>NZ_CP150083.1:0-354974 GCF_045345995.1 Aminobacter sp. P9b | reverse complement strand
TTTCTGGAAATCGATAGGAACACCACATGTCCGAACTGACCCTTGCCAAGGCCAATGCCATCATCGCGGCGGCCTTCGCCAAAGCCCAGGACGCCAAGATGAAGCCCCTGTCGGTGGCGGTGCTGGATGCCGGCGGCCATCTGATCGCCTTCCAGAAACAGGACGGCTCGTCGATGCTGCGATTCGAAATCGCGAGTGGGAAGGCCTATGGCGCGCTCGCCGTCGGCATGGGCTCGCGCTGGCTCGACACGACCGCAAAAGAGCGTCCGCACTTCATGGAAGGCCTGAATGCTGTCTCCGGTGGCCGCATCGTGCCCGTGCCTGGCGGCGTGCTGATCCGGACCGCATCTGGCGCCTTGCTCGGTGCCGTAGGCATCACTGGCGACACCTCCGACAATGACGAACTGGCGGCCATATCGGGCATCGAAGCCGCAGGCTTCGCGGCAGTCGCAGGCTAACGGGCGGAAGGGCATTCTTCCGCTTGACAATTCCATCTGTGATCATAAAGTGTGATCAAACTGGTTGATGAAAGCAATTCAGCGCATGGGCTCGGGAGGAACCAGTCCGCAGCACCATGGCGCTTGAGGGCGCGCGGCTAGAATCGCTGCGCTTCGATCCTCGGAGGAGAGTATGAAGGTTGCAGTATTAGGCGCAGGCGCGGGCGGTGCAGCATCGGTCGCGGAATTGGTCCAGGCCGGTCATGACGTGCATTTCTGGGCGCGCTCGGCCGAAACGCTCGAGCCGCATATCAAGCTCGGCGGTGTCGCTTACGAGGGCAAGCTCGGCGAAGGCGTCGCCAGGCCGGCGCTGATCACCACCGATCTCAAGGCGGCCATCGACGGTGTCGACGTCGCAGTGGTTGTCCTTCCGACCTTCTCGCACTCGGCCATCGCTTCGGCGCTGGCAGGGGCGGGATGGTCATCCAGCAAGCCTGTCGTGCTCAATCCCGGCCACACCGGTGGCGCGCTCGAATTCGCCGAGACGTTTTCACGCACCGGCCGTGCCGCACCTCCGGTGGTCGAGTTCTCGACGCTGACCTATGTCGCGCGCAAGTATCGCCCCGACGGCGTCACCGTCTCCGGCCGGGCCAAGCAGCTCAAGGCGGCAGCGCTCAAGGGCGGTTCGGAAGTTCTGGAGATCGCAGGAAAGCTCTATCCGGGCCTCACCCCGGTTGCCGACGTGATCGCCTCCGATCTCTCCAACGTCAACATGGTCCTGCATCCGCCGGCGGCTGTTTTGGCGGCAGCCTGGGTCGAGGCGACGGGTGGCAACTTCACTTTCTACGTCGATGCCATGACCCCGGGCGTCGCCCGTGTCATGAAGCAGCTCGACGACGAGCGGCTGGCGGTCGCCAAGGCCTTCGGGCATGATCTGCCCAACCTCGTCGAAGAGATGAAGCTGCTCGGCACGGTCGAGGCCGATGTGGTCGATACCAGCGATTTCCGCGCGGCAATTGCCGGCGGCGAGGCCAACAAGCGCATCAAGGGCCCGGACTCGCTCGAATACCGCTACTATAAGGAAGACTTCGGCCACGGCCTGCTGCCTTTCCTTGAACTCGCGAAGATCGCAGGCGTCGAGACGCCGGTTGCGCATTCGCTCTACAGCCTGGCGCAGATCGCCGTCGGCACCGACTATCGCAAGGGCGGCCGCACCGCCGAGGCGATGGGTATCGCCGGCATGTCCAGGGATCAGGTCATTCAGAAGGTAAGGGCGCAATGAGCTGGCATAACACAGTCATCGCCGTCGTCGCCGGCGACGCCCGCGAACAGGAGATCGCCCGTTGCGCGGTCCGTGCCGGAGCGACCGTCCGCGCCTATGGTTTCCCTTGGCCGGATGAGGGTATCGAGGGTGTCTACCATGCAAAGGACGCTGCCGATGCGTTGAAGGGCGCCGACATCGCGCTGTTCCCGATCCCCGGCATCACCGCCGAAGGCGCGTTGTTTGCGCCGAAGTGCCCGGAAAAGATCATCCCGACGCGCGAAATGCTCGACGGCATGAACAAGCCTGGCCATATCATCCTCGGCTGGGGCGACGCCAATCTGAAGGGCCATTGCGAAGCACTCGGCATCACGCTGCACGAATATGAGTGGGACGTCGACCTGATGCTGCTGCGCGGCCCGGCGATCGTCGAGGGCGTGCTCAAGGTGATCATCGAAAACACCCAGATCACCATCCACAAGTCCAACATCTGCCTGGTCGGGCAGGGCACCATCGGCTCGCTTTTGACCAACACACTCTTGGCCCTCGGCGCCCATGTCCATGTTGCTGCGCGCAACCCGGTCCAGCGCGCTGCGGCTTACGCGGCGGGTGCGGAATCGCTGACGCTCGAACAATTGCCGGAATACCTGCCGAAGATGGACATCGTCATCGGCAGCGTGCCCAAGCGCCTGCTCGAGCGCGAACAGCTGGCGCTGTTGCCCAAGCATGCTTTGCTGGTCGATGTCGCGGCCCCTCCCGGCACGATCGACAGGGATGCGGCTGGCGAACTCGGACTGAAGACCGTCTGGGCGCGTGGCATGGGCGCACGGGCGCCGATCACCGTCGGCCGCAGCCAGTGGAGCGGCATCAGCCGGCGCATTGCAGGAATTTTGGAGCAGAAGTCATGAAAGCGGATCTGGTCATCAAGAATGCGTGGGTGGTTCGCCACGACGGCGAATTCCACGGCGGCGTGGCGGTCAAGGACGGCAAGATCGTCCTGACCGGATCGGACGAGTCGCTGCCCGACGCAACCCGCACCATCGATGCCGAGGGCCGCGTGCTGATGCCGGGCCTGATCGACCCGCACTGCCACCTCGGCGTCAAGTTCCCCTTCGCCGAGGACATGCGTACCGAGACGGCGGCGGCGGCTTCCGGCGGCGTGACCACCGCACTTCTCTACATCCGCAACCTCAAGGAATCCTATTTGCCGTTCTACGAGGAGCGCAAGGCGCTGGGCGAGGAGAACTCGGTCATCGACTTCGGCTTCCACTTCGGCATCCAGCGCGAAGAGCACATCGCCGAGATCCCCGAGATCGTCGCCAAGACCGGCGTGAAGTCGTTCAAGTGCTATTTCGGCTACGAGCCCGACAATCCGATTGGCATCGTGCCGGCGACCGATGGCTGGGTCTATGCGGCGATGCGCATCCTCGCCAAGGTTCCCGGCGGCGTCATCAACGTCCACTGCGAAAACACCCAGATCGCCTCTTGGATCAAGAAGGAGATCGCCGCGACCGGCCGCCAGGATCTCGGCGCCTACACGGAATCGCGTCCGGCCTTCTGCGAGGTAGAAACCATTCGCCGCATGATCTTCCTTGCCGAAAAGACCGGCTGCTCGCTGCATCTTGTCCATACCTCGGTCGGCATGGGCCCCGTGCTGGCCGCCGAGGCGCAGGCGCGCGGCGTGCACGTCACGGTCGAGACCTGCCCGCACTACCTGACGCGTACCTGCTATGACGACGATCTCGACATGCGCGCCAAGATCTCGCCGCCGCTGCGTGACCGCAACGAACTCGAAGGCCTCTGGGCCGGCATGCTCAACGGCTCGGTCTACAGCCTCGGCACCGATCACGTGCCGTTCCTGCCCAAGAAGCTCGAGGACCTGTGGACCGAATTCCCCGGCGTCGTCAGCTTCCCGTGGGAGCTGTCGCTGATGCTGCATTTCGGCGTCCATCAGCGCGGCATGCCGCTCAGCCGCCTGGTCGAGCTCAACTCGTTCAATCCGGCGCGGCGCTTCGGCCTGTGGCCGCGCAAGGGCCACATCGATGTCGGCTTCGATGCCGACCTGGTGTTGGTCGACCTCGACGAGGAGCGCACCGTCACCCACACCGGCAAGGGCACCTGCATCTATGAAGGTTGGAAGCTGAAGGGCTGGCCGGTGATGACGGTGGCGCGCGGCGACATCGTCTACGAAAATGGCGTGGTCGCCGAAACCAACTACGGTCGCGGCCGCTGCGTGACGCTGCCGGCATGACACCTTCGGCCACCGATCAACTGGACCTGGCCGGCCGGGTTTCGCTGATACCGGCGCGTCTGCCGGTGCGCGAAGCGGTGGCAGGCATCGTTGCCCGCAAGGCAACGGTGCGCCAGGAGCGGTTGTCGGGGATCCACAATCCGTGGGGCCATGTCATCGGCCTCACCGATCCGTGGAGCTTTCTCGACCTGTGCGAGAGCGATGTCGTGATCGACGCCGCACGCAAGGTCGTCGGGCCTGATGTCATCCTGTGGGACAGCGAGTTGTTTGCCGAAGCAAGCGGTTACGCCGAGTTCCTCGGAGAAAGCAGGGAAGGCCGCTACTGGCCGGTGACACCGCTTGCCGGCGCCATAATCCTGCTGCCTGTGGGACGGGAGAAGCCCGAGGCCAGGGCGGTCAGCCTCAATGATATCGGGCCGCAGGTGCTTGAAGGGTATGATCCTTCGGAACCGCTTTATGTCATCCGGGTGATGCCGGCGACGAGCCGTTTCGATCGTGACTCCAGGCACCCGGCCAATCTCGCCTGCATGCAAGAGCGGGTACTGGTCAATTATTCCAATCGTCCGCTGTGGCTGCTTTGCGGCACCGACCGGGCGGACAACGATCTGGTTTCGGGCTTCGCGCCCGCCGTGCCCGTCTGGGCCTCCGGCGCGCTGCCCACCGAAAGAGAGGAGAAATAGAATGCCGTTCGTCGTCGTAGAAATGTGGGAAGGGCGCACTGTCGAGCAGAAGCGCAATCTCGTCAAAGCCATCACCAAGGCCATGGTCGATGAGGCTGCCTGCAAGCCCGATCACCTGCACGTCGTGATTCACGAGACGCCCAAGGACAGCTGGGGCCGCGGTGGCGTGCTCGGCATCGACATGGTGGAGCACAAGAAATGAGCCTCGAAGCCCTCGACTACCGCAAGTCGGCACTGCTGGTCATCGACCTGCAGAACGCCTTCATCCACGAAAAGGGCACGCTCGGTATTTCGGGCGTCGACACCAAGCGCCTGTCCTCGATCGTGCCGCCGCTGGCCAAGCTGATCAAGCGCTGCCAGGATACCGGCATTCCGGTCATCTGGACGATGCAGGAACACTTCGCCGTCGACCAGAACCGCGCCAAGAAGAAGCTGCTCGGCCATACCGCCCGGCGCAAGCAGGTATCGGCGCTGGCCGGCAGCTGGGACGAGCAGATCATCGACGAGCTGAAGCCACTCGCCGATTTCGATCCGGCCTTCGTCATCCGCAAGCATCGCTTCGGCGCATTCTATGAAACCCGCCTCGAAATGATGCTGAAGATGCTGGGCACCCAGCATCTGTTCGTCACCGGCGCGACCACCAATGCCTGCGTCGAGACTTCGATCCGCGAAGCCTATCTGCGCGATCTCGACGTGATTGCCGTCGACGACTGCGTGTCGGGCGTCAACGCCGAGTGGGAAGCAACCGCCAAGCAGATCTGGAAGCAGTATTTCTGCGAGATCGCGCCCTCCTCGGAGGTGCTCGACTGGATCGGCGAACAGGTCAAGCCGCGCGTCACCAACTACGGCCACCAGCTGATCATGGTCAACGACATCGACACTTCGGTGGCGTTCTACACCAACCAGCTGGGCTTCACGATCCGGCAGGCCAAGCCGCTCGCCGACGGCCGTCCGTTCACCGCCTTCCATCAGGGTATCGCCCTGATCCACGGCAAGACGAGCGACCATCGCCAGCTCGACCACATTGCCTTCGAAGTCAATGACGTCCGCGCTCTGGACGCCAAGCTGAAGAAGGCCGGCGTGCGTTACTTCAACGAGCTGCATGACGGACCCTACGGGCTGACGATCTACATCGCCGATCCCGACGGCACCAAGGTCGAGCTCTACCAGGTCGGCGCCACCGCCTGATCCTGGCATTTCTCAAGAGTGCATTCGGCCGCCGGCTCGCCCGGCGGCCGAATTGCGTTTGAGCTGCGGCACATGCCAGGCCGAAAGATCGCTGCTGGCGGTCGGCGCCGGAAAGTCGCCTATCCAGGCGACGCCATGATCAGGATCCTGCAGGGTTGAGGCCGGCATCCCACCGGGCGGCAAAGTTGATGGCAAGTCGTCCATACATTTGGCCTGGACGCCGTTAGCAATCCGGACCTGTCAGCCTGAGTTTTACTACTCAGAAGTACAGTCGCCGCTAGCAAAACTACTTTTTGGCCGGACCATACTCTTGCCTTGACACCAATGAATTGTGATCACACGATGAGATCAAGAATGGAGTGTGCACGCAATTCTGCCGCGTCTCTTGGAGGATAGAGACGCGCGTGCCGGGCCGTGTCGGCCCCGCACGATGCCGCAAAAAGGAGGAGAGAAACGTTGTATCGCAAAGGTCTTATACGTAGCCTGGCGCTTGCCGCCACTGCTGCCGTCGTCACTGCTTTCGCATCTCACGGTGCGATGGCCGAGGAGTTCAAAGTCCGTTTCAGCTGGAAGCTGAGTGGCGCGTATGGCTTCTTCTATCTCGGCGATCAGAAGGGCGTGTACAAGGACGCCGGGCTGGAACTGAAGCTCGGCGAGGGGGCCAGTTCGCAGGCCGCACTGGGTGGGTTGATCCAGGGCCAGGAAGACGTGGTGGTGATGCCTGGGATCTTTGCCGTATCGGCGATCCAGAGGGGCATGCCGGTCAAGATCATCGGGGTCTACCAGCCTTCGACCCCGCTTGCGCTGATCTCGCATCCCGACAATCCGGTCAACACGCCGAAAGATCTGGAAGGCAAGACCATCGCGCATGCGGTGGGTGAGACCGGCACGTCCTATCTCGGCGCCTTCTGCGAGATCAACAGTGTCGACTGCACCAAGATCAACAAGATCCAGATGGATTCGCAGACGCGCGTTCCCCAGTTCCTGCAGAGACAGGTCGACGTCGTCAGCGTCTACCGCAACAACGATTTGCCGGTGCTCGAGGACAAGGCCGGAGCGAAGTTCGTGACCCTCAACATGAGCGACTATGGCCTGTCCGTGCTCGGCGAGGCGATTGTCGCCAGCGACGAGGGTATCGCCAAGAATGGAGATGCCTTGCGCAGCTTCCTGGCCGCCAACGCCAAATCAATCGAAATGATGCGGGCCGACCCGGCGGGAACGGCAGCCGCATTGAAGGCGGTATGGAAGGCAGGGCCTTCGGATCAGGTCCTCCAGCGGCAGATCGAGACGACGGCGGCATCGTTCACGACGTCCGGGGGCACCCCGGTCGGTTGGGTCGACGAGAAGGTCATCGCCAACGCGCTGAAGCTGATCGGCAGCGTCGATGATATCGGCACGCCCCGGCCGCTTTCCGACTTCTACACCAACGAACTGCTGGGTGAGTGAGGCCGACCGCCCGCCTCGGCGACTGAAAGACTGAAAGACTGAACGCGCCGATGCGCATATGCGATCTGCGCCGCTTAAGCGCCGGTTCGACCGTGGTCGAGCCGGCGAGAATGAACAATTTCCAGGAAGCATTTATGTCGCCGCAACAAGATCATTTTCGCGCCTTCATGCCTTATGGGGCGGTCGAAGTGGCCAATGCCGGCATTGGCCCGCTTGCGGGGCTGCGCCTTGCGGTGAAGGACCTGTTTGATGTCTCCGGATACCGCACCGGATGCGGATGTCCGCTCATGCTGGCCGAGAGCGATGTGAAGGCCCGAACGGCTCCTGCCGTTCAGCGCCTGCTCGACGCAGGCGCCCGCTTTGTCGGCAAGACCCACACCGACGAACTGGCGTGGTCGCTCTATGGTGTGAACGCCCATTTCGGTACGCCGGTAAACCCCGCTGCTCCAGATCGCGTGCCTGGAGGCTCGTCTTCCGGCTCCGCTGTTGCCGTTGCTGCGAACCTGGCTGACATCGGCATCGGAACGGATACGGGTGGCTCGGTGCGCCTTCCCGCCAGTTTCTGCGGGGTGTGGGGTTTCCGTCCGACCCACGGTCGCGTGTCGCTCGCCGGCTGCATGAATCTGGCCGCCAGCTTCGATACATTCGGCCTCTTCGCGCGCGACATCGACACGCTCGAGGCTGCCGGAAAGGTGGTCCTGGGCGACGACGACATCGTGCTACCCGCCCAGCCACGGCTCCTGCTGGCAAAGGACATGGCGGACAGGCTCGCCGACGGGCCCCGGGCGGTCTTTGATCAAGCTTTCGCTCATCTTGGTGCGACACCGGCGTCGGTCTATGCGGGACCCGGCGTGAGCGCGGTCTACGAAGCGTTTCGCAAGCTGCAGGCCTGGGACACCAGAAAGTCCGTCATTTCGTGGATGACCGCGTCCGGCATGCCGCGCTCGCGTGGACTTGATGAGCGATATGCCTATGCCATGTCATTGACCGACGATGACCATCTCGCGGCCAACCGTATCCGGGACAGCTTCCGGCAAAGGATGGACGATCTGCTGGGGCTGGATGGCATCCTCCTGGCGCCCGCGGTTCACGATGCACCGTTCCGCCTGGACGCGCCAGGGGAGGTTTTCGACGGCTACCGCCACGAGGCGATGACCCTGCTTTGCGTCGCCGGTCTCGCCGGCCTTCCGCAGATAGTGCTGCCGGCGGGCAAGGTGGACGGAGCTCCCTATGGCGTTTCGCTGATCGGCCCTCGCGGTTCGGACCTGTCGCTCATGGCGGCGGCGCGCATGATGGTCGGGTGACAGGCCGGTTTCACGCCGGGTGTCGGACCGGGCGAGCGCGAGCCCGATCCAACTTGAGGACCTCGGCCGCTGGTTCACCCGGCGGCCGAGCCGTGTTTTGCAATTCAGCGCGGAGCCAGGCCGACGAGATCGTCCAGTTCCCCATAGGAGGGAAGCGGCGAGGCGATGGGCGCGCCGCTGCGAATGACGATGCGGTTGCTTTCGGGCCGCGACAGCAATTCCGACCAGCAGCGTCCTTCGAACAAGATGAAGTCGGCTGCCAGGCCTTCGCCCATCATGCCCCTCCCGTCGAGGCGCATGACGGAAGCAGGCGTTGCCGATACCGCTCTCGGCCAGTCTCCGACCTCGTGGTCGAGGTGCAGGATCCGGGTCCCCATCCGATAGGTCTCCATCATGTCCAGATCGCCATAGGCATAGAACGGGTCCCGCGTGTTGTCGGAGCCGAGCGCGATCGCAATGCCGCGGCGCCTCATCTCGTGCAGCAGGGTGACGCCCCGCCACCTCGGCGTGGTGCCGTCGTGGCGCCTATCCTGCAGGTAGAGATTGCACATCGGCAGCGACACGACCGCAAGTCCGGCGGCCGCGACGGTGTCGAGCGTCCTGTCGACGATCGAACTGTCCTGCGTGGCAAGCGAACAGCAATGGCCGACAAGCACCTTGCCCGAAAAACGCGCCCGCAGCCCTGCCTCGGCGATGCGATGCAGGGAGTTGGCCGCCGGATCGGCCGTTTCGTCAGCGTGGAAATCCAGGTCGAGGCCGTACCGGGTCGCTGTCGCGAACATGCGGTCGAGCAGTGCATCGATGTCGGGCACGGGGAATGCGACGGCGCCAAATACGCCTCCGGCCGCCGCCACGCGCTGCGCCAGGGCGTCGAGGGCGGCTTCGTTGCGGGCAAAGTCGATGCCGACGAGGCAGACTGCCTGCAGGTCGATCCTGCCCCGCCACGCTTCGCGCATCTGCTCGAAGACAGGCCACGAGATCGCATCCTGTGGCGGCGCCGAATCGAGATGCGTGCGCATGGCTGATGTCCCGTAGTGGTGGGCGCAACGCAAAGCGAAGTCCATGCGCCGGGCAACGTCTTCGGCAGACCAGTTGGCCAGGCGGTCGGCGCCGGTGGAACTCATGGCGCCGGGGAAAGACCCGTCGGCACCTGGCGTTCGCGGCAGGATGTGGCCCTTGTCGAGATGCGTGTGGCAATCGACGAAGGTCGGCAGCACGATACGGCCTCCGGCGTCGACCGAAATGATGCCCGCCGGATGGGGGTGAATGGCCGCCGGGGTTATTGCCAATATCTTGCCGTGCTCTACAGTCAGGTCAGCGAGAAAGAACTCGGCACCCGCGGTTTCGATGGCACCTGTTCCTGTGACTGCATTGTTGAGACGGACATTGCGCAGCATGTATCGCCCATGCACTGCGGCTGCGGTGATCGTTTCGTGCAGGGATACTTGGTCAGGTGCAGCTATGGTCATCGATATTCCTTTGCAATTGTCACGGCCTTTGCCATTGAAAACCGCGTTGTCGCCAATTCAGGCTGAGGCAGGAATGCCGCAACCCGACAGCGTGGGCAGGCACCAATTCGCTCGGCCGACCGGCGGCAGTTAAAGGTTGCCGTTCAGGGAAAGATCATTTATTGATCACAATATGAGATCACAGATTGCGGCCTGTCAACTTCTGCCCCCGGCCGGCGTCTGTCTGCGGCCGACCGCAGCAACGTCGTTCCTCGTACAGCGCAACTCTTGAGGAAATTGGCGAGAGGCGGAGAAGCGGAATGCGGATAGACAAGGTCGAAGGCGCCAACGGCGACAAAGATGCCGTCAAGCCGGCGCGCGGTCACGTCCACGAGCACGTGCTGAGCTATATGCGCCGTGGGCTGATGGTGGGCGCATTCCTGCCCGGCCAGGTGATGAGCCTGCGCAAGCTGGCGGCAGGTTTTGGCACCAGCCCGATGCCGGTTCGCGAAGTGCTGAGCCGGCTGGTTGCGGCGAATGCCCTGGAGGAGACCAAGGGCGGTTCGGTGCGTGTGCCGCGGCTGGGACCGGAAAAGCTCAGCGATCTTTTCGCCGTGCGCGAGATGCTCGAAGGCATGGCGACCGAGCTTGCCGCCAAGAAGGTGACACCTGCCCTGATCAGCCAACTGACCAGCCTCAACAAGCAACTGCTCGTGGCGATCGAAAAGCGCGATATCCTGAACTGCCTGTCCTATAACCAGAAATTCCATTTCACGGTTTACGAGGCTGCGGATTCCGAAGTGCTGATGCCGCTGATCGAATCGCTTTGGCTGCAGTTCGGCCCGACCATGTACATGTCGCTGCTGATCCCATCGATGCCGTGGAATGCCTCCGACCACGAAGACATTCTTGCCGCGCTGAAGGATGGCAACGCGACTGCGGCCAAGAAGGGCATCGTCCACGACATCCGCACCACCTGCAAGGCGCTGCTCAGCGTCGCAGGTTCGCAGGGCATCGAACTGCCCTTCGCGCAGGGGCCGGAACTGCAATTCGACTACTGAAATCACGATCTGGGAGGACCGCGCCATGGCGGGTAAGTTTGAACAAAATCTCGCGCGCTTGGGCATCAGCCTGCCGGCAACCGTGGCTCCTGCCGCCAATTACGTGCCGGCGCGCCGCCTGGGCAACCAGGTCTACATTTCCGGCCAGGTGCCGAGCGAGACCGGCAAGGACAAATACACCGGCAAGCTCGGCTCCGACTACACGGTCGAGGAAGGCCAGGCGGCGGCCCGGCTCTGCGCCGTCAACATCCTGGCCCAGCTCAAGCAGGCGCTCGATGGCGATCTCGATCGCGTTGTCGGCGTCATCCGCCTCGGCGGCTTCGTCAATGCCGAGCCTGACTTCAAGGATCACCCCAAGGTCATCAACGGCGCATCCGACCTGATGGTCGACGTGTTCGGCGAGGCAGGGCGCCATGCCCGTGCTGCCGTCGGGTGTTATTCGCTGCCACGCAACGTGCCAGTCGAAGTCGACGCGATCTTCGAGGTCAACTGACCGTGCAGCCTGCCGCTTCGACGATTGACGACAGAATTCCGGTCCATGTGCTGACCGGCTTCCTGGGAAGCGGCAAGACGACCTTCCTGAGGCATCTGCTCGGCGAGCCGGATCTCGCCGATACGGCCGTGATCATCAACGAGTTTGGCGAAGTCGGGCTCGACCACCTGTTGGTGCGGGAAGTATCCGAGGACGCCGTGCTGTTGTCCTCGGGCTGCCTGTGCTGCGCGGTGCGCGATGATCTCGTTTCCACATTGGCGGACCTTCTGGCGATGGTTCGTCGCGGCGAGGTGGCGCCTTTCCGCCGGGTCGTGGTTGAAACCACGGGCCTCGCCGATCCCGCACCGATCATGCAGGCGGTGATGAGCGATCTTCAGCTTCGTCGCGGCTATCGGGCGGGCAGCATCGTTGCCACCGTCGACGGCGTCAGCGGCGTCAACAGCATCGGCAGCTTCGCCGAAGCGGTGCAGCAGGTCGCGCTTGCCGATTGCGTCGTCATCACCAAGTCGGATCTCGTCGAGCCCTGGCGGCTCGACGCGCTTGGCCAGGATGTCGGCAAGGTGAACCCTCAGGTCAGGCAGCTTGTTTCCAGCCGCGCAAGCATGCCGAGCGCGACCGATATCTTCGATCACGAAGAAAGCTGGCAGCCGCGCCATTTCGAAATGGCCGACACACCAGCCTTGGGCAAGCACAGCGACGGCATCGAGACCTTCACGGTCGAAGTGAAGCGAGAGGTGGACTGGCCTGCTTTCGTCGACTGGCTCGAACTGCTTCTGGCCGGTCGCGGCCAATCGATCCTTCGCGTGAAGGGTTTGCTGCCGGTCAAGGGCGATGCGCGTCCGGTGGTCATCCACGGCGTCCAGCACGTCGTTTATCCGCCGGAGTATCTGGAGCGCTGGCCGGATGGCATGCCGCATGGCTGGCTGGTTTTCATTGCCCGCGACCTGACCCGCGCCGCGATTGAGAATTCGTTGCCGAGCACATTCGCCACCGCGCACTGACGATCCGAAAGCCGCTGGCGTCCGACTTTTGCCCAAACATTTTTGTGTCGGCCCTGACGGCTGCGCGCGCTAAGCCGTGCCGAGGCTCGGTCGCGACGTCGCGACGCGTGGCGAATCCAGAAGCGATTTCCGGTGCTTGCGGGAGAGGTCGCGCAGCTGCGAAGTGCCAGCAGAACGCCCGACATTTGTTAGAGGCAAGCTTAGATTCGGCGCTTGACAAAGTTCAATTGTGATCACACTATGAGATCAAGAATGAGGATCGAAAGCGTGAGCTGTCGTGCCTTGTTCGGGGGAGAGAGGCAGGCCTTCGGGCCATAGGGGGCGCCAGTCGGTGCTCGTTTAGGGAGGAGAGAAATGTTGTACGTCACAGGTCTCATTCGCGGCACGGCTCTGGCCGCGACCGCTGCCATAGCCACCGTCCTGGCAAGTCACAGTGCGATGGCCGAGGACATCAATCTACGTTTCAGCTGGAAGCTGAAGGGCGAATACGGCTTCTTCTACCTGGGGCAGGAAAAAGGCCTCTACAAGGATGCCGGCCTCAATGTGACGCTCGGTGAAGGTGCTGGCGCGCAGGCGGCCCTCGCGGCCCTTCTTCAGGGCCAGGAAGACCTTGCAGTGGTTCCTGGAATATTTGCGATCACGGCAATCCAGAAAGGCATGCCGGTCAAGATTATTTCTCTTTACCAGCCGGCCGCGCCCGTTGTCCTTATTTCTCATCCCGAGAATCCGGTGGTCAAGCCAAGCGATCTCGAGGGCAAGTCCATCGCAAGCTCGATCGGCGAAACGTCGACGGCCTACATGGATGTCTTCTGCAGTGTGAATAATATCGACTGCAAGAAGGTAAATAAGATCCAGATGGACAGCCAGACCCGCATTCCGCAGTTCGTGCAGAAGAAGGTCGACGTGGTTGGCGTGTACCGCACAAGCGATCTGCCTGTTCTCATCGACAAGACCTCGACCAATTTCGCTGTCCTCGACATGGAGGAATTCGGCCTCGCAGTTCCCGGCCTGGCCGTTGTCGCCAGCGCCGACGGTGTGGAGAAGAAGGGCGACGTGCTTCGCAACTTCCTTTCCGTCACCAGCAAGGCAATCGAAATGTCGCGCAGCGATCCTGCCGCAGCGACCGCCGCTTTGAAGGCGGTATGGCAGGCCGGACCGTCCGACAAGGTCGTCCGCGAGCAGGTCGAAGCGACTTCAAAGTCCATTCCGGCATCCACGGGCAAACCTCTCGGATGGGTCGACGAGAAGACGATTGCCGATGCGCTCAAGCTGATCGGCAGCGTCGACGAGATCGGTGAACCGAAGCCCATCTCGACCTTTTATACCAATGATCTTCTGACGCAGTGAGGCTACGGTGGCGAGCACGGATGTAATCGGCGCCGGTCAGGCGCAGAAAAAGCAAGGCAACAACATGAGCAGCAAGAAAAAATCGCGAGGACCCTGGCTGGAGCGTTACTCGGCGCTTATCCTCGCGGTCGTGCTGCTCGGTGCCTGGCAGATTCTGGTTCCCTTGTCGGGGCTGTCGGAGTTCGTCCTGCCGACCCCGCTGGCTATCGCCACGCGGATCGTCAACGAGCTGCCGCTGCTCGCCACCCATGGCTATGTCACGCTTTTTGAAGTGGTCGTCGGCTTTGCCATGGGGGTGCTGGTCGGCATCCCCCTGGCGCTGTCGATCTTCTATTCCAGGGCTTTCGAACGTGCCATCTACCCGATCCTGGTGGCGCTGCAGACGGTGCCCAAGGTAGCGCTGGCGCCGCTGCTGGTGCTCTATCTCGGCTACGGCTGGGCGCCCAAGATCACGCTGGCCTTCCTGATCTCGTTCTTCCCTATCGTCATTTCCACCGTCGTCGGCCTGCAATCGCTCGACAAGAACCTGGTCAATCTCGTCCGCTCGATGGGTGCCGGCGAATGGCAGACGTTCTTCAAGGTTCGCCTGCCAGCAGCACTGCCGAATATTTTCGGCGGCTTCAAGGTGGCGGTGTCGCTGGCGGTCATCGGTGCGGTCATCGGCGAGTATGTCGCTGCCGAGCGCGGCCTTGGCTACCTGCAGCTCCAGGCCAACTCGCAGTTCGACACGACGCTCAACTTCGCCACCGTGGTGGCGATCTCGGGACTTGGCGTGATGCTCTATTTCATCATCGACACCATCGAGTCCCGCGTCACCTACAAGCGCGACTCCGCCAAATAACCCGGCCCTTCAATCGGTCCGGCAACAACGAATACAGGTTCAGTGAGGCAATTCCATGAGTGCCACTACCCAGACTGGCGCGGCGGTCGACATTTCCCGGCTTTCCAAGATCTACAAGACACGCGAGGACGATGACGTCCTCGCCCTCGACAAGATCGATCTCAGGATCGAGCCCGGCAGCTTTGTTGCCGTCGTCGGGCCGAGCGGTTGCGGCAAGAGCACGCTGCTTTCGCTTCTCGCCGGCCTGACACCCGCCTCGACCGGCAGCATCTCCATCGACGGAGACGGCGTCAGCAGGCCGCATCCGAAAACCGGCGTCGTGTTCCAGTCGGATCTGTTGCTCTACTGGCGCACGGTGCTCGACAACATCCTGCTGCCGATCGAGATCAAGAAGCTCGATGCCGCGAAATACAGGCAACGTGCCGAAGAATTGCTGGCCCAGGTCGGCCTCGAAGGCTTCGGCAACAAGTATCCCTCCGAGCTCTCCGGCGGCATGCGCCAGCGCGTGGCGATCTGCCGGGCGCTGATCCAGGAGCCGGGCCTGCTGTTGATGGACGAGCCATTCGGCGCGCTCGACGCGCTGACGCGCGAACAGATGATCATGGATCTGCAGTCGATGTGGCTCAGGCTTGGCAACACGGTGCTGTTCATCACCCACGGCATCGACGAGGCGGTTTTCCTCGCCGACCGCGTGCTGGTGATGTCGCCGCGTCCCGGCCGCGTCGATCTCGACCTCAAGATCGATCTGCCGCGCCCGCGGCAGTGGAGCAAGACCCACGAAGACAAGGATTATCACGGCTACGTCCGGCAGATCCGCGCGATCTTCGAGGCCAAGGGCATTCTGGTCGCCCACTAGTGGACAGGCCCGGAAACCGGCGACGATTTTCGGGCCCGCTGGGCACCTGACGCCCCCGATCGGTTCGGCCGATCCGCCAATCGGCAATTGCGACAGAAATGACATGAACGCCGCCGGGACATTTTCCCGGCGGGCGACCAGTTGCGCGGAGAGCCCGGATGCCTGGAACGATATTCATACCGAGAGAGATTGATGCGATTGAGAGCCGGGTTGGTGCTTCGCCGGATACGGTGAAACGCCTGGTCGGGCTGGGCTTTGACGTGATCGTGGAGAGCGGGGCGGGGACCTTGTCGCGCATTCCCGACGCCGATTTCACTGCGGTCGGCGGCAAGATCGGCAAGGCCGCCGATGCCGGCAAGGCGGATGTCGTGCTCAAGGTGCGCCGTCCGTCCGAAGCCGAGCTCAAGGGCTACAAGCCAGGTGCCGCGGTGCTGGCCACCATGGATCCCTATGGCAACGACGCCGCGGTCGCGGCGATGGCCAGGGCAGGCGTCACGGCGTTTGCCATGGAGTTCATGCCGCGCATCACCCGCGCCCAGGTCATGGACGTGCTGTCGTCGCAGGCGAACCTCGCCGGCTACCAGGCGGTGATCGACGGTGCCGCCGAATATGACCGCGCGCTGCCGATGATGATGACGGCGGCCGGCACGGTGCCGGCGGCGAAAGTGTTCATCATGGGTGTCGGTGTCGCCGGCCTGCAGGCGATCGCCACCGCCCGCCGCATGGGCGCGATCGTGACCGCCACCGACGTGCGTCCGGCGGTCAAGGAGCAGGTCGCCTCGCTCGGCGCCAAGTTCCTCGCCGTCGAGGACGAGGAGTTCAAGGCGGCCGAGACCGCCGGTGGCTACGCCAAGGAGATGTCGAAGGAGTACCAGGCGAAGCAGGCGGCACTCACCGCCGAGCATATCGCCAAGCAGGACATCGTCATCACTACCGCCCTGATCCCGGGCCGTCCGGCGCCGAAGCTGGTGTCGGCGGCCATGGTCGCCTCGATGAAGCCGGGTTCGGTGCTTGTCGACCTCGCCGTCGAGCGCGGCGGCAATGTCGAGGGTGCGGTGCCTGGCAAGGTCGTCACCACCGCCAACGGGGCCAAGATCGTCGGCCATCTCAACGTGCCGGGCCGTGTCGCGGCCTCGGCCTCGCTGCTTTATGCCAAGAACCTGTTCGCCTTCCTCGAGACCATGGTCGACAAGACGACCAAGCAGATTGTCATCAACCGCGACGACGAGCTGGTCAAGGCAACGATGCTGACCGATGGCGGCCGCGTCGTTCACCCCAACTTCGCCAATGCCGCGGCAGCGGCTGCAGCGGACAAGCCCAAGCCGGTCGTTGCGGGCCAGAACCGCGGCGACGACCCGGCAAGCGACGGTGCGGCCAAGGCCGAAAAACCGGCCGCTGCCAAAAAGACCACTGCCCAGAAAACCACCGCCAAGAAGCCGGCCAAGCAGGGAGACGCGTGATGGAAGGTCTTCAGAAAGCCCTCGACCAGCTCGACCAGGCGGTTGGTGCCGTCCGGCTCGGCATCCAGGATCTCGCCACCAGCCAAGGTGCGGCGGACGCCGCGGGCGACGCTGCACATGCGCTGAGCGGCGGGGCGATCGACCCGTTCGTGTTCCGCTTCGCCATCTTCGTGCTGGCGATCTTCGTCGGCTACTACGTCGTCTGGTCGGTGACGCCGGCTTTGCACACGCCGCTGATGGCGGTGACCAACGCCATCTCCTCGGTGATCGTGGTCGGGGCGCTGCTCGCCGTCGGCATCGCAGCCTCCGGGCTTGCCACCGGCTTCGGCTTCATTGCCCTGGTGCTCGCCTCGGTCAACATCTTCGGCGGCTTCCTCGTCACCCAGCGCATGCTGGCGATGTACAAGAAGAAGGACAAGTGACGTGACCCTGAACCTCGCTTCCTTCCTCTACCTGGTCTCCGGCATCCTGTTCATCCTGGCGCTGCGCGGCCTGTCGCATCCGACCACCTCCCGCCAGGGCAACACCTACGGCATGATCGGCATGGGCATCGCCATCGCCACCACGCTGGCGCTGGCCAAGCCCACGCTGGCCGGCCTCGGCCTGATCGTGCTCGGCCTCGCCATCGGCGGCGGCGTCGGTGCGGTCACCGCGCGGCGCATCGCCATGACCTCGATGCCGCAGCTGGTCGCAGCCTTCCACAGCCTCGTCGGCATGGCCGCGGTGATGGTGGCGGCCGCCGCCGTCTATGCGCCGGAAAGCTTTGGCATCGGCTCCGTCGGCGCCATCCACGGCCAGGCCCTGGTCGAGATGAGCCTGGGTGTCGCCATCGGCGCCATCACCTTCACCGGCTCGGTCATCGCCTTCCTCAAGCTCGACGGCCGCATGTCGGGCAAGCCGATCATGCTGCCCGGCCGCCACTTCATCAACGCCGCGCTGGCCATCGCCCTTGTCGTGCTCATCGTCATGCTGGTGACGACGCAGTCGACGACGGTGTTCTGGCTGATCGTGGCCGTGTCGCTGGTGCTCGGCGTGCTGCTCATCGTGCCGATCGGCGGCGCCGACATGCCGGTGGTCGTTTCCATGCTCAACTCCTATTCGGGCTGGGCAGCGGCAGCACTTGGCTTCACCCTCGGCAATCTGGCGCTGATCATCACCGGTGCGCTGGTCGGCTCGTCGGGTGCGATCCTCAGCTACATCATGTGCAAGGGCATGAACCGCTCGTTCATCTCGGTCATCCTCGGCGGCTTCGGCGGCGAGACCGCCGCTGTTGCCGACGACGGCATCGAGCGCACCGTCAAGCAGGGTTCGGCCGACGACGCCGCCTTCCTGATGATGAACGCCCAGAAGGTCATCATCGTGCCGGGCTACGGCATGGCGGTGGCGCAGGCCCAGCATGCGCTGCGCGAGATGACCGACAAGCTCAAGGCCAATGGCGTCGAGGTCAAATACGCCATCCACCCGGTCGCCGGCCGCATGCCCGGGCACATGAACGTGCTCTTGGCCGAGGCCAACGTGCCTTACGACGAGGTCTTCGAGCTCGAAGACATCAACTCGGAGTTCGCCCAGGCCGACGTCGCCTATGTCATCGGCGCCAACGACGTCACCAACCCCTCGGCGCGCGATGACAAGAACAGCCCGATCTACGGCATGCCGATCCTCGACGTCGACAAGGCCCGCACCTGCCTGTTCGTCAAGCGCAGCCTCGGCTCCGGCTACGCCGGCATCGACAACACGCTGTTCTACAAGGACGGCACCATGATGCTGCTCGGCGACGCCAAGAAGATGACCGAAGAGATCGTCAAGGCCATGGACCACTGAGCCGAAGGCTCGGCTGACAACCGACAATAATGACGAAAAAAGCCCGGCCAAAAGCCGGGCTTTTTTGTGCCTATGCCCCGGCGGCCAGTCGCTCGCCGTTTGCGGCGCGGACCTCGACGCGGAGCAGGCCAAGCATTTCATCGAGATCGGCGCGGTCGGCAATCGAGATGCGCAGCCATTCCGGCAGGCCGTAATCCTCGTTGGAGCGGATGATGAAGCCCTGCTTCGCCAGCCGTGCCACAGTCGCCTGCGCCCAGCCCGCTGCCGCGCCGGGCAAGCGGACGAATGCGAAGTTCGCAGCACTTGGCGAGATCTCGAAACCGAGCGTGCGCAGCTCCTTCGAGATAGTCGCGTTCCTTGGCGGTGCGGGCGCGGACATGCTGGATGAAATCCTGTTCGCCGACGGCAACCGTCGCCGCCACCTGAGCCAGGCCGTTGACGTTGCCGATGCCGCGCACGTTGTTCAGTGCGGCGACGACCTCCGGATAGGCATAGGCCCAGCCGGCGCGGGCGGACGCCAGTCCGTAGGCCTTGGAGAAGGTGCGGGTGACGATGACGTTCGGGTGGCGGTCGGCGATCTCGAAGGTTGCGACGGCCTCGGCCGGATCGACATATTCGGCGTAGGCCGCATCGAGCACCAGCACGACATGCGATGGCAGTTCGCGCGCCAGGCGTGCCACTTCGTCCATGGGGACCACCGAGCCGGTCGGGTTGTTGGGGTTGGCGAGGAAGATGATGCGGGTCGCCGGCGTGACGGCGGCCAGGAGCGCGTCGACATCGACGGAGAAATCAGGCCCGAGCGGCGCTTCGACCGCCTTGGCGCCGAGGCGATAGGCGACGATGGCGAACTGCAGGAACGAATAGGCCGGGAACAGGATCTCGTCGCCGGCACGGGCATAGACGCGGCCGACGGCGTCGAGCAGCTCTTCCGAGCCGTTGCCGCAGACGATGCGGGCCGGATCGAGGTTGAACTGCTTGCCGATGGCGGCGCGCATGGTGCCGCAGCCCGGATCGGCATAGCGGTAGACCTGGGGTGCTGCCTCGCGGATGGCCTCGACCACACCCGGCGCAGCACCGAGCCAGCTTTCGTTGAGCCCGAGATTGACGACGCGCGCCGCACCCGACGTGTCGATCTTCTTGACGACGGTCAGCGTCCGCGCGGACAGATAGGGCACAGGCAGGGACATTTCGTTTCCTCGGTTCATGCCGATGGCTCCGTCATTCGGAGCCGATCAGGATCTTGGTGTAGAGAGAGCGGAAGCGCTTGCGGTCTGCTGGCGGTTCCTTGAAGTGGGTGGCGTAGTAGCCGATCTGCTGGAAGTAGGTGATGCGAGCGCGGATCAGGCTTTCGTCATCGTCGTAACCCATGGCCGCAAACGCGCGGACGAGCAGCGCCATGCGAAAATCGTCCTGGGCCTGCACCTTGCGGGCAATCACGGCCGAACTGCGTGCCCAGTCGCGGATGGCGAGGTCGAGGCGTGGGCTGAACGGATCCTCGCTGATCCACACCCCGGTCACAGCGTCGAAATAGGCAGGGCCGTCGATGACCTCCTGGTCGATCAGCGCCTCGAACGGTTTGCAATTGCGTTGCCGCCATTGCTCGAGAAGGCTGTCGAGCAGGTCCTTCAGGTTCTTGAAGTGGAAGTAGAAGCTGCCGCGCGTGACCTTCAGTTGCCTGGACAGGTGGTCGATCTTGACGTTGGCGATGCCCTTCTTCTCAAGCGTGGCGATCGCTGCGGCAATCCACGCCTCGCGCGACAGCGTTTTCCGCGCCGCAGGCTTGGCCGGTCGTTCAGAGATTGCGCTGCTTTTCATGGCTCATCGCCTGCTCAGGGAAGGTTGCCGAAGCGCTCCAGCATCAGCGCAAAGAAGCCGTCGGCGTCGATGCGGCGCAGCACGTTACAGTTCTTGCGCCGGCCGGTGACGTGCCACCAGTCGACCACGGTCATGCCGATGGTCTCCGGTGACATCAGCTCGATGGTGACGTTGCACTGCTTCTGCTCGTAGAGATGCGGCGCCAGCAGATAGCCGGTGACGCAGGCGTCGTGGATCGGGCGGGCCTCGGTGGCGAACTTGTGTGAGCCGTACTGGCGATAGAAGTCGGCCATGTTGGCGGCCTCGACGGCCGATCTCGTGCCGAGCGCGCGCAACTGCTGCAGCCATTCCGGCGTCATCTGGGCGGTGTAGGTGCAGTCGATGCCAGCCATGGTAACCGGCACGCCGGAATCGAACACGACGGCGGCTGCGTGCGGGTCGACCCAGATGTTGAATTCGGCGGCCGGCGTCGCGTTGCCGCCCTCGAAGAAGCCGCCGCCCATCAGTACGACTTCGCGGATGCGCGGGATGATGCGTGGCTCCATCACCATGGCCATGCCAAGATTGGTCATCGGCCCGAGCGTGCAGACGGTGATCTCGCCTTCAGGAGCGGCCATCAGCGCGTCGACGAGGAAGTTGACCGCGTGCTTGTCCTGCAATGGCCGGCTTGGTTCGGGCAGGACGCAGCCGTCGATGCCGGTCGGGCCATGGACATATTCGGCGGTCTTGAGCGCCTTGACCATCGGCCGCGAGCAGCCGGCATAGACCGGCACGTCCGAACGGCCGGCGAGTTCTGCGATCTGCAGCGCGTTGCGCGAGGTCAGCGCCAGGGGCACGTTGCCGCCGACGGTGGTCAGCGCCACCACCTCCAGCTCCGGCGAGCCGAGCGCGAAAAGGATGGCGAAGGCGTCGTCCTGGCCGGGGTCGGTGTCGATAATGATCTTGCGTGGCGACATGGCACTTTCCCCCGGTTCGATCGCCGGGTAGCCTCCGGCGGCATTGCAAGAATTCGAGCGTCATGCATACAGTACTGTATGTTATTTTCAAGCCGGCAGGGGAGGCCTCCCGTCGGCTCATCGGGGAGAAATGAATGGGGCCTCCAGTCGATCCGGTTCCCGCTGGCGACCTCCAGCCGAAGAGCGCCGACGTCGTCATTGTCGGCGGCGGCATCATCGGCGTTAGCGCTGCGCTGTTCCTGGCGCGCAAGGGCATTTCCGTCGTCGTCTGCGAGAAGGGCCATGTCGCCGGAGAGCAGTCGAGCCGCAACTGGGGCTGGTGCCGGCGCATGGGCCGAGATCCGCGCGAACTGCCGCTGATCGTCGAGGCGATGAAGATGTGGGGCGGCATCGAGGATCTGGTTGGCGAGGACGTCGGCTTTCGCCGCACCGGCATCCTCTATCTCTGCCAGGACGAAAGCGACGTCGAGCATCATTCCGACTGGCTGACGAGTGCCGGCGACTACGGCCTCGACACCAGGATGATCGAGGGCAGGGCACTGGCTGATCTCATGCCCGGCGCGCAGAAGACATTCCGTGCGGCACTGCACACGCCGAGCGACGGTCGGGCCGAACCGCAGAAGGCGGCCCCCGCGATCGCGCGTGCCGCCCAACGCGCCGGCGCCCGTATCCTGCTGCGCTGTGCCGTGCGCGAGATCGAGACCGAAGGCGGCCGTGTCTCGGGCGTCGTCACCGAGAACGGCCCGATCCGTGCCGGAACGGTGGTTGTCGCGGCAGGTGCGTGGTCGAGCACGTTGTGCCGCCCGCTCGGCATTCGCCTGCCGCAACTTGCCGTTCGCTCGTCGGTGATGCGCACCGGTCCGGTCGAAGGCGGCCCGGACGGTGCGGCCTGGACGGAAGGTTTTGCCTACCGCAAGCGGCTCGACGGCGGCTACACCATTGCCAATGGCATGATCAGCTATCACCATGTCTCGCCGGACAGCTTCCGCTATTTCGCCGACTTCCTGCCGATCCTGTCGCGCGAATGGCGCTCGATCGGCCTGCGTTTCGGCGATATTCTCGGTGGTCCCTTTGGGCTTTCGCCCAAGCTGGAAGGCGAAGGCAGCGTCTACGAGCGCAATCGTACGCTCGATCCCGCTCCGGCGGTTGCTCCGCTGGAGCGTGCCCGCGCCAACATGGAGAAGGTCTTTCCGGCATTGAAAGGAGTACCCACGCTGCAGCGTTGGGCCGGCTTCATCGATGCCACGCCCGATGCGGTGCCGGTTATCTCGCCGGTCAACTCGCTGCCGGGGCTGGTGATCGCCACAGGCTTTTCCGGCCATGGCTTCGGCATCGGTCCGGCCGCGGGGCGGCTGACGGCCGACCTCGTCACCGGCAACACGCCATTGGTGGACCCCACGGCCTTCCGCTACGAGCGCTTCATCGACGGCACGAAGCATCGCCCGACCACGGGCGTGTGACACCGGCTGGATTAGCCGCCGGCAAGGATGCGAAGCATCTGTTCCAGTGCGGCTTCGCGCTGCGGGTCCCGGCCCGCAGCATAAGGCAGGCTGAACGCCACCGGAATGTCTGGCTCGACGCCGCGCCCTTCGAGCCGCACGTCGTCGCCGATGACGGCATCCGAGACCGCCACTTCGAGCAGGCTGTCGTCTGGTAACAGATAGGCACGGCCGGCCAGCAACGCGCCGGCCGTCCGGGAGCCGACGAGCGGAATGCCATTGGTCTTCAGCGCATAGGCGAAGAGTTCCAGCCCACTCCGCGCGCCTTCGTCGATGATGGCGACGACGGGACGCCGCCAGCGCACATTGGCAAGCGTCGCCTCACCGTCGCGCTGGATGAGCCGGAACGTCGGCGTGTCGCCGACGAACAGCTCCGCCGCATCGGAGGGGCCGCCACCCCAGCGGCCGCGCAGGTCGACGATCAGCCCGTCGGCGTGCTTGAGGCGTCCGGCAGCAAGCTCGCGGGCGACGATGCTCAGGCCATCGGGCGCCGAAAGCGTCCACAGCCTGACATAGCCGATGCGCTTGCCGTTGCCCTCGATCACGGTCACGCTGTCTTCGATCGCTTTCTCGAACATCCGCAGCGGGCGCAGCCGCTCCACCGCGACCTTCAGGGCCACGGGATCCGTGCCGGTGCTTCGTCGTATCCGCACGTCCACGGTGCGGCCGACCTTGTCGCGGAACGAACCGATCTCATGGTAGGGCGCACCATCCACAGACAGGACTTCATCGCCGACCCGGATGCCGGCCCGAGCCGCCGGCGAACCATCATAGACATCGCTGACGAACAGGGAGCCGCTGGCCCGTTGCGCGATCATACCGATGCCGGGGTAGCTGACCTCGCCATCCGGCGGAAACAGCCGCCTCAGATCGTTGCGGATCGCAAAGCGGAAGATGTCGGCCAGCTCGAAATAGGCGATCGTGTCGGGCTGGAAACGTCCGGTATGGGATGCGCCGAGGCTGGCAAGCACAGCATCGATCGCCTCGTCGACGCGGATGCTCGGCGTGTCGGCATCAAGCGGCGCATTCGCGATCTCTTGTTTCACGGTGGCTCGGAACCGCTCGAGTGCCGACGCGTCATGGTGATGGTCGATCACCAGCTCGACGGCCCGGTCGAACACCGGCTGGCCGGAACGCAGCGCGTCGTCCGCCAGCGCATGCGGAGCCTGGAGAATGAGCCAGGCGGTCGCTGCGAAGGAGGCAAAGGTCTTCATATCCACAGGCCGGTCCGTTTCGCCAGTTGCGCCATTATCAGACCGAACCGAGGCCGGAACGAGCCCTTCGATGACAACATTCCGTGAGCCGGCAATGTGGATGGCGATCATGACGCCGGGTAGGTTCCGCCCTATCCGATAGGACGCCGGCGCATCTGAAAGAGTAGGCGCCGCCCAACGCCCCAAGGTCCGCGAATCTATCCCGACAGGTGTTGTGAGCGATCGGGGCAAAACCGATCATCCTTCCGAAAGCCACAGACAGGCACCACGCCGCAACATTCTCCGGGAGGACTTTTCATGGCCGGCTTCAATCAGCTTTTCGTTCCAGGACCGACCAACGTTCCGGAGACCGTCCGGCAGGCGATGAACATGCCGATGGAGGACATGCGCGCACCGGATTATCCGAGCTTCACGCGCGGCCTCTTCACTGACCTGATGAAGGTCTTCCGCAACGAGACCGGTCGTGCCTTCATCTTCCCGTCCTCGGGCACCGGCGCCTGGGAATCGGCGATCACGAACACGCTTAGCCCCGGCGACCGCGTGCTGATGTCGCGCTTCGGCCAGTTCTCGCATCTGTGGGTCGACATGGCCGAGCGCTTCGGCCTCGACGTCGACGTTGTCGATGCCGAGTGGGGCACGGGCGTTCCGGTTGAGATCTATGCCGAGCGCCTCGCCAAGGACAAGGAACACCGCATCAAGGCGGTCTTCGTTACCCACAATGAAACCGCCACCGGCGTCACCAGCGATGTCGGCGCGGTGCGCGCCGCGCTCAATGCCGCCAAGCACCCCGCACTTCTGTTCGTCGACGGTGTCTCGTCGGTCGGTTCGATCGATTTCCGCCAGGAAGAATGGGGCGTCGACTGTGCCGTTTCCGGCTCGCAGAAGGGCTTCATGCTGCCGCCCGGCCTCGGCTTCCTGTCGGTCAGCCAGAAGGCGCTGGACGCCGCCAAGTCGGCGAAGTTCGGCCGCTGCTACTTCTCCTTCGAAGACCAGATCCGCGCCAACGACACCGGATATTTCCCCTACACGCCGGCAGTGCAACTGCTGCGCGGCCTGCGCGCTGCCCTCGACCTGATCCAGGAAGAAGGCCTCGACAACATCTTCGAGCGTCATAACCGCCTGGCAACGGGCGTGCGCAAGGCGGTTGACGCCTGGGGTCTGCGTGTCTGCGCCAAGGAAGCCAAGTGGAATTCCGACACCGTCAGCGCGATCCTGGTTCCCGAAGGCATCGACAGCGCCGACGTCGTCCGTCGCGCCTTCCACGGCTACCAGACCTCGCTCGGCGTCGGTCTCAGCAAGGTCGCCGGCAAGGTGTTCCGCATCGGCCATCTCGGCTGGGTCAACGAAGTGATGATGTGCGGCGCCATTTCGGCGGCCGAGATGTCGCTGCGCGACTGCGGCGTCAAGGTCCAGCCGGGTTCCGGTGTCGGTGCTGCCCTTGAGCACTACCGCCTGTCGGCCCAGCCGGCCGTTGCCAAAGCAGCCTGACGCAGAACCGGGAGGAAACAGAATGAGCCATACACTCCACCATCTGCGCAAGCTTCGCTTGCAGCGCAGCGAACTCGCAGTACCGGGCTCAAACCCGGAGATGATCCGCAAGGCTGCCGACGGTGAAGCCGACTACATCTTCCTCGACATCGAGGATGCGGTGGCACCGCCGGACAAGGAGCGGGCGCGTAAGAACATCATCCAGGCGCTCAACGAGATCGACTGGCGCGCCAAGGGCAAGACCATTTCGGTCCGCATCAACGGCCTCGACACCCATTACATGTACCGCGACGTGGTCGACGTGATGGAACAGGCTGGCGACAAGCTCGACACCATCCTGGTACCGAAGGTCGGCGTTCCCGCCGACCTCTACATGGTCGACGCCATGGTCAGCCAGATCGAGACGGCCAAGGGTTTCAAGACCCGTGTCGGTCTGGAAGCTCTGATCGAGACGGCGCTTGGCATGGCCAATGTCGAGGCGATCGCTGCTTATGGCGGCCGTCTCGAGGCGATGCATTTCGGCGTTGCCGACTATGCCGCAAGCTGCAAGGCGCGCACCGTCAGCATCGGCGGCCTCAACCCCGACTATCCCGGTGACCAGTGGCACGCCGCCCTGTCGCGCATGACGGTTGCCTGCCGTGCCTATGGCCTGCGCCCCATCGACGGCCCGTTCGGCGATTTCTCCGATCCAGAAGGCTACATCGCCGGTGCAAAACGTGCCGCAGCGCTCGGCATCGAAGGCAAGTGGGCCATCCACCCCTCGCAGATCGAGCTGGCGAACGCCGTGTTCTCGCCGCCGGAAAAGGAAGTCACCCGCGCGCGCCGCATCATCGAAGTGCTCAAGGAAGCCGAGGAACAAGGCAAGGGCGCTGCCGCTCTCGACGGCAAGATGATCGACGCAGCATCCGAACGCATGGCACGCAATGTGCTGGTCATGCACGAGGCAATAGAGCAGTCGGCGCGGTCGCGCACGAGCCTGCCAAACTGAGGAGGAGTTTGACATGGATATTCATGAATATCAGGCCAAGGAACTGCTCTCGCGCTATTCGGTGCAGATCCCGCGCGGTGGACTTGCCTACAGCCCCGAGCAGGCGACCTATCGCGCCAGCGAGATCGGCGGCGGCAAGTGGGTCGTAAAGGCACAGATCCATTCCGGTGCCCGCGGCAAGGCCGGCGGCATCCGCATCTGCAGCTCCGACAACGAAGTATCGGAAGCAGCAGAGTCGATGCTCGGCCGCAAGCTGGTGACGCATCAGACCGGCCCCAAGGGCAAGCTGGTGTCGCGCCTTTATGTCGAGGAAACCGTCGACATCCGCCAGGAGCTCTATCTCGGCATCGTGCTCGACCGTAAGTCGGAACGCGTCATGATCGTGGCTTCGGCTTCCGGCGGCATGGAGATCGAGGAGATTGCCGAAAAGCAGCCCGACTCGATCATCCGGGCCATCGTCGATCCGGGCGCGGGCATGCAGCAGTTCCAGGCACGCGAGATCGCCTTCGGCCTCGGGCTTGAGAACAGCCTCATCGGCAAGGCCGTCGACACGCTGCTCGGCTGCTACCGCGTCTTCCGCGATTTCGACGCCTCGATGCTCGAGATCAATCCGCTGGTGATCACCCGCGACGGTAACCTGATCGCGCTCGACGCCAAGATGTCGTTCGACGAAAACGCGCTGTTCCGCCGCGCCGAGATCTCGGAATTGCGCGACAAGTCGCAGGAAGACCCGCGCGAAACCTTCGCCAGCGACCGCGGCCTCTCCTATGTCGGCCTCGACGGCAACATCGGCTGCATCATCAATGGCGCCGGCCTAGCCATGGCAACCATGGACATGATCAAGATCGCAGGCGGCGAGCCGGCGAACTTCCTCGACATCGGTGGCGGTGCCTCGCCGGAGCGTGTTGCCAAGGCTTTCCGCGCGGTGCTTGCCGACAAGAACATCGAGACCATCCTCGTCAACATCTTCGCCGGCATCAACCGCTGCGACTGGGTGGCCGAGGGCGTCATCAAGGCGATCCGCGAAGTTGGCGTCAAGGTGCCGCTGGTCGTGCGGCTCGCCGGAACCAATGTGGAGGAGGGCCGGCGCATCCTGGCCGAGTCGGGCGAAAAGGTGATCATCGCCGACACGCTCGCCGAGGCGGCCGAGAAATCGGTCGAAGCGATGCGCGCCTATTCGAAATCAAAAAAGAACTAAAGGGAGGTCGAAATGGCAGTTCTATTGAATCGCCGGACGCGCGTTATCGTCCAGGGTCTGACCGGCAAGATCGGCTCATTCCATGCCGACGACATGAAGCGCTACGGCACCAACGTGGTTGGCGGCGTCACTCCCGGCAAGGGCGGACTTGTCCACCAGGGCATCCCGGTCTTCAATACGGTCAGGGGCGCGGTGCGCGAGACCGGGGCCGAAGCCTCCATCGTGTTCGTGCCGCCACCCTTTGCGGCGGACTCGATCATGGAAGCGGCCGATGCAGGCCTCAAGCTCTGCGTCTGCATCACCGACGGCATCCCCTCCCAGGACATGATGCGGGTCAAGCGCTACATGCGCCGGTTCCGCTATGAAGACCGCATGCGCCTCGTCGGTCCGAACTGCGCCGGCGTCATCACGCCAGGCCAGGCGCTGATGGGCATCATGCCCGGCAACATCTACCTGCCGGGCCGCGTCGGCATCGTCGGCCGCTCGGGCACCCTCGGCTACGAGGCCGCCTCGCAGATGAAGGCGCTCGGCATCGGCGTTTCGACCTCGGTCGGCATCGGCGGCGACCCCATCAACGGCTCGTCCTTCAAGGACATCCTCAAGCTGTTCGAGGACGATCCCGACACCGACGCCGTGGTGATGATCGGCGAGATCGGCGGTCCGCAGGAAGCCGAGGCCGCCGAATGGGCCAGGCACAACATGCGCAAGCCGCTGATCGCCTACATCGCCGGCCTATCGGCGCCGAAGGGCAAGCGTATGGGCCATGCTGGCGCCATCATCTCGGCCTTCGGCGAATCCGCTCAGGAAAAGGTCGAGATCCTGCGCGACGCCGGCGTGACCATCGTGCCGACCCCGGCCGCCTTTGGCCCGACGGTTCAGGGCGTGCTCGAGCAACAGAAGAAGGCCGCCTGACCCGGCCTTCGGGGAGCCGGCGCCGACCGGCTCCCTTTTCTCGCATCGGCCCGAAATCGGTCTCGATTTTCAGGCGCGACGATGCGTAACCTATGTGGTGCTGGATCGTCCTCTGCGCGTCCCTTCGGACGGGCGGCGCTCCAAGGCAAGACCAAGGAATTGAAATGAAACCTCGCGTTATCGTCACGCGGCGCTGGCCCGCGGCAGTCGAACAGATCCTGGCGGAGCGGTTCGACACGACCTTCAATCAGGGCGACGCCCCGCTGGGCTCGACCGAGCTCAAGGCAGCGTTCCTGAATTTTGACGCGATCCTGCCGACCGTCAGCGACAAGTTGCCGGCGACGGTATTTCCCGACGCCGATGTCCGTACCAAGATCCTCGCCAATTTCGGTGTCGGCTTCAGCCATATCGACACCGACGCCGCGCAGGCCCGTGGTATCGTCGTGACGAACACACCCGGCGTATTGACCGACTGCACCGCCGACATCGGCATGAGCCTCCTGCTTTCGGTCGCCCGGCGGGCAGGCGAGGGCGAGCGCCAGGTACGCGCCGGCCAATGGGCAGGATGGTGCCCGACGCACATGATCGGCGCCAAGGTTACCGGCAAGACGATCGGCATCATCGGCATGGGCCGCATCGGCAAGGCGATGGCCAAGCGCGCGCATTTCGGCTTCGACATGGATGTCGTCTTCTACAATCGCTCGAAGGTCGACGACGAGGAAACCCGCGCCATGGGCGCAAGGCAGCTGGCCTCTATCGAGGACGTGCTGGCACAGGCCGACTTCGTCTCGCTGCATTGCCCGGGTGGAGCCGAGAACCGGCACCTGATCAATGCGGAACGCCTCGCAGCCATGAAACGCGGCGGGTTCCTGATCAACACGGCGCGCGGCGACGTCGTCGACCAGAAAGCGCTGGTCGTGGCCCTCGACAGCGGCCAGATCGCGGGTGCCGGCCTCGACGTCTATGACGGCGAACCGGATGTGCCCGGTGCATTGATGCGTATGGAAAATGTGGTGCTGTTGCCGCATCTTGGCAGCGCCACGGAAGAAACCCGCGTGGCCATGGGCATGAAGGCGGTGGACAACCTGACCGCCTTCTTCGAGGGCCGCGCCTTACCCGACAAGGTGGTGTGATGTATCTCGACTGCTCGGTATCGGCACTGGTCAAGCTTCGCGCGCAGGCAATGGCCCTGTTTCGCGAAGGCATCGCAGCGTCGGATCCCGAGCAGGCGGTCATCGCGGCGCTTGAAACGAGACTGGACGACATCGCGGCGGCAAGACGGGTGATCCTGATCGCCTTCGGCAAGGCGGCATGCCCGATGGCACGCGCCGCGCTGCCTTTCGTTACGGACAAGCTGGTTTCCGCCTGCGCTGTGACCAATCTCGAGAACCATGCCGAGATCGACGGCGTCGAGGTCATTGCCGGAGGCCATCCTCTTCCCGACGAGGGCAGCATCAGGGGTGCCGAGGCGATCGAACGTGCGGCCCGTTCCGCCGAACCGGGCGACCTGGTCCTTGTGCTGGTCAGCGGCGGTGGTTCGGCGCTCACCTGCGCTCCGGCGGCGGGCATTGGACTTGCCGACAAGATTGAACTCAACGACACGCTGATCCGCTGCGGCGCTGACATCAGCGAGATCAATGCGGTCCGGCAGCTGTTTTCGCGGCTCAAGGGCGGGCGCCTGGCACAGCTCGCTTCGCGCGCCAAGATGCTCTCTCTCATTCTGTCGGATGTACCGGGCGACGATGTCGGCACCATCGCCAGCGGCCCGACGGCCCGCCCGTCGGCCACCCAGGCGGGCGCCATCGACATTCTCGGTCGCTACGGCCTGATCAAGACATTGTCGCCGGCGCTGAAGTCGCATCTCGACTTCGTCCTCGAAAACGAACAGCCCGCCTCGACTTTCGAGCATGTTGAAAACATCGTCATCGGCTCCAACGGCATCAGCCTGCAGCGGGTGATGAACAGCGCCGGCACCAATTATCCGGTCGTCGTCAAGGCGGATGACTGGCTGAGCGGCGACGTCTCCGATGTCGCCAAGACGCTGCACCGGATGGCTGTGTTCGCAGCCAGCCAGCGCGGTCCGGTGGCAATCGTCGCCGGCGGAGAGCCGACGGTGCGTGTCGCCGGTAACGGCAAGGGCGGCCGCAACCAGGAACTGGCGCTGCGTTTTGCGCTTCTCAACGAATGGACGTCGATCAAGCGCCCCTGGGTCTTCCTGAGCGGTGGCACGGACGGACGCGACGGCCCGACCGATGCGGCGGGTGCGATCGTCGATGCCGGATCGACCACATGGATGCGCAAGCTGGGATGCAACCCCGTGGCACTGCTGCAGAACAACGATTCCTACCATGCGCTGGCGTCATCCGGCGACCTGGTGATGACCGGCGCCACCGGCACCAATGTCGCCGACCTGCAAATACTTCTGATGCAGTAGCGGTAACTGTCCCGGCCAACCCGCACGAAGTTGAACTCTCGGCCGATTACTGTCCTGGCAACTCCATTCGGTGGACTGCAGCCTTTACACCTGTTGTGCATTTTGCCTAAAATGTTTACTCTCGGTGAAATAGATTCAGCGAGCAGGAGCAGACGGCATCGACATGACGAAGGCCAAGGCAGCGGAAAAGCACGGACACTCGAAGAAGAATGGCAAGGCCCTGTCGGCAGCCATACCGGCGGTTGCGGCCAAATCGGCGCTGTCGCGCGTCTCGCCGCTGTCTCAGGATCCGCATGCGACGCGCGATACCCGAGAAAAGGTGCTGGAGGTGGCGATCGGCCACGAGGTCCGCGCCTTCCGCAAGAAGCTCGGCATCACGGTCGCCGATCTTGCTTCGGCCACCGATATCTCGCTCGGCATGTTGTCCAAGATCGAGAACGGCATCACCTCGCCATCGTTGACGACGCTACAGGCGCTTTCCCGCGCGCTCGGCGTCCCGGTCACCGCCTTCTTCCGCCGCTTCGAGGAAGAGAGAAACGCCGTGTTCGTCAAGGCCAACGAAGGGGTCGACGTCGAACGCCGCGGCACCCGCGCCGGACACCAATATACGTTGCTTGGCCATATCGGTTCGGACACGTCAGGCGTAACGGTCGAACCATATTTGATCACGCTGTCGGAAGATTCTGATGTCTTCCCGACATTCCAGCATGACGGCATGGAGTTTCTCTACATGCTGGAGGGCGAGGTCGTTTATCGCCACAGCAACAACCTCTACCGCATGACTCCGGGCGACAGCCTGTTCTTCGATGCCGATGCGCCGCACGGCCCGGAAGAACTGACCCATTTGCCGATCAGATATCTGTCGATCATCTCTTATCCACGCGGTCGCGGCAGCGACTAGCTCTCGGGCAGGGTCGAGCTTTGGCGCTCGTCCTTGGGCCTGATCACCTGCATCCATGATTTCTGGCGGCTGGCCCAAGGCCGGCTCGACCGAGTGCAGCTTCGAAAAGTGCGCCGGCGCGGACGCTTGTACGCGCTCGGATGTCCGAAAAATCGGCAATGAAGCCCGGCGAGCGCGGCCTCAAACTTCTGAAATTCAAGTCTTCCACGGTGCAGTCAGCCCCGCAATTCCGCGCCGCGCGGCGAAAAACCGCGCGGGACGCTGCCCTGGCGTTAGCCGGAGTGGCCGAATTGTCGCTTTCTTGTTTTTCTACAGGAATAAAAAATTCATCACAGTTGAATTGGCCTCGGGAACCTGCTAGCTTTTGTCACAGGCAGCCAATCAGGTGAGGAAACTGGGATGTGCGGAATTGTAGGACTCTTTCTCAAGGACAAGTCGCTGGAGCCCCAATTGGGCGCGCTGCTGTCCGAAATGCTCGTAACTATGACCGATCGCGGCCCCGATAGCGCGGGCATCGCCATTTATGGCGGCGGTGCCAAGGGTCATGGCAAGATCACCATCCAGTCGGCTACCCCGGACGCGGATTTCAAGGGTCTCGACGCCGAGCTCGGCAAGAAGATCAACGCCAAGGTTTCGTCGACGGTAAAGTCCACCCATGCGGTGCTGGACGTGCCGGCCGACAAGATCGGTGAAGCCCGCGTGGCACTCGCCGAGCTGCGCCCCAACGTCCGCGTCATGGGCGCTGGCGAAGCCATCGAAATCTACAAGGAAGTCGGCCTGCCGATCGAAGTGCTCAAGCGTTTCGACATTGCCTCGATGGGTGGCAGCCATGGCATAGGCCACACCCGTATGGCTACCGAATCCGCTGTCACCACGCTCGGCGCGCACCCTTTCTCGACCGGCCCGGACCAGTGCCTGGTGCACAATGGCTCGCTGTCGAACCATAACAATCTGCGCCGCGAGCTGATCCGCGACGGCATGCGTTTCGAGACCGAAAACGACACCGAGGTGGCCGCCGCCTACCTGTCGTCGAAGATTGCGCATGGCCAGAATCTCGGCGAGGCGCTGGAAAGCAGCCTCAATGACCTCGACGGTTTCTTCACCTTCGTGGTCGGCACCAAGGACGGCTTCGGCGTTGTCCGCGATCCGATCTCCTGCAAGCCCGCCGTCATGGCTGAGACCGACCAGTATGTCGCTTTCGGCTCCGAATATCGCGCGCTCGCCAACCTGCCCGGCATCGAAGACGCCAAGGTCTGGGAGCCTGAGCCCTCCACCGTCTATTTCTGGGAGCACTGAGACTATGCATTCAACGAATCTTGCGACGTCCCCCCTGCACCAGGTCAACTACGCGCCGAAGGTGTTCGATCTTTCGAAGAACACGCTGCGCGAGTTCAACCAGGCGCTGCATGAGGTGAAGGACGCTTCCACCGAGCCGAACTGGGAAGTCATCAACCCGAAGGGCAGTCATGCGGTTGCCGTCGGCGCCGAGCACCCGATCTCGATCGATGTGCAGGGCAGTGTCGGCTACTATTGCGGCGGCATGAACCAGCTCTCGACGATCACCGTGCATGGCTCGGCCGGCCCGGGCGTCGGTGAAAACATGATGTCGGGCACCATCGTCGTGAAGGGCGACGCCAGCCAGTACGCCGGCGCCACCGGTCGCGGCGGTCTGCTGGTCATCGAAGGCAACGCTTCGTCGCGTTGCGGCATCTCGATGAAGGGCATCAACATCGTCGTTCGCGGCAACATCGGCCACATGTCGGCCTTCATGGCGCAGTCCGGCAACCTCGTGGTGCTCGGCGATGCCGGCGACGCGCTCGGCGACTCGATCTACGAAGCCCGCCTGTTCGTTCGCGGCTCGGTCAAGAGCCTCGGCGCTGACTGCATCAAGAAGGAATTGCGCCCCGAGCACATCGCCATCCTGCAGGATCTGCTCGACCGCGCCGGCATCACCGACGTGAAGCCGGAAGAGTTCTCGCGCTACGGTTCGGCGCGCACGCTCTACAACTTCAACATCGACAACGCTGACGCATACTGAGGAACAAAATGAGCTATCACAATCCTCCGACGACGCCACGCAAGTCGGCCACGTTCGATGAATACGCAATGTCCGAAATCCGTCGCGCCGCAGCGACGGGCATCTACGACATCCGCGGCTCCGGTGCCAAACGCAAGGTCCCGCACTTCGACGACCTGCTGTTCCTCGGCGCTTCGATCTCGCGCTATCCGCTCGAAGGCTATCGCGAAAAGTGCGACACCTCGGTCGTATTGGGCACGCGTTTCGCCAAGAAGCCGATCGAGCTGAAGATCCCGATCACCGTCGCCGGCATGAGCTTCGGCTCGCTGTCGGGTCCGGCCAAGGAAGCCCTCGGCCGTGGCGCAACGCTTTCCGGCACCTCGACCACCACCGGTGACGGCGGCATGACCGAGGAAGAGCGCGGCCACTCCAAGCACCTGGTTTACCAATACCTGCCGTCGCGCTACGGCATGAACCCGCGTGACTTGCGTCGTGCCGACGCCATCGAAATCGTTGTCGGCCAGGGCGCCAAGCCGGGCGGCGGCGGCATGCTTCTGGGCCAGAAGATTTCCGACCGCGTCGCCGAGATGCGCACCCTGCCCAAGGGCATCGACCAGCGTTCGGCCTGCCGTCACCCCGACTGGACCGGTCCTGACGATCTCGAGATCAAGATCCTCGAAATCCGCGAGATCACCGACTGGCAAAAGCCGATCTACGTCAAGATTGGTGGCGCACGCCCCTACTACGACACCGCGCTCGCAGTGAAGGCCGGCGCTGACGTCGTCGTGCTCGACGGCATGCAGGGCGGCACCGCAGCGACCCAGGAAGTGTTCATCGAGCATGTCGGCCAGCCGACGCTCGCCTGTATCCGCCCGGCAGTGAAGGCGCTTCAGGACCTCGGCATGCACCGCAAGGTTCAGCTGATCGTTTCCGGTGGCATACGCAATGGTGCCGATGTGGCCAAAGCGCTCGCCCTCGGTGCCGATGCAGTATCGGTTGGAACCGCAGCGCTGATCGCGCTGGGCGACAACGATCCGCGTTGGGAGGATGAATACCAGAAGCTCGGCACCACTGCCGGCGCTTACGACGATTGGCACGAGGGCAAGGACCCTGCCGGCATCACCACGCAGGACGTCGAGCTGATGAAGCGCGTCGATCCGATCGCGGCTGGTCGCCGTCTGGCGAACTACCTGAAGGTCATGACGCTCGAGGCACAGACTATCGCCCGTGCCTGCGGCAAAAATCATCTGCACAATCTCGAGCCTGAGGATCTCTGCGCTCTTTCGATCGAAGCTGCCGCCATGGCTGGCGTGCCGCTTGCGGGGACGAGCTGGGTACCCGGGAAGGGTCCCTTTTAAAACCACAAGGATTGGGAGGAGCATTTTACATGGGTACGGCCTTCGAAGCCAAAATCGATCAGTCGGAGGTGACTGATCTCAAAGAGTTCGCAAGGACTCGCAACATCAGATACTTCATGGTGTCGTATACTGACCTCTTCGGAGGGCAGCGCGCCAAGTTGGTGCCTGCGCAGGCTATATCGGACATGCAGAAGGACGGAGCCGGCTTTGCCGGCTTCGCGACTTGGCTGGACCTGACGCCGGCGCACCCGGATATGCTGGCTGTGCCGGATCCGATCTCGGTCATCCAGCTGCCCTGGCGTCCGGAAGTTGCCTGGCTCGCATCCGACTGCCTGATGGAAGGCAAGGGCGTGGCCCAGGCGCCGCGCAACACGCTGAAGCGCCTCGTCGCCGAAGCCGCCAAGGAAGGCATGCGCGTCAAGACCGGCGTCGAGCCGGAATTCTTCCTGACCACGCCGGATGGCAAGCAGATTGCCGACGAGTACGATACGGCGGCAAAGTCCTGCTACGACCAGCAGGCCGTGATGCGCCGCTTCGATGTCATCGCCGAAATCTGCGATGCGATGCTCGATCTCGGCTGGAAGCCCTACCAGAACGACCATGAGGACGCGAACGGCCAGTTCGAAATGAACTGGGAGTACGACGACGTCCTGCAGACTGCCGACAAGCATTCGTTCTTCAAGTTCATGGTCCGCTCGATCGCCGAAAAGCATGGCCTGCGCGCGACCTTCATGCCGAAGCCTTTCCCAGGCCTCACCGGCAGCGGCTGCCATGCCCACATTTCGGTGTGGGATCTGAGCGGCAAGAACAATGCCTTTGCAGACAAGAACATGGAGCTGGGTCTTTCCGAGAAGGGCAGGTACTTCCTCGGCGGCATCATGAAGCACGCCTCGGCACTTGCCGCGATCTGCAATCCGACCGTCAACTCCTACAAGCGCATCAACGCACCGCGCACTCTTTCGGGTGCAACCTGGGCGCCGAACACGGTGACCTGGACCGGCAACAACCGCACCCACATGGTGCGCGTGCCCGGCCCCGGCCGCTTCGAACTGCGCCTGCCCGACGGCGCTGCCAACCCGTACCTGATGCAGGCGATCATCATCGCTGCCGGCCTCAGCGGCATCCGCTCCAAGGCCGATCCCGGTCCGCGCAGCGACGTCGACATGTACCGTGAAGGCCACACCGTCACGCATGGCGCCAAGCTGCCTCTCAACCTGCTTGACGCGCTGCGTGCCTATGACGAAGACAGCGAGCTGAAAGCTGCGATGGGCGAGGAGTTTTCCGCCGCCTTCATCAAGCTCAAGCATCAGGAGTGGAACTCCTACGCGTCGCACTTCACCCAGTGGGAGCGCGACCACACGCTGGACGTCTGAGGCACAAGAACAGGCTCGGCGCCCGATCATCCAGATCGGGCGCTGCCCCGGGCACACCTCACATTTCGCCGGAACACATGCGATGAAATATTCGATCTTCTCACTCGCCAAGGCAGCTTTGTCCGGTCATCAGGGCTGGACCCGGGCTTGGCGCGATCCGGCACCCAAGAGCCACTACGATGTGATCATCATCGGTGGTGGCGGCCACGGCCTGGCCACGGCCTACTTCCTCGCCAACGAGTACGGCATCCGCAATGTCGCGGTGCTCGAAAAGGGCTGGATCGGTTCCGGCAACGCCGGCCGCAACACCACCATCATCCGTTCCAACTACGGCCTTCCCGGCAATACCGGCTTCTACGAGCTTTCGATGAAGTTGTGGGAGCGCATGGAGCAGGATCTCAATTACAACGCGATGGTCAGCCAGCGCGGCATCATCAACCTCTATCACTCCGATGCCCAGCGCGACGCCTTTGCCCGCCGCGGCAACACCATGCGCATCAACGGCATCGATGCCGAACTGCTCGACGCGGTGCAGATCCGCAAGGAACTGCCATTCCTCAATTACGACAGCCCGCGCTTCCCGATCATGGGCGGCCTGATGCAGCGTCGCGGCGGTACGGCCCGCCATGACGCGGTGGTCTGGGGTTATGCGCGCGCCGCCGACCAGCGTGGCGTCGACATCATCCAAAACTGCGAAGTCACCGGCTTCGTCCGCGACCAGAACGGCAAGGTCACCGGTGTCGAGACATCGCGCGGCAAGATCAGCGCCGGCAAGGTCGGCATGGCAGTCGCCGGCAATACCTCGCGCGTCGCCGCCATGGCTGGCATGAAGCTGCCGATCGAAAGCCATGTGCTGCAGGCCTTCGTCACCGAGGCGATCAAGCCGCTCATCCCTGGCGTCGTCACCTTCGGAGCCGGCCACTTCTACATCAGCCAGTCCGACAAGGGCGGCCTCGTCTTCGGCGGCGATCTCGACGGCTACAATTCCTACGCCCAGCGCGGCAACATGCCGGTGGTCGAGGACGTCTGCGAAGGCGGCATGGCGGTCATGCCGATGATCGGCCGCGTCCGCATGCTGCGCCAGTGGGGCGGTATCATGGACATGTCGATGGACGGCACGCCGATCATCGACAAGACGCCCATCGACGGCCTCTATCTCAACGCCGGCTGGTGCTATGGCGGCTTCAAGGCGACGCCGGCTTCCGGTCTCGTCTTCGCCCATCTGCTGGCGCGTGACGAACCGCACCCAGAAGCTGCGCGCTTCCGGCTCGACCGGTTCCGCCGCGGCGCGATGATCGACGAAAAGGGCCAAGGCGCCCAACCCAACCTGCACTGAAAGCGAGACTGGCGGAATGCGTATTGCATGTCCTTTCTGCGGCGAACGCGAGAACGGCGAGTTCACCTATCTCGGCGACGCCTCGCCCAAGCGGCCCACCTTCGCAGTCGATAGCGGCGAAAGCCCCGAGCGCGTCGAAGACGCCTTCTACGACTATGTTTATCTGCGCGACAACGTAGCCGGCTTCATGCGCGAGTACTGGTATCACGGCGGTGGCTGCCGCTCCTGGCTGATAGCCGAGCGCAACACCGTGACGCATGAATTCAGATCGGTCACGGCAGCCCCCGGCGTGGGTGCGTCCAAGCCGGTGCAGGCAGGAGAATAAAGATGTCGGGCTATTCCGGATCCGAACCGCTCGGCAGGACGGCCGCTGCCGAAGGCAGCACCAACGCGCGCAGCCAGGCTGCATCCGCCAGCCAGTCGCACCGGCTGCGCAGCGGTGGTCTGATCGATCGCCAGGCGCCGCTGCAGTTCTCCTTCGACGGCAAGACCATGACAGGCTTTGCCGGCGACACGCTGGCCTCGGCGCTCGTCGCCAACGGCGTCAAGCTGGTTGCCCGCTCATTCAAGTACCATCGTCCGCGCGGCATCATCACCGCTGGTTCGGAAGAGCCAAGCGCGCTGGTCGAGATGCGCACCGGCGCCCGCAAGGAGCCGAACACCCGCGCCACCACGCAGGAGCTCTATGACGGGCTGATCGCCCAGAGCCAGAACCGCTGGCCGTCGCTGCGTCGCGACTTCATGTCGATCAACCAGCTCTTCTCGCCGATCTTCGTCGCTGGGTTCTACTACAAGACCTTCATGTGGCCGGCGAAGTTCTGGGAGGCGATCTACGAGCCGATCATCCGCCGTGCCGCCGGTCTCGGCAAGAGCGCGGAACTGCCGGATCCCGATCACTACGACAAGGCCTGGGCGCATTGCGACGTGCTCGTCGTCGGTGCTGGGCCCACCGGTCTTTCGGCGGCTCTGGCCGCCGGCCGCGCCGGTTCGCGTGTCATCCTGGTCGAAGAAGACGTCCGTCTCGGCGGCCGCCTGCTCAGCGACGGTGGCGAGATCGACGGCATGCATGCCGAGGAGTGGGTGCGTCGTGCGACCGACGAACTCGCCGGGCTGCCCAACGTCCGCATCATGACCCGTACGGCGCTTTTCGGCGTCTATGACGGCGGCGTCCACGCCGCGCTCGAGCGCGTCAACGACCATGTTCCGGTGCCGGGTCCGCACCAGGTCCGCCAGCGGATCTGGCGCATCGTTGCCAAGCGTTCGGTTGTCACTGCCGGTGCCATCGAGCGGCCGATTGCTTTCCCGGGCAACGACCGTCCGGGCGTGATGATGGCGTCCGCCGTGCGCACCTACGTCCATCGCTTCGCCGCGATGCCGGGCAAGCGCGTCGCGCTGTTCACCAACAATGACGACGGCTGGCGCACTGTCGAGGCGATCCAGCAGGCCGGTGGCGATATCGCAGCGGTGATCGACCCGCGCGGCAAGGTGCCGGCGGAATACCAGGCACTGGCCGAACTCTCCGACCTGCGCGTGCTGGCTGGCGGCGTGTCCGACGTCAAGGGTGGCGTCGATGGCGTGCGTGGCCTAGTGGTTACTGCCGCCGACGGCAGGAAGCAGCAGATCGATGCCGACTGCCTGGCAGTGTCCGGTGGCTGGAACCCCAATGTGGGCTTGTCCTGTTTCCATCGCGGCAAGCCGGTCTGGCGTGACGATATCGCAGCCTTTGTCCCCGGCGATTGCCCGACGGGCATGGTCATGGCGGGTGCCGCCAATGGCGAATTCTCGCTTGGCGCTTGCCTGCGCGACGGCCATGCCGCCGGTGTGGCTGCGGCCGCCGATTGCGGCGCGTCGGGCAATGCCGGCGAAGCATCGGAAGCCGGCGACGAGGTCTACGCGATCTCGCCGCTCTGGCAGGTCAAGGCCAAGGGCAAGGCCTTCGTCGACTTCCAGCACGACGTCACTGCATCCGACGTGACGCTGGCGCAGCGCGAAGGCTTCGAGAGCGTCGAACATCTCAAGCGCTACACCACGCTTGGCATGGCGACCGACCAGGGCAAGACCTCCAACATCACCGGCCTTGCCATCATGGCCGATGCCACCGGCCGCACCATCTCGCAGACCGGCACGACGATCTATCGTCCGCCCTATGCACCGGTGGCGATCGGCGCACTCGCCGGCCATCACCGCGACGAGAACTTCCACGCCTGGCGCCTGACGCCGTCGCATCACTGGGCGGCTGCGCGCGGTGCTGTGTTCGTCGACACCGGGCTTTGGAAGCGCGCTCAATGGTATCCGCAGCCGGGCGAGAAGGACTGGATCGAATCGGTCTCCCGCGAAGTGCTCGCCGTGCGCAACGGCGTCGGCTTCTGCGACGTTTCCACGCTCGGCAAGGTCGACGTGCGCGGTGCCGACGCCGGCACCTTCCTCGATCGCGTCTACATCAATGCCTTCTCGTCGCTTGCCGTCGGCAAGGCGCGTTACGGCCTGATGCTGCGCGAGGACGGCATCGTCATGGACGACGGCACGACCTCGCGTCTTGCTGAAGACCATTACTTCCTGACCACGACCACGGCCAAGGCCGGTCCGGTCATGGCGCATCTCGAATTCTGCCGCCAGGTGCTCTGGCCGGAGCTCGACGTGCAGCTGTCGTCGGCGTCCGACCAGTGGGCACAGTTCTCGATCGCCGGGCCGAACACCCGCAAGCTTCTGCAGGCGCTGGTCGATCCGTCGGAAGACATGAGCAACGAAGGCTTCCCGTTCATGGGGGCCCGCGAGGTCAAGCTGCGCGGTGGCGTCACCGCTCGCCTGTTCCGCATCTCGTTCTCGGGTGAAATCGCCTTCGAAATCTCGGTGCCGGCACGCTACGGCGCGGCGATGGCCGAGAACCTGATGATCGCCGGCAAGCCCTATGGCGTGACGCCTTACGGCACCGAGGCGCTTGGCGTCATGCGTATCGAGAAGGGCCACGTTGCCGGTCCCGAGCTCAACGGCATGACGACGGCCGACGACCTTGGCCTCGGCAAGATGATGTCGAAGAAGAAGGACTTCATCGGCCGCGTCATGGCCGGTCGCGAGGGGCTGACTGCACCCGACCGCCAGGTCGTTGTCGGCATCAAGCCGCTCGACCGTGCACGCCGGCTGCGCTCCGGCGCGCATGTCATCCCCAAGGGCGGCATCCCGGGTCCGGCGACTGACCAGGGTTACGTCACCTCGGTCTGCTTCTCGCCGATGATGGAACAGTGGATCGGCCTCGGCCTGGTCGAACGCGGCCGCGAACGTATCGGCGAAATCGTCCGCATCCACGATCCGCTGCGGAGCGAGGACTACGAAGCCGAGATCTGCAATCCTGTCTTCTATGATCCAGAAGGAGCGCGCCAGCGTGGTTGATTATCTCTGGAACACCCAGTCGCCGCTCCAGAAGGCGCTCGTCGCCGGCCGCCATGGCGTGGCCGGTGCACAGGCAGGCGTGACGCTTGTCGAGGTTCGCGATCTCGTGCTGGTCCAGGTCATGGCCCGGCGCGGCAAGGCAGCCGACACTGCCAAGGCGGCAAAAAAGCTGTTCGGCGTCGATGCGCCAAACACGCCGAAGGCCGTCGCCGGCAAGTCCGCGACGCTCGTCTGGTCGGGACCCGACCAGTTCACGGTGTTGGCGCCGCGGACGGACGAGAGCTCGCAGATCGACGCCATGAGCCAGGCCTTCTCAGGCGCGGCCTCGCTTTCCGATCAGTCGGACGGCCGCTGCCTGATCCGGGTTTCCGGCCCGCGCGGCCGCGATGCCATCGCCAAGTTCTCGTCGCTCGACCTGCATGATGCTGTCTTTCCGGTTGGCACTGCCGCGAATACGTCGGTCGACCACACGGCGGTCAATTTCTGGCGCGAGGCGAACGGTGCCGACGGCCATCCGGTCTACAGCATGCTGGTTTTCACCAGCTTCGCCGACAGCCTGTGGCACGCCATCGTGGATTCTTCGCTGGAATATGGCGTCGACACGTCGAGGAATCGCGCGGCCTGAACGCGCGTCAGCAGCGCCAGACAAAAGAAAGCCCCGGAGCGATCCGGGGCTTTTTTCGTTGGCGGTCACTGCTGAGACAAAAATCAAGAGGTCAAAAATACGACTGCCGCCACGGCATGCGTGGCGGCCAGGGGGCTAATAAGCTCGGTCGTCGCTCAGGCGTCGACGCAGGCCTTGTGCAGCTGGGCCAGCGATGCCGTCGGGCGTAGCAACGACAGGGTCAGGAGCTCGACGCAGAGCGGCATGACAAGCTTGGCACCGTCGGCATAGAGCGAACCGCCCGATGCGCGGAACGAGCCCTTGTCGATGATGGTCTCGAGAACATCGCGCGTCCTGAGCGGCAACAGGTCGGTGCAAGTGCTCATCCGGGCGAAGATATGGCTGATCGGGACGTTGAAGCCGTCGACCGGTACGAGAGGTTCCTCGTTTCCTTCCTTCCATTCCTCGAGCGCTTCGAGCGCGTCATGGAAGGCGTTCTGAACGGTGATGGGCGCGTGGCCCTCATAGAGTTCCGGCAGCACTTTCTGCATGGGCATGTTCCTCTTCAAGCTCTGTTGGATTGTGCTGCGGCAACGCGGAATCGGGTATTGGACCTCACTGTAATGTGCCTCCCATACTTGCCTTATATGCAACATATTTGCACATGAGTTAAATCTCGTCCACTGCAAATCGCACTGGACCAATCCTCTGGAAACTCCAGAATTTCTGCCCCGGGCGGTAGTCGGATTTGAGTTTTGCGATCATCGTTCGGCCAGTATCGGCACCACCCGAACGAATAGGAAATCTACCCGTCCGGGCGTTTTCAAAGAGACGGAAAACCGATCTGCTCGGCATCAGGAAAACTGCATTTCCCGGATGGCCGGCTCTACGAACCGGTGTCCCGGAGCAACACGAGATGAATGGGTGTCGCTTGGAGGAGAGCAAACCACTCAGCTTTCGTGAGGACGTCCGCAGCCTGCTGTTCAGGGTGCTTTTGGCCGTCGTCAGCGAACGCGAGCCCGATATGGCGGAGGTTCTTACCGGCCGCGTGAGCCTCGATGCGCTCGAAAGCGGGCAACGCATCGCCGCGCTGCAAGCCACCGGTATGTGGTTCCAGCTCGTCGCCATTGCCAACGAGCTTCTGGCCATGCGCTCTCGCCGAGAGCTGGAGCAGATGGGCGGTGCCGACGAAGTCATCGGCTCCTTCGCCAATGTCGTGGGCGAGATCGCCGCCGCCGGCTACCCGGCTGAGGACATCCAGGCTACCCTCGACGCGCTCAGCGTTGGGCCTACCATGACGGCGCATCCGACGGAGGCCAAGCGGGTCACCGTCCTCGAAATCCACCGCCGCATCTACCGCAAGCTGACCGAACTCGAGCAGCAGCGCTGGGCGCCGCGTGAGCGCGAACAGCTGATCGACGACCTCAAGAGCGAGATCGAACTGCTTTGGATGTCGGGCGAACTGCGGCTCGAGCGGCCTTCGGTCGAGCGCGAGATCGCCTGGGGCCTGCACTTCTTTCGCGAAGTGATCTTCGAGGCGACGCCCAAGCTCTATGACAGCGTCGAGGAAGCGCTGGCCCGCCACTACCCCGAATACGATCTCAAGGTGCCGTCCTTCATGCGGTACGCCTCGTGGATCGGCGGCGATCGCGATGGCAATCCGAACGTCACGGCCAAGACCACGGCCTACGCGCTCAACGAGTGCCGTCAGGCGATCGTTGGCTGGTATATCAGCCAGGTGCGCAAGCTGGTCACCGTGCTCAGCATCAGCGCCAATGTCGTCGACATCCCGGAAGCCTTTACCAAGGCACTGGGCCATGCCCTGCATCGCAGCGGCAATGCCTCGGAGATCGTGGCACGCAATCCCGACGAACCCTTGCGCCAGTTCGCAGCCGCGATGCTTGATCGCCTTGAGGCGATGCGCGGGGAGGCGTCGGCCAAGCCCTATACCCGTTCCGATGCCTTCAAGACTGACTTGCGCGAGCTTGAAAACGTGCTCGGCCAGCTTGGCGGCAAGCTCATCGCACGGCGCTTCGTGCGGCCGGTGCGCCAGCAGGTCGAAACCTTCGGCTTCCGCACGGTTTCGCTGGACATCAGGCAGAACTCCACCGTCGTCAATCGTGTGCTGAGCGAGTTGTTCAAGCACGCCGATCCGGAGACAGCGCCTGCTCCCGACACACCGCAATGGACGGCACGTATCCGGGCGGCACTGAATTGCGGCGAACAGCTTGAAGTCGACCGGCTGGCGCTGTCGGAAGAAGCACAAGAGCTTCTCGACCTGTACGACGTCATCCGCAAGGCTTCGGCCGGGCTGAACGGCGGTGCGGTCGGGGCCTTCATCCTGTCGATGACGCGGTCGAGCGACGATCTCCTGGCGGTCTATCTGCTGGCGCAGTATTCCGGCATGGCGACGGCATCAGACGGGAGCGGAACCATTGCGCTCAGGGTCGTGCCGCTGTTCGAAACGATTGCCGACCTGCGCGCCGCGCCGGAAATCCTCGACCAACTGTTCGGTGTTTCCATTGTCCGCCGCTCGGTGCGCGATTTCGGCAACAGCCAGGAAGTGATGCTTGGCTATTCCGATAGCAACAAGGACGGCGGTTTCCTCGCCTCCAACTGGGAGCTGAACAAGGCCCAGCGGCGGATCACGGCGCTCGCCATCAAGCGCAAGGTCAAGATCAGCTTCTTCCACGGCCGTGGCGGCTCGGTCAGCCGGGGCGGGGCACCGACAGGCAGGGCGATCGCTGCCCAGCCGGCCGGCACCATCGGCGGCGCGATGCGCGTCACCGAGCAGGGCGAGGTCGTGTCGTCGAAATTCGCCAACCGCGGTACCGGCCTCTATCAGCTCGAGATCCTGGCGGCGAGCGTCTTTGCCCACACCGTCAAGTCGCCGAACGAGCCTGAGCTCAAGGACATTCCCGAGTTCAGCGAGGCGCTGGAAGCGCTGACCGGCATGTCGCAGGCGTCTTATTCGGGCCTGATCAACGAGCCGGGCTTTATTGACTACTTCCACCAGGCTAGCCCGGTTGAAGAACTGTCGCTGCTCAAGATCGGCTCGCGCCCGGCGCGCCGTTTCGGCGCGAGGGACATTTCCGACCTGCGCGCCATCCCATGGGTTTTCGCCTGGAGCCAGAACCGGCACCTGCTGACCAACTGGTACGGCATCGGCAGCGCGCTCAATTCCTTCGTCAACGTGCGCGGCGACGCTGGCCTGGAACTGCTCAGGCAGATGTTCGAACGCTCACGCTTCTTCCGCCTCGTCGTCGACGAGGTGGACAAGGGCCTCTACCAGTCCGACATGGATATCGGCTACCTCTATGCCGGGCTGGTGCAGGACCGCGAGGTCGGCGAGCGCATCTACCGCAAGATCTCGGCCGAATACGCGCTGACGCGGCGGATGATCTCCGAGGTCAATGGCGGGCTCAAGCTTTCCGAACGCTTCCCCGCCTTCAAGCGCCATTTCGACCGCATCCGCCCCCAGATGGACTCGATCCACCGGCTGCAGGTGCAGCTGCTGCGCGAGGTGCGCGCCCAGGACGGCGCCACCGCCAAGCCCAAGCGCGCCGTCAACGCGCTCCTGCTTTCGATCAACTGCATATCCGCCGGCCTTGGCTGGACCGGATGACCACATTTTCTGGCGCCGCAGGGCGCCGCAAGGGAGAAGCCTCATGAATATTCCAACCAGACCCGGCATCGGCAGCGCCCGCCACTTCTTCCGCACCGGCGTCGCCCAGGCGGACCCCGCCGTCAGCGATGCTATGGACCGCGAGCTGCAGCGCCAGCGCGACGAGATCGAGCTAATCGCCTCGGAAAACATCGTCTCCAAGGCGGTGCTCGAGGCACAGGGCTCGGTGCTGACCAACAAATACGCCGAGGGCTATCCGGGCCGCCGTTACTATGGCGGCTGCGCCTATGTCGACGAGATCGAGGATCTGGCGCGCGAGCGCGCCAAGACGATGTTCAACTGCAGCTTTGCCAACGTGCAGCCGAACTCAGGCAGCCAGGCCAACCAGGCAGTGTTCATGGCGCTGATGCAGCCGGGCGACACCTATCTCGGCCTGAACCTTGCTGCGGGCGGCCATCTCACTCACGGCGCGCCGGTCAACCAATCGGGCAAGTGGTTCAACCCCGTCTCCTACGGCGTGAAGCCCGATACGCACCGCATCGACATGGACGAGGTGCGCGATCTCGCCAAGAAGCACCAGCCCAAGGTCATCCTGGCCGGCGGCTCGGCCTATCCGCGCATCATCGACTTCAAGGCGTTCCGTGAGATCGCCGACGAGGTCGGCGCCAAGCTGTTCGTCGACATGGCCCACTTCGCGGGCCTGGTCGCCGGCGGCGTCCACCCCAACCCGCTCGAACATGCCCATGTCGTGACCACCACCACGCACAAGACCCTGCGCGGTCCGCGCGGCGGCATGGTGTTGTCCAACGATGAAGAGATCGGCAAGAAGATCAATTCGGCCGTCTTCCCGGGCCTGCAGGGCGGTCCGCTGATGCACGTCATCGCCGCCAAGGCGGTTGCCTTCGGCGAGGCGCTGACGCCCGACTTCAAGGTCTATGCCGCGAACGTCGTCTCCAACGCCAAAGTGTTGGCCGAGACCCTGCAGGAGGGTGGCGTCGACATCGTCTCGGGCGGTACCGACACGCATCTCATGCTTGTCGACCTGCGGCGCAAGAACCTCACCGGCAAGGCGGTGGAAGCGTCCCTCGGGCGGGCCCACATCACCTGCAACAAGAACGGCATCCCATTCGATCCACAGGGTCCGATGGTCACTTCGGGCGTCCGGTTGGGCACGCCAGCCTGCACGACCCGCGGCTTCCTTGCCGAGGAGTTCCGCCAGGTCGGGCGCATGACCATGGCTGTCATCGACGGTCTTGCGGCCAATGGCGAGGCCGGCAACGCCAAGATCGAAGCCGCCGTTCGCGAAGAAACCCACGATCTGGTCGGTCGATTCCGAATCTACGACTGATTCCTGTCGCTGGAGAGCGGGCATGCCTTGGCAAATTCGATTGGAATGCGCCAAGGCATGATGCCGATGTCGATGGCGGGCCAATGGCGCAACAAAAAAAGCTGAGTGTCCTGGTTGCCGAGCGCAACCCGCTGGTGATCGCCGCGTTGCGCGACATGATCAGCCGCGACGAGCGCTTCGATTTTGTCGAAGGCGTCCAGAGCGGTGATGCCTTCATCAAGGCGGTGGCGGGATCGCAGCCCTTGTTCGACGTCGCCATCGTCGCCTGGAAGCTGTCCGACATGGATGCCAGCGAGGTGCTGATCGAGCTTCAGCGCCGGCAATTGACGGCGCGCCTGGTCATTTTCTCCAACGACCATGACATCGGCATCCTCAAGCAATGCGTACGGCTGGGCGCGCAGGGCTTTTGCTACCAGTTCGACGATCCCTGCATCCTGTTCGACACGCTTCTGGCAGTCGCCAACGGCCGTATCTGCATCCCTTACATCGATGTCGCCAAGATCAACGAGACGCCGCTGTCGCGCCTGACCACCCGCGAGCTCGAACTGCTCGGCGTCTTGTCCGACGGCTGGACCAATCTGCAGATCGCGACGCGGACCGGAATCTCGGAAAACACGGTCAAGTACCACCTGAAAAATCTCTACGACAAGCTGGGCGTGCGCAACCGCGCGATGGCGGTTGCACTCTACGCCAGCGAGCGCAAGCGCGGTCCGCAGCCGATCCCGCGATAGGATACCAGCTATACGTCGGTGGCTGTCGTGGTCATTGCGGCAGAGCCAGGGCCTTCTTCTCTTCCGCCTCCGACAGCGGGGCTCCCGCATTGATCGTCATCAGGTAGGAATCGACTGCCTCGGTGGCACCGGCCGGAACATAATCTTCTTCCGCCGCCTGGGCCGCCACTGCCAGCCGGACGTCCCAGCCCTGTTCCGGGCGGCAGGCGATCGACACGATGGCAGATCTTGACGCGCGGTGAAGCTCGAACTCGCGGCACAATGTGCCGCTCGCGTCACGGAAGCTGGAAACGAGTTTCAGCGTGGCATCGCCCGCCACGACATCGGTGCCTGAGGGCGCCGAGCCGAGTGCCTGGATAATTGCGGCGTCGCCGATCGTCGTCATGGCCAGGTTGCCGGAGGCCGGCGCGCCTGCCTGGCCGGCGAGGTAGCCGCCAGCGCCGAAGGCCACAGCCGCCAGCGATGCCGCCAGCGGCATTGCCCAGGTCGAACGAACCGGGTGCGTGTCGCGCGGCGGAAAGGCGACGACGTTGTTCGCCGCCACCTGCGGGGCTGAAGGATCAGTGGCTAGTTCCCGCGCCTCGTTGATCATCTTTTGGACCGACCGTGTCAGCGCTTCTGGGACCGGCTCCTCGATCAGCGGCTTGAGCGCGGATGCTGCTAGTGCGCGGCTTTCGATGAAAGCGGCGACCCGGGTAACGAGATCGTCGTCCGTCTCCATGGCGGCCTCGACGGTTGCCGTCGTCTCGGCGTCGAGTTCGCCGTCGGCAAATGCCATCAAGGTTTCGTCGTCGAATTCGCGCCTGCTCATTTGTTTCCACCTTTTTCGGGTGAACGGTCGGTCCTGGAGTTTATTCCAGCCGCGTCGGCAAGATTCTTGCGGGCGCGGGAGAGCCTGCTCATGACGGTGCCGATCGGGATGGACAATATCTCCGCCGCCTCCTTGTACGAAAGGTCCTCGACGCAGACGAGTAGCAGCACCTCCCGCTGATCGTCCGGCAACTGGTCGATTGCCAGGGCGACGCTTTTCAGGGTCAGCCGGGCTTCGGCGTCGCGCTCGCCACTTGAACCGGTAATGTCGGGGGTGTCGTCGATGTCTTGTTGCGGTCCCGTCGTCTTGGCGCGACGAACGTGGTCGATCCACAGGTTGCGCAGGATGCGGAACATCCAGGCGTCGAATCTGGTGCCGGGCTCGAATCGGTCCTGGCTGGCCAGCGCGCGCTCGCACGCTGCCTGCACGAGGTCGTCGGCGAGATCGCGCGATCGGCACAGCGAAATGGCGAACCGGCGCAAATTGGGAAGGAAAGCAATCAGGCGGTCGCTGACCTGAACCTCGTCACCCCTCATGCGGTCGTACCTATCGCTTCCCACGGAATAAAACGGACACTGGCCCGTTGCTCCCAAAATGCACAATTGCATTCGAAATGATATGGTATGCCGACACACTTATGTGGATCGCTGACATTTGCCGCGAGTGTGTCGTGATGCCGGGGAAGGACGAACCATGCTTCTGAAAACGCCATCAGCTTCGCTTGCGGTTGCCTTTGTGCTGGCGTTGGCCGGCGGAAGTGTTGGCGTGCCTTTCGTGGCGCCGAATTACGGAGGGCTGTTCGGTATCGGAGTTGCACTGGCCGACGACGACGACGGTGGCAGTGACAGCAGCGACGATAGCGATAGCAGCGACGATAGTGACAGCAGCGACGATAGCGATACCAGTGATCCCGATGATGGCGACGACGATGATATCGATGGCGATGGCGTAGCGGACGACCGCAGGGGCGGGGATCGGTCGAATCGTGCCAGCAGGCGTGCTGCCCTGGCTTCTCGCGTGGTTCAGGTCGATCGCCAGGCACCTCGGCAGATCGTAGCACTTGGCCTCGACGATGCAGCGATAGCCGAGCTTACCGCGACCGGATACTCAGTTCGAGATCGCAGGACGGTTTCGATTGCCGGCGCCGATATGGTGAGATTGGCAATTCCGCGCGGGGTGACGCTTGAAGCTGCGCGCGCGCGCGTGGCCGGTGCTGCGCCCGCTGCGGCGGTGGACCTCAACCACTTTTATCGGCCAGATGGCGCCCATGCCGAACCGTGCGGTGCAGACAATTGCCTAGCCCGCAACGTCGTCGGCTGGCCCGAGGGTGCCGCGATGCCTGGCCGATGCGCCGTGCCGACGCGGATCGGCCTCATCGATACGGCCATCAATTCCGGCCATCTGGCTTTCGTAGGCGCCAAGGTCGAGACGATCCGCCTGGAGGCTGGCAATCTGCCTGACTCAGGACGCCAGCATGGCACCGCCGTGGCTGCACTGCTTGTCGGCTCGGCTGAAAGCCGCACGCCCGGCCTGGTGCCCGGAGGCGAACTCATTGCGGTGGATGCCTTCCATCGTGGCGCGGGCAATGATGATCGCTCGGCGGTCTATGACCTTGTCCGCGCGATCGACCTGCTGGCGGCTCGTGGCGTGAAGGTGATCAACATGAGCCTGACCGGCCCTCCCAACCTGCTGCTCAAGCAGGCGATCGAGAGGGCTGCCGCACGTGGCATCGTGCTGGTGGCGGCGGCTGGCAATGATGGACCGCGCGCAGCACCGCTCTATCCTGGAGGTTACGACGGCGTGATTGCGGTGACGGCGATCGACCGGAGCAAGAACCCCTACCGCCGCGCCGGCGCCGGCGACCATGTCGACATCGCTGCGCCGGGCGTTCAGGTGTGGACCGCCGCTTCGATCAAGGGCGCCCAATCGAAGACGGGCACCTCTTTTGCGGCACCGTTTGTAACTGCGGCGGCTGCAATGATGCTGGCTGCGAATCCTGAATTGAAGGCAGCCGATGTCGAAGGGCTGCTGCAGCAGTCGGCCGAGGATCTGGGCAAGCCGGGCAAGGATCCGGTCTTTGGCTGGGGGCTGCTGAACGCTCGTACCATCTGCGGGACTTGAAGCGGACCGACCACCTTTCTCCATCTGAGCAGCCGAAAAAAGGAAGCCGGTGCGGGCCCGCAGCGGCTTTTTCTTTTGCCGTGGATATTGTTCCTTGGCGGCTCAAGTGAGCAATGTCTAAGCGTTGCATTAGCGAAAATCAGAATAATCCAGGGCTGTCCGTTCTGAAGCCGGCGTCATTCATGAAATGGTCATCGGACATTCATGGGTGCGGAAAGTCAAATCATAACGCATTGTTTTATATAGTAATTTTCAGTCTTCCTGATCGCATGAAAAAAATCGCCTGCGGCGGAATAGAGTCTGTTTACGTCCGTTCTTCCTGACGTCGCCGCCATCGCGGCGGAAAAGTCAGGAGATCGAATATGCCATTCCTCTATTCCCCAGCGCCCTTGGGCTGCTTGTCATCGGGCCCACGCGCCTCGACCTGCCCAAGCCTACAAGTCTGTGTCCAGGGGAGGTCGAAATGACACCGCAGGTACTGCAGAACCTCTTCGTCATGGAATTCGTGCGCTTTGCCGTGGATGTTGCCGGCATGTCGATCCTGCTGTTCGGCATGTACTACCGGCGCTATCGCGACAAGGAACTCGTCACCGCCGCGGCGCTTTTCAACATCTTCGTTTTCGCGGTCCTCACCGTGCTCTCGGTGGTCGATTTCGGCGTGGCAGCCGGTTTCGGACTGTTTGCGATCCTGGCGCTTTTCACGCTTCGGTCGGAGCCGCTCAGCAAGACGGAGATGACCTATTTCTTCGGCAGCGTCGCCATCGCGGTAATTTCATCCGTGCAGGGAACCACGATACCGTTCGCGGCCGCGACCGTGCTGTTCGTGCTGATCGGCGCCTATGTCATCGACCACCCGAAGATGCTGCAATCCGTCAGCGGCACCAAGGTTTCGCTCGACAAGATCCATCTGGCGCTGCTGTCGGATCCGGTGGCGATGCGCGCGGAACTGTCCGCGCGGCTCGGCGTCGACGTGCTGTCCTACCAGGTCCTCCAGCTCGACTACATCACCGAAATGGCGAAGCTCAATGTCCATTATCGCAAGCACTGACACCTGGCTGGAGCGTGGCTTCCTGCCCATCAGCCTTTCCCAGCTGAACGGCAAAGCCGCCATGCTCGAGCGGCTGGACAACAAATACGTCGTCGACGCCACAGTGCTGAAGCACGCCGCCGGCGACCTGGCACAGGCTTTCGACATGCTGGAAATCGACGGGCTGCGGGCCTTCACCTACGAGACCTGCTACTTCGACGATGCAGACCGTCGCAGCTATTTCGACCATCATCAGGGCAGGCGCCAGCGTGCCAAGGTCAGGGTGCGCCGCTACGCCGAGGCCGGCCTGTGCTTCCTTGAAGTCAAGCTGAAGGACAAGCGCGGCATCACCGTCAAGAAGCGCCTCGACCGGGACCTGTCGAAGTTCGGCGTTCTGGACGATGCGGCCATCGCCTACATCGACGATGTGTATCGAGCCCAGTACGGCCAGCCGTTTCCGCACCAGCTGTCCCGCGTCATCGACATGCGCTACCGGCGCATGACGCTGGTCGCCAAGCAAGGCGGCGAGCGCATGACGATCGATTGCGGCCTGCAGTTCTTCACCCCGGACGCGCAGCACACGGTCGATGATGGCCTGTTCATCGTCGAGACGAAATCGGCCAACGGCAATGGCGTCGCCGACGCCATACTGAGGGCGCTGCATCAGCATCCGACGAAACGATGCTCGAAATATTGCGTCGGCACCGCGCTGCTCAATCCAGGCACCAAGCACAACAAATTCCTGCCGGCCTTGCGCAAGCTTGGCGGCTTCCCGAGCCGCGGGGCACAGCCCCTGGCTACCCAACAATAGGAGAGAATGAGATGACCAACAAAATCATGCCCGCGCTGCTTCTGTGCACCTCAGTGCTCGCACCCGTATCCTTTGCGGCGGCACAGTCGCCCACTTTCGCGCTGACCTTGCTTGACAGCAAAGCCGGCCCGGCCAGCGGTCCGAACGGCCACAATGTCAACGAGCTGTCCGGCCTTGCCTGGGATGCGGACGACAAGCTGCTCTATGCGGTTTCGGACGACGGCGTGCTGCATCACTTCCGCGTCGAAATCAAAGACAACAAGATCGCCAGCATGGAACCGGTGTTTTCGGTGCAACTCGCTACTGGAACGACGCCCGCCCTCGTCAACGCCGAAGGGCTCGCCGTGGTCAATGGCGAGAATGGCGTGCCATCCGACGGCGAACTCCTCGTCGCGTTCGAGGATGGCCCCGCGATCCATCGATTCAAGCCGGACGGCATGCCGGTCGAAGCCGTGGCGCTGCCGGGCACCTTGTCGGATGTTGCACAGTACAACGAACCGAACAGTCGGCTGGAAGCGGTGGCCGCCACGAGCGACCGCGGCATCGTGACGGCTCCGGAGGAGGCGATGCAGGGCCAGCCCGGCGACACGCACACGATCTACGGCCTGGATGGCGGACGCTGGACGTTCCCGACCTTCCAGCCGAAGCGAAGCAATCTGAAAGCCATCGAGACGATGCCCGGTGGCCAGTTGCTGGTGCTCGAACGCACGCGCGAAACCAAGGGAGGTCCCAGCATCGGCCGGCTGCGCGTTGTCGACCCGCAGGCCTGCGCTGCCGAGACATGCACGGCCACGGAACTGGATGCGGGGGCCAGCACGCTGCTGAACGACAATTTCGAAGGCATGGCCCGTCTCACCGACGAGCTCTATCTGGCTGTGACCGACAAGACCAAGAAGGAAACGCCGTCGACGCAGTTTGTCCTGTTTTCGGTCAGCAAGCCGGACTGACGTCGCGGCGGCGAAGTCACTTGATCAATGGACCGACCCGGCAGGCATATTGTTGCCTGCCGAAAATCATGAGTAACGCCGTTCCGGTGCCGCTCGGTTCGCGACTCCCGATGTCGCTAACAAGTCAAAATGACGCTTTGGCAGCCGAAAACGCCGTGTGCGAGCCCTTCACCCAGGGCTTCGGGCCTGTCCCGCAAAATTTCCGACATCCTGCCAGATCGGTAAAAGTCAATCTATTCAACGTTGTTCTGCCTTGGCCCAACGTTGTGGTGCGGCATGTGCGCGCGGCTTCGCTTGACAGCAATTTAAGTTTGTCTGACATTCCTCTGGGGAAATTAATTTCCCGCACAATGAAGCCGAAAACGGCCAGGAGGAGGAGGAGAATGGAAGCGACATTAGCCCATCGAAGCGGAGATGCGACGCTTGAGCAGCGCATCGACAAGATGCACAGGCGCGATCGAGCGGGCCTCGTGATTTTTGTTGTGGTGCTGTGGTGCACCATGTTGTTCGCGCTGTTCAGCGTCTGGTCCTACATCTCGCTGCCCGCCATCCGCGTGATCCTTTCGATCGCCTGCGCGCTGGTGCTGACGTTCAACACGGCGGCCATCGTCGCCATGCTGCGCCACTACGTCGAAGACAAACACTTCATCTATGGCCTTGACCTCAAGCATCTCGACGAGATGCGGCGTCGCCGGGGCTGAGGAAACGCACAATGGCTTACAAACCTCCAAAGCAGGGCCTCGCGGGCCAGATTTTTGACGTCTTGACTTTGCTCGTGCTCACAATCGGAGCGCTCTACATTCCGCTCTACCTGGGCCTCGCCGGCGCCGCCAAAGTGCCGAACCCGATCGCCAACCCGACCTGGGAAGCGCTTGGCCAGAACGCCACCGAGCAGCAGCAATGGGCAGCACTCGGCATCACCGATCCGGCAGCCGCCAACGACATCATCACCGCTCGTTTCGACTACAGCTTCAGCTGGGTCGCGCTGATCGTCATGGCCGTGCTGGTCATCGGCTACTTCGTCATGGTCGTGCGGCTGTCCGACAAGGAATATCGCGAAGTCATCGAAGAACGCTTCGGCAAGAAGCGATAGGGAGAGGCCACAATGGATACCTGGAACATCCTGGAATACGTGGCCTGGGCACTCTCAGCCATGTTCGGCGTGCTGATGCTCATCGACCTCATCCGCATCGACACCACCTACGACAACGAACTGCTGATCTCTTCTCGCGAAGGCGAGATCGAGGCGACGGCAGAACGCCACGAGATCTGAGGGGACGACGATGGCAAATGTAACTTCAACGGCGGCGGAGCCTGAACGGCTTCAGCTGCTGCGCGTCCTCGGTCCGGCCCATATCTGGGCGCTCGGCGTCGGCATCGTGCTCGTCGGCGAATATATGGGCTGGAACTTCTCGGTCGGCAAAGGCGGCATGATCGCCGGCCTCGTCGCCTGCTGGGTTGCCGGCCTGCTCTATACCTGCGTCGCCATGATCGACTCCGAAGTGACCTCGACGGTCGCTGCGGCCGGCGGCCAGTATGCCCAGGCCAAGCACATCGTCGGCCCACTGATGGCCTTCAACGTCGGCCTGTTCCTGGTCATGGCCTACACCATGCTCGAGGCTGCCAATGCGATCACTGTCGGCTTCCTGCTCGACACGGTTGCGGGCATGCAAGGGCATTCCGGGCTCAACCAGCAACCCTTCATCATCCTCGCCATCATGTTCCTGGCGTGGCTCAACTATCGCGGCGTGCTGGCGACGCTGACCTTCAACCTGGTCATCACCGCAATCGCCTTCCTGGCGATCATCACGCTGTTCATCTCCGTGCAGTTCGGCGCGTCCAACGTGCCGCTCGACTTCTCGGCGGTCACCACCGATCCGCTGCCTTATGGCTGGGTCGGCATCGTCGCGGCGCTGCATTTCGGCCTCTGGTACTATCTCGGGATCGAGGGTACCTGCCAGGCGGCCGAGGAAGTGCGCTCGCCGGCACGTTCGCTGCCCTACGGCACCATGGCCGGCATCATGACGCTGCTGATCGCGGCGACCATGACCTGGTATGTTTGCTCGGGCCTGGTGCCGTGGGAATATCTCGGCCAGGCCGGCACTCCGCTGTTCGATGCCGCTCGCGTCACCGGCAGCACCGGGCTGATGATCCTGCTGTTCGTCGGCACCACCTTCGCCACGCTGGCGTCGGCCAATGGCTGCATCAACGACGCCTCGCGCGCCTGGTTCTCGATGGGCCGCGACCGCTACCTGCCGAGCTGGTTCGGTGCCGTGCATCCGGTCTACCGGACGCCTTACCGCGCCATCGTCTTCCTGGTTCCGATCGCGCTCATCTTCGCGCTCGGCGCACCGCTCGACCAGGTCGTGACCTTCTCGATCCTGTCGGGTCTGCTCGGATACACCTTCATGACCTTCAACATGGTGATGTTCCGCAACAAGTGGCCGCTCGACACGATCAAGCGCGGCTATGTGCATCCGTTCCACCCGCTGCCGACGATCGTCCTGCTGATCCTGTGCTCGACCGCCTATTTCGCCGTCTTCCTCGGCTATGGCACGCAGCTCAGCGCGATGATGTGCTTCTACATCGTGGCATCGCTCTGGTTCCATTTCCGGCGCTACCAGTTCGTGCGCCGCGGCGACCAGTTCACCATGCCCTGGCCGAAGCCGGTCGGTTACTGACCATCCAAGGAATGGCGGCGCGGACCTCGCGCCGCCATTTTCGCAACAAGGCGGCCCCCCAATGCTCACCACCATTGCCCTATCAGTCTTCGCCGCGGTTTCTTGCGGCTGGATGGGCGTGTGCGCTGTTCGCGACCATCGCGCGGCACTGGCCGAGCGCAAGAGCCTGCTCGACGACGCGGCGAGGCTGTTTGCCAGTTCCCGCATCACTTTCGGGCCCGACCATTTTCCTGTTGTGGTGGGCCGGCTCGACGACGGCAGGCAGGCCAAGATCGAACTCATTGCCGACACGATGGTCACGCGCCGGCTTCCCCAGCTCTGGCTCAGGGTCACACTCAGCGAACATCGTACCATCCAGCGCCCGATCATCGGAGCGCTGGCTCGTCCGACCGGCGCCGAATATTATTCGCTCGTCCACGACATGACGGACTGGATCACGCCTCCCGAGACGGAGGCTTCGCTGCTGATGCGCGGCGACGGCCGCGCGACGGCCTGGCAGGCCGAGCGGGTCTCGGCACTCTTCCAAAATCTGTTTGCCGATCCAACGGTCAAGGAAGCCGTCATCACCCCGGGTGGCACCCGTATCATAAGGCAAGCCGCGCAAGGCGACCCTGGCGCACATAAGGTGCTGCGGCAGGCGCGCTTTCCGCTAACATCGATCCCGGCCGAACTGGTGCGGGTCGCCCTTGCCGAAGCCGAGGCGCTGAGCGCCGTACTTGCCGAAGACGAACACGCAGTTTCGGCCTGTGAAGCAGCCTGAGGAAAATCGATGGCCAAGCCGATCAATCCCTATCTCGTGCTCGCCCTGGCGATCGTCCTGCCGGGGGCCGGCCACGTCGCGGTGCGCGATCCCAAGCGAGGGCTCGCCTTCGCATTCTTCGTCGTCCTGTTCGCGGTGATTTCCTACGCCACCACAACGCCCGAGACGTCGTTCATCGGCCGTCATGCCGGCGGCCTGTTCGTCTGGGCGCTGTCGATCCCCGATGCCTATCGCCGCGCCCGCCTGCTCAGCGTCATGGCGCCAAAGGCCTGATTTATCGGCCCGTTATCCGGCAATCGCGGCGCTCAGCCAGTGCATCGAGGCTGCCGGCGTTGGGGCAGAAATCCCGATAGGATCTTTCGAACTCTCCCGTGGAAAGCCGGTCGCTGCAGAGGCGTCGTACTGAGCACATCATGCAGGTCCGGCGCATGTCGCGGTTCCATACCGGGTAGCGGTTCTCGAAGGCCTCTGCATCGATACCCCTGGATTTGACAGCCTCGGGCAGGAGGACCTTCGAAGCGAAGGCAACACGCATGGACTGCCTGAAATCCGACTGCGATAGCCCGCACTCCGCGAGCATGCGCTCGCCGTCATTGCCCAACTGGCTGATCTCCTGCAGCGCGGCACTGCGCTGGCGCCAATCCTTGTAAAGGAGCACGGCTGAGCGCCAAAGTTCGTACGCTTGCGGTATCCCACTCATTTTCTGCAACCTCCCGATACGTGAGGAGACCCTCACCCTGCGCAACTGTGGCAGGCCGGGCGGCGGCATTCCTTGTGCTGGATCAAACTGGCGATCAAAAACGAAAAAGGGGCGGATTGCCCGGCGAGCAATCCGCCCCAACAGAGGCCCTGCGTGAAATTGCCTGTCAGGCGGCGGTCTGCGAGATCACGCCGCGACGGATCTGGTCTTCCTCGATGGATTCAAACAGCGCGCGGAAGTTGCCTTCGCCGAAGCCCTCGTCGCCCTTGCGCTGGATGAACTCGAAGAAGATCGGCCCGATCACGGTCTTGGAGAAGATCTGCAGCAGGATCTTGGTCGTGCCGCCGTCGACCACGCCTTCGCCGTCGATCAGGATGCCGTGCTTCTTCATGCTTTCGATCGGCTCGTCATGACCGTGCACGCGGTTGCGCGACTTCTCGTAATAGGTGTCGGGCGGGCCGGGCATGAACTTCAGGCCCTTGCCGGCGATCCTGTCGGTGGCGGCATAGATGTCGTCGCTGCCCACTGCGATGTGCTGGATGCCTTCGCCCTTGTACTTCCTCAGATATTCCTCGATCTGGCTGGTGTCGTCCTTGGACTCGTTCAGCGGGATGCGGATCTTGCCGCAGGGCGAGGTGATGGCGCGGCTGACGAGGCCGGTGATGCGGCCGTCGATGTTGAAGAAATGGATCTGCTTGAAGCCGAACAGCTCGCGGTAGAAGTCCCACCACTTGTCCATGTTGCCGCGATAGACATTGTGGGTCAGGTGGTCGAGGAAGTAGAAGCCGACGCCCTCCGGCTTCGGATCGGCCTCGCCGAGCCAGTCGAATTCCGCCGCATAGGCCGAGCCCTTGGCGCCATATTTGTCGACGAAATAGAGAAGCGAGCCGCCGATACCAACGATGGTCGGCACGTCGAGCGCCTTGTCGTTGCCGGTGTAGGGCACGGCACCCTTCGACACCGCGTGGTTGAAGGCGTGCTTGGCATCGACCACGCGCCAAGCCATCGAGGCAGCACACGGGCCGTGCTCGTCGACGAAGCGCATGGCGTGGCTGCCGGGCTCGGCGTTCACGATGTAGTTGATGTCGCCCTGGCGCCAGACGGTGATCTTTTTCGCCTTGTGACGGGCGACCGGCTGATAGCCCATGCGGGTGAAAAGCTCTTCCAGCTTCTCGGGCTCGGGATGGGCGAATTCGACGAACTCGAAGCCGTCGGTGCCGGCAGGGTTGTCGGCGCTGATCTTGGCAGGCGGCGCGTCGTGCGGAAACGGACCCATGGAAACTCCTCCTCGGAAACTGACTGACGCATATTGTGCTCCCATTTCGATGCAATGTGCTTGCATTCTGACGCCGTATGGGCCGATCTATGCGCGATACGCGCATGAAGCGGGAGAATCATGCAATGGCTGACGGTCTCGACCAGTTCGACCTCAAGATCCTGCGCGAACTGCAGCGCGATGGCCGGCTGACCAATAACGAGCTTTCGGAAAAGATCGCGCTGTCGGCGTCGCAGTGCTCACGCCGCCGTGCTCGGCTGGAGGCCGACGGCTTCATCCGCGGCTACCAGGCCATGCTGGACCGCGAGAAGCTGGGGCTGGATTTGCTGGTGGTGGTGGCTGTGACGCTGGCGACCCATAATCGAGACAACGCGCGGCGCTTCGCGCAACTGGTCAACGATCTGCCGGAAGTGCTGGAGGCCTATTCGCTGACCGGCGAGATGGACTACCACTTGCAGGTAGTGGTTCGCGGGCTTTCCGACCTGTCGCGCTTCGTCAACGAGGTGCTGTTGCCGCATGACGCGGTCCAGCACGTCAAGACGTCGATCGTGCTCACGACATTGAAGAGCTTCGGCGGGCTGCCGATCGGGTAAATCAGTTAGGTCTTCGCCAACAACGCCCGCTCGACATCTGCCAGTCCTGCTTCGATGCGCTCGATGGCGCCGGCGCCGAGTACCTGTTCGAGGCTCGCCTGATAGGTGCGCGCGAGGTCGGCGATCTCGCGATAGGCCTTGAGGCCGGCGGCAGTCAGTTCCAGGTGCTCCACCCGGCGGTCGGCATCGTCTTCCGTCCGTTTCAGCCAGCGCCGCTGTTCCAGTTCGCGCACGGCACGGCTGACCTTCGTCTTGTGCATGTTGGAATGCGCCCCGACCGCTGTCGCCGTCATCCGCCCGGCGCTGCCGAGTGCGGCGAGCGTACGCCATTCCGGACGGGTCATCTGGTAGCGCTGCTTGTATTCGCGTGCGAAGCTCAGGCTGATCAACTCGGCGGCGCGGTTCAGCCGATAGGGCAGGAAGCTCTCGAGATCGAAGGACGGAGGCATCGAACAGCCTTTGATAGTTACAAAATCAACGGTTACAATTGCAACCAATTCGACGATCTCATGTGCTGACGGGAGGTGCAAGCCATGCTGGACAAAACCGACAAGCAGGCGGGGGCCGCCACGGCCTTGAAATACATGCCCGGCTTCGGCAACGACTTCGAGACCGAGGCGCTGCCGGGCGCCCTGCCGCAGGGCCAGAACAGCCCGCAGAAATGCAATTACGGGCTTTACGCCGAGCAGCTGTCAGGCTCGCCGTTTACCGCGCCGCGCGGCACCAACGAGCGCTCCTGGCTCTACCGCATCCGCCCGAGCGTGCGCCACACCAAGCGGTTCTCGGCCGCCAGCTACCCGCACTGGAAGACCGCACCTTGCCTCGACGATCATTCGCTGGCGCTCGGCCAGCTGCGCTGGGGACCGCTGCCTGAGCCCAAGGACAAGCTCAACTTCATCCAGGGCATACGCACCATGACGACGGCGGGCGATGCGATGACCCAGGTCGGCATGGCGGCGCATGTCTATGCCTTCAACGACGACATGGTCGACGACTATTTCTTCAATGCCGACGGCGAATTGCTGATCGTGCCGGAGGTCGGAGCGATCCGCATCTTTGCCGAAATGGGCATCATCGACGTCGAGCCGTCGGAGATCTGCCTGATCCCGCGCGGCATGATGTTCAAGGTCTCGCGCCTCGGCGACGGTGAACTGCGGCGCGGCTACATTTGCGAGAATTACGGTGCCAAGTTCACGATGCCCGACCGCGGCCCGATCGGCGCCAACTGCCTCGCCAACCCGCGCGACTTCAAGACGCCGACGGCTGCCTATGAGGACAAGGAAACGCCTTGCCGCGTGCTGGTCAAATGGTGCGGCAAGTTCCATGTCACGGAGATCGGCCACTCGCCGCTCGACGTCGTCGCCTGGCATGGCAATTACGCGCCGTTCAAGTATGACCTGCGGACCTTCTCGCCGGTCGGCGCCATCCTGTTCGACCATCCCGACCCGTCGATCTTCACCGTGCTGACGGCGCCGACGGAGGAAGCGGGCACGGCCAATGTCGACTTCGTCATCTTCCCGCCGCGCTGGCTGGTCGCCGAGCACAGCTTCCGACCGCCCTGGTATCATCGCAACATCATGAGCGAGTTCATGGGCCTGATCTATGGCCAGTACGACGCTAAGGAGGAGGGCTTCGTGCCCGGCGGCATGAGCCTGCACAACATGATGTTGCCGCACGGGCCCGACGCCATGGGTTTCGAGAAGGCGTCGAACGGCGAGCTCAAGCCGGTCAAGCTCGACCACACCATGGCCTTCATGTTCGAGACGCGCTTTCCCCAGCAGCTGACGAAATTCGCCGCCGAGCTGGAAACATTGCAGGACAACTACATCGATTGCTGGGATGGTCTCGAGCGCAAGTTCGACGGCACGCCAGGCATCAAGTGAAGACGGGAACACCATGAAACTCGCGACGCTGAAAGACTCCACCCGCGACGGCAGGCTTGTCGTCGTCTCGAAGGATCTGACCCGCTGTTCCGAGGTTGGCCACATCGCCCGCACGCTGCAGGCAGCACTCGACGACTGGGCTCATGTCGGGCCGCGCCTCGCCAATGTCGCCGAAGGCATCGAGACAGGCAGCCAGCCGACCATGCGCTTCCACGAGCATGATGCAGCTTCGCCCTTGCCGCGTGCCTATCAGTGGGCCGACGGGTCTGCCTATGTGAACCATGTCGAGCTGGTGCGGAAGGCACGGGGCGCCGAGATGCCGGCAAGCTTCTGGACCGATCCCCTGATCTATCAGGGCGGCTCGGACTCGTTCCTTGGCCCGCGCGATCCGATCGTCATGGCCGACGAAGCCTCGGGCATCGACCTCGAAGGCGAGGTCGCCGTCATCGTCGACGACGTGGTGATGGGCGCTTCGGTCGAAGAGGCACGCGATGCCATCCGGCTTGTCATACTGGTCAACGACGTGTCGCTGCGCGGCCTGATCCCGGCCGAACTGGCCAAGGGTTTCGGGTTCTTCCAGTCCAAGCCGTCGACGGCGTTTTCGCCTGTCGCAGTCTCACTAGATGAGCTGGGCGATGCCTGGGACGGCGGCAAGCTGCATCTGCCGCTTTTGGCCAGCATCAATGGCAAGCCGTTCGGCCGTGCCAATGCCGGCGTCGACATGACCTTCGATTTCGGCCAGCTCGTCGCCCATGCCGCGAAGACACGGCCGCTCGTGGCAGGCACGATCATCGGCTCGGGCACGGTATCCAACAAGCTCGACGGCGGACCTGGCAAGCCGGTCACCGAAGGTGGCGCGGGCTATTCCTGCATCGCCGAGATCAGGACGATCGAGACCATTGAAACAGGGTCTGCGAAGACGCCGTTCCTGAAGTTCGGCGACCAGGTCCGCATCGAGATGCACGACCGTTCGGGTCACTCGATCTTCGGTGCCATCGAGCAGACTGTGGCGAAATACGAGAAGGCTTGAGCCGTCATGAGCGAGTCTGTCCTGTTCGATTATTGGCGCTCGTCTGCGAGCTACCGCGTGCGCATCGCGCTCAACATGCTGGGCGAGCAATTTCGTTCGGTGTCCGTCGACTTGCTGGCCAAGGGCCAGAAATCATCGGCGCATCTGGCGCGTAACCCGCAAGGGCTCGTGCCGGTGCTGGAGATCGACGGCCACGCCTTCACCCAGTCGCTGGCGATCATCGAATACCTCGACGAGACGCGGCGCGCTGGCTTCCTGCCGTCCGATCCTGTTGGGCGCCAGCGCGTGCGCCAGCTGTCCTACGCCATCGCCATGGAAATCCACGCGGTCTGCAACACTGGCGTGGTGGCCGAATTGATGCGGCTCGCGCCGGACGGCGAGGCTGCGCGAGATGCCTGGATGCAGAAGTTCATCGGTGATGGCATGGCCGCCTTCGAGAAACTGCTCGACCATCCCTCGACCGGGCAATTCAGCCATGGTGACACACCGACCATGGCTGATTTCTGCCTGGTGCCGCAGGTCTACAACGCGCGGCGCTGGAACATCGACCTGTCGGCGATGCCGCGTGTTCTCGACATAGCTAGTCGGTGCGAGCAACTCGACGCTTTCGCCAAGGCCCATCCCGACCGGGTCAAGCCGTAGCCCTACCGCATCCGCCAGGCCTGGGTGCGCTTGATCAGCGCCTTGGACAGGAACATGTGGATCAGGCGAGCCGCCGCGTTGGTATAGAAGATCATCATCGCCATCGCGGCCGCCGGCGCCACGTCGCCTGCGTCGTCCATGTTGAGCACGGCGACGGACGCCAGTGTCGTATCCTTCGAATAGAGGAACACCACTGCCGACACGGTCGTCATGGCATTGACGAACATGTAGATCGAGATGTCGAGGATCGCCGGCAGGCAGACCGGAACGGTGACGCGGGCAAACAGCTTGTAGAAGGGCTGCTTGAGCGACGCGGCCACCGGTTCGAATTCCTGGTCGATCTGCTTGAGCGCCGTCAGCGCGGTCAGGTGGCCCACCGTGTAGAAGTGGGTGATGGTGCAGACCACCAGGATGGTCATGGTGCCATAGATGGCGTGCAGCGGATTGGCTGGATCGTTGAAGAAGAAGATGTAGGCGAGGCCCAGCACCATGCCCGGCACCGCCATGGGCAGCATGGCCAGGAACTGGAATGCCGTGCGCCCGCTGCGGAAGCCGTCGGTCTTTTCGACCATGTAGGCGCCGACAAAGATGATGACCGTGCCGATGGCCGCCGTCAGCGCGGCCAGCCGGATCGAGTTGTAGTAGGAGCCCCAGCCGCCGCCGTCCATGCGGTCGAAGGCGAAGTGCTTGAGGCTGAGGCTGAGGTCATAGGGCCAGAGCTTTACCAACGCTGCGAACTGGCTGGTCACCATGATGCCGAGGATGAAGATGGCGACAAGCGAGCACCAGGCAAAGCACAGCGTGTCGAAGCCGCGGTTCGGATTGGGCTGGTAGGGCACCGAGCGGGCCGACAGCAACGCTACCTGCTTCTTCGTCACCATGCGGTCGACGATGAAGGCGGCGATGGCCGGAACGAGCAGGATGACTGAGACGACAGCGCCCATCTCGAAATTCTGCTGGCCGATGACCTGCTTGTAGATGTCGACGGCAAGCACGTTGTACTGGCCGCCGATGACCTTGGGCAGGCCGAAATCGGTGATGACGAGCGTGAACACGACAAAGGCCGCCGAGATCAGGCCGTAGCGCGCACCGGGGATGGTGACGGTCCAGAATGTGCGCCAGCTGCTGGCCCTGAGCGAGGCTGCCGCCTCGTAGTGGCGCTGGTCGGAGATTGCCAGCGCTGTCGATATGATGAGCATGGCGTGCGGAAATGCAAAGAAGACCGAACCGACGACAATGCCGAGCGGCCCGTAGATCGGCACGCCCATCAAGAGATCCTTGAGCAGGCCTTGATTGCCGAAGAGGTAGATCAGCGCAATGCCGGGCAGCAACGACGGTACCAGGATCGGCACCATTGCTACCAGCTTGAAGGCATCCTTGAAGCGCATGCAGCTGCGGTTGAGTGCATAGGCGAAACCGAAGGCGAGCCCGACGGTGACGATGGTGCTGATGAAGGCGATGAAGACCGAGTTCTCGATAGAGCGGAACAAAGTCGGGGTCGAGAAATAGGCAACGTAGTTCTCGAAGCCTAGCGCCCGCGACGGCCGCAGCATCACGCGGCGGAAATCATTGGACGTCAGTTCCTGCCATTCCGTGCCCGATTGCAGCTTGAGGCCGACGAGATATGCAGCATCGGTAGTCGTGCCGCGGATCTTGTATTTCACCGGGCTGCGGAAGCTGAAGTCCGGGAAGAAGCTGGTCGCCTGGAGACGGCCGTCCGAATTGGTGGCGAGCTTGGCCGGGGGCACTGCATTGAGTGCCTTGTTTAGCGCTTCCGCCGTGGTCGGCTTACTCCAGTTGCCGTCCTTGTCGGAGACCTGGAACTCGAACCTGGCGAGGTCGAAGCTGTAGGTCGAGAACGACTTGGACAGCATGATCGCGAGCGGGGCCGCCAGCGCGACCACGAGATAGAGCGCGATCACGACCATCAGACCGCGCTTGATCAATTCGTCACGGTCGAGCCTGAGCCTGAGCGCGCGGCCGACTGGCAGGGCGGTGTCGATTGTCATCGCCATGTCAGGCGCCCCGGGGGTAGATCAGCAGCCTCTCGGCCGGCAGCTCGACGGTAAGCTGCACGCCTTCCGTCAGAGACAGGCGGCGGGCGGCATTGATGGAGAAATCTGCGATCAGTGTTTCGTTGCCGAGCGCGTGGCCGTGCAGCCGGGTCCGCCAGAACGAGCCCAGAAATTCCATCTCGCTGATGGTGACGTCGATGGTGTTGGTGGCAGCGCCGTTGGCAAGCGAGTTGATGGCATGGGGGATGACGTCCTCCGGACGGATCGCGGCGATGACGGGCGCGCCGTCATCGAAGCCGTGCTGCGTGCAGCTGAAGCTTGCCGCGCCGAAGCCGACGGCGGCACCATTGGCCGCCTTCGCCTCGAACTTGTTGGCCTCGCCGATGAAGTCGGCGACGAACAGCGTTGCCGGGTGGCGGTAGATCTCTGTCGGCGTGCCGATCTGCTCGATGACGCCATGGTTCATCACCACGATGCGGTCGGCCATCGACAGGGCTTCTTCCTGGTCGTGGGTGACCATGATGGTGGTGACGCCGAGCTTGCGCTGCAGTTCCTTGATTTCGTGGCGCAGATGGGTGCGCACCTTGGCATCGAGCGCCGACAGCGGCTCGTCGAGCAGCAGCAGGCCGGGCGAGATGGCAATGGCGCGTGCGAGTGCAATGCGCTGCTGCTGTCCGCCGGAAAGCTGCGCGGGGTATTTGTTGCCCTGGTCGGCCAGGCCGACGAGCTTGAGCAGTTCGGTGACGCGGCTGTCGATTTCGGCGCGCGGGCGCTTGGTGTTTTCGAGGCCGAAGGCGATGTTCTTGGCGATCGTCAGGTTGGGAAACAGCGCGTAGGACTGGAAGACGATGCCGTAGTCGCGCTGCGACGGCGGCAGCGCGGAAACGTCCTTGCCACCTTGATGGATCGAGCCGCGCGTCTGCAGGTCGAGGCCGGCAACCGCGCGCAGAAGCGTGGTCTTGCCGCAGCCCGATGGGCCGAGGAAGCAGACGAACTCGCCCTCCCTGATGTCGAGCGATATGTCCTTCAGCGCATGGAAGTCGCCGAAGGCTTTCCAGACGTTTGCGATCTTGAGATAGGCTGGCTTCACGTTCAGGCTGGCGGCGGTCATGGCGCTCACTTCAGTCGGAATTCGCGGCTGCCCGGCGAGGGTTTCGTGTCTCATCGTAACCATCCGGATTGGGGGCAAGGGCGCGGGCGCTGCACTAGGCAGCGCCCGTCTGTCGAGGCGGCTATGTCAGCTCTTCGGCTCGGACTTCGAGTCGTAGCGCTTGGTCCATTCCTCGAGGATGGTGTTTCGGTTGTTGGCTGCCCATTCGAAGTCGTTCTTGATCATCTTGCCTTCGATGTCGGCGGGCAGGTGCGGCACCGGCTTGGCGACGCCGGGCATGGCCACGACCGCATAGCCGACATTGTACATCTCATTGGCCTTCTTCGAGACCGACCAGTCGAGCAACGTCTTGGCGGCTTCCTCCTTGGCAGTGCCTGCGACGATGGCCGACGCCTCCATGTCCCAGCCGATACCTTCTTCCGGGATGATGATGTCGATAGGTGCGCCTTCGGCTTTCGACTTAGCGGCGCGGAATTCGAAGGAGATGCCGATCACCGTCTCGCCGGCGGCCGCCATCTTGCATGGCTTGGAGCCGGAATGGGTGTAGGCGGCGACGTTCTGGTGCAGGCCGTCCATATAGGTCCAGCCATCCTTCTCGCCGAATAGCTGCAGCCAGCTCGATACGTCGAGATAGCCGGTGCCCGACGAAGCCGGGTTCGGCATCACGACATGGCCCTTGTATTCAGGCTTGGTGAGGTCCTTCCAGCTCTTCGGCGCGGTCAGGCCGAGCTTGCCGCCCTCGACGGTGTTGAAGCAGATCGATGCCGCCCAGGCATCCATGCCGACCCAGCTTGGCGGGGTGTCTGTGTCGACGAAATTGGGCTTCAGCTGGTCGGCGCCTTTAGGCGCATAGGCTTCCAGCATGCCTTCGGACTTGAGAACCAGAAGCGAGGTGGCGGCGAGACCCCAGACCACGTCGGCCTGCGGATTGTCCTTCTCGGCCAGCAGCTTGGCGGTGATGACGCCGGTCGAGTCGCGGATGAAATTGAGCTTGATGTCGGGGTGGTCCTGGTTGAACGTCTCGGCGTAACGCTTGAGGTCTTCAGCCTCGATCGCCGTGTAGACGGTAAGCTCGGTCTCCGCCCAGGCAGCCGAGGACATCAGCATGGTGGCAACAGCAGCAAGTACGAAGTTTTTCTTCTGGTTCATGGATATCTGGCTCCCATTTGAATCGCTTAGGCACGTTCTGATTGGGAGAGGTTTGAGCCGGGATGCGCGTGCCGCGATTGCCCCGATTGCGCCTCGTCCAAGGCTGATACTGGGAACGAGGGGTCAATAAGTAAAATCTATTCTTTTTATGATACTGTAGCCTCAGCTTATGATCTGCATGCCTGTGTATCAGGCATATGACCGGGCGGTTGCCGGGAGATGAAACAGTCAGGAAAAAGCCAGAGCAACGACGCCGCAGGCGACGATCACAGCTGAGACGATACGTGCCTGCCATGGCCTCTCGCCGAAGATGAAGAGGCCGATCAGCGCAGCGATGATGACGCTCGATTCACGTACGGCGGAGACAGCTCCCAAGGGGGCAATGGTCTTGGCGTAGATGACAAGTCCATAGGCCGTGACCGCACCGAGCCCGCCGATCAGCCCGAGCCCGATCGTGCGGCGATCGATGATCCGGATGGCGCCGCGCCGGCGGAAAAGCACGAACAACGTGACCGGGAATTCGAGCAGGAACAGCCAGCCCATATAGCCGAACGGACTGTCGGACAGGCGCACACCGATGCCGTCGATGACCGAATAAGACGCGATCAGCATGCCGTTGATGGCCGCGGCGCCCACGGCACGTGGATCGGCGTTCGCTGCACCGCGCTGGAAGGCGAGGAAAGCGATCCCGAAGGTGACGGCGGCAAGCCCAGCCCAGCCCAGCGGCGGTAGCGTCTCGCCGATCATCACATAGGCGCCGAAGGCGACAAGGGCCGGAGCCAATCCCCGCGCGATGGGATAGACCTGGCTCAAGTCGCCGAGCCGGTAGGACTGGAACAGGAAGACGTAGTAGCCGTAGTGGATGACAGTGGAAAGCAAGATGTAGATCCAGCTTTCCATCGATGGCGACGGCGCCGACAAGACCAGCACCGTGCCGAGCGTGGCATGGGTGGCCGAGACGGCGGCGAGAACGACAGCGCGATCGGTCGCCGCCTTGACCACGGCATTCCAGCTGGCGTGCAGGAATGCCGCGATCAGGACGATGGTAAGGGCAAAGCCGGACATGCGTTCAGGCTTTCAGGGCGGTCAGGGGAAGAAGGGATCGAGGCGAGACCCTGGTCAGGCGACGCTTCCTGGAAGTCGGCAGCAGCATTTCCCCTCCACGCAAATGAGGGAGCGCGAACGCCCCCTCATCGACACTCATCTGATTTGCCGGCTTAAGACAAGTGGCTCAGGCCCAGGGCAAAGAGAAGGTCTTGACGTTGGTGAAGCTCTTCATCGCTTCAATGACGCCTTCCTTGTAGCCGTTGCCGCTATCCTTGATCCCGCCAAATGGCGACATCTCGATACGATATCCCGGGACTTCCCAGATATTCACCGTGCCGACCTGCAGGCCGGCGATGTATTTCTGCATACGCCGGAAATCGTTGGTGCAGACGCCTGATGAAAGGCCGAAGGCGGTGGAGTTGGACAGCGCGATCAGTTCGTCGTCGTTGTCTGGAGCGCGCACGATCGGAATGATCGGCCCGAAGGTCTCTTCCATGACCAGTTCGGATTTGTGCGGCACGCGATCGACGACGATCGGCGGCAACAGCGCGCCCTTGCGGCCGGGGTCGTAGAGCACTTCGGCACCTTGCTCGGCGGCCATGTAGACGCGGTTTTCGAACAGTGCCGCTGCCTTCTCGTGGACCACGGTGCCGAGATCGGTCGTCCGGTCCATCGGGTCGCCGAACCTGATCTTTTTCGCCCGCTCCAGAACCATTGGCACGAAACGGTCGGCGACACTTTCCTGGCACAGGATGCGCTTGACTGCGGTGCAGCGCTGACCCGAGTTCTTGGTGGCACCCGCGACCGCCAGATCGGCCGCCTTGGCGAGATCGTCGTCGGAGAGGTCGTTGAGGATGATCAGCGGATCGTTGCCGCCGAGCTCCAGCACCTGGCGCTTGTAGCCGGCGGTGCGGGCGATCAGCTTGCCCACCGGCACACCGCCGGTGAAGGTGATCAGTTCGATATTCTCGTTGGTGATCATCTCGGCGCCGATGTCGGCAGGCATGCCGGTGACCACCGACAGCATCTCCGGCGGCAGGCCGGCTTCATAGAGGATGTCGGCGAGGATCAACGCCGTCATCGGCGTCAGCTCCGTCGGCTTGACCACCACGCAGTTGTTGGTGGCGATCGCCGGCGCCACCTTGTGCGACACCATGTTGAGCGGATGGTTGAAGGGGGTGATCGCCGAGATCGCCTTCAGCGGCTCGCGCGTGGTGAAGATTTTCCGCGCCTTGCCGTGTGGGGTCAGGTCGCAAGAAAAGATCTGGCCATCGTCCTGTATGCACATCTGCGCCGACAGCGTGAACACGTCATAGGCGCGGCCGACCTCGTAGAGCGAGTCGACCTTCGAGATGCCGAGCTCCAGCGTGATGACGTCGGAGATCTCCTCCTTACGCGCGGCAAGTGCCTCGGCCGTGCGGAACAGGATCTGCTGGCGCTCGTAGCGTGTCAGCTTCGAGCGGTAGTTGGCGGCGATGTCGAAAGCCTGGCGGGCGTGCTCGGTACGCCCCGCCGGCACTGTGCCGATCACCGCATTGGTGTAGGGGTAGTGGACGTTGACGACGCCATCGGCGTCGACCTTGCGTCCGGCGATGCGCATCGGCTCGTGGCGCACCTTGAAGGTTGTTTCAGCCTTGACCATCACAGGTCCTCCCTCACGCCAACGCCGCCGCCATGGCGGCATAGTGGAACGCATCGAAGTTGCGCAGAACCGGCTCGTTGGGGAGCGTCGGCAGCTTGCGGTTGACGATGAAGGGTACAGCCTGTTCGGTCAGACCGCCATGCGAGCGCAGCGGTTCGTTCAGTGCCGCCAGATCGTGGCGATGTTCGCTGGTGCCGATGGTCTTGTTCTCGGTGGAGACCAGCACGATGTCGCCGATGCGGTCCGACGGCAGTTCGAAGCGTTGGCAGGCGGTGGCGTTGTCGATGACGACGTCGATGCCTTCGATGGCGGCGAGGCGCTTCATGATGCCGGCCTGGTCGGCGCCCTCGGGCAAATAGGCGGTGGCGAACGAACCGAGCGCGCCGTGATGGACGACATAAGGATCGGTGATCGGCAGGATGACGCGAGCGGCGTCCTTGCCCAGCCACTCGTCGAGCAGGTCCTGGACATAGACAACGTCAGGGGTGCCGTCGGCCTTGTGCTTGGGCTTCATACCGTGGTCGGCGGTAATCACGATGGCGGCACCGAGTGCGTCGAGCTCGCCGAGATACTTGTCGAACATCTCGTAGAAGGCGTTGGCCTGCGGCACGCCGGGCGCATATTTGTGCTGCACGTAGTCGGTCGTGGTCAAATACATCACGTCAGGCTTGAATTCCTTCAACAGCTTGACGCCGGCGGCGAAGACGAACTCCGACAGTTCGGCCGAATAGACTTCCGGCACCGGCTTGCCGAGCCAGGCCGACGCGTTGTCGATGCCGTGCTCGGTCTTGGTCGAGACATCGGACTTCTCCGACGAAAAGCAGATGGCGCGGCCGTCGTCGAACTTCAGGCCGCTCCCGAGCAGCGCGCGCAGCTTGTCCTTGGCGGTGACGACGGCAACGCGGGCACCGGCGTCGTAGAAGGCCTGGAAGACGGTCGGCGCGCGCAAGAAGCGCGGGTCGTTCATCATCACTTCCTTGCCGGTCTCGCGCTCGTAGAGGTAGTTGCCGCAGATGCCGTGCACGGCCGGCGGCCGGCCGGTGGCGATCGACAGATTGTTGGGGTTGGTGAAGCTCGGGATGACGCTGTGGGCGGTGCGCTCGGTGCCCTTGGCGCGGATCCTTTCGAGCGAGGGCATCAGGCCGGCCTTGACCGCCTCGTCGAGATAGGCCGGCTCGCAGCCGTCGAGGCAGATGGCAATCGCCGGCACGCGCGGCCATTCGTAGTTGCGGCCGTTGGCGCTGACGTTGATCGTGGTCATCTTGTTCATGGGGGGAGGGTCCTTTGTAATCTTCTTGTTATCAGGCGGCGAGCTTGGCGCGCTCGGCAATTGCGGCGGCCGGGGGAGCCGCGGTGTCGACGCCCATTTCGTGCAGCGACTGTCCGGCGGCTTCCACCACCTTGCGCATGACGTGTTCGTCCATCCGCCCGATGCAACCGACGCGGAAGCTGTCCACAACGGTCAGCTTGCCCGGATAGATGATGAAGCCCTTTTCCTTCATCAGTTCGTAGAAGCGGTCGAAGGCGAAGTCCGGATGGGCCGGGTTGAAGAATGTGACGATGATCGGCGACAGCCAGCGCTCCTTGAGCAGCGTCTCGAAGCCGAGCTCGCGCATGCCTGAAACCATGACGTCGCGGTTTCTGATATAGCGGGCGCCGCGACCGGCGACGCCGCCTTCGGCCTCGTGCTGGCGCAGCGCCTCGAGGAAAGCGGCGACCACATGCGTCGGCGGCGTGTAGCGCCACTGGCCGGTCTTGTTCATGTGCGCCCACTGGGCGTGCACGTCGAGGCTGAGCGAGTGGCTGCGGCCCTTGGCAGCTTCAAGCTCGCTCTTGCGGGCGATGATGAAGCCGAAGCCGGGCACGCCTTCGATGCACTTGTTGGCCGACGACACCATCGCCTCGTAGCGGATTTCGCTGACGTTGAGCGGGATCGCGCCAAACGCGCTCATCGAGTCGACGAGGAACTTGCGGCCCTTGGCGTAGACGGTTTCGGAGATTTCGGCGACCGGATTGAGGATACCTGAACTGGTCTCGCAGTGGACCAGGATGACGTGGCTGATGGCCGGATCGGCATCGAGCGCTGCGGCCACTTCATCGCCGCGTGGCGGCATGTAGTCGCCCTTGTCGATGGCGACATGGTCGCGGCCGAGATAGCCGAGCGTCTGGACGATGCGCTGGCCGTAGGCGCCGTTGACCAGAACCAGCGCCTTGCCATCCCGCGGCACGAAGGAGCCGAGCATCGCCTCGACGGAGAAGCTTCCGCTGCCCTGCATCGGCACGCAGTCGAATTCGCCGTTTCCGTCGCCGAGCATGGCCAGAAGCCGCTGGCGCATCTCGGCCGTCATCGCCCTGAAGTCGCCGTCCCATGAGCCCCAGTCGCGCAGCATTGCCTGCTTGACGGCATAGGAGGTCGTCAGTGGACCGGGGGTCAGCAAATAGGGCTCGCCCAGCGCCGGGGCAGGGAAGGGGGCTGCGGCTGCAAGCTTGTGTTCGGACAGCATTTCTTTCTCCTCGCCGTCTTCAGATGTTTGGTTCGACCTCACCTTGGGTCTCTTCGATCCATATGTAAAATCGTTATTTTGTATTCTTCGATAAGCTAAAACGATGATCGTCGACAACTGTCAGGCGGTCCTGGCAAGCCGGCTTTCCAGCAGGTCGCCACTCTGGGTCAGGATCGGATAGGCGACCGACACCAGCAGAGAATTGAACTCCTTCAGCGCCCGCACCGCCTCGAGATGGATGTCGCTGGTCTCGATGCTTTGCGGAGTGCCCGACTGCAGGCGCTTGAGATGGCGTTCGTGGCTGTCGCGTTCGAGCCTGCGCATGCGCTCCTTCTCGACCACCAGCTGGCGCGCCGCCTCGAGATCGCCGGATACCAGCACGTTCATGGCGATCTGCATGTTTGCCAGCACCCGGTCATGCAGCACGGTCAGCTCCGACCACCCCTCCCGGGAAAAGCTCAGCCTCTTGTCGCTCTTCTCCTCGGCCAGCACGAGCAGGTTCTTGGCGATGATGTCGCCGGCATGCTCGAGATTGATGGCAAGGTCGGTGAGCTCGATGCCGCGCCGCGCCTCGTCCTGGGTCATCGTCCCGCGGTTGACCTCGGCAATGTAGAGCTTGATGTCGGTGTGGGCGCGGTTGACCTCGTCGTCGAGCTTGCGCACCTGGTCGACACGCGCCCGGTCGCCGGATTCGAAAAGATCCATCACCGGACGCAGCATGATCTCCACCACCTCGGCCATGCGCAGCACCTCGCGCGTGGCACAGGCGAGAGCCACGCTCGGCATCTTGATGACTGTCCTGTCGAGCGCACTTGTACGGCGTGACATCAGGTCGAAGCTTTCCTGCCCGGCTGGCGCGTCCGGCAGGATGAGCCGGACCAGCCGCTCCATCGGGCCGGTGAAGGGCAGGCACAGGACCAGCAGAGCAAGGTTGAAGGCTAGGTGCATGTTGACCACTTGGCGCGCGGCGCTTTCGCCGAACCAGGCCATCGGCAGTTCCACCAGTTGCAGGGCAACCAGGATCGCGACTGCAGCTGTGGCGCGGAAGATCAGGTTGCCAACGGGGATGCGTCGGGCATCGATGGCCTGGCCGCGAGTCAGCCCGACGGCGACGAGGCCGGCGCCGAGATTGACGCCGAGAATCATCGGCAGCGCCACCTCGGCCGGCAGCACGCCTTGCGCCGCCATCGACATGAACAGCAGCACGGAAGCGACGCTGGAATGGATCAGCCAGGTGAACAGGGCGGCGGCGGCAAAGGCCGTTACCGGATCGCTGCGCAGGTAATCGACCGCCATCGGCAACAACGCGCTGTGGCGCATCGGCGCCGTCGCTTCGCCGACCATGCGCAGCGAGATCAGGATGAAGGCGATGCCGAGCAGGGTGCGTCCGGTCTGCTTGACGATCCGCGCCTCGACCTTGAGGAACAGCGTTGCGCCGGCAAAGAGCAGCAGCGGCACCAGCCAGCTGAGGTCGAAGGACAGCGCTTGCACCACCAGCGCCGAGCCGACGTCGGCACCGAGCATCACCGCGAGCCCGCCCGAGACGGTCATCACGCCGGTCGCAGCAAAGCCTGAGGCGAGCACTGCCACGGCGGTGGCGCTCTGCAGCATGACGGCGAGCACGGTGCCTGCGGCTGCCGCCCGCACCCGCCCCCTGGTCGCGCCGCGCAGCGCTTCGCGCAGCACTGCGCCATGCGCGCGTTCGACGCCTGTGCGCACCATGCGCACGGCCCATAAAAGCAGCATGATGGCGCCTGCCAGTTGCAGCAGGATGAACATGAATTGCATGGCCGCGAGCCTCCGATTGCAAGCGCGCAGCTGTGGCGCTTGCCCTATCCTCGGCCGTTGTGAACATAAATCAAATCGTTAGTTTCGATATTTGTATTGGCTGAGTTTATTGCTATTCTGCCCCCACGTCAGGGAACGAGTATGCGCTACGTACAGCTTCGAGCATTCCACTATGTCGCGATTTGCGGCGGCTTTTCGCGCGCTGCCGAGACGCTGTTTCTTACCCAGCCGGCGATCTCCGACCAGGTGCGCAAGCTCGAGGAAGAATACGATGTTTTGCTCTTCAACCGCCATAAGAAGCAGGTGACGCCGACGGCCGCAGGCCAGCAACTGCTCGAGATCACGCGGCGGATGTTCGACACCGAGCAGCAGGCGCTGGAACTGCTGTCGGAATCGCGCGCGCTGCGTTCGGGCACATTGCGCATCGTCGCCGACGCCGCCCATCACCTGCTGCACATTCTCGGCCAGTTCCGGCAGAAATATCCCGGCATCCAGGTTTCGGTTCGTGCCGGCAATACCGAGACCGTCATCTCCAGCCTCTACAGCTACGAGGCCGACATCGGCGTGCTCGGCGAAATCCCGACCGGGCGCGATTTCGAGGTGGTGAACCTCAACTCGACGCCGATCGTGGCGTTCGTCTCGACGGACCACCCGCTGGCGGCGGCCAAGTCGCTGTCGCTGCATGAACTGTCGCTGCTGCCGCTGGTCATGCGCGAGCGTGGTTCGAAGACCAGGGCCAAGCTGGAAGACCTGGCCGCCAAGGAAGGCTTCGAATTCAAGCCGGCGATCGAGGCGGAGGGGCGCGAGGCGGTCCGCGAGATCGTGGCGTCAGGCGCCGGCATAGGCTTCGTCTCGGCGGCCGAGTTCGGCCAGGACGCGCGCCTGGTGCAGATCCCCATCGATGCACCCGAAATGCTGATGGACGAGGCGCTGATCTGCCTCAAGGAGCGCAGCGGCGGCAAGCTGGTGCGCGTGTTCCTCGACATCGCCCGGTCGATGGCTGCGGGCTGACGGGCTGGCAGTCCCGACTATCTCGTCATGTCGGCCAGGGCCTCGCGCATCGCAGAGCTGGTGATGCCGAACATGCCGCCATAGGGGATGTGGAGGTCGATGATGACGAACATGACGCTGGCGACGGCCACCACGCCGATGGTTAGCACGACGGCGCCCAGCATCTTGCGCGGAATCTGCAACCCGAAGCTCAGGAATACCAGCGCCAGCCAGACGCTGACGATGCGGCTGAACGAACCGCGGGAGACGCCGTTGGCATCCTCGATGACCGCCCAGCGGCTCTCCTGCACCAGGGTGTAATCGCTGCGGCACCTGGCAGCCATGTTGGTGTGCAAGGCATCCGATGGCGTCAGCCCGTCCACTATCAATCCAACCTCGTTGATGAGCGCCTTCAGGCCCTGGTCCTCGCCGCTTGCGGCGATCTTGCTGATATCAGGCATGCCGTCGACCACAGGCGCGGGCTCGCTCGTCCAGGTGCTGGCTATGACGGCGGCGGTGTATCGGCGAAGAATCCGCCTTGCAGGCTCCATCTCGATGCCGAAATTGCGCAGGCACTGGTCGAGCCGGGCCAGTCTTGCGGCATAGAGCGAACGGTCCTTGTTGGCCGCGTCGAAAGCCTGCTTCCCCGTCGATAGCTGCAGGCTGAGAACCAGTGCGGCAAAGGTGACGAGAAGTCCCGTCACCAGCCGCAGTGCATCCATGTTGCCTTGCGACAGATGGTCTTCATGCAGGCGCACGCGCAGCGCCACCCCGCAAATGGCGGCCACGATGAACAGTATCAGGAACCCGAACCCGTAGAGGATTTCCATGGTGCTGGACGGTGAGGGACCGACTGTCGGCTTCAGCCGAGGCTAACCCACACCGCTGGATGGCACAATGCCAGTGGGGAGCACGGCAAGTCCAAAGGGCCTAGTGTTCTTCCCGCGTCTCTATCGGGGTGCCGGGGAGATAGAGCGAAATCGGCCGGATTTCGTACACGGCGGTCGGGTTGGCTGAGCGGAGCTCGCGCGCTGCCGCAACCGCCGCGTCCATCGTCGGATAGTCCACGACGTAGAAACCGAGCAACTGCTCCTTGGTCTCGGCAAAGGGACCGTCGGTGACGAGGCCGAGCCCTCTGCCCCTCAGCGTCACCGCGCTCTCCGTCGGCCCCAGGCGCGCCGCCGGGCCCAGATGCTTCTCGCGGACGAGGCGGTCGTTGACCTCGAGCAGATCCTTCATCAGGGCCGCATCCTCCTCCTCGGTCCAGGATTCGACCACGCCCTCGGCGTGATATGCCAGGATTGCGTACAACATGCGCTGCCTCTCGCTTGTCTGTACATCTCGGAGGCACAGTATTGGGTTCGACTGCCCGCGGGCAAGCGCCGCGACCGACGGCCCATTTTCCCATGCGCTGCTATGCCCCGACAGAGAGCTCTCGCGCTCGGCGCGCGCGCGTGCCATAAGCCGCCGCAACTCCCCCTCCCAGGCCTTGGTTTCCATGATCCGCATCGAGAACATCAGCAAGCAGAACAGCCACCGGCTGCTTTTCATCGAGGCTTCGGCCACGCTGCAGAAGCAGGAGAAGATCGGCCTCGTCGGCCCCAACGGCGCCGGCAAGACGACGCTTTTCCGCATGATCAAGGGCGAAGAACTGCCCGACGAAGGCCAGGTCTCCACCGAGCGCGGCATCACCATCGGCTATTTCAACCAGGATGTCGGCGAAATGGCGGGCCGCAGTGCGGTGGCCGAGGTCATGGAAGGTGCCGGGCCGGTGAGCGAGGTCGCAGCCGAAATGCGCGAGCTCGAGGCGGCTATGGTCGACCCCGACCGCGCCGACGAGATGGACGCCATCATCGAACGCTACGGCGAGGTGCAGGCGCGCTACGAGGAACTGGACGGCTATTCGCTCGACGGCCGCGCCCGCGAGGTGCTCGACGGCCTGAGCTTCACCCAGGAAATGATGGACGGCGACGTCGGCAAGCTGTCGGGCGGCTGGAAGATGCGCGTGGCGCTCGCCCGCATCCTGTTGATGCGGCCCGACGTGATGCTGCTCGACGAACCGTCCAACCATCTCGACCTTGAAAGCCTGATCTGGCTGGAGGATTTCCTCAAGGGCTACGACGGCGCGCTGCTGATGACCTCGCACGACCGCGCCTTCATGAACCGCATCGTCAACAAGATCATCGAGATCGACGGCGGCTCGCTGACCACCTATTCCGGCGACTACGAATTCTACGAACAGCAGCGTCAGCTTGCCGACAAGCAGCAGCAGGCACAATTCGAGCGCCAGCAGGCGATGCTGGCCAAGGAGATCAAGTTCATCGAGCGCTTCAAGGCGCGCGCCTCCCACGCAGCCCAGGTACAGAGCCGGGTCAAGAAGCTCGACAAGATCGATCGCGTCGAGCCGCCCAAGCGTCGCCAGACGGTGGCCTTCGAGTTCCAGCCGGCGCCACGTTCGGGCGAGGACGTGGTCACGCTCAAGAACGTGCACAAGCGTTATGGCAGTCGCAGCATCTATGAAGGCCTGGACTTCCAGGTCCGCCGCAAGGAACGCTGGTGCATCATGGGCCTCAACGGCGCCGGCAAGTCGACGCTGCTGAAGCTGGTTGCCGGCGCCTCCGAGCCCGACGACGGCACGGTCGCCCGCGGCCCAAGCGTCAAGATGGGGTATTTCGCCCAGCACGCCATGGACCTGCTTGATGGCGACCGCACCGTGTTCGAGCAGCTGGAATACACCTTCCCGCAGGCGGGGCAGGCGCCGCTGCGCGCGCTCGCCGGCTGCTTCGGCTTCTCCGGCGACGAGATCGAGAAGAAGTGCCGGGTACTGTCGGGTGGCGAAAAGGCGCGCCTGGTGATGGCGATCATGCTGTTCGACCCGCCCAACCTTTTGGTGCTCGACGAGCCGACCAACCACCTGGACATCGCCACCAAGGAGATGCTGATCGCAGCGCTTGCACAATACGAAGGCACCATGCTGTTCGTGTCGCACGATCGCCATTTCCTTGCTGCCCTGTCGAACCGGGTGCTGGAGATCACGCCTGACGGCGTCCACCAGTATGGCGGCGGCTATGTCGAATATGTCGAGCGCACCGGCCAGGAAGCGCCCGGCCTGAGGCACTGATCTAGCTTGACAGCCTAGTTGGCACGACCTTCGAACAGGTCGCGCTCGCGCGCCAACCCTTCGCCGACGACGTCGAAGAAGGCGCGGACACGAGCCGTGCCCTTCAGATCCTGATGGGTGACGATCCAAAGTTCGCCGGCGAGTTCCTCGATCGGTTCGGCCAGCGCACGCACGAGGCCCGGCTCATTGTCGCCGAGATAGCAGGGCAGCAGCGCAAGCCCGATGCCGGCCTTGGCCGCCACCGAATGGTTGACCAGGCTGTTGGTGCGGTAGACGAAGCTGCTCGCCGAGACGTACTGTTCCAGCCAGTCCGCGGCCATGATGCCGCCCGCGGTTTCCTCCCAGCCGATCAATGCATGTGCGCCCAGCGCCGCAGCTTCGCCGATCGGGCCGCCGTTGATGTCGAGATAGGCTTGCGAGGCAAAGAACGTCCAGGCGACGCCGGCGAGCTTGCGGCCCCAGAGGTCGCCCTCTTTCGGCCGGATCGGCCGCAGCGCGACATCTGCTTCTCGGCGCGACAGGCTGAGCACGCGGTTGTCGATGGCGAGTTCGACGACGATGCCGGGATGGACGGCGCGGAATTCGGCAAGGTGCTTCGTCAGCCTGCTACAGGCGAGCGTTTCCGACGACGTGACACGCAACCGCCCGGACAGCCGGCCATCGGCGCCGGCGATGTCGCGCGCCAGCGCCAGCGCCTCATCTTCCATGCGCTCTGCGGCAGCGGCCATGCGTTCGCCTGCCGGTGTCAGTTGGTATGTACCGCCAGGCAGGCGCTCGAACACGCGCACTCCCTGCCGTTGCTCAAGCGCGTTGAGCCGGCGAAACACGGTAGAGTGGTCGATGCCGAGCAGTCCGGCCGCCGTAGTGAGGCTGCCGGCGCGGGCCACCGCCAGCACAAGCCTAAGTTCGTTCCAGTCTTCCATGCCTGCTTTCTAGCACGGCCGGTGCTTGCAGTCATGCAAGCGATGCTGGCGAAAACCCAATGAGCATTGCGACAACGCAAGAGCTAGCTTTTTCCCTGGAAGCAACGACCGCACGGTCAAAAATCCGAGAGGACAGATCATGAAGCTCTATTACGCCACCGGCACCTGCTCGCTGTCGCCCCATATCGTGGCGCTCGAAGCGGGCATTTCGCTCGACATCGAACGCGTCGACATCTTCAAGAAGCCGCATGTCACCTCGACAGGCCACGACTTCACCAAGGTGAATCCAAACGGCTACGTGCCGGTGCTCGAACTCGACGACGGCTCGCTGCTCACCGAGGGCGCGGCGATCGTGCAATATCTTGCCGACCTCAGGCCGGAAGCGAAGCTGGCCCCTGCGGCCGGCACGCGCGAACGTTACGAGCTGCAGTCCTGGCTCAACTTCGTCGCCTCCGAACTACACAAGATGTACAGCCCTTGGCTGTTCCATCCCGAATACGGCGCCCAGGCGCAGGAGGTGGCGCGCGGCAAGATCGCCGAACGCCTCGCCTCTGTCGAAAGCCATCTGGCAGGCACCGGCCCCTACCTCATGGGCGAGACCTTCAGCGCGGCCGACGCCTATCTCTTCACCATCGTCGGCTGGTCAGGCTTCGCCAAGGTCGATCTTTCCGCCTTCCCGCGGCTGCGCGCCTACATGGACCGTGTCGGCGCACGGCCGACGGTGCGCGAAGCGATGCGTGCCGAAGGCATGAAGCTCGCGGCCTGACCATGAACCAGGGACTTGCCTGGACCCTGCTTGTGGTAGCCGGCGTTCTCGATGTCGCCTGGGCGGTGTCGATGAAATATGCCGAAGGCTACACCCGCCTTGGCTGGTCGATCGTCTCGGTGCTTCTGCTGGCAGCCTTTGTCTACCTGCTCGGCAGGGTGCTGGAGGCGTTGCCCGTCGGCACCGCCTATGCGGTGTGGACTGGCATAGGCGCTGCCGGCACCGTCATCATGGGCGTCGTGCTGTTTGGCGAGACGCTTGGGCCGTTGCGTTTGGGCGGGGTCGTTGTCGTGCTTGCTGGCATCGCCATGCTCAAGCTGGCTGAGGCCTGACGCCAAAGAAAAGCCCCTCCGCGATGGGAGGGGCAGTCGGGGTGGGTAGGGTAAATGATCAGGCGGCTTCGCGCAGGTCGGTGCTGTCCGCTCTCACGCGCTCGGACTTGGGGTCGTAGGGCGCCTTGAGATGGGCGGTAGCGGTGTGGCGTTCACCGGCAAGGTCGATCTCGAAGCGGCCGTTTTCGATGAAGTCCTTGTCGACGCCCTCGGCATTGTCGAGCAGGCCGAGCGCCACCGAGCGTCCGAGCGTGTGGCCGTAAGACGCCGAGCGCACTTCGCCGACCGGCTTGCCGTTGCGCAGGATCAGCTCGCCACCCCACAGCATGGGGGCGGAATCGTCGAGCGTGAACTGCACGATGCGGCGGGTGAGCTTGCCCTTGGCCTTCGTTTCGATCAGCGCTTCGCGGCCGATGAAGCCGCCCGGCTTGTCCATCGACACGGCGAAGGCAAGGCCAGCCTCGAACGGGTTGATGTCGGGGGTCAGCTCGCGGCTCCAGGCGCGGAAGCCCTTCTCGATGCGCAGCGCCTCCAGCGCGTAGTAGCCGCAGTCGGACAGGCCGTGTTCGTGTCCTGCCTCATGCAGCGCCTCATAGACGCCGACGGCGAATTCGGTCGGCACGATCAGCTCCCAGCCAAGCTCGCCGACATAGGTCATGCGGTTGGCGTAGGCGGTGGCATAGCCGATGTCGATCTCGCGGATACTGGCAAACGGGAAGCCGGCATTGGAGAGATCCGCCGAGGTTAGCTTGGCAAGGATGTCGCGCGAGCGAGGGCCCATCAGCGCCAGCACCGCATAGGATGAGGTGACGTCGGTCAGAGTGACATGTGCGTCCTCGGGGATATTTTTCGAAATCCAGTCGGCGTCGTGCACGGCCTGGGCCGAACCGGTGACGATGAGGAACTTATCGCGGCCAAGCCGCATCACTGTCAGATCGCTCTCATAGCCGCCGCGCTCGTTGAGCAGGCCGGTATAGATGGAGCGGCCGATCTCGACGTCGACGTCGGCGGCGCAGATGCGGTTGAGCACGGAGGCTGCGTCGCGGCCCTGCACCATGATCTTGGCGAAGGAGGTCTGGTCGAAGATGCCGGCGGCCTCGCGGGTGGCCTTCATCTCCCGCTGCACGGCACCATGCCAGTTCTGTCGGCCGAAGGAATATTCGGTCTCCGGCTTCTCGCCCGGCGCGGCGAACCAGTTGGCGCGCTCCCAGCCCATCTTGGAGCCGAAGCAGGCGCCCCTGGCGGCCAGCCGGTCGTAGAGCGCCGAGCGGCGGAACGGCCGCGCCGTGTCGAGTTCGCGGTTCGGCCACGGCATGGCGTAGTGCAGGCCGAGCGTTTCCTTGACGCGGTCGTGCAGCCAGCGCGGATTGTTGTTGAAGCCGGCGAAACGCCTGATGTCGACCGGCCACAGGTCCATGGTCGCGGCACCGTTGACGATCCACTCGGCCAGCGCCCGACCCGCGCCGCCGGCACTGGCGATGCCCATCGAGTTGAAGCCGGCGCCGACGAAGAAGTTCTTCAGCTCCGGCGCTTCGCCGAGGATGAAATTGTTGTCGGCGGTGAAGCTTTCGGGGCCGTTGTAGAATTTCTTGACCTCTGAAGTCTCCAACTGCGGCACGCGCACCAATGCGTTCTGCATTAAGATCTCGAACTGGTCCCAGTCGTCGGGCAAAAGTGCGAACTCGAAATCGTCGGGGATGCCGTTCATGCCCCACGGCTTGGCCTCGGGCTCGAAGCCGCCCATGACGAGGCCGCCGACTTCTTCCTTGAAATAGATGTAGCCGTCTGGATCGCGCAGCACCGGCAAGTCCGGATGCACGCCCTCGATCTTGCCGGTGACGATGTACATGTGCTCGGCCGAATGCAACGGCACCGTCACCCCGCACATCGCGCCGACCTTGCGCGCCCACTGGCCAGCACAGTTGACCACGATCTCGGCTGCGATGTTTCCCTTGTCGGTCTCGACGCCGCAGGCCTTGCCGTCCTTGACGGTGATGCCGGTGACGCGGACACGTTCGATGACCCGCGCCCCGCGGTTGCGTGCGCCCTTGGCCAGTGACTGGGTCAGGTCGGTCGGGTTGGCCTTGCCGTCGCCGGGCAGCCAGACGGCGCCGACGAGGTCGTCGATGGCCATGACCGGCCACTTCTCCTGCGCTTCCCTGGCCGAGATCACCTCAATGTCGACGCCCTGTGCGCGGGCGGATGCCGCGGTGCGCTTCAGCACCGTCATGCGGTCAGCGCTGCGGGCCACCGACAGCGAGCCGCAGTTCTTCCAGCCGGTGGCAAGGCCCGTCTCGGCCTCAAGCTCGCTGTAGAGCTGGGTCGAATATTTGATCAGGCTCGTCATGTTGGCGTGGCTGCGCAATTGCCCGACCAGACCGGCTGCATGCCAGGTGGTGCCGCCGCTGAGCTGACCCTGCTCGAGCAGCACGACGTCGGTCCAGCCGAGCTTTGTCAGGTGATAGGCGACCGAGCAACCGATGATGCCGCCGCCGACAATGACGACGCGTGCCTGCGTCGGGAATTCCTGCGCCATGATGAAAAGACCTCCCAAGGTGATGGTCGCTACCTTAGCGTGGTCGCAACAAAATGCAACATTAAATGCAACAAATAATCACATATGCCTGGAACCCGACGAGGCAGGGACCGCGCGGTGCAGAGTCCAGAAATTTTTTCCCGACCCTGTCGGAACGAGTCTCCGCCGAACGTCTTCAAGGCGTACAGTCGGCAGGTGCGATGAGGAGATCAGACATGAGAAAGATCGTGGTGGGTGCATTCATGAGCCTCGACGGCATCATGCAGGCACCCGGCGGACCCGACGAGGATCCGATCGGCGGCTTCAAACTCGGCGGCTGGGCGGCGCCCTATTTCGACGACACGATGACCGAGGCGGTGGGCGAGATGTTCGCCAGGCCGTTCGACCTGCTGCTTGGGCGCAAGACGTACGACATCTTTGCCGCGCATTGGCCCTATGTCGATGCGGACGATCCCATCGGCCCGCTGTTCGACCGCATCAACAAATATGTGGCCACCCGCAATCCTGACCTGAAGCTCGGCTGGCAAAACAGCCATTCACTCGGCCCGGACGCAGTCGCCGCCGTGCGCAAGCTGAAGGCCGGGGACGGTCCCGACCTGTTGACCCAGGGCTCGACGGATTTCCTCAAGACCCTGTTCGCCGGCGACCTCGTCGACGAGCTCAACATCTCGATCTTCCCGCTGGTGCTGGGCAAGGGCAAGCGCCTGTTCGGCGATGCCGCCCTGCCGGCGGCGCTGAAGTTGGTGTCGTCGAAGGTTTCCGGCACCGGCGTGACGGTCAACAAGTACATCCGTGACGGCGACATCGTCACCGGCTCGTTCGAGTTCGAGACCCCGACCGAGGCTGAACTGGAACGGCGGCGGAAGCTGACCTGATCGTCGGGCCGGGCAAACGCGGAGCGGCAGCCTCGCCGCTCCCCCAGGTCGGCTATTCGCCGACGATCACCTTCGGTCCCTTGCGCTCCAGTGCCTCCACCATCGCTGCGGGGGAGGGGCGTCGACGATGATGCCGGCGGCAAGCTCGAAGCGTTGGATGCGCAGCGGCGTCAGCCGGCCGAACTTCGAGCTGTCGAGCACGAAATAGGCGCGAGCGGCGGTGGCCGCCATGCGCGAGCGCTGCTCGGCGCCGTTGCGGGTGAAGTCGGTGACCTCGCCGTCGGGCGACAGCGCGCCGGCGCCGAGGAAGGCAACGTCGATGCGGAAGCGGCTTATGGCGTCGAGCGCGTCGATGCCGACGGCAGCCTCTTCCGACGGGTCGATCTCGCCGCCCAGCATGTGGACGCGCACATGCGGCTGGCGGCACATATGCAGGGCGATCGTCAGGCTGGTGGTGCAGATGGTCAGGTTCTGCTTGCCGGTAAGCGCATGCGCCACGGCGAGCGTGGTGGTGCCGGAATCGAGGAACACCACCATGCCGTTCTCGACCAATGCCGCCGCCGCCCGGCCGATAGCGGCCTTGCCGCCGGCATTCTCCTGGCTGCGCAGGGTGAGCGCCGGCTCTGTTGCTTCGAACAGGGTCGCGCCGCCATGGACGAGGTCGAGCTGGCCGCGCTCGGCCAGGAACTTCATGTCACGGCGGATGGTCTCGCGCGAGACGTCGAAGAAGGCTGCAAGCTCGGTGATGCCGACCGAGCCGTCGGCGGCGAGACGCCTGAGGATCTCGTCGTGGCGGCGCGGCGCGAGCGCCTTGTGGTTCTGCGAGTCGGACATGCGGCCAATGTGGCGGCAATGCCGCCACATTGGCAAGAAGATGTTGCAATATGTGGCATGCGGCGCATGCCGCCACATCAGATCCGGACGCGTTCGCCCGTGGGGTCGTAGGCGCAACGCTCGATGACGGTGGCCCGGCTCCGACGGCCGAAAGCCTCGACCTCGATTTCCTTGAGCCCCATGTCGTCGCCCCTGAGATAACCGAAGACCAGGGACGCACCGATCGTGTGGCCGAAGTCGCCGCTCGTCGTCATGCCGACGACGCGACCGTTCACCGACATCGCCTCACCGCCATAGACGGGCAGGGGATCCGCCAACCGGAAACAGGCGAGCTTGCGGGTCAGTCCACGCTCCTTCTGGGCGGCGAGCGCCTTGCGGCCCTGGAAGTCGCCCTTCTTCATCGCAACGGCAAAGCCAAGACCGGCTTCGAGCGGCGTATCATCAGGGGTGATGTCGGCGCCCCAGTAGAGGTAGCGCTTTTCCATGCGCAGGCTGGAGATTGCCTTGTAACCGACATCGGCGATGCCGAACGGCGCACCGGCATCGCGCAGCACCTCATAGACATAGGCCATGTATTCGATTGGCACGTGCAGCTCCCAGCCAAGTTCGCCGACATAGGTGACGCGGGCGGCAAAGACTGGAGCCCAGCCGACGCGGATTTCGCGGCAGGTCATGTAGGGGAAGGCCTCGTTGGAGACGTCGTGCTCGCTAACCTTGGCCAGCACCTCGCGCGAAAGCGGCCCGCACAGATTGATGACGCCATAGGCACTGGTCACGTCATGCACCGAGACCGAGCCGTCGCGCGGCATGTGGCGGCGGATCCAGCCGCCGTCGCGGGTGCCGAAGGCGGATCCGGTGACAACATGGAAGCGGTCTGCGCCGCGTCGCATGATGGTGAGATCGGCCTCGATGCCGCCGCGCCTGTTGAGCAGCTGGGTGTAGATGACGGCATTGCCGCCGCGGTCGACATTGGCTGCCGCCAGCCACTGCAGATAGGCGAGCGCGCCGGGGCCTGAGACCTCGAATTTCGAAAAGGACGACTGGTCGACCAGTGCCACGCCTTCGCGGACGATCCTGTGCTCGCGGCCGATGACTTCGGCATAGGGCGCGCGTTCGAAGGTTTCGAGCGGCGGCTTGGCCTCGCCCGGCTTGAGGAAATAGTTGGGGCGTTCCCAGCCGAACTTGACGCCGTTGACCGCACCTTGCGCGGTCAGCGTCTGGTAGAGCGGCGAGCGCCGTAGCGGCCGGCAGGCCGAACGTTCTTCTTCCGGCCAGGCGATGGCGTAATATTTCGAATAGGCCTCGATGGCGCTGTCCCTGAGATAGGCGAGCCCGCCATGCGGATGGCCGAAGCGGCGCAGGTCGAAGGCCCAGAGATCCATGCCCGGGTCGCCTTCGACAATCCAGTTGGCCATGGCGCGGCCCGCGCCACCGGAAGCGGCGATGCCTGAGGTGAAGCCGCAGGCGACGAAGAAGTTCTCATAGTCGCCGGCAAGGCCCATGACCGGCTCACCGTCGGCTGAGATCGGGATCGGGCCGTTGACCACGGCGCGCACGCCGAGTTCGCCAAGGATCGGAATGCGGTTTGCGGCACCTTCGATCACTTCCGAGATGCGCTCGAGATCGTCGGGGAAAAGCTCCTGGCCAAAACTCATCGGCAGTTTGCCGAGCCCGTAAGCGGCGCGGGTCTCCTTTTCCCAGCCGCCGATCGCCATAGCACCCGGCTCCGGCTTGACGTAGAAATTGGCGTCGGGATCGCGCAGGGTCGGCAGGTCGTCGGGCACGGCAGGCGACTTCTCGGTGACAAAATATTCGTGCTCGACGACCGTGATCGGCAGGTCGATGCCGGCGAGTTCGCCGAGCTGGCGCGCCCACAGGCCAGCGGCATTGACGACGATCTCGCAGCCGACATCTCCATCCGCGGTCTTCACCGCGGTGATGCGGCGATCCTTGATGGCAAAGCCGGTGACGGTGACACCCTCGACGATGCGTACGCCGCCCGCGCGTGCGCCCTTGGCGTAGGCATGGGTCAGCGAATAGGGGTCGACATGGCCGTCCGAGGCGATCCAGGTCGCGCCGCGCAGGTCCTTGGTGTCGACCAGCGGGAACAGCCGCTTCACCTCGTCAGGCCCGACCAGCTCCATGTCGAAGCCGTAGCTCTTGGCGGCGGTATGGGCGCGCTTGAGTTCCTCCCAGCGGGCATCGGAAGCGGCGAGGCGCAGGCTGCCGACATTCTTCCAGCCGACATCCTGGCCGGTCTCGGCACCGATCTTCGCACACAGGTCGGCGCTGTACTGCATCAGGCGCGTCAGGTTCACCTTGCTGCGCAGCTGGCCCATCAGGCCAGCGGCATGCCAGGTCGAGCCCGCCGTCAGCTGGTTCTTTTCGAGGAGCAGCACGTCCTTTTCGCCGGCCTTGGCGAGGTGGTAGGCGATGGAGGTGCCGATGGCGCCACCGCCGACGATGACGATGCGGGCGTGCGAGGGAAGCTTGGACATGTTGGCCTTTCGGGACTGGCCTCGCAGGCGGCGAGGAATTTCGGTTTCGGTGCGGCCGGGGCGTGCCGGCCTGTTCAGAGATCGAGGGTGAGGCTGGCTGACCTGGCGCGCGAGCAGCAGACGGTGAGGAAGTCGCGGCGCTCGTCGTCGGTCAAAGCCTGGTCGCGGTGGTCGGGTTCGCCGTCGAGATAAGGAACCATGCAGGAGCCGCAGATACCCTGCCGGCAGCTGGTCGCGATGTCGTGGCCGTCGGCCTTGAGCGCGGCGAGCAATGTCGTGCCAACGGATACCTGGATGGTCTTGCCGGTCGAGGCGATGGTCACCGAAAACGGCTTGTCGCCTTCCGCCTGCCTGGCCTCGGGTGTGAAGCTTTCGACATGGACTTGCTCGCGCGGCCAGCTTTCCGTGGCGCGGTTGAAGGCTTTCAGGAAACCGGCGGGACCGCAGGCATAGGCATGCACACCTGCAGCCGCAGTGCCGACGAGCGCCGCCATGTCAGGCCTGCGAGCCGGGTCGTTGCCGTCGAGATGGAGTGCCGCACGCCCTGCCGCGACCTCGGCCTGGATGATATCGCGAAACGCCACTTCCTTCAGCGAGCGGGCGCAGACATGGACGAAATAGCTCGCCTTGCTTCGCTTGAGATGGTGGATCATGGCGATGACAGGCGTGATGCCGATGCCGCCTGACATGAGGACGTGGTGTTGCCCATTCTCGGCAAGCGGGAACCCGTTGCGTGGCGGATCGGCGCGCACCACCACGCTGCGCGAAAACGTCTCGGCGACTTCGAGCGAACCGCCTTCGCCATTCTCCTCGCGCTGGACCGCCACCCAGTATTCGGCCTTGTTGGCCGGGTCGCAGCACAGCGAGTAGCAGCGTGCCCGGCCGCTCGGCAGGCGGAAGTTGAGATGCGCGCCCGCACTCCAGGCGGGCAATCGCTCGCCATGGGGCGAGACCAGCCGATAGGCCGAGACGCGTGGCGTCAACACCTCGATCTCGGCTATCTGCAGCAGGATTTCCGGCCTGGAGAGCATTTTTTTCACACTTGTCCCTAGGGCTAGGCGCTGGCGACCCCCTCTGTGGGGAGGGGTAAGGGGTGGGGGTATTGCCAGAGGCGGAGCCCGCCGGGATGGGAACCTGACATGGCATCGCCAGCGGACCCCCCACCCTCGATCCCTCCCCACAAGGGGGAGGGAGGTTGGCCGGCCGGATCAAGCCGTCATCTGGTCGGCGTACCAGCGCACATACCGATCGACATTGGCTTCCTTGGTCGGCGAATAGGGGCCGGGCTCGAAGCCGGGGGAGGTGATGCCGATCCACTGGCGCCGGCAGATCTCCCAGTCCTCCGACATCACCTGATCGTGGAACGCGGCGATCTTCCCGGGGTCGTAGTCGCGGCCCTCGACAGCCTTTTCATCGACCAGCCAGTAGCCGCGCACGATCGTCTTGGTCGGCGACAACGGCGTGATCCGCACGGTGTGGGCATAGTCGGAATTGGCGTGGCACCAGAAATTGATATTGGTGTTGGCGCGCGCCGTGCCCATGTCGGGATCAGTGAAGCCGGCCATCAGCACGTCGCAGACCAGCTGCCCGTCCGGGCTCTCGGTGACCATGCCCTTGCGCACCGGGGTGCGGTTGGCGCGGAACCACTCGGACGTGTTGTTGGAAGAGGTGTTGACGCGGGCCGTGTCGAGACCGGCTTTTTCCCAGCGGATGCGGCAGTCGCCCAGCCGCTCCGAAATCTCGTCCTTGAGGTCGGGATTGTCGTTTTCGGTGTCGTACTGCACCGAGACATAGCCATGGTGGTTGGCTTCGCAGTGATAGCACTCGCGGTTGTTCTCGACGACGATCTTCCAGTTCACGTCGATCTCGTAATCGCGGATCAGCGCGATCTTTGCCTTGGCCATGCCCTGCGATTTCAGGATCGGCGACAGGTGGTCGCGCAGCTCTTGGAAAGGCGAGGGGGTTTCCGACAGGTTGACGAAGATCAGCCCGTCGAACTCTTCGGCATGCGCCCGCTTCAGGCCGTGCGCCGACTTGTCGAAGTCCTCGCCCATCATCGGCACGCCGATCAGGGTGCCGTCATGGGCGTAGGACCAGGAGTGATAGGGGCAAACCAGTCGTGTCGCCTTGCCCTTCTCCTTGGTGCAGATGATCGAGCCGCGGTGGCGGCAGACATTATGGTGGGCATGCACCTCGCTGTCGCGGTCGCGCACCACGACGACGGGCGCGCCGCCGACATCGAGCGTCATGTAGTCGCCCGCCTTGGGCAGCTCGATCGAGTGGCCGGCGAAGAACCAGCTGTTGCGGAAGATGCGGGCCTGCTCTTCGGCGAAAATCTCGGGATTGGTATAGAAATCGCGTGGCAGACCGTAGCCGGGTCGATAGCCCTGGAGCCAGTGGACGTTCATAGCAGTGCCTCCCAGATGCTGAACTGGGCAGATTGGAAACGTTCTTGCCTGCCCAAGCAAACGCGATTACCTTGGGGGAAGCACAAGAAAATCTAATGGTACCATGGCCTCTGCCCGACCACCCCTGAACTGGCTCCGGGCCTTCGAGGCCGCCGCACGGCTCGGCAGCTTCGCCGGAGCCGGCGCGGAGCTGAACGTCACGCCCTCGGCCATCTCCCAGCACATCAGGGCGCTCGAGCTCAGGCTCGGCAAGGAGCTGTTCGACCGCCACGCCAATGGCGTCAGGTTGACCGACCGCGGCCGCCGTTATGCCGAAGAGCTCGGACGTGCCTTCGGCCTGATCGATGAGGCGACCGCCAGGATCGCCGGACGCGGCACGCGCGAAATGCTGGTCGTGCATGTGCCGACGTCGTTTGCCAGCCAGTGGATCGCGCCACGGCTCGACCTGTTTCGTGCCTCCCATCCGACCATCGATCTCAGGCTGACCGCGCTCGACCATGGCGAAGGCAAGGTCGATGCCGCGATCGAGTTTGGCTGGGGCAACTGGCCGAAGCGCGAGGCGACGCTGCTTTTGCGCGACGAGACCTTTCCGGTCTGTACGCCGAAATATGCCGAGTCGCTGAATTCACCCGAGGACCTGAGGGCTCGAGACCTGCTGCATGTGCCCGGCTATGACGAGGATTGGGACACCTGGCTCGCCCATGTCGGCGTTACCGGCATCGACACATCGGCCGGTTCGTTCTTCGACCAATCGATCATGGGCATTCGTGCCGCGATCGAAGGCAAGGGCGTGCTGCTCGGCAGGACGGCGCTCATCGAACGCGAACTGGCGAGCGGCCTCCTGGTGGCGCCGTTCGAGCAGCGACTGCGCGGGGCGGGATCCTACTGGTTCCTTGCCACGCCGCAGAAAGCCAGGACACCGAAGGTGACGGCTTTCCGTGACTGGCTGTTGAGCATGACCGCGCCCGTGGCGGCCGTCGGGGCGTGATCTCGGACTGCCTGGGGTGACGCTTGCCGCAAATTGCAATGTTGCATTTTGTGTTATTTTGCGCCAATTTGTGACTCAACGGTTTTGGCCTGGGAAAAGTCGAGCTCCTGCCTTGCCGCATGCGCCGGGAGGGCCACATGAACGCGCCAAGCAAGCACACGGACTTCGATGTTGGAGCTCGCTGGCCGGGTGTGGATTTCCAGCGTCCGGTGCCGCGATCCCAAGTGGCACAAGCATCTGCCGAGTTCTCCATCCTGCTCTTGCAGGGCTTTTCCCAGCTCTGCCTGTCGTCACTGGTCGAGCCATTGCGGCTTGCCAATGCGCTGGCCGGCACCGAGCTGTTTCGCTGGAAGCTCGTCAGCCTCGACGGACGCTCGGTGGCGAGCGCCAGCGGCATTGCCGTCGAGGTATCAGGCAGTTTCGCCGAGGCGGCCAAGGCGCTGCCGTTCGAGCCGCAGGCGGCATTGGCGATCTGTGCCGGGGAGGGCGTGGAGCGACACGGCGCGCAGGAGCTGCGCGCCTGCCTGCGCCGTATCGGCCGCGCCCAACTCCCAATCTATGCGTTGGGCACCGCGACCTGGCTGCTGGCCGATGCGGGTCTGCTCGGCGATGCGCGCTGCACCATCCACTGGGGCAAGATGGCAGCACTTTCCGAAACCTTCTACGATCTCGCCATCGACGACGCGCTGTTCGTGCGCGACGGCCAGATCGTCACCTGCGCCGGCGAACTCGCCGCCTTCGATCTCGCCATCGACATCGTGCAGGAACGCTGCGGCACGGAATTGGCGCGCAGCATCTGCCAGCATGTCACCGCCGATCGCTGGCGCGACGGCGCCGCCTGCCAGTCGGTGCCGCCGGGTCTTCGTTATGGCAGCACCGGCAAGAAACTGTTGCGCATCGTCCAGATGATGGAAAAGCACATCGAGGAGCCGCTGTCGCTGGAGGAGATCTCGGCCCAGGTGTCGCTGTCGCGGCGCCAGATCGAACGGCTGTTCGAGCGGCATCTCGCGACGACGCCATGGCAGCATTATCTCGGCCTGCGGCTCGCCAAGGCGCGGCAACTGATCGAACTCACCAGCATGCCCATCATGAACGTCGCCGTTGCCTGCGGCTTCGTCTCGTCGTCGCATTTCTCGAAAAGCTTTCGCGACCACTTCAAGGTCCTGCCGAGCAAGTTGCGCTCGCCCGCGGCGTGACGATCAGGCGTCGACGCTAACGGCGCTTCGACATCAGGCTGGACAGCCTGTCGTTTCCAGGCGATCGCTGCTGCTCAGGCCGCCATAGGGCGTCACTACCCGGCGCGGAAGACTCGGCGCTGCGCTCCAGGGCCACGGCATAGCCCTGGACTTGCGTCACCTCAGCGTGTGAAGCTCTGGGCGTTGCCGGCGTCGACATTGATGATGTTGCCGGTCGACTTGGCTGACATGTCGGAGGCGAGGAAGTAGACCGCCTCGGCGATGTCCTCGGGGAATACCGAGCGCTTCAGCATCGAACGCTTGCGGTAGTGCTCCTCGAGTTCGTCCGGCTGCATCGCATAGGCTGCGGCACGCTGTTCGCGCCATTCGCCGGTCCAGATCTTCGAGCCGCGCAGCACGGCGTCGGGGTTGACGGTATTGACCCTGATCTGGTGCTCCGCCCCTTCGAGCGCCAGGCAGCGGGCGAGATGGATCTCGGCCGCCTTCGCTGTGCAGTAGGCCGCCGCATTGGGCGAGGCGGCAAGCCCGTTCTTCGAGGCGATGAAGACGATGTTGCCGCCGAGCTGCTGCTGCTTGAAGGTCCGGAAGGCCTCGCGCGACACCAGGAAATAGCCCTTGGCGAGGATGTCCATGTTGCGGTTCCACATGGTGAGTTCCGTATCCTCGATCGGCGCCGACGACGAGATGCCAGCGTTCGAGACCAGGATATCGACGCCGCCGAACTCGACGGAACTGTCGGCATAGGCCGAAGCCACGCCGGCTTCGTCGGTGACATCAAGTTGCACCGGACGCACGAAATCCTTGCCGAAGACCTTGCCCAACTCGTCATGGGCAGTGGCCAGCGCCGTATCGTCGATGTCGGCGAGCACGACGCAGGCACCCTCGCGCAGAAGCCGGACTGCGGTTGCCTTGCCGATGCCGCCGGCGCCGCCGGTGACCAAGGCAATCTGCCCGGCCAGCGACTTCGGCTTGGGCATGCGCTGGAGCTTGGCTTCCTCGAGTAGCCAGTATTCGATGTCGAAAGCCTCCTGTTCGGGCAGGCCGACATAGGTCGACACCGCCGAGGCGCCGCGCATGACATTGATGGCGTTGACGTAGAACTCAGCCGAAATCCTGGCGGTCGCCTTGTCGGCGGCGAAGGTGAACATGCCGACGCCGGGCACCAAGTAGACCACGGCGTTGGGATCGCGCACGGCGGGCGAATCCGCATGCTTGCAACGATCGTAATAGTCCTGGTAGCCGGCGCGGTAATCGTCCAGTGCCTTGGGCAGTGCGGCAACCACGGCGTCGACATCAGGCTTTGCCGGATCGAAGGCGATCACCAGCGGCCTGATCTTGGTGCGCAGGAAATGGTCGGGGCAGGAAGTGCCGAGCGCCGCGAGGTCGCTCAGGTCGTGCGAGTTGACGAACTCCAGCACGGCATCGCTATGGTCGAAATGACCGAGCTTGCGCACACCTTGTTGCGAGATCATGCCGCGGATGCGGGGCATCAAGCGCGCAGCGATTGCACGGCGTTCGACCGCCGGCAACGACTTCACGGCCGTGCCGCCGAAAGCCGGCTTGCCCTTGGTCTCGCCCTCGAACCAGCCAACGGCCTTGTTGATGGTATCGATGGTGGTCGTGTAGCATTCCTTGGGCGTGTCGCCCCAGGTAAACAGGCCATGGCTTTCGAGCACGACGCCCTTGGCCGTCGGGTTCTCCAGGCAGAACTTCTCCAGCCACAGCCCGAGCTCGAAGCCCGGCCGCTTCCACGGCAGCCAGCCGATCTCGTCGCCGAAGATCCTGGCGGTCAGTGCCTTGGAATCCTTGGCCGCGGCGATCGCGATGATCGCGTCGGGATGCATGTGGTCGACGTAAGCCCTTGGAACATAGGCATGAAGCGGGGTGTCGATGGAGGCCGCGCGCGGGTTGAGGTTGAAGGTGCAGTGCGGCAGGTAGCCGACCATCTCGTCGTCATGCGCGAGGCCGCGATAGAGCCCCTTCAGAGCCCTGAGCTTGTCCATGTAGAGCGTGGCGAAGCCACCGAGCTTGATCGAGGCGCTGTCGCCGCCTGACCCCTTGACCCATAGCACCTCGACCTCGGCGCCGGTCAGCGGATCCTGCTGGATGATCTTGGACGAGGTGTTGCCGCCGCCATAGTTGGTGACGCGCTTGTCCGAACCCAGGATGTTGGAGCGATAGACCAGCCGCTCCGGCTCGCTCATGGCGGCGGCCTTCGCGTCGTCCCACAGATTTGCAAGCCGCGTGGAGTTGGTGTCGGGCATGTCGGATTCCTCCCGGCGCGAGATCGGGCGCCGCTCTCGTTTGGCCGTAAAATCAGGCCAAGCCATGCGGTTTGTCAATCGCAAAAAGATTGAACTTTGTCATTGTGCGGCGCAATATGATCTAGCTGCAGCGCGATATGAGCAATTTTCGTCACAAACCGCTTGCGCAAGAATCTGATTTGCGTAAGTTAGCTCATGGTACTGCCTTTTCGCGAAGCCATGGGAGGTGTTTTCGTGAACGACATGGTCCGCCAACGGCAGATCGTCGAGCTCTTGCGCGACAGACCCTTTGCTTCAGTGCGCGAGTTGCAGGAGCATCTCGGTGTTTCCGCGGCCACCGTGCGGCGCGACATCGACAAGATCGATGAGGCTGGTGGTGCCCGCAAGGTCTATGGCGGTGTCTCCGCGCTTGATGGCGCAGCCCAGGGCACGGCATTCGCGCGGCCATATGACGAGAACCGCGATCTGGCCGTCGAGCCCAAGCGGCTGATCGCCGAGCTTGCCGCGACCATGGTTGCCGATGGCGACGCGGTGATCGTCAATGGCGGTTCGACCTGCTTCCATCTCGGCGTCATGCTGGCCGACCGCAATGTCCGCCTGTTCACCAACTCCATGCCGCTGGCCGGTTATCTAGGCGAGCACGGCAAATGCAGCCTGACACTTGCCGGCGGCGAGCTGCATCGCGAGCCGCGGGTGATCTACTCGCCGTCGCAGCCGATCAATTTCTACGCCTCCAAGTTCTTCCTCGGGGCGCAAGGGATCAGTCCCGACGGTCTGCATGAATCGCATCCGCTGATGGTGCGCTCGATCCAGGAACTCAGCCGCAATGCCGACCAGATCGTCGTGCTGGCCGACAGCCGAAAATTTTCGATCCATGCCCGCAATGCTGCCTTGCCGCTGTCGCGTGTCGGCATGCTGATCACCGACGACGGCCTGTCCGACCAGCATGCCAAGATGCTGGAGAGTGCAGGCATAACGCTTCGCATCGCTTCCAACGGGGGCGCGGCATGAGCGGCGCGCTCGCAGTCTTCGATCTCGGCAAGACGAACTCCAAGCTGTTCGTGTTCTCGCCCGATGGCACATTGCTCGACGAACGCCGCACCAAGCCGATCTGGCAGGATTTTCACGGGCGGAGCGTGCTCGACGACGAACGGCTGTTCGCCTGGATGAACCATGAATTGGCCGAGGTCGCAGCGACGCACGACGTGACGCGGCTGACGATATCGGCCCATGGCTGCGCCTTTGCGCTGGTGCGCGGCAACGAGCTCCTGCATCCGATCCTCGACTACGAGCAGGAAATTCCCGATGCGGTTGCCGATGCGATCGACCCGATCCTGCCCGACTTCGCCGAGACCTATACGCCATGGCTGCCTCTAGGCTTTTCCATTGCCCGCCACATCTATTGGCTTGAGGTTGAAGAGCCCGAGGCTTTCGCCGTGACCGAGGCGATCCTTTGCTATCCACAATACTGGGTGTGGCGCTTCAGCGGCCGCAAACTGGCCGAATGGTCCTATCTCGGCGCACACAGCCAGCTCTGGGCGCCGCTCGAGCGGGACTACAGCTCGCTGGTCGAGCGGCTTGGCTGGCGGGACAGGTTTCCGGCGATCGCTCCGGCTGGCGGGGTGGTCGGTGAAGCCAAGGTAACCTTGGCCGATGGCAGCACGCGCGCCATTGCTGTCCACAACGGCGTGCACGACTCCAATGCGGCGCTGGCCTACTACCGCATGACGGGGCTGAGCGACTTTACGCTCGTCTCGACCGGCACCTGGGTCATCATCATCAATCTCGACTGTCCGCTGGGCGCGCTCGACCAGGAGCGCGACATGATCGCCAACGTCACCGTCGATGGCGAGCCGGCGCCGTCGCTGCGCTTCATGGGCGGGCGGGAATACGATCTCATCAGCGAAGGCTGGAACAAGCCGATCACGCAAGGTGCGGTCGAGCGCGTGATGGAACGCAGCGTCTTTGCCATGCCGTCATGGGCAGCCGGCGGACCTTTCCTGGAGACGAAAGGGCAAATCGTCGGCGGCGAGGTCAGCGGCGAGGAGCGGGCGGCGGTTGCCGTCCTCTATGTCGCCATGATGACCGATCTGTCGCTCGACCTGATCAAGTCGGAAAATCTCCTCGTCGTCGATGGTGGCCTGGCGAAGGTCGATCTGTTCACCGCGATGCTGGCGCAGTTGCGCCCGACCCAGACCGTCGTGCGCTCGACGATGAGCGAAGGTTCAGCGACGGGTGCCGCCGCGCTGGCCTTCAAGGCGCTCGGCCTCAAGCCGTTTAAGGACGAGACCGTTCCCGTGACCGCAAGCCATATTCCCGGGCTTGACGACTACCGCGCCCGTTGGCGCGAACTGGCCGACGGCGCGCGGGCCGATGCGAGGTCTGCGAAGTCGGAAGCGAAGGCGGCGAGCCGATGAGCACCGCCTATGTCAGCCTCGCGGGCATGTCCAAGTCCTTCGGCGGCGTGAAGGTGCTGAAGGAGGTGAACTTCGACGTCCGTCCCGGCGAGGTGCACGCGCTTCTGGGAGAGAACGGGGCCGGCAAGTCGACGCTCATCAAGATGATGTCGGGTCTCTACACACCCGATGCCGGCACGATTACGGTAGATGGCAGGGAGGTGAAGTTCTCCTCGACCCGCGATGCGGCCGCGGTCGGCATCGCCACCGTCTATCAGGAATTGCTGCTTTTCCCTGAGCTGTCGGTGGCCGAAAACGTGTTCCTCGGCAACTATCCGCGCACAGCCTTGGGCGTCATCGACTGGGCCGAAGTGCGCCGCCGCACCCGCGATCTGCTCGACCAGCTCGACACCTACGATCTCGACGTCGATGCCAAGGTGCTCAGCCTGTCGGTCGCCCAGCGCCAGCGTGTCGAGATCGCCAAGGCGCTGAGCAAGAATGCCCGCATCCTGATCATGGACGAGCCGACCGCATCGCTGGTCGAATCCGACGTGCAGCGGCTCATGATGATCGTCAGGCAGCTGCGGGAGCGCGGCGTCGGCATCGTCTATGTCAGCCATCGCATGCCCGAGATCTTTGCGCTTGCCGACCGGGTGACGGTGCTGCGCGACGGCGCCCATGTCGCCACCAGGGGCATCGGCGAGGTCGACGAGAACCAACTGGTCTCGATGATGGTCGGCCGTTCGATCGAGAGCCTGTTCCCCAAGGCCGACGCAACCATCGGCGAGACCGTTCTTCGGGTGACGAACCTCAATCACGGCCGCCACGTGCGCGACATCTCCTTCGATCTGCGGCGTGGCGAGATCCTCGGTATTGCCGGCCTCGTCGGCAGCGGCCGCACCGAGCTGGCGCTGACGCTGTTCGGCATGACGCCGGCAACCTCTGGCGAGATCGCCATGGAGGGCAAAGTGGTTCGTATCGGATCGCCGCGCCAGGCGCGCGATCTCGGCATTGCCTATGTGCCGGAGGATCGCGGCCAGCAGGGGCTGGTGAAATCCATGGCCATCCGCAAGAACGTGTCGATGGCGACCATCGAGCGGCTGTCGTCGGGCATCTTCATCAAGGCCGGCGAGGAAGCGCAGCGCGCGCTCGACGCGGTTAAGCGGCTCAGCATCCGCTGCCGGAACATCGGCCAGCCGGTCGGCGAGCTCTCGGGCGGCAACCAGCAGAAGGTGGTCATTGCCAAGTGGCTTGAGACCATGCCGAAGGTGCTGATCCTCGACGAACCAACCCGAGGAGTCGATGTCGGCGCCAAGGCCGAGATCCATACGATCATGGGGGAACTGGTGAAGCAGGGCGTGGCCATCATCATGATCTCCAGCGAACTGCCTGAGGTACTCGGCATGAGTGACCGCGTCCTGGTGATCAGTGGCGGCCGCATTACCGGCGAGATCGCCCGTGCAGAAGCGACGCCGGAGCGCGTCGGCGCAGCAATGACCGCGCATCGCACCGGGGAGGCCGCATGATGACGACGACAGTCGAAGCGACCGCACGTTCGCGCTCGGCACCCCAGCGCCCCGGCTTCTTCAAGCGGCTGTTCGCCGAATACGGCCAGGAGATCGTGGTGCTTGCCGCCATCGTCGTCCTGTTCGCCGTGGTGACGATGGTCAACCCGCGCTTCATCAGCGCCAACAACCTCACCACCATCTTCTCGGGCAATGCCTATATCGCCGTCGCAGCCATCGGCATGGCGATGGTCATCGTCACTGGCAATATCGACGTTTCGGTCGGCGCTCTGATCGGCGTGCTGGCGACCATCTCGGGCACGCTTGCGGTCGCAGGCTATCCGATCTGGTTCGCCTGGCTGGCGCCGGTGCTGGTCGGCATGGCGATCAATGCCGTCATCGGCATCCTCGTCGCCTATGCCCGGATACCGTCCATCGTGGTGACGCTCGGCGCGCTGTCCATCCTGCGCGGCGGCCTGATCAGCGTCACTGGCGGTACCTGGATCACCGACCTGCCGCCCGACTACCTGATCGCCCAGAAACAGGTGTTCGGCCTGCCGGTGCCGCTCGTATTCATGGTCGTGCTGACAGCGCTTGCAGCACTGTGGATGCGCTACACCGCCTTCGGCCGCTCGCTCTACGCCATAGGCGGCAATGCCGAGGCAGCCCTCGCTACCGGCATTCCGATCGCCCGCCGTACCGTCGCTGTCTTCGTCATCCACGGCGCCTTTGCCGGCCTCGCGACCATCCTGTTCGCTACCCAGTTGCAGGTCATCCAGTCGACGGTTCCGCCGAATCTGGAGCTCACGGTCATCACCGCAGCCGTCATCGGCGGCGTGTCGATCCTCGGCGGTTCGGGCACGGTGATCGGCTCGACGCTTGCTACCATCCTGTTCGCCACCATCGGTTCGGCGCTGATCTTCGTCAACGTCTCGGCCTATTGGCTGCGCGCCGTGATCGGGCTGCTGATCCTGGCAACCGTCCTGGCCGACATGCTGCGCCGGCGCGGCAGAAGCTGAGGGGCTGTGAGATGAACCTGAAATTCCTCATCCGCCACGAGACCTTGCTGGCCCTGCTGCTGGTCGTGGTCCTGATCGTGCTGTCCTTCCAGTCAGACCGCTTCTTCACCGTCGACAACCTGCTCAACCAGGGCCGGCTGATGACCGAGATCGGGTTGATCGCCATTGCCATGACCTTCGTCATCGCCACCGGCGGCATCGACCTGTCTGTCGGCTCGATCCTCGGCCTCACCGCCATCCTGACCGGCGTGTTCTGGCAGAATGTCGGCCTGCCGCTGCCTGTCGCGGCAACTGCTGCGATTGCGGCGGGTACCTTCGCCGGCTTCGTCAACGGCGTCATCATCACGCGTTTCCGGGTACCGCCGCTGATCGCGACGCTGGCGACGCTGGCACTCTATCGCGGTCTTGCCGAAGGCATCAGCCAGGCGCGCTCGGTGCGCGGCTACCCCGAATGGTTCTACGTGCTTGGCCAGCAGGACGTGCTCGGCGTGCCGACGCAGCTGTGGATCCTGTTTTTCGCAGCTGTCGTCGCTTCGATCATCCTCGCCTACACGACCTGGGGCCGTACGGTCTACGCCGTGGGCTCCAACGAGGTCGCCAGCCGCTTCTCCGGCCTGTCGGTCGCAAAGACCAAGCTTGCCCTCTACACCGCCTCGGGCTTCGCCGCTGCGGTTGCCGCCGTCATCTTCGTGTCGCGGGTTTCGACCACGCGCTCCGACATGGGCACCGGCATCGAGCTCGACGCCATCACTGCCGTGGTGCTTGGCGGCACCTCGATCTTCGGCGGGCGTGGCACGATCGTCGGCACGATCATCGGCCTGTGCCTCATCCAGGCGCTGAAGAACGGCCTGTCGCTTGCCGGCGTCAAGGGTGACGGCACGATCATGCTGATCGGCGCCGTTCTTATTCTGGCGATCCTTGCCAGCAACCTCTTCGAGAGGAGCGGCACTCGAACCTAGGGAGAGAAACGTCCTTCACTGCCGCTCTAAAGTGTCCGGACGATCAATTGGAGGATGGAATGCGTAAAATAGTGTTTTCTGCGCTTTTGGCCTTGTCCATCTCGACAAGCCTCAGCCATGCCCAGTCCGTCTGGACGGGCGGCGACGACCTGCCCACCAACCCGCTGGCCTGTGACGCCACCCCGGCCACCGCGGCGGCCAAGCCTTACGATGGCGGCCAGCCGACCAATGCGCCCGACCGCAAGGGCAAGACGATCAAGGTCGTCGACGTGCCCAAGCTTATCGGCATCGGTTACTTCAATGCCACGTCCAAGGGCATCGCCGACGCGGCCAAGGAAATGGGCTCGATGGACGCCAAGACAGACGGTCCGTCCAAGGCCAACATCGACGACCAGGTCACGCTCATCGACAACTACATCACGTCAGGTGTCGACGGCATCCTGTTCGCCGCCAACGACCCGGTCGCTATTGCCCCAGTGCTGAAGAAGGCGCTCGCAGCCGGGATCAACGTTGTCGGCTACGACGCCAACTCGACGCCTGATGCCCGCCAGTGGTTCGTCAACCAGGCCGAGTTCAACGGCATCGCCAAGGCCATGGTCGATTCTATGGCCGCCGAAATCGGCGACGAGGGTGCGTTTGCCATCGTCACCTCGACCTTCACCACGCCGAACCAGGCACGCTGGATCGCCGAGATGGCTGCCTACCAGGCCAAGTGCCATCCCAAGATGAAGTGGCTTGAGACGGTCGAGGCGCAGGAAGACAACATCCTGTCTTTCAACCAGTCGAACACGCTCATCAACAAGTATGGCGACGAGCTCAAGGGCATCTTCGGCATGACCAGCGTGGCGACGCCGGCCGCTGCCGACGCCGTGACCCAGGCCAAGAAATGCGGCAGCGTCGCCGTTGTCGGCCTCGCTACGCCGAACGCGATGAAGCCCTATGTCGGCGCCGGCTGCGTCAAGTCGGTGGTTCTGTGGAACCCTGTCGACCTCGGCTATGCCGCGGCCTACGTTCTGCGCGCGACAGCCGACGGCACGCTGGCATCGGGCGCGACCTCGGTGAAGGCCGGCAAGCTCGGCGATCTCTCCGTCATCAACGGCTCGGAGATCCTGCTCGGCGCGCCGACGGTGTTCAACAAGGATAACATCAACAATTTCGACTTCTGAGGTCGAAACGGGAGACGCGCTCGCGCGTCTTTCCAATTCTCGGAGCTGGCCGGCGACATCACCGCCGGCCAGCTCCGCCACTGCAATGGAAGGGAAAAACGCCATGCCAGAATCGGCCGGCTGGCAAGCCGAACTCGAAGAGCTGAAAGTCGTGTCGGCCCGTATCGGTAGCGACCCGCTGCTGACGCAAGGCGCCGGCGGCAACACGTCTCTCAAGGTCGGCGGAACGCTCTGGATTAAGGCGTCCGGCACCTGGCTGGCGCATGCGCTGGAGCGCGACATCATGGTGCCGGTGGAGATGGCGCCGTTGATTGCTGCGGTCGAAGCGATCGATCCGGCTGCCGAACAAGCACACCAGTTTACCATCGCCGCCCTCAACAGTTCTGGCCTGCGCCCGTCAATCGAGACGACCGTCCATGCGCTGATGCCGCAGCGTGTCGTGCTGCACGTCCACTGTGTCGACACCATCGCCCATGCCGTGCGCAGCGACTGTATCGAACAGGTCGGCCCGCGTCTTGCCGGGCTCAATTGGGCTTATGTGCCCTATGCGCGGCCAGGCCTGCCGCTTGCGCTCGCCATTGCTGAACATCGCAGCCAGCGGCCGGATGTGCTGATCCTCGCCAATCACGGGCTGGTCGTTGCGGCTGAAACGGTCGCCAAGGCCGAAGCCTTGCTCGACGATGTCAAGGCGAGGCTGCGGATCGTACCGCGCGCCGCATCCGGGCCTCGTCTGGACCAGCTTGTCCAACGTGCCGCCGGCACCGGCTACCGGCTTCCACAACCAGAAGCCGCCCATGCCGCCGCAACCGACCCGCAAAGCACCGGCTTGGCCGCCAAGGGCAGCCTCTATCCCGACCATGTGATCTTCCTCGGTACCGGCTCGGTCATCGCAAGGGATGGTGAGGACGCGTCTGCCGTCGTTGCTCGCCTCGGAACATCGCCGGTCTCGATCCTGTTTCCCGGCGAGGGCATCCTGATGCGCGACGACGCGACGCTGGGTGCCGACGCCATGGCCCGCTGCCTTGCCGATGTGCTGGCGCGTGTGCAGGAAGCCGCGCCGGTGCGTGTACTGACGCTTGAGGAGCACCTCCAACTGACCGATTGGGACGCCGAAAAGTACCGGCAGGACCTAGCCCGCAGGGCCGCCGCCGAGAAGACCGCTTGAGATGAACACCCCACTTGCCATCGGCATCGACCTCGGCACGTCAGGTGCCCGCGCCGTGGCCATGACGCCTGACTTCGAGATCGTGGCGCAAGGGGCGGCAAGGCTCGCGGATTTCGGCGCCAGCCCGCGCGCGCCAAACATCTGGTGGCAGGCGGTCGAAGCGGCATTGCGCGCAGTGCTTGCCAAGGTCGACCGCGCCTGGGTCCATGCGATTGCCGTCGACGCCACTTCCGGCACGCTGCTGCCGGTCGATGTCGATGGAACGCCGCTCGCCGAGCCGCTGATGTATGACGACAAGGTGAGCGATGCGGCGCTGCTCGCCCGCATCGCTGCGGTCATCCCTGCCGAAAGTGCGGCCCATGGCGCGACCTCCGGGCTTGCCAAGGCGCTAGTGTTCCAGTCGGTGCCGGGGGTGGCAAAAGTCCTGCATCAGGCCGACTGGATCGCCGGGCGCTTCGCCGGTCATTTCGGCACGACCGACGAAAACAACGCGCTGAAGACCGGCTACGACCCGATCGACCGACACTGGCCGAAGTGGATCGCCGCGACCGGACTCCGAACCGAGCTTCTGCCGCGCGTCGTGGCTCCGGGCGCGCCGATCGAGACCATCGCGCCGGAGATGGCCAGCACCTTCGGACTGAGCGAGGAGGTCGAGATCATTGCCGGCACCACCGACGGCTGCGCCTCGTTCCTGGCGACCGGCGCCGACAGGGCGGGCGATGGCGTCACGGCTCTGGGCTCGACGCTGACGCTCAAGCTGCTTTGCGACCGGCCCATCTTCGCGCCCGACTTCGGCATCTACAGCCACCGCATCAACGGCATGTGGCTCGCCGGCGGCGCTTCCAACAGCGGCGGCAAGGTGCTGGCACATTTCTTCTCGACCGACGAGATCGCGCGGATGTCGAACGGCATCGACGCAGATATCTCGACTGGCCTCGACTTCTACCCGTTGCTCGAACCGGGCGAACGCTTCCCAGTGCTTGATCCGGCCTGGGCGCCACGTCTGGAGCCCCGTCCTGCAGACGATGCCGAATTCCTGAAGGCCATGCTCGAAGGCATCTCGGCCATCGAGAAGCTCGGCTACGACAGGCTGGCCGAACTCGGAGCGCCGCCGCTGCATTCCATGCGCAGCCTCGGTGGCGGCGCGGAGAACCCTGCCTGGACTGCGATCCGCCAAAGCAGGCTCGGCGTACCGTTCCTGCCGGCACATTCTCAGGAGGCAGCCGCTGGAACCGCCCGGCTTGCGCTGATCGGCCTCGAAGCGGTGGGGGATTTGTGATGGCCGCCCGACAGCTTTCAGGCATTCGCGACCTGGCCGACCGCTTCGAGATTTTCATCCTCGATCAGTTCGGCGTGCTGCATGACGGCACGGCCCCTTATCCCGGCGCAGTCGAAACGCTGGTGAAGCTAAAGCAAGCCGGCAAGCGGACGCTGCTGTTGTCCAATTCGGGCAAGCGCTCGGCGCCGAACGAGGCACGACTGGAAAGGCTCGGCTTCGTACCCGGCAGCTGGGATTTTTTCCTCTCCTCGGGCGAAGTCGCCTGGCAGAGCCTGCGAAAGCAGCTCGTCGGCGAAGCGGGTCTCCGCTGCCTGCTCATCGCCCGCGACGGCGACCGCTCGGCGGTCGAGGGCCTGCCGCTGACGCTGGTCGACGCAGGCGAAGAGGCCGACATCGTGCTGCTTTCAGCCAGCGAGGGCGACCGCCACGACCTCGACCATTATCGCCGGCTGCTCCAGCCTGCAGTCGCGCGAGGCGCAAGGTGCCTCTGCACCAATCCCGACAAGATCATGCTGACCTCGGTTGGCCCGCGCTTCGGCGCGGGGCGCATCGCCGAGCTCTACGCCGAACTTGGTGGTGAGGTGACCTGGATCGGCAAGCCGTTTCCCGAGATCTACGCCGCAGCGCTCGAAGTGCTCGGCGATCCCGGTCCGGCGCGCGTCGTCTGCGTCGGCGACAGCATCGAGCATGACATATCAGGCGGGCAGGGGGCTGGGCTGCGGACCGCCCTTGTCATGACCGGTGTGCTCGAGACGAGCAGCGCAGCCGAGCGGGAACGGCTGTTCGCCGAGCACGGCGCTACCCCGGACTTTCTTGTGCGGACATTTGCGTGGTGAGGCCGCTCAAGAGGAGGATTTGATGGATATGATTTCAGGCGACGCCGTCGAAAGGAGCAATGCCAACAGGGAGAAGGCCATGCGCGCCGACTACGCTTCCCTTGGCGAGCAGCTAGACCGCCGCGGCATCGCCATCGATGCCATCCTCGCCAAGGTAGAAGCCTTCGGCGTCGCGATCCCGTCCTGGGGCGTGGGCACCGGCGGCACGCGCTTTGCCCGCTTTCCGGGGCTTGGCGAGCCGCGCGACGTGTTCGACAAGATCGAGGACTGCTCTGTCATCAACCAGCTCACGCGCGCCACGCCCAACGTTTCGCTGCACATCCCCTGGGACAAGGCCGATCCGAACAGGCTGAAGCAATCCGCTGCGCGCTTCGGCCTAGGCTTCGACGCGATGAACTCAAACACATTCTCCGACGCCCGCGACCAGAAGCAATCCTACAAGTTCGGCTCGCTCAGCCACGCCGACACGGCCACCAGGCGACAGGCGGTCGAGCACAACATTGAATGCATCGAGATCGGAAGGACGCTGGGGTCGAAGGCGCTGACCGTGTGGATCGGCGATGGCTCCAACTTTCCCGGCCAGGTCAATTTCGCCCGTGCCTTCGAGCGCTATCTCGACGCGATGAAGGCGATCTACGCTGCGCTGCCCGACGACTGGCGGCTGTTCACCGAGCACAAGATGTACGAGCCGGCCTTCTATTCGACGGTGGTGCAGGACTGGGGCACCAACTACCTCATCGCGAAGGAGCTGGGCGAGAAGGCCTATTGCCTTGTGGACCTCGGCCATCACGCCCCCAACGTCAACATCGAGATGATCGTGTCCAGGCTGATCCAGTTCGGCAAGCTGGGTGGATTCCATTTCAACGACAGCAAGTATGGCGACGACGATCTCGATGCCGGCTCGATCGACCCCTACCGCCTGTTCCTGGTCTTCAACGAACTGGTCGACGCCGAGCTTTCGGGGGCGAAGGATTTTCACCCGGCCCACATGCTCGACCAGAGCCATAATGTCACCGACCCGATCGAGAGCCTGATGCTGTCGGCTGTCGAGGTGCAGCGCGCCTATGCCACCGCAATGCTGGTTGATCGCAAGGCGCTCGAAGGCTTCCAGGAGGCCAATGACGCGCTGATGGCGACGCAGACGCTGAAGGTCGCCTACCGCACCGATGTCGAGCCCATCCTTGCCATGGCGCGGCTCAACAGAGGCGGTGCCATCGATCCGGTCGCGGCCTACCGCGCCAGCGGCTACCGCCAGAAGGTCGCAGCCGAACGGCCGGCATCAGTTGGTGGCAGTGGCGGCATCGTCTGAGGGGAGGCCGGACATGCCCGAGCGCGTCGCCTTCCGCATGGTTCTCAACCCGGGCCAGGCTGCCGAATACAAGAAGCGGCACGACGAGATATGGCCGGAGCTCAGCATCGCTCTTCGCGAGGCGGGGGTGTCGGACTACACGATCTGGCTCGATCCCGAGACCAATCACCTGTTCGCAACCCTGGTCCGCACCGACGACCACACGATGGACGCACTACCGCAAACCGAAGTCAACCGCCGCTGGTGGGACTTCATGGCCGACATCATGCAGTACACCGACCGCAACGAGCCTCTGGTCGTGCCGCTGCACAAGGTTTTTCATCTGGAGTAGACCATGACTGACAAGGCACTGCGCGACGAGATGGTGTCGATCTGCCGGCGCATGAATTCGAGCGGCATCAACCAGGGCACGGCTGGCAATCTGTCGGTGCGCTCAGGCAAAGGCTTCCTGATCACGCCGTCGGGCATGCCCTACGACATCATGGGCCCGGACGACATTGTCGAGATGGATTTCGACGGCACATATGTCGGTCGCCGCCCGTCTTCGGAGTGGCGATTCCACCGAGATATCCTGAAGGCACGCGAGGACATCAGCGTTGTGCTTCACTGCCACTCGGTCTATGCGACGACGCTCGCCTGCCACCACAAGACCATTCCGTCGTTCCATTATATGACCGGCGTCGCAGGCGGCACCACCATCCGCTGCGCCGCCTATGCCACCTTCGGCACCCAGGCATTGTCCGACAATGCGCTGGTCGCGCTCAAGGACCGGCTCGCCTGCCTTCTCGGCCAGCACGGCCAGATCTCGCTCGGCACCAATCTCGAACATGCGCTGTGGCTGGCGATCGAGGTGGAGACACTGTCGCGCATGTATGTCCAGGCGCTCACCCTCGGCGAGCCGCTGGTCCTGCCCGACGACGAGATGGCGCGCGTCATCGAACAGATGCGCCGCATGAGCTACGGCCTGGCACCGGACGCCGAGGGCACCAACGACGTCGCCCGTCCGCGCTAGCTAGCCGCCGCGGCCGGTGTCTGCCGGTACTTTCACCTCCGGCATCGCGCCGATCAGCATGCGGGCATAGTCGCTTTTTGGGGCGTCGAAAATGTCGGCGCAATCGCCTTGTTCGACGATTTCACCGCGATTGATCAGCGCCACGCGGTCGCAGAGGTAACGCACCACTGCCAGATCGTGGCTGATGAAGAAATAGGTCAGCCCGAGGCGATCCTGCAGGTCGCATAGCAGGTTGAGGACCTGCGCCTGTACCGACACGTCGAGCGCGGAAGTCGGCTCATCCAGGAGCAGGAGCTCCGGCCCGGAGGCGAGCGCACGCGCGATGCAGATGCGCTGGCGCTGGCCGCCGGAGAATTCATGCGGATAGCGGTGGAGGTGCTGCGGGCCCATTCCGACGAGCGAAAGCAGCTCGGCGGCGCGGTCGCTGCGCTGCTTGCGGCTCAGGCCAAGCGTTTCGTGGTGGATCAGCAGCGGCTCGGTCACGATGTCGTGCACCGACATGCGCGGATTGAGCGAGGCATAGGGATCCTGGAACACGATCTGCACACGCGCGCGCAGCCTCCGCAACTCGACATCGGAGAGTTTCCCCAGATCCTGGCCCTGCACGCGGATGCTGCCCGAGGTCGGCGTTTCAAGATGCAGGATGGAGCGGGTGAGCGTCGTCTTTCCGGAACCGCTTTCGCCGACGAGGCCGAAGCTTTCGCCCTTGCGCACGCTGAGCGAGACGCTCTTCAGGGCATGGACCTCGGCCGATGTCCCGAAGATGCCGCGACGCCCGGGGTAGATTTTCGAGACGTTGTCGATTTCAAGCATGATCTCAGCCATGGACAAGCGCCTCCATCTCGGCCACGCGGATGCAGGCGGCGGCGTGGTCGTTGCCGACGGGAACCGCCGCCGGCATGGCCGCGGTGCAAGCGGGCAGGGCAAACTGGCAGCGCGGGGCAAAGCGGCAGCCTGGCGGCGGCACGATGAGGTTCGGCACCGAACCCGCCAGCCCGCGCAGCATGCCGCGCTTGGTTTCCCGGGTCGGGATCGCCGACATCAGCGCGCGCGTATAGGGATGAACAGGACTGCCGATCACAGCTGCGACCGGACCGCTTTCGACGATGTTTCCAGCATACATCACCGCGACATGGCTGCACGTCTGGGCGACGACGCCGAGATTGTGGGTGATCAGCACGACGCCCATGTCGAAGTCGTTGACGCTGTTCTTGATGAGCTCGAGGATCTGGGCCTGGACCGAGACATCGAGTGCCGTCGTCGGTTCGTCGGCGATGAGGAGGTCAGGCCGGCCGATCAGGGCCATGGCGATCAGCACGCGCTGGCGCATGCCGCCGGAGAACTGGTGCGGATAGCTGTCGAGCCTTGCCTGCGCATTGGGAATGCCGACACGTGCCAGCATGTCGCCGGCCAGCTTGCGCGCGGCGATGCGGCGCGCCCGCCGGCCGGCATTGGGCGGGCAATCGAGTACGCCGGCATCATGCTCCGCCGCGGCCAGCGCCACGTCGACGAGTTGTTCGCCGATGCGGAAGGCCGGGTTCAGATTGGTCGTCGGGTCCTGGAAGATCATGCCGATGCGCTTGCCGCGCAGGCGCTGCATCTGGGCCTGGCTGAGCTTGAGAAGGTCCTGCCCCTCGAGCAGGATCTCACCTGCGACGTAGTGCGCCGGCGGCGTCGGCTGCAGGCGCGAAATCGACAGGCCGGTCAGCGATTTCCCGCAGCCGCTTTCCCCTACGAGACCCCAGATCTCGCCCCGGTTCACGGTCAGGTTGATGCCGTTCAGGACATGCGCCCGGCCGTCGAAACTCGACATCTTGAGGTGGAGGTTTTGGATCGAAAGCAGAGGTGCGGTCATCTCAGCGCCTCGCTTTCGGATCGAGCACGTCGCGCAGGCCGTCGCCGAGAAGATTGAATCCGAATACCGCTAGGAACATCGCCATGCCCGGGGCCATGGCCGTCCACCAGTAGTCGGGCATGTAGGAGCGCGAGACCGAAAGCAGTGTGCCCCATTCGGGCGTGGGCGGGCGGACGCCGATGCCGATGAAGCCGAGGCCCGCCACGGTGAGGATGGCGAAGCCCATGTCGAGGGACATTTTGACGATGATCGGCGAAACGACGTTGGGCAGGATATGGCGGAAGAGGATGCGCTTGGGCGTGGCGCCGAGCGCACGTGCCGCGGTCACATAGACTTCCTCGCGCGCAGCCAGCACCTCGCCGCGCACCAGCCGCGCATAGCCGGGCCACCACGACAGGGCGATGGCGATGACCATGTTGCCGAAGCCCGCCCCAAGGGCCGCGGCGATGGCCATGGCAAGGATCAGCCCAGGAATGGTCAGCGTGAGGTCGGTCAGCCGCATCAGCACTTCGTCGACCCAGCCGCGGGCGAAGCCGGCGATTGCGCCGACGAGCGTGCCGATGGCCGAGCCGATCAGCACAACGCCGAGGCCCGCCAGCACCGACACGCTAGTGCCGGCCATGACCAGCGACAGCACGTCCTGGCCTAGCTCGTTGGTGCCGAAAGGATGAGCCGCCGACGGCGCCAGGAAGCGCGAGGCGGTATCGACGCCGCCTGCGACATGGGCGGGATAGGGGGCGAGCACGGTGCCAAAAATGGTGAAGAAGATCACCGCCGCGACCATGACCGCGCCGAGCATCGACAGCTTGCTCTGCGAAAAGCGGAAGAAGGCGCGGCGCAGCCTGTCGCGACGAGGCGTACCAGGATCTTCCGCGGTGTTCTGCTCCATCGTGGTCATGAGTAGCGGACCTTGGGGTTGATGACGCCGTAGAGCACGTCGATGATGAGATTGGCGAAGACGAAGAGCAGGCCGATGACCAGTGCCACGCCGATCACCGGCATCATGTCCTGCGACACGATGGCCTTGGTGGCGTAGAGCCCGAGGCCGGGCCAGTCGAACACGGTCTCGACCAGCACCGTGCCGCCAAGCAGCCAGCCGAAATACAGTCCGATCACGGTCAGCGTCGCCGAGACCGCGTTGCGGGCGACGTATTTGGTGATGATCTTCCTGGATGGGAGGCCGAGTGCGCGGGCGGTCATCACATAGTCCTGCTGCATCACCTCGATCGTCGAGGAGCGCATCATGCGCATGATGGTGGCAAGCGGCGAGAGCGACATGGCGATGGCCGGAAGCGCGAGGTGGCGCAGCGACATGACGAAAGCCGTCCAGTTGCCCGCGATCAACGAGTCGATCGTCAGGAACCCGGTCACGCTGGGCGGAGGGATGACGACGATCGGCAGGCGGCCGCCGAGCGGCAGCCACATCAGCCACATGGCAAAGCAGAGCTGCAGGAGCAGCCCGAGGAAGAAGCGCGGCATGGAAATCGCGCCGATCGCGCCGACCTGGGCAAGATAGTCCGGCCAGCGGTTGCGCCACACTGCGGTGACGAGGCCGAGCGGAATGCCGACCGCGACGGCAATGATCATCGCGGCGAAAACGAGTTCGAGCGTGGCGGGAAGGTAGGCGGCAATGTCGGTCGCGACGGGACGTCGGGTGAGGAGCGACGTGCCGAAGTCGCCATGGGCGAGGCCCGACACATAGTTGGCATACTGCGTCCAGACCGGCTTATCGAGGCCGTATTCCACGGCCAGCGCCGCGATCTCGGCCTGGGTCGCGTTCGGACCCGCGGCGAGCGCCACCGGATCACCCGGGAGAAGCCGAGCGATGGCGAACATGATGATCGTCAGCCCGATGATGACCGGTATGAGCAGCAGGAGTCGCCGCAGGATGAAACGCAGCATTGCCGATGTCCTCTGTTTGGGGCTTTGGCGGGCCCGGAGGCCCGCCAAAGAGTCGACTTAGCCGAGCGACAGGCCCCACGCCTCGATCGCGTTGGAAGCGACCGGGGTGAAGCTGTAGCCCTTGACGGCGTCACGCATGGCAAGCTTGCGGCGTTCCACCACGCCGAAGACGTCGGGCGCGTCGTCGACAACCTTCTTCTGAAACTCGCCGTAGATCGCCACGCGCTTGGCCGGATCGATCTCCTTGCGCCCGGCTTCGATCAGGGCATCGACTTCCGGGTTGTTGTAGACGGCGTTTTGCCAGGCGCCGTTGCGCGACGAGTGGTAGGCTGCATAGGCGATGTTGTCCGGGTCGCCGTAGTTCGCCGTCTGGTAGACCGGGAACAGGTCCGGGAAAGTTTCGGGCAACTTGCAGGCGGTCACCATGTCGGGCCAGTTCATGGGCACGATCTCAAGGTCGATGTTCAGCTGCTTGAGGCTGTCGAGCATGATGAGCGCCCAGCGGCGCTGCTGCTCGAGGCCCGAGACGTGGTACATCTTGAGCTTGAAGCCGCCTTCCGGCTTTGCCGACTTCGCCATGTACTCCTTCGCCTTGGCGAGATCGGTACGATAGGCGACGAGATCGGGATTGAAGCCGAGGATGCCGTTCGGCAGCGGGCCGGTCATCAGGTCGGCATAACCCGCGGCGTCGAGGACCGCCTGATAGTTCGTGGCATAGGAGATCGCCTTGCGCAGGTTGATGTCGGCACAGGGACCCTGCTGCGTGTTCATCTTGATCGAGAAGGTACGGTATTCCGGCTCGATGATGCTGACAACGCCGGGTGCATCCTTCAGGGCGTCCATGTCCTCGCTGGTAAGATCGGTCGCGAGATGGGCTTCGCCGCGCTGGATCAACAGCCGCTGCGTCGCGGTTTCACGCGCGATCTGCCAGATGACGCCTTCGAGATTGCCGCCGCCGGCCTGCCACGCCTCGGGTGCACGGGCCAGTTGGTAGAGCGTGCCGACCTCGAAGCGGGCGACTGCGAACGGGCCCGAACCGGCAGTATTGGTCATCAGATAGGTCTCGCCGGAGTCGCTGCCGAGATTGGCTTCGACCACCGCCTTCTCGACGATGAAGATCCACGGCAGGACCTGCAGGAACGGCGCGAACGGCGTTGCGAGTTTGAATTTCACCGTGCCGGCGTCGGGCGCCGTCACGCCTTCGGCGGAGACGATGTCGCGGATCATCCACGAATTGCCCTTCGCCAGCTTCAGCGCGCGGCCGAAGGAATAGACGACGTCGTCGGCCGTCACGGCATTGCCGGAATGGAACTTCGCGGCCTTGTTCAGGACGAAGGTGTACTCCGTTCCGTCGGGGCTGACCGTCCAGCTCTCGGCAATTCCCGGGGTGGGCACGGGCGGATTGCCCGAGATGCGCACCAGCGGGTCGTAGACGTTGCGCATGAAGAAGGACGCCGAATAGCCGGTTGCGGTGTGCGGGTCGAAATTGGGGATGTCCTGGCCGGCGGCGATGATCAGGACGCCGCCCGACTGCGCGAAGAGTGCGCGGGGGAAAACGGTGGTGGCGAGGCCCACGCCGGCCAGGGCCAGCAGGCCGCGCCGCGAGATATTGAAATGGTCAGTCATTGCATTGCTCCATGTCGGATGTCTGGTCGTCATTGCAAAATGGGGCGGCGCCTGATCGGCCGGGCGCCGCCTTGTAGGCTCGGACTTACGCCCAGGCCTTGTTCTCCTGAAGCGCGGCGGAACCGGGAGTTCCGGGCTCCTTGCGGTAGTTGAGCGCCACATGGTCCGGCGTCACGAAACCAAGTGCGAGATCACGGGTGATCGCCGCGGGATCGCGTTCCGCCGAATTGCCGTAACCGGAGCCCCCGGCAAGGACGAGTTCCACCACCTGGTCGGTGCGGTGCAGTGAAACCAGCTCGCCCGTGCCGCAATCGCGCAGCACGCGGCCATCCGTGGAAAGAACGCGTCCGCGCGCCCCGCCGCCGGCCTGTCCGCCAAACAGGCCATCGATCGGATTGTCGACGCCTTCTGGGTAGACGGATACGAGCATCTCCAGGCCGTCCTCGTCACGCTTGCGGAAGCGCAAGGCCTGACCGAGTCCGCCTCGCATCTTGCCGGAGCCGCCGCTGTCGGGAAGGAATGCCTTCTCCAGCACCAGCACCGGCACGCGGCTTTCCATCAGCTCGATGGAGGTGTTGGCCGCCGATGTCGGCCAGAGCAGGGAGGAATGGCCGTCGCCGCGCTCGGAGCCACCCTGACCGCCACCGCAGAAGAGCATGTCCGAGTAGAACTGCCCGTCCTTGGTCTGGCCGTAGACATTCGCGGCCACGGCAAGTCCGGTGAAGGACTGGACCATGTCCGGCGAAGCCGAGGCGAGTGCCGCGAAGATGTTCGGCGCGAGATACCAGCCGGTGCGCGTGCGCAGGTTCACCGCTGCCGGATAGGTCGGGTTGAGGATCGACCCTTCCGGCGCACTCACGGTGAACGGGCGATAGCACCCGGCATTGCCGCGCACCGTCGGCGTCAGCATGCACTTCAACGGATAGGTCGCGTGGGCCGCCGTGTAGTTCAGCGTCGAATTCAGGCCACCCTGCGGCAGTTGCGGCGGGGCGCCGTCGAAATCGACGGTGATGCTGTCGCCTTCGACCTTCACCAGAACCGGATAGGTGATCTTTTCGCCGAGCGGGTTGTTGGTGATGACCGAGCGGTAGTCACCGTCGGGCAGCGCCCGGATGGCGTCGCGCATGGCTTTTTCCGACAAGCCCTGCACGACCTCGGCCAACGCGCCCAGGTCATGCATGCCATAGTCGTGCATGAAGGCATCGAGACGTTCCGCGCCGAGCTTGTTGGCTGCGACGAAGGAGAAGATGTCGCCCAGGACCTGGTCGCCGTTGCGGACGTTCTGGCGGATGAGCTGGATCAGCGTCTCGTTCGGCTTGCCTTCCTCGAAGATCTTCATCGGCGGGATCTGCAGGCCTTCCTCGTAGATCTCGCGGGCATGGAGCGAGTCCTTGGTGCCGCCGATATCCGAGACGTGGCCGACAGTGCCCATCAGGCCCACCAGCTTGCCATTGCGGAAGGCCGGTGTGACGATGGCGATGTCGAACAGATGACCGGCGCACAGCCACGGGTCGTTGGTGATCAGCACGTCGCCGGGCTTGAGCGTCTCGGCGGGGTAGCGTGCCAGCAGCGCCTTGACCGCGCGGGGAAGCGTCAGGTTGAAGACCGGCATCGCGCGCGGGCTGTGGGCCAGTGTTTCGCCGTCCTTGTCGAGCAGTTCGCAGGCAAAGTCCTGCGCCTCGGCGATGACCAGCGAGAATGCGGTCCGGCACACGGTGAGCCACATTTCCTCGACGACGTTGACGAGGCGCGACCACATGATCTCGAGGCCGATAGGGTCGGCCTTGATGCGGGCCACCGCTTCTGCCCTCGTCATGTCAGCAGTGACGAACGCATCGGCGGCCTTGAGCGCGCCGACCTGCACGCAAAGATTCTGGCTGGCGTCGATCGTCACGCTATCCGACGGGCCGACGACGGTGGTGGATTCCCGCTCCTCGATGATTGCCGGGCCGGGGATCGTGTCGCCGGTTCGCAGCGCGTAGCGGTCGTAGACCGCAGTCTCGAACTCGCCTTCGTCGAACCAGCAGACGCGGTGACCCTTGACCCGGGCTGCCGTATCGCCGCCACCGGTGGCGCCGGTGAGCGAAAGCTGCGGCGTGGGGCCGGCGACGCGAACGCGGAAGTTGACGGATTCGAACCGCGCGCCCTCGAAAGGCTCGGCATAGCGGGCGGAATAGGCGCGAACGAATGCTTCGCGAATGGCGGGCAGGTCGGCTTCGCCGAGCGTGGTGTTGGGGAGCGGCACGCTGATGTCGTGCATCTGCCCGACAAGGCGCATGTCGGCGCTGCGCTCGACCACGATATCGGCTGCCGCGATGCCAGAACGGGTAAGCTGGTGACGTCCCTCGTCTTCGAGGCCCGTCAGCACGCCATTGGCGGCTTCCGCGTCAAACCCTGATTTCAGCTCGACGCGCAGCGACCGCACGCCTTCGAAGGACAAGGGCGCTGCAAGGAAACCGAGCGCCGATGCAGCACCCGATGCCGGCGGGATCAGGACGGAGCTGATGCCCATGGCGCGCGCCACGTCGACCGCATGGGCCGGACCGGCGCCGCCGAAACCGACCATGGAGTATTCACGCGGATCCTTGCCGCGCTCGACCAGGTGCACGCGCGCGGCCGAGGCCATGCTCTCGACGACCACCTTGTGGATGCCGAGGGCAGCTTCTTCGATGGTCAGGTTCAGGGGCTCAGCCACGCGCGAAATGGCTGCACGGGCGGCCTCGAGGTCGAGCTTCATGCGACCGCCGAGGAAGAAGTTGGGATCGTAGTAGCCAAGCGTGAGGTTGGCGTCGGTAACCGTCGGCTGCTTTCCGCCCATGCCGTAGCAGGCCGGGCCCGGGTCGGAGCTCGCGGAATGAGGGCCTACCTTCAAGAGGCCGACGTCGTCGATGGCGGCGATCGAGCCGCCGCCGGCGCCGATCTCGATCATTTCGATCACTGGCGCCTTGATCGGCAGCCCCGAGCCCTTGACGAAGCGGTGGACGCGCGCGGCTTCCATCATCGGCGAGATTTCGGCGCGGCCGTTCTCGATCATGCAGGCCTTGGCGGTCGTGCCGCCCATGTCGAAGGAAATCACGTCGGAAAGCCCGGCTGCCTGGCCGAACAGCGCGGTGGCGAGCCCGCCGCCCGCAGGGCCGCTTTCCAGCAGGCGGATCGGGAAGTCTCGTGCGGTTTCCAGGGACATGAGCCCGCCGGCGGAATGCATGAGCCGCAGCGAGCCCGTGAAGCCTGCGCTGCGCAGCGACTTCTCCAGCTTGGTGAGATAGCGGTGCATCAAAGGCTGCACGAAGGCATTGGCGCAGGTCGTGACCGTGCGCTGGTATTCGCCCATTTCCGCCACGACCTCGCTCGACATTGAGATCGAGAGATCAGGGAAGGCGGCGCGGATGATGTCGGCGGCGCGGCGTTCATGCGCGGTGTTTGCGTAGGAATGGATGAAGGCAATCGCGATGGCCTCGCAGCCCTGCGCGACCAGCGATTTCGCGGCCAGCAGAACCTGTGCCTCGTCGAGGGGCGTCTCCACGTCGCCGCCGGCAGTCATGCGCTCATCGACTTCGAGGCGCAGGTCGCGTCTGACCATGGGATCGGGGAAGGAAACGAAAAGGTCGTAGATGTCGTAGCGCTGTTCCGTTCCCATCTCGAGCAGGTCGCGGAAACCGCGCGTCGTGATGAGGCCGACCGGCGCGCCCTTGCGCTCGATGACGGCGTTGGTGACCAGCGTGGTGCCGTGAACGATCTCACCGACATCCCGGTGCGTGATGTTCTGCAGGGCAAGCAGCTCCTGCAGGCCAAGAAGTGCGGCCTGGGAGGGGTCGTGAGGCGTGGTCAGGCGCTTGTGAAGCGTGACGGAGTGGTTCTGGCTGTCGTAAAGCACGAAGTCGGTGAAGGTCCCACCAATGTCGAACCCGACGCGCCAGCGGTTGGGCAGATCACTCATTACATGATGTCCTTTTCTTCAGATCCGGGGTGCGACGAAGGCGCTGTCGCCAAGGTCCTCGGCAATGCGGGCCGCACCTTTGGCGAGGGCAGCGATCATCTCGTCGCGGCCTTTGATGTCCACGAGTGCGTGGGGGTAAACGATGCAGAGGCTGACGGCTTCGTCGGTGCGGGGGTCGGCGACCGATATCGCGATGGCGTCTACCCCAGGTGTCGCCTCCTGGCTCGAATAGGCGAAGCCTTGGTGCCGTACCTTCATGAGCTGTTCGGTGAGATCGGCCAGCGCGCCATGTCCGGCGTAGAGTGCATGGACTGCCTCGTCGCCAAGTCGCGCCAGCAGCGAGCGGCCGGTAGCGCTGAGATGGGCAGGCAGGCGCCGGCCGATGTTGCTGACGACGCGCAGTGCGTTGGTGCCCTGGAAGTCGGCCACGGCAGTCACTTCCTTGCCGTCGCGCACGGAGATGTATCCGGTATGGCCAAAGGTGGTGCTGGCTTCGCCGACCACTTCGCTGGCGCGGCCGATCAGTAGCGAGGAACGACGGTAGGCCGCGGCAAGGTCGAGCATCAGGCGGCCAGGGCGATGCCGGTGGCTGTCGCCGATCGTCTCCAGCATGTTCGCTTCGCGCATCGCCTTCAACAGGCGCGACGCATTGGCCTTCGGCATGCCGAGCAGCTTCACGACGTCCGAGACCGTGAGGTCGGGACAGTCGTTGCCGAAACACCTCAGCACATCCGCGGCGTTGTTCAGGACCGACATTGCTCCTCCGAGTCGTTCCATTAAATGGAACTCTGGTTCCACTTTATGCAACCAATGCTCTCGTCTGTTCATTCGGTCAAGTTAAAAAATGAGCCGACTTCCCGATGCTACCGGGCAGGCGGCATCGGGGATCGCAAAGGCAATGCTCCGCCGATCCCGGCAGTGATGCCGGGATCGAGCGAAGTCCTCAGATCAAGAAATTGATTTTATTGGGCGCAGTCGCCTCAGGCGGCGCCGCGCACCTCGACGAGCCGGGCCAGAAGGCTGGCGCCGACGGGCAGGATCGTGTCGTCGAAAATGAATCCGGAATTGTGCAGCGGAACGGTTCCGCCATGCCCCAGATTGAAGAAAGCACCCGGAACCACGCGCAGGAGATCGGCCATGTCCTCCGATCCCATCGTCAGTTCTGCGTTCGGCTGTGCCTTGTCGCCGACGATCTCCTGGGCCACCTCGATGAGGTTGCCCACCCGCTCCGGATCGTTCGAGAGGACGTCGAAGATGTTGCGGATGTCGGCCACGATCTCGATCTCATGGGCGAGCGCGAAGCCGGCGCAGAGCTTGCGGATGCGGTTTTCGATCATCACGCCGTCGGCGTCGTCGAAATAGCGGAAGGTGCCGCGCAGGATCGCCGTTTCCGGAATGACGTTGTAGGCGGAGCCGGCGTGGAACTGCGTGACCGAAACGACGGCGGGATGCGTCGGGTCGGTGTTGCGCGAGACGATCTCTTGCATCTCCTTCACCAGACCTGAGCCGATGGTGATCGGATCGCGGCTTGCCTGGGGCATGGCCCCGTGGCTGCCGCGGCCATGCAGGGTGATGTCGAAGAAGCTGGCGCCGGCCTGTGCCTTGCCCGGCCGGATCGTCAGCTGGGAGTGCCCCTGGTAGGGAGAATTGTGCATACCGTAGAGCTCGTCGCAGGGGAAGCGGTCGAACAGGCCGTCGCGCAGCATGGCCCTCGCGCCGCCAAGGCCTTCCTCCGCCGGCTGGAAGATCAGCACGGCACGACCTGCGAAATCGCGATTGCCGGCGAGATAGCGCGCTGCGCCGAGCAGCATGGTGGTGTGGCCATCGTGACCGCAGCCATGAAACACGCCGGGGTTCTTCGACGCATAGGGCAGGTTGGTCAGCTCATCCATCGGCAGGGCATCCATGTCGGCGCGCAAGCCAATGCTGCGCCCTGGCCTGATACCCTCGATGACGCCGACCAGGCCGGTTCCACCGATGCTGCGCTCGACGGTGACGCCCCAGCTTTCAAGCAGTTCCGCCACCCGTTGGGAGGTGCGATGCTCCTCGAAGCCGAGTTCGGGATGCTGGTGGAAATCCTGACGTATCGCGGTGAGATCGTCGGCGAACTGGGCGATCTGTTCAATCACAGGCATGGCGGACCGTCATTGTTGGCTTTGCCCGTCTGTGGCACTGGCGTCTTGTGAAGGCAAGCGTTTCGTCCTAGGGCGTCGAAGACGTGAACGGAGGCACGGGTCGACTGACCGTCGCGCCGACACTTCCAGATCCAGCCGCCTGAAAGAGGAAGACATGCCAGCACAAGAGACAATCGAGACGATTGCGGAAGAAGCCGGGCAGTGGCGCCGCCACCTCCACCAGCATCCGGAGCTCTTGTTCGACCTGCCCGCGACATCGGCCTTCGTCGCCGACAAGCTGAGGTCGTTCGGCTGCGACGAGGTCGTCACCGGCATTGCCACGTCGGGCGTCGTCGCGGTGGTGAAGGGGAAGCTGGGTGCCGGCCGCACCATCGGCCTACGGGCCGATATGGACGCGCTGCCGATAGCCGAGCAGACCAATCTGGCCCATGCTTCCAAGACTCCGGGCAAGATGCATGCGTGCGGCCATGACGGCCACACGGCGATGCTGCTCGGCGCTGCGCGTCACCTTGCCTCGACGAGGGACTTCGCCGGCACGGCCGTGCTCATTTTCCAGCCGGCCGAGGAGGGCGGCGCCGGCGGGCGCGTGATGCTGGAAGAGGGGCTGCTCGAACGTTTCGGCATCGAGGAGGTGTTCGGCATGCACAACGAGCCGGGCCTGCCTGTCGGTTCCTTCGCCATTCGGCCGGGTCCGATGCTGGCAGCGGCAGACCGCTTCGTGGTCACGCTGAACGGCAAGGGCTCGCATGCCGCTTCGCCGCATGAATCGCGCGACCCTATCCTGATAAGCGCGCATCTGGTGACGGCGCTGCAGTCGATCGCCTCGCGCAACGTGGATCCCTTCGACCCCGTCGTGGTCTCGGTGACCTATCTCGCCGGCGGCAGTGCGGCGGCACTGAACGTCATCCCGGAGCAGGCCGTCGTCGGTGGCACGATCCGGACGATCGACGCCAAGACGCGCAAGGCCGTCGAGCAGCGCTTCAGGGATATCGTCGCCAACACCGCGCGCCTTTTCGAGGCTCAGGCCGAGATCGACTGGCGCCCCGGCTATCCGGTCACCGTCAACGATCCGGAGATGACGAAGGCCGCGATTTCGGTCGCTTCCGACGTTGCCGGCGCGGACAAGGTCAATGGCAATTGTCAGTGCACGATGGGCGCGGAAGACTTCTCCTACATGCTCGAGAAGCGGCCCGGGGCGATCATCTGGCTGGGCAACGGCGATTCGGCCGGGCTTCACAATCCCGCCTATGATTTCAACGACGACGCGATCATCCATGGCGTTCGCTACTGGACGGCGCTCGTCAGTGGGAGAACTAGCGCTGCCAGCTGAATGATGACTGCTGGGCTTTGGGCCCGCTCACTTTCGGGCGGCGGCCTTTTGGCAACAGCGATCGCGATCACGTCGACAGCGATCCTGATCTGGATCCCACGCTTCCCGACGCTTGGCGTTCTGGTGCTGGGTGGGGCCGCGACATCGGCGCTTTACAGTCTGGGCGCCTGAACGCCCCAGCGGCGCCGATCCGACCGGATTTGGTTGGCGGGCCTGCACCGCACGCGACATGCCAATAGGGCGGTCGCTTCAATCCCTGCCGGTGTGCGGCTGCCCGGCCGCACTGCCGGCTTTTCCTGCGAACCGCGGCGTGGCGCCCGCGGCTTCCTCGCAGAGTTCCAAATGCCTGGCCAGCGCCTGATTCGAAAGGACTGCGCTGATGGTGGTGATGTCGCGTCCCTGATGCTTGGGCATCTGCTGGACCTCCTTCAGCCTTTCCAGAAGTGCGAGTCGGGTCATGATTTCCCTCCTTTGCTGGCAGGGGAGTGGTCGTTGAGAGCATCCCAAACGAACCCTGCGGGACTTACGGCGAGCTGGCGGGTGGCGGCCGTCAGGCCGCCTTCTTGCCTGCGTCGAACGGGATCTCGATGTCGACGGCGAGCGTCGAGACCTTGGCACCGCGCTCCATCTTGACGCTGACTTTGTCGTCGTCGATCTGCATGTGCTTGGAGATAGCGCGCAGGATTTCGTCGCGCAATTTGGCAACGAGGTCCGAATCGCCTGCCGAAGCACGCTCGTGGGCCAACAGCACCTGCAGGCGCTCGCGCGCGGCGGGGGCCGACTGGGGGCGGGAAAAGAGCTGGAAGAATTTCATGCCGCTTTCCTTCCGAAGATCTTGCCGAAGAAACCCCGCTTTTCGCCCGGGATGGTGACTGGCAGGTCCTCGCCCTTGAGCCGGCGCGCGGCATTGAAATAGGCGACCGCCGGCGCGCTGCGGCCATCCGCCAGGGTGACGGGGGAGCCGACATTGGATGCGCGCAGCACGTCCATGCTTTCCGGTATGATGCCGAGCAGCGGGATCGACAGGATCTCGAGGACGTCGTCCACCTTCAGCATGTCGCCGCGCTCGGCGCGAGCCGGGTCGTAGCGGGTGAGAAGCAGGTGCTTTTCCATGCGCTCGCCATTCTCTGCCTTGAGCGTCTTGGAATCGAGCAGGCCGATGATGCGATCGGAATCGCGCACCGAAGAAACTTCCGGATTGGTCACGACGATGGCGACATCCGCATGGCGCATGGCAAGCGTCGCGCCGCGCTCGATGCCAGCCGGGCTGTCGCAGATGACCCAGTCGAAAGTCTTTTTCAGCGCGGCGATGACCTTCTCGACGCCTTCCGGCGTGAGGTTGTCCTTGTCGCGTGTCTGCGAGGCCGCCAACAGGTAGAGCGTCTCCAGCCGCTTGTCGCGGATCAGCGCTTGCGCCAGCTTGGCTTCGCCTTGGATCACGTTGACGAGGTCGTAGACCACCCGTCTTTCGGCGCCCATGACGAGGTCGAGATTGCGCAGGCCGACGTCGAAGTCCACGACCACGACCTTGTCGCCGCTTTGCGCGAGGGCCGCGCCCAGTGCGGCGGAAGACGTCGTCTTGCCGACGCCGCCTTTACCCGAAGTGACCACGACCACTTTGCCCATAGACCTCTCTCCTGTTTATTCGATTGGGCACGCCTTCGGCTCAGCCGAGGGTTGCCGCCTTGATTGCGTCGCCTTCGAGCCAGATCTGGACGGCCTTCCCGCGCAGATTGGGCTCCATGTCCTCGGCTGTCTTGTAGAAGCCGTCGATGGCGATGAGTTCGGCTTCGAGCTTGCGGCAAAAGATGCGCGCGGAGGCGTTGCCCGTCGTGCCGGCCATCGCACGACCCCGCAGCGTGCCGTAGATGTGGATCGATCCGCCGGCAACGACCTCGGCGCCGGATGCAACCGATCCGACAATGGTCACATCGCCTTCGGGGAAGAAGAGCGACTGCCCCGAGCGCACCGGCTGGGTAACGACGATCGAAGGCGTGGCCTTGGCCGGCTGCGGGTCGGAAGGCACGACGTGTTGGGTGGGGCCGGCTTCGTCGTCCTCATGCGCGACCGGCGCTTCGAAGTCCGAGGCCGGGCGTCCGTCGCTCATCGCCGGTGGCATGTCCGAGCCGAGCAATGAGGGCATCGCGCCTTCAATGCCCATGATCCGCACATTGCGTCTGCCGAGTTGGTCGACGAGTTCGCGAATCTGCAAGCGATCGATGGGTAGCCCGCCCACGTCGAGGACGATCGGGCGTCGCAGGAAAAATCCGGCCGAGCGGGCGGCCAGATCGTCGAGGCGCGCCAGCCAGTCCTCGAAAGGGAGTTCCGGGGTAAGCGCGAGCGCAAGGAAGGATCGCCCCTTGAGGCGGATCGGCCGGGGTTGAGTTAACACTTCGGTCATCTTGGTTAATTTTCGGTTGCTTCGGTGTAGCGAGGAAATGGTTAACGAATGGTTAATATCTGAGGCAGGCTTGACCGGAGTTCGCCCTTTTGAAATTTGATGATGTAGATAAAAACTATTGTTAATCAGACGCTTAATCGAAATATCGGCTGAAACTAAAATTGATACGAGCCCAGCATGCTGATCTCGACGTCAAAACTCGAATGCGGGCATTGAGCGGCCGACAAGATGGATTTCGGCAAGAATCGAGCCCACAAGAGAACAGTTCGAGATTTGTTCCATAATATCTCTTATGCGGCTTTCGCGTTGGCCGCGCGCAGATTTTCAAATGCAACAGAGACAGTTTGACCCGCCGTCTATGCGCGCTACGAGCATCGGGAAGCTCACCCGGTGAAAGCGGAATGGAACCTCGGCGAACGATACGCCACGGGTCGGAGGTCCCGTGGCGCTTGTCGTCGTGGACGTGCGAGTCGACTACTTCAGCACGGCAGTCACGCGGTCTCCTTCGTCGTTCAGTTGAATCGACACGTTGTCGCCGGCCTGGAGCGGGGGCAAGGCGACGTCGCGCGGCACCGTGTAGCTTCTGCCGTTCTCGAGCGTGATGACACGCACGTCGTGATTGTATTTGGCTACGACGCCGCCACTGGACGATGCCAGTGCTGCGCCCGCAAGGAAAATGAGAGGCGAAGCGATGAGGAGGATGGTCTTCATTTTAGGTGTGCCTTCTATTTTGGACAATGGAGGGGCGCTCCTGGCATCGCTGATGCCTGGATCGTCCACGCCAGTGTTTTTCGTAAAGATCTGACTTCGGTCCGATGACCGGCGATGCGGGCCTGCGGACTGGCCGCTAGCCATGTTCGAGTATCAGCAGGGCATTTCCGTCTCCTTCCTGGTGGCGGCTTTTCGAGCCGTTGTTGAAGGCTGCGCTTTCCAGTTACTGGAAAGTCAAGCGGGTCGATGGACAGCTGTGTCTGATGGCTTTGCCGGGTAGAAACCTCTTTGCAAATCGGCGGTTAGCACCCTCGTGCATGGGCATCTGGCCATCTCTCATGAGGATGTGAGCGCGGTTGATTCGCTGCCGATCGGAGGTTTTCTGCGGCGATGCATGCAAATTGGCTGCAGCAACAGAAGACGGTTGACCTTCCTGTAACTGGAAACTCTAGCTTCGCCGAAAATCATCAAGCGGCGTCGTCACAGACGTCGCATTTTTGTCGACGGGATCGTTTCAAATGACTGGGAAGACTAGAATAATACTGGTGGCCGCAGCCGCGTTGAGTGGCGCTGCATGGTTCTCCTATACCGATGGCGTGCCAGCCTATGTCAGGCAGGCTATGGCCTCCGGCGAGACGAGCCAGACCGCGCCAACACCCCCGCCTCCACAGGTGCCGGTGGCGGAAGTCATCACCCGCGTGCTTGCGCCGTCGTCCGAGTTTACCGGCGTCGTCGCAGCCGCCAAGACCGTCGAACTCCGCTCCCGTGTCGGCGGCACCATCGAATCGGTCAGCGTTCCCGAGGGTGGGCTCGTCGAGCGCGGCCAGTTGCTCTTCCAGATCGACCCTCGCCCGTTTGAGGTTGCACTCCAGAATGCGGAAGCGCAATTGCAACGGGCCGAGGTTCTGCTCTCCCAGGCCGAGACCGACCTCGATCGATCGCAGCGGCTGCTCCCGAGTGGAGCCATCGCCAGCAAGACCTATGATGACGACGTGTCCGGGAGGCAGGAGCGGCAAGCGCAGGTGCTTGAGGCAAAGGCCGCAAATGCAGCAGCCAGCCTCGACCTTTCCTATTCCCGCGTGACTGCCCCGATCGCCGGACGCGTCGACAGGGTACTTGTGACAGAAGGAAACCTCGTCACCGGCGCATCCGGAGGCGCCGCGACATTGCTCACCACGATCGTGTCGGTCGACCCTGCCCATGTCTATTTCGATATCGATGAAGCGACTTATCTGAACTTTCTGGGCCAAGCCCGCCCCGCCGCCGCCGGGCGCAAGGGCGCCTCGTTCCCGGTGGAAGTCGGGCTCGCCACCGAGAACGGCTACCCGCATTCGGGTAGCTTGGACTTCCTCGGAAATCGTCTCGATCGTGGCACCGGTACGATCCGCGCCCGAGCGGTGCTGGCCAATCCCGACGGCCGGCTGACACCTGGCCTGTTCGCGCGGGTGAAACTTGCGACCAGCGCGCCCCAAGAAACCGTTCTCATCGACGATCAGGCAGTCGGGACCGATCAGGGACGCCGCTACGTCCTGGTGCTGGGCGCTGGCGATATGGTCGAATACCGGCCGGTCGAACTGGGCGCGATGAACGAGGGACTGCGCGTTGTTGCAAGCGGCCTCAACCCCGGCGACACGGTCATCATCAAGGGGCTTGTCCGGCCCGGCATGCAGGTTACCCCGAATCGGATCGCGATGGCGCCCGATCAGCGTTCGGTCGACGGCGCTGCCGACGGCAACACGCAGGAGGCACGTCGATGAGCCTGCCGCACTTTTTTATCAACCGCCCGATCTTTGCGATCGTGCTGTCGGCTCTCATGCTGATCGCCGGCGCGATGGCGCTGTTTCGTCTCTCGCTCAGCGAATATCCGTCCGTCACCCCGCCGACCGTGCAGGTGACGGCGAGCTATCCCGGCGCCAATCCCGAGGTGATCGCCGAGACGGTCGCATCGCCGCTCGAGCAGTCGATCAACGGCGTCGAAGGCATGCTCTATATGAGCTCGCAGGCCGCGACCGACGGTCGGATGACGCTCACGGTCACCTTCGCGCAGGGCACGGATCCTGATATGGCCCAGATCCAGGTGCAGAACCGCGTGTCGCGGGCGCTGCCACGCCTGCCGGAAGAAGTTCAGCGCATCGGCGTTGTTACCCAGAAGACGTCGCCCGACATCCTGATGGTGGTGCATCTTGTATCGCCCGACAAGCGCTACGATCCGCTCTACATCTCCAACTTTGCCACCCTCCAGATTCGCGACACGCTCGCCCGCCTGCCAGGGGTTGGCGACGTCATCATTTGGGGCGCCGGCGAATACGCCATGCGCGTCTGGCTGGACCCCGCCAAGGTTGCCGCGCGCGGCATGACCGCGAGCGACGTCGTCGCTGCCATTCGCGAACAAAACGTCCAGGTCGCAGCCGGCTCGGTAGGCCAGCAGCCGTCGGCGGCAGCCAGCTACGAGGTCACGGTCAGTACGTTGGGGCGACTGTCCAGCGAGGAACAGTTCGGCGAGATCGTCATCAAGACAGGCGATGACGGGCAGATCGTGCGCCTGCGCGATGTTGCCCGGATTGGTCTCGGCGCAGATGGGTACGCGTTGCGCAGCCTGCTCGACGGCGAGCCGGCCGTCGCGATTCAGATCATCCAGCGGCCCGGTGCAAATGCGCTTGATGTCTCCAACGCCGTGCATGCCGAGATGGAGCAGTTGCAGAAGGGTTTTCCAGAGGGGCTGGAGTACCGGATTGCCTACGATCCGACCGTCTTCGTGCGCGCGTCGCTCGCCGCCGTCATGACGACGCTTCTCGAAGCGATCGTCCTGGTCGTCATCGTCGTCGTCCTGTTCCTGCAGACATGGCGTGCCTCCATCATTCCGTTGGTCGCCGTGCCCATATCGCTCGTCGGCACGCTTGCGGTGATGTATCTCATGGGTTTCTCGCTCAACACCTTGTCGTTGTTCGGCCTGGTCCTTTCGATCGGCATCGTGGTCGACGACGCCATCGTTGTGGTCGAGAACGTCGAACGGCACATCGGCCTTGGCGAAACGCCGAAGGAAGCGGCCCGCAAGGCGATGGACGAGGTGACCGCACCGATCATCGCAATCACTTCAGTCCTTGCCGCCGTGTTCATCCCGTCGGCATTTCTGTCGGGTCTTCAGGGCGAGTTCTACCGTCAGTTCGCGGTGACGATCGCCATCTCGACGGTGCTTTCGGCGATCAACTCGCTGACGCTTTCGCCGGCGTTGGCCGCCATGCTGCTGAAACCGCACCATGGTGGTGCCCGTCGCGATTGGCTGACCCGCGGCATCGACTTCATGTTCGGACGGTTCTTCCGGCTGTTCAACCGCTTCTTCGACAGGGCGTCGAATGCCTATGTCGGAACCGCGCGCCGAGCCATCCGCATCAGCGGCGTGGTGTTCGTCATCTATGCGGGGCTGCTGGGCGCGACGTATTTCGGCTTCCAAAGCATCCCGAGCGGCTTCGTGCCTGCGCAGGACAAGTACTACCTCGTCGGCATTGCGCAGTTGCCTTCTGGCGCCTCGCTCGACCGGACCGAGGCGGTCGTCAAGGAGATGTCCAGGATTGCGCTGGCCGAGCCCGGCGTCGAAAGCATCGTCGCCTTTCCCGGCCTCTCGGTGAACGGCTTCGTCAACCTGCCCAATGCCGCGGTGGTCTTCGCCATGCTCGACCCCTTCGATCAGCGCAAGGATCCGTCGCTGTCGGCCAACGCCATCGCAGGTCGCCTGATGGGCAAATACAGCCAGATCCCCGACGGCTTCGTCGGCATCTTCCCGCCGCCTCCGGTCCCCGGGCTCGGCACGACAGGTGGCTTCAAGCTTCAGGTCGAGGATCGCGCCGGCATGGGCCTCGAGGCCCTGGCCAAGGTGCAGGGCGAGATCATGGCCAAGGCGGCCGCGGCACCTGAACTCGCCGGCATGATGGCGAGCTTTCAGGTCAATGCCCCGCAGGTCCATGTCGATCTCGATCGAGTCAAGGCCAAGGCACAAGGTGTTCCGCTGACAGGGATCTTCGAGACCCTGCAGGTCAATCTCGGCTCGCTCTACGCCAACGACTTCAACCGCTTCGGCCGCACCTATCGCGTCATCGTCCAGGCCGATGCGCCCTTCCGCGCCGAGGTGGACGACATCGCGCGCCTGAAGGTTCGCAACGCCGCTGGCGAAATGGTTCCGCTTGCGGCACTTGCCACCATCGCAACCAGCTCCGGCCCCGACCGTGTGATGCACTACAACGGCTATCCGTCAGTGGACATTACGGGAGGGCCAGCTTCCGGCTATTCGTCCGGGCAGGCAACGGCGGCCATCGAGCGGATCATGCGCGAGACGCTGCCGGCCGGCATGGCGTACGAATGGACCGATCTGGTCTTCCAGGAGAAACAGGCAGGCAACACGGCCATGATCGTGTTCCCGCTCGCGGTCCTGTTGGCGTTCCTGATCTTGGCGGCACAGTACAACAGCTGGTCCCTGCCGTTTGCTGTCCTGCTCATCGCGCCGCTGGCAGTGCTCTCGGCAATCGGAGGGGTTTGGCTCTCGAACGGCGACAACAACATCTTCACGCAGATCGCGTTTGTCGTCCTTGTCGGGCTTGCGGCCAAGAACGCGATCCTCATCGTCGAGTTCGCCCATGAGGAGGAAAAGAAAGGCAGCGATCCTCTGGCGGCGGTGCTCGAAGCCGCGCGCCTGCGCCTGAGGCCGATCCTGATGACGTCGCTCGCCTTCATTGCCGGCGTCGTGCCTCTGGTCATCGCAACCGGCGCTGGCGCCGAGATGCGCCATGCCATGGGCATCGCAGTGTTCGCCGGCATGCTTGGCGTTACGGTGTTCGGATTGATCCTGACGCCCGTCTTCTACGTGGTCATCAGACGGTTTGTGCTGCGGCGTGAACGCAACATCGGGGCGACGATGGCCGCCTCCGAAAGCGAGGTCGTTCACTAGATCCAGGCATTGACGTAGCACCGGCTGGGGTTGCCCTCGACGGCTGACACGGGGGCTTCCCGGCCGGCGGCTTGGAGCCGCTCCTTGCGCGACTGAATCGTTGGCGCGGCTTTTTTATTGGAAAGCGCCGAGCGATGGTGGTGCGGTTCTGTGTGGCGTTGTCGTCGGTACCGCAGCGATGATCGCCATGATGCCGAGCCGGAGCCGATTGCTCAGCCTCTTCGACACCCGTGGGTCACTTTGCGCGTCAACCCGCCGACCTTGCCGTCGCCACCGTCAATGCGGGTTTCGATACCTTCGGATATTGCTTCGCCGCGCTTGCAATCAGCATGTCGAGGAAGCTGCGCACCGGCGTGCTCGGGGTCCGCTCGCGCAAGGTCAGGGTGACCACCTCCCGATCTAGTTGCGGCTCTACCAGGGGGCGCACCTCGGTCAGTGTCGAGGCCGACAGCGAGTGAGAGTTCTCTGGAGCAATGCACACCCCGAGACCCCGATCGACCAGGGACAGCATCGTCGATGAGAAATTGACGGCAAAGAGCCGGTTTACGGAAATCTCGTTCTCACCCAGCACGCGATCAACCATCTTCTGGATCGGACTGTCGGGGGGAAAGCCTACGAGATCTTGCCCCTCCATGTCGATCCAGCGAACCTGCGTGCCGGATTCGAACGGATGGCCCTTTGCAAAGAACACCGCAAAACGGTCGTAGAAGAGATGGTGCTCGCGCACCTTTTCTTCGATCGGACGGCTGGTGGCGACACCGATGTCGACGGAACCGTCCGCAACGAGATCGCGAATACGGTTCTCCGGCAAGTCCAGCAGCGACACCTTGACCAGCGGATGCTCTTTCTTGAAGCGTGCAATCACGTCGGGCAGAAGCGACGAAGCAAGTACGATGGCCGCAGCGATCGTAACCTTGCCGGTTCGAAGCGACGCAATGTCATCCATCGTGTTGATGGCATTGTCGACCTGTTCGATGGCCCGGCGGGCCAGCGGCAGGAATATCTCTCCCGCATAGGTCAACCCGACCATGCGCGTATGCCGATCAAACAGCATCACGCCCAATTGTGACTCAAGTTCCTTGATCAAGACGCTGATGGCGGACTGCGTCACGCCGATATGCTCGGTTGCGAGCCGAAAGCGTCCTAATTCCGCGACTGCAACGAATGCGCGCAACTGCTTGATGGTGACATTTTTCATTGAAATGCGTGTCGTCTCCCCCAAGCAATACCATTGCAGAAAGCCGCTCGAAGGTCCATCGCGCGGCCGAACTCCAGGCAGCGCATGAAGGCCCCGGCGGCAATGGCGCATGACGAGCCATCTGGCCCTTCATGCAGGCGGCAGATCGTGCCTGGTCTTCTAGGCGGGAGCAGCCGTGTGGATTGCGCAAAGCGGGCCCGCGACAAATTCCCCACGATGCATGACCGAACGGTCGGCAGCGCCACCGGCGACGAGACGCCCGACATTTTCGCTGCGGCTCACGACAAGATCGGCGAAGGCGCCGGCACGCAAGCCGTAGTCGGCGCCCAGTCGCATGATCTGCGCGGGCGCGTCGGTGATCATGCGAAAGGCACGGCCGGTCGCATCCTCCATCAAGTGAGCGGCAAGGATGGTCCATCGCGCGATCTCGAGCAGATCGCCGGAGCCGACGGGAACGAAGGCGTCCTGGATATTGTCGGAAGCGGTCGCCACCGGCACGCCGGCGTCGAGCATCTCCGCCACGCGGGTAAGGCCGCGCGGAACGAGTTGACGCCTGTCCCTGCCCTGGAGGAACAGATTGGCTGCGGGCAACGTGCATACAGCGACGCCGGCTTTGGCGGCTGCATCGATCGAACGTCGTGCCTCGTCGTCGGAGACCGCGGAAAGCGACGACACATGGCTGCCGACCACCCTGCCGCCCATGCCGCGCCGCATTGTCTGCTCGACAAGATAGTCGAACCAGCGTGCGCCGGGATCGAGCGTTTCGTCGATATGCAGATCCACGCAGCGGTCATGACGTTCGGCTACGTCAAGGAGCATGTCGATATAGCTCCTGGGATCGGGAGCGAGATTGGGCGTACCGCCTATGCAGTCGGCACCGGCCGCAATGGCGCGTTCGAGAAGTTCGCGTGCGACAGCCAGATCGCCCCGCGCCGCACTCGACGTTGCAAAGGCCACGACCTCGAGGTGTATCCTGCCACGGCTTTTCGCCCGCAGTTCGCACATGGCCTCGACACTCTTGAGTTCCAGCTCGTAGTCGAGATTGGCATGCGTGCGGATAGCGCTCGTGCCCATCGCGACGCATGTGTCGAGCGTCGCTTCGGCGCGCTTGAGAATGTTCTTTTTTCCAGCCCCTTGGAATAGGCGCGGAACGCCTCGATCGCGCCCATCAACGTGCCGTCACGGTTGGGCGCGTCAGCCAAGGTGAAGCTCTTGTCGAGATGCTGGTGCATGTCGACGAAGCCGGGTGTAACCAGACGTCCGCCGACGTCTATCGACATCACTTCGCTGGCGCAGATCCCCGGTGCGATATCGAGCATCCGTCCCTCGGCGGAAATCAGGATGTCGATAGGGGCCGAGCCACCCGTGCCCACGGGAGACATACCATTTCGCAGCAGTAGCCGAGGCTGTCCTGTCATGCCTTTGTCTCCCGCCTTTCAGCCTTGTCAGACAACTCGGTGACGCAGTTCCCGGCCATCCATCAGACGCCGGATGTTCTCCCATTCGAGTTCGCGCATCGACCTGTCATTCGAGCGCACGCCGCCAGCAATGTGGGGAGTAAAGACCACATTCGCCTGCGGGTCGTCGGCAAGGCGCAGCAACGGGTTGTCACGCGGCACCGGCTCCCAGGTCCAGCCGTCCGTCGCCACGCCCGACAGGATGCCGACGCGATAGGCGGCGGCCACGTCGGCCTCGTTGAGAACCGTGCTTGCCCCCGTCGAAACGAGATAGGCGCCCGGCTTCATCCGCTCGATGAAAGCATGGTCGATCATCTCGCCAATGCCCTCGCCATGCGGCAGCAGGATGCAGAGGACGTCGCTGCGCGCGCGTATGGAATCGATATCCGCATATTCGACGCCGAACTCGGCTTCGACCGCCGCCGGCAGCCGCGACCGCTTGTTGTACAAGACCTCGCAATCGAAGGCCCGCAGCCGAACGGCAAGTTCGGCACCAATCTCGCCGAATCCGAGAATGCCGACCGTCGCGCCGGCCAGCGAGCGGATCTTGCGGCGCTCCGTCCAGTTGTAGGCAAAATGGTTCTCGTCGCATTTCTTGGGCGGCGTCCCCCAGTCTGGCGTAGCAACCAGCGCATGCTCCGCCTCGCGGCTGGCCTTGACCAAGGACAACACCTGCATCATGGCGTGCTCGGCAACCATCGAGCAGCCGCGCAGCGGCCATCGGCACACGGGTATGCCAGCCTTTCGCGCCGCGTCCGCGTCGATGTCATGTGTCATGCGACCGAGCCGCTGGACCAGGCGAAGCCTGCGGCCGGTGGCAAGCATCTCCGCATCGATCAAGCCGCTGCGCTCGCTTATGAAGACATCGGCGAGCGGCAGCTGCTCCAGGAGCTCGGCACGCGACGGCGCTTCGCACATCGTAATGTCGAGCCCCTCGGGCGCTGCCTCCATGGCTATCTTCTGATGCCGTGGGGCGCGGAAGGTAGCAAACAGGACTTTCAGATTGGACACGGCGTTGCCTTCTTGAAGCGGGTGATGCCGAGGCACCGTTGCGAGCGGGTGATGGCAAGTCAACCGAGTGCTGCGGCCCCTGCCTGCGCGATCTGCTCGTCCTGCTGCGGTGCGACGCCGGAAACGCCGATAGCGCCGACAAGCTCGCCACCTGCGACAAGCGGCAGCCCGCCACGCAGCGGTGTTGCACCCGGCAAGGTCATGACGCCTGGACGACCTGCGATGCGATCCTCCAGTGCACCTGTCGGACCGTTGAAGATTGCAGCCGTACGTGCCTTCGCCACGGCCACCTCGGCCGAAGCGGCGTTGGCGCCGTCACGCCGGATGAACCCCAAGAGATGGCCACCGGGATCGACTGCGGCGACGCTGACATTCCAGCCGTTGGAGGCTGCCTCAGCTACAGCTGCCGCCAACACCCGCTCGATGTCGCCCTGTTCGATTTTCGTCGTCGATTTCATGATGTCCTTCCAAAATTCATTTCGCGCCATTTAGATCGATCGCGAACATCGGCGAAGACGGGGATCGTGCCCAGCCTCTGCCAGTGCCGTCATGGCGACCAACCCTCAAGCCGTTTCCGCGAGGTATTTCATCGCCACGTCGACGCCACCGCGCTGATGCGGAACGCCGGCGAGGTCGAGGCTCATCTCGCAGCCGGCAAGCGTGCCGGCAAGCGTCAGTTCGTTGATGTTGCCAAGATGGCCGATGCGGAACACCTTGTCCGCAACCTTCGACAGGCCCGACCCAAGCGACATGTTGAACTTTTCCAGCGCGATCCGACGGTAGGCATCGGCGCTATGGCCTTCCGGCATCATGACGGTGGTGAGCACCGGCGAATAGTGGATCGGAGAGTTGCAGAGGTTCTCGAGCCCCCAGGCCTGGACTGCGCGGCGGGTGGCCTCGGCAAGGCGCTCGTGGCGAGCAAACACGGCCTCCAGCCCTTCGTCGAGCAGCTTGTCGAGCACGAGCGACAGGCCGAACAGCAGATTGGTGGCCGGGGTGTAGGGAAAGTAGCCGCTCTTGTTGATGGCGATCATCTCGCTCCAGTCCCAATAGGAGCGAGGCATGCCGCCAGCCTTCGACGCTTCGAGGGCCTTTGGGCCAACCGCGTTGAACGACAGGCCGGGCGGCAGCATCAGCCCCTTCTGCGAACCAGACACGACGACATCGATGCCCCACTCGTCCATGCGCAGATCGGCCGACGCCAGTCCCGAGATCGTGTCCACCACGAACAGCGCCGGGTGGTTGGCCGCGTCGATGGCTGCGCGGATATCGGCCAGGCGGGAGGTCGAACCGGTCGAGGTCTCGTTGTGCACGATGCATACTGCGCGGATTTCATGGTTGCGGTCCTGGCGCAGCGCGTCTTCGATCACGGCCGGATCGGCACCGGCGCGCCAGTTGGTGCCGAGCGTGGTCGGCTTGAGCCCCAGCTTGATCGCCATGCGGCTCCAGAGACTGGCAAAATGGCCAGTCTCGAAGGTGGCGATGCGATCGCCGGGCGAAAACAGGTTGGCCAGCGCAGCTTCCCACGCACCGGTGCCCGAAGCCGGGAAGATCACCACGTCATGCTGGGTCTTGAAGATCTTCTTGATGTCGCGGAGCAGCTTGGAACCCAGTTCGCCGAACTCGGGGCCGCGGTGATCGATCACCTGGCGGCCCGTGGCCGCCAGGACGTCCGCCGGCACGGGCGAAGGTCCCGGTATCTGCAGGAAGTGGGTCCCTTGGTGCATCATAGTAGTCTTCTCCCAATCGTCTCCGAGAGTATTCGGCGAACGTCTTTGATCTTACAATTGAAAAACTATCGGCTTTTATGCAGGTTATTTCATCAATGGCCGGGCGAAATGACCTGCGTCCTGACTTCGCCGAACCTGGAGAACTCAGCTTCGAACCGCCCGCCGGCACCGACCTGGGTGATGCCGGTATAACTGCCTGTGGTCAGCACCGTGCCTGTCGGCGCCCCGCCGCGCCGCGCGAGATGCCGGACCGCCCAGTGCAACAGTTCGAGCGGATCGCCGAAGGGATGCCTGGCCTCCCTCGCCTCGCCATTGACCATGACCTGAACCGAAGCCAGATCCTGTCCGATCCAGGCGATGGGCGCCCCAAGAACAACACCGCCGCTGGCCTGAAAATCCGCCAGTTTCCAAAGCGGCGCAGCGGCGTTGGCACCGGCAAGTCGAGTGTGCAAGATCTCAAGCAACGGAACGACATGGCTGAACAGCGCCAGGCACTCAGCCCGACCCAACGTTGCCATCTCCGGCGTGATCTCCTTGCCAAGCCGCATGCCCAGTTCCGCCTCGACACCAAGCTGCGCAGCACCCGGGGGCAACACGCAGCGCCCGTCCGGTCGCACGATGCCGAGCTTCGGGATCGGCGCGATATAGGGCTCGGGATCGTTGGCCGCCCGTCCGATCTTCCATGCGATCGCCGAGCCGAGCTGGCGCAGCACGTGATCCTGGATGGCATAGGCATCGGCACGGCTCTGCGGAGCCGGTATTTCCGGCTCAACACCGGTCCCGGTGCGGTGAGCCGATAGCAGCAGTTCGCCTGCCTGGGAGGTCAGATCGCCGGCCATTGATAACCTCCGTAGGCGTTGTCGTAGTGTTCGGCCAGGTCGATGAGGCTGTTGTCCGACCCGAACGCGCCGACAAGCTGGAAGCCGATCGGCAGGCCGCCAGACGATGGCGAGGCGGGAATGGCTACGCCGGGCAATCCACCTGCGTTGGCGAAGGCGGTGAAGACGGCGTGACCGCGGGGCCCGACCTCGATGCCGTTGATCCTGGACGGATGTGTCTCCAACTTCGGCCATGACAGGGCCGCGATACTGGGGGTCATGATGAAATTGTAGGTGGCAAAGACCTTCGCCAGTTGCGCCCTCAGCCTGCCCACCTGAGTGAGCATGTCGAAATAGGACATAGCGTTGACTTCGCCGCCCGTGCGTATCATCGGCACGAGGCTTTCGTTGACCTGGGTCGCATCCCTCGTCTGCATCAGCCAGGCCAGCCCAACCGGCCCGACCATGCCCCAGATGGCGTCCAGCACCTCCGCGTCGAACGGCGTCTCGCCCTGGTCGACGCGACAGCCGAGATCGACGAGCCGTGAGGCCGCGCGGTCGACGCTTGCCGCAACCTCGGTGTCAACTGGCGCCGAGCCGAACCGTGGCACATAGAGGATCCTGGTGGTCTTGGGCACGCGATAGCTGCTGATGCGCGCCTTGGCGGGGAAAGCGAAGGAGGCGCGGTCGTTCGGATCGTGGGCAGCCAGGACCGACGCCGCGAGACGCAGATCCCGCGCCGTTCGCGTCATTGGTCCCACGGTTTCAAAATCGAGCAGCAGGCCCGGCAACCCGCCACTACGGCCAACGAAGCCCGGACTCGGCTTGAGCCCATAGAGGCCGGTGTGACCGCATGGCCGACGGATCGAGCCGCCCCCGTCCGTGCCGACGGCAAACACGCCCATGCCCGAAGCCGTCGCCGCAACCGCGCCGCCGCTTGACCCGCCTGGAGACAGGTTCGGGTCCCATGGATTGCCGGTCGCGCCGAAGAGCAGGTTGTCGGTAAAGCCCTGCAAGGTGAATTCAGGGACGTTCGTCTTGCCCAGAATGATCGCGCCCGCCGCCCTGAGGCGTTCGACCGGGCTCTCGTCGGCGTCGGGAACATGGTCGGCAAACAGCTTGCTGCCCCAGCTGCAGCGCAAACCGCGCACCTGCAGGTTGTCCTTGACGGTGATCGGGACACCGTCAAGCGGCCCAAGCGGCTGACCGGCGCGCCAGCGCATGGCGCTGGCGTGAGCGGCTTCAGCCGCCCCCTTCTCGTCCGGTGTGATGATGGCATTGAGGATCGGGTTGGCGACGCAGAATCCTGGCCTGCGTTTCCGACAAGACGTCGACCGGATCGAACCTGCCAAACTTGTAGCCGGCGTTGAGCTCGGCCACATCATGCTTCCATAACGCCATGTTCAGAACCTCAGTCGTTTTCGATATGCGCGATCACATCGAATTCGACGAGCAGTTCCGGTATGCCGAAGGTGCCGGTGACGGTTGCGCGCGACGGCAGCACGTCGCCTTGGAAGAACTCCCGGTAGGCCTCGTTCATGCCTTGGAAATAACGCATGTCGGACAGGTAGATCATGACCCGTGCCACGTCCTTGAGGGTGCCGCCGGCTGCTTCGAGCAAGTGCGTCAGGTTGGTCAGGGCCTGCCTGGTCTGCGCCCGGATGTCGCCGACGCCCACGACCTTGCCTTCCAGATCCAGCGACACGGTCGCGGTGTAGAAATGATTGCCGGCCATGGTGGCCTGGGAATGCGGGTTCGGCGAAACAAGAACCTTGGGCGAGTAGATGGTACGAATTGCCATTTCAGTTAGTCCTCATGCTTAAATTGAAGAGCTGCGAGTGGTCTCACGGTCGGCGAGCGCGAGCACGAATTGCGTGAGCACGCGGGTCCCGCTGCCGGTCGGCCCGGAAGGCCCGAAGACGTGCGGCTGTTCCGACCAGCAGGTGTTGTAGAGGTCGAGATGCAGCCATGGCGCGTCGCCCACAAACTGCTTCAGGAACATCGCCGCGACTGGCGTGCTGCCCATCTGCCCGGTCTTCGAGAAGTTGCGCAGGTCGGCGACCGGGCTCTCCAGGAAGGCGAGATATTCATCCCACAGCGGCATTGGCCAGATCTTCTCGCCGGCGACCCTGTCGGATTCGATGAGCAATGACAGGCAGGAAGGCGCCGTCGAGAAAGTGGCAATGCCGAGCGGGCCAAAGATGCCCATGGTCGCGCCGGTGAGCGTCGCCAGATCGATGATCAACTGTGGTTCGAGCGACCGGGCGTATGACAATGCATCCGCCAGGATCAGCCGGCCCTCGGCGTCGGTGTTGATGACCTCGACAGTCTTGCCGGAATGGGTACGCAGCACGTCCCCTGGCCGCATCGCATTGGGGCCCGGCATGTTTTCCGCGACCGCGAAGATCGCCGTCACGGCAAGATCAGGCTTCAGTCTGGCAACCGCCTGCATGGCGCCGGCGACCGCCGCCCCGCCGCCCATGTCGGCCTTCATCTGCTCCATGCCGTGGGCCTGCTTGAGCGAAATGCCGCCACTGTCGAAGGTGACGGTCTTGCCGACGAGGACGACCGGCTTCTGCGTCACCCCCTCCGGCCTGTAGTCGATGCGGATCAGCAACGGCTCGAAGGCGCTGCCCGAAGCCACGGCCAGCAGCCCGCCCATGCCCTGCTTTTCGAGTTCCGCCCGGCCCATGATCGAGATGGACAGGCCGGCCTCGGTTGCGAGTTCCCTCATGCGAGCTGCAAAATGCGGCGGCGTCATCACGTTCGGCGGCTCGGTGCAAAGGTCGCGCGCCAGCGCGGCGGCATCGGCTATCGCTCGCGCCCTCTCGAGCGCGCGGTCGGCTTTGGCACTCTCCCAGCCACTGCCAAAGGTGAAACCCAGCCTCAGGGCAGGTTCCCCGGAACGGGGAAAGGCCCGAGAAACAAAGTCGTGGTTTGCGAGAAAAGCGCCTTCGGCGATCGCTTGCAGCTTGAGTTCTGGATCGTCCCCCAGTTGGCAGCGAGACGGGATGACGATAGCCGCTCCCTCTACCTTCATCTTGCGCAAGGTGCCCACGGCCTGCGCCGCCTGGCGTCGACCGTCGGCAATGTCGGCGCCGAGCAGGGCAGCGACGACTGGCATATTCCGGTTTTCCAGGAAGAGCGGCTGCGGAACGGAGCCTGAAGCGAGGCGAAGTCTCGTTTCGACCGCGGCAAGCTCCGGGTGATCCGAGTGATCAGCCGTCAGGCACAACACGACGGCATCGGCTCCGCGCAGTATGCGATCGACCGAGGTGGAACATGACCCATCGCTCATGCCTCCGCACCTGTGGCCGGAGCAGGAAAATGTGTCTTCCAATGGCTGGCAATGTCGGCGCGTCGACAGATCCAGACGTCCTTGTGGCCGACAATGTGGTCGAGGAATCGAGCAAGGCCGCGTGCTCGGCCGGGGTGGCCGGCCATACGCGGATGCAGCCCGATATTCAGCATCCGCGGCGCCTCAGCGCCCTCTTCATAGAGCTGGTCGAAGGCATCTCTCAGCAAAGCATGGAACTCGTCGGCCGTCTGAAGACCGCGGGGCACCAGCTTGCAGTCATTGGTCACCAGCGAATAGGGCACGATGAGCTGCTGGACGCCCTTGACCTCGACCCAATAGGGGACTTCGTCGTTATAGGCGTCGGAATCGTAGCCGATCTGCGCCTCTACCAGCAGTTCGCGTGTATTCGTGCTGGGCCCGTAACGGCAGCACCAGCCTTCGGGCTTGCGTCCGACGGTTGCCTGCAGGCTGTCGATGGCGCGCTGTATGTGCTCGCGCTCCTGCTCACGCGTCAGCAGCCAGGGCTTCTCCCAGCGCCAGCCGTGACAGCAGATATCGGCTCCGTCGGCGGCAATGCGTTCGGCCAGTTCGCGGTGGCGTTCCAGCGCCAGGGCACAGGCAAAGGCGGTGTAGGGCACGTTGCGGTCGGCAAGCATGCGCAGCAGCCGCCAGACGCCCACACGGCTGCCATATTCGTACATCGACTCGGCGGCGAGATCGCGCCCTGCGATGCCGGTGTCCATCCCCTCGCCTTCGGTCAGCGCGGTATCGGTCCTGGCATCGCCGTCGAGCGGCGAGTATTCGGAACCTTCCTCGATATTGAGGGCGATGTTCACCGCCAGCCTGGCACCACCGGGCCATTTCGGATTTGGTGGGGTTGCGCCGTAGCCTATGAAATCCCGCGCCGGGCCCTGGCTATCCTGTTCGCTCATGTTCACTCCGCCTTGGCTCCGCCTTCGATCCACTGACGAAGCAGTTCGCGCTCGTCGTCGGTCATCTCGGTTACGTTTCCAGGCGGCATGACATGAGTCTGGACAGCCTGCTGGTAGACCAGTTGGGCGGCTTTGATCGCCGATGGCGCGGCGTCCAGGATCAGGCCCTTGGGGGGCGCCTCAACAAAACCCCCCTTCGACGGATCTGCCGCATGGCAAGCCACGCAGCGCTGGGTGAGGATGTCGGCAACCTGGCTGTAGGTGACGGCGGATGTTTCGCCGGACACAACGCTGCGCGGGGTCGGAGCGATCATGAACATGGTGGCCAGGATCAGCGCCGCGCCGAAGGCGATGTAGATGGGCTTGGCCTCGCCAGCGTGCATGGTATTGAAGAAGTAGCGCACCGAAACGCCGGCGGCACTGATCAGGATGAAGGCGAGCCAGCCCAGTTCATGTCCATAGACCATCGGGAAATGGGCGCCGATCATCGCGAAGACCACCGGCAGGGTCAGGTAGTTGTTGTGATAGTTGCGCTTCTTGGCTTCGGCGCCGACGTCGAACTGGGCGATCGTTCCATCCGCCATGGCTTTGAGCATGCGCTTTTGGCCCGGCAGAATGACGAACCAGACGTTGCCCGCCATGATCGTACCCATGACGATGCCGACATGCAGGAACGCCGCCTTGCCGCTGAATATCTGGAAGAACACCCACACCGAACCCGAGAGTAGGACGCCGAGCACGGCAAACAGGATGCGCTCGTCGTTGATCTGCTTGCAGGTCACGTCGTAGGCGATCCAGCCGAAGACGATCGAGAAGATGCTGACGCATATCGCCAGTACCGGCGAAAGCGCATCGGCACTGCCGGATACGAGGTTCAGGCTCGCACCATACCAATAGACCACGGCCAGGAGCAGCGCACCGGACATCCAGGTGCCCAGCGATTCCCATTTCGACCATTTCAGCTGTCCCGGAACGTAACCGGGGCCAAGCGGGTAGCGGCTGTAGTTGTAGATCGCACCGCCATGAATCGACCAGAGCTGACCGCTGACACCGTCTACCGGCGGCTCCGGCGGCCGGAACGAACGGTCAATCTTGTTGAAGTAGAACGACGAACCGACCCAGGTTATCGCGGCGACCACATGGAACCAGCGCAGTACCAGATGGAGCCAGTCGGCAATGTAGTTTTCCATAATCTGGGATATGCCTTCACTAAAAATCCAGCGGCCGCTTGGTGTTCGGCCTGCGCTAAGAATGGCGAATGCCGGTGATCATTCAATCGCGAAGATCGATACTTTTGTTTCGAGAAAACGATCAATGCTTTTGCGGCACAACGATTGGGAGCGGCGGCTTGGCTTGAACCTGCACAGTGGCTGCCAGAGCGGCCCGGATGTGGATTGTGCGAATGCCGCGCAGCAGCCGGGCATTTGCCGGGCGGCTGCGCAGGACCAACTGGCGTCAAGCTGCCTCGGCACCCGCCATCAGGCTTCCGAAATGCTGCGGATCGTAGGCGTCGGCATCCACGGTACCCACGGCGCGTCCGCAATAAAGCACCACGACACGGGTCGAGAGCTCCATCAACTCATCGAGATCGCTCGAAATCAGCAGTACGCCTGCCCCTGCTTCCGCCGCCTGCACCAGGCGCTGCCTGATATAGGCGGTGGCCGCGAAATCGAGTCCCCGCGCCGGCTCGTGCGCGATGATCAGCCTTGGATTGGCCGACAGTTCGCGGCCGATGACCACCTTCTGCTGGTTTCCGCCGGACAGGAATTCGAGTTTGGTTTCCGCCGTGCGCGTACGGACGTCGAACTCGGCGATGCAATGCCTTGCGAACTCGGCGATGTTCTTACGATTCAGTATTCCGCGCCGGGAGAATTGCGGATCGCCCTCGTGGCCCATGATGAAGTTGGAGGCGATGTCCATCTCGCCGACCACCGCATGGGCGTGACGGTCCTCCGGAATGATGGCGATACCGCCCCGGCGTCGCGCCTCGACCGAGGTGGTCCCGAGTTCCTTGCCGTAGATCCTGATACTGCCGGCAGTGGTGGATTGAAGGCCGATGATCGTTTCGGCCAACTCGGACTGGCCGTTCCCGGCAACGCCGGCCACGCCCAGGATTTCTCCTTCCCTGACTTGCAAGGAGATCTTGTCGAGCAAGGCAACCCCGTCGACGTCGAGCGAGACATTGTCCATGTCGAGCACGACTTTGCCCATCGCGGAACGGCTTCGCCGTTGCGTCGTGTTCACCTCCTGCGACACCATCATGCGGGCGATGTCGGCAATCGTGCCCTCGCCCTTCGCTACAGTTGCGATCTGGCGGCCGTTTCGCAGGACGGTGATGTGATCGGCAAGATCCAGCGCGTGTTCCAGCTTGTGGGTAATGATCACCACCGCATAGCCGCGGTCGCGGAACTGCAGCAGCATCTCCAGCAGGCGGTCGCTCTGCTGCGGCGTCAGAACTGCCGTCGGCTCGTCCAGGATCAGGATCTTTGCCCCTTGGTAGAGCATCTTTAATATCTCGACCTGCTGGCGCTGCCCGACGGACAGTTTGCCCACCAATGTGTCAGGCGACAGATCGAAACCGAACTGCGCCGACAACTCGCTGAACCGCTCCCGATACTGGCCCCATTTGGGGGCCAGATCGGTCCATTTCAGCGTCGGCATGACGATGTTGTCGAGCACGGAATGTTCCATCACCAAAGAGAAATGCTGGTGGATCATGCCGATCTGGTGGGCGATCGCGTCCCGTGTCGACCAATGAGAGCCGACGTCCTGCCCGCCGACGAGCATGCGACCTGCGCTTGGCTGCAGGATCCCGTACAACACGTTCATCAGCGTGGATTTGCCGGCGCCATTTTCGCCGACCAGCGCATGGATTTCGCCGTACCGAAGAGTAACGCTGACATTGTCCAGGGCCTTGAAGGAGCCAAATGCCTTGGAGATTCCTTCAAGCCTTACCGCTTCGCTTCCAGGACTTGCCTCGACCATCATCCGGCTCTCTTACTTGAACTTGTGCGCGACGACGGGAACCGACAATTCGCCTGCCTGATACCGGCGCACGCTGTCTTCGATCTTGGTGATTTCCTCCGTCGTCAGATGCTCTTTATTGAGCGGCATCACGGAGAAGGTCTTGGCGCCGAATTCGTTGATCTTCGGCTCGACCTTGCCGGAGGCCACGTCCTTGGCGAGAGCATCGTACCAGCCGGCGACATCCAGAATGACGCTGGAGAGCACAGTTTCGGGCGCATCTACCGCCCAGTCGGTCGCGTAGCCGACGAATTTGGTCTTGCCGCTTTGCGAAGCGTCGAGAATGCCACGGGTGCCGACGCCGGCATTGCCGAGCACGATATCGGCGCCTCGCTGGATCTGCAGCGCGGCAACTTCGCGGGCACGCGGGATGTTGGTCCAGTCGCCGGAAAACGCCGACAGGAATTCCACGTTCGGATTGACGACCTTGGCGCCCTCGATGATGCCGCTGAACATGTCTTCGACCGCCTTGACCGGCAATCCGGCGACGCCGGCGATCTTGTTGGACTTGGTGGCCTGGCCCGCGATCAGCCCATTGATGACGCCGTAGGAATAGAAGTCGGGCGCATAGGCGGCGACGTTGTTGGATTTGGGCAGGCTGCTGGTCGTCGACAGCATGGCGAACAGCGTGTTCGGATAGTTCGGTGCCACCTGATCCCAGGCCTTGACCTGGCCGCTCGAGGTGAAGATCACCACCTGGAAGCCGGATTTGGCATAGTTCTCGGCGGTGCTGGCGATCAGCGGGAACGGCACGTTTTCAGCCATGGTCACGTCCCAGCCGTGCTCGTCGATCAGCTTGCGCACGCCCTGGTAATGACCGCGGTCCCATCCGTTGACGGAAGCCGGGTTGCTGACGCCGAAGATCACGGCGGCCTTGATCTTGTCTTGCGCGGAAGCTGTGCCGATCATGGCACCGCATAGTGCGACTGCCGCGAGCATTCGGCCGAAATGCCTGCCAATGGCTGCTGTAAAGGTACCCATTATTGCTCTCTCCCCAAGTTATAGTTGCAGAAATATGTTCGACGCAGCGATCAAAGCTGCTCGTAGGGCTTGCCGACCTCACGCGGCGCGCGGCCGCGCTCTGCGAAGGCAAGGACGCCGACCGTCAGAAGGTATGGGATCATCAGGTAGAAATGGGCGTTGCCGCCGAGCACCTGGGTGCGCAGGGCCAGTGCCTCGCCGAGCCCGAACAGCAGGCAGCCGAACAGCGTCCAGCGCGGATACCAGCGCCCGAAATAGACTGCCGCCAGCGCAATGAAACCACGTCCCGCGGTGATGTCGTCGGCAAAGCTGCGGACCCAGCCAACCGTCAGGGCAGCACCGCCCAGGCCGGCGAGGCCGCCGGCAAGCGCCAGGGCGACTGTGCGCACCAGCACGACGTTGATGCCGGCCGAGCGCGCCGCCTTGACGTTCTGCCCCACTGACCGGAGCAACAGCCCAGGCGCGCTGCGGAACAGCATGTACCAGACGACGAAGTAGAGGATGACCGCCAGCCACGCCAATGGCGGGACGGCGAACAGGAACGCGGCGATCGGGTTCTCGCTGAGCGCGCTCGGTGCCGACCAGCCCATGGGCGGGCTCATCTGCTGCAGGTCGTCGGCGGCGATGCGGAAGATGAAGCTGGTCAGTCCGATGGCCGCGATGTTCATCGCCAGCCCCATGACCACCTGGTCTGTCGGTAGCCAGACGGTCAACACCGCGGTGACAAGCCCCATGACCACACCGGCGCTCAGTCCCCAGACCACGCCCATCCAGGGATCGCCGACATAGACGGCGCCGAGTATGCCGAACAAGGCGCCGCACAGCATGACGCCCTCGGCGCCCAGGAACAGCACGCCTGCCCGCTCGGCGATCAGCACGCCCAGTGCGACGATCATGAGCGGCGTGGCGATACGCAGCGCGGAGAGCACAAATTCGAGATCGAAAATCAACGTCCCACTCCGCCAAAAGAGATCATTTTGAAAAGATGCGTCGATCTGACGGCAAGGAGCAGCAGCACCGGCAATGCCTGCAGAAGGAAGACCAGCGCCGCCGGCACCCCGGTCATCGCCTGCATGTTTCTACCGCCCGTTTCGAGGCCGGCGAGCAGCAGGGCGGCAAACATCACGCCGACCGGACTGCGGCCGATAAGGGCAGCGAGGATGCCGAGAAAGCCCCACGGTTTCGCCCAAAGCTCGGCAACCTGGAACACGACCCCAAGCGCCTGTATGCCACCGGCAATTCCAGCGATGGCCCCCGCAGCGAGCACGGCCTTGGTCAATGTGATGTTGGTGCGCATGCCCAGCGCCTCGGCCGCACCCGGGTTGCCGCCGAGCGCCTTGAGGCGGAACCCGAAAACCGTGTGCTTGAGGATCCAGCCCGCGATCACCACGATGGCGACGGCAAGGAACACGCCGACATGCACGACGATCACCGGCAGGCGATACTCGACGGGGATCAGCGCGGATTCGGCGAAGAACGAGTCCGGCTGCTTCATCGGGCCGGTGACCATCGCGAGCACGAACTCAACGGCGACGAAGTTCAGCATCACCGTCGTCGTCACTTCGCTGGCGCCGCGTTTCGTCTTGAGCAACAAAGGCGGAACGATGAGAAGCATCCCCGCGGCCGCCGCGGCCGCAAATGCCAGAACGACCATCAAGGGAGCGGGCAGCGTGAAGGCCGTGGTGACGAAGACGGCAGCCAGCGCACCGAGCTGCAACTGACCTTGCGCGCCGATGTTGAAGAAGCCAGCCTTGAACGGGATCAGGAACGCCAGCCCGCAAAGTGCTGTCGGTGTCGCCTCAATCACCGTTTCAACGATAGCCTGGCGGCTGCCGAGCACGCCCTCGACCATCGCGGAAAGTGCGCTGGTGGCGCTGCCTCCGATCAATTCGACGAGACCGGCCACGACCAGCATGGTCACGATCAGTGACGAGGCGAAGATGGCAATGTTGGTGAATATTCGAAAGCGGCCGAGATTCATGGACGTTTGCAACGCGTTCAAGCGTAATCCTCAACTGTTTGCTTCCCCCGCGCCGCCGTGTATCAAGGCGAATGGCAGCGTATCCGGATTGGTCTCCGGCCACTCGAGAAGCGTTCCCATAGTCAAAGGCTGCTTTCGGCGCAGCACGTATTCTTGAAATGTCAGCGGCCCGTTTAGGCAATCTGCCGACCCCTCTGTGCATTCATCTGACCGTCAATCGACTGATGGAACAATCCTTAAAATAGACACTATAATTCGCATTTCGCGATGAATGCCGCTGCGGCACCTGCCGCCGGGCGAGGCGCATGTCGGCCAATCGCTGCGATGAGCGGCTCAACGATGGCTGTCGCGTGGGGGAAACAGACCTCAGGGTAGGACGCGGCCGAGGACTGTCCCGTTGCGAGTCCTGGTTAGTATCGGGAGGTGGCGCCGCCGCGTCACGCCGGAAGACCCGCCTTGCGGTAGCCGTCGACGAAATGCTCGAGCGTGGCTGTGTCGCGGAATGGCTCCGTCGCGGCCCAGTGGCGGGTGGTGAACTGCGGGTTGCCGACAAGGAACAGTTCGACCTCGGCCTGCGCTTCTTCGAGCCGGCCGAGTTGGGCAAGGCTCGCCGCCAGGAAACGGCGTGAGCTTGTCCGATAGGTCTCGTCCCGGCGCAGTGTCTTGACAGCGGCCTCGTAGTCGCCGGCCGCATATTGCGCCTGGCCGAGCGTCAGGTAGTACCAGGCCGCCGGAAACGGGTTGAGCCGGAACGCCTTGCGAATGTGGTCCAGGCCCTCCTCGACCCGCCCGGACAGGATCGCGATGTCGGAAAGCGCCGCCCAGGTGTCGGCCTCGTTGGGGTCGAGCTGGATCGCCTTGGCGAATTCCGCATCTGCCTCGGCGAAGCTGCGCTCGTAGGCCAGCAGGTAAGCCAGGACCCAGCGGCAGCCGGCATCGTTGGGATCGATCGCCACCGCCTTGCGCGCCAGTTCCAAGGCAACGCTACGGGCAGCTTCGCTTGGCCCGCCGCTGTGGACCCATCCCATCCAGTGGTTCATGGCAAGCCAGCGATAGGCCTCGGCGTATTCGGGATCGAGCGAAACCGCGCGGGTGAGCAACAGGTGTGCTTCCCGGGCCGACTGCGGGGAGTCGTCCATCAGCTTGCGCGCCCGCACGCAGAGATCGTAAGCCTCGAGACTTCTGGGCCGATTGCGCGGCGGCGGCGGCGTCTGCAGCCGGCCGAGCAATGCGTCGACGATCTTGCCGGTAACCTCGTCCTGGACGGCGAAGATGTCATCCAGGCTGCGATCGAAGCGTTCCGCCCACAGATGCTCGCCGCTGGCCGCATCGACCAGTTGGGCATTGATGCGCACACGCCCGGCGGCGCGCCGCGCGCTCCCCTCCAGCAGGTAGCGCACGCCGAGATCCTCGGCGATCGTGCGCACGTCCGTCGCCCTGCCCTTGTAGGCAAAGGCCGAGTTGCGGGCGATGACGAACAGGCCGGGGATCCTGGACAGGTCGGTGATCAGGTCTTCGGTCAACCCATCCGCGAAGGATTCCTGCTCGGTATCGTTGCTGACATTGACGAAGGGCAGCACGGCGATCGATGGTTTGTCGGGCAGCGGCAAAGGTTTTCGCTTCGTGCCACCGAGCTCTTCGACGGTCCCCGTGAAGCGGTAGCCGACGCGTGGAACCGTCGATATCCATTCACCGCCGCCGGCTGCCGGGCCAAGCAGCTTCCTGAGCTGCGCGATCTGGACGGTGAGGTTGCCTTCCTCGACAGCCGTGCCCGGCCACGCGGCGTCCATCAGCTCGGTTTTGCCGAGGATGTCGCCCGGCCGTTCGACGAGCGCTGCGAGCAGCTTGAGCCCGCGGTAGCCGACCGCAACGGGTTCATCGTTCCGGAGCAGCGTTCCCGCATCCGGATCAAGCACGAACGGACCAAAGGCAAAGCGCGACCGCTGCATGCGGCGCATCTTTAGCTCGTTTGGGAGTTTTTGGAACTATTTGGCAGGGCTTAACGACGGCGCCGTCCGTCTCCTGCACAACTCATCCTCTTTCAGGTCGAGGGCTTCGTGCCCTCGGACCGCATGGAGGTTACCATGGACGATGGTCTTGCGTCGGCCCCGCATCAGGCAGAGCGGCCCGGAATGCCTGTGGAGCCGGCAGACGTGTCGCGTCGGTACCCGGCGACCCTGCGGGGCATTGTCGAGACCTGGCGCTGGCGGATACATTTTCGCTGGGAACTTGAGCAAAAGTTGAAGGATAATCCCCATCTGGTCGACGATATCGGCCTGACGAGGCGACAGGTCGAGGCAGAGATCGCCAAGCGCTTCTGGCAAGCGTGAGGCGAATGCTGCAATGATACTTGATCGCCAGTTTCCGGGTGCCGCGATGGTTCGCCGGCACGTGCACCTGCCGGAACGTGCCGGCCCTTCTTCGAGGTCCGCATGACTGCCGAAAGCACGACATCGCCACGAGAGGATCGGATGCCATGGGCCGCGATGGCGGGTATCATCGCGACCGTCACGGTGTTCGCCGTGGCGCAGGGGCTGACCTATCCGCTGCTCAGCTTCATCCTCGAGCGGCAGGAAACGTCGCCGGGCCTGATCGGCTTGTCGGCGGCGATGACGCCGCTGGGTTTCATCGTGTCCGCGCCCCTTATTCCAGCACTGGTGCGGCGCATGGGCGCGGCTCGGCTTGCAATCCTGTGCTCGATCCTGGCAGCAGCCACCCTGGCCGCGATTGCCTGGACGCAGGACGTCTGGGCCTGGATGCCGCTGCGCTTCATGCTCGGCTTCTTCGCCAATCCGCTTTACGTGATCAGCGAGACCTGGCTGATCACGATCGCGCCCGCGTCACGCCGGGGCCGCATCATGGGCCTCTATGCATCCATCGTTTCGGGTGGCTTCGCCATCGGCCCGCTAACCCTCCGGCTCTTCGGGACTGAAGGCTGGCCACCGTTTCTGGTCGGGATTTCTGCGTTCCTGCTGTGTGGGCTGATTGTCCTGGCAGTCATCCCACGCTTGCCTGACATGCCGCATGAAGGCGAGGCGACATCGGTCGGCCGCTTCTTCGCACTGGCGCCGCTGCTATTGCTTGCGGTATTCGCAGCGGCTGCTTTTGAACAGAGTTTGCTTGCCATGCTTGCCGTTTACGGCGCTGCCTATGGCAGTCCCGAAAGCCGCATCTCCGCGCTGATCGCCTGTTTCATCCTTGGCAATGCCGCCCTGCAGATACCGCTCGGGCGCCTTGCGGAAGGGATCGGCTCGGTCCGTGCGATGCTGTTGTGCTGCTCTCTGGCGCTGCTCGGTTGTGCCCTGTTGCCACCGCTGTTTTCATCCGCGTTGATCTGGCCGATGGTGTTCGTCTGGGGAGCGGTGACCTTCGGAATCTACACCATGGCTCTGATACAGCTCGGTGAACGGTTCTCGGGGCAACAACTCATCGCCGGCAACGCGGCGTTCGCGCTGGTCTGGGGAATCGGCGGCTTTGTCGGCTCGCCGATCACGGGCCTCGCGATGCAACTGATGGGACATCAGGGGCTGCCATTGTCCCTTGGCCTGCTGTGCGGTGTGCTGGTGGTGTTTCTGATGGCGGAGAGACGGCGGGCATGATCGAGCCACGTGCTTCGGGCCGCGTCCGTGCATGCCGGTTGAGCTGCGTTCCTAGGCCTGCGCTGCGTAGTCGATGCTCTCCGTGATCGCCGACTGGCCGGCAGCTGCCATCGTCTGCATGGCGCGGCGTGCGCCCGGCATCTGGAGTTCGCCCGCGCAACAAAGCCGCGCCACCAGGCAGGCGGTCAGTGCAACAAACTGGAGTGTGGTCGATGCGGTTTTCATGGTCGTCGCCGGTCAAAAACGTCCTGCCTGCAGCCAGGATGGCTTCAGCGCATGTTTCGGTTGTTGTGTCCTGCGGATGCTTCGGTTGGTGCCCTGCGGCACGCGATATCCGATGTGACTAATTCATACCATGAATTGTTTTTTCACACCAGTGGATTTTTTGCCATGGCGCTCGCATCGAGCGCGGTCGTGCCGAGACCAATGATATGACACGTCTCGACGGCCGGCCGACAGCTCGGCCTTGCCGGTAATTGGTGTCGGTTGACGGCTATGCCCTGCCTTGCCGCCGATGCCCACAGTTATCGGGCCGCGGACGCGATCAGGCGCCGCCCGGCTTTTGCCCAGTCTGTTGCTTGGCCAGCTTCGCCTTGGCGTGCCAGTCGAAGTCGATCGAGCCTTCCTCGGCCTTGTGGAAGAATTGCGAACACACCAGCCAGCCCTTGAGCGGCCGCAGAAGCGCCATGCAGCTCAGCACGGTCAACGGCAAGGTGATGAAGATATGCACCCAAAGCGGCAGGCCGAACGCCATCTGGAACCAGACGCCGAACGCGAGCGCCGGCACGGCGGCGATGGTCATCGCAAAGAAGGCCGGGCCGTCGGCCGGATCGGCGAAGGAATAGTCGAGGCCGCAGACCTCGCAGCGCGGGGCGAGTTTCAGGAAGCCCGAGAACAGGTGCCCCATCTGGCAGCGCGGGCACAGCCCCTTGATGCCTGTCTTCATCGGGTTGTCGGTCGGGGTGAAACCTTCCGCCGAAAATCTGCTCTCAGACATACTCGCCTCCATCTCGGAGCCGCTAAAGCGGCTGGCGCCACATGCCGGCGCTCCATTTGCATCCATACATAATCCTCATGGCGCTTGCGTGCAAGACACGAGATGCATATAATTAGCATACACTCCAATCAATATGGATTGATGCGGTGATTTGTATGGATTATGCCGCTTGCAACCCGGGCAAGCCTGGCGTGGGTCAAAATGTCCGTGGGGGTGCGTCGACTTTCCGCGATGCGCGGACCAGAATGCAGGTCTATTGCAGTTGTGAGCAATACCTGACGAAAGTTGGCGAGTATCGCGCTTCGACCGGCAATCGTGCGCAAGCCGATTGTTCATGCAAGAGAGGTCCCGAATGTTCGGACTGACGGCACTGGAACTGGCCCGCATACAGTTCGGCTTCACCATTTCCTTCCACATCATCTTCCCTGCGATCACCATCGGACTCGCAAGCTATCTCGCTGTGCTGGAAGGGTTGTGGTTATGGAAGCGCGATACCGTCTACCGCGACCTCTATCACTTCTGGTCGAAGATCTTTGCCGTCAACTTTGCCATGGGCGTCGTCTCGGGCCTTGTCATGGCCTACCAGTTCGGCACCAACTGGAGTTATTTTTCGGCCTTCGCCGGCAGCGTGACGGGCCCCCTGCTCGCCTATGAGGTGCTGACCGCCTTCTTCCTCGAGGCCGGCTTCCTCGGTGTCATGTTGTTCGGCTGGAACAAGGTCGGCCCGGGACTGCACTTCTTCTCGACGATCATGGTGGCCCTCGGCACGCTGATCTCGGCCACCTGGATCCTGGCCTCGAACAGCTGGATGCAGACACCCCAGGGCTTCGAGATCATCAACGGCATCGTCGTGCCGGTGAATTGGTTTGAGGTGATCTTCAATCCCTCCTTCCCCTATCGCCTGGCGCATATGACGGTGGCGGCGTTCCTGGCCACCGCACTGTTTGTCGGCGCCTCGGGCGCCTGGCATCTGCTGCGCGGCAACGACAACCGCCGCGTCCGCACCATGCTGTCGATGGCGATGTGGATGCTGCTGGCTTCGGCGCCGCTGCAGATCCTGATCGGCGACCTGCACGGCCTCAACACGCTGAAGCACCAGCCGGCCAAGATCGCAGCACTTGAAGGCCACTGGGAAAACAAGCCGGGCGAAGCCATCCCGCTCACCCTGTTCGGCTGGCCCGACATGGAGAAGGAAGAGACGCTCTACGCGCTGAAGATCCCGCGTCTCGGCAGCCTGATCCTGACGCATGAATGGAACGGCCAGTTCCCCGGCCTGAAGGAGTTCGCCAAGGAGGACAGACCGAACTCGACGGTAGTGTTCTGGAGCTTCCGCATCATGGTGGGCCTGGGCATGCTGATGCTGCTGCTCGGGGCCTGGGGGCTGTGGCTCAGGTGGCGTGACAGGTTGTTCGACACCAACCTGTTCCTGCGCTTTGCCACGGTCATGGGACCGACGGGCCTGATCGCCATCCTTGCCGGCTGGTACACCACCGAAATCGGCCGCCAGCCATGGATCGTCTATGGCGTGATGCGCACCAAGGACGCGGTGTCGAACCATTCGGCGCTCGCCATGAGCACGACGCTGGTCGCCTTCATCGTGGTCTATTTTATCGTCTTCGGCATCGGAACCCGCTACATGCTGAAGCTGGTGGCCAAGGGCCCGGAAGATCATGAGCACGAGCCGACCGACGACACCGGTGCGCGCCGACCCGCGCGCCCGCTTTCGGCCGCGCCCGACCAGATGGACATGTTCGTGCCGACGAACCAGGACAGGAGGGGCTGAAACATGGGCATCGATCTCCCCGTAGTCTGGGCCGTCATCATCGCCTTCGGCCTGATGATGTATGTCATCATGGACGGTTTCGATCTCGGGATCGGCATCCTGTTCCCCTTCGTCCGCGACCGCCAGGACCGGGATACCATGGTCAACACGGTCGCCCCGGTGTGGGACGGCAACGAGACCTGGCTGGTGCTGGGCGGCGCGGCGATGATGGCGGTGTTCCCGCTCGCCTATGCCGTCATCCTCAGCGCGCTGTATTTGCCGCTGGTGCTGATGCTGCTCGGGCTGATCTGGCGCGGCGTCGCCTTCGAGTTTCGTTTCAAGGCCGATGAACATCATAAGCCGTTCTGGGACCGGGCCTTCGCTGGCGGCTCCTATGTCGCGACCTTCTTCCAGGGCGTTTCGCTTGGCGCATTCCTCAACGGCTTCCCGATGGAGAATGGCTCTTATACCGGCGGTGCGCTCGACTGGATCACGCCCTTCAGCCTGTTCACCGGGCTTGGGCTGATCGTCGCCTACGCGCTGCTCGGCAGCACATGGCTGATCATCAAGACCGAAGGCGCCCTCTATGACCGCATGGTTGCCCTGGCGCGGCCGATCACGCTGACGCTCCTCGCAGTTATCGGCATCGTCAGCCTGTGGACGCCGTTCGCCCATCCAGACATCGCCGAGCGCTGGTTCAGCTTCCCCAACATCGTCTTCTTCTCGCCGGTGCCGGTCCTGGTACTGGTCAGCAGTTGGCTGATCCTGCGCAGCCTGAACGGTGCGCCGCACGTCGCGCCGTTCCTGCTTGCGCTGTTCGTGCTGTTCCTCGGTTATAGCGGCCTTGGCATCAGCCTGTGGCCGAACATCATTCCGCCCGACATCACCATCCGCGAGGCGGCGGCCCCGCCGCAGAGCATGGGCTTCACGCTGGTCGGCGCGCTGTTCATCATCCCCTTCATCCTCGGCTACACCGCGTGGTCCTATTATGTGTTCCGCGGCAAGGTGAAGGCCGGCGAGGGCTATCACTGATGGCCGCGCCCACCGAAGCGCCGGTTTCCTGGCCGAAGCGGATCGGCTGGCTGGTGCTGATCTGGATCGCCAGCGTGCTGAGCCTCGGCATCGTGGCCTACCTGTTCCGCTTCGTGATGGGCCTCGCCGGCCTGACTGTCTGACCCCGATAACGGATCGAACCTCATGTACACCGACGTTTCCAGGGCGCTCGACCAGAGCGATTTCCACGACCGAATCTATGCCGGCGACGTGCTGCGCTTCGGCCATCTCAAGCCGATGCGCGAGCTCGTCGACTTCACACGCGCAATGCTTGAGGATGCGTTTGCGCCTTTCAATCCGGTCCAGATACACAAGCACCTGACGCATCAGCAGCAGATGGAGAGCTTTGCCCAGCGGCAGCGCGACTTTGCCCGCGCGCCAGAGGTCAAGCGCTTGTGGCGTGACCTCTTCGAGGCGGCCGGGCTCGATGCCGAAGGGCTTGCGCGCGACAGCCTCTATCTCCGCTTCCAGCCGCATCAGGACCGTGGCGCCGTCGTGCCTCGCGCCCGCACCACGGCGACCATCGCGTTTCACCGCGACACCTGGGGCTCCAACCTCTATGCGCAGACCAACTGGTGGGCGCCGATCTATGACATCGACGCCGGGCGCACCTTCGCCATCTATCCGTCGCTGTGGCAGCGTGCGGTGGCCAACACCAGTGCCGAATTCGATCTCGCGGCCTTGCTGGACCGGTCAAAGGCGGGCGGCCGCAACGCCAATGACGCCGACGCGGCCATCCCGCATTTGACCGAACAGCTGGAGGTTACCGACGCCACGCCGGTCGTCCTGGCGCCGGGCGAGGTGATCGCCTTCTCCAGTGCGCACGCCCATGCCGGCGTGCCCAACTCGACCGGTGTGACGCGCATCTCGCTGGAGACCCGCACGCTCTGGATCGACGACGTCCGCTCCGGGCGCGGCGCGCCTAATGTCGACGGTCATGCGCGCTGGATGTCGCCCGGCATGTTCCGGCGGGTGAGCGACGAGGTTCCGCTCAACGAGATCCTCGGCATGGGCCGGGTCGAGCCATTCAAAGGCCCCTTCCCTGCCAGCCGTCACACCACCATCGAAGACATGGCCGACTGCTGAGCCAAAAGGGCGGCGACGACCTCGAGGCTGGCAGCAAGCGAGGCATGGCTGGGCGCAGCGCCCAGTCCCAGCCGCACCGCTTCGGGAGCGGGCTCGGTGGCCGCAAAGGCATCGCTGGTGACCACGCCGATGCCGGCCGAACGCAGCCGCGCGGCAAAATCGCTACGGTTCCAGTGGCCGGGAAGCTTCAGCCAGACGTGGAAGCCTTCGGGGTCGGCCTGGATCAGCTTTGCCGGCAGGATCTTCGACACAATCGCCTGGCGCTGCTTGGCCTCGATGCGGATCGCAGCCAGCACTGAATGGGCAATGCCGGTTTCGATCCAGTGCGTGGCGACAGCCGACGTCAGCGGCGAAGCCATCCCGGCGGTCGCGCGGACAGCACCGGCGAGGTGGGCGACGGTGCGTCCCTGCGGGACGACCACATAGGCCACGCGCAGCGCCGGCGCCACGCATTTGGCCAGCCCGGCAACATGATAGGTGATGTCGGGGGCGAGTGCTGCCAAGGCGGCCACCGGCTTGGCTGGCAAGGCGCCGTAGGCGTCGTCTTCGACGATCAGGACATTGTGCTGGCGGGCGATTGATACGATGCGTTCGCGCCTAGCCAGAGACAGCGTCGCCGTCGTCGGGTTGTGCAGCGTCGGCGTGCAGTACAAGATTTTGGGCGCGTGTTTGCGGCAGGCTTCCTCGAACGCCTCAGGGATGAGGCCCTGTGCGTCCATCGCAATGCCGGCGACGTGGATGCGCAGATGCTGCGCCACGGCAAGCAGGCCCGGGTAGGTCAGCGCCTCGGCGCAGATCGTTTCTCCCGGCGCGGCCAGCGCGCCGAGAAGCGCGAGCAACGCCCCTTGCGCACCGGGAGCGACCAGCAACCGGCCAGTATCGATCTCGCCGAGCCGCGGGGCCAGCCATGCTGCTCCCGCCGCGCGATCACGCGAGGTGCCACCGGCCTCCTGGTACCGCATCAGCAGGTCCAGTCCGTGGCTCGATTGCAGTTGGGCGATGCCGTCCCACATCGCCGCCGCAAGGTCCGGATCGTCGAAGCGCGGCGGCAGGTTCATGCTCATGTCGATGATCCCCGTCACCGCCGACCCGGCGGATGCGGGACGCCGCGCCGTGACATAGGTGCCCTGCCCGACGCGGCCTTCGACCAGCCCGCGCTTGCGGGCCTCGGCATAGGCGCGGCTGACCGTGGTGAAGTCGATGCCGAGTTGGTCGGCGAGCGTTCGCTGCGGCGGCAGCCTGAAACCGTCAGTCAGCCTGCCCGACGCAATGTCCGTCGCAAGCGCGTCGGCGATCGCCAGGTAAAGAGGGCCCCCAGCCTTGGAGATGGAGGGAGACCAGTTCGTTGTCGTCATTGCTCAGCAGGTTCCAACAGCGTTTTCCATATATATGCACAATGTATGGGAAATGCCACCCATCATTGCCAATCGGCGCATCGTCGCCGTGCAGGCAGAGCTGCTCGCGTGAGCCGCATCACATTTGTTTGCGATGGACGACAATGAATCGACGCCGGGTTCGCTCAGGAATAGGCTCCCCCGCGCATAGTCGTCGCCAGGCAACACCGATTGCCTGCTGCTGCTGATGATCCTGAAGGCGAAGCTGCCGGCCCTTGCGATGTCGGGGCGGCCGTCCAGATTTCGAAAGGCGACCTGCCGCCAGACGCAAAACGGCTCGAATTCAATCAATGAAGGAGACTGGTTATGCCATCGGTAAAGAATATCGTTCTGGTCCACGGCGCATGGGGCGATGCCTCGCACTGGCGCCACGTCATTCCGCCGCTCCACGCCAAGGGCTACAAGCTGGCAGCGGTGCAAAACCCGCTGACTTCGCTCGCAGACGATATCGAGCGCACGACCAAGCTCGCCGCGGCGCAGGACGGACCTACACTTCTGGTCGGCCATTCCTATGGCGGTGCGGTGATCACCGGCGCCGGCCATGCACCTAACGTCGTCGGGCTGGTCTACATCGCTGCCTTCGCGCCGGAAGAAGGCGACAGCCTCGGCAGCATCTTCGCCCGGCGCGAACCACCGTCGGGCGCAGGCAGCATCCGCCCCGACAAGGAAGGCTTCCTGTGGCTCGCCCAGGACACGTTCCGCCAGAGTTTTGGCCAGGACCTCAGCGAGCCCGAGGCACTGGTCATGGCAGTGACGCAGAAGCCGATTGCCGCGCGCTGCTTCGAAGACAAGTCGGGACCGGCGGCATGGCACACCAAGCCGAGCTGGTACCAGGTATCGAGCCGCGACAACATGATCCCGCCGGAGACCGAGCAATGGATGGCCGAGCGCATCAAGGCGCGCAAGACCATCACCCTCAACGCCAGCCACGCTTCGCTGGCCTCGCATCCGCTCGAAATCGTCACCTTGATCGACGAAGCCGCCAAGTCATTCTGATGCGCCAGGGTCCGCACGGCGGCTATCGCTGCCGTGCGGACCTGTGTCGTCTGGCCGGCTAAAAGCCGCAATCCACAAGCTATCCTTGCAGCGTATGAATCTATCTGATTCCCTAGGGCTGTCCGATTCGGGCAGGGGCGCTGCGCAGGAAACGGCATCATGAGCACTTCCAAGAAATCTGAAATCTCAGAGATGAGGCCGAAGCTGACTGTCATCGGAGTCGGTGGTGGCGGCGGCAATGCCGTCAACAACATGATCGCCGAGGGCCTGGAAGGCACCGAGTTCATCGTTGCCAATACCGATGCCCAGGCGCTCACCATGTCGAAGGCGCCGAGGCTGGTCCAGCTTGGAGCGCTGGTGACCGAGGGGCTGGGCGCCGGCTCCTTGCCCGAGGTCGGGCAGGCCGCGGCCGAAGAATCGATCGACGAGATCATGGATCAGCTTTCCGGCACGCATATGTGCTTTGTCACCGCCGGAATGGGTGGTGGCACCGGAACAGGCGCCGCCCCGGTGATCGCCAAGGCTGCGCGCGACGCCGGCATCCTGACGGTGGCGATCGTCACCAAGCCTTTCACCTTCGAAGGCAAGCGCCGCATGCAGATGGCCGACCGCGGCATCGAGCTTTTGCGCCAGGCCGCCGACACGGTCATCGTCATTCCGAACCAGAACCTGTTTCGGATCGCGACCGAAAAGACGACCTTCGAGGATGCCTTCGGCATGGCCGACAAGGTGCTCTATTCGGGCGTCAGCTGCATCACCAATCTCATCGTCAAGGAAGGCCTGATCAATCTCGACTTCGCCGACGTGAAGACGGTGATGCGTGACATGGGCCGGGCGATGATGGGCACTGGCGTCGGCACTGGCGAAAACCGCGCCAGCAAGGCAGCGGAAGCTTCGATCGCCAACCCGCTGATCGACGAGAACTCGATCAAGGGTGCACGCGGTGTCCTGATCTCGATTTCGGGCGGCATGGACATGACGCTGTTCGAGGTCGACGAGGCCGCGACCCGGATCCGCGAGGAAGTCGGCGACGATGCCGACATCATCGTCGGCGCCATCTTCGACAATTCGCTCGAAGGGCAGTTCAAGGTGTCCGTCGTCGCCACAGGCCTCGAGATGTCCGCCAATCAGGGCGAGCCCGTCGTCAACATGCGTGGACAGCCGGCACCAGGATCGATGCAGCCGCTCCACTGAAGCGTGCGGCCAGCGTCGTCGACGTTGGCCAGGTAGGCAGGATCGACGCTGATCGGCAAGGGGGCTGTCTTCCTGCCCCGCCTGCCTGAAAGCCGGCTTTCGACCCAGAGACGCGTTGCACTCCGCTTGCGTATGTCAGAAGTTGGCGACGACGTGCCTTCTGGCGGAAATCGATGAAGCTGGCTCATGAATCAGATCTGTTGCCGCTGAACGCCGCCAAGGCGTTCGAGGCCTTTGCCCGCTTGGGCAGCGTGACGGCGGCAGCCGACGAACTCGGCTTGACAGCCTCGGCGGTCAGCCATCGCCTGGCGCAGTTGGAAGAATTCGTCGGTACCAAGCTGACCGAACGGCACGGACGCGGTCTGGCGCTGACCGCCGAGGGCCGGGAATATCTGGAATCGATCCTGCCGGCGTTCTTCCTGCTGCGCACCGCCACCAGCCAGCTGCGCTTCAGGGCGAGTGCGCACGAGATCTCGATCAGCGCCATCCCGCTGTTTGCCGTAAGCTGGCTGATCCCCCGTCTTGCCGGGTTCAGCCGCCAGAACCGCGATATCGACGTCCGCGTGACCTATGCCCAGAACCGCAACTATTCGAGCGATGCGGCCGATATATCGGTGCGGTTCGGCGCTGGCGCCTGGCTGGGCTACAAGAGCGAGCTCTTCCTCAGCGGCGCCGTCGTGCCGGTGGCGAGCCCTGCCCTGCTGCAAGGCCGCGACCGATTGCCGGGCGAGGAAACGATTGCCGGGCTGCCGCTGATCCACGACGAAAGCCGCGACCATTGGCTGAACTGGTTTCGCGCGGCCGGCGTGCGGGCGGATCACCAGCATCTTTCCGGCCCGCTGTTCGAGGACGGGTTGCTGGTCCGCGCCGCTGCCGTCTCCGGCCTAGGCGCTGCCCTGTGCCGGCTGCCGCTCGTCGCCGACGACATTACGCATGGCAGGCTGGTCGTGCTTTCCGACCGCTCGCTGGACGACGGCCGGAACTATTATCTCTGTACCAGGACCGACCGGGAGCTGCCGCAGATGTCCCGCCGCTTCGTCGCCTGGATGCGGGCCGAACGCGACAAACACCAGTTGCAATCGTGAAATTGAGCTCAGCAGTTGAGGGATCTGCGATGGTCATGGTCTGGCGCAATCTCTAGTCTCGCCTCGAGACGCCCATATGGGCGCAACTGCAGAGGCTCAAATGACCGACATGCAACCCACCACGCCCGAACGGGATCCGCTCGATCCCCAGTCGAACGTGCAGGCAGCCATCGATGGCCTGGGCATCCTTGCCCGCCGCCGCATCGAGGCGGAGATCATCAAGCCGATCTACGAGGAGATGGTGGCGCGCTTCGGCCGCGAGGCGGCGCGCGAAACGCTGCGTACGGCAATCACCAATGCGGCGATCGAGGCCGGCAAGAAGTTTGCCGCGGGCGAGAAGGGGCCGGTCGACCTCAAGTCGTTCGCAGCGCTGCAGCCGAAATGGCGCCAGGACGATGCGCTGCATTTCGAAGTGCTGACCGAGACGGCCGACCAGTTCGACTACAACGTCACCCGCTGCCGCTATGCAGAGATGTATCATTCGATGGGCCTCGGCGAGATCGGCACGCTGCTGTCCTGCCAGCGCGACGGCACGTTCTGCGAAGGCTACGATCCGCGCATTTCGATGACGCGCACCCGCACCATCATGGAAGGCAACGGCAGCTGCGACTTCAGGTATCGGATGAACAGCAACGACGACGCCAACACGAGCAGCTAGACGCTACGGCGCTGTACGCCCAACTGGACGCGCAATGGGCGCTGCAGAACTTTGAACCTGTGCATGATCCTTTCGGAATCGCTTCCGATCTGGGGTTCATGCACTGGCTCTTTGACCTTGCGATGCGAAAGGCCAAATGCCGATGCGGTGCCCCCGCCACGGCAAGGCTGTTCTGCGCGGGCAAAACGAGGAGTTGGAAAGTTGGACAAGCCAGTGACCCGCACGAACGCCAGGATCGACCAGGACCGGCTCTGGGATTCGCTGATGGAAATGGCGAAGGTCGGACCCGGCATCGCCGGCGGCAGCAACAGGCAGACCCTGACCGACGAGGACGCCGAGGGCCGCCGCCTGTTCAAGACATGGTGCGACGAGGCCGGGCTGGAGATGGGCGTCGACGACATGGGCTCGATGTTCGCCTGCCGCGCGGGCACCGATCCCGCCGCCCTGCCGGTCTACATCGGCAGCCACCTCGACACCCAGCCGACCGGCGGCAAGTTCGACGGTGTGCTGGGCGTGCTCGGCGGCCTCGAGGTCGTGCGCACGCTGAATGACCTGGGCATCCAGACTAGGCACCCCATCGTCGTTACCAACTGGACGAATGAGGAGGGTTGTCGCTTCGTGCCCGCCATGGTCGCGTCGGGCGTCTTCGCCGGGACCATCGACAAGGATTGGGCCTATTCCCGCGAGGACGCCAAGGGCAAGCGCTTCGGTGACGAACTCGAGCGGATTGGCTGGAAGGGGACGGAGAAGACCGGCGCCCGCAAGATGAAGGCCTATTTCGAGCTGCACATCGAACAGGGGCCTATCCTCGAGGACGAAGGCATCGACATCGGCGTGGTCACCCACGGCCAGGGCCTGAAGTGGCTGCAGGTGACGCTGGTCGGCAAGGAAGCGCATTCGGGCGGCACGCCCATGTACAAGCGCCGCAATGCCGCGCTCGGCATGGCCAGGGTGATCGAGCTGGTCCAGGAGGTGACGATGGACTACCAGCCCGACGCGGTGGGCAATGTCGGGCACGTCGAAGTTCATCCCAACTCGCGCAGCACCGTTCCCGGCCGCACCGTTCTCACCATCGACATCCGCTCGCCCGAAAAGGACGTGCTCGATGCCATGGACCAGCGCATCCGCGAGGGCATCGCCCTGATCGCTGAGGCGCTCGACATCGGGCACGATGTCGAGCAGGTCGGCCACTTTGATCCCGTCGCCTTCGACAGCGAGTGCGTGCAGATGGTGCGCAATGCCGCCGAAGGGCTCGGCTACAGCCACCGCGACATCGTCTCGGGCGCTGGACACGACGCCTGCTGGCTCAACCGCGTGACGCCGACGGCGATGATCTTCTGCCCCTGCGTCGACGGCCTGTCACACCACGAGGCCGAGGAGATAGATCCGGAATGGGCAGCCGCCGGCTGCGATGTGCTTTTGCACGCCGTGCTGGAGGCGGCTGTCGTAACGGGCTGATTTGCCCCGAGCCGGAAGGGGCTATTCCGAAAGCAGGGTGCGGGTCAGCTGGTGGTTCGCATCGGCAAGGCCATCGATGATGTTGAAGTGGTGACGGTCGGGCTCGACCACGGCCGACGTCGTGGCGCCAAGGCCGGTCCAGATATTGGCGAGCAGCGCGTTCTGGCGCAGAAATTCGGCGCGCTCACCACCGCCTACCCAGCAGGTGATGCGGGCATTTTCCATCGGCCGCAGCAAGGCCGGGCTCTCGGCCAGTGCCTCGGCTTCGTCGATCCGGAGTGTCCCGTTCATACCAGTGTTGATCAGCGGGCGCAGGTCGTGCAGGCCCGAGATCGATACGACATGGCGGATGCGGGCCTGGACTTCCGGCGCAAGCGGGGAGCCGGCCGCGACCATGCGGGAAACCAGATGCCCGCCGGCCGAATGCCCGGTCAGCATCAGGGGGCCATCCACCATCTCGGCGGCCTTGCCGACGGCCGCGCCAATCTCCTTGACGATGCCGGCGATGCGGATTTCGGGACACAGCGTGTAGGACGGCATCGCCACAGCATAGCCGTTGGCAACCGGGCCGGCCGCCAGGTGCGACCAGAAGCTCTTGTCGAGCGCCATCCAGTAGCCGCCATGCACGAACACGACGAGCCCCGTCGGCGCAGCTTTGGGCAGGAAGAGATCGAGGCGGTTGCGCGGCTTGTCGCCGTAGGCAATGTCGAATTTGGCCCGCCCGGCTGAAGCCAGCGCGTCGCGAAACGCCTGCGCCGGCTCCACCCACGCCGCCGGCCAGCGGTCGCCGCCGGGGATGTTGGCGCCATTGGTATAGGCATTGTCCCAATCGTTGATGTGATGTTCGAGCACCGGCGCACTCCCTGGCGGCATCGTTTCAGGTCGTAGCAATGGCCAGCGCCAGCGGCGGCGTCAATGCTTTGCGCGCCAAAAACTTTAGGCTTGAAATAAATTTGGACTGATGCCATTCTCCTGCCGTCCAGTCGAGAATGGGAGGTCTCGCTGCGCCGCTCGCAAGACGTGCCGAAGTTTCTTCCACGCCCGCCTTCTCTCGAAGGCACTGCGCAGCGGCCGCCGATGCGACCCCTCCCCCAGAGAATGCAGATAACAACGAAGCCGGGCACAGTCGCGCCACGGTGAGGAAGCAGATAGGGAACAGCCGCAGAATGCTTGGACCGTCAGCGCATATCGACACTTTCACGCGCGACAACCTCCCGCCCGAGGACCAATGGCCGACGTTCCTGCTCAACGGTTTCGACTATCCCGAACACCTCAATGCCGGCGTTGAGCTGACTGACCGGCTGGTCGAAAAAGGACTGGGCGACCACACGGCGCTGATCGGCAACGGCCGCCGCCGCACCTACAAGGAACTGTCCGACTGGACCAACCGGCTGGCGCATGCGCTGGTCGAGAATTACGGCGTCAAGCCGGGCAACCGGGTGCTGATCCGCTCGGCCAACAATCCGGCCATGGTCGCCTGCTGGCTGGCTGCCACCAAGGCCGGCGCCGTCGTCGTCAACACCATGCCGATGCTGCGTGCCGGCGAGCTGGCCAAGATCGTCGACAAGGCCGAGATCACTATCGCGCTCTGCGACACCCGCCTGATGGACGAGATGGTCGCCTGCGCCAAGGACAGCCCCTTCCTCAGAAAAGTCATCGGCTTCGATGGCACCGCCAATCATGATGCCGAGCTCGACCGCGTCGCCCTCGACAAGCCGGTGATCTTCGAAGCAGTGAAGACCGGCCGCGACGACGTCGCTTTGCTCGGCTTCACCTCCGGAACGACGGGAGTTCCGAAGGCGACGATGCATTTCCATCGCGACCTTCTGATCATCGCCGACGCCTATGCCAAGGAGGTCCTGTCGGTGACGTCGGACGACGTCTTCGTCGGCTCTCCACCACTCGCCTTCACCTTCGGCCTCGGCGGCCTCGCCATCTTCCCGCTGCGCTTCGGTGCGGCCGCGACGCTGCTTGAGCAGGCGACGCCACCGAACATGGTCCACATCATCGAGACCTACAAAGCGACGATCTCGTTCACCGCGCCCACCGCCTACAGGGCGATGCTGAAGGCGATGGACGAAGGCGCCGACCTGTCGTCGCTGCGCGTCGCGGTCTCTGCCGGCGAAACGCTGCCTGGACCGGTCTTCGACGAATGGACCGCAAAGACCGGCAAGCCGATCCTCGATGGCATCGGCGCCACCGAGATGCTGCACATCTTCATTTCCAACCGCTTCGAGGACATGAAGCCCGCCTCCACCGGCAAGCCGGTCGGTGGCTACGAGGCGCGTGTCGTCGACGCGAACATGAACGAGGTGCCGCGCGGCACCGTGGGCAAGCTTGCCGTGCGCGGCCCGACCGGCTGCCGCTACATGTCCGATGCCCGCCAGCTCGAATATGTCCGCGACGGCTGGAACCTGACCGGCGACGCCTTCCTGCAGGACGAGGACGGCTTCTTCCACTTCGCCGCCCGCTCCGACGACATGATCGTCAGCGCCGGCTACAACATCGCCGGACCCGAGGTCGAGGCGGCGTTGTTCTCGCACCCGGAAGTCGCCGAATGCGCCGTGATCGGCGCCGAGGACGGCGATCGCGGCCAGATCGTCGAGGCTTATGTCGTGCTGGTGCAAGGCGTGGCGGCGGATGCTGCAACCATCAAGCGCCTGCAGGACCATGTGAAGGCAACGATCGCACCGTACAAATATCCGCGCTCGGTGAAATTCATCGACGCCCTGCCCAAGACCCAGACCGGCAAGATCCAGCGCTTCCGGCTCCGCGCGGAGAAGATGAATTGAGCAAGCCATACGATCCCTCGGCCGAGGGCGCGCAGATGTCGTTCAAGGACCGCATGTCCTACAGCGACTACCTGCACCTGGAAAAGGTGCTGGACGCGCAGGAGCCCCTATCCACTGCCCACGACGAGATGCTGTTCATCATCCAGCATCAGACCTCGGAGCTGTGGATGAAGCTCGCCCTGCACGAGATCAGCTCGGCGATCCGGTCCATCCGTGCCGACCGCCTCGAACCGTCCTTCAAGATGCTGACGCGCGTATCGCGCATCTTCGAGCAATTGAACAATGCCTGGGACGTGCTCAGGACGATGACGCCGAGCGAATACACCGAGTTCCGCGACTCGCTCGGCCAGTCCTCGGGCTTCCAGTCCTGGCAGTACCGGGCGATCGAGTTCATGGCCGGCAACCGCAACGTGGCGATGCTGCGCCCGCATGCGCATCAGCCGGAACTAACCGAGAAACTGGAAGCGGTGCTAGCCCAGCCTTCGCTCTATGACGAGGCGATCCTTCTGCTCGCTCGCAACGGCTTCGACGTCGGCGCCGAGGCGAAGAAGACCGACTGGCGCGAGACCCGCACCGAGAGCGAGGAAGTGCTTGTCGCCTGGCAGGCGATCTACCGCGACCCGCAGCGCTACTGGATGTTCTACGAACTGGCCGAGAAGCTGGTCGACTTCGAGGATTATTTCCGCCGCTGGCGCTTCAACCACGTCACCACGGTCGAACGCATCATCGGCATGAAACGCGGCACCGGCGGCACGTCGGGCGCATCGTATCTGAAGAAGATGCTGGAGGTTGAACTGTTCCCTGAACTCTGGAAAGTTCGCACCCGGCTCTGAAGCTTTTTTGATTACAACGAGAACACTCGGAGGGAGAACCTAATGAAGAAGATTATTGCAGCCGGCATCTTCGGCTTGTCGCTGGCGACATCCGGCCTGGCCTATGCCGAACCGGTCAAGATCGGCGTCATCACCACGCTTTCGGGTGGTGGTGCGGGCCTTGGCGTTGACATGCGCGATGCCTTTGCGCTGGCCATGAAGCAGTCCGGCAACAAGGATGTCGAACTCGTCATCGAGGACGATGCCCAGAAGCCCGAGATTGCCGTGCAGCTCGCCGAAAAGATGATCCAGAGCGACAAGGTCGACCTGCTTACCGGCATCATCTGGTCGAACCTCGCCATGGCCGTGGTGCCGAACGCGGTCGCGCAGGACGTGATCTACCTGTCGCCGAACGCGGGCCCGTCGGCCCTTGCCGGCGCCAAATGCAGCCCGAACTACTTCAACGTCGCCTACCAGAACGACAATTTCCATGAGGCGATGGGGCAGTACGCCAACAAGGACTACAAGAAGACCTTCATCCTCGCCCCGAACTATCCGGCCGGCAAGGATTCGCTGACCGGCTTCAAGCGCTACTACAAGGGTGAACTGGCCGGCGAGACCTACACCCAGGTCGGCCAGACCGACTACGCCGCCGAGATTGCCCAGATCCGCGATTCCGGCGCCGACTCGGTGTTCTTCTTCCTGCCCGGCGGCATGGGCATCTCCTTCATGAAGCAATACGCCCAGTCCGGTGTGAACATCCCGGTCATGGGCCCCGGCTTCTCCTTCGACCAGGACATCCTGCCTGCGGTTGGCGATGCGGCCCTCGGCGTCAAGAACTCGGCAAGCTGGTCCAAGGACCTCGACAACGAGGCCAACAAGGCGTTCGTCGAAGCCTTCCAGGCCGAGTACAAGCGCCTGCCCTCGGTTTATGCCGCCCAGAGCTGGGACACCGCAAACCTGATCCTGTCGGCGCTCGGCAAGGCCAGCGTCAAGGACAAGGACGCCTTCCGCGCCGCCCTCAAGGCAGCCGACTTCAAGTCGGTTCGTGGCGAGTTCACTTTCAACACCAACAACCACCCGGTCCAGAACATCTACGTGCGCGAGGTGGTGAAGGAAGGCGACGTCCTGACCAACAAGATCGTTGCCACTGCCTTCGAGAAGCACGGCGACGCCTACGCCGAACAGTGCAAGATGTAGGCTTCCCTTCTCCCCGCATGCGGGGAGAAGTTGCCGGCAGGCGGATGAGGGGCGGAGCGGCGCCCGCAAACCTCAACATTGCCCCTCACCCTTACCCTCTCCCCGCAAACGGGGAGAGGGAGGCGTCTTCGTCGCATCTTTAAACCCAGCCAGCGAAAGCGTCCCCTTGTCCATCGCACTGCTCATCGAGCAAATTCTGAACGGGCTGCAGCTCGGCGTAATGCTGTTCCTCATGGCCGCCGGCCTGACGCTGATCTTCGGCGTCATGGGCCTAATCAACCTCGCCCATGGCTCGCTCTACATGGTCGGCGCCTTCGCCTGTGCGGCGGTGGCAGCCGCCACCGGCTCGTTCTGGATCGGCCTCGTCGCCAGCCTGATAGCGGCAGCCGCTGCGGGCGCGATCATGGAGGTGACCGTCATTCGCCGGCTCTATGACCGCGACCATCTCGACCAGGTGCTGGCGACGTTCGCGCTCATCCTGATCTTTTCGGAAGGCACGCGCTGGCTGTTCGGATCGTTCCCGCTCTATCTTGACATTCCGCCGCTGCTCCAGGGAGCCGTTCCGCTCCCCGGCGGCGGGCAATATCAGCTCTATCGCCTCGCCATCATCGGCGTCGGCATCGTGGTCGCAGTCGGGCTTTATTTCCTGATCTCGCGCACCCGTCTCGGCATGCGCATCCGAGCCGGCGAATCCGACCGCGAGATGATTGCAGCCCTCGGCGTCGATATCCGCACGCTCTACACCGTGGTCTTTGCGCTGGGTGCCGCCCTCGCTGGTCTCGCCGGAGCACTTGTCGGCGCGCTGCAGTCGGTGCAGGTCGGCATGGGCGAACCGGCGCTCATCCTCGCTTTCGTCGTCATCGTCATTGGCGGCATAGGCTCGATCAAGGGCGCGCTGTTCGGCGCCATCCTCGTCGGCGTCGTCGACACCATGGGCCGCTTCCTGCTGCCCAAGGCGCTCGCTCTGATGATACCTGCGGCGCAGGCTGGCCCGATCGGCGCCGCCCTCGCCTCGATGCTGATCTACATAGTCATGGCGCTGATCCTCGCTTTCAGGCCGAGCGGCCTGTTCGCGGCGCAGTCGTGAGGCCGGCCATGACAAACGCATCCCTGATGACACGCGAAACCATCGTCAACGTTCTCCTGGCGCTGCTGCTGCTGGCGATCCCGCTCGGCGCCTCCGCCATGGGCGAACCGTTCTACATCACGCTTGCGACGCGCATCGCTGTGCTGGCGCTGGCCGCCGTCGGCCTCAACATCGCGCTCGGCCTTGGCGGGCTGGTTTCGTTCGGCCATGCCGCATTCTTCGGCCTTGGCGGATATGCGGCGGGCATCCTCGCGACCCATGCCTTCGACGGCGTGCCGCTCTTCGCCGGCATCCCGGGCACGGATTCGATGCCGATCATCTGGCTCGTCACGGTGGTGGTTTGCGGGCTCCTCGCCTTGCCCATTGGTGCGATCAGCCTGCGCACGACTGGCGTCTATTTCATCATGATCACGCTCGCCTTCGCGCAGATGATCTACTACTTCGCCATTTCCTGGCCGGCCTATGGCGGCGAGGACGGGCTGTCGATCTACGTCCGAAGTGCCTTTCCCGGTGCCAACACCGCCCAGCCGCTGCCGTTCTTCCTGATCTGCTATGCCGTGCTCATGACAGCGCTGGGCCTGTTCTGGCTGCTGCGCGGATCGCGCTTTGGCGCTGCTCTGCAGGCAGCCCGGCAGAATGCAACGCGGCTGTCTGCGGTGGGCATCGCGCCGTTCAACATCAGGCTGGTCGCCTTCGCCGTCTCGGCGATGGTCACCGGTGTGGCCGGCGCGCTGTTTGCCGACCTCAACAAGTTCGTCAGCCCGTCGATGATGTCATGGCACATGTCGGGCGAACTGATCGTGCTGATCATCCTCGGCGGCAAAGGCCGGCTGTTCGGGCCGGTCGCGGGCGCCATGCTCTATGTTCTGTTTGAATTCGCGCTTGGTGGCATCACCGAACGCTGGCAGTTCTTCCTCGGCCTTATCCTGCTCGGTGTCGTGCTGTTTGCGCGCGGCGGGTTGCTCGGCCTTTTGGCAGGAAAGGCGCGTCATGGCTGAGCCGGTCCTCGAAATCCTGGAGTTGCGCAAGACCTTCGGCGCGCTGAAGGCGGCTGACGGCGTCAGCCTAACGCTGATGCCGGGCGAGATCCACGCGCTGATCGGTCCCAACGGTGCGGGCAAGAGCACGCTGATCCATCAGATTTCGGGCTCGATCAGGCCTAATAGTGGCACGATCCGTTTCCTCGGCCAGGACATGGCCGGGCTCGACATGGCCGCACGCGCCCGGCTGGGGCTTGGGCGCAGTTTCCAGATATCGTCGCTGGTGCAGGAATTTTCAGCGCTGCGCAATGTCATGCTGGCGGTGCAGGCGCGGCAAGGTTCGAGCTTCCGCTTCTTCCGCCCCGTCATGGGCGATCCGACGCTGACCGAGCCGGCGATGGCGATGTTGGAACGCGTCGGCCTGGCCGGGCGTGCGCACATGCCCGCCGCCGAGCTGTCGCATGGCGAGCGCCGCCAGCTCGAAATAGCCATTGCGCTGGCGCTTGGCTCGAAAGCCTTCCTGTTCGACGAGCCTATGGCCGGCATGGGCCCGGAAGGCTCGAAAAGCCTGACAAAATTTCTCGACGGCCTACGCCACGAGGCGCCGATCCTTTTGGTGGAACACGACATGGATGCGGTGTTCGCGCTCGCCGACCGCATCTCCGTTCTCGTCTATGGCCGCGTCGTCGCTACCGGCACGGTGGACGAGATCCGCAACGACCCCGAAGTCCGCCGGGCCTATCTCGGAGAAGCCGCGTGAGCCTGCTCGAACTCAAGGGCGTCGAGACTTTCTACGGCGCTTCGCAGGCGCTGTTCGGCGTTACGCTCGACGTCAGCGAGGGCGAAGTCGTGGCGCTGATGGGCCGCAACGGCATGGGTAAGACGACGACGATCAATTCCATACTTGGCTTGGCGAAACCACGCTCGGGCACGATCAGCTTCGGCGGCCGCCAGGTCGCCGGCATGCGGCCGCACCGCATTGCGCGTCTCGGTCTCGGGCTGGTGCCCGAGGGACGGCGCTGCTTTCCCAACCTCACGGTGTTCGAAAATCTCGTCGCCGCAGCCCGCGGCAGCGAGTGGACCTACGACAAGGTGGTGGAGTTGTTCCCGCGTCTCGGCGAACGCCGCGACCAATACGCCAACACGCTGTCGGGTGGCGAGCAGCAGATGCTGGCCATCGGCCGGGCGCTGATGACTAATCCCAGCCTGCTCATCCTCGACGAGGCGACCGAGGGCCTGGCGCCGGTCATCCGCCAGGATATCTGGGCGGCGATCCGCAAGCTCAAGGCTGAAGGCCAGTCGATCCTGGTCGTCGACAAGACTTTGTCCGAATTGCTGCCGGTGGCCGACCGCTGCTTCGTCCTGGAAAAGGGCGTGGCGGTCTTTTCGGGCGCGCCCGAGGCGCTGACGCCTGAACTTCAGGACCGTTATCTCGGGGTATGAAAAAGGGCGGCCCGGCCGCCCTTTTCCTTGATCTCTTGGTTCTGGCCGTTCAGGTCACCGCCGACTTGACGGCGAAACGCGCTTCTTTCCAGGCACCGGTGCGCAGGATGTCTTCGAGGACCTCGACGGCCTGCCAGACATCCTTGAAGCCGACATAGAGTGGCGTGAAGCCAAAGCGGAGCGTGGCTGGCGCACGGAAGTCGCCGATGACGCCGCGCTCGATCAGCGCCTGCATGATCTGGTAGGCGTTATCATGCGCGAAAGAGACCTGGCTGCCGCGCCTTGTGCCGTCGCGCGGGCTTTCAAGCTCGAGACCGTAGCCGGCGCATTTCGCTTCGACGAGCTGAATGAACAGGTCTGTGAGCGCGATGCTCTTGGCCCGCAGCGCCTTCATGTCGACGTCGTTCCAGATGTCGAGCGCGCCTTTCAGCGCCCGCAGCGACAGGATCGGCTGGGTGCCGCACTGGAAGCGGCGAATGCCGGCGTCGGCGGCATAGCTCTGCTCGAAGGCAAAAGGCCTGGCATGCCCCCACCAGCCGCTGAGTGGCTGGCGCGCTTCCGCCAGATGTCGCTTGGCGACGTAGATGAAGGCCGGCGCGCCGGGACCGCCATTCAGGTACTTGTAGGTACAGCCGACGGCGAAGTCGGCGTTCGAACCGTCGAGATCGACCGGCAGTGCGCCGGCGGTGTGGCAGAGGTCCCAGACGATCAGTGCACCAGCCTCATGGGCCCTCTTCGTCAACGCCGCCATGTCGCGCAGTTCGCCCGACTTGTAGTTGACGTGATTGACCAGGACGACGGCCACGCTTTCGTCGATCAGCTCTTCGATCGACGGCGCGTCGACGCCCTCGAGCCTGAGCACGGCGCCGGCTCGTGTCGAGGCGACGCCCTCGGCCATGTAGAGGTCGGTGGGGAAACTGCCGCCCTCGGCGACGATCACCGAACGCTCGGACCGGAGCCCCATCGCCGCATGCAGCGCCTTGTAGATGTTGATCGAAGTCGTGTCGCTGACGACCGTCTGGCCTGGTGCGGCGCCGACGAGGCAGCCGATCTGGTCGCCCAGTTCGACTGGCATGTCGAACCAGCCGGCCTTGTTCCAGCTGCGGATGAGGTCCTGGCCCCACTCCTGTTTGGCGGCCTCGGCAAGTTCGTTGAAAGCCGCAGGTGATGCCACGCCCAGTGAATTGCCGTCGAGATAGATCAGCCCCTCGGGCAGCACGAAACGATCACGCATCGGACGCAGCACATCGGCTGCATCCATCGCCTCGATCGCGACGAAATCAGGAGTTCCACTCATGATGCGGCCTATCCTCGATTATTCGCGAATGGTTTCGCGTGCGGGCGCCGACCCGCGGCTGCGCTTGAGGCTTGGCAGTGCAAGCATGGCGAGCACGAACAGGCCGGTGGCGAGCTTGAGATCGGGGGGCGGCATGCCGGCCGCCAGGCAGAACGAGACCAGCTGGTAATAGACGACCGCGCCGACGAACGGGGCGGCGAGTTGGCGCAGCACGGTCTGCTTGCCGACGATGGCTTCGCCGATCATCAGTGCCGCAAGGCCGTTGATCAGGATGCCGAGGCCCATATTGACGTCGGCAAAACCTTGCGACTGCACCATCAAGGCGCCGCTCGTTGCCGAGAACGCGCTGGCGAGGCCGACGCCGCCGATGGTGGCGACCCAGACATTGATGCCCTGGGCCTCGGCCATGTCGGGGTTGGCCCCGACGGCGCGGATTGCAGTGCCCTTCTCGGTCTTGAAGAACATGTTGAGCAGGATGAAGACGGCAGCGCCGATCAGGCCCGCAATGACGATCTTGCTCGCCGGGAAACCGGGTTGCAGATATGGCGCCCAGTCGAACACGCTAGGCGAACCGAAGACCGAGAGGTTCGACTTGCCCATGATGCGCAGGTTGATGCTGTAGAGCATCGTCATCATCAGGATGCCGGCGAGCAGCGTGTGGATGCGGAAGCGTAAATGGATGAAGGCGGTGCAGCAGCCGGCGAGGAAGCCGGCGATGACGGCAACCGCAATCGCCGTCAGCGGCGAAGCGCCGCCCGCCAGCAGCACACCGCAGACGCAGCCGCCCAGCGGAAATGCGCCCTCGCTGGTGAGGTCGGGGAAGTTGAGCGTGCGGAATGGAATCATGATGCCGAGCACGACGAATGCCAGGATCAGGCTCTGCGCCAGGGTCACGGGGACGAGCGCGACGAAGCTCGAAAAGATGTTCTGGATAAGGTCCATGATGATCAGCTCGCCAGCAGCATGCGGTCGGTTTTCACGGAGAAATGGCCGATCAGGTCGACAACCGTCACCTTGGCTTTTTCCTCGCCGGAGATTTCGAGCCGGAGCTTGCCGGCGTCGAGCATGATGACGCTGTGGCCGAAATCGACGGCGTGCTGCATGTTGTGGGTCACCATCAGCGTGGTGAGCTTCAACGCATCGACGGCGCGAACGGTCGCCTGCATGACGATGTCGGCGGTGCGCGGGTCGAGCGCGGCCGTATGTTCGTCGAGCAGCAAGAGGTCGGGTGAGCCGCCGACCGCCATGATCAGCGATAGCGACTGGCGCTGGCCGCCCGAAAGCAGCTCGACGCGGGTGTCGAGGCGGTTTTCGAGGCCGAGACCGAGGAGCGAAAGACGTTCCTTGTAGGTGGCAAGGCGGGTCGCATTGAGGCCCTGGCGCAAGGTGCGCTTCTGGCTGCGCAGATCTGCGAGCAGCATGTTCTCGGCGACCGTCATCGAGGCGGCGGTGCCCTTCATCGGGTCCTGGAAGACGCGTGCAAGCCGCATGGCGCGCTTGTGGACGGGCATGGCCGTCACATCGTCGCCGTTGATGATGACCTGGCCGGAATCGAGCACCAGCGCGCCTGATATGGCGTTCAGCATGCTGCTCTTGCCGGCGCCGTTGGAGCCGATGACGACACCGAACTCGCCGGTGGCGAGTTTCAGGCTGAGGCTGTCCAGCGCGACCTTTTCGTCGGCCTGGCCCTTGTAGAAAACTTTACGTGCAGATCGGATTTCGAGCATCCGTCCCTCCCGAACGAGGCGACGGCGCCAAGGACGCCGCCGCCTGTTTTGACGAAGTGCTATGTCAGTCGACGATGCAGCCGCAATCGGCCAGCGTCTCGGGGATCTCGATGCCGAACGCCGCCATCGCCTTCTTGGAGATCGTCGGGGCGTGGTCGGCATAGGCCGGGCGCGACGGTGCAATGGTCTTGGGATCTGCACCCTTGAGGATCTCGGCAGCGATCTTGCCGGCGTTCATGCCTACCTGGGTGTAGTTCACGGCAAAGCTTGCCGGCACAACGCCGTTGCGGACTGCGCCGTCGTCGGAGTTGACGATCGGGATGCCGGCCTGGCGCGCTGCTGCCGACACGGCGGCAACCGCCGGCTGGAGCAGGTTCGAGGCAGGCGTGTAGATCACGTCGGCCTTGCCGGCGAAGGAAGCGATGCGCTGCTGGATGTCGTTGACGTTGTCGACGCCCACTGCGACGACCTCGAAGCCGGCAGCGGGTGCCACTTCCTTGATCTTTTCGAGCAGGGCGACGTCGTTCGCCTCACCCGGATTGTAGGGCACGCCAAAGCGCTTGGCGTTGGGCAGCAGCTTCTTGGTGAATTCCATGACGGCTGCCATGTCCTGCAGGTCGGTGGCACCGGTCATGCCTTCGTCGCCCGCATCCCACGACGGAACGAGCTTGGCGGCGACCGGATCGGTGACGGCCGAGAAGACGACCGAAATGCCGGAGCCGGCGAGCGCCTTCTTGGCGATCTGCGAGACCGGGGTGGTGACGGTGTAGATCAGCTTCGGCTGTTCGGCCTGGAGCTTGGCGATCATCTGCGGCACCAGCGAGGCGTCGAAATTGGTGTGGCTCTCGGTGTAGACGACGTCCTTGCCTTCGACAAAGCCGTTCTCCGACAGCGCCTGCTTGAAGCCGGCGATCGAGGCGTTGAGCTGCGGATGCTCGCCGAAATTGGCGATGCCGATCTTGATCGGATCGGCAATGGCAGCACCGAGGCTGGCGGCGAGAGCGCCGGCCACGAACAGGCCCGACAGCAGGCCGGACTTCAGGTTTCTCATCTATTCCTCCCAGATTGACAAGGCGCCGCTCACTGAACGGCGGCATGGACAAGATCATGCGCAGTCGCAGCGCGCCTGTCAACATTATATATAATTCTTGCAAGCTGCTCCCATGATATATAATTTTTCGAGTCAAGCGGTCTCGCGGATGGATAGAGATGCAGGATGACGAGCACTCCACCAAGACGGAAGCGGCCTACCGGCTGCTGCGTCGCGATATCCTGACCACGCGCCTGATGCCGGGTGCGCCGCTCAAGCTAAGCGTGCTTCGCAACACCTACGGTGTCGGCTGGACGCCGCTGCGCGAGGCGCTGTCGCGGCTGGAGGCCGAGCGCCTGGTGACGGCGATTTCCAATCGCGGTTTTGCCGTGGCGCCCGTTTCGCGCGGCGAACTCGAAGACCTTGCCCGTGCCCGGATGGTGGTCGAGATTCCACTGTTGCTCGAATCCATGGACAAGGGCGACGCCGACTGGGAAGCAGCCGTTGTCACGGCGCATTACCGGCTCTCCCGCTGCAAGATCGCACCCGACGACCCCTCCGACGAAGCGGTCGACGAATGGGACGAAAAGCACGAGGCCTTTCACACAGCATTGCTGAGCGCGGCGACGTCGAACTGGCTGTTGCGCTTCCGCTCGACGGTCTCGGACCAGCTACGCCGCCACCACCGCTTCCTCGGTCTGTCGCCGACGATGAAGGCTGCTGCCGGCCAGAAGAACGGCTACGAGGCGGCGGTTGCCGCCCTGCGCGAGGCCATGGCGATCGAGCACCATACGGCACTGATGGAGGCGGCACTCGACCGCGACGTCGAGCGGGCCAAGAAGCTGATGATCGACCACATCGGCTATACGCTGCATGTCTATGTCCATACCGAAGACGGCAGCGGAGGCAAACTGGCTGCACGCACCGGCCGCGTGAAATCGCCTACGGCAGCCGAATGAGCGCGCCGCATCGCCCGACGCTGGAAGAGATTGCCGCGGCGCGCGTGCGGCTGGCACCCCACATGGCGCGCACGCCCATGATGCGTCTCGATCTCGGCCTGCCGGACCGCCAGATATTCCTCAAGCTCGAAACGCTGTCGCCGATCGGCGCATTCAAACTTCGCCCGGCGCTCAATGCGCTGCTGTCGCGCGACGCCGACGTCTTGCGCAATGGTGTCGCCACGGTCAGTTCGGGCAACATGGCCTACGGCATGGCCTGGGCGGCGAACAGACTTGGTGTGCCGATGGCCGCCTACATGTACCAAGGTGCGCCACAGACCAAGATTGACGGGGTGCGGCGGCTCGGCGGCGAGGTGCGTTTCATCTCGATGGAAACCTGGTGGCAGTACATCATCGGTGCCGAATTGCCCGACTTTCCCGAATTGCTGATCAATCCGGTGACCGACCAGGCCGTGCTGTCGGGCAACGGCTCGATCGGCACGGAAATTCTGGAAGACCTGCCCGAAGTCGACGTGGTGCTCACTCCCTATGGCGGCGGCAGCATGACCTCAGGCGTCGCCAGTGCCGTCAAGGCGCTGCGGCCGCAGGCAAAAATCTTCGCCGTCGAGGACGAGAACGCGGCGCCAGTGACGGCGGCGCTTGCTGCCGGCCGCATCGTCGAGATCGAAACACGCCCCTCCTTCATCAAGAGCATCGGCGGGCCTTCGCTGGTGCCGCAACTCTGGCCGGTGGCCCGCGAACTGATCGACGGCGCGATCACCGTCAGTCTGGCGCAGGTGACCGAGGCGATGCGCCTGCTGTTCACCAAGGCCAAGGTCGTTGCCGAGGGCGCGGGTGCGGCCTCTCTGGCTGCCGCGCTGTCAAGCGAGCACGCCAGGGGCAATGTCGTCTGCGTCGTGTCGGGCGGCAACATCGACGCCGCGGCCTATGCCACGGTGCTCGGCGGCGGCATTCCTGCGCCCTAAATCTTTCAAGCTTGTACGAACCGGCGAAACGGCACTACAAAGCCTGTTCGGACCGGCTGGCTTCCCCGGTCTGCGAGGTTGGGAAAGACCGGGCTGAAGATGGACGAGCGCGAAGAAACGACGAACGCCAGCGGATGGGTCGACGGCGAGACCAAGGTTCTCGAAGCACCCGGCGACCATGGCGCCGAGTTGCGGCTGTGGCTCAGGCTGCTCACCTGTTCGACCCTGATCGAGACCGAGGTGCGGCGCCGGCTGCGTGAGGAATTCGATTCCACTCTGCCCCGCTTCGACCTGATGGCCCAGCTCGAGCGCGCCAGTGACGGCATGGTGCTGGGCGAAGTATCCAAGCGCATGATGGTGTCGCCCGGCAACATCACCGTGCTGGTTGAGCGGCTGGCCGAAAGCGGCCATATCAGCCGCACGACCTCGCCGACCGACCGGCGCGTCCAGATCATCGCGCTGACCCCTTTCGGCCGCGCCGAGTTTGAAAAGATGGCGTCGGCGCATGCCGACTGGATCGCCGACCTGTTTGGCGGCCTTGCCGCGAAGGACGGTGCGGTCCTGCTCGACGAACTCGCCAAGCTCAAGCGCTCCATCGTCGCGTCGCTCGGCAAGGGGAGCTGACCCCAGCTACGCGCGCTATCCCCTGTAGTCTTCACCGCACTCATCACTGACGACGGGCTGAAGTGCCCATCGCGAAAATAACTTTAAGCTTGAAGTTTCTCTGAAACGAGTCCATGGTGCCGGTACGGTCAAGGTCGGGCGAGCCCTGTCCTGGCGGCTGCATCACCTTCGGAGGAGAACGGCATGCGCATTGTCTGTATCGGTGGCGGGCCGGCCGGTCTCTATTTCGCATTGCTGATGAAGAAGCAGCACCCTGCGCACCAGGTCACCGTCGTCGAGCGCAATCGCCCCTTCGACACCTTCGGCTGGGGCGTGGTGTTCTCCGACGCCACCATGCAGTCGATGCGCCAGTGGGACCCCCAGACGGCTGAGACCATCGAAGTCGCCTTCAACCACTGGGACGACATCGAGCTGGTGTTCAAGGGTCGCAAGATCCGCACCACCGGGCACGGCTTCGTCGGTATCGGCCGCAAGAAGATGCTCAACATCCTGCAGGAGCGTTGCCTCGAACTCGGCGTCGAGCTGGTGTTCGAAACCGACGTCCAGGGCGACCAGGATTTTCCGGACGCCGACCTGATCATTTCCTCCGACGGCGTCAATTCGCGCATCCGGCACAAATATGCCGACGTCTTCAAGCCCGACATGGTGATGCGGCCCAACCGCTACATCTGGCTCGGTACCGACAAGCGCTTCGACGCCTTCACCTTCGATTTCCAGCGCACCGAGCATGGCTGGTTCCAGGCCCACATCTATCGCTTCGACGACAATACCTCGACCTTCATCGTCGAGACCACCGACGACGTGTTCCAGGCACACGGCATCGACGAGATGGACCAGGACCAGTCCATCGCGTTCTGCGAGAAGCTTTTTGCCGGCACGCTCGATGGCCACAGGTTGATGACCAACGCGCGCCATTTGCGCGGTTCGGCCTGGCTGAATTTCGGCCGCCTGATCTGCGACAAGTGGAGCCATTTCAACGGCACTAGCCATGTCGTTTTGATGGGCGACAGCGCCCACACCGCACACTTCGCCATCGGCTCGGGCACCAAGCTTGCCATCGACGACGCCATCGAACTGACCCGACAATTCGACCTCATCGGCCACGACAAGGCCAGCATCCCGGCCGTGCTCGAAGCCTATGAGGACGTGCGCCGCGTCGACGTCGCCCGGATCCAGAATGCGGCGCGCAACGCCATGGAGTGGTTCGAAGTCGTCGGCACGCGCTATGCCGACACTTTGGAACCCGAGCAGTTCATGTATTCGATGCTGACCCGCTCGCAGCGCATCAGCCATGAAAACTTGCGCCTGCGCGACAAGGACTGGCTCGAAGGCTACGAGCGCTGGTTCGCCGAGCGCGCCGGCGTCAGCCCGGCGCCGAACGGCTCGGTGCCGCCGCCGATGTTCACGCCCTTCAGCATTCGCGGGATGACTTTGAAGAACCGCATCGTCATGTCGCCGATGGCGATGTATTCGGCGACCGATGGCCTGCCCGACGACTTCCACCTCGTCCATATCGGCTCGCGCGCCATGGGCGGTGCTGCCCTCGTCTTCCCCGAAATGACCTGCGTCTCGCCGGACGCGCGCATTACGCCCGGCTGCCTCGGCCTGTGGAACGACGAGCAGGCCAGCGCTTTCAAGCGCATGGTCGATTTCGTCCACCATCAAACACCGGCGAAGATCGGCATCCAGCTGGGCCATGCCGGCCGCAAGGGGGCGACAAAGGTTGCCTGGGAAGGCATCGACCAGCCGGTGACCTCAGGCGGCTGGCCGCTGATCTCGGCCTCCGCCCTGCCCTATCTCAAGCATTCCGACATGCCGCGCGAAATGACCCGCGATGACATGGACCGGGTGACCGCCGACTTCGTCAGCGCCACGGAGCGTGCGCGCGACCTCGGCTTCGATATCCTCGAACTGCACGCCGCCCACGGCTATCTGCTGTCGTCCTTCCTGTCGCCGCTGACCAATTTGCGTGACGACGAGTATGGCGGCAGCCACGAGAACCGCGCCCGCTATCCGCTTGAGGTGTTCAACGCGATCCGCGCCGTCTGGCCGGAGGACAGGCCGATTTCGGTGCGCCTCTCCACCCACGACTGGTACGAGGGTGGCAACACGCCGGACGATGCCGCGATCTTTGCGAAGATGTTCAAGGACGCAGGCGCCGACATGATCGACTGCTCGTCGGGCCAGGTGGTGAAGGAAGAACAGCCGGTCTATGGCCGCCTGTTCCAGACACCGTTCTCAGACAAGATCCGCAACGAGATCCAGGTGCCGACCATCGCGGTGGGCGCCATTTCGGAAGCCGACCACGCCAATTCGATCATCGCCGCCGGCCGCGCCGACCTTTGCGCCGTCGCCCGCCCCCACCTCGCCGACCCGTCCTTCGTCATGCATGAGGCGGCGAAGATCGGCTACGCCGAGCAGGCCTGGCCGAAGCAGTACCGGACCGCTCGCGCGCAATACGAGAACAACCTTGCACGCGCTGCGGCTGCAGCGCCCACGGGCAAGGCATGAGCAATCAGAGCAAGAACGGGCGCCACGCCCTCGTCACCGGTGCGGGCAGCGGCATCGGCCGCGCCATCGCTCTTGCGCTGGCGAGCAACGGCCACCGCGTCAGCCTGTGCGGCCGGCGTGCTGCACCGCTCGAGGCCGTGCGTGCCGAGATCGCCGCCGCCGGTGGCGAAGCCTTTGTACTTGATGGCTTCGACGTCACCGACGCGCAGTCGGTCGAGACAGGTATCGCCAAGGCGATTGCTCAGGCCAGCGACATCGCCGTGCTGGTCAATTCTGCCGGCGAAGCGCCGTCAGCACCATTCGACAAGACCGACCTTGGCATGTGGAGCCGGGTGATCGGCATCAACCTGACCGGCACCTATCTCGTCACCCAGGCAGCCCTTGCCTCGGTCAAGCGAGCCGGCAACGGACGTATCGTCAACGTCGCCAGCACCGCCGGCCTGACCGGCTACCCTTACGTCTCCGCGTACTGCGCCTCCAAGCATGGCGTGGTCGGTATGACCCGGGCGTTGGCGCTGGAGCTCGCCCGCACCGACGTGACTGTCAACGCCGTCTGCCCCGGCTTCACCGACACGCCGCTGCTCGAAGGTGCGGTCGAAACGATCACCGGCAAGACCGGCCGCACGGCCGACGAGGCCCGCGCAAGCCTTGCCCGTGCCAACCCGCAGGGACGCTTGGTCACGCCCGAGGAAGTGGCTCACACCGTGCTCTGGCTCGCCTCGGAAAAGGCAACTGCAATCACAGGCCAGGCAATTCCGGTCGCCGGCGGCGAAGTTCTGGGAGGATGACGATGACCAACCCGATGCAGGACAAGAAGCGTCCGTTCCAGGGCCACCAGGCGAAGCACTTCCTGTTCGAGACCGATGCCGACGGCCGCGTCGCCACCGTCACGCTCAATCGTCCCGAGAAGAAGAATCCGCTGACCTTCGAAAGCTACGAGGAACTTACCGACCTGTTTCGTGTGCTCGGCCGCGCCAGCGATGTCCGCGCCGTCGTGCTGACAGGTGCGGAAAACAACTTCTCCTCGGGCGGCGACGTCTTCGATATCATCGAGCCGCTGACCAAGATGTCGATGCCTGACCTTATCGACTTCACCCGCATGACCGGCGACCTGGTGCGCCAGATCCGCGCCTGCCCGCAGCCGATCATCGCTGCCGTCGACGGCATCTGCGCCGGCGCCGGCGCCATCCTCGCCATGTCGTCCGACTATCGCGTCGCCACGCCCGAAGCCAAGACCGCCTTCCTGTTCAATCGCGTCGGCCTCGCCGGCGCCGACATGGGCGCCTGTGGCATCCTTCCGCGCATCATCGGCCAGGGCCGTGCCGCCGAACTCCTGTTCACCGGCCGCGTCATGACCGCCTCCGAGGGCCATGCCTGGGGCTTCTACAACGCGTTGCACGAGCGCCCTGCCTTGCTGGGCGCTGCGCAGAAATTCGCCCGCGACATTGCCGACGGCCCGTGGTTCGCCCACACCATGACCAAGAAGATGCTCGACCAGGAATGGGCGATGGGCATTGACCAACTGATCGAATCCGAAGCGCAGGCCCAGGCGATTTGCATGGCGACAGGCGACTTCCGCCGCGCCTTCGAAGCTTTCGCCGCCAAGGCCAAGCCCGAATTCAAGGGGAACTGAGCCATGGCCGCGCATTTGATGCCGACCAGTGCGCCGGCCCGTGACCACCTCGACTGGCCGTTCTTCGCCGACAGCCACCGCGCGCTTGCGGCCGAGCTTGACGGCTTCATATCAAGGGGCGGCCTCGGCGAAATCGACCATGCCGATGCCGATGGCGCCTGCAAGAAGCTGGTGAAAGTGCTGGGGGATGCGGGCATCCTGCGCAACTGCGTGCCGGCGGCATTCGGCGGCGTATCCGAAGAAATCGAGAGCCGCTCGCTGTGCCTGATCCGCGAGACGCTGGCCTATGCCGACGGCCTCGCCGACTTCTCCTTCGCCATGCAGGGTCTCGGCACCGGCGCCATCAGCCTTTCGGGCTCGAATGAACTCAAGCAGGCCATCCTGCCGAAAATCGCCAAGGGCGAGCTGATCTCGGCGTTTGCGCTGACGGAGCCGGAAGCCGGCTCCGACGTTGCGGCGATGGCTACCGCCGCGCGCCGCGACGGCGACGACTATGTGCTCGACGGCGAGAAGATCTTCATCTCCAATGGCGGCATCGCCGATGTCTACACGGTCTTTGCCCGCACCGGCGAGGCGCCCGGCACGCGCGGCATCTCGGCCTTCGTCGTCTTTGCCGACACCCCGGGCTTCTCCATCGTAGAACGCATCGAGACGATCGCGCCGCATCCGCTGGCGCGTGTCCGTTTCGACAATTGCCGCATCCCGGCATCCCAGCTTCTGGGCGAGCCGGGCGAAGGCTTCAAGATTGCCATGCGCACGCTCGACATCTTTCGCCCGTCGGTTGCCGCCGCAGCACTCGGCTTTGCCCGCCGCGCGCTCGACGAGGCCGTGGCCCACGCCAAGTCGCGAAAGATGTTCGGGGCGACGCTCGCCGACTTGCCGACGGCACAGAGCACGCTGGGCGAGATGGCGACCGCCATCGACGCCGCCTCGCTGCTCACCGTGCGCACTGCCTGGCGCCGCGACGTGCAGAAGCTGCCGATCACGCGGGAAGCGGCCATGGCCAAGCTGACGGCGACGGAAAACGCCCAGTGGGTCATCGACCAGGCGCTGCAGATGTTCGGCGGCCGCGGCGTGCGCGTCGGCGAAATCACCGAGCGGCTCTATCGCGAGATCCGCGCCCTGCGCATTTATGAAGGCGCCACTGAGGTGCAGAAACTGATCATCGGCCGCGAGCTGATGAAGGCCGCAAGATAGGGAGCGCTGCCATGCCCTTCCGCACCAGCCGGCCGTTGCGTTTCGGGGACTGCGATCCCTCCGGCATCGCTTATTTCCCGTCCTACCTGAACATCCTCGTCGGTGTTCTCGAGGAGTTCTTCGGCTCGATCGGCGCACCGTGGAAACAGCTCGTCGGCGAGCGCCGCATCGGCACGCCGACGGTCAGGCTCGACCTGACCTTCGTCCATCCGGGCTTCCATGGCGACACCCTCGACTTCGCGCTTTTCGTCCGCCGCGTCGGCCGTTCGTCGCTCGATCTCGAACACAGGATCACGGCCGGCGGCACCTTGCTTTGGAGCGCTCGCCACAGCGTGGTCGCGACCTCGCTCGACACCCACAAATCGCTCGCCTGGCCGGACGACCTCCGCGCCGCGCTCGAAAAATATCTGGAGACGTCAGATGCATGAGATCCTGCAGCCCGAGGGCTGGACCAAGCCGATCGGTTACTCCAATGGCGTTGCAGCCACCGGTCGCACGATCTTCGTTGGCGGCCAGATCGGCTGGAACGGCAATTGCGAATTCGAAACCGACGATTTTGTCGGCCAGGTGCGCCAGACGCTGGAAAACGTCGTCGCCGTGCTGAAGGCCGGCGGCGCCGAGCCGCGCCACATCACCACCATGACTTGGTATTTCACCGACAAGAAGGAATACACCGAAAACCTGCGCGGCCTCGGCCAGGCTTATCGCGATGTCATCGGCCGTCATTTCCCGGCCATGGCCGCCATGCAGGTCGTGGCGCTGGTCGAGGACCGCGCCAAGATCGAGATCCAGGCCACCGCCGTCATTCCCGAGTAAGGCCCGATGAGCGCGATGCGGTTTTCCGAAAGCGTCACGGGCACGATCCAGGACGGCGTGCTCGTCGTCACCATCGACAATCCTCCGGTCAACGCCATCTCGGCGCATGTCCGCCAGGGGCTGGTCGAGGCGCTCGACCATGGCGTATCGCTGGGTCTGGTGGTCGGCATCGTCGTCACGGGCGCTGGCCGCACCTTCGTCGGCGGCGCCGACATCAAGGAGTTCGGCAAGCCCCCGGTCGAGCCGACCCTGCCGGAGGTCATCGAGGGCATCGAGAGCTGCGACAAGCCCATCGTCGCCGCGGTCAATGGTGCGGCACTCGGCGGCGGCTGCGAGCTCGCGCTCGCCTGCCATGGCCGCGTCGCCAGCGACAAGGCTAGTTTTGGCATGCCCGAGGTCAAGCTCGGCATCGTGCCGGGCGCAGGCGGTACGCAGCGCCTGCCCCGCTTGATCGGCACAATCGCCGCCATCGACCTGATCGGCAGCGGCCGTACGATCAAGGCCGCAGAAGCGCTTTCGCTCGGCCTCGTCGACGGTGTGGCCGCTGATCATCTCGACGCAGCCCTCAGCCTTGTCCACGACCTCGCCGGAGGGCCGCTGCGGCGGACAGGCCTGCTCGACGTGCCGGCCGCCGAACAGGCAGCCGTCGATGCAGCGGCGAAAAAGGTGCTGTCCAAAGCGCGAGGGCAGACTGCGCCCGCCGAGGCCGTTCGCCTCGTCAAGACGGCCGCTCAGGTCGATCTGAAGCAGGGCCTCGCCGACGAGCGCGCGACGTTCTTGCGGCTGCGCGATTCCACGGAGGCGGCAGCGCTTCGCCATGTGTTCTTCGCCGAACGGCAGGCAGGCAAGGTCGACAAGCTCGACGGCATCGCAGCCCGCAAGATCGAGACAGTCGGCATCGTCGGTACCGGTCTGATGGGCGCCGGCATCGCTGTTGCGGCACTTACCGCTGGCTATCGCGTCATCGGTGTCGAGCAGACGCATGAGGCCGCCGACAAGGGGCGCGAGCGTATCGCAGGCACGCTCGACAAGTCGGTTCAATCAGGGCGTCTGGCGGCTGCGGGCCGGGACGATTGCCTTGCCCGGCTTGCGATCACTGCCGATGCCAGCGAGCTTGCCGCCGCCGATCTCGTCATCGAAGCCGTGTTCGACGATCTCACCGTCAAGACCGATCTGTTCCAGCGACTCGACGGTATCGTCAGTCCGGACGCCATCCTCGCCACCAACACCAGCTACCTGAACCCCGACGAGATTGCGGCTGCAACGGCGCATTCCGAACGCGTTGTCGGCCTGCACTTCTTCTCGCCGGCCAACATCATGCGGCTGGTCGAAATCGTCGACTGCAAGGCGACTTCGCCCGATGTGCTAACCAGCGCCCTCGCCTTCGCCAAGCGGCTAGGCAAGCTGCCCATCGTCTGCGGCGTGACGGAAGGCTTCATCGGCAACCGCATCTTTTCGGCCTACCGCCGCGAAGCCGAATTCATGGTCGAGGATGGCGCTGCCCCGCACGAGATAGATGCCGCGCTCGAAGCCTATGGATTTCCGATGGGCATCTTCGCCGTCTACGACATGGCAGGGTTGGAAATCGCCTGGGCGCGGCGCAAGCGCCAGGCTGCGACCCGCGATCCCAAGGCGCGGTATGTCGAGATCGCCGACAAGCTATGTGAAGCCGAGCGTTTCGGCCGCAAGGCCGGCCGCGGCTGGTACGACTATGCGAGCGGCGAGCGTGCCGTCGATCCGGAAGTCACGGCGCTTATCGAGGCTGCGCGCGCGGCCAAGGACATTGAACCACGCCACTTCTCGGCGGAGGAAATCGTCACTCGATTGCTCAAGGCGATGTCCGACGAAGGTGCGGCCCTTCTTTCGGAAGGCATCGCTGCACGTTCGAGCGACATCGACCTGGTGATGATCAACGGCTACGGTTTCCCCGCCCACAAGGGCGGGCCGATGTTTGCCGCCGACGGTCGCGCGTAACCGCAACCGTCGAGGCGATGCCAAGGCCGCTACCGGCGGCCCAGGCTCTTTTCGGTCTTGGCGTCGAAAAGATAGAGGCTGCCGGGCGCCGCGCGGCAGGTCAGCGCGCTGCCCGTCTCCGGGATGAACTTGCCCGGCGCGGTGGCGATGACGGCGTTTCCGTCGACATCGAGATGCACCAGCGTTTCCGGTCCGAGCGGTTCGACCGCGGTCACCGTTCCGGTGAGCTCCAGCCCGCCATCGGCCTTTTCGACGGCTGCGGTCAGCTCGTGCGGGCGCACGCCGATCAGCACGTCGCCGCCGGCGGAGGGCTCGACACCCTTGCCGTTGTTGCGGCCCGGCACCAGGTTCATCGACGGGCTGCCGATGAAGCGCGCGGTGAACACGTCGACCGGATTTTCGTAGAGGTCGGTCGGCGTGCCGACCTGCAGGATGTGGCCGTCGCGCATGACTACGATGCGGTCGGCCATGGTCATCGCCTCGACCTGGTCGTGGGTGACATAGACCGTCGTCGTCTTGAGCTTCTGGTGCAGCCGCTTGATCTCGATGCGCATCTGGGCGCGCAACTGGGCGTCGAGGTTGGACAGCGGCTCGTCGAACAGGAAGGCCGAGGGGTTGCGCACCATGGCGCGGCCGATGGCGACGCGCTGGCGCTGGCCGCCGGAGAGTGCGGCAGGCCGCCGGTCGAGATACTTCTCCAGGCCCAAGATGCGGCCGGCTTCTTCAATTCGCTGGTCCTTCTCCGCCTTCGACAGCTTCGAGGTGTAAAGCCCGAAGCCGATGTTCTGGCGTACGGTCAAATGCGGGTAGATGGCGTAGTTCTGGAACACCATGGCGATGTTGCGCTGCTTGGGCTCGCGCTCGTTCACCACCTCGCCGCCGATCTTCAGCGTGCCGCCCGAGATGTCTTCTAGGCCGGCGATCATGCGCAGGGTCGTCGACTTGCCGCAGCCTGACGGGCCGACGAAGACGACGAATTCGCCGTCGGCGATATCAAGGTCGATGCCGCGGACGACTTCTGCCTTGCCGTAGCGCTTGACCAGCTTTTCGAGTTCGATCGTCGCCATCAGCGCGCCCCTGCCAGTGCCTTGAATTTTTCGCCGAGTTCTTTCGCGGCTTTCACCTCGTGCCCGGCATTGTCCTTGGCCTTCGCCTCGAAGGCGGCAGCCTTGTCCCTGTAGACGCCAAGCGCCTCGGCCATTGGCGCCGGTGCCGGGCCGCCGAAGCGGTCGCGCACGGCGACGAAATGTTCCGGCGAGACGATCTCCTCGAACTTGTCGCGACCGAAAGTCGGTTCGCGCCCGGTCGAATGCCTGAAGGCATCGAGGAACGGGCCATAGCCGTCCTTGGCGAGCCCGCCGCCGGCGGCCACAACCGCCTTGGCGACGGTCGCGGCGATCTCGTGCGCCTCACGGAAGGACAGGCCTTCGATGCGGACCAGCGAGTCCGCCAGTTCGGTGATGGTGATGCAGGAGCGGCGGATGTTGTCGGCGACCCGCTCCGGATCGATCTTGATCGCGGCAACGAAAGCCGCCAGCAGGTCGAGCACGCGGCCAGCGGCCGTGAATGCCTCGTAGCCCATCGACTGGGTTTCGCCCTCGCTGTCGTTCATGTCGGTGAACGGCGTGTTGTGGATGACGTTGAGCACCGTGCGGGCGCGGCCCATGGTCTGGCTGGCGAGCAGCCGCATATGCTCGATCGGCACCGGGTTGCGCTTCTGCGGCATGATCGACGAGATCTGCACGAAGGCGTTGGGCACGTAGATCTGCCCGACCTCGAAGGCGGTCCAGAACTGGAAGTCCTGGATCAGCCGGCCGAGATGCAGGAACATCAGCTCGATCGCCGAATAGGTCGAGGTGATGTAGTCGGACGCCGCAATGCAGCTGTAGGAATTGCGCAAGGGAGCGGCGAAGCCGAGCAGTTCGGCGACGCGCTTCCGGTCGATCGGGAAGCCCGAGGTGGTGATGGCCGCAGCACCCATCGGCGACAGGTCGACGATCTTTCGCGCCTCTTCGAAACGCTCGATGTCGCGGATCAGCACTTCGATGGCTGCCGACAGGTAGTGCCCGAAGGTCGAGGGCTGCGCCGGCTGGCCGTGGGTGTAAGCAACGACCAGCGTCGCCTTCTCGCGCTCGGCGGTGTCGATCATCGCCGACAGCAGGTGTCGTGCCTTGGCCATCAGCGCGTCGATGCGCTGCTTGAGCCCAAGCTTGAACAGCGTGTGGTCGATGTCGTTGCGCGAGCGCGACGTGTGCAGGCGGCCGGCCACATCAGGGCCGAGGCGCGCCTTTAGCTCCTTCTCGATCAGGAAGAAGAAATCCTCGACCTCGCCGGTGTATTCGAGCGTCGACGGGTCGACCTCACGGTCGATGGCTTCCAATGCCCCGGCAATCGCCGACGCCTGCTTGGTGTCGAGGATGCCGGTTTCGGTCAGCATCACCAGATGCGCCCGGTCGATGGCGCGGAAGCCTTCGACATGGTGGGTCTTGGCGCCGTCGAACAGTGGCCGCAGTACCGTCTCCTTGTAGACGGGGTCGGGGAACACGCTCTTGTCGGCGAGCTTGGGGTTCAGTTCAGGCATGTCTTATCCTTTGAGCCCTGCCAGCATGACGCCGCGGACGATGTAGCGCTGCAGGACGATGAAGACGATCAGCGTCGGCAGGGTGGCGATCGCCGCACCGGTCATGATCATTTCCCACTGGATGGACTGTTCGACGGCGAAGCTCGATAGCCCGACCGGCAGCGTGTAGAGCTCGCGGCTGGTGGTCACGATCAGCGGCCAGAAGAAGGCGGTCCAGTTGCCGAGGAAGGTGAAGATGGCGAGCGCCGACAGCGCCGGCGTCACCAGCGGCATCGCCACCTTCCAGAAGATCTGGAATTCGTTCAGCCCATCGACGCGCGCCGCTTCGAGGAAGTCGTTGGGCACGCCCTCGAAGAACTGCTTCATCAGGAAGGTGCCGAAGGCCGTCATCATGCCCGGGAACATGATGCCCCAGTAGCTGTCCAGCCAGCCGAGCTTGCTCGACATCAGGTACCACGGGATGACCAGCATCTCGGTCGGGATCATCAGCGTCGACAGGATGGCGAGGAAGATGAAGTAGCGGCCGCGGAATTCGAACTTCGCCAGCGTGTAGCCGACGAGACTGTCGAAGAAGACGTTCGACAGCGTGACCGCGACGGCGACGATCATCGAGTTCATGAACCATCGCATGAAGCGCCCGTCGGCGAGGATGGCGATGTAGTTCTGCAGCGTCGGCGCCGAGGGGATCAGCTTGAGGTCGTAGACCTGCCCCGCCGTCTTCAGCGATGTCGAGAACATGAAGGCCAGCGGCGTCACCATGATCAGGCCGCCGATGAACAAGAGCGTCCAGACGACGATGCGTCCGGGGCGGAGATTGGCGTGGGAAAGCGCCGGTGTCTGGGTAACGGCGCTCATTTCTTTTCCCTCAGGATCCACAGCTGCAGCAGCGATACGCAAAGCAGGATCGTAAACAGAACCACCGTCTGTGCCGCGGCATAGCCCATCGCGTAGGACGAAAACGCCGTCTGGTAGATCATCAGCACCAGCGGCTTGGTCGAGCCGAGCGGGCCGCCCGGATCGTTGGTGGTCATGTTGTAGACCTGGTCGAAAATGCGCAGGAAGCCGATCGACGAAAACACGACCAGGAACACGGTCGTCGGCTTGAGCAGCGGCAAAGTGATCTTGCGCAGGATCGCCCATTCGCCGAGTCCGTCGATGCGTGCGGCCTCATAGAAGGTGTTGGGGATCGAGCGCAGGCCGGCCATGAAGATGATGATCTGGAAGCCGAGGCCGGCCCAGATCGCGGTTACCATGATCGATGGCAAGGCCTGGTCGACCGAGCGGATGAAGGGTTGTTGCGGAATACCGATGGTGCCGAGGGCGTTGTTGATCACGCCGATCGGCGCCGGCTGGTAGAACCAGCGCCACACCCAGGCCATGGCGGCTGCCGTGGTCAGGTAGGGCAGGAAATAGAGCCCGCGGATCAGCCCGTGCATGAAGCGCACGCGGTCGAGGTGATAGGCGATCACGAACGACAGAAGCAGGCTGATCGGCGTGCCGACGACGAGATAGGCGAAGGTGTTCTTGAACACCTTCCAGAATTGCGGGTCGGCGAACAGCTTCTCGTAGTTGGCAAGGCCGATGAACTGCGGCGGCTTGAGCAGGTCCCAGTTCGTCAACGAGAGCCAGAAGGCCTCGATTGTCGGATAGAAGCGGATGACCGAATAGAACAGGATGGGCAGGGCGAGGAAACTCCACACCCAGACCAGCCGCTTCGTCCGCATGGAACGACGATTCCAGAAGGTCCCGCCGGGGCGGCTCACCGCCGCCCCCTGTCGATCCGCTGTCACAGACATCAAGCCCTTGCCTTACTTGGGAGCCGCAGCGTCGATGATCGCCTGCTCGGCAGCAGCGCCCTGCGCCAGCGAATCCTTCACCGACTGGCCTTCGAGCAGGATGCGGTTGGCCATGTCGATGGTGTTCTGGCGCTGGGCGGCTTCGTCCACGAACATCGTGGTGCGGGCGTATTCGAGGCCCTTGAGGAACGGACCATAGATCGGGTCTGCAAGGTTGCCTTCGGTCATTGCGGCCGTGCGGCGCGCCGGCAGTTCGCCGACGGTCTTCAGCCAGACGTCCATGGCTTCGGGCGAGGAGATGTAGGCGAGGAACTTCTTTGATGCCTCGAGCTTCTCGCCGCTGGTGGTGGCGCTGATGCCGTTGGCGAAGTAACTGGCATAGTTCGAGCGCACGCCCTCGGCATTGGCCGGCAATTCGGTCACGCCCCATTCGAAGCCGTCGATCGACTTGAACGCGCCAAGACGGAAGGTGCCGTCGATGGTCATGCCTGCCATGCCGGCACGGAAGGCCGCCTGGCCTTCGTCCATGAAGCCGGCTTGGCCGATCTTCTTTTCGGTCTGCAGATCGGTGTAGAACTTGAGCGCCTTTTCGCCGGCCTCGGTGTTGTAGGCCACCTTGCGGTCGTTGTCCGTGTAGGGCTCGCCACCGAACTGGCGCACCAGTACTTCACGCCACCACTGGTGGTCCTGGCCGCCCATGTCGAGGGTCGAGCCGGCAACGATCAGGTTGCCGCTGGCGTCGCGCTTGGTGAGCTTTTCAGCCGCAGCGACGAATTCGTCGAGCGTCTTGGGTGGGTTCGCCGGGTCGAGGCCGGCTTCGGTGAACAGCTTCTTGTTGTAGAACAGGGCCAGCGAGCGAACCGCGGTAGGCAGGCCGTAATAGTCGTCGCCGCGCTTCATGGCGCTGACGATCGGGAAGAAGTCGCTTTCGATCTTGTCGTGCGGGAAAGCGTCGGCCGGCAGCGGCTGCAGGAGACCGCCGGCAACGAACTTGTCGAGCCAGCCGTAGAACAGCTGCATCACGTCGGGGCCCTGGCCACCCATCTTCGCTGCGATCACGCGCGTCTGGTAATCGGCATAGGGGAAAGTCGTCTGCTTGACGGTGATATCGGGATTGGCCTTCTCGAAATTCTCGATCAGCTGGTCCATCGCCTTGACGCGGGTGTCGAACACATACTGCCAGTATTCGATCTCGACGGCCTGGGCCGCGTTGAGAGCCAGCGTGCTGAACCCGGCGATCAGTCCGGCGAACAAAGTTGCTTTGCGCATGTAAACCTCCATCTGAACCCGCCGGTAAGCCCCGGACTGCGGGTCGTGATTATCCCCTGGGACCCTAGCCTCGCACGCAGCCGAAGCCCGGACCATTCCTAATCCATGTCATCTGGCGCGGAGACGGACGATGTCCTGCAAGCCAGTGCCATGAGCTGCGGTTTCACGCCGCCTGCCACCCTATACGCTCTTCTGCCCCTGCCCTTTTGTCAATAAGATAATTTACTTGAATTAATCTGTTGCCCGGGCCTACGCTTCCACGTTATCAATTTTGCGAAACAGGTCAGGATGAGCGAAATGGCGTTTCAGCCAGGCAGCACACATCAGGTCACTTTGGGCAAGAATCCCGAGCGGAGCCGCGATCACAATCGCCGCGTCGTGCTCGACGTCGTCCGTCGTCACGGCTCGCTGGGACGCATGCACATCGCCCGGCTGACGCATCTGACGGCGCAGGCGATCGCCAACATCGTCGACGAACTGGTCGGCGAAAACCTGTTGATGGAGACGGGCCGCCTGCGGTCCGGCCGCGGCCAGCCGCCGATACAGTTTGCCGTCAATCCCGACGGTGCCATGACCATGGGCATCGAGATGGCCGCGGACCACATGGTGTCGACCGTGCTCGATCTCTCGGGCCAGCCGCGGTCCAAGCGCATCATGCCCGTCCGCGACACCAGCCCGAAGCAGGTCATTGCGCATATACGTGCCGAGCTCGAGGCGGTTCGTGCTGCGTTCAAGTCGCCGCTGCTTGGCATCGGCGTCGTCATGCCCGGTCCGTTCGAGATCGAAGGCATGACTTCGGTCGGCCCGACGACCTTGCCAGGCTGGGCCAACATCGATGCCGCGAACCTGCTCACCGAAGCCTGCGGCGAGCCGGTGACCGTCGAGAACGATGCCAACGCCGCGGCCGTCGGCGAGCGGCTGTTCGGTGCCGGGCACTCGATTTCCGGTTTCGGCATGATCTACTTCGGTGCCGGCCTCGGCCTTGGCATGGTTCACGACGGAGCGCCCTTCCGGGGCGCCTTCGGCAATGCGGGCGAAATCGGCCATGTCGTGGTTGCACCCGGCGGCAGGGCCTGCCCGTGCGGCCAGCATGGCTGCCTGGAGCGCTATGCCTCCGTCCACGCACTGCGCGAGAAGCTGTGCGACGCGGGTATCGCCGACTGCGATTTCACCGATCTCGCCGGGCTTCACGCCGAGCGCCATCCGGTGCTGATGGAATGGCTGGACGAGGCGGCGACGTACCTCGCCCCGATGATCGCCATGATCGAAAATATCCTCGACCCCGAAACGGTGATCCTCGGCGGCATGCTGCCCGACGCGATCATCGACGAGCTCATCGCGCGGATGGGACAGCTGCCCATCTCGGTTGCGAGCCGCAGCAGGCGGGTCCTGCCCCGCGTCATGCGCGGCCAGACCGGGCAATACACGGCGGCACTGGGGGCGGCCGCCCTGCCGCTGTTCGAGGTGGTCACGCCAAAGCTGGAAACAGCCGCCACGCGGCCCACCGAATAGCCTAGCCTACTGAAATACCGGAGGACCTGAATGCTGAGCGCCCGCGAACGTATCGAGAGACAGAAATCCAGCCCGTCGCTGGTCAGGCTTCACCGCGCGCTCAGCCGCCTGAATTCCACCGTCACCATGATGAACACCGGCGCGCATCCCGACGACGAGCAGAGCGGGCTGCTCGCCTGGCTCCGTCTCGGTCTCGGCATGCGCGTCATCGTCGCCTGCTCGACGCGCGGCGAAGGCGGCCAGAATTCGCTCGGGCCGGAGCGCCTGGGCGTGCTCGGCATGATGCGCACGCGCGAGATGGAAGAGGCCGCCCGCGCACTCGACGCCGACGTCGTCTGGCTCGGCCACGGTCCTGACGATGCCGTGCACGATTTCGGCTTTTCCAAGGACGGCGACCAGACCTTTGCCCGCTGGGGCGAGATGCGAACCGTCGAGCGGCTGGTGCGGGCCTACCGCAGCGAGCGGCCCGACATCGTCATCCCGACATTCCTCGACGTTCCCGGCCAGCACGGCCACCACCGCGCCATGACGCGCGCCGCCGAAACCGCGATCAGGCTCGCGGCTGACCCGAAAGCGTTTCCGGAGCATTTTGCCGAAGGCATGAGCCCGTGGCAGGTAGCAAAATATTACCTGCCGGCCTGGTCTGGCGGTGGCGACACCTATGACGACGAAGTGCCGCCGCCCGATGCGACGGTCATCGTCGACGCACCAGGCCGCGAACCGGCGACGGGCGCCGAATACGACCGCATCGGCGAATGGTCGCGTTATTATCACGCGTCCCAGGGCATGGGCCATTGGCCCGACCGCGCCGACACACGCTGGCCGCTGCATCTGCTGCTGGCAAGCGACGGGGCCAGGGCCGAGGCTTCGGTGCTCGACGGCCTGCCGGCGACGCTCGCCGACCTCGCGGCGTCCAGGGATCTCTCCTACGAAGCCGCGCAGGCATTGAAGGCGGCGGGTTCGGCAATCGAAAAGGCGATCTCCGCCTTCCCCAATGCCGATGCTATCATTGCGGCCCTCACCGATGCTGTACACCAGCTCGAGGCTGCGCGGGCGGCCGCTTCGCCCGCTTTCCTCGAGCTCCATCGTCACCGTCTCGACCGCAAGGCGCGAGAGATCGATGCCGCGCTGATCGAGGCCGCCGGCATCTTCGACCGTGCCGTGCTTGCGCCGTCGAGCCTTTCTCCGGCTGAAACCGGTACGCTGACCATCGACCTCGCGCCAGGCAGCGACGGCCGCTCCGTCAGCATCCAGCCGGTATTGCCCGGCGCCGTCACGGCCAAGCCCGTCGCCGGCACCGGCAACCGACGCAGCTTCGAGGTTTCCGCTGCCGCCGACGCCGCCTATTCCAAACTCTATCCGGTGGGCTGGTCGGCGCTCGGTGGCAATGGCGAGGCGCATGTCGTCGTCTCGGCCAGCTTCGGCGGCCACACCGCCCGTGCCACCTTCGATCTCGAAGAGCCGTTTGTCGTGCTGCCGGCGAGTTCTGTTGCCATGGACCCCGAAGCCATCATCGCACCGCTCGATGGGACACGGCGCGAATGGCCGGTCTCTCCAACCGTCGCCGGCAAGGACACGCCCGTGTCCCTCACCATGGAGGGCGGCTGGTCGCTGGCGCAGGGTGGCCAGGCCGTCCGCGCGCCCGACAAGCTGGTGGCCGGGCTCAGCACGATCACGCCGCTCGTCGGCGGCAGGCCGGCACTCCGGTTGACCCCGATCGTCTACCCGCATATCGGCCGCGTCACCCATCGCCAGCCGGAGGCGCTGCGCATCCTGGCCCTCGACCTCAAGCTGCCGCAAGGCGCGCGCGTCGCCTATGTCGGCGCCGGCGCCGATCGCGTCGGCCTGTGGCTTGCCCGCATGGGGCTTGATGTCACCGAACTCGACGCCAAGGCGCTCGCCGGCGACCTGTCGCAATACACCACCGTCGTCGTCGGTATTTTTGCCTTCGGCTTCCGCAAGGATCTGGCCGCTGCAACCGAGAAGCTGCACCGCTTCGTCGAAGCCGGCGGCCATCTTGTCACCCTCTACCACCGCCCGATCGACGGTTGGGATCCACTAGCGACGCCGCCGAGGAAACTCGAGGTCGGCTCGCCGTCTTTACGCTGGCGCGTAACGGATCCTGATGCCGAGGTTACGGTGCTGGTGCCGGACCATGTCCTGCTTAACGGGCCGAACCTCATCGGCCCGCAGGACTGGTCCGGTTGGAACAAGGAGCGCGGCCTCTATTTCGTCTCCCGCTGGGACGAGGCATATCAGCCGCTGCTTTCGATGCACGACGTCAACGAGCAGCCGCTGATGGGCGCGCTGGTCTCGGCGCCGATAGGCAAGGGCCGCCACACCCATACCAGTCTCGTCCTGCATCATCAGATGGACAAGCTGGTGCCAGGTGCGTTCAGGCTAATGGCAAATCTTGTCCAGCCAGCCTGACGCGGACGTGCCGCCCCAGGCGGGGGAGGAGCGGCACAAGGCCAACCGCGAGGGCATCGTCTGGGTGCTCGCCGACATGCTGCTGGTTGCCGGCGGCATGACGGCGCTCGTCAAGGCGCAGGGGCTCATCTACCCGGCTTTCCAGCTCGTCTTCATCCGGGCGATGATCGGCCTGCTTTTCATCCTGCCGCTGATCTGGCGGCACCGCCACCACATCCGCCACACCAGGCATCCGTGGCAGAACATCTCGCGCGTCAGCTGCAACGCCATTGCGCTGACCAGCCAATTCATGGCCTACACCCTGCTGCCGCTGGCGGTGGTCAACGCGCTGAGCTTTTCGCGGCCGCTGATCACCATGGCCATGGCGGTCGCATTTCTGGGCGAGACTGTGTCGCGATTGCGCTGGGTCGGCGCCACTTTCGCCTTTGCCGGTGTGCTGGTCATGCTGGCGCCCGGTGGCGTTGAATGGAACCTCGGTTTGCTCGCGGTGTTCGGCACCGTGGTGTTCGGCTCGCTGGCGATCATCCAGACGCGCGCTTTGCGCGACGAAAACACCACCGTGATGATGGTGTTCTATACGGTCGGCCTCGCCGTCATCACCGCCGTGCCCGCCATCTTCGTCTGGCAGCCGGTCGAGACGATTGACTGGGTTCCCCTGCTCGGCATCGGCCTTCTGGCCCAGGCCGGGCAATATTGCTTCCTGCGCGCCTATCGCCTCGCCGAGGCCAGCGTGCTCGCGCCGATCGGTTATCTTTCCATCGTGGTGACGGCCGCCGCCGGCTACATCTTCTTCGGCGAAATACCGGACACGCGCATCGTCATCGGCGCGGCAGTAGTCCTTGCAGCGCTGCAGGCCACAGCCTATCTCGAACGACGTAACAACAGACCCAAAGGCTGAGGCGCGTCATGCCAGCATGCGCTTCACGCGTGCCGCGGTTCGCGCCACACCCTCGACGATGCGGCTGCGCGGGATCGACGAATAGCCCATGCGGAAGAAACGGCAGGGCCCATCGTCGGCAGGGAAGAACGGCGAGCCGGATTCGATCAGCACGCCATCCTGCCTGAGTTCGTTCATCAAAAGGTCGGCGTCCAATCCCTCAGGCCCTTCTATCCAGAACGACGTGCCGCCGAAGGCCGATGAGCCGGCGATGATGAAGCCCTTGCGCTGCAAGGCTTCGGCCATGACGATGTGGCGCTTGTGGTATTCGGCGCGCATGCGGTGCAGCACGGCGTCATGATGGCCGAGCGCCAGGAAATAGGCAGCCGTGCGCTGCAGGTGCCCGGGCGGATGGCGCAGCATCAGCGCCCTCAGCGCGCGCGCCTCGCGGATGACGGGCGCCGGGGCGACGAGATAGCCCAGCCGCAGCCCGGGAAACAGCGACTTGGAAAAGCTGCCGATGTAGAAGACCCGGCCGTTGCGGTCGAACGACTTCAGCGCCGGTGACGGCGGCGCCAGGAAGCTCATCTCGAACTCGTAATCGTCCTCGACGATGATGAAGTCCTCAGAAGCGGCGGCGGCCAGCAGAGCCGCGCGGCGCTCGACGGGCATGGTGGCGCCGGTCGGCGAATGGTGGCTGGGCGTAACAAATACCGCGTCGACATGCGACGGCAGCGCCGCCGGCGGCAGGCCCTCTTTGTCGACGTCGATGGCCGACACCTCGGCACCGCTCAGCCGAAGCGATGCGCTCATGTCCGGGTGGCACGGGTTCTCGCACACCGCATGCGCGCCCGGCCGGAGCAGAAGCTGGGTGACGATCCAGAGCGCGTTCTGCGCACCCACAGTCACGAGGATCTCGTCCGGGGTGGCGCGGATGCCCCGGCTCGGCAGTGTCCGCGAGCAGATGTAGTTGACCAGTTGCACATCGTCGGCGGCAGCAAAATCGCCTGCCATGAGCTCGAAGTCCTCGCGTGCCAGTGCGCGCCGGGCGCAGTCGCGCCAACCGCCGAGATCGAACAGCGAAGGGTCCATCTGGCCGTACAGGAACGGATAGGGATAGCGCCGCCAGTCGAGCGGCTTGCGCATCTGCTTGGCGACGATGAAGCTTTTGCGTAGTTTCGCCGACCAATCGATCTCGTCAGCGCCGGCATCGGATGTTGCCGCTTCCAGTCCGCTTGTCGGCGGATTGCCGGCAACACGATACGAGCTTCGGCTGGCCGTTTCGACATAACCCTGCGAGGCCAATTCCTGGTAAGCCAGGGTCACGGTGATGCGCGAGATGTTGAGATAGTCGGCCAGCTTGCGCGTCGAGGGCAGTTGCGCGCCCGGCTGCAGCCGGCCCGACAGCACCGCCGAGACCACGGTCTCGCGGATTTGCGCCTGCAGCCCGATCCGGCTGGCGCGGTCGAGGAAGAAGATCGTTTCCGAGACGGTCGCGTGCGCCATTGGCCTTGCCCGTGCATTCATCTGGAATCATTCAACTTCCAATCTGGATATAAGGCAATTGGTGTGTTCCATTTAACCCTATGGCCAGAACCAAGACCGGCATCAAAGCCGGCAAGTTCCCGGACAACCGGTAGCTAACAAAACAAAGAGGGTAACGATGATACACTTTAAGCATTTCAAGTATTTGGCCAGCGCCGCAACCGTAGCGGCCGGCGTCTTCACGTCCTGCCTTGCCTACGCCGAGACGACGGTCGTCGTCGGCTACCAGCAGATCGTCGGTCCATTCGTGACCGCGATCGCCGACGGCCGCTTCGACGCAGCCGCCAAGGAGGCCGGCTACACCATCGACTGGCGCCAGTTCAGCTCGGGCGGCGACATCTCGACCGCGCTTGCCTCAGGCAACGTGCCGATCGGCGTCATCGGCTCTACCGGCACCACCGCCGCCGCCACCCGCGGCGTCGAGCTCGAACTGTTCTGGATCCTCGACAACATCGGCAAGTCGGAAGCGCTCGTCGTCCGCACCGGCTCGGGCATCGAGAAGCCGGAAGACCTCAAGGGCAAGAATGTCGGCGTACCGTTCGTATCGACCTCTCACTTCCACCTCCTGGTTGGTCTCGAACAGGTCTGGAAAGTGGACCCGCGCGAGGTCAACATCCTCAACATGAAGCCGCCGCAGATCATCGCCGCCTGGCAACGTGGCGACATCGACGCCGCCTATGTCTGGCCGCCGGCATTGTCTGAGCTGCTCAAGAACGGCAAGGTGATCTCGGATTCCGAAGTCATCGGTGCCGCATCGGTGCCGACCTTCGATGGTCTCGTCGCCGACAAGAAGTGGGCTGCGGAAAACCCGAAGTTCATGACCGCCTTCACCAAGGTGCTGGCCGAAGCCTACGCAGACTACAACAAGAACAAGGCGGCCTGGACGGCTGACTCGCCGCAGGTCCAGGGTATCGTCAAGCTGATCGGCGGCGACGGTGCGGGCGCGGTCGAAGCGCTGAACCTGCTGTCGTTCCCGAATGCCGACGAACAAGCCTCGGATACCTGGCTGGGTGGTGGTGCGGTGCGCGCGCTCAACGAAAGCGCCAAGTTCCTCGTCGCCCAGAAGCAGATCGACAACGCGCTCGACGACTACGCGCCGTTCGTCAACAGCAGCTATGCCAAGGAGGCATCCAAGTAGCATCAGGCGATGCCGCCGGCCGGATCACTGCGCCGGCGGCACCCACTCCACCACACCACTGCATTTTCTTCGAAAGGCTCGGCGCGATGGAAACCCTCAATGTCAGCAATGTCAGCCTGACCTATCCAGGCCTCTACACCGACCAGGCGGTCATTGCGCTCAAGGGCGTGAACCTCGAGGTCAAAAGCGGCGATTTTGTCGTAGCGCTCGGCGCCTCGGGCTGCGGCAAGACCACGCTGCTCAACCTGATGGCCGGCTTCATGACGCCAACCGACGGCGACATCACGCTCGGCGGACGGCAGGTCGTCGGCCCCGGTGCCGATCGCGGCGTCGTCTTCCAGAAGCACGCGCTGCTGCCCTGGCTCAATGTCATCGACAACACCGAATTCGGGCTCAAGCTGCGCGGCGTCGACAAGGCGACCCGGCGCGAGCTCGCCACCAAGAACCTCGCCCTGGTCGGCCTGCAGGATTTCCACCGCCACATGATCTACCACCTCTCGGGCGGCATGCAGCAGCGCGTCGGCATTGCCCGTGCACTGACCTGCGACCCGGCGATGCTTTTGATGGACGAGCCGATGGCGGCGCTCGACGCGCTGACCCGTGAAACCATCCAGGAGCTGCTGCTCAAGGTCTGGCAGCTCACCAACAAGATGTTCTTCTTCATCACCCACAGCGTCGAAGAGGCGCTGTTCCTCGGCTCCCGGCTGATCGTCATGTCGCCGCGTCCGGGCCGCATCACCCACACCTACGAGCTCGATTTCAATCGGCGCTTCCTCGAGGAGGGCAACGCACGTGCAATCAAATCCAGCCGCGATTTCATCGACATGCGCGAGCAAATCCTCGGCATCATCTATGGCGACGAGCGTCAGTCCGGCAACCCGGAACTCCTCCATGCTTGAGCGCCTCTCCCGAGCCAAGTCCGTTCGCCCCGGCAAGATCTACGGCGCCCCCGGCGACGGCATGAGCGGCCATATCAGCCTGATCACGGCGCTGGTGCTGTTCGGCGCCTGGCTGCTGATCACCGAAATGGGCTGGGTCAAGCCGCTGTTCCTGCCCTCGCCGCTCGCCGTCTGGGATAAGTTCGTCATCGCCATGACCGAGGGCGTCTCCAATTCGACGCTCATCCAGCATACGCTGGCGAGCCTTGGCCGCGTGCTTGGAGCCTTCTTCCTGGCGCTGATTACCGCCGTGCCAATCGGTATCCTGATGGGCGTCAACCGCACCGTGCGCGGCCTGTTCGACCCGATCATCGAATTCTACCGGCCGCTGCCACCGCTCGCCTACCTGCCGCTGATCATCATCTGGCTCGGCATCGGCGAGTTCCCCAAGGTGTTCCTGATCTATCTCGCCATCTTCGCGCCGATGGCCATCGCCGCCCGCGCCGGCGTGCGCTCGGTGTCGACCGAACAGATCCACGCCGCCTACGCCATGGGCGCCACCCGCGCCCAGGTCATTTCCCAAGTGATCCTCAAGGCTGCCCTGCCTGAGATCTTTACCGGCATGCGCATCGGCATCGGGGTTGGCTGGACGACGCTCGTCGCGGCCGAAATGGTCGCCGCCCACCGCGGTCTTGGCTTCATGGTGCTGAACGCGGCGGAATATCTCGCCAGTGATACGGTCATCATGGGCATCATCGTGATCGGCATCTTCGCCTTCGCCTTCGACCTGATGCTCCGTTACCTGGAAAAGGCACTGATCCCCTGGAAGGGCAAGATCTGATGGCAAGGCCCGCGCACCCGGCAAATTCGCCGCCCGGCTGATCCCGGCCCAGCAACGACCAACAGACAGAACCAGTTTGCCGGCTTGCCCGGCCACGGCGAAGCCATGCCCAACGGCACCGCCAGAGACGAGGACCACGAAATGACGATCACCGCCGACGACCTTGCCAGCCTGTTCGACGCCTTCAACCGGCACGACATCGATGGCGTCATGCGTTTCTTCGCCGAGGATTGCGTCTTCAACGGCGTCGCCGGGCCGGAAGTCCATGGCACCCGCTTCGAGGGGTCCGAGGCGATTGCCTCTGCCTTCAGCGGCGTGTGGAAGACGATGCCCGACGCGCACTGGGCCCATCACGGCCACTTCGTCCACGGCGATCGTGCCGTGTCCGAATGGACCTTCTCAGGCACCAATGGCGACGGCAGCCGCGTCGAGGCGGAAGGCTGCGATCTGTTCACGCTCAGCGGCGGCAAGATCGTGCGCAAGCAGGCGTTCCGCAAGAACCGGCCGCTGCTTCCGGCGCAACGCTGAAGACGGCCAGGGAGGACGAGGAGATGCAACAACAGCTTGCCCGGCCGGTGGCTCAAAGGAAGCCTTTCGACCCGGCCTACGATCCCGTACGCGCGCCCAATCCCGGCGATGGCAAGGACTACGCGCCAACCTACTGGATCGCCACCGCCGGCCCGCAGCCGGAAGACGACGGTCCTGTCACCCAGGACATCGACGTCGATGTCGCCATCATCGGCTCTGGCTACACCGGCTTGTCCTGCGCCATTCATCTGGCCAAGGAGCACGGCATCAAGGCGACGGTGCTCGAAGCCAACGGCGTTGCCTGGGGCTGCAGCACGCGCAATGGCGGCCAGGCACAGATCTCCGCCGGGCGTCTCAAGCGTTCGCAGTGGATCGAGCGCTGGGGCGTCGACGTCGCCAAGAAGATGCATGTCGAGATCGCCGAAGCCTTCGACCTGTTCCGCGACCTGATCCGCTCGCCCGAGATCGACTGCGACCCTCAGGACGGCGGCCATCTCTACATCGCCCATCGCGACAAGGTGCTGCCGTCGCTGGAAAAGGAATCGCGGCTGCTGAACGAGGTCTTCGGCTATCCGACCCGCATGATCGGGCGCGAGGAGGTCCATAGCGATTTCGTCCGCGACGCCGAAGCCAAAGGCGCGATGTACGAGCCCGACGGCATGGGCATCCATGCTGCGAAGCTCGCCTTCGGTTATCTCAGGCTCGCCCGCAAGCTCGGCGCCAGGGTGCACACGTCGAGCCCCGTGCTCGGCAGCGAGCTCAAGGGCGGCGTCCACTATCTGCGCACCCCTGGCGGAACGGTCCGCGCCCGCGCCGTTTGCATCGCCACGGCTGGCTACACCTCGCCCGGCCTGCACGACCTGACGCGGCACAGGCTGATGCCGATCCTGTCCAATTCGATCGTCACCCGGCCGCTGACCGACAGCGAGCGCAAAACGCTGAACTTCCAGACCCGCATCCCGCTGACCGACACGCGCACGCTGCGCCACTATTATCGGATGTTGCCGGACGGCCGTATGCAGATCGGCAGCCGCAGCGCCATTACCGGCCGCGACGCGGTCAACCCAAAGCACCTCGACCGCCTGCTCGAAGGGCTCTACCGCAAGTTCCCGCTCCTGCGCGGCATCGAGGTCGACTACTCCTGGTGGGGCTGGGTCGATGTCAGCCACGACATGATGCCGCGCATCTTCCGGCCCGACCCCAAGCAACAGCTGTTCTACGCCATGGGTTATGGCGGCAACGGCGTCATGTATTCGGCCCAGGCCGGCCGCCGCATGGCCCAGATGGTCGCCGGCAAGGGCGGCGAACTCGACCTGCCGATCTTCACCTCGCCGCTGCCGAGCCACGGCCTGCTGACGCCGTTCAGGCGCCTCGGCCAGTGGGGAATGTACCGCTGGTATTACCTTAAAGACGAAATCCTCTAGCCCTCCCAGGCCGCCCCCACCTGCACTTGAAAGGAACAAAACCATGAAGATGACCACCGAAGAAGCATTCGTCAAAGTTCTCCAGATGCATGGCATCGAGCATGCGTTCGGCATCATCGGCTCGGCCATGATGCCGGTGTCGGACCTGTTCCCGAAGGCCGGCATCAAGTTCTGGGACTGCGCCCATGAGACCAACGCCGGCATGATGTGCGACGGCTTCAGCCGCGCCACCGGCACCATGGCGATGGCTATCGGCCAGAACGGTCCAGGCGTGACGGGTTTCATCACCGCCATGAAGACCGCCTACTGGAACCACACGCCGATGCTGATGGTGACGCCGCAGGCGTCGAACAAGACCATCGGCCAGGGCGGCTTCCAGGAGGTCGACCAGATGGCGATGTTCGAGGAAATGGTCTGCTACCAGGAAGAGGTGCGCGACCCCTCCCGCATTCCCGAGGTGCTGAACCGCGTCATCGAAAAAGCCTGGCGCGGCTGTGCGCCTGCGCAGATCAACATCCCACGCGACTACTGGACCCATGTCATCGACGTCGACCTGCCGAGCATCGTCCGGCTCGAGCGGCCTTCGGGCGGACAGCAGGCCATCGCCGAGGCGGCCCGGCTTCTGTCCGAGGCGAAGTTCCCGGTCATCCTCAACGGTGCCGGCGTCGTCATCGGCGAAGCCATCGCGGATTCGATGGCGCTGGCCGAACGGCTCGACGCACCCGTCTGCTGCGGTTACCAGCACAACGACGCCTTCCCCGGCAGCCATCGCCTCGCCGCCGGCCCGCTCGGCTACAACGGCTCGAAGGCGGCGATGGAACTGATCGCCAAGGCCGACGTGGTGCTGGCGCTCGGCACCCGCCTCAATCCGTTCTCAACGCTGCCGGGCTACGGCATCGACTACTGGCCGAAGAATGCCGCGATCATCCAGGTCGACATCAATGCCGACCGCATCGGCTTGACCAAGAAGGTGTCCGTCGGCATCTGCGGCGACGCCAAGCAGGTGGCGCGCCAGATCCTCGAACAGCTGAGCCCGTCCGCCGGCAATGCCGGTCGCGAGGAGCGCAAGGCGGCGATCCATCAGACCCGCTCGGCCTGGCTGCAGCAGCTGTCGTCGATGGACCACGAGGAAGACGACGTCGGCACCGAGTGGAACGCGACCGCGCGTCTCCGCGAAGCCGACCGTATGTCGCCGCGCCAGGCTTGGCGGGCGATCCAGGCGGCGCTGCCGAAGGAGGCGATCATCTCCACTGACATCGGCAACAACTGCGCCATCGGCAACGCCTATCCGAGCTTCGAGCAGGGCCGGAAGTACCTGGCGCCCGGCATGTTCGGCCCCTGCGGCTATGGCTTCCCGTCGATCGTTGGCGCCAAGATCGGCCGACCCGACGTTCCGGTCGTCGGCTTCGCCGGCGACGGTGCCTTCGGCATCTCGATGAACGAGATGGGCGCCATCGGCCGCGAGGGCTGGCCGGCGATCACCATGGTGATCTTCCGCAACTACCAATGGGGTGCCGAAAAGCGCAACACGACGCTCTGGTACGACAACAACTTCGTCGGCACCGAGCTCAACCCCAACCTCAGCTACGCCAAGATCGCCGATGGCTGCGGGCTGAAGGGCGTCGTCGCCGACACACCGGCGGCGCTGACGGCGGCCCTTCACAAGGCAATCGACGACCAGGCCAAGGGCGTCACCACCTTCGTCGAGGTCATCCTCAACCAGGAACTCGGCGAGCCGTTCCGCCGCGACGCGATGAAGAAGCCGGTGCCGGTTGCCGGCATCGAGCGCTCCGACATGCGCCAGCAGAAGCTCGCCTGACCTGCCGACAACCCACGCCTGCCCGGTCCGCCGGGCGGGCGAGGACTACAGCACCGTGACGGGGAATGATTTGATGAACACCGCCGCCGCAACCCAACGCTTCAATGGCCTGCCTTCGGTGGTACAGACCTATTGGCCCGGCCTCGCGGTCACCGGTGCCGTGGCGATTGCCGCGCAGTTCCTCTCCGACCACTATGGCGCGCCGGCCATGTTGATGGCGCTGCTGCTCGGCATCGCCTTCCACTTCCTGTCCGAGGAAGGACGTTGCGTCGCCGGCATCGACTTCTGCGCCAAGAAGGTGTTGCGCATCGGCGTCGCCCTGCTCGGCATGCGCATCAGCGTCGACCTGCTCGTCGGCCTCGGCGCCAGTACCATACTGCTGCTGGTCGCCGCCATCGCCGCGACCATCGTCTTCGGCCTCATCGCTGCCAAGCTGCTCGGCCGCGGCTGGCGCCTCGCCCTCATCACCAGCGGTTCGGTCGCCATCTGCGGCGCGTCGGCCGCCATGGCGATTGCCGCCGTGCTGCCGAAGAATGAATTCTCCGAGCGCAACCTGATCTTCACCGTGCTGTCGGTGACGGTGCTGTCGACGCTGGCCATGATCGCCTATCCGATCATCGCCCAGACGATGGGGCTCGACGCCCGCGCCACCGGCATCTTTTTCGGCGGCACCATCCACGACGTCGCCCAGGTCGTCGGTGCGGGTTTCTCCGTCTCCCCCGAGGCCGGCGAGACGGCGACGCTGGTCAAGCTGATCCGGGTGACCATGCTGGCGCCTGTGGTGCTCATCTTCTCCATCGCCACGCGCAATGTCGCCCAGCCGGCCGGCGAGACCGGCAAGCGCCCGCCGCTGCTGCCCGGCTTCGTCATTGCCTTTCTCATCCTCGCGGCAGCCAACTCATTCGGCCTCGTTCCCGAAGCCGTCTCGAAAGCCGGCATGGAAGCATCCCGCTGGGCGCTGCTCGCCGGCATCGTCGCCGTCGGCATGAAGACTGCGCTGCGCCGCGTGCTCGACGTCGGCGGCGATGCGGTCGCGCTGATCGTCGCCGAGACAATCTTCATTGGCCTCTTCATCCTCGCCGGCATCTACTATCTGGGGCACGCCTGATGAAACCACTGGAACGCATAATCGAGACGGCGAAACAGGCACCCAGGCGCATCGTGCTCGCCGAGGGTGAGGACCCGCGCATCGTCGAGGCGGCGGTCCGGGCCAGGCGCGAAGGCATCGCCGAAATCACCCTGGTCGGCAATCGCGGCGTCATCGAGCGGCGGCTGGCCGACTTTGGTGCGGACCCGCAGGAATTCCGTATCGAGGACCCGCAAGCTTCGCCCCTCGCCTCCCGGCTCGCTGCTGCCTACCACGAGCTGCGCAAGGCCAAGGGCGTCGATGCCGCTGCGGCAGCGGAAGCCCTGCGTTCCCCCCTGATCTTTGCCGCCATGATGGTGCGCGAGGGCGAGGCCGACGGCACGGTCGGCGGGGCCGTTGCCACCACCGCCGATACCGTGCGGGCGGCGTTGCAGACCATCGGCCGGGCACCGGGCGTCGGCCTGGTGTCCAGCTTCTTCCTGATGATGCTGTGCCAGCCCCATCACGCAAAGAAGGGCGCCTTCGTCTTTGCCGATTGTGGCCTGGTCGTCGATCCCGATGCCGCCGGCCTCGCCGACATCGCGCGCATGTCCGCGCGCTCCTACCAAGCGCTGGCGGCTGGCGCTGCCAAGGTCGCCATGCTGTCGTTCTCGACCAATGGCAGCGCGGCACACGAGCGTGTGTCAAAGGTGGTCGAGGCAACGCGCCTGGCGCATGCCGCGGACCCCGAACTTCTCATCGATGGCGAACTGCAGTTCGACACCGCCTTCGTCGAAGCCGTCAGTGCTTCCAAGGCGCCGAACTCGGCGCTGCACGGCGAAGCCAACGTCTTCGTCTTCCCCAATCTCGACGCCGCCAATATCGGCTACAAGATCGCCCAGCGCATCGGCGGGGCCGACGCCATCGGTCCGATCCTGCAAGGGCTTGCCAAGCCGGCGAACGACCTGTCGCGCGGCTGCAGCGTCGACGACGCCTACCACATGATTGCCGTGACGGTGGTTCAGGCGAACCAGGGCTAGCTCAGCAACGACATCAAGTCGGCTTGAGCGCTCCTACAGCTCTTCCAGTGCGTCGCCGAAGCTCTCGATGCCCCTGAGGCGCGTCCGGCCGGCGGCGCCGGCGCGTTCGATGGCGCGGGTCGCCAGAAGATGGCAGATCGCCATCGCCGAAACGTGGTTGAACAGAGGTCCCGGCGCCAGCGTCTGGCAGCGGAAGTGCCACGCCGCGCTCTGCCTGTGGGGCACGCCCTCGTCGGTGATGTAGAGCAGCCTGGCTCCGCTTTTCTCGATGGCCGAGAGCACCATTTCCATGCGCGCGATACGGCGGCGCAGTCCGAACACGACCGCGACGTCGTCCTTGCCGACGCTGACCAGATGTTCGCCCAATGTCTGCCCGCCGCCCGGAATGGAAACGATGTTTTCCACCACCTGCGTCATCTGCCACTGGAAATAGTCGGCGAAGGGATGGCTGCTGCGGAAGCCGAGTACCCAGATCTTGCGGCTGGCCAGCATCGCCTCCACCGCGGCATCGATCTGGCTGTCGGTAATGGTGGCGAAGGTGCCTTCGATGTTGGCGATGCCCTGCGCCACATGGGCCGCCAGCGACTGGACCCCGGCGGTGTCGGTCGATGTTGTCAGGAACAGGCGCGAGCCGGTCTGCTTTTCCTCGCGGGCATGACGGCGGGCTTCCTCGTAGTTTTCATAGCCCAACCGCTTGACGAAACGCGACACGGTTGCGTTCGAGACATTGGCCAGGTTGGCGAGTTCCGACGCCGAGTAGCTGGCCAGCTCTCCCGGAAAGTCGCAGACGAAGTCGCCGAGCCGCCGCTCGGCCGGATGCAACTGGTCGAGTGCCTCCCGCACGCGGAAAAGAAAGGGCCGTTCCTTTGGGGTCATGCAGTCGTCCGCCACGCTTGTCGTCGTGCACATTTGCGCGCGATGCGCCCTCTCCGCAAGGGGCAGACATCGGGGAGTATCGCTTGGATCGTCCCAATCACGCAGGAATCACAACGACATAACCGCTGGCCGCGAGACATTGGGGCCCTCCATAAGATTCAGCTGTAAAAAGCCAATTTCATATGATACTTTCGTGAAAATCAGTTTTCACATCTGGTTCAGCCAAGGGAGGAGAAACCATGGCAGCGGAAAGTATGGTGCAATCCGGCAAGACATCGCCGGTCATTCGACAACTTGAGGGAGCGCTAAGCCGCATAGGTGTCACCGGCGCCCATAAGCAGATCATCGCGCTGGTGCTCATCGGCGTGCTGTTCGACGCCTTCGAGCAGAACACGATCGGCGTTTCAGGGCCGATGCTCAAGGCAAGCTGGGGGCTGACCGGCGCCGACATCGGCCTGCTCAACACCATCACCTTCGGCAGCGCGGCCATCGGGCGGCTCCTGTCGGGCATTCTCGGCGATCGCTATGGCCGCCGCGTGATGCTGACCTTCAATCTCCTGCTCTTCACCATCGGTTCGCTTGCCTGCGCACTGGCGCCGAACTTCGCCGCGCTCGCAATCGCGCGTGGTATCGTCGGCTTCGGCATCGGCGGCGAGATTTCGACCGCGGTGACCATGCTATCAGAGTTCTGCTCGCCCAAGTTCCGCGGCACGGCCGCGGGCCTGGTCAATGTCGGCGCCGGCGGCTTCGGCAACTTCCTGGCACCTGCCTTCGGCCTGTTGATCTTCACGATTTTCCCGGGCGAGGACGGCTGGCGCTGGCTGTTTGCCGCACTCGCGCTGCCCGCGCTGCTGGTGGTGTTCTACCGCCGCTTTGTGCCCGAGACGCCGCGCTTCCTTGCCTCGCAGGGCAGGATAGCGGAGGCCAACAAGGTGCTGTCGATCCTGGAATCGGGAACGCTGCGTCCGAAGAACCTTGTCGTGCGCGAGTACCTCAAGGACGACCAGGCACAGGAAGCCCCGGCCAAGGACAGCTGGAAAGAGCTGTTCCGCGCGCCCTACCTCGGCCGCACCATCCCGGTCGCCATTGCCATCCTGATGAGCTACGGCGCGCAGCTGTCGGTGCTGACGCTGATGCCAATCATCTTTGTGTCCATGGGCTACACGCTGCAGGGCAGCCTGCTTTATTCGATGATCATCCAGAGCGGCAGCGTGCTCGGCGCCATCGCTGCGTCGATGTTCGGCTACTACTTCCCGCGCAAGAAGGTACTGACTGTCGGCGCCATCTTCGCCTGCCTCGCGGCCGTGTCGATCGCCACGCTCGGCACCAACATCTACCTGGTGCTCATGTTCGGCGCGATCTTCCAGTTCTTCGTGCTGCTCTTGAACACCTCCATCTGGATCTATGCGCCTGAACTGTTCCCGACCCGCATCCGCGCCTTCGGCGTTGCCTTCATCCTGGCGACGGGATCGGCGGCGGGCTCCTTCGTGCCCACCATCTCGGGCGCGCTGTTCGACAACTACGGCATGATCGGCGTGTTCGGGCTGGCGGCAGCGATGTATGCGGTTTTCGCCGTCTGCATCCAGATGGGTCCCGAGACCTATGGCATGTCGATGGAAGATCTTACCCAGCCGGCGGAGGTCGAAACGCCCGAAGCGTCGACCTTGCAGGCACAAGCAAGAGCGTAAACATGAACACGGCCCCACACATCCTGTTGATCAATCCAAACAGCTCGCGCGCAACCAGCGATATGATGCATGCCATTGCGCGCAAGACCGCAACAGGACGAATGGCTGTGGCGGTTGCCACGGCCAGCCGGAACCCGCCGATGATCGTCAACGGCGCACAGCTCGAAGCTGCCGCCGACCAGGTCATCGAGATCGGTGTCGGCCATGATGCGGACTGCCGCGGCATCGTGGTCAGCGCCTTCGGCGATCCCGGCCTTGCGGCACTCAGGCAACGGGTCGCCGTTCCTGTGGTCGGCATCTGCGAGGCCTCGATGATCGAGGCTTCGCGCGACGGGCGGAGGTTTGGCGTCGCCACGACGACACCTGACCTTGCCGAAGCGATTGCCGGCCGCGCCCGCGACCTGGGGCTCGCCCATCTCTATTCGGGCATCCGGTGCACGCCGGGCGATCCCATCGCTGTGGCAGGAGATGAAAAGCTGCTCGAGCGGTCGCTTGCCGAAGCGGTGCGCGAATGCATCGAACTGGATGGAGCCGAAGCGGTCATCATCGGCGGCGGCCCGCTCGGCCAGGCGGCCGAGCAACTGCAGCCGATGTTCGAGACGCCGATCATCGCACCCATTCCCTGTGCCATGGAGCGGGTGCTCTGCCTTGTGCCGGTCAGTGCGGAAGTGGCCTGCTGAGGCGGCTTTCGCCTAACCCCGGGGTCTGCTCCCGCAAATCGGGAACCACGCCCTGGCAAATATCAGGCGCGAAGATATCGATAGGGCCTCGTTCCGAACCGGAATGGGGCCCTATTCGCGATTCCGCGTCGTCTCCGCGGCGAAGGTGAAATGGCGCATGATGAGGTCCTGCAGGCGTTCCGGCAGTTCCGCCTTGTCGACAGCCTGCCGCATGCACTTCAGCCAGAGGTCGCGCAGTTCCGGACCGATGGCGACATGCTCGTGGATCTCCTTCAGCCGTGAATGTCCATGCTTCTGGACGTAGTAGCTCGGGCCGCCGAAGAAACCGCAGAGATAGTTGAACTGCTCCTCGCGGGAGTGGGCGACACCGTGGCCCCTGCGGTGGAGCAGGTGCAACTCCGCAGCGTCTTCATCCTGCTCGACGATGTCGTAGAAAATCTCGACCAGCCGCCGGATGGCCTCCTCGCCGCCGAGTTCGTGGTAGAGCGACCGCCCCTTCTGCACAACTTCGTTCAAGATTACCTACCTCCTCCGGTCTGGTACGCTTGCGCAATGACGCCTTGGACCCCAAGCTGGCCAATGGCGTGAAGAACCGGAATGCTCCGCTCCCGGCGTAGCCAAAACGTAACACCGGCATGCTCCGCGACAAGCGCCAAGTGCCGTCCGGACCCGCGACTTATTATCCCCCGCTCATTCGTCGGTGACGATGACGTCCATCGGAATGTCATGCGGTTGCGGATAGATCGTCGGAATCCGGCTTCCGGTGTAGCCAACCCCGATCACCAGCGGCCTTCTAGGCATTGCCGCCAGTGTCCTGTCGAAGAAGCCGCCGCCATAGCCGAGGCGGTAGTTGGCATCGTCGAAGCCCACTACCGGCGCGATGACGACATCGGGTTGCACTGCCGGCCCGTGCGAGGGCACGAGGATGTTCCATACGCCGCGCTCCAGCGGGTCGCCCGGCGACCAGACGCGGAACTCCAGCGGCCACGCCTTTTGGATGACGACGGGCAAGGCGATCCTGCCGCCGCGCATGATCACCCGCACCGCCCAGTTGCGCAGGTCCGGCTCGCCGCGGAACGGCCAGTAGACGCTGACCAGCCGGCCGGACACCTTGCCGATCGCCTCGTCAAGCGCCGCGGCGATGCGTTCCGACTTCGCCGTCCGCTCTTCGGCGCCGACCAACAGGCGCTCGTCGATCAGCCGCGTGCGTTCGGCCTTGCGCCATCTGGTGACCTCGGGCCATCTGTCCCGCGACACCGCCTGAGCCTGATAGTCGGGCGACAGCTCGTGCATGAAGCACGGCGGCGAGGCATATTCGTGCGTTTCGGGAGGGGCACCCTTTTCGTCGGATATCATCTACCGTTTCCTTTGCCACGATGACGACCCACGTCGTCCTTTGCGAAAAATTGCGCCGCGCCAAACAAGAACGCAAACGGAATTAAATGCTATATGAGTGCAATAATTTTGCTTTGAACTGGATGCCATGGACATAGATCGCGCCCGTACGTTCTTGGAAATCGTCCACTGCGGCAGCTTCCTCAGGGCCGCCGACCGGCTGCACGTGACCCAGACGACGGTCAGCGCGCGCATACGTACGCTGGAGGAGGAGCTTGGGCGGCAACTCTTCACCCGCAACCGCAACGGCGCCCAGCTGACGCCGGCCGGCCGCGAGTTCGAACGCTACGCCCAGTCGTTCGTCCAGATCTGGGAACGCGCCAGGCACCAGCTCGCCATCCCCTCCGGACGCACGAGTGTCGTCGCGCTCGGTGGGGAACTCAGCCTGTGGAACCCGCTGTTGCTCGACTGGCTTGTGTGGATGAAGCAGGCCAAGCCCGAGATCGCCATCCATGCCCATGTCGGCGTTCCCGACCAGTTGCTCGACCAGTTGCGCACTGGCGTGCTCGACATCGCCATCCTCTACGCGCCCAAGCTGCTGCCGGGTTTCAGGGTCGAGATCCTGCAGGAAGAACAGCTGGTGCTCGTCCGGACGGTGGCGAAGGACGGTGAGCGGGATGCGGCCAGCACCTATGTCTATGTCGACTGGGGGCCGCTGTTCGCCGCCCAGCACGATGCCACTTCGACGGCATTCGGCGAGCCGGGGCTGTTCGTCGGCCTTGGACCGCTCGGCCTGAGCTACATCCTGCGCGCCGGCGGCATGGGCTATTTCCGCAAGGGCGTCGTCGCGCCGCTGATCGCTGCGGGTGAGCTCGAAACGGTCGAGGGCGCGCCCGAATTCACCTATCCGGTTTATGCCGTCTACCCCGAGGCAAGCGAGGGACGCACAGACGTGCAGGAGGCACTGGACGGGCTGAAGCAGGTCGTTCGATAGGCACAGCCTGAGATCAGGGCGGTTCAAGTGCCCTTTGCAGCAAATTTCTTGCAGGCAACCAGCAATATCATTCGTTTGCCTGCTGTCGGACCCAGTGCTTAGGTCGTCTTTCCAACGGCGGATGGAAGGAATGACCGGCATGACCGAACCAAGGGAACCCAGGACTGTCGCTGCGGCCAACGGCATCGCCGGCGACCAGGGTTTCGGCGCCGTCAACCCGCCACTCTACCTCTCGAGCACCTTCGTCTTCCCCGGTTTCGAGAGACCCGGCAGCTACGAATACACGCGTGCCGCCAATCCCAGCCGAGACTTGCTTGCCGATACGCTCGCCAGGCTGGAGGGTGGCGCGGGGGCCGTGGTGACCGCCTCGGGCATGGCCGCGGTCGACCTGGTTCTGGGATTGATGGGGCGAGACGATCTCGTCGTGGCACCGCATGATTGCTACGGCGGCACCTACCGCCTGCTGTCCCTGCGACGGGACAAGGGACAGTTCGACGTGCTTTTCGTCGACCAGGGCGACGAGGCTGCATTGTTCGCAGCGCTGGCCAGGAAACCGGCGCTGGTGCTCATCGAGACCCCGAGCAATCCATTGATGCGCGTCGTAGACATCAGGACGATTGCCGCCCGGGCCAGGCGCGCCGGCGCCAAGGTCGCCGTGGACAACACCTTCCTGTCGCCGGCGCTGCAGAGGCCGATCGCGCTGGGGGCCGATTTCGTCATCCATTCGACGACGAAATATCTCAACGGCCATTCCGACGTGGTCGGCGGCGCAGTCATCGCCGCCGACAAGGCGGACGTCGAGGCGCTGTCGGACTGGGCGAAAATCACCGGCGTGACGGGAGCGCCGTTCGATTCCTATCTGACCCTGCGCGGCCTGCGTACCTTGTTTCCGCGCATCGAGCACCAGCAGGCGAATGCCGCAGCCATAGCCGAATTCCTGGAACGACAGCCGCAGGTCAGCGCGGTCCACTATCCCGGCCTGAAGTCGCATCCCGGCCATGCCATCGCCAGCGCGCAGCAGGCGGGCTTCGGCGCCATGCTGAGTTTCGAACTGGCCGGCGGCGTCGATGCGGTCCGCAGTTTCGTCGAAGCCGTGAGAGTGTTCACCCTGGCGGAATCGCTGGGCGGCGTCGAAAGCCTGGTCGCTCACCCCGCCACCATGACCCACGCGAGCATGGGCGCCGAAGCCCGACTGGCGGCAGGCATCAGCGACGGGCTGCTGCGGCTGTCGATCGGGCTGGAGGCCGAGACGGACCTGATCTCCGACCTGGAAACGGCGCTCGCGGCCATCGCCACGGTGCTATAGGACCGGCTGTCACCAAACCATCATTCAGCTGTCATCGTGCTGAAATCTCGCTGCCCCAAACGGAACCCGCAATTCCGTTCAGGCAAAGAGGTTTCACCATGTCAGGTAACATCAACCGCAAGCTCCTGCTCTTGACCACCGCGCTTGCCGCGTCGGCCGCCCTCCCCGCTCACGCGGCAGAAGTCTTCAACCGCGTCGCCACCTTCCCGGTCTCTCAGAACCTGCCGGCCGACGTCGATGCGGCCACGCCGACGTCGTCGGAAATCATCACCGCGACCGAAGACGGCATGACGCTCGTCTATTCCGATAGCCCGCTCGGCGCCGTCGGCTTCATCGACCTCACCGACCCCAAGGCGCCGAAGGCTGCCGGCATCGTCAAGATCGACGGTGAGCCGACCTCGGTCACCGTGCTAGGCGGCAAGGTGCTCGCCGGCGTCAACACGTCGAAGAGCAAGCAGGAGCCATCCGGCAACCTGACCGTGATCGACCTGGCATCCAAGAAGATCGAGGCCAGCTGCGACCTCGGCGGCCAGCCCGACTCGGTGGCGCTGAGCAAGGACGGCAAGCTGCTTGCCGTCGCCATTGAAAACGAACGCGATGAGGAACTCAACGAAGGCGCCCTGCCGCAGTTGCCAGCTGGCAACCTCCAGATCGTGAAGCTGAACGACGGCGCGCCCGATTGCGCCTCGATCAAGACCGTCGACCTGACCGGCATCGCCACTGTTTCGCCTGAAGATCCGGAGCCGGAATTCGTCGCCTTCAACGATAAGGGCGAGATCGCCGTCACGCTCCAGGAAAACAACCACATCGCCATCGTCGATGCCGCCAGTGGCAAGGTCGTTTCCCACTTCCCGGCCGGCGAGGTCACGCTCGAAAACGTCGACACCAAGAAGGACGGTGCGCTGTCTTTTGCCGGCAAGGTCGAGAATGCGCCGCGCGAACCCGACGCGGTGAAGTGGCTCGACGACGAGCGCCTCGTCGTCGCCAATGAAGGCGACTACAAGGGCGGCGCGCGCGGATTCACCATCTTCTCTAGGGCTGGCGAGGTGCTGTACAGATCCGGTCCGGCTTTCGAATATCAGGCGGCCGCCGCCGGCCGCTATCCAGACGCCCGCAACAAGAAGGGCATCGAGCCCGAAGGCCTCGAATTCGCAAGCTTCGGCGACCAGAAGCTGATCTTCGTGGCGGCCGAACGCGCCTCGCTCGTCGGCGTCTACAAGGACACCGGTGCCGAGCCCGAATTCCTCCAGCTGCTGCCTTCGGGCATCGGGCCGGAAGGCCTGGTCGCCATCCCGCAGCGCAAGCTCCTGGTCACCGCCAACGAGACCGATCTCGTCGAGGACGGCCTCGCCCGCTCGCATGTCATGGTCTACGAACTTGGCGAGGGTGACGCTGCCTATCCGCAGGTCGTCTCGAGCTTCAAGGACGACGGCACCCCGCTCGGCTGGGGTGCACTCTCGGGCCTCGCTGCCGATCCCAAGGAAGCCGGCAAGCTCTATGCCGTGTCGGACTCGGTCTATCGTTCGGCGCCTGCGATCTTCACCATCGACACCACCAAGACCCCGGCCCTGATCGCCGAAAAGACCATCGTCACGCGCGACGGCCAGCCGGCGCAGAAGCTCGATCTCGAAGGCCTCGTGGCCGACGGCAAGGGCGGCTTCTGGCTGGCTTCCGAAGGCCGCAGCGACAAGCTGACCCCGCACGCTGTCTACAACGTCAACGCCAAGGGCGAGATCAAGGAAGAGATCGCCTTCCCGGCCGAGCTTCTGGCCGGCGAGACCCGTTTCGGCCTCGAAGGCATCACCATTGTCGGCGAAGGCGACGATCTGACGCTGGTCATGGCGATCCAGCGTGAATGGGCCGACGATCCGAAGGGCCAGGTCAAGCTGCTCGCCTACAAGCCCAAGGCCAAGGAGTGGTCGGCGGTGCGCTATCCGCTCGACGCCACCGAAAAGGGCTGGGTCGGCCTGTCGGAGATCACCGCCCATGACGGCAAGCTCTATATCGTCGAGCGCGACAACCTGATCGGCGCGGAAGCCAAAAACAAGCGCATCTATGCGGTGGCGCTCGACGGCTTCAAGCCGGCCAAGCTTGGCGGCGAACTGCCGGTGGTGGAAAAGGCGCTGGTGCGCGACCTGCTGCCCGATCTCAAGTCGGCCAACGGCTACGTCGTCGACAAGGTCGAGGGCTTCGCCATCGATGCGTCAGGCGAAGCCTTCGTCGTCACCGACAATGACGGCGTCGACGACTCCTCGGGCGAAACCCTGTTTCTGCGCCTCGGCAATATCGCCGCCATCAACTGAGCGGCGTTCGAAAAAGGGGGCAGCGCTCGGCGCTGCCCCTTTTTATGCTTGAAGAGCCGCCTCTCACAGCACGTGAGACAGGAACTCCCGTGTCCGCGGCGATTGCGGGTTGGCGATCATTTCCCTTGGCTCGCCCCGCTCTTCGACGACGCCGCGGTCCATGAAGATCAACTGGTCGCCGACCTCGCGGGCAAAGCCGATCTCGTGGGTCACCACCACCATCGTCATGCCGCTTTCGGCAAGGTCGCGCATGACCACCAGCACTTCGCCGACCAGCTCGGGGTCGAGCGCCGAGGTCGGCTCGTCGAATAGCAGGACCTTGGGGTTCATCGCCAGCGCACGGGCAATCGCCACGCGTTGCTGCTGCCCGCCGGAAAGCTGGCGCGGATAGGCGTCGGCCTTTGCCGAAAGCCCGACGCGTTCGAGCAGTGCAAAGGCCTTGTCCTTGGCTTCGGCCTTGGACATGCCCTTGACCATCATCGGCGCCTCGATCAGGTTTTCGAGCGCAGTCATGTGCGAGAACAGGTTGAACGACTGGAACACCATGCCGATGTCGGCGCGGCGCTGGCACAGCAGCTTGTTGTTGACCTCGTAGAGCTTGCCGTGGCGTAGGTCGTAGCCGACGAACTCGCCGTCGACCAGGAGCACGCCGCCGCTGACCTCCTCCAGGTGGTTGATGCAGCGCAAGAAGGTGCTCTTGCCCGAGCCCGAAGGGCCGATGACGCAGGCGACCGATCCTGTGGGCACGTTGAGGTCAATGCCCTTGAGCACTTCCACATTGCCGAAGGATTTCCGCACGCCGCGGGCAAACACCATGGAGTTGTCGGGTACGCCGAAGCGGGCCTGGTTTTCTGCTTTCGATGTCATGCTGGCTGTGCCACCCGTCCGAACCTGAAGGCGCGTTTCAACATCTCGCCCAGGGACGCACCCTGCTGCTGGTCGCTTCTGCCATAATATTGCTCGATGTAGTGCTGCCCGATCGACAGGATGGTGACGACGAACAGGTACCAGAAGGCCACCACGATCAGCAGCGGTATGGTCTCGAAGGTGCGGGCGTAGATGCTCTGCGCGGCATAAAGCAGGTCGTTGACCGCGATGATGGTGACCAGGGATGTCGTCTTCAGCAGGTTGATCGTCTCGTTGCCGGTCGGTGGCACGATGAAGCGCATCGCCTGGGGCAACGTGATGCGGCGCAGGATCAGCCGGTGGTTCATGCCGAGGCTGCCGGCTGCCTCGGTCTGGCCTGATGCCACCGAGTTGATGCCGGCGCGCACGATCTCGGCCATGTAGCCGGCTTCATGCAGCGACAGTGCGATGACGGCAGCCACGAAGGGCGTCATGACGTCGTTGGTCTTGATCGTGAACAGCGTGCCGACGAATGGCAGGGTCAGCGAGAATTCGCGCACGATGAGCGACAGGTTGAACCAGAAGATCAGCTGGATCAGCGCCGGTGCGCCGCGGAAGAACCAGATATAGGCGCTGGCGAAGGCGTTGAGGATCCGGCTCGGCGACAGCCGCATGATGGCAACGATGGTGCCGATGATGATGGCCAGCACCATGATGGTGACCGTCAGCAGCAGCGTCTGGCCCAGGCCGCGAATGATCGAGGGGTGGAACAGGTACTTGCCGACCGTCGGCCAGTCGAAGGCCGGGTTGGTGGCGAGAGCCTTCAAGATCAGCCCGAGTATGACCAGCGTGATCGCCGTGCCGACCCAAAGGCCATAGTGGCGCAGCGGTACGACGGTCAGCGCCTCCGGCGGTGCTTGCGTTTCGGCCCGGTCCATTCAGGCGCCCTCTCAAAAAATGGTAGTGGCCCGGCTAGAGGATAAACCTCTCGCCGGGCCGGATCTATTATTTGCGGATCTTTTCGGCGGCGTCGACGACGTAGGCTTCCTCGATCATCGCACTGGTCATGCCGTACTTGGCCATGATCGTCTTGTAGGTGCCGTTCTTGATCAGCTCGTTGACGCCTGCAGCCAGCATGTCAGCCGTCTCCTTGTCGCCCTTCGGAATGGCGATGCCGAGCGGCGCGACGTCGTAGAGACCCGGCACGACCACCATCTGGCCCTTGCTGGTCACTTCGAAATAGCCCGATGCGGTGGCGTCGTCGAGACGGGCGTCGATGCGATCTGAGAGTGCTGCCTGGATGATGTCCTTGCCTTCCGGGAAGATGCTCTTGGCGATCTCGGGCAGGCCCTTTTCCTTGCATTCGCCGCTCAGCCGGTCGGCGATGAAGTCGGACACGGCGCCGCCGATGACGCCGACGCGCTTGCCGCAGAGGTTGTTCTCGCCCTGGAACTGCGATGCCTTGTCGGCGGTCGTCGAAGCGACGATGCCAGACTTGATGAACATCACGAAGTCGACCTGCTTCAACCGATCGTCGGTAGCGGCGAAGGTTTCCCAGGCGACCTTGAAGCGGCCGGCGGCGAGGCCGGGCACCATCGAGGGGAACGGAATGCGGGTCACTTCGAGTTCGGCGCCGAGCAGCTTTGCGGTTTCCTGCGCCAGCTCGATGTTGATGCCGACCTGCTTGCCGTTTTCGTCGATGAATTCGAACGGCGCATATTCGAGCGTGTTGGCGATGATCAGCTTGCCGGTGTCCTTGACCTCAGGCGATTTCGGCAGCTCGGCAGCGCCCGAAACGCCGGCGCCTGCGGCGACGGCCGTGGCGGCCAGTGCGGCGATCGCGGTGCCGCGCAGAAGCGAAAGATGTCGTTGCATGTCAGCCCTCTCCATTGTGATGGGTAGTATGCCGGTTGCTTGCGCCCCGGCCAGTCCCTATCGCTGCCTTCCCCTCGAACGCCGCGAGGCGTCCTTCTTGTCTGTCGGCAGTGACATCAGAACCGTCTATTCTGATATTGAAATGTATTTTTACGGCTCATCTCTTGTCAAGCGAGCGGGCCCTTCCGGCCACACAAATCGCGCCGGAAATCAGCAGTTTTCCGGCGCGTGGCGGCATTTTGCCAGCCTGTTTCAGAACCGCAGCGACCTGAGCCCGACCGTTCGATCGATGATCAGGATCGCGGCGAAGGTCATGAAGATGCTGAGCGAGGCGATAGCAGCGGCCGTCGGGTCGAAATTGAAGCGCAGGTAGTCGAACAATTCGAGCGGCAGCGTGTTGCTGCCGAGCGACTTCAACAGCAGCGAGATGTTGAAGATGTCGAAGGAGATGACGAAGGCAAACAGGCAGCCGGTGATGATGCCGGGCTTGATCGCCGGCAGCGTCACGCGCCGGAAGGTCATCCAGCCGCCGGCCCCCAGGCTGCGCGCGGCTTCTTCCTGCGAGCGGTCGAAGTTGAACAGCGCCGAAGACACGTTGAGGAAGACATAGGGGAAGGTGACGACGATGTGGCCGATCTGGATGCCGATCGAATAGTCGGTGCCGATCCGGATCTCGTAGAAATAAAACAGCAGCGCGATCGCCGTCAGGATTTCCGGCACCAGCAGGGGCGCGGTCATGATCAGGCGGATGTAGTCGCGGGCCACCGTCGCATGACGGGCGACGTAGATCGCCGCCAGCGTGCCGATCACGGCGTTGACGATGGTCGATGTCGCGGCGATCTGGATCGAATAGAGCGTGGCGTCGAGGAAGCGCTTGTTCGAAAACAGCGCCTCGAACCAGCGCAGCGAAAACCCCTCGAGGGGGAATGCCAGGAACTCGCCCGAGTTGAACGACAGCAGCACCACCAGCACGATCGGGAACATCAGGAAGATGTAGATCGCCGCGACAAGCACGGTGAAGAGGCGGTCCCAGATGGTCTTTTCGACGCCGCTCGTTGCACCTGTCATGGCAGCCTCCGCATCGCGCGCGCCGTAAGCCGGAGATAGAGCCCGACGAAGATGACAGCCACCGCCGCCATGATGATGGCAAGTGCGGCCCCAGCCGGCCAGCGGAAATTATCGACGAGATATTGCACCACCAGAACCGACATGGTGCGCCCGCCGGTGCCGCCGAGCATGGCTGGCGTGACATAGGCGCTGATCGACAGCACGAACACCAGGATGGTGCCGGCCTGGATGCCGGGCATGCTGAGCGGCAGCGTCACTTTCCAGAAGGTGCGCATGCGCGAGGCGCCGAGCGAGCGCGACGCCATGGCGAGGTCGGGGCTGATCGCCTGCAAATTGCCGAGCAGCGGCAGGATGACGAAGGGCAGGAAGACGTGCGTCAGCGCGATGGTCACGCCGAGCGAGTTGTTCATCAGCTGGAGCGGGAAGTCGATCAGGCCGACGGCCTGGAGCGCCTGGTTGGCGACGCCGTTGTTGGAAAGGATGATCATCCAGGCAAAGGTTCGCACCACCAGCCCGACCAGCAGCGGCGACAGCACGAAGATGTAGAGCAGGCTGGTCCAGCGCGACCGCGACTTGGCGAGATGATAGGCAACGGGATAGCCGAGCAACAGCGAGATGACCGTGACGGTGGCGCCGATCAGCAGGGTGCGGCCGAGAATGCCCCAGATGTAGAAGTCGCCAAGCGCGGTGGTGTAGTGCGCCAGCGTGAAGCCTTCGCCGTAGACGGCGCGGGTGGAGGCCTCGCGCAGGCTCATGGTGATGATCGTCAGGTAGGGAAGCGCAAAGAAGCCGATGAGCAGCACCAGCGCCGGCACCACCATCCAGGTGGTGCTGCCGCGATTGCTTCGGCCCTCGACGCGTGGAGCGGCTTCGACAGCACTCATGACGCCAGCAGCCAGGTGTCGCGTGCGGCGAAGCGCAAGGCGACCTGTTCGCCGACTTCGAGCGGATTGCGGCCATTGACGTCGACGATCACGCGATCGCCGCTGCCGAGCTTGACGGCCAACTGGTTGGCGCTGCCCTGATAGACCGAATTGACCACCGAGCCGGCGAGCACGTTTTCGCCGCTGCCCGCCTCCTCCGCCCCTGCCCCTTGCTGGTGGCCTGACGCGGCTTGGCTGCGGGTGCTGATGTTCTCCGGCCGGATCATGATCTTGACCTCGGCGCCTTTGGAAAGTCCTGCCGGGCCCGTCGCGCCGATGCTTCCGCAAGGCGTCTCGACCTTGTAGCCGTCCTGGCCGAGCGCCTCGGCGATCTTGCCCGATATGGTGTTGGAGCGGCCGATGAAGCCGGCGACCGACTGCGAGGCGGGCCGCTCGTAGATCTCGCGCGGCGAACCGAACTGCGAGATGGTACCGGCATTCATCACCACGATCTTGTCCGACATGACCATCGCTTCAGCCTGGTCGTGGGTGACGTAGATGCTGGTGATGCCGACGCGCTGCTGCAGGTCGCGGATGAAGAAGCGCATCTCGTCGCGCAAGGTGGCGTCGAGATTGGCCAGCGGCTCGTCGAGCAGCAGCACGGACGGCTCGATGACCAGCGCACGGGCCAGCGCCACGCGCTGCTGCTGGCCGCCGGAAAGTTCGCGCGGATAGCGCTTGTCGTAGCCTTCGAGCCGCACCATGGCGAGTACGTCGGCGATGCGCCGCTGGCGGTCCGCTGGCGCGACCTTGCGCACTTCGAGGCCGAAGCTCAGGTTTTCCGCCACCGTCATGTGGGGGAACAAGGCGTAGGACTGGAACACCATGCCGATGTCGCGCTTTTCGGGCAAGGCGCGCGTCACGTCGCGCTCGCCGAACAGAATGCGGCCGGTATCCGGCCGCTCGAAACCGGCGATGCAGCGCAGCGTCGTGGTCTTGCCGCAGCCGCTGGGGCCGAGGAGGGAAACGAATTCACCCTGGCCGATCGGGATGGAAATGTCCTTGAGGATGTGCAGGTTGCCATACCGCTTATTGATACGGTCGATGGTCAGGGCGGTCATCCAGTGTCCTCGCGCAGTTCCCGGCCGGGAGGTGGGGTGCCTCCCGGCCATGCGGTTACGTCGTTGCCGGTCGCGGTGTGGCCTTACGCCATCTCCCGGTTCCAGCGGTCGGCGATCTCCGCCGCCTTGTCGACGTAGCTGTCCCAGTCATAGCTCTTGATCTCGGCCATGCGCGGGCCGACGATCGGCGTGCGTGCCTTCAGCGCGTCGTCGACGACGGACTCGCTGTTGCTGGGCGAGGTGTAGAAGGCCTTGGCCATGTCCTGCTGGACCTTGGCGTCGAGGATGTAGTTCAGGTAGGCGTGCGCGGCGTCCTTCTCGGCGCCGGTGGCGACCAGGTTGAACGACTGCTCGAAGGCGAGCACGCCTTCCTTGGGTGCGACGATCGCCACCGGTGCGCCCTTGTCCTGCAGCGTCATGATCTCGGTCCAGTCGACCGGCGCGATGATCGCGTCGCCGCGGATCAAGGCCGTTGCCACTTCGCCGCTCCACGACGCCTGCGTGAACGGCAGCAGTTCCTTGATCTTGGTGAAGGCGGTGTCGAAGTCGTCGGGTCCGCTGCCGAACAGCTCGGCGACCAGGCGCAGGAAAAGCACGGCGCCGGTATTGCCGATCTGGTAGAGGCCGGTCTTGCCCTTGAACTCCGGGTTTTCCCACAGGTCGTGCCACGAGGTCGGCGCGGTCTTCACCAGGTCGGTGCGGTAGGCTAGGCCGATCGGCGAGACGATGGCGCGGATGCCCTTGGCGTCCTTGTTGATGAACTGCGGGAAGGTCTTGGCCGCGTTCGGCACCTTGGCGAGGTCGAAGGGCTCGAAGAAGCCCTCGGCGCGCAGCACGGCTGCGATGTTCTCGTTGCCCATGAAGATGCTGTAGGGCGAACGGTCGCCGCCGGCGCGGATCTTGGCAACGAAGTCCTTGCCAAGCCCGACGTCGAGCTGCGGCTGGATGCCGGTGGCAGAGGTGAGGCCCGGCAAGAGGTTCTCTTCCCAGAACTTGGCCCACAGTCCGCCATAGGTCGGAACGACCAGTGACGATTGCGCGGAGGCCAGCCGCGGCAGGCTCATCGAGGCAATAGCTGCCGTCATACCGACGGCGAATTCACGCCTTGTCAGCTTCATCGGAAATTATCTCCCATGTTCCCACTGAAGTTCTTATTGTGGCTGCGTCGCGGGTCGAAAACGCTGCCCTGTTGGATCGAAGGCTTGCATTTTTGGATCAGGCGGTCAACAATTTAGATATTGTAATATTGAAATAATAAGAAGCGGCAACCGAGGGAGAGAATACGCGCATGGAGGAGGCCAAGCAGGCAGTCCAGGCTACCAAGAGCCTGGCACATCAGATCGCGACGGCGCTCCAGCAGGAGATCGTGCAGGGCGCGCTCAGCGTCGAGGCCCGGTTGCCCTCCGAAGCCGAGATCGCGCAGCGTTTCGGCGTTTCGCAGCCGACGGTGCGCGAGGCTCTGAAGATCCTGGCGGCGAAGAAGCTGGTGCGTTCCAAGCGTGGCCCCAATGGTGGCGTCTTCGTCAATGCGCCTTCGCTCACCGCGGCCAGCCAGATGCTGCAGGAGATGACGACCTGGTTTGTCGGCCTCGGCGTCTTCGGGCTCAACGAGATCGTCGAGGCGCGCCTTTTGCTCGGCCGCACCTGCGTGCAGCTCGCCGCCGAGCGCGCCACGGCCGACGACCTTGAGTCGATCGAGGTGACGCTGGAGGCCTTCGAGCGCGACGACATCTCAGACGAGGAGTTTTGTCGGCTCGACGTCGCCTTCCACCACGCCATCGCCCAGGCCACCGGCAACAACGAGCTGCGCTTCATCATGCTGGTCGTCAACGACTCGCTGATCCCGGCAACCAACATGATCTCGTTCCGCTTCCGCGAGCGCGGCCGCGTCGTGTCGCTGCACGCCGACATCCTTAAGGCGCTGCGCGCCCGCGACGCATCGGCCGCCACCGCCGCCTTCGAGGAACTCATCGCCTACCAGTCGAGCGTCTACGAAAAGGCGCTTTCGGCGCGACAGGGCGATGCCCCCCAGAGGCACGAAGCCTGATGAGCCTGCTGGTGGCCCCGGGCCAGGAGCTGATCGAAGAGCAGCTTCAGGACGGGCGCCGCGTCTATCGCAGCTCGATCGCGCTGCCGGCCGAAATGCCGGATATTCTGGCACGGCTCGCCAAATGGGCGGAAGTGCAGCCAGACCAGGTGCTTCTGTCCGAGCCCGGCGACGGCGTCAGGCGTTCGATCAGCTACGGCGAAGCGCTTCGCCGGGCCCGCGCCATGCGAAAGCTGCTTGCCGATCACCATGGCCTCGCCAAGGGCGATTGCGTGGCGACCCTGGCTCCGGCCGGCATCGATGCGCTGGTGCTCAAGCTCGCCTGCCTTTCAGGCGGTTTGGTACATGCGGCGCTGCCGCCCTTTCCTTTCCGCGACGGTGTCGAAAGCGAAGCGACGATGCCGTTCCTCGATGCCGCCAAACCCAGGCTGATCGTGGCACCTTCCGGCCATCCGGCCATCGAAGGCATGAGTGCCGTTTCGCTTGGCGAACTCGCACGCGACAGCATGGACGGAGCCGGGCCTGGAGCGGACGAGGATGCCGCGCCGGAGGACTGGGCGGCAATCTTCTTCACCTCGGGCAGCACCGGAACCCCCAAGGGCGTGCCGATCACGCGCGGCATGATCTCGTCCAACCAGAGCGCCATTGCCGCGATGTGGCCGTTCGTGGCCGAAACCCCGCCGGTGCTGGTCGACTGGCTGCCCTGGCACCACGTCTTCGGCGGTCTCGACAATATCTTCAAGGTGATCTGGAACGGCGGCGCGATGCATGTCGACGCCGCCCCCAGCCCGTCGACCTTCGAGGCGAGTGTGCGGATCATGGCGGAGGTCTCTCCGACCATGCATATCGCCGTGCCACTGGGCCTGAAACTGCTGCTTGACCGGTTGGAAAACGACCAGGCCGCGGCCGCGGCGTTCACCCGCAAGCTGCGGGCCATCTTCTTTGCCGGCGCCGGCATCGACGCCGCGCTCTGGCGCCGGCTCGCCGACTTCCGCGACAGCCATGGTGATTTCCAGATCCTGTCAGGCTATGGCGCGACCGAAGCCGCATCGACGATCACGCTGTCCCCGGCGCCGCTGGAGCGCCCGGGCGAGCTTGGCCATCCCCTGCCCGGCCATCGCGTGGCCCTGGTCGACATCGATGGGCGCAGTGAGTTGCGCGTTTCGGGCCCGAACATCGCGCCCTGCTATCTCATCGAGGGCCGCACGGTCCCGCTGCCGATGGACGAGCATGGTTTCTACCGCACCGGCGACGCCGGAGTGCTGCGCCAGCGCACGGACGGCATGCCCGTGTTCGGCTTCGATGGCCGTCTTGCCGAGGATTTCAAGCTATCGAGCGGGGTCAAGGTGCGCACCGGCCCGCTGCGCACCGGCCTCATGGCGCAATGCGCGCCGCTCGCCGACGACATCGTCATTTCGGGCGAGGACCGCGACCGGCTGGTCGCGCTGGTCTTTGCCTCGGCGGCGGGCAGGGATCGTATCGGCGAAATCAGCGCGCGCATCGCCGGCTGGAACGCCGCCAACCCCGCAGGCTCGACGGCGATTGCCCGCTTCGACCTGGCGACGACACCGGCCGACCGCAGCAGGGGCGAACTGTCGGACAAGGGGCAGATCGTGCAGTCGCGCTACCTGCGCAACCATGCCGAACTGTTCGAGGCGCTGCAGGCGGGCGGAGGCCAGGCACCCAAGGGCGCCTGACCTGTTTCGAACTCAATCAAGGTCGCGGAACGGCTTCTCGCGGATGTCGAGGAACTCCTTCAGCGAATGCTCCTTGAGCAGCCGCATCCAGTAGCGCCCTTCCTCGGAACCATGCAGGATCGCCGTGGTTTCGCGGTTGTAGGTCCAGGAGCTCTCAAGGCCTGCCGTCTGCTGCTGGTGGTTGAGCGCGGCCTTGGCGAACTTGATCGCCGCACCCGGCATGCGGGCGCACTTGCGCGCCAGCTTTTCGGCCTCCGCCCGCAACTGGTCGCGCGGCACCGCCTTGTTGACGAGATGGATGCGCTCCGCCTCGCGGCCGTCGATCAGGTCGCCGGTATACATCAAATGGCGGGCGTGGATCATCGGCACGGTCCAGGGCAGCATCAGCGTCGGCGGCGCCGAGACGTGGCGCACTTCCGGCTCGCCCAGCATCGCATCTTCCGCCGCGATGGTCATGTCGCAGCACATCATCAGCTCCAGCCCGCCGGCAAGCGCAAAGCCGTTGACGGCCGCGATGATCGGGATCGGCGCTTCACGGATGAACTTCATGCGGCGCATGTTGGCGCCGATGTCCTCGCGCCAGGCCTCGGTGTCCATCTCGAAGTCTTCGCCGCCAAGGTCGAAGCCGGCGGTGAAGGCGCGCCCGGCGCCGGTGATGATGACCGCGCGGATCTCGGGATCCTTGACCGCGCGTTCGATCGCCGCCTCGAGCGCGTCGCCGAGTTCCTGGTTCATGGCGTTCATCTTGTCGGGGCGGTTGAGCGTCAGGGTGACGAACGCATCCTGCGCGTCCTTTTCCCAAAGTACGACTTCGCTGCTCATGATGGTCTCCCTTCCCCCTTACGCGATTTCGATGACGACACGCCCGCGCACTGCACCCGCCAGGATGCGGTTGGCGAGTTCGGGCAGTTCGGACATCTTGTGCGTCTCGGTCATGGCCGACAGCTTGGACCGGTCGAGGTGGTCGGCCAGCGTCTGCCAGGCCTTCTGGCGCTTGGGCAATGGCGCAAAGACGGAATCGACGCCGATCAGCGCTACGCTGCGCAGGATATGCGGCATGACGGTTCCGGGCAGGTTATGGCCGCCGGCAAGGCCGCAAGCCGCGACCGCGCCGCCATAGACCGTCTGCGCCAGGACGTTGGCGAGCGTCGTCGAGCCGACGGAATCCACGGCTCCGCTCCAGCGTTCCTTCTGCAGCGGCTTGACCTCCGCCGAAAGCTCGGTGCGGTCGAGGAAGGACGTCGCACCGAGCGAACGCAGGTAGTCATGCGTCTCTGCGCGGCCGGTCGAGGCAACGACCGTATAGCCCTTGGACGACAGCAGGCTGACCGCCGTCGAGCCGACGCCGCCGGCAGCGCCGGTCACCAGAACCTCGCCCTTGCCGGGCTCGATGGTGCCCCACTTCTCCAGCGCGTCGACACAGAGGGCCGCGGTATAGCCGGCCGTGCCGATCGCCATCGCCTGCTCCATGGAAAACGCCTCGGGCAGGCGGATCAGCCATTCCGGCTTCAGCCGCTGGAAGCGCGTGTAGCCGCCCCACTCGGTCTCCGACATGCCCCAGCCATTGGCCACGACCCTGTCGCCGGCCTTCCATGCCGGCGAACGCGACTCGACCACCGTGCCGGCGATGTCGATGCCGGCGACCATCGGCAGGCGGCGGGCGATGCGGCCCTTGCCGGAAACGGCGAGACCATCCTTGTAGTTGAGGCTCGAATAGGCGACCTCGACCAGCACGTCATGGTCGGGCAGGTCGGCTTTGGTGATCTCGCGGAAGCCGGCGCGCGGCTTGCCGTCGACGTCTTCCAGCATCAATGCTGTGAAAGTCTCGCTCATAACGTTCTCCAAGAAATCATCGGGGTCGGATGGGCGCGCGTCAGCCGCGCTTGGCCTCGCGTTCGTCGCGTCGCTTGAGAGCGGTCGCGTAGCTGTCGCGAAGATAGGTCAAAAGCTCGGAAAGCACAGCGGTGGCGGTCGCCGCGTCGCGCGCCTCGAGTGCCGCGGCTATCCGATCGTGGAAGTCGGCAACCGTGCGGCGCTCGCGCACCTGCGAAACGATCATGTTGGTGATCGGCATGAACGCCTCGACCACCGTGTACATCATCAGGCTGAGCGGGCCGTTGCCGGCGGCTTGCACGACCGCGCGATGGAAACGCACGTCCGAGGCACAGAAGTCCTCGTCGCTGAGCGCGGGGCCACGCTGTAGCGCGATCTCCGTGCGCATGGCCGCCAGGTCTGCGTCGCTGCGCCGTTCGCAGGCCAGCCTGCAGCAGATCGCCTCCGTTTCCAGCCGCGCGCCGATGATCTCATCGATGTCGAAGGCGCCGACGCCGACAAGAAGGGTCGCTGCCCCTGTTATCGCCGACGACAGGCCTTCGGGATCGGGGCGGCTGACAAAGGTGCCGCCGGTCGGTCCGCGCTGCGAACGGATGAGGTTTTGCGCTGCGAGCCGCTTCAGGGCTTCGCGCACGGTCGGCCGCGAAATGCCGAAGCTCTTGGCGAGGTCCTCTTCGGTGGGCAGGCGTTCGTCGATCTGCAGCCGGCCGTCAAGAATGGCGGCGCGGATCTTGTCGGCGACCTGCCGGGCAACGCCGGTGCGCACCACGTCCTGATATTCGATAGGCATCCGTCCTCCGTCGGTACGGCCTGAGCAGGCCGACATCCGTCTCGACATGGAGATAAACAATATAGGTTTGACAAATATTGCAAGCGAAATAAGCTTGCTTGAAACAGCGCCCGGAAATGGCTTCCTCCGGGCCATCCAGGCATCATGGCGCGACCGACCGATCAGGTTCTTTCCATTCTCCAGACGCGGCTCGACAAGGCTGCGATTCTGGCCGGCGATGCAATCGACCCGCGCTACAGCGACGACCTTTCCGGCGAACCGGGCGCCCGGCCCGAACTGGTGCTGCGCCCGCGCAATACGTCCGAGGTCGCCGAAATCCTCAATGTCTGCAATGCCGCCCGCCTGCCTCTCGTCGTCCAGGGCGGACGCACCGGGCTGTCGGGTGGGGCACGGGTGCTGGCCGGCGAGGCGGTTCTTTCGCTCGAACGCATGACGGCCCTGCAGGAGGTCGAGCCGACAGCGGGCACCATCGTCGCAGAAGCCGGCGTTCCGTTGCAGGTCGTGCAGGAAAGGGCCGACGCGGCGGGCTTGGTCTTCGGCGTCGACATCGGCGCGCGCGGCACCGCCACCATCGGCGGCAACATCGCCACCAATGCCGGCGGCATTCGCGTGCTTCGCTATGGCAATTTCCGGGCGCAAGTTTTGGGCGTCGAAGCCGTGCTTGCCGACGGCAGCGTGCTGTCGTCGATGAAGGGCCTTGCCAAGGACAATTCCGGCTACGACCTCAGCCAGCTTTTTGTCGGCAGCGAAGGCACGCTCGGCGTCGTCACCCGGGCCTGCCTCAGGCTTCACCCCAAACCCGTCACCCAGTCCGCGGCCTTCTGCTCGCTGCCCTCGCTCGACGCTGCCTTCGGCTTGCTCAAGTTCCTGCGCGGCCGCCTCGGCAATCTGCTGTCCGGCTTCGAGGTCATCCTGGCGCCGCTGATGGGCGACATGGTTTCGGCGCTCGGGTTCACGGCACCTGTTGCCCTTGCCTCGCCCGTTTATGTGCTGACCGACATCCAGGGCATGACGCCAGCCGCCGACGAAGAGGCGTTCACCGAAGCGCTGTCGCAGGCGATCGAAGACGGGTTGGTCGAGGATGTCGTGCTGTCGCAGTCGGAGCGTGAGTACCAGGGCCTGTGGACGTTGCGCGACGACTGCAACCGTTTCCTGTTCGCCGAGGGCGCGATGCTCAGCCTCGACGTCAGCCTGCCGCTGCCGCGCATGGGCGCCTTCCTCGATCTGGCCGAGGCTACCCAGGCCCACGCCGACCCGGCGGCGCGCGCCTATATTTTCGGCCATCTCGGCGACGGCAACCTGCACTACGTCGTCCGCACCGACCGGCCCAACGAGGTCGCCAAGGCGGTGTTCGACTGTGTTGCCAGATCCGGCGGATCGATCTCGGCCGAACATGGCATCGGCCTCGACAAGAAGGCCTATCTGCACCTGACGCGAACGCCGGCCGAACTGGCCGCGATGCGACGCATCAAGGCAGCGCTCGACCCCAACAACATCCTCAATCGGGGCCGCATCTTCGACATGCCGCCTGCCCTGCCCAACGCCTGAGAATCCACAATGACCGTAGTGAAGTCCCCCGATAACAGCGCCCCGGTGGTCGAGATGCCCTCGACGCTCGACGAGCGCTACACACTGGAGCGCGGCCGCATCCTGGTGTCTGGCACGCAGGCACTGGTGCGCCTGCCGATGGTTCAGCGCCAGCGCGACCTTGCCGCGGGGCTCAACACAGCGGGTTATGTCTCGGGCTACCGCGGCTCACCCCTGGCCGGCTTCGATCGCGAGATGGGCAGTGCCAGGAAATATCTGAAGGCCAGCCATATCGTTTTCCAGCCCGGGCTTAACGAGGACATGGCGGCGACCGCCGTGTGGGGCACGCAGCAGACGGGCATGTTCCCCGGCGCGCGCTACGATGGCGTCTTCTCGATGTGGTACGGCAAGGGCCCCGGCGTCGATCGCACCATGGACGTTATCCGCCACGCCAATGCCGTCGGCACGAGCCAGCATGGCGGCGTGCTGCTGCTCGTCGGTGACGACCATGGCGCGGTGTCTTCCACCCTGCCCCACCAGAGCGAGCACAACCTGATCTCGGCCATGGTGCCGCTTCTGTCTCCGGCCGGCGTCGGCGAATATATCGACTACGGCCTGCTCGGCTGGGCGATGAGCCGCTATTCCGGCGCCTGGGTCGGCTTCAAGTGCCAGACCGAGATCGTCGAATGCTCGGCAACTGTCGATCTCGATCCCACCCGGCTCGAGATCGTCACGCCCGACCTGCCCCTGCCCGCCGACGGTCTGTCGATGCGCTGGCCCGACGCCCAGCAGGCGATGGAGCGCAGGCTCGAGACCAAGCTCGCGGCGGTGCTCGCCTTTGCCCGCGCCAATCGGCTCGACCGGCAGGTCTGGCCCTCCCCCAGGGCCAAGCTCGGCATCGTCTCGACCGGCAAATCCTGGCTCGATCTGAAGGGCGCCCTGTCGCTGCTTGGCATCGACGAAGCCCGTGCGGCCGAACTCGGCATCCGCCTCTACAAGGTCGGCATGGTCTGGCCGCTTGAGCCGGAAGGCCTGCGCGAATTCGCTGACGGGCTGGATCAGGTCTTCGTCGTCGAGGAAAAGCGCCCGGTGATCGAGGAGCAGATCAAGTCGCTGCTGTTCAACCTGCCCGGCGACCGCCGGCCACAGGTCTTCGGCAAGTCCGGTCCGGACGGCTCCCCTCTCCTGCCCTCGATCGGCGAGATCGGCGCCCTGTCGGTTGCGCGCGCCATCTTGAAATGGCTCGGCACTGAAGATGCCGGCCTTGCCGCCCGCGCGGCCGAGTTGTCGCTGGTCGGAGCCCCCTCCCCTGCCGAACCGGGCCTGCTCAACCGCGAGCCCTATTTCTGTTCCGGCTGCCCGCACTCGACCTCGACCGTGGTGCCCAAGGGCAGCCGCGCCTCGACCGGTATCGGCTGCCACATGATGGTGATCGGCATGGAGCGCGACACCTCGACCTTTACCCAGATGGGCGGTGAAGGCGGCTCGTGGATCGGCCTTTCGCCCTTCACCGACGAGAAGCACATCTTCGTCAACATGGGCGACGGCACCTATTTCCATTCCGGCCTGCTGGCGATCCGCGCCGGCATCGCTGCCAAGGTCAACGCCACCTACAAGATCCTCTACAACGATGCGGTTGCCATGACCGGCGGCCAGCGCCATGACGGCGAGCTGTCGGTGTCATCGATCGTCGGCCAGGTGCTGGCCGAGGGTGCCAAACAGGTGATTGTCGTCTCAGAGCGTCCGCACCTGCTGGCAGGCCAGTTGCCGCGTTCGGTCAATGTGCGTCATCGCGACGAACTCGATCAGGTCCAGCGCGAACTGCGCGAGGTCGAAGGCGTCACCGTGCTGGTCTACGACCAGGTCTGCGCCGCCGAAAAGCGCCGCCGCCGCAAGCGCGGCACCTATCCGGTTTCACCCAAGCGCGCCTTCATCAACGAGCTGGTCTGCGAGGGCTGCGGCGACTGCTCGGCGGTCTCCAACTGCATCTCGATCGAACCGCGCGAGACCGAGTTCGGTCGCAAGCGCGCCATCAACCAGTCGAGCTGCAACACCGACCTCTCCTGCACCAAGGGTTTCTGCCCGAGCTTCGTCACCATCGAGGGCGGACGCCTGCGCAAGCCGCGCGCCAAGGCCGCCGGCGGGGTCGACGCCGCATTGGCGGAGCCGAACCGCCCTGCCCTCGGCACCGAGCCCTACAGCCTGCTGCTGACCGGCATCGGCGGCACCGGCGTCATCACCGTCAGCGCGATCCTGTCCCAGGCGGCCCATCTCGACGGCCTGTCGCTGGTGACGCTCGACCAGACTGGCCTGGCGCAGAAGAACGGCGCGGTCGTCTCGCATATCCGCCTGGCGCGGCAGCCCGAGCAGCTCAACGCCGCGCGCATCGGACCCGGCGAGGCCGATCTGGTACTCGGCTTCGATCTCGTGGTCGCTGCCTCGCAGAACGCCATCGCCACCTTCGGCAAGGGCCGGACCAGGACGGTGGTCGACGATCATTTCGCTCCGACCGCTTCGTTTGTGAAGGATACCACCATCGACTTCCGCGAAGGCGCCACCTTGCGCCGGCTGCGTAATGCCGGTGGCGAGGACGCGCTCACCACCCTGCCGGCCATGAAGCTCGCGACGGCCCTGTTCGGCGACGCCATTGCCGCCAACATGTTCCTGCTCGGCCACGCGTGGCAGAAGGGGTTCGTGCCGATCAGCCGCGGGGCGATCGAAAAGGCCATCGACCTCAATGGCGCCGGCGTCGCGATGAACCGTGCCGCCTTTGCCTGGGGCCGGCGCTCGGCCGAAGATCTGGACTTCGTCAGCCGCCAGGCGGGCATGTTGCCCGCCTCAGCTGCGCCCGAGGTCAAGACGCTCGACGAGATCGTCGCGCGACGCGTCGATTTTCTCAAAGGCTACCAGAACGCCGCCTATGCCGAGCGCTATCGTGCGCTGGTCGACAAGGCGCGGCAGGCCGAGACGCGGGCAGCACCTGGCCAGGAGGCATTCGCCCATGCGGTCGCCAAGGCCGCGTTCAAGCTGATGGCCTACAAGGACGAATATGAGGTTGCGCGGCTGCATCGCGATCCGGCGTTCAGGCAGAAGCTCGCCGAGCAGTTCGAAGGCGGCTTCAAGCTCCAGTACAATCTGGCGCCGCCCATGCTGACCCGCGTCGATCCGCGCACCGGCCATCCAGCCAAGATCGCCATCGGCCGCTGGATCGAGCCGGCCTTCGCCGTGCTCTCGCGCCTCAAGGGCCTGCGCGGCACGCGGTTCGATCCCTTTGGCCGCACCGCCGAGCGCAAGATGGAGCGTCGCCTGATCGCGGACTATCTTGCGCTCGTCGAAGACCTCATTGCACGGCTGGCGCCGGAGAACCTTTCGGCGGCCACCGAACTCGCCTGCCTGCCGGAAGAGGTTCGCGGCTATGGCCATGTCAAGCTCGCTTCCGTCGCGCGCTTCGAGAAGCGCAAGGCCGAACTGCTCGCAGCCTTTTCGCAGTCGGCGCCAATGGGGCAGGCGGCCTAGGCCGGCCTATCAACGCCCTGAATCGATCCCGGCTGACCGATTCAGCACTTTCATTGGACGCCAGAATCCGCCCTTGCGATTCTGGCGTCCATGGAACAGCCATCCCCAGCTTTGCATCTTCAGCGTCGTGACCCGAGCCGCAACATGGCGCGGTTCTATCGGCTGTCTGTCGAGCCGTCGCTGTTCGGCGATGCTGCTCTGGTCCGCGAATGGGGCCGCATCGGCACGTCGGGCAGGCGGCGCCTCGACTTGTTCGCCGACGCTGCCCAGGCCGATGACGCTCTGCGCCGGCTGGCCGCTTCTAAGCTCAGGCGCGGGTACCGCAACGCCGGTTGACAGCTGTCAACGAGTTCCCGACGGCCCCGAAACGACCTGGCAGCACGTCGTTTCGTTCCCGTCACAATGGTTAATTTCCGTTAACTATAAATAAGTTGACTCGACTCGGGCGCTCCAGCACCCTGTTACGGTAATTTGACGTATTTCGATGTGCCCGGCGTAACCGCTTCATCGATCCGTTATCCACGCTCCAGCACGTAAAAACTGGTGAAGGCGTAACCCGGATTCGGATTCCGCAGCGAATCGGCGCATAAACCGTAGCAGGCTTGTCTGGCCGTCGTGTAGCACGCGGCCGGGCAGCCGAGAGGGGACTAAAGAACTTGGCAGGGGCTGTTCAAACACGGGCGGAAAACGCGAGCGAGGAGGCGGACGTCGTGTCGACCGACCGTGCCATTGCCCGCGATGCCGAGATGCTTTCGGCACAGTTGCAGGCGATGCGCGACCGGCTGTTTTCACCGACCTCGAAGAAAGCATTGCGCAAGTTTTCGAGCGGCGAGGCAGCGCGCCTGATCGGCGTCTCCGACGGTTATCTCAGGCAACTGTCCATCGCCGGCGAGGGTCCGCAGCCCGAGACGGGGGCAGGCGGGCGCCGCTACTACGCACTCGACGACATCAATGGGCTGCGCCGACATCTCGCCGAGCAGAACCCGACCAAGGCGCGCCACTACCTGCCGCGCCGCGACGCCGCGCGCGGCGAGCACATGCAGGTCATTGCCGTCACCAACTTCAAGGGTGGCTCGGGCAAGACCACGACCAGCACCCATCTCGCACAGCATTTGGCGCTTGCCGGATATCGCGTGCTCGCCATCGACCTCGATCCGCAGGCCTCGATGTCGGCGCTGTTCGGCTATCAGCCCGAACTCGACCTGAACGGCAACGACACGCTGTACGGCGCGATCCGCTATGACGAGGAGCGCCGGCCGCTCAGCGATATCATCCGCAGGACCTATTTCGACGGTCTCGATTTCGTGCCTGGCAATCTCGAGCTGCAGGAGTTCGAGCACACCACGCCGCAGATGCTGGCTGCGCGCCAGGCCGGCGACAGCAAGGCGATGTTCTTTGCGCGTGTGCAGGAGGCGCTGCAGACCGTTGCCGACAATTACGACGTCGTCGTCATGGACTGCCCGCCGCAGCTCGGCTTCCTGACCTTGTCGGCTCTGTGTGCGGCGACCTCGGTGCTGGTGACCATCCACCCGCAGATGCTGGACGTCGCCTCGATGAGCCAGTTCCTGTTCATGACGGCCGATCTGTTGTCGGTCGTGCGGGAAGCGGGTGGCGAGCTCAATTTCGACTTCATGCGCTATCTGATCACGCGTTACGAACCCAATGATGGGCCGCAGACGCAGATCGTCGGCTTCCTGCGTTCGCTGTTCGGCGATCGCGTGCTGACGGCGCCGCTGGTCAAGTCGACTGCCTTCTCCGACGCCGGCCTGACCAAGCAGACGCTCTACGAAGTGGCGCGCGAAAGCTTCAGCCGGGCCACCTATGACCGCGCCATGGAGTCGTTGACAGCTGTCAACGACGAGGTCGAAGGCCTGATGGTCAAGGCCTGGAACCGGGCAGGCTGAGGGAGGCTGAGATGGCACAGAACCGCAAGGATCAGCTCAAGGCACTGTTTGGCACCGGCGAGCCCGCACCGGTGGCGGCAATTCCGGCCGACAACCCGCCGATCAAGCCGATGGAAGCCGAAAGCCCGGCACGGGCGCGCAGCGCCTCAGGTGCCGTCAAGGCGATGGGACTTTCTCTCGGCGGTCTTTCCAGGGAGATCGAGGAAGCGCGTCGGCTCAAGGAAAGTCTCGACTCCGCCGAGCGCGTGGCCCCGGTGGATACCGGATTGATCGAAGCATCCTTTGTCGCCGACCGGCTCGACCATGGCGACCACGATGCCGATTTTGAAGCGCTGGTGGCGAGCATCGAGGCATCCGGCCAGCAGGTGCCGGTGCTGCTGCGTCCGCATCCCGACAAACAGGGGCGTTACCAGACGGCCTACGGCCACCGCCGCGTGCGGGCTGCCAGCCGGCTCGGCGTTCCGGTCCTGGCGATCGTGCGGCCGCTCTCCGACATCGAGCTTGTTCTTGCCCAGGGCAAGGAAAACAGCGAACGCCGTGATCTCTCTTTCATCGAACGTGCGCTGTTCGCCCACGAGCTGATCGGCCGGGGGTTCGAACGCGGCCTGGTGCAGGATGCGCTGTCGCTGCACAAGGCGGAGATGACACGCTTCCTGCAGGTGGCGGATGCGGTGCCCGAGCACATCGTGCGTGCCATCGGTGCTGCGCCCAAGGTCGGCCGTCCGCGCTGGATGGCGCTGGCCGATCTGCTCAAGAGCGAGGCGGCCCGGGTCAAGGCCAACGACGAGATATCCAGCGCGCGGTTTCGCGAAGCGACGAGCGACGAGCGTTTCAACCTGCTGTTCACGAGGCTGCAGCGCAAAGTCGCCAAGACCGATGGTGCTCGCGAAATTCGCGACGGCAAGGGCAGGGCGGTGGCTCACCTGACGGTCGCCAAGGGCAAGGCCCGCATCGATTTCGTCGAAAAGATTGCCGAGGGTTTCGAGGATTTTCTCGGCGAGGAGTTGCCCAGGCTGCTGCAAAGGTTCGAACAGGAGCGCGCGGACGCGGCCCGGCAGAACTAGAATTCTCCACGTCTGGTGATCGGGCGCATGCTTGGAAGCAGCGCTCCAGCGGATGCGGAGTGTGTCAGTACCTAGTGCGTAGAGGATTGGAACCAGAAGGATAGACGCAAGAAAAAGGCCCCCGAAACGTCGCCATTCCGGAAGCCCTCATCAATGTAGCAATTGTGAGAGAATCATTTCCGGACCGACTTGTCAACCACTGGACGCGTTCCGGAACGCCTTTGGCTTGCCTCGATAAGAGGTGAACGAAGATGATCGAGCATATCTCGACGACGCCCTTTGGGCGGCGGTCGCTGTCGCTTGCCATGGTAGCAGGGCAGATGGCGGCCGACGGCTGCGCGCCCGGCGCCAGCGCCAACAAATGGCAGGTGTTTCGCGCCGTGTGCGAGGCGAAGGGCTTGCTGGGTGCCAGCGATCGCGCGCTGGCGGTGCTCAACGCACTGCTGAGCTTCCATCCGGACGCGGATCTCGCGGAAGGGGAGGGGCTGGTGGTATTTCCTTCCAATGCGCAACTGGCGCTTCGCGCGCATGGCATGGCGCCGGCGACGCTGAGGCGCCATCTCTCCGTGCTTGTCGACTGCGGCCTGGTCGTGCGTCGCGACAGCCCTAACGGCAAGCGCTACGCCCGCAAGGGTTTCGGTGGCGAGATCGAACAGGCTTTCGGCTTCGACCTGACGCCGCTTCTCGCACGTGCCGAGGAGTTCGAGCGCATGGCCGAGGCTGTTCGGGCCGAGAGGCGGGCGCTGCAGCTCCTGCGGGAGCGGATCACCATCCTGCGCCGGGACATTGCCAAGATGATCTCGTTCGGCCTGGAAGAGGGCATTGCTGCCGATTGGAAGCGCTTGCATCTCGAATATCGCGAGATCATTGCGCAGATTCCGCGCACTGCAAGCCGACTTGAGCTCGAGCCCGTAGCCACCGAACTGGCCTCGCTCGCCCAGGAGGTGCGTAACGCGCTGGAAAGTCACGTTAAATCGAAGAAAACAAGCGCCAATGAGTCTCATTTTGAGCGCCACATACAGAATTCAAATACACAACCTCATGAACTTGAACCCGGCCTCGAAGAAGACCAGCGAGCGACGGTGGCGCAAAAGCTGGAAACCAGGAGCCAGCCGCCGACGGGATATCCACTTGGCATGGTGCTGCGTGCCTGCCCCGATATTGCCGACTACGCACGAAACGGCATTTCGGGCTGGGCCGATCTGGTGGAGACGGCGAATTTGGTGCGCGGCGCGCTCGGCGTGAGCCCGGATGCGTGGAACCAGGCCTGCGAGGCAATGGGGGCGGTGGACGCCGCGATCATGGTGGCAGCGATGCTGCAGAAGGGTGAGGCAATTGCGAGCCCCGGCGGCTACCTGCGCAGCCTGACGGCTAAGGCACGGGGCGGCGAGTTCTCCATCGGGCCGGTGCTGATGGCCTTGCTTCGGGGCAGGGGAGGGGCTCAGGCGAGGGCGGGGTGAAGAACTGGCCGGTGAACCGCGAGATTGCCCGATCGCCGGCGGGTTGCGTCAGCAGCGGTTGTGCGCGCGGCATTGAGCCGCTTCGTTCAGGTGCGTCGCGCCCTGCAAAACCTAGCCAATGGCTGTGACGGGCAACCCCGGGAATTTTCCGCCAGTCCCAAGTTCCCAGGCCAATTTCAGGTCGGCCAAGATTGCAGTCGAAAGGGGATTGCCCTATATGTTGCCATACAAACCGGTCAAGGGATAAGGCAATGGCTACGCTGACGAAAAAATCGGCTCAAGCTTCGGGCTCCGGCGACAAGGCCCTGGTACTGACCTTCATGGATGGTTCGGGCCGGATTGCCATTGATCGCGTCGCCGACAGTTTCGGCATGTCCAAGACGCAGCTGGCCGAAACCGTCGGGTTGGCGCGGGAGTCGCTCTACAAGGCGGCACGCGTCGGTACCCTCAAGACGCAGGCACGGGTGCGCGAAATGCTCGAGATCATCAGCCGGGTGTCCGAATGGGCCGGCGGCAAGGAGCAGGCGATGGCCTGGTACCGGGCCCAGCCGATCCCGGCATTCGGCGGCAGGACTGCGGAAGCCCTGGTCAAGGACGGCAAGGCAGGTGCCGTGCGCGACTATCTCGACCACCTTGCTGTCGGTGGTTTTGCTTGAGGTTTTCAGGTACCTGCTACCGGGCGCACGACCCGCGCTGGTCTTTTCAGCCGATCTCTGGCGAAGGCGCGGCGATACGGGGCGCGCGCTTCAACCCGAAGGGCACGCCGACGCTCTATCTGGCACTCGGCATCATGACCGCGGTCAAGGAAGCCAACCAGGGTTTTGCGCACCGTATCGATCCCTGCGTGCTGTGCTCCTATGAGGTCGATTGCAACGACATCGTCGATCTGCGCACACCGCAGGCCCGAGAAGCTGCGTCGGTCCGCTTCGAGGATATGGCTTGTGGCTGGATGAGCTTCCTTGCCGAAGGGGAGCGGCCGCCATCCTGGACGATACACGACCGGCTTTTCCCGCAAGGGGTGGCCGGCATCCTGGTGCCCAGCTTCGCACCGGGCGCTGATGCGGAGGACCATAACCTGGTCCTGTGGAGCTGGGACGGCACGCCGCCGCACAAGGTCACTGTCATCGACCCTGATGGACGACTGCCGAAAAACCAGCTGTCCTGGGGCTGAAATGCGTCTCGTGGTGTTCAGACGAGCAGTCTCGCGGCCTTTCCGAGCTTGCGTTCTGCATCGTTGTAGTAGCTCGAGGCCTGGTTGACCGAGCGGTGCTGCGACTGCTGCATGGCGTCGAGCAGCGGGATGCCGCGCCGGGCGGCCTCGGTGAGATAACCCGAACGCAGGCCGTGGGCGGAGAACTCCGCCGGATCCAGCCCAGCCTCGGCGATGCGGCGCTTGAGGATCAGATTGACCGCCTGCGGGGTCAGCGCGCGGCGCTGGAGATGGCCCCAGCGGTCGATCGCGCGGAACACCGCGCCTTCGCTGATGCCGGCCCGGGCGATCCAGCCCTGCAGCGCAGTCACGGGCCGGCCGATCAGGTAGACGCTGGCTCCGGTATCGGCGTTGCCGGTCTTGGTGCGGCCGAGACTGATCATCAGGCAGGGCAGCTTTTCCGTGCCGTCGGGATCATTGGGATCGGCCGGCACCGGGGCCTCCTCCACCAGATGTTCGACGCGAAGGGCGGCAACTTCGCTGCGGCGGCGGCCGCCGGAGGCGAAGGCAGTGGTCAGCAAGGCGCGATCGCGGCAATCGACTAGGCTGTCGCCGGCACAGGCCTTCAGCACGGCTGCCAAGACGTCTGACGTGATGGCCTTCTGGCTCTTGCGCTGGCGCGTCCGATCGGTGGCACGCACGGCGAGCTTGACCGCGCTCTTGAGCCCAGGGGCGTTGAAGTGGCCCTGCATGCCGCGCCATTTGGTCAGTGTCGACCAGCTCGACAGCTTTCGTCGGACGGTGGCCGGCGCATGCGGTCTGTTTGTCACCTTCAGGAGACCTTCGGACCGGAGAGCCGCTTCGACGGTGTCGGGCATGCCGTGGGTAAAATCGGTCTCACGCCGGGAACGGTCCCAGAGATGGTGGGCGACGAATTTCAGCAGCAGCACCTCGGGTGCCGGCCAGGGCAGGGGCTCGCCCGTCGCCGCCCGGGCCCACGCCTCGAGGTAGAAGAGATCCGAAGACAGCGCCCGCAGCGAATTGTCGCCAAGCCCGGCCTGGACGAGATGGCGCAGCGTGGCGACGTCGTCGTCGCTGAGCACGCCGGCCAGCTGTTCGCGGCGATCGAAGGGCAAGACGGCGTCGAGTGCGTCCAGTGTCTCGGCGCGGCGAGCGACGTCGTCGGCATTGGAGATGGCGGGCCGTTTTGAGGCCATGAGGCGGCTTTCCCGGCGGAATTTCCGGCCACGGCCGGTGGGATCTGCCCGGATTCTAGCCGTTTCGCGCGCCAAAACAATCACTATCGATAAGAAATGATTATCAATAGTTATTTTTTAACTTCGAGGAACCATCAGTTGGTAAAGTTATGCGATATATAGCTTTAGGGAAGAGAATCGATTATAGCGTTAACAATGAGTTACCAGATCGAGTCCCTGCCCACGCAACAGCTATTCGGCCCGGCCATGCAGGCAACCGAGGCGCTGGTCCGGCTCGACTTGCGCATCGCCCGATCGCCGGTGGCCAAGGGCTTTGTCGAGCGCAGCCATTTTGCCGATGCGGCGTCGTCATTGTGGCTCGATGGCGAACTGGTCCATGTCGAGGACCTCGTGCTGCACGATGCGCATATGGACAGGCGCACCCCGACGCACGAACTGACAAGGCCTATGAAATCCTGCGCCTCAGGCTCCAGATCCTCGGCAACAGGCCGGACTGGGCGCTCGGTCGCGAGGGGGGCGACAGTATCAGAGCCCCCGGACTGCAAATCCCCCGGTTCATTCCAAAAGCAAACCGCACTAGCGTTCGGTTGCAGCCTGGAAGGCAGGAAGGCTTGCCTCGATCATGTCTGCAGTGCCCGTCAGGCTGATCCGGAAATCCGCGGGCCGGTCGAAGAGCGTTCCCGGCATCACGAAGACACCCTGATCCGCTAGTCTGCGGGTAAAGCCAATCGAGTCCCCGCAGGGCGTGCGCGCCCAGAGGTAGAATGTGCCTTCTGGCTTGGTCATGCTGTAGCCCCATTGCGTCAGCGCGCCGTGCAGCCGGTCGCGCTTGCGCTGCAGTTCGCCGATGTCAATGCTAATCCTTTCAAGATCGGCGACCGCATATTGCAGCGGTGCATCGGGAAAATTCCAGCCGCCACCGACCTGCGAAGTCAACGCCGCCGCACGCAGGGCTTCCTTGTCGGCCTCGGGCATGGACGGGCATATCGCGAGGTAGCCGATGCGCAGGCCCGGCGCGAGCAGGATCTTGCCGTAGCTGTAGTCGATGAGCGTATGGGGATAGACGGCGGCGGGGCTGGTGAAGGGCACGCCGTCGAAGCGGATGCGGCGGTAGGGTTCGTCAGACAGGATGAAGATTGGGCGGCCAAGCTCCGCCGACTTGCGGGTCAGCATGGCGGCGAGTTCGATCAGACGTTCCCGGCTGTAGATGACGCCCGTCGGATTGTGCGGTGTGTTGACAACCACGATCCGCGTGCGTGGCAAGATCGCGGCTTCGATGGCGGCCACATCGAGGTCGAATGTTCCTTCGGCGAGCGGGACCGGAACCGGCACCGCATTGCGGGCGCGCAGCGTGGTGGCGTAGCAGAACCAGCCCGGCTGCGGGATGATGCATTCGTCGCCGGGGTCAAGCAGCAGGGAAAAGGCGAGCGCGATCGCACCGAAGGCGCCCTGTGTCATGGCGATGTCCTCGGGTTGGAACGGCAGCCCGAGCTCGGCGCCAAGGGCCTCGGCGATCACCGTGCGCGGTTCCTCTTCGCTGGTCTTGTAGGCGAACCAGTTCGCGCTTTTCGGCTCCATCCGGGCCTTGATCGCCGCCACCATCGCAGGCAGCGGCATTTCGTGCGGATTGCCGAAGGTGAGATCGGCGCGCACATCCTTGTCGTCGACGCCGTCGCGATAGCTGCTGAAGAACCTGAAGACCGTGTCGATGGCGTCGGCCGACGAAATCGCGCGTGCGGACAGAATGCTCATGGGGTCACTCCCGATGTTTCGACAGCATGCGTTAGGGGGGCGCCGGAGTAAACGGTTTGAGGCAAGATGGACGTTCCTGAGTGATCTGGGCGATCAGCTCGAAGGGCGGATTGTGGACTTCGAGGCGTTCCGACCTGATCTGGAAAAAGGCGCTTGCCTATACGAGCGGGCGGCACGGTGGCCGACCGCCGTATGATCCTGTGATGATGTTGAAGGTGTTGGTGATCCAGACGGCGAACAATGTGTCGGACGAGCGCACCGAGTTCCTGATCGACGACCGGCTGTCATTCATGCGGCACCCTGAGGTCACCTGCCAGGCAGCCTTAGCTTTGCGCGACCGTGATCGCGTCGACCATCCATGGCGCCACCGCGACGAGCGGCGGCATGTAGCTCTTCTGCACAGCGCGCCGGCAGATTGTCGAAAGCTGCTTGGCGAAGCTGCCCATCTCGCCTTGCCTGACAACCAGATAGATGTGCCGCGAGAACCCCGCTCCGGGGAGTTGGAGAACCTGGATTGCGGGCGCCAGCGAAATGCATTTTCTGACGCACACTGGTGTCAGGATCGACCATCCGACGCCGGAGGCAACCAGGCTGACGATCGATTCAATCGTGTCGCAAGAGAACGCCTGCGGTACCTCGAGTCTCATTCGGCGAAAATGCTGTTCGACCCGTTGGGCGATTCCGGTGGTGGTGCCCGAGCGGATCATGGGGAACCGCGTGGCGAAGCTGCGAAACTCGCTTTCATCTCCAAAAGGCGGCTCGCCACGAGATACGAGCACCACGAACTGCTCCTGAAACAGCTCAAACCGTTCGAAGCCGTCGACATCGTCGAACGGATCGGCCGAAATCACCGCATCGAGTTCACGCTTGAGCAGCCGCTGGCGTAGCGGCTCCATGAATCCTGTCGCAACCGAGATCGAGCCGACGCGGTCGCGAAGCGCCTTTATCAGTATCGGAACCAGCGGATCGGACAAGGAGTCGATCAGGCCTAGGCGCAGTTGCGGGATCATCCGGACGTCGGCGCTCTGCAACTGCGCAGGTACCGCAGATGCTTCGGCGATCAGGCGCTCGGCAACATTGACCAGCTTTTGACCGGCCAGAGTTGGCTTGAGCGGTCGCGAACCACGCTCGATCAGCGAAACACCGAGACGCCGCTCCAAATTCAATATCTGCCGCGAGACTGCCGACTGTGTCAGGTCGGCATGGGTTGCGGCGGCAGTCATGCTGCCTGTCCTGCAGACAGTGATGAAAATCTCCAAAGCCTGAAGGTCAAAGCCCAGCCGGCTGACCACCATCTGGTTGTGCGCAGTCGAATTCGTCACCATTGCACGCCGATACTATGAATTTGGATCATGTTAGTCAGAAATGTCGGTAATCGTCAACCTCCGCCCCAACGCGAAACATTTTGCGACATATTTCGCGAATGGTGACGTAAATTGCTGTAATTACAGCACATTTCTGCATCTTTGCGAGCGCCAGGACAACGTCCGGCCAATGCCCGAGCCGGAACGGTTGCGGATTCCAGGAGATGCGGCAGATTCATTATGTTTGCGCCCAACGCCCGTCTCCAATATTCCAACGCCATCGGTTTTTTTGGAGGAATGAACCAAATGCTTACCAGACGCATGTTCGGAATTGCAGCGCTTGGCCTGGCCTGCGCAGTTTCCTATGCCGCCCCCAGCTGGGCTGAGACCACGCTCGAGAAGATCCAGCGGACAAAGAAGGTTACCGTTGGAACCGAGGCTGCCTATCCGCCCTTCGAATTCGTCAAGGACGGCCAGATCGTCGGCTTCGGCAAGGATCTGCTCGATGAGATCGCCAAGCAGTGGGGCGTAGAGGTCGAGCAACTCGACCTGCCCTTCCAGGGCATCCTGCCGGGCCTCATTGCCGGCAAGTTCGATTTCGTGGCCACCTCGGTTGGCATCAACCCGGAGCGGGCCAAGCGCTACGCCTACACCTTGCCTATTGCCGACAGCACCGCCTACGCCATGAAGAAGGTCGGCAATGCCGACATCAAGACGGTCGAAGACCTGAAGGGCAAGGTTGTGTCGACGCAGCTTGCTTCGGCGGTCGATCCGGTTGCCAAGGCCCTGGATGAGCGCCTGAAGGCCAGCGGGGAAGGCTTTGCCGATCTCAAGCTGTTCCCGACATTCAATGACTCATTCCTTGCCGTCGCAAATGGCACGTCAGACGCTGCACTTGCCGGCCTGCCGGTCTTGCAGAACCTGATGAACGAGCGCCCCGGCATCTTCGAGCTGGTCGGCAAGGCTGCGGTGGTGCCGAGCTACAATGCATGGGTCGTACGTCCCGAGGACCAGGACCTGCGCGATGCGGTCAATGCAGCGATCCTCGAACTCAAGAAGAGCGGCAAGCTGGCCGAATTGCAGCAGAAGTGGCTCGGCATGACCTACGATCTGCCCGAGAAGGGCTACCTGCCAGAGGGCGCTCGCTAACACCTCCCTGGCGGTCCCGACGCCAAGGGCCCGGGACCGGCATGACCACGAAAATCGGAAACGATCTTCGAACGGGACCATGCGCAATTTCAAGATCCTACAGCGTCCTTGTGTGCTCAACAGGACGAGCGGCGCTGTAGGCGAGCCATCCACCCCCGACATCGAAGGAAACGACGATGGACTTCAGCGTTGCCGCCCTGGGCGGCGCCTTTCCCCAGCTCCTGCCGGCCATGGGCATCAATCTGGCGATCTCTCTTGTCGCCATGGTGCTGGCGCTGATCGGCGGCACGGCACTTACGATCCTGCGCACGCTTGGCATCATGCCGCTCAACGCAGTGATCGGCGTCGTGATCAGCTTCATACGGGGAACACCGATCCTCGTGCAGATCTTCCTGTTCTACTACGGCCTGCCGGCTCTCGGCCTCGACCTGTCGCCGATCCAGGCAGGCATCCTGGCCATCGCATTCAACAGCTCGATATTCATCACCGAGATCATGCGCGGGGGATTGTCCGGCATGGATTCCGGTCCGGTCGAAGCCGCGATCGCCCTCGGCATCAAGGGCAAGGTCATCTGGACCAAGGTAATCCTGCCGCAGCTCTACATCCGCATCATGCCGCCGCTGGTCAACGAACTCACCACCATCGTCAAGGGCACAGCCCTGCTGTCGGTGATCACGGTCGTAGAAGTGTTGCGAACCGCGCAGCAGGTGGCGAACGCCTCCTTCAGGCCGCTCGAAACCCTGCTGGCCGCAGCGATCATCCTGTTTGCGGTGAACTTCGTCATCAGCCAGAGCGGCAGGATTCTGGAGACGCGCTTCGCCGCGCGCAGAGGATAAGGTCATGGCCTTCGACTTTAACGTCATTCTCGACAACTGGGCGCTTTTCGCGCGCGGCACATGGCTGACGATCATCATCGCCGTCGCTGCCGTCGCAGTGGGGTTCCTGATCTCCATACCGATCGCGCTGATGGCGCTGTCGCATCGCCGGACCTTGCGCTGGATCGCCACCGCCTATGTCGAGTGGTTCCGCAACATCCCCTTCATCGTCGTGCTCTACCTGTTCTTCTACGGGCTGCCGTTCTTCAACCTTCGCCTGCCCGAAGCCATCGTCGGCACGATCGCGCTCGCTTTCTTCGCCAGTTCGTATTTTGCCGAGATCATCCGCGGCGCGATCCTCGCTGTGCCGAAGGGGCAGATGGAGGCGGCTCGGGCGATCGGCATGTCCTACTTCCAGGGTCTGTGGGAAATCGTGGCTCCACAGACCGTGCGCCTGTTGGTGCCGCCTTCGACCAACACCAGCATCTCGATGGTCAAGGAAACCTCGGTGCTCAGCACGATTACCGTTGCCGAGCTGACCTACCAGGGGCTCGTCGTCCAGGGCGAAACCTTCGCGCCGTTCGAAGTCTTCCTGACCACCGCTGCCGTCTACTGGGTCTTCACCGCGATCTTTGCCCATTTCATGCACCGCGCGGAAAAGGCGTTTGGCGCTGCTCAAGGCGCTCATCAGGCGCGGACCAGTCTGGCGGACAAGTATCTGTTGATCGGCGCACGGAGGCCGGCATGACCATGACCCTGCTCAAGGTTTCCAATCTGGCCAAAAGCTTCGGCGGCGCGACGGCGCTTCGCGATATCAGCTTCGACGTGGCGGCAGGCGAGGTTGTCTGCATCATCGGCCCAAGCGGTTGCGGAAAGAGCACGCTACTGCGCTGCATCAACCACCTGACCGCTCCCGACAGCGGATTTGTTGAAGTTGCCGGCTCCTATATCGGCCGCGAGCGGAAGGCGGACGGAAAGCTGCGGATGCAGTCGCATCGCGAGATCGACCGCATGCGTCCGAAGATGGGCTTCGTCTTTCAGCAGTTCAATTTGTGGCCGCATCTCAGCGTTCTGGAGAACATCGTCAAGGGCCCCATCAAAGTCCAGAAACGACCCCGCGCGGAAGCCGAAGAACAAGCGCTCGCGCTGTTGCAACGATTTGGGCTGCGCGACAAGGCTCATATGTTTCCCTCTTCGCTCTCAGGTGGCCAGAAGCAGCGCGTCGCGATCGCTCGTGCGCTGGCCATGGGCCCGGAGCTGATGCTGTTCGACGAGCCGACCTCGGCGCTTGATCCTGAAATCGTCAAGGAAGTCCTGTTGTTTCTTCGGGAGCTCGCCGACTCCGGCATGACGATGGTCATCGTCACCCATGAAATCGGCTTTGCGCGCCATGTCGCGGACCGGGTCGTTTTCCTCGACCGAGGCTACGTGGCCGAAGCCGGTCCGTCGAACGATGTGCTTTCCAACCCCACCAATCCTCGTCTGCGCGAATTCCTCTCGCAGATCACATCCGACCAACCAGCTGCAGGCAAAGGTTCGTCCCCTGCAGCCGAACAGCCAATCCACTAAGAAGGACAGCGAAATGACCACACAGCTCACCTCCGCCCCCAAGCATGGCCACACGAGCATGCTCTACTCCAAGGTGCATACCGATCTCGACACGCTGGATGCTCACATCGCCTTCCTGGGCATTCCCTACGGCTCGGCCTACACGATCGACGAAGTGACCAACGACCAGACGCGGGCGCCGACCGCCGTGCGCCAGGCAACGGACCGCGCCGTCCGCAACCTCGACAGGTACGATTTCGACGTCGGGGGTCCGCTCTATGACGACCGCGCGATCAAGGCGGTGGATTGCGGCGACGTCGTCGGCGACCCCAAGGACCCCGGCGCTCACTACCGCAATGCGGAAGCTGCGGTTCGCAAGATCCTGGCCGCCGGCGCTCTGCCCCTGATCATCGGTGGCGACCACGGCATTCCGATTCCGGTCCTGCGTGCCTATGACGACCAGGGTCCGATCACGCTGATCCAGATCGACGCGCATCTCGATTGGCGCGACCAGATCAACGGCGTGCATGACGGCCTGTCGAGCCCGATCCGCCGTGCCTCCGAGATGTCTCATGTCAAGGACATCTTCCAGATCGGCATCCGCGCCCAGGGTACGGCGCGTCCGGAGGAATACGAGGCTGCCAAGGCCTACGGCTCCAACATCATCACCGCATATGAACTGCACGATGTCGGCATGGACGCCATCCTCGACCGCATCCCCGATGGTGGCCGCTATTACATCACCATCGACGCCGACGGCATCGATCCTTCGGTGATGCCGGCCGTCGCCGGTCCTGCGCTGGCCGGCGTGACCTACGCCCAGACCCGCAAGCTCCTTCACGGCCTGGTCAAGAAGGGTCGCGTCGTCGGCATGGACATCGTCGAGATCACGCCGTCCAAGGACGTCAACCAGCTCACCGCGATCTCGGCCGGGCGGTTCTTCGTCAACCTGATCGGCGCTGCGGTGCGGGCGGACTATTTCGGCACCAAGTCGGAGCTCGAAGCGAGCGCCGCAAAGGCCGGAAATCAGACTTACGCAGCGGCCTGAGATCCATCATGACCGGGCACGAAGACAATCGCTCGCGCACACGGCGCGAGCGCGATTCACTGGGCGAGCGGGATGTTCCCGTGGAGGCCTATTTCGGCATCCAGACGCTGCGGGCAGTCGAGAACTTCTCGCTTTCCGACATTGCGCTCAGCCATTTTCCGACGCTGGTCCGCGCTCTCGCCATGGTCAAGAAGGCAGCCGCCATTTCCAACCATGCTGCAGGGCAACTTCCCGAACCGAAATTCGGAGCCATCGTCAAGGCATGCGACGACGTCATCGACGGACTGCTGATGGAGCCGTTCGTCGTCGACGTCTTCCAGGGCGGGGCGGGCACGTCGAGCAACATGAATGCCAACGAGGTCATCGCCAATCGTGCCCTTGAGCATCTGGGGCGCCAGAAGGGCGATTACCAGACGGTTCATCCCAACGACGACGTGAACATGTCCCAGTCAACCAACGACGTCTATCCGACGGCGGTTCGGCTGGCGCTGCTGCTCTCGCGTTCCGACTTGCAGACCGCACTTGCCAAGCTGATCTCGGCTTTCGAGGCAAAGGGGCGCGAGTTCTCGACCACGGTCAAGATTGGCCGCACGCAGCTGCAGGATGCGGTGCCGATCACACTGGGCCAGGAATTCGAAGCTTTCGCCGCAACGCTCAGGAAGATACCGCGCGGCTGGAAGAGGTCGCCTCGTTTTTCCAGGAAGTGAATTTGGGCGGCACCGCCGTAGGAACCCGCATCAACGCCTCGCACGCTTATGCCGAGCGTGCCATCGTCGAACTGTCGAGGATATCTGGCCTTGAGCTGAAAGCCGCCAGCAACCTTTTGGAGGCGAGCTGGGACACCGGCGCCTTTGTTACATTCTCCGGCATCCTTCGGCGGATCGCGGTCAAGCTTTCCAAGATCGCCAACGACCTCAGGCTGCTGTCCAGCGGACCGCGCAGCGGACTGGGCGAAATCCGGTTGCCTCCGGTCCAGCCCGGATCTTCGATCATGCCCGGCAAGGTCAATCCGGTCATTCCGGAATCCGTCAACCAGGTTTGCTATCAGGTGATTGGCAACGACCTGGCTGTCACCATGGCAGCAGAGGGTGGACAGCTGCAGCTCAACGCGTTCGAGCCGCTGATCGTCTACAATCTCCTGACCTCGATGCGGCTGCTTGGCCGGGCCATGACCAACCTCGCCGAGCGTTGCGTGGCGGGCATCGAGGCCGACGTCGAACGTTGTCGCGCCGGCGCCGAGGGCAGCATCTCGCTGGCCACCGCACTCGTGCCTGTCGTCGGCTACACCAAGGCCGCAGATATCGCCAAGCAAGCGCTCGCATCGGGACGGACCGTCATGGAGGTCGCGGTGTCGCTGGGTTTGGATGAGCAGGCGCTGCAGGTCCTGCTCGACCCGTTGGAAATGGCAATTCCGCAGAGAACCCCAAGCAAGGAGCCGATCGATGCCCATGCCGGCTAAGACATCCGATGCTGCTGTCGTCATGCGTTCCGTCAGCAAATGGTATGGACAATTCCAGGTACTCAAGGACATCGATTTCGATGTGGCCAAGGGCGAGCGCGTGGTCATCTGCGGGCCCTCTGGGTCCGGAAAATCGACATTGATCCGCTGCCTCAACCGCCTCGAGCAGTTTCAAAGCGGCCAGGTGACTGTCGACGGCATCGCCCTTACCGACGACACACGGTCGGTGGACGAGGTGCGCCGGGAGGTCGGCATGGTGTTCCAACACTTCAACCTGTTTCCGCATTTGACCATCCTGGAAAACTGCACCCTTGCGCCGATGTCGGTGCGAGGCATGAGCCGAAAGGCCGCCAACGAAACCGCCATGCGCTACCTGTCGCGCGTCAGGATTTCGGATCACGCGCATAAGTACCCCTCGCAGATTTCCGGCGGGCAGCAGCAGCGCGCCGCGATTGCGCGATCGCTTTGCATGAACCCGAAGATCATGCTCTTCGATGAGCCGACATCCGCGCTCGACCCGGAAATGGTGACGGAGGTTCTCGACACGATGGTGGGTTTGGCCGAAGAAGGCATGACCATGATCTGCGTCACCCACGAAATGGGTTTTGCGCGCCGGGTGGCCGATCGCGTCATCTTCATGGATCGTGGCCAGATCGTCGAAAGCGCGGAACCTTCGGCGTTCTTCGATGCACCGAAGCATGACCGGACGCGGCTCTTCCTCAGTCAGATCCTGCACTAGGCAGCGGCTATGAACACGGAAGAGGCCGGTACGAAAAAGGTTCTCGTCGTTTCGACCGGCGGCACCATTGCCTCGCGTTATGATCCTGTTGCGAAAGCCTTGATGAGTGTTGCGACCGGCGCGGAATTGCTGTCGACGCTCGGCCCGCTTGCGCCTGCCGTGGATGTCCTCCTTGAGGAATTCAGCAATCTCGGCAGCAACCGTACCGACCTCGAAACTTCATTTCGACTTGCCTGCTACATCGACGAGTTGCTCAAGGATGACACGATCTGCGGCTGTGTCGTCACCCACGGCACCGATACGCTCGAAGAGAGTGCCTTCCTGGCAAATCTCGTCATTTCATCGTCCAAGCCGGTCGTCTTCACCGGTGCTCAACGAGGAGCAGACCAGCCCGACGCGGATGGGCCGCGCAACCTCGCCGATGCCATTGCCGTTGCTGCGTCCGCCGATGCCGCCAATCTCGGCACGCTGGTTGTATTCGCCGGCAAGGTGCTGTCCGCCATCGACGCCACCAAGGTTCATACCTCGCGTCTGGCGGCATACGATTCAAGTGGCCTGGGGCTACTGGGCGAGGTCGATCATGGCGCGGTTCTGATCACCAGGCGGCTTTCGGGGTATCCGGCCATCAAGGCACAACACCTCGAGACGCGCGTCGACTTGATCACCCTTGCAATGGGGGCAGACGAGCGCCTGTATGAAGCCGCGGTAGCCTCTGGTGCCCGCGGAATCGTGCTTGAAACCTTCGGTCGCGGCAACGCGACGCCTGAGGTGGTTGCTGCAGTAAGGCGGGCCACGCAAAAGGGCCTTGTCACCATCGTTACCTCGCGTTGTCCCCAAGGCCGGGTGCTTCCACTTTACGGCGACGGCGGCGGACGGGACCTCGAGGAGGCGGGGGCGATTTTTGCCGGACGCCTCAAGGGCCCGAAGGCACGAATTCTGCTGTGCCTGGCGCTCGCTAACATGGCTGAACAAGAGATCGCTGCCCTGTTCGCGCAATTTGGCAGGTAGCCTGACCTTAAAGGGTGCAGCGACCTTTGCGCACCCCGAAGCTATTCGGCGAGAGGCTCAACTGCTGACGGGCGCTTCTCGGTGTTTTGCGACAACCGGCAGGCACCCGGCTCGCAACTCAGCGAGATCTTCAATGATCAGGCGTCGCCCGTTGAACAATCTCGCAATCGGGACTGCATCAGAATTCTTGAGTTACTGGTTCGGAAAAGGTGTTTTGTAATTTTATGCAGGAGGTTCAGCCTCAACGTCAATCAGCCTCACCGAATGCGTTGGAGTCTCCAGAAATGGCAAAATCAGCTCTATACGAAGTGCTAGGCGTAAAAATGAATGCAACAGCTGATGAGATAGAGAATGCCTATGTCAGTAAAGTTGCAAATTTACCTAAGCATGGAATATCTGGTTTTATAGTTCGAGTGTTCGGAATGAGGTATCAATTTGATTATGCACACAGCGTAATAGGAAATGTGTCTAGGCGAAAATTATATGATGTCGAACCAGATAGATTTGATTCAGTTACGCCAAATTACCTCGGGTTCTAGATTCTTACACTTGTGACCAGCACATAACTTGGAGGATGGCCATGATTTCCATGAAATCCGGTGATGACGAGATTTTGGCGTCCGCCGGCAAGCGTGCTTGCCAACAGGGTCCATCAAATCGCAGCGAGATGCGGTTCGGGTGGGGTATGATTGACGATGTATTTCGGCGCATCAGAGTCTTGTTGTCGGAAATCAAGGTTGGTTTGAAATAGTGCGGTACTACTTTAATAATAAAACCAATAACGCTGGTGCGATGGCCCATAGTTGATGATGAAGGGGCGTCGAATATCCAACGCCGGTGAAACGGCGTAGGACGCCAGACCAAGTCTCGTGCCCGCTTCCACATTGGCAAGCAGATCATATCTTGATTGGCTTGAGCGAGTTCCGGCCCGAGGCTTTGCCGCAAGAATTCGCCCGGGGGCATTTAGCCGTCCAAATTGCAGCGCATACATTCGAGCAACTGGCATTGCAGTTTTTCGCTGCAGTGAGCCTTCGACAGTGCGCTCAGGGCAAGATGCGAGCCGCTAGGCTGGCCTGCGATAGGATCGGAATATCCAATGCAGAGGAACGACTAAAAGTTCTTTTCAATGGTCCCCCGGCGTCACATCGTTAACCAGCGAACTTCCATATCTTGGTTCGAGGATCAGGTCTCGAGGGGCCTGGACAAAAGACCAATCGGCGGCGGTGACAGGCCGCGATCAGTCTCGGCAGAAGGGTTTAGCATGAAGCGTGATGCTCTTGTCTTCTACAGTCCCGTGGATGATCCCGCGGCATGGCGGGATGCTCTCGCCAGCGAATTGCCGGATCTGGATTTTCGCGTTGACGAAGACGGTGGCGATCCTGCGGAAGTCAGTTACGCCTTGTGCTGGCTGCCTCCGAAAGGCTTCTTCCAGAGGTTCCGCAATCTCAAGCTTTTGACCAACCTTGGCGCTGGGGTGGACGCGCTGTTGAACCGCGACGATCTCGTGCCTGTTCCTATTACCCGCCTTTCGGATCCCGGGATGGTGTCGCTCATGACGAGCTATGTCATCTTTGCAGTGACCCGCTACGCCCGTGACATGCATATCTTCGAGCGCGCCAAGCGGCGAGGGGAGTGGCACTATGTCCACCCGCGCGCCTTGTCCGAAATCAAGGTCTGCGTCCTCGGTCTCGGCGAGCTCGGTGCCCATGCGGCCAAATCGCTTGCCGATATGGGCTATGACGTCCGTGGATGGTCGCGCTCATTGAAGACCATTCCCGGGGTCGCATGTCACGCCGGACGTAGCTCGCTCGATGCCCTGCTCGGAGAATGCGAGATCTTTGTATCGATGCTTCCGGCGACAAACGACACGCATGCCCTCCTTGGCGCGCGTGAACTGGCGCTGATGCCCGCTGGCGCCAAGTTCATCAACGTTTCGCGTAGTGCTGTGGTCGATGAAGCAGCCCTGGTGGCGGCACTTAGATCGGGAGCGATCGGCGAAGCAACGCTTGACGTGTTCGGCGCCGAGCCGTTGCCACCGAGCCATCCATACTGGGCCTTGGACAACGTTTTCATAACGCCACATCTGGCCAGCATTACCGTGCCCGCTCTGGCGGTTCGCGATGTAGCCGAGAGCATAAGGCGCGTGCGCCGCGGTGAAGCGCCCCTTCATCAAGTCGATCCGCAAAGGGGCTACTAGGTTCAGGGAAATCCCTGAGGTTTGCGCTGTCTCGCATCGCTGGGGAACGCGATGCTTGGCAACGTTGGTGTCAATAAACAACAATGAAAAAGTGAGGAGCATGCAAATGAAGAATTATTGGATTGGCATCGGCGCCATGGCGCTGGCATCGTTCGCGACGCAGTCGGGCGCACAGGAGAAGCTGATCGTCAGCACCTGGGGCGGAAACTGGAAGGACGGAACGGCCATTATCGCCAAGGAATTCACCAAGCGTACAGGGATGGAAGTCGAATTCATCACCGGTGGCACGCTCGACCGTCTGGCCAAGGCCAAGGTCGCCAAGGGAAATCCCGAGTCCGACGTGACCTACACGACATCGCATGTGGGGGCCCTCTATCAATCGGATGGCCTTTTCGAGAAGCTTGACATGAGCAAGGTTCCGAATGCCGCCGACCTCTACCCTGCAGGCGATCGCGGCGGCTACGAGATGGGCGTTTACTCCTACGTCTATTCGCCGGCCTTCCGCACCGATCTCATGCCTGAAGGCTTCAAGATCGATTCATGGAAAGTTCTGTGGGACGAATCCATGAAGAGCAGCCTGGGTCTCCCGGATTTCGATCCCAGCCATGTCGTCATCGCCGCTTCGGTCATGGAAGGCAAAAGCCCGGCGGATTGGGAAAGCATCACCGACAAGCTGACTGCGCTGAAGCCCAACATCAAGGCCTTCTATCAGTCGGACGCGACCAGCCAGGATCTCATCCGCACCGGTGAAACGCCTGTGCAGGTCCTGCTGTCGATCAATGGCTACCATTTGATCGAGCAGGGCTTGCCGATCGAGATTGCCATCCCGAAGGAAGGTGCCGTGGTTGGCATCGGCGCCCTGGGCATCAACACGGGAACCAAGAAGCTCGATGCCGCGCACGAGTTCATCAACGTCGCGCTGGACCCCATCGTTCAGCAGGAGATCTGCGAATTCCACAAATGTTCGCCGATGAACCGCAAGGCCAAGATTTCGGAAGAGCTTGCGAAACTGCCAGGGATCTTCACGACCGACGAGCAGTGGAAGACCCAGGCGATCGTGCTTGACGATGCGACCTACGCCAAGCTTCTTCCGCAGTGGAAGATCTGGTTCACCGAAAACATGATGCAGTAACCAGTCGAGAGGATGGGCAGCGCCTTATGCGCTGCCCAACGGCCATGACCAGACAGCGCCCCTTTTTCGTTCAGTTTCTCGTGCCAGCGGTACTCGTCGCGGTGATTTTCGCCGCAGCGATGTTCAATGTCCTGAAGTACAGCTTCCTCGAATTCGTTCCCGGATCGCTGAATGTCGGTGGCTTCACGCTGGAAAACTTCACCCGCATCAATCGGCCAATCTACTATTGGGTCTTGCTCGACACCTTCATCCTAAGCTTTGCGACGGCGTTCTTCGCACTGCTGCTGAGCTATCCGATTTCGTTTGCATTGGTACGCGCCGAGCGGAACTGGGTGCGCTCGGTACTTGTGGTCCTGGCGATCACGCCGCTATTCACCGGCGAAATCGTGCGCACCTATTCCTGGATGCTCGTGCTCGGCTCGGACGGTGTCGTCAACACGGCGCTGAAGTCGTTGGGCATCATCGATCGGTCCGTGCCGATCATGTACACGCGGGTGGGCGTCGTCATCGCCCTGGTGCAATTTGCAATGCCGGTCATGATCATCCTGCTGGCGACCGCGATCAGCCAGATCAACCGCGACTGTGAAAAGGCGGCCGCCAATCTTGGCGCCACACCGAACACGGTTTTCTGGTGGGTGACCATTCCACTTACCCTGCCGGGCATTCTCTCCGGCTTCGTCGTGGTCTTCGCCTGGACGATGAGCGCCTTCTCGACACCTCAGCTGATCGGCGGAGGCAAGGTGCTGATGATTTCAAATGTAGTCTATCTCCAGGGCTTCTCGTCATTCAACCTGCCCTTCGCGGCGGTGCTTAGCCTTGTCGCGCTGGTTGCCGCACTTGGAAGCCTGGCATTGATGAAACTCCTCACGGCCCGCCTCGAGCAGAACATGGCGACGTCATGAGCAAGGGTACGAACATGCGAAGCACTCTGTTCTGGACGGCCGTGGTGGCGATCCTGGTCTATATGACGCTGCCTGCCGTGGTCGTCGTGGCAACTTCGTTCAACCCCACGGAAGTCATGGCGTTTCCGCCAAACGGCTTTTCGCTGCGCTGGTATGAAAAGGCGCTGACATATCCGGACTTTCAGGTGGCGTTCAAAAACAGCCTGATCGTCATGGGGGTGTCTTCGACACTCGCCATGCTGCTTGGATCAAGCTTCGCCTATCTGATCTTCCACTATAATTTCCGTGGTCGCGGTCTTCTTGAAGCCGCGCTGTGGTCGCCGCTGATCGTGCCGCATTTCACCACTGGATTTGGCTTCCTTCTGCTCGGCAGCCATCTCAACCTGACGCAGGGCTTTGCTGTCATCGTCATGGCCCATCTGCTGCTTGTGACACCATTCGTGACTCGCGCAGTTTTCGTCTCGCTGAGCAATGTCGATCCGAACTACGCCCGCGCAGCAGCCAATCTGGGCGCCACGCCCACCAGGGTGATGTTCAAGATCACGGTTCCCTTGATTTTGCCCGGCATGATAGGCGGCTGGCTCATCGCATCGATCTTGTCGCTGACCGAGTTCACGGCTTCGCTCTATGTCACCGCAAGCCGCACCCAAACGCTGCCGGTCGCGATGTACAATTACATCCGGGAATATGCGGACCCCACCATTTCGGCGATATCGGCGCTGCTGATCCTTTCGACGACAGCGATCATGATCATTGCCAATCATTTCCTCGGCCTCCGTCAGATCCTTGGAATCGACAACGGCTGAAGCGCTAGAGGTTTAGCACCATGATGCATCAAAAAATGACCGCCATCACAGCTCTCGAACACTCGGTCGAGATCAAGGCCGTAAGCAAGACGTTCGGCTCGTTCCACGCAGTCAACAACGTATCGCTGCCGATCCGTACCGGGGAATTCGTCACCCTGCTCGGGCCCAGCGGGTGCGGCAAGACCACCTTGTTGAACATGGTGGCGGGCTTCATCGACCCCAGCGCCGGAGCGATCCACATCGGTGGCGTCGACGTCACCGATGTTCCCGTTCATCTGCGCGACACCGGCATGGTTTTCCAGAGCTATGCGCTGTTTCCGCACATGAACGTCTTCGACAACGTGGCCTTCGGCCTGCGCCAGCGGAAATTCTCCAAGAGCGAAGTTACGCACAAGGTCATGCAGACCATCGAGATGATGAAGCTGTCGGGCATGGAAGGCCGGCGCATCTCGCAACTGTCGGGAGGCCAGCAGCAGCGTGTCGCCCTGGCCCGCGCTATCGCCATCCAGCCCAAGGTTCTGCTGCTCGACGAACCCTTGTCGGCGCTCGACAAGAGCCTGCGTGCCCAGATGCAGGTCGAGTTGATCGAAATGCATCGTAATACCGGCCTGACAACGATCTTCGTGACACACGACCAGGGCGAGGCGCTCAGCCTTTCCGATCGCATCGTGGTGATGAACCGCGGTCAAATTCAGCAGGTGGCGGAGCCGATCGATCTCTACCGCAATCCGGCCAACGGTTTCGTTGCCTCCTTCATCGGTGAAATCAACGCCTTGCCGGCGGCAATCTATCAGGCATCCGACCGCGAGATCTCGCTGGCAATCGGAAATATCCGCATGACCGCGCCACGGCGTGCGGAATGGCAGTTCGGCCAGGGAGAGATGGTGCAGGCGTTCGTGCGACCTGAGCACATCCGGATAGCGACGTCCGCCGACGCCGGCTGCAACGTCGTCACGGGCGAAGTGCTGACCCACATCTATCAGGGTTCGCACACGATCACGCGCCTGCGCGTTGACGGCCTCGGTCCGATCGAGATGCGGCTCCCTGGCGGCGACGTTGTCGGCAGGGTTCCCGTGGGAATGCCGACGCAGATCGCCTTCGACTTGTCGCAGGTCATTCTCTTGGCCGACAAGTCGAGCTGAACCTCGGGCGCCGGTGCAGACGTATTGCCGGCCGGCGCCGAGGCCCTGGCTGGCAGGAAGGGCAATCCTGATGTTGGAATTCTTGACCGAGCAGGACTATCGAACGACGCCCTGGAAAAATGGCCGGGGCGTCACCGAAGACGTTCTCCTGCTGCCGCAAGGCGCAACGCATGAGAACTTCGATATTCGCATCAGCCGGGCGCCGATCGTCGACGAATCTCAGTTCTCTCCGTTTCCGGGCATCGACCGGACGATCACGCGCCTTGGCGAAAATCCCCTGGTCCTTCGCTTCGATGACGGGGAGGAGGTCGCGCTAGGGCACTTGTCGCCCTATCGCTTCGACAGTGCATCGGCGCCTTGTTCGCAGCTGCCAGGCGGCGCATCACAGGTCATGAACGTCATGACGCGCCGCGGACGCTGGTCTGCACGGGTCGCCGTGGTCGGCAATTCCGACGGAGGCAGCATGTCCGTTCCTCCAGGTGGGCTGCTTGTCGTGCATGCCGTGCGCGGCGAATGCATCGCATCCCCAGGCCGCATCGATGCAGGCGAAACGCTGATCGTGCGGGACGTTGCCCGGGTCGATATTGCTCCAGGCCGGGACAGCGTGTGCCTGGTTGCTGCTTTCGAACCGGAGACGCGTGCCTAGCCACCGGCTGGTGGATCAGAATTGCTGATCCTGTTGCTTGCACTTTCATATTTTCCCGAGGCATGAAGTTGAGCTATTTTTTCGATCATGAACACGATGGTCGATACCCGAAATACACTCTTCTCGCCGTATCGCGGCCGCATTGGCGATCTTGGCCAGCGCCACCAATCCATTGCACCGCGAGATCTGCATCAGGGCATGGGCGTCCCCTTTGTTGGGCCATGCGGTAGCCCGTTGCAGCTGGTGACTGACGCAGCGACGCTGCCGGCCGACTTGCAGGCAAGCGTCATGATGCTTGGAAGTTTCGATGGCTTCCATCGCGGCCACCAGGCGCTGATGGCGGCGGCCCAGGCGGCCGCGCTCGTCGTTAACAGCCCGATCGGCGTCATGTCGGTCGAACCGCACCCGCGCCAGCTTTTTGCGCCGCAAGCCAAGGCGTTCCGTCTCGGCACGCCCGCCACCAAAGCGGAAACTTTCGGTCGGCTCGGCGTCGACTTCCTGTACAGCCCGCGTTTTGACCACGCCTTCGCCGGACAGGAGCCGGAGGATTTCATCGATGAAATCCTGGTCGGCGGGTTCAAGGTCTCGCGGTTGGTTGTCGGCCACAATTTTCGTTTCGGGCGGCAGCGACGCGGCGACGTGGATCTGTTGCGGCGCCTTGGACAACAGCGCGGGTTCGCGGTGACGGTGGTCGAGGACGTTCACTGGGACGACGCCACCTGTTCCTCGACGCGCGTGCGCAATCTGCTCATGTCGGGTGACATCGAGGCAGCCAACTCATTGCTCGGCCATGCGTGGAGCGTCGAGCTGGGAGTAGAGCCGGCTGCGGTGTTGCGATCGGGAGAGAAGATCGTGGCTTGGCACGGCAGCGTGCTCAAACCCGCCTGCGGCGCATATGATGTTACGGTACGGCTGCCAAATGCATCTGGACCGCTGTCACACGGCTGCATCACCATCGATGCTTCGGGGGTGGCAACCCTGGCGCTGGAGTGTTGGCGTGCCATAGAGCCTGGACCGCAGGCCATATTGTTCGTCGATTTCATCCGTCGGCGCGCCGGTTAGTTCCGTCTCGCCGAAAGATCGCAAAATGTGATCCATAGGCACGAGCTATACTATTTTACAGATCCAAGACCTTGGGTGGATACCTAGCAAGGAATATGGCTTGCCAGCGAGATCGTCATGGCCGGCCTCATCCTTGGAGGTAGACATGACAACCAAGCCTGCATTGAAGCTGACGCACGCCGGGGCGCTCAAGGCCCTCGCCAGTGCAGTTGCCAAGGCTGAGTCGCTCAACGTTCCCCAAAACATCACGATCGTCGACGACGGCGGCAATTTGCTGGCGTTCGTGCGGATGGACGGGGCAAAACTCTTGTCGCGTGAAACCTCGATGTCCAAGGCGATCACCGCCGCCTCGCATCGCCAGCCGACGTCACGCCTCGATCCGAACTACGAAATCAAGCTCGCCATCGCGGGCGGCGGTCGCCTTACCAATCTAGAGGGCGGTTTGCCCATATTCATCGACGGGCACTGCGTTGGCGCGGTCGGTGTCGGTTCCGGGACAGGCGCCCAGGACGTCGAGGTGGCGCGTGCCGCACTCAGTGGCGTGGGCGCCGAAGACCAGAAGCCCTAGCCGCCGGCTCGCCCGATCGTCCCGATCGGCATTGGCGACTTGATCCGATCAAGTCGACAGCTGTCGTCCAAATCAGAACACTTGCAATGGCGGGTTCGCGTCTTGAAACTCTTTTACGCTCCGACTTCTCCCTATGTCCGCAAGGTCATGACGGTGGCCCATGAAGTCGGGCTGGTCAGCAGGATTGAATTGATACCGAGCGGCACCACGCCGCTCGAGGGAGACCGGGACCTTCTCGCGTTCAATCCGCTCGGCAAGATTCCAGCCCTGCTGACCGATGATGGCATGTGTTTGTTCGACAGCCGGGTCATCTGCGAATACCTGGCAGAACTGGCCGGGGACACCACGATTTTCGAGCCGCGGGGTCCGCGCCGTTGGGCAGCGCTCATGCAGCAGGCGCTGGGGGACGGGCTGCTCGATGCGGCGCTGCTGGCCCGCTACGAAATGCTGATGCGGCCTGAGGGCGCGCGTTCGCCTCAATGGCGCGCCGCACAGCTGCGCAAGGTCGAAGCCGCATTGGACAAGATCGAGGCTCTGCTGCCGGACATCGGCGGCGAGGTGACGATAGGCGCGATCAGCTTCGGCTGCGCTCTCGGTTATCTCGACTTCCGGTTTCCCGAGCTGAATTGGCGGGCGCAACGCCCGGTGGCGGAGCGATGGTTCGCCGACTTTGATGCGCGTGCTTCGATGGTCGCGACCAAGCCCTATGACCGCCTGGCGGCGGTCGATCACACCAAGATCAAAGCATGACTGTGAGCGCGTGATGTCCGACATTTTGCATATCGAGGTCCTCAATGGACCCAATACGAACCTGTATGGTCTCGACCCCGAAGGCCCCTATGGCCGACTGACCCTCGCCGATATCGAGGCGCGCTGCCGCCACAAGGCCGAGCTGCTCGGGGCCACGGTCCGCTTCAACCAGTCCAGTTCCGAAAGCATGCTCATCGACTGGATTCACGAGGCGCGCGGCAAGGCCGATGGCATCGTCATCAACGGTGGCAGCCTGTCTTACACCTCCATCGGACTCATGGACGCCATGGCGAGCTTCGGAGGCCCGAGCTTCCAGGTCCATGTCAGCAATGTCTTCAAGCGGGAGGCGATCCGTCATCACTCCTTCATTTCCCAGGCCGTCACCGGGTGCCTGATCGGACTCGGCCCGGCCGGCTACGAAATCGCCATTGAAGCGATCGTGCAGAAATTGCGCGGTCACTGACGCCAGCCAAGGATGGCTGCATCAGGAATACCGAACCAAGAGATATTTAAGCTCTATTTTCAAAAAGATGTCTTCTGCGCCAATATTTACCCATCGAACAAGGCAATGAAAACTTCGAGAGACACCCAAAATGTCGACCCTCCAAGCATCGCTTAGTACAAGTCGTGAGTTCAAGGCTGTCGGCCAGGAGTTTCCGACGGTCGATCGCGGGGCATTCGTTGGCGCAATGAGCGGCGCTGTAACCGGCGTCAATGTCATCACCACGGACGGTCCTGCCGGCACATTTGGCGTCACCGTCAGTGCGATGGCGTCAGTGTCGGCTGACCCGCCAATGCTGCTTGTCTGCGTCAACCGTCGCAGTCCGGCATGCGCGGCCATCAAGGAAAACGGCGTATTCTGCGTCAATCTCCTGGCGGTTCACCAGGGTGACATTTCCGACGTCTTTGCCGGGCATCCGCGCGAAGGCGAGGCATTCGATTTCCGCTGCGCCGAATGGCAGCCGACCGTCACCGGATCGGCGCGCCTTCCGGATGCCGCAAGCACCTTCGACTGCGTTGTCGATAGCGGCCACGACGTTGGAACCCATACGATTTTTGTCGGCCGTGTGGTGGATGTAACCGCCACCGAAAGCGCCCCCCTGGCGCATTGCCGGCGCGCATATTGCCATCCGTCCACCTTGCCGCTGAACAGCTAGCGGTCGGCCGGAAGCAAGAAAGTACCCAAGAGAAAGGCGTATCAATGATCAGAACCGGTAATCAATATCGGGATTCGATCCGGGATGGCCGGCGGGTTTGGATCAATGGTGAGCGTGTCAAAGACGTCACGTCGCACCCCATGTTCAAGCCTATCGTCGATATCCGGGCTCGCATCTACGATATGGCGCATGACCCGAAGCACAGCTCGGTCATGTCCTACGAAGAAGGCGGCGAGCGTTTCGCGGTCGGCCTGAAGCTGCCGTACACGCAGCAGGATTGGCACGACAAGCGCCGCTCCACCGATACCGTCCTTGATGAGGCACGGGGAATTGTCACCCGTGTCGGCGACGAGACCGTCGGTGAAATGTGGTCGCTGTTCGACGGCCGCGAAATGCTCAACGATGTGGATCCGCGCTTTGCGGTCAACATCGAGCGCCATATCAACACGGTTCTGAGGAACGATCCGTTCCACGTCTCGGCCAATACCGATCCCAAGGGCGACCGCTCGAAGCGCCCGCAGGATCAGGACCCCGACATGCTTCTGCATGTGGTCAAGGAGACGGACGCCGGCATCATTGTCCGCGGCGCGAAATACGAGACGGCCGCAGCCTATGCCAACCAGGCATTCACCAAGCCGACGATTGCGAACTGGGGCGACGAAAAGCTGTCGGACTATGCGGTCGGCTTCGTTTGCGACTTCTCCTCGCCGAATCTTCGCTTCATTGCCCGCACCGGCTTTGCCGGACGCGCGCCGGCCGAGGACTATCCTCTGTCCAACCGCGTCGACGAGGTCGATACGCTGGTCATCTACGACAACGTGCTGATCCCGTGGGAAAATGTGCTGTTCTACCAGTACACGAAAGCGGCGCAGTTCATCCGCTCGACATTGCATCGCTATTCGGCGTTCGCTTTTGTCCAGCGCAACCAGAAGCTTGCCGACCTGATGATCGGTGCGGCGTTGTGGAACGTGCGCCAGACCGGCCTTGAAAAGCAGCAGGCGGTTCAGGAAAAGCTCGCCACGCTGGCCTGCTACCGCGAGGGTATCAATGCACACCTGACGGCGGCAATTGCCACTGCCGAGCGTAGCCCTGCAGGGTTGCTTATGCCGAACCAGTCGTTGCTGATGGCTGGCCGCGTGCTCGCCTGCTCGCAACTCCACCACATGATGCACATCGCCCGCGAGCTTTGCGGCGGTCAGATCTGCATCACGCCGGACTACGCCAGCTTCCGCGATCCTGAAGCCGGCCAATGGCTCGAGAAGTTCTACACGTTAAACGACAACTGGTATGCCGAGGATCGGCGCAAGCTTCTCGCCTTCGCACGCGATTTGCTGAATTCCGACTATGCCGGTCATCGCCTGACCTTCCAGCTCTTCGCGCAGGCCCCACCCTTCGCGCACCTGGCGGCTGTCTACAATAACTTCGACTGGAAGGAGCCACTGCGCTTCACCAAGGAAGCGGCCGGATTGTCGGACCGCGTCTACGGTCCGCAGAGCTTTGCGGCGGCGGCGAAGTAGCACCGTTTCAACTCGCTTCGCGCCAGCCGGTCCCCCCGGTTGGCGCAGGCGTCCCCCGATATTGTGAAAGAACCTCAATCATGATCCACCAGCGCCTGCGCCCGTTCAATACCCGCGTCACTTATCCAGAACAGAAGCTCGACAACGATCTTTCGCAGGGCGTCGTCGCCCGCGGCACCACGGTCTTTCTTCGTGGCCAGGTTTCCCAGGACCTCGACACCCGTGAATGCCTGCATGTCGGCGATCCAGGCGCGCAAACAGCCAAGACGATGCAGAACATCAAGATGCTGCTTGAGGAAGCGGGCAGCGAGATGGCGCACATCTGCCGCATCGTCGTCTATGTCACCGACATCCGCTATCGCGAAGCGGTCTACCAGGAAATGGGCAAGTGGCTGAAGGGCGTTTTCCCTTGCTCCACCGGCATCGTCGTCCCGGCGCTCGCCCGGCCCGAATGGGTCGTTGAAATCGAGGTGACCGCAGTCATCCCCGACGCCGCCTGACCGGAGGTTGAACAGTTGACCTTCTCGATTTCGGCGCGCTGCGCAAAGACCGGAATGTTCGGCATTGCGGTTTCGTCGTCCAGCCCGTGCGTCGCCGCGCGCTGCGCCCATGCTCGGGCAGGCGTCGGTGTGGTGGCGACCCAGAACATCACCGACCCCACACTCGGGCCACTTGGTCTCGATTTGATGGAATCCGGACTAAGTGCCGCCGACGCGATGGAGCGCATCAAATCGCAAGCCAGTCACCTTGAGTATCGCCAGCTTGCGCTGGTCGATGGCAATGGCGGCGGTGCTGCTTTTTCCGGGCGCAACACGCTCGGCACGCATCGGACCGTGATCGAGCCCAACGTCGTGGCCGCCGGCAATCTGCTGTCGAACGCGGCGGTGCCCGAAAAAATGGTCGAAGCGTTCCTGATGGCCGAGGGCGGGTCGCTCGGCAGCCGCCTGATCAAGGCCATGCGGGCAGCACTGGCGGCCGGGGGTGAAGAAGGCCCGGTCCATTCGGTTGGCATGCTGCTGGTGCGTGAGGTTGCCTGGCCAGTTGCCGACCTGCGCGTGGATTGGCATGAAACCGATCCCATCGGTGAGCTCTCCAGGTTGTGGGAGCTGTGGGAGCCGCAACTTGACGCTTACGTGTCGCGCGGGATCAACCCGTCGGTCGCGCCGTCTTATGGAGTTCCGGGAGATCTGTAAGGTGCCGAAGACGCCTTGACAGCAAAATTCGCAGCCGCCATCGTCCGCGATGGTTCCTTACGCAATCGTCCGACCGACGCCGCGAGGAATACCTAGCTTGAATACTAACCTAGCTCAGGGCCTCGTGAACGATCTCGATTTGCGTACCTTTTCAATGCGATTTACGTTGCGGCAACTCGCCTACTTCGTGGCTGCGGGCGAGGTGGGCGGGGTTACCCTTGCGTCGGAACGCATCAATGTCTCACAGCCTTCGATCTCGGCTGCGATTTCGCAGCTGGAGGCCGAGTTCGGTCTCCAGCTCTTCGTCCGCCATCATGCGCAGGGATTGTCCCTGACGCCGGCCGGTCAACGTCTGTTGCACGCGGCCAAGGCGCTTCTGCAGCAGGCGGAGGACCTTCACGGCATTGCCGACGAAGTGGCCAAATCGGTTTCTGGCCCGCTGCAGGTCGGCTCGTTCCGTACCCTGGCGCCGATGCTCATTCCCGAGTTGTGCAAGGGGTTTCTTGCGCAATACCCCGCCGTGAAGCTGCAAGTCAGCGAAGACGATGAGGCAGCGCTGATCGCCAAGCTGCGACGTGCCGAGATCAACCTGGCGCTGACCTATGCGATCCATTTGACCGACGACATCGCCTTCGAGCCCCTGGCCGAATTGCCCACCTACATTCTGCTGCCGGCCGATGATCCGCTTGCCAACGAAAAATCGATCGAGCTGTCCGTGCTGGCGGAGAAGCCTTTCATCCTGTTGGACATGCCGCTGAGCAAGGAATACTTCCTCAATCTGTTCGTGACGCATGGCATTACCCCGAACATAACCGCGCGATCGGTCTCTCCTGAAACGGTTCGCAGTTTCGTGGCATGCGGCTTTGGCTATTCGCTCATGACGGCGCGTCCCATGAACATGGCAGCCGTCAACGGAAAGCAGCTCGCTTACGTACCACTGGCGGGAGACCATCCCCCGATGGTGCTCGGCATTGCCACGCTCAAGGGCTTGCGCAAGACGCGAGCCACCGAGAGATTCGAAGAGCATTGCCGCGAGCTCATGACCACGGTCAATCTGCCGGGGATGGCGCCGATGCGCTGAGGCGCTATGCGGCCAGGTCGTCGGCCAGCCTGCGAAGCATCGACATGCACTGGGTCATCTGATCGAGGCTGATGAATTCGTCGGGCTGGTGGGCCTGGCGAATGTCGCCGGGTCCGCAAACGACTGTCGGGATGCCAAGCCGTTCGTGAAACAGCCCGCCCTCGGTGCCGAAGGCTATTTTCCCGAGTTTGCCGCCATTGGTGTGTTTCTGGATTTCCCGAACCACCGCGGCGTCAGGCTGGGTATCCAGGCCGGGGTAGGCGTTGACGATTTCAAGCGCGACACCGGTGTCGCGAAAGCGCGACTGCGCATGGCTTGTGAGTTCCATGGCGCGCTCGGCCAGGCGGTCGAGCAGCGGCTGCGCATTGTCGGTTGGAATGTTGCGGATCTCGAAGTCGACGCTGCAATGGTTGGGCACGATGTTGAGCGCGGTTCCGCCGTTGATCATGCCGACGTGAACCGTCGTGAACGGTACCGTGAAGTCCGGGTCGCGTGCGCCACTTGCGAGCAGTTCGTCCTGCAGCGCGCGCAGCGTACCCACCATGTCGGTGGCAAGATGAATGGCGTTCAGCCCTTCCGGTGCATGGCTGGAATGGCACTCGCGCCCGGTGCAGTTGATCCGGCCCGCGACCTTGCCCTTGTGCGCGACCACGGTCTGCATGCTGGTCGGCTCACCGATCACGCACATCGAAGGGCGATAGGATCTGTTGGCCAGAAGGTCGATCAGCCGGCGCACGCCGACGCAGCCGATTTCCTCGTCATAGCTGAAGGCCAGATGCAGCGGACGGCTGAAGCTGCGGGCCGCATATTCCTCGAACAGCACCAACACGCAGGCGATGAAACCCTTCATGTCGGCGGTTCCGCGCCCGTAAAGAAGCTCGCCCCGCTTAGCCATCCGGAACGGATCGTTGCTCCACGCCTGGCCTTCCGTAGGCACGACATCGGTATGGCCCGACAAAAGCACGCCTGCAACCTCGGCCGGTCCGAGCGTCGCATAGATGTTGGCTTTGGTCCCTTCCTGATTGTGCACGATGTCGGCCGTGATGCCGAGCCTGGCCAGGAAGTCCCTGACGAAGTGGATCAGGTCGAGATTGGAGGCTCGGCTGATGGTCGGGAAGGCGATAAGCCGATCAAGTATTTCCGTGGCGCGCTGAATGGACATTGATCCCGAGCTATGGCTCGTTGAAGTTGGCCCTAGCTAACCGACCGGCCCGCATCGGCGCCATTTGGTTTTTCCGAAGCAGAAGATCGTAAAGTCCACCGGCCGGGGGCTGCGGGCGGCATCTGATCGTATTCGCCGTTCTTCAGCTTAGTCTTTTGCGAATGGCACTCTCGCGGACGCCCCCTTAGCCTCATTCCAGCACCTCAAATATTGCTTCGGGGTGCGGCGAGGGGCGGGAAATGGAAATTCGGTTTCGACGTGAGCATGACAGCCTTGGGCATGTAGATGTGCCTTGCGATGCCTTGTGGGGGCCTCAAACGGAACGCGCACGCGCAAATTTCCGCATCTCCGGCATGACACTCAGCCGCTTTCCGCATGTCATCGTGGCGCTCGCCATGACCAAGCAGGCTGCGGCTCGTGCGAATGCACGTCTTGGTTTTCTGTCACAGCAAAAGTGCGACGCAATCGAAAGCGCTTGCGATGAGATCATTGCCGGCCGACATTTCGATGCCTTTCCGCTCGATCCCATTCAGGGCGGTGCTGGCACGTCGGTGAACATGAATGCCAACGAGGTCATCGCCAATCTTGCCAATGAGAAGCTTGGTGGTGCGCGCGGCGCCAACGAGCCGGTTCACGCCAATGACGACGTCAACCGTTCACAATCAACCAACGATGCCTATCCGACCGCCGTGCGCCTGTCGCTGCTTCTGGCTCATGGCGACCTCGAACGGGCGCTGCGCTCGCTGGTCGGCTCGTTCGAGGAGCGGTCAGCCGCTTTCGCAAAGATTGCCAAGCTGGGACGCACCCAGCTGCAAGACGCGGTGCCGATGACGCTCGGTCAGGAGTTCTCGGCGTTCGCCACGGCGTTGAACGAGGATGTCGCCCGGCTCCGCGAGATGCTGCCGCTTGTGGCGGAGGTAAACCTCGGCGGTACGGCCATCGGCACCGGCCTGAACGCGCCCAGGGGGTATTCCGAGATCGCGCTGGGCGAGCTGTCGGCAATCAGTGGTCACAAGTTGACGCCGGCCGCTAATCTGGTCGAAGCCAGCTGGGACATGGGCGCCTTCGTCCTGTTCTCCGCCATGCTGAAGCGGCTGGCGACAAAGCTCTCCAAGATTTCGAACGACCTGCGCCTGCTGTCGAGCGGTCCTCGCGGCGGTCTTGGCGAAATTCGGTTGCCGGCAGTCCAGCCCGGCTCGTCGATCATGCCGGGCAAGGTCAATCCCGTCATTCCGGAAGTCGTCAATCAGGTCTGCTTCCAGATCATCGGCAATGACATCGCCGTCACCATGGCGTCTGAGGCTGGCCAGCTTCAGCTCAACGCCATGGAGCCGCTCATAACGTTCAACCTGCATTTCTCCATGCAAATGCTCGAGGCCGCGATCCGCACGCTGGACGAGCAGTGTGTGCGGGGCATCGAAGCCGACAGCGCGCGCTGCTGGACGCATCTCGAAGCGAGCGTAGGTTCAGTTACTGCCCTGGTGCCGCTGATCGGCTATCGCCGCAGCGCCGAATTGGCCAACGACGCGCTTCGGCTCGATAGAAAGGTGGCCGAGCTTGCGGTGGAGCGCGGTCTGGTCAGCAGCGAACAGGCAGCCTCGATGCTTGACCCGATGAGCTTGGCCTTTCCAGCGTGATTGGCCCTTTGGCGCCGTTGATCAGTTTATCCGATGCCGGGGCCCGATATTCACGAATGTACTGAAGCCAATAGCCTTGTCACAACTGCACGGCAGGAAATCGCAGGATGTGATCCTCAGGCGCCAGGATGGTGAGGCTGTCGGTCCCTGCACCTAAATCAACAACAGCAGGGATTTGCAGTGACAGTTTTGCCGAAGACGATGAAAGCGGTAGTGGCGTCCCATCCCGGCGGTCCGGAGGTTCTGACGCTGGTCGAACGGCCGCTGCCTCAGCCGGGGGCGGGCGAAGTCCTGGTCCGCGTCGAGGCCGCCGGCGTCAACAGGCCAGACATCATGCAGCGCCGCGGCGCGATTCCTGTGCCGGCGGGTGTCACCGACGTTCTCGGCCTGGAAATCTCCGGTGAGATCGTTGCCGTGGGTCCCGGCGTCGCGCCGTCGATGGTGGGGACATCGGTTGCAGCACTGGTATCCGGCGGAGGCTACGCCGAATATTGCCTCGCCCAGGCGGGGCATTGCCTGCCGCTTCCAGCGGGCCTGGACCACGTCGCCAGCGCGGCCCTACCTGAGGCGGCCTTCACGGTCTGGCACAATCTTTTCGAACGCGGCGGAGTCGCTCCGGGCGACACGGTGCTCATCCACGGTGGTGCCAGCGGCATCGGAAGCTTGGCCATTCAGCTTGCGCGCGCTGCGGGAGCAACCGTCCTGGCCACTGCCGGTGGTCCGGAAAAGACGCATTTCGTGCGCGAATTGGGGGCCGACGTAGCCATAGATTATCGCAGCGAGGATTTTGTCGAGATCGGCCGAAGCATGACCGGTGGCCGCGGCGTGGATGTCGTGCTGGACATTGTCGGCGGCAGCTACATAAAGCGCAACCTCGCGGTTCTGGCGCCCGGTGGCCGTCATGTCAGTATTGCCTTCATGGAAGGCGCTGTCGTGGAGGTCGACTTGACCGCCATCATGATGAAGGGCCTCACTTTGACGTCCTCTACAATGAGACCCAAATCCATAGACGAGAAGAGCCGGCTGGCGCGAGCGGTTGAGCGGCATGTCTGGCCGCTGGTCGCGAAGGGGAAGGTGGCACCGCCCATCTTCAGGACCTACCCGCTACATGAGGCCGCCCAGGCGCATCGCCTGTTGGACGAAAACGCGAACATGGGCAAGATCGTGCTCAGATGCGGCTAGTGGTTTGCAGCCCTTGATGTCAGGGCGCGGACGATTGCGCGCGTCCAGACGATACGGCTTGTCGCTTTCCTCGACAGTGTCCGTGAGCCCGCCGCGGCCGGCATGAAGGCGCACAATGACTACCTCCGCGCCGGCATCAGCGACGATGCGGCGCAGGACGTTCGAGTCGTAGGTCGGCGCCGATGGGCGGTCATTCGGGTGAAGCTAGGGAGCAGATAGCTTTAGGAAAAATATTCGATTATAGCGTTGGCAATGAGTTACCGGATCGAATCCTTGGTCACGGAACAGCTGTTCGGCCCGGCCATGCGGGCGACCGAGGCGCTGGTCCGGCTCGACGAGCGCATCGCCCGCTCGCCGGTGGCCAAGGGCTTTGTCGAGCGCAGCCATTTTGCCGATGCGGCCTCGTCGCTTTGGCTCGATGGCGAGCTGGTCCATGTCGAGGACCTCGTGCTGCACGATGCGCATATGGATTTGCGCGCACCGACGCACGAACTCACGCGTGCCCATGAAATCCTGCGCCTCAGGCGCCAGATCCTCAGCAACAGGCCGGACTGGGCGCTCGGCCGCGAGGGTTTTGCCGTGCTGTGCGGGCGCGGCGCCGCGCCGGTCGTGCCGAAACCGCAAGGGCAGGTGGCAACACACGAAGGCGGCGATGCGGAGGAGGACGACGATGGCGACGATCGCCTGAGTGCCGAACTGGCCGCGCTCGATGCCGCGCTCGGCCGTGCGCAGGCCGTTCTCGACCAGGCGCTCGCCACTCCGCAGGCGTCGAACGACGACACCTCTCGTCGCAGCACGACCGCGGATGAGAAGAACCCTCTGATCTACGATGCCGATTGGGATGAGCCGGCGCGGCTTGCCGAGTGGCAGGCGGCGCTCGCCGCAAGCGAGGGCCTGCCGGCGCTTGTACGCGCCGCCATCGCCTACGATGCGTGGACGGCGATCGCGCCGCTGCAGCATGCGCCGTGGCTAGGGCGCCTGCTGGTTGCGGCGCTGCTGCGCCAGTCGGCGACGACGACTGCGCATCTTGCGGCCCTGCATGTCGGCGCACGGACGATTGCGCGCGAGCGGCGGTTTGCGCGCGACCGGACGACGCGGCTGGTGGCGTTCCTCGATGGGGTCCACGAGACCGCCGCGGCCGGCATGAAGGAGCATGACCGGCTGGTGCTCGCCAAGGCGCAGATGGACCGGCGGCTCAAGGGCCGGCGCTCGACGTCGCGTCTGCCCGAGGTGATCGCGCTGGTGCTGTCGCGGCCGCTGGTCAGCAGCGGCATGATCGAGAAGGAACTCGGCGTGACCACCGCCGGCGCGCTCAACCTGATCGGCGAGCTCGAGCTGCGCGAGATCACCGGCCGGGGCCGGTACAGGGCCTGGGGCGTGATTTAGCTGCTGCTGGTTCTGCGTCCTCAACCTCTCAAAGAGATGAAGACGAGCCGCAGCACCCCTTAGACTAGCTCCTGCTTTCGGCCGTGCCCGATGATCCTGAAAGCCGATTCTCGGATGCCTCTTCAGGGCTCGATCCGGCAGATGCCGATACAGTGCACCGCGCCATCGAAGGAAGCGCAGCGCGAGGTGCTTAGGGCCGGTGACAATCGCCTCGCGTTGGCGAGTTCAGGGTCCCCCACCTCAAGGCTGGCGAGCGCGCAGCTTTTCATAGCGCTTGATCAGGCGGTCGCGCTTCAGTCGGGAAAGGCGCTGGAGCCAGAAGGTGCCGTCGAGCTGGTCGATCTCGTGCTGATGACAGACGGCCAGCAGGCCATCCGCCTCTTCCGTTTTCTCGTTTCCGTCCAGATCCTGGTAGCTGATTTTGACGCTGGCATGGCGTTCGACCTGCTCGACGACGCCCGGCATCGAAACGCTACCTTCCTGATGCTGAATTTTGTCGGGTGAAGCCCAGGTGATCCTGGGATTGACGTAGACACGCACGCCGTTGCCCGGTGCAAGCTCGAGCACGACCACTCGCAGCGGGATGCCGATGTGCGGCGCGGTGATGCCGATGCCCGGCGCCGCGCGCATCGTGTCGAGCAAGTTATCCGCGAGCCCGCGCAGGTTCTCGTCGAAGACGCTCACCGGTGCTGCCACCGATTTCAGCAGCTGATCCGGGAATTTCACGATCGGTCGGATCGCCACCTTGTCGTTCTCCCTGGCACTTGGGGGACAATCAGTCGGGATCTGTCGCCACCGCTGTCCCGGTTCGCCGGCGCATGACCTAGCCGCTTTGGGTGAAGCTTGCCATGGCTAAATTGTGGTGGGAGCTCGGCCCGGCGAGGCCGGCGCGATCGCTGACCTGCGATTTGAAATGGCTGCGACGGGCGTAGGCGGCCCAGAACTTCTTTCCCACAGCCGACAGCGGACCGAGTCATGCCGAAAGTTCATGACGTAAACCGCCGCGCTTTGAATTCTGACCTTGACAGAATTCTCAAAAGTTCCGTATATCGAAATACAAATCCCTATATAAGGAATTTATCGATGAAGGCGATCCTGTTTCACGAGGCTATCTGTCCGGCGGGGACAAGCTGGGACCAACGCTTGGGCGAGATCAGCGACGAGGTGGTTCTCGCGGAGGAGAACGGCTTCCACGCTTATGCCCAATCCGAGCATCATTTCGCCAAGGGTGAAGCGATCATTTCAGCGCCGGAGGTCTGCCTGGCCTACGTCGCGGCGCGCACGAGCAAGATCAAGTTGCGCATTTCCTCCGTCAATTTTCTGCCATTCAACCACCCTCTGCGTGTCGTGGAGCAGGCGGCCACGCTCGATATCCTGTCGGGCGGACGCTTCGAGCTTGGCGGCGCCCGGTCGAACAATCCGTACACGCTCGAGGCTTTCCGCATCGACCCGTCCCGCACGCGTGAATACCGCGATGAGTTCCTGAACATCATCGGAAAAGCGCTGACGGAGGAATGGTTTGAGTACAAATCGGATCTGTACGACATTCCCAAGCGGCGGATTTCGCCGTGGACGCCCTCGCGCCGTCCCATTCCCGTCCACCTCTCGGCAACGAGCTCCGAGTCCCATGAGCAGGCAGGTGCTGCCGGCTGTGGCGTGATGTCAGGTCTCGGCATCCTGGGCTGGGACTATGTCCGCAACTGTCTGGAGGCTTATGAGCGCGGGATGGCGAAGGCGGAGCCGGTGGTGGGTTCCATCACGTCGCGTTTCGCGACCTTCTCCGTCGGCACAAGTTGCCACGAGGATTCCAAGCGTGCCCGCGAATTGACGCGCAAGAACACGATCGACTTCTTCAAGGTGATCATCGGCTGGATGACCAAGCTCGGTCAGACCGCCGAGGGTTACGAGTATATGAGCCGCATTCAGGAGGTTAAGGAGAATGCGGAAAACATCGACTTCCTGATCGAGACGTCGCCCTACATCATGGCCGGCAGCCCGGACGAGATCCTGAAGACGGCCCGCAGGCTCTACGATATGGGCGTCGACGATCTTATCTGGCGCGTTGATGGAATGGGTCACGAAACCAACAAGGCGACCATCGAGGCGCTCGGCAAGCACGTCATTCCCGTCATGGAGACCTGGCCGGATCGTCGCCCAGAACAACGCTTCGGAGCTGCGCTCTGATGAATCGGTTCGCCGTGGCAGGTCCTTCGCAGCATCTGACGCAGAACTGGAACGTCACCAAGCCGTCTGCGTCTGGCTCGAATGGCGTCGTCGTCTCCCAATCCCGGGAGGCGAGCCTCGCTGGTTGCGCCATGCTCGAGATGGGCGGAAGCGCTGCCGACGCCGTGGTTGCCGCCGCGCTCGTTCTGGCGGTCGTGGAGCCATGGAACAGCGGGCTCGGCGGTATCGGCTATGCAGTGATACGAGAACCCGACGATGCCGCCTGGTCGCTCGACTTTGGGCCGGTGGCCCCGGCCGCGGTGGAAATCGCCGACTACCCTCTGAGCGGGGGCTCGTCTCCGGAGATTTTCGGCTGGCCAAAAGTCGAGGGCGACCGGAATGTCCACGGTCCACTGAGCTTTTGCGTGCCGAAGGCCGTTGCCGGCCTGGGACGGCTTCATGATCGCTTCGGACGTCTGCCTTGGGCGGATGTCGTCGCTCCAGCCGTCGCCTGCGCCAAAAGGGGCATGCCGAAGGATTGGTTCTCGACGGTCAAGATCGCCCAGATGGGACACCTGTTGCGGCAGTACGAGGAGGCCGCACGGATCTATCTTCCGAACGGCTTGCCACCTGTCGGTGCTGAAAAGGGCAACCCGTCGTTTCTCCCGCAAGGCGCTCTTGCCAGCACCCTGGAGATGCTTGCGCGAGACGGGTGGCGCAGCTTCTACGAGGGGGAACTGGCCTCTCTTTTCGTTGACGATCTGGCAGCCGTGGGATCACGGATGTCGTCCGCGGATCTGCAGGCGGCCGACGCTTCGTTTGACGCTGCCGAACACATGGACTGGGGAGGCCATCGCCTCTTCCTGCCATCCTCCGATTGCGGCGGCGGCATGTTGCGTGAGGTTCTACCGGAATTGACGGTTCCCTCGGCCCGGAATGCCGAATGGTTTTCCGATCTGGCTGGTGTCCTCACGCAGGCTTCACGCCGGCGGATCGAGGGGATCAAGGCGGAAAACGAGCGTCAAACCTGCACGACGCACCTGAACGCGTGCGATTCAGACGGGCTGACGATCGCCTTCACGACTTCCTTGCTCGGTTTGATGGGCAGCGCAGTTGTCCTGCCCAAGACTGGCGTCCTCATGAACAACGGCATGATGTGGTTCGATCCGGTACCTGGCAAACCGAATTCGATCGGTGCCGGCGTTCGCCCCCAATCGAACATGTTGCCAGTGATCTGTCGAACCGCCGCGGGCGACATTCTCAGCCTCGGTGCCTCGGGTGGGCGGCGGATTCTGCCGGCCGTGCTGAGCCACCTGGCGGATCTCGCGGTTTTCTCCCTTACCCCGGAGGAAGCAGCGCACCTTCCGCGGATCGACGTTTCCGCGACCGAACAGATTGTCGTCGACCGACGCATCGCCGAGGATGTCAAACGAAGGCTTGCGGAGATCAACAACGTCACGGTTTGCGAACACGCCGCGGCGCCGCTCAACTTTGGATGCCCATCCGTCCTGAAGATCACAAATCATGTCGCGACAGGCCAGCCGGATGTAATGACGCCCTGGAGCGCGGCGTGCGCTGCAAGAGACATGAACTGAACCACAGCACGACCGATACAAACTGAGGAGGAAAAATGACGATCTCACGTGTGCTATCGACCAGTTTGATGGCGGCCACATTCTTTGGCTTCGCATCAGCCGCAAGCGCCGAGCCGGTGCGCTTTGCCTGGCCGTCGGCTATCAATTCCGGCGTCGCGCCGCTCGTCTTCGCCGAAAAGCTTGGTCTTTTCGAGCGAGAGGGCCTGGAACTGGACATTGTCGTCTTGACGGGTTCGGGCGTGATCGTCCCGCAACTGCATGCCGGAGCCATCGACGCCGCCTATTCCGGGCTTGAACCCGCCATCCTGTCCCATCAGCCGAACGCAGCCGATCTCGGTGTCTTCTTCATCTACAACTACATTCCGAACTCGATCTGGGAGCTGGCGGTTCGTGAGGATTCGGACATCAAGTCGCTCGCCGATTTGAAGGGGAAAACGATCGGTGTTCTTGCGCTAGGCTCGTCCAACGTGCTGACCACAAAGGCAATCTTGCAAGGGGCGGGGATTTCTCCCGACGACGTCAGCTTTCAGGCCGTGGGCGTCGGCGCCGCGGCATACGAGGCTTTGAAGAGCGGCCAGATCGACGTTCTGAACCTTTTCGACACCGCACATAAGCGGCTCGAGCTTGCAGGAACGCCGATCCGCTTGCTGGAAATGCCTGGAAACTTCGCCGGGTCCAGCCATGGGATTTCCATCCTGAAGTCCGGCTATGCCGAGCGCAAGGACTACTGGACGCGTTTCGGCCGCGTGTTGGCCGAGTCGAACGTTGCCTGCCAGGCAAACATCGAGGGCTGCATTCGGGCTTACTGGGAGGCTTATCCCGAACTTGCGCCGACTGCGGACAAGGAAAACGCGGCCCTCGAGACCGAGAAGAAGGTTCTCGAAGCGCGCCTGGCCAAGCTGCTCGATATCCCGGGTCAGTACGGTGAATTCTCGAAGGGCGACTGGACGAGCCTAGTTGAGGCTCTTGAACTGGGCCGTCTCGTGTCGGACCCCAACGTATCGTTGGATCTCTACTATACCAACGAGCTGGTTCCCGCCTTCAACGACTTCAACAAGGACGACATCGTCAAGCTCGCCAAAGAGGTAAAGTAGTGCCAACGGCCTTGACCGAAAACCCCAACCTTGCCGGCTCGTTTCTTAGCCTTTCCAACGTCGGCGTCACCTATTCCACGAGGCGCGGGGAAACCCGCGCCATCGACAACCTCACCCTGGAGGTCGAGGACGGGCAGTTCGTCGCCGTGCTGGGTCCTTCCGGTTGCGGCAAGTCGACGATGCTTCGGCTCATAGCAGGCTTGCTGAAGCCGACCCTTGGCCAGCTCCTTTTCAAGGGGCAGGAACTGGACGGTCCGAACAAGGAAGTCGGGATCGTGTTCCAGAACCCGACGCTCCTGCCTTGGAAGACGGTTCGGGACAATGTGATGATGCCGATCCGGGCGCTGAAGCTCCCCGCGGAGAAGTACAAGGACTGGTGCGACGAACTCCTGGAGATCGCAGGCCTGACAGACTTCGCGCTGGCCTATCCGCATGAACTGTCGGGCGGCATGCAACAGCGCGTAGGCATCTGCCGCGGCCTGATACACAAGCCGAAGCTGCTGCTCATGGACGAGCCTTTCGCGGCGCTGGACGCCATGACGCGTGAGCATATGGGTGCTGAGCTCCAGCGGATCTGGATGAACACGCGCAAGTCGGTATTCTTCATCACCCATTCGATCCAGGAGGCGATCTTCCTCGCCGACCGCATCGTCGTTCTCTCCGCCCGTCCGGCCCGGGTGGTCGAGATTATCGACGTGAACCTGCCTCGTCCTCGCAACGCCGACACCCAGTCCCTGCCGGAGTTCGGGCAGCTCAGCAGCCATCTGCGCGCGCACTTTCTCGGGGATCACAAGAACCAGACGGACGCAAGGCCATGAGCGCAATCAGACGATACCTTCCGCCTTTGGTGACGTTCATATTGATCATCGCCGCCTGGGAGTTCGCTTCCCGGGGGCCGGACGCGGCATTCATCCTTCCCAGGCCCTGGGCAGTGGTGCAGTCGCTGATCGACGGTTACATCGTTCGCGGCACACTCTGGGAGCATCTCTTCACGACGCTTTTCCAGACGATTGTCGGCTTCATCATTGGCTGCGTGGTCGCGGTGGTCCTGGCGGCCCTGGTCGTCGAATTCGAGATCGTCGATCGCAGCATCTACCCCTACATCATCGCGCTGCAGTCGATGCCCAAGGTCGCGCTCGCCCCGCTGCTGATTGTCTGGTTCGGCTTCGGCATGGCGAGCAAGGTCGTGCTGGTGGCGCTGATCTGCTTCTTTCCGATGTTCGTCAACGCGGTGACCGGACTGCGAAGCGTGCCGATCGAACTTGTCGACCTCTACCGTGCCTTCTCCGCAAGCCGCTGGCGGATGTTCTTCGAGATCAAGATCCCGACGGCGCTGCCCTCGTTCTTCGCCGGATTGCAGATCGCGGTGGTCTTTGCACTGCTGGGCGCGGTCGTGGGCGAGTTCATCGCGTCCCAAAAGGGCCTGGGAAGCGTCATCCAGGCAGCCTCCGTGTCGTTCAACCTTCCGATCGTCTTTGCCTGCATCATCTCGCTGTCCTGCCTGGGTGCCGTGATGACAGCCCTGGTCCGTTTCACATACAGGCGCGTCGTCTTCTGGCAGCGCACCGCAACCAAGGGAGACAGCTAATGGGCATGCCTCTCCGCGTCGTCGCCCTGGTCGGAAGTCCTTCGCGACCATCTTCCACAGCCGCAGTCGTCTCGCAGATACTCAACGAACTCCCCGACAGCATCGGCAGGACGCTGGTTTCTCTGAACGACATCCCCGCCGAAGCGCTCTTGTCGGGGGACTTGAACGAACCGACCTTGCAGGCGGCCATCGAGGCTGTCGAGGCCGCCGATGGCGTCGTCATCGGAACCCCGATCTACAAGGCTTCGCTGTCTGGTCTGATGAAGTCGTTCATCGACACGCTTCCCCAGTACGGCATGGCCGACAAGGTCGTCTGGCCCGTCGGAACGGGGGGATCGCTGGCCCACGCGCTGGCGCTCGACTACGGCGTGCGTCCCATCCTGCAGTCGATGGGCGCCCGCCACATCATCCAAAGCGCCTTCTTCAATCCCGCCGACCTGACCGTGCCGGAGGGGGGACGCTGAAGCAGCATCTCGCCGGCAATCCACGATATGTCGAGGCGCTGCGTCACTTCGTGATTGCCGTCTCGGCATACCGACCGCTTCCGTTCCTGGGCCATCCCCAGCCGGACCGCGCCGGAACGGTGCCGAGGAACTCGGCATGACGGTCGCCCTGTCCTCAGCGCGAACGGGTGCCAACCTGCAGACCGATCCGGCGATCTTCGACCGGATCATCGAGAACGGCCGCAAGGCTCGGCCCGAATGGCGCGGCATGCCTGTCGAGGCCCGCGCCAGGATACTCACCCGTCTCGCCGAACTGATCAGCGTCGAGAAGGAGCGGTTCGCCCAGTTGCTGATCCGCGAGGTCGGCAAGCCTTTTGGGGAAGCCCGAGCGGAAGTCGACGCTTCGGTGCGGATGCTGGAATACTTTGCGGGCTGGCCTCTTTGGGGTCGGACCGCTCAAGTCGGTGCGGTTTCAAGCCTTCCTGAAGGGGGAGTCTTTTTGAAGCCGCAGGGGCTGGTCGGGCTGATCACCCCTTGGAACTACCCGCTGTCCAGTCCGGCCCAGAAGATCGCGGGTGCCCTGGTGACTGGCAACGTCGTCATATGGCGTCCGTCGCCGCTCTGCCAGGAGACGTCGGCTCTGGTTACCGATCTCGCGGTGCGGGCTGGCCTTCCCGACCACGTCTTGACGCCGCTCTACGAACAAGGCTCGGACTTGGCACGCCGCCTCGTGGCCGACCCGCGTGTCCAGGCGGTCAGCTTCACCGGTTCGACCGCCGTCGGACAGCAGATCCGCCAAACGGTGCTGCAGCGGCAAGGCGCGATCCAGTGCGAAATGGGCGGCAAGAACGCAGCTGTCGTAGCGGCGGACGCGGATCTTCGGCACGCTGCCCGGCGGATCGCCTATGGCGCCTTCGGTTTCGCGGGGCAGAAGTGCACGGCGGTTTCGCGCGTCTATGTCGAGCGTGCGGTCGCCGACGCGTTCCTGGGTCTGTTGTCTGAGGCGGTGTCCGCCCTCGGGTTCGGCGATCCCCAGAGCGAACGGACAGTCGCCGGTCCGGTGATCTCCAGTGACAAAAGGCGGGAACTCGACAGTGTTCGCGAGGCCGCGCTGGCACGCGGCATCCCCCAGCTCCGTTTGGAACTGACGACGGTCGGCGACAGCACGGGCGGCGCCTTCTTCGCGCCGACTGTGTTTCACGACGTCCCGCGTGACGACGACCTCATGCGCAAGGAATTCTTCGGCCCCATCCTCGCCGTGACGCAGGTGTCCGATCTGACGGATGCGATCGCCTGCGTCAACGATAGCGACTATGGGCTGGCTGCGTGCATCTTTACCACCGACCGGGCCAAGGCCCGCCGCTTCGCGGCAGAGGCGGAGGTCGGCACCGTCAAGATAAACGACTCGACCCCCGGCCTGTCCGTCGGCCTGCCCGCGGGCGGTTGGAAGGGCTCCGGCGCCGGCGTCGGCGAACTCGGCGACGAAAGCATTCGATTTTTCACACGTTCGACCGCCGTCATCGGTTGAAGAAAACTGCGAGCGAAAGCAATGGCATACGATCCGATCGAAACCTGGAAGACAATGCAGGTCAAAGTCTGGCCGGAAGAGTACTATCTCGTTGACCTTCCCGTCGAACACCTGGCCGTGGCCGTTTCGGCCCTCGAGAAGTCGACCGCGAAATATTGCACCGTGACGCGCGACCAGTTCGGCTTCTCGCTGGTGATCGACGTCGAGACATGGCGCGCGCTCGGCATTGCGTCGCTCGAACGCAAGCATTTCGGCCCGCTCAAGGTGCTTTCGACGAATTCCGAGCTGCCGTTCGACGTGCCCGGCTTCATCCGCACGGCGCTCGAGCCGGTCAACGCTCGCAGGCTGAAGGCCGCGCCCGTGTGCGGCCTGCGCGCCGACCACTTCTTCACCGGCGCCGATCAACTCGACGAAGTGGTGGCGATCTTCGAAACCTTCAGCGGCGGCGTTACCCATGGGTAAGGCCGCCTTGCGCGGAGGTGGGGATTGGCTGGAGGTCGTCGAAGGCAATCTCCCTTTCATCGTCAGCCTGCCTCATACCGGAACCACGGTTCCGGACGAGTTTGCGGCAGGGTTCGCCAACACAAAGCTCACGACACGCGACGCGGACTGGCATCTGAATCAGGTCTTCCGGCCGATCCTGCCCGCCGGCACCACGGTGGTCCGGACAGATATCTCCCGAAGCATCATCGATGTGAACCGTCCCCCGGACGGGCAATCCCTTTATCCAGGTCAGGCCACCACGGGGCTATGCCCGACCACGGACTTCGACGGGACGCCACTTTACCGACCCGGCTCCGAACCTGCGCCCAACGAGATCGAGTGCCGTCGTCGCCTGTTCCATGAGCCCTATGCCCGAGCGTTGGGCGAGCAGATCGAACGCCTGCGCGCAAGGCACGGGCGGGTCGCGGTGCTGGATTGCCATTCGATCCGACCGCGCATTCCGCGCCTTTTTGACGGCACGTTGCCAGGCCTCAACATCGGCACCGATGACGGCCGATCCTGTTTGCCGCGGGTGCAGGCGAAGCTCGAGGCTGTTGCCGAACAGTCGCCCTTCACCTGGGTATCGAACGGCCGCTTCAAAGGGGGATGGATCACGCGTCATTTCGGCAACCCAAAGGCCGGAATTGATTCCGTTCAGATCGAAATCGCCATGAACGCTTACCTTCTCGTCCGCGACGAGAACGACTATGGCGCGCCGGAATACGAGGCTGACGGCGCGCGCCTTCTGCAGCAAACGCTATCCCCATTCATCGAGGCGCTTCTTCAACCATGAGTGACATGTCTTCCGCATTCGGCGAAGCCGCTTTCGAGCAGGTGAATCTCAATCCGTTGACGCCGCTTAACCGCTACAAGTTCCTGACCGCGTCGGTCGTGCCGCGGCCCATCGCCTTGGTGTCGACAATAGGACCGACGGGTCTAGTCAACGTCGCCCCGTTCAGCCAGTTCATCATCCTGTCGGCGACGCCCCCGATCCTCGGCATCGTGTCGGGCCAGTACAGCGACGGTATCAAGGATACCCATGCGCACATTCTTCGCACGCAGCAATTCGTGATTAACGTGGTGGACGAGGATCTCGCGCAGGCGACGCAGGCGTGTGCATTTCCGTTCCGCTCAGACCAGAGCGAAGCCGAGATCGTCGGTCTGGACACGCTGGATTGCACGACGATCGACGGACGACGCCTTGCTGCCTCGCCGATGTCGTTCGAGTGCCGGTTGCAGCGCACGGAAAGGTTCGGGGAAACGGCTACCCTGATTGCCGGCGAGGTGGTGGCGGTGCATGCGCGAGCCGGTCTGGTATCCGGGCATCGGGTCGATCATCGGAAGCTCAAGCCGCTCGGGCGCATCGCCGGCCGCAGCTACTGTCGCACGCGCGAAGTGGTCGAGATGCCCGACGGTTTGGACGATCCGTATCGTCAGTACGGACGCGAGCTCCGGTCCTGACGGCGACGGTGGCGGGTACCGCGTGCCCGGCGTCGCTATTGCCGGCGCACACGGCGCGCGAGATAGTCATCTCCGAATCCGCTCTGAACGGCGCTCAAAAAGATATTTGTTTCCGAGACTTGTCGTTCAGGCGCGACCATGATCTTTGGCCGCCGGACTCTCCGCATGACGCATGAACAGGCAAGGTCAAAGTGTCGAAGGACAGCGAAAGCGAAACATTTCTGCAAGAGACCGGTCCCGCCGAGCGCAAGCAGGACACCAGCACCAGTCTTGTTCTCGCGAACGGCCTGGATGTCCTGTCGCTCGTGGCCAAGACGAACGGTGAGCTGAGCCTGCGCGAGATCGGGCATATTCTCGGCCTCAGCTCCACGGTTACGCACAGGCTCGTAGCCACCCTTCGCCATCGCAACTTTCTCGAAAAGAACCCCGCGACCGGCAAGTACATCATCGGAATCGAAAGCTACCGTGTCGGCCAGAGCTACACCGAAACAATGAAGACCGAGGCCGTGGCCAAGCCGATCCTGCAGGAGGCTGGTCAACGGCTAGGCGTCAACTGCTTCCTGGGCGTCCGCAAGGATACGAGCATCGTCTACCTCTATGACTTCTCCGCGGCGCGCCGGAGCAGCATCAGGCTGGCACCCGGTACGGAGGTGCCCCTGGTCGCTACGGCGATGGGGCTGTCGATTCTGGCGGACTTGTCCGAAGCACGTCTCAAAGAGTTCAAGGATCGCGTATTTCAAGACAATGCCGTGGGCGAAACCTTTCTTGCTGAATTCGATGCTCAGATAGAGTTCGCGCGAAAGAATGGTTATGCCCTGATCAGGAGCGAACTCTTTCCGGGAGTTGTCACTGTCGGCGCGAAGATAGCGCAGGGCCATAGCGACATTGAAGCAGCCATCAGCTTTGGATTGCCCTCGGACGCTGCGTCGGAAGCGCATTTGGCCAAGCTGGGCGAGAGCATACTGGCAACGGCGCGCCGCATAGAACAGGCTCTCACGAGCTGACACAGACTGGGTAAGCCGGTTCGCCAAGGCTGGTCGACGAACTCGAGCGGCGCGAGAGTACCGGCCGGGGCAGGTGCCGCGCCTGGGGCGTGGTGCAGCAAAATTTGACTGGCCTGACGATCCAATAACTGGTGCGGTTGGAACGCTCGGTCGCGCCCGTGGCGCCAACGCTCGCCTGCGAAAATCCTGATCTCGTGGCGACTATCATCAACGGATGGTCTTTTCCAGCGTTGCGCACTTCATTCGCAGTGGCGCAGCGGGCGGGTCGTGCGCAACGCAACGGCATCCCACGTTTTCCTCGGACGTAATCTGCCTGTCACAATGGCCGGCTAGGAGTCGCGCATCCAAACAGTTGGCAAGCGCAATGGTCACCGACGAAATCACAACAAGGCTGGTAATACGTATTACCCGGATAGGGGAGCTGGGGCTATGACCCGACCCCGTTCCGACAAGCTCAACACCATCACGTCGCGCGATGTTGCCCGGGCGGCCAACGTGTCCCAAGCGCTGGTCAGCCGCGCTTTCAGCGGCAATGGCCGGATTGCGGCAGACACGCGGGAAAGAATCCTCAAGGCAGCCGCAGAGATCGGATGGCAGCCCAATGCGCTGGCGGCGAGCATGGTGACGGGCGATGCACCGCTGGTCGCGGTGATCACCACCCGGCTGAGCTTCGACTGGCGCGCCCAGGTGCTCTCGCATCTGTTGAAGGCGTTCGAGGAGCGCCACCTGCAGCCACTGCTTTTTCACGCCGAACGCGACGAGGAGGTCGATCGCCTGCTGGCCGAGACCATCAGCTGGCGCACGCGCGGCGTCGTCGTGACGGCCGGCGTGGTGCAGAAGGCGCGGGCCGAGGCGATCCTGTCGCGCGGCCAGTTCCTGGCAGCGCTCAACCGCCCGGCAAATCACGAGCGGGCCTTTGCCATCGCAACAGACAACAGGCTCGGCGGCCGCCATGCGGCGACGGTGCTGGCCGACGAGGGACGGCAACGCCTTCTCGTCCTCGCCGGACCCGCCGACAGCTGGGCCAGCCGCAGCCGCACCGAGGGTTTTGTCGCCGCGGCACGTGATCGCGGTATCGAGCCCGAAATCTGGTGCAACGACGCGATGTCCACCGACGCAGGAGGTGCCTGCGCGCGGCGGCTGCTCGAATTGCCTGCAGCCGGGCGTCCCGACGCGGTGTTTGCGACAAACGACGCGCTGGGGCTGGGGTTTATCGACGGACTCAGGTCGAGCGCGCTTGGAATTCCCTCGGACCTGTCGCTGGTCGGCTTCGACAATCTGCCGGCGTCGGCCTGGGCGCCTTATCGGCTGACCACGTTCGAGCAGCCTCTCGATACAATGGTGGCCGCCGTTGTCGGCCATATCGAAAATCACCGGCAATCCGAGCTGCATACGGCGAGTTCGGTGCCGACCCCGAGCGCCGACGGCGTCATCTACTGCCCACCACAGCTGATCATCCGCAACACCACAAGGGGGCAGAAATGAACCTCGAACAACGTCTTTCGCTGGCTAACACTCTTGTCGCCGAAGCCGGCAGGCTGGCTCTTGCCGCCTATGCGGCTCCGTCTATCGAAGTGTCGAGCAAATCTCCCGGCGACCTCGTCAGCGAAACCGACTTCGCCATCGAACGCATGATCCGGACGGAAGTTGGCAATGCCTTTCCGCACGACAACATCATCGGCGAAGAGCTGGGCGGCGGAGCGTCGTCGGCCGGCTACACCTGGTTGATCGATCCCATCGACGGCACGGTCAATTTCGCTCGAAGGCTTGGCTATTTCTGCATCTCGCTGGCGCTGTTGTCGGATGGCCGGCCTGTTGCAGCCTGGATCCTCGATCCGGTTCAGAACGAGCTGTTTCACGCCGGCCCGGATGGCGTCGTCCGCGTCAACGAGGCCGAGGTCTCATGTTCGCAGGAAACCGATCTCCTCGAAGCCGTGATCGGCCTTGGCTTCTCGTCACGCCATGGCTCGGAAGTTGCCGCCAATGTCATCGCAGGCCTCACGGCAGTGGGGACCGAGCATCGCCGCCTGGGAGCCGGTGCGCTTTGCCTCGCTCATGTCGCGGCCGGGAGGCTCGAGGGCTACCTCGAACCGCACATGAACCCCTGGGACGCGGTGGGCGGGCTCTATCTCGCCACCTGTGCCGGCGCGGTGACCGGCCACTATCTCGAAGCCGACGGGCTTGCCGCCGGTGCCCCGGTCTATGCCGTGGCACCACTGCTGTCCGAGCAATTGCTGGCCGCGCTGCCAGCTCCGTTTTCCGGCACTCCGCTTCATCGGGAAAATGAGCCGCGGAGCACCGGAAAGGTTGCGAACTGATCGCAATGCCTCACCCCAACGTGGAGACTAGACAATGAAAGCCTTGGTGACGGCGTCCATCGCCATCCTGCTGAGCACTGCCGCCTACGCGGTCGAACCCACAGGCTCGGACAAGTTCAACACCGATCCGGGTTTCGATCTCGGCACACTGAGTGCAGACAATTTCTATGATGTCATCGTTCCGCTGGCGAAAAAAGAGGGAACGGTCACGTTCTACGACTTCACCGACTCGTTCGGCCCGCTGTTCAACGACCGTTTCATCCCCGAATTCGAGGCCAAGTACGGCATCAAGGTCGAGTATGTCCGGGGCGAGGACAAGGCTGCCAACCAGCAGCTGATCGCCGCCCACAATTCGGGTTCCAAGGCTCCCGCCGACGCCTATTTCGTGAGCTCGGGCAGCCTGCCGCTGCTCGGGGGCGAAGGCGTGGTCGCCAACGTGCCGCTGCACAAGCTGCTGCCGAGCGGTGCAGCCCTCGATCCGGCTATCGCCACCGTTACCAGCGGCATCGACCACGGCGGCACCTTCCTGCCGTTCCACCGCAACCAGACCGGCATCATCTTCGATACCCGCACGGTGCCGGCGGATACGGTGCCGACCAATCTCGATTCGCTTGCCGCCTGGGCCAAAGCCAATCCGGGAAAATTCGTCGTCACCTCGCCGGCCGGAGGTGGTTCGGGCAGCGGCCTGATGCAGGCGATTGCCTTTGCCAAGGTAACCGACGCCGCTTGCCGCGAAACCTTCGTCCAGTGGAACATCACCAAGACGGAAGCCGATGCCTTCGCCGCCAGCGACTGCATGACGCCGGTCTGGGACTACTACAAGGATATCCTGCCCTCGATCGAAGTGACCAACGGCAATTCCGACACGCTCAACCTTATCGCCAACGGCGCCGGCGCCATCGGCACCGCCTGGGAAGACATGGCCTATGATTTCACCGGTCGGGGCCTGCTGCCACCAACGGTGCGCCAGCAACTGCTGGAGGAAGGCCAGGTTGGCGGCGGTGACGGCCTGTTCCTGCCGGTCAACGGAAGCAACCCGGCGGCCGGGCTCCTGATGCTCGATTTCCTGATGAGCAAAGAGATCCAGCTCGAGAAGCTGTCGGCAGTGGGATCGCGTTCCGCCCGCACCGACATCGACCCCGCCCAGAGCTTCACGCCAGAGCAGGTCGCACGGCTGATCCCCACCGAGCAGTTCAAGGAGCGGGCCCTGGCGCGCATGCCGGCGGTCCTCAACGACCAGTTGGCTGCCTACTTCACCGCCAACGTCCTGCGCAAATAACTCTCCCCCTCCCCAAAGACAGCGGCGGTGGTGCCTTTGGGTGCCGCCGCCAATGGAAACGGATTGAAGATGAAACCCTCGCTCTCCATCCGACAGCTCACGAAGCAGTTCGATTCCAACCTGGTGCTGAAGGGCATCGACCTCGAAGTTGCGGCCGGACGCTTTGTCGTTCTGCTTGGCCCTTCCGGTTGCGGCAAGAGCACGCTGCTCCGCACGATAGCCGGGATTTCCGACCCGAGTTCCGGCGGCATCTGGCTGAAGGATCGCCGCATCGACGCCATGCCGCCGGAGCAGCGCAATTTCGGACTGGTGTTCCAGACCTATGCGCTCTTCCCCCACATGAGCGTCGAGAAGAACGTCGCCTTCGGCCTGGAAATGCGGCGCGTGAACAAGCGCGACATCGCGCGCCGTGTCGCGGCAGCCTTGGAACTCGTCGGCCTCGCCGACTATGCCAAGCGCCTGCCCAAGCAATTGTCGGGCGGACAGCAACAGCGTGTCGCGCTCGCTCGCGCAATCGTCATCGAGCCGGATGTGCTGCTCTTCGACGAGCCGCTCTCCAATCTCGACGCCAAGCTGCGCGACACACTGCGCGACGACCTGCGCGCGCTGCAGCAGAAGCTCGGCGTCACTTCGATCTACGTCACCCACGACCAATCCGAGGCAATGGCGCTGGGAGACGAGATCGTGGTCATGAAGAATGGCGAGATCGTCGAGCGCGGAACGCCGATCGACCTCTACCGTCGTCCGGCCTACCGTTTCACGGCCGAGTTCCTCGGCATGACCAATGTCATCGAAGCCAAGCTGCGCGACCGTGCCTGCCAGTTGCCCTGGGGCGACGTGCGCGAGGTGGAGAACCCATCAGAGCGCGATGTCGAGGGTGTCGCGATACGGCCCGAAGACCTCGCCATCGAGGCCGTCGAGACGGATCATCATGGCGTGGTCGAGCAGGCAATGTTCATGGGTGCGGCGACCCATTATTGGATCAAAGCGGCCGGCAAGACCTTAAGGGCGATCACATCGGGCGGACGCACTGCAATCCTGCCCGTCGGCCAGAAGGTCCGACTGGTTCCGCCGCCGATGCTGCATCTGTTGCGGGCGCACCATCCCCTGCAAGAGGTGGCGGCATGAGCGGGAGCAAAGTCAAGACCGCGACGCTGCTACTTTGCCTGCTTCCCGGCGTCGGCTATCTCCTGGCGCTGTTCGGCCTGCCTCTGGTGCGGGTTCTGTCTGGCAGCTTCACCGAGCGCGGCGCCGAGGGGCCGACGCTGGCGACCTGGGCCGAGCTGTTCGGCAATCCGGTCTACATGGACGGGCTTTGGTTCTCGCTCTGGCTAGGCATCGCGCCGACGATCGTCAGTCTGTGCATCAGCCTGCCGCTGTCGGCGCTGATGCAGGCCAACGAGACGAGCCGCAAGCTGTTCGGCACGCTCTACAAGATCCCGCTGGTGGTGCCGGGGATCGTTGCCGGCTTCCTCGTCCTCGTCATCCTCGATCGCGGCGGGATGGCCGGGCGCATGCTGGCACCGCTTGGCGTGACGATGCCCCGCCTGGTGCGCGATGATTGGGGAGCAGGCGCAATCATCGCATCGTCGTGGAAAACGGTACCGTTCATGACGCTGATCATCGCCGGCTCGATGGCGGCGATCAGCAAGGACGTGCTGTCGGCCGCCCGGACGCTGGGCGCAAACCACCTGACCGTGCTGCGGCGTATCCAGCTGCCGTTGGCGCAACCCGGCGTCACCGCAGCCGTCCTGCTGAGCTTCATCGGCTCGCTTGGCTCCTACGTCATCCCGAGCCTGCTTGGCCCCAGCTACCCGCTGCCGCTCAGCGTCCACATGTTCTCCGAAGGCTTCCAGCAAGGGAATTGGCCGATGGTCTACGCCATGGGCACGCTGCTCAGTGCCATGGCGATCGCCGTGCTGCTCGCCTACTACGCCATCATCGGCTCGTTGAGCCGCAACGACACCGCGAGGGGCTAGGCCATGAGCGGATCTCCTCGTGCCAGGCGCAACCAGGCGCTGGTCGGCTTCGGCCTGTATGCCTACCTGGCGCTGACCCTGGCCTTCCCTGTGGCGATTGTTGCCCTCTGGGCTTTTTACGACCCCGCGGTCGGTTGGTTTCCACCCGACATCATTCCGCGCTCGTTCTCGCTTTCGGCCTGGCGAGAGGTGCTGGCTGACCGCAACGTGCTGCCCGCAGCAGCGCTCAGCCTGTTTGTTTCGGTGGTCGTCACGGTGCTGACCGGGGCCCTGGCCTTCCCGACCGCCTGGGCGCTGGCGCAGTTTCCGTTCCGGCTCAAGCGACTGGTCGAGATTTTCGTGCTGGCGCCGGTGATCGTCCCCGGCATCGTCGTAGCGGTCAGCCTTGGCGAGATATTCTTCCGCTTCGGCCTGGCCGGGACGGTGCTCGGCGTCATCCTGGTGCAGATCGTCGGCACGCTGCCGTTCATGATCCGCATCCTGACCGCCACCATCGAAGGGATTCCGCGCGAGTTGATCTACGCCGCGCGTACGCTCGGAGCGTCGCCTTTCGTTGCGGTCACCCGCATCGCCTTGCCGCTTGCTTGGCCGGGTTTCGCCGCCGGAGGCCTTCTGACCTTCATCGCCTCGTTCGAGGAGTTCGAAAAGAGCTTCATGGTCGGGGCGCCGAAAGTGCGCACGCTTGCCGTCCAGCTCTGGAGCTATCTCGGCGGCGAGGTGCTGGTGCTGCCGACCGCAGCCGTCGTCACCCTTATCCTTCTCACCCCGATGCTGGTCATCTTCGTGCTCGCCGAACGTATCGGCAAGGACGACGTCATGGCCGCCGGCCTCGGAAAACTTTAGTCCCCCAGGAGTCTATAATGCCCAATCCCTTCCTTGCCCGCGAAACCGGGTTCATTCGCCTCTGTGGCCACCGCGGCCACAACATGACGGCGCCCGAAAACACATTCGCCGCCTTCCGAGCAGCGCATGAACTCGGCGCCACCAGCATCGAGATCGATACCGTGCTGACGGCCGATCGCCAGATCATCGTCCTGCACGACCTGCTCGTCGACCGCACCAGCAACGGCAGCGGTGCCGCCCGGGAAATGACGGCGGCCGAGATCGCAGCACTGGACGCCGGTTCGTGGTTCGACCCGCGTTTCGCCGGGGAGAAGATACCCACGCTGGCCGAGACGATCGCCCTGGCGCACGAGCTCGACCTGGTGCTCGAGGTCGAGATCAAGGAGAAGGTGGATCTCGACGCCTATTACCAGGCGCTGGAAGCCGTCGTTGCAAATCCGGCGGATCGCGACCGGGTGATGATGATTTCGTTCGACCACGCCAGCCTCAAGGCCGTCAAGGCTCGTATTCCGGGGCTGCGAACTGGCGGTATCGCACATGAGCGCTACTCGGACCCGGTCGCCGTGGCACGGATGTCCGACCTCGATGAACTCTGCATCGATCTCGACGTCTTCGATCCCGCCGATGCCGCAGCGCTCCACGATGCCGGCATTGCCATCCGCTGCCATGCCTACAAGCCAAGCGCGTGGGAGGAGGCCCGGCGCGCCGGCCTTGGTTGGGATGAGAACCTGGCGGCCTGGCTGAAGGGCGGTCTCATAGACACCCTGTCGGGCGACGATATCGGCTGGCTCAAGAACTTTGTAGATTCCGCGCTCAAATAGCCTTCTCGGGTTCCGCTGATGGCGTCGCGAGGACCGCATCGAAAACGCGGTCCTCGCGACGAATTCGCATGGCTCAGAGCGCGGCGAATATCCGTCGGAGGTAAAGTCCGAGCGTCAGGGTTCTGGCAAGCATCAGCACGATCATCGCCAGCCACAAACCGTGGTTGCCCCAGAAGTGCTGGAGGGCGTAGGCCGCGACCAGGAAGACCACCGTGGACACGAACATGCTGTTGCGCAGTTCGCGCGTCCGGATCGCGCCGATGAAGACGCCGTCGAGCATGTAGCTGCTCACCGAGATCAGCGGCAGGGCGATGACGTAGGGCAGGAACGTTTCGGCCGCCAGGCGGACATCCTGCTGGTTGGTCAGGAGCGAGACGATGGTTGGACCGCCCAGCCAGTAACAGACCGAAAACAGTGCTGCGACCAATCCCGACCAGATGAACGCTGCCTTGATGACACGGTAGAGCGCGTCCTTGCGGCGCGCCCCGATGACCGAGCCGACGAGCGTTTCGGTGGCATGGGCAAAGCCGTCCAGCCCGTAGGACATGATGCCGTGCAGGTTGAGCAGGACGGCGTTGGCAGCGAGGATCGCGTCGCCCTCGACGGCGCCGCTGCGGGCGAACCAGCCGAAGCAGACCAGCAGGAACAGGCTGCGCAGGAATATATCGCGGTTGACCGCAAACAGCTGGCGCAGCGCTGCCCCATCCAGGATGTCGCGCCAGGGCAGCGGGCCGACGGCGCTGAACGGCCGGACGATCATCAGGCCGGCGCCGAATGCAATCCATTCGGCTAGCGCCGTGCCGGCGCCGATGCCGGCAACGCCCCAGTCGAAGACGAAGACGAGCGTCAGCGTCGCGGCCAGGTTGATCACGTTGAGCGCGACTTGCAGCGCCAGCGACACTATTACCCGCTGGCGGCCGAGCAGGTAGCCAAGCAGGACGAAATTGCCCAGTGCGGCCGGCGCCGACCAGATCCGCGCCGAGGAATAGGCGACAGCACTCTCGTAGACTGCTTCGCTGCCGCCAAGGAGGGAGAGGCCGATTTCGATGATCGGCTGTTGCAATATGACGATGATCATGCCGCCGGTGGCCGCAACAAGAAGCGCCCTTAGCAGGTGCTTGCGCATCAGGACGGCGTCGTCGGCACCCCAGGCCTGGGCGACGAGACCGGTGGTGGCCATGCGCAGGAAGCTGAAACTCCAGAACAGGAAATTGAACAGCACGCCGCTGAGAGCGACGCCGCCGAGGTACCACGAGCCGGGCAGGTGTCCGGCGACCATGGTGTCGACCAGGGACAGTACCGGCTGGGCCAGGTTGGCCAGGATGATCGGAAACGCCAGCATGATCATCCGGCGGTTCCAGTTTTCCTGGAGTTCGAGAGGGGCGGAAATGTTCATTGTGTGCAAATGTCCGTGCAGGCCCGAAATCGAAGTGGGCAGCGAAGTTGAGTATTGATGTCCCGATAGCCTCAGGTGTCTGGCCCGTGGTTGTCGGTTGAATTGCCGGCGCCTGTCCGAGTACTTTCCATCCTTGCTCATGCCCGGCGCCGCGAGGTGAAATGACGGCGCCGCAGCGTCTCCCTGTGCGACGGGAAGCGGTATCGCGGTAGTGGCTATTCGGACAAATCGAATGCCAGAAGGGCCGCTGATCCCAATGATCCCTGCGGATCAATTGTCATTTTTCCAAGAGGCAGCTTGACATTCGTCCGGTTTAGAGAAAAGTTCCAGTTTATTGGAAATTTATAGCGGCATACTGGATGATCGCAAGGCGGTTGTTCAACAAGCCAGCGGATTTCCAGGTGGGAGGCGCCACAATTTCTTCAGTTTTGAGCCGGCAAGCAGCAATGCCGCCGGATCGGGAAGTATTGTGCGCTGATTTGCTTGCTCGGTTAGTGGGTAATTACAAAGAAGGGGAATGACAGTGAGTAAAACTCTTATGACGAACCGGAGAAACGCGCTGAAGCTGCTGGGCGGTGGCGTGGGCGCGCTTGCCGTTCCGTACATCATCCGTCCGCGTCCGGCTGCCGCCGCAGGCGTGCTGAACATCACCACCTACGACAAGTTCCTGCCACAGGAATTCCTGGACAAGTTCCAGAAGGACACCGGCATTCAGGTCAACATCCGCCTGACCGACGACCAGGGCAAGCAGTACAACCTGCTCACCGCCGAAGGCGCCAATCCCTCGACCGACATCGTCACCGTTGCCGGCCACCGCTATTCGCAGTTCATCAGCTCGAAGCTGCTGCAGCCGCTCGACACCGGCAAGATCGCAAACTGGAAGAACCTCAACACCGCTTACCAGGATGCGCCCTGGGCGCGTGTCGACAACAACCTCTGGGGCCTGCCGATCCTCGCCGGTTACGAGGGCCTCGCCCGCAACGTCGACTACGTGAAGGACGCGCCCAGCTGGGAGATCATGTTCGACCCGCAGTACAAGGGTCAGACCTCCTATATCGTCAGCGATTTCATGACCATCGTCATGCAGTATCTCGGCCATGACGGCGACTTCGTCAGCTATGTCGACAAGGCCGACGTGGCGCAGAAGGCGACCAACGAAGCGCGCGACTTCCTGATCAAGAACAAGGACATGGTGCGCAAGTACTATGACGCGGGCTCGGAAGTGCAGCAGATGTTCATCAACGAGGACATCTACCTCGCCCATTCGTGGTCTGGCCCTGCCGCCAAGCTGATCATGGATGGTCATCCGATCCAGCTGTCGGTGCCGAAGGAAGGCACGTTCGGCTTCTGCTACACGCTCAACGTAGTCAACAATGCGCCGAACGCCGAGAACGCCTACAAGCTGCTCGACGCTGTGCTGGCAAGCCCGGAAGTGGGCGCTGCGATGACCCGCCAGTCGGGCTACAGCTCGACCATCAACGGCGTCGGCGACCTGCTCAACGATCGCGAAAAGCTCGCCGCGACGCTGCCGCAGGAAGAGCTGGAGCGCGTCGTCTTCTTCTCGTCGGTCAACCGCGACATGAAGAACGAGATGATCGACCGCGCCACCGCAGAGGTCAAAGCGGCCTGACGAGGCAACGAAGCCTCTCGACCTGTCCCGGAGCGCTGCGACGATCTCCGGGGCAGGCAGCCCGCTTTCGCAGGCCTGTTCAGTGCATGACCCGAGCTACCAAAGGGCATGCACCGTTCACAGTTTTACTGCGTCCCATTGCGCATCCGGGGGCGGATGCGGCGCTGTAATCCAACAACGCGCAATGACCGACGGCCGATCATGTCATGCGGCACCGGTCGGGTTGCGCCAACCGAGATTGTTTGATGGTGAGTAGCAACACGACAGCCGGCTATGCGGGAGGGCGCGACGCGTCCGTGCCCAAATATTCGACCGGCATTGCCAAGGTGGTAAACTCCGCGCTCTACCGGCATACGCTGGGGGCTGCGGTGGAGTCGCGCATCGGCCGGGTCATGCTTCTGACTGGTGTGCCGCTGATCTGGCTGGTCATGATGCATGTCGGGCCGATCTATCAGATGCTGAAGATCAGCCTGTTGTCCCACTACCCGGTCCAGCCGGGCGTGGAGTCGCGTTTCACCCTCGATAACTACGCGATCTTCTTCAAAGAATCGCTCTATTTCACGCCGCTGATCAAGAGCTTCATCTTCGCCACGACAGCGACCGCGGTCACCCTGGTGGTCGTCTATCCGGTCGCCTACTACGTCGCCAAGATCGTCAAGCCGGAGGGGCGTTCCAAGGCGCTGCTGCTGCTGCTGGTGCCGTTCTGGGCCGGCGAACTGATCCGCACCTTCTCGGTCATCATGCTTCTGGCCAACCGCGGCGCGGTCAACGTGCTGCTGCGCGAAATCGGGCTGATCGACCGCCCGATCCCGATGCTCTACACCTCCTTCTCGCTCGGCTTCGGCCTTGTCTATCTCATATGCCTCTACATGCTGCTGCCGCTCTATTCGGCGATTGAGAAGATCCTTCCCAGTATCTCGACGCGGCGGCCGATCTCGGCGCCGGTCCGTTCACGCGCTTCCGCAGGATCATCCTGCCGCTGTCCAAGGACGGCATCGTGTCAGGCTGCTCGCTGGTGTTCCTGACCTGCATCGGCGTGTTCGCCACGCCCATGCTGCTCGGCGGCCCGACCACCGTGCTGTTCCCCGAGACGATCAGCGGCTTCTTCCACGGCGCCAGCGACAAGTGGCCCGTCGGTGCCGCCTTCGCACTGATCATGCTGGTCACGGCCCTGATCACGGCCGGCATCTTCATGCGCCTCGTCGGCGGCAAGAAAAGGAGTGCATTCTGATGCGCAACATGTTTGCAGACGCTCCGCGCACGACGCTGACCGCGTTCTACTGGGCCTTCCTGCTCTATCTGCTCCTGCCGCTGACGCTGATGATGGCGATGAGCTTCAAGGACGCCAACTTCGTCGCCTTCCCGATCGGCGACTGGACGCTCGACTGGTACGCCAAGGTGATGCAGGACAAGCAGTTCCTGGAGGCCTGCCTGTATTCGGTGATGATCGCCGCCGCTTCGACGCTGGCGGCGACGACGCTCGGCACCTGGATCGCCATGCTGATCGTTGCCGAAGGCATCAAGGGCCAAGTCATCATCTTCGCGCTCGCCTGCCTGCCTGCCGTCGTGCCCGGCATGATCTCGGCGATCTCGCTGCGCATCTTCATCTCGACCATCGACATGCCGACGGGAACGGCCGCCATCATCCTTGGCCACACGGTGCACGCGGTGCCCTTCGTGGTGGTGATGGCGCTGACGCGGCTGCGCTCGATGCCGGGCAATCTGGTCGACGCGGCGCGTGACCTCGGCGCCGACAGCGTCGTTGCCTTCTTCCGCGTGACGCTGCCCTACCTGAAGCCGGCGCTGGTCGGCGGCATGATCTTCTGTGTGCTGCTGTCGATCGACGACTTTGTCCGCACCTTCTTCCTGGGCGGCTATCGTCCGACCCTTCCCATGCTGATCTTCGCCAAAGTGCAGGGCGGCATGTCTCCCGAAATCAACGCAATGGCGACACTCGTCCTGGTGGTTACCGCCGCCGTCGGACTTTACGCCGAATACCTGACCCGCCGCGCGAGGACCCGCTGATGCAACCCGTCGTCCAGTTCGACAACGTCACCAAGAGCTATGGCAAGCACGTTGCCGTCGAAAACCTGAACCTCAGCATCGAGGCGGGCAAGTTCGTCACCCTGCTCGGCCCCTCCGGCTGCGGCAAGTCGACCTCGCTGCGCATGCTCGGTGGTTTCGAAATGCCGAATTCCGGGCGCATCCTGCTCGGCGGCAAGGACGTGACGCGCGTTCCGCCCAACAAGCGCAACGTCAACATCGTGTTCCAGGACTATGCGCTGTTCCCGCATATGAGCGTTGCCAAGAACATCGCCTTCGGCCTTGAGCTCAAGGGGCTCGACAACCAGCAGATCCACCGCCGGGTATCGGAACTGCTCGAACTCGTCCAGTTGCAGGACTACGCCAAGCGTCTCCCGTCGGAACTGTCCGGTGGCCAGCGCCAGCGCGTTGCACTGATGCGTGCGCTTGCGCCCGATCCGGACGTGCTGCTGCTCGACGAGCCGCTATCGGCGCTCGATGCCAAGCTGCGCCAGCAGATGCAGATCGAGCTCAAGTCGATCCAGGAAAAGACCGGCAAGACCTTCATGTTCGTGACACACGACCAGGAAGAGGCGCTGACCATGTCGGACACGATCGTGGTCATGAACAAGGGCAAGATCGAGCAGATGGGCGATCCGAACACGCTCTATGGCCGTCCGGGCAGCGTCTTCGTCGCCAACTTCATCGGCGAGACCAACCTCCTGCGCAGCACCGTTGTCGGCACCGAAGGCGATACGACGGCGCTGAACTGGAACGGTGTCACCATCAAGGCGGCACAGGGCGGGCTCGCGCCCAAGGCCGGCGATCACCTTTATGTCGTGCTGCGCCCCGAGGCGATCCACTGCTCGGCCGACGAACCGACGAGCGGCAACCGCATCAAGGGCAAGGTCCGCCAGCGCGTGTTCAAGGGCAATCACACTTCGCTTTCGGTCGAGGTTGCCGACGGGGCGGTTCTCAATGCGCTGGTCCACCCTTCCGACGTTGCCCAGCTCAATGGCGAGGACATCTGGGTCGGCTGGAAGCCCGAGACCACGACGGTCATCCCCGACCGCCACGCACACAACTGAGACGACAACGGCCCGCGCCGGTGAAGGATGCGGGCCGACAGCAGGCAGGGCAGGACATGCGAAATGACGATTTCGAGCGGACAGCGGAGGCGACCCATGGCGTATGACGTACAGGCGCCGCTTCGATCGGCCGCCGGCGGCCTGGCCGAACTCGAGCAGCGTGTTCGCGACGATCTCGCATGCCTGTGCTACCCGCCGTCAAACTGGGTGGTGCCGACCGCAGTCGAGGGGGAGGAACAGGTCAACGACGTCGTCGTCATCGGCGGCGGTATGTGCGGCCTGGTTGCCAGCTTCGCGCTGATCGGCGCCGGCATCCAGAACATCCGCATCTTCGACCGCAGCCCGGTAGGTTTCGAGGGCCCGTGGCTGACCTATGCGCGTATGGAAACGCTGCGCTCTCCCAAGCAGCTGACCGGCCCGGCCTACGGCATGGCGTCGCTGACCTTCCGCGCCTGGTATGTCGCGCAGTTCGGCAACGACACCTGGGCTGAACTCGACAAGATTCCGCGCCCGATGTGGATGGAATATCTGCGCTGGTACCGCAAGGTGCTCGACCTGCCGGTCGAGAATGGCGTCGAGGTCAAGACCATCCTGCCGGAAGGCGAGCTGATGCGGCTGACGCTCAGCGGCGATGGCGCGCGCGAAAAATCGGTGCTGGCCCGCAAGGTGGTGATGGCGACCGGCCGCGACGGAATGGGTCATCCCAGCATTCCCGGCTTCGTCGAAAACCTGCCCGCGAAATACTGGGCGCATTCGTCCCATGATATCGATTTTGCCGCCCTGCGCGGCAAGCGCGTGGTGGTGGTCGGCGTCGGCGCATCTGCCGTCGACAATGCGGCCGAGGCGCTGGAGGCAGGTGCCGCGGAAGTCCGCCACCTCATCCGACGCAAGGAGATGCCCTGCATCAACAAGCTGATGGGCATCGGCTCGTTCGGCTTCACCGCTGCCTTCCCGCAACTGGGCGATGCCAGGCGCTGGCAGATCATGAACTACTCGCTGCGCACCCAGACCCCGGCACCGCGTGGCTCGACGATGCGCGTCAGCCGGCATCCGAATGCCTGGTTCCATTTCGATGCAGCCGTCGAAAAGTCCGAGCTCGATGGCGACGAGATCGTCATTTCGACATCGCAGGGCAAGACGGTGCGCGCCGACTTCCTGATCCTCGGCACCGGCTTCGGCGTCGATCCGCTGGCGCGAAAGGAACTCGACGGCTACGCCGACAAGATCCTTCTGTGGCAGGACCGTTTCACGCCGCCCGAAGGCCAGGAAAACACCGAACTCGGCAATTACCCTTACCTCGCCAACGACTTCACCTTCCTGGAGCGCGAGCCAGGGCAGGCGCCGTGGCTTGCCAACATCCACAGCTTCAACTCCGGTGCTGCCGCCAGCCTCGGCAAGATGAGCGGCGATATTCCCGGCATCAGCGAGGGTGCGGCATGGCTAGCGCGCGAGATCGCCGCCAAGCTCTACACCGAGAATTTCGGCCAGTACTGGCAGCGCCTGCTCGACTACGACACGCCCGAACTGCGTGGCGACGAGTGGACGGCATCGCCCTTGCCGGACGAGGCGCGGACGGCCGTCCGCCAGCAGGCATAGGAGGACGGCATGGCCGACAACAAGGACGTGATCGCCGCAATCGTCGGCATCGAACCCGGCAGCGCGCTGGCCGAAGTCGTGGCGGGACGTGCCGACATCATGGCACTGACCCAGCAGACCCATGACGGGGCGTTGACGCCGGTCGAACCAGGCGGGCTGTCGCATGCCGAGCGTGCAGCACTTGCCTGCCGAATCGCCAAGATCAATGACGACAAGGATTTCGAGGAGCACTTCGAGGCGCTGCTCGACAAGGCTGGCGGTTCCGGCGCCACCGCACGCATTGCCGACATCTGGTTCGACGGTGGCAGCGACATCCGCATCAAGGCACTGATCCGGCATGTCGACCTCGTGGCGCATGCCCCGAAGGATGCGACGCGGCGTGATATCGAGCTGCTGCAGGAAGCCGGGCTCACCGATGCCGACATCGTGCGACTGTCGGAACTCGTTGCCTTCGTCAGCTATCAGATCAGGGTTGCCGCCGGGCTGCGGCTGATGCGGGGGCTGGCATGAGCAAGGTCGTTCACGAATTCACCACCACCATTCCCGAGTGGAAGCCCTATGTGAAGCCGCTCGATCTGGCGGAGGCCAGCGCCGAGCAACTCGAAGCGCTCAAGGTCACGCCTTCCAACACCAAGGTGTCGGACTACGTGCTGGTGCTCGCGCATGACGTCGAGACGCTGACGCACCGCTCGCCGCTGTTCAACGGCGTGATGTACAACCGTGGCGGCCTTTCGCGCGCCGAGCGTGAGATTGGTGCTGTCGGCGCCTCGATCGTCAATCGCTGCATTTACTGCGCTGCGGTGCACGCCGGGCGCTACAACCAGATCACCAAGGACGAAACCGTCATTGCGGCGATCTTCGCCGATGGCGTCGATGCCGAGATCGAGCCCCGCCTCAAGGCGATCTTCGATTTCGCGGTCAAGCTGTCGAAATGCCCCTCCGATGCGGATGCTTCGGACATGCAGTCGCTTGTCGATGCCGGCTTGGGCAAAGACGAGATTCTCGACCTGATCCTGTCCTCGTCGCTGTTCGGCTGGGCCAACCGGCTCATGCACACGCTCGGCGAGCCGGTCGGAGAATGACCGGCCGGCACGCAAAGTAGATCGGTCAAGCGGGAGGAGAAGCATGAATTCGATCAATCCGCCCGAAATTGGGCCGCGCCTGCAGGCACACCGCAAGGAGCTGAAGCTCACGCTCAACGATCTCGCGACAATGTCGGGCGTGTCGCGCTCCATGTTGTCGGAGATCGAACGTGGCAACGCCAACCCGACTTACGGCACGCTGTGGCATCTGACGCGCGCGCTCAACATCGACCTCAACAGCCTGGTCAGCGGCGCCAGCGAAGAGCGCAGCGACCGTATCGACCTGCAGCCCGGCAACATGACGCCCACCATCCGAAGTGCGGATGGCAGCTGCACGATGCAGATATTGTCGCCCGCCGGCATGGTGTCGATGATCGAATGGTATCTCCTGAGCTTCGAGCGCGAGGGCAAGCTGGTCAGCGATCCGCATGGCGCCGGGACCATCGAGCACCTGCATTGCACGCAAGGCGAGATCGTGGTGCGCAGTGCCGGCAATGAAATGATCGTGCGGGCGGGAGAGACGGCGCGTTACGCAGCGGATGTGCCGCACTCCCTGACCAGCGTGGGCGCCGGCTCGGTCGGGGCGAGGGCGTTCCTGGTCGTGGCTTCGGCCGATGTGGGAACCAACACACTCAGGGCGTCGATACGCCCGAAATGACGACCGGCCTCTCGGGGCCGGGATGATGATTTACCAGAAAGGAATTAGTGGAATGCAGGTAGGTATTGTCGGCGCGGGTTCGATCGCCTTTGGAACGGCGGCGTTTCTCGAACAGCAGGGCCACCACGCGACGCTGTGGTCGCCGTCGGGCGAGCGCACCAAGGCGCTGGCCAAGGGTGAGGCACTGGTCGCCCAGGGCGCGGTCGAAGGCACTTTCCATCCATCGGCTGCGGCCAGCGCCGAAGCGCTTGTCGCCGGTTCGGAGGCGATCGTGATCGCACTGCCGGCCTATGGCCACAAAACCGTGCTCGACGCCATCGCACCCTACATCACGCCGGCCCAGACGATCATCATCAGCTCGCACGCGTCCTTCGGCGCGCTCTACCTGTCGCGCCTGCTCGCGGCTCGTGGCGTCGTTGCGCCTATCGTCGGCTGGGGCACCACCGTGGTGTCGGGACGACAGCTCAGCCCGACGCTGGTCAACGTCAACACCGTGCGCAAGAAGGTCGACCTCGCCACGGTGCCGGCTTCGCGTAGCGTCGAGGGCTTCGCCGTCTGCCAGGCGCTGTTTGGCGACCGCTTCGTCGACCGCGGCAGCCTGATGGCGATCGCGCTTTCCAACCTCAACCCGCAGAATCACATGGGCATCGCGCTCGGCAATATGACGCGCATGGAGCGCGGCGAGAACTGGAGCCAGGGCCAGAACGTGACGCCGAATGTCGGGCGGCTGCTCGAGCGGCTCGACGAGGAGCGTATCGCCATCGCCACCAGGCTCGGCCTCGAAGTGCGCAACATCTTCCAGCACTTCCATCTGTCGTTCCACGTGCCGATGAACTCGATCTCGCAGATGAACCAGGAAATGCACGAAGCCGGTAACGGCGGCACGGGCCCGACCACCGCCGACAGCCGCTATGTCACCGAGGACGTGCCGTTCGGCCTGGTCATGACCGCCAAGATCGGCCAGCTTGCCGGCCAGCCCGCCGAGCTGCACGAAGCCGGCGTGCGTATCTTCTCGGCCATGTATGGCCGAGACTTCAACGCCGAGAACGACCTTCTCACCGCGCTCGATCTCGACACGATGTCGCTCGATCAGCTCAACGGGCTGTGCCGCGACGGGTTTGCAACCGCCGCCTGACTGCCATCGCGGTTCGGATCTGAACGCGCGGGCTAAATCAAAAAGAGCCAGACATCGTCGATGTCTGGCTCTTTTTTGAGCAGCGCGGCGGAGGCAGCACCGACGAAACGCCTTGCGGGCGGGCGCAACGCTACCCAACCCGCCGGCAGTCACCACTCGGCGAAGGACCCGTCGGCATGGCGCCAGACGGGGTTGCGCCAGCGGTGGCCTTCCTTGGCGCGTTCCTTGACATAGTCCTCGTCGACATCGACGCCGAGGCCGGGGCCATCGGGGATGGTGACGTAGCCGTCCTCGTAGCGGAACACGTCCTTGTTCTTGGCGTAGTCGATCAGGTCGTTGGACTTGTTGTAGTGGATGCCAAGGCTCTGCTCTTGGATGAAGGCGTTGTAGCTGACGGCGTCGAGCTGCAGGCAGGCGGCGAGCGCTATCGGCCCGAGAGGGCAGTGGGGCGCCACGGCCACGTCGTAGGCTTCGGCCATCGCTGCAATCTTGCGGCATTCGGTGATGCCGCCGGCATGCGACAGATCGGGCTGGATGATGTCGACCACGCCCTCCTGCAGCACGCTCTTGAAGTCCCAGCGGCTGTAGAGCCGCTCGCCGAGCGCGATCGGTGCCGACGACATCGCCGCGATCTCCTTGAGCGCCTCGCGGTTCTCGCTGAGCACCGGTTCCTCGATGAACATCAGCCGGTAGGGCTCGAGCTCCTTGACCAGCATGCGCGCCATGGGCCGGTGGACGCGGCCATGGAAGTCGACGGCGATGCCGACATGCGGGCCGACTGCCTCGCGCACCATGGCGACGCGCTCGACGGCGGCGTCGATCTTGTCGTGGCTGTCGACGATCTGCAGTTCCTCGGTGCCGTTCATCTTGAGCGCGGTGAAGCCGCGCGCCACCACGTCCCGGGCGCCGTCGGCGACGTCGGAGGGCCGGTCGCCGCCGATCCAGGAATAGACCTTGATGCGGTCGCGGCACTTGCCGCCGAGCAGTTCGTGCACCGGTACGCCGAGCGCCCGGCCCTTGATGTCCCATAACGCCTGGTCGATGCCGGCGATGGCGCTCATCAGGATTGGGCCGCCGCGATAGAATCCGCCGCGATACATGACGTTCCAGTGATCCTCGATGAGCCTGGGATCCTTGCCGATCAGATAGTCGGAAAGTTCGTGCACCGCCGCTTCGACGGTGTGGGCGCGGCCCTCGACGACCGGCTCGCCCCAGCCGCTGACGCCCTCGTCGGTCTCGATCTTGAGGAACATCCAGCGGGGCGGAACGATGTAGGTCTTGAACGCGGTGATCTTCATGGCTCGACGCTTCTTTCCAAATGCTCGCGCGGTGTCAGCTCTGGTTCTTCTGGGCCTTGGCCCGCGCGAGGTCGCGCGCGGCGAGGTCCAGGATCTCGTTGGCGGCCTTGCGCGCTGCCGGGCCGTCGCGCATGCGCAGTGCCTCGACGACGCCGTAATGGACCTTGACGGCTTCATCGCGCCGGTCGACGGAGTTCGCCGTCGCCTCGAGGGCGAAGTTCAGCGCGGTCTCGATCAGGCCGCCGATCTGCCGGAAGATCGGATTGTGGCAGGCGCCATAGAGAACCTGGTGGAAGGCGGCGTCCGAGCGGGCAAAACTTGCAACGTCGCTGCCGGCCGCCTCCATGCCTTTCCAGGCCAATTCCAGATCGGCGATCTCGTGCAGCGAAGCGCGCTCCGCAGCGAGCTCTGCGACCAGCGGCTCGATGGCGCGCCGTGTCTCGAGGATGGAATCGAACAGCTTGGGATCGAGCGTATTCGGCCGGTGCCACTCCAGGACCTGGGGGTCGATGATGTTCCAGTTTTCCTTTTCGCAGACGACGGTGCCGATCCGCGAGCGGCTGAGCACAAGACCCTTGGCGGCCAATATCTTCAGGGCTTCGCGAATGACCGTGCGACTGACGCCGTGTTCGACGCCCAGGTCGTTTTCGCTCGGCAGGTTGGCGCCGGAGGGATAACGGCCGGCCAGGATGTCGGAGGCAATTGCCCGCACCACGTCCGGCATCACACGCGGACGGCGCGCCTTTGAAGCGGTGTCCATCGTACCAGCCCTGGCACTATCCATGCATTCCTCCCCTGCCGTCAGTCTGTCGTTCTTACGTGTGCCCCGTATGCCGGACAATCCTCCGTCACGGCATGCAGACATCTCCTCCGGAAAGAAACTATCTCATTCATCATACCAAGGCAATTGACTGGTATGATGAATGACGCTAGCTTTTGTCATCCGGGCTGCTTGCCCGGCGCGTTTTTGGGAGGAAACCATGCGATTTTTGAAGAAGGCGCTCCTTGCGGGCGCCCTTGCCGTCTTGTCCGCCACCACCATTACTTCTGCCTATGCGCAGGAGACCAAGATCGGCTTCATCGTGAAGCAGCCCGAGGAACCCTGGTTCCAGGACGAGTGGAAGTTTGCCGATCAGGCAGCCAAGGAAAAAGGCTTCACGCTGGTGAAGATCGGCGCCGAGGACGGCGAAAAGCTGATGTCGGCCATCGACAATCTCGGCGCGCAAGGCGCCCAGGGCTTCATCGTCTGCACGCCTGACGTCAAGCTCGGACCTGGCATCGTCGCCAAGGCTGCCGCCAACAACCTCAAGCTGATGACCGTGGACGACCGACTGGTCAGCGCCGACGGCAAGCCGCTCGAAGACGTGCCTCACATGGGCATTTCGGCGACCAAGATCGGCGAGGCGGTCGGCCAGGCCATCGTCGACGAGATGAAGGCGCGCGGCTGGAAGGCCGAGGAGGTCGGTGCCATCCGCGTCTCCTACGACCAGCTTCCGACGGCCGTCGACCGTGTCGAGGGTGCGATTTCGGTGCTGAAGGCGAATGGCTTCAAGGCCGAGAACATTTTCGACGCCCCGCAGGCCAAGACCGACACGGAAGCCGCGCTCAATGCCGCGACCGTCGTCCTCAACAAGAACGCCGGCATCAAGAAGTGGGTCGCCTTCGGCCTCAACGACGAGGCGGTCCTGGGTGCCGTGCGTGCGTCCGAAAGCGTCGGCATCCCGGCTGACGGCGTGATCGGCGTCGGCATCGGCGGCGCGGACTCGGCGATCAACGAGTTCAAGAAGCCGGCGGCCACCGGGTTCATCGGCTCGGTGATCATTTCGCCGAAGCGGCACGGCTACGAGACGGCTCTCAACATGTTTGACTGGGTCGCCAACAACAAGGAGCCGGAAAAGCTCATCCTGACCGCTGGCGCCCTTGCCAAGCGCGACGACTTCGAGAAGGTTCGTGCGGAACTCGGCATCGAGTAAATCGCATCATTGAACGGTGTCCGGCGGCGGGTTCACTGCCGCCGGACATGCTGGAGGACCGTCGATGTCGTTTCTCGAATTTTCGCAGATCTCGAAATCCTATCCCGGCGTCCAGGCCCTGTCGGACGTGTCGTTCGGTGTCGCAAAGGGCGCCGTGCACGGCCTGATGGGGGAGAATGGTGCCGGCAAGTCGACCCTGATCCGCATCCTGTCGGGCGACCAGCACTCCGACACCGGCGAGATCAATATCGATGGCCAGGTCCAGAAATACTCATCGACGCGCGATGCCTTTCACGCCGGCGTCATCGTCATCCACCAGGAACTGCAACTCGTCCCGGAACTGACGGTCGCCGAGAATTTGCGGCTTGGCCGCTTTCCTGCCAATGCCGGTGTCATCCAGGCCAGGCAGATGTTCGCCGAAGTCGGCGACAAGCTGAAATCGGCCGGCATCGACATCGACCCGCGTCGCAAGGTCAAGACTTTGTCGATCGGTGAACGCCAGATGGTCGAGATCGCCAAGGCGATCATGCTGGACGCCAGGGTGATCGCGCTCGACGAGCCGACCTCGTCGCTGTCGTCGCGCGAAAGCGAAATCCTGTTTGCCCTGATCGAGCGCCTGCGCGCCGAGGGCAAGGTCATCCTCTATATATCTCACCGGCTCGACGAGGTGTTCCGCCTTTGCGACAGCCTGACCGTGCTGCGCGACGGCAAGCTTGCCGCACATCACCCGAGCCTCAAGGACGTTACCCGCGAACAGGTTGTAGCCGAGATGGTCGGTCGCGAGATCTCCAACGTCTGGGGCTGGCGTCCGCGCGAACTGGGCAAGGTGCGCCTGAAGATCGAGGACATGTCGGGCGAGAAGCTGCCCGTGCCGGCCAGTTTCGAAGCGCACGCCGGCGAGATCCTCGGTTTCTTTGGCCTGATCGGGGCCGGGCGCTCGGAACTGATGCGCCTGGTCTATGGCGCTGATGCCCGTCGTGGCGGCTCGATGACGATAGATGGCGAGCGAGCCGAGATAGCCGACCCGCGCCAGGCGATCCGCGCCGGGGTCGTGCTGTGCTCGGAAGACCGCAAGCACGACGGCATTGTCCAGGGCCGTTCGCTGGAGGAGAACATCAATATCTCCTCGCGCCGACATCATTCGTGGTTCGGCATCCTCGACCTGCGCAAGGAAGTCGAGATCGCCGAAACCTTCATCAAGAAGCTCAAGGTGCGGACGCCTTCGCGCAAGCAGGATATCGTCAACCTGTCGGGCGGCAACCAGCAGAAGGTCATTCTCGGCCGCTGGCTTTCCGAGCAGGGCGTGCGCGTCCTGATCATCGACGAGCCGACCCGCGGCATCGACGTCGGCGCCAAGTCCGAGATCTACGAGATCCTTTACCGGCTTGCGGAAGACGGCATGGCGATCGTCGTCGTCTCGAGCGAACTGCCCGAGGTGATGGGCATCTGCGACCGCATCCTGGTGATGTGCGGCGGTCGCATCTCGGCGCATATCGACCGCGAGCAGTTCAGCGAGCGGGCCATTCTGGCCGCCGCCCTGCCCGACAAGAAAACGCCAGACGCAATTGCATCCTAGAGGGACCGCGGCATGACAAATTCCTTCAAGAAGATCTTGCTCGGCGACCAGGGGCTGGTCGTCATCTTCGTGCTCGCCTTCGCTCTGGTGTCGATCTTCGTCCCCAACTTCCTGACCGAACGCAACATGCTGGGCCTGCTGCAGTCGGTCGTCACCGTCGGCATCGTCGCCTGCACCATGATGTTCTGCCTGGCGGCACGCGACTTCGACCTGTCGGTCGGCTCGATCGTCGCCTTCGCGGGCATGGTCGCTGTGATGGCGTCGAACGCGACAGGATCGATCACCATAGGCATCCTGGCCGCGCTCCTTTGCGGCGCCACCGTCGGACTGATCAACGGTGTCGTCATTGCCAAATTCCGCATCAATGCGCTGATCACCACGCTTGCGACCATGCAGATCGTTCGAGGTCTGGCGCTGATCTCGTCGGACGGTCGCGCTGTCGGTATCAACGATCCCAACTTTTATCAGCTCGCACTGTCGAAGCTGATCGGCGTGCCGACGCCGATCTGGGTATTGCTGGTCCTGTTCGTGGTTTTCGGCTTCGTGCTCAATCGCACTGTCTTCGGCAAGAACACGCTCGCCATCGGCGGCAATCCTGAGGCTTCGCGTCTCGCCGGCGTTAACGTCGATCGCACGCGCATCTGGATATTCACGCTGCAGGGCGCCGTCTGTGCCATCGCCGGCATCCTGCTTGCCTCGCGCATCACCTCCGGCCAGCCCAATGCGGCCGTCGGCCTCGAATTGTCGGTCATCTCGGCCTGCGTGCTCGGCGGCGTGTCGCTGGCCGGCGGCCGGGCGGCGATTGCCGGCGTCATCGTCGGCGTGATGATCATGGGTATCGCCGAGAATGTCATGAACCTGCTCAACATTCCGGCCTTCTACCAGTACATCGTCCGCGGCGTGATCCTGCTGCTGGCAGTGCTGCTCGACAACCTACGCTCGAATGCGCTCGGACGGCGTTAAGTTGATCGATGCCCGGCTTCATCACACTCGAAAATGAGCGCCTGTCCTTGCGTCTCAGTGCGCAAGGCGGCGCGATCATCGACGGGGTGACGCAAGACGGCCGTCCGTTTCTGCGGCCCCACGGGGATGGTGCGTTCGACGTGCTGCGCTCGTCCTGCTTTCCGCTGGTGCCGATCGGCAACCGTGTCGAAGGCAACGGGTTCGAACTTCGCGGCAAGCATTATCGCTTCGAGCCCAATACCGACGAGCCAAACTACATCCATGGCGACGGCTGGCTGGTGGGCTGGAACGTCGAGGAGGTGTCGCCTGCGCATGTGAAGCTCGCCTTCGAGCAATTGCGGCCGGCCAGCTCGCCTCATGCCTATCGTGCGGTCCAAACCGTCGCCATCGATGGGGCGACGGTGCGGCTGGAGCTTTCGGTGACAAACCGGGGCCAGGAGGCGCTGCCCTTCGGCATCGGCTTCCATCCTTATTTTCCACGCACCGAGGGCACGAGGCTCATGGCTCCGGCGCAGACATGGTGGACCGAGCGCGACGGCTGCCTGCCCGGCGTGCGCACGCCGATCCCCGACAGTGCCGACTTCTCGGCCTCGCGCCGCCTTCCTCGCCGCAGGCTGAACAATTGCTTCGAAGGCTGGAGCGGCTTGGCCAGGATCGTCTGGCCGGAGGCTGGCCTTGCTGCCGATATTGCGGCCGATCCGGTCTTTTCCAGATACATGCTCTACGCGCCGGAGGAAGATCGCGGCTTCTTCTGTCTGGAGCCGATGACCCACGCTCCCAATGCGCTGATGCTCGCCGGACCGGCGGCGCTGCACATGCTTGCCTCCGGTGAAACGCTATCCGGAGGCTTCTCGATCACAGTTTCGAACCTAGAGGACATCCCATGAGCGAACGTCTCGCCGGCAAGCGCATCTTTCTTACCGGCGCGGCGCAAGGCATCGGCCTTGCCATCGCCGAGGAGTGCCTGAAGGAAGGCGCGAGACTTTTCGTGGTCGACCGCGATGGCGCCCTGTTGCGCGAGGCCATGGCTCGGCTCGGCGCAGGCGAGGGCACGCTGGCCCATGCGGAGGCGGATATTGCGGATGCCGGGGCAATCGCAGCCGCCATGGCCGCGGCCGGAAATACGATCGGGCCGGTCAATGCGCTGATCAACAATGCCGGCATCAACGTCTTCAACACGCCGTTGGAAACCACCGACGACGAATGGCAGCGCTGCTTCGACATCAACCTCAAGGGCGCGTGGAACTGTTGCAAGGCGGCTCTGCCGGGCATGATTGCGGCTGGCGGAGGGGCGATCCTCAACATAGCCTCGACGCACGCTTTCACCATCATCCCGCATACCTTCCCCTATCCGCTGGCCAAGCATGCGCTGCTTGGGCTGACCAAGTCGCTGGCGCTGGAATATGCGGCTGCGGGCATACGGGTGAATGCGCTGGCGCCTGGCTATGTCGAGACGCAGAAGAACGTCGACTACTGGAACAGTTTCCCCGATCCCGCCAAGGCAAAGGCCGAGACGCTGGCGCTGCATCCGGGCAAGCGCATCGCTTCCACGACCGAGATCGCCAAGGCCGCCGTGTTCATGATCTCCGACGAGTGCCCGTTCATGAACGCCGCCAGCCTTGTCATCGATGGTGGCTTGAGCGTGCTTCAGCACGCTGCGCAATGACGGCAGGCGGAAGGCAGTTTCGATATTGGAGAACCGGTCCGGCGGTGGCAAGCCCGTGGCTGGACACTGCGAGAGCCCGGTGCTATCTCCCTGCGCAGCAGCCGGGTGTCGGTTGCTGACGCAGCAGGGACGACCCGTTGCGACCTAGTATTGAGGGGACGACCCCACCAGGGGTCAACGTGATGTCTTCTCCTGCAATATCCAACACCGCGCCTTCGACCGCTTCACTCGGAGAGCTGTTTCCCAAGGTCACCGTAGCGCGGCTTGTGGTTGCCTGGGCGGTCGTGGTCGCATTTCAGCTCGGCGGCAGTTCCTGGCTCTCCGAGCCCATCTCGCCGGTCACAGCCATCGTCTGTTTCGTGGTGCTGTTTGCCACGATCCTGACAGCGGCTTTCGGTGTCGTGCGCGAGGCCGATCACCTCGCCCATCAGCTTGGCGAGCCCTATGGCACGTTGATCCTGACCTTGTCGATCGTGTCGATCGAAGTGATCCTGATCGCAGCCGTAATGCTGGGGCCAGGCGAGGCTCCCACGATCGGCCGGGATTCGATCTTCGCCGTGATGATGATCATCCTGAACCTGGTGACGGGCATCTGCCTGCTCGTCGGCGGGATTCGCTATGGCGAGCAGGAATACAACGCCCAGGGTGCGCTGGCCTATATCTCGATGACGGTCTTGCTGACCGGAACCGCGCTCGTGCTGCCGAATACGATGAGCACTGGTAACGGCACCTTTTGGCCGGCGCAGGCAATCGCCTTCGCGGCGTTCACAGTCGTGCTCTATGGGGCATTCCTGCTGATGCAGATGCGCGGCTATCGCCGGCTCTTCATGCAGCCCGAGCCAGGGTCGCTTTCGATTCCGGCCCGGGCGGCCCCGGATGGCGATACAACGCATCCAAAGGCAAGTCTGGACACCAGAGGTAACACAATCCGCTCGATCACCCTGGTCGGCATGATGCTTCCGATCATCCTGCTGGCCCATGATCTGGCGATTCTGATCGACCATGGAATTGAGCTTGCTGGTGCCCCGGTTGCCCTGGGCGGGGTGTTGATTGCGATCATCGTCTTCACGCCCGAGTCGATCACCGCGGTCAAGGCTGCACTGCGCAACGAGATGCAGCGTGCGGTCAATCTTTGCCTCGGCGCGTTCGTCTCGACCGTCGGCCTTACGGTTCCGGCAGTGCTGGTGGTCGGGCTTGTCACCGGAAAGACCGTCGTACTGGGAATTACACCGACGGAGACGGTGTTGCTGCTTCTGACGATCGGCCTGACAGCCCTTACATTCCTGGGTCAGCGGACTTCTGCGGTGCAGGGCTTGATGCACCTCATGCTGTTTGCAGTATTCAGCGTCCTGCTGTTCAGTTCCTGAGCCATGAGATGACGGCAGCCTCTTGGCGAGGCTGCCGTTGTCACGCGAGGAGCCGGTGCGCCGTCACCTGCCGCCGGCTCGGTCCGGGCTGCCTGGCTCCCTGGAGTGCTGCAACTCGCTGTCCGGTATCAGTGAAGGCCAGTCGTGCGCGGCGACAGGCAATTGTTCGCAATGATCGAGACAGCTCAGAACGGCGGCGGGCGTTGTCGCCTGCCGGATCAGGTGTCGCGTTGTCTGGTTGCGGAACGTGCGAGCCAGGTAGGACAGGGCCGGCAGGAAGGTACCCACCTTGCTGCGCGGCCAAAGCAAGCCGAACAGAATGTCCACGGGAGCGTCGTCGATCGCGCCAAAGTCGATGGGCTCTTTCAGGCGCGCCATACACGCGACTGGCTTGGTAAGCTCATCCATCAATGCGTGTGGAATTGCGATTCCCCACCCGACTCCCGTTGCGCCCAGGCGTTCGCGTGCGAGGAGTTCGCGGCGAATGATCTTGTCGTCGATGCCGGCCTGGGTTGCGAGCATGGCCGCAAGCTTGGCCAATGCAGAGTGCTTTTCCTTGGCGATAAAGTTCAAGTCGATGCCGTCTTCTGCAAGGACCTCGTGGAGTTGCATGGCTGCCTCCGTGCGTGCCTGCTGGTGTCGCACGCAGCAAGCGACCTGCAGCGCGGACGGACTCAAAAGGTACAGGTTGGGGAGCCTGGCTCTCCCGGACGCCCGGCCAGGGCTTCGTCGACGTCCGGGCTAGATTCCTGTTTTGAGCCTCCTCGGCTCACTGCGGACAATAAGCACGAATTCCATGTCTTATTGGTAGCTGTTTAAATTCAATAATCAAGGCGCGGGGTTCATCGGGGTTTTCGATAAAGAAGAATTGAAGAGAAGATCGATAAAAATGACGCCCATGCGATCCGAAGGATTTCAGATTTATCGCCCGTTTCCTGGTGATGTTAGGATGGACACTTCAGGTATGCCTCGGTCAGCCCCTTCCTCAACCCTATTTCCTGCAACGGGCAAGCCGAACACCGGGCGTTTGCACGCGAAACTGGTTCCTTGCATGCTGCGTGGGGGACGAACAATAGAGGTGCGCCGTTCTTGCGGCCCTGAAACTACCTCAAGAAGTTGTCAACTCCCGGTGTGCAGCCAAAGGATTAATGCAAGCTGTCGTTGACGCTGGGCATCAAGTGTTTACCATGCCTTAACCGTGTTTGTTTACCACCTGGTTATTATTACGGCGTGGTCCTGCGACCCGCCACGCATAAACTGGTCTAAGAAAACGGGTTGGCGATCGCTGATGTCTTACTGCAGAACGGCTGTAGCGGTGTTGAGTGCCTGCGTTGCGCTTGCAGGGTGCGCCAACGGCGCTGTCCGCCAGGTTTCCGCTCCAGCGACCGGCAAGGTCGTGACCGGCAGCGTCGGCAGCAACCTTGCGTCGATCAATACCCATCCGGAAATACTGGCCGCTGATGCACGGCGCGATGCGGCCGGCGAGGAGATTGCGCGCGCGCGGTCGACCCTGCTGCCAAGTGCCGGCATAGAGGCGAGCGCGGGTGTTGCAGCCGGCGACGGCGACGAATTCGACAGCCGCACGACCGGCAATGCCTATTCCTATGCGCTGACGGTCGACATCCCGCTCTATCAGGGCGGCAGGGGACAGTCCGCCGTGGCTGCTGCCAAGGCGGATTACCGCGCCAGCGGCGAGGTGGCCAACGACAGGCGTGTCTCTGCCGCCTATGAACTGGCGCTGGCGCTGATCGAGGTCCACCGCCAGAAGGGCGCCGTGGTGATCCTGGGCAAGCAGGCAGCTATTCTCGCAAGCCTGAAAGGCGGCCTGGAGACTGAATTGAAGGCTGGGGCAGCAAGCCGCGTCGACGTGGACGACGTCGGGCGCCAGTTGTCGCGCTTGTCGGTCGATCGTGAGCGCGCCAGGCTGCTGATTGCCCAGGCAAGTCGCACCGCGCTGCGGCTCGGGATCGAGCCCGAGACCAAACTGCCGGAGGTCTCGAAGCTCTATCTGCCGAGCGAAGAACAAGACCTCATCGAACTGGCTGTGAAAAACAATCCGCGCGTCAAGGAACGCGATGCCCGCGCCGATGCGGCAAAGGCCCGGGTCAATCAGGCAAAGGGCGATCTGCTGCCGACCGTGTCCGCGGGGCTGAGCGTGCGGGGCGGCGAGGATACGCTTCCCGGCGTCGATCGCCATGTCGCAGGTCGTGGTGAGGTGCGGTTCTCGATGCCGATCTACACGGGTGGCCGTGTCAGTGCCGGTATCAGACAGCGCAACGATGAAAACCGCGCCGCGGTGTTCGAAGCCGATGCCGCGCGAATTGGCGTGACTGCCGCGATTCGGTCCGCATTCGACCGCCGCGTGCTGGCAAGGCGCATGCAGACCCTGGCCCAGGCGGAACGGCGCAACGCCGCCTCGGCCCTCGAGGGCGTACGCGCCGAACGCAAGGTCGGCGAGCGCTCGACCTTTGACGAGATCAGGGCGATTGCCGACCTCGCCAATTCGGAAATCAATCTCAACAATGCGCGCTACGACCTGATCGCCGCCGAGTATACGATCGCGGCGGAAACGGGCCTGATCGGCGAACTCTTCGGCGTACCAGGCGTCCAGCAGACTGCGGTTGCCGAATAGCTATTCCGCCGCCATGCCGTAGGCGAGCCCGCGCGCCGGTTCCTTGAGCCGCTTGCGGATACGGTCGGCGAGAATGCGCACGAACGGCTCCAGAACCATGCTGTCGTGGTCGCCGGGCACTTCCTGCACGGTCAAGCCGGCGGCAAAGGGCGTCCAGCCATTGTCTTCCATCGCGACGTTGCGGCCGTCCTGCAACATGCGCCCGCCGCTCAAACGATAGATGACGTTGAGCTTCGGCCGGAGTAGCAGCACGCTGCCCGCGTAGGGCTTGAGCTCGTAGCGTGGCAATGCGGCGCGGAAGGCGTTTTCAATCGCCAAATCGTGGAACTGCTCGGAAGACTGCTCGGCCTGTTCGGCATCCGCGCGGCCTGCGACTCTTTCTTTCCACCGGCGGCGATCGTCGATCCATCTGGCGACGAAATTATGCCGCTCCCGGCGCAGATCCTGAAGCTTCATCGAGAGCCGGTCGAGCAATGACAACGGCGGCTGTGTCGGCAGCGGCGTGTCCAGCAGGATCACTTGCGCGACTTCCTCGCCTTCGGCGAGCAGCTGCTGCGCCATCTCGTAGGCAACGAGGCCGCCACCGGAGAACCCGCCCAGCAGATAGGGTCCGTGCGGCTGGACGGCGCGAACCTCCTTGAGATTGTCGCGTGCCATCTCGACGAAGTTGTCGTGGGGCTCCTGGTCGCCATAGAGGCCGCGCGCCTGGAGCCCGTAGACCGGGCGGTCGGTGCCGAGCTGCATGGCCAACTGGCGCAGATTGAGTACATTGCCGAACATGCCGGCGCAGAGGAAGAACGGCGTTCCACCGCTTGAGCGCCCTGCGCTCATCGTGACAAGGTGGGTCGCCTTCTCGATCTTGTTGTCGTTCGGAGCGGCGGCTTCTTCCGTCTTGGCTGACAGCGGCGCTGCCTGCTCGCCGATCAGCGCCGCGCACTCGGCGATTGTCGGCGCCTCAAACAGCACGGAGATCGGCAGGTCGATTGCGAATTGCTTCCGGATCATCCGGAACAGGCGCACCGCGATCAGCGAATGGCCGCCAATGTCGAAGAAGCTGTCGTGGACGCCGATCTTCTCGACGCCGAGCAATTCGCTCCAGAATCCGGCAAGCGTGCGTTCGATTTCGTCTCGCGGCGCGACATAGTCATTGTCGAGATCGGGACGTTCGAAGACCTCGCCCGCGCCCTGCGCTTCGGCGCGCGGTTGGGACACACGTTTGCGCAGCGCTCCAAGATCCATCGAGCTCACGATCGGCTGCGGCTGGCCGGTGCCGAGCGCACGCATCAGGGCTTCGAAGCCCTCGGCCGGCAGGATGCCCTGGCTGACCTGCGCAGCAAGTTGCAGTGCCGCCGGCGACAGCGGTTCCTTGTCGTCGCCCGCAGGCTTGCGTGCGCGATCAACGCGCTGCGTTGCAGCCAAGGCGAGGTCGTCGTCCAGCCGCTTCATGACGAAACGCTCGATTTCCACGACGATGCTGCCGTCCGGTGTGGCGATTGTGATGTCGAAGGTCGCGAATCCGTCACCGAGATCCGATGCCTCGCTCAGCCGCGCCCAGCTGACGATCGCCTCGGGCAACTTCATGTAGAGCGCGATGCTGCCGTAGGACATCGGCGCCCACAGGGCGTGGGATGTCGCATGGCCGGGCGCCAGGTCGAGAGCAAATCCGGTGGCGATGTCGAGCAGCGCTGGATGGGCGATGAAGCCGGTGGCGATGTCGCCGCGATAGGCCTCATCGATCCTGAGCTCGGCAAAGGCTTCCCGATCCCCGCGGGCAAGGGAGCGCAACACCTTCCAGCGTGGTCCGAAGTGGATATGATCTTCCTGTACCGAGCGCAGCGCAGCTTCGCCTTCGGCGCGCTGGCCCACGGTCAGGCGCGCCGAGGCGGCAGCGACATCGGAGGCAGCGTGTGGCTTGGCGAGGCGCTTGCGCAGCGTCGCTTCGGCGTGGAGGGTGAAGCCTTCCGACATGAGTTCGGCATCGGCGGCGGTGACAAGCACCCGTTGTCGATCGCCGTCGGCGGCAAGCCGCACGCGCAGGATCTTGTCGCGCCCGTCATCGACTTCGAGCGGGCGCAGGAAGAAGAGATCAGCAAGCTCCCCGCCCTGATCGACGCCGTACTCCTTCATCGCCTGGGCGATGATTTCAATCGTGCCGGTACCCGGCAGGATGGCCTGTCCCGAGACCAGGCGATGCTCGTCGAGCATCCAGTGGCTGCGCGGTGAAATGCGCGTCTCGAGCCAAACATCGCCCGACGTGTCCTCCACCCAGTCGGTGAAGAACGGTCCTTGTGCCTTGCCACGATGCGGGTTTGGCGCGTCGGCTTGCCCGGTCTGGCCGGTGGCGCGCGCCGCCAGCCCGACAGCGTTCCAGACGCCCCAGTGGAGCGCGACGGTCTTGCGTGAGCTGTCTGCGAAACAGCTGTCGGCATAGGCGTTGAGATAGGCATTGGCGGCGACGTAGTCGACCTGTCCGGCGGGAGCCGTGTCGGTGCTGGTCGACGAAAACAGCACAAAGAGATCGAGTGGGCTGTCACGGAAGACCTGGTCGAGAACCACGGTGCCACGCAGCTTCGGCGACAGCACAGCCTCCATCCCCTCCAGCGACTTCAGCTGGATCAGGTTGTCGTCGACGAGACCGGCGGCGTGGAACACGCCATTGATGTCGCCGAAAGTGGCGCGCGCCTCGTCGGCAACCGCTGTCATGTCTTCGACGTTGCTTACGTCGGCGGTGACGTAGAGCACCTCGGCCCCCTTGGCCTCCAGGCTCTGGATTGCCTCGATGGCGCGGCGTATCCGGTCGTTGCGCGAGAGCGGAATGGCCAGTTTTTCCCATTCCTCCCGAGGCGGCAGTGCGTGCCGTCCGGTCAGGACCAGCTTTGCCTGGAAACGTGATGCAAGTTCGCCGGCGACGACCTGAGCGAGATCGCCAAGGCCGCCGGTGATCAGATAGACTCCGCCTGTGCGCAGCAAGCCGTTATCGGCATTGGCTTCGGCAAGCGCCAGCTTCTCGTAGCTGCGAATCCAGCGTTTGCCCTTGCGGTGGGCAACGGTTTCCGACGCGGGCGCAGCGAAGATGTCGTCCCACAATTGGTCGAGCTGCTGGCCACGCAATGATGCCGCAAAGTCGCTCGCTGCCGTGCGCGTCCGTAAGAAGCCGCCCTTGTCCGGCCGAGACGGCGCCGAAAATTCAAGGTCGACGAGGCGAACCGTAACGCCCGGCATTTCCTTCGGCATGACGAGCGCGGGGCCGAGGATGGTTGCCTTTTCCGGATAGGGCAGGGCTTCGCTGCCGACCCGCTGCATGCCGTTGGTCACGACGGTGATCTGCGGCTCGAGGCCCTCGATGTCGCCAAGCGCCTGGGCGATGAAGAACAGGCTCTGGAAGCCGCGTTCCTGGTTGCGGTTGAAGAAGTTGGAGCCCGGGCGGAAGGTTTCCTCGCCTGTCACCAGCCAGAGGTGCACGATGTGCTCGGGGACGCCGCCGTCGCCGGCGAGCCCTGAAAACAGCGCGTCATAGCCTGGCCGTTCCTGTTCGGCGCACAGGGTGTAGTCGCCGCTGTCGTGCCTTACGAAACCGTCGCCGGCCTTGACCGTGGCAACGCGATGGCCCTTGGCGCGAAGCCGTTCGACCAATGCCGCACCCAGGCCAGTATCGTCCATGAAGACCAGCCAGGATGCCGGCTGGGCATCGGCGTCGATCGTCACATCGGCCAATGCCTGTTTCCAGCTTGGCCGGAAACCCCAGTCCGTCATGTCGGGCAGCTTGCCGATGAAGTCCTGCTCGTTCTCGTTGGCTACCGCTGCGACGCTGCGCTCGATGAAGTAGCGCTGGTGCTGGAACGGATAGGTTGGCAATGACACGCGCCGCGCGCCGCTTCCCTCCCACAGCTTGGCGATGCTCGCGTCGAGACCGGTCGCCCAGGCGCGGCCCATCGCGGCGAGGAAATGCACGCGGTCGTCGGTAGCCTCGTCGGGATGCGGCAGGCTGTTGATGACCTGGTTTGCCTCGATGCCCGGCTGAAGCTTGACCAGTGACGACAGAGCCCGGCTCGGGCCCACTTCGACATAGACCCGCCCCGGCTGCGCCGAAACCGCGGCGAGACCCTTGGCGAAGTGGACGGTCGAGCGGAGATGCCGGACCCAGTAGAGCGGGTCGCGTGCCTGAGCCTCGCTGAGCCATTCGCCAGTGAGGTTGGAAACGATCGGGATGGTCGGCGCCCGCAGGTCGATGCCGCGCAGGAACGCTTCGAACTGTCCGAGAATCGGGTCCAGCATCTGCGAATGCGCAGCGATATCGATGGCGATGCGCGATGCATCGATGCCGCGCTCGGCTAGCCTGAGGCGCAGCGCCTCGAGATCCCCATTGCGACCCGAAACCACGCAGAGCTCGGGCGCATTCACCGAGGCGAGGTCGAGCGCCGGGTTCATATGCTCGGAAAGGGCTTCGGGCGACAGCGGGACGGACAGCATGCCGCCGGCCTCGACCGTGTCGAACAGTTCGCCGCGCAGGCGGACGAGATTGACGACGTCGCGGAAGCTCATGACGCCTGCGATGCAGGCGGCGGCATTCTCGCCCATGGAGTGGCCGATCAGCGCCGATGGCTTGATGCCCCAGCGCATCCAAAGCCGTGCAATGGCGATTTCCACGATCAGGATCGCGGGGAGCTGCACCGAAGGCCGGAGGAAATCGCTCGCCGCCAAGGATGGGTCGGTATCGGCTGCCAGCCAGACGCGGCGGATCTCGGTTGCGGCTTCCGGCTTGAGATAGTTCAAGCCCTCGTCGACCGTCGCACGAAAACCGGCGTCTTCGGCATACAGGCTGCGGGTCATGCCAACATGCTGTGCACCGCCGCCCGGAAACAGGAACACTGCGTTAGCGGCCTCGATCGTGCTGTGGGTGTGGACGCGCCTTGGTTCCGAACCGGAGAGAAGGGCGATGGCCTCGTCGCGCCCGCGTGCCGCTATGGCGCGCCGGTGCTCGAAGTGCTTTCGCCCGGCAAACAAGGTGTGGGAGACATCAGCGAGCGGCAGCCCCGGCTGGCGCGCGATTTCTTCGCCGATCTGCTCCATGGCGCGGTCCAGCGCCTTGCGGTTCTTGGTGGCAAAAAGGAAAAGCTGCGGCTCCCCGTCGCCCTTGCCTGCAGCGGCGGCTATGGGCTTGGGCGCAACCTCGAGGATCGCATGGGCGTTCGTTCCGCCGACGCCCAGCGAGTTCACTGCCGCGCGCCGCGGTCCGGGAACTGCCGGCCACGGTGTCAGCTTGTCGTTGACGACGAACGGACTGCGGGCGAAGTCGATGGCCGGGTTGGGCTTCTCGAAATTCAGCGTCGGCGGCATCTCGCCATGTTTGAGCGCCAAGGTCGTCTTGATCAGGCTGACCACGCCGGCAGCGGTATCGAGGTGGCCGATGTTCGACTTCACAGAACCGACGCGGCAGAAGCCGGTGCGCGCGGTGCTTTGCCGGAAAGCCTGCGTCAGGGCCTCGATCTCGATCGGATCGCCGAGATAGGTGCCGGTTCCGTGGCACTCGACATACTGGATGTCGTCGGCGGAAACACCTGCGAGACCTTGCGCCTCGATGATGGCCTCGGCCTGGCCGGTGACGCTCGGCGCGAGATAGCCGGCCTTGCTGCTGCCGTCATTGTTGACGGCGGTCGCCTTGATGACGGCGTGGATGATGTCGCCATCGGCGATGGCGTCGGACAGGCGGCGTAACACGACCACGCCGGCACCGCTGCCGAACACCGTGCCGTCGGCACGATGGTCGAAGGCGCGGCAATGGCCGTCGGTCGAGAGAATCTCGCCGTCCTGGAACAGATAGCCGCGCCGGTGCGGCAATTCGATGGTGACGCCGCCGGCCAGCGCCATTTCGCATTCGCCGGCAAGCAGGCTCTGGCAGGCGGTGTGGATCGCGACGAGCGAGGTAGAGCATGCCGTCTGGATGTTGACGCTCGGGCCACGCAGGTCGAAGGCGAACGAGGCGCGCGTGGCGAGGAAGTCCTTGTCGTTGCCGGTGTGACGCAAAAGGAACATGCCGACCTGGTCGACAAGCTGGCGATTGCTGCAGACGTTGAAGTAGAAATAGGAGCCCATGCCGCAGCCGGCGAAGACGCCAACGGGACCGGCGCTCGAATCGGGCGTGCGTCCGGCGTCCTCCATCGCCTCCCAGGCACATTCCAGGAAATGGCGGTGCTGCGGGTCCATGATCGCCGCTTCCTTGGGGCTCAGCCCGAAGAAGTCGGCATCGAACATCTCCATGCCGGGAAGCTCGGAGGTGCGGCGCACGTAGTTGGGCAGATGCATGCGCGCGGCGGACTCGCCCGCGGCCAGCAACTCTTCTTCCGTCAGGTCGCGGATCGACTCCACGCCGCCGCGCAGGTTTTCCCAGAATTCGCGGACATTGCGCGCACCCGGCACGCGAAGCGCCATGCCGACAATGGCGATGTCATTCGGAGACACCTGATCGGTTTCATACATCGCATAGTGCCCCGAGAGCCTATCATTCCTTTGGCAAGCCAAGCCTGGATACGGGTAACACAGTAGCCGATATCCAATCGTCCTGCCGATAGGCTCATTCTAAGAAACATCTAGAATGAAAACGGCGTTAAGCTTTCCGCTGTCAGGTCAGACCCGCAGCCCCTGCGACGATATTGATGCCACTGTCGCGCTACAGCCTTAACCAAACATTGAAGTCCTGATGGAAAACAAGGAGGGTATTCTCATTCTTGTTTAGATCAATTCGTATATAGATACGGCAGCAATCGCAGTTCATGGGGTCGGGCACATGCCATCAGGGCAATTGGAATGCGTTCTGATCGGGGACGAGTCGCTTCTGGTGCAATGCGCCGAGATCGTGCGGGCCCATGGCCATGCCGTCGCGATGATCGTCACGGACAATGCGTCGATCCGAAACTGGGCGGAAGGCCTTGGCCTCCCGGTCTGCGCCTTCGACGGCGACGTCGAGGTGCGGCTCGCGACGGTCGCCTATGACTGGCTTTTCAGCGCGGCCAACCTGCGCATCATCCCGGATGCACTCTGGCGCAACGCACGGCAGGGTGCGGCGAATTTTCATGACGGTCCATTGCCGCGCTATGCCGGCCTCAATGCGCCGGCCTGGGCGATCATGGAGGGCGAGGCAGGCCATGGCGTCACCTGGCATGCGCTGACGGGGCGGGTCGACGAGGGCGAGATCTATGCCCAGCGCATGGTCGAGATCGGTCCGGACGAGACGGCACTCACCCTCAACACCAGATGCTTCGAAGCGGGCATCGCGACCTTCGAGGAAATGCTGACCGCCATCGAAGCAGGCGCGCTAGCGCCGCAGGCGCAGGATCTGTCGCAGCGCACCTACTACGCCAGGGACCGCCGCCCGGCGGCCGCTGGAACGCTGCGTTTCGACCGCGATGCGCAGACATTGTCGCGCGTGGCGCGCGGGCTCGATTTCGGCTCGGGCTATGCCAACCCGCTGGCCCGGGCGAAGGTGCGCACCGAAGCCGGCCTGTTCGCGGTCACGAAGTTCGAGGCAATCGGGCACGCCGACGGCCAGCCCGCAGGCACGGTGATTTCGGTTTCGGATGACGGCGCCGTCATTGCAGCGGCAGACCAGCATGTGCTGGTGCAGGGGATTGGGCTCGGGCGGAATGCCGGCAAGACGCTGAGTTCCTGCCTCAGCCAGGGGATGCGCCTGCCTGCGATGAGCGACGCCGAAGCACAGGCGCTGGACGAGGCAGTTGCTCGGGCCGCCAGCCATGAGGGGCGCTTCCGCAAGGCGCTTGCCGCCGCGCGCGATGTCGATTTGCCCGACGTGAGGGCATGGTCGCCGGACTGTGACCCACGGGTGATCGCGCAGCCGTTGCAATTGCCGGTTCCGGCAGGAGCCCGCGCCGCCGCCATTGCCGCTTTCCTGGCTCGTTTCTCCGGCCAGGATTCCCTCGACATCGCCTATGCGACGGATGCCGTCGCAGCGCAGAACAATCAGTTCCCCGGGTATTTCGCAAAGTCAGTTCCGTTCCGCTTCGAGGCTCCGGACGGTGAAACGGCCGAGGCTTTCGCAGCCCGGACCAATGAAGCCCTGGGCAAGCAGCGCGAGCGCGGCACCTACGTGTCCGATCTCGTGGAGCGCGTTCCCGGACTGGTTGTTCCGCGCCTGACCGTCGGGCTGGTGGAAGCCGCGTCGCCGTCCCAGGATCGCCTTGTCGAGGGGGCGGGTCTGACATTTGTGCTCGGTGCGGACGAGGCCCTGGTATTGGCCGATCAGGCGCGGATTGGCGCGGGCGACCTTGCCGACATGCTGTCCCGGCTGGGCACATTCGCCGCTGCATTTGCCGCTGGCGACAAGGCGGTTTCCGACCTGCCGCTGATGTCCCAGGAAGAGCGCCAGCGCGTGCTCTATGGCTGGAACGAGACCGCCCGCGACCATGACCGCACGGCTTGTGTGCATACGCTGATCGAACGCCAGGCCGAACTGACGCCGGACGCCATCGCGGTCGCCTTCCGCGAGCGGTCGCTGAGCTATCGCGAACTCGACGAAAAGGCCAATCGCGTCGCCAACCGCCTGATCGAACTCGGGGTGAAACCCGACACGCTGGTCGGCCTCCATGTCTCGCGTTCGCCGGAGCTCGTGATCGGGGCGCTGGCGATCCAGAAGGCGGGCGGTGCTTATGTGCCGCTCGACCCGACGTTCCCGGCCGACCGGCTTGCTCTGATGGTCGAGGACAGCGGCGCGCCGGTGGTGCTCAGCGAGCGTTCGCTCGATGGATCGCTTGCCGTGGACGGCGCCCGGCGCGTGAACATTGAGGACGTCTTCGCGACGCCAGGCAGTGCTGACCGGCCGCGCAGCGGTGTCACCCCGGCCAACCTGGCCTACATGATCTATACGTCGGGCTCGACAGGGCGGCCGAAGGGCGTGATGGTCGAGCATCGCAATGTCGCGAATTTCTTCGTCGGCATGGATGATCGCATCACGATCGATGAAGCCGGGCAGCCCGTATGGCTCGCCGTCACCAGCCTGTCTTTCGACATCTCGGTGCTGGAGCTGTTCTGGACGCTGGCGCGTGGCTTCAAGGTGGTGATCCATGCAAGCGACGTGCATGAGCACAAGAACGATGCAGTGCCGCGCCGCCGCGCAGGCGGCAAGGCGCCGATGGATTTCGGTCTGTTCTACTGGGGCAATGACGACGGCGCCGGGCCGGCAAAGTACCGGCTGCTGCTGGAAGGGGCGAAATTCGCCGACGAGCATGGCTTCCAGGCGCTGTGGACGCCGGAGCGGCATTTCCATGCCTTCGGCGGTCCCTATCCGAACCCCGCGGTGACAGGAGCTGCGGTCGCTGCCGTGACGAAGAACCTGGCTATCCGCGCAGGCTCCTGCGTCCTGCCGCTGCATCACCCGGCGCGGGTCGCCGAGGAGTGGGCCATCCTCGACAACATCAGCAACGGCCGCGTCGGCCTGGCCTTCGCGTCGGGATGGATGCCCGAGGATTTCGTACTGCGGCCGGAGAACGCGCCGCCGCACAACAAGGCGGCTATGCTGCGTGACATCGAGACCGTGCGCCGCCTGTGGCGCGGCGAGAAGGTCGAGTTCGATTTCGGCGGTGGCAAGCTGGGTGTCGTGACCCAGCCGCGGCCGGTGCAAAAGGAGCTGCCGGTCTGGATCACCACGGCCGGCAATACCGACACCTACCGCGAAGCCGGTCGCCTGGGCGCGAATGTGCTGACCCATCTGCTCGGCCAGTCGATCGACGAGCTCGCCGGCAAGATCCGCGTCTATCGCGAGGCGCTGGCCGAGGCTGGCCACGACCCGAGCGCGCACAAGGTCACGCTGATGCTGCACACGCTGCTCGGTGCGGATCGCGAGGAGGTGCGGGAGCGTGCGCGCGGCCCGATGAAGGACTATCTGCGCAGCGCTGCGGCACTGATCAAGCAATATGCCTGGGCCTTCCCGGCCTTCAAGAAGCCGCAGGGCGTGGTCCAGCCGATGGACATCGACCTGCAGTCGCTGCAGCCGGACGAACTCGATGCCATCCTGGAATTCGCCTTCCTGCGCTATTTCGAAGACAGCGGCCTGTTCGGCACCGTCGACGATGCGCTCGACCGCGTCGACCAGATCGCGACCATCGGCGTCGACGAGGTCGCCTGCCTGATCGACTATGGCATTCCGAGCGACATCGTGCTGGAGCGTCTGAAGCCGCTGGCCGAGGTGGTTGCACGGTCGCGTGGGGCCGAAGCGGACGAGGCCATGCCACAAAGCGCGCTTGCAGCCGACATCGCAGCTCATGGAGTGACGCACCTGCAGTGCACGCCGTCGATGGCGCGCATGTTCCTTGTCAACGAGGAGGACCGCAAGGCCCTCAAGCAGGTCCGTCATCTGCTCATCGGCGGTGAGGCACTGCCGGCGTCCTTGCTGGCCGAACTGCGCAAGGTGACCTCGGCGCCGGTCGAAAACATGTATGGCCCGACGGAGACGACCATCTGGTCCTCGACGATGATGGCCGACATCGGCGAGGGCGTCGTGCCGCTCGGCAAGCCGATCGCCAACACTCAGCTCTATGTGCTCGATGCTTCCCTTCGTCCGGTCGCGCCCGGCATGGCCGGCGAACTCGTCATCGGCGGCGAGGGCGTGGCGCGCGGTTATTTCGGCCGCGACGACCTGACCCGCGAGCGCTTCGTGGCCAATCCCTTTGCCGACGGCAGGATGTACCGCACCGGCGATCTGGTGCGCTACACCACCGACGGCGTCCTGCAATTCCTCGGCCGCACCGACCATCAGGTCAAGGTGCGGGGTTATCGCATCGAGCTCGGCGAGATCGAATCGCGGATCGCCGAGTTCCCCAGTATCGCCGAGAGCGTCGTGATGGCCCGCGAGGATCGCGCCGACGACGTGCGCATTGTCGCCTATCTGCGCCTCAAGGAGAAGAAATTCGACGAGAGTGCCTTGCGCGCCCATTTGGCGAAGTCGCTGCCGGAATACATGGTGCCGGCGCATTTCGTGACGCTCAACGCCTTCCCGCTGACGCCAAATGCCAAGGTCGATCGCAAGGCCCTGCCGAAGCCTGAGGCCAAACGCGAGGCGGAAGCCGAGATCTACGTCGCACCGGTCGACAACGTGCAGAGGGAAATCGCTGAAACCTTCCGCCGGATCCTCGGCGTCGAGCGTGTCGGGCTCAACGACAGCTTCTTTGCGCTCGGAGGTCATTCGCTGCTGGCCGTGCAGGCGCACCGGGAACTGAAGGCATCGGTCGCACCCGACATCGCCATCACCGATCTGTTCCGCTTCCCGACGGTGGCAGCGCTTTCCGGGCATCTTGCCGACCGCGGCAAGTCCGATGAGCGGCTCAGCCAGGTTGCAGACCGCGCCGCCATGCGCCGAGCCGCGCTCGGCGACCGGCGCGCCGCGATGCAGCGCATGCGAGAAAGCTGATGGGCCTCCTCGCCGGGCTATTCGATGGGCATGTGGCGACAGCGCAGGGGGATCCCCGCTCGCTGGCCGCAGTGATGTATCCCATCGAGCAGTCATATGTGTCGCGCGCGACGGAATCCCGCCGCCGCGAGTTTGCAGCAGGCCGATCGCTGGCACGCCAGGCCATGGTGTCGCTGGGCGTGCCGCCGACAGCGATCCCCGCCGCGGCCGACCGAGCGCCGATCTGGCCGGCCGGCATCGTCGGAAGCATCAGCCATTGCTCCGACTGGTGCGTGGCTGCCGTGGCGCGCGAAAGCCAAGATTGTAGCGCGCTCGGCATAGATGTCGAACCGGCAACGCCGCTGGACGAAGACCTCCTCGACACGATATGCGATGACGACGAGCTACGGTGGCTGGCGAGGCAGGCTGAGCCTGGGCGAGGGCTCCTGGCGAAGGCCATCTTTTCCGCCAAGGAAAGCGTCTACAAGGCTCAATACCCGCTATCGCGACAAATCATCGATTTTCATGCCGTTTCGGTAGCGTTGGATATGGTCAGCGGCAGCTTCCTTGTCAGGTTTCGCGTAGACGCCGAGCCGTTCCTGTCCGGCTACCAAGCCAGTGGCCGCATCGCGATTACATCCGAATTCATTGCCACTGGTGTTGCGCTGAAAAACGTCAAGGAAAAAGCCGCGCAAAGGGAATTGTCGGCATGAGCCTGGTGCAATACGACGAACAAAGGCACATGGGCGCGGCCATGGAAGCTACCGCGCGCGGCCAAACGTTGCTCCTGGTCACCATGGTGCGTCTGCGTCGGGGACCACGCGGTCTGCAACTGGATGACCAGACATGTGCCGGGCTAGTACGCTGGACCGAGCATTTCGAGCGTGTCGTCTATTGCGGTCTGTTGCAGGAGAGCGATGACTGCGACGACGCGTCCGTGACCTGGGTCGACATAGATAGCCTGCCCAATCGGGACCGCATGCGCATCGTGCCGCTGCCCTTTGCCTACAAGATCGGAGCATTTGCCCGTGCATATCGGGCAACGCGTCGGCAACTGGCGAAGGAGATCGGCAAAGCCGACAAGCTGTGCTTCACGCTTGGGTACGTCTTTGGTGATTGGGGTGGTGTTGCTGCCCTCGAAGCGATCAAACAAGGGCGCCGTTTCGCGACATGGTTTGACCGCGTCGAACATGACGTCCTGCGCAACACGTTGCATGCTTTGCGGTTTCGACGGCGCGTCAAGGAAAGAATGACGCTGCCGGTGATGATAGCCTATCATCGACATTTGGTGCGCAAGTCCTCGCTTGGCCTTTTCCAGGGCATGGATACTTTCAAAGCCTACGAGAAGTATTCGTCCAATCCTGCCTGCGTCTATGACGTCCACACGCAGCCGGAGGATTTCATCAATGCCGAACAGATCGAGCAAAAACTGGTGGGGATTGGGGCGGCTGCACCGCTGCGCATCGTCTATGTTGGGCGTGCGGTTGCAATGAAAGGGCCGGAAGACTGGCTGCGTGTCATACACGGCATCGTACAGGCTGGCGTCGATGTTCGGGCGACCTGGCTCGGTGACGGTCCGCTGCTGGACCAGATGCAGTTGACGGTAAAGCAGCTTGGCCTTGGAAACCATGTCGAACTGGCCGGCTATGTAGGCGACCGTGACAAGGTGCTAGATGCCTTACGCGAAAGCCATCTCTTCCTGTTCTGCCACAAGACGCCTGAATCGCCGCGCTGCCTGATCGAGGCATTGGTCTCGGGGTGTCCGATCGTGGGATATGGTACCCACTATCCGGTGGGCCTGGTCGAAGGTGCCGGCGGTGGCCTGTTCAGCGCCATGGATGATTTCGCGGGCCTGGCAAAGCTCATTACCGAACTGGATCGGGATCGCGGCCGCCTTGTCAAACTGGTGCGTGATGCTGCCTCATGCGGTCGTCGTTTCGATGAGGCGACGGTCTATCGTCAACGCGCCGAACTGATTGCATCCTACGCGTGATGTGGGGCTTGCGACGACTGCTGGTGCTGTGCGCGGGATTGTTCATTGCTCCGGCGGCAAGCGTCCTTTCCGCCGCGGAGCAAACCCTGGAGCGGGTTGCGCCGATGAGATTGTTTGTTTCCGGCCACAGCCTCACGGACCGGCCGATGCTCGACAAGCTGGCGGAAATGGCCGCGGGCACAGGCCGGCCCGTTGTCTGGAACATGCAGAACATCGGCGGCTCGTCGCTCGAACAGCGCTCCATGGGATCCGATCCCGAGCGCCCTTGGTCGGGCTTCAAAGCTGGCATGGATCGCAATGGCGGCTCCGTCGACGTCCTCGCTGAATTTCGCCAACCGTCCGTTGGGGGTGCGGCCTATGACGTTCTGCTCGTGACGGAACTGCACTCCCTGCTCGACACGATCATGCGGCAAGGCACGGTGCGCTATCTCGCCGAATACCAGGGCCGATTCCTCGAGACCAATCCCTCGGGGGCGATTTGGTTCATGGCGCCGTGGCTGGACGTGTCAGACAAGGAGGATCCGCGCGACTGGATCGCCTATGAGCGGCTTGCCTTGCCGGTCTGGCGATGCGCGGTGCAAGCCGCCAGTGGTGCCGCGGCATCTGGCAAGAGCACGTCAGGCATCGGCTTCATCCCGGCGAGCCTCGCCCTGGCCGAACTGGTCGACCATCTCACCAGCGCTCCCCGCGCTGGCTTTGAAGATATGTCACCTGAAGACATCGTACGGGCGCTGTTTACCGACACCGTCCATTCGACGGAACTTGGCGAGGCCTATATCGCGCTGATCGTCCTGGCGACGATCGAGGGGCTGGACGCGCAGACGGTGCGCATGCCGGCGGGAGTAAGCGACGCGCAAGCGCAGACGCTGAAGAGCTTCGCGGCGGATTTCCTCAGCCGGTACCGTGCCGAGCCTCTTGATCAATGCTCCGGCGGTATTTCACTCTCGTTTGCCTGGGCTTATTCCGGCTATGTCGGCAAGACCTATCGCGCCGACTTCTCCTGGCCGCGCGTGGCGATTCAGCGCCTGCGGGATACGGCACGGTTCGGCTGGAACCTGCGCAATGCCTACAGCGATTGACCTGCCGCGTTACTGCCGGCCGTGCAGGTAGAGCGCCAGCGCGGCCATGGTTCCGATGGACTGATGCACCGTGTATTCCTGCTGCATGATGACCGCGGGGTGCTCGACCAGATATTCGTGATAGGGCAGGGAAAAGCGTGGCGGTTCGATGCGGCGCTGCGGCGCGTTTTCGGTCGTGCCCGACTCTGCCAGCGGCGACCATGCCGGGCCGAACACCCAGCTGTAGGCGGTCGCGTTCTGTGAAGCGAAGCCAAAGATGGTGATGCCGCTCGGCGCGGCGACGCCCATGGCACGGTGATCCTCGTGCAATGGATGCAGGATCTGTCGAGCCCCGATCCCGGTCACGAAACTCAGGCCTACCTGATTGACCCCGACCATGGCCTGAAATCCCTGTTCCATGACCTGCAGGATCTGTGGGTCGCCCGACAGAAGATGCGCGCGGATCAGCGTCTGCGTCTGGTTGTAGTCGGGCGCGCCTCCTTCTCCCCACCCGGCAGGGGCATAAGGATGCTTCATGTTTGGGTAGGCGGCATGTTGCTGCGCGTTGGTGATGATTGCGGCTTCCGCGGCGAATCGCGCCGCAATCTCCTCGCCTATCCCCGCATCCGAGCCGGCTGTCTTGAGATAGTCCCAGGCAGCATCGCCCTTGTGTGCAAAAAGTCCCTGGTCATCGCGCCAGGACGCTTCGAAGATATCGCGATGTTCGGTGCTGCCGAGGAGCCGGTAGAGTGCTGCCGCCGCGCCGCCGCGATATTCGCGAGCGATACCTTGCAACTGCTCGCGTCGTGCAGGCCAGCCGCCCGGTCCGAACGCGCCGGTCTCCGCAGCGACGACAATCGCGTCGCGATAAAAGGTGTCTGGGTCGGCGAAGCCGCGTTCCGCGGCCGCCCACGCTGCGCGGGCGCTGTTTTCGAAAAGCACGGCGGCGCCCGCTTTGCCCCGTGTTTTCAGAATGCGCGCAAGTTTTGCGGCAACAGCGGCGTATTTGTAGGTCGAGATATGGTCGGGCGCGTAGGCATAGACCTCCTGCCGCTCGAGATAGCTTGGTTCGCCCAGCATGGGATGCGCTGCGCTCTCGATCCCGCCGCGAATGCCTCCGTCGTCGGTCTGCAGCCTGCGGAAGAAATCCATGACCCAGATCGCTTCATGGAGAAGGTCCGGCAGATCGTCGGTATCGCGATAGGTGGGGTTGGTGAGCAGGGCGCTCGACTTCGGCAGATCGAAGCTGGTCCCGCGCTGTGCCTCAGGCAGGGCCTCGAAGGCTTCGAGCAGAAGGGCCGCGACCTCGACATGCTGGATGCGACGATCCCAGTCGCCTGCATCCATGTAGCCGCCCCAATAGCTGTCCGGCGCTTTTCTTTCGGTGCGCCAGCGCGGCTTCACACCTTCCTCGAAGGCAATGAAACCCGTGTCGAAATTAGACGACCAGGCCAGTGGCAGCCTGCTTTCGACGATGGACATGTCGGGGCCGGGCCGGAAGGCGACAGGTCGGCTGTAGCCGAAGCGCCCGTCAATCTCGATGCCGCTGCGCTGGTGGTAGAGTCCCGTCATGGAAACCCGCGCTGCGCTCAGCCAGGTATCCGGTTCGACCTGAAATGGGTCCGAAACGCCGAGGCCCGGAACACGCAGTCGGAATGGTCCGCCTGACTGCGGCATCCAGGCGGAGTAGTCGAGCTCGAAGACGAAGGTTCCGGCGCGGTTGGCGCTGTATGCTAGGGTGGCTGTTGCCTGGGGGGAGAGGGTTGCCGGAAGCCGCCCGTTTGGATCGTCCAGCGTGAATGCGTTGGCCGTGGACTCGAACACGGTGCCGAAGACCGCACTGGGGTCCTGTTCGCCGCCCAGTCGTTCGAGACCTACACGCTGACCATCGGTCAAGCCGTGTGGCGCAACCGTCGTCACGCGCCGGGCATTCGTGTCGAGTGACCGGATCACGATGCGCGGTGCGGTTGCCGAGGTGTAGTCGATCAGCGGCTTGGGCAGGCCATTGCCCGGTTCGGCGTCACCAGGATCTTTGCGCAGGTTGATGGCGCCAGCGAAGACCGTCTTGCCTTCGGGATCGATGATGTCGAAGGCGGTAGTGCCGTAGTCCCTGAAATCGACCGCGCCGTCGTCCTTGCCGCCCGGCAGCCAGAGCGCAAGAAAACCGGCCTTCGCCGTGTCCTTTGTCGCATGTCCAAGTTGCGTCGAACGGATCGCCACCGCGCGGGTCGTCCGGTCGTCGAAGGTGAAGCTTCGGTCGGCCAGCATGCCGTTCGGCCAGCGGATGACATGTGTGCCCTGCGGCAGGGGACCGTCGAGCTTGAGATAGATCTGGTGCTTGAAGGCGGCGCCTGTCCGCGTGTCGCCATTCGGGCCGGGATAGAGCCCGGAATCGTAGGGCATGGATTTGCGATGAACCGAGATGACGCGACGTCCGCCAATCGTACCGTAGAGGCCGGCAGCATCGACGCTGGCTCGGTCGAGGAATGTGCCGGGTGGCGTGTCCGAGAGCCGGACATGGTCGGCTTTCGGCCCGATGACCAGGCCCGGCACCCCATCGACGGCAGTCCACCGCCCGCGCATCGCCGGCATCGGCTCGGGCAAGGTCACGATCCGCCCACGCACGAACGACGGATCGCGCAGTTCGACAGCGATGATATCAGGCGCAGCCATGGCGATCTCCGCGATTTCGATCGCGGGTGGATTGGCGCGAGCACTCGCCGGCAAGACCAGCAACGCCATGAGAAACACACGAAATGCGAAGACCACGTTGTCGTTAACCTTCCGTCGGGTTGTTCTCGGACGTTAACCCGGAGTTCCCAGGCGCCATGTTATTGCACCCATGTCGAGCCATAAGGGTTATCGTTCTTTGAAGTTCGGGGTGCTTTTTCTCGCTTTGCTTGCGATTTTTCCGCTCGGCTTGCTGTTAAGAAGCACGCCCGCGCTGCGCAAGCCATTCTGGATAGTTTTCGGCGCCCTGCCATTTTTTGCCGCCGCCATCCCGATGTTCGACATCGGATTGCTTTCCTGGTCCGGCTATTGGATTGGCTTCGTATACGGCCTGCAGGTGACGATCATCGACTTGCTCGCTGCTGCGGTTCTCTTCACCTTGCCCCGCGGCAGGCTGCCCATGTGGTGCAAGCTGCCGTTCCTTCTCTACATTTTCGCTGCCGCGCTTTCGCTGTTGCAAGCCGATGAGCCGGTCGCCGCGAGTTTCGGCCTGCTGCAATTCGTCCGCATCTTCTTCGTCATGGTGGTGGTGGCTCGTGCCAGCGCTGATCCGGATGTGCCCTTCCTGATCCTGAAAGGAATGGCGATTGGCATGGCGGCGCATTTCGTTGCCGTCCTGTACCAGCGATTCCAGCTTCAATTGCCGCAGACGATGGGTCTCTTCATCCATCAGAACACGCTCGGCATGGCGGCCCACTTCGTCCTCTTCCCGCACCTTGCCCTTCTTCTGGCCGGCTATCGCCACGTCCGTTATCTGGTCGGCATGGTTGTGGCGACGATCGTCGTGGTCGTCTTCACGGCATCGCGTGCGACGGTCGGGTTTTCGGTGATCGGATTGGGGACGCTGTTCGTGACGCAGGCGCTTGCCGGCTTGACGCAGCGCAAGATGGCAGTCGGCTTTGCCGCGCTCGCCTCGCTTCTCATCGTGGCACCCCTGGCAATTTCCACATTCTCCAACCGCTTCGAACTCAATCCGCTGGGAGAAAGCCAATATGACGAGCGCGCGGCCTTCAATCGTGCGGCATCGCTCATCCTTGATGACTATCCGCTCGGCGTCGGCATCAACCACTACGTTCATATGGCCCGGGACTTTGGCTATTCGGAGCGAGCTGGCGTCATCGGCTTCGAGGGTAACCGCAATAACATTGTCCACAACGCTTATTGGCTGACCGCCGCCGAGGCCGGATATCCGGGTGTGATCGCGTTCTGCATCATGCTGATCGTGCCCATGTTCGTCGCGTGGTGGACCGGCTGGCGCTCGCGGGGCACGCTGGAGGGCAATTTGCTTCTCGGCTTCGGCGTGACCCTTCTGATCGCTTATCTCCATTCCTTCTACGAGTGGGTGATCTTCATCAAGGAAATCCAATATCTGCTGGGCATGACGATGGGCATGGTCTTCGGCATCGCCTTGCGCCTGAAGGCGCCGGGCACGAACGCACGGCAAGCGGTGCCAACGAAGGTGATGCCGATCAATGCAGTATGAGGACAGTATTAACCATGAACAACGAAAGTGGCACCGATACGGCCATTTCGTCCGGCATCATCGAACATCTTCAGCATATGTCAGGGGTTGCACGATAGCAGCTTTGGGTTGTTGCCAGATATTGTTGGGAGCGATTCGATGAAGTTGCTTGATGGACGGAGAAAGCTGTACGCGGCACGCGACGCCATCGTCGCCAGCCTGGCGCTGCTGAGCTTGCTTGGCTTGCCCGGCAATGCCCTGGCCGAGACGGCCGAGTACGAGCTTGGTCCCCAGGACCGATTGCGCATCCATGTTTCCGAATGGCCGGCGCTGACCGGCGAGCTGACTGTTGGTGCCGGCGGCGACATATTGATGCCGATGCTCGGTCAGATTCCGGCAGAGGGGCTGAGCACGCCTGAACTTGCGGCCTCGATCGCGGCGCGCCTCCAGGAGAAGGCCAATCTCCAGCAGATGCCAGACGCGACGGTCGATATCGTTGCGTATCGTCCCTTCTATATCCTCGGCAGCGTGACCACCCCTGGCGAGTATGCCTATCGGCCCGGCATGATGATTCTCAATGCCCTGAGCCTCGGTGGCGGCGCCTATCGGCCGGAGCAAGGCTCGCAATGGGACCTCGAACGCGTGGCGATTTCGAGCCGGGGCGAGCTGAAACTCAACGAAGCGCGGCGCTGGGATCTGCTGGCCGAGCAGCAACGCTGGCAGGCACAGCTCGATGGTGCCGAGGACATAGGCGCAGCACCCGGCGGTGCAACTCCCGAACATGCAAAAGCTGTCGAGGAGCAGCGTCGTATTTTCGCTACGGAACTTGGGCGCCATCGTGCCGAACGACGCAGCCTTGAAGCGTCGATTGCCATGCGACAGCAGGAAATCGGGGCGCTTGACCAGCAGCTTGCCGACGTCGCCGTGAAGTTGGGTTCAACGAAAGGCGAACTTGAGACGATACGTCGACTGGCCAAGCAGGATCTCGCCGTTCATCGCCTTGGGCCGCTGGAGCGCAGCCTGAGCGACGTTCAGCGCGAGCAGCAGGATCTGGAGATCGGCAAACTGCGGGCGCGCCAGGAAATCAACATCGCGACGCGCGAGATCGCCACACTGGACGAGCATCGCCGGGCCGCGGCTCTGTCTGGCGTCCAGCGCATTGCCATCGACCTGCGCGCTATCGCCGAGCAGAACGACACCTCGACCCGGATCCTGGACAGCGCTGCGTACTATTCATCGAACCTCTCCCGCTTGGCCGAGTCCGAGACTGCCCCGCAGTTGCGCTTCAGGATCGTGCGGACCGACGACAACGGGACGTCCGAGTTCGACGCCACCGAAACGACGCGCGTGCAGCCCGGAGACATCGTCAAGGTCTTCCGCGTGGCAACGGAGATGACCGGTGCGCTGCAGGTCGAAACGCCGACGACCCGGCCCTGACCACCGCAGCACTGGCTTACTGTAGGCACCACCATGCTTGAATCGCGACACCCGAAGGAATTGCCAATCCAGCAGGGCGTGGCGTCGGACGCCAGTCTCTATGACTGGCGCTGGATGATAAGATCGGCCCTGAAGGGGTTCTGGCTTATCCTTGCGGGTGGCGTGCTGTGCGGAGCGCTTGCGGTTGCCTATGTCTCGCTTCGTCCAGCGCTGTATACGGCGTCGGCCGTGCTCAACATCACCAATCTGCGGCTGACCACCAGCGGCGAGGACGCGTTCTTCACCGAGTCGCAGTTCGATCCGACCTTCCTCGAGACGCAGATCGAGACCATCGGCTCCACGCCGGTTCTTTCCAATGTCATTCAGACGCTGAAGCTCGGCGAGCCTGACGCATTGGATCAGCAGGGTGCCCTCAAGGCGTTGCGCGGTGGCCTCGCTATCCAGCGCCTCGGCCAGAGCAATCTGGTCGAGATACGCTATACATCAGGGACCCCCCAGCATGCCGCGACCGTCGCCAACGAGGTGGCGCGTGCCTACATGGCAAAGCAGGAATCGGACCGTGCGGAAGCCGTTCAATCGGCCAGCGGGTGGCTGCGGGACCGGCTTCGCGAGGCAGGTCCGAAGGCGCAGGTGATGTCTGCTGCCACGCCGCCGGTCGACAAGAGCAATCCGCGTGGCCTTGTCATCATAGCCCTGGCGGGGATTGTCGGTGGCGCGGCTGGCTTCGTGGCTGCACTGACGTTGGCGTTTCTCGATCGCAGTTTCCGCCGAACAGACCAACTAACCTCCGCCGTGGGTGTAGAGTGCTTCGGTGTGATTCCGAATGTGCAGCACGATCACGCTTCTTCGAAGCAGGGCAGTCCTGCGCTTTTGTCGGAGATTGCCCGCCGCCCCCGGAACGCCGGAATGGCAGACGCTGCGGCTGGCTAGCGTAGCAATTCTTCCCTTGGCCGCCACTCCGCATATGCGGTCACTTGGCGTGACCTCGGCACTCCCGGGCGAGGGCAAGACCGTGCTCGCCGCCAATCTTGCGCTTCATATTGCCCAGATGGGCAAACGCGCTCTGCTCGTCGATGCCCAATCCTATCGGCCGGAACTGTCGAAATCCATGGAGTATGCAATCGCCGCGGCCTCGTCGACTATATCGAGGGACGCGAGAGCGACCTGAAAGCCCTGATCGTCCAGGATACGAGAACGGGGCTGGACACCTTGCCCTACGGCCAGGCCGGCAAGGCGCCGGGGATGTTGTGGGCAGGCCGCATGGAGCACCTCCTGAACCAGGCAGCGGCCTATGATCTGGTGGTTTTCGACCTGCCTGCGCTCGACGCCGCCGGTGATCTTCGCGCATCGGCTCGTTTCATCGATTCCTTCGTCCTGGTCGTCGAAGCCGGTCGTGTTTCCGACGAGGCGCTGTCTGTGGCATTGTCGGCAACGCCGCCCGTTTGGGAAAAACTAGTTGGGTCGATCCTCAATCGCTGCGATCCCCAACCGGTATTCAAGTGGCTGCCGACTTTCGGGCGCTAGATACAATTTCAGCTCTCAGGCAAAACAGGACAGGGCACGGGCCTGATGGCTATTTCTGCGAAACGCCTCCTTCACGGGGCAATCTGGACCACCGGCGTCTATTTCGTCTCGGTCGCGCTGCGGTTCGGGTCGAACGTAATCCTGTCACGACTGGTCATGCCGGAAGTCTTTGGCGCGCTGCTGATCATCGGCACCTTGCGCAATGGTATCGAACTGATCTCTGACGTTGGCATTGGCCAGAATATTGTCCACAACAGCAAGGGCGAGGAACTCAGGTTCCGGGACACGGCCTGGACCATCCAACTCATCCGAGGCTTCCTTCTTTCCAGCCTGATGTTCCTTCTGGCTGCACCGCTGGGGCAGCTCTATTCCCTTCCGTCTTCGGCGATTCAGCTGTCTGCGGTCGTCCTCTTGCTTGGGGGAGGCACCTCGGTCTCGATCTACATGCTGCAGCGCCAGCTTCAGTTCGTGAAGCTGAACCTGTTCGATCTCATGGTCGAGTTTGTGAATGTCGGCCTAGTGATTGCGCTGGCGCTCTACAGTCCGACGATCTGGTCGCTTCTCGCTGCCAATATCTTGGCGATGGGCGTGCGAACGCTCGCAAGTTACTTCTTGCCCTATGGCCGCGCGTGGTTCGCATGGCAGGCATCCTATGCCCGCGAGATCATGTCGTTCGGCAAGTGGATATTCCTGTCTTCCCTGCTCTCCTTCCTCTGCGCCAGTTTCGACAAGCTCTATCTCGGCCATGCGGTGCCGCTTGCCGTGCTTGGCGTCTACGGCATAGCGCGGACGATTGCCGACCTTCCCTCGGTACTGGTGGGCCGGCTCAGCCATTCCTTGATCTTTCCAGTGGTTTCCTCGCGCAGGGGCCAAGAGATGGGCGTGCTCCGCGCCGAGATGCGGCCGCTGCGACTGCGGCTCCTGCTTGCTTTCGCCGCGTGCATCGGCTTTGTGGTTTCGGTTTCGGATTTTGCGGTCTGGCTCGTCTACGACCCACGCTATCAGGATGCAGGCTGGATCCTGCCGGTTCTCCTTCTCGGCGTCTGGTGCTCTCTCCTTTGCACCATATCGGAATATTCGCTGCTGGGGCTTGGACGTCCCGTGTACGGTGCGGCGGGCAACATGACGAAGCTGCTGTTCATGGTCGTCGCGATCCCACTCGGCTTGCAATTTTATGGCATTGCCGGCGCCGTCTTGATGATCACCGCCAGCGAACTTTGCCGTTATTTTCCCATCCTGATCGGCCAGTATCGCGAGCGGATCGCCTTCTTCCGGCAAGATGTGGCAACGACCGCATTGCTCGTGCTGTTCATCCTGATGTTTTCCTTCGTTCGTTATGAGGCCGGCTACGGGACGGCATTCGACGGCGCGCTGGAGGCGTTCCGCTCATGAATGCTGCAGTCCCGACCGTTGGCGTGGTGGTGATAGGCCGCAACGAGGGGCCCCGCCTGGTTGCCTGCCTGGAAAGCCTCGGCGAGCTGATCGTCAACACGGCCTACGTCGATTCCGGCTCGACCGACGGCAGCGCGGAGGTCGCGGAAAGGATGGGGGTGGCGGTCGTGAGGCTCGACATGGCTGTTGCCTTCACTGCGGCGCGGGCCCGCAATGCCGGACTTGCCCAACTCCGGCGACTGGTCCCGACTGTCGAATTGGTGCAGTTCGTCGATGGCGACTGTCGGATCGACGCGGGCTGGCTGGCTGAAGCTGCCGGATTTCTCGCCGAAAACCGAGCCTACGCGATCGTCTGCGGCCGCCGTCGGGAACGCTTTCCGGATGCGACCATCTACAATGCCCTGTGTGATCGCGAATGGGACACGCCGATTGGCGACGCGCTCGCCTGTGGCGGCGATTGCCTGGCGCGTGTCGATGCACTTGCCTCAATCGGTGCCTATGCGGCAGACCTGATTGCCGGCGAGGAACCGGAAATGTGCGTGCGCCTGCGTGCAGCGGGCTGGAAGATCTATCGGCTGGAAGCGGAGATGACGCTGCACGATGCGAACATCACGCGTCTTGGCCAATGGTGGAGCAGGTCGAAACGCGCCGGCCATGCCTTCGCGGAGGTTGCACATCGTCACCTAGGATCGCCCCACGAAATCTGGCGGCGCAACGTGTTGCGTGCCGTGTTCTGGGGCTGCGTGCTGCCGCTGGGAGCAGTGCTGGGCGCGGTGATATTGCACCCCGCGTTCCTGCTTCTGCTTGCCGCATATCCGCTGCAGATCGCCCGCATCGCGTTGCGCGAGGGCGGGGACCGGCTCGCCTGGCTCTACGCGGCCTTCGCGTTGCTGGCAAAGTTCCCCGAGATGCAGGGCGTTGCGCAATATGCGCTGAACCGCCTGATGGGCCGACGCCAGGGGTTGATAGAATACAAGTAAGTATTCTACTCGGCGGCGGGCTGGAAGTTCGCTCCGCCTTGAAGCGGGCTCTGTGCCGAATTGCTGTTGTGGCCAGTGCTGGTAGCTTCCGTGAAAAGCCGCTGCAACTCGAGCGCCAGACGTTTCCGGTCATGAAGGCGTTCGACACGTTCGCGCCCGACCTTGCCCATGCGAGCCAGGACGTCTGCCGGTGCTGCCAGGGCTGACCGCATAGCGTCGACCAGTTGCTGGTGGTTGCCTGGTTCGACCAGCCATCCGCACTCTTCATCCACGAGTTCAGGGATGCCGGCGATCGTCGTGGAGATGACTGGGCGAGACAGTGCCAGCGATTCCATGATCGCCACCGGCAGGCCTTCGGCGTAGCTCGGCAGCAGCATGGCGCGGCTCTCCTTCAGGATTTTCCGAACCTCATCGTTGGATGCCCATCCCGGCAGGATGACCTGTGCGCCGACATCGTGACGCTCGATTTCGGCCTCGATTTCCGCCCGGCTTTCACCGTCGCCGACCAGAACGACCTTCATATCGGGAAATTCCGCCCGCAATGCCGCGACAGCAGCGGGAACGTGGACCTGGCCCTTCTGGGGACAGAGCCTGCCGATGCACACCAGTGTGCGGTTCTCGCCTGGGATAGGGGTCGGTTCGAAGTCCTCCAACTTGAGGCCGCATCGGGAAATGACAATTTTGTGTGCGTCCCCGTGATTGGCGAGCGATGCGAGCAGGCCGCTGCAATAATCGGAGATCGCCACGACAAAAGCGGCATGCTTGATCTTGAGGTCGAAGCTCATATGCGCAGCGTCAGTGAATTCATCGGGACCGTGCGCGGTGAAGCTGTAGCTCGGCCCGCCAAGCAGTTTCGACAGCATCGCGACGGCGGCAGGATTCGTGCCGAAATGCGCATGGACATGAGCAATGCCCTGTCTGCGGGCTTCCTGGCGCAGATAACATGCCTGCATCAGATAGGCGATGTGATGCACAAGTCCGGCATAGGCATTGCGGCGCATCTGCTGGAACACGGGGAGAGCATGAATCAGACCGCGCGGGTTTGTCAGGATTTCCCGCCCAAAGGCAACGATGAGCCCCGCAGCATTGCCGGTGAGGAGGTAGCGGGTCGACACCATCTCTGCCTGATCGGACCGGTCAACAAGCGTCCCGCCAAAACGGCGAACGGAAAGCCTCCCAATTTTGAGGCCGAGTTCTTCCAAGGCTTCGATTTCACCTCGGATGAAGGTCGTACTCGGTATCGGGTAGGTGTTGAGAAGATATGAGATCTTCACCGGTTGGCTCCATGTCTTGCTCGCAAGCACGACTATCGGAAAGCAATTATAGATTTATTGAAAAGAAGGAATTTCTCAAATCTTATTTCAGAATCTGGAAACAGGCGCCTCATTTCTGCTGTCGAGAGCAGGCGGCTGCCACGCACCAGCGAAGCCGCGTTGTTTCGGTCGTCCTGACGGCTGAAGAAACCAAGCGCAAACCGGTGTAGCAACTCGACGCGCAGTCGTTCCGGCAGGTACTGGAAGCCGATAAACCGGAAGTGCGGCTCGTAGGGAAACCAGTAGTTTGGTGTCTGGACGTAGTGACGTTCGCCCAGGCGTCGTACGTTCTCGGCGAACAACCGCATGTCGGGGATCTGGCCGACGTGTTCGATCACCGAATTTGAGTGTACGAAGTCGAACTTCTGGCCCCGGAGCAGGGCCTCGTCGGTGGCGCTGCCTTCAATCGCGGCAAACAGACGGGTATTCTTGACATCGACGGGGTCGGTGTTGACCAGCGTGATATGCAGAACGCCGGCATGATCCTGAATGAATTCTGCGCCGATATCCCAATATTTTTCGGTGCCGCCCAAATCGAGAATTCTGCAACTCCCCTTGGCACGCAATATGGACTGTATGATCTCCTGGACAAGCTTGAACCGGTTGGCCCGGAACTGGCTCTCCCGACTGTTCCGGTTGGCGTATGGGTCCGCGCGCCCCGAGCTTTTCCGTTCGGTCACGTCCACCTCCGTATCAGCCATCTCCTGCGTCCCGTAGCTTGAGCCAGTACATTTCAGGTCACGTGTAGCAAATGCTGATGGAAGATGTAGGCAATTGTTAACAATTGGTTAATTGGCAGCTTAGGTTGAGTCCAAGTCGTCGATATGCTCGAACCTAGGGCCTTCAAGCCCCTTGATCCACACGGCTGCGCGAGGGAGCGGGATAAAATTGTTTGAATGAGACGCAAACAGGACTTGCAGCGCTTCTGTGCTTTTCTAGATTCTGTGGGACCCAGGTCAGATGGAGGACATATGGGGCAGTTTTAGGCGCCCTTGTGTCGCTCTTGGCACCCTATACAGGCCGCGTGTCCAAGCTGGCCGGAGTGACTTTTGGACTTCGTGCTTTTCCGGCATGCGAGATGACTCCGCCCCATGGATATGTATTCGCCTCGCGTGTGGTTGCTCGAAGCGGACCAATACGGGCCCTATCCTCGATGACTGATGCAAAGCGTGGCCTCAAGGCCGGAAACGGTCGGCTATGCCGGCCAGTTAGGCCTCCCGCATGCGCTGCCAGTAGTACCGTCTTGGATCATCGCGGCGCGTCGCCTTGGCTTCTCGAGCTTGCACCGCGGGAGCAACGACACGACTTGAATTCAGCAGTTCGATATTTCAGGCTTGGAAATGACCGCTGAAAACACGTCCCCTAACTTGCCTGCTTCGCAGGCCGAAAATCACACCAGCCGGAACGATGTCCGCGCGGCATTCAAGGTAGATATCGTCGTCATCGGCGGCGGTCAGGCCGGGCTCTCCTCGGCCTATCATCTGCACAAACTTGGCCTGACGCCCGGCAGGAACTATCTCGTGCTGGACAAGAACACGGGAGCAGGGGGCGCATGGCAACATCGGTGGCCGTCCCTGACATTGAGCACGGTCAATCGTATCCACGACCTTCCCGGCATGCAGTTTGCCGACGCGGTCGATACCAGCGCTACGGAAGTGAGAGCGTCGTCGGCTGTGCCGCAATATTATGCGGCCTACGAGCAGAAGTTCGGTTTGCCTGTCTACCGTCCGGTGACGGTCAAGGTCGTCTGCGCGCGCAACGAGAGGTTCCGCATAGAGACCGACAGGGAAACTTTTTCCGCCCGCGGCCTCATCAACGCGACGGGAACTTGGGAAACGCCTTTTGTGCCCGAATATCCCGGCGCTGGGCGGTTCGAGGGCCGGCAGTTGCATACGCGCGACTATCGCACGGCCGACGAATTCACGGGCAAGCATGTCATCGTCGTCGGTGGCGGCGTCTCCGCCCTGCAATTGCTCGACGAGGTCTCGAAGGTTACCTCCACGACCTGGGTGACGCGCCGTGAGCCGCAGTTCCGCGAAGGCCCGTTCACGCCTGAGGACGGGCGCGCCGCGGTTGCCCTCGTCGAGGACAGGGTCAGGCGCGGACTCATCCCGGGGTCTGTGGTCTCGGTCACGGGCATTCCGATGACCCCCGCGCTCGAGGCCGCACGCGCACGCGGCGTGCTCAATCGCCTGCCGATGTTCAGCGAGATCACCGAGCATGGCGTCCGTTGGGCTGATGGGACGGAACAAAAGGCCGATGTCATCTTGTGGTGCACCGGCTTTCGCAGTTCGCTCGACCACTTGGCGCCGCTGCAAATCCGCGAGGACAATGGCGGCATCGTCATGTCCGGCAAGCTGGCGACGCAAGTTGCCAAGGACCCGCGCATCCACCTCGTCGGCTACGGCCCTTCCGCCTCCACGGTGGGAGCCAACCGGGCCGGCGGGGCGGCGGCAAGGGAACTTGCCGGCTATCTCGGCCTGGCGTGAAGGATTGCCACCGGGTCGCCAGGGCGGCGAAAGCCCCTTTGGTCAACTGGTCAACGCAGGCGGCTTAGATCCGCGGCCCTGTTGTCGATGATCGCCTCCATGGAGAAGAAGCCGGTCACCGTCGCCAGGTCGAAATTGGTGATGAGCTTCTGGTAGAAGGCGTCGTAGCCCGACATGCCCCTGGTCACCACCTTGATCAGGTAGTCCCAGTCGCCGCCGATGCGGTAGAAGTCGATGACCTCGGGCAGGCGATCGACATGCTTGCGGAAATCGTCGGCCCATTCCTTGGAGTGGTGGCGGGTGCGGATCATCACGAAGACGGTGAGGTCGTAGCCAAGGGCTGCCACGTCGATGTCGGCGTGGGTGCCACGGATCAGGCCGGTGGTGTTCAGCCGTTGCAGCCTGCGCCAGCAGGCGTTCTGCGACAGCCCGACACGTTCGGCCAAATCACGCTGCGAGATCGAGCCGTCCTTCTGAAGGCATGCCAGGATCTTGCGATCAATTTCGTCGATCTTTTCCATGATCGGGATCATATGACCCAATTTGGCGCTGCTGTCGCGAGAAAACGATGAGGTTTCTCCACCGAAACGCGATTAGACTCTTCGCCTATTCCGATCTGGAAAAGTTTTGCTGTCAGAGGAGCGCGAAGATGTCCGCCAACGCCGGTTTGCTGCAGGGTTTCAGGCGGGGCCTCGCCGGCGACACGGTCGCTGCGCTGCAGGCCGGGCTGGTCGGCCAGAACGCCAGGATCGAGGGCCCGTTCGGCAGCAAGGCTCTGGTCTATGCCGACTATGTCGCTTCGGGCCGCGCGCTGATGCAGATCGAGCGCTTCATCCTCGAGGAAGTCCTGCCTTACTACGCCAACAGCCACACCGAGGCGTCCTACTGCGGCGGCTTCATGACCCGGCTGCGCCGCGAGGCGCGCGCCGCAATCGCCACTTGTTGCGGTGCCACCGGGGACCATGCGGTGATCTTCGCCGGGTCGGGCGCCACCGCCGGCCTCAACCGGCTGGTCAAGCTGCTCGGCGTCACCGACGCAGTGGCCGCCGGCAAGCGCGTCCGCGTCATCATCGGCCCCTACGAGCATCATTCCAACATCCTGCCCTGGCGCGAGAGCGGCGCCGAGATGGTCGAGATCGCCGAATGTGCAGCAGGCGGTCCCGATCTCGCAGCGCTCGATGCGGCGCTCGCGGTTCCGGCCGACCTCACCGTCTGTGCCTTCTCGGCTGCCTCCAACGTTACCGGCATCGTCACTGATGTCGCCACCGTCACCCGCCGCATCAACTCTGCGGGCGCCAAGGCCGTCTGGGACTATGCCGGCGCCGGTCCGTATCTTCCCATCGCCATGACGCCGGCGGAAGGCGTCGAGACCGACGCGCTGGTGGTGTCGCCGCACAAGTTCATTGGCGGTCCGGGCGCCTCGGGCGTGCTGATCGTTCGCCGCGATGCCGTGGTCACGACCAAGCCGTCATGGCCGGGCGGCGGCACGGTCAAGTTCGTCTCTCCGACCGGCCACGACTACAGCGACAACATCGAGGCGCGGGAGGAGGCAGGTACACCCAACGTCGTCGGCGATATTCGTGCGGCGCTCGCCTTCCTGGTCAAGGATGCGCTGGGTGCCGAGGCCATGCAGGCGCGGAATGCCGAACTCACACTTCGGGCGATGGCTGCCTGGCGCGGTATTGACCGGCTGGAGCTTCTGGGGTCGCTCGAAGCGCAGCGGCTGCCGATCTTCTCGTTCCGGGTCCGCGACGGCAAGGGCGGCCATGTGCATCAGCAACTCGTCACGCGCATGCTGAGCGACCGCTTCGGCATCCAGGCGCGCGGCGGCTGTGCCTGCGCCGGGCCCTATGTCCACCGGCTGCTCGGCATCGGCGCGGAGGAATCCGAGCAGATGCGCGCGGCGATCAAGGCCGGCGAGGAAATGAAGAAGCCTGGCTTTATCAGGCTCAATTTCAGCGTCCTGCTGCCCGAGGAGAAGGTGAAGTTCATCCTGGATTCGGTTGCACGGATCGCCGCCGACGCGGCCCAATACGTGCCGCAATATGATTTCGATGCCAGCCGCGCGATCTTCTATCCGCGCATTGCCGAACTGGCCGAGGCGTAAATCATGGCAAGGCCCGACGTCGCCGCCTTCTTCGATCCCCGCACCTGGTCGGTGCAATATGTGGTCAGCGATCCGCAGACGAAGCTGTGCGCCATCATCGATCCGGTTCTTGATTTCGACGAAAAGTCGGGTGCCACAGCGACAGCCAATGCCGACCGGCTGCTCGACTTCGTCCGCGACCAGAACCTTGAGGTGCAGTGGATCCTCGACACGCACCCGCATGCCGACCATTTCTCGGCGGCCTCCTATCTGAAGGCCAGGACCGGCGCACCGACCGCCATCGGTGCGCGCATCGTCGATGTGCAGAAACTCTGGGCCTGCATCTACAACTGGCCGAGCCTGCGTACCGATGGCTCGCAATGGGACAGGCTGTTCGAGCAAGGCGACAGCTTCGACATCGGTGGCATCAAGTCCGGCGTGATGTTCTCGCCCGGCCATACGCTCGCCTCGATCACCTATGTCGTGGGTGACGCCGCCTTCGTGCATGACACCGTCTTCATGCCGGATGGCGGGACCGCGCGGGCGGATTTTCCCGGCGGCAGCGCCAGGGCATTGTGGTCGACGATCCAGGACATCGTCGCTCTGCCCGGCGACACGCGCATCTTCGTCGGCCACGACTACCAGCCGGGCGGCCGCGAACCGCGCTGGGAAAGCACCGTCGCCCGGCAGAAGGCCGAGAACATTCACCTGACGCGCTATGGCCGGGAAGATGAATTCGTGGCTTTCCGCAACGAGCGCGACAGCACCTTGCCGATGCCGAAGCTGATCCTGCATGCGCTGCAGATCAACATCAATGGCGGACAGCTTCCGGAGCCGGAAGCCAACGGCACACGTTATCTGAAATTCCCCCTCGGCGCCCTTGACGGTGCCGCCTGGGGTTGAAGGCCTCCACCTGGAACCGGTTTGATTTTCGGCGCGTGTCGGGTTCGGCTTCAGGTCACCAAGCGAGCTGGACCGGTCGAAGAGCGCTCGACGAGATGACAGGCGAGTTCGACGCGGCGCGGCGGCATCGGAAGCCCCGAGAGATTGTCGCGTGACGAGGCCTTCGCGCAAACCAGCGCCGGCAGCATCTTTAGGGGCGGCGTTTCGCGGGCTCAGCGCGAATAGCTGCTTCCCGGGTCATGCTTGCGAGCTCCGCCGGAGCAGGTCCCGCCAAGATGTTTGTAGTCGCTTCGCCATTTGACGCGGCGTGGCCTCAGTTCGCTCGAAGGTTGGGGCGGGCGGTGCGTACATCTAGATTTGCCGATCGCCTGGTGTGCATCTCCCGCTGGTTCTCAAGCTGACTTTCGCTTGGCTCAATTGACACAGATCACAGTACGTGATCACATATTGTTGTCACAAAGTGGGGGAGTGAATGCGAAGAGTTGTCGTCGCCAGTGCGGAGCTTTTGTCGGAACGTTCGGATCGCAGCCAGACAGGTCGGTTCGACCAGTCATGAGCAAGGCCCCCGGCATTTCGATCAAGAATCTCTCGGTTTCATTCAGGACAAAGACCAGCACAGTCACGGCTCTCGATGATGTTTCGTTCGACATTGCACCGGGATCGTTCCTGAGCATCGTCGGGCCTTCGGGCTGCGGCAAGACCACGCTGCTCAAGATTCTCTCAGGTGTCCTTCAGCCCACAAGTGGCACGGTGCTGTTTGATGGCGAGCCGCTCAGCCGGCTCAAGACCCAGGGCCAGGTCGGCTACGTCTTTCAGCGACCGCTGTTGCTTCCATGGCGAACCACTCTCGACAACGTCATGCTGACGATGGAAGTGGCCCGCCGCGGCATGAGCCGCGCCGAGCGTGAGGCCGAGGCACGGCGCTGGCTCAAGATCGCCGGCCTTCAAGGCTTCGAGGAGCGTTTTCCGCACGAATTGTCGGGTGGCATGCAGCAGCGAGTCTCGATCTGCCGCGCCCTGGCGTTTCAGCCGCGAATTCTCCTGATGGATGAACCTTTCGCCGCTCTCGATGAGATCACGCGGGAGACGTTGCAGGAAGAGCTGCTGCTGCTGTGGGCGCAGACCGAAACCACTGTGGTTTTCATCACGCATTCGATTCCCGAAGCCGTGCTGTTGTCGGAACAGATCGTGGTCATGTCGGCCCGTCCCGGCCGTGTTCTTGAACGCATTCCGGTGCCGTTCGAGCGGCCGCGTACCGAAGAGACCCGCGAGCGACCCGAGTTCCTGGCGCTCGCCAGCCATATCCGCGGTCTCCTGCGTCACCGCGATCCAGTAACCGCTTGATAGGGGACCACACATGTACCGCCTCAGTGTCGCCGCCGGCCAAGCTATGGTCTTCATCGTGTTTTTTGCCGCTTGGGAGGTGCTCGTGCACCTCCTCCAGATCAAGCCGGTGATCTTGCCGCCCCCAAGCCGCATCGCTGTATCGGCATGGGAAAACCGCGAGTTGCTGCTGGTCAACACATGGCCGACCTTCGTCGCCATCACGCTTGGCTTCCTCTATGCGGTCGCAACGGGCTTCGTCATTGCGATTGGCATCGCCTATTCGAGGATCATCCGTGAACTGACCTATCCGTTCCTCGTCGCCGCGCAAATTCTGCCGAAGATCGCGTTTGCGCCGCTGTTCCTCATCTGGTTCGGCTTCGGTTTGACGCCGAAGATCGTCATTGCCGCACTGATCGCCTTCTTTCCGGTCGTGATCAACACGGCCAAGGGCCTGACTTCGGTCGACAAGGAACTGCTGCAGTACATGGATTCGCTCGGCGCCAGTGGCTGGGAGAAATTCACCAAGATCAGCCTGCCATGGGCCATGCCCTACTTCTTCGCAGCGCTCAAGATTTCCATCACCCTGGCCATCGTCGGTGCCGTGGTCGGCGAGTTCGTCGCTGCCGGTGAAGGCCTCGGCTACATCATCAATGCCTCGAACATCTCGCTCGATACCGAACTCATGTTTGCGGCCATCGTCTGCATGAGCGTGCTCGGTATCCTGCTCTTTCTCGTCATCGTTGCAGCCGAGCGGTTGATCGTGGTCAACGCTCAGGACGACGCCTCAGGGGCATCAGCGACCATGTAAGGAGACGGGTGAGCGATGACTGCTTTTGGAATGGGTTACGCAAAAAGGGAGATGAAGATGTCAAACAGTTTTGGGTCGTGGATTTGTCGTACTGCGATCGCGGCGTTGGGCTTCGTGGCTATCGGCACCTCGGCCGATGCGGCGGATTCGGTCAAGCTGCGCCTCGACTGGGTGTTCGGATCGGAACATGCGCCTATTTTCCTGGCGCTTGAGAAGGGGTTCTTCAAGGAAGAGGGCATCGAGGTCGAACTCCTCCCGGGCGAGGGTTCGTCGGTCACCACGAAACTGGTCGGCAACCGGGATGCCGACTTCGGCTACGCGTCGGCCGATCAGGTGCTGCTCGGTGCCTCGCGCGACCTGCCCGTCGTTGCGACGGCGGTGCTGCTCCAGCAGAACCCGACGGCGTTCATTTTCAAGACGTCGCAGAACATCAAGAACGTGGAGACGGATCTCTACGGCAAGACGCTCGGCATCCAGCTCAAGAGCAGCACCGGCCGCCAGTGGGACGCGATCAAGAAGACGCTTAATCTCGATCCAGCCAAGCTGACCGAGGTGCCGGCGGATGGCGCGTTGGTGTCCCTTATCGCTGCCGATCGCATCGATGTCGGCGTCGGCTTCTATTTCAACGACGCGCTGAAGCTGAAGGCCACCGGCGAGGATGTCAGCTGGATCCTCCTCGAAGAACTCGGCATGAAAATGTACTCCACGACGCTGCTGACCAATGCCGAGCTGATCGCGGAGAATCCCGATCTGGTGGCGCGCTTTACCAAGGCATTTGTGCGCGGCTGGGAATACTCCGTTGCGAACCCCGACGAGGCCTACGAAGCCTTCGTGAAGGCCAATCCCAGCACGGACAAGGTCTATGCCAAGCTGAAGCTGCCGGAAGTGCTGAAGCTCACCCAGTCGCCGGACGTCAGTGCCAACGGATTGGGCTCGTCTACGCTCGCAGGTTGGGACGAACTCCAAAAGCAGCTCGTCGAGATGGGGCTTTTGAAGACCAGCATCGACGTGTCCAAGGCGTTCACAAATCAGTTCCTGAAATAGTGGCCTCCCGGGCCGTTGATGTGGGGTCAGACATGACTACAGCCGACATTTTCATCATTGGCACCGGCTACTACGCCGAGGTCATGATCGGTGACCTGGCTTCCACCGCAACAGGACGGCTTCGTGTCGCGATCGGGGGCCGCAATGAAGAGCGGCTTCAGTGGCTGGCCGAGGCTGGCCGTGCCCGGGCAGCCATCTTCGGGAGGCCCGTGACGTTCGAGATCGTGAAGGTCGATTTCACCTCGTCTTCGGGAATCGCCGAAAATCTCGATGCGATACGTCCACGGGTTGTCGTCCATTCCGCGTCATTGCAGTCGCCCTGGAAAGTCGACCGCGCGGACTCGCAATGGTCGCGTCTGGTCGCGGAGGGTGGATTCGGCCTGACACTCGCCCTCCATTCCGTACTTCCGAGGCGAACAGCCGCTGCAATCCGGCAGGTGGACAGCGGCATTTCCTTCGTCAACACGTGCTACCCCGACGGTGTGAACCAGGTCCTGCATGCGGCCGGCTTGCCGATCACGACCGGCGTGGGCAACGTCGGTATCTTCTCTGCCGTGATTGCCGGCATGCTGGAGCCTGAACAGCGCGCGTCGGTGCGCGTTCTGGCGCATCATCAGCATCTCGTGCAGTGGCGTAAGATCGGCAACGAGCGCTCAGGCGCTCCGGTCCGCGCCTGGATCGGCGATGACGAAATGGCGGATGTCGACGAGCGGACACGTCATATCGTGCTTCCCTACAGGGACCTCAATGTCATCTCCGGCGCATCCGCCGTGCCGGTGCTTCTCGCCCTGGCCGGACTTGGCGATGTCCGGGCGCATGTGCCGGGTCCGGGCGGACTGCCGGGCGGATACCCCGTGCGGGTGGTGGAAGGCCAGGTATCCCTTGACCTTCCCAAGAGCGTCTCTCGTGACGAAGCAATTCTCTGGAACCGAGGGTTCGAAAACGCCGACGGCGTCAGCATTTCCGAAACAGGGCGCGTGAGCTATTCCGAACCAGCTCGCAAGGCACTCGCCACCTACAGCCGTACTCTCGCGGAAGGTTTTGATGTCGCCGAGGTCGAGGACGCCGCAACGGCCCTTGGCCAGCTCCGCGACAAGCTCGGGGGCTGAAGCTCACGATGAGTGCGTTCGCGCTTCCTTCGACGCCGTCATTTCGTCTCGACGGACGCCGCGCCCTGGTCACAGGTGCCGGACGCGGCATCGGTCTTGCTGCCGCGGCTTGCCTGGCGGAAGCCGGCGCCAACGTCACCTTGTGTGCACGAACGGCATCGGAGGTCGAGGCAGCGGCAGAAGCCATCCGAACGGCGGGAGGGAAAGCCGAAGCCTTGGTGTTGGATGTCGCCGATCTTGACGCTGTCCATCGGGCTTTGGACGGCAGGGAGCCATACGACATCCTCGTCAGCAATGCCGGGGCCAATCGTCCTGCTGCGTTCGCCGATGTCAGTGCCGACGATTTCGATGCCGTTTTCGGCGTCAATGTCAGGGCTGCCTTCTTCCTGGCGCAGACGGTCACGAATGCACTCGTCTCTGCAGGTCGCAAGGGTTCCATCATCCATATTTCTTCGCAGCTGGGGCACGTCGGTGCGCCAAATCGGTCGATCTATGTCGCATCGAAATTCGCGATCGAAGGCTTGACCAAGGCGCTTGCCACCGAACTCGGCCCGAAGGGCATTCGCTTCAATACAATTGCGCCTACTTTCACCGACACGCCGATGACGCGCTCCTATGGTCTCAACTCGGACGCCTTGGCTGCCGTCACGGCAAAGATCAAGCTGGGCAGGATCGGTCAGGTGGAAGACCTCATGGGCGCAATACTGTTCCTGGCATCGGACGCGTCGTCGCTGGTGACTGGCTCGTCGCTGTTGGTTGATGGCGGCTGGACTGCCGACTGAAAAGTCCGAGGCCGCGGCAAGGGCGTTCCGCGGCCCCGAGTTCTGAGGGCTGTCAGGGCGAGACCGTCAGGCGGCCTTTCATGTTGGGGTGAAAGCGGCAGTAATATTCAACAGGCCCCGCCTTCTCCACGACCATGCTTGCTGACTTCTTCGCCGGGATCATCACCTCCCAGCCGCCCTTCACGGTCGCGGTGTGAACGAAGACGTCCTTGTTGATCCATTCGATCGTGTCGCCGACCTTTGCATTGACCTCGACTGGGGAGAATACCAGCTTCTCGATCGTGACCTGGATGGTTTCCGCTTGTGCGGGAAACGCCGCCACAAAAAGTGCTGCAGCGATCCACAAACGCCTTTTCGACAACATCTGTTGACCCTTACTTGACGGTAGCCGCGACGTGTTCGGCATGCTGCTGGTGGCCCTGGAAGATCTTCAGGCCGGTTTCAAGCAAGGCCTTGAGGTCGGCGTTGCTCGCAGACGGGATCAGCAGGCTCTCAAGCGCGCCGTTGACCTGCTTGTGGTAGGCCACCTCGTTGTCGACATAAGCCTTGTCGAAGGCTGCGCCGTCCAGCTTCTCGAGCTTGGCGCGTTCGTCGGCCGCTGCCTTGGTCAAGGCGCGGCTGGTGTCGTTGTCCTCCGGCGTCACATTGAGCTTCTTGACGAGGTCCAGCGCCTGGGTGTTCACGGCCTCGTGGTCGCGCACCATGTCCTCGGCGAAGGCCACGACATCCTTGTTCTTGGATTTCGAGATGGCAAGCTTTGCCGCTTCGACGTCGATCACGCCGGCCGTGTAGGCGATGTGAGCGATCTGAGGGTCGGTCGGCTTGTCGGCGGCGCTGGCCAGGGGGGCGGCAAGCAGCAGGGAAAGCGCAGCCAGGGCGGCAGTCGAGCGAATACGCATGGGAAACCTCCTGCCCGGGACGCCAATGGTGCCGGGACTTGATTGAGTTGACAGTCATTGGATGCGGCGCCGGGAAAAACGTTCCCGAGAAATTGAACGGTGTTCAGCTGTGCTCGATGGCTTTCGCCGCGGTTGCGCGCCGACAATCGTCACAGGCCGAGCGAGGAGAGGAATTCGCGCCTGAGGTCTGCGTCCGTCTCGAAAACACCCAGCATGCGTTTGGTGACCATGCGCGTACCGTGGGCATGGACACCGCGTGAGGTCATACAGCCGTGTTCCGCCTCGATGATCACGGCGACACCAGCCGGCTGCAAGGCGTCCTCGATCGCGATGGCGATGTCGTCGGTCAGGCGTTCCTGGATCTGCAGGCGACGCGCGCAGGCGTCGACCACCCTTGCCAGCTTGGAGATGCCGACCACCCGGTTGACGGGCATGTAGGCGATATGCGCCTTGCCGCGAATGGCCGCCATGTGGTGTTCGCAGAACGAATTGAACGGGATATCGCGAAGTTCGACTGCGTGATTGTATCCGCCGATTTCATCGAATGTTCGTTCGAGCAGGGCGACGGGATCCTGATCGTAACCGCCGAACCATTCCTCGTAGGCGCGTGCGACGCGTGCGGGTGTATCCAGGAGGCCGGGCCGGGCGGGATTGTCGCCGGCCCAGCGGATCAGCGTTCGAACCGCGGCCTCGGCTTCCAGCCGGGTGGGGCGGCCGGCAAGCAGCAACCCGGACAGGCATTGCCCAGATGCCGTATGCGTTGCGTCGGTGGGGGTGTATTCTCTGGTCGGCAATTCCGCACGCGTGTCCATGGGTCTCTCCTGGCGTTCGTATGAGATCCATTGGATGCGGCAGGAATGAAATGGTTCCGGCCGTCGACGGCGCACGACCCTGGGAACCTTTGGAGGGGTGACACATCTATTCTGTATCCGACGCCTGATCGGGAAAGGTCGTGAAGGAGAGCCAAGATGGCTGCGCAGAAAAATCCTGTTACAGGCCCCGATTTCGAAGTTGGCGTGCCGATGGCCACGTTTGACGGCAAAGGGCTGCTTCAGGGGCATGTCGGCGACGAGGCGGTGCTCCTGGCGCGTGTCGGCGACGAGGTGCTGGCCGTCGGCGGGTTGTGCACGCACTATGGCGCAGAGCTGGCCCACGGGATCGTTGTCGGCGATACTGTTCGATGCCCTTGGCACCATGCCTGCTTCAGTCTCCGCACCGGCGAGGCGCTCGGCGCGCCCGCCTTCGACCCGCTGCAGAGGTGGAGAGTGGAGCGCCGAGGGGACCGGATGTTCGTGACCGGCAAGATGGCCGCCGACGAACAGCCTGCAACCGCCCCGCAGCACGACGCGTCCGGCCAGCAAGGCCGCATTGTCATTGTTGGTGGCGGTGCCGCTGGCTTTGCTGCGGCTGAAATGCTCCGCCGCCGCCAGTTTGCCGGCGAAATCACCATGCTGAGCGCGGACCAGGATGGGCCCTGCGACCGCCCCAACCTGTCCAAGGACTATCTCGCCGGAAACGCTCCGGAGGCGTGGATTCCGCTACGCGGCCCTAAATTCTATGCCAGGAACAAGATCGATCTCCAACTGCGGACGACAGTCGAACGTATCGACGTCGATGGTCGCGCAGTGATAGCAGCCGACGGAAGGGTATTCCCATTCGACCGGCTTCTTGTGGCGACGGGAGCAGAACCGGTCCGCCTGCCGATCGAGGGCGCTGATCGCGAGCAAGTGTTCACATTGCGATCGCTGGCCGACAGCCGCGCCATCATCGAGCGTGCCCGGAACTCCCAGACCGCCGTCGTGCTGGGAGCAGGTTTCATCGGATTGGAAGTTGCTGCTGCCCTTCGCAGCCGTGGCCTCGCGGTTCATGTCGTGGCGCCCGAGGCCTATCCGCTCGGCGCGGTTCTCGGGTCCGAACTCGGCGCGTTCATCCGCTCGCTGCATGAACAACACGGTGTTGTCTTTCACATGGGCGCGACGGTTGTACGCATTGCCGCGCAGACGGTTACGCTGAACAACGGCCAGGTGCTCGATGCCGATCTTGTCGTCGTCGGGGTTGGAGTGAAGCCGCGCATCTCGCTGGCAGCGGACGCCGGAATTGCCGTTGATCGCGGCGTATTGGTGAACGAATTCCTGGAAAGCAGCGTGGCCGGCATCTTTGCGGCCGGCGATATCGCGCAATGGCATGACCTCGACACAGCCGAAGCACGGCGCGTCGAGCACTGGGTCGTGGCGCAACGGCAGGGTCAGATCGCGGCGGAAAACATGCTCGGCCGGCGACAGCCATTCCTGAGCGTTCCGTTCTTCTGGAGCGAGCACTACGACGTGTCGATCCGCTATGTCGGCTATGCCAGGACGTGGGACGCCATCGAAATCGACGGGAGCATTGCCGACCGCGACTGTCTGGTCGGCTACAGGAAGGACGGCAAGATCGTCGCCGTTGCTGCCATCGGCCGCGACGCCCAAGCGCTTGACTGCGAGGCTTCCATGGCAAGCCACTCCCGGCACGGGGTGTAGGTGCGGCATGGCAAGATCGAGGACCTCCCTGCCGCGCTTCTGGACGAGAGGCAACTGACGGGCGTCAGTCTCCTGTTTGGTAGATATGGCGCTCGAAGCGTTCGAGCAGCGTGTGCATGGCCTTGCGGGCGTCGGCGAAGGCCTGCGAGCCGCCCCTGGCCTTCATGTCGGCGTCATATGCCTGACGCGAGACGAAGCTGCATTCCCAGCGTACATCAGGCCCGTCTCCCTCTAGCCTGACGAGGATGCGCCCGGGATCGAGCCCCAGCTGCTTCCTGATCTCGGTCGCCTTGCGGCGCTGTTCGAGAACAGCACCAGCGTGCCCGTCCTTGGCGAAGTAGTTGGTCGCTTCGACGATCATTTTTTCTCCTCTCCTGCGATGATTTCCGATGCAGTCGACGTGTCCGGAAAATTCGATGTGGCAGGGTGCTTGACGCTCCAAAAATATGATCATAAAGTGTGATCACACTAGATGATCGCAAATGTAGCGCGACGCATCGCCGGTGACAATGAAGAAGGTGAAAAACGTTGCCTACTATCAAGTCCATTGAAACGCTGATTGTCCAATTGCCGACGCGGCGCGAGCACAAGTGGGCCGGCCTCACTGAGGTCATCGGCCGCTATGTCATGGTCAAGATGACCGACAGCGACGGCCGGGTCGGCTGGGGCGAGGCGCCGGCACTCAAGGACTGGGGCGGCGAGTTCGGCCGCTACTTTGGCGAGTCCGCCATAATCACCCGCAGCGTCATCGAAACCTATCTGGCGCCCGCAGTCATAGGCCTCGAACTCGGCAATTTCGCCGAGCTGCATGCTCGCATGGATGCCATCATCCGCGGCTATCCCTATTCCAAGGCGGCCGTCGAATTCGCGGCCTACGATCTCACGGGCCGCTGGCTCAACGTTCCGGTTCACACCCTGCTGGGCGGCAAGGCGCGCGACAAGGTCGGCATTACGCATTCGATCGGCCTGATTTCGATCGACGAAGCCAAGGTCGAGGCGGCCAAGCTGGCTGCGGAAGGCATCAAGACGATCAAGGTCAAGATCGGCGTCGATCCCGCACGCGACATCAAGATGGTCGCTGCCGTGCGCGAGGCTGCCGGCGAAGCGATGGAAATCTGCGTCGACGCCAACGAAGGCTACAAGACGCCGGGCGAGGCGGTGCAGACGGTTCGCCAGATGGAAAAGTACCGGCTCAAATATGTCGAGCAGCCGGTGATGGGCATCGAGCGCATCTCCGAGGTGGCGCGCCGTATCGATGCCCCTGTCATGGCCGACGAGTCGGCCTGGAACGCCCATGATGCGATCCAGATCATTGCTGCCGGCCAGGTGCAGATCGTGTCGATCTACACCACCAAGGCAGGCGGCCTCTACAAGGCGATGGAGGTCGGCGCGGTCTGCCGTGCGGCTGGCATCATCTGCAACGTCAACGGTTCGATCGAGACCGGCATTGGCAACCTCGCAAACGTCCAGGTCGCGGCGGCTTCGCCAGCGGTGACGCTGTCCTGCGTCATTCCGATCTCGACGCCGGCCGAAGCGCAGCACGGCCAGGTCGGCGGCATCTACTACAAGGACGACCTTTTGGTCGAGCCGATGCGCTTCTCCGAAGGCGCCATCGCCGTTCCGACCGGGCCCGGCATGGGCATTGATGTCGACCTCGCAAAGATCGAAAAATACCGCGTCCGCGATTGAGCCTGACGCGAGCCATCTAGGGGAGAACTACAAGAATGCGGACTGAAATCGTCGCAAAGCAGGTCAAGGCAATGGCCCAGCACGGGCTCGATGCCATCATCTGCTCGTCGCCAGAAAACTTCGCCTACACCACCGGCTTCGTGGTGCCGTCGCAGCCGCTGATCCGTCATCGCCATGCGATGACCATCGTCACCGCTGACGGTCGCACCGCGATCTTCGGCGTCGACATGGAGGCGTCGACCATCAAGCGGAAGCAGCCAAACGTGGCGACGCGCATCTGGGCCGAATTCTCCGACGATCCGATGCTGGTGCTTGCCGACCAGCTTTCCGAACTCGGCCTTGCCGGAGCTCGCATCGGCCTCGAAATGGACTATTTGCCGGCTGGCGATCTTGCCCGCCTGATCGCGGCGATGCCAGGTGCGCGCTTCGAGCATGCCGAGCCGATCCTGGCGCGGCTGCGCCAGATCAAGACGGCCGAAGAAGTGGCCCTATTGCGCAAGCTGTCGCGCATCGCCGACCAGGCGATCACCGACACGCTGGCCATTGTCGACGCCGGCGACTCCGAGATGGACATTGCCGGTCACCTGACCCGTAACGTCTATTCGCTCGGCGCCGAGCACTTCAAGCTTCTGATCGTGGCCACCGGCGAGCGTTCGGTGCTGCCAAATGTCGGCCCGTCCGAACGCGTTCTGAAGCGCGGCGACGTCTGCCGTGTCGAGATATTCTCGGTCATCAACGGCTACCAGGCCGGTGTTTGCCGCACCGCCATCGTCGGCGAGGCGCCGCCCATGGCCGACAAGATCTGGGCGCACCTGGTCGAATGCAAGTATGAGATCATGGAGAAGGTCAAGCCGGGCGCCAGCTGCCGCGAAATCTACGATGCCTTCATCGCCAAGCTCGCCAAGCTGAACCTGCCGCCGATCTCGTTCGTCGGCCACGGCATCGGCCTGCACCTGCACGAGGATCCCTATCTCGGCCTGACGCCGGTGCTCGGCAAGCCGGGCAGCGACGCGCCGCTGGAAGAGAACATGGTGCTCGGCTTCGAGCCGCTCTGCTACGACACCGGCTACGGTTACGGCATGCAGAACAAGGACATGCTGCTGGTGACGTCGAACGGCTCGGAACTGTTGTCCGACTATGCCGACACCGACAAGCTGATCCTTTGCGGCACCGCCAAGCAGGGCAGCAAGGTCAAGGCCGTAGCCTGAGCGAACTTGACTTGTGAAATGGCAGCCGGGGTGCTTTGTGGCCCGGCTGCACAGCTAGATATCGCCCGCCGCCACGGACCGGCCGGACGAGATTGAAGGTCCGTGAGTGAAGTATGGGGTGGAGACACATGCGCACGCTGATCGAGAATTTGAATTTCGCCTTTACGGTCGACAAGAACGACACGGTGCTGCGCAACGCCAGCATGGTGGTGGAAAACGACCGCATTGCCGACATCGGCACGGCGAGCGAGGTGGCGGCGCGCCACAATGGCAAGAGCTTCGACAAGGTGATCGATGGCACGATGCTGGGCATCTGCCCCGGCTTCGTCGACAGCCACGTGCATCTGTCGGAGACGCTGTCGCGTGCGGTCTTCCCGGATAACCTCAACACCCGCGCCTGGGTGTTCCACTGGGCCAAGCCCTTCTATGCCCACATCACCGAGGAAGACGAGTATTGGGGCGCGTTGCTCGGCATCACCGAGATGCTGCGCTGCGGCACCACCTGCTTCCTCGACATGGGCTCGCAATACGATCCCGGCATCGTCATCCGGGCGATGGACAAGACCGGCATCCGCGGCATCACCGGCCGTCACGCAGCCGACAACCGGCCGGCGGAGCTGCCGCGCGGCTGGACCGAGGAGATGGCCGATCACCACTTCTTCCCCGATGCGCAGTCGGCGCTGAAGGTGCTTGAGGAAAACGTTCTCCGCTACAACAACACGCTCGACGGCCGCGCCCGCTGCTGGGTCAACATCGAGGGCAAGGAACCCTGCAGCCTCGAGCTGCATGTCGGTGCGGTTAAGCTGGCCGAAAAGCTTGGTGTTGGTACCACCTACCACCTTGCAACCTCGATCGAGGAAGCCAAGGTCTGCGAAAGCAAATATGGCTGCTGGCCGATCACCCGGATCGACCGCGCCGGCGGCATCGGCAAGAACCTGGTCATCGCTCATGGTGCAGCGGTGTCGGACGAGGAGGTCAAGCTTTTGGCCGAGCGTGGCGCCAGCGTCGCCTTCTGCCCATGCTCGTCGTTCAAGCTCGGCAAGGGTGCGACGGCCATCGGCAAGTACCCTGAGATGGTCAAGGCAGGCGTCAAGGTCGGCCTCGGCACCGACGGTGTGTCGGCTGCAGGCAACATGAACCTGATGCGCCAGATGCTGGTCGTCGCCGGCATGTTCAAGGACGCCCGCATGCAGCCCGACATCTTCACCGCGCGCCAGGCGTTGCGCGCCGCCACCATCGAAGGCGCACGCGCCTTGATGTGGGACGACGAGATCGGTTCGCTGGAGATCGGCAAGAAGGCCGACTTCATCCTGTTCGACCTCGACCATGTCGAATGGACGCCGTTCTACGATCCGCTGCAGGCGCTGGTGTTCTCGGCGTCGACCGCGTCCATCACCCAGACCTGGGTGGACGGCAAGGTGCTTTATGCCGACGGCAAGGTGCAGGGCGTCGACGAGCCGGGCATCCGCCGCAAGGCACGCGAGCTGGCCGCAGCTGCGGTAGTGCGCGCCGGCCTGCACGAACACGGCGTCGAGACGACGACTACGCTCTACGACGAAGGAAACTGACGCGCAGTGCTTCCGCATCTAACGTTGCGGAAGCACTGGCCAGCCTGTAGAAGAAATGCGTTCAGAGGCTGCATGGGAGAGATCGGCCGTATCCTTGAAGGCACCGGCCGGCGCCGACGGAGCAACCCCCCAGGAAACTCTCAGGCAAAAGTGACCATGCAGCTGAACGATCTGGAGAGAGGCACCTCGAGTGCCCACCGAAGGGGAAAGCCGCGCCGGCAAGGCCGTCGCGGTTAAGCTCTCAGGTACAGCGACAGATTGGGGAAAAACAGCGGGTTTAGGCCCGCCCCCAACTTTGATCGCGGAGAGTGAAATGCCCCATATTGCCGTTATCGGCGCCGGTATCACCGGCGTCACCACTGCCTATGCGCTTCTGGAGCGCGGCTATTCCGTCACCGTCATCGACCGCCAGCGCTATGCCGGCATGGAAACGTCGTTTGCCAATGGCGGCCAGCTTTCGGCCAGCAATGCCGAGGTCTGGAACCACTGGTCGACCGTGCTCAAGGGCATGAAGTGGATGCTCAGGCGCGACGCGCCGCTGCTGATGAACCCGGCGCCGACCTGGCACAAATACGCCTGGCTGGCGGAGTTCGTCTCCAACATCATGAACTATCGCGACAATACGGTGGAGACGACGCGGCTGGCGATTGCCGCGCGCAAGCACCTGTTTGCCATTGCCGAGCGCGAGAACATCGATTTCGACCATGTCCAGCGCGGCATCTTGCATGTCTATTGGGACAAGCCGAGCTTCCAGCATGCGCTAAAGGTTAATTCGATGCTGGTCGAAGGCGGCCTCGACCGTCGTCCGGTGACGGCTGCAGAAGTGAAGTCGATCGAACCGGCCTTGCATGGCGATTTCCACGCCGGTTTCTACACCCCGTCGGATTCGACCGGCGACATCCACAAATTCACCTATGGCCTCGCCCAGGCCTGCGAAAGGCGCGGGGCGCGTTTCGTCTTCGACGCCACGGTCAACCGCATTGCCCGCGATGGCGTGTTCTGCATCGGCTATTCCCACGGCGGGTCCGTGGCGGAGGCAGCTCAAGAGATCGTCGAGGCCGATGGCGTCGTCGTCTGCGCCGGTGCCGCCAGCCGCCACTTCGCGGCGATGCTGGGCGACCGCGTCAATGTCTATCCGGTCAAGGGCTATTCGATCACCGTGCATCTCGACGACGAGCGCAGCCAGAAGGCGGCACCCTGGGTCAGCCTGCTCGACGACCGCGCCAAGATTGTCACCAGCCGTCTGGGCGCCGGGCGCTTCCGGGTCGCCGGCACGGCCGAGTTCAACGGCATGAACCGCGACATCCGCGACGACCGCGTCAGGCCGCTGGTCGACTGGACGCGGATGTTGTTCCCTGACGTCGACACCAATCGCGTCGTGCCCTGGGCCGGCCTCAGGCCGATGATGCCCAACATGATGCCACGGGTCGGCAAGGGCCGGCAGCCGGGCGTCTTCTACAACACCGGCCATGGACACCTTGGCTGGACCCTGTCCGCCGCGACCGCCCAGATGGTCGCCGAGACCATTTCGGGCGAGTTCTGCACCGATGCCGCGATTGCGGCCTGACCCTTGGAGTTGAGACAATGAACATGATGAGCCGGGTCACTGATACCGTTTCCCTTCATGGCCTTTCGATATCGCGTGAGCTGCACGACTTCGTGGTGTCGGAGGCGTTGGTCGGCACGGGTGTCGAGGCGGATGCGTTCTGGGAGGGGTTTGCCGCGATCGTGCACGATCTCGGGCCGAAGAACCGGGCGCTTTTGGAAAAGCGCGACGACTTCCAGCTCAAGTTGGACGCCTGGTACCGCAAGCATGGCGCGCCGCACGACATGGCGGCCTACAAGGCGTTCTTGTCCGAGATCGGCTATCTCGTGCCGGAGGGCCCGGCCTTTGCGGTGACGACGGAAAATGTCGACCCCGAGATCGCCACCGTCGCCGGGCCGCAGCTGGTGGTGCCGGTGATGAACGCGCGTTATGCGCTGAACGCGGCGAACGCGCGCTGGGGTTCGCTCTACGACGCGCTCTACGGCACCGATGCCATTTCCGATGCCGACGGCGCCGAGAAGACCAAGGGCTACAATCCGAAGCGCGGCCAAAAGGTCATCGCCTGGGCCAAGGCGTTTTTGGATCAGTCGGCGCCGCTGGCGTCTGGCAGCTGGTCTGATGTGACCGGGCTTTCGGTCGAGGGCGGGGTGCTGAAGCTGGCGACAGCTGATGGCTCGGTTTCGCTTCGCGAGCCAAAGCAGTTCGCTGGCTATCGCGGTGCGGCGGAAAACCCGGATGCGGTGGTTCTTGTGAAGAATGGCCTGCATGTCGAGGTCGTGGTCAATCGGGAGAGTGCGATCGGCAAGACCGATCCGGCCGGTATTTCGGACATGGTGCTGGAATCGGCCCTGACCACCATCCAGGACTGCGAGGATTCGGTCGCAGCGGTCGACGCCGAAGACAAGGTTGTGGTCTACCGCAACTGGCTCGGCCTGATGCGGGGCGACCTGTCGGAGACCTTCGACAAGGGCGGCAAGCCGGTCACCCGCAAGCTCAATGGCGACCGTGAGTACACCGGCCCGGACGGCGCTTCGGTCTCGCTGCCCGGCCGCTCGCTGATGCTGGTGCGCAATGTCGGGCACCTGATGACCAACCCTGCGATCCGCGACCGCGACGGCCACGAGGTGCCGGAAGGCATCATGGATGCGGCGATCACCGCCTTGATCGCCCTGCACGACGTCGGCGCCAATGGCCGCCGCATGAACAGCCGCGCTGGCTCGATGTATGTCGTCAAGCCGAAGATGCATGGCCCCGACGAAGTCGCCTTTGCCGTCGAGATCTTCGACCGCGTCGAACGCCTCGTCGGCATGCCCAGGAAAACCATCAAGATGGGCATCATGGACGAGGAGCGGCGCACCACCATCAACCTCAAGGAGTGCATCCGCGCCGCCAAGGAACGCGTGGTGTTCATCAACACCGGCTTCCTCGACCGCACCGGCGACGAGATCCACTCGTCGATGGAAGCAGGTCCGATGGTGCGCAAGGGCGACATGAAGCAGGCGCCGTGGATCAATGCCTACGAGGCCTGGAACGTCGACACCGGGCTGGAGTGTGGCCTGTCGGGCCATGCCCAGATCGGCAAGGGCATGTGGGCGATGCCCGATCTGATGGCGGCGATGCTGGAGCAGAAGATCGCGCATCCGAAAGCCGGCGCCAACACCGCCTGGGTGCCGTCGCCGACGGCAGCGACCCTGCACGCCACCCACTACCACAAGGTCGACGTGCACCAGGTCCAGGACCAGCTGAAGAGCCGTCCCAAGGCGCGTCTCGACGACATCCTGTCGGTGCCGGTGGTGGTCCGTCCCAACTGGACGCCCGACGAGATCCAGCGCGAGCTCGACAACAACGCGCAAGGCATCCTGGGCTATGTCGTGCGCTGGATCGACCAGGGCGTCGGCTGCTCGAAGGTGCCCGACATCAACGACGTCGGCCTGATGGAAGATCGCGCCACCTTGCGCATCTCCTCCCAGCACATCGCCAACTGGCTGCGCCACGACGTCTGCTCGCACATCCAGGTGATGGACTCTCTCCAGCGCATGGCGGCGATCGTCGACCGGCAGAATGTCGGCGATCCGCTCTACAAGCCGATGGCGCCCGAGTTCGACCAGTCGACCGCCTTCCGTGCCGCCTGCGACCTCGTCTTCGAAGGCCGCGCCCAGCCCAACGGCTACACCGAGCCGGTCCTCCACAAGCGCAGGTTG
>NZ_CP150082.1:1040000-4937209 GCF_045345995.1 Aminobacter sp. P9b | reverse complement strand
GTCGCGGGCATACTGCCCGGTTTTTGTGGGAGATTTCAATACTTTCGTATGCCCATGGAAGTTGCTCTGGCAGCCGGCAGCCTCGCGCAAGGTGGGAAGATCCGGGACATGCACAGCGCTTAAGCTGCAGATCGGCCAGACGCACTCGCCGAGAGGTGATAGCGACTTCCGTGGCGATCTCGTACAGAGCCTCCCATCTCCCTAAGACCGACGCGGCTTGCAGTAATTTGCTCCCAAACCCTGGGACACACCTAATACTCACGCGAGGACGATTGACCCTGGTAGGTGGCGGCTTCATCTTTTCGATTGTTGCTGGGGCGGGATTGGACTTGGGCTGAGTCGAGGGGGCGACCGAATCTGTCGCCCGATGGCGTTAGCGCTGTGCGAATTCAGTACGCTGAGCTGTCGGGAGTGGCTATGTTTGAGTGGGGAGAAATCCAATATGTACATCCCGTTTCCGGGGCAGTGCGGCCGGTAACCATCGAACTTTTACGCGCCACCTACCTCGTTCCGCGTCAACAGCGACATTTCGACATCAAATACGCACTTGCGGGTGTGGTCGATACGCCGTGGCGCAACAGCTTTGAGGTGGCCCCGGCGGAAACCGCGGCGGCGGTCGACCGAGCCTTGCGCGAATTGATGCTTGCGACGAGCACATTGCGGATGCCGCAAATGGATCTCGCGGTGCTGCCCGCAGGCAGCCGTGCAAAGCGTCATTTGGTCTCCTTGATGGCCTTATGGGAGGTGATCGGTGATGAGCTCCCTGATGATCTCTGGGTGATGCGCCATGTTCTGGAAGCATCTGCGAACGACGCAATCGAAAGTCTGCCGCTTTTGAGCAGTGATTTCGGTACCTTTCGTGTCGCCGAGAGAGCTTTGCTAGTTCGGCTTCTCGAACATCATGGTGCGGCACCCGATCACCTTCGCGCGGAACATGCCGAAGCAGTTGCAACACGACGGAAGAGAGCGGATGCCGGGACCCTGCTCGGTGAAATCCAGCGACGGCTTCTGGACGACAAGGAAGGTAGGTGCGCACTCGACGGCACCGTGATCGCGTATGGTGTTCGCGATGCCGCGATGGAAGCTGACGTTACCGCAGGCATGATTCAGCAGATGCTCGAACAAAGTCCATTGCTGTCGCCAGCCGAAATCGGCCTGCTTCTGCCGCCCGACACCGCCTACTCGATCTATGTTGGAGAAGCCTTCGGTCGCGCTGGCCTGCCTCTCTCGGGCCTTCCCGCGCCCCTCGATCAGAAAGATCTGGCTGCCGAAACCGTGCAGCATTTTCTGCTTGCTCGCCGCACTCCGGCACCGGCTATGGTGCTCGCTTCTCTTCTGGCGTCGCCGTTGATGCCATGGGCAGAAAATGTCGGGCAGGAAATGGCAAACGCGGTCATGAGCGGGGACTACCGCCCGCATGCGGCCAAATCGCTTGAGGGCAAGTCCGCGTCGCTCTACCGGATTATCAGGAAAGACGCCGAACCGACCACGCGAGCGCTCGCCGAAGACCTCGCCGTGCTGGGGCGTTCGATGACATCGCGTCCGGACCTCCAGCTGTATGTTCGCCGTGCACAGGACCTTGTCGGCCAGTTGCGTGCAGTCCTCCTTGAGCCGCCCGAGACGGCCGAGCTACCGTGGGACCGTTTGCTGCGGGTGACGGCGATGGCGCCGCCGACTGCTTCGGCAGCCGTCAGCCGGACGATGTCGGGAGTGACGGTTTTCTTGGATACCGCGAACCCATGGCGGGAGGTTTCTCATCTCATCGTGCTTGGTTTCGCGGAAGGCGCATATCCAGCGTCCGTGACAGCGAACCCTTTCTTCCTCGACCGCGAACTCGAACTGATCGGCAACATCTGCGGGTTATCCATGCCGACGCGGGCGAGGCAGCTGTCCGAACGGATGGACCTCTTCCGCCGCCAGATCGGCATCGCGTCGCATAGCCTGACACTGCTTTGCCCATATCGCGATGGAATGGGCGTCAGGCTGGCGCCTGCGGCATCACTGCCGCTTTTCACGCGCTGTATCCACGGCGTCGAGGAGCCTGAGAATTTCATTCTCGATCTCGACTCTGTCGCCGAGGAAGCCTGGCCCAATGCCGTTCCCCGGGCCTTTGAAACGAGGAGTATGCTGCGCCTCCCGCCGATCGAGGTTCCATCTCATCTGTTGCTCGGTCGGGACCTCATGACATTGCGCACAAAGGAGGATGGCACGATCAGGCGTCAGTCTCCGAGCCGCCTCGAGACCTTGATCGTCAGTCCGCTCTCTTGGCTCCTCCACGAGTTGGAAGCGACCGAGGCAGTGTGGTCGCCGGAAGCGGTCGATGTGTTGCGCAAAGGCCTGTTGGCGCACGAGGTTTTCGAGCGGCTATTCCTTCCAGGCGAGGCGTTGCCGGCGAAGCGAGAAATAGAGGATCGCGTACCGAAGCTGCTGATGGAGCGTATCCGCCAAACTGCCCCCTTCATGCAAGCGAGTGCTTGGGCGCTGGAGCGCCAATCGCTGGTACGGGAGATCACCATGTCCGCGCTTGTGTGGCGCGAGGCATTGGAAACCCACGGGGCGACCGTGATCAACAACGAGTTCTGGTTGCGCGGTAGCATCTTCGGCGTCGAAGTGCATGGAAAAGCGGACTGTCTGCTGCGGCTGGAGGACGGGCAGTTGATCATCGTCGACCACAAGAAAAGCGGGACGAGGAACCGGCAGGGCCGACTGCAGGCGGGTTGGGATCTACAGGTTGAACTGTACCGGACAATGGCCAAAGCACCTTCTTCGGAGGAGAATGTGGACGAGGCCCGCGAGTTTCTCGCCAGCGCCAATCGCGTCGGCGTAGCATACCACCTGATGAACGACAGCGGCATGCTGGTTCATGGCGCAGATCTGCCGGCGAACGGACATTTCACCAGCATCGACAGTGACATCTCGCATGCGGCGATGGGCAAGCTGGGCGACGAGGTGGTGCGGCTGCGAAGCGGCGAAGTGAGGCTAAACAAGGAGGGCGACCGCAAATTCTTCAGCAACGAAGCGAAGATGGGGCTCTACGCATTCGACGCAAGCCCGCTGATCGATGCCTTCACCTACGCTCCTGCCGAAGAGAACGAGGAGACGCCCGATGAGTGAGCTCCTTTTGGTGCCGGCCGGGGCCGGCGCAGGCAAGACGCACAGGATCATGACGACGCTCACTGATTGGGTGAAGTCGGGTGTGGTGCGCCCGGAACGCATCCTGGCTGTTACTTTTACCGACGCTGCGGCGAGCGAGTTGCGCCAGCGCATTCGCACGAGCCTGCTTGAGGCGGGTGCCGTGGATGCGGCTCTCGCAATCGACAGGGCCTATGTCTCCACCATCCATGCGCTAGGGTTGCGTATCCTGACCGAACACGCCTTGGCAAACGGTTCTTCGCCGATGCCGAGACTGCTCGCTGACGAGGAGCGCGACCTGCTGTTGCGGCTGGAAATTGCGCGTTGCGAGCGTCTGAGATTGCTCAGCGAGGATCTTCCGCGCCACGGCTACCAGGGCGGGTTCGACGGCGAGACGACGATCGAGGACTCGTTCCGAGCGCAGGTCTTCTCCACGATCAACCTTCTGCGCAACCTTGGAGACCGCGCCAGCTACGCTGGACTGGCCCGGATGGCTCAAGAGGCGATACGCGCGACCTATGGTGCCAGTGCGCGCGATGGCGCCGCACTGGGCGACCAGTTGAGCAAGGCGGTGACTGCACTCCTTACGGCATTCCCATCGGGGGTGGGACACATCACAGATGCCAAAACCGCGAGGGCAGCGTTCGAGGACGACCACCGTCAACTGCGAAGGGCGCGGGACCGGTCCGTTCTGGATCGCGACTGGCAGCTCTGGTCGAGGCTGCGCAAGCTGCGCCAGTCGAAAAGAGGGTGCCCCACGCCGGACGGATATGACGAGTGCGCTGCGGCCGTAATTGCGGCTGCCGATATGCTGTCTGTCCATCCCGGCCCTCTTGTAGACGCCTGCGAGCACGTCGCAGCACTCGTCGAAGGAGCTCAGGAGATCTTGGCCGGATATGCCGAACGCAAGCGTGAGCTCGGCGTCATCGACTATGCGGACATGGTCACCAATGCCGAGTGCCTGCTGCGGCACGACAATGGCGTGCTCGCGTCCCTGCTGGCTGAAATCGACTGCGTGATCGTGGACGAGTTCCAGGACACCAACCCCATCCAGTTTGCGCTTCTTTGGCGCCTCGGCCTAGTGGCGGCGCGAACGCTGCTCGTCGGAGACATCAAGCAGGCCATCATGGGCTTTCAGGGCGCGGATTCGCGTCTGACGGAAGGCCTTGTGGCGGCCAATGCCGACAAGGTTCAGCCGCTCGACAGGAATTGGCGATCGGACGGCCGGATAATGGCCTTTGTGAACGCAATCGGGCCCCGTCTTTTCCCAGGTGGGTATCTTCCCCTTTCGCCCCAGCGACCATCAGGGGCGGAAAGTGCCCTTGAGGTTCTCGACATTGAAAAGGGTCGAGCAAGCCGCGCACCCGCCGCTCGGCCGGAGCATCATGTCGCCGCACGGCTGTTCAACGTGCTTCAGGATCGCAAACAGTGGGTAGCCGATCGCCATACGCAGAAAGGGAGGCGCCTTGAGCCGAGTGATGTTGCTGTCTTGTGCCCGACGCATGCGCTGTCGACGCGATATGCCGCAGCGCTGCGCGCGCTCGGGTTGCCGGTCCGCGTCAATGCGGGTGGCTGGTATTCAAGCGAACTGGTCCGGGCGGCAAGGAACGCAGTCGCGCTCGCGAGTGATCCCTCTGATCGCCATTCAGCCCTTTGCTTCGCTGTTCTGGGGCCGGCCCGGATTCCGCTTCAAGACGCGCTGCAAAGACTAGCGGATGGCACGCTGCTCGAGGAACCTGCCTTTGCATGGCTGAACGCGCTGTCACCATGCGCGAAGCGGCTTCCCCTGCCGACGCTCCTTAACGCCGTCATTGCCGCTACAGGGCTGCGAGACTGGGCAGAGCAGCAACAGGACCCGCGACAGGCGCGTGCCGATCTGCTGCGGCTGGAAGCGGAGGCGCAAGGGTTCCTCGATACGCATCGCGACATGAAGGCCGCTGCAGGCTTCTACGGCAGCGATGCCAAGGTCTTCCTCGGCTGGTTGCAAGCGCGCCTTGGAGCCCACGATTTCGACCGCCGCCCCGACCCGAGTTCCGGCGCAGCGGATGGCATCGAGATCGTCACCTGGCACGCATGCAAAGGGCGCGAATGGCCTGTCGTGGTTGTCGCCGGTCTCGACCATGATTTCAGTCCGCGGCCTGGTACGCTCTCCACGGTTTTCGAAAGCTTCGATAATCTGGACGCGGTACTTGACCGGGCGAGCGTTCGATTTTGCCCGCCATTCGCTGCTGAGGAGGTTCGGGATCGTTTCCTGGATGAACTGATGCCCGATGCGAATGCTACGGCGCGACGTCTTCTTTATGTCGCGCTGACCCGCGCCCGCGACAAGCTGATCATTGAATGGCCTGCCTTTCACCTGAAGAAGGGCATCGACGAAGAGAAGGGATGCCGCAGCTATGCGCACGTATTGACGTCGGCCTGCGGTCTCTCGCTCGGCGAAGGGAGGTTAATGCTGAATGGTGCTGGCTTTCGGGCCCGGGTCACACACTGCCCGGAGGATATGCCACCCGAATTTGATGAGGCGGCTGAGCTCCCGGTTCTCCAGCGGCGATACGGTTTCGGCAGGATGGCCATCCTTCCTGACGCGCCGCGGGAGGCAGGTGCTCCATGGCTCATCCAGCCGTCAGGCCTTGTCTATGCCGCCCTGCCGCTTCCGACGGTCATTGCGCGCGCCGGGGTTGGAACGTCCTTTGCCGTGCCGGATCATCTGTTTTGCGTCAATACCGATCGCGGCACCGCACTTCACCAGGCTCTGCGCGTCATGATGGAGCGCCCGGAGATGAAACTCCGGCTGCCTGGCCATACCGGGCTCGACGCGGAGACGGTCGAGCGGGTCGCTCATCAGGCGCTCGCCGTGAAATCCTGGCTAGAGGACGGGGGCTATACGATAATTTCACACGAAGTCCCACTGGTCGGGCTGGACGCTAATGGTTCTTCCGTGAGCGCCATTGTCGATTGTCTGGCCGAAGGCGACGACGGCCTCGCAATCATCGATCACAAGAGCGATCCTGTGGACGATCCTGAAGGGCGCTTCCCTGTCTATTGGCCGCAACTTTCTGCATATGTCGAAGCGGTCGGTCGGGCCTGGCCGGAAAAGAGGGTTAGCCTCGTCGGCATCCACTGGATGACGAGAGGAGTCGTGACCTTCAGTGAATTTTAGTTTCCGGCTGCCCCGACCCCACAACAGAGAGCCTAAATGTCCAACCAACACGTTACACCTGTTTTCATCGGTTCTAATGGAGCAATTGAAGCGCTCACGCGCATTCCTCTTGTCTCGAACGCCGAAGGGGTTGCGTATGACGAGGCCTATCTCGAAGACCTTCTCTTTCGCAATCCTGCGATGCTTCCGATCCGCGAAATCGACGCAGCCTATGCCAATCCGGTGCCCGTTTGCACCCAGCTCTCAACACGGGTTGGACCGCTTGACGTGCTCTACGTCACCGAAGAAGGCAGGTTGGTTGTCGTCGAGGCCAAGCTCTGGCGAAATCCTGAGCAACGCCGCAAGGTGGTCGCGCAGATTATCGACTATGCGGCCGAGCTTTCGAAATGGAGCTACGACGATCTTGAACGGGAGGTGGCGAAGCGCACCAAGGCGACAGGAAACGTACTCTTCTCGCTGGTCTCTGAAAAACACCCAAACATTTTGGAGGCCGAGTTTGTCGACAGCGTATCCCGTAGCTTGCGTGACGGAAGGTTTCTGCTGCTGATTTGCGGTGACGGCATCCGCGAGGAACTCTCCGGCATCGCTGAATTCCTTGATCGCAATACAACACTCGACCTGACTTTCGGCCTTTTGGAACTTGCGATCTTTGGTACCGCAAGCGGCGGCCGTCTCGTTCTGCCGAGAGTCCTTGCAAAGACGGTGACGATCAGACGTCAGGTTCTCCGGATCGACGGCGGAAGCGCGACGGTGGTCGATGATCACGATGCCGCCGAGATAGCGGCCCGGGGAACGGTAGGATCGAGGGAGCCGACTGGCCAGCAACTCAAATATGTCCAGTTCTGGAGCGAACTGGCCGAAACCATGCATTTTGATGACGCCAGCCAACCGCCGATCACTGTGGCCCGCGCGCCGAATACGAACTTGAGAATGCCTTCGCCAAGGGCCTGGATCACGCTCTACTTCGCCCCGAGTTCCGGCGGAATGGGTATCTTCTTGACGTTCAATAGGGGCGAGCCCGGAGACACGTTTTACCGCCGTCTTGAACAGGAGCGTGGTGCAATTGGGAAAGAATTGCCTGCTGGGACCGTGTGGAAATCGGATGGCGAGAAGCACGTCATTGAACTGAGGCGTGAGATGAGCGACTTCATCGATCCCGCTCAACGTGCAGAGGCGATCGAGTGGTATACCGAGAATGCCAACGAATTCGTGAATGCCTTCCGTCCACGCATTGGGCGCTATGTGGAAGAACTGTAAAGTCTCAAGATATCCTAAGGCACCCCCGGAAAATCGTCCCTTTGAAAGCCTTCAACCATGCGCCTGAGCGGTTCTGGCTTCACCACCTCTACGTGGCTGCCCCACGGATAGAGCGCCCAGGCCATTTCGAGGTGGCCGCTGGCCGAAAAGCGGACGGTGACTGAGCCGTCTCCCTCTTCGATCATTTGTTGATCGGGGTGGAATCGGAAGCTCAGGACGCTCTCAGCGACCTTTGGGCTGAAGCGCCACTCGACCTCGCCATACTCCGCCTCGCTCTGAAAAGCGCCGAAGGACCGCTTGGCGTGCGCCGCGATATGGAATTCGGGCGGAACGTTCGACGGCTGCTCCAGGACACGGACATTGGCCATACGGTCGATGCGCCAGGTGGAAGGCCGGTCGCCGGAGGCCCCGTGGACCAGTGCGACGAGGTAGGCCCGGTACCCGAAGATGACGCCGTAGGGATGGACCGTTCGGGAATGAAGCCCGTTCGATCCCTTGTAGTCGAACGAGACCTGTTTCATCGCCAACAGGGCCTCGGTCAACGGTCGCATCGTTGCCGGCTCGATCTTTGGGCTCGGGCCCGGACGGGCTACGACATGGCTGGCGCTCAAAAGCGCCTCATAGTCGATCTCGATGCTTCGTCGCTTTGGCGCAGGCGCGAGCAGACGGATCTTGGTGCGCAACATCTTCAGATTTTCGGCATCGAGAACGGCGTTTGATGTCGTCAGCGTTTCGATGGAGCGGTCGAGCGCGGTCATCTCATCCGGCTTCAACTGCAGGAGTTCGCGCAATTTATCGCCTTCGAGGAAGACGCATTTTTCGCCCTGGTCGTTGTAGTCCGTCGAGAGGCGGGCGCCAAAGACGGCTTCGAGAGCCTTGACCATCCGCTGCGTGTTGCGGCGCTTGGCTGAGTCCGTTGGGGCATCAGAACGTCGGTCGATGTCCGCGTAGGGCATCCCGAACCGCCGCGCCGCGATCTCCAGCGCAAGCTCAAGCAAATCCGCAGCCTTGTCATAGGCCATGGTCGGTTCCCCCCGTAACCAAATCTGTCGCCCGGCATCATTATTCCTGTCCATAGGGAAGACAAGGAGAGACGCGCCATGCAGATCGGAGCCATCAGCACACACGCGGGCAAGCGCATCGCCCAGCGTGGCTTCGCTGTCCAAACAGTCGAAGCGATCTATGCCTACGGCCGCTGCAAGCGCAGGCACGGCGCGGACATTTATTTCATGGATCGGAAGGCGCGAAGGCGGGCAATCGATGAATTGGGCGAAAAGCAGTTCGCGCGGCTGGAAAAGTCGCTCAACGGCTATCTGGTCGTTGGCGATGACGGAACGCTCATAACCTGCGCGAAGCGGCTCAAGCGGATCAGATAGATTTCCGCGCCCCGCACAGTTTGGCCGTGAAAGATAGTCGGAGCAACGCATATGGGTTGGATGAATCCGTTGATAGAGACAGGTGCGATTTCCACGCTCGACACCACATTTGGCGCATACGAGAAGTTCGTTCTGCGTTCGCTGCTCCTGTCTTTCATTTCCGGAAAGCAGAAGGATGGTCGCATGCGAGCGACCGAGGAATTCCTGCAATGGTATGGGAGATATGCTGCTGCGGTCGGGATCAAAATCCCTCAGCTCGACGCGGCATCAAGGAATGTCTGCCAAGGAAAATCTGCTTCACAGAACCCATTAGTCCGTATTCCGCGTGCCAGTATCGCCAACAACCGGAGCGTGGCGCCCGTACCCTCTGCTCTCCAGAAAAGACTCGACTGGGTGGCACAAACGCTCAAGCTCGATGCGCGTGATGCCTGTTCTCTGTCCGCAGTTTGCCGCCTTACGCAACTGGAGCCGTTCCGAAGTTTCTCTGCCGCCGTGAGTGGTCATGATGAAGAGCGCGACGAGGTGTCCGTGCATCTGATCGGATCGTTGCTGGGGATTCGCGGAAGCGTACTGAGGAAGATTTTCGACAATCGCGGGCAACTCATGCAACTCGGGCTGATCGAAGATCGCGGTGCCGCTGACTACGCTCCATCGGAGATGCTTCTCAAGCTGCTTCGCAGGCGGACTACCGATCCCCGAGTGTTGCAAGATTCGCTGATCGGCGAGCCGGTTGAGCCGACGCTGGAGCTTTCTGATTTCGACCACATGGGGCAGGCGCGGGAAGATGTTATTCGCATCCTGGACGGAAGTCTGAAACAGCAGGCTGAAGGCGTGGGACTGCTGTTCTACGGTCCTCCGGGCACAGGCAAGACCGAGTTCGCCGCGCTTCTTGCTGAAGCCTGCGATGCGCGCGTGGTCTTTGCCGGAGAAATGGACGACGACCAGCGTGAGCCGCATCGCGCTGATCGATTGGCCCATCTTTCGCTGCTTTCCGCCATTGGCAATCGCGCTGGCCGCGTGATCGTGGTGGTCGACGAAGCCGACGACATCTTCACTGGTGTCGACGAGGACGAGTTTTCGAACCGGACGGGTTCGAAGGTCTTTGTCAACCGACTCGTTGAGAACTGTGCTGTGCCGACGATCTGGATCACCAATCATCCTCGGCGCTTTGGAGAAGCCGTGTTGCGGCGCATGCTGCGGGCCGTCGAATTCACGAAACCCGGAAAGGAGGTCCGCAAGCGCATCGTCGATCGCCACGCCGATGTCCTCGGGATGGCGTTGGATGTGGCCAGCCGCGATTGCCTCGCGGGTCTGTCTGCTTCTCCCGCAGTGATCGCCTCCGGTCTGCGAGCCGCCAGTTTCGGCTCGGGAGGCGGCGAAATGGCTATATCTTCCGCGCTTTCGATTCAGAAGGCGCTGGGCGAGAATGAGCCGCCGCAGCCTCTCCGCCAGGCAGTGCCGTTCGCTGCGGCGCTATCCTCGGCAAGCGTCGATCTGGTCGCCCTTGAGCAGCGGGTAGTCGAAGCCGGGGCCGGTGCACTCTCCTTTCTATTCACTGGATTGCCGGGAACAGGAAAGACCGCCTTTGCCCGACATCTCGCTGATCGTCTTGGCATGGACGTCCTTCAGAAGCGCGGGTCCGACCTGCTCGGCAAATATGTCGGTCAGACGGAAGAAAACATTTCTCGTGCCTTCCAGGAAGCAGCCGAATGCGGGATGTTCCTGATTTTCGACGAAGCGGATTCATTGCTGTTCGATCGCCGCCACGCCTCGCGGAGTTGGGAACTGAGCCAGGTCAACGAAATGCTGACATGGATGGAAGTTCATCCGCTGCCATTTGCCGCGACGAGCAATCTGCTCGACCAGCTTGATCCGGCCGTTCAGCGCCGGTTCTTGTTCAAGGCCCAGTTCGGCGCAATGTCGCCAACCCAGATTGAAATGGCGTTTCAACGTCACTTCGGTTGTGCCGCATCGTTGGAGGCACTGAGGCTGAACATGGTCACGCCAGGAGATTTCGCCGTGGTTGCAAGGAAGGCGACCGTGCTGCGAGTCACCGATCCAGCAGAACTAGCCGGCATGCTTGCAGCTGAGGTCGCAATCAAACCCGGTGCGCGCAAGGCGATCGGATTTGTTTGATGAAATTCGGGGTAACCACAAAATGACGCGTACCAGCCTGACACATCCGATCTTGATCGCCGAAGTGCGCGCGCATCCGGACCATGGCCGTATTGGCATAGCATTCTGTCCAGGCGAGAAAGATCGTAACGCGATGGGAGGAGCCTGGGACCCCAACCTCCAGCTTGACCTGGACGCCATCGAGGCGTGGGGCGCCGTTGTCGTCACTACGTTGATCGAGGACCACGAATTTGATCGCCTCCAGGTGAAGGACGTCGAAGGTGAGATCCGGCGCAGGCATACGCAGTGGATGCACCTTCCGATCGAGGACGTGTCTGTACCCGGGGCTGGTTTCGAAGCGACTTGGGCGGATCGTGCAGAGGGTAGCCGCGATCACAGGCCAACTCGCTGGTGCACTCTACGGCGCATCGGGTATCCCGAAGTCATTCACTTCCAGAACCGCTTGGAGCAATATAATCATCGAGCAGGCTGCATGCCTATGATGCTTTCAAATGTATTCATGGGGTCTGAAGAAACGACGTTCAGACTCCAGTTGCAGATCGAATAACAATGCTCTTAGGTCGTGATATTTTCATTGTTGATATCGAAGCATCAGGCTTGGGTTTCTGCACTTTCCCGATCGAGATAGCTGTCATCAATTTGACGGGCGACGTCTCGTACAGCGCTTTGATCAAGCCGCAACGTGACTGGGCGCACTGGAACTGGGACGAAATGGCGGAACAGGTCCACAATATATCGTGGAAGATGCTCCAGGAAAACGGGTTGCCGGCAGAGCGTGTCGCAAAAGAAGTGTGGCATATATTGGCGGGTTCCGAATTGTACTCCGATGCGCCGCAGCAAGACCTGGCATGGTTGGAGGTTCTGCGCGATGTGGCCTGGCCGCCGCTCCCGGGCATCCGGATTGAGCATTTATCTAAACTGCCAATTCTCACAGCAGACTTTTTCGTGGATTTTTCCGACGAGCCTCGGGAACACCGCGCTGGTGTAGATGTCCGGCATCTTCGGCAGGCAATCCTCTCGCAGCTCCGACCGGATGAGGCGCAGGCACTCTTTCGATAACATATAGCCCCTGAGCATACAGGACGGTCGCCCGTCTAAGTCGGCGGTCCCACGATGTTTCGGTTTTACAAATTCAGAAGGTTGAATGGGGGATGCAACGATGCAGTGGGGTTTGCTTGGTCCGGATTTTCTTCCCGCGCAGCGCAGGCTGCGTACCCTTGGCGTCGGAAGTACTGTGCGGCTATTCAACGAACTGGCGGTGCCTGGGCTTGGTGGTCTGTGGTTCGGAAAGCAGGCACTACTCGCCATCCTGGGTATTTTCATAGCACAGGAAGCCATGCGTCGCGGAAAACAAGTCAGCAATATCGAGGCGTCCAACGCCTTGGAGGCTTTGGCCTGTGCCTTGTCATTCGAGCATACGAATTGGCGACAGGACGAACGGCTGCGCGGACGCATCAAGTTGAATGGACGGAGAGATCATTCGTTCTCGGCGCTGCGCAAGCGGTCTGCCTATGTCGTCCAGCCAATGCGGATGCGCGTAGTCCAGCCGTTGTTGGCGCTTGGCCTTGTTACCAGTGATGGCGGTAGCCAGCGCTTCAACAACTATCGTTGCGCGCAACCAGGTCTGGATTTTATCGAAACTGCATGTGGAGCGTTTAGACCTAACAAGCGCAGCATCGCGGACAATCTTGTTCGCTGGATGAACGGCGACGATTGCGTCAGCACGCCGCCGACCCGTCAAGCTCTTTCGCCGATTGAGCCGCTTGCCCAAAGCGCATGCAAAATCCTGAGAGAGCGTATGGCAACGGGTGGCGCGGTCGGCGAGAGACGGCGTATCGCCATGCAATGGGTAGGCAGCTTGTCAAAAGACACCAAGCTATCCTGGAGCCTGCCTCCCGCCGAGCTGGCGAGCGAACACTGGCGCGACCTTCATGCAGGCGGGATTTTCTTTCGTGCGCGCGACGCGGCATTGGACATGCTTGAAGCGGTCGAAGCCCATTTGAGCCAGATGAAAATGCGTGGTCTGGAACTCGGGCCAACACTTCCAGAAAGGATAGGGCAGGCGGTTTCGACGCTACGCGCAGCGGCGCAGGCCTATGTCGATTTCGGGCATGATCCGATTGCTGATGGCAGCGCGACCGCATTCTGCCGGGATTGTCTCTTCAGTGATCCGGCTGAGACGCTGCGGGCGCTCGTTCGCCGCGATGGTCGCGTGTTGCGACTCGTCGGTGATCTAGTGCTTCCGGGTGCCGCCTTCAGGGATGTCGTCGATTCGCCGGGCGCAAGCGCCGATGAAGCGCCGTCCAGGATAATTGATGGCAGTGAGAACACCGAAGAGACGGGCATCACAACCGAAATTGCATGGCCGGAGAACATGTCCTTTCGCATGGCCAATCTCTTCCTGCTCAATCTGGACCTGAACGGCGGCCTCAGCGCTCATCTGGACGGGGGAAGCAATGTCGCGCAATAAATTCAGACCCGCGCCGCTGGCGGAACACTTCATGGCACCAGAGGACTATTACGGTTCCTTTGGCTGGATCTGCGGTTTTTCGGCAGACGCCGAGTTTCTCAATACGGCGGCTGATCTCTTTACTGGCCAGAGCAAGCGCGCACGCGCCTGCGAGGGAGGCATAGCGCTGGCGGTGATGCTTGATCCAGGAGGCCCACAGATTTCACTCGCTGAGGCCCCCGGCGTTCTGCATATGCCGCTCCGCACCGCTCATCTGCCATTCCGCCTAATGCATGCCAAGGTCGCGATACTTGGCTTTCGCCACAAGCGGCTCGCCGACCAGTGGGTCCTGCGACTTGTTGTATCAACAGGTAATTGGACACGCCAAACCGTCGAAGAAAGCCTTGACCTCGTCTGGCGCATCGACGTTGAAAGTCGGGATTTGCAGAAGCAAGCGGATGAAGACGTGCGTCAGCGTTGCTCAGATTTTGCGGCTGCATGGGATATGCTGCGCTGGCTGCAAGGCCACTATGATCATCGCGCTCTGGAATTCACGAAACAGCCGTTTCCGAATACGATTGACGCGGTCGAAAGCTGGTTGCGCCAGACGACCGCGGGCCGCAAATCTTTGCCGCAGCCCCGCTTCATGGACAGTCGCAAAGCCTCTTTCCTCGACCAACTGCCTGCTCGGGTAGCAACCATTGGCGGGGGGCAAAAAAAACGCAACTGTCTCGTCATGGCTTCCGGCTTTTTTGAAGAAGCCGGAAAGATTGGAGCGGTGCCCGCAGTTCTCGACCGGATCGTTCACCGCCTGAAAGATGCCGGGCATTTGACGATCTTGCCCTGGATCGGCGTCATTGTGAATCCGCTTGCATGCCAAGCTGTGGCAGGGGCGTCAGAGGCGATTGCCAAGGAGGGCTGGACTGTACTGAAGCCCGGCAAGCCGGATTGCTTTGACAAGAGGCATCCCGGGCACCTGCACGCCAAGTTCATATTCAGCGCCAATCATCGATCCGAATCTAACAATTGCACCAGTGCCTGGCTCTATCTCGGCTCCGGCAACCTGACCCCTCCAGGTTTCATCGAGCGTATGGATGCGACCAAGGGGAATCTCGAGGCTGGTGTTGTGATCGCGCCTGAAGGGCTGAAGTGGCAGAGCGACGGGTGCGACAAGCCGGAAGACGCCGTCACAAATCGCCTGCCGATCGATTGGGGTTCTGAGATTACAACCACGACCGAGCTCCAAAGCGGCGCAGGAATGCCGGAGCGAAATCCTCCTTTCATGGGCGCCCCTGTCGCATGCCTGCGGTGGGAAGCGCGGGCGGCTGGTCCCGGTGGCTGGCTCGCCCCATTGGGTGAGGTCGTGGAATTGGCGCAGGCTTTTGACGTGATTGACGCGGGAAATCCCTGCAAACGCGATGTTGATGGACGTTTCATCTGGCCGAACGGCCAGCCGCGCCAAGTGCCGGTGCGCTGGCGAGACAGCGGGGGCGAACACAAAATCTTGGTGCCGGTGGGAGATGCTTCAGGACGGCTCGCCGTGGGGGAACTACCACCGATCGACATGGAAGATGCGTTGCTGCAACTGGGTGCGTTCCCTATAGCGCCTCTGGACGACGAGCCGCAATCTGACGAAAACGGCGACCTGACTGACGGGGGCTCGCAGCAAGCCAGCGGTCAACGATCGCTGGCAGGCGGCCCCAGAAACTACGCGATCCGCGATATGATGCGCCTCGTTGAGGTGATCGCGGCGCGGCAGACAGTGCTTGAAAAGGCGGACTGGGCGCGCTGGTGCACACGCTTGGAAAGTATCCTTGGTCAGATTGCCGAGAACAGCATCATCTCGGCGTTTCGCCAGATGGAGGTAAACCCGCTCGGTCCGCTCTGGCACGCGCCGTTCCGCCCCGCCTTCGCCGAAACCGCTGCCAGCGAAGAGGGCGCTCGCTATGAGGCCGTACTCGATCGCATCGAAATCATCTGGAAACTGCGCGGACTGGCTCGGCTTGGAGGACAGCATGCATCAAAAATTTGAGGGATGGCAGGCTGTGGCAACACGGCTCGAAGGCATGGCTGAGCGCCACGATGATTATTTGAACGCTGGCCAGCGGGCAAGCCTCCGCTACATGGCGCAGCGTCTGCCTCACTCGGGGCTGATCCTGGCGGATGAAGTTGGCATGGGCAAGACCCGGATCGCAGTCGCACTGGCGCGTGCCGTTATCGAATGCGGCGGCCGCGTCGCGATTATCATCCCCCCAGGGTTGGGCGCACAATGGCAGGATGAACTGCGCAAGGATGGCATCGTTGGCACGCGTCCGCACCTGAGAAGCTTGTGGGCCTTTCTGGACGCATGGCGTCCGACCAGTGGGGAAACGCTGCCCCCGCCTTGGTTCGATGAAAAGCTGCTTCTTATTTCGCAAAATCTTGCGAACTGGCGCCTTGGCTCAACAAGCGCCCGATGGAGATGCGAGCTCTTGCCTGCTATTTATGCCCATTGGCAAAGAAAGACAGTTGGCCGTTTTCCTTATGGATTTTGGCGGCATCCCCAGTGGGATGAGCGGGTCTTCAATGCTGCCGAAAGCATCGCTCGAGCGGTCGCCAGATCAGCAAGCCCAGTGGCAACAAAGCGGATTCAAGAAATCGACACGGCCACACAATGGCCCCAAGCGCTTTCAGGTGCCGGTTACGGCAAGAACGAGCCATTGAGGGAGCCGCTGGAACAAGCGATCGGACTTGGTCTCGGTAGCTTCGATCTCATCGTCATCGACGAGGCACACAAGAGTCGTCGTGAGGCAAGCGGGCTCTCTCGGCTACTGGACATCATTCTTGCCGAGCCTGATGCCCGGCGACTGGCCATGACGGCGACCCCGGTCGAGATTGACGCTTCCCAATGGAGGCAGTCGCTTTTACGCATCGGCGTCCAGAACAAGGCATGGGAAGCTATCGAGCCTGCTATCGCAGCATACCGTCAGGCGGTGGAAAGTGTGCGGCGCGGCTGGCGTACAGACGAAGACGCGCGAAATACCTACTGTGCGGCTGCAGCCGCCTTCCAGGCGGCTCTGTCACCCTACGTGATGCGCCGGGACAAGCGCGAGGACGATGCCGTTTTGCGCTTTGTCGACAAGATGAATGATGCGGAAGCCTATCGCAGCGAAACTCCAATCGGCATTGCCATGGGTGAACTCCAGAACGGCTGGAAGGAGGCTGTCCTGGCGGCAGAGGCGCTTTCTCTCGTTGTTGGCGGCGGCGGCAAGCGATTGCGTCTTACCTTTGCCAATGGACATGGCATAGCGAGCCATCTGGATGGAATGCAAGAATGTGCCGCCGACAATGAACAATTGCAGGAGGACCGGGAAAATGAGCCAATTCCCTCAGTGCCTGCCTCGGGCATCATTCAGGACAATGTCGACGATCCGCTGATCAAACAGAAGTCGCGGCAGGAGTGGTGGCAATCGCTGATGACGAAACCGCTTGCCAGCGGGGAGGATGTGCTTTTCGATCACCCGGCCATTCTTGCTGCCGTTAAGGCAATCGAGCAGCATGCAAAAGAGGGCGAAAAAGTGCTTGTATTCGGCCGTTACACAAGGCCGATGCAGGCGCTGACTGCGCTCCTCAACGCGCGGGCACTGCTGTTGGTGCGTGAGAACGGAGGTGCCTGGCCAGAATCCGCTGTAGGCGCAGGTGAATGGTCTGCGCTGCGTGCGGCGCACCGCCAGCTTGGTCTTGCCAGCGACCTGACCACACTCGATGGGTTCCTTGCCACGCAATACAAGCAATTCGAACGTCGCCGGGAAAGGCTGCGAGCCGGGTTCTTCTCGCGTATCCGGGCTGCCTTGCTTGAAGGAGAACATGAGGCACGCGCGCTCCTGAACGCTGCGGAAGCAGCGGCGACAGGTGGCAATGATGGCTCCGGTTCCCCGGTTCTGAACCTGCTGGTTCGTGCCGTTGATGAACTGCTTCCCAATAGAGATAGCGGCGGCATGCAGGGTCGTGTGCATGAAGACCGCGAGTTGGCCGACGCGTTTGTTCGGATCATCGGGGCCCTGCGGGAGCGCACGGAGGGGGATACCGACGGCAACGAGAAGCTTGACAAGGCCGAAGCCGAGAACCTCTGGAAAACGCTTGAAGAGCGACTTAACGCGGAATACGGGAGCACGCGACGTGCCGCTTTTGCGCGCTTCATGTATGGCGCGACAGAGCATTCGACCCGCCGGTTGGTTCAACTTGCATTCAACCGTCCGGACAGTTTTCCGCGTGTACTTGTTGCCCAGTCAATGGTCGGGCGTGAAGGGCTGAACCTTCACGAGGCTTGTCGCGTCGTGGTGCTTCTGCACCTGGAATGGAACCCAGGCGTCGTGGAGCAGCAGATCGGGCGTGTCGATCGCGTGAACAGCCATTGGGCCCGACAGCTTGAGGCCGCAATCGAGAACGGCGATCGGCCACAAAAATTACCGCGTATCGAGGTCCGCCCCGTGATCTTCAGCGGCACCTATGACGAATACCATTGGGGCGTTCTGCGCGAACGCTGGGATGATTTGCGCGCCCAACTGCATGGTGTCATCGTTCCGTGGCGCGATCGCACGGGTGTTTCAACTGAAATGCAAAACGTGATCAGGCAGCTTGATGCCGCAGGACCAGATTTTTCGCCTGGTCGAAAATGATGGCATCATCGCGCCAGGGCCGCGAAGCTCGGGATCAACCATCGGTTCGCCAGACAGGTAAGCACAATCAAATGTGACGCCGGCAATCCGCGTTCCGTCAACGGAGCGGATTTTCGATATTTGTCTGATTGTTGCTTTCAATCCGCCGGCGGTTACGGTCTGCCGAAGCCCCATTGCAACGGTCCCACTCGTAGAATGGTCAACTCTTCGTCTTCCAAAAGTACTCATAGGATAGACCACTGATGCTCCCCTTTCTCACCTTAGCCATTAGTCCTTCGTCTCGTACGCTTGAGGCGATGACCGAAACATCATATGACTTAAGGTAAGGAGGCCCTTTTTGTTGATTGTCTTCATGTTTTTGGCAAACTTTTACTGTCGCTACAAAGCGCGTCCCGATTGGGAACATTTCGCGATATGCTCTTGAGAATTCAACACGCGTGTCTGGCGGAAATACTGTAACCGGCCGCACTCTTGGGCGAGATACATTTGAATCGACACACGTCTCAAGCTCAATGTTGCCAAAAAAACGACCAACCAAGTGAGCTAATTCTTGCGGTTTATACACAATTTTACCTTTTGCTCGTTACAGTATATATCGCCTTTAACTCGCCAATGACATTGCAGTCTTTAGATCAGCAGATATGGGATCGGCAAGGTCTGCGAACCGAGCAGACTTCGAACCGCCACGTTGAGGTAGCTGCGCTATTCACGCATATGCGAAATCGGTCGTTCAGTTGTGAAGTATCGAATGACGACTCCTAAAGCACGCACGACGATGGACGGAAGAGGCGGCGCGCCTCGCGGGTTCTGATAACTAAGCGGCGGGCGTCTTCGGCTTTCTTTTTCCTGCAGCGTCTGGCGCGCAATGTCCCGCCTTCTTTGTGGGCGATTTCAAATGCATTGGTCTTGCGGACGAGGTCACGTAGTTTGCGGAACCCGAAAGTGCGCGGGTCGAAATCCGATGCCAAATTGGCAAGCTGCGTGCCCACCGCACCCAGCGGAACCCACCCATCTTCGCTCTCCATCTGCGCGATAATCTTTCTGATGATAGGCATGGCGGCGGTTGGTGGCTGCAGAGGTTTCGCGCTCGGAGCCGCCTCGATCTCACTGGCGGGCGCAGACGGTAGCAAGTTCTCGGTATAGACGAACCGTCGGCAGGCCTGTCGGAAACTCTCAGGCGTTTTCTGCTCACCAAACCCGAACACATCGACCCCCTGTTCCCGGATACGGGCGGCTAGTCGGGTGAAATCACTGTCAGACGAAACCAAGCAGAAGCCGTCGAAACGGCCGCTGTGGAGAAGATCCATCGCATCGATGACCAGCGTGATATCTGAGGCGTTCTTGCCGGTGGTGTAAGCGAACTGCTGCTGGGGAATGATTGCGTGCTTCGAAAGCACTTCAGCCCAAGACTTCGAACGGACGCTGGAAAAGTCACCATAGATGCGGCGAACACTGGCCTCGCCAATCTTAGCGATCTCCTCGAAAAGGCCATCCGCGATCTTCGCAGATGCATTATCGGCGTCGATGAGAACGGCGAGGCGTGGGGAGCGGGACTCGGATGGCATGAAGCACTTTCGGAAGGGTAGGCGTTTGGATTTGGCCGTCGGAGTGGGTTCAAAATATAGCCATCAATGAAGTGATCCTCGACGACCTGTTCTTCAGATCCATTCAATTCGGTCAAGCTTGTGCCGTAGGATGCGGGTGACGAGCCGGCATCGGAATTGATGAGTCGGATCGTAAAGGAGAAAGCGCGGCAGGTGGCGGAAAGACGAATCCGTGTGCCGAAACGGCCTCTATCTGTCCAAGACGAAGATCGGCCCGTAGATTTGCCTCCGACTTGGATGCTGTGCCCCCTTGGCGACATAGCATTAGTTTCTGATCCAAACCCAAGCCACCGTTATCCGTCTTTCGATGGGGAAATAGTACCTATTCTGTCGACGCAAGAATTCAGTGGCCTTGACGATTGGAATCCGGCGACTGCAAAGCTTGTGACGGCTGACTTCTTTGAGTATCAAACGGAGATGTGCCGCTTTTGTGGGAGACATCGTGTTCGCTCGCAAAGGCCGTCTCGGCTTGCCGCGGTTCCTTCCCCCGCTTGAGAAATATACCTTCAGCCATACCGTTTTCATCATTAAGCCGTTCGACGGGGTTCTACCACGATACCTGCTCTTGAGCTTACGCCGAACCTCTGTTGTCGACTGGCTTACGAATGAAATGAACCAGAATACGGGAGTACCTACTCTCGGGAAAGATAAGACCGAACGCATACCGATCCCTCTCCCACCACTCCCTGAACAGCGCCGTATCGTCGCCAAGGTCGACGAGCTGATGGCCATCTGCGATCGGCTGGAGGTGAGCCTCGCCGCCGCCACTGACGCCCGCCGCCGCCTGCTCGACGCCCTCCTGGCCGAAGCTCTCGTGCCCGTGGACGAGCGCCAGATGGAGGCGGCGGAATAGGATGGCTGAGTCCGTTGGAGCATCCGAACGTCGGTCGATGTCCGCGTAGGGCATCCCGAACCGCCGCGCAGCGATCCCCAGCGCAAGCTCAAGCAAATCCGCAGCCTTGTCATAGGCCATGGGCGGTTCTTCCCCCGTAACCAAATCTGTCGCCCGGCATGACTATCCCTGTCCATGGGGAAGACAAGGGAGACGCGTCATGCAGATCGAAGCCATCAACACGCACGCTGGCAAGCGCATCGGCCAGCGTGGCTTCACGGTCCAAACCGTCGAGGCGATCTATGCCTACGGTCGCTGCAAGCGCCGGCACGGCGCGGACATTTATTTCATGGATCGCAAGGCTCGAAGGCGGGCAATCGGTGAACTGCGCGAAAAGCAGTTCGCGCGGTTGGAAAAGTCACCCAACGGCTACCTGGTCGTTGGCGACCAAACGGGCAATTGCACGGATCGGAATGCTGTATTCCCCGCATCTCGTTTGGAAATCGGCGAGAGGAGATTGCAGTCTTGAGCAAGGCAATCTAGTTCTCAGTCCAAGGGGGACTAGCATGGCATCCATTGCGCGCGCAGCCTTGGCTGCGCTGATAATCTTGACCACAGCAAATGCTTTGGCCGAGGAGCCAAAACCCTCGGGTACAGGTTTCGCTGTGACCTCAGATGGTTGGCTACTAACAAACGCTCACGTCGTTGAGGGATGCCAGCGTATCGAGGTCAAAGGGGTAGGGGATGCCTCCGATCCGCGGATTGATGCGACCCACAATCTGGCGCTTCTCAAGGTGACGGCCAAAGCCCCGCTATCACCGCTTACTTTCAGAGGTGCTCCGACCCGTCTTGGAGAGGACATAGTCGCTATTGGCTTTCCTTTGGCAGGCCTACTGTCGGACTCGATCAAGGTCACTACTGGCAATGTCAACGCTCTCGCGGGCCTGCACAACGACACCAGGCACCTCCAGATTTCAACGCCGATCCAGCCTGGCAACTCCGGTGGCCCGGTAATTGACCGTGATGGATATCTGCTTGGAATCACGACTGCCACGCTCTCAAAGGAAGCCGCGGATAGGATTGGGATCCCCGCACAGAACGTCAATTTTGCGATTAGAGCATCGGTTGCCGACCTGTTCATGCAGTCACAGAGCATCGCCAAACAGTCTGGTGACAAATCTGCCGACCAATCGCCTCCGTCCACAGCCGACCTCATGGATCGGATCGCTCCGTCGGTGTTTCAGGTTTTCTGCAACGGAAAGCCCGAGCTGCGGGTGGACACCCCACCCAAGGACCGGGTTGCCGATCGCCCTGGGAACGCGACATCTCACATCTTGCTGGACGCTCGAGGCTACGACGCGATCGGCTTCGACTACACAACCGTGAGGGATGTCACATATCAAGGCTGTCGAGCCTGCGAAGGCGATGGACAATGTAAAGCGATCACCTACAACGCAAAGCGTCACGTGTGCTTCCTAAAAGACAATGTGGTGGCGCTCATTCGCAACTCAGACGCTATGGCGGCCTATTTGTCCTCAAAAGCGGCCGACGTCATCATGTCTGATTACACTAGTTACTCGGGGATGGACCTCCCAGGCGGCGATTACAAACGAATTCGGCAAACGAACTATCTCGAGTGCTTTGTGTCGTGCATCGGTGACAAAGCATGCAGGGCTGTTTGCATATGTTTCAAAAAAAGAGTGCTGGCTTAAGGACTCTTTGGGTCGGCCTCAGGCGATCAAAGGAATTAAGCTTGGTGTGAAGTGAGAAAGCTCGTTCTCTGTCAAGCTGTAGTACAACCCGTTGAGTTGACTTTAAGTCTAGCTTTGACCACTGCGGCCAGGCGAACTTGGGGTGAGTCGTAATTCATGATGCCTATCACCGCACGGTGCTAGGCATTTCCGGAAAGGTGTCATGTCTGTTGTTTTGCGGACAATCTCTGCATTTCCATCTGGGCGAACGACAAGTGAGCTCTTTGCCTTGCTGGATGTGGATTTCGATCCCCGAAAGCGGTCAGAGCTTTATGCCGAGCTAAGCCTGCTGACCGACACCGGAAAAATCAGCAAAGGCCGGGATGGAAAATGGCGACCGTTATCGCGATATTCGGCCTTTCAAACAAACGTCTCTTCACCAGCAGGTCCCAAACTTAATGGTGACAGCAAAGTCCTTAGGGCCGCACCCGCCTCATTTGGTACCAAGGCGCAGGTAAATACCTTACTCGGCAACGAGACAGCCGCTGTCCATCTCGATCCGAGTGCGCTCCTCCGGTATTATCGCTCGACGCTTCGAGCCGATCCTCGTGGGGCGATTTCTCAGGTTGATGATCGACATGGCATACAGTGGCATCTCGTCACCGGGCTTGGGCCAGTTACTCCTGAGGAGGGGCAAAACCTCCATATTGCCATTGCTCTTAACGACCTCTCAGATGAATTCCGCAAGGCGTTGGTGAAGCGGGAGGCAAATGAACAGACGCTGGCCGTCGGCTGGCCGATCGCTGTCGGGCGGAAGCAGGGGGCTCCGGTCGTCTGGCCCATTGGCTTGATCAGCGCGGAATGGACCCGTAGCGAAACGCATCTGCAGATCACGGTCGATGCCGACGATGTCCTCGTCAACCCTGACTGGCTCAAGGGGGCGGCACGCGGGGCCGGATGGACAGAGGCCTCGTTGCGGGAAGTCTTCAATCAGACCGAAGGGCTCGGGCTTGAGCGGGCCGACTTCCTCGCCCGGCTCAAGGAAGCCGTAGCGGGAGCATTCCGCGGCAGAGTTTCCGGAACCGCAATGGTTTCAGAGGTCGATCCTGAAACACCGGGAATCTACGATCTTGCAGCACTCTTTCTTCCGACCGATACCACGTTCACCGCCGGCGCTGTTCGCGACCTCGACCAGATCGGCGTTTGGGCAAGCGAGAGACTTGCCCGGACTGCGCTCGCCTCAATTCTAGGGCTCGATCCACAAGCCCAGGCAGAATCACCTCCCGCGATCAATGTCGGTAGCCTTAACAAAGAGCAGATCACGGCGGTCCGCTCGGGAATGACTGCGCCCCTGACCGTCATCACAGGTCCGCCGGGCACGGGAAAAAGCCAAACGATCGTTTCGATGGTGGCATCGGTTCTCGCTCAGAATGGATCGGTCTTGGTCGCCTCCAAAAACCATCAGGCGCTCGACGCCGTGGAAGACCGCCTGGCAAAGATAGCTCCGCATTCAAATTTCCTGGTCAGGACCTTGGATCCAACGCGGGAGATCGACCAGTCCTTCACGAACGTGTTGGCAGCGCTGATAAAGGAGCCGTCGAAAGCCGCCATTGAGCCGGATCGGGTCACGCGCTCCCGTCTGGCAACCCTGGCACAGCAGCGGTCCGAGGTACTGGATCAGTTCGACGAACAGGGACGCCTGAACGCTCTGATCGCCGATTTTCTGGATAGGATCGAGGCCCGTAAACTTAATGGTGAACACCTCGATGTCAGTGTATCGGCTCCGACGGCTCTCGGGCTTTGGGCTCGCGTTCTCGAAGCGCTGCGACAATTCTTCCCAAAGAAGCACAACACTGCATCTGTGCCTGACGCTCTCGGAGAGACGGCCAGCCTTGCTACTCTTCAAAACGAACTGGTTCGACTTCGCGCGGAATTGGATGCCATCGATATAACCGGCGACCCAATCGCGCTGACCACTGAAATCACTGCAACGGTGGGACAGCTTCTGCCAAGGGTACTCGCCTCTCGCGTTGCGCTGTCGGAGGTTGATCGGTCGCGCCTTGGTGAGGAGCATGCCAACCTCGAATTGGCGCAGACTAGCGGGCCTCTGCCGATCGCGCTTGCGGCTGAGGTTGTGGCGCATCGTCCACTCTGGCTAGCATCGGTCCTCGGTGCTCCCCGCCGCGTGCCGTTGGGCGAGGGGCTTTTCGACCTAGTGATCTTCGACGAGGCGAGCCAATGCGATATCGCTTCCGCGCTCCCGCTGTTCGCGCGCGCCAAGCGCGCCGTCGTCGTCGGTGACGATCGCCAGCTCTCGTTCATCAGCCAGCTCGGGATTGCCCATGACCGTAACCTGATGCAGGCTCAGGGCCTCCCGGTCGGCATGATGGGGCGGCTGGCGCAAAGCCGCAGGTCGCTTTTCGACCTTGCAAATCTTACACCGGGAGCGGCGAAGGTGACACTGCGCGACCAGTACCGATCGGCCACTGGTATCGTCGGGTACATCAACGAGCAGTTCTATGGTGGGCGTTTGCGTGTCGCCGCCGACCAGGATCAGTTAAAGGTGCCAAGAGGAACAAAGCCGGGGATCGAGTGGACCGATGTCCCCGCGCCCAGCCTGCCTATGCAGGGCAACGTCAACTCCGCCGAGGTGACGGCCATTGTGGCACAACTGCGTCTTCTACTCGAAGTCCAGAAATATGAAGGCAGCGTGGGGGTCATCGCACCATTCCGGCCTCAGGTTCAGGCACTGAACGATGTGATCAAGGGGACATTGTCCGCCGATCTGCTTAATCGAGCGGATTTCCGGGCGGGCACAGTGGATAGCTTTCAGGGGCAAGAACGGGATCTGATCCTGTTTTCGCCGTGCCTTGGTCTGTCTAGCGCTACCAGCGCTGTCACCTTTGTCCAGAAGGACTGGCGCAGGTTGAACGTCGCAATCAGCCGTGCGCGTGCCGTCGCCCATGTTTTTGGGGATCTGAGCTACGCGCGCTCCGGTAAGGTCTCAAGCCTGCAGAAGCTAGCTTCGATTGCCACCGAGCCGCGTCCGCGCGTGGCGGAAGGTACGTTCGATAGTGAGTGGGAGCGGCGGGTTTATTTCGAGCTGAGAGATCGGGGATTCGATCCGATTGCACAGTACGAAGTGGCCGGGCGGCGTCTTGATTTCGCGCTTTTCGGGTCTGGCGATATCAGACTAGATCTGGAGATCGACGGTCGCCATTGGCATTCGGACATCGACGGAAAGCGCAAGCTATCCGACCTCTGGCGCGATCATCAATTAAGAGGCCTTGGCTGGCGGGTGCGTCGGTTCTGGGTCGACGAACTTGCAAGAGATATGGAGGGATGCATTGAGCTCGTCCGAAAAGACCTTTCCTAAATCCCGGCGTTACACCTACCTAGCTGGAGCCTTGGGCGTGGTTTCCTTCGTCGCGCTGGGTGTGCTTTTCGTCCAGGTCGATGCTTTGGAACGCGAGTACGGGGTCATTCGAACCGATCTGACCCGCTTCACCCGCGAGCGCGACGATGCCTTGACCCGTCGCGACAGCGTGCTCACCGAGATCGCCCAGCGAACTCTCGATGAGCAGCGATTAAGGGACACGATCTCCACGTTGACGGCCCAGCGGAATCAGCTGTCGAGCCAGATCACCCAACAGCGAGACCTTCTGTCCCAGGAAGGAAAGCAGCTTGCGGATGTCACAGCCCAGGCCAAGGCCGCTGAGGAGACGATCGCCGAGGCCAACCGGGCAGAGGTGAAGCTGAACGACCTGAGAGTCCGCAGGACGGAGATCGACAAGTCGGTGACGCAGGCCGAGACCAGACTTTTAGCATTGAACGCCCAAGTCGACGACGTGGAGGGCAGGCAGGCTACCGCCAAAAGCGCTCTGGCTGCTCTCGACGAGGAACGCAGCACGCTGCAGACCGTCATCACGCAGTTGCAGAATCAGATCGCAGACCTGAACAACAAGAAGCAACAGGTTGCGGAGCTCGATCTGCGCCAAAAGAACCTTGATGGCCAGGTTGCGGCTCTCACAAAGGACATTGCGAGCAAGCAGGCTTCAATAGCCACTCTGACCTCACAGATTCCGGTGCTCGACGCACAGTCGTCGAAATCACAGACCCAGGCGACAGCCGTCGCACAGGAGGTCAGCCAACAGGAAACGAGAAAGACGGCACTTGGCAAGGAAATCCAGGGGCTGGAGAGCCAGAAGGTCACACTGACCGGCGACCTCTCAAGCCTTCAGATCACCGCTGAACGCGCTCGTGACGATGCATCCGCCGCTGAAGGGCGACTGATAGCAGCTCAGGAAGCGTTGGCCCAGGCACAGAGCCAGCTTGTTCCGATAAAGTCGCAGATATCGCAGCTTGAGGCCGACAAGGCTACTTTGACGGCGCAGGTCGATTCCGCACGCGGGGAAGTCACTCGCCTCCAGGCAGTCAAGGCTCAGGAAACGTCGCTCGCTGACGTGGTCGACAAGCTGAAAGGTGAGAAAACGTCGTTGGATGAAGCAGTTCGGAAGCTCAATGAGAGCCGCGCCAAGCTTGCCACCGATATCGCCACAGACCAGGGGACATTGAATTCTCTGAAATCCGAATTGGCGGAGCTTGGCGGACGTAAAGGCGCGTTGGCGCAGGAGTTGGCTACGCTCGACGCTGCCAAGGTGGCTGCACAGACCGCTCCGGCACAACCGATCCCACCTCAGGCAACCCCAGCTCAGCCGACCTCGGCGCAGGAAGGACAGCTGTAAGATGCTCACCGGAAACATCTTGCTTGTTACAGGCTTAGGCATGGCGATCTTGGCTCTCATCGCCGTGCAGACCTTTTTCGCCATCATGCACGATCGGGTGGTGACAGCCAAAGGTCCCGCACTCGCCCTTGAGGAACTGGAAGGGCAGATCACGGATCGGCGTGGTAGGCTCATCGACATTGAAAACGACCTGGCAGAACGTCGTAAGGCACTTGCCAACATCGCCGATGTCCAGGCGGATTATGACGCGACCAAACGGCAGCTCGATGACCTCAATGCTGAGTGGAACCAGCAGGACGAGCGTCGCAAGGAGGTGCGGACGCTTAGGGAGGAGATGGAGGTCGCCACTGCTGAAAAGCAGACATTGGATTCGGAGTTCGCGAGCGCTAGAGCCGACTACGATGCGGTCCAGGAACGGCTGGCCGCGGCCGAGCGGTTGTTTGCCCAGAACGACGAGATGAAGCGCGAGAATGCTGCCCTTGAGGCGAAGCTAGGTGAGCTTCGCTCGGAAGCCTTGAAGCTTGCGGAGGCGCAGGAGCGTGTCGAGCGTCTCGAAAACCGTGCTCAGGATTTGCAACGTGAGCTATCCCAGATGGAGGGACGGGGCCAGGCAGCGCTCGCAGAACTCGCCCAGCTGCAGGAGCGCCTGTCGGCGGAACGCGGCTCGGTAGCAGAAGCTCAATCAAACCATACCGTGGCAGCCACGAAAACGGCCGCAGCTGAGGAGCGTGCCCGGACGGCGGAGCTGGAAGTCGATCGTCTCGAGGCTCGGCGGTCGTCGCTCACGGCCCAGATCGCCCGGCTTGAAGCAGAAATTGGCGAAGTCACCGGGGCGGTCGGCCAGGAGGACGCTGGAGTCGAGGTCGAAGAACGCCTCAAGGAACTGCGTGCCCTGCCGCCTGTGCTCCAACAGATGACGAAGTGGAAGCTGCGCGCTGCCGAAAACGAGTCGGAAGCTCTCAAGCGCGTCTCGGTTCGTTTAAGGAGCAGCGGTCTCGATTACCACCCGCGCGTCGTTCATGCCTTCCACACAGCGATGAAGGTCAACGAAACCAGCCAGATGGCTGTTCTCGCAGGGATTTCCGGAACGGGTAAAAGCCAGCTCCCGCGGCAGTACGCAGCCGCGATGGGCATCGGTTTCCTTCAGGTCCCGGTTCAGCCTCGTTGGGACAGCCCCCAGGATCTGATGGGCTTCTACAATTACATCGAGAAGCGCTTCCGCCCCACCGATATGGCGCGCGCACTCTTCCAGCTCGACAGTCTCAATAACGAGAAAAGCGAGTTGCCGGATCGGATGATGATGATCCTGCTCGATGAAATGAACCTCGCTCGGGTCGAGTATTATTTCTCCGATTTTCTCAGCAGGCTTGAGAGCCGTCCTCCGGCCAGTCGCGTCGCGGACAAGACGCTACGGAAGGATGCCGAGATCGAACTTGAACTTCCGATGCCGAAAGGCATGGACGCACTCCGTGTCTTTCCGGGCTACAACCTGTTGTTCGCTGGGACGATGAACGAAGACGAAAGCACGCAGTCCCTTTCTGACAAGGTCGTGGACCGTGCGAACGTCATGCGCTTTTCAGCGCCCAAGAATATACACACCAACGCGCAGAACGAGGCGCTACCGGAGCCGGAAGCGTTGTCTGCAGCCCGATGGCGGGGCTGGGTTCGGTCTGTGTCCGACGTCGAGAGCGATCCGCTCGTGCGCGAAAGCGTAGAGCGGATGGTCAAGGTAATGAAAGACTTCAAGCGGCCAGTTGGACATCGGTTGGGACGTGCGATCATGGCGTACGTTGCGAACTACCCCGGTGCCGACCGGGATAAGCGTGCTCCGCTGGCAGACCAGATCGAAATGCGATTGCTGCCCAAGCTGCGTGGGCTGGAAGTCGAAACCAACGAGGCGACCTTTAGCGAATTGCGAGAGTTTGTCGCGAACAACCTGCAGGACGATCAGCTTGCTAACGCGATCGAGGCCTCCGTCAGGACCGCGCGTGATGGGGCTGGTCAGTTCGTCTGGAACGGGGTGACGCGCTAATGATTCACCTTGCCCGGCCATGGGACAGCAGAGGCCTGACCGGCTCGGCTTTCGGCCCGGGTGATTGCCTAGTCAGCGAAGTTCGGGGGGCGGCGGCAAAACTCAGCGGTCATAGCCTGCTGATGCGCTCCAACGTCCGCGGCGAAAACGTGGACTTGGTGCTCCACCCATATCCTAAGGGCGGCACGGGTCACGGCCCCGCTCGGGTGAATTTCCCCGTCAGGCCTCGGGGGCAGAAGGAAGCAGAAACACCGGAGGAGGAAAACAGCCGAGAGCTGCTGCGGCGGATGAACGAGGTTCTGGCACGCGTTCAGGAGCTCGGAGAATCTCTCGAAGATCCGTTGCACGTGTGGCCGCGGCTGCGACAGGCGTGGGAGAGGGCTGAGAATGAGGAAGATCCGCGCATGGCGGAAATTGTACGCCAGGCTCAGGCCATCATGCCCAAACTCAAGGCACTTGAGCCGCGCATTCGGCGCGTCCTCCGCCGGACTCGGGAACTGACACCGCTATCCCGGGTGCAGGAAATGGACCGCGCATCGATGCTGTGGCTTGTGCGCCAACCTGGGCGAACGATCGCGGAACGGGCGGGTGCCAGCCAGCGTATCCTTGCGACTGTTCGGCATGAAAACTTCGACACACCCGAGAACCGGGTGGTTCACGCCTACACCCGCCTAGCCTTCGATGTCTCTCGTGAATGGATGCGTGAACATCCCCGCGCCAAGATGAGCCGCCGCTATGGCCAAGTGGAAACCTACTCCAGGTTCTGCAGGGCGTTTGCCAGAATGCTGGAGGACCTCGACGTCAGCGTCGCGGAGACAGGCGTCACCCCCAACTACGTGCTTATGCAGGACCCCAACTACCGCGCGGTTTACGAGGCGTGGCGGCGGCTCCTTGAGGAGGAAAAGGTCCTTGATGACCTATGGGCATGGCAGGCTGAGACCTGGACGGATTTCGCGGTTCTGGCAATCGTCCTGGCGCTCGACGAGGTTGAGGAAGCGGAGTTGATTGCCCAGTCGCCTGTCGTATGGCGCTCCGAGGCTACCTTGGGACGGTGGTTTGAGCAAGATCGGCCGATCGCGGTTTTCTGGCTCAAAGGTATTGGCCGGATCGTTGAGGTGCAGTCGAGGCCAGAAGTTCCCGGGCCACTGCTGCCGCTTGCCCGTGCTCATGTTTCGCTCAGAATCACAGATATTAAACGAAACGAAATGCCGCGCCGCGTGGCCGTCTGGACCCCGCATTCGATGATGAGGCTCGACCTGTCCGAAGCCGTCAACCAGGCTAATTCCCGGCTCGTCGAGCTTCAGCGGGTAGCGCAGTCGGAAGTCCTTCGAAATGGCCTCATACTGACGCCGTCGCACGGAGCCCCCGAAGCGCAATTTGCCGAGAGCCAGCGGACGCGGGTAGATGGCGTTGCGATGGAGGCATCCGGCGAGGGGCTGCGGTACGGCCTCGATGCAATCCGTGCATTTGCCCGTAGCGAGATCTATCGGTAGTCCAATGAAGAAACTCAGTGGCTACGACTTGAATGGCTGGCGCGACTTGGCCGCCCGGAACTGGGTGCTCCAATCCGACGGGAAAGAAGATGAAGTACCTTCGTCGCTCATCGAGGGCGGGTTGATGGGCGTCGTGGTGCAAACGGGCGACGGATCTCGGTCTACCCTGATCGGTGGGGCTCAGGGCACGATTTCGCCTCACGGACTCGGCGAGGGCTGGGGTGCAGTCGGGAAACACGGACGTCGAACTAGGATACGAGACTTTCTTTCCGGTGATGAGGTCTCGGTCGAGCAACTCACGGCCGCTCTGACGGGACTTTCTTCAGCGGCGAGCTTTGGCGTTGCGAGCCTCGACGATGTCCCTGGCACCAGCGAAGTCCTGCAGGAGCGGATGCTGGCGGCATTGCGGAAAGCGAAGATTTCCACGCCGTTGCTGGTTTGGCGCTCGGTTCTCGCTGCCCTCTACGCGATCGAAATCGGCGATATCACCAGCGGTCAAAGTCTGGGAGTGATCTGCCATTCCGCGACCGGGCTGTCCGTGCAGCGTCTGAAAATCCGTGCAGAGCGCGATCAGGGCAGGGACATACTTGCTCCTGAAAGAAAAGCAAACGGGAGGCTCCTGTTATCGGAATGGGGATACGAAGGTCTGGCCGCCCGCGCAAAGCAAGATGTTTTCGCCTGTGCTTCCACCGACAGGACTGAACATCTGGAGTGGGCTCGGTCGATCGGACGCCTGATGCTCGGGATGACGGCTGGCCCCGAGGTGCTCCGAATGAGGAACGGTGACTGGGAGATCATTACTCCGCCGACGCTGCTGGGCGGCCTCACGGGCTTGAGGCTCCCGGAGGGATTGGCTGCTGAACTATCAGGATGCGATGTCGTTCTGGTCGAAAGCCTAGCTGAAGGCGAGGTCCGTTCGAAGTTGCTTGAGCAAATTCGTGAGCTCGTATTGGGTCCGATCATGCTGTCACCAGATGCTGTTGCTGAAGGGGCCTTGCTGGCTGCACGCCGGCTCAGCAAGCGCGAGCCCGTCTACTTTGACTTTCTGCCGCAAATCTCGACGATCGTGCAGCGTCGCGATGGCGCGGAAAATTACGACCTCATCGACCCTGAGGCCACGCTATCAGCAGGCGAAGTCTATCGTAGCCCGAAACCTGCGCGCTTCGCCATACAGGCGGGGCAGGAGACCTTCTCGATTTTCCTTCGAAAGGAGACGTCAGAGCATGCGCGAAAGGCGCAGGTAAGCATCGGCGTCAGTTCGAAAGAACTCGTTCCCGTCGATCTCTGGGTCGAGCAGAGCCCCGCCGCGGGGCGTGCGAAAATCCTGCTCCACTCTGAATCGTCTGGTCATCGGTTCCAAGTGGATTGGGACGGTGCCGAAGAACTTGCGGAAAGCTGGGAGGATTTGCTTGCCAGTCTCCAACGTGGCAAGCCCACAATCCCGGCGCGATTGGTGTTGCCCTGTGGGCTCGGTGCCTGGAATGACAGCAACCGGGGCGACGGACTTTACAAGTTGCTGGAAAAGGGCGTCGATCGCGACGAGGTGGATTGGGCAGCTCTTGCGAGCAAACTTTCAGCTCGCCCGGACGGACAATACGCCATTTCCAGCGACGGTGAGCTTCCGGGATCGATCACGGAGACCGGTCGGGCAAACCTGCTTCAGGTAACTGAGAGGGCTATTGAGCATGTACAAGCCCGACTTGCAGGTCGTGTTGCTGCTAACAATGACAGCTTGCGGTTTCTGACGTGGCAGTTCCGCCGCTGCCCTCCGGTGGTATCTGAGTGGCTCTTGGATGCTTTGGATCAGGAAGTCAGGGGCTATCATCTGTTTACGCTCGGTGCTCACTGGAAGCTCGGCTATCAGGGGTTGGGCCGTATCGCAGGAACTAGGAGCTCAGAGCAGCAGGCCATCCACAAAATTCTCGGGAAAACGATCGATTTGTGGAGCTGGCAACGTGAGACGGCGGCGATGGCCTTCATTTTGTCGCGGTCGGAAACTGCGCCGCAGTTGCTAACTCGAAAGGACGTTGAACGGATCGCAAAGCGCGTGCTCCGTGAGTTCGATGAAAGTCTAAAGTCCACCTATACTCGGTTCCAATATGCGCCTTTGCTGTTGGTCGGGCTCCTGCGGTGGAGGTCGGTTGAACCTTTCGCACTTGTCGCGGGGCAAGATCCGGTCGCGGACAAGCTCGCGCACAGCGTCGAGAAAACGCTCTCCGATCTACGTCATTCGTCTCGTCTCCGAGCGTTGGCCAAGTACGGACGCATTTTAGAGCAGACGCTCGATGAATTGCGGGGCGAGGGGACCAATCCGGATCTCCTTTTGGATATCTTCGGAGGAACGGAAAGTTCCGACAATGAAAGCTGATCATCCATTGAGCGGCGCTGTCCTTCGATCGAGAAGAGGTTGTCTGCCGCCTTTGAGGTTCTCACATCGCGCCAGGAATGGCATCGTGTATCGCTGCACGTCATCGACGAGGTCGTCGAGAGGGTTAAGGACGGACCGATTGCGGGTATGAGTACGACCGGCTGAGGCGAGGCTGAGGTCTAGCGGTTAGGTCGGCAACCCATCATGAAAGAGACCTTGTCATGCATTCAACAGACGCACATTGCTTTGCATGCGGCTACGATAAGCCGTTGATGATTGGTGGCCTGATGTCGAACTATCATGTGTACTCGACCCAGCCAGTGAGCTGCCAAAACTGCAACGAGATAACCACTGCAAATTACAAAGCCCTTCCGCTGACGTGTGAGGTCTGCAACTCGTCAAGCGTGTCGCAGATGCGCGTCCCCGCAAATTGGTTAGGGGACGATGATTCAAATGCTGAAGAATGGGCGGGGCGCTTGTTGCCCGCGTTGGGTTCCATCGGCAATGACCACTTAGACTTGTCCGGTGACTACGAGTGCCCAAAATGTGGCAAGTGTGAACTCCGTTTTGGGACGAACTATGCCGGACACGGCTATATGAGTGCCGATTAAAGTTTCGCATTCGGCGGTCATCCCTTAGCGCTAATGAAGAACCTGAAGCAACGTGGGGCCGCCTTGTGGGAGGGGAAATGGCTTTTAATTCCGGCGTATATGATCCACACCGTAAGCCCGATAAGGTCGCCAAGAACAAAAAGCGAGAGAAAGAACGGCAAGAGTTCTTCATTGAATTCTCGGAAGAAAATCCGAGCGGAAACCCCATATTTAAGGAAGGAGAACGGCCGTTCACTCTAAGTTTCACAGAACGCGTTGGGAAGAAGAAAAAATCAAAAAAGCTGAATAAAAAGAATATGTTGAAGCAGAGCGTAAAGCGATCAAAAAGAAGGGGGTAGTTAGGTCGCTGAGCAATCACGCTGGGAAGGTCAAGGGTTTGTGATTCACGACTTCCGAAGATTCTTGTCCACGGGTGTTTCTGGCACCGACACCCCGGGTGTGTCGCTACGCAACAACTCCTGCAACGCGGCGCGAATTTTGGCAGGCGAAGTTTGCAGGCAATGTGCGACGTGACGTCGCCGCGATCGCGGCCCTAAGCCAGCTCGGATGGCGCGTTGCCGTCGTGTGGGAATGCGGCCTGAGGTCGGTCGCCGGCGTCGAGTCCACCACGGACCGCGTCGCAGGGTAGTGTCTCACTTTGAAATTACGCTGGCTTCGCTGGCTTAGGCTTTTCTTTCCATATGTCTCCGAAATTACACGTCGTCTCTGCGAAAGCAGATGTGGCAGGACACATGGCGGCAACGATGCGCGCAAGCTTTTCGCGACGGTCGTCTAAAGGTAGGTGAAATATCGGCTCATGGTGTGCGACGCGATTTCGGAGCGTCAGTAATTCGTCGCAGATTGTCCAGGCGGCGGCTCTGTCCAAGCCAGTATCATGCGCAAACACCTTCACCAGATTATATCTCCATGAGTAGTGATTGTACTTCTCTGAGAGTTGGGAAACCCAAAAGCCAGCCGATAAATCTGACACAACAACCGATGTGCTAACAGGGCGCACCCCGCGATCTCTCTCCTGTCTAAGAAGGGTCTCCGTTAAGCGTCTGCGATCATCGCCTTTAAGGTTTCGAACGAAATCGTTCTGCTTATATGGCCAGCCTTCCTTGTATTTCCAAATAAAAAAGTCATTCATCTTGTTTCTTAGGCAAATCTCCCATGATTGTAGGTATATATATAGGGATTGGGAGATTTTTGCATTCCACTGGTATAACTGGATGGCATCCTTTTCATTGCTACCGGACGCCCCTAGATATGTCCCAAAGCGTGGCGAGCTTAGGGATTTCTTAAACAGTGTGGCGAAATCAGGGTTTTTTTCAAACGTCTCTTGCATACCCGAAGCGTCCGCTCTAAGTTGGTGTGGTGAGCCTCAGGAAACGGTCACTGCGCTTGACGCACACCCCCAGAGGACGGGAATAAGGGAAAGCGGGTTGCGGGAGCAGCCCGCTTTTTCCCGTTTAGGCAGTGCGCTTTTTGTATGACCCCCTCGGCCCTGGCTTCGGCGCAACGGCGTTCATCTTGTCGCAAATGTCATTCATTGACCAGAGCGTATTCGAAACCCCGGCAGCCATTGCGGGCGACATTTTCAGCGTCTTGTGAATGCGAATGAAGTTGTACCAGACCGTGTACAGCGCGACCATGTGCACGTGGTTTTCAAACTTCTTTGAGAACGCATTGGTGAGGCGCGTAAAGCGGCGCATCTGCATCCGCATGGTGAGGTTCTGCCCTTCAACGTGCGACGTGCTGACGTGGGCCAGATCGGGCGAGCCTTCAATCCGCGTCTTGGTCGCGCCAGTGCACACGGCGGGGCTGTAGCGGCGTTCCTGTGGCACCGCCTTGCCTTCCGGCTCACCGTACTGCTTCACAAGCATGGCGTAATCGATGTCCGCTCCAAAGGCTTCCTCGACCGCGTTGAGGTAAGCGCGATGGCCGTCTGTCGTAAGCTGGACGCGATTGGCAAGGCGTTCCTTCACGTCATCCATGAAGGCCAGCGCATACTCGCCATCACGACCGCCGACGAGCCAGGAAATGATAAGCTTGCTGTCGCTGTCGAGAGCGGTCCACGTCCATGTGTCGCCAGCGCCCTCAACGCGGTTCTTCATGGCTGCGACGTTCTTTTGCTTCGCGCCAGTGAATGACCAGATTTCATCGCACTGGACGCGCTTGGCGTTCACGTTGCGGACTTCGCGGTCGTGCAGATCGGCGCAGAATTTGCCAGCATCAACAAGCAGCTTGGAAACCGTGTTGATCGACACGTCGGCAACGCGCGAGATAGACCGCATCGAAGAACCCTCGCAAAGCATGGTGAGGATTTGGACGCGGGTTTTCAGGGGCAGCTTGTTCATGCCCCTAATATCTGAACTTTTATGCTTAGTGTCAAGCGTATATGTTCGGTTTTAACCGTAGCTGAACGACGGTTTCGCCGAAGAAGCCCTTTTCTGTCCCGCACAACATCTCAATATCCTGTGCGTTCAAATTGAGGGCATCGACAATTTCCGCTTTGGTCCTCACCCCGTGCTTGATGAGCATATCTAAGGCTGCCATGAGGATCGAAGGTGCTTCCGTTTTGAATGCCGTATCAAGAGGCTCCCGTTTCCTCATGCCTTTTGCTGAAAGTTGCCGGTAGAGGTAGCTAACCTGCGTTGGGGAAAGTATCCCAAGCTCCTTGCAGCGGTATATCATCGCCGCCACCGATACCCGCCAACGCTCTTTTAGCTTTAGGAAGTAGTGAACAGAAGTCGACACCACTTCACGAGAAAAAACCTCCCTCGGAAGCAAGAATGCGCCAGCGAAATAGTTCGCTTGGCGTTCGATCTTATTTATGTTTTCTGATGTAACGTCGACACCGTTGTGTAGCAAGATATGCCCAAGCTCGTGCGCTAGGTCGAAGTTGAACCTGGGCAATTCGTCCCTGTCAGCGCTGCATAGGATGAACGGGCGTCCGCCTTGCCAACGGGAGACTGCATCCATGTCCTCGCACTCAACCGGCTCTTTTATGATGATGACGCCATTGGCCTCCAGTACCTTGGAAAGATGGAAAACCGGCCCGCGTCCCAATTGCCAATGGTCGCGAACGGCCCCGGCAATACGCTCCAGCGCGTGTTCGTCTCCAGTTTCCCAGTCCCAATCAAAGACTGGCAGATTAACCTTTGGCAGCTCGATAAAGCCTTCGATGTAGCTAATAATATCCCACGCCCATTCGAGGCGACGAGCAATCCTCAACCGATCAGGCTTGTTCATCCGCTTAAGGCCTCGCCAGAATGGCGAGCCAAAACTTCCAACGTCGCGTGGCCTATTTGTCGTGAAGAAGGATGGAGGCTGCCCGGTGGCCGCAATGATCTTCGACAGCGCCTCGGCAGAAGGCGCTATCTGACCAGTCTCATATTGACCGACCGCCTGTCGCGTGACGCCGAGCATTTCAGCGAAGCTTTCAACTGTGTAGCCTCGGGCTTCACGCGCTTCGCGAATCCTCTCGGGCACAACACGCGGCGGCGTCGCCGGGGTCGTGCGAAAAATGTTCGACATAATATCTGCCTGCTACCTCTGCTTCTTCTTGTCAGACTTGGTGTCCATGAAGCGCTCGACAACATCGAGCTTGAACTTCATCGCCGTCGTCGGGTCGGGAGGCGGTGGCACATGCGGCTCTACGCTAAGCGTACCAGCGTTCCGCATGATGTTGATGCGGCCGAGAAACACCTTCCTATTAGCCTCAGGCATGCACCAACAAACATGCGTAAGGCCACCAATCAGGTCAGCGTTGAAGGACAGCCACGCATAGTATTTGTCCGGCGCTATCTCATGGAACGGGACGACCTTGCCGTCATTGAAAAGATCAAGTTGGTTGCTGAGGCTCTTGTCCTGACGGATCGGCGCGTCCTGCGGAAAGGCTCCCTCCGAATCTGTCCGAACCATGTGCGCTTCGAAGTCGGCAGCAGTGATGTTCAGAAGGTGCGAACTCCCCGTTGTGTTGGGTACTTCCACAGTTTCGAATGGAAGGCTGCCGTTCAAGCAATCCTGGCGAAACTGCCACATCGCCGCTACGCGGCGAAACAGGCCTCTATGATCGTCGCCTATTGAGGTCGTAAGCCACGGCGTGTTGCGCCGCATGTCATCTGCAAGGGATACGCCTGTCGCAAGGGCGCGGATGACCGCGACATCTGTGCTCGCGGGGAAAGCGCCCCGCAATTGATCTTCAAACTCAGCCGACATCCGAAAATCCTTGTCATCGTGAGATGCAAGTCTATTACCAGATTCAGCAAGTCGTGCAAAGTGAATTCTATTTCTTTCCCCATCGGCTTTCCGCTGCTTTCTTGGCGATCTCGGCGCGGCGCTCCGGCGTCATGTTCTCGGCGCGCTTCTTCCCGCCCTTGGCTCCTAGAGCCTTGGCCGCAGGGTCTTTGCCGTCGTCAATGACATCGTCGGCGTCCTCGCCTGTGGCAATGCGCATGACGCGGACGGCGTTGCCGATCACGTCGGCGGGGCGCTTCTGGCCTTTAGGTCCGGTTGGCATTCAGTTGCTCCCTGCATGGCTGAAGACAACCGTACCGTCGTCTTTGCGAACTTCTACCGCTACGATACCGTCATCCAGCTTTCGAGCGGGAAAGGTCGCTATGGCGTGATCCCTCGCGGCCTTCTCGGCATCGAATGGCGTCTTCGCCACAATGCCTGTTTTCCCATACCATATGATAGTGAAGGCCATAGCCGATCCAATGCTTTGCGCTAAGCATATAGGAGTTCGGGGCCGGATGCGACAACGGCGCGTTCAAATTTCAAACTGAGACACTACCCGTCGCAGGCTGGCTTCGGTCAGGCGGTGCCATGCTGGAAGCGGGGGCGAGATCATTTCCGAGGTGTGAGAGCTGGTTCAAAGTTGCGAATTTCACGCAGCTCAGATGTCAAATGGTACGCCAAGCGAAATCGCCCGGTGCAGGACGCGGTGGCAGTTGGCGCACAGGCATCTGAGGTCATTGAGGCTCGTCGCGTGGCCCCGGCTCCATGTTGGCGACGTGGGTAGCGCGTGATGCAGAACGGATCAAACGGCCATACGTCGCGGTGCGTCTGCTTTTCGCAGAACCAGTCCAAAAGCGGCCATTCCGCTTGGCCCAATGTCGGTCATTCCAGCGGCCGCTCCCGCTCCCGTTTTGGATGCTGCCCGTCCGCCCCCCACATGGATTTTTCCTAGGGCTAGCTCTTTCAAACTGCGATCTGAAGCAAATGTCGGAATCGGTAGTTGCGTGTCCCCGCAACCAAATAACAAAACGCCCGTGTCAGAAATGACGCGGGCGTTTTGCTGTTCAACTGCCGGTGACGCGCCGATCGGAACCGCAGCAAAACCCCGCAAGCACGCAAACGCCGACAAAGCCGGGCAAAAAAGACAAAATCCTGGCTCCAAAACCAACCCAACTTTCGAACAACCCGCGCTCTCGGCGGGTTTTTCGCTTTCAGGGATATGGCAAGGATACCGGCCAGATCGCCGCGTATGTCGATCGGTAGTTCGTCCGCTTCCGGCGTCGGCATGATCTCATCCACAGGCGAGTGGAAGATGTCTGCCCGTCATCTGCTTGGCCTCGGAAGCTTCTTGCAAGGCGCATCGTACAGTTCGGCGACCTGAAGCCGGTAGTAGGCAGCCCCGGCCAGTGCGCAGCCCGACGCAGTTCAACCTCGCGGAAGGACCGTCGCCGCGACGATCCCCGTGACCGCGTCGGTATATTGCTCGACGCTCGTGGAGCGCTTGCGGTATTTGGCCCGCTTCACGTACCAGTCCTGCAACAGGGGCTTGATCAGCGACGCGGTCAGTTCGATATCGGCGATGGCGAACTTGCCGATGGCCACGCCCTGGCGAAGCACGGCGGCGAAAATCTCTTCGGTCGCAGCCTCACTGTCGACGGCCATCCGCCGTTCGGCCGCCGGAAACGATTTGGCTTCCATGTAAGCAAAGACGAACCACGGCTGCATCGCCTCGGTCAGCCGGATATGGGTCTCGATCAGCCATTTGAGATGGCCAAGCGGATCGTCAGCGGTCCCCTCCGGGGCGGCCCTGAGGACCTCGCTTACCGTCGTCGAAACCTCGCCGAGGATCATCGACAGCAGGGTTGTCTTGTTGTCGAAATAGGAATAGAGCCCGCCCATGCTGAGACCGGACGCTTGCGCCAGGTCGCGCAGGCTGGTGGCGTGGAAGCCCTGCTTGTTCGAAAGCTTCAGCGTCGCCTCGATGATGCGCGCGAGATTGGCGACGGCGACATGCGGTTTCTGCACGCGCACGGTGTCGCGATGCCGGTCGAGGATGCGCGCACACAGCGCCTCCGTCGAGAATGCGGCCGTCCACTGCCTTTGCCCCGCGAAGTTCAACCTGCCTCCCATCGCCTGCGACCTGTGGCGCGCGCCATCTGCCGTCGAGATAGCAGCAATTGCCTGGTTGCAAAAGGGGAGGCAGGCGAATAAAGAAAACGAGCGCTCGCTCGATTTTTGAGGTGATCACCTGATGCTGTTCGAAGATATCCAGGAAAAGACCGCCCTCATCACCGGCGCCTCCGGCGGCCTCGGCCTGCATTTCGCCGAGCTGCTCGCAAACCATGGCGTCAGCGTCACGCTCGCCGCGCGCCGCCGCGAGGCGCTGGACGACGCTTGCGCCAGCATCGCTGCTTCCGGCGGCAAGGCCAGCGCGATCCAGATGGACGTGACCGACAGCGCCTCGGTGGCTGCGGCGCTGGCTGGCAAAAGCTTCGACATCCTGATCAACAATGCCGGCATCTCCGGGGCGTCCCGCGCGCTCGACCTCGACGAGGCCGAATGGGACCGGGTGCTGGACACCAATCTCAAGGGCGTCTTTGTCGTTTCCCAGGCGGTGGCGCGCGGCATGAAGGCTTTGGGCCGGGGTGGGGCGATCGTCAACATTGCCTCGATCCTGGGGCACCGCGTTGCCGGCAATCTCAGCGCCTATGCCGTGTCCAAGGCCGGCGTGATCCAGCTGACCAAGGCGCTGGCGCTCGAATGGGCGCGCGAGGGCATCCGGGTCAACGCGCTATGCCCCGGCTATATCGAGACAGACATCAACCGCGAGTTCTTTACCTCCCCAGCCGGGCTTGACCTCATCAAGCGCATCCCGCAGCGCCGCCTCGGCCATCCGCGAGAACTCGACGGCGCGCTGCTGCTGCTTGCTTCCGCCGCCGGCAGCTACATCACCGGCTCGTCGATCGAGGTCGATGGCGGCCATCTCGTTTCGTCACTGTGAGGCCATCATGAATTTCGAAATTCCCGCCAGCGTCGAAGAATACCGCAGCCGCATCGCAGCGTTTGTCGCGCGCGAGATCCTGCCGCTGGAGGCCGACAAGGCGTCTTATGACGCGCATGGCAACATCGCCCTGCCGTTGCTCGACACACTTCGCGCCAAGGCCAGGGCCGCCGGGCTGTGGTGCCTGCAGCTCAAGCCTGAAACTGGCGGTGCCGGACTTGGCAAGATGGGCATGGCGGTCTGCTACGAGGAGATGAACCGCTCGATCTTCGGCCCGGTGGTGTTCAATTCTGCCGCGCCCGACGACGGCAACATGATGGTGCTGGAGGCGCTGGGCACGCCCGACCAGAAGGAAAAATGGCTGAAGCCGATCGTCGAGGGCAAGGTACGCTCGGCATTCGCCATGACCGAACCGCATCCTGGCGGTGGCTCCGATCCATCGATGATCGCCACCCGCGCCGAGAAACGCGGCGACAAATATGTCGTCAGCGGCCGCAAGTGGTTCATCACCGGCGCCGAGGACGCCAGCCACTTCATCCTGATCGCCCGTACCTCCGACGATCCGAAGCAGGGATTGTCGGCATTGATGTTTCACCGGGATCAGCCGGGCTGGTCCATCAAGCGCCGCATCGAGATCATGGGGCCGGAGGAGCATGGCGGCCATTGCGAGCTTGAATTCGACGGGCTGGAAATCCCCGTCGAAAATATGCTCGCCGGCGAGGGCAGGGGCATGAAGGTGACACAGGTGCGGCTCGGGCCGGCCCGGCTCACCCACTGCATGCGCTGGCTCGGCCTGTCCAAGCGTTGCGTCGAGATCGCGCGCGCCTATGCCTCCGAACGCTACGGTTTCGGCGTCCGCCTCGCCGATCGCGAGAGCATCCAGCTCAAGCTCGGCGACCTCGCCATGCGCATCGAGATCGGCCGCCTGCTGGTGATGAAGGCGGCTTGGGAACTCGACGGGGGCGGCTTCGCCCGCAAGGAAGTGTCGATGGCCAAAGTGCAGGTCGCCAATGTGCTGCACGACGCCGCCGACGTGGCGATCCAGATCAATGGTGCCCGGGGTTATTCCAAGGATACCGTGCTCGAATGGATTTATCGCTATGCCCGCCAGGCGCGGCTGGTCGACGGCGCTGACGAAGTGCACAAGATGGTGCTGAACCGCTCCCTCAATGAGGAAGGTTCTGGTTTCTGGCGCTGGAACGTCGAAGGCGAGGCATAGCGCTTTGATGGCCCAGGATGACAAGGCGCAAAACGCCATGAACGCAGATTTCGATCCGGCAGCGCTCGAGGCGTTTCTCGGCGGGCGCTTCGGCGAGGGCCAAATGACGCTTGAACGCATCGGCGGCGGCCAGTCCAATCCGACCTATTTCGTCGATTTCGGTGCCCGCCGCATGGTGTTGCGCAAGAAGCCGGCCGGGCCGATCCTGCGCGGGGCGCATGCCATCGACCGCGAGTTCCGCGTGCTGGAAGCGCTGGCGCCGACCAGTGCGCCGGTGCCGAAGCCGGTGCTCTACCACGATGGCGACGCGCCGCTTGGCACGCCGTTTTACCTCATGGAGCGCCTCGAAGGTCGCGTTTTCCATGACTGCTCGCTGCCGGGTCTTTCCCCCGACGAGCGGCGTGGCATCTATCTCGGCATGGCCGAGGCGATGGCCAAACTGCATGCGGTGCGCCCGGACGGGGTCGGCCTCGGCGACTACGGCAAGCCAGGCAATTATTTCGAACGCCAGATCGGTCGCTGGACAAGGCAACTCAGGGAATCGCCAGGCGAACGTATCCCTGTCTTGGAGGCGGTGGCCGACTGGCTGCCGCAGAACATGCCGGCGGACGATGGGCGCGTGTCGATCGCGCATGGCGATTTCCGGCTCGGCAACCTGCTGTTTCATCCCGAAAAGCCCGAGGTGATCGGTATCCTCGACTGGGAGTTGTCAACGCTCGGCCACCCGCTTGCCGATCTCGGCTTCTGCTCGATGACCTGGCATTGCTCGCCTGACGAATATGGTGGCATCCTTGGTCTCGACATTGCGGCTCTCGGCATTCCGAGCCAACGCGAATTCCTCGACCATTATTTCGCGCATGCGACGCCGACCGCGCCGCTCGAACGCTTCCACCTGGTCTTTTCGCTGTTTCGTTTTGCCGTGATCTTTGTCGGCATTGCCGATCGGGCGCGCGCCGGCAACGCGGCTTCGAACAATGCCGCTGATGTCGCTCCGCTGGCCGGCCGCTTCGCTGAGAGGGCCATGGAAATCATCGGTGGCGCCCGGCCCTGGTGACAGGACACTGAAAGCCGCCGCCCTGACGCAGCGTTGATCGGACCGTAGTAGGCACTTTCCGACCTGGCGGCTCTGGCCCCTCATGCCGGGTGAGGCGGCATCGAACCGAGGCCGCCTCGAAATCCGCGTCAGGTTTGATGCACGCGGGTCAACCAACCCTGCTCCAAGGCAGTCTGGCCGATCACCGCATCGAAGTAGCCGCGCTGCAGGTCCGCTGTCATCGGCCCTCGGGAGCCATCGCCGATCGATATGCCGTCAACGTCGACCACCGGCAGCACTTCCGCGGCCGAACCGACCAGGAAGATCTCCCGGGCAGTGTAAAGTTCTGTCTTGTCGACGGGCCTTTCGGTCACCTGGATTCCCGCTTCCCGCGCCAGATGCAAGATCGTGTCGCGAGTGATGCTTTCGAGAATGCCGCTCGTCACATCTGGTGTGATGAGTTCGTCGCGGCGGCGCAGAAAGATGCAGGCTCCGGGCGACTCCGCGACGGTGCCGGCGTTGTTGAGGAGGATCGCGTCGTCATAGCCATCATGCCTGGCCTGGAGCCTGGCAAGACGGCTGTTGACATAATTGCCGCTTGTCTTGATGCGCGGCGGCATGGAACCATCGGAAATGCGCGTCCATGCGCTGACCTGACAGCGGATGCCGGTCTGGGCCTTGCTGCTTCGCGCGAGAGGCAGTGCAGAAATTGCGTAGCTGACAGGACCAGGGACAATGTGTTCGCCCTTGCCGTCGAGATAGGCGATCGCGCGAATGTGCACGGGCTCGCGGACATTGTTGCGCCGCAAAAGCTCGATCGTCCGGTCGTTGATCTCGTCGGCCGAGAAAGTCGGTTCGAACCTCAGCAGCTTCATCGATTGAAACAGCCGTTCGGTATGTTCCTGGAGGCGAAAAGCGAAGAGCTCCTGATCGCTATCGCTCCAATACGCGCACAGCCCTTCAAAGGCAGCCAAGCCATACTTGACGGCAGGCGACATCACATGCGTGACGGCCTCCTCATATCCAATGAGCTTGCCATTCTGGACGATATAATTTGGAAGCGGCTCGGGCACTTTTTTCTCCGAAAATTTAGGTCAGTTCGGTGGTCGCCGGTGAGGCTCCCTGGCGACGGGGCCGAACGCGCTGCGTCGCCGTTCAAATCGGGAGCAGACGAGGTCGTCGACTGCTCCCAAGACGTCATTGTGGGCTTTGGCGTGGCGGCAGGGGCCCGGTGGAATGCCTCCGGGCCGGGGGCGGCCGGTCGGCGCCAGCCTATTGCGCTTCAAGCCGCTTGCGAACGTCGAGGCCGACACCCTTGTTGACGAACTGGTCGGTGACGACCGTCTCAAGGTCAACTTCGCCGGGCTTGTAGAGGCCGACTTCCATCAGGTCGTCAAACCAGCTGGCAAAGCGCTTCAGGTCGATCGCGCCGAGGCCCACTTTCAGCGTGTCGCCGCCGTCAACGAGGCCGAGACGCTGGATCTCGGCGATTTCCGCATCGAGCTTTGCGTCCGTCATTTCCGGATTGTCTTTCTTGATCAGTGCATTGGCCTGCTTGCGGTCGCCATAGAGATAGTTGTTCCATCCGATGATCGAAGCATCGATGAAGCGCTGCACCAGGTCGGGGTTCTTTTCGATGATTTCCCGACGCGTCTCGATGATGTTCGAATAGCCGGACCAGCCATAGTCGGCGAGCAGGAATACGTCCGGCTTGAATGTGTCGATGTAGAGGGGTTCCGCAGTGGCATAGGCTTGCTGGACGGCTTCCGGGTCGGCAAGGAACGGCGCCAGCGTGAAGCTATACGCCTTCACCTGGTCGTCGCTGAGACCAAACTTGTGCTTCACCCATGGCCAGTACGTGAACTGGGCAGCTCGGGCCACATAGATCGTCCGGGCCCGGCGCATATCGGCGAGATCCTTGTACTTGCCCGGATGAGCCATCAGCGTCGTCGGATCTCTTTGGAAAAAGGCCGCCACCATCGCCGTCGGTATCTTCTGGCGGCTGTTTTCCAGTGCCAACTGCGGCACCGAAAGCAGAAAGTCGACCTTGCCGGCAGACAGCAGGCTACGGGTGTTTATCTGCGGCCCGCCCTGCACGATCCTGACATCGAGACCGTACTGCTTGTATGTTCCGTCGGCGAGCGCCTGATAAAACCCGGCGTGGCCACCCTGAGCTTTCCAGTTGGTCGCGAAGGCGATCTCCTCCTGCGCTTCGGCCTTGAGGCTCGATCCCATCAGGCCGACAGCAAGAGACAAGACCAGCCCCAGTTGCTTCAGCGCAACCTTGATCCTTGATTTCACGTCATTTCCTCCCATTGGTCCTGGCACGACTGGGCAGCCTTGCCGGACAGGTTTCAGTTCACCGGATGCGGGGTTTCTGAATCAGAAGCCTGCTCCGCCGCGGTCATCGAGCTTTTCGAGCAAGCGGCCGACCTTCGGCACCCCAACCGCGAGGGCGGAAGCGAACCGTTCAGCCGATTGACGATTGCGGCAGGATCGCGCTCTCCCCTCCTGCCTGCATTGCGAAAGCGTCACGCCTCCTCCATGACCTTTCCAATCGTAAAGTATCTTGCCATGCGATCAGTTTGCGAGTCAATGCGTTCGTGATCTGTGATCATACCCAGGAAGAAGCGATCTCGGGAACGGGTCATCTGCACGAACGGGCTTGGTTTGCCGTGGCGCAAGCCTTTGATTTCAAAAGGCATAGGTGCCGGTGATGCCGGGCTTGCGAGCTCGGGAGGGAGCGTTGTGGTCTCCGGCTATTTCGGCGCGATGTCCAATCGTGCTCGCCGCACGGTATGCGTCTCGCCTGCACGCGCGCGGGCCGGAGATTTTTCATCGCGGCGGTATCCAGCCTCTATCCGAGGCTGGTTCAGGCTAGCGCTGTCTCGATCAGGCCGCCCGTGTCAGGCGCTGTATTGCCGGATCAGATCTGTCAGCCTGTCAATGTCGGCATCGGCGGTCCCAAATGAACAAATGAAGCGCACGAGCACTTCGTCATCAGCCGGCCGGTCGGCAGGGAGCAGGCATTTCGCATCCCAGAGATGATAGCGGGCGCCCGCTGCACGAAGCGCCGCGTCCATTCCCCGTGGAAGGGTTGCGAAAACGACATTCGCCTCTGTCGCCCAGGGGAGCCGCACAGTGGGCATCTCGGCCAGTCGCGCGGCTAGCTGCCCCGCAGCGCGATTGGCATGACGGGCAAGGTCGAGCCAATGGTCGTCGGCGAGATATGCGGTCATCTGTGCACCAAGAAAACGGCCTTTCGACAGTGTCTGGCCGCCCTTCTTGCGGCGAAAAGCAAAATCGGCAGCCTTGGACATATCGAAGAACACGATGGCTTCGCAGGCGAGGGCGCCGTTTTTCGTCGCCCCCAGGGAAAGAACATCGATGCCGGCTTTCCACGTGATCTCTGCCGGTGCCGTGTCGAGGGCTGCGACGGCGTTAGCGAACCGCGCTCCGTCCATGTGGACACTCATTCCGGCACCATGTGCGAGATCGGCAATCGAACGTATCTCGCTCGGACGGTAGACGGTTCCGGATTCCGTCGCCTGCGAGATCGACAGCGCACCCGGCTGTACCTGCCTGGCGACATCTGGCGGGAACTGCTGCAACCTGGATGCGAGCGCTTGAGGGTCCATCTTGCCGGCTGGTCCGGCAATGCCGACCAGCTTGCCGCCATTGGTGAAGAATTCCGGCGCCCCGCACTCGCTGTCGATCAGGTGGGCATTGTCGTGACAAAAAACGGCTCTGGAGGGCGGAGAAATAGCCGACACCGCAAGTGCATTGCTGACAGTCCCAGTCGTGACAAAAAAGACAGCCACGTCGCATCCAAAAACATCTGCGATGGCGGCTTCGGCTCGTTTCGTCCAGATGTCACCGCCGTACGGGGACTGATCGCCATCGTTGCTTTCGACGATCGCCTTCAGAATATTCGGACTGGCGCCAGAGGTGTTGTCGCTAAGAAAATTCATTACTTGAAAATCCGGAATGGTCGAGATTGGTTGTTCGACAACAGGTTATTTCGCGCAGGTCCGCGGACATGTATTGAACAAGACGCGCGTGTCTTTGTCGACGTCAGACGGGCTCTGGCAAGTTTGTCCAAAGTTGATTTGAACCAAGTATAAACTCGCCGGATGACCTGATGTCGGCAACCACGGCGGCTCGCGCGGCGTTCCCGTCCTGATTGATGATCGCTTCAACGAGGCGGGCGTGATGCGTCTCCGCGTTTCCGCTCGCGAGCCGCTGGGACGCCCGCAGGTCCAGGTTGATCACCGGTCCCACCTTGAGCCACAGCCCTTCGATGATGGAGACGAGAATTGGCGAGCCGGCGGCTTCATAGACGGCAAAATGCAGTTCCTTGTTCAACTGCAGCGAACTGTCCACTTCGGAATCGCCTTTGCCAACGGCGTCACGGAAATCCTTGTCGTAGTCCAATATCAGCTTGAGATCGCGGCTGGTTCGATGCGCGGCAGCTTCGGCCGCAGCAAACCCCTCGATCTCGGTGCGGATGCGCAGCAGCTCCTCGAACTTTGCCCTTGTCATCAACGGGACGCTTATGGCCCTGTTGGGCAGAAGGGAGAGGGCGCCTTCGGCGACCAGGCGCGTGACCGCTTCCCTCACCGGCATGATGGACACGCCCAATGCCTCGGCCACGGATCGCAGTGAAAGCTTCTCGTTCGGTGCAAGCTTTCCCGACATGATGAGCTGTCTAAGCTTGAGATAGGCACGCTCGCCGAGCGTGACGCGCTCCAATTGCCCCATCTGGGTCAGGGCGGTGTCGGTCTGTTCCAAAATCGGTACTCGCAGGTTTTTTGGGCGGGCAATCCTTGCAACGTTATCCGTAATCACCTGATCACAGCAAGTGGGCGTGCGTCGCGCACTGCGGTTGTTGTGGGTTCGGCGCGCTGAACAGCGCAATCACCGATCGTACCCCAACTTGCAATCGCGGCAACAACTGTCCTGCCATGTGCAGGCCGGATGTGCGTCGCGATTTTTCCTAGACAGGGTGTCGACGATGCGTTAGTCGTGATCTGTGATCACAGATTAATTCAGGTGTGTCGAGGAAAAAGGGCGTTTCATGCGGTCAGTTGGCATAGTCGGCGCCGGGCTTATCGGCCGATCCTGGGCCGTCGTGTTCGCCAGGGCCGGCTGGTCGGTGAACCTGTTCGACAGCGACCGACGCAGTCTCGAGGCGGCGGCAGGCGCCATCGGAAAGATCATCGAGGAGGACGGACTCTCCGAGGTGTCCGGCGTGGTTCGGCTGTCGGCCTCGCTTGAAGATGCGGTCGATGGTGTTTGCCTTGTCCAGGAATGCGGACCCGAGGCAGCGGACAAGAAGAGAGAGCTGTTTGCGAAGATCGACGCGGTCGCTTCGAGCGATGTCATTCTCGCGTCGTCGACCTCGACGATCATGCCCTCGGCGTTTGCCAGCGGCTTGCCGGGCCGTCATCGATGCCTTGTCGCGCATCCGGTCAATCCCCCGCATCTGATCCCGGTGGTCGAGCTCTGCGGCGGCGAATGGACGGATTTCGAAGTCATTTCACGGGCGGGCGAGTTCTATCGGGACGTCGGTCAAGTTCCTGTTGTCGTCAGGCGCGAGGTGCAGGGATTTGTCCTCAACCGCCTTCAGGCAGCGTTGCTGGCCGAGGCGCTGCGTCTTGTCGGCGATGGTGTGATCAGCGCCCACGATCTCGACAGGACCGTTTCGGACGGCCTGGGCCTTCGCTGGGCGTTCATGGGGCCGCTGGCGACGATCGAACTCAACGCGCCCGGTGGCATCGGCGACTACCTCCAGCGCTACGGCGGAATATTCCGGGAAATCACCGCCGCGCCGGCGCCTTCGTCGGTGTGGGACGCCGGTAACGTCGAGCGTGTTGTTGAAAGCTGGGGCCTGCCGCCCACCCCCGACATGATTACTGCCAAGAGCGAGTGGCGTGACCGCCGCCTGCAGGCCCTTGGCGATCACAAGAAGCAGCAAGATACCAATCGTTGAGAGCCATGGCCATTTCCAACAAAGTCATCATCACCTGTGCCGTGACCGGCGCTATTCACACGCCTTCGATGTCGCCGCACCTTCCGGTGTCGCCCGAGGAGATCGCGGAAGCCGCGATCGGCGCCGCGGAAGCCGGCGCTGCGATCGTGCATCTGCATGCCCGCGATCCGATAACCGGAAAGCCGGATCAGACGCCCGAAGGATTCGAGCCCTTCCTGAAAGTGGTCAAGCAGCGTTCGGACTGCGTGATCAACATCACCACCGGCGGTGCGCCGTGGATGAAGGTGGAAGAGCGGATCAAGCCGGCGGCGGTATACAAGCCGGAGGTTGCGTCGCTGAACATGGGCTCGTTCAATTTCGGGCTGTTCCCGATGCTTGATCGTTTCAAGGAGTTCAAGCACGATTGGGAACGAGAGGCGCTGGAATCCTCCAGGGACCTGATTTTCCGAAATACCTTCAAGGACATCGAGTACGCGCTCCGCTCCCTGGGCGAGGCCGAAACCCGCTTCGAATTCGAGTGCTACGACACCGGCCACCTCTACAACCTGCATTACTTCCTGCAGCGCGGCCTGGTGAAGCCGCCGCTGTTCATCCAGACGGTGTTTGGCATCTTGGGTGGCATCGGCCCCCATCCGGAAGATGTGCTGCATATGAAGCGCACGGCCGATCGGTTGTTTGGCGACCAGTACAAATGGTCGGTGCTGGGCGCTGGACGCAACCAGATGCCCATCGCTGCGATGGCAGCCGCGATGGGCGGAAACGTCCGTGTCGGCCTGGAAGATTCGCTGTGGATCGGCCCCGGCCAGTTGGCCAAGACGAATGCACAGCAGGTTTCGCGTGCGCGCCAGATCATCGAGGGGCTCGGCCTCGAGATCGCGACGGCGCAGGAGGCGCGCGAGATACTGGCGCTGAAGGGCGGAGACAAGGTCGCCTTCTAGTCTAGCCGCAGAAGGCGGTCGGAAGCGCGAGGAGGCGCGGCAGGACGATGCTGGCCATAGACCAGCGTTGCGCTGCCGGACTGGCAAGCATGAACTGAATTCTGCCGGGGCTCAGATTGGCCCAACGACTTTGCTGCATGGAGGATGACAATGATTGACAACAACCTGTTCGAACGTGGTGTCGCCAAACGGAAGGCAACGCTAGGCGAACGCTACGTGGCCGCCAATTTGACGGACGCCGACGACTTCACCCGGCCCTTTCAGGAAGCGATGACGGCATGGGCCTGGGGGTTTGGCTGGAGCGACGACGCCATCGACGTTAAAACCCGCAGCCTGATGAATCTGGCCATGATCGGCGCCCTCGGACAGATGCATGAATGGGAAGTCCATTGCCGGGCGGCCCTCAACGCCAACGGCGTGACGAAGGAACAGGTGAGGGCGGCGATCCATGTGGTGGCCATCTATTGCGGCGTTCCGCGAGCCCTCGAGTGCTTCCGCGTTGCCCAGCAGGTACTCGCCGAACAAGCGGCAGACTGAGGTGCCGCAAACGTGAAATGTCGAGCTGACCAATACGGAGAGCGACGATGGATCTCGGGCTGAAGGGACTGCGTGTCATTGTTACCGCAGGCGCTGGCGGGATAGGGCTGAAGATCGCCAAGGCCTTCCTCGACGAGGGCGCCTATGTGCATATCTGCGACGTCGATCGCGACGGCCTGGCGAATGTGAGGCAGCTGCATCGCAGGCTGACGGCATCCTATTGCGATGTTTCCGACCGGGCTTCTGTTGCCGAATTCTTCGCCGATGCGGTCAAGCAGCTCGGCGGCATAGATTGCCTGGTCAACAATGCCGGCATCGCCGGACCGGTGGGGCGCGTCGACGAGATCACGCCCGAGGAATGGGACAGGACCCTGGACGTCAACACGACCGGGCAGTTCAATTGCGTTCGTCTTGCCATCCCGCATTTGCAGTCGAGCGAGAACCCGAGCATCGTCAACATGTCCTCTGCGGCGGGCAGGCTGGGGTTTCAATTGAGGACACCCTATGCCGCGTCGAAATGGGCGGTCGTGGGGTTTACGAAATCCCTGGCGATGGAACTGGGCAGCCTGGGGATTCGCGTCAACGCAATCCTGCCAGGTATCGTTTCCGGCGAAAGACAGGATGCGGTTCTCGCCCAGAAGGCGGAGCTTCGCGGCATCAGTTTCGAGGAAATGAAGCAGGACGCCTTGAAGTGCGCGTCGATCGCGGAATTTGTTTCACCCCGGCAGATTGCGGACACCATTGTCTGCCTGGCGTCGCTGCGGTTTCGAACAACAACGGGCCAAGCCATAGCCGTCGATGGCGACCTTCAGATGCTCAGCTAGAGGTACGGGCATGGTTGCCGCGGCAGACCAGACGGAGTGCACCTGGCGCATTCCATAGGCATCCATCATCGATGCCTGTCCAACTGCCGCAGCCCATGCCCCATATCGGCGGCCGGAAGGACCGGCCGCCGATATGCTTTGACTGCTCATTGCAGCGCCAGGCCTGAAAGGTCGTCAAGTTCTGCGTAGGATGGCAGCGGCGCGTCGATGGGGGCGCCGTGCCGGACAACGATGCGGTTGCCTTCAGGACGTGACAGCAGTTCTGACCATGTGCGGCCCTCGAACAGGGTGAAATCGCCGGAATGTCCTTTGGCGATCACACCTTTGCCGTCGAGACGCATGATTGCAGCCGGCGTAGCCGATACCGCCCTCGGCCAGTCTCCCACCTGATGATCGAGGTGCAGGATGCGGGTCCCCATCCGGAAGGTTTCCATCATGTCGAGGTCGCCATAGGCATAGAACGGATCGCGCGTGTTGTCGGAAGCCAGTGCCACGGCAATGCCGCGCTGCTTCATTTCATGCAACAGCGTGACGCCGCGCCAGCGTGGCGTGGTGCCGTCGTTGCGACGGTCCTGCAGATAGAGATTGCACATCGGCAGTGAAACCACTGCCACTCCAGCCAATGCGACCTTGTCGAGCGTCTCATCGACCGCCGCATGGTCTTGTCTCGCCAGCGAGCAGCAATGCCCAACAAGTACCTTTCCGGAAAAGCGAGACCGAAGCGCGGCCTCGGCGATGCGACGTAGGGCGTCTGCCGAGGGATCGGCAGTTTCGTCGGCATGGAAATCGAGGTCCATTCCGAAGCGGGTGGCCGTGGCAAACATCCGGTCGAGCAGCATGTCGAGGTCCGGCGTGGGGAATGCCACTGCGCCGAGCATGCCGCCAGCGGCGGCAACACGCCGGGCGATGTTTTCGAGTGCGACCTGATCGCGTGCCAGATCGATGCCGAACAGGCAGGCGGCCTGCAGTTCGATGCGTCCGCGCCATTGGTCGCGCAGTTCCTGGAACACCGGCCACGAGATCGCATCTTGTGGCGGCTTGGAATCGAGATGCGTGCGGATTGCAATGGTGCCGTAGTGGTAAGCACATCGGAGCGCGAAATCCATGCGTCGCGCTACATCTTCATGCGACCAATTTTGCGTGCGGTCGGAAATGGTGGCGGTCATGGCGCCGGCGAATGAACCATCCGCCTCAGGCGTTCGCGGCAGGATATGGCCCTTGTCGAGATGCGTGTGGCAGTCGACGAATGCGGGCAAGGCAACCCTTCCGCCGGCATCGATCGAAAGAGTGCCAGCGTCGGCAGCAACACAGCCCGTAGGGTTTGTCGCTGCGATCTTGCCATTCTCTATCGTTACATCGGTGAGCATGAATTCCGCATCAGCCGCCGTGGATCCCGTGGTTGTCAGGGCCGAACAAAGCCGCAAGTTGCGAAGTACATAGCGCCCATGGCGTGCACCGTCGGCTAGCGCCTCGCGCAACGATTGGCGATCTGGGGTGGGGCGAGTCATCAAGTCATCCATTCGCTGGGGGTTGTCATTCCTGAGGGGCGCGAACGACAGCCGCGCCTTGCTGACCTGCAAAAAGGGCATGCGCGGCAACATTTCACGGCTCAGTCGTTTGCAGTTTGCAATAGAATCGAGTAGGTCAATATCTGTGATCACAGATATCAGTTTAAGCTGGCGAAGAGTCAATGCAACCATGCGGATCTGACGCAAGAGGCGGTTTGGCGCATGCCTAAATCGGGAGAGATGCCGATGTCCGTTGAAACGCCGCTGTGGGTGCCGTCCGCCAAGCAGGTCGCGGAAGCGCCGTTGACGGCGTTCGTGGCCGAGGCGTCGGCCCGCGCCGGGCGTGCATTCTCCAGCTATGCCGAACTGCACGCCTGGTCGGTGGACGAGCGCGAGGCGTTCTGGGACCTGGTCTGGGACTTCTGCGGCATCGTCGGCGACAAGGGCAGCCGCGTGCTGGTCGACGGCGACAAGATGCCGGGCGCTGCCTTCTTTCCCGATGCCAGGCTGAACTTCGCCGAGAACCTGTTGCGCGGCGCGGGCTCCGGCGAGGCGATCGTCTTTCGCGGCGAAGGCAAGGTCGAGCGGCGGCTGTCCTGGGACGAGCTGGCGGCCCTGGTGTCGAAGCTGCAGCAGCTGTTCGTTTCGCTCGGCGTCACAAAAGGCGACCGGATCGCTGCGATGATGCCGAACATGCCCGAGACGGTGGCGGCGATGCTGGCAGCCGCCTCGATCGGGGCGGTGTGGTCGTCATGCTCGCCCGATTTCGGCGCACAGGGCGTGCTCGACCGCTTCGGCCAGATCGAACCGAAAATCTTCATCGTGCCCGACGGCTACTGGTATGCCGGCAAGCACATCGAAGTCGGCGAGAAGGTCGCAGCGGTGGCCGCAAAGCTGACGACCGTGAGCAAGGTGCTGGTGGTCGACTATCTCGGCACGGCCAGCGACGTGGCCTCGTCCATCGCCAAGGCCGAGGCGCTGGAGGATGCCCTGGCGCCGTTCGTAGCCAGGCCGGTGACGTTTGAGCCGCTGCCGTTTTCGCACCCGCTCTACATCCTGTTTTCCTCGGGCACGACCGGCATTCCCAAATGCATCGTCCATTCGGCCGGGGGCACGCTGATCCAGCATGTCAAGGAATTGCGCCTGCATGCGGGGCTGAAAGCCGGCGACCGCCTGTTCTACTTCACCACCTGCGGCTGGATGATGTGGAACTGGCTGGTCTCGGGGCTGGCCGCGGAGGCAACGCTGCTGCTTTATGACGGCTCGCCGTTCCATCCCGACGGCAACGTTTTGTTCGACTTCGCCCAGGCCGAGAAGATGACCTATTTCGGCACCTCGGCGAAATTCATCGATTCGGTGCGCAAGGCCGGCCTGAGACCGATCGACAGCCACGATCTTTCGACCGTGCGCACCATCTCGTCGACCGGCTCGCCTTTGTCGCCGGAGTGCTTTGCCTTCGTCTATGACGGCATCAAGAAGGATGTGCACCTCGCCTCGATCTCCGGCGGCACCGACATCGTCTCGTGCTTCGTGCTTGGCGTGCCGACCGAGCCGGTGTGGAGCGGCGAGATCCAGGGTGCGGGCCTCGGCCTTGCCGTCGAGGTCTGGGACGACGACGGCCAGCCGGTGCGCGAGGAAAAGGGCGAGCTGGTCTGCGCCAGGGCATTCCCGGCGATGCCGATCGGCTTCTGGAACGATCCCGACGGCGCCAAATACCACGCCGCCTATTTCGAGCGCTTCGACAATGTCTGGTGCCATGGCGACTTCGCCGAATGGACAGCCCATGGCGGCATGATCATCCATGGCCGCTCGGATGCGACGCTCAATCCGGGCGGGGTGCGCATCGGCACCGCCGAGATCTACAACCAGGTCGAGCAGATGCCCGAGATCGCCGAGGCGATCTGCATCGGCCAGGACTGGCAGGACGACGTGCGCGTGGTGCTGTTCGTCCGCCTCGCCCCGGGCGTTTCGCTGGACGCGGAGCTGGAAAAGCGCATCCGCACCAAAATCCGCACCGGTGCCAGCCCGCGCCATGTGCCGGCGAAGATCGTCGCCGTCGCCGACATCCCGCGCACCAAGTCGGGCAAGATCACCGAACTCGCCGTCCGCGACATCGTCCATGGCCGACCCGTCAAGAACCAGGAAGCGCTGGCAAATCCCGAAGCGCTCGAGCTCTACGTTGGGCTGGGAGCGCTTGCAACATGACGCAGGCGTCAGAGCCTCAAGACACGATGGCGGCGGTCCTCAGCGAGAAGGCTGGCGGGCCAGAAACGCTCGCATTGAGGCGCGTGCCTATACCTGAGCCCGCGCCCGGCCAGGTGCGCATCCGGGTTCGGGCAGTCGGGATCAATTATCCGGATTTGCTGATTATCGACGACCGCTATCAATACAGGCCCGAGCGTCCATTCTCTCCGGGTGCCGAAGTCTCAGGAATTGTCGAGGCGGTCGGCGAAGCCGTGAGTTGGCCTTGCGTCGGCGACCGGGTCATGGCGATGCTCGGCTGGGGCGGCATGGCAGAATATGTCTGCGTCGACGCTGCTCGTTGTTCGCCCATTCCCGACAGCATGCCATACGACGACGCCGCAGCCTTCCTGATGGCCTACTGCACGGCGTATCACGCCTTGCGCGACCGCTCGACACTGCGTCAGGGCGAAACCCTGCTGGTGCTGGGAGCCGGCGGAGGCGTGGGGCTGGCGGCGGTCGAACTCGGCAAGGCCCTGGGCGCCAAAGTCGTCGCGGCTGCCTCAACCGAAGAGAAGCTGGGGATCGCCCGGTCGCTTGGGGCGGATGAGACCGTGCTCTATCCGCGCGGCGAACTGGGGCGCGAGGGCCAGAAACGTCTGGCCGGCTTGTTCAAGGCTGCCTGCGGCCCGGATGGTGCGTCGGTCGTGTACGATGCAGTCGGGGGAGAATATGCCGAGCCGGCCATGCGGTCGATTGGCTGGCAGGGCCGTTACCTGGTCGTAGGCTTTGCGGCGGGTGTGCCAAGTCTTCCCCTCAACCTGCCGCTGCTGAAAGGTTGCGACGTGAGGGGCGTGTTTTGGGGCGCGGCAATGGAGCGTGATCCGCAGCGGCATCATGAATCCGTCGCCGAACTGACTGATCTTTATGTCCGCAGGAAGATCAAGCCGTCGGTTCAGAGGCGGTTCTGCCTCGAAGAAGCCGGGCTCGCTTTGAACGCGCTCGCCGCGCGGGAAGTGTCCGGAAAAATCGTCTTGTCGATGTGATTGGGGTGGCGCTGGCTATCGTGCCAAGGCGCCGGCCGAAGAGGGGGAGAATTATCAATGCGTCTGGAACCACATCTGTCGGCGCGCCCGGCGAACTGCGTTGCGCTTACGCCGGTGGATTTCCTGCTTCGATCGGTCGAAGTTTTTCCGACGCGGCCGGCGGTTGCCTGGCGCGACAGACGTTGGACTTATCGCGAGTTTGCCCGGATGGTCGGCCGGCTTTGCCGTTTCTTGAAAGAGCGAGGCGTGCAGGCAGGAGACGTCGTCTCCGTCATGGCCGGCAACCGGCCCGAGATGCTTGCCGCGCATTATGCCGTGCCGATGATCGGGGCGGTTCTCAACACCGTCAACACGCGGCTCGACGCCGACGCCGTCGGCTTCATTCTCAACCATGCCGAAAGCCGAATGGTTCTTAGCGATGCCGCGAGCCGTGACGTCGCCAGCCTGGCCGCGAAGGCCAAAAACGTTCAATGCGTCGTTTTCGCCGACGATGGCGAACGGCATGCCAGCCTGGATGTGCTCGACCTTCTCGCCGACGACGGCATCGACATAGCGCTCGAGAATACGGCCGTCGTCGACGAATGGCAGCCCATCAGCCTGAACTACACGTCAGGAACCACGGGCGACCCGAAGGGTGTGGTTTGCCATCACCGCGGCGCCTACCTCAATTCGATCGGCAATGTCCTGGCCCTCGGGCTCAATTCGCGTTCCGCCTATCTGTGGACGCTGCCGATGTTCCATTGCAACGGGTGGTGCCACACCTGGGCCGTCACGGCGGCCGGTGCGCTGCATGTCTGCCTCGACAAGGTCGACCCGGGCGTTGTCTTTGCCGAGATAGCAAGACATGGCGTCACGCACATGTCCTGCGCGCCGGTCGTGCTCTACATGCTTCTCAATCACCCGGCGCGAGAAGGTCACGACCCGGCGCGGCGCGTCAGTGTCGCCATGGGTGGGGCGGCTCCGACCAGCACCTTGATCAATGAACTCGATGCGTTGGGTTTTGACCTCACGCACCTGTACGGTCTTACTGAATCTTTCGGGCCGGTGACCATGCAGACGCTCGCCGAACACCAGAACTCGCTCGATGCGGCGGCGAAAGCCGTCGAACTGTCGAAGCAGGGCGTAAGGCACATTTCGGCCAGTCGCGTTCGCGTCCTTGATGACGCGGCGAAGGACGTGCCGGCGGATGGCGTGACGCTCGGAGAGATCGTGCTGGCGGGCAACACCGTGATGGCCGGTTATTATCGTGATGCCGAGGCGACCGCCGCAGCCTTCCTCAACGACGTATTCCATACGGGAGACATGGCGGTCCGTCATTCGGACGGCAGCATCGAGATCAAGGACCGCTCGAAAGACATCATCATTTCTGGCGGCGAAAACATTTCGAGCATCGAGATCGAGAACGCGCTGCATCAGCATCCGGCCGTCCTGCTTGCTGCAGTGGTCGCCGCACCCGATCCCAAATGGGGCGAAACGCCCTATGCATTCATCGAGGTGAGGCCGAATGCCGGGGTCAATTCCGAAGAGTTGAAGGCATATTGCCGAGAAAGATTGGCGCCGTACAAAACGCCGCGTCACTTCAGTTTCGGTGAACTGCCAAAGACCGGCACGGGAAAAGTGCAGAAGTTCATGCTTCGCGCCCGCGCCAGGGAACTTGCAGCCGGCGCGGAACAGCGGCGCTGAGTGTGGCGTGAATCCGCCAGCAGCCTTGGCTGGCAACCCGTTGCCATTTTGCGCGACTTCGCGCGGCAGGGTTTCCATAACGAATTCAAAGACCTAGGAAAAACGCGTGGACCTTTTCAAACTTGATGGACGAGTGGCTGTCGTAACTGGCGGGAATGGCGGGATTGGGCTTGAGATGGCTCGAGGACTTGCGGCTGCCGGGGCAACTCCGGTTCTTGTCGGACGCAACCGGGACAAGGGAAAGAACGCGGTCGCCGCATTGAAGGCAGACGGATTTGATGCGCTGTTTTTCGAGGCTGATGTAACCTCTGAGAGCGAATGCAGGAAACTTGTCGCTTCCATTGTTGAAAAATGCGGCGGCGTCGACATCCTCATCAACAACGCCGGGATCGCTATCCGCAAAACTCCCGAGGACTATTCCGAGGCAGACTGGAAGGATGTCATCGACACCAATCTGTCGAGCGCATTTTACCTGTCCCAAGCGGTATTCGACAGCATGAAGGCCCGGGGTGGCGGCAAGATCATCAACATCGCGTCAATTCTCGCGGTGTTCGGAGCGCCGTTTTCCGTTGCCTATTCGGCGAGCAAGGGTGGACTTGTGCAATTCACCAGGGCCCTGGCTACCGCCTGGGCATCTTCCAATATCCAGGTAAATGCCATCCTGCCAGGATGGATCGATACCGATCTGACGGTTTCTGCGCGCAGCGAGGTCGCGGGCCTGGCCCAGCATGTGATCGACAGGACCCCGGCAAAACGCTGGGGTCGGCCGGAAGAACTCGCCGGTCCAGTTGTGTTCCTGGCGAGCTCTGCGTCCGACTTCGTGACGGGCGCATCCCTGACCGTGGATGGTGGTTTCTCCGTGCAGGCGTGAACGGAGAGGCGAAGGCCTCGATTGGCCAACCTGTGGGGTGCGCGAGCCCGATCGACGCGCGCAAATTTACGCAACTGGTTGGTGAGCATCGCAAGCCCGAGCCGGTGGCCGCTGGCGGCAATTTTGGATCGGCGATTTGAGTTTACCTGAGCGGCGATAGTGGTGAGCGAAGCCAACGGCAACTTTCGGCTCATTGCCGAAAGTCGCCTGGCATGTCGGGGTGGCTCGCGCGATGGCCCGAGCCGCTTCTGCTAGTTGCCTTGAGCCCGCTTGCGGATGTCGACGCCGACAGCCTTGTTTACGAACTTGTCGGTGACGACCTTGGCGAGGTCAATCTCGCCGGGCTTGTAGAGCCCGACTTCCACCATGTCGTCATAGAACTTGGAGAAACGCTTGAGATCGACAGCGCCGATACCACGTTCCACGGCGTCGCCGCCGTCGATGAGGCCCAGGCGGAGGATCTCGTTGACCTCGGCGTCGAGCTTTTCAACCGTCATTTCGGGATTGTCTTTTCGAATCAGGTCGTAGGCTGGGGTGCGGTCGCCATAGAGGAAATTGCTGTAGCCGATCATGGTCGCGTCGATGAAACGGCTGACCAGGTCCGGGTTGTCGTCGACCAGTTCGGTGCGCGTTTCAATGACGCTGGAGTAGGCGGACCAGCCATAATCTGCGAGCAGGAACACGTCCGGCTTGAACGCGTCGATGTAGAGCGGTTCCGACGTGGCATAGGCCTGTTGAACGGACTCTGGATTGGCGAGGAACGGCGCCATGGTGTAGTTGTATGCCTTCACCTGATCATCGCTGAGATCAAACGCACGTTTTGCCCAGGGCCACCAACTGAATTGGGCAGGGCGCGCGACATAGATTGTTTGCGCGCGACGCATATCGGCGATGTCCTTGAATTTTCCCGGATGCGCCATCACCGCTATCGGGTCTTTCTGGAGCAGGGCCGCCACCATGACCGTCGGTATGTTCGCTCGGTAATTCTCCAGAACATTCTGTGGCACCGACAAAAGGAAGTCGACTTTTGCTGCGGACAGCAGAGCGCGGGTGTTGATCTGCGGCCCGCCCTGGACGATCTCGACGTCGAGGCCAAACTTCTTGTAAGTGCCGTCGGCGACCGCCTGGTAGAAGCCGCCATGGCTGCCTTGAGCCTTCCAATTGGTCGCGAATGCGACCTTGTCTTGCGCCTGGACGGTCACGACCGACCCAACCAGACCAACCACCAGCGACATCGCACAGCTCAATCGCTTTAGGCTCGTTGCTATCATTCCGTTCATTTTTTCTCCTCCCAGAGTTGCTTGCAGATAACGCTCACGTAGGCCCCGCCTGACGTTCTTTTTGATCTACTCCTGTTGGTGGTTTGCCCGATCGGGGGTCCCGTCGAGGTCGTGACGGGCCTGCCTTTGTGCGGCGCGAGGTCGGGTTGCGATGTATCGCGGCTGGTCGCGCCGACCCTCAAATGCGCGGTGCATTCTTTTGTTGTCGGGACCACTGTGCTGCAGATACCCGATGGGTTCCATGCGCCTGCGGGGAACAGAAGATATGCTGGTTGGGTATAGCTGGCTAAGTCGCATGGCCCGACGGCGCTACTCTCACAAAACACAGACAAGCGATCGCCGGTCGTGTCGGGCCGTCGTCCATGGGCTGTTGCACAGATGGCCAGCAAAGGAAAATCGTCGCACGCGAGGCGGATTTGATCCGTGGCGCGGGCGGACCTATCGGCTCGTGCCGCCGGGGCATGGCTGCATGCGTCGACGCGAACGCAATGCCGGGCCGCCGTGCGCCCGGTGATGCCTGCTGGTTATGCCACTGCAGTCCTGATCAGAGAACGCCCGACAGGGCGGCCTGGAGCCTTTCGGCGCAATCGCCAATGCTGGCCGTCGTGCGTTGCTCGACGTGACCTACCAACCGGCCGTCGTTCAAGGCCAGGCTGACTTCGGTACGAACCAGTTTGGCCAGTTCCCGCATGGCGCGTGTGGTTTGTGTCTGAAGCGAGAACGCAATCATGAAGTCTTGGCGCAGCCCAGGTTCGACGAGGCGGCGGAAGCCGAAATCGCGGTTGCCCACCTCTGGCAGGATCAGGCCGTGTGGCAGAACGGTGAAGCCATGGCCGCCGCGTACGAGGTTTTTTAGCGCAACCAACGCATCGACCTCCGCTTTGACATTGAGCTCGAGGCCAAGCTTGCGCATCGCACCGTCCAACTCGCGCCTCAAGCCGTGATGGCGGCCAACCAGCAGAAGAGGAAGCTTGGTCAGATCGCTGGTCGGAAAGACATCGGAATTGGGCGAAATTGCATCGATGTCATCGCGCGGACCGAAGAGAAACAAATCGACGGACATCAGGTAGTCCATTCGCATGTACGGTGAGCGCCTGGCATGATTGATGACGGCCATGTCGATCCGCCCCGCGGTCAGCCATTCATTGATGAAGCCGGACAGCCCGTCGACCAGGTGTACTTTCACATGGGGAAACCGTCGCGAAAACTTGGCAACGATCTCCGCGCCGATGGCGGCACTTATGGACGGAGGCACACCGAAGCTGATCTTGCCGGTAGGCACGACGGAACTTTCCCTGAGCTCAGATCGAACCTGCTCCAGATCGCGGATGATCGGAGCAACGACGCTCTGAAGCTGCTTTCCTTCGCTGGTCAGCCGGATGCCGCGCCCATGGCGGTAGAACAGCTGAACGTTGAGTTCCTCCTCCAACTGGCGCATGCGCCTGCTTAGGGCTGGTTGGGCTATGCCCACCACCGTGGCCGCCTTAGAGAGAGACCCGCCCTCGATAATGGCGAGGAAATATTCCAGCTGACGAAGCTCCAATGCACCTGCCTCCACCAAGTTGGGTACCACGGCATGCCAGCCGGCATGCGTGTTGCTCTCGAAACAGACGTCTGATCTTTCGTACAGTATTTTTACATGTGGAAAGTACGCCTTGGAGGCGCGCCGTGTCAAACGGTGTGATTTGGCCGCTTTCGTAGCGCAAATACCGCGATTGGGGGCGTTTCATGGCAGCGCGTTGAGGACCACGCCGGGCCTGTTTGGAGGGCGGTCAGGGCGAAATGGGTGAGTTCCGAAGACTCCGTCCACTCTGCCGGTTGTGATGCAGGGCATGGCTTTCTGCGGTCCGGAGGCAAAACGGGGTGAAAATCAGGCGACGGTTAGATCCTTGTTCAGTGTGATAGCAGGTGGCTTGACACGAGGTTTGAACCAACGCAAAGTATTTTTACAAATGGTAAGGATGCCTGAAACCTGGGAGGTTAGGACACGATGCTGCGATACTGGGCCGACTATACAAGTGCCGCTTTCGCCAAACTCAAACGCGACGAGCTGATCGCTGTTTTGCCTGTATCGGCAATCGAACAGCACGGCCCGCATCTGCCTGTTTCCGTGGATACGACCATCAGCGAGGGCGTGGTCGCGGAGACTATCAAGCGGCTGCCGGACGATCTGCCGGTGGTCTTTCTTCCCGGTCAGCGCGTTGGAAAGAGCAATGAGCACAGCCGCTTCCCCGGCACGCTGACGCTCTCGGCCGACACGCTGCTTCGCGTGCTGATGGATATCGGCGAAAGCGTTGCGGCCTCGGGCGTGCGCAAGCTGGTGCTTCTGAACAGCCATGGCGGGCAAACCGCTGTGCTGGACATCGTCGCGCGTGATCTTCGTGTGCGCCATGGCCTTTTCACGGTAGCGACCGCCACGCATGCATTCGGCATGCCGTCCGGCCTCTTCAGCGCTGCCGAATCGAGGTTCGGTATCCACGCGGGAGACAAGGAAACATCGATGATGCTGGCGCTGCGTCCGGACCTCGTCGACATGAGCAAGGCGGAGCGGTTCGTCGGGCTGCATGAGCGCCTGGCCGAGACGAATACGCATCTGTCCATCGGTCCGCTGACAAAGCTGGGCTGGCAGATTCAGGATCTGCATCCGTGCGGGGCCTGCGGGGATGCTGCCGCAGCAACTGCCGACAAGGGCAAGCAGGGGCTTGAGTTCGTGGCTGAGCGATTCGTCGAACTGCTGCGGGAGATCCATGAGGCGCCCCTCACATGGCTCACCAACGAGCCGGCGTGGTGACCGCAATGGGAATTGTACCTACCATGACGAAAGCCGACAGCCTGATCCGTATCAGCGGCGTCGACAAGCGCTTCGCCAACGGGACCGTCGCCTTGCGCGATCTGTCATTGGATATCGGCCAGCGGCAGTTCATCAGCTTTCTTGGGCCATCGGGCTGCGGCAAGAGCACGGCCCTGCGCATGATCGCCGGACTTACTGCGCCATCGACGGGTTCGATCGAGTGGAGCAAGGAGTCAGGCGCCGCCAGCAAGCACGTGCATGACATCGGTTTCGTTTTCCAGGAGCCGACGCTGATGCCCTGGGCGACGGTGTTCGACAATGTCTATCTGCCTTTGAGGCTTGTCGGAACCAGTCGCAAAGCGGCGCAGCCGCTCGTCGAGGAAGCCCTTGAGCAGGTCGGTTTGGCGAACTTCGCTGCCGTTTACCCGCGTGAATTGTCGGGTGGCATGAAGATGCGCGTCTCCATTGCCAGGGCGATGGTGACGCGGCCGCGCGTCCTGCTCATGGACGAGCCGTTTGCGGCTCTCGACGAGATGACGCGCGTCAAGCTCAACAACGACGTGTTGAGGCTCTGGTCGGAGCACGATCTGACGGTGATCTTCGTCACGCACAGCGTGTGGGAATCCGTCTATCTGTCCAATCGCATCATCGTCATGGCGGCGCGCCCCGGTCGCGTTGTCGACGATATCACCATCTCGGCTCCCTATCCGCGTGACGACGAATTCCGAATGTCGGCAGAGTACGCCGAGAACTGCAAGCAAGTGAGCAAGGCGCTGAGGAGCACGCTGGATGGAAACGATGTCGACCACTGAAAGCCAAAAGCCCCGTGCCGTGCAAGCGGCTGTGACCGGCAACGGCGAGCGATTCTTGCGGCTCGCATTGCCCTTGGCAACCATGTTCGCCTGGTTGGCGGCCTGGGAGTTTTACGTGTGGCAGCAGGCCGTGCCACCGTACATCCTGCCGGCGCCATCCCTCATTCTTCAGACCCTGGTGGAGAATTTCTCCTCTCTTGAGTCCTCGCTTTGGTTCACGCTGAGGCTGACTTTGATGGCTCTGGCTCTTGCCGTCCTAAGTGGAGCGTTGATCGGCACCGTCTTCGCCCTTTCGCCGCTGATTGAACTTAGCTTCTTTCCCTTCGCCATCATGCTGCAAGTGACGCCGATCATCGCCATCGCGCCGCTGATCATGATCTACGTGGACAGCACTTTTGCTGCGCTGCTGATCTGCGCCTGGATCGTCGCCTTCTTTCCCATGTTGTCGAACACAGTGATCGGCCTGCGCAGCGCGGATCACAATCTCAAGGCCTTGTTCCGGCTCTACCGGGCCACGCCCTGGCAGACGTTCCGCTACCTGCTTGCCCCTTCGGCTCTGCCCTTCTTCATGGCGGGTCTCAAGATTGCCGGCGGGCTGGCGCTGATCGGCGCGGTCGTTGCCGAGTTCGTTGCCGGTGCCTCCGGTCGCGATACCGGCCTCGCCTCCCGCATTCTGGAAGCGAGCTTCCGAAACGAGATTCCACGCATGTTCTCGTCCCTGGTGCTCGTCTCGATGTGCGGCATGGCGATCTTCATGATCAACATCTGGCTGTCGAAACGGCTCCTCGGCTACTGGCACGAGAGCGAAATCAAGAGCGAAAGCTAGGTCGGGGAAATTCTGATGATACATACCCAAGCATCCTTTGACCTCAAGGCGCTGCAGGCCGATCTCCCTGGCATCACCCAGTCCACGGACCCGCAGCAGCTCAGGCTCAAATCTCGTGACTTCTACTGGTACTCACCGATCCTGGACGCCCGTCTGAAGGACTGTCGCGCCGACGTCGTGCTGCAGCCTCGCGATGAAGCAGAGATCGTGGCGATCGCCGCTGCGGCGGCCCGCCATCAGGTACCGCTTACGCTGCGCGGCGGCGGCACCGGCAACTACGGCCAGAGCGTGCCGCTGGCCGGCGGTGCGGTCATCGACATGACGAAGCTCGACCGCATCATCGAGGTTGGCGACGGCTATGTCCGCGTCCAGGCCGGTTGCCGCATCTCGGTTATCCAGGAAGCGGTGGAGCAACACGGCCAGCAACTCATGATGTTTCCGTCGACGCAACGCATCGCGACGATCGGCGGCTTCATTGCCGGCGGCCTCGCCGGCATCGGGTCGATACGGCACGGGATCATTCAGGAATCGCACTTCGTCCGCTCCGTACGGGTGCTCACGGTCGAGGAGGAGCCACGTATCATCACGCTCGCCGGCGACGAGGTGGATGCGATTCTCCACGCATGGGGAACAAACGGCATCCTGCTGGAATTCGAACTCGGGCTGGTGGCTGCGGAAGACTGGATACACTGCATTACCCAGTTTGCGAGCTATGAGGATGTGCTCCGGTTCGGAAACGTCGTCCACGCCACCCCAGATCTGGATGTTTTCCAGTTGAGTGCGGTGGAGGGGCGTTTCGCTCCGTATTACGAGTCGCTCGGGTCCCATTTCGATGCGGCCCGCCATGCGATGTTTGGAGTCGTCAATCGGAGTCATCTTGAAGCGTTTCGTGCACTCGCCGCTTCGTTCGGTGGTGAAATCACTCTCGCCATGGACGAGGATGAACTTGAGCATGCGGAACTGCCTCCGATGCACGAATGCGCGTTCAATCACACGACGTTGCAAGTGCTCAAGAAGGATAGAGGCTGGACCTACCTGCAATTTGTGATGGCGCAGCCATTCGATCCGGAGCTCGTGACGCGCCAGATGGCACGCTACGGCGACGAGGTCCTGATGCACCATGAATTCACCAGGGTAGGGGGCGCCCCGCGGGTCTCTTGCTTGCCGCTCGTCCGTTACAGCTCGCAGGAGCGGCTTGCGGAACTGGCGCAGGAATTTGCCGCCGACGGCTGCCTGGTTCGCAATGCCCATGCCTTCACGCTTGAGGAGTGTGGCCGGGTCGCGGATCAGGAACAGATAGCCATGAAGGGCGTCGCCGATCCGCTGGATCTTTTGAACAGAGGAAAGTCGGCCACGATCGTCGGGCGGGAGTGACGGTCACAATCGGCTACAGCTACTTGGGAGGAAAACACCATGAATGGGATGATTGAAACTAAACTCAAGCGTATGGGCTTGGCTCTAGCCGCTCTGGCTGGAGGTCTGATCGGATCGGGCATGGCGGCCCATGCGCAAGACAAGGTCGGCTTCGCCACCAACTGGAAGGCTCAGGGCAGTCAGGGTGGGTTCTACCAGGCGATTGCCGACGGCACCTACAAGAAGTACGGCCTCGACGTCGAGATCGTGCAGGGGGGGCCGCAGGTCAACACCCGCGCGCTGTTGCCGGCCGGCAAGGTCGACTTCCTGTTGTCTCCGTCGCCTCAGAATGCGTTGGAAAACAACCGGGCCAAGATACCCACCACGATCGTGGCAGCCTTCTTCCAGAAGGACCCGCAGGCACTGATGGCGCATCCTGGCCGGTACAAGGCTCTCGGCGACATGAAGGCGGCTCCGATGGTGTTCATCGGCAAGCCGGCGCAGTTCACCTGGTGGCCATGGCTAAAGCTGAAGTTCGGCTTCAGCGACGACCAGGTGAAGCCATACAACTACACGCTGGCGCCGTTCCTGACCAAGCCGGATTCGGTGCAGCAAGCCTATGCCACCGCGGAAGCGCTTTACGTCGACACGTTCAAGCCCGACGTATTCATGCTGGCCGACTACGGCTGGACTGCCTACTCGAACATCATCGAGACGCGCAGTGAACTCATCCAAGACAACCCGGACCTGGTGCAGCGCTTCGTCGATGCCTCGATCATTGGATGGAACAACTACCTCTACGGCGACCGCAAGCAAGCCTATGCCCTGATCCGCGAAGACAATCCGGAGATGACTGAAGAGAAGCTTGAGGCGGAGGTCGCGGAAATCCAACGGCGAGGCCTCGCCGATACTGGCGACGCCGTAGACAAGGGCCTCGGAGCCATCGATCTCAAGCGCCTTGCCGGTTTTCACGACGAGATGGTGGAAGTCGGGCTCTACAAGCCTGGCGAGATCGACCTCAAGACCGCCGTCACGGATAAGTTCGTCAACAAGGGCGTCGGGCTCGAGGTGCGGAAGCAACTTGAGACCAAATAACGCCTGCAAGCATGCAAGTGCCTAGTACGAGGATAGAATGACAACTCCTTCCCGGCTCCAGGTCGTGGTCCAAGAGATCATCGACGAGACGCAAGACATTCGCAGCTTCGACCTGCGGGCAGCCGACGGCTATTGTCTGCCTGCATTCGATGCGGGAGCGCATGTCGACGTCTATGCGCCGGGAGGGTACGTTCGGCAATATTCGCTCTGCAACGATCCGACCGAGACCGGGCGGTATGTGATCGCCGTCAAACGGGAACCGAACGGGCGAGGCGGTTCAGCGGCGATGCATGACAGCGTCAAAGCTGGTGATCGGCTCGAGATCAGCACCCCGCGCAATCATTTCGCGTTGGAACCGGGCTCGGCCCGTGTTCTGCTTGTCGGCGGTGGCATCGGCATGACGCCGCTGATGGCCATGGCGGAAACCCTGCTTGCAAGGGGCATCGACTTCGATCTTGCGTTGTTCGCGCGTGGACGGGCTTTTCTGCCTTTCGCCGAGCGCCTGGGGCGTCCCGAACTTGCGGCGCACATGCGGCTGCATTTCGACGCCGCTGACGAGCCTGAGAAGATCGACCTTGCCCAATTGCTGGGTGGAACTGCAGATGGTCGGCATCTCTATCTCTGCGGTCCGGACGGCTTCATGAAGGCAGTGCGGTCGCATGCTGCACACTGGCCTTCCGACCAGGTGCATGTCGAACATTTCGCGGCCAATAGAGAAGACGTGGCGGAAGGCGAGAGCCGGCAATTTGCGGTAATTCTTGCGCAATCCGGCAAAGAATTAGTGGTGCCCTCCGACAAGAGCATCTTGGATGTCTTGCGCGTCCACGGTATTGATGTTCCGACCTCGTGCGAGGAAGGTGTATGTGGTACCTGCGTGACTAACTATTCAGATGGCGAGCCCGATCACCGTGACTTCTGCCTGAGCCCGCGTGAGCGTAAGAATAAACTTGCCCTGTGCTGCAGCCGTGCGTTCAGCTCCACTCTTCGCATCGAATTGTGATCCATGAAAACAGCTGATGCACCACGCACGCCGTACTCCGCTGCCAAGCGCAAGCAGGTGCTCGACGCAATCTATGATGCGGCCATCGTGGAATTCTCGCTCCATGGGCCGAAGGGAGCGTCGACCCAGGGGATCGCCGAGCGCGCCGGCATCTCCAAGCAGCATCTCCACTATTACATCGACAGCAAGGAAGCGCTTTATGCCGAGGTGATGCGCCGCGCCATCACCCGATGGGGCAAGGGCATCACGCTTGCGGGCAAGCACGCCGATCCCGTCGAGGCGATCTCGGCGCTTATCCGCAGCAAGCTCGACTTCGCGCTCGATTTTCCCCAGGAATCCCGGCTTCTGACAAATGACGTCCTAAGTGGCGGCACATTCATGGCGCCGCTGTGGAAACAGTGGACGGCGCGGCGCCGCAAGGCTGCGCTCGTCGTCGAGCGCTGGATCAGCACCGGGCTTATCCAGCCCCTCGACCCGATCCTGTTCATGTTCCATCTTTGGGCGCTGACGCAATATTACGCCGACTATGAATCGCAAGTTCGCGCGATCATGGGGGTCAAGGATGGGCAACCCCTGGACCGCGAGCGCATCGTTGCCGAGGTGACGACTTTTGTGCTCCGTGGCTGCGGCCTGGATCCAGCCAGCGTGAAAAGCGAAGTCTGACGTTTATCGCCGACGCTGCGCCGCGCGAACGAACGCCATCAACATATCAAGGTAGAAAACGTGGACAACAAGCTGTTCGAACGCGGCGTGGCGAAGCGACGTGCGACACTCGGCGAAGATTATGTCGCTGCCAACCTCACCGAAGCCGATGAGTTCACGCGGCCCTTTCAGGAAGCGATGACTGCCTGGGCATGGGGCTTCGGCTGGAGCGATGACGCCATCGACGTAAGAACCCGAAGCCTGATGAACCTCGCAATGATCGGTGCTCTTGGGCAGATGCACGAGTGGAAGATTCACTGCCGTGCCGCAATGAATGCGAACGGCGTGACGAAGGAACAGGTCAGGGCGGCCATTCATGTGGTTGCCATCTACTGCGGCGTTCCACGGGCGCTCGAGTGCTTTCGCGTGGCGCAGGAAGTGATGGCCGAGCAGGCTGCCAACTGAGCCGCGGGATTTCCTGAAACCAGCAGTCGAAACAGGTCGCTCGCACGTCCCCTTCGTTCGAGAGACAGGGAGATGCGGCTTCGCATCCAGTGATTTGAGGCATGAGATGAATGACACCAAAAGCGCGTTGAGGCACCTTTTGCCTCAATCGATCCAGCCCCCACTCGCGGCCTATAGCCATGGCGTCGCCGTGGCTGCCGATTGCGAACTGATCTTCTGTTCAGGGCAATTGGGGATATCGTCCGATGGCGAAATCTCGCCTGATGTCGCCGAGCAGGCAGAACGCTGCTTCGACAACATCCGCGTCATTCTCGCCGAAGGCGGAATGTCCCTGGCGGACGTCGTGCGGATCAACGCCTTCGTCACCGACAGGGCCTACATGAAACCGTACATGTCGGTGAGGGATCGGCTTTTTCCCGACCCGGCACCCGCATCGACCCTGATGATCGTCAGCGGATTTACCCGCGAGGAATTCAAGGTCGAGATCGAAGTCGTCGCGGCCCGTGCCCGCATGACGCATGACTAATAGCTCATTCCGGGTGGTCCTATGTTGAATTGCGTCGTGCTTGACGATTATCAGGATGCAGCGAGAAAATGCGCTGACTGGGACAGTCTTCAGGGCAAGGTCGAGCTGACTTTTAGTCATCTTCCGATGGATAGCGTGAATACGCTGGCGACGATCGCCGATGCCGACATCATTGTTGCGATGCGCGAGCGGACGCGCTTCGATGCAGGCCTTTTGTCGAAGCTGCCGCGGCTGAAGTTGCTGGTCACGACGGGCATGGTCAATGCCGCAATCGACTTGGCGGCCGCGGCGCGACAGGGCATCACGGTTTGCGGCACTCGCAGCATTTCCACGCCGACGCCCGAACTCACCTGGGGTCTGCTTCTGGCGCTGGCCAGGCACATTCCGCAGGAACATCAGGCGATACGGACCAATGGCCATTGGCAGGGTACGGTTGGGGTCGATCTCGCGGGCAAGACCATCGGCATCGTCGGGCTCGGCCGTATCGGACAGGTGATTGCGCGCTATGCGAAGGCCTTCCAGATGGAGGCATTGGCCTGGAGTCCCAACCTGACCCACGCCCGTTGTCTCGATGCCGGCGTCACCCTGGCCCCGTCCCTGGGGCATCTGCTGGAAGCCGCCGATGTCGTCAGCTTGCATATGGTCCTCTCCGAGACCACAAGGCATATGATCGGCGCCAATGAGCTGCGAAAAATGAAACCCACAGCGTTGCTGGTGAATACCTCGCGCGGTGGTCTCATAGATACCGGGGCACTGGTCGCTGCACTCGATGCGGGGGCCATCGGGGGAGCGGCACTCGATGTGTTCGATGCCGAGCCGTTGCCTGCTGATCACGCGCTCCGTCGCTCAGACCGGCTGATCACGACGCCTCATATTGGCTATGTGTCTGAAAACAACTACCGCGTCTACTATGGGGACGCGCTCGAGAATATCGGCGCGTGGCTGGGTGGAGCGCCGCTTCGTGTGTTGGCTGGGCCTGTCTAAATACGCGACAGATGGTCTTGCGGGTCGATTGAAACCTTGGACGAGGCGTTGGTCCGGGCTCAGCCCGGAGAACGTTTCGCCTCCTCCAAGCTGCGAACGGCGCCGGGCACGACCGGTGTGCCGCGGTGCGTCGAGGCGATCGCGGCGAATGTCAGCCCAAGGCTCCGGAGATTGGCCCGGGCACCGTTGAGCGGCTCGCGGCCGTCTTCGATGGCCGACAGAAGCTCCCCCATCGTGCCGGCAAAGCCGTCATTGAACCAGCTGCCTGCGAGTGCGGGCCGTGCCGTGCCGGCAGCCGTCGTCAGCTCCACGGCCTGAATGCCGAGGTCGGGGCCGGTGCTCGACAGGCTGCCTCCAGTGCCGGCTATGTAGGTGCGGTCCTGCGGGCCGAAGGGCGTCGCCCCGTCGAAGGCCAGAGAAGCCTGCCCACCGTCGAATTCGACCAGCGCCTGTGCAAGCAGCGGAGGCCGTGCCTCCTGTCCGGCGGCGCGGTTGCGGGTCGCATAGACAGAGGTGGCGCGGTCGCCGATCAGGCTCGCCAGGAAGTCGAACCAATGCACGCCGAAATCATAGAGCACGAGATCGTCGATCGCTTCAAAGGGCGTGCCCTTGATCCAGCCGTGGTTCCAGTGGATCGAGACGTGGCAGGAGACGAGGTCGCCGATCAGGCCGGTGCGAACCGCCTCGCGCATCCAGGCGAGATGCGGGGCCCAGCGGCCGTTCTGGTTGACGGCGAGCTTCACGCCCTGTCGCTCCGCGAGGTCGACAAGGCGTTCGCCGGTGTCGAGGTCGAGCACATAGGGTTTCTGCGACAGCACATGCTTGCCGGCGAGAAGTGCCCGCTCGATCATGCCCTCGCGCTCGGCCGGATGGGTGGTGATGTCGACCACCTCGATGTCGTCGCGGACGAGAACTGCGGCAAGGTCGTCGGTGATCGCCGCATCGGGAAAGAACTCGTCGCGACGTTCGGCGGCCTTGGCCAGCGTGCGGTTGCAGATGACGGCTACGTCGAAACCGGCTTTGCGATAGGCATCGAGATGGGCGAAGGAAATGCCGCCGGCGCCGACGAGCGCGATACGCGGCGCATAGGTCCTCGGCCGGGGCGGGCGATAGGCGAGGTCGGGGGCCTCGACGAGCCTGGTTTCGGCGGCCTTCAGCGCATAGGCGTCTTCGCTTGGTGTCCCGCTCATGGCAGCAACTCGACGGTGCGCTTGAGTTCGGCCGAAAGGGCAGCACTGTCGGTGATCTGCTGGCCGATGCGCGACAGGGCCGGGGAGAGCGGGCCCGAGATCGGCTGATCCTTCGCCAGGCAATCCAGCACATATTCGATCGGCGCGCGACGACCGACCGGGAGCACGTCGACCGGGATCTGGTGCGCCTCGGGCCGCGTGCGGGTCTGCACCGTGACATGCGGCTCGTAGTCGTAGCTGGAAATGGTGCCGTCCCTGCCGACGATGACGAAGCCGCATTTCGGCTGCGGCTGCAGCGTCCATGGGTCGGTAAAAGTGCCCCAGCGCGTCTCGAACCGGGACAGTCCGCTGGCGTAGCGGCAGACGGTGATGGAATGCTGGTCGACTTCGATGCCGGGGACCTGGTCGACGACCGAAGTGACCTCGACCGGCTTGTCGCCATTGCGGAACCAGGTGGCCAGCGTCACGCCATAGCCGAGATAGTCGCGCAGGCTGCCGCCGCCGGAAGCCTTCTTGTACCACCAGGACGACGGCTTGGCCGCCTCGACTTCTTCCGGCGTGACCTCGACCTTGTCGGCGAGGTGGTAGAGCGGTCCGCGGTTGCCATCGTAGTAATGGACTTCGATGACCTCGCCGATGGCGCCGTCATCAATCAGGCGCTTCGCCGTGTTGTGGCTGGGATACCAGGCGAGCGGCCAGTTGATCGCCATCTGGCGCCCGGTCGGCTTCATCGCCGCGATCATGCGGTCGGCATCGGCCAGCGATGACGCGAAGGGCTTTTCGACCAGCACATGCACCTTGTGGCGGGCGACGCGCTCGACATGGTCGGCGTGCTCGGCCGTTGCCGCACAGATGATCGCGACATCCGGCTTTGTCGCCTCGAGGCAGGCGTTCAGGTCGGTGAAAACGCGGTCCGCCGGGATGGAAAAGTTGGCGATCGCGGCAGCCATGCGCTCGGGCTGCCTGTCGTAGATGCCGACGATCTCGGCATCGGGATGCTGATGCACCTCACGCAGCAGGTCGCCCATATGCATGTGATCGAAATTGATGCCGGCAACACGCCATCTGGCCATTTTGTCCTCCCTCGTCGTTCCGCGGTCCTTCCCGATCTGCCTAGACCAACGGCGTCTTTTCCATCTCGGCCAGGAAACGATCCTGCTCTGCCGCGCCCATGCGGACAAGGTGGCTGGCAGCGGGGTAGGCGCCGCTCGAAACATCGGCTGCATATTCGCGGAAAGCGGCGATGCGCTCCTGCTGCAGGCGCTGATACTGTGAATGAAAGTCGCGATAGACCTTGGAATGCCTGGGATAGTGGCCGTCGTGCTCGCCGAGCACGTCAGTGGCGAACAGGTATTGCGCGTCGCAGCCGGCGCCCGCACCCATCGAGATCATCAGCAGGCTGGTGCGTTTCGAAATCGCCTCGGCAACCGCCGGCGGCACGACCTCGATCTCGGCGGCAAAGGCCCCGGCCTCTTCCAGCGCTTTTGTCTGCTGCCAGACCATTATCGCCGAATCACCGGTCTTGCCGACAGCCTTGAAGCCGCCGGTCCAGGTGCGGCGCGACGGGATCAGCCCGACATGGCCGACGACGGGGATGCCCTCGTCACGTAGGCGGCGGATGATCTTCAGGCTGGCGCCGCAATAGACGGCGTTGGCGCCGAGCTTGAGCAAGCGGAAGGCGACGCGGAGATAGTCCTCCTCGGTGATGTAGGCACCGGGCTCGAGGCCGCCGACGACGAAGGGAGTGGGGCAGACGGCGCGGAATCCTTCAAGCGACAGCACCTCCGGCGGCACCGACAGCATGTCGATGCCGGCGGCATTGGCGGCAGCTGCCTCGTCGAGCGATTCGACCCTGAGCTTGGTGAGCTGGCGCTTGCCCTTGAGCGCGAGCAGGTCGGCGACGGTGGGCTGGGAAGACTGCATTTTCATCTCTTGGCTGGCGTTCGGGCTTGCTTGAAAGGTCAGGCGATCTGGATCAGCACGCGGCCGTCCTCGACCTTGACCGGATAGGTGGCGATGTCGACGCAGACGGGCGCGCCCTTGGCCTTGCCCGTGGTGAAGTCGAAGCGGCCGTTGTGCTTGGGGCATTCGATGATGTTGCCCATCACCAGCCCGCCGGAGAGATGGACCTTCTCATGCGTGCACAGGCCGTCGGTGGCGAAAAAGCGATCGTTCTCGGTGCGGTAGAGGGCAAAGGTGCGGCCGTCGTGATCGAAGCGGATCACGTCGTCCTGGTCGATATCGTCCGTGTCGCAGGCGTTGATCCATAGTTCCGGCATGATGGGTCTCCGACGGCCTATTCGGCCGGATTGATGATGGCGCCGTGGTTGTAGGGCACCGGCGTCTTGCCGTCGGGCAGGCGCCTGATGACGTGGAAGGCGGGCTCGCGCACCTGGCGCAGGATGGTCGGGATGATCTCGCGATAGGCGGCGATGGTGCTGGGGTAAGGCTCGGGGCAATCGTCCTTGATGGCCTCATGCAGCCTGGGCAGCGCGTGATAGGGCACCATTGGGAACATGTGGTGCTCCACGTGGTAGTTCATGTTCCAGTAGAGGAAGCGGAACAGCGGGTTCATGTAGATGGTGCGGGTGTTGAGCCGGTGGTCAAGCACGTCCTCGGCGAGGCCGGCATGCTGGGTCAGCCCGAAATAGATGGTCATGAAGCCGCCGTACAGGCTGGGCAGTCCGACCAGCATGGCGGGCAGGATGCTGCCCATCCAGACGCAGGCGACAATGACCGCGGCAAAGATCGCGAGATAGATGCGCGCCACCAGATAGACTTTCCAGCGCTCCATTTCGGGAATGAAGGTGGCCTCGTCCGCCTTGAGGCGGCCAGCGGCGTGGATGAACAGCGACTTCAGCGTCATCAAGCTGCTCTTCAAGGCGAAGATGTTGAGCAGCAAGGCGACGACATCGGGCGGGCGCGGTACGGCGATCTCGGGGTCGCGGCCGACGATGATGGTGTCGGTGTGATGGCGGGTATGGCTCCAGCGCCAGACCGTCGGCTCGCGCAGGATCATGAAGCTGGCGACGTAATAGAGCACGTCGTTCATCCAGCGGGTCTTGAAGGCCGTGCCGTGGCCGGCTTCATGCCAGCGGCTGTCGCTCGACGAGCCGTAGAGCACGCCATAGACCAGGAAGAAGGGGACGGCCCACCAGCTGCCCCAGAAATGGATGCCGCCGGCGGCGGACAGGACAAGCGCTGCTACCCAGATGGCGGTGTCGCGCAGGGCGGGGCCGTCGCTGCGCTTCATCAGCTCCTTCAGCTGCTTGCGCGGGATAGGGCAGGAGTACCATTCGGCGGCGGCGATGCCGTTGGCCTCGGCGAGCGCCGCGTCGCGGCCGATCAGGCTGTAGTCTCTGGGTGTCGGTGTCATGGTCGGCAGCATTTCAAAATCAGAAGCATCATAATGATGTTTCATTTTGATGCTATCGGCAGAAATTGCGCTGCGTCAAGCCTTGGCCGAGGCAAATGCAGATTGGAACCAGTGGGAAACCCGCGCTTCCACTAAAAAAGCATCATTTTGATATCAGGTTGACGTTGACCGGCCGAAATGGCCGCCATAGTTTGCGGCTGTTGCAATGCCGGAGAGGGGTTCCGTGGCCAGTTCGCGACCGAAGATGGATGAAATCGCGCGGCTGGCCGGCGTCTCGAAGGCGACGGTCGACCGGGTGATGAACAACCGTGCCGGGGTGCAGGATCACACCCGCAAGCATGTGCTGGCGATTGCCGCCAACCTGGCCGGCGAGCCGGCGCCGTCGGCATCGGGCACGGTTTGCCTCGATTTCGTGCTGCCCGGCGGCAGTAACGCCTTCATGGCGGATCTGGTCAGCCAGATCGAGCGGCGCGCGGAGCTGCGCGGCGATGTCGATGTCGTCATCCATCGGGTCGCCGGCGTCGACCCGGAGCAGACGGCAGCCACGCTCGGCGGTCTGCGGGCCAACTGCCAGGGAGTTGGGCTGATCGGGCTGGACAGCCCGTCGGTGCGCGAGGCGGTGCGCCGGCTGATTGCGTCGGGCGTTCCCGTGCTGACGCTGGTTTCCGACATCAGCCATGTCGGGCGCATGAATTACGTCGGCATCGACAACCGGGCGGCGGGCCGCTTGGCCGGCTATCTGATCGGCCGCTTCCTGCCGGGCGCCGCGGGCAAGGTGGCGCTGCTTGCCGGCGCGCTTGCCTATCGCGGCCATGAGGAACGCGAGATGGGCTTCCGCCACGTGCTGTCGGAGAGTTTCCCCAGGCTCGACGTGGTTGCGGTGCGCGAGGTGCATGAGGACCCCGACAGGGCGCATGACGAAGTGCGGGCGCTGCTCGAGGAGCACGACGATCTACTGGCCATCTATTGCATCGGCGCCGGCCAGGACGGCGTGGCGCGGGCGCTGACGGAGACGGGGCGCGACAAGTCGGTGATCTTCATCGGCCACGACCTGACCGACCAGACCCGGCACTACCTGCTGAGCGGGGTCATGGACGCGGCGATCGACCAGAATGCCCAGGTCGAGGCGCGCGAGGCGATCGACCGGCTGGTGCGCGCGGTGCGCGACGAGCCGAACATTCCGACGACGACCATCCGCATCCAGTCGGTGTTCCGGGAGAACATTCCGAGCGAGGTCTGAGCGGTTATTGCGTAATTTCAGGGCCATAGGACTTTCCAGATGGACGTGATCTCGGCCGACGGCATCTCGTTGCGCTTCAACCGCGAGGGCGGGGTGATCGACGATCTGGCGATCGAATCTGGCGGCCAGACGATTCGGCCGCTGCATCGCGCGCCGTGGCTGGACAGCGGCGAGACGCTGCCCGACGGCGTGGCGCCGGTGGAGCAGCGGCTGGCCGGCGACTTCTTCTGTGCGCCGTTCGCGCGAAGCGAGCCCGGCGTGCCGATCCATGGCTGGTCGGCCAATGGCGACTGGGAAGGCGGCGAACAATCAGCCACGGCCGGCGGTGGCGTCAGCGCGGTCTACAGGCTCGAGCAGCAAGTTTCGGGCGCGCGGCTTGAAAAGGCGATTGCCCTGCGGCCCGGCGAGCCGGTGGTCTACCAGACCCATGTCTTCGAGGGCGGGACAGGCAGGCTGCCGATAGCGCATCATGCCATGATCCGGGTGCCTGGCAGCGCGCGGCTGAGCTTTTCGCCCAAGTCCGGCGGACGGACGATGGCCGCTCCGCCCGAGTCGGACCCGGCGCGGGGGCGCTCGATCCTTTCCTATCCGCAATCCTTCACCGAACTCTCGGCGGTCCGTCGTCAGGACGGTGCGATTGCGGATCTCAGCCGCTATCCGTTCGACCATGGGCACGAGGACATCGTGGTGCTGTCGGAGCAGCCGGGACGCCCCATCGGCTGGTCGGCGGCGCTGGCCGCCGAGGACGGGTTCCTGTTCTTTGCGCTGAAGGATGCCAGCGTGTTGCCGCAGACGGTACTGTGGATGAGCAATGGCGGGCGCCGCTATGCGCCCTGGAACAGCCGCCACATCGCCGTGCTCGGTATCGAGGAAGCGGCAACCGGCATCCATCTGCAGCCCGGCGAGCATATGCCGGACGGCGTCGCCACCGACATCGAGCTTGGCGGCGGGCGCAAGGTCGTTCGCTATGCCTTTGGTGCAGTTCCAGCACCGGTCGGCTGGAGCGAAGTCACCGACATCGAGGTGTCGGGCGATGAGCTGACCGTTGCCGATCGCAACGGAGAGCGCCTGTCGCTGCCATTCGATGGCGGCTTCTTCGCCGACTGATCTGTGGCCCATTAATCGTGCCTCTTCGGCGATGATCATGCCTCAAAATGAGGCGTGTCTGCGTATCTGTGCGCCGCTTCCCCTGGCCGCAACCTAAGTTTCCCAAGCTGGGTCGCCAATTCGCTGGCCGGGTGGGATTCGAGCTTGACTCGTATCTGCCGTTACGCCACTTTTCGAGCATCAAAATGATCCTGAAAAAGCATCATTTTGAGCATTCACCGTGCGGGAGGAATTGCACGGTGGCTGGAGGGCCAATCCATCGACGATAGCGCGCGCGTCCGGTTGCCGGGCGTTGCTCTGCATACGTCGGATTGAAAATCGGAGCGGGGGCATCCCGCCCGGATGAGGAGGAGAAAACCGTGCTGAAAAGGACAATAGCCGTCATCTCGGCGGCGCTGGTGGCGACCAGCCTCGGGATGGCATCGACCGCCTATGCGCAGGCCAAGAAGACGTATTACTGGGTCTCGCATGGCTCGCCGGCCGATCCGGTGTGGACCTATTTCCTGGCTGGCGCCAAGCAATGGGCCGACGACACCGGCAACACCGTCAACACGTCGTTCCACAATGGCGACGTGCCGGCGCACCAGGAAGCCATTCGCGCCGCCATCGCGGCCAAGGCATCCGGTATCGTGACCTCGAGCCCGGATCCGGGCAGCCTTGTGAAGGTGGCCGAGGAGGCCCGCGCCGCGGGCATTCCGATCATCAACATGAACACTCCAGATCCGACCGCCAACTTCAACGCCTATGTCGGCGGCAACAACGTCGCCTTCGGCAAGGGCTGGGCGCAGTACCTGGTCGACAAGAAGCTGGTGAAGGAAGGCGATTTCGTCTGGATGCCGGTCGAGGTTCCCGGCGCCACCTATGGCGTGCAGGAAGAAGAGGGCATCTCAAGCGTCTTCAAGCCGCTGAACATCACCTGGGAAGTCACCGACGCCACGCTCGACCAGGCGGAGATCATCACCCGCATGGCCGACTACCTGACCGCCAACAAAGCCAAGGTTAAGGCGATCATCGGTCTCGGCGACCTCGTCACCGGCTCGATCAAGCGCGTCTTCGACCAGGCCGGCGTCAAGCCGGGCGAGATCCCGGTCGTCGGCTGGGGCAACTCGCGCGACACCACCCAGGAAGTGCTGGAAGGCTATGTGAACGCCGCCCAGTGGCAGGATCCGCAGGCGACCAGCTACATGGCGCTGTCGATGGCGGCGATGGCTGCCAGCAAGATCCCGCCCGGCTTCGACATCATCGTCGGCTCGCTCTACGAGAAGGACCGGGCGCAGCTCTACGACGACATCCTGGCCGGCAAATAAGCCTGCCAAAGCCTCCGGTCCGGACATTCCGGGCCGGAGAATCTCCGCCGGCGCCGTTTCATATTCGACGCAACGGCCAGCTGCAGGTTCGGTCATGCCGCCTACCGGGTGCTCGCATCCAGGACCGCGGCGGCGAGGCCATTCCACCTGACGACCAACGTCTTTTCACGGATCAGTCATGGACAATCGATCATTTGTGCAGCGCTTCATCGCGAAGCCTGAATTCGGGCCATTGGTCCTGCTCATCCTGGAAATCGCGATCTTCTGGTCGATCAATCCGGACTTCCTGTCGCCGCTGAACATCTCCAACACGCTCGCCTTCACTGTCGAACTCGGCCTTATCGCGCTGGCCATGACGCTGCTGATGACCTCGGGCGAATTCGACCTGTCCGTCGGCTCGGTGTTCGGCCTGTCGGCGGTGGTGATGTGGACGGTGTTCAACACCGGCCTTGCGCCGCTGCCCGTGGCCTTCCTGATCGCCATCGGCCTTGCCATGCTGATCGGCTTCGTCAACGGCTGGTTCGTCACCCGGCTCGCCATCCCGTCCTTCCTGGTGACGCTAGGCATGCTTCTGATCGCGCGCGGCTCGGCGCTCTACATCACCGACGGTTTCCCGCAGCGCACCTGGAACGCCGAGGACCAGTGGCTGGCGCAACTCCTGGTCGGCGAGTTCTACGTCGGCGGCTTCCGCGTCTACATGTCCCTGCTGTGGTTCGTGCTGTTTGCCTTCCTCGCCCATTACGTGCTGACCCAGACCAAGGCCGGCAACTGGATCCAGGCCTCGGGCGGCAATCCCAACGCGGCGCGGGCGCGGGGCGTCAACGTCCGGCGCACCAAGGTGCTGCTGTTCATGACCTCGTCGGCGATGGCGGCCTTTGCCGGCATCATCAGCTCGATCCGCACCTCGGCTGCCAACCCCAACAGCGGCACGAGCTATGAACTGGAGGTGATCGCCATGGTGGTCATCGGCGGCACGGTGCTGACCGGGGGGCGTGGCACCATCATCGGCACCGTGATCGGGATATTCATCCTGCGCATCATGCGCAACGGCATCGTCATGGTCGGCGTGCCCGGCCTCGCCTACAACATCTTCATCGGCGCGATCATCCTCGCCATGATGGCGCTGCACTCCTGGCTCGAACGCCGACACAATGCGGGGACCTGAGCGATGACCCAAGAACTCGTCCGGATGCAGAACATCAACAAGTACTATGGGCGCATCCATGCGCTCCGGGACGTCTCGCTCACGGTCAATACCCATGAGGTCGTCGGCCTGCTCGGCGACAACGGCGCCGGCAAGTCGACGCTGATCAAGGTGCTGTCTGGCGCGGTGCCGATGACCAGCGGCCAGATCTACGTCAAGGGCAAGGAGGTGCAGATGAAGAGCACCACCGACGCCATAGCCAACGGCATCGAGACCATCTACCAGGACTCGGCGCTGGTGCCGCAACTGTCGATCGCCCGCAACCTGTTCCTCGGGCGCGAGCCGGTCAAAGGCGCGCGCCTGTTCAACAGGCTCGACCACGATGCGATGAACGAGGTGGCGCGGACCTTGCTCAAGCGCGTCGGCATCACCAAGGACATCCCGCCGACCACGCCGATCGGGGCGCTGTCGGGCGGCGAGCGCCAGGCGGTCGCCATCGCACGCGCCATGCATTTCGAAAGTAACCTAATCATCCTCGACGAGCCGACCAACAATCTCGGCGTCGCCGAGACGCAAGGCGTACTGCGCTTCGTGCGCGAGGTGCGCGATACCGGCCATTCCTGCATCTTCATCGCCCACAACATCCACCATGTCTTCCAGGTGGTCGACCGCATCGTCGTCATGCGCGGCGGCAAGATCGTTGCCGACGACATCGATCCGAAGAAATCGACCATCGAGGAGGTCGAACGGGTGATCACCGGCGAGCACCTGATCGAGGCGCTGGGCCTCGACCACGGCTGAGGCAGTAGAAGCGCCGGGAGGAAAGCATGTCCGATCAAGCCAGGCCGCTTGTGCTCAGCGCGCCCCGGCCGCGCACGCTGGAGCTGATCTTTGCGCCCGAGGCGTTGGCCAGGCTACGCGATGAGAACGAGGTGCTGGAGGTCGAGCCCGAGGACATCGCCGGTCTCGATGCTGAAATTCTGGCACGTGTGCGCTATTTGATCGGACAGCCGGCGCTGTCGCCGGACACTGTCGCGGCGATGGCGTCGCTGCGCTGCATCTTCAACGTCGAGGGCAACCTGCTCGACAACATGCCCTACGAGCACCTATTCGCGCGTGGCGTGCATGTGGTGACGACCAGCCAGGTCTTCGCCGAGCCGGTGGCCGAGATCGGACTGGGGCTGGCGCTGGACCTTGCGCGCGGCATCACCGACGCCGACCTCGCCTTCCGCGAGGGCCGTGAGCTTTGGGGCGCCGACGGCAACGCCTCTGCCCGCTTGATGTCGGGTGCCGATATCGGCTTCATCGGCTTCGGCGATCTCGGCAAGGCGCTGAACCGGCTGCTCCTGGGGTTCCGCGCCCGCGTCAAAGCCTTCGACCCATGGCTGCCGCCCTCCGTGTTGCGCGAAAATGGCGTCGAGTCGGCAACGCTCGACGAGGTCTTGTCAGGCAGCGATGTTGTCTTCGTGGTGGCATCGGTCACCAGCGAGAATCAGGGCTTCCTCGACGCCCGCTCATTCGCCAGCATGCGTAAGGGGGCGGCGCTGATCCTGCTCAGCCGTGCTGGAGTTGTCGATTTCGACGCGCTGATGGATGCTGTCCGAAGCGGCCATATCCTGGCTGCCAGCGATGTCTTTCCCGAGGAGCCGCCGGCGAAGGACCATCCCGTTCGATCCCTGCCCGGGTTCCTGCGTTCCGCCCACCGTGCCGGTGCGCTGGACATCGCCTTCAAGCGCATGGGCGACATGGTGCTGGAGGACATGGCCCTGATGGATCGCGGCCTGCCGCCGATGCGCTGCAAGCGGGCCGAGCGCGAAACGGTCTCGCGCATGCGCTCGAAGCCGGTCGAGCGAAACTGAGCGGCAGCGCGTATTGGGTTGAACGCGGTCGTACAATCCCGCAAAGAGACGCTGTGCCATCAACGCCTTCGGAACGTCTGCTCCGCAGGCATTAAAAAATACTACCAATAACAATCTAGAGGCGAGTATTGCGCCAATGGATACAACCGGATATATGGCGCCGCCTGGATGCAGGTTGCTTATATAAGCGCTTGCTTGATAAGCAGTGCATCTCAGAGGTAACCTAGGGGTAGGTGTGGGTAATGGGGTTTTCGTCGATTTACGCGGTCTCGGGCAGCGACATTGTCTATGAGACGTTCGATGGCGATGCGGTCGTTCTCGATCTCGCCAGCGGCCGGTATTTCGGCTTCTCGGACAGCGGCAGCTGTGTGTGGGAGGCGCTGATTGCGCATGTTTCGCCGGCAAGCCTCGTCGGCCGGGATTGCGGCAGCAGCGCGATCGCAGCAGACGATCTCGATGCCTTCATCGCCAGGCTTGGCGAATATGGGCTGCTTTCGCCCGCGGCTGAGGTTGCGCCCACGGCCCTTTCGCCCGAGCTGGCTGCGCGCCTGGCTGCGGCACGTGACGGCCTCAAGATCGACATGCACGACGAACTTGCAGACCTGGTCATGGTCGACCCGATCCACGATGTCGACGAGCCCGCCGGCTGGCCGGTGGTCAGGCAGTAGGTGCGGCTGGCGACAGTCGTACTTTTTCTCTCCAGTCAACTCATTGGGCACAGATGCAACGGGTAACCCTTGATGGCCTTGCCGACTATGCGCGCGAGGTTCTGGCCGCATGCGAGGCCGGCGCCGGGAGCTTTCCCGTGCAAAGCCGGGTCGAGCTGCCGGGGTTGTCGATCGACGTGTTCTCCGATCACGGCGAACTGGCGGCGGCGCTCGGCCATGGCATGGCAACGGCGAAAGATGCCGGACATCGGCAGCCGGCACGCATCTTCCTCGCGCATCCCGGAATAGGCTCGGTGCCGACACCGGCCCAGTGGGGCGAGGCGTTGTTCAACCCGCAAGCGTTCTCTGAGAGGCTCGAGGCCGATGGGTTGCGCGGACACTATTTCCACGACCTGCGCTACTGGCAATTCTACCACGTCGAGAAGCGACGGGGTGTCCAGCTCATGCTTTCCGCCGATGGCTGCCCGCCATGGGAGTTCGGTGCGCCGTTGCGGTGTTTTCTCCACTGGGAATATGCGGCGCGGGGCATGCGGCTGACCCATGCCGGAACGCTCGGCGCTGGCGGCAGGGGCGTGCTTCTGGCCGGGGCAGGCGGGGCGGGCAAGTCCGGTACGGTTGCGGCCGGTTTGCTCGCCGGGCTCGAAAGCGTCGGCGACGACTATGTGCTGGTCGAGTTCGACGGCGATCGTTCGGTGGCGCGTCCGCTGTTCACCACGCTGAAGCAGGACCCCACGGGTTTCGACCGGCTGGGACTTGCCAGTCGGCTGCCCGACCCGGGTCCGCTCAATTGGCAAGGCAAATACCAGTTCAGGGTCCAGGACCTGTCCCCGGGCGGCGTGGCCGAAAAGCTCGACATCGTCGCCCTGACGGTGCCGCGGATTTCGGGCGAGGCAAAAAGCGCAATCACGCCGATCTCGCGCAGGGATGCGCTGATGGCGCTGGCGCCGTCGGGGATCGCACAGATGCCCGGCGAACGGGAGAGCGGTTTCCGGTTTTTCGGCGAGCTGACACGACGCCTGCCGTGCTTCCACTTGGCGTTGGGCAGGCGCGGCGAGGAAATCGCGGAGACGATCGCTGCGTTTCTGGACAGGGGAAAGCCATGAAGCTGGGCATCGTCGTGCCTGTCTACAATCGCGAGAGATATGTCGGCTCGGCGCTTCGCTCGGTGTTGCGCCAGCGCGATGCGGCGGACCTCGACATCATCGTCATCGACGATGGCTCTACGGACGGTACTGCGGACGTCATCCGCGCCTTCATCGGGGACGGGGCGCCGATCCGCCTGTTTTCACAACCGAACGCCGGTGTGACCAAGGCGCGAAACGCGGGCTTGCGGCAGCTCTCTGATGACACCGAGTTCGTTTCCTTCCTCGATTCCGACGACATTTCGCCAGCCGGCCGTTTCGCTGCCGACCTCACATATTTCAAGGCCGACCCGGTTCTCGAACTGACCTATTCCTACATGCGCATGGTCGACCTGGTCGACGAAGAGGCCCTGGAGCCCGCCGAAGGTTGTGACGAACGTGTCTTTCGCGGGATACATCTTTCGGCAGGAATCTACGCGAGGGGCCTGGTCGATCGGATCGGGCCTTTTGACGAAGAACTGGCTCAGTCGGAGGATACCGATTTCCTGTTTCGCGTGTTCGAGCAGCACGCTCGCCATGTCTTTCCAGACACGATCGCGCTTTACTATCGCCAGCATCCGGACAGCCTGATGGCCAACCGAGCGGAGGTGCGGCGCGAGTTCCTGCGCGCTTGCCACAAGTCCATCGTGCGTCGCCGCCGCGACCCGTCGCTCGGCAGCTTTCAGGATCTGATCAAGGTCGACGAGCGTGGATTGGGCAGGGGGCGCTAGGTGGCCAAGTACAGCGTCGTCATTCCCGCCTACAATGCGGCCCGCACCATCGCCGAGACGCTGCGCTCGGTTGCGGCGCAGAGCCTCGCTCCGGCCGAGATCATCGTCGTCGACGACGGCTCGACGGACGAGACCGAGGCTGCCGCCCTGCAATCGGGCGTCGGCATCCGCTATGTCAGGCAGGACAATGCCGGTCCGGGCAGCGCAACGACAAGAGGTTTTGCACTGGCCTCGCATCCCCACATCGCCACGGTGGATGCCGACGACCTGTGGCTGCCCGAAAAGATCGAGCGGCAGTTCCGCAGGCTGGAAGAGATGCCGCAACTGGCCGCCGTCTTCACGCTCTGGCGGACGTTCAGGCATGGCGAAGCCGATACCGGCACTGGCCAGGTCGTTCCCGGCTGGTCGCGCACGACGATGCTGGTTCGCCGCGATGTGGCGCTCGCCGTCGGGCCGGTGATCGACCCGCCGGGCAACCGTGGCGAGATGATCGACTGGCTGGGCCGTGCCCGCGAGGACGGGCACCAGTTCGGCATGATCGACGAGGTGCTTTCGCTGCGGCGGATACTGCCGGGCAGCATGTCCTATGGCCGCGATCCCGAGCGCGACCGCGGCTATCTCGAAGTGGCGAGGATGGCCATGCTGCGGCGCAAGCTCAAGAACTCCGGGCAGGGCTGATGGCATCGGCATCCCGCCGCATCAGCCGGCGCTTCCCCTGTTATGGCTGGGCATGGCCGACCAACGGGCTCGACCAGTTGCTCAAGGCCGTGCTGCTGCCGGACCAGCAGGCAGCGCAGGCCCAAGCGCTGCACTGGCTCGACGCCAACGACATCGACGCGGTCGAGTTTCGCGAGCATCGGCTGCTTGCAGCCATCGCCGACCGTTTCGGCAAGGCGCTGGCCACGCATCCTGCCTATCCACGTCTCGCCGGGCTGCAGAAGATGCTGTGGACCAAGTCGCGGCTCGCCATGCGCGAGGCCGAGCCTGCGCTGAAGGGAATCATCGACGGTGGTGCGCCGATCATGCTGCTCAAGGGCGCCAGCCGCATCGCGGTCGATCCGGCGGCGCAGCGTGGCCGCGTCGCCCACGACATCGACATATTGGTGCGGCCGCAGCACATGGCAGTTGCCTTCGATGTGCTGCGGCATGGCGACTGGCATGTGTCGACTGGGGTCAGTCCGCAATATCTCAAGCCGCGGCTCGGCGCCGTGCGCTCGATGAACTTCTTCAAGGGCAGCTATGGCGACATCGACCTGCACCAGGTCGCCTATGACTGGTCGCAGGCCGATGCGGCTGACGATGAGGCGATCTGGCAGCGCGCCTTGCCGGCGACCTTTTCCGGCCTTGGCGTGCTGGTGCCTTCGGCTGCCGACCGGGTCGCGTTGGCGATCGGCCATGGCGGCCTCGATGCCCATGTCCACAGCGACTGGCTGGTCGACAGCGCGACGGCGATTGGCACCTGCGGGTTTGACTGGGAGGTGTTCTGCGAAATCGTCGCCCGGCGCTGCCTGGCGGTGCCGGCAGCGGTGGCGCTGACCTATCTCGCCGCGGAAATGTCCGCGCCCGTGCCTGCCGGCGCGCTGGAACGGATTGTCGCGATGGCCGACCGCGCCGGCGCATCCAGGATAAGCTCGCTGCTCCAGGCCAAGCCGCGAACCGATTTCAAGGGGCTGACGTGGCTTTCGCGCGGGGTGGCCAAGCAGTTGCGGATGCGCAAGAAGCGGGCGGTTCGCGAGCGTGAATTGCCTGACGTCCAGTGGCACGGCCGTCGCGTAACCGAGACGGCCGATGCCGGGGCAGGCGTCCCGGCGCTGTCGCAGCCGGTGCCTATGCCGCCGCCGATTGCTGGTGGGGCGCGGGCGGAGATCGACATCGTCGTGCGCATGGACCTGCCGCCGGTGCGCCGGCGCATCGAGATGGAGCTCAATGGCGGCGAACGGCATTTCGCGCGACTGCGCTATCGCAAGCTCGGCAAGTCGGGAGGCCGGCTGACATTGCGGTTTCGCGGTGTCATCCAGCCCGACCTAGCCCTTGGTGCGTTGACGCTCGCGGCGCGTCCGTCGCGTCAGTTCCGCGAGTGGGAGCACGAGCAGACCGTTGCCACCTATGGCGCGGTGCCGTTCGAGATCGTCTCGGTGAAGGTTTCTCCCACGCGCTGAGGCTGGGCTGACATTCTCAGACCGCCTCTTCCGCCGCGTCGGCGCGGTCGGCCTTGCGGGCGACCGCCCAGCCGAGCAATGCCGCCGACAGCAGCACGACCGCGGCGAGGTAGAAGGCGAGGCCGGGGTAGGGCATCGGCGTACCTTCGCTCAGCGTCCAGGCATAGACCGCGCCGAAGAACAGCGGCGATGCGACGCCGGCGATGCTGGCCACGCTCATGTTGGCGCCCTGCAACTGGCCCTGCTCGAACTCGGAAACACGCTGGGTCATCAGCGACTGCGTCGTCGGCATGGCGAGGCCCCACAAGGCGTTGGGGATGATCGCCAGCGTGAACCAGAAGCCGGTCGGCGCCCAGCCCATGCAGGCGATGCCGAAGGCGCCGGCAAACAAGCCGAACACCATCGTCGTGCGGTCGCCGAAGCGCTTGACGACCGGGCCGACGATCAGCCCCTGCACGATCATGTCGAGCACGCCGACCATCGCCAGCAGTAGGCCCACTTCCCAGGCATGCCAGCCGTAGCGGTAGGCGGCATAGAGCACGAACACTGCCGAGAAGACATGATGGGCGAAATGCAGCAGGAAGGTCACCGCGGCGAGACCGGTCAGTTCCGGGTGCGAACGCAGCAGCATCATCGCGCCGAACGGATTGGCGCGGCGCCAGGAGAAGGCCATGCGCTTTTCGCGCGGCAGCGATTCAGGCAGGACGAAGGCGCCATAGAGGAAGGCAAGCCCGCTCATCGCCGCCGCCACCCAGAACGGCGCGCGCGGCGAGATCTCGCCGAGGAAACCGCCCATCAGCGGCCCGGCAACGAAACCTGCGCTGAAGGCAGCACCGATCAGGCCATAGGCGCGGGCGCGGCCCTCGGGCGGGGTGATGTCGGCCATGTAGGCGAAGACGGTGGTGAAGCTCGACGAGGTGACGCCGGCGACGATGCGGCCGAGGGCCAGCCACCACAGGTTCGGCGCCAGCGCCATCAGCACGTAGTCGGCGGCGAGGCCGACGGTCGACAGCAGGATGACGGGGCGGCGGCCGTAACGATCCGACAGCGAGCCGATGATCGGCGAGCAGACGAACTGCATGAAGGCCCAGAGCGCGATGAAGACGCCATTGATCCAGCCGGCGTCGGCGTTGGAGCCGGCGAACTCCTCGATAAGCGAGGGCAGCACCGGGATGATGATGCCCATCGCCACGATGTCGAGCACGGCGGTGACGAAGATGAAGGCGATCGCCGCCTGGCGACGCGAACCTGTGATGGACATGATGGTGGCCTCGATGGACGAGCCTTATAAAACAACGTGGCGTGCGATCCACCCATGTCCGGCCACATTACCAAAACCTACTGACATTGTGGCACGAGCGGTCAAGCAGTGACCCAAGCCTTCCCGCACGGGGACAGCCAGCCTACAAATGCGGTCGGAATCAGGACATGAACGTGCCGCGCGCCGTTCTAGAAGTCTGCCAACTGCAAAGTCCCGTTTTTCGGGTCATGTACCAAGGAGCCTGCCATGCTGCGCAAGACGAATTTCTTCATCGACGGAAAATGGGTCGCGCCCGCGGTTGCGAAGGAGCTCGAGGTCATCAACCCGGCCGACGAGCAGGCCTTTGCGGTGATTTCGCTGGGGTCGCCCGCCGATGTCGACAAGGCGGTGGAAGCAGCACAGCGCGCTTTCCCGGCATGGAGTGCGACCAGCCGCGAACAGCGTCTCGCGCTGCTCGAAAAGTTGCTCACCGCCTATAACAGGCGCGTGCGCGACATGGCCCAGGCGATTTCCTGGGAGATGGGCGCGCCGATCAAGCTGGCGCTCGAGTCGCAGGCCTCCAGTGGCGCGGGGCACATCAAGAGCTTCATCGAGGTGCTGAAGCGCTTCGAATTCGAAGAGCCGCTCAACGCGGCCAATCCGCAGGAGCGCATCGTGCGCGAGCCGATCGGCGTGTGCGGGCTGATTACGCCATGGAACTGGCCGATGAACCAGGTAGCGCTGAAGGTGGTGCCGGCGCTGGCAGCGGGCTGCACGGTGGTGTTGAAGCCGTCGGAGATCGCGCCGATGTCGTCGATCGTCTTTGCCGAGATGATGGAGGAAGCGGGCTTCCCGGCCGGCGTGTTCAACATGGTCAATGGCGACGGCCCGACCGTCGGCGAGGCGATGTCGCGCCATCCCGGCATCGACATGATGTCGTTCACCGGCTCGACGCGCGCCGGCGTTGCGGTGACCAAGGCGGCGTCCGAGACGGTCAAGCGCGTGACGCTGGAACTCGGCGGTAAGTCGCCCAACATCGTCTTCGACGATGCCGACCTCACCGACGCGGTGACGCGTGGGCTGGCGCATTGCTTCGAAAACACCGGCCAGTCCTGCAACGCACCGTCGCGCATGCTGGTGCAGCGCCCGGTCTATGACAAGGCCGTCGACATCGCGGCGAAATATGCGGCCACCGTGAAGATCGGCAATCCGGCCGAGGACGGCGACCATATCGGGCCGCTGTCGTCCGACGTCCAGTTCGACAAGGTGCAGGGCATGATCGACGCCGGCATCAAGGAGGGCGCGCGTGTCGTTGCCGGCGGGCTCGGCCGGCCAGAAGGGTTCAACCGCGGTTACTTCGTGCGACCGACGGTCTTTGCCGACGCCAACAACGACATGCGCATCGCCCGCGAGGAGATCTTCGGGCCGGTGGTGGCGATGATCCCGTTCGAAACGGAAGAAGAAGCGATCGCCATTGCCAACGACACGCCCTATGGCCTGTCGGCCTATGTCCAGACGGGCGACAAGGCGCGTGCCCAGCGCGTGGCGCGCAAGCTCCGCGCCGGCATGGTGCAGATCAACGGCACCGAGCGCCCCTATGGCAGCCCCTTCGGCGGCTACAAGCAGTCGGGCCTCGGCCGCGAAGGCGGCAAGTGGGGGCTCGAGGATTTCCTCGAGGTCAAGGCGATCAGCGGGTTCGAGGAAGGGCTGGGCTGATCTTCGGCGTTTAGTCTCAAGAGGCACCCCCTCACCGTCACGGCTTCGCCGCGCCACTTCTCCCCCACTTCGTGGGGGCGAGGAAACGCCAATCGCGCAGGCTCCGCCTTGCCGCCGCTAGAGTGCGAACTCGCAGGACTTGGTTCCTCGCCCCCACGGAGTGGGGAGAGGTGGCTCGGGCGAAGCCCGAGACGGTGAGGGGGCTTCGAGCGCTGAGCGACGCTATTAGCCGCCGTTCCGTCTTAGATAATCCTCGGCAATCTCGCGCATCCTGTCGCCGTCGATGCTGTCGGCGTGGCCGCCGTGGGCGATGCGCACCGGCAGACCGATCAGGCGGCGCATGGTGTCGCAGTAGGCGGCGCGGTCGGAATCCGGCATGTCGTCGACCAGCAGCCCGCCATGGATGGCATCGCCCGAGAACAGGGTGCCGTCATGTTCGTCGAACAGGCCGATAGATCCTGGCGAGTGGCCGGGCAGGTGCAGCACGGTGAAGCTGCGGTCGCCGAGGTCGATCACGGCGCCCTCGTCGAGCAGGCGGTGCAGCGGGGCGGGCCTGATGGCGTAGTCGGCGGACCGCCAACCGGGCCAGGGCAGTTCCGATACGTCGCCTGGAAAATTGCGGAACATGTGGGCGTAGGTCGCCTCGTCCGGCATGGTCTCGAAGAACGTTGCCTCGATGCGGGGGCCGGCGCGCCAGGCGAATTCATGCAGCGAGCCGACATGGTCGAGATGGACATGGGTGGCGACCACGAGCAGGGGCTTGCCCGGCACCGTGTGGATCTCTGGGGCGAGTGGGCAGATGCCCATGCCGGTGTCGACCAGCATGTCGATGTCACGGCCGCGCACCAGCCACATATTGGCGCGGCAATAGTCGGTGACGAACGGTTCGGTCAGCATCGTCGTGGTTGCGTCGACGATGATTTTCGAGAACCAGCCCAAGCGTCGGTTCAAACGAATGGCCTGCCGATCTTGAACCTGCCAGGGACCAGCCGGCGCAGATACGCCAGCCCCTTTTCGGAAAGGTGGTTGGCGTCGGGCAGCATGAAGTCGTCCGGCATGTGCCGGGTCTTGCCGGCGACGTTGGCCAGCGGCACCAGCTTCAGCACGGTCTTGCCGCCTTCGTATTTCAGCGCCACCGAGCCGCCGCCCTTGTCTGCCGCATCGATGGCGAAGACGCCGGCGTTGAAGGCTTCCTGCGCGTCGACGGCATTGACCGCGCCGATGTAGCCGCGCGGCATGTAGCCGAGCGCGTCGACGCGCGCGCGCTTGCCCGGCAGGCCTTCGGCGAGGGCGTTCTCGAAGGCACGGCTCAGGTCGCTGCCCGAAAGCTTGATGTTGCCATGGGCGTCGCGTTCGAGCTTGTCGGCGGGCACGATGCTTTCCACCAGCGCCTTGCCGTCGGCGGTGCTGACGCCCTCGGAGACCGCAACGACGCAGCGGCGATGGCGGGCCAGCGTCGCCTTCACCTCGTCGATGAAGCGCGGCACCGAGAAGGCACGTTCGGGCACGTAGATCAGGTGCGGGCCGTCGGTGTCCTCGTCGCGCCACGCTGCGGCTGCCGCCGTCAGGAAGCCGGCATGGCGACCCATGACGATACCGACATAGATGCCGGGCAGAGCGCGAAAATCGAGATCGACGCTGAGGAAGGCGCCGGCGACGAACTCGGCCGCCGAGATGAAGCCCGGCGTGTGGTCGTTTTCTTCGAGGTCGTTGTCGATGGTCTTGGGTGCATGGACGAAGGCGATGCTGCCCTGCGCCGCGTCGGTCAGGATCTGCTGGGTGCCGGCGGTGTCGTTGCCGCCGATATAGATGAAGGCGCGGGCGTCGGCTTTCTTGAGGCCTTCGAGGATGACATCGCAATAGGCGGCATCAGGCTTGTCGCGGGTGCTGCCAAGGGCGGCGCCGGGCGTCGCAGCAATGCGCAGCAGTTGCTCTTCGGGAATATCGGTCAGGTCGACATAGTCGCCGTCGCGGATGCCGCGGACGCCGTGGCGCGAGCCCAGGACGCGCGCCTTGGGATGGCGCCGGCGGATTTCGAGCACGGCGCCGGCCATCGTCTGGTTGATGACGGCCGTTGGTCCACCGCCTTGCGCGATGACGAATGTCGAAGGCATGGACGCTGTCCTCCCAGTGCTGATTTCCGGCACATTCGCCCTTCTGGCGACCGGACGCAATGGGAGATTCAGTCGGTTCTAAAGCTATCCGCAGCCTAGCTGACGACGATCGGCGTCTTGCCGTTGACGCGGCTGAAGAGGTCGATGACGTCCTGGTTGATCATGCGGACGCAGCCCGACGACATCGCCTGGCCGATGGTCCACCATTCGGGCGAGCCATGGACGCGGTAGCCGGTGTCCTGGCCGTCCTTGAAGATGTAGAGCGCGCGTGCGCCGAGCGGGTTGTCGAGGCCGCCGGGCTGGCCGCCGCGCCATTTCTCGAGTTCCGGCTTGCGGGCGATCATTTCCGCCGGAGGGGTCCAGCGCGGCCATTTCTTGCCGTACTGGATGTTGGCGCGCCCGTTCCAGAGGAAGCCGTCGCGGCCGATGCCGACGCCATAGCGGATGGCATCGCCACCCGGCTGGACGAGATAGAGATGACGTTCCTGCAGCCGCACGACGATGGTGCCGGGTGCTTCGCCGGTCGGGTCGACGACGATCTGGCGGCGGAATTTGGGATCGACCTTGGCGAAGGGGATCTCCGGCAGCTGGTAGCCTTCGTCGGTGAAGGAGGCGTACATCAGCTCGGGGCGGGTTACCTGCTTGTCGACGCTGATGCTGGGCCGGATCGAACCGGTAGTGTAGTCGTCGATCTGGATCGAGGCGAGGTCCATCTCCATGCTTCGACTGCAGCCGGCCAGCAGCCCGGCGGCGCCGAGGCCAAAAAGCACGTTGCGGCGCGAGGCCAGTTTCGGGGCATGATCGGTTGGGCCGGAGACCGGCGAAGCAGGCGATTTCGACACGGCACAATTCCACTCTAAACGCGGGGGCGGCCAGGCACCGGGGCGAACCCCGGCTGGATAGGTGGCATTTTCATCATTCATGGTTGAGAAAGCATGAACGCCGCGTGTGTTGCCTCAGGGGCTTTACAACCGCGCAGCGGCGGAGCTTGATCCCGTTGTTGATCAGGGAGCTTTTCATGTCGTTCGAAAACTGGGCCGCCTTTGCCGCCGCGTCTGCGGTGCTGCTCGTCATTCCGGGGCCGACCATCCTGCTTGTGGTATCCTATGCGCTGGGCCAGGGCTGGCGCACCGCACTGCCGATGGCGGTGGGCGTGGCACTCGGCGATTTCACCGCGATGACGCTGTCGATGCTCGGCATCGGCGCGCTGCTTGCCGCCTCGGCAACCGTCTTCACCATCGTGAAGTGGATCGGTGCGGCCTATCTCATCTATCTCGGCATCAAGCTGTTTAGGGCCGGGGGGTCGCTCGACGCCAAGCCGCGCACCGATGCGGCGTCGGCCGCCAAGATGATGGCGCATGCCTGGATCGTGACGGCGCTGAACCCCAAGAGCATCACCTTCTTCGTCGCCTTCCTGCCGCAGTTCATCGACCGCAGCGGCGATTTCTGGACCCAGATGCTGATCTTCGAGGTGACCTTCCTGACGCTGGCCTTCGCCAATGCCTTCGGCTACGCGCTGGTCGCCGCGCGCGCCCGCAGCGTCGTTGCCAGCCCGCGCGCCATCCGCATCTTCAACCGCACCGGCGGCACTTTGCTTGTCGGCGCCGGTCTTGCCGCGGCGGCAACCCGTTCGGGGCACTGAGGACTTCGGCCGTGGTGAAGGACCGGCTCGGGCTTGCGCTTTCAGGCGCGGACGAGGCTTCCGCCGCGCATTACGAGCGTGGGGTGAGCGAACTCCAGCGCTTCGTCGGCGATCCGGTCGGCTCGGCCGACAAGGCGATCGCTGCAGCGCCCGACTTCGTCATGGCGCATGTGCTGAAGGGCTGGCTCTACGGCCTCGCCACCGAGCGCGAGGCGATGGCGGTCGCGCTCGACTGCCATGTTGCCGCCGCCGTGCTCGCTGCAACAGTCCGTGAGAAGGCGCATGTCGCGGCCCTCGGCTGTCTCGCAGCGGGCCATTGGCACGAGGCCGGGCATATCCTTGCCGATCTGACTGCGGAGCATCCCGCCGATGCGCTGGCGCTGCAGGCCGGACACCAGATCGACTTCTTCACCGGCAATGCGCCGATGCTGCGCGATCGCATCGCCAAGGCTATGCCGGCGTGGAGCACGGGCATGCCGGGCTATCACGCCATCCTCGGCATGCAGGCCTTCGGCTTCGAGGAGATGGGCGAATATGCGCATGCCGAGACCCTGGGCCGGCAAGCTGTCGAGATGGAACCGCGCGATGGCTGGGCCCAGCATGCGGTGGCACATGTGATGGAGATGCAGAGCCGCCAGCGCGACGGCATCGCCTGGATGCGCGGCAACTCGGACGCCTGGACGAAGGAGAGCTTTCTCCAGGTCCACAACTGGTGGCACCTGGCGCTGTTTCACTACGACCTCGGCGAGACTGACGAGGTGCTGACGCTTTATGACGGGCCGATCTACGGCGCGCAGTCGAAGCTGGCGCTCAACATGGTCGATGCCTCGGCGATATTGTGGCGGCTTCATCTCGGCGGCGTCGATGTCGGCGACCGCTGGGCGAGCCTTGCGGCCAACTGGGCGCCCAAGGCTGCGGCCGGCAACTACGCCTTCAACGACGCACATGCGATGATGGCCTTCGTCGGCGCCGGTCTCGAAGCGCCGGCCAAGGCGATGCTCGACGCCCAGCGCGAGGCGATCGCCCGCGACGACGACAACGCCGCTTTCACGCGCGACGTCGGCCACCCCGTCACGCTGGCGATCAAGGCCTTCGGGGAAGGGCGCTATGGCGAGACGGTGCGGCTGCTTGGGCCGGTCAGGGCCATCGCCCACCGCTTCGGCGGCAGCCATGCCCAGCGCGACGTGATCGAACTGACGCTGATCGAGGCGGCCCTGCGCGATGGCGACGATGCGCTGGCGGTCAGGTTGGCCGTAGCGCGCAACCATGCGCGCCCGGCAAGCCCGCTGTCGGGCCTGTTCGTCCAGCGTGCGGCACTTCTCGCGCACGGCTGAAAGTCACGCGCGCCTCGTCTAGCTGTCCGCCCAGCCGATAACGACGTGGTCAGGCTGTATTGGATGGTTGACCCAGATGCGGATGTGCGTCCTTGTGCTGCTAACCGGGATGTCTGCGATGTCAATGAGGGCATCCGACAGCATCAGCAGCCGGTGAGGGGTGTCGAGTAAACCGTCGTAGTCCGGCGCTAACGTCTGGTTCAATTCCGAGAGTGGCCCGACAACTACCGTGGTATCCCCGTCGTTCGAATAGAGAGATGGAACGGTGATGCATTCACGTGTTGCCGCAATACGCCCATAGTCTAGGTCAATCGGCGGTGTGACCTCGCGCCTGCCGGCAACGTAAAAGCTGACGTATTCGGGGGCTATGACGAGTGTTTTCACAACCATTCAACGTCTCCTGGACTTGAGATGTTTGATGAGACCACCTTGCGATGCGCTGCACCAGATGCAATGCGGGTAAACTCGCGTCGGGGTCCCCCAGCTTCTCGGCATTTGATGATCTCCGACGTGGTTGCCGCTCGGCGTTCCTGGATCTTGTCTACCGCACCAATGGCAACCGAATTTGCGCCCGATTCGATTGATTTCGCGTTGTTCGGCCTGAGTTAGTCGGCGGTTGGTAGGTGGTGCAGGTATCCACTCTCTTGCGTAGGGACCTGGGCCTACTCGCGTCGCCTGTAGCTGAAATATACGGAAATAGGCCTCGGCCGTGCTCCATTGATTGGCGCGGATGTAACCTTCGATAGTTTCATAGGCTTGCGGGTTGGGCTTCCATCCAGGGTCAATCTTGCGAACTTTCTGCAGCGCCTCCAGCAAGCGTCCCTGGCTGACTGCGAGCCGAGCTTCCTGATCAGGGGTCGCAGTCTGCCAACGCCCATTTATCCGGACGCGACCTGTTGCGCGGGGTCGAGATGAGGCCAGATGGACATGACCTCTGGCACCTTCGTCTGTCCATTGTCCTCCATCTGGCGTGCCTGCTGGGACACGAGGCTGATCCGGTCGAAAGCCGGCTTTCAGTGCCAAAAGCAGCATGCGCACTTCGAAGCGCAGATAAGAATTGCTGTAGGCTAATTTCTGCCAGACCTCTCCAGAATTGAATGTCATGCACGGCTTGCTCCGTATTATTCATCGGAGACATTTTCGTGCAGGCGGAGGAGAGGTGGAGAAATTAGGTGTAATTTCGTCAAGAGCGAATAATGAATATATTTCATTTCAATTAGATGAGCAGGAAATCACATCGGCAATTAGCGATTTTTATTCACGTCAGCGTGACGAGTCTTGCCTGCCGCTGTCCGCTGGAATCCCGGATTTGCCCAATCAGTGGCTCGACGGTTTTGGAATTGGCAATCGGTTCGTGGACCGTTGTCGTGGCTGGCCGCAATCCCGATGCAATTGACGAGGCTTTGGACTATTTTTTGCGAGTTCCGAAATAAATGTCGACCTGACCCTGGAATGTTTGCTAATAAGCAGCGTCCGTCGGAGGAACGGGACGATGGCCTGGCCGTTCTTGCTTGTTGGCGATGAGGGCCGGCCAATGACGTGAGAGGATGGGCGCCAAAGGCGTCCGCGGCTCTCATTCGGGAGGAATGGCATGTATCTCGGGCTCGATCTCGGTACGTCAGGCGTGAAGGCGCTGCTGATGGACGCCGACCAGAAGATCATCGGCTCCGGCCACGGCTCGCTCGACGTGTCGCGGCCGCACCACGGCTGGTCCGAGCAGGATCCGGCCGACTGGATTCGCGCCACCGAAGAGGCGATCGCCGAGCTCAAGGCGGCACATCCAGGGGAAATCGCTGCCGTGCGCGGCATCGGCCTGTCCGGGCAGATGCATGGTGCGACGCTGCTCGACGCCTCGGGCAAGGTGCTGCGCCCCTGCATCCTGTGGAACGACACGCGCAGCTTTGCCGAGGCAGCTAGGCTCGACGCCGACCCGCGTTTTAGCAAGATTACCGGCAACATCGTTTTCCCCGGCTTCACCGCACCCAAGCTCGCCTGGGTGAAGGCCAACGAGCCTGACGTCTTCGCCCGGGTGGCGAAGGTGCTGTTGCCCAAGGACTATCTCCGCCTCTGGCTGTCGGGGGAGTACATTTCCGAAATGTCCGACTCGGCCGGAACCTCGTGGCTCGACGTTGCAGCCCGGCGCTGGTCGCCGGAGCTTTTGGCCACCACCGGCCTCGGCACCGAGCACATGCCGTCGCTGGTCGAGGGCACCGAGCGGGCCGGGACGCTGCGTGGCGAACTGGCTTCGAAATGGGGCATGGGGCAGGGCGTGGTGATCGCTGGCGGCGCGGGCGACAATGCCGCTTCGGCCTGCGGCATGGGCACGGTCAGGCCGGGCGCGGCCTTCGTGTCGCTCGGCACGTCGGGCGTGCTGTTTGCGGCCAACGGCGCCTATCTGCCCAATCCGGAAAGTGCCGTGCATACGTTTTGCCACGCGCTGCCCAACGCCTGGCACCAGATGGGCGTCATCTTGTCGGCGACGGATTCGCTCAACTGGCTGAGCAACATCACGGGCAAGGATGCCGCCGAACTGACCCGCGAACTCGGCGACGATCTGCGTGCGCCTTCGGGCGTGACCTTCCTGCCTTATCTCTCGGGTGAACGGACCCCGCACAACGACGCGGCGATCCGCGGCTCCTTCACGGGCCTTGCCCATGAGATCGACCGCGCCGGTCTGACCCAGGCGGTGCTCGAGGGCGTGGCATTTGCCTTCCGCGACAGCCTTGAAGCTCTGGCCAATGCCGGGACCTCGCTGACGCGCGTGACCGCCATCGGCGGCGGCTCGCGCTCGCGCTACTGGCTGAAGTCGATTGCGACAGCACTCGGCCTGCCGGTCGACATTCCCGCTGACGGCGATTTCGGCGCTGCTTTTGGTGCGGCACGCCTCGGCCTCATCGCCGCCGAAGGTGCTGACCCGCACCAGGTCTGCACGCTGCCTGCGACAGCCGAAACCATCGAGCCCGTGGCAGCACTGGCAGGCGCCTATGACGAGGCCTACCAGCGCTATCGCAAGCTCTATCCGGCGATCCGGGGGACGATGTGAGCGCCCGAGCCAGATCAGCCCGGCACCTTGTCGAGGAAGCCGGTGATGCCGCTCAGGCGGCCGCCTTCGAGGGTGGCGAAGTCGGAGCCTTCGATCACGGCCTCCGCACCATCGGGACCAAGGCCCCAGGAGAAGCGGATATGGTCACCGAAGCCGTCGGCCTTGCCCTTGAGCTTGAAGTGGAAGCCGGGGAACTGGCCGTGCACGCCCGCTACCAGCGCGTCGATGCCGCCGTGGCCGTCGCCCTGCATGATGGGGTCGCGATAGGTCACGCCGGAAGTGAAGGCGGCCTCGATCTTCGCCTTGCGGGCGTCGGCGTCGGTCTCGTTCCAGGCGGCGATGTAGGCTTCGGCGATGGCGTTGTAGTCGGTCATTTCTGCTCTCCGTCGGGTTTGTCTTTGATAACGCGACCCTTGTCGCAGCAGTGCCGACTGGAACCAATTACGCCTGAGGTAATCGAATTCGGAATCTTTGCGGCCGCCCGGTCCGGGGCGGTCATGCGTACTCACTGAAAGGAGTTCTCCCATGAGCACCGGCTATTTCGGCGACATCAAGCCCGTCCGCTACGAAGGCCCCGACAGCACCAACCCGCTGGCCTACCGGCACTACAATGCCGACGAGGTGGTGCTGGGCAAGCGGCTGGAAGACCACCTGCGCTTCGCGGTCGCCTACTGGCACACATTCGCCTGGCCAGGCGGCGATCCGTTCGGTGGCCAGACCTTCGAGCGGCCCTGGTTCGGCGAGACCATGGAGCATGCCATGCTGAAGGCCGACGTCGCCTTCGAGCTGTTTTCGCTGCTTGGCGTTCCCTACTATTGCTTCCACGATGCCGACGTGCGGCCCGAGGGTGCGACCTTCGCCGAGAGTGCCAAGCGTCTCGACGAGATCGCCGACCATTTCGAAGGCAAGATGGCCAAGACCGGCGTCAAGCTGCTCTGGGGCACGGCAAACCTGTTTTCCAACCGCCGCTTCATGTCGGGTGCCGCCACCAACCCCGACCCGGATGTCTTTGCCTATGCAGCCGCTACGGTGAAGCACTGCATCGACGTCACCAAGCGGCTCAAGGGTGAGAACTACGTGCTGTGGGGCGGCCGCGAAGGCTATGAGACGCTGCTCAACACCGACATGGGCCGCGAGCTCGACCAGCTCGGCCGCTTCCTCAACCTCGTCGTCGACTACAAGCACAAGATAGGTTTCACCGGCACCATCCTGATCGAGCCGAAGCCGCAGGAGCCGACCAAGCACCAGTACGACTACGATGTCGCCACCGTCTACGGCTTCCTCAGGAAGTACGGGCTGGAGAAGGAGGTAAAGGTCAACATCGAGCAGGGCCACGCAATCCTGGCCGGCCATTCCTTCGAGCATGAGCTGGCGACCGCCAATGCGCTCGGCATCTTTGGCTCCATCGACATGAACCGCAACGACTACCAGTCGGGCTGGGATACCGACCAGTTCCCCAACAACGTGCCCGAGATGGCGCTGGCCTACTACCAGGTGCTGCTGGGCGGCGGTTTCAAGACGGGCGGCACCAATTTCGACGCCAAGCTGCGCCGCCAGTCGCTCGACCCCGAAGACCTGCTGGTTGCCCATGTCGGCGGCATGGACGCCTGCGCCCGCGGCCTCAAGGCTGCTGCGAAGATGATCGAGGACAAGGCGCTGTCCGCCCCGCTCGATGCACGCTATGCCGGCTGGAACTCGACTGAAGCCAAGGCGATGCTTTCGGGCGAGCGCAGCCTCGAGCAGATCGCCGCGCGCGTCGTCAAGGACGGCATCGAACCGCAGCCGAAGTCGGGCCGGCAGGAATATCTGGAGAACGTCGTCAACCGCTACGTCTGAACCGGACAACCATCCAGCGAGGGGGAGCCGCTTTCCCCCTTGCCGCTGAATTGCCTCTTTCTCGCCCTCAAGGCGCCCGTCGAATCAGTGAGTTACGGCGTCATGAGACGGGAACAAAAGACCTTCATCGCAAATACGAACGAGCCGGAGATCGAGGCATTGCTCGACCGCTCGCGCACCAATTCCATCGTCGACCGGCTGATGGCGCTGCCTCCTGTCGTTGAGACACAGCTGTCGGACGAATGGAGCCGGGCAGTGGCGCTGCGCCTCGAAGCCGTGCTCGCCGAAAACATGCGCTCGCGCATCGGCAGCGAAAGCCGTGCCGCCTGATTGCTGACGGTTTGACGAATGGAGGATGCTTCGCCATCCTTCGCCGATGATACGCGCGGTGCTTCTGGACCTTTCGGGCGTCGTCTATGACGGCGACGCGGCGATACCCGGTGCAATCGAAGCCATTCGCCGGCTGCATGGCGAAGACCTTGCTATCCGCTTCGTCAGCAACACTACGCGTTCGCCACGTGCAGCCATAGTCAGGCAACTCGCCGCCCTCGGCATCGAAGTCGCCGACGATGAATTGCTGACGCCTGCCCGTGCAGCCGTCGAATGGCTTGCACGCGAGGGCTGCGCGCCGCACCTGCTCGTGCATCCCGACCTCGTGCCCGAATTCGCCGGACACACGTTCGGCGAGAGGAAGGCGGTGGTGGTCGGCGATGCCGCCGAGGCCTTCACCTATGCGGCGATGAACGCCGCCTTCCGGCAACTCATCGACGGTGCCGAATTTCTCGCGCTTGCAGTCAACCGCACTTTCAAGGACGCCGACGGCGGCCTCAGCCTCGATGCCGGTGCCTTCGTCGCAGCACTCGAATTCGCCGCCGGCAAGCAGGCGACGGTGCTGGGCAAGCCCGCGCGCGACTTCTTCCATGCCGCACTCGCCGGATTGGACTGCCCGCCGGGACAGGCGGTGATGGTCGGTGATGATGCGGAAAGTGATGTCGCCGGCGCCCTGAAGGCGGGCATCGGAGCGGCCCTGCTGGTGCGAACCGGCAAGTACCGCGCCGGAGACGAGAGCCGTCACGCGCCGCACCCGAATGCCGTCGTCGATGACCTAGCGGCAGCGGTCGAGTGGATTCTTTGCAGGCGAGGCTGAGGCATCACCCCACCCCTAACCCCTCCCCACAAGGGGGAGGGGGATCGGCACTACCCATGCCAAGCGAGATTTTCCCGCGATCGGATCGTATGGCGCGACGCAAAGCTTCCCTCCCCCTTGTGGGGAGGGATTGAGGGTGGGGGTATTCTGCCTTGAGCTGGTCTCCCGCAAGGCGCAATCTCAGCCCTTGCGCATCCTCACCGGCGGCGTGCCGAAGGCGCGGGAAAAGCTGCGGGAGAAGGCGGCAGCCGAGGAAAAGCCGGTCCGCTCGGCGACCTCGGCCATGCTGACGCGGGTGTCGACCACCAGCCTTCGCGCGGCGTTCAATCTCAGCCTGAGATAGTAGGCGCCTGGTGTTTCGCCGATCGAGGCGCGGAAGATGCTTTCGAGCGTCCGTGCCGTAACGCCTGCGCGCTTTGCGATCGCGGCAATCGTCAGCGGCTGGTCGACATGCGCCTCCATCAGCCGGATCGCCTGGGCAAGGCGCGGGTCGTAGCCATCGAGCCGGCCGAGCGAAACCAGCGGCTGGGCGTCGGTGGCGGCGCGCGACTGGTCGTAGATGAAGACGCTGGCAACATCGAGCGCGGTGGCCATGCCGAGCCGCGAGCGCACCAGATGCAGCATCAGGTCGAAGGTGGGCGCCGCACCGCCCGAGGTGAACACCGGCCCGTCGATGATGTAGCGGTCGGGGCGGACCTCGACATCGGGGAAGGCTGCGGCGAAATCCTCCATGTCCTCCCAGTGGGTGGTCGCAGTGCGGCCTTCCAGCAGCCCGGCGCGGGCGACCAGCCAGGTGCCGGCCTCGATGCCGCCGGCCGCACGGGACTGGCGGGCGCAGCGCCTGATCCCGCCGAGCAGCTTCGACGTGGTGTAACCCTGCGTGCCGAAGCCGGCGATGACCATCAGCACGTCGCAGGCCTCGTCGGGGTCGAAGGCGCCGGATACCGCCACGGGCAGGCCGCAGGTGGTGATCGCCGGCTCGCCGGTGGCGGATACCAGCCGGAAGTCGAAATGCGTCTCGCCGGCAATGCGGTTGGCGGCGCGCAGCGGGTCGACGGCTGATGCCACGCACATGATGGACGCGCCGGAGAAGACCAGCATCGTCACCTTGAGCGGCGAGCGCTCCTCGCGAAAGATTGTCGGCTTTTCGCTTTTTGCCATTTGGTTTTCGTAAAACGCAAAACAAGTTCACGCAAGCGGCGCGATGATCCGTCAAGTTTCGTAAGGGAGGAATGCGATGCCGCTCGAGATGAACCGCGAGGTTTTCATTACCTGTGCCGTGACGGGGTCCGGCGGCACGCAGGATCGCAGCCATCTGGTGCCGCGTTCGCCCAAGCAGATCGCCGACTCGGCGATCGAAGCGGCCAAGGCGGGAGCGGCGATCGTCCACTGCCACGTCCGCGATCCCGACACCGGCAAGCCGCGTCGCGACATCCATCTCTACCGCGAGGTGACCGAGCGCATCCGCGAGGCCAATGTCGACGTGGTGCTGAACCTGACCGCCGGCATGGGCGGCGACATGGTGTTCGGCGGCGTCGAAAGCCCGTTGCCGCTGAAGGAAGCCGGCACCGACATGGGCGGCGCCACCAACCGCGTCGAGCATGTGCGCCAGTGCCTGCCGGAGATATGCACGCTTGACTGCGGCACGATGAATTTCGCCGAGGCCGACTACGTCATGACCAACACGCCGGGCATGCTGCGCGCGATGGGCGGCATGATGACCGCGATGGGCGTCAAGCCCGAGATCGAGGCTTTCGACACCGGCCACCTCTGGTTCGCCAAGCAACTGGTGGAGGAGGGCGTGCTTGCGCCGGACGCGCTGGTGCAACTGTGCATGGGGGTGCCGTGGGGGGCGCCCGACGACCTCAACACCTTCATGGCGATGGTCAACAACGTGCCGAAGAGCTGGACCTTTTCGGCCTTCTCGCTCGGCCGCAACCAGATGGCCTATGCCGCGGCTGCGGTGCTGGCCGGCGGCAATGTGCGCGTCGGCCTCGAAGACAATCTCTGGCTCGACAAGGGCGTTCTCGCCACCAACGCGCAGCTGGTCGAGAAGGCGGTCACCGTCATCGAGACCTTGGGCGCGCGAGTTATCGGGCCGGAAGAGGTGCGCAAGAAGCTGAACCTCGTCAAGCGCGCGCCGCTGGCGGCCTGATCGCTGACAAATCTGCCGGGAGGGGCATTTTCATGAGCACAATCTCGAAAGCAGCCGCCATTGGCGGCGGGGTTATCGGCGCCGGCTGGGTGGCGCGGCTGCTGCTCAACGGCATCGACGTGTCGATCTTCGATCCCGACCCGGAGGCTTCGCGCAAGGTCGGCGAAGTGATGAAGGGCGCGCGCCGTGCCTACAAGCAGATGCTGCCAGGCGGCCTGCCCAAGGAAGGCAAGCTGGCCTACGCCAAGACCATTGCGGAAGCGGTGGCGGACGCCGACTTCATCCAGGAAAGCGTGCCGGAGCGGCTCGACCTCAAGCACAAGGTGCTGGCCGAGATCGACATGCATGCGCCGGCCAATGCGATCATCGGGTCGTCGACCTCCGGCATCAAGCCATCGGACATGCAGGTGGCGATGAAGAAGCATCCTGAAAGACTGGTGGTTGGCCATCCGTTCAACCCGGTCTATCTCCTGCCCATCGTCGAGATCGTCGGCGGCGCACAGACCTTCCCCGAGGCGATCGAGGTCGCCAAGGAGATCTATTCTTCCATCGGCATGAAGCCTGTCGTCATCCGCAAGGAGATCGAGGCCTTTGTCGGCGACCGCCTGCTGGAAGCGGCCTGGCGCGAGGCGCTGTGGCTGATCAAGGACGGTATCTGCTCGGTGGAGGAACTCGACGACATCATGCGCTACGGCTTCGGCCTGCGCTGGGCCCAGATGGGCATGTTCCAGGTCTATCGGGTCGCCGGTGGCGAGGCCGGGATGCGCCACTTCATGGCGCAGTTCGGGCCGTGCCTGAAATGGCCGTGGACCAAGCTGATGGACGTGCCGGAGTTCAACGACGAGCTGGTCGACCTGATCGCCACCCAGTCCGACGAGCAGTCCGACAAATGGTCGATCCGCGAGCTGGAAAAGATCCGCGACGACAATCTCGTCGCGATCATGGATGCGCTGTCCAAGCAGAACAAGGGCAAGGGCTGGGGCGCCGGCGCGCTCTACAAGGACTACACCAAGCAGCTCGCCGCCCAGGCCAAGCCCAAGGTCTCCAAGGCTGCCGAAAAGGCCAAGGCGAGCAAGCCGGTGAAGAAGGCAGCTGCCAAGAAGAAGGGCTGAGACGATGCATTTCGGTCTGTCCGAGGAACAGCAGCTCATCGTCGACACCACCCGCGCGTTCGTCGAGAACGAGCTCTATCCGCACGAGGGCGAGGTCGAGCGCACCGGCCATCTCCGGCGCGAGCTGGTCGAGGAGATCAAGGCAAAGGCGATTGCCGCCGGGCTCTATGCCGCCAACATGCCGGCTGATGTCGGTGGCGCCGGGCTCGATACGCTGACCTGGCTGCTCTACGAAAAGGAGCTCGGCCGCGCCAATTACGCGCTGCACTGGACCTGCGTGGCGCGCCCGTCCAACATCCTGCTCGCCGGCACGCCCGAGCAGCGCGAGAAGTATCTCTTCCCCTGCATTCGCGGCGAGAAATCGGACTGTTTGGCGATGACCGAGCCAGGCGCCGGTTCCGACTTGCGCGGCATGAAGGCGAGTGCTGTCCAGGATGGCAGCGACTGGGTGCTGAACGGCACCAAGCACTTCATCTCCCATGCCGACATCGCCGACTTCGCCATCGTCTTCATTGCCTCCGGCGAGGAAGAAAGTCCGCGCGGCAAGCGCAAGAAGATCACTGCGTTTTTCGTCGACAAGGGCACGCCCGGTTTCACCGTGCGTGACGGCTACCGCAACGTCTCGCATCGCGGCTACACCAATTCGGTGCTGGAGTTCGACGATTGTCGCCTGCCGGCAGCTCAAGTGCTCGGCGAGGTGCACAAGGGTTTCGAAGTCGCCAACAGCTGGCTGGGTGCGACGCGCCTTCAGGTGGGTGCCACCTGCCTCGGCCGCGCCGAGCGCGCGCTTGGCCACGCCATCGAATATGCCGCCCAACGCGAGCAATTCGGCCAGCAGATCGGCAAGTTCCAGGGCGTGTCGTTCAAGCTGGCCGACATGGCGACCGAGCTCAAGGCGGCTGAGCTGATGGTGATGGAGGCCGGCTGGAAATACGACCAGGGCACGGTCACCGACCAGGACATGGCGATGGCCAAGCTCAAGGCGACGGAGATGTTGGCCTTCGTCGCCGACGAAGCGATTCAGATCCATGGCGGCATGGGCCTGATGGACGACCTGCCGCTGGAGCGCATCTGGCGCGACGCGCGCGTCGAACGCATCTGGGAAGGCACGTCGGAAATCCAGCGCCACATCATTTCGCGCGCGCTGCTCAGGGCGGTGGGCGGATGAGCGATCTGGTTTCTTGTTCGACCCTCCCCCTTGTGGGGAGGGTGGCCCGCAGGGCCGGGTGGGGGTGAAACAATGTCTTGCTCGACTTCTGACACCCCCACCTCGACGCTGCGCGTCGACCCTCTCCACAAGGGGGAGGGTAAAGGGCGCCTCGAACGCCTGCTGCGGCCTAAGTCGATTGCGGTGTTCGGCGGCTCGCAGGCCGCGGCCGTGGTCAAGCAGTGCCTGAAGATGGGCTTTGCCGGCGACATCTGGCCGGTGCACCCGACCAAGGACAAGGTCGAGGGCATCAGGACTTTCCGTTCGGTCGCCGAGCTGCCCGCAGCCCCAGACGCAGCCTTCGTCGGCGTCAACCGCTTCCTGACTATCGAGGTGATTGCTCAACTTGCCGAGCGCGGCGCCGGCGGGGCGATCTGCTTTGCCTCCGGCTTCCTCGAAGCTGGCAGCGACGATGCCGACGGCGAACGGCTGCAGGCAGAACTGGTGGCGGCGGCCGGTGCGATGCCGGTCATTGGGCCCAATTGCTACGGCCTGATCAACTATGCCGACGGCGCGCTGCTATGGCCCGACCAGCACGGCGGCCAGAGGCTGGCGCCGGGCACCCGCGGCGTTGCCATCATCACGCAGTCCTCCAACATCGCCTGCAACCTGACCATGCAGAAGCGCGGCCTGCCGGTCGCCTTCCTGATGACCGCCGGCAACCAGGCGCAGACCGGCCTTTCCCAAATGGCGCTGGGCCTGATCGAGGATGAGCGCGTGTCGTGCCTTGGCCTGCACATCGAAGGTTTCGACACCGTCGACGGTTTCGAGCGGTTGGCGGCGCGGGCACGCGAACTGGGCAAGCCGATCGTCGCCATGAAGGTCGGCCGCTCCGAACAGGCGCGCAAGGCGACGATCTCGCACACGGCGTCGCTCGCCGGGTCGGATGCCGCATCGGACGCCTTCCTCAAGCGGCTGGGCATCGCCCGCGTCGACACCATCCCGTCGTTGCTGGAAACGCTGAAGCTGCTGCACGCAGTCGGCCCGCTGCCCGGCTTCACGCTGTCTTCGATGAGCTGTTCGGGCGGCGAGGCGTCGGTCATGGCCGACAGCGCCGAGGGCCGGCGGTTGCGTTTCCCGGCGCTTACGCCCGAGCACTATGCGAGGATAAAATCGACGCTCGGCGCCTTCGTGGCGGTCGCCAATCCGCTCGACTATCACACCTTCATCTGGAACGACGAACCGGCGATGACGGCCACCTTCACGGCGATGGCGTCAGGCGGTTTCGACCTCAACATGCTGGTGCTCGACTTCCCGCGCAACGACCGCTGCTCGGACGCCGACTGGTGGCCGACCGTGCGGGCCTTCGAGGTAGCGCTGAAGACCAATGGCGCGCGCGGTGCCGTGGTGGCGTCGATGTCGGAGAACCTGACCGAGGACCATGCCGCCGACCTGTTTTCGCGCGGCATCGTGCCGTTGCAGGGGATCGCCGAGGCGATGGACGCGGCGGAGGCTGCAGCGACGATTGGCGAGGCGTGGCGGCGCGATCCCTCCCCCTTGAGGGGAGGGTCGATCGGCGGAGCCGATCGGGGTGGGGTCGTGCACGATGCGTCGGCGGTGCCTTCTGAGGTTACCCCCTCCGCCCGCTTCGCGGGCACCTCCCCCTCAAGGGGGAGGATACCCAGCTCGACGAAGCCGCCGTCAAATCGCTGCTGCGCGACGCTGGCCTTGCCGTACCGGCAGGCCACCGCGCGGCGAGCGTCGCCGAGGCCATCGCGGCGGCGGAGGCGCGGGGCTATCCCGTCGCGCTCAAGGCTCTGGGCGTTGCCCACAAGAGCGAGCTTGGCGCTGTCAGGCTCAATCTCCGGACCGGCGAGGAGATCGGTGCCGCAGCGGCCGCCCTGTTGCGGCTCGGCTCCGGCCTCTATGTCGAGAAGATGGTCTCAGGCGGCGTGGCCGAGTTGATCGTCGGCGTCACCCGCGATCCGCTGTTCGGCCCTGTTATGACCATCGGTACCGGCGGCGTGCTGGTCGAACTCATCAAGGACAGCGCCACGCTGCTGCTCCCTGCCTCGCGCGGCGAGGTCGAGGCAGCGCTGAAGGGGCTGAAGATGTATCCGCTGCTCGACGGCTATCGTGGCCGTGCCAGGGCGGACGTTGGTGCGGCCGTGGATGCAATAATGGCCATTGCCGGTTTTGTGTCCGATTATGCCGACCGCATCGAGGAACTCGACATCAATCCGCTGATCGTCTGTGGTGAAGGGCAGGGTGCCTGGATCGCCGATGCGCTGCTGGTGTTGGCCTTAAACAGCCCCTCATCCCCTACCGGACCTTCTCCCCGTAATGACGGGGAGAAGGAGGCAAATCACGACGCCGACGCCCCCCTCTCCCCGTTTTCCACGGGGAGAGGGTAAGGGTGAGGGGTAATGGAGAAAGCGCAATGTCCGACGTCATCAAGACCCGCAGGGAGGGCGTGATCCTCGAGGTCACGCTCGACCGGCCGAAGGCCAACGCCATCGACCTCGCCACGTCGCGGCTTTTGGGCGAGACTTTCAAGGCTTTTCGCGACGATGACGGGCTGCGCATCGCCATCGTTAAGACAGCGGGGGAGAAATTCTTCTCGGCCGGCTGGGACCTGAAGGCCGCGGCGAGCGGCGATGCGGTCGACGGCGACTATGGCGTCGGCGGCTTCGGCGGGCTGCAGGAGCTGCGCGACCTCAACAAGCCGGTGATTGCCTGCGTCAACGGCATGGCGGTGGGCGGCGGCTTCGAGCTGGCGCTGTCCTGCGACCTGATCTACGCCTCGGAGCATTCGAGCTTCGCGCTGCCCGAAATCAAGGCCGGCACGCTGGCGGACGCCGCAACCATCAAGCTGCCCAAGCGCATTCCCTATCACGTGGCGATGGACCTCCTGCTCACCGGCCGCTGGATGGACGTCGCCGAGGCGCATCGCTGGGGGCTGGTCAACGAGGTGCTGCCGGCCGACAAGCTCGAAGGCCGCGTCTGGGAGATCGCCCGGCTGCTCGCCGGCGGCCCGCCGCTGGTCTTCGCCGCCATCAAGGAGGTGGCGCGCGCGGCCGAGGTGATGGGTTTCCAGGAGACGATGAACCGTATCACCAAGCGGCAATTCCCAACGGTGGACGAGCTCTACGCCTCGGAGGACAATCTCGAAGGCTTCAAGGCGTTCGCCGAAAAGCGCGACCCGGTGTGGAAGGGGAAGTAGGCTCCGTGGAAGTGATTACGTTCCGTCTCGCCCCCCTCTGGCCTGCCGGCCATCTCCCCCTCAAGGGGGAGATCACCTGTCGTCCCGACTTTCGCCAACCGCCAACGTTACAAGAGGTGGGCCGCCGGCGAAGCGCTTGATCTCCCCCCTCGTGGGGAAGATGGCCGGCAGGCCAGAGGGGGGCGTGAAGGAGCGCTACCGAGGCCTGCTCCAATGACCGACTACACAAAGCTCATCGACGCCGAGACCTGGGCGTTCATCGAGCGGACGAACTCCTACTATCCGCCCGACACCGTCGACTACACGATTGCCCAGCAGCGCGAGATCTACGACCGCATGTGTCGGGAGTTCTTCGCCGGCTACCCGGAGGGCGTGTCGGCCGAGACGACGGCTATCGCTGCTCCGGCGCGCGACGTGCCCGTCCGCATCTATCGTCTGGCCGGCAAGGCGCCAGAGGCCGTGGTACTCTACTTCCATGGTGGCGGCTTCATCCTCGGCGGGCTCGACAGCCATGACGATGTTTGCGCCGAGCTCTGCGGCCGAACCGGCTACGAAGTGGCGTCAGTGGACTATCGGCTGGCGCCCGAGCACCGACATCCGGCGGCCTTCGACGACGCCATGGCCGCCTTCGAATGGGCGATCGCTACCTACGTGCAGCCCATCGTGCTCGCCGGCGACAGCGCCGGCGGCAACATCGCGGCTGCCGTCAGCCATGCGACGCGCGGCCACAAGCGCCATCCGGTCGGGCAGTTGCTGATCTATCCCGGCCTGGGCGGCGACCGCAGCCGCGGTTCCTATGTCAGGCACGCCGAGGCGCCGATGCTGACCATGCGCGACCTCGATTTCTACCAGGATATCCGCACCGGCGGGGAAGACCGCACCGGTGATATCACGCTGTCGCCGCTGGCCGATGGCGATTTCGCCAACCTGCCACCGACTGTCGTCATTACCGCCGAATGCGACCCGCTGTCGTCGGACGGCGAGGCCTATGGCGAGCGCATCGTCGCCGCCGGCGGCAAGGCGTTCTGGTTCGAGGAGGCTGGGCTTGTGCACGGCTATCTCCGCGCCCGCCACAGCGTTGGCCGCGCCCGCGAAAGCTTCACGCGTATCGTCGATGCTGTGGCGGTGCTCGGGCGTCGCGAGTGGGTATGGTGACGGTTAGAGGTTAGCGGCCCTTAGCACCCCTCTCTGGCCTGCCGGCCATCTCCCCCGCAAGGGGGGAGATTAGTCACGCCGCCGTTTGTGCCCATCCTGCGAACCAGCAGGGCCCGCCTTGCGACCTTTGTGGTTGGCCGCCCAGGCCGATGAAGGCATGATCTCCCCCCTTGCGGGGGAGATGGCCGGCAGGCCAGAGAGGGGGTGCGAAGGAACGCAACGGTCCTCATCCTGAGGTGCTCGCCTGAAAGGCTAGCTTCGAAGGACGCACCTATTTCGTTCCCTCAATTCCCCGCGCTGGCCATCCTGCGTCCGCCGATGGCCTTTTCCAGCCAGCCTATCTCCATTTCCGGCACCGATGACAACAGCAGGTCGGTGTAGGCGTCGAAGGGCGGTTTCAGCACCTCGGACTTCGGCCCGTAGCGCACCACCTCGCCGCGATACATGACCGCGATGGAATCGGCGATCGACTTCACCGTGGCGAGGTCGTGGGTGATGAACAGATAGGCGACGCCTTCCTCCGCCTGCAGGCCGAGCAGCAGCTTGAGGATGCCGTTGGCGACCAGTGGGTCGAGCGCGCTGGTCACCTCGTCGCAGATGATCAGACGCGGCTTGGCGGCGAGCGCACGGGCGATGCAGACGCGCTGCTTCTGCCCGCCGGAAAGCTCGGCCGGATAGCGATCAGCAAAGCCGCGACCCATCTCGATCTTGTCGAGCAGTTCGGCGACGCGGGCATCGCGCTCCTTGCCGCCCATGCCGAAATAGAGCTCCAACGGACGGCCGATAATCGTGCCCACGGTCTGGCGCGGGTTCATCGCCACGTCGGCCATCTGGTAGATCATCTGCAACTCGCGCAGATCGTCGCGGCTGCGGTCGGCGAGGCGATTGGAAAGCGTGCGTCCGGCAAAGGTGATGCTGCCCTGCTCGGGCGGTAGAAGGCCGGTGATGGCGCGGGCCAGCGTCGACTTGCCGGAGCCGGATTCGCCGACGACGGCCAGCGTCTGGCCTGGCAGGATGTCGACCGAGACGTTCTTCAACACCTTGATCGTGCCGCCGCCATAAGCGGCGGTGACGTTCCTGACCGAAAGGAACGGGTTGGCGCCGGGCGCCTTCTCCTGGTGCTCGATCTCGTGCACCGAGACGAGTGCTGAGGTGTATTCCTGGCGTGGCTCCTTGATGATCTGGCGCGTGCCGCCCCATTCGACCAGCTTGCCGTGCCGGAGCACCATGATTTCGTCGGAGACCTGGGCGACGACGGCGAGGTCGTGGCTGATGTAGAGTGCTGCCACGCCGGTGTCGCGGATCGCCTCCTTGATCGCGGCGAGCACGTCGATCTGGGTGGTGACGTCGAGTGCGGTCGTCGGTTCGTCGAAGACGATCAGGTCGGGCTCGGAGCACAGCGCCATGGCGGTCATGACGCGCTGCAACTGGCCACCCGAGACCTGGTGCGGGAAACGCTTGCCGATGTTTTCCGGGTCGGGAAGGCTGAGCTTCCTGAACAGCGCAACGGCGCGCTTTTCGGCCTCCGCCCGGCTCGCCACGCCGTGCAGGATCGAGGCTTCGACGACCTGGTCCATCAGCCGGTGTGCCGGGTTGAACGCTGCCGCCGCCGACTGCGCGACATAGCAGACCTCGCGGCCGCGCAGGGCGCGAATGCCTTGCGTGCCACCCTTGCGGATGTCGCGGCCGTTGAGCAGGATCTCGCCGCCGGTGATCTTCACGCCGCCGCGGCCATAGGCCATCGACGACAGGCCGATGGTCGACTTGCCGGCACCGGATTCCCCGATCAGTCCGAGCACCTTGCCTTTTTCCAGCGTCAGCGACACGTCGTGGACCAGGGTGATGGTGCGCGGCGCCTCGCCGGGTGGGTAGACCTTTGCCTCGATCCTGAGGTTGCGGATGTCGAGCAGCGGGCCGGAGCCGTTCGCGGGTGCCTTAGCCATTGCCACGCCCTCCCTTGAGATCGGTGGTGCGGTTGAGCACCCAGTCGGCGACGAGGTTGACGGAGATGGCGAGTGCGGCGATCGCGGCGGCCGGGATCAGTGCTGCCGGGATGCCGAAGACGATGCCGTCCTTGTTTTCCTTGACCATGCCGCCCCAGTCGGCGTCAGGCGGCTGCACGCCAAGGCCGAGGAAGGACAGAGCCGACAGAAACAGCACGGCATAGATGAAGCGCAGGCCGAGTTCGGAAACCAGCGGCGACAGCGCATTGGGCAGGATCTCGCGGAAGATGATCCAGCCCTTGCCTTCGCCGCGCAGCTTGGCCGCCTCGACGAAGTCCATGACGTTGATGTCGACGGCAACCGCGCGCGACAGCCGGTAGACGCGCGTTGCGTCGAGAATGCCCATCACCAGGATCAGGGTCAGCAAGGTCGAGGGCAGCACCGACAGCACCACGAGCGCGAAGATCAGCGTCGGGATCGCCATCAGCAAGTCGACGAAGCGCGACATGCCGGTGTCGAACCAGCCGCCGACGACGGCGGCGGTGAAGCCCAGGATCGCGCCGAGCGAAAACGACAAGGCGGTTGCCATGACGGCGATGAAGATGGTGGTGCGCGCGCCGTAGATCATGCGCGAAAGCAGGTCGCGGCCGAGATTGTCAGTGCCGAGCAGGAACTGGCCGGAGGCCGGCGCCCAGACGTCGCCGACGATCTCGCCGAGGCCATAGGGCGCGATCAGCGGCGCGAAGATCGCCGCGATGAGGAACAATGCGGTCAGGATCAGGCCGATCGCGGCGCCAAGGGGGATGCGTTTCAGGTCCAGCATGGCGCGCCGCTCACTTCGGATGCCGGAGGCGTGGATTGGCGACGATGGCGGCAATGTCGGCGACGATGTTGAGGCCGATGTAAACCGCTGCGAAGATCAGCCCCACTGCCTGAACCACCGGCACGTCGCGCTTGGCGACATGGTCGACGAGGTATTGCCCCATGCCGGGATAGACGAAGATCACCTCGATCACGACCACGCCGACGATGAGGAAGGCAAGGTTGAGCATGACCACGTTGATGATCGGCGCAATCGCATTGGGAAAGGCGTGCTTGCGGATGATGTCGAAGGGCGAAAGACCCTTGAGCTCCGCCGTCTCGATATAGGCCGACTGCATGACATTGAGGATCGCGGCCCGGGTCATACGCATCATGTGGGCCAGCACCACCAGTGTCAGCGCAGTAGCCGGCAGGGCGATCGCCTTCATGCGTTCGAGGAACGGCATGCCGTCATAGACGGTGGAGATGCCCGGGAACCACTGCAGCTTCACGGCGAAGAAATAGACCAGGAGGTAGCCGATGAAGAACTCGGGCAGCGAGGTCGATGCCAGCGCCAGGCCGGAGATGGTCTTGTCGATCCAGCCATTGCGATAGCGCACGGCCAGCAGGCCGAGGATGATCGCCAGCGGTACGGAAACGACAGCCGCCCAGAAGGCGAGGAACAGCGTGTTCCACAGACGTCCGCCGATCGAGGCGGCGATGTCCTGCCGGCTCGACAGGGCCGTGCCGAGGTCGCCGGTGAGGACGCCGCCGAGCCATCTGAAATAGCGGACGATGGCGGGGTCGTTGAGGCCGAGTTCCTCGCGCAGGTTGGCGAGCGCCTGGGGCGTGGCCGACTGGCCGAGGATGGATTGGGCGACGTCGCCGGGCAGGATCTGGGTGCCGGCGAAGATCAGGACCGAAACGGCCAGGAGCAGGAGAAGGCCCAGCGCAATGCGCTGGGCAATCAGTTTCAGAATCGGATTGGACATACGCTCAACGCCCTTGTCAGGCGTTCAGCCAGCACTTCGACAGCGCGTAGCCGCCCATCATCTCCTGGTTGCCGTCATCGACCCAGCCGCCGACCTTGGCACTGGTTGCGTCGATGAAGTCGTTGAACATCGGGGTGATCACGCCGCCTTCGTCGCGGACGATCTGGCCCATGTCGGCGTAGAGTTTCTTACGCTTGTCGTTGTCGAGCTCGGAGCGCGCCGCAAACAGCATCTTGTCGAAGTCCTCGCGCTGGAAACGCGTGTCGTTCCATTCGGCTTTGGAATAGTAGGCGGTCGAATACATCTGGTCCTGGGTCGGGCGTCCGCCCCAGTAGGAAGCCGAGTAGGGCTGCTTGTTCCAGACTTCCGACCAGTAGCCGTCGCCGGGCTCGCGCTTGACCTCGAGCGTGATGCCGGCCTTGGCCGCGCTCTGCTGGTAGAGCTGGGCAGCATCGACCGCGCCGGGGAAGGCGACGTCGGAGGTGCGCAGCAGAACCGAGCCGGAATGGCCCGACTTCTTGTAGTGGAAGGCTGCCTTTTCCGGATCGTATTTGCGCTGCTCCATCTCGGTGAACAGCGGATAGGCCTTGTTGATCGGCGTGTCGTTGCCGACCGAGCCGTAGCCCATCAGAATCTTCTGCAGCATTTCCTCGCGGTCGAGCGCGTATTTCAGCGCAAGCCTCAGATCGTTGTTGTCGAAGGGCGCCGTGTTGGTGTGGGCGATGAAGACGTAGTGGCCGCGGCCGGCGACGTTGCGGATGACCACACCCGGCACGCGCTTGATCAACTCGACGATCTTCGGCTCGACGCGGTTGATGATATCGACCTGGCCGCCCTGCAATGCAGACGTGCGGGCCGTGGCATCGTTGATGACAATGATTTCGATCTGGTCGGCAAAGCCGCGGTCGTCACGCCAGTAATTGGCGAACTTCTCGCCGCCGAGCCGCACGCCGGCTTCGTTGACGGTGATCTTGTAGGGGCCAGTGCCGATGCCGGCGTCGGGCTTGTCCTTGCCGCCATTGGGCTGGATCATCAGGTGGTAGTCGTCGAGCAGGAAGGGCAGGTCGGCGTTGGCCTCCTTGAGCTCGAACACGACGTTCTGGCCGTCGGCCTTGACCGAGGCGATGCCGCCCATCAGGCCAAGCGCGCCGGACTTCGCCTTCTCGTCGGAATGGCGTTCGATGGTCGCGACGACGTCGGCGGGGGTCATCTCCTTGCCGTCGTGAAACTGTACGCCCTTGCGGATCTTGAAGGTCCAGGTCTTGGCGTCGTCGGATGCGCCCCATTCCTCGGCGAGCGCCGGCTTGGGCTCGCCCTCGGGCGAGATCTGCACCAACTGCTCGCCCCACTGGCGGCCGAAGAAATAGGGCACCTGGCTCGACCACGACGCCGGATCGAGGCTGTCGGTGGCGGCACCACCCTGCATGCCGGCGCGAAGGATGCCACCCTTGACCGGGCCTTCAGCCCTGGCGGCGCTGGCGAGCAACGAGTTCGCGAAACTTGCCGCGACGCCCAGGGCCGCGGCGCGGCCCAGGAAGTCACGGCGGTTCAATTTGCCCGCAGCGACTCGGCGGCTCAGATATTCCAGTTCATTCGACATTGGAAAGGCTCCTCACTCTGGCGGTCGTTATTGCTCGACTTCTGGTGGCAATATTGACCGTAACGTAAGGGCATCGGCAAGGCCGAATGCGACATCGAGTGGCGCAATCGCCACGTCGCTTTTGGACCAAGCCGCTTCCGCGTCAGATGTGATCGCGTGCGATGATTTCGTCGAAATCTCGTTCGAACACCAGCTTCTCGCCTTCATAGGCCTCGATCCGGCCGGTCAGCTGGAAGTTTTGGCCATCAGAACGCATGGTCGTGAAAGTTTCGGTCCGGACGGCCCAGTCGTTTCTCGACAAAGTCTGCGTCCAGTGGGTCTCGCCATGGGCAGAAAGCGGGTCGGACGGATCGATTGTCCAGAGTTCGCGGGCGACATCGCCGATGACCAGGCCGTGGTCGGCATCGCGGATTTCGCCGAAGTCGTCGACGATGCGCAGGCTGACCGTGCCGGCCGCTTCGTCGCGTTCGACGGTGCGGCTGTTCGAACTTTCGCGCAATGTTTCGGTCTGCCAGGGCGTCGCCCCCTCGGGCTCCTCGAAGGTCCATTCATCGCCGTCGCCGGAGGGGCGTACCGGCAGGTCGATGGCGCCGTCATGAAGGGTCAGCGTCACCTCTTCCGGCGACGGCCAGACAAGCGGCCAGTAGGTCGAGGACACGGCGACACGCAGCCGGTTGCCGGGCAGCACGCGGTAGGCGATGTCGTCGAGCTTGAGCGTGATCGCCATCGTCTCGCCCGGCACAATAGTCTGAGGGAATTCGTGGCCGTTGCGGTGGCACAGGTTGAGCACGCCATAGGTGATGCGGGTCGAGGCGCCGTCCGGCTGGACGTCGCACAGTCGCACCGCGACCATGCCGTGCCGGCGGTCGGTTGCGAGCTTCAGGCGGATGACGGGCGCCCCGACAATGTCGAGCGGGGCGTCGAGCACAGCACCGTCGAAGCAGGCCGACTTGGTGTCGTCGGAACGCTGGTCGCCCGGCAGTTCCGGCCCGAGCCAGATGGCGCAATATTCGCCGCCGTCCATGCCGCAATCCTGGGGCGAGTTTATCGACACGGCCGCGTCGAGCCTGGCGTCCTCGGCCAACATGCCATTCGCACCGAGCGCAAGGCGCCTGGCGGTAATGTTCGGCGACGGCCATTGCCGCTCGGCGATCCAGCGGCCCGGACGTTCGAGATACCAGTCGCGCGGCGGCTCGGAATCCATGACGTAGAGACGCATCGCCGGGTCGTCTTCGACGCCGGTGTCCTTGCCCTTGAGCCAACGGTCCCACCAGCGCAGGGCTTCCTGCAGGAAGCCGATGGCCGGCTTGGGTACGGCGAAATGCGGGTATTTGTGGATCCACGGGCCGACGATGCCCTTGACCGGCGCCTGTACGCCCGCGACCAGTCGGGACACCGCATTCTTGTAAGCGTCGCCCCAGCCGCCGATAGCCAGAACGGCGGCCTTGATGGCGGAATAGTCCTCGTTGACCGAGCCCCGTTTCCAGTAGGCATCGCGGGTCTGGTGCTTCAGCCAGACCGCCGGCAGGAACGGCTCATGCTCAAGCCTGTCGAGCCACATGTCGCGCCATTTGTCGCCGACGAGTGCCGGGTCTGGCGGTCGCGACGAGTAGGACAGCATGGTCGCACCCCAGCCCATGTTCTCGTTGAGCAGCAACCCGCCCTTGTAGTGGATGTCGTCGGCGTAGCGGTCGTCGGTGGAGCAGAGCGTGATGACGGCCTTCAGGGCCTTGGGCTGTTTCGCCGCCACCTGCAGGCCGTTGAAGCCGCCCCAGGAGATGCCCATCATACCGACCTTGCCGTTGCACCAGGGCTGGGCGGCTGCCCAGGCAATGACTTCGCAGGCGTCCTGCCATTCCTGCTCGGTGTATTCGTCGTCCATCAGCCCTTCGGAATCGCCGTTGCCGCGCATGTCGACGCGGATGCAGGCATAGCCATGGCCGGCGAAATAGGGGTGGGTCAGGCAGTCGCGCGTCGTCGTACCGTCGCGCTTGCGGTAGGGCAGGTGCTCGACGATGGCGGGCACCGGGTCCTGGTCGGCATCGGCGGGCATCCACACCCGCGCCGACAGGCGCGTGCCATCGGGCATGACGATGCCCATGTCGGGAAATTCGACGATGTCGCGCGGAAATTCGGTGATGGTTTTCATGCGTGGCTCCCTGCGCCATCAGTAGGCGACAGGGTGCCAAACGCAAAGGGTGTCGGATGAGCCAGAGAGCGGATTTCTCTGGCCTGTTCGCGTCAGTTCAGCGGGATGTCGTTGTCGCCCTTGCTCGCCTGGTATGTGCCGGACATCCCGTCGTAGAGCGCCGAAATCCTGGCCACGCGCTCTTCCATCCGCTTGCGGTCGGGTTCGGGCAATTCGCGGACCAGTTTGCGTAGCGAAAAGCTTTTCCAGTAGGCGTTGTCGGCGTTGTAGCCGCCCGGCTCCAGCGTGAAGACCTCTTTCAGGATCTTCAGGTCGTGCGGGATGGCGAAGCTGTCGCGCGAATCCTCGTGGCTGAACAGGTAGTAGAAATTGTCGAATCCAGCCCAGGTGATGGCCGACAGGCACAACGAGCAGGGCTCGTGGGTCGACAGGAAGATCAGGTCCTTGGTGTCGGCACGGTTGGCCTTGGGCATTTCGTAGAAGCGCTTCAGGCAATGCATCTCGCCGTGCCAGAGCGGGTTTTCGAGCTCGTTGTTGGTCTCGGCCAGCACCAGCGAACGGTCGTCCTTGGCGAGGAGTGCTGCGCCGAACAGCTTGTTGCCCTTCGTCACGCCTTCGGCGGTCCTGGGCACGATGTCGTGTTCGATGACGTCGAAGAGGCGCTCGATCAACGAGAGTTCGGCCATTTGCTCAGAAGCCTTCCGGAAGGACGATTTCGTAGGGGTGCGAGAAATGGAACTCTTCGAGATTGGGGCCGGTGCCGCCACGGTCGACGACGACGAAGTCCTGGTTCTCGCCGATCGGGGTCAGTACGCCGTGCCAGAGATTGCGCGGATAGTTGACGCCCTGGCCGGGTGCGGCGACGAAGGCGTGCGGCTCGCCCGGGCCATCGCCGATGTCGTGGCAGACGACGACGAGATAGGGGCGCGGCGACAGCGGAATAAAGGCCTGGCTGCCGAACGGATGCCGCTCGACCATCGAGAGCTTCAGCGGGAACGGATAGGGCGTGCCCTTGAAGATGTTGATGATGACGTGGCCGTCGGGGCCGGCCGCCTCGACACGGGCGAGCGCGTGATAGCGCTCGCATTTGCCTGCGTTGATCGGGTAGTGGCTGTCGCAGTTGGTGTCGATCACCTCACCGAACTCGGCGAAGCTTTCGCGCGTCAGGGGCTTGGCCACGATCTGCTTCATCTCACCCGACATGGCTGACCCTCAACGGCGACGCGTGGCGTTGAAGGCGCCGAGCTGCATGTGGCGGTTGACGTCCTTGTAGAGCAGGTAGCGGAACCTGCCGGGGCCGCCGGCATAACAAGCCTGCGGGCAGAAGGCGCGCAGCCACATGAAATCGCCGGCCTCGACCTCGACCCAGTCGTTGTTCAGCCGGTAGACCGCCTTGCCTTCGAGCACGTAGAGGCCGTGCTCCATGACGTGGGTTTCCGGGAAGGGGATGATGCCGCCGGGCTCGAACGTCACCACCGTGACATGCATGTCGTGGCGCAGGTCGTTGGGGTCGACAAAGCGGGTCGTCGCCCATCTGCCATCCGTATCCGGCATGGCATTCGGCTCGATGTCGTTGTCGTTCAGGAACAGTGGATCGGGCGCGTCGAGGCCGTCGACATATTCATAGGCCTTGCGGATCCAGTGGAAGCGCGCCGTCTCTACGCCGGCATTGCGCACCGTCCAGCCGCTGGCCGGTGGCAAATAGGCGTAGCCGCCCGGCGTCAGCACATGGCTCTTGCCGGCAACGGTCACGGTTACTTCGCCTTCGACGACGAAGAACACGCCTTCGGCGCCTGCATCTGGTTCCGGCCGGTCGCTGCCGCCGCCGGGCTGCACTTCCATGATGTATTGCGAGAAGGTCTCGGCGAAGCCCGAGAGCGGACGGGCGATGACCCACAGCCGCGTCTTGTCCCAGTGCGGCAGGAAGCTGGTGACGATGTCCGAAAACTCGCGCTTCGGGATCACCGCATAGGCTTCGGTGAAGACGGCGCGGTCGGTGATCAGGTCCGTCTGGGGAGGGAGGCCGCCTTTCGGCGCGTAATAGGAGCGTTTTGCCATTTTTCTTAGCTTGGAAGGAGGTCGTTGAGGCGATACCAGGCGATGCGTTCCACCTGCTTGCAGGCGGCGGCGAATTCCTGGTCGCGGCTGTTGGCGATGCGGGTCTCGAATGCCTTCAGGATGCTTGCCTTGTCATTGTCGCGCACTGCGATGATGAAGGGGAAGCTGAATTTTTCGACATAGGTGGCATTGAGCTCGGTGAAGCGGGTGCGCTCGGCGTCGGTCAGCGCGTCGAGGCCGGCGGATGCCTGCTCCTTGGTTGATTCCTCCGTCAGGCGCTTGGCCTGGGCCAGCTTGCCGGCGAGGTCGGGGTGGGCGGCGAGCACGCCGAGCCGCTCTGTCTCGCTCGCCGATCGGAAGGCGCGGCAGAGTGCATTGTGCAGGCCGCCGGCGCTGTCATGAGCCGGTCCGAGCTCGAATTCGAAGGCGCGTTCGGCGATCCAGGGCGAATGCTCGAAGATCGAGCCGAAGCGCTGGACGAATTCGTCGCGCGCCATGCGCGAAGGGCGCAGCGCCTGCGGCTGGTAGGGGTGGTTTTCGCGCCAGTGCCTGGCGATGTCGGCGCGGCGGGCGATCCAGACCTTGTCGTGGCCCTGTACGTACTCGATGAAGCGGCGCAGCGCCTCGGCACGGCCGGGACGGCCGACGAGGCGGCAGTGCAGGCCGATGCTCATCATGCGCGGGCGGCCCTTGGCGCCCTCGTCATAGAGGGTATCGAAGCTGTCCTTGAGATAGGCGTAGAACTGGTCGCCCGAGTTGAAGCCTTGCGCGGTCGCAAAACGCATGTCGTTGGCATCGAGCGTGTAAGGGATGACCAGCTGCGGCGGAATGGAATTGCCATGGCCGTCATGGTCGAGCCAATAGGGCAGTTCGTCGTCATAGGTGTCGGAAATCCATTTGAAGCCGCCTTCGGCTGCGGCGAGGCGCACCGAATAGACCGAGGTGCGGCCGAGATAGAGGCCGGTGGGGCGTTCGCCGACGACTTCGGTGTGCAGGCGGATCGCTTCGAGCAGGTCGGCGCGTTCGGCAGCCTCCTCGTGGTCGCGGTAATCGATCCAGCGCAGGCCGTGCGAGGCGATTTCCCAGTCCGCGTCCTGCATCGCCGCGACGTGATCGGGCGAGCGGGCAAGAGCGGTGGCGACGCCGTAGACGGTCACCGGCACCTTGGCTTCGGTGAACATGCGGTGGAGCCGCCAGAAGCCGGCGCGGGCGCCGTATTCGTAGATCGATTCCATGTTCCAGTGGCGCTTGCCCGGCCACGGGGCCGCGCCCACGATCTCGGACAGGAAGGCTTCGGAGGCTGCGTCGCCGTGCAGGACGTTGTTCTCGCCGCCCTCTTCGTAATTGACCACAAATTGCACGCAGACGTTGGCGCCGCCGGGCCATTTCGGATCTGGTGGGTTCGCGCCATAGCCGCGCATATCTCTTACGTAACGCATGATCCCTCGAACCGGTCGATTACTGCCACTGGAGCAGGATAGCGAAAGGAGCGGCAGACATTCCCTCGAAAAATTTTGAAAGTCTTTTTGTAGCGGTGTTCTCGACCGCACCTTATGCAATGGCCTTAAATGGCGCAAAATCAATGATGATGGCGCGTGTCGCCAGTAGGGAGAGCGAATGACAAAGGCTGAAGGCGGACGCCTCACCACCCATGTCCTTGACACTGCATCCGGCAAGCCTGCCGAGGGGCTGTCGATTTCGCTGTTCCGCATCGAGGGCGATGTGCGGACCTTGCTCAAGAAGGTCGCCACCAACTCCGACGGCCGCTGCGACGCGCCGCTGCTTGCCGGCGACGAATTCCTGACGGGCGAATACGAACTCGTCTTCGCGGCCGGCGACTATCTGCGCCGCCAAGGCACCGAGCTGCCGCAGCCGGCTTTCCTCGACATCGTGCCGATCCGCTTTGGCATGGCCGAGCGAACGCACTATCATGTGCCGCTGCTGATCTCCCCCTACAGCTATTCCACCTACAGGGGCAGCTGAGCCATGGCGACGGTCAAGACACGCAACCATATCCGCTTCATCCTCAACGGCGAGGACGTGACGCTTTCGCAGGTCGCGCCCGACGAAACGCTGCTCGACTATCTGCGCTTGCGCCGGACGCTGCGCGGCACCAAGGAAGGCTGCGCCGAGGGCGACTGCGGTGCCTGTACGGTGCTTGTCGGCCGGCTGTCTGCCGGCAAGCTGGTCTATGAAAGCGTCAACGCCTGCATCCGCTTCGTGGCTTCGCTCGACGGCTGCCATGTCGTAACCGTCGAGCATCTGGCCGGCGAGGCGGGCAAACTGCATCCGGTGCAGCAGGCCATGGTCGATTTCCATGGCTCGCAGTGCGGCTTCTGCACGCCGGGCTTCGTGATGTCGCTCTACGGCCTGTGGATGGGCTCGCCCGAGCCGTCGGACGAAGCGATCGAAAAGTCGCTGCAGGGCAATCTCTGCCGCTGCACCGGCTACGAGGCGATCATGCGCGCCGCGCGCGCCATCTCCGACTACGGCAAGGTGGCCAAGGATCCGCTGCTGGTCGAGCGCAAGGCGATCACCGCCCGCCTCGAAGCCTTCAAGGACGGCACCCGCGTCGAGGTCGGCGAGGGCAAGGACCGCTTCGTCATCCCGGCCAGCGTCGACGATCTCGCCGACGTGCTCGATGCCGAGCCGACCGCGACCGTCGTCGCCGGCTCGACCGACGTCGGCCTCTGGGTCACCAAGCACATGCGCGCCATCGCGCCCGCCGTCTTCATCGCCAACATCGACGGCCTGCATTCGCTTGACGAGGACAAGGGCGTCATCTCCATCGGTGCCGGCGTCACCTACACCGAGGCGTTCGAGATGCTGTCGAAGCGCATTCCGGCGCTGGGGCCGCTCATCGACCGCATCGGCGGCCAGCAGGTGCGCAACATGGGCACCATCGGCGGCAACATCGCCAACGGTTCGCCGATCGGCGACACGCCGCCGCCATTGATCGCGCTCGGGGCGACATTGACGCTGCGCAAGGGCAAGACACGCCGCACCATCCCGCTGCAGGACTTCTTCATCGCTTATGGCAAGCAGGACCGCGCGCCCGGCGAGTTCGTCGAGGCAGTGCATGTGCCGGTGCCAGCCAAGGGCGACCATTTCGCCGTTTACAAGATCACCAAGCGCCGCGACGAGGACATCACCGCCACCCTCGGTGCCTTCTGGCTGCAGCTTGCCAAGGATGGCACCGTGGCAGATGTCCGCATCGCCTATGGCGGCATGGCGGCGACGCCCAAGAGGGCGAGCGTTGTGGAAAAGGCGCTCGTCGGCAAGCCTTGGACCGAAGAAACGGTCGAGGCGGCGATGGCGAAGTTTGCCGAAGACTTTACGCCGCTGACGGACATGCGCGCCACGGCGGAGTATCGTGCGCTGGTGGCGAAGAACCTGCTGCTGCGTTTCCATGTGGAGACGACCGGCACCAAGGCGCCGTTCACGGTGTCGAGATATGAGGCTGCCTGAGATGACCCAGCACCAACCCAACCTCAAGGCGGCGAAGATCACGGGCGGCGTGCACACCGACCAGCGCCACGATTCCGCGCACAAGCACGTTGCCGGCGAAGCCGTCTACATCGACGACATGCCGGAACCGGCGGGCACGCTGCATGTCGGCCTTGGCCTGTCCAACGTCACGCATGGCACTCTGAAGTCGGTCGACCTGTCTGCCGTCCGCGCTGCGCCCGGCGTCGTCGACGTGCTGACCTATGCCGACGTGCCGGGCGAAAACGACATTTCGCCGAGCGGCATGCATGACGACCCGGTCTTCGCTCAGGGCAAGGTGGAGTTCCACGGCCAGCCGATCTTCGCTGTCGTGGCCAACACCCGCGAGCAGGCCCGCCGGGCGGCGCGCTTGGCCAAGATCGAATACGACGAGTTCCCGGCGGTCATCAGCATCTGGGACCTCGATCCGGAGAAGGACAAGCAGGTGACGTCGCCGCTGACGCTGAAGCGCGGCGACGCGGCGGCTGCGATTGCCGCGGCACCGCGCCGGGTGAAAGGGCGAATGAAGCTCGGCGGCCAGGATCACTTCTATCTCGAAGGCCAGATTTCACTCGCCGTGCCCGGCGAGGACGACGAGGTTATTGTCTATTGCTCGACGCAAGGGCCGAGCGAGACCCAGCACCTCGTCTCGCATGTGCTCGGCGTGCCCAGCCATGCGGTGACGGTCGAGGTGCGCCGCATGGGCGGCGGTTTCGGTGGCAAGGAAACCCAGGCCAACCAGTGCGCGGCGATTGCGGCCATCGCTGCGAAGAAGCACAAGCGCGCCGTCAAGGTCCGGCTCGACCGCGACGAGGACATGACCGCTACCGGCAAGCGGCACGACTTCGCCATCGACTACGAAGTCGGCTTCGACGAGGAAGGCAACATCCTCGGCGTCGACTACATGTTCGCGCTCAATGCGGGCTTCTCGGCCGACCTCTCGGGGCCGGTGGGCGACCGCGCGCTGTTCCACTGCGACAACGCCTATTTCTATCCGAACGTGCATGCCAAGTCGTCGACGCTCTACACGAACACCGTGTCGAACACTGCGTTCCGCGGCTTCGGCGGCCCGCAGGGCATGGTCGGCGCCGAGCGCGTCATCGAAGAGGTGGCGTTTGCGCTCGGCAAGGACCCGCTCGAGATCCGCAAGCGGAACTTCTACGACGCCATCGGCGTTGCCGGCGAACGCAACCTCACGCCCTATCACCAGAAGGTCGAGGACAACATCATCCACCGCATCGTCGCGGAACTGGAGGAGAGCGCGTCCTATGCCCGCCGCCGGCGCGAGATCGCGGCGTTCAACGCCAACAGCCGCTTCGTCAAGCGCGGACTGGCGCTGACCCCGGTCAAGTTCGGCATCTCGTTCACCAAGACCGAGTCCAACCAGGCCGGCGCGCTGGTGCACGTCTATGCCGATGGTTCGGTGCACATGAACCACGGTGGCACCGAGATGGGCCAGGGCCTGCACCTCAAGGTGGCGCAGGTGGTGGCGGAAGAATTCCAGATCGACCTCGACCGGGTGAAGATCACGGCGACGACCACGGCCAAGGTGCCGAACACCGCGCCGACGGCGGCGTCCTCGGGCGCCGACCTCAACGGCATGGCGGCGCAGGACGCGGCACGGCAGATCCGCAAGCGGCTGACCGATTTCGCCGCCGAGAAGTACCAGGTGCCGGGCGATCAGGTGGTGTTCCTGCCCAACCGCGTGCGCGTCGGCAACCAGGAGATTTCCTTCAACGACCTGGTCAAGCAGGCTTATCTGAACCGCATCCAGCTGTCGGCGGCCGGCCACTACAAGACGCCGAAGATCCACTGGGACCGCAGCAAGGGCAGGGGCCACGCCTTCTACTATTACTCCTATGGCGCGGCCTGCTCGGAGGTGTCGATCGACACGCTGACCGGCGAGTATGTCATCGAGCGGGCCGATATCCTGCACGATACCGGCCGGTCGCTGAACCGGGCCATCGATATCGGCCAGGTCGAGGGCGGCTTCGTCCAGGGCACGGGCTGGCTGACGACCGAAGAACTGTGGTGGGACGGCAAGGGCCGGCTGCGCACCCATGCGCCGTCGACCTACAAGATCCCGCTGGCTTCCGACCGACCGAAGATCTTCAACGTGGAACTGACCGACTGGTCGGAAGCCTATGAGCCGACGATCCACCGCTCCAAGGCCGTCGGCGAGCCGCCGCTGCCACTCGGCATCTCGGTGCTGCAGGCGCTGTCGGATGCGGTGGCGAGCGTCGCCGACCACAAAGTCTGCCCGCGTCTCGACGCACCGGCGACGCCGGAGCGGGTGCTGATGGCGATCGAACGCCTCCGGGCCGAGGCGGCCCAGGCCAAGTGAGCAAGACGGCCAAGCGCCTCCGGGCATTCCTCGACGCATCGCCTTCGGTGGCGCTGGTCGAGGTGGCAGAGGCCAAGGGCTCGACCCCACGCGAAAAGGGCGCGTGGATGCTGGTGTCACTCGAGCGCATCTTCGGCACCATCGGCGGCGGCCAGCTCGAATTCATGGCGATCGACAGCGCGCGGGCGATGCTGAAGGGGTCGATCTCCCCCCATAAGGGGGAGATGCCCGCGAAACGGGCAGAGGGGGTAACCTCAGGAAGAAGCGCCCAAGGGGCGTTGAGCCCGGTCGAAACGACCCCACCCGGCGGCTTCGCCGCCACCTTCCCCTCAAGGGGGAGGGAAACGCTCACCCTCGACATTCCACTCGGGCCGGAGATCGGCCAGTGCTGCGGCGGACGGGTCGAGGTTGCCGTCCGCCACGTCGACGAGGCAATGGCTGCCGACCTGGTCGCTTCGGCCGAAATATCGGACGCTGCCCTGCCACATGTGCTGGTCTTCGGCGGCGGCCATGTCGGCCACGCGCTGGCATCCGCGTTTGCCTTGCTGCCGCTGAATGTGGTGGTCGTCGAGACCCGCGCCGATGCGCTCGACGGCATGCCGGCGGAGATTGATGTCAGGCTGACCCCGGTTCCGGAGGAGATGGTGCGCGAGGCGCCCTCCGGCTCGGCCGTGGTGGTGCTGACCCACGACCATGCACTCGACTTCCTGATCGTCGCCGAGGCGCTGAAGCGCGACGACACCGGCTATGTCGGCATGATCGGCTCCAAGACCAAGAAGGCGACGTTCAGGAGCTGGTTCCTCAAGACGGCCGGCGGCAGCGACGAGCAGTATGCGCGGCTGGTCTGCCCGATCGGCGGCGACGCCGTCAAGGACAAGCGCCCCGCTGTCATCGCCGCCCTTGCCGCAGCCGAGATCATGACCGCGCTGGCTCTGCCGGCGAAGTGACCGCCGCCGTCGGAACCGGCCAGGCTATTCGTTTTCCTGGATGTGGGCCTCAAGGAACCACAGCGACTTGTCGAGTGCCCTGGAATAGGCGGTGAAGATGTCGGCAGTGTCGGCGTCGCCCGCCTCTCCCGCCTCGTCGATGGCCGAGCGCACGGTTTTCGCTGCATCGGCATAGCGGTCGATCAGCGCGGCGATGTGGTCCTTGGTCTTCGAGATGTCGGTCGGGTAGGGCTTCAGCTTGCTGGCCTCGACCACCACCTGCGAGGTGCCGAGTGCCGCTCCGCCCAATTGGGCGACACGTTCGGCAATGGTGTCGACGTGTTCGTCCAGATACTTGCGGAAATCATCGAGCATCTCGTGGATGGCGATGAAGTGCGGGCCCTTGACGTTCCAGTGCGCCTGCTTGGTGATCAGCGCGAGGTCGATCGCGTCGGCCAGCCGTGCGTTCAGAAGCTCGATCGAAACCTTCTTGGCGTTGGACTTGAGGTCGTTGCGTGTCGGGTGGGAAATCATCGGCTGCTCCTTTATCCGCGGGTCGTGCCTGCCTTCCGGCCGGCCGGAAGGCATCCGCAGCCTACAACAGCCTCACGACAGTTCGGTTCCGGGCTGGACCAGTCGAAAGTCAGCCAGCGGCGGCGTTGCGGGCGACCACTTCGAGATAGGCCGCCTGCAGCTGTTCGCGCACCGGAAGCCGCTGCCTTGCCGTCTCGGACAGCGGTTCGCCGAGATGGGAGGCACGCAGCTCTTCCATGAAGCGCTGCCACATCTCGGGGCCGCCCGTTTCCAGCAGCTCGGCACGGATGCTGAGTTCCTCGCTGACCGGCAGCCACTTGCGGCCCCAGGCGCCGATATGGGCGAAAACCGGCAGCAGTTCGATCGCCATCTCTGTCAGGCTGTAGATCGCCTTCTGCTTGTGGCTGGGGTCGTCGGCCTTGGTGATCAGCCCGTCCTCGACAAGGCGCTTCAGCCGGTCCGCCAGGATATTGGAGGCAATGCCCTCCTCGGAGTTCGTCAGCAGCTCGCGAAAATGCCGACGGTTGCCGAACATCATGTCGCGCAGGACGATCAGGCTCCATTTGTCGCCGACCACCTCGAGGGTGAGGTTGATCGGGCAGCCCGACCGTTGATGCTGGTTCATGCAATGTCTCCAAAACTGGTTGCAACATATAATCAGTTGCGCTAGCCTACAACTGGTTAGTAAATGCAACTGGTTTCAATTCTGGTTGCGGCACCCACAAGAGGAGGAAAGAAATGTCCAGCACCTCAACATCGCACTCCACCTTCAGCAGCCATCGCGTCTACCCGGTGTCACCGGCGGAGCTGTTTTCGGCATTCTCGCAGGCCGACCGCAAGCGCCGCTGGTTCGTCGAGGGCGAAGGCTGGCAGGTCGACGAGTTCGTCGTCGACTTCAGGCCCGGCGGTTCCGAGCGCAGCAGTTTCCGTTTCGAGGGCGGAGCGTCGTTCTCCAACGACACGACCTATCTCGACATCGTTTCCGACCGGCGGATCGTCTTCGCGTATGTGATGGCGACAGAGGGGAAACCCTTCTCCGCGTCGCTGGCAACCATCGAGTTCGTACCGGAAGGCGAGGGCACTCGGCTCGTCTACTCGGAGCAGGCCGCCTATCTCGACAGTGACAACGCCGACGCCCAGACGGCCGATCGCAAGGCGGGCTGGGTCGAACTTCTTGAAGCGCTGGCCAGGCACCTGGACGAGACGGCGGGCTGACGGACTGTCGTCCACCCCAGGAGGGATGCAAGGATGGGCACGATATCGGGAATGGACCGCCGCACCGTCATGAAGGGCGCGGCGTTTGCGGCATTGCTTGCCCCGGCAGAAGGGGCGTCGGCACAACCAGCAGCGGGCGCTTCGAGCGCGGCTGCAAAGTCAGGGAGCACGACGATGAGCACAGGCAACTTTATTCCCGACCGGCTCGAGCGGATGCGCATGGTGATGGCTGGCCACATCGACCGTGGCGAACTGCCTGGGCTCGTCTGGGCCGTCAGCCGGGGTGGCGAAACCCATATCGAAGCCGTTGGCACGCTCGCGCTCAACGGCTCGGCGCCGATGCAGCGCGACAGCATCTTCCGTATCGCCTCGCTGACCAAGCCGGTCACTGCGGTTGCGGCGATGATCCTCGTCGAGGAGTCGCGGCTGCGCCTCGACGAACCGGTCGACAAATGGCTGCCCGAGCTTGCCGATCGCAAGGTTCTTAAAGCGATCGACGGCCCGCTCACCGAGACCGTTCCTGCCAGCCGGCCGATCACCTTGCGCGATCTGCTGACCCTGCGCTTCGGGCTGGGGGCGATCATGGTCTATCCGTTTCAATATCCGCTGCAGCACGCCATGCAGGAAGCCGGCATCGCGCCGAGTGCCGACCTGTTCCGCGGTACTCCCGACGACTACATGAAGCGCATCGGCTCGCTGCCGCTCGCCCATCAGCCCGGTGAAGGCTGGCTCTACCACACAGGCCTCGACGTCGCCGGCGTGCTGGTCGCCCGCGCGGCGGGACAGCCGCTGTCGGCCTTCATGCAGGAGCGCATCTTCGGCCCGCTCGGCATGAAGGATACCGGCTTCCATTGCCCAGTGGAGAAGGTCGACCGGCTCCCCACCGCCTATTCGAGGGACTTCCAGACCGGCAAGCTTGGCGTCTACGACGAAGCCGGGGGCGGTTTGTTTGCCACGCCGGCGACCTTCGAGGCAGGCGGCGGCGGACTGGTCTCGACAGCCGAGGACTACCTTGCCTTCCAGAAGATGTTGCTCGGCAAGGGCAGGCTCGGTGGCGAGCGCATCCTGTCGCGCGCCTCGGTCGAGCTGATGACGACGGACCAGCTTACCGACGACCAGAAGGCGAGCGGGCGGATGTTCTTCAACGGCAATTCGGGCTGGGGTCTCGGCATGTCGGTGGCGCTCAAGCGAGACAGCCTCTGGCAGGTGCCGGGACGTTTTGGCTGGGATGGCGGTTATGGCACCTCGGCCTATGCCGATCCTGAAAACGACCTTGCCGGCATCCTGCTTTCCCAGAGGCTGATGGATTCGCCGCAGGCGCCGGCGCATTACATCGACTTCTGGACTTCGGCCTACCAGGCCATGAGCTGACGCGACCGTCCTACTTGTGGGCGAGGATGTCCTTGATCAGCTTGTGGCAGCGGTCGGCCATGAAGTCGAGCAGCAGCCGGACCTTCGGGTCCTGCAGCTTCTTGTGCGGATAGACGGCGGCAAACTGGACAGGCGTCGGCGGTGTCTGTGGCAGGATGATCTTCAGCCGCTGGTCGCGGATGAAGGGCTCGACCTCGAAGCGCGGCTTGTTGATGATGCCGCGCCCGGCCAGGGCCCAGCCGGTCAGCACGTCGCCGTCATCGGAATCGAACGGGCCATGGACCTCGAACTTGGTCGGTCCTGCCGCGGTCTCCAGCATCCAGTAGAATTCGCGTGAGCCGGGATAACGCAGCATCAGGCAGTCGTGCTTCTTGCCGATCAGGTCGTTGGCGCTTTCGGGCTCGCCGCGCTTTTCGAGATATTTCGGGGCAGCGACCAGCACCCGCTCGCATTCCATGATGCCGCGCATGCGGAGGCTGGAATCCTCGATCACCCCAAGCCTGAAAGCGACGTCGATGCCTTCCTTGAGGATGTCGACATTGTGGTCCGACAAGCGCAGCCGGACCTCGATGTCGGGGTACTTGTCATGGAATTCGGGAATGCCAGAAGCGACAAGCCGACGGCCAAGGCCGAGCGGGGCAGTGACGCGGATGGTGCCGCGTGGCTGGCCGGAAAGTGCCGAGACCGCGGCTTCAGCCTCGGTAATCGCCTCTAGAACCTGTTTGGCGCCGGAATAGAAGACGTTGCCATGCTCGGTCGGCATCAACTGGCGCGTGGTGCGGTTGAAAAGCCTGACGCCGAGGTGCTTTTCCAGTTCCTTGATGCGGTTGGAGGCGACGGCAGGCGAAATGCGCATGTCGCGGCCCGCGGCAGAAAGATTGCCGAGTTCCACGACGCGAACGAAAACGGCGATGTTGTCGAGATAAGCCATGCGATGCCGTGGGTTCCATAGCCGGCTTATGCCGTGCCGCGATACGGTAGTATTTTCCAGATTTTTTTGAAAGTCATCGCGAATCCTTTCACTTCCCCCATGCATTTGGCATCGTAAGATTGCTGCTGCTGCGGAAAAGGGACGGCGGATGTACGACTTGGCATTTTTCATGGACTGGGCAAGCTTCGCCGTGCGGTGGCTGCATGTCGTCACCGCGATGGCCTGGATAGGCTCATCGTTCTATTTCATCGCCCTCGATCTCGGGCTGAGGAAGCATGACGGACTGCCGGTCGGCGCCCATGGCGAAGAATGGCAGGTCCATGGCGGCGGCTTCTACCACATCCAGAAATACCTGGTGGCGCCGGCGCAGATGCCGGAGCACCTGACCTGGTTCAAGTGGGAATCCTATGCCACCTGGCTGTCGGGCTTCGCGCTGCTCTGGATCGTCTACTATGGCGGTGCCGAGCTGTTCCTGATCGACCGCAATGTGCTCGACGTGTCGGCGCCGGTGGCTATCGCCATTTCGCTCGCCTCGATCGGCCTTGGCTGGGTGGTCTACGACCTCCTGTGCAAGTCGAAGCTCGGCGATCACGACACGCTGCTGATGATCGTGCTCTATGTCGTCGTGGTGTTCATGAGCTGGGGCTACACGCAGCTGTTCACCGGCCGCGCGGCCTTCCTGCATCTTGGCGCCTTCACGGCGACGATCATGTCGGCCAACGTCTTCATGACCATCATCCCGAACCAGAAGATCGTCGTCGCCGACCTCATCGCCGGCCGCAAGCCCGATCCGAAATACGGCAAGATCGCCAAGACGCGCTCGACGCACAACAACTACCTGACCCTGCCGGTCGTGTTCCTGATGCTGTCGAATCACTATCCGCTGGCGTTCGGCACCGAGTTCAACTGGGTCATCGCCTCGTTGATCTTCATCATCGGCGTGCTGATCCGCCACTACTTCAACACCATCCACAAGCGCGAGGGCAATCCGCACTGGACCTGGTTCGTCGCCGGCCTGCTGTTCATCGTCATCATGTGGCTGTCGACCGTGCCGAAGGTGCTGACCGGCGAGGACAAGAACGCTTCCGTCACCACCCAGCCCTATATCGCGGCGGCGCAGTTTCCGAAGGTGCGCGATACCGTGCTCGGCCGCTGCGCCATGTGCCATGCCCAGGAGCCGTCCTACGAGGGCGTCTATCATGCGCCCAAGGGCGTGGTGCTGGAGACCGACAATTCGATCGCCGAGCATGCCCGCGAGATCTACCTGCAGGCCGGCCGCAGCCACGCCATGCCGCCCGCAAACGTCACCCAGATCACGCCGGAAGAGCGGGCGTTGCTGGTTGCCTGGTACGAGCAGGCGCGGAAGTAGCGCCTGGTGCATGATCCCGAAAAACGGAACCCGGTTTTCGGGTAGGATCATGCTCCAGCAATAAGACCGCGATACGCAGATTGCAGGTACAGGGCGCGTCATCGCGCCCATTTCGACGCGCGGCGACAGCCGCGGTTTCGCCACGCCAGAAAGCTTGTAGAGTCCGATCATGACCACCACACTTCTTCGCGGCCGTACCTTGTCCTTCCTGCGCTGGCCCGACAGCGCCGACGACCATGCGTCCTATGCCTATGAGGAAGACGGTGGGGTGCTGATGCGCGACGGCAAGATCGCCGCTGTCGGCGCCTATGCCCAGGTCGCGGCCCAGGCCGGCGGCGACGTCAAGGTCATCGACCATCGGCCGCACCTGATCCTGCCCGGCTTCATCGACGCCCATGTCCACATCCCGCAGATGCAGATCATCGCCGCCTATGGCGCCGAGCTACTGGAATGGCTGAACAAATACACGTTCCCCGAGGAAACACGCTTTATCGATGCCCAGCACGGCCGCCGTATCGCGCGGCTGTTCCTTGACGAGATGGTGCGCCACGGCACGACGACGGTCGCTGCCTATTGCTCCGTGCACAAGCAGTCGGCCGAGGCGTTCTTCGCCGAATCGCACGACCGCAACATGCTCAACATCGCCGGCAAGGTGATGATGGACCGCAACGCGCCGGATGGCGTGCTCGACACGCCGCAGGCGAGCTATGACGACACCAAGGCGCTGATTGCCGAGTGGCACGGCAAGGGCCGCCAGCATTATGCCATCACGCCGCGCTTCGCCATCACGTCGACGCCCGAGCAGATGGAGATGGCCGGCCAGCTGGCGCGCGAGCATCCAGACCTGCACATCCAGACGCACCTATCGGAAAACCACGCCGAGATCGCCTTCACCCAGGAGCTCTATCCCTGGTCGCGCGACTACACCGACGTCTACGAACACTACGGCCTGCTCGGCAAACGCACGCTGCTCGGCCACTGCATCCATCTCGGCGAGCGCGAATCCGACTCGATTTCCGACCATGGCTCGATCGCGGTGTTCTGCCCCACCTCCAACCTGTTCCTCGGCTCGGGCCTGTTCGACTACCAGCGCTATCGCAAGCGCGACAAGCCGCTGCGCATCGCCACCGCAACCGACGTCGGCGGCGGTACCAACTATTCGATGCTGCGCACGATGGACGAGGCCTACAAGGTCATCGCGCTCAATGGCGAGAAGCTCAACCCGCTGGCCTCCTACTGGCAGCTGACGCGCGGCAATGCCGAATCGCTGTCGATTTCGGACAAGGTGGGTACCCTCGAAGTCGGCACCGACGCCGACATCGTGGTGCTCAATGCGCGCGCCACGCCGGGCATGCGGCTGAGGATGGAACGCACCGGCACACTGGCCGAAGAGCTGTTCCTGCTGCAAACGCTGGGCGACGACCGCGCCGTGGTGGAGGTTTATGTCGCGGGCAAAGCCGCCAAGACGACGATGGATCAAGCCGCCTGACCTTGCGTCCTCCGCCTGTGTCTGCCATGTGAGCCGTGTCTGATGGAGGAACGGACGATGGCAGCAGCCGAGGATCTGGACAAGATCGCCGAGCAGGAGGACCGACTGGTCTTCGAGCGCTTCGACGAGGCCGTGGCGTTCGACATCGGCGCGGCCATCCGGGCGCGCGGCCTGTCGGAAAACTTCCCCATCATCGTCGACATTCGCCTGTGGGACCGCGCACTGTTCTACTGCGCGCTGCCCGGCTCGACGGTCAACAATACCGAATGGGCGCGGCGCAAGATCAACGTCGTCAGGACCTTCCACCGCAGCAGCTATCGCATGGTGCTGCAAAAGTCGCGGACGGACCGTACCTTTCCCGTCGGCGATGCGCTGCCGATCGACGACTATGTGCTGGCCGGCGGCGGCTTTCCGATCCGCGTCAAAGGCGTTGGCGTCGTAGGCGCCATTGCCGTTTCGGGCCTGCCCGAGCGTCAGGATCATGAGGTGGTGGTCGCGGCACTCTGCGCCCACCTTGGCATTCCCGGCGACGAGCTTGCCTTGTCCCCCGTTTCGAGCAGCTGAGAGAGTTTGAGCGTACCGATGGCCATGACCGACCCGAAGCAGTTTCTCACCAGCATTTTCGAGGCCGCTGTCGCGGCCGCCGACGCGGAACTCACCATCCGCCGCCATCTGCCTGAAAAGCCCAAGGGCCGCACCATCGTCATCGGTGCCGGCAAAGGCTCGGCGCAGATGGCCGCCGCCTTCGAAAAGGCATGGGAAGGCCCGCTGGAAGGTGTCGTCGTCACGCGCTACGGATTTGCGGCACCCTGCAAGCGCATCAAGATCATCGAGGCTTCGCATCCGGTACCCGATGCCAACGGCCTTGAGGCCGCCAAGCTCCTGCTCGAGACGGTCTCGGGCCTGTCCGAGGACGACCTCGTCGTGGCCCTGGTCTCGGGTGGCGGTTCGGCGCTGCTGCCATCGCCGGCAGGCAGCCTGACGCTTGCCGACGAGATTGCCGTCAACGAGGCGCTGCTTGCCTCGGGCGCGCCGATCTCGGCGATGAACACCATCCGCAAGCACATCTCCGGCATCAAGGGCGGCAGGCTCGCCGCCGCAGCCTATCCGGCGCGCGTGGTCTCGCTGGTGGTGTCGGACATCCCAGGCGACAACCCGGCGCTGGTTGCATCGGGGCCGACGGTGCCCGACGAGGCCTCGCGCGCCGACGCGCTCAGGATGATCGAGACCTACAGGATCGCGCTGCCGGCCAACGTCATGGCCCACATCAACTCGGCAGCCGCCGACGCTCCCCAGCCCTCCGATCCGCGCTTTGCCCGCAACGAGGTGCATGTCATCGCCTCGGCCGCCGTGTCGCTCGACGCGGCCGCCGCAGCGGCCCGCAAGCTCGGGGTTGAAACGGTGATCCTGTCCGATGCGATCGAAGGCGAGGCGCGCGAAGTTGGTGGCGTGCATGCCGCGATCGCCCGCGAGGTCGCCGTGCGCAACCGTCCGTTCCGAAAGCCGGTGCTGATCCTGTCGGGCGGCGAGACCACGGTCACGCTGCGCGCAAAAGGCAAGGGCGGCCGCAACAGCGAATTCCTGCTCGCCTTCGCCATAGGCATTGACGGGCTTCAGGGCATCGACGCGCTGGCCGCCGATACCGACGGCATCGACGGCTCGGAAGACAATGCCGGTGCCTTCGCCGACGGCTCGACCGTGGCGCGGATGCACGGCGAAGGCGTCGATGCCAAGGCGATGCTCGCCGGCAACAACGCCTGGACGGCGTTCAACGCGGTGGGCGATCTTTTTGTCCCCGGGCCGACCGGCACGAACGTTAACGATCTCAGGGCGATCCTGGTCAGATAGATCAGGCAGCCATCATCGCGCGCACCGTCCTGATGTCCTCGGCAAAGCGGGCACGCTCCGCCGCGGCTTGTTCCGCTTCGCGGATGCGCAGAATGTAGGAAGGGTGGATCGTCAGGAATACGGCGAGGCCGTCGTCGCGGGTGATTGTCTGGCCGCGCTGCCTGGTGATCGCCACCGATGCCTCCAGCAGTGAGTGGGCCGCGGTGGCGCCGAGCGCCACCACCAGCCGAGGTTTCAGCAGCTTGAGTTCCTGCGCCAGCCACCAGCGACAGGCCTGCACCTCGCCGGCATTCGGCCTGCTGTGGATGCGGCGCTTGCCGCGCGGTTCGAACTTGAAGTGCTTGACGGCATTGGTAACGTAAACCGCCGTGCGGTCGATGCCGGTTTCCTGAAGTACCGCGTCGAAGATCTTGCCGGCGGGGCCGACGAAGGGCCGGCCTTGAAGATCCTCCTGGTCGCCGGGCTGCTCGCCGACAAACACCAGTTCGGCATCGTCGGGGCCTTCGCCGAATACCGTCTGGGTCGCTTCGCTCCACAGCGGGCAGCGCCGGCACTGGCTCGCCTGCTGGCGCAGGGCATCGATGGATTGAGCCTCAGTCTCCGTCGGTACTTCCGCAGCCGGCCAATGCCTGGCCTGTATCGCCTGGTGATGCGGAGCTGGCATCGTCGGCATCCTCGCGATCATCTCCCTGGCGGCCCGGTCGGCGCCGGCCACCAAACCGGGAATGAGCGAGGCCTCGGGAAGGTTCCGCCAGTATTTCTTCGGCATCTCCGATTGCATCGCCTTCACCTTGAGGCGGGCGGGATTGAAGATGCTGGCGAAATAGGTCCGCCACATATCTTCCGATTGGTCTGCGGTGGGGGCATCGTCCTTTGATGCGCCGGGTCCAAGCGCTAACCTTTCGCGATTCCATTCTGCCGAAGCATGCGGCGTGAGGATTGCCCAGTGCATGCCGGTGAAGCGGCGCACGAAGAACGAGGAGGCACGTTCGAGGATGAAGTGGTCGGGCTCGAACCAGGCTACGAAGCGCTCACTATTGCCGTCGCCGATCTTCCGGAAGCGGACGAAGGCATGCATCTTGTGCTCGTCGCGCCGAACCGATTTCTCCATCGCCTCGAAGCGGCGCACGTCGGGGTCCGCGGCGATCCGGAGCAAATGCGGTTCCTGGCGCTGCCGCCACAGCAGGCGATAGAGCAGGGCGAAGCGCTCACTGTGGCTGTGGCAGGCGACGGCTGCCGCGCGGTCGATGAAGTCCTTGGCAACCCGCAGTTCCACGCCCACGGGCGCTGGTGGTAAGCCCGTGCCGGTACCTCCCGCGCCTTCGATATGCCATTCGATATCCTCGGGCTTCACCTCGTTGAGGGCCAGCCGGCGCGCCGCATCGCGCCAGCCGTCGAAATCTGCCGGGCTGGCGAGGCGCACGCTGTGGGCGGCAAGCGCGAATGCGGGCTGGATGGCCATCAGAACAGCGCCAGTTGCCGAGGTTGCGGCGCCACCGTCTCGCGCAGGCGCGCGGCATCGGTCGATGCACCGGGCGACCAGCCTTCGGCGACGATGAACGGACGGACCTTGGCGATGGACTGGCAAAGCCTGCCGATGTCCTCGAGGCGCAGTCGCTGGAAGCGGCGTGTCTCTAGGATGCGCTTGACCACCCGCGTGCCGAGCCCGGGAATGCGCAGCAGCGTCTCCCTTTCGGCTCGGTTGACGTCGACCGGAAACAAAGCGCGGTTACGAAGGGCCCAGGCGAGCTTGGGGTCGATTTCCAGGTCGAGCATGCCGTCCGTCGTGCCGTCGAGAATCTCGCCTTGGTCGAAGCCGTAAAAGCGCATCAGCCAGTCGGCCTGGTAGAGCCGGTGTTCGCGCATCAGCGGCGGCCTTTTCAGCGGCAGCGCCGACGAGGCATCGGGGATCGGGCTGAAGGCCGAGTAATAGACGCGGCGCAGCTGATAGCTGCCATAGAGCCGGGCGCTGGTCATGAGGATGCCGGCGTCGGGCGTGGCGTCAGCGCCGATGATCATCTGGGTCGACTGGCCACCGGGTGCGAACCGTTCGCGCTTCTTGGTTCTCACCGTCGGTTCCGCCTTTTCCTCGATCTTCGAGCGCAACCTGGCCATCGAGACACGAATCGTCTCGGGCCGCTTCTCCGGCGCCAGTCGTTTCACGCCCTCGTCGGTCGGCAGCTCGACATTGATCGACAGGCGATCGGCATAGAGGCCGGCCTTCTCGACCAGCTCGGCAGAGGCTTCCGGGATCGTCTTGAGATGGATGTAGCCGCCGAACTTCTCGTCGAGCCTAAGCCGCCGTGCCACCTCCACCATCTCGCCCATGGTCTCGTCGGGCGAGCGGATGACGCCGGAGGACAGGAACAGCCCCTCAATATAGTTGCGCTTGTAGAAGTCCATGGTCAGCCGCACCACCTCGTCGACCGTGAAGCGGGCGCGGCGGACATTGGAGGACGAGCGGTTGATGCAATAGCTGCAGTCGTAGATGCAGAAATTGGTCAGCAGGATCTTGAGCAGCGAGATGCAGCGGCCGTCGGGCGCATAGGAGTGGCAGATGCCCATGCCTTCGGTCGAGCCGATGCCGCGCGACGCCAGCGAGTCGCGCCCGCCGGCGCCCGACGAGGCGCAGGAGGCGTCGTATTTCGCTGCGTCGGAGAGGATCGCGAGTTTCTCGTGGGTGGAAAGAATGGGCATTTGTTCATGGTATGTTCTTTCGACCGATAAGGCCAGAGTCTTTGCTGCAGGGCAGCGAAATGTGATTGGAACATAAGATCAGCAAAGCTCGATCTTGGCGTGGCAAAACTGTCTAGCGGCTTGAAAGCGATCAACGCTGTGAACGATAGTTTACATCAGCATTGACTCCCAGGCGACTGTGAATTATAGTTCACGCATGTTCGAGGTCCGTCAGACCGACACATTCCGAGACTGGATTGATGGGCTTCGGGACTTGGCGGCCCGGCGCAAGGTCGCCCAACGCGTGGTTCGGCTCGAGGCCGGTCTGTTTGGCGATGTCAAATTCTTCGATGGCATCGGCGAATTGCGCGTGGACTTCGGTCCCGGCTATCGGGTCTATTTCGTGCAGTGCGGAAGGATACTGATCATTCTGCTATGTGGCGGCGACAAATCCAGCCAGGCGCGCGACATCAAGCGCGCTTTGGAACTGGCCAAGGAGGTTTGAGTATGGCCCTTAAGACCACTCCATTCGACGCGGCATCCTATCTCGACACGCCTGAATCGCAGGCTGAGTTGCTTTCCGATGCTTTTGAGACTGGTGACGCGGCTTACATTGCGCACGCACTTGGTGTGGTGGCCCGTGCTCGTGGCATGAGCCAAGTTGCAAAGGATGCCGGAGTAACGCGTGAAGGCCTTTACAAAGCCCTCAGCGCCGACGGTGACCCGCGACTGACGACGCTGCTCGGCGTCGTCAGGAGTCTCGGTCTGACCGTGACGATACAGCCGGCGCCAAAGTCCTAGCCGGCTGCTATCCGCCCTCAAACCTCGTGCAAATAGAGGTGGTAGTCCAACTCGCTCACCGTGCGGGCAACGCGCAGGTACTCGGCTTCCTTGATTGCCGTGAAGGTGCGGTGCAGGTCGTGGCCGAGCGCTTCGCGCAGGAACTCCGAGCGCTTCGCCGCCTCGATCGCGGTGCGCCAGTCCGGCGGCATCACGCTTTCGCTGCCTTCGGCCTGCTCATAGCCATTGCCTGACGTCTCGGGGCCGGGGTCGAGCTGTTCTTCCAAGCCCTTGGAGATGCCGGCGAGGATGGTTGCTGCGACCAGATACGGATTGGCGTCGACACCTGAGGGGCGGTGTTCGATGCGGCGGTTCCTGGCGTCGCCCGCAGGCACGCGCAGCGCCACCGAGCGGTTGTTGACGCCCCAGGTCGGCGCCACCGGCGCGTAGGACTGCGACACGAAGCGGCGCCAGGAGTTGGCGTGCGGGGCAAACACCAGCATCGACTCCGCCATGGTGTCGGCGAGGCCGCCGAGCGCGTGCAGCAGCTTCGGCTGCCATTCGCCTTCCTTGGCTTCGGTGAATACGTTGGTGCCGTTGCTGTCGAGCAGCGAGGCGTGGAAATGCATGCCAGAGCCGGCATATTTCTCGATCGGCTTGGCCATGAAGCATGCGGTCACGCCGTGGCGGCGCGCCTGCATGCGGACGATGCGCTTCAGCATGATCAGGTCGTCGGCGGCCTGCATCACGTCCTTGCGGTAGCGCAAGGTGAGTTCGTACTGGCCCGGCGCGTATTCCGAAATGACGGTTTCCGCCGGAATGCCCTGCAGCTTGGCCGCGGCATAGATGTCGGAGAACAGCGGCTCCATGCCGTGCAGATGGTCGACCGAATAGACCTCGGTCTTGCCCGAGGCGCGGCCATCGAGCACGGCGCGTGCTGGCTGGACCTTGCCGTCCCCGTCGCGTTCGTTGGACAGCAGGAAGAACTCGAGCTCGAAGGCACCGGCCGGATGCAAGCCCTGTGCCGCGAACTTGTCGACCTGGCGCTGCAGCGCGAGCCTGGGGTCCGAGGTCATCGGCGCGCCGTCGAGATGGTACATCGACATCAAAAGCTGGCCGCGTGCAGGGCTCGTGCCATGCATCGGCTTCAGCGTGCCCGGGATTGGCCACGCCCTGAGGTCGCCGTCGCCGGAATCCCAGATCAGCCCGGTTTCGTGCACGTCCTCGCCGGTGATGTCGAGGCCAAGGATCGAGATCGGCAGGTGCCGCCCGCCCTCGTAGAGCCCCATCAACTCGTGGCGGCGGATGATCTTGCCGCGGCCGACGCCATTGGCGTCGGTCAGCACGATGTCGAAGGCTTCGATGTCGGGATTGGCGTCGAGGAAGGCCCTGGCCTCGTCGATGCTCGAGCCGGAAGGAGATGTCATGATCTTACTCAATTGTCCTGATGCCTTGTCTCATGCGGCAAGCGTGGCGGCAATATCGCCGAAAGCCGCAACCAGCCTGTCGACCTGACGTGCCGTGGTGACCGGCGAGACCAGCATCATGTTGTGGAACGGCGCGATCAGCACGCCGCGATTGACCAACGCCACATGCATGGCGGCTTCGAGCCGCGAGGCGTGCGCATGCTCGGCCTCACCGCCATTGCGCAGCGGGCCGGGAGCGCAGATGAACTCGACACGGGCGCCGACGCGCATCACGTGCCAAGGCAGCTTGTGTTTTCGGATGGCCTTGTCGAGGCCGGTGGCCAGCCGTTCGGCCAGCGTCTCCATGTGGGCGTAGTTGGCCTCGGTCATGACCTCTTCGAGCGTGGCGCGCATCGCCGCGAACTGCAGGGGATTGGCCGACAGCGTCGTGCCCATGCCGGAATAGCCCGGCTGCTTGGTGCTGTTGTAGGCAGCGTAGCGGGCCGCGACCTGCTCGCTCATGCCCCAGACGCTCGCCGGCACGCCGCCGGCGAGGGGCTTGCCGAGCACGAACAGGTCGGGGTCGAGGTTGTGTTTCCTGGTGTAGCCGCCCGGGCCGGTCGAGATGGTGTGGGTCTCGTCGATGAGCAGCAGCGTGCCGGCCTTGCGGGTGAGCGCGCGCACGCCTTCGAGGAAGCCGGGTTCGGGCAGCACCATACAGGAGTTGGTCAGCACCGGCTCTGATATGACGCAGGCGACGTCGCCATGGCTCAGCGCCTTCTCCAGGGCCGGCAGGTCGTTGAACTCGACGATACGGGTGCGGGCGGTGAGGTCGCGGAATTCGCCCGCGAGGCCGGGGCGGTTGATCGGCTTGCCGCTGTCCAGCCGCACCATCGTCTCGTCGACGGCGCCATGGTAGCAGCCGTTGAACACCAGGATCTTGTCGCGGCCGGTGACGGCGCGGGCGACGCGCAGGGCGAAGCGGTTGGCGTCGGTGGCTGTGGTGGCGATCTGCCAGTGCGGCAGACCGAAGCGCTCGGCGAGCAGCAGGCCGAGCGTCAGCGAATCCTCCGACGGCAGCATGTAGGTCAGGCCGCGGCTCGCCTGGCGGCGGATGGCGCGGGCGACCGGGGCAGGGGAGTGGCCGAACATCGAGCCGGTGTCGCCAAGGCAGAAATCTGCCAGCCTGTTGCCGTCTGCGTCGGTGATGGTAGCACCGCTCGCCTTGTCGACGAGAATCGGGAAGGGCGTCGGCCAGTCCTTCATCCAGTGCATCGGAACGCCGCCGAAGAAGCCCGCCACGCCGTTGCCGAGGGAGGCTTGCGATTTCGGCCGCGCCCTGATGAAGATTTCGGCCTCGGCGGCAGCAAGCTCCGATATGCGAGAAAGTGCTACGCCGCCTTCGGTGGCATCAGGTCGTTCGATGCGGTTCATCATGGCTCCCATTGGAAAGACGGGCGCCACTCTAGCCAGAGCCGACGCGAAACGGCAATTGGCCGTGCGCACGGCGTCGATTGGCGCAGTCCCGCGGCCCTTGACCATCCCGGCGCATCGGCGATCATGACACTGTGCTTTGGGGGTGGATGCTGATGCGTGTTATGATGACGCTTATGTCGATCCTGCTTGCAGCGGGCCCGGCCGTTGCCTCTGGCGGGCTTTCATGCGGTGCCAAGGATGAGGCAGTGAAACTGACCATCGAGAGTGGCGTCACTCGCGGCATGGGCAGTCCGGTCTTCGATTTTCGCGGCCAGATCGAAATCGCCAACAAGGCGGTCGAGGCGGACCTGCGCAAGATCACCTTCGAGCGCGAGCACCTCGCGCAATACTGGCTCGACGGCGAAGAGCTGCGCATGGTGGTCTACCGCGAGCGCGTCGGCGACAAGCCGCACGGCTATGTCGAGGTGACGATCAGGACAAGGTCGGGCGACGAGGGCGACTATATCGGCCAGTATTCTGTCACCGTCTTCGACATGACGGGCGCTGCCGGCGGCGACGGCAAGACCTATAACTTCACCGGCCGCGCGACCTGCCTGGTCGAATAGGCCAGCGAAACGCCTCTCCCGAATCAACCCTTGTGCATGGCGGCGATGGCACGCCGCATCAGCGCCAGGAATGCCTGGCGTTCGCCTTCGGAGAAATCGGCGAGCGCTGTCTCGTTCTGCGCGCGGGCGGCCTGGGTTGCGGGATCACGCAGCGCTTTCGCCGTCGGCGTCAGGTGGATGGCCTGCGAGCGTCCATCGTCGGGGTTGGCGCGCCGCTCGATCAGCCCGTCGCGCTCCATCCTGGTCAACGTGTTGGCCATGGTGGCCTGTTCGACGTCGAGGCGCCGCACCAGTTCGCTCTGAGAAATCCCGTCCTCGTCCCACAACGCCAGCAGCGTCATGAACTGCGCCGGCGCCAGCCCGAGGGGGCGGATACGCTCGTGCAGGCCCTTGGCGAACAGGCGCGCCATCTGGTTTGCGAGATAGCCGGCCGAGCGTTCTTTCTGGAAAGCCATGGTTGAGAGATAGCTGTTGAATAGCATGCTATGCAATGATATATAGCTTGCTATCCAAATCGGAGGCTCGACGATGAAAGCGAAGCTCCATGCGGCGGCCGGTGCGGTCGCCTTGCTCACGATCACCTGCTTCTGGATTGCCACGGCCGCGGCCGAACTCACCGGCAGCGCCGAAACCATAGCCGCGGTCAAGGCGGCCATACTTGCCGGCATGGTGGTGTTGATCCCGGCCATGATGGTGGCCGGCGCCTCGGGCTTCTCGCTCGGCAGGGGCTGGAAGAGCCCGGTGGTGCAGCAGAAGAAGCGCCGGATGCGCATCGTCGCCGCCAACGGCCTTCTGGTACTCCTGCCGTCGGCCTATGTGCTCGCCGGCTGGGCCGAAACTGGCCGATTCGATGCGGCCTTCTTCGCCGTCCAGGCGCTCGAACTGGCGGCCGGCGCCGCCAACATAACGCTCCTGTCGCTCAACATGCGCGACGGCCTGGCGCTGCGCCGCAAGCCGGCCAGGGCGGTACGCGCAGGCTGAATTTAGAGCGTTTGACGCAATCCGGACGGAAAACCGGTTCACACTCTTCCTGGAATTGCTCTAGCCCGCGATGTCGATGACGCCGCAGTCGCCGGCGGCACTGCCGAAGGCGAGGCGGCGTTCGTCCTTGTCCCAGGTCATTGCCGTGATCGCGCCCTTGCCGGGGCGGCGCAACAGCACTTCCTTGGCATCGGCGAAACGCACAGCCATCACCATGCCGTCGTCGTAGCCGATGGCGACGATGTCCTCGCTCGGATGGCAGCAAACCGTCGTCACCATGGTGTTGCCGCGCGTGCCTAGCTCCAGCGGCGCCTTGCCCATCGGGCCATCCTTGCCGGTGAACGGCCAGACGATGGCCGCGGGCGCGCCGGAACTCGCCAGCCACTTGCCCTTGGCGCTCCACGACAGGCTTTTCACCTTGGCGGGATAGCCGGTCATGCGCATGTGCTTGGCGTCGACCAGCTTCCAGCCATGCAGGGCGTTTTCCTGCATCGTGGTGACTAGGAAGGCGCCATCGGGCGAAAAGGTGATGCCGGTATGCGCGCCGTCCCATTGCAACTCGGTCGGGGTGCCGTCGGCGGCGGGGAAATGCAGCGTCGCGCCATTGTAGCGGGCGACGCCGATGCGCATGCCCTTAGGTGAAAACGCGATGCCTTCGACCGAGCGCGGATGGGTGAATTCCTTGGTCTTGCCGTCGGCGAAGCGCACCCAGGCATTGCGGCCGCTGGCATAAGCGACGGCGCCCTGCGGTCCCGAGGCGACAGAGGTCACCCATTTCTTGCCGGCGCTGGCGAGTTCTTCAGCGGTGCCTGACGAGCTTAGCGACATCACCTTGCCGTCCTCGCCGCCAGTGATCAGCATATCGTTGCCGGCGTTGGTCGTCGCCGACAGCAGGCCGTCATGCAGCCTGATCGACTTCTGGCCGTGGTCGAGCCAGTGCACCATGCCGTCGGCGAGCGCGAAAAACGGAATGTTGTCGAGGAAGGCGGCTGCGATGCAATGGCCATCGAGATCAAGCGGCGCGACTGTGGGCATAGAGACTATTCCATTCGAGATTTATGCTGCCCCTCACCCTTACCCTCTCCCCGTAAACGGGGCGAGGGGGCGTCGGCGTTGCCGCTTGGTCCTTCTCCCCGCTTACGGGGAGAAGGTAACGTCAGGCGGATGAGGGGCAGGGTATTCCGTGGACACGTTGGCGCTTAAGCCGCCTGGCAGGCCTCGAAGCTGCGCTTGAGGCGCTCGGCGTCGAGCTCGCGGCCGATGAACACCAGCCGGCTCTCGTGCTTCTCGTCGTCCTTCCAGGCGCGCTGGTGGTCGCCCTCGATGATCATGTGCACGCCCTGGATGACATAGCGGTCCGGGTCGTCCTTGATGGCGATGATGCCCTTGAGGCGCAGGATGTTGGGACCTTCCATCTGGGTGATCTTCTCGATCCAGGGGAAGAACTTCTTGGAATCCATCTCGCCACCGCGCAGCGACACCGACTGCACCGTCACGTCATGGATCGGCGACACCGCGCCATGGTCGTGGTGGTCGTGATCATGGTGATGATGGTCATGATCGTGGTGGTGATGGTCGTGTCCGCAATCCGGGCCGCACTCATGATCGTGGTCGTGGTCATGATCGTGGGCGTCGAGGAAATGCGGGTCGTCCGCCAGCACGCGCTTGAGGTCGAAGGCGCCGCGGTCGAGCACCTGGTCGAGGGCCACGCCGGCGCGGGTGGTGCGATGGATCCTGGCCGAAGGATTGATGGCGCGGATGGCGGCTTCGACCTGGCGCAGTTCATCCTCGTTCACAAGATCGGTCTTGTTGAGCACGACGACGTCGGCGAAAGCGATCTGGTCCTCGGCCTCGCGAGAATCCTTGAGGCGGAGCGGCAGGTGCTTGGCGTCGACCAGGGCGACGACGGCGTCGAGCTTGGTCTTGGAACGAACGTCCTCGTCCATGAAGAAGGTCTGGGCGACGGGGACCGGGTCGGCAAGGCCGGTGGTCTCGACGACGATGGCGTCGAAGCGCCCGGGGCGGCGCATCAGGCCTTCGACGACGCGGATCAGGTCGCCGCGCACGGTGCAGCAGACGCAGCCATTGTTCATCTCGTAGATTTCCTCGTCGGATTCCACGATCAGGTCGTTGTCGATGCCGATCTCGCCGAATTCGTTGACGATGACCGCATAACGTTTGCCGTGGTTTTCCGACAGGATGCGGTTGAGCAGGGTCGTCTTGCCCGAGCCGAGATAGCCGGTCAGTACGGTGACGGGGATTTGGGTCTGAGCTTCGGTCATGGTCGTCCTCGGGATCGAATAGAGGCTCCATATAGGATGCCGGAGACGCTTTTGCACGTCTCAAACGGCATCAAGGCGGCGCGTTGCGCACATTACGGAAGTTTCATTGGGACGGTGGCCGGGACGTGCCTAGATTGACGGTTGGGCAAGGGCTTGCCGCCCCATTTTCGGAGACAGCATCGATGCCGAAAGCATCTTTTCCCAGCAGACTGAGCCGCCGCCGGGCGCTTGGCCTCATCGCAGTGACCGCGAGCGGCAGCGCGCTGATGCCGGTCCAGCTGTTTGCGCAGCAGGCTTTCCCGGCATCCGGAGCCTCGTTACTGATGCCCGAGGCCGGTGTCTGCTCGATCACGCCGGAAACGACCGAAGGTCCCTATTATTTCGATCCGGCGCTGGAGCGCGCCGAGATCACCGAAGGCAGGCAGGGCGTTGCGCTCACCGTGCGCCTGCAGGTCGTCGACGAGGCCTGCATGCCGATCGAGGGCGCCCGCGTCGACCTCTGGCATTGCGATGCGACCGGCCACTACTCCGGCTATCCCCGCCAGGGCGACGGCCGCGACGTCGACACCACGGGCGAAAAATTCCTGCGCGGCTGGCAGCGTACCGGCAGGGACGGCATCGTCACCTTCAAGACCATCTATCCCGGCTGGTATCGCGGCCGCACCACGCATATCCATTTCAAGGCGTTTCCGAGCGAAGGCAGGGCGATGACCGGCCAGATGTTCTTTCCCGACGATCTCAGCGAGCACATTTTCACCGCCGTCGCGCCCTACAACCAGCGCAGCGGGGAGCGCGATACGATGAATGCCGACGACGGCATCCTGCGTCGCGCCGGCCAGGGCGTGCAAAGTGCGGTGCGCGAGGCTGCTGCCGCCTACGAGGCGCTGATGATCATCGCGGTGAAAAGAGCAGCGTAGGCTGCGTTGCCCGGAAATTTGCCGGCGAACGGTATCTGTCATCGAACTGTAACATCCGTCTGGCAATAGCGCTCATGCGGAAGGTCGGTTGCCGGCAAAGTGAGACGGCAACAATCTCCCGCACTGTCGATTGCCAAGGGCTACGCAGCAACTATTCTCGGCCAGTACGGCACGGGGGCGTGGCGCAGGAGAGGCGGATGTCCAAGTCCAACAAAGGCGCGGCGATGAGCCGGCTTCACCAAGTGGCCAGGCTGGCGCGCACCTCGCTTGCCGCACGGCTCCTTGCCCACGGATTCTATGCCGGCCAGGACCAGATCATGCTGTCGCTGCACGACGACGATGGCCAGACCCCCGGCCAGCTCGCCTCGCGGCTGGGCGTGCGTCCGCCGACGATCACCAAGACCATCAACCGGCTGCAGGCGCAGGGTTTTCTTGAAAAGCGCGCTTCGGACACCGACGCCCGCCAGGCCCACATTTTCCTCACAGAAACCGGCCAAGATGCCATCCGCGCCATCGAAAAGTCGGTCAAGAAGACCGAAAAGCAGGCGCTCAAGGGCTTCGACAAGAAGGATCTGAAGCAGTTGTCCAAGCTTCTCCTGCGCATCGAGGCCAATCTGTCGGACCTGACGATCATCGACGAAGAGGCGGCTGCCGATGTCGAGGGTACGGCCGAGGTGGAGCCAGAAGCGGAAGCCGAAGCGGCGGAATAGGCGCTTCGTCGCCTGCAGACACGAGTTTTGCCTTGCCGGGCGGCGCCTATTGGCGCAATAGCGAGTGATCCTCCGTTCCATCCGGCCTGCCAGCGTGACTCCTGAAAAACCAGCAGAAACTGCAACGCCGTCATCGGCGATCCTGCTGATATTCGCGTCGGGCCTGGTCTTTTCCTTCCTCGACACCAGCGCCAAGCACCTGGTGACGTCGGGCATGGCCGCGCCTTTCGTCACCTGGGTGCGATTTGCGGTCCATGCAATGCTCGTCATGGTGCTGTTCAAGGCGTGGCGGCGGCCAGAGCGCCTGGTGCCGCAGAACATCTGGCTGCAGATACTGCGCGCCGTGTTCATGTTCGGCTCGACCATCTTCAACTTCATGGCGCTGCAGACACTGCAACTCGCCGAAACGGTGTCGATCAATTTCGCCAGCCCGATGGTCATCACCGCGCTTGCCGGGCCGCTGCTCGGCGAGTGGGCCGGCTGGCGGCGCTGGCTTGCCGTCTCGGTCGGGTTCATCGGCGTGATCGTCATCACCCGGCCGGGTTTCGGCGGCTTCGGCATCGGCCACCTGTTTTCGATCTGCGCCATGCTGAGTTCGTCGCTCTACACCATTATGACCCGGCAGATGGGCAGCCGCGAAACGGCGGAGAGCCTGATCCTCTATTCGGCTGTCGTGCCCGCCATCTTCATGCTGCCGGCGCTGCCGCTGGCAGGTTCGATGCCCGCCCATCTCTATGACTGGCTGGTGCTGTTCGGCCTGGGAGTCTTCGGCGGGTTCGGCCACTGGCTGCTGATCAAGGCCTATCAGCGCGCCACAGCCACGGCGCTTGCGCCCTATCCCTATCTGCAGATGGTGTGGATGATCATCCTCGGCTGGCTGGTCTTCGACCAGTTGCCTGACCGCTACACCCTCGCGGGGGCTGCGATCATCGTTGCCAGCGGCCTCTACATCATCCACCGCGAGCACAAGTTGCGGGTCAAGAACCGTGCCGCGCCCAATGCGGAAGCCGAGGAGCTGGCAAAAAAGCTTTGATTTGCCGTTGAACAATGGCATACGGCTTTAAACGGTTTAAAAGACCGTCCGTTCACGCTTGCGGATGGAGGGCCCGCTGGCTCAGAAGATCAAGCTTTCGACGATTGCCGACGCGCTGGGTGTGTCGACCGCTACCGTGTCGCTTGCGCTGCGGGACAGCCCGCTCGTCGCCGACGCCACCCGCGACCGCATCAAGCAGCACGCCCGCGAGATCGGCTATATCTACAATCGCCGCGCCGCCAGCTTGCGCACCTCGCGTTCCGGCATCGTCGGCGTCGTCGTCCACGACATCATGAACCCGTTCTACGCCGAGATACTGCGCTCCATCGAGAGCGAGCTCGACCGCAGCCGGCAGACCTTTATCCTTTCAAACCACTACGACGACCTCGAAAAGCAGCGCACCTTCGTCGACACGCTGCTGCAGCTCGGCGCCGACGGCGTGATCATGTCGCCAGCCATCGGCACGCCGGCCGAAGACATCATCATGGCCGAGGAAAACGGCCTACCCGCCGTACTCATCGCGCGTTCGGTCGAGGGCGCGGAAGTGCCGGTGTTCCGTGGAGACGACGCCTATGGCACCGCGCTTGCCACCAATCATCTCATTTCGCTCGGGCACAAGCGCATCGCCATGATCGGCGGCACCGACCAGACCTCGACCGGCCGTCACCGCTACCAGGGTTATGTCAACGCGATGGAGGCGGCCGGGCTCGAAGTGCTGCCGTCGTGGCGCATCGCCGGTCCGCGCACCAAGCAGGGCGGTTTCGAGGCGGCCGGGCAATTCCTGGCGCTCAAGGACAAGCCGACCGCCGCCTGCTGCTGGAACGATCTCGTCGCCATCGGCCTGATGAACGGCATCGCTCGCGCCGGGCTCGTGCCTGGCATCGACGTTTCGGTCACCGGCTATGACGACCTCGAGGAAGCGCAGATCGCAACGCCGGCGCTGACCACGGTGTGGAACGGCCAGCGCGAGGTCGGCCGCCGCGCCGCGAGTGCGCTGCTCGACAAGCTCAACGGCCAGTCGGTGCGGCCATCGCAGGAACTGATCAAGCCGGAGCTGCACGTCCGGCAGTCGACCGGAAAGCCCAAAGAGCGGACTTGAAAACCGGCCAGGACAGTCGTCCCGGGGCGTAGAACTTACTCAGCAGCCGTCCTTGCCGCATGACGAGCGACGGCATGGGCGCGAACGGCATCGCCGAACGCCTTGAAGATGCGCTGCGAGACGTCGTCGGTGCCGACCCAGTATTCCGGGTGCCACTGCACGCCGACGGCGAAGGCGCGCGAGTCGCGCACGGACACCGCCTCCACCGTGCCGTCCGGCGCCACCGCCTCGACCTGCAATTTCGGGCCGAGCCGTTCGACCGCCTGGCGGTGCACAGAATTGACCATGATGTCGCCGGGGCCGAACACGCCCGCCAGGCAGCTGCCGGGCTTGATGGTGACCGTCTGACGGATGGCGAAACGCTCGTCCTGGATGTCGCTCACCGGGGCGCGGTGATCCATCGAGCCTTCGCGCTCCTGGATCTCGGTGGCGAGGCTGCCGCCGAGAGCGACGTTGAGTTCCTGGATGCCACGGCAGATGGCGAGCAGCGGCACGCCGCGCTCGATCGCCCTGCGGATCAGCGGCATGGTGGTTGAGTCGCGCGCCGGGTCGTAGGGGCCGTTGGCTTCGGTCGCTTCCTCGCCGTAAAGGCGCGGGTCGACGTTCGACTTGGAGCCGGTCAGCATGACGCCATCGACAGACGACAGGAGTTCGTCGAAGTCGAGCCGGTCGCCGAACGACGGCACAAGAAGCGGCAGTACGCCGGCGCCCGATATCGCCGCCTCCAGATATTGCTGGGGCGCCGCATGCCAAGTGTAGTTATCGAACTGGCGGACATCGGTCGACACGGCGACAAGCGGCTGGTGCATGATGAGGTTCAGATCCTTGTGGGAAGCATGCGGTTTCCTTGCCCATAAAATAGGCGATCCGAAGGCTCTTTTCCAACACAAGTTTGCATGCCTGTCATGCGTCGCGAAATCGGGATTAGACTATAGTTTTAGATGCTTGGGCTGCCGCAGCGTTTTCCTAGGCCAAACTTCGAGTGCCCGGCCGGGCGCGCTTTACTCGCACCCTTCGCCGTGTATTGTCGCTGGCGCGTAGTGGGGGGAGGCCAACAATTTCCTCAGCGTCGCATAGGTTCTTTCGGTTCAGCATGGGAGGAATTTGATGGATCGCCGTTCATTTATCAGGAAGGCCGGCGCGACCGGCGTCGGGGCAGCGGCGGCTGCCGCGACGCTTGCAGCACCGGCAATTGCCCAGTCCAATCCCAAGGTTACGTGGCGCCTGGCCTCGTCGTTCCCGAAGTCGCTTTCGGACACGATCTTCGGCGGGGCACTGACGCTTTCAAAGTATGTGTCGGAAGTCACGGACGGCAATTTTCAGATTCAGGTTTTCGCTGCGGGCGAAATCGTTCCCGCACTGCAGGTCGCAGACGCTGTAACGGCCGGCACGATCGAGGCCGCGCATACGGTCTGCTACTATTTCTGGGGCAAGGACCCGACCTGGGCGCTCGGCTCGGCGGTGCCCTTCTCGCTCAACGCGCGCGGCATCAACGCATGGCACTATCAGGGCGGCGGCATCGATCTCTTCAATGAGTTCCTGGGAACGCAGGGCATCGTCGGCTTCCCTAGCGGCAACACCGGCGTCCAGATGGGCGGCTGGTTCCGCAAGGAGATCAACACGGTCGCCGATCTCCAGGGCCTCAAGTTCCGCGTCGGCGGGTTTGCCGGCAAGGTGCTCGAACGCCTCGGCGTCGTTCCCCAGCAGCTCGCTGGCGGCGACATCTACCCGGCCCTGGAAAAGGGCACGATCGATGCTGCTGAATTCGTCGGCCCGTTCGACGACGAAAAGCTCGGCTTCGTGAAGGTCGCGCCGTTCTACTACTACCCCGGCTGGTGGGAAGGCGGTCCGACCGTGCACTCCTTGTTCAACAAGGCCAAGTTCGAGGAACTGCCGAAGCAGTACCAGTCGGTGCTGAAGGTGGCCTGCCAGGCGGCGGACGCGAACATGCTTTCCGCCTACGACTGGCTCAATACGGCCGCTCTGAAACGCCTCGTTGCGGCCGGCGCCCAACTGCGTCCGTTCAGCCCCGAGATCATGTCGGCATCCTTCGACGCGGCAAACCAGACCTATGCCGAGATCGAGGCGGGCAACGCCACATTCAAGAAGACCTGGGAATCGATCAAGGCCTTCCGCAAGGATTACTACCTCAACATGCAGGTCGCCGAATACAACTACGACACCTTCATGATGGTACAGCAGCGCGGCGGCAAACTCTGAGCTGATCGCTACTCGCGAAGAAACCCCGGGGCGCCGCCCCGGGGTTTTTCTTTGCCAGCGGCCAAGGCCGGAACGAAAAAGGGCGCCCGTGGGCGCCCTTTTTGCTTGCCGACAGGTTCAGTTGAAGCTCGGCGGCTTGGACAGGTCGGGGGCCGGGGCTGCCGGTTGGGCAGGCGCGGTACCCGGCGCTGCCGGAGCGGTGCCGCCGGCAGGCGGAGCGCCGAGCGGCGGCAGCCCAAACCCGCCATCCAGGCTGGGCATGTCAGGCATCTTGATCTCGATGCTGCTCGGGTCGACCGTCGGACCCTTGTAGTGCATCACCATCTGCGGGAAGGCGATGGTCAGCCCGATCATGATGATCTGGATGCAGACGAAGGGAACGGCGCCCCAATAGATCTGCCCTGTGGTCACCGGCTCGATGTTCTTGCCGGTGATCCTGTCGAGATAGGGCACGCGCGCTGCCACCGAACGCAGATAGAACAGCGCGAAGCCGAAGGGCGGATGCATGAAGCTGGTCTGCATGTTGACGCCCAACAGGACGCCGAACCAGATCAGGTCAATGCCGAGCTTGTCGGCGGCAGGCGCCAGAAGCGGCACGACGATGAAGGCCAGTTCGAAGAAGTCGAGGAAGAAGGCGAGCAGGAAGACCAGTATGTTGACGGCGATCAGGAAGCCGACCTCGCCGCCGGGCAGCGACACCAGCAGGTGCTCGACCCAGAGATGGCCGTTGACGCCGTAGAAGGTGAGCGAGAAGACGCGCGCGCCGATCAGGATGAAGATGACGAAGGACGACAGCCTCGTGGTCGAGGCCAGCGCCTGTTTGATCACGTCGAAGGACAGCCTGCCCTTCGCCGCGGCCATGATCAGGGCTCCGACCGAGCCCATCGCGCCGCCTTCCGTCGGCGTCGCAATGCCAAGGAAGATGGTGCCGAGCACGAGGAAGATCAGGGCCAGCGGCGGGATCAGCACGATGATGACCTGCTGGGCCAGCCGCGACATCATGTTGGTCTTGAGGCTACGGTCGGCGATCGCCACGATGTAGATGACGATGATGCCGACACAGGCGCCGAGGATGTCGGCGTTGGCGCCGTGGGTCGGCGACAGATAGACATGAGCGGCATAGGCGATCACGGCGGCGAACAGCAGCGCCACGAACAGCGAGGTCACGCCATGACCGAGCGTGCGGGCCTCGAGCGGCAGTGCGGGCATCGCCTTCGGCCGGATGATCGACATCAGCAGGATGTAGCCCATGTAGAGGCTGGTCAGCACCAGGCCGGGGATCAGCGCACCCTTGTACATGTCGCCGACCGAGCGGCCGAGCTGGTCGGCGAGCACGATGAGCACGAGCGAGGGTGGGATGATCTGGGCTAGCGTGCCTGACGCGGCGATGACGCCGGAGGCAAGGCGGCGGTCATAGCCGTAGCGCAGCATGATCGGCAGCGAGATCAGGCCCATGGCGATGACCGAGGCGGCAACCACGCCGGTGGTGGCTGCAAGCAGGGCGCCGACGAAGATCACCGCATAGGCAAGGCCGCCGCGGATTGGTCCGAACAGCTGGCCGATGGTGTCGAGCAGGTCTTCGGCCATGCCCGAACGTTCGAGCACGATACCCATGAAGGTGAAGAACGGGATCGCCAGCAGTGTTTCGTTCGCCATCACCCCCCAGAAGCGCTCCGGAAGGGCGTAGAGAAGCGGCCAGGACAGGTTGATGCTGCCGTTGGAGAAAGGCGCGAGTTCCACGCCGATCAGGAAGAACAGCAGCCCGTTGGCAGCGAGCGAGAAGGCGACCGGGTAACCGACCAGCATGAAGATGATCAGCGAAAAGAACATGATCGGCGCCATGTTCTGGGCGATGAACTCGATCATGAGCGCACCTCGTCGGCGAGCGCCTTGCCTTCGAGTTCCGCCTGTTCGTGGGCAGAGATGAATGGGGTGGGATCATCCATGTCGCCGCGCATGATGGCGACCTTCTTGATGATTTCCGAAATGCCCTGGAAGCCGAGTTGAACGAAACCGATCAGCAGCAGCGCCTTGGCCGGCCACAGGATCAGGCCGCCGGCGCTCGACGACATTTCACCCGAGCGGAACGACAGGCTCACATAGGGGATGAAATAGTAGATCATCAGGAGGACGAACGGCATCAGGAACAGCAGGTGTCCGAGCAGGTCGATCCAGTGCTGCACGCGGCGCGAGAACATGCCGTAGACGACGTCGATGCGGATGTGCTCGTTCTGCTTGAGCGTATAGGCGGCTGCCAGCATGAAGGCGGCGCCGAACAGGTACCATTGCAGCTCCAGCCAGGAGTTGGACGACATGTTGAACGCCTTGCGGACGATCGCGTTACCCGCACTGACGAGGATGGCAACAAGGATCGCCCAGGCGACCATCTTTCCGATTGCCTCGTTGATACGGTCAATGACCCTGGATAGAGCGAGCAGCCCTGCCATGCATTCCTCCCTGATTTGATGGGGCAGCCGTTGTTCCCCGACGTTCTTTTTCCGGCATTCCCCGATGTCCATGGGTATGCCGGTCATGGGTGCCGCGTCAACATAACAGCGCTATGGCGTCAACCGCTGCGAAGGTTGCAAATCCGGGGAAAAAGCTGCGCTGACGCTGCGACATTCAACCAAAGTCGCACGCCAGAAGCTGTGCTTCAGACCGCGCTGGGCGCGTCCTTGCGATCGCCTGCCAGCACCAGCATTGCGGCGAGCAGCGCATACATCCAGGCATCGCGCCATTCGATCGGGAAGTAGCCGGCCCACAGGGCCTCGGCCATGCCGAAGATCGCGGCGCCGAGCGCTGCCCTTCCAGGGCGTAATAGCCGCCGACCGCGGTGATGAACAAAATCTTGAGGCCGTAGACGAGGCCGGCACCGAAGCCGATATTGCCGTAATAGAGCGCTGCCAGAACACCGGCGAGCCCGGCGCAGAGGCCGCCGTACAACAGCGCGCGATGAAACACGCGTGCGGTGTCGATGCCGCAGAGCTGCGCTGCGAACGGATCGTCGGCCGTTGCGCGCCAATGCCGGCCAAAATGGGAGCGGGCCAGGAAAGCCGCGCCGCCGACGATCACCAGCACGACGATCGCCGTATTGATCAGCTGGATGACCGTCAGCGTCGCGACGAAATTGCCGCCGGAGGCGAAGACCACCGGTGTCGCCAGCATCGGCGGCAGCCAATAGTCATGCGTGTCGGCGGCGATGCGGCTCAGTTCCGACAGCACCAGCAGCACGCCGAGCGTGGCGGCGACAATCGCATTGGGCGAGCGGGTGGCGAGCGGAGCGAAGACGGCGCGCGACAGCAGGCGGCTCAGCAATCCCGCATAGGCGAGCGCGATGAGGATGCCGAAGGCGACCGTCGCGGGCAGGGTCAGCCACAGCACCTGCCAGCCATAGACCGCGGTGAGGATCATGGTCTGGCCGCAGAATGCGAAGATGCCGCCATAAGCAAGGTTGGTTCGACGGAGAAGGCCGTTGCCGAGCGCATAGCCGAAAGCCAGCAGTGCATAGATCGCCGCCGAATGCACGCCGTTGAGAAGCTGTTGCAGGAGATAGAGCATGCGCTTTCTGGCTGGTCGGTACGTTCCGCATCGCCGCAAAATTGCGCCCGCGAATCTAACTTGTCAAATTGGCTTTACCAGTTAGATTAAACCATGTCAGTTTCCTGGACCCGGCATCGCTTTTCCGGCGGCGCGCTTGCGCTCGACACCGCCAACACAGTCGTGCTGCGCGGCGACGCCGAGCGCGGCTTCGACCGCTTCGACGATCCCGCCGAGATCGCCCGCTTTGCGGTTGCGGCGACGACGTTTCGCGCCGATGAACTCAAGGGCCGGGCACTTGCCGCAGCCGACCCGCATGCCATCGCCGGCAAGGTCATCGCCCTTCGCGAGACCACGGACCGGCTTTTCCGCGGCGCAGTGGTTGCCGGCGGGCTGGCATCGGCCGACATGCCTGATTTCCTCGATGCCTGTGCCCGGGGGCTCGCCGGGTCGCGCGAAACGTTGACGGCGGCTGCGCCCTTCGGCGTGTCAGCGCAACCGCTGGCATTCGAGGCCGCGCTTGCCGTTTCGGCGCTGTCTCTGATGTCGACCGATGCTCTGTCCCGGCTCAGGAGCTGTCCGAACTGCAGATGGCTGTTCGTCGACCGCAGCCGCAACGGCAGCCGGCTGTGGTGCGACATGGCCGTCTGCGGCAACCGCCAGAAGGCCAGGCGTCATTACAGCAGGCGCAAGGAGGAGGTGGCGAATGCCTGAGCGGAGGTTCTTGCGCACTGCCATAGCACTTTCCGCACTGGCATTGATGGGGCTGGCCGGTTGCCGCGACAGCGGCGCCGAGGGCGAGCACTTCGAGCTGTCCGGCCGCCTGTTCGTGTTCAATTACCGCGTCGCCACCGTCCGCTATATGGTGACCTTGCGGCCGCTCAAGCCGGTCGGCGAAGGCGAAGTAGCCGTGGTGAATTTCGAGAACCCCGCAGGCGGCGAGGCGATCGCCGTGCGCCAGAAGATCTGGCCGCAGAGCGAGAAGGTAACGATAGAAAGCCCGCCGCTCGAATGCGTGGCCAAGGACCGGCCCTACAAGGTGTCGATCGTCATCGAGGGGGCGAAGGGCGAGGCAATGCAGGTGATCGAGACGACGATGGTCTCGTCGCAGGACCAGTCGGTGCTGCCCGACAAGCCGCTTGTCGCCGGGCCGTTCTACGACCTCAATCCTGAGCTCAAGGGACATCCGGACGGGCATTTGCCCGGCGGCCGCGGCGTGAACTGTCCACCTCCGGCCTGAGCATTGCGGTCAGCTTCAATATTCGTGCGCGCTGCGGCCCTCTGCGCTCGGATTATTTCGTGGCAAGCGGCCAAAAGCATCTTCGATTGTTCTTTTCCCCGTGCAAAGAAATTCGTTTGACGCGACAGCCGTGCCCGGAAAAGCTATCCCTAAGCTACCCAAGGTCAGCCGCCCGAATCGGGGGCCGGTTCGGGCACAGGAAATGCTGATGACGCTTCACGACGTCGCTCTCGATGACAAGTTCGATCTCGGCAAGGAGCGGATCTTCCTCTCCGGCGCCCAGGCCGTCATCCGGATGCTGTTGATGCAGCGCGAGCGCGACCGGCTTGCCGGCCTCGATACGGCGGGTTTCGTCTCCGGCTATCGCGGCTCGCCGCTCGGCGGCCTCGACCTGCAGCTGTGGAAGGCCAAGAAGCAACTCGCCCAGTCCAGCATCGTCTTCCAGCCCGGCCTCAACGAGGAATTGGCTGCGACGGCCGTATGGGGCTCGCAGCAGACAGAGCTTCTGGGCGAGGGCAAACATGACGGCGTCTTTTCCGTCTGGTACGGCAAGGGCCCCGGCGTCGACCGTTCGGGCGATGTCTTTCGCCATGCCAACCTTGCGGGATCGTCGAAGAAGGGTGGCGTGCTGGCGCTGATGGGCGACGACCATACCGCCGAATCCTCAACCAATGCGCATGCCACCGAGTTCCTGTTCGTCGACACGATGATCCCGATCCTCAATCCGGGCGGGGTGCAGGAACTGATCGACTACGGCCTTTACGGCTTTGCGCTGTCGCGTTTCGCCGGCACGTGGGCTGCGATCAAATGCGTCAAGGACAACATCGAATCGACCGCCTCCGTCGACGCCTCGCTCGACCGGCTGAACATCGTCATCCCCGAATTCGACATGCCGCCGGGCGGGCTCAACATCCGCCACGAGCTCGACCAGCTTGGCCAGGAAGCGCGGCTGCACGAATACAAGCGCGCTGCGGTCTCCGCCTTCATCCGCGCCAACGGCATCAACCGCATCGTCTATTCCGGCGGCCGCAAGCCGAAGATCGGCATCATCACGGTCGGGAAGAGCTTTCTCGATGTGCGCCAGGCGCTCGACGATCTCGGCATCGACGAGGCAAGTGCCAACCAGCTCGGCATCCGCCTGTTCAAGGTCGGCTGTCCGTGGCCGCTCGACATCGAGCACATCAGGGACTTCGCCAGCGGCCTCGAGATGATCGTCGTCGTCGAGGAAAAGCGCTCGCTGCTCGAGACCCAGGTGCGCGAGGAGTTGTATGGCACCGCGATGCAGCCGAAGGTGGTCGGCAAGCGCGACGAGCGCGGCGACTGGCTGTTTCCGGCCAAGGGCGCGCTCGATCCCAACGACATCGCGATTGCGCTGGGCGAGCGCATCCTCAAGGTCATCGGGCCGTCGGAGGAGATCGCGGCCCGCGTCAGCCGGCTGCGCCAGTACCAGGCGATGCTTGCCGACACCAAGGACGTGGCCTCGCGGACGCCGTTCTTCTGCTCGGGCTGTCCGCACAACACCTCGACCAAGGTGCCCGAGGGATCGATCGCCGGCGCCGGCATCGGCTGTCACTTCATGTCCTTGTGGATGGACCGCAGCACCATCGGCTTCACCGCCATGGGCGGGGAGGGCGCGCAGTGGGTCGGCCAGGCGCCGTTCACCAAGCGCGAGCACATCTTCCAGAATCTCGGCGACGGCACCTACAACCATTCGGGCACGCTGGCGATCCGCTTCGCGCTCGCCTCGGATGCCAACATCACCTACAAGATCCTCTACAACGACGCCGTCGCCATGACCGGCGGCCAGCCACATGAAGGCAGCCTGACCGTCGACATGATCGCCCGACAGGTGCGCGCCGAGGGCGTCGAGCGTATCGCTGTCGTCACCGACGAGCCGGACAAATATGGCGGGCGTTCGCAGTTTCCTGTCGGCGCCACCTTCCATCACCGCGACGATCTCGACCTCGTCCAGCGCGAGTTGCGCGACATCAAGGGCGTTACCGTCCTGCTCTACGACCAGACCTGCGCTGCGGAAAAACGGCGCCGGCGCAAGCGCGGCACCTTCCCCGATCCCGACAAGCGCGTGTTCATCAACGAGTTGGTCTGCGAGGGTTGCGGCGACTGCGGCGTCAAGTCGAGCTGCGTCTCCATCCAGCCCGTCGAGACCGAGTTCGGCCGCAAGCGCAAGATCGACCAGTCGAGCTGCAACAAGGACTTTTCCTGCGTCAACGGCTTCTGCCCGTCCTTCGTCACGGTCCATGGTGCCAAGATCCGCAAGGCCGACGGCATTGCCGGCACCGGCGACCCGCTCGAGGGCGTGCCGGTGGCGAAGGAGTTCGCGCTCGACCGCGACGGCTGGGCGGCGATCATCGACGGCGTCGGCGGCACCGGCGTCGTCACCGTGGGTGCCGTGCTCGGCATGGCAGCCCATCTCGAAGGCAAGGGCTGCGGCATGATCGACATGGCCGGCCTCGCCCAGAAGGGCGGCTCGGTGTTCACCCATGTCCGCATCGCGCGCACGCCCGAAGACATCAACGCCATCCGCGTTTCGGCCGGCAAGGCCGACCTGATCCTGGGCTGCGACCTCGTCGTGTCGGGCGCCAAGAAGGTGCTGGCGGCGGTCCGCGAGAACCACACCATCTTCGTCGCCAACACCGCCGAGATCATGCCCGGCGAGTTCACCCGCTCAGCCGACTTCTCGCTGCCCACCGAGCGGCTCAAGAAGGCCATCCGCGAGGCGGCAGGGGATACGAACGCGCATTTCTTCGATGCCACCCGAACGGCCGCCGCCCTGTTCGGCAATTCGCTCGGCGCCAACATGTTCATGCTCGGCTTCGCCTTCCAGCATGGCGGCCTGCCGCTGTCGGCCGAGGCGATCGAAAAGGCGATCGGGCTCAACGGCGAGGCCGTGGCGATGAACGTCGCCGCCTTCCGCTGGGGCCGGCGCGCCGCACACGAGCCGGAGTTCGTCCGCGCGATGATCGACCGTTCCGGCCGTGGGGCGGAGCCTGCGGTGGCGCAAACGCTCGACGAGGTGATCGCGCGCCGCGCCGAGTTCCTGACTGCCTATCAGAACGCGGCCTACGCCGAACGCTATGTCGGGCGCATCGCTTCGCTTCGCGCGGCAGAGGAGAAGGCTAGGCCCGGATCGACCGTGGTCGCGGAAGCGGCTGCGCGCTCCCTGTTCAAGCTGATGGCGGTCAAAGACGAATACGAGGTTGCGCGGCTCTACACCGACGGCTCGTTCCAGCGTGAACTGGCGAAGCAGTTCCAGGACTACGACCGGCTGGAATTCCATCTCGCGCCGCCGATCCTTGGCCGCAAGGGGGCCGATGGCGTGCCGCGCAAGTCGAGTTTCGGTCCGTGGATGATGAAGGGCTTCAGGCTGCTTTCGGCGATGAAAGGGCTACGCGGCAGCGCATTCGATATCTTCGGCTACACCGCCGAACGCCGCATGGAGCGCCAGTTGCTCGACAGCTACGAAGCCGATCTGGAACTGATCCGTAGCGCGCTGACCAGCGACAACATCGAGGCGGCAGCAGGCCTTGCGTCGGTGCCGCAACTGATCCGCGGCTATGGCCACCTCAAGCATGCCAGCGTCGAAAGGGCTGCAGGCGAACGCGAGCGTCTCGTCCCAAGGTTGAAAGCGCCTCCGACAAGAACTGAGCTTCAGGCCGCCGAATAGTTGATACGACTTGTTTACCTGAACCTAAGGTAGCAGGCTTATTCGGCGCCCGATTGGCAAGCAGATGCTGGCAGCGCCCGGTTTCTAAGCCTTTCTTAAGGCGGATGTGGCAGTCCTTGGCCTCCTAGGCAGGCCTCGGATGCGCAGAAGAAACAACGAGATACCCGTCGACGTCTACATACCCTTCGTGGAAACGCTTTTCCGCGATGGCTCTACGTTGGCTGTCGGTATCATCGCGCAGACCTTCCTGATCGTCGTCGTCTGGTGGAAGACGGCCCATCCGCTCTATCTGGTTGTTGCGATCTGCATGCTGCTTGTCGGCACGCTGCGCATGCGAAATTTCCGCAAGTACAACAGCTTGCCGTCTCCGACGACGTGGGAAGAAGCGCACCAGCGCGAAAATGACTACATTCTCTACGGCTCGCTTCACGGCGCGTCGCTGGGCGCATTTTGCCTCGCGGGTATCTACTTCGCGCACGATACGTTTGCCGAAATCGCCTCAGTTTGCGTGACGCTCGCCACGGCAACGTCGATCGCCGGCCGCAATTATGGCTCACCGCGTATGGTGATCATCCTGATCATCGCCTTGACCTGGCCAATCTCGCTCGGCTTCCTGCTGCGCGGCGACGCCTACCACGTCTTTTTGGGCCTGCTGTCGGCGCCATTCCTCTTTGCGATCCGAAAATTCGCCGACACGGTTCGCGACGTGCTGTTCACCGCCGTGTCGGAAGAGAAGAAAGCCAATCGTCTGGCCCAGCGGTTCAACCGTGCGCTCAACACCATGTCGCATGGCCTGGTCATGCTTGGCCCGGACGGGCGTGTGGCGGTCGCCAATGCCGAGGCTGCGCATCTGATGTCGGTCAAGTCGCCCGAGGCTTTGCTGGGGCGCTCGATCCATGGCTTGCTGATGCGCGGCGTGGCCGGCGGCCAGCTTGCGCTCAAGGACTGCCGCTATATCGAGGCTCAGCTGACGCGGGCGCTGCGCGAAGGCAAGGACCGCAAGGTCCTGGTTGCGCTTGCCAATGGCCAGTGCCTGGAATTTTCCGCACGAGAAGGCAGCCAGGAGCTTGGCGTCATCACCTTCGAGGACGTGACGTCCCGCGTCGCGGCGGAGGAGAAGATCCGTTTCATGGCGCGCTACGACAGCCTGACCGGGCTGCCCAACCGCGCCTATTTCCATGAGGTGGTCGCCGAATGCATCCATGCCGGCGACCGCGATCGGCTCTGCGCCCTTGCCGTGCTCGACCTTGACGACTTCAAGAGCGTCAACGACACGCTCGGCCATCCCGTCGGCGATGGGCTGATCTATGCCGTGGCGGAGCGGCTTGCGGCGTTTGCCAGCGACAACGTCAAGGTCAGCCGCTTCGGCGGCGACGAATTCATGATCTATTTCGACAGGGTCGACGACGAAGCACATCTGACAGCGGAACTCGATCGCATCTTTGCCGAGATGCAAGGCGAGGTCGACGTCGCCGGTCACGTGCTGCGCATCCAGGCGAGCGGTGGCGCGGTCCTGGGACAGGTGCGGGACTCCGAGGTCGATGCGATGATCGTCAAGGCGGATCTCGCACTCTACAAGGCCAAGGACCTTGGCAAGAACAGCTGGCATCTGTTCGAGGCGGTGATGGATGCGGCCTTCCGCAACCGCCAGCTGATGAAGGCCGATCTGCGCAATGCCGTCGAGGCAGGCGCCCTGCGCGTCGTCTACCAGCCAATCGTCTCCATGGCCACGATGCGGATCGCCAGTTGCGAGGCATTGTGCCGTTGGGATCATCCTGAACTCGGGCCGGTCTCGCCGGCCACCTTCATTCCCCTCGCCGAAGAGATGGGCATCATCTCCGAAATCAGCACGTTCGTGCTGCATGCGGCATGTGTGGAATGCGCCAAATGGCCGGCGAAGATCAGTGTCTCGGTCAATCTGTCGGCCAAGGATTTCCGCAACCGCGACGTCATCGACAAGGTGAGGGGGGCACTGGCGAGCTCCGGCCTTGCGCCGCACCGCCTGGAGATCGAGGTCACCGAAACCGCACTGCTCGACGACAAGTCGCTGACGCGCAGCTATGTCGAGGAACTGAAGAGCATTGGCGTGCGCATCGCGCTGGACGATTTCGGCACCGGCTATTCCAGCCTGAGCTACCTGCACAAGCTACCGCTCGACAAAGTCAAGATCGACCGAAGCTTCCTTGCCGACGTCGGTCAGAACCCGCGCTCGCTGCAATTGCTCAAGGGCATCGTCGACCTGTCGCGCCCGCTCGGGCTTGCGGTCACCGTGGAAGGGGTCGAAACCTTCGAACAGCTCAAGATCCTGGCCGTCGAGGTGCAACCCGACCTTGTCCAGGGGTTCCTGTTCGGCTCGGCGCTGTCTTCGTCCGGTATTGAAACGATGTCCAACACCGTCTGGCCTTTCGCCAAGGATATCGGCCTCGCCCGAATCTCGGCCACTCGTTGAGGCGGCCGCAGATACATTGCCGACAGTGTGAAAATGCTTAATTTTCCGTAAACTATTAACCTTAACGGAAGGTAAACAGGAACAGTTTGATTTTCATCTTTACATCACCCCGGCCTCCGCTACCCTTCAGTCGGGCGGAATTACGGGGACTACCATGACCATTCATCAAGCGACGTCCGGCGGCGACGCCGACGTCCAGAGTAGCAGTGCGTCCGAACCGGGGTCGTCATTTGCACGCCACGTTTCGAGCTTGCTTGAGCGTACCGAATACCGTCGTTGCGACAAGGGCGAGGATCTCGAAGACATCTACCGGCTGAGGTACAAATCGTACCGCTCCAACGATATGGTTCCAGACAACGAAAGCCATACGATCAATGACGAGTTGGACGAGGCCCCCAACGCGTATCGTTTTGGTGTCTATGTCGACCAGCATCTTGTGAGCACACTTCGTATCCACCACGTCACCCTGGCCACGCCACTGTCACCGTCGACCAAGGCATTCGGCGACATCGTGATGCCGATGTTGGCCAAGGGGCTGACGTTCATCTGCCCCAGCCGGTTCGCATCCGACCCCGAGTGGTCGCGCGTTTACCCCCAGATCCCCTACATCACGCTTCGCCTCGCCGGGATGGCGTGCTTCCACTTCAAGGCGCCTTACTGCCTGTCGACAGTTCGTGAAGACCACGCTGGCTTCTACAAGCGGATCTATTATTCCGAGCGGATCAGCGAGCCGCGCTCGTATCCGGGCGTATTCAACAAGGTGGTTCTCTATCGCGCCGATGTAAACGCCATTCGCGAGCGCTCCTTCCAGCGCTTTCCCTTCTTCAAGTCGACGCCGATGGAGCAGCGGCTGATGTTCGGCAAGCCACCGCTTGGCGAACTGGCGCCGCTGACCATCCTGCCGACGGCAAAATATTTTCGCGAAGCCGCCTGAGCTCGCGTAAGGTCGCCTTGGCGGCCAGTCCGCAACGGTTGGGAAGAATGAAGACGCCGAGCAAGATGTCCCTTCTTCCTGTCGTCTTGCTGTCGGGAGCGATGCTGTCGGCACCGGCTTTGGCCCAGGACGCGATCGGCATCGCAAATCTCGCCTTCCGTACCGGGCCGTTTGCCGCCGCGGGTACGCCGCTGGCCGATGGCCAGCGCGACTACATGCTGATGCTCAACGAGCGCGACGGCGGCGTCAACGGCATCAAGCTGACCTACAGCGAATGCGAGACCGGCTTCAGCACCGACAAGGCGGCCGAGTGCTACGACCGCACCAAGGCCACCAGTATCGTCACCCAGCCATGGTCGCCCGGCGCCACGCTCGCGATTTTGCCGAAGGCCGCCGCCGACAAGCGGCCGATTCTCGCACCCGGCTACGGCTTTTCGGCGATGGCCGAGGGCAAGGTGTTTCCCTGGGCGTTCAACCCGCCGGTCACCTATTGGGACGGCACTTCGATGATGCTCAAGAGCATCTCCGGTGGAAATCTCGACAGCCTGCGCGGCAAGAAGATCGTGCTTCTTCACCTCGATGCCCCCTATGGCGAAGAACCCATCCCGCTGCTGCAGGAATATTCCGACACCTTCGGCTTCACGCTGCTGCCGATCCCGGTCGGCGTGAAGGAAATGCAGAGCCAGTCGACGCAATGGCAGAAGATTGCGAGCGAGCGCCCGGATTTCGTGCTGCTGTGGGGCTGGGGTGCGATGAATGCGGGGGCTTTCGCCGAGGCGATCAAGACCGGCTTTTCGATGGACAAGCTGGTCGGCATCTGGTGGTCCGGCCATGACGAGGACCTGAAGGCGGTCGGCGCTGCCGGCAAGGGTTATCGCACCCTGTCATGGAACTTGCCGGCGTCGAACGCCGGGGTAATGCAGGACATCCGCAAATATGTCGTCGACGCCGGCACGTCGCTGACTTCGGCAGAAGAACTCGACCAGCTGTTCTACCAGCGCGGCGTGCTGATCTCGATGTTGTCGGTCGAGGCGATCAAGGCCGCGCAGGAGCACTTCGACAAAAGGATCATCAATGCCGAGCAGCTGCGCTGGGGTCTCGAGAACCTGAAGATCGACGCCGACAGGCTCGTCTCGGTCGGCGCGGAGGGGATGATCGGAACGTTCTCGACCTCGTGCGACAACCATGCCGGTCATGCCGCCGCATGGATGCTCAGTTGGGACGGAGAAAAATTCGTCAAGGCTTCCGACGCGCTTACGGCCGATCGCGCGATGATCGCGCCACTGGCCGAACTGGAGGCGCGCAAATATGCCGAGACGCATGCGCCGTGGGCGATGAACGAAGATTGCAAGTTGTAGGGCCGAGCGCTCTTCCGGGGATGAGGCCGAGGTGCCGACGGCAGCACCGAATCGGCAGCCAGGCTTTCGCCACGTGGCCGCAGCGACATCACGCGGATCGAGCGGCAGCAGGCGATTTATCGCTTTTGATTGATTATCTTGTCGCAGCCTATGGGCAATCTTCCCATTGCCCTGCCGCGCGCATTTCGGTATGTGCGCTTGAACTTGTTTTCCGGAGGGACTCTCATGGCTGACAACACGCCGACCGGCCCGGTCGAACTTGGCGCGCAGATGGACTACGCCGAGCATGAAGGCACCTACAAACTCTTCATCAAACTTTCCAAATACGGCACGCTCTTTTGCGTCGCGTTGATGGTCGCCATGGCGTTCGGCTTCTTTGCCCCGGCCGGCTTCTTCTCCTCGGCTGTGCTGTTCCTGGTGCTCGTCGCCGTGGGTGGCTTCCTGCTCCGCGACCTGCCTACCCATATTAGCTGATCTCTATTTCTGCGGCCGCGAGGCCTTCGCGGTCGTCCACGTTCCAGCCTAGGGGGAGTTGGAACCGGTGATTTTCGCTTCGAATAGATCAGACGCGAACGCGCCGCACGCAGCAGTCTTGCCGGTCATTTGTCTGGCAAGGGCAGGTTTTGGCATGGCCAAAGGGACGGGTGCGTCGGCGGTTTCAACCTCCGTTAGTGTCCAGAATACTTTTCGTTGGTAAGGCGCCGACGCGTTTATCTGCGTCCGGCACCTTACGTTTGGTAAGGTTCCAGCCGAAAGGATTTAGCGGTGGGCCAGACGATATTCATACCGAGAGAGATTGATGCGATTGAGAGCCGGGTTGGTGCTTCGCCGGATACGGTGAAACGCCTTGTCGGGCTTGGTTTCGAGGTGGTGGTGGAGAGCGGGGCGGGGACCTTGTCGCGCATTCCCGATGCCGATTTCACTGCGGTCGGCGGTAAGATCGGCAAGGCCGCCGATGCCGGCAAGGCGGATGTCGTGCTCAAGGTGCGCCGTCCTTCCGAAGCCGAGCTCAAGGGCTACAAGCCAGGTGCCGCGGTGCTGGCCACCATGGATCCCTATGGCAATGACGCCGCTGTCGCGGCGATGGCCAGGGCAGGCGTCACGGCGTTTGCCATGGAGTTCATGCCGCGCATCACCCGCGCCCAGGTGATGGACGTGCTGTCGTCGCAGGCAAACCTCGCCGGTTACCAGGCGGTGATCGACGGTGCCGCCGAATATGACCGCGCGCTGCCGATGATGATGACGGCGGCCGGCACGGTGCCGGCGGCGAAAGTGTTCATCATGGGCGTCGGCGTCGCCGGCCTGCAGGCGATCGCCACCGCCCGCCGCATGGGTGCGATCGTGACCGCCACCGACGTGCGTCCGGCGGTCAAGGAGCAGGTCGCCTCACTCGGCGCCAAGTTCCTGGCGGTCGAGGACGAGGAGTTCAAGGCGGCGGAGACCGCCGGCGGCTACGCCAAGGAGATGTCGAAGGAATACCAGGCGAAGCAGGCGGCCTTGACCGCCGAGCACATCGCCAAGCAGGACATCGTCATTACCACCGCCCTGATCCCGGGCCGTCCGGCGCCGAAGCTGGTGTCGGCCGCCATGGTCGCCTCGATGAAGCCGGGTTCGGTGCTGGTCGACCTCGCCGTCGAGCGCGGCGGCAATGTCGAGGGTGCGGTGCCAGGCAAGGTCGTCACCACCGCCAACGGGGCCAAGATCGTCGGCCATCTCAACGTGCCGGGCCGTGTCGCGGCCTCGGCCTCGCTGCTTTACGCCAAGAACCTGTTCGCCTTCCTCGAGACCATGGTCGACAAGACGACCAAGCAGATCGCCATCAACCGCGACGACGAGCTGGTCAAGGCAACGATGCTGACCGATGCAGGCAAGGTCGTTCACCCCAACTTCGCCAATGCCGCGGCAGCGGCTGCAGCGGACAAGCCCAAGCCGGTCGTTGCGGGCCAGAACCGCGGCGACGACCCGGCAAGCGACGGTGCGGCCAAGGCCGAAAAACCGGCCGCTGCCAAAAAGACCACTGCCCAGAAAACCACCGCCAAGAAGCCGGCCAAGCAGGGAGACGCGTGATGGAAGGTCTTCAGAAAGCCCTCGACCAGCTCGACCAGGCGGTTGGTGCCGTCCGGCTCGGCATCCAGGATCTCGCCACCAGCCAAGGTGCGGCGGACGCCGCGGGCGACGCTGCACATGCGCTGAGCGGCGGGGCGATCGACCCGTTCGTGTTCCGCTTCGCCATCTTCGTGCTGGCGATCTTCGTCGGCTACTACGTCGTCTGGTCGGTGACGCCGGCTTTGCACACGCCGCTGATGGCGGTGACCAACGCCATCTCCTCGGTGATCGTGGTCGGGGCGCTGCTCGCCGTCGGCATCGCAGCCTCCGGGCTTGCCACCGGCTTCGGCTTCATTGCCCTGGTGCTCGCCTCGGTCAACATCTTCGGCGGCTTCCTCGTCACCCAGCGCATGCTGGCGATGTACAAGAAGAAGGACAAGTGACGTGACCCTGAACCTCGCTTCCTTCCTCTACCTGGTCTCCGGCATCCTGTTCATCCTGGCGCTGCGCGGCCTGTCGCATCCGACCACCTCCCGCCAGGGCAACACCTACGGCATGATCGGCATGGGCATCGCCATCGCCACCACGCTGGCGCTGGCCAAGCCCACGCTGGCCGGCCTCGGCCTGATCGTGCTCGGCCTCGCCATCGGCGGCGGCGTCGGTGCGGTCACCGCGCGGCGCATCGCCATGACCTCGATGCCGCAGCTGGTCGCAGCCTTCCACAGCCTCGTCGGCATGGCCGCGGTGATGGTGGCGGCCGCCGCCGTCTATGCGCCGGAAAGCTTTGGCATCGGCTCGGTCGGGGCCATCCACGGCCAGGCCTTGGTCGAGATGAGCCTGGGCGTCGCCATCGGCGCCATCACCTTCACCGGCTCGGTCATCGCCTTCCTCAAGCTCGACGGCCGCATGTCGGGCAAGCCGATCATGCTGCCCGGCCGCCACTTCATCAACGCAGCGCTGGCCATCGCCCTTGTCGTCTTGATCGTCATGCTGGTGACGACGCAGTCGACGACGGTGTTCTGGCTGATCGTGGCGGTGTCGCTGGTGCTCGGCGTGCTGCTCATCGTGCCGATCGGCGGCGCCGACATGCCGGTGGTCGTCTCCATGCTCAACTCCTATTCGGGCTGGGCAGCGGCAGCACTTGGCTTCACCCTCGGCAATCTGGCGCTGATCATCACCGGTGCGCTGGTCGGCTCGTCGGGTGCGATCCTCAGCTACATCATGTGCAAGGGCATGAACCGTTCGTTCATCTCGGTCATTCTCGGCGGCTTCGGCGGCGAGACGGCGGCGGTTGCCGACGACGGCATCGAGCGCACCGTCAAGCAGGGTTCGGCCGACGACGCCGCCTTCCTGATGATGAACGCCCAGAAGGTCATTATCGTGCCGGGCTACGGCATGGCGGTGGCGCAGGCCCAGCATGCGCTGCGCGAGATGACCGACAAGCTCAAGGCCAATGGCGTCGAGGTCAAATACGCCATCCACCCGGTCGCCGGCCGCATGCCCGGGCACATGAACGTGCTCTTGGCCGAGGCCAACGTGCCTTACGACGAGGTCTTCGAGCTCGAAGACATCAACTCGGAGTTCGCCCAGGCCGACGTCGCCTATGTCATCGGCGCCAACGACGTCACCAACCCCTCGGCGCGCGATGACAAGAACAGCCCGATCTACGGCATGCCGATCCTCGACGTCGACAAGGCCCGCACCTGCCTGTTCGTCAAGCGCAGCCTCGGCTCCGGCTACGCCGGCATCGACAACACGCTGTTCTACAAGGACGGCACCATGATGCTGCTCGGCGACGCCAAGAAGATGACCGAAGAAATCGTCAAGGCCATGGACCACTGAGCCAGCTCAGCAGCCACAACCGACAACAACGACGAGAAAAAGCCCGGCCAGAAGCCGGGCTTTTTTGCATTGCTAGCTTAAGGCAGGCCACTGCAGTGCCGCCGTTGAGACGCGACGTTGACGACTCCCTCCCCCTTGTGGGGAGGGATAGAGGGTTGGGGTGCTGCGGAAGTGTCGGCCATATGAACTCGGCCAGGTCGGCAATCCGTAGCTGGCGATGCTGGTAGCCCCACCCCTAACCCCTCCCCACAGGGGGGGGGGAAATGCTACCGCTGCGCTTCCGTCGCCATCTTCACCGCTAGTCCCGCCAGCACCGTTCCCATCAGCCAGCGCTGGATCGCCAGCCAGCCGGGACTGGCGGCGAGGAAGGTCGAGATCGAGCCTGCCGAAATGGCGATGATGGCGTTGACGGTGATGCTGATGGCGATCTGGATCGAACCGAGCACGAGCAACTGGGTCAGCACGCTGCCGTCGGCGGGATCGATGAACTGGGGTAGCAGCGACAGATAGAGCACCGCGACCTTGGGATTGAGCAGGTTAGTGAGGAAGCCCATGGCGAACAGCTTGCGCGGCCTGTCCTTGGGCAATTGCCGGACATGGAAAGGCGAGCGTCCGCCGGGGCGGACGGCCTGCCAGGCGAGCCACAGCAGGTAGGCAGCACCAGCGAAGCGGATGACGTCATAGGCATAAGGCACGGCAAGGACGAGGGCGGTGATGCCGAAGGCGGCGCAGAGCATGTAGACGACGAAGCCGAGCGCCACGCCACCGAGCGAGATCAGCCCGGCCGTGGGACCCTGGCTGAGCGAGCGCGACACGAGGTAGAGCATGTTCGGCCCCGGCGTCAGCACCATTCCGAGGGCGATCGCGGCGAAGGCAATGAGGTTTGCGGTCTCGGGCATGCTGGTCCCCTCGCATTTGCCGGACGGCGCCCATCGGGCGCAGGTCGGACATCGTGTCGAGGGAATTTCTAGCGGCTGCGGCTGGGCCGCGACAGGGGCAGGTCGGAGCAAGCCATTGCGACAGCTCCGACCCTAGCGGCCACCTACGTGCCGGCTATTTCAGCGGTGCCGTCAGCTGCAATGCGCCGATGGCGAGCGCGGCGTTCAGGCCGGTCTGGTTGGTCACGCTGAGCGGCTGCAGGGCGATGGAGCGCGCAGAGCCGCCGACCAGGACGTTGGCGCCAAGGCCGACCGCAATGGTGGCCTCCGCCGTCGCGCCGAGATAGTTGCCGGCGAGACCGCCCGGATCATAGACGTCGCGACTCGGCGCCAGCACCAGCCACTCCAGCGCACCGCCCGTCGTGGTGCCGATGTCGACACCGTATTTGTTGATCCGGCCGGAATAGATCTCCTGCGTGCGGCTGCCGAATGCCGGCGTGAACGTGCACTGCATGTCCTTGCTCGAGCCGACGACGAAGCCGGTGCCGCCGTTGACGGTGCAGCTCAGCATGCCGAGCTTGGCGCCGAACTGTGCGTGCGCGGGCACCGCAAACGGCACAAGGGCGAGGGCAAGAAGGACGAGTTTCTTCATCGGACGTTCCTTTCAGACATGAAGCAACATCAACCGCATGGCCGCCGAAAGGTTCCGTTTGCCGTTGTTGGCGGGAACCAGAACTGCCCTTGTCTTGGCAGCGCGGCGCGCATGTATCCAGGCGCAAGCCTGGCGTTTTTCCATCACGCTTGACGGATTTCATCTTATGATCATAAAATGTGATCACATCGCGTGATAGCACTGCGATGGATAATAGCTCTCGCTGAAAGAGGGCAGAACAAAAAAACCTGGGGGTTAGCAATGTTTGCTCGAATTTCGAAGACAACGATGTGCTTCTCGTTGGCTGCGTTCGCCTTCCTCGTCGTGTTCAACAACGTCACCGACTATGGTTCCAACTACAATTTCGTCCGTCATGTTCTGAGCATGGACACGACGTTTCCTGGCAACGCGCTGATGTACCGCGCCATTACCTCGGAAACACTTTGGCATCTTGGCTACTGGCTGATCATTGCTGGCGAAGCCTTGACCTGCGTGTTGTTTACGCTTGGCGCGCTGGCGCTGTTGCGGGCCCGGAGCGGCACCGCCACAAGCTTCAACAAGTCGAAAAACTGGGTGCATGCGGCTGCCTGTGTCGGCTTCCTGGTCTGGTTCTTCGGCTTCATGGTCGTTGGCGGCGAATGGTTCTCGATGTGGCAGTCATCAGACTGGAACGGCCAGGAAGGAGCCTTCCAGTTCTATATGACGATCCTCGCCGTGGTGATCTACATCGTGCTGCCGGATGGCGAACTGGAGTGATGGCACCAGTGTGCTGACTAGCCGCTGCGCGTCATCTGATGCGCGGTCGGCCGCGACCAGGTCTGGGGGCTGGGCCTGGTCGCACATTTGGCCGAAGGCAGCGAAGGAACCGAGCCGCCAGTACAGCCTATTTGAACTTGCGCAGTTGCTTCCGGATGCTCTCCGCAAAACGCCCGACCCGTTCGGGCTGCGGCTTTTCTGCGGCATGGAACGACAGCATGGCGAAGCTGGCCTTCGGCGCGCAGGCCTTGAACACGCCCCATTTGAGGATGCGGCGGACAGGCCGGCGCATGACCAGGCGGTCGACCCACCAGGGGCTGCCGAGCGTGGTGACGGCGACGACGTGGCGGAGCTTGTAGAGCAGCGGCCTGATCGGGCCGAAATCGGCACCGTGGTCGAAGGCGATGCCGGGCGAAAACACCCGGTCAACCCAGCCCTTCAGCATCGCCGGCAGGCTAAACCACCATGTCGGGAAGACCAGCACCAGCACCTCCGCCTCGCGCAGGGTGGCGGCATGGCTCATCAGCGCACCGGCGTCGAAGCGCTCGCCATAATAGGAGCCGCGTTCGGCCTCGCTCAGCCGCGGGTCGAAGCCGCTGGCGTAGAGGTCGAGCAGCGTCACCTTGTGGCCGGCGTCGGCAAGTTGCTTGATGGCGATGTCGGCGAAGTGCCGGTTCAGGCTTTCTGGCAGCGGGTGCGACAGGACAACGAGGCAGTTCAAGGCGAAGGCCTGTCTTTGTGCTGCCTCGGTATCAGGCGCCGCGCGTGCGCGCCAGCCCGTCGACTGCCGGCTTGTAGTTCGGGTCGAGCCGAACCGCCTCGGCATATGCCTTGGCAGCCTTGGCCTTGTCGCCGCGGCGCTCGTAGATCAGCGCCTGGTTGGCCCAGCTCTCGGCGATCTTGCCGTCGAGCTTGATCGCCATGTTGATGTCGGTGAAGGCGTTCTCGTCGTCGCCGGTGGCGAGATAGGACAGGCCGCGGCCATTGTAGGGCTCGGCCGAGTCGGGGGCGAGCGAGATCGCCTTCGAGAAATCCTCGATGGCGAAGGCATGCTGGCCCTGCTGCTGATAGATCAGGCCGCGATTGTGGTAGGCGCGCGGGTCGGTGGTGTCGAGCTCGATCGCCTTCTGGAAATCGTTGAAGGCGTCCTGCGTGCGGCCGGCCTTGCGGTAGAGATTGCCGCGGCCGATATAGGCTGCGTCATAGGAGGCGTTGAGCTGGATGGCCTTGTTGTAGTCGGCCAGCGCCGCCGGCTGGTTGCCCATGAAGCGATGGATCAGCGCCCGGTTGGAATAGGCCTGGTAGAAGCTCGGGTTGAGCTGCAGCGCCCGGTCGAAATCCTGCAGCGCCTCACGGTACTTGCCGCCGCGGCCATAGGCCGAGCCGCGCACATTGTAGGCTTCGGGGTCGTTCGGGTTGCTGGAGACGACGGCGCTGAGCGAGGAGATGTTCTCGCTCGAACCCTGCATGGTGTCGATGCGGGTCAGCTCGCCGGCAGGTCCCGCCGACTGGCAGCCGGCAACGGCCATCGCGACGAGCATGAGAGCGGTCATGGCGCCGCCGCGCAGGAGGGAGGTGCGGTTGCTCATGACTGCATTCATCGCGGTATCCCTCGCTTGCGCCCCGGGCAGGTGGCGCGGCGTCCGGCGGGCGGCCGAACAACAAAAAGGTGGCGGCGATGTTTAGTCGCCCCACCTCGTCGTTATCCTTCGAAAAGGACCAAAGATTGGCAGATCAACGTGCCGGACGTGCACCAGCGGCGCCAGCAGCAGCGGCCGGACGCGGGGTGCTGGGCAGCAGGCCTTCACGCTGGGCGCGCTTGCGGGCCAGCTTGCGGGCGCGGCGAACAGCTTCAGCCTTTTCGCGGGCGCGCTTTTCGGAAGGCTTCTCGTAGTGACCGCGCATCTTCATTTCACGGAAGATGCCTTCGCGCTGCATTTTCTTCTTCAGCGCGCGAAGCGCCTGGTCAACATTGTTATCGCGGACGAGTACCTGCACGTGTGATCCTGTCTTTCGGGTTCGATATCCTAAGGCTAGTGGCAATAGCCACGATGCCTCCGCGATGGTTCCACCGCGAATTGTGGGCGGCTGATAGCAGAATCAGGCCTGCTTGTCCACCGCAAAGGCCGCATTTCCTGCGCTGCTTGGGAAAACGGCGCCGGGACGTGCCCACTTCCGCCGCAATCCTTGTCGACCAAGCCTCTCCCATCTTCCGGTCCTACATGCAAGGCATTCCATGCGCTCCCTGATTCTCGCCCTGGCACTCGCCGCCGCCGTCCCGCAGGCACATGCTGCCGATCTCATCGGCTTCTGGGACAAGCCACAACATGGCGGCAACAGCTTCAACCGGCTGCCGCCTGACCAGGCCTATTTCGATGCGCTGCGCGGCTATGGCGCGACCTGGGTGCGGCTGTCCTACGACAAATGGAAGCCGGAGAGGCGCGACTTCCTGATCGGCACCGCCGACAAATACGAAGGACTCGTCGCCTCCGACGTGAAGACGCTGAAGGAAGTGCTCGACCGCGCCGACAAGGCCGGGCTCAAGGTGGTGATCGCGCCGCTGTCGTTGCCGGGCATGCGCTGGTCCCAGAACAACGACAAGAAGTTTGACGGCCGGCTGTGGGCGGACAAGGCGTGGTGGACCGAGGCCGCCACCTTCTGGCGCGATCTTGCCGCCGAGCTGAAGGACCATCCGGCGGTCGCGGCCTACAACATCGTCAACGAGCCGGCGCCGGAAAAGGAGGGCGGGCTCGCAGAACACGCATCAATCGCAGAAATGCGCTCCTGGTACACCGGGAATGCCGGCAGTTCCCGCGATCTGCTGGCCTTCTACGAGACGGTGATCAAGGCGATCCGCGAGGTCGATCCGGTGACCCCCGTCATGACCGACGCCGGCTGGTATGCGGCGGCCGACGCTTTTTCCTATTGGCCGGCCAAGCTCACCGACCAGCGCGTGCTCTATTCCTTCCACATGTACGAGCCTTATGCCGCCACCAGTGCGCCCAACATGAAGCGCGACAAGCCCTACGCCTATCCGGGCAACGTACCCTTTGGCGACGGCGAGCCGCAGAAGTGGGATGCCGAGCGGGTCAAGGCGTATCTCGCCCAGCCCGTCGAATGGGCCGACAGCCGCGGCGTCGCCCGCAACCGGATCGTCGCCGGCGAGTTCGGCTGCATGCGGCGGCTGCCGTTCTGCACGCAGTATCTCGAGGACGTGCTTGCCCCGCTCGACGCCGACAAGCTGCACTGGGCCTTCTACAGCTTCCGCGAGGATGCCTGGGACGGCATGGACTACGAACTCGGCTCGGCCAAGGTGAACTGGAAATACTGGGAAGCGATGGAGAACAACGAGCCCGATCCGGTTAAGCGCAAGGCGACGCCGCAGTTCGAGCCGATCTCCCGGCGCCTGGCTGCGGGTAAATAGCTGCTTACAGGCGCCCGATACGGGATGACGCCGGCTGGATGCTTTGCCACGCTCAATTGCGTTGGCGCAGTCCTGCAACTGGACCGCACAGTACCGCATCGTGCACCATGAAAGCCGCGTCCCGGGGGGCTATGTCAGCCTTGCCGCACCAGAAGACCGCCCCGGAGTTACCGCCGTTGACCGACACAGCCATGCCCAGCCGCCCCTCGGGGGCCGATGCAACCGTGTTTGCGATCCTGCTTGCGGTGAGCTTCAGCCATTTCGTCAACGACGTCATGCAGTCGCTGCTGTCGGCGCTCTATCCGATGCTGAAGACCGACTACCAGCTCGACTTCTGGCAGATTGGGCTATTGACCCTGACTTTCCAGATTACCGCGTCGATGCTGCAGCCGCTCATCGGCATGTATGCCGACAAGAAGCCGCTGCCCTATTCGCTGCCGGTCGGCATGGGTTCGACGCTGGTCGGCCTGCTGATGCTGGCCTTCGCCCACAGCTACACCATGCTTCTGGTAGGGGCGGCCTTCATCGGTTTCGGCTCGGCGATCTTCCATCCTGAATCGTCGCGCGTCGCGCGCATGGCCTCGGGCGGGCGCTATGGGCTGGCGCAATCCTTGTTCCAGGTCGGCGGCAATTTCGGTTCGGCGATCGGGCCGCTGCTCGCCGCGCTCATCGTCGTGCCGCAGGGCCAGACCGGCATCGCCTGGTTCGCGCTCGGCGCCATCGTCGGCATCGTCGTGCTGACCCGCGTCAGCGCCTGGTACAGCCGCCATCTCGTCGCCACGGCGCGCAACGCGACATCGACGCTGTTTCCGCCGCTGCCGCGCCGTACGGTGATGGTCGCCCTGATCGTGCTGGCTCTGCTGGTCACGACCAAGAACATCTATACGGCCAGCCTTTCGAGCTTCTACACCTTCTATGTCATCGAGCGCTTCGGCGTTTCGGTGCAGGAATCGCAGTACCTGCTGTTCCTGTTCCTCGGCTCGGCCGCCCTCGGCACCTTCCTCGGCGGCCCGATCGGCGACCGTTTCGGCGCCAAGACGGTGATCTGGTTCTCGATCCTCGGGGTTCTGCCGTTCACGCTCCTGCTGCCTTATGCCGACCTATTCTGGACCAAGGTGCTGACGGTGCTGATCGGCCTGATCCTGGCATCCGCCTTCTCGGCCATCGTCGTCTTCGCCCAGGAGCTGGTGCCGGGCCGCGTCGGCATGATCGCCGGCGTCTTCTTCGGTTTCGCCTTCGGCGTCGGCGGCATCTCGGCGGCGGTGCTCGGCGTGGTTGCCGACGCTCGCGGCATCGAGTTCGTCTACAAGATCTGCTCCTACCTGCCGTTGCTCGGGCTGCTCACGGTCTTCCTGCCCAACATGAAGGCCGCGCGCGCCGGCGCGGCCTGACAACGGGGATTCTCAGACGCGGGTGATGGAGACGCCGCCGTCGGCGAGCAGTGCAGCCCCCGTCGTGAAGCTCGACGCTTCCGAAGCGAGATAGAGCGCGGAGCGCGCGATCTCCTCGGGTTGTGCGACGCGCTTCAGCGCGTGCAGGCCTTCGACGAATGCGCGTTCGTCAGCAGTCTTGAAGGTGGCAGCCGGCGTGTCGGTGCCGCCGGGCAGAAGCGCGTTGACGCGGATGCCTTGCGGCCCGTATTCGGCCGCCAGCACCTGGGTCAGGCCGGTCAGGCCGGCCTTGCTTGCGGCATAGGCGGTCATGCCGGGCATGCCGACGGTGTGGCCGACGAAGGTCGAGGTGAAGATCAGCGATCCTGCGCCGCGCTTCAGCATCGCCGGAATCTGGTGCTTCGCGCCGAGATAGGCGCTGGTCAGGTTGGTTTCCAGCACCTCCGTCCAGTCTTCCAGCGCAAGGCCGGTGACCGGTCCCATCGCGCCGACCAGCCCGACATTGTTGAAGGCGATGTCGAGCCCGCCGAACGTATCTACCGCGAGGTCTACCAACGCGCGTGCATAGGCTTCGTCCCTGACGTTGCCGGCCAGTGTCCGCACCGCGCCGCCGGCCTCGGCGATCTCGCCTGCGACCGCCTCCAGCTCTGCCGGCCGTCGCGCCGCGAGCACGACCTTTGCTCCCTGGTCGGCGAACAGCTTGGCCGTCGCCCTGCCAATTCCCGAGCTGGCCCCGGTGACGATCGCGACTTTTCCGTTCAAATCAAACATCGTTGCTGCTCCTGTGCGAATTGCGGACGGCGTCTGCCGGCCTCGTTCGTACAGGTCGCAATTCGCAGGTCCTGCAGCCACCCGATACATGCGGCGCAAAACGGCAGGCCCCGTCGCAAACAGTGCAAGGCTGGTCGTGAGATTTCGCTAGTGCTACACCTCGCGCTCTTAGCTTGCGGCATCTGCGAGGCCCTGAAAAATGCGGAAATATTCGGTTTTTGCCATAGCCCGGGAGGCGATGCGCGGCCACAAGGGCTGGGAGGAGCAGTGGTCCTCGCCCGAGCCGAAGAGCGAATACGACGTCATCATCGTCGGCGCCGGCGGCCATGGCCTTGCCACCGCCTATTATCTCGCCAAGGAACACGGCATCACCAATGTGGCGGTGCTGGAAAAGGGCTGGCTCGGCGGCGGCAACACCGGCCGCAACACCACCATCATCCGCTCCAACTACCTCTATGACGAATCGGCCGGCATCTACGACCATGCGCTGAAGCTGTGGGACGGGCTCAGCCAGGACCTCAACTACAACGTCATGTATTCGGCGCGCGGCGTCATGATGCTGGCGCACAACGTCCATGACGTGCAGGTGCTGAAGCGCCACGTCCACGCCAATCGCCTGAACGGCATCGACAATGAGTGGCTGACGCCCGAAGAGGCGAGGGAGTTCTGCCCGCCGCTCAACATCTCGGCTTCGGCGCGCTATCCCGTCGTCGGCGCCTCGCTGCAGCGCCGCGGCGGCACCGCCCGCCACGACGCCGTCGCCTGGGGCTATGCCCGCGGTGCCTCCGACCGCGGCGTCCACATCATCCAGAATTGTGAAGTCACCGGCGTGCGCCGTACGCCAGACGGCCGCGTCTCCGGCGTCGAGACGTCGAAGGGCTTCATCGGCGCCAAGAAGGTCGGCGTCGTTGCCGCCGGCCACACCTCGGTGATCATGAACATGGCCGGCGTGCGCATGCCGCTCGAAAGCTATCCGCTGCAGGCGCTGGTGTCGGAACCGGTCAAGCCGATCTTCCCCTGCGTGGTCATGTCCAACACCGTGCACGCCTACATCTCGCAATCCGACAAGGGCGAACTGGTCATCGGTGCCGGCACCGACCAGTACATCTCCTATTCGCAGACCGGCGGCCTGCACATCATCAACCACACGCTCGACGCCATCTGCGAGATGTTCCCGATGTTCACGCGCATGAAGATGCTGCGCTCATGGGGCGGCATCGTCGACGTCACGCCGGATCGCTCGCCGATCCTGGCCAAGACGCCGGTGCCGGGGCTCTACGTCAATTGCGGCTGGGGCACGGGCGGCTTCAAGGCGACGCCGGGTTCTGGCAACGTCTTTGCCCACACCATTGCGCGTGACGAGCCGCACCCGATCAACGCGCCCTTTACCATCGAGCGCTTCCGCACCGGCCGCCTCATCGACGAAGCGGCAGCGGCGGCGGTGGCGCACTGAGGGGCGAGGTCGATATGTCCGAGACGCCGGTCAACCTCGCCGAGAAGCTTGCGCTGTTCTCCGAGCACTGGACGCCCAAGATCGTTGCCGGCTTCAACGGCAACGACATCATGGTCGTCAAGGTCCAGGGCGAGTTCAACTGGCATTCGCACCCTGATACCGACGACTTCTTCATGGTGCTGAGCGGCCGGTTGCGCATCCAGATGAGGGACGGCGACGTCGTTCTCGGACCTGGCGAACTTTATGTCGTGCCCAAGGGCGTCGAGCATTGCCCGCTGGCCGAGGAAGAGACCCACCTGCTGCTGATAGAGCCCGCCGGCGTGCCCAACACGGGCGATCCGGCGACCGCCGTGACCAAGAACCGGATCTGAGCCCGCATGGTGCCGACGCATTGCCATCCCAGCGATCTGCGCGCCGTAGGCGCAGCGGTCGCCTGCGCCATGGTGCGCCGATGACGATGCTCGCGACCACATTGGCCGCTGTCGCAGCGCCCTTCGTACTCGCCGACGAAAAGGGCATGTTCCACATGCCCGACGCCAGCGAGGTCCGGCTGCAGGCGATCAGCCGCACCGGCAACGAGGACGAATGGCCGTTTTCGGTCCCTTCGGGCATTCTCGCCTGCGTCTGGAGCGGCGGGCGCAGGGTCGTCTCCTTCATCGAACAGCCCGAAGACCCCGACGACGAGCACGATGCCCCGCCCGGACGCCACGTCATCGTCTCGGCCAATCCGTTCGAACTCACCTTCCTCAATATCTCAAGCCGCGACCTGTTCTTGCCTGCGGACACGGTGGAGGCGCTGATCAAGCGTGTCGCGCCGTTCGAGGCATTGGGGCAAAGGCTCTGCGATCAGCCGCAAGGCTCCAACATCGGCCCCGGCGAACTCTAGGGATCATCCAGATGCTTCTCATTCACTGCCCCTATTGCGAGGAAGAGCGCCCCGAGCTCGAGTTCCGCAACGCCGGCGAGGCGCATATCGCGCGCTCCACCAACATCGCCGCCGAAAGCGACGAGGATTTCGAGAAGTTCTTCTTCATCCGTTCGAACCCCAAGGGCGGGATCTTCGAACGCTGGCGCCACATCCATGGCTGCGCGCGCTTCTTCAACGCCGCGCGCGACACCATCACCGACAGGTTCCTGCTCACCTACAAGGCCGGCGAGCCAAAGCCTGATATCTCGACCTTGTCGAGCGAAGGCGGCCCCGCCGCCTGGGCCAACCGGCCGCCGGACCAGCTCAACGAGAAGCCCAAGGCAAAACGCTCCACCAAGGGAGAGGCATGATGGCCGGTTCGTACCGCATTTCCGGCCAGGGCCGCCTGACGCCTGCCAAGACCGCGCGCTTCACCTTCGACGGCAAGCCGATGACCGGCCTTGCGGGCGACACGGTGGCGTCCGCACTGCTTGCCAACGGTGTCCATCTCGTCGGCCGCTCGTTCAAGTATCACCGTCCGCGCGGCATCCTGTCGGCTGGCGCCGAGGAGCCGAACGCGCTGGTGACGGTGACCCGCGACGCCGCGCGCAAGACGCCCAATGTGCGCGCCACCGTGCAGGAGCTCTATGACGGGCTCAACGTCGCCTCGCAGAACCGCTGGCCGTCGCTGTCCTTCGACGTCGGTGCCGTCAACGATCTGGCGTCGCCGTTCTTCTCGGCCGGTTTCTACTACAAGACCTTCATGTGGCCGAAGGCCGCCTGGAAGAAGTTCTACGAGCCCAACATCCGCGCGGCGGCCGGCCTCGGTTTCGCGCCCGACCAGCCAGATCCCGACCACTATTCGGCCCGTTACGCCCATTGCGAAGTGTTGGTGCTCGGCGGCGGCGCTGCCGGCCTTGCCGCGGCACTTGCCGCGGCCGAAACGGGCGTGCGCGTCATCATCTGCGACGAACAGGCCGAGTTCGGCGGTGCGCTGCGCTTCGAAAAGGGCGCCGTCATCGACGGCCAGGACGGCTGGAGCTGGGCCCAGGCAACGGCGGCAAAACTTGCCGCGATGGACAATGTCCAGGTGCTGCCGCGCACGACGGCTTTCGGCTACTATGCGCAGAACTTCGTCGGCCTGGTCGAACGCGTCACCGACCACATCGCGCGTCCCGGTCGCGACGAGCCGCGCGAGCGGCTGTGGCAGGTCCGCGCCAGGCGCGTGGTCATCGCCACGGGCGCCATCGAGCGCCACATGGTGTTCGCCAACAACGACCGGCCCGGCGTCATGCTGGCGTCGGCCGCGCGCACCTTCCTCAACCATTACGGTGTCGTCGTCGGCAAGACTGTCGGCGTCTACACCGCCAATGACAGCGCCTACGCCGCGGCGATCGACCTCAAGAAGGCCGGCGTCGGCGTGGCCGCAATCGTCGATCTGCGCGACAACCCGACCGGCCCGCTGGTCGACGAGGCGCGCGCGCTCGGCATCGAGGTCAACCACGGCCGTGCCGTCATCAGCGCCAATGGCAGCAAGCGCATCAAGTCGATGACCGTGCAGGCCAAGGCCGGCGGCGCTGAGCGCACCATCGCTGTCGATGCGCTGCTGATGTCTGCCGGCTGGACGCCGTCGGTGCACATGTTCTCGCAGTCGCGCGGCAAGGTCGCCTTCGACGACGCCACCAAGCGCTTCCTGCCCGGCACCTATGCCCAGGATTGCGTCTCGGTCGGTGCCTGCAACGGTTCCGACTCGCTTGAGGACACCGTCGCGCAGTCGCTCGAGGCTGGTGCCAATGCTGCCCGCGACGCCGGCGCCAGGCCGTCCAGGGGCGTGGCGCTGAAGGTCGAGGCCTCAGAAGGTTGGGGCGGCGGCATGCTGGGTTCCGGCCCGGGCGCCGGTGCCGACACCAAGGTCAAGGCGTTCGTCGATTTCCAGAACGACGTCACCGCCAAGGACATCCGCCAGGCGGTGAAGGAAGGCATGCGCTCGATCGAGCACGTCAAGCGCTTCACCACCAACGGCATGGCTACCGACCAGGGCAAGACCTCCAACATGCATGGCCTGGCCATCGCCGCCGAGGCGCTGGACAAGGACATCCCTCAGGTCGGCCTCACCACCTTCCGCGCGCCCTACACGCCGGTCACCTTCGGCGCCATCGTCAACCACGCCCGCCACGGCCTGTTCGACCCGACGCGCAAGACCGCGACCCACGCTTGGGCGGAAGCGCACGGAGCCGTGTTCGAGGATGTCGGGCAATGGAAGCGCGCCTGGTATTTCCCGCGCGCCGGCGAGGACATGCATGCCGCGGTCGACCGCGAATGCGTGACGGTGCGAAAAGCCGCCGGCCTGTTCGACGCCTCAACGCTCGGCAAGATCGAGGTCGTCGGCCCGGATGCGGCGAAATTCATGGAGCTGCTCTACACCAACCCGTGGGAGAAGCTCGAGGTCGGCCGCTGCCGCTATGGCATCATGCTGCGCGAGGACGGTTTCATCTATGACGACGGCGTGGTCGGCCGCCTGGCGCAGGACCGCTTCCATGTCACCACGACGACGGGCGGTGCGGCGCGTGTCATGAACCACATGGAGGACTATCTCCAGACCGAGTTCCCCAATCTCGACGTCTGGCTGACCTCCGTTTCCGAACAGTGGGCGGTCATCGCCGTGCAAGGACCCAACTCGCGCGACATCATCGCGCCGCTGGTCGAGGGCATCGACATGTCCGACGCGGCGATGCCGCACATGTCGGTGCGCGAGGGCAAGATCTGCGGCGTGCCGACTCGGCTGTTCCGCATGTCGTTCACCGGCGACCGCGGTTTCGAGGTCAACGTGCCGGCCGATTATGGCCGCGCCGTCTGGGAAGCGCTGTGGGCCGAAGGCCAGAAGCACGGTGCCTGTGCCTACGGCACTGAGGCAATGCACGTGCTGCGTGCCGAGAAGGGCTACATCATCGTCGGCCAGGACACCGACGGCACCGTCACGCCCAACGATGCCGGCCTTGACTGGGCCGTCGGCAACAAGAAGACCGACTTCGTCGGCATTCGCGGCCTGATGCGCCCCGACCTGGTCGCCAAGGGGCGCCGCCAGCTTGTCGGCCTCAAGACCAGGGACCCGCGCACGGTGCTCGAAGAGGGCGCCCAGATCGTCGAGAACCCCAAGCAGGCGATCCCGATGAAGATGATCGGTCACGTCACCTCAAGCTACTGGTCGGCGAATTGCGACCGCTCGATCGCCATGGGTGTCGTTGCCGGCGGCCGCGACCGCATCGGCGAAACGCTCTACGTGCCGATGCCTGACGGCGTCATCGAGGTGGAAGTCACCGGCACCGTGTTCTTCGACGAGAAGGAGACCGCCTCAATGGCTAAGCTCGCAACCGCCACCCGCAACCCCGCCCTTGCCGGCCACAGCGTCGGCGGTCACGGCGTTTCGCTCAAGGTGCTGGAGCCGGCCAGCCGCATGTCGCTGCGCGCCCGCCCGGCCGCCGTTGCCGCTTTGTCGAAGGCGCTCGGCATGGCGCTTCCGGACAAGGCGAAGACCTCCTCCAACAAGAGCGGCCGCACCGCGCTCTGGCTCGGTCCGGACGAATGGCTGGTCATCGATGAGGCCGGCGGCGATCCCGTCGCCAACTGCGCCTCGGTCAAGGGCCTGCATTCGGCGGTCGACGTGTCGCATCGCAACGTTGCTATCGCAGTGACCGGCCCGAATGCGGCTGCCACCATCAATGCCGGCTGCCCGCAGGACCTGTCGCTTGCGGCTTTTCCGGTCGGTGCCGCCTCGCGCACGGTGCTCGGCAAGGTCGAGATGGTCCTGCTCAGGACTGGCGAGGAAGCCTTCCGCGTCGAGTGCTGGCGCTCGTTCTCCGACTACGTCTACGGCTTCCTGTCGGAGGCCGCCCGCGACGGCTAGTAACGGAAGATGCCGTGCCCCAGACTCGACGAGGGTCTGGAAGACAGTTTTCCGGGCCAGCGATCCGGTGTCGGTGACCTCGACGACCATTTCCTCGATGGCGATGCGAAGGGCAAGGAAGCACTAGGTCGTCCGCAACTTGCGCAATACTGGACAGCTTTTGTGATGGCTCGTCCGCGGCATGGATCCTAGGGTCTGCGCAGTTCGCTGCGCTCCTGCTCCGCCCTAGGATGACGAATGTGCGAGGGCGGCAACAGCTAGTCGAAGACCTTGGAGATCTGCAGTTCATTTGCAAACGTTCGTGACTGGCGGAATCGAAGATCGAATTCGTCATCCTAGAGCGGAGCAGGAGCGTAGCGACGTTGCGCAGACCCTAGGATCCATGCCGTGACGTTCGAGCTGTGGCACCGTTCCAAGCATAGCGGGCGACCCTCCAGCAACGAACGGAATGACTCCTGTACCTGCCCGACAAAGCACACGCACCGAAACAAAAAGCCGCCCTTTTGGGCGGCTTTTTCACTGAAATTGCACAAGAAAATCAGTTGAAGCTGGGCACGATCCAGGGGTTGATGTCGATGCCGACCCTGGGCTTGTCGCTGGTCCGGATGCTGTTGGTCGTCAGCGGTCCTCGGTCGTCCTTGACCGAACCGGTTGCGCTGCAGTCGAGCTTGCCCGAGGCCATCTCGCTGCATGCAGCGGGGGTGTGCGGCTTCGTCGTGTGCGTGTCTTTTGCCATTGCAAGGCCACTCGTCGCGAGCACCGCCGCGAGCGCCAGTATAGTCCGTTGCATTGTCCATCTCCGTAGAGTTTTACCGTACTTGTACGGAACGCCTTACAGATACGACCGCACCTCGCGTGCTGCAAGAGGCATTCCGTACGCGTACGGAGTTTTTTGTTGAGGCACTGAAAGCACTGAATGCTGCCCGGCTGGAGCTAGCAATTGCCGGGTTCGTCGGTGAGTGGGTCGGTCTCGCCTGCTGCCAGTCCGGCAAGGGCGAGGTCGCCGATCCGCATCACATAGGCCTTCGGGTCGCCGAACGGATAGAAGGGAAACGTGATCAGCAGCGAGATCGCACCATGGGCCACGGTCCACAGGGAGGTGGCGATGGCGCGCGCGTCGCCCTTCATCTTGCCGGCCGCGATGCAGGCTTCGACCCGTTCCATGATCACCTGGAAGGCCGGGTTTCCACGTTCCATCTCGGCAAAGGTCTTGTCGATCGGCGGCTTCTGCTTCTCGGTCATGAACACGGTCCGGTATTCGTTCGGATTGCCAAGGCCGAACTCGGCATACTCAGCAAGCGCTGCGCGGACCGCTTCGAGTGGATCGCGAGGCCGGTTTTGCCGCATCCTTCGCGCCAGGTCGATGAAGGCATCCTCGGCAAGCGCCATCAGGATCTCTTGCTTGTCGGCAAAGTAGGAATAGACCGACATCGGCGCATAGCCGACCCTGGTGGCGAGTTTGCGGATGGTCAGGCCCTCATAGCCTTCTTCCCGCACCAGCGCGTGAGCGGCTGCCACCAGGTCGGCCCTGAGTTCGGCCTTCTGGAGCTCACGTCGGTTTGCGGCAAAACTGGTCAAGGATACGCCCTGCTGACTTCACGTACTCGAAGCGTGGGACTCTATACGCCGCTCCCGAGGGCAGCAAGTTAACCGCCCATAGCTCATCAGGACTAGGGCCACGATGCGGCTGCAGGGCCAGTGATGCCGGTGTCAGGCGGTTTCGCGCTTCGGCTCGACGAAAGTCAGCGTCAGCCAGCGCGCGGTCAGCGCCGGCTTCTTCTGGTCCTCGATCTCGATGGTCACGTCGTGCGTCGCCTGGATCCAGCCCGACGGACGGATCTTGAGGTCGGCCAGCACGAAGCGGGTGCGGATGCGGGATCCGGTTTTCACGGGTGCCGCGAACTTCAGCGATTCGAAGCCCTGGTTGATGCCCATGTCGCCGCCTTCGACGGGCGGAACGGTCTCGAAGGTCATCGCCGATAGCAGCGACAGCGTCAGGAAGCCGTGCGCGATGGTGCCGCCAAAGGGCGTTTCGCGGGCTGCCCGCTCGGGGTCGCAATGGATGAATTGATGGTCGTCGGTGGCGTCGGCGAACTTGTCGATCATCTCCTGGGTAACGGTGCGCCAGGGCGACACGCCAATCTCCTTGCCCACGGTGGCCTGAAGTTGCTCGAGATTGATCGGTTTCAGGCTCATCGCATCCCGTCCTGCATAAGAAAAAGTCATGCACCGCGCACCAGCGACAGACTGATACAGAAACAGGCCGGCGCTGTCATCGCTTGCGGCGGCAAATCCGTCGCGGATTGGCCAACCAAGTAACCGAAAACTATTCCGCAGGTTCCACGCCGGTATAGGCGGCTTCCTCGAGCTCGCGCTTGAGGCGGCTTTCCTCGGCGACCTTCGGGGTGATGAAGCGGCCGAGCAGCAGATAGGCCACCGGGGTCAGGAACAGCGTCGAGACGGTCGCAAGGCCAAGGCCGCCGACGATCACCCAGCCGAGCGCGATACGGGCCTCGGCTCCGGCGCCCTGCGCCAGCACCAGCGGCAGGCCGCCGAGCACGGTACAGATCATCGTCATCAACACCGGCCGCAGGCGGATGCTCGCCGCATCCTCAATCGCCTGGCGCACGCCCATTCCGCGGTCGCGCAGCTGGTTGGCGAACTCGACGACGAGGATGCCGTTCTTGGCCATGACGCCGACAAGCAGCACCAAGCCAATCTGGCTGTAGGCGTTGAGCGAGGTGCCGGTCAGGATCAGCGCGAAGACGGCGCAGGCCAGCCCCAGTGGCACGGTCGCCATGATGATGATCGCAGAAACGAAGCTCTCGAACTGTGCCGCCAGCACCAAAAGGATGATGACGATGGCAAAGCCGAAGATCGTCAGCATGCTGCCGCTGGTCTCGTTCAGCGTGGCGGCCTCGGCGAGCGGCAGCAGCCGGCTGCCGGCAGGCAGCACGGGGGCTGCGATCTCCTCGACACGCGTCAGCGCGTCGCCGAGCGCGAAATCGTCGGCCAGGCTCGCGGTGATGGCGATCGAGCGCTGCTGCTGTTCGCGCGACAGCGACGGCGCCACGGCGCGTTCGCTGAGCGAGGCGATGGTCGAGACTGGTACGAAGCGTCCGTCGCTTGCCCGGATGAAGATGTTTTCGAGATCGGTCGAATCGTTGATCGGGTTTGTGGTCGAGACCAGCTTCACGTCGTAGCTGCGGTCCTCGATGAAGACGCTGGCGATCTTGCGGCCGTCGAGCATCGCCTGCAGCGCCGGCGACAGCCCGTTGATGTCGATGCCCAGGTCGGAGGCACGGTCGCGGTCGACGGTGACAAAGAGCTGCGGCTGGTTGGCGTCGGTGGAGAGGCGCGGCTGGCGGAAGCGCGGGTCCTTTTCCATCTCGGCCAGCACCTTGGCGGCGGCCACGCCGAGATCGGCATAGCTGTTGCCGACAAGAGCAAATTGCAGGCCGTTGCCGGCGCCGCGGATGCCCAGGCTGTTGGGCTGGCCGACGGTGGTGCGCACGCCCGGCACATCGCGGGTCCGCGCCAGGATGTCGGCGGCGATCTGCTGCTGGGTGCGCTCGCGCTCGCTCCACGGCGCCAGCGACAGCACCATGAAGCCGCTGTTGTTGTTATTGCCCATGCCGGCGCTGACGAAGGTGCTCTCGATCTCACCCGACTTGCGCAGCGGCTCGATCAGCGCCTCGATGCGGCGTAGCTGCGAGGCGGTGTAGTCGAGGCTGACGCCCTGCGGGGCGGAGACACGCAGCATCACCATCGAGCGGTCTTCGGTGGGCGTCAGTTCCTGGCGCACATTGCCGAAGGCTAGGTAGGCGGCACCTGCAAACAGCACCGAAGCCAGGATGACCAGCCACGGTGCGTTGAGGCAGGCGCGCAGGCAGCGCGCGTAGATGGCGGCGAGCTTGGTGCCGAGCTTGCCGAGCGCGCCGCCATGGCTGTGCTCGATGCTCTTTTCGGTCAGCATGCGCGAGGCCAGCATCGGGCACAGCGACAGGGCCACTACCGACGACAGCAGCACCGCGATCGCCAGCACGAAGCCGAATTCGCGGAACAGGCCGCCGGTCTGACCGGGCAGGAACGAGATCGGGATGAACACGGCGGCGAGGGTGGCCGTCGTCGCCACAACGGCGAAGAACACTTCCTGCGTGCCGAGCACGGCTGCGGCGCGCGGGCCCATGCCCTCGTTGCGGCGGCGGACGATGTTTTCGAGCACGACGATGGCGTCGTCGACGACAAGGCCGGTCGCCAGCACCAGCGCCAGCAGCGTCAGGATGTTGACCGAGAAGCCGGCGAGATAGATGCCGGCGATAGTGCCGATCATCGCCACCGGCATGGCGAAGCCGGGGATCAGCGTCGCGCGCCAGTCCTGCAGGAAGACGTAGATGACCAGGAGCACGATGGTCACCGCAAGGATCAGCGCGATCTCGACTTCTTCGATGGCGCCCTTGACGAAGGTGGCGTCGTCGGAGGTGACGCGGATGGTCATGCCTTCGGGCAGAGTGGCCTGGATCTTTTCCGCTGCGGCGCGCACGCCCTGGGAGATGTCGAGCGTGCTCGACTGCGCCTGGCGCACGATGCCGATGCCGATGCCGGTCTTGCCGTCGGAGCGCAGCGAGGTCGAGCCGGGATCGCCGCCGAGCGTCACCGTCGCGACGTCGCCGAGCTTGGTCTTGCCGTTGATGATGATGCTTTCGAAGGCTTCGGGCGTGGTCACCGCAGCGCTTGCGCGCACGATGATGTCCTGGTTGCCGACGGTCAGCGAACCCGCTGGTGCGTCGAAGGAAACGCTCGCCAGCGCGTTGGAGATGTCGGCCAGCGTCAGGCCGAGGCTTGCCACTCTGGCCTGGTCGATGTCGACGCGGAACACCTTGGCTCGGTCGCCATAGGTCTGCACGTCGGCAACGCCGTCGACGGCGGCCAGCGCGTCGACGATCTGGTCCTCGACCAGGATCGTCATGTCCTCGACCGGCATGGTGTCGGAGGTCACCGCAAGCCGCATCACCGCGTCGGCATTTGCGTCGGCCTTGACGATGCGCGGCGCATCCGCGTCGTCGGGCAGCGTATTGGTCACCCGCCCGACAGCGTCGCGCATGTCGGAGGCGGCGACGTTGAGGTCGACGCCGTCGTTGAATTCAACGGTGACGCGGCTGTTGCCGTAGGACGAGCTCGACGAGATCGACTTGACGCCGGTGACGCGCGCCACCGCGCCTTCGACCACCGCCGTCACCTCGCGGTCGACGATTTCGGCTGCGGCATCGGAGTAGGAGGTCGAGACGGTGATGACCGGGCGGTCGACGTCGGGCAGTTCGCGCACCTCGACGCCGTAGAAGGCGGCAAGGCCGGCCACCACGATCAGCGTGTTGATGACGAAGGCCAAAACCGGCCGGCGCACGAACAGCGCGGTGATGCCTTTCTCGGCGTTCTCATTGTGGACGGTGCTCATCGGCCGCGCTCCGCTCAGGAGCCGCTGCGCGTGGCAGCTTCGCTGCCGGCGATGAGAAGTTCGGCGCCCTCGCGGACGGTGTGGATGCCTTCGGTGACGACCTGGTCGCCCGGCACCAGCGCTGCCTCGACCAGCACGCTGTCGGTGTTGCGCTGGATGATGCGAACCGGCACGCGCTTGGCCTTGCCGCCGGCCAGCGCCCAGACGAAGGCGCCGTCGCCGCCCCACTGGATCGCCAGCGGATCGACGGAGGGGAAGGTGTCGCCGGGAAACTGCATGACGACCTGGAACGACATGCCGGCCCGCAGCAGGTCGCCGTCATTGTCGAGACGGGCCTGGATGCGCAGCGTCCGGCTCTGCTCTTCGAGCCTGTTGTCCACGGCGCTGACCACGCCGTTGAAGACCTGGCCCGGGCGCGCGACCGAATTGGCGGTCAGCGGCGCGCCGACCGCGATCAGCCCGGTGAAGCGCTCAGGCACCCAGAAGTCGACGATGATGCGCGAGCGGTCGTCGATGGTGGCGATCGTCGTCTGGCTGGTGACGTAGTTGCCGGCCTCGACCGGCAGGATTCCGACAATGCCGGCGATGGGAGCGGTGATGGTGCGGCGGTCGAGTGCAAGGGCCGCGTCGCGTACAGCGAGGCGGGCGTTCTCGACGGCGAGTTCCGCCTCCTTGAGCTGGACGGTCGTCGCGGTGTTGGTGGCGCGCAATGCCTTGATGCGCTCCAGCGAGGCCTCGGCGTCGCCCTGTGCGATGCGGGCGCGCTCGAGCGCGATTTCTTCGGAATCGGCATCGAGCCTGGCCACGACCCCGCCGGCCTCGATCTTCTCGCCGGCCTCGACCGCGATCTCGGTCAGGCGGCCGGAGGCGTAAGGATTGATCACCACGGAGTTCAGCGCGCGGCCGGTGCCGATCGCCGACAGCCGGTCGTTGATGGTGCCTGTGGTTACCGGCTGTGTGACGACGGGAGTCTGCGCCTGCCCGCCACGGCCGCCGCCCTGGCGGCCATTGCCGCCGCTCGCCTGCTCGGCCTTTTCCGTCGCGGCCCGCGCCCAGTCGATGCCCCAGCTGGCCAGCACGTCGCGCGAACCCGGGACGAACAACACCCAGCCGGCGGCTGCGGCGAGCACAATGACGGTTGCCAAGACAATCTGCTTCCAGGCGGCCATGCGTACTCCGGTCTGCTGCGTTTCGTTCCGCTTTGGGAACACGTGGCGTTTCGATCGTTGCGCTCGGCGCAGCCTTCGCTGCGCGGCGCATACAAAATCGCACTTCGGCGTCAGCCTGTTCAGCCGCGTATTATAGCCTAGTTCGATAGCGGAGACTTATGGCAATTCTCCAACTGCCGCACATTAAATCTGCGTAATCTTTGCAGGATTGGCGCTCGGCCTCAGCGCAGATCCTCGATCGCGCGGATGCGCTTGGCACCCTCGGTTTCGAGCTTTCGCGTCAGGGCGCCGATCAGTGTCTCGGCGGCGACGAACAGGGCCGCAGACGAGTCCCAGGCCGAAGGCACGGCGGTGCGCCCGGCGACGACATGGCGGGCAAAGCGCGCGATTGGCGACAGCCACTGGTCGGTGAACAGGATGATGGTCGTGCCCCTGTTGTGCGCCTTCTCGGCCAGGCGGATCAGGCTGTCCTGATAGCGGCGGATGTCGAAGATCAGCAGCGTGTCGCGCTTGCCCATGTCGATCAGCCGGTCGCGCCACAGGCTTTCCTGGCCGACGAGATGGCTGACGTTGGGCCGGATCAGGTTGAGGTGGGCGGCCATGTAGCGCGCCAAGGGATCGGTGAAGCGACCGCCGACCAGGTAGACATGCGCCTTCGGATTGGCGAGCTGGGCGACGATATCGGTCAGTTGCCGATCCGAAATATGCCGGAAGGTCTCGCGGATGTTTTCGAGCACGGCTTCGAGGATCGGTGCGGTCGAGGCGGGCAGGGGCGACTGCGTCGCCGTCGTGCGCGATGCCGGCGACTGCAGCTGCGCTGCCAGCTCGTCCTGCAGCGCCGACTGGAACTCGGGGTAGTTCTGGAAGCCGAGCCGGGCGACGAACCGCAGGATCGTCGGCGACGAGACGCCCGCCTGCTGGGAAAACTCCGCCACCGTCTTGAGCCCGATCAGCGGGTAGGAGGCGATCAGGGTCTGCGCCGCGCGGCGCTCGCCGGCGGGCATGGTGTCGATCCTTTCAGTGATCAGTTCGGCAACGCTCGAAACCATTCGTCTCCCCGTCTCGGTCCTGCAACGCTCGCCCTGTTCTGGCACAGCGCTCAGTCCGGTGCATGCCTTCAAATGGCATTTGACAAACTCTCATGATGTGTATGAAATCATCCATACGGGCGCAATGAACAAAAATACGTAACATACGATACGCCCTGGGGATGAAAGAATGGGAACAGCGAAGGTAGCCGCGCGCGCCATTTCGAATGCTGTCCGGGTGACAAACCGGGACGGGCGCAGCCCTTACGTCATCCTTTGCGACCACGCCTCCAACCATTTGCCCGCGAGCGTCGGCCCGCTCGGCCTCGATGCATCGGAAATGCTGCGCCACATCGCCTGGGATCCGGGCGCGCTGCCGGTGTCGCAGCGCATGGCCGAGGGCCTCGACGCGACTTTGGTCGAGTCCTGCGTTTCGCGCCTCGCCATCGACTGCAACCGCCCGATCGGCGCCCACGACCTGATCCCCGAGATCAGCGAGACCACCGTCATCCCCGGCAACGCAGGGCTTTCGGCCACTCAGCGCGAGGCACGAATCGCGCTATCATGGCAGCCGTTCCACGAGGCGATCGACGAGATCGTTTCGGAGCGGCGCCGCGAAGGGCGGGAGACGAGACTGGTGTCTGTCCATTCCTTCACTCCGGTCTACAAGGGCGTTTCGCGCCCCTGGCACATTGGCATCATCCATGACGAGGACGCCCGGCTCGCCGCGCCGCTGGTAGCGGCGCTGCAGCAACTCGCCGGCGTCACCGTCGGCGTCAACGAGCCGTACTCGCCGACCGACCGCGTCTACTTCACGCTGGAACACCACGGCAGGTCGCGCGGCCTGGCGTGCGCGATGATCGAAATCCGCAACGACGAAATTTCGGCGCAGGCCGGGCAGCGGAAATGGGCGGATCTGCTCACGGGCATCTTTGCCGAACTCGAACCCGAAGCGGGCGAAGCTGCCCCATTCGGGTCGGGCAGCGGTCGCGCAGCGCAGACAAAGGCATAACAACAAGGGGACATTCAAAATGACATCGCCTGGTTATTCCGATCACGACAAGAGCGAGGACGTCAAAGTCCTGCACAGCATGGGCTATGCCCAGGAACTCGAACGGAGAATGAGCCAGTTCTCCAATTTCGCCGTTTCCTTCTCCATCATCTGCATCCTGTCCGGCGGCATCAACTCGCTGGCGCAGGCCACCTCCGGCGCCGGCGGCGCGGCGATCGGCATCGGCTGGCCGCTGGGCTGCTTCGTGTCGCTGGTCTTCGCGGTCGCCATGGCCCAGATCAGCTCGGCCTATCCGACGGCCGGCGGCCTCTATCACTGGGGTTCGATCCTCGGCAACCGCTTCACCGGCTGGCTGACCGCCTGGTTCAACCTGCTCGGCCTCGTCACCGTGCTCGGCGCCATCAATGTCGGCACCTACTACTTCTTCATGGGCGCCTTCGGCACGACCTATCTCGGGCTCGAAGACACCACCACCACGCGCATCATCTTCCTGGCCATCATCACCGGCCTGCAGGCGCTGGTGAACCACATGGGCATCGGCCTCACGGCCAGGCTGACCGACTTCTCCGGCTACCTGATCTTCGCAACCGCGATTGCCCTGGCACTGGTCTGCCTGGCAGCCGCCGACAGCTACGAGATCTCCAGGCTGTTTACCTTCGCCAACTATTCGGGCGAAGCGGGTGGCAATGTCTGGCCTGCCAACTCGTCGATGTGGGTGTTTATGCTCGGCCTGCTGCTGCCGATCTACACCATCACCGGCTACGACGCCTCGGCGCACACTTCTGAGGAAACGCTGAAGGCCGCACATTCGGTGCCGCGCGCCATGGTCGGCTCAGTGCTGTGGTCGGCATTGTTCGGCTACATCATGCTGTGCTCGTTCGTGCTGATGCTGCCGAGCATGGACGAAGCCGCCAAGCAGGGCTGGAACGTGTTCTTCTGGGGCATGGAACAGCAGGTCAATCCGGTGGTGAAGGACATCCTGTACCTTGCCATCTTCGTCGCCCAGTGGCTTTGCGGCCTGGCGACAGTGACGTCGGTGTCGCGCATGATCTTCGCCTTCTCGCGTGACGGCGGCCTGCCGGGCTCGAAGGCACTGGCCAAGGTCAGCCCGACCTACCGCACCCCTGTCGCGGCGATCTGGACCGGCTCGATCCTGGCCGTCCTGTTCGTCTGGGGCTCGTCGCTGGTCTCCATCGGCGAGACGCCGGTCTACACCATCGTCGTCGCCTGCACCGTCATCTTCCTGTTCTTCTCCTTCACCATTCCGATCGCGCTTGGCCTGATGGCCTGGGGCACTTCGAAGTGGGACAAGATGGGTCCGTGGGATCTCGGCGAAGGCACCTTCAAGCTGTTTGCGGTGCTGTCGATCATCGCCATGGTGCTGATCTTCGTGCTCGGCATCCAGCCGCCGAACGACTGGGCGCTCTACATCACCGTCGGCTTCCTGGTCGTCACCGGCATCGTCTGGTTCGTGTTCGAGCGCGGCCGCTTCCAGGGCCCGCCGATCGGCGACGAGGTGGCCAAGCGTGCCGCCGAGATCGCTGCGGCCGAGCGCGCCGTGGGCGAAACCGGACACTGACAGTCCTCGACATGGCCGTGGCCGGCCAAGCGCCGGCCACGTCTCGTTTCACCATCTCGATCATCCCGAAAACCTGAAGCGGCATCGCCCGGAGCGGAACAAAAATGGCTGGAAATCTTACTTTCGATCAGTTGAAGAAGGCTGTTGCCTCGGGCGAGATCGACACGGTCCTCGCCTGTGCCGTCGACATGCAGGGCCGTCTGGTCGGCAAGCGCTTCCTGGCCAAGTACTTCGTCGAATCCGCCTATGACGAGACGCATGGCTGCAACTACCTGCTGGCCAACGACATCGATATGGAGCCGGTGCCCGGCTACAAGGCGGCAAGCTGGTCGAAAGGCTATGGCGACTTCGTCATGAAGCCCGACCTCAACACCATCCGCAACGTGCCCTGGCTCGAAAAGACGGCGCTGCTGCTCTGCGACCTGCAGGATCATCACACACATGAGGACCTGCCGCATTCGCCGCGCGGCATCCTGCGCAAGCAGGTCAAGCGGCTGCAGGAGCGCGGCTATCTCGCCTACTTCGCATCCGAACTCGAATTCTACCTGTTCTCCGAAACCTATGATTCCGCCCGCGCCAAGCACTGGCAGAACCTCGACACCGCATCGCCCTATATCGGCGACTACCTGATCGGCATCACCACCAAGGAAGAGGGCGTCATGCGCCGGCTTCGCAACGAGATGGAAGCCGCCGGCATTCCGATCGAGAATTCCAAGGGCGAGTGGGGTCCGGGCCAGGAAGAGATCAACGTCCGCTACGCCGAAGTGCTGGAGATGGCTGACCGGCACGTCATCCTGAAGAACGGCGCCAAGGAGATCGCTGCTAGCGAAGGCAAGTCGATCAGCTTCATGTCCAAGTACAATTACGGCCTCGCCGGCAATTCCAGCCACATCCACAATTCGCTGTGGAGCGCCGACGGCAAGACGCCGCTGTTCTTCGACAAGGGTGCGGAGTGGACGCTGTCCAAGCTCGGCCAGCAGTGGGCCGCAGGCCAGCTCAAATACGCCAAGGAGTTCACCTGGTTCCTGGCGCCCTACATCAACTCCTACAAGCGCTTCCAGGCCGGCACGTTCGCGCCGACCAAAATCATGTGGAGCGAGGACAACCGCACCGCCGGCTTCCGCCTGTGCGGCGAGGGCACCAAGGGCATCCGCATGGAGTGCCGCATCGGCGGCGCCGACCTGAACCCGTATCTCGCCTTTGCCGCTCTGATTGCCGCCGGCCTCGCCGGCATCGACGAGAAGCTCGAGCTGCAGAAGCCGTTTGTCGGCGATGCCTATCAGGCGGCCAGCCTGCCCGAAATTCCGAAGACCCTGCGCGATGCCACCGAGACCCTGGCATCGTCGAAGATGCTGATCGAGGCGCTGGGGGAGGACGTCGTCGAGCACTACGTCCACACCGCGCGCTGGGAGCAGTTCGAATACGACCGCCGCATCACCGACTGGGAATTGCACCGCGGTTTCGAGCGGTACTAAAGTCATCACCACCCACTGACACCCTCCGGCCGATGGCCAGAGGGACTTGAATACTGGAAGGACCAAAAAATGACCGAAACGGTCAAGCTCAAATCCCCCATCGACGGTTCGATCTATGTCGAGCGCCCGTTTGCCGAGGACAAGGCGGTCGGCGCCGCCGTCGAGCGCGCTCGCGCCGCCCAGGTCGCCTGGGCCCAGACCTCGATCGCCGAACGCGGCAAGTACATGCTCGCCATGCTCGAAAACCTCGTGGCGATGAGCGACGAGATCGTGCCCGAGATTGCCTGGCAGATGGGCCGGCCGACCCGCTATGGCGGCGAGTTCGGCGGCGTCAAGGAACGCACCAACTACATGGTTGAGATCGCCGAACAGGCGCTTCGGCCGGTGCCCGCTTCCAATCCCAAGGATGGCTTCCGCCGTTATGTCCGCAAGGACCCGCTCGGCGTCGTCATGGTGATTGCGCCGTGGAATTATCCGTACCTCACCGCCGTCAACACCATCGTGCCGGCGCTGATGGCCGGCTCCACCGTCATCCTCAAGCACGCCGCCCAGACGCTGCTCGTCGGCGAGCGCTTCCAGCAGGCCTTCGACAAGGCCGGCCTGCCGAAGGGCGTGTTCCAGAACATCGTGCTCAACCACGCCCAGACCGAGAAGCTGCTCGCCTCGGGCAAGATCGACCACGTCAACTTCACCGGCTCGGTGGCCGGCGGCCGCGCCATCGAAAAGGCCGCGGCAGGCACCTTCATGACGCTCGGCCTTGAACTCGGCGGCAAGGACCCGGCCTATGTGCTGCCCGACGCCAAGCTCGACCATGCCGTCGCCAACCTCGTCGAGGGCGCGTTCTTCAATTCGGGCCAGTGCTGCTGCGGCATCGAGCGCGTCTACGTCCATGAGAAGGTCTACGACCAGTTCGTCGAGGGTTTCATCGCCGAGACCAGGAGCTACGTGCTCGGCAATCCGCTGGAGCAGGCGACGACCATGGGGCCGATGGCGCAGGCGCGCTTCGCCGACTTCATCCGCGAGCAGAAGGCGGAAGCCCTGCGCAAGGGTGCCGTCGCCCACATGAACACCAAAGACGCCCAGGACAAGGCCGGCTCGCCCTACCTGCCGGCCGAGGTGCTGACCAATGTCGACCATCAGATGTCGGTCATGCGCGAGGAAAGCTTCGGCCCCATCGTCGGCATCATGAAGGTGCGCAACGACGAAGAGGCGATCGCGCTGATGAACGATAGCCCCTATGGCCTGACCGCCTCGATCTGGACCGCCGACACCGAGCACGCCATCGCCATCGGCGACCGCGTCGAGACAGGCACCGTGTTCATGAACCGCTGCGACTATCTCGATCCGGCACTCGTGTGGACCGGCGTCAAGGACACCGGCAAGGGCGCTGCTCTGTCACAGATCGGCTACGACAACCTGACCCGGCCGAAGTCGTATCACCTGCGCGAAACCATCTGATTTCCCAAAAGCTCATCTGATTTTCTGAAAGCGAAGACATGTCCAAACTCGTTTCCAAGTGGAACTACCCGACCACCGTGCGTTTCGGTGCCGGCCGCATTTCCGAACTGCCCGACGCGCTTGCAGCCACCGGCATCAAGAAGCCGCTGTTCGTCACCGATCCGGGCCTCGCCAAGCTTCCGGTCGTAGCCAGCACGCTGAAGATCCTCGATGACGCCAAGGTGCCGTACGGCGTCTTCTCCGACGTCAAGCCGAACCCGGTCGAATCGAACCTCACCGCCGGCATCGCCGTGTTCAAGAAGGGCAAGCATGACGGCGTGATCGCCTTCGGCGGCGGCTCGGCGCTCGACCTCGGCAAGCTGATCGCCTTCCAGGCAGGGCAGACGCTTCCGGTGTGGGATTTCGAGGATGTCGGTGACTGGTGGACGCGCGCCAATTCCGACGCCATCGCCCCGATCATCGCCGTGCCCACCACCGCCGGCACCGGCTCGGAAGTCGGCCGCGCCGGCGTCATCACCAATGAAGAGACCCACACCAAAAAGGTCATCTTCCATCCCAAGCTCCTGCCGGCCATCGTCATCGCCGATCCAGAGCTTTCGGTCGGCATGCCGTCCTTCATCACCGCCGGCACCGGCATGGACGCGCTTGCCCACTGCCTCGAGGCCTATTGCGCGCCGGGCTACCATCCGATGGCCGACGGCATCGCCGTCGAGGGCATCCGCCTGGTGTTCGAGAACCTGCCCAAGGCATTCGCCAACGGCAAGGACCTGACCGCCCGCGCCCACATGATGAGCGCCGCCGCTATGGGGGCAGCCGCCTTCCAGAAGGGCCTCGGCGCGATCCACTCGCTGTCGCACCCGATCGGCGCGCTCTACGACACCCACCACGGCATGACCAATGCCGTGTTCATGCCCTACGTGCTCGCCTTCAACCGCGACGCCATCGAGGAGCGCATCGCGCGCCTGTCCGCCTATTGCGGCATCAAGGGCGGCTTCGACGGTTTCGCCAAGGCGGTGATCAAGCTGCGCAAGGAACTCAAGGTGCCGCATGCGCTGCCTGGCCTGATCAAGGGGCTCGACATGGACAAGAAGCGCAAGGGCCTGATCGCCGACATGGCCGTGGTCGATCCGACCGCTGGCGGCAACCCGGTCAAGCTCACCAAGAAGGCCGCGCTCGGCTTGCTTGAAAACGCCATCGAAGGGACGGTTTGAGACTAGTGCAGGGAGGTATTCCTGATTTCTATAGTCGGCAAAATAGAGGGAGGGGCTTGGGAAGGCATGCGGAATTTAATTAGCCGGTAAACAACGGCGACGATTGCGACAACCGATTAAAAGTAGTTAACTTTTTTCCACTGCGGGCGGTGGCTTCATGGAACTTTCATGTGACTGTCACATGAAGCCATTACCGCATCGCAGGCGTCTCATGGCGTCAGTTCAACGGAGAGAACACATGTTCAAGTTTGCAGGGAAAGTGCTTTCCCTAAGCGCGGCGTCGCTGATGGTGACGACGGCAATCGTGTCGGCCCAGGATATGGCCGCGCTCGAAGCCGCCGCGAAGGCGGAGGGCCAGCTGACCACGATTGCGCTGCCACATGACTGGTGCGGTTACGGCGCCGTCATCGATGGTTTCAAGAAGAAGTATCCCGAGATCACCGTCAACGAGCTGAACCCCGACGCGGGCTCCAGCGACGAGATCGAGGCGATCAAGGCGAACAAGGACAACAAGGGCCCGCAGGCGCCTGACGTCATCGACGTCGGCCTCTCCTACGGCCCGCAGGCCAAGGCCGACGGCCTGATCCAGCCCTACAAGGTCGCGACCTGGGACTCGATCCCCGACACCGCCAAGGACGCTGACGGCTTCTGGTACGGCGACTATTACGGCGTGCTGTCGTTTGAAGTGAACAAGGACCTCGTCAAGAACGCACCGGCCGACTGGGCCGACCTGCTCAAGGACGAATACAAGAACTCGGTCGCGCTTGCCGGCGATCCGCGTGCGTCCAACCAGGCGATCCAGGGCGTGTACGCCGCCGGCCTGGGCTCGGGTGCCACCGACGCCGCTTCGGCCGCCGAGAAGGGTCTCGCCTTCTTCAAGGAGCTGAACGCCAAGGGCAACTTCGTGCCGGTCATCGGCAAGTCGGCGACACTGGCCCAGGGCCAGACCCCGATCCTGATCACCTGGGACTACAACGCCCTTGCTGGTCGCGACACCCTCAACGGCAACCCGCCGGTTGAGGTCGTCGTTCCGAAGTCGGGCGTCGTCGCCGGCGTCTACGTCCAGGCGATCAGCGCCTATGCACCGCATCCGAACGCTGCCAAGCTATGGATGGAGTATCTCTATTCCGACGAAGGTCAGCTCGGCTGGCTGAAGGGCTACTGCCACCCGATCCGCTTCAACGATCTCGCCAAGAACGGCAAGATCCCGCAGGAGATGCTCGACAAGCTGCCGCCGGCCGCTGCCTATGAACAGGCCGTGTTCCCGACGCTCGACGATCAGGCCAAGGGCAAGGAAGCGATCACCAAGCAGTGGGATGCCGTGGTCGGCGCCAACGTTCAGTAATTGAGCAATTGCCATCGCGGGCGGCTTTGCGGCCGCCCGCATTTTCTCTCGATACGGCGGCCCGATGACCCAAGCCAGCATATCCACCACGGCTGATGCCGCGCGCTCCGCGCCGCCGGAGGCGAAGAGCGGCTTCCGCCTGCCGACCCATTGGCTCGGTGTCGCGCCGTTCTTCATCTTCGCCCTGATGTTCCTGATCCTGCCGACGCTCTATCTCGTCGTCGGCGCCTTCCAGAACGACCAGGGCCAATACACGCTCGACAACATCCGCCAGCTTTTCACCGACCAGTCGATCCGCGACTCCTACTGGGTGTCGATCAAGATCAGCTTCTGGTCGGCCACCATCGGCGCCTTCGTCGGCCTCGCCATGGCGATTGCCATCGTGCGCGGCGGCCTGCCCAGGTGGGTGCGCTCGTCGACCATGACGTTTTCCGGCGTCGCCTCCAATTTCGCCGGCGTGCCGCTGGCCTTCGCCTTCCTCGCGACGCTCGGCCGCCTCGGCCTCGTCACCGTCATCCTGCGCGACGTGTTCGGCATCAACATCTACGCGATGGGCTTCAACGTGCTCACGTCGTGGGGCCTGATCATCGTCTATCTGTTCTTCCAGATCCCGCTGATGATCGTCATCATCACGCCGGCGATCGACGGCCTCAAGCGCGAGTGGGGCGAGGCGGCAGCCACGCTCGGCGCCACCACCTGGCAATACTGGCGCATGGTCGTCATTCCGGTGCTGTGGCCGAGCTTCCTCGGCACCGTCATCCTTTTGTTCGCCAACGCCTTCGGGGCGATTGCCACGGCCTATGCCTTCACCGGTTCGTCGCTCAACATCGTGCCGATCAAGCTCTATGCGCAGATCCGCGGCGACGTGCTGCACAACCCGCACCTCGGCTATGCGCTGGCTTTCGGCATGATTGTCGTCACCGGCCTCGCCAACATCTTCTACATCTGGTTTCGCACCCGCAGCGAGAGGTGGCTCAAATGAAGACCGGTCGCTTCTGGGCCTGGCTCGTCTTTGCCATCGGCACCGCCTATTTCTTCATTCCGCTGATCGCCACTTTCGAGTTCTCGCTGCGCATGCGGCGCGGCGTCTATTCCTTCGACGCCTATCGCGTCGTGCTCGGCGACAGCCGCTTCCAGGAGACCTTCGCCTATTCGGTGACGGTGGCCGTGTTCACCATCCTGCTCGGCGTCCTGCTCGTGGTGCCGACAGCCTACTGGATCCGGCTGCGCATGCCGCATCTCAGGCCGGTCGTCGAGTTCATCACGCTGCTGCCGCTGGTCATCCCCGCGATCGTCATCGTCTTCGGCTATATCAGGATGTACGGCTCCAACTCGCCGCTGCCGTTCCTCGGCACGGCGCGCGGCACCGATGCGCTGCTGGTCATCGGCTACGCCACGCTGGCGCTGCCCTACATGTACCGCGCCGTCGACACCGGCCTGCGCACCATCGACGTGCGCACGCTGACCGAGGCGGCCCAGATCCTCGGCGCCGGGTGGACGACGATCATCGCCCGCGTCATCCTGCCCAACGTGCTGATCGCGGTTCTGTCGGGCGCCTTCCTGACCTTCGCCATCGTCATCGGCGAGTTCACGCTGGCAAGCCTGCTCAACCGCCCGGCCTTCGGTCCGTACCTGCAGAACATCGGCGCCAACCGCGCCTATGAGCCGGCGGCCCTTGCGGTCATCGCCTTCGCCATCACCTGGGGCTGCATGTCGGTGATCCAGATCCTCGCCCGTTTCGCGCCGAAGTCGGCAAATCGCCCGAACTGAACAAGAAGAGCAAAAGCCAATGGCCGATCCCTTCCTCTCCATCCAGAACGTCAAGAAGTCGTTCGGCAACGTCGCCGTCGTCAAGGACTTCAATCTCGACGTTGGCGCCGGCGAGTTCGTTTCCTTCCTCGGGCCGTCGGGCTGCGGCAAGACCACCATGCTGCGCATCGTCGCCGGCTTCGAGGAGCCCTCGGCTGGCAAGGTCTTCGTTGGGGGCAAGGACGTCACCGGCCTCAAGCCGAACCAGCGCCACATCGGCATGGTGTTCCAGGCCTATGCGCTGTTTCCCAATTTGACGGTTGCCCAGAATATCGGCTTCGGCCTCAAGGTGGCCGGCATGCCGAGGGCCGAGGCGGATGCCCGCATCGCCGAGATGCTCAACATCATCAAGCTGCCCGATTTCGGCGACCGCTATCCCTACCAGCTCTCCGGCGGCCAGCAGCAGCGCATTGCACTTGCGCGCGCGCTGGCGCCCAAGCCCAAGCTGCTCCTGCTCGACGAGCCGCTGTCGGCGCTCGACGCCAAGGTGCGTCTGTCGCTGCGCGAGGAAATCCGCGCCATCCAGAAAAAGCTCGGCATTACCACCATCTTCGTCACCCATGACCAGGAAGAGGCGCTGTCGATGTCCGACCGCATTGTGGTGATGAACGAAGGCCGCGCCGATCAGACCGGCACGCCGTTCGAGATCTACAACCGGCCTTCGACCAAGTTCGTCGCCAATTTCGTCGGCACGCTCAACGTGCTCGAAGGCACGATCAGCGACGCCGCGTCCGGCACGGTCACGATCAACGCCGAGGAGATCGGCCTCAAGGGCAAGCTCAACGGCTCCAAGGCCGGCGACACGCTGTCGCTGGCGCTGCGGCCCGAGGCGATCTCGCTCGGCCGCAAGGCGGGCAACGATTCGAACCTCACCGGCCAGATCGCCGACGTGCATTTCCTCGGCTCGGTCATCCGCGTCCGCGTAGGCGTCGGCCAGAACGTCGTGTCGCTCGACACCTTCAACAGCCCCAACAGCCCGCCGCCGGTCGTCGGCGAAAAGACCGAGATCAGCTTCTCCTCCGGCGACGTGCTCGTGCTGCATTAATCTGTCTCAGCCGGATCATCGATTGTGTGAGGCGGGGGCGCCTCGCTGCTTTTGGTGGCTGATGCTGTTTCGCAGTCCCGCGAGGAGACGTTTTCCACGGTCACGTGGCGCGGATCAAGCGCGCCCTGGCCTTCTCCCACAAGGGGAGAAGGGAACGCCGGCCTCTTCCCAAATTCCCCGCCGCCCTGTCTACTCCCGCCATGGCCTTCACGCTTCGTCAGCTTCAGTTCTTCGTCGCCGTCGCCGAGCAGGGCACGATCTCGCGTGCGGCGCAGAACCTGTCGATCTCGCAGTCGTCGGTCACCGAGGCGATCAAGGAGCTGGAGGGCGATCTCGGCGTCGAGCTGTTTGAGCGCCATCCGCGCGGGCTCAACATCACCCACAAGGGCCACCAGTTCCTGCGCCACGCCACCAAGATCCTGGCCGACGTGTCGGACGCGCGGCGCACCTTCTTCGGCGGGCAGGCGACAGCCACCGGCCAGCTCAAGCTCGGCGTCACCTCGCTGGTCGCCGGCTACGTGCTCTCCGACCTGCTGGCGCGCTACCGTCGTGCCCATCCGGCGGTCGAGATCTCGGCGATCGAGGACAATGGCGACTATCTCGAGCACCTTCTGGTCGGCGGCAAGCTCGACCTCGCCGTCATGGTCACCTCCAACCTGCGCGACCGCATGGCGCTGCAGTCGGAGATCCTCGAGGTCTCGGCCTACCGGCTGTGGCTGCCGCTCGGCCATCCGCTGGCCTCCGCCGAGATCATCAGCGTGGGCGACATCGCATCGGAGCCACTGATCATGCTGTCGGTCGACGAGATCGAGGAGAACACCGGCAAGCTGCTTTCGGCCATCGGCGCCAAGCCGCATGTCGCCTTCCGCACGCGTTCGGTCGAGGCGGTGCGTTCGCTGGTGGCGACCGGGGCAGGGGTGGCACTGCTGCCCGACCTCGTCTACCGGCCGTGGTCGCTCGAAGGCGACCGCATCGAGTCGCGCGACGTCTCCGGCTCGCTGCCGGTGGTGCAGGTCGGCATGGTGTGGCGGCGCGGCTCGTCGCTGCCGGCGGCAGCGCGCGATTTCATCGGCATCGCCCAGGCGCAGCGGACCGTCCGCCAGAAGCTTTGACGTGCTGGCGCGAAAATCGGGCTCGATCGTCGCAAAGCACGATGCGTAGCTTCAAAGTGCCAGAGCGTCCTTTGCGCGTCCGAACGGACGCGCGGCGCTCTGGGTATCGGAAAAACCGATATCACCCTTCTTTCGAATGAATTTGCGAAACCTGCGCTTTCGCCGCACCTTTCGTTGCAGGGCAACACCGCCGATGAGAGAGCGGTTCCTGCACATGGGAGGATCGTGATGAAGGCATTTCTGAAATCCTGCACGGCAATCGCCTTGGCTTGCAGCTTTTCCGGCCAGGCGGTGGCGCAGGTCAAGGAGATCGGCAAGGCCGAGGGCCAGGTCAACATCATCGCCTGGCCGGGCTACATCGAGCGCGGCGAGACCGACAAGAATTACGACTGGGTCAGCGATTTCGAGAAGGCGTCGGGCTGCAAGGTCAACGTCAAGACCGCCGCCACTTCCGACGAAATGGTCGCGCTGATGAACGAGGGCGGCTTCGACCTCGTCACCGCTTCGGGCGACGCCTCGCTCCGCCTCGTCGCCGGCAAGCGTGTCCAGCCGATCAACACCGACCTCGTCAAGAGCTGGTCGACCGTCGACGAGCGCCTCAAGGATGCGCCGTGGTTCACCGTCGACGGCCAGCATTACGGCGTGCCCTACCAGTGGGGCCCGAACGTCTTGATGTACAACACCGACGTGTTCAAGGAGGCGCCGAAGAGCTGGAGCGTCGTGTTCGAGCCGATGGACCTACCCGACGGCAAGCCCAACAAGGGCCGCGTCCAGGCCTATGACGGCCCGATCCATATTGCGGACGCCGCCAACTACCTGATGGCGCACAAACCCGATCTCGGCATCAAGGATCCCTACGAACTCAACGAGGACCAGTACAAGGCAGCGCTTGACCTGCTGCGCGTGCAACGCACGCTGGCCGGCCGCTACTGGCACGATGCCATGATCCAGATCGACGACTTCAAGAACGAAGGCGTCGTCGCTTCCGGTTCGTGGCCTTTCCAGGTCAACCTGCTCAAGTCGGAGAAGCAGCCGATCGCCTCGACCATCCCGGAAGAGGGTGCCACGGGCTGGGCCGATACGACGATGATGCATGTCGAAGCCGCCAACCCCAACTGCGCCTATATGTGGCTCGAGCATTCGCTGAACCCCAAGCTGCAGGGCGATCTTGCCTCCTGGTTCGGCTCGAACCCGGCAGTACCAGCCGCCTGCAAGGGCAACGCGCTGCTCACCGACGAGGGTTGCAAGACCAACGGCTTCGAGGATTTCGCCAGGATCAAGTTCTGGAAGACGCCGGTGTCGAAATGCGCCAGCCAGAACGACCAGTGCGTACCCTATTATCGCTGGGTCTCGGACTATATCGGCGTGATCGGCGGCCGCTGAGGCCAGCAACGAACGATGTCCCCTCGCCAGGCCGCGTTGCGGCCAACCCTCTCCCTGTGGGGAGAGGGGGCGGAGGGCACCAACCGACCTGAAATGACCGCCTGACGGCGGCGGCAGACAAGCATCGGCGGCCGTGGGTCGGCCGGATGCGCAGCCATGGCCAGGGCATATCGCCCGGGCTTGCATGGCCCAGACATCGAAAGCCTGAAACGATGACCCCAGCAGTCGCCTTTCAAAAGACCTCCCGCCATTTCGGCGCGGTGCGCGCGGTCGATGCTGTCGACCTCGAGATCAAGCCTGGCGAGTTCTTCGCCATGCTGGGACCGTCTGGCTCGGGCAAGACCACTTGCTTGCGTTTGATCGCCGGCTTCGAGCAGCCGACATCGGGCAGTATCTCTATCTTCGGCGAGCGCGCCGAGGGCGTGCCGCCTTACCGGCGTAACGTCAACACGGTGTTCCAGGACTACGCGCTGTTTCCGCATCTCAACGTGCTCGACAACGTCGCCTACGGGTTGATGGTCAAGGGCATGGGAAAGGACGAACGCCACCGCGCCGCCGAGGACGCACTCAAGCTGGTGCAACTGCCGGGCTATGGCAGCCGTAAGCCGGGCCAGCTGTCCGGCGGCCAGCGGCAGCGCGTGGCGCTGGCGCGTGCGCTGGTCAACAAGCCCAAGGTGCTGCTGCTCGACGAGCCGCTCGGCGCGCTCGACCTCAAGCTGCGCGAGAGCATGCAAGAAGAGCTCAAGCAATTGCAGAAGGCGCTCGGCATCACCTTCGTCTTCGTCACGCACGACCAGGGCGAGGCGCTGTCTATGGCCGACCGGGTCGCGGTCTTCAACGACGGCCGCATCATGCAGGTCGGCGCGCCCGAGGACATCTACCAGCGCCCGGCGTCGCGCTTCGTCGCTGATTTCGTCGGCTCGTCCAACGTGCTGCCGCCCGATTTCGTACAGCGTTATGCCGGCCAGTGCCGCTGGGGCAGCCTCAGGCCGGAACAGATCCGCGTCGGTCGCGACAAGAGCGGCGATGGCGTTGCCGCCCGCGTCCTGTCGCGTCACTATCTGGGTGCGGCCACCAAGCTGGCGCTCGATGCCGATGGCCTTAGGCTGCACGCCACGGTGCCGGCCGGCGCTTCGCTGCCCGACGATGGCGAGCATGTCATGCTCAGCTTCAACCGCGACCAGCTCCACCTGATGGAGGAGCAGGCATGAGCGTCCAGGCTGTCACCGGGGCGACCGGCGTGGCTGCTGCGATCCTGCCCAAGCGTGGCGGTTTCGCCGGTTCGCTGTCGGACCTGCTGTGGCGCCGGCCGGGCCTGCTGCTGTTCCTGATGCTGGCGCCGCCGCTGCTCTGGCTCGGCGTCGTCTATATCGGCTCGCTGATCGCACTCTTGGCGCAGAGCTTCTTTTCGATCGACGAGTTCTCCGGGCTGATCAGCCGAGAGCTGACGCTCAAGACTTATGGCGACCTGTTCCAGGCGGCCAATCTCGACATCATCGTGCGCACGGTAACCATGGCGGCACTGGTCACGCTGGCCTCTGCCGTCGTCGCATTCCCCATCGCCTATTACGCGGCACGCTATGCCCGCGGCAAATCGAAGGCGCTGTTCTATCTCGGCGTCATGCTGCCGTTGTGGTCGAGCTACCTGGTCAAGATCTACGCGTGGAAGCTGATCCTCGCCAAGGAAGGCATCCTGACCTGGCTGTTCGCCAAGCTGCACCTGTCCTGGCTGCTCGACAGCTGGCTGTCACTGCCTGTGGTCGGCGGCAACTCGCTGTCGGTCTCGTTCACCGGCACCTTCATCGTCTTCGTCTATGTCTGGCTGCCGTTCATGATTCTGCCGATTCAGGCCGCCCTCGAACGCGTGCCCGGCAACCTTGTCGAGGCCTCGTCCGATCTCGGGGCGTCGCCGGGCCAGACCTTCCGCAACGTGCTGTTCCCGCTGGCGCTGCCAGGCATCGTCGCCGGCTCGATCTTTACCTTCTCGCTGACGCTCGGCGACTACATCATTCCGCAGATCATCGGCACGTCCAGGCTGTTCATCGGCCAGGCGGTCTATGCCCAGCAGGGAACCGCGGGAAACATCCCGCTCGCCGCCGCCTTCACCGTGGTGCCCATCGTCATCATGGGTTTCTACCTCTGGGGCGCCAAACGCATGGGAGCCTTCGATGCGCTCTGACCGTTCGCAATCGGCCCCGCGCGGCCTCAAGATCGCGGCTGCCGCAGGTCTCGCCTTCCTGCACCTGCCGATCCTGCTGATCTTCGTCTATGCCTTCACGACGGAGGAGAAGAGCTACCAGTGGCCGCCGCCCGGGCTGACGACGCAATGGTTCGCAGCCACCTGGGCACGGCCCGATGTCTGGCAGGCGCTCGGCCTGTCGGTGCAGGTCGCGGCGATCTCGACGGCGATTGCGCTGGTGCTCGGCACGTTGTGTGCCGCCGCCGTCAGCCAGACAAGGTTCTTCGGCCGTGAGGCGATCTCGCTTTTGGTCATCCTGCCGATCGCGCTGCCCGGCATCATCACCGGCATCGCCTTGCGCTCGGCCTTCAGCCTGGCGGAGATCCCGTTCTCGTTCTGGACGATCGTGCTCGGCCACGCGACCTTCTGCGTGGTGGTCGTCTACAACAACGCGGTGGCGCGGTTCCGCCGCACCTCGGGCTCGCTGATCGAGGCCTCCATGGACCTCGGCGCCGACGGGTTCCAGACGTTCAGGCACGTGATCCTGCCCAATATCGGCACCGCACTTCTGGCAGGTGGCATGCTGGCGTTCGCGCTGTCGTTCGACGAGGTCATCGTCACCACCTTCACCGCCGGACAACAGCAGACGCTGCCGATCTGGATGCTCGAGGAACTGGTGCGGCCGCGCCAGCGCCCGGTCACCAATGTCGTTGCCATGATCGTGGTTCTGGCGACCCTGCTGCCCATCCTCGCCGCCTATTACCTGACCCGCGAAGGCGACCAGATCGCCGGGGCGGGAAAATGACAACAGCGAATAGGGAGTAGCGAATAGCGAATAGCGAATAGCGAATAGCGAATAGGATCTGTTCGATCGCTTGTTTCTACTCGCTATTCGCTACTCCCTATTCGCCCTCCAAAGACACTGATCCAGGGAGAGCTAACATGGACACCCAAATGCTGATCGGCTCGAAGTTCGAGCGCGGAACCGAGACGGAAGAAGCGATCCTCAACCCGCGCACCGGAGAGACGATCCTCAGCCTGCCGGAGGCCTCGCCGGCGCAGATCGAGGCGGCAGTCGCGGCGGCACAGAAGGCGTTCGTGACGTGGTCCAAGACCACCCCGGCGCAACGCTCGGGTTATCTGCTCAAGATCGCCGACCGGATCGAGGCCGAGGCGGAAGGCTTTGCCAAGCTTGAAGCGCTCAATTGCGGCAAGCCGATCAATGCCGTGCTCAATGACGAGATTCCGGCCATTGTCGACTGCTACCGCTTCTTTGCCGGTGCGGTGCGCTCGATGCCGGGGCTGGTGGCCGGCGAATACCTGCCCGGCCATACCTCGATGATCCGCCGCGACCCTGTGGGCATCGTTGCCTCGATCGCGCCGTGGAACTATCCGCTGATGATGATGGCGTGGAAGCTGGCACCGGCAATCGCCGGCGGCAACACGGTCGTCTTCAAGCCTTCCGAGCAGACGCCGCTGACGGCGCTGAAGCTGGCGAAAATCCTTGCCGACGTGCTGCCCGAGGGCGTGGTCAATGTCGTGCTTGGCCGCGGCGAAAGCGTCGGCAACACACTGATCAACCATGCTGCCGTCAGCATGATCTCGATCACCGGCGACGTCGCCACCGGCAAGAAGGTGCTGCAGGCGGCGGCCAAGTCGGTCAAGCGCACGCATCTGGAACTCGGCGGCAAGGCGCCGGTGATCGTCTTCGACGATGCCGATATCGACGCCGTGGTCAGCGGCCTGCGTGCCTTCGGCTACTACAATGCCGGCCAGGACTGCACGGCGGCCTGCCGCATCTACGCCGGCAGTAAGGTCTACGACAAGCTCGTCGCCGACTTGTCTTCGGCGGTATCGACCATCCGCTTCGGCCAGGCCGACGACACCGAAAACGAGATCGGGCCGCTCATCTCCAGGCGCCAGCGCGACCGCGTCGCTTCCTTCGTCGAGCGCGCTTCCGAACTCAAGCACATCGAGATCACCACCGGCGGCAAACCGGGCGAGGGCGGCGGGTTCTACTATCAGCCAACCGTCGTTGCCGGCGCGCTGCAGGAAGACGAGATCGTGCGCCGCGAGGTGTTCGGGCCGGTGGTGTCGGTGACGCGCTTCTCCGACGTCGACGAGGCAGTCAACTGGGCCAATGACAGCGACTACGGCCTGGCGTCGTCGGTTTGGACCAAGGACATCTCGCGCGGCATGTCGACGGCGGCACGGCTGCAATATGGCTGCACCTGGATCAACACGCATTTCATGCTGACCAACGAGATGCCGCATGGCGGCCTCAAGCAGTCCGGCTACGGCAAGGACATGTCGGTCTATGCGCTGGAGGACTACACCGCCGTGCGCCATGTCATGATCGCGCATGGGTAACTTTTTGACCTCTCCCCTTGTGGGAGAGGTCGGATTGCCCCGCAGCCGCGCAGCGGCAAGGTTGGCAGGGTGAGGGGTCGCTCCGGCCAACACCCCTCATCCGACCTCGCTTCGCTCGGCCACCTTCTCCCGCAAGGGGAGAAGATGAGGTCGTTCAACTTGGGAGGAAAAGACATGCATCGCCGTCAGTTTCTCGCATCCGCAGCAGTAGCAGCGCTTCTCGCAGCTGTCCCTTCAGTCGCACTGGCGCAGGACACGCCGCAGGCCGTGGTCGAAGCCTATCTCGCCGCCTGGAACGCACATGACTCGGCCAAGGCAGCCGAGCATCTCGCCGACAATGTCACCTACTATGACGCCTCGGTCGGCAAGCCGGTCGAAGGCAAGGATGCCGCAAAAACCGGCGTCATCGACAATTTTCTGACCGCCGTTCCGGACGCCGTCTGGCAGATGAAGGGTGCGCCGGTGGTGCAGGATGACCGCGTGTCGTTCGAATGGGAGTTCTCCGGCACCAATACCGGCGACTGGTCCGACGGTACCAAGGCGACCGGCAAGAAATTCGCCATCACCGGTGCCTCGATGTTCTCGGTCAAGGACGGGAAGATCGCCAGCCAGAGCGACTATTACGACGCGCTCGGCTTTTACAAGCAGCTTGGGCTGATGTAGCCGGTCAGGCGATGCCGTACTGGGTCATGAAGGCTGTCATCCGCTCAACGGCGAGGTCTGGCTTGTCGAGCACATTGGCCTGGTCGGCGAGGCGGAAGATGTCAGCGTAGTGCACGGCACCTCGCGCGGACTGCATGCCGGCAGGCATGGCGAAATGGCTCTGGTGGCCATTGAGCCAGGCGAGGAAGACGACGCCGGCCTTGTAGTATTGCGTCGGCGCCTCGAAGATTTTCCGCGACAGCGGCACCGTCGGCTCGATGGTGCCGCGGAAGGTGGCGAGGTCGCCTTTGGCCAGTGCAGCCAAAGCCTTCGATGCCTGTGGCGCGACCGCGTCGAAGATGCCGAGCAAAGCGTGGCTATGCCTCTCGCCATCGCCTTCAATCAGGCCGGCATAGTTGAAATCGTCGCCGGTGAAGCAGATCACGCCGTCGGGCAGGCGGCGGCGCAGTTCGACCTCACAGGCCTGGTCGAGCAGCGAAATCTTGATGCCTTCGACCTTGTCGTTGTGGTCGCGGATGATGCCCAGCACCGTATCGAGCGCATCCTCGAAACGCGTGCTGCCCCAATAGCCCGCGAGTTCGGCGTCGAACATGTCGCCCAGCCAGTGCAGCACCACCTTGTCCTTGGCCTGGGTGAGGATGCGGCCATAGACCTTGCGGTAGTCGTCAGGGGAAGTGGCGACATGGGCAAGCGCGCGGCTGGCCATCATGATCGCGCGGCCACCATGCTTTTCGATGAAGTCGAGCTGTTCCTCATAGGCAGCGATCACGTTGTCGAGCGATCGCGCATTGCGCTTGTCGAGCTGGTCGGTGCCGGCGCCGCAGGCGAGGTCGGCGCCTGGAACCGTGCGAGCTTCGGTGAGCGAGCGCCGGATCAACTCCTGCGCACCGGCCCAGTCGAGCCCCATGCCGCGCTGCGAGGTGTCCATCGCCTCGGCGATCCTGAAGCCAAGCGACCAGAGATGATGGCGGAAGGCCATTGTCGCATCCCAGTCGATGGCCGGACTGGTCCAAGGCGTGGCGTCGGCCCAGGGATCGGAGACGACATGGGCAGCCGCATAGGCGATGCGGTTGAAAACAGGTGCCGCTTGAGGCCGTTCTGTCGGCGTGCCGACAAGCGCGTAGGTCTCGATCGAGCGGTCCGCCCGCGGAAGTTTCACTGCCTTGGCCATGGGTTCCTCCCCTGATCGGCTGAATCTCGTAATTTAGATCGTTCCAAATTTCAAGTTGGAATTTTGGGACCCCGAGCGGTTGTGCGGATCGACTTGCCGGTGATGCGGGGCGTCGAAGCGGTTGAACGCTATTCAAGTGTAGTAAATCGTTTGAAATGTCGAATTGTGTACAATTTTGGCGTTTCGGTGGCCGTGCGCCTGTCGTGCGCTCTTTGTGAAAACGGCAGCGTTCGGGTTCTTCAATGCTTGACAGTTTGGAACGTTCCAATTATTGGACTCGGAAATGGGAGCCAAGAACGTTCCCTCGGGAGGATCGGTTTGAAGCAGGCGAAGGTGACAGTTGTCGATGTTGCGCGCGCCGCCGGCGTGTCGAAGTCGACCGTCTCGCTCGTCCTCCAGGGCAGCTCCCTGGTGAACGAGGTGACGCGCGCCAGGGTCGGCGCCGTCATTCGCGAACTCGGCTACGTCTACAACCGCGGTGCCGCCAATCTCAGGCAGTCGAAATCGAAGATCGTCGGCATCGTCGTCAACGATCTGACCAACAGCTTCTTTGCCGAGCTTGCCGTCGGCATGGATATGGTGGTGCAGTCGGCCGGCTATATCCAGTTCATGGCCAACACGTCGGAAAATGCCGACCGCCAGGGCGAGGTGATCGCCTCGATGCGCGAGCACGGCATGGCCGGGCTGATCCTGTCGCCGGCGCGCGGCACCACTGCCGCCGACCTCCGGCCTCTGGTCGATAGCGGCATTCCGGTGGTGCTTGTGGCGCGCAACGTGCCGGGGCTCAAGGTGTCGTCGGTGGTCTCCGACGGACATGCCGGTGCCATGGCTGCGGTGCGTCATCTCATAGAACTCGGGCATCGCCGCATCGCCTTTCTCGGGGGCTTCAACGACACGGCTGTCTTCGACGAGCGCATGCGTGGGTTCCGCGATGCGCTGCTGGAGGCCGGTCTCGATGCCTCGGACGAATTGGTGATCAGCTCGGCGCCGTCGCGCGCGGGCGGCGTGGTGGCGGTCGAGCGGCTGCTGTCGATGGCCGACCGGCCGACGGCGGCATTGTGCTTCAACGATGCGGTAGCGTTTGGCGCCTGCGACGGGCTGCGCAGCGCCCGCATCGAGCCGGGCGTCGACTTTGGCGTGATCGGCTTCGACGACGTCATCGAGGCAAAGACGGCGGTGCCGGCGCTGACCACCGTTTCGGTCGATCCGCAAGGCATGGGCCGGCGGGCGGCACAGCTCCTGCTCAAGCAGATCAACGCCGGCGATTTCGATGCCGAGGCGCTGGTGGCGACGGTACGGCTGGTGGTGCGCGAAAGCTGCGGTGCGCCGCAACGGGTTAGGGAGCTTACGGCATGACACGCTGGGGTCTGATCGGGGCGAGCACCATCGCCAAGGAATGGGTCATCGGCGCCATCCGCGCGACCGGCGGCGAGGTCGTCTCGGTCATGAGCACCAACGCCGAACGCGGTCGCGCCTATGCAGAAGCGAACGGCATCGCCAGGTCGGTGACGTCGCTCAAAGACATCGTCGGCGATCCCGGCATCGACGCCGTCTATATCTCGACCACCAATGAACTGCACCTGGAACAGGCAATTGCTGCGGCCAAGGCCGGCAAGCACGTGCTGTGCGAGAAGCCGCTGGCGCTGACGCTCGACGACGCGTTGGTGATGGTGAAGGCGGCGCGCGAGGCCGGCGTGGTGATGGGCACCAACCACCACCTGCGCAATGCGGCGAGCCATCGTGCGATGCGCGATGCGATTGCTGCGGGCCGTATCGGCAAGCCGCTCGCCGCACGCGTTTTCCACGCCGTCTACCTGCCGCCGCACCTGCAGGGCTGGCGCCTCGACAAGCCGCAGGCCGGCGGCGGTGTCATCCTCGATATCACGGTGCACGACGCCGACACGCTGCGTTTCGTGCTCAACGACGATCCGGTCGAGGCAATCGCCTTCAGCCAGGCGGGCGGCATGGGGCAGGTGGGGCTGGAGGACGCCGTCATGGGTGTGCTTCGTTTCAAGTCGGGTCTGGTCGCCCAGTTCCATGACGCCTTCACCACCAAGTTCGCCGAGACCGGTTTCGAGGTACACGGCACCGAGGGATCGCTGATCGCGCGCAATGTCATGACGCAGAAGCCGGTCGGCTCGGTCGTGCTGCGCAATGCCGAGGGCGAACACGAGCTCAAGCTGGACCAGCACAATCTCTACGAGGCGGGGCTGCGGGCGTTCCACGACGCTGTCGCCGGCAAGGGCACGCCCTCGGCGACGGGCGAGGACGGCGTGTGGTCGCTGGCGACCGGACTTGCGGTGGTCAAGTCGGCTGCGACCGGCAAGGCGGTCGCCATCGAGGCGGGGCTCTGACCATGGGCAAGCACATCACCCCGGCTCAGGCCGCTGCACTTATTCCGGACGGCGCTGTTGTCTCGGTATCGTCGTCGAGTGGCCTCGGCTGCCCGGACCTGATGCTGAAGGCGATCGGCGAGCGCTTCGAGGCGACGGGGCATCCGCGCGACCTGACCACGCTGCATCCGATCGCCGCCGGCGACATGAGCGGCATCAAGGGCGTCGACCATATCGCCAAGAAGGGCCTGCTGAAGAAGATCATCGGCGGCTCTTACCCCTCGGGGCCGTCGAGTGCCGAACCGCCGCTGATCTGGCAGATGATCGGCAACGAGGAGGTGGCGGCCTACAACGTTCCCTCGGGCATCATGTTCGACATGCACCGCGAAGCGGCGGCCAAGCGGCCGGGCGTGATGACCAAGGTCGGGCTCGACACCTTCGTCGATCCCGAGCGGCAGGGCTGCGCCATGAATGCGCGCGCCGCGGCCGAACCGCTGGTCAAGAAGGTCAGCTTCGAGGGCGAGGACTGGCTTTTCTTCCCCGCGATCAAGCCGCAAGTTGCGATCATCCGGGCGACGACATCAGACGAGCGCGGCAACCTGACCTACGAGCACGAGGGTGCTTATCTCGGTGGGCTCGACCAGGCGCTGGCCGCCCGCAACAATGGCGGCATCGTCATCGCCCAGGTCAAGCGCATCACCAAGGACGGATCGCTGCGCCCGCATGACGTGCGCGTGCCCGGCATGCTGGTCGACTACATCGTCGTCGACCCCGAGCAGAAGCAGACGACGCAGACGCTCTATGACCCGGCGATCTCGGGCGAGATCATGCGTCCGCTCGACAGTTTTCGCGTGCCCGAGTTCAACATCCAGAAGGTGATTGCGCGCCGCGTGGCGCAGGAGCTGGAAGCCGGCAGCGCCGTCAATCTCGGCTTCGGCATCTCGGCCAACGTGCCGCGTATCCTGCTCGAAGAGGGGCTGCACGGCGAGGTCACCTGGGTGATCGAACAGGGGGCTGTCGGCGGCGTTCCGCTGCTCGACTTTGCTTTCGGCTGCGCCTCGAACGCCGACGCCTTCATGCCGTCGCCCTACCAGTTCACCTATTTCCAGGGCGCAGGGTTCGATGCCTCGCTGCTGTCGTTCCTTGAGATTGATCCTAGCGGCTCGGTCAACGTCTCCAAGCTCAGTTTCCGGCCGCATGTGACGGCGGGTGCCGGCGGCTTCGTCGACATCACGGCGCGGGCGAAAAAGATCGTCTTCTCCGGCATGTTCAATGCCGGTGCCAAGCTCGACATATCAGGCGGCAAGCTGGTCATCGACAAGGAGGGCAAGCTCAAGAAGCTGGTCAACGAGGTCGAGCACGTCACCTTCTCCGGTCGTCGCGCCGTCGAGCAGGGCCAGGACATCACCTATGTCACCGAGCGCTGCGTGATGAAGCTGATGCCCGAGGGCGTCGTGCTGACCGAGATCGCGCCGGGCGTCGATCTGCGGGCGCATATCCTCGATCAGTCGGAGTTCCCGCTGATCGTCTCGGACAAGCTCAAGCAGATGGATTCTTCCCTGTTTGCCGAGGCGCCGATCGGGCTGACCCTGCCGCGCAAGGCCGAACGCAGGCTGGAGGAGTCCATGGCTGACCAGCGCATCAAGGTGGCGTTCGACGGTCCCGTTGCCGTCATCACGGCGGCCCGGCCCGACAAGCTCAATGCCTTCGACATCGACATGCTGAAGGCACTGTCGGCTGCCTGCGACGAGGTCGAGGCCAATGCGGAGATTCGGGTCGCCGTCCTGACCGGCGAGGGCAAGGCGTTTTCGGCCGGCGGCGACATCAAGGCCTGGGGCGGCATGTCGCCCAACGAGTTCGGCCACGCCTGGGTGCGCTTCGGCCACCGCGTGTTCGAGCGGCTGGCGACGCTGCGCGTTCCATTGATCGCTGCCATCAACGGCCATGCGCTGGGCGGCGGGCTGGAGCTGGCGATAGCCGCCGACATCCGCATCGCCGAACGCCACGTCAAGATCGGCCTGCCGGAGACCGGGCTCGGCATGGTGCCGGGCTGGTCGGGCACGCAGCGGCTGGTGCGGCGCGCCGGCGCGCAGGTGGTGCGGCGCATGGCGCTGGGCGGCGAGGTTTTTTCCGCCGACGAGGCGGCAGTGCTCGGGCTGGTCGACCATGTGGTCGAGACCGGTGAAGCGGTGGCTGCCGCGCGCGACTATGCGGTGCGTATCGCGGCACGCGGCCCGGCGGCAGTCGAGGTCGCAAAACTGATGATCGCCGCAGCGAACGGCGAAGACAATGGCACCGCCGTCGAGGCGCTGGGCTCGATTCTCGTGGCCAAGACCGGCGACCTCAAGGAGGGGCTCGCGGCCTTCAGCGAGAAGCGTGCCGCCAAATTTGCAGGAGAATGGTGATGACGGTCCTGATGCGCCCCAAGCCGCTCGACGGCTTCAAGGTCCGCGAGTTCAAGATGCTGGTCGACGGCAAGTGGACCGCCGGCGCCGAAGGCAAGATTCTTGAGCGTTCCAGCCCCGGCCACGGCACCGTTGTTAGCCGCTACGAGGCTGCGACATCAGTCGACGCCGAGCGCGCTATCGCGTCCGCGCGGAAAGCTTTCGACGACGGCCACTGGCCGCGCATGACCGGTGCCGAGCGCTCGCGCATCCTGCTCAGGGCCGCCGACATCATCGAGCAGCGCGCCGACGAACTCGCCTTCCTCGACTGCATTGAGTCAGGCAAGCCGATCTCGCAGGCCAAGGGCGAACTCGGCGGCGCTGCCGACATCTGGCGCTATGCCGCTGCCCTTGCCCGCGACCTGCATGGCGAAAGCTACAACACGCTGGGTGACGGCACGCTGGGCGTGGTGCTGCGAGAGGCTATCGGCGTGGTGTCGATCATCACGCCATGGAATTTCCCGTTCCTGATCGTCAGCCAGAAGCTGCCGTTTGCGCTGGCCGCAGGCTGCACGGCAGTGGTCAAGCCGTCGGAGCTGACGTCTGGCTCGACGCTGGTGCTTGGCGAGATCCTTGAGGCCGCTGGCGTGCCGGCAGGCGTGGTCAACATCATCGTCGGCACCGGCCCCGAGGCGGGCGCGCCGCTGACCAGCCATCCCGACATCGACATGGTGTCGTTCACCGGCTCGACCGGCATCGGCCGGCTGACCATGGCGAATGCCGCGCAGACGCTCAAGAAGGTGTCGCTGGAACTTGGCGGCAAGAACCCGCAGATCGTGTTCCCCGACGCTAATCTCGACGACTTCATCGATGCGGCCGTTTTCGGCGCCTATTTCAACGCCGGCGAATGCTGCAATGCCGGCTCGCGCCTGATCGTCCATCGCGACATCGTCGACGAGGTGACCAGCCGCGTGGCCGCGCTGTCGGCGAAGGTCAAGGTCGGCGATCCGCTGGACCCTTCGACACAGGTTGGTGCTATCATCACGCCGCAACATCTTGCGAAGATCGTCACTTACGTGAAAAGTGCGAGCGACAATGGCGCTGATGTCGCCATCGGCGGTTCTGCCGCCGATCTCGGCCTTGGCCAGTTCATGGAACCGACGATTCTGTCGTCGGTCGCCCCCGACATGGCGGTGGCGCGCGAGGAGGTGTTCGGACCGGTGCTTTCGGTGCTTGCCTTCGAGACCACTGACGAGGCGATCCGCATCGCCAATTCCATCGACTATGGCCTGTCGGCCGGCGTGTGGAGCCGCGACTTCGACACCTGCCTGACGGTCGGCCGCCTTGTGCGGGCCGGCACCGTCTGGATGAACACCTTCATGGATGGCGCTTCGGAACTGCCCTTTGGCGGCTATCGCCAGTCGGGCATCGGCCGCGAGCTCGGCCGCCATGCGGTGGAGGACTACACCGAGACCAAGACGCTCAACATGCATATCGGACCGCGCACCGGCCACTGGATGCCGAAGGAGGCGCGGACCTGAGGAGGAATTCCCCGAGGCGGGGCCAAGGGGAACTTATGTCACGCAATGATGCGTGAGGAACTTGCAACCCGGGAGGAACTGGAATGCGTAAGTTTTTGATGAGTACGACAGCTGTGGCGGCCCTGTTTGCCGCGCCGATGCCGATGGCACATGCCGAGGAAAGCGTCGAAGTGCTGCACTGGTGGACGTCAGGCGGCGAGGCCGCGGCACTCGACGTGCTGAAGAAGAACCTCGAGGCCCAGGGCGTGACCTGGAAGGACATGCCGGTTGCCGGCGGCGGCGGCGAAGCGGCGATGACCGCGCTGCGGGCCCGCGTCACTGCAGGCGATCCGCCCACCGCCGTGCAGGCGCTTGGCTTCGACATCACCGACTGGGCCAACCAGGGCGTGGTCGGCGACCTCGGCGAAGTGGCCGACAAGGAAGGCTGGGACAAGGTCGTCCCGGCAGCGCTGCAGAACTTCGCCAAGCATGACGGCAAGTGGATCGCAGCACCCGTCAACGTGCACTCGACCAACTGGGTCTGGATCTCCAAGAAAGCGCTCGACGCTGCCGGCGGCAAGGCGCCCGAGACCTGGGACGAACTCATCGCCGTGCTCGACAAGATGCAGGCCAACGGCATCACCCCGCTCGGCCATGGCGGCCAGGCCTGGCAGGATGCGACCATCTTCGACGGCGTCGTGCTGTCGCTCGGCACCGACTTCTACAAGTCATCGATGATCGACCTCGATCCGGCGGCCCTTGGCGGCGACAAGATGGTCGAAGCCTTCGACCGCATGGCCAAGCTCAAGACCTATGTCGACAAGGACTTCTCCGGCCGCGACTGGAACCTTGCCTCGGCGATGGTCATCGAGGGCAAGGCCGGCATGCAGATGATGGGTGACTGGGCCAAGGGCGAGTTCCTGAAGGCTAACCAGAAGCCGGGCACCGACTTCGTCTGCATCCGCTTCCCCGGCACGCAGGGCGCCGTCACCTTCAACTCGGACATGTTCATGATGTTCAAGGTCGGCGACGACAAGAAGAAGGCGCAGCTTCAGATGGCCGCCGACATCGAGGACCCGGCTTTCCAGTCGTCGTTCAACGTGGTCAAGGGTTCGGTGCCGGCACGCACCGACGTGCCTGACACCGCTTTCGACGATTGCGGCAAGAAAGGCATCAAGGATCTGGCGGAAGCCAGCTCCGCCGGCAAGCTGTTCGGCTCCATGGCCCATGGCTACGCCGCACCTGCAGCGGTCAAGAACGCGCTCTATGACGTCGTGACTCGCCACTTCAACGGCGAGCTCGACTCCAAGGCTGCCGCCAAGGCGCTGGCCGAAGCGGTTGCCGCTGCAAAAGGCTGATCGCCTGCTTTCGTGCCCCGGCTTCGGCCGGGGCACATCCTGACCTGACAACACAGAGGCTGGACCCATGGCCGATCTCACCACGACCGCACCCCGCGCGGTAACGAACCCGCGCGCGACGTTGCAGGACCTGCTGCCGAAGATCGTGCTGGCGCCGAGCTTCGCGTTGATCCTGATCTTCGTCTACGGTTTCATTGTCTTCACGGGCTTCCTGTCGTTTTCCGGCTCGAAGCTTTTGCCCGATTTTTCGACCTGGGTCGGCCTGAACAACTATGTCAGGCTGTTCAACCATCCCAACTGGATCACGGCGCTGAAGAACCTCGCCATCTTCTCGGTGCTGTACATCGTCGTCTGCAGCTTCATAGGGCTGGCGCTGGCGATCTTCCTCGACCAGAAGATCCGGGGCGAAGGCTTCCTGCGGCCGATCTATCTCTACCCGATGGCGCTTTCCTTCATCGTCACCGGCGTCGCCTGGAAGTGGTTCCTCGATCCCGGCATCGGCCTTGAGCACGTGATGCAGTCATGGGGCTGGGAGAGCTTCTCGTTCCGCTGGATCAAGGAAGGCCAGATGGCGATCTACACCATCGTCATCGCTGCGGTCTGGCAGTCGTCCGGCTTCGTCATGGCAATGTTCCTCGCCGGCCTGCGCGGCGTCGACAACGAGATCATCAAGGCGGCCCAGATCGACGGCGCCTCGACGCTGACGATCTATCGCCGAATCATCATTCCATTGATGCGGCCGGTGTTCCTGTCGGCCTTTGTCGTGCTCGCCCACCTTGCCATCAAGTCTTACGACCTTGTGGTGGCGATGACCGACGGCGGGCCAGGCACCGCGACGTGGACGCCTGCGCTGTTCATGCAGAAGTTCACCTTCGGCCGCAACGAAATGGGCATGGGCGCGGCGTCCGCGATCATCATGATGATGATGATCTTCGCCATTATCGTGCCTTATCTGTACTCCGAACTCGGGGGGAAGAAGAAATGAGCGCCGCTTCCCAGGACGTCGCCACGCGCAACAGCATCTTCGTTCGCGCCATCATCTATGTCGTGCTGATCCTTTTTGCGATCTACTACCTCTTGCCGCTCTACGTCATGGTGGTGAACTCGCTGAAGCCGCTGGACGAAATCCGCCAGGGCAACATGCTGGCGCTGCCCAAGCAATGGACCATCGCGCCATGGCTGTCGGCCTGGTCGACCGCGCAGATCGGCGTTCAGCCGGTTGGACTGAAGCCCTACTTCATCAATTCTGTGCTGATGGTCGTGCCGGCGGTTGCGCTCTCGACCATCCTCGGCGCGCTCAACGGCTATGTGCTGACCAAGTGGCGCTTCAAGGGCGACAACATCGTCTTCGGCCTGATGCTGCTGGCCTGCTTCATCCCGTTCCAGATCGTGCTGATCCCCTCGGCCCGCATCCTCGGCCTGACAGGCCTTGCCGGCACCATCACCGGGCTGGTGCTGATCCACGCCATCTATGGCCTCGGCTTCACCACGCTGTTCTTCCGCAACTACTACGAGGCGTTCCCGACCGAGCTGGTCAGGGCGGCACAGATCGACGGCGCCAGCTTCTTCCAGATATTCCGGCGCATCCTGTTGCCGTCGTCGGGTCCGATCATCGTCGTCACCGTCATCTGGCAGTTCACCAACATCTGGAACGACTTCCTGTTCGGCTCATCCTTCTCGGGCTTCAATTCCATCCCGCTCACCGTGGCGCTGAACAACCTGGTGAACTCATCGACGGGAGTGAAGGAATACAACGTCCATTTTGCCGGCGCGATCCTCGCCGCCCTGCCCACCCTCATCGTCTACATCGTCTCCGGACGCTACTTCGTGCGCGGCCTGATGGCCGGCGCGGTCAAGGGGTAAGCCCATGTCATTTCTCAAGATCAGCAATCTCTACAAGAACTACGGCCAGGTAGAGATCCTCAAGGACATCAATATCGAGATCGACAAGGGCGGTTTCCTGGTGCTGGTCGGGCCGTCCGGCTGCGGCAAGTCCACGCTGCTCAACACCATCGCCGGGCTCGAGCCGATCACCTCGGGCGAGATCGCGATCAACGGCAAGTCGGTGGCCGGTCTGCATCCGTCCAAGCGCGACATTGCCATGGTGTTCCAGTCCTACGCGCTCTACCCGAACATGACGGTGGCGGGGAACATCGCGTTCGGCATGGAAATCCGCGGCGTGCCCAAGGACGAGCGCGACAAGGCGATCAAGCAGGTGTCCGACATCCTGCAGATCGGCCACCTGCTCGACCGCAAGCCGAGCCAGCTTTCCGGCGGCCAGCGCCAGCGTGTGGCCATGGGCCGGGCGCTGGTGCGCGATCCGCAGGTGTTCCTGTTCGACGAACCGCTGTCGAACCTCGACGCCAAGCTGCGCGTCGACATGCGCACCGAGATCAAGCGCCTGCACCAGCGCATGAAGACGACCATCGTCTATGTCACCCACGACCAGATCGAGGCGATGACGCTTGCCTCCAAGATCGCGGTGCTGAAGGACGGTATCCTGCAGCAGTTCGGCACGCCGGCCGAAATCTACAACAGCCCGGCCAACATGTTCGTCGCCGACTTCATGGGCTCGCCGGCGATGAACCTGCTCAATTGCCGTCTCGAAGGTGGGGCGGGCAGCAGCCTTAGCGTCATCCTCGATCGCCCTGGCGACCAGCCGCTGGCGCTGCCGATCAAGCTGGCCAATGGCGCGCTCGGCGCTTACGCGGGCAAGGAGATCATCTTCGGTGTGCGCCCGGAAGCGCTGACCGACCCCGACGGTGCCGACCGAAACGCCAAGTCGATCGCCGAGGGCGAATGCCTGATCGAGGTGGTCGAGCCGGCAGGCTCCGACACCTTTGCCGTCACCAAGCTCGGCGGCAAGGAAGTGGTGGCGCGCCTGCGTGCCGATGCGGCGATCCATGCCGGCCAGAAGACCAAGCTCGCCTTCAATCTCGACAAGGCGGTGTTCTTCGACCCCAAGAGCCAGCTGCGCATCGCCTGACATGTCCGGACAGCCTGACATCGTCATCATCGGTTCGGGGGTCGGAGGGGCGACGGTCGCCGCCGGGCTCGCCGCGACCGGGGCCGAAATCCTGATCCTCGAAGCCGGCGGCCATATCGAGGACCGGCCGGAGAACCGCGACCAGCGCGCCATCTTCCAGCGCGGGCACTTCCGGCCCGACGAGACCTGGTACGAGGCCGACGGCACCGGCTTCAACCCCGGCAACTACTACAATGTCGGGGGAAACTCGAAGTTCTACGGCGCCGTGCTGACGCGCTACCGGCGCGAGGACTTTGCCGAGATGCAGCATCTCGACGGTGTGTCGCCGGCATGGCCGATTGCCTATGAGGAGATGGAGCCGTGGTACGGCCTGGCCGAAGAACTCTACCAGGTGCGCGGCGCACTGGGCGAAGACCCGACCGAGCCGGTGCATTCGAAGCCCTATGGGCTGAAGCCGGTCGCTGACGAGCCAGCGATCTCGAAGGTGCGGATGCGCCTCAAGGCGAAGGGCGTGCACCCTTTTTCGCTGCCGCTGGGCGTCGACATCGAGCGCTGGCTGGCCAAGGGCAAGACGCCGTGGGACGCGCATCCCAACAGTTTTGACGGCAAGATGGACGCCGAGACGACAGCACTTGCTGCGGCACTGAAGCATGACAACGTCAAGCTGCAGACCGGTTCGCGGGTGACGCGGCTGGAGAGCGGCCCGGACGGCCGGATCGTCGCTGTTCACTATGTCAGCAACGGCGAGACGGCGGTACTGAAGCCCAAGCTGGTGATCCTGTCGGCGGGTGCGGTGCAGTCGGCGGTGCTGCTGCTGCGCTCGGCCAACGACAGCAATCCGACCGGGCTCGCCAACCGCTCCGACCAGGTCGGCCGCAACTTCATGAACCACAACTCGACGGCGGTTATCGCCGTGAGCCCCTGGTTCCGCAACGACTCTGTCTACCAGAAGACCTTCGGCTTCAACGACTTCTATCTTTCCGACGGCGAGGGCGGCCCGCCGCTCGGCAATGTGCAACTGCTGGGACGCATCTCGGGAACGATCCTGAAGGGGGCGATGCCTTCGGTGCCGGAGTGGCTGCTCAACCGGGTGACCGCGCATTCGATCGACTTCTACGCCATGAGCGAGGACCTGCCGTCGCCCGAAAGCCGCATCATGGTCGATGGCGACCGCATCGTGCTGAAATGGGTGCGCAGCAACTGGGAGGCGCATGAGCGGCTGGTGGCCAAGCTCAAGCAGGTGCTGCGTAGCGCGGGCTTCCCACTCGTCGTGTCACGCGCTTTCGACAAGCGCACGCCGTCGCACCAGTGCGGCACGGTACGCATCGGCAACGACCCCGCGCAGGCGCCGCTCGACGTCTTCTGCCGCGCCTTCGACCATCCGAACCTGTTCGTCGTCGACGCCGGCTTCCTGCCGACCTCGGCGGCGGTCAACCCGGCGCTGACGATCGCAGCGCAGGCGCTGCGCGTCGCCGACCATATTGCCAGGAAGGATCTCGCGGCATGAGCATCCAGGCGAAACCCGTGGCGCTGGTGACCGGCGCGCGCCGCGGCATCGGGTTGGCGGTGGCCAAGGCATTGGCCGAAGCGGGCTTCGATCTTGCCATCACCGACCGAGAAATGGATCAGGCTGCGGTGGAGGCCGTATCCGGCCTTGAAAAACACGGCGCCAAGGTCCTGTTCGTCGTCTCCGACCTCGCTGCGATCGACGGCCATGCAGCGACGGTCGAAAAGATCGCCGATCACTTCGGGCGGCTCGACTGCCTGGTCAACAATGCCGGCATCGCGTCCAAGGTGCGCGGCGACTTCCTCGAGCTTTCGCCCGAGAATTTCGATGCCATCATGGCGGTCAATTTGCGCGGCACGGTGTTCTTCACGCAAGCGGTACTGCGCGCCATGCTGGCCATGTCGCAGCCGAGCCAGCGGCGATCGATCATCAACATCACCTCGATCTCGGCCGAGATGACCTCGCCGGAAAGGCTCGACTACTGCATGTCGAAAGCCGGGCTCTCCGCCTTTACGCAAGGGCTGACGCTCCGGCTGGCGAGCTCCGGCATCGACGTGTTCGAGATCCGGCCCGGCATCATACGCTCCGACATGACGGCCAAGGTCCAGGAAAAATACGATCGGCTGATCGGCGACGGGCTTGTGCCGATCAAACGCTGGGGCGAGCCGGACGATATCGGCCGCATCGCGGCAGCCCTTGCCAGCGGCAGCTTCGGCTTCGCCACGGGCACCATCATCAAGGCCGACGGCGCATTGTCCGTCGCGCGTCTCTGAGAGTTTTCGGGATGAGCTACGACTACATCATCACTGGTGCCGGCCCAGCCGGCTGCGTGCTCGCCAATCGGCTGAGCGAGGACCCTGAAGTGCGTGTGCTGCTGCTGGAAGCCGGCGGCGGCGACTGGAACCCGCTGTTCCACATGCCGGCAGGCTTTGCCAAGATGACCAAGGGCGTGGCGAGCTGGGGCTGGGAGACAGTGCCGCAGAAGCACATGAAGAACCGCGTGCTGCGCTATACACAGGCCAAGGTGATCGGCGGCGGCTCAAGCATCAACGCCCAGCTCTACACGCGCGGCAACGCCGTCGACTACGATCTCTGGGCGAGCGAGGACGGCTGCACCGGCTGGGACTATCGCTCGGTGCTGCCCTATTTCAAGCGCTGCGAGGACAACCAGCGCTTTGCCGACGACTACCATTCCTATGGCGGGCCGCTGGGCGTGTCGATGCCGTCGGCGGCGCTGCCGATCTGCGACGCCTATATCCGCGCCGGCCAGGAGCTCGGCATTCCCTACAACCACGACTTCAACGGCCGCCAGCAGGCCGGTGTCGGCTTCTATCAGCTGACCCAGCGCAACAAACGCCGCTCGTCGGCCTCGATGGCCTATCTCGCGCCGATCAAGGACCGGCGCAACCTGACCGTTCGGATGGGTGCCCAGGTCAGCCGTATCGTGATGGAGAATGGCAGGGCGGTTGGCGTCGAGATTGCCAACGGCAGCAGCACCGAAATCATCCGCGCCGAGCGCGAAGTCCTGGTGTCCTCGGGCGCCATCGGCTCGCCCAAACTGCTTCTGCAGTCGGGCATCGGCCCGGCCGATCATTTGAAGAGCGTCGGCGTTCCGGTGGTCCACGACCTCAAGGGCGTCGGCGAGAACATGCAGGATCACCTAGACCTGTTCGTGATCTCCGAATGCACCGGCGATCACACCTACGACAACGTCGCCAAGCTGCACCGCACGCTGTGGGCGGGGCTGCAATATGTGCTGTTCCGTACCGGGCCGGTGACATCAAGCCTCTTCGAGACGGGCGGGTTCTGGTATGCCGATCCCGATGCGCGCTCGCCCGATATCCAGTTCCACCTTGGGCTCGGCTCGGGCATCGAGGCGGGCGTGGCGCGTCTCAAGAATGCAGGGGTGACGCTGAATTCAGCCTATCTGCATCCGCGCTCGCGCGGAACGGTGAGGCTGGCCTCGAACGATCCGGCGGCCGCTCCCCTGATCGACCCGAACTACTGGGCCGATCCGCACGACCGCAAGATGTCGATCGAAGGCCTCAGGGTCGCGCGCGAGATCATGCAGCAGGCAGCGCTCAAGCCGTTCGTGCTGGCCGAGCGGCTGCCGGGGCCGGACATCGTGACCGAGGAACAGCTGTTTGACTACGGTTGCGCCAATGCCAAGACCGATCATCACCCTGTCGGCACCTGCAAGATGGGCACCGATGACATGGCCGTCGTCGACCTCGAGCTCAAGGTGCGGGGCATCGAGGGCCTTCGCGTCTGCGACAGCTCGGTGATGCCGCGCGTGCCGTCCTGCAACACCAACGGGCCGACGATCATGGTGGGTGAGAAGGGTGCGGACATCATCCGCAACCGCGAGCCCTTGCCGGCCGCGATCTTCACCCACGAGCGCAACGATGCGCGGCCGCGGGCGCGGGCCGAGGTGAGATAGCCGGCTCCACGGCGCACGATGAGTACCGGACCGCTGCGCTACCTGGAAGCGCGGACGCAGCAAGGGCCGGCGGGCAACAATTGCGCCTGTTTGCCTATCGACATATTGACATAAAGATGTCTTTATGTGACCTGACGGCTTTGTCGCCGAAAGGACGTAAAATGTCGCAAAACGCCTCCTCCCTCGACGCCCTGTTTGGGGCCGTGTCCGCCAGGCCGGACGGTTCGGAGGTGATGGCCGCGCTCAAGGCTGCGGCGCGCGAACGAATTCTCGTCCTTGATGGCGCGATGGGCACCCAGATCCAGGGATTGGGCTTCGATGAGGACCATTTCCGCGGCGACAAGTTCACCGGCTGCGCCTGCCACCAGCAGGGCAACAACGACCTTTTGATCCTGACCCAGCCCAAGGCGATCGAGGAAATCCACTACAAATACGCCAAGGCCGGCGCCGACATCATCGAGACCAACACGTTTTCGTCGACCTCGATCGCCCAGGCCGACTACGGCATGGAAGACATGGTCTACGAGCTCAACCGCGACGGCGCGCGGCTGGTGCGTCGTGCCGCGATCCGCGCCCAACAGGAGGATGGCAAGCGCCGCTTCGTTGCCGGCGCGCTCGGGCCGACCAACCGCACGGCGTCGATCTCGCCCGACGTCAACAATCCCGGCTACCGCGCCGTCAGCTTCGACGACCTGCGCATCGCCTATGGCGAGCAGCTGCGCGGCCTGATCGACGGGGGTGCCGACATCATCCTGATCGAGACGATCTTCGACACGCTGAACGCCAAGGCGGCGATCTTTGCCTGCGAAGAGATCTTCATCGAGAAGGGCGTGCGCCTGCCGGTGATGATCTCCGGTACGATCACCGACCTGTCCGGCCGCACGCTCTCGGGCCAGACGCCGACCGCCTTCTGGAACTCGATCCGCCACGCCAACCCCTTCACCGTCGGCCTCAACTGCGCGCTTGGCGCCAATGCCATGCGGCCGCATCTCTCCGAATTGTCCGACGTCGCCGAGACCTTCATCTGCGCCTATCCCAATGCCGGCCTGCCCAATGCCTTCGGCCAGTATGACGAGAGCCCGGAATTCATGGCCGCCCAGGTCGAGGAATTCGCGCGCGAGGGCCTGATCAACGTCGCCGGCGGCTGCTGCGGTTCGACGCCGGAGCATATCCGGGCCATCGCCGAAGCCGTAGCCAAGCATCCGCCGCGCCAGATACCGGAACTGAAGCCGCAGATGCGGCTGTCGGGCCTCGAGCCGTTCACGCTCACCGACGAGATCCCGTTCGTCAATGTCGGCGAGCGCACCAACGTCACCGGCTCGGCCAAGTTCCGCAAGCTGATTACGGCGGGAGACTATGCGGCCGCCCTCGAGGTAGCGCGCGACCAGGTCGTCAATGGCGCCCAGATCATCGACATCAACATGGACGAGGGCCTGATCGATTCGAAGAAGGCGATGGTCGAGTATCTCAACCTGATCGCCGCCGAACCCGACATCGCGCGCGTGCCGGTGATGATCGACAGCTCCAAATGGGAGATCATCGAGGCCGGCCTGAAATGCGTGCAGGGCAAGGCGATCGTCAACTCGATCTCGATGAAGGAGGGCGAGGAAGCCTTCCTGCATCACGCCCGGCTCTGCCACGCTTATGGTGCTGCCGTCGTCGTCATGGCCTTCGACGAGCGGGGCCAGGCCGACACCAAGGCGCGCAAGGTCGAGATCTGCACCCGCGCCTACAAGCTGCTCACCGAGCAGGCCGGCTTCGCGCCTGAAGACATCATCTTCGATCCCAACATCTTTGCGGTCGCCACTGGCATCGAGGAGCACGACAATTATGGGGTCGACTTCATCGAGGCGACGCGAGAGATCACCCGCACCCTGCCGCACGTCCACATCTCGGGCGGCGTGTCCAACCTGTCCTTCTCGTTCCGCGGCAACGAGCCGGTGCGCGAGGCCATGCATGCCGTGTTCCTCTACCACGCCATCCAGGCGGGCATGGACATGGGCATCGTCAATGCCGGGCAGCTGGCGGTCTATGAATCGATCGATCCGGAGCTGCGCGAAGCCTGCGAGGACGTCGTTCTCAACCGCCTGCCCAAGGCCGGCGGCACCGCGACCGAACGCCTTCTCGAGCTGGCCGAGCGCTACAAGGGCACGGCCGGCAAGGAAGCCAAGGAGCGCGATCTCGCCTGGCGCGACTGGCCGGTCGAGCAGCGCATCAGCCACGCGCTGGTCAACGGCATCACTGAGTTCATCGACGCCGACACCGACGAGGCGCGGCTGAAGGCGGAACGTCCGCTGCATGTCATCGAAGGGCCGCTGATGGCCGGCATGAACGTCGTCGGCGACCTGTTCGGCGCCGGCAAGATGTTCCTGCCGCAGGTGGTGAAATCCGCCCGCGTCATGAAGCAGGCGGTTGCCGGGCTCCTGCCGCACATGGAGGCGGAGAAGGCTGCCAACGCCGCCAAGGGCATCGACAATGGCGAGCGCCAGACCGCCGGCAAGATATTGATGGCGACGGTCAAGGGCGACGTCCACGACATCGGCAAGAACATCGTCGGCGTCGTGCTCGCCTGCAACAACTATGAGATCATCGATCTCGGCGTCATGGTGCCGGCAACCAAGATCCTGCAGACCGCGCGGGAGCAGAATGTCGACATCATCGGCCTGTCCGGCCTGATCACGCCGTCGCTCGACGAGATGGCCCATGTCGCGGCCGAAATGGAGCGCGAGGGTTTTGACATCCCGCTGCTGATCGGCGGTGCCACCACCAGCCGCGTCCATACGGCGGTCAAGATCCACCCGCGCTACGAGCGCGGCCAGGCCGTCTATGTCACCGACGCCAGCCGCGCGGTCGGCGTGGTGTCCAACCTGTTGTCGGCCGAGGCGAAGCAGGGTTACGTCGAAACCGTACAAGCGGAATACAAGAAGGTCGCCGATGCGCACGCCCGCTCGGAGGCCGACAAGCAGCGGCTGCCGCTGGCAAAGGCCCGCGCCAATGCGCACAAGGCCGACTGGACCGGCTACACGCCGCCGAAGCCGAGCTTCTTCGGCACGAAGGTGTTCGAAAACTGGGATCTCGCCGAGCTCGCCCGCTACATCGACTGGACGCCGTTTTTCCAGACCTGGGAGCTCAAGGGCCGCTACCCCAAGATCCTCGAGGACGAGAACCAGGGTGCGGCTGCGCGCCAGCTGTTCGAAGACGCCCAGGCGATGCTGAAGAAGATCATCGACGAGAAGTGGTTCGCGCCGAAGGCGGTGATCGGCTTCTGGCCGGCCAATGCTGTCGGCGACGACATCAGGCTGTTCGCCGACGACAGCCGCACAAAGGAATTCGCGAGCTTCTTCACCCTGCGCCAGCAATTGACCAAGCGCGACGGCAGGCCGAATGTCGCGCTGTCGGACTTCGTAGCCCCTCTCGACAGCGGCAAGGCCGACTATGTCGGCGGCTTCGTGGTGACCGCCGGCATCGAGGAGGTGGCGATCGCCGAGCGCTTCGAGCGCGCCAATGACGACTATTCCTCGATCATGGTCAAGGCGCTGGCCGACCGCTTCGCCGAGGCTTTCGCCGAGCGCATGCACGAGTGCGTCCGCAAGGAGTTCTGGGGGTATGCGACGGACGAAAGCCTGTCGGGCGACGAGCTGATCGGCGAGGCCTATCACGGCATCCGCCCGGCGCCCGGCTATCCGGCGCAGCCCGACCACACCGAAAAGACGACCTTGTTCCGCCTGCTCGACGCCGAGAACAATGCCGGCGTGACTTTGACGGAAAGCATGGCGATGTGGCCGGGCTCGTCGGTCTCGGGCCTCTATCTCTCGCATCCGGAAAGCTATTATTTCGGTGTCGCCAAGGTCGAGCGCGACCAGGTCGAGGACTATGCCAAGCGCAAGGGCATGTCGGTTGCAGAGACGGAGCGCTGGCTGGCACCGATCCTCAACTATGTGCCTGCCGCCTTCGCCGAGGCGGCGGAATAGTCGGAGCAGCTTTAGGCGCTTGACTTGTCGATGCGCGCCTATAGCTTGCCGCGTGGTTATGGTTCTCCCGCCTCTCGGCGGGAGCTAAGAGGGAATTCGGTAGAAGCCGAAGCTGCCCCGCAACTGTGAGCGGTCAGGGCATGGTCCCGAAAAGTGGTTTCCGCTTTTCGGAAACGATCATGCCCAATGGTGAATAGCCACATTGCCCACCACGTCACTGGCATGAAGCCGGGAAGACGGGCGATGAAGCAACGACCCGCGAGCCAGGAGACCTGCCTGACCAAGTGAGGTTCCGTGGGCGGGGTGTACCACAGGAGCGCGGGTTGAAACGGTAGCCATCCGGCACCGGCTTTGGCCTGCGTTGCCGCAATCCCGCTACGGCTGGTCAGGGATTGCAGGTGTCGAACTCAAGCGAAAACAACTCCGCGCCGCAAAGGCATGTGCTGCTGGTCGCCAAGTCGGCCTTTGCCGCTGCGCCCTACAGGCAGATGCAGCAACTCGCCGGCCTTGCGGCCACGCTTCCCGGCGTCGCCGGTGCCAGCTTCGGCTTCACAGAGCAGGGCACGCCGTCGCTGCGAGAGGCGCTCGGAGCCCTGCGTGAGGCCGGTGCCTCCGACATTCTCATCCTGCCGCTGATGCTGCCGATCGAGCCGAGCTTCACCGCCTGGCTCACCAAGTCGCTGCGCCGCTGGCAGGCCGAGGATGGCGCGCCATGGCCCAATGTCCGCATCGCACAGGGCCTCGCCGACAGTGCGCTCCTGCCGGCGCTGATGGCCGGGCTTGTCGAAACCGCAGAAGTGGCTGCTCCCGTTCCGCCTGCCGAAAAGCTGGTGCCGGAGGGGTCGCTGATCCCGGCACAGAAACGTCGCGTGCTGGTCTGCCAGGGCGGCCCGTGCAACGCCGCCGGCGCCGATCTCATGTGGGGTCACCTGCGCAACCAGCAGGACCGCCAGAAGCTGCGCGTCAGCGGCGACGGCACCATGAGCTGCAAGTCGACCTGCCTCGGCCCCTGCAACCTCGCCCCCGTCATCCAGGTCTTTCCCGAGGGGACCTATTATGGCGGCGTCACCGAGGCCGCCATAGACCGCATCGTTGCCGAGCACCTGCTCGGCGGCCGTGTGGTCGATGAGTTTGCCTACGAGCCAACCGGTCGCAAGCAGACGCTGCGCGCTGCCGCTCCTGTCAAACCCTCGCTGGCCAAATCCTAGCGGGACGTTCGTCAGGCCATTTCGTGCGTGGCGCGGCCCAAGCCGTGGCGCGCCTGTCGCGTCTCGCGCGGAAGCTCGCCGAATTCATGCCTGTATTCGGCGGCGAAGCGGCCGAAGTGGGTGAAGCCCCATTTCAGAGCGACATCGGTGACGGTGGCTTCGCTCGCCACCAGGTCGAAGCGGGCGCGGCGCATGCGTTCGCGCGTCAGCGCGCGCAGCGGCGAGATGCCGAAGGCATTCCTGTAGGCAAGTTGCAGCGTCCGGGGCGCGACACCGGCGGCGCCGGCGATCTCGTGCAGCCCGATGGGCAAGGCGGCATGGGCGCGGATGAACTCCTCGGCGCGCTTGAGATGGCGAGGTGCCGCACCTTGCCTCCGGTCGTCGAAGAACAGGCTCATGTTGCTGGGCTGGCTGCGCAGGAACAGTTCCAGGAGGTGCTGCTCGTACAGAACGTTCTGGATGCCCGATCCCGCTGAAGCCGTCTTCCTCTCCGCGGCCTGGAACAGTGAGTTGGCGAGGCGCCGCCACGCCTGCATCTCGGGCCTCGAAAAATCCACCAGCGGATCGAAGATCAGCGGCCCCGGTATGTCGCGGTCGAGCAGGCGCATGGCAAAGGCGTGCAGCGGCGCCTTGCGCACCTGGATGAGCAGTTGCGCGCAGCCCTGCCACCACTTCATCCTCGTCGCCAGGTCGGCGTTGAGCACGGAGGCGATGCTGCGGTTTGTGATGAATTCGCGCGAGCCGTTGCGGACGGTCGCCGTGCCCGAAACCGGCATCTGGATCAGATAGAAGTCGCCAAGTTCGCCGGGGTCGATCAGCACGTCGGCGCCATAGCTGATGTAATTCAGCGAGATCATCTCGCCGGGGGCATGATTGTGTGTGACACGAAAAGATTTTCGATCACCGATGATGTCCAGTCGGTGATTGCAGAACTTCTGGGCGACCCGCTCCCTGGCGCAGTCGAGATCGTTCGACTGAAACAAGACATGATCGGAAAGCGGTACCCTTCGAACGGACGCCTCTTCCATCAGCATCCGGCCAGACTAGCACCGATCATCCGGCTGCCAACGAAAATGAACGGCAATGCATCCACCCTGCTGCATTTTTGCGTTTTCTGGATAGTCGCCGCGCATTCCGGCTAGTTCATTGACGATGTCTGCAGCACTCTTCGGGGTGGAACAAATGAAAGGGCCGCCATGGGCAGGTCCTTCGAACAGAGGGAGCTTATGATGAGCAAGGAACTCGCCAAGGGCATTACGCGCAAGGGCGACGGCTATGCCGGCAAGACCTGGAATATCCTTGGACAGGTCTATTTTCCGAAGGCGGTTTGCGATGCCACCTTCGCCTTCGAGACCAACAGCGAGCCGGGCCAGTTCGTGCCCGTGCACGTCCATCCGACTCAGGAAGAGTTCATCCTCGTGCAGGAAGGCGAACTCGATCTCAAGCTCGACGGCGAATGGGTCAAGGCCAAGGCCGGCGACCTGGTACGCATGCCCAGAGGCATCCCGCACGGCTACTTCAACAAGTCGGACAAGCCGACCAAGGCACTGTTCTGGGTGTCGCCGGCGGGCATGCTGGAAGAGCTGTTCAACAAGCTCGACAACCTCGCCGACCCGGCCGAGGTGGTGAAGGTCTCGGCCCAGCACGAGGTCAACTTCCTGCCGCCGGAAGCCAACGACTAAGCCACCGGATCACACGCCGCTGACCGTCCTGGCGCACGCGACATCCGTCGCGTGCGAGGGCGAGCCTGCGTCCTGGCTGACAAGGAAAAGCAAATGGTCGACAAGAAGAAAGTCTGCGTCATCGGCGCGGGCGTGAGCGGGCTCGCGGCTGCTCATGCCTTCAGGCAACGCGGTCACGAGGTGCACATCGTCGAGCGCGGCAATGATCTGGGCGGGGTCTGGGAGCCGTCGCGCTCCTATCCCGAGGTGCAGACGCAAAGCCCGAAGGATCTCTATCGCTACACCTCGATGCCGATGCCGGACGACTATCCGGAATGGCCCAAGGGCACGCAGGTCCACGCCTATCTCAGGACCTATGCCGAGCGGAACGGGCTGGTGCCGCTCATCCGCTACGGCACCAAGGTCGTTTCCATGCAGCGGCGGCAAGGGGCCAAGGGCTGGAGCCTCGAGCTTGCCAGGGACGGCAACGCGGTCAGCGAAGATTTTGACTTCGTTGCGGTCTGCACCGGCAATTTCAGCGAAAAACGCGAGCTCGTACATCCGGGCCAGGATGATTTTACCGCAGCCGGCGGCCAGGTGCTTCATTCCTCGGAATACACCGATTCCGCAACCGTGAAGGGCAAGCGCGTCGTCGTGCTCGGCTTCTCGAAATCCGCCACCGACATCGCCGTCAATGCGGTCAATTCAGGCGCTGCCGACGTCAGCATCGTCTATCTCGAGCCGGTCTGGCGCATACCGTACTTCATCGGCGGGCTGATCAATTTCAAGCGCATCCTCTATGTCCGCGCCCAGGAGGTGATGTTCCCGAACTGGGACCAGCCGCTGCTGGCGCGGCTCGCGCACACTGTCGCCAAGCCGTTCGTCTGGGCCAACTGGCGGGCGCTGGAAAGCCTGCTCTCGATCCAGCTCAAGTTGAAGAAGACAGGGCTCAGGCCGACGAAGCCGATCGAAACCACGATCAACTGTTCGGTCCCGATCGTCACGCCGGGTTTCTTCGACATGGTGGCGGACGGACGCATCAAGGCGATCCAGGGCACCATCTCCGGCTACGAGCAGGGTACGGTGATTCTGTCGGGCGGCGAGCGGGTGGCGGCCGACATGGCTATCCTCGCGGTCGGCTGGAAATCCGGCGTGCCTTTCCTGCCGCAGGAATACCAGCGTAAGCTGGTCGAGCCGGACGGGCAGTACAGGCTCTACCGGGTCATCGCCAATCCCGACCTGCCCGACATGGGCTTCGTTGGTTTCAATTCGTCATTCTGCACGGTGCTGAGCGCCGAGCTGGCCGGTAACTGGCTGGTGCGCTACGCCGACGGCATGCTGGGCCGCCAGCCTTCGAGACAGGAAATGAACGACAACATCGAGATGATGCTGCACTGGAAGCGCAACGAGCGCCCGGCGGCGGGCGTCTATGGCGGCCTGTGCGTGGCGCCTTATCATTTCAAGCATTTCGACGAACTGCTGGCCGACATCGGCGCCAAGAAACGGCGGCGCCATGCGCTGGCCGAGAATTTCGCGCCGCCTAATGCCGATGCCTATGCGGGCTACCTGGCAAGCGCGCCGGACTATCGCGCGGCGTAGACCAGGAAAGGACCGCGCGGCTGCCGTAGTCGTCGATCGTAGTCGTATGGCCACGGGCGTCGTACTGCGGTTCGAATTTATCTCACGATATCAGGGAGTTCGGATGGTGGGCGTGACAGGGATTGAACCTGTGACCCCTGCAATGTCAATGCAGTGCTCTCCCGCTGAGCTACACGCCCATCCGATGGGGGCGGATACACCATTTTTGATCCGGCGCGTCAATAGCGTGTTTGGCGGAAAAATGCGCCGGATCATCAATTCCCTAGACGACGCTAGGGAAACGCCTCAGGCGGCGTGCAGCATCTTCTCGACCTCGTTGACGAGATCGCGCAGATGGAAGGGTTTCGACAGCACCTTGGCGTCGCGCGGTGCCTTCGAATCAGGGTTGAGCGCGACCGCGGCAAAGCCGGTGATGAACATCACCTTGAGATCGGGATCGATCTCGGTGGCGCGGCGCGCCAGCTCGATGCCGTCCATCTCCGGCATGACGATGTCGGTCAGCAGCAGCGAAAAGGGTTCCTCGCGCAGCCGCTCGTAAGCGCTCGCGCCATTGTCGAAGTCGCTCACCTGGTAGCCGGCGCGTTCCAGCGCCTTGACCAGGAAGCGGCGCATATCGTCGTCGTCTTCTGCCAGAAGAATGCGTGCCATCAGTTTCCCGTCCGAATTAGCGGTCGAAGCCGCCCCCCATCAGGGGCTTCGTTAACCATCTTGTATATGAGTTCGGGACGGTAAACATCAAGTGAATGCGCTGCCGGATTGGTGACGCAAAGGCACGATCGGGGCGGCTTTTCCACATTTCGAATGCTGGACACCGGCGGCCGCAGGTGGCACCTTCGAACAATGAGTGAGTGCATTTCGCAGGTCCGTCAACAAAGATGACGCCAGCCGAAGATTTCTCGGTGCTGCCGCCGTTCGAAGTCAGGACGAGCGCAGAGCAGCGCGTGCCGTTCGTGTTCAACTCGCCGCATAGCGGGCGGTGCTATCCCGAACGCTTCCTCGCCATGACCCGGCTCGATTCGACGTCCATCCGGCGCTCCGAGGATTGCTACGTCGACGAGTTGTTCGGTGCTGCCGTCGCACTCGGCGCACCCATGCTGACGGCACATTTTCCGCGCGCCTATCTCGATGTGAACCGCGAGCCGTGGGAGCTCGACCCCAGGATGTTCGCGGAACCTGTGCCGCCTTTCGCCAACGTCCGCTCGGCCCGAGTCGCCGGCGGGCTCGGTACCGTGCCGAAGCTGGTGGGCGAGGGGCTGGACATCTATCCGGGCCGGTTGCCGCTGTCGGAGGCGGTCGACCGCATCGAATGCGTCTACAAACCCTACCACGAGACGCTGAAGCGGCTGGTCACGCGCACCCATGCGCGGTTCGGCTATGCCGTGCTGGTGGACTGCCATTCGATGCCGGCTTCGGTCCGCATCGGCGACAGCGGCATGCGGCCGGACTTCATCGTCGGCGACCGTTTCGGCACCTCGGCCGCGTCGGAGCTTTCCGAACGGGCCATCGGGCTATTGGCGGCGATGGGTTACACCGTGGCGCACAATAAACCTTATGCCGGCGGTTTCATCACCGAACATTACGGCCGGCCGGCGCGCAAGCTGCATGCGCTGCAGATCGAGATCAATCGCGGGCTCTACATGGACGAGCGCACGTTCCAGAAATCGGCAGGCTTTTATGCTCTGGCCGACGATCTGGCGCGGTTTTCCGCCGATCTGATGGCGGTTCCGGATCATCATTTCCTCGACCTGCCGCTGGCTGCGGAGTAGCACCGCAGGCCGAGCAGGTTAAAAAAAGACCGCTCCGGAGAGCGGTCGAAGTCTAGGGAGGAAACGCCCAAGGAGGGCATGGACAGGAAACCCTGTCCGAAGTCGAGATTATTGTGCGCTGCACAAAAGTCAAGGCGCCTTGGGATTCTTTAAATCAAGTTGATGTGGTTATTGCCGGCGAGGGCCGCGGCGTGTCATCCACGCAACAGTCAGAGATGGGGTGAATGATGGTCGACGCCGAATTCATGCGACGGATCGCACGTGCTGCCGCAGCCGAAACGCTGCCGCGCTTCCGCCGGCAGGGTGCAGTGGCAAACAAGCTTGCCGGCGGTTTCGATCCCGTCACCGAGGCCGACCAGGAGGCCGAACGCGCCATCCGCGCGCTGATCAACGCCGAGTTCCCCGGCCACGGCATCCTCGGCGAGGAGCATGGCAGCGAAAACATCTCCAACAGCCATGTCTGGGTGATCGATCCGATCGACGGCACGCGCGCCTTCATCTCCGGCCTGCCGGTCTGGGGCACGCTGGTGGGCCTGACCGTCGATGGCGACGCGGTGGCCGGGCTGATGTCGCAGCCCTTCACCGGCGAGTTGTTCTACGCCGACGGCAACGGCTCGCACTACGAAGGGCCGGGCGGTCCGCGCAAACTTTCGGTGCGCAAGACGACCAGCCTGTCGGACGCGACGATGTTCACTACCACGCCGGCGCTGTTCAAGGGCGAGATGCGCAAGCGCTACGACGAGCTCGAAAGCAAGGTGCAACTCGCCCGCTACGGCACCGACTGCTACGCCTTTGCCATGGTGGCGGCGGGGCAGGTCGACATCGTCGTCGATCCCGGCCTCAAGCCCTATGACATCGTGGCGCTGATCCCTGTCATCGAGCAGGCTGGCGGCATCGTCACCACCTTCGATGGCGGCCCGGCGGAGAATGGCGGCGACGTCATCGCGGCGGCGACGCCGGAACTGCACAAGGCGGCGATGGCCGTGCTGGCGGGATAGTCCTGCCTATGCGTCGGCGGTTGCCGGCGTTCCGGGCACGAAGGCGGTGAAGGCTGCGAGCAACTGCTCGCGGTAGATGTCCGCTTCCTGCAGGATTTCGTGACGCGCGCCGTCGATGGTCAAAAGCGATGCCACGCGGCATTGGCTGGCAAACTGCTCGACGTCGCGCGACGACACCACTTCGTCGGCACCGGCGTTGACGATCAGCATCGGCACCTTGAGCGCTGCCATGAATTGTGGCTCGCGCACGGCCTCGGACGCCTGCGCTGCGGCGCGCATCCAGGCGATGGTCGGCCCGCCGACGGACAGCTCGGGATAGGTCTCGTAGAGCAGCATGTTGCGGCGATAGCGGCGCTCGTCGCTGGTCAGCTTGTTGATTTCGAAAGGCGTGCCTTCCCTAGGCCGCGGGCCCCATGCGGCGTAGAGCCGGCCGAGGCCGAGCCAGCAGAGCAGGGTGCCGATGCGGCTGATCGCCTTCATCGACAGCGGTGCGCCGATGACCGACAGGAACGGCGCCACCAGCACCATGCGCTGGACGCGGTTGACCATCGAGGGTGCGGCGAGAAGGGCGATCAGCGCCCCGCTCGAATGGGCAAGCAGGAAGAAGGGGCCGCGGCAGTCGGGCAGCACGATCTGCTCGAAGAAGGCTTCGAGGTCGCGGACATAGTGGTCGAAGCTCCTGACGTAGCCGCGATGGCCGTCACGCAGCAGCCGCTCGGACGCGCCCTGGCCGCGCCAGTCGAAGGTGGCCACCGCATGGCCGCGCACGGTCAGGTCGCGGATGGTCTCGAAATATTTCTCGATGCACTCGTTGCGGCCGTTGAGCAGGATCACCGTGCCCTTGAAGGGATGGGAGGTCGCCGGAAACAGCGCATAGCGCAGGCGCTTGCCGTCATGGGCGACAAAGTCGCCGGAGGTGGCCCTCTCAGGAACCGGATTGCCGGGGATTTCGTGGAACAGGTCCGTCATCAGGCGCTTCGGCTTGGCACTCGCTGCCGTGGGATCAGGCGATACGAGGGTGATAGAAAGGCGGGCCGAGAAAATCAAAGGAATTTCGTGGGCGAGGCGGAATCGAATGAGGCCGGAGGCAGCTTGCGGGATGCCTCCGGCCTCTGTCGCTCCGGGAGGAAGGGACGTTACAACCCGGCTCGGCCTCGTCGGCGGCATTCTGTGGTGCCGCCTGTTCTTCAACTTGGGTGCACTCTAGACGGGGCGACCTGAACGGATGCCGAAGGCCCGGTTCATCTTCGGTTCATCGACGGGCCGGTGAAAAGCTATTGGGAAAACGTCTTGAAATGGCTTCGGGTGGCACCCAAATGTCTCCTTGCGGCGCCCAATATCGGGGCCGCTGATCACCGCCGGGGCGCCAGAATGGGCTTCGGCACAGATCATGCGCAAAACCTTGTTGCTCACTGGAGAACACCCATGCGTCACGTTGATTTTTCCTCGCTCCACCGCTCGACCGTCGGCTTCGACCGGCTGTTCAGCATGCTTGACGGCCTTGGCCAGCCCGAAGGCGGGCAGACGACCTATCCGCCCTACAACATCGAGCGCACCGGCGAGGACGCCTATCGCATCAGCATGGCGGTTGCCGGCTTCTCGGAAACCGAGATTTCGATCGAAGCCCATCGCAATGTGCTGACGGTCAAGGGCGAACGCGGCAATGAAGGCACCGGCGAAGGTTCGGAGCTGCTCTATCGCGGCATCGCTTCTCGCGCTTTCGAGCGCCGATTCCAGCTCGCCGACCATGTCGAGGTCGTGGGCGCGGCCCTCAAGAACGGCCTGTTGCACATCGATCTGAAGCGCAACATTCCTGAAGAGCACAAGCCGCGCAAGATCGAGATCTCCGCTGCGCCCGCCAAGGCCAAGCAGATCGAAGCCAACACCGTCAACTAAGACAACTCCTCCCAAGGAGAAAAGACGGCGCCCTCGGGTGCCGCCTTTTTCATTTGCGGTCAGGCCCTCTCTGGGCGCGCGCGGCAACTCCTGGCTTTCAACGTTTTATCGCCGGGATCAGGTCGGCAAGCGAGATATTACGGTAGCTCGACATCACCCTTGTCTCGGCGTCATCGAGAATTGTGCTGAGCGCAGCATTTACCGAGCGTTCAACCGGACAGTCGGGATGATCCGCCGTGATGCCCAGCGCAAAGAGGGATGGGCTTCCCAGCGCCCGGTGCACGTCCAGGACGGTGATGTCCTCCAGCGGGCGCGCCAGTTTCCAGCCGCCGTTCGGTCCGCGAGCGGCTTCCACATAGCCCTGTTTTCTCAGACCGGCCATCATGCGCCGAACCACGACCGGGTTGGTGCCGAGCATCTGCGCGATGGTTTCGGACGTCGCCCTTCCGTCGTGCAGATCGATGTGGATCAGCATGTGGAGCATGCGGGATAGACGGCTGTCTTGCGTCATTGGCGGGCCCGACCGAGCGTTTCAGGGGAAATCATAACAAGAGGGGTTACAATCTCTTGCCTTCTGATAGAATGTAACTTGATGAGTTACCTTCTGCAAGCCAAGGCCATAAGCAGGCGAACCTTCGCCCGGCGTGTCGTTGCGCTGGCAGCGGCGACCATGTTCCCGCAGCGATCCCTTGCCGGATCACCAGGACCTGAGAAGGAGACTGCAATGCCGCAATTGCCCTATCGATTCCTCGACGTGAATGGCCTTCGCATGCGCATCGCCGATCAGGGCCAGGGCCCGCTGGTGCTGCTTTGTCACGGCTTCCCGGAAACCGCCTATTCCTGGCGCCACCAGATCGCCGCGCTGGCGGCTGCGAACCATCGTGTCGTCGCCCCCGATCTCCGCGGGTTCGGCGGCACCGACGGGCCCGCAGATGTAAGCCAGTATTCGATCATGCATCTGGTCGCGGACATGGTCGGCCTGCTCGATGCGCTTGGCGAAGAGAGAGCGGTGATCGTCGGCAATGACTGGGGAGCGACCCTGGCCTGGCAAGCAGCCCTTCTGCGCCCCGACCGGTTTCATGCGGTTGCCGCCATCGGCGTTCCGATGATGGGACAGCCTCCCGTGCCGCCAACGCGCATCTTCCCGCAAACCGACGATGCCATCTTCTATACGCTCTATTTTCAGCAGCCCGGCGTGGCAGAAGCCGAGTTCGAGCGGGACATCGGCCTGACGCTGCGCAAGATCCTGTATGCGGCTTCGGGCGATGCGGGCCTGAGGCTTGAAGGCGATGGAACGCCAAATCCCTTCGCCATGGTGAGCCGTGAACAGGGGCTGCTGGCGCCGCTGTCAACACCCGATGCCCTACCGTCCTGGCTGAGCGCGGCCGATCTCGACGCCTATGTCGGAGACTTTCAGGCCAGCGGGTTCCGGGGCGGGTTGAACCTCTACCGCAATCTAGACCGCAACTGGGAAATGCAGCATGCCTTTTCGGGGCTCAAGGTTGCGGTTCCGGCGCTCTTTCTTATCGGGGAGCGCGACGTCGGGCTGCAGATTCCTGGTATGCGCGACATCATTGCGGCAATGCCCAGCCTCGTGCCACTGCTACGTCAGCCGATCTACCTGCAGGGCAGCGGTCATTGGCCATCGCAAGAGCGGCCGGACCTTGTGTCCGAGGCGCTGCTGTCGTTTCTCAAGACCCTGTGACACAGGCCATGCTTGCGAAGGCTGTGGAAGCGAACGGCGCACCTCGGCAAGCCGTCCGGTCACACGTCAACTCCGCAACAATTCACCGAAGCGACCGATCTCGTCGGCCGTCGTGGCAAAGCTGGTGACGAAGCGGTAGAGCGTTTCGTCCTCGCCCAACTGTCCGTCGAAGCCGGCCGGCGCGTGCCAGTCGTAGAAGGCAGCTCCCGCAGCCAGCGCCTTGTTGGCGACCTCGGTCTTGATCACCGCAAAGACCTCATTGGCCTGCGGCTGCCAGGCGAGGCGAGCGACCGGCGAACTTGCGATGGTCGCGGCCAACTCGGCCGTCATTTCATTGGCGTGGCGTGCCGTATCCAGCCACAGGCCGCCGTCGAAATAGGCGTCGAACTGGGCGGAGATGAAGCGCGACTTGGAAAACAGCTGGGCTGCACGCTTGCGCAGGAAGGCCATTTCCTTGGCACGGTCGAGATCGAACAGCACAACCGCCTCGGCGCACCAGCAGCCATTCTTGGTGCCACCGAACGAGACGATGTCGACGCCGCGCTTCCAGGTCATCTCGGCCGGCGTGGTGTCGAGTGATACCAGCGCATTGGCGAAGCGGGCACCATCCATATGCAGCGGCAGCGAATACTGCCTGGCGATGGCGGAAATGGCCTTGATCTCGTCGAGGCCGTAGACGGTGCCGACCTCGGTCGACTGGGTCATCGAGATTGCCATCGGCCGGCCGGCATGGACGAATTCCGGCGCGAAACGGTCGACCGCGCGTTCGAGGGTCCTGACGTCCATGCGACCGAGCGCTCCGTCGATGGCATGCAGCCTGGAGCCGCCGGTGAAATATTCGGGCGCGCCGCATTCGTCTTCGATGATGTGAGACTCGCGATGGCCGAAGGAAATGCCGCCGGGGCGGTTGTAGGCGGCCAGCGCAAGCGAGTTTGCGGCAGTGCCGGTGGCGACGAAGAACACCGCCACCTCGCGTTCGAATATCTCGCTGAAGCGCGCGTAGACAGCCTGGTCGAGATTGCCGTCGCCATAGGCCCGGCTGAAGCCTGCCGCGCTGGCGTGCAGCCGTTCGGCGATCCTGGGGTGCGCGCCGGCCCAGTTGTCTGATGCGAAGAACATGTTGTCCGTCCGTGATATGGCTGTCGGAGACTGCGTTGCAGAATTGGGCCCGAGCTAGAGCGGGTTTTGCCGTTTTCGGCAAGTCCGGGACCTGGAAATCGATTGAGGCAGGCGGGATGAGCGCTTTTGACCGGTTGTTCAAAAGTTACGCCAGGCATGAGTTCGACGAAACTTTCTGTCTTTGACGATGCGGAAAATTGGTGAATCGGTCTTGTGCGTATTCAAGAATTCTGTCATACGAAATTTAGGACAGCAGTGCTGTCTTATTTATCTGCCCAAAGCGGACCGGATATGGCGTATGATAATGCCACGTCCGTCTGCCGCCGCGAGCTAGGGTCAGAGGTCGTGCCGGAGTGCATTCGGCCTTGTCTGCCCCGACTGGCGGTTCGGTGCCGGCCAACGGCACTGTGCCGCACGCATATCGAAAGCATATCTGATCGTGAGCGGACCGGCACGTTGCCGTCCAAAATTGAACTGCCCGGATCGGGCCGTAGTGGAGAGAGAGACGATGACGGAGTTGACGCCATCTGTGACGACGGGTTTTGTGCCGGCCGCGCAGACGAAAGCGGCCAACAAGAAAACCGATCATCTCCGAACCACCACCGGCTATGCAGCGCATGGCCTCTACGATCCGCGCAACGAGCATGACGGCTGCGGCGTCGGCTTTATCGCCCAGATGAAGGGCATCAAGTCGCACCAGATCGTCAAGGACGGGCTGTTCATGCTCGAGAACCTCACGCATCGCGGTGCTGTGGGCGCGGACCCGCTGGTCGGCGACGGCGCCGGCGTGCTGGTGCAGATCCCCGATACGTTCTTTCGCGAGGAATTGGCCAAGCAGGGCATCGAACTGCCGGCGGCAGGCCAGTACGGCGTCGGCCATTGGTTCATGCCGCAGGACGCGGCGATGCGCGACCACATCGACGACATCATCCGCGAATCGGCGCAGTCGGAAGGGCTGCCGCTGATCGGTTTCCGCGACGTGCCGGTCGACAATTCGTCGCTGTCGAAGGCGCCCGAGATCGTCGCCGCCGAACCTCATCACCGCCAGGTGTTCATCGGGCGCACGCCCGACATCGACGATGACGAGGAATACGAGGCCCGCCTTTATCTGCTGCGCAAGGTCATTTCCGGCCGCATCTATGCCGAGAACGCCAACAAGGACATTGGCGCCTACTGCGTGTCGCTGTCGGCGCGCACTGTCGTCTACAAGGGCATGTTCCTGGCCAACCAGGTCGGCGTCTATTACAAGGACCTCAACGATCCGCGTTTCGAGACGGCGCTGATCCTCGTCCACCAGCGCTTTTCGACCAACACCTTCCCGTCGTGGAAGCTGGCTCATCCGTACCGCATGGTCGCCCACAACGGCGAAATCAACACGGTGCGCGGCAACAACAACTGGATGGCGGCGCGCCAGGCTTCGGTCGACAGCGAGCTGTTCGGCAACAATATCTCCAAGCTCTGGCCGATCTCCTATGAGGGGCAGTCGGACACGGCCTGCTTCGACAATGCGCTCGAGTTCCTGTTCCAGGGCGGCTACAAGCTGGCGCACGCCATGATGATGCTGATCCCGGAAGCCTGGGCCGGCAACAAGTCGATGGATGCCGACCGCAAGGCGTTTTACGAATACCACGCCGCACTGATGGAGCCGTGGGACGGCCCGGCAGCGGTGTGCTTCACCGACGGCCGCCAGATCGGCGCCACACTCGACCGCAACGGCTTGCGTCCGGCCCGCTACATCGTCACTGACGATGACCGGGTGATCCTGGCCTCGGAGGCCGGTGTGCTGCCGGTCGCCGAAAAGCACATCGTCAAGAAGTGGCGCCTGCAGCCCGGCAAGATGCTGCTGATCGACCTGGTCGAGGGCCGCATCATCTCGGACGAGGAGATCAAGTCCGAGATCGCCACCAAGCATCCCTACAAGAAGTGGCTGGCCAACACCCAGCTGATCCTTGAAGAGCTGAAGCCGGTCGAGCCGCGTGAGCTGCGCAAGGACGTCTCGCTGCTCGATCGCCAGCAGGCCTTCGGCTACACCCAGGAAGACACCAAGCTGCTGATGTCGCCGATGGCGACGACCGGCCAGGAAGCCGTGGGATCCATGGGCACCGACACGCCGATCTCGGCGATGTCGGACAAGGCCAAGCTGCTCTACACCTATTTCAAGCAGAACTTCGCCCAGGTCACCAACCCGCCGATCGATCCGATCCGCGAGGAGCTGGTGATGAGCCTGGTGTCGTTCATCGGCCCGCGCCCGAACATCTTCGACCTGGTCGGATCCTCGCGCCGCAAGCGGCTCGAGGTGCGCCAGCCGATCCTGACCAATGCCGATTTGGAGAAGATCCGCTCCATCGGCCACACCGAGGACCGGTTCGACACCAAGACGATCGACATCACCTATTCGGCGGCCGAAGGGGCTGCCGGCATGGCGGGTGCCATCGAGCGGCTGTGCGAGCGCGCGGAAGCCGCGGTCGCCGGCGGCTACAACATCATCATCCTGTCCGATCGGCAGATCGGGCCTGATCGCATCGACATCCCGACGCTGCTGGCAACCGCTGCCGTCCACCACCACCTGATCCGCAAGGGCCTGCGTACCTCGGTCGGCCTCGTGGTGGAATCGGGCGAGCCGCGCGAAGTGCATCACTTCTGCTGCCTGGCCGGCTACGGCGCCGAGGCGATCAACCCGTATCTGGCCTTCGACACGCTGACCGACATGCACAAGCGGGGCGAGTTCCCGCCTGAGGTCGACGGCTCGGAAGTCGTCGGCCGCTATATCAAGTCGATCGGCAAGGGCATCCTCAAGGTCATGTCCAAGATGGGCATCTCGACCTACCAGTCCTATTGCGGCGCTCAGATATTCGACGCCATCGGCCTGAAGACCGACTTCGTCGAGAAGTACTTCACCGGCACCGCGACCAACATCGAGGGCGTCGGCCTGGAGGAAATCGCGGCCGAGACCGTCAGCCGCCACGAGGCTGCCTTCGGTCCCGACCCGGTGCTGCGCAATGCGCTGGAAGTCGGCGGGGAGTATATGTACCGCATGCGCGGCGAGGCCCACATGTGGTCGCCAGACGCGGTTGCATCGCTCCAGCATGCCGTTCGCTCAGGTTCGTGGTCGACCTTCAAGGAGTTCTCGGCGCAGATCGACAGCGAAACGGCGCGTGCCCAGGCCATCCGCGGCATGTTCCACATCAAGCCCGCGGAAGAGAGCGGGCGCAAGCCGGTTTCCATCGACGACGTCATGCCGGCAGCCGAGATCGTCAAGCGCTTCTCGACGGGGGCGATGTCCTTCGGCTCGATCAGCCGCGAGGCGCATTCGACGCTCGCCATCGCCATGAACCGGATCGGCGGCAAGTCGAACACCGGCGAAGGCGGCGAGGAGCCGGATCGCTATCTGCCGCTGCCCGACGGTTCGGTGAACCCGGAGCGTTCGGCGATCAAGCAGGTGGCCTCGGGCCGCTTCGGCGTGACGACCGAATATCTGGTCAACTCCGACATGATGCAGATCAAGGTCGCCCAGGGCGCCAAGCCCGGCGAGGGGGGCCAGCTGCCTGGCCACAAGGTTGACGCGACGATCGCCAAGACCCGCCATTCGACGCAAGGGGTCGGCCTGATCTCGCCGCCGCCGCACCACGACATCTATTCGATCGAAGATCTGGCGCAGCTGATCTACGACCTGAAGAACGTCAACCCGGCGGCCGACGTTTCGGTCAAGCTGGTGTCGGAAGTCGGCGTCGGCACGGTTGCGGCGGGTGTCGCCAAGGCGCGTGCCGATCACATCACGATCTCCGGCTATGACGGCGGCACGGGCGCTTCGCCGCTCACCTCGCTCAAGCATGCCGGCAGCCCGTGGGAGATGGGCCTTGCCGAGACGCACCAGACGCTGGTGCTGAACGGCCTGCGTTCGCGCGTCGCGCTCCAGGTCGACGGCGGCCTGCGTACCGGCCGCGACGTCGTCATCGGCGCGCTTCTGGGCGCCGACGAATTCGGCTTCTCGACCGCGCCGCTGATCGCGGCGGGCTGCATCATGATGCGCAAGTGCCATCTCAACACCTGCCCGGTTGGCGTCGCCACCCAGGACCCGGTGCTGCGCAAGCGCTTCAAGGGCACGCCCGAGCACGTCATCAATTACTTCTTCTACGTGGCGGAAGAGGTGCGCGAGCTGCTGGCCAAGATGGGCTTCACCCATCTCGACCAGATCATCGGCGACGCGGACCTGCTTGAGAAGCGCGAGCTGATCAACCACTGGAAGTCGCGCGGGCTGGACTTCTCCAAGGTGTTCTACAAGCCGGACGCGTCTCGCGAGGCGTCGCACTGGACCGAACGCCAGAAGCACCCGATCGACGACGTGCTCGACCGCAGGCTGATCGCAGAAGCCAAGCCGGCGCTCGAAGCGCGTCAGCCGGTGAAGATCGAAGTCACGATCCGCAACGTCGACCGTTCGACGGGTGCGATGCTGTCGGGCGAGGTCGCCAAGCGCTTCAAGCACAAGGGCCTGCGCGAGGACACGATCTCGGTCAAGCTGACAGGCACCGCCGGCCAGTCCTTCGGCGCGTTCCTGGCACGCGGCATCTCTTTCGAACTCGTCGGTGACGGCAACGACTATGTCGGCAAGGGCCTGTCGGGTGGCCGCATCGTCATCCGGCCGTCCGAGGATTCCAAAATACTCGCCGAGGAGTCGATCATCGTTGGCAACACCGTGCTCTACGGTGCGACCGAGGGCGAGTGCTACTTCCGCGGCGTCGCCGGCGAACGCTTCGCCGTGCGCAACTCGGGCGCGGTCACCGTCGTCGAGGGCGTCGGCGACCATGGTTGCGAATACATGACCGGCGGCGTCGTCGTCGTCATCGGCAAGACCGGGCGCAACTTCGCGGCCGGCATGTCCGGTGGCGTGGCCTATGTGCTCGACGAGGACGGCGATTTCGCCGAACGCTGCAACATGGCGATGGTCGAGCTCGAACCGGTCCCCGAAGAGGACGACATGCTCGAAAAGCTCCACCATCATGGCGGCGACATCGCCCATATGGGCCGTGTCGACGTCTCGGGCGACATGACCCGCCATGACGAAGAGCGGCTGGTTCAGCTGATCTCGAACCATATGCACTACACCGGTTCGACCCGTGCCAAGCAGATCCTGGACGACTGGGCGAGCTACCGACCCAAATTCCGCAAGGTCATGCCGGTGGAGTACCGCCGCGCGCTGATCGAGATGGAGCGCATGAGGATGAACGTCGCGGCGGAGTGACCGCGACCGTCCGGCCGGCGCGGCGCCCACAACGGGTGCTGCGCCATCGCATGCTTCATTTGAAGTGGTGGAATGAGACGCCCGCGCCGAGAGGCTGGGCATGACTGACGAGAGTTACGATGGGCAAGGTTACAGGTTTTCTCGAGATCGACCGGCAGGTGCACAAGTACCAGCCGGCTTCCGACCGCATTCGGCATTTCCGTGAATTCACGCTGCCGATGTCGGACAAGGAAGTCGAAAAGCAGGCCGCGCGCTGCATGGATTGCGGCATCCCGTTCTGTCACGGCCCGACGGGTTGTCCAGTGCACAACCAGATCCCCGACTGGAACGATCTGGTCTACAATGGCGACTGGGACAATGCGATCCGCAACCTGCATTCGACCAACAACTTCCCCGAATTCACCGGCCGCATCTGCCCCGCGCCTTGCGAGGAAGCCTGCACGCTGAACCTCGAGGACATTCCGGTCGCCATCAAGACGGTCGAGCAGGCGATTGCCGACAAGGCCTACGAGACCGGCTACATCAGGCCCTATCCGCCGGAAAAGAAGACCGGAAAGAAGGTGGCTGTCATCGGCTCGGGTCCCGCCGGCATGGCGGCGGCCCAGCAACTCGGCCGCGCCGGCCATGACGTCCACGTCTATGAGCGCGAGAGCCGTCCCGGCGGCCTGCTGCGCTTCGGCATCCCGGACTTCAAGATGGAGAAGCATTATATCGACCGCCGCGTCGAGCAGATGGCAGGCGAGGGCGTGACCTTCCATTGCGGCGTCAATGTCGGCGTCGACAAGAAGGTCGGCGAACTGCTCGCCGAATTCGACGCCGTGCTCTATTGCGGCGGCTCCGAGACGCCGCGTCCGGCGGGAATCCCCGGCGACGATCTCCTGGGCGTGCATGACGCGATGCCTTATCTCGTCCAGCAGAACAAGCGCGTCGGCGGCGAGGACATCCAGTCGGTTGCCTGGCCGTCCGAGCCGATTGTCGCTGGCGGCCAGCACGTCGTCGTCGTCGGTGGCGGCGACACCGCATCCGACTGCGTCGGCACGGCGTTCCGCCAGGGCGCGGTCCGCGTCACCCAGCTCGACATCCGGCCGCAGCCGCCGGAAAAGGAAAACAAGCTCGCCGTGTGGCCCTATTGGGCGACCAAGATGCGCACCTCGTCGTCGCAGGCCGAAGGCGCGCAGCGCGAGTTCCAGGTGGCGACGCTGGAGTTCATCGGCGAGGAAGGCCAGCTGACCGGCGTCAAGTGCTGCGAAGTCGACGACAAGCGTAAGCCGATCCCCGGTACCGAGTTCGTCATCCGCGCCGATCTCGCCTTCATCGCCATCGGCTTTGCCGGTCCGATTTCCGGCGGCCTGGTCAAGGAACTTGAAGGCAAGCTCGACATCGCCACCGACAGCCGCCGTTCGACCAACGTTTCGGCCAACGAGCAGGACTACAAGACCAATGTCGACAAGCTCTATGTCGCCGGCGACGTGCGCCGCGGCCAGTCGCTGGTCGTCTGGGCGATCCGCGAAGGTCGCCAGGCCGCGCAGTCGATCGACCTGGCGCTGATGGGCTCGAGCGTCCTGCCACGCTGACGACGGTTCGGCCGAAACAAAAAGGCGCCGCGAGGCGCCTTTTTCATATCTGGGGATTTGCAAGCCTACCGCTTGATCGCGGTCGTCGTTTCAGTGCCCTGCGCTGTCGGCAGCGGCTTGGGCGGCCAGGAGAAATCATCGGCGCGTCCAGGCGGAGCCGCAGGCGCTATTCCCTGCACGGCGAGCTTCTCGCCGGGCGAGCGCGGATCGCCTTTGGGTGCCGCCTGCGCGCCCATCAACTCGGTGCCGCCATCGAGCTCGGGATCGGAAAGCGAGACCGGCACGGTGCGGTCGATGTTGACCGGCACGTTGAGCTCGCCGGGGGTCGCCTGCGGCAGGCTCGCCGGAACGACGGTCTCCGTCCCTTGCGGTGTGATGCCGAGCAGCTTGTTGAGCGGCTTTTCGGCAAAGAAGGCGAGCTTGCGCTTGCCGGCGCGGGTGACGTTGATGCCGTCGTCGGAACGCAGCCGCACCGGCTGGCCGTTGATGTCGGGTCCCGAGGTGACGAAAGCGCCGTTCTCATCGACGAAACCGTCCCAGACATCGACGAACTCGCTGCCGGCGGCCTCGGTCGCGGCACGGTAGATGTCGTTGAAGGCCAGCATGTCGGTGCTCATCTTCGACGATTTGAACGCCGGCATGCCGACCCACAGGAACGGAACCTTGGTCTCGGCGATGGCCTTGGCGAGCTTTTCGGTGCGCGCGGTGTATTCCTTGGTCCAGCCCGGGCTCATCGGAGGCTCGCGATTGTCGGCGACCCGCATCTGCTGGCGGTCGTTGGAACCCATCATGACGATGACAGCGGCCGGCTTTTCCTGTTCGATCAGTGCCTTGGCCTGCTCGGGCCAGTTGTAGTGGTCCTCGCGCACGAAGCCCGACGACCCATTGGTCCTGTCGATAACGCGGATCTTGGCGTTCTCGGCAAAGACGGTGCCCAGTCCTTCGGCAAGACCGCCCCCGAGGAAGTCGCCGATGACCAGCACGACACGTGCGTCGGATGCCTTCTCGATCACAGGCACGGCGGGCTCGGCAGGACGGCTCACATTGCCGACAGTTGCCTTCGGCTTGCGTGGCGTCTTGCGGATCTTCTTGCGCGGCTGGCCCTGCGGCTGCTCAAGGATGTACGGGTCAACGCGCGGCTCGCGGCGCGGCATGAACAGGTCGCGCAGCGACCAGCGCCGCAAGATGCCTTCCTGGGCAATGGCCGGGGAGGGCATCGTGCTCGCAATGGCGGTCAACGCGACCGCCACCGCGACCAGCGGCATCGTCAGGCGCAGAGCGAGTTTTCTCGAAAGACGCGACGATGCCAACAGCAACCTCCGATTGCTAATTCCGCCTCAGCCATTTGAGCACTTCCATGCTCGGATGGCCGTCCTGCGTCAAGCCCAGCTGTGCCTGGAAAGACTTGATCGCCGAGCGCGAACCCTCGCCGATCTTGCCGTCCGCCTTGCCGTCGTAATAGCCATGCGCCGACAGCCGCTTCTGCAACTCCTGCTTCTCTTCGAAGCTGAGCTTGGTGAAGGGGCGCTTCCAGTCCTGGACCAGACCGCCATAGCCGGCGATTTCGTCGGCAAGAAGGCCTACGGCCAAAGCATATTTGTCGGCGTTGTTGTAGCGCTTGATGACCGAAAAATTCTTGGTCATCAGGAAGGCTGGACCGCCGCGGCCGTCCGGCACTTTGAGGGTTGCCACATCCGAGCCGCGCTTGAAGGCCTTGCCATTGGCGCGTTCGACGCCGAGCGAAGCCCACTTGTCGAGCGTCAGAGAGCCGGTCGGGAACTTGCGGCCCTCAGGCAGCACGACCTCGTAGCCCCAGGTCTTGCCACCCTGCCAGCCGTTCTTCTTCAACAGGTTGGCGGCGGTGGCGAGCGCGTCGGGTATCGAGTTCCAGATGTCACGCTTGCCGTTGCCATCGGCGTCGACGGCATAGGCCTGGTAACTGGTCGGGATGAACTGGGTGTGGCCCATGGCGCCGGCCCACGAGCCCACCAGGTGGCTTTCGTCGATGTCGCCGCGCTGAAGGATCTTGAGCGCCGCGATCAGCTGGGTCCGGGCGAACTTCGCGCGCCGCTGGTCGCCATAGGCGAGCGTCGAGAGCGAGCGCACGACATTGCGCATCACCTTGTCGTTCTTGAGAATCTCGCCGTAGTTCGATTCCATCGACCAGATGGCAAGCAGGATGTAGCGGTCGACGCCATAACTGGCCTCGATACGGTCGAGCCACGGCTTCCACTTGCGGGCCATCTCGCGGCCGACCGTAATCGATTGGTCATGGACGCGATTGTCGAAATAATCCCAGACGGGCGCGGTGAATTCGGGCTGGAAGCGGGCCTTTTCCAGCACTTCGGGGTCGGCCGAGGTCACGCCGCGAAAGGCGCGGTCGTAGGTCGAGCCGGAAATCCCGTTGTCTGCGGCGACTGAGCGGAAGCTCGCCACCCAGCGCTGGAAGCCGGCTTCGGCCGCCGCTGGGCCGGCAGGCAGCATCAACGCCAGCGAAAGGCCGGCGATTGCAGCGGCGCTGGCGAGGCCTTTGGCGGTCTTGCGAAGGGGCATTCTTTCCTCCTTGGAGAGATCAGAAATACGATTCATCGCCGATGCCGGTTATCAATCAGTTTACCATAGCCCCCTTGGGGAACGAAAAGCGGCTTTGGCGATTGTTTCCCGACTGGCTAGGACAATCAAGATCGCGTGATCGCTGCTCTTGTCCGCTGCCGGCGAATATGTGAACGCATTCAGTATTCATCAATTCGGGTGTGGCAGTATCCCTGCCCGATACTCGCAATCTTCCATCGGATGACCAAGCAATGAAAAGAGTTCGCAAGGCAGTTTTTCCGGTCGCGGGCCTCGGCACGCGTTTTCTGCCTGCCACCAAGTCGATTCCCAAGGAAATGCTGACGGTCGTCGATCGCCCAGTGATCCAATACGTGGTCGATGAGGCACGCGAGGCGGGAATTGAACACTTCATCTTCGTCACCGGCCGCAACAAGGCAGTTATCGAAGATCATTTCGACGTCCAGTTCGAACTTTATGACACGCTGGTACAGCGCGGCAAGAACGAGCAGCTGGAGCGCCTGCAGCGCCTGCAGCCAGGCCCTGGCCAGACCTCGTTCACCCGCCAGCAGGTGCCGCTCGGCCTTGGCCATGCGGTGTGGTGCGCGCGCGAGCTGGTCGGCGACGAGCCCTTCGCATTGCTTCTGCCCGACATGATCATGCAGTCGGAAAAGAGCTGCATGCGCGAGATGGTCGAGCTCTATGCCGAGACCGGCAACAACATCATCGCCGTGCAGGAATGCGACCCTGCCGAGGCGCACAAATATGGCATCGTCGGCAAGGGCAAGGCTGTCCACACCGGCTTCGAGATCGAAGGCATGGTGGAAAAGCCGAAGCAGGGGACGGCGCCTTCGAACCTCTTCATCAACGGCCGTTACATCCTGCAGCCGGAGATCTTCGACATCCTGGCCAAGCAGGAGCGCGGCGCCGGCGACGAGATCCAGCTTACCGATGCGATGCTCAAGCTCGAGAAGCAGCAGTCCTTCTACGGCTACCACTATCGTGGCCGCACCTTCGATTGCGGCTCACCGGAAGGATTCGTCGAGGCCAACGTCGCCTTTGCGCTGTCGCGCACGGATATCAACGAGCGCATGGCGGGTGTCATCGAGGGCCTGCTCAACGAGATGAAGCCGGGTCGCTGACTTCGCTTCAGATGTCGCCCGCGCGCCAGGTTTGGACGCGCGGGGCGATGGCCATCGGCGTCAGTGCCGTGTAGACATCTCCTGCCAGGTGCCCGCAGCGATGCGGGAGAATCGGGAACACGGTGAAAATCCGTGGCGTGCCCAACGCTGTAAGAGGGACCGCATCGGCAAAAGCCACTGTTCGTTGAACGGGAAGGCGCCGAAGGCGGGTTGAACTCGAGCCAGAAGACCGGCCCGGCAGAAATCGTCCATCGCATGGTCAAGCGGCGGAAACCGATTGCTCGCCAGGGGACACGCGATGCCGGCCGACCATACCCATGCCAGTTCAGGCTGTTTCGACACGGCAGCGCAGGATGCCGTCTACCGCGCCATCTTCACGAGGCGCGACGTGCGTAGCCATTTCCTGCCCGACCCGCTCGACGACGAGGTACTGGCGCGCCTGCTGATGGCAGCCCATCACGCGCCGTCGGTGGGTTTCATGCAGCCGTGGAACTTCATTGTCATCCGCGATCTTCAGCGCAGGCAGAAGGTCCGCGACCTGTTCCTGGCCGCACGCCAGCAGGAACTGCCCCATATCGCCGAGGAGCGGCAGGCGCTGTACCGCAAGCTCAAGCTCGAGGGCATCTGCGAGAGCCCGCTCAATCTCGTGGTCACCTGCGACCGCAGCCGCTCGCAGAACTCGCCGCTGGGGCGATGGCACAATCCCGAAATGGACCTCTACAGCACCGTCTGCGCGGTGCAGAATTTCTGGCTGGCGGCGCGGGCCGAAGGCGTCGGTGTCGGCTGGGTCAGCATCATCGACCGCGAGGCGCTCAAGCAGGTGCTAGCCATTCCCGAACATGTCGTGCCCGTCGCCTATCTCTGCGTCGGCCGGGTCAGCGAGTTTGCGCTGCGGCCTGATCTCGAACGGCATGGCTGGGGCAGCCGGCTGCCGCTTGCGGAACTGGTCATGAGCGAGATCTTTGGCGGCGATGGCGAGAGCGGGTTGAAAGAAACCGTCACTGGCCTGTGCGCTGGTCGAACCGCGGCTTGACGTGGCTGGTGACGGCGGACCTCGATGCCCCCTTGTCGGTTCTCGTCCGCGTCTGGCTTCTTTCGCGTCTCGGCATAGATTCCCGACGCTCGTTCCTCGCTCGCGAGGTCGGGACTGACAGTTTGCAGGGAGTGCTTTCGCAAGAGTCCGCATGGGATTCCCTTTGGCGAGTGCGTGTAGAGCGATCGCCCGCTTCTACGCACCGTCGGTTCAAGCTATTCTAAAAGAGCTGGGGCGGAGGATTTGCATCATGGCGAAGCTCGTTTTTGGAATGAACCAGTCCTTGGACGGCTACGTCGACCACATGGCGTTTGGGCCAAGCCCAACGCTTTTCCATCACTTCATCGAGCAGGCGCGCGACCAGGTGGGTAGCGTGTACGGTCGCCATTTGTACGAGGTCATGCGCTATTGGGACGAGGATCATCCCGAGTGGGACGCGGCGAGGCGCGACTTTGCGGCTGCCTGGCGGAGCCAGCCGAAGTGGGTCGTGTCGCGCTCTTTGAAGTCAGTCGGCCCCAACGCCACGCTTGTCGACAATGACATCGAGGCGACGATACGTGGGCTCAAGGCTCAGATCGTCGGGGAGATTCAAGTTGGCGGACCAGACTTGGCACGAAGCCTAACCGACCTTGGTCTTGTTGATGAGTATCGCATCTACCTCCACCCCGTCGTGCTCGGTCGCGGCAAGCCATTCTTCGCCGGCCCGCGGCCCCGGCTCCGCCTTGTGGCCAGCGATCCAATTGGCGAGGACGTGATCAGGTTGACGTACGCTCCTGCTTGACCTCGAGACGGACTGCGCCGATGCGTCAGGTCCGCTTTGGGCTCGCTGTTGGCTACCCAAACCTGTGGTTCGACAGGCTCACCACTTACCATGAGGATTTTGGGCTGCGTCTCCCGCAAGGAGGGGCACCCCTAGCGCTGCACCCTCAGCCCGACGAAGACGCTGTTGGTCTTGCTGTCGCGGCCGGACAAGGTGCTGTCGAAGGTTTCGTGGCGTAGCCTGCCGGTGAGGCCGGCATAGCGGTTGAGCCACCAGGTCAGGCCCGCCTCGGCGCTCAGCCTCAGTTCATGGTCGTCCCTGCCGGCATAGTCTCGCCAGCCCATGCCGGCCGCGGCAAAGCCGGTGAGGTTGGCGCGGATCTGGCGTTCGACGCTGAGGCGACCGGAATAGAGCACCGAGCCGCTTTCGCCCGGTGTCGTCGAGCCTTCGACCAGGGTGGTTCCGTTGAGCGCGACGATGGTGCCGCGCATCGGCGACCAGCGGAGATCCGCGGCGATCGTCGCCGCGGAGATGGTTTCCAGCCGGTCGTCGTCGAAATCCTCGGAGAGCCAGCCTGCGGAAATCTCGCCGCCGAATTTTTCGCCCATGTCGAGTTCGACGCCGGCACGGGCGCCGATGCGGTTGGAGGAGCGCTCGAAGCCGGCGGTGTCGAACCGGAGGTCGTGGACGCGGCGGCCATATTCGATTTCGCCGAAGGGCGTCAGCGCCGGCGAAATCTCGTAGCCGGCACGGAAACGCCCGGCATAGAGCGTAGAGTTCCTGTCTTCCTGCGAAAGCGTAGTGCCGTCCGACAATTCGGCGTCGCCGTAACTTTCCCTGGTGGCTTCGCCTGTCACGGCGAAGCGGAATTTACCGACATCCTTCTCCAGGCCGACGCTGCCGTCGATGGTGTGGCGCACCGGGCGCGAGGCGGTGTCGACGATCACCACCGGCGAACTCGCCGATTCCGGGCGGATGTCGTAGCCGAGGGAGGCTATGGCGCGGATATCGTCGGCAAAGTCGAGCTGCAGGCGGCCGTCGATGCCGGCTTCGGTGTCCTTGACCTCCTGGCCCGAGACGGATTTGCGGAAAATGCCGTAGGCGTCGATGGTCGCCGAGTGGTTGTCCCAGTCCGAGGCCGCGTTCAGGCGCAGCGTGGTTTCCGACAGCACTGCCGACTTGCCGTCCGAACTCGAATCGGCGTTGGAGGTGGCGGTGACGCCCTGTTCGAGACTCGGCTTGAGCACGAAGGTGCCGAAGCGGATGCCGGTCGGCTCGAACGGATTTTCGTCCGGCACCGGCCTGCGGCCCTCGATCGCTCCCTGGCGTTCCGATTCCGGTCCGTTTTCTTCCTCGGTCAGCGAATCGACGGTCCCTTGGCGCACCGTGCCGGTGCTCAGATCCTCGTCCGGCTCAGGCGCGGCCGTCCTTGGAGTAGCTGCCCGTCCGGAGGCGGCAAGCCTTTCGCGCGCTTCCCTGGCGCGCTGGATCGCGGTCGTCGGCGGACGAATGGAAGATCTTGCGCCGGTAGCGGCCGCATCTGCGTTTGGCGGCTCGCTGAACAGTTCGTCCGAGATCGTCGGATCGGTCTGCTCCGGCAAGGCGCCCGGACTGATGGGCTGGTAGGTGGCGGCCTGGTCCTGAACTTCGGGCATGGCCTGCTGGGCCGGTCGCCTGCGCAACAGGCCGGCGGTGTCGCCCTCGCTGATCGCGCCCCGCAGGCCTGCTTCCTGGGCATGCACCGGCAGGGCGCAAAGCAGGGTTGCCGCGCTTGCCGTTGCCAGCAAGAAACGCAATCCCGCACCGCTCATCCGCCTGTTTTGCCCTGGCCTGACCTGCGCCATCTTCACCACTGCTTCGCCGACGCATGAGCGCCGCACTTACCAACTGGTAAATCGCCATGGTTAACGGAGCGTTTCCGGCTGCCGCCGCAGGCCGCCCCGCAGGGCGGATAATCATGGACAGGGGCCGTGCGACGCGCTAACGCATGCGCCATGCACGCTGGATCGCTGAAAAAAGAGCCGGACCGGCAGGCGTCGATCGCCTCCGCGCTCCGCACCGTCGCCACCGAGCAGGTCGGTATCGCCGCGCTTGCGGCCGCGCTCGAAGGGCCGCTGGCGGAGCCCTTCGCCCGGGCCGTGTCGATCCTCGGCCAGCTGAACGGCCGCGCCATCATCACCGGCGTCGGCAAGAGCGGCCATATCGGCTCCAAGGTGGCCGCAACCTTGGCATCCACCGGAACTCCAGCCTATTTCGTCCATCCTTCCGAAGCCATCCATGGCGATCTCGGCATGATCACCAAGGACGACGCCATCGTCGCCATCTCATGGTCGGGCGAGACGGCGGAACTCAAGGGCATCGTCGGCTATTCCCGGCGGTTCTCGATCCCGCTGATTGCTATCACTGCCGGCGACACGTCGGCACTGGCGCGTCAGGCCGATGTCGTGCTGTCGTTGCCGCGCACGCCTGAAGCCTGCCCGCACGGGCTTGCGCCCACCACCTCTACGCTGCTGCAGCTCGTCGTCGGCGATGCGCTGGCGGTGGCACTGCTTGAGGCGCGGGGCTTCACCGCCGACCATTTCCGCACCTTCCATCCCGGCGGCCAGCTCGGCGCCAGCCTGATGCCGGTCGGCGACCTGATGCATAAGGGTGACGAAATGCCGATCGTCGCGATCGGCACCAAGATGCCCGAGGCGGTGAAGACGCTGTCCAAGAAGCGTTTCGGCTGCGTCGTCGTCGTCGACGAGCAGGGCAGGCTTGCCGGTATCGTCACCGATGGCGACCTGGCGCGCAATCTCGACCGCAATCTCGCCGAGACCAATGTCGAGGACATCATGACCCGGCAGCCGAAGACGGTGCCGCCACAGATGCTGGCGGGCACGGCGACGGCGATGCTCAACGAGCACAACATCAGCGCCATCCCCGTGGTCGAAGGCGACAAGCCTGTCGGCATCGTCCACTTCCACGATCTTCTGAGGATCGGCGCGGCCTGAGCCGCGCCAGCGCTTCACACCGGTTCTACGACAAGCTCCAGGTCGGTGTCGGCGGCAGCGGTGACGCGTACCTGCGTGCCCACGGGCAGGTCGGGGCCTGACACTCGCCACATCGTGTCGCCGAGCTTGATGCGGCCGCGGCCTTCCTTGATCGGCTCGGTCAATGTCGCGGTGCGGCCGATCATCTGGGCGCCGCGCCGGTTGAGCAGCGGCTGGTCGGAGGGGTCTTCGCGGTCGCGGACGATCTTCTTGCCGATGTAGGCAGAGGCGAGGGCGAGCACGAGGAAGACCAGGACCTGGACCTGCCAGCTCCAGAACGCCACATCCCAGAGCAGCAGCGAGGCCGAGCCGACGATCAGCGCGGCAATGCCGATCCACAGCAGGAACACGCCCGGCGCGAAAATCTCCAGGCACAGCAGGATGAAGCCGAGCAGCATCCAGTTCCAGGGACCGAGTTCGGCAACGATGCTTGCGATCATGTGCGGTTCCTCAATTCACCCAGGCCCGGCTTGCCGGCTCAGTTCTGCTCGGGCGGAATCCTGGGCGTGCGCGAGGCCTGGCGTTGCGCTCCGGCGGTGCCGCCGTCGCGGAACACCTCCTTGGCGATCTCGCCGATGCCGCCGAGCGTGCCGATCAGCGACGATGCCTCCATCGGCATCAACACCACCTTGCTGTTCGATGCCGAACCGATCTTGGCCAGCGCCTCGGTGTATTTCTGGGCGACGAAGTAGTTGATCGCCTGGACGTCGCCCTTGGCGATGGCTTCCGACACCACCTGGGTGGCGCGGGCTTCGGCTTCGGCGGCGCGCTCGCGGGCCTCGGCGTCGCGGAAGGCGGCTTCCTTGCGGCCCTCTGCTTCCAGCACCTGCGCCTGCTTCATGCCCTCGGCTTCGAGGATCTGGGCACGCTTGTTGCGTTCCGCCATCATCTGTCGGCCCATCGACTCGATGAGGTTCGCCGGCGGGTTGATGTCCTTGATCTCGACGCGGGTGATCTTGATGCCCCAGGGGTGCGCCGCTTCGTCGACGACACGCAGCAGCCGCTCGTTGATGGCGTCGCGGTTCGACAAAAGCTCGTCGAGGTCCATCGAGCCCATCACGGTGCGGATGTTGGTCATCGTCAGGTTGAGGATGGCGTTCTGCAGGCCGGCCACCTGATAGGCGGCCTGCGGAGCGCTGAGCACCTGATAGAAGGCGACCCCGTCGACGGCGACCATCGCGTTGTCCTTGGTGATGATCTCTTGCGTCGGCACGTCGAGAACCTGCTCCATCATGTTCATCTTGGCGCCGATGCGGTCGATGAAGGGGATGATCAGGTTGAGGCCGGGCGTCAGCGTCTTGGTGTAGCGGCCGAAGCGCTCGACCGTGTAATTGTAGCCTTGCGGGACGGTCTTGATGCCGGCAAACAGCAGCAACAGAACCAGTACGACAAGGACCGGAATGACCACGTCGAAGCCGCTGAAGTCCATTCGAAACACCCCCGCAAGTTGAGCGCGCGATTCACAAGTCGCGCCGCATGCGCAAAAAGACTTAAGGGCGTTTCGGCGGCGTTACAACAAGGGAACCGCTAAATGCTGCCGGCTCAGCGCCGGAAGCCGAACAGGCCGGCGTCGGTATCATCGTTGCCGCACAGGGTGGCGCTGACGATCTCGGCGGCAATGCGCGAATAGGTGATGCCATTGCCGCCATAGCCCATCACGGCGTGGATGCGCGGCTGCCGGGGAAGTGTCCCGATATAGGGTAGACCTGTCGCGGTGGTGCCGAACGAGCCGGTCCAGGCGAATTCCGGCGTGGTGTCGAGTTGGGGCAAGAGCCGCTTCAGCTTGGCGGCGATGCGATCCGATTTTTCGGCGATCAGCGCATCGCGACGCGCCTCGTCGGTGAACTCCTCGTCCTCGCCGCCGCAGATGACCCGGCCGTCGGACGTCGCGCGCAGATAGAGGTACGGATCGGACGCTTCCCAGATGAAGGCGGCGCCCGGCCAGAGCGCGCGTTTCTGCGGCCGCGTGGCGATGGCCCAGGTCGAGATGACCTGGTGATCGGTCCCCGCCTGGAAGCCAGCGACGAGTTCGTAGCCAGTGGCGAGTACCGCATGACTTGCGGTGATCGTCGGGCCGTCTCCGGTGGTGACCGTCACCTCGTCGCGGCTGGTGGCAATGCCGGTGGCCTCGGCCGGTGCGTAGAAGCGCGCCTTGCGCTGGCGCGCCGTCAACAGCAGGCCTGCGGTCAGCTTGCGCGGGTCGAGCGCCAGATTGCCCTGGCTCAGGATCGCGCCGTCGCGTGCGATGCCAAACCGTTCGCGCAGTTCAGCCTTGGGCAGATAGGTCGCATGGATGCCGGCAAGCCGGCGCGCAGCCGCCTCGATGCGCAAGCTGTCCGCATCGAGCACGTCGCCGGCAAGGTAGAGCGATTGCCTGGTCTCGACGTTGCAGTTGATGCCGAGTTCGTCGATGCGCGACTTGAGGTTCATCACCGCTAGCCGGGATCGCCGCCAGGCGCGCTCGGCGCGGTCCTTGCCGATGCGTTGCGCAAGCTTGGAGAGCGGCTGGTCGATCTCATATTGCACCAGCGCCGTGGTTGCCGAGGTCGAGCCCAACAGCGGGCCGCGGCGGTCGATGCAGACCACGGACATGCCGGCATCCGTCAGCGCTTCCGCCACCATGGCGCCGCTGATGCCCATGCCGACAATGGCGACGTCCGCCTTGATGTCGCGGACGAGCCTGCCGGTCGCAACCGTCGGCGCGCGGTAGGCGTACCAGACGGGCCGTCCGGTCCTGAGGTCGAGCTTGCGGGTCACGAGTAGCGGGTCTCCCTGGCCCGCGTTCAACGCCGCGCGCCGGTGGAGGTTCCGCCCTTTGCTGTCAGACCCAGCCCGACAGTTCGCGCCGGGTGATCGCCTCGATCACGGCCATGCCTTCGGCGCTGTCGTTGAGGCAGGGGATGTGGGAGAAGTTCTTGCCGCCGGCATGGTGGAAGATCTCGGCGTTCTCGCCGGCGATCTCCTCCAGCGTCTCGATGCAATCGGACGAGAAGCCTGGATTGACGATGGCGATCGACTTCACGCCTTCCTTGGCCAGCCGCTCGACCGTCTTGTCGGTGTAAGGCTGCAGCCATTCCTGCGCGCCGAAGCGCGACTGGAAGGTGGTCATCAGCTTCTTGTCGCTCATGCCGAGGCGTTCGCGCAGCAGCCGCGTCGTCTTCACGCAGTGGCAGTGATAGGGGTCGCCGCGCTCGAAATACGGCTTGGGGATGCCGTGGTAGGAGGCGAGAATCACCTCCGGCTCGAAGTCGAGCGAAGCCAGATGCTGTTCGATCGAGCGCGCCAGCGCCTCGATATAGACCGGCTCGTCGTAGTAGGCAGGCACGGTGCGCACCGACGGCATGGCGCGGATTTTCATCAGCGCTCGGAACAACTGGTCGCTGGCGGTCGCGGTCGTCGTCGCCGAGAACTGCGGATAGAGCGGGAACATGACGATGCGGTCGCAGCCCTGGGCGATCAGCTTGTTGACCGCGCTTTCGGTCGAGGGACTGCCGTAGCGCATTCCCCAGTCGACGACGACGTGGGGCAGGTCGCGCAGGGCTTCGGAGAGCTTTTCCGCCTGGGCGCGGGTGTAGGTGCGCAGCGGAGATTCGTCGCGTTCGGTGTTCCAGATCTTCTTGTAGTTCTCACCCGATTTCTTCGGCCTCGTGTTGAGCACGATACCGTAGAGGATCGGGTACCACAGAACCTTGGGCATCTCGATGACGCGCGGATCGGACAGGAACTCGCGGAGATAGCGCCACATCGACTTCTTGTCGGTGCCGTCGGGGGTACCGAGGTTGACCAGGAGGACGCCGACCTTGCGCTTGAGCACCGACGGGTGGCCGTTGGGGAACGGGCCGGGCGCCTTGGCTGATTTTTCGTCGATGGTCGTGGTCAGGTTCATTCGGTGTCTCCGTTATGCGGGATACCTAGTTGAATGGTGCCGCTGTTCAATGTCGCGTCTGGCCGCACCCGGCAAAGGAGCGATTAGAGAATAGTGAGTAGGGAATAGAGGGGGCGGTTGAGCCAACAGGCTCGTGCGCGCCCAAGGGTACTGCCCGACTATTCGCTACTCACTATTCCCTATTCGCCAATCTCCAAAAGCGAAGCCCGCCCGGTTTGCCGGGCGGGCTTGTTGGGACAGGTCAGCCCTATCAGTTCGTCGACGGGATCGAAAGCGTTCCGCCGATGTGCAGATCCTTGGCCCGGGTGTCGGGATTGGCGTCGGCGATCGCCTGCCACTTGGTGGGGTCGCCGAGATAGGTCTTGGCGAGATCCCAGAAAGTGTCGCCGGCGGCGATGGTGTGCGTCTTGCCACCTGCGGCGCCGGCTGCCGGTTCCGCTGCTGCAGGTGCTGTCGCCGCCGGTGCCGCTGCGGCGTCGGCGGGCTTGGCCGGCTCGGCTGCCGCAGGGGCAGGTTCGGCCGGCTTTGCCGGTTCGGCGGGGGCGGGTGCTGCGGCGACCGTCGCCGCGATCTCGGTGATGCGGCCGTCGAGCTTGGGCGTGAAGGGCCGGTTCTTGGCGAGATAGTCGGCGACTACCTGCTCCAGGCTCGGACCGTAGTCATAAGCGTTGGCGCCGTTGTCGGCGAACAGCTTGTAGCCGTCGCCGCCCTGGCGGACGTAGTTGTTGGTGGCGACCATGTAGACCTTGGCTTCGTCGATCGGCTTCCAGGCGCCCCCGTCCATCACCTCGACCGACTTGATGCGGCCGGCATTGGCCGCAACCGACTTGTCGAAGGAGTATTTCAGGCCGGCGACCTGCGGGAACTTGCCCTTGCCTTCCTCGATTTCGCTGACGCCGGCCTCGAGCGAGGCGACGATGTCCTTGCCGGAAAGCTGGAAGGTGGCGAGCGTGTTCTGGAACGGCAGCACGGTCAGCACTTCGCCCATGGTGACGACGCCCTGGTCGATGGAGGCGCGGATGCCGCCGCCGTTCTGGAAGACGATGGTGACGCCCTGGTCCTTGACCCGGTCGAGGATGGCGTCGGAGATCAGGTTGCCCATCTCGCATTCGCGGGCGCGGCAGCTTTCGCGGCTGCCGTCGATCATCGCGGTGGTCTCGGCGACCTCCTTGTTCTTGAGCTCCTCGATAGGTGCGCCGAGCTCCTTGATGCGGGCAAGCACGGCCTCGTCGGGCTTGATCGAGTTGTCGAGATAGATCGGGTCGCCCTTGGCTTCCTTGACGACACCGTTGTCGTCGAAGGTGACGGTGAACTCGCCGAGGTATTTCGAGTAGGAGGCGGCCTGGGTGACCGGAACCTTGTAGCCCTCGGGGTTGTCGATCATCGTCGGGTAGGGCCCTTCGGCCTTGGCGTCGGTGTTCGACAGCAGCGAGTGCGAATGGCCGCCGACGACCACGTCGACGCCGGGAATCTTGGCGATCATCTCCTTGTCGCGGGGATAGCCGACGTGCGTCAGGGCGATGATCTTGTTGACGCCCTCGGCCTTCAGCTTCTCGACTTCGGCGGTGATGTTCTTGACGTCGTCCTCGATGGCGATATTGGGGCCGGGAGAGGCGACTTCCGGCGTATCGTTGGTGACGGCGCCGACGATGCCGATCTTCTGGCCGCCGACTTCGAGCACCAGCGACGGCTTGATGCGGTCGCCGACCTTGGACTGCGCATTGGGATGCACGTTGGCGGAGAGCACCGGGAACTGGATCTTTTCCAGGAACGGCACCAGCGCCTCTTCGCCGTCGTCGAATTCGTGGTTGCCGACGGTCATGGCGTCGAACTTCATCTGGTTCAGGAATTCGGCTTCTGCCGCACCCTTGTAGGTGGTGTAGAACAGCGAGCCCTGGAAATTGTCGCCGCCGTTGAGCAGCAGGACGTTCTGGCCTTCGAGCTTCTTGCGCTGGTCGGCAATCGCCGTCACCAGGCGCGCTGCGCCGCCGATGCACTCGCCCTTGCCCTCTTCCTCGGTCGAGCAGGTCGATTCAAACTTGTTGTTGCTCTCAATGCGGCTGTGCCAGTCATTGATGTGCAGAATGGTCAACGTGTAGTCGGCAAATGACGGTGCGGCGGAATAACCGAACGCCGAAGCCGACAAAGCCGCAATGGCAGCCAATCTCTTCATGTTGAAATCTCCCGAATGACCCCCGCGAGACGTTTAGCGTCTTCGCTTGACCGGAATGTTACACATTCCTTGGCGCCATGTTCACATTCCGATTTTTCGGATGCAAGGGAGAATCGAAGGCTGCAAGCCGGCTCAACTGACTTGCCGATTGACGTCGCCGGCCGATGAACTGCCGCGGGGCTTTTGGCGAGCCGGAGCTTCAGGAGAGGCGTTGCGCCCACCTTGGCGGGCGCAACGTCTGAATCAGGCCGAGCGCCTGGTCAGGGTGAACTGCTGGCCGGCAGAGCTGGTGCAGTTGAGCTGGTTGGCCGAGATCAGCAGGCAGTTGAAGCTGATCGGCGACTGGCGGATCAGCGAGGTGCCGTTGATCTGAACCGAGTTGGCGCCGGTCAGGATGTAGGTGCCATCGGAAAGCTTCTGGCCGGTGTCGGTGGCGACCGTCTGGAATGCGCCGCTGGCGAAGGTCGAAAGACCGGTGCCCTTGGCGTCCAGCCATGAGCCTTCCACGCCGGACGGCGCTGGCCTGGAGCCCCCGCCCGAACCGCCGCCGCTGGTCGAACAGCCGGCAATCGCGGCCGCAAGCAGGGCAAGCACTCCGGCCGAAGCAATTTTGCGCGAAGTCGTCATCAAGTAATCCTCTCCTCAGTCCGCCTGACTTCAATCGCCCGATTTGGCGATGAAGGCAAGGGCAGGGCGGTAGGGAGTAAGGCAGTAGGAGAATATGCCAGCAGGTTCCTTGGTGCCCTACTGCCTTATTCCCCTACCGCCCTATTCCCGTATTCCTTACCGGACCAGCACGTTGCGGAACTGCCAGGGATCGTCCTTGTCGAGATCCTCCTCGAACAGGCCGGGGCGGCCTTCGAGCGGCGTCCAGTCGGTGTAGTAGCCCTTGACCGGTCCGAGATAGGGCAGCTGCACTTCAAGGCAGCGCCTGTAGTCGGTTTCGTCGGCCTCGACGATGCCGGCTTCGGGGTTCTCGAACGCCCAGACCATGCCGGCGAGCACTGCCGACGAGACCTGCAGGCCGGTCGCGTTCTGGTAGGGCGCCAGCTTGCGCGCCTGCTCCAGCGACAGCTGCGAGCCGAACCAGTAGGCATTCTTGTCGTGGCCGTAGAGCAGCACGCCGAGCTCGTCGATGCCGTCGACCAGTTCGTCCTCGTCGAGGACGTGGTGGACAGGCTGCGGCTTGCCGGCGGCGCCGAACATCTCGTGCATCGACAGCACCGCGTCGTTGCAGGGATGATAGGCATAGTGGCAGGTCGGCCGGTAGGTCACCTTGCCCTTCTTCGAACGCACGGTGAAGAAGTCGGAGATCGAGATCGCCTCGTTGTGGGTGACAAGGAAGCCGTATTGCGCGCCCGGCGTCGGGCACCAGGTGCGGACGCGGGTGTTGGCGCCTGGCTGTTCGAGATAGATCGCGCCCTTGTTGCCATGCTTGAACTTCTTGGCATTCTTGGGCTTCCACTTCTCGTGCGTGCCCCAGCCGAGTTCGGACGGCTGCAGGCCTTCGGAGATGAAGCCCTCGACCGACCAGGTGTTCCAGAACACGTTCATCGGCTTGGGGTTCTTGGTGCGCTGGGTGTCGCGCTCGGCGATGTGGATGCCCTTGACGCCGGCCTTCTTCATCAGCGCGGCCCAGCCTTCGCGGTCGTGCTGCGCCGGCTCCTCGAATTCGATGCCGAGGTCCCTGGAAAGGTTGACCAGCGCCTGCTTGACGAACCACGAGACCATGCCCGGATTGGCGCCGCAGGTGGAGACCGCAGTCGTGCCGCCGGGATGCTTGCGCCGTTCGGCCAAAAGCGTCTCGCGCAGCGCATAGTTGGTGCGTTCGTCATTGCCGGCGTTGTTGTCGAAGTAGAAGCCGAGCCATGGCTCGATGACGGTGTCGACATAGAGCACGCCAAGCTTGCGGCAGAGATGCATGAGGTCCACCGAGCCGGTGTCGACCGACAGGTTGACGCAGAAGCCCTGGCCGCCGCCATTGGTCAGCAGGGGAGTCAAAAGCTCCTTGTAATTGTCCTTGGTTACCGCCTCCTGGATGAATTTGATGCCGCGCTCATCCGCGAGCTTACGGTTTTCGTCGCTGGGATCGATGATCACCATGCGCGACTTGTCGAACTTGAAATGGCGTTCGATGAGGGGGAGCGTTCCGCGACCGATCGAGCCGAAGCCGATCATCACAACAGGGCCAGTAATCTCACCATAAACGGGCCATTTTTCATTCGCCATTTTTTATGGCACTCCTTCTCACACTAAAAGAGCCGGGCCCCGATTGACCCGGCTTCAACGGCTAAACCATACATGCTTGTCACAATAAAGCGAATCCCCCGGCCCCAGATGCTGTAGGAGCCGGACGTTATGCCGCTATTAGCCGGCTTTTTTCATCTCGGAGAGAAAGCCAACGAGCCTGTCGCGGTCGGCCACCAGGCCCTTGTAGTCTAGCTGTTGGCGGTCGAGGCTCATCAGCTGATCGGCGAATGATGCGGCCAGCCGCGCGCGCTCGTCGTGGCGCGCCAGCACTGCCAGCGGGTCGAGATGGATGCGGATGGTGAACAGGATGTCGCCCGAGACCGGCAGCTTGCGCAAGGTCTGCCGCTCGACGCGGATGAAGGCGTGAGCGGCGACATCGGCGCCGGGAAACGTCGATTCCGTCTCGGCCGAGCGGGCGAGACGCTGGCGGTCGGAAAGCGGGTGATAGAGCGAGCCATCTGCCTGGATCGACCAGTTGAAACGTTCCACCAGCACGGTAAGCTTGTCGAACATGCGCGCGATCAGTTCGGCCATGCGGGTGCCAGGCCCGAAATCGGGCACGGGGCCATGTATCTTGTCGATCGGCTGCCCGAATTTTTCCGTCAGCCTCCACGACGAAGGAAAGCACAGAGAACCCGCGGCGAGCCGCCAGCCATCGTCGCCGCGCCGCATCAGGATCAGGTCTTCCTGGACGAGCTTCGAGGCAGCGACCAGCGGGCTGTCACCAGGATTCTGGACGTCGATGGAGCGGCCCGTGCCGGCAATGCTGCAGCGGCCTTCCTCGACGCGATAGGTCTCGGGGAAGCGCTCGGTCAGATGCGCCACCAGGAGGTCCAGCACTTCCCTTTGAGACTGCTTCGTGCCGGGCTCGGCGACGAACACCTTGTCCGGGATTTCGGCGTAGAGCCGGTCCTTCTCCGCCAGATAGGCGTCGAGATGGCCGTCGAGCTCGATCCAGTCGCGCGGCTCCGCCTGCTTGAGACCGATGGCGAAGGGTTTCGAGCTGCCGTCATAGGGCGTGTGGGTGGGATCGGTCATGGCGATTTGTCGGACTGGGCTGTTGTTTAGTGACTTAGCCTGCCCCCGGTTCGCCGACAATGTCGCGTCATTGGACCAGCCTTGCCGCAATCAGTCCTCGCAACGAGTTGCCGACCCAGATTTGCGCTGCGCGGCGAAGGTCTTCAGCCGTCAGCGCCGCCTCCACAGCCTTGCCCTTGTCGATCAACTCCCCGCGCAGCACGCCCGCGAGCAGGCCGCAGGCGAGGGGTGGCGTCTTCACCGGGCCGCCGTCGCCCATGTCGACGAAGATGTTGGTGATGGTGCCTTCGCAGACCTCGCTTGCCTCGTTGAGCAGGATCACCTCGTCGGCAGCCTCACGCGGGAATTCGGCGCGGGCGCGGTCGTAAGCCTCGCGGCGCGTCGTCTTGTGGCGAAGCAAGTTGTTCGAGGAATCGAGCCTCGTGGCCGCGATGCGCAGCGTCCAGACGGCATCCCATGCCAGCGGCACGAACGATTGGCTTGTTACTTCGGGGCTACCGTCCGGAGCGAGAGCGAGGCGGACCCTCAGCGGCATGTCGCCACCTGCAGCCTGCGCCAAAGCCTGCTCGATCGTCGCCCTGTCGAACCCGAACCCGAGCGCCTCGGCTGATGCCTTGAGCCGTGCCAGATGTCGGCCGCCGCGCAGCAAACCGCTGTGCGGCTCCCAGCGCATGGTCTCGATCAGCTCGAAGCCGGCACCGTGCCCGTGGCGAAACGCGCTTTCAGAAGACATTCGGCATACTCCGCTTCCGCAGTCGAATCGAAGACGACGCCGCCGCCGACATTGTAGACGGCCTCGCCGTCGGGAAAGAGCGTGATGGTGCGGATCGCGACGTTGAAGCGCATGGTGCCGCCCGGGGCGATCCAGCCGATGGCGCCGCAATAGACGTCGCGCGGGGTGCCTTCGAGGTCACGCAGGATCTCCATCGCCCGGATCTTGGGGGCGCCGGTGATCGAGCCGCAGGGGAAGAGGGCGGCAAAGACCTGCTCGATGGTCAGTCCGGGCAACAGCCTGGCGCGCACGCGGCTGACCATCTGGTGCACCGTCGGATAGCTCTCGATGCGGAAAAGCTCGGGCACGTCGAGCGTGCCGACCTCGCTGATCAGCGAGATGTCGTTGCGCAGGAGATCGACGATCATGCGGTTTTCCGCCTGGTTCTTCTCGTCGTTGCGCAGGAATTCCCTGAGGGCTGCGTCCTCCTCCGGCGTCTTGCCGCGCGGGGCGGTGCCCTTCATCGGGTGTGTCTCGATCCAGCCCTCGCTGTCGATGTCGAAGAACAGTTCGGGCGAACGCGACAGCACGACCGGGCCGCCGAGCGAGACCAGCGAACCGTATTTCACCGGCTGACGGGCGATCAGCGCGTCGAAGGCGTCGAGCGCTTCGCCGGACCATTGGGCATGCACGGGAAAGGTCAGGTTGGCCTGGTAGCAGTCGCCCTGGCGCAAATGCTGGTGCAGCGTCTTGAACCGGCGCTCATAGTCGGCCTCCGACCATGTCGCCCGCGCATCAAATATGGGCCCGTTGGTTGCGGGCTCCCGTGACGGGGCGCGGTCCCGGTCCGACGGCTGGTCGAACACGGCGAGACAGACCAGCGGCGTGCGCCGTCCCTCGGGAAGCAGCGGCCTGAGCTTCGGCTCGAGCAGATAACCGGCCTCGTAGGAGAAATAGCCGGCAAGCCATTTGCCCTGTTCATGCGCCTTCTGGGCTGCCTGCAAGGCCGGGAAGAAATCCGCCGCATCATGCGCGACGATGATCTCGCGGGGTGCTTCAAACAGCACCTCGCGACCGGCGGGGTCGTCCCTGAACAGGACGAATGGGGATGTGGGACCAGTCATGATGTCAGCGTGCTTGCGATAGAACCGGGCTCAGTCCAGCGCTTCCAGTTCGTCGATGAGGTTGCTGATCACGGCAAGCCCCTTCTGCCAGAAGGCGGGATCGGTGGCGTCGAGCCCGAACGGCTTCAGGAGTTCGGAATGATGCTTGGTGCCGCCGGCGCGCAGCATCTCGAAATACTTGTCCTGAAAGCCGCGTTCGGCATTCTGGTAGACCGCGTAGAGCGAGTTCACCAGGCAATCGCCGAAGGCGTAGGCATAAACGTAGAAGGGCGAATGGATGAAGTGCGGGATGTAGGACCAGAACACCTCGTAGCCCTCGCGCAGCTTGATCGCGGGGCCCAGGCTTTCAGCCTGCACCTCGAGCCAGAACTGGCCGAGCTGGTCGGATGTCAGTTCGCCGTTCTTGCGCTCGGAGTGCACCTTGCGTTCGAACTCATAGAAGGCGATCTGGCGCACGACCGTGTTGATCATGTCCTCGACCTTCTGGGCCAGCATCGCTTTGCGCTCGCGCTTGTCGGTGGTGCGGTCGAGCAGCGAGCGGAAGGTCAGCATCTCGCCGAACACGCTTGCCGTCTCGGCCAGCGTCAGCGGCGTCGAGGCCATCAACGCGCCCTGGCCGCCGGCCAGCACCTGGTGCACGCCATGGCCGAGCTCGTGGGCGAGGGTCATGACGTCGCGCGGCTTGCCCATGTAGTTGAGCAGCACGTAAGGATGCGCCGAGGGCACCGTCGGATGGGCAAACGCTCCCGGCGCCTTGCCGGGACGCACCGGCGCGTCGATCCAGCGGCGGTCGAAGAAGTCGCGAGCGATCTCGGCCATTTCAGGCGAGAAGCTCTGATAGGCGGTCAGCACCGTGTCCTTGGCCTCGTCCCAGCCAATCGTCGCCTGCGGTGTCTCGGGCAGCGGCGCGTTGCGATCCCAGTGGTTCATCACCTCCATGCCGAGCCATTTGGCCTTCATCGCGTAATAGCGGTGCGACAGGCGCGGATAGGCTTCGCGCACGGCGGCGGCCAGCGCGTCGACGACCTCGCGCTCGACCCGGTTGGCGAGGTGGCGGGAATCGGCAATGTCCTCGAAGCCGCGCCAGCGGTCGGAAATCTCCTTGTCCTTGGAGAGCGTATTGGTGATCAGCGTGAAGACCCGCAGGTTCTTGCGGAAGGTCGCGGCCAGCGCCTCGGAGGCTGCCTTGCGCACTTCGCCGTCGGGGTCCTGCAGCTTGTTCAGCGCCGGCTCCAGCGTCAGTTCCTCGCCGCCGATGTCGAAGCGCAGGTCTGTCATCGTTTCGTCGAACAGCCGGTTCCAGGCGCCGCGCCCGGTGATCGACTTTTCGTGGAACAGCTGCTCGACGCGGTCCTCGAGCTGGTAGGGCTTGTCCTTCCTGAGGTCGAGCACCCAGGGGCGGTAGTGGCCGAATTCAGGATCGGCATCGAGCGCCTTGAGGATCAGCGCATCGTCGACGAGGTTGAGCTCGAGCGCGAAGAACAGAAGATGCGCGCTGGCATCGGTCATCTTTTCCTGGACGTCGCCGTAAAGCTTGGCGCGCTTGGGGTCCGAGGTGTCGCCGGCATAGACAAGCCCGGCATAGGAGACAACGCGCCCGACCAGTTCCTCCAGCGCCTCATAGGTCTGCATGGCCTGGCCGAGCTTGCCGGCCGCGCCGCGCTCGGCCTCGATGGCAAGGGTGCCTTTCCAGCGAGCTTCGAAAGCCACCGCATCGATGGAAGCCTTTTCGAGATCGCGCGCCAACTCGGGCGCGTCCATGGCGGCATACAGGTCGGCGAGATCCCATTCGGGCAACTCGCCAAACCCTGCCGCGCCCCTGGCGGAGGCGGTGGCTGACATCTCTTGCCCGGAATTCCAACGCATTGCGTCTTCCTTTTCACTTCCCTCGGCCAGTCGATTCAAATCCTAAGGGATTCGTTCACCGGCTTTTTTGAAACCTTATTTAGAACCCTGTGCCAGGATGATCCACATCCAATAAGCAACTACGGGCATATTCCGGACATTCATGGCAGGTTCGATTCTCATAGTCGATGACGATCCCGTCCAACGTCGCCTCGTCGACGCTGCGGTGACGAAATTCGGCCACACCGCGATCGCCGTCGACGGCGGCGAGGCAGCCCTGCGCATGCTCGACGGGCCGCGCGGCGGCGAGATCGGCGTGCTCATCCTCGACCTGTCGATGCCCGGGCTGGACGGAATCGGCGTGCTCAAGGCGATGCGCGAGCGCGGCATCACGCTTCCGGTCATCGTGCAGACGGCGCAAGGCGGCATCGACACGGTGGTGTCGGCGATGCGCAACGGTGCCTTCGACTTCGTCGTCAAGCCGGCGTCCCCGGAAAAGCTCCTGGCGGCCATCGCCAACGCGCTCAAGGTAGAAGCGGTCGAGAATACGGTCCGGCGCACGGCTCGCCGCAGCGGCGGGCTGCTTACCTTCCGCGACATGATCACCAGAAGCCCGGCCATGGACCGAGTCATACGGCTGGGGCAGAAGGCGTCGGCGTCGAACATCCCGATCCTGATCGAGGGCGAATCCGGCGCCGGCAAGGAACTCGTCGCCCGCGCCATCCAGGGATCGGGCGACCGGCGCTCGAAACCGTTCGTCACCGTCAATTGCGGCGCCATTCCCGACAATCTCGTCGAGAGCATCCTGTTCGGCCACGAGAAGGGCTCGTTCACCGGCGCCACGGAAAAGCACCCAGGCAAGTTCGTCGAGGCCAACAACGGCACGCTTTTCCTCGACGAGATCGGCGACCTGCCGCTCGACGTGCAGGTCAAGCTGCTGCGTGCCGTGCAGGAGGGCGAGGTCGACCCGGTCGGCGGCCGCTCCACCGTCAAGGTCGACATCCGGCTGATCTCGGCGACGCACCGCAACCTCCTGCAGCAGGTCAAGGACGGCAAGTTCCGCGAGGATCTGTTTTATCGCCTCAACGTCTATCCGATCTTCGTGCCGCCGCTGCGCGACCGCCGCGAAGACATTCCGCTGCTGGTCAGCCACTTCATCTCCCGAGTCGCGCCGGCAAGCGCGCATGGCCGGATCCCGATGATTTCGGAAAATGCGCTGGCGCTACTTCAGGCCCATGACTGGCCGGGCAACATCCGCCAGCTCGAAAACGCCGTCTTCCGCGCCTGCGTGCTTTGCGAAGGCGACGTGCTGACCGAAGACGAGTTCCCGCAGATCCGCGCCCAGGTGGAAGGCGTCGTCGACCTGGGCGGCGAGGCGAAGCAGGAGCTTGTAGAGACGTCCGCTGAAAAAGCGGTTGCGGCTGCGCCGTTGTCATCCGCGCCGGAACGGACCCGTCCCGGCATGCTGCGGGCGCTCGACGAACGCGGCAATGTGCGTCCGCTGGCCGATGTGGAATTCGAGATGATCCGGCTCGCCATCGAGCACTACAACGGCCAGATGAGCGAAGTGGCGCGACGGCTGGGGATCGGCCGCTCGACGCTCTACCGTAAGCTCAAGGAATACGGAATCGATCCCGAAACCGGGCGCGTCGAGCGACTCGCGTCCTGATATTTTCTCCGCCGATCTGGAATTAAAGCTTGTGTGTCGCTTGCGGGACGCATCCAATTGTGGCCGAAGGCTCAATTGTTCAGCGCCATTTTTGCCGTATAAACCAGCGGTTTACCATGAAATTCTGAGATTCCCTTTTGCTGGGATATCGCCATGGTGTTACCGCATTTGGCCTTCAATAAGCAGTGATTAACCATTAGGATCGATATTCGGACACGAATCCGTAACAGTGTCCGGGCTTCAAATCCGGGGACAGATGGCAGCCTAACAGGGCCTTTTGATTTGAACAGGATCGAGAACACCGAAGGGCGTCGCTCGAAATCGAATGGTTGGCAAAAGTGGCTTACGGCCGCGATGCTGACGTTTGGTTTCCTGACAGCTTCTCAGGCGACAGCCTCCGCCGAAACGCGGACCCTCAAGCTTTATTACACCCACACGGGTGAAAGGGCTGAGATCACGTTCAAGCGCAACGGCAGATACGATGCTGCCGGACTCAAGAAACTCAATCAGTTCCTGCGCGACTGGCGCCGCAACGAGCCGACCAAAATGGACCCGCGTCTGTTCGACGTGGTTTGGGAGGCTTATCGTTCTGCTGGCGGCCGCGACTATATCCATGTCGTGTCGGCCTATCGTTCGCCGGCGACCAATTCGCTGCTGCGCAGCCGTTCGAGCGGCGTTGCCGAAAAAAGCCAGCATATGCTCGGCAAGGCGATGGATTTCTTCATTCCCGGCGTGCCGCTGAAGAAGCTGCGTGACTCGGGCCTGCGCGTCCAGGCCGGCGGCGTCGGCTACTATCCGCGCTCCGGTTCGCCCTTCATCCACATGGACGTCGGCAACGTGCGCCACTGGCCGCGCATGAGCCGCCGCGAACTCGTCGCCGTGTTCCCGTCCGGCAAGACGCTGCACGTGCCGAGCGACGGCAAGCCGTTGCCCGGTTTCGAGCAGGCGCTCGCTTCCTACCAGTCGCGCAAGAAGAGCGGCGATCTGGTTCTCGCCAGCGCTGGGGCGCCGGCAAAGCGGAGCGGTGGCCTGTTTGCAGCACTGTTTGGTGGCGGCGGTGCAGACGAGGAAGAAGATACCGGCGAAATCGCAGTGGCAGCCGTTGCGCCCAAGAGGGCGCCGGCCAAGGCAATTGCCGAGGCGCCTGCCGCCAAGTCGCTGCCCGGCATCCAGATCATAGCGCCCGAGAATGCGCAGCGCGCAGAGCTGCCGCAGGTCGCCGACGAGGCACCGGCCGATCAGGCGCCGGAGACCATTCTAGCAGCACTTCCCGCCCGCAGCGTGCCGCTTCCGGGCATTGCGCCGCGGCCGCAGGCCGAGATCGGCGTGGCGACCGCAGAGACCGTGCCGTTCGGCGCGGCATCCGCGCCGCTGGCCGAAGGCGAGCAGCCGACCGCAGTTGAACAGCAGATCGCAGCCAATGTTCCGCTGCCGACCCGGCGTCCGAACTACAACCCGCCAGCCGAACTCACGCCCGAGAACCAGAATGTCCTGATGGCGCTGGCCTCCAGCGATGACATGCCGGCTGTAGCAGGCAATGCACCGGTGCCTTCGTCGCGTCCGCAGGACATGACGGTGGAAGCAGCGCTCGCAGCGGCGGACGACATTCCAGCCGAAGAAGCGGCCGACGACGAGTTCGAGGTTGCGGCTCTCGCGCCGGTGCCGGAGCAGCGCTCCGTGTTCGACCAGCCCGAGGCCGTGGCCACTGCCGCGCCCAAGGCTGCGACGCCGAAGAACGCCATTGCCTCGCTTTCGGCGGGCCAGGACCCGGCCGCTGCGATCGGCGGCAGCGTCAAGACCACCCGCAAATCGGCCCGTCCGGTTGCCGAGGAAGCCAAGCCCGAGCCCAAGGCCGTCGTGGTTGCCGCAGCGCCCGACGCCGCGCGCTGGGCCCTGCGCAGCGGCGAGCAGGTGACGACGGTCACGACCAATACCAAGGCGCCGGGCTTTGCCTACAACATCGTCCGCACCGCGCCGAAGGAGGTCTACACGGCCGGCTTCCAGCAGGGCAGCCAGGCGGCAGATGCTAATCGCTTCTCCGGCAGTGCCGTGAAGTTCCTGTCGGTAGCTCGTTTCGAGAACAACTGATCGACGAACAAGACAACAAAAAAGCCGCGCTGGCTGCCAGCGCGGCTTTTTTGTTGGGTTGGCCAGATCCTGACTTCTCCGACAAGGGGAGAAGGCAATATCCTCAGTTCTTGCGCAGCTTGTTTGCTTCGGCGGCCAGCGCCTCGATGCCGGCCCAGTCGCCTGCCTTGACCATGTCGTCGGGGGCGACCCACGAGCCGCCGACACAGACGACGTTCGGCAGGCTGAGATAATCCCTGGCGTTCTTGGCCGAGATGCCGCCGGTGGGGCAGAACTTGACGTCGGCGATGGGCGAGGCGAGGGCCTTGAGGAAAGGCGCGCCGCCGGCCTGCTCGGCGGGGAAGAATTTCAGGAAGTCGAGACCGGCTTCGCGCGCGGCCATGATTTCGCCGGGAGTGATGGTGCCCGGCAAGAGCGGCACATCACTGGTCGCGGCATGCACGATCAGTTCGCGGGTCAGGCCGGGGCTGACGATGAACTTCGAGCCGGCGGCCACCGCCTCGTCGAACTGGCGGGCGTTGAGGATCGTGCCGGCGCCGACAATGCAGTCCTCGACCTCAGCGGCAACGCGGCGGATGCATTCCAGCGCTTCGTCCGTCCGCAGGGTGATTTCGATCGCCCTGAGGCCGCCGCGGGCGAGGGCACGGGCCAGCGGCACAGCATCGACCGCACGTTCGATCTTCAGCACCGGAATGACTGGCTGGCCATCCAGCAGCGCAAGCAGTTTCTGGGTTTTGCTGGTCATGGCACTCGCTCCATCGTTACTTTTCAACCGATTTAACAGACCGTGCAGAACGAGTCCACGAAGCCTGCAGCGACATGGTGATGCGGCCCGCATGTCAGCTGGAAAACCGGACCGCCTTGCGTGCCTGCATAGCGCTCCGGCGCGTCAAGATCGACCGAAAATACCGGCGAGCCAGGACTTGAATGCCGACCACAGCCCGCCGGCTCCAGGCTGCAACGCCCGGCGTATCGCGGCTTGGGTTCGTTCACCGGCGATGCCATCAACGGCAAGGCCTTGCTCGGCCTGGAATTTCTTGACCGCGGACGCCGTGCCCGGGCCGTAGATGCCATCTGTGTCGACGGGATAGCCAAGTGCCACGAGCGCTTCCTGCAGTTCGGTGACCAACTCGCCGCGCGAGCCGACCTGCATCGTCCGGTCGCCGGGCGCTGGGCCGTCGATCTGCCGTCGATAGGCATCGGCCAGCTTGGTATGGTAGCCGTTCTTGCGGAAGCCCGGGCCGTTATAGCCGTGTCCGACCGCCTCCCAGTCATGGCCGTTGAGTGCCTCCTTGAGGCCGGCCTTGTCGATGTAGCGGGCCATCAGCCGTGCCTGGCCGGCAGCGCCGGAGCGCGCCTCGGCGACGAGCCCGTCGACTTTGTCGAAACCGAGCCACAGCCAGTGCGACCCCATCACCTGCCCGAGGCCCCAGGATGTCGATTCATAGGCGGCCTGGTGGTCGATGTCGGCCGCCTTTTCGAGCATCTGCCAGCGCGCCGCTTGGCCGCGCGGGTTGGCGACGGCACCCGTCGTCGGCGAGGCAAGGCCCGCCGCGCGCGCCCTTGCCTGTTTGGCGCCCGAAAGCCTGCGGTCGAAGTAATGCCCTTCGAAGCGGATCAGCGGTTCGTTGCGCCCGTCGACCTTGGCGAACACCTGGCCGGCGCTCTCGATCTCGGCAATGGCGAGCAGGGCGGCCGGCTCCAGCCCGAATTCGCGCGCCGCCTTCTCGATTTCATCGGCCGTTTGCTTGCTGAACATGCGCGACACTCTCCGTTTCGTCGCAACCATTGTCGCCGGAATTCCGCAGGCGTGGAAAAGATACCCCGGAAATCGGCCGTCTTTCTCCGGTGCGAGATCCGACCCGAATCAGGAACTGCCTGTAATCGCTCCACTTTCAGCTGCACGTTGAAAAAAATGAGGCGAAGCGCTAGTGGCTCAAGCCATGAATCTTTCCACGCCTGTATCCCGGTTCCGCGTCGCCGCCCTCTACCGCTTCTGCCGGCTGGAGCGCTTCGAGGACCTGCGCGCGCCGCTTGCCGCCTTCTGCTGCGGCCGCGGCATCAAGGGCACGCTGCTGCTTGCCCGCGAGGGCATCAACGGCACGGTCGCCGGCACCGGAGAGGCGATCGCCGAACTGATCGCGCATCTTGAAGCCATGCCGGAACTCGCCGGCCTTGAAGTCAAGTACAGCGCGGCAACCGAGATGCCGTTCCACCGCATGAAGGTGCGGCTGAAGAGCGAGATCGTCACCATGGGCGTCGAGGGCATCGACCCGCTCGCCAGCGTCGGCGCCTATGTCGAGCCTCACGACTGGAATGCGCTGATTTCCGATCCCGACACGATCGTCGTCGACACGCGCAACGACTATGAGGTTTCTATCGGTACGTTCTCCGGGGCGGTCGATCCGCAGACCAAGAGTTTCCGCGAATTCCCCGGCTGGGTCGAGGACCATCGCAGCGAGCTCGAGGGCCGCAAGGTGGCGATGTTCTGCACCGGCGGCATACGCTGCGAAAAGGCGACGGCCTATGTGAAATCGCTCGGCATCGACGAGGTGTTCCACCTCAAGGGCGGCATCCTCAAATATCTCGAAGAGGTGCCTGCGGAGCAGAGCCTGTGGCAAGGCGAGTGCTTTGTCTTCGACGAGCGCGTTTCGGTGTCGCATGGCCTTGCGGTCGGCGAGGCCGAGCTTTGCCGCGCCTGCCGGCATCCGCTCATGCCGGAAGAGTTGCTGTCGCCTAAGTTCGAGGCTGGCGTGTCCTGTCCGCACTGCCATGATACCCGCACTACCGAGGACCGTGCCCGCTACGCGGAGCGCCATCGCCAAGTAGAGCTGGCAGAACAACGCGGCGACGCCCCCCACATCGGCAGTTGACCTGCTGTATCGGGTTTGCCTCGCCAAATTGACCGGCGTCATTGTAATGTCGCGATCGTCCGCCTACCTCACGGCGACCGACATTCCCAACCGGAGGCATCCATGTTCGACCCCAAGAAGCTGCTCGACGATCTCCTCGGCTCCAAGATCCCTGGCACCGGCTCCACCGTGCGCGACAAGGCCGGGCAGGCGACGCAACTCGCCAAGGACAATCCGCTGGCCGCAGGCGCGCTGGTCGCCGTGCTGCTCGGAACCGGTGCCGGCCGTCAGGTCACGGGCACGGCGCTGAAGGTCGGCGGCCTCGCGGCCATCGGCGGCCTCGCCTACAAGGCCTACCAGAACTACAAGGCCGGCAACGCCCCCGAGCAGACTGCCGCTGCCCCACAAGCCGAGCCGCAGCTCCTGCCACCGCCGGCCGACGATTCCTTCCATCCCTCCCAGGCGCCCCAGGGCGAGACCGAATTCGCGCTGACCCTGATCCGCGCCATGATCGCTGCCGCCAAGGCTGATGGCCATATCGACGACGACGAGCGCAAGAAGATCGGCGACAAGCTCAGCCTGTCCGGCATCGGTTCCGAGGCAGAGCAGTTCCTGATGGCCGAGCTCGATGCGCCGCTGGACCTCGATTCGATCGTCGCTGCGGCCCAGACCGACGCACAGAAGGTCGAGCTTTACACCGCTTCGCGCCTGGCGATCGATCCCGACACGCGCGCCGAGCGCGGCTATCTCGACCTTCTCGCCGGCCGGCTGAAGCTGCCGGACGCGCTGGTCGACCATGTCGAGGCGACGGTGTCGAGCGTCAAGGTGCCGATCGAGGCTTCGGCCAATCCGCAGGTCAATCCACGCTGGTAGGTCTCTCTCGGTAGGCTCGCGAAAAGCAGCTAAAAGGCCGCTTTTCGCGTTAAGGATTTGTTAACCGAGCAGGCGCATCCTTTTCTTACTCGGATCGGCTCTCCTCCTCCCAAGCACGGTTCGATGAAAAACTGGGCGGTCGCCAATGACCGCCCTTTTTCTGTGGCCGATTTCCTTCGCTCCATCGCTACAATCAAGACAGCCGATCTGGTTTTGATTGGGTCGGCGCTCTAGATTGTTGACGCTACAATGATCGTCCGCCGGCGATTGGTCATGCGCATGGAGGAGCTTCATCATGGCGAGCAACAGGGTCGCAGTGGTTACCGGTGCCGGCAAGGGCATCGGCAAGGCGGTGGCGACCGCGCTGCTGAGGGATGGCTGGAACACCGTGTTTTGCGGCCGTAGCAAGGCGCCGCTCGATGCGGCGATAGCGGATGCCGGCAAGACCGACGCCAGCGCCCTGGCCGTGGTCTGCGACGTCACCAGGCCCGATCAGGTCGATGACATGTTCGAGACCATCACCGAGGCGTTCGGGCGGGTTGACTTGCTCTTCAACAATGCCGGCATGGGCTACAAGGCCTCCACCATCGACGAGATTCCCGTCGAGGCCTGGAACGATGTCGTGGCGGTCAACCTGACCGGCACGTTCCTGTGCTCGCGGGCGGCCTTTGCGGCGATGCGCAGGCAGGAGCCGGTGGGCGGCCGCATCATCAATAACGGTTCCGTCTCGGCCCATGCGCCGCGCCCCGGTTCGGTGCCCTACACCGCGACCAAGCACGCCATCACCGGCCTGACCAAGACGCTGGCGCTCGACGGCCGTCCTTACGACATCGCCTGCGGCCAGATCGACATCGGCAATGCCCTGACCGAGATGGCGGTGCCGATGACGGTGGGCGTGCAACAGGCGGACGGCTCGATTGCCGCCGAAGCGGTGATGGACGTCGAGCGCGTCGCCGAGGCGGTGGTCTACATGGCCGGCCTGCCGCTCGACGCCAACGTGCTGTTCATGACCGTGATGGCGACCAAGATGCCCTATGTCGGGCGAGGGTGATGTCCGTCAGGCGCTTCGGCTGCGCCAGTGGGTCAGGCGCCGGACGAAGTGGCGGTAGGATGAGCGCCGTAGCGGATAGGTTAGTTGCCCGATGAGGCCATTGCCCATCGGCTGGGGAACGCCCAGGGCAGTGTCGCATGCGCCGGGGACCCTGAACGTCCCGAAGGCCCAGTCGAACACCGAGAACACAGAGGCGAAGTTGGTGTTGTAGGCGATCGGTTCGGCTGAGTGATGCCAACGGTGCATTGCCGGCGAAACGAAGATGCGACCGAACGGACCGTAAGTCCAAGGCAGATCGGCATGGATGAAAGCGCCGTAGTAATGCCTCACGAGCCAGTTCACGAGGATAGCGTAGGCTGGCAGTCCCATCGACAGGATGAAGGCGAAATCGATCGCCACTGTCGTCAGGCGATTGATCGGATGGAACCTGAAGATCGCCAGCCAGGTCATCTCCGTGTCGCTGTGGTGGACGGCGTGCGACGGCCAAAGCAAGGCCGAATGCTCGATCCGATGACGCCAATAGCCGACGAAATCGCCGAGGAAGACGGCTGCGAGGCCGACCAATGCCGGGTGCAGACCCTCCCACATGGTGGCGGGGACGAGGGCGAGGTCGTAGGTCTCGAACGCCTGCTTCATGAACAGTGCCAGGGCGACCAGTATCGGTGCGACCAGCAGCACGTCGATAAAGTGGATCAGCAGGTTGATCTTGGCCTGGGGAACGGCCTTCAAGATGTCGCCGACGAACCGCTCTCGCTTGACGACAAGCGCCAGCAGCACGAAGAACGGCAATGGCAGATAGATCGCGCGCCAGAAGTCGTGCGCAGCGTTCGCCAGGTGCTCGAACGGTAGGTCAGGCAAGCAACATCCCCCAATGCCACTGTTGGTACCATTGTGGGATGTGAATAAATCGAAATGGTTAACTTTGCGCGGCCCTGCGGCTACTTCGCCAGGAACGCCTCGATCCGCTCCAGCGCGCGCAGGATGTTTTCTTCCGAGTTGGCATAGGACAGCCTGATATAACCTTCGCCGAGGATGCCGAAGTCGGGGCCGCCGATCAGGGCAACGCCGGCGTCCTCGAGCAGGGCCGAGGCAAGTTTCTTGGCCTTCCAGCCGGTCTTTTCGACATTCGCGAAGGCGTAGAAAGCACCCTTCGGCGAGATGCATGAAATGCCCTCGATGGCGTTCAGCCCTTCGACAACGATGCGGCGGCGGCTGTCGAAGGCGCGCATCATCCTGTCGACGTCGTCCTGCGGGCCGTCGATTGCGGCGATGCCGGCATACTGGCTCGGCGCGTTGACGCAGGACCAGCAATTGACCGCGAGCTTGCGTACCTTGTCGTAGAGTTGGCCGCTCCCCACTCCGTTCGGCCAGATCGACCAGCCCATGCGCCACCCGGTCATCGCCCAGGTCTTGGACCAGCCGTTGAGGATGATGAGCCGGTCGCGGATCTCCGGGAAGGCGAGCAGCGAGCTGTGGCGCTCGCCGTCATAAGTCATGACGTCGTAGATTTCGTCGGACATGATGGCGACGTGCGGATGAGCCTCCAGACCCTTGACCAGCTTGGCGATCTCGGTGCGCGGCGTCACCCCGCCCGTCGGGTTGGCCGGCGAATTGAGGATCAAAAGCCGCGTCTTCGGGGTGATCAGCGACAGCGTCTCCTCGGCGGAGAAGGCAAAGCCATTGGCCTCGCGCATCGGCACCGGCACCGGGGTCGCTCCGGTGAACTCGATCATCGAGCGGTAGATCGGGAAGCCGGGGTCGGGGTAGAGGATTTCCGTGCCCGGCTCGCCGAACATCAGGATCGCCGCGAACATCGTCGGCTTGCCGCCGGGCATGATCATGACGTTTTCGGGGGAGACTTCGACGCCCGTGGTTGCCAGAGTACGCCGCACCACCGCCTCGCGCGTGGCCAGCAGGCCGTTGGCCGGGGTGTAGCCGTGATGGCCGTCGCGCAGCGCCTTGATGGCGGCTTCGACGATATGCTCGGGCGTGCGGAAATCGGGCTGGCCGATACCGAGATTGACGATGTCGCGACCCTCGTGCAGCAGCGCCGTGGCGCGCGCGAGCACGGCGAAGGCATTTTCCTCGCCAAGGCGTTCAAAGGCGGAAATCGTGTGGAGCATTGCGGGCACTCGTCTGGTTCTGTCGATGTCCCTGGATTTTTGCGAGACTCCTGGCAGCCATGTCAAACGAATTGGAGAGATCGTTGACCGAGAACCTGCGGGACTGGAAGCCGAGGCCGCGCCCCGAGCGCATCGTGCTCGAGGGAAATTATGTCCGGCTGGAGCCGCTCGACGCGGCAATGCATGGCGAACGGCTGTTCGATATGGCGACCGCCGAGGATGCCGAAGGCCGCTTCCGCTGGCTTTTCGACACCAAGCCGCAGACCCGCGCCGACTTCCAGCCCTGGCTCGACAAGTCGGCGGCAAGCAACGATCCGCTGTTCTTCGTCGTCATCGACAAGGCAAGCGGCAAGATGGCCGGCCGCCAGACGCTGATGCGCATCGATCCGGCTCATGGCGTCATCGAGATCGGCAACATCTACTGGAGCGACATCGTCTCCCGGCGACCGGCGGCGACCGAAGCGCAGTTCCTGTTTACGCGCTACATCTTCGAACTCGGCTACCGCCGCTACGAATGGAAGTGCAACAACCACAACGAGCCCTCCAAGCGCGCCGCCGAACGGTTCGGCTTCAAGTTCGAGGGCATCTTCCGCCAGCACATGGTCGCCAAGGGCGAGAACCGCGACACCGCCTGGTATTCGATCATCGACACCGAATGGCCGGCGCTGCGACGGGCCTATGAGGCCTGGCTCGACCCGGCCAATTTCGATGCCGCGGGCCAGCAGAAGCGGCGCCTTGAGGATTTCCGCACCGAATTCGGCACCTGAGACGACCCGCGCCAACGATCCGCGGGCTTGCCATGCGACAATGGAACCGGCCATGGCGCGTTGGCTGATGCGCCGGCGGGCGCTATGAGGTTGAGTCACGCCGGGTACCGCACCCGGCAACATCCGGAACCCTGGGGCCGATAGCCGATGGATACCAAGACGCGCAATTCCGCCATCGCCGCCGCCATTTTCCTGGGCGGCTTCGGCCTGTTTGCATATTTCCTGCCCAAGATCATGCTCGCTGTCGGCGACTATTCGACCGTGGCTGCCGGCGTGATCGCGGTCATCTTCGTGCTGGCCTTCTTCGGCGTGTTCTGGCTGCGCGGGCGCAGCCAGCGCAACAAGGGCCTCTAGCTGAGGTCAGGCGCTCAGGCTGGCTGCCAGCAGCATGATGCCGATCAGCATGACGAGGGCGGCGCCGCCGATCTCGATTGTATTGTGAACGCGGTTGCCGGCGCGCCCGTCGCCGGCGATGGCGACGGCCCAGTTCTTGGCCGTCACCGCAAGCACGGCGAGCGCTGACACGGTGATTGCCGTTCCCAATGCCATGGCAAACACCGAAAGGATGCCGCCGGCCCAAAGGCCGTTGAGGAAGGCGAAGCTGAGCACGATCAGGGCGCCGGAGCAGGGGCGGATGCCGACGGCGGCGACCGCTGACCACGCCGTCCGCCAGTCGAAATGCTTGCCTTCCAGCATCTTCGGATCGGGCGCGTGCGAATGGCCGCAGGTCGAGCAGACTTCACCCTCGGCGTGATGGTGCGCATGGCCGTGGTGATCGTGATGCGCGTGGCCATGAGCGTCGTGGGCATGATCGTGGCCGCAATCGGCATGGTCATGGTCGTGACCGTGTGTGTGGCCGGCATGTGCTGCCGACAGGCTGTGGCCCGCGGTCGCGCCGGCCAGGCCGAAGGCCATCGGCCTGAGTTTCTTCCACAGCAGCCAGGCGCCGAAAGCGGCGATCAGCGCGTAGCTTATGGTTTCCAGGAACCAGGTCGCGTTGGTCATCGACACCGAGGTGCCGCGCAGCACGAGGAACACCAGCGTCATCAGCACGATCGCCGTCAGGCCCTGAAGGAACGCCGAGACGAAGGACAACATGATGCCGCGCTTCAGCGCCACCTCGTTGGCCAGCATGTAGGACGAGATCACCGCCTTGCCATGGCCGGGGCCGGCGGCGTGGAAGATGCCATAGGCGAAGGACAGGCCGACGAGCAGCCAGATGCCGCTGCCTTCGCCGTCGCGCATTGCCTTCAGCGAGCCGGTCAGCGAGCGGTAGAATTGCTGCTGGTGGACATTGATCCAGTTGAGCAGGCCGGCAAACAGCCCGGTCGACGGAACGATGGCCTCATTGGTGCCGATGCCGAGCGAGCTCTGGGCATGGGCGTGGCCGGTGAAAAAATGGCTGAGCACGTAGCTGATCAACAGAAGGGCGAAGATCGCGCGGATGGTCATCTTCTTCACGGGGTCACCCCTTGGCCTGGCAGTTCAGTTCGAGGCGGGTGGCGAAGATCTTGCTCATGTCGGTGCCGGTCGGGTCGTTGAAGAAGGCGTCGGTCAGGTTGGCCTGGTTCTGCGCGATCACTTCGTCGGGATCGGGCCGGATCACCTGGCGCGTACAGGACGAGGGCAGGTCGGCGACGTTGAGGTTGGTGTCTTCGGTGAAATCGATCGCCGTATAGAAGGTCGGATCGTAGACGCCGAAATCGATCTTTCCGGAGAGCTTCAGCGGCTCCTTCGGCTCCGCCTCGAACAGGATGATGAGCTGCTGGTCCTCCAAATCGGCGATCAGGCCGGCTGGCGGCTTCATCGCCACATCCTTGCCGTCCAGGGTGACGACCTGGAAGTAATTATACTCGCCGATGGATTCGAACACCGTCTTGGAAACCTCGGCCAGTTCGGCCTCGTCGAGCTTGAGATCGGCGTTCTTGTCGAACTCCATCAGCACGGTGCTGGAAAACAGGTCGTCGAAGCGCCAGAGGTGGCGCAGCGACTTCACCGTGTTGTCGGTGTTGAGCAGGACGTCGAGCCGGGCTTCGGCGAAGACGTGCGGATGGACGCTGGCCGGCACCGTCGTTGCCAGCAGGGCTGCCCCGGTCGCGGCCAGTATCGACGTTCGCATTTTCAGAATCATGGCACTGGTGGTCCGGCGGTTCGAATGTAGCCGACCATTATCAGAAACAGGGCGAAAGTGGGACGTTCAGCCCTTCAATTCTGCGGGATGGTCGCAAGGATTGATCTTGAACCACTGCACCAGGAAATCGACGAAGACGCGGATCTTGGCCGGCAGATAACGCCTGTGAGGGTAGACGGCGAAGATGCCGCCGCCCGAAAGGCGGTTGTCGTCGAGCACGGCCACGAGCCGGCCGGCATCGATGTCGGGCGCGGCGATGAAATCAGGCAGGATGGCGAAGCCAAGGCCGGCGACTGCCGCAGCCCGTGCCGCCAGCGGGCTGTTGACCTCCATCGGTCCAGAGACCGAAACAGTTACTGTATCGCCGGTTTCGCCGACGAAGGGCCAGTTGGACAGCCAACGCCCGTTGGTGTCGATGATGCAGGGCACCTTGGCGAGGTCGGCCGGGCGTTGCGGCTTGCCGTGCTTGGCGATCGCCTCCGGCGAGGCGCAAAGCCTGATGCCGAAGGGCGCCAGCCGGCGGGCGATCAGCGAGGAGTTCTCGAGCCGCGAGATGCGGATGGCAAGGTCGAAGCCTTCCTCGACGAGGTCGACGAAACGGTCGTCGAGATGGATTTCGAGCACGATGTCGGGGTGCTCCTTGGCGAAGTCGATCAGCGACTGGCCGATCGGCGCGTCGGCGAAGGTGCGCGGCGCCGACAGCTTGATGCGGCCGCGCACGTCGCCGGACGATTCGCGCACCGCATCGGCCAGGCTGTCGACCTCGCGGACGATCTCGGAAGCGCGCCGGTAGTAGGTGTGCCCGGCCTCGGTCAGCGAGAACTGGCGGGTGGTGCGATTGAGCAGAAGCGCCCCGAGCTCGTCTTCCAGCTCGCGGACATATTTGGACAGCAGCGCCTTGGAGCGGCCGATCTTGCGTGCCGCCGCCGAAAAGCCTTCGGCCTCGACGACGTCGATGAAGGCGCGCATCCGGGTGAGTGTGTCCATGGTGCCTGCTCGTTCAAAAATTGGCTACGACGACGCTAGGATTGTTCACACCTGGGGGTCAAGTGCTCTGGCACGGAGCTTGTCGTGCCAGGCGCGTCGGCGCGGGTGGCGATCAGTTCGAGACTTGAACCTCGACAGCGTCGAACCTGCCCCCCGCGAGGTCTTGCTTCCTGATCGTCAGCACCAGGTTGTCGACGTCGCCGAACATCCAGCTCATCAGGTTGCTGGTGGGAAGTTCGAGCAGGGTCACGTCCTTGTCGAGGTCGAACTGGTGCACATACTCAAAGGGAACGTGACCCATGCCCGCCATTTCATGTGCGGCCTGATCCTTCCAGATGGCCTCGAAATAGCTGCGCATTGCTGGAGGTAAAGCCTCGGGCGATCTTGAGTAGGCATGCCGCGCCCGGTCGAGCCGGAGGCACTCGAAATCCCAGACCCACAATGATCCTTCCCCATTTTGGGCGGTCAGCGGCAGTTGTTGGACTCGCGGATAGATGATCTCGCACTTGCCGAGTTCGGCCGTGATCGCGGCGATTTCATCCTCCGAAAGTTGCGTCTGGTCCGATGCCGCATTGGTCCGCTCGGCCACTGTCCGCACCTGGGCCAGGGCTGCTTCGAGCATCGGACGCCCTTTCGTCCTCGCTTCGATCAGTGCGGGCAAGGTGGCGGCACGTTCGCGCAGTTCGGCGAGATTTCTGGGCGGTTCCGGCGCGGCTTCCGCGACCGCGAGCCAGTCAAGTACCTGTTCGAGCTGCTGTCGGAGCGGCGTGATCAGATCCTCGGCCAGATATTCGACGAGGCGCGCCTCCGCGATATCGAGCATTCCGAGGGTGGTGGAGCGATCGAACGGGCGATGCTCCGGCGACGCCAGGTCGAAACCCTGTTTGTAGACTTCGTGGCTGGCCTCGCTATATCCTTCCCGCCGAGGGTCGGGGTCACCCGGCCGCAGCGCTACCAGATCGACCGGCCAGCGCGGCCAGGCGTCGATCGGCTTCAGCCGCGACTTCGCGTAAGGCAAGCTGATGGACCAGCCATCTATGCTCAGGTCCTCGGGTCCTTGCCGCCACGGCCCCATCTCACTCAGATGCAGCACATGCACCGCGTAGTCGGTCGGGTGGATGAAGAAGGCCAGCCAGCCGTCACGCGGACCGAGGCCGTCCCACAGATCGGCGGGAAGATCGGCGCAGCAGATCTGCGCGAGGAAATTGGCGTTGCGGCTGTCTATCACCGGCCAGGGGATATGCTCGGCCATGGCAGGCGCGCCGCCGAGCCAGCTTCTGGGGTGATCGACGTCGCGCAGCGGAATCTGCGGCACCAGCCGTACGACCACAGGCTCGGTAGCCTGCGCATCCATGAGCTTCTGTTCGTGCACGAGCTGGCCGGCCAGATCCTCCCGAATCTTGACCAGGAACTGGTGCTCAGCGCCGGTCAATGGCCGGTCTGCCGCTTGGGGAGGGGGCCTTCCGACCGCCTTGGCGATACGTTCCGGGGAGGGGGCTTGCATGGTTGGCACCGCAGCCTTGGCGGCACGCTGTCTGACGACAGGCTTTCCAGTCAGCTCCTGCTCGCTGTGTTGCCTGCGATAGGCCAGCACCGTGAAGACGACGGTCAGCAGGGCGAGCATGGCTGCCGAGGGAACTGCGCCGATCCGCGACACCAGCACGAAGTCGAGGAAGGCATTGATGCCCTGGACGCCGTTGGAGACGCCACCACCCGGCAGTCCGTCGAGGAAACGCGTGAGCGTCTGGGCCACCAGCATGGCCATGAAGACGAAAACAAGTATCGGGCGCGTATATGGGCTCATGCGCGCAAGCTAGCGACGGATTCCTAAGCAATCGTGATTGGTCAGAACTGTCGCTACCTGCGCCGATTGCTAAAGTTGCTGCTGCAGTACTTGGCGTCCCAACTGGATGAGCGCCAGATCGCTGCCGGCAGGTCCCAGCAGCGACAGGCCGAATGGTGCGCCGTCCACCGTGCCGATGGGCAGGGTGATCTGAGGGAAGCCGGAAAGCCCCGACAGGCAAAGCAGCATCAGCGCGCGCTCGCGATAGGCCAGCAATTCGGCGTCCGCCGCGCCGGCTAGTGGGGCCGCGCCCGGCACGGTCGGCAGGATCAGGATGCCGTCATCGCCCAGCAATGCGCCGAGTTCGCTGCGGAAAGCGTCGCGCCTGGCGATCTCTGCCTGATAGGCCGCGGCATCGATGGTCGCGCCAAAGGCGAAGCGCTCCTTGACGCCTGGCCCGAGGCCGCGGTCTCCGGACGATATCCACGCGCCATGCTGCTGCCAGGCCTCAAAGGCCTGGACCTTGCGGAAGCACCAGTAGAGTTCGTCGGGCGAAAAGGTGAGGGGTGACGCCTTGGTTATGGGGCCAAGGGCGTTTTCGGCGATGCCGCGCATGCGCCGGTATTCGGCTGCCTCGGCCGGGCCGGAGGGCAGCGCGTCGAGCCAGTCGAGCGCAAGCGGCCGGACCAGTTCGCCGCGATGGGCATCCTCGCCGATGAGCAGCCTGGCCACTTTCTCATAGGTGTCGATGTCCCGGGCGAACCAGCCGAATGTGTCGAGGCTGGGGGCGAGCTTCATTGCGCCGTCGAGCGAGATGAGATCATGGGTCGTGCGCAGGCCGATCAGCCCGCAGAAACTGGCCGGTGCCCGGATCGAGCCACCGGTGTCCGAGCCCCCTGCGATGTCGGCAAGCGCGCCGGCGACTGCGGCGGCCGAACCAGATGATGAGCCGCCGGTAACGCGGTCGGGTGCCGCGGGATTGATCGGGTGCGGAAAATGCGCGTTCTGGCCCATCAACGAAAAGGCGAGTTCGTCGGTCTGGGTCTTGCCGACGAATCGCGCGCCCGCATCGAGAATCACCTGCACTGACGCGGCAGTTTTGTCGGCCGGAAGGCTGCTGGCAGCCTTGCCGGGATTGCCGCAGCCGGTGACGAGGCCGGCAACATCGAAGATGTCCTTGACAGCCAGCCGCAGCCCCGCAAGCGGGCCGTTTTCCGCATTGGAAACAGGCACTTGTGGCATGTCGAGGAACGAGTTGAAAGGGTCGGGCATGCTATTCATCGTTCGAAGCCTGTTTACGATATCGCCAGCATTGTTCGACGTTTGAATTTTTTCAACCCGCCATCCGATTTTAATTGATTGTGACGGCAGTGGTGCATATATCCCGGCTTGCCCAAAGTCGCACGTGCCTGTGGGTGTCCGCCGATCCCTCGAATGGCGAGGAAATCGGTAAGGTAACTGGAGCTAACCCCTCCAGTCGGTTTAGCGGCCAACCGCGAAATCGAGGACACCTTGAAGCAACGACGGTGCGGGCCTTTCTGGTTCTCTTCCGGCTGTCCAAAAGCCGGGGTTACTGAAGAGGCACACCTTCATTGCCGGCAGTGCGGAACGGGTCTTCCCATTTCCAAGCCAAGGCAGACAAAGCGAACCGAAGCCGGGCTGGCTCAGGTTCACCGCCGCGTGAAGCGCATTTATGGATCCAGGGTCTCCACAGGCTGGTTCCATCAAATAGCGATCATGTCTTTGTCCACCGCGGGATACCACGGCCGGGAACGGCCGTCCCGCAGCTTGATGATCTTGCGCGGCAGGACCGCGCGATGGAGAGACCTATGGCCACTCAGCGCATCCTCGACTTCCTCGCCACCCGACGTCCATCGGGCCCCTGCCTCGTCGTCGACCTCGATGTCGTGCGCGACAATTTCCGCGCCTTCGAAAAGGCCATGCCGGAATCCAAGATCTACTACGCCGTGAAGGCAAACCCGGCGCCCGAGATCCTGCGCCTGCTTGCCTCGATGGGCTCGTCCTTCGACACCGCCTCGGTCGCCGAGGTCGAGATGGCCATGGATGCCGGCGCGCCGGCCGAGCGCATCTCCTTTGGCAACACCATCAAGAAGGAGCGTGACATCGCGCGTGCCTTCGCACTCGGCATCCGTCTGTTCGCCGTCGACAGCGTCGAAGAGGTGGAGAAGATCGCGCGTGCTGCCCCCGGCGCCCGCGTGTTCTGCCGCGTTCTGACCGATGGCGAAGGTGCGGAATGGCCGCTGTCGCGGAAGTTCGGCTGCGTGCCTGCCATGGCCGTAGACGTGCTGCGTCAGGCCAAGGCGCTCGGCCTCGATGCCTATGGCGTGTCGTTCCACGTCGGTTCCCAGCAGGTCGATCTCTCCGCCTGGGACCGCGCGCTGGCCGACGCCAAGATGGTGTTCGCCAAGCTTGCCGAAGAAGGCATCACGCTCGGCATGGTCAACATGGGCGGCGGCTTCCCGACGCGCTACCTGCGCGACGTGCCGGCTGCCCAGGCCTACGGCCAGGCCATCTTCGAGGCGCTGTCCAAGCACTTCGGCAACAACATCCCGGAGACGATCATCGAGCCGGGCCGCGGCATGGTCGGCAATGCCGGCGTCATCAAGTCGGAAGTCGTGCTGATCTCCAAGAAGGCCGACAACGACAATCTGCGTTGGGTGTTCCTTGACATCGGCAAGTTCGGCGGCCTCGCCGAGACGATGGACGAGGCGATCCGCTATCCGATCGTGACTGAACGCGATGCCGACGAAAAGTCGCCATGCGTGCTCGCCGGCCCGACCTGCGATTCGGCCGACGTGATGTACGAAAAGACGCCGTACCCGCTGCCCCTGTCGCTGACCATCGGCGACGAGGTGCTGATCGAGGGTACCGGCGCTTACACGACGACCTACTCGTCGGTCGCCTTCAACGGCTTCGAGCCTCTCCGATCCTACGTGATCTGACGGCTCGCAAGAGTTGATCAGATCACCCGGCGCGGGCGCAATCGGCGCCCGCACGGGTTCGCTTGTGGAACAGTTATCCGCTCGTGAAGGATCGCGGACATGCATATTGAAATCGAAAAAACCAAAACCTCGCCCGACATCGTGATCGTGGCCGAAACCCTCGCCGATATTCCGGCGCGCGAAGCGCTGCTCGACCGTGCCATGGGCCTGAAGCGGCGCAAGAAGTCGTCGGAGAAGCTGCGCCGCGGGCGCCGCCCGTCCGAGGGCCTGGGGCTGATCGCCCGCAATGCCGAAGGCTTGGTGGTCGGCACCGTGCGGCTGTGGGACGTGCGTCTGGGCGAGGGTGGCCCGGCTGCGCTGCTGCTCGGCCCGCTTGCTGTCGACCAGTCGATGAAAAGCGCTGGCATCGGCTCAGCGCTGATGCGCCACGCCATTGCAGAGGCTGCGCGCCTCGGCCACCGCGCCATCCTGCTGGTCGGCGATGCGCCCTATTATGCGCGGTTTGGCTTCACCGCTGAGAAGACCGGGCAGCTTTCGATGCCTGGCCCCTACGAGCGCGAACGCTTTCTCGCGCTGGAACTTGTTTCGGGCGCCCTGGACGGTACCAAGGGCGTCCTGAAGGCCGCCGGCCGCAAGCTCAAGACCGAGCGCGCCCGGCTGGCTGCCTGATCGTGACCTTCCCGTGCCTGGCGGTGACGGGAAGGTCCATTAGGTCTGTGGAACCGAGGCCTCAGCCGAGCAGGCTGCTGAGGCCCATGGCCACCGACATGTCGCCTTCGACCTTGATCTTGCCGGTCATGAAAGCCATCGTCGGGTTGAGGTCGCCTGCGATGAGCGACTCCAGATCGTCGAGCGACAGCTTGATGGTGCAATCGGCCGGGGCGTCGGTGGTCGACAGTGTTGCGCCGTTGATGACGATGACGCCATCGGCGCCGGTGTCGAACTTGACCGAACGGTCGAAGCCGGAGCTCTCGACCTTCGACTTGATCTTGTCTGCGACTGTCTGAATGCTCATGGCTCTCTCCTGATCTTTCCTGAAAAGGCGCTTTGCGCCCGGCCTCCCCGGACCAATCCGGACAAGCCGGCCCGCGTCACAGGACTGCAAAGCCTATAGCGGCCAATTGACGTTTACGTCAACGTAGATTTGAGGAATGGCTCGTTCCGGCTGGCTCGCATCGAGTTCAGTGAGCGGCGGCCGGTGCCTCTCCGGCGGCTTCGGCCTCGGCCGATTTGGCCGCCGCTGTCGCCGCTGCAGAACGGCGACGCACCGCATTGTCGCGCACGTCGTCCGGCGTCAGGAAGTCGATCTGCTCGACCATCACCTCATGCACCAGCTTCTCGCCGATACGGGCGTTGATGCTGTCGCGCAGGCCGTTGCGAAAGGCGTCGAGGTCGAGCTTGTCGTATTGGGTGAAATCGATCTGCGGATTGCCGTAGAGATAGGAATAGACCTGGTCGACGAGCAGCGCGTCCATCGGCACCGACATCTTGGCGACCTGCTTGGGCTCGACCGTGTAGACCAGGCGCGTCAGGAAATAGCCCTCGACGCGCTCGCCCTTGAGCAGCGGCACCGAGATGACGTCGGTCTTGACGTAGTCGAGACCGCCGAGCAGCGGCTTCTTGTCGTCGGCCGCGGGCAGGTTGGCCGCGGCCTGGAACGAATAGAAGACCGCGCCGAGCGTCACGGCGACAATCCACAAGGCCGCCGCGATGAACTTGATCACCGCGCCCATCCGAATTCGTTGGCCGAGTAGGTGCCGTCGGTCTCGGAACGCTGGATGGCGTCCTTGAGCAGGTTGGCGACTTCGCTGACCGCGCTGAGATGGGCGAGGATGGCGCGTTCGTTGGCAGCGAGCTTGTCGCGCAAGCGTTCGACGCCGACCTTGAGATCGCCTGGGAAGTCCCCCTCGACCAGGCCCTTGGTGGCGCGCGTCAATTCGTAGAGATAGCGGCTCTTGCGCGCATTCGACGCCTTGATGTCGAACCGGGTGTCGGTGCGGATCGAGGCGGTTTCTTCTTCGACCGCCTCTTCGATGCGGCTGATGATGGCACCGATGTTGCCCGGCTGCGCCGACTGAACGAGTTCGATTGGCTCGGCCTTGGCCGGGAGGTTCGGCCTGTATTCGGAGAGATCCGACATATCTTACCCTCTAGGATTTGGTGTCAGTGACGGAGGAGGCGGCGTCGCGTCCCAGCGACTGGACCATCTTCCGTTGTATTTCCTGGATGACCGCAGTCGCCTGGCTTGCCTGCTCATCGAGCGCAGCCCGATCCGGGCCGCCGGACACCGGTCCGACCGGCAGCGCCTGCTCGTCCTTGATGTAGTGGTCGCGCATGAGGGCCTTGGCGATGCCGATGCCGCCGGCTTCGGCGGTCTGGTCGGCCAGATGTTCGGCCATCATCGACTTCCACATGTCGCCGGCCATGCCCTTGCCATAGACGCTGTCGGTGTTCTTGGGCAGCATGTTCTCGATGAAGGTCTGCAGCACCATGGCCTCGAAGCGCTTCATGCTGGCGTCGGGGCTCGCCGCGTCGGGCTGGCGCGAGAGGCCGCCGGTGACCGCAGCCTCGGTGAGCGAGAAGGCGGCGCCGGTGCTGGGCGTCCGGTTGGCGAGCGCGGCACGCGCGGCCTGGATGCCGGCCGGTTCGACGGCCTTGGCAACGTCCAGAACGATGTCGCTGGGTGGGGAGATCGCCAAAGCTGGCTCGCCTTTCCGGGGTTTACGTTACTGCTGATTGTGGAGGGTCAAGCTTGCGGCAACCTTACTTGTCGTCACTGGGCTTTCTTTCGATGATTTCGAGACGCTCGCGGTCGGCACTGTCGCGCTCGTCGCGGCGCCTGACGTCGCGATAGGCACGCTCGACCATGTTGGTGCGGGCGGTGGCCGTGGCGATCTTTCCGACCTCGAATCTGGCGAGGCCGAGGTTGAGCTGCTGCCTGTTGATCGCCGCTGAGATTCGCCGGTGATAGAGTTCCGGAAAGAGCTGGGGCATGCCGTCGGTGCTGTCGAAGCTTTCCGCCAGGGATTGCGCCTCGCTCTCAGCCGCGATGGCCTGGGCGACGAAACCGGCGTGACGCGTCTCGTGCAGCGCCTTGAGCTGCTCCTGCACCACGACCAGCTTCTTCAGCCGTTCCCTGCGCGAGGCCATGTCTACCTCCCCACCGTGATGTCGGCGAAGCCGTCGGCAAACAGGCTGAGCATGGTGGCGATACCGAAGTACATCAGGATCAAGCCGCCGGCGACGACGAAGGGCAGCGAGATGAAGTAGACCGGGATCTGCGGCGTCAGCTTGTTGACGAAGCCGATCGTCAGGTTGACCAGGATGGCGTAGGCGACGAACGGGCTGCCCAGCCTGAGCACGACCATGAAACTTTCCGACAGAGTGTCGGCGATGTCCACCAGCGCCGCCTGCGGGTTGAAGAACAGGTTGACCGGGGCAACCTGATAGGAGGCGACCAGCGCGCGGACGATCTCATGGTGGAAATTGAAGGCGAAGAGCAGGATCAGCGCCGAAATCGAGATGATCGATGCGAGCGGGGCCTGCGGCTCGTTTTCCTCGATGGCGTGGCCGCCGACGCCGCCATAGCCGATCAGCATGGCGATGGCCGAGCCCATGAACATCAGCGCCAGTATGTAGAGGCGCGCCATCAGGCCAATGAGGCCGCCGATGAGCAACTCCGAGGCGATCATCGGCATCAGCACGCCCGGGCGCGCGTCGACATAGGGAAAGATCTGGTCCCAGAGGTGGACCAGAAGCCCGCCGGTGGCGGCGACGGCGACGAACAGCCGGACATGCATGGGCACGCGTACGCTCGAAATGCCGGGCATCAGCATGAAGCAGCTGCCGATGCGGCAAAAGGCGAGGAACGCCGCAAGGACGAACCCTTGCGCGGCAACATTCATGAGATGGTTCCAAGCACGCGCAGCTCGACGCCCTTGGCGATCTCGACATGGCTGAGCACCGGCAGGGTCGGGAACAGCCGTTCGATGATCATGCGGACATAGGGCCGGGCGTCGGGGGCGGTAACGAGCACGAAGCGCTCGCCGGCCTCGAGGTGGATGCGGATCGCCTTCGAGGCGTCCTGGCCGAATTCCTCGAGCTGGCGCGGGTCGATGTCGAATTCGCGTACTTCGCCCTTGGCGTCACGCTTGAGGCTCTGGTGGAAGGCGAGGTCCCAGCGGTTGCCGAGACGCAGCACCTTGAGCACGCCGCTTTCGCCAAGGTCGCCGCAGATCTGCTGGGCCATGCGGATGCGGACATGCTCGACGATCTGCTCGGTGCGGCGGACATGGGGGGATATCTCGGCGATGGCCTCGATGATGAGGTGGAGATTGCGGATCGACACGCGCTCGGCGAGCAACAGCTTCAGCACGGCCTGCAGGCCGGGATAGGTGATGTGCGACGTGCAGATCTCGTCGGCGAGCTTGCGGTATTCCGGATCCTGGCGTTCGAGCAGCGCCTTCATGTCCTTGTAGGACAGCAATTGCGGCAGGTTGTTGCGGATCACCTCGGAGAGATGGGTGAGCAGCACCGACATGTTGTCGGCGAAGGTGAACTGCTCGCGCTTGAGGTCCTCGGCGAAGGAATCGAGCACCGAGAACGCGCGCATGCCGAAGGCGGGTTCGCGAACTTCCTCGCCCGGAATGTCGGGCAGTTCGCGCGAGCCGAGCAGCACCATGATCTCGCCGACGCGCATCTGGTATTCGGCGACGACCGTGCCGTGGATCTTGATCTGGTAGCTCTTGGGCGGGATCGAGTAGTCGTCGGTCATCCTGACTTCAGGCACGACGAAGCCGTATTGGGTGGCGAACTTCTTGCGCATCTTCGACATGCGGAAGGCGAGTTCCTGATGCGTGGCAAGCAGGCGCGTCGACAACTGCTTGCCGATCAGGAGTTCGATCTCGGCGGTGGCGAGCGATGCCTTGACCGAGTTCTTTTCCTCTTCGACCTTGTCGACTTCCGCCTGCTTCTTCTCGGCATCGGCCTCGGCGACGCGGCGGTTGTGGCGCATCGGGATGACGTAACCGAGTGCGGCCATGCCGGCAGCGAGCGTGACGAACGGGAACATCGGCAGGCCGGGCATCAAGCCGAGCAACAGCAGCAGGCCGGCGGCGACGTAGAGCGCGCGCGGATAGGCGCCGAGCTGGCCGAACACTGCCTGGTCGGTCGAGCCGCGCGTACCGCCCTTGGAGACCAGCAGGCCGGCGGCGAGCGAGACGATGAGGGCCGGGATCTGGGTCACCAGACCGTCACCGACCGACAGCTTGATGAACACGTCGGCGGCTTCGCCCATGCCCATGTCGTGGCGGAAATAGCCGATGGCGATGCCGCCGACGATGTTGATGGCGGTGATCATCAGGCCGGCGATGGCGTCGCCGCGGACGAATTTCGAGGCACCGTCCATCGAGCCGAAAAACGAGCTTTCCTCTTCCAGTTCGCGGCGGCGCAATTGAGCGGTCTTGTCGTCGATCATGCCGGCGGCGAGATCGGCGTCGATCGACATCTGCTTGCCGGGGATGGCGTCGAGGGTGAAACGCGCCCCGACTTCAGCGATACGCGTCGCACCCTTGGTGATGACGATGAAGTTCACCACGATCAGGATCAGGAAGACGATCAGGCCGATGACGAAATCGCCGGACATGACCAGGCTGGAGAAGCCCGAGATGACGTAGCCGGCGGCGTGCGTGCCCTCGTTGCCGTGCGAAAGGATCATGCGCGTGGTGGCGATGTTGAGGGACAGGCGCAGCATCGTGGCGATCAGCAGGATCGTCGGGAACGACGAGAAGTCCAGCGGCCGCTGGATCCACAGGGCGACCATGAGGATCAGCACTGAAATGGCGATGGAGAAGGCGAGGCCGACGTCGATCAGGAAAGCCGGGATCGGCAGGAACAGGACGACCAGGATAACCACGATGCCGAGCGCGAAGAAGACGTCGCGTCCGCTCTTGTTTGGCGCGCCTATGCCCGAAATGGTTTCACTGATCGCCATGGCTCATCCGATCGAATTCTGCCGCGAACCCATGCCACGGCCCGTTGACCCTATTGCTTCAAGCTTGCGCGAGGGTGGGAGCTTGCCTTCGAAGGGCCAAGCTTACTCACCGCCACGCCCCGTTTCCGGTCTGGCTATTGTCTGGAGAGTTCGGGAAGCGGGGCGCGGGGCCGTGCCTGCCGAATGCTAAATGGTGACGCGAACCCGCGCACCGCCGACGATTTCCGTTCCCGTCCGTTCCGCTTCCGGAGCATCGGGCATTTTCGCCCATGCCCCCACTAGCGCGTCGTCCAGCGCACCCGGGCCGTAATACCCGAGGGGGAACCCTTGGACGGAACCTCCCCGGACCATGAGCCACGTTAGCCCTTGATCGGAGGCGCCGGTTCCTCCCCGCATGCCACCGTCGCGACCGGCGTTCCCGCGGGAGAAACTGGCATGGATTGTACGGGAGGTTTTTGGGGGCGTGGAAAAGCGGGGTGGATCTATCCACGCGGATTGCTGACAGATGGTGACACATCGGGATGTGTCGGCGTTGGTTCTGGACCACAGCGGCAATTGCCACTTCACCCATGGATCCCCGGGTCTCCGCAGGTCGCTTTGCTTCTGCTCCGCCCGAGGATGACGAGCTTCGTTAGACGTCGCCGCCAATCTTCAACGTATGCGATTGGCGAGGAAGGGAGGATCGCGATGTGGAGGGAAGGCTGCTCGCAAGGACATCCACGAAGCCTGGTTCGCTCACAGCCATCGCCGCACGCGTCGCCTGTAGTCGAGATAGGCATCGCCGAAGCGACGTTCGAGGTAGGCCTCCTCGCGGGCAACGACGCCGTAGCGGATCACGATGGCAAGAGGAACAGTGAGGACAAGGATCCACGGGCTCAGTGCGGCGACGCCGATGCCGCCATAGAGCAGGAACATGCCGAGGTAGATAGGATTGCGCGTCCACCCGTGAATGCTTGAGGTGACGAGCACGCGGGTCGGCTCATAGGTGGGCACCGGTGTCGCCGCTCGCGAGAAGTTGCGAATACCCGCGATCGCGAGCGCAAAGCCGGTGAGGATCAGGCAACCGCCGACCAGACGGACCAGATCGCTCGCCGCGACAGGGGCCATCAAAGGCAGCAGGCGATCCGCGGCCAGTCCAAGCAGAAGAGCGCCAAGAAACAGCAGAGGCGGCCGCGCGATGACGCCTGCCGTTCCAGTGTCGTTCACTTGTTGGTCAGATGGTTCACGCATGAATGCTCCCGCAGATGCTGGAGGACGAAATTCAATGCAAAACGACAACCAAGGTGTCATTCTACAAATTGACAACCATGGTGTCAATGACGGAGGCTGTGCAGCTTGTTTTGCGCAATTCCGGACGGAAAACCGCTGCACACTTTTCCTGGAATTGCTCTCACGGGACGAAGGCGATGACGTCGGCACGACAGGAGACCGGGATGGCGGCTGAGACGGGGGCGGGCCCAACCGCCGACAACAAGGCAGAGGCGATCGCCGAGCTGATGCTCGAAGTGGCCCAGTGCTTCTTCAGGATACGGGCAATCGGCCAGAAGACCGGGTTAATCACCAGCTGGGGCGGCGGTGCGTTCGGCTTCATGCGAAGCCTGGCGGTGCTTGGTCCGCTGACGGTGCCGCAGGTCGCCCAGATGCGCCCCACAAGCCGCCAGCGCATGCAGCGGCTGGCGGACGAACTTGCCGCCGAGGGGCTGGTGGCATTCATCGAAAATCCGAAGCACCAGCGCTCGAAGTTGGTGCAGCTGACTGCGAAAGGCGAGGCGCGCTATCGCGAGATGAACGCCCAGCTCCTGGCGATCGCCTCGAGCATGGGCGTCGCCCTCAGCGAAGCCGATATCCTCAGGACCACCGAGATCGTGCGGCAGCTGAGCGACGATGTGAAAGCGCGGTCGGAGCGGCTGCCGTAGCAGGCACCGCCACGCTGTTCAGACGCCCTTGGGTTTCTTCTGCGAGCGGACGGATCGGGCGGCGAGCACCGAGGTGTTCAGGGCCACGGCGGCGCGGATGAGCGCCTTCAACGCCTCTTCATCGATGGTGTCGCCCTCGTGGAAATCGATGGCACGCCTGGTGTTGCCTTCGAGGCTGGAGTTGAAAAGGCCCTTCGGGTCTTCCACCGAGGCGCCCCTGGCGAAGGTCATCTTCACGGCGTTCTTGTAGGTCTCGCCGGTGCAGATGATGCCGGCATGCGACCAGACCGGAACGCCGCGCCACTTCACCTCCTCGACCACCTCGGGGTCGGCCTGCAGGATCAGGGCGCGCACCCGGGCAAGCGTCTGGCCGCGCCAATCGCTGAGCGCGGCGATCTTGTCATCGATCTGCCGGGAAGCTGCGACTCCGCTGCCCGCTTCATTCGAGGCCGTTTTCTTTTCCATTCTTTCCTTCTCGATGGGCAGATTGCGCTTGACCCTCAATGCAGGTCGATCGGGCCTTTCGGCGTGACGATGGCCGCAGCGAGGCTGGTGGGACGCTCGATCAGGCGATGGACGCGCGGCGGCTGGGCGCCGCTGTGCAACGACCTGAGCTTCTCGCCAATCTCGGCGTCGGCATGGGTGGCGCGCTGGTTGTGGCGGACATATTCGAGCCAGGTCGGCGTGTGGTAGCTCTCGACCCAGATCTCGGGGTTTTCCAGGTCGCGTGCCAGCGTCCAGTTACGGGCACCGTCGCGGCGGCGGATGCGGCGACGCTCGGCCATGGCATCGAGGAAGGCGGGTACGTCTTCCTCGCGGATGATGAACTCGATGATGATGGCGATGGGACCGCTGCGCGGCTGGACGTCGAGCGCCAGATGCGGTTCGCGGAAGCGGTTCAGCGGGTCGAGGTTGAGCGCCGTATGCTCGGGCAGGGGCAGGAGGAAACCGATCGCGGCGCCGGCCAGCATGACGATGCCGGCGACGATGAGGGCGGTCGCCGGGCCCTGGCCTTCGGCGATCAGGCCCCAGACCCAGCTGCCGAGTGCCATGCCGCCGAAGGTCGCCATCTGGTAGATCGAGAGCGCGCGGCCGACGACCCAGCGCGGCGTCGACATCTGCACGGTGATGTTGAAGTGCGACAGCGCCAGCACCCAGCAGGCGCCGCCGATGAGCAGGCCGGCGCTGGTGACCCAGGCGTTCGAGCTCCAGGCGGCGATCCAGCTGCACAGGGCAAAGCCGAGGAAGGACGAGCGCACGATCGCCTCGCTCGACATGCTGCTGCGGATGCGGCCGCTGATCAGCGCGCCGCCGACGGCGCCGACGCCGAAAGCGCCGAGCATGATGCCGTAGGTCAGCGGGCCGCCGGCGACGAGGTCGCGCGCGACGAGCGGCAGCAGCGCCTGGAGGACGACGGCGGTGAAGCCGAAGGCGAAGCTGCGCAGCAGGACCTTGCCGATGTTGGGCGACATGGCGATGTAGCGCAGCCCCGCACCCATGGCGTGGCCGAGCGTTTCGCGCGGCAGCGGGTTCGCCGGATACTGCGGACGCCAGCGAAACAGGACGAAGATGATGGCGAAATAGCTCAGCGTGTTGACGGCGAAGGCGGCAGCCGCTCCGGCGGCGGCGACGATGATGCCGCCGATGGCCGGGCCGACGCTGCGCGTCATGTTGAAGCCCATCGAATTGAGCGCCACCGCCGCCGGCATGACCGGGCGGGGAACCATGTCGCCGACGGAGGCCTGCCAGGACGGGTTGTTAAGCGCCGTGCCGCAGCCGATGAGGAAGGTGAAGGCGAGCAGCAGCCACGGCGTAATAAGGCCGAGATAGGCAACGAGCGTCAGCAGCGCCGAGACCGCCAGCATGAAGCACTGGGCCGTCAACATGACGCGGCGGCGGTCGAAGCTGTCGGCAAGGGCGCCCGAGACCAGCGAAAACAGCATGATCGGCAGCGTGATCGAGGCCTGGACCAGCGCCACCATGTCCGACGAGGTGGCGATCGAGGTCATCAGCCAGGCGGCGCCGACCGACTGGATCAGGCTGCCGAAATTCGATGCCAGGCTGGCGAGCCAGACGGAACGGAAAATGCCGTGCTTGAACGGCTCGAGTGCAGAACCTCGCTCGTACTGGTGGTCGTCGTCCATGCGCCAAGCCGGCCGAGCCGGATGCCCTCGTGTGAATCGTCGTGGTGCGACTAGACCATGATCGGCGAGCGGGGTGAACCCATTTGTCGAAGGCGGCCATGGGCCAAGGCCGGTTCGCCGGCGGTCCAGCCGGGCGCGGACCGCGGCCTGCTCAGAAGCCGGTTTCGATGCGCTCGAAGATGACGTTGGTGAAGGCGGAGATCTGGGCGCCGATGAACGGGCCGGTCAGCGCCACGACCAGGAAGATGGCGACGATCTTGGGCACGAAGGTGAGCGTGATTTCCTGGATCTGGGTCAGCGCCTGGATGAGGGCGATGCCGACGCCGACCAGCATGGCTGCGGCCACGGCGGGCGCCGAGGCGGTAAGCACGGTCCAGATGGCGAACTGGACAAGGTCGAGGGCATCGGCCTCGTTCACGCCGGCGTGGCCTTGATCGAAACGCCGGGATTGATGACGACCTGCTTGCCGTCGGTCAGGACGGCGACGACGCCGTCCTTGAACAGGCGGACTTCGGCGACGACGCCGGAAGTCTTGCCGTCGGGCGAGGTGACGGTCCGGCCGATCAGCGCGTCGGCCTGGGCGAGCGCCGAGCCCTGCAGGATCTGGTCGAGGCGGGTGTTCATCTGTACCGACTGTTCGACCTGCGAGAAGGTGGCGAGCTGCGCCACATACTGGGTCGAGTCCATCGGCTTGGTCGGGTCCTGGTTCTTCATCTGCGCGACGAGCAGCTTGAGGAACGAATTGTAGTCGACCTGGGTCTTGGACGGCGCCGGCGTGCCGGTGGCCGTCTTGTTGGTGCTGGTGGTGCCCGGCACCGAGGCGGTGTAGTCGATGGCCATCAGAATGTACCTCCGGCTGCGATGGCGTGCTCGGCCAGCAGCGGCTGGTCGTTGCTGGCCATGGCGCGCTTTTCCAGGGGATAGAGCGAGCGGATGGTCTTCAGCGCCTCGTAGACATGGTCCTCGGCGACGAGGCGGTCGATATGCTTGAGGCTCGACAGGATCTCGGGATTGTCGAAGGTGGCGAGCAGCAGCGGCAGAGACCGGCGGAACATATCGCGAGCCTCGACGGCGCCGACGGGATCGACCAGCATGACCTGCAGGATGAAGTAGAGCTGGCGCAGCGGCGTCGATGCCTGCTCGGGCTGCAGCACATGGCTTTCGAGCAGGAACTGCACGTCGTTGAGCAATTCGAGCGAGACCTTGCGGTCGACGCGGACGACCGCGCCGTTGATGTAGATCTTCTCGTTGGCCTTCAGCGAAATCTTCAGGGTGTTTTTCATTGGATGCCGTCGCGGATGATCTGCGAGACCTCGATCAGGCCTTCGAAGCTGTCGGTGCGGCCCTGGCGGATGTCTTCGGCTTCACGCAGCAGCCACAGGCCGATGGAGATGAGGTTGGCGCGGAGTTCCTTCGGCAGCTCGTTTTCGGGGCTGCCGAGGTCGTCGAGCAGCGATGTCCACACCCGGTTGGTGAAGTTCAGCGCCTGGATGGCCTCGTTGGAATTGGCTCCGACCTCGCTGGCCGTGGTCAGCATGTCGATCGAGCGCGTGAGAAGCTGACGTTCGCGATCCCGCGCATCGGCGACGGAGTCGGTCTGGATGTCGGCATAGGAGAATTGATACATATGCGTCCCGTTTGTTGCCGGTCAGGTCAGAGATACTTCATCAGGCTGAGCTGCTGGATGCGCGCGGTCAGCGCGTAGGATCTGTCTATCTGCGATACCAGGTCGGCGACGCGCGCCGAAGCCACGTAGTAATCGACACCCTCGGTGTCGAGGATGTAGCGCTCGTACAGGTCCACCTGCACGTTGATGCGGTCGGTGGCGCTCTTGACGCGCTGTTCGATGATGCCGGTCTGCGCTTCCAGCTGGCCGATGTCGCTGATGGCCTCGCCGATGCTCGACACGGCATGGGTGACGAGCGCGCCACGTGCGGCGTTGCCGACATTGCTGTCAAGCAGGTCGCTGATGATGGCCGCCGACATGGCGATCTTGCGAATGCCTTCGTTGTTGGCGCTGACCGAGGTCTCGGTGGTCTCGTTGAGCGTGATGCGGCTGGTGATGCCTTGGTTGGTGGCATTCGACCACGGGCTGCCGGCTGGAGGTGGCGTCTGCCAGTCCGCGCCGAGGAACATCGGCTCGACGACGGTGGACATGAAATTGTTCATGTCGGCCGCGGTGATGTCCTGGGCGTCGGCATGGTTCTGGCTGAAGCCGAAATAGCCGGCGAAGGCGGCGTCGAATGCCACCTTGGTTGGCGAGCCCGGCTTGAAGTCGTTGATCGGCTTGACGTCGGTGTTGGTGCCGGAGAACAGATATTCGCCGTTGAGGCTGGTGTTGAGCACCGAGGTCAGCGTGTCGAGCGTGGCGCGCCCGCTCTTCTGGGTCAGCGCGTAGGCGGCGTCGCCCGAGGCACTGCTGGTCAGGCTCGAGAGGAAGGACTGGGCGGCGGCGCCAACCTGGGTCAAGGCTTTCTGCGTCGCCGATAGCCGGGCCGAAACCAGCCCGTTGGAATCGACGATGCCGCCGAGCCTTTCGAGGTCGCGATGGAGCGTGACCGACTGGGCGGTGCGGGCGCCAAGCGCCAGTCCGGTGTCGGCGACGAATCCAGACGAGGCTTCCTTCTGTGCCTTGGCCAATTCCGACTGCTGGCGCAGCAGCGAGTAGCGCAGTGCGCTGGTGACGGCGGCGGAAGAGACGAAGGTGGTTTTCATCGCTACCTCACCGCCGCAAGCAGCGCCGACAGCATCTCGTCGACCGCCTTTATGAGCCGCGCCGAGGCCTGATAGGATTGTTCGAGTTCGAGCAGCAGCGACATTTCGACGTCGACATTGACCGACGTCTCGTTGGACAGCGCCTCGGCCGTGCGCACGGCCAGCGCTTCCTTGGTCTCGGACGCGCTGGAAGCCTGCTTGCGCATGCCCTCGAGCCAGCCGATCGAGTTGGTGGCGAAGGTGCTGAGGCTCGACGAGGCGCTGATGCCCGCGGCCGGATCGAAGCTCATGGTCTGGTCGATGCGGTCGCCGTAGGAGATCAGCAGGTCGGCGTAGGAGGCGTTCGCTGCCGGGTTCTTGATGTAGCCAGCGCCATTGATGCCGCCGTCGCGCAGCAGCTTGGGGTTGCCACCGGCAGCCGGATCAACGGCCGGATTGAGGCGGATCGAGCGGGCGAGGCCGTTGACCAGTCCGCCGGGGACCGCCGGTCCGCCCGACCAGGTGAACAGGCCGGCCTGGTCGGCAAGCGCGGGCGCGGTTTCGGAAAAAGCCGTGATCAGGCCGCGCGCCGTCTCGTCGAGCTGGGCCTGCATGGTGACGGCGACGCTGTCGCGCAACTGGACGAGGCCGGCGAGCTTGCCCGCCGCATCGGTATTGGCGCCGGTGCCGGGCTGAACCGGCACGCCGTCGATGTAGATCTTGTTGCCCGCGGCACCTGGGGCATAGCCGGCCGATGGGGAGAAGCTGACAGCACGCGGGACGGTTTCGAACAATGTCGAACCGTCGGCCGTGGTGATGACCATGTCGTTGTCGGAGCGCTTGAAGGTCGAGATCGGCACGATCTCGGAGATCTTCTTCAGGATGGCGTCGCGCTGGTCGAGCGAATCGTTGACGTCGCGGCCGGTGCGGGTGCCCGCGATGATGGTCTTGTTGGCCTGCTCGAAATCGGCCAGAAGCCGGTTCAGATCGTCGACCGTGGTGGCGATTTCGCTGTCGGTCTCGGTGCGGAAACGCTGGATCGCGCTGGACCCGTCGTTGAGCGTGCGGACCACCTGGCGGGCGGCGTCGATAGCGGCCACGCCGAGGTTCTGGTTGGACGGGGAGGCGGCGTAGAATTGCAGCGCCTGCTGGAACTTGCCGAGCGCCGTTGCCGGCGAGCCCGCGTTGTCGCTGCCGTTCACGTCGAGGGTGAGTTTCTGCAGGCCCTCGAAGAGCGTGCTCTGGCCGGAGAAGGAGGCGAGCGCGGACAGGTTCTGACGGAACAGAAGTTCGTTGGTCGCCCGCTGTATCTCGACGACGCGCGCGCCAGGGCCGGTGCTTGCCAGCATGGCCGAGCGGCGCGCGTAGTCGGGGTTCTGCGCCTCCGAGACGTTGCGGGAAACGTTGCTGGTCTGGCGCGACGTGTGGAGAAGCGCGGATTGGGCGATGTTGAGGGCAGACGTCAGGGACATGCGGAATCTTTCGCGGGCTGAGGCCCGTCAGTCCTATCTCTTCAGGTTGACGAGGACATCCATGAGGTCGGCGCCGGTTTGGAAGACCTTGGAATTGGCGGTGTAATTGCGCTGGGACTCGATCATGGCGGTGAGTTCTTCGGCGATGTCGACGTTGGAATTCTCTACCGCGCCGGAGACGACCTTGCCGTTCTTGCCTTCGGTCGGCCAGCCGATAGTGACTGCGCCCGATTCCGCGCCCTGGCTAAAGACGTTGCCGGAGATGACGGTCAGCTTATCGGGGCTGGGGACGTTGGCCATGGGGATCGAGAACAGCGCCTTCATCGAGCCGTTGGCATATTGGGCGTAGACGGTACCGTCCTTGTCGATCTCGATGCGCTCGATCTTGCTGGGCGGGCTGCCGTCGATGACGGCCTTGGCGACGCTGTAGTCGGCATCGGCCTGCGTCATCTTCGACAGGTCGATGGTCAGCGCGGCGCCGCCCGGTACGGTCAGCGTGATGTCGGTCGCGCTCGTGGCGGTCAGCTTGCCGGTGGCGTCGAAATCGAGCGTCTCGGTGGAAAGTGCAGCTCCCGTGTAGGGGAAGCCTCCCGCCGTTGCCTGCGACTGGTCGAAGACCGTGACTTCCCAGGTGCCTGCCGCCGTCTTGCTCATGTAGACGTCGAGGATCACCTGCCCGCCGGCGCTGTTGTAGGCGACGACAGACGATTTGGCCGTATAGGCAGCTGTGGCGGCGTTGGCCGATGGCAGATTGGCAGCCGGGACGATGGTCGCATCGCGCGGCAGGTTGGCTGCGAACGTGCCGTTCTCGCTCGCCGCCCACTGGGGCGTCGTGTCGTCGATCTTGATGGCGTCGATCTGGCTGGGGTCTATCGGCGCACCCGGCCTGGGCCCCTGGCTCAGATCCCAGCCCTGGAGCCTGAAACCGGCGGTGTTGACGAGATAGCCGTCCTTGTCGGGCACGAAGGCGCCGGCGCGGGTCAGGAACGTGGTGCCGCCAGCGTCTTCGACGACGAAGAAGCCGTCGCCGTCGATGGCGAGATCGGTGACCGACGTGGTGTATTGCAGGGCGCCCTGCTTGCTGATCGAGTTGATCACCGTGGTGGTGACGCCGCCGGAATTGTAGCTGCCGGCAGTGCTCGGCAGGACCAGGGACGAGAATTCGGTAGAGGCGCGCTTGTAGCCGGTCGTGCTCGAATTGGCGATGTTGTCAGCGACCGTCGAGAGGCGGTTCGCCTGGGAGTTCATCCCCGACACGCCAGTCCGCATCATTCCATAGAGGCTCATCGGTGGTCTCTCCAATTCTCATGCCACGAAGCAAAACTACGCAACATGTCTTGCGCGAGGCTGGTCAGACAACCAGCCGGTAGCCAAGGAAGCGTTTTGAATCGATCGGATCGTGGCCGAGACGCTCACGCAGCTTCTTGCGCAGCTTGGAGATGTGGCTTTCGACGACATTTTCTTCGACTTCTTCGTCGAAGACACCATAGATGGCGTTGAACACCTGGGTCTTGGTGACGCGGCGACCGCTGTTGCTTGCCAGATATTCGAGGATGCGGCGTTCGCGGCGCGGCAGCGGCATCGGCTGGCCGTCGATCTCGGGATCGCGGCCATCCATGAAGATGCGCATGGCGCCGATCTGGGTGAAGCCGGTGTCTTCCTGGGCGCGGCGGCGGATCGCCGAGATGCGGGCCAGGATTTCGCGGATGTGGACCGGCTTGCGAATGACGTCGTCGACGCCGGATTCGAAAAGCTTGAGCGTGTTCTCGAGATTGTTCTGCTCGCTGAGCGCGATCACGGGCGCCTTGGAGCGGTCCCGCAGCTGGCGCGGAGAGATCGAACCCTCGTTGCAGTCGCCAATGAGGAAGGCGCGCACCGAACGCAGATCCTCTTCAGGAGCGCTGGTCACCCATTCGCCGAACTCGCCCGAACGGAAGCCCGCGCAAGCCACGCCTTCCCGGTCGAAAAGTGAATTATAGCCTTTAGTGACGAGCTCGCGCTCGTCGACAACAACAATCATCGGCCCCGCCTCCGAATCAGAAAAAATGCCCCGTTAACCAATCGGTAATGGGTCGAGACCAAGGCGACCAATCGTGAATTCTTGCCGCTATTTTTTAGGGAGTCTGGAATCGCATGGGTTGAAGCGGTTGCACGACATGCGTGCATCCGGGTTTCAGGTCGTCGATGAGGGGCGGGGTCGCGGTCGTGGCCGGTTCAGCGTGGCGCAAAACCGCCTAGGGGTTGCAGAAGACCTTGGCGTTTTCGGTCCAGCGGCCAAAGCCGGTGGCGACCATGTTGGCGATGACGCGGCAGACATAACGCTTCTGCGCGGGGTCGTTGTCGGGGCCGGCGTGATAGCGGGCGACGGCCATGGACCAGGACTCGTGGCGGCTGTGCAGGTTGACCAGGAAACGCGCGGCATAGTCGACATTGCGGCGTGGGTCGAGCATGTCGCGCACGCTGCGGAACTCGGCAGCGTGATAGCGGTGGTTGATCTGCATGCAGCCGAGGTCGATCAGCGTCTTGCCTTCGCTGCGGGCTGCCTGAAAGGCGGCAAGAGCTTCGGCCGCGCTTTTTGGAAAGACAGCTTTTCCTTCTATATTCAATGCGTTGGGCTGAAGACTGCCCTTCCTGCCGGTTTCGGTAAGGCCGACGGCATAAAGGATGCCGACCGGCACGCCATAGCGGTCGGCGGCGCGCAGGATCTCCGGCTCGCACGGATTGGCCGCGGCTGCGGCCAGACCGGTCGCGGCACTAGATATAGCGGCTGCTGCCAGGGCGATCCGTGCGAGGCGACGAGATGTTGCGTGCATTGGCTTCGTCATTTGCCGCTCTCCCACCGGGACGTCCATTGCCTGAATTGCCACCTTCGCCGCCCATTCCTTCCGACTGGAAAGCCGGCTGTTCGCGGCCGCCGGAGCCGGAGGAAAGGCCACCGCCGTCGCTGCGCGTCTGCGCCTGCGCGGGCGACTGAGGCTGCAGGATGGTGACGCGGTCGACGTCGAAGCCGAGGCCACGAAGGGCGGAATTGATCGCTTCGCGATCGGCCGAGAGGCGGTGATAGGCCTCGGCGTTCTCGACTTCGATTTCAACCGAAAGTTGTTCTCCGGCGAGATGCAGGTTCGCCGTGACCATGCCCAATTCGACGGGGCGCAACTGGATCTTCAGAACCTGGGCCGCGGGCGCGTTTGTGGCGCTGGCCTGGAGCTGCTGGACAGCGCTTGCGGCGGCGGTGTGACGGGGTGCCGAGGAGGCAATCTCCATCGCCAGCGCGCCGGCCGTGCCGGTGGCGCCGGAGGCGACCGGGGCAGGGATTATTTGTTCGGAAATGACGCTGACGCGGCTGGCCGCGGCGGACTGTTCCGGCTGCCTGGAGGGTGTCGGGCGCGACGGCTTGTCGGGCTCGGTGGCTGCATCGCCGGTTGCCGAACCCACGGCAGAGGCCGGCGCGGACGAGGCTTCGGCGCGCGTCGGTGCTTCGGTCGCGGCCGTCATGCCGGGCGGTAATGCGGTGCCGGAGGCTGTTGCCCGGGAAGGCGCGGTGCCGGCGCTGCGCGACGGATGCTCCGTCTCCAGTGCATCGGTGGCGAGGTTCGGCTGTTCGAGGACGCCTTCCGCCTCTGTGGCGGGTGCGTCGGCCGGACCGGCACTGGTCGCCTGGCTGCCTGCCTTGCGCAATTCGCTCAACGCAAGCACCAGCGGCAAAGCCGTGTCGGCCGACGCATCGGGCTTGGCAGGTTCCTTGGCCGATACTTCGGCAAGTGGCGGTTCAGCGTCTTCGACCTGTTCGCCGTGCCCGGCCGGGTTGGCGTCGACAGTGTCGTCCCTGGGCTCCGCCACATGCGGGCCGCGCGCGGCTAGCCGTTCGGCCAGCTTGAGCCAGTGCTTTTCATGCGGTCCCTCGGCGGCGAGGTGCTTTTTGTCGGGCTTCTGGTCGCCCTTTTGCGGTGCTGCCAGGGCGCGGTCGAAATCGGCCTGGTCGTCGTTTCCGGCGAACGCGTTGCGATCGGTGGCGGATGACTGCGATGCGAGCGGGCTTACCAGAGCCGAGCGGATGGCGTCGGTCATTTGGGGGAGCCTCCGAGAAGTTCGTCTATGGCTTCGAGCGTACGGCGCGCTTCGGTAATCTTGGGATCTTCCGCCTCTGCAGGCGCTGCTTCGACAGTTGCCGGCGGCGACGCGGCCGTCAGGGGCACTATCCTGGGCTTGAGACTGGGCGCGGCCGCGACGGCGGGCTCCTGGATTGTGGTCACCGGTCGTGCCTCGGGGGCGGGCGTGTCGGCCGCATCGGGAACCATCGGATCGGCTGCCGGCGTGGAGATGTCGATCGGCGCCGGCGGCAGGTCTTCGATGTCGACAGGCTTCGGCTTGGCGTTCAGCGAGGCCGGCAGGGCCGAGGTCAGTCCGGAAGCGACGGCTTCGACGGCATCGAGCAAGGCGCGGTCGCCCTTGGACAGCTTGTCGCGATCGATGCCGCTGAGCTTGCCCAGCATGTCGTCGGCCGAGCCTGAGGTGACAGACGACAGCCCGGAATAGAGCTGGGTGCGCGGGTCGGCATCGTTGCGCTGGCCGTCGCGTCCCCGTTCGGCCTTGGCGGCGGCGAAGGCGGAGAGTTCGGTAAGCCCGTCGATCGCGGCACGCCGGGCGACCCGGAGGTAGACGACCCGTTCCTGCTCGGCATCCATCATCGCGGTGATCTCGCCCAAGGCATCGAGGCTGATCGAGGCATGCAGCGCGACGATGCCGGCGACGAAGGCGTCGGCGAACTGGCTGGCATAGGGCGAGCGCAGATAATAGCGGACATACTGGGTCGAACTGCGCAGGAAGCGGGCGCCGTCCTCGAGCCGGGGGGCGAGCGCCACCGAACGGCGCAGCGCGGCCTCCTCGACGAGGGTGCCGGGGCTGAGCAGCCGGGCCTGGTCGAACAGCTTCATCGCCTGTTCGGGCTCCTGGGCAATGCTGACCGAACCCTTGACCAGCGCCAGGAAGGCGCCCAGTTCGGAAATCTGCGTCAGCGGGTCGACCGAAGCGAGGGCGTCGACGGTGCTCTTGGGCTTGCCCCTGAGATAGTCGATGATGCCTTGCGCCAGCGCCTGGTCGGCCTCTTCGAGGCTGAGGCGCGAGACGACCTGCTCGATGGTCAGCGGGTTGCCGCCGCTCATGGCGTAGATGAGCAAGGCGCGAAAATTCTTGCGTTCCTTGAATGCGTCGGGACTGGCCGCGCGCATGTTCTCGTCGGTCATTTCGAGCAGGCGGCGCTGCATCGGCAGCGAGGCCTGGTCGCCGGCGGCGATGCGGTCCTGCACCAGCTGCAGGCAGCGCACCATCTGGTAGGGCTCGAGCGCCGGCGCCTCGGCGGCGCGCGCGTGCTCGGGCGCCGTCACCGCAAGCAAAGCGACGAACGCGGCGCCGGAGAGGGTCGCCGCGAGCCTCATTCAGCCCGCTCCAGCAGGATTTCGATACGACGGTTGGTGGCCGAGAACGGCTCCGCCGTGTCCTTGAGCTTGCGGTCGGCGAAGCCGGCGACCTCGACGATGCGCTTCTCGTCGAGCCCGGCGCGCACCAGCATGTAGTAGGCCGAGTGGGCGCGCGCGGTCGACAGCCGCCAGTTGTCGTAGCCGCCGCCACGGAAGGGGCGGGCGTCGGTGTGGCCGTTGATCGAGACGTTGCCTTCGTGGGCGGCGATGGTCCTGGCGATCTTTTCCATGGCCAGCACCAGCTGCTTGCGCGGCACGGCGGAGCCGATCTCGAACATGCCGAAATCGAACTGCTCGGTGACCGAGATGACGACGCCCTTGTCGGTGGCGACGACGGACAGGCCGTCGGGCAGGTTCTTGCCCGACTTGATCGCCTCGGCGAGTTCGCGCCGGATGGCGTCGGCCTCGCCGATGGTGTGTTCGCTCGGCGCGGCGTCGCGGGGCTTCGGCTTTTCGGCCATTGCCTCGGCTTCCGCGGTCTCGGCCTTCGGGGCGTCGCCCGGCTTGGCGCCGTCGCGGGCGAGGGCGCCGGGAGCGATGTCGAGCGGCGAACTCTGCTCGGCGGCCTCAGGCTTGGGCTCCGGCACTTTCACCGGCTCGGATGTGGCGGAGCGCTCGGTCTTGTCGCCGGGCTTTGCCGGATCGCCTTCGATGGCCGCGCGCTCGGCGCTTGCCTCGGCGATAGGCGTGGCGACCTGCTCGGTCCAGAAATCGGGCGCGAAGGGATCGCGATAGGCTTCGCCGCCGGAGGCGCCGCTGGACGGACCGGCATTCTGCGCGCCGCCTTCGCCCCGTTCGGAGACATTGGCCTTGGTGCCGGTGTCCTGGGCGATCTCGGCCAGCACGGCATAGGGGTCGTTGAACAGGTGTTCGTCGGAGCGCTTGATGACGTGTGCTGAATCCCTGGAATTCTGTTCGGTCGCGGGGCCGGCATTGCCGCGCCCGTCGGTACCAGCCTTGCCGCTGGCTTCCTGCGGGCTCTCGGCGGTCAGGCCGACGGAATTGGGACCGTCGCCGAGCTCTTCCAGTCCCTTGCGGCTGGCGTTGCGGTCGACGAGCTTGACCGGGTTGAAGTAACTCGCCACCGCAGCCTTGGTCTGCTCGTTGGCGGCGCTGATCAGCCACATGACGAGGAAGAAGCACATCATCGCCGTCATGAAGTCGGCGAAGGCGATCTTCCAGGCACCGCCGTGGTGGCCTTCGTCGTGATCGGAATGGGCACGCCGGACGATGACGATCTCGTGGCGCGGCTCGGTGCCGTCGGCGACACTCATGGCAAGGTCTCGGTCAGGGCGGCCGACCACTCGCCGAGGCGGGTCTCGAACAGGTTGTCATCGATCGAGACGCTGAGGTCGAAGCCGACCCCCTCGCTGAAGTCTATGTTTTCGGCACGGCCGCCGATGGCGGTTGCCAGCGCGTCGAACAGGAATTGCGGGCCGCTGACCTTGATGCGCACGGCATCGCGGTCGGCGGTGGCCGAGAGGATCGCGGTGGCAAGGGCATCTATCGAGCGGGTGGCGATGTCGTCGCTGACCAGGCCGGCAACGACGCGGGCGGCGGCGTCGGTGGCGAGATGGACGACGCGGGTCTCCATCTCGGCGATGCGCGCGCCGATGACGGCGCCGATGTCGGTGCCGAAGCGGGCGCCCAGGTTGGCGATTTCGGACGCATGGCGCTGGCGCTCGGCTTCAAGGGCGGCCTGGTGCTCGGTGTCCAGGCGTATCGCCAGTTCGGCCTCGGCCGTGGCGACTGCTGCCGCGACGATGGCCGGGATGTCCGGATCTGGAACCGCCTTGGGATAGGAATTCGGTGCCGGGGCTTCGACGTCGGAGGCATTTGCGGCCAGCGGCGCGAAGTCGGTCAGCCTTTCGAAAAGTGCGGCAATCGACATCAGGCGGCGACTTCCTGGGCAGCCCATTTGCGCAGGATCAGTGCGGTGCGCTCTTCATTGATGTCGACCATGCGGGCGAGGCGGTCCTGCGGGGCGGGACGCAACTTGTTGCGCAGGTCGTCGATGGCGGTGGGACGCGCGCCGGGAAGGGCCGCAGGCGCTTCGGCGGAGGCGGAACCGGCATCCGGCGTCGGCAGCGAACGCTGGACCTCGTCGAAGCTGGGCCCGGCGATGGCGGCCGGGACCGGCTTGGAAAGGGCGGACGCAAGCGGCCGCAGGCCGAAGAAGGCGACGAGGAAGACGACGACGATGAAGGCCGCGGCGTTGATCAGCGTGCCGGCGTGCTGGCCAACCGAGGCGAGGACGCCGGGGCTGGCGATCTCCTCGCCGTCGAGGCCGTCGATGAACTCCACCGCCGAGACGTTGATCAGGTCACCGCGCTTTTCGTCGAAGCCGGTGGCCGAGATTACCATCTTCTGGATCTCGGCGACGCGGGTGGCGATCGCCTCCGGCGTGGCGTCCTTGCCGAGGATCGTAGCGAGGCGCTGCTGGTTTACGACGACGGCGATCGACATCTTGGTCACCGAATAGCCGTTCGAGACGGTCGCGATACGCTTCGAGTTCATCTCATAGTTGGTGATCTCTTCCTTGCGGTCGCTGGCCGAAGTCGACTGCGGCCCGTCCGTCGCGGTGGCCTCGGCATCGGGCAGGTTCTGCTCGACGGTAGCAGGCGTGGCGGACTGCTTCTGGTTGCTGTTTTCGTTGGCGCGGACGACCTGGACGGAGCGTTCGACGCGCGACTCGGGATCGAAGATGGTCTCTTCGGTCTGGCGCGAGTCGGTGTTGACGTCGGCTTTGACGCTGGCGCGGAAATTGTCCGGGCCGAGATAGGCGGCAAGCGCGCGGCGGATGTTGTCCTCGATCTGGGTCTCGACGGTGCGCTCGACGCCGATGGAGCGGGCGGCACTCGAATTGTTGGGATCGTCGCCCGCTGCAAGCAGGTTGCCGCTCGAATCAAGCACGGTCACCCGCTCGGCATCGAGGCCAGGCACCGCAGCGGCGACCAGATGCCGGATCGACATGGCGCTCTTGTCGGCATCGAGGCTGGAGGCGCGGATGACGACGGAGGCCGAAGGCTTCTGCTCGTCGCGGCGGAAGTTGGCGCGTTCGGACATGACGATGTGGACGCGGGCGGCCTTGATGCCCGTGATCGACTGGATGGTGCGGGCGATCTCGCCTTCCAGCGCACGGACGCGGGTGACCTGCTGCATGAAGGAGGTGAGGCCGAGCGAGCCGACATTGTCGAAGAGTTCGTAACCGGCGTTGGCGCTGGTCGGCAGGCCCTTTTCGGCAAGCAGCATGCGTGCCTGCGCGGTCTTGCCGGCGGGGACCAGGACCGTCGTGCCGTCGGAGGCGACGTCGAAGCCGATGCCGGCCTCGCCGAGGACCATGCCGATCTGGTTCACGTCGGAGCGTTCGAGCCCGACATAGAGCGTCTCGTAGGCCGGGCGGTTGAGATAGACGGAAGCCACGCCGACGACGGCGATGACCAACGCCGTGATGCCGCCGAGTATGGCGAGCCGGCGCGGGCCAAAACTCCTGAAATTGGCAACTATGCTCTGTAGCTGTTCGGGCACGTGCGTAGGCTCCCCGCAATATCTTCCGCGGAGACCCTAGACCTCGAAGCTTGTGCGAAAATGATATGGGCCGCGCACGAGGCGCGGCCCATTGAAAAAGAAGGGGCGTTTCAGATGCCGATCAGCTCTTGAATAGCGCCAGGATGTTCTGCGAGTTCGAGTTGGCGATCGACAATGCCTGGATGCCGAGCTGCTGCTGCACCTGGAGCGCCTGCAGACGGGTCGATTCCTTGTTCATGTCGGCGTCGACGAGCTGGCCGACGCCACGGTCGATGGAATCCATCAGGCTGGTCGTGAAGTTTTTCTGCAGGTCGATCTGCTTCTTGGCCGCGCCGAGCGTAGTTGCGACATCGGTCAGATCCTTGAGCACTTCGTCGACCTTGGAGATCATCTGGTTGATGATGTCGTTGGTCACGCCCGTGGCCATGATGTCGAGATTATGGACCGACACGTTGTCGACCCTTGTCGTCGCGCCGGCTGCGGCCAGGCCTGCGGTGTGCGCCGCGATGTCGGTGCCGCCGCCGGCAAGCGAAGCGGCATAGGCCGTGTCGTACTGGGTCTGCGCCGCGGCGGTAGCATAGACGGAGGTCTTGCGGTCGAGGTGGCCGGAATTCTTGACTTCGGCTGCGAGGCCGGAATCGAACAGCTTGACGCCTTCGACATCGACATCGATGGTGCCGAGCGTGACCTTGCCGTCGGCGCCACGGTTGAAGGCGGACACGATCTTGGCGTCGGGCTGCACACCGTCGTTGGCGGCGGCAATCTGCTTCGAGGTCACCGACAGGATGTTGGTGCCGGAGAAGGTGGCGGCATCCGCATAGGACTTCATCTGGCCCTGGAGGGCCTCGATTTCGGTCTGGATCTTGGCCTTGTCGGAATCGCTGGCGCTGTAGGCGGCGACGAGCTTGATCTTGATCTGGTCGACGGTCTCCAGAACCTTGTTCATGCCGGTATAGGCGGTGTCGACCTTGGAGGCGCCGAGACCGAGCGCATCCTGCACGGTGGAGAGCGCCTGGTTGTCGGAGCGCATGGTGGTGGCGATCGACCAGTAGGCGGCGTTGTCCATCGCTTCAGCGACTCGGTAGCCGGTCGAGATGCGGGCTTGCGTGGTCTGGAGCGCCTTGTTTGTGGCGTTGAGGCTCTGAAGCGCGGTCAGGGCCGAAGCGTTGGTCATGATACTGGACATCGAAATACCCCCTCTGAAATCCGCGCGCTGCGCAGGACCGCCCTAGCAATTGGTTAACCATAACTACCGTTTCATGGTTAACGAGCGATTAAGGGTGGCAGGCCCACGCGCGGCCGATGACGCGGCGGAACTTATCTCGGGGGGAGCTTGCGCGGGGCTAGCGTCGTGGGGCGGCGGCCTTAGGCAGGGGACAAAAGCAATCGGGCCGCATCCAGGGATGCGGCCCGATCTTCAGATCGTTAGAGACGATCGTGTCAGCGGAACAGCGACAGGATGGTCTGCGAGTTGCCGTTGGCGATCGACAGAGCCTGGATGCCGAGCTGCTGCTGGACCTGGATGGCCTGCAGGCGGGTCGATTCCTTGTTCATGTCGGCATCGACGAGCTGGCCGACGCCGCGATCGATGGAGTCCATCAGGCTCGAGGTGAAGGTCTTTTGCAGTTCGATGCGGTTCTTGGCGGCGCCGAGGTCGGTGGCGGCCGTGTTCATTTCCTTGAGCGCCGCTTCGACGCGCTGCAGGTGTTCACCGACCTCAGTGTCGGTGGTGGCAGCGGTCAGAGCAATGCCGGAAACTGCCGTGCCGGCGCCGGCGGCGCCGGTGGCGGTACGGGTCTTGTCGAGGATGCCCTTGGGAGCAGCGCCGGCTTCGAACAGCTTGATGTTCTCGACCTTGACGTCGATGGTCGAGATCGAGGCAGCGCCCGATGCGTCGCGGTTGAAGGCCGAGACGATCTTGACGTCGGCAGCGGCGGCGGCACCGTTGGTCGAGAGCATGTTGGTGCCGGAGAAGGTCGCGCCGTCGGCATAGGCCTTCAGCTGGCTCTGCAGCGCCTGGATCTCGGTGTTGATCTTTTCCTTGTCGGCACCCGAAGCGCCGTTGGCGGCGACGAGCTTGACCTTGATCTCGTTGAGAGTGTCGATGGCCTTGTTCATGCCGGTGTAGGCGGTGTCGACCTTCGATGCGCCGAGACCGAGCGAGTCCTGGACCGTCGAGAGTGCCTTGTTGTCCGAACGCATGGTGGTGGCGATCGACCAGTAGGCAGCGTTGTCGGAGGCTTCGGCGACGCGGAGACCCGTGGCGATGCGGCCCTGGGTGGTCTGGAGTGCCTTGTTGGTGGCGGCGAGGGTCTGCAGCGCGGTCATTGCCGACGCGTTGGTATTGATGCTGGACATGGGAATAACGCCCCTAGGAAAATGCAAAATACAGGGACATACCGGATCGGCCGGTATGACGGAGAGGCATCATGCCCATGACCCGAAGGTCACCCGCCATGCCCGGTAAACTGTAGGAGACTCGCTACCAAAGCTCTAAGCGGCATGGTTAACCCCGGCCGGGGTGCCGCTTTGCTTGGATTTTCCACAAATAGACTGTCCAAAAAGCAGTCGGGCCGCATCTTGCGATGCGGCCCGATGCCATAAGCTTGTTGCCTGGAACGGTTCGGTGCTAGCCGCGGAACAGCGACAGGATCGACTGCGAGTTGCTGTTGGCGATCGACAGGGCCTGGATGCCGAGCTGCTGCTGGACCTGGATGGCCTGCAGGCGGGTCGATTCCTTGTTCATGTCGGCGTCGACGAGCTGACCAACGCCGCGATCGATGGAGTCCATCAGGCTCGAGGTGAAGGCCTTCTGCAACTCGATGCGGTTCTTGGCGGCGCCGAGATCGGTGGCAGCCGTGTTCATCTGCTTGAGCGCGGTTTCTACCTTGCCGAGCAGGCCGGCAAAGAACTGGTCGCCGACAGTGGTGATGTTGAAATTGAACACCGAAACGCCTGCGGTCGACGTCGCACCGACGACGCCGCCCGATGCGGGCAGCACGGCGGCAGCCGCGCCGGCCGTGTGCGCGGCCGTATCGGCGCCGCCGCCGGCGACCGAGGCGGCATAGGCCTTGTCATAGGCCGCCTGCGCGGCGGCCGAATCCCAGATTGCGGTCTGGCGGTCGAGGATGCCGGCATTCTTGATGTAGGTCGGGTTTGCGGCGTTGGTGTCGAACAGCTTGATGTTCTCGACCTTGATGTCGATGGTCGAGATCGAAGCCGTGCCGGCCGCGTTGCGATTGAAGGCCGAGACGATCTTCGCATCGGCCTGAACCGCGGTGCCGGCAGCGGCGGCTGCTGCGCCCGCCGCGGTCTTGTCCGAAGACACGGACAGGAAGTTTGCGCCTGAGAAGGTGGCGCCGTCGGCATAGGCCTTCAGCTGCTTCTGCAGCGCCTTGATATCGGTGTCGATCTTGGCCTTGTCGGCAGCCGAGGCACCGGTGGCGGCGACGATCTTGACCTTGATCTCGTTAAGGGTGTCGATCGACTTGTTCATCGCGGTGTAGGCGGTGTCGACCTTGGAGGCGCCGAGGCCAAGCGAGTCCTGGACCGTCGACAGCGCCTTGTTGTCCGAACGCATGGTGGTCGCGATCGACCAGTAGGCGGCGTTGTCGGAGGCCTCGGAGACACGCAGGCCGGTGGCAATGCGGCCCTGGGTGGTGTTGAGCGCCTTGTTGGTGGCTGCGAGGGTCTGCAGCGCCGTCATTGCCGACGCGTTGGTGTTGATGCTGGACATGGGAAAATACGCCCCTAGGAAAATGCAAAAAGTACAGGGACATACCGGGTTGGCCGGTATGGCGGAGCGGCATCATGCCCATGATCGAAAAGATCACCCGCCATGGACAGGAGTGTTCCCAGATAATCCCTACCAAACTGTGTATATTCGATAGATGAGCGAAGTGTTTTGAGATTATATACTTTGGATACTTCCGAAGGCGCAGTTTGGTCTCAGTCTTCCGTTGCAGGAGTCCTGACCTGCCAAAAGCAATCGGGCCGCATCCAGGGATGCGGCCCGATCTTCTGATCAATCGAAAGAGACGGTCAGGTCAGCGGAACAGCGACAGGATGGTCTGCGAGTTGCCGTTGGCGATCGACAGAGCCTGGATGCCGAGCTGCTGCTGGACCTGGATGGCCTGCAGACGGGTCGATTCCTTGTTCATGTCGGCGTCGACGAGCTGGCCGACACCGCGATCGATGGAGTCCATCAGGCTCGAGGTGAAGGTCTTCTGCAGTTCGATGCGGTTCTTGGCGGCGCCGAGGTTGGTGGCGGCCGTGTTCATGTCCTTGAGAGCCGCTTCGACGACGCCGAGCATGTCGCCGATCTGGGTGTCGCTCGCCGCTGTGGCACCGCTGACGAGGGCCATGGTGGCGACGCTGTAGGTGTCGCCAGCAGCCGAGGCGACGCCGAGGGTCGGTGCCTGGATGTCGGCATCGGCGACACGCACGCCATCGCTGGTGCGCTGGGCGTCGAGCAGGCCGGCATGGGCATTGTCGGCAGCGCCGGCAGCGTCATAGAGCTTGAGGGCGTTGACGTCGACGTCGATGGTCGAGATCGAGGCCGTGCCGGCTGCGCTACGGTTGAAGGCCGAGACGATCTTGACCGGTGCGGCGGTGCCGACCGTGGCCGCAGCCGAGGAGTCGACCGAGAGCATGTTGGTGCCGGAGAAGGTGGCGCCGTCGGCATAGGCCTTCAGCTGCTTCTGCAGCGCCTTGACCTCGGTGTCGATCTTGGCCTTGTCGGCAGCCGAAGCGCCGGTGGCGGCGACGAGCTTGACCTTGATCTCGTTGAGGGTCTCGATCGACTTGTTCATGCCGGTATAGGCGGTGTCGACCTTCGATGCGCCGAGGCCGAGGGAATCCTGGACCGTCGACAGAGCCTTGTTGTCTGACCGCATGGTGGTTGCGATCGACCAGTAGGCGGCATTGTCGGAGGCTTCGGCAACGCGAAGCCCCGTGGCGATGCGCCCTTGGGTGGTATTGAGCGCCTTGTTGGTGGCCGCAAGGGTCTGCAGCGCCGTCATTGCCGACGCATTGGTATTGATACTGGACATGGGAATAACGCCCCTAGGAAATGCAAAATACAGGGACATACCGGGTTGGCCGGTATGGCGGAGCGGCATCATGCCCATGATCGAAACGATCACCCGCCATGCCGGGTAACCTGTCGGAGACTCGCTACCAAAGCTCTAAGCGGCATGGTTAACCCCTGAACGGGGGGCCGCTTTGGCCGGATTCGCCTCAAATAGACTGTGCAAAAGCAAATCGGGCCGCATCTTGCGATGCGGCCCGATCCGAGATGTCTGTTGCCTGGAACGGTTCGGTGTTAGCCGCGGAACAGCGACAGGATCGACTGCGAGTTGCCGTTGGCGATCGACAGGGCCTGGATACCGAGCTGCTGCTGGACCTGGATGGCCTGCAGACGGGTCGATTCCTTGTTCATGTCGGCGTCGACGAGCTGACCGACGCCGCGATCGATGGAGTCCATCAGGCTCGAGGTGAAGGCCTTCTGCAGCTCGATGCGGTTCTTGGCGGCGCCGAGGTTGGTGGCAGCCGTGTTCATGTCCTTGAGCGCGCTTTCGACAACGCTGAGCATCTGGCCGATCTGCGCGTCGTTGGCGTAGTCGGTGCCGTCGGTCAGCTGCATTGACGCCACCGTGAAGGTGTCGGTCTGGCTGAAGGTGCCGAGCACCACGGCATCAACCGCAGCAACCTCGGAGACAGCGCCTGCAACGCTGACAACGCGGTTGGAGTCGAGGATACCCTTGTTGACGCCGGCAGCGGTGCCGGCTTCGTAGAGCTTGATGTTCTCGACGGTGACGTCGATGGTCGAGATCGCAGCCGTGCCGGTCGCATCGCGGGTGAAGGCCGAGACGACCTTGATGTCGGCCGCAGTGGTGGCGGTGGCGCCGCTGTTGACCGAAAGCATGTTGGCGCCGGAGAAGGTCGCGCCGTCGGCATAGGCCTTGAGCTGCTTCTGCAGCGCCTTGACCTCGGTGTCGATCTTGGCCTTGTCGGCAGCCGAAGCGCCGGTGGCGGCAACGAGCTTGACCTTGATCTCGTTGAGGGTGTCGATGGTCTTGTTCATGCCGGTGTAGGCGGTATCGACCTTGGAGGCGCCGAGACCAAGCGAGTCCTGGACCGTGGACAGCGCCTTGTTGTCCGAACGCATGGTGGTGGCGATCGACCAATAGGCGGCATTGTCGGAAGCTTCGGCGACGCGGAGGCCGGTGGCGATGCGGCCCTGGGTGGTGTTGAGCGCCTTGTTGGTGGCTGCGAGGGTCTGCAGCGCGGTCATTGCCGACGCATTGGTGTTGATGCTGGACATGGGAATAACGCCCCTAGGAAAATGCAAAATACAGGGACATACCGGATCGGCCGGTATGGCGGAGAGGCATCATGCCCATGACCGCTTCAAGCAAGTCATCCGCCATGCAGCAGATGTAGCTTCGGCGTGGCTACCAAATTGCTAACAATTGTAGTTAATTTTAATTAACTTATTGTAATTGCTTACTTTTGGTCCGCAAAAACAATCGGGCCGCATCTTCCGATGCGGCCCGATCCTAGACGTTTGTTGCCTGAGCGGTTCGGTGTTAGCCGCGGAACAGCGACAGGATCGACTGCGAGTTGCCGTTGGCGATCGACAGGGCCTGGATGCCGAGCTGCTGCTGGACCTGGATGGCCTGCAGGCGGGTCGATTCCTTGTTCATGTCGGCGTCGACGAGCTGGCCGACGCCGCGATCGATGGAGTCCATCAGGCTCGAGGTGAAGGCCTTCTGCAGCTCGATGCGGTTCTTGGCGGCGCCGAGGTTGGTGGCAGCCGTGTTCATGTCCTTGAGCGCGCTTTCGACGACGCCGAGCATGGCGCCGATCTGCGTGTCGCTGGCAAACAGCGTACCGTTGGTCAGCTGCATGGTGGCGACCGTGTAGGTGTCGGCGGCAACGGCAGCGGCACCAAGCGTCGGAGCGGCTGCAGCACCTTCAACGCCGGCGGCGGTGCGGTTGGAGTCGAGAATGCCCTTGCCGGTGGTGGCGACGCCTGCGCCGGCTTCGTAGAGCTTGATGCCCTCGACGTTGATGTCGATGGTCGAGATCGAAGCCGTGCCGGACGCATCGCGGGTGAAGGCCGAGACGACCTTGACGTCGGCAGCCACGGCGGCGCCGCTGCTGACCGAAAGCATGTTGGCGCCGGAGAAGGTGGCGCCGTCGGCATAGGCCTTGAGCTGCTTCTGCAGCGCCTTGATTTCGGTGTCGATCTTGGCCTTGTCGGCGTCCGAGGCGCCGCTGGCGGCAACGATCTTGACCTTGATCTCGTTGAGGGTGTCGATGGCCTTGTTCATGCCGGTGTAGGCGGTGTCGACCTTCGAAGCGCCGAGACCGAGCGAATCCTGGACCGTCGAGAGTGCCTTGTTGTCCGAACGCATGGTGGTGGCGATCGACCAGTAGGCGGCATTGTCGGAAGCTTCAGCGACGCGGAGACCCGTGGCGATGCGGCCCTGGGTGGTGTTGAGCGCCTTGTTGGTGGCTGCGAGGGTCTGCAGCGCCGTCATTGCCGACGCATTGGTGTTGATGCTGGACATGGGAAATACGCCCCTAAAATATGCGCAAGGTACAGGGACATACCGGATCGGCCGGTATGGCGGAGAGGCATCATGCCAATGACCGCTTCAAGGAGGGTCATCCACCATGCCGGGCAATCTGGCCGATACTTACTACCAAACGTCTAAATGTTATGGTTAATGCGCGTTAACCCGCTAAAATTGTTGATATTCCGAGCGAACAAAGAAACGCCCGCAGCAAAGGCGGGCGTTGTCTCCTGACGGTTCCGGCGAGGGCAGCGCGCGTCCTTCAGACGCGCGGTGGTCTACGTAAACGAGCGCACAAGACTGCCGACGAGCAGGTTCCAGCCGTCGATCAGGACGAAGAACAATATCTTGAACGGCAGCGAGACCACGGTTGGCGGCAGCATCATCATGCCCATGGCCATGGTGATGGTTGCGACGATCAGGTCGATGACGAGGAAGGGCAGCACGATCAGGAAGCCGATCTCGAAGCCGCGCCGGATCTCGGAGATCATGAAGGCCGGAACCAGGATGCGCAGGTCGACCTTGTCTTCCGATACCGTCTGGCCGCGCTCGCGGGCGAGGTCGGCGAACAGGTTGAAGTCCTTGTCGCGGACGTTGTGCATCATGAAGGTGCGGAACGGATCGGAGATGCGGTCGACGGCTTCGGTCTGGGTGATCTGGTTGTCCATCAGCGGCTTGACGCCGTTGTTCCAGGCCTGATCGAAGGTCGGCGACATGACGTAGAAGGTCATGAACAGCGACAGCGAAATCAGGATCAGGTTGGCCGGCGTCGACTGCAGGCCGATGCCGGTGCGCAGGATCGAGAAGGCGATGACGAAGCGGGTGAAGCTCGTGACCATGATCAGCAGGCCCGGCGCCACCGAAAGCACGGTGAGCAGGCCGAACATCTGGATGATGTAGCCGATGGTGGCGCCGTCGGCATTGCCGATGGCGCCGAGGTCGAGCTGCTGCGCGCTCGCGGGCAGGGCGGTGCCGGCAAGGATGGCTGCGGTGGCCAGGAGCTTTTTCATTCGAACAGCAACGTCCTGATCAGCACTTCCTTGACGTGGCCGTCGCTGCGGATCGCGGCGCGTTCGTCGAGGTCGGTCTTGAGGTGGCGCAAGGCGCTGGCGCCCTGGACCTGATGGATCCGGAGCGTACGCACGAAGGCGAGCAGGTCCTGGTGGACGCGCTCGGCGAGGTCCGGCGGCTGCGGTGCGTCGAGCACCAGGGAAAGCTCGAGGCGCACCCACATGCTGTCGGGGGCGGCGAGGTTGGAGGTGATGGCGGGCAGTTGCACCAGGGTGCCGGCGCCTTCGGCCGCGGCATGGTCGGCGGTGGCCTCTTTCGCCGCGTGGGGCTTGGCTTGTTCGGTTGCGGCCTGCTCGACCGGCTTGGCTTCGCCGTAGAGATAGCCGCCGGAGAGCCAGCCCATGCCGATGGCTGCAACGGTCATCAGCAGCAGGATGCCGACCTGGACGACGAGCGAGGGGCCGGATTTCTGGGCGGGGGTCTGTTCGATCGCTGACATGACCTGACCTAGAAGGGGAGAACCTGGTCGAGGAACTGCTGGCCATAAGGTGGCTGCTGGACCTCGGTGATACGGCCGCGGCCGCCATAGGAGATGCGTGCTTCGGCGATGCGCTCGTAGGGAATGGTGTTTTCGGGGCCGATGTCGGACGGGCGCACGATGCCGGCGATGGTCAGCACGCGCAGCTCGGCGTTGACGCGGACTTCCTGCGAGCCACGGATCATCATGTTGCCGTTGGGCAGAACCTCGGTGACCACGGCGGCGACAAGCAGGTTGAGCTTTTCCGAGCGCGTGGTGGCGCCGTCGCCGGAGAAGACCGACTTGGAGCCGGCGCTGCCGTCGGCCGAGCCGCCCGTGCCGACACCATCCCATTCCATGTCGAGGCCTGCCCCGATGGTCCTGTTGGTGGTGCGGTTGCGCTCGGACTCGTTCTGGAAGCGGGCCCGGTCGTCGATCTCGATCTTGACGGTCAGGATGTCGCCGGGTTGAAGCGCGCGCGGATCGGTGAACATGCGGCTCTGCTTGTCCTGCCACAGCGAGAAACGCTTGGGCGGTGCCGAGGGTGCCTCGGGATAGCGGTACATCGTCGAGCTGCCATCCTCGATGCCGGAACCGACGGCCGACATCTTCGGCTCCTTGCCGATTTCCTTGAGGTCGGTGGCGCAGCCGGCGAGGCTGGCGAGCATGGCCGCGAGGAGGGCTTTTCTGATCATGAGGGGTCTTCCCGGCGGGCGGCGCTCGCCATGATGCGGGTCAGCTCGGCGGCCGACTTGCTTTCCATTTCGTTGAGGATGACGCTCGACTTGCGGGCGTCGAGCTTCATCAGGATGGCGGCGGCGAGATCGACATGCATGACGGCCAGGCGCTCGGCCGCGGCATCGGGCTTCATGCGCGAATAGATCTGGACGACGCCTTCCTCGGCGCGGGCGAGGAAGACCTCGCGGCGCTTGAGCCAGGTTTCGTACTCGGTCTTGCGCTCTTCGAGCAGGGCGATGCGCTTGTCGACCTCGGCCTGAAGCTTCTTCAACTCCTCCGTCTGGAGGGCATAGCGGCGATCGCGGGCGGCGTCGGCGATGTTGGAGCAGAAACGCTCGACCTCGCTAGGCTCGAGCGCGGCGGTCATCTCGCCGGCGGGTTGCTCGGTGGGGATTTCGCGCTCGACGACGCGGGTGGGCACGCCCTGGACGGGAGCAGCAGCGGCTTCGCCCGTGGCTTCCTCAGCAAGGGCGGAAGCACTGCCGAACAGCGCGATGGCAAGCACTGCCGCTGCAAGTGCGCGGCTGCTGGTTGTCCTGGAGTGTCGGATCAAGGCCATGGCTTACTGCACCACCAGGTCGGCCTGGAGCGCGCCGGCCGACTTGATGCCCTGGAGGATTGCGATGATGCCGTCCGGCTTGACGCCGAGGCGGTTGAGGCCGGCGACCAACGTCTGCAGGTCGGGGCCTTCGAGCATCGCCAGCTTGGAGCCGGGACGCTCGGCGTCGATGACGGTGAAATCCTCGACGGCGGTCTCGCCGCGCGAGAACGGCTCGGGCTGGACGACGCGCGGCTGCTCGGTGATGCGGACGGTCAGCGTGCCGTGGCTGATGGCGACGCGCGCGATCTTGACCTCGTTGCCGATGACGATGGTGCCGGTACGCTCATCGACGACGACGCGGGCAGGCGTGTCGGACATGACCAGCAGGTTTTCCAACTCGGCATAAAAGCGCGCCGTCGAAATGCCCTCCGGCTTGCGGATGGTGACGGTGCGCGAATCCTGCTCGCCGGCGACACGCTTGCCGAAGCGATGGCGGGCGTAGTCGTTGATGGCGTCGGCGATGCGCACCGAGGTCGAGAAGTCCGGATTGAAGAGCTGCAGCGTCAGCATGTTCTCGTCGCCGAAGCGAGCCTTGACCTCGCGCTCGACGATGGCGCCGTTGGGTACCCGGCCAGCGGTGGGAATGCCCTGGGTGACCTGCTCGGCCGCACCCTGGGCAGTGAAACCGCCAACGAGCATGGAGCCTTGCGCCACGGCATAGATCTCGCCGTCGGCAGCCTTGAGCGGGGTCATGACCAGCGTGCCGCCGGCGAGCGAGGAGGCATCGCCGAGGGACGAGACGTTGACGTCGATGCGCGCGCCGGCCTGGACGAAGGCGGGCAGGTTGGCGGTGACGATGACGGCGGCGACGTTGCGAACGCGGGCGCGGCCATCCTCGGAGGCGATGCCCAGGTTTTCCAGCATGGCGCGGATCGACTGCTCGGTGAACGGCGAATTGCGCAGGCTGTCACCCGAGCTGTTCAAGCCGATGACAAGACCGTAGCCGACGAGCTGGTTGTCGCGGGCTTCCTGAAGCGAGGCGACATCCTTGATGCGGACATTGACGAGGTTGGCTCCGGTGCCGCTGTTGAGCGTGGTCATCCGTCCGCCGTCGCCGGTCATGGCGAAGTTCTCGCCGAGCTCGGCGACCGCACCACCTCCCGCGGCCGTGGCACCGCGTGCCTTGAGCTGCGATGCGGGGACGCCGTCGGGGCCGTCGGCATGGGCCACCTGCAGACCAAGAACAGCAATTGCCGCGAGCACCAGTCTGCGGATCATGACGCACCCACGCGGATCGAGCCGTCGGCCATGACGACACCAGTGAAGATCTTGCCGCTGTCGAGGTTGCGGACCTTGACGACGTCGCCGGCGGCACCCGGCTCGAGCGTGACGGCAGCGGCGGAGATCATCAGCCCGGCAGCGGCGAAGACGACCTGGACGGAAGAGCCGCGGTCGACCAGCCAGGCCTCGCGGAGCGCTGCCACCGGAACGTAGCGACCGGGCAGCAGCGTGCGCTTGGCGACCCTGCCGTCGAGCTCGTCGGGGAGGGTGGCAACCGCGTCGGGCCGCACCTTGCCCGGCCTGAGGGTGATTTCCTTGAGCGCGGACAGCATGATCGTCTCGCCGGGATAGATGACGCGGTTGGGAACGAGCACGACCTCCTGCTCGGCAGCCAGTGCCGTGCCGCCAAGCATGGCGAAGGCGAGCACTGCCGCGCGTAGCCGTGGGAGGGCGTTCCGTCGCCGCATGACAATCACCGGATATTCTTGGAGACGACGGCAGCCATTTCATCTGCCGCCTGGATGATCTTGGAGTTCATCTCATAGGCGCGCTGCGCAGAGATCAGCTCGGTGATTTCCTTGACCGGATCGACGTTGGAGTTTTCGAGATAACCCTGCTTGATGGTGGCGAAGCCGGGGCTACCCGGCAGGCCGGTGACGGCGGCACCAGAAGCTTCAGTCTCGGAGAACAAATTGTCGCCCAGCGGCGCGAGCCCTGCCTCGTTGGCGAAGTTGGCCAGATCCAACTGACCCTCGAGCTGCAGCGCCGTCTGGTTGGAGAGGCGGGAGAAGACCTGGCCGGCGTCGTTGACGATGACTTCGAGCGCATCGGGCGGGATGGCGATGCCGCCGCTGACGACATAGCCGTCGACGGTGACGAGCTGGCCGGTGGCATTGGTGTTGAAGGAGCCGGCGCGGGTGTAGAGCGTCTGGCCGTCGGCACCCTCGATCTGGAACCAGCCGCGGCCGGTGAGCGCCAGGTCGAACTGGTTGCCGGTATTGGTCAGGCCGCCCTGGATGTGGACGTTGCGGACGGCAGCGGTCTTGACGCCGAGGCCGATGCTGACGCCTTCGGGCACGACCGACGAGTTGGCGCGGCTGGGCACGCCCTGCATGCGGTCGACCTGGTAGAGCAGGTCGGAGAATTCGGCGCGGGCGCGCTTGTAGCCGGTCGTGTTGATGTTCGCGATGTTGTTCGCGATCACCTCGAGATTGGTCTGCTGGGCATTCATGCCCGTTGCAGCGATGGCCAGTGCTTTCATCGGGATGTTCCTCAGATGCCCATGCGGCTGACTTCGAGATAGGCCGTGACGATCTTGTCGCGGATGGCGATGGCTGCTTGAAGCGCCTGCTCGGCGCTCATCACCGCGTCGACCACCTCGCGGGTGTCGGCCTTGCCCTGGAGGCCGGCGATGGACAACTGCTCGGCCTGGCGCAGCGTGGCCTGGGTCTGGGCGGCGGCGTCCGAAAGAGCCGCGGCGAAGGACGAGGCGACACCTGCGGCCGCGGTCGAGCCGGCGTCGGGAACGACGCTCGTCGGCTTGGTCAGGATCTGTTGGCCGAGCGGGCTGATGGCACCGATCATGACTGGCTCCTCATAAGATCAATGGTCATGGAAATAAGATCGCGCGCCTGCTTGATGACTTGCAGGTTGGCTTCATAGGAACGGTTGGCCTCGGTCATGTCGGCCATCTCGATGATGACATTGACGTTCGGCATCTTGACGTAGCCATTGGCGTCGGCGGCTTCGTTGCCCGGCTGGAACTCCAGCGGGAAGGCTGACTGGTCGTGGCCGATCGCGGCGATCTCGACGGTCGAGGCGCCGGTCGCGCGGTCGAGCTCGGCGGCGAAGCTGACGGTCTTGCGGCGATAGGGCTCGGCGCCGGGCGTGTTGCCGGTCGATTGCGCGTTGGCGAGGTTTTCCGAGACGATGCGGAGACGTTCGGACTGGGCTCCGAGACCGGAACCGGCGACCTTGAGGGCGGCGACGAGCGGATCCATTCAATCAGCCCTTGCTGCTCAGCATGATCATGCGGTGGAACGCCTTGACGATGGCCGTGTTGAGCTCGAAGGAGCGGCGGACTTCGCCGGCCTTCATCAGTTCGTCTTCCATCGCCACCGTGTTGTCGGAGGGAAGCACCGCGTGCCTGGGCTCTTCCGGCTTCACGGCAAAGCCCGCTTCGGTGGCGCCGCCGGTGAGATGGCCCGCCTGGGTCGACGTCATGGCGACCCGCGAACGGTCAAGCACGCGCTCGAACGGCTCGATCTCGTTGGTCCGATAGCCTGGGGTGTTGGCGTTGGCGACGTTGCCGGCGATGGCGTTCTGGCGCACCGAGAGCCAGCGTGCCTGCTGGGCGGCCAGATCGAACAGATTGACGGGTTCCATGGAAATCTCCGAGCAGATTTCCGGACACTATTGGGTCAGTCTTGCGCGGGCCTTGCGCGGGGGGCCGGCGCATCGGGCCTCAGCGCGAGACCTGGAGAACCTCGTCGCGCGAGGTGACCAGCACCCACTTGCCATTGCGCTGCTCGATCGAGGCGACCTTGCTCGAATCCGGCAGGACCGAGCCGGCCTGGACGACCCAGAGGCCGGCATTGTCCTGGATCATGGCGCGGCCGTTGGCGACGTGGACAAGGGTGAAGTCGATCTTGGGGCCTGGAAACGGCTGTTCGGCAGCGCCGGGAACGCCGACCTCGTCATCCTTGCCACGGCGCAACGAACCGGTGGCGAAGAGGTCGAGCTTCATCGCCGGAATGTCCTCGACCGACATCGGCGCGCCGACGCGCTCGGGCTGCTGACCCATGGCGAGCGGGATCGGCTGCTCGTTCTGGCCGCCGCCTGAAAATTTCATGGCGCGGATGCCGAACTTCTCCTGGTTGAAGAAGATGTACCAGGGAAACAGCGCGCAGGTGAGGCCGAGCGTGATGCCGAGGCAGGCAACGACGAAGTCGCTGCTGCGGTCGCGCTTCTTGCGTTTCGGCGTCATGGGCCTGATCGGGGCCGCCGGGCGCAGGCGCTGGAACAGCGAACGCGGCTTGTCCTTCGCCTCGATGATGTCCAGAAGCTCGCGCGCTGGGTCATTCCGCCTGAACATGGGGTCTTTCCTTGGCTCTCAAATAGCTGGCGAGGTCGGAGAACGGGTCAGGCGACGGCCCGTCGGCGGGCGATTGTGCCAGCGCTTCGTAGATCACCGGAACCTGGCGTACGGCCAGGTCGAGTTCGGGGTCGGCGCCGGCCTGGTAGGCGCCAAGCAGGCGGATGTCGCGCGTATCCTCGAAACGCGAGATCATCGCCTTGAGCTTGCCGACGAGCTGGCGCTGCTCCGGCGTCCAGGCCTTGCCGGCAAGGCGCGAGATGGACGACAGCGGATTGACCGGGGGATAGCGGCCCTGTTCGGCGATCGAGCGGTCGAGCACGATGTGGCCGTCAAGGATGCCGCGGACGGAATCGGCGACCGGATCGTTGTGGTCGTCGCCGTCGACGAGGACGGAGATGATCGCCGTGATGGAGCCCTTGCCCTCCATGCCGGGACCGGCGCGCTCGAGCAGCTTGGGCAGGTCGGTAAAGACCGAGGCCGGATAGCCACGCGCTACCGGCGGCTCGCCCGCGCCGATCGCCACCTCGCGCAGGGCGTGGGCGAAGCGGGTGATCGAATCCAGCACCAGCAGCACGCGGTCGCCGCGGTCGCGGAAATGCTCGGCGACGCGCATCGCCGTATCGGGCGCGCGGCGGCGCATCATGGCGCTCTCGTCGCTGGTGGCAACGACAGCGACGGTCTTGGCCATGGAGGCCACGCCGATTGTGTCTTCGAGGAATTCGCGCACTTCGCGTCCGCGCTCGCCGATCAGGGCGACGACGACCGTGTCGAAGGCGTCGGCGCCGGCGAGCATGGCAAGCAAGGTCGACTTGCCGACGCCGGAGCCGGCGAAGATGCCCATGCGCTGGCCCAAGCAGAGCGGGGTGAAGATGTCGATGACGCGAACGCCGGTCATGAAGCCGGTTTCGACACGCTGGCGGGCGAGCGCTGCCGGCGGCACGGCTTCGGCAGCGTCCTGCCTGGCATTGCGGACCAGAGGCGCGCCGCTGTCGATGGGGCGGCCGAGCGCGTCGATGGCGCGGCCGCGCCAGCTCGGGTGCGGGGTGATTGCGATGGGCCCACGGGTGAAGATGGCGTCGCCGACGCCGACCTCGCCGCTGCTCTCATAGGGGGCGACCAGCACCTCGTCGCGACCAATCTGGACGATCTCGCCGCGGCGGTTGCGGCCCTGGCCACGATGCTCGACGATGTCGCCGAGGCGCGCGCTAGATGACAGGCCGCCGACCTTGTAGTGGGTCGGCGCTATTTCGGTCACCCTGCCACCACGCCTGACCAGCAGACGGTCGTCGGCGAAGCGGTGCATGATGCGCTCCAGCGCCTCCAGCCGGTTGTCGTGCACGAGCGGGGGCTCGGTGCGTATGGCGGTCAGGGAGGTGCTCACTTACTTCGAGCCGAGCGTCTTGATGGCGTCGGAGAACGAGGCGTCGGTCTGGCGTATCAGGGCTGCGGTGTTCTCGAAGGCACGCTGCACCATGATGAGCTTGGTCATCTCCTTGATCGGATTGACGTTGGACTCCTCGACGAAACCCTGGACCATTCCGGCTTCCATGCGGTCGACCACCGGCTCCGGCGTTGTCGGCGGCACGACGCCGGAATTGCCGTAACGGACGAAATTGGCGCCGGGGTTGAATTCGTAGAGGCCGATGGCGCCGATCAGGCGACCGTCCTGGCGCAGCGAGCCGTCGGCGCCGGCCGTAGGCGGTCCGGCACGCGGGTCGAGCTGCATCGGCGCGCCGCCGGCATCGAGCACCGGGTAGCCCTCGACTGAGACCAACTGGCCGTCCTGGGTCATGGTGAAGCGGCCGTCACGGGTCATGACGGTGCCGGCCGGCGTATCGATGCCGAACCAGGCGTCGCCGCGAATGGCAAAATCGAACGGGTTGCCGGTTTCGCGCATGCCGCCATGCTGGGTCGAAAGGTAGGTGTCGCCGGCCGAAGCGAAGGAAACCGATTTCGAGCCAAGGCCGGAGACGACATCCTCGAACTTCACCCCCGTAGCGCGGAAGCCGACGGTCGAGGCATTGGCGACGTTGTCGGCGATGGTGTTGAGGCGCTTTTCCTGCGCGACCTGGGCGGAAAGGGCGACGTATAGACTGTTCTGCATGGTGACCTCAGAACCTCAGTTTCTGCATGGCGAACATCAGGTCGGTCGACATGCCGTAAGCCGGCGGCATGCCGAACAGGATGCCGACTGACGCCTGCACCGGCGACGACGGGTTGTTGATCTCCCAAAGGCTGGTGAAGCGCTTGAGGAATTCGCCGAGCTTCTTGGGGTTGGAGAAGTCCGTGATCTTCAGCTTCTCTTCGAACAGCTTGACCTGGCGGTCGATGTCGGCCGAGGCAAAGGCTTCTGGCAAGCCGAGCGCGGTGCGCACGACCTTGGCCAGAGCGGGGTCGGCGAGCACGTCGTAGAAGCTGCCGATGGAGGATGCCTTGCGTTCGAAATAGAGCGCCAACCGGACGCCTTCGTTGTCCCTGCCCGCGTCCTCTTCCAGCGTCTGGCGCAGGAACTTGTCGGTTGCCGGTTGCTGGGAAGGATTGATGGTTGTGGCATCGGCGCCATGGGCCTCGAAGTTGAAGGCGGTGGCGAAGGCGGCGTAGCGCTTGTCCGCCATCTCGTTGGCGTAGCTTTTGGGATCGCGAACACCGCCGGCCAGGACCTTCTCCATCATCTCCTTGTTGGGGATGGAGGCTTCGATGCCGAAGGATCTCATCGCGAAGGCGTAGAGCCTGGTGTCGGCCATCAGATCCTTGGCCGACGTCACCTTGACGATGTTGTCGAGGTAGTACTTCACTTCCTTCTGGACGGCTTCCGATTTGGGATCGCCGCCGTCCATCCCGACCCGCAGCAGGTATTTGTCGACGGCGCCCTGCTGGGCCTTGTTGAAGACCGTGGCGCGTTCGCCGAGCTCGGCGAAGTTGAAGCTCTTGACGAATTCGGCGTAGCGCTTGTCGGTCAGCTTGTTGGCGAAGCTGTCCTTGTCGGCGACGCCTTCCTTCAGCGCCTTGACCATGAACGCCTTGGCATAGGCCATGTCCTGCAGGCCGTGGGCCTTCATGGCATATTTGAACAGCCGGTCGTTCTTGACGAACTCATCAATGGTTTTCACCTTGGTGATGTTCTTGAGGTAATATTCGGTCTCGCGCTCGATGATGGGCTGCTTTTCCACGCGTTCGAGAGCCTTGCCGATGTCTCTCGCGATCAGCTGGTAGCTTGTATAGGTATTGAGCACGACACGCCCTTCCGCCGCAGGATAGACTGGGAAGGCTACGCTCAAATGCTTGCGCGAGGCTGAATCGTTTTCGCGTCGTCCCTTCAAGCCTCACACAAGGCACAGCCGCTATCTGTGCATGCATAGTGCTTTGAATGCGGAAGGACCGGCTTGTGGGTATTCTGATCGGACTCGTCGTGACGCTGGGCTGCGTGCTTGGCGGCTTCATGGCGATGGGCGGACACCTCAACGTCCTGATGCAGCCGTGGGAACTCGTCATTATCGGCGGTGCGGCGCTCGGAACGTTCCTCGTCGCCAACCCGATGGCCACGGTGAAGGACACCGGCAAGGCGATGGTCGAGGCGCTCAAGCAGCAGGTGCCGAAAGAACAGGACTATCTCGAGACGCTCGGCGTGCTGCACTCGCTGATGCGCGAGCTGCGCACCAAGACGCGTTCCGAGGTTGAAGCGCATATCGACAACCCCGACGAGTCGGCGATCTTCCAGGCATTTCCTTCGGTGCTGAAGAATTACGACCTGACGCATTTCATCTGCGACTACTGCCGCATCATCATCATCGGCAATGCGCGCTCGCATGAGATCGAAGCGCTGATGGACGAGGAAATCCAGACCATCCGCGCCGATAAGCTCAAGTCTTATCACGCGCTGATCGCTGTCGGTGACGGCCTGCCGGCGCTGGGTATCGTTGCTGCGGTGCTCGGCGTCGTGAAGGCGATGGGCGCCCTCGACCAGTCTCCCGAGATCCTCGGCGGCCTGATCGGTGCCGCACTCGTCGGCACCTTCCTCGGCATCTTCCTGTCTTATGCCGTGGTCGCGCCGATCGCCACCAAGATCAAGACGGTGCGCGAGAAAAAGAACCGCCTCTACATCGTCGTGAAGCAGACGCTGCTGGCCTACATGAACGGCTCGCTGCCGCAGGTGGCGATCGAGTTCGGCCGCAAGACGATCTCGTCCTACGACCGCCCGTCGATCGACGCGGTGGAGCAGAGCACGCTGAACACGGGCAATCTCGAAAAGAAGGCGGCCTGAGCCAATGCGGGACGCTGACAAAGGGCATCGCCAGTCATGAATACCACCGCAAGCCCGGCGGAACCGCGCGACCTCGTCATCGAGCGCCTGCTGGGCGACACCGGCGAGCCAGCCAAGGTGCATGCCGCCGCCCGCCGCCTGGCGGAACGTTCGGCGACAGCGATTGCCGCCGCCGTCAACGAGGTGCTGCCGTCGCCGATCTTCGTTGAAGTCGCCGAGGTCAAGCTCGGCCGCATGGCCGATGCCAAGGCCGGCAAGAACAACCAGGCCATGTGCGTGGCGGCGACCCGAACGTCGCCGGACGGGCTGGTGATGACGTTCGACCCGCAGGCGATCGCGATCCTCGTCAATGTCATGTTCGGCGGCGATCCGGACCGCGAAGTCGCAGCCATCGAGCGCGAGCTGTCGTCGATCGAACTCGGTGTCGTTTCGCTGCTCATCCAGGACGTGGCACGGGCGATGAATGCGCAGGGCGCCAATGGCGGCCTTGGTGTTAAGCTGCCGGTGCCGGAAGCGATTACCAGCACGGTGATGAAGAAGCACGTGTTCCGCGACGGGCCTTCGGCGCGCGTCGTGCTGTCGGTCTCGACGGCGGTGTCTCGCGGGACGCTGACCCTGACGCTGCCGCAACGCGTGCTGGTCGAGGATCGCCGCGACAAGAGCGAGGCGGAGTCCGCGCCGGCCACGGAATGGAGCTCGCGCTTCTCCGACGAGCTGATGCGCTCGACCGTCCGGCTCGAGGCGTCGATGCCGCTCGGACGCATGACCCTTGGCGATCTCTCCGTGCTCGAGTTGGGGCAGGTCATCGAACTCGCCGAAAACACCCAATCCAATGCCGTGATCTCGGCGCGCGGCAAGTCACTGTTTGCGTGCGAATTCGGCAAGCTCGGCCAGAACTACACCGTCCGCATCAGGCGTCCGTTCGATGCCACCGAAGAAACAATTGAAGGGATCGTCGCGGGTTGAGGCGATGCGCTGCCAAGCAGCGCCCGGCACCGTGAACGACAGAACTGGAGAACACCGATGAGCAAGGCGCAGCCCAGGCCCGAGGTCGAAAAGCCTGAAATCGAAGCCGAGGACGACCAGCTCAACCGCGCCATCGAAGAACTGCGCGGCGTGCTGAGCGAGGAAGAGAAGCGCCCAGGCGCCGCTCCCGCCGCCGCCGGCAACAGCGTCATCTTCGACATTCCGGTCGAGGTGCAGATCGTGCTCGGCAGCACGGAGATGCCGGTGTCCGACCTGATGACTCTACAGAAGGGTTCGACCGTGGCGCTCGACCGCCGCATCGGCGAACCGGTCGACGTGGTGGTCAACGGCCGCCGCATCGCGCGCGGCGAGATCACCGTGCTCGAAAGCGACCCGTCGCGCTTCGGCATCCGGCTGACCGAGATCGTCGCGGCAACCAAGAGCGCCTGAGGAGCCCGACCGTGCTTTCCACTGCTTCGAGAAAGGCCTCCGCATGACATTGCTGGCGACGCTGACGCGGCCGCAGAAGGCGGCGGCCATTCTGGTGGCGATGGGCAAGCCGTCGGCGAGCCGGCTGCTCAAGTTCTTCAAGCAGGACGAGCTCAAGGCGCTGATCGAAGGCGCACGGCTGCTGCGCACCATTCCGCAGGCCGACCTCGAACGGATCGTCGCCGAGTTCGAGGCCGAGTTCACCGAGGGCGCGGGCCTGCTCGATTCCGCCGACAAGATGGACACGATCCTCAACGAGTCGCTGTCGCCCGAAGAAATGAGCGCGCTGATGGGCAAGGACGAGCCCGCCGCCAAGAAGGACACGACGCCGCCGGTCTGGCCGCAGCTCGAAAAGCTGGAGCCGGCGCAGATCGGCACCTTCCTTTCCAACGAACATCCGCAGACGGCGGCGATGATCCTCTCCAACCTTGTCCCGACCTATGCCGCAAGCGTGGTGCTGACGCTGGACAAGCCCCTGCGCAGCGAAATCATCAAGCGGATGATGGAACTGGCGAGCGTGCCCCCGGCCGCGACCAAGCTGGTGGAGGACCAAATCCGCAACCGCGTGCTGACCGAAAGCGCCCAGAAGGATACTTCGGCCGGCCAGACGCGCGTCGCCAGCGTGCTCAACGAACTCGACAAGTCGCAGCTCGAGGAAGTGATGAACGACCTGCGCGAGGTCGGCATGGCCGACCTCGATGCCATCCGCGCCCGGCTGTTCTCGTTCGACGATGTTCCTGTCATGTCGCAGAAGGCGCGCGTGGCGCTGTTCGACGGCCTGTCGAGCGAACTGATTACCCTTGCCCTGCGCGGCACGGCGCTGCCGCTTGCCGAAGCAGTGCTTTCGTCGATCGGCGCGCGCACGCGGCGCATGATCGAATCCGAACTCAGCCAGGGCTCGGAAGGCGTCCAGCCGGCGGAGATCCTGCGCGCCCGCAAGACCATTGCTTCCACCGCTTTGCGCATGGCGAACGAGGGTCTCCTCGAATTGCCGTCGGCGCAGAACGCCGCCTGAATTCGCGCCAGGGTTCCTGAGCGATGGCGGACGGCGAGGACAAAGACTCCAAAACAGAAGAACCGACAGAGAAGAAAATCCGCGACACGATGGAGAAGGGCAAACTGCCCGCCTCCAAGGAAGTGGCGATCTTCACGTCGTTCCTGGCGATCCTCGTCTACACCGTGTTCTTCGCCAGCAATTCGGTGGCCGAACTCGGCGTCTTCCTGTCGAACTTCCTGGAAAAGCCGGAAGCCTGGCCGCTCGGCACCGAACGCGATGTCGTCGAGCTCTACCAGGCGGTGGCAGTCGAGGTCGGCCGGGCAATCGCCAGCCTGTTCCTGATGCTGGTGGTGGCCGGCGTCGGGGCGTCGCTGGTGCAGAACGTCCCGCAATTCATTGGCGAACGCGTCCGGCCGCAGGCCTCGCGGATCTCGCTGACCCAGGGTTGGAAGCGCATGTTCGGCGTGCAGGGGTTCGTCGAATTCCTGAAATCGCTGGGCAAGCTCGGTTTCGCGATCATCGTGCTGATCTTCGTGCTTTCGGACGACCTGCGCGTGCTGCTGACCGGCATGATCACCAATCCGGTTGCCTATGGCAGCGTCATCCGCAACATCGCCGTCGATATCCTGGTGGCGATCGTCTTCGTCATGGGCGCGATCGCCGTTGCCGACTTCGTCTGGTCGCGTTTCCACTGGTTCCAGGAACAGCGCATGACCAAGCAGGAGGTCAAGGACGAGCTGAAGCAGTCGGAAGGCGATCCTATCGTCAAGTCGCGGCTGCGCTCGATCGCCCGCGACCGTGCCCGCCAGCGGATGATGACGGCGGTGCCGAAGGCGACGCTGGTCATCGCCAACCCGACCCACTTCGCCATCGCGCTGCGCTATGTCCGCGACGAGAATGCGGCCCCGGTCGTGCTCGCCAAGGGGCAGGACCTGGTGGCGTTGAAGATCCGCGAGATTGCCGAGCAGAACGGCGTCCCGGTGTTCGAGGACGTGGCGCTCGCACGCTCCATGTACAAGCAAGTTTCGGTGGATAGTGTCATTCCACCTCAGTTCTACCAGGCCGTCGCCGAGTTGGTGCGGATCGTTTACGGAAACAGGGCCCAGCGCAATCAGCCATGAAAAACCAGACGCATGCTTTGTCCCGAGAAGTCCTTGTCGCAACAGCTATCCAGCCGGTGGTGCGCGAATTGCGCCTCATCGACATTGCCGACTACATCGCCTTCATTCGGATGGAGCATTTCGGCAACGTGGCCGATCTCGTCGACTCCGCGGCGGAGCTCTATTTCATGCCGGGCGCATTGCGGCTCGGGCTTGGCGGCGAGGCGCATGTCAGCTGGACCGGCGCGCCGCGCATCGTGCTCGACCTCGAACTCAGGCCGGAAGGGGCGGTGGTCTATTTCCAGCTGTCGATGACGGCCAACAACGCCTCGGTCGAGGTGCACTACGTGTCGTTCGAAAAGCCCGACCTGGAGCCCGAGAAGAACACCGAATATCTCGCCGCCGCCATCCAGCACGCGATGATCCGAGGTGCGGAACCGCGGGCCGAGGCGGCCTAGGATTCAGGTGCTGCCTGACCTGGTTCTCGATACAGCCTAGTCGATCAAGCCCATGCGCAGGGCCTTGGCGACCGCATGCATGCGGTTGACCGCATTGAGCTTCTGCGTCGTCTGGGTGAGGTACTGGTTGGCGGTGTGGACCGACAGCTTGAGCAGCTTGGCTATCTCTTCGCTGGTGTAGCCGCGCGAGGTGAGCTTCAGGCATTCGATCTCGCGGCGCGACATTGCCGGCATGTCGGACGAGCGGCCGGGAGCGAGGCTGGCAACCGCGCCGAATAGCGCAAAGCAGCGGCCGTGCAGGTCGTGCAGCGAATGCGGGCTGGGTGCCAGATCGGGACCGGCGAAGATCAGAAGTCCCGCCTGACCGGCGTCGGTATAGACGGGGAAGGCGATGCCGCGGCCGCTCTGCGCCAGGGGCTCGATCCGGCTCGTCCAGACGAGCTGCGAAAAGGCAGCCTCGGCGCCGGCATCGTCGGCCCACCAGCAGGGCGCCGTCGACTGCCTGATGTGGCGCATCAGATGTTCGCCTATGCCGCCGCCGAGCAGTCGGGCCGCGGACATGGTGCTGGGATAGTCGGAATCGAAGACAGGCGTCAGCCGGCTGCTGTCGGCGGACGAGCCGGCAAGGCAGAGCGCGAAGTCGCGCGCGCCGAGATCGATCGCTATCCATCGGCAACGCTTGGCAGCGTCGGCAAGGGTGACGGCATGCTGGCTGGGTGGACGACCAGCGGCCGAAACGTCCTGCCTGAGGTCGAGTGCGCGGCCAGGCTGCCTTGACTGGGCGTAGCTCAAATGATGCCGCTCCTGATCGCGGTCGCAATCGCCATGGCGCGATTTGAGGCCGACAGTTTCTGGATCGCATGCGTGATGTAGCTGTTGACCGTGTTCGATGAGACGCCAAGGATCAGCGCGACTTCATCGGTGGTCTTGCCCTCGGACACCCAGAACAGGCACTCGCGCTCGCGGTCGGAGAGTGGGTCCCGCATCGTCGCTGCGGCCAGGATGGCCGGTGCCTGGGACAGCGCATAGCAGCATTCGAGCTGGGTGCGCGGCATCGCGGCGGGATCGATGCGGCCGGACTCGGCGGCGGAGAACAGCACGAACAGGCGCTGGCGGCCGACATGCAGCCTGAGGGCGAAAATCTCGGCATGGCCGAGGACGTCGAGCAGGCGGGCTTCCTCTCCGCCCAGGACGGCGGGAGCCTGCGCGGCAATCAGGCTCTGCGGGCGGACGCCCGGGGCGCTGGCGAAGGGGCTCTGGGCAAGCCCGGCGATAAGGGCGTGGCCGGCGATCTGGATGGCGTCGTAGATCCAGTTCGAGGCGATGATCTGGAGATTGTCGCGGTCCTGGTCCTGGGGAATCGCGACGAGCATGTAGCCGTCGGCACCGATCTCGTCGGTCATGTTCATGAAAAAGGCGGTGAGATCGCTGCGCGATGCGAGCCTTGCTGCGACGGTCGTCTGTTCGTTGCGGGCTGCGAGGGCGGTCATGCGGTACTTGGCCAGAATCCATTTGAGGCCGGAAAAGGCTGGTGCCTGAACCGGGTCGAAAAACACTTCACTTGGGCGAAAAAACGCGACGCGGACACCTGAGGTACCCATCGGCCGAATCCGTGCTGGTCGCGCGAAGCCTGACGCGCTCTCCACCGGGAAAGTTCCCGGCATTTCAGAGAGTTGGTGGTTCGCCGCGCCCCCCGAGGACCGGCTGATTCGGGTTCAATCTAACCCCTCGCGAATCGCTCCGCAAACAGAATTGACAAAAAGTTAATTCAGAGTCCTCCGGCAGACTCAGGGCGGTACCGAAGGCCCGTCAAACGCTGGGGAAGCGCGGTCGAAAATCGCCATTGATCGGTCGGGGCATTCGGCTTAACGCTGCGTCCACTGCGGCAGGGGAATGCAATGAGCGACCAATTTCGTGAAGTGACCAGCGTGTCCTGGTTCGGGCGGATCAAGCGCGCGGTCGGCGGCGTGCTGGTCGGCCTGATCCTGGCCGTCGCGATGGTGGCCGTGCTGTTCTGGAACGAGGGCCGGGCGGTGACCACGGCGCGCTCGCTCGCCGAGGGTGCGGGTGCCGTGGTGTCGGTGCCCGTCGACAAGGTCGATGCGGTCAACGAAGGCGAGCTGGTGCACACCACGGGCCCGCTGACCTCTTCGGAGGGGGTCGGCGATCCGGATTTTGCGATCGAGGCCAAAGGCGTGCGCCTGGTGCGCAATGTCGAGATGTTCCAGTGGGTCGAGAACTCCAAGTCGGAGACGAACACGAAGCTTGGCGGCGGCGAAGAGACGGTCACCACCTACAGCTATGCCAAGGAGTGGCAGGACCGGCCGATCGCCTCGGCGGAGTTCAAGCAGCCGGCCAACCACCAGAACCCGTCGATGGAGCTCGGCTCGCGGTCTTTCCAGATCCATGAAGGCAAGCTCGGCGCGTTCACACTCGACGAGCCGATGCTCGACCGCATCGGCGACACCGATCCGCTGACGATCACACCAAGCCAGCTTGCCGACATCACCGCAGCCTATTCCGGCACGGAGCGCGTCAGCATTGTCGATGGACGCATCTTCATCGGCGCCAATCCGACCTCGCCTGGCATCGGCGACTACCGCATCGGCTACCAGCTGGTTCCGCTGGGCGAGATCAGCGTCATCGGGCGCCAGACCGGCGACCGGTTTTCGCCCTACCAGACGGTGGCCGGCGACGAACTGCTGATGGTCGACACCGGCAGGGTGCCGGCGGAGAAGATGTTTGCCGAGGCGGTGAGCGTCAACACGATCGTCACCTGGCTGGTGCGCGCAGGCTGCCTGCTGCTCCTGGCGCTCGGCTTCGGGCTGTTGCTGGCGCCGCTTGGCGTGCTGGCCGACGTGATCCCGTTCGTCGGCTCGATCGTGCGCATGGGCACGGGGCTGATCGCGTTCGTGCTGGCGCTGCTGGTGGGAACGGCGACGATCGCGGTGGCGTGGTTCTGGTACAGGCCGCTGCTGGCAATCGGCATCGCCGTGGCTGGATTGGCGGTCGCCCTGCTGCTGACGCGGTTCGGACGCCGTAGGTTGGCCGCCGCGCCGCCACAGGCGGGCGCGACGGCCTGAACGGTCAGCCGCCCTCGAATCCGGTGAGCACGCCGACGGCATTGATGCCGATCTCGTCGACGGCGTAGCCGCCTTCCATGACGAACAGGCTGGGCAGGCCGAGCCTGGCGATGCGAGCGCCGATCTTTGGATAGTCGGCGCTGGTCAGCTTGAACTGGCTGATCGGATCCTTCTCGAAGGTGTCGACGCCGAGCGAGACGACAACGACGTCCGGCGCATAGGCGGCGAGCTTCTGGCAGGCATCCTCGAGTGCTTCGTTCCACTTTGCCCACGAGGTGCCGAAAGGCAGGGGGTAGTTGAGGTTGAAGCCTTCGCCTGCGCCCGCGCCGCGCTCGTCGGCGTGGCCGAGGAAGAACGGGTACTCGGTCATCGGGTCGCCATGCAGGTTGATGACCTGGATGTCGGGACGATCGTAGAAGATTTCCTGCGTGCCGTTTCCGTGGTGATAGTCGACGTCGAGAACGGCGACGCGCGTCGCGCCCTGATCACGGAACCACTGCGCGGCGACGGCGGCGTTGTTGATGAAGCAATAGCCGCCCATGAAGGCGGCACCGGCGTGGTGGCCCGGCGGGCGGCAGAGCGCGAAGGCAGCGCGTTCGCCAGCCTTGACCAGTTGGGCTGCGGTCAGCGCGACGTCATAGGACGACTTGATGGCGTCCCAGGTACCCTTCACGAAGCTCGCGCCGCCGTCGAAGGAATAAAAGCCGAGCAGCGCCTCGATGTTGCGCGGGGGCACATCGCCACGAAGACCGCGCGTCGGCCAGGCGAAGGGTATCGCCGAACCCGACTTGCCGGCGGCTTCCCACTGCGGCCAGACGGTCGGCAGGAAGTCGATGTAGTCGGCGGCGTGCACGCGCTTTGCAGCGGTGAGGTCATGTATTTCGGGCGCCAGGATCGGGCCGAGCTTCTCGCTTTCGACCCGCTTTCTGATGATCTCGGCCCGCGAGGGCTTCTCGAAGCCGGGCACGATGGCACCGGCGACAAGCTCCATCTGGCCGCCGTGGCCGGCGTGGAGCGGCGAAAAGACTGTCTTCATGAAAATCCTTCCTTGTTCTGGTCGAGGTCGAGATAGGGGATGACCAGTGCGAGCCACATGGTCTTGACGTCGTCCTGGATGAGATCGAACGCCTTGCGGTCCCGCTTGAGCCCGACGAGCCGGCAGACGTGACCGACTTCCATCATCACCACGCCCAGCCGACTGGCGACCTGGTCCTCAAGTGCGGGGTTCACATGCTGCAGCCAGGCCGCGTAGAGGGCGATGATCTGGTCGTCGTATTCGTTCTGGATGGGTCTCAGGTCGGGGTTGCCGGTGATGGCCTCGATGACCGGCATCAGGTTGGCGTTGTCGAGATAGAGTCTGGAGGTGTCGATGAAGAGCTTGTCGACTTCCTGCTGAAAAGTCTCGTGGCTGGTGGGGCGAGGGGCGTTGATGCGCCTGGCGATCACCTCGGGAAAGGCTGCGAGCCAGCGCCGGGCGAGGTCCAGAAGAATGGCTTCCTTGTTGGGGAAGTACTGATAGACCGAACCGACGGACAAGCCGGCGCGCTGCGCAATGGCGAGCGTCGTCGGGGTCTTGGTCCCCTGTTCCCTGGTGAGAATCAGAGCGGCATCGAGAATCCGGTCGACCACCTTGCTCGAGCGTTCCTGTCGCGGCTGCTTGCGCGGTTTCAGCGCTGTCCTGGTTTTCCAGTTGAGACTGCGATTCACGGAATGATCTTCTCGCTCCCTAGGCGCGCGCATCATACACGGGGGCGTCCTCCACAACGCATCCGAAAAATCCCGCATATTGACAAACGCGAATAATTAGTCGCATTTTTTCGCGTTGCTGTCTTCAGGGAAACGCGAGGAATTCCTGGGGTCAGCGGATCGGCTTCAGCCTTCCAGTCTGGTTGCGCCATCCCCTTGGGAATTGGGGGCAGCCGATGCGAGGGTGAACGGCCTCAGTCAGTCAAGTGCGCGGAGTCGCGATGTCTGTCCAAACGGTTCGCAATGCCGACCTGATCGTCATCAACGGCCGCGTGCTGACCATGGACCCGGCCCAGCCCGCTGCGGAAGCGGTGGCCATCAAGGATGGCCTGATCGCCGCTGTCGGCGACAAGACGACAATCGAAGCACTGCGCGGGCCCGACACAAAGGTCATCGACGCGCGCGGCGGGTCGGTGGTGCCGGGCTTCATCGAAGCGCACATGCACCTGTTTTCGGGTGCTGCCGAACTCGCCCATCTGCAGCTTTCCGGCGTGCATGGCTTCGAGGCGCTTCGCGATGCGGTGCAGGCGTACGCCAGGTCGCGGCCCGATGCGCGGATGCTGGTGGGGCAAGGCGCCGACTACACCATCCTCGGCAGCGAGCGCGTGACGCGGCATCACCTCGACGCCATCCTGCCCGACCGGGCGTTCCTGATGGCGGCGCCCGACCATCATACCTATTGGGCCAACACACGTGCGCTCGAGATGGCCGACGTGCTGCACGGGCGCGAACTGACGCCCGGCAACGAGATCGTCATGGGCGCCGACGGCCTGGCCGAGGGCGAGCTGCGCGAGAACGAGGCGTTCAACCCGGTGCTGAAGCTCGCCGGCGAGGGGCGCGTTCGGCTCGGCCTGTCGACCGGCGGCGAGCCCGACCCGATGCCCAATGCCGAAGAACGCGCCGGCGACCGCGCCATCATGCGCCGCGGCCTCGACTGGTGCGCCCGGCACGGCATCACCTCGATCCAGAACATGGACGGCAACTACTACCAGCTGGAGCTTCTGTCGGAGGTCGAGGCCGAGGGCGACCTGATCTGCCGGGTCAAGGTGCCGTTCCACTACAAGAACTTCATGACCCTCGACATGCTGGAAAAGGCATCCGACATGGCCAACCGCTATGACAGCGAGTGGCTGTCGTCGAGAATGGTCAAGCTGTTCTACGACGGCGTGCTCGATTCCTGGACAGCCGTGATGATCGAGCCTTATGCCGACCGGCAGGACTGGGTCGGCGAGCCGCTGTTTTCGCCGGAAGAGTTCAAGCGCATCGCCGTCGAGATCGACAGGCGCGGCCTGCAGATCGCCGTGCATTCGATCGGCGACGGGGCGACGCGCGCCGTGCTCGACGGCTATGAGGCAGCACAGAAGGCCAACGGCAAGCGCGACAGCCGCCACCGCGTGGAGCATGTCGAACTGACGACGGCGACCGACATCCAGCGCTTCGTCGACCTCGGCGCGATCGCCTCGATGCAGCCACCGCATCCGCCCGGTGCGATGATCTTTCCGCTGGAGCCGACGATCTCGCGCGTCGGGCGCGCACGCTGGCCCTATGCCTATCCGACACGGACGCTGATCGAGGCAGGAGCACATGTGGTGTTCGCTTCCGATTGGCCGGTGGCACCGATCGACCCGATCGCCGGCATGCAGGCGGCGATGCTGCGCAAGCCTTGGGCAGAAGACATGCCAGACCAGAGCGTTTCGCTGCACCAGGTATTGGCCGGCTACACCGTCGAGGGTGCCTATGCCGAGTTCATGGAAAACAAGAAGGGCCGGTTGAAGCCGGGTTTCTTCGGCGATCTGGTCGTGCTGTCGGCCGACATCGAAGCGATCGATGCTGCCGTGCTGCATGAGGTGCGGCCGGTGACGACGGTCTGTGGCGGCAGGGTGACCTACCAGGCCTGATGGGGCCGGCGATGGCGTGGCGTGTGTGGACTGCGAGCCGTTGTTGCCAAGCCTAACGGCGTGTGGTGACAATCGAACGGGGAAAAAAGTTCCACTGTGAAGGTGGACGGAAACAATGGGGCGATTTGCGTGCCGGCTACACCGGGTAAGAATGCGATTGAAGTTCGCGGGGTTCGCAAGGTCTTTGGAACGGGAGAGGCGCAGGTCGCGGCGCTGGACACCGTCTCGGTGTCGATCAGGGAAAACGAGTTCTTCACGCTGCTCGGGCCTTCCGGCTGCGGCAAGACCACGCTTCTGAGGTTGATTGCCGGCTTCGACTTTCCGTCGGATGGCGAGATCATGCTTTACGGCGAGGACATCGCGCCGCTGCCGCCGTTCAAGCGGCCGGTCAACACGGTGTTCCAGTCCTACGCGCTGTTCCCGCACATGACGGTGGCGCAGAATATCGGCTTCGGCCTGGAGATGCTGGGCAAGCCGCGCGCCGAGATCGACGCGCGCGTCACGGAGATGCTGAAGCTGGTGCGCATGGAAAAGCTCGCCAAGCGCCGCACCAGCCAGATCTCGGGCGGCCAGCAGCAGCGCGTGGCGCTCGCCCGTGCGCTGGCGCCGCAGCCCAAGGTGCTGCTGCTCGACGAGCCGCTGTCGGCGCTCGACTACAAGCTGCGCAAGGAAATGCAGATCGAACTCAAGCGCCTGCAGCACGAGACCGGCATCACCTTCATCTTCGTCACGCATGACCAGGAGGAGGCGCTGACGATGTCGGACCGCATCGCGGTGATGTCGTCGGGCAAGATCCTGCAGGTCGGCAGCCCGCGCGACATCTACGACCGGCCGGCCGAACGCTTCGTTGCCGACTTCATCGGCGAGACCAACTTCCTCGATGCGCGGATCGACAGCATCGAGGAGGGGAGAGCCAAGGTGACGCTGAAGTCGGGCGCGACGATCTCGGCGACGCTGCCCGACGGCTTCAAGCCGGACGGCGAAGCCACGGTGGTGATCCGGCCCGAACATGCCAAGGCCGTCAAAGACGGTGGCGACATTTCGGGCGTGGTCGAAAACGTCGTCTACTTCGGCACCGATACGCATGTTCACATCAGGCTGGACGACGGCGAGACGTTCACGGTCCGCCAGCAGAACGCGCGGGGGGCTGGAACGAGCTTCGAGCGCGGCCAGCGCGTCGGCATCGTCATCGGCGACGATGCGGCCCAGATCCTGAAGGACTGAGCCATGGCGACCGCAGCCGAAATCGAAAAGCAGGCAGAGGCGCGGGAGGTCAGGAACCGCTGGTTTCTGTCGGCGCCGGCGCTGATCATCATCCTGCTGGCCGCATCCGGCCCGCTGCTGATCGTGCTCCTCTATTCGTTCCTGACGCCCGGACCCTACGGCGACGTGGTCTGGAAGTTCTCGACCGAAGGCTGGGTGGCGGTCTTTCTCGAACGCGATATCTTCGACGACACGCTGTCGTTTGCCGGTGCCCACCTCACCATCTTCTGGCGGTCGCTGAAGCTTGCCATCATGGCGACGGTGGCGACGCTGATCTTCGGCTTTCCGACGGCCTATTTCATCGCAACGCGGCCGGAGCGGACGCGCGACATCTGGCTGTTCCTGATCACCATCCCGTTCTGGACGAACCTTCTGATCCGCACCTTTGCCGTGCTGCAGGTGATCCGTAACGAGGGCATCATCAACACGGCGCTGATCAATCTCGGCATCATCGATCAGCCGATCCAGATGCTCTACACCGACTTCGCCATCATGGTCGGCATGGTCTACGTCTACCTGCCGCTGATGGTGCTGCCGCTCTATGCCAGCATGGAAAAGCTCGATTTCCGGCTGGTCGAGGCCGGATACGACCTCTATGCCACGCGCTGGCAGGTGCTCAAGCGGATCATCTTCCCGATGGTCAGGCCCGGCGTCATCGCAGGCTCGATCCTGGTCTTCATCCCGGCCATCGGCGCCTATGTCACGCCCAGCGTTCTCGGCGGCGGCAAGAACATGATGTTCGCCAACCTGATCGAGCTGCAGTTCGGGCAGGGCCGCAACTGGCCACTGGGCGCTGCGCTGTCGATCACCGTCATGGCGATCGTGATGGTGGCGCTGCTGGTCTATGTCCGCAACACGTCCGGATCGGAGGCGCGCCATGGCTAAGCGTTTTTCGATCCGCCAGCAGACCGGCTTCACGGCAATCGCTGCGGCCTGCTTCATGCTGCTCTACGTGCCGATCGCGGTGCTGGTGGCGTATGCCTTCAACGAGTCGACCTCGGTGTCGGAATGGGGCGGCTTCTCGCTGCGCTGGTTCGCTGCGGCCTGGAACAACGACCAGGTCATCGACGCCTCGCTGCGTTCGCTGAAGATTGCTTCTTCTGCGGCGGTGATCGCGACGATCGCGGCAACCATGGCGGCGCTGGCGACGACGCGGACGCGAGCCTATCGCGGGCTGACGTTCAAATACGCCTTCATCAACCAGCCGCTGATGGTGCCTGAGATCGTCACCGGCGTCGCACTGCTGATCTTCTTTGCGCAGATCAAGATCGCCACGGGTTATTCGGGCCTCGGCTACCTGATCGCCGCGCATACGGCGTTCTGCATCCCCTTCGCCTATCTGCCGATCCGGGCGCGGCTCGAGAACATGGACCTGACGCTCGAACGCGCGGCCGCCGATCTCTACGCCACGCCGTGGAAGGCGTTCCGCCGCGTGACGCTGCCACTGCTCTGGCCGGGCATCATCGCCGGCCTGATGCTCGCCTTCGTCATCTCTCTCGACGACGTGGTCATCACCGAATTCGTCAAGTCGGGCGGTCAGGATACCCTGCCGACCTACATGCTGGGGCAAATCCGCCGCGGCATCACGCCGGAGGTCAATGCGATTTCGACCGTCTTCCTGCTCTTGTCGGTCGTCATCGTCACGCTGTTCTTCTTCTTGAGCAGGAAACGGGATTAATCAACGGGAGTGAAATGATGAACCTGAAATCCATGTCGACGGCGGTCGGCCTGGCGCTGCTGGCCTCGACCAGCCTTGCCTCGGCAGAAGGCGCGCTGAACATCTACAACTGGGGCAACTACATCAGCCCCGACATGATCAAGAAGTTCGAGGAGAAGCATAGCGTCAAGGTCACGGTGACCGACTACGACTCAAACGACACGGCACTCGCCAAGGTGCGCCAGGGCGGCCACGGCTTCGACGTCGCTATGCCGTCGCAGACCTACATCCCGATCTGGATCCAGGAAGGCCTGCTGCTCGAGACCCGTCCCGACCAGATGGAGAATTTCAAGAACGTCATGCCCGAGTGGAAGGATCCTGCCTTTGATCCGGGCCGCCACTACAGCGTGCCGTGGGCGCTGGGCACCGTTGGCGTTGGCGTCAATACCGAGTTCTACAAGGGCGACATCAACACCTGGAAAATCGTCTTCGATACGCCGGACGAGCTGAAGGGCAAAGTCAACGTCGTCCCCGAGATGAACGACGTGATGCATGCCGCGATCAAGTATGTCGGTGGCGAGCAGTGCACCGGCGACAAGGAAGTGCTGAAGAAGGTGCGCGACGTGCTCGTGGCCGCCAAGCCGAACTGGATCGCCATGGAGTACAACACCATCGACAAGATGGGCGCCGGCGACTTCAAGGCGACCAGCGACTGGAACGGTTCAGTTCTGCGTCAGCGTCTGGCCAATCCGGCCATCCACTATGGCTACCCGGTCGAGGGCTTCCAGTTCTGGAGCGACAACGTCGTGGTGCTGAAGGACGCCGCGAACGTCGAGAATGCCAAGCTGTTCCAGAACTTCATGATGGATCCGGAAAACGCGGCGATGAACTCGGCCTTCCACCGCTACGCCAACGGCATCGCCGGCTCGGAGAAGTTCATGCCGGCCGACATGACCTCGGCGCCGGAAGTCGTGGTGCCTGAGGAGTTCAAGAAGAACGGCGAAATCCTGCAGACGTGCGCGCCGGAAGTGACGGCGCTCTACACCAAGATCTGGACCGAACTGCAGAAGTAAGTTCTGCCGGATTCGCAAGGAACCATCGCAGCCGGACCCCGTCCGGCTGCGATGGACTTTTAGCCTGCCGCTGGCAGGGTCATCACAGCTCAGATAAAAAGGAGTCCCGCTGTGAAACCATTAATGTCCACCACTGTCGCGGCGATCGCGCTGCTTGCGGCGACCGGTCTTGGCCGGGCCGAAGGGCAGCTCAACATCTACAACTGGGGCAATTACACCAACCCCGAGGTCATCAAGAAATTCGAGGACAAGTACAAGGTCAAGGTGACGGTCACCGACTACGACTCGAACGAGACCGCGCTCGCCAAGGCACGCCAGGGCGGCAGCGGCTTCGACATCGTGGTTCCCTCGCAGACGCACCTGCCGATCTGGATCAACGAAGGCCTGCTGCTCGAAACCAATCCCGGCGGCATGGAGAACTTCAAGAACGTCGCGCCCGAATGGGCCAACCCCGAGTTCGACCTGGGCCGCAAATATTCGGTGCCGTGGGCCTGGGGCACCGTCGGCGTGGTGGTCGACACCGAGGCCTATAAGGGCGACATCAACAGCTGGAAGATCATTTTCGAGACGCCGGACGAGCTGAAGGGCAAGGTCAACGTCGTTCCCGAAATGAAGGACGTGGTCACGGCGGCCGTCCGCTATGTTGGCGGCGAACAGTGCACGACCGACAAGGAAGTGCTGAAGAAGGCGCGCGACCTGCTGGTTGCCGCCAAGCCCAACTGGGTGGCCATGGAATATGGCGCCGTCGACAAGATGAAGGCCGGCGACTTCAAGGCCTCCAGTACCTGGAACGGCGCAGGACTGCGTATCCGCCTGGAGCGTCCTGAAGTGCATTTCGGCTATCCGAAGGAAGGCTTCACCTATTGGAGCGACAACGTCGTCGTCCTCAAGGACGCCGCGAATGTCGAGAACGCGAAGCTGTTCCAGAACTTCATCATGGATCCCGAGGTCGCGGCCGGGCTTTCGGCGTTTCATCGCTATGCCAACGGCATTGCCGGATCGGAGAAATTCATGCCTGATGACATGAAGGATGCACCGGAGATCGTCATTCCGGAGGCCAGCAAGGCTCATGGCACGATGGCACTGATGTGCTCGCCGGAAGCCGATGCGCTCTACACCCGGATCTGGACCGATCTGCAGAAGTAAGTGACTTTTGCGATGGGGTTCGGCGTCCGCGCCGAACCCCAGAAACAGCGCGAGGGTGATGCCATGAGCTCCTACCGCAACAGCGAAACCGTGCCGCCGATCATGCAGGGCTCGCCGCCCAGGATGCCGTTGCCGAAAGCGGCGTGGGACATGCCGCCGTGGAACCGCTGGGCCTTCCAGCATGTACGCGAGATCGTGCCGACGGTGGAGGTGTGGCGCGGCGAGGGGCCGGTGCGTGCATTGCAACGCGCCGAAACCGACCTGGACGGGCTGGCGGTCGTTGACAGCGAGGGCAAGCCGACGACGCTTTCGGGCCTGCTCGACGAGACCTACACTGACGGCTTTCTGGTGCTCAAGGACGGCAACATCGCCTATGAACGCTATTTCAACGGCATGACGCCGCGCACGCCGCATCTGTCGCAATCGGTGGCCAAGTCTGTGACCGGCACCGTGTTCGGCATCCTTGCCGGCAGGGGTGTCGTCGATCCGAACAAGCTGGTGACCGACTATCTGCCGGAACTGGCAGCGACCGGCTGGAGCGGGGCCACCGTCCAGCATGTGCTCGACATGACCACCGGCGTGCGCTTCAGCGAGGCCTATACCGACTCCTATTCGGACATCGGCCAGGTCGATGTCGCCGGCGGCTGGAAGCCGGTTCCCGCTGATACGGACCCCAGCTTCCACTGGCCGCAGCATATGTTCGAACTTATCCTGCGCCTGACCGAAACCACGCGGCCGCATGGTGCTGCCTTCGAATACCGGTCGATCGAGACCGACGTTCTTGCCTTCGTCATGGAGCGGGCGACCGGCAAGCGGCTGGCGCAATTGGTTTCGGAAGAGCTGTGGCAGAAGATCGGCGCCGAGGAGAGCGCCTTCTTCACGGTCGACAGCGCCGGCTATGCGATAGCCGATGGCGGCTTCAACGCGACGCTGCGCGACTATGCCCGCTTCGGCCAGGCGATCCTGGAAGATGGCGCCGGTATCGTGCCCGCCGACTGGATTGCCGAGACGCGGAACGGCATGCACGGCCCGAACTTCAGCACTTCGATGCCGGAGGCCAGCTACCGCAACCAGTTCTGGATCGAGGATCCGCGCTCGCGCGCCCTGATGTGCCGGGGCGTGTTCGGGCAGCTGATCCATATCGACTGGGCGACCCGAATGGTGACGGTGAAGCTGTCGACCTGGCCTGACTTCACCTCCGTGCCCTATTCAGTGGCGACCTTGAAGGCCGTGCATGCAATCGCCGCCGCACTGGCCTGACGGGAATATTCAGCAGCAAGGAAAGATCATGACGTCATCCACCGCGTTCGAGCGCATGTTCGGCTTCGCCCGCAAGGACGTGAGCCTGGGCAACTGGCGCGAGCAGCCATACAATAGCTGGTCGTTCCAGAACGCTGGCGAGATGGTGCCGAGTGCGCGCATCGCCGCGCGCGAAGGCCTCGTCGAGGATGCGCCGATCGACCTTGGCGGGCTTCTCGATGATAGCGTTGCGATCAACGGCAATGACGAAACCGTCGCCGGCTTCCTCTTGCGCTCGTCGACCGATGCGCTGGCGGTGATGAAGAAGGGCCGTTTCGTCGGCGATTGGTTCGCGCCGACGATGAAACCCGATGCGCGGCACATCATCTTCTCCATCTCCAAATCGCTGACTGCGATCCTGGCCGGTGCGCTGGAAGGCGAAGGCAGGCTCGACCCGAACGCGTCGGTGACCGACTACGTGCCGGAAGCGGCAGGCTCGGTCTATGCCAATGCCACCGTGCGCCATGTGCTCGACATGACGGTTAGCCTCGACTTCGAAGAGGCCTATCTCGATCCCGAGAGCCTGTTTGCGCGCTATCGCCGCGCCACGATGTGGAACCCCGGCGGCGGGGCGGAATCGCTGCGTGAGTTTCTGGTCGCCCTGCAGCCGCTGGACGAACCGCATGGCCAGACCTTCCGCTACCGTTCGCCCAATTCCGACCTGCTCGGCATCATCGTCGAGCGCGCCTCCGGCCAGCGCTATGCCGAGCTGATGTCCGAGAGGTTGTGGAAGCCATTGGGCGCCAGGCGTGATGGCTTCGTCACCGTCGACAAGGAGGGTTCGGCGCGCGCCGCGGGCGGGGTTTCGGTTGCAGTGCGCGACCTTGCCCGCGTCGGCGAGATGATGCGGCAGGGCGGTGTGGCGGAGGGCCGACGGATCGTGCCGCAGGCCTGGGTCGACGATACGATCCATGGCGGCGACGCTGCCGTCTGGCAGCGCGGCACCATGACCAACCTGTTCGCCCACGGGCGCTATCGCAACAAGTGGTACCAGAGCGCCAACGCCAGCGGCGCCTATTGCGGCATCGGCATCCATGGCCAGTGGCTCTATGTCGACCCCAAGGCCGAGGTGGTGATTTCCAAGATGTCGTCGCAGGCGCTGCCGGTGGACGATCCGCTCGACCTCGACAATGTCGCGTTCTTCGAGGCGATCTGCGCAAGGGTTTGAGGGGTCGACCGGCTTCGAGCAGGCCCTCATCCGGCCGCTCCGCGGCCACCTTCTCCCGTTGGGGAGAAGAGGAAGGGCGGCGCCGTCTCAGATCTCCTCGCCCCACCGGGAGAGGTCACCCGAGCGTAGCGGAGGGTGGGTGAGGGGGCGCCCTTCTCACTCCACCGTCGAAAACCTGTATTCCGTTACCTGCGAATAGATCTCGCCCGGCCTGAGCACCGTGCTTGGGAAGTGCGGATGGTTGGCCGCATCGGGGAAGCGTTGCGGCTCGAGGCATAGCGCGCCGAAGCGGACGGGGTCGATGCCGCCGCGCAAAGGCGGGGCGACAGGCAGGAACGCGCCGTCGTAGAATTGCAGGCCGGGCTCCGTGGTCCAGAGATCGAGACGGATGCCTGAGCGGGACCCTTCCAGCCGGGCGGCGTGCCAGGGCTCGGGTGCCGGCTGCATGGCGAGCACGAAATTGTGGTCGTACGCCTGGTGAGCGTCGTCCTGGCCGTTGCGGATGGCGCGCAACCCACGGAAGTCGAAGACGGTATCGTCCACCGCCAGCACCTCGCCGGTCGGGATGCTCGCGGCATCGACCGGCGTATAGGCCTCGGCGGCGATCTTGAGGCGGTGGTCGAGGATCGAGCCTGAGCCGTCGAGGTTGAAATAGGCGTGGGCAGCGAGGTTCATCAGGGTCGGGGCGTCGGTGCGGCCGCCGAGCGCGATGCGCAGCCGGCCCTTGTCGAGCAAATATCGGCAGGTGAGGATGACCTTGCCGGGGTAGCCCTGGTCGCCGTCGGGCGAGGTCAGGCCGAGCAGGACGGAGTTTTCGCTGGCGTCGACGACCGTCCAGTTGCGGCGATAGACGCCGTCGCCACCGCCGTGGAGGTGGGTGCGCCCGGCCTCGTTGACGTCGAGCTGATGCTGGACACCGTCTAGGCTGAAACGGCCGCCGGCGATGCGGTTGGCGCAGCGTCCGGCGATGGCACCGAAATAGGCGCCATGGGCGAGATAGCCGTCGAGGCTGTCGAAGCCGAGGATGACCGAACGCGGACCGGCTGGCGTGGCGACCACGAGATCGGCGAGCGTGGCGCCGAAGGTGAGAACTGTGGCCTCGATGCCGTCGGCAGCAATGCTGACCGCTTCCACCATCGAGCCGTCGGGCATCCGACCGAATTCGCTGACCGCCATTGCTTGACACCTCCGCAGTCGGGGCAAGCGAGCCCCCGGGCAGGCGACCCGCCTCGCTCCAGAGTCCAGGAAAGCGGTCCGATTCTCAAGCGGCTTGCCCCCGAAAAAATCAGGCAGCGAGCAGGCTCTTCAGCTTGACGACTGAAGACTCCAGGGCCTCGGGATCGGGGCGGGCCGACTTGCCGATCAGCATCTCGGCGAGACGAATGTCGCGGGCGACCGTGTTGTCCGGGCCGATGCCACTGGCAGCAACGAGACGACCGTCATCCTTGAGGTGGAAGAGGATGAAGGCGCCGTCGCCGAGATCGCGGCGGACAGTGCGTTCGCCTTCGTCGGGCAGGCCGGCGATCTGCAGGGTGAGCCCGTACTGGTCGGACCAGAACCAGGGGACCGAGGCGTGGGCTTCCTCGGCGCCGAGCATGTTGCGGGCGGCAAGCGCGCCATGTTCCTGGGCGCTGCGCCATGCCTCGAGGCGGACGCGGCGGTCGCCATAGACGGCGAGCGGGAAGGAGCAGCAGTCGCCGGCGGCAAAGATTTGCGGGTCGCTGGTGCGCAGCCGGGCGTCGACGGAGATGCCGTTGTTGAGCGCCAAGCCGGCGGTTTCGGCAAGGGCGGTCACGGGGACGGCGCCGATGCCGATGATGGCGAGGTCGGCCACGACAGTCCGGCCGCTCGACAGCGCGATGCGAACCGAGTTGCCGTCGTCTTCGATGGCTGCGATGCCGTCGCCGCAGACGATCTCAACGCCTTCGGTGACGTGCCTCTGATGCACGATGGCGGCGATCTCTTCGGGTACGCCGCGCATGAGGATGCGGGGCTGCGCCTCGACGACCGTCACATCGGCGCCGAGTTTGCGGGCCGAGGCTGCGAGTTCGAGGCCGATGAAGCCACCGCCGACGATGGCGATGCGGACGCCTTCGCGCAAAAGCTGCCGGATCAGCAGCGCATCGTCGAAGGTGCGGAGATAGACGCAACGCGCGCCGAGGCCCGACATAGGCAACTTGCGCGGGATGGAACCGGTGGCCACCAGCAGCTTGTCGTAGGCCAGGTCGGAGCCATCGCCGAGGCGCACCGAGCGGTTGGCGCGGTCGATGGAGATGACGGTCGTCGAGCCCTTGAGGTCGATACGGTGTTCGGCCAGGCGGGCGGCATCGGCGATGGCCTTGATGGAGGGCGCCTCGCCACTTGTCATCGCCTCCTTGGAGAGCGGCGGCCGCTCATAGGGAAGGTGAGGCTCCGAGCCGACCAGCGTGATGCCGCCGCCGTAGCCTTCCTCGCGCAGGGCGAAGGCCGCGCGCGTGCCGCATTCGCCAGCGCCGATAATGACCATTCCCGCCGTCATGTCAGTTGCCCAGTTGGATGAAGACTTTGCCGGCGTCGACCTTGACCGGATAGGTCTGGAGGTTGACGCAGACGGGTGCGCCGCGGGTCGCCCCGGTCTTGTAGTTGAAGCGGCCGTTATGCTTGGGGCACTCGATGATGTCGCCCATGACCAGCCCCTGCGAGAGGTGGATCTGCTCGTGGGTGCACAGGCCGTCGGTGGCGAAGAATTCGTCCTCGGGACTGCGGTAGATGGCGAAGCTTTTGCCCGCATGGTCGAAGCGGATCACGTCTTCTTCGTCGATGTCGTCGGCCGCGCAGGCCTCGATCCAGTCGCTCATGGCTCTCTCCCTGGGATTTTGGAATACGGGGCGGCTGGGGGCCGCCGCCCCGGTGGGTGGCGCCTTGGGAGGCTATTCGGCGGCGAGGGCTGCCTCGCTGTGGAATTCCTCGCGGTAGGGCCGCGCAGTGGGGGGCAGCTCGCGCTTGATGAAATAGTCCTCGTTGCGGAGCTGGCGGACAAAGGCCGGCAGCATTTCCCGGTAGCCCGCCCACATGGAAGCGTTCGGCGCCGGCAGGTCGTGCCTGATCATCTCGTGCAGCTTCGGCAGCGCGTGATAGGGCACCATCGGGAACATGTGATGTTCGACGTGATAGTTCATGTTCCAGTAGATGAAGCGGCTGATCGGGTTCATCAGTACAGTGCGGCTGTTGAGGCGGTGGTCGACGACATTGTCGGCGAGGCCGCCATGCTGCAGCAGGCCGGTGAGCACATGGTGCCAGGCGCCGTAGAGGCGGGGCAGGCCGACCAGCATCAGCGGCAGCCACGAACCGAGATACACGGCGAGCGCGATGGTTGCCAGGTAGATGGCGAGCCAGATGCGGGCGAGGCGGATGGCCCTGGGCTGTTCGCTCTCGGGAATGAAGGTCTTCTCTTCCTTGCCGATCAGGCCGGCGGCGTTGCGGACCATGTCGACCATGGCGTGCCAGGCATCGATCAGGCCGAAGAAGTTGAGCACCACACGCAGAAGGTCCGGGGGGCGCATGACGGATATCTCGGGGTCGCGGCCGACGATGACAGTGTCGGTGTGGTGGCGGGTGTGGCTCCAGCGCCAGGTGACCGGGTTGCGCATGATCATGAAGCAGGCGATCTGGTAGACCGCGTCGTTCATCCACTGCGTCTTGAAGGCGGTGCCGTGGCCGCATTCATGCCAGCGGGCATCGGTGGCCGAGCCGTAGAGCACGCCATAGCAGAAGAAGAAGGGCACGCACCACCAACTGCCCCAAAGCGCGGCACCTGTGGCGCCGAAGGCAACGAGCAGGCCGAGCCAGATCGCGGTGTCGCGGATGGCCGGACCGTTGGAGCGCTGCATCAGCTCCTTCATCTGCTTGCGCGGTATGTCGGTGTGGTACCACTCGGCGGCGGCGAGGCCGCTCTCGACGGCGCGGCGCGCGCTCTCTCCCACAAGACTGTAGTCGCGCGCCGAAGGCGTGACGGTCATGGCTCTCTCCCTGGAAGTCGGGAACGGTTCCACGGTAGGCGTCGGAGATCGTTCACTGGAAGAATGGTAGCCTATGATGCGATTTTTTCAATCACGGCATGATAGTTTCTATCATTTTCTATCATGATGGTTTATCGTGAACGCAAATCCCGGGAGCGGATATGAGCAAGCGGCCCACCATCACCGATCTCGCCCGCGCATCGGGCGTCAGCGTCGCCACCGTCGACCGGGTGCTGAACGGGCGACTGCCGGTGCGCGAGGAGACGCAGCGCCGCGTCTATGAGGCTGCGACCGGCATCGGCTATCACGCTGCCGGGCTGATCGCGCAGCGCATGCGCAAGGAACTGCCGGAATACCGTCTCGGCTTCGTGCTGCTGCGCCCCAGGGACGTGTTCTACCGCGCCTTCGCCAGCGAGTTGGAAAGGGCGATCACACAGGCGCCCGGTTTCCGCGGCACCGCGGTCATCGACTTCGCAGAATCGCTCGCGCCGGAAGAGATCGTCGACAAACTGCGCCGTCTGGCTTCAAGCTGCGATGCCGTGGCGCTGGTCAGCCCCGACCATCCGACGGTCACGGCTGCGGTGGCGGAGGTGAAGGCGCGGGGAGTTCCCGTCTTTTCACTGCTGTCCGACTTCGCCACGGGCATTCGCGAGGGTTATGTCGGCATCGACAATCTCAAGGTCGGGCGGACGGCTGCCTGGATGATTTCCAGATGCGCGCGCAAGCCGGGCAAGGTGGCGCTGCTCGTCGGCAGCCACCGCTTCCATGGCCACGAGCTGCGCGAGATCGGCTTCCGCGCCTTCTTCCGCGAGCACGCGCCCGAGTTCACGGTGCTGGAGACCATCGTCAACCACGAGTCCTACGAGATCACGCATGAGGCTGTCGCCGGGCTGCTCGGTCAGCATGGCGATCTCGTCGGGTGCTATGTGGCCGGCGGCGGCATCGAAGGAGCGATCTCGGCGTTGCGGCAGGTGAGGCCCGATCCACTGCCGGTGCTGATCTGCAACGAGATCACCGTCGACACGCGCGCAGCACTCGCCGACAACCTTGCCGTCATGGCGATCGCGACGCCGCTCGCGCCGCTGTGCCGCGAGCTCGTCGGACTGATGGCGCATTCGATCGAGGAGGGGGCAGCCAACGCCCCCGGGCAGACCTTCCTGCCGTTCGACATCTATCTGCCCGAGAATGTCTGAGGATCAGCCCCTGAAGAGGCGGATGATGTTGCGTGGAATCCGCCGGATCTCTGCGGCAATCCGCTGGACCGGTGTCCTGACAGACCGCACCGCCGGTGGGGCATCCTTCGCCGCCAACTGGCCCGCCTGGGCCTGAAGTCGCCGGTTTGTCGTGGCCCGGTTGTGCTGGATCTCATCCCACGCAAGGCGGGCAGCAAGATCGGCGGATGCCTGCCGAATGTGGCTGCACCATCCGGGCGTGCCGCGCATCAGATCGGCAAATGTTTCCTGTTCGGTCCGGCCCGGACCAATCGGCACGCGCAGAGCACTCGGCCACCATGCCGCGGAATCGGCAATCGCAATGAACTCCGCCAACTGAGGCATGGCCGAATGCCTGGATGCCTTCCTGCGGGCGCTGAAATGCAGGACGGTCGGCGTCCGACAATAGACAATGCGTGATTGGGGATTGGCATCCAGGATGCGGTTCCACAGGCGCCAGTCTGCGGCGGAAGGCACATCCTCCGGCCATGCATCGCGATTTGGGAGGGCGTCGGCTCTGTAAAGGAAGCAACTCGCCGCAATGGTGTTGCCCCGGCGAAAGGCATCCATCTCGTCCTGAAACTCCAGATTGGTCAGGAAGGGCGCGACGATGCCATCAGTGGAGACCCAGAGCGCCTGGCTATAGGTGATGGCTGCACCGCTCTCCAGGCCGCGAAGCAGGGTTTCGAGATGGTCGGGGAACAGAAGGTCGTCGTCGGCCGCGAAGCCGATCAACTCGCCGCGCGATTCCCTCAGGGCGACGTTTCGATTGGCGTAGCCGAAATGCGGAGCCTTGGGCAGGTCGAAGTAGCGGATGCGCGGGTCGTCGAACCGCTTGACCGCCTGCGCCGTGCCGGGGATTGCACCGTCGCCGACAACCAAAAGTTCGAAATCCCCGAACGTCTGGTTGAGGACGGATTCCACGGCCAGCCCGACAACGTCCGGCCGGCAGTGCGTGGGCATCAAGATCGAGATGCGTGGACGACTCACCACCCAGTGGTGTCCCCGAAGCTGTAGGGAATAAGGTCCGTGTCGAGCGGAAGGCGATATTTGTCGGGGCTTGAATGATCGTACTGGATGGTCGGGAAATTGACCACGACCACGTCTGACGTGCCGATGTTGCGGTCCGCATGCCAGACGAACCTGGGCACATTGATCAAGCGCGGGCGACTGCCCGAGAGGTAGACCTTGCAAACCTTGCCGCAAGTGCTGGATTCGGGTCGTGGATCGTAAAGGACAAGCTCCAGTTCGCCGCTGATCACGAAGTAGCGGTCCTCATGCAGCTTGTGCAGGCCCCAGCCCTTCGCCATGCCTGGCCGGATCGTGAAGATATAGGAGAACACCAACGGGTCGGGATGCCATCCCCAACGCGGGTCAAACAACTCGGTGACGCTGCCGCGGTCATCGTCGTGGCGGATGCTGTCGTAGAACGACATGCCGTCAAGCAGAGGTGCCGTGCTGCGGCGCTGTTCATCGACGGTGCGTTGATCCTGCATGGCCGCGGCAAGAGTTGCCTCAAGGATGTTGTGGCGATTTTCGGGGCCAGCGCTCATGATCAAGCTCCTCCAGAGTGCGACACGGTTTGCCACGTGTGGCTCCGAAACACTACGGCCGTTGCAAAGGATTTGTGGTTCTCTGCGAGCGCGCGCCTATGCCCTTTGCCGCCGATGATGTTGAATCTATCAGAAATGATAGCTTGGAAGGTTGATGCGGCTTTGACCGGCTTGCAGAGAATGACGTATATCGCTCCACCATGATATGGAATAAATGTTCCGTTTTGGCTGGAGGAATTTCGCCGATGTCTGTCGTTTCGTTCGCCCTCAACCATATGGCCGCGCCGGAGCTGTCGATCGAGCGCTTTTTCGCGCTGGCCAAATCGCTCGGGATCACTTCCGTCGAAATCCGCAACGACCTGGCCGGCAACGCCATCATCGACGGCACGCCCGCCAGTGCGGTCCGCGCGTTGGCCGTGGAAAATGGAATATCCATAACGAGCATCAATGCGCTGCAGCGCTTCAACGAGTGGAATGCGACGCGCGAGGCGGAGGCGATAGAACTCGCCGACTACGCCCGCGACGTGGGCGCCCAGGCATTGGTGCTGGTGCCCGTCAATGACGGTACGGGGCAGGCCGATGGCGAGCGCCAGCGCAACCTCAGGACGGCGCTGGCCGCACTCAAGGCCATCCTCGGCGATCGCGGCGTGCGCGGCCTAGTCGAGCCGCTCGGCTTCGAGATCTGCTCGCTGCGCTCCAAGCGCGAGGCCGCCGAGGCCATCGAGGATGTCGACGGCACCGCTGCGTTCCGCATGGTGCATGACACGTTCCACCACCATCTTGCCGGCGAGCCGGACATCTTTCCGGGCATGACCGGATTGGTGCATATCTCGGGCGTCGACGATCCGACTGTCACAGTGCCGGATATGCGCGATCCGCATCGCGTGCTGGTCGATGCCGGCGACAGGCTGGACAATGTCGGCCAGATCCGAGCGTTGATCGCTGGCGGCTACCGGGGGCTCTTGTCGTTCGAGCCGTTCTCGCCGGTCGTGCAGAAGCTTGCCGACCCGCGCACAGCATTGGCCGAGAGCATCGAATTCATCCGCGCAAAGGTGTGAGGCATCGGCCGCGACTGGGTGATCTTGGTCAGGCCGGCTGCAGCCGGCCGACGCATGCTCTTTCACGTAAAGATTGATCGGGCAGCAATGGAATGCCTCTTGACGTTCATCCAGAATATGGAATAAACATTTCATAAATAAAAAACACGGCTCGAATATTCTGAAATCGGGCCGGCATCGGGAAGCGGGTGGCACATTTTGCATCGCGGAGGAGCGATGGTGTCGCTCGTAGAGGCGAGCCTGCGGCACGACCGCGGCTTCCGGCACAACGGGGTGCAGCCGGACACCATTGTTGGAGGAGAGTGATCATGAAGAAATTCTTGCTCGGCGCTGCCATTTCCGCGCTGATGGCCGGCTCTGCGTTTGCCGGCGACGTCGGTGTCAGCATGGCCAATTCGGACACCTTCCTGACTGTCCTGCGCAAGGGCATCGAGAAGTCCGCGGCCGATGCCAGCCAGCCGGTCGTCATCGAAATCGCCGACGACGACGTCAACAAGCAGCTCAGCCAGGTCCAGAACTTCATCGCCGCCAAGGTCGACGCCATCATCGTCAACCCGGTCGATACCTCGGCCACCGGGCCGATGACCAAGCTCGCCAACGACGCGGGCATTCCGATCGTCTATGTCAACCGCGAGCCGATCGACGTCGGAGCGCTGGGCGCGAAGGGCGCCTTCGTCGGCTCGAACGAAGTCGATTCCGGCACGCTGGAAACCAAGGAAGTCTGCCGTATCCTCAAGGAAGCCGGCAAGACCGAGGCGGGCATCCTGATCATGGTCGGCGACCTTGCCAACCAGGCAGCCGTGATGCGTACCAAGGACATCCATGACGTGAATGCCGGGAGCGAATGCGGCGTCAAGCTGAACGTCATCGACGAGCAGACCGCCGGCTGGGATCCGGTCAAGGCACAGGACCTGATGACTAACTGGATCGCTGCCGGCCACAAGCCGGACGCCGTCATCTCGAACAATGATAACATGGCCATCGGCGCCATCAACGCCATGAAGGCGGCCGGCTGGGACATGAAGGACGTGATCGTGGCCGGCGTCGACGCCACCCAGGAAGCGCTCGCCTACATGAAGGCCGGCGACCTCGACGTGACCGTGTTCCAGAACGCTGCGGCACAGGGCGGTGGTGCAGTCGAAACGGCCATGAAGCTCGCCAAGGGCGAAGCGGTGACGTCGCCTGTGTGGGTGCCGTTCGAGCTGGTGACCCCGGCGAATATGGACCAGTACACCACCAAGAACTGATATGATCTGACCAATGCGCCGTCGGCCAACGGCGGCGCATTTCCCCACAAGGACCACGCCCGCGCGAAAAGCCGGGCCGGCCTGGGAGGACCAATCCATGCAAAACACTGGCACGATGGAAGCGGCGCCTGCGGGCGGTGCCGCTGTAGACGGTGGCTATCTTCTCGAGGTCGAGAACGTCCGCAAGGAATTCCCGGGCGTCGTAGCCCTCGACAATGTCCAGTTGCGCCTCAAGCGCGGCAGCGTGCATGCATTGATGGGCGAGAACGGCGCCGGCAAATCGACGCTGATGAAGATCGTCGCCGGCATCTACACGCCCGATTCCGGCAGCTTCAAGCTGCGCGGCGAGGACATCAACCTCCGAGGCCCGCTCGACGCGCTCGAGCATGGCATCGCCATGATCCACCAGGAACTCAACCTGATGGCGCCGATGTCGGTGGCCGAGAACATCTGGATCCGCCGCGAGCCGCTGACCCGCCTCGGCTTCGTCGACCATGGCCAGATGCGCCGCAAGACGGCGGAACTGTTCAAGCGGCTCAACATCGACATCGACCCGGACGTGCAGGTGGGCACGCTTTCGGTCGCCAGCCGCCAGATGGTCGAGATCGCCAAGGCGGTGTCCTACGAATCCGACGTGCTGATCATGGACGAGCCGACTTCGGCGCTGACAGAGCGCGAGGTCGACCACCTGTTCACCATCATCCGGGCGCTGCGCGCCCAGGGCAAAGGCATCATCTACATCACCCACAAGATGAACGAGCTGTTCGAGATCGCCGACGAGTTCTCGGTGTTCCGCGACGGCAAGTATATCGCCACCAAGGCTTCGACGGAGGTCACCCGCGACGAGATCATCAGGATGATGGTGGGTCGCGAGATCACCCAGATGTTCCCGAAGGAAGAGGTGCCGATCGGCGACGTGGTGCTGTCGGTGAAGGGGCTGACGCTCAAGGGGGTGTTTTCGGACGTTTCCTTCGACGTGCGCGCCGGCGAGATCCTCGGCATCGCCGGGCTGGTCGGTTCGGGCCGTTCCAATATCGCCGAGACCGTGTTCGGGGTGACGCCGGCAAATGCCGGCACCATCGACCTGTTTGGAAAGCGGGTGCGCATCGACAGTCCGTCGACAGCAATGAAACACGGCATGGCTTTCCTGACCGAGGACCGCAAGGAAACCGGCTGCTTCCTGCTGCTCGACATCCAGGAAAACACCCAGATGGCTGTGCTGCAGTCGGGCTACGTCAAGAACGGCTTCGTCAAGCAGAAGCAGCTCGCCAAGGATTCGATGGAGATCAGCCAGGCGCTCAGGGTGAAGACGCCCGACATGGCCGAGCCGATCATCAATCTTTCCGGCGGCAACCAGCAAAAGGTGCTGATCGCGCGCTGGCTTCTGACCAAGCCGAAAATCCTCATCCTGGACGAGCCCACCCGCGGCATCGACGTCGGCGCCAAGGCCGAGATCCATCGCCTGATCTCCAAGCTCGCAGGACAAGGGGTGGGCGTCATCATGATCTCATCGGAGATGCCAGAGGTGCTTGGCATGAGCGACCGCATCATGGTGGTGCATGAGGGCCGCGTCACCGGCTTCCTCGATCGTGCCGAGGCCAGCCAGGTCAAGATCATGGAACTCGCGTCGCACTGACGGCGCCAACGAGCTCAAGGGTGGAAGAACCATGTCGACGAACGAGATTGCGAGCCCCGCAAACGTCATCGGTAGCAAGAAGCGCCTGCCGCCCGAGGTGTCGATCCTGGGCGTGCTGATCGGCATCGCCATCGTCTTCGAGATACTCGGCTGGATATTCGTCGGCGACAGCTTCCTCGCCAACAAGCAGCGCCTGTCGATCATCATCCTGCAGGTGTCGGTAATCGGCATCATCGCGGTGGGCGTGACGCAAGTCATCATCACCGCCGGCGTCGACCTGTCCTCGGGCTCGGTCGTCGGTCTTGCCGCGATGGTGGCGGCAAGCCTGGCGCAGACATCGGCCAATCCGCGCGCTGTCTATCCCGCGCTGACCGACATGTCGCCGATCTGGGCGATCCTCGCGGGTCTCGGCGTCGGCCTTCTCGCCGGTACCGTCAACGGGTCGCTGATCGCGAGAACCAAGATACCGCCATTCATTGCGACGCTCGGCATGATGGTGTCGGCGCGGGGTCTCGCCAAGTGGTACACGCTCGGCCAGCCGGTGGCGCTGCTCGACGACAGCTTCACCTGGTTCGGCAAGAGCTTCAACATTCTCGGCTTCCCGCTGCCGCTGCCGGTCATCGTCTTCCTGCTCGTCGCGGTCATCTTCCATATCGCGCTGACCTATACCCGCTACGGCAAGTTCACCTATGCGATCGGCGCCAACCCGCAGGCGGCGCGCGTGTCGGGCATCAATATCGGCGGCCACCTGGTCAAGGTCTATGCCATCGCCGGCCTGCTTTCGGGCCTGGCAGGGGTGATGACCGCGGCGCGTGCCGCCTCCGGCCAACCGGGCATGGGCGTGGCCTACGAACTCGATGCGATTGCTGCGGCGGTCATCGGCGGCACCTCGCTTTCCGGCGGCGTCGGACGCATCACCGGCACTGTCATCGGCACGATCATCCTGGGCGTGCTGACTTCGGGCTTCACCTTCCTCAAGGTCGGTGCCTACTATCAGGAAATCATCAAGGGCATCATCATCGTGGCGGCCGTGATCATCGACCAGCACCGCCAGAACAAGCGCAAGAAGGCTTGAAGCAAACCCGGGTCGCCCGTCATCCCGTCAGCGGGTGGCCCCATCCCTACAGATCAAGATTGCAGGCCCGGACGGCGCGGGCCAAGGAAATGAGGTTGTCATGACAGTTCGGTTCGGTGTCCTGGGTGCAGGCCGCATCGGCAAGGTCCACGCCAAGGCCGTGGCTTCCAATCCACAGGCGAAGCTGGTTGCGGTGGCAGATGCTTCTGAAAAAGCCGCCAACGATCTTGCGGGGGCCTATGGCTGCGAGGTCCGTTCCATCGACCAGATCGAGAAGGCGTCGGACATCGATGCGGTGGTGATCTGCACACCGACCGATACGCACGCCGACCTGATCGAGCGCTTCGTGCTCGCCGGCAAGGCGGTGTTCTGTGAAAAGCCGATCGACCTCGACGCTGCCCGTGTCGAAAAATGCCTGGGGGTGGTCGAGAAGGCCGGCGGCACGCTGATGGTCGGCTTCAACCGGCGCTTCGATCCGCATTTCGCCGCCGTGCGCAAGGCGATCGACGACGGCGCCATCGGCAAGGTCGAGCAGGTGGTCATCACCTCGCGCGACCCCGGCCCGCCGCCGGCGGAGTACATCACTCGCTCTGGCGGCATCTTCCGCGACATGACCATCCACGATTTTGACATGGCGCGCTTCCTGCTCGGCGAAGAGCCGGTGGCGGTGACGGCGACGGCCTCGGTGCTGGTCGACAAGAAGATCGGCGAGCTCGGCGATTTCGACAGCGTCTCGGTGATCCTTGTCACTGCCAGCGGCCGGCAGTGCGTGATCAGCAATTCGCGCCGCGCTACCTATGGCTACGACCAGCGCATCGAGGTGCACGGTTCCGACGGCATGGTTTCGGCCGAGAACCAGCGTGCCGTTTCGATCGAGGTCGCGGGGGCGCTTGGCTACACTCGTCCGCCGCTGCACGACTTTTTCATGACCCGATATACGGAGGCCTATGCCGCCGAGATCGCGGCCTTCATCGCCTCGGTGACCAAGGGCACCAAGATCTCGCCGGATGGCAAGGACGGCCTGATGGCGCTCAAGCTGGCGGATGCGGCGCTGAAATCGGCCAAGGAAGGCAAGACCGTACGGCTTTAGGCCAACGGGCGACAGTCGCCTCGGGGCAATTGGCTCCGGGGCGCACAAGCGCAATCAGTTGATGGAATGAAAATTCCGGTTTGCTGATTATTGGAATTGAAATTGCATTGTGTGGCCTGCTATCTGATTTTGTGGGCAGGCCGGCGCGGCGGAGCGACCGGGAGGACAAAATGACCGACCCCAAGAACCAGCCTGTACTCGACGTCATCACCATCGGGCGCGCGTCGGTCGACCTCTATGGGCAGCAGACCGGATCGCGGCTGGAGGACGTGGCGTCCTTTGCCAAGTCGGTCGGCGGCTGCCCGGCCAACATCGCCATCGGCACGGCCAGGCTCGGCCTGCGCTCGGCTTTGCTGACTCGCGTCGGCGACGAGCATATGGGTCGCTACATCCGCGAGCAGATGCTGCGCGAGGGCGTGTCCGACAAGGGGCTGGTGACCGACAAGGAACGGCTGACGGCGCTGGTGCTGTTGTCTGTCGAGAACGACAAGACGTTTCCGTTGATCTTCTACCGCGAGAACTGCGCCGACATGGCGCTGAATGAAGATGACATCGACGCTGATTTCGTCCGTTCGGCTCGCGCCATCGTCGTCACCGGCACGCATTTCTCGCGTCCGACCACCGACGCAGCGCAGCGCAAGGCGATGAAGCTGATCAAGCAGGCCGGCGGCAAGGTGGTGTTCGACATCGACTACCGCCCGAACCTCTGGGGCCTTGCCGGCCACGCCGCCGGCGAGAGCCGCTACATCGCTTCCGACAAGGTGTCGAACCATCTCAAGGGCGTGCTGGCCGATTGCGACCTGATCGTCGGCACCGAGGAAGAGGTGATGATCGCCTCCGGCGAGAGCGAATTGCTCGATGCGCTGAAGACCATCCGGGCGCTGTCTTCGGCGACCATCGTACTCAAGCGCGGGCCGATGGGCTGCATCGTCTATGACGGGCAGATCACCGACGACCTCGAAGCCGGCATCGTCGGCAAGGGGTTTCCGATCGAGGTCTACAACGTGCTGGGTGCGGGTGATGCCTTCATGTCCGGTTTCCTGCGCGGCTGGCTGGGCGGCGAAAGCCTGGCTGTGGCTGCGACCTGGGCCAATGCCTGCGGCGCCTTCGCCGTGTCGCGGCTGCTGTGCTCGCCGGAGATCCCGACCTTCGAGGAGTTGCAGTTCTTCCTGAAGAACGGCAGCACGGAGCGGGCGCTGCGAAAGGACGAGGCGATCAATCACGTGCATTGGGCGACGACGCGCCGGCACGAGATCCCGTCGATGATGGCGCTCGCCTGTGATCACCGCATCCAGCTGGAAGACATCGCCGCCCGCACCGGCGCCGATGTCCAGCGCATCCGCGACTTCAAGGTGCTGGCGGTGAAGGCCGCAGCCAAGGTGGCCGATGGGCGTGACGGCTATGGCATGCTGATCGACGAGAAGTTCGGCCGCGAGGCGATGTTCGAATTCGCCCGCCATCCGTTCTCGTGGATGGGTCGGCCGGTGGAACTGCCGGGTTCGCGGCCGCTGCGTTTCGAGTTCTCGCAGGACATCGGCTCGCAGCTGGTCGAATGGCCGCTCGATCACACCATCAAGTGCCTGTGCTTCTACCATCCCGACGACCCGGCCGAGCTGAAGACCGAGCAGCAGCAGAAGCTGCGCACGCTGTTCGAGGCGGCGCGGAAAGTGGGGCGCGAGCTGCTGATCGAGATCATCGCCGGCAAGCATGGCAAGCTTGCCGAGGACACCATTTCACGCGCGCTCGAGGAACTCTACGCGCTCGGCATCAAGCCTGACTGGTGGAAGCTCGAGCCGCAGGCTTCGGCGGCAGCATGGAAGAAGATCGAGGCGGTCATCACCAACAACGACCCTTATTGCCGCGGCGTGGTGCTGCTCGGGCTCGAGGCGCCGCTGGCCGAGCTGGAAGTGGCGTTTGCCGCCACCGCCGACGCGCCGGTGGTCAAGGGTTTTGCCGTGGGCCGCAGCATCTTCGCCCATGCGGCGGAGGAGTGGATGGGCGGGCGGATGAACGACCAGGCGGCGGTCGACGACATGGCCCAGCGTTTCGAACAGCTGACCAAGGCATGGCTTGCGGCGCGGGACCGTCGGGCGGCATAAATCGAATGACAGCTGAAGCGAGGCCGGCATCCCCTGGATGCACTGCTCCAGCGGGAGGAGAAGAGATGACCAAGACCGTTCGCCTGACCATGGCGCAGGCCCTGACGCGCTACCTGACGCGGCAGATGACCGTGATCGACGACAACATGGTGCCGCTGTTCGGCGGCGTGTGGGCGATCTTCGGTCATGGCAACGTCGCCGGCATCGGCGAGGCGCTCTATCAGGTGCGCGAGGAACTGCCGACCTATCGCGCCCACAACGAGCAGGCGATGGCGCATGCGGCGATTGCCTACGCCAAGGCCAATTTCCGCCAGCGGATGATGGCGGCGACGAGCTCCATCGGACCCGGCGCGGTCAACATGGTGACTGCGGCAGCACTCGCCCATGTCAACCGCCTGCCGGTGCTGCTGCTGCCCGGCGACGTGTTCGCCAACCGCGTGCCCGATCCTGTGCTGCAGCAGGTCGAGGACTTCGGCGACGGCACGGTCTCGGTCAATGACTGCTTCCGTCCGGTATCGCGCTATTTCGACCGCATCACCCGACCCGAGCAGATCATTCCCGCACTGGCGCGTGCGATGCAGGTACTGACCGATCCGGCCGAATGTGGGCCGGTGACCCTGTCGCTATGCCAGGACGTGCAGGCCGAGGCCTATGACTATCCCGAGAGCTTCTTTGCCGAGCGCGTGTGGACGCTGCGCCGGCCGCGGCCCGACCGCGATGAACTGGCTGTGGTGGCCGAGGTGCTGAAGGCGGCGAAGAAGCCGCTGATCGTGGCAGGCGGCGGCGTGCTCTATTCCGGCGCTTCGGAAGAACTCGACCGCTTCGTCGCGGCGACAGGCATCCCGGTCTGCGAGACGCAGGGCGGCAAGTCTTCTCTGACCGACGAGCATGCGCTCAACATGGCGGCGGTGGGCGTGACCGGCACGTCGGCGGCAAATCGCCTGGCCGAAGAGGCCGATGTGGTGCTGGCGGTCGGCACGCGCCTGCAGGACTTCACCACAGGCTCGTGGTCGCTGTTCAAGAACGCTGGCAAGACCATCATCGGGCTCAACGTACAATCGTTCGACGCTGGCAAGCACATGGCGCTGCCGCTGGTCTCGGACGCGAAAGAAGGGCTCACTGAGCTGGGTGCCGCGGTTGCCGGCTACAAGGCGCCGGCGTCGTGGACCGAGAACGCCAAGGCCGGCAAGGCCGAGTGGCGCAAGGCGGCGGCCAAGGTGACGGCTGCGACCAACGTCGCACTGCCGTCGGACGCGCAGGTGATCGGTGCCGTGCAGCGCACGCTGGGCTCCGACGTGATCGTGCTGCATGCGGCCGGCGGCCTGCCGGGCGAAATGCACAAGCTGTGGCAGGCCGGCGGACCCGGCTCCTACCACTCCGAATACGGCTTCTCCTGCATGGGCTATGAAATTGCCGGCGGGCTGGGCGCCAAGATGGCGCGGCCGGACAAGGAGGTCGTCATCATGATCGGCGACGGCTCCTATCTGATGCTGAACTCGGAGATCGCGACATCCGTCATGCTCGGGCTGAAGCTGACGATCGTGCTGCTCGACAACCGCGGGTATGGCTGCATCAACCGGCTGCAGATGGCCACCGGCGGGGCCAACTTCAACAACCTTCTGCGCGATACGAAGCACGAAATGCTGCCCGACATCGACTTCCTGGCGCATGCGAAAAGCCTGGGCGCGAATGCCGAGAAGGCGGCATCGATCGCCGACCTGGAAGCCGCACTCGAACGGGCGCGCAAGAGCGACAGGACGACGGTGGTGCTGATCGACACCGACCCGCTGATCTCGACCGGCGAGGGTGGCCACTGGTGGGACGTCGCCGTGCCGGAAGTGAGCGCCCGCGCGGAGGTCAACGCCGCCCGCAAGGGCTATGAGGAAAAGCTCAAGCTGCAGCGCGTGGGCGATTGAGGAGTTTACCCTCCCCCTTGTGGGGAGGGTCGGCGCGAAGCGACGGGGTGGGGGTGCCCGGCGTCGCGCTCTTTCATCATTACCCCCACCCGCGCCTGCGGCGCGAACTCCCCACAAGGGGGAGGTGAGAATGGAGAACTGACGTGAAAGCCAAACTGGGCATGTCCCCCATCGCATGGTGGAACGACGATCTTGCGGAACTGAGCGATGACGTGTCGCTGGAGGAATGCCTGCGCCAGTCGCGCTCGGCCGGCTTCACCGGCATGGAGCAGGGGCGCCGTTTCCCGAGCACGCCGGAGGCCATGCTGCCGATCCTCAAGGCCGCCGATGTGACGCTCTGCGGCGGCTGGTTCTCCGGCACGCTGGTCAATGAGGATATTGTCGCCAACAAGGATCGCATCCAGCCGATGATCGACCTGTTCAAGGCTGTTGACGCGCCCTGCATCGTCTATGGCGAGGTCGGCCGCTCGATCCAGGGCGACCGCTCGAAGCCGCTGGCCACCAAGGCGGTGCTGTCCGACGACGAGATGAAGGCCTATGCCCGCAAGCTGACAGCGTTCGGCGAATGGTGTGCCGAGCAGGGCATGCCGCTGTCCTATCACCACCACATGGCGGCTGTGGTGCAGTTCGAGCATGAGCTCGACGCTTTCATGAAGCATTCGGGCGAGGGCATCCCGCTGCTGCTCGATGCCGGGCATCTCGCATTCGCCGGCGGCGACGTGCTGCGCGCCATCGACAATCACCACAAGCGCATCAGCCACGTGCATGTGAAGGACGTGCGCATGGACGTCATCAAGGCGCTCGACTGGACCAAGCAGTCGTTCCTCGATGCGGTGGCGCTGGGTGCCTTCACCGTGCCCGGCGACGGCTCGCTCGACTTCGGCAAGATCGTGCAGAAATTCGCCGATTACGGCTATGAGGGCTGGTTCGTCGTCGAGGCCGAGCAAGATCCCAGGAAGAACCCGCCACTGAAGATGGCGCAGGTCGGCCATGCCGAGCTGATGCGGGTGATGACGGCCGCCGGCTACACTGTCGAAACGCAGGGTTTTCCCGCTGCATGACCCCGAAAATCGACAGTGATTTTCGGAAGAGGTCATGCGCCGATTCAAAGTGTTACGGCGTCCTTTGCGCGTCTCCGACGCGCGGCGCCGTAATGCTTGAGGCCGATCGCCGAGCCGGTTACGATCCGCTTGATTTGATCGGCAAGGCGGTGCGCAATTGATGAACGACCAGAACCACCCGTTCCTGAAGCCGCTGTGGCGGCGCATTGCGCTGGTTGCGTTCTGCGCTGCGTGGTCGGTGTTCGAGTTCGTGACCGGAGCGGCGTTCTGGGGCACGCTTGCCGGGGGCATGGCGGCACTCGGCGCCTACCAGTTCCTGTACGCCTACAAGCCTGGTGACGACGCCGCCACCGACAAGGAGTGAGAGACCATGTCGAAACTTCTGATCAAGCCGAAGCATGGCACGGGGCGGGTGACTCATGTCACGCCGGAGACGGCTGGCTGGACCTATGTCGGTTTCGACCTGCACAAGCTGGAACCCGGCGACACCTATGGCGACTGGACCGCAGACCGCGAAACCTGCCTGGTTCTGGTTTCCGGCAAGGCGCATGTCCGGGTCGGCGAAGACGATCTCGGCACGCTGGGCGAACGCATGTCGCCCTTCGAAGGCAAGCCGTGGTCGGTGTACGTACCTGCCGGCGGCGACTGGTCGGTGCGGGCCGAGACGAATGTCGAGCTGGCAGTGTGCACGGCGCCGGGGCTGGGCGGCAACCTGCCGGTGCGGATCATCGGGCCCGACGACGTCAAGCAGGAGGTACGCGGCAAGGGTACCAACACCCGGTATGTGACCAACATCCTGCCGGAAGGCGAACCGGCGGATTCGCTGCTGGTGGTGGAGGTCATCACGCCCGGCGGCCACACCTCGAGCTATCCGCCGCACAAGCACGACGAAGACAACCTGCCGGCTGAGTCACTGCTGGAGGAGACCTACTACCACCGGCTCAACCCGCCGCAGGGCTTTGCCTTCCAGCGCGTCTACACCGAGTTCAACGATGCCGGCCACCGCGATATCGACGAGGCGATGGCGGTCGAGGACGGCGACGTGACGCTGGTGCCCAAGGGCTATCACCCCTGTGCTGCCTGCCACGGCTACGATCTCTACTACCTCAACGTCATGGCAGGGCCGAAGCGGACGTGGAAGTTCCACAACGCCAAGGAACACGAGTGGCTGCTGAAGGCCTGACCGCCCAAGGCCAACAATCCGGAAGCGAGGACGAACGATGGCACGCAACAGGCCAACGGTCGCGGATCTGCGCGCGCTCAAAGGCAAGCGCCAACTGTCGAAGCTCAGGGTGACGACGCTGGAGGAGGCGGAAGCGGCCGAGCGCGCCGGCATCGATCTGCTGTCGGTCACCTATGGGCTGATGCTCGACCCGCGTTTCCGCGATGCGGCGCCGACCTGCTTTGCGGTGCCCGGCGACGAATATGGCATGATGGGGGCTACGACCGACGAGATCCTGCGCACGGCGGTCAAGCTCAAGGTGGCGAGCGCCGACGCTGTCTATTGCTCGGCAAGCCTGCAGACCATCCGGCGCCTGGCCGACGAGCACATCCCGGTCTGCGGCCATGTCGGGCTGATTCCTATCCATTCGACCTGGACGGGCGGGTTCCGCGCGGTGGGCAAGACCGCCGAGACGGCAGCGCTCGTCTGGAAGCAGATCAAGGATCTGGAAGACGCCGGCGCGTTCGCCGCCGAGATCGAGGTCGTGCCTGCGGAGGTTGCGAGCGCCATCTCGAAGCGTACGCCACTGGTGATGATCTCGATGGGGGCGGGCGCCGGCTGCGATGCGCAGTATCTCTTCGCCGAGGACGTGCTCGGCCTCAATCGCGGCCCCTATCCGCGTCATGCCAAGGTTTATCGCAACCTTGCCGCCGAATATGGCCGCATCCAGCAGGAGCGGATTGCGGCATTTGCCGAATACGCCACCGACATTGCCAGCGGCGCCTATCCAGATGCCAGCCATAGGGTAGGCATCGACGCGGAGGAAATGCGCAAGTTCGAGGATTTTCTGAGCGGGCAGGCCTAGGCCTGCCCGCTCCGGAAGGCGGTTCGCATTCCAGCGCCCTAGAGCGCGGTACTCAGAACTCGCGTCGCCGCCTTCCTATCCGGATTGAGCATGATGTAGCTCGGCCGGTTTTCAAATTTCAGCCGCTTGAGCATTGCCCTGGTCTTGGCCAGCAGCGTGTCGTCGCGCGATGCGGCCTCAAGCTTGTGCTGCAATCCTTCCAGCGTTTCGATGGCTTCCTCGCTGCGTTCGAGTGCCGCGAGGCTCCTGGCCAGCGAGAATTCGGCGCCTACGAAATCGGGTGCAAGCGACAACACCGTGCGGAATGCATCCGCTGCCTCGATGTGTCGAGACAGAGCTTGCATCTCCATTCCCAGCCTGAGCCATGCTTTCGATGAACTGGGCACCGAAGTTGCGAGGGTTTGGAAATGTGCCAAAGCTTCGCGGTGCTCGCCCTTGGATGACAGCAGCTGGCCAATGCCATAGAGCGCGCGTGAATGAGTGGCTTCGCTGGCAAGGATTTGACGGTATCCGTTTTCCGCCCTTGCCAGTTGTCCCTCCTGGTGGAAGCGGGTGACCTCGGCGAAGATGCTGCCGAGCGAGCGAGGGTCGAGCCGGTCGCCGGCATTGCGGCCGCTCTTTGTGTAGATCATCGCGCAGTTGACCTTGCTCTCGGTCACGCCGAACGCGAATTTGTACGGCTCGTCGCCGCGCAGGAAGTCGTAGGTGGTGAGGCCGTTCTCGATAGCCAGCTTGATGCAATGGCCATGCAGGATCAGGCCGGTCGGGATGGAGGTCACGGCCTCGTCGCGACCGGCCATGAAGAACAGCAAGGCCTTCTTGACCGAGTCGACAAAGATGGCGAGCGCGCCCAGCGGCCGGTCGCCTTGCCAGAGGACTGGCAGGAACAGCGTGCCGTTCTTGAAGCTTTCCCTCAGCACGCGGCGGTTGTTATGCAGGATGCCCGCCAGCCGGTCTCCCTTGCGCGCGCCCCATTTCACCCGCCACAACTCCAGCAGCGTGTCGATGTCGCGCTCGTAGGTGGTGGCGTCGGCCCGGGCGATGCGCAATTCGCCGGCATCGATCTTGCGCATGAAGCGCCGCAGCTTCTGGCGGGTGTTGGTGCTGAGCACATTGTCGAGATAGCCGTCGAACGTATCGGGCAGGGCGGCCGAGAAGCAGCGGCAATTGTCGACGTTGTCGGCGGCATTGACGCGACTGAACTCGCGCATCGCAAAGATGTCGCGCGAGAACTGGCCAATGAACGCGAAGACGCGTTCCCGTGACATGCGCAGGTTCTCGAGATTGAGCCGTGCCCAGCCCATCTGGGCGACGTGCCGGCCAAACGCCTTCAATGCCTCTTCGGCATGCAAGGGATCGCAGATCGCGCCGGTGTAGTCGGCAGCATTGTTGCCGGCCATGCTGATCTCGTTGAAGAACAGCCCGGTCTTGCCGCTCATGCGGGTGCGCATGCGCAAGGGCATCAGCGCGACATAGGGCGAACCTGGATTGCCGAGACGGGCCGCGAGCACGAACCAGGCGCCCTTGTAGAAGCGCATGTACGGCACTAGCCAGTTCCAAGAGACAAAGAACTGTGCCTCCGGATCGGCCTCGTAGAGGCGCTCCCAGTCCTTCTGCACCTTCGCCAGCGTATCAAGATCGGTAATGACATCGACCTGCATCTGCATCCCCCTCAAAGTCATGGCTTGCCCCTGGTTCACCGCTCCATGAATGCGCGCGACATGCTGTCGGCGATTGGCTTGGTCAGATATCTGAAGAAAGTCCGTTCCTCGGTCTGGACCAAAACCTCCGCCGGCATGCCGGGCGTTGGCGAGAAGCTGTGAACACGTGAGATCTGGTCCGGCGACAGGCTGATGCGGGCGACATAGACTTCGCGTGCCACGGGACCCGAGGTGTCGGGAAGGGCGTCGGCGGAGACGTAGATCACCTGGCCGTCGAGCACCGGCGTGGTGCGCCGGTTGAGCGCGGTGAGCCGCACCGTGGCAAGTTGTCCGACACGCACATTGTCGATGTCGGTGCGCGAGATCAGCGTCTCGATGACCAGCGGAACATTGGACGGCAGGATCTCGACGATCGGCTTGCCGCTTTCGATGACACCGCCGGAGGTGTGATAGTACATGCGCACGATGGTACCGGCGACGGGTGCGTTGATCGTCACGCGGTTGAGCACGCTCTTGGCCTGGCGCAGCTGTTCGCGGATGGTATCGAGATCGCCCTCGAGGTTCTGCAACTGTTCGAGCGCCGCCTGCTTGTAGGCTTCCTGGGCCTGAGTGATCTGCTGGTCGAGCTTGATGATCTCGGAGCCGATCTCGGAAACCTCGGCGCCGAGGCGGCCGATCTGACCCTCGGCGTCGGCCATGGCGCGCTGGATCGCCTTGATCTCGGTTGCCCGCAGCAGGCCCTTGTCGAGCAGCGACTTCTTGCCGGCATATTCTTCCTTCATCAGGGCGAGCTGCCGTTGCACCGCGTCGTGCTGTTGCTGGTAGCCGTCCGCGCGATAGCGGTAGGCGGCAATGTTCTGCTTCAGCAGGCCGATTTCGCTTTGCAGCTTGCCGCGTGCGGCGGTGAAATTCAGTTGCTGGCCGTCGACGATCGGCTTGATCTCCGGATCGTCGATGTTGTCGGTGACATTCTTGGGAAAGGTGATCTCCGGCGCGCCGTTGATCTCGGCATTCAGCCGCGCGGCGATGGCGTCCAGCCGCACCTGGCGCAGGAACAGCTGCCGCTCGTTGGCTTGCGCTGCCGTTTCGTCGAGGCGCACCAGTGGCTGGTCGTAGCGGACACGGTCGCCTTCGCTGACCAGCAGTTCCTTGATGATGCCGCCTTCCAGGTGCTGCACGATCTTGTTCTGGCCGGCTGCCACGAACGAGCCCTGGGCGATGATTGCCGCTGCAAGCGGGGCGGTGAAGGCCCAGGTGCCGAAGCCGCCGAAGGTAAGGGCGATGAGCAACAGGCCGACCTTGGTCTGCTTGCCGATCGAGCGCGGTACCTCGGAGTACCATTCGAGATCGTGGACCTTTACGACTGCCGTGTCGCTCATGACATTGCCCCCTTACGGAATCTGATGGCCGAACGATCCGCCTTCGATGCTCAGGCCGCGCTGGGCTAGTGCCTGGAGCACGTCTTGCCGCTGGCCGAACAGGGCGACGGTTCCGTTGACCAGCAGCAGGATCTTGTCGACGCTGTGCAACAGGGCCGGCCGCTGGGTGATGGTGATGACGGTGATCTTGTTTTCCTTGGCGTGCTGGAGCGCGCGGGCAAGGGCTGCGTCGCCGGCTGCGTCGAGGTTGGAGTTCGGCTCGTCCAGCACGACCATGCGCGGGTTGCCGAAGAAGGCACGGGCGAGCGCGATGCGCTGCTTCTGGCCGCCTGAGAGCGGTGCGCCGTCGGCGGCGACGAATGTCTCGTAGCCATGCGGCAGCGTGGCGATCATTTCGTGCACGTCGGCGAGTTGGGCCGCCTGGTAGATCTCCGCGTCGGTGGCGTCATCGCGCATGCGGGCGATGTTGGCCTTGATCGAGGCGGGGAACAGCTGCACGTCCTGCGGCAGGTAGCCGATGTTCTCGCCGAACTGGCGCTGATCCCAGTTGCGCAGGTCCATCAGGTCGAGGCGCACGTTGCCCGAGGTCGGCAGGATCGAGCCGACCAGCATCTTGCCGAGCGTGGTCTTGCCGGCGCCTGAATTGCCGATGACTGCGAGCGAGTCGCCGGGGGCCAGGGCAAAGGTGATGCCGTTGAGCACGACGCGCTTGGTGCCTTGCGGCACGAACAGCAGGCGTTCGACATCGAGCCGGCCTTCCGGGCGGGGCAGGTTGAGCCGTTCGAAATTGAGCGGCGAGGACTGCAGCAGGCTGGCGATGCGGCCATAGGCGGCACGCGACTGCACGACCTGGTTCCAGCCTTCGATGGCGCCTTCGATCGGGCCAAGCGCACGGCTGGCGATGATCGACGCGGCGATGACCATGCCGCCGCTGAGATGGCCGTCGAGCGCGAGATGCGCGCCCCAGCCGAGCATCGCGACCTGGGTCAGCAAGCGGGTTGCCTTCGACGTCGCGGCAAAGGCGATGTTGCGATCCTGCGCGATGACCTGCGCACGCAGCGAGCTTGCGGTGTCCTTGCCCCAGATGCGCACGGCTTCGGGGATCATGGCGAGCGCGTTGATGATCTGCGAGTTCCGCGACATCGAGTCGAGATGCAGATTGGCCTTGCTCTGGTGTGTATTGGCCTCGCTGAAGGGTGCCGCCGTCGAGCGCTGGTTGATGATGGTGATGACCAGCAGGATCAGCGACGTTGTGACGACGATGAAGCCGAGATGCGGGTGCACGAGGAACACGGCCAGGACGAACAGCGGCGCCAGCGGTGCGTCGAGCAAGGTGAGCAGGGTGCCCGAGACGAGGAACGACCGGAGTTGCTGGAGGTCACCGAGCGTCTGGTATTCGCGGCCGTTGCTGTTCAGGGCCGCGCGGGCTGCAGCGCTCAGGATCGGGGCGCCCAACTGGGCCGCGACCTCGACAGCGGTGCGCATCAGGATGAGGCGGCGGATGGCATCGAAGATGGTCTGCAGGACCACTGCGCCGACGATGACGACCGTCAGCATGACCAGCGTGTCGACGGAGCGGCTGGTCAGCACGCGATCGGAAATCTGGAACAGGTAGAGCGGTATCGCCAGCACCAGTACGTTGCTGGCCAGCGTGAACAGCATGACGATCAGCAGGTTGCGCTTGACGACCTTCAGGCCGGTCTTGAGCGAGGCAGAGAAATCGATCGGCCCGAGACGCTTGTGGAAGACGCCGCCACCGCCTCCGCCACCGCCACCACCGCCGCCACCGCTGTCGATATCGCCGCCGTTGGGGCCCTTGGCCTCGGGCAGTCTTTCCTTTGGCTTGATCGGTCCGTTGTCGGCGTCGATCACCTTGCCGACCGGCATCGAGGTGTCTTTCATTTCAGTCTTCGCCGGCCCTTGCGGTTCGCTGACCCGCATCTCGGGACGAGGGGAGGCCGCTGCTGCTGCAGGGGTTGGCGAAGGCGTCTCGGCGGACGTGGTCCTGGCCTGGGGCGCATCGTCGCCTTTTGCAGCTGCGATGGGTTCCTCCGGAGTTGCATGCGGGGCTGGTTGGGACCGCATGCTCGGCGCTGCTGCGGCGGGCGCAGACGCTGGGGGGCGTTGAGCCGTAGCGCTCCGCTCCGGAGGTATGATCGAAGGCTCGGCCATCGGCGGCCTTCCTGATGGCAGCTGGGTGCTTGCCGGTATCGCCTGCGAGGGTGTTGAAGGCGCGGGCGAAGGGGCGGAAACGCCGGCCGACGGAGGGGTTGCCGGAGCGGATGACTTGTCGCCCGCTTCTTCATGCAGCCGCCCGACGACCTTGTCGATGTAGCTTTCGAGGTGGTCGAGTGCCCGTTCCTGCGAGGCCACGGCAGTCGACAGTCTCGCTTCCGCCGCAGGTTTGCCTGCTGCCGCTGCCGGCTTGCTTGCTGCCTGTGCGGGCCTTGCCTCCGAATGCCTCGGCGCCTGCGGGCTGTCCTGGCTGTCGCCGTCGTCCGGCACGTTATGAAAACCACTCCAGCCTTCACGGTCGTCGGTCATCTTGCGCCCCTCTGAAACGGCTCAGCCCAGCATGTGCTGCATGACGTCAGCCGATCCGGAATCGGCCGGCTGCGGTGCAATCGGATTGGTATTCGAGGCGTCGCCGGTGTCGTCGGTGCCGTCATCGAGAAAAACGACGGCTTCGGTGACGAGTATGTCCGGGTTCTGCGCACCGAGGTCCGGATCGCTCGATACGAGATTTGCCTGGATCAGGATCTCGTCGGAGTAGCTGTCGCCGCCGACATAGATCTTGGACATTCCATCGACGTCGACGATGGTCGCGTCGTTGACCAACTGGTTGCCGCCGGTGGTGATGGTCCATTCGGCGTCGGGATTGGCGACCAGATTGTTCATGGCAAGCGCCACCTGGTCGCTGTCGCCGACCACGGTGGTCTGCTTGATGTAATTCAGATTGTAGATGTCGCCAGAGATGTAGAGCACGCGCAGCACGCCGATGCCGGCGAATGCGGCGTCCTGGAGAATGGCGTCCGGCAGTTCCTTGTTGCCGCCCGCGAGGTTGCCCCCCGCCGTGCTGTAGCCATCGGGCAGCGCCTCGGCGGTCGCGTTGCCGACGTTGACGATGCTTGCCTGGTTCCAGAGCAGATTGTCGCCCGTCGAGACCGAGCCTTCGCCGGTCGTTTGGAAGCCAGAGACCGCGCCGATCACATCGTTGTCGAGCAGCAGGTTGATCTGGTGAATGATGCTCGCGTCGTAGACGTTGCCGCCGATGATGATGAGGTCGTAGTAATTGCCGATCTCGTTGAGGCTAAGCCCGTTGAACGCGGTGTTGTCGCCGGTCGAGACGACCGACTGCACACCCGACGACGAAGCAATGCAGACGTCGTTGTCGGTCACGAACGCATATTGTTCGATCCAGTTCATCATGATGAGGTCGCCCGAAATCTCGGTGACCACATAATAGGCGGGGAACCCGGTGGGGGCCTCGGCAGGCGTTTCGTCGCCGGCGGAGGTGTCGATGTGCTTGAACATCGCGATGTTGAAGCTGAGGTTGTCGCCGCCGCCCGGGTCGAAAGGCCAGCCGCCGACCGCCGAGCCGACGCTGTCGGTGTCACACGTGCCGTTGATCTGGATGATGGCGTTGAGCGAGATATGGTCGCCCATGACGGCCATGACCTCGGCCGATGCCCAATCGTTGACCACGACTGCGTTGTTGATGACGGTGTTGCCGCCGGTGCTGATCTCGACGCTCGGGTTGGCCGTTCCGTCTCCCCAGCCGTCCATGAAATCGCCGGAGTCCGGAGGCGTGTCGGTATCGAGCGGAGCGTCAGGCCCCTTGGCGTCGTCGTCCTGTTCCTTCAGGAAGTTGACGTAATCTTCCATCTTCGGGGCGTCGGCTGCGTCGATCAACTGGCCATTGAAATAGGTGCCCTCGATCGTTTCGGCCTTGACGCAGAAGACGTCGGCGTTGCCGTGGTCGTCGGCCTCGAAGTCGTTGAAACGGGCTTGCGCGGTGGTGACGAACGTCGCCATTTCCTCGGTCGAGCCCGGAAGCGTCAGGTCGTCGATCGGCGACAGGTCGGCCGCTGCCTGCTGCATGTCGGCCATGGGGCTTTCGTCGACGGGCGGCGCATTGAACTTCAGGCCACTGCCGCCAAAGCCGACATAGTCGTTGTCGGAAAGCCGGATTTCCTGGTTGACGATGGCAGCCAGGTCGCCCGGCGGGACGATCTTTGGCAGGACGATGCCGCCCGAACCAACCGTCGTGCCTTCCGGCAGGTTGGTGTAATTTTGGAGGAACGGTCCATCGGGAACCGGTACGTCGGGAGGGGTGAAGGCGACGTTGGTCCAAACCGTGATTTGCTCGATCTCGGGCCTGACGCCGACATATTTCACGCTCGGGTCGAAGTCTTCCAGGGAGTGGGAGGTGTCGACCTTGAGGGCGGCAGTCTGGTGCTCCGGCAATTGCTCATCGGCCTGCTGCTTGGCCCTGAATTCGTCGTAGGCCTGCTTGAGGCGGGCTTCCTCACTCGCCGTGTCGAAGAGGCCAATGAAGTGAGCGATCGTCTCGGTAATTCTGTCGAAATACGCGGCATACATCGTAGTGCCTCCGCCCGAATTTCAGGCGCGGTGAGGCGCAAATGTGCTCCACCGGCCAAGATGGACTGCGCGGGGGTTACCCGCGCAGTCCGGCTCACTGGTTCCGCAAGCGCGGAGCCTCATGCCGATGGCTAGAGCGTGCTGTGGTCGTTGGCGTCTTCGCCAGTCAGCGTCTCATGGAAGTTGCCGCCCACTACGGTCATGTCGACCGTATTGCCTTGCAGGTTGGCACCCATCACGATCTGCTGGTTGAAGGCGCTGGTGTCGATGATCGCATCGGCGCTGGCTTCACTTGAGCCAGTGACATAGCCGTCATCGCCATTGCTCGAGCCCCAGGTGCCGCCAGCGCCACCGGCGCCGCCAGCTCCACCCCATGCATCGCCAGCAGTGCCGCCGCCGCCGGCGCCGCCGGACCAGGCTGCGCCGCCAGTTGCGTTGCCGCCGGTGCCGTCAGCCCAGGCGCCGCTCAGCGCGCTGCCGCCGTCGCCGTCGCCGTAGGCCCAGGTGCCGCCGCTCGTGCTGGCGCCGCCGGTCGCTGCGCCTGCCGTAGCGGAACCACCGGTTCCTGCGCCGCCGCCGCCGCCGCCGCCGCCAGAGCCCGTGCCGTCGCCGTCGCCGTCGCCGTAGCCAACGCCTGCGCCGAGGCCGAAGCCGAGAGCGTCGCCGGTATCGCCATTTGCGTCGCCGGCATTGGCCTTGGCATCGCCGCTGTCGGCATCTGCGTTACCGGAGTCGGCGTCGCCGCCGCGCCCGCTGTCGGCATTGGCGTCGCCGCCGTCGCCCTTGGCGTCGCCGCCTTCACCGAAGTTCAGCACGGGGATGATCGGCACGAATGCATCGATGCCGTCGCCGCCGTCGCCCTTGGCGTCGCCCGCTTCGTTGTCGTCGATGTCGCCACCGCTGCCAGCGTCTGCCTTGCCGGAATCGGCATCGGCGTCGCCGCTGTCGGCCTTGGCATTGCCGCCATCGCCCTTGGCATCACCCGAGTCAGCTTCTCCTGCGCCGACGCCAAGTCCGGCACCGAGGCCGAGACCGAGGCCGAGGCCGAGACCGGCTCCGCCGTCGCCACCCCTGCCACCGTCACCCTTGCCGCCGTCTGCGTTGGTGTCGGCGTTGCCGCCGTCGCTGTCGCCGCCTTCGGCCTTGGTGTCGCCCTTGGAGTCACCACCCAAAGCTGCGCTCAGCGCCAGGCCGCCTTCGCCCTTGCCGCCGTCGGCTTCGCCGCCCTTGGCATCGCCGCTGTTGCCGCCGTCGGCGCTGCCGCCGTCGGCCTTGCCACCGCTCGCGCCGCCGCCGCCTGCGTCGATGCCGTCACCGGCAGAGGCATGGCCGCCCTTGTTGTCGAACTCCTGCTTGAAGTCGCCGTCGTTCTTGACGGTGGCTTCTTCAAGCTTGTCGTTGTCGACCATGTCGGCAGTCTGGTTGATGAGGAAGGCGTTGCTATTGGCGCCCATCGAGCCGTTCAGGATGTCCTTGAAGTTGATGTCGTCGCCTGGATCGTAGGTGACGTCGCCGTCCTTGCTGAACAGCACATCACCCTTGATGTCGCCGCCGCCGGTGTCGATGTCGGCAAAGTCGTTGTCTTCCTTGTAGTCGCCGAGACGGCCTTCGAGATCGACATCAACGTCGACGTCGACGTCGACCTTGGTCTCCGTCTTGTTCTCGTTGACATTCTCGTTCTTGGATTCGTTCTTGTTTTCGTTTTCGTTTTCGTTCTTGGATTCGTTCTCGTTCTTATTCTCGGATTCGTTTTCGTTCTTGTTCTCGGATTCGTTCTTGTTTTCGTTTTCGTTCTTGGATTCGTTCTCGTTCTTATTCTCGGACTCGTTCTTATTCTCGTTTTCGTTTTCGTTCTTGTTTTCGTTCTCGCTGTCGCCGCCCAGTTCGATTTCGTTGCCGACGAACTGCAGGCCAAACGCATTAAGATTGTTGCTGTTACGATCAGACATCGTCTTGTCCTCGGTTGGGACCGCGATTACCGGACCGTTCTCATCTTTCACACGGTCTTGGGGTCACGCGGACTACGGGTTGATTTACGAATGCACTGATTTTCGAGAATGAAGGGGTCTGAAGGCTGAAGGGGACTGAGCAGCCGGAGGCCCCGAAGCTGTCTGGATGGCTGAAAACCTCCCTTTTTTGGCTTGGGCGGAGGCTGGGATTCTCACAATTCCGTGATTGTCGGGCGTTTACATAAGGCCCTGGTCACGAGCAATCGGAGTTCCGGAAGCGCCACACCCTTGTTGGCTGAACCGGCAAAGGGTGCGACCATGACCGTGAAATTGGTAGCTGACAGTTCGCGCTAGGCTGTTCGGCTAAGCGGCTCAAGAACTTGCGGCGATGATCTAGATACTGCCGCCGGAATTTCGGCGCGAATTACTAGATGCTTGCCGTATATGTACAATTGCCAGTCATTCGCAGGTAGAGCGCCGTGGTTCCGGCTGCTTGTACCCGCGAAAAATCTGCCGGGTCGAATGCTTTGAGAGAAGTTCCGCCCGGGCTAGAGGCTAGATCACGCGGATGCCCGACAATCCGGACGGACTACACAAATGCGCCCGATAGCTCATCTTGCTTATACCGAACCGTTAACAGGAGGTGTATGATCAACCAATAATGCTCCCCATCAGGCGGCACGTGGGGAAAATCGCGCATAGTTGCGAACATTGGGCGGGAGATCTCATGTATCGGGTGGCAATTCCCAGCGCGCGCCGCGCTAACGGAGCTGGTGGCTCCGTGCAGAAAACCTGCAAGACATTGCTGATTGTCGCTCCGGCGGACTTCGTGTCGGAGTGCTTGGTCTTTGCTATTGAACGCGAGTTTCCGTCGATCGCCGTCGAACAGGTGGCGACCTTGGCGGAGGCCTGCGTTTCCTTCGAGTGCCCGGTATCGCTGATATTGCTCGATGCTGGTCAATTGCCTGACGTGGCAGGCCACTCGGAACGCATCTCGCACCTGCACCCGGCAGCGCAGATCATGCTGATCCAGGAGGACGGGCGGCATGAGGTTTCGATCCGCGACGTGGTGACAGCCCGCAACGTGCGCGGCGTCCTGCCGATGAACCTGAAGCTCGACGTCTGGCTTTCGGTGGTTCGCCTGGTGTTGCGGGGCGGCGAATACTTTCCACTCTCGTTGTTCGAGCCGATCATCGAACGGCGAACGACGGTCGCGACCGCGTTCAACGAGGTGGTGGTGCCCAAGGCCGTGGTCCAGGCGGACGGCGACACCGACGACTTCGACGAACTGACGGATCGCGAGTTGCAGATCCTGGGCATGGTCGCGCGCGGCCTGCAGAACAAGCTCATTGCGGCGGCTCTCGGGCTATCCGAGCACACCGTCAAGATTCATCTGCACAACATCATCACCAAGCTCGGCGCGCACAACCGCACCGAAGCGGCCGCCATCTTTCACGGGCGTAGGGGGGAGACGATCGGCGAACGTGACATCGGTGCAGGTGCGATCCAGGCGCAGCTGCCGTTGGGGGTGTGAGCGCGCGAAATGCCGCGATTCCAGGATGTCCTGCTTACCGTTGGCCAGCTCAACTATACCTGGACCAACACCGAGAGCCTGCTCATCTATCTGATCGCCGGCCTTGCCAAGGTCGACAAGGAAACGGCGATCATCATCTTCCTGACGCTGAATACGACGCGCGCGCGGCTCGACCTCGTCGAGCGGCTGGCCAAGATGGCTAAGACGCCGTTGCCCTGCCGCGAGGCGGTGCTGGCCGTGTCGGAGCAACTGACCCACCAGGGCAAGCTGCGCAACAAATATAGCCATTGTATCTATTCGTTCGACGAGACCGGAACGCGGGCCAGCACCCAGCTGATGCGCATTTTCGACAGCAAGGATTCCGTCCGCTACGGCAAGAACGAAGAGCTGGACGACAACGAGATGCACCGCATCTCCGCCTCGATCGAAGCGATCCGCGACATCAACCGGCAGATATGGAAGATCGTCGAGGACAATGCGTTTCCGCATTGAACGCCGCGCCAAGGCCCGCCGGTCGCGGTGCTGCGGGCCGGCGCATCATACGCCGATGCGGGACCACCTGCCGGTTTCGAACTGCGACTGACGAGCAAAGTAGCGATAGGGCGTGCTCTTCCAGTTCCTGACCGAGCCAGTGAGATTATCCAGGATGAGATCGCCCTTGTCGGTGCGCACGGTCAGCACCGTATGTCCGGCGCCGCGATAGTGGGCAACGGTCAGCAGCAAGGTCGATGCCGGCCAGCCCCGCTTGCGCAATTCGCTCTTCTTGAGGATGGCAATGTCCTCGCAATCGCCCACCGTCGTGGGCAGTCGCCAGTTGTCCGAACCGCTGGCGGTCACAGCGTCATTGCGCTGGCTTATGCGTCGGTTGACCGAGGCGTTGACCTGCTTGAGGTCGTTCATGCGTTCGTCCGTCAAAGCCATTACCGCGGTCTTGCCCGCGGTGCTGCATAGCCCAGGCTGGCGGGCGCAGAAGGTGTTTGCCGCCGGCGGCGCAAAGGCATAGCCGACGGTTGTCATGCTTGAACCGGGAGTGGTTGACTGGCTGCAGCCAGCAGCGATCAAGGCGATCGCAAAGAGCGCCACGAATTTTTGCACGTGCTGTCCCCTCTCTCAATGGGTGACCAGCAAACAGCATATTAGAGCTAGATAAATCAACCCCAACGGGAGGACTTTGCACCGTTTTCAAAAGGATGTATGATTAAAAAAGTGTTTCCGATGGTCGGAACATTTGATCATAGCGCCAGTTTGGGGACGGGCGCATTTTTTCCCTCAGGAGGAAGAAATGACGACGTACCCAACCTGCGTACGCGGGATCCATTCGATTCTGTTGGTCTCTTCGGCACTTGTGGCCGTCAGCTTCATCACCCCCGCATCGGCACAAAGCAACATCCGGCCGGTCATGTCGGCTGCACAGTGCCAACCCCTTACCCAAGGCAACTATGAGATGTGCTGCATTGCGCTGAACCGCGGCAGCATCATGTCGGACGACCAGCTGGCGCAATGCCCGCCGCTGACGACGTCGCTGGTCTCGGCCGTACTGGCCGGCAGCGAGAACGATGGCAATGACGGCGGAACTGGCAGCGACGGTGACAGCGGCGGCGACGGCGATGATGGCGACGACGGCGATGACGGCGATGACGGCGACGATGGCGATGACGGCGACGACGGCGACGACGGCGACGGTGACGGCGGTGGCGGCGGCGGCGGCGGCGGTGGCGGCGGCGGCGGCGGTGGCGGTGGCGGCGGCGGTGGCGGCGGCGGTGGCGGTGGCGGCGGTGGCGGCGGTGGCGGCGGTGGCGGCGGCGGCGGCGGCGGCGGCGGTGGCGGCGGCGGCGGCGGTGGCGGTGGCGGCGGCGGCGGCGGTGGCGGCGGTGGTGCCGGCGGCGGCAGCTGATCGATCACACGCCTGATCACTTGATGAACTCAGTAAGCCGGGCGGCATTGCCGCCCGGCTTTTTGTTGGTCAGTTCTGCATGCGGGCTGGGACTTGTTGCCGCTTCGGCACTACTTGGACACGGCCGAGTAGCGGTCGTCGGACAAGGTCATGCCCATCACAAGACCCTTGACCCTTGCATTCACCGCCACCTTTCGCACTTCCTGGAACATGAAGATGAAAGGCGAAACGCGGCTGTGCACTTTCTGGATCGCCTCATACATGCCCTTGCGCGTCGTCGTGTCCTGTTCGCGCACGGCCGCCATGGCTTCGGGTGAAAGGGCTCCCGCGTTCCAGCCGAAACGGTCGGTGATGCCTTCCGAGCCGTCGGGCGCATCCTGCTTGTTGACCGCGAAGGCCTTGGCGTTGGAATGCGGGTCGGGATAGTCCGGCCCCCACAGGCCAAGCCAGATGTCGAGGTCGTGATTGCGGTAGCGGTCGAGCCATTCGCGGCCGCCGACGATCTGCAGGTTGAGCTTCACGCCGGCCTTGGCCATGCTGGCCTGGATGGCCTTGGCGAATTCGGTGTAGGGCAGGGTGTCCCACACCACCATGTCGAGCGAAAACTCGCCGCTGACGCCGCCCTCGGCCAGCAGTTCCCTGGCCTTGGCGACATCGAAACTGAAAGGCCTGTAGTCGATCGCGCCGAGAAAACCTTTCGGTACCAGCGTCTGATGCACCTCCATCATGCCGCGCGAGACGGTGTCGACCATGCCCTGGTAGTCGATCATGTATTTCATCGCCTCGACCACTTTGGGATTGGCGAGATACTGGTTCCGCACGTTCAGGCCCATGTAATAGATGTTGCCGGAGCGGCCGTTGACGACGGCAAGCTTAGGGTTGTTGGCGATGGTGTCGAAATCGTCGGGTCCGAGGCGGTTGGCGATGTCGATTTCGCCGGCCTCGAGCAATTGCCGCTGGACCGCACTCTCGGCGACATGACGGATCAGGATGCTGTCGACTTTTGGCGCCGTGCCCCAGTAGTTGTCGTTGCGCTTGAGCAGGATCGACTGCCTGGGTTGCCATTTGCTGAGCGCGAAAGGGCCGGAACCGGCTGAGTTGTCGGCCTTCAGCCAGCCATTGCCGAAGTCGCCGTCGACTTCGTTCGCCTTGACGATCTTGCTGTCGACGATGCCGCCGATATAGGACGACAGGCAATAGAACAGGAAGCTCGGCGCGTAGGTGTCGGCGATCTCGATGACCAGGGTCTGGTCGTCGAGGGCCTTGATGCGGTCATCGACATTCTCCGGCGAGAAACCGAACTGGCCGATGATGAAGGCCGAGCGCGACTTCAGATGGACGACCCGGCGCAGCGAATATTCGGCGTCCCATGCAGTGACGGGATTGCCCGAAGCAAAGCGCGCCGCAGGGTTCATCTTGAAGGTGAAGGTGCGGCCGTCGGGCGAAATGGTCCAGCTCTCGGCGAGCACGCCGATGATCCTGGTGGGGTCGTTGACATCGAAACTGACCAGCGACTGGTAGATCTGGGTGCTGGCAAGCACGCCGCCGACCTCGCCCACCTCGTTGGGGTCAAGTGTCATGACGTCGTCGATGGCGTCGGCGACAATGAGCGTATTCGCGGGCGTTTCGGCAAAAGCGATGGACACGGCAAGAGCCGCGCCGAACATCGCTCCGGCCATGGCCTTCAGAAAACGCATACCAGTCCCCTCATGAGCCTTTGCTCGGCCCAAACTATCGGCTCGGCGGCGTTGGTGAGAAAATCGTCTTAAAGGGCCGATTTGTGAAGTGGTTATATTCTTTATTCTGCATGTGAACATCGAATTCGGCGCTTGGAATGAAATTCCAATGCATGGCTGTTTGGCCGCATCCCATTCCGGACTCGCAGGAAATTTAGGTCGAGAATGCCGTGTGCGGGGCGGGTTGTTGGATTACAAATGTGGTCAACGCCTGTTTTTAGAATCTTTTTCCGGGGAGTAATCCGATGCGTTTTTCTCTGTTTGCCGCTGTCATTACTGCTGGCCTGGCTTTCGCCACCGGCGCGCAGGCTGAACGTCTGACCGACCAGCCGCTGGTCGATGCAGCCTGGCTGAAGTCCAACCTCGGCAACAAGAGCCTCGTCGTGATCGACGTGCGCGACGCGGCCAAGGACGGCGCCAACCCCTATGCCAAGGGCCATGTTCCCGGTGCGGTCAGCGCTCCCTATTCGACGGCCGGCTGGCGCGCCGAAGTGAACGGTGTTCCCGGCATGCTGCCGCCGCTCGACACGATCACCAAGACCATTGGCGACCTCGGCGTCAGCAATGACAGCCACGTCGTGATCGTGCCGAATGGCACCGACTCCTCCGAATTCGGCGGCGCCACCCGCGTCTACTGGACCTTCAAGGTGCTGGGCCACGACGCCGTGTCGATCCTCGACGGTGGCGCGCGCGCCTGGGAAGCCGCAGGCGGCGAAGTTTCGGCCGAAGCGGCCAAGCCCGCGGCGGCCACCTTCAAGGGCGAGCTCAAGCAGGAGCTTCTCGCCACCACCGCCGATGTCGAGAAGGCTCGTGCCGACGGGATCAAGCTGATCGACGGCCGCCCGGCCGCGCAGTTCAGGGGCGAGGCCAAGAGCCCGGTCGTCCGCGCTGCCGGCACCATTCCCGGCTCGAAGAACCTCGAGAACAGCAAGCTCTATGACGCCGACAAGGCTTCCTTCGCCTCGAAGGAGACCGTCGGCAACCTTTCCCAGTCCGTGGGCCTCGGCAAGGACGAGCAGAACATCGCCTTCTGCAACACCGGTCACTGGGCTTCGGTCGTGTGGTTCGGCCTGAGCGAGATCGAGGGCAACAAGAACACCAAGATGTATGACGGCTCGATGGCCGAATGGGCTGCCGATCCGGCCCGCCCGGTGCAGCCCGGTTCCTGATCTCGCGCAAGGCAGATCCGAGGTACAAGATGTCCGGGAGCGATCCTGGACATCTTTCGTTGAACGGGTCATTCCACATCAATTGAAGTTCACGACAGAATTGAAATGACACAGATCAATCTCGCAACTCCGGCGCCGTCGGTGCCCGTCAATCTCGACAAGGGGCCGGTCATCTTCGTCGGGCTGGCCTTGGTGCTTGGCGCACTTGCCATCGGCGAGGCGATCAGCATGCGCCAGGCGCTGCTGTTTCTCATCGGCGGCCTGCTCGGGCTGACCCTTTACCACGCCTCATTTGGCTTCACCGGCGGCTGGCGGCGTTTCGTCGTCGAGCGGCGCGGCAATGCCATCCGCGCGCAGATGCTGATGATCGCGGCGGCGTCGATCGTGTTCATCCCGCTTCTGGCGCTTGGCAATGCAAACGGCCAGGCACTGGTCGGCGCCTTTGCACCGGTCGGCGTGTCGGTGCTGGTGGGGGCTGCGATGTTCGGGCTCGGCATGCAGCTCGGCGGCGGCTGCGGCTCGGGCACACTGTTCACCGTCGGTGGCGGCAGTTCGCGCATGCTGGTGACGCTTGTGTTCTTCATCGTCGGCGCGGTCATCGGCACGGCTCATCTGCCGTGGTGGCTGGAGCTGCCGGCGCTGCCGGAAATCAGCCTCGGCAGGACGCTCGGCGTGCCTGGCGGGGTGATCGTCACGCTGCTCGGCCTTGGCGCTGTTGCCGTGCTGACCGTGCTGGTGGAACGGCGCGCGCATGGCGGGCTCGAAAAGTCCAAGCCGGCACCCCGTCACGGCGTGGCGCGGCTGTTGCACGGCCCTTGGCCCCTGGTTGCTGCCGGGCTCGGGCTCGCCGGTCTCAACATTGCGACGCTGCTGACCGCAGGCCATCCCTGGTCGGTGACCTTCGGCTTCGGCCTGTGGGGCGCCAAGGCAGCACAGGCTGTCGGCGTGCCGGTCGAGACCTGGGCGTTCTGGAACTGGCCCGGACCGGCCAAGGCGCTTGGTTCCAGCGTGCTCGCCGACGTCACCTCGGTGATGAATTTCGGCATCATCCTGGGGGCAGCGCTCGCGGCCGGTCTCGCCGGCAAGTTCGCGCCCAAGGTGCATGTGCCGTTCGCCTCGTTCCTGGCGGCAGCCATCGGCGGCGTGCTGATGGGCTACGGTGCGCGGCTGTCCTTCGGCTGCAATGTCGGTGCGCTGTTTTCGGGCATCGCCTCGGGCAGCGTCCATGGCTGGCTGTGGTTCGCCTCGGCCTTCGTCGGCAGTCTTGGCGGTGTCGCGCTGCGTCCGCTCTTCGGTCTTGATGGGTTCAAGAAATGAGCGCGCGCAACACTCTCCTGTTCGGCACCGCATTCCTCGCCGCCACGTCGGCGGTCGCGGTCGACCACTACCGATTTGCCGCGCCCAAGCCGGCACCGGCGGCGAGTGCGCCGGCGACGCCTTGCGCTGCCGGCAACCCATGCGCTGCAGGCTCGCCCTGTGCGGCGAGTTCGCCTTGCGCTGCCGCGTCGCCCTGTTCGGCCGCTTCGCCCTGCGCGGCAGCTGCTCCCTGTGCGGCGGCGTCTCCGTGTGCAGCCGCCGCTCCTTGCGCGGCCGCGTCCCCGTGTGCGGCAGCATCTCCGTGCGCTGCAGCCGCACCCTGTTCCGCTGCCTCGCCATGCTCGGCGGCTCCGGTTCCGGCGGCAGCTTCGCCCTGCGCCGCAGCGCCGGCAGCCTCGCCCTGTGCTGCCGCGCCGGCTGCATCACCATGCGCTGCCGCTCCCGCAGCCTCGCCTTGCGCGGCCCAGCCGCAATAGGCCAAGCTGCGGCCTGGAGGCCGACGATGGACGAGACAAGATCAGAGGCGGCGCGGCAGGCGCTGTTCTGCGAACAGGTACTGGCCAAGTCGGGCAGCAACGTGCTGCTCGAGACGCTGCGCGAAGCCAAGTCGGTTGCGGCGTGGGAGCACTTCCCCCCGGGTGACGTCTTCGATCCGGAGACTGGCGCGCAGTGGTACTATCACAGCCATCCGCCGCAGGAAGGGCAGGCCGAGCACGGCCACTTCCATTGCTTCGTCCGGCCCGATGGCGCGAACGGGCCAATCCACCATCTCGTTGCAGTCGGCGTCGATGCCTATGGCAAGCTGGTGAGGCTGTTCACGGTCAACCAGTGGGTCGTTGGCGACAACTGGCTGGAAGCCGAAGGCACGGTGGCGCTCCTGCCGCGCTTCGACCTGCATTTCGCTAGGCCGTCCTATCTGGTCAATCGCTGGCTGGCAGCCGTGCTGGCGCTCTATGCGGATGAGATCAAGATACTGATCCGCGATCGCGACAAGGTTCTGGCCGGACACCGGCCCGAAAATGGCGCTCCAGCGCGCGAGGACCGCGCGCTGGAGGTGACGTCCGAACTTGGCGTCGACCTTCGCCAGAAGGCCGCCGGCCTCGGCGTCTGATCACCGCAGGATGATCTCGATCGCCTGGTCGACCACCGGGTGCAGGCCGCTGGCATAAAACGACAGGCGGTTGCCGGAGCCGACATTGCTGGTCATGGCAATCGTCAGGCGCGAAACCGGATCGTGCTCCATCACCGTGACATATCCCGGGATGCTGCCCTGGTGGCCGAGCACCAGACGCCCGGCATATTCGCTGGCGATGAGCCCGGCCCCGGTCTCGCGCAGGCGGGTGCCGGGGTAGCTGACCCTGGAGCGGCCGTCCTTCATTTCGGCGAGCAGGGCCGCCGGCATCAGCCGGCCATCCAGCAAGCCCTTCATGAAGCCAACGAGATCGCTCGGCGTCGAAACCATGTCGCCGCAGCCATAGGCGCCGGAGAAGGGGAAGGAGTCCGACGAATCCTGAAGTTCGTCGGCGTAGGGCAGCACGCCATCCATGCGCCACATCTCGCCGCCTTCGGCCAATGCCGAGCTGGCGTCGGCGGCAGGTTTCGGGCGATGGTAATAGCCCCGCACCATGCGTGCCTCGGGGAAGCCTTCGCTTGCCGGCGACCAGGTATCCTTGAGCCCGAGCGGGTCGAGCACCTTGCGGCGGACATATTCGCCGAGCGAAAGACCCGACGCGGCCTCGATCAGCATGCCGGCCAGCACATAGCCGGTGTTGTTGTAGACGGCGGCCCCGCCTGAGGTGGTCTGGCCGCCGACCTTGAAGGCGAGATCGACGAGCTGGGCCGGCGTCCAGACCAGGCTCGGGTCCATCGGGATGTCGTACTCGAACTCAGGCAGGCCGCCGCGGTGGTTGACCAGCTGGAGCACCGTCACTTCGCCGGAGCGCGGCAGATCGGGAAACCATCCGGCGATGGGAGCGTCGAGTTCGGCCTTGCCTTCTTCGACCAGCTTCATCAGCGCCGCGGCAACAAAGGTCTTGGTGCAGCTGCCGATCTTGAACAGCCGGTCGCGCGTTACCGGAACGTCGTTTGGCCGATCCGCAAGTCCCGCAGTGACGGCGATGGTCTCGCCGTCGCCAAGCGAGAAGGCAAGCGAGGCACCCACCGCGCCATCGGCGCGATAGGTTGCGAGCAGATTGTTCAATTGTTCGAGCATGACGATCTGCTCTCCTCGGCTATTTGACGGCTTACTCGGTGATGTCGACGGTGGCGAAATTCTGCCGGCCGAACGGATCCAGCACGTAGTTGATGACGCTCTTGCGCACCGGGATCGAAACGACCGAGTGGCCAATCGGCGCGAGCGGCACTTCGGCCTTCAGGATCGCCTGCGCCTGCTTATAGATGTCGGCGCGCTTCGCCGGATCGGCTGTGACGCGTCCTTGCTGAAGCAGCTTCTCGAAATCCTGGTTGCACCAGCGCGAGCGGTTGGAGCCGCCGGCCACGCCGTCGCAGGACAGCAGGTAGCTCAGCATGTTGTCGGGGTCGCCATTGTCGCTGCTGCCGCCGATCAGCAGGGCGTCATGCTCGCCCTTGGCCGTGCGAGCGAGATACTCGCCCCACTCGAAAGTGACGATCTCCGTCTTGACGCCGACTGCTGCCCAGTCGGCCTGGATCATCTCGGCCATGCGTCGCGCATTCGGGTTGTAGGGGCGCGAAACCGGCATGGCCCAGAGCTTGACCGAGAGGTCGGCTTCATGGCCGGCTTCCTTCAGCAGCGCCTTGGCACCTTCCGGATCGTAGTCGATGCCGGCATCCTTGACTGCGCCGATCTGTGCGGGCGGAACCACGCTGCCGGCGACGGAGCCGGCGCCCTGGTAGACCGACTCGATGATCGCTTCGCGGTTGACGGCCTTGGCGAGTGCCGTGCGCACGCGCACGTCGCCGAGCGGCTGGTGTTCGACATTGAAGCCGACAACGCCGATGTTCTGGCCCTCAAGATTGTGGACGGTGATGTTGGGATCACCTTTGAGCGCTGCTGCGGCGGCTGCCGGCGGAGGGGCCGCAACCTGGCATTCATTGGCCTTGATGCGCTCGACGCGGATCGTCGGTTCGGGCGTGATGGCGAAGACCAGCGTGTCGATCTTCGGCGCGCCGTTCCAGTAGTCCTTGTTGGCGGCGTAGCGGATCTGGGCATCCTGCTGGTAGGCCTGCAACATGAAGGGACCGGTGCCGACGGGCATCTGGTCGATCAGTCCGGGCGTTCCCGCCGCGACCATCTTTTCGGTCTGCTCGGCTGACAGGATTGACAGATAGTCGAGCGCTATGCCGGGCAGGAAAGTGACGTTCGGTGCGTTCAGCGTGAAGCGTACGGTGTAGTCGTCGATCTTTTCGATCTTTTCGATCATCGAGCCGAGGCCGAGCGCGTTGAAGTACTCGTAAGCCGCGTTCGCCAGCTTGTGGTAGGGATTGTCGGCATCGCGCTGGCGATCGAACGTGTAGAGCACGTCGTCGGCGTTGAACTCGCGCGTCGGCGTGAAGGTCTCGTTTGCGTGGAACTTCACGCCGTGCCGGAGGTGGAAGGTATAGACCTTGCCATCTTCGGAAACGTCCCATTTCTCGGCAAGCCCGGGACCGACTTCGGTGCTGCCCGGCTTGAACTCGACCAGACGGTTGAAGATCGTCTTGGCCGCAGCGTCCATGGTCGAGTCGGCGGTGCCGATCATGGGGTTGAAGGTCTCGGGGCTCGCTTCCGAACAGTAGACCAGCGTCTTGGCATAGGCCTGGCCGCTGAGAAGGATTGTCGAGGCGACGAGCGCCGTACGCAGAATACCCAAGGATTTCATCGCAAAGCTTCCTGCTTTCATGTTGACGTAACCGCGCGGCGGGTCTCCTCCCCGCGCCAACCGATTTGCGGAATGGTCGTGTCGAGCCTCAGCGCGTTTCCGCAGCGCGCGAGGTGTCCAAGAATCGTTCCGGCGACAGCGCGGCGTAGCTGACGCCGAGATCGGCCAGGTCGGCGGGAATGGGATCGCCGCGCATCAGCGCCGAGGAAAGCCGCGCCAGCGTCAACGACACCTGGAAGCCGTAGCCGCCCTGGCCGGCGAGCCAGAAGAAGCCGGGCAGGCGCGGGTCGAAGCCGGCGACCGGACTGCGGTCGGGCGAGAAGGTGCGCAGGCCGGCCCATGGCGTCTGCGGGCGGCCGACGGCCAGGCCGGTCGCTTCCTCGATGTTGTAGGCGGCGGTGGCGACGTCGATGTCTTCGGGATAGGCATCGCAGGGCTCGCTGTCGGTCTCGTCGGCGAGTGATCCGATCAGGCGCCCGGCGTCGGGCTTGAAATAGAAGCGCTCGTGCAGGTCGACCACCAGCGGCCAGTTGCGTGGATCAATGCCCTCTGGGGCGTCGAACAGGAAGGCCGTGCGGCGCTTGGGCCTGAAGCCAAGGCCGGAAAGCCCGGCGCGTTCGGCGATGACGTCCACCCAGGCGCCGGCGGCATTGACGACGATGTCGGCGTCGTGGACGCCTGAACTGGTGGTAACCCGGAAGCGCTCGGGCCCGCGCGAGATCTTCAGCACTTCGGCTCCGCTGATGACGGTGCCGCCGGCGGCCTTGAGCAGGGATGCCTGTGTCTGGACCATCTTGCCAGTGTCGATGTCCTTGGCGTCGGGTTCATGGACGCCGCCGCAGGTCCTGTCCGGTGCGATGGCCGGTACGAGCGCACTCACCTCGGCGGCGGACAGGCGGCGGACGCTCGGTACCAGTGCCTTCTGCTCTTCGGCCATGCGGTCGATGGCGTCGGCGTCGGCGGGACCGCCGAAATGCAAAGCGCCGCGCGTGTGCTCGACAAAGCCGCCGTCGATGATCGCCTGCCGGCTCGCCACCGACAGCGCGCGCACCAGGGCATTGCCATAGGTCTCGGAAAACAGCGCCGCCGAACGCCCGCTGGCGTGGTAGCCAAGCTGGCTTTCGCGCTCGATCACGGTCACCTCCGCCCATTGCTGGACGCTGGCTGCGAGCGAGAGGCCGGCAATGCCTCCGCCGATGACGATCACTTTCTGGGGACGGGAATTTTCGTGCATAGCTATCCGTAAAATCATTTTCGTATGCGGTCAATATTTAGCGCATACGAAAAATTTTGGCGAATCTTGCGATGCCGGAGGAGTTCGATTAGCTACTGAGGACGGGTGATGGAGATGGCCATGTCGGAACAGCCGAATCTCGGCGACTGCCTGCGAAGCCTCAGGAAGCAGCATGGATGGACGCTGCAGGATGTCAGCCACCTGACCGGCGTGGCGGTGTCGACGCTGTCGAAGGTCGAAAACGACCAGATGTCGCTGACCTACGACAAGCTGCTGCAGGTGTGCGGCGGGCTCGGCATCCACGTCACTGAACTGCTCAGCGGCGACAGCAAGCAGCCCTCGGCACGCACCCGCCGTTCGGTCGCCTCACCAGTGAATACGCTGCGCCAACTGACGCGCAACTACGACTATTTTTACCTCGCCACCGACCTGGTGAAGAAGCGCATGGTGCCGATCCTCGCCCACGCCAGGGCGCGGACGCTCGAGGAGTTCGGCCCGCTGACCAGGCATGCCGGCGAGGAGTTCCTGATCGTGCTGAAAGGCGAGATCGAACTCCATACCGATCAATATGCGCCGGTGCGGCTGAAGGCGGGCGAAAGCGTCTATATCGACTCGACCATGGGCCACGCCTATCTCTCGATAGGCGAGGGCGATGCCGAGATGCTGTGCGTCTGCTCGGGCGAGGAGCCCGACATGGAAAAGACGCTGTTCAGCCTCAACGACAACGAGGCACGGTAACGGCTTAAGCCACCCGGCGACCTTCGCGCCAGACGGTGCGGACGACGGGCACATGCTCGTCGACACGTACGCGCACGAGGTCGCCGCGGCGGCCGGCTTCGATGACGCCGCGGTCGGTGAGGCCGACGGCGTCCGCCGGATTCTTCGACACCATCGCCATCGCCTGCGGCAGTGAGATGCCGTCGACGACCTCGCCGAGGAAGAACGCCGACTGGATCAGGCTGAAGGGGATGTAGTCCGACGACAGGATGTCGAGCAGGCCGTGTTCGGCAAGGGCGCGGGCCGAGACATTGCCCGAATGCGAGGCGCCGCGCATGACGTTGGGCGCACCCATGAGCACGCCGAGGCCGGCGCCCTTGGAGGCATTGGCGGCTTCGAGCGTGGTCGGGAATTCGGCGACGCGAATGCCTTGCGCGATCGCCTCGTCGACATGGGCCGTGGTCGCATCGTCATGGCTCGCCAACACGATGCCGCGGGCGTGGCACGCGGCCGATATGACGTCGCGGTTCGGCCTGGAATTGCGGGCGGATTCGCCCATGCGCTTGTCGCAGAAGGCCTTGAACTCGACGTCGTTGAGCTTCAGCTTGCGTTGGTAGTAGTAGGCATAGGTCTCGAAGTCGACGAACTGGCGCTGCCCAGGGGCATGGTCCATCAGCGAGGCCAGCTTGACGCGGTCGTCGCCATCGAAGACGGCGAAACCCTCCTGGCAATCGCCGGCCGAAACTTCGCACCGCAAGTGGATGAAGTGGTCGGCGCGGACACGGTCGGCGCGGACGCTGTCCTCGATGGCGTTGGCAAGCAGCCGCATGTCGGCCGCGGTCAAGTCGGCATCCTCGTCCATGCCGACGCGAAGCGCGTCGAAGACGGTGGTGATGCCGGCGGAAGCCACCTGCGCGTCATGTGCCAGCACGGCGGCGATCGGGTTCCAGCGTACCCGCGGGCGCGGGGCGTAGTGGCCTTCGAGATGGTCGGTGTGGAGCTCGACGAGACCGGGGATGACGAAGTCCCCGGCCATGTCCTCGCCGATGGCGCTGGGGCCGGTGGAGATTTCGGCGATCTTGCCGTCGCGCACGACGATGGAGCCGTCGACCACCTCGTCGGCAAGAACGATGCGGGCGTTTTTCAGAACAAGGTCGGTCATCTCAGGCGGTCTTTCTTTCAGCTTGCTTGCCCAGCGCATGGTAGGAGCGGACCTCGAATGGCGCGCCCGACGTGGGCTCGACGAACAGCGCCAGCCCATCGACCGGCACCGGCTTGTCGAGCACGTTGCCCAGGCATTGCTCGATGGCAGTGCGCACGCGCGCCACTTCCTCGGTGGCGACGCGGCCGGTCAGCGTCATGTGGAAACGGAACGTGTCGAAGACGTAAGGGTAGCCCCACCGGCTGAGGTGGCGGCACTCCTGCGGCGACAGCGCTTCGGGGTTGCGGCGGGCGATCTCGGCATCGCTGAGCGGTGCGCGGAACGGCTCGAAGGCCCTGACGACATCGCCGGCGAAGCTGTCGAGTTCAGGCAGCGGTTCAGCCGGGACCAGCGCGAAGAAGCCGTCGATCTGGGCGAGTTTCAGGCGAGGGATGGCGAAGGGCGTCGCCTCGCTTGCGAAGGTGGCAACCGCATCGATCAGCGAGGCCTCGGAAGCGGCGTCGGCGAGGCGGAACGGCGCCTTGATCGTGGCGTGAAAGCCGTAGCGGCGCGCTGCGGCGGCATGGAACGCGACCTCGGCCGCCGACAATTCGCCAAAGGCCTTGGCGGGGGTCACGTGACCGCCGAACGCATCGCGCCCGAGCCAGCCGGCCGCGATGCGGCACAGCGGATCATCGTGCTCTGGCGTGAAATAGACGGCGTAGCGCATGGCGCGGTTCCCTAGGCAGTCGCCCGATAGATGATTTGCGTGACAGTTTGACGAAGTAGTGGCCGACTTCATCAGATTTGCAATGGCCAGCAACAGATGTTCAGTGGCTGGCCTTGTTGCCGATCAGCCGTTGGCGCAATGCGGTGGAAATATTGTCGAAGATGAACACCACGATCAGGATCAGCAGCACCATGTAGGCGACGTTCTCCCAGTCGGAATTGGTGCGCATCGCTTCCCACAGCTTGAGGCCGATGCCGCCGGCGCCGACCGCACCGATGATGGTGGCGGAGCGGGTGTTCGATTCCCAGAAGTAGAGCGACTGGCTGATCAGCACCGGCAGCACTTGCGGCACCACGCCGTAGCGCTGGACCGAGGCCGGCGAGGCGCCGACCGAGCGCATGCCCTCGCGCTGCTTGTCGTCGATGTTTTCCAGCGCCTCGGAATAGAGCTTGCCGAAGGTGCCGGTGTCGGTGACGAAGATCGCCGAGATGCCGGCGATGGGGCCGGGGCCGAAGGCGCGGGTGAAGAACAGTGCCCAGATCAGCATGTCGACCGAGCGCAGGAAGTCGAAGAAGCGCTTGGCAACCTGGTTGACGAGGCGGTTGCGCGTGATGTTGCGCGCCGCAAGGAAAGCCAGCGGGAAGGCAAGCAGGCTGGCAAACAGCGTGCCGACGAAGGCCATGACGATGGTCTGCAGCATCTTGGTCCAGACGTCGCCATGCTGCCATTCGGAATTGTTGACGATATTGTCCCAGGCAAGGGCGGCGTTCGAAACGCCCGGATCGAGGCGTTCGCCGGAGACGATCAGCGAGAACACCTCGCTCGTCGACTTGCCCCAGAACGGCGAGTTGGCGTCGAAGACGAAGTTCTCCCAGCCCAGGAAGCGGTGGCGGATCTTGACGTCGTCGGCGTCGATCTGGGCGCTGCCGGCAAAGCCGAAGTCGACAGTGATCTTTTCGCCGGGCGCCTTTTGCGTCGCCCAGGACGGCAGGGCACCGGCAACGGTAATGCTCTTTTCCGGCACGATGGCGATGTCGAGCGTTTCATCGCCACGCGACACGAGCACGCTGGTCGGCGTGATCTCGATACGGTCGCGGCCGTCGATCTCGACCGTGACGAGGCTGGCAGCTGCCTTGTTGGCCGCAGGCGCGGCTGCGGTCGCCGCCGGCGGGTCGAAGCTCAGCCACTCGGGATGCCGATCGGCGCGATAGGAGGCAAAGCGCGGATAGCTGATGTCGAGACGGTCATCCCTGAAGTCGATCTGCGGGCGCACCTCGTAGGACACCCAATCGGCGAGATAGGTGCCGGCGATGCCCCAGTTGCCGCCGGCGATTACCGCACCGACGGAGAAGAACCACCAGGCGAAACCGAGATAGGCAACGAGGCCGGCGCCTATTGCCCAGCCGGACAGGCTCTTGCGCCACGAGCCGGTGAAGACGTCGGGGTGACGGTCGGCGACCGACTGCATATCGGACATGGAAAGGCTGGTCATGATCTTATTCCCCGCGACCGAAGGCCTGCTCGCCGACCAGCCTCTTGCGCAGCCAGGCGGAAAGCTGGTCGACGGCGACGATGGTGCAGAACAGGAGGAGGATGATGGCGATGGTCTTGGCTTCGTGGGTCCGGCTGATCGACAGGCGCAGCGCCTCGCCGATGCCGCCGCCTCCAACCGCGCCGATGATGGTCGAAGCGCGCACGTTGATCTCGAGCCGTAGCAAGGCGTAGCTCAGGAAATTGGGCATGACCTGCGGAACGATGCCGAACCAGACGCGCTCGGGCCAGTTGCTGCCGACGGCGCGCAGGCCTTCGTCGGCCTTCATGTCGGCGTTCTCGACAACCTCGAAGAACAGCTTGCCGAGCGCGCCGATGGTGTGCAGCGAAACGGCGATGATCGCGGGTATCGCGCCCATCGACAGGATGGCGAGGAAAAAGCCGGCAATGACGATTTCGGGAAAGGCGCGCAGGATCTCGAGGAAGCGGCGGACGAAGAAGCGCAGCCAGCGTTGCGTCACCAGGTTTGAAGCGGCGAGGAAACAGAGCAGGAAGCCGAAGGCGAAGCCGATCAGTGTCGAGACCAGCGCGATGTTGATCGTCTCGAGCATCTTGTAGACGTATTCGGGCAGGTAGAACGAACCGAAGATGTACATCCGGCCATCGGGGTAGTCGAACTTCAGGCTGCCGTCGTCGTAGGGCGAGGGCAGGTCGAACAAGGCGCGCCAAACCTCGAAGCCGTCGCGCGGGATCATCTGGTCGACGAAGTCGAAGAAATGCGGCAGCCGGTCGAAGAACTTGCCGGCATTGCTCTCGTTGGCGAACCAGAGCGAACCGGACAAGGCGATGAACAGGAAGATCAATCCGCCGGCGGTGTACAGGCGGCGGCGGCCAGCGAGTTCGCGCCAGTGGCGCTCGACCGCGAGGCCGGCTTCCGAGAGTGGCATGGTCATGAAAAGTTCCGTCCGATCCCGGATCAAAGAAAGACGCGCCGCGGGCAAGCCGCGACGCGTCGATGTCGGCTGCGGGCTTAGCTGCCGATCTGCGCCTTACGGGCGTCGATGACCGGCTGGTAGAAGTCCGGGGTGACTTCGGTGTAGCCCTTGAAGTCGCCGCCCTGGATGGCCGAGAAGCAGGCCGGGTCGGTTTCCGGCAGCTTGACCATGTAGTCCTTGAACTTGGTCTTGGTGTCGGCGTCGAGCGAGCTGCGAACGACGATCGGGCCGTTCGGGATCAGCGGCGACTTCCAGACTTCGACCAGGTCGTCCATGTCGAGGATACCCTTGTCGACCATCTTCTTGAGGTTGCCGGAGGTGTAGCCGTCCTTGAATTCGCCGACGCCCGAACCGAAGGTCGTGCCGGCGTCGAAGGTGCCCTTGAGCACTTCGAGGACGAGGTTTTCATGGCCGCCGCCGAAGCCGGTCTCGGCGACGAAGTCCTTGACGGCAACGCCGCCGAGGTCCTTCGGCAGGGCGGTGACGGGGATCAGGTAGCCCGAGGTCGAGTCCGGATCGGCGAAGCCGAGCTTCTTGCCCTTGAGGTCCTCGAGCTTGGTGATGCCGGAATCCTTCTTGGCGACCATGATGGTGTAGTAGCCGGTTGCGCCGTCGGTCTGGACGGTGGTCAGGATAGGCTCGACCGCTTCCTTGTTCTCGAGATAGATCTTGGCGTAGCCCGAAGCGCCGAGTTCGGCGTAGTCGAGCGTGCCGCCGAGCAGGCCCTGGATGGTGCCGTCGTAGTCGGCAGCCGGGAACAGCGATACCTTCTCGACGCCGAGGACGGACGGCAACTGGTCGACGAGGCACTGGAAGTTGCGCAGGCGGTCGGCTTCATTTTCGCCGCCGATCACGCCGATGCGGAATTCCTTGAGGTCTGCGGCATGGGCCTGGCCGATCGCCAGGACGGCGAGCGAAACGGCACCCAGAAGTGCTTTCTTGAACATGGCATGTCTCCAGTTTGGCCCGGCACCTTGCCGGGTCATTTCCGTTGCTGATTGCGGGCCCTTGACGCGGGCGAGACGACCGCGAACGGCCTCAAGCCGGGGCGTAGGCCGGTTCCAGAGGTGCGGCGGATGCAGGAACCACGACCTTGACCGGGCGGATGCTGGTCGAGGTGATGGCTTCGGAAATCTCGGCGCCGTCGCTGTCGGCGCCATAGACCTTGCGCACGGCCTCGCGGGTCAGCTCTTCAGGCGCGCCGTCGAAGACGACCGCGCCGCCCGACATGCCGATGATGCGGTTGCAATAAGTGCGGGCGGTGTCGAGCGTGTGCAGGTTGGTGATGACGGTGATGCCTTCGCGCAGGTTGATGTCGCGCAGGGCGTCCATCACCACCTTGGCGTTGAGCGGATCGAGTGAGGCGATCGGCTCGTCGGCGAGGATCAGCTTCGGTTCCTGCATCAGCGCGCGGGCGATGGCGACGCGCTGCTGCTGGCCGCCCGACAGCGTGCCGGCGGGCTGGAGCGCGGTGCGGGCAATGTCCAGGCGTTCGAGCGCGGCGATGGCGCGGATGCGGTCTTCACGCGAGAAGATACCGAGCAGGTTCAGGCTGGTCGAGCGATGGTTGAGGCGGCCGAGCAGGACGTTGGTGAGCACGTCGAGGCGCGGCACCAGGTTGAATTGCTGGAAGATCATTGCGCAATCGCGCTGCCAGCGGCGAAGGGCCGGGCCGCGCAGCGACGACACTTCGGTGTTGTCGAAGACGATCGAGCCCTGGCTCGGATCGATGAGCCGGTTGATGGTTTTCAGCAGCGTCGACTTGCCGGCGCCGGAGCGTCCGATGATGCCGACCATCTGGCCCGGCTGGATCTGGAGATTGACGCCGTTGACGGCGACGTTCTTGCCGAAGCGGCGGCTGACGTTGCGGATTTCGAGCATCGTGGCTTCCCTGTCCCTTTGGGGCTTTGCGCCCCTTTTTCAGGCTTGGGCCTAGACCCGGGACGTGAAGCTGCAATGTCGGGACCATGTCAGTTTTGTTACGATGCACAGGCAGGCATGCGAAAAATGCGGCCCGAATGCGATGCGCGCGCAGGCAGCGAGCCGACAGGGCCAGTTCTTGCCGACCTGAATCGGATTGGCGTTCCATCTATTTGATCGGCAACGGTCTTTTGGGACCGTGTTTGGCCAAGATTCATGTTCAGGTCACCGGCGGCGAGCCGAGGCAGTGCGGGTAAAACCAAATCTATTCAGTGCCTTGGAGGGAGCTGGAAAGATTCTGCAAAAACTTGGCCCCCGAACCCTGACACTACACTTGTTAGTCATTATATGAGGGCGGACTTCACTTTGAGGAACCGCCGATGAAACTGTCCCGAACGACCCGCTTTGCCACGCTTTTCGCGGGCCTGTTCCTTGCCTTCTCCATGGTCGCCGTAGACCAGGCCGACGCGCGACGCGGCGGCAGCTTCGGCAGCCGGGGGGCGCGCACCTTCCAGTCGGCACCGCCGACCCGTACCGCGCCGCAGCCGTCGGCACCGGTCGAGCGCTCGATGACGCCGAACACCGGCCAGGCGACCAACCCGGCCACCAATGCCGCGCGTCCGGGTGCTGCTGCCCAGCAGCGCCCCGGCTTCATGGGCGGCTTCGGCGGCGCGATGATCGGCGGCCTATTGATGGGCGGCCTGTTCGGCATGCTGATGGGCCAGGGCTTCGGCGGTCTCGCCGGCATGTTCGGCATGCTGATGCAGGTGCTGCTGATCGGCGGCGCCATCTGGCTCGCCCTGCGCTTCTTCCGCTCGCGGCAGGCGTCCGGCCCGGCGATGGCCGGCGCGGGTGCCGGTGGCGGCAACTTCAACTACCGCGATGCCGCACCGGCTGACGCCGGCAAGGCCAATGGCGGCAGCCGTTCGTTCAGCATACCGAGCATCGGCGGCAGCCGCGCCGACGCTGCTCCGCAGCAGCCAGTGAGCAAGGACATCACCGTATCCGGCGAAGACCTCGACACGTTCCAGCGCATGCTGACCGAGGTGCAGGAGGCCTTCGGCCGCGAGGACCACAAGGCGTTGCGCCGACTGGTGACGCCCGAGATGGTGTCCTACCTCTCGGAAGAACTGGCCGACAACGCGCAGAACGGCGTGCGCAACGACGTGACCGATGTCCAACTGCTTCAGGCCGACATCGCCGAAAGCTGGAGCGAAGGCGATCGCGACTATGCGACCGCCGCGGTCAACTACTCGTCCATCGACGTGACCCGCAACCGCACCACGGGTGAGATCGTCGAAGGCGACGCCAATGAGCCGACCGAGACGACGGAGCTCTGGACGTTCGTTCGCCAGAACGGCGGCGACTGGCAGCTGTCGGCGATCCAGGAAGCCTGATCTACCTCTGCAATTTACTTTTCAGCGCCCGCAGTCGCCCTTTCGAGGTGTCGATTGCGGGCGTTGTCGTTTCAACAATCGCCTGTGGCCGCGTCACGATTTGCCGATTGCTCTGGTGCCCATTCTAGGCAAGGTTGCAAGCTGGATAGGCTGGGGTCTGCCGATCCAGGATTTCCAGTTCCCTTGACCAAACAAGGCTCGGATGACGACGGCAGCCAACTCTCTCGTTTCGCCCGATTTCCTCACCCTTACGCTTGGATTGGTTGTCTATTTCGTCGGCGTGATCCTGACCCGCCGCATTGCCTTTCTACGCAACTACAACATCCCCGAGCCGGTCACCGGCGGTTTTCTGGCGGCTGCCGCCATATGGGCGTTCTACAAGCTCTCGGGCATGGAAATCGTCTTCGAGATGACCACGCGCGACAGGCTGCTGGTCATCTTCTTTGCCACCGTTGGCGTCAATGCGCGGCTGTCCGATCTGCTGGTCGGCGGGCGGGCACTGGCCGTGCTGTGCGTGCTGACCGTGCTTTTCGTCTTCTTGCAAAATGGCGTCGGCACGCTCGGGGCCTGGCTGTTCGGCTTGCCGTCTGCCGCAGGCGTCATCATGGGATCGATCGCCTTTGTCGGCGGCCATGGCACGACGATTGCGTGGGCGCCTGCGATCGCGGCCGAGCACGGCTTTCCTGCGGCTGTAGAAGTCGGTACCGCCGCAGCGACGCTCGGCCTGATCGTGGCAAGTGTCCTGGGTGGGCCGGTGGCGAAGTTCCTCATCGAGCGCGGCAAGCTGACCACCGACGCGACAGTTTCAGAGAACGAAGGGGCAGTCGCCAAGGCGGAGGCGGCACCGATCGACAAGTCGAGCTTCATGCAGGCGCTTTTGCTGGTCAACGTCGCCGTGGTGCTCGGCTACCTGGTTCACGGACCGCTCTTGGCGATGGGCGTGAAGCTGCCGTTGTTCGTGCCTTGTCTGATCATGGGAATCGTCTTGTCCAATACGATCCCTTTCATCTTTCCACGTTTGCCCTGGCCGGCGCGCTCGCCGGCGATGTCGCTGATCTCCGATTATTCGCTGTCAGTGTTTCTTGCCATGTCGCTGATGAGCATGCAGCTTTGGACACTTGCCGGGGTGGCTGGTCCGTTGCTGGTGGTCGTTGCCCTGCAGGCGCTTCTCGCGGTCGCATTCATCGTGATCGTGCTCTTTCCGCTGCTCGGAAGGGACTATCAGGCGGCGGTACTGAGCGCCGGCTTTACCGGCCTTTCGCTGGGTGCCACTCCCACCGCCATTGCGTCGATGACGGCGGTGACCAAGCACTATGGCCCGTCACCGAACGCCTTCATCATCCTACCGCTGGTCTCAGCGTTTTTCGTCGACCTGGTCAACGTGGTCGCGATCCAGTTTTTCCTGGCGCGCTGATCTCAGCCCTCGTGCTTCTCCAGAAATTCCTCCGCAGAAAGATTGCGGAAGTCGTCGAGGGCGACACGCAGCCTGGCGTGGTCCCAATCCCACCAGGCGAGCGCCTGGAAGCGTTCGGCCGTCTTGCGATCGAAGCGCTCGCGTAGTGGCTTGGCCGGCACGCCGGCGACGATGGTGTAGGGCGCGACGTCCTTGGTGACGACAGCGCCGGAGCCGACGGCGGCGCCGTCGCCGACGGTGACGCCGGGCAGTACCGTCGAGCCGTGGCCGAGCCAGGTGTCATGGCCAATGGTGACGGCATTGGATCGGCGCCACTCGAAGAACTCGGTCTCGTGGGTGGCGTCGTCCCAATAGTCCGAAGCGCGGTAGGTGAAGTGGTGTAGCGTTGGTCGCCAGGTCGGGTGGTTGGTGGCGTTGCAGCGCACGCTTGCTGCTATGTTTGAAAACTTGCCGACCGTGGTGCACCACAGGCTGCAGTCCTGCATGACGTAAGAATAGTCGCCAAGTTCGCTCTCGCTGATGCGGGTGCGTTCGGAGACCTCGGTCCAGCGGCCGAGGGTCGACTGCGTCACCTCGGCGGTCGGGTGGATCCAGGGCTGTTCGGAAAGCTTGCGGCTCATGCTGCGGCCTTTCCTGCGGCGAATTCCGTGACGTCGACGATGCGGTCGGCGACCGCTTCGCGCACGTCGGCATCATGGAAGATGCCGAGCAGGGCCACGCCCTTCAGCTTCTTCTCCTCGATCAGGCTGATCACCACCTCGCGGTTGGTGGCGTCGAGCGAGGCCGTCGGCTCGTCGAGCAAAAGCACCGGATGGTCGGTGATGAAGCCGCGGGCAATGTTGACGCGCTGCTGTTCGCCGCCGGAGAAGGTGGCGGGCGGCAGGCTCCAAAGCCGCTCGGGCAGGTTGAGCCGGTCGAGCAATTCGGCGGCGCGCTCCTGCGCTTGCTTGCGGTCAGTGCCGCGTGCCACCAACGGTTCGGCGACGACGTCGAGGGCCGAGACGCGCGGCACGGTGCGTAGGAACTGGCTGACATAACCGATGGTGTCGCGGCGCACCGACAGCACCGTGCGCGGGTTGGCGGTGGCGAGGTCGACCAGCTGGCCGTGGTGGTCGACGATGATCTGGCCCTGGTCGACGCCGTAATTGCCGTAGACCATCTTCAAAATCGAACTCTTGCCGGCGCCCGAGGGGCCGCCGAGCACGGCGCATTCGCCAGCCCTGACCGAGAACGAGACATTGGCGACGACCGGCAGGCGGATGCCGTCGCGTAGGTGCATGGTGAAGGCCTTGGCGACCTCGGAGACGATGAGTGGGGTGGCCATGGCTTACACCTGCAAAATGGAGGAGACGAGGAGCTGGGTGTAGGGCGCGCGCGGGTCGTCGAGCACGCGGTCGGTGAGGCCCGCTTCGACGACGTGGCCGTCCTTCATCACCATCATGCGCTGCGACAGGAGCCGGGCGACAGCGAGGTCGTGGGTGACGACGATCGCCGCGAGCCCGAGGTCGGTGACCAGTCCGCGCAACAGGTCGAGCAGGCGCGCCTGCACCGACACGTCGAGGCCGCCGGTCGGTTCGTCCATGAACACCAGGCGCGGGCCGGTGACGAGGTTGCGGGCGATCTGCAGGCGCTGGCGCATGCCGCCGGAGAAGGCGCGCGGCTCGTCATCGATGCGCTCCTCATCGATCTCGACGCGGCCGAGCCAGTCGACCGCTGTGGCGCGGATGTTGCCATAGTGCCGGTCGCCGATGGCCATCAGCCGCTCGCCGACATTGGCGCCGGCCGACACCGTCATGCGCAGCCCGTCGGCCGGGTTCTGGTGAACAAAACCCCAGTCGGTGCGCATCAGGAAGCGGCGTTCGGCTTCGCTCATGCGGTAGAGGTCGCGCCACTGGTTGTCGCGCATGCGGTAGCTGGCGGTGCCCGACGTCGGCAGCAGGCGTGTCGACAGGCAGTTGAGCAGGGTGGTCTTGCCCGAGCCGGATTCGCCGACGATGGCCAGCACTTCGCCCGGCCAGAGATCGAAGGAGATGTCCTCGCAGCCGATGCGCGAGCCGTAATATTTGGAAAGCGCCGTGACGCGCAGAAGCGGTTCGTCGGTCATTGGGCAGGCTCCAGGATATCGGGCGAGAGATGGCCACGGTGGCCGCAGGCCTGGCGCGTCTCGCAATGGTCGGTGTCGGAACAGACGAACATGTGCCCGCCCTTGTCATCGAGGATGACCTCGTCGAGATAGACCTGCTCGGCGCCGCACAGCGCGCAAGGCTGGTCGAAAGTCTGGATCTCGAAGGGATGGTCCTCGAAGTCGAGACTGACGACCTTGGTGAAGGGCGGCACGGCATAGATGCGCTTTTCGCGGCCGGCGCCGAACAGCTGGAGCGCGGGCGACATGTGCATCTTGGGATTGTCGAACTTCGGCGTCGGTGAGGGATCCATGACGTAGCGGTCCTCGACCTTGACCGGATAGGCGTAGGTCGTGGCGATGCGGCCGTGCCTGGCGATGTCCTCATAGAGCTTGACGTGCATCAGCCCGTATTCCTCGAGCGCGTGCATCTTCCGCGTTTCGGTCTCGCGCGGCTCGAGGAAGCGCAGCGGCTCGGGAATGGGCACCTGGTAGACCAGCGTCTGGCCTTCGGTCAGCGGATGCTCGGGGATGCGGTGGCGGGTCTGGATGATCGTTGCCTTCGCCGTCTCGGTGGTCACCGCCACATCGGCGACCTTCTGGAAGAAGGCGCGGATCGACACCGCGTTGGTGGTGTCGTCGGCACCCTGGTCGATGACCTTGAGCACATCGTCGGGGCCGATGATCGCGGCCGTCACCTGCACGCCGCCGGTGCCCCAGCCATAAGGCATCGGCATTTCGCGGCTGGCGAACGGCACCTGGTAGCCGGGAATGGCGATGCCCTTGAGGATTGCCCGGCGGATCATCCGCTTGGTCTGCTCGTCGAGATAGGCGAAGTTGTAGGTTGCGATGTCAGTCATGACGCAGGCTTTCCGGAGGTCGTTGCGCAATCCGATCGACAAATGCGCACATTAATGTGCTTGATAGGCGCGCAATTATGTGCGCACTCTGTGCGTCTGGGGGCATGTGGCGGATGAAACGGGAGGCTCTGATAAGAGAGCTTCGTGCTCTCTCGCGTAAACGAAACTTGCAGTTTGAAGTCTTCACCGACCGGGGCAAGGGGTCCCACTATCGCGTGAGACTTGGCGAAAAAATCACGACCATCCAGTCGGGCGAGCTGTCCGCATTGATGGTCCGGACGATCAAGAAGCAACTCGGCGTAGAATGAAATGCGCCGATGGAGGTTGAGATGGACTACATCTACGGGGCGAAAATTGAGGCTGATCCCGAGGGTGGTTTCCTGGTGACCTTTCCGGACGTGCCCGAGGCGATTACCTGTGGAGAGACGATTGCCGAGGCGCGCGCCAGCGGAGCTGAGGCTCTGGGGCTTGCGCTGCGCGGTGTCGCCACGATGGGGCAACCGCTGCCGAAGCCACAGGCCACGGGCAAAGGACTTGTGCCTATTGCTGTCGCGCCCGACACGGCGCTGAAGTTGGCGGTTGTCGAGGCTTTTGCTCAATCTGGCATTTCCAAGAGAGAGCTGGCGCGTCGACTCAACAAGGCGGAGACCGAGGCACGCCGCATTCTTGACCCGGATCATCCGACCAAACTTCCGTTGCTGCAGGCGACGTTGGCGTTGTTGGGCAAAGAAATCGTGGTTTCCGTCCGCGATGCTGCCTGACGAAATGGCCTGAATTCGAGAGCTCATTCCGCCGCCTCCCGCTGTTCGGTGTCGTTGGTCTTGTTGCGCTTTTCGTGCTCTGAGCGCATGCGGCGGACGAGGTCGAGTTCGGCCTGGAAGTCGACATAGTGCGGCAGCTTCAGGTGCTCGACGAAGCCGGTGGCCTGGACATTGTCGGAGTGCGAAATCACGAACTCCTCGTCCTGGGCAGCGGCGGTGACGTCCTCGCCGAGTTCGCCGGCGCGCAGCGCGCGGTCGCACAGCGACATCGCCATGGCCTTGCGTTCCGACTGGCCGAAAACGAGGCCGTAGCCGCGGGTGAATTGCGGCGGCGCCTTGGCCGAGCCCTTGAACTGGTTGACCATCTGGCATTCCGTGACGCGGATGCGGCCAAGCGTGACAGGAAAAGGCAGCTCCGGCACGTCGAGTTCAAGCTCGACCTCGCCGATGCGGACCTCGCCGACGAAGGGATGGCTGCGGCCATAGCCACGCTGGGTCGAGTAGCCGAGTGCGAGGAGAAAACCCTCGTCGCCGCATGACAACGCCTGCAGGCGGCTGTCGCGCGCCAGCGGAAATTCCAAGGGTTCGCGGGTGATGTCGCCGGTGAGGTGATCCTCCGGCAGCTCGCCATCGGCCTCGATCAGGCCTTCATGCGCGAGGATTTCCGACACGCGTATCATACGCTGGTCGTCTGTTTCGCGCTGCTCCGGCGTGGCGACCCCGGGATCTTTGGTGAGTTCGGGGTCGAGCAGGCGGTGGGTGTAGTCGAAGGTCGGGCCGAGCAACTGGCCGCCCGGCAAGTCCTTGTAAGTCGCGGAGACGCGGCGTTCGACCTGCATGGCGGCGGTGTCGATCGGCCTCGTGTAGCCGAAGCGCGGCAAGGTCGTTCGATAGGCACGGACGAGGAAGATCGCCTCGATCAGGTCGCCGCGCGATTGCATCACCGCAAGGGCGGCCAGTTCGCGGTCATAGAGCGAGCCTTCGGCCATGACGCGGTCGATGCCGAGCGCCAACTGCTCGACGATCTGGTCGAGGCGGAGCGCGGGCACCGAGCGGTCGCCGCGGCGACGGTCGGCGAGCAGGCGATGGGCATTGGCGATGGCGGCTTCGCCGCCTTTGACAGCCACATACATGTCAGGCCTCCATCGTCTTGATGCGGGTGGTGCGGGGCAGGCAGGCGACCGCTCCGGGCGCTGCCAGGATAACGTCTGTGCCGCGCGGGGACCGGGCGCCGTTCTGCTTCCACTGCTCGACGAAATGGCGCGGCAGCGGTGTTGGCGCGATGGTAGCCGAGGTCTCGATGCCGGGGCCTTCGAGATGCAGCGGTGCGCCTGCCGTCAGGCTTTCCACCTGCAGGATCAGCGTCGTCGAGCGATCAGGGTACTCCTGCGTCCCTTGCGCGAAGTTCTCGAGCGAGATCAGGCTGGCCGGGTTGGCGACGAGCGCGAAATGCGCGTCTGCCGGTGTCGCGGCCAGCGGCGCGCCGGTGTGAAACCCGAGCCAGGATTTTGCCGCCGAGACCTGAAGCCCGGCATCGAGCCAGAGCGGGGTGTCATGGTCGCAAAGCGTCAACGCCACGGCGCCCGCGGTTGTCGACAGCGGGGCGGGCGGCCGGGTGAGCCCTGCGACGGGCTGGACAGTGCCGGGTCGGGCCATGGCGTCCATGACAGCGCGGAAAACCGTCTGCGCGTCGAAAACCGGGGCGGCGAAACCGCCGTCGATGACATCCATCTGTTCCATCAATCCTCTCCGCGAACCATGGTGAAGAAGTCGACCTTGGTCGCCGCCGTCTCGGCGCGGCTGATCGCGTCGGCTTCAGCTTGTGCAGCGCGCAGTGGGGCAAGGATCTTGTCCTCGACCTCGGCGCGGCGGGCGGGGTCCTGCCACAGCGCATCGGCAATGGCCGCAAGGCGGGCCTTTTCCTTGTCGCGGCCAAGCGCATAGGCGTGGCCGATCTCGCCGCCGGGCAGGCGGACCGTCGCGCGGGTCACTGTCGCCTCGCCGAAGTTGAAGGGCGCGCCGCCGCCGCCGATGCGGCCGCGTACCGATACCAGGCCGGTCTCGGGGCCGCGCAGCATCTCGGCTTCGCCTGAAATCCCTGCCGCCGTGCACAGCCGCTTCAACTCTTCCGCCGGCGCCAGGGCAAGCGCTGCCATGGCCGCCTTGCGCTGCGTCTCCGTTTCTCTTTCCTGCCGTCGGTCCATCTCGATTGCCGCTCCACTTCGTATTTGTCTATTGTTCTATACAATCGAACAACATACAACGGGCTTGTAGCGAGGCTGCGTGACGGTCGCATGACAAATCGCGAAACAGGGGGCGGTGGATTTGAGCGGGCAGGGACCGAAACAGGCGGTGACGCGAAAAAGCGGTGTGGCGCTGTGGCGCCAGATCGCCGACCAGATCAGGCAGGCAATTAGTGCCGGTACCTTGGGCGCCGACGGCCGCCTGCCACCGGAGATGGTTTTGTCCGAGCGATTCGGCGTCAACCGCCACACGCTGCGCAGCGCCATTGCCGCGCTTGTCCAGGAAGGCGTGCTACGCGCCGAGCAGGGGCGCGGCACCTTCGTCGAAAGCCGCCAGAAGCTGTCCTACCCAATCTCGGCGCGGACGCGCTTTTCCACGGGCCTGCGCAGCCAGTCGCGCGACCGGCGCAGCATCCTTCTTGCCCATGCCGTGGAGCCCGCAACGAAGCGCGCGGCTGAGGGGCTCGGTCTTTCGGAGGGCTCGCCCGTGATCAGGCTGGAGACGCTGAGCGAGGCCGACGAACGGCCGGTATCGCGTGCGACCAGCTGGTTCGATGCGGAGCGGTTTCCCGGCTATGCCGAGGCCTATGCCGAGACGGGCTCGATCACGCTGGCCTTCCAGCGCTACGGTATCGAGGACTATTTCCGCAAATCGACCCTGGTCTCGGCGCGCCACGCCGATGCTGCCGACCTCGCCGACCTCAAGCTTTCAGCCGGTGCCATCGTGCTGGTCGCGGTCGCCGTCAATGTCGATGTCCAGGGCGTGCCGATCCAATATGCCGAAACGCGCTTCGTTGCCGACAGGGTCGAGCTCAGCGTGTCGACAGAGGCTCAGTGATTGTACTGGCCGGCGATGCCGCCGCTTGGCGGGAATGCCGTCTGCCGGGCCGGCGAAGCTGGCACGGCTTGCCGTGTCGCCGGCTCCTTTGCCCGTGCCCAGCAGTAGTAGAGCAAGAACGAGCCGATGACATAGGGCTGCAGGATGTCGACTTCGAAGAACGAGCGGATGACCAGCAGGGCCAGCAGGCCCGTCTGCAGCAGCGGCTCGGTCCAGTCGCCCTCGCTCAGAAGACGCGAGATGCACAGTCGGAGGATGGCGAGCAGCGGCAGTACGATCATCGCCGCGCCGACATAGCCGAGCTCCACCAGCGCCTCGATGTAGGTGTTGTGGAAATGGAAGCCGGTGCGGGAGGTGATGTAGAACTCGTTCCACAGCCGCTCCGCTTCGGAGAAGCCCTGCACCCAATAGGCGGCATAACCGATGCCGAGCAGTGGCGTATTTGCCGATGCGTCGATGCCTTGCTGCCAGAGATATGTGCGGCCGGTCAGTGTCGAGTCCTTGCCGAACGCGCCCAGAACCATGTCGATCGCGCCGACATTGAGAGCCGCCAGAACGGCCGTGCCGGCAAGCACTAGGCCGGCTGCGAAGAAGATACGGCGGTGGGTCGGCGAGAAGGCCTCCAGCCCGGCGATGGCGACGATCATGGCAATTGCCGCAGGCGTGGCGAGCATTGAGGTTGCCGACTGCGACATGACAAGCGATGCGGCCGAGAGCAGGACGACGCCGAGGGCAAGAAGGCGGGCGATGCGCCCGCGCGTCAGAAACAGTGCGAAGTAGCAGCCGAACAGCACGCCCAGCGACGCGTAGAAGCCGAGCTGGTTCTTGGAGCCGAACGCGCCGACGAAACTGTAGGTGCCGTCGAGCGCGTCATAGACGTAGCCGCCGACAAGCATCGAATAGGCGAGAATGACCGCGATGCCGGCCATGGCGCCGATGGACAGGGTTCGTGCGTCGATCACCCTGGCGGCGATCACGGCGCAGACCACATGCGACAGATATTGAAGTGCCGCCCGGCTGGTCACGTCAGGCGCGTCGGACCAGAAGTAGGACAGGCAGGCGAGCAGCGCGAAGGCCAGGAGCTGCGGCGATGCGCCGAGGCGGCCGAGCGTGAAGCGGTAATCGACCAGGACCAACGGCAGCCAGACCGCGTAGTACATCAGGATCGAGATCTGGCCGATGCGGAACGAGTAGGCGAACACAAAAAATGATACGGCGACCGCGAAGGCGCCGTAGAGCGTGTTGCGGCCGGGTTCGACCAGCGCCGATTTTCTGATCCGCATCGCGTCTGACCGCCGGGCTACTGGACAAGCGGGCCGTCTGCCCGCTCCACCTTGAGCACGTCGCCGGGCAGAACGGGCATGTCCTCGGCGGCCGCGATTTCCTTGCTCTTGCCGTCGCTGCCCTTGCGCACGAGGACATAAGAAATCGCCTGTTCGGTGCCCGCAGCCGTTGGTGCCGTGCCTCCGGCCTCGGCGATCAGGCCCTTTTGCATTCCGAGCTTGAGCGTGACGGCGTTGAGTTCTCCGACGGTCTTCTGCCGCTCGACCGCCAGTTCGGACTCGCCGTCGTTCTTGAGGTCGATCGCCTCCTGTTCGGCCTTGCTGATGTCCTGCTTGGCCCGCAGCATGGCGGTTTCCAGATCGAGGATCTTGCCCTCCATCTCGGCGATGGAGCGCTCGGTCGACAGCACGCGCGTGTTCACCACGAGACCCTTCTGGGCCAGCGTGTCGATGCCGCTGAGCTCTTTCCTGGCGAGTTCGACCTGGCGCTTCTGCGTCTCGGACTTCTGGCCCAGCGATACGATCTCCTGCTCGAGTAAGCCCTTGAGCTCTTCAAGTGCCTGCAGCCTCAGGGTGAGCTTCTTCTGGCGCGAGGCCATGATGGCGGTTTCGTTGGCGATCATGCCTGATACCGCCGGCAGGGACGCGATCTCCTTCGGCGCTTCGACTTCAGTCTTGCCGGCAAGCTCGGCATCGATCCGCGCCCGGGTCACCATTAGGCGGAGCTGCTCGTCGGAGAGCACGGCATGGCTGCCTTCGGCGGTGATGAGGTCGCGCTCGGTGCGGGCGCCGTCGGCGCCGCGGCGCATGCCGCCGGCGATGCTGATCGCCTTGAGCACGGTGAGATCCGGGGCATAGGCATACTGGCCCGGGGTCTGGATGTCGCCCGAGATGTAGAAGGGACGAAACTGCGCCACCTCGACCGACGCTTCCGGACGGTCGGAAAGGCCGAACTTGTCCTGCAGGGTCTTGCCGATCGTCTCGGCGATCTCGGCCGTCGTCTTGCCCGCGGCCTGCGTTTCACCGACGAATGGCAGCGAAAGATTGCCGGATGGTCCGATCGTGTAGTCGCCGCTTACCGATGACCAGTCGCGGAAGGCGCCCTCGACCGTCTGCCATTCGACGACGCGGATGGTCAGCTTGTCCTGGGTTCCGAGCTTGTAGTCTTCGGCAAACGCTGCGGATGCCGAAATGGCCAGCGTGAGACAGAGCGCGCCGCCCAGGCTGAGCATGCGCCGTGCGCGGGAATGGGAGCCGTTTAGGTTCAAGGTTATCGTCCGTTCCTGTGCCGCGGGCATCTTCTGCAGCCCGACGGCGGAAGAAGCTGCGCGCCCCCACATGGGCGCAGCCTCGTTTGCGGCAGGCTCAGTAGCTGCCGCGCGACATGCAAACGGCCGGAACCGTCTTCAGGATGATGCGGATGTCTTCGACCAGCGACCAGTTCTCGACATAGTGACGGTCGAACGCCACGCGGCTGTCGTAGGAGACGTCGTTGCGACCGCTGACCTGCCAGAGCCCGGTGAGACCGGGCCGCGACTTGAGATAGAAAACGACCGCCTTGCCGTAATAATCGAGCTCGTCGCGTACCACCGGGCGTGGGCCGACGATGCTCATGTCGCCGAGAAGGATGTTGAGGATCTGCGGCAGCTCGTCGAGGCTGAGCTTGCGCAGCACCGTGCCGACACGCGTGACCCGAGGGTCGTCCTTGAGCTTGCGCGTTGCCTCCCACTCGGCCCTGGCTTCCGGGTCATTGCGAAAATGCGCCGCAAGTACCGCGTCCCCGTCGGGGACCATCGTGCGGAACTTGAGGCACTGGAAGATACGGCCGCCACGGCCGATCCGGCGATGGCCATAGAAGACCGAGCCGCCGTCCGAGGCCTTTACCAGCAAGGCAATGAGCAGGAACAACGGGCTTAATGCGATAATCCCGAGACCCGCACCGATGATGTCGAATCCGCGCTTGGCCACGCCACCCAGAGGGGGGAGGTCGGTGGCGACGTGTGGAAACTCCAAGCTCGTCGACTTGGCAAGATCCCTCATGCTGCAACTCCAATTGGTCGATGAATCGCCCCAGAATCGCCCTGTGTCAGGATACGGCCGACATGCTGCGCTGCAACACACGTTTTTTTGACGCGTGAAATATTTATACCAGTAGATGACCAAAATCCGTGCATGGCGTGCACAAGAAAATCTCAATGCGACAGTTTTATGTCCAATGGCCGCATGCATGAGCAGAATCGAATGTGTCAATACAGGTGAAATGTCGAAAATTGTATCTGCACCATGTTGGTAAACGTTCCAGCAATGCGCACCAAAATATAAAACATATTATGCATCACGTGGGTATTCGCCAAAATATTCTGAAATAATGGCATCCTGAATGAAAATGTTATCGACTTTCGACCAGCTGTGAAAGTGCAATGCAGCATCCGGCGCCATCGGCAAGACTCTCGGCGAAAGAGGGCTCCGCTTGCTGACTGCTGGGCGGACCAATATAATGAAACGACGTTCTTCCGGTCGACCGCCAAGCAGCATGTCGGCATCAAAATTTAACGAAGGAACGATGCGGGTGGAGCTTTCAGGGCTAGGGGAGTTGCAAGCAACATGGCGACAAAATCAGTGCCGATTCCTCGGGCCTGACGGTCAACGGCTATGACCTTGCCAAAATTCGTGTTCGGCATGGCGATGGTAATCGCCGTGGTGGCGCTGTGGTCCTATCTGGATGCTGCCGGCTGGGGCACGATCTTGCTGCGCGTGCTGGCCTGCGCCGTCATTCTTCAGGTCGGATACTTTCTTGTCATCCTGGCCATGGTGCTGCGTACGAGCCCCAAAGCGGCTGAAATCAAGAGCACAAAGACCGTGGCCGAAGGCGCACCGGCAGTTCCGGCCGACGACCTGACGCCAAAGGGCAGCGCGCACTAGGCCGCTGTGGTGGGCTCAAGGCCCCGCACGGACTGGGTTTCCGCAGGAATCGGTTCTGCTTTTCCGACCATTTGTGCGGCCATTTTCATGCCCAGGCTTGCTGCCTTCAGGTGATGCCGCGTTGCCGTCGCCACGGATTATGGAGGCATCCGGCGTGATCGCGGCAACGCGCCTGCAGCCCTTGGAAAGCCGCATGTCGCGGCGGTCGGCACCGGGTCTTCACGACCCCAACGGTGAAGCGCCGTAACAAAAGTTGGGGTTTCCTTGTTCGCAGGTGCAATATAGCTCTGGCGTCGGCGGGCTATGACGGAAAGGCAACCGACGTGAGCGGAACTGACGTCTGTGTCATCATTGCTGCGCGTAACGCGGCGGAAACGATCACGACGGCCATCACCTCGGCGCTGCGGCAGCCCGAAGTGGCCGAGGTCGTGGTCGTGGACGATGCCTCGACCGATGCGACCGAAGCCGTGGCGCGCGCCGCCGACGATGGCAGCGGCCGGCTTCTGGTGCTGCGGCTGGACGTCAACCGCGGCCCCTCATTCGCCCGCAACATGGCGATACGCAACTCCAGATCGGCACTGATCAGCATCCTGGATGCCGACGATTTTTTCCTGCCTGCACGGTTTGCGAACCTTGTCGGTGGCGACGACTGGGATCTTGTCGCCGACAACATCGTGTTCGTCGAGCACGCTTCGGTGCGTGATGTACTGTCGGGCAGCGTCGCGCAGTTCGACGCCGATCCGGCGCTGCTCGGATTCGCGCAGTTCATCGCCGGCAACATTTCCAGCCGTGGCGCCAGGCGCGGCGAACTCGGATTCCTCAAGCCGGTGATGCGCCGAGCCATGCTCCAGCGGCACGGGTTGAGCTACGACGAGCAACTGCGGCTCGGCGAAGATTATGCCCTTTATGCGCGGGCCATGCTGATGGGCGCCCGCTTCAAAGTCGTCAGGTCCTGCGGCTATTGCGCCGTGGTGCGGCCCAGTTCGCTGAGCGGCCAGCACCGCACGGAGGATCTGCAGCGTCTGGCCGATGCCGATCTCGGGCTGCTGGCACAGCCGGGGCTGGCGGCAGAGGACAAACGCATCCTTCGCCGCCACGAGCGGCATGTGCGCGACAAGTACCGTTTGCGGCGCTTCCTCGACCTCAAGGCGGCCGACGGCATGGCTGCGGCGATAAGGTTTGCAACCTCGTCTCCTGCCAGTTTTCTGGCGGTCGTTCGCGGGGTGGCCATGGACAAGTTCGATGCGCTCGCGAAATCCGGGTCGGTGCCCTCGGCTCCCGAACCGCGCCTGCGCTACCTGATTACGGCCGAGAACGCAGGTGCCCAAAAGTGAGGCCACAAGACATGCAAGACATTCTGGTCGTCGGCGGCGGCGGCTATATCGGCTCCCACACCTGCCTCTATCTGGCGCGCAAAGGTTTTCGCCCGGTCGTCTACGACAATTTCAGCAACGGCCACCCCGAATTCGTCAAATGGGGACCGCTCGAGCAAGGCGACATCCGCGATCGCGCCCGGCTCGACGAGGTTTTCGCCAGGTACCGTCCGGCGGCAGTCATCCATTTCGCCGCCCTGATCGAGGTCGGGGAATCGGTCAGGAATCCGATGGCGTTCTTCGAGAACAATGTCGCGGGTTCGTTGAACCTGTTCGCCGCAGCCAGTGCTGCGGGCTGCAAGCGGCTGGTGTTTTCCTCGACCTGCGCCACTTATGGCGAGCCGGAAGAGACGCCGATGCGCGAGACGCACCGGCAGCAGCCGATCAATCCCTACGGCCGCAGCAAGCTGATTGTCGAGGACATGCTGCGCGATCTCGACCGTTACGAGGGTTTCCGCTCGGTGCTGCTGCGCTACTTCAACGCCGCCGGCGCCGACCCCGAGGGTCGCATCGGCGAGCGCCATGAGCCCGAGACGCATGCCATCCCGCTGGCGATCGACGCAGCGCTCGGCCGCCGCGCCGGCTTCAGCGTGTTCGGCGACGATTACGACACCCGCGACGGCTCCTGCGTCCGCGACTTCATCCACGTCATGGACCTTGCCGACGCGCATAGCCGCGCCGTGCAGTATCTGATCGACGGAGGCGACAGCGTCGCGCTCAACCTCGGCACGGGGCAGGGCACGACGGTCAACGAATTGCTGTCGATGGTGAAGGAGGTCTCTGGCCGGACATTCCCGGTCGAATTGGCACCGCGGCGCGAAGGCGATGCGCCGTCGCTCGTCGCCGACAATTCGAAGGCGCGCGACGTTCTCGGCTGGGCGCCGCGCCATGACCTCGCCGCGATTGTGTCGAGCGCCTGGAACTGGCACGCTCGGGCAAACGTGGAGTAGCAGAGCATGGCATCGATCTTCGCTTTCCGCACACGCAGCCCGGACCGCGACCGGGAAACCGACGTGACCCGCTTCGAACAGCTGGCGCGTTCGCTCGATCAACTGACCTCGGAGATCGATGCCGAGAGGACCGGCATCCGGAACCGATACGAGGCCGTCTCGGCCAACGCGGCGTTCCTGGTCGAGGCGATGGACAATTCCGAAGCCTCGTCGCGACGGGCCGACGACATGGACCGATGGACGGAATCGCTGAAGACCTGTCTGCGCCGCATCGAGGCACTGGGGCGGCAGACCGAATTCATCGCCGGGCTTCGTCATGCGCTGGACACGTTTGTCGACGAGAGTCGCAAGGCCGATGAGGGATCGTCGGCAGCTTCGGCGCCGGAGGAGGTCCGGCACCGGCCCTGACGGGCCAGCATTTTCGGGAGGATGGGAGGTTGTTTTCCGGTCGGGGCGAAACCCCTGGCCGGCGGTTGCAATGCGGTTCTCGGGCGGGAGGCGCGAAGGCACAAGGATGACTTGGCTATGAACGCAAACGTCACACATCACGCAGCCGGCCGGATCGGTCGCCGCTCATGGGGCTTGCGCCTGTCGGTCGCGCTGGCCGGCCTGCTTGCCGCTTCGGGCGGCGCATTGGCACAGGATGCCACCGGCAAGTCCTTCGTGGAAACGTTCGACACGCTGAGCGGTTCGCGCTGGTTCGTCTCCGACGGCTGGGACAACGGCAAGCACCAGAACTGCACCTGGTCGAAGGAACAGGTCAAGGTCGCCGATGGCAACCTGACGCTGAGCTTCGAGAAGAAGCCGTTGAAAGACCGCGACTATTCCTGCGGCGAAGTGCAGACCAAGCAGCGCTTCAGCTATGGCACCTACGAGGCGCGCATGAAGAGCGGCACCGGCTCGGGGCTGAATGCAGCCTTCTTCACCTATATCGGCCCGGTGCACAAACAGCCGCATGACGAGATCGATTTCGAGGTGCTGACCAAGGATCCTTCCAAGGTGCAGGTCAATGCCTATGTCGGCGGCAAGTCCAACGACGAGAAGCTCGTCGACGTGCCCGGCGGCGCCGACCAGGCCTTCAACGATTATGCCTTCGTCTGGGAGAAGGAGCGGCTGCGCTGGTACGTCAACGGCCAGTTGGTGCATGAGGTGACCGAGCCATCGCAACTGCCGAGCCATCCGCAGAAAATCTTCTTCAGCCTTTGGGGCACCGACACGCTGCGCGAATGGATGGGCGCCTTCTCGGATCCCGGCAAGCCGGTGACCATGGCCGTCGACCGCGTCGCCTTCACGGCGCTGGGCGAGCCTTGCCAGTTCGAGGAGTCGGTCGCTTGCACGCTGCAATGACCGGCAGGCATGCAGGCGCGGTCCGTCCGCGCCTCAACATCATCAATAGACAGGAACGGACCGTATGAAGCTCACGGTATTTGGAATTGGCTATGTCGGTCTTGTGCAGGCGGCGGTGCTGGCCGAGGTCGGGCATGACGTCGTCTGCGTCGATGTCGATGCGGCCAAGGTCGAGCGGCTGAACCAGGGGTTCGTGCCGATCTTCGAGCCGGGGCTTGAGGCGCTGGTGCGCGACAACCATGCGGCGGGCCGCATCGTCTTCACCACGGATGCGGTGCTGGCCGTGCGCCACGGCGAGATCCAGATGATCGCGGTCGGCACGCCGCCGGGCGAGGACGGCTCGGCCGATCTCAAATATGTCCTGGCCGTGGCCGAGACGATCGGCCGCGAGATGGTCGAACCCAAGATCGTCGTCGGCAAGTCGACCGTGCCGGTCGGCACCGCCGACAAGGTGCGGGCGGCCATTGCTTCGGCGCTGAAGGCCAGGGGCCGCGAGGAGCTGGCCTTCGACGTCGTCTCCAATCCGGAGTTCCTCAAGGAAGGCTCGGCGGTCGCCGACTGCATGAAGCCCGACCGCATCATCGTCGGCACCGAAAGCGAGGCCGCCGAGGCGGTGATGCGCGAGCTCTATGCGCCGTTCAACCGCAACCACGAGAAGATGATCGTGATGGACGTGCGCTCGGCCGAGTTCACCAAATATGCCGCCAACTGCATGCTGGCGACCAAGATCAGCTTCATGAACGAGATGGCGAACCTGGCCGAACTGCTCGGCGCCGACATCGAGGAGGTGCGCAAGGGCATCGGCTCGGACCCGCGCATCGGCTATCACTTCATCTATCCGGGCCTGGGTTATGGCGGCTCGTGCTTTCCCAAGGACGTGCGCGCGCTGATCCGCACCGCCGACGATGTCGGCTTCGAGCCGGTGCTGCTGAAGTCGGTCGAGGAGCGCAACAACGCCCAGAAGGCGGTGCTGTTCGACAAGCTCAAGGGCCACTTCAACGGCGATCTCGCGGGCAAGACCTTTGCGCTGTGGGGACTGGCGTTCAAGCCCAACACCGACGACATGCGCGAGGCCCCGGCGCGCGTCCTGATGGAGGCGCTGTGGGCCGCTGGCGCCAAGGTCCAGGCCTACGATCCCGAGGCGATGAACGAGGCGCAGCAGATCTATGGCCAGCGCGACGACCTGCTGCTCTGCGGCACCAAGGAGGCGGCGCTGCGCGGGGCCGATGCACTGCTGATCGCCACCGAGTGGAAGAACTTCCGGGCACCGTCCTTCGAGACGATCAGGCAGGCGCTTTCGACACCCGTCATCTTCGACGGCCGCAATCTCTACGATCCCGCGGTCGTCGCCCGCCATGGCCTCCATTACGTCTCCATCGGGCGCAAGGTTGGCGAACAGAATTCGAGAGCGACAAAGGAACTGGCAGCATGAGGGTCCTTTTTGCCGGCGGTAACGGTTACACGCCCGAATTCAGCGGCGGGGTTCAGTCGAGCACGCATCATCTGGTCGAGCAGCTGCGGGCGCATGGCCACGAGGCTTCTGTCCTCGCCGCCTTGTTCGGCGACGGCATGTTCGGCTTCAAGGCCCGCGCCAAGATGAAGCTGACGCGGCAACGCGCCGTCATCGACAGCTTTCCCGGCTACCCTGTGGTCCGCGCCTGGTTCCCGTGGGAGGCCGCCGGCTTTGCCGTGCAGAAGCTCAAGCCCGACGTCGCTGTGGTCCAGTGCCACAAGTCGGTGCCGATCGGAAAGGCGCTGGAAGCTCAGGGCGTGCCGCTGGTCGTCTATCTCAGGAATGTCGAATTCCATGAACTCGCCGGCGAACTGAGCGAGCTGCGCTCGGCGCAGTATATTGCCAATTCGGAGTTCACCGCCCGCGCCTACGGGCAAAGGTTCGGCATCGAATCGACAGTCATTCCGCCGACGATCAATCCCGCGCTCTATGCCACGCCGACATCAGGCGAATTCGTGACGCTGATCAACCCTTACGAAGAGAAGGGTTTCGAGCTCGCGGTGCGGATCGCCGGGCGCTGCTCCGACATTCCCTTCCTGTTCGTCGAAAGCTGGAAACTAGCCGACGACCACCGCGCCCGCATCGAAGAGACCATCGCCCCGCTCGGCAATGTCAGGCTTGAAGGCCGCACCAACAACATGAAGACGGTCTATGGCCGCACGAAGATCCTGCTCGCACCGAGCAAATGGGAAGAGGCCTGGGGCCGTGTCGCCTCCGAGGCGCATTGCAGCGGTATTCCCGTCGTCGGTTCGCGCCGCGGCGGGCTGCCGGAGGCGATCGGCAAGGGCGGCGTGGTTCTCGACTACGACGCGCCGCTCGACGACTGGGTCGATGCCGTGCGCCGGCTGTGGCAGGACAGGGTCGCGTACAACCGCCTGTCGGCCGCGGCCCGCGAGTTTTCCGAGCGCCCCCAACTCGAACCCGATGCCCAGTTCGCCACCTTCATGGGCGTGCTCGAACGCGCAGCGGCGCAAAGCCTGCACAAGGCTGCCTGACTTGGCGATTGTCCGGCTGGGTTCCAGGAGAGCGGATCGATGAAGGTCTGTTTCGTCGTCGACAAGTTTCCCTCGCTCTCCGAGACCTTCGTGCTCGACCAGATCGAGGGATGTCTCGAGCGCGGTATCGAGGTCGGCGTCGTCTGTAATGAGACGACGTTCGGCAAGGAGCGCAACATCGATGACCCGCGCTGGCGCAATCTCCCTGGCGGTGTCGAGCAATGGTGGGGCGCGCTCGGGCCGCTGCGGCCCAGGCTCCGCAGGTGGTCGGGAAAGCTCTGGGACAAGGCATCGACGGCGCTCGACATCGCCTTTGCCGGCAAGCTCGAAAAATACGACGTCATCGTCGCGCATTTCGGCAACAACGGCCTGCGCGTCGCAAGATCGATGAAGCGGCGACGGATTGCTGCCCCCCTGGTGACGATTTTTCACGGCCACGATGTCGGTGCACCGATGCATGACGGCACGCTGTCGCGCTACGAGGTGGTGTTCCAGCAAGGTGCCCTGCAGCTGCCGGTCAACGGCTACTTCCGCGACGCGCTCATTGGAGCGGGTGCGGCATCCGAAACCGTCGCGGTGCATCACATGGGTGTCGACACCGACGCGATCGGCTTTCAGGCGGTTGCGCGCAGTGACGCTACGCTTTCGCTGGTTTCGGTCTGCCGGCTGACTGAAAAGAAGGGCATCGAATTTGCCCTGCGCGCGCTCGCGGAAGTGCAGGCTGTGCGGCCTGACATCGACTGGTCCTACACGATCATTGGCGGCGGCGAACTGCTCGACGCCATGAAGCAACTGGCGGCAAGGCTCAATATATCCGATCGTGTCGCCTTCCTCGGGCCCCGCCCGCACAGCGAGGTCAAGCAGCGCCTGAGCAAGGCGCATGTCTTCGTGCTGCCCAGCGTCAGGGCGAGGGACGGCGATCTCGAGGGCATACCCGTGGCTTTGATGGAGGCGATGGCGGCAGGCCTTACCGTTGTCAGCACCTATCATTCAGGCATCCCCGAACTGATCGAGGATGGCAGGACCGGCCTGCTGGCGCCCGAAAGGGATGTCGGCGCGCTGGCGCAAAAGCTGATCTGGATCGCCGACAACCCCAGCACCTGCGAAAGCCTGGCCGTCGCTGCGCGACGCAAGATCGAAGACGACTTCGATTCCGTCCGGCTCAACGACGCTTTCGCCGACACGCTGTTCCGCCTTGCTGCCACCAAGGCCGCGGCATGACGGCCGAATCCCAGCAGCTGGGGCGCATCGCCCTGCGTGGCGGAGCGCTGACCGCAGCAGCCCAGGCGATCAAGATCGGCATCCAGTTCATCTCGGTGGTGATCCTGGCGCGAATGCTGGCGCCGGAGGATTTCGGCCTTGTCGCCTCGGTCGGGCCGATCATCGCCTTTGTCGGGCTGTTCCAGAATCTTGGGCTGCAGCAGGCGGTCATCCAGCGCCCCGAGATCGGCCAGCCGCAGCTCAATCAGGTGTTCTGGATCAGTGCGCTGGCCGGCCTGATCTGCACGATCGTGATCGCTGCGCTTTCGCCGGCGGTGTCGGCCTTCTACGGCGATGCCCGCATGACGGGCATCACGCTTGCCGCCGCAATGCCGCTGCTGCTCGGTAGTCTCGCCGCGCTGCCGCTGGCGCTGATGAACCGCAACTTGCAGTTCGGGCAACTTGCCATCAACGACGTGGCGACTGCACTCGCCGGCCTTGGGGCGGCGATTGCCGCCGCCTATGCCGGGCTTGGCTACTGGTCGCTGGTGATCGGTCCTGCGGCCGGTGCGGTGGTGACGCTGCTCGGCGCCTGGCTGGCGACGCGCTGGAAGCCGGGCAGGCCCAGCGTCAAGGTGGAGCGCGAGATCCTGTCCTTCGGTGCCAATCTCACCGGCTTCAACCTCGTCAACTTCTTCTCGCGCAACCTCGACAACATCCTGATCGGCAAGTTCTCCGGCCCGATCGAGCTCGGCTATTACGACCGCGCCTACAAGCTGCTTTTGTTTCCGCTGCAGAACATCAACCAGCCGCTGTCGCGGCTGATGGTGCCGCTGCTCAGCCGCATCCAGGACGACAAGCCGCGCTTTCGCGAGCTTTACCTGCGCACCAACTGGCTGCTTGCCTTCGTCACCGTGCCCGGCATCGCCGCACTCACAATCGCCGCCGAGCCGGTGGTCGCCATCCTGTTCGGCGAACGCTGGCTGGCGGTGGCGCCGATCTTCGCCTGGCTCGGCATCGCCGGGCTGATGCAGCCGGTGTCGAGCACGACGGGCTGGATCTTCATCTGCCAGGGCAAAACGAAGACGATGTTCCGCTGGGGCGTCTATTCCGCGCTGACCACGGTTCTGTCCTTCGCCGTCGGGCTGAAATGGGGGGCAGTCGGGGTCGCCGCCGCCTATGCGATCAGCGGCTATGTGCTCAGGCTGCCGGTGCTGGCGGTGATGCTCGGGCGCACCGGCCCGGTCTCGGCGCTCGACTTCCTGATGGTCCAGGGACTGCTGATCGTTGCGGCTGCAGTCGCCTGGCTAGGCTACGGCTACCTGCCGGCATCGCTGACCGCGCAGTCCAATCTCGTGGCAGCTCTTACGGCCGCCACCCTAAGCTACGCGGTGGCGCTTGCCTTCATGGTCGCCGTTCCGCAGTCCCGCCGCGCCCTTGTCGAGACCTGGAAGACCGTCGCCCGCAACATCCGCTGAAGCGTCCGCCAGAAGCGGCCTGACCAAATCGGCGGCCGACATAGCCGAGGCATGTTCTTCCAGCACCGCGGCAAGGGTCGTCGCCCGATAACGGTCGAGGTTGCCGGCAAAGCGCGCGAGCTTCTGGCCGGCTTCGTCGGGGGTCACCGTGTCGATGTCGAGCAGCAGCTCGGCGAGGCCGACACGCTTGGCAAGCTCGCGGGTCTTGAACTCGTAGGCGATGGGCAGCACAGGCACACCGACGCACAGCGACATGATCATCATGTGCATGCGCGTTGCGACGACGAAGTCGAAACCCTTGACCAGTTCCATCAGCTGTTCGGGCGTGTGGAAGCCGGCGTCAACGCTGACCTGGGCGGCGATCTCGGGCGCCAGTTCGGCGACGATCGCCCGCGCCGTCTTCGAATCGTCGTGGGCGTATTCGGGCACGCCCTGGCAGGTCGAGACGAACGTCACCTGCTTGCCATGGTCGCGCACCAGCGCGGTGGCGATGTCGCGGATCGAATCCATGTAGCGGCGCATGCCGTCGGCGCCATCATTGACGTAGTTCCAGTGTCGCACCGAAATGCCGACACGACCGGACGGCCGGGGCGGCGTGCCGGCCGAAAGCAGCGCTTCGATGCGCGCCCTGTCGGCAAGCGCGAACACTGAATCGGCGACGACATGGCACTTGCCGGGGTTGTCGACGAGGCCTGCGAGGTGGCCGCGCGAGCGTTCGTCGCGCAGCAGGATCAGCGGGCTGCGGTCGAACACCGGCTTCAATTCGCGGCGGTTGTAGTCCTTGGCGAACGGCCCAAGCGATTGCGTGAAGAAGACCGGATCCTTGCCGAAGATGGCATCGATGCGGAACTGGTTGAGGCGGCGTTCGAGATTGTAATTCTCGACCAGATAGGTGCCGCCCGTGGTGACGACCAAATCGGCCTGACGGTACATGTCGAGGCTGCGGCGGTCCTCGGCGCCGAACATGGTCTCATCCAGCGCCCGGCTCTTGCCGTAGTGGCGCAGCGCGCTCAGTGCGAGACGGTTGTAGATCGGCTTGGCCAGGTTCTTCAGCCGGTTGTCGTCGTAGGGGTATTTGAAGATCGATTCCGACAGCAGCTTGCGAATCTCGATGTCGGGATAGGCCTGCCTGGAGTAGAGCCGCGACGCCACTTCGGGTTGGCTGTCGAACACCTGGAAGCGCAGCTCGCCGGGATAGGCTGCCTTGAGGATGTGCCTGATGGCCAGCAGGATCGCCGCATCGCCGCTGTTCAGGCAGACGGTATTTTCGACGATGACTGTCTTCATGGGCCTTGGCCTCCTCGGATTGGTCGTGTCGGGAAATTAAGTACAGGCTAACCGGGCCATTTTGCGGCGCAACAATATTTGAGGTCCTGCCAGTCAATAATTGTTGCGATGCAGCAATGGGTGCTCTAGCCTCGTCATCGGTGGGCCAAACTGCGAGCGTGAATTCATGCTGCATGTTCTGTACCTGGTGCATGATGTTTCCGACCCGGCAGTTCGCCGACGGATCATCATGCTCAAGGCCGGTGGCGCGCGCGTTACGCTCGCTGGTTTCCGCCGGACGCAAGAACTCGAAGACATCGAAGGCGTGACGCCGATCGACCTTGGTATCACGCGCGATGGCCGCTTTGCGCAGCGGCTGGGCGCGGTCGCCATGGCGGCGACGCGCATTGCCGCGTCGCTGAAATCAGTCGCGGCGCCAGACGTGATCGTAGCCCGCAATCTTGAAATGCTGGCGCTGGCGCAGCGCGCGCGGAGTGCGTTCTCTTCGTCCGTGCCGACCGTCTATGAGTGCCTCGACATCCATCGGCTGGTGCTGCGCGAGGATCTGCTCGGCAAGGGCCTGCGCGGTGCCGAGCGCCTGCTTGGGCGCAATGTCAGCTTGCTGCTGACCAGTTCGCCGGCCTTCGTCAGGCATTATTTCGAAAGGTTCGGCCAGATCGACGCACCCATCGAACTGATCGAGAACAAGCTGCTGGAACTGGAGCCGCGATTCGATTTGCGGCCGTCACAGGTTCCGCAGCTGCCTTGGAAGATCGGCTGGTTCGGCGCGCTGCGCTGCCGCAAGTCGCTCGAACTGCTGGCCGATTTCACCCGCAGCGCGGAAGGCCGTTTCGAACTGGTCATGCGCGGGCGCCCGGCGCTTTCGGAGTTTCCGGATTTCCATGGTTTCGTCGAATCCGAGCCCCATTTGGCCTTTAAGGGTGCCTACCGAAACCCCGAGGATATGGCCGACATCTATTCGCAAGTGCATTTCTCCTGGGCGATCGATTTCTTCGAGGAAGGCCAGAATTCGACATGGCTGCTGCCCAACAGGCTCTATGAAGGCTGCCGTTTCGGCACGGTGCCGATCGCCATGGCCGGCACCGAAACAGCCAGCTTCCTCGAACGCCAGAATGTCGGACTGGTGCTGTCCGAGCCGTCGGTCGCGGCGCTGACGCAAACGCTCTCGGACGTGACGACGGAGCGGTACGCTGCCTTGCACGGGGCAGTGCTTGCGCGCGATCCCGCGACATGGGTGTGCAGCCGCTCCGATTGCCGCGCGCTGGTGGCGAAGCTCGAACGCGTCGCTGCCGAGAACGGGCAAGTCGACGCGCGCGCTATCGCCGCCTGATTCCCAACCCATCCAAGACAAGCAGCTTCATGATTGAGACGTCCTCCACCATCATCGTTATTCCGTGCCTCAACGAGGAGCGCCATATCGGCGGCCTGCTAGGCAGGCTTCGCCCGGCTGCAAGGCGGCTTGGGGCCCGGATCGTCGTTGCCGATGGCGGCAGCCGTGATGCCACGCGCGCTATCGTTTCCGGCGTTGTGGCACAAGACGACAATGTCGTGCTGATCGACAATCCCGCGCGCATCCAGAGTGCTGCCATCAACCGTGCGGTCGAGCTTTTCGGCGATGGTGTCGACTACCTGATCCGCATCGACGCCCATGGCGGCTACCCCGACGACTATTGCGACAGGCTGCTCGAAGAAGCGCTGGAAACCGGTGCGGATTCCGTCGTGGTTTCGATGCTGACTGAAGGCACCGGCACGGTTCAGCAGGCCGCGGCCGCGGCGCAGAACTCGAAACTGGGCACTGGCGGCTCCAAGCACAGGCATGGCTCGGCGGGAGAATGGGTCGACCACGGCCACCACGCCCTGATCCGCATAGCCGCGTTCCGCGACGTCGGCGGCTATGACGAAAGCTTCAGCCACAACGAGGACGCCGAGTTCGACCATCGCCTGCGTCAGGCCGGCTACCGCATCTGGATGAGCGGCAGCACCCGCATGACCTATTTTCCGCGTGCCTCCCTTGCCGGCCTGTTCCGGCAATATCTCGGCTACGGCCGGGGCCGGGCGAAGAACGTGCTGAAGCACCGGGTCATCCCCAAGCTCCGGCAGATGGTGCCGCTGATGGTGGTGCCCACGGCACTTCTGGCGAGCCTTGCCGTCGTCCACTGGATATTCACAGTGCCTTTGCTCGTCTGGGTGGCGATCTGCCTTAGCTATGGCGCGGCCCTTGCCTTGCGCGAAAGCAGGCCCGGGCTGGCGCTTGCCGGCGTGTCGGCAATGGTCATGCATTTCGCATGGTCGCTCGGCTTCTGGCTCCAGCTGCTCGGCATGCCGGCAGGAGGGCGAACCGCATGACCGGGATGCCAGGCATCGACATCTGCGTCTGCACCTTCAGGCGCCGCGAACTTGCCGACACGCTGCGCTCGCTGGCGGCGATGGACCTGCCCGAGGGATATCGCATCGGCATCGTCGTCGCCGACAATGACGAGGTGCCGAGTGCTTCGCCGCTGGTCTCGGAGCTTGCGCAGGACTTGCCGCTGCCGGTCCGCTACATCCATTGCCCGGCACGCAACATCTCGCTCGCCCGCAATGCCTGCCTCGATGCCAGCGCGGCCGATTTCGTCGCCTTCATCGACGATGACGAAAAGGCGACGGGCACGTGGCTGAAACGGCTGGTCGAGACCGCCCAGGCGACCAGCGCCGACGTGGTGCTCGGACCGGTCAAGGCGCGCTACGGGGCAGGGGCGCCGGGCTGGATGCAGGTCGGTGACTTCCATTCGACCTATCCGGTATTCGTCCAGGGCGAGATACGCACCGGCTATACCTGCAATGCCTTGCTCAGGATGGGTTCGCCCAGCATCTCCGGCCGCCGCTTCAGCCTGGCGCGCGGCCAGTCTGGCGGCGAGGACACCGAGTTCTTCGATCAGGTCCACGGCGCTGGCGGGCGCATTGCCTATGCCGCCGAGGCCTGGGTGGAGGAGCCTGTTCCATCGTCGCGTGCCTCGTTCGGCTGGCTCACCAAAAGGCGCTTCCGCGTCGGCCAGACGCATGGCCGGCTGCTCGGCTCGAAGCGCCCGGGCATGGGCCGGGTCGGCGAACTGGCTCGCGCCTCGGCCAAGGCCAGCTATTGCTTCGCCGCTGCAGGGCTGACCGCGTTCCAGCCGGTCAGCCGCAACCGCAGCCTGCTGCGCGGGGTCATGCATGTCGGCGTGCTCAGCGGGCTGGTCGGCGCACGCGAACTGCGCCTCTACGGCAACGAAGGAGGCCAGGATGCAGCCTGACGTCAGCTTCGTCATCGCCGCCTACAACGCCGAGGTGACGCTCGGCCGCGCCATCGACAGCGCATTGGCGCAACGTGGCGTGACCGTCGAGGTGATCGCCGTCGACGACCGCTCGTCCGACGCAACGCTTGCGCTTGCGCGCTCTTACGACGACGCGCGCGTCCGCGTCGTGGCGCTGGAGAAAAATCGTGGCCCGGGCGGGGCGCGCAATGCCGGTCTCGATGCCGCGCGGGGCCGATGGGTCGCCGTACTCGATTCCGACGACGCGGTGCTGCCGGGCAGGCTTGCCGCAATGATCGCCCGAGCCGAACAGAGCTCTGCCGAGATGGCCGTCGACAACATCGCAGTGATTCGAGAAGACGGCACGCCGCCCGAGGTGATGTTTCCCGAGCGCTATCTCGAAGAACTGGCAGATCTCACGCTGGCCGACTTCATCGGCGGCAATGTCGTCTTCGAATCCACGTTCAATTTTGGTTACATGAAGCCGATATTCTTGCGTGAATATCTCGAGCGCCATGGCCTTCGCTACGACGAGGAATTGCGCATCGGTGAGGACTACATCCTGCTCGCCAGCGCGCTCGCCAATGGTGGGCGCTGCACCGTCGAACCCGCCGTAGGCTATGCCTATCATGTCCGCAGCGGCTCGATTTCAAGGGTTCTGGAGCTTCGCCACATCGAGGCGATGCAGCGCGCTGATGCCGCCTTCGCGGCGCGCAACAGGCTCGACGGCGAGGCACGAAAAGCGTTCACGCGACGGACACGCAGCCTCTCTCAGGCTGCCTCATTCCTGTCACTGGTTGAGCACATCAAGCAGCGGTCGCCGCTCAAGGCGATCAGAACCGCCCTGGGGGACCCGGCGGCGGTTCGCCATTTGCGAATGCCGATCGCAGTCCGGTTGCGCCGGGTTGCCAGGCAGTTCGCATACCGGCCCAGCAAATGATGCGACAGCCGGGACGGCCAAGACCAAGACGAGGAGACTGAAATGAGCGAGAGGATTGGCACGATGAAGAAAGTCAGGAAAGCGGTGATCCCGGTGGCGGGGCTCGGCACGCGGTTCCTTCCCGCGACCAAGTCCATGCCCAAGGAAATGCTGCCCGTCGTCGACAGGCCCGTCGTCCAGTACGCAGTCGACGAGGCACTGGAAGCCGGCATCGAGCACATCGTCTTCGTCACGGGCCGCAACAAGGCGGTCATCGAGGACTATTTCGACCTTCATCCCGAACTGGTGGGCACGCTCGAACAGGCCGGCAAGGTCGAGCAGATCAAATCGCTGGAGAGCCTACTGCCGATTCCGGGCGCCACCAGCTTCACCCGTCAGCAGGCGCCGCATGGCCTCGGCCACGCCGTCTGGTGCGCCCGCGACATCATCGGCGACGAACCGTTCGCGCTGTTGCTGCCCGACATGGTGTCGTTCGGCAAGCGCGGCTGCCTGGCCGAGATCATGGACCTGCACGCCGAAACAGGCGGCAACGTCATTGCCGTCGAGCAGTGCGATCCGAGCGAAACCAACAAATACGGCATCGTCGGCAAGGGGCCCGACGTCGGCTCGGGATTCGAGGTGACGGCGATGGTCGAAAAGCCGGCGCCGGCCAACGCGCCGTCGAACTTCTACATCAACGGCCGCTACATCCTGCAGCCGGAAATCTTCAACCTGCTGGGCACCCAGAAGCGCGGCGCCGGCGGCGAGATCCAGCTGACCGACGCCATGGTTCGCCTTGCCGCGAGCCAGGCCTTCTTCGCCCGGCCGTTCAATGGCCGGATGTTCGACTGCGGCTCCAAGGAAGGCTTCATCCAGGCCAATGTCGCCTTTGCGCTGAAGCGGGCCGACATCCGCGATTCCGTGCTCGATGCCATCCGCGACATGGTCGCCGAGCACGATCACGTCGCTGCGGCCTGAAGCCATGAACCGTTGTCGGAGGCGGGCGAAACGGTTCGCCTTCGACGACATTTGAGATAACGCGTGCCCGGTCGGCACCGCAGTTGCGTAGCTGAAGTCGGCTCCGCCAGAACCCATCGAGCGGCAGACGCTGCTCAGCAAGAACTGGAATGCAGATGAACTACGCCAGCTTTCCCTTCAACAACCGCATACCCGCGTCTCGCGAGGACCCGCGGGAAGGCAGCGACTTCATCGATCTCGAACGCCTTCTTTCCATGGCCAAGCGCCAGGCCAAGGTCGTCGGCGTCGGCGCAATCATCGGCCTGCTGCTCGGTCTCGTTTACCTCCAGACCACCCCTCCGACCTTCACCGCTTCCACCCGCGTGCTGATCGATGAGGGCATGAACAAGATGGTCGACGAGGTTTCGGCGACGCCGGTCAACATGCAAACCGATGCGGCGATCCTCTCCCAAATCGAGATCATCAAGTCGGCGCGACTGGCCGCGGTGGTCGTCGACAAGGAAAAGCTCGACCAGAACCAGAATTTCATGCAGCCGCCGAAGTCGCTGCTGTCGACCCTGGTGGGGTACGCACGCGGCTTCCTGCAGATCTTCCGTTCCGCCCCCGATGTCGCGGGCGGCGCGGAACTCACCGAAGCGCAGCGCAAGGCAATGGCGGCAGCGTCGCGCAAGGAGCAGGCGGTGGCGATGCTCCAGGCGGACATCATGGCCGAGCGCTCCGGCCGCAGCTATGTCATTTCCATGGGCTACCGCTCGCACGATCCGCAACTGGCGGCAGCCATCACCAAGGCCTATGCTGACGCCTTCGTCGCCGACCAATTGGACGCCAGTTTCGACGCCACCGAAAAGGCCGCCGTCTGGCTCCAGGGCCGGCTCGAGGAGCTGCGCACGAGTTCGCAGAAGGCGGCACTCGAGGTCGAGAAGTTCCGCGCCGAGAACGGTCTTGCGGCGGCGCGCGGCGAAACCATCGCCGAACAGCAGCTGTCCGATCTCAATGCCCAGCTGATCCTTGCCCAGGCCGACACCGCCAAGGCCCGGGCGCGCTACGAACAATACCGCACCATCGTCGAAAGTGGGCCGGAAGCTGCCGTCGGCAATTCGACCCTGTCGGCGGAAGAGGCGGGAAATCCGCTGATCTCCGAACTCAAGAAACGCTATTCCGGCGTGTCCAAGCGCGAGCAGGAGATTTCGGCCGGCTTCGGGCCCAACCATCCCCAGGCCGTGGCCCTGCGCAAGGAGCAGGCGGACCTGTCCAACCAGATTCTTCGCGAACTGAGCCAGCTTTCCGAGACCTACCGCAACGCATATGAAGTGGCACAGTCGCGCGAGACCGCGCTGCGCAACAGCGTGATGGAGGCGACCGGCCAGAACTCCAGCGCCAACCAAGCACAGGTGCGCCTGCGCGAACTGCAGCAGCAGGCGACCGCACTCAGCACGCTCTACCAGACCTTCCTGTCGCGCTACGAGGAGGCGTCGCAGCAGCGCTCCTTCCCGATCGCCAAGGTCAGGGTGATTTCGGAGGCGACGACGCCGCGCGGCCCGTCGAGCCCGCGAACCTCGATGGTGTTCGGGCTGGCGCTCGTGCTCGGCGTCGTCATCGGTGCGGCCTTCGGCGCGCTCAATGAGTTCAACGAGCGCTTCTTCCGCACCGCCGAGGATGTGCGCGAGCGGCTTGGCGTCAAGTTCCTCGGCTATCTGCCGCTGCTCGGGTCGAGCGACGACAAGAAGGACGCGACCAAACCCGAGAAGGGCAAGATGGGCACGCCGCCGCCACAGCCCCCGACGCGCGCCGCCGAGGCGGCGAAACGCAGGGCCAAGATGCGCATCGCCGTCGATGCCCCGGCCTCGATGTTCGCCGAGACGCTGCGCAGCACCAAAATCGCCGGCGACATCGTGCTTCAGGATGTGGGCTGCAAGGTAATCGGGATCATCTCGATGCTTCCGGGCGAGGGCAAGTCGACGGTCGCCGCCAATCTCGCCGGCCTGATCGCCAGCAATGGCGCCAAGACGCTGCTGATCGACGCCGACCTGCGCAATCCCGGTCTTAGCCGCAGCCTCGGCATCGATGCCGAGCAGGGGCTGGTCGAGGCGGTTGTCAACGACCAGGGCTGGCAATCGGTGATCAAGGTCGATCGCCAGACCAAGATGGCGATCGTTCCCGCGGTGGTTCGGGGCCGCTTCTCGCACACCAGCGAATTGCTTTCGTCCGCCGGCATGCGGCGCTTCATCGACGACGCCAAGGCGACCTTCGACTATATCATCGTCGACCTGCCGCCGCTCGGCCCGGTGGTCGACGCCAAGGCGTTCGCGCCACTCGCCGACGGCTTCGTGCTGGTCGCCGAATGGGGTGCGACGCCGCGGCCGCTCGTCCGCTCGGCGCTCAACGCCGAACCCCAGATCGCCAGCAAGATCCTTGGCCTGGTGCTCAACAAGGTCGATCTCAAGAAGCTGCCGCGCTACGGCGCCTATGGCGGCTCGGAGCAGTTCCTGGAGAGATATTCCAGCTACTATGTCGACAAGAGCGAGCCCAAGGTGAAGGTCGCCAGCTGAGGCACGGAGCCCGCATGGGCCTCCCGAGAACCGGGACCGCCTTTCGGGGCGTGGCCTAGGAAAACAGCAGTCGGCCGCCCTTGTTGGCGATCCGCACCGCCGTCAGCCGGCCGGTCTTGAAGGCGCCGGTGTCGATGCCGAGCCGGCGGCCCTCGATGCGCGGGAAGTCAGTCGGCGTGTGGCCGTGCACCACCCAGCGGTCGAGCCGCCGGGACGCCTCGAAGAACTCCTCGCGGATGTAGAGAAGGTCGTCGTCCTTCTGCTCGAGGAGGGGCACGCCTGGCCGGATGCCGGCATGCACGAACAGGAAACGTTCCGAATAGGCCATGATCGGCAGCGAGCGCATGAACCGGATGTGGTCGCGCGGAATGTTGGCGCGGATATACTCGTCGAGCTTGCCGCTGCTGCCATAGAGTTCGGCAAGGTGCTCGGCATCGATGTCGTAGGAAAACAAGGCGCTGCGTGCACCCGTGGCGAGCCAGCGTTCGAGCGAGAGTTTCCCGTCGAGATAGTCGAGGGCCTGGGCCTCGTGGTTGCCGATCAGGCAGATGCGCTTGAAGCCGGCCGGCGGTGGGGCGATCAGGTGGTCGAGCACGCGCGCCGAATCCGGGCCGCGGTCGATGTAGTCGCCCAGCATGACGATCAGTTTCCGCCCTGGCAGCGTTGCCGCGTCGGCAACGATCTTCGCCTCGAGCGCGCGCAGTTCCCTGAAGCAGCCATGCACGTCGCCGACGGCATAGACGACCGTGTCGGACAGGTCGAGTTCGACCCGTTCGCGCCCCTGCGGCCTGTTCTGCTGCCGGAAATTCAGGAAACCCACCAGTATCTTGCCTCACATGCGTGCCAGCGCCGATGCCGAACCATCCCGGCCCATTCGAAACGAGCGACATTATAGCGGCAAGTATCATGGACAGGCATGCCACCCTGCCGGGGGGTGTAAAAATCGTTGCCAGAATATGTCGGGTCCGACGAATGTCCGTGGCGTGAGATCCGCGATCGTGCGCTTGGCCGGAATCATCGCGGCCAGTTCGCCTCGCAGATGCCGAGAGGCTTCACACTTTAGAGGCATGATTCCGGAGGGGAAGTGGTAGCGGGAAGTGGACTCGAACCACCGACCCCAGGATTATGATTCCCGTGCTCTAACCAACTGAGCTATCCCGCCAGGGTGGAGAAGGCTCGAAAAACTGTCTCGGAAGAGGCAGGCGTCGATGCGTTCGCCAAGGTCGGGCGGATATAATGTCTGGATGACGAACCTGTCAAGCAGTGACATTGCGCAATTCCGGATAATTGCCAAGGACGCATCGCCGGTTGCTATTCAGCCTGTTTGCGGTTGGTTTTTGGGCGGTATTGCTCCTGCGCCGGCCCGCAACGTTAATATGCAGCGCATGATGGGAGCCTGGCCGTAGAGCGTGCGGTTAACGATCTTTGGCGTATGCTTGAACCCGCGTGCATGCGAGCTAGGTGATTTTGGCGCAGGCTGCGGGGTTGAGTTAGAGAGGCTCGGACATTATGTCTGCCGACATAAATCCCCCTGGAAAGAGCCTGATGAATCCGCGTATTGCAGTTCTTGGATGCGGCTATTGGGGCGGTAATCATATCCGCACCCTGAAGTCGCTCGGCGCCCTTCATGCCGTCTCCGACGTCGACCCGGCCCGCGCCGAACGATTTGCCGCCGAGCAGGGCTGCCTTGCGCTGACGCCGGACGAACTGTTTGCCCGCGACGACGTCGACGCCGTCGTCATGGCGCTGCCGCCGCAGTTCCACGCCGATTTCGCGATTCGTGCCGTCGAGGCGGGCAAGGACGTGCTGGTCGAAAAGCCGATCGCCCTGACCGTGCCCGATGCCGAACGCGCGGTGAAAGCCGCGCGCGACAATGGCCGCGTGTTCATGACCGGGCACGTGCTGCGCTTCCATCCGGCTTTCGAAGGGCTCAAGGCGCTGGTTGACAAGGGCGAGCTCGGCGAAGTCGGCTACATCCATTCGCATCGTCTGGGCCTCGGCAAGTTCCACGCCGAAAACGACGCGCTGTGGGATCTTGCTCCGCACGACCTGTCGATGATCCTGGCGATTACCGGCACGGCCCCGATCGAGGTGCGCGGCGAGGGCGCTGCAGTGCTCAATCACCTCAGCGATTTTGCCCACCTGCACATGCGTTTCCCCAATGGCTTGCGCGGACACCTGTTTGCCTCGCGCCTCAATCCGTATCGCGAGCGCCGGCTGACGGTGGTCGGGACCAAGGGCATGGCGGTGTTCGACGACGTCGAGCCGCAGGAGCGCAAGCTGGCGCTCTACCGGCATGCGGTGTGGCGGGACGAAGGGCAATGGACCTCGACGATGAACGAGCCGACCTATATCGCGCTCGAAAATGCCATGCCGCTGACGCGTGAACTCGAGCATTTCATCCATTGCATCCAGACGCGCGAAGAACCGCGCACCGGTGCCGAGGAGGCGCTGGGTGTGCTCAGGATCCTGACCGCGGGCACGGTTACGCACGACTGAAGTGAGGGGAATAGGGGAATAGGGGAATAGGGGAACCTGGTGCCTCTTTCCTACGGCCTTATTCCCCTCATCACCCACCACCCGGCAAGGGCGAGAGCTGCCAGCCATACCGTCACGACGAAGGCGAGGCCTGCCAAGCTCCTGGGCTTGGCGTTGATTTCGGCTGCCTTGGCACGGAAGTCGGCCATCAGTTCGGGCGGGATCATGCGGATGACCAGCCAGATGCCCAATGGCACGATCAGCAGGTCGTCGAGATAGCCGAGAACCGGCACGAAGTCGGGAATGAGATCGACCGGGCTCAGCGCGTAGGCCGCCACGCAGGCGGCTGCCACGCGGGCATACCAGGGCGTCGACCGGCTGCGCGCGGCGAGGTAGAGGGCCACGACATCGCGCTTGAGGAGCCGCGCCCAGCGCTTGGCCGCTTCCAGCACGGATATCGAGCTTATTCTGCGGCTATGGAGCCCGGCGTTGCCGCCAGCCGCGACAGCATCGCCTCGGCGTCGGCATGGCGTTCGGAACGTTCGATGAAACCGCCGCCGAAGACGCGCGCTTCGTTGACCTCGTCGGAATAAAGCACGCAGGCTTGGCCGGGCGCTATGCCCGACTCGCCATCGACGAGTTCGACCCAGGTCGCGCCGTCGCGATGATGCAGAACCACGGGGCGGGGCGGGCGCGACGAACGCACCTTGGCGTAGAGCTCGAGGCCGCCCGCGGGAACGGCAGACAGCGCCTCGTCGCCCAGCCAGTTCATGCCGCGCAGGAAGATCTTGTGCGTCTCCAGCGCCTCGCGCGGGCCGACGATCACACGGGCGCGTTCGGCGTCGATATGGACGACGTAGAGCGGTTCGCCGGAAGCGATGCCGATGCCACGGCGCTGGCCGATGGTGTAGCGCAGGATGCCTTCGTGGCGGCCAAGCACGCGGCCGTCGATATGGACGATGTCGCCGGGATTGGCGGCGGAGGGCCTCAGCTTGGCGATGATGTCGGTATACTTGCCCTGCGGCACGAAGCAGATGTCCTGGCTGTCCTGCTTGGCGGCAACCGTCAAGCCCATGCGCTCGGCTGCGGCGCGAACCTCGGGCTTGGACATGCCGCCGAGCGGAAAGCGCAGGTAGTCGATCTGTTCCTGGGTGGTGGCAAACAGGAAATAGCTCTGGTCGCGGTCGGCGTCGACCGGGCGATACAGCGCGCGATGGGCGCCATTCTGCCTGGAGCGGATGTAGTGGCCGGTAGCCAGCGCATCAGCGCCGAGCTCGCGTGCGGTGGCGAGCAGGTCGGCGAACTTGACCGTCTGGTTGCACGACACGCACGGGATCGGCGTCTCGCCGGCGACGTAGCTTTCGGCGAACGGGTCGATGACGGCCTTGCGGAAGCGCTCTTCATAGTCGAGCACGTAATGGGGAATCCCGAGCGTCTCGGAGACGCGGCGGGCGTCGGCGATGTCCTGTCCGGCACAGCACGAACCGGCGCGATGGGTGGCGGCACCGTGGTCGTAGAGCTGTAGCGTGACGCCGACGACGTCATAGCCTTCTTGTTTGAGCAGGCCTGCCACAACTGAAGAGTCGACACCGCCCGACATGGCTACAACCACGCGGGTGTCTTCGGGGCGTCCGGGCAGGTCCAGGCTGTTCATCGGGATTGCGTTCCGCTGTCTTTAGGTCGGCTGCATGCCAATGGCTGCAATATAGGTCAAGCCTCGCCGCAGTGCCACCCGAAGCGGTCTGGTCCACCTTTTTCGGCGGCAAACCCGCCAACTGGGCAGGTGGTTAAATTGCGGATTGAGAGTCTAACGTTCTGTTCACGTTCGTTACTTAGCTCTTAGGACACGCTTAGGCAATTTTTAAAGCTGTGGCGCTAGTGTGGCAGGTGATTGGGTCTTTGAGTTTTTAGTAGAGAGTACGATGACCGATCTGGTTAGACCGCGTGTCAAATATGTTATCGGGCCGGACGGCAGCCCGCTTACGATTGCCGATCTGCCCCCGACCAATACGCGCCGGTGGGTTATCCGCCGCAAAGCGGAAGTGGTCGCAGCGGTCAGGGGAGGGCTGCTCAGTCTCGACGAAGCGTGCCAACGCTACAAGTTGACGACCGAGGAGTTTCTGTCCTGGCAGGCTTCCATTGACGAATATGGCCTTGCCGGACTGCGCACCACGCGCATCCAGCAATACCGTCATTGACACCGGCCGTTACGGCCAACCAACAAGAAAGGGTGCGGCTTGCCGCACCCTTTTTCGTTTGAGCCCTGCCTTCCTGCAGGGCTAGATCGCCAGCACTACCTTGCCCCTCGGTTTGGTGGCGAGGAAAGTGTGGGCTGCGCCTGCGTCCTCGAGCGCAAAGCTCTTGGCGACATGCACCTTGAGCTTGCCGGCGGTGGCCAATCGGCCAAGTTCCTCCAGCCCCTCGCGGTCGGGCCGCACCAGGATGCGCTCGAGCCGGATGCCCAGGGCCTCGGCGTCCGACTTTGCCTTCTCGCTGGGGTCGAGCAGGGCAACGAGCACACCGCTCTTACGCAGCACCTTGAGCGATTTCTCGGCATGCTCGCCGCCAAGCGGATCGAACACCAGGTCGACCTGCCCGGCCACGGCGACGAAGTCGCTCGATGTATAGTCGATTACCTCATCGGCGCCGAGGGAGCGGACGAACTCCACCTTGCCGGGGCTTGCCGTGGCAACGACATGGGCACCGAGCGCCTTGGCGATCTGCACGGCGAGATGGCCGACACCACCGGCGGCAGCATGGATCAGGACGCGATCGCCGGCCTTGAGCTTTCCTGATGTCACGAGACCCTGCCAGGCGGTCAGTCCGGCGAGGGGGGAGGGCCGCAGCCGAGGCATGATCAAGCGCTGCTGGCTTGTGTGCGACCTCAGTTGCCGGTGAGGTCGCAAATTCGGCATAGGCCGCGGCCTCCGCCGGGAAGTTGGGCATGCCGAAGACCTCGTCGCCGGGGGCGAAACCATTGGCGCCGGGGCCCACCGCCTCGACCGTACCCGAGACGTCCCAGCCGAGCACGAAGGGCGGTTCGCCGTGCAGGGGGTAATAGCCGCCGCGCACGGCGGCATCGACCGGATTGACGCCTGCTGCCCTGACGCGGATCAGCACTTCGCCTGATTTGGGCTGCGGGGCGGGGCGTTCGGCAAGCTCAAGCACTTCTGGGCCGCCGACTGTGGCCTGGGTAATGGCACGCATGGGATTGTCCTCCTTGGGATGATGCATGTGCCACTATCATTTGGATAGTATCAATCGATTGTCGAGAATGTACCCCAATGATATATAGGTACCCCATGGATAGTGAATGCGCTCCCGATACCCCATTCGGCTACAACGCCTTCCGGCGTCAATGCATGTCGCACACCGTGCTCGAGATGCTGGCTAGCAAGTGGGTCTATCTGGTTGTCGGGGTGTTGAAGCCGGGCAAGCGGCGCTATGGCGAGATGCAGCGCAAGGTCGAGGGCATCACGCCCAAGATGCTGACGCAGACGTTGCGCGTGCTGGAGCGGGACGGGTTGGTGCGGCGCGAAATCTTCCCGGTCATTCCGCCAAGGGTCGAATATGAGTTGACCGACCTCGGCCGGAACCTGGCGGACCTGCTCAATCAGATCAGGGTGTGGTCGGAGCAGCACGCGCCCGATATTCGCGACGCGCGGGCAAGGTCGCTCGAAGGCGAACTCGTCGTGTAATTGCCGGCCGGGCGCCGCCGGGCCAGAATCTGTCTAAAGGAGCGGCTTGTCAGCCGATCATCGCGTTGCGGCCACCCGTCTCGGCCTCGCGGGTGGTGCGGTCGCGCGATTCCAGCATTTCCGCCTTGGACAGCTCCGCTTCAGCTTCGGAGAGTAAGGATTCGGCAGCGGCGCGCTGTTGCGCCAGGTCATGCTGGGAGTTCTTCAGGTTGTCACGTCGTTGCCGCGCCGCCTTGGCGAAGGTCGGGTAGGCGAAATGATTGAGATCGGTGATCCCCGCCTTCTTTTCCTCGGCGACGATCTGCATCTCGAGTTCGTTCGCCATCCGGTCGAACTCGGCGATCATCGAATCAAGCTGCATCAGCTGGCGGCGCTTTTCGTTCACCTGAAACTGCTTGAGCCTGACCAGGTTCTCACGTGATTTCATGACCCGACACTCCCGAACAACGAAAAACGCACTTGCACTCGCCTACTTTGGCCCCGAGGGACCCTGCCGCACCCGAACCGGTTCTGAACTCCCGGCTATGGAAAACAAACTTTTAAAGTTTTTCTCCGCCGGTAACCATTCGTTTACGGGCATCGTTAATCATACCCATCGAGACTTAAGGCCCGGTAAAGATTCTGGTTTTCGCCGCGAATGTGATCGGTCCTTCTCTGGAGTCGCTTAGTCAACCTAGTTAATGCGTCGCGTTAAGATGTTGACCGTGTGATTCATGTTTGGATTCAAGAGGGTGTATGCGCCGGTTAAAATTTCTGATATGGTCTTCCATACGAAATTAGGTTTTGTTAACCATTCGATGGCAGCCTCCGATTCAGTAGCACTGGGCCGGTATGGACGAGACCGCGAAGATGTTCCGGCAGCAGAAAAGGGGATTTGAATGCGCGTTCTGCTGATAGAAGACGACAGTGCAACCGCACAGAGCATCGAACTGATGCTCAAATCGGAGAGCTTCAACGTCTACACGACCGATCTCGGCGAAGAAGGCGTCGATCTCGGCAAGCTTTATGATTACGACATCATCCTTCTCGACCTGAACCTGCCCGACATGTCGGGCTATGAGGTTCTGCGTACTTTGCGCCTGTCCAAGGTCAAGACCCCGATCCTGATCCTCTCCGGCATGGCCGGCATCGAGGACAAGGTGCGTGGCCTGGGCTTCGGTGCCGACGACTACATGACCAAGCCGTTCCACAAGGACGAACTGGTAGCGCGCATCCACGCCATCGTCCGCCGTTCGAAGGGCCACGCCCAGTCGGTCATCATGACCGGCGACCTGATCGTCAATCTCGACGCCAAGACGGTCGAGGTCGGTGGCCAGCGCGTGCATCTGACCGGCAAGGAATACCAGATGCTGGAGCTGCTCTCGCTGCGCAAGGGCACGACTCTGACCAAGGAAATGTTCCTCAACCACCTCTATGGCGGCATGGACGAGCCTGAGCTGAAGATCATCGACGTCTTCATCTGCAAGCTGCGCAAGAAGCTCGACGCCGCATCCGGCGGACAGAACTTCATCGAAACTGTCTGGGGCCGCGGCTATGTTCTGCGCGAGCCGGAAGAGCTTCGCGAAATCGCCTGATTTCTTGTTCCGATTTCAGTCAAAACCCGGCCTCCGTGCCGGGTTTTTCTTTGCCGCGAATCAGGCGGCGACGTCGAAGGCGCGGAAGCGGTCGAGCAGTTGCGGCCTGGTGAACGGCTTCAGGAGATAACCCTGCGCGCCGGCCCGCTTGGCACGCATGATGGCGCCGATGTCCACTTCGGTCAGGCAGATCGCGATCTGCGGCTTGACCCGGCTGTTGAGGGCACGGACGCGGCGGATGAAGTCGGCGGTCGCCATGTCCTCGAGCGCACCGTCGACCACGATGATGTCAGGCATGTCATAGGCGCACATGTCGAGCCCTTCGGCGCCGGTCGACGCCTCGACGACGGCCATATCGGGGCTGTTGAGGATGCGTTTGGCGACTTTGCGGATGACGCTGGAGTCATCGACGAACAGGCAGCGCTTCATGGCCCGGTCCTTCTTGCGGGGGCCGAACGCGCCAGGCGCGCCGGGGTGATGCACTCACCCTAGCGCGACCTCGTAAAGAAGCTGAAAACCCGAATGGTAAAATTCGTGGAAACGACGCCGGTCAATAAGGGCTGCGACCGTGCAGGACGCGGTGCCACCAGGTTCCATGCCGCCAGAAGGGGCAAGGCGGCCAATTTTACTCTGCGAATAGTGGCGCGCGGAGCCTTTTCACTCGGCAGTCAGCAGAATTTCTTCCGGCGTGGCGTGGATCGAGATCGTCATGCCAGCCTCGCGTGCGAGCAGCAGCGTGTAATAGGGCTGAACCGAATGGGCGTCGATGGGCTCTTCCGGCTTCTGGCCGGAATGCAGCTCGAGGAACTTCGGCGGCACGCGCAGCATCGGGCCGCTGGCCGACAGGGTGAATTTCGGCGCGGTCTCGACGTTTTCGAGCGTGACGCCGAGCTTGCCGCCACGCGGGATCGCGGCGTGGGCAACCAGAAGCAGGTTGAGCAGCAGCTTGACCTTGTTCTTGGGCAACAGCGCGCGCCCGCCCGACCATGCCAGTTCCGGCTTCTCGTTCTTGAGAAACGCGGTGGCGACCGCTTCGGCGTCGCCGGTGTCGATCAGCATGCCGGCCGAACCGGCGGCACCGAAGGCGATGCGGGCGAACTGCAATCGCGCCGATGCGTTGCGCGCACTGGTGCGGATGAGGCGCATGGCGTCTTCGTCGGCGCCGCCCTCGTCAAGCAGTTCGAGGCCGTTGTTGATGGCGCCGACCGGCGAAATGATGTCGTGGCAGACCCTGCTGCACAGCAGCGCCGCGAGATCGGGGGCGGAAAGCATCATCAATTCGGCCATGAACGACATCCCTCGGCAGCAGCTTAAGTTCAAAATGAGACCAGGACCCACAATGCGAATCAGGGCTGGTCGACGGTACTCTTGGTTACACAGCGCCCGTTGCGGCGGCAAGAATCAGCATACTGCACTTGATTAAAACGCCTACATTTGGGCGCAAATCCGGCCTTTCCACAGGGTTTTATGCCTTCGATCCGCCATCTTCATCAGGCAGTTTAATGGTTGAAAAAGGATTACGGCATAGTTTGCCGGAGTTGGACGAGCCAGCTGCCGATCAAGAGCAGCAGCAGTCCGGGGCGTCGGAGAAAGTGTGCTCCCTGACGGAGATTTGGAAGCATGATTTCCCGATTCTATGGCCGGACGTTCGCCCGGCTAGTTGCCGCGATGTTCGTCCTTGTCGGCGTTCTGGCATTTTCGACATCTGCGTCTCGCGCGCAGCAATACACGGCGCAGGAGATCCTCGATTCCGGACACCGGTTTTTCGGCTCGACCTCGGGCGGTCTCGCCAGCGTCGTCGAGAAGGTTTTCGCGTCCTACGGCCTGCCTAACGGCTATGTGCTTGGCGAAGAGGGTTCCGGCGCCTTTGTCGGCGGCCTGACCTATGGCGAAGGCACGCTCTATACCAAGAATGCCGGCGACCATAAGGTGTTCTGGCAGGGGCCTTCGCTTGGCTGGGATTTCGGTGGCCAGGGCTCGCGGACGATGATCCTCGTCTACAATCTGGACGACATCAACAATCTCTACGACCGCTACGGCGGTGTGGCCGGCTCGGCCTACATCGTTGCCGGCGTCGGTTTCAACGTGCTCAAGCGCGGCAACATCCTGCTGGTGCCGGTGCGCACGGGCGTGGGGGCGCGACTGGGGGTCAATCTCGGCTACCTGAAGTTGACGCAGCAGCCGACGTGGAATCCCTTCTGATTGTGTGAAGAACAGGCTGGTCGGGTGCCATAGCGTTTGCAGCGGTGCTGGATTCCTGCCATGGGAACATGGCAAAGTCGGCCTGTCCGTAACGGGTAATGTGCCTTGGTCCAGTCGATCCTGTTTTTCGTTCTTGGCTTCCTGACCGCCGGGTTTCTCGTGCTTCTGGTCGCGCCGTCGGTATGGCGGCGCGCCGTTTCGGTTACGCGGCAAAGGGTCCAGGCGAAGCTTCCCATGACCCTGGATGAGATTCGCGCCGACAAGGACAGTCTCCGCGCCGAACATGCCATGGCCCTGCGCAAGGTCGAGGTCCAACTCAAGGCTTCGCAGGAAAAGGTGCTGGCGCAAGCCATTGAGCTCAGCCGCCACCGCGAGGCAAAGAAGCTGGTCGCCGACGGGCATGCCGAGAAGGACCGGGTTGTCAGCGAGCTCGAGGCCAAGCGCGGCAATCTGCATGAAGAGGTCGGCAAGCGCGACGAGCAGGTCAAGGCGCTCGCCGCCCAGCTCGCCGAGGCAGAGCGGCTGCTGGAGAAGCGCTCCGAGGAAATCGAGGAGATGGGCAGGCTTTATGACGAAGCCAGCCTTTCATCCAGCAATCGTCAGATCGAACTGGTGAGCCGCGAGAGCGAGATGGGAAAGCTGTCGGACGACATGTCGGCGCTGCGCCATCAGCGAAAAGACACGGATCGGCGCGTGAGCGAGCTCGAAGCCGACAACAAGGCCGTGCGCGAGGCGTTGACGGCGGAAACCCGGCGCGCTGCGGACCTCGACAAGAAGTTGCAGCAAATGGTGACGTCGCTGAGCGATCGCGACGACAAGATAGAGCGGCGCGAGGGCGAACTTGCCCGCGTACGCGCGCAACTGAAAAGCGCGCCGGCGGCGCAGGAGGCCGGCAGCATGAACAATGAAACCGCTCCATCGGCCGAGCGCGAACGTCTCGAAGGCCGGCTGACTACGCTCCTGCGCGAGAACAAGCGGCTGAAGGGCGAACTTGCCCGGGCAGGGCGATCTGCGCCGGTTGCGGGCGAAGACTCTGTGCTGCGCGAGCAGATGCACGAACTCGCGGCCGAAGTCGTGGCACTCACGGCGCGGCTCGAGGGACCGGAATCGCCCATCGCCCAGGCACTCGCAAAGGCGGGCGGCACCACGGCTCCGACCAATGATGACGGGCCGGCGATGATCAGCCTCGCCGATCGGGTCAGGGCTCTGCAGAAGTCCCCGCCTGCCGAATAGGTCTATCCGGTTGCATCCGTGAAATGATGCAGCGCGATCGCCGAGGCGGCCGCGACGTTGAGGCTGTCGAAGCCCGGCGCCATCCTGATCCTTGCCGTCGTCAGCCGCTTCAGCAGCGGTTCCGGCAGGCCGTCGCCTTCGGTGCCGAGATAGAGCGCCAGGCGCTTCGGGCGTCGAATGTCGCGGATATCAGCTTTTCCAGCCGGCGACAACGCGAGTTGCTCGAAACCATGGCGCGACAGCGCGTCGGCGAGTTCGCCGGCCGTTCCACCGGTGGTGAAGGGCACCTTGAGTGCGGCGCCCACCGAGACCCTGATCGCCTTGCGGTAGAGCGGATCGCAGCAGGTTTCATCGAGCAGCACCGCATCTGCACCGAAGGCTGCAGCATTGCGGAAGATCGAGCCGATATTGTCGTGGTTGGAAATGCCCACCGGAACCGCGACCAGCGCGCGCTCGGGCAGGGCGGCCAGCATCTCGTCGGCCGAAGGGGCTGAGCCCTTGTTGCCGATGGCGAGGATACCGCGATGCATGTGGAAGCCGGCAATGGCGTCGATGACGGCAGCGGAGGCGACGTAGACGGGCATGCCTTCGGGCGCGAAGCCGAGCGTCTCGGTCATGCCGGCGAGGCGGTTTTCGAGGACCAGTACCGATTCTGCCTGAAACCTGCCGGCGGCGAACAGTACGTTCAGCACAACCTTGCCTTCGGCAATGAAGCGCCCTTCGCGGCCGACCAGATCGCGCTCGCGGATGCTGAGATAGGGCGCGACACGAGGGTCTGCCGGGTCTTCGATGCGGATGATGTTCATGGCTTGCTCCATAGCGGAGGGCAGGCCGCTATGGGAGCCGAAAAGGCATGGATGCCCGTCAGGCGTCGTCGAAAATGCCTTCCAGCGTGCCGAGCAGCTTGCGCACGGCTTCCGACTTGCAGGTATAATAGATCATCTGCCGGTCGCGACGTGTCTCGACCAGCTCCTCGTTGCGCAGCCGCGCAAGGTGCTGCGAAAGCGCCGACTGGCTCAGCGACACTTTTTCAGCGATGGCCCCGACCGACATCTCCGTGTCGAGCAGGTGGCTCATGATCATCAGCCGCTTTTCATTGCCCATAAGCGTGAGCAATGAGGCTGCGGCTTCCGCGTTTGCCGTCAATTTCTTCGGTTTCATGCGAACCCCGTGTATCTTCAATGCTTTCCGGCGTCATGGGGGCAACAACACCGAATTACCACGCCAGATCCTCAATGGAATCAATGAATGATCTAACAAAACCAGCAGAAATCAGCTTTCCTCTAAAAAATCAAGACTTTGCTTCGCGGCCTACTCTTGCCATTTCGACAAGGCTGCGTCTGAGATCGGCGGCTTCGACAAGCATTTCCGGGAAAACTACCCGTCCGGTTTCGTCGCCGGCGGCAAGATCCATCCCCTCCGGATCGAAGCCGCTGAGCGTCCAGGCACCGTCGGTGAGCTTGCCGAAATGGCTGGCGTAGATGGCGATCGCCTCGCGGTGATCGGAATTCATGTGATCGAGCGCCGACTGTTCGGCGCCGGCAATGGCGTCCACCGCCGGGCCTTGCAGCAGCAGGTCGTCGCGGCTGAGCAGATAGGCCTTGCCGAAGCCGCCATTGAGGTTGGCGCGATCCAGTTCGAGCCGATAAATGGCGAAGTCGCCAAGCCCGACATAAAGCTTGGCCTTCGGGTTGCGGTTGATGTAGCGGCGTTCGGCGCGGGCCTGCTCCGGCGTGCCGCGCTCCAGGCGAACCGCCCGGCAGAACAGCGTGATGCGCGGATAGGCGAGCGGGTCGCCCTTGCCGATCTCGCCGACGAGAAGCGAGCAACGCGGATCGGCGACGATGCCCTTGGTGTGGGCGGAGAGGCCGGAGATCAGGATCAGCGGCGTGCCGTCGACATCGGTTGCGGTGCCGACGCGGCTGGCGAGAGGGGCGCCGGTTTCCGGCTCGATGACGGCGAGCGCGCCATGCCGCGCGGTGCGCATCAGCGAACGCGCCAGCGCGATCGCCTCTGCATCGGTTTCGCGGATGACATCCTTCTTGCGCTCTTCCAACACCTTCACCATCAAATATGAATAATTCAATCTACTTATCTTTATCCTCGCAGGTTTGGCAAGGGCGTGCCTTGTCCAAGACGAGACAACCCCGGAGCTTGCGCGTCCGGGGCTGTACGATAGACGAATTGCAGACGTCAGGAGCTTATTTCGGCGCCATGCGGATGGCACCGTCGAGGCGGATGGTTTCGCCGTTGAGCATCTGGTTCTCGACGATGTGCAGGGCAAGGGCCGCATATTCCGACGGCTCGCCGAGGCGCGGCGGGAACGGCACGGCGGCACCGAGCGAATCCTGCACCTCCTGCGGCATTGCTGCCATCATCGGCGTCTTGAAGATGCCGGGCGCGATCGTGGCGACGCGGATGCCCGAACGGGAGAGGTCGCGGGCGATCGGCAGCGTCATGCCGACGACGCCGCCCTTGGATGCGGAGTAGGCGGCCTGGCCAATCTGGCCGTCATAGGCGGCAACCGATGCCGTGCTGATGATGACGCCGCGCTCGCCGCCCTGCAACGGCTCGAGCTTGGCCGCACCGTCGGCGAACAGGCGGATCATGTTGAACGAGCCGATCAGATTGACCTCGACCACCTGGCGGAAGACGCTCAGCGGGTGGGGCCCGTCCTTGCCGACTGTCTTCACGCCGACGGCGATGCCGGCGCAGTTGACCAGGATGCGCGGGGTTCCGAGCTTGGCGGCGACTTCGGCGAAGGCGGCGACAGCGCTTTCCTCGTTGCTGACGTCGCAGCGAACCGCCACGCCACCGATGTCGGCGGCAACCTTTTCGGCCCGTTCGAGGCTGAGGTCGAAGATCGCAACCTTGGCGCCCTTGGCTGCGAGTGCGCGTGCGGTTGCCTCGCCAAGGCCGGAGCCGGCGCCGGTGACCACTGCGATCTGCCCGTTTGGATTCATGTCAGCCTGTCCTCTTCTTGCTGTGAACGGATGGTCTATCGCATCGGCCTGAAAACCGAAATCGGTATTAAGACCGCGCTCTGCACGGAAAGGGCAGTCGGGTTCAGGCGGGCTCGGCCACGCGTTGCGGGGTCTTGGCCAGGTCGGCGTGGCAGACTTCGCCCGACAGCAGCGCGACCGCACCGGGAACGACCTCGTGTGCGAGCAGGCGGTTGAGGTCGACGGGGCGAGGCATCTCGATCTGCCCGCGTGGAATGCGGGCAAAACCAAGTGGTCCGTAATAGGGTTCGTCGCCGACCAGGATCACCGCCGGCTCATTGGCCTTGGCGGCTGCAGCCAGCGCCATGGCGACGAGCTTGCGGCCGATGCCGAGGTTCTTGAAGTCGGGCCGCACGGCGAGCGGTCCCAGCATCTGGGCGCGGCCTTCGCCGGCAGCGATCGGCGTCATGCGCACAGAGGCGACGACCTGGCCGGCGTGCATGGCGACAAAAGACAAGGAGCGGTCGTGCGGGCCGCCTTCGCGGATCTTGTAGGCAGCGCGGGTGAAACGGCCCGGGCCGAAGGCCTCGGCGTTGATGTCGTCGATTTCGAGGTCGTGCGCCGGAGCTTCCGGCAGATAGGTGACGTCGGCGAGGGTCATGTTCGTTGCAGTCCGGTGTCCTGGGATGAGGTGCCGCGAGCCAAGCCGCAGCGTTCGCAAGTCAGCGCCTCAGGCGCGTGCGCTCATTCGTCGTCGGTCAATCCGGATATTTGCAAAGCAATGTGACATCGAAATGCCCGCTATCATCATTTCGCGTGGTCGTCCATCGCGGATTTCGCCGATGTGCGCGCAACGTTGAACGATGCGTTCAGGATGCGGACCTTCGGATTGCCGGTGTCATGCCCTACATGCTGGCAAACGAAAGGATTTCACGATGGGATTGCTGGTCGAAGGCAAATGGCAGGACCGCTGGTACGACACCAAGTCGACAGGCGGCAAATTCGTGCGCTCGCATGCGCAATGGCGCGACTGGATCACCGCTGACGGCAAGCCGGCGGAAGGCCGCACGCGCGGCTTCAAGGCCGAGCCGGGGCGCTACCATCTCTATGTCTCGCTCGCCTGTCCGTGGGCGCACAGGACCCTGATCTTCCGCGCGCTGAAGAAGCTCGAGGACATCATCTCGGTGTCGGTCGTGCATCATTTCATGGGCGAGAACGGCTGGACCTTCCGCACCGACGACGGCGCCACTGGCGACACGCTCTATGGGCTCGACTTCCTGCACCAGCTCTACACCAAGGCCGACCCGACCTATTCGGGCCGCGTCACCGTGCCGGTGCTGTGGGACAAGAAGGAAAACACGATCGTCTCGAACGAATCGTCCGAGATCATCCGCATGCTGAACTCGGCGTTCGACGAATGGGGCGATGCCTCGCTCGACTTCTACCCCGAGGCGCTGCGCCGCGAGATCGATGCGATGAACGACCTCGTCTATCCCTCGATCAACAACGGCGTCTACCGTGCCGGCTTTGCCACCACCCAGGCCGCCTATGAAGAGGCCTTCGGCGAGCTGTTTGCAGCGCTCGACACGCTGGAAGACCGCCTGTCGCGCCAACGCTACCTCGTTGGCAACACGCTGACCGAGGCCGACTGGCGGCTGTTCACGACGCTGGTTCGCTTCGACCCGGTCTATGTCGGCCATTTCAAGACCAATCTCAGGCGGATCGCCGACTATCCGAACCTGTCGAACTATCTGCGCGAGCTCTACCAGGTGCCTGGGGTTGCCGAGACGGTGAACCTGCATCACATCAAGTCGCACTATTACGGCAGCCACACCGGCATCAATCCGACCGGGGTCGTGCCGGTCGGCCCGGAGGTCGATTTTTCGGCACCGCACAACCGCGGGAAGTTGTTGAAGGCGGCCTGAGCGTCCCCTGTTGGCGCTCAGTAGCCCTCATGGTGAGCCTGTCGAACCACGAGGGCGCTTGGCTCTATTCTGCTTGCCCAAACCCGTGGTTCGACAGCTCGCCGTGAGGGTTTGAGGAGTCCGTCACCAATACGGCGACGCTATCACGCCCTGAAAGATTTCGGCGATGCGCCGCCGCGTCGCTGGCGTCGTACCCTCCGGCAGGGCGTCGAGCGGAAAGAATCCCGCCTCGGCGATCTCATGGTCGGGCAGCTTGGGCCGGTCCTGCCTGAATGCTTCGATCAGGTAGAACCCGACATGGTCGCGCCGGGTCGCCTGCTTGTTGAGGTGGATCGATTTCAGCACGGGCGGCGCGGTGAGGCTGATGTTGCCTTCCTCCTCCAGTTCGCGTGTCAGCGATTCGACAAAAGTCTCGCCGATCTCGACGCCGCCGCCAGGCAATTGCCAACCGGGCACGTAGGTGTGGCGGATGAGGAAGACGGCGTTGGTCGCCTTGTCGTGAACGAGGCCGCGCACGCCGAGCGTCATCGGCCTTCTCAGCAGAAAATAGAGGTGAAACAGCCTGCCTCGCAGCCGCGCCCACAGGCTTTGGCGCTGCGGAGCGGCCTTGATGCGATTCCCCATCAGGCGAGCCGCCATGGGTGGAAAGCCGGAGCAGCGTCACCTAAAAGGGAAGGATGTTCAGGCTTGCGCATATCTCAGACGTCCATCTTGGTCCGCTTCCGGATGTAACCTATCGCGACCTCGCCTCCAAGCGCATGGTCGGCTACGTCAACTGGCAGCGAAACCGGAGCCGCCACCATCACGACGGCATCGTCGACACGATTGTCGCCGACCTCAAGGCGCAGGCACCCGACCATCTCGCGGTCACCGGCGATCTGGTCAACCTAGCGCTCGACGGCGAGATCGAGCTGGCGCGGATGTGGCTCGAAACGCTTGGCACGCCGGCCGACGTCTCGGTCGTGCCGGGCAACCACGACGCCTATGTGCCCGGTGCCTTCGACAAGGCCTGTCACGCCTGGGCTCCATGGATGAATGGCGACGGCTCCCATGATCCCGTCGGCCGCCACACTTTTCCCTATCTTCGCGTGCGCAAGAACGTGGCGCTGATCGGCGTGTCGACGGCGCGCGCGACCGCACCCTTCATGGCCAGCGGTTTTTTCCGCGAAGGCCAGGCCGCACGGCTGGCGCGCATTCTGGAGGAGACGGGCAGGCGGGGGCTGTTTCGGGTGGTGATGATCCATCATCCGCCGGTGCGCGGTGCCGTGGGCCAGCACAAGCGGCTGTTCGGCATCGGCAAGTTCCAGAGCCTGGTCGGTCGCTACGGTACCGAGCTGGTGCTGCACGGCCATTCGCATTTGCCGACGCTGCACTGGATTCACGGGCCGGCCGGCCGGGTGCCGGTGGTCGGCGTTGCAGCCGCTGGGCAGGCGCCCGGCGGCCATAGGCCGGCAGCGCAGTTCAACCTGATCGATATCTCGGGCGAGCCAGGCGGCTGGAATGTGAAACTGACGCGGCGCGGCCTGGTGGGACCTGCGATGGCGCCTGCGGAGATCGCAAGCCTTGACCTGACGGCAATGGTTCCGCGTTCGACCGTCGAGGTCAGAAGCTGACGCCGGTCGCGGCGAGGCGCAGCCAGTAGAGCGCGGCCATCACCGCGATGCCGGCGACGGCGCCGGCGACAAGCAGGCCGAAGCCGGACAGGAAGCGTGGCCATATCGGCCGGGCGATGGGCCGCAACGGCGGCTCCGCTTCGGCGACAGGGTCCCTGGCAAAGCTCGGCAGCGCCAGTTCGGCGCCTCCGTCCATCATCTGCTGCCGCTCCACGATCCGCTCGGCGATGTAGCGGGTGACCTGGGCGGCGACGCGCTTGGTGTCGGTCGTCTCGGCCAGGACGACGCGTCCGATGCGGGTGTCGCGCACGAAGCGGAACGTGCGGCGGTCGCGACCGAGGGCGACATGGCTCACGGCGTCGATCCACAGTCGCGGCTGCAGGCCCGACGATATGGCAAAGTCGAAATTGTCGATGTCCTTCGGCACGTCGGCGAAGACTTGCTCGAGCTCGGCGGCAAGCAATTCGAGCCGCATGCGATGGGCCTCGCGCAGGTCGACGACGACGTCGGTGCGATCCGCCGTCGCGTTCTTGACATCGCGAATGGCGTCCGACAGCACGCGTGCCGGCTTCATCGCGGTCACGTTGTCGTCGCTCATCGCCTCTTGCCTCTGGTGTCGGTTAAGCAAGAGTTAACATAATCACGATCGCGGCGGAATTGTATCCCGCCGAAATGTCCTGCCGCAGATGCGACGCGGTCAAAACGGTTTCTGTACAATCCTTTACCGGCAGCCGTGCAGAATCCGATTCATCAGGCCTTGTGGTCGGTGAATGTCGGCTGGCGCCGCTGGCGCCGGCGGCTCATGCGGCGCACGATGTCGGCAACGAGGCCCGGCGTCTCCTCGGGCAACATGTGACCGATCTCCAGCACGTGGTGAACGAGGAACCCAGGCGGGAGATCGTCGGCATGGCTGTAGGGCAGCACGGCATCGTCGGTGCCCCAGACCACCATCACCGGCATGGCCAGCGAGGCAAGGTCTTGACGCGGGATGACTCCCTGCCTGCCGTCGGCCGTCATTGCCTCGGCAAAGGCGACCAGCTTTTCGGTCTGGCCGGGCCGGGCGCGCATCTCGGTAAGGTTGCGAATGGCGGCATCCGGCACTGTGCTGTCAGGGCTCGACATTTCGGCGAGACAGGCGCGGATCTCGTCGGCGCAGGTGGCTGCCGCATAGCGCCGGAGCAGGGGAGCGTTGATCTCAGGTCCATAGCCACCAGGCGCAAGCAGTGTCAGCGATGCGACGCGCGCGGGGTCGAGCAATGCTGCGAGCGTTGCCACCGCGCCACCCATCGAGTGGCCGACGAAGTGGGCGCCGGCAATGCCGCGTGCCGCAAGATCGGCAAGAACGGCCTTTGCCGCCACCTTGGCCGAGCCGGCCTTGGGATAGTCGAGCGAACGGCCGTGTCCCGGCAGGTCATAGGCAATGGTCCTGAATGCATCACCCAGCGTGTCGACGACATCCTCCCAGATGTCGCAGCAGCCGCCGAAGCCGTGAAGCAAGACCACCACGTTGGTGCCGTTTCCCCGAACGGCCGCATGGATGGAGTAATTCATCGTCCCTGAAATAACCCGAAGCCTGAAATCGACTGCAACTATAAGTATAATTCGTTGGATTTCAAATGCCGTTGGACGTTTGTAGCGCGCCCAATATGCAAAAAACCGTCTAAAAATAAACCGAAACTCAAGTCTGGTTGCCCAGTCCGGCCGCGCGCAGGGCCTTCGTCAGCGATTTTATCAGCTCCGCGGGATATTTGCCCTTGTTGAAGGCGGTGGCCGGGTCGGTGGCGAAGGCAGGGTAGATTGCAGAAATCTCCTTCACCAGCGATGCGGTGAGCTTCTCGTCGCCGGCGAAATCCGCGGCGATGAGGCGTGCAGCCAGATAGTGCGGCTTCTTGTTCGCGGTAAGCGAATTGGCGGCGCGCGCCGCGGCGTAGCGGTTGCCGAGCATGAATTCGCCGAGGAACAGGCCATAGTCCCACCAGCCGGGACGGGCACTGGTGCTTTCCACCGCGCGCTTCATGATCGGCACGCCGTCGCTGTAGCTCCCCGACAGGACCAGCGCATAGCCGTAAGCGGCCGCCATGGTCAGGTCGTAGGTATTGAGTTCGTAGGCCTTGCGCATCCAGCGGATGGACTCCGTGCGGTCGCCGAGGCGTGACTGCAGATAGCCGTAGGCACGATGCGCATAGGGGCTGGTGGCACCGGTCTGTACCGCGTTGTGGGCCTGCGCATAGGCTCCGTCAGCGGTGGCGTTGGGCGGATAGCGGTAGTTGTCGGTCACGGCTTCGAGTTGCAGCGAAGCGAGTTCGGCATAGACGATGGGAGACTTGGCGCCGCGCCGCGACAATTCTTCCATGCATTGATAAGCGGCGCGGTGCCTCGCGGCTGTCTGGTCCATGTAGAAGTCGTCGCTGAGCAGAAGGCAGGCCACCAGCCCGCGCTGAAGCCCGTTCTGCTCAATGTAGCCATAGATCATGCCGGAAACCGGAATCGCCGAGGTGACGATTTCGGCCATGCGGTCGTCGATCGCATCCGGCTGGACCTCCTGAGGCGACAGTACGCGCGACAAGAGGATGCGGCCGCTGGCCATGTGCTGCAGTTCGATCAGCACGGAGCCCGGCGAGGGGCCCGCATTCACGGCGAAATCGAAATCGGTTGCGTCGGCACGCCTGGCTCGTTCCGAACGGTCGCGGGCGATGAGATCGATGGTGTCGAAGCCCGACAGCGCCGTCCGCAGCACTGTCGCGACCCGCGCGGTGTCGCCGCCCTCCGGGCCGAGGTGAATATGCACGGCCGGCAACTGGTCGACTGCATCGGTGATACTGGCGGTGGAGTTGCGGAAGTCGGTCACGCTGGCGGAATTGGTGGCGGACGGGCCGCCGATGTTGCGGAAGACCAAGATGCCGAGCATGACGATGACCAGTGCCATCGCCGCCCAGAAATACCTGAGCTGCCGTTTGACGCTGGTGCCCTGCAACACCGGGTCCATCTGGTCCTCGGCATGTAGCGACGCCGCCCCCAGCTCGACATTGGCTGGTGACGCAATTGTCTCGTTTCCCTCGATTTCACCAGGGGAGGGCACGTCGGGCGGGCTCTCGGCAACCGCCTCGTAGGCGGGCACGTAACTGCCGCGGGGAATGGTGATGCGGATCGGGTCGGCCGTGCCCTCGACGGCATAGTACTGGGCCAGAAGTTCGCGCAGGCGTCCGGCCTGGACGCGGACCACGGCATCGGTTGCCGAATCGAATTCGGCGTCCTTGCCGAAGACATCGACGGCGATGGCAAAGCCCTTCAGCCGCTCGGCTTCGCCGGCAAGATCGCGCTCCACGAGATAGCGCAGCAGTTTTCGTGCCCGATCGGACCGGCCGAAGGTCTCGCTGGCAACAAGCCGCTCAAGCGCTTCGCGCACTGCGGGGGCGGCAGGCGTGGAGGCAACCAAGTATCGACCCTTTTCGAACCGGTACGAATGATCGGATCATAGTCGGCTGGCGGTGGCGCACAAGCATGCAGCGCACCGATGCACAAACGCCTCGCCCGTTATCCACGGGCGAGGCGTGTCCGGAGTGGCGTTAACCCTAACGCGCCAGGATGCGATTGGCCGCCGAAACCACCGCTTCAAGGGAAGCCGCCACGATATTGGTGTTGATTCCGGCGCCGAACAGGCGTCCGCGCGGATGTTCGACCTCCATGTAGCAGATGGCCGAAGCGTTGGAGCCGCGCTGGATCGAATGCTCGGAATAGTCGAGCACCGAAAGGTCGATACCGATATGGCGGGACAGGGCATCGACGAATCCGTCGATCGGGCCGTTGCCGGTTCCGGAAATCACCACTTCCTTGCCGTTGTCGACAATGGTCGCCTCGACGACGCGGCGGCCCTTCATCACCGTATCGGGAAAGGTCTGGTGATCAACGAATTTGAGGCGTGCGGCCGGCTGGTCTACATAGACCTCGAGGAAACGCTCATGGATGCGCTTGACCGACACTTCCTTGCCTTCGGCATCGGTGATCGCCTGGATGTCTTGGCTAAACTCCACCTGCAGGCTGCGCGGCAGGTTGAGGCCGTAGTCGGCCTGGAGCACATAGGCGATGCCGCCCTTGCCCGACTGCGAGTTGATGCGGATGATCGCCTCGTAGCTGCGGCCCACGTCCTGCGGGTCGATCGGCAGGTAAGGCACTTCCCACAACGGCTTGTTGGCGACCTTGATCGCCTTCATGCCCTTGTTGATAGCGTCCTGGTGCGAGCCGGAGAAGGCGGTGTAGACCAGTTCGCCGACGTAGGGGTGGCGTTCGGGAATGACCATCTGGTTGGAATATTCGTAGACGGCCTTGATCCGCTCGATGTCCGAACAGTCGAGTTCAGGGTCGACGCCCTGGGTGAACATGTTGAGCGCCAGCGTCACCACGTCGACGTTGCCGGTGCGCTCGCCATTGCCGAACAGCGTGCCTTCGACACGGTCGGCACCCGCCATCAGGCCGAGCTCGGTGGCAGCGATGCCGGTGCCGCGATCGTTGTGGGGATGCAGCGAGATGATCAGGTTCTCGCGATTGTCGAGGTTGCGGCACATCCACTCGATCTGGTCGGCATAGATATTGGGCGTCGCCATCTCGACGGTGGAGGGCAGGTTGATGATCAGCTTGTTGTCGGGCGTCGGCCTGATGATCTCGGTGACCGCGTTGCAGATTTCAAGCGCGACTTCGAGTTCGGTGCCGGTGAAGCTTTCCGGCGAATACTGGAAACGGTAGCCGCCGCCGGCCTTGGCCGCCATGTCGGTGATCATCTTGGCGGCGTCGGTGGCGATCTGCTTGATGCCGGCGACGTCCTTGCCGAACACCACGCGGCGCTGCAACTCGCTGGTCGAGTTGTAGAAATGCACGATCGGCTTGTGCGCGCCCTTCAGCGCCTCGAAGGTGCGTGTGATCAATTCCGGCCGGCACTGCACGAGCACCTGCAGCGACACGTCGTCGGCGACGTTGCCGTCTTCGATGCACCAGCGGGCGAAATCAAAATCGGTCTGCGACGCCGAGGGGAAGCCGATTTCGATTTCCTTGAAACCCATGTCGAGCAGCAGCTGGAACATGCGCGCCTTGCGGTCGTGACCCATCGGGTCGACGAGCGACTGGTTGCCGTCGCGCAGGTCGACCGAGCACCAGATCGGCGCCTTGTCGATGACCTTGGACGGCCAGGTCCGGTCGGGCAGGTTGATCTTGTGATAGGCTTGATACTTGACGGCGGCGGTTGGCATGCCGGCGCTCCGGCCGGAAGCTGGGGTGGTCTTGCTCATTGTCGGTCTCGTTCTCTTGGCCGCCATGCACGACATAGCGCGCATGCTTCAGCGGTCTTAAATCAGAATTTCGGATCTGTTGTGAAGAGTAAAGGAGCAGATGCCTCGGCGGCAATTCGACCGCCGGACGCTCCCTTAACGAGCCCGGCGATCGCCGATAAGGCCGAGAAGAAGAAGAGCCGAAGAAAGCGCGCGCAGCGTCTCGCCCGCAAAAGCGGCCGGACGGGAGATTTCGATGATCTTGCGCGAAGTCATGGCCGCTCTCTTACAGGAGGCGCAGGGCGTGCGCAAGGGCGGCCGTCCGCGACAGGGCGGATGTCAGCCGGGCAACTCCGGCGTGATGCCGTCGGGCGTCAGGCCTTGTGCAGGCGCAGGGGGCTCACCCGCTCGCGGGCGATGATGCCTTTTGCCTCGAGGTCGAGCTGCACCGCCTTGGCCCACCAGCCTGCCTTGGCGCCGCCGGGATAAAGGTCTTCAGGCAGGTGGCCGCGCACGCCGTCCTGCATCTGCGCCACGGTCAGCCCAGGCGACTTTGCCGGCAGCACCCTGAGGATCGCCTGCTTCATCGCATGATACATGGCGGCATCGGCTGAACTGACCTGGCCGGGGTGATTGACGTTTTCCAGTTCGACTCTTGCTGGTCCGGTGCGCGCCATCGCCATTGTCCCTTCCGTTGGTTTCAGTGCCAGTGACCAAAGGACGAGCGACGGGTGGCCGATGCTACAGGGGCGATCGATCTTGTCGAAATGGGAGCGCTGGCCGGTGCGCGTGGCGTCTCAATCCTTGATCGACTTGGCCACCAGCTTTGCCAGGGCGGGTCCGAACATGAGCACGATCAGGAAGCGCAGCATCTGCAGTGTCAGCACGAACGACAGGTCGACATTGTCGGCCGCCGCGGCGATGATGGCGATCGAATCCATGCCGCCGGGACTGGTCGCGAGATAGGCGGTCAGCGGATCGACGCCGAGGATTTGGTGCAGCCCCCAGGCCAGGGCGCCGCAGAAGGCCATCAAGGCCGCGATCGAGCCGACCACCTGAGGCAAGGCACGCGCGGCGTGGCGCAGGATGGGCCGGGTGAAGTTGAGGCCGATCGACCAGCCGATCAGCGTATAGCCGATGGCAAGCAGCCACTCCGGCAGTTGCTGCGGCACGCCCAGGCCGAGATGCAGGGTCGCACCGACGATCATGCTGCCGACGAAGTAGGGCGAGGGGATGCGCAGCAGAACGCCAAGCGCACTGCCGGCCACGGCGACCCCGATCATCGCGCCGAAGGCGGGCCATTGGAACGCGGGGAACCACTCGATCGGCGGCGTTTCGACGCCCGACGTGTCGACCCAGAGCCGGGCGACGACCGCGGCGGCAAGCGAGACCATGATGACGCGCAGATATTGCATGAAGGCGACAAGCCGGGCGTCGGCGCCGAAGGCGTCGGCCATCAGAACCATCGCTGTTGCCGCTCCCGGCGCCGAACCCCAAACCGCCGTCGTGCCCGGCAGCACCTTGAGCCGCGAGATGAACCAGCCAAGGAAGCTGCTGGCGGCAACCGTGGCAATCGCCGCGCCTAAAAACAGCGGCCATTCGGCGGCGAATGTGGTGAAGATGCCGGGCGAGATCGAGTTGGCGACGAGGCAACCCAACAGCGCCTGTGCTGCGACGAAGAGTGGCTTGGGCACGCGGACCGTGGCGCCGCTGCTGCCGAGTGCGATCGCCACCAGCATCGGGCCGACCAGCAGCGCGGCAGGCAGGTGGACCATTTCCAGCACGCCGCCAACCAGGGCCGAGCAAGCCAGCAGCAGCAGCCATTGCAGCCAGGGCTTCGTTTCGGACAGCGGGGCGGCAGGCTGCGGGTCTGGCTTCATGCGGCCGTCTTAGACCTATTCGGCCGACGGTGTCAGCCCTGTCCAAGGGTAATTATCTTCGTGAGCGCCATGCGTTTGGCGGCAACAAAGGCAATTGCGGTTCGCGACCTGTGGACGCCGAATTGATGAATCGGAACAGGTGTTTGTCGCGGTCGGCTGCGGCTCTGAAACCAGCGATGTGCGCAATACAGGCAACTCCTCTCCTCTGTAGCTTGCGAGGGCGTCTCTCCGCCCGTGCTGGATTGTCTTTGCACGGCACTGGTTTGAGCCATGGCGCTGCCGCTCAGATTCAACTTGTGCACTGGCGACTGCGAGTGCATGATGCAAATCATTCGCATTTGCAAAAGAGGGTAAGGTGGAAACACCAGGTTGGTTGCGGGAACGGCTGAGCCGCAGGTTGCTGTTGGCCGGCGGCATTTGCACGGCTGGCGCGACCGCCGTCAGCGTCAGTTCGGCCGTGGGCCAGGCTGCGCACGGCGGGCATGATGCCGCTGGCGCGGCTGGTGCCGACAGCGCCTATAAGGCCGCTCCAATATCCGGGCACAGCGGCGCCCATGGCGCGATGGTCACGGTCGGCGAGGTCGACAGTGTCCGCAACGGCTTCGACCCGGCCAAGATGCTTACCGACTGGGATGTTGGAACGACGTCGGTTCTGCCCGACGGTCGCACGCTCCGGACCTTCGAGGTCGTTGCCGAGGACAAGGAGATCGAGATCGCCCCGGGGGTCATGTTCCCGGCCTGGACCTACAACGGACGCGTTCCCGGCCCGGCGCTGCGGGCGACCGAAGGCGAGCGCTTACGTATCGTTTTCAAGAACTACGGCTCGCACCCGCATTCGATGCATTTCCATGGCATTCATGCGGCGCGCATGGACGGCGTGCCTGGGGCCGGCCTGATCAATCCCGGCGAGGAGTTCGTCTACGAGTTCGACGCCAAGCCCTTCGGCTGCCACCTCTACCACTGCCACGCGTTGCCGCTGAAACGGCACATCCACAAGGGCATGTACGGCGCCTTCGTCATCGATCCCGATCCCGCACGCCATCCCGAGCAGGCCGATGTCGCCCGTTCGCGGCTCTATGGCACGCCCGAGAACAGGCAGTGGCAGGAGTTCGTCATGGTGATGAACGCCTTCGACACCAATTTCGACGGCGAGAACGAGTTCTATGCCGTCAACACGGTGGCGCACACCTACATGAATTCGCCGATCAGGATCGCAAAGAACAGGCCGGTGCGGATCTACCTGATCAACGTCGTCGAGTTCGATCCCATCAACTCGTTTCACCTGCACGGCAACTTCTTCGACTATTTCGACCAGGGAACGACGCTGACGCCGACGTTGAAGACCGTCGACCTGATCACCCAATGCCAGGCCCAGCGCGGCATCATCGAGTTCAGCTTCGCCGATCACGAGCCAGGCCTCTACATGTTCCATCCGCATCAGTCGGAATTCACCGAGCTTGGCTGGGTCGGCATGTTCGACGTCGTGGAGGAAGTCGCATGAGGGACGCTCCGATCGTCGAAACCGAAGCCGAATTGCCCGGCACGCCTTCGCCGCGCCGGGCGCTGTGGTGGGTCGTCCTGCCGCTGCTGGCCTTTGCGGCTGCCATCGCGGTTCTGATTGCGACCAACCCGATGGCGAGGTTCAACAGCGGTGCGCCGCCGGTTGAAGACATTGCCTTCGAACGCGTCATCCTTGCCGGCGACGGCATCAGCGTCCTAGTCCGTGCCGGCGGGTCCGAACCGATGACCATCGCCCAGGTCCAGGTCGACGATGCCTATTGGCAATTCACGCAAGATCCCCCCGGGCCTTTGGCGCGAGGGTCGTCCGCCTGGATCCACGTGCCTTTCCCGTGGGTGCTTGGCGAAGCGCACGCGGTCAATCTGGTGACCAGCACGGGTGCCACCTTCGCTCACGAAATTCCCGTTGCCGTGGCGACACCGGTCCCCGACAGCTCGAGCCTGCTGACGCAGGCGATCCTCGGCATCTTCGTTGGAATCGTGCCGGTTGCGGTCGGACTGATGTTCTATCCGGCGCTGCGCGGCGTCGGTCGCTCCGGCATGAGTTTCCTCCTTGCGCTCACCGTCGGCCTGCTCGCTTTCCTGATGGTCGATGCGTTGAGCGAAGCCCTCGAGTTGGCAGGAGAATCCGCCGCGATTTTCCAGGGGCAGGTGATGGTGGTGCTGGCCGCAACGGCCAGCTTCCTGATCCTGATGGGGATCGGCCGGCGCAACGGCGCGCCGAAGGGTCTTGCGCTCGCCACCTACATCGCCATCGGCATCGGGCTGCACAATTTCGGCGAGGGGCTCGCCATAGGTGCCGCCTTCGCCGCCGGTGCTGCCGGGCTAGGTACTTTCCTGGTGATCGGCTTTGCGCTGCACAATGTCACCGAAGGGATCGGCATCGCCGCACCCATCCTGCGCCAGAGGGTGACGTTGTGGACCTTCGTTTGGCTGACGCTGCTCGCCGGCGGGCCGGCGGTGCTTGGCCTGTGGATCGGCAGCCTCGCCTTTGCGCCGCAATGGTCGGCACTGGCGCTCGCCATCGGCGCCGGGGCCATCCTGCAGGTCATCGTCGAGGTTACGGCATTGTTGCGCCGGCGCGACGGCGTTGACGTTGGCGGGCTGTTCAGCCCTGCCGCCATGACCGGCCTCGCCGCAGGTGCCGGCCTCATGTACCTCACCGCCATGCTGGTGAAGATCTGATTGGGTGGGTTCAGGAACCCGGAAGCCCAAAGCCGCCGACCGGCTCGATCTCGGTGCTGCTGTCGAAACCGGCAATCAGCGGCATCGCCTGCTTGATCGCCGCCTGCACCTCGGGCAGCAAAAGCGAGGCCTTGTGGCTTTCGCTCTTGTCCCACACTTCGGTGATCCAGATCGCATCGGGATCGGCCGGATCCTTGGCGACGACGTAGCTCAGGCAGCCGGGCATGCTGCCGGTGCTGTCGAGCAGTATTGCCAGCAACGCGTCCCGCTTGCCGGGTTGCGCGCGCATCTTGCCTATCAATCCGAACATACCCGGTATCCTCGCATCCAAATCTCCGCCGCAGGCGATTGAGCGCGTGCAGGAGCTTCATGTCCAGTGTCGCAAGTGGCTGGGCTGAAAGGCTGCTGACAGATGCTTTGCCCCGATTTCCGCTCAATTCCGGAGACTTCCGCTCGCTGCGCGAGACGCATCGGTCAGCACGGCAATAGGGATTGGCCGATCGGATTCGGGGACAGGACGCCGGCTGCGGCGTCCAGGGGGAAATGCAGTGCGTAAGATGCATAAACTGGTCTTGGCGGCGACGATCCTGGTTGGCAGCGTCGCAATCGCGTCTGCAGCAGAGCCTCTCGCAACAGAGCCGGTGGTCCCGTTCGACTGGACCGGCTTCTACGCCGGTGGCCATGCAGGGGTCGGCTGGGGTGACGCCGACTACACCTTCGCCAACGACGAAGGAATCGATTTTCCCTCGCAAAATTACTTCAACTGGGAAGCTGGAGACACCTTCTCACATCGGATGGGCGGCGGATTGCTCGGTGTCCATGCCGGCTACAACCAGCAGCACGAAAATCTCGTGCTCGGCCTCGAGGGGTCGCTTTCCCTCGCAAATGTCGGCAGGTCCGGCATCCACAGTCCGTTCAATTGGAATGACACTCGGCAGGACACCATATCGACGCGGCTCGACTGGCTTGGGATGCTGACGCCGCGGCTCGGCTATGCCTCCGACAGATGGCTGTTCTTCGCCAAGGGCGGCCTGGCCTATGGCCAGGTGCGCAGCCGCATTGACGCTTACAGCGACGCGGGCAGGTTCGATGTTACGAAGACGTTTTCCCGGCCAGGCTGGACCATCGGCGCAGGCGTCAACTACGCCTGGACGAACAACATCATCCTCGGGCTCGACTACAACTATGTAGACCTGGGGTCGTTCACTGTTTCAAGCTTTGCCAGAGATTCCGAAACGGGTGAAATCGACACCCGCGGCTCGACCCACAATGTCGACACCGCATTTCACGCGATCATGGCGCGAGTGAGCTGGCAGTTCAACTAATCCGGCGGGGGGCCGGGCGCATCGGTTCGAGCGGGGCGTTTCCTCGAGCCGGTGCGCGTTCTTCTTTGTTTTCGCATGCCAGGCCGGGCTACATCAGCTCAAGATCACGCGAAAGGCACCGCCACAGTGCCCCTGGGCAGCTTGGCCTCGTCGTCAGGCTCGACATGGATGATCACCCGCACCGACGGGATGTCGGCCCGCAGCGCATCCTCGATGCGGTCGCAGATGACGTGGCTTTCGCCGACGGTCATGTCGGCGTCGACGACCAGATGGAACTCGATGAAGGTGGCGCGGCCGGCGATGCGGGTCTTGAGGTCGTGGACCTCGATCGCGCCCTTGGAATTGGCCGAGATGATGTCGCGGATGCGCATGTGCTCGTCGAGCTCGACGGCGCGGTCCATCAGCCCGTCCATCGACGAGCTGATGACGTGCCAGCCCTGCCACAGGATGTTGAGCGCCACGATCACGGCCAGTGCCGGATCGAGGATCTTCCAGCCGGTGACAACGGCAGCGACGAGGCCGATCAGCACGCCGGCGGAGGTCACCACGTCGGTCATGATGTGATGGCCGTCGGCGACCATGGCGGGCGAGCGTTCGGCCCGGCCGACGCGGATCAGCGCGCTTGCCCAGATCGCGTTGATCACTGCTGCGACGCCGTTGATGCCGAGGCCGAACCAGGGCTGCTCGACGTCCATCGGCACGCCCCAGCTGCGCCAGACCTCGAACAGGATGAGGAAGGCGGCAACTACGATCAGCACGCCTTCGAGCACGGCCGAGAAATATTCCGCCTTGTGGTGGCCGTGCTGGTGGCCCATGTCCGCCGGCTTGTGGCTGATCTTGATCGCCCAGAAGGCGGCCATGGCGGCGACGACGTTGACGATCGATTCGAGCGCGTCCGAATACAGCGCCACGGAACCCGTCATCCACCAGGCGACGAATTTCAGGCCCATGACCCCCGCGCCGATGATGATCGACCAGAAGGCGAGCCTGGCGACACGCCGCTTGGACGATGGCTGTCCACCGCGCGTGGCCGACAAGCTCTGTGTTTCGGTTTCGCTCATGATCTCTGCTTGCAGTCCCGGCGGCCGCTCAGGCCGCCTTGTCCTTGGCCTTGCGCGGCATGTGCGCGACGACGTTCTCGATCATCCGCATGCCGGCGTCGTGGCCGAGTGTCATGATCGATTCCGGGTGGAATTGCACCGCGGCGATCGGCTCCTTCTTGTGCTCGAACGCCATGATGACGCCGTCCTCGGTCTCGGCGGTGACGACGAAATCGCTGGGCAGGCGCACCGGATCGGCGAAGATCGAATGGTAGCGGCCGACGGTCACTTCCTTGGGCAGGCCGGAGAAGATGATGCCCGGCTTGGAGACGCGGATGCGCGACGGCTTGCCGTGCATCGGCACCGCCAACTGGCGCAGCTCGCCGCCATAGGCTTCGGCCAGCGCCTGCAGGCCCAGGCACACGCCGAAGATCGGCAGGTCGCGGTCGCGTGCCTTCTTGATCGTCGCCGCCGTGTCGAAATCCTTCGGCGTGCCCGGTCCGGGCGAAAGCACCACGAGGTCCGGCTTGATGCGGTCGAAGATTTCCTCGGGCACCGGCGAGCGCACGGTCGAGACGTCGGCGCCGGTCTGGCGGAAGTAGTTGGCCAGCGTGTGGACGAACGAGTCCTCGTGGTCGACGAGCAGGATCTTGACCCCTTCGCCGACGCGCGCGGTGGTGCGCTCGGTGCCTGCGGAGTTGCCGGTCTTGGCGTCGCGGATGGCGGAAAGCATGGCTGAGGCCTTCAGTTCGGTTTCGGCTTCTTCTTCCTCGGGAATGGAATCGTAGAGCAATGTGGCGCCTGCGCGCACCTCGGCGATGCCGTCCTTGATGCGGATGGTGCGCAGGGTCAGGCCGGTGTTCAGGTCGCCGTTGAAATGCACCATGCCGATCGCCCCGCCATACCAGGCGCGCGGGCTCTTTTCGTTACTCTCGATGAAACGCATCGCCCACAATTTGGGCGCGCCGGTGACGGTCACCGCCCAGGCGTGGCTGAGGAAGGCGTCGAAGGCGTCCATGCCCTCGCGCAACCGGCCCTCGATGTGGTCGACGGTGTGGATCAGCCGCGAATACATCTCGATCTGGCGGCGGCCGATGACGCGCACCGAGCCCGGTTCGCAGACGCGGCTCTTGTCGTTGCGGTCGACGTCCGAGCACATCGTCAGCTCGGATTCGTCCTTCTTCGAGTTGAGCAGCTTGAGGATCTGCTCGCTGTCGGAGATGGCGTCGTCGCCGCGCTTAATGGTGCCCGAGATCGGGCACGTCTCGACGCGGCGGCCGTTGACGCGCACGAACATCTCCGGCGACGCCCCGATCAGGTATTCGTTTTCACCAAGATTGATGAAGAACGAGTAGGGCGAGGGGTTGATCGTCTTCAGCCGGCGCGAGATTTCGGACGGTGCGGTCTCGCAGCGTTCGTAGAACATCTGGCCGGGCACGACCTCGAACAGGTCGCCGCGCTTGAAGCTGTCCATCGCCCGGCGCACCAGTTGGGCATATTCGCCCGGCTCGTGGTCGCCGCGTGGGGGAATGCGGTCGGAAGCCCTGAAGGGCTCGGCAGCGCTGTCACGGGCGATGCCTTCGGTCGAGAAACCCTTGCCGGAATAGTCGTAGCGGTCGTGCCAGGCCTTGGCCGAATAGTGGTCGACAACCAGAATCTCGTCGGGCAGGAACAGCACCAGGTCGCGCTGGCTCTCCTTACGCTCCAACTTGTGCTCGACCGGGTCGAACTGGAAGGCCAGGTCGTAGCCGAAGGCGCCATAAAGGCCGAGATTGCTGTCCTCGTCCGATTTGAACAGTGCGGTGATGGCACGCAGCACGGTGAACACCGACGGCACGCGCGAACGCTCCTCTTCGGTGAAGACACGCCCGGGCGTTGCCACTTGAAGCGCGATCAGGCGCTTCGTCGTCTCGCCGATGGTCAGTTCCTCGAGCGGCGCCAGTGCCGCGTGGATGACCGGCAGCAACACCTCGCCGCGGGCGTTGAGCGCCTCGATCTTCATGGCGCGGCCGCGCGCCGAGATCACGACAGGCGGGTCGATGATCGCGGTATCCCATCTGGTATAGCGGCCGGGATATTCGTAGTTGGAGGAGAAGACCGCGCCGCGCCGGCTGTTCAGCCCATCGAGATAGGTCTCGATCGCCCCGGCATAGGCGGTCTCATGGCGCTGCCTGGTGATGGAAACACCACCTCCGGTCACGTAGCGCTCGGCACCGTTATCAAGCAGTTCCAACGTCATTCCCGTCTCCATCTGTTGCCGTGGGAGCGTCCGGAGCCTGGTTCGAAAAAAGCAAATGGCCGCCCGGAAATCCCGTTGCGGCCATCACAATTTTCACGCGCACGCGCTTCAAGAGGCCGCTGTCAGCTGGCCCGCCACCAAATGTTCTGGAGCGAAGTCGTGTTCATGGCAAATCCATAGCTAGGAAAAACCGGGGGTGCAACTGGATTTGCGTCGTCTTGCATTGCATTACCAACTGACGCTCAATTTGTCGTCCGGCGCCGCATCAGCACCACGAATGCCACGCCTCCGATCAGTCCGGTGACGATGCCGAGCGGCATGTCCTGCGGCGGCATCACCGTGCGGGCGGCCATGTCGGCAGCGATCAGGAAGATGGCTCCCACCAGCGCCGACAGCGGCAGCACGCGGCGATAGTCGCCGCCGACGAAGAAGCGCACGATATGCGGGATCATCAGGCCGACGAATGCGATTGCGCCGGAATAGGCGACGGCACATCCGGTCAACAGCGCGCAGACGACAAACACATTGAGCCGAAATCGCCGGGCCGGGATGCCGAGCGCAGTGGCGCTCTCGTCGCCGAGCGTCATGGCGTTCAGGTTGCGCGTCTGCGTCATCAGCCAGGCGCCGCCCACAAGGAGGGCTGCAAGCGGGTAGGGCAGGTGGCTCCACTGCGCCAGGCCGAGCCCGCCGAGCATCCAGAAGATTGCGACATGGGCGGCCTTGGGATCGCCGATGAAGATCAACAAATTGCCGGCGGCGCTGATGATGAAGCTCACCGCCACGCCGGCGAGGATCAGCTGGCCGGCCGACTGCACCCGTGCCAAATTGGCGATCGCCAGCACCAGCGCTGTCGCCGCCAGCGCTCCGGCAAAGGCGAACACCGGCACCGTGATGGCGCCGAAGATCATGCCGGCGTGGATCAGCGCCATGATCGCGCCGAAGGCAGCGCCGGACGAGACGCCGAGCAGATGCGGGTCGGCGAGCGGGTTGCGCGTCACCGATTGCAGCGCCGCACCCACCAGCGCCAGCGAGGCGCCGACGGCCGCGCCCAGGATGACGCGTGGGGCGCGCACGTCCCAGACGATATTCTCGCGGCCGCTGGACCAGGCCACCTCGACGCTTCCCGGCACCAGCTTGTTGGCGATCACGCCCCACACGGTCTCAAGAGGGATCGCGACCGGACCAACGCCGACAGCGATGACCATGGCGGCGACGAGCAGTATGACCAGCCCCGGGATCAGGGCCGGCATGGCATGGATCAGGGCGTGCCTTGGCCCCGCGACGAGGTGGCGGTGCGACACGGTCAGTCGGCCCGCAAGGCGGCGGCCAGCCGCTTGATGGCGGCGATGTTGCGCGGACCTGGCGTCGCCTCGATGTATTCGAGTACGAAGAAGCTGTTGTTCTTGACCGCGGTTATGTCCTTGAAGGCCGGGTTGGAGCGCATGAACTCGATCTTCTGCTCGGCGGTGACCTCGCCATAGTTGACGATCACCACCATGTCGGGGTTGCGGTCGATGACCGGCTCCCAGCCGATCTCGACCCAGCTCGACTCGACGTCGTCGGAGATGTTCTTGCCGCCGGCGGCCTCGATGATCGCTGTCGGCATGGCGTAGCGGCCGGCGGTGAAGGGTTTCTGCTCGCCGGAATCATAGAGGAACACGCTGACCGGCCTGTCCAGCTTGGGCAGCGACGCCTGGAAATCGGCGAGCTCCTTCTCGTAGCCTGCCACCAGCGCTTCCGCCTTTTCGCGCACGCCGAAGATCGCGCCGAGATTGAGCAGGTCGGCATACATGTCCTGAAGTGACGACTTGTCCTTCTTCATGATGTGGATGCAGCTCTCGGTCAGCTCGTAGACCGGGATTTTGAAGGGGGTGAGCGTGTCGGGGGTGACGTCGCCGCCGACCTTCATGCCGTAGTTCCAGCCGGCGAAAAACAGGTCGGCATCGGCACCCAGCAGCACTTCCTTGGTGACGTATTTCGGCGCGAGCTCCGGCAGTTCGCCGACGCCCTTGCGCAGGTTCTCGTCCAGCGTCTTCCAGCCAGAAATGCCGGAATAGCCGGCCATGCGGTCAGCCAAACCGAGCACCAGCATCATCTCGGTCAGGTTGACGTCGTGGGAGACAGCCCTTTTGGGCGCGGCCTCGAAAGTCACGTCGCGGTTGCAGCTCTTGACGGTGGCGGGGAAGCCGCTGGCAGCGGCGGAAGCACAGGTGGCGAGCAGGGCGGCGGCGATGATGGGCAGGCGCATTGGGGCTCCTTGAGTTGTTGTCAGCGTTCGAGGTGGAAGGAAAAGCGCGGGCGACCGGTGATGGGATGGTCGTCGAGGATCGCACCGACGGAAAAGCTCAAGCGGATGCGTTCGGGCGTCAGGATGTCTGCCGGCCTGCCGCAAGCAACCGCGCGGCCTGCGTCCATCACCAGCACGCGGTCGGCATGGGCGGAGGCCAGCGCCAGATCGTGCAGGGAGACGATGACGGTGCAGCCGAGATTGCCGAGCAGCTCCAGAACTTCAAGCTGGTGGCGGATGTCGAGATGGTTGGTCGGCTCGTCGAGGATCAGCAGATCGGGCCGCTGCACCAGCGCGCGGGCAATCATCACGCGCTGCTTCTCGCCGCCGGACAGCGAGTTGAAGTCGCGCGCGGCGAGCGCGGTCAGGCCGAGCAATGCAAGCGCTGCCTCGACCTGGTCGTAGTCCTGATCGCCGGTGCGAATGCCGGTTGCGTGCGGGGTCAGCCCCAGCTCGACGATCTCGGCCACGGTCAGCCCGAAGTCGGAGGCGCTTTCCTGCAGCACGGTGGCGATGCGGCGGGCGCAGTCACGCGGCTTCATCGTCCAGATGTCGGTGCCGTCGAGCCGGACCGTTCCCGAGACCGGTCTGTGGTAGCGGTAGAGGCAGCGCAGCAGGCTCGATTTGCCGGCGCCATTGGGGCCGACGATGGCGAGCATTTCGCCAGGCGCGACGGCAAGGCTCACTGGTTCGAGAATAGGCCGGGAACCGCGAGGCCCCCAACTGACGCCGTCGAGTTCGAGCAGTGTCGGGGTGGTGCCTACGAGGCGGCTAGCGGTGTGGACGCGATCGAGCATGCCCTGTCTCCGCAGTCAGGCGGAGGTGGCAGAACGATCCGGTGAGCGCGCCGGTACGGAAAAAGGCAGTCGCAACCATCATCATCTCCGCGGCACACCCCGGCCGGTTGAGTTAATCGGATGATGGCAGGTCTCCTGGCTTGCGGGTGATCACTCCTCGGAGCCTTCCCGGCCGTTTGGCCAGTGGCATTTTCCGATTTGCTATCCGCTCACAGTTGCGGGGGCAGCCACGGTTTCGCGTCAGGGACGTCTCACCGTGTTCCCATTTAATCCGCTGCCCGAGTCAGGCAGCAGGAACCATCAATGAGGTGGCTACAGCAGCTGCGAAGTGCTGACAATCGCTAAAGCGTCATGCCGCCTGCTGAATTGCGTCACGCCGGTCGAGCGCGAAGGAAAACAGCGCGACGCCGAAGGCGGACAGTGCGATCGCCGCGCCGACGAGAGGCAGGTCGGCATAGCTGACGCCCATCGAGATCGCGGCACCGCCGGCCCAGGCGCCGGCGGCATTGCCGGCGTTGAAGGCGCCCTGGTTGAGCGTCGCTGCAAGGTTCGGCGCTTCCGAGGCGGTTTCGACGACCCGCATCTGCATCGGCGGCACGATGACGAAGGTCATCACGCCCCAGAGGAAGATAAGCAGGATCGCGGCGGGCGCCGAATAGCCGAGTTGGGCCAAGGCGACGTGGATCGCGGCCATCACCACCAGCGCGCCGATGGCAGTCGGCATCAGCTTCCAGTCGGCCAGCTTGCCGCCGATGATGTTGCCGATGGTCATGCCGCCGCCGAAGAGGAGCAGGATCCAGGTGACCGATGCAACCGACACGCCGGTGACGTCGGTCAGGATCGGCTTGATGTAGGTGAAGACGGCAAACAGGCTGCCCGAGGCGAGCGCCGAGATGATCATGGCGAGCCACACCTGCAGCTTGCCGAGCACCTTGACCTCGCTGGCCACGCCACCCTTGCCGGGAGGGGCGACGCCCGCCGGCACCAGGAAGGCGATGGCCGCGACCGAGATCAGGCCGATGGCGACGACGGCGAAGAAGGTCATGCGCCAGCCGAAGGCCTCGCCCAGTGCCGTGCCGCCGGGCACGCCGAGGATGTTGGCGAGCGTCAGGCCGGCAAACATCAGGGCAATGGCGCTGGCGCGCTTGTTGGCCGGCACCAGGCTTGCCGCCACCACCGAGCCGATGCCGAAGAAGGCGCCGTGGCCGAAGGCGGTGATGACGCGGGCGATCATCAGCGTCCAGTAGGTCGGGGCGATGGCGCAGAGCAGGTTGCCGAGTACGAACATCATCGCAAGCCCGATCAACACCGGCTTGCGCGGCAGTTTTGCCGTGCCCACGGCAATGATGGGGGCGCCGATGACCACGCCGAGGGCGTAGCCGGTGACGAGCAGGCCGGCGGCCGGGATCGACACGCCGAGGTCGGCCGCGACCTCGGGCAACAGGCCCATGATCACGAATTCGGTGGTGCCGATGCAAAAGGATGCAACGGCCAGGGCGAGGATCGGCAAGGGCATGTCGGACTCGGGGGAGGCTGAAACGATTTAGGTCTACAGTTTCCTCAAGTCGCTCGCGGCACAAGCGATGTTGGTGCATTGCAGCAATGCGTGCTGTGCATGGCAGCCATTCGCTGGCAGCAAGCCGGCTTACATCAGGACTGCTGTGTCAGGTCGCGGCGGAGGAACTCGTAGAGCCGCTCGACCGCGGAATTGCCGGTCTGCGGGTTGCGCAGGATGCCAATCTCCATCTCGGGCAGCGGCGGCAGGCCCTCGGCTTCGCCGATGACGCGCAGTCTGGGCGGCACGCTGCGCTGGGCGAGGCCGGCGACGGCCAATCCCGCCTGAACCACGGCGATGAGCCCGAGCAGGCTGGCGCTGGAGTAGGTGCAGCGGAACGATCGGTCGGCCGCACCCAGCACCTGCAGCACGCTCTTACGCGCGACGCAGCCCGGCTCGAACAGGGCGACGGGCAGGGGATCGATCTCCCAGGCGACATGGTTGGGCGAGGCGACCCAGACAAGCCGCTCGCGCTGCAGCACCTCGATCGCCTGCTCGGGGCCGCGGGTAATGATGGCGAGGTCGAGCCGTCCGTCGGCGAAGGTCTTCACCAGCGAGGTCGACTGCTCGCAGATCAGTTCCACGTTGACCAGCGGGTGGGCGGCAGCAAAGCGCGACAGGACCGGCGGCAGCAGGAAGGCGGCGTAGTCGTCGGGCACGCCGAGCCGCACGCTGCCGGCCTCCTCGGGACGGGTGACGCTGGCCCAGGCTTCGTCGGACAACTTCAGCAGCCGGCGGGCATAGACCAGAAGCTCCTCGCCGATGGCGTTGGGCAGGACCGCACGCGGGCCGCGGACCAGAAGCTGCTTGCCGACAGTCTGTTCCAGCCGCTGCATCTGCATGCTGATCGCCGATTGGCTGCGCCCGACCCGTGAGGCGGCATGGGAAAAGCTGCCGCTGTCGGCAACGGCGACAAACGTTCTGAGCAGATCGAGGTCGAGCGGCAAAGCCATGGCGGTATCAGTATTTCGAATAGGGTTTGCCAAATCTATTCGTTTGAATGAAATCGTCAATGCGGGCTTGCTTGATCATCGCCAAGGAAGACCAGCATGATCAACGCTTCCCGCTTTCCCGCCCTCAACCTCGCCGTCGCCATGGCGATTGCCGGCACCGTCGGCGCCTTCGTCACGGAGGCCGGCGTCGACCCGGTCACGACAGTGTTCTGGCGCTGCCTGTTCGGCTCGCTGTTCCTCGGCACCTGGTGCCTCGTGCGCGGTTACCTGCCTGATCGCTCGCTGTCCTGGGGCCGCCTCGGACGCGCTGCGCTTTGCGGCGTTTGCATGGTGTTGAGCTGGACGGCGTTCTTCGCGGGCTTCGCCAAGACCTCGATCGCCGTGATGACCATCGTCTACCACATCCAGCCGTTCTTCGTGGTGCTGATCGGGGTGCTGTTTCTCAAGGAGCGCATCACCGCCGACCAGGTCGCCTGGATGGCGGCTGCCTTCTTCGGCGTCGTGCTGGCCAGCGGCCTCGTCGTCTCGGACAATCCGGTCACGACGACCTGGATGATCGGCATCGCCATAGCGCTCGGCGGCGCCTTCCTCTACGCGGTGGTGACGATCCTGGCCAAGGGCCTGGGCGAGCAGCGGCCGGAGGTCACGGTGTTGTGCCAGACGGCGGTCGGCGTGGTCATGCTCGCGCCCTTCGCCAATTTCGCCAGTGACATCGCGCCCGCCTCATGGGGCTGGCTGGCCGGCATCGGGGTGCTGCACACCGGCATTGCCTATGTGATGATGTTTTCGTCTTATCCCAGGCTGACGACGCCGGTCATCGGCGTGCTCACCTTCATCTATCCGGTCGTCGCCATCATCATCGACTGGGCGATCTACGCTCATCCTATCGGCTTGGCGCAAGGCGTTGGCATGGCGCTCATTGCGGTTGCGACGCTCGGCGTCAAGCTTGGCTGGCGCCTGCCGATCAGGCGTGCCTCCACAGCCTTCGTCGGCCAGAAATGAAGAAGGGGCGCCTGGGCGCCCCTTCCCGGTATCGATGCCGTCAGAACTCAGTTCGTCTTGGGCAGCTTGTAGGCGACCACATAGTCGCCGCGATCGGGCGACTGGCGGGCGCCGCCGGCCGAGATGACGACATATTGCGCACCGGTCTCAGGCGACACGTAGGTCATCGGCGTGGCCTGGGCGCCGACTGGCAGGCGGCCCTTCCACAATTCCTCGCCGGTCTCCACGTCGATCGCGCGCAGGTAGTAGTCCTGAGTGCCGGCGTAGAAGACGAGGCCGCCCGAGGTGGCAACGGGGCCACCGAGCGTCGGCATGCCGATCGGGATCTGCATCCCGGTCTTCATGCCGAGGGGGCCGGTGTCCTCGAGGGTACCGGCCGGAACCTGCCAGACGAGCGTACGCGACTCGAGGTCGACCGCGCTGATCGTGCCGTAGGGCGGCTGGTGGCAGGGAACGCCGAGCGGCGACATGAAGCCGTTCTTCAACGCGCCGTAGGGCGTGCCCTTCTGCTGCGACAGGCCGTCATGCGCTGCCGAGCCGCCATAGTTGTCGGCCTCCTCGCGGGCGATGAGCTGCACGAACTGCGGCATGCGGATGTCGTTGACGATCAAGAGGCCACGGGCTTCGTCGATCGCCGCACTGCCCCAGTTCATGCCGCCATAGTAGCCCGGGTAGATCAGGCTGCGGTCGGTCCTCGGCGGCGTGAACTCGCCGTCATAGCGCAGCTTCTTGAACTCGATGCGGCAATAAAGCTGGTCGTAGGGCGTCGCGCCCCACATGCGCGCCTCGGTGAACGGCTCGGTGCCGATCGAAGGCATGCCGACCGAATAGGGTTGGGTCGGCGCGGTCCAGTCGCCTTCCATCGCGCCCTGCGGCACGGCACGTTCCTCGACTTCGGCTATCGGCTTGCCGTCGCGGCGGTCGAGCATGAAGATCTGGCCGCGCTTGGTCAGCTGGATCAGGGCAGGGGTCTTGCCACCCTTGCCGTCGGGCACGTCATAGAGTGCCGGCTGGGCGGGAACGTCATAGTCCCAGATGTCGTGGTGCACGGTCTGGAACTTCCAGCGCTCCTTGCCGGTGTCCATGTCGAGGGCGACGACCGCGGCCGAATATTCCTCGGCCGCCTTGCTGCGGTGGGCGCCCCAGAAGTCCGGGGTGGCGTTGCCGGTCGGCAGGTAGACGAGGCCGAGGGCTTCGTCATAGGCCGGCGTCGACCAGACGTTCGGCGTGCCGCGCGTGTAGCTCTCGCCTTCCGGCGGCAGCTTGGTGATGGCGGGGTTGCCGAGGTCCCAGGCCCAGACCAGTTCGCCGGTGCGGGCCGAGAAAGCACGGACGGCGCCCGAAGGCTCGCCGGTCTCGACATTGTCCCAGACCCAGCCGCCGACCATGATCAGGTCGCGCATGACGGTGGGCGCCGAGGTCTGGAAATAGAAGCCGTCCTTGATCTCGCCCATGCCCTGCTTGAGATCGACGATGCCGCCATTGCCGAAGTCCTGGCACAGTTTGCCGGTCTTGGCGTCGAGCTGGACCAGGCGGGCGTCGATGGTGGTCATGACGATGCGGGCGGCACAGGCGTTCGATGCCGGGGCGGCGGGGGCCACGGGCGCGATAACGCTGGCCGGGGTCAGCGGATCGGTGGGCGCCGGGGCTTCGGCCTGGACCGGAGCTAGTGCCGGTTCGTAGTAGCTGACGCCACGGCAGCGCTGCCACAGCGGCGACTTGGCCTTGGGATCGTATTTCCACTTCACTTCGCCCGTGTCCGGGTTCAGCGCGTGGACGATGTTGTTGGGCGAGCAGGTGTAGAGCGTGTCGCCGACGAAGAGCGGTGTGCTCTGGTCCTGCGCCGAACCTTGCGGGGTGTCGCCATGGCGGAATGTCCAGGCGACTTCGAGCTGGTTAACGTTGTCGCGGTTGATCTGGTCGACCGGGGCATAGCGCGTACCGGCCGGCGTGCGGCCGTAATAGCGCCAGTCACCGGCGCTTGCAGCGGCCGGGGGAACGGCAGGCGCGGGGTCCTTGGCAAATTCGTTGCGCGTCACCCCGTGCGGCGTGAAGGCATAGAAGGCCGTTGCGGCCAGCGCCGTGACAAGCAGGCCGGCGAGCGCGAAGGGAGCGCGCTTGCCCTTGCTTGACGGAAACAGCGGAGCCAGGAGCAGCGCCGGGATGGCGATGACGGCGGGCGCCACGAGGCGTGGTACGAGCGGCCAGAATTCGAGCCCGGATTCCCAGATCGCCCAGGCGACGGTCGCCAGGAACACGATGGCGTAGAGCCACAGTCCCTGCTTGCGGCGCAGCGCATAGAGAATGCCGGAGGCGATGACGCCGAGGCCGGCGAGTGCGTAATACCAGGAGCCGCCCAGGCCGATCAGCTGGACGCCGCCATAAACGAGCGGCGCGCCGATGATGACCATGAGCAGGCCGAAGAGAACCAGGAGCCAGCCGCCGCTGCCTCCGCTTGTCCGTTGTTCTGCCATTTGTAGTTACCTGTGAAGATTGAACATATCGCCACCGCCCTTGTGGGCGACGACGGCTGCGATCGTCATGCCGGTGCTGTGCGGGCGCTTCCTCGCCCTGCGTCCGCATGGAACCGGTGCCGCCCGTGACTGCCTGCGCATCGTCGAGGCGAAAACCGGTTTTGGTCTTCGCCAGGCACGATGCGTCGTGCGAGAATCTGATCGCATCCTAATAGATAGTATGTTATCTTTCGGCAATGTCCAATGGGGCCACCGATCGCGCCAGTTTCGGCAAGTATTTGGTATCGGTTGCCCGGTTGTGGCGGCACGCCGCCGACCGCGCGCTCGACGATTGCGGGCTGTCGCAGGCCACCGCCATGCCGCTGGTGACGCTGTCACGGCTAGGCGACAACATCCGCCAAGGCGTGATTGCCGACCATCTCGGCTTCGAGGGCCCGTCGCTGGTGCGTATCGTCGATATCTTGGCGGCTGACGGTCTGGTCGTCCGGGTCGGCGACCCCGGTGATCGGCGCGCCAAGATCCTGTCCCTGACCGATGCGGGCCGTGCCCGCGTCGTCGAGATCGAGCGCATTCTCGAGCGTCTGCGTACCGATCTGCTCGCCGACGAAGACGACGTGGGTCTCAGGACCGCCGTCAGCTTGCTGAAGCGGCTCGAGGGGCGGCTGCTGAGCGCTGACCCGGACGCTGGCTGAGGGTGCTGGCCACTGTGATATCGCGTTCTGCGCCATGGCGAAGCCGGGCCGCGCTGCTAGGCTGTAAACCTCCCGAACCCGCGAGGAAGATTCCATGACAAGCCAGATCGACAAGGCAAATGCCTTCCACGCCCTGCATGTGAAGGGCAATCCCGTGGTGCTCTACAATGCCTGGGACCCCGGCACTGCGGCCATTGTCGCCAAGGCCGGCGCCAAGGCGATTGCCACCGGCAGCTGGCCGGTGGCCGCTGCCTTCGGTTTTGCCGACGGCGAGAAGATTCCGCTCGACGTCGCCCTCGACAATATCAGGCGCATCGTCGCTGCCGTCGACCTGCCAGTGACGATGGACCTCGAGGGCGGCTACGGCGTCGTGCCGGAGCAGGTGGCCAAGACGGTTTCGCGCGCCATCGAGGCCGGTGCCATCGGCTTCAATTTCGAGGACCAGGTCGTCGGCGGCGAGGGGCTGCACGACACAGCGTTGCAGGCCGAGCGCGTGGCTGCGGCAGCCGGTGCGATCAAGGCTTCGGGCGTGCCGGCCTTCCTCAACGCCCGCACCGACGTCTTCCTCAAGAACAAGCCGGACACCCACGGCGAAAAGCACGTCGACGAGGCCGTCGAGCGTGCCCGCGCCTACGCCAAGGCCGGCGCGCACGGTTTCTTTGCACCGGGTCTCGGTGACGAGAAGCTGATCGGCCGGCTCTGCCGCGAGGCCGAGTTGCCGGTCAACATCATCGCGCTCGCGCATGTACCGCCGAAGGCCAAGCTCGCCGAGCTCGGCGTCGCCCGCATCAGCTACGGTCCGGTGCCGTATCGCCAGATGGCCGAATGGCTTGAGGCAAAGGCGAGGGCGGCTTTCGAATAGCCAACAGGCCAGGGCCCATCCCGACCTTGGGATGGGTCGATCCTATGCCAGTGGCTTCAGTTCGATGGCGATCGTCGGCAGCAGCTCCGAAACCGTCGGGTGGATGTGGACCGCGCGCTGCAGTGTCTCGATTGGTGCCTTGGCGTACATCAGGTCGAGCACGGCGTGGATCGCCTCGTCGCCGCCGGTGCCCAGCACCGATGCGCCGAGGATGTCCCTGCTGTCGGCGTCGACGAGGATCTTCATGAAGCCCTGTGTCTCACCCTTTTCGACGGCGCGGCCGACCCGCGTCATAGGTCGCTGGCCGACTAGCACCTTGCGGCCCGACTTGCGCGCCGCAGTCTCGGTCATGCCGGCCCGGCCGAGCGGCGGGTCGATGTAGAGCGCGTAGGCCTCGATGCGGTCTGTGACCTTGCGCTCGTCCTTGTCGAGCAGATTGGCGGCGACGATCTCGAAGTCGTTGTAGGAGGTGTGGGTGAAGGCGCCCTTGCCGTTGCAGTCGCCCAAAGCCCAGATGTGCGGGACATTGGTCCGGAGCTGGTCGTCGACTTCGACATAACCGCGCTTGTCGGTGACGACACCCGCTCTGTCGAGGCCCAGGTCGTCGGTGTTGGGTTTTCGCCCAATGGCAAGCAGTACATGCGAGCCCGTCACCGCTCGGTCGCCGCTGGTGCAGTCGACACCGACCTGCACGCCGTCGGGATGCCGCGCGAAGCTGATGCACTCGGCATTGAGCCTAAGCTTGATGCCCTCTTTTTCGAGGATGCTCTTGACCGCCTCGGAGACGTCTTCGTCCTCGCGCGAGATCAGACGGGGCCCCTTTTCGACCACCGTCACCTTTGCGCCGAAACGGCGGAACATCTGGGCGAATTCGAGCCCGATATAGCTGCCGCCGACCACAACCAGATGCTCCGGCAGGAAGTCGACTTCCATCATCGACGTGTTGGTCAAATAGGTGATGTCGCCGATCCCCGGCATATCGGGGATGTTGGCGCGGCCGCCGACATTGATGAAGATGCTTTCGCCGTGCAGCAGTTCGTCGCCGACGCGCACCTCGTGCGATCCTTCGAAGCTGGCGTGGCCGCGAAACAGCGTGCAGCCCTTCATGCCGCCGATCCAGTCTTCCAGGCTGGTCCGGGAATCGACCGTCACCTTGTCCTTGCGGGCCTTCACGACCTTCATGTCGACCGAGACATCGCCGGTCGAAACGCCGTAGTCGGCGCCGGTGCGGGCGAGATGGGCGGCATAGGCGCTGGCCACCATGGTCTTGGTCGGCTTGCAGCCGGTATTGACGCAGGTGCCGCCGACCAGCTTGCGTTCGATCAGCGCCACTGTCTGGCCCGCTGCCGTCAGACGCCCGGCAAGCGGCGGGCCGCCCTGGCCGCAGCCGATGATGACGGCGTCGAATTTCCGGGCGGCCGTCATGCGACGGCGCTCACGATCAGAAGGGCGCCGAGGATCGCCACTGCGTCCTCGATCAGCGCGGCCGGCAGGTCCTTGCCGAAGGCAGCAGCGAGCCTGCCGCGCACTTCCGCGCCGCCGAGCGTGCCCAAGATCGCGCCGATGATGCCCGTCGCCAATCCGCCGACCATTATGCCGCCGGCGGTGCCGATCGCAGCACCGGCGAGGGCGCCCATGACGATGCGGGCGCTGAACTGCTGCGGCACCTTGCGGCTCGGGGTCGACGGCAACTGGTCGGTGACGAATTCGACAAGCGCCAGCACGGTGAAGATCGCCACCGTGATCCAGTGGCCCATGAAGCTGGCCCAGGTGCCGGCTAAGGGCAGCCAGCCGAGCCAGGCGCCCCAGGCGATTGCCGCTGGTGCGGTCATGGCCCTGAGGCCGGTAACAATTCCGATGAGAAGCGCGAGCAGGTAGATCATCCGATGTCCCCGTGGATGTGTCTGGTCCGAAAATGCTCTTGTCGTGCAGTTCGCCAGTTGCCGGCTCGCCGCCAGATCGTCAGGCTAGCACAGCCTGTCCGTTTGGCCAGAGATGGCAGCTTTTGCAGCCTCGTGTTTCTGTGATTTTGCTTCGTACCGAAGAGGAGATCGTGCCATGAGCGAACGCGAGAAGATGGCCGCCGGCGCGTGGTACAATTGTGTCGATGCCGAACTCGACGCGCTGCGCCTTGTCGCCGCCAACGCCATCTTCGAGCACAGTACGCTTGCGCCTTCATTGCGCGGGGACATCGCGCCCAAGCTGAAGGCGCTCCTGGGTATGGCGGGCGCGGGCGCGCGTATCGAAGCGCCGTTCCATTGCGCCTATGGCTTCAACATCCATCTCGGCAAGGGCGTGTTCCTCAACGCGGGCTGCACTATCCTCGACACTGCGCCCGTGCGCATCGGCGGCGGCACGATGTTCGGGCCCAATGTGCAGGTCTATTGCCCCGAGCACCACAAGGACCCGGTCCATCGCCGCGCCGGGCTGGAGATCGCCCGGCCGGTCGCAATCGGCAAAAATGTCTGGATCGGCGGCGGCGCCATCATCCTCGGCGGCATCGAGATCGGCGACAACGCGATCGTCGGCGCCGGCTCGGTGGTGACGAAGAACGTGCCGGCAGGTGCTACCGTTGTCGGCAATCCGGCGCGGCCAGTTCGCTGAAACTATTATTCCTGCGATTGACAGCGCCGGCCCTTGCCGCCATATCGGAGGTGTTAATGTTCTCAGGGCGGGGTGAAAGTCCCCACCGGCGGTAAGGGTTTTCGAACTCAAGCCCGCGAGCGCTTTCCGGCAACGGGAAGGTCAGCAGATCCGGTGTGATTCCGGAGCCGACGGTCATAGTCCGGATGGAAGAGAACGAACGGGAAAGCGGTGGCGCATGCTGCCGGGATTCCGTCTCGTGCGTCCTGATTCTGGTTCGAAACGGAAGGATGGACCCATGAATCAGCAATCCCCGAAAGACTTCGATACCCGCCGCGTTGCCGTGATCCGCGCACGCTGGCATGCCGACATCGTCGACGAATGCATCAATGCCTTCGTTGCCGACATCGAGAAGCTGGGCGGCGGCCGCATCGCCGTCGACGTCTTCGACGTGCCCGGCGCCTATGAAATCCCGCTGTTTGCCAAGACGCTCGCCGAAACGGGCCGCTATCAGGCGATCCTCGGCGCTGCCTTTGTCGTCAATGGCGGCATCTATCGCCATGAATTCGTCGCGCAGGCGGTGCTCGACGGCATGATGAACGTGCAACTCCAGACCGGCGTGCCGGTTCTGTCGGCTGTGCTGACCCCGCACAATTATCATGACAGCGCCGAGCATCACCGCTTCTTCTTTGACCACTTCAAGGTCAAGGGTGCCGAAGCGGCCCATGCCTGCGTCGAACTGCTCAAGGCACGCGAATTGGTCACTGCCTGACCATCTGACGCACCCGGCTCTCCCCCAGGGGAGGGCCGGGCGCGCATCAGGCAGGCTCCATTTGGTCAGGCGACGCGCCGCATCGATAATCTGGCTCTGGCCCTGTACGGCGATGCGGCGGGATTGCATGATCGCCGAACTTCAGACGGGAGTCCGCCATGTCGTCCATTCCGCTTCCGCTCACGGGCACCTGCCGCTGCGGCCGGGTCGAGATCGAGGTGTCGAAAGCACCGATCTGCACCGCCGCATGCCATTGCCCGGGCTGCCAGAAGATGTCGTCCTCGGCCTATTCGCTGACGGCGATGGTGCCGGCCGACGGCTTTGCGGTCACCAAAGGCGAGACCGTCATCGGCGGGCGGCATGGCCAGGACCTGCATCACCAGTTCTGCGATCACTGCAAGACATGGATGTTCACCCGAGTCGCGGGCGTCGACTGGTTCGTCAACGTGCGGCCGACCATGCTGGAGGAGACGGCGTGGTTCCGCCCGTTCATGGAAACCTTCACCAAAACCAGGCTGGCCTTCGCCGAAACCGGTGCTGCCAGGAGCTTTGCGGAGTTCCCCACGATGGAGGAACTCGAGCCGCTGATGCGGGAATACCGGGCCTGGGCGGAAGCGGGGAAGGCCTCGAGCTAAGGTACGTTCCGCGCCATCGGCGCGAAGCTGCTGAGGCCGAGCCATGCCTGCATGGCGCGGGCGATCCTGTCGTCGCCGTCGACCTCGAGGCGACCTGAATCGAGCTCCTGCCTGAGCGCGCTCAGCCCCATCCAAACCGACGTCATGCTGCGCAGCGATCCCTTGACCTCGAGATCGATGTCGAAGCCAGGATCCGAATTGCACAGGTCGACCGCGCCGCCATCGACCACCAGCCACCAATTCTGCTGGGATTTCGCCACTTCGGGGTACAGAAAGTGAATCGTGCAGCGCTGCGGCGGCAGCGGCTTGGGATTGAGGTTGCGCCGCATGTCCCACATCAGAAGAGAAGGGTCGAGATTCCTGAGGGTTAGCTGGCTTTCCACCCAGCGGTGGCCCCATTCGCCGAGGCCGAGGATGATCGGGCGCAGGTCTTCGCCGGCATCGGTCAGCCGGTATTCGACCGTCCCAGCCGATCCGCGCCCGGTCTGGACCACGCCTGCGCGTTCGAGTTCCTTCAGGCGCTTGGACAAAAGGGCCGGCGACATTCTCGGCACGCCGCGCCGCAAGTCGTTGAATCGGCTCGATCCCATCAGCATTTCGCGCACCACCAGCGCCGTCCAGCGCGTGCACAGCACCTCGGATGCCATCGAAACCGGGCAGAACTGGCCGTAGCCGCCGCGATCGCTCATCTCGCATCGCTCCCTGAGGAATTGGCGATCATAGCGCAAAAGCCGCCCCGGCGCACCGGTACAGTTCCTGAACTGGACCGGCGATGGCTTTGGCGCAATTCTCCACCCCGACCTGCCAGTCAACCAGGAGACGACTTGATGAGAAGTCTTGAAAACATCGCGACGGCAAGTGCAGGTGGGACCATTCCGGTTGCCACCGATGTCGTGGGCGCGGCCCATGAACTGGCTCCGATCCTTGCGGAACGTGCTCCCAAGTTCGACGAGAGCGATCGGTTCGTCGCTGAGAATTACGTGCTTTTGAAAGAAGCCGGACTGGTTCAAGCCGGCGTGCCGCTCGAACTGGGCGGCGGCGGCGCCGAGGTGTCCGAACTTTGCGACATGCTGCGCATCCTCGCCCATTCCTGCGGTTCGACCGCGCTTGCCTTTGCCATGCACACACATCAGGTGGCGATCCCCGCCTGGCGCTGGCGTCACCAGAAGGTGGCGGCGGTCGAGCCCCTGCTCAAGCGTATCGCGGCCGAGAAGATCATCCTCCTTTCCAGCGGCGGGTCCGACTGGATCGGCGGCTCGGGCAAGGCCGAGAAGGTCGATGGCGGCTATCGCATCACCGCGCGCAAGGCATTCACCTCGGGGGCCGTCGCTGGCGACATCCTGATGACCGGCGCGATCCTCTGCGAAGAGGACGGCACCGAAAAGGTCATCCATTTCGGCGCGCCGATGCGGGCGCCCGAGGTCAGCGTCATGGACAACTGGCGCACGCTCGGCATGCGCGGCACCGGCTCGAACGACGTCGTCATCGACGGACTGTTCATCCCCGATGCGGCGGTCAGCTTCTCGCGCACGCCGCGGCAATGGCATCCGGTGTTCCAGATCATCGCCACCGTTGCCTTCCCGCTGATCTACGCGGTCTATCTCGGCGTCGCCGAAAGTGCGCGCGACATCGCCGTCGAGATCGCGCGGAAGAAGCCGGGAGGCGAGGGCGTGCTCAATCTTGCCGGCCGCATGGACACGGCCCTGCGCGCCGCCCAGATGGCCCACCGCTCGATGATCGAGACGGTCGAACGCAATGCACCCTCGGCCGAAAGCGTCAACGACGTGATGATCGGACGCGCGCTGGTCGCGCGCCACGGCCTCGAAGTCGTCGACCTTGCCATGGAACTCGCGGGCGGGGCGTCCTTCTACCGCGAGCGCGGGCTCGAACGCCGCTTCCGCGACATGCAGGGCGCGCGCTTCCACCCGCTCCAGGCCGGCCCGCAGGCGCAGTATGCCGGGGCGATGGCGCTGGGATTGCCGGTGAACGGGATATTCTGATCCGCGCAAACGAAATCGGCCGCCGCGATGTCGCGGCGGCCGAGCTTTTAGGGAAGTCCGTTTTATCTCAGAACAGGCCTTCGATCTGACCTGCCTCGTTGAGGAAGATCTTTTCCGACGACGGCGCCTTGGGCAGGCCGGGCATGGTCATGATCTCACCGCAGATGGCAACGATGAAGCCGGCACCGGCCGACAGCCTGACCTCGCGCACCGACACGACATGGCCGGTGGGCGCGCCGCGCAGGTTGGGATCGGTCGAGAACGAGTACTGGGTCTTGGCCATGCACACCGGCAGGTGGCCGTAGCCGGCGGCTTCCCAGGCATGGAGCTGGTCACGCACCGACTTGTCGGCGATCGCCTCCGAGCCGCGGTAGATGCGCTTGACGATGGTGTCGATCTTGTCGAACAGCTTCATGTCGTCGGGATAGAGCGGGGCGAACTGCGAGGCGCCGCTCTCGGCGAGGCTGACCACCTTGTGGGCGAGCTCCTCGATGCCGGCCGAACCATGGGCCCAGTGCTTGCAGACGATGGCTTCTTCGCCCATCGCCGCGACATACTCCTTCATCGCCGCGATCTCGGCGTCGGTGTCGGAGTAGAAGTGGTTGATCGCCACCACCGCCGGCACGCCGAACTGCTTGACGTTTTCGATGTGGCGGCCAAGGTTGGCGCAGCCCTTCTTCACCGCCTCGACGTTTTCCTTGCCGAGGTCTTCCTTCTTGACGCCGCCGTTCATCTTCATGGCGCGGACGGTGGCGACGATGACCGCCGCGGCGGGCTTGAGGCCAGCCTTGCGGCACTTGATGTCGAAGAACTTCTCGGCGCCGAGATCGGCACCGAAGCCGGCTTCGGTGACGACATAGTCGGCGAGCTTCAGCGCGGTCGTGGTGGCGACCACCGAGTTGCAGCCGTGCGCGATGTTGGCGAACGGGCCGCCATGGACGAAGGCGGGGTTGTTTTCCAGCGTCTGCACCAGGTTCGGCTGGACCGCGTCCTTGAGCAGCACGGCCATGGCGCCGTCGGCCTTGAGGTCGCGGGCATAGACGGCGCTCTTGTCGCGGCGGTAGGCGACGATGATGTCGCCGAGGCGCTTTTCGAGATCCTTGAGGTCGGTCGCCAGGCACAGGATCGCCATGACTTCCGAGGCAACCGTGATGTCGAAGCCGGCTTCACGCGGGAAACCGTTGGCGACGCCGCCGAGCGAGCAGTTGATCTCGCGCAGGGCGCGGTCGTTCATGTCCATGACGCGGCGCCAGACGACGCGGCGGGTGTCGATGTTGAGCTCGTTGCCCCAGTAGATGTGGTTGTCGATCAGGGCCGACAAAAGGTTGTGGGCGGTGGTGATGGCGTGGAAGTCGCCGGTGAAGTGGAGGTTCATGTCCTCCATCGGCACGACCTGGGCATAACCGCCGCCCGCTGCACCGCCCTTGACGCCGAAGTTGGGTCCGAGCGAGGCTTCGCGGATGCAGACCACGGCCTTCTTGCCGATGCGGTTGAGGCCGTCGCCGAGACCGACGGTGGTGGTGGTCTTGCCTTCGCCGGCCGGCGTCGGGTTGATCGCGGTGACCAGGATCAGCTTGCCGTCCTTGTTCTTGCGCGCATTGGCGATGAACTCGGCCGAGATCTTGGCCTTGTCGTGGCCGTAAGGCAGCAGATGCTCGGTCGGAATGCCGATCTTGGCGCCGATCTCCTGGATCTGTTTCTTGTTTGCCGCGCGGGCAATTTGGATGTCGGTCTTGTGCTCGGCCATGACGGCTCCTCCGGAATTCAGACTTTGCGTGAGCGGGCAGCAGCACCCATGCTCGTGGGCGCATAGAAACGCGACACTACTCCGTGCTGCCGTCTCAAAACAGCCGCCCAATGCACGGATTGCGACAGGGCTTTGCGCAACGCAAGATCATATTTTAGTCTTGCGGGCGGACAACGCGGGCAGGGCGGTGGGGACATGCGATTGCCGAACGTCAGTGCCGCCGAGCTAGATATACGCAAGCTCGAAAATTACTGCCTCAATGCCGACCATCCGCTCGGACGCCACAAGGCGCGCGTGTTTCACTCGGCGCTGGGACTGACGAATGCAGACGCGCAATGGCTTCGCCGGGAAATTCTGGTCAATATAACGACGGCCGATGCGGCGGAGCTGGCAAAGGACCGATTTGGGACGCGTTATCGCGCCGATTTCGTCCTCAAGCGACACGAACGCCAAGCCGTGGTAAGAACCGTATGGATCGTGGCCGAAAGCGATGTGCCCCGCTTCGTAACCTGCTGGGTGGTCTGATGCGACAGAACGAGCGTTTGCAAATCAAATCCGTCCCGAAGCTCTTTGATATTGTAGAGCTTCTGGAGGGGCTTCCCGCCGTGGGTCTTCCAGCGGGCACCCAGGGCACGGTTGTCGAAGAACTGCCGGACGCATTCCTTCTCGTCGAATTCTGCGACGCGGCCGGCCACACCTTGGCGATCGAACCGCTTGCGTCTGAAAAGCTCGCGGTCAGCCGAAGCACCAACGGCTCGTAACGCGGCGGCGCGGCCTATTCGCTACTCACTTACCTGCTCAGCACGTTGCTGATCTCGACGAGGTTCGAGCGCACGCGCAGGATGTAGAAGCCCATCGTGATCAGGTGCGAGGGCATGAACCAGCCATCCTCGGCGCCGTTGGAAATGATGAATGGCTGGATGTTGAGCGCCGAACGTGTCTGCTGCTCCATCGTGTCCCACAGATTGTCGAGGTTGCGGCTGCGCAGCACGTCCTCGAAATCGGCATGGGTCGCCTTCAGCAGGCCGTAGTAGCCGTAGAGCTGGCCATAGGCGAACCAGAAGCGGTCGTCGGCGCGCGGATCGAACCAGCCATTGTTGAAGTTCTCGGCCCGGTCCTTGAGGATCGCCGAGGTGGCGCCGATGTCGTTGGAAATGCGGTCGATGAACTGGATCAGGTTGTCGGCGCGGGCGTCGAACACCGCTTCGCATTTCTCGAGGCGGCCGTTGAAATTGTTCAGGCTCTTGATCGCCGAACGGTAGTAGCTTGGGGTCGGCGTCTTCGGACCGAACGGGGTCAGGCCGAAATACCAGGTGTACTCGTCGAACTGCATGTTGCCGCGGGCGTCCTGCAGGTCGGAATCGACTTGGCTGGTACCGCGCACGCGGCCGAGATTGTCGGCCAGCTCCGTCGTCGTGCGCCGGATCGCCTGGTTGATGCCGCGCTGGAACGAGGCCTTGTTGTCGAGGAACGGCGTCTTGTCCCAGGACAGGCCGAACAGGCCTGTCTTGTAGAGGATCATCGACGAGATCCAGGCATTCTCGTTGACGTTGAAATTGGTCAGTTCAGCCGAGATGTCGGCGATGGCCGAACGGCCGCAGGTGCGCGCAGTGTCGGTGCCGCCGCCGGCGACGACCTGCTCGCCGGCCGAAACGTTGCGGTTCTCGAAGTTGTGTGCCGCTACATAGTCGGGGTTGAAATTGGTCCAGACCTGCGTGTTCCAGACGAAGTAACCGTAGAGCGCCACCAGGCCGAGGATGGCCGCGCCGAGCGCGCTCTTGAGGATCCAGCCGCGCTGGACGTACCAGCGACCGAGCCAGATGAACGGCAAGAGCAGGATGCCGATGACGAAGCCGAGGCCGCGGCCGATCAACTGGAATATCCGGGTGAAGAAACTCACGATCGGATCAAGCATATGGAACCCCCTCAGTCGGTCAGGCCGTAAAGCTGTGCGCGGAACGCTGCCTTGTCTTTCAGATATGAGCTTTTCAACGTGTCCACAACATTGGATCGCCAGGTCTCGCTGAGCTCTTCATAGTCCTTGTAGAAGCCTTGCTTGTTGAAGACATAGCGCGACACGAAGTCGGACGGCACGAATTCCGAGATCAGCCGGTTGGTCAGCCAGGCGTCGGGATGATCGGGCTTGGCGCGCACCACAAGGAAGCGATGCAGCGGAAACACGTCTTCGAGCCTGAGCTGTCCGAGCTGGGAGATCTCGCGCTTGGCGCCGTTGAGGAAGGGGAAGGTGCCGTCGCTGTTGATCGCGTCGGCATGGCTGTGGATCCAGGTCTGCAGCCAGACCTTGTCGACCTTGCCCAGGTCGCGCTTCGGCTCGGCGGCGCGGATCAGCGCCCTGACTGCCATCTCGGCGCGGTGCTCGAGATAGCCGGAGCTTTCGATCCACGAAGCGCGCGGCAGGTCGAGCCGCCCGGTGGAGGCCAGGAACTTGAACACCTTGTCGGCCTCGCGGATCGACAGGTAACTCACCTGCCACGGCCGCGAGCGGCGGAAGCCAGGCGCCGATGGATCGGAGATCACCGTCGTCACGTCGCGGTCGACAAAGACGTAGAGCCCGCCGAAATGGCTGGTCCAGAAGGCGTTGTGGCGGAAGATCACCTGGTCCGGCACCAGCGCGTTCTCGCGGATGTCGCCGCAGACCTTGGCGAGCTCGACCATGCGCGTGAGCATTTCGTCGTCGCGCCAGGCCTCGGGCTCCTGCTTTAGCTTGTCGACCAGCTTGCCGAGCTCGGCGGCCTTGCCGAGCACGTCCTCGGCCGACAGCACGCGGAACTCGACCTGGTTGATCGACAACAGGTCCTCGATGTCCTCGACCTTGGACACCGAATCCTCGATCTCGCCGTAGATCACGTCCTTGATCGTCAGCGCGTCGATGGCGCGCTGGTTCTTGGTCATGAACTCGAAGACCAGCTGCGAGGTGTTGGAAAACGCCGTGTGCACGACCGGCAGGTCGATCTGCGACGGCGTCAGGATGATGAAGCGGCGGTTGACCTCGTTGGGGTCGAGATACTGGTAGTCGCCCAGCTCCTCGGCGATCTCGGGCGAAAAGCCGGTGCGGTCGATCTCGAAGCTCTTGAGCTTGGTCGGTTTCAGCCCGAAGGCGGTCAGCGCCTTGTTGTAGCGGTCGATCAGATGCGGTTCGTCGACCGGCAACAGCCGGCCGTAAATGAGTTCGTTGTCGCGCAGGAGGTCCATTAGGATTGCTCCTCACCCTTACCCTCTCCCCGTGAAGGACGGGGAGAGGGGGGCGTGAACGTTGACGACTCCCTCTCCCCGTCCTTCACGGGGAGAGGGTAAGGGTGAGGGGCGGCTGCGGCCTTCAAGATACGGTCTCCCGATAGTTCGCTGCGGGCATGAAGCGCAACTCCCACGTCTCAGTGGCGTCGAGCCGTCGTTCCAGGACCGCAAGTATAGTGTCGACCACCTTGTCTACTTCACGCAGCGCATCAACGTTCCAAAACCGCAGGACTGACCAGCCGTGCGCCAACATGAATTGATCACGGCTGCGATCATAGACGCTTTCCGCATGGTGGCTGCCGTCTAGTTCAACAACAAGATGTTCTTCCCGGCACGCGAAGTCGGCAAAGTAAGAGCCAATTGGCAGCTGCCGGGTGAACTTCGCGCCGCCGAGTTGCCGATTCTTGATAGCCAGCCAAAGCGCCTGCTCGGCATCGTTGTCAGCCTTACGAAGCGAACGCGCTCTGTTGGTTCTGGCAGGTTGTGGGCCACGCATCAGATCGCCCCTCACCCTTACCCTCTCCCCGTGAAGAACGGGGAGAGGGGGGCGTCAGCGTTGCGCACCGACTCCGTGAACGGGGAGAAGGAAAGATCACGCATTCCACAGCCCCTTCGCCTTCAGCTCCTCCATCTCCTTCGCCGCGCGTTCGCGCAGCCTCGCATCGCGGAGCAGCTTGGATACCGCCGCATCGTCCGACTTGTCGGAATAACGGAACTCGCTGTCGGCGTAGCGGTTGATCTCCTGCATCACCATGTCCATCGAGAACGGTCCGCGCAGCTCCTCGATCATCGCCTTCTTCTCGTCGTAGCCCTTGTGCATGAAGGTCTCGGGCTTTTCGAACCAGTCCTCCGGCAGCTCGATGTCCATGGCGCGCATCTTGATCGCGTCGGTGACGTTCTTGATGGCGCGGCCGGTGAAGCGCGGTTCGGCCTCCTTGATCATGTGCAAGTAGGTGCCGACATCGGCGAGGGTCTTGGGCGCGCCATTGTCCTTCATGAAGCGGTCGTAGACCTTTTCCAGCCCGTTTTCCTGCGGCTTGGCATGCTCTTCATAGGCCTCGGTCACGGCGCGCTGGATTTCCTGGGCGGCATAGAGCTCGTGCTCGCCGAGCGGGATCTTGTGGTTCTTGCCGGCGAGCAGCACGAAGATGTCGATGTAGTCGTCGCGGGTCTGCGGGCCGTCGACCAGCCAGCGGGCGCCGGCGCGCTGGCGCAGCGCGTCATCGACATTTTCGGGATAGTTGGAGAACATGCCGAAGGAGCAGTTGCCGCGCACCACTGTTCCTGCGCCGGCAAAGGCGTCCATCAGGACGCCGGTGATCTCCTGCTGGCCGGCAGACGCCCGATCATCGGAGCGCTTCGCCGCCACCTGGTCGATGTCGTCGATGGTGCCGAAGCCGATGGCGCGCGGGTTGAGCACGTTGTTGATGAACTGGCGGCAGTTCTGGCCCGACTTGCCCTGGTAGGACGAGATCTGGTCGACGCCGAAATTCTCGTAGGCGAAGGGATAGCCGGCGACCTGGCAGTAGTTGTTGACCAGGCCGGCGATCATCTGGATCAGCGTCGTCTTGCCGGTGCCGGGCGCGCCGTCGCCGATGAAGGTGAACAGGAAACCGCCAAGCTCGACGAACGGGTTCAGCTCGCGGTCGAAATCATAGGCCATCAGCATCTTGGCCAGCCTGACCGACTGGAACTTGGCGATGTGATTGCCGACGACCTCTTGCGGTTTCTTGAAGGTCATCACCAGCGGCTTCGACTTCTTGCCCGGTGCGACGTCGAAGCCGTCGAGCGTGAAGTCGTCGGCGTCGATGCGGATATGGGCGTTCTCGAAGGCGCCGAGCCCGTCGAAGCGGCCCTTGCGCTGCAAAAGGCCCTCGATCGCGACACGAGCGAAGGCGCGGCCGCGCGTCAGAAGATCGGCATCGTCCTTGGCGCCCGAAAGCGCGCGGTCGAGGCCCGAGACGATCGATTTCACCGCATCCTGCGGCGTGTCGAACAGGAAGTCAGGTTCGGTGACATCGTTGGGCGCTTCGCCGTCGCTGTCGATCAGCTGGGCGAGATAGGAGGCAAGTGTGAAGGCTGCGACATAGGCCGAGGCCGACAGCAGCTTCTTGAAATGGCTGGCTTCGTCGCCTTCTAGCGGCGTCCGCGCATTCTTGGCCTGCAGCGCCTCGAGATCGGTCGAGCGCGAGAACACGTCGGAGACGGCCAGCGCCACCGCAATGCCGCGGCGGGCGCGGAACAGCAGGGTGTGCTGGGGGATCGACATCAGCTGGTCGTCGGGGCGGATGGCTGCGACGGTCTTCTGCAGCTCGACCTCGCGCGTCTTGCGGATCGAGCCGGTCGACACAGTGGAGACAAAGCGCCGGTTGGTGCCGGCCAGTGCCGTACCCGACTGGCCGGAGGAATCCTCCAGCACGACGATGCGGGTGATGAAGCTCTGCGCGATGGCGCGGTGCTTTTCGATGTCGGCTTCCGAAATCGCAGTCAGGCCGGTGTCCATTGAACCCTCGCTCGTTCAGGGGAGCGTTGGCGCTGCCCCTCATCCCCTGCCGGTCCTTCTCCCCGTGAGGACGGGGAGAAGGAGGCTGACCGCGCCGTCGACGCCTCCCTCTCCCCGTTCTTCACGGGGAGAGGGTAAGGGTGAGGGGCTGAGCCAACCCAAGCCGGTCGCGCGCTACACATCGCTAATCACCTGTCCCTTCGACAGGATGTGCACCTTGTACCCGCCAAAGATCTTCTCGGCCTCGCCGGCGGCATAGAGCGCCTGGTAGGCCTCGTGCGGGATCAACGCGTGCTTCTCGTAGCTCGACACGCCCTGGCGCGCGGCTTCGAGATCGTCGGTGTTGATGAAGAACTCCTCGCTCGCCGGCTCGCTCGACCACAGGCCCTTGCGCCCCGGCTTCTCGGCCTTGGAATAAACCTCCTGGATCGTCCAGGTCAGCAGCCAGGCGTTTTCGGCCTTGCGCACCTTGGACAGCACTTCGGCCACCGCCGAATTGTGCTCGGTGATGCCGGCCGAATAGAACGGGCCGAGCACGAGCCGCCGCAGCTGCTTTGGGTGCAGGTCGGGGAAATCCTTGTCGAGATTGGTGGCGATGGTCAGCGGCGACAGCGAATAGGCCGAGTTCTTCTCGGTGAAGTCGTCGAAGCGGTGGGCCAGGTCGGGATTGAGCAGGCCGTCGACGGGCAGGGGAATGTCGATCTTCTCGTTGAGCTTGCCGTTGTTGTCGACCAGTTGCTCGACCATCGCCTCGGACGGATCCTCGACCGTGGCCATATAGATCATCGGCAGGTTGGCGCTGCCGTCGAAGCTGCCCCAATGGACGAGATAATAGGGCCGCATCGACTTCGGGTTGACCGACACCTTGGCCGTCTGCGCCAGGATGAACGGGCTGAAGGTCACGCCGTCCTTGACGTCCTCGAGATACAGCCGCTCGGCCATCGAGCGTTGCAGCGCCTCGGGGAATTCCTTGTGGCGCAGGATGAAGTCGGCCATCTCCTCGCGCAGCTCGCCGGGCGGGGGGATGCTGGCCAGACGCTGCGCCGCCGTCTTGCGGTCGTTTTCCAGTTCCAGCACGTTCTGGAACACCGGAAAACCGCTTTCGGCGCGCGAAATCTTGAAGGTCTCCATGAAGCCCAGCCGATTGCGCCAGCAGGCGAACGACCGCTCCAGCCGCGAGATGTACTCGGCCGCGATCTTCGCCACGATGCCGTGCCTGTAGAGCGGCGAGCGGTCGTCGCGCATGAAGATTTCCAGCCCGCTCAGCGCCGCCTTGATCGCATCGAAATAGCGGACGGCCGGGTCGTCGGTGGGGGTCATGGGCGAAATCTCGAATGCATGGGCTCGACGTTGCCCCCTCTGTCCTGCCGGACATCTCCCCCACATGGGGGGAGATCACCCGCCATCTGCGCCTTTGCCCCACTTTCAACGCCGAAGATTGGCGAAGTCTGAGCCGCCGCCTGATCTCCCCCCTTGCGGGGGAGATGACCGGCAGGCCAGAGGGGGGCGCGACGGAGCGCAGGGCTCTCATCTGAATAGTCGTTACGACTGCACGTAGTCCGAAGCGTTATGCTTCTTCAGCACATCGTCGAAGCGGCGGGCAAAGGCGTCGTCGGCAAGCTTCTTGCGGCGCTGGATGTCGGCAGTCGCTACCATGTTCTTCTCGTGCATTTCGAGCAGGTCGCCGATGTGCTTCTGGGCGGCCGCACCGATGCCGGCCATCGTCTCCTCGGCGGTGTTGTCGACCTTGGAGCCCAGCGTGTTGATCTTGTGGGCGACGTCCTGCTGGGCCGCGGTCTTCAGCGAGTCCTCCAGCGCCTTGTAGAGCACGATGCGCTGTTCGGTATCGATGGTCAGCTTGTTGATCAGCGTGTTCTGCGCCGCGATCTGGTTGTTCAGCGAATCGACGAAGGTCTGGAACATCGAAGTGTAGCGCTCGAGCGTCTGGCTCTCGGCCAGCAGTTCCTGCTCCTTGGCCTGCTTCTCGTTGTATTCGGTGGCGAGCTTGGAGCGTTCGGATTCGAGGTCGGTGCGCTCCTTCTGGCTGGTCGACGCCGCGATCTTGTTTTCGATGTCGAGGAGAAGCGGATTCAACTCCTCGATGCGCTTCTGGACCGCCTCAAGATTGGACATCGTCGACTTGCGGCGCTCGATCACCTGGGACAGGCTGGTCTCCGAGGTCTTGTAGCGCGCGTCGAGCACGTCCTTCTGTGCCTTCAGGATGCCGACGATGGTGTCGGACTTGACCAGGAGTTCCTGCAGGTTGCCGGCCAGCGACATGTTGCGCACACGGTCGGTGCGCATGCGCTGCTTGCTCGAATCGGAGAAGATGCCGACGAAGGTTTCCCAGCCGGTGAAGCTCTTCATACTCTCGAATTCGGAGCCGAACACGTTGGTGGCGTCTTCAAGGCCGATGATCAGGTCGGCGATGTTTCCTTCCATCACCTTCTGCTGCTTGAGAACGTCCTGGATGCGCGCATTTTCGATGTCGAAATCGCTGGCGCCGATCTTCTCGTCAGTCTTGGCGATGGTGTCGAGCACGGTGCCCGATTTTTCGATCTTGGTCCGCATTTCTTCCACGACCTGCTTGGTCTTGGCGATTTCGGCATCGAAATTCTGCAGCGTTGCCATACGTTCCTCCGGTGTCGAATGCGGGACAGTGGCGCCGAATATATGTGCCGCATCTATCGATTGAAAGACGCAAGCGCCCGGCGAAAACATTTAAGGCGAAGCTACTTAGCTCCGCGATGCAAAACCGATGAAATCATCTGGCTGGGCGCGGCCCATCTCTTCTTCCCAGTGGCGCCGGCACAAGGAGACATAGACATCCTTGCCGATTGCCACCTGCTCGCCCTGGCGCGCCACCTTGCCGTCGGGGCCGAGGCGGACCACCATAGTCGCCTTGCGGCCGCAACGGCAGATGGTGCGCACCTCGCGTAAATCGTCGGCGATGGCGAGCAAAGCGCGCGAACCGCTGAACAAATTGCCCTGGAAATCGGTGCGCAGGCCGTAGCACATGACCGGGATATTCAGACGGTCGGCAACCCGCGCCAGTTGCCAGACCTGTTCTTCTTCAAGGAACTGCGCCTCGTCGACGAAGATGCAATGCACTGTCGTATGATCGTGGTGCTCGGCGATACGGGCGAACAAGTCGTCGCCGTGGCGGAACATTTCGGCGCCGGCCTCAAGGCCGATGCGCGACGAGATGTAGCCGGTGTCGCCCTTGCTGTAGTGGCCGGCGACGAACAGCATCGTCGTCATGCCGCGCTCGCGGTAGTTGTAGGACGCCTGCAGAAGCATGGTCGTCTTGCCGGCGTTCATCGTGGCATAGTGGAAGTAGAGCTTGGCCATGTGCTTCCTTAAGCCCAAGCTGGCGGGCGCGGGGAGAGGGCAGCTTCGCCATCCACCGCAAAAAACCTTCGCGATGTCGCTGATGGATCAGCCCGCGGCGTGTGTCGCTGCGTCATGTCACTTGAATCCAAAGGAAAATGGTGTTTGGCTCGCGACAAAGACGAACAACAACACTATCGCGTTGCCGTTAAAAATACGAATGGGAGAATCTACATATGTCGCGCATGATAACACTCGCCGCCGCCATCGGCGTGTCGGCGGTCATGACTGCCGGTGCCGCTTACGCGGGGGACGCCGAGAGCTGCAAGAAAGTGCGCCTGTCCGATGTCGGCTGGACCGACATCCAGGCCACCACCGGCGTTGCCTCGGTGCTGCTGACCGCAATGGGCTACGAGCCGGAGGTCATCCAGCTTTCGGTGCCGGTTACCTACGCCTCGCTCAAGAACAACGACCTCGACGTCTTCCTCGGCAACTGGATGCCGTCGATGACCAGCGACATCAAGGATTACACCGCCGAAGGTTCGGTAGAGACCGTCAGCAAGAACCTCGACGGCGCCGGCTACGGCCTTGTCGTCCCAACCTATGTCGCTGAAGGCGGCGTCAAGACGCTGACCGACCTCGGCAAGTTCAAGGACAAGTTCGGCGGCAAGATCTACGGCATCGAAGCGGGCAATGACGGCAACCGCATCATCCTCGAAATGCTGGGCAAGGCGGAGAACAATCTCGCCGGCTTCGAGCTGGTCGAATCGTCCGAAGCCGGCATGCTGACGCAGGCCGAGCAGGCGATGAAGGACAATCAGTGGATCGTCTTCCTCGGCTGGACGCCGCATCCTGTCATGGGCGAGATGAAGATCGCCTATCTCGACGGCATGGGCGACTCGGGCTTCGGCGCTGCCACCGTGCACACCAACGTGCGCAAGGGCTACGTCGCCGAGTGCCCGAATGTCGGCAAGTTCATCACCAACCTGTCGTTCGACCTGTCGATGGAAAACACCATGATGGACGCGATCCTGAAAGGCGGCAATGCCAATGACGTCGCCAAGGAGTGGCTCAAGGCAAATCCCGACGCGGCCACCAAGTGGCTCGACGGCGTCACCACCTTCGATGGCGGCGATGCTTCGGCTGCGGTGAAGGCGGCGCTGGCAAGCTAAGCCTGCGTCCTTGCCGACAAAATGACATGATGAAGGGCAGCGAAGCGAGACAGCTGCCCTTTTTCGTATCAAGTTAAGCGAGAAGCGCCGGCGCGACCGGTGCCTGCGAAAGCAATAGAGAGGGGACAGATGGATCCGGTATCGAGCTTGCTGGCCGCCTACAAGATTCCGATCGGCCTTTGGGGCAAGGCATTCTTCACTTTCCTCACCGACAATTTCAACGCCATCTTCCGCGGCTTTTCCAACGGCCTCAACCTGCTGCTCGACGGGCTGGTCGATGCGCTGCTGCTGTTGCCGCCGGTCGCGCTGGTCGCGCTCATCGCGCTGCTGGCCTGGTATCTCCAGCGCTCGCGGGCGCTGGCGATCGGCGTCGCACTGGGGCTGTTGTTCATCATCAACCAGGGCCTCTGGAAGCAGACGGTCGAAACGCTGGTGCTGGTCGTCGCCGCAGCCGCAGCCTCGATGCTGATCGGCGTGCCGCTCGGCATCTGGGCCGCGCACAAGCCCAAGGTCTACCGCGTCATGCTGCCGGTGCTCGACCTGATGCAGACGCTGCCGACCTTCGTCTACCTGATCCCGGTGCTCACTTTGTTCGGCCTCGGCAACGCGCCGGGCCTGATCGTCACCATCATCTTCGTCATCCCGACGGCGGTGCGTCTCACCCATCTCGGCGTCGTTTCGGTGCCGAAGGCCATTATCGAGGCCGGCGAGGCGTTCGGCGCTACCAAGCGGCAGCTGTTGTGGAAGGTCGAGCTGCCGGCGGCGCTGCCCACCATCATGGCGGGGCTTACGCAATGCATCATGCTGTCGCTGTCGATGGTGGTGTTCGCCGCCCTCATCGGCGCCGGTGGCCTCGGAACGGAAATCAACCGCGCGCTCGGCTCACGCAAGATCGACCTCGGGCTTGAGGCGGGGCTGGCTATCGTGGTTCTCGCCATCGTGCTCGACCGGATGACGCGTATCGGCGTGGGAGGCAAGAAATGAACATTGCCGTCGATTTCAAGAATGTCGACATCGTCTTCGGTAACGACACCAAGGGCTCGCTCAATCTGATCGACAGCGGCGCCAGCCGCGCCGAGATCCTCGAAAAGACAGGCAACGTGCTCGGCTGCGCGGGTGCCAATCTCACCGTCAACGAGGGCGAGATCTCGGTGCTGATGGGCTTGTCCGGCTCGGGCAAGTCGACGCTGCTGCGTGCCGTCAACCGCCTCAACATCGTCTCGCGCGGCCAGGTCATGGTCAAAGACGGCGACAAGATGGTCGACGTCGTGTCCTGCGACGAGGCCACGCTGCGGCGGCTGCGGCAGCATCAGGTCGCCATGGTGTTCCAGCAGTTCGGCCTGCTACCGTGGCGCACGGTCGAGGAGAATGTCGGCCTCGGCCTCGAACTTGCCGGCATGCCGGAAGCCGAGCGCAAGCAGAAGGTCGGCAAGCAGCTCGACCTCGTCAACCTGACGCCCTGGGCGAAGAAATACGCCCACGAGTTGTCCGGCGGCATGCAGCAGCGCGTCGGCCTGGCGCGTGCCTTCGCCACCGAGGCGCCGATCCTTCTGATGGACGAGCCGTTTTCGGCGCTCGATCCGCTGATCCGCACCAAGCTGCAGGACGAGCTGCTGCAGCTGCAGAAGACGCTGAAGAAGACGATCATCTTCGTCAGCCACGATCTCGAGGAAGCGCTGAAGATCGGCAACACCATCACCATCATGGAAGGCGGGCGCATCGTCCAGTCCGGACCGCCCGAGGACATCGTGTTGCGTCCGGCCAACGACTATGTCCGCGACTTCATCGCCAATGTGAACCCGCTGTCGGTGCTGACGGCGTGGAACGTCATGCGCGACCGCCGCGATCTCGAAGATGCGGGGAAGGGCTGGGTCTGGCTCGACCGGCGCAAGACGACACGCTTCAAGATCGACGCACAGGGTCTCGTCGCCGCCGCCGAGCGCAACGGCCAGCCGGCCGTATGGGTGTCCGTCGACGACATCGAAAAATCGTCCGACGAGGCCTCGCACGTGTTCTGGGCCAAGCCCGGAACCTCGCTCAAGTTGGTGATGCTCGCCATGCACCGCTCGCAGACGTCGCCTGTGGCGCTGTTCGACGACCAGTCGCGCTTCGTCGGCGCCATCGGTATCCGCGATGTGCTGTCGGCGGTGCTCAGGCGGTAGCGATCTTTTCCTTCTCCCCTTGTGGGAGAAGGTGGATCGGCGCGCAGCGCCGAGACGGATGAGGGGTGTTGGCCGGAGTGCTACCACCCCTCAGCGCGGGGTGTCATGCGTCGCGCTTCGTCCAACACCCCTCATCCGCCTTCACTCCGTTCAGGCACCTTCTCCCACAGGGGGAGAAGGTAAGAAGCCTCACTCTTCCTGATCGCCCAACAACTCGTTCAGCCTGACCGCATAAGGCTGCACGGCGTCGACATATTTCTCGCCTTCGGCGCGCAGTGCCCGTGTCTCGGCGATCTTGGTCTCGACGAAGCTGCGCATCTCGGCCTTCTGCTCGTCATTCAGATCGCTGGCATCGACTCTTTCCGTCAGGCCCGAGAATGTGGCTTCGAACCTTTCGGTGGCGATTGTCGCCAGATAACCCCGGAAGGTGGCGTCGAGCGCCTGCTTCCAGGTTTCGCGGCTGAAGCCGGCCTTGGCGATGCGGCCCTCGAGGCCGGCATCGTCTTCGAACCATTGGTCGGCCTCCTCTTCGTCATAGGCGAGGCGGCCGAGTTCCGGCTCCAACTCGGTGAGCAGCTGCACCACCTTGCCGACCTCATCGAACGTCAATGCCCGAGCCGGCAGCACGAACGCGCCGAGGGCTAGGCTTGCCGCCAGCAGACTGCCGGCGAGATGGCGCTTGAGCAGGGAAAGCCCGGTCATCCCATGCACTCCGCTTCCAGTGCCTTGCCGGCATCGTCCTGGGCCTTGGCCTGCATCAGCGAACCGCCGACAGACGCGGCCTGCGCGGCGATCGCGCCGCCGCGACCAAGGCCGCCGAAGCCGCCGACCATCGAAAGCGCGCCGCCGAGCATGGCGGCGTTGGTCTGCGCCTTGGTCGCCTTGCGCATGGCTTCCTCGCAGCGCTGTTCGGCCGTCATCTTCCCGGCTTTGCCTTTGGGCGCGACCTGGGCCGCCGCCTTAGGCGCTCCGGCTGTTGTCGTCGTGCTGGTTGTCGAGGTCGTCTGGCTGCAGGCGGCGAGCACGCCGCACAACATCAATGCAATCGCTGTTTTCATGGATCTCTCGATTTCGCTGGAGATGGCGCGAACTCCGTGGAGACGGCCCATGCGCGGACCGCCGACTCTGCCCAGTCGGCGGTCCGGCGATGGCCGGCCACGCATGCGTTCGAAGAGCGCCCCCGCCCGTCGGATGCATCGGTCCGCCACGGCACTGCTCTACGACGGCGCGGCTGGCGCGGTCTTGGCTGGGGACGAACAGATGCGGACTGGTGCGAACCGGAAAGGCCCGAACTACTGGCGGCGGCGCAGGGCTGCGGCCTTGATCTCCTTCGGCGTCGTGCCGAAGCGCTGCCTAAAGGCACGGTTGAAATAGGACAGGTCGCCAAAGCCGGCGTCGAAGGCAATGGCCGAGATCGTGGCTGCGCCGCCATTGCCGAGCGAACGGACGGCGAGGTCGAGCCGGGCATCGCGCAGGAACTCGGAGAAGGTCGAGCCTTCCTGCTCGAACAGCCGCTGGATATAGCGCGGGGTCACGCCCTGACGCCGGGCTATTACGCTGACGTTCAGTTCGGGATCGGTCAGGTGGCGTAGCACCTCGGCCTTGACCAGTTCCAACCGCACAGCACCCAGGCTGGCGCGAACCGGTTCGGCGGCGGCGTTCGTCGCGCCTTGCACGACGAGGGCCGCGAGGTCGTAGAGATGATTGCCGGCAAGCGTACGACCGGCTTCGCCGTCGGGTGCTGCGGCGCGCAGCAGGTCGGCATATCCAGTCAGCAGCGCGGCACCCCCGGCTTGCGCCGGAATGTGGTGAAACGCCTGCATGCGGACACGGGGCGCTATCGCTGCAAGCCGCGCCTCGTTCAGGGCCACGACCTTGAGCAGCGTGTTCGGCAAGGCGAAAGCCATGGCCGTGGCCTCGTTGACCAGGGTGATGTCGCCGGCCCTGATCGACAGCGGCGGCTTGCCGGCGATTGCCACTTCATAGTCCGTGGTGTGGATGGTCATCAGATAGTCCTGGCGGCCGTCCGCGGCCATCAGGTCCCTGGGGCGTTCGCCGAGCACGGCCGAATAGCACGCGGTGCCGATCGTCGTGCCGGCGTCGAGGAAGTAGGCGGAGACGTCGAACGCAAAGCTGTCGGCATCGGCTGGCCGGAAGCGCAAGCCTGCGACATGGCGGGCGACGAAATCGTGCAGATAGGCCAGGCGGTCGCGTGCGGGAACGTCAAAAGTCGTAAGGCGCTGCATCGAACGGTTCCATCTCAGCGTGCATGATCTACCTATGCGCGAAACGAATTGCGCATTCAGCCTATGCGGGTTGCTGTTATTGACGGAACGTCTGATGCGGTCAAGCGGGCGGCCGCCGGCTGCTGCCGGCAACCGCCATTGCTTCGGGCGCCTTCAGCTTTCGATGAACGGCTTGAAGCCGCCATAGATCATGCGCTTGCCGTCGAACGGCCATGACGCCGGATCGCCCTGCAAGCGCGGGTCGGCCATCACCTTCTTCATGATCTCGTCGCGTTCCTCGCGCGAGCGGTAGACGATCCATGAGAAGACGACAATCTCGTCGTCCGTGGCCTGCACCGCGCGGGGAAACGAGGTGACTTCGCCATAGGGCACGTCGTCGGCCAGGCACTCGACATAGGCGATTGCGCCGTGGTCCTTCCAGACCTCGCTCCCGGTGCGCGCCATCTCCTTGTAGGCCTCGATCTTGCCTTTCGGCACGGCGAGCAGGAACCCATCGACATAGGACATGCTTCTTCTCCTCGTGTTGTGACATTGCAAGGACGAACGGCCGGTGCCCTTTCCGACATCCGTGTCCAACTTTTTTCGTCGGGCCTGCCTCTCAATGGCCGCGTACGGCGATGGTTCCGGCCGCAGGGCTGGGTGCGGCGTTGCGGAGCGGGTCGATCGATCCCATACTGTGGACGCCCGCGCATGAGGCTCGCTTGCCATGCCCGAAATCACCACTGCTCCCCACGCCAAGGTCAGCCCGAAGACCGAGCGGCCGAAGCTACACAAGGTCATCCTGCTCAACGACGACTTCACGCCGCGCGACTTTGTCGTCACGGTGCTGAAGGGCGAGTTCCACATGTCGGAGGACCAAGCGCATCGGGTGATGATCACCGCCCATCAGCGTGGCGTCTGCGTCGTCGCGGTGTTCACCCGGGACGTCGCCGAGACCAAGGCGACGCGGGCGACCGAGGCTGGAAAGGCCAAGGGCTACCCGCTGCAATTCACCACCGAACCGGAGGAATGAGAGGCACCCGCAAGGCCGGTCGACGATATTTGGCTTATCGAGCGTCGAACGCCTGCAGGGCAGGGGACCATGGCGCCGAAACTGGAGGTAAGGGCGACCGCCCTATCGGCGATCAGTCACGTCCAGATTGGTTCTTCGCCGGAAACCGGTCCGGCATAGAGCTCACGGCCGGACCAGTCGCAGACGCGGACGTGGTCCGGGATCTGCGGCATGGCGAGTGTGTGGAAAAGCGAGCCGGCGATGTCGATTGCCGATTCCAGGTTCGCCGCTTCGAGCGGAACCCGGTCGAGGGTGGCGTGCGCGCCGTCTTCTTCGCGCAGGCGATAGAATTCGATGACGAAGTTCACATTGGCCTCCAGCCGCCTGATCCCGGAGATCGCAGACGATTTTCGGGGCCGTGCGTCAGCCTTTCGGCTTGCCCTTGTAGGGGGCGGTTTCTGCCTGTTTGACCTGGGAGCCGAATGGGGCAGCCGCCTTCACGGCGACCTTTTCCTTCTTGGGTTTTCTGGTTTCGCGGTTGCTGCGTTGTTGGCCCTTGGCCATGATCATTTCCTCCTTGCCAGTGAAACGTCGCGCCTATCCGGCCGCCGCTTCGACCCCCTCGAGATTGTCTTCCGTGGTGACCCGCTCGTGGCTCTCGCTGTCGCTGCGGATCCGGTATTGCGGCGAGCCGTCCTTGGCTGGCAATGTCGCCTTGACGTGGAAGGTCTCCGCGTCCTTCACCGCGATGCCGACCCGGCTCCTGATCCGGACCATCTGGCCGACCGCGAAGCGATGCGACGGCTTTTCCACGCGCGGGGCTGAAGCCGGTCCCTTGGTGAACCTGATCATGCGAGCTGTTCCTGGTCCTGCCGCAGCGCGGTTTCGAGTTCGGCGTGGTCGATGGCCAGAACCTGGCTGGTGAGCAGATTGGAAGACCGGGCGGGCAGGTGGATGTAGGTGGCAACGCGCCGGTAGGCGATCCAGGATATGCCGTCGATCATTTCCTCATCCTCGTCGATATCGTAGTCGCCCGCCGGCTGGATTTCTTCCAATCCACGCAAGGCGAACGGCTTGTCGAAATGGACGGTCGAGTGCTTGGTGCGCCCGGTCATGACAGCAACTCCGTTAATGGACGAAAAGCGGAGCAATGCCCCGCTTTCCTCACTTCAGCCGTGCTCGGAAGCGAACCGAGAGAGACGCTGCCAGTACATCCGTGGTCAGCGTCCTTCGATCCGATCAATCAGAGCAGCTGAAGATTGGTGGCCGACTCGCGGCCCTTGGTGTCGCGCTCGAGCTCGAAATTGAGCTTCTGGCCTTCGGCGAGGCCGGAGAAGCCTGCACGTTCAAGCGCGCTGACATGGACGAACACGTCCTTGCCGCCGTCAGCCTGTTCGATGAAGCCAAAGCCCTTCTGGCCGTTGTAGAACTTTACGGTTCCAGTGTTCATTAGATTGTCTTTCGAATGAGAAAAGTCGTCGTGCAGCAAGTAATGCCGCACATCAAAGGATCGACGATTTGGAGTGAGTTCGGCGGGTCGAGAGCCTCTGACGCCGCGATAGCCAAGCTTGGCCCAAAAAACGATAATTTACTTATAGCTGTTAATTGAGGTTTATGTAAGGAGTTTTTTCCGGAGCGGCTTTTATTTGCGAGTTTATTTTCGCAGCACGGCTTCTATCATGGGCGCCGGAATGCTGTTACGCTTCGGCAACTAGCAGAAAATCAGCACTTGCATTCCTGTCGGGTCGCTTGACCCTTGGCGGCGGGATGCATTTCCCCATGTGAGGACAAACCATGTTTTTCACGAAACGACCAACCGTTCCTGCGCCCTTATTGGCCATGTCCGTGCCTGTCGCCAAGCCAGCCAGTCGCCTGACGGTGCGCAAGGACGAGGCCGCACGGCGACGCCTTGCCGACACCGACGGCGCGCGGCGGCGCCAGCTTCAGCTCGTTGAAGACAATCGCCTGCGCTGACGGACTCCATGGCGAGGGCGGTCAGCGTCCCTCGCGGTACCACATCGCGCCGAGCGCCAGCAGCAGCAGTCCCAGACCGAGGAAGCCGCCGAACAAAGGCACGCGCGACACCGACTTGAGCACGCTGTCGTCGGTGGTGCGGAAGCCGAGCCAATCGCGGCCCGAGGCTTCAGCCGTGCCGCGCACCGGCACGACGTTCGGCACGGAGATGCCGCCCGAAATGGCCGAAATGCCCGTTGCCGCCAACCGGCGCACGTCGCCGCCGGTCGCATCGGCTGCCGGCTTGAGCACGTTCTCGGTCGAAACGACGTCGGCGAATTCCGGCGCATTGACCGGCCCGACATGGGCAAGCGCGGTCAGGTCGCCATTGCCGACCTGGTAGAGGCCGATTTCGCTGGTCTCGACGCTGCCCAGGAAGATGCCCGGATCGCTCTTCGTCAACGGCACGTCCAGCGTCTTGCCCGAAGGCGTGATGACACGTGCCGAGCCTGCTTCGTCGCGCATGGTCTGGCGGCGGATGTCGAGCACCATGCCGCGTCCATCGGCGGTCAGGCGCTCTTCCTCGAGTTCCGGCTCCTTCATCAGCCAGTGGGCGATGCGTCGGTAGAGCGAGACGTGCGGGCCGCCGCCCTCATAGCCCCGCGCCCACAGCCAACCCTGGTCCGACAGGAACATGCCGACCCGGCCTTCGCCCTTGCGGTCGAGCAGCAGCAGGGGGCGATCGTCGGCGCCCTTCATCACCACTTCGCCGTCCGGCCGCTCGACGCCGATCTGGCGGAACCAGCGGCTCCAGCGCGGCGGCTCCTGGCCTGAGCCTTCAAGGCCCCGGGTCACCGGGTGGCGTTGTCCGAGTTCGGTCAGGCGCGGATAGAACGCCTTTTCGATGACGTCGCCATTGGGCATGGCGGGCAGGGCCGAGATCAGCGGCGTGTTGGCGATGGACTGGTCGCCGGCATATTCGGGGCCGGCGGCGATCAGGAGTGCGCCACCCTTTTCGACATACTCGGCGATGTAGTCGTAATAGAGGATCGGCAGCACGTCGCGGTGCTGGTAGCGGTCGAATATGATCAGGTCGAAGTCGTTGATGCGCTCGACGAACAGCTCGCGGGTCGGAAACGCGATCAGCGACAGCTCGTTGATCGGCGTGCCGTCCTGCTTTTCCGGCGGCCGCAGGATGGTGAAATGCACGAGGTCTACGGAAGCGTCGGACTTGAGCAGGTTGCGCCAGGTACGCTCGCCGGCATGCGGCTCGCCCGAGACCAGCAGCACGCGCAGGTTCTCGCGGATGCCGTCGACCAGCGCGATCGTGCGGTTGTTGGTGTCGGTCAACTCGCCGTCGACGCGTTCGATCGACAGTTCGACGATGTTGCGGCCGGCACTCGGTATGGTGATCTGCAGCGGCATTTGCTGGCCGACGAAGGCGCGCTGGACCGAAACCTGCACTCCGTTGATCGACACGCGCACATCGACGGCACCGGCTTCGCCGCCGGTGTCGATCACCCGGTAGGTCATGTCGAGCGGCTTGCCGACGATGCCGAAGCGTGGCGCGTTCTCGAAGCGGATGCGGCGGTCGCGCTCGTTCTCCTCGCCGGTGATCAGCGCATGCAGCGGGGCATTGATAGTTGGCGCGCCCGGCACGTCGTGCACCTGGCCGTCGGTCACCATGACGGCGCCGCCGATGCGCGACGGCGGCACGTCGCGGAACGCACTTTCGAGCGCTGCAAACAGGCGTGTCTCGGTGCGGTCGTCGGCCGCATCGGCGCGCCCGGCCTCGACCACGCGCACCTCGAACTGACGGAAGCGCGCCAGGCGCTCCTTGAGGCTCTCGACCGCGGCATCGGTCTGGACGGTGCGCTCGCCGATCTGCTGGCTCTGGCTGCGGTCGACGACGATGGCGACAACGCTCTTCAGCGGTTCGCGCTCCTCGTCGAGAATCACGGGGTTGGCCAGTGCCAGGCCGAGTGCGCCAAGCGCAAGCAACCTCAGCCATCCGCCGCGCTGGCGGAACCACAGGCCGACGAGCGCCAGCAGCGCCAGCGGCACGAGCAGGGCGGCCAAGACGGGCCACGACAAAAGGGGTTCGAAGGCGACGGACCAGTTCATGTCACTGCCCCAGCCGTTCGAGCAGCACGGGCACGTGCACCTGGTCGGATTTGTAGTTGCCGGTCAGCATGTACATCATGACGTTGACGCCGGCGCGCAGGGCATAGACACGCTGCATCGGGTCGGACGGCACGGTCGGCAGCATCGGTTCGCCGTTCTCGTCGACGGCCCAGGCGCCGGCGAAATCGTTGGCGGTAATCATGATCGGGGTGACCCCGTCGCCGGTGCGCACCGGGCGGCCTTCGGCATTGGATGCCTCCAGCGACGCCTCGACCCAGAGCGGGCTGCCGTTGAAGCGGCCCGGAAACTCGGGAAGGATGAAGAACGCCTTGGTCAGTACGTGGTCGGCCGGCACCGGCTCCAGCGGCGGCACATTGAGATTGGCCAGGATGTCGCGCAGCCGCTCGGTGGCAGGGCTTGCCGAATCCGCGCCGATGCCGTTGGCAAACTGGTCGCGCGTGTCGAACAATACCGTGCCGCCCTGTTTCATATAGGCGTCGACGCGGGCGATAGCCGCCTCGCTTGGCATCGGGGCTGCCGGATCGATCGGCCAGTAGATCAGCGGGTAGAAGGCAAGCTCGTCCTTGGCGATGTCGACGCCGGCCGGCTCGCCCGGCTCCAGCGCGGTCTTTTCGACGAGGAATTTTGTCAGCCCGGTAATGCCGGCCCGGCTGATCGCGTCGACCGAGGCTTCGCCGGTCAGGACATAGGCAATGCGGGTGCGCGAGATCGCTTCCACGGCTTCGAGGTCGCCGGGCTTGGTGTCGTCGGCACGCGCGACGTCGGGCTGCGCAAGCAGCGCACCCAGGCAAAGCAGGACCGCAGCCGCAGTTCCGGCCGTTCGTGCGCGCCGGGTGCCACGGCGCGAGAACATCCCGCCCATCCACAGGACGGCCAGCGTGTCGAGCGCCATCAGTGCCAGGGCTGCCGCCACGAGCGGACCTTTCAAGTCGCGCGATTCGTCGAAAGCGTAACGTATTTCGGTCACCAGCGCCGAGAATTGCGGCCGGACGATCGGCACAAGTGCTGCGTCGGCTTTGAGCAGGTTGTGGGCGAGCACGCCTTCTTCGCTGCCATAGAGGCCGGGTGGATTTTCGAGCGTCACCGGCAGGGTGCCTGAACCGGCGAGCAACGGGCGGGCGTCCGGCGGCGGCGGCACGATACGCCCTTCTGCCGATATCATCCGGTAAGGTGCCAGCGATGCCGGCTTGTCTTCGGCACCGGCCGTCGCCGTGCCCTGGTTGCGCGACAGCTGCACGATGCGGCGCAGCATCTCGACGAAACTGCCCGAGATCGGCAGGTTCGACCATGTCGCTTGCGGCGCGATGTGGAACAGCACCAGCGTGCCCTTGCCCCGCCGCGCGCCGGTCACCAGCGGCGTGCCGTCGGCGAGGTTGGCCCAGGTGCTTTGCGCGAGATCGGGTGTCGGCTCGGCCAGCACCTGCCGGCTCACCGTCACCTCGTTGGGTGGAGAAAGATCGCCGAAGGGCCCGCCGCCGGGGAAGTCGCTGACCGGCTGCGGCGCCGTCCACGACAGGGCGCCACCGAGCGAGCGCTCGCCGAGCCTCAGCCGCACCGGCAGCAGTTCCTCGTCATTGCCAGCTGCCGCGAGCCGCGAACCGGCGAAACGCACCAGCGTGCCGCCGTCGTTGAGCCACTTGAGCAGCCTTTCGCGTGCCTGCGGCGGAATGGTGCCGACATCGGCCATGACGATCATCGCCGGCTTCTGGTCGATCAGCTGCGGGATCGCTTCGGCAAGGTCGGAGCTTGTCGGCTCGCTCAGGTCGGCAAAGGGTTCGAGCGCGCGGCGAATGTAATAGAGCGGCGCCAGCAGCGGCTGCGAATCGTCGGCATCCGACTGCGACAGCAGGCCGACGCGGCGGCGCTTGGAGCTGTCGTCGAGCACCCGCACCGCGCCCGCCTGGGCCTGGCCGTCGAGCGCGATCGAGGCGAAATCGTTGCGCAGCTCGAAGGGCACGGTCATCGTGCCGGTCGCCACCGTCTCGCCCGGCGCAAAGGTCAGCGTGGCGTCGGCGATGCGGCGGCCCTTGTCGTCGAAGGCGCCGGCGGTCACGGCACCAGGCGCTGGATCGCCGGGCGCGCGGATCGCGGTCAGGGCAAATCCGTCCATCTCGTTTTCGGCCGATGTCAGGCCCTTGGCGTCTAGCCGTTCCGGCGATGCCCACAGCACGTTCGGCGGGTTTTGGCCGAGAAGCGTGGCGAACGCCTGTTCGTCGCCTGCACTTGCCAGCCCGTCGTCGAGGACAGCGATGCTGGCGCCGGGCAGTGTGGCCAGCACCGTGGCGACACGGGCGTAGACCGGGCCGCGGTCGGTCGGCACCGGTCGAGGCTCGGCGGCCCGCAGCCGGTCGAGTGCGGCCTGGGCGTCGAAGGGGCCGATCTCGGCATTCGGTTTTTCGGCGGTGAAGGCCAGCACGACCGGCTGGCCTGCGGCCCCGGCATCGGCGATCAGCCGTTCGGCGGTCGCGGTGCGGCGTTTCCAGTCCGGCGCGCTCGCCCAGCCATTGTCGACCACCAGCGCCAGCGCCGTCCCGCCGGTCGGCAGTTTTTCGCGCGGGTTGAAGATCGGCTCGGCTAGAGCCAGCACGATAAGCGCTGCCATCAGCAGCCTCAGCAGCGTCAGCCACCACGGGCTCTGGTGCGGCGTTTCTTCCTTTCTGAACACCCGCGCCAGGATCTTCAGCGGTGGGAACACTTCGGCCTGCGGCTTAGGCGGCGTCAACCTGAGCAGCCACCAGATGACCGGCAGCGCCAGCAGGCCCCACAGGACCGCGGGCGCACCGAAGGACAGCGGCAGCCAGCTCATCGGCGGCCTCCGGGTCCGTGGCCTTCGGCGGTCAGCGCCATGTGCACATGCACCAGCGCGTCCGAGGCAAGGCGGTCGGTGTGATTGACGGTGTAGCTCCAGCCTAGCCGCTTGCACCAGGCGGCAAGCTCCTGGCGGCGCGCCGAATAGAGGTTGCGATAAGCCTCGGCCAGCTGTTCGGCGCGTCCGGCGGTCAGCTTGTCGCCCGTTTCAGGGTCGGTGAATTCGGTCCGGCCGGCATAGGGGAAACTTTCTTCCGCCGGATCTACAACTTCGATCAGATGGGCGCGGGCGCCGTGGCGGGCCAGCGTATCGAGCCAGGCCATGGTCTCTTCGACCGGGTCGAGGAAGTCGCCGATGATGACGATGTCGGAAAAGCGGCGGATGCTGGAAAGGTCGGGCTTCGCCGGCAGCGACATGGCTTGCGCCAGATGCGAGGCCAGTCGCTCGGCACCGCTGCGGGCGCTGAACGGGTCCGTCAGCCCCGGCCAGGCGATGCGTTCGCCGCTGCGCGACAGAAGCTCGGCCAGCGCGAAGATCAGCACCAGCGCCCGCGATTCCTTCGACACCGAGGCGGATTTCGATTTGTAGAGCATCGACGGCGACAGGTCGGCCCACAGCCAGACGGTGTGGGCGGCTTCCCATTCGCGGTCGCGGACATAGGTGTGGTCGTCGCGGGCCGAGCGGCGCCAGTCGATGCGGGCCATCGCCTCGCCCTGTACATAGGGCCGGAATTGCCAGAAGTTTTCGCCGATGCCGCGCTTCTTGCGGCCGTGCCAGCCGGCAATCACGGTGTTGACGATGCGGCGGGCCTCGACCAGCAGGTCCGGCACCAGCGACGCGCGCAGCCTGCCGCGGGCAAGCGCATCGCTGGTCGCAACCGGTGCCGATGACTCGCCGATGCGCGCCATCAGATGTCCTTAACCAGCCGCGCCACCACGTCGCGGACAGTCATGCCTTCGGCGCGGGCCGCAAAGGTCAGCGCCATGCGGTGCTGAAGGACAGGCTCGGCCAGAGCGCGGATGTCGTCGATCGACGGAGCGAGGCGGCCGTCATAAAGCGCGCGCGCCCTGGCGCACAGCGTCAGCGCCTGGCTGGCGCGGGGGCCGGGGCCCCAGGAGACATGTTTGTCGGTCTCGGCATTGCCCTGGCCGGGACGGGCCGAGCGCACCAGCTTGAGGATCGCTTCGACCACGCTCTCGGGCACCGGCATGCGGCGGATCAAGTGCTGGATGTCCTTCAGCCGCTGCGGATCGAGCACGTTCTGGGCCTTGGCGTCCTCGATGCCGGTGGTTTCCAGAAGAATACGCCGCTCGGCTTCGAGCTCGGGATAGAGGATGTCGACCTGCATCAGGAAGCGGTCGAGTTGGGCTTCCGGCAGCGGATAGGTGCCTTCCTGCTCCAGCGGGTTCTGGGTTGCCAGCACATGGAAAGGGGCGGGCAGGTCGTGGCGCTCGCCGGCGACCGTCACGTGATATTCCTGCATCGCCTGCAGCAATGCGGACTGGGTGCGCGGGCTGGCGCGATTGATTTCGTCGGCCATCAGCAACTGCGCGAAGATCGGCCCGGAAATGAAGCGGAAGGAGCGCTTGCCCTGGTCGTCCTGCTCCATCACTTCGGAACCGAGGATGTCGGACGGCATCAGGTCGGGCGTGAATTGGATACGGCGCGAGTCGAGGCCGAGCACGATGCCCAGTGTTTCGACCAGCTTGGTCTTGGCGAGGCCGGGCACGCCGACCAGCAGCGCATGGCCGCCGGCCAAAAGTGCCACCAGTGTGCGCTCGACGACGCTTTCCTGGCCGAAGATGACGCGGCCGACGCCGGCGCGGATCTTGGCGATGTCGGCAAGCGCACGTTCGGCTGCGGCGATCATCTCGCTCTCGCTCATCGCCGTTTCCTTGATCATCACGCTCATACGGGCCGGATCCTTCTTCTAGCGCGGGGCCCTAAAATCGAAACCGACTCTCGGACCGCCGATGCGCTTACTCAAAATGCTACAGCGTGCCTCTCTCGTCCATCAGGACAGGTCGCCGCTTCGTCAATCTACAAGGATTATTTGCCTCTTGGTCCGGTGCGTCGTCCGTGTGGACGTCGTGCCTGCCGCCCAATCCCCAGAGGTCAAACGATCCCGGGCGTCGCGATCTCGATGCCCACACCTTGGCCCGCACCTTTGCGAGGTCATGGCATTGAACTTAAATCACTTGCCTATGCTGACAAGCGCAACAACAGTGACTATTTCGTGACCATGACTGGCGACCTTGACCATAGCCGCGAGGCGGCAACTGACCCTGGACTGACCCGCGCCGGCGACGCGGCCGGCCTCGAGGCGCTGATCTCACGCGCCGCCCGCGCCGGCAAAGGGCTGCCGCCGGTCGAGCGCTGGAATCCCGATTTCTGCGGCGATCTCGACATGGAAATTAGGCCCGACGGCACCTGGTTCTATTTGGGCACGCCGATCGGCCGCATGCCACTGGTGCAGCTGTTTTCGACCGTGCTGCGCAAGGACGAGGACGGCAAGACCTACCTCGTCACCCCGGTGGAAAGAGTCGGCATCCGCGTCGTCGACGCCCATTTCGTCGCCGTCGAGATGAATGTCACGGGCGAGGGCGCCGGCCAGGTGCTGACCTTCCGCACCAATGTCGGCGATGTCGTCGAGGCCGGGCCGGAGCATCCGCTGCGCTTCGTCGACGAGCCCGAGACCGGAGGCCTCAAGCCCTATCTGTTGGTGCGCGGGCGTCTGGAGGCACTGGTCGCGCGTCCTGTCATGTACGAGCTCGTCGAACATGGCGAGCGCATCGAGATCGACGGCAACGACATGTTCGCCGTGCGTTCGAAGGGCGAGGTCTATCCTGTGATGCCCTGGGACAGGCTGGAGCGGCTGAGCGCGTGATGGTCCGTTCCCCGGCAGCACATTATTCGGCGCAGGATTTCCGCCAGCGTGCGGCGCAGGAGCATCTCAACGATGCCGTCGCCGACTATGGCGACCATTTGCTCAACCCCGACATGCGCGAGCTGTTCGTGCACGACCGGTTGCGCGATGCGGCCGTGCTGATCCCGGTGGTGGACCATGGCGACGCCTCGACCGTCATCCTCACCAAGCGGGCGGAGAAGCTGAAGAGCCACTCCGGCCAGATCGCCTTTCCCGGCGGCCGCATCGATCCGGGCGACGTCTCGCCGGAGGCGGCAGCGCTGCGCGAGACATCAGAGGAAATCGGGCTAACGTCAGACTATATCGACATAATCGGCCGCTTGCCGGACTATGTTACCGGCAGCGGTTATCGCATCGCGCCGGTGCTCGGCGTCGTCCGGCCCGGCTTCCAGTTCACCGTCAATCCGGATGAAGTCGACGACATCTTCGAGGTGCCGCTCGGCTTCCTGATGGACCCCGCCAACCACAACCGCGCCAGCCGCACCTGGCAGGACAAGGAGCGTTTTTTCTACGCCATGCCCTACGAGGAGCGCTACATCTGGGGCGTCACCGCCGGCATCATCCGCGCGCTCTATGAAAGGCTCTACACATGAGCGCAACGATCACCGGAGCCTCTTGGCTGAACGATCCGCAGTTGCAGAAACTGCTCGCAGTCCTCAATGCCGATGGCGAAGAAGCGCGCATCGCCGGGGGGGCTGTGCGCAACGCACTGCTCGGCGAACCCGTCGCCGATGTCGACATCGCCACCACCAATTTGCCGGAAGAGACCGTTCGCCGTGCCGAGGCAGCCGGCTTCAAGACCGTGCCCACCGGCGCCGAGCACGGCACGATCACGGTCATATCAGGCGGCAGGCCGTTCGAGGTCACCACGCTGCGTGCCGATGTCGAGACCGATGGCCGCCGCGCCAAGGTCGTCTTCGGCCGCGACTGGAAGCGCGACGCCGAGCGGCGCGACTTCACGATCAATGCGCTTTACGCCAAGGCCGACGGCACCGTGGTCGATCTGGTCGGCGGGCTCGCCGATCTCGAAAGCCGCATCCTGCGTTTCATCGGCGACGCCGAATCGCGCATCCGCGAGGACTATCTGCGCATTCTGCGCTTCTTCCGCTTCTTCGCCTGGTACGGCAAGGGCCGCCCTGATGCCGAAGGGCTGAAGGCCTGCGCGCGGCTCAAGGACGGGCTTTCCCGGCTGTCCGCCGAGCGCGTCTGGTCGGAGTTGAAGCGGCTGCTTGCGGCCCCCGATCCGTCGCGCGCGCTGTTGTGGATGCGCCAGGCCGGCGTGCTGACGGCAGCGCTGCCGGAAAGCGAGAAATGGGGCATCGACGCCATCCATGCGCTCGTCAGGGCGGAAAACGATCTCGGCTGGGCTGCCGATCCGCTGCTGCGCCTGGCATCGATCGTGCCGCCGGATGCGGTGCGCATGAAGACGCTTGGCGAGCGGCTCCGGCTGTCCAATTCCGAGACCGACAGGCTGGTGCAGTGGGCAGCGACAGCGAAGGTGGAAGCGGCTGTCTCCGAAGGCGAACTGGCCAAGCGGCTTTATCGCGGCAATGTCGAAGGTTTCAGGGACCGCCTGCGTCTCGATCTAGCCGCGGCGCGGGGCCGCGCCGAGCAGGACGACAAGGCGTTGATCGAAGCCGGCGGCTATTTCCGGCTGCTCACCTTTGCGGACAAATGGCAGAAGCCTGATTTCCCGCTGCGCGGCGGCGATCTGTCAGAGCTTGGCGTCGAGGGTGCTGCCCTTGGCGCGCTGCTCAAGCATCTGGAAACGGAGTGGGTCGACAGCGGCTTTTCGCTGGGGCGCGACGCGCTGCTCGAGCGCGCCGCTGCAAGGCTCAAGGCCTGAACCTCGGGCCTGAAGACCGTCAGGCCGCGTCGCGGACCTTTTCGATGCGCGAGCGGATCGCCTCGATCATCGTCTCGCGGATGATGGTTTCGCCATGCGTCTCGCGCAGGTGCTCGGCGACGCGGCGCATGATTTCAGCTTCGTCCTCGTGGCGCGTGTGCCACTGGCAGCCGGGGACAAGTGACCCGCATTGAAATTCCTTCATCGGATGTCTCCTTCCTCGTCCGGTTCGGGGGTGAACTATAACATGCAATCCGGCGATTGGTTGCGCGGGACTTGAGCCAGCGCGAAATTCGGCTGATGCAGCGCCCGGCCAGGGACGGAAAGTGGAGCCATTGCAAAAGCTTGGGCCGGCTTGCTGCAAAACGGAATCCGCATGGTGCAGGCCGAAATGAAAGGAAGGGCGAAACCTGCGTTCCGCCCTTCCGGAAATTCAATCGCAAAAACGCGCTACTTCAGGATCTTGACGGCTTCGGCGACCTTGTTCTTGCCGCTCATGTCCCAGGAGATCGATACCTTCTCGCCTGCCTTCAGGCCGGGGTCCTTGAACGTCTTGGGCAGCACGAAGGACGAGCCGTCGGCCAGGGTCAGGCTCATCGCCTTGGCGTCGAACGTCTTGATCGTCCCGTCCGTATGCTGGACGGCGGCGAAGGCTACGGCAGAGGTTGCGAGAATGGCAGCTGCGGCTGCCGGAACAAGAAGCTTGCGCATGGCATGCTCTCCGACGAATGCGGGCGCCCGATGGGCTAACCCACCTTGTGAAGGGCCGTCCGGTCACGTCGCGTCGCGGTTCGAACCGCCGGCGTTTCCCGGCCCCGGCGATAGAAATAGACCTGTCTTGTGAGGGGAATATTAGACGAAAAACATATTTTGAAACGGTGACTTAGCCACAATCGACGCCAGATTTTCGCTTTGTGGCATCGATTGTGGCGAAGGCTGATGCAGCCAAAAGCCGCAGGCTATCGGACCGCGTTACTCGCCGAACTTCTTCTTCGGCTTGTACTTCTTGGGTGCACCGGTGCCCGCCGGCTTGTCGTAGGCGGGCTTATCGCCTGCACGGTTTTCGTACGGCTTCTTTTCGTACGGCTTCTTCTCGTAGGGCTTCTTTTCAAAAGCCTTCTTCTTGAAGGGCGGCTTGTCGGAAGGGTCGTACTGGCCCTTGCGGTGCTGCTTCTTCGGCTTGGCGCCATGGTCGCCGCCGCCAGGTGCACCTTCAAGCCGCTTGATGTCGACGCCCTTTTCGCCGGTGCCGTTCTGTTCGACGGTCCTGGCGTAGTTGTCGGCGCGGTTGGCCACCACTTCGAAATGCGATTCGGTGTCGAAGATGCGGATCGAGCCGATTTCGTTCTTGGTCACATGGCCCGCCTTGCACAGCAGCGGCAGCAGCCAGCGCGGTTCGGCACGCTGCTTGCGGCCGACCGAGACGGAGAACCAGACACCATCGGTAAAGCGGTTGTCCGGACGCTCGGCCCTGGCGGCATCGAAGGCCGGGATCGGGCGGTCGGAAAGCTCTTCAGCCGCGGGGCGCAAAGCCATCTGCTGGCGCAGCCAGGCGAGAGCCAGCGTCTCAGGCGAATGCGCGGCCAGGACCTCGGCGATGATCGCCGCCTCATCCTCGCCAGCCGCCTCGATGTCGTTGAGCTCGGCCAGCATGCGCTCGCGGTTGCGGGCGTCGATCTCCGCCGGTCCCGGTGCCGACTGCGTCGTCGCTTCGAGCTTTGCCAGCTTGAGCAGGCGTGCAGCGCTGCCGCGGCGGTGGAACGGCACGATCAGCACGCAGACTCCCTTGCGGCCGGCGCGGCCGGTGCGGCCCGAACGGTGCAGCAGCGTGTCGGGGTTGGTCGGCAGGTCGGCGTGGATGACGAGATCCAGGTTCGGCAGGTCGATGCCGCGGGCGGCGACGTCGGTAGCCACGCAGACGCGGGCGCGGCCGTCGCGCATGGCCTGCAGCGCGTTGTTGCGCTCGGCCTGGCTCAGTTCGCCCGACAGCGCCACCACGGCAAAGCCGCGGTTGGCAAGGCGGGCCGAGAAATGCTTGACCGCTTCGCGCGTCGCGCAGAACACCATGGTGCTGCGCGCGTCGAAATAGAGCAGCGTGTTGATGATGGCGTTCTCGCGCTCGGGCGGCGCCACCAGCACGGAGCGGTATTCGATGTCGTCGTGCTGGCGGCTCTCGCCGGCGGCGGTGATGCGCAGCGCGTTGCGCTGGAAGCGCTTCGCCATCTGGGCGATCTGCGGTGGCACGGTTGCCGAAAACAGCAGCGTGCGGCGCTCCTGAGGCGCTGCCGCCAGGATGAACTCCAGGTCTTCGCGGAAGCCGAGGTCGAGCATCTCGTCGGCCTCGTCGAGCACGACTGCGCGCAGGCCGGAGATGTCGAGCGATCCGCGGGTGATGTGGTCGCGCAGGCGGCCCGGCGTGCCGACGACGATGTCGGCGCCTTCGTCAAGCGCGCGGCGTTCCTTGCGCATGTCCATGCCGCCGACGCAGGAGGCGATGCGGGCGCCGGTCGCGGCATAGAGCCATTCGAACTCGCGGCGCACCTGGATGGCAAGCTCGCGGGTCGGCGCGATGATCACCGCACTTGGGGCACCGGCACGGTCGAAGCGCTCGCGGCCGTCAAGCAGGGTGGGGGCGATGGCAATGCCGAAGGCCACGGTCTTGCCGGAGCCGGTCTGCGCCGAGACCAGAAGGTCGACGCCGTCGGCCTCGGGGGCCAGCACGGACGTTTGCACCGGGGTCAGCGTTTCGTAGCCACGCGCGGTGAGCGCCCCGGCCAGCGCCGGAACCATGTTGTCGAAAATCGTCACAAAAATCTTCCAATGAGAGCGAGGCCCGTCACAGCGGGACGAGGGCCAAGGAAAGCGGGCTCTCTAAAGGTTTGCTGCCCGCACGTCAATGCGACGGCGGGCAGGGCAGCCATGCATAGGGCTCAAGCCGCGTTGCGCCGCATCATGCGCGTGCGCATCTCCTTGGGATCGTCATAGATCAGGTCGATCAGGGTCCTTGCGACGGCATCCGGTTCGGTACGCCGCTGTTCCCAGTTTTGGAGCGTGGTGACGGGTATGCCGAGCAAGGCGGCAAATTCGCCCTGGCTCATTTCCAGCAGGCCGCGCGTCAGCTTCAGCTTGGCGCTTGCATCGAGCGCCCGCGTCTTTTCCTCGGTCCAGTCGTGGCTGTCGGCATCATCGACCATATCTGGCAATCTCCCGGTCGTTGGCCTTCCGCACCGAAATGATGTGAAAGACCGTGTCTCGTATCGTGAACACGCAGACGTGGAGCCGTAAGTCGACATACCCGAAGGCGACGAAGCGATCCTCACCATAGTCGCGCCGGTCGTCCAGCAGGGTGGCGACCCTGTTGCGGATCACGTCCGCCCCGAGTGCCAGCGAGAAACCTCGCTCGGCCCGGGTCCATTCGTCCTTGCCCAGATCGAACGAGATCTTCATGCGGCATCCGTCAGCTGTCGCAATTATACGCTATCAGCGTAGAGTTCGCAATCGCTTACGGCCACCTGACCTCGGGCGGCATGCTGGACAGGATCGAGGCGATATTGCCACCGGTCTTGAGCCCGAAGATCGTGCCGCGATCGTAGAGCAGGTTGAATTCGACATAACGGCCACGGCGGACAAGCTGCTCGTCGCGGTCGCCGTCGGTCCAGTTGGTGTTGAAGTTCTGGCGGACGAGATGCTGGTAGGCGACGAGAAACGCGCGGCCGACATCCTGCACGAAGCGGAAGTCGGCATCCCAGCCGCCCTTTTCCTCCGGCGAATGCTGCCAGTCGAAGAAGATGCCGCCGGTGCCGCGCGGCTCGTTGCGGTGCGGCAGGAAGAAATACTCGTCGCACCAGTCCTTGTACTTCTGATGGTCGGCGATGCCGGGGTGCTTGGCGCAAGCGAACTGCATCGCCTTGTGGAAGGCAACCGTGTCGGCGTCTTCCTGCGTGCGCCGGCGATCGAGCACCGGCGTCAGGTCGGCGCCGCCGCCGAACCACCAGCGTGAGGTCGCAACCATCCGCGTGTTCATGTGCACGGCCGGCACGTTCGGGTTCTGCGGATGGGCGATCAGCGAAATGCCGGAGGCCCAGAAGCGCGGGTCTTCCTCGGCACCGGGCATCTGCTTGCGGAACTCGGGTGAGAACTCGCCATGCACGGTCGAGGTGTGCACGCCGACCTTCTCGAACACCCGGCCATGCATCATCGACATGATGCCGCCGCCGCCACGTCCCTCGTCGCGCTGCCACGGCGTGCGCTCGAAGCGACCCGGCGCCCAACTGGCCAGCGGTCCTTCGACCTGGTCCTCCAGCGCCTCGAAGGCGAGGCAGATGCGGTCGCGCAGCTCCTCGAACCAGGCGCGGGCGCGCGCCTTCCTGTCTTCGATGTCGGCCGGCAGTCCCGCCGGGATTTCAGGACGCTGCAATTTAGGCTCCGCACAAATGACTCGTAATTGTCCGGCGCGATCCCTAATCTCCTTCTCGTATGGGTCAAGGAGTTCTTTATGGGCACCCCGACCAGACCGCCGCTGGATGACCTCAGAAAAAGGCTCCACCGCAGCCGGGCCGAACGTGAACTCAAGCCGCGCGACGGGTTCCTGCGCGAGACCTTCGTATTGCCGCGCAACGATGCACGGCTGAAGGCGCAGGAGTGGTTCTCGCGCTGGCCCAAGCAGGCCTACTGGACCGAGATCGAGAGCTGGTTCGAGCGTCCCGGCGACGTCATCGAGTTCACCATCCGCCGCCTGCCGACATCCGACTGATTCTCAAGCGCGGGTGCAAAGATGTTCCTGAAGACGATCGCCGAGGATGAGGCGAAGGGCCGCGTCGCCGAGATCTACGACAAGGCACGAGCGCAACTGGGCTTCGTCATGGAAGCGACCCAATGCTTCACGGCGCGTCCCGACTTGCTGCCGGTATATACCGACTTCAACGACCAGATGCGCGCCGGCTTCTCGCTCGGCATGCACGAATGGCGGCTGATCACGCTGGTTGCCGCCAAGCAGGTCCCGTCGACCTACTGCTCCCATGTCTATGGCAAGCAGCTGATCGCCGATCTCGGCTCGAAGGAGGCGGTGCTGGCCCTCCAGCAGGATTTCCGAAATGCGGGGCTGACTGAACGCGACGTTGCGATGCTGGCCTATGCCGAGCAGATCGCCATCGATGCCTCGCAGGTGAGGCAAGCCGACATCGACCGTCTGCGCACCACAGGCTTCAGCGACCAGCAGATCTGCGACATCGCCCTTTGTGCGTCCTTCCGCTGTTTCGTCAGCCGCTTCTTCGATGCGGTCGGTGCCGGGCCGGAGGCAATTTTCATCGACAGCGACGAGGCGTTTCGCGCGGCGATGACGGTCGGCCGGAGCTACTGACGGACCCGGCAACCACGCCGCCCAGATTGCTCTATTCCGCCGGGACGATCAGCCGCCGCGGTCCCGGGCCCTGGCGCGCCAGCCGGTCCTCGCGGTTGCGCAGCGGGCACTTGTCGATCGACATGCAGCCGCAGCCGATGCAGTCGGTCAGCCCGTCGCGCAGTTTCTTCAGCTGTTCGATGCGGTGGTCGAGGTCGTGGCGCCAACCCGTTGATAGCAGAGTCCAATCCTCGCGCGTCGGCGTGCGCCCGTCCGGCAGCGCGGCAAAGGCGGCGGCAATGTCGGCGAGCGAGATGCCGACGTCCTGCGCGATCCTGATCACCGCCACCCGCCGCAGCACGTCGCGCGCATAGCGCCGCTGGTTGCCCGAGGTGCGGTGGCTTTGGATCAGCCCGCGCGCCTCGTAGAAATGCAGGGCCGAAACGGCCACGCCGCTGCGCTTCGCCACCTCGCCGACGGTCAGTTCGCTTGCCATGGAGATTCCTGCTTGACCTCAAGGTTGGTTGAGGTTGTACGAGGGTATCCTTCACGATGCAAGGAAGGATCAGGACATGGCGTGCAATCCGAAAATGAACCGAAGCACCAACCCGCCGGGGCGGAGGTTTGCTGCCGTGTTCATGGAGCTGGCAGACGCATGGTCAGCCGATCTGGCGCAGTGCCTCTCCGGCAACCATCGCGGAACTCAGTGCGACGTTGAGGCTGCGGCCGCCGCCGGGCATCGGGATCAACAGCCGCTCGAAGGCGAGATCGTGGACGTGATCCGGCACCCCAGCCGATTCGCGGCCCAGCATGACGATATCGCCGGCCTGGAAGCGGAAATCGGTATAGGGCAGGGCGGCCTTGGTCGACATCAGCACCAGGCGGCGGCCTTCGTCCTGCCGCCAGTCCTCGAAGCGGTCGAAATCGACGTGCCGGGTCAGGGCCGCCATTTCGAGATAATCCATGCCGGCGCGTTTGAGCGCCCGGTCGGAAATGTCGAAGCCGGCGGGCTCGATCAGGTCGACGGCGAGGCCGAGGCAGGCGGCCATGCGCAGGATCGTGCCGGTGTTGCCGGCGATATCCGGCTGGTAGAGCGCGATGCGCAGTTTTTCGTCCATTTTGAGTTCCTAATCTGTGGCGGCAAGGCAACAGCAAGACGAGCCAAAGCAAAAAATGAAGACGAGGCCGTGGCATTCCGCCGCGAATGGGCGTATACGACCGGCATTGTCAACTCGGACCGATGGAGGGGTACATGATGCATCTTGATATTCACCGCCCCACCTGTGGGCGACGAACTGCCTGACGGCGGACCGGTTCGACGACTTTCCTGACATTTCCAGGCATTTTCGCATCGTGGTCCGCAGAAGCCCTTATCCGGTTTTCGAAGGACAATTCCGATGTTTGCCAACATCCCACACGGGCCCGACGCCCGTAACGAACCCGACTCTGCAAATTCCCTGGGGCTGAGCCAACTCGCCGAAGCGAGGCGCAAGGCCTGGTCGCTGTCGATCGGCGCAAGCCCGCAAGTCTCGGGCCCGCCGAGAAAGCTGCATCGCGGCATGTTGCCCGATGTCGACATGAGCAATGTCGTGCCCGACCCCAACCACCGGCCGTTCTTCGGCCGCGTCTTCGCCCTGATCGGCCGGCTTGCCGGCCGGTCGGGTCAGGCCCGGCCTGCTGCCAGAACGATGTCAGGAGGCAACCGCTGAGGATCCGCCGAATCCTCAGCGGTCACCTACATTCCTGAGGCCCCCGTCGCATCCCACACAGGATCCGGCGAACAATGGCCGTGCCAGTGGCCCTCCAAGACACGTCCACGCGGAATTCGCTGCGTGTCACATACCGATTGAGAGACTGATATGTTCCGCTGGTTTGAAAACAGACTGAATCCGTTCCCCGTGGAGGAACCGGTCGAGCCGCCGAGGACGCTGGTGGCGTTCTGCCTGCACTACACCAAGGGTGCCTGGCCCTACATCATCGTGGCAGCCGTGCTCACCTCGCTGATCGCGCTCGCCGAAGTGTGGATGTTCGGCTTCCTCGGCAACATCGTCGACTGGCTGTCGAACCAGAACCGCGAGACCTTCCTTGAGAACGAGGGCTGGAAGCTCGCCGGCATGGCGTTCATCGTCATGGTCATCCTGCCGGGCATGGTGGTGCTGCAGTCGCTGGTCAACCAGCAGACGCTGATGGGCAACTATCCCATGCGCATCCGCTGGCAGGTCCATCGCTACCTGCTCAAGCAGTCGATGAGCTTCTACCAGGATGAGTTCGCCGGCCGCATCGCCACCAAGCTGATGCAGACCGCGCTCGCCGTGCGCGAATGCGTGGTCAAGCTCATCGACGTGCTCAACTACGTCATCGTCTATTTCCTCGGCGTGCTGTTCATCGTCGGCTCGGCCGACCTGCGCCTCGCCGCGCCGCTGATCGTCTGGCTCTTCTGCTACGTGCTGTTGCTGCGCTATTTCGTGCCGCGCCTCGGCAAGCTTGCCGAAGAGCAGGCCGACGCGCGCTCGACCATGACCGGCCGGGTCGTCGACAGCTACACCAATATCCAGACGGTCAAGCTGTTCTCGCATTCGCGCCGCGAGGCGACGTTCGCAAAAGAAGGCATGTCGCTGTTCATGGACACGGTCTACCGGTCGATGCGGCTGGTGACCTCGCTCTACGGCGTGCTCTATCTGCTCAACTCGACGCTGCTCTTGTCGGTCGGAGCGTTGTCGATCTGGCTGTGGCTCGGCGGTGTCGTCACCATCGGCGCGGTCGCCGTCGTGCTCGGCCTGGTGCTGCGCCTGTGGGGCATGTCGCAATGGATCATGTGGGAAGTCTCGGGCCTGTTCGAGAGCATCGGCACCGTCCAGGACGGCATCACCTCGATCTCGATGCCGCGCCTGGTCGAAGACAAACCCGGTGCCAGGGAGATCGTCGTCGACAAGGGCGAAATCTTGTTCGACAACGTGCGCTTCCACTACGGCAAGAAGAAAGGCGTCATCGAGGATCTCACCCTCAATGTCCGTCCGGGCGAGAAGGTCGGCATCGTCGGCCGTTCCGGCGCCGGCAAGTCGACGCTGGTCAACCTGCTGCTGCGCTTCTACGACATCGAGGGCGGCCGCATCGTCATCGACGGGCAGGACATTTCGACCGTGCAGCAGGACAGCCTGCGCGCGCATATCGGCATGGTCACGCAGGATACGTCGCTGCTGCATCGCTCGGTGGCCGACAACATCCTCTATGGCCGTCCCGATGCCACCGAAGCGATGATGGTCGAGGCGGCCCGTCGGGCCGAAGCTCTGGATTTCGTCTCCACCCTGTCCGATCCCAAGGGCCGCAAGGGCTTCGAGGCGCATGTCGGCGAGCGCGGCGTCAAGCTGTCCGGCGGCCAGCGCCAGCGCATCGCCATCGCCCGCGTCATGCTCAAGGATGCGCCGATCCTGATCCTCGACGAGGCGACCTCCGCACTCGATTCCGAGGTCGAGGCGGCGATCCAGGAAAACCTCTACCGGCTGATGGAAGGCAAGACCGTCATTGCCATCGCGCATAGGCTCTCCACCATAGCGGCCATGGACCGGCTGGTGGTGATGGACAAGGGCCGCATCGTCGAGCAGGGCAGCCATGACGAACTGGTCGCCAGGGGCGGGCTCTACGCCTCGCTGTGGCAGCGCCAGTCGGGTGGGTTCCTGCTGGACGACGCAGCAAGCGAGGCGGCCAACGATGTGGAGGCCAAGGGCCAGGCGGCGGAATAGGGCGAGGTGGCGCGAGGCCGACGCCCTCCCTCCCCCTTGTGGGGAGGGATAAAGGGTGGGGGTGCTGCGCTACGACTAAATGTCATGGCGGCGCGGGTTACCCCCACCCCTAACCCCCTCCCCACAAGGGGGAGGGGAAACCACGGCGACCCCACACCCATCGCATCCTCCTCTTAATGTGAACACACCGCCCAACATTCGCCCGGCTTAGCGGCACGTTTCTCCTGCCAAGCTGCGGTTGCCTCGTGCATCGGTTGGGCCGAAAATAGCGAGTCGTTGCCGCGGGATAGCCCAGAGTGCTCATGAACAGAATCTACAAATGGTTCGAAAGCTGGGTCTATCCCTTCCGCGAGCCTGACAGCCTTCGGCCTCCCGCGACCGTCTGGGGTTTCCTCTGGCACTATGTCGGCCAGGCAAAATTCGCCTTCTTCGCCATGCTGGTCATCGGCGGCATCGCACCGCTCGTCGAGGCGGGGCTTTTCTACTTCGTCGGCCGCCTCGTCGACATCCTCGACGGGCTGCCCACCGACCGCAGCTGGGCTGCCCTTTGGGACGTCGCCGGCGCTGAAGTGCTGTTCATGGCAGTCGTAGTGCTTGTCGTTCGCACGCTGATCGTCGGCCTGTCGGCGCTTGTCGACGAGCAGACGATCACGCCGGGCTTCTACAATCTCGTGCGCTGGCAGGCGCATCGCCACGTCTCGCGCCAATCCTATTCCTTCTTCCAGAACGACTTCGCCGGCCGTATCGCCACAAAGGTCTGGCAGGCGGGGCAGGCGACCGGCGACCTGATGGAAAGCTTCATCGAGGTCGTGTGGTTCATGCTGGTATACACCATCACCACGCTTGCCGTGGTCGCGGGTCTCGACTGGCGGCTCGCCGCGCTCGTCGTCATCTGGATCGTCGCCTTCGGCTTCCTCGCCAATCACTACCTGCCGTCGATCCGCAAGCATGCCGAGGCCACCGCCGAAGCCGGCTCGATGATCAACGGGCGCATCGTCGATTCCTATTCCAACGTGCAGACGCTGAAGCTGTTCGCTGCCGATGGCGACGACCGCTACATCCGCTCGGGCTTCGACATCTATCTCGATGCGCTGCGCCCGTTCACGCGCCGCCTCACCGGCGTGCGCTTGGCGCTGACGGCGCTGTCGGGCGTCATGATCACCGCGATTGCCTGGTACTCGATCCATCTGTGGATCGAGGGCGCGATCTCGGTCGGCGCGGTCGCCTTCACGCTCAGCCTCGTTTTGCGGCTCAACATGCTGCTCGGCCGGTTGATGATGCAGCTCAACGGCATTCTCCGGAACCTCGGCGTGCTGGAAAACTCCAAGGCGCTGATCAGCCAGCCGCTCGGGCTGACCGACAGGCCGGGCGCTCGCCAGCTCGAGGTGACGGGCGGCGAGATTCATGTCGACAAGGTGGTGTTCCATTATGGCAAGGGCGGTGGCGTGCTCGACGGCATCGACCTTGTTGTCAAGCCTGGCGAAAAGGTCGGCATCGTCGGTCCTTCGGGTGCGGGCAAGACTACGCTCGCCAATCTCATCCTGCGTCTCTACGATCTCGAAGGCGGCCGTATCCTGATCGACGGGCAGGACATCGCGACCGTCACCCAGAACTCGTTGCGGGCCTCGATCGGGGTCGTCAGCCAGGATACCGCGTTGTTCCACCGTTCGCTGCGCGACAACATCAAGCTCGGCAAGCCCGACGCCACCGACGACGAGGTCGTCGCGGCGGCGCGCAAGGCCGAGGCGCACCAGTTCATCGGCACGCTCGAGGACAATCGCGGCCGCAAGGGCTACGACGCCTTCGTCGGCGAGCGCGGCGTCAAGCTGTCGGGCGGCCAGCGCCAGCGCGTGGCGATCGCGCGGGTGTTCCTCAAGGATGCGCCGATCCTGATCCTCGACGAGGCGACCTCGGCGCTCGATTCGAGACATCGAGGCGGCGATCCAGGAGAACCTGCAGGCGCTGATGCAAAACAAGACCGTGCTCGCCATCGCGCACCGCCTGTCGACCATCGCGGCCCTCGACCGGCTGATCGTGCTCGACCAGGGCGGCATTGCCGAACAAGGCACCCATGACGAGCTGCTTGCGCTCGACGGGCTCTATGCCCGGCTGTGGAAGCGCCAGTCCGGCGGTTTCCTGTTCCACGAGGACAGCGTGCTCGACGAATCGAGGCCCGCGTGATGGCGCTGTTCATGGCCCCCTCATCCGGCCCTTCGGGCCACCTTCTCCCCGCTGGGGAGAAGAGGAAGGCTGGGGCACCGACAATCTCCTCTCCTCGGTGGGGAGAGGGTGGCCGAGCGAAGCGGAGCCCGGGTGAGGGGGCCTTGTTCGCAATGAGGAAGGCTTTCGCCACATGACTCCCGAGCCCTTCCTCGAAAAGCTCTGGCGTCGCTTCGAAGGCGCCATCGACCCGTTCCAGGACACCGATCGCGAGGTGCTGCCCGAAAGCGCATGGGCCTTCATCCTCTATTTCGCCCGGCAGGCGAGAGGACCGTTCACGCTGCTGCTGATCAGCGGCTTCCTGGCCGGTGCGATCGACGCGGCGCTCTACTGGTCGGTCGGCTGGCTCATCGACCTGCTCGACTCCACCAGCCCGCAGCGGCTGTTCGCCGAGCACTGGCCGGAACTCGCCGGCCTGCTGGTGCTGATCCTTGTCGTCCGCGCCGTCATCATCATCGGCTCGGCCGTCGTCGAGCAGCAGATCGTCGTGCCCGGCTTCTTCTCGATGGTGCGCTGGCAGGCGTTCCGGCGCGTCATCGAGCAGCCCTACGATTTCTACCAGAACGATTTCGCCGGCCGCATCGCCACCAAGATCGTGCAAGGTGGCGAAGCCGTCGGCGACTTCATCGTCAATGTGCTGCAGACGATGTGGAGTTTCCTCACCTTCGTGCTGCTGTCGCTGACCATCCTGGTCTCGCTCGACCCGCTGATGGGGGCGGTGGTGATGCTGTGGTTCGCCGGCTATGCCGCGATCATCTATTTCCTGCTGCCCGAGATGCGCCAGGCCGGCCGCGCCACCGCCGATCAGCGCTCGATATTCAACGGGCGCCTCGTCGATGCCTTCACCAACATCATGGCGGTCAAGCTGTTCGACAGCGGGCGGCGCGAGCATGCCTATGTGCGCGACGGGCTCGAGAGCTATCTCGGCGCCGTCGTCCGGCTGACCCGCTCCATCACCACCGTGCGTGCGGCGGTCGCCGTCATCAATGGGGCGATGATGGCTGCAGTCGCCGCCATCTGCATCGTCAGTTGGACCCGTGGCGAAATCTCGACCGGGGCGATTGCCGCAGCGCTCGGCCTCGTCTTCCGGCTCAACCAGATGTCCGGCTGGATGATGTTCAACATCAACGGCCTGGTGCGCAACTATGCCACCGTGCAGGACGCCACGCGCACCATCTCGGTGCGCCCGGCGATCCGCGACGCCGAGAACGCGGCCGTGCTGCCGCGGGCCAGCGGCGACATCGTCTTCGACAACGTGTCGTTTCACTACGGCAAGGGCAGCGGCGTGATCGACAAGCTCAGCCTGCACATCAAGCCGGGCGAGCGTGTCGCGCTGGTCGGCCCCTCCGGTGCGGGCAAGACGACGCTGGTCAATCTGGCGCTGCGTCTGTTCGACGTCGAGGAGGGCCGCATCCTGATCGACGGTCGCGACGTGCGCGACATCACCCAGGCCTCTCTGCGCGCCCAGTTCGGCGTCGTCAGCCAGGAGGCGATGCTGATGCATCGCTCGATCACGGACAATATCGGCTACGGCCGGGCAGGGGCCTCGCAGGCCGAGATCGTCGATGCTGCCCGGCGCGCCGCCGCCCACGACTTCATCGTCGACGTCGCCGATCCGCGTGGCCGGCGCGGATATGACGCCCATGTCGGCGAGCGCGGCGTCAAGCTATCCGGCGGCCAGCGCCAGCGCGTGGCGATCGCCCGGATGATGCTCAAGGATGCGCCGATCCTGATCCTCGACGAGGCGACCTCGGCGCTCGACAGCGAGGTCGAGGCGGCGATCCAGGACAATCTCTACAAGCTGATGGAGGGCAAGACGGTCATCGCCATCGCCCACCGGCTGTCGACCATCGCCGCGCTCGACCGGCTGATCGTGCTCGACGAGGGCCGCGTCGTCGAGGAGGGCAGCCACGACGCCCTGATCGCCAGGGACGGGCTCTATGCGCAATTGTGGAAGCGCCAGTCCGGTGGCTTCCTGGCCGACCGGCTCGCGGCGGAGTAGGATCGCGTCATGTCTTCTGTCCGCCCGCCTTCCATCCTGTCCAACCGTTCCGAGCAGACGCTCAACGTGCTCGAATACGAGTTCCTCGCCGAAAAAGCGGCTGCGCTCGGCCGAGCCGGCGACCGGGTCGGCGAGGCGCTCGGCAAGCTCGCTGCGCATCAAGGCGACGGCGACGAACGGCGGGTCTTGCTCAAGGCGGCGGCTGACGCAGTTTACGCCTATTTCATCCAGCGCGAGCTCTGCGGCCTGCGCAAGCATGACGACGCCATTCGCGACTATGGCATCCCGCGCGAGGTGCTGGTGCGACTCGGCGCCGCCTGATCGGCCCACAGTCGTTTCCCGGCGCAAGTTTGGCCTCGCCGGGGCGAGCCCGGCCTCCCTGGTGTCGCAGGCATGCCCGGTGTCGCAAAATCCGCTGATTTCCGCCATTTCCAGCCAGTTTTCCACCGCCTTGCGTTGTCCCCGCGACAATCTGCCCATGTGCCCTGTCGCGTCTGGACAAAAAGAGGCTTCACGCATAAACCGAAGTCCAAATGCCGGAGGAATTCGCTAGCCTGGTTGCCATGCGCCGTCGGGCTGGCATTGTTGAGCGGGGACAAGTGCTCAGCCTTCGGTGGTATTGAGGCAGAAGGATCAGGTCCCTTGAGCGCAACCGATACGAGCGAGCCCAATCGCCGCGATTTTCTCTATGTGGCCACCGGCATGGCCGGCGTGGTCGGCGCAGGCGCCATCGCCTGGCCCTTCATCGACCAGATGCGCCCGGACGCGTCGACGCTGGCCGCGTCCTCGATAGAGGTTGACGTCACGTCGCTGACGCCCGGCATGTCGCTGACGGTGAAATGGCGCGGCAAGCCGGTGTTCATCCGCAATCGCACGCCCGAAGAGATCAAGGCAGCGCAGGACGTGCCGCTCGCCGACCTCAAGGATACGGTCGCACGCAACGCCAACATCGCTGCCGACGCCCAGGCGACGGACATCGATCGCACGGCCGGCAAGGACAAGGAAAACTGGCTGGTCATGGTCGGCGTCTGCACCCATCTGGGTTGCGTGCCGCTCGGCCAGCAGGGTGATTTCGGCGGCTGGTTCTGCCCTTGCCACGGCTCGCACTACGATACGGCTGGCCGCATCCGCAAAGGCCCGGCGCCCGAGAACCTTCATATTCCGACATTCCAGTTCGTTTCCGACACCATGATCCGGATAGGCTGAGGCAGGGGGACTTAATTCCATGAGCGGTGGACACTCGACCTATTCGCCCAAAACCGGCATCGGCCGCTGGATCGATGCGCGCATGCCGCTGCCGCGGCTGGTGCACGATTCATTCGTCTCCTACCCGGTGCCGCGTAATCTGAATTACGCCTACACCTTCGGCGGCATCCTTTCGATCATGCTCGTTGCGCAGATCCTGACCGGCGTCGTGCTGGCCATGCATTACGCCAACGACACGACGCTGGCCTTCCAGTCGGTCGAAAAGATCATGCGCGACGTCAACTCCGGCTGGCTCTTGCGCTACATGCACTCCAACGGTGCGTCGTTCTTCTTCATCGCCGTCTACATCCACATCATGCGCGGTCTCTACTACGGCTCCTACAAGGCGCCGCGTGAGCTGCTGTGGATCCTCGGCTGCATCATCTACCTGCTGATGATGGCAACCGGCTTCATGGGCTACGTCCTGCCCTGGGGCCAGATGTCCTTCTGGGGTGCTACCGTCATCACCGGCTTCTTCACCGCCATTCCGGTGGTCGGCGAATGGGTGCAGCAGCTGCTGCTCGGTGGCTTTGCCGTCGACAACCCGACGCTGAACCGCTTCTTTGCGCTGCACTACCTGCTGCCGTTCATGATCGCCGGCGTCGTCGTGCTGCACGTCTGGGCGCTGCATGTCGTAGGCCAGACCAACCCGACCGGCATCGAAGTCAAGTCGAAGACCGACACCGTCGCCTTCACGCCCTATGCGACCATCAAGGATGGTTTCGCCATGGTCGTGTTCTTGGCCGTGTTCGCCTACTTTATCTTCTACATCCCGAACTTCCTCGGCCACCCCGACAACTACATCATGGCCGACTCGCTGAAGACGCCGGCGCACATCGTTCCGGAATGGTACTACCTTCCGTTCTACGCGATCCTGCGCGCCATCACCTTCAACATCGGCCCGATCGACTCCAAGCTCGGCGGCGTGCTGGCGATGTTCGGCTCGATCGCGGTGCTGTTCGTGGTGCCGTGGCTCGACACCTCGAAGGTCCGTTCGGCTGTCTACCGCCCGTGGTACAAGCTGTTCTTCTGGATCTTCGTCATCAACGCGATCTTCCTGGGCTGGCTCGGTTCCCGCCCCGCCGAAGGCGCCTACGTGATCATGTCGCAGGTGGCCACGCTCTACTACTTCGCGTTCTTCCTGGTCATCATGCCGGTTCTCGGCCTGATCGAGACGCCGCGCCGCTTGCCCAACTCGATCACCGAAGCGGTGCTCGAGAAGAACAAGGGCGGCTCCGCTCATCCGGCAGGTGCGACCGCTGCACCCGAGACCCGCGGCTGAACCAAAGAGAATCTGAGAGGGATTTTGGAATGAAAAAGATTCTCAACGGTCTGGCTGCCATCGGCTTCGTGCTCGCCGGCACGGCCGGCGTGGCGCTGGCTCAGGAAGCGCACAATGCGGCCGAGCCGACGCACTTCCCGATCCACAAGCCGAAGGAAATGGACTGGACCTTCGCCGGCCCGTTCGGCACCTACGACAAGGGCCAGCTCCAGCGCGGCCTGAAGATCTACAAGGAAGTGTGCTCGGCCTGTCACTCGATGGACCTGGTGGCGTTCCGCACGCTCGAGGACCTCGGTTACTCAGAAGCGCAGGTCAAGGCCTTCGCTGCCGAGTACGAAGTGCAGGACGGCCCGAACGGCGATGGCGAGATGTTCACCCGCAAGGCTCTGCCTGGCGATCATTTCCCGTCGCCCTTCCCGAACACGATCGCGGCCGCCGCGGCCAATAACGGCGCTGCCCCGCCCGACTTCTCGCTGATCGCCAAGGCGCGCGGCGTCGAGCGTGGTTTCCCGACCTTCGTGTTCGACATCTTCACCATGTACGCGTCGAACGGCCCGGACTATATCCACGCGCTTCTGACCGGCTACGACGAACAGCCGCCGGCCGGCATGGAAGTTCCCGAGGGCACGCACTACAACCCGTTCTTCATCGCCGGCAAGTCGCTGGCCATGGCCAAGCCGCTTTCCGACGGCCAGGTGACCTACGAGGACGGTTCGCCCGAGACGGTGGAACAGTACTCCAGGGACATCTCGGCGTTCCTGATGTGGGCTGCCGAGCCACACCTTGAGGCGCGCAAGCAGACCGGCTTTGCCGTCATGATCTTCCTGGTGCTGTTTGCCGGCCTGATCTACGCCACCAAGCGCAAGGTCTGGGCCAACGCCCACTGATCCGGGCTGGCCGACATGAAATCGAAGGGCGCTCGCAAGGCGCCCTTTTCTTTTGCCGCCTGAGCCGTCAAAACTGTCGGGTAACGGAGCCCCCACCGATGAATACCTCGCTTGAACAGACGCTGCTCGGCGCCATCAGGACCATTCCGGACTACCCGCGCCCCGGCGTGATGTTCCGCGACATCACCACGCTGCTCGGCAATGCGCGCGCTTTCCGGCGCACCATCGACGAACTGGTTCATCCCTATGCCGGCGCCAAGATCGACCAGGTGGCCGGCATCGAGGCGCGGGGCTTCATCCTGGGCGGCGCCATCGCGCACCAGATGTCGGCCGGCTTCGTGCCGATCCGCAAGAAGGGCAAGCTGCCCCACGAGACAGTGCGCATCGCCTACAGCCTCGAATACGGGCTCGACGAGATGGAGATGCACAAGGATGCGGTCAAGACGGGCGAAAAGGTGATCCTGGTCGACGACCTGATCGCCACCGGCGGCACCGCGGAAGCCGCGGTCAAGCTGCTGCGCCAGATCGGCGCCGATATCGTCGCCGCCTGTTTCATCGTCGACCTGCCGGAACTAGGCGGCCGCAAGAAACTCGAAGCGCTCGGCGTCGACGTGCGCACGCTGATCTCCTTCGACGGGCACTGAGGGACCTACGGGTCTCGCAGCGTGGATACGTTCTCCACGCTTGGCGCTTTTCCTATCATTTTTCGCGCGACTTGCCGGGCCACTGTAGCGCGGCCCTGAGGTCAATTGTTCGGCGATCTCCAGCCGCGGACCCGGCAACGGCGCCGTTGCCGTTCGAATTCATGCCAGCGCGATCCCTCGGCCCGACGGCCACCGCCATGCGGCCGCGCCGCTGAAACAAACGAAACACTCCCGAGCTCTTGCAGAAAAACGCCTGAAATGACGGCGGCGTAGGACTGGACGTGCCGCGCGTGCGGCAGGTTCAACCGGCGATACGCACATCCCCGCTGCCAGGATCCAGACTTCCTGGCCGAGGTGCCGACGCGTCTTGCTCCGAAACACGAGTGTTCCAAAATGCTGAAGTCAACTGCTTCGCAAGATTTTCCCGCACGGCTCCGCGCGAGCCTCATCGGCCAGGACCATCCGGACTATGAGGCGTCGCGCGCGCTTTACAACGCCATGATCGACAAGCGGCCGCGCTGGATCGTTCCTTGCACCGAGGTCGCCGACGTGGTCGCGGCCGTCAATCATGCCCGCGACAAGCAACTGCTTGTTGCCATTCGCGGCGGCGGTCACAACGGACCGGGCTTCGGCAGCTGCGACGGCGGCATGGTCATCGACATGTCGCCGATGAAGCGGGTCGACGTCGATCCCGCCACGCGCACGGTCCGTGTCGAGGCCGGCTGCACCCAAAGCGAGGTCGACCGGGCTACCAGCGTTCATGGGCTGGCGGTGCCGGCCGGCATCGTCTCCACCACCGGTATTGCCGGGCTGACGCTGGGCGGCGGCACCGGCTATCTCACGCGCAAGCATGGCCTGACCATCGACAATCTGCTCGCCGCCGAGGTCGTGCTGGCCGATGGCCGCATTGTCACGGCAAGCGCGGACGTACACCCGGAGCTGTTCTGGGCGTTGCGCGGCGGCGGCGGCAATTTCGGCGTGGTGACGCGCTTCACCTTCCGGGCGCATCCGGCGAAGGATGTCTATGCCGGGCCGATCTTCTACGACATCGCGCATGCCGCAGAGATCATGCGCTGGTACCGTGGCTTCCTGCCGGCGGCGCCGCGCGAGCTCGGCATGTTCTTCGGCATCAAGACGGTGCCGTCCTGCGATCCGTTCCCGCGCGAAATCTGGGGCAAGCGCATCTGTGCGCTGATCAGCTGCTACAACGGCGCCGAGAAAGACGGCATGCGGGCGATGCAGCCCGTGCGTGAAGCGCTTCCCAAGCCGCTGATGGACGGCATGATGCAGTTACCGTTCGCCGATCTGCAAGGCCTGTTCGACCCGCTGCTGCCGAAGGGGCTGCAGTGGTACTGGAAGGGCGACTATGTCGACGAGCTGTCCGATGCGGCCATCGCCGCCCATGTCGAGCACGGCTCGAAGACCCCGAGCGAGCTGTCGCTGATGCATCTCTATCCCATCGACGGAGCGGTCCACGACGTGGCTCCCGATGCCACCGCCTGGGGCGCCCGGCGCGCGCGCTGGTCCATGGTCATCGCCGGCATCGATCCCGACCCGGCAAAGGCGCCGGAGCTCAAGCGCTGGGCAAGCGCCTACTGGGCGGCGGTGCACAAGCACAATGCGCATGGCGGCGCCTACATCAACTTCATGATGGACGATGAGGGCGAGGCGCGCGTACGTGCCGCCTATGGCCCCAATTACGAGCGGCTGGTCGCGGTCAAGCGCCAATACGACCCGGCAAACCTCTTCCGGGTCAACCTGAACATCCGGCCGTAGGTTTCCGCTCTGGATGAAGCGCGCGGACCCACCTTCTCCCCTTGTGGGAGAAGGTGGATTGGCGTGTAGCGCCAAGACGGATGAGGGTGCTGGAAGGAATGAGCGGGTGCAGGTGAAGCCGCACTCCGTCCAGCACCCCTCATCCGACCTCGCTTCGCTCGGCCACATTCTCTCACAAGGGGAGAAGGAAGGTCGCGCCACAAGGGGAGACGGGAAGACCCCGCTAGCCCACCTTCACCAGCACGGCACTGTCGAATTCGACGACCTTGTCGCCGGTCGAGTCGAAGCCTTCGGAGTGCAGCGTCATCATGCGCCAGCCGGGGCGCGAGGCGAGCGGGCGGTGGTCGATGCCGCGCCGCGTGTAGGTCACCGTTTCGCCGGCAAACACCGGCTTCAGCCATTTCAGGTTCTTGAAGCCGGGCGAGGGGCCGAATTCGGGCTTCGGTCCGGGGCCGTCCCAGGGGCGGCCGCGATGCGCCAGGTTGAGCTTCATCCACACCGCCGTGGTGTGCCAGCCCGAGGCGCAAAGGCCGCCGAAGACGCTCCTCTTGGCTGCTGCCTCGTCGGTGTGAAACGGCTGCGGATCGTATTTGCGGGCAAAGTCCTTGATCGCCTCGGCGCTGAAGTGATGGCTGCCGAGCGTGATGGTGACACCGATGCCGAGATAGTCGTCGAGGGTCATTGCGCGGCCTCGCGGGTCAGGAACATGCAGGTATTGACCAGTTCGAAGACCGGCTCGCCCTTCTGGTTGACCAGTTCCGCACGCCAGCTGACGAAGCCAAGCCCCGGCTTGGAACGCGACAGGCGGCTGGACAGGATGGTCAGCTTGCCGCCCAGCGTGTCGCCGGCCAGTACCGGCTTCTTCCACTTGGCATAGTCGATGCCCGGCGCGCCTTGCGAGGTCGAGTCGAGCAGCAGTGCGTCGCACAGCATGCGCATGAACATCGAGCAGGTGTGCCAGCCCGACGCCGACAGTCCGCCGAGAATGCTCGCCTTGCCGGCCTCCTCGTCAAGGTGGAAGGGCTGGGCGTCGAACTCCGAGGCGAATTCGATGATCTCCCGGGCGAGGACGGCCTTGCTGCCGAGGTCGATGACGACGCCTTCGGCGAGGTCCTCATACGCCCATGTCTTGTTGCTGCTCATCGGCAATCCTGTTCAAGCTTGTACGATAACCTTGGACCGGCCCTGCGGGTCGCGCAAGGCCGGCTTGGGGCAACTCGTTGGCTCAGAGCCAGCCGCGGCGGCGGAACCACCAGAACGGCAGGATGGCGGAGACGACCATCAGGCCGAGCGCGAACGGGTAGCCGAGCGCCCATTTGAGCTCGGGCATCAGGTCGAAGTTCATGCCGTAGATCGAGGCGACCAGCGTCGGCGGCAGGAACACCACCGCCGCCACCGAGACGATCTTGATGATGCCGTTCTGCTCGATGTTGATCATGCCCAACGTGGCATCGAGCAGGAAGGTGATCTTCTGCGACAGGAACGAGGCGTGGTCGGTCAGCGACGCCACGTCGCGCGACAGCGTCTTCACCCGCGCCTTGGCGTCCTTGCCGTTCTTGGCCTGCCCGGTGGCGCTGGCGAGGAAGCCCGCCAGGCGCTGCAGCGAGGTCAGGCTGTCGCGCATGTTGGACGTCAGCGACTCCTTGCGGCCGATGCCCTTGAGGATCACCTGGAAGTCGCGGTCGCGCTTCGAGGCCTTGGTCGCCGTCGGGTTGAAGATGTCCTTCGACAACAGCTCGACCTCGCGCGAAACGCGCTCCAGTACGTCGGCGAGCCGGTCGACGATCGCCTCCAGCAGGCCGACGAGGATCGTCTCGCCCGTGGTGCAGCCGATCGCCGCCTTCTCGGCCCGCAGCGGAAAGGACAGGAACGCCTTGGGCTCGTGGTAGCGGATGGTGACCAGCAGGTTGCGGCGCAGCACGAAGGTGACCGGCGACATCACGGGAAAGTCGCTGTCGGCCTGCGAGGGCAAGGTGGCGGTCATGAAGTAGGCGCCGTCCTCGACATAGAGGCGGGACGAGATCTCGATCTCCTCCATCTCCTCGCGTGTCGGAACCCCGACGCCGAGCCACTGCTCGACCTCGGCCTCTTCTTCCCTCGTCGGATTGAGCAGGTCGGCCCAGACGATCTTGTCCTTTTCGGCCGCAATGCTGTCTGCAAGGCGCAGACGATCGTTTTCCACGACGAATGCCTTGATCATCGCCGGTCTCCCATACTGGAGCTGATATCGTGCCCGATCGCGGGCCGGGTTGCTGGATTGCGCCGGCGGGGTCACGAAGGACTGGGCCAGCGCCTAGGCGCGATAGACCCGGGTGGCTGCGACGTCAAGTTGCAAATCGGCAAGGTGGCGGGATGTAGCGGGTCTAGGTGCGGCCAGCGCCACGGGGCGCATGTCGTCTTGAAGTAGATATATAGTGTTCGTATAGGATATTCGGTGAGAGATAATGCGTTGTAAGTTGTTTTAAGTTTTCATAGCGGAGATGGTTGTGCTACGAGGCGATTCTTAGTGTGGGGACTTAGCATGAGAAAGATTATGGTATTTTCCGCTGCATTCTTTGCAGCGGCAAGTGGCGCTATCGCTGCCGATAACGTCGTTGGTGACTCCGTGCCGGAAGCACCTGTGGCATCGTTCTATGATTGGTCCGGCGGCTACGTCGGCGCGTTTGGCGGCTGGGCGCGCGGCAAGACGACTGCCACCGACATTGAGGGCGAAGAGTACGGTGGTGCGACTCCCGGGGCGACGATGAGCCTGTCAGACGACGGTTTTGTCGGCGGTGTGACGGCAGGTTACAATTTTCAGCATGGTTCATGGGTCTTTGGCCCTGAACTGGAGCTGGGCTGGGCCTCAATCAAGAAGACCCACATTGACCCTAATGACAACGAAGACGGCCTGTTTGCGCAATACGGATTTTATGGGACCGCCACAGGTCGGTTGGGCTATGCTGCCGATCGTACCCTCTTTTATGGCAAGGGCGGCCTGGCCTTTGCTCGCATCAAGAGCGCCGGTGGCGAGTTCGATGGCGTCGGCGAGGAGAATGACGACGGCTATTGGGGCTTTGACGGCAACGAGGCCGGCTTTGGCAACAAGACGCGGCTTGGCTGGACGATCGGTGCCGGCGTTGAGCATGCGCTGTCCGAAAAGTGGACCGTCAAGGCCGAGTACCTCTACGCTGATTTTGGCAGTAGCACGTACAACAATCTTGAAGATCCAGACAGCCCCTTCAAGTTCAGGGACAAGCTCCACTCCGTCAAGTTCGGCGTGAACTATCAGTTTTGATGGAAATCTGCAGGATGAAAAGAAGCCCCGCCTTGAGCGGGGCTTTTTTGTCGACTCGTGCCGGCGCGCAACCGTTCAGAAGAACTCGTCGAGCAACTGGTAGTACGAGAGCCTCGCCGGATCGGCATCGGGCAGGCCGTAGAGCTCGAGGAATGGCGCAACCCATTCCGGGCCGAGATTGAGATGGATGCTCCAGCACAGGATGCCGAGATCCTGGTAGCGGTCGGCGACACCGAGGCGGCTGCAGTCGATGAAGCCCGTGAAGCGGCCGCCCTCGGCGATGAAGTTCGGCATCGAGGCGTCACCATGCGTCACGACCAGTTCCTCGCTGGCAGGCCGGCGCGCGAGCACTTGCTCGAACACGGTCTCGGCCGATTGGCCGAGCCACTCGTCGTCGAAGTCCTCGACATCGACCACGCCCGTCTCCATGCGTGCCCTGGCGAGAGGGATGCGTCTGGAAAGACGGTGGTCGAAGGGGCATGAGGCGATGTCGAGCGCATGCAGCCGGCGCAACGCGTCGGCTATGATGGCAATCGCCTCGGCAGCAGGAACCTCCTGCGTGACGAGGTCGCCGCCCGGCAGCGCCGTCATCAGCAGCCAGTGAAGCCCGGCATGGGTCTCGAAGACGATGACTTCGGGGCAGGGTACGCCCTGCCCACCCAGCCAGCGCAGCCGGGCCACCTCGTCGGGCAGCTCGGCAAAGTCGCCTGTTTCTTCGGTCTTGAGGAACAAGGTAGACTTGCCCGATGCCTCAAGCCTGAAGACGCTGGCACCTGAGGCGCCGATCGTCTGCTGCTGCCAGTCGTAACCGGCGAGCGCTTCACGCAACGTAGAGGGAAGATCGATCTCGACAGTTGAATGCTGGGTCATCTGCTCCCTGGCGGACATGAAGTAGGCTCCGCAGCTGACATGGAGGTGCTGATAGATTTCAGTCTTCTCGCGTGTCCTGCAACGTCGAACTGCGTAAAAGCAAAAAAGGCCGGGGTTACCCCGACCTTTCTCTAGCGTCTCGACATCCGATGCCAGTACATCCGTGGTCAAAGGTGGAGACGATCTGCAAATCTCCCGGCGACCGTAGCCAATGTTGGTTAGCAAAAGGTTAACGCTGCGGGATGAGGAGTTGGTCGAAAGCCACGTATGCAAAGGCGGGCGACTGACTGTCTCATCGCACCGCGCCAAAAGGAAAAGCCCCGCGATCCGGGGCTTTTCGTATGCGGATGCGACGGCCAGGGGCTAGGTGTTGAACTTGAACAGCATCACGTCGCCGTCCTGGACGACGTATTCCTTGCCCTCGTCGCGCGCCTTGCCGGCTTCCTTGGCGGGAACTTCGCCGCCGAGCGTGACGAAGTCGTTAAAGGCAATGGTCTGGGCGCGGATGAAGCCGCGCTCGAAGTCAGTGTGGATGACGCCGGCCGCCTGCGGCGCCTTGGCGCCCTTGTGCACGGTCCAGGCGCGTGTCTCCTTGGGGCCGACGGTGAAGTAGGTGATCAGGTGCAGGAGTTCGTAGCCGGCGCGGATGAGCTTATCCAGGCCGGGCTCCTCGAGGCCGAGATCGGCGAGGAATTCCTGCGCCTCTTCGTCGGGCAGTTGCGCCACTTCGGCCTCGATGGCGGCAGAGATGACAACGACGCCGGCGCCCTGCGCCGTAGCCATTTTCTCGACAGCCTGGGTGTGCTCGTTGCCGGTGGCAGCGTCGCTTTCGGCGACGTTGCAGACATAGAGCACCGGATGCGAGGTCAGAAGGTTCAGCCCCTGCAGGATTTCGAGGTCCTCTGCAGCGATGCCCTTGAGCAGCAGCCGCACCGGCTTGCCGTCCTGCAGCAGCGTCAGGGACTGCTCCATCATCGGCAGGACGGTGGTCGCTTCCTTGTCCTTGCTGGCGGCGCGCTTGCGGAACTGCACGATGCGGCGCTCGAGGCTTTCGAGGTCGGCGAGCATCAGCTCGGTCTCGACGGTCTCGGCGTCGGCGACGGGATCGATGCGGCCTTCGACATGGGTGATGTCGTCGTCCTCGAAACAGCGCAGCACGTGCACGATAGCGTCGACCTCGCGGATGTTGGCGAGGAACTGGTTGCCCAGGCCTTCACCCTTCGAGGCGCCGCGCACGAGGCCGGCGATGTCGACGAAGGAAATGCGGGTCGGGATGATCTCCTTCGACTTGGCGATCGAAGCGAGCTGCTTGAGGCGCGGATCGGGAACCGCGACCTCACCGGTGTTCGGCTCGATGGTGCAGAACGGATAGTTCGCCGCCTGCGCGGCAGCCGTGCGCGTCAGCGCGTTGAAAAGCGTCGATTTGCCAACGTTGGGCAGGCCGACGATGCCGCATTTGAAACCCATGGTCTTTTGGTCCTATCGGGAAATCGGAATTTGCTCAGGGCTATGGGCGATAGGGCCTAAGATCGTCAAGTCTTTCAGCGTCGCACGCGGTATTGCGTATGCACCGCGCCATTGGCCAAGGGCTTGGCAAAGGCGAGATCGAGCCAGCGATCGGCCTGTTTGCCGCCGAAAGCCCGGATGCCCGAGCCGAGGATTATGGGGATGCTGCCGATCTCGATCATGTCGAGCAGGCCGGCGTCCATGAACTGACGGGCCAAGTCGCCGCCGCCGAGAAGCCAGATTCGGCCTTTGGCGCCGCGCGCGCGAAGATTGGCAAGCATTTCGGCTGGCGTGCCGGCCATTGCTTCGGCGTTTTCGGGTAGGTTGTCGAGCGGGCGCGAGGTGGCAACCAGGCAAGGGTATTGGGCGTAGGCCCATTCCGGTTCGCGGCGGACGACATCATAGGTGGCGCGGCCCATGACGATGCCGCTCAGTGACGCCATGAAGCCGGAAAAGTCGTAATCGTCATCAGGTGGAAAGTTGTCGAGCCAGTCAAACGTACCGTCCTCGCGGGCAATGAAGCCGTCAAGCGACATCGCGAACATGTAGATGACGTCGTCAATGCCCGAAGAGACCATCGGAACCGTTCCTTGTTGCCAAAGAGTGTTTCCTACCATGGGATCTGTCGGAGTTATGTCAGGAGCCCTCAGCGAGCGCACGGGGCATTGGGTCAGTCCGGATCCTTGTCGTAGGCCTTGGTTCCCGGAGGCAGGACAACCCATGGATGACGGCGGCAGTCGTAGACGGAATCCTCGGGAGGCGGAAAATGCGGATCGGCGAATGCGCCGACTGCCACTGCCACAAACGCACTCTCGGCGCCGGCTTCGGTGTGGAAGAGGTTCGTGCCGCAGACCGGGCAAAACCTGAAGGTGTAGCGCGAGCCTCTGTCGCCGAGGCGCAGGTATTCGGTCGCCGTGCCCTCTACCTTGTAGGGCGGGGCGAAGGCGGCCAGGGCGGCAAAGACACTGCCGGTGCGGCGCTGGCAGGCGAGGCAATGGCAGATGCCGACGCCGAGCGGTGCGCCGTCGACCTCAATGCTCAGCTGCCCGCAGGAGCAGGACGCAGTTCGAGCTTGCACGATGACACCTCGCCTGACGGTTGCATCGGATCAAAGGGCATTGCGCGCCCTTATCGCATGAACGGAGGCGAATGTCTTCGCAGGCCCCTCAGTCCTTGCCGAGCAGCTTCTTCAGCATTGCGGCCATTGGGCCGGTCTCGGGAACCTTGACGGTGGGCTGGTTCGGGCGGGCCTGGCGGATATGGCTCTGGGCCTTGGGCGCCTGCGGCTTGGGGGCTTTCGGCGGCGGGGTGTCATCAGTGCCGGTCGGCTGAAGCTTGTCGCGCAGCCCGACAGTGACCTTGTTCATGAAGCCGTTGTCGTCGCCCTTTGCCAGCAGGTCGGTGCTGTCGGCCACGAGGTCGAGCAGCACTTCCAGCCATTCCTTGTCGGCCTTGGCGAAGTCGCCAAGGACATGGCCGTGCACCATCTCCTTGACGCCGGGATGACCGATGCCGATGCGGACGCGGCGATAATCCTTGCCGATATGCTGGTCGATCGAGCGGATGCCATTGTGGCCGCCGGCGCCGCCCCCAACCTTGACGCGCACCTTGCCGGAGACGAGGTCGAGCTCATCGTAGAAGACGGTCAGCGCCGAAGGTTCGAGCTTGTAGAAGCGCAGGGCCTCGCCGACCGACTGGCCGGACAGGTTCATGAAGGTCTGCGGCTTGATCAGGATGATCTTCTCGCCGGCGATGTTGCCTTCGGCGATCAGTCCCTTGAACTTCTTCGTCCAGGGCGAAAACGAATGGCGGCGGGCAATTGCGTCCGCCGCCATGAAGCCGACATTGTGCCGGTTGTTCTGGTATTGCGCACCCGGATTGCCGAGACCTGCAAAGAGCAGCATGTTCGGGTCCTCCGGAGGCGAAGGCTATTCTGCCTCGGCAGCAGCCTCGGTCGTGGCTTCTTCCGACTTCGATGCCGAGGTGCCGGCGATCGTGGCGATGGTGAAGTCGCGGTCGGAGATGACGGGCTTCACGCCCTTGGGCAACTTGACGGCCGAGATGTGGATCGAGTCGCCGATCTCGGTGCCGTCGAGGTCGACGGTGATGGACTCGGGGATCGCGTTGGCCGGGCAGTGGAGCTCGACCTCGTGACGGACGATGTTCAGCGTGCCGCCGCGCTTGATGCCGGGCGACTTCTCTTCATTGATGAAGTGAACCGGAACCTGGACGTTGACTTCGGTGTTTGCGCCAACGCGCAGGAAGTCGACATGCATCGGGAAGTCACGAACCGGATCGAGCTGGAAGTCCTTGGGCAGGACCTTGATCTTCTTGCCGTCGACGTCGATCGTTGCCACGGTGGTCAGGAAGCCGCCGCCATGGATCTTGTAGAAGACGTCCTTGTAGGACAGGGCGATGGCCAGGGGAGGCTGCTTGTCGCCGTAAATAACTGCAGGCACTTTACCGTTGCGACGAACTTCACGGGCGGACCCCTTACCGACCAGTTCGCGTGCTTCGGCCTTGAGCTCGTATGTTTCGCTCATGGCATTTCCTTTCGGTTGTATGGAGCGCCTACGGCTGGCATGAAGCCTGATCCGTAAACGTCGAAAGCCGCCGGGTGAGGCGGCCTTCCGCCGCGTTGCCTCCAAGGGTGTCTACGCGGGTGGCGGCTCTATATCCGAAGGTGGTCAAAAGTGCAACCGCCGGGGCTCTCGTGCGCTGGCTCGGTCGTGGTGCCGCCGTGGCTGCTCGCGAAAACACCGCAGTGCCTGTATCAGGCCCGTTCGAATCGTTCACGGTCGCAATCAGCCATGCAAGAATTTCTCCTGCTCGATCTCCCGGCGGGCACAATCCTGGTCCTCGTCGTCGTCGCCTTCGTCGCCGGCTGCGCGCGCGGCTTCTCGGGTTTCGGCGGTGCCCTGATCTTCGTGCCGGTGGCAAGCTCGCTGGTCGGTGCGAAGCTCGCCGTGCCGTTGCTGCTGATTGTCGACCTCGTGCTGACCCCGGGCCTCATCCCCAATGCCTGGCGCAACGCCGACCGCGCCAATGTCGGCGTCATGGCGCTCGGGGCGGCGGTTGGCGTGCCCACCGGCACCTACCTGCTCACCCAGCTCGACGGCGTGGTGATCCGCTGGGCCATCGTCGCCATCGTGGTTGCGCTGCTCGCGCTGCTGATGTCGGGATGGCGCTACCACGGCCGTCCCCACGCCACCATGACTGCCGCCGTCGGCATGACCTCGGGGCTGTTTTCCGGTGCGGCACAGGTCGGCGGGCCGCCGGTCGTTGCATACTGGCTCGGCGGCGCCTTCCTGCCGCAGACGGTGCGTGCCAACATCGTGCTCTATTTCGCGATTTCGAGCGTGCTGTCGATCGTGAGTTATCTTATCGCCGGGCTCCTGACCCTGGAGACGGTGGGGCTGTCGCTGACGATCGGGCCGACTTTCGCGCTGGGACTGTATATCGGCTCGCGCCTGTTCAGCCGCGCCAATGAGGCCACGTTCCGCCGCATCTGCTACGGGCTGATCGCGACGGCTGCGATCGTCGGCCTGCCCGCCCTGGATGGCGTGTTGAGATGATTGCAGCTGGCACCGCTTTCAAATAGAATTCACGTATCGGGGGCATGGTGGACTCCCCGTGAGGCCAGGTGGCCCAAGTTCCGCCTTCGCCCATTTGTGCGGAGGAATTGCCATGCCCAGAATGATCTCATCGCAAGAATTGATCCGCCTCGTCGGCACTGACCGGTGCCCGACGGTCGTCGACGTGCGCAGGGAGACGGTCTTTGCTGCTGCTCCGACACGGATCGCCGGCGCGCTATGGCGCGACCACATGAGGGTCGACGACTGGCTGCCGCAACTGCCTGCAGGGCGCCGGATCGCCGTCTATTGCGCGCACGGCCATAATGTCAGCGAGATAGCGCTCGCCAAGCTGCTGGCCGCCAGCGCTGACGCATCGATGCTTGAAGGCGGAATGGATGCCTGGCTGGCTGCCGGTGGTTCTGTCGTGGCACGCGAGGCGCCTGGTCTGGAGCCGGGGCTGCCGCGACCAAGCGAATGGGTGACGCGCGCGCGCCCCAAGATCGACCGCATCGCCTGTCCCTGGCTGATCCGGCGCTTCATCGATCCGCTGGCGGTTTTCCATTTCGTCTCGGCCGAATGGGTCAAGGACGTCGCCGACGAAACGGGTGCGATCCCCTATGACATCAAGGACGTGCACTATTCGCATCGCGGCGACGAGTGCACCTTCGATACCCTGATCTCGGAGTTCGGCCTGACCGATCCCGCACTTCTGCACCTCGCCCGCATCGTGCGCGGCGCCGACACGGCCCGGCTTGATCTCGAGCCGCAGGCGGCGGGCCTGCTTGCGATATCGCTCGGCCTGTCGGCACTCGAAGAGGACGATCTCGCCCAGCTTGAGAAGGGCATGGCGATTTACGATGCGCTCTATGGCTGGTGCCGCTATGCAACTGGTGAAACCCACAACTGGCCGGCAAAGGCGATCTGACATGGACACGACGCCTTTCCGGGCCGCGCCTCCTTCATTCGGCGAGGCGACGCGGACCTTCGCCAGGATCGGCCTGTTGTCCTTCGGCGGGCCGGCCGGCCAGATCGCGCTGATGCACAAGATCCTCGTCGACGAGAAGCGCTGGCTCGACGAGCCGCGCTTCCTGCATGCGCTCAACTACTGCATGCTCTTGCCCGGGCCCGAGGCGATGCAGCTTGTGACCTATGCCGGCTGGCTCATGCACGGCGTCAAAGGCGGGCTGGTGGCCGGGCTGCTGTTCGTGTTGCCGGGGGCGCTGGTCATCACCGCACTGTCGGCGATCTACCTCACGGTCGGCCATGTCACGCTGGTGCAAGGGCTGCTGTTCGGGCTCAAGGCGGCCGTGCTTGCCGTCGTGCTCGAAGCGCTGATCAAGGTGTCGAAGCGGGCGCTGAAGAACGGCAGCATGGTCATCCTAGCCATCGCAGCATTCGTTGCCATTGCCTTCCTCAAGCTGCCGTTCCCGCTGATCGTGCTTGCTGCGGCCGCGATAGGGACACTGCTGCATCTGACGGGCTTTGCCGGCAATGCCGGCGCCAAGGCCGCCGACGAGGATGACGTCGCCTATGCCATGCCCGAATGGACGAAGCCGAGTGCGCGGCGCTTCATCACCACGTTGTCGATATGGCTCGCCATCTGGTTCGTGCCGCTGGTCCTGATGTGGCAACTTCTCGGACACGGCCACGTCTTCACCGCCGAAGCGACGTTCTTTTCCAAGATGGCGGCGGTGACCTTCGGCGGCGCCTATGCGGTGCTGGCCTATGTCGCCCAGCAGGCTGTCGAGGTGCATGGCTGGCTCAAGCCGGACGAGATGCTGACCGGCCTCGGCCTCGCCGAAACGACGCCGGGGCCGCTGATCCTGGTGCTGGTCTTCGTCGGGTTTCTCGGCGGGGCGCGATTGTCCAGCCTCGCCCCGCTGGCCGGCGGCATCGCGGGTGCAGCGGTGACGCTGTGGTTCACCTTCGTGCCCTGCTTCCTGTGGATCTTCGTCGGTGCGCCCTATGTCGAAACGGTGCGCAACGTGCGCTGGCTGGCCAGCGCGCTATCCGCAGTAACCGCTGCCGTCGTCGGCATCATCGCCAACCTTGCGGTGTGGTTCGCGCTTCACGTGCTGTTCGGCAATGTCGGGGAGACGGTGGTTGGGCCATTCTCGCTGCCGGTGCTGGATTTCGGCAGTTTCGACTGGCTTGCTGCGGTCATCGCCATCGTTGCGGGCGTGGCGCTGATCCGCTTCCACGCCAACATGATCGCCGTGCTGGCCGTCTCGGCGCTTGCCGGCATGGCCTGGCAGCTAACCTGAAGTAGCGCCTGTGTACGAAAAAGCCCCGCCACGGATTGCCGGGCGGGGCTTTGAAATGGTTTTGCTCGGGGCAGAAGGCTCAGTCGAACAGGCTGGATACCGATTCTTCGGTTGCCGTGCGCGAGATCGCTTCGCCGATCAGATCGCCGATCGAGACGACGCGAATGTTGTGGGCGTCCATCACCGACTGGGTCGGCTGGATCGAGTCGGTGATGACCAGTTCCTGCAGCTGCGAGCCGGCGATGCGGGCAGCAGCACCGCCTGAAAGCACGCCGTGGGTGATGTAGGCGGTAACGCTGGTTGCGCCCTTGGCCAGCAGCGCATCGGCTGCGTTGCACAGCGTGCCACCGGAATCGACGATGTCGTCGATGAGCAGGCAGTCCTTGCCATGGACTTCGCCGATGACGTTCATCACTTCGGATTCACCGGGGCGCTCGCGGCGCTTGTCGACGATGGCGAGCTGGGCGTCGATGCGCTTGGCCAGCGCACGGGCACGGACCACGCCGCCGACGTCGGGCGAGACCACCATGACGTTGCCAAGCTGCTTGTACTTGGCCTTGACGTCGCGGGCCATGACCGGAACCGAGAACAGGTTGTCGGTCGGGATGTCGAAGAAGCCCTGGATCTGGCCGGCATGCAGGTCGAGCGTCAGCACGCGGTTGGCACCGGCGCGGGCGATCATGTTGGCGACCAGCTTCGCCGAGATAGGCGTGCGGCCCGAAGCACGGCGATCCTGCCGGGCATAGCCGAAATAGGGGATGACCGCCGTGATGCGCCGTGCCGACGAGCGCATGAAGGCGTCGATCATGATGAGCAGTTCCATCAGGTGATCGTTGGTCGGAAACGAGGTCGACTGGAGGATGAAGACATCCTCGCCGCGCACGTTCTCTTGAATCTCGACAAAGATCTCCTGGTCGGCGAAGCGCCTGACGCTGGCCTTGCCCAGGGGAATGTTGAGATAGCGAGCGACAGCTTCTGCTAGCACCCGGTTGGAATTGCCCGCGAAGAGTTTCATACGCCGATCCTGGAAGTGAATATGAGCGGGCTTTTAGCGGCCTTGAGCCGTATTGCAAGCGGACTCGCCGTTGAATCCCAAAAAAGCGACATCTTGGAACGGAATGTCGCGGCTCAGCCCGGTTTTGCCGCCAGCCAGTCGGTGAGCTGGTCGATGGTGCTGTCGGCTATCGACTGCATGGTTGCGGGCGCCACGACCGGCCAGCCGTCGCCGCTGCCGATGGAAGGCGCAGTCTGCTGGCCGTTGATGCGGTGGAGCCGGGTGCCTGCCGGGTCGTAGACGTCCCAGACATAGACGACAGTCGTATCCTTACCTTCGGTCATGGCGGAGAAATAGCCGCGCATGATGATGCCGGGCGGCGTGGTGTCGGTGCTGCCGGCCAGCGTGATGCCGCGTTCACGGGCGCGGATGCCGAGCCGCTGGGTGAGCGGGGTTGCCGCCTCGACCGGGGTGCCGACAATGGGGGCGAACTGGACGCGCGTCTTTGCTACGATTGCGGCAGCCTGGGGCGACAGTGGCGCAGGCGCTGTGGCAGCGGGGGCGATTGTCGGCGCGCCGACGTCCGTGCCTTCCGCATTGGCCAGCGCGTTCGACTGGTCCGTCGGGGCGATGGCCGAGGGCTCGAGCACGTCCTTGGAGCTGTTGCAGGCCGAAAGTGCGACGAGCGCGGCCAAGCTTGCCGCGGCCACAAACCAACGTTTCATCTGCCTGTACTCCATGGCAAACGCCCCCCAGCGCCCATCGCAGTCACCGCACGATCAAGTCGAGATCATGGCGGGAAAGTGGCTTGGGCAAAGAATCGGTGGTCAAGTAGGTGCGTCCCAGGGTCATCGCGGTTTCGGTTTCCGAATCCATGATGATCATGTGGGCGAACAAGGTCATGTTGGGCGCGATCGGCTCGGGATTGCCCTGGTAGAACATCGGCATGTCCATCCAGGATGGGGTGAATCGCGCGCCGACCGAATAGCCGCAGGCGTTGAGCCGGTGCTTGGTCAGGCCATGCGCCTCCAGTGTGCGGGCATGGGCGTCGAAGACGTCGCCGAACGTGTTGCCCGGCGTCATCGCCTTTTCGACTGCAAGCAATGCGTCGAGGGAGGCGTCGTAGAGCTCCTGGTGCCGCTTGGAGACCTTGCCGGTCAGTGCGGTCCGCATCATCGGCGCATGATAATGGTTGAAGACGCCGGCCCATTCGAGCGTCAACTGGTCGTTCTTGTTGAGCTTGCGGCGTCCGGACTTGTAGCGGCAGAGCAGGGCATCGGCACCGGAGCCGATGATGAATTCGTTGGCCGGGTAGTCGCCGCCGCCGGAAAAGATCGCACTCTGCATGGCGGCCAGGATCTTGGCCTCGTCGCCGCCTTGCTTGATCAGCGGCAGCGCCGCGTCGAGCGCGTCGTCGCCGAGGCTGGCGGCCTTTTCGGCCTTTTCGATCTCGGCCGGGCTCTTGAACAGGCGCAGCCGGCCGACAAGGCCCGACGCATCGACGATCTGGCCGAAGGTCTGGAGCTGCTCGTCGAGGCGGCGGCCGTTGAAGGCGGTAAGGCCATGCGTGTCGTATTCGACCCCGACGCGCATGCCGAGCAGGCCGAGATCGTTGAGCAGGTTGCGCAGGTCTAGGGTCGGGTTGGCGTTGTCGCGGTCGGTCCACAGGACGATATTTTCGATGATCGAGGTGTGGCGGGCCTGGCGCAGGTCGGCCGAACGCGTCAGCAGCGTCATCGAACCGTCGGCCTTGACGATGAGCGACTGGAAGAAGCAGAAGCCGAAGGTGTCGTAGCCGGTCAGCCAGTACATGCTCTCCTGTGCGAACAGCAGCACCGCATCGAGCTTCTTTTCGGCCATCTCGATCATCAGCCGGTCGCGCCGGGCGTCGAATTCGGTTCGTTCGAAATGCAGCGCCATGCCGTCAGTCCTCCAGTGCAATTGCCGAAATCTGCCGCCCGTAATCAGCTTCCTTGCGATGCGTGGTGCGCCGATAGGAATAGAAGAGGTCTTCTTCCGCATAGGTGCAGCGGTTCAGCGCCTCGGCCGTCACGCCCGCGCGCCGCAGCCTGTCGACGGTGTAGAGGTTGAGGTCGAACGTCGAGTGGCCGGGGTTTTCGGACGGCGCGAAATAGCGCGCATTGTCGCCGTCTGCCTCGGTGAAGCGGGCGACGAACTCCGGGCCAACCTCGTAGTTGGCAGCACTGATCGACGGGCCGAGCACGGCCAGGATGCGCTCGCGCCTGGCACCGAGGCCAACCATTGCGGTGACGGTGTTTTCGAGCACGCCTGACAAGGCGCCCTTCCAGCCGGCATGGGCAGCGCCGATGACGCGCGCCTCAGGATCGGTGAACAGTACCGGTCCGCAATCTGCCGACGAGGCGCCAAGGGCGATGCCGGGCCGGTCGGTGACGATTGCGTCCGCCTTGGGCCTGTCGCCGGAAAACGGGCCGGTGGCGACGATCACATCGGGCGAATGGACCTGGTAAAGGCTGAGCAGATGGTCTGCCGCAACGCCCATCCAGCTGGCGACGCGGCGGCGATTCTCGGCCACGCGGACCTGGTCGTCGTCCGATCCGACACCGATGTTGAGGCCCTGGTAGATGCCTTCGGATACCCCGCCGATGCGGGTGAAATAACCGTGGCGGATGCCTTTGGCCTCCGCGCTGGCGAGCAAGTTGGACCGGATCGGGTCCGGTTTCGAGTCGTTCAGCATTGCCGCCTTGTCATCCCCGCATGCGATTTCGTCAAGGCCGGGCGCGGCGTCGCCGTTCCGCCTTGCTGTTGCGAGCGCGGACAGTGGGGCAGCGGCAAGCGTGCTGTCAACTGACGGCGGGGAAGGGAAGTTTTGTGCCAGCGGAAGCAATCGCGAGCACCTTGAACAGTGTGCCCATGGCATCGGGTCCGGCGAGGCGCTCGACTTCGCCGCCGATCTTTTCGCGCGTCGCCGCGTCCGCCGAAGCGCCGAGCCTGCCGGCGCGCTCGATCAGTCCAAGCGCTAGCAGGAACTCACCCTGCGCCGCCATATGCGCGTCGAGACCGTGCAGGCGGGCGGCAGTGGCAAGAGCGGCGAAATCGACATGCGAGGTCAGGTCCGCTTCGCCGGGATGGGCGAGCACGTCGTCATACTTGTGCTTGCGCAGGGCCTGCAGCGTGTCGCCGATGCCCGGCTCGATGTGGCCGTAGTCGAAGAACAGGCCGGCACCGCCCGAGGCTTCGATGCGCTCGGCCATTGCTTCCATGGTGGCGGTCCTTGCCGGGGCAAACTCGAAGATCGCGCCTTCGGGAGCCGTCGCGGCCTCGGCCGGCAGCAAGGTCGCCGCGATGGTCGCCGGACCGGCAACGAAGGCCAGTTCGCCGTCCTCGCCGATGCCGACGGCGCGCTCGTGCCAGGCGGCGCCGATCTTGACGAACTGGCGCGTCGGGATGGCGTCGAACAGCTCGTTGCCTACGATGAACAAAGGAGCCTGGGGCAGGGTGGCGACGCTTTCGTGCCAAGCGATGTTCGTGCCGCTGGCGGCCAGCGTCTGCTTCTGGACTTTACGCAGCCGCGGGCTTGTCTCGATCATGGCGACATCGGCGGCGAAGGCCGGGTCGAGCTTCTGCAGCACCCGCAGCATGTCCTTCATCAGCGTGCCGCGACCGGGGCCGATCTCGGCGAGCAGCGCACCTCGTGGGCTGCCGGCGGCCTGCCAGGCCGCGTAGAGCCAGACGGCGACGAGTTCGCCGAACATCTGGCTGATCTCTGGCGCGGTGGTGAAGTCACCGACCGCGCCGAAGGGTTCACGCGTGGTGTAGTAGCCGTCCGCGGGATCGAACAGGCACAGCGCCATGTAGTCGGCGATACCAATCGGCCCCGATGCGGCGATCAGGTTTGAAATGCGCTTCTTGAGCGCGGTCATGCCGGCTTTGCGGCTTGGGTCACCTGTTTGGCCGACAGCATCGCCCATACCCCGATCAGCACCATCGGCACCGACAGCACCATGCCCATGGTCAGCCAGCCGCCAAGGAGATAGCCGATCTGCTGGTCGGGTTCGCGGAAGAACTCGACGATGATGCGCGACAGGCCGTAACCGCAGACGAAGGCGCCGGCGACGAAGCGCGGCGTCTTGAGCTTCAGCCCGGAGTGGGTAAGGAAGCGCAGCACGAGGAACAGCACCAGGCCTTCGAGCAGGGCTTCGTAGATCTGGCTCGGATGGCGCAGGAACGGTCCCCCGGTGGGAAACTCGACCGCCCAGGGCACGTCTGTGACCCGCCCCCACAGCTCGGAATTGATGAAGTTGGCGACACGAACGAGCCCCAGGCCGACCGGCACGCCGGCGGCAACCACGTCGATCAGCGACCAGACAAGGATGCCGTGCTTGCGGGCGAACAGGAACATGGCGATCGTCACGCCGAGCAGGCCGCCATGGAACGACATGCCGCCTTGCCAGACGGCGAGTATGTCGAGCGGATTGGAGATGTAGCGGGCGAGGTCGTAAAACAGGATGTAGCCGATGCGGCCGCCAAGCACGACGCCGGCCGCAGCCCAGACCAGGAAGTCGTCGAGGGCTTCTGGCTTCATCGGCAGGATGCCGTTCGGCCACAGGCGGGAGTTGGTCACAAGCCGCTTGCCATACCACCAGGCAAACAGGATGCCGACGACATAACCCAGCCCATACCAGTGGATGGCGAGCGGCCCGATCTGGACGATGACCGGATCGATGTTCGGAAAGGACAGGGCTGCCAGAGGCAGGGCAAGATATTCAGTCAATTCTATCTCCGGTCGAAGCGGTGGCGCGGACCATGCGGCAGCGCTTTGGCAGGGTCAAGGCAAGGGGCAGCCGCTCACCGAGATGTCATTCGTCTGCGGCAAACAGGCGTTCGTAGTCCATCGCGCCGTGGAGGATACGCAGAACCTCGATCCGCTCATCCTGCACACGGTAGAAGATCAGGTAGTTGCCATGGACGCGGCGCCGAATGTCGCTGCCAGAAAGCCTTCTAGCGACTGCATAGCCGAATGGCAGTTCGGCAAGTCCAACGCAGCTTTCGCGCAGTTCCAGAACAAAGCTCAGCGCTCTGGATGGATTGTCTTGTGCGATGTGATCGACAATGGCTTCGAGGTCGGTTTCGGCTGCGTGCGCGAAAACGACCTGCATGATACCATCAGCCTTGGGCGCGGAGCTTGGATTTAAGGCGAGCGAATACGTCTTCGGCGGGCACCAGACGGCCAGCGTCGGCGTCGCTGAGCCCCTGGGCCAGCGCTGCATCCAGTGCGGCAAGGCGCTTTTCGCGTTCTTCAACGAGGCGGATCCCTTCGCGCAGGACCTCGCTCTTGGAGTTGTAGCGCCCGGTACTGACGAGTTGGTTCACGACCTCTTCGAGGTGTGCACCGAGATCGGCACTGATGGCCATGGCGATGCTCCTGAATTCAGCGTCTTCAATCTAATAATAGTTATTGGTTGCTGCAAGCCCGGAATGCGGCGCGATGGCGCAAACAGAGCGGCAAGGGCTTCACGCCCTTGCATTCGGGCCTTTGCCCTACTACGTCGAATGGACAACGCGAGGGTTTGCCATGACGACCGGACCGAACCGCATCCTGGATGAGTTTGCCAAGCTGATGACCGATGCCGCGGGTGCCGCGCAGGGCGTCAAGCGCGAGGTCGAGACCGCGTTCCGTTCGCAAGCCGAACGGGCGATGAATACGCTTGAGCTGGTGCAGCGCGAAGAGTTCGAAGCCGTCCGCGACATGGCGATCAAGGCGCGCGCCGAGAACAAGGCGATGACCGTCCGCATCGAGGCACTCGAGTCTAAGCTCGCAGCCCTTGGCGGCGAAGATGCCGGCAAGGCCTCACCGGCGGCGTCGCCGAAGCCTCGTACAAAGAAATAATTCGTTAACTTTTCCACAAAGCGCCATCCGAAAAAGTGCTTTGTCGTGAATCGCTTACCGGCGCTTGATGAATGTGCGCCGCAGCCAGTTTCCACACCCGAATGCGGCAGTGCGAAAAATTGGGCTGTTCACGCGACTCCTGATCAATACACTGAATTTGTTGCATGATTCTTAGCGGGGTCACGCACCGGATGGCGCGGTCCGGCTGGGGGGTATTGAGTCCGGCAGCGCTGGTCGTCCGAGTTCAAGAATAAGTTTGTTCGTCGTGTGTGCCCTTTGCGCGGAGCGCGATGGCGCTCCCGGAACGACAGGAAGCATTTATGGAACTTCTCGAACTCGAGTTCTCGCGCGAAATCCATCCGGTGGATGTTATCGAGCAGGTGGCTCACAACAACGACTGGTCATTCGAGCGTGCCGGCGACGACGAAATCTCGATTTCTGTCGTCGGCAACTGGACCGACTACCAGATTTCCTTCTCCTGGATGGAAGACTTCGAGGCCCTGCACTTGGCCTGCGCCTTCGACATCAAGGTGCCGGAAAGCCGTACGCTGGAAATCCTGCGGCTGCTGTCGCTGATCAACGAGCAGATGCTGTTCGGTCATTTCGACCTGTGGGAGCAGGAGGGCGCAATCATGTTCCGCCAGTCGCTGCTGCTCGCCGGCGGCGTCGAGCCGACCAGCCAGCAGGTCGAGGTGCTGCTGTCTTCGGCGCTCGAAGCCTGCGAATGCTACTTCCAGGCCTTCCAGTTCGTCGTCTGGTCGGGCACCTCGGCCAAGGACGCGCTGGCAAGCGTGCTGTTCGAGACGCACGGAAACGCCTGAGACTGCCGCATGAGTTCGCACAACGAGCGCAAGCCCGAAATCACCTTTGCCGACTTCGACAAAGTCGACATCCGCACCGGCACGATCGTCGAGGTCGAGCCGTTTCCCGAGGCGCGCAAACCGGCGTTCAAGCTGAAGATCGATTTCGGCGCCGGGATCGGCATCAAGAAATCCTCGGCGCAGATCACCAAATATTATGCGCCGGGGACGCTTGTGGGCCGGCAGGTGTTTGCCGTGGTCAATTTCCCGCCGCGCCAGATCGGGCCGTTCATGTCGGAAGTGCTGACCCTCGGCTTCCCGGATGCCGAAGGCGACGTCGTGCTCGGCGCCATCGAGCGCAAGGTTCCCGACGGCGGCCGCCTGTTTTAGTTCGACCTACGCCGCGTAAGCCGCCTTCACATTGTCCAGGAACATCTCGGCACAGGCCGTCCAGGTGTAGCGCATGGCGCGCTCGCGGGCCTCGGCGCGGTCGACCTTGAGCGCGGCGAGCGCGGCTTGCTGCAAGTCTTCCGAAACCACGCCGCCGACACCGTCGCCGACGATGTCGATCGGGCCCGTCACTGGATAGGCGGCAACGGGCGTGCCGCTGGCCAGCGCTTCGATGATGACGTTGCCGAAGGTGTCGGTGCGGCTCGGGAAGACGAAGACGTCGGCCGAGGCATAGATCTCGGCCAACTCGTCGCTCGGGCGCCGGCCGAGGAAATGCGCCTCGGGGTACCTTGCCTTCAGCCGTTCGATCTCGGGCCCGTCGCCGACCAGCACCTTGGAGCCGAGCAAGTCGAGGTCGAGGAAGGCGGGCAGGTTCTTTTCCACCGCGATGCGGCCGACGCAGAGGAAGATCGGCCGCGGCAGCTCGAGCTCGACCTTCTTGTCGGGGTGGAAGTGGTTGATGTCGACGCCGCGGGTCCACGGCCTGAGTTTCTCGAAACCGCGTGACGCGAGATCGTCGGCAAGCGACTTCGTCGCCACCATGCAGCCTTGGCCGGAATTGTGGAAGCTGCGCAGCAGCCCATAGGTCCAGCTTTCGGGCAGCGGCAGGCGGGCGCTGACATATTCGGGGAAGCGGGTGTGGTAGCTGGTGGTGAAGGGGCGACCGTTGGCCCGGCAATAGCGCCGCGCCATCATGCCGAGCGGCCCCTCGGTGACGATGTGGACATGATCGGGTCGGCGCTGTTCGATGATGCGCGCGATGTTGCCGGGCGTGGTCAGCGCGAGACGGATATCGGGATAGGTCGGCATCGGCAGCGTGCGGAAGAGGTTCGGGGTCAGGAAATCGGCTTCGGCACCGAAGTCGCCAAGTGTTTCGGCAAGCCGTTCGAGTGTGTGCACGACGCCGTTGATCTGCGGTTTCCAGGCGTCGGTGACCATCAGGATGCGCAAGAGATGTCTTCCCTGTTGCCCGTATCTCGATCAGCCAGGAATCGGCGAGCTTCCCGTTCGATGCGGCCGCCTTTGAGCAGATTGGCATGACACGCCGATGACGCCCCGTTCTTCTCGCAGTTGCGAAGACGAGGTTGCTTCTGCCCGAACAAGCATTTTCTTTGAGACGATTTTCCTGCCCACGCGCTCGGCGCGAAATCCGATCCTTTGTCGAAGTGGGGGCGTTTGCCGAGGATATGGCCAAGCTTCGCATGTCGCGGAGCGAGCCATCCTTCCAACGGCTCTCAGCGAGACACCGAAATGACCGAGACCATCAGTTCGATTTCCCACCGCAACGCGATCAGCCGGCGCACGGCCTTTGCAGCCCTTTTCGCCTCCGTCGTCACCGTCATCAGCTTCACCGTCCCGCACCAGGCCTTCGCCGAGGACAAGTCCGCGATCAAGGTCGGCATCATCTCCGGCGAGGACGAGGATGTCTGGCGCGTGGTCAAGGCCGAGGCGGCCAAGCAGGGGCTGAGCGTCGAGACGGTCGTTTTCAACGACTATACCCAGCCGAACGAGGCGCTGGAGCGCGGCGAGATCGACGCCAATGCCTTCCAGCACCAGCCCTATCTCGACAACCAGATCAAGACGCAGGGCTACCACATCACTCCGGTGGGCTACACCGGGCTGTGGCCGATCGGGCTCTACTCCAAGAAGCACGCCAAGATCGAGGACCTGCCGGAAGCGGCGGTCATCGGCGTGCCCAACGATCCGTCCAACGAGGGCAGGGCGCTGCGGGTGCTGGCCGATGCCGGCCTGATCAAGCTCAAGGACGGCACCGGCATCCTGGCGACCGTCACTGATGTCGTCGACAATCCGAAGAAGTTCGAGATCAAGGAACTCGACGCCGGCATCGTCGGCCGTTCGGTCGAGGACCTCGAGGCCGCTGTCGTCAACACCGACTGGGCGCTGAAGAGTGGACTGAGCGCCGACAACCGCATTGCCCAGGAACCCGTGGCCGACAATCCCTACCGCAACTTCATCGCGGTCAAGACCGGCAACGAGAACGAGGCTTGGGTCAAAAAGCTGGTCGCCGCCTACCAGAACGAGACGGTCAAGGCCGAGTTCGACCGCGTCTACAAAGGCACCGGCGTCGCCGCCTACTGAGCGCGAGGGGCCATCGACAACAGGCGGCTCGCTCATGGCGGGCCGCCTTCCGCTTTGCGGGGAGATTTCATGAACCAGCATTTCAGTTCCGCCGGCGCGACGTTGCCACCTGGCGATGTTGCGCCCGCCGGCGATGTCTTGCGCATTGTCGACCTCAAGCGTCGGTTCGGCCGGACGCCGGCGGTCGACGGCGTGTCGCTGACGGTGCGCAAGGGCGAGATCCTCGGCATCATCGGCCGCAGCGGCGCTGGCAAGTCGACACTGATCCGCTGCCTCAACGGGCTGGAGCGTCCCGACGCCGGCCAGATCTTCGTCGAGGGGCGCGAGATCACCGGGTTGAGCGAGCGCGATCTGCAGCCGCTGCGCCGTCGCATCGGCATGATTTTCCAGCACTTCAACCTGCTCTCGGCGAAAACCGTCGAGGACAATGTCGCCCTGCCGCTGAAAATCGAGGGCAGGTCGAAGGCCGAGCGGCTCGCCCGTGCCGCCGAATTGCTCGACCTCGTCGGCCTCGCCGACAAGACCAAGGCCTTTCCGGCGTCGCTGTCCGGCGGGCAGAAGCAGCGCGTCGGCATCGCGCGCGCGCTTGCCGCGCGTCCGGCGCTGCTGCTCTCCGACGAGGCGACGTCGGCGCTCGATCCCGAGACGACGCGCTCGATCCTTTCGCTGCTCAAGGACATCAACCAGAAGCTCGGTCTGACGATCCTGCTGATCACTCACGAAATGGACGTGATCCGCACCATTGCCGACCGCATCGCCGTCCTCGATGCCGGCCGCATCATCGAGGAGGGGGCGGTGTGGTCCGTCTTTGCCGACGCGCAGTCGGAGGTGACGCGCAGCCTGCTCGGCGGCATCCGGCCGCAACTGCCCGCAGCGATCGCCGGACGCTTGGCGCGTTCAGGGCGCGAGGCGATCCTGCGCATCGACATTGCAGGAGAGGCGGCGCGGCGTCCGCTGCTGCAGGAACTCGCCGCGGCCGTTCCCGGCCGCTACCGCCTTGTCCATGGCGGCATCGACTACATCCAGGGCGAGCCGGTCGGAACGCTTTTCCTCGGTGCCGCGACACCGGCCGGCCGTCTCGCCGAAGTCGTCGATTTTCTTAATGCCCGGGGCGCCCGGGTCGAGGTGCTTGGCCATGTCACCGATGATGTTTGAACTTCTCCTGCGCTCACTTTGGGAAACGGTGCTAATGACGGCGGCATCGGGCCTGATCTCGCTGGTCTTCGGCCTGCCGCTCGGCCTGGCGCTTGTCGCCACCGATCGCGGTGGCATAGCCGAGCAACTGTGGCTGAACCGTATCCTCGGCGGCATCGTCAACGGCTTCCGCTCGGTGCCCTTCATCATCCTGCTCGTCGCGCTGATTCCGCTGACGCGGCTTATCGTCGGCACCTCGATCGGCACCTGGGCGGCGATCGTGCCGCTGGCGATTGCCGCCACGCCTTACTATGCGCGCATCGCCGAAGTGTCGTTGCGTGAGGTCGACCGTGGCCTGATCGAGGCCGTGCGCGCCATGGGCGGCGGCCGCTGGGCGATCATCCGCGAGGTGCTGGTGCCGGAAGCGCTGCCGGGCATCGTCGCCGGCTTCACCGTCACTTTGGTGACGTTGGTCGGCGCCTCGGCCATGGCGGGCGCGATCGGTGCCGGCGGTCTCGGCGACCTCGCCATCCGCTACGGCTACCAGCGTTTCGAGACGGCGGTGATGGTTGCAGTGGTGATCGTGCTCATCGTGCTCGTCTGCGGCATCCAATGGGTCGGCGACAGGCTGGTGACGCGGCTCGACCGGCGCGGCTGAAGCCCGGTCAGGCCGGCACGCGGATCATGGCGCGCAGGCCGCCAAGCGGGCTGTCGCTCAACTTGATATCGCCGCCATGGCTGCGGGCGATGTCGCGGGCGACCGCCAGCCCGAGCCCGGTGCCGGTCGAATCGAGGTTGCGCGCCTCATCGAGGCGATAGAACGGCTTGAACACCTCTTCGCGCTTCTCTTCCGGGATGCCGGGGCCGTTGTCGTCGACCATGACCACCAGCATGCCGCGGTCATGGACGGCCTTGACCTCGACTTCCTTGGCATAACGGAAAGCGTTGCCGACGACGTTCTGCAGCAGGCGGGCGAAGGCGTTGGGGCGGACATGCACTTCGGGCTCGCCGACCAGCGTGACCTTGAGCTTGCGCTTGCGCAGCTTGGCTTCCTCGCCAAGCTTGTCGAGATAACTGGTGAGATCGAAGCGCCCCGGATCCTCGGCCGCCTCGCCGCGGGCGAAGGCGAGATAGGCCTCGAGCATCGACTGCATGTCGTCGATGTCCTGGCTCAGAGCCTCGCGATCGATCTTGTTGCCCGACAGCGCAAGCTGCAGCTTGAAGCGGGTCAGGATAGTGCGAAGGTCGTGGCTGACACCGGTCAGCATCGCTGTACGCTGGTCGATCTGGCGCTCGATGCGCTCGCGCATCTGGATGAAGGCAAAGCCGGCGCGGCGCACTTCCTCGGCACCGCGCGGACGGAAATTCGCAGGCATCGGCCGCCCCTTGCCGAAGCTCTCCGCCGCCTCGGTCAGTTGCAGGATCGGGCGGATCTGGTTGCGCAGGAAGGGGATGGCGATGGTCAGCAGCACCAGCGAGGTGCCGACCATCCACAACAGGAAGATGTGGGTGTTCGAGGCGTAGGCCTGGCTGCGGCGAACGAAGATGCGCAGCACCTTGTCGTCGAGCTGGACGCGCACTTCGACGACGTTCGAGTTGCCGACCGTATCGAGCCAGAACGGCTTGTTGATCTGCCTGCGGATTTCAGTTGAGAGCGCCTGGTCGAGAATGGAGAAGAACGGTTTGGGGCCGGGCGGGGGTAGCGGTTCGGGCGGCAGCAGGTCGATCTTCAGCAGCATGCGCTCCTGGGCGATGCGGATGATCTGGGCGTAGTTCTCCGGCTGCGGGAAGGTGTCGAGCAGGTCGATGATGCCGGCAATGTCGCGGGTCACCGCTTGCGACAGGCGCACCGTCACCGTCTGCCAGTGGCGCTCCATGAAGACGAAGGCGACGACCGACTGCAAGAGGATCATCGGGGTGATGACGATGAGCAGGGAGCGGGCGTAGAGCCGCTTCGGCATGTAGAGCGCAACCCGCCGCCAGAAGCGGTTCCAGCTTCTCGGCACGGCCGTCAGCGCACGCCATGCACGTGTGCCGATACCGCCTCCGCCGGGCCCTTCCATGTCGGTGGTTGCCATCCGCCCTTCCGTTCGCCGCCAGCCGGACTTCGCCCCGCTCGGCCTGCGTTGATCCTAGTGCACGCTCGACAGTTCTGAAACTGTCTTTGAAGTTCAACAGCTTACGTTGTCAAACGTTGCGTTGTCCCGTGCTGAAAACATAGGGATTTTTCTTGAGTTTCCAAATGTCAGGCCGTTCGTCGTCGTCGAAAGACGATTGACGGGAACTGCGCCGACACTATGTCGGGTCACTTGCGTGGAGATGATCAAGGCGCGCCCCGGCCCGCGTCCAAGCGGGCGCGGCACCGCGGGTTGCAGCCGGTGCAGGCGGCTTGGCCGAGGGCTTCGCAAGCCGAGCCGCGCAAGGCAAATCCGGGCCAGGCGTCGCCATTGCAGCGACGCCTGGAGGATGAACGAGGACGACGAAGCGGTCGCTTAGATGCCGAGCAACGTCTTGGCTTCGTTGAGCGCAGCCTCCGATCCGGCGTGATCTCCGGCGGCATGCAGTTGCTCGCCCTTGGTGCGCAACTCCTTGACCTTTGTCATGTCTGCCTCCGCGAGGGTCGAAGCGGGCAGCGCCGCGTCGATCGCAGCCATGATGCTTGGGCAGGAATTGGCGAAAGCGGTTGCTGGAAAGACTGACAGGGCAAATGCAAGCGTAATTGCGCGTAACATGGCTGTTTCTCCCATGCCGGGCCGCGGAATGCGGCAGTTCTACCGCCGGCGCGCGCGATACTACAATGGAGGGGCCGGATTCAACAACCGGCCGATGCTCGGAAGGTTCGCTGCGCAGGCTGGAGACCGTTATTCCACGCTCAGCCGATAGCCGATGCCGCGCACCGTCTGCAGCCAGACGGGGTTGGCCGGGTCGCGCTCGATCTTGCGCCGCAGGCGATTGATCTGGACGTCGATGGTGCGCTCGCCGACTTCGGAATCGCCGGTCACCAACTCGTGGCGGGGGATGGTCTCGCCGGCGCGCGCGGCAAAGATGGCAAGGATTTCCTGTTCGCGGTCGGTCAGCTTGAGGGCTTCGCCGCCACGCTTGAGTTCGCGGCGCGCGATCTGGAAGGTGTAGGGGCCGAACACCAGCTGCTCGACCTTCGGCGTCGTTGCCGGCCCGCCTCGGCGCAGGATGTTGTTGATCCTGAGGATCAGCTCGCGCGGGTCGAATGGCTTGGGCAGGTAGTCGTCGGCGCCGGCCTCCAGGCCGGTGATGCGGCTGTCTGTCTCGGAAAGTGCGGTCAGCATCAGGATCGGCACGTCCTTCTGGTCGCGCAGCGATCTGGTCAGTTCGACGCCGGTCTCGCCCGGCATCATCACGTCGAGGATGAGAAGGTCGAAGTCGAGGCCCGCCAGCTTGCGGCGTGCCTCGTCGGCATTGCCGGCGACCGTCACGCGAAAGCCGTTCTCGGTCAGGTATTGCTTGAGCAGGTTGCGGATGCGCGTGTCGTCGTCGACCACGAGCAGGTGCGGAGCATCGTCGCCCAGCGTGGCCGGATTGGCCGTCTTGTCGTTATTCTCCATGGTCTTTCCCCGGCGTGTTTCCGGGCAGATGGTCAATCTGCGCCCTTAATTCGGGATTGACCATCGCCTTGAGGAATCGTTCGATCCAGGCGCGTTCGGTCTCTCCCGCGCCCTCCAGTGCCGCATCGATGCGGCGTGACTGTGGCCGCGCCAGCGCCAGTGTCAGCGTCCGGCCTTTCGGCGTGGGATAAAGCTCGCGCTGACGGCGGTCGCGCGGACCCTGGACCTGGACGATATAGCCCGCATCGATCAGCTGCTTGAGCACGCGCGCAAGGCTCTGCTTGGTGATCTTCAGCACGTCGAGCAACTCGGCGACTGTCAGCCCCGGCATGCGGTTGACGAAGTGCAGCACGCGGTGGTGCGCACGACCGAAACCGTACTCGGCAAGTATCTGATCCGGGTCCGAAGTGAAATCTCGATAGGCGAAGTAAAGCAACTCGATGATCGAGAAGTCGATGCCGTCGTCGGCCGTCACTGCGGTTCGGATCGGTTGGGCGGCTGCGCCGCTGCGTTGTGCCATAGAGTTCCTGCTCGTCAATTTATGTCAGCACTGTTGACATAAATTAGGTGCGATGGTAATTTTTGCCAAGCTTTTCGGCGGATTGCGAATGAAAAGGCAAGGTACGGTGGTTTTTTCCGAAACATCGTGAGTTTGCTTTGGTATTCTAGCCCGCCTACGCTTTATCCAGCAGGCCCCTTACGGGCCATTAAGAACGATACGAAACGATAGGCAGGCTCCCGCCTGCGGGAAGGTTTACCATGGCATCCGTTCCTTTCGACCAACTCGATGGATTCATCTGGATGAACGGCGAGTTCGTCCAATGGGCCGACGCCAAGATTCACGTACTAACCCATGGCCTGCACTATGCAAGCGCGGTGTTCGAAGGCGAACGCGCCTATGGCGGCGAGATCTTCAAGCTGACGGAGCACACCGAGCGCCTGCATGAATCGGCCCGGCTCCTTGGCTTCACCATTCCCTATTCGGTGGACGTGATCGACGATGCCTGCCGCGAGCTGCTGAAGAAGCAGGGCTTCAAGGACGCCTATGTGCGCCCGATCGCCTGGCGCGGCAGCGAGGAAATGGGCGTCGCCGCCCACAAGAACCGCATCAACGTCGCCGTCGCCATCTGGCAGTGGCCGAGTTATTTCGACCCGGCGCAGAAGCTGAAGGGCATCCGCCTCGACATCGCCGAATGGCGCCGTCCCGACCCGCGCACAGCACCTTCGAAGTCGAAGGCGGCCGGCCTCTACATGATCTGCACGCTGTCCAAGCATGCGGCCGAGGCCAAGGGTTATGCCGATGCGATGATGCTCGACTGGCGCGGCCAGGTCGCCGAGGCAACTGGCGCCAACATCTTCTTCGTCAAGGACGGCAAGGTCCACACGCCGACGCCGGATTGCTTCCTCGACGGCATCACCCGCCGCACGGTGATCGGGCTTGCCAAGGATCGCGGCATCGAGGTGATCGAACGCGCCATCATGCCGGAAGAACTGGCAGGCTTCGAGCAGTGCTTCCTGTCCGGCACGGCAGCCGAAGTGACGCCGGTTTCGGAGATCGGCCAGTGCCGATTCGAGGTCGGCGAAATCGCCAGGACGCTGATGAACGACTATTCGGCAGCGGTTCAGCCCAAGCATGCCATTGCTGCGGAATAACCAGCAAATTCAATAGCTAAGGATTGCATGGGGGCGGTTTTCGGACCGCCCCTTTTGCTTGCCTCGTGGCGCATTTGACATTCGCCGATTTCAGCGTCTCATGTTGACGTCGGCAGACTGAGGGCCGGCATGCAATTTGGAGGGAATTGTTATGGAATCGCTTCTTCCGATCATCATACAGATTGTAACCGGCGTAATCGGTGGACAGGCCGTCGGCGCGGCGATCAAGACAGCTGCGATGGGGCAGGTGACGAAGCTGATCGCAGGCGGCGTCGGTGGTATTGCAGGCGGCCAGATCCTCGGCAGTCTCCTTGGCGGCGCTGCTGATCCGGCAACCGCCGGCGCGCTCAGCGGCATCCTTGGCGACGTGGTCGGCGGCGCAGGCGGCGGCGCCATCCTGACGGCGATCGTTGGCGCCGTCATGGGCGCGATGAAGAAGTAAAAGCGTTTCAGACGGAATTCGGATTGGGCGGCTGCGGCCGCCCATTTCATTTTTGACAGAGGCTGCCAGGCTGATCGCTGTGGACGAATGTCGCGACTGACCCAACAGCGCCGCGCATCCAATTGGACGCGCAAAGGACGCTGTAAATATTGAATTGGTGCATGATCCTTTCCGAAAATCCATTCCGATTTTCGGGGTCATGCACTATGTCGGGGCAAAGATCAGAAAGGACAGCCATGGGACAGCTCAATGCCGGGATCGTGCCGGTCACGCCCTTCCAGCAGAATTGCACGATCCTCTTCGACACCGAAGACAAGACCGGCGTCGTCGTCGATCCGGGCGGGGATGTCGACACCATCCTTTCGGTGCTCAAGGATAACGGCATCAACATCACGGCCATCTGGCTGACGCACGGCCATATCGACCATGCCGGCGGGGCGATGGAGCTCAAGGAAGCGCTCGGCGTCGACATCATCGGGCCGCACGAAGCCGACAAGCCGCTGCTCGACAACCTCGCCACGCAGGCGCAGAAATTCGGCATGGGCGGCTCGGTGCGCAATTGCGTGCCCGACCGGTTCCTGACCGAAGGCGAGACGGTCTCGTTCGGCAGCCATGTCTTCGAAGTGCTGCATTGCCCCGGCCACGCGCCCGGCCACGTCGTCTACTACAATCGCGAGGCAAAGTTCGCCCATGTTGGCGACGTGCTGTTCCAGGGCTCGGTCGGCCGCACGGACCTCTATGGCGGCGACCATGCGACGCTGATCCGCTCGATCAAGGAGAAGCTTTTGCCGCTCGGCGACGAGATCGGCTTCATCTGCGGTCACGGCCCCGGCAGCCGTTTCGGTGACGAGCGCCGGAGCAATCCCTACCTCGTCTGAGACCGCGGGTGTCCCGACCGGCGCGAAATGAAAAACGGCGCCAACCCCAAGGCTGGCGCCGTTTGTTATTGTCGTCGCGTCGGGCTGCTTTCGAACGGCCGGGCAGGGAAGGCCGTTCGACGAAGCCCGTGAACGTTAGTTGGCGGTGCAGAAATGCTCCAGCCCGTCATAGCCGGTGAAGGTGCCGCTGCGCGGCTTGAAGCTGCGGTAGCGGTCCGAGCAGTAGCTGTACCATTCCGGGCTCCACGGCTCGATTGCGTAGCTGTTGCGGTAGACCACGCGGCGCTGCACCGGGGCAGGGCGGTAATAGTCCTCGCGATAGACGCGGCGCGGCTGCGGCTCATAGTCGTAATAGTCGTCGTAGACCGGCTGCGAACGGTTGCCATTGCCGGCGATGACCGCACCGGCGATCAGGCCAAGCGCGCCGGCAGCGACGATCGCGCCGGTGTTGTCGTGGCGGTTGTGGCGGCGCCAGCGCTCACCGGCCTCTGCCACCGGCAGGGTGGCGAGCGTGGTGGCGGCAACGGCTGCCGAAAGGACGAGGGTCTTGATGGTGCGGTTCATGTCGGGTCTCCTTCGCCGTCCGGCCCGTATCGAGGCAGGAAATGAGCGTCGACAACTTGTCTAGGGGACCGAGGCTGAACGCAGCCTGAACAGACTTTCGGCGAACATTCGAGCCGATCGAAGCCGACAGACGCTATGCGGCGCGGCGTCAGGCACTGCTGCGCAAATGTGGCCGGTGCTCAAGCCCGGCCTGGATCGCGGGCTCTCAGCCTACGGTCAGATTGACTGCCTTCGGGCCCTTGCCGCGCTTGTCCGGCTCGGTGTCGAAAGAAACCTTCTGCCCATCCTCAAGACCGGGAAGGCCTGACGCCTGCACAGCCGAGATGTGGACGAAGACATCCTTCGCCCCGTCGTCCGGCGTGATGAAGCCGAAGCCTTTGGCATGATTGAAGAACTTGACGGTGCCGGTCTGCGGCATGGGAAACTCCTCTGATCCCATCAATTCCAGTTCTTCGGGCCGGCAAATGCCCGAAGTGGAAATTTGTCGTTCATTTTTGGGCCATCGGCAAGCAAAAGTTTTGCTCTCCGGCGCCGCCCGAAAGCGGCGCCTGGCCCGCAAAAGCACGGCTTTCAGCGGTGCGTGGTCGACGTTTTCCGGCTCAGTATTCGCAGTAGCGGATCGGCCCGATCTGGATGCAGGAAGGTGGCCGTGGGCGGTGCGGATCGAACCTGCTGTAGACCCGTACGCGGCAATTGGGGCCGATATGGCGGTGGGGCACGTTGCCGTAGCGCGGCAGAAAGTGCCGGCGAACATCGCGGTGGCAGTCGCGCACCTGGATCGGCGGTCGGACTCGGACCGGCCGGCAGTCGGGCCGCCGGTGGACATGCCATTCGGTACGGCCGAATTGCGGAACGAAGTGGCGCTGGGGATCGCCGTGGCAGCCACGGACCTGGACCAGCAGACCGGGGCCGGCTTGCGGCATGTCACTTGTCGGCATGGCCGCAGCGGGGCCGCCGTAGCCCAAGCCTGCAACAAGCAGCGCCGCGCTCAGAGCATTCAGGAATTTCATCGTCGGCCTCCTCCAGGGCGGGGCGGTTTCAGCTCCCTGCGCAGGAATATGCCATGATTGTCACGGCCTCGCCAGACCGTGGCGAGCCGCGCAGGCGCTGCTATCTCCTTGATTGGCCGAGTGATATTCGGAATTGTATGGACGAAAAGGAAAGGGCGCGACGGTTGCCCATCGCGCCCTTCAATCACAACTGCAACCTTGCTTGGCTTAAGCCGCGCGGAGGTTGACCGCCTTGGGACCCTTGCCCATGCGGTCAGGCTCGACGTCGAAGGTGACCTTCTGGCCATCGACGAGCGTGCGCAGGCCGGAAGCCTCGATAGCGGAGATGTGGACGAAAACGTCCTTGGCGCCGCCATCCGGCGTAATGAAGCCGAAGCCTTTGGTTGCGTTGAAGAATTTTACGGTACCGGTCTGGGCCATTGGGAGAACTCCTTCACCCGTTCAGTGGTCTGGACCTGCCAGCCGCCTGGCGTCGGCGGCAAGTCGGTGGTTTTGCTTGGCGGTCATGCATTCGCGCACGATAAAAACCCCCCGCCGAGTCACGGGGTCGTCAGAGATTCACAGTATCGGGGAAAGGGTCGTGCAAAACGTTCCAGTCTCCGGGTCAGCAAACGCCCGAACTGGATGTGATATTGCATGGAAACGCGTAGGTTGCAAGATGTCGCGGCCAATGGCGATGGCACTTCGCAGCGTCGCATCAATATACGACATTCTGAAAACAGCCATTGGCCAGATTGCCGCGTCTGATGGGGCAGTTCGCCCTTGACGGATTGCTTTCGTTGACAGAATCGCGAGGATCGGGGCAGGGGCTGAGACAGTTCCCGCTGAAGCGGGAACAAGAGGGAGCTAATTCCATGGTGTTTTCGGCAAAGACCTTTGTGCAAAGAGCAACGGTCGCCTTGTTGCTGTCGCTGATGCTCGCATCCTGCGTGGTGGTGGAGGAGGGGCCTGGGCCCGGCCCGCGGCCGCCGCGTCCGGACCCCGGACCCCAGTTCTGCACGCGCGAATATGATCCGGTCTGCGCGCGGCGGGGAAATGATCGCCAGACCTTCGCAAACTCCTGCATGGCGGAGGCCGCCGGCTACCGCATCATCCGCGGCGGCGAGTGCCGTGGCGGTGGCGGCGACGGCGGCTGGAACGGCGGTGGTGGCGGCTGGAATGGCGGCGGGGGCGGCAACCAGCAATTCTGCACCAGGGAATACCGGCCGGTCTGCGGCCAGCGCGGCGGTTCCTTGCGTACGTTCCCCAATGCCTGCGAGGCTGATTCCGCCGGCTTCCGCGTCGTCGACAACGGCCCCTGCTAGAACAGCGGTCAGCCTCCCGGCTGTCGGCGCCGGGAGGCTGGTCCCATTAGGATCAGTTCGGCGAAAAGTCGTTTGCGCGCCTGACTTCGCGCACGCGGCAATCGTCGCCGACATGGCGATGGCGCAAGACGATGCCATCGACGCGGTGCGTACGCACATCGCGGTGGCAGTCCGCTGATCGGCGCGCGGGTTGCTGCCGGCCGCCGACCAGCACCGGCCGGCAACTGTCCTGCTCGTGGTAGTGCGACGCGCGCCGGCCGATCTCGGGGATATACGAGTCACGCACGTCTTCGTGGCAGCCGCCGACTTTGACGACGAGGCCAACGATCGCCGGCTGGAACGGCGTCGAAAGCGGCGCGGCAGAGGCAGGCAAGATCGCTGCTGCCAACAAAGTGGCGAGCGAAACGGCCAGGAATTTCATCCGGCTTCTCCTTGGGTGGCACAACCAGCCAGCAGATTGCGCTGCGCGCAGCCAACTTCAATGGCTTGCGGTGGCCGTGAAGCCATTTCGCCTTGGCAGGGTTACCGCTTTCTTGCTGCGGCTATTTCCGTTGGCCGGTCGCGCAACTTGCGCCGCGAAACGCAGGAGCGCTTCGAGGAGATCCTGCGCCAGGCGACTGCTGGCCCCTTCCATGTTCTCGACGACGGCGCAATGACAGGTGGCGGGTGGGGGCAAGTGTCCTGCGATCGTGCAATTCCGGGGTCTTGCGCGTTGGAAAAGTTTATCGAAAGTAAACTCAAGTAAATAAAGAATACGTAATTTCTAGTATAGCATTCATGATAGAATCTTGCTATCTGCGTATGCATATCCATTGAATAGGGATTGCATATAATGTTTTTCGTGAAGGCTGGTGCGGCGCTAGCCGTTTCATTGTTGTTTAGCTCTGCGGCATATGCGGCGGATACAGTTGCACATGAGGCCGCTGATCTTTCGGTAAACTGGACTGGCGGATATGTCGGCGTTCATGCCGGTTATGGCTGGGGTACCGTCCTCGACGTCAACAACCCGAATGCCACGGAGCAGGACATCGACGGCGGATTCGGCGGTATCCAGGCCGGCTACAATCACCAGTTCTCGAACAATGTCGTTCTCGGCGTCGAAGCTGACGTTTCGCTGGGCAATGTGAGCGGCGCCTTCGACGGCCGGACGATCAGCGTGTACAACGGCTACTACACCGAGGATGAAATAACCGCCCTCGGTACGCTCCGCGCGCGCCTCGGCTATTCCGCCGGCCGCTTCCTGCCTTTTGTCACGGGCGGCCTGGCCTGGGCCAATGTCGATCACATGCTTGGCTGTGACCGGGCTCGCGTTGTTGGGGCTCCCCTTCCGCCCACCGGTTGCGCTACTAAGTTTGAAACATCCAAGTCGGATATCGCAGTCGGCTGGACGGTTGGGGCTGGTGCCGAATATGCACTTACGGACAAGTGGTCGCTGAAGGGCGAGTACCTGTATACCGATCTCGGCAAGAACAGGGTCATGCTCGTCGATGCGAACTTCCCGGGAAATCCGGTCAACAACCGCAATTTCGACATGCAGTTCAGTGCTGTTAAACTCGGCTTGAACTACCGGTTCTAATCGTTACATCAGAACGAACCCAAGCCCCGCCGTTACTGGCGGGGTTTTTGCTTGTCTGGACATGCGCAAGACCAAGCAATCGGCGCCGTGCCGGCAGGTTCGGGCGAAGGCCCGTTTCATGCCACAACTGTCCGACCGGATCGGAACGGCGGATATGCACAAAAGCCTCCGCGACATGTATCGTATGGGACCAGCCGAATAGAGTTCTGCCGCATAGCGTTTGACGGCGTCCGGGCGGACGCCACAACTGGGAGGAACAGGTCATGGCTTCAGTATCGATACATCCAGCACTCGATGGCGGCGTCAAGCCGGGCAGCGCCAGCTTCAGCGGCGGCACGCTGGTCTGCGCCTGCGCCGACCGCCCGGTGAAGGTGGCGATCAAGGGGCAGGTCGCCCACAACCACGCCTGCGGCTGCACCAAGTGCTGGAAGCCCGACGGCGCCAGGTTTTCGGTGGTGGCCGTCACGGCCCATGAAAACGTCACCGTGCTGGAAAACGGCGACAAGCTCGCCGTGGTCGACCCGAGCGCACTGATCCTGCGCCACGCCTGCAAGGGCTGCGGCGTGCACATGTACGGCCCGGTCGAGCGCGACCACGCCTTCAAGGGCCTCGACTTTATCCATCCCGAGCGTTTCCAGGAAGCAGGCTGGGCCGAACCGAGCTTTGCTGCCTTCGTCTCGTCGATCATCGAGGCCGGGGTCGATCCCTCCGAAATGGATGGCGTGCGTGCCCGGCTGAAGGAACTCGGCCTCGAGCCCTATGATTGCCTGTCGCCGGCGCTGATGGACTACATCGCTACCTGGGTGGCGAAGAAGTCGGGTGTGCTGAAGGGCTGACCCAGCCGCAGCCAAGGGGGAAGGGCCGGCCTTAGCTCGTAAAGCCTATGCCAGGCCGCCCTTCCGTCTACATGATCGCCAGACGATCCGTGCTATCGTGCGGACGGGAGAAACGGCGGCAACGCCTGATGCGCCCGCACGCCTCCGCAATCGAGGGAGGTCGAAATGGCATATTACGTTTTCCTGGTGAACTTTACTGACCAAGGGGCTCGCAGCGTACGGGACACGACGAAGCGGGCCGACGCATTCAGGGCGATGGCGGAAAAGGGTGGAGCCAAGGTGCACACGCTGTTGTGGACGCTCGGCAAATACGACGTGATCAGCATTGCCGAGGCGCCCGATGACTTGACCGCGACAGCGCTTAGCCTGTCGATATCGGAACTCGGCAATGTCAGAGCCCAGACACTCAAGGCGTTCGACGCTGGAGAGATGCGCCAGATCATAGCCAAGATGGCTTGATTTCGTTCCCCATGCGGGACGGGAGCCTCGGTGCTTGCCGGGCTTCTGTCCCAATCGACGCCAGAGGCGGGCTTGCGCTGGACGCGAAGTCGGCCATTGTGCGCAGCAGTCAAGCGCGCGGCGTGGGAACGGACTTTGAATCGTCAAAACTCAACACACGAGATGCATCCGGATCCGGCGGAATTCATCCGGGCCAACATGCGCATCGCCACAGTGCCCTCGGTGCCCGAGATCCGTCTCTACAGTGCCCATCCGGCAAGCGGGCTGTGGCGGCTTGCTGCCGATGCGGACGCAGCAGGCGAGGATCCGGCGCCGCCCTACTGGGCTTACCAGTGGGCCGGCGGGCTGGTGCTTGCCCGTCACATCCTAGACCGGCCGGACACGGTGCGGGGGCGGCGCGTGCTCGACCTGGGCGCCGGCTCGGGACTGGTCGGCATCGCCGCGGCGAAAGCGGGGGCACGGTCGGTGCTGGCGGCCGAGACCGACCGCAACGGCGTCGCTGCGATCCGCCTCAATGCCGAGTTCAACGATGTGCATGTCAGCACAGCGGCCGCCGACCTGACCGGTGGCGCGGCGCCGGATGTCGACCTGATCCTGGTCGGCGATCTTTTTTACGCCGCCGATCTTGCAAGCCGCGTCACCGCCTTCCTCGACCGATGCGTGGTCCAAGGCATCGACGTGCTTGTCGGCGACCCCGGCCGCGCGCACCTGCCGCATACGCGGCTGAGGCTGGTCGCCGAACATGCGGTGGCCGATGTCGGTACAGGCAGTGCGGTGGCGTTGAAGCCGAGCGCTGTGTTTTCGTTCGGGTAAAGGCCCTTCGCCCTTCATTCCGGAAGACGAGCGCAGTGGATGACGAACGACGCGATGTGAGCGCTATCTTGACATCATCCCTGTTGTGAGAATATTTCTCATATATGGAAAGTTCACTCCTCGATGAAACCGGCATCGACCGGCGTATCGCCCAGCGGCTGCGGTCGTTGCGGGCCGAGCGCGGCTGGTCGCTGGACGAACTGGCCAAGCGCAGCGGCGTCAGCCGGGCAACGCTGTCGCGGCTGGAAAACGCCGAGGTCAGCCCGACCGTCAGCGTGCTCGGCAAGCTCTGTGCTGCCTATGGGCTGACGATGTCGCGGCTGATGCACATGGTCGAAGGCGAGTTCGCGCCGGTCGTGCGCCGCGACGTGCAGGCCACCTGGTCGGACCCCGAAATCGGTTTTCGTCGACGTTCGATCTCGCCGCCGGCGCAGACGCTGGCCGGGGAGGCGTTGGAGTGTGAGCTCGATCCGGACGTGAGGATAAGCTACGACGCGCCGCCACGGCCGGGCCTCGAGCACCATCTGCTTCTTGTCACCGGGCGGCTGGCCGTGACGGTTGACGGCAGGACGCACGAACTCGGTGCCGGCGACTGCCTGCGCTACCAGCTGTTCGGGCCGAGCGCCTTTGCCACGCCTGAAGAGATGGGCGCGAAGTATCTCCTGTTTATCGTGTGAGGCATCATGACCGTCGTCATCACGACCTTTTCCGCCGACGACATCGAAAGCCACCTCGGCGCGTTGGGGGCACTCCTGCACGCCTGCGTACATGACGGCGCAAGCATCGGCTTCGTGTTGCCCTATTCGCATGCCGAGGCCGAGGCGTTCTGGACAGGCAAGGTGCTGCCCGGGGTGCGCGAGGGGACGCGGTTCATGCTGGTGGCAAGCAAGGACGACAGGATCGCCGGCACCGTCCAGCTCGGCTGCGATACCATGCCCAACCAGCCGCACCGTGCCGACGTCAACAAGCTGATGGTGCATCCCGGCTTCCGTCGCCAGGGCATCGCGCAACTGCTGATGAAAGAACTCGAGGTGCGGGCGCGGGAATTGGGACGCAGCCTGATGACGCTGGACACGCGTACCGGCGACAATGCCGAACCGCTCTATACAGCGCTGGGCTACCGGACTGTCGGCGTCATCCCAGGCTTCGCCCGCGATCCGATGGGCGGGGATCGTCTCGATCCGACGACGATCATGTACAAGACGCTCTAGAGCAGCATCCAGACGCCGGCGCCGATCAGGACGGCGCCTGCCGCGCGCGACAGCAGGCGGCCAGGAACGATGATTTTTTCCAGCAGGATGAAAGCGGCGATTGCTGCGACCCAGAGCAGGTTCATGATGCCGACGACGAACAGGATCGCCATCAGTGCCCAACAGCATCCGATGCAGTAGGTGCCGTGCTCGACCCCGAGATTGATCGCACTGCGGGGATCGGAGCGGAAGCCGCCATGGCGCATGATGAACTGCATCGGGCTCTGGCAGGTCGACAGGCAGACGTCCTTGAGCGGTGTGCACTGGTAGATGCCGGCCGCGATGAGCACGACGCCGCCAATCCTTGTGCCGAGGCCCGTCATAGGCGTCAGCAGCAGGACGCTTTCCAGCATCCATTGAGCAGATGTGGCAATCATGGAAAAGGCAACCCAGGCCAGCAGGTAGCCGGCGGCGAACCAAGCGGTCGCGGCGAAGGGCTTGCCCTGTGAGCCGGCCTGGCGCCCCACGCCGGCATAGACAAGCAGCATGGGCGCCACGGAGGGCAACATCATGCCGATCATCATGATTGCCCACATGGCGAACATGAAGGCGAAGTCGCCGACGCTCCAGCCCCGCAGGGCAGGGGCGAGCGTGCCGCCCATGTCCATTCCAGGCATGTCCATCCCGGGCATGTCAGTGCCTGAAGGCGCTGCTCCCATGTTCGCAGCGAGCCAGGCCACATAGGCCCATGCCAGCGCGACAATGGCCACGATGGCGGCCAGGACGACCGCCCGATCTCGCTTCAACAGGAGTTCGAGGCGAGTGGCGCTCATTGAGTCGGGCGGACAACCCCGCTTTCAGTCATGTGCATCCGGGCGAAATGCGCATGCAGAATCCTTGAGATCGAGCTCGATCGCGCCTGACGTCTTGACCCAGCCGCGACCGACTTCGGCGACGGTGTATTCGAAGCCGTTGGGAAGGTTGATGCGTGCCCGATGGGCCTCTGATGTCACCGGGTTCAGGATCGGCTCGCCGCGGGCCTCCATGACGCCGGGAATGTTCACACGCGCGGTGCGCCCGTCGATGTCGACCTGGATGTCGATCTTGGCAAAGACCGGGTCGTGGACCTTCTCGAAGGTCGTCGAAAAGACCTGGAAGAATGTCGCGCCGGGTTCGGTGTCCTCACCCGTCATGATCCTGAGCAGCGCTTCCCGTTGCTCCGGCGTCGCCCGTTCGTCGACGATCGCAACAACCTGGCCGTGGCCGTGATGGATCGCGCCTGGCCAGGCCACGATCATGGCGATGCGCAACCCGTCGAGCTTGGTGGTGCCATGATGACCCTGCTCGATATCGATCGCGCCGATGGCGCGGCAGTGGCCTTGGGTGGGGAGCGCATTGAACTGGCAGGGGCAGCCATAGGCGCAGTTGCAATGCAGGAATTCACGTCCCTTGATGGTCCATTTGACGGCCGACATCTTCACCTCCTTGCGTTTGCAAGTCTCGGCAAGTCGTTTGCGGGTTCGTCCCAGGTAGCTGGAATAGCCACGCCGGAACGTTCGGCACCGTCCCCAGAAGCCACGTAGTGTAGCAGAAATCGGCGGTCTCCATAACCGGCCTAAGGAGCGATTGCCGCCTCGCCAATTTCCCGGTGTGACGCCCAAGGACTGCATCGCCATACAACGAAGCTCGAAGGCCAGTGCGCGGGCGCAACGGGCTCCCGGGTTCCTGCCAGATGGCAGCTTATGTCAGTTTTTGCAGTGCAGCGGATTGACGGAAGACGAATAAAGTTTTACGACTGACGAAATTAGAAATTCGTCAGTCGTAAAATCGAGCGACCTGAACATGAACGACGTTGCTGAAAGCCCCGTGGATCTAGCGCGACAGGAGACTGTCGGGCGCATCCTCGATTCCGCCGAGCGGCTGTTCAGGCACTACGGCTACACCAAGACCAATGTGGCCGACATTGCCCGCGACCTCGGCATGTCGCCGGCCAATATCTACCGGTTCTTCGCCTCCAAGGTCGAAATCCACCAGGCGATCTGCGGCCGTATGCTCGGTGCGGTCTACCAGATGGCCTGCGAAATCCTGCGTGCTGAAGGCAGCGCCAGCGATCGTTTGCGCCGCTTCATCTATGCCCAGCACAACCTGACCGTCGAGACCATGCTCGACCAGGAAAAGGTGCATGAGATGGTCGTCGTCGCGCTGGAGCGCGACTGGCACGTCATTGAAAAGCACATTGACCGGCTGCACGACCTGATTGCGGAAGTCATCGCGCAGGGCATCGCCGCCGGCGAGTTCTCCAAGCAGGATCCGCAGATTGCCGCGCGCTGCTTCGGTGCTGCAACGGCGACACTGTGCCACCCGCAGATGGTGTCGCAGTGCGTCAACAAACCGAACCGCGCGACGTTCGAGGAACTAACGGAATACGCCCTGAGGGCGCTGAAGTAACAAGCGGCCGACGGGCCGGCATCCAGATAAACAGACAACCAGGAGTGCGAACGATGATTTCGTTCAAGACCTTCAATGCGAACCTGCGTCCTCTGGCCAGCCTGGCTTTGGTGTCGCTGCTTGGCGTTGGCCTTTCCGCCTGCTCTGAAGCCAAGACCGAGACCGTCGAGGCCATTCGCCCGGTCAAGGTGGTGGAGATCGCCAGCACGGATGCGACACGCGAACTCGACTATTCCGGAGCCGTAAAGGCGCGGACCGAGATGAACCTCGGCTTCCGCGTCGCCGGCAAGATCACCGAACGGGTGGTCAATATCGGCGACAAGGTAAAGCCGGGCGACCTTCTCGCTCGCATCGATCCGACCGACTACCAACTTGGCGAGAGCAGCGCCGAGGCGAGCCTCCAAGCTGCCGAAAAGCAGGTCGAGACCGCCCGCCTGGCCGATGAACGCGCCGATCAGCTGTTTGCCAAGAAATTCGCCTCCGAGGCGCAGCGCGAGCAGGCGGCACTTGCCTACAAGCAGGCATCGTCACAGCGCGACGCGGCCCTTTCGTCGCTGCGCCAGGCCAGGAACCAGGTCGGCTATGCCGATCTTCGTGCCGACCAGAGCGGCATCGTCACCTCCGTCAGCGCCGATACCGGCCAGGTGGTTGGCGCCGGGACGCCGGTCGTCGCGGTCGCGGTAGATGGCGACAAGGAAGTGCAGATCGCCGTCCCCGAACTGGAGATCGCCCAGTTCCAGCCCGGCAAGCCGGTCAAGGTGAGCTTTTGGTCGGACGACAAGCTCGTGCTCGACGGCAAGGTGCGCGAGGTCGCCGGCAGTGCCGATCCGCAGTCGCGGACCTTCTCGGTGCGGGTCAGCCTGCCTGACGACAGCCGTGTCCTGCTCGGCATGAGCGCCACCATCGAGGCGTCAGTCCAGAGCGGCAAGGCGGTCGTGTCGATCCCGCTCAGCGCACTGGCCAAGCAGGACGGCAAGGAGATCGTCTGGGTGGTCAACAACGACCGGGAAACCGTGCATGCGCGTGGCATCAAGGTGGCCAGCTTCGCCGCCGACGGCGTGCAGGTGGCCGAAGGCTTGAAGCCGGGCGACATCGTGGTGGCAGCCGGCACGCAGTTCATGACCGAAAACCTGAAGGTCAAGCTGCCGACGCCAGAACAGCGCGCGGCGGCGAACGAAGCCACCGCGGCAATTCGCTGAGAACAGTGCCCGCTGCGGCGGCCGATGGGGCCGCCGCCAACGCCATTCAATATTGAACCTGCGCATCTGCTGTGCCGGATCCCGGTCGCGTGCGCCAATTGGAACCACGGCCATGGACAATTCCAGCCAGGACAAGAAGCCCTTCAACCTTTCGCGTTGGGCGATTGGGCATCCGAGCATTGCGCGTTTCCTGTTCGGCCTGATCATCATCACCGGCGCGCTCGGCCTGATGCGCATGGGCCAGAGCGAGGACCCGGAATTCACCTTCCGCGTCATGGTGGTACAGGCGATCTGGCCCGGCGCCTCGATCGAGGAGATGCAGGACCAGGTCGTCAACAAGATCGAGCGCAAGCTGCAGGAAACCCCGCATCTCGACTGGGTGAAGTCCTACACCCGCGCCGGCAGCGCCATCATCACCGTCCAGGTGAAGGGCGACACCGACACCGCCGAGGTCAAGGACGCGTTCTATCAGGTGCGCAAGAAGGTCGGCGACATCTCCAGCGAGCTGCCGCAGGGCCTGCTCGGGCCGTTCTTCAATGACGAGTTCGGCGACACCTTCATCACGCTGCATTCGATTGCTGGCGAGGGCTACAGCTATCCCGAGCTGAAGGCGCAGGCGATCAAGGCGCGCGACATGCTCTTGACGACGCCCGGCGTCGAAAAGGCCGTCATCCTCGGCGACCAGCCGCAGCGTATCTATATCGACGTCTCCTCCAAGGCGCTGGCCGAACGCGGGCTTACGCTGAACGACGTGCGTAACACGATTGCCGGCCAGAACAACATCGACCCGGCGGGCGCGGTGGACACCGGCACGCATTCGGTACGCATCTCGGTCGAGGGCGATCTCTCCAAGACGGCCGACATCCGCGAGCTTAGGCTGCGCGCCGGCGACCAGATCACCCGGCTTGGCGACATCGCCACCGTGACGACTGGCCTCGAAGATCCCTATCAGCGCAAGTTCCGCTACAACGGCCAGGACAGCGTCCAGGTCGGCGTGGTGATGGCCAAGGGTTTCAAGGTCACTGATGTCGGCCATGCCGTCGAGGAGACCTATAAGCGTTTCGAGGAATCTCTGCCCTACGGCGTCTCCGTCGACCAGATCTCCAACCAGCCGGAGGTCGTCACCGAAGCCATCGGCGAGTTCATGAAGGCGCTGATCGAGGCGCTGCTGATCGTGCTCGTGGTGTCGTTCCTGTCGATCGGCTGGCGCTCGGGCCTGGTGATCGCGATCACCATCCCGCTGGTGCTCGCCGCCACCTTCGCCATCATGTACGAACTCGGCATCGACCTGCAGCGCATCTCGCTCGGCGCGCTGATCATCGCGCTGGGCCTGCTCGTCGACGACGCCATGATCGTCGTCGAGATGATGGAACGAAAGCTCGAGGAAGGGCTGGTCAAGGTCGAGGCGGCGAGCTTCGCCTACACCTCGACGGCCTTTCCAATGCTGACCGGCACCCTGATCACCACGGCCGGCTTCATCCCCGTCGGTTTTGCTGAATCGACGGCAGGCGAATATGTGCGCTCGCTGTTTTATGTCGTCGGCATCGCGCTGGTGATCTCGTGGCTCGTTGCAGTCTATTTCACGCCATGGCTCGGCAACATGATCCTCAAGCAGCGCAATCACGCCGGCAGCCATCACGACGCATTCGACACCAGCTTCTACCGCCGGCTGCGCGCGACGGTCAGCTGGGCCGTGCGCCACCGCATCATCGTTCTGGCCCTGACGCTGGTGACCTTCTTCGGCAGCCTGTTCGCCTTCCAGTTCATTCCGCAGAACTTCTTCCCGCAGTCGTCGCGGCCGGAAATCCTGGTCGATCTGTGGCTGCCTGAAGGCACCAGCATCAAGGAGGTGGAAAAGCAGGCCGAGGCGCTGGAAGCGCGCATGATGGACGATCCGGACAAGAAGTTCATCGCCACCTATATCGGCGAGGGCGCGCCGCGCTTCTTCCTGCCGCTCGACCAGCAGCTGCGCAATCCGAACTTCGCCCAGCTGCTGATCATGGCCAATGACGAGCCGGCGCGCGAAAGGCTGATCGTCAAGCTGCGCACCATCCTGGCCGAGGATTTCCCCTCGATCCGCGGCAAGGTCGACCGCCTGTTCCTCGGGCCGCCCACCGGCTGGCCGGTGCAGTTGCGCGTTGTCGGTCCGGACCGTACCGAAGTGCGGCGCATCGCCGACGAGGTGAAGGCCAAGTTCGCGGCGACGCCCGAACTCGACGCCATTCACGACGACTGGCTCGAGCCGGTGCCGGCGATGAAGCTGGTGATCGACCAGGACCGGGCGCGCGCACTGGGCGTTTCCTCGCAGCGCATTCGCCAGATGCTGCAGGCGGCGATGCAGGGTGCGCCGCTGGACGACTTCCGCGACGGCGAGGAGACGGTGTCGATCGTTGCCCGCGAGCCGGCGGCCAATCGCCAGCTGCTGTCGGCGGTCAACTCCGTCTATGTGCCGACCGACTTCGGTGGCTTCGTGCCGGTGTCGCAGGTGGCCAAGGTGCTGCCCGTCATGGAGCAGGGCATCGAATGGCGCCGCGACCGCCTGCCGACGATTACGGTGAGGGCGACCTTGCCGGACGGCGTGCAGCCGAATGACGTGACGATGAAGCTGTTCAACGAACTCAAGCCGCTGCGCGACAGCTTGGCTGCCGGCTACAAGGTCGAGATCCAGGGCGGTGCCGAGGATGCGGCCGAAAGCCAGGCCTCGATCGCCGCCAAGGCGCCGGTCATGCTGCTGGTGATCGTCCTTCTGCTGATGGTGCAACTCCAGCACTTCGGCAAGGCGATGCTGGTGCTGGCGACCGGTCCGCTCGGCATCATCGGGGCAGCGGCGGCGCTGCTGATATCGGGCGCGCCCTTCGGCTTCGTCGCCATCCTCGGCGTGATCGCGCTGCTCGGCATCATCATCCGCAACTCGATCATCCTCGTCGACCAGATCGACCAGGATATCGCCGCCGGCATGGAGCGCTACGAGGCGATCATCGGAGCTGCCGTGCGACGCTTCCGGCCGATCATGCTGACGGCGATGACGGCCGTGCTGGCGCTGATCCCGATCTCGCGCGGCGTGTTCTGGGGCCCGCTCGCCTACGCCATGATGGGCGGCATCCTGGTGGCGACCGTCTTGACCATCCTGGTTCTGCCGGCCGGATATGCGCTGTTCTTCGGCAAGGAGCCGAAGAAGAAGCAGGCAGAGCCCGAGGGCGAGGATCGCGGCAATGTCGCCGAGATTGCGCACAGGCCGGCACTGGCGGCGGAATAGGCGGCCTACGGCGCCTGGAGAAAAGCACTGATGTGCCCGGCGACAAGGCCGGGCGCCTCCCAATGCATGTTGTGGCCGAGGCCGGGCAACGTGATCAGCCGGGCGCCACCGATCGCGCCCAGCATCTGGGCCTGATGTTCTGCCGTGGCGATGTCGTCGTGTTCACCGCGCATGATGAGCGTCGGCGCCGAAATGTCCTGCAGCAGCGGGAAGGGGTCGTAGGCCGTCTGCTCGTAGTGGATCGAATGCCAGATGCGGGCCGGAACCGAGGCGCATTCCCGCCGGACATGGGAGAGGAATGCCTCGTCGACCGGGACCGTGCCGGCGCACCAGGCCCGGATGAACGCGGATTCCGGATCGATGGGGTCGCGCAGTGCGAGGATGTTTTCCCACAGCCAGCCGGTGCGTTCCCGCGGCACTGCCGAGGTCGACATCAGCACGATCTTGCCGATGATCTGCGGCCAGCGCTCGGCGAGGGCCTGCGTGAGCCGCCCTCCCAACGAATGGCCGACGACATGGGCTTGCGCGGTGCCGAGCTGGGCGAGGAAAAGCCTGATATCATGGGCCATTTCGGGGATGGTGTAGCAGCCCTCCGGCTTGTCGGAACGGCCATGGCCGCGCAAATCGAGTGCAATGAGCCGAAAGCCGCCGGCAAGATGAGGTGCAATCAGGCTCCAGCTTCGCGCGCTGTCGGTGAAGCCGTGGAGGAGCAGCACAGGTGTTCCGCCTGCTTCGCCCATTTCGACATAGGCAAGGCGGATACCGTTCGGCAGCAGGCAATCCTGCTTCGAGGCGGCGAAATCGTCCTGGGACAGCCGTTGCATCAGGGACCGGACCCATCGCGCCGAAGCATCGGCTTCGACGCGGGCAGGATAGCCGGTCCGTCGGCTGGCGGCTATCCCGTCACGCGCTGCGCCGGCATGTCCCGGCCATTCTGATGCAGCTTCAGGCCCGACGCCCGGCCGCTGCCGTCGACGTCGAAGCTGATCTGGGCGTCGACGACCTTGTAGAAGAAATGCACTTCGCTTTCCGGGTAAATCTCGGCCTTGCCTTGGCCGGTCGCCTGCGCGAACAGTTGTTCGCCTTCGCGCGTGATGGTCAGGACGAAGTCCGGCGCCAAAGGGTAATTGCCGACATAGCCGTCATAGATCGCCGGATCGACGGCCACCGCAACGCGCACCTTCGGCGGCGGGGCGAGCGGGCTGTCGCGCTTGAGCAGGTGAGCACCGATGTCGTCGACACCGACCTCGGTCGAGGTGTTGGACAGGGCAACGACTCCCATGCCCTTGGCCGGCAGGAAGCCGAGGAAGGAACGATAGCCGCCGGTGCCGCCATTGTGCCAGATCATCTGGTCGTCGCCGCTGCCTGAAATGACCCAGCCGAGCCCGGTCTCGTCGGTGCCGAGGCCCATCGGACGGCGCGTCGCCAAGGTTGTGGCGAGTGCCGAGGAAAGCGGCGAGGTGCGCGCGCCAAGCAGCATCTCGAGAAAATTCAGCAGGTCGTTTGCCGTGGACAAAAGCGCGCCGGCGCCGGCGAGCGTCGGCAGATCCCAACAGGAAACGGGAGCGAGGGTGTGGCCATGGCCGTTGGCGAGCCGGTGCTTCATGTCGCCAAGGACGGCGTCGGCCGTCGACGACATGCCGAGGGGCGCAAGGATGCGCTCGCGGACCAGGCTTCCATAGTCCTTGCCAGCGCGCAGCGCGAGCGCATGACCAAGGAGGCCCATCGCCAGGTTGGAATATTCGTACTGGCTGCCGATGTCTCGGGGCAGGGCGTAGCCGGATAGAAACGCATAAAGCTGCTCGACCGTGTAGTCGGCATAGGGGTTTTCCTCGTCGGCCGGCGCGAAATTGTCGGGCAGGCGCGGCAGCCCCGAGGTATGGGTCGCCAGGTCGACAAGGGTGATCTGCCTGCCGTCGCGTTCCGGCACGGCCACCTCTGCGGGCAGGTAGCTTGCGACCGGGTCATCGAGCCCGACCTCGCCGCGCCCGGCCATCTCGGCGAGCAGCAGGGCGGTGAAAACCTTGGTGATCGAGCCGATCTCGAAGACAGTGTCGCCGTCGACCGGGCGGGCATGAAAGGCGCCGAATTGGCCATGGGCAATGACGCGGCGGCCTGCCGCGCCGAAGGTGCCGACGACGATGCCGAGGCTCTGCCGCTGCGGGTCGATGCGCTCAACGAGGATACGCCTGATCTCGGCATCGGACGGAAATTGCGTGCTGGATGGAGCGTCCATAGGAACAGAAACGGTCATCGGTCGATTGGCCCTCATGCCAGATGCGGATGGCGGCTGATACCGGTCGCACATTACGCCAGCATGGCGGGCTCACCTTCTCCCCTGTGGGAGAAGGCACGGTCCGTCACTTGCCGTCAATCGCCGCTGCTTATGAGGTCGGCCGGCGGTAGGCCGACGAGTTCGCGGTAGCGATCTGGATCGGTGGCGCCTTCGGTGACCACCAGTAAAACGCGAGATTGAGCATCGAGGCCGATCGCAGCGCGCATCTCCGGATCGCGCACGGCGGTGAGCAGCCCGGCCATGCCGGCTCCGCCGCTTTCGCCCGCGACCACCACCGGGTCGTGGCCGAGCGGGCGGGCGAGGCGGTTCATAATCTCGATGGCCGTTTCGTCCTCGACGGTCATGAAGGCGTCGGCGACACGCGACAGGATGCGCCAGGCAAGCGGCGAGGGTTCGTAGCATTCGAGCATCGCCATGACGGTCGGCTCGCCGTGCTGGAGTTTGACCGGGTGTCCTGTCCGCGCGGTCTCGAAGATGCAGGCGGCGCGTGCCGGATCGACGACCACGAAGGTCGGGCGGTTCTCGCCGAAGCGGCTCGAAAGATAGGCGGCGGCAGCGGCAGCGATGCCGCCGACGCCGGCCTGGACGAAGACATGGGTCGGCGGCGCCGGCAGCTTCTCCAGTGCCTCGCGCATTATCGCGGTGTAGCCCTGCATGACGAGGCCGGGGATGCGCTCGTAGCCGGGCCACGACGTGTCGGAAACGACGGTCCAGCCACTCGCCTCGCAGACCCGCGCCGCCTCGGCGACCGAATCGTCATAGGTGCCGGCAACACGCACCATCTCGGCGCCGTAGCGGGCGATGGCGGCGACACGTGCGTCGCTGACGCCGCCATGGACGAAGATCACCGAACGGGCGCCGACAAGCTGTGCCCCTTGCGCGACCGAGCGGCCATGGTTGCCGTCCGTGGCGCAGCCGAAGGTCATGGCTGCCGAGATCTTTGCCACTTCAGGGCTGTGCAGTTCGGCCATGCCGACCGGACGGCCGAGCTGGCTTTCCGCCGCTTCCAGCACCAGGCGGATGACGGCATAGGCGCCGCCGAGCGCCTTGAAGCTGCCGAGGCCGAGGCGATAACCCTCGTCCTTGAGGTGGATGGCGCCGAGGCCGAGGTCAGCGGCAAGCGCAGGCAGCGACCGCAGCGGCGTCGGCTTGTGGTTGGGCCGGTGCGACAGGAAGCGTTCGACGGCCTCCGCGGCCTCGACACCAAGCGTCTCGGCGTCGATTGGCTCGAGCGGCCGGCGATAGTCCGAGTGCTGGTTGCGAATAAGCATGGGTCGATGTCTCCTCTTTCGGCGCATTTATATTGCAGCGCCGGCGAGAAATGCGCTCTATTCTGGCGTCATTGGTGCAAGTTTGTTTCGCGAGGGATGATGGACAGGCAGGCGGTACCGGGTCTCGATGAATTCGACCTGAAGATCCTGGCCATTCTTCAACGCGACAATACCACGCCGCAACGCGAGATCGGCGAAGCGATCAGCCTGTCGGCGCCGGCGGTGCAGCGGCGCATCAAGCGCATGGAAGAGGGCGGCGTGATCTCTGCCAATGTCGCGGTGATCGACCCCGAAAAGGTCGGACGACCAATCACCGCCATCGTCGAGATTGCGGTGGAGAGCGAGCGTGTCGACCTGCTTGATGCGGCAAAAGCGAGCTTTGCCGCCGCGCCCGAGGTGCAGCAGTGCTACTACGTCACCGGCGAGGCCGATTTCGTGTTGGTGGTCACGGTCGCAAGCATGGCCGAATACGAGGCGCTGACGCGGCGGCTGTTCTTCGCCAATCCCAACATTAGGCGGTTTCGCACGCTGGTGGCGATGGACCGGGTGAAGGCCGGGCTGACCGTGCCGGTTGGCTGAACGCCCCGTCCGCCGCCCGGCGGACGGGTTTCATCTATGAAGGCCGCTACTTCTTGACCGGTGCGTTCATGGCCCAGGAGACGCCGAAGGGATCGCGCAACTGGCCCCAGCGGTCGCCCCAGAACATCACGTCGAGCGGAACGACGACCTCGCAGCCGGCATCGACGGCGCGCTTCCACCAGGCATCGATGTTGTCGCCGAGGATGAGCTGCATGGTGTAACCCTGCGCCTTTTCGTGGGGATGGCCGTGTTCAGGGTAGGCGTCGCAGAGCATCATGGAACTGCCATTGACGTAGAGGTGGATGTGCATAGTCCGGCCCTGCTCGTCCGGCGGGATGGCGAAGGCCGTCTCGGCGCCGAAGGCGCGCGTGTAGAATTCGGCCGCCTTGCTGGCGCCGTCGACCTGCAGATAGGCGATCAGGCCGCCGAGAACCGGGGGAGCGGCGGTCGGTGCAGTGCTGTCGGGCATTTTTCTCTCCGTTCGTTGATGGCCGTTGCCGCCGGCGAAAGCGTGCGACTCGGCTGTTCAGGCATCGAACCGGGTGCGTGGCGCGCTCGGCGGTTGGATGCCTTGAACTGAAGACGAACGAAGCCTGCCGGAACCTACATGTCCGGCCAACATTTTTCGCGAACGACCGGAGGCATCGTGCTGGCAGGCGTGAGCCGGCTCAGTTCGAGTTCGTGTTGGAATTGCTCGACGAACTGGTGCTCGTCGAGGTGCTGGTCGACGAACTGGTGCCGGTATTGCTCTGGGAGTCGCTGTCGGTGGTGCAACTGCCGTTGGAGCAGCTCCTGGAGCGTGAGCTCGACTTGCTCGTCGACTTGGAGACCGTGACCGACCGGCTGCCGATCAGGATGGGAGCACTGCCGACGGCGAAGAACGGCATCGCGGGTTTCGCCGCCGGCACCGGGCCGGCTTCCGCTGCGGAGAAGGTCAGGACCGCGCTTGCGAAGATCGCGGCCGAGGTGAAGCGCTGGAACCTTGCCATTGCACATGCTCCTTTGCGTGGCACACCAAAACGCCATTTGAACATGGCGATGCGTGGCGCGTGAATTCGTCAATTGGAGCTAGACGGGTCGGCACGGCCAGGGGCAATCAAGCTTCAACGAAGAAGCTTGTCGTATTCTGCGTGCTTCCCAATCCAGAACCAGACGAAGTCGTGCTCCAGTCTGACGGCGACCGCGCGATGGTCACGCCCGACACGCACCGACCAATAGCGGCCGACAGACTTCAGAGGCAGTGAAGGGTGGTGCGGGTCTGCGCGAAGCAAGGCAAAATTCTTGTCGGCCAATTGCTGCACCAGGCTCAGGGAGAAGATCGCATGCCGCCCAGAACCTTGAGCTGGCATGATGGTTCAAAGCGGCCGCGTCCGTCCGGACTTGAGTTCAGCCAAGGCTTCTTCCGCAAACCTGTCCAACTTGCCGGCGGCGACGTCTTCCTCGATCTGTCGGTCCCAGCGTTCGGCCTGCAGTTCTGCGAACCACGCGGCGAACTCCTTCAGCTCGTCCTTGGACAGAGACTCAACCGACTTTTCGATCTGCTCGAGCTTGGTCATGCTGACAAGATAACATGATGCCAATCGGGGGCAACGGCCGGCCTATTTCCCCGGCCGTCCTGATTTGCCCGGCTTCTTCTTTGCGCGCGCGGCTTCGGCCGGATCCTCGTAGGAGCCGGCACCGATCTTGGCGCGCTTGACCGGCTTGACGCCTTCGACCGGCTTTTCGGTGCGGCGGACGGTCATCTCGTCGAGGCTGTTCTTCTTGAACAGCGAATTGCCGTCTTCGGGGACGCCGTAGTCCGAACCATGGGCTTCGGCTGCCGACTGCTTCTTGAACAACGAGCGTGACACGGCACCTGCGGGCGTCGTCATGTCGGTGCCTGGCCCCATGTCGTCGATATGAGGCTTGGCGAACAGCGACTTGCCTGCGGGCACCGTGCCATCGGCACCCATTTCGTCGAGGTCCGGCTTGCGGAACAGGTTCGGACGGGCAGCCTTGGCTGCCTCCTCGGCGGCGCGTGCCTCGTCGAGCTTGCGGAAGCGTTCCTGCTCCTCAACCGTGCGATGCTTAGCCACGCCCTTGTTGTGCTTGCCCTTTTCGCGCCCCGACGCCGGGCTTTCCATGTCGGCATATTTGGCCATCGGGTCGTCCGAGATGGCCAGTTCCATCTCGCGCAGGCGCTTGATCTCGTCGCGGATGCGGGCGGCCTTCTCGAAGTCGAGGTCGGTGGCGGCATTGCGCATCTGCTTTTCGAGCGCATCGAGATGGGCCTTGAGGTTGTTGCCCATCATCGCACCGGCATTGTCGGTGAACTGCGAGATGTCGGCGCGGACGTGGTCCTTCTCGTAGACCGACTCGAGGATGTCGGAGATGCGCGACTTGACGCTTTCGGGCGTGATGCCGTTGGCCTCGTTCCACAACATCTGCTTTTCGCGGCGGCGCGATGTCTCGGCCATGGCGCGTTCCATCGAGCCGGTGATCTGGTCGGCGTAGAGGACTACTTTGCCATCGACGTTTCTTGCCGCGCGGCCGATGGTCTGGATGAGCGAGGTCTCGGAGCGCAAGAAGCCTTCCTTGTCGGCGTCGAGAATGGCGACGAAACCGCATTCGGGAATGTCGAGGCCTTCGCGCAGAAGGTTGATGCCGACCAGCACGTCGAAGGCGCCGAGCCTGAGGTCGCGGAGGATCTCGATGCGCTCCAGCGTGTCGATGTCGGAGTGCATGTAGCGGACGCGGACGCCGTGCTCGTGCAGATATTCGGTCAGGTCTTCGGCCATGCGCTTGGTCAGCACGGTGACGAGGGTACGGTAGCCGGCCTTGGTCGTCTCGCGGATTTCGCCGACGACATCGTCGACCTGGGTCTTGGCCGGGCGCACCTCGACCGGCGGGTCGATCAGGCCGGTCGGGCGGATGACCTGCTCGGCAAAGACGCCGCCGGCCTCTTCCATCTCCCAGTTGCCGGGCGTCGCCGACACAGCGACGGAGAGCGGGCGCATGGCGTCCCATTCCTCGAAGCGCAGCGGCCGGTTGTCCATGCACGACGGCAGGCGGAAGCCGTATTCGGCCAGCGTCGCCTTGCGCCTGAAGTCGCCCCGGTACATGCCGCCGATCTGCGGCACAGTGACGTGGCTTTCGTCGATGAAGACGAGCGCGTTGTCGGGGATGTATTCGAACAGGGTGGGCGGCGGATCGCCGGGGCGGCGGCCGGTGAGATAGCGCGAATAGTTCTCGATGCCGGCGCAGGAGCCGGTGGCCTCGAGCATCTCGAGGTCGAAACGGGTGCGCTGTTCCAGGCGCTGAGCCTCGAGCAGGCGGCCAGCCTTTTCAAGCTCTTGCAGGCGGTGCTGCAGCTCTTCCTTGATCGACTTGATGGCCTGATTCAAGGTCGGGCGCGGCGTGACATAGTGCGAGTTGGCGTAGATTTTCACGCTTTTGAGGTCGCCGGTCTTCTGGCCGGTGAGCGGGTCGAACTCAGTGATGGAGTCGATCTCGTCGCCGAACAGCGAGATGCGCCATGCTGAATCTTCCAAGTGGGCCGGAAAGATCTCGATGGTGTCGCCGCGCACGCGGAACGAGCCACGGACGAAATTGATGTCCTGGCGCTTGTATTGCTGGGCGACGAGGTCGGCGAGCAGCTGGCGCTGGTCGAGCCGGTCGCCGACCGCCATCTGGAAGGTCATGGCGGTATAGGTTTCGACCGAGCCGATACCGTAGATGCACGAGACCGAGGCGACGATGATGACGTCGTCGCGTTCGAGCAGCGAGCGCGTCGCCGAGTGGCGCATACGGTCGATCTGCTCGTTGATGGTCGATTCCTTCTCGATATAGGTGTCGGTGCGCGGGACGTAGGCCTCGGGCTGGAAGTAGTCGTAATAGGAGACGAAATACTCGACCGCGTTGTCGGGGAAGAACTTCTTGAATTCGGAATAGAGCTGGGCGGCCAGCGTCTTGTTGGGCGCCAGGATCAGCGCCGGGCGCTGCGTCTCCTCGATCACCTTGGCCATGGTGAAGGTCTTGCCCGAGCCGGTGACGCCGAGCAGAACCTGGGTGCGCTCGGTCGAATTGACGCCTTCGACGAGGTCCTTGATGGCGGTGGGCTGGTCGCCGGCCGGCTCGAACTCCGACTGCATGACGATCTGGATGCCGCCCTCGGACTTCTCCGGCCGGGCAGGGCGGTGGGGAACCCAGATCTCGCCGTTCTTGTGCAGCGGGTTACCGCTTTCGATCAGCGCCGACAGGGCGGCGACGGTCGCGGTGACACCGGAATTGGACAGCGAGGCGGCGTCTTCGAGAGAGATGTCGAGGCCGGCGACCGGGTTGAGGCCGGCGGCGGCGCGATCCTTGGCCGAGGCGGCACCGCCCATCGAGGTGCCGCGCGCCGAGCGTGTGGGTGCAGAGCTCTTTTTGGGGATCTTCTTGGCCTTTGGCTGCGGCTTTTCTGCTTCTCTGGCGATCTCTTCGGCCCAGTCGGAAATCGAGCCGGACAGCGGCGCGCCTGAAAGCTCCGCCTGCGGCGCTTCGCCGAAGCCGGGGCGATGCAACGGCTCGGACGCATCGAGGAAATCAGTCACGCCATTGCCGCCACGCTTGCGCGGCGCGGCACGGTTGTCAGCCCCCGAGGCGGGCGATTTCTTGTCAGCAGATTTGGCCATGAGCGGAATATGGGCGGTATCAGCAGAAATGGAAAGGGCACGGGCGCCGGAATGCCGGACCGGCGGCCGCGACCGTTCGTGCTCCTGACATCAGGCTGTCAGGAAGTCGTCAACGCGGGCAGGGGAAGCCCGGGGCGATCTTGCAGTTGGCGCCGGGCGGGCGCGGCCTTGGCGGCCGTGGCTTGGGGGGACGATTCCAATGCGGAGGCCGGTTCCAGTGCGGCGGGCGATAATGCGGCGGACGCACGACGATGGTCGGCGCCACGACGACTGCCGGCGGACGGCCGACATAGTCGGAGAGATAGTTGGCCGAGACCCAGCCTCTCAGCCGGGAACCGTAGACATTGCACCAGTTGCCTTCGCAGCCGCGCAGGTCAACGCGCGTGCCTTCATGGAGCATCCCGATCTTGGCATAGCCGGTGCCGGGGCCGCTGCGCACATTGACGTTGCCGGTGGTGTAGGCGTCGGCGGCTAGTGCTGCGGCCGGCAGCGCCATCATCCCGGCCAGAATGGCCGCTGTGATGCCAAGTCTTCGAAATATCATGGGCAGTCCTCCAGACCGAAATTCATTTCGAAACGACCCAAAATACAAGCTGTCTTGCCGCGCGCCAGTATACTGGTTCGATTATCCTTTATGCCTGGGTAATGGCATGGGTTGCGGCCGTGACAACGGTTGGGCGCGGCCATGATCGGGGGGCGCTGTCGCACTTGCCGCGGCGTCAATTGGCCGGTATGGCGTCCGGTCAGCTATCTCTGAGCAAGGGCGTCGGTCTTCGTGGCCGTCGAGACGCATCTGTCCGGAAACACGGCATCAACGGAAATGCGCAGATGAGGATCACGCATTTGGTGGGCCACGCCGGGCTGAACGGTGTCGCGACCAGCTCGAGGATGTTGATCCAGGCGCAGCTCGATGCCGGGCACGACGTGTTGCTGGTGCATTCGCGGAATTCCTGGATCGAACACCAGAAGTTCGAGGGTCCGCTCGAGAAGATGGGTTCGGATTTTGCCACCACTCCGGCCGAATTGCGCCGCGTCGGCTACGCCGCGCGCGACTGGGGCGTGGACGTGGTGCATGCCCATGGCAGCCGCGGCAACAAGTTCGGTCTGGTGTTCCGATGTGCCGCCGGCACGCCGATCGTCATGACTGCGCATACCCGCCAGTTGCAGCTGCCGTGGCTGTTTGCCCATGCGGTGATCGCGCCGAGCCAGCAGACCGCCGACTATTATCTGTCGCGTCAGTTGGTGCGGCGGCGGAACATGCATCTGGTGCGGCACATGTTCGACGTCGCGACTGTCATGGCAGCGACGCCCACGAGCCGAAGTGCTGCGCGGGCGGAGCTGGGGATCAAGGCGTCTTCCTTCGTCATTGGTTCGGTCGGCGAAATCGACGCGCGCAAGAACCAGATCGAAATGGTGCGCGTGTTGAAAGGGCTGATCGGACGAGGCATTGATGCCCAACTGCTGCTGATCGGCGAGAAGCGCAACATGGCCGGCGATGCGCAATGGAGCGCTGCCGTCGCCGACCCACAGATCAAGGGGCGCCTGCACCTGCCGGGCGAACGGCAGGATGCGACCCGGTTGCTGCACGCCATGGACGTCTATCTCTGCACGTCGAAGATGGAGGAGGGTCCGATCGCCACGCTCGAGGCAATGGCCACGGCGCTGCCAGTGCTGTCCGCGGATGTAGGCTACTCCTCGGCACTGCTGCGCGACGGCATCAATGGCTGGATCTTCCCGCAAGGCGATGTCGAGCGGATGACCGAAACCGCGTCGATGCTTGCCCGTGACGCAGCGTTGCGCCAGTCGATCGGAACGGCGGCGAGGCAGACGATTGCCGAACGGCTCGCACCGCAGGCGATCGTGCCTGAAATCGACAGGGTATACCGCCTCGCCATCGAACGCGCCGGCAAGACGCTGCCGCAAAAATAGCCGGGGGCAGCTGTGTCGCGCCAGCCGCGTACAGTGATTTGCTGCTAGGGTGCGGGCGACCAATTTCGGGCGACGCGTGTCCAGCAACTATCCCTTCTCCTACAAGGCCTCCTGGCCGGCCCGGTTTCTGAAGCCGTCGTTGCGCGGTAGCATTTCGGCGCCGGTGCCTGCCGAGGCAGTGCTGTTGCCCAGGCCGGAAAAGAGCGTGCGACTGGCTTTCGTCGGCGACATCTCGGCGGTCGCCAACCGGCGGTCGCCGGTTTGCGACGGGGAACTGAAGGCGCTGCTCGCTTCCGCCGATCTGGTGGTCGGCAATTGCGAAAGCCCCGTGGTGCGGCGTCCTAGAGCGCGTTTCGGGACGCGGCTCGGAACGCATCATGCCATGACGTGCGAATTCCTGGCCGGCGCGCTGGAAGCCACAGGAATGACGCCGCAGCGGCTGGTGCTGTCTTTGGCCAACAACCACGTGCTCGACCAGGGGATCGAAGGTTTTGACGAGACGCTGTCGACCCTTGGTGCGCTCGGCATTGCGACGATCGGCACCTCGACGGCTGTGACCAAGGTGGTGGTTGGACCGCTCACGCTCGGGCTTATCGCGTTCACGCAATGGCGCAACGCCACGGCAGCGGAGTTTGCTGGCCGGGTGGCGATGGCCGAGGGCTTTTTCGCCGATAGCCGGGATGGACTGCCAGGCGCGCAAGGCGTCGACCTGATGTGCGCTGTGCCGCACTGGGACTGGGAGTTCCGGCATTTTCCGCGCGATCAAACGCAGGCCTGGGCGCAACGTCTGGCCGAACTCGGTATCGGTCTGGTGGCCGGGCACCATGCCCATGTCGTACAGCCGATGGCGCGGATCGGCGAGACGCTCGTCGCCTACGGGCTTGGCGACTTTTTCGGCACGGCGCTCGCGCGCCAGCCGTGGCCGGGGCGGATCGGGGCGATCCTCATTGCCGAGGTCAGCGCCGATGCCACGACGCGCGGCCAGGTCGCCAGCTACCGGCTGGTGCCGTTCATGCGCCTGCGCGACGGAGACCGCGAAACGCTGGTGCCGCTCGACAAGGTCGAAGGCAGGCCAGGCGTCCAGGCGCGGGCACGCTGGGAAGCAGTCTGCCAAGGCGGCTGAGCAGCCCTCACATGTTGATTCCGCATGTTGCGCCATCCCCTTGTTTGCGCCGCGACATTTGCCGAAAAGCCGTTATCATCCGGCCAGCCGCCGGCGCACCATGCATCCGGTGCATCGGTCTAAATTGCGGCGTCCCTAACGCGACAACTGGTTGCGCGACGCCGCCGGGGAGCACCTATGAGCGCTGGTTTCATGCCCGACGAAGCTGTCATCGCCGGCATCAGGCGGGACCTCGACGCCTACGAGGCGCGGCGCAAGGCAGCCAAGCGCTCGGTGCTGTGGCGCGTGCCGCTTTACCTGGGCTTGCTGGTGCTGGTGGTCGCCGTTCTGGCGGTGGTGTTCAATCTTGCCGCCGACCCCGCCGAGACTTGGGTTTCGACGCCGCATCTCTATCTCTACGCGGTTGCCTTCATCGCCTCGTTCTTTGTCTATTTCCGCGCGGCCAAGCCGGCGGGTGATCTGCAGGCGTCGTTGCGCGAAAAGCTGCTGCCGATCGTGTTCGGGTTCGTCGGGGACATGCGGCTGGCAAAAGGCGAGACGCCCGGGAGCTTTGCGCGCTTGCCGCGCGAGACCATCGGCGATTACAGCGACAGCCATTTCGACGACATCGTCTCGGGCACATATGAGGGCTTTTCGTTCGAGCTCTACGAGACCGCGTTGTGGCGACGGGTGGATAAGTCGGACGTCACCCTGTTCGACGGCGTCATCGTGGCGTTCGACATCGCGAAGCCCTTTCCGGGTACGCTGGTGGCGACACTGAAGACCAACACGGTGATGGGCTTCTTCCGCGAGATGTTCGGCGGCGGGCTGCAGGAGATCGTGTCAGGCGGCGAACTCGACAAGGCCTATGACTTCCGCACCGACAACGTCGAGGCGGCGCAGCCGCTCGTGTCGGGACGGATGGCGCAGGCGCTGAACTGGCTCAAGGAAGCGTGGCCGGGCGAGCCGGCGCGGATCGCACTGACCGAGCGTGACGGCTTCCTGCTCCTGCCGCACAAGAAGGAGTTCTTCGAGCTGCCGGCCTCGACCGTCGTGCTCGACTACAAGGCCCATATCGAGCCGATGATCGCCGACATGGCGACGATCCTGGCGACCGCAGCACTGGTACGCAAGATCGGCACCTGAACCCGCCGGCCGTTCGTCATCCGAAGCGCAGCTTCAGCCCGACGATGGCGAGGATGAAGACCAGCGTGATCGAGTTGGAGAGGATGACCGGCATCGAGCCGAGCGCCACGCCATAGACGATCCATAGCGAGATGCCGGTGGCAAGCGCCGCGTTGGTGCCAAGCGAGATGTCGCCTGTCTTGCGCTCGCGCAGGATCTTCATGATCTGCGGCAGCCAGGCGAGCGTGGTCAGGATGGCGGCCGCGGCACCGACGATTTCGAATAGGGGATTCAAGGCGGGAGCTCTCGAAAAAGCACAAGACGTGCAGCGCGAGCTATGCCAGATCGGCGGGCGGCTGTGAAGCGGATGCACAAGGCTGGCCCAACGAAACGACGGCGCAAAACGTCGCGGGACATTGCCGTCGTGCTGCGGAATATCTCCCGTTTCGTGATCGGCCGGCGAAAAATCCGACCATCGGATGGCTGTGCGATGACGGCGATGTGACGGCCTCCACGCCATGGCAGGCAAGGCGATCCTAACTGCTGCAAGGGTGGCAAATCACTCGGCGCAGTGCAGGCTGCTTTCGAATATGGCAGAAATAAGCCACTGATTCTGTTCGATAATTTTACGCAACGTGATTTGCGTCCAGCAGGCCTGGCAGTCAATCTCCAGGTCGTTCGGCGGGCATTGCTGAGAGGGTGAAGCCCGCGAGGACGAGAAAGAACCGGAGTACCAGACATGAACAAGTTTCTTGCAACGGCCGCCGCTTCGCTTGCCTTCATCGGTGCCGCTTATGCCGCCGACATCGAAGGCACCGTGCAGTCGGTCGACCCGGCGACGCGTTCCATCACGCTGGAGGACGGCAAGGTCTATGTCATCCCGGAGACCATCAAGGTCGACGAGTTGGCCGCTGGCGCCAAGGTGAAGGTGACCGTGGACGACACGACAGGTGCAGTGACCGCGATCGAAAAGGCCTCCTAAGGCCGGTTCGCGAAAGCGGCCTGCCGGCCCCAATATTGGCCAACGGCAGGCGCGTGACATTCTCGACACCTTCCAAGCTACCTTTTGGCCGGCCCTTCGCGGGTCGGCCATTCTTTTTCCGAGGCGTTTGACGCGTCAGAAAGCGATGGGAAAGTTCTCCGCGAGCCAATTCGTCGAGCGCTTGGCGGCGGCCAGCGTGCCGTTGGCGGCGTGGCCGAGACCGGAACGGACCAGCGCGTAGCCGTTGGCTGTGCGGTAAAGCACGGACTGGCCGCCCTCGACGATGCCGGAATAGGCGGTGGGCCGGATTTCAGGCTGGGCCGGCGGCGTGGCCGGGGCTGATGCGAGCTGCGGCTCGGCAAAGACGGTGGTGCGGCAGATGCCTGTCACCAGCGGGTAGTCGTGATTGCCTTCGCGCAGGATGCGGCTCTTCATCGCCGCCTCGCAATCGGCGACCGAATTCCACTGCGCCGGCGTCTCGCCGATATATTCGCAGAGCTTGGCATCGCAGTCGCAGCCGACGATGGTCATGGCGACAAGGGCAGACTTGATCACGGGTCCGAATCCTCAGGGATTGTTGACGCCGTGATTTCTCCGCTTCGAACGCGGCGCCAGTTGGCCGCAATCATGGCATGACCGTGGCTGTGGCATTTCTATCTGCGGGTGTGCAGAAGGCGCGCTTGCTTCGTCTACCTGTCGAGCCCAGCGGCCTTGCGAAGAGCATCGTTCATCCGGGTCTGCCAGCCTTCGCCATCTGCCTTGAAGCGGGCGACCACATCGGGGTCGAGCCTGAGCAAGATAGATTGCTTCTTGTGCAGTGAAGGAGGACGCCCAATCTTGCGACGAAACAGCTCATCAGCGGGCTGTGCGTCGGGGTCGGCAACGGCATCGGCCGTGATGGCGCGGTCTTCCTCGTCGGAAATCTCTTCGAGCGAAATCAAGGCACGTCGACGTGCTTCCGCCATCCTGGCTTTTTCCGAGGCCGATCTAGAAACTTTGGACATAGATCTCGATCTCCCGTCTGTTGGCCTTGCGCAGCGAGATGACACGACACGTGTCGCCTCGCTCGGTGTAGACGATCACATGGACACGGCTGCCAATGAGGCCAATGGCGACGAGGCGGGTTTCGCCATAGTCGGCCCTGTCGTCCTCAACGATCAGAGCGGTGTCGAATTCGAATGCGCGCGCACGCTCGAACGAAACGCCGTGCTTCGCTTCGTTGGTCTCAGCCTTTGCCTGATCCCATTCGAGCTTTATGTGTCCGCCCCTCCAGACAATTAACGTATATACGAAAACATTCCTTAGGGCAAGAATTTCTGTATATACGCTAATGTCATGTCTGTTTCGGATGTGAACTTCGCAATCTTTCCCTTGCGCATTCGCCTGCGCGGCCAACAATAAGCGGGGAGGCGGCGGCGCATATGCCGTCGGGAGGGTGCGTTTGGTGAAGATCGGAGTGGTCAGAAACCCGGTGGCTGGCGGTGGCCGGCTGGACGCGCATTGGACGGAGATTGCGGCAGCTCTTTCCGAGCGCTTTGGCGACGTCGAATTTCGTGAGACGGACGAACCTGGCGACGGCTCGGCGATCGCCCGCGACCTCGTGGCGCTCGGTTGCGAGCTGGTGGTTGCAGCGGGCGGCGACGGCACGATCAGCGAAGTCGCCGACGGGTTGCTGCAAATGCAGGCGGAGGCCGGGACCGTCGCGGCGCTCGGCGTCGTGCCATGCGGTACCGGTTCGGATTTTGCCCGCGGCATGGGCATTCCGACGGATGCCAAGGCGGCTGTCTCGCGGATTGCCGAGGGCGAGGACCGGACCATCGATGCCGGCCTCATTTCGTTCATCGACGAGCACGGCCGCCTGGCCAGCCGGCATTTCGTCAACATTGCCAGCCTCGGCATGTCGGGTGCGACGGTGCGGGCGGTGAATGCCGACCGGCGCAAGCGGTGGGTCTCGGCCAAGACGCTGTTCTTCTGGCGCACGGTGACCGAATTCGTGCGCTACCGTTTCCAGGACGTCCGCATCACAGTCGACGACGGCGAACCGGTCGAGGCCAAGGTGGCAATGGTGGCGGTGGCCAATGAAAGGTTCTTCGGCGGCGGCATGATGATCGCACCCGATGCCAAACCCGACGACGGGCTGTTCGACATCGTCATCCTGCGCGCGGCGAGCAAGCTGAAGCTGATCTTCGACCTGCGCCTGCTCTATGGTGGGCGCCACCGCAACCATCCCGCCATCACCATCCTGCGCGGACGAAAGGTCGTGGTCGAACCGCTGGGCGATCCGCTCGCCAATGCCGCGCTCGTCGACATAGACGGGGAATCGCCGGGGCACATTCCGGCGACCTACGAGATGATGGCGAGGGCGTTGAAGGTCAGGTGTTGATTCAGGTGGCTCGGAATCTGAGTCTAGGAACTGGCGTAGGCTGCTGAAATCATAGGGGCGAGGGTTAGGCGTCCATCTCCCTGACCATTGCCTCGATCTTTGCGGCCTTCTCGAAATGGTCGAGCTTGTGGGTGCGGATCCACCATTCGGCGGCTTCCATCAGAAGCTCCGGGTCGTCGTTCTTGTTGGCGAAAAACGCGTAGAACGACAGCCCTACTTCGGGGCCTTTGGCGGCGATCTTGCGCGCGCAGACGTCGAGTATTTTTGCTCTCAGGCTCGGCCGCATCGGATAATCCTTCAGATGGATGGTCAGCGCTATCTCAGGCTGAGGCCGGGTGTCAAAGGCCGGGAATAGGGCAGGCTGTGCCGGGCGTTACCCTCCCCTTTGTGGGGAGGGTGGCCCGCAGGGCCGGGTGGGGGTACTCACCAAACTCAGTGCCTGCCGACCCCCACCCCGCTCCGCTTCGCGGATTGACCCTCACCACTTGGGGAAGGGTAACGTGCGCGTTCCGTCACAGCTTCGCCGGAAAACCCGGCGCGCGCAGGTCCGTGCCGACGGCATCCTCCAGCAGCTTGACGATCATCGTCGACCAGGCGTCGCCGCCATAGGCAGCCTTGCCCTGTTCGAAGATGGTGGCGACCCGGGAAGCAAGGTCGAGCGGCACGCCGAATTCCTGGCCCATGCCGAGCGCGAAGCCTAGATCCTTGAGCGCCAGGTCCATGGTGAAGCCGATGTCGTAGGAGCCGTTGAGCACCAACTGGCTTTCGGTTTCGTGGACGAAGCTGTTGCCGGAGGAAGCTGATATGGCGTGATAGGCTTGGGCGAGGTCGAGGCCGCCCTTCCTGGCCAGCATCAGCGCCTCGCCGGCGGCAACGAGATGGATGAAGGCCAGCATGTTGGTGATGACCTTGATCACTGCCGCCGAGCCGATCGGCCCCATCAGCAAGGCGCGGGCGCACATTGCCTCGATCGCGGGGCGGTGAAGCTCGTAGAGGCCGGTATCGCCGCCGACCAGTGCGGTGATCTTGCCCTCGGCGGCGAGATGCACGCCGCCGGTGACGGGGCACTCCAGCGTGTAAACGCCGTTGTCGGCGGCGAGGTCGGCAAGCCGCAGGATCTCGTCACGGCCGTTGGTCGACATCTCGATCCAGGTGCCGCCCTTGGGCAGGCCGGCGAGCAGCCCGTCGGGCCCTGCCAGCACCGCCTCGCTGACCTTGGGCGATGGCAGGCAGGTGATGGCGTTGCCGGCGCGGGCAGCGGCGTCTGCCGGGCTCGATGCGGCGAGGGCACCCAGCGCCACGAGACGTTCGACGGCTTCGGGGTTGCGGTCATAGACGGCGACCTCGAAGCCGCCGCGCACAAGGCACGCCGCGAGGTTGGCGCCGAGATGGCCGAGGCCGATGAAGGCGTAGGCGAGGGGCGTGCTCACGGCATCAGCGGAGTCTGCACCATCTGCAAATGCAGGTGGGGACCGTCATAGGGGTTGGCCTCGCAAACCGTCTCGTCGAGTTCGACGCCGAGGCCGGGCTCCTTCGAGGGGATGACCTGGCCGTCCTGCCATTCGATCTTCTTTTTCAGCAGCTTGGCGTGGAAGCCGTCCCACTGCTTGAGCGACTCGAGGATGAGGAAGTTGGGCAGGGTGACGGCGAGCTGGATGTTGGCCGCACCCACGATCGGCCCGCAATAGCAGTGCGGTGCGATCTGGATGTGGAAGGCCTCGGCCATGGCGGCGATCTTCTTGGTCTCGAGGATGCCGCCCGAGCGGCCGAGGTCGGGCTGCAGGATGGTGGCGGCGCGGTTCTCGATGACGCGGGCAAACTCGAATTTTGTCGTCAGCCGCTCGCCGGTGGCGATGGGGATCGAGGTGCCGCGCGCCACCTCGGCCATGACTTCTGGCATGTCCGGCGGCACCGGTTCCTCGAACCAGAGCGGATCGTAGGGTTCGATGGCGCGCGCCATGCGCAGGGCGCCGGAGGCGGTGAACTGGCCATGCGTGCCGAACAATATGTCGGCGCGGGTGCCGACGGCTTCGCGGATGGCCTTCATCATCCGCACCGACAGGTCGATGTCGATCAGCCGGGGCTGGTGGCCATCGAAGGCGGTCCAGGGACCGGCCGGGTCGAGCTTCACGGCGTTGAAGCCCTGGTCGACATAAAGAGCGGCGCATTCGGCAGCCATGTCGGGGTCGTTGTAGACGTTCTTGGGTGCGACATCCTCGGTGTGGACGCTGCCGGTGTGCGGATAGAGGTAGGTATAGGAGCGCAGCGTCTCGTGCACCTGGCCGCCGAGCAGCTTGTAGACCGGCTTGCCGGCCTCCTTGCCGATGATGTCCCAGCAGGCGATTTCCAGCGCCGAAAAGCAGCCCATGGCGGAGACGTCGGGTCGCTGGGTGAAGCCGGAGGAATAGCAGCGGCGGAACAGGTTCTCGATGTCGTGCGGATCCTGTCCCACGAGATAGCGCTCGGCCATGTCCTCGATCATCCGCGCCGTCACATGGGCCGAGAAGGTGGCGTTGTAGGCCTCGCCATAGCCTGTGACGCCGCCGTCTGTGGTGAGCTTGACGAAGATGAAGTACTTGCCGCCGATGCCGGGCGGCGGGTTGTTGACCACGAAGGTCTTGACGTCGTTGATCTTCATCGATGCTCCTCCCGGTAGCGTGAAATCGTTGACGTCTGGGGCTGCTCCTCATCCCCTGCCGGACCTTCTCCCCGTAAGAACGGGGAGAAGGAGGCCAGCCGGAATGCTGGCGACCCCTCTCCCCGTCCTTCACGGGGAGAGGGTAAGGGTGAGGGGCGGCGCTGACGCTCGACACTGGTCACCCCACATCCTCCAGCACCAGTTCGGCACCCTTCCAACCGATCATGATCGCAGCGGCGTTCGTGTTGCCGGTGATGTTGTCGGGGAAGATCGAGGCGTCGATGACGCGCAGGCCGGAGATGCCGTGGACGCGCAGGCGCGGGTCGACGACCGAGGTGGTCGCATCAGGGCCCATGCAGCAGGTCGAAACCGGATGGTAGACTGTGCCCGAGCGCCTGCGGAAATCCTGAATCAAGTCGGCGTCGGAAGTGATTGACGGGCCTGGCAAAACCTCTTCCGCAATGATGTCCGACATGGGCGACTGCGCGGCGAGCTTGCGCAGGAATTTCACCGCATCCAGCATCTCGGCGACGTCGCTTTCGGTCGAGTAGGCGTTGACCGTGATACTGGGATGCACAGTCGGGTCGGCGGAGCGGATCAGGATCTCGCCGCGGCTCGACGGGCGGCAGTTGGACAAGCCGATGGAGAAGCCGGGGAAGGGATCGGGCGACAGGATCGGCCGCTCGCCGGCCTTGGGCAGCACGGTCGAAAAGACCTGGAAATAGAGCTGCATGTTGGGCCGGGCGCGCGACGGATCGGAGCGGAAGAAGCCGCCGCCCTGATTCATGCTCATCGACAACGGGCCGGTGCGCAAAGCGAGGTATTGCATGCCGACGAGCAGCTTGCCCCACCAGGGGCGCAGGACCTGGTTGAGCGTCGGCACCCTGGCCTTCCAAGTATAGTTGATGCCCTGATGGTCCTGAAGGTTGCGGCCGACATGCTCGTTGGCGTGCAGCACCGGGATGCCGAATTCGCCGAGCAGCGTCGCCGGGCCGATGCCCGAGAGCTGCAGCAGTTGCGGCGTGTTGACTGAGCCGCCAGACAGGATGACCTCGCGGCCGGCGCGGGCCGTCTTCTTGGCGCCGTTCTGCAAATACTCGACGCCGATCGCGCGCTTGCCCTCGAACAGGACTTTGGTCACCAGCGCATCGGTCTCGATCCGCACATTGGGGCGCTTCATCGCCGGACGAAGGAAGCCGCGCGCGGCCGACATGCGGCGGCCGTCTTTGGTGGTGATTTGATAAACGCCGACACCCTCTTGGGCCTCGCCGTTGAAGTCCTGATTCAACGGCAGCCCCGCCTGCTGGCCCGCCGCAAGGAAGCGGTGGGTCAGTGGGTGAACGTTCTTCCTGTTGTCGGTGACATGGATCGGGCCGCCGGTGCCGCGCAGGTCGGTGCTGCCTGCCTGGTTGTCCTCAATCGCCTTGAAGGCGGGCAGCAGGTCGCCAAAACCCCAGCCGGGATTGCCGGCGTCACGCCAGGCATCGAAATCCTCGGCAGCACCGCGGATCCACACCATGGCGTTGATGGAACTGGAGCCGCCGAGAATCTTGCCGCGCGGCCAGTGATCCTTGTTGCCGGCTAGGCCGGGGTCTGGCTCGGCGGCGTAGTTCCAGTTCACTTCAGGGTCGAAGAAGGTCTTGCCGTAGCCGAGCGGCATCTGGACGAAGAAGCGGCGGTCGGTGCCGCCGGCCTCGAGCACCAGCACGGAATGACGGCCGCTCGCCGACAGGCGCTCGGCGACCACCGAACCGGCGGAACCGGAACCGACAACGATGTAATCGAACGTCTGCATGCGGGCGTCGGCCTGTCTATATCCACAATCCGGCCAGACTATCGCCTCGGCGAAAGGCTTCGGCGTCGGTTACGGCATGGCCTGTGAAAAATACGACCGGCCGATGCAACAGATGCGGCGTTGACGCGGCTGCCGCTGCAAAGTTACGGGTGGGCAAGCGAACGGTACAGGGAAATGACGATGGTGCAGTATGCCGATGGCCAGCCGACAGGCGAACTCACGCTGAGGACGCTGGCGATGCCGGCCGATGCGAACGCTGCCGGCGACATCTTCGGCGGCTGGGTGATGGCGCAGATGGACCTTGCCTGCGGCATCCGCGCCGCCGAGCGTGCGCGGGGCCGCGTGGTGACGGCGGCGGTCAAGGAAATGGCCTTCGCCAAGCCGATGAAGATCGGCGATACGCTGTGCATCTACACCCATGTCGAGCGCGTCGGCCGCACCTCGATGACGCTCAAGGTCGAGGCCTGGGCGCAGCGCTATCTCTCCGACATGATGGAGAAGGTGACCGACGCCGACTTCGTCATGGTGGCGCTGGATGGCGAAGGCAAGCCGAAGCCGGTGCCGGCGGAGTAGACGTGCGGGCGCGAGCCTCGAAGGACGCACCACAAACACAGCCCTTCATTCAGCCGCTGCATCAAACTTCATGCGTGCCTCGGCGACGCGGCCCTGATTGTGCCGTGCCCATTCGCCCAGCGCAAAGACCGGAACCAGCAGCTCGCGGCCGAGGTCGGTCAACTCATAGTCGACGCGCGGCGGAATGGTCGGGAAGACCGTGCGGGTGAGGAAGCCGTCGCGCTCGAGCCCGCGCAGGGTGGTGGTCAGCATCTTCTGGGAAATGCCGCCGACGGCGTGGCGCAACTCGTTGAAGCGCATCGGGCCATCGCCGAGCTTGCCGACGACGAGCACGGTCCATTTGTCGCCGACACGCTGCAGGATATCGCTGACGGCGCGGCAATCCTCGGTGCGGTGCGGGTGCCTCGGTATCAAAAAAGTGCCTCCTTGTGCGCGTGAAATACAGTCACCTATATAGCGTCGGTATCCATCAGTTACCAGTATCGCTTTGATACCCACGCCCGAAAGGTTCCTGTCATGTCCAAACCCAAGATCGCCATCGTCGTCGGCTCGACGCGCGCCGCCCGCTTCGCCGACACGCCGGTGGAGTGGATCGCCAAGATCGCAAAATCCCATGCGGATATCGAGGTCGAAGTTGTCGACCTGAGAGATTTCCCGCTGCCCTTCTTCGATGAGGTCGCCTCGTCTGCCTGGGTGCCGTCGCAGAGCGACGTGGCTCAACGTTGGCAAAAGAAGGTCGCCGAGTTCGACGGCTTCATCTTCACCGCCGCCGAATACAACCACGGCCCGACGGCGGTGCTGAAGAACGCGCTCGATTACGCCGCCAAGGAGTGGAACAAGAAGCCCGCCGGCTTCGTCGGTTATGGCGGCGTCGGTGGTGCGCGCGCGGTAGAGCAGTTGCGCATGCATGCGGTGGAACTGCAGATGGCGCCGACCAAGGCTGCCGTGCACATCGTCTGGGCCGATTTCCTGGCAGTGCGCCAGGGCGAGAAGAAGCTCTCGGACATCGAGCATCTCAACCAGGCAGCCAACGGGCTGATCGAAGAGATCACCTGGTGGGCGAGGGCGCTGAAGATCGCGCGTGAGGCGGATGTCCTGGCTGAGGAAGCCAAGGCTGCCTGAGCAACGTGTGAACGACATTCCTCCCAGGGAATCGAGGGCGGCCCAGAGCCGCCCTTTTTTTGTTGGCCGGTTAGTGCCCAGACTTGCCGTGGCTGCCGGGCAGGCGGGAGGCCAGGACCTTGTCGATGCGGCGCCCGTCGAGGTCGACGACCTCGAAGCGCCAGCCCTGCGCGTCGACGCATTCGCCCGTCGTCGGCAAATGGTGCATGTGCGACAGCACATAGCCGGCGACGGTTTCGTAGTCGCGGTTCTCGGGCAGGTCGATGCTGAGCTGGTCCGCCATCTCGTCGGCCTGCATGTAGCCGGCAAGCAGCCACGAGCCGTCCTCACGCTGGACGGCATTGTCGACGTCGTCCTCGTCGAGATCGGAGCGGAACACGCCGGTGATCGCCTCGAGGATGTCGGCCGGCGAAACGATGCCTTCGAAATGGCCGTATTCGTCATGGACCAGCGCCATGGGCACTTCCGACTGCTTGAGCGTCGCGAGCACGTCGAGCGCGTCGGCCTGGTCGTGGGCAATCGGGGCGGTGCGCACATGCTTGCGCGGATCGAAGGCACGGCCGGCCAGGAGCGATGCGAGGATTTCCCGGGTCTGGACGACGCCGACCATGGCATCGACCGAGCCTTCGCCGGCGGGCAGGCGCGAATGCTGGGTTTCCATCAACAGCTTGCGGGTGGCCGCTTCGTCGGCCTGCAGGTTGATCCAGTCGACCTCGGTACGCGGGGTCATGACGGCTCGCACGGCGCGGTCGCCCAGGCGCATGACGCCGGCGATCATGCGGCGCTCGTCGGATTCGATGGTGCCGTGATGCTCGGCCTCGGCGACGAGCATCTTGATCTCCTCGTCGGTGACCTTTTCTTCGCTTTCGCCGCGCTGGCCGAGCAGCCACAACACGCCGCGACCCGAGATGTCGAGCAGCCAGACCAGGGGGGCGGCGACCTTGGCCAGCAGCGCCATGGCGGGCGCAACACGGACGGCGACGCCTTCGGGGTCGCGAAGTGCGATCTGCTTGGGCACGAGTTCGCCGATGATCAGCGAGCCATAGGTGATGGCGGCAACGACGATGCCGACGCCGAGTGCGTCGGCGGCGCCGGCGCGCACGCCATATTCTGCAAGGACGCCGCTCAGCCGCTGGCCCAGCGTGGCGCCGGAGAAGGCGCCGGAAAGCACGCCGACAAGCGTGATGCCGATCTGTACCGAGGACAGGAACCTGCCCGGGTTGGCGCCCAGTTCAAGCGCGCGACCAGCACCCGTGATGTTGCGGTCGATCATCGCCTTGAGGCGAGCTGGGCGGGAGGAGACGATGGCAAGTTCGGACATTGCCAGGAGGCCGTTCACACAGATGAGGACGACCACGATACCGATTTCAGCGTAAAGCATAATGATCGCTGCATAGCATTGCTTCCGCCCCTTCGAAAAGACGGCAGCGAAAATACTCTTACGTCAGGGCAGGACGCGGCGGCTATTCGTGCGGCGCAAGTACCGCAACCTTGACTTTGCCGTCGGTAAAGTAGGGGTCGCCACCGCCGTTGCGGCCTGTCTTGGTGAGCCCGATGCCGGGAACCGTCTCGACCGACAGGACGCGTCCGGCTGCGGTGAGATCGCGGATCACCTGGTCGCGCTCGGCGTCTATGTCGGGGGCAATGTGGTGCGTGATCTCGCCGGTGTCATGGCTGACGCCGACGCCACGGTCGAAGCTCGCGGCGCCGTACCAGGTCGGTCGGCCGTCGGGCCCGAGGGCGAATGTCAGCCACAGGCGAATGTGATGGCGCGTGTCGGGGCTCTTGCCGGCCGGCTTTTCGAAAGCGATGTCCTGCGGGCGGCCGTCGAGCAGCAGGGTGGATACAGGGGCATCGCGATAGGACCGGTCGAGCAGCACGCTTTCGCCGATTTCGAGCGACGATTTGAGGGAAAGGCCATCGGCGCGGTTCCAGCCTGCCGCAGCGAAAGCCCCGAGCAGATCGGCCTCGGTGCCGACAAGGCCGACATTGATGGGGTCGCCGGGGATGCCTTGCGGCGTGGTGGTCAGCAGGGCCGGGGGCTTGAGGCCATCGCGCAGGATGCGGAACGACCAGAATTCGGGCGCTGCAAAATAGGCAAGCGCGATATAGCTCGCGCACAAGGCCGCAAACCACAGGGTCGCCTGTCTGTGCAGTTTGCCCCTTGCCATTAGATGCTGCCGCCGAAGATGGATGAAGCCGGATTTCTATCCCTATTCAGGGTCGGGAGCAAACCGGAGCGCCGTGCAGCAATGCCGCGTCAGCGGCAGGCGCGATAGCCGTTGCGGCGCTGCTTGATGTCGAAATGGAAGTGGTTGCGGTGGTCGTAGTTGTAGCCGGGACCGAGCACCGTGTTGAAGTAGCTGCAGCCGTCGGCACGGATGGTGTTGAGGAAGCCACGGGTGCGGAAGGCAAACAGGCCCGGCTTTTCGACGTCAATGTCGCGGCCGTTGTTGAGCTCGATGCGCATGATGTCGAGCGCATTGCCCTTGCCGTGTTCCGACAAGGTGCGCGAGCCGGCAATCTTGCGACAGGAATAGCTCGAACCCTGATGGATCGTCTTGACGCCGGAGAAATAACGCAGGCGCGCGGCAGGCACCAGGTCACGCTTGGTCCAGGCGGCGAAGCTGGCTGCCATCTGGCAGGTGACGGTGGCTGCCGGCTTCATCTGCACCGAACCGATGGCCGAGACCTTGACCGGATAGTCGATGCCGCAGGCAGCACCGTTGCTGATCGACGGCAGGTCGCGATACTGCACGTCGAGCTTTTTGAGGTCGGCGCGGCAATCGACCTCGTCGGCCGGCATGACCGCCGGTCGCATCGGCGCCGTCTGCGGCTGGTTCGAAGGATCGTCGAGCCTGGGATAGGCGACCATGGAGGGATTGGAGGGCACAAGCGTCTGCAGCCCGCGGGCTGGGACAAGGGCCGCGGTCCTTACCGGCTGCGGCTGCTGCGGCTCGATCTGGCCGAGATTTTCAGCCTGTGCGTCCAGTGTCGGTTCGATAGCCGGGGGAATCGACGCCATCGTAGGATCGGACATGTCATAGGTCAGGTCGGCGGCATCTGCGGGCGCGGCATTTGCCTGCGGAATGGGTTCGACAGGTGCCAGCGAGGCGGTCTGCGAGCCGACATCGACGGCCGGCTGGAGCGCAAAGACGTCGCCCGACGTGCAGGAGCTGACACCCAGGCCGACCACGACAAGCGTCGTGGCAAGCAGCAAGGCGCGCCGGCGCGAGGCATGGCGCGATGGTTCGGCTGGGCTGGCGGCGCGCGAATTTGCGGCCATGCGAAGGCTCCTGTCCCCTTGAGGGACTAAGCCTAGCTGCCAACGGTAAAGGAAAGATCAGCGCTGCGATTCACAGCTGCGGCCGAATTGCGGCGCGGGCCTATTGGCAGAAGGTGCCGCCGTTGCGCCGAGGGGCGAGGTCGAAGTGGAAATGCAGGGCGTGGTCAGCATCGCTGCCGGGACCGAGCACGGTCTTGAACGGGCCGCAGGCGGCCTTGCGGATTTGAGAGAGGAACTTGGCATTCTTCGCTGGCGGTGCCGGCTCGACATCAATGGCCGTGCCCTTGGTCAGGGTGAAGCGGGATATGTCGAGCGCATTGCCGAAGGCGTGTTCCGACAGCTTCCTGGTGCCGTTGCGCGGGCGGCAGACATAGGCCGAGGCCTGGCCGACCGTTGCCAGCTCTTCGCCGAACTCGGCCTTTGCCGCCGGTGAGATGACGTTTGTGGCAAAGCGCGCCGAGGCTTCGGCGGCTGCACAGTTGATGACGGCGTCGGGCGCAATGTCGATCGAGGCGGCAAGCCGCTTCAGCTTGAGCGGAAAGGGCAGTGCGCAGCCGTCGTCATCGCTTTGGGGGGCTGCCTCCTCGAACTCGGCGCCCAGCAGCTTGAGGCGGGCCCGGCAAGCCGTCTCGTCGGCAGGCATGGTGGTGGGCCGCTCTGCATGGGAGCGCTTGTCGGGCAGCATCTTCGGCGCTGGTGGGCCCAACATCTCCCCGGTGGAGGGGTTGCCGGGCGCCCGACCGGGACGCACTGGTGGTACGGGCACTGCGGCCGGTACAGCTTCGGCATGCAGCGGCGTCTCAGGCATTGGCGGGCCGAACATAGGGCGCTCTGGTCGCTGGGCCGCCGGCGGGCGCGGCCGGGGTGTCGGGATCGCGGCCTGCCCCGTCGCCTGCACTTCGGCCGCCGGCGATAGTTCAGGCAGGGGCGGTGCAGGGGCAGCCTGCGGCACCGGTGCGCGAACGGGCAAAGCGGGCCTTCCGCTATCGGCAAAGCCGTGCGGCATCACGGCGAAAGTCGCCAGCGGCAGCATCAGGATCAGGGAAAACAGGCGGCGCTTGCATGTGTGCATCGGCGCTAAACGCCACCGGCCGGCCGCGGGTTGCCGAAACGGCAGGGGCAGGGCCATCAAATTCGGTGACGGGCCTGTCATCAATGAAGGCAGGCAAGGCCGCTCAAGCGCCCAGCGCCTCAAGCCCTTCTTCGAGCCAGTCGCCCAGCATCGGCATGCCAAGCAGATATTTGGCGGTGCGGCGATTGCCCCGCTGCCGCGCTTCGGCGACCGCGTCCGACCATTCCGCGGCGTCGTAGTCGCCGCGCCCGACCCAGGCGAGTGCCACGAGCTCGGCCGCCTGGTCGACATTGAGGTCGGCGATCAGCCCGCGCAGCTCTTTTTCCGTGAGGTTTTCCGCCTCTTCCTCGGCGAGCCCGTCATGACGATGGTTGTCGTGGGTGTCGCCGTCATATTCGATCTCGTGTTCGGCGCCGTCCTCGTAATCCTCGTTGACGCCGGCGCTGATCGCCTTGGCCTTGAGGATGAACAGCCTGACGGTGTCCGGGCCGATGGTCAGGTCCCACTCTTTTTCGCGCCGCTGCTGCACGAGCGTGCTCCTGTTGCCTTCCCCCGGCTGATGATAGCGCATTTGGCGGCAACGTCACTGCCTCGATATTCGCGGCGTGGTTGCCGTGGTTGACATGACTTTAGGAGAGGCGGATATAGCGCGCCTTCCTCCCCCTCCAGACGGTATTTCCCCATGGCTTTTCTGCTTTCGCCCAAGGTTCTTCCTGTGCTGATGCTGATCGCGTCCAACGTGTTCATGACGTTCGCCTGGTACGGGCACCTGAAGTTCAAGGCGGCTCCGCTCTATGCGGCGGTCATTTTCTCCTGGCTGATCGCCTTCTTCGAATACTGGCTGGCAGTGCCGGCCAACCGCATTGGCCACGAGTTTTATACGGCGGCGGAACTGAAGACGATTCAGGAGGTGGTCACGCTCAGTGTCTTCGTGATCTTCTCGGTGTTCTATCTCAAGGAAGGCATCACCTGGAACCACGCCATGGGCTTCGCTTTGATCGCCGGCGGGGCGGCGCTGATTTTCCGCGGCTGAGGCAGGACGAAATGCTGACTTCGATGCGTTGACCTTGTCGGGGACGCATCGGTGGAGGTAGCCATGCAGACGCGATTTCTGAGACTTCTGGCAGGGGCGCTGGTGTCCTTGCCGCTGTTTGCCGTTCCCGCATTCTCCGCCGATGGTGGCGGAGGCGGCAATTCAGGCGGCGGCAATTCCGGCGGGGGTATGGGCGGTGGCGGTGGCAACGGCGGCGACCAGGTGAAGTGCCGCACCGGCCTGGTCTACAATAAGAAGACCAAGAAGTGCGAAGCGCCCAAGGCCGGAATGATCGACGACGACAGCCTGTACCTGGCCGGCCGTGCACTAGCCATGGACGGCAGGTATGACGACGCGATCAAGGTACTGACGCTCGCCGCCGACAAGACCGACGCGCGCATCCTCAACTATCTCGGCTATTCCCACCGCAAGGCCGGGCGGATCCTCGTCGGGCTCGGCTACTACCAGGAGGCGATCCTCAACGATCCCGACTATATGCCGGTGCGCGAATATATGGGCGAGGCCCATCTGACGCTCGGCGACGTCGCCGGGGCGCGGCTGCAATTGTCGGAGATCGAGAAGCGCTGCGGGGCGGGCTGCCGCGAATACGGCCTGCTGGCCGAGCAGATCGAAACCTATCTCAAGAGCTAGGCTTGGAATGCTGCTCGGAGCCGGCATTCATGCAGCTCCGGCAACATGGCTCGGATGAAATGCGGCCTCAAATGCGTTACTCTGGCGATGGGCACATTTTAGGAGGTAGCGATGCAGACCCGAATTGCGAAAGTGCTTGCTGGCGTTGTCGTGTCGCTGCCCTTGCTGGCGGCGCCGGTGTTCTCGGCCGATAGCGGCGGGAGCAGCAGCGGCGACGAGGTGAAATGCAACAACGGCATGGTCTACAACAAGAAGACCAAGAAATGCGAACCGCCCAAGGCCGGCATGATCGACGACGACAGCCTCTATTCGGCGGGCCGTGCGCTTGCCATGGACGGCAAGTATGACGAGGCGATCAAGGTGCTGACGCTTGCCGCCGACAAGACCGACCCGCGCATCCTCAACTATCTCGGCTATTCGCACCGCAAGGCCGGCCGCGTGCTCGTCGGCCTCGGCTACTACCAGGAAGCGCTGCGCAACAATCCCGACTACACGCTGGTGCGCGAATATATGGGCGAGGCGCACCTGATGCTCGGCGATGTCGCGGCCGCCCGCGTGCAACTGTCGGAGATCGGGAAACGCTGCGGCAAGGGCTGCCGCGAATACGGCCTGCTGGAACAACAGATCGACGCCTATTTGCGGGGGTAGCCGGCGCTGTAAGGCAGTAGGGCTGTAGGGCAAATACCGACTGCCCTATTCCCCTACTGCCTTATTGCCTTGTCCCTAATCCCCCCGCGACAGCCTGACGATGGTGCCGTTGCTTTCGTCGGTGAGCAGCCAGACCGAGCCATCCGGGGCGACGTTGACATCCCTGATTCGGCCGAACGCGCCGTCGAGCATCCGTTCCTCGTCGAGAACGTTGCCCTTGGCGTCGCGGTCGAGGCGGCTCAGCAACTCGAATTTCAGCGAACCGACGAGAAGGTCGCCTTTCCATTCCGGGAACATGTCGCCCTGATAGCTGGCGAGCCCGGAAGGAGCGATCGACGGGTCCCAGTAATACAGCGGTTGCTCGTAGCCCTTGGCTGACGTGCCGACGCCGATCTTTTCGCCGGAATAGTCCCTGCCGTAGGTGATGACCGGCCAGCCATAATTCCTGCCGGCCAGCGGGCGGTTCAATTCGTCGCCACCCTGGGCGCCATGCTCGACGGTGATCAGCCCGCCCAGCACCGGATCGAAGGTTGCACCTTGCAGGTTGCGATGGCCCTTGGACCATATTTCCGGCGCCATGGCCTTGCCGTCGGGCGAGGGATTGTCGGCCGGAACCGAGCCGTCGGCATTGATGCGGATGACGGCGCCGGCATGGTCGTGCATGTCCTGGGCGCGGTTGCCATCGCCGCGGTCGCCTGTCGTGACGAAAAGCGTGCCGTCGTCGTTGACGACGATTCGCGAGCCGAAATGCTGTCCGGCATTGCTCTTGCGGTTCATCGAGAAGATGACTTTCACCTCTTCGAGCCGCGCGGCAGCGCCTTCCCGGACCAGCTTCGCCCGGGCAAGGGCCGTGCCCGCGCCGCCGCGTCCGGGCTCGGAGAAGCTGAAGAAGATGGTGCCGGAACGTTCGAAGTCGCGTGCGACGGCGATGTCGAGCAGGCCGCCCTGGCCGCGGACCTGGACCTTCGGCACTCCAGCCACCGGCGCCGACAGTCCGTCCTGCGACAGGATGCGGATATTGCCCGAGCGTTCGGTGACGATGGCTTCGTTGCCCGGCAGGAAGTCGAGCCCCCAGGGGTGGTCGAGCCCATCGGCAATGACGTCGGCGCGCAGCGTGATGTTGTCTGTGTTGTAGCTTTGGCTCTCGGCGAGGGCCGGCGAGCCAACCAGGGCGAACATGAATGCGAGTAGCGGCGTGCTGTTGCTCATCTATCGGACATAGGTGGAAAGGCCGGCGCGGCAACGGGGATAGAGCATCAAAGCAATCACAAGCGGGTGAAGCGGGGACGGCTCAGGTTGTCTGCACCAACAGGTCTATGGTGGTAAACGAATTTTTTGACGTGAATTCTGCGGCAGGATTGCTATATTCGCCGGAGATAGAGGTGAGACGGTTCCGTTAGCCGAGGCTGCCGGACCGTTTTCTTTTTTGTGCCTCGCGGCAGCAATAGGCAAGTCGCGCGGCAAAGGCCAGGAGAGGTCGACTATGAACAAGGTTCCGATGACGGCGGGTGGATTCGTCGCGCTGAAGGAAGAGCTGCGCTGGCGCCAGCAGGAAGAGCGTCCGCGCATCATCGAGGCCATTGCCGAGGCGCGCTCGCATGGCGACCTTTCGGAGAATGCCGAATACCATGCCGCCAAGGAATCGCAGAGCCTCAACGAGGGCCGGGTCAACGAACTCGAGGACCTGATCGCGCGCGCCGAGGTGATCGATGTCACCAAGCTGAACGGCGACAAGATCAAGTTCGGCGCCACCGTTGTGCTCGTCGACGACGATACCGAGGAAAAAAAGACCTACCAGATCGTCGGCGACCAGGAAGCCGACGTGAAGTCGGGCCGCATCTCGATCTCCTCGCCGATCGCGCGCGCGCTGATCGGCAAGGAAGTCGGCGACGCCATCGAGGTCAACGCGCCGGGCGGCGCACGCGGCTACGAAATCGTCCAGGTGCAGTTCATCTGAGGCAACAGGCGGCATTGGCTGTGGCGATGCCGGATCAGACACGATGAACAAAGCAAACAACCGCGCCGAAAAATCCGGCGCGGTCGACATGGCGCGTATCGAGGTGATCGCGCCCAATCTCAAGAAGCGGCTTTCGGGCGTCACCAGCACCATCGTGCAACTGGTGCCGGTGCAGGCGCGCGACCTCGGCATTGCCGTGTTCGGGCCGGGCCTGCCCGACAGCCTGCCGACCATGCGCTGGTGGCAGTTGCCCTTGCTGCTGAAGCGGCCAGCCTCCGGGCGGCCGCGCATCTGGCATGCACGGCGCAACGTCGAGATGCTGGCCGGGCTGGTGCTGCGCCACGTCTTCCGAGCGCCGCTCAGGCTGGTGTTCACCTCGGCCGCCCAGCGCGACCACAAGCCCTTCACCAAGTGGCTGATCCGCAGGATGGACGGCGTGATCGCCACCAGCCGGCTGTCGGGCGGCTTCCTCGAAGTGCCGCACAAGGTGGTGATGCACGGCGTGGACCTGGAAAAGTTCCATCCAGCGCGAGGCCCTGACGACGAATTCGCGGCCGCCGGCCTGTCGGGCAAATACGCGATCGGCTGTTTCGGCCGGGTCCGTCACTCCAAGGGCACCGACCTGTTCGTCGAGGCGATGATTGCGCTTCTGCCCGATCATCCCGAATGGACGGCCGTGATCACCGGGCGGGTGACACCAGAGCACAAGGCCTTCGCCGACGAACTCAAGCAGCGCATTGCAGCGGCTGGCCTTTCGGAGCGCATCCTTTTCCTCGGTGAAGTGCCCGACGTCGCCGTCTGGTATCGCCGGGTGACCGTCTATGTCGCGCCCTCGCGCAACGAGGGGTTCGGCCTCACCCCGCTGGAGGCCATGGCCTCGCAAACGGCCGTCGTCGCCAGCACCGCCGGCTCGTACCGGGAGATCGTGACGCCCGGCGTCACCGGCGCCGTGGTTCCGGCCAGCGACGGTGAGGCGCTGCGCCAGGCGATCAGGCCCTATCTTGACGATCCTGCGCTGGCCGAGGCGCATGGCGCGGCGGGGCTGGATGACGTGACGCTGCGTTTCAGGCTCGAAAACGAAGCTGAGGGCATACGCGAGACGTATGACCGGGTGTGGGCGAACAGCTGAATCTTGAAGGGGGCCGCGCCCGGTCCTCATTAGGGTTAGCTGCATCCTCGCTTTTGGCGAGGTTTCAAGAGTGCTGTACCGCCCTCAGAAGCGGGTTACCCGGTCGTCTCTTGTGAGCGTCGCCCTATTGTCCGAATCCAGCCATTGGCTCAGGCCGCGGTCCGCCCAGGTCAGCCGCTTGTTGCGAGTATTCTCCTTGACCACGTGGCTCCGTTCTTTCATTCCCGGAGTGACGTAGCCGTGGCCGTGATGAAGGTGGAGGGCAATGGCGGAGTAGCGGATATGCCGGGGCTCTATGCCGACGTGGCGCAGGCGAAGGCCGAATTCCACGTCGAGACCGCCATACTGCATATCCTCGTTGAAGCCATTGACCTGGATGGCCTGGCTCCGGAGGCATGATGCGCTGTGGCCGTTCCAGGTCGGCCTTGCCGGTGTCAGCCGGTTCAGCCATTCGTCGAATGGGCTTGCTGCGACAAGCTTTAGCAGCTTGGTGGTGAAAGGCAGACCGTGCCGCATCAGCCAGAACGAACTGAATGCCTGTTGGCCTGCAATGTCGTCTTGCGTCAATGCATTGGACACGTCGGGCGGAAGCTTGAAATAGCCGCCCGTCAGGAAACGATCCGGCTGCGCCAGGCGCGTGTGGACGTCGACGAAGTCGCGGCGCGGCACGCAATCGCCATCGGTGAGCAGGATGCGCTCGCCCTGGGCCACGGCAACCGCCTTGTTGAGGATCCGGCATTTCTGGAAGCCGTCGTCTGGCTGCCACACATGCGCGATCGGGACCGGGCTGCCGGCTGCCATGGCAGCGAGCATTTCGCGGGTCTCATGGCTCGAGCCGTCATCGGCGATCACGATCTCGAAATCTTGGCGGTCCTGGGCAAAATAGCCCCACAGCACCTTCTGCAGCCAGGCCGGCGAATTGTAGGTGGAGATGATAACGCTGGTCTGCATGCTTTCTCGTCCTGGAGCCCCAATCCTGTCAGGCTGGCTGAACAGGCGAAGCCGCATTTTTCCTGACCACGCTCTGGGTGCACGGGTCATTTCCTATTGTGCGGCAGCGACTACTTGGTAGCGCGCTCGAATATGTAGAAGTCGGCAAAGCTGGTGTTCCCCCTATTCCGTCGATCATAGGGATACCGGTTGGGGATGTGCCGGATCAGCTGCCATTCATTCGTAGCGGCGATGGTGTCTGTGAACCGCCGATGCCTCACATGGATGTCATTCGTCAACCGGTCCTCGTTGCTTGCGTAGATAGCCACGAAGCGGTGAGAGGAGTTGAGCAGGCCACGCATGTATTCTTCATAAACGGCGTCTTCAACGAGATGGTAGATCACGTCGAGAGACAGCGCGAGATCGTATCGGGAAGAGGCTTCATCGCCCACCACACTAAACCTCTTGGTGGCATCGTCCTTGAATCGTTCCCGGCAGATTTCCACGATGGTCGAGGAAACATCGAGTCCGAGATAGCTAGGGTAGCGGGCCAGATCCAATTGCGCCCCATCGCCGCAACCATGCTCGACAATCGTCTGGATGCCATGCTCTGCAACGAAGCTGTTGAGAATCTCGGCCTTAAACTCGGCCAGTCTGCCGTAAGAACCCGCGCCGGAATTTCCACCTTTGCGATAGCGACGGTCCCAGTAGTCAGCCGATCGAAAGTTCGGTGCGTTTTCGCCTTTGACGTTTCTGCCAAACCAGATGCGTAGTTTTGTGCGAATGCCCATTGGTAATCTCGACAATCTTGTTACAGAGGGGGAAACCCGTACTTCCTGATCATGTTCTGGATGCACCGGTCGTTCGCGCCGTAGGCGAGGTTTTCGGCCTGCAATGACGTCGTCTGGCTGCCTGGCCAGTCGATGATCTTGATCTTCCCTGGCAGCTTTTGCCCGACAAGGCCGTTCATCCGCCACATCCAGTAAAGCCATACATCGTCGGCGCTCGGGCTCAGTTCCGAGAAAAGCGCAACGTTGCACACGTCCTCATGGAAAGCGTCGGGCGGGTAGAGGACGCCGAGCACTCCGGTTGGGAAGATGAGCGTAGACGTTTCGTCCGGCCTGAAGTCGCGTTTCCATGCCATGTAAGGTGCCGGTATGCCTGCTGCCATGACGATCCGGCGGGCGCGCTGGCAAATGACATGCCTCCTGGAGGGATCGTACGCGGCAGTCAGTCTTTCAATACAGTCGGCTCGATAGTGGACGTCGTCGTCCACGGTGATAACGAAGCAATCCTTGTGATTTTGCAGTGTTGGTATGATTTTCTTGTACGATCGCATGTCGGTGCAGCCGGCAATCTCCAGGCCGTGCTTGCGCAATTCGAGGACGTTGTCAGGTACCAACGGGTAGTCCTCGTGGGAAACCCATAGGATCGTCGTGTCGGGCCGTACGGTCTGAAAAAGAATCGATTTCAGCGTGAGCGCCAACGTGTCGAAGCGAGCCCGATAGCTCGTCAGTGAGACGATCAGCGGTTTCGGCAGGCCGTGTGCCCGAGCCTCGCCTAGGGACACTGACCGGTCGTCGATCTCCGCCAATGCTCGTTTGATCCGAAAGCCCTTTTTGAGTGCTTTGAATTTCGCTGGTATGCTGAACATGCCGCCTAGTTTTCCCAGTGCTGTCGTAGCCATCCAGTGTCGCCGATGCGGCGATACCAGCGCTGTCCGCCGCCGGCCAGAACCTCGCTCATCTTCGGGCTGCCGGCGAAGACGACGATGCGCGCTCCTGGCGGCACGGTCGGGTCCTGCAGGAAGCTCTTGAAGTGGCGAGGCACGCAATGGTTTTTGTAGCTGACGCACCATTCGCGTGGCCAGTATTGCAGGTTGCCATGCGCCGCAAGCTGCGCGCTCTGGAATTGCTGGGAGATCTCGTACCGGTCGAGCGCGCCGGCCGGATCGGCGACGTATGCGTCGAGAATATAGGCATGGGCGCCGATCTCGTAGCGAAACACGGAACTGTTGCCTACGGACGCAAGGAAGCGATCGCGCTTTCGATTGAGCTTGCGCAGCGGCTTGCTCCGGAAAAGATCATCGTCACGGATGATGAGGAATTCGCCCGGCTGCTCGAAGAAGGGGTCGAGATCATCAACGACCACGAGGTCGAGGTCGAGGAAAAGTGTCGTGCCTTGCAGGTCGGCCAGATCGCGGCGGAAAAGAGCGAGCTTGCGCCAGCGTCTGTCTTGTCGGCCGGTGGGCAGGTCCAGAGCGGGGAGCGGCAACGCCTCGATGTCTTTGTCCAACCCGGTGGTATCGTCCGTGAAGCAGACGAAGCGATGCGGACGCTTCAGATGCTTAGCGACGCCGCGGCGCAGATTGTTGACGTATTCCGGGCCGTAGAGCGATCCCCATTTTATGCAGATCACATTGACTGCATTGTCCAGACCTGAATTCGGCATCTTACCGTTCTGCTCCGTTCTCAGCCTGTTCGCCAAATACGTTCATGAATACACTTGTAACTCACTGCGAACCACATTCTAACCTTGGGAGCCGAGCCAATGACCATTTCGTCCGGTTTCTTCTAGCCGGAAACGGCCCAACTTCCATCGTGGTGAAATTATCGCCTGAGGAGCAGGCGACCTTCTAGATGAGACCGCCGTCCATGTCCATTCGGACGCTGCCGAAGGAGCGTCCCGCCCCTAAATCCCCACCAGTCCTTCATCCTTCACCTGCCGGATCGTCAGTGCGGTGCGCACCGTATCGACGTTGGGTGACGAGGTCAGTTCCTCGATGACGAAAGTCTGGAAGGTGCCGAGATCGGGAGCCAGGCAGTGCAGCATGAAGTCGGATTCGCCCGAGACCATCCAGGCGCTGCGCACGATCGGCCAGTTGCGCGTGCGGTCGGCGAAGGCCTTGAGGTCGACTTCGGACTGGCGGTTGAGGCCGACGAGGCAGAAGGCGACGACGTCCATGCCGAGAGCAGGGGCGTTGAGCAAGGCGCGGTAGCGCTGGATGATGCCTTCGTCCTCCAGCCGCTTGACCCGGCGCAGGCAGGGTGGCGCCGAGATGCCGACGCGGCGCGACAGTTCGACATTGGTCATGCGGCCGTCGTCCTGCAACTCGCGCAGGATCTTCCAGTCGATGGCGTCGAGGTCGGCCTTGATCGGCATGTTGGCTCCAGGTCTTGCGCAAGAATCTTGCGCATCCTTGTAATTAAACTACTCGCAGCCATTGGGAAGCCCAAGCTTCGGAAATCGACGCGGGGCATGGGCGCGTTCCCTCGGAGATCAAGCTTTCGGGGGAGTAACATCTTGTCGCCTTGCGCGGGGCAGGGGTGAACACCTAGATTAGAGGCGATCTGCGCCCCGTCTTGCGGGGTGCTGCTTTTTTCATTGACCACGAAGGCCCTACGATGACCGCCAAACATGCGCCAGTCCTCATCATCGGTTCGGGTCCTGCCGGCTATACGGCAGCGATCTATGCGGCGCGCGCCATGCTCAAGCCGATGCTCGTCGCTGGCATGCAGCAGGGCGGCCAGTTGATGATCACGACCGACGTCGAGAACTATCCGGGCTTCGCCGAACCGATCCAGGGGCCCTGGCTGATGGAGCAGATGCGGGCGCAGGCCGAGCATGTCGGCACCGAGATGGTCCACGACATCATCACCGAGGTCGATCTCGACGTGCGGCCGTTCCGTGCCAAGGGCGATTCCGGCACGGTGTACACGGCCGACGCGCTGATCATCGCCACCGGGGCCCAGGCCAAATGGCTCGGCCTGCCGAGCGAGCAGGTGTTCCAGGGCTTTGGCGTTTCGGCATGCGCCACCTGCGACGGCTTCTTCTACCGCGGCAAGGACGTGGTGGTGGTCGGCGGCGGCAACTCGGCGGTCGAGGAGGCGCTCTACCTCTCCAATCTCGCCAAGACGGTGACGGTCGTGCATCGGCGCGACCATTTCCGCGCCGAGCGCATCCTGCAGGAGCGGCTATTTGCCAAGGACAACATCAAGGTGATCTGGGATCACGCAGTCGAGGAGATCGTCGGTGCTGCGGCGCAGAAGCCGCTGCCGCCTTCGGTCAACGGTATCAGGCTCAAGAACGTACACACGGGTGCTGTCACCGAAATGGCGACCGACGGCGTATTCGTGGCGATCGGCCATGCGCCTGCGGTCGAACTGTTCGTCGGCAAGCTGAAGCAGAAGCCGAACGGCTATCTCTGGACCGAGGCGAACTCGACGCGCACCAACGTGCCGGGCGTGTTTGCGGCGGGCGACGTGACCGACGACATCTATCGCCAGGCGGTGACGGCTGCGGGCCTTGGCTGCATGGCCGCCCTCGAAGCTGAAAAGTACCTCGCGGGAATTGAAGTGCATCGCGAAGCGGCCGAATAGGCCGGCCAGACGCCTGACATAAGAGGGGAAAAATGGCGTTGGATTGGGATAAGTTGCGCGTGTTCCACGCAGCGGCGGAGGCTGGCTCTTTCACGCATGCGGCGGAGACGCTGAGGCTGTCGCAGTCGGCCATCTCACGCCAGGTCAGCGCGCTCGAGCACGACATCGGCGTGCCTCTGTTCCACCGCCACGCGCGCGGCCTGGTGCTGACCGAGCAGGGCGAGATGCTGTTCCGCACCGCCCACGACGTGCTGATGAAGCTCGAGACGATCAAGACCAGGCTGACCGAGACCAAGGACAGGCCGTCGGGCGTGTTACGCGTGACGACAACGGTCGGCCTCGGCGCCGGCTGGCTGACCGAGCGCATCCAGGAGTTCCTCGCACTCTATCCCGACATCCAACTGCAGCTGATCCTCGCCAACGAGGAGCTCGACCTGACCATGCGCCAGGCCGACTGCGCCATCCGCCTGCGCCAGCCGCAGCAGCCCGACCTGATCCAGCGCCGGCTGTTCACCGTGCATTTCCACCTCTATGCCTCGCCGGCCTACGTCAACAAATTTGGCAAGCCGGCGTCGATCGCCGAGCTCAAGAGCCACCGCATCGTCACCTTCGGCCTGCCGGTGCCGACGCATCTGAGCGAACTCAACTGGCTGGAGACGGTCGGTGACTTCGAGGGCGGTCAGCGCGTGCCGACGCTGCAGATCAACGACATCCTGTCGATCAAGAAGGCGGTGCAGACCGGTGCCGGCATCGCGATGCTGCCCGACTATGTCGTGGGCAAGGACGACGGGCTGGTGCAGCTCCTGCCCGAAACCGAGGTGCCGTCCTTCGACACCTATTTCGCCTATCCCGACACGATGAAGGAACAGGCCAAGCTGCACGTGTTCCGCGACTTCGTCATCTCCAAGGCACGCAGCTGGGCCTTCTGAGGCCCGGTTCCAGGCACGGCATCAGCCATCGCCGCGCCACGGCGAGAGGCGCGGCAGCCAGCCGGGCACGTTGTTGCGGTAGGCTTGGTATTGCGCGCCATAGCGGCGCGTCAGGACCGGCTCTTCATAGAAACGCACGAAGGCGGCCATGGCGGCGCCGATGGCAATCGCATAGGCAACGAGCGGCCCGTGCGCGAAGATCAGCGCCTGGCCGAGGATGATCGCCAGTACGGCGACATACATCGGGTTGCGGACGTGGCGATAGGCGCCGCCGATGACCAGCCGTTCGGTCGGCGCGACCGGGGCAGGCGTGCCCGAACCCTCCACAGCGAAGCGGGCGAAGGCATGCAGCAGCACGCCGAGCCCGACCGCGACGAGCATCGCACCTGAGATGACGAACGCCGCGCTGGCCAGGGGCAGGCCATAGTTTGCCGTGAGCAGCCAGGGAACCAGGCCGGCGACGATACCGGGCGCGGCCAGGAAGAAGATGGCACTGCCGAGCACTGCGGATGGTTTGCGCAAGGCCTGCACTCCCATTGATCGTGTTGCTTGGAGATTGCGCATGGTGCCGTTTCTGCCGCAACAATGGCCTGGTGCTGCCCGAACCGGCGCCATTGCACTGCAGCACGGAATTTAGTGGCACTTTCGCTGAAAACCCCCGCTGCAAAGTGCATTGCAGCATCGACATCTGGCGTTTTTAGCCACAAATTCTGGTCCTATCGGGCCTCTAACATTGTTGGACCACAGCTCGTGCCTTTTTGCATGCGTGCGTTGCAAAATAGATGCTTGTTTGTTGGGCATGGAGAGCACATATATTGATCATCTCCAGGGCGCGTTCCTCCTCCCATTAGCGCCCTCGAGTGTTCCCCTCTGGAGGTTAGCCTTAATCGGCACTTCCAAACAAACTCAGCCGGATCTTCTTGGATCCGGCTTTTTTGTTGCCCGCTTCCAGGCGATCCAGCCCACGTAACAGTGACATGTAACCCCGGGTAACGTTCCCCGAACACACTGACGCGCCTAGCTTTTGGTTGGACGCGGTGATGGCGCGCCGGGAGATGGGGGCATCACCCGTGCGAGCCAGGGCTCAGGCAAAGCGCCGCGTCCAGCAGATTGCCAACGACCCAAGACGTTGGCCACGTAGCGGCGGACCTGCCGTCCCGCCTCCCGCGGAACGGTCCGCAAAAAAGCGGTGCCCGAGGATTGCCTCGGGCACCGCTTTTGTTTTTTCCGGGACGTGTGTTTTACGTCGGGCGAGAGCCTGTGATTCCGTTATCCTGATCACTGGCAGAAGCATTCGTGGGGGGACAGCATGAGCAAGGTATCGGCAGCAAAGCTGCCAACCTATTCCGGCGGCTGTCTTTGCGGTGCCGTCCGCTTCGAGGTTCTCGGGCCTGCCGCCAAGCCGCACACATGTTCATGCCGCTCCTGCCAGCGCCACACCGGTGCGTTGACCGCCTCCTGGGTTGAGTTTGCCAGCGGGGAGGTCAGGTGGACCGGGCCTGGTGGTGTGCCATCGCTCTTTCGCTCTTCGGACTATTCGAGCCGCGCCTTTTGCCCGGCCTGCGGCAGTTCGCTTGGCGCAGTCGACGATGAACCCGTCGTGGCATTGCTGCTCGGTGTCTTCGACAAGCCTGACGCGGTTGAGCTGATGCCGACCGCCCATTCGTTCGAGGACGGGCGGCCGAAATGGTGGCACATCGAGGTCGAGGCCGGGTAGGGCTCACATGTAGAGCTTGGCCGGGTCCTTGCCGGCGTAAAGCTGGCCGACCTCGGCGCCATAGCCGTTGAACAACTGGGTCGGTACCAGTTCGCCGGTGTGCAGCACACGCTCCCTGGCCTGGCTCCAGCGCGGATGCGGCACCTCGGGGTTCACGTTTGCCCAGAAGCCGTATTCGCTCGGCTGGATCGCTTCCCAGAGACCGACAGGCTGCTCGGCAACGAAGTCGATCTTGCGGATCGACTTGATCGACTTGAAGCCATACTTCCACGGCAGCGCGAGACGTAGCGGAGCGCCGAACTGCTTGCCCAGGGGCTTGTCATAAGCGCCGGTGACGAGGAAGGGCAGGTCGAGTGCCGCCTCCTCGATGGTAACACCTTCGACATAGGGCCATGGGTAGACGAAGTCGTTCTGGCCGGGCGCCATCTCTGGATCGAGAAAGGTCTCGAAGCGGATGAACTTCGCATCTGCCTTGGGGCTGGCGAGCGCCACCAGTGCCTTGAGCGGAAAACCGCTCCACGGAATGGTCATCGACCAGGCCTCGACGCAGCGGTGGCGGTAGAGCCGCGTCTCCAGCGGGAATTTTCGGATCAGGTCGTCGATGCCGAGCGTCATCGGCTTGTCGACCAGCCCGCCGATCTGCACCTCCCAGGGACGCGTCTTGAGCTGCTGTGCGTTGGCGGCGATCTCCTTGTAGGTGCCGTATTCATAGAAGTTGTTGTAGTTGGCGTTGATCTCTTCGGGCGTCAGCGAGCGGTCGAGCTTGTAGGTTGTGTTCGGCTTGGCCGGATAGAGGTCGGCGGTCGGGTCCTTGTCCTCGGCGCGAGCCGGCCGCGGCAGCGCGGCGGCTGCAAGGCCGAGCCCCATGCCGGCGAGAATCGAGCGGCGGTTGAGGAACATCTCCTCGGGCGTGGCCTGAGCCTCGCTGATTGCCCAGGACGGGCGGCGGTGTACGAATGCCATGCTCGGTTCTCCAAAAGTCGGCTCGCAAGGTCGCCCCTGCGGACCGCGAAATCAACGTGGTCACGTTCACATACGTATGCGAACGCTGCCGCGTTTCAGTGCCTTGCCCAATCCAAGATCAACAGAGCGTGAGCAGCAAGGACCGGACGGCCGCTGGCGCCGTCCGGTCCTTGCAATGTCACGCCGCCTTGCCGGCCGATTGCATCGCCTCGTCGGCGAGGCGGCCGGTCAGTTCTGCCATGTGGTCGAACTCGGCGCGGTAGGTGGCAGCACCCGCGGTCGCCGAGCGCAGCTCGATGATCAGGTCGCTGATTTCGGATTGCGGCATCGTCGCCTCGACCACGTCCCAGCCCGGCCAGTCGGCGCGCGCGTCGTAGCCGAGGATCTGGCCGCGGCGCTGGGGCACGAGCGCGATGATGCGCGCGGTAGCATCCGACGGCGTGAAGATCTCGACCTTCATGACAGGTTCGAGCAGAACCGGCGAACAGCTTGGCATGCCCTCCTTCATCGCGATCTTGGCCGCCATCTGGAAAGCCATGTCGGAGGAATCGACGCTGTGGAACGAGCCGTCCGACAGGTTGACGGCGATGTCGACGACCGGAAAGCCGAGCGGGCCGATCTTGAGGAAGTCGCGCGCACCGGCCTCCACCGACTGGATATACTGCTTGGGCACGACGCCGCCGGTGATGGTGTCGGTGAACTCGAAACCCGAGCCGCGCGGCAGCGGCTTGATCTCGATGACGACGTCGCCGAACTGGCCGTGGCCGCCCGACTGCTTCTTGTGGCGGCCGCGCTGCTGGACGGCCTTGCGGATCGTCTCGCGATAGGGCACCGCCGGCGCATAGCCTTCGACGGCGATCTGGTTGCGGCCTTCGAGACGCTCGCGCACGACCCTGAGATGCATTTCACCATGGCCCGACAGCACCGTTTCGGCCGAGTCCTGGTTGTGATGCAGGGTCAGCGAGGGGTCTTCCTCGGCGAGGCGCTGGATGGCGGCCGACATCTTGACCTCGTCCTTGCGCTCCTTGGGACGCAGCGCGAAGGCATAGACCGGTTTCGGCGGCTCGAGCCTGACGAGGGGCTTTATGCCGCCCTTGGCCGAGGTCAGCGTCTGGCCGGTGGCAACGTTGTCGAGCTTGCCGAGCGCCACCGTGTCGCCGGCGCCGGCGTTGGAGAGCTTGGACTGGTCCTTGCCAAGCATGCGGTAGATGCCGGAAACCTTCGCGGTGTCGGTGGTGTTGAGCCAGAGCTCGGCGCCGTCGGTGACCTGGCCGGACAGGATGCGCGATACCGACAGCTTGCCGGCATGCGAGGTGTGGATGGTCTTCATCACCTGCACTATGGCTGCACTGCCCTCTGCTATCCCGAGCCGCTTGCGGGTCGCCTCGACGTCGGGGGCATCGTGGCGGATGGCCTTCAACAGCCGGAGCGCGCCATTGCCCTTTTCGGCCGAGCCGATCAGCACCGGGGTGACCGTGCCATCGCGCAGGTCGGCGGCAAGGTCGTCGAAGATCTCGTCCTTCGGCGGCTCGATCTCTTCGAGCAGTTGTTCCATCAACTCATCGTCGTGGTCGGCGAGGGTTTCAAGCATTGCAAAGCGCGCTTCGAGCTCGCGTGCCTTCTCGTCGCCGGGAATCTCGGCGATCTCGCTCTCGGCATATTCGCGGTAGACATAAGCGCGCTCCAGCGCGAGGTCGATCGAACCGACGACGACGCCATCCTTGCGCAGCGGGATCTGGCGCAGCAGCAAGGGCGTGCGGCTGACCGGCTGCAGCAGCTTGAGCGTATCGCGCACGCCTGATGTCGCCTTGTCGATCTTGTTGAGGAACAGGATGCGTGGCACGCCGAGATCGTCAAGCTTGCGCATGATCAGCTGCAAGGCGGGGATCTTCTTTTCGTCAGGCTCGGCGACCACGACCGCCAGGTCGCAGGCGGCAAGGATCGGGTCAGCCTCGAAGGCGAACTCGACCGAGCCGGGGCAATCGACGAAGGTGATGCTCTCGCCCATGAACTGCGTGGTGGCGAAGACCGCGTCGACGCTCATGGCGTGAGCCCGGGCCTCGGCCGAATGGTCGGAGACGGTGTTGCCCGATGATACTGGTTGCTGCTTGGGAATGGCGCCCGTGCGGGCGAGAAGGGCTTCAAGAAGAGTGGTTTTACCGCTGGCAAAGGGACCGACGATGGCGATGCATTTCGGTCCCGTGCGTCTTCCTCCGGCGCGACTACCCATGAGAGCTGACCTCCACTCAGGCATTTTTCCCTGAATGCGGCGGCCGGCCTGTTCGGCCGTCGCGGGCAATGACGTGTGGTGTTTTCCTCCCGGTCGAACATATCGTCACACGGCTTTGCGGGGAGGGCAAGGGGAAGGGCGCCCGGGCCCCGACCTTTGAAGCAGGCAAGATGCGGGGAGGGCCTTGCCGGTGCGAAGCGACGCCATCCCCAGAAAACAAAAAAAGCCCGGCAGGTTGGCACCTGCCGGGCTTTTTAGCGTTGGTGCCGAGGATCAGTCCTTGGCGTTGAGGTCGGTGCCGAGCGTGTCCTTGACGAACAGCGTGCCGATGATCAGCGTCATGGCGGCAATCGCGATCGGGTACCAGAGGCCGTAGTAGATGTCGCCGGCCGCAGCACTCATGGCGAATGCGGTTGCAGGCAGCAGGCCGCCGAACCAGCCGTTGCCGATGTGGTAGGGCAGCGACATGCCGGTGTAGCGGATGCGGGTCGGGAACATCTCGACCAGGATCGCGGCGATCGGGCCGTAGACCATGGTCACGTAGATGACCAGCACGGTGAGGATGGCGATGACCATCGGCCAGCTCACTGCTGCCGGATCGGCGACCATGGCGAAGGAGCCGCCGGCGGGGATGTTGAAGAAGCCGACTTCCGGAGCACCGGCCGCCTCTTCAGCGGTAACGATCTTGTCCTTGATCGCCTGTTCGGTCGGAACGGTGGTCTTTTCGCCGGCGCGGATGGCGGCGGCGTCGAGCTTGAGCTCGGGGTTGGCGGCAATGAAGGCGTCGAGCTTCTGGTCGGCAACCTTGGCAGCGCCACGGACCAGCGGATAACCGCCGTCGTGAAGGGCGATGTTTACTGCCTTGACGAAGGCAGCGTCGCTCGCCTTGGCAGCATCGCCCGCGGCGATGGCGTCATAGGACGTGACGGTCTCGTCGCCGATCTTGACCGAAGCAGGCGTGCCCGGAGCCGCCGTGGTGACGACGTCATAAGGAACCGAGTTCTTGGTCAGGAACGACGTCGCGATGTCGCAGGAGGTGGTGAACTTCGCGGTGCCCACCGGGTTGAACTGGAACTTGCAGTCGCCAGGTGCGGCGGTGACGGTGGCGCGAACGTTCTGCTGGGCGGTGGCGAGTGCCGGGTTTGCGGCCCAGGTCAGAGCCTTGAACAGCGGGAAGTAGGTGACGATGGCGAGTGCCAGGCCAGCCATGATGATCGGCTTGCGGCCGATCTTGTCGGACAGCCAGCCGAACAGCACGAAAAAGCCGGTGCCGAGCAGTAGCGAAATCGCGATCATGATGTTGACGGCCTGGGCGTCGACCTTGAGCACGTTCTGCAAGAAGAACAGTGCGTAGAACTGACCCGAGTACCACACCACGGCCTGGCCGGCGGTGAGGCCGAACAGCGCGAGCAGCGCGATCTTGGCGTTCTTCCACTGGCCGAAGGCTTCCGACAGCGGTGCCTTGGAACCCTTGCCCTCTTCCTTCATGCGCTGGAAGGTCGGCGATTCCGAAAGCGACAGACGGATCCACACCGAGATGCCGAGCAGGATGAAGGAGAGCAGGAACGGAACGCGCCAGCCCCAGGCGGCGAAGGCTTCCTTGCCGAGCCAGGTCTGCACCACCAGGATGACGACCAGCGACAGGAACAGGCCGAGCGTCGCGGTGGTCTGGATCCACGAGGTGTAGTAGCCGCGGCGGTCGTCGGGGGCGTGCTCGGCGACATAGGTCGCAGCACCGCCATACTCACCGCCGAGCGCGAGGCCCTGCAGCATGCGCAGCGCGATCAGGATGACCGGAGCGGCGATGCCGATCGTGGCGGAACCGGGCAGCAGGCCGACGAAGAAGGTCGACAGGCCCATGATCAGGATGGTGACGAGGAAGGTGTATTTGCGGCCGACGAGGTCGCCGATGCGGCCGAAGACGAGCGCGCCGAACGGACGCACCAGGAAGCCGGCGGCGAAAGCAAGCAGCGCGAAGATGTTGCGCGTCGCCTCGGGGTAGGAAGCGAAGAAGGTCGCGCCGATGAAGGCTGCGAGTGAACCGTAAAGGTAGAAATCGTACCATTCGAACACGGTGCCGAGCGAAGAAGCGAAGATGACTTTCTTCTCTTCTCGCGTCATGCCTCGCCCGCGGCGGGCGTCGGCGGTTGCCGAAATTGCCATTATTGTCTCCTCCCAGAGTGCCGGCGGCAAAGGCCTGGAGAGCAATCTCCGGGGGAATCCGCCGAACCTAACCACGGTCGAAGTGATAACGCCGGGAGGCAGGCGTTATCCATCGCTGCTTTGGGATTATGACCTTAGTCGTAGAAGCAGCCGCGAAGTGTTCGAAGCCATTGATGCTGCATCGCAAAAGCGATGCGTAGCTGGCGCCAGAACAGTGGCTCCTTGTTCGAACTCACCGGCGTGCGCAGACGGAAAGCTATTGGCGGATGCTGCCCGGCGGCACGATTGCGCCGCCGAGCCATTTGCCGGGAAGTGCGGGCTCAGGCGGCCCGTTCTTCCTTCTCGACGAGGTAGCCGCGGTCTCGCAGCCACCGGGCGATGATGATTTCGACCATCGACGACACCGAACGGTGATCGTCCTTGGCCGCCTTGACGAGCGCTTCCTTGAGGTCGCGTTCGATACGGAATCCGAGTGGGTGTGTCTTAGACATGACAATTCCTGAGACTTGCCGGGACGTGTAGTCCCGTGGGAGGACGACCGGTGTGCGACGAGCCTATGAATGTGTCGCGAGTTGACCGGTCATGCGGCGCAGGTGGGGCGCGTTGCGCCGTCAGGCCTGGGCTGGCGGTGCGCGGGGTGCGCTCGTTCGTGCGCGCAGGAAATTGAAAGGCGAGCCGGCCGGCGATGCGGCGCTGTCGATGGCCGCGATCGGCAGGCCGTGAGCAGGCCGAAGCAAGCCGTTGTCATCCGCGAGGTCGCAATTACCCTCAGCCAGCGTGACGCATGAATCGCTCCACATCGGAAGCGCGAAAGGATCAGCGGGTTCCGTGTAGGGCGCGTCGCCGGCGGAAAGCTGAGGGCTTTCGTCTTGATTGCTGAAATGGGCGTGACTCGATGCAACCGAGGCCGTGAGGGCAGCAAAAACCGGTAGCAGCAGCAAGAACAAGTGCGCGAGCAAACTTCTGCTCCTTCGCCCCTGCTGCTGCTGTCTATGCTGATACAATTGCTGCCTCTGGACGCCTCTGCATACCTCCGCCTGCTACGGCGGATATAGTTACTTTAGATTAACAGAGTTCGGGCCGGCACGGCAATATGCAAATGTATAACAGCGTATGAGAATCGAAGATTCCTGCCGGCAACCTCATGACAGTTTCGGTCGATTCGCACAGCCGGCAAAGAAAAACCCGGCCGGAGCCGGGTTTTTCCAACAGTCAGATATGTGAGCTCAGACGAGAGAGGCGGTAAAGCGCTGGATGCGCGTGCAGGCCTCTTCGAGAATCTTCTCCGAGGTGGCGTAGGAGATGCGGAAATTCGGACCGAGGCCGAATGCCGAACCCTGGACCACTGCCACGCCTTCGGCCTCGAGCAGCTCCGAGGTGAAGACCGCATCGTCGGTGATGACCGTGCCGCCTTGCGTCTTCTTGCCGATCAGCCCGGCGCAGGACGGATAGACGTAGAAGGCGCCTTCCGGCGACGGGCAAGAGATGCCGCGCGCCTGGTTGAGCATCGACACGACGAGGTCGCGGCGGGCCTGGAAGATCGCCTTGTTCTTGGCGATGAAGTCCTGCGGGCCGTTGAGTGCCTCGACCGAAGCCCACTGGGCGATGGTGCAGGCACCCGAGGTCTGCTGGCCCTGGATCATGTCCATCGCCTTGATCAGCTGGATCGGACCGGCGGCGTAACCGATGCGCCAGCCGGTCATGGCATAGGCCTTCGACACGCCGTTCATCGTCAGCGTGCGGTCGTAGAGTTTCGGCTCGACCTCGGCGATGGTCTTGAAGACGAAGTCGCCATAGGTCAGGTGCTCGTACATGTCGTCGGTCAGCACCCAGACATGCGGATGCTTGAGCAGCACATCGGCGATGGCGCGCAGCTCGGCCTCGCTATAGGCGGCGCCCGAGGGGTTGGACGGCGAGTTCATGACCAGCCACTTCGACTTCGGCGTGATCGCCTTTGCCAGCGCATCTGCCGTCAGCTTGAAGCCGTTGTCGATGCTGGTCTCGGCATAGGTCGGCGTGCCGCCGCAAATCGCCACCATCTCGGGGTAGCTGACCCAGTAGGGCCGGGGGATGATGACCTCGTCGCCGGGGTTCAGCGTTGCCATGAAGGCGTTGAACAGGATCTGCTTGCCGCCGGTGCCGACGATGGTCTGCTCCGGCTTGTAGTCTAGATTGTTCTCGCGCTTGAACTTCTTGGCGATGGCTTCGCGCAGGGGCACAATGCCGGAAACCGGCGGATACTTGGTCTCGCCGCGGCGAATGGCTTCGATCGCCGCATTCTTGATATTGTCCGGCGTGTCGAAGTCAGGCTCGCCTGCGCCCAGGCCGATGACGTCGCGGCCGGCGTTTTTCAGCTCGCGCGCTTTCTGCGTGACCGCGATGGTCGCGGAAGGCTTAACGCGGGAAAGGGCATCGGCAAGAAAGGCCATGACTTCAGGTCTCCGGTTCGGAAAAACACGCGGTCGCGCGACCGCTTTTGCGCGTCCAACGGAACGCGCGGCGCTGTAATGTCGCATGACGCAGGGAATCGCAAGCATATTGACGCCTTGGCGTGCCGGATGTGCTGGGCCAGAGACCTGGCGAAGCTGTGCATAAGCAGGCGGCTGCCGGCACGTGGGTCAAGTTTGAGACATTCCGTTAACCGGCGATCAAATCTTCGATGAGATTTTGGCGGAGCAATTTCGCCAGCATTCCGGAAATAGGACGGACCGTGTCGAAGAGCATCGGGCTCGCCCATATCATCCGGCACGACGACGGTTCTGCGACCGGAGTCTGGGGCGTGCACGCCCTGCATAGCGCGTTTCAGCCGATTTTCGCCTTTCAGTCGGGCCGTTTGCTGGTCACGGCCTTCGAAGGGCTGATCAGGCCGTTTCGTGGAGCGGACGCGGTGCCCCCGGGCATGTTCTTCGCCGTCGTGGACAGTGCAGAGCGGCTGCAGGTCGAGACCCTGACGCGGACGCTGCATCTGCTCAACGCCGCGACGTTCGTGCCCAAGGCTGCGTCGATCTTCATCAATTTCGATCCGTCGGTGTTTCTCGACCGATCAATTTCGGAACACGCGCTGCGCGACATGCGCCATGTTCTCAACGAGACCGGCATCGATCCACGCCGCATCGTCTGTGAGGTGACCGAGAAGCCGGCCTCGGAAGAGGCACTGTTCGATTTCGTCCGAGCCCTCAAGGCAAACGGCTTGCGCATCGCCGTGGATGATTTCGGCTCGGCCGAATCCGACATCAAGCGGATCCGCGACATCAAGCCCGACATCGTCAAGTTCGATGCCCACTGGATCAGCCGCCTCATGGAGTCCGGTGCAGGCTTCGCCCTGCTCAAGGAAATGGTGGCGAACTTCGAAGAGAAGGGGATTCGCACCGTCTTCGAGGGGCTCGAGGAGAGCTGGCAACTGCAACTGGCCGAGCGCTCCGGCGCCTCGATGGTGCAGGGGTTCGTGCTGGCAATGCCGGAGATCGTGCCGGCGGATTTTTCGCATTTCGAGCCGGCAGCACCCGAAGCCGCCGGCAAGCAACAGGGGTCCCCGGCCGTGGCCGGAGACGCTGGCCCGCTGGCAGGCAGCGCGCCGAGAACAGGCCGAAGTTTCGGCAAAAGGACATCGTGATGAGTGACGGGTTTTTCGGCTTTGGCGCACTGCCGGCGGATCTTGCTGCCAAGATCGTCGCCGACGAGGTTGGGCTGGAGTACGGCATCCATGGCGATTTCCGCCTGCGCTGCGCCATGCAGCCGATCTTCAGGCATGAGCAGGGCCGGCTGACGCCGGTGACCGCCGATGCGCATGTCGTGCCCTACCTGCAGGGCCAGCCGGTCCCGATGCTCGAATTCCTCGCTGAAGTGGCTGCCGAAGATCGCGCGATCGTCGGGCGCATGATCGAGGTCCTGCCGCTCGCCAATGTCCACAATATCGGCGTCGAAGGCGTTTCGTTGCTGTTCCGTCACAATGGAAGCGGTGGCAGCGAAGCCATGGACGACCTGCGCTTCATGGTGCGGGTCCTTGAGGACGAAGGTTTCGATGTGTCGCAGCTGGTATGCGAAATCGATGGGGTCGACGAGCGCCTTGCCGACGCATTGCGTGAACTGGGCCTGCGTGTCGCGCTTGCTCATCGTGGGGCAGAGCAGCCGGATGCGCATGCAGCCTGTCGGGTGAATGCCGACATCGTCAGGCTCGATCGGGTGTCGTTCGAGCGTTTCTGCGCCGACGCCGCTACCGGCCGGCTGTTGCGGCCCGTGGTCTCGGAGTTCAAGGCGCAAGGGGCAGCGGTGCTGGTCGAGGGCATCGACAGCGAAAGCCGTCTTGAAATAGCCCTTGGTGCCGGCGTCGAGCTGTTCCAGGGCGACCTGCTCGAGCCGGAAATGCTGGTCGGCAGCGTCTTTGCCGACGGACCGCGCGAGGCGTCGCAATATCGCCGCGGCGAATGTGTCGTTGTTCCATTGTTTGGCTGACACCTGGCCGCTGTTCGGCTGATGCCTGGCGAAGCATCACAAATGCTGATGTTTCGCAGCAGAACAAATCGCTGGTCTGACGTTTCCGCGCGGTGATAATCGCGGTCGAACAAGGGCCAGCGCAATGACCACGATCTACGGAATGACCGACAGCGGCAATTGCTACAAGCCACGCCTGCTCATGGCAAAGCTTGGGCGGCCTTTCACCCATGTCGAAACCAGTTCGCGTGACGGCACGACGCGTTCGCCCGGCTACCTCGCCAAGAATGCCAACGGCAAGGTGCCGCTGCTCGAGCTCGACGACGGCCGCTTTCTTGCCGAATCGAATGCCATCCTGCTGCATCTGGCCGAGGGCACCCGGCTGTTGCCGGCCGATGCCTATGAGCGGGCGCTCGTCTACCAATGGCTGTTTTTCGAACAATACAGCCATGAGCCCTATGTCGCGGTGCGGCGCTCGCTGTACGTTTATCCCGAGCGTGCGGCGCAGGCGACGCCGGAACGCCTGGCGTCTTTGCTGGAGAGCGGCAACAAGGCGCTCGGCGTGATGGAAGTCCAACTGGCCAAGACGCCGTTCCTGGCGGGCAATGCGATGAGCGTCGCCGACATCGCGCTCTACGCCTACACGCATGACGCTGGCACGGGCGGCTTTGAGTTGGCGAATTTCCCGGCGGTGAGTGCCTGGCTTGACCGCGTCCGGGCCGACCCTGGCCACGTGCCGATCGGCTGGCTGCCCTGATCAGGCTTGGTGCTGCAAATAAGAAGGCCCGGAGATCGGTTCGATCTCCGTGCCTTTCGTATCTCCGGTGAGACTGGCTCGCGCTAATCCGCAATCCTTGCCCTGTCCGTCAAAAACAAAAAGGCGGGGTGTAACCCCGCCTTCCGCTGTCAGCAGCTGATCCTGGATCCTTTGGCCCGTGGCTCACGGCAATCTGCCGCATCGTCCTTCAGGCTTTGGGTCCGGCGCGCTTGTCGCGCTGCCGCCAGTACATCCGTGACTTGCTACGCAATCGGAGCTTTCGCTCCCGCGCGCCTTAAATCAGACTGCCTTGAGAGCTCCGGCAGACGAGCGGCCCGTACGACGGTCCTGCTCGATCTCGAAGCTGATCTTCTGGCCATCGGCCAGCGAGCCCATGCCCGAACGCTCGACAGCGGAGATGTGGACGAATACGTCCGCGCCACCTGCGTCGGGCTGAATGAAGCCGAAGCCCTTGGTTGCGTTGAACCACTTAACGGTGCCAGTTGCCATTGCGATAATCCTTGTCGTCTGCAGTTTGGTCTTGATCAAGCTATGTGCCCGACCCGTGATATCGAAATTTTGGAGATAGACGTCTGCAAACGCGAGTGTGTCGCGGGGCACGGATCTGTCGGCCGAAATATCAACGGGAGCGATATACGGGCAATTGTCGTTCAACGCAAGCCCTTCCTGTTGCGGGATGCTCGAAAGCGGCATCAATAGTCATGCAACCATGGCGGGCGAAAAGTGTTATATTGCTTGGCGTTACAGCGTCGTGGATTGGAGAATGCGCAAGCCACGCTGCAGCCCCTTGTATCGCAGCATCAACCTGAAATCCGATTCCCGTCATCGGGTTGATGCGTGAGTGCCGCTGCCGAAGTCTTCGGAGAACTGTCATGAAAATCATTCTGCTTGCTGCTTGCCTGACCCTGGTCGCGGCCGAGGCTCAGGCCGTCTCGCGCTATATTTCGACCAGCATGAGCTGCGCCCAGGTGCAGGGGGCCGTGCGCGGCGAAGGCGTGGCGATCCTGCGCTGGACGTCGCCAACCTCGGGTGTGCCGCGCTACGACCGCTATGTCAGGAACGACCGCTTCTGCCCGTCGGGCCAGGAGGCACGGCGGGCCTATGTGCCAACCGCCGATGCGAGATCGTGCCCGGTCTACAATTGCAAGCAGATCGAGCGCGATCGATTCTTCTTCAAGCGCCGGCTGTTCCCGCACAATTGAGGCTAGGGGCGGAGCCGAGCCCGGTGCCGACCTGAACCTAGTTGAGCGGCTGTTCGCAGGAACTCAAGCCGCGTCCGGCCTCCTTAGAAGCCGAACGATGCCTGGGCGGCCGGCGGCGGGCCGACGTGGACGCCTTCCAGCACCAGCATCTTTTCCTTCATGACCGAGCCGCCGGTTGCCGAGAAGCCGCCTATCTTGCCGCCGGCCGCCAGGATGCGGTGGCACGGAATGACCAGGGGGATCGGATTGCTGCCGAGTGCTGCGCCGGTTTCGCGAAACAGGCCCTTGTGCCCGGCCTGCTCCGCCAGTCCGCCATAGGTGGTGGTCTCGCCGTGATGGAGATTTCTGGCTGCGGCATAGATATCCTTGCGAAAATCGTCGACGCCGGCGAGGTCGACCGGTACGTCGGAGAAATCGACATCGGTGCCTTCGGCATAGCGCCTGATGTCGGCGACGAGAGCAGCAATCCATGCCGGAGCAATTCGGTCAGTGTCGAGGGCTGCTGCGTCCGTGCCGGCCAGGCGCAACAAGCGCCGTTCGGCTGCCGCATGGGTCTTCTCGGGCAGGCAGACGCGGGTCAGGCCGGCATCGCTCCAGGCGAGCGCCATGAAGCCGAGCGCTGTTTCGAACACCGCATGACCGGGCAAGGGCAAGGAAATGGCGTTGTCCACATCAGTCCCTTTCGTCGAAGCATTCGTTGCGAAATCGGTACATATCGGGAACATTTTCGCACGATCTGCGGCCCTATGCCACCCGAAAACCGCATCCGCCTGTGGATTGCCCGGGCCGGGGCCTTCATGTAAGGAGGTTCGGGCGGGACGAAATCATTAACCAGAGTGTGCATTTGCCGGCGATAAAGACCCATCTGCTGATCTCGGCGGCATTGGCGACGGCTCTGCTGTCGGGCTGCCAGACAAACACAGCGGCGCTTTCCACAGACCTTTCGACAGGCGCGGACGTTGCCTTGAGCGCCGATACGAGCCTTGCCCCATCTACCGGTGCCGATCTCGCGCTGCCTGAGACGGTTGCCGTGGTGCCGACGTCGTTTGCCGCGGTCGAAGCGTCGCCGGCAACGGCCGTGCTTGCAGCTGCAGCGATCGAGCCCGATGCATCGGATGTCACCGTTGCCGCTGCCGCGACCGCCCCGGCGGCTGGTAGCGTCGCAGTCGCAACTGCATCTGAAGCCGCCAAGACACCGGCCACCACTGCACCGGCACCTGCCGCCGCCAATGCGCCCGTCGTTGCTGCCGCCAAGGCTCCTGTCGACCCGATGACGGCGCCGATGGCCGGTGGCGATATCGTTGCCGCCGCCAGCGACCCCAAGCTCTCCGGCGCGTTCCCGCCGGCGCCGACGCTTGCCGACTATGCCTTGCCGGCCAAGGCGCCGGTGCCGAAGAGCTACCAGGTAGCGTCGCTCGGCAATGTCGCGCCCGAAAGCTTCGCCACCTCGTCCTATGCCGCGCCCGACAGCCCGGCGCTGGCCTCGCGCGGCAAGATCGATGAACTGATCTCGAAATACGCGGCCCTTTACGAAGTGCCGGAGAAGCTGGTGCGGCGTGTCGTCAACCGCGAGAGCACCTTCAATCCGCTGGCCTATAACAGGGGTCACTGGGGGCTGATGCAGATCAAGCACGCGACGGCGCGCGGCATGGGCTATGACGGCCCGGCCAACGGCCTGCTCGACGCCGAGACCAACCTGAAATTCGCCGTCAAATACCTGCGCGGCGCCTTCATGGTCGCCGACGGCAATGAGGACCAGGCCGACAAGCTCTACCAGAGCGGCTATTATTACCACGCCAAGCGCAAGGGCCTGCTCGACGAGACCGGGCTCGGCCGCGACCGCGCGCGCCACCGCGGCTGACACATGCCTTCGCCGCAAGGTGAAAACGACGTTCGCCTGCGCAAGGTGCTGGGCGGCGAACCGTATACCCCGCAATGGCCCGACGGTTTTGCGATGCGGACGTTCCAGGCGTCCGACGCCCGGGCTTTGCACGATCTGCTCGAGCTTGCCTTCGACGACGGCTTGAACGGCCCGTTCGATGTCTGGTGGCCCAGGCTCGCCGATGACGCCGAGTTCGATCCCGGCCTGTGTTTCCTCGTCCACGACAGCAGCGGGCGGCTGGCCGGTGCGGCACAATGCTGGAACGGCGGCTTCGTCAAGGACCTTGCCGTGCACCCCGACTTTCGCGGCAAGGGCATTGCCGAGGCGCTGATGCGGCAGGTGTTTGTGGCCTTCGCGGCGCGCGGGGCCAGTCATGTCGACCTCAAGACCAATCGCTTCGGAAACGCCGCCGCCTATCGGCTCTATCTCCGGCTCGGCATGACCGAGGTCGACTGGTCGGGAGAGTAATTTACAACCATTAGTATACATCAATTGATATATGCTATTCTAGATTGCGATAATTCGTGATCGGCATTACGCTGTTCCCCTTCACGCCAGTCAGGGGAGGCACTTTCATGGCCGGGCCGAATCTCAGGGAGCGTAGCAGGCACGGCTTCGTCAGCCGGCAGATCTTGGCGGAGGGCGCGGTCATTGCCGCGGCGCGAGCGGCGCCGGCCGCGGTGTCGCCGCTGGCCGTCGGCGGCGCGCAGGGCGAAACCTTCTTCGACTTCATGTTCGGCGAGCTGCGCGGCCAGGGGCTGACCGCCACGGACGCCGACCTGCTCGCACTCGCCAACGCCATGGTGGAGCCGGACCTCGCCCCCGGCGACCCCGCCCAGGCGGGGCTCGACAATCCCGACATTCCCGCCGGCTTCACCTATCTCGGCCAGTTCGTCGACCACGACATCACGCTGGACCTGACGCCGCTGAGCGAGGCGATGGCGGACCCCGACATGACGCGCAATTTCCGCACGCCGGGGCTCGACCTCGACTGTGTCTATGGCGCCGGGCCCGGGCCGCACCGCTTCCTGTTCGCGCGGGGGCCAAATGCCGACGGCCAGGTGGTCGACACGCCGAAGCTGCTGCTCGGCGCTGCCGAGGTGTCGATCGAGAACCCCGACCGGCCCGGCAGCCAGGTGCCCGAGATGCCCAACGACCTGCCGCGCAACGCGCAGGGCGTGGCGCTGATCGGCGATCACCGCAATGACGAGAACCTGATCGTCGCGCAAATCCATCTCGCCTTCCTGAAGTTCCACAACGCCGTGGTCGACCATCTCAAGGGCACGGTGCCCGACGACAGGCTGTTTGCCGAGGCGGCGCGGACGGTGCGCTGGCACTATCAGTGGATGGTGCTGCACGACTGGGTCGAGCGGCTGACCGAGACGGGCATCGTCGCCCGGATCCTGCACGAGGGGCGAAAATTCTACCGCTTCAAGACCAAGCCGTTCATGCCGTGGGAGTTTTCCGGCGCCGTCTACCGGCTCGGCCATTCGATGGTCAGGCCGCGCTACAACCACAACCGCATCTTCCGCTCGCCCGACCCGCATCTGGCCGAAGGCACGTTCAATTTCTTCTTCCGCTTCACCAACCTGTCGGGCGGGCTCGACAGCGGCACGCCGGGGCAGGGCACGTTCCCGAGCAACTGGGTGATCGACTGGCGGCGCTATTTCGACCTGCCGGCGTCCGACGCCATCAAGGCCGAGTTCAATCATTCGCGCCGGCTCGACCCGCTGCTGGCCGGCGCGTTGCACCGGCTGCCCGGGGCGGAGTCCGGCTCGGCCAAGGCAAGCCTTGCCTTCCGCAACCTCAGGCGCGGCGTGCAGATCGGGCTGCCGTCGGGCCAGGCCGTGGCCGCGCTGATGCGCCGGAAGATCGCCTTCGACCCGATCTCGCCGGCCGAGATCGCCACCGGAGCGGACGGCGCGGTGGCGAAGTCGCTCGGCTTCGACGTCAAGACGCCGCTCTGGTACTATATCCTCAAGGAAGCCGAGCTGCGCGGCGCGGGCAGGCGGCTCGGCCCGGTGGGCGGCCGCATCGTCGCCGAGGTGTTCATCGGCCTCGTCCAGGGCGACGCGGGCTCCTATCTCTCCGATCCCGCATGGACGCCGCATCTGCCGGCTGATGTGCCCGGCACATTCTTCATGGCCGATTTGCTGAAGTTCGTCGCTGCCTGGGAGAGCCCCGCCGACCCGGACAAGAGCCTGAACCCGGTGGGCGATTGAGGGAGCCTGCCTGCCAAAGGGAGACGCGAAAGAACTTTCAACATCTCGCACTTCTCCATTGCCACGCCCCGTTGCCGGTCTGGCCATTTTGGTGAAGGTTCGGGAAGCGGGAAGCGGGAAGCGGGAAGCGGGGCGCGGGGCCGTGCCTGCCGAATGCTAAATGGTGGCGCGAACCCGCGCACCGCCGGCGATTTCTGTCCCCGTCCGTTCCGCTTCCGGGGCATCGGGCATTTTCGCCCATGCCCCCACTAGCGCATCGTCCAGCGCACCCGGGCCGTAGTGCCCGAGGGGGAACCCTTGGACGGAACCTCCCCGGACCATGAGCCACGTTAGCCCATGATCGGAGGCGCCGGTTCCTCCCCGCAGATCACCGTCGCGACCGGCGTTCCCGCGGGAGGAACTGGCTAGGATTGTACGGGAGGTTTTCGGGGCGTGGAAAAGAGGGGTGGGTCTATCCACGCGGATTGCTGACAGATGGTGACAGTCAGGCCTCATGGCGCTCAGGGTTTCCGCACGTCGCTTCGCTCCTGCTCCGCCCTAGGATGACGAGCAGCGCATTGTCGATTTGATTGGGTACATGGAGAAATACTCCACTGGTTGCAGATGCTAGAGCTCGGTCTTTTTGCAATTTATGCTTGTCTTCCAAGTAAATTCACCATCAAATCTTTCCCGGGGAGAGGGAGGGCGAGACGTTGAACAAATTACCTAAGAAATTTGTCGACCGGGTTGCGCCGGGTTTGAAGAAATATCAGCGGATAGCCTTGGCCCAGCAGAAGGCCGATGTGGCGGAAGCTGACACTGTCACATTGGTGAAAGACATACTGGCCGATGTTTTCGGCTACGATAAGTATGATGACCTGACTGCCGAACATCAGATCAAGGCGACATTCTGCGATCTTGCTATCAGGATCGGAGGGCAGCTTCGCCTGCTGATCGAGGTCAAGTCAGCCGGCAGCAGCTTGGCAGAAAATCACTTGCGGCAAGTGATCGACTACGGCGCGCACCAAGGAATTCACTGGGTCATTTTGACCAACGCCGTCGAATGGCGGCTGGTGCGCATCTACGTGGCCAACCAGATCAGCCATGAGGAGGTTTGCCGGATCGCCTTCACAGACTTGAACGCCAAGAATGAGGACCATCTGCAGCAATTGTTCTTGTTCGCCAAGGAAGGCCTGACCACCGACGCGATGGATGCGTTCCACCAGCAAGCCCAGCTTTTCAACAAGTTCACTGTGTCTACGATACTTCGATCCGAACCCGTGATTTCGGTACTTCGACGGGAGATACGGCGGCTATTCCCGGACATCAAGGTGGCGCACGAGAACCTTGCCCTGCTTGTCGAAAACGAAGTGATCAAGCGTGACACAATCGAGGGCGACAAGGCCAAGGAGGCGGCGACCAGGATCAAGAAGGCCGCGCTGAAATTGGAGCGGGCAAAGAGCAAGGCGGCGAAGGCAGTAAGCCTTGACGCATCATGAAATTAACTTCGCCGGCATCGGATGTGATGGATAGGGAGCTGGTGATGAACGACGTTAGCTACGCGGGTCGGTCACTTTTGGCGCTCGTGGTATTGCTGCTGTGCGGCCTGTCTTCTGCTTTTGCAGAGGAAAAAGCTGCACTCAGGATTGCCGTTGCCGCCCCAATGTCAGGCCCGTTCGCCCCGATGGGCGAACAGATTCATAGAGGAGCGGAACTGGCGATCGAAGATATCAACGCCAATGGGGGGGTCGGCGGTCAAAAGCTCGAAATCGATGTCGTCGACGACAAGGGAGATGGTGCGACCGCGCAAGCGGTGGCCAGGAACCTTGCCAAGTCCGGCGTGCGGTTCGTGGTCGGCCATTTCAATTCCGGGGCCTCGATCCCTGCTTCGGAAGTGTACGCCAAGATGGGCGTCTTCATGATCACTCCGGCGTCCACCAATCCATACTTCACCGACGGCGGCGGCAAGGGCAAGAATCTCTGGAACACGCACCGGACGGCCGGCAGGGACGACGTTCAGGGCCGTCTGGCCGGGGAGTACATCGCAACGGCGTTTGCCGGCAAGAATGCCGCCATTCTGAGCGACGGTACTCCATACGGCGACGGCCTTGCCTTCAAGGCAAAGGCCGCGCTGAAGGCGGCCGGGCAGCCGGAGAAACTGATGTCCAAGATCAAGATCGGGCAGAAGGACATGTCGCGGCAGATTGCGAGCATGAAGCAAAAAAAATCGACGTGGTCTTCTTCGGTGGCCTTGCCGATGAGATGGCAACGCTTGTGCGCCAATCCAGCGAGGCCGGTTTCAAGCCCCAGTTCATCGCCGGAGATGGCATCTTCTCTGCCGATTTTCCCAAGGCGGCAGGTCCAGGCGTCGAAGGGACAATGTTTGCGTTCTCGCTGGAAGACCGGGATCACGCGGATGCGCAAGCCGTCGTCGCGCGATTCAGGGCGAAAGGTTTCGAGCCGGAAGCCTATACGCTGAAAGCCTATGCCGCCGTGCAGGTGGTAGCGAAGGGCATTGAAATTGCAGGCAAGAGTGACCCGAAGGCCGTTGCCAAGGCCGTCCGCTCGGGATCGCCGATCCCGACGGTGCTGGGGCCGCTGACTTTCGATGCCAAGGGCGATCGCCGGGAGCCAGATGTCGCCTGGTACGTGTGGAAGGCTGACGGCAGTTACTCTCCTGTGATGCAGAAGTAGTTCCTGCAGCGCCTGTGCGTCAGGGGGCGGCGGCGATCCGCCCCTTCATCTCCAGCGCCCACGCCCGCCCTTCATCGCCGCCCCAGAGCAGCCAGGCGACGTAGCCGGCTGAGGGGTTCTGCTCGTTGCCGTAGTTCTTGCCGCGCTTGTCGACCTCGTGGCGGGCGAAGTAGCTGACCATGCGCTTGATGGTGTGGGGCGAAAGCTCGGCGCGGGCGACCAGTTCCTCGGCGCGGCCGACGCCGATCTCGGTGCCGCCGCGGCCGAACTTTTTCCTCAGCGCAAGGCCCTTGGCGGCGTTGTCGGCCACCACCTGCGGTGGGATCAGGCTTGTGCCCGATGCCTCGCGGCGGATGTCGTCGAACGGGTCATAGGCGATGGGCATGCGGCGATTCCTGCGTTTGGGGCAGGGTAGCCGGATGGGAGTGGGATGGGGAGAGTGGGGCGCGTGGTGGCAACTGCCTCTATACGCAAATAGGGGGCACTAGGTCGCAAAGATCACAAAAAGCAACGTATCTAATTGAATTGATTGAGAAAATCGCGTCCGTAAGGACGTATCAAGACGTTTGCCAGGTTTAACTGCGAGCCCAGCACGTGTCTTCAGTGGCTTTGTCCGGATATCTCTACAAGCGGTCATCCTGTTCGGACAGCGGGTGACTTGTAGGGCATCAATAAGTTAGCGTTGTGCTTTCCGCGTCTGAGGATGATGCCGATGCCAACTTTGGTCGAACTCGTTCCTTATGATCCGAATTGGGCGAAGCACTTTTCCGATGCTGAAGCGGTGTTAAGAGCAACGCTCGGCTCCAGCGTTGTGGCTATTGACCACGTTGGAAGTACTGCGATTCCAGGCATCCCCGCCAAGCCTATCATTGATATCGACGTCACATTGTCGAGTTTGTCAGCAATTCCCCGTGGCAGCGCGGGCTTGGTCAATGCGGGATATGAGCCTCGGGGAAATCGGTACGACGATGAGGTTTGGGCGTTCTTGTTGAAAAGCTCGGCCCCTCAACTTCGAGTCTATCTTTGTCCCGAGGGAAATCGCACTCATGAACGCCGGTTGGTGTTTCGCGAATACCTCCGCCACCACGATGATGCTGCGAAGGAGTATTCATTCTTGAAGAGGCGGCTTGCTGCACAGTTTTCATATGATGGAGATCGTTACACCTCAGAAAAAAGCCAGTTTGTTCAGGGGATAGTAGAGATAGCGCTGGGATACGTTTGATGACTTTGGTTGACAGCAGAAGATGCGCTTGCCTCTTGCAATGCTCTGCCTTTCTGTTGGTTTTCGATGGTCCGAGGCTCCGTTTTCACCGGAACCAAGGTAGTCGCGATGCCATCATAGGTCTGGTGGTTTTTGCTACCGAATGCCGCAAATAGGCGCGGTGATCCGCTGCGCTCGCGGAATACCCCCACCCTCAATCCCTCCCCACAAGGGGGAGGGAGGTCTAATCGCGCTATTCGGCCCATGTGATGGAGGGCAAGGGCAGTGAACTTATCGGCGCTGTGAGAAGCGCCAGTTCACTTCGAGGCGTAGATGGCGCACTTGCCCGTGGTCTTGACCTTGTATTTCTTGCCGACCGAGTTGCAGTTGGCCAGCGCCTGTTCTTCGGCGGCCTTCTGCGACGGCGCGTTGTAGGCGGGGCCGCAGAAGAAGGCCTCGGTGCCGCCCCTGTGGGTCTGCGCGTAGGCAGAATGCCCAGGCGCCTTGACGTAGTCGTCATAGACCTTCTTGCAGGGGCCCGTCGTCTGGCCGAACTGCAGCGGATAGCGCTTGTTGCCTGCCTCGCCGGCCAGCGAACCCTTGTCCTTGGCCATCGCCGTGCCCGGCATGGCTGCAACCAGCAGTCCCGCCAGCACCGATGCCAGTGCCAGCCGCATAGTGTTCAGCTTCATTCTCAAATACTCCCCACCCGATCTTGAAGAGTTATCTGCAATCTATGCGGGTGAAAAGGTGGAGGTGAAGAAATAGTGCAGGGGGCCGAAGCAAGCCGGCATTGCAATAGATGCTTGTTACGCAGCTCGCGTCAGGCCGCGCCATAAGGCCTCGGGGCTTGGCTTCGCACCGCAATGCGGGGGCGAGCCGGGCAGAAGTGGCGGTTTGCTTGAGGTGTCGTGTTCCTTCGCATCCCCCTCTGGCCTGCCGGCGTTCGATGCTAGAAAAGCCAAGCAATTGGCTTTTCTTCCGCCATGCGGACCGCATCTCACCCCCCACAAGGGGGGAGATCAGCAGTTTTGGTGTAGCGCGGTTACTTGAAGTAGTCCTGCAGCGGACGCACCTCGAGCGAGCCGGCCTTGAGCGCGGCGATGGCTTCGGCGACGGCCGCGGCGCCCGAAAGCGTGGTGTAGTAGGGCACCTTCTGCATCAGTGTGGCGCGGCGGATCGACTTCGAGTCCGACACCGCCTTCTGGCCATCTGTGGTGTTGAAGACGATCTGGATCTGGCGGTTGCGGATGGCGTCCTCGATGTGCGGACGGCCTTCGAGCACCTTGTTGATCTTTTCGGCCGGGACGCCGTTTTCATTGAGGAAACGCGCGGTGCCGGAGGTGGCGAGAACCTTGAAGCCGAGGCCGGACAGGCGCTGGACGGCGCCGAGGATGCCGGCCTTGTCCTCGTCGCGGACCGAGACGAACAGCGTGCCCGAGCGCGGCAGGTCGACGCCGGCGCCGAGCTGGGCCTTGGCGAAGGCGAGCGCATAGTCGCGGTCGAGGCCCATGACCTCGCCGGTCGACTTCATTTCCGGTCCGAGCAGGATGTCGACGCCGGGGAAGCGGGCAAACGGGAACACCGCTTCCTTGACCGCGATGTGGCCGGGATTGCGCGCATCGGGCTTGGCGCCGTAGTGGGCGAAGGCGTCGTCGAGGCTCTCGCCCGACATGATGCGGGCGGCGATCTTGGCGATAGGCTTGCCGACGGTTTTTGCCACGAAGGGCACGGTGCGGCTGGCGCGCGGGTTGACCTCAAGCACGTAGATCACGCCATCCTTGATGGCATATTGGACGTTCATCAGGCCGCCGACATTGAGCGCACGCGCCATGGCCGAGGTCTGGCGCTCGAGCTCGTCGACGAGTTCGGTGGAGAGCGAGTGCACCGGCAGCGAGCAGGCGCTGTCGCCCGAGTGGATGCCGGCTTCCTCGATGTGCTCCATGATGCCGGAGACGAAGGTGTCCTTGCCGTCGCAGAGGCAGTCGACGTCGACCTCGATGGCGCCCGAGAGATAGGTGTCGAACAAAAGCGGGTTCTTGCCGAGCAGGGTGTTGATCTGGCCGGTCTTGTCGTTGGGGTACTTCTGCTTGATGTCCTCGGGCACCAGGCCCGGCACGGTGTCGAGCAGGTAGGACTGCAGCATGCCCTCATTGTGGATGATCTGCATGGCGCGGCCGCCGAGCACGTAGGACGGGCGCACGACCAGCGGGAAGCCGAGTTCGCCGGCAACGGTGCGGGCCTGCTCGACGGAGTAGGCGATGCCGTTCTTGGGCTGGGTCAGGTCGAGCTTTTTAAGCAGCTTCTGGAAGCGGTCGCGGTCCTCGGCGAGGTCGATCATGTCGGGCGAGGTGCCGAGGATCGGGATGCCGGCCTTTTCGAGCGCGTCGGCAAGCTTGAGCGGGGTCTGGCCGCCGAACTGGACGATGACGCCGTGCAGCGTGCCGGCGGCCTGTTCGACGCGCAGGATTTCGAGCACGTCCTCGGCCGTCAGCGGCTCGAAATAAAGCCGGTCGGAGGTGTCGTAGTCGGTCGACACGGTCTCGGGGTTGCAGTTGATCATGATCGATTCGTAGCCGGCCTCGCGCAGCGCGTAGGCGGCGTGGACGCAGCAATAGTCGAACTCGATGCCCTGGCCGATGCGGTTGGGGCCGCCGCCGAGGATGACGACCTTCTTGGCGGACGAGACCTGGGCCTCGTCGGCGAGGCTGCCGGCAAAGGGCACCTCATAGGTCGAATACATGTAGGCGGTGGGCGAGGCGAACTCGGCAGCACAGGTGTCGATGCGCTTGTAGACCGGGTGGACGCCGAGCTTTTGGCGAGTCTTATGAACGGCTTCGGGCTCGCTCTTCGTAAGCGAGGCGAGGCGGGCGTCGGAGAAGCCCATCGACTTCAGCATGCGCAGGTTGTCGGCATCTTCGGGCAGGCCGTGCTCGCGCACGCGGGCCTCCATGGCGATGATGCCGGCGATCTGCTCGAGGAACCACGGGTCGATCTTGCACATGGCGTGCACGTCTTCGAGCGAGGTGCCCATGCGGATGGCCTGGGCGACCATGCGCAGGCGGTCGGGGGTGGGCGTGCCGAGGGCGGCGCGGATGGCGTTGCGGTCGTCGCCGTCGGTGCCGATGCCGGGGATCTCGATCTCGTCGAGGCCGGTGAGGCCCGTTTCCAGTCCACGCAGGGCCTTCTGCAGCGATTCCTGGAAGGTGCGGCCGATGGCCATGACCTCGCCGACCGACTTCATGGCGGTGGTGAGCACGGGCGAGGCGCCGGGGAACTTTTCGAAGGCGAAGCGCGGGATCTTGGTGACGACGTAGTCGATCGACGGCTCGAACGAGGCAGGGGTCGCGCCGCCGGTGATGTCGTTCTCGAGCTCGTCGAGCGTGTAGCCGACGGCAAGTTTTGCGGCGATCTTGGCGATCGGGAAGCCGGTGGCCTTGGAGGCAAGTGCCGAGGAGCGCGAGACGCGCGGGTTCATCTCGATGACGACGAGGCGGCCGTCGGCCGGGTTGACGGCGAACTGGACGTTGGAGCCGCCGGTCTCGACGCCGATCTCGCGCAGCACCGCGATCGAGGCGTTGCGCATGATCTGGTATTCCTTGTCGGTCAAGGTCAGCGCGGGGGCTACGGTGATCGAATCGCCGGTGTGCACGCCCATCGGGTCGATGTTTTCGATCGAGCAGATGATGATGCAGTTGTCGGCGCGGTCGCGCACGACCTCCATCTCGTATTCCTTCCAGCCGAGCACCGATTCCTCGATGAGGACTTCGGTGGTGGGGGAGGCGTCGAGGCCGGACTGGACGATGTCGAAGAATTCCTGGCGGTTGAAGGCGATGCCGCCGCCGGTGCCGCCCATGGTGAAGGACGGGCGGATGATGGCGGGCAGGCCGACATGGTCGAGCGCTTGGGCGCCGATCGCCATGCCATGGTTGATGTAGCGCTGCTTGCGGTCGCCTTCGCCGAGGTTCCACTGGGTTTCGAGCGCGTCGAGCGCGGCGTCGAGATCGGCCGGGGCCTCGAGCTTGAGGGCGGCGCGCTCGGCCTCGTGCTTCTTGCGGTCGGCGTCCTTGACGTCGGAGGCGTTGGCCAGCATCGACTTCGGCGTCTCCAGGCCGATCTTGGCCATGGCCTCGCGGAACAGCGAGCGGTCCTCGGCCTTGTCGATGGCGTGCGCGTCGGCGCCGATCATCTCGACATTGTAGCGTTCGAGCACGCCCATGCGGCGCAGCGAAAGCGCGGTGTTGAGCGCGGTCTGGCCGCCCATGGTCGGCAGCAGCGCGTCGGGGCGCTCCTTGGCGATGATCTTGGCGACCACTTCAGGCGTGATCGGCTCGATGTAGGTGGCGTCGGCCAGCTCCGGGTCGGTCATGATGGTGGCCGGGTTGGAGTTGACCAGGATGACGCGGTAGCCCTCCTCCTTCAGCGCCTTGCAGGCCTGGGTGCCGGAGTAGTCGAACTCGCAGGCCTGGCCGATGACGATGGGACCGGCACCAATGATCAGGATGGACTTGATGTCGGTGCGTCTTGGCATGGCGTGCGTCCGTCAGTAGGCCTGCGCGAAGAACCGGGACGGGGCAATGCCCGGGCCGGTGCGCAAGTGAGATTCAAGTATCAGGCTAGGCGCGCCTTATAGGGGAAGGACGGGGAGGGGGGAACCCCGAAAATAGCATTTAAGCCTTTGTAGACAGGCAAGAATGACTCCGGTGCGCGCGGTTCGTCGTGCGAGGGCGCTTCGAGGTGCGGCCGGTGCGTGTCCGCTTCGAACTTTGGAGGTTCAGCTATCTTCCCTGAGCCGCTCCAACTGGGGCAGGCCGCGGGCGGCGGTGACGATCGAATCGAGCAGGCCGGGGAAGCGGCTGTCGAGGTCGTCGCGGCGCAGCGAGATCAGCCGGCTGGTGCCGGAAACCTCGGTGCGGGTGATACCGGCCTCGCGCAGCTTGGCGAGGTGGTAGCTGAGATTGGTCTTGGAGCCGAAATCGAGGAACTGGCCGCAGCTCATCGCCACGCCTTCGTTGCGGGCGAGATAGCCGACGATGGCGAGCCGGGTCTGGTCGCCGAGCACGGCAAGCACGTTGGCGAGGCTGATCTGGTCGGGATTGGGGTGCGGCAATGACATGGTTCGAAGGTAGCGGCGCTGTCCGGTCGGTTCAAGGTTTGCGCGGCCTGCCGACACCACGATGGCAGGAGCGCGTTCGAAGCAGATTGACTTGACGCAGCGACAAGTTCAATAGTTCAACATATTTTGAACTAAGGACAGCGTCATGGACAAGCGCCTTATCTGGCTGGCGGTCGGTTCGTTTGCGATGAGCACCGTCGGCTTCGTGTTCTCCAGCCTGCTGCCGGCGATCGCCGGCGACGCCCATGTCTCGGTGCCCTTCGCAGGTTACCTGATCATGGCGTTTTCGCTTGCCTATGCCGTCGGCGCTCCCGTCCTGTCGGCGCTGGCAGGCGAGATCGACCGCCGCCGCGTGCTGGCGGCAACGATGCTGGTGTTCGTCGCCGGCAACATCATTGCGGCGACGAGTTCGTCCTTCGGCGGGCTGCTGGTGGCGCAGATCGTGATGGGCATGGCGGCCGGGCTCTATGCGGCCACCGCGCAGGCGACCGCGGTGTCGCTGGCCGGGCCCGAACATCGGGCGCGCGCCATTGCCGTCGTCGTCGGCGGCACGACGTTTGCGGTGGCGCTCGGCGCGCCGGTGGGCTCGCTGATCGCCACGATGTGGGGCTGGCGCGGCACGTTCCTGGCAATTGCGCTGCTCAGCATATCCTGTGCGGCGATCCTGTGGGTGCGGCTGCCCAGGGGATCGCGCGGCATCAAGCTGACGCTCGGCGAGCGCTTCACGGCCATCGCGAGGCCGGGCATCCTGCCGTCGTTGCTGGTGACGCTGCTTTATCTCGCTGGTGGTTTCACCGTCATTTCCTATATCGCGCCGCTGGCGCTGGAGGGGGCGGGGCTGCCGGCCATCGCCCTGCCGGGCATGCTGCTGGCCTTCGGCGCGGGTGCGGTCATCGGTAATTTGTCGAGCGGCTACCTCGCCGACCGGATCGGGGCGACGCGCATGGTGGTGCTGTCGCTCTTGATGTCGTCGGGCTTCTGCCTGGCGATCGCGCTGACGCTGAAGCTGTTGCCGCATCACATCGCCGGGCCGGTGCTGATCGGCCTGATGGTGCCGTGGGGTATCATCGGCTGGGCCTTCCCGCCGGCGCAGGCGAGCCGCATCGTCGGTTTCGCACCCGAGCTCGCGCATCTGACGCTGTCGCTCAACGCTTCGGCGCTCTATTTCGGCATCGCCTTCGGCACCGTCATCGGCGGGCGGGTGCTGGAATTCGCCACGCCTTCGGATCTCGGTCTTGTCGCGGCGGCCTTCCCGCTGGTGGCGCTGGCCGTGCTGGCACTGTCGCGCCGTTCGGCTCGGCTAGCGGTGGCACGGTGATTTGCGCGCCGGTGGCCATCGGTGCTCGCCGTCTTGGATGGCATAAGCGCTGCCTTCTAAGCGAGTGAGGCAGCGATGAAACAGGACGAGAGATACTGGACCGGCGTGGCCGAGCAATGGATCGCGTGGGCCCGTGCGCCCGGCCATGACGCCTTCTGGGCCTATCGCAAAGGGCTCGTGGATTTCATCGGCAAGGGATCTGGCCGCGCGCTGGAGGTCGGTTGCGGCGAGGGCCGCGTGTCCCGCGAACTCAAGGCGCTCGGCTACCATGTGACTGCGACCGATGCGGTCGCCGCCATGGTGGAAGCGGCCCGTGAGGCCAAGTCGGCCGACGACTATCGTGTCGCCGGTGTCGGCGACCTGCCTTTCGAGGACGGCTCGTTCGACCTGGTGATGGCCTACAACGTGCTGATGGACGTCCAGGACGTGCCGGCGGCGGCGCGCGAAATCCGCCGCGTCTTGAAGCCGGGCGGGACGCTGTTCGTGTCGCTGGTTCACCCGTTCCGCGACCGCGGCCGCTTTGCCGGGCGTGAGGCGGACGCGCCGTTCCTCATCGACGGCAGCTATTACGGCCGCGAGTATTTCGAGGGCGAAGAGCAGCGTGACGGCCTGACGATGCAGTTTGCCGGCTGGTCGCAGCCGCTCGAAAACTACATGGCAGCGTTCGAGGCTGCGGGACTGGCAATCACGGCGCTGCGTGAGCCCACTCCCGACACAGCGGATACAGACCAATTGCGCCAGTGGTCGCGCATCCCGCTGTTCCTGTGGCTTAAGGCGCGCATCCTGGCCTGAGGTCGCAACGGTCGCCTGACACCGGTCCGTTAAGGGCGGTCAGCCGGCACATATTAGAGGTCTCGTATTTTCTTGATGCAAATTATCAGGAATAAGGCTATCGGCTCGCGCGTTCAGGTGGCTGCATCAGAAGCGGCGGGGCGAGCGAAGAATGGAATTCCTGCAGAAACTGGCGACGCATGGCGACCGTGCCGCCCTGATTTTCCCGGGTCGCCCCGCCATCAGCTATGCCGAGCTGGCACGCTGCGCAGCCGAGATGGCCGCAAGTTTCGGCAACGGCCGGAAACTGGTGGCCATCGAGGCGGCGAACTCCGAACACGCCATCACAGCCTATCTCGCGGCACGCGCCGGGGACCATGCCGTGGCGCTGCTGGCGCCGGGTGATGCCAGGGCCTTTGCCGACTTCGAAGAAGACTTCCGCCCCGACGCGAGCGTGCGGCTGTTCGACGGGCGCTGGCGCGTGGTCGAGCATGAGGGGGCAGGAGAGGCATTGCACGGGGACCTCGCCGTGCTGCTGGCGACGTCGGGCAGCACCGGCAAGAGCCGCTTCGTCAGGCTGTCGCGCAAGAACATCGACAGCAATGCCGACGCCATCGCTTCTTATCTGGGGCTGAAGGCGGACGACCGGGCGGCGCTGCTCCTGCCGTTCCACTATTCCTATGGCCTGTCGGTGCTCAACTCGCACCTGGCTGTCGGTGCCAGCGTGTTCGTCTCGGCCAAGGGCGTGGCGGACAAGGGATTTGCCGACGATCTGCACGCCGCCGAGGTGACCAACATCAGCGGCGTGCCCTATTCCTACGAACTGATGGAAAAGACCGGGTTCCAGCCCGAGGAACTACCGTCGCTGCGTTTCATGACAGTGGCGGGCGGGCGCATTCCCGCCGGGCTTGGCGACACTTTTCGGCGCAAGCTCGAGCAAGACGGCCGCCGCCTTTTTCTGATGTACGGCCAGACGGAAGCGACTGCCCGCATCGCTTATGTGCCGCCGGAGGCGCTTGCGGCGAACCTCGACAGCATCGGCGTTGCCATTCCGGGCGGCGAACTGATGCTGGTCGGCGACGATGGCTCGCGGATCGAGGGATCGGGTGCTGCGGGCGAACTCGTCTATCGCGGCCCGAACGTGATGATGGGCTATGCCGAGAGCCGGGCCGATCTGGCACAAGGCGCGGAACTGGAAGAATTGCGCACCGGCGATGTCGCCGAACGCTGTGAGAACGGCTTCTTCCGCGTCGTCGGGCGGCTCAAGCGCATGTCGAAGATCGCCGGCCTCAGGATCAGCCACGAGGCGGTGGAGCATGCGCTGGCACAGCGTGGCATCGTGGCGGCTGTGACGGGCTGTGACCGGCGGCTGGTGGCGGCCTATTCTTCCGGCGAGGCGCCCGAGGACGTCTGCAAGCTGATGATCGCGGCGAGCGGCCTGACGCCGCTGCATGTCGAGGCGGTGGCGGTCGAAGCCCTGCCGCGGCTGGCATCGGGCAAGGTCGACTATCCGGCGGTGGCGCAGCGCGCACGACAGGCGGGGAAAACCGACCCCGGCATTGTCGAGGCGTTCAGCCGGGCCTTCTATCCGCGCAAGGTGACGCCGGCCGACAGCTTCGAGGCGCTGGGCGGCGACTCGCTGTTGTTCGTGCAGCTGTCGCTGACGCTCGAGCGCAAGCTGGGACGTATCCCCGAGGGCTGGGAGAAGATGCCTGTGGGCACGCTGGCAAGGCTCGGGCGCCAGACCAGCGGTTTGCGCGTGGTCGATTCCGATCTCCTGATGCGGGCAATGGCGATCCTGCTCGTCGTGCTCCACCATGCCACGTTGTGGCCCATCCCCGGTGGGGCTGCGGCGCTGGTGATGCTGGTCGGCTACGGGCTGGCGCGTTTCCATGGCGCAGCCCTGATGCGCGGGGAGACGACGCGGCTGCTCAGGACGCTGGCCGCAAACCTGGCCGTCTATGCGCCGATCGTCGCCGCATATTCGATCGCGCGCGGCGAGGTGCTGTGGCCGTCGGTCTTCCTGGTCGGCAATCTTGGCATTTTCGATCCCAAGCACATACTGCCCCATCTCTACTGGTTCGTGGAGGCCTACGCGCAGGTCATGCTGATCGTCGCCGGGCTGTTCTCGCTGCCGGCTGTGCGACGGCGGGTGGCCAAGAATCCCTTCGGCGTCGGCATGGCGGCGCTCGTCGTGGCGGTGGCGATCAAGTTCCTGGCGCCCAAGGTCTGGGCGGTCGGGGCGGTGCAGATCTTCACCGTGTCGGACGTGTTCTATCTCGCTGCCTTCGGCTGGTGCGTGTTCCACGCCCGAACAGCGCGGCAGCGCCTGCTGGTGCTGGCGGCTGCGACGCTGGCGTTTCCCGTCATGGCGTATTGGGGCGGCAACTGGACCGGGTCCTGGGTCAAGTTCATGCTGCAACTGGCCTGCGTGACCGTGCTGCTCTACATGCCGCGCGTGGCCGTGCCGAAGCAACTCGCCGCCGTCGCCCTGCCAGTGGCTGCTGCGGGCTATCACATCTACCTGTTCCATCGCCTGCTGCCGGAGCTGTTGGCGCCACACGTCAAGCCGCTGATCTCGTGGCCGGTGGCGACCGCGCTGAGCGTGGCAATCGGCATCCTGACGGGGATCGCGGCATTCCATGCCCAAAAGGCGCTCGCCGCCTGGCTGGCGGACCGACGCAGCCCGCGGGCCGATGCTCCGCTGGGGGCACACGCCGCGCCGGCGGAGTAGCTTTTCCCTTTCCGCATCCTGCTGCCGCCGCACCCGGTTGACTGCACGGGGCTTGGCAATTAATAGATCGACTAGTCTATTAATTAATGAAGCGAGTGAACCGATGCGGAAGGTCGATCCTGAAAAGCACGCCGCCAGGCGGCAGGCGATCCTCGATGCGGCAAGGACGTGTTTCGCCAGGAAGGGCTTTCACCAGACCAGCACCGCCGAGATCTGCGCGGCGGTCGGCATGAGCCCGGGCAATCTGTTCCACTATTTCCCCAACAAGCAGGAGATCATCGGCGCGATCGTCGACCAGGAAGGCGAGGAGACGGCGGCATTCTTCCAGACGTTGGGTGCGCGCGACGACCTCCATGCCGCGCTGCTCGATTTCATGGACCTGGTGCTGGAATTGGCTGCCGATGCCGAGTTCTCGTCTCTGGCGCTGGAGATCGCCGCCGAAGCGGGGCGGGACCCGGCGATCGCCATGCGCGTGGGCCGCAATGACCGCGAATTGCGCTCGGCGCTGCAAGGCCTGCTGGCTGTGGCTGCGGCGCGCGGACAGGTCGATGCCACGCTCGACATGGCCGATGCGGCGACCTGGGTGGCGGCGCTGATCGACGGCATCTTCAGCCGCGTCGCGGTCGATGGCGAGTTCAAGCCCAAGAACCAGCACGCAACGATGCGCGTCCTGCTCGGGCGGTTCCTGCGGCCGCGGGCGGATGTATCGACCATGACGGCAGGGGCATGAGAGCAATGACTGCGAAATCGGTTCAACAAGAGCGGATCACCAATGTCGATGCGCTGCGCGGCTTTGCGCTGTTGGGCATATTGGTGGTCAACATCACGGCATTTTCCTCGCCTTACTACGGGCTCGGCGTTGCCGATCCGGCATTTGCCGCGCCGCTCGACCAGGCGGTGCGGTTCGTCGTCGCCTTCCTGTTCGAAACCAAGTTCTACCTGCTGTTCTCGTTCCTGTTCGGCTACAGCTTCACGCTGCAGATGGCCTCGGCGGAGCGCGCCGGCGAGGCCTTCGTGCCACGCCTGCTACGGCGGCAAGCCGGGTTGTGGGCGATCGGGCTGGCGCATGCGGTGCTGCTGTTCCACGGCGACATCCTGACGACCTATGCGGTGCTGGGCATGGTGCTGCTCGTGCTGCGCAACATCGAGGAGAAGACCGCGCTTCGGCTCGCCTTCTGGCTGGTCGTCGTCACGGCATTGGGCTGGGCAGCGCTCGGCGCACTGGCGGCACTGGACTCGATGTCGCTGGATGCAGCGGCGGTGCTGGCCGAAGGCGAGGCGACAAAGTCGGCCTATCTTGGTACGCCGGGCAGCGTCATCGCCCAGCACCTTGCCGAACTGAGCAATGTCTGGGTGGTGATCGGTCTGATGCAGGGGCCATGCGCGCTGGCGATGTTCCTGGTCGGCCTCGTCGCCGGCAAGCGTCAGCTGTTCGTGCAGCTCGACGACTATCAGCCGTTGCTGCGCCGCCTGCTCGCTGCCGGCATGACCGTCGGCCTCGCCGGCGCGGCTTTCTACGGCTGGACCTCGGTCTACGGGATCGGCACCGGCTGGGAACTGCCCGGGCTGGCTGTCGGCCTGCTGACCGCACCGCTGCTGACCGGGGCCTATGTGGCGCTGGCGATGCTGGCCTTCCAGCGGTTCAGGCGCTTGCCAGAAATGCTGGCGCCGGCCGGGCGCATGGCCTTGTCCAATTACCTGTTCCAGTCGCTGGTCTGTTCGGTGCTGTTTTATGCCTATGGCCTCAGGCTGATGGGGGAGGTGCCGCCGCTGGGCGCGCAACTGATCGCCGTGGCGATCTTCGCCGGGCAGCTGGCGCTCAGCCGCTGGTGGATGGGCCGTTTCGCCTATGGCCCGCTGGAATGGCTGCTGCGCGCGGTGACCGTCGCGGCCTGGCCGCGATGGCGCAGGGACGCGGCGCCCGTCCGGCAATGACGAACCCGGCGGGAACAAGCGCGGCCCGCCTGCGTTAGCCTGAGCGCCAGCTAGGACCGGCGCCCGGGAGGAAGCGACAATGGCCATCACACAAGCCCCGACGCCGAAGGGCAAGGCAGCCGCCAAGGGCCTGCGCCAAGCAGCGGCCAGGGAAGAGCGCAAGGTCGAGGCCAAGACCGGCCAGGACTTCAAGAAGGGCGAGAAGCGCTTCGAGGAGCGCTCGAAAAGCTCGGACGGCAAGAGCGCCGGCACCAAGCAGAAGAGCTGACCGCCAGCGGTTGCGCGCCCGGGTGGCACAACCAAAAACCCTGTGACTTGAATCAAGCGTTGGGCTAATTGTCTCCCTGAGCGGAGCCAAGCCCGCGACGACGAACATTGAGGGATATGCCCATGCGTTGGAGAGGCCGTCGCCAGAGTGACAATGTCCAGGATGCGCGCGGCCAGGGCGGCGGCGGGCTGGGCGGTGGCTTCGGCCGCGGCAGCGGACGCCTGCCGATCGGACCGCGCATCGGCGGCGGCGGTGGACTTTCCGGCATCATCATTCTCGTCGTGCTGTTCTTTGCGCTGCGCGCCTGCGGCATCGACCCGATGCAGATCCTGGCCGGCGGCGACGGCTCGCCGGGCGGCGGCCAGGTGACCGAAGGCGGCGCGCCGGCAAACGACGAGATGACCCAGTTCGTCTCGACCGTGCTGGCCGAGACCGAAGACACCTGGAACGGCATCTTCCAAGCCGAGGGGCTGAAATACGAGGAGCCCAAGCTGCTGCTGTTTTCGGGCCAGGTCTCGTCGGCCTGCGGCTACGCCTCTTCGGCCTCGGGGCCATTCTATTGCCCCGGCGACAAGAAGGTTTATCTCGATACGTCTTTCTTCAACCAGTTGGCCAAGCAGTTCGGCGCCGCCGGCGATTTCGCCCAGGCCTATGTCATTGCCCACGAGGTCGGCCACCACGTGCAGAACCTGACTGGCATCCTGCCCAAGTTCAACCAGATGCGGCAGCGCATGAGCGAGGCCGACGCCAACCAGATGTCGATGCGCGTCGAGCTGCAGGCCGACTGCTTCGCCGGCGTCTGGGGCCACTACACCGCCCAGAAGGGGCTGCTCGAAGAGGGCGACATCCAGGAGGCGCTCAACGCCGCGCAGCAGATCGGCGACGACACGTTGCAGAAGCGCATGCAGGGCTATGTCGTGCCGGAAAGCTTCAACCACGGCACCTCCGACCAGCGCCAGCGCTGGTTTGCCGCCGGCTTCAAGAGCGGCAAGCTGTCGTCCTGCGATACGTTCAACAATCCGATCTGATGGCTTCGGACAAGCGCATCGAACTGGTGCCGGGCGGCCCGTCGCTGTCGCGGCTGGTGTTCGGCGCCTGGCGCTTGCTCGATGGTGGAGCGAAGCCGGACGCCGAGTCAGTCGCCCGGCTCATCGATACGGCGACCGATCTCGGCCTGACCAGCTTCGATCACGCCGACATCTATGGCGGCTACGAGGTCGAGGAGGCCTTCGGCGCCGGGCTTGCGCGCTGGAAGGGTCGGCGCGACAGCATCGAGCTGATCAGCAAATGCGGCATCATGCTGAAATCGCCGCAGCGGCCGGCAAACCGGCTGAAGCACTATGACACCGGTGCTGCCCATGTCGCGGCGTCGGTCGACCGGTCGCTGAAAAACCTCGGCACTGATTATCTCGACCTGCTGCTGATCCACCGGCCCGACCCGCTGATGGATGCCGACGAGACGGCGGCGGGGCTGGAGCGGGTGGTGAAGGCGGGCAAGGTGCGCGCCGTCGGCGTCTCGAATTTCACGGTGGCGCAGTTCGACCTTCTGGCGTCGCGGCTGCCGTTCCCGCTTGTGACCAACCAGATCGAGCATTCGGTGCTCGAGACCTCGGCGCTGACGGACGGCCGTTTCGACCACGCGCAAAGGCTGCGCTATGCACCGATGATCTGGTCGCCGCTCGGTGGCGGGTCGCTGTTTACCGGCGATGGCCAGCGCGAGCACAAGGTGCGGGCGGCGCTGAGCCTGGTGGCGGCCGAGACCGGCGCCCATGATGTTGCGACCGTCGCCATCGCCTGGCTGCTGCGCCATCCGGCGCGGCTCGTTCCCGTGCTCGGCACGATGAAGCCGGAGCGGCTGGCGCAGCTCGTGCGCGCGCTCGAGGTCACGCTCGACCGCCAGCAATGGTTTTCGATCCTCGAAGCGAGCGAGGGCAGGGCGGTCCCGTAACGTTCCGTCCGTGCCCCAAGACGCATCAGACTTTTTGATGTGTTCACGTATTGTTCCTGATCGTTGCCGCTGATATAAGCGACGTTCCGCACTGCCCCCGGCGGTTCGATGCCGGCTGCTGCCTTCGGCGCAGCCGTATTAAGACATGCTGCGACAGCTTGAAGCCACGCATCAGCGCATCGCCGATGCGCGACGACATGCCAGGTGGGTTCGACATGGTTGATGAAAAGACCGCCAGAAGGGGCCTTGCGCTCGTCTTTACGACGCTGCTGCTCGACGTCATCGGCTTCGGCATCATCATGCCGGTGCTGCCGGCCTTCCTGCAGGAATTGACCGGCGTCGGCGTCAGCGCCGCTGCCATCGAAGGCGGCTGGCTGTTCTTCGTCTATGCGGCGATGCAGTTCCTGTTTGCGCCGCTGATGGGCAATCTGAGCGATCGTTTCGGCCGCCGGCCGATTTTGCTTGCCTCGGTGCTGACCTTCGCCATCGACAATCTGATCTGCGCCATCGCCTGGTCGTATTCGATGCTGTTCATCGGCCGCGTGCTGGCCGGCATCAGCGGCGCCAGCTATTCGACGGCCTCGGCCTTCATCGCCGACGTCTCGAACGACGAGAACAGGGCGAAGAATTTCGGCCTGCTCGGCATCGCCTTCGGCGTCGGTTTCGTGATCGGGCCGGTGCTCGGCGGCCTGCTGGGCGGGTTCGGACCGCGCGTGCCGTTCTTCTTTGCCGCCGGCCTTGCCTTCCTCAATTTCGTCGTCGCCTACTTCTTCCTGCCGGAGACGCTGACCAAAGAAAACCGCCGCAAGTTCGAGCTCAAGCGCGCCAACCCACTCGGGGCGCTGAAGCAGATGCGCAACTACAAGGGCATCGGCTGGATCGGCATGGTGTTCTTCCTGATGACGCTGGGCCACATGATGTATCCGGCGGTGTGGTCGTTCGTCGGCAGCTACCGCTACGGCTGGAGCGAGCAGCAGATCGGCTTCTCGCTCGGCGTGTTCGGCATCGGCGGTGCGCTGGTCATGGCGCTGGTGCTGCCGCGCGCCATACCGCTGCTCGGCGAGTGGCGCACGGCCGGCGGTGGGCCTGGCGTTCACGACGGTCGCCGCCTTCGGCTATGCCGCCGCCTGGGAGGGCTGGCTGGTCTATGCGGTGATCGTGGCGACCTGCCTCGAGGCGCTGGCCGACCCGCCGCTGCGCAGCCTCGCGGCCGCCAAGGTGCCGCCATCGGCGCAAGGCGAGTTGCAAGGTGCGATGACCAGCCTGTTTTCGATCACCAGCATCATCACGCCGCTGCTCTATACCGGGATCTTCGCATGGTTCACCGGGCCGAACGCCCCGGTTTCATTCGCCGGCGCGCCCTATGTGCTGGGTGGGGTTTTCCTGTCGCTGTCGCTGTTGGTGTTCTTGCTCAAGGTCGAAAGGCCGGCCACGACCGAGCAAGCGGCCGTGACGACAACCTCATAGCCGGGCGTCTCGCCAAGTCAGGCGAGGCCCGATTGGCCGTCAGGCCAGCAGGAAGCCACCACTATTGTTCCATGAAGCGCACACCCACCGATGTCGGTGAATACCAGCACACACGCGCCGTTCGTTTCGCCGCCTCACCGGCAATTGCCAGATTGAACTCTGGCGGGACACCTGTTGTGTCGTCAAAATCCAACCTTGCGCCATATTGGGACTGGTTGCGAACAATCCCCTCTAAGGAGCAATAGCCGCCGTAAAACGAGAGCTTGGCTCCCTTAAGCGTGCGGCGGCGGCCTTCCTTGCGTTGTTCTAGCTGTTCACGCGTATTGAGATCTATCACATATGCCATGACTACCCCCGTTTCTTCAGTTCAGTCGTAGTCGTCATGCACGAAGCGTGCCAGCCTCAAAGAGGACGACGTACTTGTCGAAGTTGTTCGCCAAGTACTGAAGACGCGAACTGACAATATTGCCTCTTTGTGAACGGTCTCTACTTGTCGATCTCAGGCTCGGCATCGTTGCGCTGCCGAGCGAAACTGGGCGCGAGCTTGACCGAAAGCTGGGCGTGGCGAAGCACTGCCAGCGCGTCGCAGCTCTTGTGGCGGGTCGAGTTGCTCGGGCAACAAAAAAGGCCGCCCCAAGGCGGCCTTTCCCGTTTCAGATGCAGCGATCAGCGCTCGGCGACAGCGGGCTCGCCCTGGCGTTCGCGGATCAGGTTGGCGAAGCGGCGGAAGAGGTAGTGCGAATCCTGCGGGCCGGGCGAGGCCTCGGGATGGTGCTGGACCGAAAACACCGGCCGGCCGGTGAGTGCGATGCCGCAGTTGGAGCCGTCGAACAGCGAGACGTGGGTTTCTTCCACGCCTTGCGGCAGCGACCCGGCGTCGACCGCAAAGCCGTGGTTCATCGAGACGATCTCGACCTTGCCGGTGGTGTGGTCCTTGACCGGATGGTTGGCGCCGTGGTGGCCCTGATGCATCTTTGCGGTCTTGCCGCCGAGGGCAAGGGCCAGCATCTGGTGGCCGAGGCAGATGCCGAAGACCGGCAGTTCGGTCTTGAGCAGGTCCTTGATGACGGGCACCGAATATTCGCCTGTCGCGGCGGGATCGCCGGGGCCGTTGGACAGGAAGATGCCATCCGGCTTCATCGCCAGGATGTCTTCGGCCGAGGTCTTGGCGGGAACCACCGTGACCTTGGCGCCGAGGCCGGCGAGCAGGCGCAGGATGTTGCGCTTGACGCCGTAGTCGATGGCGACGACGTGCATGGTGGCTTCGTTGCGCTCGCCATAACCCTCGTTCCAGACCCAGGGCGTCTCGGTCCAGGACGACGACTGGCCCGATGTGACCTCCTTGGCGAGGTCGAGGCCGACGAGGCCGGACCAGGCACGGGCCTGGGCCTTGAGGTTGTCGATGTCGAACTTGCCGTCGGGCGCATGCGCGATCACGGCATTGGGCATGCCTTTTTCGCGGATCAGCGCGGTCAGCGCGCGGGTGTCTACGCCGGACATGGCAACGATGCCGCGGCGCTTCAGCCACTGGTCGAGGTGACCGGCGGCACGATAGCTCGACGGGTTGGTGACATCGGCCTTGAATACCGCGCCGACAGCGCCGAAGCGCGCCGCCGGGTTGAGGTCCTCGACGTCCTCGTCATTGGTGCCGATGTTGCCGATATGGGGAAAGGTGAAGGTGACGATCTGGCTGGCATAGGAGGGGTCGGTGAGAACCTCCTGGTAGCCTGTCAGTGCGGTGTTGAAGCAGACTTCGGCGACGGCAGCGCCTGTGGCGCCGAGGCCTCGGCCCGTAATGACCGTGCCGTCGGCCAGAACCAGAACGGCGGTCGGCACTTCGGTTGCCCAGGGGGCGGTCTCTGAGGCCATGGCGATGCTCCTGCGTAACGGGCGCCGCGACTTGAAAAATGGCTCGGGAGAGGCCATATCGCGCAGCGAAAAGCACGGACGACCACCGTCAGGCGGGCCCCGTGCACAAAACAAACTAGTCCTTGCAAGGCGCGGACAATAAGCGAAGGCCGGCGGGTGGTCAATGACCGGTCCGGGATTCGCGGCTAATTATTTTTCCTAATAAAAACAGGAAGTTGGCCATTGTCATTCGGTTTGCCACTGTGGCAGGTCGGCGCTATTGTTTGCGACACGTTCAGGAGTAATGGCCATGCGCGAGATGCTCGCCGAGGCGCTGAAGACTGCATTGAAAGCCGGCGACAAGCGCCGCACCTCGACGCTGCGGCTGATCCAGGCCGCAATCCAGGACCGCGACATCGCCCATCGCGGCGCCGGCAAGGACCCGGTGTCGGACGAGGAAATCCTGCAGATCCTGACCAAGATGGTCAAGCAGCGGCAGGAATCGGCCAAGGCCTTCGAGGAAGGCTCACGGCTGGAGCTCGCCGCGCAGGAGCGCGACGAAATCACCATCATCACCGACTTCCTGCCCAAGCAGATGGAGGAGGGGGCGGTGCGCGACGCGGCGCAGAAGGTGATCGCCGAGGTCGGTGCCGACGGCCTGCGCGACATGGGGCGCTGCATGAATGCGCTCAAGGAGCGCTATCCCGGCCAGATGGACTTCGGCAAGGCGAGCGGCATCGTCAAGAACCTGCTGCAGTAGGCTTTGCCCCGATTGGGTTTTGAACAACGCCCCGGCTGCCATGCAGTCGGGGCGTTGTTCTTGGGAGCTCAGGCGGCGCGGCGAAGCCTGAGGGGCGTCCTGTCCTGGAGCGCCCAGATATGGCCGAACGGATCGATCACCGTGGCGCCGCGTCGGCCGTCGGTCGCTACATCCAGCTCTCCCCGTAGGGTCGCCCCCGCATTGACCGCTCTTTGCAGGGCGATCTCAGCGTTGGCGACGTCAAGTATGAAGACCGTACTGACCGCGCCCTTGGCCTTGGGATAAAAGGGGCCGCCTCGGTGCGGCTCCAGTTCCCTGCGGGGGTTGGCTCCTCCGACTTGCATTGCCGTATCCCCGATGTGAAGGTCTATGGAGATCGGCTCGCCCTCGAACATGTAGGCACCGCCACGAACGGCGCCGAAAGCCCGCTGGTAGAACGCGGCCGCTTCTTCCTCGCAGCCGTGCTCGACCACGATCGAGACGTGGAATTCGGACTTGGTGTCGCAGTGCGCCTTGAGCATGTTCCAGTCGTAAAAACCGAATTGGTGCGCGACGATCTCGAGACAGGCGCTGTGCGAGAGGTGGATGTTTTGTGCGGCCAGGCTGCTGCGCAGTTCCTTGGCCATGGACTTTACGCGATCAAGCGTCGGCATGGATTGGTTCCCTTGGAAGGGGTGACAAACAACGTCAGTGCTCGCATTGCCGACGGCCACCCAAGAGGGTCAAACCAAGGGTGAGGTGCATTCACCAATCCGGAAGGAGCGAGCGGCAGGCTGCACGGCCAGCTTGAGTGTCGCCAACAAATCCGATTCGGGCAAGGTCGATGTCGTCAAGGATGCCGGCGCGCCCTGGCCTTCTCCCCTTGCGGGAGAAGGTGGCTCGGCGCGCAGCGCCGAGACGGATGAGGGGTGCTGGACGAAGTGCTGCGTCTCCGCCCCCGGAGTTCCCTTCTACTTCCTCTCGTTTCTTCCAACACTCCTCATCCGCCCCTTCGGGGCACCTTCTCCCACAAGGGGAGAATGTGAGGGTCATGCCTGCGGCAGGCGCTGGCGCACGATGGCGGCGTGGAAGCGCGCACCGTGGATCAGGGCGTCGTCGTTGAAGTCGAAGGACGGGTTGTGCAGCGGCGCCGAGCCTTCGCCGTTGCCGATGCAAACGAAACAGCCGGGCACATGATCGAGGAAGCGGGCGAAATCCTCGGAAGCAGTGACGATCTCGCCGTGGCCGTTGACCGCGCCGGTTTCAAAGACGGTGCGGGCTGCCGCGATCGCCGCCTCGGTGGCATCGGCGTCGTTGATCAGCGGTACGAACTCCCTGGTGTAGGCCACCTCTGCGCTGCAATTGTAGGTCAGCGCCGTGCCTTCGGCGATGATGCGCATCTGCCGTTCGATTTCGGCGCTGACCTCCGGGCGAAAGCTGCGGGCGTCGCCGAGCACGCGGGCAAAGCCGGGCAGGGCGTTGCGGGTGCCGTCGGTGATGAGTTCGGTGACCGAGACGACCGAGATGTCGGCCGGGCTCAGCCGGCGCGAGACGATGGTCTGCAGATTGGCGACCAGCGCGCAGGCGGCGACGAGCACCTCGCGGCCGCCATGCGGGCGGGCGGCGTGGCCACCGAGGCCGCGCAGCACGATCTCGAAATTGTCCTCCGCCGACATGATCGGCCCGGGTCGGGTCTCGAAATGGCCGACCGGCAGGCCGGGCATGTTGTGCAGCCCAAAAATCTCGTCGAAGGGGAAGCGGCTCATCAGGCCGTCGTCGAGCATGGCGAGCGCGCCCTTGCCCCATTCCTCCGCCGGCTGGAAGACGAAGCGCACGGTGCCGTCGAAGCCGCCGTCGCCGGCAAGCAGCTTGGCTGCGCCCAACAGCATCGCCGTGTGGCCGTCATGGCCGCAGGCATGCATGACGCCGGGATTTTGCGAGGCGTGGCCGTGGCTGGCCTGCTCGGTGATGCGCAAGGCGTCCATGTCGGCCCTGAGCGCTATGGCTCGATTGCCGGTTCCGCGGCGCAGCGTACCGACGACGCCGGTGCCGCCGATACCTTCGACGACCTCGTCGATGCCGAATTCCCTGAGCTTTCGGGCGACAAAGGCGCTGGTGCGCTTCTCCTCGAAGCCGAATTCGGGATGGGCATGCAGGTCGCGCCGCCATGCGGTCATCTCGGCGATGAGGGTTTTCTGGTCGAGCGCGGCCATTGTGCTGATCCCCTGGATTGGAGGGCGCAGCGTCGCCGGATTGGCGGTGGCAGGCAAGGGCAGTTGGTGGGGCCAGGGTGTGAGGCGTGGCGGGCGTTACCTTCTCCCACAAGGGGAGAAGGAAGAACCGCTCAACTCGCCTTGAGGCGCGAGCCTCTGAGCAGGCCCTGCTCTTCGAGCACCGGATAGGCCATCGAGGCGAGCAGCGAGTTGATCTGCTTGAGGTCGCGGATGGTGTCGAGGTGGATCGAACTCGTCTCGACGCTCTTAATGGTGCCGTCGCGCAGGCGCAGGAAATGGCTTTGGCTGGTCTGTTTCTCGACGTCGCGCAGCCTGTCCTTCTCGAGCACGAGCTGGCGGGCGGTGTTGGCGTCGCGCGACACCAGCACGTTGAAGGCAAGGCGCGCATTGGCCATCACCGATGCGTGGAACGCGGTCAGTTCGCGCCATCCCTCGGGCGTGAATTCGAGGCCGCGGTCGAGCTTCTTCTGCACATGGGCGAGCATGTTGCGGACGATGATGTCGCCGACCTGCTCGAGCTTGACGCAGGCGCCGAGCAGTTCCTGGCAGCGCAGCGCCTCGTCCTCGGTCATCGGCCGGATGGTGGCCTTGGCGAGGTAGAGCTTGATCGCTGCATGCTTGCGGTCGACCCGATCGTCGAGGGATGCAAGGGCTGCGATCTTGTCGGCCTCGGGCTTCTCGTAGAGCTCGATGATGCGCTGGAGCATGATCTCGACGGTTTCGCAGACGCGGACCACTTCGCGCGTGGCGTTGGCCAGCGCCTGGGACGGCGTATCGAGCGCTGCCTCGTTGAGCGCGCTGAGTTCGGCAAGCGCCATGTCCTTGGCCGGGTCGGCCTTGGTGCCCAGCGCGACGATCTTTTCCGAGGCGCTGTAGACCAGCTTGGCGAGCGGGATACCGGCGACCAGGATGATGCAGTTGAACAGGATATGGGCGTTGATGATCTGGTCGGGCACGGTCGCGCCGAGGAAGGCGACCGACGGCTTGGCCCAGAGGAAGGCAACCAGCATGACGAGCGAGCCTGCGCCGCGCATCAGAAGATTGCCGATGGGGACGACACGGACGCCGGGTTCGGCGTTGCGGGTGAGCAGGGGGGCGATGATCGAGCTGCCGAGATTGACGCCGAGCACCAGCACGATGCCGAGTTCGGGCGGCACGAAGCCGCGGCCGGCAAGCGTTACGATCAGGAGCACGGCGGCGATCGAGGAATGGAACAGCCAGGTGACGACGGCGGCCAGCAGGTAGGCGGTGATGGGATCGCCGGCGAAATAGTCGACGATGACGGGCAAGAGCCTGCTTTCGCGCAGCGGCTCGGAGGCCTGGCCGACCATTTCGAGCGAGAGCACGAGAAGGCCGATGCCGACGAGGATGCGGCCGGTCTGCTGCCAGCTGCGGCGGTCGGTGGCCAGGAACATGGTGGTGCCGGCGGCGAGGCAGATCGGCACCAGCAGCGACAGGTCGAAGGTCAGGATCTTGATGACCAGTGCCGAGCCGATCTCAGCGCCGCGCACGGCAAGCTGGCCGGCGATGCCGCTGACGATGCCGGCCCCGGCAAAGGAGCCGACGAGCAGGGTGACCGCGGTGGAACTCTGGAAGGCGATGGCGAGCGCCGTGCCGGCTAATACCGCCAGGATAGGGTTGCGCATGGTGTTGCGCAGCTTGTGGCGTAGGACGTCGCCATAGGCGCGTTCGACGCCGGTGCGCACCATGCGCGTGGCGAACAGCAGCAAGGCTATCGCGCCGGCGAGGTGGAGCAGGACGACGGAGCCGCTCATCGGCGGCACCGGCTGAAGTCTAGGGCGGCTGCGAAGGGCAGGACGCGCATGCGAATCACTGTCTTGACCATGTCGATTAGATTAGCCGGATAATATTTTTCGTCCATATTGCACGCGTGTGCACTGCTCGCAAGATATCTGAGTTGCTCATATATGAGATACGTCCGGCGGAGCCTCGGGTTCCCGTGCGACATTCCGTGCACGCTATCGGGATGGTCGCTGCGATTGGCCTGTGAACAGCGGGCATGCCGGCGAATAGGAGTCGTGTCCGACGGAGCGAGCGCCTATATCAGTTTCAAACAAGCAGGGCCCGATGCGCTTTTCCGACGGATTCTTGAGCGAGATACGCGACCGCGTGCCGATTTCGGCCGTGGTGGGCCTGCGCGTGACCTGGGATCGCAAGAAGACCAACGCGCCGCGCGGCGATTTCTGGGCGTGTTGCCCGTTCCACGGCGAGAAGTCACCGTCGTTCCACTGCGAGGACCGCAAGGGCCGCTACCACTGCTTCGGCTGCGGTGTGTCGGGCGACCATTTCCGTTTCCTGACCGACCTCGACGGCATGACCTTCCCGGAGGCGGTCGAGCGGATCGCCGAGATGGCCGGCGTGCCGATGCCGGCGCGCGACGCGCATGAGGAGCGGCGCGAGAAGGAACGCGCCAGTCTGACCGACGTCATGGAGCTGGCGACGAAATTCTTCGAGGACCGGCTGCAGAGTGCGGACGGGGCAAGGGCGCGGGCCTATCTGCGCGACCGCGGACTGACGCCGGCGACGCAACAGACTTTCAGGCTCGGTTTTGCGCCTGATAGCCGAAATGCGCTGAAGGAATTCCTGGCTTCGAAAGGCATCGAAAAAGTACAGATGGAGGCCTGCGGACTGACCGTGTTCGAGGACGTGCCGGTCTCCTACGACCGCTTCCGCGACCGCATCATGTTCCCGATTCCCGATTCGCGCGGACGCATCATCGCCTTTGGCGGCCGCGCCATGTCGGCGGAGGTCTCTGCCAAGTATCTGAACTCGCCGGAGACCGAGCTCTTCCACAAGGGCAACGTGCTCTACAACTTCGCTCGCGCCCGCAAGGCGCTACAGAAGGGCGGGGCGGTCATCGCCGTCGAAGGCTACATGGACGTGATCGCGCTGGCCCAGGCCGGCTTCGACAATGCGGTGGCGCCGCTCGGCACGGCGTTGACCGAAAATCAGCTCGAACTGTTGTGGCGCATGTCGGGCGAGCCGGTGCTGTGCTTCGACGGCGACAAGGCCGGGCTCAAGGCCGCCTATCGCGCCGCCGACATGGTGCTGCCGTTGGTGGCGCCCGGCCATACCGCGCGCTTTGCGTTGCTGCCCGAGGGCAAGGACCCCGACGACCTAGTCAAGGGGGAGGGACCGGAGGCGTTTCGAACGGTACTTACCGCCGCGCGACCGTTGTCCGAACTGGTCTGGATGCGCGAGACTTCGGGCGGCGTGTTCGATACGCCCGAGCGCCGCGCCGAGCTTGAAAAGACGCTGCGCGAGCTGACCGGCAGGATCAAGGACGAAAGCGTCCGCTACCACTACCAGCAGGAGATGCGCGAACGGGTACTGAGTTTCTTCGGCAACCAGCGCGGCAGGCAGCAAGGCCAGGGCGAGCGCGGCAAGGGTTCGTTCGGCAAGGGCGGCGAGCGTGGCCAGTGGAACAAGGGCGGCGCGGGCGCGGCGGCCGGCCGGTTTGCCGTGTCAGAAAGCCTGGCGCGCTCGGCGATGGTCAAGCGGGCGGGAGGCATCATGCCGTTGCGCGAGGCGGCCCTGGTGGTGGCGCTGGTCAACCATCCCGCGCTGATCGACGAGAATTTCGACCATGTCGAAAAGCTCGATCTCAGCCACGGCGAACTGAGGCAACTGCATGCGGTGCTGATCGATGCCATGGCGCATGGCGAAGCCAACACGCGCGAGGCGGTGGTGGCGGCTATCGGGCGGGTCGGCTGCGCGGAGATGTGGGAGCGGGCGGTGGCGCTGGCGCGGCGGACGCGGCAGTGGACGGCACTCGAGGATGCGGCGATCGAAGATGCCCGCGACGCCTTCGCCCAGGCGCTGCACTTGCACCGCAGCGCCCGCACCTTACATAAGGAACTGAAACAGGCCGAGGCGGCGCTGGCTACCGATCCGACCGACGAGAATTATCGGCATCTGGTGGAGATCCAGGCGCAGTTTCACGACGTGCAAGCCACCGAGGCGCTTATCGAAGGCTTCGGGGTGTCCTCGGGCCGAGGCGGGCGGAACTAGAGCGAGATTGCGATAATCCCGCATTTGATTCGCTTTTTTGTCGCGAATCATGCGACAGGCGCTTGACCTTCCGCCGGAATGACGGAATCAGGTCGATTCGAAAAGTTAACCGGCGGCCAGACCGCCAGTCGTGTCGACGGCCTGTAGAATGCGGATTGGGGCGCTTGTCACTGGACAGGAAGATATTCCGCCACAGATATCAGGGTTAATCTGGACTTAACACAGGTGCAGCTACTGGCAGTTCAGGCGCAGGTTGGATGAAGCCATCTGATTTGCACTGTCCGAGAGTTTAAGCGGCTGACGGGCCGCCTGGAGAAAGCAAAGAATGGCGACAAAAGAAAAGGAAGAGGTCGAGACCGAACGCGAAGGCGCAACTGACGGCCCTTTGCTCGACCTTTCCGATGACGCTGTCAAGAAGATGATCAAGGTCGCGAAGAAGCGCGGCTATGTCACCATGGACGAGCTCAACGCGGTGCTGCCTTCGGAGGAAGTGACCTCCGAACAGATCGAAGACACGATGGCGATGCTGTCCGACATGGGCATCAACGTGGTCGAGGACGACGAGCAGGGCGAAGAAGCCGAGGCCGCCGAAGGCGATGCCGAGGAAGATGCCAACGAGCTTGCCGAACAGACCGGTACGGCTGTTGCCGCGACGACGACCAAGAAAGAGCCGACCGACCGCACCGACGACCCCGTGCGAATGTATCTGCGCGAGATGGGCTCGGTGGAGCTTCTGTCGCGCGAGGGCGAGATCGCGATCGCCAAGCGCATTGAGGCCGGCCGCGAGACGATGATCGCGGGCCTGTGCGAAAGCCCGCTGACCTTCCAGGCCATCATCATCTGGCGCGACGAACTCAACGAAGCCAAGATCCTGCTGCGCGAGATCATCGATCTCGAAGCGACCTATGCAGGCCCCGAGGCCAAGCAGGCGCCGATCGTCGAGCGTGTCGACGAGGACGCCAAGCCGAAGGCCGACGAAAAGTCGCGCCGCGGCGGCCGCGACGAGGAAGACGACGTCACCAACGTGGGTGGCGACACCCGCGGCGAAGAGGATGAGGAAGAAGACGACGAGGCAAGCCTGTCGCTGGCGGCCATGGAAGCGGAACTGCGTCCGCAGGTCATGGAAACCCTCGACGTCATCGCCGACACCTACAAGAAGCTGCGCAAGCTGCAGGACCAGCAGGTCGAAAACCGTCTTGCTGCCGCCGGCACCCTGTCGCCGAGCCAGGACCGTCGTCTCAAGGAACTGAAGGACCAACTCGTCAAGGCGGTGAAGTCGCTGTCGCTCAACAATGCGCGCATCGAGGCGCTTGTCGAGCAGCTCTACGACATCAACAAGCGGCTGGTGCAGAACGAGGGCAAGCTGCTGCGCCTGGCCGAAAGCTACGGTGTGCGCCGCGAGGAATTCCTGCGCGAATATCAGGGTTCGGAACTCGATCCGAACTGGATCCGCTCGATCTCGAACCTGTCCAGCCGTGGCTGGAAGGAGTTCACCAAGAACGAGAAGGACGCGATCCGCGACCTGCGCGCCGAAATCCAGAACCTCGCCACAGAAACAGCGATCTCGATTCTGGAATTCCGCAAGATCGTCAACCAGGTGCAGAAGGGCGAGCGCGAAGCGGCGATGGCCAAGAAGGAGATGGTGGAAGCCAACCTCCGTCTCGTCATCTCGATCGCCAAGAAGTACACCAACCGCGGCCTGCAGTTCCTCGACCTGATCCAGGAAGGCAACATCGGCCTGATGAAGGCGGTCGACAAGTTCGAGTACCGCCGTGGCTACAAGTTCTCGACCTATGCGACATGGTGGATCAGGCAGGCGATCACGCGTTCGATCGCCGACCAGGCCCGCACCATCCGCATCCCGGTGCACATGATCGAGACGATCAACAAGATCGTGCGGACCTCGCGCCAGATGCTGCACGAGATCGGCCGCGAGCCGACGCCGGAAGAACTGGCCGAAAAGCTCGCCATGCCGCTCGAGAAGGTGCGCAAGGTGCTGAAGATCGCCAAGGAGCCGATCAGCCTCGAAACGCCGGTCGGCGACGAGGAGGATTCGCACCTCGGCGATTTCATCGAAGACAAGATGGCGATCCTGCCGATCGATGCGGCAATCCAGGCGAACCTGCGCGAGACGACCACGCGCGTGCTCGCCTCGCTCACCCCGCGCGAGGAGCGCGTGCTGCGCATGCGCTTCGGCATCGGCATGAACACCGACCACACGCTCGAAGAGGTTGGCCAGCAGTTCTCGGTCACCCGCGAACGCATCCGCCAGATCGAGGCCAAGGCGCTGCGCAAGCTCAAGCATCCGAGCCGCAGCCGTAAGCTGCGCAGCTTCCTCGACAGCTGACATCAAATCAAAAAATGGCCGTCCCCAGGACGGCCATTTTGCTTTCCACCGTTCAAAATCGGGTCAGCCTGTTTGAGTTCACCTGTCTATTACGATCTGAGCGAACTTTATCTGCTGAGCCGGGGCAGGCTCAAATTCTATGGCATCGCCAGGGTGGTGGCGGAGATCGGCTATGAGCTTCATCTCCTCGACAAAGGCGTGGTATTTGTCGTGTACGATGAGACCGCGCGCGACTTCTTCGAGGTCAAACCGCATTTCGGCAAGGCGTCCTATAACGGCGTCGTCGATCTCGGCTTTCCTGAAGGCGCGGTTCCTTTCCGGCTGCGTGGACCGAAGGCGGGCCGCAGCCTGCCGAACCGCATGTTTGCGACCACGTTCAGCGCATTCCTGAGAGCGGTCAACCGTTCAAAACTGCGCGCGCTCCGGTCGCATTTGAAGCCGATTGCGCTCAATGATGGATATCTGGTGTCGGCGGGGCGGCCGAAGCTCCTGGTCGACATGATCGATTGCCTGGTCCGGACCCGTTCCGAGACGCGGTTTTACCCGCTGCTGCACGATTGCATCCCGTTGCACGATTTTGGTGACAAGCCGGATGCATTCCAGCTCAATTTCCATGCCGACAACAACAAGGTGATCCGCCACGCCAGCCATATCATCGCCAACTCGCAGTTCACTGCGAGGGACCTGCAGGCGAAGGTGAAGGAGGGACTGTTGCCGCCGCTTCCCGGGGTCTCGGTGGTTCCCCTGGCGCATGAATGCCGCGCGGACGGCGAGAAGCCGAAGCTCGAGCTGCCGGCGCGGCCCTATGTGCTGGGCGTGGGCATCACGCTCGGGCGCAAGAACCTGGATGTCGTTCTCGCCGCACAGCGGCTGCTGGTGGAGCAAGGCAAGACACCGCCGCTGATGGTGATCGCCGGCGCCAACCGTCGCAGGACGGTCGCCGGCCTCAAGAGCGGCCTGAATGCGATGGTGGCGCCGCATGTGCTGATGGTCGACAGCCCGTCGCAGGCGGACCTCATCAGGCTGTACCAGAACGCGCTGGCCACCCTGATGCCGAGCAAACTCGAAGGCTGGGGCCTGCCGCTGGGGGAGTCGCTCTGGCTGGGCACGCCCGCACTGGCGTCGCCATCGTCCAGCCTGCCGGAGGTTGGTGGTGACCTCGCTGTCTATTTCGACCCGGATTCGCCGGGGGAACTGGCCGGCCTGCTGGAACGGCTGGCCACCGACCAGGACTATCGTCGCAGCCTGCAACAGCGCATTGCCGAGGCAAGGCCCAGCCTGCGGAGCTGGCGACATGTCGCCGAGGACATGCTGGCGGCGATCCAGAGCCCCGACTGCCAGCCGATGCACGTGGCCGGCTGATCGGGACAGGCCGTTTGCCGGGGTCCTAGGACGCTGACCGAACCCGGATCATGGGTGACCTTCCCTGCATTGGCGGGATCGCGGCCGCAGCCTTGGCCGAGGCAGGATCATGCGCCTTCCAGACGCTGCAAGATCTCTTTCATCTTGTCGATCTCGGCCTGCTGGCCGGGCACGATATCGGCGCACAGCGCGGAGATCTCCGCGTCGCCGAGGGTGGCGTTTTCGCACATCAGCACCGCGCCGGAGTGATGCGGGATCATCGATTTCAGGAACTGCACGTCGCCAACCCCCGTCTGTTCCCGGATCATGAACCACGACGCGGCGAACGCCAGAAGGCTGAAGGCGACGATCGCCATGTTCATCGCGCGGTTGGGATACATGGCGCGCATGAGCAGGAGCTCGATCAGAATCATCGGGAACACCATCAGTGCTGCCATGTAGAACTGGTTCAGGTTTGCAAATACATCGGCAAACGTGTTCACCATGGCATACATCAGCGCAAACATGGCGATGTAGGATAGAACGGCCATCGCCAGAAGACGAAGGTAGTTCTGCATGGAATGATGTTGACTGTTCATGGCATCATCCTTGGTTTGCTTTCACCAAGCCAAACCAACTGGTTGCACAAAAGTTCCGATTGTTTGCACGTTGCGGACAGAGTGGCGGCTTGTACGGCATGCCTCTGCCGGGTTTTGACCCGCGCAACGGCAGGAACTGGGTGGCGCCTGGCGCCACCCATAGTAGTCACGACGCCCTGGGAGACTCGACGACCAGTGCGACGATGCGGCGGACGAGCGGCAGCACCAAGAGCAGGGTGGGAAACGCCACCAGCCAGGACAGCGCCCAAGCCGACGGCCAGGTGGCGAGGAAGGCGGGCGTCGGGCCGAGGCTCTTCAGCGTCGAGATGGCCGAGACCACAAAGGTCATCACCACCGACAGAACCAGCGGCATGGCAAAGGCGGCATAACGCGCCGGCAGCTTGCCGCGCGGCTTCGAACGTAAGGTCATGGGAGAGTATTTCCTGAAATCGGCATCAATCACGAGAGCGCAAGACATGGCATTCCTCCCGGTCGGGCCGGTTGAATGCGTTGCTTGACGTGAGACGCTTACGGCGTGCGTTTGGCGCAGCGGCCCGTTCCTAATGGGCCTGGGCACAAAAGGCAATGGTTGCGAAATCGGGTGGCTTCCGCAGGCGCGCCTGTTCAATTATGGTCCTGGCGACCTGGGAGGTTGCCGTGTCGATCGAATTCCTGCTGACCACGCTGATCATCGTCGCTTCGCCCGGCTCGGGTGTTGTCTACACGCTCGCTGCCGGCCTCTCGCGCGGCGGCAAGGCAAGCGTGCTAGCCGCTTTTGCCTGCACGCTCGGCATCGTGCCACATCTGATCGCGGCGCTGACCGGCATTGCCGCGCTGCTGCACACCAGCGCGCTGCTGTTCGAGATCGTCAAATATGCCGGCGTCGCCTATCTGCTCTACATGGCATGGCATAGCCTGCGCGAACATGGCGCGCTCAAGATCGAAGCCAACGCCGATCCGCGCAGCACATGGCAGGTGCTGATCGACGGCATCCTGGTCAATCTGCTCAACCCGAAGCTGTCGATCTTCTTCGTCGCCTTCCTGCCGCAGTTCATTGCACCCAACGAGCCGAACGTGCTCGGGCGGATGCTCGAATTGTCCGGTGTCTTCATGCTGGCGACGTTCGTCATCTTCGCCATCTACGGCCTGTGCGCCGCCGCCATGCGCGACAAGGTAACAGGCAGCCCGCGGGTCATGACCTGGATGCGGCGAAGCTTTGCCGCGGCCTTCGTCATGCTCGGCGCCAAGCTGGCGCTGACCGAACGCTGAAGGGCCACGTGATGCAGTTCAGCATCGGCCGCGAAGATCCGGCCACGCCGGGGGTCATCGCGCTGCTGGAAGACGGCGACGCCTATGGCGCGTCGCTCTATCCGGCCGAAAGCAACCACTTCCTGCCGCTCGAAGCCCTCAGGGCCGACAATGTGCATTTTGTCGTCGCGCGCGACGATCAGGGGACCGCCGTCGGCACCGGCGCACTCGCCATGGCGGACGGTTGGGCCGAACTCAAACGCATGTGGGTGATACCGGCAGCCAGGGGGCAAAGGGCTTTCCAAGGCGATCCTGGCCGAACTCGAGGCTCGTGCCAGGGCGGTCGGCCTTACCTTGCTGCGGCTCGAGACCGGTATCGCCAATCACGAGGCACTGGCGCTCTACGAGCGCACCGGGTTTGAGCGTCGAGGGCCGTTCGGCGACTACGGCGAGGACCCGCTCAGCGTGTTCATGGAAAAGCGCCTCGCCAGCCCAGGCCACAGCGGCTGAGCGCCAGAGGCCCGCTGCCGCCCCAGCACAGCACGAACTTGCACCTGATACGGAGGGGGAGGATACTCCCGCGCGTGGATGCATTGAGGGCGACGACCCGGATGCCCGCCCCGGCTATTTGAGCCGTGCTCCGTGGCACCGGAGGGAGGTGTGCCATGACGACATATATCATGCTGCTCAATTGGACTGACCAGGGCGTGCGCGAGGTGCGCAACTCGCCCAAGCGGCTCGACGCGGCCAAAAAGCTGCTCGGCGACATGGGCGGCTCGTTCAAGCAGTTCTACCTGACCATGGGCGAATGCGACATGGTGGCGGTGGCCGAGGCGCCGGACGACGCGGTGGTGGCGCGCTTCGCGCTGATCCTTGGACAGGGCGGCAACGTCAGGACACGCACGCTGAAGGCATTCCCGGAACTTGCCTATCGCGAAATCATCGCTTCGCTCGGCTAGCGACCGGCAGTGAAGAGGCAGGGCGCACGTGCGGTGCGTGTGCCCTGGCTGCCACCGGTTCGAAACGCCTCGACTGATTCAAGACAAGCGTCTAAGCTTCGGAAAAACAACGGGAAGAACAAGCATGTCGTTTCTGAAGAGGCTTTTTGGCGGTGGTGGCGGTGCGGCCGAGCCCGCCGCTGCGGCCGTTGCCAAGGAGATCGAATACAAGGGCTTTTCGATCAAAGCGATGCCCTACAAGGAAGGCGGCCAGTTCCAGACCTGTGGCGTGGTTTCCAAGGAAATCGGCGGTACGGTCAAGGAGCACAAGTTCATCCGCGCCGACCGCTTCGCGGCACTCGACGATGCCGTCGAAGTGTCGCTGACCAAGGGTCGGCAGCTGGTCGACGAACAGGGCGAGCGCATGTTCGGCTGAGGCTGGCGGCGATTGCCTCGCAGATCATGGCCCGGCCCTTGTGCCGGGCTTTTGCTTTTCAGGGTCGCTCGCGTAGCATCAGCCCGTCAATGACCGCCGAGATGACGGCAATCTCGTCTTCGGGTGGGGCGCCGGCATCGATCGCCAAGGCTGCTCGGTCGAAGGCGGCGGCAAGCAGGCCGGTCAGCGCAGCCAGCGGCAGCTTGCGCATGGCGCCGGCCCGCATCGTGGCGGCGAGGCCCTCGCGCAAGGTGCGGTTGCCGTGGCGGTTGTCGATCTCGTCCATGCCGGCGCGGCCGAGCACAGCGGGGCCGTCGAGCAACAACAGCCGCGTCCTGCCGGGCGAGCGCATGGCTTCGATATAGGCCTTGCTGCCGGTGAGCAAAGCTTCGCGGGCGCCCATGGCTTGCGGTGCAGCATCCTCGATTTCGGCGGCGACCGATGCCGCCTCCTGCTCGGCCACGGCGCGGAACAGCTCCTGCTTGTCGGCAAAGTGGTGGTAGAGGGCGCCGCGCGTGACGCCCGCGGCGGCGACGATCTCCGGTGTGCTGGTCTCGGCGTAGGATTTTTCGGCAAACAACCGGCGTGCCGCCTCGATCAGGAGGGCGCGTGTCGCCTCGGTGCGGTCGCGGTTGGAGCGGCGCTCGGTTTTCTCTTGCATGCATGCAGCCTGTATGTTAGTTCACATTTACATGCAGACTGTATGTTGATTGAGGAGAGAAGGAAAGCCATGAAAACGACGAGCTACTATCCCGTGCTAATGACCGGCGATGTCGCCGGCACCGCCGCTTTCTACATCAAGCACTTCCGCTTCGCGTATGAGTTTGACGCTGGCTGGTATGTCCATCTGCGGTCGACGGAAGACAAGGGCGTCGATCTCGCCATCGTCCAGGGCGACCACGAGACGATCCCCGAGGAGGGGCGCGGGCGGGTCGCCGGCCTGCTGATCAATTTCGAGGTCAAGGATGTCGATGCCGTGCACGCGCGGCTCGTCGCGGAAGGGCTGCCGATCCTGCGCTCGCTGCGCGACGAAGACTTCGGACAACGCCACTTCATCACCAGGGATCCCAATGGCGTGCTGATCGACGTCATCACGCCGATCCCGCCGAGCCCCGAGTTCCTGGCGATGTACGTGCCGGATAGGGCTGACGCCTGAGGCAAACCAAAACGGAGGCGCCGCGAGGCGCCTCCAGCATTCAGGCAAAGGTGAGGTCAGAGCTTGCCAGCGAGGCCGAGGTTGAAGGTGTGCTGGTCGCGATCGGCACCGAACGATCCGGCATAGCTCGACGTAAGACTGAGCCTGTTGGTGAAATCGGCAGCAAGGCCAGCCTCGACGCGGCCGAAGGTGCCTTCCCCCGTCTCTGCCTGGCTGAGGAAGGCGGTTGCCGCAGTCGTGTAGCGGGTCAAGACCGTCTCGTCATTGCCGAGGAAGGCGCCGCCGATGCCAACGCTGCCGAAACCACGCAGGGATGTGCCGGTTTCGAGCTGCCAACTGCGGGATGCGCCGATACCGGCGAGGGCCTCGAGGCGATCGACATCATAGGACTGGACGACGAGGTTGCCCGCGCCGGCACCCGTCTCGGAATAGGAATCGACGTGGGTGCGCAGGTAGGTGAGGCTGGCAAAGGGCGTGATCCTGGCCACGTTCAGCTCGACGTCATGCGAAGCGCGCAGATGCGCACCCAGGCTGTAGCCGTCGATCTCAGGAGAGGCCGTTCCTGCACCCGCTGTGCGGGCATATTCCCAGCGCTCGGTCGAGGCGGAAAGCCGGCCGTCGAAGACGGTGCCGGTCGGCGCATGCCAGCGGACATAGGGCGAGGCGGTGAACTGGCGGTTTTCGAGGTTGGCGTAGACGCCTTCGATGTCGCCGTCGCCGCTTGCATAGCCGCCGGCGAGCCCGATAAGCAGATCGGGCGAGATGGCGTGCTCGATGCCGAGGCCTGTGACATAGCCCGAGAAGTCGAGCTGTCCCGCGGTGAAATCCTGCGAGCCGGTGGTGTAGCCGCCGAAGAGGAAGCTGCGGCTGCCGTCGAAGCCGGCAAGCGCTACATTGCCGCCGGCATCGCCGATCGAGCGGGCAAGTGCCGCGGCTCCGTCCGAACCGGCTTTGCCTTCCTCGGCATATTGCAGTGCGCCGGTGGCGAGTTGTGCCGTGGCCTGGCCGCCTGTCGAACCGGTGCCGCGGGCAAGCATGAGATCGTAGGCTTCGTGCAGGCGTTGGGACAAGGCGACAGGGCCGCCAGCCGCGACGAGGCCAGTGTCCTTGACGGTCCAGTTGAGCAGGCTCTGGACCTGGGCGGCGGTCAGGCCGGCAAAGATCGGGCTGTTGATGAAGAGTTCCGACTGCTGGATGGCAAGTGCGACGTCGGCGGCATACAGCGCGCCGTCGGAGTCGATATTGCGCCCTATCTCGCCGAAGAGCAGGTTGACGTTCATGATCGACACGGTCTGACCCGCGGCGACGGTTACCGGGAACACGATGTAGGGGCTGTCGTCGTGGTTGGCGTAGTACGCTGCGGCCTGATTGAAGGCGTAGTCGTTGTTGCCGTAGAGATGGGCGATGACCGGGCTCAAGGACTCGTTGCCAGGCTCGAACTGGCCGGTCACCACATAACCTGATTCCGTGGCATGAACGTACATGTCGTCGCCGGCGGCGAGAGTGCCGCTGAAGACGATGTTGGCGGTAATCGTGTCGCCGGTATTGTTGGTGAAGCTGTCGAACCAGCGAACCGAGTTGGCGGGAAGCCCCGGCACGCCGGTATAGGACTGGGTCTGGCGCGAGGCGTCCAGCCCGTTGAATTCAGAACCATAGGCGGTGACGGTGTTAATGTAGTAGTCGTTCGTTGCCGCGCCGTAGATCACGCCCCAATGTGCGTAAGCGTTGTCGACATCGGCTGAAGAGGTTTGCTTGACTGCGCCGGCGTAACCGGTTCCCCGATATGCGTTGTCGAAACCCACTCCGGCGTAGGCACCTGACCATCCTTCACAGTTTTCGAAAGTGCAAATTTCGAAGTCGATCGTGCTTTGGCCGGCTCCAGCCGGTGCTATGCCCAGCGCGATTGCCGCTACCGAGACCGAGGCGCCGAGCGAAGCTCCCAATAGTTTCATGAATTTCCTCGAAAAATCGTCAATCAGATGATTTGGTCATGTGAAAGCACCTTTCAGAATTCGTGCCGCCACAAGAGAAGTATAATCACTTCGAATCTTACTATATTATAGTTAATCTCTATTTTTCCAGAAAAAAATCACCAGATAATCTATGCAATCATGGATTGATGAGAATTTTTTGCATACACCTATGGGCGATCTTGCCGGTCGCCGTCTTTAGGCTCGCAGAACGGGAAACTCCCGGCGCAGCATTCGCCGGAGGCGGTGGGCGAAAGAGGGGCCTGAAAAGCAAAGAGGCGCCTTTCGGCGCCTCTGGGGGTCGAGCAGTGCAGCAGCCTGCCTATCTCACGACCAGGACCGGGACCTTGGAGTAATGGACAACCTCTGCCGTCTGGCTGCCGAGCAGAAGCCTGCTCACGCCGCGCCGGCCATGGGAGGCCATGACGATGAGATTGCAGCCACGCTCCGTGGCGGTCTCGACGATCGCTTCGGCGGGCGACTCGCCGAATGCCTGGACAGGCTCCACGCTGACGCCGGTCCGGGAGGCCGCTTCTTTAGCGAGGCTCAGCGCTGCATCGGCATGCTTTTGCTGGGCATCGCTCCACGAAGCCATCGTGGCAGGACTGTTCAATGGATAGGGCTCGGTGACGGTGATGACCGTGACCTTGCTGCCAAGATTCTTTGCCAGCGTCAGCCCGTGGTCGACGCCCTTCTGCGCAAGTTCGGAACCATCGGTGGTTATGAGGATATGCGTGTACAAATCTACCTCCACTGCTTGATCATCGTCGTATTGATCGGGTCCCGCGGCCGGCGGCTGCGGGGGGCAGTCCTTCAGCTTGCTGCGACAGCGCCTGCGATCGCGTCCTTGAGCATCAGCCGGCGCTTTCGCAACGTCGCCTCGTGTTCCTGGCTCACCGGTTCGATGTGGGTTTCAGCCTTGTGGATCTGGTCGTTCACATCGTCATATTCTTCGAGGATGCGAGCGAAAGCGACGTCCTGAGCTTTCAGGGCGTGAATGGCATCCAGCTGGCCGGGAAATTCTTCACCCAGGGTGTGCGGTGTGTTCGACATTTCATCTCCTTGCGAATTGTCGAGGCAACTATAATGCCAGGCGGAGGCGTTGAACTTGATCTGGGTCAACTTCCAAAGGGGCAGGGCGGCGCAACTCAGCTCCTGTCGATGGCCCGCAAATGATGGTGAAGGACGTTGATCTCTTGCCAGCCGTACTGCGACCCTGAGCGCGTGACGATCCTTGCGGTGTCGTGCTGCCTGCGCAAGGGAACGTTGACCGCGTGCCGCACTGCCTGTGAAAGGTGATCGAACAGCATCCCCGGACCCAGCCGGCTCTCGTAGAAGGTGGCCGGTTCGGTCCAATCGATAGACCTGACGTCTTTCATCGTGCAACCGCTCCTGGGAAGCACATATCAACGCGCATTGGCCCCATATCGATCCGCGTTGCGTTAAGCTCGCACCCGCGGTGGAAGGACTGCGATGTTGTCACCTCTGGTCGTTGTAGGGTTCCTTCATCTGGCCGATCATTCGTGCCAGCTTGGAGAATGAGGGAATATCCGCTTCCGGCTGGCATTGATTGGCAAGTTCCAGCACCCTGATCGGGAAGTTGATGGCATCGCGATTTGACGACGACATTCCCTCGGATCGATCTTCTGCAGTCTCGCTTGCTTCGGCTTTGCGCAAGGCGATGTCGATTTCCTCGACCGTCAGCACACCCTTGCGGACGAGGACGTGATTGATCGCTGCGATGGCCATGATCAGGCCTTCGAGTTGCAGGTTGGCGACGTTCATGGCGATTGGCTCCTTTCAACGAAGCAGCAACGCCTGAACGCCGAATCCGATCCGGTTGATGGGTGATGTTGACGGATGCAAGTCGGGCTGGGCGGGGTCAAGACTGCCAAAAGCGGGCCCGCTTCATCCTGTAGCCAGGCTGCTCGCTGCCGCCTGGTCGTTCAAGGATATGCGTGCTGGTGCCCGGCGCGTTCTGGCCATCTGAATGGCGCGCCTTTTCGTTGGTCTCGCCAACGGGCTCCGTGTTGCCGTATCGGTCGGCCGGCTGCTTGTTTTCGGCAGCCTGCTGCGAAAAGGCATCGCTGGGATCCGGGCCTTTCCGTGCGACTGGCCTGCGTGCGCCGGTTTCATAGTCGTTCTGCATCGATTGTCTCCTGCTGCTGCAGGACAACATGGAGTGGGGCGTAAAGTTCCTTCGCTGCGCGGGGAGCGTGGTCGGTCCGCCGTCGTGGAGGCACGACACGGTGCCAGCAGGTCGAGGGGGAGTTCTTGCTGTTTTGGGAGGAACCTTCTTGCCTGTGATCCATTCCCTCCCTTGCCAATTCCGGCAAGGAGCAATCCCAAATGAAAACGCTGGCTGAGATTTTCGAGCATACACTCGAGGATATGTATTACGCCGAGAACGCCATCACCAAGGCCCTTCCGAAGGTGGCCAAGGCGGCCAAGGACGCCAAGCTGAAGAAGGCTGCCGAGGATCATCTCGAAGAGACCAAGGGCCAGATCAAGAAACTGGAGCTGGTCTTCAAATCCATCGGCAAGAAGGCTTCGGGCGAAAAATGCGATGCGATCGAAGGCCTGATCAAGGAGACCGATGGGCTGATGGAAGAGGCATCTGGCACCGCACTGGATGCCGGTCTTCTGGCAGCGTGCCAAGCCGTCGAGCACTACGAGATTGCCCGGTATGGATCCCTGCGTGAATGGGCCAAGGACCTTGGTTATGACGAGGCTCACACGCTCCTGAGCGAAATCCTCGACCAGGAGAAGGCGACGAACAACAAGCTGACAAACCTCGCGGTGACGGCGATCAACAAGACATCGGCGACCGCGAAAGCGGCATAACGCTTACGCGGGAGTGGCAGGAACTACGGCGGACGAGGGCAGGGGCCCGTGCGGCGTCGGCAGGGAGTGGCGGGCTGCCTGGCGCCTGAACCATCATGCCTCGGCCATGGGGCAACTAGGTCGGGGAAACGACAGCGAGCACGGCTGCAATACCAAGCAGTAGCGGGCCCATCCACTTGAAGTGTTTTACGAGGTTGCCCAGCCACGCTTGATGGGGCGGAACGGAAAGCTCAATGTATCCGAACCCAATGGCCGCCATCCAGACACCGGCGCAGGCCATGATGATCTCGTCGACGTAGGCTGAAAACACGCTGTCGATCTTCCCCGAGTGAACCACCAGGAAACCAGAAATGGGGCTGAGCGACAAGCAGCACTGGCGGGAGACCGGCAGTCCGCTACGCTTCGTTCGCCCCTATCTTTTCCAGTTCATGGCGATCGTTGCCGCACCCAGCACCGCTACGGCGCAGCCGAGAATGAACGGCGGAATGAAATAGGACAGCGCCTCGCTGTCTTCCCAGCGCAGCCGGAAGTCGTTGCAGCCGGTGCCGCAGCCGTAGGCGTTGAGCCAGACCCACATGCCGAAGGTGGCCGCACAGATCAGCAGGCCCGCGGCGGCCAGGACGTATCCTAGAATGCGCAAAGTGGCCTCCTGCCTCCAGCCGTTCCGGTCGAGCGACGTCCGGGCCGCCGAAGGCTGAATCAATCCAGCGGGTTGGCCGGCGCGGCTGAGATGATGAATCCGCGCCGGTGAGATGATCCCGTCCGGCTCAGAGGCTAGGGCCGTCTTCCGTAGCCGCTTTCTTGGCGCCCTTGGCAAGCCCGGTAAGACGATCGATGTAGGCCAGCAGCAGCGCCGACAGCACGAAGGTCAGGTGGATGAGGGTCAGCCACATCAGCTGGTCGGAGGTGTATTGCTGGTTGTTGAGGAAGACCTGGAGCAGGTGGATCGACGAGATCGCGACGATGGTCGAGGCGACCTTGATCTTGAGCGAGCTGATGTCGATGGTGCCGAGCCAGTGGACCTCGCCGTCATGGTTGTCGAAGCGGCTGACGAAGTTCTCGTAGCCGGAGATGATGACCATCACCACCAGCGAGGCAACGAGTGCTGCGTCGATCAGGCCGAGCACCTTCAGGATGGTGTCGGTCTCGTCGAGCACCATGACCGTCATGACAAACCCGTAGAGCTTCTTGGCGAAGGACAGCGCGTAGATGGCGAGCGCCACAGCGAGGCCCAGATAGAACACCACGAGCAGCCAGCGCGAGGCGAGAATGATGGATTCGACGGCGTGTTCGAGGCGTTTCATGAGACGTCCGAAATTTTGAGATTGGAAATCGAGGCGGTGCCGACGAATGCAACAGGTTTTGGGATAAAACAAGGCCCGGCCGCTGGAGGGGGAATTCGGCCGGGCCTGTTCTCCTGAAACGTCGGAGATGAGACGGGGCAGGGAACCACGTCACCGTCAAAGTGGCATCAAAATCCAGCGAATCAATGGCGAAAGCCGGGTCATCGCGTGATTGTTACCGGGCAATGCGGCGTCTGGACGTCGGCAGGATGCCCGGTACCGGGCGCCATCCGGCCAGTCAAACGGGCAGAAAAAAGCCCGACCCGCGAGGTGCGGGCCGGGCCTTTTGGGATGCCGCGTATGCTAGTTGGCGCTGGCGATGGGGGCCACCAGCGGGGTGATGCGGCGGATGGCGACGCGGCGGTTTTCGCGCTCCGGCTGCTGCGACTTCACCTTGAGATAGCGCTCGCCATAGCCTTGCGTCGACAGGTTCTCCGGCGCGATGCCGAAGACATTGGTCAGCGCGTCGGCCACGGCTTCGGCGCGGCGGTCGGACAGCGCCAGGTTGGCGACGTCGGAACCGACGGCATCGGTGTGGCCTTCGATGAGGAAGGTTTCGGCCGGGTTCTTCTTCAGCATCTTCTCCATCGCGTTGGCGACGCCTTCGAGCTTGGCAATCTCGGCCTCGGGGATCGAGGCCGAACCGAATTCGAAGCTCAGCGTGTCGAGGTCGACACGGCGGGCGATGTCGCGCACGCGGGCCGAACGCTTGACCTCGTCGACCGAATAGAGGCGCTTGACGCGCTCCACCGGCGGCTGCTCGAGGAAGTCGTAATAGGCGTCGTCATCTTCGACATACTGCGCATCGAGGATATATTCGTTGCGCGGGATGTGGAGCTGCAGCGGCGGCAGGTCGAGGCCTGGATCGCGCCATTCGTCCATCTCGCCGTAATACTGGTCGTCGACATAGCTCAGCACATATTCGCGGCCGTCGGGCGTGATGCGCGAGCGCTGCACGACGTCGCCGTAGCGGTTGCGGATGGTGATGATCTGGTTGCCGTTCTCACGGACGATCACCTCCCGGGTGCGGCCGCGCGGCAGTTCCTCGTAGTACACCTCCTGGGCGTCACGCGTCATGCGCGGCCGGTCGTTGCTCTCGACGATGACCTGGTTGTTGATCTGGATGATCACCCGGTCGCCGATTTCGCGCAGCACTTCGGTGCCTTCAGGACGCGGCCTGCGGCGCAGGTCGACCTCGGGCATGCGCTCGATGCGGGTACCCTTCTCGGCGGTGACGGCCTGGATCTCGACCGGCTGGGCCTGTTCGGTCGCGGCCTTGTCGTCGACAGGCGGCGGGCCGGGATCGACCGGTACCGGCTGCGGCTGGACGGTCTGTCCACCGGCCTGGCCTTCGGGCGCTGGCTGGCCTTCCTGGGCGGGCTGCGCAGGCTGGCCTTCGGCTGCCGGCTGCTGGCCGCCGGCCTGTGCGGGCGGCGTTTCCTTCTGGCTGTCGAGCAGCGGCGCCTCGTTCGGGTTCACCGGCGGTTGGTTTGCAGGTGCTTCGCCTTGCTGGGCCGGCTGTTGCGGCTGCTCACCCGTTGCAGGCTGTTCGCCGGTAGCCGGCTGCTCACCGGCAGCTGGTTGCTCGCCCGTTGCGGGCTGCTGAGGTTGCTCTGCCGCAGGTTGCTCGCCCTGGGCCGGAGCTTCGCCTGAAGGTGCAGGCGTTTCGGGAGTGGGGGCCTGCTCTGGTGTCGGCTCGGCAGGCTTCTCCGCCGGCTGCTCGGCCTCCGGCTTTTGCTCGGGCTGTGCTTCCGGCGGGGGAGTGACTTCGGGTGTCTGTGCTGGTTCCTCTGCAGCCGGGGCCTGCTCCTTCGGCTTGCGCTTGGGCGCTTGCTCTTCCGCCTGCGGTTCGGGCTGCGGCGCTGCCTCCGGCTCGGCGGCAGGCTGTTCCTGCTGCTGCTGTTCGGCGGCGGGCTCACGCTTCTTGCGCCTGGGGGCGGGCTCTTCCGCCTGCGGCTCCGGCTCTGCCTGCGGTGCGACCTCCTGCTGAGGCGCGGGTTCTTCCGCCGGTGCCTCGCGCTTCTTGCGGCGGGGCTCGGGTGTCGGCTCTTCGGCCTGTGGTGCCGGTTGTTCGGCCTGCGGCTCCGGCGCGGGTTCGGCCTGTGGCTGAGGTTCTGGCTGGGGCTCAGGCTGCGGTGCCGGCTCCGGTTCGGGGGCCGGCTCTTCGGCCGGGGCCTGCTGGGCGCCCTGGCGCGCCGCGCAGGCTTCGGCCGTTTCGCCTTCCTGGCAGTCCGACTGCACGCGGATGAGCGGCAGCGATGAGCCCGCATCAGACAGCGCGCCATTCGGCAGCGGCAAGGCGCCCAACGGCGCGGATGCCATGAACAGGCCGATTGCCGTGCCTGCGAGAATCCGTGGTTGGCGTTTCATCGTTGGAAATCTCCTCGAAGTGAACTTTGGGTCCCGTCCCGGCCCAAACAGATGGAACCCTGAATGGTTCCGCTCCGCCCGGCAGTCGCATGGTTTCGGGGCATTTGCCCGACGGCAACAAGGCAATATCGTGGCTTCGCTGAACTGGCGATGAATGCAATGGCTGCGTGCTTGACGCGGCCGGCGATGCGCGCCAAATGCCTGCCATGGACGAGCCTTACTGGAAAACGACGCCGCTGGAGGCGATGAGCCCCACCCAGTGGGAGGAGCTGTGCGACGGCTGCGGCAAATGCTGCCTGTCCAAGCTCGAGGACGAGGACACGGGCGAGATCTACTGGACCAGCGTCGGCTGCCGGCTGTTCGACGGCTCCACCTGCCGCTGCTCCGACTATGCCAACCGCCTCGCGCGCGTGCCGGATTGCGTCGGGCTGACGCCTGACAACGTGCGCACCATCGCCTGGCTGCCCAGCACCTGCGCCTATCGGCTCGTTGCCGAGGGGCAGGACCTCTACTGGTGGCATCATCTGGTTTCGGGCAGCAGCGAAACCGTGCACGAGGCCGGCATCTCGGTGCGCGGCAGGCTCACGGCCTCCGAGGACGATCTGGCCGAACCGGAAGACTATTTCGAGCACGTTCTCGAAGAAGAGCCGTAAGGCTCGCCATATTCCCGACCATTTCGGCAGGCTATTTCGCGGTCGCGCGGCGACTCACAAACGCGTGATCGCATCATATTATCTAACGGAATCAGCAGCTTGCCAGATGAACCGAAAATGAATGCACGGTTCGAAATCGGTTCAGCTTGGACGGTGCAATCTACAGCCATCGCTCAGGCAAAGACGGCTTGACGCCACGGAGTTCAAGGAGAAGACCATGTTCGACAAGATCAAGACTGCCGCCCTTTCGGCCCTTATCGGCTTCAGCACGCTGGCCGCCATTCCCGCTACCGCGCAGGCAGACGGCCTCTACCTGAACCTCGGCCAGGGCGAGCCGCGCGTCGGCATCTATGTCCAGGACGGCTACCGTGACAATGGCCGCTGGGACAACCGCAACGACGGCCGCTGGGACCGCAATGATGGCCGCTGGGGCGGTCGCCCCGATCACGGCCGCTGGGATCGCCGCTGCACGCCCGACCGTGCGCTCGACAAGGCCGACCGCATGGGCCTGCGCCGCGCCCGCGTCGTCGACGTCAACCGCCGCACCATCACCGTCAGCGGCCGCAAGTATGGCGAGCGCGTCGCGATCAGCTTCGCCCGGGCCCCGAACTGCCCGGTGGTTCGCTGGTAACAATGAGATCGGGCGTTGCCCGATCGGAGTAGCGGGAGCCCCTTTTCGCAAGAAAGGGCGTGGCTCCAAACAAAACCCCGGAGGCCTGGCCTCCGGGGTTTTTCATTGCCTGCACTGAGAACTCCGGGAAAACCGGAAAGACCAAGGGCTGCCGCTGCCGCCACGGCAGCCCTTGAGTATCTGTGTCAGTTCTTCAGTTCGAAGGTGACGTTGACCTGCACGCGGTAGGCGTTTTCGCCGGCTTCGACGGGAACCGAACCCGCCGCCGCGCGGTCGAACGACTTGGCCTGCTGCAGCGGCATCGGCGGCGGCGCGAAGGACTGGTCGGCGATCTCGATCACCTTGCCGAGGCTGACGCCGGCGGCTTCGGCCAGGACCTTGGCCTTGGCGATGGCGTCGGCGACCGCAAGCTTGCGCGCCTCGGTGATCACCGTGTCGGGCTTTTCGTTGGTGAAGTTGATGCCGCCGCCCTGGTTGACGCCCAGCGACACCGCCTTGTCGAGGATCTCGCCGGTCTTGGTGATGTCGCGGATGCGCACCGACAGCGTGTTGGTGACCTGGTAGGCGACGAGTTCGGCTTCCTGCGATCCGTCGGGCTTGTTGGTGTAGTTGTAGCGCGGCTGGATCTGGATACCGGCGGTCTGCAGGTCGCGTTCGGCGATGCCGGCGGCCTTCATTGCGGCGATGACGGCGGCCATGGCGTCGTTGTTGGCGTCGAGCGCCTCGCGCGCCGTCTTGGCCTCGCGCATCACCGACAGGGAAAGCAGGGCAAGATCGGGCGCGACCGAAGCTTCGCCTTCGCCGGTCACAATGATGCGCGGCGGCGGCTGGTTGTCGGCGCGGGCGGCGGCGGCGGGAACTGCGAGTGCCGCTGCAAGAGCGAGCGCCATGTATTTGCGATTCATAATATAATCTCCGTTGTCCTGAGCCCTTCGAGAGTGTCGAATAGGGGCGGATTATGGGTGGATTGCGGCAGCGCGCAACAGATGCGCGAAGATGGCTTGTGCCAGCGCGCAAAACTTACTATCCAGCCCGCGTGGGGCCTGTAGCTCAATGGTTAGAGCCGGCGGCTCATAACCGCTTGGTTGGGGGTTCGAGTCCCTCCGGGCCCACCATTGCCTAAGCCTTTGATTTTTAAGGGCGATTTTCGCTCCGCGCAACACTGAGACTGTCGGACAAGTTCTTACACTCTGAAAACTTCTTGTCGATGCAGGTTTGTGCATCGATGAGTGTGCTTGCAGCCATCGCGTAGCAGATTCCAGAATGACCTTGGTCAAGTGTTTTCGGTACATTCGTGATCTGGAACGTTTCTGAGGACCTGTCGATATCGACGGGTCGCAGACCTTGGTCTGAGGCGGCCAAAGCGCCGCCGACGTACAGTAACGTCCCGGCAAAGCTTATCAGAATTTCCTTTGTCGTCGCCGATCCCAGCATGGTCCCCTAGAGCGTTTCTATCGATCCTCGTCCATCATAGAGAAACGACCGCCACACCATCTCCAATTGGAGTAGATCAACGCCATTCTGTCGTTTTGGAATTCCTTCGTTCTCGACCGTGCAACTGCCATTTCCTGACATTGTACTCCCGTCAGGGGAGCCACCTCAGATAGCAAAAACCTTTCATCGGTGCCCGGTGTGAGCGACAACAAGGCCCTGCATTGCCAGCGGGAGCGGGGCCTTCTGAGATGAGTGTCGACCTGGTCAAACTGGACCGAGCGCTCGATCGGACGATCGAGGCGGCTTTCGATCCATCGCTTTGGAAGGATGTCATCACTGGGATTTCGGATGCTACCGGATCTTGCGGCGCAAACATCATTCCGCTCTCGGAGCGTAATCGCCATCTGGTCGTATACACGGACTCGATGGCTCGCGCGTTCGAGGACTATTTCGACGGCGGCTGGCACATCAATGAGTGGCGCTTGCGCGGCCTTCCGTTCCTGAAGAGGAACGGGGCCGTTCAGGACCACCAATTCACGCCACGGGACGTTTTTGAGAAGCACGCCTATTACAAATTCCATGCAAAACACGGCATCCGCAACGGCCCCTCCAATTGGAGGAGGCCGACATGAGTCTCATCGGGCATGCTGTCAAATACCTTCTACGTCAATTGGGGCAGAATCGATGACATTAATGGCGAGAGTGATTGCTATTCCCGCTCGTACTGAACCCATGACCCGACTGGGGAAGTCGGCGACTTTTGTGACGGCGCTAGTGATAGCCGCGTGTTTAAGTCCGTTCGGGTTGGGTAACGCCCATGCAAACTGCCAAAGCGTTGATTACGTGATGGATTCTAACGGAAAAAGACATCGCGTTGAATATAATTGTGCGGGCGGCAGTGGTTCAAACGATGCCGCTGCTATCGGGCTCCTGGGCGCCGGGATTGGCCTCCTGCTTCAGGGCCTAGAGACCCCTTCGGCCCCCGACGAAAGCGATAGTCTTCCAAGGAAGCCGAATGCATTCGACGAAATCGCCCGTCAGAGAAAAGCTAAGGCTGAACGCTACCAGAAAACAAAAAAGCTCGAGACCAAGGCGGCTGTGGATTCAAGTCTCGATCCGTGGGCCGATTCACCATCCAAGAAAGCCAAAAAGTCTGACGGTCGCGCACCGTACGCCGATCTCAGCTGTGTAGACATCCGACGGACGGGATCGGGAGTCAGTTGGGATATGACGCGGCTGACCAATAAGTGCGGATTCCCTGTTCAAGTGCTGACTTGTTACTACGACAAGGGCGAACGGCAAAAATGCGACGGATACAAGTCCGGACGCTGGGGAACGTCTGACACTATCAAAGTGGGGTCTTCTGTTGCGAGCGTCTCTTCTTCGAAGCGACCAGGATTCGGTGTCCGATACATCGTTTGCAATATGAGCGGCATCACAAAGCATGAAGAGCTGTGCCTGTTGCCGAAAGGCTGACGGAAGTGCCTGGAGGGAGAGGACTAACGATGCGCCTTTTCAAAATTTTGCTCACAACCGCAGTACTTTTTACGTCGGCGGGAGCGTATGCAGATGTGAAAATAGTCACGCCGTATCAGGGCATGAAAAGTGTGAGCACTGCTAAAACGGATATGAACGAAGACAACGTTCTGACATACTGCGCTCGGCTTGCTTATGAAGACAATGATTGCATAAGACAGCTGTCTTCGCTCACTCTAAAGTATATATATAGGAAGAATCATAAGGAGGCTCGGAAATGGGCCTCTTATATTAAAAAGTATAATGACCAAGAATATCAGAATATACCATGTGAAGTAAAAGGTGTGTCGTATCCCGACAAAGGTATTGGGGTATTTTTAGAATATAACTCATTAATTTTTTACATTGATGAAGTAGAAAATAAATCTGAAGCCAAAAAGAGTGGTCTCAAGGCTTTTCTTTGCCAGAGCGTCACTGATGCCAAAATTAATGTTTCAAAATCACCACTTGATTCTCATAATTTTTCGAAGTTCCTGAAAAAATACTATGGCGATTCCGACGAGTACGATGGTGGGCGCTTTTTAGCCGAGTTCATGTCTGTATTATTGGAAAAAGAAGTAGAGATTAAAGGAAATCCTGAATATTATTCAGACAAAGTCAAAATGGAACGTCTGGTTAAGTACCAAGCTCTGTATAAAAACGCATATAATGCATGTATAAAAGAAAGATTTGCAGAAGAATTTTGTGGGTACATTGAGGAATGGGCTCAATGGTACCAGAGAAGGAAGGTAAATATGGCTGAAAAAGGCAAATTCTAGTTGACGACCAGAGTCGCCAGGAAGAGCCTACGGTCAGTCACTACCTCGGCAACCGCAGCCAATGCACACCCTGGTCCTCGGCTGCCGAGTCGAGCAGCTGCTCGTCAGTCTCGCATGCAGACAGTAACTTCGGGATGCCGTCGTCATCGAGATCATGCAGCCAATCCGCATCCCGCTCCAAAGCATCCTTCAACCAGTACACGATAAGCCGCATTGTCCGCCGGCAGCCCCTTTGCCTGAGGAAGATCGCCCATCTTCATCGTTGACCCGCGACCGCGCTTCGCAAGAAGCTGCCGCAAATTCCCAGCGGCCATCCTACCAAGCGTCGCAGCAAGCAGCTCGCGCAGCCGTGGATCGCCGTCGGCAAGCTCCCGTCTCGCGAAGCTTTCACGGCCGACCGTGCGCTACAACTGCGTCGGAGAAACCGCGCTTTCCTTGAACAAGAGCTGTCCAGGTCGTTCGACGGCAAAACGGTGATCGTAACGCACCATGCGCCGCATCGCCGTAGCGTGCACTGGCGGTTCAAAGGGTCAGGGCTGTGGCGAGGCGAAATGGCCGGAGCCGGATCCGGTTTGTGCAACCTCATCCTTTGATACCAGGTGTTTTTTCATCGCCTGACGATTTTCCCTGGCAGGAAAATAGTTTCACTCTCTTGATTTAATCTTCGCCCCAAAACAAAGTAGTCCGACCCACTTGCCCTTGGGTAACGTCCAAGCCTCCACCTAGTTGAGGCGAGGAAAGCCACAAATAAAAGCCGGAGACAGGGGCAGCCGGCATCAGAGGGGATGAATATATGGAAGGAACGACAACAGCATTTTTTGCGGGACAGGTGACGCTCACCCAGCTTGTCCAGAATCTGGTCTACGCTTCAGGTACGGTGGGGGCGCTGACCGTGGTCGCAGGTCTTCTGATGATCGATGCGGGTACCACGCGAAGCGCCAATCTCTACAATTCCACGATCGAGAAGATGGTGGGCTTCTTCATCGGGTTTGCGACCTATTTCATCATCGGCTTCGGCTTCTGGGCGGGGCAGTACTACATCATGGCTGGCGGAACCATGATGGATTCGCTCAAGGATTGGTGGTTCTTCGGGGCGCTGTCGAACGCGCACGCACAAACTGTCGATCCGGCGGTCTGGCCCGGGCTCAATACGTTCCAGATCTTCATCTTCTTCCTTGCCTGTTTCGCAGGCATCGTGAACGTCCTGCTCCATTTCGCGGTGTCGGAGCGCATGAAGGCTTCCGCCTTCTACATCACCTGCGTCGTGGCCACCGTGGTCTCCTCGGTCTTGAGTTGGGCGGTCTGGGGGTCGGTCGGCCCGCTGACGAACGCCGGCTTTCACGACTTCTTCGGCATCGGGTTCGTCTATATCTTCCCGACGGGCATCGCGATGGTCCTGGTGCCGCAACTGGGTAAGCGCCCGGGCATGTTTGCGCCTCACCCGAAAGTGCCGTCCTACAAGGCACCTTCGATCGGGCTCGCCGCAACCGGCCTGATCACGATCTTCGCAGGCCTGCCGATGGTCATTCTGTCCTGCCTGTTCTTTTTCGACCCCGAGACCTATGCGGTTTCGGTGACCATGGCCAACACCAGCGTGGGCATTGCCTTCAACAACTACGGCATCTCCTGGGCGGGTGGCGCCATCACCGGCGCAATCATCTCCTACCGTACGAAGAACTACATCTATCTGCTGCTCGGCCCGCTTGCCGGGTACGTTTCGGGCGCGCCAGGCTTCGACGTCTACCTGCCCTGGCAGATGTTCCTGGTCTCGCTCGGGGCGCCGATTGCAGCCTGGATCGTCTACAACTTCACATCGAAGCGTCAGATCGACGAGCACAAGCTCTTCCCGCTGTTTATCGGCGCGGGCTTCTATGCGCTCATCATGGTCGGGCTGGTCAAGTCGGGCACGCCGAGGGGCGGCTACTTCGGCGTCACCGAAGGCGCGTATGCGTTCCAGCACGGTCAAATCAGCGTGCTGATGCAACTTGCGGGCTTCGCGCTCTGCCTTGGCGCCGGGATACTGACCGGGCTGATCCTGTCGGTGGTGCTCAAGGCCACGACCGGGCTGCGGGTGCCGGAGGATGCGCAGGCGGAAGGGCTGGACAAGCTGTTCTGGGGCCTCGAGAACGAAAGCAAGAGCTGAGCGAAGCGCCGGTGCCGCGGCTCACGTCGCGGCACTGGCGCGCAGCATCATCCCGGACAGGAACCCATGTTCCACCGGGTATGCCGCAGGTGGCCGGTGGAAGGCATTGGCCGCCCGGTTCCTGTCTTGGAAGGTGCGCCAGCTAGATTGTCATTTTAGTGTATTCGCGCTCGCTGCCCGCGCACCAGATCGAGGGCCTTTTTGGAATGGAAGTATCCTGGCGGACTGTTTGGCGCTGCAAGGGGCGCCGGTGCACAAACCGCCAATTGGCTGTGCTCATTCAACCAGTGTATCGCCGCCGACTGGGCTTGCGCTATCGAAGATCATGAACACGATTGGAGTCCCTGGCTCAGCGGTTGCGTCGGTACGCCTCGCGCCAACCTCACCGCTCCGGGGAGCGTTGTACTCGGCAACGATTTCACCGAATGTGTTTCGCTGGACAGCAAGTTTTTGTCCGGCCTGAACAGCTTCGTTGAGGCCAACCAACAGCTCAACAAAGCCGCCATGCGTTGCAATGATAGGCAACATCCCGTCCGCGACAAAGACATTGGAGTCCTTGCTCGTCCTGCCAATCGGTCCCGATACGATGCCATGATGTTTGAGGACGTTCGTCGTCCCCTCAACAAACAGTGCAATCATGTCGTGGTCGAGGATCCGGGGGCGACCGATCTCCGGAGTGAATGCAGGAATGCCGGCATCGATGAGGGCGTTGGCCAAGAGACCGGGCTCTGCAGCATTGTCGAAGATCTGGTCGATCGGGTACAACTCCGCCATGGCGCGGACCTCGGGCAAATCCATCCGCGCGAGATGAAATGCGGTCATGTCCATGCCGGTAGCTGCTGTATGGAAGTCGATTGCGTAGTCGAGATTTGACCGCAGCAGCCTGTTGAACAGCAGCCCGGCATGTCGCGACGGTGCGTCGGGGGCGTTCTCGTCGCCAGGGAACTGGCGATTGATGTCGACCAGGTCGATACCGCGTCCGGAGCTCGGCCATCTCCGAGCCATTCCCTCGAGGGCTGGACGAGAGACATCGAATACCGCGATCACTGTCCCCGACATCGAGGTCGGATCCAATCCATTCATCACTGTCTGCACTGTGTGGACGGGGCTCATTTCATCGCCATGCACCCCGCTGATCAGCCCAAGCCTTTTTCCGGAAGCACTTCCCTTGGCTACGATGACCGAGACATACCAGTGCTGTCCCGTCGGCATTTGCACGCCTTGGAAATAGAAGCTGTGCTTCTTGCCTGGCTCGAGGTCGGCGACATCGAGCGAACTGATGACCGGTTTTCCGCTGATGGTATCACCCGTGAAAACGGTGCCTTTTCCATCAGCGGCCGACAAGCCGGCAGATGTCGATCCAGATTGCGCTTGGGCAGTTCCGGTCACGAGTGCGGCTGCCGCACCAACGGTTGCGACGGATCCGATCATGAAGCCGCGACGATCGACACTCTGGTCATTGCCAATTGTCATGGGAAGCCTCCGTGTTTCATCACAAGACCAGCGCGCAGGGCCCGCATCCAGGATTTCTGACAGCAACGTGGAATGGATCACCTGCGAATGCGTCGAACATCCACCACACGCCCGGTGCGTGAGCTCAGCGCGATCTCAAACCTGCTGTTGCCACGCCGGGCATGGTAGATGAAAATCCTGCCGCGGCAGTCTATGCGTCGGACATCGCGGAAGCCTCTGTTCTGAAGTAGCCTTTGGCCTTGGCTGCAAGAAATGGCCCGGCCGTGATTCAGGCTGGTTCCAATTGTGATGTTGACGGTTACCGCCTGAGCGGGAGTGGGTGCCGCCAGCGGCATTGCAAGGCCGATCGCAAGACCCAGAGCCAGCAAACGTTTCATGACGAACCTCGATTACACAAACGACATCTGCCCGATGTCAGTTCCTCCACCAACCTGTTGTCAACAAGCTGTCCTTGCCTGCCAGCGTCTTTGGGACGTGAGGCATAGTATCTGGACTCTGCGCCAACCTTCGTCGTCCATGGGCGCCCACCAAATGGAGCAAAGTCGACTCGATCGTTTCAGCGAGGCAGCAGACCGCGCGAAAGGCTACGATTGAGGCGCAGAGCATAGCATTGGGACGCTCAGCCAATCACTTCGACGTTTCAATCGACTAAAGCAATGGCAGCATTGTCGTCGGTGCCATGCAATCGGCATGGTGCACGGTTGTGGAGGAATCGATCGATGATACGAACATTGAGTGAGGTTGCGGTTCTCCTTGTGATCGCGCTGGCTACGAGCGCGTGCAATACGCCCCAGGAACGTGTACTCGGCGGAGCCGCTATTGGCGCAACAGGCGGGGCACTGGTTGGCCAGGCGATCGGCGGCAATACCGGGGCAACGGTCGCGGGTGCCGCAATCGGGGGCGTGGCGGGTGCCATGATTGGCGCCGGGACCGCTCCGGGCCAGTGCCGTTTCCAGCGAGTCGACAGCCGTGGACGACCGATGGTCGACCGCTACGGCAGGCCGGTAACTTATCTCGCACCTTGCCGGTAGACGCTTTGTCGACCACCTAGAGGATCGGCGGCCTGTCAACTTCCGCAAACGGTTCTGTTTACGGTCATGCGCTGTTTGCTTGCATTGATGTTGTCTCTGTTTTGGTCTGGTGCGTCGGCGCAGGATTGCGTGGTGCTGCTTCATGGCCTTGGGCGTTCGGCCCCATCTCTGCTTCTGATCGAGGAGGCCCTGGAGGCCAATGACTTCAAGGTGGTGAATGATGGCTATCCGTCCCTGAATGCTCCCGTCGAAAAGCTGATCGCGCATGTCGACAAGTCGGTGGCCAGATGCGGGAAGCCTGGGAACATCCATTTCGTGACGCATTCGCTCGGCGGAATCCTGGTCCGGGCCTGGCTGCAGCAGCATAGACCTGGAAATCTCGGCCGCGTGGTCATGCTGGGTCCGCCAAATGGCGGCTCCGAGATCATCGACGCATTCGGCGATCTCGCAATCTTACAGATGCTCACCGGACCGGCAGGCCGGCAACTTGGCACCAATCCGGGTAGCATTCCCAACACTCTCGGGCCGGCGGATTTCAATCTCGGCATCATTGCCGGCGACAGATCGACCAATCCCGCGTTCTCCCAATTGTTCAGCGGCCCCAATGACGGCAAGGTTTCGGTCGAGAGCACCAAGCTTGAAGGGATGGCCGACCATATCGTATTGCCGACGTCCCATACATTCATGATGAACAATCCATTGGTCATCGCGCAGGTTCTGAACTTCCTGCGCGATGGACATTTCGACCACCACCTGACCATGCGCGAGCTGTTTCGGCGCTTGTTGAGGAACTGACCACTCCGGCTGAGAGGGATTGATGTTCCGCTATCTCGTAATCTTCTGCCTTGTCGTCGCCGGAGCGACCATAGCCATATCCTTTTACCAGCCGCCCATGCGCCTTATGCCTACCCCGATCGTTTTCCTCGGCGGCCTTTCAAGTCCCTTCACCACCAATCCGGAGCACAAGTCAGACCCGGAGATCGCCCTTTTCTACGCTACCAACCGGCTTCCCGTCGGACCGCGCAACGATCGCCTCTATGCAGTCGTCCCGGGCAGGGATCTGCAGCTCGGGGAGGCGACGGTCAGAATCGGCGAGGAAGGTACAACCTGGGACAGGATCTATGCCTGGTCGACCGGTGCAAGCGACGACCGGCGGCCATTCCTCCATCTCAGCAATCTGAATGAGCAGGCGGCGATTGAGCCGGATCAGCCGCCTTCACCCGCAGCGATGGCCTGGTTCGACAAGATCGACCAAGCGTTGGCCGCCAGCCAGGATCGCGATGTCATTGTCTATGTCCACGGTGCCAACACCACCGTTGAACGTGCGGCGGGACAGGCAGCGCAGCTCCGCCATTTCACAGGCCGGACCTCCGTGGTTGTTCTATTCGCCTGGCCGACGGCCGAAAATTTCCTGAGATACCCGAGAGATATGGTGACCGCTTTTGGCGCGGCTCCCCAGCTTGCCAAGCTGGTCGAACTCCTGTCGCAGCACACCATTGCTGACAAGGTCGACGTGTTGACCTACAGCGCCGGCGGCACGGTCGGGAGCGACGCCCTGGCATTGGCGGGGCGCAAGGCAAAGCAGCCGGACGCCGAACCGGTGCGTATCGGCGAGGTTTATCACGCCGCCCCGGACGCCGATTTTCGACGTTTCGTGGCCGACATGCGCGATTACGCGGACGTGGCCGAACGCGTCACTGTTTCGGCCAATCTCAACGACAGCGCGCTCAGGCTATCGCAGGTAATAAACCGTGCATCGCGCGCAGGCAGGCCTGATATGGAAGAACTTGATGCGGATGACACGAACTGGCTTCTGCAAAGCGCACGAGCCGACGGCCTCGAACTGCTTCGGGTGAGGCCGGAAAACATTCCCGGCCTGTCCCGAACCTCGCATACATTCTGGTATGACGATCCGTGGGTCAGCAGCGACGTGCTTATCACGCTGCTGTATGACCTGGCTCCCGGCGAGCGCGGCCTGATGGACGCGGCAGCTGCCTCCGGGGTTCACTACTGGACCTTCACGCCAGATTATCCCGATCAACTTGCCCATGTCGTGTCGCGGCTACGTCAGCAAGGAAAAATCTCCCCCGGAACCGGCGGCTGACCCGGTATGAGCCACAATAACGCTTGTTTGCGTTGCTGACGCAATTCTGGACGGGAGCTCACTCGTGCCTTGCTGGAATCGAGTTAGCCCGCATGTCCAGCAATGAAATTGGCCGACAGCAGAAACAGCACGTAAAAGAGTGCCACGAGAACATACATCTGGCCGTCGCCAGTGTAGACCCTGCGCGTTGCTTCGGCTGAGACAGTGCCAAGGCGTGCGATACTCTCCCAGGCCCTCGTTGCCAGCGGCGCCGACCAGGGTTGCGAGATCTTGATGTAGTAGCGATAGAATTCGGCGATACCCTTGGCCGCAGTGCGGCCCTGGTCGAGGCGGTAAACGGTCCATCCGATCAGGAATAGAACGCCGGCGCCGGCAATCGAGGCGGCCATGACGGGAACCGGGTTCCAGTAGCCGTAGATCGTCTCGAGCGACATGCCCTCCCAGACCAGTGTTGAGGCGAAATAGGGGTCGATGGCAGTCGAAACCGGGTCCATGAACAGCTTGGGCTGGAAAGACAGGACGAGGATCGCCCCGACAAGCACGATTTGGGGCAGGAGAAGCTGCATCGGAGCTTCGCGGACGTGGACGGCGGCAGCCTGCGGCGGCGCGAGAAACAACGCGTGGGCGAGGCGGAACATGTAGAGCAGGCCGATGAGCGTCGCCAGGATGCCTGCTGCCGCCAGCCCGTACCAGCCCTTCTCGACCATGGCGCTGAGCAAAAGCCATTTGCCGCCGAAGCCGGCGAGCGGGGGCAGGCCCGACATCGACACGAGGGCAACGACCGCAACGACAAAGGTCACGGGCATCCGGCGGGCCAGGCCGCCGAGCTCTTCGAGCCGGCGTGTGTCGCAACGCAGGATCACGCCTGCGACAGCCAGGAACAGGATGCCCTTGACCATCAGATGGTTGGCGACGAGGTAAAGTGCCGTCACCCAGCCGAGATGGCTCATGAGCGCGATTGCCGTGATGATGTAGCCGAGCTGGCTCATGCTCGAATAGGCGAGCAGCCGCTTGACGTCGTCCTGCCTGAAGGCGAGGGCCGCGCCGATCACCGTCGTCAGCATGCCAATCCAGCCCATGAGATGGGCAAGCTCCAGCCCGACCTGCGAGCGGATGGCGAGATAGGTGACCATGAACAGACCGAAGATGGCGACCTTGCTGACCACCGACGACAGCATTGCCGAGAGGTCGTCGTCGGCCTCGGCATAGGCGCCGGGCAGCCAGACATGGAAGCCGATCGCACCGGCCTTGATGAGAAAGCCGAGCGCCAGCAGCGCAAAGGCGGAAGCAGCGTCCGTCCCGCCTGTCCGGAACGCCTGCAGCAGCGAGGTGCCGTTGGCCGCATCGGCGAGCGCAAAGCCGGCGAGCAGGCAAAAGGCTGAAGACAGCGAGAACAACAGGAAGGGCAGGGCATGGGGATGGGCATGCCTGCCCTGCGCGATCATGAAGTAGGACGACAACGTGATCAGTTCCCAGGAGAAGAAAAACTCCAGGCTGGTTTGCGCCCGCATCATCGTAGCGATTGAAAGCAAGAGCACCGCCATCAGCGGATAATAGCCGGGGCGGGAATCTTGCCTGTAGAGCGCGGCCGAGGCCACCACCAGGCCGCCGCCCAAGAGCACTGTAGCAAAAAGCCCTGACATGCCTGTTGTTTCAGATATCAGCCAGTTGCCCACGCCGAGCACGGCCAGCAGCATCAGGCAGCATTTGACGCGCCCCGGCAGCCAGTCGAGCGCGTAAAGCACGATGCCGATGATGAGCGGCGAAAACAGCCAGAGCGAGGCGGCACCGGCGAGTTGGGCCGCATGATAGCTGCCGATGGCCAGCAGCACTGCACCGCCTGCGGCCGGCAGCAGGTCACGCGCCGCGAAGGATACCGGCAGATCGCCGGGCATGGCCCGCGTCGCCTGCTTGAACCAGCCGAACATATAGGCGGCCTCCAGCAGCGAGCCGAGCAGGATCAGGGCGATCCAGACATAGAGCTGGGCGCCGGAAAGCTGCATGACCAGCTCCCACTTGGCCCAGAAGCCGGGGAAGGGCGGCAGGCCGGCAATGGCGACAAGCAGAAGTGCAAAGACGAGCAGCACAAAAGGCCGCCCTGCGATAGTCGACCAGCCTGCGACTTCCGTTCTCTGCACCGCACCGGCGAGCCAGAACAGCCCGGCCTTGGCGAAGAGATGGTTGGAGAACAGGCCGCCGATGACCAGCGGCATGGAGGCGGCGGCACCCTGCTTCTGCAGCAAGGCCAGCGCCAGCATCATCAGCCCCATCTGGGCGATGGAGGAGTAGCCCAGCATGCGCTGCACGTTGGTCTGCTTGAGCCCGACGAGGTTGGAGAACAGGAAGGTTGCGCCGCCGGCGATGGCGATCAGCGAGAGGTGGTTTTCGAACAGTGGCAGGAGCTTGAGCAGCGCAAAGAACACGCCGGCCGAAACGCCAACCGATACCAGCGCGGCAATGCCTGCGGGTGCCGTCTCGTAGACGTCGAGGCCCCAGCCATTGGCCGGGAACGGCTTCAGTTCGAGGATCAGGCAAGCCAGGATGAAGATCAGCGCCGTGGCGCCGATCGGCCCGGCGATGAGTTCGCGGCGTTCGATCAGCTCGTCGATGTTGAGCGTGCCAGTGACATGGTAGAGCAGCACGGAACCGAGCAGCAGGAACGACGAGGCGAGTACGGTCGCCATGATGTATTTGAAGCTTGCGGCGAGCGCTGCCGGGCCGCGCTCGAGCCCGAGCAGACCATAGGTCGCGATCGACACGATCTCCAGGAATACGAACAGATTGAACAGGTCGCGGGTCATCACCATGCCGTTGATGCCCATGACGAGGATCAGGTAGAGCAGCAGTGCTGCGTAACTATCGCGCAGCCGTGGCCACAGCTGCCAGGCGCCGAGCAGCGCTGCGATGTTGACGCAGAAGGTGAAGAAGCCCTCCCATGCGCCGAAGCGCAGGTTGATGGAGATCGGCGGCGTAGCACCTGCGGTATAAACCTCGATGGCTGGCTGGCCGTTGCGCAGTGCCCAGAAATTGACGCCGGAGACGGCGGCGATGCCGCAGAGGGCTGTGATGAAGGCCAGTGCCGGCAACGGCTTGGCGATGCGGTAGAGCAGGGGAATGAGGAAGCCGCCGCCGAGGCCGAGCAGGAAGATGTTCAGCGGCTGGAACAGCGCCTCTACCATTTGGACTCCGTCAGCGCGTCGATGGACAGTGTCTTCCTGGCGTCGTGGATGCGGATGGCGAAGGCCAGCATGATGGCGGTGACCGAAAAGCCGATGACGATGGCGGTCACGACCAGGGCCGAAGGTACTGGATCGACCGCCCGCGTGGTCGCCTGCTCGATCCCAAGTGCGGTGTCGATGATCGGCGCCGTGCCGCCGGTGATGTAGCCGGTCGCCACCATGACGATGTGCAGCCCGGTGTCGAACAGGCTGAAGCCGATGATGATGCGCAGGATGTTGCGGTGGCGCAGGATGCCCCACATGCCTATCAGCACCAGCAGGAAGCCGGTGGTCATGAGAAGCGTGGAGACAGGCAGGCCCATGGCGTCTTCCTGCGTTCAGTTGCGAAAACGGTCGATGATGACGCTCAGTTCGGCGCCGACCTTGACGCCCAGCAGCGCCGAAATGACCGGAATGGCGCCGGCGCTGATCAGCGTGCCGAATTCACCCAAAGGCAGGATGTGGCTGTCGAGGAAGCCGGCGGCAAACACCAGCCCGAGGATGCCGATGCCGACATAGACGACGCCGGCAAGCGATTCCGTCACGCTGAGGAAGCCGTGATTGAGCTTCGTTGCCGGCAAGGCGAGCATCAGAAGCATGGTTCCGGAGGCGACCACCGCACCGCCCTGGAAGCCGCCGCCGGCCGAGAGGTGGCCGTTCTTGATGACATAGGCGCCGAACAGGAAGATCAGCGGCAGGATAATCTCGGCGCCGTTGCCGACGAGTTCGCTCGGGCGACGCGGCTCCCTACCGGGTTCTGAAGCCGTCGCGGTATCCTTGCCGCCCAACAGCACGCCGACGCCGGCGGCGACCATGAACAGCACCGCCACTTCGCCGAGCGTGTCGAAGCCGCGATAGGTGATCAGGATGCCTGTGACGACATTGGGCGCTCCGAGCTCGCGCGGCACCAAGGCCAGATACTGTTCCGCGAGCGCGGACACGCTTTCGCGTTCGGCATAGCCGCCGACGATGCCGGCGAAGACCGCCCCGAACAAAAGCACTGCGAGCAGGGAAAAGGCCGCCTTCATGACGCGTCCCCGTTGCCTTGCCGGTCGCCTTCCTCGCGCAGCGCATCGACCATGGTCGACGGCGCCATCGGCGTGCGGATGGCGTGCGCCGCTCGCGACAGCGCATGCGACGAGAGCGGGTTGGTCATCAGCACGAAATAGGCAACGACCAGCAGCTTGAGCGCCCAGTCCGGGTGATAGAAGCCGAGCCCGGCGAGCACCAGAATGTTGCCCAGTGTCGAGGCCTTGGTGCCGGCCTGGATGCGGGTGAAGGTGTCGGGCATGCGCAGCAGGCCAAGCCCGGCTGAGAACAGGAAGAAGGCGCCTGTTAGCACCAGGATGCTGCCGGTCAGCTCCATGGTCACTCCCTGCCGCCGCCGGTGCGGCGGATCGCATAGAGGAAGATGAGCGTCGACAGGCCTGAGCCGATTGCGGCTTCCGCCATGGCGACATCGGGGGCGGCGAGAAGCACATAGGAGACTGCGGCAAACAGGCTCGCCAGCCCGGCGCTCACCATTGCTGCCATCAGGTTGTCGAGCCAGACGGCCAGCACGCTGCTGACCAGGATGCTGCCGCAGATCAGGATGACGAGCAGTTCGAGCATCGTCACGGCCCCTTTTCGAGGAAGCGGGCGATGGCGAGTACGGCGAGGAAGCTGAGCAGGCCGTAGACGAGGGCGACGTCGATATAGACGAAACGGCCTGACAGATGTGCGTAGAGCGCGATCAGCGCGATCGACACCACGGTCAGCATGTCGATGGCGACGACACGGTCGATTGCGGTGCGGCCGATCACCAGCCTTGCCACGCCGAAGACGATGGCAAAGAAGATCAGCACGCCGGCAATCTGAAGCAGCATGTCAGCCAAACACCGCCTCCAGGTGCTTTTCGAACGGAGCCACGATCATTTCGGTTGCCTGGTCCGGGTCGGTCCTCTTCACGTCGAGCCAGTGGACGAACATCGTCTCGCCCCTGACGTCCATGACCAGCGAACCGGGTGTCAGCGCGATCGAGTTGGACAGCGCCAGCCTACCGATCGGCGACTTCAAGCGAATGCGGACCCTGACGATGCCGGGGTGGATGTCGATGCGCGGCGAATAGACATAGCGCAGCATGTTGAGATTGGCCTTCACCAGCTCGGTGAAGAAGACGCTGGTATAGGCAAGGAAGTGCCAGGCGCTGCGCGGCGTGACAGCGATGTGCCAGACATTGCTGCGGCGCGCGAAAATCAAGGCGATGGCAAAGGAAATGACGGCGCCGGTGATGAGGATTGGCGTTGCCAGCGAGGCGTTGACGATAAGCCAGAGGATGAAGAGCAGCAGCCAAAGCACCGGTAGGCCACTGATTCCTTTCCCATCGGTCGGGGCCTGTTCGTTCATAGGCGACCCGCAAGTGCTACGCCGCCGAGGATGCGGCTGGGCAGATAGATGACGAGTGCTGCGGCACCTTCGATGGCCGAGCCACCGTCGGCCAGCAGCGTCTCGCCGGCGCTGGCGTCGTCGCCTTCGATCAGGCGACGCAAAAGTCCACTCTGCCCGGCAAAGGCGATCAGCGTCGGCGAACTGGCGAAAATGTTGTGCGAGCCGCCATCGACCTCGGACGCGTCAAGCACGGTGATGTGTTTCTGCTGCAGCAGCGCAATGTCGGAGCCGCTGCCGACGCGCGGGTGGCCGCCGGCGATGCGCCGGGAAATGCTGAGCGCCCGGTCGCGACGTGATACCACGATGGCGAAGGGCATCGGCAGTTCGCCAATGTCGCGGACCTGGCTCTGGAAGGCGTCGATGTCGATGTCGGGCGCTGCCAGCACCACGCCGCCGAGGCGCTTGAGGGCTTGCCGGCGGCCGGTCTGCGCCAGCTCTCGCAGCGCTTCCATGACCACATAGGCGCCCATCGAATGGCCGACGAGTATCACCCGGTTTGCCTTGGTCTGCGCCGCGATCTCGATCGTTTCCGCCAGTCCGCCGCGGCCGACCACGGTGCTGTCGCGGTCGTAGACATAGAGCGGCAAGGCACCGCCCGAGGGCCAGGCATAATGCAGCGTGACCGCGCGGACATTGTAGTCATGGGCGATCTGCGCGGCCCGGAAGACGCTGTCGGCGAAGTTGTTGTTGTAGCCGTGCACGAAGATGAAGATTTCGCGCTCTTGCGGCGGGCGCTGGGCCAGGGCGGCATCGAGCTGGGCGACGAACTGTTTGCGGCTGGCGATCTGCTGGTAGCTCTGGGCCACGAAATGCCTGGCCGGATCAGGCGTCCGGCCGGTCTTTTCGACGTCGCCGGCGACGTGGTTCCTGGGGATGCCGACGTCGAATTTTGCGAAATTGAGCGTCTGCGAGCGTTGGGCCGAATAGGGCAGCGACAGGTTGTCGGATCGGGCGCGTGTGGTGGCGACGTAGACGGGCACAACCGCTGCGGACGCGGCCTGGTCGGTCGTCACGCCAAGGCCAAGCACGGCGCGTGGGCCACCGCAGCCGGCGAGCAGCACTGCCATCAACAGAACGGAAAACAGACGCTTCGCCGACATGCCTCGATCCAGCAAGCTTACGCGCGATCAGAAGCAGCAAATCCGCGTGGCGGCAACCGGCGAAGCAGGCCGAGGCCAAGGATTGGGACGCCAAGCATATCCTCGGGATTCCATGCCAATCACATGGCCGCCGGGCTCGGGCTAGATTGCCGTCATGGCGGAAGGACTTGTCGGGGCTGCCGCTGGCCAAAAAAATTGGTGACGACACGATTCGATGAACTCAGCCACTCAGCAGAAATTCTCGGTCTGGACGCTGATGGCGATGGTCGTCGGCTCGATGGTCGGCGCCGGCATCTTTTCGCTGCCGCAGGCCTTCGGTCGCGAGACCGGGCCGTTCGGTGCCCTGATCGCCTGGACCATCGCCGGCGTCGGCATGCTGATGCTGGCTTTCGTGTTCCAGACGCTGTCGCGCCGCAAGCCCGACCTCGATGCCGGCATCTACGCCTATGCCAAGGCCGGCTTCGGCAACTATCTCGGCTTTCTCTCCGCTCTCGGCTACTGGTCGGCGGCCCTTCTCGGCAACGTGTCCTATTTCGTGCTGATCAAGTCGACGCTGGGGCTGTTCTTTCCGGTGTTCGGCGACGGCAACACCATCACGGCCATCGTCATCTCGTCGATGCTGCTGTGGACCGTGCACTCGCTGATCCTGCGCGGCGTCAAGGAAGCGGCGGCGATCAACACCATCGTCACCTTTGCCAAGATCATCCCGATCTTCCTGTTCATCGTCTTCGTCATCTACGGCTTCAGCGCCGACATCTTCGCCGCCAACTTCTGGGGCGGCGAGGACGTCAGCCTCCGCAGCGTCGCAAGCCAGGTCCGGGGCACGATGCTGGTGACGGTATTCGTCTTCGTCGGCATCGAGGGCGCGAGCGTCTACTCGCGCTACGCCCGCAACCGCCGCGACGTCGGCGTGGCGACGCTGCTCGGCTTCCTTGGGGTGCTTTGCCTGCTCGTGCTGGTAACGATCCTGTCCTACGGCGTCATGCTGCGCCCCGATCTGGCAGCCTTGCGTAACCCGTCGATGGCTGGCGTGCTGGAGGCGGTGGTGGGGCCATGGGGCGCCAAGTTCGTCAGCGTCGGCCTGCTGATTTCGGTTGCCGGCGCCTACCTGTCCTGGGTGCTGCTGGCGGCCGAAATCCTGTTCACTGCATCCCGCAACGAAACCATGCCGCGCTTCCTCGCGCATGAGAACAAGAATGGCGTGCCGTCGAACGCGCTGTGGCTCACCAATGCGGTCGTCCAGACCTTCCTGATCCTTACGCTCTTTGCCCAGTATGCCTTCCGGCTGGCGCTCGAACTGACCAGTTCGATGATCCTCATTCCGTATTTTCTGGTCGCCGCCTACGGCTTCAAGCTGGCCTGGACCGGCGAGAGCTACGAAAAAGACCCGGCCGCGCGGCGTGGCGAGTTCGCCGTTGCTGCGATCGCCTTGGTCTACACGGCCTTCCTCATCTATGCGGCGGGCGCCAAGCACTTGCTGCTCTCGGCTGCCATCTACGGGCCCGGCACGATCCTCTTCTTCATGGCGCGCATGGAGCAGGGGCGCAGGGTGTTCACGCCTGTGGAGACGGTGATGTTCGTAGTTGCGGCTGTCGGCGCGGCGGCTGCGATCTACGGCATCGCCACAGGTCTCATCGTTGTTTAGCCAAGGCCGACAGCAGTCCCTGCGCATGCCCGTCGCTTGGTAGTTGCAACGCCGCAGGCGCAAGACGCCCGGCATGGCCGCGACCTGCAGCGCATTCTCAGAAGCAACTGTACGGTATTCGAGCATCTGCTTGATTGGCGCGATCTTTTCCGGATGGCGGCCTCGGTTCCTGATCCTTTGCGCTGCACAACTTTGGGACGCGGAGCATAGACATGGGATTCCATGCTGATCACAGCCCCACCCCTGCAATCCTATAGTTGATCCTGAATTTCTTTCGCATCTCGATCGCGGACATGGGTTCGCTGCCAGGAGAGGGGACCATGGCTTCAAGCGATAATCAGAAGCTGTCGCTGTTTGCACTTACGTCCATGGTCGTGGGATCGATGGTCGGTGCGGGCATCTTCAATCTGCCCGGCCGCTTCGGTGCAGCGACAGGTCCGTTCGGCGCCATCATCGCATGGGCAATCGCGGGAACCGGCATGTACATGCTGGCGCGGGTGTTCCAGGCGCTGGCCGAGAAGAAACCGGACATCGACTCCGGCGTGTTCGCCTATGCCAAGGCGGGCTTCGGCAACTACATGGGGTTCCTGTCGGCCTTCGGCTATTGGCTCGGCAGCTGCCTCGGCAACGTCTTCTACTGGGTTCTGATCGGTTCGACGCTGGGGCGGTTCTTCCCTGGCATGTTCGGCGACGGCAGCAGCGCCACCGCAATCATCGTGTCGCTGATCGGCATCTGGGCATTCCATTTCATGATCCTGCGCGGCGTCGAGCAGGCCACGTTCATCAACACCATCGTCACGATTGCCAAGATCGTGCCGATCCTGGTTTTCATCCTCGCGCTGGTCGTCGCCTTCAACTACACCCAGTTCTCCGAGAATTTCTTCGGCGGCGCCGACATGCCGGCCAAGACGCTGATCGCTCAGGTGCGCGACACCATGCTGATCACCGTGTTCGTCTTCCTCGGCATCGAAGGCGCGAGCGTCTATTCGCGCTTCGCCAAGGAACGCTCCGACGTCGGCAGGGCAACGATCCTGGGCTTCGTCGGCGTCACCGGCCTGATGGTGGCAGTGACCTTGCTGCCCTACGCAGCGATGCCGCAATCGGGGATCGCGGCCGTTCAGCAGCCTTCGATGGCGAGCGTTCTCGAGGCCGTTGTCGGACATTGGGGCGCCGTCTTCATCTCCATTGGTGTCCTGGTGTCGGTGCTGGGCGCCTACCTCGCCTGGTCGCTGATCTGCGCCGAAGTGCTCTTTGCCGCCGCCAAGTCCAACGACATGCCGAAGCTCTTCGCCGCCCAGAACGGCAATCGGGTGCCGGCCAATGCCTTGTGGCTCACGAACATCGTCGTGTCGCTGTTCGTGATCTCCACCTACTGGTCCCGCGACGCCTTCAACTTCATGCTCGACATGACGAGCGTCACGGCGCTGCTGCCTTACCTTTTGGTCGCCGGCTACGGCATCCTGATTGCGCGCAGCGGAGAAGGCTACGAAACATCCCAGGGCGAACGTGGGCGGGATCAGGTCATCGCCTGGATAGCGGCGATCTACACCATCTTCATGTTCGTCGCCGCCGGACTGAAATACGTCCTGCTCGTCGCCGTCCTCTTCGTGCCGGGTACGATCCTCTACTTCTGGGCACGCCGCGAACAGAAACTGCAGTTGTTCACCCCAACCGAGCTCATCGTGTTCGCTGTCACCCTGATTGCCGGACTGGTCGGCGTCTACGGTCTGCTGACCGGCACCATCACACATTGAACAGAAAGGCAGAAACGTCATGACAAACGGCACTCCCCTCGGCGTTCATTCGGAAGTTGGCCAGCTTCGCAAGGTCATGGTGTGTGCGCCCGGCCGAGCCCACCAGCGCCTGACGCCCTCCAATTGCGACGATCTTCTCTTCGACGACGTGCTTTGGGTCGACAACGCAAAGCGCGACCACTTCGACTTCATGACCAAGATGCGCGACCGCGGCGTCGAGGTGGTCGAGATGCACAACCTGCTGGCCGAAACGGTTGCCAATCCCGAGGCCAAGAAGTGGATCCTCGACCATCAGGTGTCGCCGAACCAGATCGGCCTTGGCCTGCTCGACGAAGTCCGCTCCTATCTCGAAGGGCTCACTGATCGCGAGCTTGCCGAAACCCTGATCGGCGGCCTCTCGACCCATGAGTTCCCCGAGGCCGTCGGCGGCGAACAGCTGGTGCTGATCCGCGACGCGGCAGGCGTCAACGAATATCTCCTGCCGCCGCTGCCCAACACGCTCTATACCCGCGACACCACGTGCTGGATCTATGGCGGCGTGACGCTCAACTCGCTCTACTGGCCGGCTCGCCACGAGGAGACGATCCTCACCACCGCCATCTACAAGTTCCACCCCGACTTCGCCGGCAAGGTCAATGTCTGGTGGGGCGACCCGACCAAGGATTGGGGACTTGCAACGCTCGAAGGCGGCGACGTCATGCCGATCGGCAAGGGCAACGTGCTCATCGGCATGAGCGAGCGCACCTCGCGCCAGGCGATCAGCCAGGTTGCCGCTGCCCTGTTCGAGAAGGGAGCCGCCGAGCGTGTCATCGTTGCGGCGATGCCCAAGCTGCGCGCGGCGATGCATCTCGACACCGTCTTCACCTTCGCAGACCGCGATTGCGTGCTGCTCTATCCCGACATCGTCAACGGCATCGCCGCCTTCTCCTATCGCCCCGACGGCAATGGCGGCGTCGAACTGCACAAGGACAAGGGCAGCTTCGTCGAGACGGTGCGCGACTCGCTCGGCCTCAAGAAGATGCGCGTCGTCGAGACCGGCGGCAACGACTACATGCGCGAGCGCACCCAGTGGGACAGCGGCGCCAACCTCGTCTGCGCTTCGCCCGGCGTCGTCTTCGCCTACGACCGCAACACCTACACCAACACGCTGCTGCGCAAGGAAGGCATCGAGGTCATCACCATCACCGGCGCCGAGCTTGGCCGGGGCCGTGGCGGCGGTCACTGCATGACCTGCCCGATCATCCGCGACGCAGTCGACTACTGACGTCATCGTCTGTGCTTGTCCCTCCAGCGTTCGGCGAAAGCCGTGCGCTGGTTTTGGGTCGATGAGGAACCCGAAATGGCATCACGTCCGTCTTCCACCAGCAGGCGCCTCCTTGGGCTAGCCGCTGTAGCCACAACCTCGCTGCTTGTCGCCGGCTGCCAGCGGGCGGAGGAGGCAGTCGAACTGCCACCGCGTCCGGTCAAGACGGTTGCCGTTTCCTTCAGTGCCGAGGACACGTTCGGCTCGCTCGTCGGCGACGTGCAGCCGCGCACCGAAACCAATTTCGGTTTTCGGCAGGGCGGCGAGATCAGGGAGCGCGACGTGGATGTCGGCGACCGCGTCGAGGTCGGCGCCGTTCTGGCGCGGCTGGACACCGAAGACGCCCAGGATGCCGTGCGCAAGGCCGAGGCCAATCTGTTTGCGGCGCAATCGAATTTCGACAATGCCGACCAGACGCGCAGGCGGCAGGAGCAGCTTTATCCGCGCACCATCAGCCGCGCAGCACTTGATGCGGCGACCGCCCAGGCAAACGCCGCGCGGGCAGGCGTCGACGCCGCGCAGGCCGCCGTGCGCGTCGCCCAGAACAATCTCGACAACCGCGTGCTGAAGTCCAACGCCGCCGGCGTGGTCACCGCGGTGGGCGGCGATGTCGGCCAGGTTGTCGGTGGCGGGCAGATGATCGTGCGTGTCGCGCAACTCGTCGACAAGGACGCGGTCTTCCAGGTGCCGGAGGCGACCATCCAGTCGGCCAGCCGCGATGTCCGCGTCGAGGCGCGCCTGCTCAGCAATCCAAACAGCAAGGCAATCGGCGCCGTCCGCGAGATTTCTCCGGTCGCCAATCCGGTGACCCGCAACTTCACGGTCCGGGTCGGGCTGGAGACGGTGCCTGACGACTTCCGCTTCGGCAGTGCCGTGCGCGGCACCGTGCAGGTTGCCGGTAACCCGGTTGCCAGGCTGCCGATGACGGCCCTGTTCAACCAGGGCAGCCAGCCGGCCGTCTGGGTGGTGGATCCCAAGACGAATACCACGAAGCTGGTGTCGATAGAGGTCCATCGCTTCGAAACGAGTGACTTCCTCGTCGCCAAAGGCTTGCAGGACGGCGACAATGTCGTGGTGGCCGGCGTGCAGCAGCTTCGCCCTGACATGTCAGTGCGCCTGCTCGGGGCTGCCAAATGAACGAGGGCGGCTTCAACCTCTCGGAATGGGCCATCAAGCGGCAGGGGCTCATCGTCTTCCTGATGGTGCTTGGCGCCATCGCCGGGGCATTTTCATTCCTGAACCTCGGGCGCAGCGAAGATCCCGACTTCACCGTCAAGACTATGCTGGTTCACGCCGTCTGGCCGGGCGGCACCATCGAGCAGACGGTCGACCAGGTAACCGACAGGCTGGAACGGACGCTGCAGGAAGTGCCGCGGCTCGACACGCTGCGCAGCCTGACCAGTGCTGGCCAGTCGATCATCTATGTCTCGCTCGAGGATCTGACCGCGCCGGATGAGGTCGCCGACATCTGGTACCAGGTCCGCAAGAAGGTCGGCGACATCCAGGCCACCTTGCCGGCTGGCGTGCGCGGCCCCTTCTTCAACGACGAGTTCGGCGACACCTTCGGCATCATCTATGCGCTGCAGTCGACCGACTTCAGCGATCGCGAGCTGCGCGACTGGGCCTATGAGGCGCGCAGCCGGCTGCTGCGTGTCCACAATATCGGCAAGGTCGAGATGCTCGGCACGCAGGACGAGACCATCTACATCGAGTTCTCGACCCAGCGCCTGGCAAGCCTGAGCATCAGCCCGGCAACGGTGATGAGCACCATCCAGGCGCAGAATGCCGTGATGCCGGCAGGCACCATGACATCGGCAACCGACCGCACCATCCTCGAAGTGTCGGGCGACCTTCGCGACGAAAACGACATCCGTGAGATCAACATCCCGACCTCCTCGGGTTTCGTGCGGCTGGGCGACATCGCAACCGTCACGCGCGGCACGGTCGATCCGCCCCAGCCGATGTTCCGCGTCAAGGGCAAGCCCGCCATCGGCGTTGCCGTTTCCATGGCCTCAGGCGGCGACATTCTCGAACTCGGCCGCAACATCAAGCAGGTGATGACCCGCTTCGAGCACGACCTGCCGCTCGGCATCGACCTCGTCCATGTCGCGAGCCAGCCGGAGGTCGTCACCAGCGCCATCAGGGGCTTCACCGTCTCGCTGACCCAGGCCGTCATCATCGTGCTCGGCGTCAGCTTCCTGGCGCTTGGCTTCCGCGCCGGCATCGCCGTTGCGGTCTCGATCCCGCTCGTCCTGTGCATGACCTTCCTGGCCATGGAGATCAGCGGTATCGCCCTGCAACGCGTGTCCCTGGGTGCGCTCATCATCGCGCTGACGCTGATGATCGACGACGCCATGGTCGCGGTCGAAATGATGATGGCCAAGCTCGACGAAGGCTACGACCGCGTAAAAGCCGCGTCATATGCCTATACCTCGACGGCATTTCCGATGCTTGCCGGCACGCTTGTCACCATCGCCGGCTTCATCCCCGTCGGGCTCGCCCGCAGCGTATCGGGCGAATATGCGCGTTCGCTGTTCGTGGTCATTGCCGTTGCGCTCATCGTCTCCTGGTTGATCGCGGTACTGCTGACGCCGATCGTCGGTCTGGCGGTGCTGAAGTCGGGCGCAAAGTCGGGAAACAGGGGCGAGGGCGGTCTGGCGCGAGGCTTCAAGAAGCTACTCCTTGCCTGCATCCGCATGCGCTACATTGTCGTCGCCGGCACGGTCGCGCTGTTCGTCGTGGCGCTGCTTGCTGCGCCGCTGATGAAGCGGCAGTTCTTCCCGCCTTCCGATCGTCCGGAACTGATGCTGCAACTGGTGCTGCCGCAAAGTGCGTCGCTTCAGGCGACTTCGGCCGAGGTGGACAGGGTCGAAAAGCTGCTCGCCACCGACAGCGACGTCGTCAGCTGGAGCTTCTATGTCGGCTCGGATGCCATCCGCTTCTACCTGCCCATGGACATCCAGGCGCCGGCGCCGTTCCGTGCCCAGGCGGTGGTGATCGCCAAGAGCGTCGAGGCGCGCGACGGCCTGCAGGCAAGGCTGCAAAGCGAACTCGACCAGCAGTTCCCCGACATCATCGCCCGTGTCTCGCCACTGGAGATGGGGCCGCCCGTGGGCTGGCCGGTCCAGTATCGCGTCATCGGCTCCGATGTCGCCGGTGTCCGCAGCCTCGCCTGGAAGGTCGCCGACGCCGTCGGCAATGTCAGCGGCGTCATCACGCCCAATCTCGACTGGAACGAGCCGATCCGGAAGGTGGTGATCGAAGTCGACCAGGATCGGGCGCGCCTCGTCGGCCTGAACTCGGCCGCCATCAGCCAGACGCTGTTTGCCACGGCATCAGGCCTGCCGATCACGCAGGTCCGCGACTCCATCTACCTGGTTAACGTCGTTGCCCGCGCCGCGGCTGACGAGCGTGCGAATGTCGAAACGCTGCGCTCGCTGCAGATCCCGGTAGGACCGAACCAGACGATCCCGCTGGCCAGCATCGCCAACATCGAATACCGCACCACCCAGCCGATCATCTGGCGGCGCGACCGCGAAACCACGATCACAGTGCAGGCCGACGTAGCGGAAGGCGTGATGGCCGACAGCGTCGTCGACCAGGCCTCTGTTGCGATCGACAAGCTGCGCCACGACAATCCGAATTACCGGATCGAGGTCGGCGGCTCGGTCGAAGGCGCCGAGACCGGCATGGGATCGGTGCTGGAGATGATCCCGCTGATGGCGATCGTCATGGTCATCATCCTGATGTTCCAGCTCCAGAGCATCCAGAAGCTGCTGCTCGTCATCAGCGTGGTGCCGCTTGGCTTGATCGGCGTCGTGCTGGTGATGCTGATCACCAACATTCCTGTCGGCTTTATCGCCGTGCTCGGCATGATCGCCCTGATCGGCATGATCACGCGAAACTCGGTGGTGCTCATAGACCAGATGGACAACCGGTTGGAGAGCAGCGGGATGTGCTGGCAGAGCGTCATCGACGTCACGGCCGAGCGCGTTCGTCCGGTGTTCCTGACCGCGGGTTCGACCATTCTCGGCATGTTGCCGATCATCCGCGATCCGTTCTGGGCGCCGCTGGCCTTCACCGTCATCGGCGGTCTGGTGGTGGCCGCCGTGCTGACGCTGATCTTCCTGCCTGCTCTCTACGTGCATTGGTTCCGCATTCCGGAGGAACAGCCGGCATCGCCTGCACCGCAGGCAACGGCCCAGCCTGCCAGTGTGCCAGCCTGAGCATTCGCATGGAGACCGATGACTTTCCGGCGGACGGGCAGGGCGGTGCCATTGAAATCCGCCTCGAGGACGCGTCGCAACTGTTCGAGACGATGGACCCGTTTCCGTTCAGGGAACGGGATCTGGCGCGAGACGCGGACGAGTACATTTGCGGCTGGGCAAGTGAGCTGCCCGCCGACCGGCCGCTGGAAATCAGGATCCACCTGCCTGCGGCGGTAGCCGACAGTGCCGAGGTTCGTGGCCTCGACGCGTCATTGTCCAACTATTTCGGCTACCGCGCCGGCGTCGTGGCGCGCGAACTGTCCGATGAGTTCCGCATCGGCCGACGGGCGTTGCTGATCGGGCTTGGCGTGCTTGGCTTTTGCCTGCTGTTGGGCCAGGTGTTTGTCGCCCTCACATCCTATGGCCGCATCGGGCACTTCGTCGAGGAAGGTCTCATCATCGTCGGCTGGGTGGCGCTGTGGCGCCCGCTCGAGATATTTCTCTACGACTGGTGGCCGATAGCCCAAAAAAAGAGACTCTACCGGCGCCTGGCCGATGCCCGCGTGAGCGTCAGTTTCTACGACAAGGCGGGCGGCGAGGGTCTTGACCTTAAGTCGAGGCGCTCAAAATGAAACGCAATGCAAAGCGTTGGGACGCACCGCTAATCCCCGGCTCTTGCCCGCAGGCTATGCTGCTGTGCAACACGCTTCGCATCGTCCGATCTTGAAGCAAAAGGAGTTACCATGTCTGACCTGATCGTCATCGTGTACCCGACCGAAGCCAAGGCCGAAGAAGTGCGCGAGCGCCTTTTCGAGCTGCAGAAACAATATCTCATCACGCTCAGCGACGCGGTCATCGCAACCAAGAACGATGCCGGCAAGATCAAGCTGAACCAACTGGTCAACACCACGGCCGCCGGCGCCGTCTCAGGCAGCTTCTGGGGCCTGCTCGTCGGCGTGCTGTTCCTCAACCCGCTGCTCGGTGTCGCCGTTGGTGCCGCGTCTGGCGCGCTTGGCGGTGCGATGAGCGATTTCGGCATCAACGACGCCTTCATGAAGGAGCTTTCGGGCAGCCTGCAGCCCGGCAATGGCGCGCTGTTTGTGCTGGTCAAGGAAATGACCGCCGACAAGGTGCTGAAAGAGATCGCGGGCTTCGGCGGCGTGGTGCTCAAGACCTCTCTCGACGAAACCAAGGAACAGGCCCTGCGCGACGCCCTGCAGAAGGCATCTGCCGCGCCGGCTAGCTGAGGGTCTTAGCCTGGACATCGCAGCGGGCCGCAGCTAGGCCCGTTGCATCCGCCGCCACGCTGCGCGGAACCGGTTGTTTGATTGTTTGACACAGGGGAGTTGGCCATCATGAACCGCCTGTTTGCAAATCCTGCCGCATTGCTGCTCATGGCTCTGGGCATGCTGACGGCCTGCGTTCCCCAGTCGCCGGGCCCCGGTCCTGGCCCGTCGCGTCCGCAGGCATGCACATTCGAATATGCGCCCGTATGCGGACAGCGCGGCGACCGCACCCGTACCTTCTCCAATTCCTGCATGGCTCGCGCCGACGGCTTCCGCGTGATCCATAACGGCCAGTGCCGCAGGCCCGAGCAGCAGCAGACTGCCTGCCCGGCGATCTATCTGCCGGTCTGCGCCGTCAGCGGCGCAAGGTGGCGCACCTTCTCCAACAGCTGCCTGGCGCGCGCCGACAATTTCCGGGTCGTGCATGAAGGCCGCTGCCGTTGACGACAGTGCATCCAGATGATCCGATCGAGGCAGTTGAAGTCGGGAAATGGGCAGCAGGGGCGGGGCAACGGCAGCATGAACGCATATCTTGCCACCGGCATCCTGGTGCTCGCACTGCTGCGGGTGGGAGATGCGATCTTCGTTCCGCTCGTGGTGTCGCTGTTCATCATAGCCCTGGTCTGGCCGATCCAGGCCGCGCTTCAGCGGTTCCTGCCACGGCTGCTGGCACTGTTCATCACGCTTTCAACTACGATCGCGATCGTTGTCGCCGTCGGCTCGTCCGTGGTCTGGGGCTTCGGTCGGCTCGGCCAATGGCTGTTCGTCAATGCCAGCAGGTTCCAGGCGATCTACGTCGACTGGACCGAATGGCTGGAAGAGCGCGGCGTGGCTGTTGCTGGGCCGCTCGCCGACCGCTTCGACGTCAACTGGCTGGTTGGTTTCACCCAGGGCATTGCCGGCCGCCTGAACAGCTTTGCCGGGCTGGCGTTGCTGGTCTTCGTGCTGGTGATGCTTGGACTGCTCGAGGTCGAGGACTTCAACCGGCGCCTGGAATCTCCCGCCGCCCAGCCATATGGCGCCCGCATTCGCGCCGCCAATCGCGAGATCGGCATCAAGCTGCGCCGCTTCATGGCGGTGCGCACCTTCGCCAGCGTGCTGACAGGCCTCGTGGTCTGGGGCTTTGCACTGGTGGCCGGGCTGGAGCTCGCGGCGGCTTGGGGCGCCATTGCCTTCGCGCTCAACTACATTCCGTTTCTCGGACCGTTCTTCGCGACCATGTTTCCGACCCTGTTCGCGATCGCGCAGTTCGAGTCGTGGCAGATGGCCTTCGTAGTGTTCATCGGTCTCAACCTGATCCAGTTCATGATCGGCAGCTATCTCGAACCGATCCTCACGGGGGCTTCGCTGGCGATATCACCCTTCGCGGTCATCTTCGCCGTGTTCTTCTGGAGCTTCATGTGGGGCATCTCGGGCGCCTTCATCGGCGTGCCGATCCTGATCGCCTTCATCGTCTATTGCGCCCAGGCACCATCGTCCCGCTGGATCGCAGCACTCCTTGCGTCGGGCAAGACAGAGAAGCTGGAGGCGCAGGTCGAGCGCAAGGATTGAGACGGCCGTCCCTGTCGCAGCCTACCGGCCAACCATCGGCATTAACCGTCATGTTTCGGCCTCGTTGAACAAACCTTCGCGCGCGCTATGATATGTGCACGCGAAGGATCATGAGTGCAGGTGTCTCCTAGGCCAGCTTGAGCAGGGACCTAAGTCTCAAGCCAGCGCTGACGGCTCCTGAAAACGCCACCGGGACGAGATGCGCGTCCCAACGAGGGGGTTGGCATGGTTGCTGCTGGTAGAAGCTTTGCGCCGGAGAACCAGGATGGTTTTCTCGCCTCGGCCGGTCAGCACGACGGGCCTATTCCTCATTTCGAATTTTCGACCGATGATGTGGCGCGGGCCGACCAGTTCGACGCCTGGCGGCATAACTTTGCGACGATGCTCGACCTCACGCCAACCGGCAACTCGCCCGAGGTGATCGATGGCAGGCAGGTGATCTGGGACCTCGGCTGCCTCGCCTTCACCTCGATCAGCACCGGGGCGCTGAACTTCGCCAGCTTGCCCAATCATGTGCGCCGGGACACGCTCGATCACTGGATGATGACGCTGTTCCTCGATGGGGCGGCAAGCACCGTCGCCGGCAGCCGGGCCTTTGACGGCGGCGTCGGCGCGGTACAGCTCCATTCCCTGGGGCAGCCTTTCGACGGGCATGTCACCGACAGCCACATGCTGATGCTGCTCATCCCGAGGGATTTCTTCCAGGAGCATTCCGGCGCCTTGAGCCTGGCGGAGTTCTCGACCCTCGGTGGCGGCATGGGCTGCTTGCTCGCCGATTACATCGTCGGCCTTGCCAAACGCCTGCCGACGTTGACGGTTGCCGACCTCCCCGGCGTGGCAGCAGCGACGCGCGCCATGATCCTGGCCTGCATCGCGCCTTCACCCGATCATCTCGACGAGGCGAGGGCACCGGTTTCGAACATGCTGCTGGAGCGGGCGCGGCAATACATCAATGCCAATCTCTACAACCCGAACCTTGACAATGACATGCTGTGCCGTGCGCTCGGCATTTCGCGCACCAGGCTCTATCGCCTGTTTGAGCCCAGCGGTGGTGTGATGCGCTACATCCTGCACCGGCGCCTGGTCGATGCTCATTCGAAGCTTGCCGACCCGACAGAGACTCGGCGCATCTTCGAGATCGCCGAGCAGCGCGGGTTCAACGATGGCGCGGAATTCAGCCGGGCCTTTCGGCGTGAGTTCGGCTACAGCCCGAGCGAAGTCAGGACACGCGGCCTGGGCGCCATACCGGCGAGACCGGTCGCCGACCTGGCCTCCCTCGAACCGGTCGAGCGGCTCGGCCATCTTCTCAGGCGCCTGCAGAGTTAGGTTTCGAGAGCTTGCAGCTGGCGCCGGCTGCGCCCGACGGAAAGCGCGGCAACCGCGATCAGCACCATGCCGGTCGCTGCCACGCCAGCCATGAGAAGGTAGGTCCGCTCGCCCCAGCCGGCATAGACCTGACCGCAAAGCGCGGTCAGCAGCGCCATCAGGCCGGCCCACGCGCCGGCAAGCCATCCCTGGACCTGCGCCTGCATCGCGGGCGCAGCCAACTGGGCCAGCACCACGATGCTTCCCACATGTGTGGCGCCGAAGGTGAAGCCATGGGTAAGCTGGAAAACGGCAAGCAGTTCGACGTTGGGGTCGAATGCCATGCACAGCCAGCGACCGGTCGCGACCGCAGACCCCAACAATAGCAGGAACATCGCAGCTCTGGCATTGCCGACGAGACGCCCGGCGATTGCAAACACGGCGATCTCCGAAACTACCCCCAAGGCCCAGAGCATTCCTGTCATGCCCTTGCCGATGCCTGTAAAGTGCCAGTGCAGCGTTCCGAAGGCGTAGATCAGCCCGTGGCTTGCCTGAACACAGGCCGCTCCAATCACGACGAGGACGATAAGGGGGCCGGCGCTGCCGCTTGGTCGAAAGGCGTGGCGCTCGCTGTGGCGCGTCGACGGCAGCCTTGCGACGGTCAAGGCGGTCAGGGTCGTCAGCAAGGCCGAGGCGGTGAGCAGCCATATGATCATATCCGGCTCGAACCACAAGAGCAGCACGCCACCGGAAATGTTGGCCATGGCGAACGCGATCGAACCCCACAGCCTGACGCGTCCGTAGTCAACGGCCGGCACTGTCGTGCGCGTGGCGCGCAGCGTGACGGCGTCGGCCAAGGCGATGAGCGGACCCTGCGCGAGGCCGATCGCTGCGACGAGCAGCAGGATCGGCAGGAAGGTGCTTGTTGCCCCGAGCAGGGGCGTGCCGATCGCAACCGCCGCGGCACATATCAGAAGCGCGCCACTCAGGCGCTCCTGCCGGTCGGCGACAGCCGTGACCACCGGGTTGGCAAGAACGCGCGCCAGGAGCGGCATGGCCAATATGATGCCGATGCGGCCATCATCGAGGTGCTGCGAACGCAGCCACACCGGAAAGAATGGCAAGTTGATGCCGAGTTCAAAGAACAGCGCGGCATACAGCAGCGAAAAACGCAGGCCAGCAGGCATTCACCCTCAACAATGATGTCATGAGCATCCGACATCTTTGGCGAGGCTGCCATCCATCTGCGCATTAGTACAGACGGCGAGGTGGCGAACTTGTTGATTGCTGTTCAGAAATTCCATCGATACGCAATGTGTCCGGTAAGAGCCGTCACGTTAAGTCCAGGGCGACCGGACGCAGCTATGCCTTCACCTGCAGATCAGGTCTACACCTGCAGATACTGCAGAATTTCGCCGAGGCTCACCACCTGGTTGAGCAACTTGAGCGGCAGCCGTTTCGGCGACAAGGGCAGTCCGACAGCCGCTGCCGCCCTGACTTCGCTTGGGGCACAGCCCATTTCGCTTCGAAAGGACCGACTGAATGTCGCAGCGTCTGCGAAACACAGCCTCTCGGCGATCCGAGCGATACTCGTCATCGAATTGGGGTCAGACAGCTCCTTGTAGGCTGCCAACAGCCGCTGGCGCTGGATGTAGCGCGCCACTCCGTGCAGCGGCTCAAAAAGGACGTAGAGTTTTGAACGCGAGAGGCCGAGTTGCCGGCACAGCTTGTCCGGCCCGAGATCGGGAGCTTGAAGCTCGTTGTGGATCATCTGGCGGGCACGCTCGAGCATCGTTGCCGCGATATGGCCGTGAGCTTCGGCGACACGGTCAGCTGTCGGCGCCAGGCAGGCTGAGATCATCGCGCGCATCGCCTCGATGGCCTTGGGCACCTCATGTCCCGGTATGTGTGGCAGCCGGCGTTCGAATGAGATCAGGAAGTCGGCGAGCAGCCCGCCCAGACCGTCCGGGCTGACACTCCCTGGGTGCTTGTCGAGTACGCCTGCCAGAGGCCGCAGCAGGTCGCGCGGGATGTAGACGGTAGACACGCTCGAATCTGCTGCTGCGCCATCATAAGGGCGACCAAGCGAGCGGAAATGGACCTGGCGGCGAGGGACGTTTTGATCCTGCGCGGCATGCATTGCGCTTTCCGGCAGCACGAGGCACCAGTGGTCGAGTGGATCCTTGCCCAGATGATGCCATCTGCGCGGCACTTTGGGACCAGGCATGTACGACGTGGTGAAGGCGAGCTTGCCCAGGTCCCAGATTTGCTGCTCGAAGATGAAACCCTGCCGCGCTTCTGGACTTATGGAGACGTCGATCACCGAAGCATGGAAGGAGCGCCATGCCTCAAACTGGTGCTCGACCGGCAACTCGCGCGTATCGAATTTCAGCGTGGCAAGCAGTCCTGCTTCGTTCATGAAGTCTCCAAGATGCGGGTCGAACAAGCGGTCGCAACTTGAGGTGGAGAATGACTGAGCGCAGGCCGGTCGGCAATAGGACGGCGATCTCTTCGCGGCGATCGATGGCGAGATCAAGCCGGACTACGCACGCCCAAGCGGAAGGAAATGACGGTCGCGGGCGGCTCCGCCTCCCGGTGCGCCGCGCGTTCCTAATTCCAGGTGTCTGCCGGCAGTGCGTTCGAGGCTCCCCATCTCGGCAAACGCACTGCCGGTTCCGGGTTCGAACATCGCTCACGTTTGGGTCACGTCGGTGCAGCCAGCGATGCAAAGTGGATGACCATGACGAGGCAATAAAAGATGCCGGCAATTCGGTCGTGCGTCGTACCTCGCTATCCAGCTAAGAAATCGACAGGATTTCGAGTTCGCGCTGCCCTAGCTGCACAACATCGCCAACGGTTTTGCCAATCAGCGCGATGGCAACCGGCGAGCCATGCGATATTGAAGCTTCAGACGGGTTGGCTTCATCCTCACCGACGATGCGGAAGGTCTGGGTGCGGCCGTCATCACGCTCGAACGTAACGGTGTGACCGAAGGCGACCACTTCATTGGATGCAGGCATCGGCATGAGCTGGGCCGTTCGGACGCGCTCGGCATAATAGCGCATGTCTCGAAGCGGAACCGCCGACTGCCTTCGCCGCTCGTTGACATCTTCCAGCACGTTGGCTGCGTCGAGAGCCTGCTGGGCGCGCGCCAATTCATCTTGCAGCATCTTGAGACCCGCCTCGGTGACGAGGTTGATCCGGTCGGAGATGGGGCGAGCCGGCAGGATGGTTTCCGATGCTGCCTCGGCGCTTTCCTCCTTGGCAAATGCTACGCTCATTGGTCGGGACTCCCCTTCGAACACCCTCAGCAATCGGATAACCTAGAGCCGGCAATAAAGCTCCCACAATTTGACGGCTGGTCTCGGCCCAAAGTGGAGCAGCCAAGAGAGGTGAGGCTGGTGGATAGCCGGACTACAGAGGTCGATATAGGGATCGAAATGCGATCAGCGACCGCTCGGCTCGCCTTCTCCCGGAGTGGCTGGCCAAATCGGCCAACTCCAGCTTAACTCGGCAAGGAGCTCAGGAGTAGACACTCATGGCAAAGCACCGGATCTATACGACCGCCTTCGCAAGCATCTATCCTCTCTACGTCGCGAAAGCAGAGAAAAAGGGACGTACAAAAGCAGAGGTTGATCACGTCATCTCTTGGCTTACGGGCTATGATCAGAAAGATCTAAAGGCTCAACTGGAAAAACAGACTGATTTTGAAACATTCTTCGCAGAGGCCCCCAAAATCAATCCGTCGCGAGCCTTGATCAAGGGCGTTATTTGCGGTGTCCGCGTGGAGGATATCGAGGAGCCAACCATGCGAGAAATTCGCTATCTGGATAAACTGATTGATGAGCTGGCGCAGGGAAAAATGATGGACAAGATCCTGCGAAGAAATTGAACTAGAGAGCCGTCAATCTCCGTCCATTTGAGATTGTCTCAGGTTTCTGGCCGTTGCATGGCGGATGCGATAGGCCTGCCAAATGCAAACCAGGCAGCAGAATGGGCGTCGATACCGGGAGCTTTCCGGATTCGCACCGAGCCGTGCTGACAGCCGTTCAAACCACCTCGGGTACCATCTCGCGCAGTACACGGCGCAGGATGTTTCGGGTGGCGATTGTGGCGGCTGAGGGGGCGCGGTCGCGGGCGGTGACAAGCCGCACCTCGCGTACGATGGCCGGTTCGACCAAGGGACGCGCTACGATGCTGCGGCCCTTCAGCGCCGCCAGCGAATAAGCAGGCAGGATCGCTATCCCGGCACCGTTTTCGGCCAGCGAAAGAGCCGTATTTATCTGGTGCACTTCCAGTTGGGGCCGCAGCGGCAGCCCGGCCGACTCGAAGCCGAACTCGGTCAGCAATCGAATGCTGCTCTCACGCGTCAGTGTGATGATCTGGTGATCTCGAAGCTCGGCCCAGCGAATCTGCTGGCGTCCGGCGAATTCGTCATCGGGGGTGCAGAAAACCATCAGGCTATCCTGCAGCCCCGGCTGAGAGTCGAGCCCCGCTTCGCCCGGCGAGAAAGTGCCGACACCGAGATCGCAGCGGCCGCTTCTTACCTGCTCGACAATGATGTCAGTGCTGACATCCTCGATGCGCAGGACCAGCTCGGAATGTGCAGCCGCAACCTCGCGTAGAACCCGCGGCAGGATCGTGCCGGCGATAAGCGGTGGCGCGGCAATTCGCACGAGGCCGCGCTTCAGGCTGCTGAGGTCGCGCACATATTCGGCTGCGCGATCGATTTCGTTCAGGCCGGCAAGGGCACCGGTTGCGAAGGCACGCCCGGCGTCGGTCATATCGACCCGCCGGGTCGTGCGGTCGAAAAGCCTTGCACCTAGCACCAATTCGAGATCGCGGATCGTATGCGAGAGATTGGCTTGAGAGGTCTGCATACTCTCGGCCGCGCGGGAGAAATTTCCCAACTCGACCACAGCCTTGAAGGATCTGATTTGACGCAAAGTCGGGCGCATCGGCAAACTCACTTATGTCCTATCCTTCATGAATATATACCGAATGTTCGCCTTCACACATGAAAAAAAATGGGGCCCGATGTCACAGGATTTGTCACGGCAGTGATTGAGGGGAGGAGATGTTTTTGGGCGGCCATGAGCACTGCCTGAGCCAAGTTTGCCGCGCCAGAACGGGCCCACTCTTCCTAGACAAGCACGCTACCGTCCGGTGCCGGACGACGATGAGGAACGCATATGAAATACACCCGCAAGGATGCCAAGGCCCATTCCCGCGCCACAATGCGCGGCGTCTGGGCTGCCGCCAACACACCGTTCCATGCTGACGGCTCGATCCACGAGGACCTCTACCGCCGCAATGTAGATCACTGGATAAACGATCTTGGCATCGATGGGCTGTTCATCGCCGGCAAGCAGGGCGAGTTCTTCTCTATGTCCATCGACGAGCGCAAGCGCATGTTCGATCTGTCCGTCGAGATGGTTGGCGACAAGGCGCAGACCATCATGTCCTGCTCGGATCAAAACATGGACGTGGTGATCGACCTTGCAAAGCACGCGCAAGCCTGCGGCGCCGACTACATCGTCGTTCATGCTCCGGTGTTGCATTTCCTGAAGGCACAGGACGAAACGCTAACCCGCTACTATGAAACCATCGCGTCGAAAGTGGACATCGGCATAGCGCTCTGGTCGCATCCCGACAGCGGCTACCTGATGAGCCCGGAACTGTGTAATCGCCTTGCCGATATCGAAACGGTCGTAGCGATCAAATATTCGGTGCCGCGAGACATGTACAAGAATCTGACCGCGCTTGCCGGCGATCGTATCCTTGTGTCGACAGCCTCCGAGGAGGAGTGGCTCGACAATATCCTCGAACTGAACTGGCAGCTTTATCTCTGCTCATCGCCGCCCTACACGCTGCAGACCAAGGCAGATCGGCGGATGCGCGACTACACCGATCTGGCCTTTGCCGGCAAGGCGGAAGAGGCGCGCGCAGTCAGCGCCAGTCTTCAGCCCGTTCGCGATGCGATCCGACGGACCCGTCCGGCAGAGAAGCTGCATTCCCATCAAAAATATTGGCAGGAACTTTTGGGCCAGGCCGGTGGTCCGGTGCGGCAGCCGCTCCTCGAATTGACCGAAGGACAGAAGCGCCAAACCCGCGAGGCTTTCGAGGCCTGCGGACTGAAACTTGCCTGAACCACCAGGAGAGGATGAGATGAGCAAACTGAGCGCCTTTAATCTGCAGAAATGGATCGACGAGCACAAGCATTTGCTGAAGCCGCCGGTCGGCAATCAGCAGATATGGAAGAATGCCGACCTGATGGTGACCATTGTCGGCGGGCCAAACAAGCGCACCGACTATCACGACGATCCGGTCGAGGAGTTCTTCTATCAGCTGAAGGGCGACATGCTTCTCAAGCTGCACGATACCTCGACCGGCGAATTCTACGACGTGCCGATCCGCGAAGGCGATATTTTCCTCCTGCCGCCCCATGTCCGCCACTCCCCGCAGCGCCCGCAGGAAGGCTCCATCGGCCTCGTGATCGAGCCCTCCCGTCCTGAAGGCGCGCTGGATGCCGTGGAATGGTACTGCTTCGAGTGCACGCATCTCGTGCATCGCGCCGAGGTCGATCTGGAATCGATCGTCGATGACCTGCCGCCGATCTACGCCAACTTCTACAACCACAAGGCGTTGCGCACATGCCCGAACTGCGGGGCGGTGCATCCGGGCAAGGAGCCGCCCGCAGGCTGGGTCCAGCTCTGACTATGACCTCCGACAGCACCGTTTCAATCGGGGCTGATAGGCAAAAGACCGACAATAACAAGCAACAGGGGACCTCGCATCGTGAAGAAGACCACTCTCGCATTCAGCCTCTTCGTGGGCCTTGCAACCTCGGCCCTGGCCCAAGAGCCGGTGAAGATCGGCGTCATCACCACACTTTCCGGCCCGGGTGGCTATCTCGGCAAGGACGTCCGCGACGGCATGCAGCTTGCCATCAACGAGGAAGGCGGCAAGCTCGGCGGCGTGCCGGTCGATCTTATCGTCGAGGATGACGCAGCCAAGCCGGCGAATGGCCGCCAAATTGCCGAAAAATTCATGAACGAGCAGGGCGTCAAGCTGCTGTCCGGCATCATCTTCTCGAACATCGCCGGCGCGACCGTGCCGGACATCGTCGACAATGGCGCCCTCTATATCAGCGCCAATGCCGGCCCTTCGGGTCTCGCCGGCAAGGAGTGCAATGAGAACTACTTCGTCGTCTCGTGGCAGAACGACACGCTGCACGAAGTGTCCGGCATAGCGGCCAAGGATCTCGGCTACAAACGCGCCTTCCTGCTGGCGCCGAACTACCAGGCCGGCAAGGACGCGCTCGAAGGTTTCAAGCGCACATTCAACGGCGAAATCATCGGCGAGATCTACACCCAGCTGGAGCAGACGGACTACTCGGCTGAAATGGCGCAGATCCGCGCCGCGGCACCCGACGTGGTCTATCAGTTCCATCCGGGCGGGCTCGGCATCGCCTTCGTGCGCCAATACCAGCAGGCCGGTCTTCTGGGCAAATTCCCTATGGTGCTTTCGGAGGCCAACGCCGATGGCGTAATGCTGAAAGCCCTTGGTGACGCGGTGATCGGCCAGGTCGCTACCAGCCATTGGGCCGAGGACCTGGACAACGAGGCGAACAAGGCCTTCGTTTCGGGCTGGAAGGCAGCCTATCCCGACCGTCCGCTGACCACTTACGCATCACAGGGTTATGACACCGCGAAGCTGATCGCCTCCGCTCTCAAGGCAACCGGCGGCGTCGACAATATCGATGCGGTCCGCACGGCGCTGAGAAAGGCAGATTTCGTCTCTGTCCGGGGCGATTTCGCGTTCGGCCCCAACCAGCATCCGGTGCAGGACTGGCACCTTCTGGAAGTGGTCAAAGGCGAGAATGGCGTGGCGACCACGGTGACCCGCAAGAAATTGGCTGAAGATATTGGCGACAGCTATTCGGCCGCTTGCAAGCTCTGACCTGCACCAGCCACCGAACCGGTCGAACTGGGTGCGCAAGCCGCGCATCCACGGATCGCATTACCCAGCGCAGGGCTTGCCGATATGACACTCATTCTCGAACAGCTTCTGAACGGTTTGCTTTACGGCATCACACTGTTCCTGCTGGCTGCCGGTCTGACCCTGATCTTCGGCATCATGGGCCTGATCAACCTCGCCCATGGCTCGCTTTACATGGTGGGTGCGTTTGTGGGGGCCTGGGTGGCCAGCCAGACAGGAAGCTTCTGGCTGGGCCTGCCTGCGGCGCTGGCCGGCGCCATGCTGGCCGGTTTTGCGATTGAACTGGGTGTCATGCGACGGCTGTATGCGCGCGACCACCTGGATCAGGTGCTAGCGACGTTTGCGCTGATCCTGATCTTCAACGAGCTCACCGTCCTGCTTTTCGGCCGTGAGCCGATGTTCGTCGAGCTTCCCGCCTCGATCGCAACGCCGATCGAGCTGCTGCCCGGCCTGGTTTATCCGCCCTTCCGTCTTTTGATCATCGCAGCCGGCCTTGGCGTGGCCCTGGGCCTGTATTTCCTGATCAACCGCACGCGCATCGGCATGCTCGTGCGCGCCGGCTCGACCAATCGCGACATGGTCCGCGCGCTCGGTGTTGATATCCGGCTGCTCTACACGATGATCTTCGGCCTTGGCGCGCTGCTCGCGGGACTGGCGGGTTTCATGACCAGTCCGGTGCTGGCGGTCCAGGTCGGCATGGGCGAGCAGATCCTGCTGGCAACCTTTGTCGTGGTGGTCATCGGCGGCGTTGGTTCGATCAAGGGCGCCTTCGTGGCCGGCATCCTGCTCGGCATCGTCGACACATGTCTGCGTGCATTCCTCCCCGGAGTGTTGCGCGAGATCATGGCCGGTCCGGAGGCTGACGCTCTGGGAGTCGGCATCGCATCCATGGGAATTTATCTGATGATGGGTATCGTGCTTCTGTTCCGGCCCCAGGGCCTGTTTCAGGCAGGCGGCTGAGCATGCGGCAACATCTTATCTTCATCGCAGCGGCGATCGTGTGCCTGTCCGTCCTGCCCTTGGTGGCAGAGGCGACGGGCCAGCTGGCGCTGGTCGGCCTGACGTCGCGCATCATGATCTATGCGATTGCAGCAGCCAGCCTGAACTTCATCCTCGGCTATGGCGGGATGGTTTCGTTTGGCCATGCGGCCTTCTTCGGTATTGGCAATTACGTGGTTGGCATCCTGTATTTCCACCATGCGGAGGGCGTGCCGCTCTGGGGCTTCATCCCCGGTTCCAACCAGCTTTTGATAACGCTGCCGACAGCGGTCCTCGTGGCTGGGTTCGCGGCGCTGGTCATTGGCTCGCTGGCCCTGCGCACCAGGGGCGTGCAATTCATCATGATCACGCTGGCGTTTGCGCAGATGCTCTATTTCTTTTTCGTCTCGCTCAAGACCTATGGCGGCGAGGACGGTGTCATCGTGCGGGGCGCCAATGATCTCTTCGCGCTGAGCCTGCGCGACAAGACAGCGATGTATTACGTCATCCTTGTCGTGATGGTGTTGTTCTTCGCATTTCTTTGGCGGGTCGTGCATTCCTCGTTCGGCACGGTCCTGTCGGGCATAAGGCAAAACGAACGACGGATGACCGCGATGGGCATCAGTTCCTATCGCTACAAGCTTTACGGCTTCGTCCTGGCCGGAATGGGCGCAGGCCTCGCCGGAGCTTTGATGGCGGTGTTCATGCGCTTTGCCAGCCCGGACACGCTCCATTGGACCAAGTCCGGCGAACTGCTGATCATGGTCATCCTCGGCGGTGTCGGCACTTTCTTCGGCCCAATCTTGGGGGCGGCGGCCTTCCTGATCCTGCAAACCTACCTCGCTGCCTGGACTGAGCACTGGCAGCTTGCCATGGGTCTGATCCTGCTGGGGATCGTGCTTGGCACCAGGGGTGGCGCCAAGGGCCTGTTCGACTCCATTGCCCGTAAGCTTCGGACGGAGCCAAGATGAACACCATCCTGGCAATCGACGATCTGGTGAAACGCTTCGCAGGTCTGACCGCGACAGATCATGTGTCGTTGAACGTGGCGACCGGGCATATCCATGCCTTGATCGGCCCCAACGGGGCCGGCAAGTCCACGCTGATCAACCTCCTCTGTGGCGAGCTGATCCCCAACGAGGGGCGGATAACGCTTCTGGGCGAAGACATTACCGCGTGTCCCGCCGCGGAGCGGATGAAGCGCGGCCTTGCGCGGACATTCCAGATCACGAACCTGCTGAACGATTTCACCGTGCAGCAAAACATCAGCCTGGCGGTGCAAGCGAGGCAGGGAAACAACTTTCGCATCCTCGATACCGCGCGAGGGCGTGTTTCCATCCTGACCGAAGTGGATGAACTTCTAGCTGCCAGCCGCCTCGAGCCGCGTCGCGATGTGGTGGCGGGCAACCTTTCGAGCGGCGAACGCAAGCAGCTCGAGCTAATGATGGCGCTTGCTGGCCGGCCGAAGCTCCTGCTTCTCGATGAGCCGATGGCGGGGCTCGGCCGTTTGGAAAGCCAGCAGATGATCGAGACCCTGCGAGGTCTCCGCGGCAAGGTCTCCATGCTCCTGATCGAGCACGACATGGAAGCGGTCTATGCGCTGGCCGACCGTATCTCGGTCCTGGTCTATGGGCGGGTGATCCTGACCGGGACCGCCGACGATATCCGTGCCAGCGATGAAGTGCGGGACGCCTATCTGGGGTTGGAGGACGAACTGTGTTGAAGGTGCAGGGGCTCCAGGCTGCCTATGACCATGGCCAGGTGCTGTTCGATGTAAGCTTCGAGGTCAATGAAGGCGAACTCGTCACATTGATGGGCCGCAACGGGATGGGCAAGACCACCACGATCCGCGCTATCATGGGCCTTGTTCCGCCTGCGGGCGGACGGATCGAGATCGGGGGTCACGAGACTACCGGATTTTCCCCGGAGCGGGTGGCGCGGCTTGGCGTTGGCCTCGTGCCCGAAGGAAGGCAGGTGTTCCCGACGCTCACCGTGCGCGAGAATCTGGTCGCGACCGCTGCCAACCGCTCGGGGCGTTCGGACCCTTGGACTCTCGAGAAAGTCTATGGACTTTTCCCTCGTCTGCGGGAGCGGACGAGCCAGATTGCAGGGACGCTCTCTGGCGGCGAACAGCAGATGTTGGCGGTTGGGCGCGCGCTGATGACCAATCCGCATCTTCTCATCCTCGACGAGGCGACCGAGGGGTTGGCCCCGGTGATCCGGCTGGAGATCTGGAACTGCATCACCCGATTGCGCGCGCTTGGCCAGTCAATCCTGTTGATCGACAAGAACTTGGCAGTGCTGAAGAAACTCGCGGACCGGCATTACATCATAGAAAAAGGCCACGTCGTCTGGTCCGGCACCGGCACCGATCTCGCGCGCGACCATGACAAGGTGCATTCCTATGTCGGTGTCTGAGGATATCTGCCTCATCGGATGGGGCGCGATCGGTGCCCGGGTGGCAGCGCTCCTGGCCGAGCGACGGAGCCCGGTTCGCATCGTTGCCGTGGCGGTGCGTGATGCGAGCCGCAGTCGTCGGGACCTGCCCAAGGAAGCGGCTTTGATTTCCCATCCTGCGGAGCTGGCGGGTGTCAAAGCGAAACTCGCCGTCGAGGTCGCGGGGCGTGACAGCGTCCTGCCCTGGGGTCGCGTGGTGCTTGAGGCCGGGATGGATTTCGCCATTTCCTCGACCTCGGCCTTTGTCGATGATCGCGTGCTGGCCGAGCTGACAAAACTGGCCCAGACTCGTGATGCAAAGCTTCTGGTGCCGCCGGGCGCCTTGGGCGGGATCGATGCGCTGGCTGCGGCTGCGCGGCTGGGCCTTGCCTCGGTAGAACACCGGATCATCAAACCGGCGCGAGCATGGGCCGGCACCATAGCCGAGAACCGCTGCGACCTTGAGGCGCTAACCGAACCGACGGTGTTCTATGCGGACACTGCACGGGCAGCGGCCGATGCCTTTCCACAGAATGCGAACGTGGCGGTGATCACCTCGCTGGCGGGGATAGGTCTCGACCGGACACGGGTCTCGCTTGTTGCTGATCCGACCGCGCTTTTCAACACACATGAGATACACGCTGAAGGCGATTTCGGGCGGATGGAAATCCGACTGGAAAACCGCCCGCTGGCGACCAACCCGAAATCCTCGGAGATGACCGCGCTGAACCTGGTGAGGCTGATCGAGAACCGGGTGCTGCCGCTGCTGATCTGACCACACCTTGATATGGGGCCTGCTGCGGATCCGGTCACCGAGACATGGCCGTGCTTTCCAAGTCCATGAATGCGGACCGCAGCGCGCCCATCACCTAGCGCCGCTCACGGCAAGATCATGAGCTGGCGACGGCCGTGATGTGGCCTGTGCGCGATACCCCCACCTACTGGCGCCGCCCCCTGCGCTCTGCCCGACATTGGCTCCTCAGGGGCGGCTGAAAGCGGCACGCACCTTGCCGATCGAACGTGCCTCATCGCACCGCCTGTTACCCGCGTGCAGGTCTTAGGCTGGCGCTGTTCCGTAAGGCGCATGGGAAAGAAGGGCGTGATGCAATGCATCTCCCATCCCGGTTCGCCACAACCAATTCATGTGAAAAATGACATAGATTTATATGAGTCTTGAGAATTGTCTCATGAGTGGGAAAGGGCGACTATTCTGCACGAACTGAAGCATCCATGGCTCGGGTTCATCGATTTCGAAAGCCGTCGAGTACATTAGGGACTATTTTCATGCAGATTTCCGATGTCCGTCTCTTCATCGGCGGCGAGTGGCGCAAGACCAAAGAAACGCTTCCCATCATCAACCCCGCCGACGAGCAAATGATCGGCACGGTCGCTGTGGCCGAGACCTCCGATCTCGAAGCCGCGGTAAACGCCGCTGCCGAAGGCTTCCGTGTCTGGTCCCGCACCTCGCCGGCCGAGCGCGCCCGCATCATGCTGAAGGCTGCGGCGCTGATGCGCGAGCGGATCGAAGAGATCGCCCTCTCGATTACCCTGGAGAACGGCAAGACCCTCAACGAAGCACGGCTTGAGGTAATCCGCGGCTGTGAATTCTTCGAATGGGACGCCGGCGAAGCGGTACGCTTCTACGGCAGGGTAATCCCGAGTGCGCCTGGCATCCGCTACATCGTGCTGCACGAGCCAATCGGCCCGGTAGCAGGTTTTGCGCCCTGGAATTTCCCGATGAGCCAGCCGGCGCGCAAGATTGCCGGGGCGTTGGCAGCGGGCTGCTCGATCATTCTGAAGTCCTCGGAAGAGACGCCGACCGGCGCCACGCATATCGCCAGAGCGTTTGTCGATGCAGGACTTCCTGCCGGCGTTCTGAACCTGGTCTATGGCATCCCGTCGCGGATATCGGAGTTTCTGATTCCGCGTCCCGAAATCCGTGCCATCGCGTTTACTGGCTCGACGCCGGTCGGCAAGCATCTCACCGAGTTGGCGGCGCGCTACATGAAACCCGCGCTGATGGAACTGGGCGGCCATGCTCCGGTAGTCGTCTGCGAGGATGCCGATCCGGTCGCTGCCGGCATTGCTTCCGCCAGTCGAAAATATCGCAACGCTGGTCAGGTTTGCACGTCGCCGACGCGGTTCTTTGTGCATGAGGCGCTTTATGATCGCTTCGTCACCGCCTTCACCGAAACCGCTGCCAAGGTACGTGTTGGCAATGGGCTGGATCCCGAGACCACGATGGGTCCGGTGGCAAACAACCGCCGCATCGCTGCGCTGGAAGAACTGGTGGCGGACGCGCAGTCGCTCGGCGCACGCTTGCTCTTCGGCGGTAGCCGCCTCAAGAACAATGGATATTTCTTCCCACCGACGGCACTCGCCGACTTGCCCGACGATGCTCGGGTGATGCGTGAAGAACCCTTTGGCCCGCTGGCAGTGATCAATCCGGTTGTGTCGATCGACGAGGCCATCGACAAGGCGAACAGCCTGCCCTTCGGGCTTGCCGCCTACGGCTTCACCAATTCGGTCGCAAATGCCGACAGGCTGATGAGTGGGCTCGAGGCCGGCAATATTTCGATCAACACGCTTGAGGCTTCGGTGGCCGAGACGCCCTTCGGGGGGGTCAAGGAAAGCGGCCTCGGGCGGGAGGGCGGTACCGAGGGACTGCATCATTATACGGTGGTCAAGAACGTCTCGTGCCGGATCCTTTGATTGGCGTGCAAGGCACGGGCCCTTTAGCGCGGATTAATTGGAAGAAGTTATGGAGCCGCGCTGCCTACTGATTGAGGGCCGCAACGAGGCCGGACAGGTGGAGTACGCCGAGAACCGGCGCGACAGGGAGAATAAAATGATCGACCGACCAGAAAGCGACGTGGATCTGTTCACGACCGAGGTCATGAAGGATCCTTATCCGGTCTATCGTATGCTGCGGGACCTTGGACCGGCGGTTTGGCTGGCCAAGCACCAAGTCTGGTGCATCACCCGATATGAGGGGGTTAAGCGTGTGCTGGGCGACTACCGCACCTTCACCACTTCGAAGGGCGTGGCGATGGACCCTGCGGTGAACGAAGCGACCTCCGGTCCCGGCCGCGCCAATTCGCTGACCAGCGATCCCCCGTTGCATGACGAAATTCGCCGCGTCACAGGCGCGCCGCTGACGCCGCGGGCGCTGGCGGGGATCAAAGAGCAGATCGAGGCCACCGCGCGTAATCTGGTCGACGATCTGTGCAAACGGCGCACGGTGGACGGTATGGTCGATGTGGCGCAAGTACTGCCGCTGACCATCGTCTCAGAAATGGTTGGCCTTCCAGAAGAGGGCAAGAAGTCGATGCTGCGTTGGGCGGCGGCGACCTTCAACGCTATGGGGCCCATGAACGAACTTGGTTCGGAGGCGTTGCCCCAGATTCGCGAACTGCATCAGTTCTGTATCAACGATGCCGTACCGGGGAAGCTCAAGGCCGACGGCTGGGCCGATCGGATCTACCAAGCTGCGGCGCGGGGCGAGATTCCGGCACAACAATGCCCCGGCATGATGCGGGAATACATCGGCCCGAGCCTGGACACGACAATCTTTGCCACCGGCCATCTGCTGCGCCACCTGGGCGACAATCCGGATCAGTGGCAGCTTCTTAGAAACGATCGGTCATTGTTGCCAGGTGCCATTAACGAGGCACTGCGGATGGAGGCTCCAATCCGGCTGTTTAGCCGCTATGTTCGCGCCGAATCGACGTTCGACGAAATCGTCGTTCCGGAAGGCGCACGGCTTCTGGTGCTCTATGCCTCGGCCAACCGCGACGAGCGGAAATGGCAGGATCCGGACAGGTTCGACATCACGCGCAGGAACGGCGACCATGTGGCGTTCGGCTTCGGCATTCACACTTGCGCCGGCATGCACTTGGCCAAGCTGGAAATCACCTCGCTGCTGAACGCCATGCTCGACCGCATCGCGAGGTTTGAGGTCGGCGAACCAGTGATCTCGATGAACAACACACTGCGCGGATACGATCGTCTGCCGCTGACAATCTATCCGGCTGAAGTTGCGGTGTGAGGTAGTTGGCATGATCGAGGATAATATTATGCAGCGCGCCGATCCCGAATGGCAGCGCGTCCGCATCGCCGGCCGGGTCAAGGAATCGGAACGGATCATCTCCCTGGAACTGGTGGCTGCAAGCGGTGGCGATCTTGCGCCGTTCGAGGCTGGCGCGCATGTCGACGTGCGGATCAGCCCAACAACTACGCGGCAATATTCGCTTCTGAACAATCCTTCCGAGCGGCATCGGTACCGGATAGGAATCTTGCGCGAACGCGAGTCCCGTGGGGGGTCGGAAACGATCCACGGTTCCTTCTTGCCGGGGCTGGAAATCGAGGTCTCACCACCGCGAAACCATTTTCCGCTCAACCCGGATGCCAGCGAGGTTCTGTTGCTCGCTGGCGGTGTTGGTGTGACGCCGATCATGTCGATGGCACAGAAGCTTGCCGAAGATCGCGTACCCTTCACCATGCATTATTGTGTGCGGAGCGAAACGTGCACCGCTTTTGCCCGTGAACTGTTGGACGGACCATTCGGCGATCGGGTGGTCCTTCATATCGATACGGGACCCGAAGCGCAGCGGTTCGCCGCCATGGATGTTCTCAAGGGAGTGCAGCCGGGCTCGCATCTCTATGTCTGCGGTCCTGGAGGTTTCATCGATCATGTAGTGAAGATGGCGGCGTTCGCTGGATGGGAAGGGCACCAGATCCATCTTGAGCGCTTTACCGCCGCTCCTTTGGTCTCTGAGGCCTTTACAGTCGTGGCGCAGCGTAGCGGCATTGAGGTTCAGGTCTCGGTTGGCCAGCGCATTTCGGAGGCCCTGCGCGAGGCTGGCGTCGAGATCGAAATGTCCTGCGAGGCAGGTGTGTGCGGCACCTGTTACACGCGGGTGCTGGAAGGGGAGCCTGACCACAAGGACAGTTTCCAGACCAATGCCGAATTGGCTGCGAACGAGGGAATAGCAATCTGCTGCTCGGGCTCGAAGTCGCCTCGGCTGGTGCTTGATGTCTAAACATTGGCGAGGGTAGGGACGATCTCGCAGCAATGACATTCTGGGGGTGGATCGCAACAACTTCTAACTTACAAAGTTCGGGGCGGCGATCGAAGCGGTGATGGAGGCTGTTGGGCCTGATGCCGGTTTTGTCGAGCGCAGTTAACCGAGACTAATTCTCGGCCCTGGTGCACCTCTGGCGAGTGAGCCATCGGAAGCCGATCGCCTTAGACTCCGGCTTCCACATTCCAGCGAACCTGAAGACGTTCTTCAGGAGCTCTTTCCAATCGCATGGATCATCCCACGCAATTCTGCCATTGCCTTGACCAGTCCGATAGGCGTGTATCCCGGTACGAAGTCCGCTCTTTCCTTATCGTAGAGGATCCGACAGGCGTGGTCTGCGCGGTAGGGGATCTCCCAGTCGGCAATGCCTTGCCTGCGCCTGCGTGCCTCTTCCGCCATCAGAAGCGTGAGAACATCGTGGAGGTCGAACGCGCCTGTGCCGCCCAGATGCTCAGCCTCGGTGAAGCTTCCGAATTCGTCACGGAAACGTATGCGCCGGGGATGGGCATAAAAGATGCGCTGACCGAACCTGTCGATGAAATCCGTCAGTACATTGTCGCGCCTGCTGGCGAGAGAACCCGAGCAGAAGATCATGCCGGCGCGCGGCGACGACACGCCATCGAAGATTCTCGCAAGATCTTCCAGGGTGCTGGCGATGCGCGGCAGGCCGCACAATGGAATCGGCGGATCGTCGGGATGGATGGCGAACACCGCTCCCTCCGCCTCGCACGTGCGCGCCACCTCGCCGAGGAACTCGATCAGGTTTTGCCGATAGGCTTCGGTTCCCACCTTTTGATAGGCATCGAGCAATGAATGGAACTCGCCGCTGCCATATTGCCCGGGACCGCCTGGCAGGCCGCGCGTAAGCATGGTCAGCAACTCCTGCCACCGTTGCGCTGGTGTTTCGAGATGGCGCCGGCGGGCCGCCGCGGCGAGTTCCGGATCGATCTCTTCCTCGGCGCCGGGCCGCTTCAGCAGATGGATGTCGAACACCGCAAAATCGACAGCATCGAAGCCCAACGCCTCGGCGCCGCTTTCAAGCCTTGCGTCCAGCCCGGTCCGAACCCAATCGAGCAGCGGCATCACGGTGAAGTTGATACGGCGTACGCCCGCTTGCGCCAGCCGCCGCACCGTTTCCTGGAAATTTGCGGTCAGCCTCGCGCTGCTCTGGCGGCCCAGCTTGATGTCGTCGTGAATGGCGATGCCGCCGAGCGTATCCCATTCCAGCGGTGTGTGCCCGGCGGGAGCGGTCTGGACAAGTCTCTTCAACTCGTCGATAGCATCTGCCTCCCACAGGCATCCAGGTGGCAGGTGGGACAGGCTCGCTTCGATGCTGGTCGCACCCGACTGGCGTAGCTGGTCGCACCCGACTGGCGTATCCAGTCGATCGTCATCGGATCCTGTGGACCGAACCACCGCCATGTTGCGCGCATCGAGTTGTTTCCTCCCTTACTGAAATGAATTTTTGGACCGCTGAAAGAAAAAGTTGCACCATGGCGCGCACGCCCGAAGCAATCCCTGCCGAGGCTCCATGCTGAGCCTGCGCGAAATACTGGATTGGGAAATCCTCTCCGGCCACACGGTCATAGCTGGCACAGGCTCCCTGGCCGTCGATGTCCGGTCGGTCACCGTCATCGACGCTCCTGATGCGGTGAACTGGGTAAAGCCGCACGAATTCGTCGTGACCAGCACCTATCCGGTCCAGCAAAGCCCGGATGCGCTGGTTGTCCTGATCGAACAGCTCGCAGCGCGCAATGCCGCGGGTCTTGGCGTCAAGCTGACGAGGTACCTGCGCGAATTTCCCGACAACGCTTACCGCCGCGCCGAGGAGCTTGGATTTCCGATCATTTCCCTGCCGGGACCGCTGGCGTGGAGCGATCTGATCGGCAGGGTATTTTCCCATGGCGGTCAGCAACAGGGCAAGGAAGCGGCTTATCTCAGCGCCATCTACCGCGCCTTTTCGCAGCATCGGACGGGCATTGGCTCGCTGCGCGAGCTGTTCGAACTGGTGGCCGGCTTCATCAATCTGCCGGTGGTCCTTGCCCTTGAAAATGAAGCGGGCTTGCAGATCGAAAGTCGGGGGGTCACGGCGGCGGAGGCTGAAATGCTGGCGGAAGCCCTCATAGAGGGTGCGGCGACGGGCGCCCAGCCGGACGACGTACCTCTGCGCATGACGGTCGCTGGCACGAAGGTCGTGGTGGCGCGTTCGGGAATGGGGGCGAACGGCGGCGGCATGGTGGCTGTCGTCGAGCGCGAACTGAGCGCTTCCGAGCCCGACCTCGAGTGCTTGCGCCTCTCCGTCCACCTCCTGCTGACGCTGGTGGACGCCAACGCCGGCACGCGCGCCAATCTTGCGAGCAATGCGAAACTGCTCGGCGATCTCCTTGATCCGATGCTTTCGCGCGAAGCCAGGAATGTTCTCATTGCCAAGGCTCTGCCTCCGGCAAATGGATGGCATGCGGTGGTTGCCCGCATTTTTGATGCCGATACGCTCGATGGCGCACTGTTCAGGCTGCGCCTGCGCCAGTTTTCGCGGCGCCACAAGGCGTTGTTGCTCGAGGAAGAAGATGGCAGCGAGTACGTCATTGCCGTGCCGGTGCCAGGAGCCGATCCCCGTTCCAGCGAAGCCGTGCTGCGCGAACTGCATCAGGTTTTCGAGCGGCAACTCGAACACGCCGGTGGCCTTCTCTATGGTCTTGGCCAGTCGGGACCGGCGGACCTGTCCGAGGTAGCTGTCCTGCGGCGTGAGGCCAGGGAAGCAATGACTTTCGGCATCAGGCTGAACGGCTTCAATCGCATCAGCCGGCATGAGGACATGCTGCTGCTGCGGCTGCTCGCGCATCCCTCCGTCATCGAGGAAAGCCGCCCTGGCTTCCTGCGACTTCTCGAACCGCTGCTGGCCATGGGCGAGCAGGGGGCGACGCTCATGGAAACGATGAAGGTATGGCTGCGGGAGGATGAAAGCATGCCTCGCACCGCCGAGCTTCTGGGCCTCCATGTCAACACGGTTCGCCAGAGGCTGGAGCGATGCCGCTCGGTGCTCGGGCTGACCGATTTCAGGACCGATACGCGGCTTCGCCTTTACGCGGCACTGCAGCTTCTTCCCATGCTGACGAACGCAGAGGGCTGAAGCAGAAACCTTCCTGCCAGCCCTCCGCGCTGTGCTCATTGGACGATGTTTTCCAGAGTTCCGATGCCCGAGATCGCGACCTCGATCCGGTCGCCAGACTGCATCGGGCTCACTCCCGAAGGGGTTCCGGTGATGATGACGTCGCCCGGCTCCAGTGTCATGATCGAGCTGACGAACTCGATGATGAAGGACGTCGGGAAAATCATGTCTGCCGTGGTCGAGTCCTGCCGGACTACCCCGTTCTGGAGGAGACGGATGCTCTGGGCATCAGGGTTCAGATCCGTTTCGATCCATGGTCCCATGGGCTTGTAGGTGTCGAACGATTTGGCCCGCGTGAACTGCTTGTCCTTGAGCTGGAGATTGCGGTTCGAAACGTCGTTGGCGCAGGTGTAGCCCAAAACGACCGATGCAGCCTCGGCTGCCGGAACGTTGCGCGCGCGTTTCTTGATGACAATGGCAAGCTCGGCCTCGAACTCGACGCGCTGCTCGTGGCTGTCCAGAACGATAGCCTCGCCGGGGCCGATGATCGCCTGCGGCGAGCACATGAACAGCATCGGTTCGTCGGGCAGCGGCAGGCCGGATTCACGGGCGTGCAGGACGTAGTTGAGCCCGACGCAGACCAGTTTTCCCGGCTTCACCGGAGCAAGAAGCTTGACCGCGGCAAGCGGCAGGGCATCCGCCGACGGCACAATCTCGCCGAAAGGACCGTCGGGCAGGGTGCGCACCCCATCGTTGTCGAGCAGGCCCCAATGCTCGGCGCTGTTATGGGCAAAGCGTACGATCTTCATAACTATGTCCTGTGTGGGTCAGTGCTTGTCGTAATGTCCATTCAGCCAGCGGATGGACTGCGCCATCGCCGTCTCGGCGTCGGGAACCTGGAAATGCTCGGCGGTGATCCAGCCGTCGTAGCCGATCGCGTCGAGGTCGTTCAGGGCGGCGGCGATATCCCAGTCGCCATGGCCGACGGCCCGGCGCTCGCTGTCGCAGACATGGTAGTGCCAGAACAGGTCGCCAGCCTTCCGAAGGCTGTCGCGATGCACTTCCCCTTGGATGGTGATGTGGGCCAGATCGAGCATCAGGCCGATGTTCGCCCGCTCAAGGCCTCGCACGAAACGCACGGCTTCGGCCGTGCCCATCAGGAAGTTTGCATATTGATGGTTGACGGGCTCCAGAACGATGGACGTATCGGGGCGCGCGTCCGCGGCCGCCTGCATCCCCTCGATGACCCACGCTTCGGTCTGGCCGCGCGCGATCCCGTCGAGATAGCGACCGCGCATGCGCCCGACATTGACCATGGCACCGAAGCGTGCCGCCAGGTCCATGGCCGCGATCATTCGCTCCAGCGTCTCGGCCCGGCGTGCCGGATCGGGGTCGGCAAGGGAGAGCTTGTCCTCGCCGTAGACTTCACCCGTGCATATGGCCGGCATGGCGAGGCCCGCATCTGCAAGCTGACGCTCGATCAGGCCATGATCGAGGGCGCGGGGATCGCGCACGAGGAGCTCGACGCCGTCATAACCTAGTTCGCGGATTCGGGCGAAACAGGCCGAAGCGTCGCCCTGTATCGCGGTGACCCGTGCCGGCGCCACTTCCGGAGTGGCGTACATGTAAGCGAGCTTCATTGCATGAAACTCAGGTCGTTGCGCTTGACCATCTCCGCATGGATCACTTCCTTGCGCAGCACGCTGACATTGGGGATGGCGAACTCCTGTATGTGGAAATATTCGGCCTTGCCTTTTTCGCCGCGCGCGGTGCGCATCACGAGATCGACCAGTTCCTCCCCGACCTGGCGCAGCGATTTCGTGCCCTCCAGAATGTCGCCTGCGCTGATGTCGATGTCGTCGGGCATCTCGCGGAAGACGCGGTTGTTGGAGCTTACCTTCAGAACGGGGGCGATGGCCGAACCCGAAGGCGTGCCCTTTCCAGTGGTGAAGAGCACCATGTGGGCGCCACCGATGATCTTGCCGGTCACCGACGAAATGTCGTAGCCGGGCGTGTCCATGATGATGACGCCCTTCTCGTGAGGTTGCTGGCCGTAGTCGACGACCTCGGTGATCGGGCGGGTGCCGGCCTTGTAGATGCAGCCGAGCGACTTTTCCTCGATCGTCGTCAGCCCTCCCTCGATGTTTCCGGGCGAGATGAACACGCCGCTGTCGTCCTCGGTGCTCATCGACAGCTCGATCTCGTAGGCCTTGATGCGGCGCATGAGTTCGTCGCGCACCTCGGGCGTCTTGCCGCGGCGATAAAGGACGCTTTCGGCGCCGACCATTTCGGTGAGCTCCGACAGGATGACCGTTCCGCCTGCGTCGACGATGATGTCGGCGGCCTCGCCCACGGCTGGGTTGGCCGTGAGCCCGGAGAAGGCATCCGAAGAGCCACATTCGAGGGCAATGATGAGTTCGGATAGATCGCCTTCGTCCGTCGGCTGTACCGCCAGCTCGGCCGTCATGCGTTCCACGATCTCTACCCCGGCGTCGGAGGTCGTGCGCGAGCCGCCGGCTTTCTGGACGACCAGCCGCTCGACCGGTCGCCCCGATGCCTTGATGGCATCGAACACTTTCGAGCCGGATGCGGTTTCGCAGCCGAGGCTCACCACCAGCACCGCACCGACATTCGGGTGCACGCCATGGCCGATGAAGGCCTCTTCGGTGGTGCGGTTCTCTTCTGCGTCGAAGGTGCAGCCATAGGGATGCATGAATGTCGCGGCACCGGTGCGGTTGGAAATGTCCATCGCGACACGGTTGACGCAGGCCACTGTGGGGATGACCAGCACATGGTTTCGGATGCCGATGCGGCCGTCTGGCCGACGATAGCCTTGGAACTTCATGACAGCGCTCCTTTCAGCCTATGAATGGCGCCGGGCCTTGACGCCCCAGCAGTTGTGCGTGTGAACATGACCGCCCTCGGCTATGTCCGCGGTCGCTTCGCCGATGACCTCACCGTATTTCAGGATTTGCTCGTGTTCCTGGATCGGCCGGATTGCGAGCTTGTGGCCCGCCGGCATGTCGTTGCGCGCGATGATCTCGCGGGTTTTCCCCTGTCCGGTGATCAGGACTGCATCGCCGGCCGCGACTGGCCCGGTCAGCGTCGCGACATGATCCTGCGCGCGGATAAGAATTGCCGTTACGGGCATCTCAGGACATCTCCATTGAAGCTTCGTTGAAAAGGGTCGGGATCGCGGCCAGAAGCTGCTTGGTGTAGTCGTGACACGGTGAGGACAGTACCTGCGATCCCGTTCCGGTCTCGACGATCTGGCCGTGCTGCATCACCGCGATGCGATCGCACATACGCGCTGCGACCCTGAGGTCGTGGGTGATGAAGAGCATGGCGAAATCGAGTTTCTTCTGAAGCTCCTCGAACAGGTCGAGCACCTGCGCCTGAACCGACACATCGAGCGCCGACACGGGTTCGTCCGCGACGATGAGGACCGGGTCCATCGCCAGCGCCCTGGCGATCCCGACGCGCTGGCGTTGTCCGCCGGAAAATTCATGCGGATAGCGGTTGGCCGCATCTGGCTTGATGCCGACCAGTTCCAGCAGTTCGCGGGCACGGCGCCAGGCTGCGTCGCGTGCAACGCCCTGCGTCATGGGACCGATGGCTATCGATTGCCCGATGCTCATCTTCGGATTGAGCGACGAGAAGGGGTCCTGGAAGATCATCTGCACACGTCCGCCACGATGGCCCTTCATCGCGCGGTGCCGGTTCAGCTCCTCGTCGGCAAAGACGAGGCTGCCGCCGTCGGGGGCTTCCAGCCCGACCACGCATCGTCCCAGCGTGGATTTGCCGGAGCCGGATTCGCCGACGATCCCGAGCGTCGAGCCCCGTTCGAGCGTGAAGCTGACACCCTTCAGGGCTTCCAGCTTGCGTTGCGCCTTGAACAGCCCCGACGACAGGAAGTAGGTCCGCTGGAGGTCCTTGGCCTCAAGCAGCGGCCTGGCCGCATTCTCTGGGCGAGGCGCCGCCGTTCCGGTGGGAATGGCCTCGATGAGCTGGCGGGTGTAGGCGGAGGCGGGGTTGCTCAGCACCTCGCGCGCCGGACCCTGTTCCTCGATGACGCCATTGCGCATGACGATGACGTCGTCGGCGATCTCGGAGACCACGCCGAAATCATGGGTGATGAAGAGCACGCCCGTTCCGCGCCGCTCGCGCAGCGAAGCGATCAGCTTGAGGATCTGCGCCTGGGTTGTGACATCCAGCGCGGTGGTCGGTTCGTCGCAGATCAGCAGGCGCGGCTCGAGCATCATCGCGCAGGCAATCACCACGCGCTGGCGCTGCCCGCCCGAGAGACGGAAAGGGTAGCTCTCATAGAGCTCCTCCACCCGCGGCAGTCCAACGTCACTCAAGGCGGCAAGGGCACGGCGGCGACGTTCGGCGGCTGGCAGGGACAAATGGACTTCCAGCACTTCTTCCAGCTGTGCCCCGATCTTCATCAGCGGGTTCAAGGCGGCCATCGGCTCCTGGAAGACCATGCCGATCTCGCGGCCGCGCAAGGCGCGCATTCCCGCCTCGTCGAGTTTGAGAAGATCGAGCTCGCCGAAATGGATCGATCCGGCTTTCGCCTCCAGATACGGACGTGGCAGCAGACCCATGATGGCATCGGCAACGGTGGATTTGCCGGAGCCGGACTCACCCACGATGCAGACCGTGCGGCCCGGCATGAGGTCGAAGGATGCGCCCGAGACCGCGAGCTGGCGATCCGAGCCCTTGGGCAGCGAGATGTCGAGCCCCTGGACCCTGAGCAATGGAGTGGCGTCGGTCGACATGGCCATCACCTGTTGCGCGAATGGATGTTGAGAGCGTCATTGAGCGCTTCGCCCAATACGTTCAGCGCCAGCACGGTTATGGCGATGGCAAGCCCCGGGAAGGTTGCCATCCACCATGCCTGGCGCAGAACCGTGCGCGAGGCGCCGATCATGAAGCCCCAGCTCATCTGGTTGGGATCGCCAAGGCCGAGGAAGCTGAGGCTCGACTCCAGCAGGATGGCGGTCGCCACCATCAGAGAGCCCATGACGATGATGGGAGAGGCCACGTTGGGCAGGATCTGCCGGAACATGATGGCGAGCGCGCTTTGGCCCTGAAGCTTGGCCGCCAGGACGAAATCGCGGCTTCGCAGCGACAGGAACTCCGCCCGCACGAGCCGCGCGACCGGCGGCCAGGAGACGATGCCGATCGCCATGACGATGGAGCCCACGGAAGGTTGCAGGACGGCGACAAGAACCAGCGCCAGCGCGAAGCTTGGCACGACCTGGAATATCTCGGTGAAGCGCATCAGCGCGCTGTCGACGTGGCCGCCGCCATAGCCGGCGATTGCGCCTATGACGACACCAATGAAGACCGAGACAACCGTCGAAACCAGCCCGATCAGCAGCGAGACCCGGCCGCCCCACACCAGGCCCGCGAGAATGTCGCGGCCGGTGGTGTCGGTTCCGAAGGGAAAGCGCATGTCGGTCATCGGCGGCAGGAAGGGGCGTCCGCCCATTGCCCAGGGTCCACGCGGAAACAGCAGCGGCGCCAGCAAAGATATGGCGATGATGCCGAAGATGACGATCAGGCCGATCCACACTTCCGTGCGGGTGAACATGCGGCGAAGGACGGAGTTCGCGATCACAGTGCAATCCTCGGATCGATCACGGTGTAGATGAGGTCCGTGATGATGTTGAAGACGATGGCCAGCGCCGCCGCGACCAGGAAGGCGCCGAGCAGCAGGTTGTAGTCGCGTTGCAGCAGTGCATCGAACATCAGCCTGCCGATGCCGGGCCAGGCGAAGACGGTTTCGGTCATGATCGCGCCACCGACCATGTTGCCGGCCTGCAGCCCGGCAAGCGTCACCACCGGCAAAAGCGCGTTGCGCAAGACGTGGCGGAACTGGATCCGCGTTTCGCCGGCACCTTTTGCGCGTGCGGTCTTGACGAAGGCCATCTGCGCCATTGCCATCATGTTGGCGCGGGTCATGCGGGTGTAGACGGCGATGTAGAAGAAGGAGAGGGCCAGCGTCGGCAGGATGAGATGCTTGGCGACATCCAGTGCTGCGGCCATGCCGGTAAGGTTGGCGCCGACGGAGCTGTAGCCGAATGCGGGCAGCCAGCCGAGCTGAATCGAAAAGACCAGAACCGCCATCAATGCCAGCCAGTACATGGGCGCGGCGTAGAAGATCAGCGCGGCAAAGCCGATCGCCCGGTCCACCCAGCCGCCGGGCCGGCGGCTGGCGAGCACGCCCAGCCCCACCCCGACAACCAGCGAAAACACGAAGGCGCATACCGTCAGCAACAGCGTTGCAGGCAGCCGGTCGGCAATCAGTTGCGCAACCGTTTCCTGCTGGCGGTAGGAAAAGCCGAGGTCGAGCGTGCCAATGCGCGAGATGTAGGTCCACCACTGCACGAGAAGCGGCTGATCGAGCCCGTACTGGATGCGCAATGCGTCCAGGAACCGCTTGTCGACCGCGCCCGCTTCGCCCGCCATCACGGCGACGGGATCGCCCGGCGCGGCGCGGATCAACAGGAAATTCAGGGTGGCAATGACAAAGAGCGCAACCACGCCCTGCACGATGCGCCCCAACAGAAATTTCAGACGGTTCACACTCTTCGCCCCTGAACAAAACCTCATGGCAGCCCGGGAATGCCGGGCTGCCAACTGACGCTGTTTGCGCGTCCTATTCGACCCGGGCGCGCCCGAGGCTATCGTTGAGGCCGACCGCCGACGAGATCAGGTTCTTGATGTTCGAGCGGTGGATCGTCGGCCAGATCATCTCGAACAGCCAGGCGAGCGGGACTTCCTCGGCGATAAGGGCCTGGGCGTCCTGGTAGATCTTCGCGCGCTTTTCCGGGTCGATCTCGACCGCACCCGCGTCGAACAGCTTGTCGAGTTCGGGGTTGGAGAAGGCCGAAACGTTGTTCCAGGGCGAACCCTCGATGATGTTGGATGTCGTGTAGAGACGTGCGACACCCAGCGCCGGGTCGCCATACTGCGACATGTACGAGAAGGCGATGTCGTAGTCCTTCTCGCCCAGGCGCTGGTTCCAGCCGGCGACGTCGGTGGCGGTGAGCTCCACCTGGATGCCGGCCTCGATGAGGTTCTCGCGCGCGATTTCCGCAAGCCGCTGCCAGGTTTCGCCATAGGGCAGGGGCAGCAGGCGGATCGGGCTGCCGTCATATCCGGCTTCGGCGAGCAGTGCCTTGGCCTTCTCGACATCGCGCGGGTACTGCTTGATGTTTTCCGAATAGAACCTGGTCGAGCTGTTCCACGGGCTCGGTGCGACCTTGGCGTAGCCGAAGAAGGCGATGTCGCGCATGTTCTCGCGGTCGAGCGCATACATGATCGCCTGACGGACGCGCTTGTCCTGGATCCACTTGGACCCGTTGTTGAGCCACAAGAAGCATTGCGACCCCTGGAATTCCCAGCCCTTGGTCGTCAGTTCCGAGTTCGGCAGTTCGGCGAGACGCTGGACGTCGAAATATTCGACAGCGCCGCCCGGCAGCACGTCCACCTTGCCGGTTTCATAGGCGGTCGCGCGGCTGGCGCCATCGGGGATGACGTGGAAGTAGACCGCGTCGATCGTCGGCACGCCTTCCTCGTGATAGGTCTCGTTGGCGACCAGCTTGAGGTACGAGCCCCTCTGCCATTCACCGAACTTGAGCGGACCGGTTCCGATGGGAGCGTTGTTGACCGGATTGGTGTTGTAGTCCGTGCCTTCGTAAAGATGCTTCGGAAGCATCGGCATCGAGCCGACCTCGAAGGACTGGATGAAGGGCGCGAAGGGGGTCTTCATCTTGAAGTCCACCTTGTAGGGCCCGTCTGCGGTGATGCTCTCCACTGCCTTGAGGAAATTACGGACGCGCGGATGGGTCTCGCGCAGCATCTTGTCGACGCTGAAGACCACGTCTTCCGAGGTGAAGGGCTTGCCGTCGTGCCACAGCACATTTTCCTTCAGCTTGAAGGAATAGAACATGCCATCGGCTGCTTCTTCCCAGCTTTCGGCCAGCAGCGGGTGCGGTTTCAGGTCGGCGTCGAAACGCAGCAGACCTTCGAAGATGTTGCCGCCGACCATCTGCGAGGGCACGTTCTGATAGATGCCGATCATGATGCCGGGCGGCTCGGGCTGGACCACCACATTGAGCACGCCGCCCTTGGCTTGCGCCTGGGCCATGAGGGGAATGCCGCTGAGCACCCCGGCGCTGACGGTGGCAGCGGAAATCTGCAGGAATTGACGACGATCGAGTGACATTGAAACTCCTCCTGGAAAAAATCGTTGGTCCCTCTTGGCGGGAACTTGGATGTTGGGCGCCGGCCCTGACGCTCAGGATCGGCGCGGGACGTCTCCCCCGCTATTCGGGCGAGCGCAGAAAGCGGCGGGCCATTCCCGTGTAGATGCGGCGGGAGGCCAGAAAATCCGAAAGGTCGAGGCTCTCGTCCGTCTGGTGCGCCTCTCCGGGGTCGCCGGGGCCCAGTATCAGGATGTCGGCGCCGAGAGATTGCAGAACCGAGCCGTCGGTGAAGTAGCTGGCGCCACCAGCTTCGCCGGCAGGCGCGCCCAGTTCATGCCTGATGTCCAGAGCCGTGCGAACGATCGCACTGCCGGCTGGAGTGTCGAGCGCCGGCAGGGAGTTGATCGTCTCGACGACGATCCTTCCGCCCTCGTATTCGGTTTCGATTTCACGCGCGATCGTTCGTATCGCCGCGAGGATGTCGTCGTGGCTCTGCCCCGGAAGGGTGCGCATGTCGAATTCGGCGACCGCGCGGTCGGGGATGACGTTGACCTGCGTGCCGCCCTGCAGGCGGGTGAGGCAGATGGTCGGCCGGCCCAGAAGCGGGTCGGATGCGGCGAGAGCGTCGAGTTCGAGCAGCCTTTGCCGGAACCGGACCACCATTTCCAGCGCATTGAGACCCATCTGCGGCATCGAGCCATGGCTCGTACGCCCGGTTGCCGCGAAGCTCAGCCACAGCGCGCCCTTGTGGCTGCGCACCGCACGGTTGGAGGTCGGTTCGGCAATGATCATGGCGTCGAACGGGGCGAGGCTGCCGTCGCTGGCCATCAGCCTCGCGCCTTCGGAGCCGGTTTCCTCGCCATAGGTCACGGCCAGCGAAAGCCGGCCCGACCAGTCATCACGGGCGTGCATGTCGAGGAAGCTGGCGATGAGGGCGGCAAGGCCGCCCTTCATGTCCGCACTGCCGCGCCCATAGATGCGGCCACCCGCGACCGTCCCTCCGAATGGCGACTTTTTCCATTCGCGGTCGCCGAGGGGCACGGTGTCGCAATGCCCGCAAAAGACCAGGTGCGGGCCTGCACGGCCGCTGTCGAGGCTCGTGACCAGATTGGCGCGTCCGTCATCCCCCTGGATCGTTGTCGATGCGACGCCACGCTCGGCAAGGTAACTGTCCAGCTCGGCCACAAAGCCTTGTTCACGGCCCTGCAATGCCGTCGTGTTGTGCTGCAACATCCACTGCAGGAGAGATATGCAATCGTCATCCGACAGGATGCCAGACTGGATAGTCGAAAGCGAACTGTCTTGTCTGGCAGGTTCTGGACGGGATTGAAGCACGTTTGTTACCTCGTTGGATAACAAACAGCGTAGTCACTCTCGTCATATGCTGTCCATTGTGCTTTTATACATTGAAAATGTTCTTAAGTGTGGAAATGTACATAACAAGATCGGAATTAGGTCGAGGGGTTTGACTGGTCGCACTTGGCATCGCCGCCAGTAGCCTCCGAGCGAAAATTGGGAAATAGCCCGAGGGCGGGCTGAAGCAACAGGGGGTACGAAAGGGTCTTGTCGTCCTCCCGGGGCCAGGTTGACGCAGTCAATTGACGTCTTGCAGGCCCCTGATCTTTTCATCGAAAACGCCGCTTGACCTTCCAGTGCTGGAAGGGTGCAAGGTCCAATTCACGGCGAGAGTAACTCGGGGGGAGAATTACATGTGCTCTAATCATCAGCATCACGACGACGTCGCGGCGGACGCTTCGGTCAAAGGCGTGACCTTCAAGGTCGACGACATGACCTGCGGTCATTGCGCCGGCATGATCAAGAAGGCGCTCGAGCACACCTTGCCGGGTGCTGCGTTTTCGATCGATCTTGCAAGCAAGCAGGTGACAGTCGCCGGCGATGCAGCGATTGCCGAAAAGGCCATCCAGACAGCCGGCTACCAGCCCGAGCGCCTCGCTCACTGATCTATTCGGTGCCGGGCTGCCCGGCACCCGACCACTGACACACGGGGACGTCCGCGCGCCACAGGCGTGCGGCGAACGTTTTCGGCTGCCCTGCGAGATGTGCAAGCGCAGCAGCGGGCCCATGGAATGAACTCCGGCAAGAGGCCAAAATGCGCGACGAAACCCGTCTCCTTCACACCGCTGTCGACGAACAGCCCTTCAACGCGTTGACGCCAGCGGTCCACCGCGGCTCGACCATCGTGTTCCCGACGGTTGAGAGTTTCCTCGCCCGCCACACGCAGTTCTACGACGGCTATTCCTATGGGCTTTATGGCCACCCGGCCTCCAGAAACCTGGCGACCCAGATCGCCGCGCTCGAAGGCGGCGCCCGCAGCCTCATCGTGCCGTCGGGCATGGCGGCGATCATGGTCACCAATCTGGCGCTGCTTCGCGCCGGCGATCATGTTCTCTTGCCGGACGCCGTCTATGGACCGTCGCGTTCGTCAGCCGAAAAGTTCATGTCGGGTCTCGGGGTCGACGCAACGTTCTATGATCCGCTGATCGGCGCCGGCATCACCGCCCTGATGCGCCCGAACTCCAAGCTGGTGTGGGTGGAATTGCCGGCCTCGTTTACGATGGAGGTCCAGGATCTCCCGGCGATAGCCAAGGCCGCCCATGCCCACGGCGCGCTTGTCGCCGCCGACGGCACCTGGGCCTCGCCGCTGGGTTTCAAGGCGCTGCACCATGGCGCCGACATTGCGGTGCAGGCACTGTCGAAACATATCGGCGGCCACTCGGACCTGCTGCTGGGCAGCGCCACGGTCGCCTCGGAGGAGTTGTACCGGCGCATCAAGGACGCCAGCCGCTTCCTCGGGCTGGGCGTTTCACCCGACGATTGCTTCCTGGCGCTGCGCGGCCTGGGCACGCTAGCCGCCCGGCTGGAGCGCCAAAGTACTGCCGCCTTGAAGATCGCCGAGCGCATTGCCGAACATCCCAGCGTTGCTCGCGTGCTCTATCCACCGCTGCCTGGCGATCCGGGGCATGCGATCTGGCAGCGTGACTTCCGAGGCGCGAGCGGCGTCTTTTCCGCGGTTCTGCAGCCGCGTGACGATCGCCATCTGTCGACCTTCATCGAACAATTGCGCCTGTTCCGTATCGGCGCGAGTTGGGGCGGCCTCCACAGCCTGGTCGCGCCCGTGCAACTCGAAGGCGCCCGCACAGTATCGCCCTGGCGCGAAGAGGGGCCGCTCGTTCGCTTCAGCATCGGCCTCGAGCATCCCGACGACCTGTTGGAGGACATCGAACTCGGGCTCGACCGCTACGGCTTCCTCCGGGAGGCGGCAGCCGAATGACCAAGGCTCTGGGCGCGCTGCGCTCCGGGAAACAGACGCGAAAATAAGATCACTGGGAGGAGGAGAACTGTCATGAAAAGACATGCGTTTTGGGGACTCGTCGGACTGGGCATCCTGGCCACGCCGGCTCTCGCCGGCGAAGGCGACAGGGTCAATGCGATCAAGTCGCGCGGTGAGCTCGTTTGCGGCACCAGCACCGGCACGACCATCGGGCTGAGCACGCTCGACGCGTCGGGCAAGTGGGCCGGCCTTGAGATCGACTATTGCCGCGCGGTCGCTGCGGCGATGTTCGGCGATGCCACCAAGGTCAAGTTCGCACCGCTGGAATTCAAGAACGCGTTCGCCGCCCTGCAATCGGGCAGCGTCGACATGCTGGCGCGCGCGGCGGCCTGGACCTACTCGCGCGACACGGAAATGAAGTTCGACTATGCCGGCGTCTATATGTATGACGGCCAGGGTTTCCTGGTGAAAAAGAGCCTCGGCGTCAGCAAGCTCGCAGAACTCGGCGGCGCCTCGGTCTGCGTCTCTGCCGGCACCACGTCAGAGCTCAACCTGTCCGATTATTTCAGGTCGAACGGCCTCGAATACACGCCGATCGTTGCCAACAGCCGCGAGCAGAACCTCGCCAATCTCGAGGCCGGGCGCTGCGACGCCTACACCAACGAGCGTGGTGGACTGGCCGCAAGCCGCCTCGGACTTGGCGCTCCCGACGACTATGTGATCCTGGAAGAGATCATCTCCAAGGAGCCGCTGGGCCCAATCGTCCAGCAGGACGACCCGGCATTCCGCGACATTGCCAGTTGGACCCTGTTCACCCTGATCGCCGCCGAGGAAAAGGGCATCACGTCAGCCAACGTAGCGGAGATGGCCGCTTCATCCGAGAACCCCGAGATACAGCGCATGCTCGGCAAGACCGGCGATTTCGGTGCCAAGCTCGGCCTGGCCAACGACTGGGTGGTGAAGGTGATCTCCTCCGTCGGCAACTACGGCGAGATCTTCGACCGAAACCTCGGCAATGGCAGCCCCGTCAAGCTGGCGCGCGGCCAGAACGAATTGTGGTCCAACGGGGGTCTCCTTTACGCTCCCCCAGTGCGCTGAGGTCACCCATGGCTGCCTCGGACCAGGACATGGCTTCAGGCCTGTGGAGCGGCGCGGACGGCAGCGATGCCGATGCGCGTCCCCAACTCGGCCCGAGGCAGCGGTGGGCGCGACGCAAGGCGATCCTGCAGCAGGCGGCGGTGCTGTTGCTCGTCGCCACCCTGGCGGTCCTCTTGGTCCGCAACACCGTTGCCAACCTTCAAGCCCGCGGCCTGGCCTCGGGCTTCGATTTCCTCTGGCAGGAAGCCGGCTTCAAGATGGCGTTCAGCCTGATTGCGGTCGAGCCGACTTCCACCTACGGCCGGGTGTTCCTCGCCGGTCTGCTGAACTCCCTGCTGGTCGCGGCGATCTCCATCGTCGCCACCACCATCCTGGGATTCATCATCGGGCTTGCGAGGGTCTCCCCCAGCACCCCCGTGCGCCTTGTCGCCAGGGGCTATGTCGAGGTCGTGCGGAACGTGCCTCTTCTGCTGCATCTGCTGCTTTGGCAGACGGTAATCCTGCGTTCGCTGCCAACCGTGCGGGAGGCGATCGGATTTGGCGACGTCGCCTTCCTCAGCAACCGCGGTCTCTACCTGCCGGCGCCGGTCGCCGGCGGTGCCGCCGCGATCCTGACGGCGGCCGTCATGGCGGGCCTGGCTGCGATCGTCGTGGGATGCGTGGTCCGGCGGCGCGCCCGGGCGCGCGGCGAGACCCCGCCGCGCTTCGGTCTGGCGCTCGTCGCCGGCGGCCTTGTCGCCAATGCCGCCGCGATCTCTACCCTCGATTGGCAGATCCCCATGCTCGCCGGCTTCGACTACCGCGGCGGGCTCAAGTTGATGCCGGAGTTCGTATCACTGGTTGCAGCGCTTATCATCTACAACGCCGCCTTCATCGCCGAGATCGTCCGGGCGGGCGTGCAGTCGGTCGGACGGGGACAGAAGGAGGCGGCACTGGCACTTGGCCTGTCGTCGAAGCTGATCCTGCGGCTGGTCATTGTCCCCCAGGCGCTGCGGGTCATGATACCGCCGCTGGCCAACCAGTATACCCACCTCATCAAGGCGTCGGCGCTTGCCACCGTGGTGGGTTTCCCCGATCTGGTGAACGTCTTCCTCGGCACGTCGCTCAACCAGACCGGCCGGGCCGTTGAGATCGTCCTCATCACAGCTTTCGTCTATCTCACTCTCAGCGCCTCCGTCGCGCTGGCGACGAGCGCCTATGCACGTCGCGTCAAGCTGGTGGAGCGCTGATCAATGGCCACGTCTTCGCTTGTTCGCTCCCCGGTTTCGCAATCGCCGGTGACGGCCGCACGTCGACTGCTTGCGGTCGTCGTCGCCAATCCCTTCGGCACGGCGGTCAGTCTCGGCCTGGCCTACCTCGCCTGGACGCTGGGCGGGCGGATCGTCGACTGGGCCTTCGTCGAGGCCACATGGGTCGCCTCAAGCCGGGCCGAATGCAGCCCGGACGGCGCTTGCTGGGCCTTCATCGTCAACCGGCTTCCGCAGTTCGCCTTCGGCTTCTATCCCGAGGCAGAACGCTGGCGGGCCTGGATCGTGCTGCTTGCCCCGCCGCTGCTGCTGGCACTTGCGATGGCGCCCGACTTCAAGGGTCGGCGCAAGGTCCTGATCGGGGGATTCTGCCTCTATCCGGTCGCTGCCTTCGTGATGCTTTCCGGTGGCGTGCTGGGCCTCCAGCCGGTTGCCTCGGACAAATGGGGCGGCCTGCTGCTGACGATGGTGGTCGGCATCGGCGCCTTCGTGTTCTCGTTCCCGATCGCGATACTTCTGGCGCTGGGACGAACTTCGCAACTTCCCGCGGTGCGCCTGCTCGCCACCGGCTTCATCGAGTTCTGGCGCGGCATGCCGCTCATCGCCATCCTGTTCATGTCGGTGATCATGCTGCCGCTGTTTCTGCCACCGGGCGTCGAGTTTCCGCGCCTGACGCTCGCCATGACCGGCATCACGCTCTATTCCGCCGCCTATCTCGCCGAAGTCGCGCGGGGCGGCCTGCAGGCCGTCGGGCGCGGCCAGAGCGAAGCGGCTAACGCGCTCGGCTTCGGCTTCTGGGCGACCCAGGGCTACATCATCATGCCCCAGGCCCTGCGCGCTGTACTGCCTGGCATTGTCAATTCGGCAATCTCGCTTCTCAAGGACACGACCTATGTCATGGTCGTGGGTCTGTTCGACCTGCTCAACATCGTCACGGCGGCCCTGTCGGATCCGAACTGGCTGGGTCTCGCCACCGAAGGCTATGTGTTTGTCGGCCTCGTGTTCTGGTCGCTGTGTTTTGGGCTGTCGCAGGTAAGCGCCCGGCTGGAACGTGATTCCGAGCGCGCCCACTCCCGCGCGCCAAGCGGCGAAAGGAAACCGCAATGAGCGTCAATGCCACCATAGCGGTGCGTTCGTTGTCCAAATGGTACGGTTCGTGGCGTGCTCTTCGCGACATTTCCCTGGATATCGCAGGCGGCACCTGCACCGTCCTCTGCGGTCCCTCGGGCTCCGGAAAATCGACGCTGCTCAGGTGTCTCAACGGGCTTGAGGAATGGCAGCAAGGCGAGGTCGCGATCGGCGGCGTCGCTGTCGGCTACAAGGCCCGTGAATTGCGCCGTCTGCGCCGCGACGTCGGCATGGTGTTCCAGCATTTCAATCTGTTTCCGCATCTGACGGTGCTGGACAATGTCACGCTGGCGCCCCGGATCGTTCGTGGCAGGAGGCGTCGGGAATCCGAAGATCATGCCATGCATCTTCTCGAACGCGTTGGCGTTGCCGAACATGCCGGCAAGCTTTCTTCCGCCCTTTCCGGAGGCCAGCAACAACGCGTCGCCATCGCCCGCGCGCTCGCCATGCAGCCCCATGTCCTGCTGTTCGACGAACCGACATCGGCGCTCGACCCGGAATCCGTGAAAGAGGTGCTGGACGTGATGATCGACCTCGCCAGGTCCGGCACCACCATGGTGGTCGTGACGCACGAGATGGGGTTTGCCCGTCGGGTCGCCGGGCGCGTGATCTTCATGGACAAGGGAAGCATCGTCGAGACCGGTGCGCCTGACGAATTCTTCGATTGCCCGTGCACCGATCGCGCCAAGGCGTTCCTCGGCGACATCGTCAACCGTTGACGACCTGGCGGCTGACGGGACCGGTCTTTGCGGGGATCTGGACTGTAGCAAGAGGCCTGCCATGCAACCGTCCCGCCACAGCCGCGTTGATGTTCATGGATTTCATGCCGAATGTCTGGATCAAGAACGGAGACTTCTCGCTGCGCGAGGTTGTCTCGGTTCCCGATGCGGCCGAATTTCTCGAGGCGTGGCCGCATGACAAGCGCAATCCGTTCTTCTACCTGGCCGAGAACGCCATGCAGGCCGCCATCAACGGCTCCATCCCGGTCGAGGAAGCAAGAGACGCGTTCGAGACGTTTTGCACTGAGGCAGGAATACTGGCCGACGAACCGCCGAAGGGCTGAATTGGGCCTGCCTCCATTCTTGACGGGAAAGGCTACAGTCGCCATTTCTTTGTCAGCTTGTCGCGGCCATCGCGGCAATGTGCGCTTGCTCGAGAAGACGGTCGAGGACCGAGGAGGAAGTGATGATCGCAAAAGCCTTTTCCCGTCCGATCTTCGTCAAGGACGAGGATCAAACCATCCGCGAAATCGCCTGTATCACCGATGCGCTCGAATTCCTGACGAAGTGGCCGGAAAACCGGCGCGGCCCGATCCACAACACAGCCGTCCGCGCATGCCAGGCAGCGCGCGAGGGCCGGCTGACCGTCGACGGCGCGCGCAACGCGTTTGCCGGATTTGCCCGTTCGGTGCGCATTCGCGAGGCCGGCCCGGTGTCTGTCGAGCCGTGGATGATCACGCCAAAGCGTGGCCGCATGCCGATCTAGATCGGCAACGTCCAGGACAGGTTCCGCAGGCCGTAAACCGGCGTACCCGGCCTCAGCAATTGTGGATGCCCGGGCTCTGCTGTCACGGCATAGCGAACCGTTCAGCGAGCGGCAAAGCGCCCGTGCAAGATGGCGGTCATGTCCCGGGCAAGTTCCGCGACGATGCCGCCTCCCTCCCAGGAATACAGCGACACGACCATCGACGGTTCGGAGCCGAAGGCGGCGGACTGGCGGACCCGGCGGCCCGTCGTGGTGCCGACCGGAAGCAAGGAGAGGCCGAGACCGGCTTCCACGGCTGACAGGACGCTGCTCAGGCTGCTGCTCGTGAACGCGACGTACCAACGCAGGCGTTCGCGGTCGATCCGCTCGAACATCGCATCGCGATACAGCCCGCCCGGCGGAAAGGTGACGAGCGGCAAGGGTTCGGGCCAATTGGGATTTGCGTCGGCGCTTTCAAACCAGGCGATGGCCTCTGGGAATGCGGCGCGATGATCGGCGCTTGGCGTAGCTTCCTTGACCACGACGATGTCGAATTCTCCGCCGCGATAGCGCTTCGTCAGGTCGAGGCTGAGGCCCGCGGTGACATCGAGGCGTACTTCGCGGTGCCTTTTTGCAAACTCTGCGAATGCGTTCGTCATGGTGCCCGTCGCTATGTCGTCGGGCAAGCCGATGCGGATCGATGCGGTTCCGGCCGTGTCTGCAAGCAGGAGTTCGGCTTCACCCTGGAGCAACAGGATGCGCCGCGCGTGCCCGATCAGGCGTTCGCCGGATGCTGTGGTCCTGACCGGCCGCGCAGCCCGATCGATCAGCTCCCGGCCCACAGCATCCTCGAGCCGGGCCAGTTGCTGGCTGATCGTCGATTGCGTCATGTGCAGGCGGTCGGCGGCAAGCGTGAAGCTTCCCGTGTCGGCGATGGTCACAAAGGCGCGCAGCAGCCGAGGATCCAGCATATCAGTTCATTATCATCGTGAATGATTATCATTCATATATCCCATTTGCGCATGAAATACCAAGGCGCTAGGCAAGGACGAGCCTTCACGGCTCGCTCCATTGCTCTCATCGCTTTCGCGCAGTGGCCCAAGAGGCCGCGCCGTTACAGGTTTTTCCGTGCAGGCATTCAGGCAAAAGCAGCTTTCGGCCCCCGGCGATGGCCTTCACGGCCGGCAACGCACCATCGCAACCTGCGCCGTGCTGCTGAACGTATGCATGGCCAACCTCGATACGGCCATCGCCAATACGGCCCTGCCGACGATCGCTCGCGACCTGAACACGACCGAGGCCCAATCGATCTGGATCGTCGGCGCCTACCAACTGGCGATGGTCGCTTCGCTGCTGCCCGCCGCGGCACTTGGCGAAATCGTCGGTCTCCGGCGCATCTCGATGGGGGGGCTGGTGCTGTTCACGCTGGCCTCGCTGGTCTGCGGCCTTGCGCCCTCGCTCGAATGGCTGGTGGCGGGGCGCGTCGTCCAGGGCGTGAGTGCTGCCGGCATCCTGGGCACCGGGGTGGCGATGATGCGCTTCATCTATCCGCACGCCCTGCTGGGGCGCGGCATGGGCCTGAATGCCCTGGTGGTGGGGCTTTCGTTCGCGGCAGGGCCGTCGGTCGCCTCTGCCGTTCTCAGCCTGACCAGTTGGCACTGGCTGTTCCTGATGAAGGTGCCGCTTGGCCTGATCGGCATCGTGATGGGGTTGTATGCGCTGCCGCCGACGATCCGCAGCGCCCGGCGTTTCGACGGCTGGGCGGCAGCCTTGTGCGCGCTGTTCCTGGCAACGTCGGTGTTTGCGCTGAACACGGCCGCACAGGGGGCGTCGTGGGGAACTGTGGCGACCAACGCCACGATCGCCATTACCAGCCTCGCGGTTCTCTTGAAACGTCAGGCCAACCGCCCGGCACCGATCTTGGCCATCGACCTGCTGCGAAAACCGATCTTCGCCCTGTCGTCCGTCGCCTCCTTCTTCACCATGATCACCCAGGCGCTGGCGTTCGTATCCTTGCCGTTCCTCTTCCAACTGCTCGGCTATACGCAGGTCGAGACAGGCTTCCTGATCACGCCATGGCCCGCCTTGCTTGCATTTTCGGCCCCGCTGGCCGGCCGCTTGTCCGACCGCATTCCCGCCGGCTTGCTGGGCGGCGTCGGCCTCGCCGTGCTGAGCCTGGGCATGCTCCTGCTGGCAGCGATGCCGCCCGAGCCGGATGCACTGGATGTCGCCTGGCGCATGGCTGTCTGTGGCGCAGGCTTCGGCTTTTTCCAATCGCCCAACATGCGCACCATGATCACGTCCGTGCCACCCGAACGCAGCGGCGGCGCTGGCGGCATGTCCAGCGTCATCGGCAATCTGGGCCAGGCATGCGGTGTCGCAATCGTGGCCGCACTCTTCAATCTGTTCGGCGCACACGGAGCGGTCATCGCCCTGTGGCTGGGCGCAGCATTTGCATTACTGGGCAGCGGCGCCAGCTTCGTGCGGCTGCGCTACCGGCCCGCCATGGGTCTCGAACCGCTCAAGACACTGCAGGATCGAGCATCCTCCTGAAAGGGGTGCGCATTCAGCAAATCACTGCAAATTATCCAAACATTTAATTTCAGAATGCTGGTGGCTGCGCCATATAGAGAAGATCATGACTGCAAGGTCGGAGGCCGCCCTCGTTTGCGGGGTCAGAAAGAATGCAGCGATAGTCTGCAACGCAAATGAAAGAAGAAGGAAGTCGCATGGCGGATTTAAGATTTCGCGCGGGTTGGAGTGCGGCGTATAGCCTGCTCGCCCTGTTGTTCATGTTGTTCAATTCCATTCCCTCGTCTGCTTCAGGAGAGAACATGACCGAGTTTCAATTGCATGCGGCGGCGGCCAGCGACGATGTTGCGGCCATCGGGCAGCTTCTGTCGAACGGTGCCGATATCGATGCCCGCGACAAGGATGGGCGCAGCGCACTGCTGGTCGCGACGCATGGCAACAAGGTAAGCGCCGCCAAGGCGCTGATCGAGGCCGGCGCCGACGTCAACCTCAAGGACAACATCAATGACAGCCCCTACCTCTATGCGGGCGCGCGCGGACATCTCGAGATCCTGAAGCTGACGCTGCAGCATGGGGCCGACCTCAAGAGCACCAACCGCTATGGCGGAACGGCGATCATTCCAGCCTCCGAACGGGGACATGTCGATACGGTGCGCACGCTGATCGAGGCGGGCACCGACGTCGACCACGTCAACAATCTCGGCTGGACCGCGCTGCTGGAAGCCATCATCCTTGGCGACGGCGGGCAACGCCATGTCGACATCGTCAAGCTGCTGGTCGACGCCGGTGCCGACGTCAACCTCGCCGACAAGGATGGTGTGACGCCGCTCAGCCATGCGCGCTCCAGCGGCTATGACGCCATGGTCGAACTGCTTGAAAGGGCCGGAGCCAAATGAGCGAAATCGACAGCTTCCTTGGCGAGGCGATCGCCCTGGCATTCGACAATGTCGAGCAGGGCGGGCGGCCGTTTGGCGCTGTTGTCGTCAAGGACGGCGAGATCGCCGCCCGCGCGGTGAACCGCATGCTGGCCGACAACGACCCGACGGCGCATGCCGAGCTTCTGGCCCTGCGCGCCGCGGGCAAGGCACTTGGATCGCCACGGCTCGACGGCTTGTCCGTCTATGCAAGCGGGCAACCCTGTCCGATGTGCCTGGCCGCGATGCGCATGTCCGGCATCAAGGACATCGCGTTCGCCTATTCGAATGAAGACGCCGAAGCCTTCGGCCTGTCGACCGCCGCATATGCTGCCGAGCTGTCGAAGCCGCTCGACCAGCAATCCGGGGTTTCGATCAGGCACTGTCCTCCGAAGGCCGGTGACGGGCGCAATCTCTATCAAGTCTGGCAGGCTGGCGCCGGGTCGAAGTCGTAGGCGGTTGCCGGCGCCGCCATCAGTGTCGCACTGATGGCGCCTTCATCGACGTCCGCCGCATCATCACCGAAGACACGCGCCGCGGGGCTACGCTTCGATGGCGACGATGGCCTCGATCTCGACGGTGATGTTGTCGGGCAACGAGCCAAACCCGACGGCGGAGCGAGCATGGCGGCCACGCTCGCCGAACACCTCGAGCAGCAGATCCGAACAGCCGTTGATGACCTTTGGGTGCGCAGCGAAGTCTGGAGTCGCGTTGACCATGCCGAGCAGCTTGATGACCCGGCGAACCCTGGACAGGTCGCCTGTTGCCGCGTGGAGGATGGAGAGCAGGTTGAGGCCCGTCAGGCGGGCATCGTCATAGGCCTGTTCGATGCCGATCTCGGCGCCGACTTTGCCCGTCCGCAATGTGCCGTCGGCGTGCTTCGGCCCTTGGCCGGAGAGGTAAAGAATGTCGCCTTCGCGAACGAACGGGACATAAGTGGCAATGGGAGAGGGCGGCGGCGGCAGGGTCAACCCGAGCGCGGCAAGCCTGTCATAAGGGGTCATCGATCAGTCCTGGTATGTTTCTGCAAGTTCCGCCTGGCGGATGCAGGCGACGCTGTGGCCGGGGCCGACCGTCTCGCGTGTCGGGACGGTTTCGGCGCAGGCTGCTATCGCATGCGGGCAGCGCGTGCGGAAGACGCAGCCGGATGGCGGGTCGAGCGGACTTGGGATGTCGCCCTGCAGGATGACCCGCTCGCGCCTGACGTTGGGATCGGGCACCGGTGCGGTTGCCAGCAGCGCCCGCGTATAGGGATGACCGGGCTTGGCATAGACGGAGCGCGCCGGTCCCTGTTCCATGATGCGGCCGAGATAGAGCACGACGATCTCGTCGCAGAGATACTCCACCACCGTCAGGTCATGGGAGATGAAGATCATGGTCAGGCCGAGTTCGCGCTGAAGCTCCTGGATCAGGTTCAGCACCTGCGCCTGCACCGAAACGTCGAGCGCCGATACCGGCTCGTCGGCGATGATCAGTTCCGGCTCGACCGCGAGCGCGCGGGCGATACCGACGCGCTGGCGCTGGCCGCCGGAAAACTCGTTGGGATAGCGGCTTGCATGCTCTGGGGACAGGCCGACACGAGTCAGCAGTTCCTCGATCCGGGCCTGGCGAGCGGCGCCTTTGGCGAGGCCGTGCGTGTCGATCGCTTCGCCGATGATGTCGCGGACCCGCATGCGCGGGTTGAGGCTCGAATAGGGATCCTGGAAGATGATCTGCAGGCGACGCCGGTAGGCGCGCAGGGCCTTCTCCGGCAGGCTGAACAGGTCGACGCCGTCGAAGATGGCTTCGCCCGACGAGGGCTCGACCAGCCGCAGCAGGCAGCGCCCGGCAGTGGTCTTGCCCGAGCCGGATTCGCCGACGATGCCGACGATCTGGCCGCGCCGGACATCGAAGGAGATGTCTTCGACCGCCTTCACCGGGCCGCTGCCGGTCAAGAACTGCTTGCTGAGCCCGCGCACCGACAGCAGGATGTCGGCATCGTCAGGCGCTTGCGTCGTTTGCGTCGTGTCGGTCACAGAAGTTCGTGCCTCCAGCAGCGGGTCAGGTGTTCGGGCGAGGCGTTGAGCAGGTCCGGCGGGACCGATTCGCAGTGCGCCTCGGCAAGCGGGCAGCGCGGGGCGTATGCGCAGCCGGCCGGCAGCGCCAGTACGCTCGGCACGCTGCCGGGGATCGGGTTGAGCATCTTGCGCGTGCCGTCCTCGGCGCGGTCGCGCTTGGCGTCGGGGATGCAGGCGAGCAGGCCCTTGGTGTAGGGATGGCGCGGCCTGGCGAACAGGTCGTGCACCGGCGCCTGCTCGACGACGCGGCCGGCATACATGACCGCCACCTCATGGGCGATCTCGGCGACGACGCCGAGATTGTGGGTGACGAACAGGATGCTCATGCCGATCTCGCGCTGCAGCCGGCGCATCAGGTCGAGGATCTGCGCCTGGATTGTGACGTCGAGCGCGGTGGTCGGCTCGTCGGCGATGAGCAGGGCAGGATTGCAGGCGAGTGCCAGGGCGATCATCACCCGCTGGCGCATGCCGCCGGACATTTCGTGCGGGTACTGGTCGAGGCGCTTGTCGGGCGCCGGGATCTCGACAAGTTCGAGCATCCGCCGGGCGCGAATGCGCGCCTCGTGGCGGCTGATCGGCTCGTGCAGGCGGATCATCTCAATGATCTGGTCGCCAACGGTGTAGAGCGGGTTCAGGCTCGTCATCGGCTCCTGGAAGATCATGGCGATCTCCTTGCCGCGGATCGCCCGCATCCGCTTGTCGCTCAGCGTGGCGAGATCGACGACGCCGCCGTCGCGCATGCGGTAGAGCAGGCGGCCGCCGACGATGCGGCCGGGATGCGACAGCAGGCGCATGATCGACAGGCTGGTCACCGACTTGCCCGAGCCGGACTCGCCGACGACGGCGAGCGTCTGGCCACGACGGACGGTGAGGGTGACGCCGTCGACCGACTTGGCGGTGCGTGTGCCCATGATGAAGTGCGTGCGCAGGTCTTCGGCCCGCAGCACGATGTCGTCGGCGAGCGCGTCTGGATGATTGTCTGCGTTGGGTGTGAACATGGCCATGTCAGAGATCCTTGCGCAGGCGCGGATCGAGCAGGTCGCGCAGGCCGTCGCCGACAAGTTGAAGCGAAAGCACGGTGAGGATGATGGCGAAGCCGGGGAAGATCGTCATCCAGTCGGCCTGGCCGACATATTGGCGGCCGGCCGCGATCATCGTGCCCCAGGTCGGGATTTCCGGGCTTACGCCGACGCCGAGGAAGGACAGGCCGGCCTCGGCCAGCATCGCATAGGCGAAGATGAAGGTCGCCTGCACCAGGATCGGCGAGACGAGGTTGCGCAGGACATGTCGCGTCATGATGCGCCACGTCGGCACACCAAGGGCGCGTGCGGCCTCGACATAAGGGAGTTCGCGGATCACAAGCGTCGAGGCTCGTACGACGCGCGCAAGGCGCGGGGCATAGACCACGCCGAGCGCGATGATGACGGTTGCCAGCGACGGCCCGAGTGCTGCGACAAGGGCGATCGCCAGCAGGATGTCGGGGAAGGCCATCATCGCATCGATGATACGCGAGACGATCCCGTCCGCCTTGCGGAAGAAGCCGGCGACCAGGCCGAGCGTGATGCCGACGGTCGCGGCAAGTGCAGTGGCTGCCGCGCCGACGAGCAGCGAAAGCTGCCCGGCATAGATGGTGCGGCTGAAGACATCGCGGCCGAACTCGTCGGTGCCGAAGAACCATGTCGAGCTCGGCGGCTTGAGCCGGTTGACGATGGACAGCTTGCTTGGCGAATAGGGCGCGATCAGCGGCGCGAGAACGGCAAGCAGGGTGATCGCCACGATGATGGCAAGGCCGATCGCAAGCGTCTTGCGCTGCAGGATGAGCGTCGAGATGCGTGGGGTGTCCACGCTGGAGGCGGATGCGGCGGCCATCAGTAACGTACCCGGGGATCGATCATGAGGTAGAGCAGGTCGATGCCGAAATTGATCAGCACGTAGATCGCTGCGATGACGAGCAGGGCGCCCTGGATGACGGGATAGTCGCGCCGCAGCACGGCCGACACCACCAGGTTGCCGACACCAGGCAGGCTGAACACGGTCTCGGTGACGACGGCGCCGGAAACCAGCAGGGCGGCGGTCAGGCCGATGACGGTCAGCACCGGGATCAGCGCGTTCTTGAAGGCGTGCTTCATGATCACCCGGAATTCGCCCATGCCCTTGGAGCGGGCCGTGCGGACGTAGTCGTCATTGAGAACGTCCAGCATCGAGGCGCGGGTAAAGCGGGTGATCAGCGCCGACGAGACGACACCGAGCGCGACTGCCGGCAGTACGAGGTGGCTCATGCGCGTCAGGAACGAGGCATCGGGGCCGCCATAGCCGGCGACCGGGAACCAGCCGAAGCGGACGGCGAAGACCTGGATCAGGATCAACCCGAGCCAGAAGCTCGGGATGCTGGCGGCGAGCATGGTGAGCGTGGTCACCGCCTGGTCGAAGAAGCTGCCACGCTTGTAGGCCGACATGATGCCGACGGGCAGCGCTATGGCGCTGGCGATCAGGATCGCGAAGATGGTGAGGAAGAAAGTCGGCTCGGCGCGATCGAGCAGGGCGCTGGCGACGGGCATGTCGAGGAAGATCGAATGGCCGAGGTCGCCGCGGGCGAGCTGGGCGAGGAAGTAGACATATTGTATGGGCAGCGGCTGGTCGAGGCCGAGGCGCACCCTGAGCACCTCGATATCGGCAGGCGTTGCGTCCGGGCCGAGCATGACCGCGGCCGGATCGCCGGGCGCGACGCGGACGATGACGAAGACGATCGTGACGACCGTGAACATCACGGTCAGCATGCCGAACAGGCGTTGCAGGACGTATCGTGTCATCGATCGGCTCCCATTGGCCCGCCGGCGCGACCTTGGCCGCGCCGGCGGAGATTGTTCTTGTTACTTGGCGATATAGGCGTTCCAGAAGTACGGCCAGGCCGACGGCGTGAAGCCCGCGAGCTTCGGCGACTTCGCAGACAGCGCGTTGAAGTCGCCGACCTTGTAGAAGGGGGCCTCTTCATAGATGAGCTTCTGGATGTCGGCGAAGATCGCGACGCGCTTCTGCGGGTCCATCTCGGTGTTGAGGGCGACGACGAGCTTGTCCTTGGCCTCGCTGGCCCACCAGCCCGGATAGGACGAAGGCAGCGGTGCGATCAGCGCCGGATCCGGCAGGAACGGGCTGTGGGTGATGAAGATGTCCCACAGTGCGGGCTCGGCACGGCGTTGCACCAGCGTCGCCCAGTCGACGACGTCGAGCTGCACCGCAAGGCCAGCGGCCTTGAGGTATTCGGCCGCGACCTGCGCCATCTTGTAGTGGAACTCGTACTGGCGGCTGGTCAGAATGCGGACGGGCTTGCCGTCGTAACCGGCTTCGGTGGCAAGCGTCTTGGCCTTTTCGGGATCGGCCTGGTTGTAGCCTTCGATGCCGGCGTCCGAACGCCACTGGTAACCGTCGGGGTAGAGCGCGCCGTCAAGGGCGAAGAACTCGGGCTTGCCGAACGCGGCTGCCATCATGTCCTCGGCGTTGAGGGCTGCCTGCACGGCCTTGCGCAGGCCGGGCTTGGTCATCATGCCTTCCTTGTTGTTCATGATGAACATCGGCCAGCCGAAGGACTTGAGCACCAGCGGCTCGGTCTTCTGCTGACCATTCAGGCGGTCGAACGCCTCGACCGGCAACAGGTCGGCATAGTCGTATTGACCGGCGATAGCACCTTCGACGCGGGTATTGGCGTCCGGCACCGGCACGAAGCGGATCTCGTCGAGATACTGCTTGCGGGCGCCGCCGAAGCCGTCGGGCTCGCCTTCGCGGGCCTTGTAGCCGTCGAAGCGGACGAGCTGGAGATACTGGTCGGCCTTGCGCTCCTTGATCATGTAGGGACCGGTGCCGACATATTCGGCGAGCGTCTCGGCGATCTTCTCCGACGGCAGCACCACGGCGGCCGAATTGTTGAAGGCCAGCAGTGCGGTCAGCGGCGCGAAAGGCTGCTTGAGCGTGACCTGGACGGTGTAGTCGTCGACGGCTTCGAGCTTGTCGACATTGGCGGCGACCAGCTTGCCGCGCGAGGCAACCTCGAGCCAGCGCTTGAGCGATGCGACCACGTCCTCGGCGGTCATCGCCGAGCCGTCGTGGAAGACGATGCCCTGGCGCAGCTTGATGGTGTGGACCTTGCCGTCGGCCGACACCTCGGGCAGCGCCTCGGCCAGCAGCGGCGCGACGTTCCAGTCCTTGTCGAAGGTGTAGAGCGTCTCGAAGAAGTGCTGGGTGACCATGCCGAGCAGGTCGCCCGTTGCGGTCATCGGATCGAGCGTGGTGAGTTCGCCGATCGTCGCGACGTTGACGACGCCGCCGCGTTCCTGTGCAAAGCCTTGTGTCGCAACAAGCATGCTTACGCTTGCCAGCCCTGCGATAGTCAATTTCTTCAGCATGGTTCCCTCCCTATATCCAATTAAAAGTTGCCGGTAATTCTCAATTCGCCTTGGTCAGCGACCTCACCACGCGCTCCAGTTCGGTCACGACCGCGTCGGTGATCAGTTCGCCTTTGCGGGCGCTCGCCGTGGACGGATCACCGACCACGCCGGTTCCGCCGGACATCTGATGCATGGTGCGGAAGAGCGCTCCACGGCTTGCCCGGATCATGTCGGCGTTGGCCCAGTCGTAGGTCTCGACATAGGACATGTCGCCGATCAGCTCGCGCCGCACGTTTTCGGGGGCGGCGAGCAGCATCAGTGACGTCTCGAATTCGCAGGCGTGGTTGACGCCGGCAAAGCCGCTCTCGCGGATCGCTTCAAGTTCAGGCGCTACCAGCCGCCACCAGGTGAGCATGGCGATGGTGCACTCGCGATGGCTCGAACCGAAGCTCTCGAGCAACACCTGCCCGACGGCCTGGTTGCCGCCATGGCTGTTGAAGATGACGAGATTGGTGAAGCCATGGCGCACGACGCTTTCCAGGATGTCGCCGACATAAGCGAGGAAAGTCTCGTGGCGCACGGTCAGCGTGCCGGCAAAGTCCATGTGGTGCTCGGAGCAGCACACCTTGACCTGCGGCAGGATGAGCACCTTGTCGCCCATGCGCTGTTCGAGCCGGTCGAGGAAGTGGCCGCCGATGGCGACGTCGGTGTCGATCGCCAGATGCGGGCCGTGCTGCTCGATGGCGGCGACGTTGATGATGACCGGAATGGAGCGGTCCAGCCCGGCAAACTCGTTGGTGGTGAGCTTTTCCCAGCGCATCTGCTGTCCCTCAGGCGATCGTGCGTTCGGAGGTGCGGAAGCGGGCGAGGGCGGCCTCGTCGAGCTTCACGCCAAGTCCCGGACCGTCGGCCGGAATGCCGACATGGGGCGGCTCGAAGGCGAGCGGGGTTTCCAGCAGGTCATGCGTACGGATCATGCGGCCGAAGATGTCGCCCGGCCACACACAGCTCTTCGCCGCCGCCGACTGGTGGACATACATCGCCTCGAGGATGCCGAGATCGATTTCCGATCCGTGCCAGCAATAGAGGCCGGCGGTTGCGGCGATGTGATCGAGCACCTGGAACTTGGCGAGGCCGCCGTTGAAGTTGAAGCCGTCGACGGCATTGTGGGCGATGGCGTTGATGGCGTCGTGCGGCCGCTGGCCCTGGAAGACGTAGGGCAACGAAACGTGCAGCACGATCGGGATCGAGGAGAAGCGGCGCAGTTCGGCGAAGTCGAGCTGCATCCAGCGCGGCAGCGGGTCCTCAAGCAGAAGCACGTTGCCGACGGCTTCGAGCTCGCGGATGATGCGGCGGGCGTTGCCGGCGTTCTCCCAGCGCTGGTTGGGATCGAAGATGACCTTCATGCCCGGCGCGTGCTGCTTGATCTCGGCGCACCAGCCGGCGACGTCGTCTTCGAGGTCGCACTTGAACTTGATGACCTTGTAGCCCTGCTCGTGGTAGCGCTTGACCCAGGGGCCGACTTCTTCCTGCGTGCGGTGGCTCGACCATGCGCTGACAGGCACGCGGTCGCGGATGGCGCCGCCCAGCAGGCGGTGCATCGGCACGTCGAGCGACTTGGCATAGGCGTCCCAGATCGCGCATTCGAAGCCGTCATATTCGCGGCACAGCGGCAGCGGCAGGTCCTGCAGCGGCAGGTCCATGATCGACTGGCCGAGCAGGTTGGCGCAGATCGCCTCGATGCGCGGCCATTCGTGGTCGCGGTAGAACTCGCCGAGGCCGACGGTGCCGTCGGCCAGCGTCATGCGCAGGACAAGCTTGGGCAGTTCGTCGAACTGCATGCTCCAGGCCGCCTTGCCGCCGACGGGCAGCATGTGAAGCGGCTTTGCCAGGCTGTCCGAGTTGATGACACCCTTGTGCGCCGGCACGATGACCTCGTCGAAGCGGAAGGAAACAATGGTTTTGTCGGCTATCGGCATGGTCGGCTTTCGGATGGGCTGAGGTGTTGTTTCATCGAAGGATGTAGTTTTATTACTCACATGTCAACGCATGCGGAGTAAAATTTCACACCCTGTGCAAAGCGCGGGAACGTCCGCCATCCGTGGGATGCGGAAAGCTCGTTATCTATTTGTCTTTGCTGAATAAAACTATCTCACGCCGAGATGCTGCGGCTCTCGCTGCGGTGTCCGGAATTGCGGTGCAGGCCGACCGATTAGTCGCCGATGGGCTGGTTGTCGGTGCTGCCGTGCAGTGCGACGAGCGTTGAACGCGCCCGCCACAGCTTCTTGCCGACCGTGCTGCGGCGGCGTGCACCGATCAGCGTCGAGATGCAGTCGAGCACGAACAATTGCCCGTAGCGTCCACGGTTCGGCATGTAGAAGAATTTCTCCTCGTCGAAGGCGACGAGGGGCACGTTGACGGTGGCGTGGCTGGCCAGGGGGCTGCCGGGATGGGTGACGGTGACCACCTTGGCATTGAGTGAGGTGGCGAGTTTGGCGCTGTCGATCAGCGAGAGCGGCTTGCCGGTGACCGAGAAGATGAAAAGCACGTCGTCGGCTTCCACGGTCGAGGCGATGATGCGTTGCTTGTAGGGGTCGGCGGTCGCCGAAACTGCCAGGTCCAGGCGAAACAGCCGGTTTTCCGCTTCGCGTGCGACGTTTGCCGAACTGCCGCCGACGCCGAAGCAGAAGATGCGGCGCGCCTTGTGGAGCAGTTCCGATGCCTGCTCCAGCGCAGCCGGGTCGCGCTGCGAGAAGGCCACGGCGAGGGCCTGGATCGTCGCCTCGTAGACGTTTTCGGCGACGTCGGGGCCCGTTTCCGCCGCCCAATTGCGCTCGCCGACGATGTACATGCGGCCGACCGCATAATCCTGCGCCAGCCTGATCTTGAAATCGGTGAAGCCGTCGCAGCCGATGCGCCGGGTGAAACGGATGATGGTCGGTTCGCTGACCTTTGCCCTGGCCGCAAGTTCCTTGATCGGCAGCCGCGTCGCCGCTTCGATGTCGTCGAGAATTGCGTTGGCGATCGCGCGGTCGGCCGGGTTCATGTCATCGTTTTCGATGCGGAGCCGGTCGATCAGGTTGGCTTGATTTCCCATATGGCCTTCATCGATTTGACGAGTCTGTTTGTCTCATCGTTACCATAAGCGGCTCTTGGAACAACCATCAGGCCGAACAGGGAGCGGTCGGGAAGCGGCTTGCCGGGCCCGACAGCCGCGGTCGCGGGGGGCGAGCGGCTAGGGACGCGCGCCGAGCCGCCCGTACTCACGCTTTCGGAGTGCAGACCGTTGAACGCGTCAGGAAGCGCTTCTCGCGGCCATTGTCGAGCGAGAACATGCCGCCGCGACCGGCAACGACGTCGATGATCAGGTCGGTGTGTTTCCAGACTTCGAACTGCGAGGCACCGATGTAGACGGGGGTCTCGCCGACCGTTCCGAGCAGCACGTCGTTGTCGCCAACGATGAAATCGCTGAGCGGATAACACATCGGCGAGGAGCCGTCGCAGCAGCCGCCGGACTGGTGAAACAGCACCGGGCCGTGGTCGGCGATGATTTTGACCAGCAGGGCGATTGCCTCAGGCGTGGCGGAGACCTTGTCGAGGGACATCTTTTCAGGCATCGCAGGAACTCCCGCACTTCAGGCGCAGACGGCGCGGCATTTCTGCCGTGCCGCGCCCTGGGAGGCGATCAAAAGAAGCCGAGTTTCTTCGGGCTGTAGCTGACCAGCATGTTCTTGGTCTGCTGGTAGTGGTCGAGCATCATCTTGTGCGTCTCGCGGCCGATGCCCGACTGCTTGTAGCCGCCGAAGGCCGCGTGCGCCGGATAGGCGTGGTAGCAGTTGGTCCACACACGGCCGGCCTGGATGGCGCGGCCGAAGCGGTAGAGCCGGTTGGCGTCGCGGCTCCAGATGCCGGCACCAAGGCCGTAGAGCGTGTCGTTGGCGATCGACAGCGCGTCGTCGTCGTCCTTGAAGGTGGTGACCGACACCACCGGGCCGAAGATCTCCTCCTGGAAGATGCGCATCTTGTTATGGCCCTTGAACACGGTCGGCTTGACGTAGTAGCCGCCGGCAAGGTCGCCCGGCAGATGCGCGCGCTCGCCGCCGGTCAGCAGCTCGGCGCCTTCCTGGCGGCCGATGTCCATGTAGGACAGGATCTTCTCCAACTGCTCGGACGATGCTTGCGCGCCGATCATCGTCGCCGGGTCAAGCGGGTCGCCCTGGACGATCGCCTCGACGCGCTTCAACGCGCGCTCCATGAACCGGTCATAGATCTTCTCATGCACCAGCGCGCGGCTCGGGCAGGTGCAGACCTCGCCCTGGTTGAGTGCGAACATGACGAAGCCTTCGATCGCCTTGTCGAAGAAGTCGTCGTCCTCCGACGTCACGTCCTGGAAGAAGATGTTGGGCGACTTGCCGCCGAGCTCAAGCGTCACCGGGATCAGGTTCTGGCTGGCATATTGCATGATCAGCCGGCCCGTCGTCGTCTCGCCGGTAAAGGCGATCTTGGCGATGCGCGGGCTCGATGCCAGCGGCTTGCCGGCTTCGAGACCGAAGCCGTTGACGATGTTCAATACGCCGTCGGGCAACAGGTCGCCGATCAGGTCGGCCCACAGCATGATGGAGGCGGGGGTCTGTTCGGCCGGCTTCAGCACCACGCAATTGCCGGCGGCAATTGCCGGCGCCAGCTTCCAGCAGGCCATCAGCAGCGGGAAGTTCCACGGGATGATCTGGCCGACGACGCCGAGCGGCTCGTGGAAATGGTAGGCGACGGTGTCGTCGTCGATCTGCGACAGGCTGCCTTCCTGGCTGCGCAGGACACCGGCGAAGTAGCGGAAATGGTCGATGGCCAGCGGTACGTCGGCGGCAGTCGTCTCGCGGATCGGCTTGCCGTTGTCCCAGGTCTCGGCGAGCGCCAGCAGGTCGAGGTTTTCTTCCATGCGGTCGGCGATGCGGTTGAGGATCAGCGCGCGGGCGGCCGGGCTGGTCCTGCCCCAGGCGTCCTTGGCCTTGTGGGCGGCATCGAGCGCTGCCTCGATGTCGGCGGCGTCGGAGCGGGCGATATCGCCGAGCGGCCGGCCGGTGACCGGCGAGATGTTCTCGAAATAGCGGCCGGATTTCGGCGCGACCCACTGGCCGCCGATGTAGTTGTCGTAGCGCTTGGCGAAGGGCACCTTGGCGGTGCGCGAAAACTCGACCTTGTTCATGAACTTCCTCCCGAGAAGCAACGCTGCGGGATGCAGCGCGTCGGGAGCAGCGTCGGAGAATATCCGGGCCGTGTCAGCCGGGGCAGGGGAGATCGCCGGTGCCAACTGTCGCAGAACTGCGACAGTTCCGGGCAGCAAGGTCAATGCGCGCGGCGGATGCCGAGGCGATTGAGCTTGCGGTGCAGGGTGGCGCGCGAAATGCCGAGCTTCAGGGCTGCGGCGGAGACGTTGCCGTCGGCGCGGGCAAGCGCCCGCTGAAGGGCGGCGCGTTCGGCTTCGTCGAGGTCTTCGGCGGCCCGCATGCTGCCACCGACAATGTCGGCGACCGGAAGCCGCCGCTCGAGCCGCTCCCTCGTGATGCCGTAGGTCAGGCGCGCCTGTCTCGTCGCGCCGACGACCAGGTCGTCGGCATCGACGGCAATCATGCCGCCGGGACTGCGCTCGACCTCAGGCGTCAGGATGATGCGGGCATGAGGGAAGGCGAGGCGGAAATTGTCGGCCTCGATGCGACGCGCGGCGTCGCCGACGGCAAGGGCGATCAGGTTGACGAAACCTTCGGTCAGGTCGGCCCGGCAGGACGATACGTCGAGGGCCGCGGCAACATTGCCCTGATGGTCGTAGATCGGGGCCGTCGTGCAGGAAAGTGCCGTGTTGCGCGACAGGAAATGCTGGCCGCGATGGATGGTCAGCGGCCGCTGCTCAACAAGGCTGGTGCCGATGGCGTTGGTGCCCTCGCTTTCCTCGCTCCAGACCGTGCCCGTCCACAGACCCCAGTCATGGAAGGTCTCGTCATCGGCGACGGCGCCGCGGCGCTCGACCGGGATACCGTTGCGGTCGGCCAGGAGCACGCAGCAGCCGACCCCGCCGACGGCAAGATAAAGCCGGTCGAGGCTGGCCTGGGCTGCTGATATCAGCGGCTCGATGCGCTGCCGGGCCAGCGACAGCTCGGCCTCGGTCAGCCGTTCTGGCGGGTTTCGGTGGGTCGGGTCGAGACGGTGCTGCGACGAACGTTGCCACGAAGCGACAAGCGCCGAGCGCGCAGCGTCGCTCGACTTCAGTGCCGCCTGGACCTTGTCGGCATGCTCGACGATTGCGGTGCCTCTCATCCTCTCCTCCGACGGTGGTCTGCACCCTTCCTTGCTGCGTCTAGTCGTTGCCTGCTTCCGCGCTCCGGTCAATTAGTCGTTAGACCCAGACAGGCATGCAGGCCGGGAGCGTAGAAGCTCGCCGGCCTGCAGCGTTCTTGACGTCAGGACTTGTGATGGACGTCCTGCAGCCCGTAGACCTCAGTGGCGATCCCTTCCTGGCGCGCCTTGATCTGCAGGGAGAGATACTGCGAGTAGTGCCTGGACTGGTGCAGGTTGCCGCCGTGGAACCACAGCGCTTCCTGCTGGGTCGGCTTCCACATGTTGCGCTGCTCGCCCTCCCAGGGGCCGGGGTCCTTGGTCGTGCTGGAGCCGAGTCCCCAGCACTTGCCCACCTTGTCGGCGACGTCCTGGCTGATCAGGTCGGCCGCCCAGCCGTTCATCGAGCCGTAGCCGGTGGCATAGACGATGAGGTCGGCCTCCAGTTCGCGCCCGTCTTCGAGAACGATCGAGGTTTCCGTCAGTTTCTCGACGCCGACGCCGCTGACCAGCTTGATCCGGCCGTCGGCCACCAGTTCGCAGGCGCCGACGTCGATGTAGTAGCCGGAGCCGCGCCGGAGATATTTCATGAACAGCCCGGACTCGTCGTCGCCGAAGTCGAGCATGAAGCCGGCATCTTCCAGCCGCTGGTAGAAGGCTGCGTCCTTCTCCCGGATCTTGTCGTAAATCGGCACCTGGAACTCGTGCATGATGCGATAGGGCAGGGAGGCGAAGATCAGGTCGGCCTTGCGCGTCGTCATGCCCGAAGCGACGGCGCGCTCCGAATAGAGGTCGCCGAGCCCGATCTCCATCAGCGAGTCCGACTTGACGATGTGGGTGGAGGAGCGCTGCAGCATGGTGACGTCGGCGCCGCCTTCCCAAAGGGCTGCGCAGATGTCGTGCGCGGAATTGTTGGAGCCGACGACCACGACCTTCTTGCCCTTGTAGGCGTCGGGCCCGGGGTGCTGCGAGGAATGCTGCTGCTCGCCCTTGAAGACGTCCTGGCCCTTGAATTTCGGGACGTTGGCCTTGCCGGACATGCCGGTGGCCAGCACCAGCTGTTTCGGCTTCAGCGCGATCTCCTGGCCGTCGCGTTCGACCACGACGGTCCATTCCCCGGCAGCCTCGTCATAGTCGGCGGACTTGCAGGTGGTCGAGCTCCAGTAGTTGAGCTCCATGACCTTGGTGTACATTTCCAGCCAATCGCCGATCTTGTCCTTCGGCGCAAAGACCGGCCAGTTCTCCGGGAATGGGATGTAGGGCAGGTGGTCGTACCAGACCGGATCGTGCAGGCAGAGCGACTTGTAGCGCTTGCGCCAGCTGTCGCCGGGCCGCTCGTTCTTCTCGATGATGATGGTCGGCACGCCGAGCTGCCGCAGCCGGGCGCCGAGCGCGATGCCGCCCTGGCCGCCGCCGATGATGACGGTGTAGGGCTGGGTGGTGAAGCCGAGTTCGGCGGCTTCGGCCTCGCGCTTTTCCTTCCACGTCCGGCGGCCGGCGTCGCTGCCATGCTCGGCCCCCATCGGGCGCAGCAGGCCCTTGGGTTCCTCGTGGCCCTTCAACTCGCTCATGGTGGTCAGCAGCGTCCATATCAGGCCGTTCTTCAGCCTGATGTGGCCATAGCCGCGCGCCATCGCAGTCTCGAACTCGAACCAGCCGTCGGTGATGCCGTCATTCTGGCTGGCCAGTTCCTTCTCATCCTGGCGGAACCGGCCCGGCTTGATCGAAGCGAGCTGGCTCTTCAGCATGTCACGGACCTGGTCGTGGCCCTCCATGGTCTTGAGGTTCCAGGTGAACGTCACGAGGTCGCGCCAGTAGCAGTCCGCCTGGAACAGGTTCACGGCGGCGTCGATGTCGCCGCTTGCAAGGGCCTTTTCCAGCTTGCCGAGAATACTGTCGATCTTGGTCTGGGGGCTGTCGTCGAGCATTTTGCCTTCCTCCGAATTGCCGATGATTGTTTGCTGGGGAGCGGCGCTTGGCGTCGCGCGATCCCGGGGCGGGGACTGGCGAGATCAGGATCTCGCAAGTGTTCCCGAAGGGGACAGCAGGGCGTGGATGCCCGAACTGTTCGACATGGCGTTCCTCCGATTCCAGTCGCTCCATGCACAGCAAGTGCCGTGCCAAGTCGCGGATGGCGGGAAAGCCCGGTATTTCCGGGGGGAGGTGGGGCAACACCTGTCGCAGCGCGCCTGGCGCACGCCACAGCTGTTGCAGCAGGCGCTGCAACAGCTCAGTGGAGCGCGGTCAGCCCGTAGCGCTTGATCTGGCGGTGGATGGTGGAACGGTCGAGGCCCATGCGGCGGGCGGTTTCGGAGACGTTCCAGTTGCATGCGGCAAGCATCGCCTGCAGTGCGGCCGGGCCGGAGTCCGCATTGTCCAGGCGGTCGGTCACCTCGGTCGCCGCCACCAGGGTCTCGGGCAGATCGCAAAGCTCGATCACGCCGTCCTGGCAGAGCGCTGCCGCAACCGCGATGACGTTGTCGAGTTCGCGGATGTTGCCCGGCCAGCCATGGGCGCGCAGGGCGAGCAGTGCCGCGGGCGCCATTGTCAGCGTTTCGCCGTCCAGGCGATGGCGGGCGATGACCGTGTCGAGCAGCCAGTCGAAGTCGCGGCGCTCACGCAGCGGCGGGATGGAAAGCGTCGCGGCGTTCAGGCGATAGTAGAGGTCCTCGCGGAAACGCCCTTCCTGCACGAGCGAACCAAGGTCGCGGTGAGATGCCGAGATGACCCTGAGATTGACCGGCTTCGGCCGCGAAGCACCGACGGGAAGCACCTCCCTTTCGGCCAGCACGCGCAGGAAGCGGCTTTGCAGCGGAAGCGGCATATCGCCGATCTCGTCGAGGAACAGCGTGCCGCCGTCCGCCTCTTCGATCAGCCCCTTGCGGCCCTTGGCCGAGGCGCCGGTGAAGGCGCCCGGCAAATGGCCGAACAGCTCGCTTTCGATCAGTTGCTCGGGGATGGCGGCGCAGTTGATGGCGACGAACTTGCCCTTGGCGGCTGCGCCGTCGTGGATGGCCTTGGCGAGATATTCCTTGCCGGTGCCGGTTTCGCCCTGGAGCAGGATGGGCAGCGGCCTGCCGGCGAGCTTCGCCGCCTTGGCCTGGAGTGCCGCCATTTGCGGATCGCCGCCGCTTAGGCCGCGCAGCGAAACCGGGATCTGGTCGCGCGCAATTGTTGGCGCCTGGACCTTGTGGTGCGGTTCGATGGCGTGGGCAAACAGCGCGTTGCCGTCGCGGGCGAAGACCAGGCGGTCCTGCGTCGGCCGCCGCCGGGTGAGATCCGGCAGGTCGTCGATCTCCATGTCGAAGAAGCGTGCGATCGGCTGGCCGATCAGGCCGTCCGGCTGGCGCCAGTCGAGCCCGACCGAACGCGCCAGGATCTTGGCGCCGCCATGGGTCATGCCGATGATGCGTCCCGCGCCGTCGATGGAAATCGCCGCTTCCGGATCGACATCGAGGAATTCTGGCGACCGGGCAAAGCGCAGCACCCATTCGTCGCGGGTCTGGGCCATCAAATTGGCGAGTTCGATGCGGCGCACGGTGGCAGCTACCAGATGCAGCGCCAGATTCTGGCTGGTCTTGCGGATCGGCGAACTCAGCAGCGAAATGTCGAGCACTGCGGCAAGGTCGCCGCGGATGTCGTAGACGGGTGCCGCCGTGCAGGACAAAGGCGTATGGGTGTTGTCGAAATGGTCGGTCTGGTGGATGGTCAGGGCCTCGCCCGCCTCCAGGCAGGCGCCGACGGCACAGGTCCCGGCGCGTGCTTCCGACCATTCCGAGCCGAGGTAGAGGCCGGCCTTGCGCAGGTTGTTGTCGAACAGCGGGTCGCCGAGAAACTCGACGGTCACGCCCTTGCGGTCGGACAGCAGCAGTACGTAGTTCTGGCCGGCGACCTGCCGGAACAGGTTTTCGAGGCCGGAGCGGGCGATGGCGATCAGCTCTTCCGACTGCTGGCGATGCTCGCGCAGTTCACCGTCGGGCAGGATATAGGCTTCGCACGCCTGGGTCGGGTCGAGACGATGCTGCTCGATGCAGCGCAGCCACGACTTGACCACCTGCTCGTCGCGCCCGGTCGAAGCACCGAGGCTGACGCTTTCGATCTCGCGAATATGGTCGGAATGCGAAAACATCGGCAATTGCGGCGCGCCTCCCAACGCACCGCCCTCCCATTTCCTCCTGATGCCACATGACTGCATGGCCTCAGGGCATTGTAAAGGAGACTAAAGACCGAGGGGGTGCGGTGACGCGGGCGGAGAGCCGCGATGCCGGGGCAGGCGGCACGTTATCGGAAGAGCTGCAGGATCGATTGGGGGTTGGCGTTGGCGATCTGCAGCGACTGGATCGCCAATTGCTGCTGGGTCTGCAGCGCGGTGAGCCTGGTCGACGCCTTGTCCATGTTCGCATCGACGAGCTGACCGACCCCGCGACTGAGCGAATCCGAAAGGCTTCTTGCGAAATCGGCCTGCAGGTTCAGGCTCTTTTTCAGGGCGCCCAGTTCGCTGGCAGCGGTCATGACCTTCTTCAGCATGCCGTCGAGACCGGAGATGTAATTGTCCAGATTTGCCGACGGAGCGGAGACGTCGACGTCCATCAGGTCGAAGTCAGGCAATATCCCGACATTGTCGGCGACATCACTCAAGGCGATCGTGGATCGCGCGCCGGCGTTCGGATGCACCGTGTCGTCGATGAGCAATCTTACAAAGTTGCTGGTTGCGACGACGTTGATGCCCTGGCCGTCGAGTGCGTGGTCGAGCAGGACAGCAAGCTGGTCGGGATCGGCCACGATGCCGTCGGTGGTTCCGAGAGCCGCGTCGACCATGGCACGGTCGATGGTGATCCTGACCGGCGTGTTGCCGCTGACTTCGATCTCGAAGCTGAATTCCACATCGTTGTGGACGCGGAAGGGGGCGGCGAAGAGAAGGCCTGTTGTCGCGTAACTGTCGCGGATGTTTCCAGCCAGCGGATTTTCCAGACCCGCAGCCTGTCCGCCGATGGTCTCGGTCAGCGCCACTGAGACGCTTGAACCCGACTCTCCCGTCAATTCCTCGCTCCGGATTGCGAACCTGCTCCCTGCGATACTGACGACAGCGGGCGCACCGGCGTCGTTGAGCGCCGCCTCGAGTACTCTCTGCATCTCGGCGATGGTGTTGATCTGGCCATCGGTGGTTCCGAGTTCGGCGCTGACCAGCGCCTTGTCGATCACGACATCGAAAGTCTGCCCGGCCGCATGGAGGCCTTCGTCCAGCGTCAAGGTAAAGCGTATCGCCTCGGTGTCGCCAATGGCGACAGCACCGGTGAAGCCGAAGTCCTGGAAGCCCATGGCCCCATTGGTGTTCAGGCTCTGGCCGCGCAATCCGCCGATGTCTCCCAGGCTCCTGGGATCCGCCTGCAGCGCACCGCCGCCACCGACATTGAACAGGCTCGTGCGGAGGAGGTTCACGTCAGTCTTGCCGATCGAAGCATGGCCTTCCGGTGACCTGACGAACGAAGACACGATTGCCGTCTTGTAGTCCGAGAGTTCGGCCAGATTGCCGGGATGTTCGGTGTTCAGCCAGTTCGCTCCGTTGAAATTGGCGGAGGTTGCGATACTTGCGATCTGCTGTTTCAGGTTTTCCAACTCGGTCTGTATCTTGGCCCGGTTGTCCGGTTGATCCTTGGCGAGGATGACCTTGGCGCTGAAATCCGAAAGTAGTCCTACGGTTGAATCGAGCGCGGTGTAGGCAATGTCGGCCCGCGCGATCCCCAGGCCAAGGGCGTCGGAAACTGTCGACAGCGCCATGTTGTCGGAGCGCATAGTGGTGGCGATCGACCAGTAGGCTGCATTGTGCGACGCCTCCGAAATGCGAAGGCCGGTGCTGACCTGGCCTTGCGTCGCCTCAAGGCTCGAGCTTGCGGCCTTCAATGCCTGCAGGGCGGTCATTGAAGAGGAATTCGTCAATATGCTTGTCATGCTGATCTGCAAAGTTATGAAATAGTATTTTCGAGTAGATGCAAAGTTTATTTCGTCAACAAATGGATATGGTATAGTTAATAAATCGTAAACGACGGCCGATGTCTTGATGGAATTTGCCCGCCGTCGCTCCTGGCGGCGCGCCTTCGCATTGCACCGCCGCCCAGGTCATGGCGGCGCCTGCTGCGACCCCATCGCTGCTTCGTACAAGCAGAATCGCCTGCCGGCAGAGTTGCAAAGATGATCTGTTGGAGTAACCTTCCCGTCGCGAATGCACTTTCCTGTCCAAGGCACATGAGGGGATCATGACCCAGGACCAAGGAAACTCCGGCACCGTTCGGCCTGGTGTTTCCACGCGCCGCAAAGAGCTCTTGGCGTTCCTCGTTCTGGCCTTCGGAATCTGGCCCATCGTCGCCGTGGGCGTCGTCGGCGGCTACGGCTTCATGGTCTGGATGTGGCAGATCATCTTCGGGCCGCCCGGGCCTCCGGGAGGTTGAGCCGATGGCGGCGCCGGGCAGCATCAGCCGCAGGTCGTTCCTGACCGGCCGCGACGAACAGCCGGTGCGAAGAATCCCGCCTCCGGGCACCCTTGAAGATGGGCTTTCCTCCTGCACCGGTTGCGGTGCCTGCGTCGAAGCCTGCCCGAGCGCCATCATCGCGCTGGTCGAAGGCAAGCCGTCGCTGGATTTCCAGGCCGGCGAGTGCCTGCTTTGCGGCGACTGCGCCACGGTTTGCCCGGAACCCGTTTTCGACCGCGCTGCGCCGCCCGCCTTTGCACATGTCGTGGCCATTTCAGACGCCTGCCTGGCCCGCAGCGGGGTGTCCTGCATGACTTGCCGCGACGCCTGCCCGGAAGCGGCGATTGCATTTCGGCCGCGCATCGGCGGACCATTCGTGCCGGAGTTGAACGAGAGTGCCTGCACCGGCTGCGGTGCCTGTATTGGGCTATGCCCGTCGCAGGCGATTGCGGTCGCGTCACGCATGCCGGAGGCCGTCGATGGCTGACGAAAGACGCTACCACCACATATCGAGCGCGGTGATCGCCGTCATGCCCGGGCGGCTGGCCGAAGTGGCCGATGCGATCGTCGCCATGGGCGGCCCGGAAATCAGGGCGCAGGAAAACAACCGCATCGTGGTCGTGATGGAAGGCAAAAGCGCCGGCGAGCTGGGCGCGCAGCTCACAGCGCTTGGCGCCCTCGACGGCGTGGTCGCGGCCAACATGGTCTTTGAACATATCGAGGAACTGGAGGGCTCGGCACCATGACCGCAGAATTGAACCGACGCGAGCTCCTGAAGGCGCAGGCGGCTGCCGTTGCGGCTGCAACGGCAGGCATTGCACTGCCGGCGTTGGCGCAGCCCATCCCCGGCGGGGTCGGCTCGCTGGAGATCAAGTGGTCGAAGGCGCCGTGCCGCTTCTGCGGCACCGGCTGCGGCGTCATGGTCGGCGTCAAGGACGGCCAGGTGGTCGCCAGCCATGGCGACACCCAAGCCGAGGTCAACCGCGGCCTCAACTGCGTGAAGGGCTATTTCCTGTCCAAGATCATGTATGGCGCCGACCGACTGACGACGCCGCTCATGCGCAAGCGCAACGGCGTCTACGACAAGGACGGCGAATTCGAGCCGGTGAGCTGGGACGAGGCCTTCGGCCTGATGGCCGAGCGGGTCAAGGCGGTGCTCAAGGAGAAGGGACCAACGGCACTAGGCATGTTCGGCTCCGGCCAGTGGACCATCTTCGAAGGTTACGCCGCGACCAAGCTGATGCGCGCCGGCTTCCGCTCCAACAATCTCGATCCCAACGCCCGCCACTGCATGGCGTCCGCCGCCTACGCCTTCATGCGCACCTTCGGCATGGACGAGCCGATGGGCTGCTACGACGATTTCGAGGCTGCCGACGCCTTCGTGCTGTGGGGCTCGAACATGGCCGAGATGCATCCGATCCTGTGGACGCGTCTGGCCGACCGGCGATTGGGACATGAGCACGTCAAGGTGGCGGTGCTGTCGACCTTCACCCATCGCAGCATGGACCTTGCAGACATTCCTGTCGTGTTCAAGCCCGGAACCGACCTCGCCATCCTCAACTACATTGCCAACCACATCATCACGACAGGACGGGTCAACGAGGACTTCGTCAGCAAGCACACCGTCTTTATGCGCGGCGAGACCGACATCGGTTACGGCCTGAGGCCGGAAGATCCGCGCGAGGTTGCCGCCAAGGGCGCGGCCAATGCCGCAAACATGGAGCCGACCGACTTCGAGGCATTCAAGCAGTTGGTTTCGGAATACACGCTGGACAAGGTCGCCGAACTGACCGGCGTCGAGAAGGGATTTCTCGAAGAGCTTGCCGAACTCTACGCCGATCCCGGCCGCAAGGTGATGTCGCTGTGGACGATGGGCTTCAACCAGCATGTGCGCGGGGTCTGGGCCAACCAGATGGTCTACAACCTGCATCTGCTGACAGGCAAAATCTCCGAGCCGGGCAACAGCCCGTTCTCGCTGACCGGCCAGCCCTCGGCCTGCGGCACGGCGCGCGAGGTCGGTACCTTCGCCCATCGCTTGCCGGCCGACATGGTGGTCACCAATCCCGAGCACCGCAAGCATGCCGAGGAAATCTGGAAGCTGCCGCCCGGTCTCTTGCCCGACAAGCCGGGCTTCCACGCGGTCGAGCAGGACCGGATGCTCAAGGACGGCAAGCTCAATTTCTACTGGGTGCAGGTCAACAACAACATCCAGGCTTCGCCCAACAGCAGCAATGAGGCCTATCCCGGCTATCGCAACCCGGACAATTTCATCGTCGTCTCCGACGCTTACCCGACCGTGACCACAATGTCGGCCGACATCATCCTGCCGGCCGCCATGTGGGTGGAGAAAGAGGGCGCCTACGGCAATGCCGAGCGCCGCACCCATGTCTGGCACCAACTGGTGCAGGCTCCGGGCGAGGCGCGCTCGGACCTTTGGCAACTGGCCGAGTTCTCGAAGCATTTCACCACCGACGAGGTCTGGCCGAAGGAAATCCTCGACGCCAATCCAGCCTATCGCGGCAAGACGCTGTTCGACGTGCTGTTCGGCAACGGCAATGTCGACAAGTTCCCGCGCAGCGAGATCAACCCGGACTACGCCAACAACGAGGCCACTGAGTTCGGCTTCTACATCCAGAAGGGCCTGTTCGAGGAATATGCCACCTTCGGCCGCGGTCACGGCCACGACCTTGCGCCCTATGACACCTATCACGAGGTGCGCGGACTGCGCTGGCCGGTGGTCGACGGCAAGGAAACGCGCTGGCGCTACCGGGAGGGCCTCGACCCTTATGTGAAGCCGGGCGAGGGGGTCAAGTTCTACGGCCGCCCCGACGGCAGGGCGGTGATCCTTGCCGTGCCCTACGAGCCGCCGGCGGAATCGCCGGACGAGGAGTTCGACATCTGGCTGGTCACCGGGCGCGTGCTCGAGCACTGGCACTCCGGCTCGATGACGCTGCGCGTGCCCGAGCTCTACAAGGCGTTCCCCGGCGCGCGCTGCTTCATGAATGCCGACGACGCGCGCAAGCGCGGCATCAACCAGGGTGCCGAAGTGCGGGTGATCTCGCGGCGCGGCGAAATCCGCTCGCGCATCGAGACGCGCGGGCGCAACCGGATGCCGAGCGGGGTGATCTTCGTGCCGTGGTTCGACGCCAGCCAGCTCATCAACAAGGTCACGCTCGACGCCACCGATCCCATCTCCAAGCAGACGGATTTCAAGAAATGCGCAGTCAAGATCGTTCCGGTCGCATGAGCTTGCGGCGCAGAGTCCCTGCGCTTGTCTTCGTCACGCTGTTCTGCGCGGGCACGGCGGCGCTGGCCCAGATGGCTGCCGACAAGTCCCCCGAACTGACGGGGCCACCGTCGCCGATGGAGACGATCCCGGCGGCGCCGGTTCCCAAATGGGTGACCGACGACGTTCGCAAGATGCGCGCTTATCCCGAGCAGCCGCCGGTCATCCCGCATTCGATCGAGGGCTATCAGCTCTCGGTCAACACCAACCGCTGCCTGTCCTGCCACAAGCGCGAGTTCACCCAGAGTTCGGGCGCGCCGATGATCAGCGTCACCCACTACATGACGCGCGAAGGCCAGATGTTGGCCGACGTCTCGCCGCGGCGCTATTTCTGCACAGAGTGCCACGTGCCGCAGGCGGATGTGCGGCCACTGGTCGAGAACCGTTTCAAGGACATGAGCGAACTGGGCTTCAAGCCCGCCGGCAGCGAGTAGGCCCATGCAACGATTGAAAGAGTGGCTGCTATGGGCGTGGCAGATCGTCAGTACACCGGCCGGCACGCTGAGCCTCGGCTTCCTGACGCTCGGCGGCTTTGTCGGCGGCGTCATGTTCTGGGGCGCGTTCAACACCGCGCTGGAGGTCACCAACACGGAGAAATTCTGCACTTCGTGTCACGAGATGCGCGACAACGTCTACCAGGAACTGACCCATACGATCCACTTCGCCAACCGGTCAGGCGTGCGTGCGTCCTGTCCGGATTGTCATGTGCCGCACCAATGGACCGACAAGATCGCCCGCAAGATGCAGGCCTCGAAGGAGGTCTGGGGCAAGATTTTCGGGACGATCGACACCCGGCGCAAGTTCCTGGACAAGCGACTGGAGCTTGCCCAGCACGAATGGGCGCGGCTGAAGGCCAATGACAGCCTCGAATGCCGCAACTGCCACTCGTCGGTGGCGATGGACCTGACGCGCCAGACCCAGCGCGCCGCCGAAATCCACACGCGCTACCTGCTTTCCGGCAAGGCGACCTGCATCGACTGCCACAAGGGCATCGCCCACGAACTGCCCAACATGAAGGGCATCGCACCCGGCTGGCAGGTGCCGCCGGAACTGCAGGGCAACCAGCTGCCGCAATCCTCGGCCGTCGATGCCCTCGACCGCTACGTCAAGGCTTCCCATGCCGGCTTGCCCATGGAGGCCATGGCGCTGGACTGAGGCCGGCGCAATCCGCGTTCTGTTTGTCCGCGCGCAATGATCGCGAGGCCGGAAACGTCCATTGTCGTGGCTTCACAAGCGGCGAGCGACAATGAAGCCACGTTTCAACGACGACATGAGCATGGATGCGATCATGCGCCAATGGCCGGGAACCATACGCGTGATGCTCGGCCACGGCCTGATTTGCGTCGGTTGCCCGATCGCCTCGTTCCACACCGTTGCAGATGCCGCGCGGGAGCATCACCTCGACGAGGACGTGCTGGTTCGCGACCTGACGAGCGCGATGAAGTGAGGACGCAGACTGCCCGTCAGCCCTTGTCGGCGCGCCCTTCGGCCAGTGCGAACAGCCGGTGCGGCTCGACCACGGTGACCTTCTGGCGTCCGCTTTTGACCAGCCCCTTTTCCTCCCAGGCGGTGAGCAGCCGGCTGACGGTGTGCAGCGTCGTGCCCGTCATCTCGGCGATGTCCTGGCGTGAAATCGGGAAGTCGATGAGGATGCCTTCCTCGGTCTTGCGTCCCGTCTGCTTGACCAGCCGCAACAGCGCGTGGGCGACGCGCTGCTCGACCTGCTCGGTGGCCAGCTCGACGACGCGGGCCTGGGCCTCCTGGAGCCGGGTGCCGACAGTCTTGTAGGTGCCCGTGGCAAAGCTCGGAAAAGACCCTGCCAGGTCCGGCCACAGATTGCCCGGCCAGGCGAGCACGACGCAGTCGACGGCGGCAACGGCGCTGGCGGGGTATGTGGTGCGTCCCAGCGCATGGGCGATGCCCATCAGCTCACCCGGGCTGATGTAGCGCACGATGACCTGCTGGCCGTCGGGCGTCGTCTTGACGACGCGAACGTGGCCGTCGAGCAGGAGGAAGAAGGAGTGCGCGTCACCTTCCTGCTCGAAGACCGTCTGGTCCTTGGCGATGCGCAGCGAACGCGCCTGCTGGAGGACACGGTCGAGATCCGCCGGGGTCATGCCCTGGAAGACGGGCAAGCCGGCGATTAGCGAGCGGTCAAGACGGCTCATTTCAGTTGCTCCTGCGAGTGCCCGATCCTGCTCTCCGAAACCACAGATCATCTCGCTGCGGTTTGCGCTGGATCAAAGTGTCCCCGGCAAAAACGACATAGGCAAGGCCCAACGGCTGGAGCCGTCGTGAAAGGAAAGAAAAGATCATGAAATACGCCATTGCCACCGCAGCCGCGTTCGCAGCCATGCTTCTGGCCGGTGTCGCGCAGGCCGCCGAAATCGAGATCCAGATGCTCAACAAGGGCGAAAAGGGCGCGATGGTGTTCCAGCCCGATTTCGTCGTCGCCGCACCCGGCGATACCGTCACCTTCGTGCCGACCGACAAGTCTCACGACGCCGAAAGCATCAAGGGCATGATCCCGGAGGGGGCGACGCCCTTCAAGGGCAAGATGAATGAGAAGATTTCCGTCACCCTCGACAAGGAAGGCGTCTACGGCGTCAAGTGCACGCCGCACTACGGCATGGGCATGGTGGCACTGATCATGGTTGGCAAGCCGACCAATCTTGAGCAGGCCAAGGCCGTCAAGCAGATGGGCAAGGCCAAGAAGTCGTTCGAAGCGCTTCTGGCGCAGGTGCCCGCAGGCAACTGAGTGCGGGGCATTCAAATCTGTCTCTAAGCCAGCCGGGTGGAACGGTTCCACCCGGCATTTCCCGTTGGAGGGGCTGTCATGGCTATTCCACGCGTTCGGCCGGGAAACTATCCCGCCGTGCTTTCCTACGGCTTCCGGCCGTTCTTCCTGCTCGGCTCGCTCTATGCGGGCCTGACCATCCTGGCGTGGTTGCCGATGCTCTACGGGCGGCTGGAGACGGCGAGCGTCTTCACCCCGGTCGACTGGCATATCCACGAAATGATCTTCGGCTATGTCGCGGCCATCGTCACCGGGTTCCTGCTCACCGCCATTCCCAACTGGACAGGGCGGTTGCCGGTGCAGGGGCTGCCGCTGGCGGCACTGGTGGCGATCTGGCTGGCCGGCCGCTTCGCAGTGTTCTTCTCGTCCGACATCGGTTGGCTCGCCGCCGCCGCGATCGACAGTTCGTTCCTGCTGGCGGTCGCCGTGGCAGCCGCCGTCGAGATCATCGCCGGCCGCAACTGGCGCAATCTCAAGGTGCTTGTGCCGGTCGGCGTCCTGTTTGCCGGCAATGTCGCCTACCATCTCGAAGTGCATTTCAACGGCGAGGCCGACATCGCCCGGCGGCTCGGCATCGGCGCGACCGTGGTGCTGATCATGATCATCGGCGGCCGCATCATCCCGAGCTTCACCCGCAACTGGCTGGTGCGCCAGGCTCCGGGGCGGTTGCCGGTGCCGTTCAACCGCTTCGATGCCGTTACGATCTTGGGCTCTGCAGCCGCGCTTCTGGCCTGGACCTGCTTCCCGGATCATCTGGCGAGCGGCGCAGCACTGCTCGCGGCAGGGGCGCTCAACGTGGCAAGGCTCAGTCGCTGGGCCGGCGAGCGCACCTGGCGCGATCCGCTCGTGGTCATCCTGCACGTGGCTTATGCCTTCGTGCCGGTCGGGTTCGTGCTGGCAGCGCTTGCGGTCCTCCTGCCCGAAGTCGTGGCACCGCCCGCAGGCCTGCATGCCTTCGGCACCGGCGCAATCGGCGCGATGACGCTTGCGGTGATGTCGCGGGCCACGCTTGGGCATACGGGACACGCGCTGCATGCCGGCAACGCCACCTGCATGGTCTTCGTTGCAGTCGTCGTGTCGGCAATCCTCAGGATCGCCTACGCTTTCCTGCCAGGCATGGCACCGCTGCTGCATGTCTCTGCCGCTGCCTGGACGCTCGCTTTCCTGGGCTATGCGGCAGTCTATGGCGGCATGCTGCTGCGTCCCAAGCTGCGCGCGCGGCAAGCCAACCCGGCACCCTCGTGACAAGGTTGGCCTGAACTGCCGAAACGAAAAAGGCCCGGATCTCCATCGGAGGTCCGGGCCCTTCTTTTTGGAATTGCCTAGCCGGTGGCGCCGCGCCAGAGCGCCTTGAACGCAGACAGCATCGACGGACGCTCCCTGACGAGGCGGATGCCGAGGTTGTCGGGCGGCAGGCCTGCCGCACAGCCGCCGCTCTTGCCGTCGCGGATGAAGAACGACATGTAGCCGCGATGCTTGCCGGCGACGACCCGCACGCCGCAATTGTCTGTTCTGGTGTCGACGCGCCCGTTCTTGTCGAGCGCCACCCGGCGGTAGCAGGTCGTCGTCCACTCCCAGACATTGCCGCCGACATCGTGGAGGCCGTTGGAATTGGCGCCGAAATGGCCCTGCGGCTTGGGCTCGGGATCACGTCCCCTGGCCGCCTCGGATTCGCTGCGGTAGCGCGCCAGCCAGCGGGCGATGGCGTCGCTGCCGCCGTTGGGGTCGATACTCTCGTCGCTGAAACGTTCGGCTGCCGCGAACGCCCACTCCTCGTCGGTCGGTAGCCGCCAGCCTTCTCCCGTCTTGTGCGACAGCCACTGGGCATAGGCGTTGGCATCGCGGAAGCTTACGCCGGTCGCGGGCAGGTTTTCAGCGCGCTGGAAGGCGCCATCCGCCTGATCACATGCGCCATCGGCGACGCAGAGGGCATAGCCGGCAGCGCTGACCTGGTAGGCCATGATGTCGAAGGAACGGCGGAAGCGGACGCGATCCTCCGGCGCATCGACCGGGCGCTCGGCGGTCTGGAACTCGCCGGGCAGCCTGTAGGCCAGCCGCCCGGGGGCAATGGCGACCGTCTGTGGCGAGGCCATTGCCGGCGGGGCGGCGGGCCCGGCTGGATCACGGATCAGGTAGACGGCCAGCGCGATGGCGGGGATCACGAGCGCTGTGGTCAGGAGAAAGCCGGGTTTCATCGATCTCATCCTTAAAAAAAACGGCCCGCAGGCATGCCGGCGGGCCGAGTTGGACAGTGAAAGGAGCCTGCCGGTCAGTTGGTCGGGATCGGACCGGGTGCCTGCACCTGCTTCATCAGGTCGTCGTCCCATTCACCCTCGACCATCACGTGGGCGGTTGCGCCGAGTTCGGCCGCCTCGATCAGGTTGTGGTTGACGTAGGCGTAGATGCCCGGCTGCAGGAAGGTGTAGAGCGCCGCGCCCGCAGATCCGCCGCGGATGAACCAGGTCTCCAGGTCCTTGGCCGGGGCGTTGACGAACTTGCCTTCTTCCCAGACATGGTCGCCGTGGCCGCCGATCAGGTGGGGCCGGCTGTCCCGGTTGGCCTGGGCGTGGACGAACAGCACCGTTTCACCGACCTTGGCCTTCAGCGCGTTGTCGCCGGTCAGCGAACCGACCTTGCCGTTGAAGACGACGTGGGTCGGGATCAGGCCGCGCATCACCTTCAGCGTCTCGTCATAGCTGTCGCCGAGGCTCTCGTACTTCTTGTACTTGCCGTTCTCGTCGCGCGGCACATAGAGGTCGTGCTCGCCGACGTAGAAGATACGGTCGTATATCAGCGGCTTTCCGGCCCCGTCCTTCAGCCCGTCGCGCGGCAGGACCATGACGGCGCCGCTCATGCCGGAGACGACGTGCCAGGGAATCATGCCCGTCGGCGCGCAGTGGTAGACAAAGGTGCCGGTGCGGGTCGCCTTCCAGCGCAGCACCGCCTGTTCGCCCGGGTTGACGTGGGTCAGCGCACCACCGCCCAGCGCGCCAGTGGCGGCATGGAAGTCGATGTTGTGCGGCATCTCGTTGGTTTCGGGATTGACCAGCGTCAGTTCGACATAGTCGCCCTCGTGGACGATCATCAACGGGCCGGGCATGGAGCCTTCGTAGGTCATCGCCTGGAGCGTGGTGCCCTCGTCGTCGATCACCATCGGCAGTTCCTTGATGGTCATCCGGTATTCGATGACCTTCGGGCCGCCCTTGGCGATCTGGTCGTGAGGGTGGGCGAAGGGCGGGGCGACCAGGTCGACCCTGACACGCGGCAGGCCGGCAATGTCGGCCACCTTTGCCTGTGCCAGCGCCGGGGTTGCGATGACCGAGCCCAGGAGCGCGGCCGCTGCCGCACCTGTGGCCGTTCCCAAGAGTGCTTCGCGTCGCGTCAACATTTCAGTTCTCCTTCGTGATTGGCGTTGCCTGTTATTACGGTCAGGAGGATAGGCGGCTTGCGGCAAGCGATCTTTGTTGCAGCGCAAACAATTGTTGCAGTGCCGCAACTTGGTCTGCCCTTGCGGAAAATGGCGGGTCGGCACTACAGCGCCGCCGCAATGCTTGGCCGGGCGGCCAGGGTAGCGTCCCGCGTGGGATGCCGCGTCAGTTGGGGCAGGGGGGCGTCCGAATTGCGGCGAGCAGGTTCTGCTCGCATGCCACATGGCGGCGAACGGCCAGGAAATAGGCGCGCAGCATGTAGCCGATCGCATCCCAGGAGCGCTTGCCGCCGCCGCGCGAAAGGGTGACGAGGATCCGGACGATTTCATCGGCGGCAGCATGGTCCTGTGCATGTTCCCGGCGCAGCCGCTCGATCGTCGCCCCGGTGCCGACAGCCGGCAGGCGACCAAGGGCGGCGGGGAAGAGGATTTCCTCCTCCAGCCTGTTTGCCGCCGCGATGGCCGGCTTGAGCTCGGCGGCAATCTGCCGGCAGAGCCTGCGGTCGGGACGGGGAAGGGAATCGGCGACGGCTTCTAGCCTGTCGCAGATTTGCAGTGTCGCGCGATAAAGCCCGTTCAACTCGGTGAAACCAGCCGTCGAATTGGGATCGTTCATCGCCACCGGCCCTGCAACGCCTACTGGTTGAAGAACAGCACCGCCGCGATGGCGACCGATGCGAGCACCGCGGAAGCGGCGCCCGTGCGCTGCAGGACGCCCATGCGATAAAGCAGCAGCGCGAAGCCGACGATGATCGGCGTGGCGACCGAAAGGCCGAATTGGGCGTTGCTCATCGCGGTCTCCATTGGTCAATGCTGATGTCGATGTCGCAGATTTTCGCGCCCGTCACCTTGCGCAAACGCAAAGAAGCCCTGCCGCCGCGTGCCTAAGAAGCAGCATGGACATGACTGTTTCGACGCATGTGCAGGAAGACGAAGCGCCGGATGCCGGCGATTTCCTGCTCTGGATCCTGGTGTGGAGCGAGCTCGCCGCCTTCGGCATCCTGCTTGCTGCCTTCATGGTCGCCGGCATCGTGCAGGCGGACCAGTTCGCCGCCGCGCGCTTGCACCTCAACACGCCGCTCGCCGCGCTGAACACGGCCGTGCTGCTCACCAGCGGCTGGCAGGCGGCGCGCGCGGCGCGGCCTGGGGCGACGCGCGGACAGGTCAGGGGCGCGCTTGTCTTGGCTGCACTGTTCGGCTTGCTGTTCGTTGCCATCAAGCTGTTCGAATACAGCGGCGAGATCGGCCATGCCGGAGATGAAGCCTATGGCGTGTTCTTCGAGCTCTACTTCCTGCTGACGGGCTTCCACCTGCTGCACGTCGCCTTCGGCGCGCTGGTGCTGTTGCTGGTCAGCTGGCGGACCAGCCGTGCCAACGTCATCCTCATCACCACGCTGTGGCATGTCTTCGATCTGATCTGGATCGTCATGTTCCCGCTCGTCTATCTCCCGTGAGCGGCATGGCGGACGGCTCTTCCCCGCGGCTTGCCCGCTCCTGGCTTGTCCTTCTCGCCCTGACCGGGGCGAGCGTGCTGGCCGTCCGATTTGGCGGCGCGGCGGCCGGGGCCGCATTCGTTCTCGGCCTCGCCATGCTCAAGGCCCGCCTCGTCATCCTGGATTTCATGGGCCTGCGCGGCCAGGCGGCGATGTCGCGTGCGCTGCTGGGCTGGTGCCTGGTGCTTGCGCTGGGCGGCGCGGCCAAGGCGATCGCTGTCGCGATGTCGGCCGGCTGAGCCGCGGGCGACTTGTTTGCCAAAACGCAAAGAAGCTCTTCCCCAAACCCATAGAAGGTTCCGGTCCGGGTAACCCGGAGACCGCCGGGCTGTGCCTGTCGGGAGGGAAAACGATCGGGCCGAACCGCTGGCGCGGCCTCTGTCTGGAAAGGATCACGTGATGGCAGAACGCCTCACAAAAACGGGGGCTCGAAACGTCTTCTACGGCGGGTCGATCTTCTTTTTCGCAATCTTCGTCGGGCTGACGGCCCACAGCCATTTCTACATCCGCACGACCTCCACGGACGAGAAGACGCTGACGGACTCCGTCGCGCGCGGCAAGCATGTCTGGGAGAAGAACTCCTGCATCAACTGCCACACCATCCTCGGCGAGGGCGCCTATTTCGCGCCCGAACTCGGCAATGTCTGGAAGCGCTACGGCGGCGAGAGCGACCCCGAGGGCGCGCGCGAAACGCTCAAGGCCTGGATGGCGGCGCAGCCGTCGGGGATCGAGGGCCGGCGCCAGATGCCGCAGTTCAACCTCAACGACGAGGAACTGAACGATCTCGCCGATTTCCTCGAATGGACCAGCCGCATCAACACCCAGAAGTGGCCCCCGAACGAGGCAGGCTGAGGCGCCTAGGAGAGAGACATGAAATACGAAACGCAAAAGGTCGCGATGACCTATTTCTACGGCGCCCTGGTCCTGTTCCTGGCCCAGGTCGCCTTCGGTGTGCTGGCCGGCCTCGTCTATGTCGTGCCCAACACCCTGTCGGAGCTGTTGCCGTTCAACATCATCCGCATGATCCACACCAATGCGCTGGTGGTTTGGCTGCTGATGGGTTTCATGGGCGCAACTTATTACCTATTGCCCGAGGAAACCGAGACCGAGCTCTACAGCCCGAAGCTGGCGATCCTCCAGTTCTGGATGTTCTTCATCGCCGCGGGCATCGCCGTGGTCGGCTACCTGTTCCGGATCCACGAGGGCCGCGAATTCCTCGAGCAGCCCTTCGTCATCAAGGTGGGCATCGTCGTCGTCGTGCTGATGTTCCTGTTCAACATCACCATGACGGCGCTGAAGGGGCGCAAGACCGCCGTCACCAACATCCTGCTGTTCGGGCTCTGGGCGCTGGCGATCTTCTTCCTGTTCTCGTTCTACAACCCGTCAAACCTCGCGCTCGACAAGATGTACTGGTGGTACGTCATCCATCTTTGGGTCGAGGGTGTGTGGGAATTGATCATGGCGTCGGTGCTCGCCTTCCTGATGATCAAGCTCAACGGCGTCGACCGCGAGGTCGTGGAGAAGTGGCTCTACGTCATCGTCGGCCTCGCCCTGTTCTCGGGCATCCTCGGCACCGGCCACCACTATTACTGGATCGGCGCGCCCGGCTACTGGCAGTGGATTGGCTCGCTGTTCTCGACGCTCGAAGTGGCGCCGTTCTTCTCCATGGTGCTGTTCACCTTCCACATGACCTGGAAGGCCGGCCGCAACCACCCCAACAAGGCAGCGCTGCTGTGGTCCATCGGCTGCTCGGTCATGGCCTTCTTCGGCGCCGGTGTCTGGGGCTTCCTGCACACGCTGTCGTCGGTGAACTACTACACCCACGGCACACAGGTGACGGCGGCGCATGGGCATCTCGCCTTCTTCGGCGCCTATGTGATGCTCAATCTCGCCATGATGGCTTATGCCATTCCCGAGATCAAAGGTCGCGCGCCCTACAATCAGTGGCTGAACATCACCAGCTTCTGGATGATGGTCACGGCGATGTCGGTGATGACCTTCGCGCTGACCTTCGCCGGTGTCGTCCAGGTGCATCTCCAGCGCGTTCTGGGCGAGAGCTACATGGACGTGCAGGACCAGCTCGCCCTGTTCTACTGGGTGCGTCTTGGCTCGGGCGTCGTCGTGGTCGTCTCGGCGCTGATGTTCATGTGGGCCGTGCTGGTGCCCGGACGCCAACGCAGCGAGAAGCCCGCCCGCTCCCTGCAACCCGCCGAATGACACCGTCCTCCGGCCCCGGTTCGTCCGGGGCCGGACATCCCGCACCTGCGACCGCTTCCCACGGAGTTCCCCCGATGACCATTGCCCCCATGACGGCCAAGTTGCCGAATGTCCGCCCCGCCGCCGACAGCCCCGCCTATTACAGCCCCTCCGGCAACGAATGCAGCCTGTTCGAGCGCGCCTGGGCGCGGCGGCTGCCGCTGTTGCTCAAGGGCCCGACCGGATGCGGCAAGACGCGCTTCGTCAGCCATATGGCGGCGAAGCTCGGCCTGCCGCTGTCGACGGTCTCCTGCCATGACGACCTTGCCGCCGCCGACCTCACCGGCCGTTACCTCTTGATGGGCGGCGATACCGTCTGGGTCGACGGGCCGCTGACCCGCGCCGTGCGCGAGGGCGGCATCTGCTACCTCGACGAGATCGTCGAGGCGCGCAAGGATGTTGCCGTGGTGCTGCACCCTTTGACCGACGACCGCCGCATCCTGCCGCTCGAACGCACCGGCGAGCAGCTGGTCGCGCCGGCGAGCTTCATGCTCGTCGTCTCCTACAATCCTGGCTACCAGAACCTGCTGAAAAGCCTGAAGCCAAGCACCCGCCAGCGTTTCGTCGCCATCGAGTTCGACTTCCTGCCCAAGGCGGAGGAGATCGCGGTGGTGTCGGCGGAAAGCGGGTTGGCCGAAGGCCAGGTGGCGCCGCTGGTCGAACTCGCCCGGCGCATCCGCGCGCTCAAGGGCCACGACCTGGAGGAGGGCGCATCGACTCGCCTGCTCGTCTATTGCGCCACGCTCATCGACGCCGGCGTGCCGGCGCGCGAAGCGGTGCTTGCCGCGATGATCGAACCGCTGACCGACGAGCCCGACGTCAAGGCGGCAATGGTCGAGCTTGCCGATTCCTTGATCCGCTGAGGCCGGCCATGCTTGATTTCCTCGAGCTGGAAGAGACGGTCGGCCGCGCCTGGCATCGCCTGATCGGCCACGTCCAGACCTGGCCGCGCCATCCCGAACATGCGGTGCATCTGGCCGCCATGCAGCCGGTGCTTGCCGTCTGCTTTCGCGGATTCGGCGGCGAGGGTGCCGTCCAGATCGCTGCCGTGCGCGGCAGGACCTCGGGCCATCGCCTCGGCTGGCGCCAGCGCATGGGGCTCGGCGAGGAAAAGCTCGCCCAGCCGGCGCGCGACGGCTCGTCGCTGATGCTGCCGGCAGTGATCGACCTGTTCCCCGACAAGGGGCTCAACCGCGATCTCTATGTCTGGCTTTCTGCCTATATGGCCCTGATGCCGCTCGATCCCATCGTCGGGGCCGATCCGCTGCTGCGCGACCTCGAAGCCTTGCGGCGCGCGGAGGCGACGGTTGCCAGCGTCACGGAAATCTTCCCGGGGCTCGGGCGCCGCTATCGGCGCCTGGCGGCGGCCACGCTTGCCGCGCGCCATCGCGCCCCGATGCCCTCGGTCGAGGCGCAGATCGAAGGGCGCGTGACCAGCCTGCTCAGGCAGCAAGCCGGCCTGCCCGACGATACCCTGCCGGCGATCTTCCCGCACCGCGCTCCGGCGGGATACCTGCCGATGCTGCCCGTACCCTTGTGGCCCGACGCGCTGCTTCGGCCGGAGACCTCGCCCCGCCGCGACGAGGACGAGCCCGCGACAGGCGGCCGCGATGCCGGCGGTGTCGAGATCGAGCGCCAGGTCGCGGTGCGCGAGAACCAGGAGGCGCGCAAGGACGACCGCAGCCCGTTCATCCTCAACCGCTTCGAGAAGATCCTCGCCATGGCCGAGATGGTCAATGTCGACCGGCCCTCCGACGACAGCGACGACGATGCCAAGGCCGCCGAGGACCTCGACGACATGACGCTCGGCGAGCGCAAGGGACGCCCCGCGTCGCGCTTCCGCTTCGACCTCGACCTGCCGCCGGAAGCGCTGGACCGCACCCCGTTGACTGCGGAACGTACCTATCCTGAATGGGATTTCCGGACCGGCACCTATCTCCCCGATCACTGCCGGGTTCTGGCTGCGCCTGCTGCGGAAACCGGGATGGCCGGCGAGCCCGATCTCGAAACCCGGCGCCTCATCCGCCGCGTGCGCCGCCAGTTCGAGGTGCTGAGGCCGCGCCATGAGGTCCTGCGCGCCCAACTCGACGGCGTCGACCTCGACCTCGATGCCGTGGTGCGAGCCCGTTGCGATCTCGCCGCCGGCGGCCAGGGCAGCGACCGCATCCACCTGATGAGCCGGCCCCAGGTACACGATCTTGCGGTCACCATCCTGGTCGACGTGTCGCTCTCGACCGACGCCTGGTTCGACAATCGCCGGGTTCTCGACGTCGAGAAGGAAGCGCTGCTGATCCTTGCCAACGGCCTCGCCGCCTGCGGCGACAACCACTCGATCCTCACCTTCACGTCGCGGCGGCGCGACTGGGTTCGCATCGAGGTGGTCAAGGCCTTCGACGAGTCGATGAGCTCAACCATCGAGGCGCGTATCGCGGCCCTTAAGCCGGGCTATTACACCAGGATCGGGGCGGCCATCCGGCACGCCACGGCGGAGCTGGCAAAGCAGCCCAATCGCAAGAAGCTGCTTCTGGTGCTGACCGACGGCAAGCCCAACGACCTCGACCACTATGAGGGCCGTTTCGCGCTGGAAGACAGCCGCCGCGCCGTCATCGAGGCCCGCCGCAGCGGGCTTGGCGTCTTCGGCGTGACTGTCGACCGCGAGGCGAAATCCTACGTGCCGGCGCTGTTCGGCCAGAACGGCTACGCCATGGTCGGCAACATCGCCAAGCTGCCGGCCGCACTTCCCGCCATCTATCGCAGCCTTGCAGGCTAGGGGGACAAGGCCGCGATGGCGAAAGGCCCGGCGCGCCAGAGCCGGGCCTTTTTGCGTGGGGGGTGAAGGGATGCGACCTTTCAGAGACAGTTCAGTAGCGGCAGAACGCTGACCTAAGCCGCCTTGCTGTGGGTCCGGTTCGACTGGTCGATATAGGCGTCGAAGGCTGCGGCGACCGCACGGATGACGAAGCGGTGCTCCCGGCTGACGCGCACCACGCCATCGGCAATCGTCACCACCCCGTCGGCGGCCAGTTCGTTGAGCCTGCCATTGCCGGCAAGCAGCGCCGATGGGTCAACGCCATGCGTCCTGCAGATCGCGCCGACGTCGGCGCTGAAATCGCACATCAGCCGTTCGATGATCTCGGCCCGCAACCGGTCTTCTGCTGTCAGGCGATATCCCTTGGCGGTCGCGAGCTGTCCCGAAGCGATGTGCTGGGCATAGAGGCCTGGCGCTACTTCATTCTGCACATAGCCGTCCTTCATGCGGCCGATCGCCGACGCACCGAAGCCGATCAGCGTTTGGCAGTTGTCCGTCGTGTAGCCCTGGAAATTGCGCCTCAGCTTGCCCGCTTCCTGTACCTGGACGAGATCGTCGCCCGGCAGGGCGAAATGGTCGAGGCCGATCTGCCGGTACCCTGCGGCGGTTAGCGTCTCGGCAATGGCTTCTGCCTGGGCGTTGCGGGCGGCACCGTCGGGCAGGGCGGCCTCGTCGATCATGCGCTGGTGCTTCTTGAAGGAAGGGATATGCGCATAGCCGAACACCGCAAAACGGTCGGGCAGCATGGCCATCGCTGCATTGGCGGTGTCGATGCAGGACTGCACCGTCTGGTGCGGCAGGCCGTAGATCAGGTCGAAATTGATGCCGCTGACGCCGGCGCGGCGCAGGTTGTCGGTGGCTTCCGCCGTCTGCTTCTGGGTCTGGATGCGGTTGATCGCCTTCTGCACCACGGGATCGAAGCTCTGGACGCCCAAGCTGGCGCGGGTGACGCCCGCCGCGCCGAGCGCCAGCGCCATTTCGGCCGTCAGGCGGCGCGGGTCGATCTCGACGGCGATGCCGGTCGTGTCGGAGAAATCGTAGTGTTCGCGCAGCAGCGCCGCCAGCGCCAGGAACTCGGCCGGCGAGACGATGGTCGGCGTACCGCCGCCGAAATGCACTTCTCCGACCGGCAGCCGGTGCGGGATGCGCGCCGCCACCATGCGGATCTCGTCGTGCAGCACGGCAAGGTAATCCAGGATCGGCCGGTCCTGCCTGGTGATGGTGGTGTGGCAGCCGCAGTACCAGCACATCGAGCGGCAGAACGGGATGTGCAGGTAGAGCGACACCGGGTCGTTGCCTGGCAACTGTTGCAGCCAGTCGCCATAGGCGCCCGTGCCGATGGCCGGCGAGAAGCGCGGCGCGGTGGGGTAGCTCGTGTAGCGGGGCAGGCGGGTCTCGCCATATTTCTCCAGTATGGTTGCGGTCATGGCTTTTCCAGTTCTGTCGCTGTTGCTTCCGACTGATCTAGGCCGCCGGCTGCCTGGTCTCTTTGCGAAATGCCAAGCTGGGGCCATTTCCCCGAATTGTTTGCGTTTCGGCAATCTCGGCCTTCGCCTTCCGCTCTAGGGTTTCCCGCATCCGGGGGCAGGGCGGCCGCTTCTCCCGGCATTTCCTGTTGCGGGCCGGAGGACAGAACGACATGGCAATCGCCGAAGCCGGAAGCATCCCCGTGATCGATGTCAGGACCATTCCCCGGATGGAACGCCATCCCCGGATATTCGCCATGGTGGATGCGCTGGCGCCTGGCGCAACGTTCGTGCTGGCCAGCGATCATGACCCGCGCCCGCTGCATTACCAGCTCGAAATGGCGTTCCCGACGGAACTCACCTGGGAGTATCTGGAGCAGGGCCCCGAGCTCTGGCGCGTCGAGATCGGCCGCAATGACGGGCAAGGCTGCGATTGCTGCTGCGGCAGCCATTGAACCAGAGCCGGCTGGCCAGCCGCTAGCCCTGACGCCATCGCTGCTTTGGCAAATAATCGGAGAATGCTCGGACTTGGGCGCGGGCGTTTTCTGGCACAGGGACGGGTTTTGAACTAGTATCCGCGGTCGGCGCCGTCGCGTGTCGCGGCTGCCGGCGGAGGATGGCAATGCGCAAGCTCCAGTCTCAAGGCGTTCACCACATCACACTGGTCGGCGCCGACAGGAAGACGTCGATCGATTTCTGGGAAGGCGTGCTCGGCATGCCTTTCATCTTCGAACAGCCCAATCTCGACAGGGCCAGCGAAAGCCACCTCTATTTCGACCCCGGCGACGGACGCCTGATCACCATCTTCACCGACGAGAACCGCAAGCCGGCACCGGAACGGACCCCGACGGACATCGGCTGCGTCCACCACATCGCGTTTGCGGTCTCGCGCGTGACCTTCCTGCAGGCCGTCGCCCGTCTCGACGAGCGCGGCATCAGGCACAGCGGCGTCAAGGATCGCGGTTTCATGGATTCGATCTATTTTGAGGATCCGCTCGGCCTGCTGATCGAACTCGCCTCCTATCGTTTCGAGCCGCCCCACGGTCACACGCATGCCGACGTGCTCATGGAGGCGCACAAGGTGAGGGTTGCCCGCGGCGACTACAACATTGCCGAGATCCACCTGGCCGACGCTATCGAAGCGCTGGTCGAGGGGAGCCGCGCGACCCTGTCGTCCGACCGGACGCCGAAGGATCCCTACACCAAGAGCTGACACACAAGCAGGGAGCGATGACATGCCCGACATCAAGCTCAACGTGATCAAGCCCAGCGTCAACAACATGGCCGCGCGCGTGTTCGTCCGTGCCGCCGGCCTCGACTTCGCCGAGAACGACGTGTTCGGCCAGACCAGGTCGCCTGAATACCTGGCCATTTGTCCCGCGCATCTGACGCCGATGATCGAGACGGCGGAGCTTCCGAACGGTGCGCTCTGGGAGAGCTGCGCGATCATGCAGTATCTCAGCAACAAGCACGGGCTGGAGGGGCTTTACCCGAGCAGCCCGGAAAAGCGGGCGATGATCGACAGCGCCATGTTCTACCTGATAGGCACGTTCTACCCGTATCTCGCGCGGGCGACCTATCCGGCGCTGAATTTTCCGCAATATCCGGGCGAGGTCGGCCACAGCGATGCCGATCCCGACACCAAGGAGAAGGCGCGCAAGGCGGCCGTCGAGGCACTCGCCGAACCGCTCGATGTCTTCCGCACGTTCTACATCAAGGACAAAAGATTCATCGGCGGCGACAAGCCGTCGATCGCCGACATCCGGTTCGCAGCGACGCTGGAATTCCTGGCGGTCATCGACTATCCGCTGCCGGCCTGGGCGAAGGACTATGTCGCGGCGATGGAGGATGCGCTCGGCCAGGCCTATGCCGAGCCTGCGGCCGACGTGCGCGGCTACATCGGCTATGTGAGATCGCAGGCCAGCTGACGCAGCAGTTCCAAGACCTCGATTGCCGCATTGCACAATTAACGGCGGCGCGCAAAATAGGGCATGGCCGCCAAACCTCTCGCCGTGCTCGTCATTGACGAAAACCGCATCCGCGCCTCGATCATCGAGGCGGGGCTGCGCGAGGCCGGCCATGACGAGGTGACGCTCGTCCACGATGTCGCCGGCATCGCCCGGCGCATCGCCGAGATCAATCCCGACGTCATCGTCATCGACCTGGAAAATCCCAACCGCGACATGCTGGAGAACATGTTCCAGCTGTCGCGCGCGGTGAAGCGGCCGATCGCCATGTTCGTCGACCGCTCCGACAGCGCCTCGATCGAGGCGGCGGTCGATGCAGGCGTGTCGGCCTATGTCGTCGACGGCCTGAAGCGCGAGCGGGTCAAGCCGATCCTCGACATGGCCGTCAGCCGCTTCAACGCCTTCTCGCGCCTGTCGCGGGAACTGGAAGAAGCGCGCAGCGAACTTGAGGACCGCAAGGTGGTCGACCGGGCCAAGGGCATCCTGATGAAGTCGCGCGGGGTCTCCGAGACGGAGGCCTATGCGCTTCTGCGCAAGGCGGCGATGAACCAGAACCGCAAGCTTTCGGAGATTGCGCAGAGCCTTGTGACCGCTGCCGGGCTGTTGGGAGACGACGCATGACCGACGTCCGCTTCGAGATTTCAGCCGGCTTCCTGCCATTGCTCGACAGCGCGCTTCTGGTCGCGGCCAGGGAGAAGGGCTTTGCCGCAGCCGAGGGCATCGCGCTCACCCTGTTGCGCGAGACCTCATGGGCCAATATCCGCGACCGGCTCGCCGTCGGGCATTTCCAGGTGGCGCATATGCTGGCGCCGATGCCGATTGCCTGCAATCTCGGCCTGACGCCGCTGGCCGCGACCACCGTCGTGCCTATGGCGCTGGGGCTCGGCGGCAACGCCATTACCGTTTCGAATGCGTTGTGGCGCGACATGGTCGGGCATGGCACCAGCGCCGATCTTTCGCCGCGCGCTGCCGGCGACGCTCTCAGGGGCGTCGTTGCCGATCGTGTCCGCGCAGGTGCCGCACCGCTGCGTTTCGCTGTCGTGCACCCGCATTCGGGCCACAACTACGAACTGCGCTACTGGCTGGCCGCCTGCGGCATCGACCCCGACCGCGACATCGAGATCGTGATCCTGCCGCCGCCGCTGATGGCTGATGCACTGGGATCCGGCTCCCTCGACGGCTACTGCGCCGGCGAGCCCTGGAATACCGCCGCCGTCATGCTCGGCCATGGCCGCATTGCCACGGTGAAGGCCAAGATCTGGCGTTCCAGCCCGGAAAAGGTGCTGGGGGCAGATGCGCGCTGGGCCGAGGCCAACTCCGATGCACTGGCGGCATTGCTGCGCGCCATCCATCACGCAGCGCAGTGGTGTGCCTCGCCAGCCAATCACACCGAACTGGCAGGCATCATGGCAGCTCCCGTCTATGTCGGACGACCGGCGGACTGGATGTTGCCGGCGCTCTCGGGCCAACTCCGGACGTCGGCGGACAGTTCCGTCGAGGTCGACGACTTCTTCATGCCGCAGGCGAGGGCGGCGACGTTTCCGTGGAAGAGCCACGCATTGTGGTTCTATAGCCAGATGGTGCGTTGGGGGCAGGCCGGGCATTCGACCGAGAATGCCGCGATCGCCCGCGAAACCTACCGGCCAGACCTTTATCGCGCCGCGCTCAAGCCGCTGGGCGCGGCCTTGCCGGGCGCCAACGCCAAGGTCGAGGGGGCACTGCCCGCGCCAACCCCGGTCGGCTCGGCCGGGGCCAGCCTAGTGCTCGGCCCGGACGGCTTCTTCGACGGCGGCCTGTTCGATCCCGACGATCTCGACGGCTATATCGCGGCTCAGCGAATGGCAGGCGGCGGTTGATCATTTTTGTGCACTGCACATAAAACAGGCAGATGTCGGTGCCGGTTGATCATCGTTTGATCGCCGGCATATTGACGGCTCAGATCACGTTGATCATGTAAGCATCTGAAAATGAATGGAAACGCCTCGCGCTGCCAAACTGGCACGGTTTGTGCGTTGCAATAGACGAGGCTGAAAGGCCAGACATATCGGCGTCCAATGGCGGGCGCCCCAGGCAAAGCTGCCGACCAGAAGACCGCGATCCCGGATGTACGGACGCGCGACCCTGGCCGGCAGCTTTTTTGTTTTCGCGATCCAGAGAAGCGCGGCGCCTCCCACGCCGCACAACGGAGCCGACAATGACCGCAACCCTCCAAGCCGCGCCCAGCCAGGACAATGCTCCGGTCAGGGCGCTTACTATCTCCACCCTCGCTTTCACCGTCTGCTTTGCCGTGTGGACAATCTTTTCGATCATCGGTGTGCGCATCAAGCAGGAGCTGGGCCTCTCCGAAACCCAGTTTGGCCTCCTCATCGGCACCCCGATCCTGACCGGCTCGCTGGTGCGCATCGTGCTCGGCGTCTGGACCGACCGTTTCGGCGGACGCCTCGTCTACACCTCCACCATGCTGGCGGCGGCCATCGCCACCTTCCTGCTCGCCTTTGCCCAGACCTACAGCCAGATGCTGATCGCAGCCCTTGGCGTCGGCCTCGCCGGCGGTTCCTTCGCCGTCGGCGTCGCCTATGTCTCGCGCTTCTTTCCCGCGGGAAAGCAGGGCACCGCGCTCGGCATCTTCGGCGTCGGCAATGTCGGCGCCGCCGTCACCAAGTTCCTGGCGCCGTTCGTCCTGCTTGCCGGCGGCTGGCAGGAGGTGGCGCTGATCTGGGCCGCTTGCCTCGGCTTCATGGCCTTCATCTTCTGGTTCGCCAGCGAAGACGACCCGGTCATCCGCCAGCGCCGCATCCATGGCGCAGAGCCAAAGAGCTTCTGGAACGAATTCGCACCGCTCAGGAATGTCCAGGTCTGGCGCTTCGGCCTCTATTATTTCTTCTCGTTCGGCGCCTTCGTCGCGCTGGCGCTGTGGCTGCCGCGCTATCTGATCGGCGTCTACGGCTTCGACATCGTCACTGCGGGCATGATCGGCGCCGCCTATTCCATCCCGGCCAGCATCTTCCGCGCCTATGGCGGCGTGCTGTCCGACCGGATCGGCGCCCGCACGGTGATGTACTGGACGTTCGGTGTCTCGGCGATCGCCACGCTGATCCTGTCGCTGCCGACGGCCGACTATGTCGTGCATGGTATCAGCGGGCCGATGTCGTTCCATTTCGAGGTCGGGCCGGTGGCTTTCATGGTCGTTGCCTTCGTCCTCGGCTTCTTCATGAGTCTGGGCAAGGCCGCCGTCTATAAGCACATCCCGGCCTATTATCCGGAGAATGTCGGCGCAGTCGGCGGCCTTGTCGGCATGATCGGCGGCCTTGGCGGCTTCATCCTGCCCATCGCCTTCGGCGCGCTCAACGACCTCACCGGCCTTTGGTCGAGCTGCTTCATGCTGTTGTTCGCCCTCGTCGTCGCTTCGCTCGTCTGGATGCACCTGTCGGTCCGCAGGATGTCGCGCGACAGCGTCGACGAGCCGCTGACCTTCGCCGCCCAGTGACACCGCCAAGGAGCACCGTTATGACCGAGAGACTTGTCATCATCGGCAACGGCATGGCCCCCGGGCGCATGCTGGAGCACCTGCTGGAGGCCGCACCCGGCCGCTACCAGGTCACCATCTTCAACGCCGAGCCGCGCGTGAACTACGACCGCATCATGCTGTCGCCGGTCCTGTCGGGCGAGAAGGGCTATGAAGAGATCATCATCCATGGCGACGGCTGGTACATCAAGCACGGCATCACCCTCTACAAGGGCCACAGGATCGTTGCCATCGACCGCACGGCCAAGACCGTCACGTCAGATCATGGCGTCACCGAGCCCTATGACAGGCTCGTCATCGCCACCGGATCGGTGCCCTTCATCATCCCGGTGCCGGGCAACGACATGGCCGGCGTGCTGAGTTACCGCGACCTCGACGACGTCAACGCCATGCTGCTCGCCGCCCAGTCGCGGGCCAAGGCCATCGTCATCGGCGGCGGCCTGCTCGGCCTCGAAGCGGCCGCCGGCCTGCAATCGCGCGGCATGGATGTGACGGTGCTGCACGTCATGCCGACGCTGATGGAGCGCCAGCTCGATCCGGCCGCCGGCTACCTGTTACAGAAGGCGGTCGAGGCGCGCGGCATCAAGGTCATGACCAAGGCCAACACCAAGGCCATCGTCGGCCACGGTAAGGTCGAGGGCGTCGAGCTTGCCGACGGCACCATCATCCCGGCGACGCTGGTGGTGATGGCGGTCGGCATCCGGCCCAATGCGGCGATCGCCAAGGACGCAGGCATCGACACCAATCGCGGCATCGTCGTCGATCACGGCATGCGGACCTCGGACCCCGACATCCTGGCACTCGGCGAATGCGCCGAGGTAGGCGGCCAGGTCTACGGGCTTGTCGCGCCGCTCTACGAGATGGCACGCGTGGCAGCCGCCCACCTCGCCGGCGAGCAAACGGCCGGCTTCGTCCACTCCGACACGCCGACCAAGCTCAAGGTCACCGGCATCGACCTCTATTCGCTCGGCGACTTCGCCGATGGCGACGACCGTGAGGAGATCGTGCTGCGCGACGCCGCGGCCGGCATCTACAAGCGGCTGGTGCTTAGGGACAACCGCGTCATCGGCACGGTGCTCTACGGCGAGACCGGCGACGGCGCCTGGTTCAACGACTTGAAGAAGAAGCAGACCGACATCTCGGAGATGCGCGATACGCTGATCTTCGGCCAGGCCTATCAGGGAGGATCGCCGCTGGACCCTATGGCGGCCGTTGCGGCACTGGCGGATGATGCGGAAATCTGCGGCTGCAACGGCGTCTGCAAGGGCAAGATCACCGGCACCATCGCGGAAAAGGGGCTGACCTCGCTCGACGACGTGCGGGCGCATACCAAGGCGTCCGCCTCCTGCGGTTCCTGCACCGGGCTGGTCGAGCAACTGATGACGCTGACGCTGGGCGACAGCTACAACCCCGCCGCCGTGCAGCCGATGTGCAAGTGCACCGACCTCGGCCATGACGACGTGCGCAGGCTGATCAAGGCCAAGGGGCTGAAGACCATCCCCGAAGTGATGCAGGAGCTGCAGTGGAAGACCTCCTGCGGCTGCGCCAAGTGCCGGCCGGCACTCAATTACTACCTCGTCTGCGACTGGCCGGACGAATATGCCGACGACTACCAGTCGCGCTTCATCAACGAACGTGTCCACGCCAACATCCAGAAGGACGGCACCTATTCGGTGGTGCCGCGCATGTGGGGCGGGGTGACCAATGCGAACGAGCTGCGCGCCATCGCCGACGTCGTCGACAAGTTCGAGATCCCGCTCGTCAAGGTCACCGGTGGCCAGCGCATTGACATGCTGGGCATCAGGAAGGAAGACCTGCCGGCTGTGTGGTCCGATCTCGGCAAGGCGGGCTTCGTCTCGGGGCATGCCTATGCCAAGGGGCTGCGCACGGTGAAGACCTGTGTCGGCTCGGACTGGTGTCGGTTCGGCACGCAGGACTCGACCGGCCTCGGCATCCGCATCGAAAAGTTCATGTGGGGCTCGTGGACGCCGGCCAAGCTCAAGATGGCGGTGTCGGGTTGCCCGCGCAACTGCGCCGAGGCGACCTGCAAGGACGTCGGCGTGATCTGCGTGGACAGCGGTTTCGAGATCCACTTCGCCGGTGCCGCCGGCCTCGACATCAAGGGCACCGAGGTGCTCGGGCTGGTGAAGAGCGAGGATGAGGCGCTCGAGGTGATCGTCGCGCTGACACAGATGTATCGCGAGCAGGGCCGCTATCTCGAGCGCATCTACAAATGGGCCAAGCGCGTCGGGGTGGCCGAGATCAAGCGCCAGGTCCTCGACGATGCCGAGAAGCGGCAGGCCTACTACGAGCGTTTCGTTTTCAGCCAGAAGTTCGCCCAGGTCGATCCATGGTCGGAGCGGGTCTCCGGCAAGGACAAGCACGAGTTCCGGCCGATGGCGTCCGTCGGCTTTGCGGAGGCAGCGGAATGAGCGGGATGGATTGGATCGCGATCGGCACGTTGGCCGACATACCGTTGCGCGGCGCGCGCTGCGTGAACACGCCACAGGGCAAGATCGGCGTGTTCCGTACCGCCGAAGAGCAGGTCTTCGCCATCGAGGACCACTGTCCGCACAAGGGCGGGCCGCTGAGCCAGGGCATCGTGCACGGCGCGTCGGTGACCTGCCCGCTGCACAATTGGGTGTTTTCGCTGGAGACTGGCAAGGCCCAAGGCGCCGACGAAGGCTCGGTCAGGACCATCCCGCTCAAGGTTGAGGACGGGCGACTGTTCATTGCCCTCGACGTCCTGGCTTCGAAGGCTGCCTGACCATGACGGATGCACGCGAGGTGAGGACCGCCTGTCCCTATTGCGGGGTGGGTTGCGGCGTGCAGGCGCGGGTTGCCGCGGACGGCACAACGTCCGTGCGTGGCGACCCCGGCCATCCCGCCAATTTCGGCAAGCTCTGTTCCAAGGGGTCGGCGCTCGGCGAAACGCTGGGCCTCGACGGGCGCGTGCTCCATCCCGAGATCGCCGGTCGTCGTGCCTCCTGGGGCGCAGCGCTCGATCTGGTGGCCCAACGGTTCTCCGAGACCATCGCGCAACACGGCCCGGATTCGGTCGCCTTCTATGTCTCGGGCCAATTGCTCACCGAGGACTATTACGTCGCCAACAAGGTGATGAAGGGGTTTATCGGATCAGCCAATATCGACACCAATTCGCGCCTGTGCATGGCCTCCAGCGTCGCCGGCCACAAGCGGGCCTTCGGCGAAGACATCGTGCCGGGCGTCTACGAGGATTTCGAACAGGCCGATCTCGTCGTGCTGGTCGGTTCCAACACCGCCTGGTGCCATCCGATCCTCTACCAGCGCCTGCTCGCGGCGCGGGCCGAACGCGGGACGAGGATCGTCGTCATCGATCCGCGCCGCACGGCCACTGCTGTGGAATGCGATCTGCACCTGCAGCTCAAGCCTGGCACCGACGTGCTGCTGTTCAACGGCCTGCTGGCGCATCTCGCGAATACCGGCGCCGCCGACCAGGCCTATGTCACCGCCCATACGTTGGGCTTCGAAGCGGCACTCAGTCTTGCAGCGGCCGACGCGCCCTCGGTGAAGCGCGTCGCCGAGGGCTGCGACCTTGCACCGGCGGAGGTCGCCGCTTTCTACGACTGGTTCGCGGCGACGGATCGAACCATCACCGTCTATAGCCAGGGCGTCAACCAGTCGGCACACGGCACCGACAAGGTCAACGCCATCATCAATTGCCATCTCGCCACAGGCCGTATCGGCAGGCCGGGCATGGGGCCGTTTTCGGTCACCGGCCAGCCCAACGCCATGGGCGGCCGCGAGGTCGGCGGGCTCGCCAACCAGCTGGCGGCGCATATGGGCTTCGACGATCCGTCCGCATCCGACCGCGTCGGCCGGTTCTGGAATGCACCCGCAATCGCCCGCAAGCCGGGCCTCAAGGCCGTCGATATGTTCGAGGCGGCAGGCGACGGACGCATCAAGGCGCTGTGGATCATGGGCACCAACCCGGCCGTCAGCATGCCGGATGCCGGCAAGGTTCGCGCGGCCTTGAAGTCCTGCGACTTCGTCGTGGTGTCGGATGTCACCCGCACCGATACCAGCCATTTCGCTAACGTGCTTTTGCCAGCGGCAGCCTGGGGCGAGAAGGACGGCATGGTCACCAATTCCGAGCGCCGCATATCGCGCCAGAAATCGTTCCTGCCGATGCCCGGCGAGGTCCGTCCCGACTGGTGGATCGTCGCCGAGACCGCTCGGCGCATGGGGTTTGCCGCCGCCTTCGATTATGCGAACCCTGCCGCGATCTTTCGCGAGCATGCAGCGCTTTCCGCCTTCGAGAACGACGGTGGGCGCCTGTTCGACATCGGCGGCCTCACCGATCTCACCGACGCCGAATACGAGGCGCTCGCGCCGCTGCATTGGCCGCTACCCTCGGATGCTTCGGCCGGCGTGCAACGGTTGCTCGGCGACGGCAGGTTCCCCACCGCGGACGGCCGTGCCCGTTTCGTGCCGGTCCGCCAGGAAGGCGCGGCACTGCCGGTCGACGCCGCTTTCCCGCTTGTCCTCAACACTGGCCGGTTGCGCGACCAGTGGCACACAATGACGCGCACGGGCCGCGTTCCCAGGCTGATGGCCAATGCGCCGGAACCGGCGATCGAGCTGAACGCTGCCGACGCCGTCGCGCTGGGGATCTCCGATGGCGACCTCGTCCGCATCGAAAGCCGCTATGGCGGCGGCCGGGCCAAGGCGATCACCAACGCCGGCCAGCGCAAGGGCGAAGCCTTCCTGCCGATGCACTGGAGCGGCCGCTTTGCCGCCAATGCCTCGGCCGGATCACTGTCGGCGTCTGTCACCGACCCGTTTTCGGGCCAGCCGGAGCTCAAGCACGTGCCGGTGCGGATCTCGCGCGAGCCTGTCGCCTGGGCCGGCGTGCTGATGACCCGCCGCGACCTCAGGCCGACAGGTTTTGTCCACTGGAGCCGCGCAGCCGTCCAGGGTGGCTGGGTCTACGAACTGTCCGGCACCGAGCCGCCGGAGCAGGGCATCCTGCTCGCTCGCCGTTTGGTCGACGTGGTGCCGGCCGACCAACTGCTCGAATATACCGACAGGCGCAGCTCGACATTCCGCGCCGCCGCGACCGATGCCGAGGGCAGGCTCACCGAGGCGCTGCTGGTGGCGCCGCACGGCCACCTGCCGGGGCGGGACTGGCTGCTGTCGCTGCTCGCTTCGTGCCAGCCGCTGTCGCCGCTCGACCGCCGCGCGTTGCTGTCGGGGCGTGCGCCGGTGCCGGTGCCGTCGGTCGGCCGCATCGTCTGCTCGTGCTTCAATGTCGGGGTGAACCAGTTGGCCATCGCGATCTCCGGCGGCAGCACAAGCGTCGACGAGATCGGCAAGCTGCTGAAAGCCGGCACCAATTGCGGTTCGTGCCGTTCGGAGATCCGGGCGATGCTCGATGCCGGCCGGCTTCAGGCCGCTGAGTGAGCTTCGCGCGGCGGACACGCGGCGTCAGTGGCGCTCAACAATCCAGGGCCTTGGGCGTCAGCCGCTTGCATGGGTAATATGCTGGAACCGGCGGAACATGCGCCAGCCGGTGGCCGCCAGCCTGTCGGCGGGCGGCGCGACCGGCAGGACCGGCTGGGTCAGCAGGCGGCGCAAATCCGCCGGCCCGACCTCGCTGGTCATGACGATGCGCGACAGCGTAAACGGGTCCTCTGTCGTCGAGGTCAAGGCATGGCGCACGCGGCAGGCCGACTGGAAACCCGCGCCGCGGACCAGCGCGCGCGTGGTGCGGCTGGAATAGCCATGCGGATAGGCAAAGCTGTGCACCTGCCGCTTCAGCCCGTGTTCGAGGGCGAGCTTGCTGTCGAGGATTTCGCGCGCGGCCTCGACCGCCGACAGGACGTCGAGCTGCGGGTGGTTGACGGTATGGGCGCCGATCTCGATGCCTTCGCAGGCGAGACCGCGAAGTTCGTTCCAGTCGAGCATGCGGCGCTCGCCCTCGCCACAGGCGGCTAGCCATTCGCTGGTCTTTCCGACGAAGCCGGAGACGACATAGAGCGTGGCGGCGAAGCCGTATCGCTCGAGTACCGGCATGGCGCCGGTGAGAAAATCGCACAGGCCGTCGTCGAAGGTGATGGCCACGGTGCGCGGCGGCACGGGCCTGTGCTCGCGGAAGATGGTCGCTAGCGCCGAGATCGTCACCGGGCGGAAGCCGCCCTCGACGAGAACCTTCATGTGCTGGTCGAGTTCCTCGGGCGTCATCATCCAGCGCCGGTAGGCCGGCGCGCAGTCGGTGTCGACGCTGTGATAGAGCAGGATGGGCACGGTTGGGCGCATGGCGGTCGACCCTCCTTTGGCGTAGACGTCTTGGCCGTTTTCCGGACGGGTGACACCGGATGTCGGGCGCCGCGAAGCGGCGTAGCGGCTGCGCAGATAATTTGGAACGCCGGCCGCGATGCCCAGGCGCTCGCGCCAGATTAGGGTGCCGGGATAGTCGCCCGGCAGGCGCTGGTTCTTGGGCGAGGTCGGCCCGGCCATGTGGGCAATGCCCGCGGGCATGGCGCGCGCCAGTTGCAAGGCTGCCGGCGGATCGTCGACGACGACCTTGGTCAGGTAGGCGCCGAGGCCCATGCCATAGCCGAAGGCCTGGCGGCGCATACCGTCCTCGCCGCGGCGATGATGATGCCAGACAAGCGCGCGCGGTTCATAGACCAACTGGAAGCCAGCCTGGACGACGGCGTAGAATGAGGCGAGGTCGTCGCCGCCGCGGGCAAGGGTGCCGGCGCCAAGGGCGGAATCGAAGCCGCCGATCTGGCGCAGCGCCTCGGTCCGGAACGCCATGTTGGCGCCCGATCCGAACTGGCCGGCGGTGAAGGGAAACAGCGAACCGGAAGGCCGGTTCCCGGCAAGGTCGAAGACCTTGCGCGCAAAACCCTTGCCGAAGCCGCCGTGCCGCTCCGTCCAGAACTGCGCCCGGGTATCGAGTTCCGCGGGCAGGATCAGGCCGGTGACGCAGCCGACCCGGCCGGCGCGGTCGAAATTCGCTGCCATCGCCGCCACCCAGTTGGGATCGACGATGACGTCGTCGTCGGTGAACAGCGCAAGCTCGGAGGAGATGTCGGCGAGGCCGGCATTGTGTGCGCGGCCGAGACCGGGAACGTCCTCCCTGACATAGCGTACCGCCTTGCCCCGGGCATAGCGCGTGGCGATCAGGTCGGCGGTCTGGCGATCCGACGGTGCATTGTCGACGACGACGATGTCGAAGGGCTCATAGGTCTGGAGAAGCAGCGAATCCAGGCAGCGCGCCAGGCTTTCGGCGCGGTTGCGGGTGGCGATGACGACGCTGGCGAACGGCCCTTCCTTCTTCGGGAGCGGCGCATCGTGCTGTAGCGCGTTGTTCTGGACCGCCTTGTGCTCGGCGATCCGCGCGCGCAGGTCGACAGTGGTCAGCACGTCGCCGTCGAAGGCAAACTCCATGGTCGAGACCGGGCGACCCATCCGCCGGACGAGGCAGAACACGCCGCCGTAACGCTCGCCGCTGATGGGTTCGAGCATCTGCACGTCGTTCATCGGCCGGCAGACATCGATATCGAGGACCTTGATCGGGCGGAACTGCGCTTCGCTCATGCCTGCCTCCATGCCCGGTTCAGCCGCGCGCCGAAATACCCCCAGACGGTGTAGCCCAATCCGAAAACGATGCCGCCTGCCCGCGCCAGTGCCCATGGGTCAAGCTTGAGCACGCTGTCGCCCAGGGCGCGCAGGATTCCTGCGGGCAGCACGCGCATGACGTAGCGATGCTCGCTGGCGAGCCCGTCCTGGGCGCCCACCGCCTTGACGACCTGGGTCTTGGAGCGGCCCTCGGCGAGGCAACGCTTGCGGAAGTAGCGCCAGCCGGCGCGCTCGGCTGTGACCTGATGGTGCACGCTCATCTGGGGGTCGTAGAGGATGAGGGCGCCCGGCATGGCCTGCGTGGCGCGGATGCAAAGCTCTGTCTCCTCGCAGCCGGCAGCATCGGCGGCGGTGCGGCCGATGCCTTCGCGAAAGCCGCCGGTCAGGTCGAAGACGCTCCGGCGGAATGACATGTTGCAGCCGATGGGATTGCGCACCGGTTCGATCCGGTCCGGCTGGCCGCGATAGCTGCAGCCGACAACCCACTGGAATTCCTCGGGAAACCAGCGCGGCCGGTCGACCTGCCACAACGGCAGCACACGGCCGCCGACACCAATGACCGAGGGGTTGTCGTAGTGGGGCAGCATGCGTGCCAGCCAATAGGGATCGGCAATGGCGTCGTCGTCGAGGAAGGCCAGGATGTCGCCGCTGGCGCGCCGGAGGCCGGTGTTACGGGCGCCGGAAAGGCCGCGCGCGCCTTCATTGACGATCACGGTCAGCCTCGGATAGGCGGCAAACACGTCCAGCCACAGCGGCGTGTTGTGGTCGATGACCACGATGACCTCGGTCGGCTTGCTGCGCTGGGCGAGTACGGAGGCGATGGCGCGGTGAAGCTGCTCCCGGCGATCGTCGGAATAGGCACAAATGATGACGGATACCTTGTCCCCCGAAGCCGCCATGACCGCCCGCCTAGATGCTGGGTTGTTGCAGACCGGCTGCTGCGCGGCGGCGCGCCGGCACCTTGGGCAGTGGTGAGATGCCCAGCCTGACAATCGTCTTGAGCACGCGCCAACCATCGGGGAAGGTGCGCAGGTTGCTGGTTCCGTGGATGCGCGGGAATTCCTTGCTTGCGACCTCGAATACATTGAGCTCGGCGCGAAGCGCCTGCACGTTCATCTGGGTCTCGATCTCGAAACCGGTCGCCTGTTCGAGGTTGAGGCAGGGCAGCACGTCGCGCCAGAAGGCGTTATAGCCGTAGCAGAGGTCGGTGAACTTGCCGCCGAAGCGCAGGCGCACAAGGCGGAGCAGGCCCCAGTTGCCGAGCTTGCGATACCATTCCATGTCGGTGGTGTCGCCACCCTGCATGAAGCGCGAGCCCTTGACGAAGTCGGCGCCGGCAAGCAGGGCGCCGACGAAGGCCGGGATTTCGCCGGGATCGGCGGAGCCGTCGGCGTCCAGAGTGATGATGATGTCGCCCTTGGCTGCGCTGAAGCCGGTGTACAGCGCTGCACCCTTGCCGCGCTTCTCCTGCTGCAGGACAATGATGTCAGGCAGCAGTTCGCGTGCAACGGCGATGGTGTCGTCAGTGGAATTTCCATCCACAAGGATGACTTCGTCGACCCAGGCAGGAATGTGAGGAAGAACGTGCGGCAAGTTCTTTGCCTCGTTCATGGCGGGGACCACCACGCTGATCCGTGCAGTGCCGCCGAGAGGCATTCCTGCTGCCTTGAAGATTTCCATAGCAGGTCGCTGCGGGAATGCTGCCGCCGTCATAACGCTTACTCCAACCCAAAGGTGGCGGCATTACCTGACGACTACGCGAACCAAACAGACCGGACGCAGAATAGCACCCTGGTGAAAACGACAATTTCGCAACCAGGTTGTTCCCGTGGAAAATCTGGACGCAAGTGCTTGTAAGCCCCACTCGCCAACTGAACTTTACCAATTTGTTTACCTTTTGTAAACCATGGTTAATATTCGTATCTATAGAAGGAAAATCAATATACATCTTAAAATATCGTACTTGTATGAGCGTGTTAGATTTATGTTTTGTGCGAGGTTATCTTTGGTCTAGATTGATTTATGCGGATCGAAGTTCCAAATTTACGCTTATGTTCGGTTGGGTTGCAATTCGTCACTTTTATATTATGCATCGCTTTAATAACGTTTCTATCAGCCGATACCTCGCAAAATGCGTTCCGACCGCTCGAATGCGTCGTAAAACCCGTGCTGGTTGCATTTTTTGGGAACGTTCACTCGGCTGGTCGCAATATTGTGATCGGTGGCAAAAAGAGTGCGCCAGGGCCGCGTCGTGCTGCGTGGTGTGGCCCGGCAGCTACTTTCCACAGCTCATTGTAGCCGCGGCGCATATAGTGCGCGCTAGCGAATGACGCTCGACAGTCCGCATGGTAGGTTGTCGTTAGATGACATGCGGCGGGGTTAGTCCAAATACGGCATATGATTGCAGTGCCGCTTTCCATTCCGCGTAATGCGGATTGTTCGAGGGTTCAATTTGCCTAGTTCGCACCAGCCTGCAGATCCCAGCAAACACGACGCCGTCGATGCCTGGGTTGTCCTGATGAAAAAGTGGGACGCCGCCTACAAGGATTATCTATCCGCGCGTAATGCGCGAGCTGCGGGCGAGGCCAAATCGGGTGATCCGAGCCCGGAACTGAAGCACCGCGAGGCCCAGGCGCTGGCATTGCTTGCCGAAATCAAGGCGGAGATGGACAAGGTTGTCGCCGACACGCGACAGCGTCGCGAGCCGATCGGCGAGTCCATTGTCGTGGGAACCATCACCACCGGCGAGGTCGAAAGCGAAAACCCTGGCGAAACGGGGACAAACCCATCCGAACGCTGACTCCGTTTCGGCCGGCCGGAAATTTCCGTCCCGGCCGCTTGCACGCGTTGCAGATCTCGCTTGTCACTCCGGCCGCAGGAAGCGGCCGTTGACCCAGCCCTCCTGGCCGCGGTAGCGCACCTTGCACCAGCTCTGGCCGTCCTGGCAGCCGAGATTGCGCAGGCCGCCGGCGTCGAACGGTATCTCGGCAACGACGAATCCGCGCGGCGAGGGCGTCGTGCGCATGTTGAGCACATCATCGGGCGTTACGCCGACGACGCGCCAGGAGCGCGGTCCCGGCAACGGCTCCGGACCGGGGCCAGGTGCTTCGCCGCGTCCGGCAACGCGGACATCGAGCGAAAACGGTGCCGGGCGGTTGCGCCGCGCTTCGGCGCGCACGAGATAGATCTGGATCGTATAGACGCCGGAGGCCGGCAGCCGGCCGTCCCATTGGGTCTGCTCGCGGGCGATGGTCCGGCCGCGCGGATCGAGCACGTTGAAATAGAGGAAGGTGTTGCGCGAATTGAGGTCGAGGCTCATGCGCTGGCCGGCGCGTGCCTCGAGCCTGTAGGAGGCGCTGATGCGGCCGATGACGATGCCGCGCACCGTCGTCTGCGTCGCGCCAGGGCGCATGCGCAGCGTTTCCACGCGCTCCTGCGCCGCCGCAACCTGCGGGAGGGCCGGCGCAAAAGCCAGCATGAGTGCCAGAAATACACTGCTACGTCGCATCATCTCGGTCCCCGAAAGAGAATCTGCTGCGATCCTAGCGCAATGGTTGCAGGAAGAAAGCCTGGCTGCGCAGTCTGCCGTCGCTGCAGTGCCTGCAGTCCGGCTCAGCCGCCGCTGATGGCGGTGAGCACGAATACCTCGACGCCGGGCCTGAGCTTCGTCTTCAGCGTCGCGCGCTCGCCTTCGACGAAGACGTTCATATGCTTGCGGATGGCAGGGCGGCTGTCGCAGATGCGGTCGCGCATGCCAGGCCAGCTTTTGTCGAGTTGGTCGACCATCTCCTTGACCGTTGAGGCCGTCATTTCCACCCGTCGCGGCGCACCTGGGAACAGGTCGACGAGCACGCCGGGAAGCCGCACCACGATGGGCGCGGCTTCAGCCTGATGTTTCCCGGTGCGGGATGGGGCGTCGCCGAGCATCTGCCTTTTCCCGTCAGTCCACCACAAGCGTTTCCACCGACAGGATCGAGGGCAAGTGCTGGGTGACGTTCACCCAGCTTTCGCCCTCGTCGGCGCTGGCGAACAGCGCGCCCGAACTGGTGCCGAAATAGACGCCGGCCGGTTCCAGCCGGTCGGTCGCCATCGCCTGGCGCAGCACGCCGATATAGGCGTTTTCCTGCGGCAGGCCGTTGCGCATCGCCTGCCACTCGCGGCCGGCGTCGCGCGTCCGCCACACGGCTGCCTTGGCGTCGGGGACATAGCGGCCGGCGGAATCGCCGTTGAGCGGCACCAGATAGAGCGTTTCGGGATCGCGCGGGTGGGTCGCTGCCGGGAAGCCGAAGGTCGAAGGCAGGCCCTTTTCGATGCTGACCCAGCGCTTGCCGCCATCGTCGGAACGGTACATGCCGCAATGGTTCTGCTGGTAGAGCCGGTCGGGCATACCTGGCGCCATGACCAGATTGTGCACGCACTGGCCGAATTCGGGGTAGTTCTCGCCCTCTGGCATGAAGTCGGCACGGGTGCCGAGATTGCGCGGCTCCCAGCTCTTGCCGCCGTCGCCGGTATAGAACACGCCGGCGGCCGAGATGCCGATCCAGATACGGTCGTGATCGTTGGGGTCTATGACCAGCGAATGCAGGATCAGGCCGGCGCCGCCGGGGTTCCAGTGCGGCCGGGAAGGGTGCTTCTGGAGCCCTTCGACGTGGCTCCAGCTCTGGCCGCCGTCGTCGCTGCGGAACAGGCCGGCGGGCTGTACGCCGGCAAAGAGGCTGCCATTGCCTTTGGCGAGGCTCCACACCGCCTTGATCGGCTCTTCGCCCTCGGCATAAGCGAGCCCGTCGCTCGAATGCGTCCAGGTTTCGCCAAGGTCGGTCGATTTCCACACCGCGGGGCCGAACCATTCGTTGCCGCCCGCGCCCCAGATGGTGCCGGTCTTCGGGTCGGCGACGACATGGTTCATCGGCCAAGTCTCGCAGAACGGCCCGCGCAGCTTCCACGAACGCCTTTCGGCATCGCTTTCGGCGATGAAGGCGCCTTTCTTGGTGCCCAGCAGGACAAGGACCTTTGCAGCCATCGTTCTCCTCCTACGGATGCGCGAACCTCAGAAATTGAATCCGGATCGGCGGCTATCGCATTCGAATATATGGCGTTCCCATCCGCCTGTGGCTTGCTTGCCGGCGCACCGGCTCCTCTCCGGTGCTGCCCGTCCATCAGGCGGAAGAGAGGAGTTTAGCGGCATTGCCGCAGGCCGAACAGCTTGCGGTCAGCGATCTGCTGACAAACGGCTCTGGGCCATCGCGCGGCGGGCAGGGACATTCAGGTTGACACCCGGCCATAATTCAATACCGGTCGAGCGTTAGATACATATGCTTCGCTTCTTCGGGAGATCAATCAGATGACCATCAACGTCGCTCCGGTGGGCTTGACGCGCGATCTCGTCGAGCGCGAAAAGTCGGGCAAGCCGATCCGCATCGGCCTGATCGGCTGCGGCGAAATGGGCACCGATATCGTGTCGCAGGTGGCGCATATGCCTGGCATCGCGGTTGGCGCCATTTCCGAGTTCCACCCCGAGCGCGCGTTCAAGGCGGCCGAGATCGCCTATCAGGAAAGCGGGCATGCGCGCGAGGCGACGAGCACCTCGGCACTCGCCGATGCGATGGAAAGCGGCAAGATCGCCGTGACCAACGATGCCGACCTCATCCTCAACAGCGGCCTGATCGACGTCGTCATCGATGCGACAGGCGTTCCGGCAGTTGGCGCCGAGATCGGCCTGCGCGCGATGGAGCACGGCAAGCACCTGGTGATGATGAATGTCGAGGCCGACGTCACCATCGGCGCCTATCTCAAGAGCGAGGCAGCCAGGCTCGGCGTCACCTATTCACTCGGCGCCGGCGACGAACCATCGTCCTGCATGGAACTGATCGAGTTCGTCTCGGCGATGGGCCACACCATCGTCGCCGCCGGCAAGGGCAAGAACAATCCGCTCAACATCGACGCCATCCCCGACGACTATGCCGAGGAGGCCAAGCGCCGCAACATGAACGTGCGCATGCTGGTCGAGTTCGTCGACGGCTCGAAGACGATGGTCGAGATGGCGGCGATCGCCAACGCCACGGGCCTGGTACCCGACAAGGCTGGCATGCACGGACCTTCGGCCACTTTGCCCGAACTCAACAAGGTGCTGGTGCCGCAAAAGGACGGCGGCGTGCTGACAAAGGTCGGCGTCGTCGACTATTCGATCGGCAAGGGCGTCGCCCCCGGCGTGTTCGTCATCGCCGAGATGTCGCATCCGCGCATCCGCGAGCGCATGGAAGACCTCAAGGTCGGCGAGGGGCCTTACTTCACCTTCCATCGTCCCTATCACCTGACTTCGCTCGAGGTGCCGCTGACCTGTGCCCGCGTCGTGCTGCACGGCAAGGCCGACATGGTGCCGCTGTCGAAGCCGGTCGCCGACGTCTGCGCCGTGGCCAAGAAGGACATGCAGCCGGGCGACAAGCTCGATGCCATCGGCGAATATTGCTACCGGTCGTGGATCATGACCGCGCCGGAAGCCCGCACGGCCAAGGCCATCCCATGCGGCCTGCTGCAGGGTGGCACCGTGACGGCGCCGATCAGGAAGGGCGAGTTGATCACCACCGCCAACGCTGCCGTCGCCCCCGGCTCGAAGATCGCGGAGCTGCGCGCAAGGCAGGACAGGCTGGTGTACGGGGCCGAAGGCTGACGGCAAGCGCGAGACGGGCGTTCCCATACCTGCCGTCGTTCGCCGTTCACAACCGGTATCGACTCTTTGCAGTTGTCGCCGCAGGATGCCCCTTGGTGAACTTGTGGGGACGGGTTCGGCATGGCGGGATCATTCGACAGGCCAAGGGTCGTGGATCGCCGTGGCTTGCTGTGGCTGCTCGGTGCGGCCGCAGCGCTGTCGGTGACTCCAGGCTGCGCGCGCTGGCGCCCCGAGCCCGGGCGCTGTGCGCTGACATCTGCCGATCCTGTGATCGACGTCCACTGTCACTTCTTCAATGCCTCGGACGTGCCGGTGCGAGGCTTCGTCGAATATGTCGCGCTCGGCGAGTTGCGCGATGAGTTCTTACCGCGGGCCGACGTCCAGACGAAAGGGCTCTTCAATGGCCTGATCGCGTTTCTGGTCGATATCCTGAGCCGCGGCGCGAAGGACGCGCCCACCGAAGCTGCCCGGTTGCGGTCCGGGACACCGCTCGAGCCTGCTTCCGTGGTGCAGCAGCGCAAGACCCAGATACTTGCTGACGCAATCCAGGAAATGGACCGCCGGGCAAGAGGCATCGAAACCTTCGGCAGGGGTGTCGAAGGTCTTGACGTCGAACCCGATTATCCGGCGCTGATGGAGCAGTTGGCCAGGGATGCCGACAGGCCGCAGGCGTTCAGCCGATCCCGGGCGTTGTCCCGCGTAGGCGCGATCGGGCTAGCCAACGGCCTGCAGCGCCAGCCAAGCGAAATGCAGCGCTACATCTATTTCGCGCTTTTGCTGCTAGACGATCGGGAAGCCATTGCACGCGAATACCTTCGCGTCTTTGCCCCGTCGGGTTGCGTTTCCTTGGTGACGCCAAGCTTCCTCGACATGGAGAACTGGCTCGGAAACAGCCGTGCACGGTCATCCATCGCCGAGCAAATAGAGGTCATGGACCTGCTTCAGGTCCAGATCGCGCGTACAACCGAGCTGCACATGCACAGCTTCGTCGGTTTCGATCCATGGCGTGAGGCCGAGGGCGGCGGCTCGCTGAAGCTGGTCAAGCGGGCAATTCTCGACTGCGGCTTTGTCGGGGTAAAGCTCTACCCGCCAATGGGTTTCCAGGCGTTCGGTAATGGAGAGATCAAGTTTCCCAAGGGCGCGCCGAGAGGGATGGAGATGGAGACCGCGCTTCGCAGGCTGTACGCATGGTGTGAATCGAACGACGTGCCGATCATGGCGCATGCGGAAAACAGCCTCGGCTCGCTTTGCGGCTACGGCCATCGGGCCAGCCCGTCCTGGTGGCGAGAGGCATTGCGTGAATTTCCGAAATTGCGCGTCAATCTGGCTCATTTCGGCAGCTTCGACGAATTGCGCACCCAGCCGGCGCCAAAGAGATGTTCCAAGGACGCTTTTGGGAAGGACGCCTGGGAGTTCATCGTCGGTAAGACGATAGCAGAGGACGGCAGGGAACATCTCTTTGCCGATCTCGGCTACCTCTACGAACTGACCAGTCCGCAGTTCGATGACCGGACGCGCTCCGAGATCAGGGGTTATCTCAAGCAGTTCCAGTCACGTTACGACCCTGATGTCCGGCATCTGCTCTACGGTACGGATTGGACGATGATCGCCAAGGAACTGGACAACAACAACTACATGTCCCGGCTCGGCGCGCAGCTGACAGCTGCTGGTTACACGCCCGAGCAGCAGCAGAACATCTACTGGCGCAACGCAGCGCGCTATCTCGGGCTCGGAAAGACCGACAAGACGCGCAACCGCCTGCGCGACTACTGCCTGAACCGCAAGATCGATGCGGATTGGCTGTCGGCATTCGACCAGTAAACTGGAAGATCTGCCCTCCGGCGGGGCCGAGCGCGTCGAGTAGCGACCAGCCCCTTTTTCGATCAACCCACTAGCCACGCCGGCATGCGGCGAGGATCGCTTCCCGCAGGTCCTCGCCGGTGATCGGCTTGTGGAGAATGCGAGCCCCGCTGGCGCTGACCTCCTTGAGCCGTGCCGGCGAGGTATCGCCGGTGACGATGATGGCGGGGACGGAGCGTCCGACATGGGCGCGAAGAGCCTGGATCGCATCGAAGCCGGTGACGCCGTCCGCGAGGCGGTAGTCGGCGACGATCAGGTCGACAGGAGCTTCGCCGGCGGCCAATGCCTTGGCATGGGCGCCTTGCGCTTCGGCGGCGGAGCGGCCGGCATAGACCCGATGCCCTTCCAGGCTGAGCAGCTGCACCATCGCGTCGAGAACGTCGCCTTCGTCCTCGACGACCATGATGCCGGCGGCAATGCCGGCAGGAGGCATTGCCTCGATCAGCCGAGGTGCTGCCGTCGTGCGGATATTGGGAACCGCGATCGAGAACATGGAGCCGCGGCCCGGCGTTGAGACCAGCCTGAGCGGATGCTTCAGCAGTTGGGCCGTGCGGCGGACGATCGCGAGCCCCAGGCCCAGGCCTTGCGTCCTGTCGCGGGCCGGGTTCTGCAATTGCACGAATTCCTCGAAGACCATTGTCTGCTGATCCCCGGGAATTCCCGGGCCTGTGTCCAGGACCTGTATTTCCACAAGACTGCCGCGCCTGCGGCAGCCGAGCAGGACGCTGCCTTCCGTGGTGTAGCGAAACGCGTTCGACACGAGGTTGTTGAGGATGCGCCTGAGCATCATCGGGTCGCTTTCGACCCTCAGGCTGCTGTCGGCCACGCGCCATGCGAGGCCGCGCTGTTTCGCTTCCCCGGCAAATTCGTCGTGGAGGTCGCGGAAAAGCTGGCGCAACGGCACCGTCTCGGGGGTGACGGTGACAATGCCAGCGTCGAGCTTGGAGATGTCGAGCAATGCGTTCAGCAGCCCGCTGAGGTTGCCGACGACCGACTTCGCCCGGCTTGCCAGGTTGCGGGCGTCGCCCGAAGGCACGTCGCCGCGCTGCCCCAGCATGGCGAGCGTCGAGACCAGCAGGCTCAAAGCATGGATCGGCTGGCGCAGGTCGTGGCTGGCCGCCGCGAGGAAACGCGTCTTGGCACGATCGGCTGTTTGTGCGCGGTCGCGCTCCTCCTCCAGGTGCACGACCAGGCTTTCGTTCTCCAGGCGCAGGCTGATGGTTTCGCGCAACATGCGATAGGTGATGCGGCAATAGTAGAAATTGATGGCCACAAGCGACGCGAGCAAAAACAGGAAGGCGCCGGAGAAGTCGCTTTCGGCGGTGATGCAGCGAATGGCGACGGGGATGACGGTTGCGAGGATCGAACCGATGAGAGCCGGCGGGAAGGCCGACAGCGAGGGCACCGTGCCACAGACGAGGCCAGTCAGCACGATGACGGTGAAGGACAGCACGGCCGGTTCCTCGGGCAGGAAGCCGGCCCAACCGAGCGCGCCCCATAGCAGCCCCGATACCCACGAAAAACCTGCCGCGAGCCATGCCCAGGGCATGAGCGAGCCGGAATCCATCCTGCGCCGAAAGAAGCTGCGCGACGCAAGGACGCGTGTTGCGGTAAGCAGATACAGCGCACCTAACCAGGTGGCCAGCCAAGTCGTGGAAACGGCATTGCTGAGCACGTATACGGCTGCCAGCGAAATGACGATGTTGGAGATGACCACGCCATAGGAATTGCGATACAGAAGCTCGATGAGGGCATGGCGTATCTTGGCTTCCTGCATCGTATGTCTCCGGCTTCCGGATGGATATTGACCCAACGGTCGCACCCGTGACGATTGATCTATCTGCAACTTGTTTCCCATAGGTTGGCGACCGGACAGATAAGCCTGTTATGGTCGCCGCATGAATCGCCCACTCACCGCCATCCTCGCCGACGACCATGCCATTGTCCGCGAGGGCCTCAAGCTGCTCATCTCAACAATGGACAACGTCTCCATCGTTGCCGAGGCAGCAGATGGCGAGGCCTTGTTGAGGCATGTCCGGGAGGCGCGCGCGGACCTGCTGATCCTCGATCTCGGCATGCCGGGCGTGGCCGGCATACAGTTCATCTCCGACATCAGCGCCTTGGCGCCTCGCATGAAGATCCTGGTCCTGACCGCAAACATCGAGCCGCGGACGGTGCGTGCCGCGATCGAGGCGGGCGCCAGCGCCTATCTGACCAAGGACGGCGATCCAGAGGAACTGGGGGCGGCGATCGAGGCGGTGAAGAAGGGCGGAACATATCTGGCGCGAACCGTCCGCTTCGCGATCAGCGAGCCGAGCCGAAACGGCGGGCCCACGCAGGAAATCGTGTCGCCGATCCCGCTCACGCGACGCGAGCGTCAGATCCTGGGGCTGGTGGCGCATGGCATGACCGCGCGCGAGGTGGCCGAACGGTTGGGCATCAGTCCCTTGACCGCCCGCAAGCACCGGGAAAACCTGATGCGCAAACTCGATCTCCATAGCGCCGCCGAACTGACCACCTATGCGGTTCGCCTGGGGTTGCCCGCGGGCTGAACCCGGCAGTCCTGGTAGTATTGCCTTAACCATCTCCACATTGGTCGAAAGCGCGGGCGAACCAAATACGGCACCTGCCGTATGTTTTCGCGCCGGAGCCACGCCTATTCCTCCCAGCGGCCAAATCGTCGGGGGAGGAGCCGTGATGTTGTCGCTGGAGCTTTTGGTTCCGTTCGCTGTCGCAACGCTTGCCTTCGCCTGCATGCCGGGCCCCGCGATCCTCTACATGACCGCGCAGACCCTGGCGCATGGCCGCCAGGCCGGGCTGATGGCCGCGCTCGGCATTCACCTCGGCTGCTACGTGCACATCGTGGCGGCGACCGCCGGTCTGGCCTCGCTCATCACCCATGCGCCCGTCGTCTACGAAGCCATCAAGCTTGCGGGCGCTGCCTATCTGGTGTGGCTCGGTGTCACCATGTTCCTCGGCTGGAACAAGACCTCGGAAGACAATGGCGATGCAGGGTCGAGCACGCTGCGCGACAGCATCGTGGTCGAGGTGCTCAATCCGAAGACCGTGCTGTTCTTCCTGACCTTCCTGCCGCAATTCGTCGATCCGGCGGCGACCATGCCGCTGTGGCTCCAGTTCATGATCCTCGGCATGATCGTCAATCTCGTATTCTCGATGGCCGACGTGGCGGCCGTCGGCATCGCCTCGCTGGCACTTGGCCGGGTCAGCAAAGGCAAGGCGGAGTGGATGGTTCCCAAGGCCTGCGGCTCGATCCTGATCGGGCTCGGCGTGGTGCTGGTCAGCCAGCACCAGTGACAACGCTTGCAGGGCACGCCTGTGAAGACCGGCAGGGGCGGGCCGCATTGTGCGAGCCTTGTCCCATGACGATGCGGGACCACGGTAGGCCAGGACCAGCCATCATTGCGCCCAGCCGCCGCCGTGGGTGGATAGTTCAGCGCCGCCATGCCAAAGTCGTGGCAAGATTACAGCCATGAAGGGCGCGCACTGTCTTCAGTTGGCAGTGTCGTTTGACAAGAGCCAATCGATAGGGGCCGCTTCCTTCTTCCCATCCGCAACCGATGTTGAGGATCCACAAGATGACGGGCATACGAACTTACCTGCTGAGCTTCCTCCTCTTTGTTCCCGCTCTCCTTGCCGGCCTTGGTGGCGCCAGTCTGGCGCATGACTACCCCGTCGCGGCGCCGGCCGAGCCTCTCGTCGCGCCGACAGGTACCGTCCTGTTCGAAAACGTCAGGATATTCGACGGCAAGGCAAGCACGCTGTCGCCGACGTCGAATGTGCTGGTCAACGGCAACCTCATCGAGCGCATCTCGACCGCCCCTATCGAGGCGGCGGGCGCGAAGGTGATAGCGGGCGGCGGCCGCGTGCTGATGCCCGGCCTGATCGATGCGCACTGGCATGCGATGCTGATCGCGTCGACTCCGGCAGAGGCAATGAGCGACATCGGCTTCGCCAATCTCGCAGCAGGCGACGAGGCAACGCATACGTTGATGCGTGGCTTCACGACGGTGCGCGATGTGGGCGGTCCGGTGTTCGGTCTCAAGCGCGCGATAGACAGCGGAATCGTCGTGGGACCGCGCATCTATCCATCCGGCGCCATGATCACGGTGACCAGCGGACATGGCGACTTCCGGCAATTCAGCGACCTGCCGCGGACGATCGGCGGCCCGTTCACGCCCATGGAGAGAAACGGCGGCAGCATAGTCGTGGACAGCCCGGATGAGGTGCGCTTGCGTGTCCGCGAGCAGTTCATGCAAGGGGCCGCCCACGTCAAGCTAACAGCCGGCGGCGGCGTGTCCTCGCCATTCAGCCCGCTCGATGTCACCACCTTCACCGAACCCGAATTGCGGGCCGCGGTCGAGATCGCCGAGAATTGGGGCACTTACGTCATTGCGCACGCCTTCACGACGGACGCGATCAAAATGGCAATCGCGGCCGGCGTGAAATGCATCGAACACGGCTTCCTCATGGACGAGGAAACCGCCAAGCTGATCGCCGAGAAGGATATCTGGCTGAGCTTGCAGCCGCTTCCGGAGATGATGAGGCTGGGTCTTCGGGAAGGCTCGGTCGAGCGGGCCAAGGCGGAAGAGGTGTGGCCGGGCATCGGCCGGACATACGAACTGGCGAAGAAGTACAAGATCAAGACGGCATGGGGGACGGACGTATTGTTCTCCCGCGATCTGGCGCGGCAGCAGGGCGCAATCCTTGCTTCGCTCATCCGCTGGTACACACCTGCCGAAGCCCTCGTGATGGCGACCGGGACCAATGCCGAACTGCTGACACTTTCCGGGAAGCGCAACCCTTATCCCGGAAAGCTGGGCGTGGTGGAGGAAGGCGCGCTGGCCGATCTGCTCCTTGTCGACGGCAATCCGCTCGAGGATCTCCAGCTGGTCGCTAACCCCGAGACGAGTTTCCTGGTCATCATGAAGGATGGCCGCATCTTCAAGGATACCCTGCCGAACTGATGGCTCGTCAGGGGGGCGAACCAGTTCGAGCCCGCTATCTGGCCGGTCGCCAACGTGTTGTCGGCGACCGCGAGGAACTGTCGGGACCGGGCCTGACTCTGACAATTCACTGGAGAGCCTGAGGACCTTCAGGCAGCTCGGCAAGTTCCGCGCAGAGTGTCAGCGCCGCCATCACGACATGGGTCCTGTTCCATCCTGCCATTTCCGCAATGCTCAGGAGCTTGACCAGCGAGGGTTCGAGCGCGAACTGGCATTGGGCCAGATACTCCCCGTCCTCCGGTTCCAACGTCGGGCTGTTGATGCGCAGGGGCTTGGTCATTGGCGTCACTTCAGGAATTCCAGTCCAGCAATAGATGCGAAGTCGGATCGCTATGTCTCCCGCGCAAGCCGATCGACTGTGGGACAATGATCTAAAGCATTGACATAGGTGAAGATAATGAATTCCAGTCTACTCACTTGAGTGGAATTCATGTGTCATGACGAAAAAGCGGTCGATGCCCCACCTGCGGGCGCTTCAGTCCTTTGAAGCCGTTGCACGGCATCTTTCCGTTTCCCATGCGGCCCAGGAGCTTGGCGTGACGCAAAGTGCTGTCAGTCACCAGATCCGGCGCCTGAGCGAAGAACTTGGCGAGAGGCTGGTGGAGCGGCAGGGTCGCGGCCTCGTGCTGACCGAGGCGGGGCGTCGCCTGGCGCTGGAACTCGACCGTGCCTTCGATCTCATCGAGCGCTCGGCGGCGCAGGTCGTCGGAGCGGCCAATGGAACGGTGCGCCTTGCCGCCTATGGGACCTTCGCCAGCGGCTGGCTGGTCCAGCGGCTGCCCGAGTTCTTCGCCCGGTACCCCGACATCGATCTGCAACTCATCACGGTCAGCGAGGAGGATGAGCTAAGCGACAGGGTGGCCGATGCTTTCATCACGTCCGTGCCTTCGCAGCGCGGATATCGGAGCGTTCTGCTCAAACGGGACCACCTGATCGCCGTCGCTCCCCCAGATCTGGGCCCCTGGCCGTGCCCCTTGATTACGACCGAAGTTTCGCCGTCTGCGGTAGGCGCCGATTGGATCGATTACTGTCGTCACAACGGCCTCGAGCTTTCGACCTTCCAGAAGGAGAGCTGGAGGCTGTGCACGCATTATCAGCTGGCGTTCGATATGGCCCGAGCCGGCATTGGCGCGGCGCTGGTTCCTGACTTCCTTGGCGAACGGGGTATCGCCGAAGGAACGTTGCAAAGGGTATACGGTGAGCCGATGCCGACCGGGTCGAGCTACTACCTGTCCATCAAGTTCAGCCGCAGCCAGGAGCGGGCGCTGGCGAGTCTGACGCAATGGCTCCGCGCGGCCGCGCGATAGCGCCGGGGAATGATGAACTCATGTCATGGCCGGAGCATGCATGGGTGCCGGCGCTCCCGGGCAATTCGCCTAAGCCTCGAGCGCGCCTGACCGGGCGTCGTTGCTCGGCCGCGTGCCGACCAGCTTGACCAGGTCGTCGCCGGCGCGGGTGGCGCGGTGCGAGCGGCGGGTCAGGATGTAGCCGTCCTGCGGCGCCAGCACCTCCACCCTGCCGCCGTCCTCGCCGGGCGCGCGCACGATGGTGGCGAGGCGCGTGCCCGCCTTGACCCGGTCGCCCGGCTTGACGTCGTAGAGGATGGCGCCGGCGCAAGGTGCCGGCACCATCTCGATATGCTCGATCGGCGCCACCACGCCGTCGAATGCCTTCCTGGTTTCGACCGACGTGTCCTCGATCACCCCGCGCGCCACCAAGAGCCGGTAAAGGCCTTCGCCATCGGCTTCGGCGATGCCGGGATAGACGTCGGAGGTGCCGCGATATTCGACCGTGGTGACGACCCGGCTTTCGAGCCTGGCTTGCCGGCGCGGCATCTTGAGGTAGGGATGCAGTGACGCTTCGTCGAAGGACGAACCCGACTGGCCGCCCCACAGGATGACTGCATCGACGCCCATGTTGGCGGCACAGTCGGCCATCGCCGGCCACAGCTCCTCGGGCACGTAGAGATAGGCGACGCCTTCGTCGTCGCAATGCAGGTCGAGCACGATGTCGTGGCCGACCGAAAGCTTGAGCAGCCGCGCCTTGAGGCGCTTGTCGGCCGACATCGGCACGTCGTCGCCGGGCAGGAGTGACACATCCGGCCTGTCGAGCAGCGGAAAGTCGCGGTTGTAGTTGGTGCGCGTGCCGAGGTCGAAGCGCCCCTGGGCGGCATGGAACAGCAGCTGGTTGGCGCCGATCGGGTTGGCCCGCGGCACGATGGTCAGGTTGCCGCGTATGCGTCCTTCGGCGGCTGCCTTGCGCAGTTTCGGCATCAGCGCGTCGATGGCAACGACGCCGGGCAGTTCGTCGCCATGGAGTGCCGCCTGGATATAGGCCGACGGTGCCTCGGCCGACGATCCTGAGATGCGGTAGACCGGCATTTCGTAGGCGATGCCTTCGCTGTCGCCACGGATCGTCTCGACGCTCTTCTTCATTTTTGTCCCCGAATCTCTTGGTCCGAACGATAGATCATCGCGCAGCGACGCCGTCCTGATCCAGCAGGAAGCGTCCGCCACGCCAGACCTTGGGTAAGCTTAAGCGGTCGCCGCGCCCCACTGCTTCATCAGTGCCACGGAGCGCGCGAGCTGCGGGGCGGCGTGAAACTCGTGGCCAAGTGTCGCCGCCGCGCGCCAGGGCCAGCGTGGATCGGCAAGCAATGCGCGACCCAGCGCCACCATGTCGGCGCGGCCTTCGCGCACGATCGCATCGGCCTGGGCCGGCTGGTCGATCATCCCCACCGCACGCACCGGAATGCCGGTCGCCTGCTTCACGGCTTCGGCGAGATGAACCTGGTAGCCGGGGCCGGTGCGCAGGCTCTGGTGCGGGGAGTTGCCGCCGCTGGAGCAGCAGATATAGGCGATTCCCGCATCGCGGTAGGCCTTGGTCACCTCGATCGCCTCGTCGAGCGTGAAGCCACTCTCGACCCAGTCGGTCAGCGACATGCGCGCGCCCAGCATCAGGTTGGGTACGGCATCGGCTACGCGGCGGGCGATCTCGATGGCAAAGCGCATGCGGTTTTCCAGCGAACCGCCCCATTTGTCGGTGCGATGGTTGGACAGCGGCGACAGGAACTGGTGCAGCAGGTAGCCATGGGCCGAATGCAGCTCGATGAAGTCGAAGCCGGCGCGCTCGGTCCGCTTCGCTGCCTCGACGAAATGTCCGACGGTCTGCTCGATCTCGGCCTCGCTCAGCGCATGCGGCACCTGCCAGCCGTCGGCATAGGCAATCGCCGAGGCAGAGACCACCGGCCAGGCATCCTCGTTTGGCGCCAGCGGGCCCGAGCCTTCCCATGGACGGCGGTTGGAGGCCTTGCGTCCGGCATGGGCCAGTTGCACGCCGAATTTCGCACCGGGCGTTGCCACGCGCCTGGCGGCGTCCAGCGTCCGCTTCGCCGCCGCCTCGTTGGCATCGGAGTAGAGCCCCATGCAGCCATGGCTGATGCGGCCGCGGCGCTCGACGTCGGTCATCTCGACGGTGATCATGCCGGCGCCGGACATCGCCAGGTTCATCCAGTGCTGCAGGTGCCAGTCCGTGGCGGAACCATCGTCGGCCGAATACTGGCACATCGGGGCAACGGCGATGCGGTTGGGGAGTTCGAGCTGGCCGAGGATGATCGGCGAGAACAGATGGGCGGTCATGGCGGCTCCGATTATCAAGCCGTGCGAATGTAAGGCGTTGGCGATTTCCGACAACCGTATTGCATGGGGCCAGCGCGTGTTATCAGTCGCCGCGACGATAGCGCTTGCCAGCAATGGGTGACCGAATGACGACACGCGACCGGCTTGAAGCGATCCTTGGGCGGCTTGCCGCCCGCGCCGGCGACGAGCGTGTTTTCATGAAGCTTTATGCCGAGGCCGCGCGCGCGGCTGCCGACGCCGCCGATGCGCGCGCCCGGGCAGGGCTGTCGCTCGGCCCGCTTGACGGCGCCATCGTCTCGATCAAGGACCTGCTCGACGTCGCCGGCGAGCCGACGTTGGCAGGTTCGCTGATGCGCCGGGATGCTGCGCCTGTGCAAGCGGACGCGCTGGTGGTCAGGCGCCTGCGCCGGGCAGGGGCGGTGATCATCGGCAAGACGGCGATGACCGAGTTCGCCTTCACCGCGCTCGGCATCAATCCGCATTACGGCACGCCGGGCAATGCCGCCGATCCGGCGCTGATCCCCGGCGGTTCGTCGTCGGGCGCCGGCGTTTCCGCCGCCGAAGGCTCCTCGGACATATCGATCGGCTCGGATACCGGCGGTTCGGTGCGCATTCCCGCCGCACTCAACGGCGTCGTCGGCTTCAAGCCGACGGCGCGGCGCATTCCGCTCGACGGCGCGTTCCCGCTGTCGCCGTCGCTCGATTCGCTCGGGCCGCTGGCAAGGACGGTCGGGGCCTGCATCGCTGCCGATACCGTCATGGCGGGCAAGGAGTTTTCCGCGCTTGCACCGCTGTCGCTGTCGGGCCTGCGCATCGGCGTGCCGCGCGGGCGGCTGATGGAGCATTGCGACGGCACCGTTTCCGCCGCCTTCGAGCTGTCGCTCAAGCGGCTTGCCGCAGCCGGCGCACGGGTCGAGGACCTTGCCATTGACGACCTGCTGCTGGCCCTGCGCGAGTCGACGCGCACGGCCTCGATCGCCGCCATCGAGGGCGCCGAGATCCATGCCGACTGGCTGTCGGTGGGCGCCAAGGTCGCTGTCGACCAGCATGTCAGCGGCGGGCTCGGCCGAGCGCTGCAGGTGCCGGCGGTCGCCTACATCAGGACCATGCGCCGCCGCGCCGAACTGGTGGCCGCCATGGACGCACGGCTGTCCGTCGTCGACCTCATGGTACTGCCAACCACGCCTGTCGTCGCCCAGCCGATCGCCGAGATGCTGGCCGACGAGCGCCATGGCGACCGGATCGAGGGACTCCTGCTGCGCAACACGCAGGTCGCCAACCAGTTCGACCTCTGCGCCCTGTCGCTGCCGATGCCGGGCACTGCCCTGCCATCCGGCCTGATGCTGGTCGGCCGCAACGGCCACGACGGTCGCGTGCTTTCTGCCGGGCTGGCAGTCGAGACTTTGCTGAACAGCTAGGCGATGACCATGCCGATCACCGACGACGGCATTTTCATCCGCTGGCGCGCCGGGGACCAGTGAAACGGCCTGCCGCTGGCTCTTGCGGAGCCGACCCGAATAGTGGTCATCTTGGCGCTGCACCAGTGCGTGCCGGAATCGGACGAGGAGTTTTGAGAGATGCCGTCGACAATGAAGGGACCAGCGATCTTCCTCGCCCAGTTCGCCGGCGATGCTGCGCCGTTCAATTCACTGAAATCGATTACATCGTGGGCCGGCGGGCTCGGCTACAAGGGCGTGCAGATCCCGACGCCGGATAGCAGGCTGTTCGATCTCGAAAAGGCGGCGACGTCGAAAACCTATTGCGACGAGATCAAGGGCGTCTGCGCCGAGGCCGGCGTCGAGATCACCGAACTGTCGACCCATCTCCAGGGGCAGCTGGTGGCGGTGCACCCCGCCTATGACGCGCAGTTCGACGGATTTGCGCCGGCGGCCTTGCACGGCAAACCGAAGGAGCGGCAGCAGTGGGCGGTCGAGCAGATGAAGCTTGGTGCCAAGGCTTCGCAGAATCTCGGCCTCAAGGCCTGCGTTTCGTTCACCGGCGCGCTTGCCTTTCCCTATCTTTATCCGTGGCCGCAGCGGCCGGCGGGCCTGATCGAGGAGGCGTTTTCCGAGCTGGGCAAGCGCTGGACGCCGATCCTCGACGCCTATGACGAGGCCGGCGTCGACCTTTGCTTCGAGCTGCATCCGGGCGAGGATACCTTCGACGGCGCCACCTTCGAGATGTTCCTCGACGCGGTCGGCGGCCACAAGCGCTGCAACATCAACTACGATCCGTCGCATTTCCTGCTGCAGCAGCTCGACTATCTCGCCTTCATCGACATCTACCACGAGCGCATCAAGGCATTTCACGTCAAGGACGCCGAGTTCAACCCGACGGGGCGCCAGGGCGTCTATTCCGGCTACCAGGGCTGGCTCGGCCGTGCCGGCCGCTTCCGCTCGCTCGGCGACGGCCAGGTGGATTTCTCCGGCATCTTCTCGAAGCTCGCCCAATATGGCTACGACAGCTGGGCGGTGCTCGAATGGGAATGCTGCCTCAAGCATCCCGAGGACGGTGCCGCCGAAGGCGCGCCTTTCATCGAAAGCCACATCATCCGGGTGACCGACAAGGCCTTCGACGATTTTGCCGGTGGAACGAGCGATCGGGCGATGCTGCGGGCGATGATGGGGATCGAGTAGGACGTACGTCCCGCGGCCACCTTCTCCCTGTCGGGGAGAAGTGGCAAGTGCGCCGCTTCAGACCTCCTCTCCCTCGGGGGAGGTCGGCCGAGCGAAGCGGAGGCCGGGTGAGGGGCAACATATCAAGGGGAGAACACGACATGGTCGGTGCATCGAAATCCGGGAATGGCAGCGGCCCGATCCGCTACGGCATGGTCGGCGGTGGGCAGGGCGCCTTCATCGGCGGCGTGCACCGCATCGCCGCGCGCATGGACGGTGATTTCCAGCTCGTGGCGGGCGCGCTGTCGTCCAACCCCGAGCGGGCCAAGGCTTCGGCTGCCGAAATCGGGCTCGATCCCGAGCGCAGCTACACCTCGTACGCCGAGATGGCCAAGGCCGAGGCTAGCCGTCCGGACGGCATCGAGGCGGTGGCCATCGTCACGCCCAATAACATCCATTTCCCTGCCGCCAAGGCGTTCCTCGAAGCCGGCATCCACGTCATCTGCGACAAGCCGCTGACCGCGACGCTCGCCGAGGCGAAGAAGCTGGCTGCACTCGTCGAGAAGACCGGCAAGGTCTTCGTGCTCACCCACAACTACACCGGCTATCCGATGATCCGGCAGGCGCGCGAGATGGTCGCCAAGGGCCAGCTCGGCGACATCCGCGTCGTCCAGGCCGAATATCCGCAGGACTGGCTGACCGAGGATCTTGCCGCAACCGGCCAGAAGCAGGCGTCGTGGCGCGGCGATCCAAAACAGTCGGGCGCAGGCGGTGCCACCGGCGACATCGGCACCCACGCCTACAATCTCGCCCGCTTCGTCAGCGGCCTCGAGCTGGACTCGCTCTCCGCCGATCTCGACGCCTTCGTGCCCGGCCGGCTGCTCGACGACAACGTCAACGTCATGCTGCGCTTCAAGGGCGGCGCCAAGGGCATGATCTGGGCCAGCCAGGTGGCGCCGGGCCACGAGAACGGGCTCAAGCTGCGCGTCTACGGCTCCAGGGGCGGCATCGAATGGGTGCAGGCCGACCCGAATTATCTCTGGTACACGCCCTTCGGCCAGCCCAAGCAGCTGATCACCCGCGGCGGCGTCGGCGCAGGCCCTGCTGCGGCACGGGTGACGCGCGTGCCGTCAGGCCATCCCGAAGGCTATCTCGAAGGTTTTGCCAACATCTACCAGGAGGCGGCTCGGGCCATACGCGCGGCGCGCAAGAAGGGCGGCAAGCCTGCCCGGGACGTGATCTACCCGACCGTGCAGGACGGCGTCGAAGGCGTCGCCTTCATCGAAGCCTGCGTGCGCTCGTCGAAGAAGAACGCCGCCTGGACGAAGCTGTGAGGGGATGCGGGCGAGGGTAGCTCGACAGCATTCCTTTCAGTGTCGACCGTCTGGATTGGTCTGCCGTTGCGGGCCCAAGAGCTTGGCCATCAGCGCTGCTGCTTGTCAGCTAGCGCTACGTCTGGTTACCTTCGCTTGATGCCCTAATCAGGAGAGTGCAATGCTTAGATCTTGGTTTCTGCCGCTAGGACTTGCTGTTGGCCTGCTCGCTTCACCGGTGGCGCTTCCTCCAGAGGCAATTGCCCAATCCAGTGTCAACATCGACATCAGCATTGGGACCAATCTCAACAGAGGCCGCGGGATATCCTGCAACCAGGGTGAAAGGCTGCTGCGCAATCGCGGTTTCCGAGATGTGCGCCGTGTCGACTGCCGCGGCCGGTTCTTTGTCTACCGGGCATGGCGCGGCAACACTCGCTTCGAGATCGCTATTCGACAACGCGATGGTCGCGTGGTCGATGTGCGTCGAATTGGTCGAAGATAAGCAGGGCTACGATCACCTCGACAGGTGTCGACAGCGGTGGGAGGAGGATGCGCGCCTCAACGGGAGGGGCGAATGGCGCGTGTTAGACGGTTCTTCACCAACCTGTTTGTCAACTTGTTGATAGCGATGGCTGTAGTCATCTCGATCATCGCAGTCCCGCTTTCCGTGGTGGCTTTTTTGTCTACCGCTGCAACGGCGAATAGCGACCCGAACGAGCAGTATGAGGCGGTCATCATGTTCGTCTTGATGATGGGCGTGATCGGGGTCGTCGTCGCGGCGTGGGCAGTTTTGAGAAATCGACAAAAATCCATTCAATAGTAATTGTTACGAACAATCTCGACTATAGACTAGCTTCCAAATACTCAGGCCGGCTGGACCGCTCGCTTCCCACCCCAGTTTGGGCAATTCCGATGTCAGATCGTTGGACAACAATGTTAAGCAGCGCGAGCCATCACAAGCGGCTTGTCTGTGAACTATACGTAGACAACCAGTTTGTTCTCCTCGTCTCAAACGAAGACGGGGAGCTTGAGGTAGAGATTGCGCCGACGGCTGCCTTTTCGCTCCCCCTTAACCAATTCGAGCGCGCGATTCAAACCTGCGTGGAGCGATTGCGAGACGCATGAAGATGCGACGGTAACGTGCGGGTCGATGCGCGCGCCAGGGGGGTAAGAACCGAGATGGGCCTGTTTTCGACTATTTTTCGCCCCCTGAAGCTGGCCTTCACAGGGACGCTTGTCCACCAGATGGACACACCAATCTCAAGTGGGCTGACCTTGTCGCTGCGTCTGAAGCGCGATGGGCATGGGAAACACTATGTAGTGCTCGCTGGCTTCGCAGGAGGCGAGTATCAATACTACACGCTCGAATTGGCAGAATTCGCACAATTTGCCAGTTCAGTTGACGCTATCGAAGCGTCGATTGCAGCCAACGTCCTTCCGCCGTCCTGATCTCGGCTGAGATTGGCCGGGGATCACCCGCTCGGCCGGGAATTCGTCTGCTCAACCATCTCAAGTGTAGGGCTCACCAAAAGGAGCCCCCCTATGCCCAAACCGTTTCGCTCTCTAGTTCTCAATTTCATCGCCGCTCTTGTATTAGCGGCGGCGGACTTCATTCTAAGGCGGCCTGGGCTTGTAGCTCAGGCCCAGCTTGCACCACGAGGAACAAATGAATGCCGCGACTGACCAACACAGCGCCCAACCGCGTGCTTCAGGTCGATACGCAAGTGGTCAACGAAGAGCCGCTACTGGCCCTGCTCAATCTTGAAACCGACGACGGGGCAGTCGAGCTTGCCATCAACCGCTCAGTGGCCGAACTGATGGTCGACCAGTTGATGACCTTGCTGGGGTATGACGAAGACGAAGAGTGACCAGGCCGGCGGGAAAGCGCGTGAACCTTGCCGCCCACACCGATTGCTCGGCCGAGCCAGACGCTACATGGCTCACTTACGGGTGGTCGTGTCCGTCCTGATGCCGCCCATATCGAGGCGAAAGACTACGATAAGATCGGCAAGGAAGAGTCAGAACTCGCAATCGAACTTGCCAAAGAACTACTCAAAGCCGTCTACCAGTACACTTCATTCGTACAAAGGACCACTGCTCTCAATAAGGCAAAGCCCACTTAGCATCATTCCCCGGCGACGAAGCGCTGATGCTTGCCAGTTAGCGCCACGTCTGATTACCTTGGGTTGTTTTCAGTAGGGGATTTCTGGTTGTTGCGTGCATTGAACTACCCGCTACTTCTTGTTCACGCTGCAGCTTGGGTGCTGCTTGCTGTTCTCGCTGCCCAAAACACTGGTCCCTATACGTTCGCCAGTTGTTGGCCCGTTATTCCGACCTACTTTCCACCAGTTACCCTTGCCTACCTGGCGGCGGCGGCTTACTCGATTTGCATATTGACGGTTTCGGTTTTCACAGCGCGCTTTCGTAACACAATACACCTCAAGATCGCCGCTCACCTATTCATAGTCGTGGTGGGCATTGTAGCGTGCTATCAGGCTGCTCGCGCTGCTGCTGCTGGTCCGGTCAGTTGCCTCTGACCAACGCGACGAACGGACTGGACCGCTCGCTCTCCACCCCGGATGACAACATGCGAATAAAGTTGGCTGTAACTGTTGCGATTGGAGTGTTCACCCCCGCCGTCGCAGCATCATGGGCAACTCCCCCTTCAGGGCAGAGCGGCGAATGGACGGTCAAAGGCATCTGCAAAAGGCTGGTTGTTGCCAACGAGAACTTGCTGTCGGATTGTACTGGTGAGGTAACGCGAACTAGGACGTCCGACGGCGTCGTGACGCTTCAATTCTCGACCGGGAGAGGAAAGCTAATCTTCCGTGCAAGGGAAAGCACCGCACGGCTTTGGCAGGGGTACCGATCGGTTCTTGAAGTTTACGAGATGGCTTTCGAGGCTCCCGGGCAGGGAGCGATCGCCGCATACGGCAGTTGCGAATATGGTGCCCCTTATGTCGGACAGGCCACTATCAACTGTCGTGGCGGCAACGGCAGCTTTAAGACATGGGCCGCCACCGTTAAGACGGACGGGCCGTTGCCTGTCCCTGACAGCGAATACATAGCTCCTCGAATCAACAGTGTTCACGACTGATGGGCTGGGATGCGGTGGTTACCGCAATCGCGCTCAGCCGTTCCCTTGGTTATGAGCCAAGCGAGCTACCGGGCTGCTCCACCCTGACAAAAGAATCGTCGCGAAACTACTCCAGTTGGGTGATACAAAAGTGATCTCTTAGAGATAATCTCCCGATCACATCAAACTAGCGGGGGAACAGATGAAGACGTGGCACGTGATAGTTCTATCTGCAGCGATGGTAGTCGGAGGGCTCCTCGCATCACAGGAAACAGCGCAGACAGCAACCGGTGACTGGGGAATGGCGACTGGTCCTGCTGCTTTCCTCTACAACACATCGACGCGGCAAGTCTTCATCTGCGAGTACCGCTCTGGGTTGCAACCGTCTTGCCAAGAGATCAAGAGATAATGAGCTTCTTGTAGGGGGGCTAGGAGACACCCCGCCCGATCACTCGGGTGCCCTTTGATCCAGAAGTTCAGGGAGGTGCCGGGGTTTGGCATCTGCGGCGCGCCCAGCATATTAAGGATGCATTCGAATGGGGTATCGCCGGGCTACCACCTTCTTCTGTCGCTCTATTGATGCCTCATTCGGTGTACCACGCTTGCACCTAGAACCCGACCTATTGCTCGCGAGACATGTTTGATTTCCTGCCCCGTTAATGTTGGGGTGCCGCTCGATAAGCTCAGATGAGAAACGCTGCTGCTTGTCAGCCAGCGCCGCGTCTGGTTACTTGTCCAGATACACGAGGGGCGTGGGCATGAAGGCGGTACTACTCTCCTCACTTGTGATGCTTGCTGTCGCAAGCTCTGCGGCCGTCGCACAGTCGGTGATCCCGAAAGGATGGTTCCTGCACGACGACCTGTCGCCCACACTGACGCTCGCCTATTACGATCCAGCGTCCGGTGATGTCGACGTGTCGCTGAACTGCACCGCCGGATATTCGGATGTTGTCGTCGCGTTCTACCCGAAGTCCGGCGACATGAGCGAAGGGCGAAGCGCCAAGCTCGAACTGCGCAACGGCGACGCAACCCATTCCATCGATGCCACCGGCAAGACCTACAACGGCCGCTATGTCTTCGACGGGTTGACGACCATGGAACCGGCACTGGGAAAGCTGCTCGTCGGCGGGTTCACGATGCTTGTCGGCGGCGAGGAAATGGGCACCTACACGCCGAACGAGAACGACGGTGCGCATGTGCGCAAACTGGCCGAAGCCTGCACCGGCTGACCGCCGTCGCAGTCCCTCGTGTGAACAGTCTGAATTCCGATTGCCTTGCGGCGCGGGCCGGTGCCACTGCAGGTTGCCCTTCCAACGGGGTGTCGGCTGCGCTGAGCCCCACACGTGCCATCGGCCGTCAGCCTGACATGTGGCTCTGCGATCTTTTCCACATCGCCAACTATCGTATACATTTTGTACGACACTCATCTTCCACATCGTACACAATATATGCATACATAGCCCCGCGACAGATCGAGGTGACGTTGGCACCGGGGGAAGAATGGTGCCGGCGGCCTGCGATCGCCAATCGAGGGAGGGAAGCATGAAACGTAAATTCCTGGCGCTGTGCGCCGCAACCGCCGCACTGATGGTCGGTGCCACCGCCGCGCAATCGGCCACGCTCGACACTGTCAAGGCGCGCGGCAAGCTGATCTGCGGCGTATCGCTCAGCACTCCTGGCTTCGCCGCCGCAGACGACAAGGGCCGCATGCAGGGTTTTGACGCCGACATCTGCCGCTCGATCGCGGCTGCCGTGTTTGGCGATCCCGACAAGGTCGACTTCGTCCTGACCAATATCAACACGCGCTTCCAGGCGCTGCAGTCGGGCGAGATCGACGTGCTGTCGCGCCAGACGACGGCGACTTTTTCGCGAGAGACGTCGCTCGGCATCGATTTTGGCCCGACCGTGTTCTATGACGGCCAGGGCCTGCTGGTGCCCAAGTCGCTCGGCGTAGCTTCCGCCAAGGAACTGACCGACGCCGCGATCTGCACCCTGCCGGGCACCACCACCTCGCAGAACCTGACCGACTTCTTCCGCACCATCGGCGGCAAGTTCGAGCTGGTCGTTTTCGAGAGCCCCGACGAGAACCGCGCCGCCTTCTACTCCGGCCGCTGCGAGGCGATCTCGTCCGACCGTTCCGACCTTGCGTCGATCCGCGCTGTCGCCAACAACCCCGACGACTACGTGCTGTTACCGGAAACCATCTCCAAGGAGCCGCTGGCGCCCGCCGTGCGGCAGAACGATTCCAACTGGCGCGACATCGTTTCGTGGTCGGTGTGGATGCTGATGGCGGCCGAGGAGAAGGGTATCACCCAGGCCAATGTCGACGAGATGCTGAAGAGCGAGGACCCCGAGGTCCAGCGCATGCTGGGCGGTGCCGACGAGCTCGGCAAGATGCTCGGCCTCGACAACAAGTGGGGCTACAACGTCATCAAGAGCGTCGGCAACTACGCCGAGGTCTTCGACCGCAATCTCGGCGAAAAGACCAAGCTCGGCATGACGCGCGGGCCCAATACGCAGTGGAATGCCGGAGGCCTGCTCTACGCGCCGCCGGTCCGCTAAGAATTGCAAGGTCCGCGCCGTTACCCGGCGCGGACCTTCTTCCCTGTTCACACGACATCGGCGCGCTCATGCTGTTTTTGAACGACACGCGGTTTCGCGCGGCCTTCTACCAATTCGTCGCCATTTCAGCGGTGCTGCTCGCCGCCTGGGTGATGTACCGCACCGCGAGTGCGAACCTCGCCAGGCAGGACATCGCCACCGGCTTTGGCTTCCTGTCCAGGCAGGCCGGCATCGCCATCAGCGAGACCTCGATCGCCTACGGTCCGACCGACACGGTTGCCCGCGCGATCCTCGTCGGGCTGATCAACACCATCAAGGTGTCGTTCCTCGCAGCACTCTTCGGCACCATCATCGGCGTTTTCGTCGGCATCGGCCGACTGTCGGCCAATCCCCTGCTCAGCCGGCTGATGCTTGCCTATGTCGAGGTGCTGCGCAACGTTCCGCTGCTGCTCTACCTGTTCCTGTGGTACTTCCTGATCATCCTGGTGTTTCCCCCCGTCCGCCAGGCCATCCAGCTGTTTCCCGGCTTCTTTTTGTCCAACAGCGGCCTGGCTGTGCCATCGCTCGAATGGCACAGCGGTTTTGAACTCGTGCTTTCCGCACTTGGTCTCGGCATCGCCGCAGCACTCGTCGTGCGCAGTGTTGCCCGGCGCCGGCGCATCGCCAGCGGCCAGGCAAATGCCGGCTGGATCGTCGCGCTCATCCTGCTCATCTTGCCGGTGCTTGCTGTCTGGGCCAGCGGCCAGGTCTCGCTGTCGTGGAGTGCGCCGGAGGCCGGCCGCTTCCGCCTCACCGGCGGCTTGCAGATCCGCCCGGAGTTCGTGGCGTTGCTGGTCGGGCTGATGCTAAACCTGTCGGCCAGCGTCGCCGAGATCGTCCGCGCCGGCATCCAGGCCGTCAGCAAGGGTCAATGGGAAGCTGCCCAGGCGCTCGGCCTGCCGCGCTCGCGCACGCTCAGGCTGGTGGTGCTGCCGCAGGCACTCAGGGTGATCGTCCCGCCTTTGACCAACACCTATCTCTCCGTGTTCAAGAACAGCTCGCTCGCCATCGCCATCGGCTATCCCGACTTGGTGATGGTTTCGAACACCATCATGAACCAGACCGGCCAGGCGATGGAGACCATCGCCATCTTCATGGGCATCTATCTCGGCCTGTCGGTGCTGATTTCGCTGTTCATGAACTGGTACAATGCGCGTGTCGCGCTGAAGACGCGCTGACATGACCGACACCCAAGCACTTTCCGCACCGATCGCAAATGTCGCCCGCCCGGCGCGGCACTCGCAGTGGCGCACCGCCTATTTCGGCACGCCGGGCAATGCGCTGGTCACGCTGGTCTGCGGCGGCGTCATCCTGCTCCTGGCCAAGTTCGCGCTCGGCTGGCTGTTCCTCAATGCCGTCTTCGACGGCGGCGCCGATGCCTGCAAGCAAAGCTCCGGCGCCTGCTGGCCGTTCCTCGCCGACAAGCTGCGCTACATGTTGTTCGGCTTCTACCCGTTCGAGGAGCAGTGGCGCCCGCTCGTCGCGCTCAGCCTGTTCCTCGGCAGTTGCGGTTTGTCGATGATCCCGCGTGTCTGGGGCAGGGGGCTGTTGCTGGCTTGGGCAATCGGCATCCTGCCGCTGCTCTACGTCCTGATGGCCGGTGGGGTCTTCGGCCTGACAGCGGTGCCGACGTCGAAATGGGGCGGCCTGCCGCTGTCGTTCATGCTGTCCTTCGTCGGACTGGCCTTCGCCCTGCCGCTCGGCATCGGCCTCGCCTTGGCGCGCGCCTCGCACCTGCCGGCGATACGCGTGCTCGGCGTCGGCTTCATCGAGCTCGTGCGCGGCGTGCCGCTGATCAGCATCCTGTTCATGGCGGCCGTCATGCTGCCGCTGTTCATGCCGGACGGCGTCACCATCGACAAGCTGTTGCGCGCGCAGGTGGCGATCATCCTGTTTGCCGCGGCCTACATCGCCGAGATCGTACGCGGCGGCCTGCAGGACGTGCCATCGGGACAGTTCGAGGCCGGCCGCGCGCTTGGGCTGCATTACTGGCAGGTCATGTTCAAGATCGTGCTGCCGCAGGCGCTGAAGAAGGTCATCCCGGCGCTGGTCGGGCTGTTCATCGCGTTTTTCCAGGACACGACGCTGGTGACCATCATCGGCCTGCTCGACTTCCTCGACACAGTCCGCACGGCCCTGCGCGACCCCGACTGGCAAGGCATCGCCGTGCTCGAAGGTTATGTCTTCGCGGCCGCCATCTACTTCCTGTTCAGCGCGCTGATGGGGGCCTACAGCCGTTTCCTTGAGCGGCACTTCAACACGTCGTATCGGTAACTTGCCGACCGGCAGCTCGATCTCGACGCGTTCGCGACTGCCGCCGATTTCGAGCTCGACGCGGCGCGCCGGCGCCGCGGTAGGCTGCCGGCCCCCTAGCATGTCAGCCGAGACGGATTGCGGGTCGAGTGCGAAGAGATGTCGACGTCGACGCGCCGGCGGCGCAAGCCTACCTGGCAAACGACCCGATGACGAGTGCGCCCATCACCAACGCTGTGCCGATTGTCGCTAGGATGGTGAGTGTTTGAAGAACCCCGATGGTGGCACCTGCTGCTATCACTGCAGCCGAGGCTGTAGCGGCGATGAACGCCAACACAGGCCTTTTTCGGACGACTTCGATCATGGGGCTCGATCCTTTCTTCTTTCCCCGCAATCTAACCGCTCGCATGTGAAATGCCATATCGCGCACCTGCGACATGAGGACTGGTTGCGGGATTTGAACCTGCAACCTCCAGCCTATGAGGCAGGCGAGCTACTCGTCTGGGATATCGGCAGTCAATGTAGCTGGCGGCCAGACTTCGCGCACCAAGCACGGAACCGTTTCGGTCCATACCGGTTGTTACACATCAACTCAGGAGGTATCGAGATGATTTTCCGAAACACACTTGCCGTCACCATCCTGCTCGCAGGAACCGCATTCGCGACTGCCCAGACTGTGATCGTGACCCCCGAACAGGAGATCGTAGTCCGGGAATATGTGAAAACCAATCCGGTGGTCGTCGAACGCCCGTCCAACTTTGAGCTGGTAATAGGAGCTATCGTTCCTGATATCCTCAAGCCGGGCGCACTTGCCGACAACAAGTATCAGTATGTCGTAATGGACGGCCGTACCGTTCTTATCGACCCGCAGACCCGCAAGGTCGTGCACATCATGGACTGACCGACGGGCGGCCGCCTTGATGCAGGATTCCTGTATCAGGGCGCCTTCTGCCAGGCCGCGTTTCCGCCGCTAGGCATGGCCCATAATCGGCCCAAGACGGGCCCTTTTGCAGCCGTCCGCAGCGCCCTTTCTCGAAGCCGATCGCATTCTTGTGGGAACGAGGTCTGCGCCTCGCGTTGCGAAGGCAACATAAAAGGAGGTCGTATGCTGCGTCTCTTTGCACTGCTGTTTTTCGGATATTGCACCTACCGCATCGGCCGCGAGTTCATCGAAAGCGTGCCGGACAGTTTCGATCTCGTAGAGCCCCTGCCGCTGCTGCCTTCTCCGGAGCGACAGAGACATGACGCCCATCTGGCGAGGAGAGACCGGCGGCTCAAAAAGCGCGCCGCAGGCGCTTAGACAGTTCGGCAGAAATTTCTCAACAGCGCCGGCCAATTGGCGAACCGGAGAGACCCGATGACCGACAAGCAAGAGTTTGAAGCAAAATTCTGGAAATCAATCCGCGCGGACATGACCGTCATGGTGGGCATCGCCGGAGTTGACCCGCGCCCCATGACGGCGCAGTTCGATGGCGAGCGCAAGACCATCTACTTCTTTACTGCCAAGGATACCGAGATTGCCGAAAAGCTGACGGGCGCGAAGAAGGCAACCCTCGTCTACGCCGCCAAGAAACATGACCTGTTTGCAACCATCCATGGGACGATCAGGATCGACAACGACCGCAATACGATCGACCGGCTGTGGAACCGCTTCGTGGCAGCCTGGTTCGAGAAGGGCAAGGATGACCCCAAGCTCTGTCTGCTACGCTTCGACCCGGCTGACGCCCAGATTTGGCTTGACGCCTCAAGCCTTGTCGCCGGCGTCAAGATGTTCCTCGGCCTGGGCGACCCCAAGCAGGACTATGCGGATAGCGTAGCAAAAGTCAGCCTCAAGTAACGCGAAGGACCCGCTCAAGCCGCTGGTTCCACAGGAGCCCCGGGGACGGCGTTGCGGGCCTCGTCTCACAGAGGTCGCCGAGACAGGGGCCATACGCCTGCGCAGCTACTCCACCGCCTTCGGAAACACCTTCCAGCGCTTCGGCCGGAACGCGACCCGGCTTTTCTGGGCGGCGGGGTGGCCGACGGGCAGCTCTATCTCGACGCGTTCGCGGCCGCCGCCGATCTCCAGTTCGACCCGACGGGTGCCGGCAACGCGCCGGCTCGCCGCCACCGTGCCGGCAATGCAGCCATTGCATTCGTCGAGCAGCTCGATGTCGTGCGGGCGGAAGTAGAGCGTCGCCTCGCCATCGGTAAGTTCGGGTGCGGCAAGCCCGATCGGCCGGTCGGCGATCCAGACCTGGCCGTCCTCGATCTTGACCGGCAGCGAGCTCGACTCGCCGATGAAGCCGTAGACGAAGGGCGAATTCGGCGTGTCGTAGACCTCGTCGGCGGTGCCGATCTGTTCGATGCGGCCCTGGCTCATCACTACTACCCGGTCGGCGAGTTCGAGCGCCTCTTCCTGATCGTGGGTGACGAAGATCGTGGTGTGGCCGGTGGCGTCGTGGATCTCGCGCAGCCAGCGCCTGAGTTCGCGCCGCACCTGCGCGTCGAGCGCACCGAAGGGCTCGTCGAGCAGCAGTACGCGCGGCTCGATGGCCATGGCGCGGGCAAGCGCCACGCGCTGGCGCTGCCCGCCCGAAAGCTGTGCCGGGTAGCGCTTTTCCAGGCCTGAAAGCTGGACGAGGTCGAGCAGTTCGGAAGCGCGGCGGCGGATCTCCGCCCTGGTCGGCCGCTTGGCCGACGGCCGTACCTTGAGGCCGAAGCCGATGTTGTCGGCCACCGTCATGTGTCGGAACAGCGCGTAGTGCTGGAACACGAAGCCGACATTGCGCTCCTGGATGGTCCTGTTGGAGGCATCCTCGTCTCCGAAGAAAATCGTGCCGCGCGTCGGCCGTTCGAGCCCGGCGATCAGCCGCAGAAGTGTGGTCTTGCCCGAGCCCGAGGGCCCGAGCAGCGCGATCAGCTCGCCCGACTTGATGTCGAGCGAGACGTCGCGCAGCGCCGGAAACCGGTCGAATTCCTTGCGCACATTTGAAACGCGAACTTCCATCAGTCGACCTCTGTCAGTGTCCGCGCGTGGCGGCGATCTCGGCGCCGTAGCGGAGCTCGAGAAGGGTTTTGAGCACAAGCGTCACCAGGGCCAGGCCGGCGAGCACGGACGCGACGGCAAAGGCGCCGACGGCATTGTATTCGTTGTAAAGGATCTCGACATGCAGCGGCATGGTGTTGGTCATGCCCCTGATGTGGCCCGAGACCACCGACACGGCGCCGAACTCGCCCATGGCGCGCGCGTTGCACAGCAGCACGCCGTAGAGCAGGCCCCATTTGATGTTGGGCAGGGTGACATGCCAGAAGGTCTGCCAGCCATTGGCGCCGAGCGAAAGTGCCGCCTCCTCGTCGCCGGTGCCCTGTTCCTGCATCAGCGGGATCAGTTCGCGGGCGACGAAGGGGAAGGTGACGAAAACGGTCGCCAGCACGATGCCGGGCACGGCAAAAAGGATGACGATGCCGTGCATCTTGAGCCAGGGCCCAAGCAGGCTCGATGCGCCGAACAGCAAGACATAGACCAGGCCTGAAATGACCGGCGACACCGAAAACGGCAGGTCGATCAGGGTGGTCAGGAAAGCCTTGCCCTTGAACTCGAACTTGGCGATGGCCCATGCGGCGGCGACACCGAACACCAGGTTGAGCGGCACCGAGATGACCGCGACCAGTAGCGTCAGCTTGATCGCGGCGATGGTGTCGTGTTCGTTGATGGCTTCGAGGAACGCGCCGATGCCGCGCGAAAACGCCTGTTCGAACACCACCACCAGCGGCAGCAGCAGGAAGATGGCGAGGAAGGCGAAGGCGACGAACATCAGTCCGGCGCGCGCCAGCGGCCGCTCGGTCACCGCCAGCGAGGCGTGCTCGTGATAGGCGTCGGCGGGGTAAAGCTCTGGATCAGCCATAGCGCTTGCGGGTCCGCGACTGGATGAGGTTGATGATGAGCAGCATCAGGAACGACAGTGCCAGCATGATCGTGGCAATCGCGGTCGCGGCGGCATAGTCGTACTCCTCGAGCCGGATGACGATCAAAAGCGGCGCGATCTCGGAGATGTAGGGCAGGTTGCCGGCGATGAAGATGACCGAGCCGTATTCGCCGACGCCGCGCGCGAAGGCGAGCGCGAAGCCGGTGATGACGGCCGGCGCCAGCCCCGGGAACAGCACCCGGAAAATGGTCTGGAAGCGGTTGGCGCCGAGCGTGGCGGCAGCTTCCTCGACCTCCTTGTCGATCTCCTCGATGATCGGCTGCACCGTGCGCACGACAAAGGGCAGGCCGATGAAGATCAGCGCTATGATGATGCCGAGCGGCGTGTAGGCGACCTTGATGCCGAGCGGGGCCAGCAGGCTGCCCATCCAGCCTTTCGGCGAATACAGCGTCGTCAGCGCGATGCCCGCCACCGCCGTCGGCAGCGCGAAGGGCAGATCGACCATCGCGTCGATGACGCGGCGGCCGGGAAAGCGGTAGCGCACCAGCACCCAGGCGACGATGGTGCCGAAGACGACATTGACGGCGGCGGCGATGAAGGCCGTGCCGAAGCTGATTTCAAGCGCCTTGACGGTGCGGCGGTCGGTGGCGATAGCCCAGAAATCGGTCCAGCCGAGCGAGGCCGAACGCCAGACGAGGCCTGAAAGCGGGATCAGGATGATGAGCGTGAGGTAGGCAAGCGAGAAGCCGAGCGTCAATCCGAAACCCGGAATGACGCTCGGCTGTCTGAACCGCCACCCCGCCTTGGCGGGAGCTGATGTCATGTCGTCCTGGTCTTCGCCTTACTGGGCCGGCTTGTAGATCTGGTCGAATATACCACCATCACCGAAGTGATAGGGCTGCGCCTTTGCCCAGCCGCCGAAAATCGGATCGTCGATGGAGACAAGCTTCAGTTCGGCCTGCTTCTGCAGGTCGGCGGCAGGCACCAGTTCGGGCTTGGACGGCCGGTAGTGGTGCTTGGCGGCGATGGTCTGGCCTTCCGCCGAATAGAGGTAGTTCAAATAGGCCTCGGCGGCCTTGCGGCTGCCCTTGGCGTCGACATTGGCGTCGACCACGGCCACCGGGGGCTCGGCCAGGATCGATTGCGGCGGGAAGACGATGTCGAACTTCTCGGCGCCGAACTCGTCGAGCGCCAGATAGGCCTCGTTTTCCCAGGCCAGCAGCACGTCGCCCTGTTCGCGCTCGGCGAACGTCACGGTCGAGCCGCGGGCGCCGGTGTCGAGGATCGGCACATGGGCGTAGAGGTTGGAGACGAATTCCTTGATCTTGGCTTCATCGCCGCCGAACTGGCCGTTGGCCCAGGCCCAGGCGGCGAGGTAGTTCCAGCGTGCGCCGCCCGAGGTCTTAGGGTTCGGCGTGATCACCTGGACGCCGTCCTTGACCAAGTCGCCCCAGTCGTTGATGCCCTTGGGGTTGCCCTTGCGGACCAGGAAGATGATGGTCGAGGTGTAGGGCGAGGCGTTGTTGGGCAGCTTCGAGCGCCAGTCCGGATTGATCTTCTTCGATTTCTCGACGATCGCGGTGATGTCGCTTTCCAGCGCCAGCGTGACCACGTCGGCGTCGAGCCCGTCGATCACGGCGCGCGCCTGCTTGCCGGAGCCGCCATGCGACTGCTGGATCGTCACGGTCTCGCCGCTCTCCGCCTTCCAGTGCTTGGCGAAGGCCTCGTTGTACTCCTTGTAGAGCTCGCGGGTCGGGTCATAGGAGACGTTGAGGAGCGTGGTATCGGCATGGGCAAAGCCCAGACCGCCGAGTTGAACCGCGCCGGCCAGCAGCGCCGAGAGAAGTACCGTTCTGCGTGAAGTGGTCATTTCCGCCTCCGTTCGAATATGGTTCTACTCTATCGAACTGGTAGAAATTAGATGCGGCGAATGTTCCGAATTTCGCGCCGCATGGGCAAATTTCATGCGAGCTGCCGGGCCGTCGGAAATTTTTTTGCTCGCTCAAAAAGTCCTGACCGGCCCGGGCGATATGAACGTTCGCCACAAGCGATGACAGCTAGGGGAGTTGGCGGGGGAGGCAAGGGCAGTCAGGCCTTGGCGATTTGCCCCGACCAAAATCTTTCAACCTCGATCCATTGCGCTGCGCTGCGCGGGCCCAGCCACTGCTTCAGTTGATCCGGCGATGTGGTCTTATGGAGGTTCCGGTTTTGGAGGTCTTCCAGCAGCCCGATCGTTGTCGCCTCCCGTACGAGCTCATCGCCGTCGGCGAGCCAACGTTCCACGACTGCGAATATATGCTGAAGTTCACGGACCTGGCCGCCCTCCAGCTTGCCAATCACGTGTCGCGCCAAATCTCCCAGGGCCAGGTAAAGTGGCAGTTCGGTTTGGTCGCGCCATTTGTCTGCAAACGCGTCCCAAACCGGCTGGAATGTCGGGTCGACCTCCATAAGCACGTCGAACATGTCCAGCCGAGAGATCAAATCATCTACTCCACAAACACCCGCACGCTCGCCGCACGGCCCGCCGCGTCGATCACTGTCAGCGTTGAATAGCCCGTACCGTCGGGTTGCCATGTTGCCTCGCGGCGACGCGCCAGGGCCGCCAGCGGCTTGCCGTTGGCGAGCCAGCGGAACGGCGCGCGGCCGCCCTGCAGCTTGAGCACCAGCGGCGATGCGGCGTCCGTCGCAGCGCCCAGCTCGACGCGGGCGCCGTCGGGCGGAAAGACGATCTGCGGCGCCGGTTCGGTAATCGCTGCCGCAACTGTCGGCAGCTCGCTTGAGGTGGAGAAACGTTCGAGCGTCACCGGCAGGTCGGCGCGGGCGGTGCGCAGCGTTCCCGCCGGCGGGCGCGGCAGTGGCATCGCCGGCAGGCCGGAACGGGCAAAGCCCTCGAACAGGATGGGTGCTGCCGAAACATATCCCGACAGGCCGGGCACGGCACCGGCATCCGGCCGTCCCGCCCAGACGCCGAGCACGTAGCGGCCGTCATAGCCGATCGACCAGGCGTCGCGGTAGCCATAGGAGGTGCCGGTCTTGTAGGCGATGGCGCGCTTGGCGGCTCCCTCCGGCGGCCTCACGCCGGAAAGAATGTCGCCGATCTGCCAGGCCGCCTGTTCCTCGAGCACCGTTCCGTTGGCGAGCGGAGGGGGCGTGGCCGTCTCCGATCCATCGCGCAGAATCTTGGCGCGGCCGCCATTGGCGAGCCCGGTGTAAAGCTGGACGAGGTCGCGCAGCGTCACGCCGACGCCGCCGAGGCCGATGGCCAGGCCAGGCACTTCGTTGGGCGGCAATTGCGGAGTGATGCCGGCCTGGCGGAAGCGCGCAGTCAGCCGCTGCGGCCCGACCGCGTCGAGCAGGCGGATCGTCGGCACGTTGAGCGACAGCTGCAGTGCCTGTCGCACCGAAACGTCGCCCTGGTAGCTCATGTCGAAATTCTTGGGCCGGTAGCCGGCGAAATCGGCGGGCCGGTCCTCGATCAGCGTCTCCTGCGCCACCAGTCCCTGTTCGAAGGCGAGGCCATAGATGAACGGCTTCAGCGTCGAGCCGGGCGAGCGCACGGTGCGGGTCATGTCGATCCAGCCCGAACGTGAGGCGTCGAGGAAGCTGGCCGAGCCGACCTCGCCGAGGATTTCGCCGGTCATGGCGTCGGCCATCACCATGGCCACCGAGATGCGTGGCCCGAGCCGGGCGGCCGCCTCGCGTGCGACGGCCTCGAGCCCTTCCTGGACGCTTCTGCGCAAGGTCAGCTGGTGCCGGTCGGTGCCAGGCTGGTTGCGCAAGGCGGTATCGGCGGCATGCGGGGCCAGTGCCGGCAGCGCCAGCCGCGTGGCGGTCACGTCGTCGAGGGCGGCGCGTGCGGCCTCGCTTTCGCCGAGCAGGCCCGCCGTCACCATGCGGCCGAGCACACGGTCGCGCGCGGCCTGCGCGTTGTCGGGGTTGCGGTCGGGGCGGCGGCGCTCGGGCAGTTGCGGCAGGGCGACCAGAAGGGCTGCTTCCGAAACCGTGAGCCGCTTCGGTTCCTTGCCGAAATAGGCGAGGGCGGCTGCACGCACGCCCTCAAGGTTGCCGCCATAGGGTGCGAGCGTCAGGTAACGCTCGAGGATCTGCTTTTTCGATAGCCGCCGCTCGATCTGCATGGCGCGGGCGAGTTGCTTCAGCTTCGAGGCAAGGCTGCGTTGCTCGCGCGGCTCGATCAGCCGCGCCAGTTGCATCGACAGCGTCGAGCCGCCGGAGACGATGCGGCCGTTGGTGACGAATTGCTGGGCTGCGCGCCCCAGCGCCAGCAGGTCGACGCCTTCATGATCCCAGAATCGCTTGTCCTCATAGGCAACCAGCATCTTGACCAACTGCGGATCGACCTGGTCGAGGCCGACGCCCAGCCGCCAATGGCCCGACGGCGTCGCATAGGCGCGCAAAAGCTGGCCGTCGCGGTCGAGCACTTCGGCCGAGACGGTGAGCTTTTCGGGCAATGGAGGCGGGAACGCACGGTCGAGCGCGAACAGGCCGCCGACGGCGAGGGCGGCAAGGCTAGCGAGGGTGGCGCCGGAGAGCAGCAGTCTTCGCAGTGTTTTTCCCGTCGGGCGCATAGCTGCCCCTTATCCCCTGCCGGACCTTCTCCCCGTAAGCACGGGGAGAAGGAGGGCGGCCGCAGCGCCGACGCCTCCCTCTCCCTGTTCTTCACGGGGAGAGGGTAAGGGTGAGGGGCGGCGCTTCGGGCGACCGTTTTCGCGAGACATGGGCATCCGAAGGCGGATCACTCCACCTTCACCTCCATCATGCCGGTGGCCGTACGCGCCGAATATTGCGGGCGATACATGTCCTCGACATTGGCCGCCGGGTGGGCATAGACGCCCGGCGTCACTGCGCGCACGACATAGGCAAGCGTGAATTCCTGGTCGGCACCTTCGCCGCTTTCCATGGCGGCGACAAAGCGGTCGTTGCGGAATTCGAGATGTGCGGCCTGCGTCTGCTCCAGCCACGAGAAATTCGAAAGGTTGGCGCTGTTGACCAGGCCCGGATTGTCGATCTCGAAGCCTGCCGGCAGCATGTCGGCCACCACCACGCGCGACGGCCAGTCGTTGAGCTCGCTGACCTTGAGCACGACGACGAAGCGCTCGTTCTGCTGGACCTCCGTCACATTGGCTTCGCTGCCGTCGAGCCGGTAGTAGGTGCGGCTGATCGTAAAGCCGTCGCCGCCGGCGGGCAGGGGCTGTGCCGGGGCGGCGACCGTCGTCACCACCGCCTGCAGCGGGTCCTTGCCGGTATTGGCGATGGTGATCGGATTGACCAGCAGGTCGGCGCCGTCGACGCGTTCGGAATAGGCGCCGTTGTGGGCGGCACCGTTGACGTCGAGCGAGATCGCGTCATTGCCGGCCTTCAGCGCCCTCGCTGCCAGCAGCATCCAGGCGTCGTCCTGGGTGCTGGTCCACTTGGCCGCGGCGCGGTCGGCCGCCACCATCTTGACCAGCGCCGGGATCACCGAGGGTACCGGCTTGCTTTCGGCGGCGAGCGCCAGCATGGCGGCGCCGTCGCGCAGGCGCGAGCCATAGTCCGAGCGGTACCAGTTGTGCTCGGTTGTTGCTTTGGCGAGCTGGATTGCGGACTGGAAGGTCTGCTCGGAGCGCTGGCCGTCGCCATAGAGTGCCAGGCTGGCGCCGAGCTGGGCCACCGCCATCGGACTGGTGAAGGCTTCGAGCTTGGTGTCGGCGAAGTAGCGCAGGTCGCCGACCGAGGCCTTCTTGTTGCGTGCCAGCACGTAGAGCGCGTAGGCGATCTCCGAGCCGCGGTCCTCGACATCGACGTCGTAGCCGATCGAGTTCTGCAGGTTGTTGAGCGCCTGCATCATCGCTCCCTGGGGCACGTCGAAGTTCTTCTCGCGCGCCCGGGTCAGGAAGTCGGTAACATAGGCGTCGAGCCAGAGGTCGCCGGAACCGGGCGACCACAGGCCGAAGCTGCCCGACGAGGACTGGTAATTGAGAACACGGTAGATCGCGCCCTGGATGCGCTCGCGCAGTTCCGGGTCGTCAGCCATGCCGGCCTCGGCGCTGAGCTCGCTGACATAGAGCAGGGGCAGTGCCCGGCTCGTCGTCTGTTCGGCGCAGCCATAAGGATAGCGGTCAAGCGTCATCAGCAGCGACGGCACGTCGAAGGCCGATGCCTGCGATACGCCGACGCTGACATGGGCGTCGTCGAGCAGGCTTGCGGCCAGCAGCTCCCTGTCGATGCGCAGCGAGGCGTTGGGCGAAAGGTCGACCACCATGCGCGTGGTCACCGGCAACTGGCCGGGCCGCACGGGGAAGGAAAGCTCCTGTTCGACCGTCAGCCCCTCCGTATTGGCGAGCCGGATCGTCAGGCCGGCAGTGCCTGCCGTCACCGGCATCAGCGGGATCTTCACCGTCTGGCGCTTGCCCGGCTCCAGCGTCACCTTCTCGGGCAGGGCGGCACTGCCGGTGGACAGGTCGCCCGTCGTCTCGACGGTGAGCGCATACTCGCCGGCCGGCGCATCGGTGTTGGCGATGTCCAGCGTCATCTCGGCGAAGTCGCCCGGCGCCATGAAGCGCGGCATGCCGGCCGTCAGCACGATCGGATCGCGCACGATCACGTCGCCGGTGGCGTGGCCGACCGCGTTCTTCGTCCACGCCACGCTCATCACGCGCACCGTGCCGTTGAACTGCGGGATGTCGAAGTCGACGGTCGCCTTGCCGTCGGCATCGAGCTCGACGATGCCGGAGAAGAAGGCGACCAGCTTTTCCTTGGGCGGGCTACCCTGCGAGGTCAGGGCCGCGCCGTCACCACCGGTGCGCAGCTTGCCCATGGCGCCGAGCGAACCGTCGATCAGCCGGCCATAGAGGTCGCGCAGTTCGAGCCCCAGCATGCGCTGGCCGAAATACCAGTTCTCGGGGTCAGGGGCCTTGTAGTTGGTCAGGTTGAGAATGCCGACGTCGACGGCGGCGACCGTGACATAGGCCTTGTCGCCCGCCGCAGCCCCCGTCACCGCAACCGGGATCGACAGCGTCTTGCGCGGCTCGGTCTTTTCGGGAAGCGTCAGCGCAACGGCGAGTTTCTTGTCGGCGGGATCGACCGAAAGCCATTTCAGGCCGATGGCACGGGCCGGCATGCGCGATTCCTGCGCCTCGCCCGGACGGTAGAGCGTGGCCGTCACATAGGCACCGGCGCCCCAGTCCTCGCCTACGGGAATGTCGACGGTAGCACCGCCCTCGGGGATGCTCGCGGCAATGGTCTTCAGCAGCTTTTCGGCGCCGACGGTGACCAGGAGCTCGCCGGCAAAGCGCGGCGATACCTGGAGCTTGGCAACCTCGCCGGCGGCGTATTTGTCCTTGTCGAGCGCGACTTCGAGGCCATCGGGCGTCTCGGTCGAGGTCGCCGAGACATACCAGCCGGCATCGAACTCGTAGCTGGTCGCTGGGCCGGCCGGATCTGATGTCTCGACCTCGAGGCGGTAGCGGCCCCAGTCGACGGGCAGCGACACCGTAGCCTCGCCGTCGGCGGTGAGGTCGACCTGGCCTGTCGCGACCGACTTGGTGAAGGTCACCGGCTCGTAGTTCCACGAACTGCCCGAACGGTACCACTGGTAGTTACGCTCGACCTTGACCAGCGACCACTGCGCGCCGGCGAGTGCCGCGCGCTGGCCGCCGGGTTCGGCGGCGATCAGGCTGAACTTGGCGGTGCCGCCCTGCGGCACTTCCTCGCCCGAGAAGTCGGGGCGGATGCCGATCATCGTCGCCTGCGGGCGGATGCCGATGTCGAGCTTTTCCTCGACGGCACGGCCGCCGGTCTCGCGCATGCGCACCGTGAGCGCCGCGTTGACCAGTCGGGTCGTCGACGGCAACTGGTCGATGCTGACCGGGAACGTCGCCTTGCCGTCGTCGCCGACGACGGGCAGGTCGGTCAGCGGAATGCGGGTGGCTTCGCCTTCCTGCTCGTCGGCAAGGCCGAAATAGAAGCCCTTGAAGGCGTCCCACTGGCGCTTGGTCGACAGCGTCACTTCGCCTTCGAGCGCCAGGCCCGCAGCCGGCGCGCCATAGAGGAAGCGGCCGTCGATCGTGGCCTCGGCGGTTTCACCTGCGGCGATCTCGCTGCGATCGGCGGTCAGCGTGAACTCGATGCGGTCGGGCACGAAGTCTTCGACCAGGAACATCTGGCTCGAAACAGCCGGCTGCTTGGGGTCGGTGTGGATGGCGAGCGTCCAGGTGCCGCGCATGGCGGCGGAGGACAACGCAAGGTCGACGGCGTGGCCGCCCGACTTGCCGCCCTGGCTGACGATGCGCCGGTCCTCGACGCCGTCGGGACGGGTGAAGATGAAGGTCAGCGGCAAATTGTCGACGCCCTTGGCGGCATCGTCGCGCGCCAAAGCCGCCGCATGCACCGTCTCGCCGACGCGGTATATGCCACGTTCGGTCCAGGCGTAGACGTCGAGCGCGCCGGGTGCGGCGCGGCCGGTGACGCCGCGGTCGGACAGGTCGAAGCCGGCGCGCGTCATGTCGAGGAAGACGAAGTCGGCGTCACCCTGCTTGGCCATCAGCACCGCCGGTGCCATGCCGCCATTGCCGCGGGTGAGGCCCGGATTGAAGGTGGCGCGGCCCTCGGCGTCGGTCTTGGCGGTGCCGAGAATCTCGTTGTTGCGGGCAAGCAGCGTCAGTTCGGCGTCGGCGATCGGCTTGGCCGAGCCGAGCGAGCGGGCGAACACGTTGAGCCCGTCCTGGCCGGTATAAGTCGACAGGCCGATGTCGGAAACGACGAACCATTGGGTCGCCTTGGACGCCCAGGAGTCGCTCTTGTCGTCGATCGGCTGGGCGGTCAGCACATAGACGCCGGGCTTGCGCTCGGGCAGCGCCTCGTCGACCGGGAAGGAGGTCGTCACTTCCTTGTTGAGTTCGTTGACGATCGCCAGTTGTCCTTCCCAGACCGGCTCGCCCATCTGGTCGGAGATGCTGGACAGGTCATAACCGTCGAGCTGGCGCAGGAACTGGTAGCCGGACAGCAACTGCGCCAGCGAGCGGTCGCCGACGCGGTAGAGCTTCATGTCGGCCGCTTCCATGTTGACCGAGACGACCGGGATGCCGCGGCGGGCGGAGGCGGGCAGCACGAAGCTGTCGCCGGTGAAGCGGGCCGACTGGGCCCGGTCCTGGACGTAGACGGACAGCACGACGGGTGCTTCGAGCACTTCGCCGATCGCCGCCGGCAGGCCGGAGCGGAAGCTGACGCGATAATGCTTGCCGTGCTCGAGGCCCTCGACGCAGATCTGCTTGTCCTTGGCCTCGATGCCCTTGGGGGCAGCGTCGTCGATGGTGACGAAGGGCGCGTAGTCGACGCCCGTCTTGACCAGCGCCTCGGAAAACTGGGCGCAGACGCGCGGCGAGGTGGTGTCGGCATCGATCGTGTGCTCGACGACGCGGAAGCCTTTCCGCGCTTTCAGGTCCTCGTATGCGGCGCGCACGGATGCCGAATTGTCGAGCGCGAGGCTCGCCTCATAGGCCTGCAGCGACGGGCGGAACATGTCGCGGCGGTCCAGCCCCTGCGCCAGCAGCGACAGGTTTTCGGCGCGGCTTTTTGCGGTGCGCGACAACAGATATGCGTTGTAGGCCGCCGACGTCGCGTCGCGCTGCAGCGCGGCGGTCTCGTCGCCATTGGCCGGCTGGACGCCGATCACGGCACGGGCGAGGCGGGTCCAGATGGCGACGTCGTCCGGCAGGATGGCGGCAGCTGTGCGGAATTTCTGCATCGCGGTGCGCGGATCGCCCTGCAGCAGGGCGTTATCGCCGGCGGCGGAGAGCGCGGCGAGCCCTTCCTCGCCGATGGCCACCGAGCCATCGGTCAATGCGTTGCGATACTGGCGGGCCTCGTCGGCCATCGAAGCCGGGAAGAAGGACAGTTCGGCCGGTGCGCCGATGTCGGGATCGCCATTGACCGGAACGACCTTGCCCCCGATGGCGCCGGTGAACGGCTTGACGACGGCGAAGTCGGACTTGAGGAAGCACCATTTCGCCTTGGTGTTGTAGGTGAAGGCGCGGCACGACGAATCACCGAGGCACGACGTCTCGCACTGGTCGAGCGTCACGTTCTGCTCGGACCTGAGGTCGAAGCCGAAATAATCGCTGTTTTCAGTGGTCACGATGCGCCGCGGCTCGGCCGCCAGCGCTCCGAATGTCCAGGCCAGAAAGAGCAGAACGAAAACCGGAAAAGCACGCGCCGCACGCATCGTCATATCCCTCCAACACCCTCGTCGTCGCTTCACGCGACATGTTCAGGCTTGCCGCCGCACAGTCAATACGGAAGCCGCCGGGCTTGGCCCAGCGCGCTAAATTGCTTGTCATGGACGCTGTGCATGGTTATTGCCCGGCCATGCGGATCGCCCCGATGAACACACCCGAATCCCTATCCCGGCTGTCATTCATTCGCCCAACCAATTCTGACATATCGATTGTGGCTGCTTTACGAAAACACAGAAACTTCATTCCAATTTTAGGATTGGGAGTTACCTTGGCTTGATGTTTGTGCGGCGTATGCGTGGAATCGACAGTCCAACAGGCGCTCGCGTGCTTTGGCGCGCGGGTGTGGCGGCGCTGTTGTCTACCACGATACTTGCCGCCGAAACGCACAAGGCGGCGGCCTTCGAAATCTTCGGCATCAGGCTCTGGGGATCGGCCGAGGAAGAAGACGCCGATGTCGTCGACCCGCTCGACTATGCCGTCACTTTCGAAGTTGTCGGCGGCGACGACGATCTCACCAAGGCGCTCGAAAACGCCTCTACGCTCAAGGGCGAGGAAGAGCGGCCGGTATCGGGTTCGCTCGGCCTGCTCGCCAAGGCGCGCAACGACCGCGAGCGGCTGATCGCCGCCCTGTTCTCCAAGGCGCGTTATGACGGGGTCGTCGACATCACCATCGCCGGCAAGCGGCTCGACGACCTGCAGCTCGACGCCGTGTTCGACGGTCCGCAGCCGATCCCCGTGACGGTGACGATCCAGCCCGGCTCGATGTTCACGCTTGGCGACGTCGTGCTCAAGGGCGACGCGGCCAATATCCGCGGCGCCGATTTCGGGCTGATCGCCGGCGGCAACGCCAATTCCGACGCTATCCTCAAGGCGGAAGCCGGGATCGTCCGCGCGCTCAAGGAAGAGGGCCGGCCGCTGGCCAAGGTCGTCGGCCGCACCATCGTCGCCGACCACGCCACCACCACGCTCGACGTCACCCTCGATGTCGCAGCGGGGCCGATCGCCGGCTATGGCGAAACCACGGTCGAAGGCACCGAGGCCGTCGACCGCGACTTCACCGTCTATATGACCGGTCTCGAACGCGGGCGGCAGTATTCACCCAAGGAGATCGACGACGCGCGCAACAGGCTGCTGGCGCTCGAAGTCTTCAGCTCGGTGTCGATCAACGAGGCGCTGGCGCTCGATCCGGCCGGCGAGATCCCCATCGACGTCCGCGTCAGCGAACGCAAGATGCGCTATTTCGGCGCCGGCGCCACCTTCTCCAACACCGAGGGCGCGGGCATCGAGGGCTATTGGGGCCATCGCAACCTGTTCGGCCGTGCCGAAAAGCTGCGTATCGGCGGCTCGATCAGCCGCATCGGCGACACCACCGAACTCGGCGACCTCAACTACAATGCCGGCATCATGTTCGAAAAGCCGGGCGTCATCGGGCCGGCCTCGAAGTTCTTCGCCAACCTCAAGGCGGTGTCCGAGCATCCCGACGCCTACGACCGCTTCTCGATCGGCGGCAATGTCGGCCTGTCCTACGAACTGACCAAGGAGCAGACCGTCTCCGGCTCGGTGGCGGTCGACTATTCCGACATCGAGGATGCGCTCAATCCCGACGGCAAGCGCTACCTCCTGGTCAGCCTGCCGCTGCAATATGTCTATGACAACCGCGACGACAAGCTGAACCCGACGCGCGGCTTCCGTGCGCTCGCCTATGCCGAGCCGACCTACGACGCGCTCAACGGCAACATGTTCGTCAAGCTCAAGGGCGAGGGCTCGGCCTATTACGGGCTCGGCGCCGACAACCGCTTCGTGCTCGCCGGCCGCGTCGCCATGGGTTCCATCCTCGGCGCCAGCGTCGAGGACGTGCCTGCCGACCGGCGCTTCTATGCCGGCGGTGGCGGTTCGGTGCGCGGCTATGCCTATCAGGGTATCGGCCCGCACACCGACGGCAAGCCGACCGGCGGGCTGTCCTATGCCGAAACCTCGATCGAGATGCGCTACGCCTACAACGACAAGATCGGCATCGTGCCGTTCATCGATGCAGGCACCGTCTCGACCAGGCAGTTCCCCGATTTCTCGACCGTGAAGGTCGGCGCTGGCATCGGCGTCCGCTACCTCACGCCTTTCGGCCCGCTGCGCGTCGACGTGGCCGTGCCGCTCAATCCCGGTCCCGGCGACCCGAGCTACGGCATCTATGCCGGCGTCGGCCAGGCGTTCTGACCACGATGGTTATGCTGAAGAAAATCCTGCGTCTTCTTTCCATGGCGGTTCTGGTCGTCCTGGCCCTGGTCATCGGTGCGGCGGCCGTTTTCACGCTGACCGCCAAGGGTCGCGAAAACCTCGCCGGGCTGATCTCGTCAGTGGCCTCCACCGACGACCAGAAGATCAAGCTGAGCGGGCTCAACGGCATCTGGTCGGGCAACCTGACCCTCGACAACCTCGTCATCGAAGACAGGGAAGGGGCTTGGCTCGCCCTGCGCGGCGTCTCGGTCGACTGGTCACCGCTGGCGCTGCTCTCCTTCACTTTCCGCGCCGACCGCATTGCGGCCGAGCGTATCGAGGTGGCGCGCCTCCCCAAGCCGGGCACCCAGCAGGCAAAGAGCAGCAGCGGCGGCCTGTCGCTGCCGGTGGCGCTCGACATCAGGGAAATCGACCTGCCCGAGATCGCGCTCGGCGAGGTGCTCGCCGGCACTGGCATTGCCGAGCTCGCAGCCAAGGGCATGCTCAAGGCCGGCGGTTCGCCGCTCGGCATCGAGACCAGGCTCAACGTCGCCCGCAGCGACGGCAAGCAAGGGTCGGTCGATGCCGACATCGCCTTTGCGCCCGATGAAAACCGGCTGACGCTGAACGTCCGCGCGGCCGAGCCTGCCGGCGGCATCATCGCCAACATCCTGAAGCTGCCCAACCAGCCGGCGGTCGACCTGGTCGTGTCGGGCGAAGGGCCTCTGGCCGACTGGAGCGGCAACGGCACCTTCGCCGTCGACGGCACTGTCGTTACCCGCATCTCCGGTACGCACAAGCTCACCGACCAGGGCAATGTCATCGCCGCCAAGGGTGACGGCGCATTCGAGGATTTCCTGCCCGCCACCCTCAAGCCGCTGCTTGCCGGCAGCACAACCTTCGATGTCGCCGGCACACGCACCACGACCGGCGGCATCGACATCGAGCGCGCCACCGTCGCCAGCAGCGCATTGACCGCCAACGCCGCCGGTTCGCTCGATCCGGAAGGGGCTGCCGACCTGTCGCTCGACGTCAAGGCCAATGAAGGGCCGATCGTGCTCAGCCTCGGCAGCGATGCCCAGCCTGTCACCGTTGCCATCAACGCCGCCAGCCTGCGCGCCCTGGGCGATGGCAAGGTGCCGGCAGTCGATTTCAGCGCCTCGCTGCTTTCGGTCATCGCCGGCAACACCGAGTTGCGCGACATCGCCGCCTCTGCTCATTCCGACGGCTTCGACATCGCCAACCGCAGCGGGCCTGTTACGATCAAGCTTGGCGTGGCCGAGCTCAAGACCGACGTGGCCACGCTTGCGCCGCTGGTCGCCGGTCGGGTGTCGGTCGACATGGCCGGTTCGGTCAGCAAGACCGAGATCGCGGTGGATCAAGGCATCATCCGCAGCGATGCGCTCAATGGCGAGATGAACGCCAAGCTCAATCTTGCCGACCTTGCGCTCCAGCTCGGACTCAAGGCCGACGTGGTCTCCAGCGCGCTGCCGGCGGGCATCCGCATCGCGCTGGCCGAACGGACCCAGTTCTCGGCCACCGCCAGCCGCGATGCCGAGGGCGCCTTCGCTGCCAATGCCATCGAGCTCACGTCAGGCGCGCTCAAGGCACAGGGCACGGCCCGCGTGCAGGGCAGCGAGATCGACGCCGATCTCAAGGGCTCTTTCGCTGACGTCTCGCTGTTGTCGAAGGACGCCAAGGGCGCCATCGATTTCGCGCTGACGGCCAAGGGCGCGCGCACCGCGCCCGACGTGTCGCTGACGGTCACCAGCGACCGCATCGAGGCGGCAGCACGTGAAATCACGGGGCTGAACCTCAAGGCGACCGGCAAGGTCGATCCAGCCAATCCGGCTGCCAATGTCGCCCTGTCGGGCGACGTCGCCGGCCAGAAGCTTTCGGGCAGCGCCGTGCTCGCCACCGCCGACGGCACCAGCCAGATCAAGGGCCTGTCGCTTTCGCTCGGTCAGAACAAGCTGTCGGGCGATCTCGTGCTCGACAAAGGGTTCGTGCCGATCGGCACCATCAACATCGACATGCCAGACATTGGCCCGCTCGCCGCACTCGCGCTCGAAACGGCCGAAGGCGACATCCGGGGCCGTATCGACTTCACCCGCAGCGGCGATGTCCCGCAGGTCAAGGTCGAGCTGACCACGGCACAGCTCAAGCGCGGCGACCTCGCCGCCAATGCCGTCGCCGTCAACGCCGATGTGTTGAACTATCTCAAGGCGCCGGCGATCTCCGGAACGGTCAAGGCCAAGTCGGTCACCTCCGGCAAAACAGTCATTTCCGGCATCGATGTCGATCTCAAGCGCGATGGCGAGTGGACCGGCTTCTCCGGCGGCGCCACCGTTGCCGACATTCCGGCCAAGGCAGCCGGCCGCCTCAAGGTCGGCGGCGGTGTGACGACCATCGAGCTTGCTTCGGGCGAGGCGACCATGCGTGGCATCCGCGCCGCCATCGCCCGGCCGACCACCGTCGCGATCGCTGGCGGCACGACGACTCTCGATCGTCTAACGCTGAACCTGGGCGGCGGCACGGCGACGATCTCCGGCACTGCCGGTTCGGCGCTCAATCTCAATGCGGCGCTTGCCAACGTGCCGGCATCGCTCGCCAATTCCTTCTCGCCCGGCCTCGGGGCTGCCGGTTCGATCTCGGGTTCGGTCAAGGTGACGGGCGCTGCCGCCAACCCGACCGTCGGCTACGACCTCAAGGTCGCGGGCGCTGCGACGTCGCAGACCACAGGCGCCGGCTTTGGTGCCATGAACATCGGCTCCACCGGCACGTTTACGGGTGGTAGGCTCACCTTCCAGTCCACCATCGGCGATGGGTCGGGCCTGGCGCTGAAGGGTGGCGGCACCGTCGTCACCAACGCGCCGGTGGCGCTTGATCTCAATTTCGCTGGCCCGGTGCCGTTTTCGTTCCTGACCCGCACGCTTGCGGCCCAGGGCATGCAACTGACCGGACAGGCCGACGTCAACGTCCAGGTGCGCGGCCCCGCCACGTCGCCGGTCATCGGCGGCAGCGTCCGTTCGTCCGGCGCGCGTCTCCTGATCGCCCAATCGGGTATCGCCATCAACGACATCAATCTCGACGTCGGCATCGGCGGTGGCGTCGCCCGCATCAACCGGCTCACCGGTGCGCTGTCGACCGGTGGTGCACTGACCGCCAGCGGCACGGTCGGCACCGACGCGGCGCAGGGGTTCCCTGCCGACATCGCTATCAAGCTGACCGATGGCCGCTACACTGATGGCCGCGTCGTCACCGCCAATCTTGGTGGCGACATTGCCATCAAGGGGCCGCTGGTCTTGGCGCCGGTGCTTTCGGGCACCATCAATCTGGCGCGCACGGTCATCAGCATCCCGGAAAAATTCCCCGGCGCGCTGACCGCCGTCGACGTCAAGCACAAGAACGCGCCGAAGGCCGTCGTCGCCCAGCAGGAGGCGATGCGCCCGCCGGCCAAGGCCAGCGGCGGAAGCGGCGCGCTGACGCTCGACGTCACGGTCAATGCGCCCAACCAGATCTTCGTCCAGGGGCGTGGCCTCGACGCCGAACTCGGCGGCTCGCTGCGGCTGACCGGCTCGTCGGCGTCGCCGCAGGCCGTCGGCGAATTCAAGCTGCGGCGCGGCCGGCTTTCCATCCTGGGCAAGCGGCTCAACTTCACCGAAGGCTCGGTCGGCTTCTCCGGCTCGCTGGTGCCGACGATCAACTTCGCCGCCGAGACGACCGCCGGCGATGCCACCGTCATCATCCGCATCACGGGCGAGGCCAACAATCCGAAATTCGCCTTCTCTTCGGTGCCGGCGCTGCCGGAAGACGAAGTGCTGGCGCGGCTGATTTTCGGCCGTTCGATGTCGAACCTGTCGCCGCTGCAGATCGCCCAGCTCGCCGACGCAGCGGCCCAGATGGCCGGCATCGGCGGCTCCACTTCGCTGCTTTCAAGCCTGCGCGCCACGCTCGGGGTCGACGATCTCGACATCCGCACCAACGAACAGGGCGGAACATCGGTCGCTGTCGGCAAGTACCTGAACGACCGCACCTATCTCTCGATCGAGAAGGGCGACCAGCCTGGCTCCGGCAAGGCCACCATCGACCTCAACATCGGCCGTGGCGTCAAGCTGCGGGGCCAGGCCACCGACGGCGGCGAGGCCAAGGGCGGCATCTTCTACGAACGCGAATACTGAGATCGCCGACCGCGTCTTCTGACATCATAGACACAGTGTCGTGGCACTGTCGTCGATTGTCGGGACATGGGTAGATTAGCAACGACGAAGATTCGGATGAATCCGGCGCGCATTAGCATTTTTGCGCCAACTCTGTCGCTATCACGCGAACTGCCCCCCTCCCAAAATTGCAAACTTGGCCTTGGGAACGATGACATCCAACCGTTTTGACAACGGTAAACGGATGCGAAATGGTAACGTTACAGGCCAATTCAATGGGAGACGGAAATGACATTCTACAAGAGCAACTCTGATCTTGTTCCCGGCCACATCCGTGAGCTGGCGAAGAGCGCCGGGTCCGGGGAGATGGACCGCCGCGAGTTTCTGGCACTGGCGAGTGCCTTCGGCGCCACGACGGCGATGGCCTATGGCATGCTGGGGCTGGTCGCCCCGACCGAGGCCCTGGCGCAGGAGCCCAAGAAGGGTGGTGTCATCCGCGTTTCCATGTTCGTGAAGGATCAGAAGGATCCGCGCAGCTATGACTGGCCGGAAATGGCCAACGTGACGCGCCAGTTCCTCGAGCCGCTGGTCAAGTACACCCGCACCTTCACCTTCGAGCCGGCCCTGCTCGAAAGCTGGGAAATCAACGACGACGCGACCGAGTACAAACTCAATGTGCGCAAGGGCGCGACCTGGAACAACGGCGACGAGTTCAACGCCGACGACGTCATGTTCAACCTGCTGCGCTGGTGCGACGCTGCCGCCGAAGGCAACTCGATGGCCGCTCGCATGGGTGCGCTTGTCGATCCGGCGACGAAGAAGGCCAAGGAAGGCGCGATCACCAAGGTCGACGACCACACGATCACCATCAAGTTCCCTGCGCCGGACATCACCTTCATTCCCGGCGTCTCGGATTATCCGGGCATCATCGTCCACCGTGACTTCGAGAAGAACGGCTCCAACCTCGTCAGCCATCCGATCGGCACCGGGCCCTTCGAGCTGGTCTCCTATGACGTCGGTTCGAAGGCCGTGCTGAAGCGGCGTGAAAACGGCAAGTGGTGGGGCGGCGAAGCCTATCTCGACGGCGTCGAGTTCATCGACTACGGTCCCGATCCGTCCGCTGCCGTCAACGCCTTCGAAGCGGGCGAAGTCGACACCAACTACGAAACCGTGGCCGACTATGTCGACATTCTCGACGGCCTTGGCCTGGTGAAGTCGGAAGTCGTGACTGCCGCGACCATCGTTGCGCGCTTCAACGTCAACAACAAGCCATACGAGAACCAGAAGGTTCGCAACGCGATGCAGATGGCGGTCGACAACGCCACCATTCTGCAGCTTGGCTATGGCGGCCGGGGCACGGTGGCGGAAAATCACCACGTTGCACCGATCCATCCGGAATATGTCGAGCTGCCGAAGAAGGCCCGCGACGCCGCCGGTGCCAAGAAGCTGATGGAAGAGTCGGGTCACGCGGACTTCGAGCACGACCTCATCACCACCGACGAGGACTGGCACAAGAACACCGGCGACGCCATTGCCGCGCAGATCCGCGAGGCCGGCATCAAGGTCAAGCGCACGGTGCTGCCGGGCTCGACCTTCTGGAACGACTGGACCAAGTATCCGTTCTCCATGACCACCTGGAACATGCGGCCGCTCGGCGTGCAGATCCTGGTGCTCGGCTACAAGTCCGGCGAAGCCTGGAACGAAAGCGCATTCTCCAATCCGGACTTCGACAAGAAGCTGACCGAAGCCACGGCGCAGCCCGATGTCGACAAGCGCAAGGTGCTGATGAAGGATCTCGAGCAGATCCTTCAGGACTCGGGCATCCTGATCCAGCCCTATTGGCGGTCGCTGTTCAACCACTCCGCCGCCTATGTGAAGAACCACGGCATGCATCCGACCAACGAGCACGACTTCTACAAGGTCTGGCTCGACAAGGAGGCCTAAGCGGTCCACTGTTGAAGGGGGGGACGTTCGCCGTCCCTCCCACTGTTCGCCAGGCAGTCCCGGTGATGTCGGGACCACCTGATACGAAGCCCAACCCAGTAGCAGGCAGGGGGCGACAGTGCTTTCATTCATCCTCAGGCGCCTCGGCACCATCGCGCTGACGATGCTGTGCCTGACGCTCGTCGTCTTTTTCCTGATCAACCTCGATCCCAACCTGAAGAAGCTGGCGATCAGCCAGACCGAGATGCGCTCCACCACCGAGCAGCTCGAAAGCTGGCTGCAGCGCAACGGCTATCGGCAGAACTTCTTCGTCCGCTACGGCCAATGGCTCGGCGTGATGCCGAAGCAGCCGAACATCGACCCGGCAACAGGCCAGGCCGTGCCGCGCTTCTCCTTCTGCAACGAGCCCTCGGTGCCGCAATTCTCCGGCGTGCTGCAAGGCGATTTCGGCTGCTCGACCAAGTTCAAGACCACAGTCGCGTCAAAGCTGTTTCCGGCACTCGGCGCCACCGGCATCCTGATGTTCTGGGTGATGGTGACGATGGTGCCGATCGCGCTGTTGATCGGCATCTTCGCCGGCATGCGTGAGGGATCGCGCACCGACCGCACGCTGTCGGTGGCCTCGATCGCCACCACGGCGACGCCCGAATATGTGTCCGGCGTCATCTTCACCGTCATCTTCGCTTCATGGCTGGGCTGGTTCAACGGCTCGGCGGCGAGCGCCACCTCGCAGGGCATCACCTTCTACAATTTCACCCTGCCTGTGATGACGATGGCGATCTACGGCATCGGCTACATCGCCCGCATGACCCGCGCCTCGATGGTCGAGGTCATGACCCAGCAATATATCCGTACCGCCCGACTCAAGGGCCTGAGTTTCGGCAATGTCGTGGTCAAGCATGCGCTGCGCAACGCGCTGATCGCGCCGTTCACCGTCATCATGCTGCAGTTCCCGTGGCTGCTCACCGGCGTGGTCATCGTCGAGGTGATGTTCCGCTACCAGGGGTTTGGCTTCACGCTGTTCGAGGCCGCCGGCAACAACGACATCGACCTCCTGCTCGGCTGCTCGCTGGTGTCGGTGTTCATCGTGCTCATCACCCAGCTCATCTCCGACATAGGCTACGCCTATCTCAATCCCCGCATCCGGGTTCAGTAGGGAGACGGCCGCATGCAGATCGAATATATCGGCGCCTTCCAGATCTTCCTTGGCGTGCTTGCCCGCTTCTGGCCGGTGTGGCTGGCGATGGCCATCGTGCTGGCCGCCAGCTTCAATTTCCGCAAGAATCTCGGCCTCTACGGCCAGCTCTACGATTCCGGCGTCGGCATCGCCGGCCTGTTCATCTGCTTCTTCTGGCTGTTCACCGCGATCTTCGCGACCCAGGTCGCGCCGTTCGACCCGCTCAGCCAGATTCCGGTCATGAAGGATGCGCTGCCCGGCGCTGTCGAGCCGGCATCCGGGCTGACCTACCTCTTCGGCGGCGACAAGCTGGCGCGCGACGTCTTTTCGCGCATGGTCTATGGCAGCCAGATCGTGCTGATCATCGCACCTGCGGCCACCATGTTCGCGGTGATGGTCGGCATCACGCTCGGCCTGCCGGCGGGCTATTACGGCGGGCGCATCGACTCCGTCCTGTCGTTCCTCGCCAACCTCGTGCTGGCCTTCCCGGTGATCCTGCTGTTCTACCTGCTGGTCACGCCTGGGATCATGGACACGCCCATCCCCTATGCGCTGGCCGGGCTGTTCTTCCTGTTCCCGATCATCTTCTTTTCGGTGCTGTTCTACACCCGCTTCAAGGACCGGCCCGACCGCATCTATCTCCTGCTCGGCATCACGCTGTTGTTCGGCGGCTGGATCTACGCCGGCCTCGTCTTCAACGCAGATCCGTTCGGCATCGTCTCGATCGAGCCCAACCAGCTCAATATCTTCGTCGCCGTCGTCTTCGCCTCCAGCCCCGGCGTGTTCCGCATCGTCCGCGGTCTCACCATGGACATCAAGACGCGCGACTACGTGGCGGCGGCCCAGACCCGCGGCGAAACGCCGTGGTACATCATGCTGTGGGAGATCCTGCCCAATGCTCGCGGGCCGCTGATCGTCGATGCCTGCCTGCGCATCGGCTACACCACCATCCTGCTCGGCACGCTCGGCTATTTCGGCCTCGGCCTGGCGCCCGAAAGTCCCGATTGGGGCACGGCGATCAAGGATGCCAGCCGCCTGTTGCGCTCCTTCATTCATCCGGCACTGCCGCCGACAATTGCGCTGATGTCCTTCGTGCTCGGCCTCAACCTTCTTGCCGATGCGCTGCGCGAACAATCGATGAAGGACTGAGGGAGAGCGTCATGAACGAGACCGTCAGAAACGCTGCCGCCGAACCGATCATCGAGATCGAAAACCTGTCGATCTCGTTCTTCACCCGCCGCGGCGAAATCCCTGCGGTGATGGATTTTTCCTGCACCGTCATGCCGGGCGAGGCGATGGGCATCGTCGGCGAAAGCGGCTGCGGCAAGTCGACCGTGTCGCTCGGCATCATGCGCGACCTGTCCAATATCGGAAAGATCGTCGGCGGCCGCATCAAGTTCCAGGGCAAGGACATGGGCGACATGTCCGACGAGGAGCTGCGCTCCATCCGCGGCAACAAGATCGCCATGATCTACCAGGAGCCGATGGCCAGCCTGAATCCGGCGATGAAGGTCGGCCAGCAGCTGATGGAAGTGCCGATGATCCACGACAAGGTGTCGAAGGAAGAGGCTTACCAACGCGCACTGGAAATGGTCCGCTCCGTCAAGCTGCCCGACCCCGAGCGCATGATGCGCTCCTTCCCGCACCAACTCTCCGGCGGCCAGCAGCAGCGCATCGTCATTGCCATGGCGCTGCTGTCCAATCCGGCGCTGCTTTTGCTCGACGAACCGACGACCGCGCTCGACGTCACCGTCGAGGCCGGCATCGTGCAACTGGTCAAGGGGCTCGGCAAGCAGTTCGGCACCTCGATGATCTTCGTGTCGCACAATCTCGGGCTGATCCTCGAGACCTGCGACCGCATCACGGTGATGTATTCGGGCGAGGCGGTTGAGACCGGCTCGATCAAGGACGTGTTCGATCGCATGCGCCACCCCTATACGCAGGGGCTGTTCCGCTCGATCCCGCTGCCCGGCGCCGACAAGAATTCGCGGCCGCTTGTCGCCATTCCCGGCCAGCTGCCGCTGCCGCACCAGCGCCCCAAAGGCTGCAATTTCGGCCCGCGCTGCCACCACTTCGTCGAGGGCCTGTGCAACGCCGACGAAATCCCGATGATCCCGGTAGCCGGCCATGCCGGCCATTTCAGCCGCTGCGTGCGCTTCAACGAGATCGACTGGACGGCCATGCCGCCAGGTGCCGAAAAGAAGCACGCGCCGGTCAAGCCGGGCGCGCCGGTGCTGAAGATCGACGACCTGAAGAAATACTACCGTGTCGGCGGCAGCGAAGTCTTCGGTTCGAGCGAGGGCAGGGTGGTCAAGGCCAACGAGACCATCAGCTTCGAGGCGCGCGAATCCGAGACCGTCGCCATCGTCGGCGAGAGCGGCTGCGGCAAGTCAACCTTGGCCAAGGTGCTGCTCGGCCTCGAGACGGCAAGTTCCGGCAAGGTGTTGCTCGGCAACAAGGAAATCCAGTCGACAGGCATCGAGGACCGCGACGTCGCCACCGTGTCGGCGATCCAGATGGTGTTCCAGAACCCGTTCGACACACTCAACCCCAGCCATTCCGTCGGATCGCAGATCGTCCGTACGCTGGAAAAGTTCAAGATCGGCAAGACCGCCTCGGACCGCAAGCAGCGCATGCTGGAGCTGCTGGACCTCGTCAAGCTTCCCCGCGCCTTCGCCGAGCGCATGCCGCGCCAGCTGTCGGGCGGGCAGAAGCAGCGCATCGGCGTTGCCCGTGCCTTTGCCGGCGAGGCCAGGGTAGTGGTGGCCGACGAGCCGGTGTCGGCACTCGACGTGTCCGTCCAGGCGGCAGTCACCGAGCTTTTGATGGACATCCAGCGCAAGTCGAAGACGACGATGCTGTTCATTAGCCACGACCTGTCCGTGGTGCGCTACATCGCCGATCGCGTGGTGGTCATGTATCTCGGCCACATCGTCGAGCAGGGCACCACCGACCAGATATTCTCGCCGCCCTACCACCCCTATACGGAAGCACTGCTCTCGGCGATCCCGATTGCCGATACGTCGGTGGTGAAAAAGCACATCGTGCTCGAAGGCGACATTCCCTCGGCGATGAACCCGCCGTCGGGCTGCCCGTTCCAGACACGCTGCCGCTACAAGAGCCAGGTGCCGGGCAATCTGTGCGAAACGCAGGTGCCGCCGGTGCGCGAGCTGGGCGATGGCCACCAGATCAAATGCCACCTGCCGCCAAGCGTCTTCGATGCCATGGAGCCGGTCATCAGCATGGGCAAGGGCGCTGCACCTGGCGCGCACGACATTACGCCGGAGGCGTGATGGGGCGAGGGGCGTGGAGAGGTTTTCCACGTTGTAGCTCCTGAATTTTTGCCGATCGCGATCCTTCGCACCCACCTCTGGCCTGCCGGCCATCTCCCCCACAAGGAGGGAGATTAGTCGCGTCGCCGGCGGCGCTCGTCCTGCAACATCGCAAGGCTAAGCCTTGCGATGTTGGCGATTAGCTGCGGCGCCGATGACGGCGTGATCTCCCTCCTTGTGGGGGAGATGGCCGGCAGGTCAGAGGGGGGTGCGAAGGATCGCTACGCCGAAGATTTGCTTGGTAGGGCTATAACCGAGCTCACTTGTCAGGAACTCTGTCACCAATCCGCGTGGATAGACCGTCCCCGTTTTTCCACCCCCTCTCCACCTCCCGTATCCTCATCCTCGCGATCTTCCACGGGACCCCGGTGCGCACCGGGCAGCGGGGGGAAGCGCCGGTGCCGGGCTGGCAGGAGGTCGGTTCTCCTGCTGGGTGATGAGCCCCCAAGTCCGGGCCTTGCGGCGGCTGGCGGTGAAAGCCGAGGCGACTGAGCGGGGCAAGAACACCGGGCGGGGCGCGAACGTCGCGCCACTAACTTACAATCGGAAGGCACGGCCTCGCGCCCCGCTTCCCGAACTACCTCATCCTGAGCTTGTCGAAGGATGACAATGGCCAGACCGGCAACGGGGCGTGGCAAGGCGTGCACTTGCCTTCTCCCCTTGTGGGGTGAGGAGTGGTGGCCGAAGGCCAGGAAAAGCCAACGATTTGGCTTTTCCAACGACGAACGCCCGGAGTCATAGCGGAGGGCCGGGTGGTGGCCGAGCGAAGCGAGGTCGGATGAGGGGTGTTGGAAGGAATGAGAGGATTCCGAAGGACACACAGAATAGCGACCAACCTGAAAGGTCCCACTCCGTCCAACACCCCTCATGCGCCCCTTCGGCGCACCTTCTCCCACAAGGGGAGAAGGCCTGGCTGCCGCCCTGCCTCTCGCAACGGAAGGGCTCACCTCAGAATCACCAAATCCTGACCAAAATAATCATCTTGTTTTTGAGGAAAATCAAATGCTTAGGCAAAAAATTGACCAATTGATAAAAAAATAGAACGTGCTACGCTTCCTCAAAACCAAAAGAAATTGGGGAACTGGAATGGCAGAAGGTCTTTTCAAGGAAGGCATCGTCGGCGGCCGCCTTGCGCCTGCACAATACGCCGACAATTTTTCCGATCTGCACCCGCCGCTCGATCATCACGAGGCGCTGGTCGAGTCCGATCGTTGCTACTTCTGCTACGACGCGCCTTGCATGCAGGCATGCCCCACATCGATCGACATCCCGCTGTTCATCCGCCAGATCTCGACCGGAAATCCGATCGGTTCGGCCAAGACCATCTTCGACCAGAACATCCTCGGCGGCATGTGCGCCCGCGTCTGCCCGACCGAGACGCTGTGCGAAGAAGTTTGCGTCCGTGAGGTTGCCGAGGGCAAGCCGGTACAGATCGGCCGCCTGCAGCGCTACGCCACCGACGTGGCGATGGAGCAGGGCAAGCAGTTCTATGAGCGTGCCGCATCGACCGGCAAGAAGGTCGCCGTCGTAGGCGCCGGACCGGCCGGTCTCGCCGCTGCCCACAGGCTCGCCCGCCATGGCCATGAGGTGACCATCCTCGAAGCGCGGCCCAAGGCCGGCGGTCTCAACGAATACGGCATCGCCGCCTACAAGAGCACGGACGATTTCGCCCAGGCCGAAGTCGACTACGTCACATCGATTGGCGGCATCGTCACCGAAAACGGCAAGGCGCTTGGGCGCGACTACCATCTCGCCGACCTTACCGCTTCCTACGACGCGGTGTTCCTCGGCCTCGGTCTTGCCGGCGTCAACGCGCTGCGTGCCGAAGGCGAGGATGCCTCGGGCGTCTCCAACGCGGTCGACTTCATCTCGGTGCTGCGCCAGTCGAGCGACCTTGCCGGCCTGCCGGTCGGGCGCCGCGTCGTCGTCATCGGCGGCGGCATGACGGCTATCGACGCCGCCGTGCAATCCAAGCTGCTCGGCGCCGAGGAGGTGACGATCTGCTACCGCCGCGGCCAGGAGCACATGAACGCCTCGGCGTTCGAGCAGGATCTCGCCGCCGCCAACGGCGTCGTCATCCGGCATTGGCTGCAGCCGAAGAAGGTCATCTCCGACGGCGGCAAGGTGGTCGCCATCGAACTCGAATACACTGCGATGAAGGGCGACAAGCTCACTGGGACCGGCGAGATCGTCAGGCTCGCCGCCGACCAGGTGTTCAAGGCGATCGGCCAGAGCTTCGAGCCTTCGGCGCTCAACGGCAGCGGCCCTTCGGTCGCCATGGAAGGCGGTCGCATCAAGGTAGACGGGGAGGGACGCACGTCGCTCGCCAAGGTCTGGGCCGGCGGCGACTGCATTACCGGAGGCGACGACCTGACCGTCTCGGCCGTGGCGCAAGGGCGCGACGCGGCTGAATCCATCAACCGCGCCCTGATCGGCTGAGGGAGGACAAGATGGCAGACATTCGCAACAATTTCGTCGGCATCAAGTCGCCCAACCCGTTCTGGCTCGCCTCGGCGCCGCCGACCGACAAGGCCTACAATGTCATCCGCGCCTTTAAAGCAGGCTGGGGTGGCGTCGTGTGGAAGACGCTTGGCGAGGAAGGCCCGCCGGTGGTCAACGTCAACGGCCCGCGCTACGGCGCGATCTGGGGTGCCGACCGGCGCCTGCTCGGCCTCAACAACATCGAGCTGATCACCGACCGCGACCTGCAGACCAATCTGCGCGAGATCAAGCAGGTCAAGATGGACTGGCCCGACCGGGCCATCGTCGTGTCGCTGATGGTGCCTTGCGTCGAAGAGGCCTGGAAGGCGATCCTGCCGGTGGTCGAGGAAACCGGCGCCGACGGCATCGAGCTCAATTTCGGCTGCCCGCACGGCATGTCGGAACGCGGCATGGGTGCCGCCGTCGGCCAGGTGCCCGAATACATCGAAATGGTCGTGCGCTGGTGCAAGCAAAACACCCGCATGCCGGTCATCACCAAGCTCACGCCCAACATCACCGACGTGCGCAAGCCGGCGCGGGCGGCTCATGCCGGCGGCACCGACGCGGTGTCGCTGATCAACACCATCAACTCGATCACCGGCGTCAACCTCGACAGTTTCGCGCCTGAGCCCACAATCGACGGCAAGGGCAGCCATGGCGGTTATTGCGGCCCCGCGGTCAAGCCGATCGCCATGAACATGGTGGCCGAGATCGCCCGTGACCCGGAAACGGCGGGCCTGCCGATCTCGGGCATCGGCGGCATCACCACATGGCGCGACGCGGCCGAATTCATGGCACTCGGTGCAGGCAACGTGCAGGTCTGCACCGCGGCCATGACCTACGGCTTCAAGATCGTGCAGGAGATGATCGCCGGTCTCGAAAACTGGATGGACGAGAAGGGCCACCGCTCGCTCGACGACATCGTCGGCCGCGCCACGCCCAACGTCACCGACTGGCAGTATCTCAACCTCAACTACGTCGCCAAGGCGCATATCGACCAGGACGCCTGCATCAAGTGCGGCCGCTGCCACATCGCTTGCGAGGACACCTCGCACCAGGCGATCACCAGCATGGTCGACGGTGCGCGCCACTTCGAGGTGATCGAGGAGGAATGCGTCGGCTGCAACCTGTGCGTCAACGTCTGCCCGGTCGAGAACTGCATCACCATGGAGCCGCTGGCGGTCGGCGCCATGGACAAGCGCACCGGCAAGCCGGTGTCGCCGCACTATGCCAACTGGACGACGCATCCGAACAACCCGATGGCCAAGGTGGCTGCGGAGTAGGATCGACAAGCCATGGACGACAGGAGCGAGATCGCAGAACTCGCTCTTGCCTGGGCGGAGGCGATCGTTGCCAACGATGCCGCCGCCATTGGCCGCTTCATGGCCGACGAGTGGGTGATCGTCGGCCCCGACGGCGCGACATCCAAGACGGATTTCCTCGCTTCGGTTGCCTCGGGCGACCTGACCCACGACATGATGCGAGCCGCCAGCGAGCCACGCGTCGAGATCTACGGCGCGACCGCGATCTACACGGCGCGCGTCGTCAATAGCGGACATTTCCGCGACCAGGCCTTCGCTGCAGACGAATGGACCACAGACGTCTTCGTCCGGCGCGGGGCGAATTGGCAGTGCGTGCTCAGCCACGCCACACCGGCGGTAAAGCAAGATACATCCGACTTCGAGTAGCCCCGCGAAGGCAATGTTCGCCTTCCAGTCCATTCTCTTATTGTAGATAAAAAATATCCATGATATCATATATCCATGATTAGGAGTGGCGATCATGAAGCTGGGTGACGGCGTGGAGGCTGCGATCCATTGTGCGGCGCTGCTGGCGGGCGTCGACGGCGACGGCACGCTGCCGGGCAATGTGATGGCCGAGGCATTCGGGCTTTCGCCGAGCTATCTGCTCAAGCACCTGAAGGCCCTGACCGGCACGAAGATCCTGGAATCGGTACCCGGGCCAAGTGGCGGCTACCGGCTGGCGCGTTCGGCGGACAAGATCACGCTGCTCGACATCGTGCTCGCCATCGAGGGCAGGGAGCCTGCGTTCCGCTGCGGCGAGATCAGGCAGAAGGGGGCGTATTCGCTCGACTCGTCGGCCTATGTGAAGCCCTGCGGCATCAACGTTGCCATGCTCAAGGCCGAGCGGGCCTATCGCACCGCGCTCGCCGAGACGCGGCTCTCCGACATCGTCGCCGATTTCACAACGGATGCCGATCCGCGTGTCGTGGCCGCCAGTTGCGCCTTCGTGGCGCAGAACCAGCGGCCGCAGATTTCCAAGGCAAGAACCATCAACGAAAGGAAGATGCCATGAAACCCAGGCTGAACTTCTATACAGCTGCACCCGAACTGACGAAGCATCTGGTCGCGCTCAATAAGGCGGTCAACGAATGCGGGCTCGAGCACAGCCTGCTGCACCTGATCAAGCTCAGGGCGTCACAGATCAATGGCTGCTCCTATTGCGTCGACATGCACAGCCGCGAGGCAAAGGCAGACGGCGAGACCGAGCAGCGCCTCTGGCTCGTCGCGGCCTGGAAAGAATCGCCGCTCTATACCGAGCGCGAGCGCATGGCCTTCGCCTGGACCGAGACGGTCACCAACATCGCCGACGCCGGCGTGCCAGCTGATCTTTATGCCGAAGCTCGCCAGCATTTCTCCGAGGAGGACCTAGTCAAGCTCACCGTGGCGCTGGGCATGATCAACACCTGGAACCGGCTTTGCGTCTCGTTCCATGCCGTCCACCCGGTGGGTGAAGCCAAGGCCGCCTGACCATCACAACAGACCGAAATCGGATTTGCGGCGGTCGCCCACGGGCGATCGCCTGGGAGAGACTGATGCTTGAACCTTCGATGCTGGCCTTTTTCGGCCGCCTGCTTCTAGGCGGCGCCTTCGTTTTCGCCGGGCTGCGCAATATCGCCAATGCAAAGCTTTTGGCCGGCATGATGGGCGCGCGTGGCGTGCCGCAGGCGCGGCTCGTGCTATGGGCCGGCATCGTGCTCCAGACCGTTGCCGGATCGATGCTGATTGCAGGGTTCCAAGCCCCGTATGCGGCCGCTGCCTTGATTGCCTTCCTCATCGGCGGAACCTTGATGTTCCACAATTTCTGGGATCATGTCGGGCCGGAACGTGCCGCGCGCATCAATGGCGTTGTTGGTAACGTTGCCTTGGCTGGCAGCTTTCTGTTCGTGATCGCGGCCGGCCAATAAGGGCTGGTGCCGTTGCCGAATTGATTCAGCCTTTCGGCCTAAGCCCTTCAACAAAAAGCTGTTCCAGGAAGCGGGCGGCATCTTCGAAGCGTCCTTCGCCACCACGGTCGGGGCCGAGGACGGCGCGGACCTGGACGTCGAAATCGGCATAGTGCTGGGTCGTCGCCCAGATGGCGAAGATCAGGTGCCAGGGATCGGCCTGGGCGACCTTGCCCGATCGCATCCAGCCCTTGATGACTTCGACCTTTTCGTCGACCAGTGTTTTCAGCTCGCCTTCGAGCATCGCCATGATGCGCGGCGCGCCCTGCAGGATCTCATTGGCGAAGAGCCTGCTCTCGCGCGGAAAATCGCGCGCCATTTCGAGCTTGCGCCTGATGTAGCTCCTGAGCTCGGTCATCGGGTCGCCGATGTTGTCGAGCTCCTTCAGCGGCGCCAGCCAGGTTTCCAGCAGCCGGTGCATCAGCGTTTCGTGGATGTCTTCCTTGCGGCGGAAATAATAGAGCAAATTGGGCTTGGACATGCCCGCCGCTTCGGCGATCTGGTCGATGGTCGAACCGCGGAAACCGTTGGTGGAGAATACTTCGAGCGCTGCTTCGAGAATGACCTCGCGCTTCTCCTTCTGGATGCGGGTGCGGCCGCGCGGTGTCGAGCCTTCCATGGTCATGATGTCCCGCATTCGAGGGTGCATACGGGATGCATCTGGACCAATCCGCTGGACCAGTTCTTGCCGACCTGTGGAGCGCGCCTCAGAAGCCGCATTTCCGGTAGTAATCCCTTGACCGCCGAAGCGGCGGTGCTAACGTTTGTCCAATCGGTCAAAAAATTGCGTAACACAAAAACGCACCGAAGACCAAGCGTTGGCCGTATCGAAACAGGGGAAGAAAGGAAAGCTTGGTCATGTCGGACAGGCTAAAAGTTACGCCCAATGATCTCAGCGCATTCTGGATGCCGTTCACTTCGAACAGGCAGTTCAAGCAGGCGCCACGCATGATGGTTGCGGCCAAGGACATGCATTACACGGCCAGCGACGGCCGCAAGATTCTCGACGGCACCGCAGGCCTGTGGTGCGTCAATGCCGGCCACTGCCGGCCCAAGATCACCGAGGCGATCCAGAAACAGGCCGCCGAGCTCGACTATGCGCCGGCTTTCCAGATGGGCCATCCGATCGTCTTCGAACTGGCGAACCGCCTCGTCGACATCGCGCCCGAGGGCATGGACCACGTCTTCTTCACCAATTCCGGGTCGGAATCGGTCGAGACCGCGCTCAAGATGGCGCTGGCCTATCATCGTGTGAAGGGCGATGGCGCGCGTACCCGCCTCATTGGCCGCGAACGCGGCTATCACGGCGTCAATTTCGGCGGCATCTCGGTCGGCGGCATCGTCACCAACCGCAAGATGTTCGGCACGCTGCTTTCCGGCGTCGACCACCTGCCGCACACCCACCTGCCGGCCAAGAACGCCTTCACCAAGGGCGAGCCGGAGTATGGCGCGGAACTGGCCGACGAGCTCGAGCGCATCGTCACCCTGCATGACGCCTCGACCATCGCTGCCGTCATCGTCGAGCCGGTCGCCGGCTCAACCGGCGTGCTGATCCCGCCGAAGGGCTATCTGCAGAAGCTGCGCGATATCTGCACCAAGCACGGCATCCTTTTGATCTTCGACGAGGTCATCACCGGTTTCGGCCGTCTCGGCACGCCGTTTGCGGCAGACTATTTCGGCGTCATTCCCGACATCATCACCACCGCCAAGGGTGTGTCGAACGGCGTCATCCCGATGGGTGCGGTGTTCGTGAAGAAGGAAATCCACGACGCCTTCATGACCGGCCCCGAGCACATGATCGAGTTCTTCCACGGCTATACCTATTCGGGCAATCCGATAGCTTCGGCTGCGGCACTCGCCACCCTCGACACCTACAAGGAAGAGGGGCTGCTGACCCGTGGCGCCGAGCTTGCCTCCTATTGGGAAGAGGCGCTGCACTCGCTGAAGGGCGAGCCGCACGTCATCGACATCCGCAACATCGGCCTGATCGGCGCGATCGAGCTATCGCCGATTGCCGGAGCGCCGACAAAGCGTGCCTTCTCGGCCTTCGTCAAGGCGTTCGAGCGTGGCGCACTGATCCGCACCACCGGCGACATCATCGCGCTGTCGCCGCCGCTGATCATCACCAAGGGCCAGATCGACGAATTGATCGATCACGTCCGCGAGGTGCTGAGGGCGGTCGACTGATCGACAGGAACTTGAACCCGGAGGGCGTCCAGCTCTCCGGGGACAGCTCCGAGAGACAAAAGGTGTCCCGTCCAACGGATGGGGCTCCGGGCGAAAGCCACCGAAGGAAATCCGGCGCCGGGAACCGCTGGGGTTTCCGGGCAGAACAAGAGAATGAGAGGACGTTGGCCATGGCCGCCCCAGGCGAGAATCTGCGAATCAATTCAGACCGTTTGTGGGATTCGCTGATGGAAATGGCGAAGATCGGTCCCGGCATCGCCGGCGGCAACAATCGCCAGACGCTGACCGACGAGGACGGCGAGGGCCGCCACCTGTTCAAGAAATGGTGCGACGCTGCCGGCCTTGAAACGGGCATCGACGAGATGGGCACGATGTTTGCCCGGCGCGAAGGCACCGACCCCGAGGCGCTGCCGGTCTATGTCGGCAGCCACCTCGATACCCAGCCGACGGGCGGCAAGTTCGACGGCGTGCTCGGCGTGCTTGGCGGGCTCGAAGTCATCCGCAGCCTCAACGACCTTGGCATCAAGACCAAGCATCCGATCGTGGTGACCAACTGGACCAACGAAGAGGGTACCCGCTTTGCCCCGGCAATGCTCGCTTCCGGCGTGTTTGCCGGCGTGCTCAAGCAGGACTGGGCCTATGCGCGCCAGGATGCGCACGGCAAGCGCTTCGGCGACGAGCTGGAACGCATCGGCTGGAAGGGTGCGGAAAAGGTCGGCGCGCGCAAGATGAAGGCCTTCTTCGAATTGCATATCGAGCAGGGGCCGATCCTTGAGGACGAAGAGATCGAGATCGGCGTCGTCACCCACGGCCAGGGCCTGAAGTGGCTGCAGGTGACGCTGACCGGAACGGAGGCGCACACCGGCTCGACGCCGATGTACAAGCGCCGCAATGCCGGGCTCGGCATGGCGCGGGTGACCGAGCTGGTGCATGAAGTGGCGATGGACTACCAGCCAGACGCCGTCGGTGCCGTCGGCCACATGGAGGTCTATCCCAACTCGCGCAACATCATTGCCGGGCGCACGGTGTTCACCATCGACATCCGCTCGCCGGAAAAGGAGGTGCTGGACACGATGGATGCGCGTGTGCGCGAGGGCATCGCCACCATCTGCGAGGCGCTCGACATCTCGTTCGAGATCGAGCAGGTCGGCCATTTCGATCCCGTCGCCTTTGACAAGGATTGCGTCAAGGCCGTGCGCGACGCCGCCGACCGGCTCGGCTACAGCCATCGCGACATCGTCTCGGGTGCCGGCCACGACGCCTGCTGGATCAATCGCGTGGCGCCGACGGCGATGGTCTTTTGTCCATGCGTCGACGGCCTGAGCCACAACGAGGCCGAGGAAATCTATCCGGAATGGGCCGCCGCCGGCTGCGACGTGCTGTTCCATGCCGTGGTCGAGACGGCGGAGATCGTGGAGTGAGCCTTCGGACCGACATTGCTGCCCAGGCAGCCCTTTTTCCGATCGGGGAAGGGTGGCTTGCGCTTGGCCTGCGCGGAGTTGGCGTCCTTAGATGATATGAAACTTTGCCGAAACGCTCGCAAAGAGGCGCGGCACGAATAGGGGAACTTCATAATGACCAAAGTCATCAGAAACGGCACCATCGTCACGGCCGACCGGACGTGGAAGGCCGACGTGCTGATCCAGCATGGCAAGATCGTCGCCATTGGCGAGAACTTGCATGCCGACCACGAGTTCGATGCCACCGGCTGCTACATCATGCCCGGTGGCATCGACCCGCACACCCATCTCGAAATGCCGTTCATGGGCACCTATTCGGCCGACGACTTCGAAAGCGGCACACGTGCGGCGCTTTCCGGCGGCACGACAATGGTCGTCGATTTCTGCCTGCCGGCGCCCGGCCAGTCGCTGCTCGAAGCGCTGCAGATGTGGGACAACAAGACGTCGAAGGCCTGTTCCGATTACTCCTTCCACATGGCGATCACCTGGTGGGGCGAGCAGGTGTTCAACGAGATGGCCCAAGTCGTCGACAAGGGCATCACCTCGTTCAAGCACTTCATGGCCTACAAGGGCGCGCTGATGGTGGACGACGACGAGATGTACTCGTCTTTCAAGCGCTGCGCCGAGCTCGGCGCGCTGCCGCTGGTGCATGCCGAGAACGGCGACGTCGTCGCCCAGCTGTCGGCGAAGCTTCTGGCCGAGGGCAATAACGGACCCGAGGCGCATGCCTATTCGCGCCCGCCCGAAGTGGAGGGCGAGGCGACCAACCGCGCCATCATGATCGCCGACATGGTGGGCAGCCCGCTCTATGTCGTGCACACCTCCTGCGAGCAGGCGCATGAGGCGATCCGCCGGGCCCGGCAGAAGGGCATGCGCGTCTATGGCGAGCCGCTGATCCAGCATCTGGTGCTCGACGAGACCGAATATTTCAACAAGGACTGGGACCATGCGGCGCGCCGGGTGATGAGCCCGCCCTTCCGCAACAAGCTGCACCAGGATTCTTTGTGGGCCGGCCTGCAGGCGGGTTCGCTGCAGGTGGTGGCGACGGATCATTGCTCGTTCACGACCGAGCAGAAGCGCACCGGCGTCGGCAACTTCACCAAGATCCCCAACGGCACCGGCGGGCTCGAAGACCGCATGCCGGTGCTGTGGACCAAGGGCGTCAACACCGGCCGGCTGACGATGAACGAGTTCGTGGCGGTGACCTCGACCAACATCGCCAAGATCCTCAACATGTACCCGAAGAAGGGCGCGATCGTCGAAGGCGCGGATGCCGACGTCATCGTGTGGGACCCCAAGCGCAAGAAGACGATCGCGGCGAAGAGCCAGCAGTCGGTCATCGACTACAACGTCTTCGAGGGTATCGAGGTGACCGGACTGCCGCGCTTCGTCTTCACGCGCGGCGAGCTGGCGATCCAGGAGCACGAGGTGAAGGCCAATCCCGGCCACGGCGAATTCGTCGCCCGCGAACCGCATGCCGCCGTCAATCGGGCGCTGTCGCAGTGGAAGGAGATCACCGCGCCGCGCAAGGTCGAACGCACAGGCATCCCGGCGACCGGGGTGTGAGCACCTGCGCGTTCGCAGGCAATTTCCGTGTACCGAACAGGGATGGCGGCCGCGCCTTGCGGCCGCAAGGATGGCGCCGGAAAGACGTCCGGTTTCAAGGCCAGCAAAAACATCCCGATCAAGTGGACGCCCGCCTCATCTTCGGAGAGGATGGCATGATGTGGGGTAAAGTCGGGCAATGCTCATGACAGTCAATCAAGCCACGGCGACAAGCGTCGATCAGAACGCCGTCGTCGAAGCCAGACAACTGGGGCTGACCTTCCAGACCAATGACGGCCCGGTGCGGGCGCTGGCGGACGTCAATCTGACCATCAACAAGGGCGAGTTCGTCTCCTTCATCGGCCCTTCGGGCTGCGGCAAGACGACGTTCCTCAGGGTCATCGCCGATCTCGAGCAGCCGACGGAAGGCAAGATCTCGATCAACGGCATGACGCCCGAACAGGCACGTGAGGCCCGGGCCTACGGCTATGTGTTCCAGGCGGCAGCGCTGTTTCCGTGGCGCACGATCGAAAGCAATGTCGGGCTGCCGCTCGAGATCATCGGTCTTTCGAAGGCAGAGCAGCAAGAGCGCATCAAGCGCACGATGGACCTGGTCAATCTCTCCGGCTTCGAGAAGAAATATCCCTGGCAGCTGTCGGGCGGCATGCAGCAGCGCGCCTCGATTGCGCGCGCACTGGCCTTCGACGCGGATCTGCTCTTGATGGACGAGCCGTTCGGCGCGCTCGACGAGATCGTGCGCGACCATCTCAACGAACAGTTGCTCCGGCTGTGGCGGCAGACCAACAAGACGATCTGCTTCGTCACCCACTCGATTCCCGAGGCCGTGTATCTGTCGACGCGCATCGTGGTGATGTCGCCAAGGCCCGGGCGTGTCACCGACGTGATCGAGTCGACGCTGCCCACAGAGCGACCGCTCGACATCCGCGAGAGCCCGGAATTCCTGGCGATCGCCGCGCGTGTCCGCGACGGGCTGCGCGCCGGCCATTCCTACGAGGATTGAGCCGCGATGGACCGCCTCAGAGACCGGATTATTCCCGTTATCACCATCCTGCTGGTCATCGTCGCCGCCTGGTATGCGTTTGCCGTCTACATGAACGCGCCGTTCCAGCGCGACCTCGATCGGCGGGCAGGCCTGACGCCAGGTACCGTGGAATTCGTCGGCAAGACGCTGTCGCAGCCCAAGCCGACCATGCCCGCGCCGCACCAGGTGGCGCAGAACTTCTTCGAAAACACCTTCCTGAGGAAGGTCACCAGCGCGCGCAGCCTCGTCTATCATTCGTGGGTGACGCTGTCGTCGACGCTGCTTGGCTTCACCTTCGGAACGGCACTCGGCATCCTGATCGCGGTCGGCATCGTCCATGTCATCGCGCTCGACCGCAGCCTGATGCCGTGGATCATCGCCTCGCAGACCATTCCCATCCTGGCCGTGGCGCCGATGATCATCGTGGTGCTGGCGGCCATCGGAATCACCGGGCTGATCCCCAAGGCGCTGATCTCGACCTACCTGTCGTTCTTCCCCGTCGCCGTCGGCATGGTGAAGGGGCTACGCTCCCCCGATCTCATGCATCTCGACCTGATGCACACCTACAATGCGAGCGCGTCTCAGACGTTCTGGAAGCTGCGCGTGCCGGCCTCGGTGCCGTTCCTGTTCGCCTCGATGAAGGTGGCGGTGGCAGCGAGCCTCGTCGGCGCCATCGTCGGTGAGTTGCCGACAGGTGCTGTCGCCGGCATCGGCGCGAAACTGCTCGCCGGATCCTATTACAGCCAGACCATCGACATGTGGGCGGCACTCGTCGCCGGCTCGGTGGTGGCGGCCATGCTGGTTGTACTGGTGGGGATCGTCGGCAAGGTTGTCGAACGTTCGATGGGAGGGCGGCCGGCATGATGAACTCCAAACCGTCCTGGCAAGCCGGGCTGGCGCTGGCGTTGTGCGCCGTCGCCATGGCGACGGTGCCGATGCTGACGGCCGAAGCTACCGCGCCGATGTCGAGCGGCATGACGTCGCTTGTCGTCGGCCTCATCGCCTTGCCTGCCGTGGCCTCTTTCGCCATGTTTTCCGGACTCGCCAGCGCCGCTGTGCTTTTCGTCGGAGCGCATGGCGCTGCCTGGCTGCTGATATCTGGCATCGCAGGCAATGAAGGCACGGCGCGGATGCCGTACTTCCTGCTGCTTGCCGCCGCCTGGCTGCTGGCCTGGCGCTGCGTTGCGGTGCTGTCGGCCATCCGGCCGGTGTCGACGCAGGCCAGGACGTTGCTGCGCCTGCTGATCCCGGCGATCTTCGGCGCCTGGATCCTGATCATATGGGAAGCGGTGACGCGGGGGGCGGGCGTTCCGTTCATCCTTTTGCCGCCGCCAAGTGCGATCGCCGCGCGCATCGGCAATTCGCTGCCGATCCTTCTGGCCGACGTGCGCCAGACGATCTTCAAGGCGGTGCTGTTCGGCTACATCGTCGGCTGTGCCTCGGGCTTCGCCGTGGCGATCCTGGCCGACCGCGTGCCGTTCCTGCGCAAAGGACTTTTGCCCATCGGCAACATGGTGTCTGCGCTGCCGATTATCGGCGTCGCCCCGATCATGGTGATCTGGTTCGGCTTCGAGTGGCAGTCGAAGGCTGCCGTGGTCATCATCATGACCTTCTTCCCGATGCTGGTGAACACGGTCGCGGGCCTCGCGGCCTCGGGGCACATGGAGCGCGACCTGATGCGCACCTATGCGTCCAATTACTGGCAGACGCTGTTCAAGCTGCGCCTGCCGGCGGCCGCACCCTTCATCTTCAATGCGTTGAAGATCAACTCCACGCTGGCGCTAATCGGCGCCATCGTCGCCGAATTCTTCGGCACGCCGATCGTCGGCATGGGCTTCCGCATCTCGACCGAGATCGGGCGCATGAATGTCGACATGGTCTGGGCGGAGATCGCTGTTGCGGCTCTGGCCGGTTCCGTCTTCTATGGCGTGGTCGCCCTGATCGAGAGGGCCACCACTTTCTGGCATCCGTCTGTCCGTGGTGGGCGGGCGTGACCTGAGCTCCTTGGGCGGGGCCGCGGTCCAACTTCAGAGGGAAAAAGAAGATGAAGAGACTGATGATATCGTTGATGGCGGGAGCGATGTCGCTGGCCGCCGCGCAGGCGGCACTTGCCGCCGACAAGGTGACGCTGCAGCTCAAGTGGGTGACGCAGTCGCAGTTCGCCGGCTACTACGTCGCCAAGGAAAAGGGCTTCTACGGCGAGGAAAACCTCGACGTCGACATCAAGCCGGGCGGCCCTGACATTGCACCGGAGCAGGTGATCGCCGGTGGCGGCGCCGATGTCATCGTCGATTGGATGGGCGGCGCGCTGGCGGCCCGCGAAAAGGGTGTCGGCCTGGTCAACATCGCCCAGCCCTACAAGAAGGCGGGCATGGAGCTGGTCTGCCCGAAGGACGGGCCGGTCAAGACCGAAGCCGACTTCAAGGGCAAGACGCTGGGCGTCTGGTTCTTCGGCAACGAATATCCGTTCTTCGCCTGGATGAACAAGCTCGGCCTGTCGACCGAAGGCGGCGCCGATGGCGTGACCGTGCTGAAGCAGAGTTTCGACGTGCAGCCGCTGATCCAGAAGCAGGCGGACTGCATCTCGGTCATGACCTACAATGAATACTGGCAGCTGATCGATGCCGGCTTCAAGCCCGAAGAACTGACCGTCTTCAATTATACGGAGATGGGCAACGACCTGCTCGAAGACGGCCTCTATGCGATGGAAGACAAGCTCAAGGACCCGGCCTTCGAAGACAAGATGGTTCGCTTCGTGCGCGCCTCGATGAAGGGCTGGAAATACGCCGTCGACAATCCTGACGAGGCAGCCGGCATCGTCGTCGACAATGGCGGCCAGGACGAAAACCACCAGAAGCGCATGATGGGCGAAGTGGCCAAGCTGATCGACAATGCCGACGGCAAGCTGATCGAGGCGGCCTACAAGCGAACAGCAGAAGCGCTTTTGGCGCAGAAGATCATCACCAAGGAGCCTTCGGGCGCCTGGACGTCCACGATCACCGACAAGGCGATCAAATAAGATCTGGATGACCGGACGATCTGGAAAGGGGGCGGGTAACCGCCCCTTTTTCTTTTTCGAGGTTGGAGTTTGAGGTGCGTCCTTCGAGGCCCGCTTCGCGGGCTCCTCAGGATGAGGGAGGTCAGCGCAACGGTCCTCATCCTGAGGTGCGAGCCCCGCCCTGACCGCTGACGGCTTGGGGCTGACTTGTCTTGGGCGAGCCTCAAAGGACGCACGCCCAAGCCACTGGCAAGGGGGCTGCCGCTACTTCGCCACCACGTAGAAGGTCAGCGTGCGCGACTCGCCCTTGGAATAGTTCGTGCCTTCGATGCGGCCGCGCTCCCTGAGCGCTGCTGCGCCGCCCGGCACGGCAGCGAGGAAGGCCTTGCTTTCGGCCGCCGAAACCACGGCAATGGCGCATGCGGGATCGGCCGCCAGGGCCGCTGCCGCGCCCTTGCCATTGGTGAGTTGGGTCGAGGTGCCGGCGAGGAAGACCAGGCTCGGCTCGCTGTAGCCGGCGGAAGCGAGCACCGAGGTGGTGCAGGGCTTCAGTTTCTCGAACTGCTCGGCAATCTGCGGACTAAGCCACAAAGGCTTGAGCGGCGGCAGGACCTTCAGGGTCAGCACGCCGAAGGCTGCGGCGGCAGCAGCCGCGGCAATGCCGGTGCGCTTGAGCGGCGACATGTCGCTCGGCATGCCGGCGCCGAGGGTAGCGGCAACCAGAACAAGCAGACCGGCCAACTGGCCCCACCAGGAGAACTGACCGAGGAAATAGGGCGTGATGCCGAGTGCGATGGCAGCAAGGCCGGCACTGATGCCGAAGACGCCAAAGGCGCAGGCCCTGCGGATCCAGAGCTGCCAGCGCGACAGCTCGATGCCTGCGGCGGACGGATCGGTCAGCGACCAGGCCATCAGCAGGAGCAGCGCGGGATAGGCCGGCATCGCATAGTGCGGCAGCTTGGTGGGGATCAGCTCGATGGCGATCCAGTAGGGCAGGTACCAGGCGAGGCAAAACAAAAGCCGGGGGTCGTCGCGGAAGTGCTTGAGCGCCTTCAGCCCGCCTTCGAGCGCCACCAAAGCGAAGGGCCACATGAACACGGAATAGGTCAGGAAGTAGTAGCCGGGTGGGAAGCCATGCGATTCCTGGCCGGAGCCGACCTTGCTCAACAGGTCCTTGCCGACCGATTCCTGCCAGAATTCGGTGCCGGTCTTGATGGTGATCAGGATCAGCCACGGAGCTGCGACGAGCAGCGTCACCAGGATGCCGGTGAAGGGGCGGAGCTTGCGCAGCCATGAGCGGTCGCGGTCGAGGATGGCGATGGTGGCGACCGTGAGCAGGCTGAGGAACGGAATGACCGGGCCCTTGATCAGCAGGGCAAGGCCGTGGGCGATCCAGAACAGCCAGTTGGCTTTGCCCTGCGGCCGGCCGGCCTTGTGGCCGAGATAGACGGCTGCGAGCGCACCCTGGGCGAGCAGGGCGGTGGCGAGCAAAGTCGCGTCGGTCTTGGCGATGCGTGCCTCGACGCCGAGCATGAGGATACCCATGAGGCCGAGGCCGGCAACGACGCCTGCCGTGCGGCCGAACATGCGGTCGCCGACGAAGGCGAGGGCAAGGACCGAGAAGGTGCCGGCCAGCACCGAAACCAGCCGGTAGACCCATATCGGGGCATCGCTGCCCTTTCCGCTGACCAGGACGGCGGCCGACTGCAGCCAGTAGATTCCGGCTGGTTTCTTGTAGCGCGGCACGTCCTGGAAACGGATGTCGACATAGTCGCCGCTCTCGACCATCTGCTTGGTGGCCTGGACGAAGCGCGACTCGTCGCGGTCGGTCGGCGGCAGGGTGGAAATGCCGGGTGCGAAGGCAAACAGGCAGAGTGCTGCGAGCAGGAGATAGCTGAACAGAGACAAAGACTTGTGCTGGGTCTCTGTGGTTTTGATTCCGGTTGCCAGCATGCCCACTACTCGGTGTCGGCCATGGCGGCGCGCCGCTCATTGGCGATCAGCCAGAGATTGCGGATGTAGATGAACAGGCCGAGGCCCTGGCCGGCAATGAACACCGGGTCCTGGCGCTGGATGGCATAGATCAGCAGCAGGGCGCCGCCCCCGAGCGAGAAGAACCAGAAGGCGACGGGCACGACGGAGCGCTTGGCGCGTTCCGAAGCGAGCCATTGCACGACGAAACGCATGGTGAACATGCCCTGGGCGACGAAGCCGAGCAGGATCCAGCCGTTGAACTGGGCGACGAAGACATCGTGCAGCCAGGTGCCGAGTTCGGAAATGAGGTTCATTGGCCAAGCTCCGTGACCGATGGCACGACCTTGCGGCGGCGACGCAGCCACCACACGCCCGTGAGGTCGAGGATGCCGCGCAGGCCGCGATCGAGGATGCCGTAATTGGATTTGCCGTGGCGGCGCGAGCGGTCGACGACGTCGACATGGACGACGCCGCGGCCCTCGCGCAGTGAAAGTGCGGGCAGGTAACGATGCCAGCCGTCGAAGAACGGCAGCTGGCGGAACAGATCGGTGTGCAACGCCTTGAGGCCGCAGCCTGAATCGCGCGTGCCGTCGCGCAGGATCATCTCGCGCAGGCCATTGGCGAAACGCGACGACAGCTGCTTGAGCTTGGTGTCGGTGCGCTTGAGGCGCTGGCCGGCGGCGACGCCGACCGACGGGCCGGCGGCGATCAGTGCGTCGGCGAGCTTGGGCAGATAGGCGGGATCGTTCTGGCCGTCGCCATCCATGGTGACGACGATGCTGCCCCGCGCCGCGAAGACGCCGGAACGAACGGCGGCACTCTGGCCGGCCGAGCGGTCGTGCCTGACATGACGCAGGCGACCGGCGCTGCGCGCCAGCTCGGCGAGAACGTCGGCCGTGCGATCGGTCGAGCCGTCATCGACGACGATGACCTCGTAGTCGCGGCCGGCCATGGCGTCGTGGACCTCGCCGACCAGGATCGGCAGGTTCTCGGCCTCGTTCTTGCACGGAATGACGATTGAAATCATCAGCTTGCCTGGGGAAGTGTTACGTCAGGATGGTGAAATGCGCGGCCTCAATAGCATCAAAGCCACGCATTTGCCACGACGCTTGCGCTTTCCCCAAGTCAAGGATCCCGCTTGTCCCCGGGGCAGGGATCAGCGCTTGTCCCTGATGTCGCTCAGCGTGCGGGTCGGCGTGATGGCCTCCGGATCGAGCTTGATCTCGATGATCGTCGGCTTGCCGCTGGCACGGGCGCGCTCGAAGGCGGGCGCGAATTCGTCGGTCTCGCGCACCGTCTCGCCATGGCCGCCATAGGCACGGGCAAGCGCTGCGAAATCAGGGTTCTTGAGGTCGGTCGCCTCGACACGGCCGGGATACTCGCGCTCCTGGTGCATGCGGATGGTGCCGTAGATGCCGTTGTTGACGACGATGACGATGATCGGCAAGCCATACTGCACCGCGGTGGCGAACTCCTGGCCGTTCATCATGAAGCAGCCGTCGCCGGCAAAGGCGATGACCTCGCGCTCGGGGAACAGGCCCTTGGCTGCAACCGCTGCTGGCGTGCCGTAGCCCATCGAGCCCGACGTCGGCGCACCCTGGGTGGCAAAACGGCGAAAGCGGTGGAATCGGTGCACCCAGGTGGCGTAATTGCCGGCGCCGTTGGTGAGGATGGCGTCCTCGGGCAGGACCTTTTCCAGCCAGTTCATGATCGGACCCATCTGGACCGCACCCGGGCCGGCGAGCGGCGGGGTCGACCATTCGAGATAGGCAGCGTGCAGCGCCCTGGTGTTTTCGGTCCATGCCGGCTTTGCGGCCGGCTTGCGCCTGGCGAAAGCCTCGACGAAGGCCGCCGGCGAGGCATTGATGGCGACGGTCGGGCGGTAGACGCGGCCGAGTTCGTCAGAGTCGGCATGGATATGCACGAGCTTCTGATCCGGATAGGGGCTCTTGATCAGTGTGTAGTCAGATGATGGCATCTCGCCGAAGCGGCCGCCGACCAGCAGCACCACGTCGGCTTCCTTGATCGCCTTTGCGATCTTCGGGTTGACGCCGATGCCGACGTCGCCAGCGTAGTTTTCATGGAGGTGGTCGAACAGCATCTGGCGGCGGAAGGAGACGCCGACCGGCAGCGACCAGGCTTCCGAGATCTTCTTCATGCGCTCGACAGCCTCGGCATTCCAGCGCGTGCCGCCGAGGATGACGAACGGATTCCTGGCGCTGTTGAGCAGGGCCTCGAGCTTGGCCAGCTCTTCGTCGCCCGGGCGGGTTTCGACCGCGACGGCGGACAGGGCGGCCGGGGCCTCGACCTCGCTGGTCAGCATGTCCTCGGGCAGCGAGATGACGACGGGACCTGGGCGGCCCGAGGTGGCGACGGAGAAGGCACGGGTGAGCAGTTCGGGAATGCGCGCGGCATCGTCGATCTCGACCACCCACTTGGCGATATCGCCGAAGAAGCGCCGGTAGTTGACCTCCTGGAAGGCTTCGCGCTCCTTGGCATGGCTCGCCACCTGGCCGATGAACAGGATCATCGGGATGGAATCCTGCATGGCGATGTGCACGCCGGCGGACGCGTTGGTGGCGCCAGGGCCACGGGTGACGAAGCAGATGCCCGGCTTGCCGGTGAGGCGGCCGTGGCAGTCGGCCATCATCGCCGCACCGCCTTCCTGGCGGCAGACGATGCTCCGGATCTTGGAATCATGCAGCGCGTCGAGTACCGCGAGATAGGATTCGCCCGGCACGCAGTACATGCGGTCGACGCCGTTGGCCTCGAGCGCGTCGACGATCAGTTGTCCGCCGGTCTTCATTTTTCGTTCTTCTCCAGTTCGGCAAGGATTTCCGCGGTGTGTTCCCCGAGCCGCGGCGAAGGTCTGACATATGAAAGAGGTGTCTCGGACATGATCATTGGCGCGCGCACTGAGGGCAGCGCATTGCCGTGGCCATCGTCGAGGTCCATGCGCATGCCGCGGGCGATCGCCTGCGGATCGGCGAAGGCCTGGCCGATATTGTTGATGGGGCTTGCCGGCACGCCTGAAGCCTCGAGCCGGGCGAGCAGGGTTTCGCGGTCGAAGGCCGCGAGCGCGGCGACGATCTTCTCGCGCAAGGCGACGCGGTTGGCGACGCGGGCGGAATTGGTGGCAAAGAGCGGGTCGGCGGGGAGATCGTCGAGGCCGACGATGGCGCAGAATTTCTGGAACTGGCCGTCATTGCCGACGGCGAGGATGAAATGCCCGTCGCGCACCGGCAGCACCTCGTAAGGCGAGATGTTCGGATGGGCGTTGCCCATCTGCACCGGCGAATTGCCCGAGACGAGATAGTTGAGGTTCTGGTTGGCGAGCACCGACATCTGGGCGTCGAACAGCGCCATGTCGATATGCTGGCCCTGGCCGGTGGCCTCGGCGTGGCGCAAAGCCGCCTGGATGGCGATGACCGAATAAAGCCCGGTGAAGATGTCGGTGACGGCGACGCCGACCTTTTGCGGCTCGCCGCCGGCAGGCCCGGTGATCGACATCAGGCCCGACATGCCCTGGACGATGAAGTCGTAGCCGGCGCGCGGCGCATAAGGGCCGGACTGGCCGAAGCCGGTGATCGAGCAATAGACCAGCCTGGGGTTGATCTTCTTCAGGCTGTCATAGTCGAGACCGTATTTCTTGAGGCCGCCAAGCTTGAAGTTCTCGATCAGGACGTCGGCGCCGGCGACCAGCTTGCGCACGATGTCCGCACCTTCAGGCGTCGAGAAGTCGAGCGCGATCGAGCGCTTTCCGCGATTGCAGGCGTGATAATAGGCGGCCGACAGGTTCTCGCCGTCATGGGAGGTGACGAAGGGCGGGCCCCATTTGCGGGTGTCGTCGCCGCCGTCGGGGTTTTCCACCTTGACGACATCGGCGCCGAGATCGGCGAGCAACTGTCCGGCCCAGGGGCCGGCGAGGATGCGGGCGAGTTCGATGACGCGGACGCCGTGGAGGGGCGGATTGCTCATGGGGCACCAGAGATCATTTCGGTCGCGCCACGATCTATCAGGAGTCCCGATATCCCGCCACCACGTTGCAATGGGCCAGCAAGCATGTTCACCGCGGAAACGTCAGGTCGAGCCAGCCGGCGAAATCGGCCATGACGGCATCGCGATTGACCTCGTTCAGGCTTTCGTGGCGGGTTTCTGCGTAAACCTTTGAAGCGAGATTCGAAAAGCCCATCTGGCGCATGCGCGAAGCCAGCGCCTCGACCGCCTTGCCGCCGTCGGTTGCCGGGTCGTGAGCGCCGCCGACGAGGTTGAACGGCAGGTCCTTGCGCACGCTTGCGAAGTTGCCGTCGTCGGCACCGGCAATGACCAGATCGAAAATGTCGATCCACATCGACACCGAGGCGTTCCAGCCGCAGAGCGGGTCGGCGATGTAGGCATCGACCTCGGCCGGATCGCGCGAGAGCCAGTCGAATTCGGTACGGCGGCCGGGGATCTTCTTTGCCCAGTCGCCGAAGGTCAGCCTGGGCAGGATGCGGGAGGGCACGTCCGACCCGAGCCGGAAGCGCTCGAAGGCAAGGATGGCCTGTGCCAGCCGGCCGAGGATGCCGGCGGAGAAATTGGCGTTCCAGATGGCCGCCGCTGCCACGCGTTCGGAATGGCGCAGCACGAAATTGAGCGCGATCAGCCCACCCATCGAGTGGCCGAAGATCACAACCGGCAGATCAGGGTGCTGGACTGCGATGAAGTCATGCACGGCGCCGACATCGGCCAGGACGCGGTCGACACCGTCCTTGGCCGCGAAACGCCCGGTAGCCGCATCGGGCGCCGACGTCGCGCCATGACCGCGATGGTCATGGGCGTAGACGTGACAGTCATGGGCGGCGAGGAAATCGGCGAAGCGGCCGTAGCGTGCGGCATGTTCGGCCAAGCCGTGGTTGATCTGAACCACCGCCCGGGCAGGTGCCTCGGCGCGGCGGACAAACACATTGATATGGGCGCCCGTGGGCGATGCGAGCGGAATGCGACTGTCGAACGGCATTGTTGTCTCCCCTCGATCGGAACTGTTGAGGGCGCCACCCTTGCGCGTCAAGGGCGGCGGCCGGTGGTGCACACGACAATGTCAGGAGGCGGCGGCGTGCCCCTTGTTCGCGCGATATCAGCCCATATATTCCGCTAACCCCAGCGCCGGCGTGCCCCCAGCCGGTTTTGCCCTTCATTTCCATTCAAATCTCAAGCGATGATCGCCATGCAGCCGATTATTTCCGTTTCCAATCTTTCCAAGACCTATGCGTCGGGCTTTTCGGCGCTGAAGAACATCAATCTCGACATCAGCCGCGGCGAGATCTTCGCTTTGCTCGGGCCCAACGGCGCCGGCAAGACGACGCTGATCAGCATCATCTGCGGCATCGTCAACCCGACCGAGGGCATGGTGCTGGCGGATGGGCACGACATCGTTCGCGACTACCGTGACGCGCGCTCGCGCATCGGGCTGGTGCCGCAGGAACTGACCACCGACGCCTTCGAAACCGTATGGGCGACGGTCAGCTTCAGCCGCGGCCTGTTCGGCAAGCCGGCGAACCCGGCGCATATCGAGAAGATCCTCAAGGATCTGTCGCTGTGGGAGAAAAAGGACAGCAAGATCATGACGCTGTCGGGCGGCATGAAGCGGCGCGTGATGATCGCGAAGGCGCTGTCGCACGAACCGCAGATCCTGTTTCTCGACGAGCCTACCGCCGGCGTCGACGTCGAGCTGAGGCGCGACATGTGGGAGGTGGTGCGCTCGCTGCGCGAAACCGGCGTCACCGTCATCCTGACCACGCACTACATCGAGGAGGCCGAGCAGATGGCCGACAGGGTAGGGGTCATCTCCAAGGGCGAGATCATCCTCGTCGAGGAGAAGGCCGAGCTGATGCGCAAGCTGGGCCGCAAGCAATTGAAGCTGCAGTTGCAGAGCCAGCTCGACAGCCTGCCGCCGGCGCTCGCCAGCCACGGCCTGGAGCTGGCCGACGGCGGCCACGAAATCGTCTACACCTACGACGCGCAGGGTGAACGAACCGGCATCACGGCGCTGCTCAAGGACCTCAACGACAACGGTATCCGCTTCAAGGACCTTCAGACCAGCCAGAGTTCGCTGGAGGAGATCTTCGTCAATCTGGTGAGTGAACGGCGATGAATTTTCACGCGATCCGCGCAATCTACCTGTTCGAAATGGCGCGCACCTGGCGCACGCTGCTGCAAAGCATCGTTTCGCCCGTCATTTCGACTTCGCTCTATTTCGTCGTCTTCGGTGCTGCCATCGGCTCGCGCATCAGCGAGATCAACGGCATCAGCTACGGCGCGTTCATCGTGCCCGGGCTGATCATGCTGTCGCTTTTGACCCAGAGCATCTCCAATGCCTCGTTCGGCATCTATTTCCCGAAATTCGTCGGCACCATCTACGAGCTGCTGTCGGCGCCGGTGTCCTATCTCGAGATCGTCATCTCCTATGTCGGGGCGGCAGCGTCGAAGTCGATCATCCTCGGGCTGATCATCCTCGCGACAGCCGCCCTGTTCGTGCCGCTGCAGATACAGCATCCCGGCTGGATGCTGTTGTTCCTGGTGCTGACGGCGGTCACCTTCAGCCTGTTCGGCTTCATCATCGGCATCTGGGCCGGCAATTTCGAGCAATTGCAGCTGGTGCCGATGCTGATCGTCACACCGTTGACCTTCCTTGGCGGCAGCTTCTACTCCATCGACATGCTGCCGCCGTTCTGGCGCACCGTGTCGCTGTTCAACCCGGTGGTCTATCTGGTCAGCGGCTTCCGCTGGAGCTTCTTCGGCATATCGGACGTCAATGTCGGCATCAGCCTCGGCATGACGCTGGTGTTCCTCGTTGCCTGCCTGATTGCGGTCTGGTGGATATTCAGGACCGGCTGGCGCATCAAGGCGTAGGCTAGGAAGACAACAATCGGCTGGCTTATGCGGCTGCACGCCAAAGACTTTTCGGTGCAGCCGCAGCGAGGACGCCTAGCCGAACTCAGACTCCTCTGTCGTTCGAGATCGCCGAAAAGCCGCGCCGCCAGAATACCAGCGGTGCGAGGTCTTCCGTCTGGGTGTGCTCGATGATCGCCGTGACCAGCATGTGGTCGCCAAGCGGCAGCTGGTCGCGGACGCGGGCCGCGATCCACAGCAGCGTCTCGTCGATGCGGGGAAGCGCGTGCTCCTCGCACCATCGCGTGTCGCCGAACCGATCTATGCCTGGCGTGGCAAAGCGGCGCGCTATGTCGTGCTGATGGGCGGCGAGAACGTTGATGCCGACAGGCCTTCCCACCTCCAGCCGCTGCAGCAGGCTGGAGGTCTGTTTCATCGCGAACATCAGCATCGGCGGGCCGAGGGACAGTGCGCTCAGCGTGCCAACCGTTGCACCATAGCGCTCCGATCCGCTGCCTGTCGTGACGACTGCAACAGATGTCGGTATCTGCGCGAAGGCCGACTTGAGGGCGTCAGGCGGCAATATCGCTGGCCGCTCTGCGACGCCTACCATCTTGCAGCAAGCGGCGAAGGCCCCTCCAGCGACGGGAAGTGTGACAAGACCTCTTCGGCAAGCTCCTGGATGATCTCGCCAGCCGGGCGGTCGGAAAACTGCATCCCCAGCGCTGCGTGGTTGACGCCGGCCTCGCGCCATTCTCCGAGCAGGTCGATCAGCCCCTTGCGGCCGGTCTTCAACACGAACCCGCCACGCATCGGGGTGCGAGGGACGTTGGGATCGTCGGAGAGATCGAGCCACTCGTTGGTCATATGCGGGCGAAAGCCACCATCCGGAATCTGGTCCCGCCAGGCGCGAATGTTCTGCGCCAGCCGCTTCGGGCCCTCCGCTATGTGGGTGGGCTGCGGGTAGGTCAGCCAGCCATCGGCATGTTCGGCAACCCATGCCGGCGTCTGCCGGCTGGATCCGGTGACGATCAGCGGAATACGACCTACCGGCGGCTTGGGCAGGAAGTCGATGCCTGTCATCGTTCCGAGCCTTGAATTGATGGACGGCCGGCCGGGTGCGATCAGTTGCCGGAAATAGGCCACCGCTTCCGCAAATCGCCTGCCCCGATCGTCCATGTCCAGGCCGTAGGCCGGAAACTCGGCCGGGCGATCGCCGGACGCGATTCCCAGCACGAGACGGCCGCCGGAAAGGTGATCGATCGTGGTTGCCGCCTTGGCCAGATCGATGGGATGACGCAGGGAAAAGATGGCGCTTCCCGTGGCCAGCGCGACTTTATGCGTCCGCGCCGCCAGATAGGAAAGATAGGTGAAGGGGTCGAAAAGCTGGCCGGCATCGCCGAAGCCCGGATCGAAAAGCGGCACGTCACGGACCCAGATGCTTGCGAAGCCGCGGCGGTCGATGTCCTCGACCAGTTCAGCCTGGCCTTCCAGCACAGCCATGTCGCCCTCATAGAAGCGCAAGGGCAGAAAGATGCCGACGGTCAGCCGGTCCGGAGCGAACATGCGCCGATAGCCGGGGTGCCCGGCAAAAGCTTCACTGGATGCGCCGGAATGGGCGGTCGAACGATCTGTTCGGGGGGCGGCGATGTTCATAGGCAGAAGTTTCCTTGTCGTGGGTTCTTTCCCGAGCCTGGCGGAGGCCCGGCAGTGGGAGCTTGCGCTTTTGCAGCGCTAACCTGGCAGCACGCTACGAAACCCGGACAAGTGAGGGAAACGATGAATTCTCGTTTAAGAAGGTAGTTCAGCTAAATTCTAAAGGGGCTTCACTATGGCGAATTGCCGTGAATCGCTCTATATGATATATGGATGCATGCCGCGCCCCATGGTAATTGACGATGAGGACGGCGCCTCAATAGAGTTTAGCTAATTTCATATCTGGATCGGGCGTCTCTCATGGGCAGGGTTCTCCCTTTGCTGGCACTACGGGCCTTTGCCGAAACCGGACGCCACGGCAGCATCAAGCGTGCGGCTGAAGCGATGGGGGTGACTTCCGGCGCGGTGAGCCAACAATTGAGGTTGATCGAGGAGCGCACTGGCGCGCCGCTGTTTTCGCGAACACGATACGGCGTCGAGTTGACGGAAGTCGGCGCAAGCGTCCATCCGGCAGTCCTGCGTGCCTTCGACCAGATCGAACATGGCCTTGACCTGCTCGAGGCCAGAAATGCTGCGCAATCGATCACCATCTGCACCGTGCCATCCTTCGCGGCATCCTGGCTCGTTCCTCGTCTCGGCCGGTTTACTAGCCGGCATCCTGAGATCGAGGTCCGGGTCGAGGCATCATCCGAACTGGTGGATCTGCGCAAGGGAAGGGTGGATATCGCGATCCGCCACGGCCTCGGCGACTATCCCGGCCTCGATGCCATCCACCTGATGGCGCCCGAACTGATACCGGTGGCGAGCCCTGCGCTGCTTGTCGGCGGACCTCGAATAAAGGAGCCTGGCGACTGTCTTGCCTACCCCCTTCTACAGGACTCGGACCGGGCCGACTGGCGGCTCTGGCTCAAGGCAATGGGGATCGAAGGCGACGCGCGCATCGAACGCGGGCCTTCATTCGACGATGATTTTCTGCTGATCCGCGCGGCTGAAGCCGGGCAGGGCATCGCGCTCATTCGTGACATCTATGCCAAGGAAGAGATCGCCTCCGGCCGGCTCGCTGTCGCCATCGAGCGCCCATGGCCAACCGCGTTCGCCTATTATGCCGTCACCTTGCCGCATGTCGCCGAACGCCCCGCGATCGCGCGCTTCGTTGCCTGGCTCATGGAAGAGGCGCAAGCAGGCTGAGCTACTCCGCCCATTCCTTGTCGGCGGTGAAGGCAATGGTCAGCCAACGATCAGGGCCTTCATCGCCAAGGGCGTCGCCTATCTCGTCGCGCAGCCGGTCCCATTCCTCGATGGTTTTCGCGGGCAGGCCGGGCGGCACGATGAAGTAAAGCTCGACCTGCATCAAACGGCCGACCTTGGCGACATAGGCGCGATAGGAAACGAAACCGTGTTTCTTCACGGTTGCGCGGGCGACCTCGTCGACATGCGTCTTGAGCGTTTCCGGCGTGATCAGCAGAATGTCGGAAAATGCCTGGCGGACGGTGGCGATGGGCATCGGGATGATGATCAGGCAGACCAGCGCCAGCACTGCAGGGTCGACATATGGCGCGACCCAGCTCAGTTCGGTGCCTTCGACAAGGCTGCCGCCGATGAAGGCAACCAGCAGCGCTGCGGTGATGCCGCCGGACATCATCCACGCGGTGACGTCGAGGGTGACGAAGTCGGACTGGATCGTCCGGTTGGCGCGGCTGCCGATGAACGCCATGGTCAGGCAGGCGGCGAGCGTCACCGCGGCATAGACGATGGCGAAGTCGAACTCGAGCTGGCGGCCGCCGGCCAGCAGGTTGGCGATGGCGTTGATCAGGGCGTAGATCGACACGCTCATCAAGACGATGCCGTTCATGCCCAAAACAATGGGCTCAAGGTGCCAGAAGCCGAGCGAAAAGCGTTTGTGCAGCCGGCGGTTGTGGTTGGCATTGCTGGTGATGAGCCGCGCGACGATCAGCGCCAGGATCGTCATGGTCGCATCGGCAAGGGAATAGGCGCCATCGAAAGCGATCGAGGACGAACCGCTCAAGACACCAAAGGCAATGCCGAAAACCGCGACGACGAAGGTCACGGCGATGGAAATTCGAAGGACTTTCGTTTCGCTGAGCATGTCGCCGGTTATGGAATGGCGCTGCCGCGATGTCTATCGACTGTGGCGGCGGTTCATTGCCTTGGCGAAAGCACCCGCGGCCCCGGGATTGGCTTGCCCGTCAGATGGACTTGCCGTTCGAGGCAAGGCGGAAGCTTTCGCGCCCACCGCTCGGCACGACGATGATCTGCTTGACCTTGCCCTGCTTGAAGGCGGTGAGGAAACGCTTGTAGTCGGCGAAGGCAACGCAGCCATGCGACTCCTCGCGGCCGCCGCGCAGCAGGTAGCTATGGGTCAGGAAGCCATCGCGGCCGAATTTGTTCTTGCCATCGACGGGCAGCATGCGGATCGCCTCGACGCCATGGAAGCGCTTTTCACGCATCCTGAGATTGTAGGTATGCGGCGGGGTCGGGCCGTTCATCTTGACATGGGTGTAGCGCGGATTGTCGGCCATGTTGCCGATGCCGGAATGGGCCTCGAGCACGCTGCCGTCGGGCATGTAGACCTTGGCGGCGCTGATGTCGTAGACGGCGACGCCGTTGCCTGCCCTGGTCTTGCCGCCGAACATGTTGCGCAACGACTGGCCAAGGGTGCTGCCTGGCTTGTCTTCCGGGATTTCCCGACGGGCATAGGCGAGCTTCTGAGGCTTCTGCGTTTCGCGCTTGTCGGCTGCCTTCGGCTCAGCGGCCTCGCCAGCGTCCGGCTTGCCGGCGTCGGCGGGCCGGGCGGTTGCTTCCGGGCGAAGTTCGGGCCGGGGGGCCGCAGACGGGGTTTCGGCATAGTCGGGCAGGGCGGCTGCTTCCGCTTCAGCCTGCGCCGCGGTGCGTTCCTCATCGGTGGGGCCCGTCAGCAAGGTCGACAGCGCCGTGTCGGCGGCGGCACCCGGCGACGGATCGGCATAAGCGAGAATGGTCGGGCGCTCTTCGACCGAAGCGGGCAGCGGCACGTCCGGGCTGGACGTTGTGGCGTCCGCGGCGAGGCGTTGCGGCGCGGCCGCATCGGCCGAGCCGAACAGGCTGGCGAGCTTTTTCGAGCTGAGGTCGGCCTGCCTGGCGATGGTGTCGAAGCGGGCGGAATGGCCGGTTGGGGGTGCAATAGCTGCAACATCGACATGCCGGGGGGATTTGCCTGAGCCAGAAACCAGGCTCGCGGTCACAACGGGCTGCGCGGCGTTGGCGATAACGGGCCTCTGCCTTGGTGCGGTCAGCCGCGACGCCTTGTCGGTACTGACATAGGCCGTCAGACGCGCCTTGGGGACCTTGACCGCCTGGACCGGTGGCTTGGGCGCAAAGTGGGACGCATCGAAGGCGCTGACATTGCCCATCGCCACCACGCCGGCCATCGACCACGCGGCCGCGCCGGCAAAAGCGGTGCCAAGGGAAGCGATCAGCAATGGACGCAAAAGACGGCGCAAAGGCCGGAAACAAACGGTTTTACTCACTAACGCGTAGCAGACCAGTTGTCTCGCAACGTCTACGGCCGGCGAGCGACCGCAGTGCGTGATTTCCGGAATGTCCCCAACTCGACAGAACGATGGAGAAAGGATGGACAAATATGGTTAAATTTTGCTTTGCGGCTGCGACGACGCTCCGGGAGCGTCTGTTGGCGCTGATTTGGCTCACCCAAAAGCATTTGCCGTTTGGGGTGGGATGGCCTACATAGCGCCCAACTCCTATCACTTGAGAAGCAGGATACGCGCGCGTGGCACGCCAGTTCATCTATCACATGTCGGGACTGACCAAGTCCTACGGCACCAAGAAGGTGCTGGATAATCTCAACCTGTCGTTCTACCCCGACGCCAAGATCGGCATCCTGGGCCCCAACGGCGCCGGCAAGTCGACGGTGCTCAAGATCATGGCTGGCCTCGACAAGGAATGGTCCGGCGAGGCTTGGCTGGCTGATGGCGCGACCGTCGGCTACCTGGCGCAGGAGCCGCATCTCGATCCTGCCAAGACCGTGTTCGAAAACGTCATGGACGGCGTTTCCAAGAAGACCGCCATCATCGAGCGCTACAACGAGCTGATGATGAACTACTCGGACGAGACCGCCGACGAGGGCGCCAAGCTGCAAGACGAGATGGACCGTCTCAACCTGTGGGACCTGGAACAGCAGGTCGAGATGGCGATGGACGCGCTGCAGTGCCCGCCCGCCGACTCCGAAGTGACCCAGCTGTCGGGTGGCGAACGCCGCCGCATCGCGCTGTGCCGACTGCTGCTCGAACAGCCTGACCTCCTGCTGCTCGACGAACCGACCAACCATCTCGATGCCGAGACCACGGCGTGGCTGGAAAAGCACCTGCGCGACTATCCGGGCTCGGTGCTGATCATCACCCACGATCGCTACTTCCTCGACAACGTGACCGGCTGGATCCTGGAACTCGATCGCGGCCGCGGCATCCCCTATGAGGGCAACTACACCAAGTATCTCGACGCCAAGGCCAAGCGCCTGATCCAGGAAGGCCGCGAGGACGATTCCCGCCAGAAGGCGATCTGGCGCGAACGCGAGTGGATCGCATCCTCGCCCAAGGCACGCCAGACCAAGTCCAAGGCGCGTATCAAGGCCTATGAGGAACTGGTGGAGAAGGCGGATCAGCGTCGTCCGACCGACACGCAGATCGTCATTCCGGCCGGCGAACGCCTCGGCAACGTGGTGATCGAGGTCGATAGCGTGAACAAGGGCTACGGCGACGAACTGCTGATCGAAAACCTGAACTTCAAGCTGCCGCCCGGCGGCATCGTCGGCGTCATCGGCCCCAACGGCGCCGGCAAGACCACGCTGTTCAGGATGATCACCGGCCAGGAAACGCCCGATAGCGGCTCGATCCGTGTCGGCGAGACCGTCAAGCTCGGCTATGTCGACCAGAGCCGCGACGCGCTCGACCCGACCAAGACCGTGTGGGAAGAGATCTCCGGCGGTGCCGAAGTCATCAAGCTCGGCAAGCATGAAGTGAACAGCCGCGCCTATTGCTCGTCGTTCAACTTCCGCGGCGGCGACCAGCAGCAGCGCGTCGGCAACCTGTCGGGTGGTCAGCGCAACCGCGTCCACCTCGCCAAGATGCTGAAGAACGGCGGCAATGTTCTGCTCCTCGACGAACCGACCAACGATCTCGACACCGAAACGCTGGGCGCGCTCGAAGATGCACTCGAAGCTTATGCCGGCTGCGCCGTCATCATCTCCCACGATCGTATGTTCCTCGACCGCATGGCTACTCACATGCTGGCCTATGAAGGCGACGCGCATGTCGAGTGGTTCGAAGGCAACTTCGAGGAATACGAGAAGGACAAGATCCGCCGCCTTGGCGCCGATGCGGCCAACCCGCACCGGATGAGCCACAAGCGCCTGACGCGCTAAGCTCCAGACCATTCCAAGCGCCCCGCCAAAAGCGGGGCGCAATTGGTTTGGTGTGCGGAAACCAGGCCGGTCAACCCATTAATGCGGCGATGCGGGACGGATCAGGTTCGCGGGCGAGATTGAATATCTCGGTGTGAAAGCCGCCAAGCTTTCCCTTGTCTTTAAGGACCATGGGAAAGTTGTGCTTGCGGCCGGGTACGCCAATTCTGTGGCTTGCGGGTGCGATTGCCGCGAGCTTGGCCGCGTGGTCGAGGTCTTCGCGGCAGCCCACACTGTACAGGAGATAGCAGCGCGTCGTCAGTGGCGAGCGGCAGTTGCAGAGCGTGTCGAACGCGCCAACCCGCAGGCCCTTTGCCATCGACCCGGGATGCCAGGCATATCTGCCACCGACGCTGATCGCCCGATCGGCGCTCATGAGGTTGCCGGCCCGAATGGCAGGAAATCCGCCCATGCTGGTGCCGTAGGTCATGATCGACCGATAGCCGCGTTCGCGGGCCAGGTTGCCGACGCGCAATGCCAGATCGCGCATCGAGGAAGCAAATCCCTCGATGCCGCCGTCGAAGAATTCACGCCTGGGATCGGCCAGTTGCAGGAAGTCATGCTGGGCATCGTCCAGATCTTCGAGGAACAGCGCCGCGCCCATCATGATGAAGCCATGCTTGGTAGCGAAGCCGACGATGAGATTGGGCGCGCTGCGCCCGGCAGAGTAGAGATTGACGTGCGTTGCGATTTCCGTGCGCGAGAAGCGCGTCAGCGGCGGTTCGCCCGAGCTCAACAGGCCGAAACGGACAAGATTCTTCACGATCCCGTTGCTGCGCGGCAACCTCAACCCAAAGCTGGGCGAAGCCGCTTCGGCGGCGACTTCCGAAGCGGATCGTCTGCGGAACTTAAACACGCGCAGTCGAGATGAGGGCTGCAAGCTCGCCGACATTGGCGCAGCCGTTGACGGCTTCTTCGTCGAGCACAACGTCGAAGCGCTCTTCCAAGCCCATCACGTATTCCATGGTGGTGAGGCTGTCGACGTCGAAAGATTCTATCGGATTGGACAGTATCTGCGCATCCGATATGCCGCCGCCGTGGCTTGAGCTGTTCAAGCCGGCTATGTCGCGGAACATCTCGACGCAGACCAGGCGAACATCTTCAGTCATGGATGGTGACTCGCGCAAATTCGGGGAAGCTGAAGGCATAGTCGCCCGTTCTCATCTTGATCTCACCAACGGTGAATTTCCGTGAGTTGGCCGACAAGGCTTTGATCAGGCTGCTCCAGATCGTGAGGGTTGCCGGCTTTCCCAAGCAAAGGTGACGCCCCTTGCCGAACAGCAGATCTGCCTGGTCTTCGGAAACATGGTAGGCGGTCGCGTCGATCATCAGCCGTACGCGTTGCCCCTTGCTCACGATCAAGCCGCCGATTTCCACGTCCTCGGCCGCTACCCTTTCGATGTACGGGACGCCGGTCGAGGGCAAATTGTCGGGATAGTCGATTTCATCGAGACGCTTGCCGGCGTTGCGCGCCAGTGTGTGCCACAACGACAGCGCAATCGAGCCAATGAGGGCGTCGTTGCCAAGTATGTTCATGGCGACGGCGATCTCCGGCGTCGTCGGTAGCCGGGTTTCCTGCGAGGCAAAAGCGCAGGTCATGGCCGCAACCTGATCATTCACGCCTTTGCGGCGGTTCAGACTCAGCACCATGTCGAAGACTTGCGAAACATTCATATGCCCGACAAGTTCAGCCTGCTCTAGGCCGAACCAGAGTGAGAACAATTTGTTGAAGATCGGCCCCGCAACGTCATGCACCAGATCGACATCACGTCCGCCGGTGAAGGTATTCGTTGCCAGCCCGGCAATGAAATTTTCGATAGCACGCAACTTGCTGCGGGAATCCGCGCCCACGACCGACGCGACCTGTCCGCGGAGATGTCGGTGGCGGCTGCCCTCATTTGCCAGCGGGACATGGTCAAGTGCTGCGATGCTCGCATCGAAATTGAACTTGGTGCGATCTGCTATCTGGCGATAATGATCGGCAAAAGCGATAACCTTGAATCGATCCGATCGAAATATTTTGGATATGAGATTTTTATCGAAAACGCATATACATCTTAACTTTTCGTCGAAACGAAACGGATGCATGCTCAGGTATACATCAGCTCGGTCGGGATCGTGATGGATCTTTAGCATTGGCGGCTGCTGTGCATGTAGAGCTCACTTCTCGTAGCGGATTCAACTTGGCAGCTCAAGCAGGTTCGCGTATTCCGCGCATCGGCTTGACCTAGTTCAGCGAAAAGTTGGTATTCAAATGCGAGAAGGCCGACGATGATGGCGATGCGAAACCGATTCCGGAATTGCAGTCGATGCGCTAGACGTCAGTAAGATTGTGCAGGCGGTGTTCCAGTGACCGCACGAGAATTGGACGGACAGTACTTCATGCATCGCGTCATCATCAGCGGTATCGGCGTTGAAATCCCCGAGGCGTCGATCAGCAACGACGAATTGGTCGAGAGCTTCAACGCCTGGGTCGACATCGAGAACGCCAGGAGGCAGGCCGCCGGCGAGGAACTGGTCCGCAAGTCGGACAGCGAGTTCATCGTCTATGCCTCGGGGGTGAAAAACCGCCACGTCCACACGCTTGACGGCATTCTCGACCCCCAACGCATGGCGCCACGCATTCCGCCACGCGCCGACGACGCATTGTCTGTCGAAGCCGAGTTCGGCGTCGTCTCGGCGCGCAAGGCGCTCGACCATGCCGGGCTGACTGGCGCCGACATCGACATGGTGATCTGTGCCGCCTCGCACCAGCAGCGGCCCTATCCGGCGATATCGATCGAGATCCAGAAGGAACTGGGCATCGAAGGTGCGGCCTTCGACATGAGCCTCGGCTGCTCGTCGTCGGCGGCGGCGCTGCATGTCGCCTTCAACCTGGTGCGCTCGGGCGGGCAGAAGCGCGTGCTGATCGTCACGCCCGAGATCATCACCGGCCATCTCAACTTCCGCGACCGGCAGACGCATTTCATCTTCGGCGATGCCTCGGTGGCGATGGTGGTAGAGGCGATTGGGCCGAAGGAGATGCGGCCCGGGCGCTTCGAGATCATCGATACGCGCAATTGGACGCAGTTCTCCAACAATATCCGCACCAATTTCGGCTTCCTGCTGCGCGCCGGCCAGGAAAACACCTCCGTCGTCGAGATGGAGGGCAACATGATCAAGCAGGTTGGCAACAAGGTGTTCAAGGAGGTGACGCATGCCGCGCACCGCTTCATCACCGCCTTCCTCGCCGACCACGGCATGACGCCATCAGACGTCAGGCGCTACTGGCTGCACCAGGCCAATGCGCGCATGAACGCGATGATCCTGAAGCTGGCGCTCGGCCACGAGGCCGACCAGGACACCGCACCGATGGTGCTGGAGCGGCTGGGCAACACGGCCGCGGCCGGCGCCATCATCGCGCTCAAGGAAAACCACGAGGACATGAAGGCGGGCGAGCACGGGCTGATCTGCGCCTTCGGCGCCGGCTATTCGATCGGCGGCGCCCTGGTGCGGATGCACTGACGCATCAGTCCGGGTGATGCCGGGATCAGGCTTTTTGTCTGGATTTTCTGTGGGCTGATTGGCAATGTGCCGCCTCAAATTGAGAGGCGAAAGATGCTCGATCCGACGATGCGCAGGGAAGGCGAACCCGAAATCCTGCCCGGCAGGAAGCTCGCCGCGCACGTTGCCGGCGTCTACACCGCGCCCTTCGACCATTTTGTCACCCGGGCAGTGGGAACGCTGCCGCTGAGCTTCGAGGGCATCGACGGCGATTTTCATGCCGGGCATGTCAGGCGGTCGGGCGGGCGCGAGCCGTGGTATCCGCGCGGCACCGAAATGCGCAACGAGCGGCAGCTTTCCATCGTGGCGCCCGACGAACTGGCCGTCGTCGCCGAGCGCATGGGGCTCACCGAGATCAAGCCGGAGTGGATCGGCGCCAACCTCCTGCTCGACGGCGTGCCGATGCTGTCGATGCTGCCTTCCGGCACCATGCTGTTCTTCAAGGGTGGCGTGACGATCAAAATCGATGGACAGAATGCTCCGTGTCGCCTCGCCGGGCGCTCGATCGCCGAGCATGCCCGCATGGCCGACCACGACGCCGGCTCGCTGATGTTCCCCAAGGCCGCAAAGCGCCTGCGCGGGCTGGTCGCCTGGGTCGAAAAGCCCGGCGTGATCGCGGCCGGCGAAGAGGTCTCGGTGCGGGTTCCCGAGCAGTGGATCTACAGGGCCTAGCCCGTCAGCGGGGAGGCCTGCGCCAGTCAGCGGGTTGGCCCGCTTGGGACGGCCGCCTTCTTGATGGTGGTGACCTTGTAGACCTTGCCTGCCTTGTCATAGGTCGTCCATTCGCCGACCTGGACGCCTTTGGAAAAATGGCCGGAACGTAGTTTCGTGCCGTCCTTGCGGAACCATTCCCAATAGCCGTCGGCCTGGCCGGCACGCAACTGGCCGACGACCCACAGGCTGCCGTCCTTGTGATGATGGCGATAGGGTTCGGTGCTTTCGGTCATGCGCTTGCTCCTCTCAAGCTGCGATGCGCCGGAGGAAGCAGAGATGGCGCGAGCGGGCAATGGGACAAGGATACGCGCGGCCGGGTGACTAGACGCCCTCGTCGTCGGGATCGAGCAGCCGCGTGGCGCGCCAGCGGGTGAGGGTGGCGTTGATCTGGCCGATGACGAAGAAGCGGGCGGAATCGCGGTCGTAGCCTTCCGACAGGAGCTTTTCGTAGTCGCTGTGGGCGTGGCGGACATGGGCGACGGTCGCCAGCCAGACGGCGATGGAAGGCGGCAGCGTCTTCATATGCACGGCGAGCGCGTCGGCGCGGATGGCCTCGGTGTCGGCGTAGGGCGCCAGCGGCAGCAGTGCTGTCAGCGACCTGGCAACAGCGCGGCGGCGGCCGGTGGGTGCAGCCATGCTCAGGTGTCCTTGCTCGGACGCGAAGCGTCCGGAAAGGCGTCGACGGATGCGAAATAGGGTTTCAGGTCGATGACGGGGGTGCCGTCGAGCGCGTCAATGGCATCGAGCTCGATCACCCCGGTTTCGACGTCGAGCGCAACGATGCGGGCGACATGCATTCCAATGGGGTTGGGCCGGGCAGGCGAGCGAAGGGCGAAAACGCCTTTTGCTTCAGTTGCATGGCGCGGTTTTTGCACAATCAGATTCCGCGGTGCCTTTTCGAACCAACTGAGGATGACGACGTGGCTGAAGCCGGCCAGCCCGGCGAGGCCCGGCCGGTAGAACTCGTCGACCGTGACGGTTGCGCCGCCGCCGCGCTCGCGTGCGGCATCCATGTTCTTGGGGCACTCCTCGCGCAGCTTCCACGGCGAGGTGATGCGGCCGATATAGGCAAGGCTGGCGTCGGACGACTGCGCGGGATCGCCGGTCAGCGCAATCTCGCCCTCGCGCTGTTCGAACATCTGCATAGGCCCCTCCCACGGTCGCGCCATTTTCTTGCCCGCATGCGACATTGGGCGTTGCAATCGCTCGCTTCGTCACATAAAGATATGTTTATGTCTTTTGGCGAGAACCAAAGCCGATGCACGTTACGCTCGACACCATGGTAGATACCTTGAAGGCGGCCGCCGAATCCAGTCGCCTTCGCATCCTGACGCTGCTTTCGCGCGGCGACCTCACCGTTTCCGACCTGACCGAGATCCTCGGCCAGTCGCAGCCGCGTGTGTCGCGTCATCTCAAGCTTCTGCTCGAGGCCGGGCTGATCGACCGCTACCAGGAGGGCTCCTGGGCTTTCTTCCGACTGTCCGACGCCGATCAGGCGCGTGGCTTCGTGCAGGGGCTGGTGTCTGGCATCGACAAGGGCGACGGCCAGGTGGTGCGCGATTTCGAGCGGCTCGTGGACGTCAAGCGCAAGCGGCAGGAGAGGGCGGCACATTACTTCAGCGCCAATGCCGCGAGCTGGGACGAGATCCGTTCGCTGCATGCGCCCGACCGCGCCGTCGAGGCCGCGCTGGTGAAGCTGGTCGGCAAGCGGCCGTTCCAGTCGATGCTCGACCTTGGCACCGGCACAGGCCGGCTGCTCGAAATCTTTGCGCCGCTCTATCGCCGCGGCGTCGGCATCGACATGTCGCGCGAGATGCTGGCGGTGGCGCGTGCCAATCTCGACAAGGCCGGGGTGGCCCATGCGCAGGTGCGCCAGGGCGACATCTTCTCGCCGCCGGTCGAGCGCGACGCCTTCGATCTCGTCACCGTCCACCAGGTGCTGCATTTCCTCGACGATCCGGCCCGCGCCATCCAGGAGGCGGCACGCCTGCTGCGCCCGTCGGGGCGGCTGGTGATCGTCGATTTCGCGCCGCACGGCCTCGATTTCCTGCGCTCCGAGCATGCGCATGCGCGCCTCGGATTCTCGGACCGGCAAATCGCCGACTGGCTGGCCGAGGCAGGGCTGGAACTCGATGATACCCAGGAGTTCGAGCCGCGCGGATCGTCCAAGGCCAGCCTGACCGTCAAGCTGTGGCTGGCACATGACCGCCGCCAGCTGATCGCCGAACCAACTCCAGACATTCAAGCCGCAAGGGAAACCGCCTGATGAACCAATACCCCCTGTCCAGGCGTTCCGACATCGGCAACAAGATCCGGGTCTCGTTCGAATTCTTCCCGCCCAAGAACGACGAGATGGAGGCACGGCTGTGGGAAACGGTGACCAGGCTCGAGCCGCTGAAGCCGCAGTTCGTGTCGGTGACCTATGGCGCCGGCGGCACCACGCGCGAGCGTACCGCGCGCACGGTGAAGCGCATCCTGCAGGAATCGACGCTGACGCCGGCAGCCCACATGACCTGCGTCGACGCCACCCGCGCGGAGGTCGACCAGGTGATCGCGGAGTTTGCCGCCATGGGCGTCAAGCGCTTCGTGGCGCTGCGCGGCGACCCCAAGGAAGGCGTGGGCGCTGCCTACCAGCCGCATCCGGGCGGCTATGCCAACGGTGCCGAGCTGGTCGGCGCGCTCAAGGCGCAGGGCGATTTCGACATCTCGGTGTCGGCCTATCCGGAAAAGCATCCGGAAAGCCCTGATTTCGCTACCGATTTCGACATGCTGAAGCGCAAGGTCGACAATGGCGCGACGCGGGCCGTCACCCAGTTCTTCTTCGACAACGACCTTTACGAGCGCTACGTCGAGCGCGCGCGCAAGGCCGGCATCTACATCCCGATCGTGCCGGGGGTGCTGCCGATCCACAGTTTCGCCCAGGTGGCGAATTTCTCCGCCCGTTGCGGCGCGCATGTGCCGAACTGGCTGGCCGAACGCTTCGAAGGGCTGGACAAGGACCCGCAGACGCATGCGCTGGTGGCTGCGGCAGTCGCGGTCGAGCAAGTGCTCGATCTCGTCGAGCGCGGCGTCAGCGACTTCCATTTCTACACGATGAATCGCTCCGACTTGGTGGTGGCGGTGTGCCACATGATCGGCATCCGGCCACAGCCGGTGGTACAGGGTGCGGCGGCGGCCTGAAGCGGTTTCAACAAGCTGCAAAGTAGTTTGCGCGTCCGTGGGGGGGCGCGGCGCTGTAGAAACCAAAAAGGCCGGGACTTTGATCCCGGCCTTTTTTTTAAGTTGTCCACCTTAGAGGTGCTATCGTCTTCCGCCGTCTTAGCGGCCTTTTATGGAAGAACTCCAACGATGAGCGCGCCGATAAAAGCAAACGCGGCGCAAATCATGAGTGCATTGATTGACCTAGTCAGTCCCATGCATAGCCTCCTCTGCGCAAGCCACAGGCCGGAATCTAGGGTCATTTCGGTCACACACAAGCAAAAAATGTGCTGCATTGCGACAAGATTGTGAGAAATGCGACGCATTCCCCGCCCTTAGCCTTTGGTTTTGTTTACCAAAACGGCTGGCTGCAGTTGTGGACAAATTGTGGCAAACAGCTAGCCCGCGGCGGCCGCCCGGCGCCTGAACAGGCGTCCGTCGATGGTGACGAGGCCCAACGCGATCAGAGCCATGCCACCCAGTTCGAAGGCTTCGAGCCGCTCTCCGAGGAATGTCACGCCAAGCAGAATGGCGCTCGCCGGCACGATCAGGGTGACCAGCGAAGTGTTGGTGGCGCCCGCCGACGCGACCAGGCCGAAGAACAGCAGGTAGGCGCAGGCGGTTGAAATGAGCGCCAGCGCGAAAACAGCCATCCACGCGCCACTGCTCGCCACAAACAGGCCGTCGGTGCCGTGCACGGTGAGCACGACCGGTATCATGATGATGGTGGAAGCGGTGAGCTGGCCGGTCGCCACGACTGCCGGCGGCACGCCCTTGAGCCGCCGCGCCACCATCAGCGCAAAGGCGTAGGAAAGCGATGCGCCGATCAGCGCCAGCTTGGCCCAGACCGGCCCGCCGAGGCCGGCGACCAGTCCGGGTCCGATCATGACGGCGGTGCCGGCGATGCCGAGCGCGATGCCGGCGAGCTTGTTCCAGTTCAGTTTCTCGTCCGATGTCATCATGTTGGCGATGATCAGGGTCCAGAACGGCGTGGTGGCGTTGAGCACCGAGGCGAGGCCGGCGCCGATCTCGGTCTGGCCGGCGAAGATCAGCGAGAAGGGAATGACGTTGTTGAGCAGCGACAGCCCGAACAGCGTTGCTGCCAGCGGCAGCGCAAGGCGGAAGGAGGGGCCGCGGACAAGCAGATAGAGGTGCAGCGCGCATGCAGCGATCATCACCCGGAACAGGACGAGCTTGAGCGGCGCAATCTCGGCCACCGCGATATGGACGAAAAAGAACGAGCCGCCCCAGATGACGCCCAGAAGCAGCAGTCTTGCCCAGTCGCGTGCGCTCATTTCGGCTTCCTTCTTCGCTTTGTCACATTCGACAGCTACGCGCGATTCTCGGGTAGGGCCACCCGAATCCAAACGGTGACGCAACGCTCCTGCCAAACTCGCTCGGGTTGCATCATCGGCGGCTTGGTTTAGATTTCGGCCGGTAACGAGGAGCTTCCATGCAGCGATTCGAGAATGCGCGCGAAGCGGCACTGGCGCTCCGTCCGGATGCCCCGGTCTATTGTTTCCGGCCAGAAGTGCTCAAGACCGATGCCAGGAACTTCATGGAGATGTTCCCCGGCAGGACGGCCTATGCCGTCAAGACGAACGGCGAACTGATCGTGCTCAAGGCGCTGGTCGAGGCCGGCGTGACGATGTTCGACGTGGCATCGCCCGGCGAATTCGCGGCGGTCAGGGAGGTCACGGCCGAGGCCGAAATGATCTACATGCACCCGGTCAAGGCGCAGTCCGACATCAGGCTGGCGCTGGAAACCTATGGCATCAGGGTGATCGCCGTCGATCATGAGGACGAGATCAACAAGCTCAACCGCGTGGTACGGGCGCTCGACATCGATCCCGGCGCGATCACCGTGTTCGTGCGCGTACAGACCAAGGGATCGGCGGCCTACGAGTTGTCGAAGAAGTTCGGTGCCGGGCCTGCAAATGCCGTCGAACTGGCCGAGCGGCTGAACCGCAACGGCTACAAGGTCGGGCTGTGCTTCCACGTCGGCAGCCAGATCGAGGACCCCGACACCTATGAGCGCGCGCTTGCCTCGGTCGACTGGGTGCGCAACCGCATCAGCTTCGATCTTGCCGGGCTCGATGTCGGTGGCGGCTTCCCCGCCGAATACGGCCATGATCCGAACAGCAAGAAGCCGGCGATGCCGTCAATCGGGCAGATCATGTCGCGCTTCCGCGCCGACCTGAAGGAATACAATTTCGACGAGATGCCGCTGGTGGCCGAGCCTGGCCGCGTGATCGTGGCGCGCTGCCTGTCGCTGATCGTGCGGGTGCTGCTGCGCAAGGGCAGGCGGCTCTACATCAACGACGGTATCTGGGCGTCGCTGTCGGATTCGTGGACCGGCAAGATCACGCTGCCGGCGCGCTTCATCCCGGATCCGGCGATCCGCACACGCAACGGCGATGCCGGCAGCATCGTGCCGTTCAAGGTGTGCGGGGCGACCTGCGATTCCGTCGACATCCTGTCGCGGCCGTTCTGGCTGCCGGAGACGATCGACACCGGCGACTGGATCGAGATCGGCCATATTGGGGCCTATTCGCTGTCGCTGCGCACCCGCTTCAACGGCTTTTATCCCGACACCTTCGTCGAGGTGACGACGCCTTTCGACGAAGGCGAGGCGCCTGTCGGCTTCGCCAGCCTGGAGACGATGGCGGATTGAGGGGGGAGCGAAAGGGAAGGCGGATAAGCGGCTTGAATTGGCGCGCGAAAACTCCGATCTGCTATTCGCTATTCTCCAAGTGACCATTCGCATGCGCATTTTTCTTCTCGGCGGCACCGGATTCATCGGCAGTCATGTGTTGCAGCGGCTGGTCGAGGCCGGACATGAGGTCATTGGCCTGGCCCGCTCGGAGACCTCGGCAGATCGCCTGACGGCTGCCGGGGCGACGCCGCTGCTCGGCGACCTGCGCGCGCCGGCGGAATGGGCGGCCAAGCTACCGACTGTGGATGGGGTCATTCATGCCGCGTCGGACTTTGGCGATGACATGGGGCCGGTGGACATGGCGCTGCTCGATGCGCTGTTGCCGGTGCTGGGCGCGATGCCGAAGCGGCCGCGCTTTGTCTACACCGGCGGCTGCTGGCTGTTCGGGGCGACGGGAGAGAGGGTGGCATCCGAAGACAGCCCGTTTGATCCGCTACCGGCGTTCAGCGAGACGATCACCAATATGAGGCGGGTTCTCGAAGCCCGCGAGATCGACAGCTGCGTCGTGCATCCGGCGATGGTCTATTCGGGCGAAGGCGGTGTGTTTTCCTCGTTCATGGAAGCGATGCGCGAGGGCAAGCCGGTCGAGGTCATCGGCTCGGAGCAGGTGGTCTGGCCGCTGGTCCATGCCGACGATCTCGCCGACCTGTACTTGCAGGTGCTCGAAAAGGCAAAACCCGGTTCAGTCTACAACGGCTCGGCCATCGACGGTCTTGCCGTCGGCGAGATCGTGCCGGAAGTGGCGCGGTTGATCGGGACGGAGCATCCCGAAGTCCACATCGTCAGCGCCGACCTTGCGGCGGAGCGGCTGGGTGAATGGGCGCGGGGCTATGCCCTCAGCCAGCGGCTGAGTGGGCATAAGGCACGTGCCGAGCTTGGCTGGAAGCCGGTCCACCAAGACGCGGCTTCGTTGTTCCAGAGAGCGAATAGGGAATAGGGAGTAGCGAATAGGGAAGAAGCGCGAGTATTCCTACTCGCTACTCGCTACGCCTCAGAGGTTCGCCAGCAGCTCGTCCGTCGGCCAGCCGTCGACCGGCAGCTTGAGGCGCATCTGCTCCTGGCGGATGGCCTCGCGGGTGTTGGTGCCCAAAATGCCGTCGATGCCGCCGACATCGTAGCCCTTGTCGGAGAGCTTCTGCTGCAACTGCTTCATGGCGTCGCCGGTCAGGCCCGCGTCCGGATTGCCGCGATCGAAGGCTGGCTGGCCGGCGAGGCGCGTCGCCAGATCGCGGCGGTCAGCGTGTAGGTCGCCGACTGGTTCCATTCGAGATAGACGTCGTAATTGTCGTAGGTCAGGAAGGCAGGGCCCTTGCGGCCCATCGGCAGCACGATGCCGGCCTTGAGGCCGGTGTCCTTGAGCGGGGTGCCATCGCGCATGGTGACGCCCATCGCCGCCCATCTGGCGAGCGGCTGCTTGTTGGTCCGGCCGGTTTCTTCCCAGGCCATTTCGGCAGGCACGCGGACTTCCTCGATCCAGGGCTCGCCGCGCTTCCAGCCGCGCGACTGGATCTTCTTGCCGGTGGTGAGGATGACGTCGGCCGGCGTGTTGCGCAGGTCGACAGTGCCGTCGCCGTCGCCGTCGACGCCGCGCGCCAGATAGTCCGACGGCAGGATCTGGGTCTGGCCGATCTCGCCGGCCCAGGCGCCCTTGACGTCGGCGGGCAGCACGTTGCGGTCGATCAGGGTCAGCAGCGGCACGACCTGCGGACGGAACAGCGTCGGGCGGCGGCAGTCATGGGCCAGCGTGACAAGCGCGTTGAGCGCGTTGAAATTGCCCTGCACGGCACCGAAATCGGTTTCCAGCGCCCAGAAGGCGGCAATGACAGGGCCGGGCACGCCATAATCCTGTTCGGCCTTGGCGAAGTACTGGCCGTATTTCTGCAGGTTGGCAGCGCCGTGCTTGAGCCGGTAGTCGCTGATCATGCGCTCGGAAAACTGGGTGAAGGTCTGGGCGAAGACGCCCTGGGCGCGGTCGCGCTCGAGCACCTTCGGGTCGATGACGGCATTTGCCAGCGCCGACAGGCCCTTTTCGCCGACGCCGGCGGCGCGGGCCTCGTTGGCGAGGTTCTGCTTCCAGGTGGCGAAATCGTCGCCGCATTCAGAGGTTGCCGCAGGCGCGACCTGGGATACGGCAGCGGTGTCCTGGGCGATAGCGGGCGCGGCGGCTGTGGCGAACAGAACAGCGGCCAGCGCTTTGCTCAGCAGATTCATTGGGCAGGTCTCCTGCTTGGCCCGTCATTCCGGGTTGTTGCCTTCGCCGGATGGCGAAATGCAGGCAGACGGCCAAGTCGATGTCTTTGCCGCGCCTTCTACAGAACCAGGGCGAGGGCCGCACCCCCTCTTCTTGTCGCATCTGCCATGCGAAATACGCAGCCCGGCGGTGCAGGCAGGGCTGCGGGGAAAAATACTACCTCGTGTTGGCGGCGAGCCACTTCTTCCAGTGGGACTCGGTTCCGTTGAACACGTTGATGTCGGCGTCGCCCCTGATGCCTGGCACGACACCGGTGCCGGTGTACTGCCAGAAGGTGAAGGGGTGGCTGCCGTATCTCGAGGTCGGATGGCCGGCGACGGAGCGCAGCCAGTAGGGATAGCCGCGGAAGGTCGACAGATCGTTGTCGTCGAAGAAATCGATCGATGTGTAGATGATCGGCTTCTTGCCGTAGTGGTTTTCGACCATTTCGAGGAAGATCTTCATCTCGCTGCGCACCGTGGCCGCTGGTGGCCGCAGCTTGCAGGACGGCGACTGCGGGTTCCACTCCATGTCGAGGATCGGCGGCAGCGAAGAACGCTCATTGGGCACGTTCTGGATGAACCAGCGCGCCTGTTCGGCGGCAGGCCGGCAGAAATAATAGAAGTGGTAGGCGCCGCGCGGCACGCCGGCAGCCTTGGTCTCGCGCCAGTGCTCGCCGAAATAGTCGTCGACGCGGTCACCGCCCTCTGTCGCCTTGATGAAGGCGAATGAGATGCCGCTGCCCTTGGCCTGCTGCCAGTCGATCGAGGTCTGGTACTTCGAAACGTCGGTGCCGTGGACGGCATAGGTCCAGGGCGCGCCGCTTTCCCACTGGTGCGGATCGCTGTCGCTGAAGCGCGGATTCTTGACCGAAACGCTGGCCATGGTGACCGGCTTGCCCGTCGGGGCAAGCGACAGGGTGTCCGATGTCGAGCAGGCGCCGAGAAAGGCGAGCAGCACAAGAGCCGAAACGCGGCGCATCACTTCTCCTTGCGACCGGCAGAACCGGCCAGAGCACATCGTTTATGGGGCAGGCCCTGCGGCCAGATACTGTTCTGATGGATCGGCGGTTTCCCCGAGACACCGCATATCCCCCTCTGTGATCGCCGATCATGGTTGATAAACCGTTGATTGCGCTCGACAGCCTCAAAGATTTGCGTGAGGAATGACGGCAATTCCAAGGCGGAAGCAAGACAGCGGGGCGGGGACAGCAATGCGCATGCTCGGCAAGGTCCTGAAGTGGCTGGTGGTTCTTGTCGTCGTGGTGGTTGCGGGGCTCTCCGCTTGGCTCTATTTCGCGCCGCCTGATTTGATCCGGGTTGGCTCCGGCTATGCCGCCAAGATCGTCTGCTCCAACGTCTTCATTGCCGGCCGGGATGCCAGTCAGGTGCTGTCCGACGATGTCCAGGCGCCGGGGCATCCGCTGCTCAGGCTGATGTCGGTCGATGTCGACGACAGCGCCGGAACTGTGCGGGCGGGGCTGTTCGGCATCTTCGGCCGAGGGCTGGCCGTGGTGCATGACGGCGCCGGCTGCAGCAACGTGCCGGATGGCGACATCGCTGCGGCGGCGCTAGGCACCGTTGCGGCCACGGCCGCAGCCAAGCGCGATGCGCTGTGGCCGGAGGGCGACAAGGTCGATGCCTCGCAGAACCCGGCCATTGCTGCGATCCTCGACGACGCCGGCCTTGCCGGCCCGGGCATGCGGGCCATCGTCGTGGTGCAGAACGGCCGGATCGCCGGCGAGCGCTATGGCGAGGGTTTCAGCGCCGCTACGCCGTTGCTGGGCTGGTCGATGACCAAGACGGTGACGGCGGCGATCATTGGCACGCTGGTCGGCGAGGGCAGGATGTCGGTCGACAAGACCGGGCTGTTCGAGCGGTGGAAGGCCGACGGCCGCGCAGCGATCAGCCTGGCGGACCTGATGGCGATGTCGAGCGGGCTCGCGTTCAACGAGGATTATGGCGACGTCACCGACGTGACGCGCATGCTCTATCTGGAGCCCGACATGGCGAGCTTCGCCGAAGCCAAGCCGCTGGCCGGCGAGGTCGGCAAGGTGTTTTCCTATTCCAGCGGCACGACGCTGCTCTTGTCGCGGCTGTGGCAGGATGCGGTCGGCGATCCCGCCAAGGCGCTTGCCTGGCCGCACGAAAAGCTGTTCGGGCCGCTCGGCATGACAAGTGCGGTGCTGGAGGCCGATGCGCGCGGCACTTTCGCCGGCTCGTCCTATCTCTATGCCACGGCGCATGACTGGGCGCGCTTTGGTCAATTCCTGCTGCAGGATGGGGTGTGGAACAGCACGCGCGTGCTGCCGGAAGGGTATGTTGCGTGGATGCGGGAGGCTGCTTCCGCCTCGAACGGCGAATATGGCCGTGGCCAGCTCTGGCTGCGCGGCCCCGAAGGCGGCTCGCCCGAAGGCGAAGATCCCGACGCCGGCTTCGACCTGCCTGCGGATGCGTTCTGGATGCAGGGCCATGACGGGCAGACGGTGGCGATCGTGCCATCGGCCAATCTGGTGGTGGTGCGCATGGGGCTGACGCCGTCGAAGCTGCACTACAAGCCACAGGCCATGCTGGCGGCGCTGGTGGCGGCGCTCAAATAGGCTTCGGTCCGCCCACGACGATGAGCCAGGCATAACCTCGGTACAGCGAGGTGAAGCGAAAGCTCTTGCCGGCAGCCTGGGCCTGCTGTGCGATCTCCTTGGCCAGACTCTCGCGTGGCGAAACATGGAATTTTCCAAGCCAGCCGCGAAGCAGCTTGCGGAACCAGCCGGGCAGGCCTTCCTGCTGGCCGAAATCGACGATGTGGAGCGAGCCATCTGACACCGAGAGCGCAGCGGAAACCGAGCGCTCCCAGCCGGGGATCATCGACAGGGCGTAGGAGACGAACACCCGGTCGAAGCCGCTGCGCCCGAACAGGGCAGCGGCGTCGAACGAGGTTGCATCCGCCTGCGCCAGCGATATGCGGTCCGAAAGGCCGGCCCGGGCGATCGATGCCCTGGCGGTTGCCAGCATCTCGGCGGAAATGTCGAGGCCGTAGAAATGGGCGTTCGGAAAGCGCCGGGCGGCAAGGATCAGGTTGCGCCCGGTGCCGCAGCCGAGTTCGAGCACGGTTCCGCCCGTCGGCGGGGACAGCTCCGAAATCATCCGGTCGCGGCCGAGCAGGTAATATTTGCGCGTCAGATCATAGATATGGCGCTGATGCCGGTAGACGCGGTCCATCAGCCCGGAATGGCTGGCCGAGAGCTCGGGCGCACTCATCAGGGCTTCTTCACATAGAGGTGGAAGCCGCCATAGATCGCCGAACGGTCGCGCGCGGTGAAGTCGCGCGACATCTCGTCCGCGTAGGTCCACTGGTCGAGAAGAGCAGGCGAGAGGCGGCCGGGCAGCAGGCTCGGCTCGGCGGCGGTGCGGAAGATGACGCGTGCGCCGGGGGCTGCGGTGCGGGTGATTTCGGACCACAGGGCGTTGAGCTGAACGTCGCTCATCCAGTCCTGGGCGTCGAGCAGGACGTATCGATCGACCGAACCGGCATCCTTGCCGGCGAGCAGTTCGGTGAAATTGGCGTGATGGATCGCCACGCGATCGACGTTGTCCCGAATGGTCGCATAGTTGGCCTGCTCGAGATAAGCGGGCAGTGCGGCTTCGCCGGGCTCCGGATAGCGGCGGGCGAAGGCCTGCCAGGCGAAATAGTTGTTCTCGAGCGGGAAATCGCAGGCGAGCTTTTCGAGGCGAGCCCGGAGCACGCCCGCCATCGAACCGTCGCCCGAGGTCAGCAGGGAGTCGTACTGCGCCGGCGGAATGCCGAGGCCGAACAGCGACGACTTTCGCGACGTTATCCAGCGCAGGGCGCGGCGGTCGAAGATCGGGGCCAGGTATTCGTCGAAGAAGCGGCGCTGTTCTGCCCTGTTGCCAGTCGCCATGATACCGGCCGGATCGACGCCATAGAGCTTCGCCGCGCGGTGGCCGGCGGCGATGAACAGGCCAAGCAGACCGGTCTTGTAGAAATTGTTGTCGAAGGTTGCGATGCGCCGCTTGCCGCGCCAGTTGCGGCGCTCCCAGTAGCCGCGGGTGGCGGTGTCGAGGTGAGGGGCGATGAAGCGGTCATAGGCATGCGAGTTGTGCTCGGTGCCGGCAATGCCGAAGAAGCGGAACAGGTCGGCCTGCGACGGCAGGTGGCGGACGGCGGCCAGCTTCATCTTGTTGAGAGCGATGTGGGCGGCGTTCAGGTCGACGGCATCGATCCGCGCGGGCGAACGGGTGAGATAGGCGAGGATGTTGCAGCCGCCTGAGGCTATGGTGACGATGCGGTGGCCCTCGGCCAGTTGCATCGCTTCGATGTCGACCTCGGGGTCTTCCCAGATCTGGGGGTAGACCAGGCCGGAAAACAGAAGCGCAAAGAGGCGCTCTGAAAGCCCTTCCTTGGAAAGCGGGCGGTTCTGGTAGACCGCCTTTCCAACTTTCTTGCCGCGACGAAAGACAAGTTCTCCGGAAACGTCGGTCATGGAAATGCGATTCCCCGCTTCGTTGTTGGCCGCAGCGGGTAGCGCACCGGCGTGACAGCGCGGTGACGCCCAAATGACGCCTGTGCGACATTGCCGGGCTGCCTGGGAATGTGACAGCCGGACTCCGAACGTTATGAAACCGCGGCCACGCCCATGCATTTTCTCTCCGACGCCCGCCTGACGGGCCGTTTCGAAAGGAGATTGTCATGAAGAAGCTCATTCTTGGTTCGGTCGCTGCCATCGCACTGTTTGGTGTTGCTGCCTGCAGCGACACCGACGACACGACCACGCAGAGCGTGCAGCCGCCCGCCACCGAGGAGCCGGCACCGATTACACCGGCGCCCGCAACGCCCGAGGCGACCCCTCCGGCCACCGACAACTCGACCACCCAGAGCATCACGCCGACGCCGGAGACCGGCACTGACGGTGAGATGCAGAACCACGACACGATGCAGCCCAAGCCGGTCGAACCGGCTGCCCCCGCACAGTAAGCGAGCGGGAGGAGGAAAAGGCCGGAGCAACTGCTCCGGCCTTTTTCGTTGGGTCTCAGCGCGAGACGCGCGCGCGCCTGCCGAGAGCGACTATGGCGATGACGCCGAGGGCGAACAGCACCGTATGCGCGCCCACATGTTCGCCGAGCAGGAATGCCGATATGGCCAGCGTGACGAAAGACTGAAGCAACTGGACCTGGCTGACCCGGGCGATGCCGCCCATGCCGAGGCCGACATTCCAGGCAAAGAACCCCAGAAACATAGAGCCGAAACTGAGATAGAAGAACGCGAAGGTCTCTGACGACGTGGCCTGGGTGAATTCAGGATGCCAGCTCCAGATCGCCGCGGGGACGGAGATGGGGGCGGTCAGGATCAAGGACCAGCAGATAACCTCCCAGCCCGGCATGTGGCGCGAAAGCTTGCCGGAGACGACATAGCCCAGGCTGGCCGACAGGGCTGCGAGGAACAGGAACAGGTCGCCGGTCGAAAGCTGCATGCCGCTGTCGCTTATGGCGAAAGTGACGACGAGGACGGCGCCGGCGACCCCGCAGATCCAGAAAAAGACCGATGGCCGCTCGCCGCCGATGATCGCAGCGAAGATACTGGTGGTCAGCGGCAACACGCCGAGCACCACCCCGCCATGCGAAGCGGGCACGGTCTGCATGGCGATCGAAGAGAAGATCGGGAAGCCGAACACCAGAAGCAGGCCGGCCAGGAACAATGCCGGCGCATCGCTCTTCGGAAAGCGCTTGCGCAGGATGAAGAGCAGCAGGGCCGCGGCAAGGGACGCCATCGCAGCGCGGCCGTGGGTGACGAACCAGGGCGTAAATGTGGTCAGCGCGACGCGCGTCGCCGGCAAGGTGCCGCCGAAGATGACGACGCCAAGCGTTCCCAGAGCGAGCCCGATGGTCTCGCGGGAAGGCCTGTGGGTCGACTGCGTGGTGTTGCGCGCATCCATAGCGCACCGTTAGCGGGGGCGGGCTTTCTCGTCGTGGATTTTCCGTTGGTCCAGAGTTTTAGTCCAGGGCATGCAGTGCCGACAAAGTTATGCGTCGAGCGCAATGGCATCTCGCATTTGCGAATGTTTCATCCTAAGAAGCGGCCATGTCGATTTGGGACCGCCTCGGCGACTTCATTGCGCGTATCTCGGCCTCGGCGGCAAACGGCGTGGCCGATGTCGTGGAGGCTGTCCGAACCGTCTTTTCAGGCGATGCCGAATTGCGCCGCCGCGTCGCTTTTTCGGTGGCGATGATCGCGCTTTCGGCCAAGATGGCCAAGGCCGATGGCGTGGTGTCCCAGGACGAGGTTCGCGCCTTCTACGAGATCTTTGCGGTTCCGCCCGAGCATGCGCGCGACGTGGCTCGCCTCTACGACCTCGCCCAGCAGGATGTTGCCGGCTACGAGCTCTATGCCCAGCGCATGGCCCGGTTGTGCGGCTCCGGCCATGCGAACTGCGGCATGCTCGAGGACATTCTCGACGGGCTGTTCCACATCGCCAAGTCGGATGGAATGCTGCATCAGCGCGAGAGCACGTTCCTGCATCGGGTGTCGGAGATCTTCCGTATCGAGGAGTCCCACTACCAGACGATCCTGGCGCGCCATCTCGATCTCGGCGAGGCCGATCCGTATCGGGTGCTCGGGATCGAGCGCGGCAAATCGTTCGAGGATGTGCGCAAGCACTATCGCAAGCTTGTCGCCAACAATCATCCCGATAAGCTGATTGCACGCGGCCTGCCGGAAGAGTTCATCCGAATCGCCACGACGCGCATCGCCGCAATCAATGCGGCCTACGAAATGATCGAAAGGGGGCTGCGGCACGCATGAGCGGTTTCCAACCCGACCACCCGCATGCCGAGGTCCGGCTATCGCCCAATTTCGGGCTGCGGCGTGAGGGTGTGAAGCCCGACATGATCGTGCTGCACTACACCGGCATGGAAACCGGCGAGGGCGCCGAGGCCTGGCTGTGCGATCCGGCGAGCGAGGTGTCGTCGCACTACCTTGTGCACGAGGACGGCCGCATCGTGCAGATGGTGCGCGAAAGCGACCGGGCCTGGCATGCCGGCAAGAGCTCCTGGCGTGGCCAGACGGACATCAACTCCTGTTCGATCGGCATCGAAATCGTCAATCCCGGCCATGCCTTCGGCTATCGTTCTTTTCCACGGCGGCAGATGGAGGCGGTTATCGCGCTCTGCCAGGGCATTGCCGAGCGCCACAATGTGCCGCCCGAACGTGTGCTGGCGCATTCGGATGTGGCGCTGGGGCGCAAGGTTGACCCGGGTGAGAAGTTTTCGTGGCGCACGCTGCACGAGGCCGGCATAGGTCATTGGGTCGCACCTTCGCCGCGCAATGGGCGCCGGGAAATGCAACCTGGCGAGGTCGGCAACGCTGTCGAGGAACTGCAGTCGATGCTGGCGCTCTATGGATACGGTGTCGAGATCACCGGCCATTTCGATGCCCAGACAGCGGTAACTGTCCAAGCTTTTCAACGACATTTTCGCACCAGCTGTGTTGACGGGGTGGCCGATGCCTCGACAATTTCGACCTTGCGGCGGCTGCTTTCGTCCCTCGAAGGAAGCCTTGACTAGCCTAGGTAGCTGATTCGCAAAGATTACAACCTGTCACCCTTTGTGACTTGCCCGGCCATTTTTCCCGCCAGTTCGCCCGTCACATGCATCTCCGTGCAAGGCGCCGGCTAATCCTGCCATGCCCCGAAGAGGGCCCCGGCGTCGAGGAAGGGATGCTGCACGACAGCTTTCGGCTGTCGCGCGGCCTGTTCGAGAACAAGGATAACATGAAGAATTTGACCGTTGTTGCGGTGGCGTTAGCCGCCGGCCTGACTTCTTTTGCCGCTCACGCCCAGGACGGAGCAGTCAGGGCCTCGAAGGCGATCATCGAAACCACCACAAAAGCCAAGATGAACAAGGCGGCGGACGATTGCCCCTATCTCTTCGGCTGCAGCTCCAAGAAAGAAGCTGCCATCGACAATTTCAAGACTGCATCGATCGGCGCCAAGGGTGCCAAGACCGTCAAGGAACAGGCCGGAAAGACGGCCAGGGCAACCAAGTCGAATGCGCCGTTCGGCGAAATCGTCGCGCGTTATGCCTCGTCCTATGGCGTCCCAGTGTCGCTTGCGCATGCCGTCATCAGCGTCGAGAGCAACTATCGCCCGAACGCGCGTGGCAAGGCCGGCGAGATCGGCCTGATGCAGATCAAGCCGGCAACGGCACGGATGATGGGCTATTCGGGATCGGCGAAGGGCCTGTTCAATCCCGAGACCAACATCAAGTTCGGTCTTAAATATCTGGCCAAGGCGCATGAGCTTTCGGGCGGCACCACCTGCGGCACGATCCTCAAATACAACGCCGGCCACGGCGCCAAGCGCATGAACCCGATTTCTGCCGCCTATTGCAAAAAAGTGCAGGCTCGTATCGGCGGCTAACGGCCCGAAGACAGGGATGGTTCCCGGGACGGCGCACGTTTTTGTTTGCCTTTTGCCGTGCGAACCATTCTATACGCCTTGCCAGCTGGCCGGGCGGCCGCACCCGCAATTGCCGAAAGGCAGCGGGTGAGGAAAGTCCGGGCTCCATGGATACACGGTGCCGGTTAATGGCCGGCGGGGGCGACCCCAGGGAAAGTGCCACAGAAAGCAAACCGCCGCGGTTTCCGCGGTAAGGGTGAAAGGGTGGGGTAAGAGCCCACCGCGCGACTGGCAACAGGAGCGGCACGGTAAACCCCACCGGGAGCAAAACCGAATAGGGGCGGTACGAGGGGCGACCCTCAGGGCTGTTTCCGGCTCACCGCCCGGGTAGGTTGCGTGAGGCGCATGGCAACATGCGCCCAAGAAGAATGGTCGCCACGTTCCCGTGCCGCAAGGCGCGGGGGCCATACAGAACCCGGCTTACAGGCCAGCTGGCGCTGCCTTTTAGCCGCATGACTTCAGCGACTTGCGACGATGTTCGCGTGTCTTGAGTCAAAGGCGCCGATGTCGCCCGCCAGGGCAAAACCCGCCGCTGTTCTTGGGTCGGTGCGATTTGATCGTACCATTGTCGGCAAACGGGAGCAGAGCCATGGGCCATGTCGACAAACGCAGCATCACGCTCTCCCCCGAACTTGCCGCCGCCGTCGATGGCGCGGTCGATGCCGGGGAATATGCCTCCGCCAGCGAAGTCATTCGCGACGCATTGCGGCTCTGGAAGGAACGGCGCGACCTCTTTGGCTACACCATCGAGGAACTGCCAGGAAGGCATCGATAGCGGGCCGGGGCAGTTCGACACCATGGATCAGCTAAAGGCCGAAGCGCGCAAGCGGCTTGGCCAAGCAGGTCGTTGAGGCCAACCGGTGCACATCAGGCGGACGGCTTCGTAGGCGTTCAGCCGCCGACCCTGTCCAGCGACGCCTCGATCGCAGCCCACAATTCCTCGACCGGCTCGCAGCCGACTGAAAGCCTGACGAAGCCCGGCGTGACCGCATCGCCGCGGCGGAGCCTGCGTTCGGCGACCGTGTGGACGCCGCCGAATGATGTCGCCGCATGCATCAGTTCGCAGCCGTTGATGAAATCCTCGGCCCTTTCTTCCGAACCGAGGTCGAAGCTGATCAGGAAGCCGAAGCGCTCCATCTGGGCGCGCGCCAGATTGTGGGACGGGTCGTCGGCCAGGCCCGGGTATCGGAGGCCGCTGACAGCCGAATGTTGCTTCAGCCTCTGCGCGATGACTTCCGCCGACGAACACATGCGGTCGAAGCGCAATTCGAGCGTCTCCAGGCCGCGATGGACCAGCCAGGCTTCGAACGGGCCCGGAATGCCGCCGGCATTCTGCCGCCACTCGGCGACGGCGGTGACGATTTCGGCGTTGCGGCTGGCGACGTGGCCGAACAGCACGTCCGAATGACCGTTGGGCGCCTTGGTGTCGGCGGCGACGACGATGTCGGCGCCGAGGTCGAGCGGCCGCTGGCCGAAGGGCGTCATGGTGGTATTGTCGACCACCAACTGGCCGCCAGCCTTGTGGACCGCAGCCGCCACCGCGGCGATATCACAGATGTCGAGTGCCGGGTTGGAAGGGCTTTCCACAAAGACCAGCCGATAGCCGTCGAAACCACCGTCGAGGAATGACGATGTCGGCCTGACGTCGCAGGCAACGCCAAAGGCACCGAGGAAGCGGTCCGCCAGGATCCGGGTGGTGTGATAACCGTCCGACGGCAGCAGAATGCGATCGCCTGACTTGAGCAAGGCGAAAAACACCGCCGAGATCGCCCCCATGCCCGATGGGAACGCCACGCAGGGCGCGTCTTCCAGATGGCCGAGCATTTCTTCGACCGCGTCCCAGGTCGGATTGCTGAAGCGACCGTACTGGTTGAAGCCGGTGGCGTCGCCGGGAGCGTGGAAGATTGCCGCCATGGTCAAGGGCAGGGGAATGGGGTCGCCGACGGAGAGCCTGGCGCGGCGCAGGTGGGCTAGCTTTGCTGCGCGGGAACTCGATGCATTCGTCATGGTTTGCGGGCTCTCGGTGAAGGTGGCATCCGACGCTAAGGGCAGTGGCGCGACCGGGCAAGGGAACTCGTCTTGTGCCAGCCGCTCGTAACCCTTCGTTAGCCTTAAGGGATCATAAAAATCGGGATGCCATGAGAGGGCTCGAAAGGTCCGTCAAGGCATTGAAGTGCACCCTGTTCCCGTTGACGCCCATATCACCCCATGTTATCCCAAATCGGTAACCATGATTTCGTTCCAGTAGAGGGTGAGGCGTTCGCCGATCCGGCAGTCGCGGCGGCTGCGGATGGCGATGCATTGTCGATCAACGGAGGCAGTCTGGATTTGCGGTTGGGCCGCGCCATTGGGGCGCGGGCGACATGACGACGAGGGGCGCGGCCGCGGAAGCGGTCGGATCATGCGATGGATCGGTTTCTGTCAAATGCGGTGAACAGGATCGATGCGAAGGGACGGGTCTCCGTTCCGGCGCATTTCCGTGCCGTATTGCAGAAGCGCGGATACGCCGAGCTTTATGCGTTGAGGGCGCTCGACGTTCCGGCGCTCGATGTCGGTGGGCTCGACCTGCTCGACCGTTACGAGCAGCGCATCGCACAAGAAGATCCGTTCCTGCAGACGGCGGACGACATGTCCTTTTTCATCCATGGCGACAGCACCTTCCTGAAACTCGACCAGGACGGGCGCATTTCGGTCTCGGATTTCCTGCGCGAGCATACGGGGATCACCACCGACGTGGCCTTTGTCGGGCGTGGGCAGTTTTTCCAAATGTGGGAGCCGGAGCGGCTGCGCAGCCATGGCGCGGATGTTCGCGCCCGGCTCTTGAAGCTTCGGCAGGGGACGAAGCCTGGGGAGCGACCGGAATGATGGCGGGTCACGGCGATGACCAACATGCTGTCGGCGGACCGGCCCGCCACATTCCGGTGCTCCTCGCCGAGGTCCTGGCCGCGCTCAAGCCGCAGCCGGGCGAAGTCGTCATCGACGGCACGTTCGGCGCCGGCGGCTATACCAAGGCCATCCTGGCGACCGGTGCTTCCGTCGTGGCGATCGACCGCGACCCCGATGCCATCGCTGCCGGCCGTGATCTGGAGGCGCAATCGGGCGGCAAGCTGCGCCTGGTGCAGGCGCCGTTCTCCAGCCTCGATGAACATGTCGAACTGGTCGATGGCGTGGTGCTCGACATCGGCGTTTCTTCGATGCAACTCGACCAGGCACAGCGCGGCTTCTCGTTCCGCGCCGACGGCCCGCTCGATATGCGCATGGCCCAGGCGGGTGCGAGTGCCGCCGATGTCGTCAATCGCTTCAAGGCCGGTGATCTTGCGCGCATCTTCGGTTTCCTCGGCGAGGAGCGTCATGCCGGGCGCATCGCCCGCATGATCGAAAGCCGCAGGGAAAAGCGGCCGTTCGAGCGTACGCTCGACCTGGCGGATGCGATCGAAACGCATATCGGCCGCGCCCCCAAGGACAAGATCCATCCGGCGACGCGCGTGTTCCAGGCGCTGCGCATTTACGTCAACGACGAACTCGGCGAACTGGCGCGGGCGTTGTTTGCCGCCGAGCGTGCGCTGAAGCCCGGCGGACGCCTCGTGGTCGTCACCTTCCATTCGCTCGAAGACCGGATCGTCAAGCGCTTCATCGCCGATCGCTCCAGCGCGCCGTCGCGTTCGCGCTACATGCCGGAACTCGAAGTGATTGCGACGACCTTCACCAAGGCGGGCAATGCGGTCGGGCCAGGCGACGCCGAGACCGCGATCAACCCACGTTCGCGGTCGGCCAAGCTGCGTGCCGCGGTCCGCACGAGCGTTGCGCCGCGCGGCGAAGACTTTTCCATTTTCGGACTTCCGAAGCTTCCCGACGTCAGCCAGTCGGGAGAAAGGTGAGCCCATGTTCCGCACCAGTGACATCGTGCTGATCGCCGCAATGGTCGGCGCTGCCGCCTTCACTTACCAGACCAAGCACGAGGCCGAGAACCAGCTCGATGCCGTCCGCAAGATCCAGGCGCAAATCCGCTTCGAGGAAGACACTACCGACCTGCTCAAGGCCGACTGGAGCCTGCTCACCCAGCCGTCGCGGCTGCAGAAACTGGCCCAGACCTATGAGGCGGAACTCAAGCTTCAGTCCGTGGATGCCCGCCAGATCGTCAGTCTCAAGGATCTGCCGGTGCGCCCGCTGACCATCGAAGACATCACGAGCGAGCGTTTTGGCGGGGTTGCCGAAATTGCGCCGGACCAGACCACGACCGGAGGGATCGCCCAATGATCGGATTGTTCGGCAAGAAGCGCAGCGCGGGCGACAGCTCCATCGTCGTCGACAGCGCGCGGAAAGCCACCGGCGGACGCACGCGCAACCGCGTCGTCATGACCATGGCCGTGTTCTTCGGTATCTACGCGACGATCGGCGGCCGTCTCGTCTATCTCGCCATGCAGGACCCCGAGATGTCGAGCGGACCTGAATCGCGCGTCACCGCCTCACGCCCCGACATCGTCGACCGCAATGGCGAGGTCCTGGCAACCGATATCAAGACCGCATCGCTGTTTGCCGAACCGCGCCGCATCGTCGACGCCGACGAGGCGATCGAGAAGCTGTCGACCGTGCTGCCCGACCTCGAGGTCGAGCAGACCTACCTCAAGCTCAAAAGCGGCACAGGCTTCGTCTGGCTGAAGCGGCAGCTGACGCCCAAGCAGCAGGCCGAGATCATGCAACTAGGCATTCCCGGCATTGCATTCCGTACCGAAAAGCGGCGCTTCTATCCCGGCGGCGAGACGACCTCGCACATCATTGGCCTGACCAACATCGACAACAAGGGTATTTCCGGTCTCGAAAAATACATCGACGACCAGGGGCTCGCCGATCTGCAGGCCTCCGGGCTGGCGATCGCCAAGGACCTCAAGCCGGTCAAGCTGTCGATCGACCTGCGCGTCCAGCACATCGTTCGGGACGAACTGGTCACCGCGCTCGAAAAGTATCGTGCCATCGCTGCAGGTGCTGTCGTAATCAACGTCAAGACCGGCGAAGTACTGGCCATGGGCTCGGTTCCCGATTTCGATCCCAACAACCCGTTCAACGCCCAGGACAAGGACCGCCTGAACCGCATGTCGGCGGGTCTGTTCGAAATGGGCTCGACGATCAAGAGCTTCACCACGTCAATGGCGCTCGATTCGGGCAAGATGACGCTCAACAGCACCGTCGACGCCAGCCGTCCGATCACCATCGGACGCCAAACCATCCGAGACTTCCACGGCAAGGGCCGGGTGCTGACTGTGCCGGAGGTGTTCATCTATTCGTCCAATATCGGCTCGGCCAAGGAGGCCGACGTCGTCGGCATCGAAGGGCACCGCGAATTCCTCAAGCGCCTGGGCCTGCTCGACCGCCTGCAGACTGAACTTCCCGAAACGGCTCGTCCGACCGAGCCGAAGGTCTGGAAGAAGGTGCATTCGATCACCGCTGCGTTCGGTCACGGCTTTTCGACGACGCCGTTGCAGACTGCGGCCGGCACGGTGGCGCTGATGAATGGCGGCCGTTACATGACGCCGACCTTCCTGCCACGAACCCTGGAAGAGGCAATGGCTGTTTCAAGGCAGGTGGTAAGCGAAAAGACCAGCGAAGAAATGCGCTATCTGTACAATCTGAACGCTACGGCGCCGGGTGGTTCCGGCAAGCGCGGCACGGTTCCTGGCTATCGCGTTGGCGGCAAGACCGGTACGGCTGAAAAGGTCGTCAACGGGCGCTACTCGAAGGAAAAGAACTTCAACGCCTTTATCGCCGCCTTTCCGATGGACGATCCGCAATATCTGGTGCTGACCATCATCGACGAGCCGAAGATGGAGGGGTCAACCCGTTCAGCCACGGCAGGCTTCACCGCTGCACCGATGGTGGCCAATATTATCCGGCGTTCGGCGCCTCTGCTTGGCGTCAAGCCAGAATTCGGCCAAGAAGGTGGTGCAACTCTGGCTTCTTATCCCTGATTCTGCAGGCGCGCCGGCGGCGCGCCGCTTTGTATGTAGCGAACGGAACTCGATGAAACTGATTGACCTTGCCGGTATCCTGCCCGTCGATGGGGTTCTGCCCAGAGATGTCGAGGTGAGTGGAGTTTCGTCGGATTCGCGGCAGGTGATGCCAGGAACGCTGTTTTTTGCCGTATCCGGAAGCAAGGCCGACGGGGCCGCCTATGCCGGCGATGCGGCCAAGCGGGGCGCCGTTGCCGTCATCGCTGCCAAGGGGGCCCAGCTCGGCTCGGCCGGCGTGCCAGTGATATCTGTCGATGATCCGCGCCAGGCATTGGCGCTGGCCGCCGCCAAATTCTACGGCCGCCAGCCAGAAACCATGGTTGCGGTGACAGGCACCAGCGGCAAGACTTCGGTGGCAGCGTTCGCGCGACAGATATGGAAGCATGCCGGCTATGCCGCCGCAAGCATCGGCACGACAGGTGTGGTGGCGCCCGGCCGCAACGAATACGGACAGCTGACTACTCCGGACCCGGTCGCGTTGCACAAGCTGCTTGCCGAACTCGCGGACGCCGGCGTGACTCATGCCTCGATGGAAGCGTCGAGCCATGGTCTCGACCAGCGCCGCCTCGACGGCGTGCGGCTGGCCGCCGGCGGTTTCACCAATCTCGGCCGCGACCACATGGACTACCATCCGACGGTCGAGGAGTATCACCGCGCCAAGCTGCGCCTGTTCGATGCGCTGCTACCGAAGGGCGCTCCGGCGGTCGTCTTCGCCGACGATCCGTGGTCACAGCCGACCATCGCTGCGGCGCGTGCTGCCGGCCTCAAGGTACTTACCGTCGGCCGCCATGGCGACTTCCTCAGCCTCAAGCGCGTCGAACACGAACGTCACCGTCAGCGCGCCGAGATCGAATGCGATGGCATGATCTACGAGATCGACCTGCCGCTGGCCGGCGATTTCCAGGTCGCCAATTCGCTTGTGGCCGCCGGTCTTGCGATTGCCACCGGGACCGATGTCGCCAAGGCGCTCCGGGCACTGGAATATCTCGAAGGCGCGCCGGGCCGCCTCGACCTGGTCGGCACGACGGCTGCCGGTGCGCCCGTCTATGTCGACTACGCCCACAAGCCAGATGCACTGGAAAATGTCCTGGCGGCGGTTCGGCCGTTCACGACAGGCCGTGTCATCGTCGTTTTCGGCTGCGGCGGCGACCGCGACCGCGGCAAACGTCCGATCATGGGCGAAATCGCCACGCGACTGGCCGACGTCACCATCGTCACCGACGACAACCCGCGCTCGGAAGTGCCCGAAACCATCCGCGCCGCAATCATGGCGGCAGCACCGGGCGCCATCGAGATCGGCGACCGCCGGCAGGCCATCCACGAGGCGGTCAGCATGCTCCATGCAGGCGACACGCTGATCGTTGCCGGCAAGGGCCACGAGGAAGGTCAGACGATCGGCGCGGAAACGCTGCATTTCTCCGATCATGAGGAAGTGCGCAACGCGCTCGCCCGGAGTTCGGCATGAGCCTGCTGTGGACTTCCGAGGCACTTGTCGAGGCGACAGGCGGCCGTCCCTTTGGCCAAATGCCTGAAGGCATATCGGGCATATCCATAGACAGCCGCAGCCTGAAGCCTGGCGAAGCCTTCTTCGCCATCAAAGGCGATACGATGGATGGTCACGACTTCGCCACCGCCGCCATCAAGGCAGGCGCTGGCCTGCTTGTGGTTGCCGAAGGCAAGCTGCCGGCGCTCGGGCGTCTGAGCGCGCCGATGATCGTCGTGCCCGATGTGCTCGCAGCCCTTGTAAAGGTTGGCGTTGCGGCGCGGACCCGCTCGCGGGCGCGCATCATCGCCGTCACTGGCTCGGTCGGAAAGACCTCGACCAAGGAAGCGCTGCGCCACGCACTCTCGTCGGTCGGCAAGGTGCATGCTTCGGCTGCTTCCTTCAACAATCATTGGGGCGTGCCGCTGACGCTGGCGCGGATGCCGGAGGATTGCGACTATGCGGTCTTCGAGATCGGCATGAACCATCCGGGCGAGATCAGCCCTCTCGTGCGCATGGTCCGGCCTCATATCGCCGTCGTGACGCTGATTGCCGCCGCCCATCTCGGTTTCTTCCGCAATCTCGACGAGATCGCCAAGGCCAAGGCCGAAATCTTCGAAGGCGTCGAGCCGGGTGGGGCGGTGCTGCTCAACCGCGACGACGGCCGCTTCAAGCTGCTGGAGAAATTCGCCCGCGCCGCCGGCATCGACAACGTGATGAGCTATGGTGAGAACGCGCGCGCCAACTTCCGGCTGCTGAAATGCACGCTCGAGGCCGACCATTCGATGATCGTGGCGCGCATCGGCGGCCGCGACGTGCCCGCTCGCATCGGCGCGCCGGGCCGACACATCGTGCAGAACGCGCTCGCCGTGCTTGGTGCCGCCCATCTCTGCGGCGCTGATGTGCCGACTGTCGCCACGGAACTTGCCTCGATGTCGGCCGAGAGCGGCCGCGGCCAGCGCCATGTCCTGCTCCTGCCCAACGGCCCGATCACCCTGATCGACGAGAGCTACAACGCCAATCCGGCCTCGATGAAGGCGGCGATCGAATTGCTCGATGCAACGCCGATCCATGGTGCCGGCCGGCGGATCGCCGTGCTCGGCGACATGCTTGAGCTCGGCAGCCATTCGGCCAAGCTGCATGCCGGGCTCGCCGAGCTGATCGGCTCGACGAGGACCGACATGGTGCTGATGGCGGGCCCCGAAATGAAGGCGCTTGCCGATACGCTGCCCGAGGGGTTCAGGGCGGAATATCGCACCGGTGTCGAAGAGTTGAAGGCTGTCCTTTTGCAGACGCTTCAGCCCGGCGACGCCGTCATGATCAAGTCGTCGAAGGGCATTGGTTTTTCCAGGCTCGTCGACGCGCTCGTCAAGACATTCCCGGCGCATGCCGGCAACACCACAGCGACCTGACGGGGTCTCGGGGGACGGATACGCATGCTAACTTTGCTTGTCGACTTTGCGGACAAGGTGTCGTTTTTCAACGTCTTCCGCTACATCACCTTCCGCACCGGCGGCGCGCTGATCACCTCGGCGTTGATCGTCTTCATCTTCGGCCCGGCGATCATCAACGCCCTGCGCCTGAGGCAGGGCAAGGGCCAGCCGATCCGCGCCGACGGCCCACAGACGCACTTCAAGAAGGCCGGCACGCCGACCATGGGCGGCCTGATGATCCTGTGCGGCATCATCGGCTCGACGCTGCTTTGGGCCAATATCACCTCCGTCTATGTCTGGGTGGTGCTGTTCGTCACGCTCGGCTTCGGCGCCATCGGCTTCTATGACGACTATCTCAAGGTGACCAAGCAGTCGCATCTGGGCCTGTCCGGCAAGGCACGTCTCGGCATCGAGTTCGTCATTGCCGCCATCGCCGCATGGATCATCATGCACAACGGCCAGGCGCCGTTCTCGTCGTCGCTGACCTTCCCGTTCATCAAGGACTTCCTGCTCAACCTCGGCTGGTTTTTCATCCCGTTCGCCTGCTTCGTCATCGTTGGCGCGGGCAATGCGGTGAACCTGACAGACGGTCTCGACGGCCTCGCCATCGTTCCGATCATGATCGCCGCGGCCTCGTTCGGCGTCATCGCCTATCTCTCGGGCAACGCGGTCTTCGCTGAATACCTGCAGATCCATTTCGTGCCAGGCACTGGCGAACTCGCCGTCATCCTGGGTGCTGTCATCGGGGCCGGCCTCGGCTTCCTCTGGTTCAACGCGCCGCCGGCGGCCATCTTCATGGGCGACACCGGTTCGCTGGCACTCGGTGGCCTGATCGGCACGGTCGCGGTCGCCACCAAGCACGAGATCGTCATGGCGATCGTCGGCGGCCTGTTCGTCATGGAGGCGCTGTCGGTCATCATCCAGGTCGGCTTCTTCAAGATGACCGGCAAGCGGGTGTTCCTGATGGCCCCGATCCACCATCACTTCGAAAAACTTGGCTGGACCGAAAGCCAGGTCGTCATCCGCTTCTGGATCATCGCCGTCATCCTGGCGCTGATCGGTCTTTCCACCCTCAAGCTGCGCTGAGGTTCCCATGATCCCCGCCACCTCATTTCAGGGAAAGCGAGTAGCGCTCTTCGGCCTCGGCGGCTCGGGGATCGCCACTGCGCGCGCGCTGGCGGAAGGCGGGGCAGAGGTGCTGGCCTGGGACGACAATCCCGAAAGCGTGGCAAAGGCCGCTGCAGAAGGCATCGCCACGGGCGATCTGCGCGGCGCCGAGTGGGCAGGCATATCGTCCTTCGTGCTGTCGCCGGGCGTGCCGCTGACGCATCCCAAGCCGCACTGGACGGTGGAACTGGCGCGCGGCGCCGGCGTCGAGGTGATCGGCGACATCGAACTGTTCGCCCGCGAGCGCATCGCTACGGCATCGGCTGCGCCGTTCATCGCCATCACCGGTACCAACGGCAAGTCGACGACGACAGCGCTGACGGCGCATATCCTCCAGTCGGCCGGACGCGACACGCAGATGGGCGGCAACATAGGCCGCGCCGTCATGACGCTCGATCCGCCGCAGCCGGATCGTCACTACGTCGTCGAATGCTCGTCGTACCAGATCGACCTTGCGCCTTCGATCAACCCGACGGCGGGCGTCCTGCTCAACCTGACGCCGGATCATCTCGACCGTCATGGCACGATGCAGCACTACGCCTCGATCAAGGAGCGGTTGGTGGCCGGCAGCGATACCGCTGTCATCGGCGTCGACGATATCTATTGCGCCCAGATCGCCGACCGGCTCGAGCGGGCCGGCAAGAACGTCGTGCGCATCTCCAAGCGGCTGCCGCTGACCGATGGCTATTTCGCCGACGGTGCCGATCTGATGGAGGCGGCCGACGGCCGCTACAGCCGCATCGCCTTCCTCGAAGGCATCGGCTCGCTGCGTGGCCAGCACAATGCCCAGAATGCACTTGCTGCTGTAGTGGCCTGCCTCAAGGTCGGGCTCGATCTCGGTGAGATCCAGGCGGGCCTCGAATCCTTCCCTGGTCTTGCCCATCGCATGGAGCAGGTCGCACGCAAGGGCCATGTGCTGTTCGTCAACGATTCCAAGGCGACCAATGCCGATGCCGCCGCACCTGCGCTGTCGAGCTTCCCGCGCATCTACTGGATCGCCGGCGGCCTGCCCAAGGAAGGCGGTATCGAGCCGTTGCGCAGCCTGTTTCCGCGCATCGCCCGGGCCTATCTGATCGGCGAGGCCGCTCCGGCATTCTCCGCGACGCTGGGCGAGGCTGTGCCTTATGAGATTTCGGGGACGCTTGCGGCTGCGGTCGAACACGCCGCCGAAGACGCGGCCAAGGACGACACCAGCGAGGCGGTGGTGCTGCTCTCGCCGGCCTGCGCCAGCTTCGACCAGTTCAAGAACTTCGAGATTCGCGGCGAAGCCTTCAGGCAAGCTGTGAATGCTATTGATGGCGTCAGCGCTATCGGAGGGGCAAGATAATGGCCAGCCGTCTCGACAGAAGTCCCGTCGCCCTGTGGTGGTGGACGGTCGATCGATGGTTCCTCGCGGCATTCCTGTCGCTGATGGGGCTGGGCATAGTGCTTTCATTTGCCGCAAGCCCGGCGGTTGCCGAACGCATCGGGCTCGGCAGCTTCCACTTCGCCACGCGCCAGATCATCTTCACGATCCCGGCGCTGGCAGTAATGATCGCGGTGTCGTTCCTCGATACCCGGCAGATAAGGCGCGTGGCGCTGGTCATGCTCTGCATCATGCTGGTGATGATGGTTGCGGTGCTGTTCGTCGGCGTCGAGGTCAAGGGTGCCCGACGCTGGCTCTCGCTGGCCGGCCTTTCGATCCAGCCGTCGGAATTCCTCAAGCCGGCCTTTGTCGTCATCTCTGCCTGGCTGCTCGCCCAGCACGAGCGCCATCCAGACATCCCCGGCAATCTGTTTGCGATGATCCTGCTCGGCGTGGTCCTGGCGCTGTTGATGGCGCAGCCGGACTTCGGCCAGACGATCCTCGTTCTCGGTACCTGGGGCGTGATGTTCTTCATGGCCGGCATGTCGTGGTTCTGGATCATCACCCTTGGTGCCGTCGGCCTCGGCGGCGGCTTTGCTGCCTACACTGTGTTCCCGCACGTGGCGGGCCGTATCGACCGCTTCCTCACTGGCGAGGGCGACACGTTCCAGGTCGACATGGGCCGCGAAGCGATCATCAGCGGCGGCTGGTTCGGCGTCGGACCGGGCGAGGGCATGGTCAAGCGGGTCATCCCCGACAGCCATGCCGACTTCGTCTTTTCGGTGGCGGGCGAGGAGTTCGGCATCGTACTGCTCCTGATCATCATGTCGATCTTCGCCTTCATCGTGCTGCGCGGCCTGCGTACCGCGCTGAAGGAACATGACGACTTCACCCGCTACGCGGTTGCCGGTCTTGTCGTGGTGTTCGGCTTCCAGTCGATCATCAACATGAGCGTGAACCTGCAGCTGATGCCGGCCAAGGGCATGACGCTGCCGTTCATCTCGTATGGCGGCTCGTCGCTGATCGCCATCGCCATCTCCATGGGCATGGTGTTGGCGCTGACCCGCAAGAAGCCCGAAAAGCTCAGGCCGACCGGATTTTCCGCCATGCCGCGGCACGCAGTGCCGGCGGAATAACATGGCCAAGGGGACTGTCATGCTTGCCGCCGGGGGTACCGGCGGCCATCTCTTTCCGGCCGAGGCGCTGGCGCATGAACTGACGGCGCGCGGCTGGCAGGTGCATCTTGCCACCGATGACCGCGCCGAACGTTTCGCCGGCAAGTTTCCGGCTGCCGCCATTCATCCGATTTCCTCGTCGACGATCGGCTCGAAGAATCCCATCGCGCTGATGAGGGCCTTCTGGAGCATCTGGCGCGGCGTGCGCCAGGCCTCGCAGGTGATCGCCAAGATCAAGCCTTCCGTGGTCATCGGCTTCGGCGGCTATCCGACGCTGCCGCCGCTCTATGCCGCGACCCGCCGCGGCGTGCCGGCCATGGTGCACGAGCAGAACGCCGTGATGGGCCGCGCCAACAAGGCGCTGGCGACCAGGGTCGATGCGATCGCGGGCGGCTTCCTGCCGGAGAACTCCGGCGCCAACAGCGCCAAGATCGTTGTGACAGGCAATCCGGTACGGCCGGCCGTGATCGAAGCGTCGAAGACCCCTTATGTGGCATCCGGCGGCTCGGACCAGTTCAATCTCCTGGTTTTCGGCGGCAGCCAGGGCGCGCAATTTTTCTCCGATGCGGTGCCCGGCGCCATAGCCCTGCTGCCCGAAGTGCAGCGCAAGCGCCTGCGCATCACCCAGCAGGCCCGCGTCGAGGATGCCGACAAGGTCAAGGCGGCCTATGCCAGGCTCGGCATTGTGGCCGACGTGTCGCCATTCTTCAATGACATGGCGCAGCGCATGGCCGCTGCCCATCTGGTGATGTCGCGCTCGGGCGCGTCGACTGTCTCGGAGATCGCGGTCATCGGCCGTCCGGCACTTCTGGTGCCGTACCCGCATGCGCTCGACCACGACCAGGCCGCAAACGCAGCGCGCCTGGCGGCGGCCGGCGGCGGCGAAGTTCACCCGCAGTCGACGCTTTCCGTCGAGCGGATCGCCGGGCTCGTTGGTGGCGCCATGGACGACCCTGCGCGCATGGCTGCCATGGCAGCTGCCGCTAAGTCAGTCGGCAAAGCAGACGCCACACGGTTGCTCGCCGACCTCGCAGAGGCTATTGCGTCGAAAATACCCGTTGCGGAATTCAGGAAGGGAGTGCGGCCATGAAGATGCCGCAGACGATCGGCCTCGTGCATTTCATCGGCATTGGCGGCATCGGCATGAGCGGCATCGCCGAGGTGCTGCACAATCTCGGCTACAAGGTGCAGGGCTCGGACCAGTCCGAGAGCGCCAACGTGCAGCGCCTGCGCGAAAAGGGCATCGAATGCTTCGTCGGTCATAAGGCCGAGAACCTTGGCGACGCCGAGGTGATTGTCGTTTCGACGGCGATCAAGAAAACCAATCCGGAACTGATGGCGGCGCGCGAGAAGCTGTTGCCTGTCGTGCGGCGCGCCGAGATGCTGGCCGAACTGATGCGCTTCCGCAATGCGGTCGCCATCGGCGGCACGCATGGCAAGACCACCACCACGTCGATGGTGGCGACGCTGCTCGACGCCGGCGGGCTCGACCCGACGGTCATCAATGGCGGCATCATCAATGCCTATGGCACCAACGCCCGCATGGGCGAGGGCGAGTGGATGGTTGTCGAAGCCGACGAGAGCGACGGCACCTTCCTCAAGCTGCCGGCTGACGTCGCCGTCGTCACCAACATCGATCCCGAGCATCTTGACCACTACGGCACCTTCGACAGGGTACGTGAAGCGTTCCGCCAGTTCGTCGAGAACGTGCCGTTCTACGGTTTTGGCGTGATGTGCACCGATCATCCGGAAGTGCAGGCGCTGGTCAGCCATATCGAGGACCGCCGCGTCATCACCTATGGCGAAAACGCCCAGGCCGACGTGCGCTTCACCAATCACCACATGGACGGTGCGGTGTCGGTCTTCGACGTGGTCATCCGCAACCGCAAGTCGGCGTCGTCGACCACCATCGAGGGCCTGCGCCTGCCGATGCCGGGACGCCACAACGTCTCCAACGCCACGGCTGCCATCGCGGTCGCTACCGAACTGGGAATCTCCGCCGAGGCAGTGAAGAGCGGGCTGTCGTCCTTCGGTGGCGTCAAGCGCCGCTTCACCCATACCGGCACCTGGAACGGCGTCGAGGTGTTCGACGACTACGGCCACCATCCGGTCGAGATCAAGGCCGTGCTCAGCGCGGCGCGCGAAGCTACCAAGGGCCGCGTCATCGCCATTGCCCAACCGCACCGCTTCACCCGCCTGCGCGACCTGTTCGACGATTTCTCGGCCTGCTTCAACGACGCCGACACCGTGATGGTGGCACCTGTCTATGCGGCTGGGGAAGATCCTATCGAGGGCGTCAACTCCGAGACGCTGACCGCGCGCATCCGCGCCGGCGGCCATCGCGACGCCCGTCATATCGAAGGCGCCGCTGCCGTGGCGCCTGTCGTGCGCGAACTGGCCAAGCCGGGCGATTTCGTCGTCTATCTCGGCGCCGGCAACATCACGCAATGGGCCTATGCGCTGCCGAGCGAACTCGCCGGAGGCGGGTCGTGACGGGTGGCGAAGCGCTGATCGAAAAGCTTGGCGATCGCCTTTCCGGGTTGCGCGGACGCATCACGCCCAGCGCCGAAATGGAAAAGATCACCTGGTTTCGCGCCGGCGGCCTGGCCCAGGCGCTGTTCCAGCCGGCCGACGAGGAAGATCTCGCCGCCTTCCTGAAGGCGGTGCCGGAAGAGATCCCGGTGATGGTCGTCGGCATCGGCTCCAACCTTCTGGTGCGCGAAGGTGGCATTCCCGGTTTCGTCGTGCGGCTTTCGGCCAAGGGGTTCGGCGAGGCCGAGGCGATCTCGCCGACCGGAATCAGGGCAGGGACGGCAACGCCCGACAAGCGCGTCGCAGCCCTTGCGCATGACAACGGCATTGGCGGCTTCCATTTCTACCACGGCATCCCCGGTGCCATCGGCGGCGCCTTGCGCATGAACGCGGGCGCCAACGGCGTCGAGACGCGGGAGCGGGTCGTCGACGTGCGCGCACTCGACCGCCAGGGCAATCTGCATGTGCTGTCCAATGCCGACATGGGCTACAGCTACCGCCACTCGTCTGCGGCTGCCGACCTGATCTTCACTTCGGCGACCTTCGAGGGGTATGTGGAAGACAAGGACGCCATCAAGTCGGCCATGGACGCGGTCCAGCATCATCGCGAGACGGTGCAGCCGATCCGCGAAAAGACCGGCGGCTCGACCTTCAAGAATCCCGAGGGTACCTCGGCCTGGAAGGAAATCGACAATGCCGGCTGCCGCGGCCTGATGATCGGCGGCGCGCAGATGTCGCCGATGCACTGCAACTTCATGATCAATACGGGCAATGCGACCGGTTACGACCTCGAATATCTCGGCGAGACGGTGCGCAGCCGCGTGCTCGAGAATGCGGGCATCCGCCTGCACTGGGAAATCAAGCGCATCGGTCAGTTCAAGTCCGGCCGCGAAGTGCAGGAGTTTCTTGGGCAAATGCTCTAGAGGAGCAGGTCCAGGGGCCGGCCACGACGATCATTTCAGCCCTCGCTGCGCCGTGCATCGAGGGCTTTTTACTGCCCGATTTTCGCCTTCCGCCGCTGCCATCCAAGTGTTCTCGGGATTCGCCCGAGGTCACGAAATCGCAATGACTTTCAATCGGCACTTGCCACGGAATCAAGTCTCTGATTCTCTGACCTAAAGCGTTTCCTGATTTGAGTCGCGTGACGCGTAAACCGCGTTTTCATCCGGAAGGTCAACTTCCGGACAGGTGTGATTCGGTCTTTGGAAACAAGGCGTTGTGTTCGGAGTTGAGAGGGGATTGTCGGGGATGAAGTCGAAGCATGTCGCTGTCCTGATGGGCGGGTTTTCGTCCGAGCGGCCTGTATCCCTGTCGTCTGGAAATGCCTGTGCCGATGCGCTCGAGCAGGTGGGTTATCAGGTCACCCGGGTCGATGTCGGCCGCGATGTCGGTGCGGTGCTTGCCGAGCTCAGGCCGGATGTTGCGTTCAACGCGCTTCATGGCCCCTTCGGCGAGGACGGCACGATTCAGGGTATCCTCGAATATCTCGGCATTCCCTATACCCATTCCGGCGTGCTGGCGTCGGCGCTTGCCATGAACAAGGAGCAGTCGAAGAAGGTTGCCAAGGCTGCCGGCATTCCGATTGCCGAATCCCGCGTTCTCGATCGTTTCGCTATCGGCAACCAGCATCCGATGAAGCCGCCCTACGTGGTCAAGCCGGTGGCGGAGGGCTCAAGCTTCGGCGTGGTCATCGTCAAGGAAGACCAGTCGCATCCGCCGCAGGTGATCTCGTCTTCGGAGTGGCGCTACGGCGATACGGTGATGGTCGAGCGCTACGTCCATGGACGGGAGCTGACCTGCGCCGTCATGGGCGATGTCGCGCTCGGCGTCTGCGAGATCATCCCGACCGGCCACGCCTTCTACGATTATGATTCAAAATATGTTGCCGGGGGATCAAAGCACGAATGCCCCGCGAAAGTTTCACCGAATATTTACCAAAAAATACAAACACTGGCGCTCAAGGCTCACCAAGCGATCGGGTGCCGGGGCGTCTCCCGGTCTGACTTCCGGTACGACGACCGCCATTCCGAAAATGGAGAGGTCGTCTGGCTGGAGGTCAACACGCAACCCGGCATGACGCCGACGTCGCTGGTGCCTGAGATTGCTGCCCACGCCGGGCATACGTTTGGTGAGTTGTTGAGTTGGATGGTGGAGGACGCTTCGTGTTTGCGTTGAGATCGGGAGATAGCGGGAGGGTGAACGGCGCAACGCCGCGCGTCTTCGGGCTGTCCCTGTCCGCGGAGCATTTCGTGCTGCCGCGGTTGCTGCGCAAGCCGGTTCGCATGCTGTCGCGCTTCGGGCGCGGGGAGTTCACTCCTCCGCCCTATGCTGCGTCGATGCTGACGGCAGCGTTTCTTGCCGCGAGCTCGCTCTATGGCGCCTATGTCGGCGGCCATTTTCCGGCACTGGTCCAGGGCGTCACCGCCCGCAGCGGTTTTGCCGTCGACCAGATCAAGGTCTCCGGCAATCGCGAAACCTCCGAAATCGATATTCTCGACAAGCTCGAGCTTGACGGCTGGACGTCGCTGGTCGGCTTCAACCCGGAAAAGGCGCGCGAGCGCATCGTCAGCCTGCCTTGGGTTCGCGATGCTGCGGTCCGCAAGGTCTATCCCGACACCATCGAAGTTCGCGTCGACGAGCGCGACGCCTTTGCCATCTGGCAGCATGGCAGCCAGCTCAGCGTCGTCGAAAAGGACGGCAAGGTCATCGCTCCCTTCACCGGTGGCCGTCAGGTCGCATTGCCGCTGGTCATCGGTTTCGGTGCCGCCGAGCGCGGGGCTGACTTTGTCGCCAAGGTCCAGGCCTTTCCGGAGCTGGCGTCGCGCGTGAGAGGCTATATCCGTATCGGCGAACGACGCTGGGACCTGCGCCTCGACAACGGCATCACCGTCAAGCTGCCGGAGAACAAGGTCGATGCGGCGCTCGCCGATCTCGCTGCGCTTGATCGCGACGATGCGATCCTGACGCGTGACATCTCGGCAGTCGACATGCGTTTCGGTGACAGGTTGGTGGTGCAGCTCACGCCGGAAGCGGTCGAGCGTCGTGCCGACGCGCTGAAGACCAAACCGAAGGTCGTCAAGGCGAAGGCGGGGAGCAGAACATGAGCTGGCTTGGCGGTCAAAAAGATCCGGTTTCGCGTCGCTCGGGCATCCTCACGGTGCTCGATGTCGGTTCAAACAAGGTGTGTTGCGTCGTAGCCAAGCTGAAGCCAGCTGAAGGCAGTCAACTGCTCAAGGGGCGTACCCATCAGGCCCAGGTGATCGGCATCGGCCACCAGAAATCGCAAGGGGTGAAATCGGGCGTGGTCGTCGATCTCGATCGCGCCGAGCACGCCATCCGCCTTGCCGTCGATGCTGCCGAGCGCATGGCCGGGCTTACGGCCGATTCCCTGATCGTCAATCTCTCGGCCGGACGCATCAAGAGCGAGGCGTTCACCGCGACGATCAATCTCGGCGGACACGAAGTCGAGGAAGCCGATGTTCGGCGCGTGCTGGGAGCCGGCGCCAAGCAGGCGCTGAAGGCCGAGCGCGATGTCATCCACTCGCTGCCCGTCGCCTTTTCGCTCGATGCCGAACGCGGCGTGCGCGATCCGCGCGGCATGGTCGGGGACACGCTTGGCGTCGACATGCATGTGCTGACCGGCGATTCGGCGCCGATGCGCAATCTCGAGCTTTGCATCAACCGCTCGCACCTGTCGGTCGAGCACATGGTTGCAACGCCCTATGCCAGCGGCCTGGCCGCACTGGTCGACGACGAGCTCGAAATGGGTGCTGCCTGCATCGACATGGGCGGCGGAACCACCACCTTGTCTGTCTTCTCCGAAGGCCGCTTCGTTCACGCTGACGCCATTCCGATCGGTGGCAACCACGTCACCATGGACATGGCCAAGGGGCTTTCCACCCGGCTCGACGATGCCGAGCGTCTCAAGGTCATGCATGGCTCGGCTTTGCCCGGCAGCACCGACGACCGCGACCTGATCAGCATCCAGCCGATCGGCGTCGACGACAACGAAGTGCCGCTGCAGATCCCGCGCTCGGTGATGACGCGGATCATCCGCGCCCGCATCGACGAGACGCTGGAACTGCTGCGCGACCGGCTCAACAAGTCCGGCTACGGCAATGCCGTCGGCAAGCGTGTCGTTCTGACCGGCGGCGCCAGCCAGCTCGTCGGGCTGCCCGAGGCAGCGCGTCGCATTCTCGGCCGCAATGTCCGCATCGGCCGCCCGCTCGGCGTGGCAGGTCTGCCGGAGGCCGCCAAGGGGCCGGCTTTCGCGACCGCCGTCGGGCTTTTGATCTACCCGCAGATGGCTGGCATCGAGAGCCATTCGGCGAAAGGGATTTCCCGTTACAGGGCAACGGGAACTGGCGGAAAACTGCATCGCATGAGTCAGTGGTTGAGAGACAGTTTTTAGGAATTGACGGGGACAGCCCCATTGGCGGCCGCACGGCGAAGCGGCTTGAAAGGCAAAAAGGACGAGGACTATGACGATCAATCTGCAGAAGCCGGACATCACCGAGCTCAAGCCCCGCATCACCGTGTTCGGTGTCGGCGGCGGCGGCGGCAATGCCGTCAACAACATGATCACCGCCGGCCTGCGCGGCGTCGAGTTCGTGGTGGCCAACACCGATGCTCAGGCGCTGACCATGTCGAAGGCCGAGCGCCTCATCCAGCTGGGCGCGCACGTCACCGAGGGCCTTGGCGCCGGTTCGCAGCCGGAAGTCGGCCGCGCGGCCGCTGAGGAGTGCATCGACGAGATCATCGACCATCTGTCGAACACTCACATGTGCTTCGTCACCGCGGGCATGGGCGGCGGCACCGGTACCGGTGCAGCACCCGTCGTTGCCCGCGCCGCGCGCGAAAAGGGCATCCTGACCGTCGGCGTCGTCACCAAGCCGTTCCACTTCGAGGGCCAGCGCCGCATGAAGACGGCGGACTACGGCATCGAAGAGCTGCAGAAGTGCGTCGACACGCTGATCGTCATCCCGAACCAGAACCTGTTCCGTCTCGCCAATGACAAGACGACCTTCGCGGACGCCTTCGCGATGGCCGACCAGGTGCTCTATTCGGGTGTCGCCTGCATCACCGACCTGATGGTCAAGGAAGGCCTGATCAACCTCGACTTCGCCGACGTCCGTTCGGTGATGCGCGAGATGGGCAAGGCCATGATGGGTACGGGCGAAGCCTCGGGCGAGGGCCGTGCAATGGCCGCTGCCGAAGCTGCGATCGCCAACCCGCTGCTCGACGAGACCTCGATGAAGGGTGCGAAGGGCCTGCTGATCTCGATCACCGGCGGCCGCGACCTGACCCTGTTCGAAGTCGACGAAGCCGCGACCCGTATCCGCGAAGAAGTCGACCAGGACGCCAACATCATCCTGGGCGCAACCTTCGACGAGGACCTGGAAGGCGTCATCCGCGTGTCGGTCGTTGCCACCGGCATCGACAAGTCGGCCGCCGACATGGCAGCGGCACCCCTGACCATCCGCCAGGCGCCCAAGCCGGCCCAGCGTCCGGTCGAGGCTGCCCGTCCTGCACTGCAGGCGGCACCGGTCGAACAGCCGCGCATGGAAGTGCGCACCAACGACCCGGTTGCCGAGGCCATCCGTCTTGCCGAGACTAACGCCGCAGCCATGGCCCAGCCGCGCACGGCGGCACCGCAGGGTGAAGAGTTCCGCCCGCAGAGCAAGCTGTTCCAGGCTCCGCCGGCCCAGCCCCAGGCCCAGCAGTATCAGCCGCAGCCGCAGCAGTTCCATCAGCCGGCTCCGCAGCAGGTGGCACAGCCACAGGCTGCGCCCCAGATGATGCAGCCGGCACCGGTCCAGCCGCGCATGCCGCGCGTCGAGGACTTCCCGCCGATGGTGAAGGCCGAGGTGGAAGCCAAGGCCCAGCCGGCAGACCACGAGGACCGCGGTCCGATGGGCCTGCTCAAGCGCCTGACGAGCGGCCTGACCCGCCGCGAGGAAGAGCCGGCACGCCTGCAGCCCGCGCAGCCGCGCGAGCCGAAGCTGCGCCAGCCAGCCCCCGAGCAGCGCCGCGTGACCGGCCAGGAATCGCAGCTCTACGCGCCGCGCCGCGGACAGCTCGACGAACATGGCCGCCTGGCGCCGCAGGCACGGACTCAGGAAGACGATCAGCTGGAGATTCCCGCGTTCCTTCGCCGGCAAGCCAACTGAACTGTGAACGAGCAGTAACACTGTTTGAAAGGCGGGCGTCTCGACGCCCGCCTTTTGATCTGAAAAGATCAGTCAAATCATTGACTTGACGGGGTGAGTCGAGGCGTCCCCGCAGTTACACAGAGTAAGAAACCGTGATTTGGAGTCTATCATCCGGAAGACTATCTTCGCGCCGACTAAGGTCGCTTGGGCGGGTATCGTGGGGATGAGGTCCCGTCTGGCGAAGATAAGAGCCGTGCGCCGTGGTGTGGCGAAGCGGACGTGGTGAGTACGGGCATATGGGGATCGACTTGCAGGATTATCAGACAACACTCAAATCGCGTGTCACGCTGTCGGGCATTGGCGTTCATAGCGGCAAGCCGGTAGCCATCCATTTCGCGCCGGCAGACGCGGATACGGGCGTGGTGTTTCAGGTTGTAGACCGAGAATTCCGCGCAATTGTGTCAGAAGTGGGTGCGACCGATCTTTGCACCTTGCTCGGCGACCCAGCCGGCCAGCACGTCGCCACGATCGAACACCTGATGGCCGCCCTGTTCGGCCTCGGTATCGACAATCTGCTGATCGAGGTCGAAGGCGCCGAAATTCCCATTCTGGACGGCAGTGCCGCGCAGTTCGTCGAGGCCATCGACCAGGTCGGCATCGAAGTGCAGGGCGTCAAGCGCCGCTACATCCGCGTTCTCAAGCCGGTGCGGATCGAAAGCGGCGCCTCGTGGGCCGAGTTCCGCCCCTATGGCGGCACGCGATTCGAGGTCGAGATCGATTTCGAAAGCCCGGCGATCGGCCGCCAGTCCTTCGCATCCGACATCAACGACGACATTTTCCGCCGCGAGATTTCGCGCGCTCGCACTTTCGGCTTCATGAAGGACGTCGAGCGCCTGTGGGCAGCCGGGTACGCGCTCGGTTCGTCGCTCGAGAATTCCGTGGTCATCGGCGACGACAACCAGATCATCAACATCGAAGGCCTGCGTTTCTCCAACGAATTCGTGCGGCACAAGACGCTCGACGCGATGGGCGACCTTGCCCTTGCAGGCGCGCGTTTCATCGGCTGCTTCCGTTCCTATCGCGGCGGCCACCGGCTGAACGCGGCTGCTCTGCGCCGTCTGCTTTCGGACCGGTCCGCCTTCGAGGTCGTCGAGACGTCGCGCCGCGAGCGCGGCCGTTCGGCCGAACTGATTGCCGTCAGCGCCGCAGTCCACGCGCCCTGGACGCTTTGACGGAGGCAATGCGCCGGATTGGTGGTGTGGCCTGGCTGCACCACTCGCCCGGCGAAATGGCATGCGCCTTGACCTGCCACAAAATTGCGCGATTGACGGCCGATAGCGTTGCCCGGCACGGCCAGTTGTGATCTATGGCCATTGCCTAAAAGCGAAACAGCGCCAAAGGGGCGAAACTCTGTGATGTCATTGATACGAGCCGATCGATCGAAATTGCGCGTGAAGCCTCTGGTTGTGGCGCTTTCGCTCATCGCTCCGACGCTTGCGCTGTCCGGCTGCATGTCGGGCGAAGCCGATGTCGATCTGGCGACCTATGTCGAGCAGACCGAACCGGCCGACGTTCTCTACAATCAGGGCCTCGCCAACCTCAATGCAGGCCGCCTCAAGGAGGCCAGCCGCAAGTTCGAGGCGGTCGATCGCCAGCACCCGTATTCCGAGTGGGCGCGCAAGTCGATGGTGATGGGCGCTTTCGCCAGCTATCGTCAGGGCTCCTATGAAGAGGCCATCAACTCGGCCAAGCGCTACCTCGCGCTCTATCCCTCGACCGACGACGCAGCCTATGCGCAATACATCATCGGCCTCAGCTACTTCCGCCAGATTCGCGACGTGACGCAGGATCAGAAGGAAGCCCGCCGCACCATCGAGGCGATGACCGAGGTCGTGCAGCGCTGGCCGGCGTCGGAATATGTCGACGATGCCAATGCCAAGATCCGTTTCGCCCGCGACCAGCTCGCCGGCAAGGAAATGCAGATCGGCCGTTATTATCTCGAGCGCCGCGAGTACATCGCCTCGGCAAAGCGCTTCCGCAACGTCATCGAGAACTACTCGAACACGCGCCACATCGAAGAAGCGCTCGCCCGTCTTGTCGAGACCTATTACGCGATGGGCCTGACTTCGGAAGCGCAGACGGCAGCCGCCGTGCTCGGCCAGAACTATCCTGACAGCCAGTGGTACAAGGATCCGTACAAGCTGCTGCAGACCAGCGGCCTTGAGCCGCGAGAAAATGCCGGCTCATGGATATCCAAGGCCGGGAAGATGTTCTCCGGCGCCTGACCAGCAATAGATGCTCTCGCGCCTGTCGATCCGCGATATCGTCCTGATCGAACGGCTGGACATCGATTTCATGCCGGGCTTGTCGGTGCTGACAGGTGAAACCGGCGCCGGCAAATCCATCCTGCTCGACGCATTGTCGCTCGCGCTCGGTGCGCGCGGCGATGCCTCGCTCGTTCGCCATGGGGCAACCCAGGGGCAGGTGACGGCCGTTTTCGACGTTGCGCGCAACCATCCGGCGCGGACGCTGCTCGCCGACAATGCCATCGACGACGACGGTGACATCATCCTGCGCCGGGTGCAGACCGCCGATGGCCGCACCCGTGTCTTCGTCAACGACCAGCCTTCCAGCGTGACCTTGATGCGCGACATTGGCCGCGCCCTGGTCGAGATCCACGGCCAGCACGACGACCGCGCGCTGGTCGATGGCGGCGCACACCGCGAAGTGCTCGATTCGTTCGGCGGCCATGTCGGCGAGGCGAGGGCGACCGCCGAGGCCTGGAAACTCTGGCGTGCGGCCGAGCAGGAACTGTCGCGCCATCGCGCCCGCGTCGAGGCTGCCGCGCGCGAAGCGGAATATCTGCGCGCCTCGGTGACCGAATTGGCGAAGCTCGACCCGCAACCGGGCGAGGAAAGTGAACTCGCCGAACTGCGTGCCTCGATGATGCGCGTCGAAAAGATCGCTTCCGAAATCCAGGACGCCCAGGACGTTTTGTCCGGCTCGTCGTCGCCGCTGCCGCAACTGGCAAGCCTGTTGCGCCGCCTGCAGCGCAAGTCGGCCGAGGTGCCCGGCCTGCTCGACGAGGTGGTGAAATCTCTCGACGAGGCGATGATCTCGCTGGATGCGGCGCAATCGGGTGTCGATGCCGCACTTCGGGCCACCGAGTACGATCCGCAGCGGCTGGAAAAGGCTGAAGAGCGCCTGTTTGCGCTGCGCGCCGCGGCCCGCAAGCACAATGTCGCCGTCGACAACCTGGCGCAGCTGCGCGACACGATGGTCGCCGACCTCGCCGACCTCGATGCGGGCGAGGGGCGGCTGCACTTGCTGGAGCAGCAGGCGAAGGCCACGCGAGATGCCTATGACCGCATCGCTGCCAGCCTGTCGGAACTGCGCACGGCGGCAGCCGAAGGATTGCGCAAGACCGTCATGGCCGAACTGCCGGCGCTCAAGCTCGAGCGGGCCGAATTCATCGTCGAGATGGCCAGCGAAGCCGACAACCGCATGCAGGAAGGCATCGACCAGGTCGAATTCTGGGTGCGCACCAATCCCGGCACGCGGCCCGGACCGATGATGAAGGTGGCGTCCGGCGGCGAGCTTTCGCGCTTCCTGCTCGCGCTCAAGGTGGCGCTTGCCGACCGCGGCTCGGCACCGACGCTGGTCTTCGACGAGATCGATACCGGCGTGGGTGGTGCGGTGGCCGATGCCATCGGCCAGCGACTGGCGCGACTTGCCAACCGTGTGCAGGTGCTTTCGGTCACGCATGCGCCGCAGGTCGCCGCGCGCGCGGCAACGCACTTCCTGATCTCCAAGAAGGGCAACACCGACAAGGTGGCCACCGGCATCCACGAGATGGACCGTCCGGCGCGCCAGGAGGAGATTGCCCGTATGCTCTCGGGTGCGACGATCACCGAAGAGGCGCGCGCCGCCGCGGAGCGGTTGCTACGCGAGAATGTTGCCGCCGCTTCCTGAGGGATGGTAGCGACGGGAACATGTCAGGAGCCTTTGCGATCCTGCTGATTTGCGTGGGCTTTTGGTGAAACCGGCTCCCCTGCACATGCTTCCTGATTTATGGTGGCGCCGCAATTTGGCCGGAGCCGCAACATGTCCGAGAAATCAGTCGATTCGCTAAGCGAGGCAGAAGCCGCGGCCGAGCTTGCGCGGCTGGCCGAAGAGATTGCCGGCCATGACCTGCGCTATCACGCCGACGATGCGCCGACGATTTCGGACGCCGACTATGATGCGTTGCGCCGGCGCAACCTCGCGATCGAGCAGCGCTTCCCCCAACTGGTACGCGAGGATTCGCCGTCGAAGTCGGTTGGCGCGGCAGTGTCGGAGAAATTCGGCAAGGTTGCCCATGTCGTGCCGATGCTGTCGCTCGACAACGCTTTTGCCGACGAGGATGTGAGCGAGTTCGTCGGCCGCATCAGGCGCTTTCTCAGGCTTGGCGCGGACGAGCCGGTGATCATCACAGCCGAGCCGAAGATCGACGGCCTGTCGCTGTCGATTCGCTACGAGAACGGCCGGCTGGTGACGGCGGCGACACGCGGCGATGGCCAGGTCGGCGAGAATGTGACGGCCAATGCCCGCACTATCGCCGACATTCCCAACGTGTTGAAGGGCGATTTCCCCGAGGTGCTGGAGGTGCGCGGCGAAGTCTATATGAGCCACGCCGATTTCGCCGAGCTCAACCGCCGCAACGGCGAGGCGGGCAAGCAGATTTTCGCCAATCCGCGCAATGCGGCGGCAGGCTCGCTGCGCCAGCTCGACACCTCGATCACGGCCAGCCGGCCGCTTCGCTTCTTTGCCTATGCCTGGGGCGAGGTGAGCGAGATGCCGGCCGACACCCAGATGGGCATGGTTGCAGCCTTCGGCCGTTATGGCTTCAAGACCAATCCGCTGATGAAGGTGTTCGACAGCGTCGAAGGCCTGCTGTCGCAATACCGGACGATCGAGGCCAATCGTGCGACGCTCGGCTACGACATCGACGGCGTGGTCTACAAGGTCGACCGCCTCGACCTGCAGCAGCGGCTTGGCTTCGTCTCGCGCTCGCCGCGCTGGGCGATCGCGCACAAGTTCCCGGCGGAGAAGGCGACGACGACTCTGCTCGGCATCGACATCCAGGTCGGCCGCACCGGCTCGCTGACGCCGGTGGCGCGGCTGCAGCCGGTGACAGTCGGCGGCGTCGTGGTGACCAACGCCACGCTGCACAACGAGGATTACATCAAGGGCATCGGCAACAGCGGCCAACCGATCCGCGAAGGCCGCGACATCCGTGTCGGCGACACGGTGATCGTGCAGCGCGCGGGCGACGTCATTCCGCAGATCCTCGATGTGGTCATGGAAAAGCGGCCGGCGGAGGCGCAGCCCTACCAGTTCCCGGCTCGCTGCCCGGCCTGCGACAGCCACGCGGTGCGCGAGGAGGGCGAGGTGGTGCGGCGCTGCACCGGCGGCCTGATCTGCCCGGCACAGGCGGTGGAACGGCTTCGCCACTTCGTCTCGCGCAACGCCTTCGACATCGAGGGCCTCGGCGAAAAGCAGATCGAGTTCTTCTTCCAATCGCAGGATCCGGCGCTGCATATCGGCTCGCCCGCCGACATCTTCACGCTCAAGCGTCGGCAGGAGGGCTCGCTCACCAAGCTCGAGAACATCGACGGTTTCGGCGCGACCTCGGCGCGCAAGCTGTTTGCGGCCATCGACGATCGCCGCCAGGTCGAGTTCTCGCGCTTCCTGTTCGCGCTCGGCATACGCCACATCGGGGAGACCAATGCCAAGCGGCTGGCCCGCCACTACGTCAGTTTCGACGCATTCCGCGCTGCCGGCACCACTGCGGTGATGCCAGAGGGGAAGGGCGACAAGGGCAACGCCGCGTGGCAGGAACTGACCGGGGTCAACGGTATCGGCGGCATCGTCGCCGAAGCGGTCGTCGAATTCTTTGCCGAGGAGCACAACCGGCAGGTGCTCGACGCGCTGCTGGCGGAAGTCACCCCGCTCGACGAGGAGCGTATCGGCGACGTGTCCTCGCCGGTATCGGGCAAGACCGTCGTCTTCACCGGTTCGCTGGAAAAGATGTCGCGCGACGAAGCCAAGGCGATGGCCGAGAAGCTCGGCGCCAAGGTGGCGGGCTCGGTGTCGAAGAAGACCGACCTGGTGGTGGCCGGGCCGGGTGCGGGGTCGAAGCTCAAGGCCGCGACCGACCTCGGCATCGAGGTCATCACAGAGGATCAGTGGTTCGAGCGCGTCGGGCAGGCGGGCTGACAGACTTCATGCGTGCACTTGCCATCGACTTCGAAACTGCCAACGAGCAGCGCAGCAGCCCGTGCTCGGTGGGCCTGGCCTGGATAGAGGACGGCGCAGTCATCCGCGTGGAAGAGAGGCTCATTCGTCCGAAGGACATGCGTTTTTCGCGTTTCAACATCGCTGTCCACGGCATTCGCCCCGAGCATGTCGAGGATGCGGCGGAGTTTCCCGAGGTGATGGAGGAGTTCGAAGACGATCTCGGCGATGCGCTGGTCATTGCCCACAACGCCGCTTTCGACATGAGCGTCATGCGGGCGACCTATGCGCTGTATGGCATCGCCTGTCCTGATATCGACTATGCCTGTACGCTGAAGATGGCAAGGATGGTGTGGCAGGACCTTGCCTCGCACCGGCTCAACGAGGTGTCGCGCCACATCGATTTCTCGTTCAAGCACCACAATGCGGCGGAGGACGCGCATGCCTGCGGCGAGGTGGCATTGGCGGTTGCGCGCAAGCTCAATGTCTCTGCGATGCGCGACCTGCCGACCAGGCTCGAGATGACGACGGGCCGTCTCCACGCCAGCGGTTACTCGCCTTGCTCGGTGAAGCGAGCCAAACCGGCGCGATAGTTTCGCTGATCGTTGGCTCAACCGAATTGATGTGACAGGCAAAGCCGGCTGACTTATTCAGACATCCGCGCAGAGCGGTGCGCGTCGGTCCGCTGCCTGCGGTGGCTATTTGACCTGCGCATCGTGCATTCCGAATATCAAAGATCGATTCTCGGGCCGATGCGCCACGGAGGCCGAATGTCTGATCGTCAAACCGAATTCTGGCAAGGTGCGCGTCTGAGCGTGCCGGTCGTGGTCGCGTCCGCGCCATTCGCGATCCTGTTCGGCGCGCTCGCCGTCGACAACGGCTTCAGCGTCGCTGAAGCAACCCTGATGAGCGCCACCATCTTCGGCGGCGCGAGCCAGCTCGTCGGCATCGAGCTGTTCGGCCAGCATGTCGCCCCCTGGCTCATCGTGCTGTCGATCTTCGCGGTTAATTTCCGCCACGTGCTCTATTCGGCGGCGATTGGCCCGCACATCGCGCACTGGCCCTGGGTCCAGCAGGCCATCGGCTATTTCTTCCTGACCGATCCACAATATGCCGAGGCCGAGCGCATCCGCGAGCAGGGCGAAAAGGTCGGCTTCGCCTGGTACATGGGCATGGCGCTGACGCTGTATGTTTGCTGGGTAGTCGAAAGCTGCATCGGCGCGCTGTTCGGCCGGCTGATCCCTGATCCGCATGCCATAGGCCTCGACTTCCTGCTGCCGATCTATTTCCTTGGGCTGGTGATGAGTTTCCGCAAGCGCCCGCGCTGGCTGCCCATCGTGGTCGCGAGTGCCGTGGCTTCGATGATCGCCTACAAGACGGTCGGTTCGCCCTGGCATGTCTCGATCGGTGCGCTCGCGGGTGTGCTGTTTGCTGCGGCAATGCCGGTGCGCCCCGGCGAGGCGGCCACAGTCGATGAAACGGCGGAGGTGGTGTCGTGAGCACGACGCTGTGGATCATCATTGCCGGTGCGGTCGCCACCTATCTGACCCGTATCGGTGGCCATCTCGTCATTTCGCGCTTCGAGCGTATCCATCCGCGTGTCGAGGCGGGCCTGAACGCAGTGCCGGCGGCGGTGCTGACCACGCTGGTGGCGCCTGCCGCACTTTCTGCCGGTCCGGCTGAACTCACAGCACTTGCGGTGGCAGCCGTTGTTTCGCTGCGCGGCGGATTGATGTCGATGTTCCTGGCGGGAGCTGCCGTGCTGATCGCCATGCGGCATTTCATCGGCTGAGCAAAAAGCCGGCCGCCGTGGCGGCCGGTGTCTTCATTGGCCCGATCAGACGATCGGTGCCGTCGCCTGTTCGAGCCAGGCCAGCGTTTCCCCGTCGAGCATCGGCCCAATTTCTGCAAGCACGCGCGCGTGGTAGGCGTTCAGCCAATCAAGCTCTTCGCGAGTCAGGAGATCGGCGCGTAGAAGGCGCTGGTCGAAGGGGGCCAGCGTCAACGTCTCGAAGCCGTGCATGGCAATGTCGCCGCCCGTGATCGCCGCGGCCTGTGTCACCAGGATCAGGTTTTCGAGACGGATGCCGTAGTGGCCTTCCTTGTAGTAGCCGGGCTCGTTGGACAGGATCATGCCCGGCAGCAGCTTCTCCATGCCTGTCTTGGCGATGCGCTGCGGTCCTTCGTGCACGGCGAGGTAGGAGCCGACGCCGTGGCCGGTGCCGTGGGCGTAGTCCAGCCCATGCTTCCACAAGGCGATGCGTGCCATGGCATCGATGTCGGCACCGCGCGTGCCGGCCGGGAACCTGGCGATGGAAATTCCGATCATGCCCTTGAGCACCAGGGTGAAGCGCTCGCGCATCTCCTCGGTCGGCTTGCCGACCGGCATCGTGCGGGTGATGTCGGTGGTGCCGTCCTGATACTGCGCGCCCGAATCGAGCAGGAAAAGTTCGCCGTCGCCGAGCACGCGGCTGGTGGCGCGCGAGACGCGGTAATGCATGATGGCGCCGTTGGCGCCGGCTCCCGAAATGGTGTCGAAGGAGACGTCGCGCAGCGGCATCTGGGTCTCTTCGCCGGTCCGGCGGCGGCATTCTTCGAGACGGGTGACGACGGCGATCTCGTCGAGCTTGCCCGGTTCCTGCCGGTCGAGCCAGCAGAGCAGTTTGGCGACCGCTGCACCGTCGCGGCGATGGGCGGCGCGTGAGCCCGAGATCTCGGCGCTGTTCTTGGTTGCGCGCGGCAGGCGAGCAGGGTCGGGTGCAGAAACCACCGTGCCGCCATTGTCCTCGATCAGGGCACGCAGCCTGTCGGCGGCAAGCACCGGATCGAGCGCGATTCGCGCACCTGATTTGGCAAGCGCCGCGACTGCGTCCTCGAGCTTGCCCGGCGCCTTGATGTCGGCGAGTTGGGTGAGATAGGCCTCTTCGGTGCGGCCGAGCTTGCGCTTGTCCATGAAGACGGCATGCGAACCATCGGCGGCCAGAACGGCAAAGCCCAGTGCCAGCGGAGTATGCGGCACGTCGCCGCCACGGATGTTGAAGGCCCAGGCGAGCGAAGACGGGTCGGTCAGGATCGCATGGGTTGCGCCTTCGTCTTCGATTGCCGCTGCAAGCCGCTTGAGCTTGTCCTTGGCGAGTTCGCCGGCCAACGCCTCGGGATGGATCTCGACGGGGGCCAGCGGCGCGTCGGGCTGATCTTCCCAGATCGCGTCGATGGGATTGCGGGCAAGCGGGACCAGCACCGCGCCGACCTTCTCCGCCGAGGCGGAAAGCGCCTTGACGTCGCCCATGGTGTGCAGCCACGGGTCGAAGCCCAGTCGCGCACCCGTGGGCAGGTTTTCCCTGATCCAAGCGGCCGGCGGGTTGTCGATCAGGTTCTCGATCGAAAAGATGCCGAGATCGACCTCGTCGCGCACCTGCAGCGTGTAGCGGCCGTCGACGAAGACATAAGCGCTCTTGCCGAGCACGATGGTCACGCCGGCCGAGCCGCTGAAGCCGGTCAGCCAGCGCAGCCTGTTCGAGCGCGGGGCAACATACTCGCCCTGGTGCTCGTCGGCGCGCGGCACGATGAAGCCATCGAGCCCGTTCTCCTTGAGCCACTGCCTGAGGAGCGCCGTGCGCGGCTTGCCGACGGAGGGATCGCCGGCTGAATCGAAGGACTGGAACATGATGGTTTCCCGGAATCTGGATTTCCGGCGAACCTATCTTTGTGCGCCACCGGTGGCAACGCCGCCAGCTTGGGCCACGATGTCAGTTCTTGAGGTGGATCGTCACCCAGCCTTCGCGGTGGAAGGTTTCGACATGGCGGAACTTCGCTGCGACATAGGCTTCGACCACCGCGTCGTGCTGGCGGTCGAGGATGCCCGAGAGAACCAGCGAGCCGCGTGGGCCGAGATGCGCTGCCATTTCAGGCGCAAGCTGCATCAGCGGCTGCGCCAGGATGTTGGCGACGATCAAGTCGAACGGGCCGCGTGCGGCGAAGATCGGATCGTCGAAGCCTGCCGCCGTTGCTGTCTCGACGTGTTCGCCGGTGCCGTTGAGGCGGACATTGGCCGCGGCGACTTCGGTTGCGACCGGGTCGATGTCGGTGGCGAGCACCGGGATGGGCGCCAGCTTGGCAACCGCAATGGCGAGAACCGCGCTGCCGGTGCCGAGGTCGAGCGCGTTGGCCGGGTTCTCCTCGGCAATGACCTTTTCGATCATTTCGAGGCAGCCGGCCGTCGTGCCGTGATGGCCGGTGCCGAAAGCGAGGCCGGCTTCGATCTCGATGGCGATCTGGCCGGGGCGCACGTCGTCGCGGTCGTGGCCGCCATGGACGATGAAGCGGCCGGCCTGGACCGGCTTCAGGCCTTCGAGCGACTTTGCCACCCAGTCGATATCGGGCAGGATCTCGCGGGCGATCGGACCGGTGTGGCCGGCATCAGTGAGGGCTGCGGCCATGCGGCGCTCGATGTCTGCAACGTCGCCGTCCGTATAGAGCGACACTTCGTGGATATCACGGTCTTCATCGACCTCGATCACCGCGATTGGCCATCCATCCTCCTCGAAAATTGTGTCGAGCGAGGCGAAGATGCGGTTTGCCGCTTCGCGGCCGGTGGTGAAATAGAGCCGTGTCTGGGTCATGTCGGGTCCGGTCGAGGAGGGTCAGCCTTCGTTCGCCAGCCGCTTGAGCTTGGCGAGCGCAGTCTCTGGGTTCTCCTCATAGGCGATGGTGCCGAAGAAATCACCCTTGCTGTCGAGCAGCAGGACCGACGCGGTGTGGTCCATGGTGTAGTCGCCGCCCTCGGTCTCGACCTTCTTGGAATAGATGCCGAAGGACTTGGACATGGCCGCGATCTTGGCCGGGTCGCCGGTGATGCCGGTGATGCGGTCGGAGACGTTGGTGACGTAGCTGTTCATCACTTCGGGCGTGTCACGCTCGGGATCGACCGAGACGAAATAGGCTCGGATGTTCTTGCCTTCGTCGCCCATCTGCTTGAGCAGGCCGTCGAGCTCGAACAGCGTCGTCGGGCAGACCTCCGGGCAGTGGGTGAAGCCGAAGAAGACGGCGCTCGGCTGGCCGCGGAAGGCGGCTTCGGTGATCTCGGCGCCCTTCTGGTCGACGAGCACGAAAGGCGCGCCGAAGGCCTGGGCGCTGTTTTTGCTGCTGTACCAGTCGAAGGTCAGCCAGCCGACGCCGGCGGCCATCAGGATCAGAATGCCGGCAAGGATCGTGCGCATCATCGAATGTGATTCCATGGTGTGATTGGTAACGGCTTCAGAAGCACCAGGACATGCCTGCTTCGACCAGTGACATGAAGATGCCGGCGTCCTTGTCCAGCCAGGAGGCAAAGGCGAGGCCGCTGGACGCCGCAAACGCCGCCAGGCCGAGCGCGATCCACGCGACGGTCTTGAGCGATATGGGCAGGGCCTGTTTCATCAACCCTACATAGCGCGCCGCGCGCTTTGCCAAAAGGGACATGTTGACGCCCTCATTCGTCCACGAGACACCATTTCGAGAGCAGGATGCATCATGATGCGGCTTGCAACGCGCTGGCCGCCGACCCAAGTGTGGGCGGACACCATTCCAGGAGGTTTCGATGCGGCTTGCCTTTTCCGTCCTTGCCCTCACGCTCGGGGCCGCGGCTCCAGCCTTTGCCCAGCAGGTGGGCGAAGTCGGCGTCGACTGGCTCGGCAACGACATCATCGTCGAGGCGATCAAAGACCCCGAGGTAGAGGGCATCACCTGCCACGTCTCCTATTTCGACCGCGGCGTGATCGACCGGCTGCAGAAGGGCAACTGGTTTGAGAACCCCTCCGATTCGGCGATTTCCTGCCGCCAGACCGGGCCGATCACCATCGGCGAGATCGATCTGGGCGAGGAAGGCGAAGAGGTGTTCAAGCAGGGCATCAGCCTGATCTGGAAGGAGCAGGTGGTGAACCGCATCTACGACAAGAGGAACGAGACGCTGATCTATCTCGCGCATTCGCGCCAGGTGCAGGACGGCTCGGCCAAGATGTCGATGACGACGGTGCCGCTTTACGGCCAGGAGGTCGTCTGGACCAAGGGCAAGCCGCAATAACTTGCGGGCGAGGTGGCGCGGGCGTAAATCCGCGTCATGGACACACCAGCAGACCTTCGCTTCAAAGACGACGAACCGCGCATCCACCCGACATCAGAGCTGAAAGGCTGCCGGCTCGGCCGTCATGTCGCTGTCGGCGAACGTGTCGTGCTGCGCGAGGTCGTCGTCGGCGACTACTCCTATTTCGAGCGCCACGCCGAGGCGATCTACACCACCATCGGCAAGTTCTGCTCGATCGCGGCCAACACCCGCATCAACGCGCTCGAACATCCGATGGAGCGGCTGACCACCCACAAGGTGAGCTACCGCCCCAACGAGTATTTCCGCTATCTCGGCGTCGACGGCGATTTTCGCGAGCGCCGCAGGGCAAAGCCGGTGAGCATCGGCCATGACGTGTGGATCGGCCATGGCGCGGTCATCATGCCCGGGGTGACGATCGGCAATGGTGCGGTGATGGGGGCGAATGCGGTGGTGACGAAGGATGTGGCGCCGTTCGAGATCTTCGTCGGCGTGCCGGCCAGGCGGCTGAAGATGCGGTTTCCCGCCGAAATCGCCGCCCGCATCGAAGCATTGGCCTGGTGGGACTGGCCGGCCGAGCGGCTGTTCGAGGCCATTCCCGACATGCAGAGCCTGCCCATCGAGGCGTTTCTCGACCGCTGGGAGGCGGCCACGGGCTGATGCCGAGGCGTCGCTGTCACAGCGGCACGGAACCGGGAGTGGATGTCGCGTGTTTTCCTTCGCCGGACGAAGGGATCTGCGATGTTCGAGAGGGTGTTCACCAGGATTGCCAACAGGGTTGCTTATGCCGCCGGGCTGCCGCTGACCTTTCTCGGCTGCTGCCTGATCGTGCTCGCATGGGCGGTCTCCGGGCCTGTGTTCGGCTTTTCCGACACCTGGCAGCTGGTCATCAATACCGGCACGACCATCATCACGTTCCTGATGGTGTTCCTGATCCAGAATACGCAGAACCGCGATGGCGCGGCGATGCAGGCCAAGCTCGACGAGCTTATCCGCGTCGGGAAGGCGCAGAACTATTTCATCGGTATCGAGCACCTGACCGAGACCGAGGTCGAGGAAATCAGACGCAAATGCGAAGAAGCGGCCAAGCGGCACGACGCGAAAGCGAGGGCAAAAGCGTAAGTGGCGCCGCGGTCCAGCTTCTGGAAGGTTGACGCTGGGCGGCCTGGGGAACAAAATCGAAGCGGGTTGGGTTTTGTGGCGTGACTGATTGGTTGGACATCCTGAAAGAGCAGGCCAAAACCGGCGCGGAGATGGCGCGTGAGGTGCCCGCGACGCTTGCCAACCCCGACATCAGCCGCGACCAGGTGAAGAAGCTGTTTGCCGCGCTTGAGCAGCAGGCCGAATTCGTCGAGAAGCTGCGGCAGGTGCTCGAGGCCAATGATTTCGAGCCCGAAGTGCTGGTCGCCGCCGAAAAGCTGGAAGACCGCTATGCCGAACTGGCGGCATCCGTTGCCGAGCGGCTGAAGGCGATGCGCGGCGGCAGCGCGCCGACCCGCCGGCAGTAAGGTTCCTCCTGCCTGAGAAGCAAGCCGGGTGCGCCTTGCGCGAACGTGCGGGCGATGTTCAGGCCGGTGCCGTGCCGCTGTGAATGACCTTCTTGATTTCTGCACGGAATCCCGGAGTGTCCTTTTCGCCATGGACCGCTACCGCGTGCTGGACGGCGGCGTTGATCAGCTCGTCCTCGGTATCGGCGGCGATCGCCACCGTGCACTTCATTTCGCTCGGGAATTCACGGCAATCGATATATTGGCGCATCGTCTTCGCCTCCCTGCGATAAAAGTTAGCGCTTGCTAATTTTATGCCTAGGACGACCAAGCGGCAACCGATATGTGGGCCCGCCAAGCGGTTCGGGCCGGGGCCACGATGTAGGCGGGTGGCCGAGCGCGATCTCGCGCGGCTAAAGGCTCGGGCTGCGGAGGAGGGGATGCCCTACCAGACGCTGATCAACTCGATCCTGCATAAGTATGTGGAGGGGTGAAGGCCTCATACCGCGTTCACAAACCCGTCCAGCACCTTCTTCTGTCCGGCCTTGTCGAAGTCGATGGTCAGCTTGTTGCCGTCGATGGCCGAGATGTTGCCGTTGCCGAATTTTTGGTGGAACACGCGGTCCCCTACCTTGAAGCGCGACGGTTCTGACGCGACGGACTTGGCCACCAGCTCGCCCTCGATGGTACGGCCCTTGACCGAGCCGCGGCCGGCGCCAAAGCCTGAATCGGTTTCGCCATAGCCGATGCGCTCGACCGAATGACCGGAGCGCGAGCCCCAGTTACGGTCGGTGGCTTCGGTGCGGTTCTGCTGCGCGCGCTGCCAACCCGGCGTGGCATAGGTGTTGGAGAAGGATTTCTGGCCGACGTCGTCGAACCGCGAGGCGCCGTAGGGGTTGCGGCCGCCGCCACCGTAGCCGCCGTATGAATTGCCGGCGTCGGCGACCTCGACATGCGCCTCGGGCAGTTCGTCGAGGAACCGCGAGGGGATTGTCGATTGCCACAGGCCGTGGATGCGGCGGTTGGAGACGAACCACAGATGCAGGTTCTTCTTGGCGCGGGTGAGGCCGACATAAGCGAGGCGGCGTTCTTCCTCCAAGCCCGAGCGGCCGCCCTCGTCGAGCGCGCGCTGGTGCGGGAACAGGCCTTCCTCCCAGCCGGGCAGGAACACGGTCTCGAACTCCAGGCCCTTGGCCGAGTGCAGCGTCATGATGTTGACGGCGTCGAGGTCCTCGTTCTTGTCGGCATCCATGACGAGCGCGACATGTTCGAGGAACGAGCGCAGCGATTCGTATTCCTCCATCGAGCGGATGAGTTCTTTGAGGTTTTCGAGCCGTCCCGGCGCTTCGGCCGAGCGGTCGTTCTTCCACATGTCGGTGTAGCCGCTCTCTTCGAGGATGGTCTCGGCGAGTTCGTTGTGCGGCGTGTTGTCGAGCGCCTTTTGCCAGCGCTCGAAATTGGCCGCGACCTCGCGCAAGGCGGCACGCGGCTTGGGCTTGAGCTCGTCGCTTTCGGCCAGATTGCGCGCCGCTTCGAGCATCGGCACGCCAAGGGCGCGGGCGGTGTCGTGGACCTGGCGGATGGCGGCTTCGCCAAGGCCGCGCTTGGGGATGTTGACGATACGCTCGAAGGCGAGGTCGTCGGCGCCCTGGGCGACGACGCGGAAATAGGCCATGGCGTCGCGGATTTCCTGGCGCTCGTAAAAGCGCGGGCCGCCGACGACCCGGTAGTTGACGCCAAGGGTGACGAAGCGGTCTTCGAACTCGCGCATCTGGAACGAGGCGCGGACGAGAATCGCCATGTCGTTGAGGTTGTGCTTCTGGCGCTGCAGTTGCTCGATCGTTTCGCCGACGGCGCGGGCTTCCTCCTCGGAGTCCCAGGCGGCGTGGACATTGACCTTGCCGTCTTCGGGATCGTTGCGATCGGTGAACAGCGTCTTGCCGAAGCGGCCCTCATTATGGGCGATGAGATGGGAAGCGGCACCGAGGATATGGGCGGTGGAGCGGTAGTTGCGCTCGAGCCGGATGACGACGGCACCCGGAAAATCCTTGTCGAAGCGCAGGATGTTGTCGACCTCGGCCCCGCGCCAGCCATAGATCGACTGGTCGTCGTCGCCGACGCAGCAGACGTTCTTCTGGCCCGGCGCGCCGGTCTCCTGCGCGAGCAGGCGCAGCCACATATATTGCGCGGTGTTGGTGTCCTGATACTCGTCGACGAGGATGTATTTGAAGCGCTTGTGGTATTCCTTCAACACGTCAGGATAGGCGCGGAAGATGCGGATCGGGTGGCACAAAAGGTCGCCGAAATCACAGGCGTTCAGCGTCTGGAGCCGGTCCTGATAGGCCTTGTAGAGTTCGCGGCCCTTGCCGTTGGCGAAGGCGCGCGCATCGCCCTCGGGGATCTCGGCCGGGCCGAGCCCCTTGTTCTTCCAGCCGTCGATCATCATGGCGAACTGGCGCGCCGGCCAGCGCTTGTCGTCGAGGCCTTCGGCCTGGATCAACTGCTTGATGAGGCGGATGACGTCGTCGGTATCGAGGATGGTGAAGTCGGAGCGCAGGCCGGCCAGTTCGGCATGGCGGCGCAGCATCTTGACGCCGATGGAGTGGAAGGTGCCGAGCCAGGGCATGCCCTCGACGGCTTCGCCGACAAGCAGGCCGATGCGCTGCTTCATCTCGCGCGCGGCCTTGTTGGTGAAGGTGACGGCGAGGATCTGGCTGGGGTAGGCGCGGCCCTGGCTGACGATATGGGCGATGCGGGTGGTGAGCACGCGCGTCTTGCCAGTGCCGGCGCCGGCGAGCACCAGGACCGGGCCTTCGGTGGTCTCGACAGCTTGGCGCTGCTCGGGGTTCAGGCCCTTGAGATAGTCGGCTGCGGCGGGCGCCTGGCGGGCGGCCATGGCGCGCGCGGCAATACCGCTCGGCGCAGGTGTGCTGCCGGGCCGGGGCGGCATTCCGCCGGGCTCGTCGAAAAACGGCATGTCGTCCGGAAAGTCTGACATTTGCCCCGAATGTAGTGATTCGGGGCGGAAAGGCCAGCCGCGTCTCTGTTTTGTTCTGGTTTAGGCGGGGAAAGTGGCGGCCTTGACCTGAATGCTCTGGCATGGCTAGCTTGCCACACGGCTGGATGTGGCCGGCAGCCCGCGCCCCGACAAGGGGTATGGCGAACACATCGGACGCTTCCGTCACCTGATCCCAAGGGATGGTGAGAGCATCGGCAATGCGGGCACTGATGGACATGCTCACCGGAACCCGAGGATCGGAAGATCATGCGAACCTATCGTGATGCAAAGGCGATGGCGAAGGCCATGCGCGAGGCGCTTGCCCAAAAGAACCTCGATGTCAGCCACAGCGAGGCGCTCGAAATCGTCGCCCGGCAGTTCGGTGTCGACAATTGGAATATCCTGTCGAGCAAGCTGGAGAAGGTGGAAGAGCCTGCCACCGGTGCGGTGAGCTTCACCCAGCCGGTGCCGATCTTCCGCATCTTCGACGAGGATAAGGCGAGGGGCTTCTACGAGGGCTTTCTCGACTGCAAGGTCGACTGGGAGCATCGCTTCCATCCCGGCGCGCCGCTCTACTGCCAGGTGTCGCGCGGTGGCTTGAGGCTGCACCTGTCGGAGCATTCCGGCGACGCCAGCCCCGGTGCGACCGCTGTCTGCTACATGCAGGGTGTAGAAGCATTCCAGAAGGGGCTGATCGCCAAGGACTACAAATACAATCGTCCGGGCCTGCAGCATCAGGACTGGGGGCTGGAGTGCGAGGTGATCGACCCGTTCGGCAACCGCATCCGCTTCATGGAAAGCCAGGATTGATCAGCGCCTTAGCTGCGCCCGAGGCCCGGGCACCTCCACTGCACGGCGGTGCCCATTCACGCAACCGTGACACCACCTACATTTGCATACGCTAAACTCGCCGCCTGATGTCGAAGACAGGGAGCGAGCCATGACCAGACCTGCCATCACCCAGGCGATGATCGACGCCTACGACGAATACACCCATCTGACGCTCGACCGGCGCCATTTCATGGAGACGCTGACAAGGCTCACCGGATCGGCTGCCGCGGCGGCGGTGATTGCGCCGATGCTTTCGGCCAACCAGGCGCGGGCGGCCATCGTTGCCGAGGACGACACGCGGCTCAAGGCCGAGGAGATCACCTATCCCGGCGGTGCCGGCGAGATGAAGGGCTATCTCGTCCAACCGGCGGAAAATGCGGGCAAGCTGCCGACGATCATCGTCATCCACGAAAACCGGGGCCTCAATCCGCATATCCGCGACGTGGCGCGGCACATCGCGCTCGAAGGCTTCGTCGCGCTGGCGCCCGACTATCTGTCGCCGCTCGGCGGCACGCCGCCTGACGAGGAAAAGGCGCGCGAGATGTTCGGCCAATTGGATGCTGCGCAGACGGTGGCCAACGGCGTCGCGACGGTGGCTTTCCTGAAGGGTCACGAAAGCGGGAACGGCAAGGTCGGCGCGGTCGGCTTTTGCTGGGGCGGTGGCACTGTCAATCTGCTTGCCGTCAACGCGCCGGACCTCGGCGCTGGCGTCGCCTATTATGGCGCGCAGCCCAAGGACGAGGCGGCAATCGCCAACATCAAGGCGGCACTGCTCTTGCATTATGCCGGGATGGACGAGCGCATCAACGCCGGCATCGACGCCTACAAGGCGGCGCTGACGAAGGCTGGCAAGGATTTTGAGGTTCACGTCTATGACGGCGCCCAGCACGCCTTCAACAACGACACGTCCGAGGCGCGCTACAACAAGGAGGCGGCGGACCTGGCCTGGGGCCGGACAATTGCCTTCTTCAAGGAGAAGCTGGCCTGATCTGCCTTGTGGCAGGCGTGAGCCGTTCACGCGCGCCTGCCTGGTTCAGGCCACGCCGCGCTTGGAGCGGGCCTGGCGCAGGATGACGCGCCAGCGCAGCATCTCGATCGGGATCGGCCCGTTGTTGTTGGCGATCTCGAAGATTTCGTTGTTGATGTTGCGCAGCGAACGCCAGAAATCGTAGTCGCTGATGCGCGGGTCGCAGGCAAGCTTGCTGGCTGTCGTTTCGATGTCTGTTTGCATGCCTTGCCTCAAGCCGTCCGGTGCCCGCCGCGACTCAACTTCGCTGCGTGGGATTGTCGGGGTGAGGGTGCAGCCGATCAACGAACCGGTGGCTGTGATGCAGGTTATGAACAGGTAAGGTTAATCGCCTGTGGCCCTTCAGCCACTATGCCGGCTTGCGCCTGATGCCGATCGAGCGGCCGGCGCGTTCCGGCATCGGCAATGCGGCATGGGCGGCGCCCATTGCCTGAAGGTTCGCCATGATGTCCTCCGGGAAGGGCGCGACCTTCGGGCCGGTCATGTCGACATGCAAAGCGAGATATTCCGAGGTCGCCGCCAGCCAGCCGTCGACGTGGCGCAGCTCCTGGTAGACACGCAGTCGCTTGTCGTCATGGTCGAGCAGCTGGAAGCTCGCGGTGACACGGTGTTCGAGATGCAGTTCCCGCACATAGCAGACGTGGACTTCCGCCGTGTAGATGGTGAGCTTTCGGTCGCGGACGTAAGCAGCCCCCATTCCGAGCAGATCGAGCGCCTCGTCGCTGCAGCGATCGAACAGGACGTTGTAATAGGCCATGTTGAGGTGGCCATTATAGTCGATCCAGCCTTTCTCAATCTCCATGACGCGTGACACGAACGGGGCTGGCATGGCGTAATCCTTTGGTCTTCTGTTGCGCTGGACAAACCGGACAGGGTGGCAGATTACCCGAGCATAGGGTGCCGGCAAGGCGGCATGCTGTTCCAATCGCGGAGGAAAACATGGCTTTGAGCGACCTGAAGGCGATGGCGCGGAACGAGGAAGGGATCGCCACCGCTCTCGGCATCCTCAAGCAGAAATTTGGCGAGCGCTTCCAGGCCGGCAAGGCGATCCGTGAGCAGCATGGCCATACAACGACCTATCTGCCCAACCAGGCGCCCGACGGCGTGGTGTTCGCCGAAAGCACGGCAGACGTGCAGGACGTCGTGCGGGTCTGTGCGGAACATCGCGTGCCGGTCATCGCCTTCGGCACGGGCACGTCGCTGGAAGGCCATGTCAACGCGCCGGCAGGCGGCATCTCGGTCGACACCTCGCGCATGGACAAGGTCGTCTCCGTCAATGCCGACGACCTCGACTGCACGGTCGAGGCGGGTGTGACGCGCGAAGCGCTGAACATCTACTTGCGCGACACCGGCCTGTTTTTCCCGATCGATCCCGGCGCCAACGCCAGCCTCGGCGGCATGGCGGCGACCCGCGCCTCGGGCACTAATGCGGTGCGCTACGGCACGATGCGCGAGAACGTGCTTGCGCTGCGCGCCGTGATGGCCGACGGCAGCGAGGTGGTGACCTCGCATCGCGCCAGGAAAAGCTCGGCCGGCTACGACCTGACGCGGCTTCTGGTCGGGTCGGAAGGCACTCTCGGCATCATCACCGAGGTGACGCTCAAGCTGCAGGGCATCCCGCAGGCGATCTCGGGCGGGGTCTGTCCGTTCCCGAGCGTCGAGGCTGCATGCCAGGCGGTGATCGCGACCATCCAGATGGGCATTCCGGTGGCGCGGATCGAACTGGTCAACGCGCTGCAGATGCGGGCGATGAAAAATTATTCCGAGCTCGATTATCCCGAGAGTCCATGCCTGTTCCTGGAGTTTCACGGCTCGGACGCCGGTGTGGCGGAGCAGGCAGAAAGCTTTGGCGAGATCGCTGCCGAATATGGCGGCGGGCCGTTCCTGTGGACCACGGTTGCCGAGGAGCGGGCGAAGCTGTGGAAGGCGCGACATGACGCCTATTGGGCGTCGCAGACGCTGCGCCCCGGCGCACGCGCGCTGTCGACCGATGCCTGCGTGCCGATTTCGCGGCTGGCCGAATGCATTGCCGAGACTGAGGCCGACATCGAGCGGCTGGGGCTGATCGCGCCGATCGTCGGACATGTCGGCGACGGCAATTTCCACACGCTGGTGCTGATGGACCCGAACGATCCCGCCGACATCGGCCGGGCCGAGGAATTCGTGAAGCGGCTGGCCGAGCGGGCGATCGCCATGGACGGCACTTCGACCGGCGAACACGGCATCGGCCAAGGCAAGATGGGTCTGATGGAGCGCGAGCACGGCCACGGCGTGGCCGTGATGCGGGCGATCAAGCAGGCACTCGACCCACAGAACATCCTGAATCCCGGCAAGATGCTGCCAGTGGCGGACTAGACAAACGTTGACCTGAGGTCGCCGGCTTGCTACTGCGCCGCCGTCCAACAAGGAATTTTATGCGCAGAGACTTCAATCGTTGAAGCGTCGGCCAGCGGGCCGATGACAGCCGAGAGGCTGAACGGGCGCTTGCGCCTTTCTCTGACACGTAAATTCCAAGGATAATTCCATGAAACACGCTCACGGCGCGACGGTTCGCGCCTATTCCGACACGGCTGATCGCATGCAACTGGCCGAAATCTGGCTGGACGCTTCGCGCATCGGCCATCCGTTCCTGACGGAGGAGGATCTTCTCGCCCAACAGGCCAAGGTGCGGGACGTCTACCTGCCGCAGGCGGAAAACTGGGTGGCCGAGATAGACGGCAAGCCGGCAGGCTTCATCGGCCTGATCGACAACTTCATAGGCGGGTTGTTCGTCGACCCGGCCGCTCATGGCCATGGGCTGGGCAAGGCGCTGGTGCTGCATGCAGCAAAGCTGAAAGGCGCGCTCGAGGTCGAGGTCTATGCCGACAATTTGTCGGCCGTTGCCTTCTACCAGCGCATGGGTTTCGTCGAACTGCTGCGGCACGCCCATGACGACGAAGGCAGGCCGCTCGAGGTGATCCGCATGAGGCGGGCGGCATAGCGACCAGCCGTCGCTTTTTGCGGGAGAGGCTACGCCGCGGCGTTGACGCGCCGCGGCGTACAGCCCAACATGCCACCAAATGACCACGCTCCTGCGCTTAGACGCTTGGGACGCATGAAAAGATTTGCCCCGAGGCAATGCTCGCTCGCCTGTTCGTAATATTTGGTGGACTGTTTGTACTGGCGCTGCTTGCGGCACTGGTGGGGCCGTATTTTATCGACTGGTCCGGCTACAAGGCCGAGTTCGAGCGCGAGGCGAGCGCCATTCTCGGCCGCAAGGTGGCCGTGCAGGGCGACGTGCGCGCGCAGATCCTGCCGTTTCCGTCGGTGACGTTTTCCGATGTGACGGTGGGCGGCGGCGCCGACGGCAAAGATGCCATGACCGTCGAGACGTTCTCGATGGATGCGGAACTGGCGCCGCTGCTGCGCGGCGAGTTCCTGATCTACGACATGCGGCTGGTGCGGCCGAAGGCGACGATCGATGTGGCTGCCGACGGCACCGTCGACTGGGCGATGCGGCCTTCGGCGCCCTTCGATGCCAAGCAGATCTCCATCGAGAAGCTGACCGTCACCGAGGGGCAGGTGAGGGTGCGGCATGGAACCAGCGGGCGCGACCAGCTTCTGTCGGAAATCAACACCGAGATTTCGGCCAAGTCGCTTGCCGGCCCATGGCGGATGGACGGCTCGCTCCGCATCAACGGGATGAAGACGCAACTGTCGGCTTCGACCGGCTCGGTCGACCCGACCGGCCAGATGCGGCTACGGCTGCGGGCCACACCCGAACGCCGTGGCTTCGTGCTGGAAAGCGACGGCAATGCGAGCATGGACAAGGGGCGCGGGCTTTATGCCGGCAATTTCAGCGTCATCGAGGCCCAAGCCGAGCCGCCGGCCGCCAAGGGCGACAAACCCAAGGCGCCAGCCAAATCTGCGGGACCCGGCTTCAGGCTGAAGGGCAAGTTCGCGCTCGACCACGCCAGGCTCGCGGTCGAGGAGTTCCGCTTCGAAAGCGGGCCGCTCGACAATCCCTACACCGCCGACGGCACGGCGGAGATCGACCTTGGAACCACGCCGCATTTCTCGATTGCCGCCAACGGTGCGCAGGTGCGCTTCGACGAGGCGGTGGGCGGGGAAGCCGCGGGAGCCGGGTTTTCGATCTCGCAGCGCCTGACGGCGCTGGAGAGCGTGCTGGTCGACCTGCCGCGGCCGACGATACCAGGTAACATAGACGTCGACCTGCCGGCGATCGTCGCCGGAGACACCACGGTGCGGGATGTCAAACTGTCGGCCGAGCCGGGCGAGGGCGGCTGGAAGCTGAATTCGGTGGCTGCGACGCTGCCCGGGCGCACGCGGCTGGAGGCCGACGGTTTCCTGAAAACGGAAGACAGTCTGGGCTTCGATGGCCAGTTGCTGCTGGCGGTCGGACAGCCCTCGGGCTTTGCCGCCTGGGTGGCGCGGGATGTCGATGAGGCGGTGCGCCGGCTGCCGGCCGCGGGGTTCAAGGCCAAGGTGGCGCTGACGCGCGAACAGCAGAAGCTCGACGACATCGAGCTGATCCTGGGCAAGGCCAAGTTCACCGGTGAACTGGACAGCCTGCAGCCAGGCGATGCGCGGGCTTCGGTGACCATGAAGCTCGACGGCGGCGAACTCGACCTCGAAGGTCTACGTGCCTTCGCTTCGCTGTTCGTCACCGACCAGGGCGCCAATCGCTTTGCCGACAGCGATCTCGATCTTGCAGTGAAGGCTGGACCGGTGAACCTTGCCGGCCTGAGCGCCGAAAGCCTGGATACGGCCCTGCGCCTGCGCGAGGGCGTGCTGGAGATCGACAGGCTGTCGATAGGCGAGCTGGCTGGCGCTTCGTTGAGCGCAACCGGCCGTATCAAGGATTTTCCTGCCACGCCAACCGGCAACCTCGATGCGTCCGTGGTGGCGGTGGATCTCGCACCGCTGGTCGCGCTGGCGGCCGCACAGTCGCCAGACAACAGGCTGCTTGCGGGCCTTGCCGCGCGCGCGGCGGCATATCCGGGCCTGCTCGCCGATGCCCGCATCGATTTCGTCGCCAGTGCCGTGGAGAACGGCAACGGTTCGACCGGCGTCGCGCTGAGCGCACAGGGCAAGGCCGGTGGCTCCGACCTGCTGGCGACCCTTTCGGCGCCGGCCTTTGAAGGGTCGTTGCAGGGCGCACAGATCGCGCTCAATTTTTCCGCCCGCAACGAGGACGCGACCAGCCTGATGGCGCTCGCCGGCCTGCCGGCGCTGCCGCTTGGCGTGATCGGGCCGGGCGAAATGGAGGTGGCAGCGAAAGGTGCTGCGCAGAACGGACTCGAGGTCATCGCAAGTCTGAAGGGCGACGACGCCTCCGGAGGTTTTGCTGGGACGGTCGCGCTGCGCGACGAGGGCCCGAGCCTGAAAGGCAGGGCGACGTTGCGCGCCGCCGATGTCGAGCCGTGGCTGATGACGGTGGGCGTGGCCCTGCCGGGCATGGGCACGGGCAAGGCGGTCGAACTTGCTGCGGACGCGAGCTATGCCGGCGGGCCGTTATTGCTCGACAGGCTGGACGGTACCGTGAACGAGGGTGCGGTGGTCGGCAATCTCAGGGTGGAGCTGGTCGGCGGCGTGCCGCATCTCGGCGGTTCGCTGACGCTCGACGAACTCGACCTCGCGCCTTTTGCCGAGATGATGCTTGGCGCTAGGGCGCTGGAGAGCGGCGACGGGGCCTGGCCGGCAGCGCCATTCGAGCAGAAACCGGTCGCGCCGTTCACTGCCGACCTCGAGATCGTCGCCGGTACACTAGCCGCCGAGCCGCTGGCGACCGCCAATGACGCGGTGCTGGCCCTGAAACTCGATGGCCAGTCGCTCAGGCTGTCCAACCTCAGGGCCAAGCTGTTCGGTGGCGCCCTGGAGGGGCTGATCGAACTCAAGAACAATGACGGCACGGCCCTGCTGAGCAGCCAGCTGAAACTCGGCTCCGCGGAAGTTGGCGGGATTCCGGGCGCGGGTTCGCTGGGCGGCAAGGGTGATTTTTCGGCGACCTTTTCTGGCAGCGGCAAGTCTATCGAGGGCTTGGTCGCTTCGTTGTCGGGCTCCGGCACCGCTGTTGTCGACGGGCTGACCGTGCCCGGATTGAACCCGGATGCGTTCGCTCCGCTGATCGCCAAGGCCGACGCGCTGGGCCGCGACATCAACGGCGCGCGTGTCGCCGAGTTCGCTCCCGGGATCGCTGGCGCCGGCAGCTTTGCCGCGGAAAAGGCAGACGTCGCCTTCACCATCGCTGGCGGCATCCTGCGCGCGCCACCGCTGACGCTGAAGAACCCGTCGGCGACACTTGCCGCAGACCTGCGTGCCGATCTCAACGACGGCGTCGTTGCGGCGAATGGCAACATCACCTACGCGCCGGGCAAGGAGGCCCTGGTGGGCTCGGAACCGGTGCTTGGCTTCCGCATCGAAGGCGAGCCGGGGGCGACCGCGCTGTTGTTCGACAGCGAGCCGATGGCGCAATTCCTGACCCAGCGTGCGCTGGAAAAGGAACAGGCGCGCGTCGAGGCGATGCAGGCGGTGTTGCTGGAAAAGCAACGGCTGCGGCGCGAGGTGCGCTATTTCGCCGGTCTCCAGGCCGAGCGCGAACGTATTGCGGAAGAAGCGCGGCTGGCCGAGGAAGCCCGCATTCGCGCCGAGCAAGAAGCGAAGGCCAGAGCCGAGGAAGCCCGGCTCAAGGCCGAAGAGGAAGTCCGCGCGGCGGAGGCCGCCGCCAAGGCGCAGGCCGAGGCCGTCAGGCAAAAGGCGCTCGAGGATGCCGGCAAGGCTCGTCGGGCGGCGGAAGAAAAGGCGCGGCTGGCGGCCGAGCAGAAGGCAAAACTAGAAGCTGAGGAAAAAGCCAGGCGCGAGGCCGAAGCGGCCAAGCCTGCGCCGGTTTCGGAAATCGAACGGGCGCCGCTGCCCGATGCCCGGCCAATGGCAATGCCGGATCTGGCGATCCCGGCAGAGCCTGCGCCCCCGCCGCCCGCCGAAGCACCCGTCAAGAAGAAGCTCGAACCGCTCAGTCTCGACGACTTCTTCAAGTCGTTGCAGAGCCAATAGGCAGTCGGGCAGCTCCCCAGTGGCGGTTTCAGCCGACCTTGGCCTTTTTCAGGACGTCGTTGATACGGCTCTGCCAGCCTTTGCCCGTGGCCTTGAACTTGGCGATGACGTCGGGATCGAGGCGAATCGAGACGACCTGCTTGGGCGCCTCGACTGAGGGGCGGCCGCGAGCGCGGCGTGCTTCTTCGATGCCTTGGAAGAATTCTGGCGGCAAGACTTCCTGAGCAGGGCGAAATTGGGCCAGTTCTTCCTCAGTCAGTTCCGGGCTGTCCACGGCATCCCAATCTTCCTTGGTGTAGCCGTGTCCAGGTTCGAACGCCTTTTTCAGTGTCTTTCCGGTCATGACAGAACCTTCCTTTCCTGAGCGCTTGCTGGCCTGAAGCTGATGACGGACATCGCTTCCGTGCCCAGTGTGGTGAAGATCACCACGGCGACCCGATTGTCGAAGTAGCCGATTGCCTTCATTCGTCGACGACCGGCGTTGTCTGGCCGGGCAGGTTTGATGACAGCAGACTCCCAGCCGAAAAACACGACGTCAGCGAAGTCGAAGCCGTGCTTTTCGAGATTGGCCAGATGCTTTGGTTCGTCCCAGACGATCTTCAATAAAAGTATTACTTTTAATCGCTGAGGTCAAGAATAAACGTATTACGAAAAATGTATCTGGCAAGGATAGTATCCCTGCAGCCTGATGGCTAGCGGCCGGACCGCTCGGCCGCGCCAAGCTTTGCCTGTTCCAGTACGAACAGACGGAGTGCGGAGGAGAGGTTTGCCTCGCGCGGGCGCTGGGCGTCGACTTCGGCAACAAGGCCGGCGAGGGTCATGCCGCGTACGGCCGAGATGGCGACAAGGTCGTCGTAGAAGGGTTTTTCCAGCGAATAGCTGGTGCGGTGACCACGAATCGTCACCGAGCGTTTTTCGACAAGGCTCACTGGCCGGATTTTTCCGGGTCGCTGTCGCGGCGATGGCCGTCGACGAATTTCTCGGCGCGGTCGGCGGTCAGCCGGTCCCGTGCCTTTTCCGCCTTGGTGCGGCCATGCAAGGCGCGGTTCTGGTCGGCAACGGTCTCGCGCTCGGCCCGCGCCTTGTGCTTCCTGAACTGGCGGAGATTGACGACGTCGGCCATGGACGACCTCGTCCTGTTTTACTTCTTGCGGAAAGCGTCGAGCGAGACGACGTCGGCGCCCTTGCCGTGGGCCGGCTCTTCCGGTGTTTCCTTCTCGGCCGCTCCGGCCTTTTTCTTCGGCGCAGCCTTGCGCTCGGCTGGCTTTACCACCGCGATCGGCTCCGGCTTGGCCGCATCTTCTTCAGGTGCGGCGGCGGGCTCTGCCTTGACCTCGAATTCGAGCTCGAAGTTGACCGAGGGATCGTAGAAGCCCCGCACTGCTGAGAAGGGGATTTCGAGCTTTTCAGGCACATCCGAGAAGGACAGACCAACCTCGAAGCCGGTATCGGTGACCTTCAGGTCCCAATACTGGAACTGGATGACGATGGTCATCTGCTCGGGGTAACGCTCGTGCAGACGGCTGGAAATGCGCACGCCGGGCGCGCCGGTCATGAAGGTGATGAAGAAATGGTGGTTGCCCGGCAGGCCTGTGCGCGCGACTTCCGCCAGGACCTTGCGCATGACGCCGCGCAGTGCCTCCTGGGCGAGAATGTCGTAGCGGATCTGGTCTTCGGCCATATGTCGATGCGGGTCCGATTGAATCGTTCCCTTACCTGTAATCAAGCTTGAGCCCGGCGTAAACCGGATATAGCGCGGTATTGAAGATGATCAGATTGCAGCCGGGCGAGGCTTGCCATAAGCGCGCAGAAAGCAGCGCACGGCGTTGGTCGCGGCCGTTCTGAGTTGCTGCTCCGAGACTGTGTCGCCGAAGATCATCGCCATCTGCAGATCGGCGTTGACGAGGGCCAGGAACTGGCGGGCGGCGACGTCGGGATCGTCGATTTCGAGCCACCCGGCATGCGCCAGACGGGCAAAACGCGCGGCAAGGGCGGCCCAGGTCTTTGCCGGACCATCCTCGCGCCAACCGGCGAAAAGTGCTGGGTAGCGCTCGCCCTCCGTATGCAGGAGCTTGCGCAGGAACTTGCCGTCGCGATTGCAGATGCAGTTCTGGTTGAGCCGTACCGCGAAGGCCACGAGGTCAGCTTCGAGATCGACCGGCTTGTCGGGGAAGGTGGCCAGCGTGTCGAAAACGCCGACATTGATCCGGTCAGTGATTTCTCGGACTACTGCGACCAGCAAATTCTCCTTATCGCCGTGATGGTTGTAGACCGTCTGGCGCGAGACGCCAGCCTCGGCTGCGATGAGGTCGATATTGGCGCCGGCAAAGCCCTCGCGGCAAAAGACGCAAGCGGCTGCATCGATGATGGAGAGGCGCTTGGCGCTGTGGCTGCGGGCGACCGCAATGTCAGGAGCGTTGGCAGGTGTCATGGAATTTTTATATACAGGTGATTGACGATTTGGACAAGTGTGTCTAAAAATATGTACTCGCTTCTAGATGACCGGTTCGGGAAGAGTCGGAATTTCGGATTGCGGAACGTCCTTGGATTACACGTCGCCGTCTTCTCGCGGCGGAAACCAGATCCGAAAGAATCACGCCATGACACCCCAATTCCTCCGCGTAGCGGTCGTGCTCGGCCTTTTGTCGGCCATCGGTCCGTTTGCAATCGACATGTACCTACCGGCGCTGCCGACGATCGGCGCCGACCTCAATGCGGGCACTGCCGCTGTGCAGATGAGCTTGCTCGTGTTCTTCCTCGCCATGGGCCTGGCCCAGATCGTTGTCGGGCCGATCTCCGACATGATCGGTCGCAAGGCGCCGCTCTATATCGGGCTGGTGCTGTTTGCCATCGGCGGTGTGGGGGCTGCACTCGCGCCCAATATCGAGTGGCTGATCGCCTTCCGCGTGGTCCAGGGCCTCGGCGCCTCGGCCGGCATGGTGGTGCCGCGCGCAATCGTGCGCGATCTGCACACCGGCACTGAGGCGGCACGGCTGATGTCGCTGCTGATGCTGGTCTTTTCCGTGTCGCCGATTCTGGCGCCGCTGACCGGTTCGTTGGTGATCGAGGGCTTTGGCTGGCGCGCCGTTTTCTGGGTCGTCACCGGTGCGGCCGTACTGGCCATCGTGCTCTTGTCGACCTCGCTCAAGGAAACGCGCCCTGCCGCGCATCGTGCTGAAAGCTCGGTGCGCAGCGCGCTGAGCGGCTATCGCTTCCTGCTCGGCGAGCGCAACTTCCTTGGTCTGACGTTCATCGGTGGCTTCGGCATTGCCAGCTTCTTCGTCTATCTCGCCAACTCGTCGTTCATCCTGATCGACCATTACGGCCTGTCGCCATCGGTCTACAGCGTGTTCTTCTCGATCAATGCGGTGGCCTTCATCGGCATGTCGCAACTGACGGGCTACCTGACCGAACGATTCGGGTTGCGGCGCGTGGTGCGGGTCGCGGTGGTCGGTTATGCGACGATGATGGTGGTGCTGCTTGCCGTATTCGCCTCGGGCGTCGACCGGCTTGATGTCCTGGCTGTCCTGCTGTTCGTCGGCTACGGCTTCCTTGGCCTGGTCATCCCGACGACCTCGGTGCTGGCGATGGAAGAGCATGGCGAAATTGCCGGGACTGCGTCCGCCCTGATGGGGACGTTGCATTTTGCCACCGGCGCGGTCGCCATGGCGGTAGCGGGCCTGTTCTTCGATGGCACGCCCCTGCCAATGGTGGTGGGTATCACCATGTCGGCGGTCATCGCCTTCGCGCTCGCCCAACTGACGCTCGGCCGCAGCCGCGGCGTGGCGGCGGAAGCGCCGGCCGAATGAATTAGGTGGGGCCGGCGATTGTCGTCCGGCCCCATAGTTGTCAGTGCCGATGGCCTTACGATGACTTCGGGAGCGAGCCGAAATGTCGCGGCCATCTTCGTGCAGCCTTGATATCGTCTTATTTACCTATGAGCCGGTAAGTCACCGCCAAGACCACCGGAAGTAGAGCGACGACGCCCGAGGCCATCGAAAATCTTGAAATTCATTCCCTCCGCTTTGCTGCTGTTGTTCGCAGCAACGTTCTTGTGCGTGTGGTTGCTTGAGCGCCGCCGGCGGCATCTGCTGTTTTTCTCGCTTGCATTTGCGGCTGTCGGCAGCGCCACCATCGTGCAGTTCGCCTTGTGGCCCCCTGATATCGGCTACAACACGATCGTTTCCGCCATGCTCTATGCCGCAGGGCCGCTGCTGTTGGTCGAAGGTGTGCTCGCGCGCTCACGCAGGTCGATGCCACTGGGACTGCACGCGGCCTGGTTCGCGGCCATTGTCGGCCTGCTGTGCTATTTCTACTACGTCGACAACAACCTCCAGGTCCGCGTCTATGTGCTCAATATCGGCATGGGCTGCATCATCTTGAGCGGTGCGTGGAAGCTGCGGGACCTTGTGCGCGGCAACGTCATCGACCGCGCCATGGTCTGGCTCCTGCTTGGTCTTGGCCTGACCTTCTTCGTGCGCGTGCTGCTCGACGGCAGTTCGGTTCCGCCCGACGACGTCGACGCATTCTTCGAATCCGCATTCTGGATCTGGGCGCAGTTCAGTATGTCCCTGCTTGGCGCTACCCTGGGACTTGGGCTGCTGGTCGTCGCCTGTGCCGACATCGTTCTGGGGCTGAAGGCAGAGCGCGACACCGATCCGCTTACCGGATTGCTGAACCGCCGCGGCCTGCAGGGACGGGAGGCGCGCCTGCTGTCTGTCGCCCGGGGCAAGCCGCTTGGCATCGTTGCCTGCGACATCGATTGCTTCAAGACGATCAACGATCGATTCGGCCATGCCGCTGGCGACGTGGTGCTGGCGACATTCGCCGGGATCATGAGGAAGAAACTGCGGGCCGGCGACATAGCTGCGCGGACGGGCGGCGAAGAATTCATCATGGTGCTGAATTGTCCCCTGGACCAGGCATACAGCCTGACCGAGAAGTTGCGCCGCGAGATCGCAAGCGCCCATTTTGCCGGGCTGCCTGCGGATTTTGCCGTCACCTGCAGCTTCGGCATCGCCGAGTTTCATCCCGGCGAAGGGCTATGGGATGCGATCGGCCGCGCCGACAAGATCCTCTATGCCGCCAAGCGCGCCGGACGCAACCGGACATTCGCGGAGGGGTTGCAATTGCCGAGCGCGGCGTAAGCCGGTTCAGGGTAGGCGCGAGCGTTCCCGGACGAAGGCCAGCCGTTCCTCAACCGGTGCCCTCGGCACCTCGACGAGATCATATCCGCAATCCGTATAGCTTTCGACCATTGCGGCATGGGTGCGCCGGGCCTCGTCCTCATCCTGCTTGCGCTCGCTGTCCTGGGTGAATATTTCGGGCCAGTGCGGCAGGATGAAAACGCGGCTGTTGTAGCGGAACTTCTGTGCCGCGCTCTCGAAATGTAGCGGTACCGGCAGGCCGACAAGGCTGGCATAACCAATGACGTCAGGTACGCCGCGGTCGAACCAGACCGGCCCGGATGCGGCCATGGCGATGGCGTGCGAACGCATTTCCCATGACAACATGAGTTCGGCAAAGAGCGAGGTATCGTGCCAGGGAAGGGCGGTTCCGCCGATCGCGGCCTGATCCCTGATGATGCCGCGGCCCGCCTCGACCGATGTGGCATGGCCGGCCTCGGCGAGTGCTGAAATCAGCGTGGTCTTGCCCGAGCCCGGGCCGCCGGTGAGCACGAAGAAACGATCGGAATTTGGGTTTGTCATTGAAAGGTCTCCGGACAAGCGGGACCGGCCATGCACAGGCAGGCTGACATTGCGGGATCAACCACGCAACGCCGAAACCAGCCAAGGCCGGCAGCTCATATTTGGGGAAAGCAGATTTGGGGAGAGAAGTGGAGGTTTCTGTTGCCAGGTACCTCCGAACCCCGCCTAGAAGTGCGAACCTCTAGGGCTTAATTTGAAGCTATCGCACAGCTTACGCTGCGAGACGTGCTTCCGCATAGTTGTCGTTTGCAACTACAAGTTTAGCCCGATAACGGTGGTACAATGCCGAGCAAAAGTCCGATCTTTACACCCTCGTCGATCCTATTTCGCCCCCAACAAAAGCCGTCGCTCACTGCGCGGCGGCTTTTGGTGGAGGCGCCGGGTACCGCCCCCGGGTCCGAATGGCTTATTACATCGGCAGTTTATCGCCATAGTCAGTCAAGCTGACGGATCGAATATAGGGAGGCTCGGCGAAAAAGGAAAGGTCGAACGGCAAGTCGAGCGGGCCATATGCAACAGTTTTATCAGACCACGCGAAGACGCAGGGTTGACTCGCGCGTTGCGCGAACCGAAGCTTCCGGCGCTGGGGGGCCTGCGTTGCGTTTACCGGTCAAGGCCGGCCTTTCCCACGGCAAATGAGCCAATTCGTCGATGAGGGGAATCCAAATGGCCGACTATCTTGCAGACGTGAAGAAATACGATGCCGGCGCCAAGGAAGAGGTGGTGAGCAAGATCGTCAAGCACCTGGGCATCGCGCTCCGGAACCGCGATTCCTCGCTGGTTTCGTGCACCGATCCCAAGGAACTCGACAGGGTCAAGGCCGGCTGGATCGCCAAGAAGCTCGGCGTCGAGGACGCCAAGAAGGCTGACGGCGCGATCGAGAAGGTCTGCAAGGCGATGTCGGCCGACAACACCAAGAATCGCGTCACCTTCTACTATCTGGTCGCCAAGGAACTCGGAAAGCTCGGCGCGCTCTAAGCCGTGCTGCTTCCAGTTCGGTTATTTCCTGCGCCGGGCCTCGCAGCCCGGCGTCGGCTGTTTGACGCGTGCCGGCGGCAGCATCCTTGCGCAGGAGGGGCTGCGCCCCAAATCGAGTGTTCGTTGCCTCAGGCCGGGCAGGTCCGCTATGATCGGACACTCTCCGAATCGAGCCCGACCGATGCGCCCCAGTCCCGACTTTCCCGAACATAGCGCCGCGGACGGCAGACAGTAATTCCGCCTACAAGGCTTCAGGCTCTCCGCCGAATGCCTTAGCCGCTTCCTGCCCGAGCACGCGGGCCTAACTCCGTCCAAAGGGGCGAACTTGCGCCACCCGGAATTCCAGTATCTCGACCTGATGTCCCACATCCTCGAAAAAGGGGACAAGCGGATCGACCGAACGGGCGTCGGCACCTTGTCGACGTTCGGCGCGATGCTGCGCTTCGACCTGTCGGATGGGACGGTGCCGATCCTCACCACCAAAAAGGTCTACTGGAAGCTGGCGGTGAAGGAGATGCTCTGGTTCCTGACCGGGGAAACCAACATCCGGCCGCTGCTGCAGGAGAAAGTTCGCATCTGGACGGACTGGCCGCTGGCCAAATACCGCAAGGAGACAGGTGAGGGCGTCTCCCAGCAGGAGTTCGAACGGCGGATCGTCGATGACGAGGCGTTCGCCCTGCAATGGGGCGACCTCGGCCCGGTCTACGGCAAGCAGTGGCGCCGCTGGCAAGACGCCAACGGGGTCGAGCATGACCAGATCGCCAGTGTCATCGAAACGTTGAAGACGAACCCGTCGAGCCGGCGAATGCTCTTCCACGGATGGAACGTGCCCGAGATCGGGCAGATGGCGCTGCCGCCCTGCCACATGGTCTACCAGTTCCATGTCACCAGTGCGGGGCGGCTGAACATGTTGATTTTCCAGCGCTCCTGCGACCTGCTGCTCGGCGCCCCGTTCAATTGCATCGGCGGAGCGGCGCTCCAGGCGATGGTCGCGCAGCAGGTGGGGCTGGAACTTGGAGACCTGGTCTGGATGGGCGGCGACATCCACCTCTACCTCAACCACCTCGACCAGGCGCGCGAGCAAGTGTCCAGGGAGCCGCGGCCGTTCCCGACCCTGCGGTTGCTGCGGAAGCCGGACAGCATCGATGGTTACAGGATCGAAGACTTCGAGGTGAGCGGTTACGATCCATACCCTCCGATCGCCGCGGACGTGGCCGTCTGACGGCAACCCAAGGCTGGGCATGCGCGCCCGGCGATACGTCGCCTGAACAAAGAAGCCATGGATCGCGTGAGCGTCCATGGCTTTGGTGGCGGCTTTATCCGGCCGCCTGCGGCAGTCTGTTCCGAGATCCGAACTAGCGCAGGACGGTGGTGACCTTGTCGCCTTCGTCGTTGAGCTGGATCGAGACCTGCTCGCCGACCTGGACGGGCGGAAGGGCAACGTCGCGCGGGATGGTGAAGCTCTTGCCGCTCTCGAGGGTGATGACGCGAGCGGACGAATTGAACTTGGCGATCATGCCATTCTGCGAGGAGGCGAGTGCGGCGCCGGACATCATGGCGAGTGAGGCGGCGGCGAGAACCAGAGTCTTCATCGAGTATTCCTTTCTTGGGAGTGACGCCAATATCGGCGACGTCCCAGTTCTAGCGGTCGCCTGTTGCGGGGCGTTTTCTGCCGCCGGAGAGAAGTGTTTCGTTTGTTTCAGATCTGCGACGACTGCCGAAATATGGAGGGATCGGCCGTCACAGGGACCGCCTTTGGCATCGGCCACGCAAGAGGTTCGCCTGGCCATGCCTGGAACGGCACGCAGCAAGCGACTGATGAACAGCAGGGAATTGGGGCACACGCGCTGGCTTCAGCGGGCAGGGGGCGAGAAGCGGGGAATTGGGCAGCCGATTCCTGGGGCAGCTTGGCTGTGCCGAAAAGCAAATCCCCACCTGCTAGGCAACAGGTGGGGATTGAACGTGTCAAAAGGCTGGAAAAGTCAGATCGCCGGCAAGCTGGTCGCCGGGCTGCGTGGGCTGGCTCTGTGCCAAGGTCGCCGTTTGGCTCTTGAACGATCCACTGCCTTCAAATGCGCGGCAATCATCGGGTCGACGATGTGGGGATCGGTCAGCGGTGCCATATGTCCTGCATCCGCAATCATGGCAAGGCGCGCACCGGGGATCATTTCGGCGACAATCTCGGTGGTGCGCAGGCTGACGCTTGGGCTTTCGAGCGCCATCGCCACAAGTGTCGGGCATCGAATTTGGGCACAGCCGCCGGCCGGCCAGGAGGCGACAAGGGAAGCGGTAAGATCCGCGGTGGCCCGGGTGAGGTGAGAGGCGAGCGTCTGCCGCAGCCCCGGGCTGGTTCTCTGCCAGGCGCCGCGGGCATACCAGAAGTCGACATAGGCGCTCATGCCGCCTGCCGGGTCATGTGCTGGGAGCGCCGCCTTCATCCTGTCGGCCAGCCCGACAAGCTCGGCGAACAATGCCCGATCGGATGGTGCTCCGTCGCGCAGCAGATGAAAAGCCGTCGGCTCGATGAGCGTCAGGCTGCGCACCAGTTCAGGCCGCGCCATGGCGATCTCGAGCGCGAGCGCGGCGCCCTGCAGATGGCCGACGACGTGCATCGGCTCGTCGATGATCGCCTCGATTGCGGCCTTTGCGGAATCGGAACTGGCGTATCTGCAAAGATCTGGCGCGACCACCCGATAGCTGCCCCGGAGATAGTCCGCCAGGCCCTGCCATTGCTGGCCGCTGCTGGCTGAGCCATGCAACGCAAGCACTGGCAGTCGAAACTCCACCTCGGTGAAGTCTCGACTGCTCAACTCAGCCCATGTCGTGTTCATGGCCACGCTTTCGATCGGAAGAACCGTAGGCAAGCGAGTCGATTTCGCAGCGCGGAACGCCAATGTCCTTGAGCAGGTAGTCGTCCAGCTCGGACAGGTTCCGAACGGCGCGGTAATGTGCCCGCCGCGCGAGATAGGCCTCGATGGTAAGGCGAATTCTTGTCCCCTGGGAGAGGACGAAAGCAACAGCGGGGGACCGAATGGCAAGGGCAGACATTTGGGAGGACTCCGTCAATTGGCGACGCCAAGGATCGGCGACACTTCAGGTTTAGTTCATTTTCATTTCAGCTCGTTTTCAGGGAGGCGATGGAAGTGTTTCGTTTGTTTCAATCTGGCCGCTTCCAGGCGCACCACGGCTGTCCCGCTCAGTCGACAGGCGGATGCAACGCTGGGCATGGAATGAGCCGATTGGCGCCTCGGGGTGCCATGACGTCAGGCGACAGACCGGGTGCTCCATGGATGGTGGAGCGCATCGGTGCGCTCTTGAACATGTAACGCAACCGACCCGGCACGAACGGAGCCCCGAGCGAGGCCATCGCCGAGGAGGCTGGCTCCGTGCCTTTCGAGCGTGGTGCTTGTTGGGGCTGATGCGATGCGATCCCCTGAAAGCTGGGAAACTGCATGATCGATGCGAGGTCGGTGGCATCGGCTGCGCCGCATGCCGGCAGAACGACAGACAACGCCAGTAGGGTCCGTCTCATCTCAATTCTCCTCTTGGGATGATGTTCGATTGACTTCGTTCGAGCCCTGCGGCCGACGGCATCAACAGCCTGCCGGTTTTTTGGTAGGCTGTTGGGGTCCGCTGCGCAGACCATTTCCAGCGAAGTCGATGCAATTGAGCGTAGCGCGCGCGTGTTTCAGTTCGTTCTCGGCGTCGGGAGAAAAAAGTTTCGTTTGTTCGTTCAGACGACCCGGAGCCCGGAAAGACTGAAACAAAACGGTTTGGTTCGACCTCAAGCCGAAACAAAGCGCGACTATTCAGCGATCGGCGATCACGCCGCCGTGAAGACGATGCCGGGCTTTCCGTCGAGGAGACGACCTATGCAAGCTGACTGCCGAGTTTCGGATGCGCGAACTGGCTACGCGCTGTTCGACATCGACGACGTGCTCGAGGACGCCAATGCCGCGATCTACGGCGACAGCAGCGCCAGCATTGCCGGCGATGACGGGCCGGCCGATGTCGGCAGCGTCGTCGGCAAGGTTCTCCGGAACTTGAAGAGCTTCGACGGCATCGAGGTTGAGCCGACGGACGATTTCGCGCGACACGCCGCAACACGCTGGCGCCAGGACAATGTGCCCCCGTTCGAAGCGCAGACGGTCGATGGCGGCTGGAGGCTCCTGACCAGCCACCCCAGGCCCAATGGCGGTGTCGCGCTGATCAGCACCGACATCACCGAGATGAAGCGTGTCCAGATCGCGCATCTCGACAGCGCCGAAATCTTCCGCTGCATCACCGACAGCCATCCGCTTCCGGTCTGGGTCGTCGACGAAGAAAGCAAGCAGATCGTCTACGAGAGCCTCGACGGTTCGCGCCTCCTGGGCCGCAAGTGGCGGCCGAACGAGCCGCAGTTCATCATCGACCATTTCGTCGACCCCGATGATTTCGAGAAGATCAGGGAACGGGTCGGCCACGACGACATCCTGCGCGACCATGAAATCGAGCTCAGGCGACCGAATGGGTCCAACGTCTGGTGTTCGACGAATTGCCGCCGGAGCCACTATCGCGGCCGGCCGTCGCTCGTCATCGGCGTGCTCGACATCACCGAACGCAAGAAGGCAGAGGCAATTGAGCGTGAAGCAACCGCACTGATGCAAATGGTGCTCGACGCCTGCCCGGTCCCTACGCGGATGTCGACGATCGAGGGAGAAACACTCTACCGCAACCCGGCCAGCAGGGAGCTCTATGGCGACCGCGCGCATATCGGGAGCTATTACGTCAATCCCGATGATCGCAAGACGCTGGTCGGCGTCCTTATGGACAAGGGCTGCATCGATGATTTCCGGGTGCGGCAGTACGATGCCAACGACAACATCTTCTGGGGTTCGATCTCGGCGCGGCTGATCGATTTTCAGGGGCGGCCGGTGATCGTTTCCAATGCGACCAACATCACCGACATCATCGACGCCCAGAACCAGACCCGACAGGCAAGCGAGCGGTTGATCGACGCCATCGAGTCCCTGGCCGAAGGTTTTGCGCTTTACGACAAGGACGACCGCCTGGTCCTGGCCAACAGCCAGTACCGCAAGATGCATGCCCTCAGTGCGGACGTGCTGGTTCCCGGTGTCAATTGGTTCGACTTCCTGCGCGTGACCGCCCAGCGCAACCAGTTCCCGGTTTCACAGGACAGGATCGACGACTGGCTGGACGAACGGGCCAAGGACAGGCGGGAGTTCCGGCAGCAGGAATTCCAGCATACCGATGGAGGCTGGTTCTTCGTTTCAAACTGTCCGACCCGCGAGGGCGGGTTCGTGGTCACTCGTGTCGACATCACGGAACGCAAGCGCGCCGAACTGGCTGCGAAGGAGGCCGACGAACTGGTCCGCAAGGTCCTGGAGGCCTGCCCGGCCAGCATCCAGATGACGAGGGCGGAGGATGGAAAACTGCTCTACCGGAGCCCGGCTTCGGATGAACTGCTCGGCGGCGTCGACAACGCCTTCGACAGCTACGTCCATCCTGCGCATCGGAAGCAGTTTGTCGAACGCCTGTTGCTGATGGGCGAAGTCGACGATTTCGAAACGCAACTGAAGCGCAAGAATGGAGAAGCATGCTGGTGTTCGCTCTCGGCAAGGCTGATCGACTTCCACGGCGACAAGGTCATTGTTTCCCACACCTATGACCTCTCCGACCGCATCGAGATGCAGCAGCAACTGGAGCGCCAGCGCGAAACGCTGCACCAGAACGAGAAGCTTTCCGCACTCGGCGGCCTGCTGGCAGGCGTCGCGCACGAGTTGAACAATCCGCTTTCGGTGGTGCTCGGCATGTCATTGACGCTGAAGGAGACGGCGTCCGACCCCAAGACCGTCGAACGGGCCGACAAGATCAGCAGGGCCGCGGAGCGCTGCGCGCGCATCGTCAGGACCTTCCTGGCGATGGCAAGGCAGCAACCGACAAGGACCTCGAATGTCGCAATCGACGACATTGTAACGGCAGCGGTCGAGGTCGTTGGCTATTCGATCAAGTCGTCCGACATATCGCTTTCGGTTCAGCGTGCACCTGATCTGCCCGCGATATGGGCCGATCCTGACCAGCTGACCCAGGTTCTGATCAACCTACTGGTCAACGCCGAACACGCGGTGCATGGCTGGGACGGCCCAAGAGACATCGTGATATCGACGGAACTGCAGCCGGAGAGCGGCAACATTCTCGTCAAGGTGGCGGACACCGGTCCGGGTATCCCGAACGAGATCCTGCCGCGCATCTTCGAGCCCTTCTTCACGACCAAGGAGGTCGGGGCCGGCACCGGGATCGGCCTGTCTTTCTGCTATCGCATCATTCAATCCCACCAGGGGACTATCCAGGTCGAGACGAAGGAGGGTGGAGGATCGACCTTCGTGGTCTCGCTACCCGCTTCCGACCGACTTGCCGAGCGGTCCGAGACCGAGGCCATTGAACTGCCGAAGTCGACGGGACGCGTCTGCCTGGTGGTGGACGATGAAAAGGACGTCGGCGATCTTATCGCCGAGATCCTCACCCAGGACGGCTTCACGGTGATCGTTGCCGGGTCCGGCAAGGAGGCGTTGAAACAGCTGAAATCGCGAACATTCGATGTTATTCTGAGCGATCTGAAAATGCCTGAAATGGATGGCCGCAGATTCTACAATCATGTCTGCGATTTGCATCCGGCGGAGGCTGACAGACTGGCCTTTCTAACCGGAGACACGATCAGTCCGGACGCACAGGTGTTCTTGCGCGCGACGAAGCGGCCTTACCTGGAGAAGCCGGTCAAGCCGTTCGAACTGCGGACCTTCGTCTCCAGGCTGGTCAACCGCGATGCTTGAAAGGCTGTATTTGCCTGCCACCGCGAACAGGGTTAATTTCAGCAAAGGTGAGGAAGCGTTGACCGCTAACCCGCATATCGTTGTCTGCGACGACGAGCCGGATCTACGCGACACGGTCGCGGAGTATCTGGAACGGAATGGCTACGCCGTCACGACAGCCGATGCCGGCCCGGCCCTGCGCGAGATCGTCGACACCCAGCCCGTTGATGTCGTCATTCTCGATATCCGGATGCCGGGCGAGGATGGCCTGTCACTGGCTCGCTACATGCGGGAGCATTCGAAGGTCGCCATCATCATGCTGACCGGCTCTGCCGAGATCATCGACCGGGTGGTCGGCCTGGAGATCGGCGCCGACGACTACATCGCCAAGCCCGTCGACCTCAGGGAGTTGCTTGCCCGGGTCAAGGCTGTGCTGCGCCGCACGTCCGGGCATGACCAAGTCATTGGACAAGGCGATCATCTCGGCCCGCATGTCGTCAGGTTCGGCAATTGCCGGCTCGACCTGGAAACGCACAAGCTTTTCGATCCCGAGGGCGCCGACATCGCCATCACGCCGATGGAATTCCGGCTGCTGAAAGTGTTTGCCGACAATCGTGGCAAGACGCTCAATCGCGACCAGTTGCTGGAGCTTGCCCACGATCGCGGCTGGGATCCCTTCGACCGCAGCATCGACATCCGGATTTCCCGGTTGCGAAAGAAGATCGAGAACGATCCCTCAAAGCCGGAAGTGATCAAGACGATACGCGGCGTGGGATACCTCTACTCGTAGTAGCATCGGCCATCTACGCACGCTGACGGCCTGGTATTTGCACAATCAAGGTGCGGACAACCTTGGCTGAATCTGGACTACGGCCGGAGGGCGACATACAGTTTGCCCGTCATGGCGAACCGCCTTCCATATTGAGGCGGAGCGGCGAAAATCGCCCTGACGCGGGTTCGAACGTGCCATGGCTGAGGCCGCAGGCAAGGGAGCGGCGGCTGATGGACGTAGCGATTTTTGTGGCGATTGCCGAAAACGGGGTGATCGGGCGCGACAACGGCCTGCCGTGGAAGCTGTCGAGCGACCTTAAGCGCTTCAAGGCCGACACGATGGGCAAGCCGATCATCATGGGCCGGAAGACCTATGAGAGCATCGGCAAGCCCCTGCCGGGCCGGCTTAACATCGTTGTAAGCCGCGATCCGGCCTACCGGGTCGACGGCGCCGAAACGGTACAATCGGTCGAAGACGCCATTACGCTCGCCACGGCCAAGGGCCGTTGCACGCCAGGCGTCAGCGAAATCTGCGTGATCGGCGGTGGCGAGATCTATCGCCAGGCGCTGCCACTGGCCGACCGGCTGCATGTCACGCATGTTCTGGCGAGCCCCGACGGCGACACGCGCTTCCCGACGATCGATCCGGCCCTCTGGTTGGCTGTTCGCTCCGAAGACTTGCCTGCCGGCGAAAAAGACAGCCATGCGACACGCTATACAGTTTACGAGAGGCGTCGCGGGGTGCATTGAGACGGTGGTTTCATACATATGTAGTGAAATCAGAAGCGCTTACGGGCCATTTCGTTGAAAGCGCTTGATCGCATGCCTATAGATGGTGGTAGGAAATCTTCGGCCGTTTCAGGCGCGGCCGCCAATAATACCTAGTGAAAGGACTTTCATGCCCTGGAACAATCAAAATGGAGGCGGCGGCGGCCCATGGGGCGGCGGCGGCAGCGGCGGCGGCGGTGGCCCCTGGGGGCAGGGACCGCGGCCTAGTGGGCCACAGGGCTCGCCTCCTGATCTCGAAGACATCATTCGCCGGGGCCAGGACAAGCTGAAACGCGCGCTTCCGGGCGGCGGCGGTTCGAGCGCCATGGTGCTTGGCCTGCTCGGTGCGGGCTTGCTGGCGCTCTGGGCGTTCCAGGCGATCTACACCGTGCAGCCTGACGAACTGGCAGTCGAACTGCGCTTCGGCAAGCCGAAGCAGGAGCTGTCGCAGCCAGGTCTGCATTTCCATTGGTGGCCTGTCGAAACCGTCGAGAAGGTCAACACGGCTGAAAAGTTGGTCAATATCGGCGAAGTGCGCGGCAGCACGTCATCCGGCCTGATGCTTTCGGGCGACCAGAACATCGTCGACGTGAAATTCTCCGTCGCCTACCAGGTATCCGACCCGCAAGCCTATCTGTTCAAGGTTTCCGAACCCGACGTGATGGTTCGCCAGATCGCCGAAAGCGCGATGCGCGAAGTGGTCGGGCGGCGTCCGGCACAGGACATCTTCCGCGACGACCGCCAGGGCATTGCCACAGGCGTGCGCGACATCATCCAGGATACGCTCGACCAGTACGGTGCAGGTCTGGCCGTCAACGCGATCTCGATCGAGGATGCAGCACCGCCGCGCGAAGTGGCCGACGCATTCGACGAGGTGCAGCGTGCCGAACAGGACGAAGATCGCTTCGTCGAGGAATCCAACCAGTATTCCAACCAGAAGCTCGGCCAGGCGCGAGGCGAGGCGGCCCAGATCCGCGAAGACGCCGCTGCCTACAAGAACCGTGTCGTGCAGGAAGCCGAGGGTGAGGCGCAGCGCTTCATCTCTGTCTATGACGAATATGCCAAGGCGCCAGACGTGACCCGCAAGCGTCTCTATCTCGAAACGATGGAAAAGGTGCTTCAAGGCTCCGGCAAGGTGATCGTCGAGCAAGGCAATGGACAGGGCGTGGTGCCCTATCTGCCGTTGCCTGAACTGCAGAAGCGCGCTCCGGCGGCGGGAGGCAACTGATGTCCAATCGTCTTCCCATCATCGGCGTCTTCGCCGCGATCATTCTGTTCCTGATCTGGTCGTCGATCTTCGTGGTCAACGAGCGCCAGCAAGTCATCGTGCTGCGCTTCGGCGAGATCGTCGACGTCAAGACCGAGCCCGGCATCTATTTCAAGGCGCCGTTCTCGATGTTCGAGGCCGACAACGTGCAGGTCATCGAGGACCGCGTGCTGCGTCTGGATCTCGACGACATCCGCGTCCAGGTCTCGGGCGGCAAGTTCTATGACGTCGACGCCTTCATCGCCTATCGCATCAACGATGCCCGCAAGTTCCGCTCGACCGTTTCGGGTAGCGTGGAACTGGCCGAACAGCGCCTGCGCACTCGCTTCGACGCGGCCCTGCGCCGCGTCTACGGCGTGCGTGGCTTCGAAGCGGCGCTCTCGGAAGAGCGCGCGGCCATGATGCGCGAGGTTCGCGACCAGCTGCAGCCCGACGCGACGTCGCTGGGCCTCGAGATCCAGGATGTTCGCATTCGCCGCACCGATCTCACCCAGGAAGTGTCGCAGCAGACCTTCGACCGGATGAAGGCCGAGCGTTTGGCCGAGGCCGAAAGGCTGAGGGCACGCGGCCGCGAAGCAGCACAGCGCATCCGCGCCCGTGCCGACCGCGAAGTGGTCGAGACCGTCGCCGAAGCGCAAAAGGAATCGGAAATCCTGCGCGGTGAAGGCGAAGCCCAGCGCTCCGCGGTGTTCGCCAACGCCTTCAACCGCGATCCTGAGTTCTTCGACTTCTATCGGTCGATGAGCGCCTATGGTACCGCGCTGAATGCCGACGGCACGACAATGGTGCTGTCGCCGGAATCGGAGTTCTTCCGCTATTTCCGCAGCCCCGACAGCAACAAGGCAACGCCGGCGCCAGCCGCCGGCGCTGCTGCTCCCGCCGCCAGCAACTAAGCAGTGCGGGACTTTATCGTCGCCATGGGCTTGGTCCTCGTTTTCGAGGGCCTGGTCTATGGCGGCTTTCCTTCTGCGGCCAAGAAGTTGGCCGCACAGGTGACCGAAATGCCCGATGCAGTGCTCAGGACAGTCGGTCTTGCCGCCATCGTCATCGGCGTGGGCGTCGTCTGGCTCATCCGGGGATAACGGACGATTTATTCCGTACCGGTAGCAATGGCCGCAAACAGGCCTTATTTGTTTTCATCATGACGCTTCGCGTTCGGACGGCCCGCCGCGATCAATGCTCTGACAGCCTCGGGAGGCTTCCCTGATGATTTCCACGCCCCTTTTGCGCGCCATGCGAAAGGCCTCTCTGGCCGCCACGACGGCGCTGATGATCGGTGCGAGCGTCGCTCCGTCCTTCGTGACACCTGCTTTCGCGCAAGGGCCGGAATCGGTCGCCAATCTTGCCGAAGGCCTGCTGGGCGCGGTGGTCAACATCTCGACCTCGCAGACGGTGAAAGGCGGGGAAGGCGAGAACGCCGTCCCGATGCCGCAATTGCCCGAGGGATCGCCGTTCCAGGACTTCTTCGACGACTTCTTCAAGGACCGCGAAGGCCAGAACAATGGCGGCTCGCAGAAGGTGCAGTCGCTGGGTTCGGGTTTTGTCGTCGATGCCGAGCAAGGCATCGTGGTGACCAACAACCACGTGATTGCCGACGCCGACGAGATCGAGGTGAATTTCTCCGACGGCTCGAAGCTGAAGGCCGAACTGGTCGGAACCGACACCAAGACCGACATCGCCGTGCTCAAGATCGATCCCAAGGCCAAGAAGCTGACGGCGGTGAAGTTCGGCGATTCCAACAAGATGCGGATCGGCGACTGGGTGATGGCGATCGGTAATCCGTTCGGCCTCGGCGGCACGGTGACGGTGGGCATCATCTCGGCGCGTAACCGCGACATCAATTCCGGCCCCTATGACGACTTCATCCAGACCGACGCCGCGATCAACCGTGGCAACTCGGGCGGACCGCTGTTCAACATGGAAGGCGAGGTCATCGGCATCAACACGGCGATCATTTCGCCGTCGGGCGGCTCGATCGGCATCGGCTTCTCCATACCGGCCGAGATAGCAACCGGCGTGGTCGAGCAACTGACGCAGTTCGGCGAAACCCGTCGCGGCTGGCTAGGCGTCCGCATCCAGCCGGTGACGGACGACATCGCCGAGAGCCTGGGCATGGCAACTGCCAAGGGCGCGCTGGTGGCCGGCATCATCAAGGGCGGGCCTGTCGACAACGGCATCATCCAGCCGGGCGACGTGGTCATCAAGTTCGACGGCAAGGATGTCGTCGAAATGCGCGATCTGCCGCGCGTTGTTGCCGAGAGCCCGGTGGGCAAGGCGGTCGATGTGGTGATCGTGCGCAAGGGCGTCGAGCAGACGGTGAAGGTAACGCTCGGAAGGCTCGAGGACGGCGAGAAACTGGCCGAAGGCGAAGCTGCCAAGCCGGAAGAGGGCGCTGAAAAAGGGGCCGAAGTCGCAACAGCGAGCATGCTCGGCATGACCATCGGCGAGCTCAACGACGACACGCGCGCCAAATTCGGCATCGCGGCCGATGTGTCGGGCGTGGTGGTGACGGCGGTTGCCAAGGATTCGGCAGCTTCCGAGCGTGGCATCGCCGCCGGCGAGGTGATCACCGAGATCGCCCAGGAATCGGTATCGACGCCGAAGGAAGTGATGGACCGCATCTCCGCGCTGAAGGAACAGGGCCGCAAGAACGCGCTGCTGATGCTGGCTTCCAAGACCGGTGAGCTGAGGTTCGTGACGATCCGCATGGATTGAGGCCGGGAATCCGGCTTTGTCGGAGTAACTGGCGACATCCTATGGGATGTGCTATGTTTTCTCCGGATGCGTGTCGTACTGGATACCAACGTACTCGCTGCTGGCTTGCGCAGCCGGAATGGCGCATCTTTTGCGGTCCTTGGACATGTCGCTGAGATGCACCTCCGCCCGCTGGTGACGACGGCATTGTTCTTGGAATACGAGGCCGTGTTGCGTCGGCCGGAACATCGTACGGCGCATGGCTTGTCGAACGCGGAGATCGATCGCTTCCTGGCAGGTCTTGCTGGTTTGGCTGAAGCGGTTGAAGTCCATTTTCGCTGGCGGCCGCAACTGTCGGATCCAAAAGACGAGATGGTGCTTGAGGCCGCCGTGAACGGCCGTGCGGAAGCCCTCGTGACACACAACGTCAGGGATTTTCAAAAAGTCTCGGAGCGTTTCGAACTGAAGGTAATCAGACCAGCAGAATTGCTCCAAGGATTAAGGCGATGAGCAAGGCAACCTACCCACTCAAGCTGCCGCTGTCGGTGAAAGAAGCGGCTACACGTCTGGCAAAGGCTGACGGTGTATCACTCAATCAATGGATAGCATCTGCAGTGGCGCAGAAAGTTGGCGTTGTCGAGACGGCGGCTGATTTCCTCCGCCGTCGTGCAGGCGAGGCCTCGGCCGACGACTTCTCCGCGATACTGGATAAAGTGCCCAATGCGCCGGCAGATGAGGGCGACGAATATCCGGATGGGAACAAGAAGATTGAAAAAGGCGGCTAGTTGGCCGCCTTTTTCCGTTCCTGCCACTGGCTGCGGGACAGCCTGTAGAGCAGGTGCCGCTTCAGTTCCGGGTGCGTGTCGGGAACGCGCGGGTGGTCGAAATCGCCGGACGGGTCGTGGCGCATACCGAGCCGCTGCATGACGGCTGTGGAGCGAAGATTGTTCCACACGGCAAAGGAAACGACCTCGTCGTCGCCAACCACGTCGAAGGCAAAAGCGAGCCAGGCCTCGGCGGCTTCAGTGACGTAGCCCTTGCCCCAATATTCCGGTGCGAGGCGCCAGCCGATTTCCATGGTGCCTTTGGGAATGAAGGGCTCGAGGTCCGTGCGTACGATGCCGACGAAGCCGATGCATTCGCCGGTGTCGGCAATCTCGGCGGCGGCAAAGCCGAAGCCGTCGCGGTCGATGCCGGCGGCCAGGCGATCGAGCAACTCGTCGCTCTCTGCCCTATTGCGGCGCATCGGGAAGAATTCCATCACCGTTTCATCGGCGTTGATGCGATGAAACAGCTCGCGGTCGCGATCTTCCCAGTTGCGCAGGATCAGGCGCTGGGTGCGGAGCGGTTCCATCAGGCGAAGTCGCTGCGGCTGTAGCCCTGGAGATAGAGCAGGGCGGTGAGGTCGGAATGGTCGATGCGGATCCTGGCCTCCGCGGCGACGGAAGGCTTGGCGTGGAGAGCGACACCGCTGCCTGCCAGGCGGATCATGTCGAGGTCGTTGGCGCCGTCGCCGACGGCGATGGCATCGTCCACGGTGAGGCCGAGGCGCGCGGAAATCTCGTTCAGCGCGTCGGCCTTGGCGGCGCGGCCGAGGATAGGCTCGGAAACCTTGCCGGTGAGGCGGCCGTCGGCTTCGATCAGGTGATTGGCGCGGTCTTCGTCGAAGCCGAGCTTGGCCGCGATGCGGGAGGTGAAGACGTCGAAGCCGCCGGAGACAAGTGCGGTGTAGGCGCCATGCGCCTTCATGGTGGCGACGAGCGCCTTGCCACCCGAGGCGAGGGTGAGGCGGGTGTCGATGATGCGGTTGATGACCGAAGCGTCGAGGCCGGCGAGCAGTGCGACGCGTTCGCGCAAGGCTGGCTCGAAGGCGATTTCGCCATTCATCGAGCGCGCGGTGATGTCGGCGACGCGATCCTTGACGCGGATCTCGTCGGCGAGTTCGTCGATGCACTCCTGGTCGATCATGGTCGAATCCATGTCGGCGATGAGGATCTTTTTCCTACGCGTTGCGTTGTCCTGAACGGCGAAATCGATGGCTTCGCCGGCGAGCAAGGGAGCAAGGGCTGCATTCCCATCGTCGACCGAAAGCTCTGATGGCAAGGCGATGTCGCAGGCGATGTTGGCGTCGAGCCACACAATGGCGCTTGCACCAAGGGCGCGAGAGGCCTTATCGGCAAGAGACGGCAGCAGCAGAGCGCGGTCCGGATGGGAAATCAGCGTGGCGACGAGCGGCATCGAAAATTCCGATATAGGCGAGGGGCGCATCAAGAACGCGACCCTGATAGCCGGGCCGACCGCCAGCGGCAAGTCGGCGCTGGCGCTTAAGCTTGCCGAGCGCGACGGCGGCGTGATCGTCAATGCCGATTCGATGCAGGTCTACGACGTGCTCAGCGTGCTGACGGCCCGGCCGGGCGCCGAAGACCTCCGCCGCGCGCGGCATTTCCTCTATGGCCACGTGTCGCCGGCGACGGCCTATTCCACCGGTACTTGGCTGCGCGACGTGGCGGTGCTGGCAGACAGCGGCCTGTTCGACGACAAGCCGCCGATCTTCGTCGGCGGGACCGGGCTCTATTTCCGGGCTCTGGCCGAGGGCATCTCGGAGATGCCCGACATTCCGACGGAAATCCGCGACCGCTGGCGCTGGCGGCTCAACGAGGAAGGCGCGCCGAGACTGCACCGGTTGCTGATGCGGGTCGACAGCGAGGTCGCGATGAAGCTCAAGGCCAGCGACGGCCAGCGCATCGTGCGCGCGCTGGAAGTGCTCGAAGCTTCGGGACGTTCGATCCTGAAATGGCAGGCTGATCGCGGCCATCCGATGATCGACCTCGCCAGCACACGCTTCCTCGTCATCGAGCCGGAGCGCGAACTGCTCATCAAGCGTATCGACCTGCGGTTCGACAAGATGCTGGAGCTTGGTGCACTGGAAGAGGTGAAGGCGGTCACAGCGATGAGGCTTGCGCCTGAGCTGCCGGCGATGAAGGCGATCGGCCTGCGCGAACTGGCAGCTGCAATCGCCGGCGAAACGAGCTTCGAAGAGGCCATAGAACGGGCCAAGATCGCCACGCGGCAATATGCCAAGCGGCAGTCGACATGGTTCCGCAACCAGTTCGGACCGGAATGGCAAAGGATCGGCGGCGAGACCGGCGAAAAGAACGAAACCACAGCGACATAGCCATTTGCGCTGGGCGGATTAACCCTCCGTAAGTCGCGGCATGGCATAAGGCCTTGGGGATCAATCAGGGTAGCCATGCGCTTTCACAAGGCTGAAACCGCGTTTTTCGTTTTCATCGCGCTGATTTTGACCGCAGCGCTGGCGACCTTCTATGCCTGGACACTTGTCGAGGGGCCGGCCGACGCGCTGTACATGCCCGGGCGCGTCGAGAGCATCGAAATCCTCCAGAAATTGCTTTTGGCAATCGCCGTGCTTTTGGCCGGGACACTGGTCTATGGGCTGTTCTTCATCTTTCCCCAGATACGGACCCAGGTGAAGGAAGGCGGCAAGCTGCGCGAGATGACGGCTTCGCTGAGCGCGCGCTCGCGCAATCTGGAGCAGGCGGCCCTGACCGACGGTCTCACCGGCATGCAGAACAGGCGCTATTTCGACGACGCACTCAGGGAATATCTCGGCGAGTTCGGCCGCATCGACAAGCCGGTCGGGCTGATGATCCTCGACCTCGACCATTTCAAGCAGGTCAACGACACCTACGGCCACGACGCCGGCGACGAGGTGCTGCGGTCCGTCGCCAAGTGCCTGCAGAGCATGACGCGCTACCACGACGTGGTGGCACGGCTCGGCGGCGAGGAATTCGCCATCGTCGCGCCCAACATGGATCTCGAGCTGTTGCAGCGGGTTGCCGAGCGCATGCGTAAGGCGATCGCTTCGCTTGCCATCGAGACAGGCGGTGCCCAGCTCAACGTGACGTCCAGCGTCGGCCTGGCCCTGTGGGACAAGGCAGAGACCGCCGAGGAATTCTACCGCCGCGCCGACAAGCAGCTCTACGAGGCAAAGCGGCAAGGCCGCAACCGCGTCTGCGCCTGAACTTACCGGAGGCGTATCGCAGCGCGGGCGCTCCGGTCCGTGCTAAGTCCGAACGGTGTCGAGTGGCCGGACTGTGTCCGATTTACGTTCGGTCGCATCGGCACCATGTGGTGGCAGCTGAGCGATTGCCGTGGCCGAATGCGCATCCTTTCTCAACGCAATTTCACTGCAATTTCGTCCGAGGTTCCTGACTTACCGTCTGTACGACGCAATGCTCCCGACAGTTGCCAAGTTGCAAAGAGGAGCAAGTCGTGGGCATTTCCTACGTTAAATCGCCGACGCGAAACCCTGGTGTGGATCACGCCGGCAACAGGGGGCTTTCGCTTATCGCATGGCTGGGCGCCATGATCGCCGAGGTGCGGAGAGAGACAGCGCTGGACGATCTCGGCGAAGGACAATTGGAAGATATCGGCATCAGGCGTTTTGCGCAGAGAGGGCGGTGGATTGATGACCTCGAAACGTCACTCCCCTTCGACTTCGAATACTCTACCCCTCTGCATTCCCCTGCGGCGGCCGACGGGGACAAACAGTTTCTGAAGTAAATCGCAATCGAATGAGACCGAACGGGATCTCTGGCGCACACAATTTAGTGGCAGTTCCCGCATGAAGTGCCGGCGGCGTCGCCAGTAGAAATGCTGGCCATTGTTGGGCATGATCGCCAGTGCCGCGATGAGCAAAGCAAACAGCCCATGTCAGTTTTCGAGTTCGCAGGTCACACGCTGGATCTCAAGCAAGGCAGGTTGCGGAATGGAGCCGGCGACGTCACGTTGCGCCCGAAATCGCTGGCCTTGCTTACTTATCTGGTCAAGAATCCTGGCCGGGTGATCGACAAGCATGAACTGATCGAGGCTGTGTGGCCGGATGTCGTGGTTTCGGACGACTCGCTTAGCCAGTGCCTGAAAGACATTCGGGTTGTCCTCGGCCCCCAGGCGGAGGGTTTTATCCGGACAGTACCGCGGCGCGGTTACATCCTCGACGAGCAACGTTTGCGATCTTATGACGAGGGTTCCGACCGGCCTCCGCCGCGAAAATGGCAATCCACGGCTGACAGGCCATCGATTGCCGTCCTCCCATTTGAAACCGCCGAAGCTGACCAGGAATGGTTTTCCGACGGCATTGCCGAAGACATCACGACAGCGCTGACGAAGAGCCGGAGGCTGCTGGTCGTCTCGAAAACTACAGTTTCGCCTTCAAGGGACGCGCTGTCCGTGGAAACGACATCGCCCGCGAACTCCGTGTTCAGTATCTCCTGGAGGGCAGCGTGCGCCTGTCGGGACAACGCGTCCGTGTTTCCACTCGATTGCTGGAAGGCGCAACAGGAGAGTTGTTTTGGGCCGAGCGGTTCGACCGGGACCTTGCGGACATTTTCGCAATCCAGGACGAGATCACCGAAGCTGTCGTCAAGCACCTGGAACTCGAACTGCTACCCGAGGAGAAGCATGCCATCCAGCAGGCTCGAACCGGCAACATCGAAGCTTATCACTACGAACTGCAAGGCCGGCAGCTGGCGCTGGAATTGACCAAGTCATATCTCGTCCTGGCCCGGCGCCTGTTTGGCAAGGCGGTTGAGCTCGATCCCGGCTATGCACGTGCCTATGCCGGCATGGTGATCTGCGACTGCTACCTGCGCGACTGGCATGGGAAGGACAGCGCGCCGGATGAGATCCTGGCTATCGCAGACAAGGCACTGCATCTCGATCCCACCCTGCCGGAAGCTCATGTCGCACGCGGCTTTGCCCTGTTCTGCAATGAAAGATACGAGGAGGCCGGCGTTTCATACCAGAAGGCTCTCGCCATCGATCCCAATTCGTACGAGGCAAATTTCTTCTTTGCCTCGACGATGGCGCGCTTCCTGAACGACCGGGCGAAGATGATCTCGATGTTCAAGCAAGCCTCGCGCTTGCGACCCGACGACTATCTCTCGCCGATGATGATCGCCGCCTTTCTTGCCAGGAACGATCCGGAAAGGCTGGATTGGGCGAGAATTTGCGTCGAACGCTCGGAACGCGCGTCCGGCATTCACCCTGAGAACGCTGCACCGCTGCATCGCGGTGCCGTCGCGCTTGGCTATCTCGACGACAAGGAGAAGGCGCGTTCCTGGTTGGCCCGTGCGCTAGCGATCGATCCGGACGATTTCATTGCAAACGTCAATGCGGCGGCCCTCTACGCCCATCTGGGGGACGTGGAAGGAGCGCTGCAACACCTCAAAAAGGCCGCACGGGACGTCCCTCAGAACACGATAGACATGCTCCGGAACGATGCCGACTTCGATGTCATTCGCGATGATCCGCGCTTCTCGGCGATCCTGCCCCCGCGTGATCCTGGGATGGCTTGAGGGTTGTTCCCGAGCACAGTTCGAAACCCAGTGTGTCTTGAACTTGCCACTGGACGTCCTTCTTCAAGCCAGCAACACTGGCTTGTCCGTTGCCGTGAAGGCTGCGGGTGCTTGCGTGCAGAGGAGGAATGCGATGGACGAACCCGACCGGTGGCGAAACATGGCGAGCGCGCCAAAGGACGGCAGCCGGGTCCTGGTGACGGTACGTTCGTCGGAACAGGGGCCGGCGGAGGTCGATGTCGCCTATTGGGCAAGGCCCGACGCATTCGGCATCGAAGGCTGGCGCGCTGCCGACTCCTATCCCGGGTGCGTGATCGGCTATGCCGACCCGGAACTGAAGTGCTGGATGCCGCTGCCGAAAGCCAATCTGAGCAAGAATTCGCCGGAGATGCCAACGCCCTGGGAGGGCGAGGACGAGGAGCAACTGGACGGCTCGGGGATCTGAGGTTCCAGGCCCGGCTTGGCCTGCTGCCATCGAGTGGGGCGCAGGCTTCCGAGGATCTCAGCTGTTCGGCGGGCGTCCGCCAAACGTCGACGGACGCAAGCCGAAGCGGGTGTCGAAATCGTCGTCGGGCTGCTGCTTGGCCGGAGGCTTTTGGTAATCGGTGTCGCCAGCCTGGCGCTGGCTGTCGACAACTTCGGTGAAACCCAGTGCTGCGGCTTGCGGCTTGGGCACGTTGCGCAGGCGTTCGACCACAGCGACGAGATCGACGTCGTCGCCGCTGCCGGATGGGGCCTCCGCGGCCCGCTTGCCGGTGCCTGGGATGAGTTCGGGCGAAAGTTTTTCGAATTTCAGCCGCATGGTGGTGGCGACGCCTTCGCCGAAGGCTATGGCCTCGCGCTGGCCCATCGAGGACAGGAAGGAGAGGCTGGAGGCCGACGAATCGGCAATGGCCGAGCGGATGATCGCCTGGTCCTGCTCGTTGGCGAGCCGCATGGCGAATACGGTTGAGCACTGCGACAGGATCGTCGGGTCGAGTTCGCCCGGGCGCTGGGTCACGACGCCAAGATAGCAGCCATATTTGCGGCCTTCCTTGGCGATGCGCGACAGCGCGTGCCGGGTCGGGGCGAAGCCAAGGCGGTGGTCGGCGGGCATGTAGCGGTGGGCTTCCTCGCACAGCAGCAGCAGCTTGAGCCGCCCTTCGCTCCACAAAGCGAGGTCGAAGGCGAGGCGGGCCAGCACCGAACAAACCGAATTTACCACCTCCGAAGGCATGCCTGCCATTTCGAAGCAGGTGACCGGGCGGCCATGGGTGGGGACGCGGAAGATGTTGCCGATCGTTTCGTGGATGGTGTCTTCGATCAGCCTGGAGTGGAACATGAAGCGGTAGCGCGGGTCGGCGAGCGCGGATTCGATGCGCGTCCTGAGCGATTTCAGGATCGGCCGTTCGTTCTTGGATTCGAGCAGGCCCATGCGCTCGTCGATCTGCTTGATGAGATCGGCCATGCGGTAGGGGACCGGCGTGTCGGCGGTCAGCGCATCGACGCCGCGCCGCAGGAACGCGCCGCCCTGCGGGCTGCGGTAGAGGTTCTTGGCCACCGGGATGAGGTCGCGCAGCACGTCGATCTCATCGGCGTCGGTCTCGCGCCCGCGAAACAGCACTTCGGCGAATTCCTCGAGGCGGAACAGCCAGAACGGCAGGTCGAGCGTGTTGCTGTCGACCTTGACGCAATATTCGGGCAGCGAGCCCGCGAACTCGTTGTGCGGGTCCATGATCAACACGCGCAGGTCGGGCCGCGCGGCAATGGCCTTGCGCAGCAAGAGCGAGACGGCGGTCGATTTGCCGACGCCGGTGGTGCCGACGACGGCGAAATGTCGGGCCAATGTTTCATCGATGGCGATGCAGGCGTCGATGCTGTCGTCCTGAGACAATTGCCCGATGGTCACGGTGTGGCGGCCGGCAAGGTCGTAGACGGCCTGAAGGTCGCGGCTGCGGATGCGGTGGGCGATGGCACCGATATAGGGATAGGCGGTGATGCCGCGGTCGAAGACAGGCTTCTTGTCCGCGCCCACGTCACGGACTTCTCCGATCAGCTCGACATTGACCTCGATGGGGTTGTCGCCTTCGCTGCTCCAGGAACGGTCCGACTTGGCGATGGAATAGACCAGTCCGATCGTCCGGGTCTCGCCGAGATTGATGCAGATCATGCGCCCGACCGTCCAGAGGCCAACCGTGCTTGCGCTGCCGGTCTCGGCATAGGCGCTGATGACCGCACGAGCACCGTCGCACTGCACGACGTTGCCGAGGATGCGGGCGTCGTCCTGCTTCGGGTCGCGCCGCTCCTGCGAGGTGGTTTCACCACCCGCCGCCTGACGTTCGATGTACATTGATGCCACGTCCCTTATTCCCCAAGCCGCAAGGCTAGCGCAGGGCGGTTAAGGCCGGGTGATGGCGGATGGTGTAGCCCGGGTTAACCGGAACGCTCCAATTCGAACGTTGTGCGGGCAAACTGACGTTGCGGAAAATTTGCGCGGGTCAGGTTGACAGTTCGCCTTCCTGCGCATTAACGTCCGCGCCATGAATACGACACTCATTCTCGTAGTAGGATTGCGCATGGGCAAGGCGGTGTAACCGCCGGGCGAAATCCCCCATGCGCAAATGTGAAGGCTCCCTCGGGGGCCTTTTTTATTGCCCGAAACAGGACTAAACGAGCAGCAACCGCCGAGAACGGCGAAAAGGAAGACGGGACGGACCGATGAGCGGACATAGTGACAGCGGACGACGCGAAATGACCGGCGCCGAGATGGTGGTGCAGGCGCTGAAGGACAACGGCGTCCAGCACCTCTTCGGCTATCCCGGAGGCGCCGTCCTTCCGATCTATGACGAGCTGTTCCAGCAGGACGATGTCCAGCACATCCTGGTGCGCCACGAGCAGGGCGCGGGCCATGCTGCCGAGGGCTATGCGCGCTCGACCGGCAAGGCCGGCGTGATGCTGGTGACCTCGGGTCCCGGCGCCACCAATGCGGTGACGCCGCTGCAGGACGCGTTGATGGATTCGATCCCGCTGGTGTGCATCACCGGCCAGGTTCCGACCTCGCTGATCGGCTCCGACGCCTTCCAGGAGTGCGACACCGTCGGCATCACCAGGCCGTGCACCAAGCACAACTGGCTGGTGAAGGACGTCAACGATCTGGCCGGCATCCTGCACGAGGCCTTCCATGTCGCCACCACCGGCCGGCCCGGCCCGGTCGTGGTCGACATTCCGAAGGACGTGCAGTTCGCCAAGGGCATCTACACGCCGCCGCAGACCGCACCGCGCACCTCCTATCAGCCCAAGGTCCAGGGCGACCTGGAAAAGATCAAGGAAGCCGTTGCTATGATGGCGGATGCCAAGCGGCCAATCATCTATTCCGGCGGCGGCGTGGTGAACTCCGGTCCCGAGGCGAGCCATCTGCTGCGCGAACTGGTCGACCTCACCGGCTTCCCTATCACCTCGACGCTGATGGGCCTCGGTGCGTACCCCGCATCGGGCAAGAACTGGCTCGGCATGCTGGGCATGCACGGCAGCTACGAAGCAAATATGGCGATGCACGACTGCGATGTGATGATCTGCGTCGGCGCCCGCTTCGACGACCGTATCACCGGCCGCCTCAACGCGTTCTCGCCGAACTCGAAGAAGATTCACATCGACATCGACCCGTCGTCGATCAACAAGACCGTGCGCGCCGACGTGCCGATCCTGGGCGATGTCGGCCGCGTGCTGGAAGACATGGTCCGGCTGTGGCGGGCGACCGCCAAGGCGGACAAGAAGACGCTGTATCCGTGGTGGGAGCAGATCGCCAAGTGGCGCGCGCGCGACAGCTACGCCTACAAGCCCAACAGCGACGTGATCATGCCGCAATACGCGATCCAGCGGCTGTATGAGCTGACCAAGCACCTCGACACCTACATCACGACCGAGGTAGGCCAGCACCAGATGTGGGCGGCCCAGCATTACGGCTTCGAGAAGCCGAACCGCTGGATGACCTCCGGCGGCCTGGGCACGATGGGCTACGGCCTGCCGGCAGCACTTGGCGTGCAGATCGCGCATCCGGAATCGCTTGTCATCGACATCGCCGGCGACGCCTCGGTCCAGATGTGCATCCAGGAGATGAGCGCGGCGCTCCAGTACAATGCGCCGATCAAGGTCTTCATCCTCAACAACTCCTACATGGGCATGGTGCGCCAGTGGCAGCAGCTGCTGCACGGCAACCGGCTGTCGCATTCCTACACCGAGGCGATGCCCGACTTCGTCAAGCTGGCCGAAGCCTATGGCGGCCACGGCATCCGCTGCGACAAGCCGGACGAACTGGACGATGCGATCAAGGAGATGATTTCGGTGAAGAAGCCGGTGATCTTCGACTGCCGCGTGGCCACTCTCGCCAACTGCTTCCCGATGATCCCATCGGGCAAGGCGCATAACGAGATGCTGCTGCCCGACGAGGCGACCGACGAGGCAGTGGCCAACGCCATCGATGCCAAGGGCCGCGAACTGGTGTGACGGATCACGTGCGGCCTTCCAGGGAAGGCCGCACAATCAACGAGTTGGCGCAACCGCCTGAGATCGAGAATCATCTTATGAACGCACAGCTACAACCCACCGGTTCGGCCTATTTCATCGCCAAGGAAACCGAGAAGCCGGAAAACCACACGCTATCGGTGCTGGTCGACAACGAACCGGGCGTGCTTGCCCGTGTCATCGGCCTGTTTTCCGGTCGTGGCTACAACATCGAGAGCCTGACCGTCTCGGAGACGGAACACGAGAAGCATTTGTCGCGCATCACCATCGTGACGCGCGGCACCCCGCATGTGCTCGAGCAGATCAAGCACCAGCTCGAACGCATCGTGCCGGTGCATCGCGTCGTCGACCTGACCGTCATGGCTCAGGAACTGGGCACCGGCGGCGCGCTTGAGCGCGAACTGGCGCTGGTCAAGGTTTCCGGCACTGGAGACGCCCGTGTCGAGGCGCTCAGGCTGGCCGATGCCTTCCGTGCCAAGGTGATCGACGCCAATACCGAACATTTCATCTTCGAGCTGACCGGCAAGGTGTCGAAGATCGAGCAGTTCATCGCCATCATGAAGCCGCTGGGCCTGGTCGAGGTCTGCCGCACCGGCGTGGCCGCGATGAACCGTGGCCGGCAGGGAATGTAACTGCCGCAGGCGCGAAGCCAAAAACAGAGGCCGCCGGTGCGCTACACCGGCGGCCTTTGACTTTTCCGGACCCGAGGCTTGTTGGATCAGAAGCCGACATTCTCGTTGATGTAGAAGGTGTTGAGCAGCGAGGCGCGGGGTTGCTCGATCGTCGTCTTGATCTTCGGACGGCCGTGCCAGCTCATCTTCATCAGTGAATGATAGGCCTTCAGCACCACAAAGGCGTAGCCGACATTGGGCAAGAATGGCAGCGTCTTGACCGGCTCCAGCCCGTAGGAGCCGACGTTGAGCAGGCCCTTCAGCGACGCCTGGTAAAGTGTCGTGCCGAGTTCACGCTGGCTTTCGTCGGCCGGGCAATAAAGCTGCATGGTGACGACCTTTTTGCGCGCGTCGGGATGCGGCTTGATCTGGTAGCCGTCCTTGTCGCTGTAGAGGACCGGCTTTGCCACCAGCCTGAGGTCGTCGACGCTGGCGACATTGTCGCCGCGGGCGCGGATTTCGAGGCCCTCGTGCAGCTGGCGACGGATGACATCCTCGACCTACCTGGAGGTCAGTGTCTCCGACACGGCTGCCCACATCTCGCGAAACTCGGCATCGACCTTGCCGACATTGTCGCCATAAAGCCGCAGTGCCATGCGCGTGCCGTTACTTGTGATCGGATCGTAACCGTCCGTGGGGACGGATCTGATCAGGTCGGCATAGAAATCCTTGGGAAAGAAGTCGCGGAAGAAGATATGCGGGAAGGGCAGAGAGAAGCGGTCGGCCGCCTCGATGCTTGCAACAGCGTGGCGAACAAGCTCCTGGGTCAGACCGCTCGTCTCAATTTTAGAAACTGCTGACATTTCTTCCCCCTAAGACTACTCCGTGAGTCGCTGCTTGCTCGACGACTTCGAGAATTGAAACCAGGAAGTGTTAGTCGGCAAGCTTTTTCGCGGACGTTCTATCTAGCGTCAAAACAACGGTTTCGAGCTGTGAGTCAAAGCCAGCCGGCGCAACGCACGAGCGCTGGCCCAGTCATCAGGCCGATCTGGATTTTTTGTAAGCGACCAATAAGGTCAATAATGCTGACTTAAAAGAGAGGAAACGAATGTCGTACGACGCATTCCTGGCACTGCTCGTCTATGCCTTCGTGACCTCGATCACGCCGGGGCCTAACAATTTCATGCTGCTGGCCTCGGGCGTGAATTTCGGCTTCGTGCGCACCATTCCGCACATGCTGGGCATCGGCATCGGTTTCCTGACGCTGCTGCTCGGCGTCGGTTTCGGCCTCGGGGCCGTGCTGTCGGCCTTTCCGATGCTGCATGGCGGCCTGAAGATCGCCGGCGGCGCCTATCTGCTCTATCTCGCATGGCGCATCGGCATGTCGCGCTCGCTCGGCAAGGACGGCGAGGCCAAAGCGCGGCCGATGACGTTTCTCGAGGCGGCGGCATTCCAGTGGGTCAATCCCAAGGCGTGGGTGATGGCGGTGACTGCCATGGCCGTCTATACCAGCCCGGAATCGCCATTCCTGTCTGTGTTGTTGATCTCCGGAGCCTTCGCCCTGGTCAACCTGCCGAGCGTTTCGAGCTGGGCCGGATTCGGCATGGTGTTGCGCGGCTTCCTTGCCGATCCGGTGCGGCTGAAATGGTTCAACATCGCCATGGGACTGCTTCTCGCGGCGACGTTGTGGCCGATGCTGAAGTGATCAGAAAAATTCGATCGCCGGCCTCGTCAGCATCAGCCAGAAGATGGCGATGACGCTGAAAAAGGCGGGGAACCCGCAGGCGAACCAGACGCGATAGAGGCGGAGATAGCGCGCCGGCAATGCCCCGCCCGTGGTGGCGGACGAACGAGCGAGATTGCGCAGCTCGATCTGAATGATCACGACCGGCAGCCAGAACAGGCCGGTCAGCACATAGAGCGCGAGCGACAGCACAATCCAGCTTTCACTCAACGACCAGCCGGCTTCATACGCCAGTAAGGCGCCCGTGATCGGCTGGAGGACGACAGCGGTCGCCGTGAAGACGGTGTCGGCGATGACGACGATTCCGGCGACATGGGCAATTGTCGCAGCGTCGCGGGTGCGATGGGCCATCACCATGAAGAAGGCGATGCCGGCCCCTGTGCCGAACAACACTGCGGCTCCAAGGACGTGGACGAGGCGCAGCAATTCTTCCATGGCTCAACGCTCGTCCAGGATCGCAAGCGCGACCAGCGCAAGTACGATCGACGGCAGCACCTTGACCAACGGGCCGAGCGGATCCGTCCAGAGATGTGAGGAAAGAACGGTTGCTGTCGCGAGATAGGCCAGGGACAGGGCAATCATGCCTTTCAACGCCAATCCGGCGTATCGACGATAGGCAACGCCGAGCCCGAGGGCGATGTCGGCCAGGCTGGTTACAAGCGTGATGGCGGGAGCGATCGCGGCTGGCGCACCGGCTGACACCAAATGCGCCGACGACGCGTCGAAGCGCAGCAGCGCCACAATGCCCGATAGCAGCCAAAACAGGCAAAGCGCAGCGAACGTCAGCGGCTTGAGCAGGTAGAGCCGGGCGAACCAGAGATCTTGAACGCCGGCGGGATTTGCGGACAGCGTCTCGTCGAGCGAGCCGAAGCGCCGGCCGAGATCAACGGCATGGCCGATCACACCGCCGGCTGCGACTTCAAGTGCCGTCGAGCGCAGCGGCGATCGCCAGCCGAGCCGGCCGAGCATATCGGCGGCGTGGGCGGTGAGGCGGGCAAAGACGCCTGGCAAGTCGAGCGTGCGCGCTGGCGCCAGGCCAAGCCACCTGCGGTGGATGGCAACGGCATCGGCGAGCGACAGGGTTTGCGGTGCGGCGAGATCGAGGTCGCTGCCGATCGGGATATTGCCGGACAGAGCGTCGAACACCGTCTCGGCGACGTCGTCGAGCGAGACGAACTGCATCGGGCTTTGGCCAAGGACCAGCGGTGTTGCGAGTGGAAACGCGGCCAGGGCGCGCAGCAGTGCGGAACCGCCATAGGCCGCGCGGCCGACGATCACCGCCGGGCGGAGGATGACGAAGGGCAGGCCGGATGCCTCAAGCGCCGCATCGGCCTGACGCTTGCTTGCGAGGAATGGGTTTTCGGATGCAACACCATCGGTGCGCGCCGATATCTGGACGAACATGCGTAGCGAGGGGGCGGCGGCCTGATAAAGCGCTTTCATCGCGACATATTGCAGGGCGGCGACATTGTCGCGCGGACCATCCTGGAGTGCACCGGCGCAATTGACCACGGCGTCGATGCCGGACAGAAGAAAGCGCCAGTCCTCGGGCCGCGACAGGCTGGCGATATCGGCCTGGACCCAGCCGAAATCGGGATATCGGCGGGAAGCGACCTTTGTGTCGCGCGCCAGGGCAACGATGGAAAATCCGCGGGCCGCAAGCGACCTTGCCACCGCCGCACCGACAAAGCCGTTACCGCCCAGAATCAGAACCCGCATTGAGCAACGATAGCGGGCGCGTGGGCTGTGGCGCAAATCCGTCCTGGCCCAAGGCTGGCGGCTTGCACGGCGAAGCGGGCGGGCCTAGATTTTCGCCATGTCGCACGATCACCACCATGACCATCTCCATCACGACAACGAACTCGACCCGATGACGGCACGGGTCCGGGCGCTGGAGACGATCCTGACCCGCAAGGGGCTGATCGATCCGGCGGCGATCGACGTCATCGTCGATACCTACGAGACCAAGGTGGGACCACGCAACGGTGCCGCCGTGGTGGCGAAGGCCTGGAGCGAGCCGGATTTCGCCGAATGGTTGAAGCGCGACGCGACAGCGGCGATCGCCTCGCTCGGCTTCACCGGCCGCCAGGGCGAGCACATGCAGGCGGTGTTTAACACCGACGAGACCCACAATCTCGTCGTCTGCACGCTGTGCTCCTGCTACCCTTGGTCGGTGCTCGGCCTGCCGCCGGTCTGGTACAAGGCGCCGCCATATCGCAGCAGAGCGGTCATCGATCCGCGCGGCGTGCTGGAAGAATTCGGACTTTCGCTGCCCAAGGACAAAAAGATCCGCGTCTGGGATTCGACCGCCGAGCTGCGCTATCTCGTCGTGCCCCAGCGGCCGGCTGGCACCGAAGGCTGGAGCGAAGAGCGGCTGGCCCACCTAGTGACGCGGGATTCGATGATCGGCACCGGCGTCGCGCGGGAGGCGGCATGAACGGCCCCCACGATCTCGGCGGGCAGATGGGTTTTGGCCCGGTGGCGCCTGAAAAGGACGAACCCTATTTCCATTCCGAATGGGAAAAGCGGGCGCTGGGCGTGACGCTGACGGCAGGCGCCATGGGTGCGTGGAACATCGACGAAAGCCGGCATGCGCGGGAATGCCTGCATCCGGCCGATTATTATGCGTCGAGCTACTACGAAATCTGGATCAAGGCGCTGGAACAACTGGTCAAACGGCACAACTTCGTGACAGCCAACGACCTCGCGGCGAGTGATGCCGTCGATCCGGCAGCGAAACCCAAGCGGGTGCTGAAAGCGGAGAATGTACCGGCCGTTTTGGCGAAAGGCGGGCCTTGCGATCGACCGGTCGCCGTACCGGTGCGGTTTGCGGTCGGGCAACGCGTGCGGACCAGGAACTTTCACCCCACCGGCCATACCCGCCTGCCGCGTTATGCCCGCGGCAAGGAGGGGGTGATCGACGCGGTGCGCGAAGGTTTTGTCTTTCCCGATACCAACGCGCATGGCCGCGGCGAGAACCCGCAATGGCTCTATACGGTGGCTTTCACCGCAGGCGAATTGTGGGGCGAGGGGGCTGATCCGACGCTTGAGGTCAGCATAGACGCCTGGGAGAGCTATCTTGAACCAGCATGAGGTGCGGCTAGCGGTTGGGACCGAGGGGCTCGATGCACCGGTCTTTGCCGAGCCGTGGCAGGCCGAGGCTTTCGCAATGGTGGTGGCGTTGCATGAGCGCGGCCTATTCACATGGAAGGAATGGGCCGAACGGCTTTCGGCGGAGGTTAAAAAGCCCGATGCCGCCGCTGATGGCAGCGACTACTACGCGCGTTGGCTGGCCGCCCTGGAGTGCCTGACGGCCGAGAAGGGCTTTGCAGGGCACGAAGAGGTCGATGCGGTTGCCGCGGCCTGGGAACGTGCCGCGCACGCCACGCCGCATGGCCAGCCGATCCTGCTGGAGAACGATCCGGCAAAACGCTGAGCTTCCTGCCGGATACCTGAATTTGATAGGCTCGCCTCAATCCCTCCTTGTATTCGGCGATTTTTCGGTAAGATGCTGTCATAGTTTTGGAATATTCAGCGGTCTGCATTGCGTTCATCTGGGGCAGGTATTGGGTAGATTTTTTGGAGCTGTTGCCACCGTTTGGTTTTTTTGGGCCGCAGCCTCGCTCTGGAACTTCCAGTTTCTTGGTGGTTTTGCGTTCCCGCCGTTACTTTTTTTGCTGCCGGGATATTACTTCAAATACTGGGGCTTCGTTTGGCTGCCATTTCTGGCTGGCCTCTCTTGCGCGGTTGTTGCAGGAATTCTTGTGCATCGGGCGGAGCCTTTGGAGTCGCTGTCCTGGAAATTGCTGGTGGCGAATTTCGCTTTTCTTTTTTTCTTCGTCCTATCGGCGGAGGTGAGAACAAGCCAGTTGATGAGCGCCGCCGTCGACGCCGCGAATGCCGACTGCTTCGACAGTCGATTTTTCTCTTCTTCGGTTGCAATCGCTGGAGAGGAATTTCAGTTCGATGTTCATGCAGTCTATCGCAAGGATGGCGATGTCTTCATCTGGAGCTATCGGGACATAGCTTTCTTTAGGGTTCCAGAGACCATTTATCGCAATCTTGATCTGATGGGGTGTGCGGCAGGCCGGGCGTTGCAGGCCAGTTGATTTTCCCCGAACGGACTCGACTGAACCGGCAAATCCCTTGCCCTTCGCCGCCGAATCCTGTCAGTCAAACCCATGGAATTCTCTCCTCAGCAAGACGATGCGCTGCAGGCCGTGGCGCGCTGGCTCAAATCGGGAAAGCCGCAGGTTTTCCGGCTGTTCGGCTATGCCGGCACCGGCAAGACGACGCTGGCGCGCTATTTCGCCGAGCATGTCGATGGCCAGGTGCAGTTCGCCGCCTTCACCGGTAAGGCAGCCCAGGTGCTGCGCTCGAAGGGTGCCACCAACGCGCGCACCATCCACTCGCTGATCTACCGGCCGAAGGGCGAGGAGGCGATTGCCGACGAGGCGACCGGCAAGACCTCGATGTCGCCGACGTTCTCGCTCAATCGCCAAAGTCCGATCGCCAAGGCCAAGCTCGTGGTGATCGACGAATGCTCGATGGTCGACGAGCAGCTCGGCCGCGATCTTTTGACGTTCGGCACCCCGGTGCTGGTGCTGGGCGACCCTGCGCAGCTGCCGCCGATCTCGGGCGGCGGCTTCTTCACCGAGCACGAGCCGGACTTCCTGTTGACCGAAATCCACCGCCAGGCGCGCGACAACCCGATCATCCGACTGGCGCTCGACGTGCGCGAGGGCCGCGAGTTCATGCGCGGCGACTACGGCACTGCCCAGGTGATCGGCAAGGAAGACGTGAACCAGGATCTGGTGCTGGGCGCCGACCAGGTGCTTGTCGGCACCAACCGGACGCGGAAGCGCTACAATCAGCGGCTGCGCGAGCTCAAGGGGTTTACAGCCGGCTACCCGCAAGCTGGCGACAAGCTGGTTTGCCTGCGCAACGACCCGGCCAAGGGCCTGCTCAACGGCTCGTTGTGGAAGGTCATGACCTCGTCGCGCGAAACGGTGAAGCCGGGCATCAATCTTCTAGTGTCGCCGGAGGAAGACGATCCCGATCGCGGCTTGGCCAAGATCAAGCTTTTGAAGCAGGTGTTCGAGAGCCCGGACGACGAAATCCCCTGGGGTACCAAGAAGCGCTACGACGACTTCGATTATGGCTACGCGCTGACGGTGCACAAGGCGCAGGGCTCGCAGTGGAACAATGTCGTGCTGTTCGACGAGAGCTGGGCCTTCAAGGACACGCGCCAGCGCTGGCTCTACACGGCGATTACCCGTGCGGCCGAACAGCTGACGATCGTTCGGTAGTGCTCGCCGTCAGGCAACGATCTCGAAAAGAACTGCAGTCGCATCGTCGCTGACCTTGAAACGGGGGAACTGCTTGCCGTCGGGGTCTTCGGTCAATTCGATGTGGCGTAATTCTGCAAGCAGCGGAGCAAGGCCTGCAGTGTTTGCTGCGCCGACAAATTCTGCAATGTCGTAGCGGCCATATTGGTCGACGAGAGCAGCGAAGCCGTCGCTGCAGAGCAGACCCCTGGCCGGCAGCGAGGGCTCGAGCCTTTCGGTGACAAGGTGCTCGGCGGCAGACGGCTCGATACCGAGCGTCCAGACGGAGCCGCCTGGGCGGTTGTAGGCGGCGCGGTGGCGCCGCAGCTCCTCACGCACGCCCGGCGCATCGGCCAACGCCTGATGGGTGGCAAATCCGCCGGCATGAGCGATGGCCGCACGTGCGCCGTCGCGCTCCTGGGCGGAGGCGCCCTTGATGGCGCTAGTGCTGAGGGTGCTGCCGTCGGCGCCGAGCAGGAACAGCCGGCAGTCGCCCAGGCCGTGGGTGACGATGTCGTCGCCTTCGATCCGGACCATCTGGAAGCTTGCCACCGGCAGGTTCCATGGCTCGATCGGCAGCGCAGGGGCCGCCTCGTGCACGACATTGGCAGCGCGTTGATTGAGCTCGCGAACGACATCGGTCATGGGGCGGCCGTTGCGGGCCAGCTCTTCGAACGTGCTCTGGGCAAACCGGGCCAGCCAGGCGGCGTCCGAGCCGTGCAGGCCGACGAGGCTGTCTCCGCCGAGGCCGGTGGCGCCGTCGATGACGAAGGCGCATGTGGCGTTGCCGCCGGCGCTGTCCTCGTTCGGGCGGCTGATCGAGCCGGGTGCAGTGATCGAATCTATGATGCGGATGTTGGGCATGATGGAGGCTGTCTGGCGCGCGGCCGTGACTGGAGTATGACCGCAGGCTATTCGATCGGGCTTGCGCCAAGCCATTTCCACGCCTTGGTTTCGTCGGCGTCGGCGAAATGCCTGGTTTCGATCGAGGTGAGCGGCGCAAACAGGCCGACCACCGGTCCCATCCATGCAGGGCCGCCGACCAGCGCATAGCGCCTGATATGATGCAGGGCCTTCATCTTGCCCTTGAAGGTAAGGGGATCGAAAAGCGCCGACCAGTCGAAGCCGTCATATCCTGTCGCGCGCAGCAGAACGTCGATCTTGTCGTGGCCTTCATAGGCCGCGTCCAGCAGGCCGTAGGCGTTTTCGATGTCGGCCTGGGTGAAATGGCCGACGATCTCGAAGGCAAAGACCTCGTTGTTGTCGGTGTCGATGCGCCGGAAAGGCGGTGGGGCATCCATGGATTTCATTGGTGTCCTCCTCGATGGCCGTTTGGCGGTTTTTGGCCGCAACGTCATTGGAACACATAAAAGCGCTCTCTGTTCCCGGCCAAGGCGTGTTAGGTGCGTTCGTCTCAAGATTTGCCGTGAGTTGCCGATGCCCGCCAAGCTCTCCGTGAACGTCAATGCCATCGCCATGCTGCGCAACCGGCGCGACTTGCCATGGCCAAGCGTCACCGGCCTCGGCCGCCTGGCACTTGCCGCCGGTGCGCATGGGCTGACGGTGCATCCGCGTCCGGACCAGCGCCACATCCGCTTTTCCGACGTGCCCGAGATCCGGGCGCTGATCGACGACGAATTTCCAAAGGCAGAGTTCAACATCGAGGGCTATCCGAGCGAAGACTTCCTCCAACTGGTCGAGAAGCACCAGCCGGAACAGGTGACGCTGGTGCCGGACGATCCGTCGCAGGCGACCTCCGACCATGGCTGGGACTTTGCCACCCAGGCGGGTCTGCTCAAGCCGGTGGTGGCACGACTCAAGAAGGGCGGCTTCCGCGTCTCCCTGTTTGCCGATGCCGACCCTTCCGGCGTCAACGCTGCCCGCGACACGGGCGCGGACCGGATCGAGCTGTTCACCGGGCCCTATGGCGCTTGCCACGACGACCCGGTCGGGGCGGCGAAGCAACTGGAAATGCTTGCTAAAACCGCAGATGCGGCAATCGCTGCCGGCCTCGCGGTCAATGCCGGTCACGACCTCGTCGTCGACAACCTGCCGCAGCTGATGCGCAGCATCCCCAAGCTGGCCGAAGTGTCCATCGGCCATGGCCTGACGGCAGACGCGCTGGAATACGGCATGAGCGGCACGATCAAGCGATATCTGAACGCCTGCGGGTGGTAGAAGGCATATGCCGACTGCAAGGGCGGAACATTAGCTGTCGCAAAACAGCTGTTGCTTTTGCGCTGCAGCAAGCGTAGAGCCCCGCGGCTTCACGGAGAGTTGTCCATGACCGATGCCGGCCCTGACAAGGCGAACGCGAGCGGGCAGCCGGTCCAGACGGACGGTCATTCCCACGACATCAGGATTCTCGTGCTCGGCGCACTCGGCGTCGTCTTCGGCGATATCGGCACGAGCCCGATCTACGCGTTCCGCGAGGCCCTGGTGGCGTCGGCGGGCGGCGAGGTCGCTTCCCGCGAAGACATTCTCGGCGTGCTGTCGCTCATCATCTGGGCGCTGACCATCATCGTCACCGTCAAATACGTGATGTTCGTGCTTCGGGCGCACAACCGGGGCGAGGGCGGCACGCTGTCGCTGATGGCGCTGGCGCGGCGCAGCCTGCCCAAGCGCTCGGGCATCATCCTGGCGCTCGGCATGGTCGGCGCCGCACTGTTCTACGGCGATGCGGTGATCACGCCGGCGATTTCGGTGCTGTCGGCGGTCGAGGGCATGAATGTCGTCACGCCGGCGTTCCAGCCTTACGTCGTGCCGCTGACGCTGGTGATCCTGGCGGCGCTGTTTTCAGTCCAGCGCTTCGGCAGTGGCGGCGTGGCGATCGTGTTCGGGCCGATCACCCTGGTCTGGTTCCTGGCCATCGGCTATTCCGGCATTGTCCACATAGCCGACGATCCGGAAATCCTGCTGGCGGTCAACCCGATCTACATCGTGCAGTTCCTGGTCAACCAGCCCGAGGTGTCGTTCGTCACCATCGGCGCGATCTTCCTTGCGGTGACCGGCGCCGAAGCGCTTTATGCCGATCTCGGCCATTTCGGCCGCAGGCCGATCGTGCTGGCCTGGCTGTGCATCGTCTTTCCCTGCCTGCTGCTCAACTATGTCGGCCAGGGCGCCTTCGTGCTCTCGCATGACGGCACGGTGGGCCATCCGTTCTTCGAAATGAATGAGGGCTGGATGCTGGTTCCGATGGTGGTGCTGGCAACGGCCGCGACCGTCATCGCCAGCCAGGCGGTAATCACCGGCGCCTATTCGCTGACACGCCAGGCCGTGCAACTCAACATGCTGCCCCGCCTGGTCATCCAGCACACGTCGGAGACGACGCAGGGCCAGATCTACATGCCGCGCGTCAACCTTCTTTTGGCTTTGGTGGTGATGCTGCTGGTCGTCGGCTTCGGCGAATCGAGCGCGCTCGCCTCGGCCTACGGCATTTCGGTCACCGGCAACATGCTGGTGACGACGCTGTTGCTTTCGGTGGTGATGCTGCGCATCTGGCGCTGGCGGGTCGCCGCCGTCGTCGTGGCGATCTCGATATTCGGCCTGATCGACATCGGCTTCTTCGCTTCCAACATCGTCAAGGTCTTCGAGGGCGGCTGGGCATCGCTGGCGGTCGCCTTCACGATCATCCTGATCATGTGGACCTGGGTGCGCGGCAGCCGCTATCTGTTCGACAAGACGCGCAAGAACGAAATCCCGCTCGACTTCCTGGCTGGCAGCCTGATCAAGAAGAAGCCGCATCTGGTGCCCGGCACAGCGGTGTTCCTGACCAGCGATCCCGACAGCGCGCCGACCGCGCTGATGCACAGCCTCAAGCACTACAAGGTGCTGCACGAGCAGAACGTCATCCTGTCGGTGGTGACGGCGCAGCAGCCCATCGTCCCCGACAGCGAACGGGTGAAGATGGAGCAGGTCAACGAGCTGTTCATGCGCGTGAAGCTGAAATTCGGCTACATGGAGCAGCCGAACATCCCCAAGGCGCTGGCCATCTGCCGCAAGCAGGGCTGGAAGTTCGACATCATGACGACGTCGTTCTTCCTGTCGCGGCGGTCGCTCAAGGCGTCGCCCAATTCCGGCATGCCGGTGTGGCAGGACAGGTTGTTCATCGGGCTGGCTCGTACGGCAGCCGACGCGACCGAGTACTTCCAGATTCCGACTGGGCGTGTGGTCGAGGTCGGTACCCAGGTGTCGATCTGAGGCCTGGACTGAGCACCGCTACGGCGAAGTGAAGCATTGCCAAGCACGGCCCATCCGTGAACCTTTGCTGCGGATGGGGTGGCGCATGAACGGTCGAAATCTTCACATTGCAATTGCCGGTGCCGGGCCCGCCGGGCTCGCTGCGGCCCTCTACCTGCAGCGCGACGGCCATCGCGTCACCGTTTTCGAACGCTTCGCCGAGCCGAGGCCGGTTGGGTCGGGTCTTATCCTGCAGCCGACAGGACTGACCGTGCTCGATGATCTGGGCCTGCTGGACGAAATCTCGATACTTGGCAGCCGCATCGATCGGCTGCACGGCACCGATGCCAAGAGCGGGCGTACTGTGCTCGACGTGCGCTACGACGCCCGGCCAGGTGGGCGTTTCGGCATCGCCGTCCATCGTGCGGCGCTGTTCGGCACACTCTATCGCGCGGCTCGATGCGCCGGCATCGAGATCGTTACCGACGTCGATCTCGATGCGGTGGAGCCTGGCGAACAGCCGCGGCTGCTTGATGCGGCTGGGCGTGGCCTCGGATCGTTCGACCTCGTCGTGGACGCGACCGGCTCGCGCTCCAAGTTGCGTCGCAGCGCGGGCATTGAGGGCGAGCCGAAACCGCTCGCCTATGGCGCGTTCTGGGCGTCGCTCGACTGGTGTGGCGAAGGATTCGACAAAAATGCACTGACGCAGCGCTATCGTCGCGCCAGCGTTATGATCGGTGTCCTGCCCATCGGCCGCGCGGAAGCGGACGGGCGCAAGATGGCGGCGTTCTTCTGGAGCCTGAAGCCGGCCGAGGCCGAACGCGTGCAAGCCCAAGGACTGCTTGCCTGGAAGGCCGAGGTGGCAAGGCTGTGGCCGGAGTGCCGGGCCTATCTCGACCAGATCGAGGATTTCGAGCAGCTGACGCTGGCCCGCTATGGCCACCACACGCTGGCACAACCGGCAGCACGCGGCCTTGCCGTCATTGGCGATGCCGCGCATTCGACCAGCCCGCAACTGGGGCAGGGTGCGAACATGGCTCTGCTCGACGCGGCGGCACTCGCCCATGCATTGAGGCAGGCAGGCGACATGGATGCGGCGCTTGCGTTCTATGTCCGGGCGCGACGCTGGCACGTCAGACTGTTCCAGGCGCTGTCCTTGGCCTTCACGCCTTTCTACCAGTCGGACTTGCTGCTGTTGCCACTCCTGCGCGATCGGCTGGTGGCGACAGTTGCCAGGATCCCGCCGGCGCCGCAGCTTCTGGCTTCGATCGTTGCCGGCACGCTGATCGACCCGTTTGGACCCGCCGGCCTCAAGGAGACGGATTGGATGAATAGCGGCGAAGAAAGAGCTGTCCGGATCCCGGCTTGAGCCGCGCTGCGGTTGTGGTTACGTTGCGTCACACTCAACCGAGGGGGCTGTGATGTCGGGACGCATGCTGCGTATAATTCGAAAGGCAGTGGCGGCCATGGCTCTGCTCGCCCTGGGCTGCATGCCGGTGCTGGCGGATGCGACGGTTCCCAGCGCCGACATCGAGGGAGCCGCCGACAATGCGCTCGCCAAACGCTATGAAGGCTCGTTCATCGTCTACCACCAGAAGCTCGACTATACGGATTTCAGCGTGCCGCTGGCGCCGCTGAAGGCGGATCCAGATCCGGAAAAGCGCGACAAGAACAACAACCGGGTGTTCAAGCCGGAGAAGGCGGAAGATGTCGAGGGATCGCTCACCCGCCTGTTCTATGTGCTGCCGGACGGCCGTTCGCCGCTCGAGGTGCTGCGCAACTACCAGGACGTGGTGCAGGCCGCCGGCGGCGAGGTGGTGTTCGAATGCAAGAAGGAGGAATGCGGTGGCGACGCCTCGCGCTCGGCTTCCAGCGGCGGCGGCGACATGAGCCTGATGATGAACTTCTTCTACGACAGCGACCTCGGCGTCGAGGCGTTCTCGAGCGCCGCCTGCGTGGCGTCGTCAGGGGTCGCCGACCAGCGCTATTTCACCGCCAAGGTTCCGCGCGACGGCGGCTACGCTTATGTCACGGTGCAGACCTTCCAGCTGCTCGATGACCTCTACTGCAAGGAGCTGAATGCGCGAACGGTTGCCATTGTCCACGTGCTGGAGCCCAAGGCGCGCGACAAGAAGATGGTGCTGGTGGAAGCCGCCAAGATGGCGGACTCATTGTCGACCAGCGGCGGAATTGCGCTCTACGGCATCTTTTTCGACACCGACAAGGCCGACATCAAGCCCGAGTCGGAGCCGACGCTGAAGGAGATCGCCAAGCTGCTGGGCGACGATCCGGCACTTGCGGTGGCCGTGGTCGGCCACACCGACAACCAGGGCAAGTTCGACTACAACATCGACCTGTCCAATCGCCGCGCCGCTGCGGTGAAAGCGGCTCTTGTTTCGCAATTCGGCATCGACGGCGGACGTCTGACGGCGGCAGGCGCCGGCATGATGGCGCCGGTCGCCAGCAACGACAATGACGAAGGGCGGGCCAAGAACCGCCGCGTGGCATTGGTCAAGCTGAACTAGCTTCCGGCCCTGCTGAGCAACGTCGGATAGAGGCTGGCGCGTAAACGCAGCGTTGTGCGATTGCGCCGTCACCCGTCTTGCTGGTGGCGGACGGGTGTATCCAAATTTTGTGGCCGACGACAAAATTCGGACATGGCGAACTTGCCCATTGCGAGGCCGTGAAATTTGCGGCATAAGCCGAACCGTAACGTACGGTACGGCTCTATGAGGTGCCAGACCGAGATCCACGGCAGGCGAAGATGCTGCAGGCAGTCACCGAGATGATGGAAGGCGAGGGGCCGACGGCGCGTCAGCAGGACGTGCTCGATGCGGTGCTGCGCCTGCTCGTCGAAGAGGGCGACCGGCTGACCATGACCGCGGTTGCCCGGCGCGCCAGCTGCTCCAAGGAAACGCTCTACAAATGGTTCGGCGACCGTGATGGACTGCTGACGGCCACCGTGCAATGGCAGGCCTCGAAGGTGCGGGTGCCGCCAGTGGACCGCAAGGGCCTCGACCTGGGATCGCTGACGGCAAGCCTGGAGCGCTTTGCCTCCGATTGGCTTAGGGTGATCTCAAGCGACACGTCGGTCGCGCTCAACCGCGTTGCGGTCGTGCATGCGGGCTCGGACAAGCGCGACCTTGGCGCCATCGTGCTCGAGCGCGGCCGTTTTGCGCTTGGCCGCAGGCTCAAGCCAGTGCTGGAAGCCGGCCGCGAGGCGGGGCTTCTCGAATTCGACGACGCCGAGGAGGCGTTCCGGACCTTTTTCGGGCTGGTTGCGCGGGACGTGCAGATACGTCTGCTGCTCGGCGACCGGCTGGAATTGACTGATGCGGGGATCGACGGCGACGCCGCGCGCGCAACGCAGCAGTTTCTTGCTCTCCACGGAGCGAAAACCGGGCCCAAGGCCCTCTAATCTAAACCGGGAAGGAACCCACCAATGCGTGTCTATTACGATCGTGATGCCGATCTCAATCTGATCAAGGGCAAGAAGGTCGCCATCATCGGCTACGGCAGCCAGGGCCGCGCGCACGCGCTGAACCTCAAGGATTCGGGCGCCAAGGAACTCGTCGTCGGCCTCAAGGCTGGATCGGCGACCGCCAAGAAGGTCGAGGCCGACGGCCTCAAGGTGATGACGGTCGCGGAAGCCGCCAAGTGGGCCGACCTGATGATGATGGCGACGCCTGACGAACTGCAGGCCGACATCTATCGCGACGAGATCGCTCCGAACATCCGCGACGGCGCTGCGATCGCTTTCGCCCACGGGCTCAACGTGCATTTCGGCCTGATCGAGCCGAAGAAGACCGTCGACGTGCTGATGGTCGCGCCGAAGGGCCCGGGTCACACCGTGCGCGGCGAATACCAGAAGGGCGGCGGCGTGCCGTGCCTGGTTGCCGTTCACCAGGACGCTTCGGGCAATGCGCTCGACCTCGGCCTGAGCTACGCCTGCGGCGTCGGTGGCGGCCGCTCGGGCATCATCGAGACCAACTTCAAGGAAGAGTGCGAGACCGATCTGTTCGGCGAGCAGGTCGTACTCTGCGGCGGCCTGGTCGAGCTGATCCGCGCCGGCTTCGAGACGCTGGTCGAGGGCGGCTATGCCCCCGAGATGGCCTATTTCGAGTGCCTGCACGAAGTGAAGCTGATCGTCGACCTGATCTATGAAGGCGGCATCGCCAACATGAACTACTCGATCTCGAACACCGCCGAGTGGGGCGAGTACGTGACCGGTCCGCGCATCATCACCGACGAGACCAAGGCCGAGATGAAGCGCGTCCTCAAGGACATCCAGACCGGCAAGTTCACCTCGGAGTGGATGCAGGAATACCGTTCGGGTGCTGCCCGCTTCAAGGGCATCCGCCGCAACAACGACAGCCACCAGATCGAGGAAGTCGGCGCCAAGCTGCGCGCGATGATGCCCTGGATCGCCAAGAACCAGCTGGTCGACAAGGCCAAGAACTAAGAAGCCCTGCAGCGACAGCTGCAAGGAAAAGGCCGGCGGAGCGATCCGCCGGTCTTTTTTTATTGCTGGTGCCCATGAATTGGTTGTTCAGCCGTAGTGCCAGGCCGGTTTCGGCTCGGTGCCCTCGAACTGCACGCCGACGCGGTCGTTCTTGCGCCAGCGCACGACGGCGCGGTAGCCGATGCCGTCCACCGGAACATAGAGCAGGAAGCGCTCGGGGACGCGTGCGTCGGCACTGACGCGCAACTCGGCGCCGTTCTGGTGCATGTTGCGCACCGTGACGCTGATTTCGGAATTGGCGACACCTGTGATGATGGTGGCGCCCTTGAGCACGCGATTGCGATGCTCGCGCCGGTTGTTGTTTTCTGCGTCGTCGCTCATTCGTCAGGTCCATGCGTGTGCGGTCAACGACCGCGCGCTGCGGATGCCGTAGCACGGACATGTAAATATGAGGTTTGCCGCGGCGCCGATCAGGCTGGCGCCGCAGCCGAGTGCGTCAGCTATAGGGCGACCAGCACTGCTGGCGCGGCCCGTTGTAGGGCTGGAACGTGTTGTCCCAGGCGCGGTACGAGCGGTAGCGGTCGTAGCACCACCGGACATGCACCGAAGACAGTCCGCCGCGATAAACACGGCGCGGCTGGACATAACGTGGCTGGTAGTAGCGCGGCTCGTAGTAACGGTAGGCCGGAATGCCGAAATTCAGATAGATTCCGGTGCCGCCGCGCCAATGGCGCCTGTGCGGACGATTCCGCCAGCGCCAGTCGTCGCGCCAACGATCACCGCGCCAGTTGCCGTGGCGTCCCCTGTCTCCGCGCCAGCCGTCGCGGCGCGCGTAACAGCCAGTGCCGGGCGGGCAGAAATGGCTCTGGGCGGGGATGACATTCGGCACGGCCTGCGGGGCGGTCGAACGCACCTGGCCGAAGTTGATGGGGCCGGCCGAAGCCGCCAAGGGCAGGCCGGTGACGAGCCCGAGTGCCACAAGTCCTGAACGTGCGAAGGATGAGAGTTTCATGGTGGTCTCCTGATATCCGAATCCCAAAGGCTCCATGCCCCCAAATTTCGATGGAGATAGGGCATTTTCTGCCTTTCAGCCTGAACGGGAAATGAACAATGCAGCTTCCCTGTGGGCTTGTGATTGGGCTCTTGTGTTTGACCCGACATGAAGGCAATGCTCGCGGTCATGTCGCTGCGCCTTGCCACCTTCAATGTCGAGAACCTGATGAACAGGTTCGATTATTCCGGCTACCGCAACCAGCTCAACGAGGATCGGACGCTCGCGCTGTTCGAAATCCGCAGCGAGGCCGAGTACCGGCTGCTGGAGCAGGCGAGGGCCATCGCGCATGCCGACGACATGCGCCAGCTGACGGCGCTGGCGATCGCCGAGACCCGCGCCGACATCATCTGCCTGCAGGAGGTCGACAACATCGAAGCGCTGAAGGCGTTCGAGTATGGCTATCTCTTCAAGATGGTGGGGCAGGGCTACCAGCACAAATACACGACCTCGGGCAATGATTCGCGCGGCATAGACGTGGCGGTGATGATGCGGGCGGAGACCGCGCACGGCCAGCCGATCGAATTCGTGCGCATGACCAGCCATGCCCATGTCACCTTCGAGGAATTCGGGCTGCATACGCCGGAACTGGCAAGCCTCGGCCAGGAGCCATTCGAACGCATCTTCCGGCGCGACTGCCTGGAGATCGACGTCAAGATCGGTGGCAAGCCGCTGACCATCTACTCGGTGCATTTCAAGTCGATGGGCTCGCCGCGGAACGGGCTGAACGGCCGCGATGCGACGATGCCGATCCGCGTTGCCGAGGCCAAGGCGGTGCGGCGGATCATCGAGGACCGTTTCGGCAAGGACCATGTCGGCGAGCGACGCTGGGCGATCTGCGGCGACATGAACGACTATCGTGAGCGGCTGGTCATCGGCGGCGATGCCTATCAGGGCTACAGTTTCACGCCGGTCCACGAGACGGCCTCATGCCTCGACGTGTTCCTGGCCGACGGTTTTGCCGAGAACGTCGTCGAAAGGCGGCCCGAAATGGAGCGCTGGACGCTCTACCATACGCGCGGACCGCTGGAGCGGCACCTGTGCCAGCTCGACTACATCCTGTTGTCGCCGGCGCTGGCGAAGACAAACGCCCAAGTCGTGCCCGACATCGTCCGCCGCGGCCAGCCCTGGCGCACCATCTTCCCGCCCGGGCAGGAGGTGGAACGCTATCCGCGTGCCGGCTGGGACAGGCCGAAGGCCTCGGACCATTGCCCGGTGGCCGTGACCCTCGACATCACCTGAGAGGCCAAGCCTTGGCATTCGACATTCCGCGCAACCAAATCCTGCCGGTCGACGTGGTCGACGTGCGCCTCGATCCGGAGCCTCATCCGTTCGAGCGCGACAATGCCGAAGCCATCGTGGCAAACTGGGCAGAGGAGAAGGCAGCGCGGCCAGCCCTTTTCGACGGCACGGTGGTGCTGTTGTCGGAACTCGCCTATGGCGACAACCGGCTGACCGGCCGCTGCCATGCCATCCGCTACTCGACCTTCATGCTGTGGCGCAAGCTGAAGCCGGTGACGAGCGCCGAGCACGCCTTCGCGCATGCCATGCTGATCTCGAGCGACAACGCGCTGGTGGCGATCCGCATGGGCGCGCACACGGCCAATGCCGGCAAGGTCTATTTCGCCGCTGGTTCCTTCGAGCCGGAGGATTTTCGCGACGGTCTGGTCGACCTCGACTACAACATGGCGCGCGAGGTGCGCGAGGAAACCGGACTCGACCTTGGCACGGCCAGCCGCGAGGCGCGCTGCCATGCGCTTTCGGTAGAAAGCGGCACGGCGATCGTGCGGTGCTACCGTGCCGCCGAGACAGCCGACGAACTGGCTGCTCAGATAACGAGGTTCGTCGCGGACGATCCCGATCCTGAGATCGAAGGTCCGGTGATCATTCGTGGCATGGACGACCTGCCCGAAGGCCTGATGCCGCATATGCGCCCGCTGGCGGAATGGCATTTCTCCAATGGCCAAGTCCGTCTCGCCTAGAACCCCTTGATGCCGGCTTGCCCCAGGCGCACTGTCGGCGCAATTTCAGGGGGAGATTTCATGATCAGATCTATTGTCCGCAATGGCCTGTTGGCGGCCGTTTGTACGGTCGTGCTGTTTTCAAGCAGCAGTTCGGAGGCGCTCGACAGCAGTCCTGCCGCCGCAAAGGTCGTGGTGACGCCCTTGGCGTCGGTTACCACCACGGCGAGCGGCCAACCGATCGTGCTGCCGCAGAAGAACGTGCAGGTGCTGGTCTCTTCCTTCGAGATACCGCCGGGCGCCACGCTGCCGGTGCACAAGCACCCGTCCGCGCGCTACGCCTATGTACTCGAAGGGCAATTGCAGGTGACCAATGTCGATACCGGCAAAGGCACCAGCTACAAGGCCGGCGACTTCATCGTCGAAATGATCGGCGAGTGGCACCAGGGCGCAAATGTCGGCGCGGAGCCGGTCAAGCTTCTGGTCATCGACCAGGTGGAGGAAGGCACCTCAAACACCGTGCTGAAGGAATAGCCCTATTCGTGGCGCAGTGCCTCGATCGGATCGAGGCGGGCGCCACGCAGTGCCGGGAAGAAGCCGAACACCATGCCGATCAGTGCCGAGAAGCCGACTGCGAGCAGCACCACAGCCAGGCTGGGCACGAACGGAATGGACAGCGCCAGGGATGCAGCACCCGCCAGAGCCAAGCCGATGGCGATGCCGATCAGCCCGCCGAGCAGCGACAGTACCGTGGCTTCGACCAGGAACTGGATCAGGATATGCTTTTCATGCGCGCCGATGGCGAGGCGGATGCCGATCTCGCGAGTACGCTCGGTGACCGACACCAGCATGATGTTCATGATGCCGATGCCGCCGACAAGCAGGCTGACACCGGCGACGGCACCCAGCATGCCGGTCATGGTGGCGGTGGCGCTGGCCATGGCGTCGGCGATCTGGGTCATGTCACGGACCGAGAAATCGTCCTCCCGGTCGGCGGTGACGCGCCTGACGTCGCGCATGATGTCTTCGATGCGGGTCTGCACCACCTGGGTCGGCGTGGCGTCGTCGGCGGCGACATAGATCGTTTCGATGTCGCGATTGCCGGCGATGCGGCGCTGGAAGGCGGAAAGCGGCATCAATACGACATTGTCCTGGTCCTGGCCGAACCCGGAATAACCCTTGGGTTCGAGCAGGCCGACGACCTTGCAACTCATGCGGCCGATGCGGATGCTGGCGCCATCGGGATCGCCCGCACCGAAGAACTGGCGGCGCACGGTTTCACCGATCAGGCAGGCATTGATGCCGCCACGCACCTCTGATTCGCTGAACGATCGGCCCGAGGTCACCTTCCAGTCGCGTGCGTCGAGATAGGCATTGTCGGTGCCGGTGATCGAGGAGGTCAGGCTCTCCGTGCCGAACACGACGCGCACCTGCTTCTGCGACGCCGGCGAGACCGCGCGGACGCCTTCGAGATGGGCTGCGAGGGCCGCGACTTCTTTTTCGCCGAGCGGCCGGATTGTCTGCTGCGGTCCCGAGCCGGGGGCGGCGGGGCGGCCGGAGCGGACGATGAGCAGGTTGCTGCCGAGTTGCGAGATGTCCGCCTTGACCTTTTGCGTCGTACCGCTGCCGATGGTCAGCATGGCGATGACGGCGGCGACGCCGATGACGATGCCGAGCAGGGTCAGGAACGAACGCAGCGCGTTGCGGCGGACCGAACGAAGGGCGAGGCGGACGGTTTCCCAGATCATCGCCTATGCCGCCTCGAGCTTCTTGGTGTCGGAGGCGACATGGCCGTCGCGGAAGGAGATGGTGCGGCCGGCATAGGCGGCGATGTCGGCCTCGTGGGTGACCATGACGATGGTCAGCCCGTATTCCTCGTTGAGGCGGGTGAGCAATTGCATGATCTCGTGGCTGCGGGCGGTGTCGAGATTGCCGGTGGGTTCGTCGGCGACAAGCAGCGTCGGCCGCGTGACGATGGCGCGGGCGATCGCGACGCGCTGCTGCTGGCCGCCTGACAGTTCGGCCGGGGTGTGGTGTTCGCGGTCTTCGAGGCCGACTTCGGCAAGCGCCTTCATGGCCAGAGCGCGCCGGTCCTGGGCCGGCACACCACGATAGATCAGCGGCAGCTCGACATTTTCCACCGCCGTTGTGCGCGGCAACAGATTGTAGCCCTGGAAAACGAAGCCGATGTAGAGATTGCGCAGTTCCGCGCGGCGGTTGCGGTCAAGCCGGCCGGCGTCGACACCCATGAAGCCGTAGCGGCCGGAGGTCGGCGTATCGAGGCAGCCGACGATGTTCATCGCGGTCGACTTGCCTGAGCCGGACGGGCCCATGATGGCGACGAACTCGCCCTGGCCGATGGCAAGATCGATGCCGGCAAGCGCGCGCACCTCGGCCTCGCCCTGGCCGTAGGTCTTCCAGACCTTGTCGAAGACGATGAGCGGAGCCGGGCTCATATCAGTTCTCAGTTCGCCCGGGATGAGGTCGAGGCGGTGATGACCTTGTCGCCGGCGCTGAGCCCGGAGATGACCTCCGTGCGGTCGCCGTCAGTGGCTCCGGTCTTGACCCTGACTGCAACCGGGGCGCCGTCCTTGAGCACATAAAGCGTGCGCGAGCCGTCGGCAGGCGTCGAAGCAGGGCGGCTGCGATCGGTCGGCCCGCGCGAAGGCCGGCCCAGGAACACGTTCTGCAGGCTGAAGCCGGCGTTGCGCGCAGTCGGGGTCGGCCGGTAGCGGAATGCGGTCGCCGGAACGGTGAGTACACCCTTGGCCTCGCGCGTGACGATCGACACGGTGGCGGTCATGCCTGGACGCAGCAACAACTCGTCGTTGCCGACATCGAGCCACGCATTGTAGGTGACCACGCCATCGGTGGTGACCGAGGCATAGGCGATGTCGCGGATCGAAGCGTCGAAACTGCGGTCGGGGAAGGCATCGACTGTGAAGCGCGCGTGCTGGCCCTTGGCCACCGTGCCGATATCGGCCTCATCTACGGCCGCCTTGAGCTCCATCTTGGACAGGTCGGCGGCGAGCACGAACAGCACCGGTGCCTGCATGGAGGAGGCGACCGTCTGGCCCGGGTTGACCGAGCGCGTCAGCACGACGCCGTCGATGGGGGCATAGATGCTGCTCTTGGCGAGGTCGGCCTGCTGCAGCTTGAGGTCGGCCTCGGCGATGGCAAGGTTGGCCTCTGCCATATCGAGCGCGCTCTGGGCGCGGTCGCGCTCGGCGGTGGCGGCTTCGAGCGCCTGGGTGGTGGCCATGCCGCGCCGTGTCAGCTCCTGCGCCCGGGTCAACGCCTGCGTGTTCTGCGACAGTGTCGTGCGGGTGTCTTCGACCTTGGCGGCAGCGGCCTTTGCCGAAGCCTGGGCACGCTCGATCTGGGCGGAAAGCCGGGTAGTGTCGAGCGCGGCCAGCACTTCGCCTTTCTTGACGTGCTGATTCTCGACGACGGCGACCGAACGGACGACGCCTGAAAGTTCGCTCGAGATATCGACCTGGGTCAGGGGCTGCAGATTGCCCGTCGCCGAGACCTCGACGGTGATGTCGCCGACCTCGGCCGGCTGGCTGGTGTAGATGACGCGCTCGGAAGGTGCGCCGAGCCAGGAGTAGCCGGCATAGGCGCAGCCGGCGGCAATCAAAGCCAGAATCAGCCAAAGCCAGCCCTTGCGCCGGCGCGTGGTTCGGCCCTTGCCGTCGAGGCCGAGTGCCGTCTCGATGGATGGCGCGGTTGCCTGATCCTGACGATTTACCAACTGGTCCAAGCCAGACCCCTTTGATGGCTCGAGAAAACCCACTTAGAGCCTGTTGCTCGAGCACGATCCTTTCCGAAACCGGTTCCCACCATTCGGGGTCATGCTCTAGGATCACAGATCGGCCGTGTTGTCCCGGAATTCAAATTAAATTTCGCTCATGTTGCCGGCGCAGAAGGAGCAAACATGACGATCGGGCGCAAGTATTTTATTTACGACGTCTTCACCCAGGACAGACTGGCAGGCAATCCGCTGGCGGTCGTTGTCGATTCGAAGGGGCTCGATTCCGCCGCGATGCAGGCGATAGCCCGGCAATTCAACCTGTCAGAGACGGCGTTCGTGCTGCCACCCGACAATCCCAAGCACAAGGCGCGGGTGCGCATCTTCACGCCCGACTACGAGATGCCCTTTGCCGGGCATCCGACGGTCGGTACGGCCATCGCCTTGTCGGAGATGGGGCAGAGCAGCGATCTGGCCGGCATTTTCGTGCTTGAAGAGAACATCGGCCTGGTGCGTTGCGCCGTCGACAAGGTCGGCAGCGGGCTGTTCGCCGAATTCGACCTGCCCAAGCTGCCACAACAACTGCCACTGTCGGCCGATGCCGAGGCGATCGGTGCAGCACTCGGGCTCGGGCCGCATGAAATCGGCTTCGAGAATCACCGCGTCTCGCTGTGGTCGGCTGGCGTGCCCTACATCACCGTGCCGGTCGCAGACATCAAGGCAGCATCAAGGGTACGGTTCAACAACGAGGCCTGGTTCGAGTTTTCGCCGAAGAAAAGCGAATCCGCGGTGGCCAGCGCCTATGTCTACTGCCGCGAGACGATCGACCATACCAGCGCCTTCCATGCCCGAATGATCGTGCCGGGCAGCCCGTCCTACGAGGATCCGGCTACGGGTTCGGCTGCGGCGGCCTTTGCCGGAGCGATCATGCTGTTCGACAAGCCGACCGACGGCGGGCAGCGATTCTGGATCGAACAGGGAATCGAAATGGGCCGACCGTCGAGAATCAGGCTCGAACTGGACGTATCGGGTGGAAATCTTGTCGCCGCGCGCATCGGCGGGCATGCCGTAAGGACCGCGGAAGGCGTTCTTCTGGTCTGAAGCGAAGGAATTTTTGCCGACTTGAAGAAAAAGCGACCGGTGGGGTGGACAGCGCAAAAGGGCTTGGCTATATGCCGGCCACGGTCGGTTCACCGGTCGTGTGGGTGCGTAGCTCAGTTGGTAGAGCAGCTGACTCTTAATCAGCGGGTCACAGGTTCGATCCCTGTCGCACCCACCAAGTCTTCTCAAAGACTTCCGCTGAATTCTTCATGCAAGACGAGGCGAAATCCTTATGCCGGTTCCCGGCAAGAGGCTGTTTCTTTCCCGAATGCCGTAAACGCAATTCCAGCCTTGTCCGCTGGCGCCGGCAAGCTTGTCTTGCTTTCGCGGAGCGCCGATTGTCGAACACGAGCGCGATTCGGGCCGGGAAGATTTCGGGATAAAAGATGCCTAGTTTGAGAGAGGTCCTCGACGAGATCGTCGCGGAGATGGCCGGACATCCGGACCGCGGCGAGGTCGCATCCTACATTCCGCAACTCGGCAAGGTCGATCCGAACAAGTTCGGCATAGCCGTCACCTTGACCGACGGCGAAGTGTTGGTGGCGGGTGACGCCGACGAGCCTTTCTCTGTCCAGAGCATTTCCAAGGTATTCACGCTGGCGCTGGCCCTGGGGCGTGTCGGCGACACCTTGTGGAAGCGCGTCGGAAGGGAGCCCTCCGGCACGCCCTTCAACTCCATCGTCCAGTTGGAGCGGGAGGAGGGCATTCCGCGCAACCCGTTCATAAATGCCGGGGCAATCGTCGTATCCGACGTGCTCCTGGCCGGGCATCAGCCGCGCGAGGCGATCGGCGAGATCGTGAGTTTCGTACGCTCGCTTGCCGACGACGATTCGATCGTGGTCGATGGCGATGTCGCCAGTTCCGAGCGTGCCACCGGCTACCGCAACTTTGCCCTGGCAAACTACCTCAAGGGTTTTGGCAACCTCAATCACGCGCCGGAATTGACCCTGGGCGTCTATTTCCACCACTGCGCCATCGCGATGAGCTGCCAGCAACTGGCGAATGCGGGCCGTTTCCTGGCAAATGCCGGCCGTATTCCCTCGTCGGGGCACACGGTCATTTCGAGCGAGCGCGCCAAGCGCATCAATGCCCTGATGCTGACCTGCGGCCATTATGACGGTTCTGGCGAATTCGCCTTCCGCGTCGGCATTCCGGGCAAGAGCGGCGTCGGCGGCGGCATATTGGCGATCGTACCCGGCGTGGCGTCGATTGCCGTCTGGTCGCCGGGATTGAATGCACGCGGCAATTCGATGCTTGGCTCGATCGCCCTGGAGCAGCTGACCAAAAGGATGAACTGGTCGATCTTTTCGCCTAAACCGGCCTGACCCACGGTTTGGCTGTTGCGGCGAGGCCTCCGACTAAGGGGTATCTGCGCCTCTGATAAGGGCGAACCTCCAAGGGTAGGTTTGCTGCCCATTGCAAAAGCCGCCGCTCTTCCGCGACTATGGGGTGCGCGTCGTCGGTACGCGGCAACTCAGGCCAAGGAGATCGCAGGTGGTCGAGGCAATTCCGAAGGGCCGAAGCCTGAGTTCCCGAAACCAGGTTTCGCTGCAGCCCAATTCCCGGACGGCCCTGCCGACCTTTGCCGCCACCGCAGCCGTGGTCGCAATCCTCTACTTTGCCCGCGACGTGTTCCTGCCGCTGGCGATCGCCGTGCTGCTGACATTCGCCCTGGCGCCGATCGTCGCCTGGCTGAGGCGGATCGGCGTTCCCAGGCTGGTCTCGGTGATCGCCTGCGTCCTGGCCGCGTTCGGGCTGGTCGCCGTGTTCAGCTTCGTGGTGGTTTCCCAGGTCGGCGAGGTTGCCCGGAACGTTCCGACCTATCAGGCCAACATCCTGGAAAAGGTGCGCTCGCTCAAGGAAAGCGGCAGCGGGGGCGGGATCATCGACAGGCTGAGCGGCGTCATCGAGCGCGTCGGCCAGGAACTCGACAAGCCGGAATCGGTGACAGTGCCAGCGGCGCAGCCATCGCGACCGGACCCGTTGCTGGTCGAGATCTTCACGCCGCAGAGGCCGATCGAGACGCTGAAGAACCTGATCGGACCGCTGATCGGACCACTCGCCACGGCTGGCCTGGTGATCGTGGTCGTCATCTTCATGCTTCTCGAGCGCGAGGACCTGCGCGACCGGTTCATCCGCCTTGTCGGCTATGGCGACCTGCACCGAACGACCGAAGCACTGCAGGATGCCGGCCGAAGGGTGGGGCAGTACCTGTTGATGCAACTGGTGGTGAATGTCGCCTATGGCGTCCCCATCGGCATGGGCCTGTGGCTGCTGGGCATACCGAACGCGATCCTGTGGGGGCTGTTGGCCATCGTGCTGCGCTTTGTGCCCTATATCGGCCCGGCAATAGCGATGATCCTGCCGTTGTTCCTTGCGCTCGCCGTGGCGCCCGGCTGGTCGCTGGTGCTGTGGGCGGCAGCGCTGTTCATCGCGATGGAACTGGTCATCAACAACGTCATCGAGCCTTGGCTGTACGGCTCGCGGACCGGACTCTCGCCGCTCGCCATCATCGTTGCCGCGATCTTCTGGACCTGGCTGTGGGGGCCGGTGGGCCTGGTGCTGTCGACGCCGCTGACGGTGTGCCTTGTGGTACTCGGCAAACATGTACCGCAGTTCGAGTTCCTGGAGGTGCTGTTCGGCAACGAACCGGTGCTCGATCCCAAGGAGCGTCTGTACCAGCGCCTGCTGGCGGGCGACCCGGACGAGGCGACCGATCATGCCGAAGAGATGCTGGAGTCCGAATATCTGGTCGACTTCTACGGCAAGGTGGCAATCCCCGCTTTGCTGCTGGGCGAACTGGACCGGGCGCGAGGTGCCCTGACTGACGAACAGCGGACACGGGTTGCGGCAAGTGCCGTGACGCTGGTGGCCAATTTGAACGAGATCGCCGACGAAGAGGCCGATGAAGAGGACGACGCGACCGAAGACGCTGCGCAGGACGATGACGCGCAGGAGGAGGAACTGCCGGATGGAGCCGGCAAGACGGTTTTGTGCATTGGCGGTCGTGGCGACCTCGACAATGCGGCCGCGGCGATGCTGGCGCAGGTGCTGACGGTGCAGGGAGCAACTGCCTCGACGGCGAGCCACGCCGACGTGGAGCCGTCCAGCATCAGGAGCCTGCCACTGGAGGGCGTCCAGACAGCCGTGGTGGGGTTCCTGAATGCCGATTCCCTGAACCACGGCCGTTTCCTGGTGCGACGCCTGAAGCGCGCCAGGCCATCGCTCAGGGTGGGCGTCGTCTTGTGGACCGACACCGCCGCTGGGGATGCCGGGAAACTCGCAGGCGACCTGAATGCCGATTTCGCGGCCTTCGGCATGACCGGTGCCGCAATCGGCGCATTGACCGATGCGCCCGCAGTTCCCCTCAAGGCTGCCAAAAGAAAGGTTCGCCGTCCGTCGCAGGCCGGTCGGAAGAGCAAGGCTGCCTAGGTCGGCAGGTTCGATGAACCGGAACAGGCCGACGTCGAGGCCTTGGGTGTCTTGCCTCAGGTGGTTGGCTACGTCGCCCGATTGCTGCCGCAGTGCGTGTGCATCTCAGGAGTTGAAGGGATTCGAGCGATCCGCCGTCCAGAAGGCGATGGATCGATTCTGCTCGTTGCGCATTGTTAGATTCGGACGGGCGTTTAAACCTTTTTCGGAGTGATGTTGATGAAGAAACTGCTCTCGTGTCTGGCACTGCTGGTGACGCTGGCGGCATGCTCGCAGACGGAACAGGGTGCCGCGATCGGCGGTCTCGGCGGCGCGGCGATCGGCAGTGCCGTCGCCGCACCCGGAAATCGCGCGGAAGGCGCGCTTGTCGGCGGTGCCGTGGGTGCCGTCGCCGGTGCCCTGATCGGCCGGGCGAATGAGCCGAATCGTTGCCGCTATCGCGACCGTTATGGCCGCACCTATCTCGCAGCGTGCCCGCGCGGTTATTACTGAGCCGGCTATCTTGAATACGATGTCCTGAGGGTGCTGATGCGCCCTCGGGACATTCTTTTTTGCAGGAGTCGTGCGGCCCATTCGGGCGCGCGGGCAACGGCGCGGCGCTTCTATCCAATTGTAATTGTTTGTTTTTCCCCGAAGGATCGGTGTCCTCGGGCTCCTTCTATTGCCGGTCCGGAGAACTCCGAGGGGGAAAATATGCTCTCTCCGGCGGAGATGTCGGCAAAGCCGTTCCACAATCTTGCCAAAATTAGCAATCGACAAAGTCTATTAGTTTTATAGACTAAGGGCATGATGGAGATTGCGATGGCACAGACCCAGTATCTCTCGAACGGCCGCACTGCGCAGGCTGCGGCTTCGACCGTACGACCTGCAGCATTCGCCAGGTTCGGTTCCTACCTCGTCTTTGCGGTTTCGTTCGGCTTCACCGCGGCCGTTGTGGTCGGCCTGGTCCACTAGGCTTTTCCCAAATGGGCGCCCGCAGGCGGTGCCATTTCCTTTCAACCCAGATGATGAAGGTTTTCCCGAGTAGCGCGTGAACCGGCGCGGGCGGCGCCAAAGACTGTTCCTGACAAGATGAAGGAGTTTGCAATGCAGATCGACTTCACCCATTGCCCGGGCGGCGTTGCCGACAAGGACGAACTTCACACTTCCTTCTTTTCCGACACGGCACTGGCCGTACAGCGGCTGCGGCAGCTTGAAAAGGCGAGCTTCAGCCGCGTGTTGATCGACGATGCCGGCGGGCTGCTCGCCAACATGGATCTGGCGTCGCTGACGTTGCGCAGCACGCAATCGATCGGCGTCCTGGTGTCCCACTGGCCGGGCATTGTCGCGCCTGTGGTGGCAGCACGGCAATTCGCGGCTCTCGATCAGCTTGGCGCTGGCCGACTGGCGCTACGCGTGCCGCCGAGCCGCGACCTGCGCGAGACGAACGACGATAGCGGCCTGGTCGCCACGCTGGGGCGGACGGACGAGTACCTGACGCTGCTCAAGCGGCTCTGGAGCAATGCACAACCCTTCGAGCATGAGGGTCTGTTCTATCGCATCCATGGCGGTTTCGTGCCGATGAAAGCCGCCGACGGCGCCGATATTTCGCTGCAACTCGGCGGATTGTCGGGCACTGCGCTCAAGATCGCCGGCCGGCACGCCAACCAGTTCGAGCTGCCGGTCGGCAGCTTCGACGATACGCGACGGCTGATCGAACGCGTCAAGGCGGCAGCGGAGCCATTCGGCCGGACGCAGCGCATCCGCTTTTCTCTGCCGGTGCTTGTTGGAGAAGGCGAACAGGCCTGGCAAATCGGCGGTGCATCGGAAAGGGCCGTCGCTGCGCTGGCCGGCTTCGTCGAACTCGGCGTCACCGACTTCATCGTTCACGGCTTGGACGATGCCGACGCGATCGCAGCGTTCGGACGCGAGGTGATCGCCGTGGTGCGCAAGGCATTCAGGCGGCATGAGCCGACGGTCGCGCAGCGACGGAACCAGAAGGTGGTGCTTCGCCAGGTCGTGTGAAGTCGTATGCATCACGCCTCAGGCGTGATGCATAGCCTCAGCCAGGATGTCGTCATTGGCGGCATCCCGGACCTGCGCGAGGCTGCGGTTGTCGAGCACGCCGGCAATGGCCTGGCGTACCTCGAGCATCATGTGCCTGATCTGGCAGGTCGCCTCGTCGCAGTCGTCGCAAGGCTGGTACTGGGTGCGGCTGGCGCACGGGATAGGCGCCAGGGGCCCGTCGAGCACGCGTACGACATGGCCGATCTTGATCTCCGACGCCGGTTTGGCGAGCCGGTAGCCGCCGTCCTTGCCCTTGCGGCTCTGGACGAAGCCAGCATTGCGCAACTCGCCCAGGATGGCGTCGAGGAACTTTTTCGGGATCTTGTTGGCGGTGGCGATGTCGCCGACGAAGGCGAGCTGGCCTGCGGGGAGTTGGGACAGATGGACGAGGGCCTTGAGCCCGTATTTGCCTTTTTTAGTCAGCATGGCGAACGCGTGTCATCGGCTTCCGCTGCCTGTCGCAGCATGAGGTTGCATGCCGAGGATAACGATTCGTCCCCATCGCATTCCGGCTCTCCTCAGAGATAAATTCCAGCGACTTGATATACAAGCCGAAACGCGTTGATTTTCCGTAAGTTTCGCGTGTTTCGGGCCAGAATCAGGCTGCAGCGTAGACCCTGGCCCGCTCGATGGTGATCACGCCCTTCTGCTGGGCACTGACCACCGTCTCCGGGGCGACGTCGAGCTCCACCGCTTCGCCTGTTGCCGTCAGTGCCAGGATGCGCCGTCCGGCCGGCCTGTCGATGACACGGGCGACGGTTGCCGCGATGCCTTCGCCCGACTGGCTCCAGCCGAGATCGCTGGGGCGCAGGAAGATCTCAACCGGCCCGTCGGCAAAACCCGGGGCAGGAATTCTAGCGTCGCCAAGGCGGGCGACGCCGCCGGAGACCGCGGCGGAGAAGCGATTGGTGTCGCCCAGGAAGTTCATGACGAAGGCCGATGCCGGGTTGCGGCAGACCTCCTCGGGCGTGCCTTGTTGCACGATACGGCCCTTGTCGAGAATGACGACGCGGTCGGCGAGGTCGAGCGCCTCTTCCTGGTCGTGGGTGACGAACAGCGTGGTGATGCCGAGCTCCTGGTGGATCTCGCGCAGCCAGCGGCGCAGGTCGCGGCGGACATTGGCATCGAGGGCGCCGAACGGCTCGTCGAGCAGCAGAACCTTGGGGTCGACGGCAAGCGCGCGGGCAAGCGCGACACGCTGGCGCTGGCCGCCGGAGATCTGGCCGGGAAAGCGCTGGCCCAGGCCATCGAGCTGGACAAGGCGCAAAAGTTCGGTGACGCGCGTGTCGATGGCGGCCTTGTCGCGGCGGACCTTCGATACCTTCATGCCGAAAGCGATGTTTTCGGCCACCGTCATGTGCGGGAACAGCGCGTAATGCTGGAAGACGAAACCGACGCCACGGTCGCGCACCGGAATGTCGGTGGCATCTTCCGCGCCGAAATAGATGTGGCCGGCATCGGCATATTCGAGGCCGGCGACCATGCGCAGGATGGTGGTCTTGCCCGAGCCGGACGGCCCGAGCAGGGCTACCAGTTCACCGCTTTCGATCTCCAGAGACACGCCGTGGACGGCACGGAAGGTCTCGAAGGTCTTCATGACATTGTCGAGGCGGATTTTCATGACGAAACCTCAGCGGAAGCGGTTTTGGGGGCGGCACGTGGTGCGGCGAGGGCCGGGCTGCGGCGAGCGCGCCCGGCACCCTGGCGCTCAAGCAGGACCTTCGCCACCAGCGTGACGACGGCGAGCAGCGCCAGAATGGAGGCGGCGGCAAAGGCGCCGGCGGTCTGGTAATCGTGGTAGAGCAGTTCGATGTGCAGTGGCAGTGTGTTGGTCTGACCGCGGATGTTGCCCGAGACGACCGAGACAGCACCGAATTCGCCCATGACGCGGGCATTGCACAGCACCACGCCGTAGAGCAGCGCCCAGCGGATGTTGGGCAGAGTGACCGAGAAGAAGGTGCGCCAGCCCGAAGCGCCGAGCGAGGTGGCGGCTTCCTCGAGGTCACGCCCCTGTGCCTGCATCAGCGGGATCAGTTCGCGGGCAACGAAGGGCGCGGTGACAAACATCGAGGCGAGCACGATGCCGGGCAGGGCGAACAGGATCTTGATGTCGGCCGATTCCAGCGCCGGGCCGAACAGGCCCTGCAGTCCGTAGACGAAGAGATAGGCGACGCCGGCGACGATGGGTGAGATCGAGAACGGGATCTCGATGACGACGAGCAGGAAGCGGCGGCCCCAGAAGTCGAATTTTGTGATCGCCCAGGCGGCAGCGACGCCGAAGGCTGTGTTGATCGGCACGGCGATGAGCGCGGTGACCACCGTCAGCCCGATGGCGTGCAGCGTATCGGGATGGGCGATCGCTGCGGCGTAGACCTGCAGTCCCTGCGAAAAGGCCTGGTAGCCGATGATGGCCAATGGCGCGATGATGACGATGGCCACCAGCGACAACACGATGCCGATCAGGGCGCGGCGGAAGGCGGGGGCGTCGCCGACGCGGGGCGGGCGGCCTTTGACGGATACGCTCATCTCAGCCCCTCGCCGTGTAGCGCAGGGCGCGTGCCTGCAGGATGTTGGTGACGGCCAGCATCAGGAAGGCGGCGATGAGCAGCACCGAGGCTATGGCTGCCGCAGCCTGGTAGTCGTATTCCTCGAGCCGGATGAAGGCGAGCAGTGCGGTGATCTCGGTGGACATCGGCTGGTTGCCGGCAATGAAGATGATGGCGCCGAACTCGCCAAGGCTGCGGGCGAAGGACAACGACAGGCCGGCGAGCAGTGCAGGCGTGAGAAGCGGCAGGATGACCCGCAGGAAGATCGAACTGTCGCTGCCGCCAAGCGTCTGGGCGGCTTCCTCCAGGGCTGGGTCCAGGTCCTCCAGCACCGGCTGCACCGTGCGCACGATGAAGGGCAGGCTGGTGAAGGCCATGGCGACCATGATGCCAAGCGGCGTATAGGCGACCTTGATGCCGGCCTGGGCGAGCACCGAGCCGAACCAGCCGTTTTCGGCAAACAGAGTGGTCAGCGCGATACCGGCGACGGCTGTCGGCAATGCAAAGGGCAGGTCGACGAGTGCGTCGATGAAGCGGCGGCCGGGAAAGCGGTAGCGCACCAGCACCCAGGCCAGCGCCATGCCGAAGACGAGGTTGAAGACGGTTGCGGCAAGTGCTGAAAGTGCCGTGACGCGATAGCTGGCGACGGCGCGCGGCGAGGAGACGATGCGCCAATAGTCCTCGAAACCGAGGCTGGCCGCCTTGAAGACCAGCGCGCCGAGCGGCAGCACGACGATGATCGAGACGTAGACGAGTGTTATCCCCAGCGCCAGGGGGAACCCTGGCAGAATGCGGCGCGCCACTGAAATGCCTTCCTGGATACGTCAATGCGGAAAGCCGGCATCGACCGGCTTTCCAATTCTCAACAGCAATGGGGGCTTGCGGTCAACGCTCGCCGTAGATCTCTTCGAGCAGGCCGCCCGAACCGAAATGTTCCTTCTGGACCTTGTCCCAGCCGCCGAAGACGTCCTCGACGGTGACGAGGCGAACCTCGGGGAACTGTTCCTTGAATTCGGCAGCGACCGACGGCTCGTGGACGCGGTTGCCGTGCTCGGCGGCAATGCGCTGGCCTTCCGGTGTGTAGAGGAAATCGAGATAGGACTTGGCGAGATCGCGCGAGCCGCGCTTGTCGACCACCTTGTCGACGATGGCGACCGGGAATTCGGCGAGCAGGCTGACCGAGGGGATGACGCTCTCGACCTTGTCTGCGCCGTATTCCCTGGCGATCGAGCGGGTTTCAGCCTCGAAAGTGATCAGTACGTCGCCGATGTTGCGCTCGACGAAGGTGGTGGTGGCGGCGCGGCCGCCGGTGTCGAACACCGGCACGTTGTCGAACAGTTTTGTCACGAACTCCTTCACCTTGGCCTCGTCGCCCTTGAAGGCTTCCTTGGCGTAGGCGGTTGCCGCGAGATAGGTGTAGCGCGCATTGCCCGAGGTCTTGGGGTTGGGGAAGATCACCTTGACGTCGTCGCGGACGAGATCGGACCAGTCCTTGATGCCCTTGGGGTTGCCGGCGCGGACGAGGAAGGACGGTAGCGAATAGAAGGGTGAGGCCTGGTTGGCGAAATCCTGCTTCCAGTCGTCGGAAACGAAGCCGTTCTTGACCAGGAACTCGATGTCGGTGACCTGGTTGAAGGTGACGACGTCGGCTTCAAGACCCTCGACGATGGCGCGCGCCTGCTTGGAGGTGCCGGCATGTGACTGGTCGACGGTGATGCCTGCATTCTTTGCGATGAACGCAGCGTTCTCGGCGGCGAACAGTTCACGGGCGACGTCGTAGGAGGCGTTGAGCAGCTTGTCGGCGGCGGAAGCCTGCAGCGGGCCGGCGAGGATCGCGGCCAGCGCTGCACCGACGAGAAGGAAACGTTTCATGGGGCATTCTCCTGAGACAAGCGGCAAATTGCTGAAGTAGGCCGCAAGATAGTCGGGAGGCTGTGCCAGGAGGAGGCAGAGGCTGGTTGCTCTTGCTCTTGTGTCAGGAAATTTCTTCTATCTTTTCCTCAATCGAAGAAATCGTTTTCCGAAGCCAAGTTTTTGAACCGTTGCCAGGGGAATGGCCGACTATTTGTCGGTGACGCCAGCTTCGGCGAAGCTCGCCATACGGGCATGGCATTCGAGGGCAGAGCGAACAATGTTGACGGCAAGGCAAGCGCCGGAGCCTTCACCCAACCGCATGCCGAGATCGAGCAGCGGTGCGAGCTTCAGCGCTTCGAGAAGCTGGCGGTGGCCCGCCTCAGCAGAGACATGGGCGGAGAGCGTGTGGGCGAGGCCTTCGGGGTGAAGTTTCACCAATGGCGCAGCGGCGGCCGTGACGACAAAACCGTCGAGCAGCACCGGAACGTTGCGATGCCTTGCGGCGAGCGTGGCGCCGAGGATGGCGGCGAGTTCGCGGCCGCCGAGATTGGCGGCGACGGCCAGCGGATCTGCAAGAGTGGCTGCGTGACGGGCGAGGCCGGCATCGATGGCGGCAAATTTCCGCGACAGGCCCGAATCGTCGACGCCGGTGCCGCGGCCGGCCCAGTCGCGCCCGGTGCCGCCGAACAAGCCCGCGGCGATGGCTGCGGCCGGGGTGGTGTTGCCGATGCCCATCTCGCCGAAGCAGATCAGGTCGAGGTCCTCGTCGACTGATTCATAGCCAGTGGACACGGCGGCGAGGAACTCTGCTTCGTTCATCGCCACGGTCCGAGTGAAGTCGCCGGTGGGGTGGTTGAGGTCGAGCGGGATCACCGAAAGCTCTGCGCCGGCAAGGCGGGCGAGTTGGTTGATGGCAGCCCCGCCACCGGCGAAATTTGCCACCATCTGCACCGTAACCTCCGAGGGGTAGGCCGACACGCCTTGCGCGGTAACGCCGTGATTGCCGGCGAAGACGATGACCTTGACACGATCGAGCCTGGGCATGTCGCGGCCTTGCCAGCGCGCCAGCCAGGCGGCGATGGATTCGAGCTTGCCGAGGCTGCCGCGCGGCTTGGTCAACGTGTCCTGGCGACGCGAGACGGCGTCGGCGGCGGCGTCGCTGCCGACCGGAAGATCGAGGCAGGCGGCGCGCAATTCATCAAGCGATTTGAAGGCCATGGCTGCGAATACTCCAGAACTGAATCATGCGAGGATGGCGGATGCGGCGAAGAGGAGTGCGATCTCGGCAAGTTGCTGCAGGGCGCCGATGGTGTCGCCGCTCTGGCCGCCGATCTGGGCGAGGCAGAGTTTCCGAAATGCGACAAACAGCAACACGAGGCAGAGCGCCGCAACGACGGCACCCTTGAGCCCGAGCAGCAGCAGCGCCACAGCGCCGATGGCGAGCGCCGTCAGGACAACGTTGTCGGACAGGGTGCCGACACCGGCCGACAGGCCGTCGATGCGCGCTTGCGGCAACATCTGCATGAAAGCCGGGATCAGCGCTCGCGAAGCGATGTGGGCGACGACCAGGCCGACAAGCACGTGGCCGGGCGAAGCCAGATCGGCAATCGCGCTCCAGCGCGCGAGTATCGACAGTGCCAGGGCGCAGGCGCCATAGGTGCCGATGCGGCTGTCGCGCATGATTTCCAGCTTGCGTTCCCGGGTCCGCCCGCCACCGAAGCCATCAGATGTGTCGGACAGGCCGTCTTCGTGCAGTGCGCCGGTCACCAGCATGCCACTCGCCAAGGCGAGGGCCGCAGCGAGGCTGGGCGCGAGGCCGAGCAAAGCGGCGACGGCGTAAGCCAGCCAAGCGATGACGGCGACGACCAGCCCGACCAGCGGCGCCGTCCAGATGGCGTCGGCGAGCGACCGGTCCTTGACCTCGAAATGCGGCAGCGGCAGGCGCGTGAAAAAGACGAGGCCGAGGCGTATGTCGTCGAAGATGCGGCTCGACGCATTCATCGCTCAGCCCTTCGCAATGGCGTGGAAGAAGGTGCCGGTGACATGGCCGCGTCGGCCGCCGAAGCTGCCGAGCGGATTGCCCTGGCCATCTGATATCTCGCCCAGCGGCGTGTCGTCGCCACGCTCGATGGTCTGGGCGTAGTGGAACTCGTGGCCACGGATGACGCTGCCTTCGGCTCCAAGCGGGCAGGGAGCCGCAAGCCGTGCCTGGCGGTAACCGAGGTTCATCTTGCGCCTGGCGAAGCTGGTGGCATGGCCGAGCAGGCCGAGCATTTCGTGGGTGACGCCGTCGGCGTCCTCGATGGAGCGGCCGAGCACCATGAACCCGCCGCACTCGCCATGGACCGGCTTGGTTTCGCCGAAACGACGGGTGCCCGCAAGGAAGTTTGCGGCAGCCGCGAGGCGGCCGGGATGCAGCTCGGGATAGCCGCCCGGCAGCCAGCAGACATCGCAGGTGGTGTCGGGCGCCTGGTCGGCGAGCGGCGAGAACGGCACAAGCTCTGCCCCCATGGCGCGCCAATGGGCGGCGACATGCGGATAGAGGAAGGTGAAGGCGGCGTCCTGTGCGAGCGCGATGCGCTGGCCGGGCGGTGGCAGGGCAAAGGATTGATCGCCCGCGCCGGGCGCCAACGGCGTCGCCAGATCGATGATGGCTTCGATATCGAGCGAGCGCTCGACCATGTCGGCAAGTTTATCGATATGGGCGATCAGGTCGGCGTGCTCCTCGGCCTGGACAAGGCCGAGATGGCGCTCGGGGATGGAAAGCGTCGGGTCGCGCAGGATAGCGCCGACGACGGGCAGGCCGAGCGCTTCGATGGCGTCGCCGGCGAGTTTCCGGTGACGGTCGCTGCCGAGACGGTTCAGCACCACGCCCGCGATGCGGACATCCGGGTCGTAGGTGGCAAAGCCTTTGGCGATGGCTGCCGATGTCTGCGACTGGCCCGATACGTCGAGCACCAGCAGCACCGGCAGGCCATAGAGCCGGGCGAGGTCGGCGGCCGATCCGGAGCGGCCCTTGTCGGCAGGGATGCCGTCGAACAGGCCCATGGCGCTTTCGAGGATGATGAGCTCGGCATCGGATGCCGCATCGGCGGCAAGCGCATTGAGCAGGGAAGGGGCCATCGCCCAGCTGTCGAGATTGACGCCGGGCAGGCCGGTGGCCGCCTTGTGAAAGCCGGGATCGATATAATCAGGGCCGGATTTTGCGCCGCGAACACGCAGGCCGCGGCGGGCAAGTGCGCGCAGCAGGCCGATGGTGACGCTGGTCTTGCCCGAGCCGGAGCGCGGCGCGCCGATGATTAGCCCACGCGCCGTCATTTTTGCCCCAAAAGTTCAGCGCGCAGCGAAACAATGCCGCCGACGACGATGAGCGCCGGCGAGACCACATTCTCGCGCTCGGCTGCGGCAACCAATGTGCCGAGCGTTGCGGTGACCGTGCGCTCCTCCGGCGTCGAAGCGTTCTCGACGAAGGCGGCGGGCGTTTCCGCCGACAGACCGCCGGCCTGAAGTTCGGCGACCGTCTCGGTTATGTGCGTCAGGCCCATGTAGATGACGATGGGCTGGCCGGTGCGGGCCAAAGCCGCCCAGTCGGGACGGTCGTCGCTGACGGCGGCAAAGCCCGTGGCGAGGATGATCGCGCCGTTGACGCCGCGCATGGTCGCGGGAATGCCGGCCGAGGACAGGCCGCCAAAGGCCGAGGTGATGCCCGACAGCACCCGCCAGGGAATGTTCTCGCGCGTCAGAACCAGCGCTTCCTCGGCACCACGGCCGAAGACGAAGGGATGGCCGCCCTTGAGCCGCACCACCTTGCGGCCTTCCCGGGCCAGCTTCACCAGCAACGCGTTGATATCACCCTGCGGGATTGACAGCCGGCCGCCGCGCTTGCCGACGAAGAACTTTTCGGCCTGCTCGGCAACCGCGACGATCTCGGGCGACACCAGCGCGTCATGAACCAGCGCATCGGCCTGGGCCAGCGCCGACAATACGTCGAGCGTCAGCAGGCCGGGATCGCCGGGACCGGCGCCGGCGAGCCAGACATGGCCGGGCTCCAGCACGTGCTGCTTGTAGTTCAAACGCGCGATAGCGTTTTCGAGTGTCATGCGTGTCGCTTTCGCCGATGACGCACAGGCTCGGCAAGCCTATAGATCGCGTCATGAATGAAGAAGATCGTCCGCTCAAGCGCGGCTGGACCACCGGCGCCTGCGCCACCGCCGCCACCAAGGCGGCGTGCCTGGCGTTGAAGACGGGGCAGTTTCCCGATCCGGTGGAAATCACCTTGCCGGGCGGCCTGAACGTGGCCTTTGCGCTCGCGAAAAGCGAGCGCGGCGACGGCTGGGCCATGGCTGGCATCGTCAAGGACGCCGGCGACGACCCTGACGTCACGCACGGCGCGCTCGTGATGAGCACGGTGCGGCCAAGCGCTGTCGGCAGCGGTATTGTCTTCAAGGCGGGCAAGGGCGTCGGCACGGTGACGCGGCCGGGCCTGCCGATCCCGCCGGGAGAAGCCTCGATCAACCCGGTGCCGCGCAAGATGATCGCCGGCGTCGTGACTGAAGTTCTCGGCGAGGGCGCCGATGTCGAGGTCGAGATTTCCGTCGCCGGCGGCGAGGAGATGGCGCTGAAGACGCTCAATCCGCGTCTCGGCATCCTCGGCGGCATCTCGATCCTGGGAACGACGGGGATCGTCATTCCCTATTCCTGCTCGGCCTGGATCCATTCCATCCATCGTGGCGTCGACGTGGCGCGCGCCATGGGCTTCGAGCATGTCGCGGGCTCCACCGGCAACGCCTCCGAGATTGCGGTCCAGAAATTCCATGGCCTGCACGAGGTGCAACTGATCGACATGGGTGACTTCGTCGGCGGCATGCTGAAATACGTCCGCGCCCATCCGGTGCCGAAGGTGACCATTGCCGGGGGCGTCGCCAAGATGACCAAGCTGGCGCAAGGTCTGCTCGACCTGCATTCGAGCCGTGGCTCGGCCGATCTCGACGGGTTGGCTGCGGTCGCTGTCGAGGCCGGGGCGGACGCCGCGCTCGAGGCCCGCATCAAGGGGGCCAACACGGTTGCCGAGGCCTTCATCGAGGCCAACAAGGCGGGCATCGCCATCGGTGACGCGGTGGCAAGCGCTGCCTGGCGCACGGCAGCGGCGGTATTCGACAATCCCGATATCGCCGTCGAGATCCTGGTCTTCAACCGTGAGGGTGAACTGATGGGGCATGCGCCCTTCGCCGCCTCTCATAGCCCGTCGCGGCCCCTGAAGCGGCGCTGATAATAGGCGTCGTAGAGCGAGCTTTCGCGAAAGTCCTCCGCCGCCAGCGACTGGCCGACGAAGATGATGGCGGTGCGCTCGATCGGGTCCTTGGCCAGTTCGGCCGCAATCGTCGACAGTGTGCCCCTGACGATGCGCTCGTCCGGCCAGGAGGCGCGGAAGACGACCGCGACCGGGCAATCCGGACCGTAATGTGGTGTCAGCTCCGTCACGACCTGGTCGATGGCGTGGATGGACAGATGGACGGCCAGCGTCGCGCCGGTGCGAGCAAAGCCCGAGAGGGTTTCGCCAGGCGGCATCTTCGAGGCGCGGCCGGACGTGCGGGTCAGCACCAGACTCTGGGCGATTTCCGGGATGGTCAGCTCGCGCTTCAGCGCTGCCGCGGCCGCGGCGAAGGAGGGAACGCCGGGGGTGAGCGTGTAGGGGATACCGTTTCTGTCCAGCCGGCGGATCTGCTCGGCGACTGCGCTCCATACCGAAAGATCGCCCGAATGCAGGCGCGCCACGTCATGGCCCGCCTTGTGGGCGGCGACATATTCGGCCTCGATCTCGTCGAGCGACATCGGCGCGGTGTCGACCAGCCGCGCTTCGGCGGGGCAATAAGTCAAAAGCTCCGGCGAGACGATGGAGCCGGCATAGAGGCAGACCGGGCAGGAGCCGAGCAGGCGGCTGCCGCGCACGGTGATGAGGTCTGCCGCGCCCGGGCCGGCGCCGATGAAATGGACGGTCAAGCAGGGGCTCCAGAGGTAGCGATGGCGCAGGTGGCGGGGCCGACGATTATGCGCGGGCCGAGCAGGCTCGAGCCTTCACCGGCGGCGGCGAGGGCTGACGCTTCCGAAACGGACGGCGTGCCTGCGGCCTGCTGCGAGGCCTGCGAATGGCTGAGCGTACGTGGCGCCGCGGAGCCGAGCGCCGCGTCGTCGATGACAAGCAGAGGAAGGTCGAGCCGCCGGGCGGCGGCCAAAATGCCCAGTTCGTCGCGCTTCAGTGTTGCGGTGGCGAGCGCAGTCAGTGCTGTAACCGCGAGGCCATGCGCTTCGAGCGCGGTTTCGATTGCCGAAAGGATGTCTTCGTGCGCCGTGCCTTTGCGGCAGCCGATGCCTGCGACCATCATGGCTTGACCCAGCTCCACTGCGTGACCGGCATCGCCGGCCGCCAGCCGGTCATCGTGCCAACAGGGGCGGCGCGGGAGACTTGAAGGCGCAGAAGCTCACCGCCGAGCGCGGCATGGCGGGCGAGCAGCAGCGTTTCCATTTCGAGCGTGACGGCGTTGGCGACGAGGCGGCCGCCGGAACGAAGGGCTGCGATGGCCGTATCGAAGACGCCTGCATTCGAACCGCCGCCGCCGATGAAGATGACGTCAGGCGTCGGCAGGCGGGTCAAGGCGTCCGGTGCAGCACCCCGGACAACCTTCAGGCCCGGCACGCCGCAGGCACTGGCGTTGCGCTCGATGCGGTCGGCGCGCTCGGCATTGTGCTCGATGGCGATGGCGCGCAGCGAGGGATGGCAAAGCATCCACTCGATGGAGATCGAGCCCGAGCCGGCGCCTATGTCCCACAACAGCTCGCCACGGCGCGGGGCGAGGGCCGACAGCGTCATGGCGCGGATATCGCGCTTGGTGATCTGGCCGTCATGCTCGAACAGATCGTCTGCAAGGCCCGAGGCCAACGGCAGGGTTCGTGCCTGCGGACTTGATTCAAGCTCCAGCGCCAGGACGTTGAGCGGGTTGATGTTTTCGAGATCGAAGCCACCGGCGGTCGTGACACGGATGCGCTCATTTTCACCGCCCAGCGCTTCGAGCACTGTCAGGCGCGATGCGCCGAAGCCGCTGTCGGCGATGAGTGCTGCGATCTGTGCGGGCGCTTCGCCGTCGGAGGTCAGCGCGATGACGCGCCCGCTCGGTTGCAGCAGTGGTCGGATCAGGTCGATGGCGTGGCCGTGCAGCGACACCGTCTCGATGTCCTGCAGCGCCCAGCCAAGCCGCGACGCCGCCAGCGAGAAGGCCGACGGGGCGGGCAAGACACGCATCTCGGTTGATGGCACGACACGCGAGAGCGTGACGCCGACGCCATGGAGGAACGGATCACCCGAGGCCAGCACGCAGACTGTTTGGCCGCGCAGGGCAACGACATCGCGCATTTCGCTGTCGAAGGGCGTCGGCCAAGGCCTTGCTGCGCCACGCATCAGCTCGGCCGTCAGCGCCAGGTGGCGCTTGCCGCCGAAGACGTGGGCAGCGCCTGATATCGCGCGCTTGGCCTCGTCGCCGAGACCCGCTACACCGTCCTCGCCGATGCCGACGACGGTCAGCCATTTTTGCGTCGGTGTGTCGAACTCAGCAGGCATGATGACCCACCGCATTCTGATCCTGGGCGGAACCACCGAAGCGCGACAGCTGGCGGCGAAGCTGGCTATGCGTGGCGATCTCGACATCAACCTGTCGCTTGCCGGCCGGACCGAAAACCCGGTCGAGCAGCCGGTGCCCGTGCGCGTTGGCGGCTTTGGCGGCGCGCAGGGGCTGGCCGGCTGGCTGGCCGAGCACAAGACCGACCTTCTGATCGATGCCACGCATCCCTATGCGGCGCGCATCTCGGCCAATGCGGCGGAGGCGGCGCGGATTGCCAGTGTGCCGATTTTCGCCCTGCGCCGCGCGGGCTGGGAGCCCGTCAAAGGCGATCGCTGGACGCTGGTGGACGATGCCGAAGAGGCCGTAGGTGCGCTGGGCAACAAGCCGTGCCGGGTTTTCCTGGCGCTCGGCCGGCAGGAAGTCGCGGCCTTCGAGACCGCCCCCCAGCATGCCTATGTCATTCGCAGCGTCGATCCGATCGAGCCGCCACTCGGCGTGCCTGACGCGACCTATATCCTGGCGCGCGGGCCGTTTCGCGAAGCGGATGAAAGGGCGCTGCTCGAGGCGCACGGGATCGACGTCATCGTCGCCAAGAACAGCGGCGGGCAGGCGACCTACGGCAAGATCGCGGCGGCCAGGCAGCTCGGCATCGAGGTGATCCTGTTTTGCCGGCCGCATCTGCCCGACGTGCCGTCGGCTCCAAGCGTCTCCGCGATGGCCGAGATGGTCGATCATTTCGCAGCCCCGGCGGAAAAGCGCGGTGTGTAGACCAGCGGTGGCTTGCCGTCGCGCTCGATCAGGCGCGTCTCGGGCGAGCCGATGATGACGCAGGTCGCCATGTCGGCATTTTCCGCAGCGGCTTCGCCGAGCGTGAAAATCTGGATGCGCTCGTCGGGCCGGCCGGCGGCGCGGCCGAAGATGATGGGCGTCGCGGCTGGCAGGTGAGCGCGCAGCGTCTCCAACGCGCTACCGAGCTGCCAGGGACGAGCCTTGCTGATCGGGTTATAGAGCGAAATGACGAAGCCGGCCTGGGCGACCGCCACCAGGCGGCGCTCGATCACATCCCACGGCTTCAGATTGTCCGACAGGTTGACGGCGCAGAAATCATGGCCGAGCGGCGCGCCGACGCGGGCTGCGACGGCAAGCATGGCGGTGACGCCGGGAACGACCGAAAGCTCGATGTCGCGCCAATCCCTGGGCCCGGCCTCGATCGCCTCGCAGACCGCTGCCGCCATGGCGAAGACGCCGGGATCGCCGCCGGAAACAACAGCAACCTTGTGGCCGCTTGCCGCCATTTCGAGGGCGGCGTTGGAGCGGGAGATCTCCTCGCGGTTGTCGGAAGCGACGCGCGTCTGGTCGGGGCGCAGGTCGAGCCGGTCGAGATAGGGCTTGTAGCCGAAGAAATGGCTGGCCTGTGATACCGCGCGGCTGGCTTCCGGCGTGACCTGGTCCGGATTGCCGGGGCCGAGGCCGATGACGACGAGGCGGCCGCTCATGCGTCCGCTCCGGGCTTGCCGGCCCAGCCGGGCACCAGCACGATGGCGAAATAGGGTGCCTTGTCGTCTGTCTTGTCGACCAGTCTCATGTGCTGGGTGTTTGGCATGGTGCCGCGCTCGACATAAAGCGCGCGGCCAAGCTTGCCGGTCGCCTCCAGCGCCTTGCGGATCTTCGGCAGGTTGCGGCCGACCTTCATGATCACCGCGGCGTCGGTGTCGGCGAGGCGGCGGGTGAGTTCGAATTCGTTCATCGTGCCCGGCAGCACCGACAGCACGTCGTCGCCCTGGACGATCGGCACGCCCGTCTGCGACCAGCAGCCGGACATGGCGGTGACGCCGGGGATGACCTCGGTCGGGTAGAGAGGCGACAGGCGCACATGCAGGTGCATGTACGAGCCGTAGAACAGCGGGTCGCCCTCAGACAGGATCGCAACCGTGCGGCCCTGGTCGAGATGGGTGGCCACAGCCTGTGCCGACTCCTCGTAGAAGCCTGATATGGCGGCGCGGTAGTCGTCGTGATCCTTGTCGATCTCCGTGGTGACCGGATAGACCAGCGGCAGCTCGATCACGCCTTCGCGGAAATGCGCATCGGTGATGGTGCGGGCGTTGCCATTGGCGCCGCGCTTGGCGAAATGCGCGATCACGTCAGCCTCGGCCAGCGCGCGCGCAGCCTTGAGCGTCAAAAGCTCGGGATCGCCGGGTCCGGTGCCGACGCCGATCAGGCGGCCCTTTGCAGTGGCAGCGCTCATACGCCGGGCCTCGCCAGGGAGTTGAGGGCAGCAGCCGTCATGGCGCTGCCGCCGAGGCGGCCGCGCACGATGGCATAAGGCACGCCATAAGAATTCTCGGCCAGCGCGTCCTTGGATTCGGCAGCACCGACGAAGCCGACCGGCATGCCGATGATAGCGGCCGGCTTGGGCGCGCCGTCGCGCAGTTTTTCGAGCAGGTAGAAGAGTGCTGTCGGCGCGTTGCCGATGGCGACGACCGAACCGGCAAGCTTGTCGGCCCACAGGTCGATGGCCGCAGCCGAACGGGTGTTGCCGACCTTCTGTGCGATCTCGGCCGTCTGCGGGTCGCGCAAGGTGCAGATCACTTCGTTGTCGGCGGGCAGGCGGGCGCGGGTGACGCCGCGCGCCACCATCTCGGCGTCGCAGAAGATCGGCGCGCCGGCCTTCAGAGCGCTGCGTGCTGCGGAGACGAAGTCCTCCGAGAAGACGAAGTGCTCGGCGGCCTCGACCAGGCCGCAGGCATGGATCATGCGCACGGCGACGTCGGCCTCGGCCTCGGAGAAGCGCGAAAGGTCGGCCTCCGAGCGGATGATGGCGAAGGAGCGCTCGTAGATGGCCGTGCCATCATGGATGTAGTCGTAGGCGGCCATGTTCATTCCTGTGCCAGAGCTTGCGCGAGGCGCTTTGCACCCAACCTTGCGAGGCAAGCGGCGGCATTTTCGTCCGGCTTGCGCTCTTGGGCGAGCAATTTCGTGAGGCGGCCCATGCCGCGCGCGGCTTCATATCCTGCGGTGTAGGCGGCCGGAAGGCCCTTGGCCGTTCCGCCGACGACAAATGCAGCGCCCTTTTCGTCACCGACGATGGTCAGTGCCGCTGGGCCGGGATGGGCGCAGCCCTTGGCGCAACCGGAGACGTGGAGCGAGAGTGTGGTGTCGAGGCCTGAGCCGAGGTCTGCTGCAATCTCGGCGGCGACGTCGCGGGCGGCGATCATGCCCGACGCGCAGGCCGGCGCGCCGGGGCAGGCGGCGATGCGGATGCGGGGATCGGTGGGCGAGGTGACGAGGGATAGAGCTTTTGCAGTGTCGGTCAGGGTTTTGGCGGATGCGCGATCGAGGCCCATGATGAGGAGGGTTCGGCTCGGGGCAGGGCGGATGCCGGTGGCGCCGTGTTCGGTCGCGGCAATGCAGAAGTCGATCAGGGTGGCGGCGTCGATGCTGCCGAAGGGCAGGGCGATGCCGAGCGCGATTCGGCCATCGGTGAGCGGCAGGATTCCGATTGGGGATGAATCGGTTGCGCTGGAGTGTTCAGAATTTGAATCATTTGCGCTGACAGCATCTGACGAGAGGTTGCGTTTCTTCGCGCCCCCCTCTGCCCTGCCGGACATCTCCCCCACAAGGGGGGAGATTGGCAGCTTCGGCGCTTCCGTTCGTTCTGCAACCGTGTCGGTGGTCGAAAGTACGACGTTCCCAGACGAGGCTTCGTGCTTCGCTTCCCCCGCGAGCGCAGGCGCCGATGCAGGCCTGATCTCCCCCCTTGTGGGGGAGATGTCCGGCAGGACAGAGGGGGGTGGGAAGGAATGAGAGGCTTCCGGTCCTTTGGTGGCGACACGCACCGTCTCAAGGCTGAGGTCGCGCGCGCGGCCTTGCCGGCCGAGCGCCGCAATTGCGCGTAGGATGCCGAGCGTGGCAACGCAGGCTGCATCTGCATCGAATTCGCCGATCAAACGCGCTGAGGTTTCATCGCCGGCCGCCGACAGGCGCCAATGTTCGCCATCCACTGCGACAAGCCTGACGTCGCCCAAGATGGCGCCAAGCTCGATCTGACCACGGCCGTCAACGACGACAGATACCTTGGGGCCGAGGCGCCTGGCGAGGCCAGCCTCAGCTATGGCCAAACGGATGGCTGCGGCCAACGGTGCGGGATTGGCAATTTCCATCGGATCAATCCCGGCGAGCGGGCTCGTGTCGACCGGCACGCCGCTACGCACCGCGATGCCGAGCGAATCGACTTCCTCGGCCAGCAAGCAGGCGCTTTCCGCAGTCAGCCCTCGGATCTGGATGCTGCCGCGCGCCGTGACTTCGACGATGCCGTTGCCGTGGCGCTGGGCGGATTCGCAGAGTCCGATCAAGGTGTTGGGCGCGAGTTCTCCAGCGAGCGGATTGATCCGGACCAAAAGGCCGTCGCCGGTCTGCATCGGCGCGGACAAAGCGGGGCAGGCGCCGCGACGGGAGAAACTCGTCATGCCGCGACCTCCCGGGCCTGCGCCTCGGCGATCAGGGCGGCGAGATCGTCGTCGATCGAGTTGCGCAACGGATGCCAAAGGCCGCGCCGGCGTGCGGTGGCAAAACGCTCGGCGATGAATTTTGCTGCCGCCGGATTCTCGCGCAGCATGAAGGCGCGAACCGCGTCGTCGCCGACATAGGCGTCGTGGACGGCCTCGATCAGTGCGCCCGGAATGGCGTTGGTGGTCTCGGCAAAGCCGATCAACCGGTCGACGGTCTCGGCGAATTCCGATGCGCCGCGCGGGCCGTGGCGCATCTGGCCGGCGATGAAGCGGGCGTTGGTGGCACGCGCGCGGACGACGCGGCCGACGGCTTCGGTGACCGAGCGCGTGCGCGGCTTGTGCGGGTCGGATGTGTCGAGCACGATGACGTCGGCGTTCCTGCCGAGCATTGCTAATGCTGCCGAAAAACCGCCGATGAAGGCGACATCGGCGGAGCCTTCGAGAATGTCGCGGCCGGGGTCGTCGCCGGTGTGGACGAGAAGATCGGCCTCGGCGATGCGGCCGGCAAAGGCGCCGGGTGCGGAGAAGCCTTCGCCGTCGCTGCCGCCATAGGCGTGCGAGGCGGTATCGAGATAGGCGCGGCCGAGTTCGTCGCGCGTGGCCCAGTCACCCGTCGACAGAAGGTCTTCGAGGCCGGCGCCATAAGTGCCCGGCGATGAACCGAAGATGCGCGGCTCAACCTTGCCCGCCGCGCGGGTGCTGGCAGCAAGCGGGTTTTCCGAATCGTCCTCGTCGCGGGTGGCAACCGCGCGGGCGGCGGCGTCGATCAGCGCGATCTGGGTCGGGAACATGTCGCGGAACAGGCCCGAAATGCGCCAAGTCACGTCGACGCGCGGGCGGCCAAGGGCGGCTGGCGGCAACACCTCGATGCCGGTGACGCGGCCGGTTGCCGCATCCCATTGCGGTCGGCAGCCCATCAGCGCCAGGCCCTGCGCGATTTCCTCGCCGCCGGTGCGCAATGAAGCGCTGCCCCACAGGTCGATGACCAGCGCGCGTGGCCAGTCGCCATGGCTCTGGAGATAACTGCGCATCACCTCGTCGGCCGCAGCCTTGCCGAGATCGAAGGCGGTTGGCGTCGGCATGGTGCGTGGGTCGGAGGTGAACAGGTTGCGGCCGGTGGGCAGAACATCGGTACGGCCACGCGCCGGCGCGCCCGAAGGGCCAGCCTTGACGTGGTAACCATCGAGGGCGGCGATCAGGTTTTTTCGCTCGGCCTCGGCGCTCTGCCTGCGGGCGGCATCCTGCTCGTCTTCGGCCGCGCGGCCGTAGATATGCAGGCCGTCCTTGATAGCGAAATCCTTGAGGTCGCAGAGCCAGGCGTCGATGCGGCGCAACGCTTCGTCCGGCGCGTCGGTGTTGGCGACGCCGGCCTCGGCGGCAAGGCCAGTCTGCGACGCCGTCTCGACGATCAGCTTGGCCAGCCGGTCGCGTCGGCGGCGGTCGAGACCATCGGCCTGAGCGTATTCGTCGACCAGACGCTCGAGCTTGTGCTGGTTCTCGTCGAGACCTGCGGCAGCAAGCGGCGGCGGCAGATGGCCGAGCGTGACCGCCGAAATGCGGCGCTTGGCCTGGGCTGCCTCGCCGGGATTGGAGACGATGAAGGGATAGATGACCGGCAGCGAGCCGGTGACGATCTCGGGGAAACAGGCTTGGCTCAGCGCGACCGTCTTGCCCGGCAGCCATTCGAGCGTGCCATGGGCGCCGACATGGACGATGGCATGGATGCCAAGCGACTTCTGCATCCACAGCCCAAAGGCAAGCAGCGCGTGGCGGGGCGGCAGCGTCGGGTCGTGATAGTCGGCTCGGCGATCGGCGGAGCGGCCACGGTCGGGGGCGAGGGCGACGGTGACATTGCCGAAGGTTGCGGCGCGGAAGGGGAAGGATTGCGTGCTGCGAGCAGAAGCGGATGTCTCTTGCTCTACGTTGGCCCCCTCTGTCCTGCCGGACATCTCCCCCACGAGGGGGGAGATCAGGCCGGCATCGCGACCTGCGTCAATCTTTGGCGTTGCCGGGTGGGCGAGGTCGACGAAGCTGCCAATCTCCCCCCTTGTGGGGCAGATGTCTGGCAGGACAGAGAGGGGCAACGTAGACCGCTGACGTTGCCTTGCGTCTGCCGCTTCGTCGTCCGGCGTTCCCCAGGCGGCGGTAACAGCATCGCGCGCTTCGGCCGGCAAACCGGCGGACAGTTCGACATACTCGGTCAGCGAGAGGCCTTGGCCGCCTTTTTTGATCAGGTCGAGCAGCGCGCGTGGCGATTCCGGAATCGATTCAACGCCGTAGCCCGCGTCCTTGAGGTCGTGCAGCATGGCGAGCACGCTGTTGGGTACGTCGAGGCCGACGGCATAGCCGGTGCGGCCGGGCGCACTGGGATAGTCGGGGACGAGGATCGCGAGCTTGCGTTTTTCGCGCGGCGTCTCGCGCAGCCTGAGGTGTGCTGAGATGCGGCGGGCGACCTGTTCGACGCGGTCGGGCTCGGGCCGGTTGGCGAAGGCGCGGAAGCCGAGTGCCGGGTCGACCTCGCTTTCTGCCTTGAAGGAGATGGCGCCGGCGAGGATGCGGCCGTCCAATTCCGGCATCACCACATGCATGGCGAGATCGGCAGGCGCCAGCCCGCGCAGGCTGCCTGCCCAGGCTTCGCGGCGTGTGGTGGCAACGATGACCTGGAACACCGGCACGCCGGCGCGGTCGAACAGCGTTTCCGTGCCCGGCTCGGCGCCGGCGGCGAAAGCGGTGGCGGTGACGATGGCTGCGGGGGTCAGCTGCGCCAAAGCCGTCTCGACGAAGGCAAGCGATTCCCTGTCCTTCAGGCTCGACACGAAGATCGGGGCGGGGCGGACGCCTTGCGCGCGCAGCGCCTCGACCAGCGCGTCGATGGGTGCGACGTCGGCGGCAAGAAGCATCGAGCGGTAGAAGAGGATGGGGATGATGGGAGTGCTGGAAGTATCCTGCTCTTTCGCACCCCCCTCTGACCTGCCGGACATCTCCCCCCTAAGGGGGGAGATTGGCCAACCTTTAGCCTTGTCGCCGGTTGGCGGCGTTGCAGAATTCGTGCGGAGGTCAGTAAAAGCTGATCTCCCCCATAGCGGGGGAGATGTCCGGCAGGACAGAGGGGGGCGCGAAGGATCGCCAACATTTCCGGCCAAAAAGGCTTCCAGATCACTGAGGATGCCACGCGCCGGATCGTAGAATCCCGCCTTCGGCACTGCAATCGGCGCCGCGGCAGTGCTCTTGGCACCCGCCAGCCCAGCCAACCGGGCGACGAGCGCCTTCATGTTCTCAGGGCCGCCCTCGCGGAAGTAGCCGAGCAGCGCGTCGAGTTCTGTTCGGGGCAGCGTCGACGCCTCGATCAGCCGCAAATCCTCGTCGTGGCTTTCGCCCGGCAGCAGTGCCAGCGCGATACCCCTTTCACGGGCCACCGCCGCAAGCCGGTCGCAGCCGTATCGCCACCAGTCGTGGCCGCCGAGGATGCGGACGAGGATGACCTTGGCGTGGCTTGCGACACTGTCGATCCAGAGGTCGACCGACATCGGGTGCCGGAGGTCGCGCAGGCTGGCGAGCCGCATCGACGGCAGGTTTGCCGCATCCGCCTTCCAGGCGTTGGCGAGGCCCGCCAGGTCGCTGTCGGTGAAGGACAGCGCCACCACATCCGCAGGCTTCTGCCCGAGGTCGACCGGCTCGATCAAATCGTCGAGCGAGGTGGATGTGGTGGTGAGGATGTGCATCCAGGCTGTCCGGTTCAGCCGACCAGGATACGCTCGATGGCCGGGCGGTCGAGGCCCTTGAGGCCGATGACGACCAGGCGCGAACGGCGGTCGTCGGCGGCGGTCCAGGCGCGGTCATAGTAGTGGTTGACGCGCGGGCCGACGGCCTGGACCAGCAGGCGCATCGGCTTGCCGCCAACGTCGACGAAGCCCTTCACGCGCAGCACGTTCTCTTCCTCGGCGGCGGTGGCGACGCGCTTCGCCAGCTCATCCGGATTGGCGATCGAGGGAATCTCGATGACGAAGGTGTCGAAGTCGTCGTGCTCGTGGTCGAAGGCGCCATCGTGGTGGGTCTTGCGGTTTTCGATGTCGTCCTCGACGGCGAGGCCGAGGCCGAGCAGCACCGAGGGGTCGACCTTGCCGTGCGCCGACGGCACGATCTTGACCGCGCGTGCCAGGTGCTCGCCGACGATGGCGGTGGCGCGAGCGTGACCGGCTTCGTCGAGCAGGTCGCTCTTGGACAGGATGATGAGGTCGGCGCAGGCGACCTGATCCTCGAATACCTCCTCGACCGGGTCGTCGTGGTCGAGCGAATCATCGGCGCGGCGCTGGGCGGCGAGCGCCTCCATATCGGAGGCCACCTTGCCGGCGGCGAGGGCCGGACCGTCGACCACGGCGATGACGCCGTCGACGGTGACACGGCTTTTCACGCTCGGCCACTGGAAGGCCTGGACCAGCGGCTTGGGCAGCGCCAGGCCCGAGGTTTCGATCAGGATGTGGTCGACCTTCGGCGAAAGCGATAGGATCTGGTCGAGGGCGGGCACGAAGTCGTCGGCGACGGTGCAGCAGATGCAGCCATTGGCCAGTTCGACGATGTTTTCTTCGGGACAAGCCTCAACGCCGCAGCCCTTCAGAATCTCGCCGTCAATGCCGACATCGCCGAACTCGTTGACGATGATGGCGAGGCGCTTGCCCTTGGAGTTCTCGAGGATGTTGCGCAGCAGGGTGGTCTTGCCGGCGCCGAGAAAGCCGGTGACGACGGTGCAGGGAACGCGTTCGACGGAGGCGGTCATTTGTCTTCCTTGATAAGGGCGAGGGGAGGAATGCGCGCGACGAGGCCGCGCTTGAGGCTGTCGGGCCGGCCGCGCCAGGGGATGAGGCCGTCGGTCGAGGTGGCGAAAAGCTTTGCGCCGGTGACGAGGTCTTCGCCCGACGTCGTGCTGAGGTCGCCGAAGACGTAACTCCATGCGCCGTCGCGGATCAGTGCTGCGCTCAGGCGTCGCTTGCAGTTGCCGAGGCATTCGACAGTGAGGACGTTGATGCCTTCGCTGGCCGCAGTTCGGCGGGCGGATTCGGCAAGTCTTTCTCCTGCGCGCGGATGGGCGTCCGACCCGGTTTCGTCGCGGCAGGAGGAGCAGACGAGGATGGTCACTTCAGCGGAGCGCGCGTCGTCGGCAGCATCGCAGGATGCGTCCAGAATTTCGACCGAGAGATTGCCGTCGAGTTCCAAAATACCAGGCTCCTTGCCTGGGACACCCGCCAGGCGATCGGATCAATGTTTGAGACGGCAGGTCTCCTGGCTCGCGAGTCGTCGCCTTCGCACCGCCTTCCCGGGAGGACATCCCAGTGGTTACCGGCCTTGGCTCGTCGCTTACAGTTGCGGGGACAGCCGCGGATTAGGCGCATATGCGCCGCACCGCATTCCCTCTTAGCCTCCGCCGTTGCGGGCGAAGGACCGTCTGTCGGCGATTTAGGCTTTCGCGTGGGGTGGAGTCAACGCAATGGAACGACCAACAATGTCGCTCAGATCAGGTCCGAGGTCGCCGGCAGGTGTCACCTCGATGCGTTCGAGGCCGAGCCAGTCGCGCATCTGCTTCAGTTCTTCGTGGAGTTCGCTTGCCGTGTCCGCCGGCGCGCAAGGCTCGGCATAGGCGGCATGGACACGCAACACGCCCGCCGGACGGTCGGCCTTGAGGTCGACGCGGGCGACGATGCGCTCGCCAAGCAGGAAGGGCAGAACGTAGTAGCCGTACTGGCGCTTCTCCGCCGGCGTGTAGATCTCGATGCGATAGCGGAAGTCGAAAAGCTGCTCGGCGCGCGTGCGCTCGAACACAAGCGGGTCGAAGGGGGCGAGGAGGGCGCGTGCGTGGACCTTGCGCGGGATGCGGGCCTCGGCATGGAGATAGGCCTGTCGATCCCAGCCCTCGACACGCACGGGAATCAGTTCGCCCATCTCGACCAGTTCTTCGAGGCGGCCCTTCATGTCGGCAGGCGACAGGCGGAAATAGTCGCGCAGGCAGATCGCGGTCGCCACGCCATGGGCGCGTGCCGAGATGCGCAGCAGTTCGCGATGCGCATCAGTCGGAGCCGGGATCGGAAGTGCGTGGATGTCCGAAGGCAGGACGCGTTCGGGCAGATCGTAAAGGCGCTCGAAGCCACGGCGCGAATGGGTGGTGATGCGGCCGGCCCAGAACAGCCATTCGAATGCATGTTTCTCCTGGCTCCAGCCCCACCAGCCGCCGGAACCCTTGGCGCCTTCGATGTCGGACGCGGCGATCGGACCGCGGTCGACAACCTGGCGAAAGATCTCTTCTATGTAGGGCCTGTTCGCACGGCCGAACTTGGAAAGCCCGCCATACATCCCGTCCTCGGCCCGCGCCATGCGCCAGCGCAAAAGCGGAAAGGTCTCCAACGGCAGCAGGGAAGCTTCATGCGCCCAGTACTCGAAGAGCATGCGCTTCTTTGGCTGCATGGCATCGTCGAGCAGCGCCATGGGGTAGGGGCCGAGGCGCGAATAGAGCGGCATGTAGTGGGCGCGCACGACGGCGCTGACCGAGTCGATCTGCAGCAGGCCGATGCGCCCGAGCACGCGTTGCAGGTGGCGGCGGGTGATCGCGCCGGTGGGGCGCGGATCGGCAAATCCCTGGGCCGCGAGTGCAATGCGGCGGGCGGTGGGAAGCGAGAGTTTTTCCTTCATTGCGGCAAGCTATCGCAGTCTCCGGATGAGTGACGCAAGGGCATCAGAATCGGTCTTTGCTGCAAATGCTAGCAGAACCGCGGTTCCGGTCTTGTCAGGAGTGTAAACTTGAGTAAAAGACGAAGGAAATCAAACAGGAGCCACACGCGCAGGATTTTGGTCCAGTGGTGGGCTTTGCCCCGTTTTGGACAAGGTTGGGCTTGCTTCGCCCGACCGGCTGCGCTAACCGTCGCCGCATTGCAGCACGACCGTTTCGTCAGGGCAGGCGAGAATTCGTCGCGCTTCCGGAAACGGACACCGTGCTGTAAATCTGGTGGATAGGCCACCAACGGAATTCGCAGCATGAACGCTCTCTTGAGTTCGTATCTGCCCATCGTCATCTTCATCGGTGTGGCGCTACTCGTCGGCATCGCCCTTATCGTGGCGCCCTTCCTTGTCGCCTACCGAAATCCGGACCCGGAGAAGCTTTCTGCCTACGAGTGCGGCTTCAACTCGTTCGACGATGCGCGCATGAAGTTCGACATTCGCTTCTACCTGGTCTCCATCCTGTTCATCATCTTCGATCTCGAAGTGGCGTTCCTGTTCCCGTGGGCGGTGTCCTTCGGCGAGATCGGCATGCTGGGCTTCTGGTCGATGATGATCTTCCTGGCCGTGCTGACCATCGGCTTTGTCTATGAGTGGAAAAAGGGAGCGCTGGAATGGGATTGAACGAAGCCTCCGGCACCCTGATCGCGCCGAAGCCGAAAGGCATCATCGATCCCAACACCGGCAAGCTCATCGGTTCCGACGACGCCTTCTTCGGCGACCTGAACAATGAGCTTTCGGACAAGGGTTTCATCGTCACGTCGTCCGAAGCGCTGATCACCTGGGCGCGCACCGGCTCGCTGATGTGGATGACCTTCGGTCTGGCGTGCTGCGCGGTCGAGATGATGCACATCTCGATGCCGCGCTATGATGCCGAGCGCTTCGGCATCGCGCCGCGCGCCTCGCCGCGCCAGTCGGACGTGATGATCGTCGCCGGCACGCTGACCAACAAGATGGCGCCCGCCTTGCGCAAGGTCTACGACCAGATGCCAGAGCCGCGCTACGTCATCTCGATGGGCTCGTGCGCCAATGGCGGCGGCTACTATCACTATTCCTATTCGGTGGTGCGCGGCTGCGATCGCGTCGTGCCCGTCGACATCTACGTGCCCGGTTGTCCTCCGACCGCCGAAGCACTTCTCTACGGCATCCTTCTTCTCCAGAAGAAGATTCGCCGCACCGGCACGATCGAGCGGTGATCCCAGATGAGTGAAGCCCTGAACGACCTTGCCGCTTACATCGCGGAAAAGCTCGATGCGGACATCGAAGAAAGCGTTGTCGCCTATGGCGAGCTGACGCTGACGGTGAAGGCCGCCGACATCGTCGACGTGATGACCTTCCTGCGCAGCGACGTGCAGTGCCAGTTCGTCTCCTTCATCGATGCCGCAGGTGTCGACTATCCGCAGCGCCGCAAGCGTTTCGACGTCGTCTACCACCTGCTGTCGCCGCGCCAGAACCTGCGCATCCGCGTCAAGATCAGCACGGACGAGGACACGCCGGTGCCATCGATCACGTCGGTGTTTCCCGGCGCGGACTGGTTCGAGCGCGAAGCCTACGACATGTACGGCATCCTGTTTTCGGGCCACCCCGACCTGCGCCGCCTCCTGACCGACTACGGTTTCGAGGGACATCCGCTGCGCAAGGACTTCCCGCTCACCGGCTTTGTCGAGGTTCGCTACGACGACGAGCAGAAGCGCGTCGTCTATGAGCCGGTCGAGCTCAAGCAGGAATTCCGCAATTTCGACTTTTTGTCTCCCTGGGAAGGCACCGAATACGTGCTGCCGGGCGACGAAAAAGCCAAGACGAATTGAGGCGCCGAAATGGCTGAAACCTCCGTCCGCAATTTCAACATCAACTTCGGTCCGCAGCATCCGGCGGCGCACGGCGTGCTGCGCCTGGTGCTCGAGCTCGACGGCGAAGTCGTCGACCGCGTCGATCCGCATATCGGCCTGCTGCATCGCGGCACCGAAAAGCTGATCGAGCAGAAGACCTATCTGCAGGCGATCCCTTATTTCGACCGGCTCGATTATGTCGCGCCGATGAACCAGGAACATGCGTTCTCGCTGGCCGTCGAGCGCCTGCTCGGCATCGATGTGCCGAAGCGTGGCCAGATCATCCGCGTGCTCTATTCCGAGATCGGCCGCATCCTGTCGCACCTGCTCAACGTCACCACGCAGGCGATGGACGTCGGCGCGCTGACCCCGCCGCTGTGGGGCTTCGAAGAGCGCGAAAAGCTGATGGTGTTTTACGAGCGGGCCTGCGGCGCGCGCATGCACGCAGCCTACTTCCGGCCGGGCGGCGTCCACCAGGACCTGCCGCAAAAACTGGTCGAAGACATCGGCAAGTGGATCGATCCGTTCCTGCAGACGGTGAAGAACCTCGACGATCTGCTCACGCCGAACCGCATCTTCAAGCAGCGCAACGTCGACATCGGCGTGGTGTCGCTCGATGACGCCTGGGCCTGGGGTTTTTCGGGCGTGATGGTGCGCGGTTCGGGCGCTGCCTGGGACCTGCGCAAGAGCCAGCCCTACGAGTGCTATTCGGAGATGGAATTCGACATTCCGATCGGCAAGAACGGCGACTGCTACGACCGTTATCTCATCCGCATGGAAGAGATGCGCCAGTCGGCAAGCATCATGCGCCAGTGTGTCGATCTGCTGCTTGGCAAGGAAAGCGTCGGTCCTGTTTCGAACATGGACGGCAAGGTGGTCCCGCCGAAGCGCCAGGCGATGAAGCGCTCGATGGAATCCTTGATCCATCACTTCAAGCTCTACACCGAAGGCTACCGCGTGCCGGCCGGCGAGGTCTATGCGGCCGTCGAGGCGCCGAAGGGCGAGTTCGGTGTGTTCCTCGTCGCCGACGGCACCAACAAACCATACCGCTGCAAGCTGCGCGCGCCGGGCTTCGCCCATCTCCAGGCGATGGATTTCCTGTGCCGCGGCCACATGCTTGCGGATATCTCGGCCGTTCTCGGCTCCCTCGACATCGTGTTTGGTGAGGTCGACCGCTAAATGTCAGTCCGCCGTCTCGCAGAAGCCAGCGTCCAGCCAGCGTCCTTCGCCTTCAACAAGGCGTTTACGGCGCAGGCCAAGACCTGGATCAAGAAGTACCCAAAGGGCCGCGAACAGTCGGCCGTCATCCCGCTGCTCATGCTGGCGCAGGAGCAGGACGGCTGGGTGACGAAGGCTGCCATCGAGCATGTCGCTGACATGCTCGATATGCCATACATCCGCGCGCTGGAAGTCGCGACCTTCTATACGCAGTTCCAGCTCAAGCCGGTCGGCACGCGCGCCCATATCCAGGTCTGCGGCACCACGCCGTGCATGCTGCGCGGCTCGGAAGAGCTGATGGATGTGTGCCGTTCGAAGATCCATCACGACCAGTTCCACACCAACGAGGCGGGCACGCTGTCGTGGGAAGAGGTCGAGTGCCTTGGCGCCTGCGTCAATGCACCGATGGTCATGGTGTTCAAGGATACCTACGAGGACCTGACGCCGGAGCGTCTGGCCGAGATCATCGACCTGTTCGAAGCCGGCAAGGGCGACCAGGTCAAGACCGGCCCGCAGACCGGCCGCGTTTTCTCCGCGCCGTTGACCGGGTTCACCTCGCTCAGGGATGAGAAGGGCGTGCTCAAGACGACCCGCGACAAGGAAGCCAAGGCCGCTTCCAAGGCCAACAAGGCAGCTGCCGTCGAGGCCGTCGTTCCGCCGTCCAATGCGGCCAAGCCCAAGACCGACGCGATCGAAACCAGCCCGGCGGTGAAATCGCCGTCGAAGGTCAAGGCAGCACCTGCCGCCGAGAAGGCTGCAAGCGTCGCTGCGCCGACGGCTGCTGTCGTGGCCAAGCCGTCGCTGGAAGACAAGAACCGCCCGGCCGGAATCGCCAAGCCTGCTGCTGTCGACGACCTCAAGCTGATCTCGGGCGTCGGCCCGAAGATCGAGGGCACCCTGCACGAGCTCGGCATCTTCACCTTTGCCCAGGTGGCATCGTGGAAAAAGGCCGAGCGCGAGTGGGTCGACGGCTATCTGAATTTCAAGGGCCGCATCGAGCGTGACGACTGGGTCAAACAGGCCAAGGCGCTCGCCAAGGGTGGCGTGGCCGAATACATCCGCGTCTTCGGCAAGAAGCCGGTCTGAGGAGCAAGAACATGCTTGAAGACAAGGATCGCATCTTTACCAACATCTACGGCCGCTTCGACCAGTCGCTGGCCGGGGCGATGTCGCGCGGCCATTGGGATGGCACCGCCGGCATCATCGAAAAGGGCCGCGAGTGGATCATCAACGAGATGAAGGCGTCGGGCCTGCGCGGTCGCGGCGGCGCCGGATTCCCGACGGGTCTCAAGTGGTCGTTCATGCCCAAGAGCAACCCTGACGGCCGTCCGTCCTATCTCGTCATCAATGCCGACGAATCCGAGCCGGGCACCTGCAAGGACCGCGACATCCTGCGCCATGACCCGCATACGCTGGTCGAAGGTTGCCTGCTCGCCGGTTTCGCCATGGGTGCTGTTGCTGCCTACATCTATGTGCGTGGCGAATTCATCCGCGAGCGCGAAGCGCTGCAGCGCGCCATCGACGAGGCCTATGACGCCAAGCTGATCGGCAAGAACAACAAGAACGGCTACGATTTCGACATCTACGTCCATCACGGCGCAGGTGCGTATATCTGCGGCGAAGAAACCGCGCTGCTCGAAAGCCTCGAAGGCAAGAAGGGCCAGCCGCGTCTGAAGCCGCCGTTCCCGGCCAATGTCGGCCTCTACGGTTGCCCGACGACGGTCAACAACGTCGAGTCGATCGCTGTCGCGCCGACAATCCTGCGCCGTGGCGCTGCCTGGTTCTCCGGCATCGGTCGTCCGAACAACGTAGGCACCAAGCTGTTCATGCTCGTCGGCCACGTCAACACGCCCTGCACGGTCGAAGAGGCCATGGGCATCAGCTTCCGCGAACTGGTCGAAAAGCACGGTGGCGGTATTCGCGGCGGCTGGGACAATCTGCTGGCCGTCATCCCCGGCGGTGCGTCGTGCCCGTTGGTCAAGGCCGAGGATATCATCGACTGCCCGATGGATTTCGACGGACTGCGCGAGCGCAAGTCGTCGTTCGGCACGGCTGCCGTGATCGTGATGGACAAGTCGACCGACATCGTGAAGGCGATCGCGCGGCTGAGCTACTTCTTCAAGCACGAGAGCTGCGGCCAGTGCACGCCGTGCCGTGAAGGCACCGGCTGGATGTGGCGCGTCATGGAACGCCTGGTGCGGGGCGAAGCGCACAAGCGCGAGATCGACATGCTGCTCGACGTCACCAAGCAGGTGGAAGGCCACACGATCTGCGCGCTGGGCGACGCGGCCGCATGGCCGATCCAGGGCCTGATCCGCAACTTCCGCCCGGAGATCGAGCGCCGCATCGACGAGTTCTCGCGTAACGCGCATCGCGCCGAGCCGGTGCTGGTGGCGGCTGAGTAGAGGTTAAGTCAGAAAGTGCGGGCCAAAGGTCCGAAATAGGAAACGACGAGGCAGAGGCGAACGGCGAAGGCGACAAGGAGCTACCAATGTCGACATTTCCCATTCCCGAAAGTGCAGTGCCTGAGATGGAACGTTTGGAGCAGATGAACAGGGACTTCGTGGCGATGCTGCCCAAGGAGTTTGCCGGTAAGGCAAACCTCATGGTGCACCCCGCCGCTGGAATCGCTGCTGCTTCGGCGCTGAGTGTAGGCCTCGCCAGTCACGCCATGGGCGTCTGGATCGGGGCCGTGACTGGTGCGTCAGAGGCTGCGCAGCGGCTGTTTTCGCCCGACTTCGGCGATTTCACCGGTGCGACGCGGGCCAAACCGGCTGGTGTGGCGGCCAAGCGGGCGGAAGCCGAGACTGCTTCGTTGATCGCCGAGGTGAAAACCCTGGCGCGCAAGCTGGAGAAAGCCGAGGCCAAGCCGGTGGCTGCTGCTGCGACCGATCCGGTGGTTGTCGAGGCTGCTGTCGTCGAAGAAGCGCCGGTGGGGCTTCAGCCTGAGGATTTCAGGCAGCCTGCATCGATCGAAAGGCCGGAAGCGCCTGACGATCTGAAGGCCATTTCGGGCATCGGTCCGAAGCTGGAGCAGGTGCTGAACGGCCTCGGCATCTGGACCTACGGCCAGATCGCCGGCTGGACGGCGGAAGAGGTGGCCTGGGCGGACGACTATCTCGGCTTCAAGGGCCGGATCGGCCGTGATGGGTGGATAGGGCAGGCGGCGACGCTTGCCGGCGGCAAGACCGCCGCGTGAATTGAGGATTTCGGGGCGCAGCGCAGGCCGCGCCCCTTGCAGGACGGAATGCGGATCATCCGCGGGATTTGAGGCGCTATGGCAAAGCTTAAGGTCGACGGGAAAGAGATTTCGGTACCCGACCACTATACGCTGCTGCAGGCTGCGGAAGAGGCGGGCGCGGAAGTGCCGCGCTTCTGCTTCCATGAGCGGCTGTCGATTGCCGGCAACTGCCGCATGTGCCTTGTCGAGGTAAAGGGCGGACCGCCCAAGCCGGCGGCTTCCTGCGCCATGGGCGTGCGCGACCTGCGCCCAGGCCCGAACGGCGAAACGCCCGAGATCTTCACCAACACGCCGATGGTCAAGAAGGCCCGCGAAGGCGTGATGGAGTTTTTGCTCATCAACCATCCGCTCGACTGCCCGATCTGCGACCAGGGCGGCGAGTGCGACCTGCAGGACCAGGCGATGGCCTTCGGCCTCGACGGTTCGCGCTACAACGAAAACAAGCGCGCTGTCGAAGACAAGTACATCGGCCCGCTGGTCAAGACGATCATGACGCGCTGCATCCACTGCACGCGCTGCGTCCGCTTCACCACCGAGGTGGCCGGCATCTCAGAGCTCGGCCTGATCGGCCGTGGCGAGGACGCCGAGATCACCACCTATCTCGAGCAGGCGATGACCTCCGAGCTGCAAGGCAACGTCATCGACCTGTGCCCGGTCGGCGCGCTGACCTCGAAGCCCTACGCCTTCCAGGCGCGTCCGTGGGAATTGACCAAGACCGAATCCATCGACGTGATGGATGCTGTCGGCTCGGCCATCCGCGTTGACACGCGCGGCCGCGAAGTGATGCGCATCATGCCGCGCATCAACGAGCAGGTGAACGAGGAGTGGATCTCCGACAAGACCCGCTTCATCTGGGACGGCCTGCGCACGCAGCGTCTCGACCGTCCTTACGTCCGCAAGAATGGCAAGCTCGCTCCGGCGACCTGGCCCGAGGCGTTCTCGGCGATCAAGGACGCTGTCGCCAAGACTTCGGCTGACCGTATCGGCGCGATTGCCGGCGATCTCGCGACCGTCGAGGAAATGTACGCGCTCAAGCAGCTGGTCTCCTCGCTCGGCTCGAAGAACATCGATTGCCGCCAGGACGGTGCCGCACTTGATCCGTCGCTTGGCCGCGCCAGCTACATCTTCAATCCGACCATCGAAGGCATCGAGCAGGCCGACGCCATCCTGATCATCGGCGCCAACCCGCGCTTCGAGGCTTCGGTGCTCAATGCCCGCATCCGCAAGCATTGGCGCGCAGCCAATGTGCCGGTTGCCGTCATCGGCGAGGTCGGCGACACGCGCTATGACTACGAGCAGCTCGGCTCGGGCCCGGATACGCTCAAGGACCTGGCCGAAGGCAATGGCAAGTTCTTCTCGGTGCTCAAGAAGGCTTCGCATCCGCTGATCATCGTCGGCCAGGGCGCAGTCGCCCGGTCCGATGGTGCCGCCGTGCTCGGCCAGGCCGCCAAGCTCGCGACCGCGGTCAAGGCGAGCCGCCCGGACTGGAACGGCTTTGCCGTGCTGCACACCGCAGCGGCCCGCGTCGGTGGTCTCGATGTCGGCTTCGTGCCGGGCGAGGGTGGCAAGAACGTTGCCGGCATGCTCGGCGACAGCGACGTGCTGTTCCTGCTCGGTGCCGACGAGCTCGACCTGAGCAAGGCCGGCGACGCGTTCGTGGTCTATGTCGGCACCCATGGCGACGCCGGCGCGCACCGCGCCAACGTCATCCTGCCTGGCGCTGCCTACACCGAGAAGTCGGGCACCTATGTGAACACCGAAGGCCGCGTCCAGGTGACCGGCCGCGCCGGATTCGCACCGGGCGAGGCCAAGGAAGACTGGGCGATCCTCAGGGCGCTGTCCGATGTGCTCGGCCATAAGCTGCCTTTCGACTCGCTGCAGCAGCTGCGCGCCAAGCTCTATGCGGAGCTTCCGCATTTGGCGCGCATCGACGAGATCGATGCCGGCGACAATGACGACATCGCCAAGGTCGCCAAGCTCGGCGGCCGCCTGAATAAGGCAGCCTTCACCTCCGTCGTGAAGGACTTCTATCTCACCAACCCGATCGCACGCGCGTCGGCGGTGATGGCCGAGTGTTCGGCACTGGCCAAAAACGGCTTCAAGCAGGCGGCGGAGTAAAGGCTGTCATGGATACCTTTTTCTCCTTCTACGTCCTGCCGGCGTTGATCATCCTCCTGAAGTCGGTCGTGCTGATCGTCGTCCTGCTGATCTTCGTCGCCTACATCCTTTATGCCGACCGCAAGATCTGGGCGGCGGTGCAGCTGCGCCGCGGTCCGAACGTCGTCGGTCCCTGGGGCCTGCTGCAGGCCTTCGCCGATCTCCTGAAGTTTGTCTTCAAGGAGCCGGTGATCCCGTCAGGCGCCAACAAGGGCGTGTTCCTGCTTGCCCCAGTGGTCTCGGCGGTGCTGGCGATCTCGGCATGGGCGGTGATCCCGGTCAGCGAAGGCTGGGCGATCGCCAACGTCAATGTCGGCATCCTCTATGTCTTCGCCATCTCCTCGCTCGAGGTCTATGGCGTGATCATGGGCGGCTGGGCCTCGAACTCCAAGTATCCCTTCCTCGGCGCGCTGCGTTCGGCGGCCCAGATGGTGTCCTATGAAGTCTCGATCGGCTTCGTCATCGTCTGCGTGCTGCTCACCGTCGGTTCGCTAAACCTCACCGACATCGTGCTGTCGCAGGGCGACGGCATCGGCACGCGCCTGGGCCTGCCGAACACGTTCCTCGACTGGAACTGGCTCGTGCTGTTCCCGATGTTCGTGATCTTCTTCATCTCGGCACTCGCAGAGACCAACCGCCCGCCATTCGACCTTGTCGAAGCCGAGTCGGAACTCGTTGCGGGCCACATGATCGAATATTCGTCGACGCCGTTCCTGCTGTTCTTCCTCGGCGAGTACGTCGCCATCGTGCTGATGTGCGCGCTGACGACGATCCTGTTCCTTGGCGGATGGCTGCCGCCGTTCGACTTCGCACCCTTCACCTGGGTGCCCGGCGTGATCTGGTTCGTGCTCAAGGTCTGCATGGTGTTCTTCATGTTCGCCATGGTGAAGTCCTTCGTGCCGCGCTACCGCTACGACCAGCTGATGCGCCTGGGCTGGAAGGTCTTCCTGCCGATCTCGCTGGCAATGGTCGTCATCACCGCTGCTGTCCTCAAGCTTTCGGGAGCCGCATGATGTCCGCGCTAACCCAAGCCGCCAAATCGCTGCTGCTGCAGGACTTCGTCGGCGCGTTCTTCCTGTCGATGCGCCAGTTCTTCGCGCCCAAGGCGACGCTGAACTATCCGCATGAAAAGGGACCGGTTAGCCCGCGCTTCCGCGGCGAGCATGCGCTGCGCCGCTATCCCAACGGCGAAGAGCGCTGCATCGCCTGCAAGCTGTGCGAGGCGATCTGCCCGGCGCAGGCCATCACTATCGAGGCCGGCCCGCGCCGCAACGACGGTACGCGTCGTACGGTGCGCTACGACATCGACATGGTGAAGTGCATCTATTGCGGCTTCTGCCAGGAAGCCTGCCCGGTCGACGCCATCGTCGAGGGGCCGAATTTCGAATTCGCGACGGAAACGCGCGAGGAGCTTTACTACGACAAGGACAAGCTGCTTGCGAATGGCGACCGGTGGGAGCGCGAGATCGCGCGCAACATCGCGATGGATTCGCCGTATCGCTGAGGCTTGAACAATGGACGGGCCAAGTCGGCTCGTCTAAGGAACGCGCGACCTGCACCGGAGGCGGAGCAAGGACGTGAACAGGGCAGGGCGCAGGCGCGTTCGGCCCGAAAGGAAAACCGGGGGAACCCATGCTCAACGGACTTGAAGCGGTATTTTTCTACCTCTTCGCCTTCATCGCGGTGGCGTCGGCCTTCATGGTCATTTCGGCGCGCAACCCGGTTCACTCGGTGCTCTACCTGATCCTGACGTTCTTCAACGCGGCGGGTCTGTTCCTTCTGACCGGCGCCGAGTTCCTGGCGATGATCCTGCTCGTCGTCTATGTCGGCGCGGTCGCGGTGCTGTTCCTGTTCGTCGTCATGATGCTCGACGTCGATTTCGCCGAGCTCAAGTCAGGCGCGCTGCAATATGCGCCGATCGGCGCGCTGGTCGGCCTGATCCTGGCTGCCGAGCTGATCGTGGTGACCGGTGGCTACGCGTTCTCGCCGAAGCTCGCGACGGCGGTTGCCCAGCCAACGCCTGACATCGCGGTGCGCCACAACACGGCAGCGCTCGGCGACATCCTCTACACGGATTACATCTACTTCTTCCAGATCGCCGGCCTTGTGCTTTTGGTCGCCATGATCGGCGCCATCGTGCTCACGCTGCGCCACAAGCCGAACGTCAAGCGCCAGAGCATCCCCGCTCAGGTCGCCCGCACGCCGGCCACCGCGATCGAGGTCAAGAAGGTCGAGACGGGCAAGGGAATCTGACCATGGTTGTCGGTATCGGACACTATCTCACCCTTTCGGCGGTGATGTTCACACTCGGCGTGTTCGGCATTTTCCTGAACCGCAAGAACGTCATCGTCATCCTGATGTCGGTCGAGCTGATCCTGCTCGCCGTCAACATCAATTTCGTGGCTTTCTCTGCCCATCTCGGCGATCTCGTCGGTCAGGTTTTTGCGATTTTCGTTCTGACGGTCGCCGCCGCTGAAGCGGCAATCGGGCTTGCCATTCTGGTCGTATTCTTCCGCAACCGCGGCTCCATCGCGGTCGAAGACGTGAACATGATGAAGGGCTGACGGGACAAAAATGTATCAGCTAATCGTCTTCCTTCCGCTTCTCGGCTTCCTGATCGCCGGCCTGTTCGGCCGTTCGATCGGCGCCAAGGCGTCCGAATACATCACCTCCGGCCTGCTGGTCGTGTCGGCTGTCCTGTCTTGGGTCGCCTTCATCACCGTGGGGCTCGGCGACGTCGAAGTGTTCACCGTGCCGGTGCTGCGCTTCATCGACTCCGGCGGGCTGCAGGCCAACTGGGCGCTGCGCATCGACACGCTGACGGTGGTCATGCTGGTCGTGGTCAACACGGTGTCGGCGCTCGTCCACATCTACTCGATCGGCTATATGCACCACGATCCGCATCGGCCGCGCTTCTTCGCCTACCTGTCGCTGTTCACCTTCGCCATGCTGATGCTGGTGACGTCGGACAACCTCGTCCAGATGTTCTTCGGCTGGGAAGGGGTGGGACTCGCGTCCTACCTGCTGATCGGCTTCTGGTACAAGAAGCCGTCGGCGAATGCCGCCGCCATCAAGGCGTTCGTGGTCAATCGTGTCGGCGACTTTGGCTTCCTGCTCGGCATCTTCGGCCTGTTCGTTCTGTTCGGCTCGGTCGAATTCAGCACGATCTTTGCCGGCGCCGCTTCCTATCTGCCGGTCGAAGGCGCTGCCGCAAGCAGTGAAACCGTCCTGACCTTCCTCGGCTATGCGCTCGACAAGCAGGGCGCGCTGACCATCGTCTGCCTGCTGCTGTTCATGGGTGCCATGGGCAAGTCGGCGCAGGTGCCCCTGCACACCTGGCTGCCGGACGCCATGGAAGGCCCGACGCCGGTGTCGGCGCTGATCCACGCGGCCACCATGGTCACCGCCGGCGTGTTCATGCTGGCGCGCATGTCGCCGGTATTCGAACTGTCCGCCTCCGCGCTTACCGTCGTGACCTTCATCGGCGCCTTCACTGCCTTCTTCGCAGCGACCGTCGGCCTGGTGCAGAACGACATCAAGCGCGTCATCGCCTATTCGACCTGCTCGCAGCTCGGCTACATGTTCGTGGCGCTCGGCATGGGCTTCTATTCGGCGGCCATCTTCCACCTGTTCACGCACGCCTTCTTCAAGGCGCTGCTGTTCCTGGGCTCGGGCTCGGTGATCCATGCCGTTTCCGACGAGCAGGACATGCGCAAGATGGGTGGTCTCAGGAGGCTGATCCCGACCACCTACTGGATGATGGTCATCGGCACGCTGGCGCTGACCGGCGTCGGTATCCCGGCGACGATCATCGGCACGGCCGGCTTCTTCTCCAAGGACGCCATCATCGAAGGCGCGTTCGTCGGCCACAACGCGGTCGCCGGCCTTGCCTTTGCGATGCTCGTGGTCGCTGCCTGCTTCACCAGCTTCTATTCCTGGCGCTTGATTTTCATGACCTTCCACGGCAAGCCGCGCGCCACCGCCGACGTCATGCACCATGTGCATGAATCGCCGCCGGTGATGCTGGTGCCGCTGTTCGTGCTGGCTGTCGGCGCGCTGTTTGCGGGCGTCGTGTTCCACGACCAGTTCATCGGCGAGGCCTACAACGAGTTCTGGAAGGGTGCGATCTTCACGCTTGAGACCAATCACATCCTGCACGACTTCCACGGCGTGCCGATGTGGGTAAAGCTCGCGCCGTTCGCGGCGATGATCAGCGGCTTCCTGGTGGCATACCTGTTCTACATCCGCTCGCCGGAGATGCCGAAGGTGCTGGCTGAACGCCATCGCGGGCTCTACGCCTTCCTGCTCAACAAGTGGTACTTCGACGAACTGTACGACTTCCTGTTCGTGCGCCCGGCCAAGTGGCTCGGCCGGTTCCTGTGGAAGAAGGGTGACGGCTGGCTGATCGACGGGTTCGGCGCCGACGGCATCTCGGCCCGCGTCGTCGACGTGACCAACCGTGTCGTCAAGCTGCAGACCGGTTACCTCTATCACTACGCCTTCGCCATGCTGATCGGCGTGGCGGCCCTCGTTACCTGGATGATGCTCGGGAGCTCCTTCTGATGTCCGGCGTTCCCATTCTGTCGCTAGTCACCTTCCTGCCGCTGGTCGGCGCGTTCCTGATCCTTCTGATCAGGGACGACGGTGATGCTGCGCGCCGCAATATCCGCAATGTCGCGCTCCTGACCACGGTCTTCACCTTCGCGGTGTCGCTGCTGATCTGGATCTATTTCGACAACGCCGAGACCGGCTTCCAGTTCGTCGAAAAGGCCGCGTGGCTTGATTCCGGCATTTCCTACCACATGGGCGTGGACGGCATCTCGATGCTGTTCGTCATTCTGACGACTTTCCTGATGCCGCTCTGCATCCTGGCCAGCTGGGAGTCGGTGGAAAAGCGCGTCAAGGAATACATGATCTCGTTCCTGGTCCTGGAAACGCTGATGATCGGCGTGTTCTGCGCGCTCGACATCGTGCTGTTCTACGTCTTCTTCGAAGCCGTGCTGATCCCGATGTTCATCATCATCGGCGTCTGGGGCGGCAAGCGTCGCGTCTATGCCAGCTTCAAGTTCTTCCTGTTCACGCTGCTCGGCTCGGTGCTGATGCTGCTGGCGGTGATGGCGATGTTCTGGCAGGCCGGCACGACCGACATTCCGACGCTGCTTTCGCATGGCTTCCCAGCCAACATGCAGACGTGGCTGTGGCTCGCCTTCTTCGCCTCGTTTGCGGTGAAGATGCCGATGTGGCCGGTCCACACCTGGTTGCCGGATGCACACGTCGAGGCGCCGACGGCAGGTTCGGTCATCCTGGCCGGCATCCTGCTGAAGATGGGCGGCTACGGCTTCCTGCGTTTCTCGCTGCCGATGTTCCCGCTGGCTTCCGAGTTCTTCGCCCCGCTGGTTTTCGCACTGTCGGTCGTCGCCATCATCTACACCTCGCTGGTGGCGCTGATGCAGGAGGACATGAAGAAGCTGATCGCCTATTCATCGGTCGCCCACATGGGCTACGTCACCATGGGCATCTTCTCGATGAACCAGGAAGGCGTGCAGGGCGCGATCTTCCAGATGCTGAGCCATGGCCTCGTCTCCGGTGCGCTGTTCCTCTGCGTCGGCGTCGTCTACGACCGCATGCATACGCGTGACATCGCGGCCTATGGCGGCCTGGTCAACAACATGCCGAAATATGCAGTGGCGTTCCTGATCTTCACCATGGCCAATGTCGGATTGCCCGGCACCAGCGGCTTCGTCGGCGAGTTCCTGACGCTGTTCGGCATCTTCCAGGTCAACACCTGGGTGGCGCTGCTCGCCGCAACCGGCGTGGTCCTGTCGGCGGCCTATGCGCTGTGGCTGTATCGCCGCGTCGTCTTCGGCGCGCTGACCAAGGAAAGCCTCAAGGGTCTGTTCGACCTGTCGGGCCGCGAGAAGGTGGTGCTCTACCCGCTCGTCATCCTGGTCATCTTCTACGGTGTCTACCCGGCACCGGTGTTCGACGCCACGGCGGCTTCCGTGAAGGCGTTGGTCAATAACGTAACCGTATCGATCGACGCCGCGCAGACCGCGGCGGCGAACTGACAGGGGTTTTGCGAACCATGACGCCCGAACTCCTTTCGAGCCTCTCGCTCTCCATGCCGGAGCTGATCATTGCTGTCGGCGCGCTGGTGCTGCTGATGGTGGGTGTGTTCTCCGGCGAGCGCGCCAACTCGACCGTGACCGGCCTGGCCGTCGCGCTGCTGATTGCGGCCGGTGCGTGGATGCTGGTGTTCGGCCATGACGGGCAGGGCTACGGCACGGCCTTCATCTCCGATCCGTTCGCCCGCTTCATGAAGCTTCTGACGCTAGTTGGCGCGGTTGTGACGCTGATCATGTCGGTCGGCTTTGCCAAGGCTGAGAAGTTCGACAAGTTCGAGTTCCCGGTGCTGGCCATGCTGGCGACCCTCGGCATGTTGCTGATGATCTCGGCCAACGACATGCTGGCACTCTATCTCGGGCTCGAGCTGCAGTCGCTGGCGCTCTATGTCATTGCCGCGATCAACCGTGACAATGTGCGTTCGACCGAAGCGGGCCTCAAGTATTTCGTTCTCGGCGCGCTGTCGTCGGGCATGCTGCTCTACGGCATCAGCCTCGTCTACGGCTACACCGGCCACACCTCGTTCGAAGCGATCGCCGCGGCGCTGACCGGCGGCGAGCGCCAGCTCGGACTGGTCTTCGGCCTGGTGTTCGTGCTTGCCGGCCTGTGCTTCAAGATCTCGGCAGTGCCGTTCCACATGTGGACGCCTGACGTCTATGAAGGCGCGCCGACCCCGGTGACGGCATTCTTCGCCGCGGCCCCCAAGATGGCGGCGATGGCGCTGATCGTGCGCGTCACCATGGGGGCATTCGAGCCGATCGGCCTCGACTGGCAGCAGATCATCGTCTTCGTCTCGATCGCCTCGATGGTTCTGGGTGCCTTCGCGGCGATCGGACAGAAGAACATCAAGCGCCTGATGGCCTATTCGTCGATCGGACATATGGGCTACGCGCTTGTCGGCCTTGCTGCCAACAGCGAAGCCGGCGTACGCGGCGTGGTCATCTACATGCTGATCTACCTGGTGATGACGCTGGGCACCTTCGCCTTCATCCTCGCCATGCGCCGCAAGGACGGCAATGTCGAACAGATCAGCGATCTGGCAGGCCTGTCCTCGACCAATCCGATGATGGCGACGATCCTGACCATCCTTATGTTCTCGCTGGCCGGCATTCCGCCGCTCGCGGGTTTCTGGGGGAAGTGGTACGTCTTCCTCGCCGCAATCGATGCCAATCTCTACGCCCTTGCGGTGATCGGCATGCTGGCTTCGGTGGTCGGCGCCTATTATTACCTGCGCATCATCAAGATCATGTGGTTCGACGAGCCGGTCGGCGGTTTCCAGCCGATGGCGGGCGAGCTTCGCCTCGTGCTCGGCCTGTCCGGCGCGTTCGTGCTGTTCTACGTGCTGATCGGCGGCCCTGTCGGGCAGATGGCGGAAGCTGCTGCCAAGACCTTCTTCTGACGGTATGGGGTTCCAACTCGCACCGACTGCAAGTGCCGACGGTTTCCGCCTGGAAGCCCACGATGCGGTAGGGTCGACCAACGCACTGGCGTTGGAGCACGCGATGGCAGGCGATCCGGGCAAGCTCTGGATCGTCTCCAAGAAACAGGACAGCGGTCGCGGCCGGCGCGGCCGCGTCTGGGCGACGCCGGAGGGCAACCTGGCGGCGACCCTGCTCAAGGTCCTCGATCACGATCTGCAATATGCCGCGACGCTCGGCTTCGTCGCTGGGCTCGCCCTTGCCGATGCGCTGGATGCGGTGGCGCCCAATGCCCGGTTTTCGGTCGGCGTCGATGGCGGCAGCGGGCAAGGCGTCAAGCGTTTCGAGCTGAAATGGCCGAACGACGTGCTGGCGTCGGGGGCCAAGCTTGCCGGCATCCTGCTTGAATCGACCCTGCTTGGGCATGGGCGGCTCGGCATCGCCATCGGCATCGGTGTCAATGTCGTGGCCCATCCGACCGACGTGCCTTATCCCGCGACGTCGCTTGCCAGTCTCGGAGCGGGCGTCGACGCCGAAACGCTGTTCCTGGCTCTTTCCGATGCCTGGAGCGAGAACGAACGCATCTGGGCCGAAGGCAGGGGCCTGGCCGAGATCCGCAAGCGCTGGCTGGCGCGCGCTGCTGGCCTGGGCAGCGAAGTGGCCGTGCGGGTCGAGGGAAATGTGGTGCGCGGCATCTTCGAGACCATCGACGAGGATTGCCGCTTCGTCATCCGTGACGCTAAAGGTGAAACGGTAAAGATCGCCGCTGGCGACGTGCATTTTGGCGCGGTCGCTTCGGCCGGCGCGGCCTGACAGGCCTGAAAGGATTTCTGGTATGGCGAAAGCGGAAAACGCCGAGCTCGTATTCGTGCCGCTTGGTGGCGTCGGCGAGATCGGCATGAACTTCGCGCTCTACGGCTTCGGCCCGGCGAATGCGCGCGAGTGGATCATCATCGATGTCGGCGTGACTTTCCCCGATGCGACGCTGCCGGGTGTCGATCTGGTGCTGCCCGATACGCGCTTCATCGAAGAAGAGCTCAAGAACCTTCGAGGCATCATCATCACGCATGCGCACGAGGATCACTACGGCGCGCTGCACGATACCTGGCCGAAGCTCAAGGCGCCGGTCTGGATGACGCCTTTTGCTGCCGGGCTGCTGGAAGCCAAGCGCCAGTCGGAGCAGGGCGCGCCGAAAATCCCGGTAACTGTCTATCGCGCCGGCGAGAAGTTCACGGTGGGCCCGTTCGAGATCGAAGCAATCGCTGTCAGCCATTCGATCCCCGAGCCGGTTTCGCTGGCGATCACCAGTCCTGCCGGCACGGTGATCCACACTGGCGACTGGAAGATCGACCCGGCGCCGGAAATCGGCCCCATGACCGACGAGGCTCGGTTCCGCGCCTATGGCGACAAGGGCGTGCTGGCGCTGGTCTGCGATTCGACCAATGCGCTGCGCGAGGGCGATTCGCCGTCCGAGCAGCAGGTCGGACAGGGGCTGCGCAAGGTGATCGAAGAGGCCAAGGGCCGTGTCGCGGTGACGACCTTCTCGTCGAATGTCGGCCGTATCCGCTCGATCGCCGAGGCGGCGCGCGACGCCGGTCGGCAAGTTCTGGTCATGGGACGCTCGCTGAAGCGGGTCATCGATGTGTCGAGCGAACTCGGCTACATGGACGGGCTGCCGGAATTCGTTTCCGAAGAGGATTACGGTTACATTCCGCGCGAAAACCTCGTCGTCATCTGTACTGGCAGCCAGGGTGAGCCGCGGGCGGCGCTCGCCAAGCTGGCACGCGACGAAATGAAGTCGGTCGCCCTGTCGCCAGGCGACACGGTGGTGTTTTCCTCGCGGACCATTCCCGGCAACGAAAAGGCGATCCTCGAGATCAAGAACCAACTCATCGACCAGGGCATGAAGATCATCGAGGACGGTGACGCGCTGGTCCACGTCTCCGGCCACCCGCGCCGCAGCGAACTCAAGCGCATGTATGAATGGGTGCGTCCGCGCATCGGCGTGCCGGTGCATGGCGAGGCGGCTCATCTTGTCGGGCAGGGCTCGCTGATGGCGATGTCCGGAATTCCCGAAGTGGCGCAGATCCGCGACGGCGACATGCTCCGGCTGTGGCCGGGCGCTGCAGAAATCATCGACCAGGTGCCGTTCGGCCGCGTCTATAAGGACGGCAAGCTAATCGGTTCGGACGAGGCGATGGGCATCCGCGACCGGCGCAAGCTGTCCTTTGCCGGCCATGTCGCGGTCAACGTCGTGCTCGACGACAAGTATGAGCTGTCAGGCGACCCGGATCTGGTGGCCATCGGCGTCGCCGAAGTCGATGCCGGCGGCGAGGCTCTCGAGGAATTGATGCTCGATGCGGCAATAGGCGCCGTGGACTCCATACCCCGCGCGCGCCGAAAAGACCTCGACCTGGTGCAGGAAGCGGTGCGTCGCGCGGTGCGCGGTGCGGCCAACGAAGCCTGGGGCAAGAAACCGCTGGTGACGGTGTTCGTCACCCGCTGAAGGCAGGACTTGATATGCTCGGACGCCTCAACCACGTCGCCATCGCCGTGCCGGACCTGGCAGCGGCGAGCGCTGTCTACCGCGACACGCTGGGCGCCAGGGTGACCGATCCACAGGCCCTGCCTGAGCATGGCGTGACGGTCGTCTTCATAGATGTCGGCAATACCAAGATCGAACTCCTCGAGCCGCTGGGCGAGGGGTCGCCGATCGCGGCATTCCTGGCCAAGAGCCCTTCAGGCGGCATGCACCATGTCTGCTACGAGGTTGACGATATCCTGGCTGCGCGCGACCACCTCAAGGCGAGCGGCGCCCGCGTGCTCGGCGACGGCAGTCCGAGGATCGGCGCGCATGGCAAGCCGGTGCTCTTCCTGCACCCCAAGGATTTCCAGGGTACGCTCGTGGAGCTCGAACAGGCATGACCTGGATTTCCATCATCGCGATGTATTTCGTCTTCTGGTGGCTGACCCTGTTTGCCATCCTGCCGTTCGGCGTGAAGACCCAGGATGACGACAACAATGTCACGCACGGCACGGAGGCGAGCGCGCCGCGCGGCCCCCACATGCTGCGCGCCATGCTGTGGACAACGGTGGTCACGGCGGTGCTGATGGGCGCGTTCTATGGCGTGACCCTCGGTCTCGGCTACAGCTTCGACGATTTCCCCCAGTTCATCCCCGAGATCAACTGAGCGACAGCGCCCAGCCGACTACCGCCGACGTGTCGGCTGGGGCGGGATGATCTGGTGTCATGCTGGGGGCTTGCCGGGCGCCATGCCCGGTCATGTCGTTTGTCAACGACGCATCGTAAGCTGATGATTGCCCAAAAAAAATGCAAGGCGCGAAGCCTTGCAATTTAAACGCGTCCGATCTGCTTTCCGTTACCGGCGGCAGCGAGTTATCGCGCCTAGATCGCATCCTCCCAAGACTTTGACCGCGTAGGAGAGCGGATTTTTCTCCGCCCTCTCGGTTATCGGGGCACATTAGACCAAGCCGAAATGAAATGTCACGCAGAATTTTGCTTCGGCAGGGGCAATCCTGTGCTGCAATGCACAATTGTTTGGCAGAATTTGCCTGGCAACCAGACAGGGCATTCTGACGCTGCGTCGAAACGGCGTGCGCGGGTTTCCAATCGGCCATGAAATGGCTATGAAGCGCGTTCAAGCAAGCCTTTCCCGTGCCGATTCCGGCATCATCGTTTTCATGGAATCTTCGATGCGTCTGTCGCGCTATTTCCTGCCTATCCTGAAAGAAAATCCCCGCGAGGCGGACATCATTTCCCACCGGCTGATGCTGCGCGCGGGCATGATCAGGCAACAGGCGGCCGGCAGCTTCTCGTGGCTGCCACTGGGCAAGCGCGTGCTGGACAAGATCTGCCGCATCGTGCGCGAAGAACAGGACCGGGCAGGGGCATTGGAAATCCTGATGCCGACGATCCAGTCGGCCGACCTGTGGCGCGAAAGCGGCCGTTACGACGACTACGGCAAGGAGATGCTGCGCATCAAGGACCGGCACGAGCGCGACATGCTGTTCGGACCGACCAACGAAGAGATGGTGACGGAAATCTTCCGGTCCTACGTCAAGTCGTACAAGGACCTGCCGCTCAACCTCTACCATATCCAGTGGAAGTTCCGCGACGAAGTGCGCCCGCGCTTCGGCGTCATGCGCAGCCGTGAATTCCTGATGAAGGATGCTTATTCCTTCGACCTCGACTTCGAGGGCGCCAAGGCGGCCTACAACAGGATGTTCGTCTCTTATCTCCGTACCTTCACGCGGATGGGCCTGCAGGCGATCCCGATGCGCGCCGACACCGGCCCGATCGGCGGCGACCTGAGCCACGAGTTCATCATTTTGGCCGAAACCGGCGAAAGCCAGGTGTTCTGCCATCGCGACTATCTCGGCCTGCCCGTGCCGGGCGCCGAAACCGACTTCGGCAATGACGGCGAGATCGACGGCATCGTCAAGCAGTGGACGACGCCGTATGCGGCGACCGAAGAAATGCATGACGAGGCGGCGTGGGATGCGGTGCCCGAGGCCGACAAGGTTTCGGCGCGCGGCATCGAGGTCGGCCACATCTTCCACTTCGGCGAGAAGTATTCGAAGCCGATGGGCGCCAAAGTGACCGGGCCCGACGGCAAGGAGCATTTCGTGTCGATGGGTTCCTACGGCATCGGCCCGTCGCGCCTGATCGCGGCGATCATCGAGGCGAGCCATGACGAGAACGGCATCATCTGGCCGGAGGCGGTGGCACCGTTCGACATCGGCCTGATCAACATGAAGGTCGGCGACGCCGAGTGCGACCGCATCTGCGACGAGTTCTACAAGGCCTTCGAGGCCGCGGGCAAGGACGTGCTCTACGACGACACCGACCAGCGCGCCGGCGGCAAGTTCGCCACTGCCGACCTGATCGGGCTGCCGTGGCAGGTGATCGTCGGTCCGCGCGGTGCCGCAGCGGGTGAGGTCGAAATCAAGAACCGCAAGACCGGCGAGCGCGAAACGCTGCAGGTGGCTGCCGCACTCGCCAAGCTGGGCGCCAAGGCATGAACCAAGTGGCGGCGGCGAAGCCGGCCGGGGCCGGGCCGTTCTCGGTGTTCGAGCGCATGGTGGCCTGGCGCTACCTTCGTTCGAAGCGCAAGGAGACGGTGATCTCGGTCATCGCTTCGATCTCGTTTCTCGGCATCATGCTAGGCGTTGCCACGCTGATCGTGGTGATGGCGGTGATGAACGGGTTTCGCGCCGAACTCCTGACACGCATTCTCGGCGTCAACGGCCATCTGGTCGTCACCGCAGTGGACACGCCACTTGAGGACTATTCGGCAGTCGCCGACCGCATCAACGGTGTTTCAGGCGTCAAATATGCCATTCCGCTGGTCGAGGGACAGGTGCTGGCGCAGGGCAATGTCGGTGCTGGCGCCGGCGCTCTGGTGCGCGGCATCAGGGGCAGCGACCTCGGCAAGGTGACGCTGGTCGCCAACAACATCAAGCAGGGCTCCATCGTCGGCTTCGACGAAGGCGAAGGCGTAGTCATCGGCAAGCGCATGGCCGAGAACATGGGCCTAGTGCTGGGCGATTCCATCCGGCTGATTTCGCCCGACGGAGACGTCACGCCCATGGGCACGACGCCGCGGGCGAAAGCCTATCCGATCTCCGGCATCTTCGAAGTCGGCATGTCGGAATATGACAGCTCGATCGTCTTCATGCCGCTCAACGAGGCGCAGCTCTACTTCAATTCCGAAGGCAAGGTCGGCTCGATCGAGATCTATGTCGACAATCCCGATGACGTCGATGCGCTGAAGACCAAGGTCGAGGAGGCGGCCCAGCGGCCGATCTTCCTGACCGACTGGCGCCAGCGCAACCAGACGTTCTTCTCGGCGCTGCAGGTCGAGCGCAACGTCATGTTCATGATCCTGACGCTGATCGTGCTTGTGGCAGCATTGAACATTATCTCCGGCCTGATCATGCTGGTGAAGGACAAGGGCCACGACATCGCCATCCTGCGCACGATGGGTGCGACGCGTGGCGCCGTCATGCGCATCTTCCTGATGACGGGCGCCGCCATCGGCATGACCGGCACCATTGCCGGCGTGCTGCTCGGCGTCGTCATCTGCCTCAATGTCGAGCGCATCCGGCAGTTCTTCTCGTGGCTTTCCGGCACGGTGCTGTTCAATCCCGAGCTCTATTTCCTCAGCCAGCTGCCGGCCAAGATGGACGTCGGCGAGACTGTCTCGGTGGTGCTGATGGCCCTGGTGCTGTCATTCCTGGCGACACTGTTTCCGGCATGGCGGGCGGCAACGCTCGATCCGGTCGAAGCGCTGAGGTACGAGTGATGGCCATCGAAGCCGTTATCGAACTCAAGAGCGTCGAACGCCATTACGAGCAGGGCTCGCGCAAGTTGACGATCCTGAACGATGCCAATTTCTCGCTCAAGCCGGGCGAGATGGTGGCGCTGGTGGCGCCGTCAGGCGCCGGCAAGTCGACGCTGCTGCATACCGCGGGCCTGCTCGAACGCCCCGACGCCGGCGACGTCTTCCTGAACGGGCGCGCCTGCGGGCGGCTTTCGGACGACGAGCGTACCGCGATCCGCCGCAACGACGTTGGTTTTGTCTATCAGTTCCATCACCTGCTGCCCGAATTCTCGGCGCTGGAGAATGTGATGATGCCGCAGCTGGTGAAGGGTCTCAGCCCGGCCAAGGCGAGCGAGCGCGCCGAGCAACTGCTCGACTACATGAAAATAGGCAAGCGCGCCGAACACAGGCCGTCAGAGCTTTCCGGCGGCGAGCAGCAGCGCGTGGCGATCGCACGCGCGGTTGCCAACGCGCCGCTGGTGCTTCTGGCCGACGAGCCGACCGGCAATCTCGATCCGGTGACGGCAGGTTATGTCTTCGACGCGCTTTCGGCGCTCGTCAGGCAATCTGGCCTGGCCGCACTTATTGCCACGCACAACCACGAGCTTGCCGCGCGCATGGACCGCCGCGTGACGCTCGCCGAGGGCAAGATCGTTCCGCTGCGCTAGCAGCGGGCGATCGCTCCAGACGCCTGTTCGCGCTTTCGGCGGGCCGCGCTCAAGTTGACTGTTATCTTGATGCCGGGACGGCTGACGCGCGATTGTTAACGCGCGGCGGTGACCGGTCGCGCGCATAAACCCTTCATTTACTGTCGAATCGCTTGCAACGAGCGCCTGCGCCCGAAAGCAATGGCGTGCGTTGACATTTGAACAAAAATAGAACAAATTGAGAACATATTAAAAACAGGAGCAACAGATGACCGAGCTGCTACAGGATGTCCTTTCGATGGTCTGCATGAGCACCTTCCTCGTCACCATGGCGATGTGGATCGGCGCACTGTGATTGAATGCCGGTTCGGCCTCTTCTCGATGGGGTTCTGAACCGATGAAGGCTGCGGCACCGGGACAGATCCCGATGCCTGAATGACGCGGGAATTGCGGGCGCCGACGTCGAAGGACCCGCCACGTTCGGGGCTGCAAACAGGCAGACCAGCGAAAGTTCCTAGGCGGTTTTTCGTACGGTCTCGGAGACTGTGCTGGCTGGCCCGAATATCTCTTCGAACGCGGCTTTGAGCGCAACGTCGAGGTCGTTCATCGTCACCGGCAGGCCAAGGTCGACAAGGCTGGTGACGCCATGGTCGGTGACGCCGCAAGGCACGATGCCCGAGAAATGGCCGAGCTCAGGTTCGACATTGATGGCGATGCCGTGGAAACTCACCCAACGACGCAGGCGTATGCCGATGGCGGCAATCTTGTCTTCCGCCGGTGAACCGTCCGGCAGGGCCGGGCGGTCGGGTCTGACCACCCAGACGCCCACCCTGTCCTCGCGGCGTTCGCCCTTCACGTTGAAGGCGGCGAGCGCCGATATGATCCAGGCCTCGAGCGATGCCACGAAGGCACGCACGTCTTCGCGCCGACGCTTGAGGTCGAGCATGACGTAGGCCACGCGCTGGCCGGGGCCATGATAGGTGTATTCGCCGCCGCGGCCGGTCTTGAAGACGGGGAAACGGTCGGGCTCGACCAGGTCCTGCTCCTGAGCGCTGGTGCCTGCGGTGTAGATTGGCGGGTGCTCGACCAGCCAGACCATCTCGCCGGCGCTACCTTGGCGAATCGCGTCGGCGCGCTCTTCCATGAAGGCGAGTGCCTGATCGTAAGGGGTGAGGCCGGATTCGATTCGCCATTCGACCGGGGCTGAGCCCGGAAGGGCGAGAAACGACGTGGCGATCAGGCTGCGTTCGGTCATTTGGACGGTCCGTTCTTCGGCCTGATATGGCCGCTGGCGGCCAAAACGTCCAGTCCCCGTGCCTTGAAAGCCGGCTATTGTCGAAAGTGATGGCGGCTTCCCCTGCGGCAAGCAAGAATGATCGACGAATATCGCACAGGGCGCTTGTTTCCCCGGAAACGATTTGCTACATGCCGCGAGCCGGTTCAGACCGGCCCTTCGTGACAGTGCGGTCGTGGCGGAATTGGTAGACGCGCAGCGTTGAGGTCGCTGTGGGGCAACCCGTGGAAGTTCGAGTCTTCTCGACCGCACCATCACTTTTCAGGTGAGTACCAAATCATCTGAGCAAGCCGTTCCATCAGGGATAAAACAGCTTGAGCCTTTCCGGGGTTAACCGGTGTTTTTCAAGAATTACAGAGAGTTGCGCGGTCTTGCTGCCGTTGATCACCTAGTTGCGGGTGAGCTCGATTGTCGCCGTCACGACCTTCTCTCCGGTTTGGGGATGCGGCTCGATCGTGACGATCCGCATATGCCCTGTACCGACGCTTGCCAGCCGCATGCTTGCGACGCGCGAACCGGAGCCCTTGTCTGGCCATAGGATCTGGAGGTTGAGCGTATCGCCGGTGCGTGTACCGACAAGTCGCGCGGCGCCACGTCTCGAACCGACATAGGAACCGGTATAGCGTCCGCCGTTGGCCTGCAGATCAACTCCTATGCGGCGGGAGAACACGACTTTTGCGCGGCAGGCGCCGTCAAGGTTGAGGGCTGCGCCATCTGCCCGGGAGTCGAGGCTGCAGGAGACGGCAAGCGGCACTGCACCGGGTTTCAGTCGGACCTGTCCCCCGCCATGCCAGCTGCCGGAAAGAGTTTCCAAAAAGGCCTTCTCGTCCGCAATCGCTGCGGAGACCGTGAACATTGCCAGAATCAGTGCCATGATTGCCGAGGTCATCTTGTTGCCGATCTTTTCGAAGGGCCTGCTCCATCTGGGAGCGGACGACTACTGGTTCTGGCGAACTTATGGGGTGCGGGCAAAGTTGTCAAAAGGCCCGGGAGTAGCCGTCCAAGTTGCTACTTGCGGCTGATCGTGGGGATGGGCGCAGGAAGGATGCCGGACTTCCGAGCCGGCACTGCAGTGCGGGCATGGCGCGTGAGTTGCCGCAAGTGGACGGTGACGAGCCAGGCCCGTCACCGTCGCTCAGTGCTACAAGTCGATGCCTGCAAGCTTGGTCATCAGCGCTTGCCGGTCGTCAGCGGACCTGAGGCGGATGGTCAAGCTCTCGCTCTTGACCGGAACCTGGGGCGGAAGGCTGACTTCGATGCCGGCCGCGTGTTCTGCGGCCCAGTTCTTGAAACGAGGCAGCTTATTGGCGCCGCTGATCGGGAACGTGAAACTGTATTTGAAGGTCATTTGAACATTCCAAACGGAGTGCCGCCGGCAGCAAGCGGCGCGCGCAACAGCGCAGCAGATCGCTCGGCCAGTACAGGCAGATTTCTGATGTCGTGAGTGTCAGTGTCCTGGTGCCGCTCTTGCTCTCGCAGGTAGTGGCACCAGGCTATCAGCCTATTTGAAGGCCGCCTTTGCAGATGACGAGGATGGCAAAGGAAACTTTTTGCATGGCCGGTATCTCGGCCAAATGATCACGATTGTCAAACGGGCCGCCCAAGGTCTGCCCGGGCGGCCCATAGACGATCAGTTCCTGGATTGCCTCAGCGGCCGCGCCAGGCGAGCAGCCGCATGGCGTTGGCGGTGACCAGCACCGTGGCGCCGGTGTCGGCGAGGATGGCGGGCCACAGACCAGTAATGCCGGCAATCGTCGTCACCAGGAACACCGCCTTGAGGCCAAGGGCGATGGTGATGTTCTGGGTGATGTTGCCCATCACCGTCTTCGACAGGGCGATCATGTCAGGAATGTCGGTGACGCGGCCATGCAGGATGGCAGCGTCGGCGGTTTCCAGCGCGACATCGGTGCCGCCGCCCATGGCGATGCCGAAATCGGCAGCGGCAAGGGCAGGGGCGTCGTTGATGCCGTCGCCGACCTTGGCGACGACCTGTCCCTGCTGTTGGAGTTCACGGACGATGCGCTGCTTGTCGTCGGGCATCAGGCCGGCGCGAACATTGATACCAAGCCCCTTGCCGATGGCTTTTGCAGTCGCCTCGTTGTCGCCGGTCAGCATGAGGGTGGCGATGCCGTCGGCCTTGAGCGTGGCCAGTGCCGCTATGGCGTCGGCACGCGGTTCGTCGCGCATGGCAAGCAGGCCCGCGACCTTGTTGTCGACCACCAGCACGGAAACTGTCTTGCCGTCGCCATTGAAGGCGGCGATCTGCGCTTTCAATTCGGCTGGCAATCCGGCCATCTCTTCGGCGGCGCTGGGCGACGCCAGGAACACGTCCTGGCCGCCGACCTTGGCCGAAACACCCTTGCCTGCCACCGCCTTGGCGAGACTTGCTGGGGGCACAGGTACGCCATCTGTCTTGGCGCGGCCGAGAATGGCGAGCGCCAGCGGATGGCTCGAGCCCGTCTCCAGGGCGGCAGCCAGCGACAGGACCTTGGCTTCGGGGTGCCCGACGCCGACGATGTCGGTGACCTTCGGCTTGCCTTCGGTGAGGGTTCCGGTCTTGTCGAGCGCGACCGTGGTGACGCGGCGCATGCCTTCCAGCACAGCACCTCCCTTGAGCAGCAGGCCGCGGCGGGCACCGGCGGACAGACCGGCTGCAATTGCAGCGGGCGTCGAGATGACAAGCGCGCAGGGGCAGCCGATCAGCAGGATGGCGAGGCCCTTGTAGACCCACTCCGACCACGAACCGCCGGCGACCAGCGGCGGCAGGATGGCGACGAGCGCTCCGACGACAAGGACGGCCGGCGTGTAGTAGCGCGAGAAGCGGTCGATGAAGCGCTCGGTCGGCGCCTTGCTCTCCTGCGCCTCCTCGACCAGCTTGATGACGCGGGCAATGGTGTTGTCGGCGGCCGCAGCGGTGACGCGGACCTTGATCACCGCATCGGTGTTGATGGTGCCGGCGAACACGTCGTCGCCAGCGATCTTCAACTTGGGAACGCTTTCGCCGGTGACAGGAGCTTCATCGAGCGTGCTCGAACCCTCGACGATGACACCGTCGGCGGCAACGCGGTCGCCGGGCCGGACCAGCATGAGCGCACCGACCTGCAGCGCCTCGGCCGGCATCTCGCGGGTCGAGCCGCCTTCCTCGACCAAAGCGGTCTTGGGAACCAGGTCGGCAAGTCCGCGAATGCTGGCGCGGGCGCGGCGAGCGGCAACGCCTTCCAGCAATTCGCCGATGAGGAAGAGGAAGACGACCATCGTCGCTTCCTCGGTGGCGCCGATGAAGACCGCGCCGACAGCCGCGATGGTCATCAGCGTCTCGATCGAGAACGGCGTGCCTGTCATCGCGGCGGCGAAGGCGCGTCGCGCCACGGGCACCAGTCCAACCGCCAATGCAGCCAGGAAGGCCCAGTGCCCCACCTGCGGCATGAACTGACCGATGGCATAGGCTGCGACAAGGGCAGCACCGCAGGCTATGGTCAGCTTGGCTTTGCGGGATGTCCACCACGGGCCGTCGTCGAGATCGAAATGGGCATGGCCGGCATCGGCAGAGGCCGCAGCCGGGGAGCCGTGTCCGGCATGATCACCATGGTCGTGCCCGGCATGGTCACCATGGCTATGGTCGTGTCCGCTGTGGTCGTGGTCATGGCTGCAGGATGGGCCGCGCTTGTGCTGCTGGACCTCGGTCGCGCGCGCCACGCCAAGCTCGGCGACGGAGTAGCCGAGCGCCTTCACCTGCTTCGAAATCGCAGCCGATGGCGCTGGCCCCTGATGCGAAACCGTCATTGTGCCGGCCGAAACGGAAATGCCGACCTCGGTGATGCCGGGCAGGCGGCTGACGGCGTTCTCGATCTTGGTCGCGCAGGAGGCGCAATCCATACCGCCGACGCGGAAGCGCGTCTTGCCGTGGCTGGCGTCATTCATGATGGGTCCTTTCAATCCTATATGAAGCAATGCTAGAATCTCTAGCCACTAGAGGATCAAGAGGGTTTTTAGATGAATCTGCCGATTGGCGAACTGGCGCGGCGAACGGGCGTAAAAGTGCCGACGATCCGTTTTTATGAGCAGATCGGGCTGATTGCGGCGCCACCGCGCACGGAAGGCAACCAGCGCCGCTACGGCAAGGCGGAGATCGACCGGCTCAACTTCATCCGCCACGCCCGCGAACTCGGCTTCGAGGTCGACCATATCAGGGAATTGCTGGTGATGTCGCAGGAACCGCAGGCCTCGTGTCACCAGGCCGACAGCATCGCCAAGTCGCATCTTCGCGAAGTCGACAGGCGAATCGAGCGGCTCCAGGCGCTGCGCGGAGAGCTGTCGCGGATGATCGACGAGTGCGGCCATGGCCGCATCTGCGACTGCCGCATCATCGAGGTGCTGGCAGATCACCGCCAATGCTCAAGCGAGCATGTGGCCTGATTGAAACAGCGCGGAATTGGCTGATCCGCAGGACCGCCTGAGGCGGTATTTCATTTGATATTCCGACCCTTGGCGGGCTAGGGATAACCCACCTCGAATCCCGAAAATCCGCAAACGGGAAGCGCCGATGGAAGCCCGACACGACCATACGCACGGCGCCGACGCCGCTGACGCTGTCCGCGCCGAAATCTACGGCGAGGACGGGGCGATCCTTGCCTCGTTCCTCGCCCATATCGGCGCGGCGATCGCCGATCGCGATACGCTATCGCTGAAGCGCGACGTATCGGGGCTGCACCAATCCGAACTCGGCGACCTGCTGGAGGCATTGCTGCCCGAACAGCGGCTTGCACTGGTCGAGCTGATGGGCTCGGACTTCGACTTTTCGGCGCTGACCGAGGTCGACGAGGCGATCCGCCTGGACATCGTCGACAACCTGCCCAACGAGCAGATTGCCCAGGCCGTCCAGGAGCTCGATTCCGACGACGCGGTCTACATCCTCGAGGATCTCGACGCCGAAGACCAGAACGAGATCCTGGCCCAGCTGCCGTTCACCGAGCGCATCAGGCTGCGCCGTTCGCTCGACTATCCGGAAGAATCGGCCGGCCGGCGCATGCAGACGGAGTTCGTCGCGGTGCCACCGTTCTGGACCATTGGCCAGACCATCGACTATCTGCGCGACGACAAGGACCTGCCCGACCGCTTCAGCCAGGTTTTCGTCATCGACCCGACCTTCAAGCTGCTCGGCGCGGTCGACCTCGACCAGATCCTGCGCACCAAGCGTGCGGTCAAGATCGAAGAGGTGATGCACGAGACGCGTCACGCCATTCCCGCGACGATGGACCAGGAAGAGGCGGCGCGCGAGTTCGAGCAATACGATCTTTTGTCGGCCGCCGTCGTCGACGAGAACGAGCGTCTGGTCGGCGTGCTGACCATTGACGACGTGGTCGACGTCATCCAGCAGGAGGCCGAGGAAGATCTCCTGCGCATGGGCGGCGTCGGCGACGAAGAGCTGTCGGACACGGTGGCCGCCACCTCGCGCTCGCGCGTGCCATGGCTCCTGGTCAATCTCGGAACCGCCTTCATCTCGGCATCTGTCATTAGCCAGTTCGGCGCGACCATCGAGGAGATGGTGGCGCTGGCAGCCCTGATGCCGATCGTCGCCTCGCTTGGCGGCAATGCCGGCACCCAGACGATGACGGTGACGGTGCGGGCGCTCGCCACGCGCGACCTCGATATCTACAATGCCGGCCGCGTCATCCGCCGCGAGGTGATGGTCGGGCTGCTGAACGGTGCGATCATTGCGGCCATCCTCGGCCTGGTCGCCGGTCTGTGGTTCCACAATCCCGACCTGGGTTTCGTCATTGCCGCTGCGATGGTGCTCAACATGCTGGCGGCAGCGCTCGGCGGAATCCTGATTCCACTCCTGCTCGACAAGGTCGGCGCCGACCCGGCGATCTCGTCGTCGATCTTCACGACGATGATCACCGACGTGATCGGCTTCCTTGCCTTCCTCAGCCTCGCGACATGGTGGTTGCATCTCGGCGGCGGATGACGCGGAAGCTCGGTTTCGAGTTCCGCAAAGGCCCCCCCGGGATCAACGCCACCGTATTTCTGCGCGTCAGATTGGGCGCGGAACAGTTGGTTGCATAGACGGCGAGTTCAATTGACTTTTACGTAAATCGCGTGCGAGACTCCAGGCGGATCACTATGGTCCTTGCCGCGCGATGCTTGCCGTCGCCCGGCCTATTCGCCTCGGCTAGTGCCCGGCATGATTTTGAGGCGGGGCGGTTTCGCTCGCGGGGTGGAGGAACGATGCGGGAATATTATTCGATTACCGAACTGACCCGCGAATTCGACATTTCGACGCGGACACTGCGCTTCTATGAAGATGAAGGCCTGGTGCAGCCGGTGCGTCGCGGCCGGACACGGCTGTTCCGGCCATCGGACCGGCATCTCATTCGCCAGATCATGCGTGGCAAGCGCCTCGGCTTTTCGATCAACGAGATCCGCGAGATCATCCAGATGTATCGCGCGCCGCCCGGCGAGGTCGGCCAGCTCAAGCTGATGATCAAGCGCATCGAAGAGAAGCGCGAGGATCTGCGCCAGAAGCGCCGCGATCTGGAGGAGACGCTCGCCGAACTGGATCAGGCAGAGGAATCCTGCGTCGAACGGCTGGTCGAGCTCGGCGTCAACACCTGACAGCCGAAAGCCGGCCGGGTCATCCGGCGCTGCGACGGCTCGGACTCACCCACAGCATTGTGCTAAGTTTGGCTACCCCTCGGGAGTAGCTCCCATGTCGATGCTCATCAGGACGGTTCGCAACTGGCCGGTCACGAGCTTCGTGGTGCTGGCATTCGCCATCACCTGGATTGTCTTCATTCCGTTCTACCGGGCAGGTGGCGAAGACATCGCCTGGTTTACCTTTGGTCCATTCGTCTCGGCCGTCGTCATCTCCGCACTCCTGGGTGGCTGGCCGAAAGTCCGTGCGCTGCTGGCTTCAGTGGTGAAATGGCGCGTGCCTCCAGGTTGGTACCTGGTGGCGATCGGCCTACCGGTGGCAGCGCAACTGCTGGCAATCTGGCTCAACCCATTGTTGGGTTCCGCTGCGCCCAACTGGGGGAACGTGCCGGCCATTCCGGAAATCGCGGGCATGGTCCCGCTGTTTCTGGTCTTCAGCGGTCCGCTTGGCGAGGAGCCCGGCTGGCGGGGATTCGCGCTGCCGGCGTTTCTGCGCGAGCACGGAGCGCTGAATGCAAGCCTGCTGCTCGGGGTGATCTGGGCCGCCTGGCACCTGCCGCTGGTGCTTCTGAACGACTACAGCATATCCAGCGCCATCAACGTCATGGTTGCGGCGGTGGTGTTCACGTGGCTGTACCAGAATTCGGCGGGCAGCGTGCTGCCGGCGATTCTCATGCACGTATCGCACCAGAACAGCGTGCGTTACCTCGGCCGCGTGTTCGAAGGTGGCGATGCGACCCAGCACCAGTGGATCGGCCTGATGCTATGGCTGGCGATTGCCTTGGCGATCGTGGCCATCTACGGAACCCACAGCTTCCGAAACGGTGGCGCGACCGCCGCCGTCAGCTAGATCCAGCGCCTGACCTTCTTCGCATAGTCGATGTATTTCTTGCCGAAACGCGCCTGCAAGTGCTTTTCCTCACGTTCGATGGCGAGCTTGTTCGTGGCGAAGACTGCGACCAGCGCCAGGATGATGAACCAGAGGCTGCCGCTGACCAAGCCGATGCCGATCATCAGCAGCGTATTGCCGAAGTAGATCGGGTTGCGGGTGAAGGAAAAGGGGCCGTTCGTCACCAGATGATCCGCGGCCTTGTCAGGCCTGATGGTGGTGTTGCCGCGCTTCAGGGCGCGCATTGCCGAAATTTCGATGGCGGCAAAACCTGCTATCGCCAGCCAGCCGGCGGCAAACAATAGATCGGATATCGGTTCGGTGATCCAGGGCAATGGATAGAGCAGGCCGAGCACGATGGCGATGGCAATGGCCGCGAGGTAGATGATCGGCGGCCACGGCACCCGGTTGGGGGCTGCCTTGATGTCGGTCATTGCGCTCCTCCAGTTGGTATTTCGCTGTCCGTCCTGGCCGTGCACATCGCGGCGGTGTCGCTGATCCGTGCCTTGAGTTCAGGGCTCTTGTCGCTGGCATAGAGGCGGTCGAGTGAATCGTCTTTCTGCAGCTCGTCGAGCATGCAGACACAGTAGCGCGCGCAGAAATCGGTGTCGCGGCTTTGCTCGCAGGAGATCTGGCAGGACTTCAGGAAGCCGACTTCGCGGGTTTCGACCGGCGCGGGGAAGAACTGCGCCCAGGCCCAGACCAGCGAGATCAGCACCGGCTGGTGGATGAGGTAGAAGGCCAGGCTGTGGCGGCCGAAGAAGTCGAGCGGTTTCGACCAGGCGCCGGGTTTCAAGCGCGCCAGGGCGTCGAACAGGCCGGATTTAAGCGCCAGCCCGGCAAGTCCCATGCCTGCCAGCACCGCCCCGAAGAAGGGGAAGACGGGCACGAAATCGTTGGAGCGCGGGGCAACGGTGTTGAGGCCGACCCAAAGCAGCGCCGGATGGTTGAAGGCCTCGTTGCGCAGGTAACTGGGAGCCACGATTACGAGGGCAGCCACGACGAGCGTCAGCAGCGGCGGCAGGCGCAGGAAGGCAAGGCCGACGACGCTGGCAAAGGCGATCTGGTGGAGGATGCCGAAGAAGATGAAGGTGTCGGGCATGGCGAACCATGTCGCCACGGAGATTGCCGCGGCGGCGGCAACGACCATTGCCAGCCGTTTCCGAAAGCCGCGCCAGCGAATGCCCTTGGCGTGGGCAAGGACGAGGCTTACGCCGACAAGAAACAGGAAGCTCGACGCGATCGAGCGGGCGAACAGTTTCCAGCCGCCGAAGGCGGTCATGCCCGGGTCGGCATAGCCGAAGAACTCGAGATCCCAGGCGAAATGATAGATGGCCATGGCGACGAGTGCTGTGCCGCGGGCGATGTCGATGACCTGGACGCGTGGGGTTCGGGCTTGAACTTGGTCGGTGGTCGGTTGCATCGTCATGGCCATTCGCTTCGGCTTTCGGGTGTTTCGCCGCTCCTGCAGCACTATCATGGTTGAACCGGGGCAAGAGAGGGACTAGCCAACGTCATGCACAGGGTTCGGGGATGTCAGCAATGAACGGTCGCGTGATGTCGTTGACCGAAGATCTGGTGGCGCGCTGCCATCGCGAAGTGGCCGACGCCGGCCCCGACCCGGACGCGCAGCATCTCGACGATGCCGACTATGAGCGCATGATCGACGAGACGCTGGCGGACAATGCCGATGAGGGGCCGCTGTGGCTGTTTGCCTATGGCTCGCTGATCTGGAAGCCGGAGGTCGACCATACGGAGGAGAAGGTGGCGGTGGCACGCGGCTGGCATCGCTCGTTCTGCATCAACATGACCCGCTGGCGCGCCACCAAGGCCGAGCCGGGGCTGATGATGGGCATGGATCGCGGCGGCCAGTGCAAGGGTGTGGCGCTGCGGCTGATGGATGGCGACCGGCGCGAGCAACTCGACAAGCTGTTTCGCCGCGAAATGACACTCAAGCCTTCGACCTACAAGCCGCGCTGGCTGAGCCTTGCCACCGATGAGGGCCCATTGACCGCGCTCGCCTTCGTCATCAACCGCGAAGGCCATGCCTATGCCGGGGCGCTGGGCGAGGACGAGGTCGTGAAGCGGCTGGCCACGACCTGCGGCCATTGGGGCTCGGCCGCCGATTATCTCTACAATGTGGTCAAGAATCTCGAGGATCGAGCCATCCACGACCGGCATCTGTGGCGGCTCCAGCACCTGGTGGCCGAGCAAATAGCTGCACGCTGCTGACGCATTCGAGCGCTGCGGCGTCGGAATTTGGTTTGCCGCCCAAGCCATTTGTTTCTATAGTTGCCGGGTCGTCGGTTCCGTTACGGAATCAAGAGGGAATGCGGTAAGGGCCCTTTGAGGGTCCGAAGCCGTGGCTGCCCCCGCAACTGTATGCGGTTAGCTCTCCCCAAATGCCACTGAAGCTTGCTTCGGGAAGGCGGGGAAGGGTGTCGATCCGCAAGCCAGGAGACCTGCCGGCGACAGGCACTTATCTCGGTGCCCTCGGGTGGAGGGCGAAAGGACTTCAAGATGAATACTGTTTCTGCAATCGGCGCTGACGTTTCCTCGCAGTCGCGCACCATGCAGCTCGCGCTTGCGGCGCTGCTCGGCCTTTTCGTTGTTGGCTTCCTCGGGTTCTCGCATATGGAAGTGGTGCACAACGCTGCCCACGACTATCGCCACTCGATGGCTTTCCCCTGCCACTAACGAAAGCACTCTAGCCATGTCTGTTTTTCGCAACGTCGTGTTCATCGCGGCGATCAGCGGCCTATTGGCCGGCGTGATCCTTGCCGCGCTCCAGACCTATGCAACCGTTCCGCTGATTCTCAAAGCGGAGACCTATGAAAATGCGGGCGGTCACGAGCATGCCGCGGCACCAGCCGCAGGCACTGAAGCCACCGCACCGACGGCCGGCACCGAAGCGACCGCTCCTGCGGCGCAGGTTGCGGCTCCTGCCGAAGAAGAGGTCGAAGCCTGGGCGCCCGCCGACGGGTTCGAACGCTTCGCCTATTCGGCACTCGCCAACATCGTCAGCGGCGTTGCTTTCGCGCTGATCCTGGTCGCAGCTTCCGAATTCGCCGGCGGTATCGCCAACTGGCGCCAGGGCGTGTTCTGGGGTTTTGCCGGCTTCGCCGTCTTCACACTGGCGCCTGGTCTTGGCCTGCCGCCCGAGTTGCCGGCCATGCCCGCCGCCGATCTCGGCGCGCGCCAGGTCTGGTGGACCTTCACGGTTGTTGCCACCGCCGCCGGCCTCGCGCTCATCGCTTTCCGCCAGTCGCTGCCGTTGGCGATCCTCGGCGTGGCGCTGATCGTCGCGCCGCACATCATCGGCGCGCCGCAGCCCGAAAGCCACGACTCGCCGATCGCGGCCGACTTGCATCACAACTTCGTCGTCGCCGTCACCATCACCAACCTGGTGTTCTGGGTCGTGCTGGGTGCGATTGCCGGCTTCGTGCGCAACCGCTTCATGGGCGGACAGGCCCCGGCGCTGCACGGCCGCCTTGCCTGAGAAGCTGACCTTCCTGCTCGGCGGTGCGCGCTCCGGCAAGAGCGCGCATGCTGAGCGGCTGATCACGCAGTTTCCTGCGCCGTGGACCTACATCGCCACGGCGCAGGCCTATGACGACGAGATGCGCGAGCGCATCTCGCTTCACCGCGGCCGCCGTGGCGATGGCTGGCTGACCCTCGACGCACCGCTCGATCTTGTGGGTGCGCTCGGCAGCGTGCTCGATGGCACGCCGGTGCTGGTCGATTGCCTGACGCTCTGGCTCACCAATCACATGCTGGCGGATCATGACGTCGAGGCGGAAAGTGCCCGGCTTGCCGACGTGCTGTCGCGGCCGCGCGGACCTTGGTTCGTGGTTTCCAACGAGGTCGGGCTCGGCATCGTGCCCGACAATGCGCTCGCCCGCCGCTTCCGCGACGATGCCGGCAGGCTCAATCAGAAAGTGGCGGCGGCAGCCGACGAAGTGCTGTTCATGGTTTCCGGCCTGCCGATGAAGGTGAAATGATGAAGACGATCGACGAACAGGAAGCCGAACGGCACCGTAGCAAGATGGCCAAGCGCAAGGCGGTGCAGGATGCCGAAGTGGCGGGAAAGACTATTGTCGAGAAGGGCCTGCTGATCGTCAACACCGGCCCCGGCAAGGGCAAGTCGACGGCGGCCTTCGGGCTGGCGCTGCGCATGCTCGGCTACGGCCAGCGCGTTGGCGTCGTGCAGTTCATCAAGGGCGCCTGGCATTCGGGCGAGCAGGACGCGTTTGCTGCCTTCGGCGACCGCGTCGTCTGGCACACGATGGGCGAAGGCTTCACCTGGGAGACGCAGGACATCAAGCGCGACATCGCGGCGGCCGAGGCCGCTTGGGCCAAGGCGCAGGAATTGCTGGCCGATCCGAGCATTGCTCTCGTCGTGCTCGACGAACTCAACATCGCGCTGCGCTATGACTATCTCGACCTCGACGCGGTGGTCGCCGCGCTCAAAGGCAGGCGCGAGGGGCTGCATGTCGTGGTCACGGGCCGCAACGCCAAGCCGGCTTTGGTCGAGGCTGCCGACCTTGTGACTGAGATGGGCGCCACCAAGCACCATTTCTCGGCTGGCGTGAAGGCGCAGAAGGGCATCGAGTTCTGAGCGCCCGAGGCGGTCAGAGCCAGAAGATCGCGGCGATCAGCCCCAGAGCGCCGACCATCAACGCATCGGCCGTCCAGTAGAGCCGGAGTGCGGCGCGGATGTCCTGGGCATTGGCCTCGCGCCGGCCGCCATCGCCCATCAAGGAATCGTCGACCATGACGCCGCCATAAGCACGCGGACCGGCAAGCGCGAGGCCGAGAGCGCCGGCCATGGCGGATTCAGGCCAGCCGGCGTTGGGCGAGCGATGTTTTTGGGCGTCGCGCCACACCGCCTGCCAGGCGCCCCTTGGGTCGGTGCCGGGCACCAGGAATGCGGCGAGCACGATCAAAAGGGCAGTCAGCCGCGACGCCGGCAGGTTGATCAGGTCGTCGAAACGGGCAGCGGCCCAGCCGAAGGCTTCGTGGCGGCTGGTGCGGTGGCCGATCATCGAATCGGCGGTGTTGGCGGCCTTGTAGCCGGCTCCGCCGGCAAAGCCGAAAACAGCGAGCCAGAATGCCGGAGCGGTGATGCCGTCGGAAAAATTCTCGGCCAGGCTTTCGATGGCCGCGCGGCTGACGCCGGCCTCGTCGAGGCGTTCGGGGTCACGGCCGACGATTTGCGACACTGCCTTGCGGCCGGCGACGATGCCGCCGCTGTCGAGCGCATCGGCGACTGCCTTCACATGGCTGCCGAGGCTGTGCTGGGCGACGAGGCTGGAAGCGGCGATTGCCGTGAGAAGGATGCCGAAGGGGACAAGCCCGAACAGGCGCTCGACGGCAAATGCGCATGCGGCCGGTACGGCGACGATGACGACGAGGGCAACCACGCCCAGAAAACGGCGTCTGGCGTCGGTATCGGTGGCGCGGTTGAGGCTGGTGTCGAGAAAGGATATCAGCTTGCCGATCCAGATCACCGGGTGGCCGATGGCGTGCACCAGCCGGTCCGGGTAACCCAGACCGAGTTCGAACAGAAGCGACAGGAAGGCAAGCGGAACAAACATGACGCTTCTTGCAGGACGTAGGACCGGGACTGTGGACCACGGCGGCAGCCTGGAGCGGGCGAGGGCGCTGTTTCCGGGAGCGCCCGAGCCGTTCGTCGACCTTTCGACCGGGATCAATCCGAACTCCTATCCGCTTTTCGAGCTGCCTGCCACAGCCTTGTCGCGCCTGCCGGAGCCGGGCAGGGCCCGTGATCTCGCCGCTGTCGCCGCGACCGCCTATGGCGCGACGTCGGCGGCTAATGTGGTGCCGGCTCCGGGCACGCAGATCCTCTTGCCGCGCATCGCCTCGCTGGTGCGCCCGGGCCGCGCCTTCGTGCTTGGGCCGACTTATCAGGAGCACGCGCGAGCCGCGGCGATTGCCGGACACCATGTTGCCGAGACACGCACGTTCGAGGAGCTTTTCGTGGCCGACCTTGCCGTCGTCGTCAATCCGAACAATCCCGATGGCCGCGTCGTCCTGCGCTCGGACTTGCTCGAACTCGCAGCCAGCCTGCGCGCCCGCGGTGGGCTTTTGGTCGTCGACGAGGCGTTCATGGACGTCGGCCCGCAGGCGCAGAGCCTAGTCGGCGATGTCGAGCAGGGCGGAATCGTCGTCCTGCGCTCGTTCGGCAAGTTTTATGGCCTTGCAGGTATCCGGCTCGGATTTGCGCTGGCGCACCCCGATATCGCCGCGCGGCTGGAGGAGGAACTGGGCCCGTGGTCGGTGGCGGTGCCTTCGCTCGAATATGGCATCAAGGCGTTATCGGACACCGACTGGCAGCGCGAGATGCGGACCACGCTGGCGCACGCCGCCCACCGGCTCGACCAGACCTTTGCCCGTGCCGGCGTGATTGTTACCGGTGGCACGTCGCTGTTCCGCCACGTCGATATCCCCGACACGGCCGGGCTGTTCAAGGCGCTGGGGCGGGAGGGAATATTGGTGCGCAGTTTTGCCGACCGGCCGACGCAGCTACGCTGCGGCTTGCCCGGGCACGAGGTTGAATGGCGGCGGCTTGACGTTGCATTGGGCGACTGGGCGCAGGACCGGCAGCCCATCGGCGAGGGAGCTGTTTTGTGATCTATGTCAGCCCGCTTTCCAGGATCGAAGAGACGGTTGTGCGCGTCGGCGCCGAGCGGCTGATCTCGCTGCTCTCCGCCGGCACGGAGATGTCGCGGCCGGCAGTCATTCGCGCCGAAAACCACCTGTTGATGAACATGCACGATATCGCCGCCGAGCAGGACGGCATGACGATGCCCGGCGAGGTACATGTGCGCCGTCTGCTGGATTTTGCTCGCGCCTGGGACCGGTCGCGTCCATTGGCGATCAACTGCTGGGCGGGTGTCAGCCGCTCGACCGCTTCCGCCTACATCATTGCGGCAGCTCTCGACCCCTCCCGAGACGAGGCGGAATTGGCGGATCTATTGCGGAAACTCTCGCCGACGGCGACGCCCAATCCGCGCCTGATCGCAGTGGCGGACCAGATCCTGGACCGGAATGGCCGCATGGTGACGGCGATCGCCGCGATCGGACGCGGTGCCGATTGCTTCGAGGGAGTGCCGTTCGGGCTGGACGTCTAGCCCGTCGATGACGGGCATCCCAAAACCTCATGGTGAGCCTGTCGAACCACAGGTTTTGGGACGTGCAGAACTTGGCGTGCCTAGCGCCCTCGTGGTTCGACAGGCTCACCATGAGGGCTACTGAAGTGGCGTAGCCGTGTGAAAGCCTTCAGGCGATCCAGTCGCCGAGCCTGGCCTTGCGGATATCCTGCAGCAACCGGATGAAACCGTCAGCCTGATGCGCAGCCGTGAGCCGGCCTTTTTCAGCGGTCGCCACAGCGGCATTGCCGACGACACCATGCGGGTTGAGATCGCTGGCAATCCATGAAAAGCCGTGCGGCCCGTGCGAGCGCAGCAGGTCGAACGCACTTTCGGCGCGCTCGAAGCTGGACGTGAAATCCTGTGCCTTGGCCATGTCGACCAGCTCGGGCCGGAAATGCAGCATCAGCGAGGTCTCGACATCGCCGCCATGGATGCCCAGCTGGATTTCGCGGGCAGGGTAGAGGTCGTCGGGCGTGCCGAAACGGCCCCAGCTCGAACGCACAGACATCGCGCCGAAGCGCACGCGCAGCTCGCGCGAGACGATTCCCATCACCTCCTCGTTGCCGCCATGCGAGGTGACGAAGACGAACTTGCGGATGCCCGCGCGCGCAATCGAAGCGCCAAGCTCAGTCCAGGCGTCGACCAGCATGTTGGCAGGCAGGCTGAGCGTGCCCGGTGCATGGATGTGCTCGTCGGATTTGCCGACGGCCTGGATGGGCAGGAAGCGGGCGTCGAGATTTTCGGGCAGGTGGGCGAAGACCTCGGCCAGCAAGCCTTCCATGATGGTCAGATCGGTCGACACCGGCAGATGCGGGCCGTGCTGCTCAATGGCGGCAACGGGCATGATGGCGATCGTCGCCTCGGGGTCGATCGACGCGAAATCGGCTGCCTTGAAGTCACCCCACCACACGCGTCGCTGCTTGTTCGTCACCACCGGCCTCACTGCGCTCAATTCTCATCCGACTGAATATGTCAGCGCGGGCGATTTTGTAAGGGGCGGCTACATGCGCACGCGCTCGGCCTTCGGATCGTACATCGGCTTGAGCGAGGCTTCGGCAGCGAAACGCTCGCCGGCGATTTCGATCTCGTAGCGCGAGCCGAGCACATCGGCCTCTGTTTCGTTGGCGCAGGGCACATAGCCGAGGCCAACGGCGCCGCCGAGGTGGTGGCCGTAGTTTCCGCTCGTGATTGTTCCGACAATCTTGCCGTTGCGGACGATGGCCTCGTTGTGGAAGAGCAGCGGTTCCGGGTTCGCCAGCCGGAACTGGACCAGCCGGCGGGTGAGGCCGGCGTCACGCTTGCGCAGCACCGCGTCGCGGCCGATGAACTCGCCCTTGCCGGATTTCACGGCAAAACCGAGGCCGGCTTCCAGCACATGGTCCTCGTCGGTAATGTCGTGGCCGAAATGGCGGAACGCCTTTTCGATGCGGCAGGAATCGAGCGTGTGCAGGCCGCAGAGTTTCAGCCCGAGATCGGCCCCGGCTTCCTCGACTGCCTCGAACACATGCGCCGCCTGGTCGGTCGACACATAAAGCTCCCAGCCGAGCTCGCCGACATAGGTGACGCGATGGGCGCGGGCGAGACCCATGCCGATCTCGATTCCCTGCCAGCTGCCGAAGGGGTTCTTTTCATTGGAGAAATCGTTGGGGCTGACTTTCTCGATCAGTTTCCGCGCGCTCGGCCCCATCAGGCAGAGCACCGATTCAGCCGCGGTTACGTCGGTGATGATGACGAACTCGTCGGCCAAATGCTTGCGGAACCAGGCGAGATCGCGCTGCAGCGTTGCGCCCGGCACAACTGCCAGGAAGGCTGTTGGCGAAAGGCGCGTCACCGTCAGGTCGCTCTCGATGCCGCCGCGCTGGTTGAGCATCTGCGTGTAGACGATCCGACCGGGTTCGACGTCCATGTCGTTGGCGCAGAGGCGCTGCAGATAGGCCAGAGCGTCGCGGCCCTCGATGCGGATCTTGCCGAAGGAGGTCATGTCGAACAGCCCGACGCCGTTGCGGACCGCCAGATGCTCCTCGCGTTGATTGTCGAACCAGTTCTGACGCTTCCAGGAGTAGCGGTATTCGCGCTCCTGGCCCTCGCGGGCAAACCAGTTGGCACGTTCCCAGCCGGCGACTTCGCCGAACACGGCACCGCGCGATTTCAGATGCTCGTGCAGGGGCGAGCGGCGGACGTCTCGCGAAGTTGCCATCTGGCGATAAGGGAAATGGTCGGCATAGAGCAGGCCGAGCGTCTCCGAGACGCGCTCCTTGAGATAGCGCCGGTTCTTCTGGAACGGCTGGGCGCGGCGGATGTCGACTTCCCAAAGATCGAACGGCGCCTCGCCGTCGTGGATCCACTGCGCCAGCGCCATGCCGGCACCGCCCGAGGAGACAATGCCAATCGAGTTGTAGCCGGCGGCGACCCAGTAGCCGCCAAGCTCCGGCGCTTCGCCGAGATAGTAGCGGTCGTCGGGGGTGAAACTCTCGGGACCGTTGAAGAAGGTGTGGATGCCGGCCGTTTCCAGCATCGGCATGCGGTTCACGCCCATTTCGAGGATCGGCGCGAAGTGGTCCATGTCCTCGGGCAGTTGGTCGAAGCAGAAATCCTCGCGGATGCCGTCCATGCCCCAGGGTTTTGCGACCGGCTCGAAGGCGCCGAGCATCATCTTGCCGGCGTCTTCCTTGTAGTAGGCACATTCGTCCGGCACGCGCAGCACCGGCAGGCGGCCGAGGCCCGGGATGGCCTCGGTGACGAGATAGAAGTGCTCGCAGGCATGCAGTGGGATGGTGACACCGTTCTGCGCGCCCAGCTCGCGCGCCCACATGCCGGCGCAGTTGACAACGACGTCCGTCTCGATGGTTCCCTGTTCGCCGCCTTGTGCCCACGACACACCCGAGACGCGTCCGTTCTTCGAATGGATCTTGGTGACCTTGACGTTCTCGACGATCTTCGCGCCACGCTGCCTGGCACCCTTGGCCAGGGCCATGGCGATGTTGGCGGGATCGCACTGGCCGTCGAGCGGCAGGTGCACCGCGCCGACCACGTCGGCGACATTGAGATGGGGGTACATCTCCTTCACTTCGCTGGGAGAAATCTCGCGTACGTCGACATTGAAGGCACGGGCGAGCGAGGCCTGGCGATAGATCTCGTGCTTGCGCTCTTCGGTCAGCGCCACGGTGATGGAGCCGACCTGGCGCATGCCGGTGGCGACGCCGGTCTCTTCCTCGAGCCTGACGTAGAGGTCGGCCGAATATTTCGCCAGCCGGGTCATGTTCTGCGAGGCGCGCAGCTGCCCGATCAACCCCGCCGCATGCCATGTCGTGCCTGATGTGAGCTGCTTGCGCTCCAGAAGCACGATGTCGGTCCAGCCAAGCTTCGCCAGGTGATAGGCGACGGAGCAGCCGGACACGCCGCCACCGATGATGACGGCGCGGGCACGGGCGGGGATTTCTGTCATGCGGCTGTTCTCGCGTAACTGGTGGCGAAGCGCCTCAGGCGGCCGGCGGCCTCCTGGAGAACGTCGTCGGGCTGGCACAGACTGATACGGATGTGACCGGCCGCGGCATCGCCGAAGCTGACGCCCGGCATGACCGCGACCTTCTCGGCTTCGAGCAGGTCCCAGGCGAATTTCTCGCAATCGCGCTCGATGGCGCTGACGTCGAGCATCACATACATGCCGCCCTCGGAGCCGCGCACGGTGACGTTGTTCAGCCCGCGCATCTGGTCGATGAACAGCTTGCGGCGCCCGGCATAGGTTGCCGCGATCTGCTCGACGCCGAAATCGTTCTCCAGCGCCTCGATCGCCGCGCGGCTGACGAAATCGGTCAAGCCGTAGGTGGTGACGAGGTTGAGGTTGATGACTAGCGAGACGAGGTCGGTGGGGGCGGTGAGCCAGCCGATGCGCCAGCCGGTCATGCCGTGGCTCTTCGACATCGAATTGATGACCAGAGTGCGTTCAGCCATGCCGGGCAGGGTCCGTGGCGACACGTGTTCGCCGCCACCGAGCGTCCAGTAGACCTCGTCCGACAGCAGCCAGAGATCGCGCCGGACGCAGAGTTCGGCGATGTCTTCCAGGCACTTCCGGGAATAGACCGCACCGGTCGGGTTGTTCGGCGTGTTGATGAGGATGGAGCGCGTGTTCGGCTTCAGAGCCTTCTCGATCTCCGCCGCACGCGGTTGGAAGCCGTCTGCGGCGTGGGCTTCGACCACGGTGTAGCTGGCGCCGGCTGCGCGGAACGTGCCGGGGTAGGTGGCGTAATAGGGTGCCACAACCACGGCGTGGTCGCCTGGGTCATGCGTTGCCTGCACGGCGGCGTAGAGAGCGGCCTGGCCGCCGGGTGTGGCGATGATCTCGGCGAGCGCTGTGTCGACGCCGGTGCAGCGTGTCGAGATCTTGGCCATGGCGGCGCGCAGGCGCGGCAGGCCGGGCAGCTGCGTGTAGTGATGGTAGCCGGCGCGGACGGCAGCCACGCAGGCCTCGACCGTCTCCGACGGCGTGTCGAAGTCGTGGTCGCCGACCGACAGCATGATGATGTCTTCGCCGGCCTGCTTGCGCGTCATGGCGGCGAAATGCACTTCCCAGCCGTCCTTGCCGGAGGGAACGATGCCCGAGATGCGGGAGGAAGGTTTCGGCATCTCAGGCCTCCGCATCTTGCAGGGCCGCAAAGCGGGCAAGCGTCAACCTGCTGGCGATGTCCAGCCGGGGTGTCAGCGCGCCATAGCCAGGAACCGAAGGATGCGGGGTGCCGCCGGCATGATTGTGGGTGGCGGTGATGACGAGCACCCGCGCGCCCGCCGCCTCGGCTGCGCGGATGCCGGCCGGTGCGTCCTCGAACACCAGGCAATCCTCCGCTTTGTGGCCAAGCCGCTGGGCGCCGAGCAGGAAGCAGTCGGGGGCAGGCTTGCCGTGGGCGACGTCCTCGCCGGTGACCATGATCGGAGGGACAGGCAAGCTGGCGGCCTCGAGCCTGCGGAGCGCCAGCCTGCGCGGCGCCGAGGTCACGATCGCCCAGCGCTCGACAGGCAGGGCGTTGAGGAAGCTTGCCGCGCCATGGATAGCTTCGATGCCCTCGACGTCGTCGAATTCGGCCTGGGTCAGCTCCTCGATTTCGGCCATAAGATCGATGCCGGGAAGGTTCAGCCGGGAGATGGTCTCGAACGCGCGAACGCCGTGGATGGTTGGCAGGAAGGTTTCCACGTCGAGCCCATGCTTGATCGCCCAGGCGGTCCAGACTCTTTCGGTGGAGGCGATCGAGCTCAGGATGGTGCCGTCCATGTCGAACATGAAGGCGCCAAAGGCGCGATCGGGGAAGGGAAGGGACATTAGGAGCGTAACCTTTCGTTTTCGGGATCCCACAAGGGTTTGTCCTGCTGGACCGTGGCGCTGAAGCGCTCCCCGAAAATCTCGACTTCGATGGTAACGCCCGGCACGGCCAGATCGGCTCGCAGCATGCCCAGCGCAATCGATTTGTCCACCCTGTGGCCCCAGCCTCCTGACGTGGTCTCACCGACAATTGCGCCATTGTGCCAGAGTGTCGACATATAGGGCGCGTCGCAGTCGCCGGGCTTGTCGATGACAAGCGTGACGAAGCGCTTCTTCACGCCCTGCTGCTTTTCGCTGAGCAAGGCAGCCTTGCCGCGGAAGTCGGGCTTGTCCCATTTGACGAAGCGTTCGAGCCCGCACTGAAGGATGGTGTAGTCGGTCGAAAGGTCGCCTTTCCAGGCGCGGTAGCCCTTCTCCAGCCGGAGCGCGTCGAGCGCGAACATGCCGAAGGGTTTCAGGCCATGCTTCTGGCCGGCGGCCCAGACGGCGCCGAACACCGCTGTTGTGTCTGCGACCTTGGTGTGGATCTCCCAGCCAAGTTCACCGGCGAAGGAGACGCGAACCAGCTTGGCCCAGCGTCCTGCGATGATGGTTTCCTGATGCGTCAGCCAAGGTGCCGAGAGGTCAGCCCCGCAGATTTCGGCCAGGATTTTCCGCGAATTGGGTCCGGCGAGGATTTGCGTCGAGTATTCCTCGGTGCGGTCGATGAGCTTGAAATCCGCATCTTCAGGCATGTGCGACTTCAGCCATTCGAAATCGTGCCACTGGGCGACGGCGGCGGTGATCAGCGTCATCAGGTTTTCGGAATGGCGCACCACCGACATCTCGGTGACGATGCGGCCGTGATCGTCGGCGAAATAGCAGAGCCCGATACGGCCGACCTTGGGAACGGCGCCGGTGACCTGGGTCTCAAGCCATGCGGCAGCGCCCGGGCCGTCGAGATTGAAGCGGCTGAAGCCGGGCAAGTCGAGGATGCCGGCCGCATCGCGCACGGCGAGGCACTCCTCACGGATTCGGTTCTCCCAGGGGCCGGAGCGGGCGAAGGTCTGCGTCGACTCCTCCGAGACGTCGTCGCCCGGCTGGGCATACCAGGTGGCGCGTTCCCAGCCATTGTAGGCGTTGAACTGCGCGCCAAGGGCCGCGATCCGGTCGTGGATCGGCGAAAGCTTGCGGTTGCGCGCCGCCGGCCAGGCATGCCTGGGGAAATGAATGGCATATTCGTGGCCGTAGACCTCCATGCCCTTGGCAACCGCATAGTCGGGAGCGGACGCAAAGGAGGTGAAGCGGCGCGGGTCGCAGGACCACATGTCCCATTCGGTCTCGCCCCGGGTTACCCATTCGGCCAGCACCTTGCCCGCGCCGCCCGCCTGGGCGATGCCGAAGGTGAAGACGCAGGCCTCGAAGGCGTCGGGCACGCCGGGCATCGGGCCGATCAGCGGGTTGCCGTCGGGCGCATAGGGGATGGGGCCGTTGATGATCTTGGACAGGCCGGCGGTGCCGAGGATCGGCACGCGGCGGACGGCGTCGTCGAGATACCATTCCAGCCGCTCGAGGTCGTCGGGATAGAGCTGGAAGGAGAAATCCGCAGGCATCTGGTCGTCGGGCGTTGCCCAATGGGCGCGGCAGTTGCGCTCATAGGGGCCGAGATTCATGCCGTTCTTCTCCTGGCGGAGGTAGTAGGAGGTGTCGACGTCGCGCAGCAGCGGCAGCTTGTGGCCGGCCTCACGCGACCAGGCGGCGAGCTCGGGGATTTCGTCGAACAGGATGTACTGGTGGCTGATGACCATCATCGGCACGTCGCGGCCGAACATTTTTCCGACCTCGGCCGCGCGATAGCCTGATGCGTTCACCACCTTCTCGCAGCGGATTTCGCCCTTTTCGGTCGAGACCACCCATTCGCCCTTGTCGCGGCGGACCGAAATCACCGGGCAGAAGCGGACGATCTTCGCGCCCATGTCGCGCGCGCCCTTGGCCAGTGCCTGGGTCAGCTGGGCCGGGTCGATGTCGCCGTCGTTGGGATCGTAGAGCGCGCCCTTGAGGTCGTGTGTCTCGACGAAGGGATAGCGGCGCCTGATCTCGTCGAGGCCGATGACGTCTATATCCATGCCCTGGTAGCGGCCCATGCCCTTGGCACGCTGGAACTCCTGCATGCGCTCCCTGGTGTGGGCCAGCCGGATCGAGCCGGTGACGTGATAGTTCATCGGGTAGTCGACCTCGGCCGCCAGCCCGCGATAGAGCTCGGTCGAATAGCGCTGCATGTTCATGAGCGACCAGGACGACGAGAAGGTCGGCACATTGCCGGCGGCATGCCAGGTCGAGCCCGAGGTCAGCTCGTTCTTTTCGAGCAGCACGCAGTCGGTCCAGCCCGCCTTGGCGAGATGATAGAGCGAGGAAACGCCGACCGCGCCTCCGCCGATGATCACCACGCGCGCCGTGCTCGGCAATTCGGCCATGATTTCCTCCTCAGCGTGCGATCAGTAGACAGGTGGCGATACGACCCAGATAACCACCGCCGGCACCGTTCCCGTGTTCCTCCACCGGAACGGCTTGTGGTCGAAGCGGAAACTGTCGCCTTCGCCCAGGCTGTGCCAGGTGCCGTCGATCTCGATGTCGAACCCACCCGAGACGACGTAGCCGGCCTCTTCGGTGGGGCGCGTCACCGGTTTGGCCATGCCGGCACCCGGTGCGAAGATCGAGCGCAGCATTTCGAAGCTGCCGCCGAGGTCGGGCGACAGCAACTCTTCCACCAGGCCGGATTCGCTGCTGCCGAGCGTGCGCCGCCGGCCAGAGCGGACAACGACGCCGCGCTCAGCCTCCACTGGGGCTTCATGAGCGAAGAACAGGCTGATGGGGACGCCGAACAACTCGGCAAATTCCCGGAGGTCACCGATCGAAGGCGTCGACAATCCGCGCTCGACCTGGCTGACCCAGCCCACCGAGCGTCCGAGTTTCAGCGCGATCTCACTCAGCGTCAGTCCGCGTGACTTGCGCAGCGCGCGCAGATCGTTGGCGAGCAGGTCGCCTGCGATGTCGCTTTCCTTGCGAAGCGAGGCTGTTGCGGTGGGACTCAAATCGGGCCTCGTGAAAATTTACTGCAGAATTTCATGAGATGGCATCTCTGTGAAAAATTCAAGCTCATTTTCATGGTCCAGCAAGTTTCTCTTGCGAGACTCCGGGAGAGAGTGCAAAGGCTCGATTTCGGACGGGCGGTGAGGGGCGATCCGACAATATCGATGCCATAGGGACAGCCGATGCTGGCACCGGACCAAAAACCGCTGGAACTGGATGACACCGAAATCGTCGACGAAGCGATCGTTTCGCGGCGCTCGGTGCGCTCCTTTCTACCGACGCCCGTCGACGAGGCGGTGATCCGCGACATCCTCGATGTGTCGGCGCGAGCGCCTTCGGGCACCAACATGCAGCCTTGGAAGGTTTACGTCACTGCTGGCGAGATCAAGCAGCGGCTGAGCGACGCCATCCTCAATTCGGGAGTGCGCGCCGAAAAGGCGGTCTGGGACGAGTACAAGTATTATCCCGACCAGTTTTTCGAGCCCTATCTCGGCCGCCGCCGCGCCAACGGCTTCGGGCTCTACAGCACGCTCGGCATAGGCCGCCGCGACGTCGACCGCATGCGGGCCCAGCATGACCGCAACTTCGTCTTCTTCGACGCCCCGGTCGGCATGATCTTCACCATCGACCGCCGGCTCAACCAGGGCTCGTGGATCGACTACGGCATGTTCCTGCAGAACATCATGATCGCGGCACGGGCGAGAGGCCTGCACACCTGCCCGCAGGCGGCATTCGCGCCCTATCACCGCCAGATCAGGCCGGTGCTCGGCATTCCGGAAGAAGAGGTGGTGGTCTGCGGCATGGCGCTCGGTCACGAGGACACGTCGAAGCCGGAAAGCACCTTCCGCACTGACCGCGCGCCGCTCGACGAGTGGGTGCAGTTCCTGAAATAGGTCAGGCCGCGGGCCGGTTGCGTATGTAGGCGCAGCACTCCAGTTCGACCAGCGCCCCGAGCGCCAGGCCGTTGGCACCGAATGCGGATCGCGCCGGCAGGCGGTCGGCGTCGAAATAGCCGACATAAACCTTGTTGAACTCGGCCCATTTCGACATGTCGGCCAGCATGACGGTGCATTTGAAGATGTCGGCCATGCCGAGGCCATTCTCTTCGAGCACCGCCTTGATGTTTTCCATCGTCTGACGCGCTTCGGCCTCCATGCCGCCGGGAACGAGTTCCAGCGTTCCGGGGCGATTGCCCAGGGCGCCGGAAAGATAAAGCACGTCGCCAACGCGCACCGCCTGGCTGAACGGCAGCCTGAGCGCCTTGGCTTCGGCAGAATTGATGAATTCCATGGTCGTCCCCCTCAAAGGAGGCATATTGCCCGCAACGGGATTGGCTTGCTAGCCGGCAGCCTTGCGTTGCTCGGCAAGGAGGCGGCACAGGCCGGCTTCACCGCGCGGCGTGGTCCAGCGATGGTTCCAGGCGAAGACCGGGCGGAGCAGGGGCGAAAGCAGGCGCAGGATGGGCCGCTCGACCAGCACCTGCCAGGTCAAGGCCACATGTGTGCCTCTGCCTGAAGGCGTCAGCACGGCGCGCCAGTGGCCGTCGAAATCGCCTGACGTTTTCACCGCAACGAACTTGCCCGGCTCGAGTTCGACAGCTTCGAGAATGAAATTCAGTTCGTAAGGCAGGAAGCCGCGGGCGCGGGCGCGTGCCTTCGCGCCAACGGTCGGCCGGTCATAAGAGGTCAGCTTTTCCACCTCCTTGTAGACGTCACCCCACCAGAGCGGCAGCAGGTCCGGGTCGGCCAGCACCTCCCACACCTCCTGCGGGGTGGCATCGGGAATTTCCCAAACCTCATCGAAGCGGAACGAATTGCTCGCCATGGCGCGAACCTTCGGACACCGAGATGGCCTCGCCAATGAGCGGCGGGCGACAGCGATTTTAGTCCTTTGAAGGGCGGGTGGCCACCGCTACCTCACTTCGTAGCCGACCTCATCGGAGGCGTGGCACAGCATCTTCCAGAACGATCGGGCGAACGAGCGGAAGACGTAGAGGTCGAAGCGGTCGGGGCTGCTGCGCTGGATCTGGGCGAAGATGTCGTGATGGGCGGTCGAGATGCCGGAGCCTTGCGGGAAGGCGACGAGCGAGAAATCGACAGCGAACAGTTTTGCCAACACCCATTCGGACTTCTGGCCTGCAACGCGAATGGCGGTGCGGCCATGGGACAGGTCGGTGACGCTGCCCGTGGCTGGGGTGACGGCGCTGGCCAGCGTGGAAGCAAGTCCTTCCGCCGTGTCGGTGACGAGGAATTTGCCGGGCGCGAAGCCGAAAACGGTGTGGCGTTCGGAGACGGCACCGGTACCGGCGCCATCGGCAAGCTTGAGGCCGGTGATGGAGGAGATGGCAGCGATCAGCTTCTTCTCCTCGCCCGGCCACGCGGCAACCTGGACGATGGAGCCAAGTGCCACCTCGGAAAGGGTCACACCGACGCCGTCGACGAAGTTGCCGTGCGATCCGGGCCGGAATACTGCTGCAAGCGGTGAAAGCTGCTCAACCATGCATGCGCTTCCCTTCGGGATCGAAGAAGTGGTGGCTTACGATCTCGACCGGGCCGAACCGGTCGCGCAGCGGGTCGGAAACATGGGCGCGCGTGCCGTGCCGGGACTTGCCGTCCGCGACGAGCGCCAAGGCGATGTACTTTTCCAGCGCCGGCGAGAAGCAGGCGGCGGTGATGTGGCCGAGCGAGCCATGCGGGTTGTCTGTGTCGACTTCCTCGACGATGTGAGCGCCGCCACTGAGCGGGCGATTGTCGAGCGAAACCAGGCCGACAAGTTCGAGCCTGCCCGAGGCGACCAAGCCTTCGCGGTCCATCATGGCCGAGCCGATGAAGGGCTTTTTCTTGGACAGCATCCAGCCGAGATGCAGGTCGCGGGCCGAGGTGCGGCCATCGATTTCGGCGCCGGTGACATGGCCCTTTTCGATGCGCATCGTGCCCAGCGCCTCAAGCCCGTACGGCACCATGCCGAAAGGCCTTCCGGCCTCGATCAGCGCTTCCCAGACATGCGTGCCGTGGCCGGCGCCGCTATAGACCTCGAAGGCCATTTCGCCGGAGAAGGACAGCCGGCAGATCATCACGGGCGCGCCCGCGATTTCGCCGTGGACGATGCCCATGAAGGGCAGGGCCTCGTTGTCGACCCTGGTGCCTGTGACGCAGGCCGCCAGGATTTCCCTGGCCTTCGGTCCGCCGATCGCCGCTCCCGCCCACTGGTCGGTGACCGATGTCAGGTGCACCTTGAGGTCCGGCCAGACGACATCGAGGAAGTATTCGAGGTGCTGCATGACCTTGCCGGCATTGGCCGTGGTCGTCGTCATCAGGAAATCGTTGTCGCCAAGCCTCCAGGTGGTGCCGTCGTCGAAGACGAGCCCATCCTCGCGCAGCATCAGGCCGTAGCGTGCCTTGCCGACCGGCAGGGTCGAAAAGACGTTGGAATAGACGCGGTCGAGAAGTTCCGCTGCGTCCGGACCCTGCACGGCGATCTTGCCCAAAGTCGAGACGTCGACGATGCCGGCTGTTTCGCGGGTCGCCTGCGCTTCCCTGACATAGGCCTGCTCGATCGTTTCGCCTGGCCCGCCATAGATCATCGGGCGAAACCAAAGGCCGGCCGAATACATGGTGGCGTCGTTGTCGAGGTGCCAGTCGTGCATCGGCGTCAGCCGTTCGGGCTTGAGGTCCCCGAAGCGCTCGGCGGCAAGTGCTCCGACCGAAACCGGCGTGTAGGGTGGCCGGAATCGCGTGGTGCCAACCTCAGGGATCGGCTTGCCCAAGGCTTCGGCCATGATGGCCAGTCCGGGAACGTTCGAGCCCTTGCCCTGGTCGGTTGCCATGCCGAGTGTGGTGTAGCGCTTGAGGTGCTCGACCGAGACGAAGCCTTCGAGATGGGCAAGGCGCACGTCGTCCGATGTCACGTCGTGCTGGAAGTCGACGAAGGACTTGCCCTTAGCCCTGATTTCGAAAACCGGCGCGGGATGCGGGTCGAGCGCGGCGGGCTCGACGTCGGGAAGCGTGCCCGTCTCAATGGGGGGCAGGCCCGCCGCAATACGGCCGGCTGCAAAACCCTCGGCGATGGCTTCCGCTGTCGAGAAGGTGCCGTTGAATGCGCCGGCACCGACCCAACCCTTGCCGGCTTCGGGCGGCAGGAAGGCCTGCAAGTCGTCACCCCAGACCGGCCGCGCGCCGGCTTGGCTGGCGAGATGAATTGTCGGCGACCAGCCGCCCGACATCAGCAGGCAGTCGGCCTCGATGCTGCGGGCGGCTGACGGCAGAGGGCCGGTCGCCACGGTGAATGGCGCGAGCTTGATGCCGGTCAGTTTCTTGCCACCTTCGGTGCCAATGACGGCATGGCCGACCAACAGTTCGGCGCCGCATCGGCGGGCGAGCGCCCGGCACTCCTCTGATATTTCGGGGCGCACGTCGATGATGGCTGCGACGGTCGCGCCGGTGTCATTGAGGGCGGCGGCGGACCGATACGCGCTGTCGTTGTTGGTGAAAACCGCGATCCTGTCGCCCGGCAGCACACCAAACTCGTTGGCGTAGCGCTGCGCCGCACTCGCCATCGTGACGCCAGGGCGGTCGTTGCCGGGAAACACCAGCGGCCGCTCGAAGGCGCCGGTGGCGAGCACCACCCTGCCAGCGCGGATGGTCCAATGGCGGTGACGTGGCGCACCCTTGGCAGGGGAAGCCTTGTGATCGCTGACGCGCTCGACGGCGGCAAGCGTATTGCCGTCGTAATAGCCCCAGACCGTGGTGCGCTTGAGCAGGCGCACGTTTTTCTGGTCTCTGAGTTCGCCGACGATGTCGGACGCCCATGCGGCTGCCGGTTCGCCGTCGATGGTTTCACCGGACCAGTTGGCCGAGCCGCCGAACTGCGGATCGAGCTCGGCAAGGATGACGCGTGCGCCGGATGCTGCGGCCTCGCGCGCAGCCGAGAGGCCGGCCGGGCCCGAGCCGACGACGAGCACGTCGCAGAAGGAATTCATGCGCTCGTAGCGGGATAGATCGGGCGCGTGGCCGGCGCGTCCGAGGCCGGCGGCGCGGCGAATGATCTTCTCGCACAGCATCCAGAAGCGCGTGCCCTTCAGCGGGCCGATCACCGGACCCATGAAGGTCTTGTAGTAGAAGCCGGCCGAGAGGACCTTGCCGCCGAGCTGGTTGACGGCGCTGACGTCGTAGGCGAGCGAGGGAAAGCGGTTCTGGCTGACGGCAACGAGGCCGTCGTGGATCTCGACCATCGTCGCTGGAATGTTGGGCTCGCGGACATCGCCGCGCAAAACCGTCACCAGCGCGTTGGGTTCGTCGACGCCTGCGGTCAGCACGCCGCGCGGGCGATGATACTTGAACGAACGCCCAAACAGCGAAACGCCATTGGCGAGCAGCGCGGACGCCAGCGTGTCGCCTTGATGGCCGGTATAGGCCGTGCCGTCGAAGGTGAAGCGGATGGTGCGGAGCCGGTCGATCCGGCCGCCCGAGGGTGTGCGGCGCGGGCTCATGCCTTGGCTCCCGACTTGCGGCGGCCATGGGCGGGCGCGCCCTTTTCGCGGGCAAAGCGCACGCTTAAGATCTCGTGGGTCAGCGTATCGCGCACCACGGCGAGATGAGCGCGGCAGCCGCCGGCATGCTGCCAGATCTCGTTATGCGCGCCGGCTGGGTTGAGCCGGTCATAGACATAGGCGTTCCAGGCGACGAGGTCGGTCGAGGCCGGGTCCGGTCGGTTGCGGTTGCCGTCGCCCTGGTAGGCGAATTCGGAGACGTCCCGGGGGCCGCAATAGGGGCAGGTGATCAGCATGCGTTCGAAACCTTAGAGCCCGTTCCATTCCGATTGCATCGGAATGGGGTTCTAACTATTTGTTGGAGCATGATCTTTCCGAAAACCAGTTTCCACTTTTCGGGATCATGCTCTAATGCATCCGCGGTGTCGGGCCCTGGCCCTTGTCGTCGATGACGGTGCCACGGCTGAAACGGTCGAGCGTGAAGGGCGCGTTCAGGTCGTGCGGCGCGTCCCTGGCGATGGTGTGGGCAAAGCAGAAGCCGGAGGCCGGCGTCGCCTTGAAGCCGCCATAGCACCAGCCGCAATTGAGATACATGCCGGGCAGGGGCCCCGTCGTGATGATCGGCGAGCCGTCCATCGACATGTCGCAGACCCCACCCCATGAACGCAGTACGCGGACGGTCGCGAGCGACGGAAACAGCGCCAGCATTTCGCTCATCACTTCCTCGACGATCGGCAGGCTGCCGCGCTGGGCGTAGGAATTGTAGCCGTCGAGGTCGCCGCCATAGATCAGGCCGCCCTTGTCGGACTGGCCGACGTAGAAATGGCCCATGCCGAAGGTCACCACCGTATCCAGGAATGGCTTCAGCGATTCCGACACGAAGGCCTGGAGTACGTGGCTCTCGATCGGCATGCGCTCGATGCCGGCAAGCTGCATGACGCGTCCGGTGCTGCCGGCAACCGCGACGGCCACCTTCCTGGCACGGATCTCGCCGCGGCTGGTGGTGACGCCGGTGACCCGGTCACCGTCGCGCAGGAAGCCGGTGACTTCGCAGTTCTCGATAATGTCGACGCCGCGTCGGTCGGCACCGCGGGCATAGCCCCAGGCAACCGCGTCGTGCCGTGCAGTGCCGGCGCTCTCCTGGATCAGTCCGCCATAGACGGGGAAACGCGCCGACTGCGACATGTCTAGTCCGGGCACGCGGCGGCCGATCTGGGCGGGCGTCATCAACTCCGCATCGACGCCGAGATGGCGCATGGCGTTGCCCTTGCGTGCCAGGTCGTCGAGCTGTCCCGGCGTGTGCGCGAGATTGAGGACGCCGCGCTGCGAGAACATGACGTTGTAGTTCAGTTCGTGGGAGAGGTTCTCCCACATCTTCATCGAATGTTCGTAGAAGCGGGTGTTCTGCGGCAGCAGGTAGTTGGAGCGGACAGCTGTTGTGTTGCGGCCGACATTGCCGGAACCAAGATAGCCCTTCTCCAGCACCGCCACATTGGTGATGCCGTGTTCCTTGGCGAGATAGTAGGCTGTCGACAGTCCGTGCCCGCCGCCGCCGATGATCACCACATCATAGGATGCCTTGGGGCTTGGCTTGCGCCATGCCGGCTTCCAGTCGCGGTTTCCGCTGAGCGCGTTCCTGAGAAGCGAAAAGGCCGAATATTCCGCCATCCTGCAAATCATCCTATGGGCTGTGTGCGGACACTACAGGCAGCTTCCAGAATTCAAAGCCAATATTCCGCCATTGCTTTTCGCTAGGCCGACTTTCCCACCAGCCCATCCGGCCGGCTTGCCCGGCAGGTTGGCCATCTTTATCAATGGCACGCCGTGAACTTGGCAAACAGACCGTGAGTCGCTGACAAACCATGCTTTTCTCCGCAGTCCGGCGCATCGGCGCCACCCTGTTCGTTCTCGCAGCGGTGCTGCTGTCGCAGGCCGTCGCGCAGGATCTCGGCAAAGCGCCGGCCGGTGTCATTGCCGACCAGCAGGAAGTCATCACCAGCCTGTCGGCCAAGGTCGATGCGCTGCAGAAGAAAATGGATGCCAGCGCCGAGGACGATGCCGGCCTTGTCGATATCCGCCTTCAACTCGAGCAGCTGTCGCGCGAGCTGCTGCAAAGCGGCGTCGCATTCCGTCCGCGCCTGACCGAAATCAACACGCGGCTGGAGCAGCTTGGCAAGCCACCGGTGGAAGGCCAGCCGCCTGAACCTGCGGTGGTGACAAGCGAGCGGGAAAGCCTGACCGCGGAGAAGACCGAGATCAACGCTGTGCTCGGCGTCGCCGAAAATCTCTCGATCCGTATCGACAAGCTGATCAGCCAGATCACCGAGGTACGGCGCGACCTGTTCCAGAACCTTTTGACCAAGCGCTACCAGATCAATTTCGCGCTGGCCTTCGAGGTCATCGACGCATTCAAGACCGAGATGAGCGACCTCTACCGCACGGTCTCGTCCTGGGTTCGTTTTGTCGCCAGCTTCAAGCTCAAATCGATGCTTGCTGCGACCTTCTTTGCACTGGCCGCCGCGGCTGTCATCATCGTCGGTGGCCGTCGCATGTTCGGCCGGATGTTCGAGCCCGACGGCAGGGTCGAGGAGCCGTCCTATCTCAGCAGGCTGTCGGTCGCCTTCTGGTCTACCTTGATGCAGTCGGCGGCCCTCGTCGCGTTCCTTGGCGTTACCTACTACCTGTTCGATTATTTTGAAGTGCTGCGCGGCGACATCGGCGCGATGCTGTGGTCGCTGTTCTATGTCATCGCCATCGTCTTCTTCGTCTCGCGCCTGGGCATGGCCGTGCTTTCGCCCAGGCTGCCCAAATGGCGGCTGATCCCGGTCGAAAGCGGCGCGGCACGCTGGCTGATGCTGCTGATCACCGCCACCGCCTTCTTCACGGGCCTCGATTATTTCCTGAGCTCGGTCTACCAGGTGCTCGGTTCACCGGTGGCTTTGACGGTGGGCGAGGCGCTGACGTCGACCGTGGTGATCGGCGTACTGGTCATCCTCATCGGGCTGGTCAGACCGTTCGTCGATGAGGACGGCCGTCCGAAGCCATGGCCGCGCCTCTTCCGCTATATCGTGCTTGCCCTGGGCGGCGTCACCATTGCCGCGGCCTTGCTGGGCTATATCGGCCTGGCGCGCTTCGTTTCGCAGCAGATCGTCGTGACCGGCACCATCCTTGCGACGATGTATATCGGCTTCCTGTCGTCCCAGGCGATCAACGAGGAAGACGCGTTCATCAAGACGACGGTCGGACGCCGCATCAAGCGGATGTTCACGCTCGACGATGCGACGCTCGATCAGCTCGGCCTCGTCACCAGCATGGTCATCAATCTGCTGGTTCTGATCGTCGGCGTGCCGCTGATCCTGTTTACATGGGGATTTCAGCCCGGCGACATGGTCACCTGGCTCTATCGCATCGGCTCGGGTTTCCAGATCGGTAGCTTCACGTTCTCGCCCGCCGGCCTTCTTTCGGGCGTCCTGGTCTTTGCCATCGGCTATTTCGTCACGCGCTGGTTCCAGGGCTGGCTGGATGGCTCGGTGATGGCGCGCGGCAAGGTCGATGCCGGCGTGCGCAACTCGATCCGGCTTGCCGTCGGCTATGCCGGCGTGGCGATTGCCGGGCTGATCGCCGTGTCGGCGGCAGGTATCGACCTTTCCAATCTCGCGCTGGTTGCCGGTGCGCTTTCCCTCGGTATCGGCTTTGGCCTGCAGAACGTGGTGTCGAACTTCGTCTCGGGCCTGATCCTGCTTGCCGAGCGGCCGTTCAAGGTCGGCGACTGGATCGTTGCCGGCCAGGTGTCGGGCACGGTCAAGAAGATCAGCGTGCGCGCCACCGAGATCGAGACGTTCCAGCGCCAGTCGGTAATCCTGCCGAATTCCGACCTGATCAACAGCGCCGTCGGTAACTGGACCCATCGCAACAAGCTCGGCCGCGTCGATATCAAGGTTGGCGTCGCCTACGACTCGGACGTCAAGCGCGCCCATGATGTCCTGCTCGACATCGTGCGGGCGCATCCGATGATCCTGAAGAATCCGGAACCCTTCGTGCTGTTTGCCAATTTCGGCACGGCGGCGCTGGAGTTCGAGATACGCTTCTTCCTCGCGGATGTCACAGGCAGCAATGCTGTCCAGAACGACATTCGCTTCGCCATTCTGGAGGCATTCGAACGCGAGCATATCGATATCCCGTCGACGCCGCGCGCACACGACATCAAGCCGGCCGAGAAATGGCCGGCCGATGACGAACAGGCCGAAGCGCTGGTCGCAGAGGTGGAAGAAGCGCGCAACAAACGGGCTGACGAAGCTGCCGCCAGGCGCAAGCCGGGAAGGAAAAAAACCGATCCGGAATGAAACGGTGGGGCTGCGATAGCCAATTGTGGCATGAACAAGGCATTCAGTTGCCGTTCAGCTTCGAACTCATATAAGCTCCCTTGCAAACGGCGAGAATGCCTTGCGAAAATGAACAGAGGCGGTGGAAACACCGATGATGAGAATGAATAGGTTTCTTGTCGCCGCAGGCGCGCTCTTCCTGGCCATGTCGGGCGCGGCGCATGCCGCGAGCGCGGTAAACCTGGATGCCGAGCCGCGCACGCTGATCGTGACGGAGGGCGGTTCCAAGACGGAACTCGCTCTTGCCGCAGGCGAGACGGTCGAATTCTGCTCGAATGGCTGCTTCGTGACGATGCCCAATGGCGACCGCGAAGCGCTGACCGGTGCGGAAACGGTGGAGATCTCGGGCGGCGTCGCCCGCATCAAGTAAGATCGCGTGCCATCGCTGGTGAACTGATCGAAGGCCGGGCGGATGCTCGGCCTTTTCCGTATTTCGCTAATGTCTGTTTAAGCATGACCGAGGAAATGACTGGCGCGCCTCCAGCATTCGGCTGCCACCTTAACCATCCCGAATCCGGCTGCCCGCTATAGCGTACTGGTGGGGGTCCGGAGGGTTGATGCCGTCCGGCAAGGGCAGGGCAGGCATATCGATGGACGCGCGATCAGAAAACAGCGCAATACCGCTCGCGGTCGATCTCGACGGTACGCTGATTGCGACCGATTTACTTTGGGAAGGCTTGTTTGCCCTTCTCAAGAAGAACCCCCTCAGCATCTTTCTGGTGCCGTTCTGGCTGCTTTCGGGGCCAGCCCGGCTGAAGCAGGCGATTGCATCGGCCGTCAACATCGATCCGGCAACGCTGCCTTACAGACCCGAAGTCCTGAAACGGCTCCGTGACGAGCAGGCCAACGGCCGCAAGATCGTGCTCGCCACCGGCACTCCGCGCAAATTTGCCGACGCGATTGCCCGGCATCTCGGTTTGTTCGATGCGGTGCTTGCCAGCGACGGCGACGAGAACCTGACCTCCGAGCGCAAGCGCAACGCGCTGGTGGCGGCGTATGGCGACGGCGGTTTCGACTATGCCGGCAACAGCCGCCACGATCTCAAGGTATTCGAAGCCGCGCGCGAGGCGATCGTCGTCGCACCCGACCGCGCCGCCGCGCGCTGGCAGGCAAGCCACGGTTCCGAACTTGTCGCCGTGCCGAAGCCGGACGTGCGCACGATCCTCAAGATGCTGCGTGTCCACCAGTGGCTCAAGAATTCACTGATTGCGGTGCCGCTGGTGCTGGCGCACAAATATTTCAACGTCGACATGCTGGTTCCGGCCTTGCTGGCGTTCATGTCGTTCTGTGCGGCTGCATCGGCCATCTACATCATCAACGACTTTTTCGACCTGACACTCGACCGGTCGCACCCGACCAAGCGCGATAGGCCATTCGCCAGCGGAAAGCTGTCGATACCATTCGGGCTCGCCTCGGCGACTATCCTGCTCGTCGTAAGCCTGGTGACGGCTGCCTTCACGTCGATCGAATTCGTCGCCGTATTGCTCATCTACCTGATCGCCACGACCGCCTATTCCCTGTCGGTCAAGCGCATGCTGCTGCTCGACGTGTTGACGCTGGCGGGGCTCTATACCCTGCGCATCCTGGCGGGTGCGGCAGCGACCGGCGTCGACGTGTCGTTCTGGCTGCTTGCCTTTTCGATCTTCTTCTTCCTGTCGCTGGCACTGGTGAAGCGCTACGTCGAACTGCGCTCGTCGACGCTGAACGTCGGCGAACGCATTGCCGGGCGCGGCTACCGCATCGAGGATCAGGAGATCGTTGCGCAGGCGGGGATGGCGTCGGCGTTTTCGTCGGTGCTGGTTCTGGCGCTCTACATCGACAGCAGCGCCGTGCGCGAGCTTTACCGCCAGCCCTGGCTGATGTGGCCGCTGGCGCCCATCGTGCTTTACCTCACCATGCGCGTCTGGATCCTCGCCCGCCGCGACGAACTGCACGACGATCCTGTCGTCTTCATCATTCGCGACTGGCGCAGCCAGATCGTGGTTCTTATCGGCGCTGCCTTGCTTCTGGTCGCGGGGTGGTGAGCATGGCGGCTTGCGACTACCAAAGTTTCGGCCGCGCCAACCCAGGCGCACGCAGTGCAATCGACGTGGCCGAGGCGATGCAGATACTGACCAGCGGATCGGTGCGCGCCGCGTCGCTGCTCGCCTATGGCAACGGCCGCAGCTATGGCGACAGTTGCCAGAACAGCGGCGGTGCCGTCGTCGACATGCGGCAGCACCATCGGATCCTTTCCTTCAACGCCGAGACCGGCGTGCTCGAGGTCGAGGCAGGGGCGCTGCTCGCCGACATTATCGCGGCCGGGGCACCGCACGGCTTTTTCCCCGCCGTGGTGCCCGGCACCCAGTTCGTCACCCTCGGCGGCGCCATCGCCAACGACGTCCACGGCAAGAACCATCACCGCCGCGGCAGCTTCGGCTGTCATGTCGAGCGTCTGACGCTGCTGCGCTCCGATGGCCGCACCTATGCCTGTTCACCTACGGAGAATGCAGGGCTGTTTTGGGCGACGATCGGCGGGATGGGGCTGACCGGCATCATTCTTTCCGCCGCCATCCGTCTGATGCGCGTGCCGTCGCTCGACATCGCCGAGACGGTCAAGCCGTTCGGCAGCCTGGATGAATATTTCGATTCGGCGGAAGCTGCCGACCGCGACAACGAATATGCTGTCGCCTGGATCGACCAGCTGGCGGGCGGCAAAAGCGCCGGGCGTGGCCTTTTGCTCGCCGGCAACCACGCGCCCTATGGCGCGCGCGCGGCCGAGCTGGGAGCGGCAAGATTGTCGGTGCCATTCCAGCCGCCGCTGACCCTGCTCAACCGGCCGTTCCTGAAGCTGTTCAACGCCGCCTATGGCTGGCGGCGCGGTCGGGTCTCTGCAAGCCAGGCAGGTTACAGGAAATTCTTCTTTCCACTCGACAGCGTGGCCGGCTGGAACCGGCTCTACGGTCCCAATGGGCTTTTCCAGCATCAGAGCGTGGTGCCTGTCGAGGTCGCGCGCGAGACCATATCGGCATTGCTGGCGGCGACGCGGCAGGCCGGGCAGGGCTCGTTCCTGACCGTGCTCAAGCGTTTCGGGGCACAGCGCTCGCCGGCGCTGATGTCGTTTGCCCGGCCCGGCTATACGCTGACGCTGGATTTTCCCAACCATGGCCAGCGCACGCTCAAGCTTCTGGCCGAACTCGACCGGATAACGGTCGGCGCCGGCGGTGCGGTCAATCCGTACAAGGACGCGCGCATGTCGGCCGCGACGTTCGCCGCCTCCTTTCCGGATTGGCAGCGGCTGGAGACGATGCGCGATCCCGCCTTCATGTCGGATTTCTGGGCCCGCACCGCGGGGCGACCGGGCGCGCTCAAAGGTGAGGCGGCGCAAGCAGCCGAGTAGGTCTCAGGCGATCGCCAAGGAAACGCGCAGGTGTCTCAAATTGTACAGAAAGTTTCACGGAATATTCGCGGCTTTCCGCTAGCTTGCGAAGAGAACGGATAAAGCAATGAAATACCTGCCCTTCATTCTTTTTACGGTGATGACCAACGCAGCTGCGCAGCTGATGCTCAAGCAGGGCATGATGTCGCTTGGGGCGGTATCGTTCGAGGGTGCAAATCCCTTGGTAAAGCTGCTCCAGATCGTTTTCAGCCCGTGGGTCTTTGCCGGGCTTCTGACCTTCGTCATCTCGATGGCATCGCACCTCTATGTCCTGTCGAAGGTCGAGCTGAGCTTTGCCTATCCGTTCCTCAGCCTGGCCTATGTCGCCGTCGCGGTGTTCGCATACTTCGTCTTCCGCGAAGACCTGAATGCCTGGCGGATCGCCGGCATCGCCTTCATCTGCGTCGGCACCGTGCTCATCGCCCAGAGCGGCCGTGACCACGACGAAACGGTCGTCACCGCTTCTACAGAACCCACCAAGACAAGCGAGCTCGTGCGATGAGACACGTCATTTTCGGAGGCGACGGCTTCGTCGGTCGCCATCTTGCGCCCAGGCTGATCGCCGACGGCGACGAAGTCATCGTCGCCGACATCGTCAAGAGCGAGCTCGCGCATTATCGCAATGCACGCTTCGTGCAGTGCGACGTGACTGAACCGGCGTCGATCGCAGCGCTCGGCCTCAAGGTCGACGACATGGTCTACAACCTGTCGGCCAAGATGCTGTCGCCGATCCAGGTGAGGGCAAAGCGGCACGAGTTCTTCTTCCCGGTCAACTATTTCGGCACCGAGAACATCATCAAGGCGATGGACCATGCGGGTGCGTCGAAGCTGGTGCACTACACGACCGACATGATCTACGGCCACACGGTTACCTACCCGATGACCGAGGAGCATCCGGTGGCGCCGCTTGGCGAATACGGCTGGTCGAAGCAGAAGACCGAGGAACTGGCCGTGGTCTGGCGCGATCGCGGCATGAACATTTCACTGCTCAGGCCGCGGCTGATCATCGGCCCCGGCCGCCTCGGCATCCTGGAAAAGCTGTTCAAGCTGATCGACTGGAACCTCCCCGTGCCGATGATCGGCTCAGGCCGGAACCCGTATCAATTCATCTCGGTGTTCGATTGCGCGGAGGCGGCACGCCTCGCCTGGAAGGCCGGCGTTCCCAACGAGGCCTACAATCTTGGCTCGCTCAACCCACCGCCGGTGCGCAAGCTTCTCGGCGATCTGGTCAAGCACGCCGGCTCGAAGTCGATCCTGCTGCCGACACCGGCCTGGGCGGTCAAGCGCACGCTCGACCTGCTCGACCTCCTGAACATGCCGATCATGGACCCCGAGCAGTACCTTATCGCCGACGAGGAATGCGTGCTCGACGTCACCAAGGGCGGGCGCCAGCTCGGCTGGGTGCCGAAGTATCGCGACGAGGACATGCTGATCGCCGCCTACAAGGAATATCGCGCCAAGAAGGCCGGCGTCGCGGCCGGCGCGCACCACGCCCCGGCCGAATGAAGGATATGACCATGACGCTCGTTACCAAGCCGGATGCAGCCAATTCCCGCGCCATTGCCGGTGCTCCCGCGATGGCGGCCACGGCGGTCGCCAAGCCGAAGCTGATGACCGTCGAGCAGGCCAAGGCGCTCGACGTCGCCGGGATGACCGACCTGTTCAAGGCGCATCTCAACCCGGGCCAGCTGCACTTCATGAAGCTGCTGGGCTTCCACAAGATCAAGATCGAGCGTGCCGAAGGCATGCACTACATCGACCAGAACGGCCGCAAGATCCTCGATTTCTTCGGCGGCTTCGGCTCGCTGGCGCTTGGCCACAACCACCCGCGCGTGGTCGAGGCACGCAAGAAATTCCAGGACGAGAAGCGCCACGAGATCGGCATCGCCTTCATGTCGCAATACGCCTCGGCGCTGGCCTACAACCTGGCGCAGATTTCGCCAGGCGATCTCGACATGGTGTTCTTCGGCTCATCCGGCTCGGAAGCGATGGAAGCGGCGGTCAAGCTTGCCGAGCGCGCGGCGGGCCCTGCGCGTCCCAAGATCGTCTATGCCGAGAACTCGTTCCACGGCAAGACCAAGGGCGTGCTCTCGATCACTGACGGCGCACTCTATCGCGGCGAGTTCCGGCTCACCGACAACACCGCACGCGTCCCCTTCGGCGACATCGACGCGGTCGAGAATGCCTTCCGCTCCGATCCGGCAATCGGCGCCATCGTGCTCGAAACCATCCAGGGTGGCGGCGGCATCAACCAGGCGCCGGCGGAATACTGGCAGAAGCTGCGCGCGCTCTGCGACAAGTATGGCGTGATCTGGGTTGCCGACGAAGTGCAGTGCGGCGTCGGCCGCTCGGGCCGGTTCTACGCATTCGAGCACTACGATGTCGTGCCCGACATCACCGCCGTCGCCAAATCGCTCGGTGGCGGCAAGGCGGCAATGGCTGCGATGATCGCGCGCCGCGACGTCTACATGAAGGCCTATGGCACGCCCAAGACGGCGATGATCCACGCGATGGCGACCTTCGGCGGCATCGGCGAAGGCTGCATCACCGCGATCGAGACGCTCAACGTGCTCTACGACGAAGGGCTGATCGAGAATTCGGCTGCGACCGGCGCCTACCTGCTGGAGCGGCTGGAAGAGCTCAAGGCTAAATATCCGAAGATCATCAAGGACGTGCGTGGCAAGGGCCTGATGGTCGGCCTTGAGTTCCACGACTTTTCGCAGACGCTGCCGATGGTGTTGCGCCCGGTCGTCAGCGTGCTTGACGACAAGTTGAAGGGATCTCTCTCCGGGTTCGTAGGCGCACTACTGCTGCGCGACTACGACGTGCTCGTGGCCTTCACCGAATACAACCGCAACGTCGTCCGCCTGCTGCCGCCACTGACCTGCAGCCGTGGCGATGTCGACGTGCTGATCCAGTCGCTCGACAGCCTTCTCGGTCGCGGCATCGTCGCCATCGTCAAGGATTTCGTGAAGAGCCAGATGAGCTGAAGTGCGGCTTGCAGGAATATCGAGATGATGACCAGCGAAGGTACCGTGATGGGGTGGGCGCTGCACTCGGGCGTCGCCCGCGCGCTCGCGCAGGCTGCGGGCAGCAGGCGCTTGCTCGACCGCTTGGCGGCCGCGTTCTTTGCCGTCGTCTGCCTCGGCATCTCGGTCTATGCGCTGGTTCGGCCCGACTACAATTGGGACATGGTTGCCTATGTCGCGACTGCGCTCGAGGATCGCCACAGTGATCCGGTCGAGCTTCATGCCGAAACATGGAAGCTGATCTCCGAGCGCGCGAGCGAATCCCAGCTCTATGCGCTGCAACAGGGCAACCCGTACAACCTCAACCAATGGCAGAACCCTGCCGACTTCCAGTCGCAGCTTTCGATGTACCGGGTGAAGGTGGGTTACATCGCGATCTTGCGTACGCTCGAGCCCGTCGTCGGGCTTGTCAATGCCGCCATGTTGCTGAGCATCCTGCCGTCGCTGGCGCTTGGCGCGTTCTGCCTCTACTGGCTGGCGAGGGAAGGCGCGCTGCAAGGGGCATTCGTGCTCGCACCGCTGCTGGTGCTCGCCGACTATGCCCACATGACCACGGCGGTCGTCCCTGACATGCTGGTGTCGCTGGTCTCGTTCGTTGCGGTCTATCTGCTGCTCAGGAGACGCGATCTCACAGCCTGCTTGCTGCTGTTCGCGTCGGTGTTCCTGCGGCCTGACAACATCATCCTGGTCTTTGCGCTGCTGCTGACGGCCATTGCATTTGGTTGGCGCGTTTTTCCACTTCTCGTCACCTTCGTGGCCGCGCTGGCCGGTGGCATGATCGCCGCCAAGTTCGGCGGCCATCCTGGCTGGTGGGCGCATTTCTATTTCTCATGCGTCCAGATCCAGAATTCGATGGCGAACTTCCATCCGGACTTTTCGCTGGTCGGTTTTGCCCGGGGTTATATCAGGGGTGCGGTCGTCGCCGTGATGGACAATGAATGGCCGGCGATCTTTGCCTTGCTGCTGGCCGGATGGGCGCTGCTCGGTCGCGCTGGACGGACGGGCGGCGACCGTGAAAACGCACTCGTCTTTGCGTTGGCAATCGGCACGCTGGGCAAGTTTGCCAGCTTTCCGCTGCCCGACGACCGTTTCTATTTCGTCTTCATCGGTGCGATGAGCATGGTGCTGGTGACGATGTGGAAGCCGCGTTTCGACGTGGCTGGCGCCCGCCGCGGCTAGGCCCGGCACGTCCTGAGCGCAGATTTCCCGAAAGGATCAGATGGCGTCCGCAAGCGTTGCGGCGAGTGCCGCCGATGCCGCCGACATCGTCAGGGCGATGGGCAGCCAGTTCTTCGACCGCGTGGCATCGATGGTGAAAAAGTTGAGCGGGAAGAGGTGCCGGTGGGCGCCTGCTCCGCCAGCCTCACGCGGTGCTTCCATGAAGCATTCCTCTTCGAACCAGGCCCAATCGTCGGCCCAGGTCCAGCAATCGTGCTTGCGGTAGAGGTTGGCGACCTCGTCGGCAAATGCCTTGTCCGTAGGCAGCCTGATGTAGCTGCCCGGCGCGGTCGAGAAATGGCGCATCGCCAGCGGCAGAGCGCGCTCGGTGCAGTAGTTGGACATCCACAGCCGGAAGCCGATCTTGTCGCGCAACAAGCTCAGCGCGCGGAAGACCTGGATATGCTCCTCATGGCCGTATTCGCCCCACGGATTGTGGGTAAACACATTCATGTCGGGCCGCAGGCGCTGTTCGAGGCGGTCGCAGATGATCTGGAAATTCGCCTCGTAGGTCGCGGCGACACTTGCCGCGGCGACGCGCTGGAGCTTCACCGTCGGCAAGGCGGCCATCGATTTGCGCGCCAGCCGCGTCATCGCCCGCCGGTTCGCCTCGATACTGAAGCCAATGCCGAAATCGGTCAGCACCGGATCGGCCCAGTTGGCGCAGCCATAGGCGCCGGATTCGCTGACATCCAGGCAGGAGACCTTGTCACGCGGATATTCGGCGAGCGCCGCTGTCCGGGCCTGTCCAAGCCCCGGCTGCGCCCAGAATTCGCGATAGACGATGATGACCTCGTCGGCGTCGCGCAGGATCGAGTTGAACCACAACAGTTCATCATCCGGGTGCGCCCCGACGATGACCGAGTTCTCGAGAAATTCCGGTCTAGTCCGCATCATTCGCCCCCAATTTGCCGGACGAGTTCCCAGGCTCGTCGGCCTTGTTGCGCAGCCTGCGCAACTGTTCGCGCGCCGCGAAGGCGGCTGCACCAAGCCTGCCGCGCCAGGTCGCGTTCTCGCTTACCATCCAGAGGGGTGTCTCGACCGTGCCGAACTGCTTCTTGAACGGTTCGTCTCCTATGGTGAAGTCGTATATCTTCCCGTCGTTTGCGATCCAGTCTTCGATCATCCGGTCATACAGGATCAGTCCCGGGGAGTGGCGACCGTGGACGCCGTAGTCGCAGCCGATCAGCAGGTAATTGAAGCGGCCGGCGGCCGCGATGCCGAAGGCGTAGCCGATCTTTTCGTCACCGATGGCGATTTCGTAGGTGCGGGCAAATCCCGTCGCGGCACCGTTGACGGCGACCTCGGTGTAGAAACGCTCGACTTCGGTGGCCTGGATCAGGTCGCCGTCGAAGCGGCCCGCCCTTAGTCTGGCAAGGTGAGCGATGCCGGTGCGGATTTCGGCCGACTCGGACAGCAGTCTGACGCCCGCGCCTTGCTGCTTGAGGAAGCGCTTTTTCTTGCGGTCGAGCATGCGGCGGAAGCTGCCGTCGAGCGCGGTTTCGCGCCAGGCCGCAAAGTCTCCCTGCAACACGGCGGCATGTGCCGAAAAATCCAGCTTGCGCGCTTCTCCGCCCAAGAGCGCTTGCCAGACCGCGACGTGTTCGGCCCGTACGGGGCGGATGCGCAGGATGTCGTAGGCGGGCAGCGTGGCGCGGATGGCCAATGCAAGCTTGGAGTCGCTAAGCAGGGCTGGCGTGACCACCGGGGCGGCATAGTCGCTGACGCCGAGATCGCAGCTTTCGAGCAACGTGACACCGGTATGCCGCCGCCGGATCATCGGCAGGACGAATACGAGCCGGTGGGTTGCGGTGTCGCGGCCAGTGATGACAATCTTCTCGGCGCCACGATGCTCGGCCAGGCGACGGTAGAAACTGTCGAGCCAGAGCGGGTGCTGGAAGGCCGTGGCGTCGGAGGCGGCGTAAAGCCGGGCATAGTCGTCAGACAAAAAGTCGAAATGCGGTTCCAGCGAAATGGCCGGCGCCGGTAGCGACTTCTGAGAATGCGCGACATTGAAGCCCTGCACGATGGCAAGCCTCTCCCCCTGACTTCAGGCGGTTGTTAGCAAACAAACGACAAAGCGCAGTTAACGTAGCCGCGCGACTTGCCATCGAGTGGCGAAGTCCTAGTCAATTTTCGCGAAGTCGCGCGGCTCTTTGGCAATGTCGCAAACAGGCTGCAATCGGCCGGAACCGCCCTATAGTCTGCCGGCAAAAATATCATCTCGGAGTCGAGGGCAATGGCAGAGTTTCCGAAACATGCGAAGGTCGTCATCATCGGGCTTGGCGGTATCGTGGGCGCATCCATTGCCCATCACCTGATCGAGCGTGGCTGGGACGACATCGTCGGCATCGACAAGTCCGGCGTGCCCACCGACATCGGCTCGACGGCGCATGCCTCGGACTTCTGCTACACCACCAGCCACGATTTTCTCTCGGTCTGGACGACGCAATACTCGATCGATTTCTACGAGAAGATGGGCCACTACGCCCGCATCGGCGGGCTCGAAGTCGCCCGCACCGGCGACGACACCTGGATGGAAGAGATCAAGCGCAAGCTTTCCTCCGCCAAGGCGTTCGGCACGCGCGCGCACCATGTCTCGCCCTCCGAGATCAAGGCGATGTTCCCGCTGATCGAGGAAGATCAGGTGATGGGCGGCATGTTCGATCCCGACGCCGGCCTCGTCATTCCGCGCTCGCAGACCGTCGCCGGCAAGCTTGTCGATGCTGCCGAAAAATCCGGCAAGCTCCAGGTCTTCGGCAACACGCCAGCCACCTCGCTGATCGTCGAGAAGGGTCGCATCAAGGGCGTCGTCACCCATCGTGGCACGATCATGGCCGACCATGTCGTCGTCTGCGCCGGCATCTGGGGCCGACTGATCGCCGAAATGGTCGGCGAAGACCTGCCGGTCATGCCGGTCGACCATCCGCTCACCTTCTTCGGCCCGTACAACGAGTTCGAGGGGACGGGCAAGGAAATCGGTTTCCCGCTGCTGCGCGACCAGGGCAACTCCGCCTACATGCGCGACACCGGCGACCCAAAGACCACCGAAGGCGGCCAGATCGAGTGGGGCTATTACGAGACCACCAATCCTCGCCTCTGCCATCCGCGCGAAATCCTCGAAAAGCACGAGGCGCGCCTTTCGCCGTCGCAGCGCGACCTCGACATGGAGCAGATCATGGCGCCGCTGGAGCGCGCCATGGAGCTGACGCCGATCCTCGGCGAGATCGGCTACAATGAAAGCCATTCCTTCAACGGCCTGCTTCAGGTGTCGGCAGCCGGCGGCGCCTCCTGCGGCGAGAGCCAAAAGGTACGCGGCCTCTGGTACTGTGTCGCCATCTGGGTGAAGGACGGTCCCGGCTACGGCAAGCTGATCGCCGACTGGATGACCGACGGCCGCACCGAGATCGACCACAATTCGATCGACTATGCGCGCTTCTACCCGCACCAGATGGAAGAGAAGTTCATCGAAGGACGCACCTTCGAAGCCGCCCAGAAGATCTACTTCCCGGCCGTGCACACCCGCGAGCCCTACGGCACCGGCCGCAACGTCAAGCGTTCGCCTTTCTACGAGCGCGAGGTCGAGCTCGGCGGCCACTTCATGGAGCTGGGCGGTTGGGAGCGTGCGCACGGCTACAAGGCCAACGAGCACCTTCTGGAGAAATACGGCAACCGCGTGCCGGTGCGCGAGAACGAATGGGACAGCCGCCACTTCTGGCGTGTCTCCAACGCCGAGCACCTGGCGATGAGCGAGGATTGCGGCATCGTCAACCTCTCGCATTTCCATATGGTGGATATCGAGGGTCCTGATCATGTCGAACTGCTGGAATGGCTCTGCGCGGCCAAGATCGGTGGTGACGGCAATATCGGCAAGGGCGTCTACACCCACTTCCTCGACGACGAGGGCATGGTGCGCGCCGACTTCACCGTCTTCCGCATGGCCGACCGCTGCCGCCTCGTGAACGGCGCCGATGCCGGTCCGCGCGACTTCCACTACATGAAGCGCGTCGCCGAGGACCGCGGTCTCGACGTTAGCATCACCGACGTTTCGGAGAAGTTCATCACCATCGGCATCTGGGGTCCGAATGCCCGCGAGACGCTGAAGAAGGTGGTGGCTGATCCCGCTGGGCTCGACCAGGAAAACTTCGCCTTTGCGGCGATCAGGCAGATCGAGATCGCCGGCAAGCCGGTCACCGCCTTCCGCATCTCGTATGTCGGCGAGCAGGGCTGGGAACTGCACATGAAGTACGAGGACGGTCTTGCCGTCTGGGATGCGCTGCGTGCGACCGGCGTGATGGCCTTCGGCGTCGAGACCTATGCCAATTCGCGCCGCATGGAAAAGAGCCTGCGCCTGCAGAATGCGGATCTGCTGACCCAGTACAATCTCATCGAGGCCGATCTTGCCCGTCCGAAGGTCAAGGACGCCGACTTCCGCGGCAAGGCCAAGCATCTGGAATACAAGGCGCGCGACCACCAGCCGGCCATACTCTGTACGCTCGTGATGACCGAAAACACCGACAGGAACGGCGTGAAGCGCTATCCGGTCGGCACGCTGCCGGTCATGGACCCGGCAACTGGCGAGGTGCTGGTCGATGAACTCGGCCGCCGTTCCTACACGACCTCCATCGCCTTTGGCCCGACCATCGGTAGGAACATCGCGCTGGCCTACCTGCCGCACGCTTATGCCCAGGAAGGCCGCAGGCTGAATGTCGAATATTTCGGCGAGACCTATCCCGTCGAGGTCGCGGGCGTCGGCTACAAGCCGCTCTATGACCCGGAGAACCTCAAGCCGCGGAGCTGAACACTGGCTTGTTGGGCCGGTGGCAGGCCTCGTTTGAACAGCACTTCGCAACAATGTGAATGAAAAGCCCGGCATTCTTGCCGGGCTTTTCTTTTGAAGTGGAGGATTATCGCTTACCCTCAAAGAATGTCTGCTGTGGCCAAAGCTCTTCTCGCAGGCGGTGCCGCAGTGGCGCTGATGCTTGGCCTTGCATCCCAATCCCTTGCAGTCGAACAGGTCGATGTCGAACTGGTGCTTGCCGTCGACGTTTCGCTGTCGATGTCGCCCGACGAACTCGAGATCCAGCGCCACGGCTATGCCGCCGCCCTGACGCATGAACGCGTACTTCAGGCCATCGCCGAGGGTGCCCATGGCAAGATCGCCGTCACCTATGTCGAATGGGCAGGATCGACCTCCCAGATCGTCATCGTGCCGTGGACGGTCATTGCCAATCGCGCCGATGCCGAGCGCGTCATACGCCAGCTCACGGCCAAGCCACCCAACAGCGCACGCCGGACCTCGATATCCAGCGCGCTCGAATTCGGCAGCGATCTTTTCGCCGAAAGCGCCTTTCGCGGCATGAAGCGGGTGATCGACATCTCGGGCGACGGGCCGAACAACCAGGGGCCGCCGGTCGACCTCATTCGTGACGGGGTGGTGGCCCAGGGGATCACCATCAACGGGCTGCCGCTGATGACCAATGGCGGCTTCGGCAATGCCTATGACGTCGAGGATCTCGATCGCTACTACGCCGATTGCGTCATTGGCGGGCCGGGCGCTTTCATGATCCCGGTCAACGAATGGTCGCAGTTCCCCGAAGCGATACGGCGCAAGCTGGTGATGGAACTGGCCGGGCCGGCTTCGCCGCAATGGGCCGCCGAAGAGGCTGCATACCCGCCCGTCGTGCTTGCCCAGGCGCGGCCGAGATACGATTGCCTGGTCGGCGAGAAGCTCTGGCGCGACCGCTCCTGGCTGTGGGACAGCCGCTAGAATCTCGAGTGTCGCCACACAAGCGTCAAGGTTGAGGGGCGGAACGTCCCCTGAACCACGGACGTTTGGGAGGATACTCGAATGGTGAAACGCCAAGCAGCAATTGCAGCCATCGCCTCGGTGTTGATGGTGGGCACCGCCAGCGCTCAAGACTATGAGGACGAAACGGCCTGCGAGATGTACGAGCACGTCTCGTTTCGCGGGCGCGTCCTGCCAATGGCGTCAGGGCAGTCCGTCAGTTTCCGCAACGGCCAATTCTGGAACGACAGGGTGTCCTCGGTGCGTGTTGCCCCGGGCTGTTCGCTCGTCGTCTACCAGCACACCCGGATGCGCGGCGCATCGCAGGAGTTTTTCCGCAATGTGCGTTCGGTCGGCGGCTGGAACGACCAGATATCGTCGGCCGAGTGCATCTGCGACGACCAAGGCTACGACGACTACCAGGACGGCGGTTACGACGACCAGTAGGCTCCGCTCACGCCGCGATCAGTTGCTTGCGGTCGAGGCGCTCCTGCTGCGGCGAGCGGGCATAGAGCTCGCGGTAGCATTTGGAGAAATGCGAGGCCGAGACGAAGCCGCAGGCGACTGCGACCTCGACCACCGGCATCGATGACTGGATCAACAGGTGCCGGGCACGGTCGAGCCTGATCTCGAGATAGTAGCGGGCAGGGGATCTGCCCATCTCTGTCCGGAACAGGCGTTCGATCTGCCGGCGCGACAGGCCGACATGGTCGGCGATCTCGATCAGCGACAGCGGCTCCGACAGGTTCGCCTCCATCAGTTCGATGATGGTCAGCACCTTGGAGTTCTGCACGCCGAGGCGCGCACGCAGCGGCAGGCGCTGGCGGTCGGTGGGGCTGCGCACGCGGTCGGTCAGCACCTGTTCGCAGATGCGGTTGACGAGATTGTCGTCGAAGTCGTCGCCGATCAGCTTCAGCATCATGTCGAGCGCGGCGGTGCCGCCGGCGCAGGTGTAGATGTTCTGGTCGACCTCGAAGAGGTCGGCATAGACATTGGCCTTGGGGAATGCCTCGGAGAAACCGGGCAGGTTTTCCCAATGGATGGCGCAGCGCTTGTTGGAGAGCAGGCCGGCATTGGCCAGGACATAGGCCCCGGTGCACAGGCCGCCGACGGCGACGCCGCGATTGTATTCCTCGCGCAGCCAGGCGAAGACCGACTTGTTGGTGTAGGTCTCGACATTGATGCCGGTGCAGACGATGACCATCGAGGGGCGCTCGGGCCCGGCCATCTTCTTGCGTTCCTCTTCGAGCGAGGTGTCGACGGCGCATTCGACGCTGTTGGAAGCGCGCACCGCCTTGCCGTCGATGCTGGCAAGCCGCCATTTGTAGGCTTCGTAGCCGAGCATGCGATTGGCGATGCGTAGCGGGTCGAGGGCGGTTGCAAAGGCAACCATGGTGAAATCGGGTACGAGAAAGAACACAAGCGATCGTTTGATCGGATGTCTGATGGCGTTCAAAGGAACCCTCACGCTGACCGGAAACGGCGCGAACCTGATGTCGCGAATAGCATAGCGACAACAGCAAATTCCTTTGCTGTCAATGGGGTTGGGGCTGTCGCTAAAATTAAATCTGCGACATGCATACCCCGCGTCGACTGATTTTCGGCAGTGTGGCGCTTGTGAGGCGACAAGCTACGAAAAAACCGCCGCTCCGGACTTTGGCCGGAGGGCGGTCAGGTCTCGATCCGCGGGAGGGAGCGGATCGGTTCGAATTCAGCCGACGAGCATGCCAAGGCGATTGGCGGCCAAGGCTCCGGTCTGGCCGGGCATGGTCTTTGCAAGGCGCTGGCGCTCGATCGCGGTCGAAAGCGTTGCGTTGCGGCTGATGCCGAACAGGCGGGCGAAAATCTTCATGACACGTCTCCATGCATCGAGGTTACACGGGGTGCCTTCGCGCTCTGGAGTGGGGCAGCTCGTTTGATGATGCGCATATAGGGCTTGGACTGGGCCCGGTATGCTGCAAAAGCGAAGCGGCGAGCGACAAAAGCGACATCGTTTCCGAAGGGTTCGAACTCAGGCGTCAACCGTCGGAAAATACTCAATCTTTACCGTGACTTGGGTCATTGGTTGGTGGCCATGCATACAGGTCGCATTTGGTGTGCAGCGATTGCATGGCTGGTCGGAAAGCGGCTGCGCTATCGGACCTGCCGATCCTGGTGCGGCAGGCCCACTTCAGTCGCGCTCAGTGCACCTGGCCGCTGTTGCCCCGACGATAGCCGGTTTCGGAATCGAAGGCCTCGGGCCAGCCGATGTCCTTCTGCAATTCGAGCGGAAGAGAGCGGACCGACCGTGCGGTGTGGTAGCGGGCGCGGGCTGCGTTGAATTCGCTGGCGATACGACCGATCGATGAAAGAATGGACATTGCGGTAACCTTTCCTCTTGGGCCGGTTCAAGGCCGGCTTTAGGTGCTCGCCCGGTGGGCACCGCTGCTTTTGACCGTCTCGCGCACACTTGCGCTTCTTCTTCCGGGCAATCTCGAAGCTGGGCTCATGTCCCATGCCTCGATGGAGTTGACTATCGCTCGAACATGAGGTTCAATCAAACGAAATGAAATGATGTTTTCGATCAGAAATATTGAAGGACGTCGGTCATGAACGCACCACTCAATCATCCTCTGCCACTGCTCGACCTTGATGTGCTGCGCACCTTCGTGGCGATCGCCGAAACCGGCAGCTTCACGACGGCCGCCAATGCGGTGTTCCGCACGCCGTCGGCCGTTTCGATGCAGATCAAGAAGCTTGAGGACATTCTCGGCCGCTCGGTGTTCCTCCGCGATGCCCGTTCGGTGGCGCTGACGACCGATGGCGAGATGCTGCTCGGCTATGCCCGTCGCATGCTGGCGATCAATCGCGAGGCGGTGTCGAAGTTCATCATCCCCGACATCGTCGGCGTGGTGCGGCTGGGTTCGCCAGACGATTTCGGCGAGCGCGTGCTGCCATTCGTGCTCAAGCGCTTCGCGCAGACGCATCCTGCGATCGCCGTCGACGTCATCATCGACCAGAGCAGCAATCTGCGCCGGCGCATGGACGACCGCGCACTCGACATCACGCTGCTCACCAACGCCTGCAAGGCCAATGCTTCCGGCGCCGAAGTGTTGCTGACCGAGCCGATCGTGTGGGCCGGCACCAAGGGCGGTTGCGCGCATATGCGCGAGCCGTTGCCGGTGTCGCTGTGGGAAGAGGGCTGTGCCTGGCGGGCAGGGGCGCTGGAGGCGCTGGGTCGCGAGGGACGCAACTATCGTGTCGCCTACATGAGCGCGCATACTGCAGGCCAGCGCGCGGCGATCCTTTCAGACCTTGCGGTTGCGCCGCTGCCGAAATCCTTCCTTGGTGAAGAACTCGTCGAACTCGGCCCCAAGGACGGCATGCCGGAGATCGGCAACTACAGCCTGGCGATGATCGTGGCGCCGGAAGCCAGCGCGCCGGTGAAGGCTGCCGCCGACCACATCCGCGCGGCATTCGAAACCTTCAATCTTACCGGCAAGTTTTGAAGTTCAGCGCCTGACCGATACCACGGCCCAGCGATAAACCTTCGCCATCGTTGACGGCGGTGGGTTCCAGTCGAGGTCGCGCTGGATCTCGGGTGGCAGCGCATTCATGATGCGTGCGGTCCTGCGCTCGCTGCGCGCCTGCTTGTAGCGGGCACCGAGGCGGCCGAGGTCGTCGAAAAGAGGCATGTGCCTGTCCGTCGATTTGCCTGGTGTTCTGAGGATCAGCCAGTGCGACGCGTCGCCATGAGCGCCCATTGCAAGCGCCGGTCGGCCGCGGCAGGCCGGCCGGCGCTGCGACTGCGGAAGGCCAGCAGGTGGACCTTTTCGGCGAAGGTCACGCGCAACGTGCTTTCCGCCCGTCGAAGGCGATCACGTTCGACATCGAAGCCAGCGGGCCGACCGGCCAGCCAAGCTCGATCTGGATGTCGAGCGGCAGCTTGTTCATCAGCAGTGCCACGCGACCATATTTGTGGAGCTGGCCTGCGGTGCCCGTGCCATGGCGAGAGGGCCCCTCGATCCAGCCGAGTTCGACCTGCAATTCGCGCGGCAGGCCGTTCATCATCTTTTCAACGCGCCCGTCGCGACGGGCATGCCTGAGCACGGCGCCAAATTGATGGAACTCACCGATGATGGACATGGAGCGTCTCCTGGAAACTACGGGTCGGCGGCGCTACGCGAGACTTGATACGCCTCCGACCGGGCAGAAGTCTATGTTCGCTTCTGTTTCACTTTGATATCGCGTAGACGCATTTCTGTTTCAGGATGGGAGGATTTTGAAACAGAATGCCGGACAGGCTCAACGTCGCGCCAAGAAGGCCGAATGGAGCGCCCTGATCTGCTCATCGCTCCCTGCCGGCCAGCCGATGTCCTTCTGGATCTCAGGCGGCAGGCTGTTCAGCCGGCGCAGCGACCTTGCTTCCCGCCGCGCCCTTCGGATGTCGGCTCCGTAGCGGCTTATCGAACCAATTATCGACATAGGTGTCTCCTTTTCATCGTGAGTGCCGATGCAGGGACGTCCGCAGGCGGCAATTGACGAGCGGAAACTAGTTCGTATTTGTTTCGAGTCGATTTCGTTTCAACGCAAGATTGTGCCGGAATGGTTGCGCAATGGAAACATGCCCGATACAGGCATGCTAACATAAAAGCGCTTCGGCGAGGCATCAAATCCCCGCCGAAGCCGCTGGCAACTGCAATGACAGTTCGCTTAGTCGCGGGCCCGGCGAGCCGCGCGTTCCTCGCGAGAACGGCGCCGCGGAGAGGCGTCCGCGGCCTCGCCTTCCGCACCGGCAGCTTTGCGCGGCGGCAGCTTGACCTGCTCGGCGAGCCGCGGGAACGGATCGACCTTGTTGGGCAGGGCCATGGCGTTGATGAACAACTGCTGGAAATGCGGTTCGAGGGCGGTCTCGATCTTCTCGATCTGGCCGACCTCCTTTTCGATCTCGCGGCGATGGTCGCGGTTGAGCAGCGCCATCAAGGCGCCGGTGCCAGCGGCGTTGCCGACTGCCTTGACCTCGTCGAGGACGCAGTCGGGGATCAGTCCAAGCACCATGGCATATTTCGGATCGATGAAGGAGCCGAAGGCGCCGGCGAAACGGATCGTGTCTACGGTCTTGATGCCCTGCTTTTCCATCAGCAGCTTCACGCCGGCATAAAGTGCTGCCTTGGCCAATTGAATGGCGCGGATATCGTTCTGCGTCACGGTGATGCGCGGTTCGCCCTGGCGGCCTTCGCGCAGCAGGTAGGAGAAGGTTCGGCCGTTCGGGATGATGCGCGGGCTTTTGGCTGCGAGCGTACCGTCGACGACGCCGTCCTCGGAGATGATACCGGACAGGTACATCTCGGCCACGACCTCGATGATGGCCGAGCCGCAGATGCCGGTGACGCCGGTGGTCCACGACTCTTCCTCGAAGCCCTCTTCGTCGGACCACTTGTCGGTGCCGATGACGCGGTATTTCGGTTCCAGCGTCTCGGGATCGATGCGCACGCGCTCGATGGCGCCGGGTGCCGCGCGCTGGCCGGACGAGATTTCGGCGCCTTCGAATGCCGGGCCGGTAGGCGAGGATGCGGCAACGACCCGGTTCCTGTTGCCAAGGATGATCTCGGCATTGGTGCCGACATCGACCAGCAGCATCATCTTGTCCTGGCGGTAGGGTCCTTCGGCGAGTGTCGCGCCGGCGGCGTCGGCGCCGACATGGCCGGCGATGCAGGGCAAGGTGTAAAGGCGTGCGCCGCGATTGACCTCGATGTCGATCTCATGCGCCCAGAACTGCAGCGCGCCCGAGACGGCGAGCGCGAACGGCGCCTGGCCGAGTTCGGTCGGGTCGATGCCGAGGAACAGGTGGTGCATGATCGGGTTGGCTACGAAGACGCAGTCGAAGATGTCCTCGCGGTTGGCCTGGCCCTCTTCGCAGACCTTGCCGATCAGCGAATTGACCGCCTCGCGCACGGCCTTGGTCATGGCCTCGCGGCCATCCGGGTTCATCATCACGTAGGAGACGCGGCTCATCAGATCCTCGCCGAAGCGGATCTGCGGGTTCGATGTGCCCGACGAAGCGGCAATGCGGCCTGACAGCAGCGACACCAGGTGCATGGCGATGGTGGTCGAGCCGATATCGCAGGCGATGCCGTAGGCCTCGTTCTTGAGGCCGGGGAAAAGGCCGATGATGAAAGGCCGCGACGAATCCATGTCGCGGTGAACCACGGCAGTCACGCCCCATTTGCCTTGAGTGACTTCCGGCTGGTCGGGCAGCTTGGTGCGCAGGATCTTCTGGACCTGGGGGATGAGGTGGGGCGCAACCAGCAGGTCTTTCCAGCCCCAATCCTTTTCGAGCGCCAGCTTGAGGCGGTCGAGGTCGCCTAGCGGCTTGTGCATGTCGGGCTCTTCCAACTCGACATAGCAGAGCTGGACGGCGGCATTGCGCTCGATGACGCGGTCGGTGGCCGCCTTGCGCACCACCTGGGCGTTGATGACCGTATCCTGCGGCACGTCGATGACGAGGTCGCCGACGATCATGGCCGAGCAGGACAGCCGGCGCCCCTCGGGCAGGCCGCGCACGCGCTCGTAGCGCTCTTCCTTCGGACCCTTTGGCGAGATGTGGTCGTTGGACGAGACGATCTTGTGCTTGGCGAAGTTGCCTTCCTGGACCTCGATCTGGCAGCGTCCGCAGGTGGCGCGTCCGCCGCACACGCTCTCGACATAGACGCCGAGCTGGCGTGCGGCATCCAGGATGGGCGTTCCCACCGGAAACCGTCCGCGCTTGCCCGATGGCATGAAGAGCACCAGCGGATCGGTGATGTTGGCGGGCGAGTTCATGGCAATGCTCCAATCTGCACCGGCCAGGCGATCGAGCTGTCCGCGATCCGCAAGCCGGCATCTTCTCCCCGCAGCCGGGGAGAAGACAAATTCCGAGACGCCGCGGCCTGTGGCTCCCCTGCAGCGGGAGCGCGACCAGGATCAAGTGCGGCGTTCCTGTTCACGATCGGCTGGTTACCCCCTGGCCATCCGGGCTTCACGGCCGCCGCGGCGGCGGCCACCGGCGGCGTCGCCTGGCGCATTGACCGCAACCGGTGCGGCCACCGCGTGTCCGCCTTCGGCCGGCTTGTAGTCCTTGTAGGTCTTGATCCAGTTGGTGCAGTGCTCGTCGGTGCCGTTGAGCACATTGGCGCCGCGGACCGCTTCCATTTCCTGCGGGCGCACCGGGTTCATGATCGCCGAAGTCATGCCGGCGCCGATGACCATCGGAATGAACGCGGCGTTGATGCCATGGCGGTGCGGCAGGCCGAACGAGATGTTGGACAGGCCGCAGGTGGTGTTGACCTTGAGCTCCTCACGCAGGCGGCGGAGCAGCGCAAAGACCTGGCGGCCGGCATCGCCGAGCGCGCCGATCGGCATGACCAGCGGGTCGACGACGACATCATGGGCGGGGATGCCAAAGTCGGCGCAACGCTCGACGATCTTCTTGGCGACCGCGAAGCGGACATCCGGATCCATCGAAATGCCGGTCTCGTCGTTGGAGATGGCAACGACGGGCACGTTGTATTTCTTGACCAGCGGCAGGATCGCCTCAAGCTTTTCTTCCTCGCCGGTGACGGAGTTGACCAGCGGGCGGCCCTTGGCGACCTTGAGCGCCGCTTCGATGGCTGCCGAAACCGAGCTGTCGATCGCCAGCGGCAGGTCGACGAGGTTCTGAACGATCTCCAACGTCTGCACCAGCAGGCCCGGTTCGGTCTCGTTCGGGTTGACCGACGTGACACCGGCGTTGATGTCGAGCATGGTCGCGCCGCAGGCAGCCTGCTCCAGCGCGTCCCTGATGACGGTCTCGAAATTGCCGGCGATCATCTCGGCGGCCAGCTTCTTGCGGCCGGTCGGGTTGATGCGTTCGCCGATCACGCAGAAGGGCTGGTCGAAACCGATGACGATTTCGCGGGTCGCCGAGGCGACGATGGTGCGGGTCATGAATCCTCTCCGTGGGATATAAAGATTTCTTTATATCGTTGTCTGTTTTCGTTCAAGCGCGTCGGTCGCGCCTGGCAGTCAGTGTGCGGTCTTCACCATGTCGACCTGCGATTCGGTAACGTCGTCATGCAGGAGGTGCTCAAGTCGGTCAGCGACCAGTTGGTCATCGGCGCGGGCTTCGCGTTTCCACGGCCGGCGGCCCTTCAGCACACCCGATTCATCCACGATCTCGGCAACGTACTCTTCCTGCCTGTAGGCCATCACATGGATGCCCGACACGCCGGCGATCTCCTTCACCTCGTTGATGATGTCGATGCAGATCTGCTTGCCTTCCTTCTTCTGGTCCTGGGCACCTTCCAGGCGAGCGATGATCGAGTCCGGGATATGGATGCCCGGCACGTTTGATCGAATCCACTTGGCGGTCTTGGCCGAAGCAAGCGGGCCCACGCCGACCAGGATGAAGCATTTTTCGTCGTAGCCGCGATCGCGCACCTGCTGCATGAAGGTGCGGAACATCGGCACGTCGAAGCAATATTGGCTCTGCACGAATTGCGCGCCCGCGGCGATCTTCTTGCCGAGGTGAACGGGCCTGAAGTCATAGGGCGGGGCGAAGGGGTTCACTGCCGCGCCGAGGAACAGCTGCGGCGGGGTCGTCAGCTTGCGGCCCGACAGGAACTTGCCGTTGTCGCGCATGATGCGGACGGTTTCGAGCAACGACATCGAGTCGAGGTCGAATACGGGCTTTGCGCCGGGCTGGTCGCCGGCCTGCACGCCGTCGCCGGTGAGGCAGAGGATGTTGGCGACGCCCATGGCGGCCGCGCCCAGCACGTCGCCCTGGATGGCAATGCGGTTCTTGTCGCGGCAGGCGATCTGCATGATCGGTGCGTAACCCATGCGGGTCAGCAGGGCGCAGATGCCGACGGACGACATGTGGCAGTTGGCACCCGACGCGTCTACCGCATTGATGCCGTCGACCCAGCCGTCAAAAATCCTGGCACGGTTGTAGACGTCTTCGGGGTCGGCGCTGTCGGGCGGGTTCAACTCGGTGGTGACGGCGAACTCGCCCCGGCGCAGCACGCGCTCCAGGCGGCCGCGCGACGAATGGCCGGGCAGGCGATCAAGCGGCAGGTCGATGCCGTCGGGGTGCTCGTCGGGCTGGCGCGGGCGCGGCGGGTTCATGCGACTTCCTTGCTGGCGGTTTCACGCGTGGCTGCCGCTTGCGCCGTAACCCGGAGCCAGGCCGAGGTTTCGCGCAGCGACTGGTCGACCGGTTTCTGGACGTTGAGGATGGCGTCGCCCTTGACCATGTTGCGCGAACCTTCCCAGGCCTTGACCCAGACGCAGGGCATGTCGGGCTCGACCTCGCAATTGCCGTTGGCGCGCACACCGCCACAAGGGCCGTTGCGCAGTTGCTTGGGGCAGTTCATCGGGCACGACATGCCGGTCGACGACAGCACGCACTGGCCGCACATGCGGCAGTCGAACATCAGGCCTTTGACCCGCTTCTCGACAAACTTGATCGGAGCCTCGACGCGGCCATAGCCGATCTTCTTCCACAACGGGTGGAGCAACAGGAACATGTCGGCGAAGCGGCTGTAGAACCATTCGAGCAGGCGCGAATGGCGGATCGACCAAAGCCTTATCGTGTAGCTGCGCTGGACGCGGCGCTGCGGCGACACATCGGCCGGCTTGTAATCGCTCTTGGGCGCGGCCTTCTTGACCAAAGTCGCCTGGGTTACTGTCGGCTGGGTATCAACCATCGTCCTTGCCGCCTGCCTTGACGAGAGCGACCAGCCGCTCGCGTGTGAAATTCGCATCGATCTCGGCCATCGCCTTGTCGGCTTCCGCTTCGAGGTCGTCGCTGACCGGAACCGGATCGGCCTTGCGCCACTCTGCCAGATAAGCGTCGGTGTCGCCGGCACCCGTGCGCATGGCGCACATGTCGATCGCTTCGGTGAACCGCAGCGGCAATTCGCGCTTGGCGTTCTGCCGGCCCTTCTTGACGATGACCTGGGCAGGGATGTCGCGCCAGTAGACGATGATCAGGTCGGCCATTTCGATCTCGCTTTCAGTGACGTTGAGCTTTGCCGCAACCACGGGGGTGCTGCTTGTTATGGGACGACGCGCGCGCATTCAAAAGCGACGCGGCGTCGTGCCGTAATAGATACAGGTGGGATAGTTGCTTTGGCGCTACCAGACGCCGCGGCGGATGCCGGTCCAAAGGTAGCCCCAGACGGTCGGGTGGTACCATTGCCTGGAGGGCAGGCCGGTGTCGATCGGCGCAAGAGTTCCGCTCAAGGCATCTTCGATGGCCTTGGCGCAAATGTTGCGGGAGAACGCGGCCTGGCGCATGGCGTAGCTGGCGATGGTGTCGCCTTTTCCAGGTGTCCCCCGGGACTGGTAGAGCACTGCACCGGTGTCGACCCCGGCATCGACCAGATGCACGGTCGAGCCGAAATTCTCGCGATCGCCCGTGGCAAGCGCCCAGTATCCGCCATTCATGCCGCGATATTTCGGGTTTATGCCGGAATGGTAATTGACCACCGGGCAGGGGATGCCTGCGAGGGTGCTTGCCGAAAGCAGCCTGCAGCCGGCGAGGAACACCACCGCCGGCTCGAGCCGGCGTGCCGTCTCGACCAGTTCGGCGCCGTCGGCAGATGAAACCGATACGATTTCCTGGCCGGCGCGCGGCCTGGTTTCGAGTTTCTCTTCGGCAATGATGCGTTCGATGCTGCCGTTGAGGAGCCTTTTTCCGATGCGGATCAGGACCATGGTGCCCAATTGGCCGATGACGGAGAACCAGCCGAGCTTCCTGGCCCGGCGGATCAGCAGTTCACGCTTCGAGTAGGGCGTTTCGAGAACGACGGTGAATGGCCCGAGGCGGTCGGTCAAACTGTTGATGATAGCCCAGATATGTTCGCCGCCTTCGGTGACGAAGACGATAGGCCCGCGACCCATTCAAAGCTACCCCAGCCAGGCAATGAAGGCATGCGTGGCAAAGCCGGCGCCGCCCACCACGACACCGACAACCGCCAGCGAGGCTACGCCAACGGCACTGCCTACGGCAAAGAGAATGCCGTCGCGCTCCGACAGCGCCAGTCCGAGGAGGGCCGTGGCAAATGCCGGCAGCCAATTGCCGAGCGGGATCGGTAGCGTGATCGACACCGACAGAATGAGTGCAATGATGCCGATCACCCGGTCGCCCTGCTTGCGCCAGAACGGCCAGTAGCGCGGTCGCACGACCTCTTCGAGGCGGATCAACCTGGGAATGACCCAGTCGGTGACGGTGCGGAACTGGTCGGCCGAAAGCGAGCGCCGCGTGATGAAGTTCGGCAGCCAGGCGCGGTTGCTGCCAAAGGCCATCTGTGCCGCCACGATGAGCAATGGCAGGCCGAGCACAGCCGAGGCGCCTGGCGGCAGGGGCAGGAGATTGAACGCGGCGAACAGAACCAGGAGCGGCGCGAAGCTGCGCTTGCCCAATGTGTCCCTGATGTCGCCGATCGAGATGTTGCCGTTGGCGTCGCGGGCGAGTTGGGCAAAGATCGCGGAGAGCCTGCGTCCGCGACGCCGCTGCGGCGCACCAGCGATTTCGCCCGCGTCAGATTCGTCGTTTTGCCTATTCATGCAGTCTTCAGCCCACTTGCGGCAGCATCTTCATGCGCCGATCCCCATCGCAGTGTGCGACGGCTAGGTTAATCCTTGATGACACCGGAAGGCTGCATGTGATGCCGCGCCGCCCCGAATGCAATGTCAGCGCCGGAATTCGATGATGTCCAGCTTGGATTCGTATCTCGGCGCCGGAAACTCGATGCGCCATTCCGTCGGGCCCGAGCGGAAAGCATAGCCGACCTGGTCCGTTTCCGGGCCGCTGGCATAGGCTTTCGGACTATCGCCGGCGATAAAGCCCGAGCCGAGATAGATCGAACGCTTCTCGCCGTCATCGTAGAAGCGGCCCTTGGTGCGCTGCGAGCCGCTCAGCTTTTCCAGCTGCCAGCCCGAGCCATCGTCGCTGACCCTGCACTTGAACCAGCCGTAGATCACGAGTGGCACGTCGCCACCGGCCTTGATGGTGCGGCACTGCCAGTTGCCGGCCATGTCGAAATCGGGAACGGACAGCAGCGGTTTGGCGAGCATCTGGTCGAGCACGGCCACATCTGCCGGCGCGCCGGTCTTGGCGCCCTGCAATGCCTCTTTCCGGGTGTCGTCGTATTTTTCGAGCCGCGCCTTGTCGGCGGGCGTCATCAGCTTCTGCACTACGCCGTCAGCATGGGCAAAGCCGGCGGACGCCGTGAGAACGGCAGCGAGCATCAGTTTGCGATAAGCCATGAAAACCCTTCCCCTTGTGGCTGAACCTCAAGGGAGGAATCAGGCGCTTTAATGATCTGCCGCGGCTGACACAGCGTTGGCAAGAGCCTGGGGCAGATCGCCATAACCGGTGGCGCGCCGCTCGTAGACGAGTCCCAGCATCTTGGCTGCGTCTTCAGCCACCTTGTCGAGCGCCGGGTCATCGGTCTGGGCGAGGTAGATCAGCTTCTCGTAGTTGCCGAAGTAGTCGGTTACCAGTTCCGGGTGCCGGTCGAGCCCGAGCGGCTTGATGAAGAAGGCGTCGAACTGCCGGCACAGGAAGTCGGTCATGTAGAACGACATCATGTCGGCGTCGCCGACTTTGGCGTAGGCTTCAGCGCCCTGGTAGAAGGCAAAGCAGTGCGGGCCAGCGATGCGCTCGACGCCATGCTTTTCGCAGACCCGGTCGAGCAGCCCGCCCGTGCCGCAATCGGCGTAGCCGACATAGATGTGCCGGTAGCCTTCCGCCTTGGCTTCGGTGATCGCCTTGTCCATGGCCGGTGCGATGCGGTCGGGGCGAAAATGGAAGTCGGCCGGCAGGCAGGTCAGTTCGAGATGATCGAGCCCCAGCCGCTCCTTGACCGCCAACACCTCGCGCGCAATCATGCCGCAGCCTATGACCAGCAGCCTGTCCTCGATTTCGGGTTTCGTTTTTTGCTTTGTGGCCATGGAACCAGTCGAAGCGGCCTTCGTTGCGTTAGGGCGAATTTATAGAGAGAGGGAATCCAGTCCATGAAACTGTCACGTCTGGCACCGGTCGCCATCATCGCCTGCGCGCTCGCGCTGGCCTCTTGCGCCAACACCATTCGCGGCGTCGGCAAGGACGTCAAGGGGACGGCAAACGCCATCGAGGACACAGTCCAATAAGGGACTGAATCCCGTCAATCTCATTCACATCGGCACGAAGAGGCCGCACCGCAAGGTGCGGCCTTGCTGCATCAAGCGGAAGCGAGCAAATTGTGCTTGCGCTTCATGTAGTCCTTGGCTGTCTCGACGGCCACCGCCGCGTCGCGGCAGTAGGCATCGGCACCGACGGCCTTGCCGAATTCCTCGTTGAGCGGGGCGCCGCCGACGAGCACGACGAAGTCGTCGCGGATGCCCTTTTCCTTCATCGTGTCGATGACGACCTTCATGTAGGGCATGGTCGTGGTCAAAAGCGCCGACATGCCGATGATGTCGGGCTGATGTTCCTCGATGGCGTTGAGATAGTTCTCGACCGGGTTGTTGATGCCGAGGTCGATGACGTCGAAGCCGGCGCCTTCCATCATCATGCCGACAAGGTTCTTGCCGATGTCGTGGATGTCACCCTTGACCGTGCCGATGACCATCTTGCCTTGCTTGGGGGCGCCAGTGGCGGCGAGCAGCGGGCGCAGGATGAACATGCCGGCCTTCATGGCGTTTGCCGAAAGCAGCACCTCGGGAACGAACAGGATGCCGTCGCGGAAATCCTCGCCGACGATGCGCATGCCTTCAACGAGCGCCTCGGTGAGCACCTTATAGGGCACCCAACCGCGTTCGAGCAGGATGTTGGTGCCTTCCTCGATCTCTTCCTTGAGCCCGTCATAGAGATCGTCGTGCATCTGTTGCACGAGCTCGTCGTCGGAAAGCTCGGACAGGATGATTTCGTCGTCGGACATGTCAGGAGGCTCCCTCGGGGCGGCGCCAAATTGCGGCGGGCGGCTACTGCGCTAATACGTAGCTTGCCAGTGCCGCAAATCCATAGCTGATTTGCGACCTCCTGCAAAACGAAAGCGACTGATAACTCGCCGGCTTGCTTGTCGATTTTGCGACAGGCGTTGGCGCTGGCAAGCCGTTTCGCCTAGGGTGCATGGCTACGATCCGGCGAGGTGCTGCGACAGGCGGCCAAACGTGTTTCAAGGATGACGGCGATGACAGAAAACCTCGTGACCGATCAGGAAGCGTCGAATGCGCGGCGCGGGCGCGGCGCAAGCGGTGGGGCAGCGGCCCGGCGTGCGGCCCGCTCCGGCGGCGGCCCCGGCACCCAGCTCACCTATATCAAGCGCAAGATCAACGTTTATGAGGTCCTCAACGAGGAGGGGCTGGCGCTTATCGAGAAGAACGCCGACACGGTGCTCGAGGAGATCGGCATCGAGTTCCGCGACGACGCCGAAGCGCTCCAGCTGTGGAAAGAGGCCGGCTGCGACGTCAAGGGCGAGCGCGTCCATTTTCCCAAGGGCCTGTGCCGCTCGCTGCTGAAGACCGCTCCGTCCGTCTACACCCAGCACGCGCGCAATTCGGAGCGTTCGGTGCAGATCGGCGGCAACGCCACCGTCTTCGCACCCGTCTACGGCCCACCCTTCGTCCGCGATCTCGACGGCAACCGCCGCTATGCGACGATCGAGGATTTCCGCAATTTCGTGAAGCTCGCCTATATGGCGCCGTCGATCCACCACTCGGGCGGCACGGTGTGCGAGCCGGTCGACGTGCCGGTGAACAAGCGCCACCTCGACATGATCTACAGCCACATCAAATATTCCGACAAGCCGTTCATGGGCTCGGTCACGGCACCGGAACGTGCGGAAGACACAATCGCCATGGCCAAGATCGTGTTTGGCGACGACTTCGTCGAAAACAACACGGTGCTGACCAGCCTGATTAACGCCAATTCGCCGATGGTCTTCGACGAAACCATGCTGGGTGCGCTGAAGGTCTACGCGCGCCACAACCAGGCCTGCATCGTCACGCCGTTCATCCTGGCCGGCGCGATGAGCCCGGTGACAGTTGCCGGTACGCTGACCCAGGTCCTGGCCGAGGTGCTGGCCGGCGCATCCTTCACCCAGCTGATCCGTCCGGGCGCACCGGTGCTGTTCGGCACCTTCGCCTCGTCGATCTCGATGCAGTCGGGCGCGCCGACCTTCGGCACGCCTGAGCCGTCGCTGGTGTCTTACGGGGCCGCACAGCTCGCCCGCCGTCTCGGTCTGCCGTTCCGTACCGGCGGCTCGCTTTGCGCCTCCAAGGTGCCGGATGCACAGGCGGCGTATGAAAGCGCGAACACGCTGAATTCGACCATCCTGGCCGGCACCAATTTCGTGCTGCACTCGGCCGGCTGGCTCGAAGGCGGCCTCGCCTCCTGCTACGAGAAGTTCATGATGGACATCGACCAGCTCGGCATGACGCAGAGATTGTCCGAAGGCGTCGACCTCTCGGAAAACGGCCAGGCGATGGATGCCATCCGCCAGGTCGGCCCCGGCAGCCACTATCTGGGCTGCGACCACACCCAGGCAAACTTCCAGACGGCGTTCTACCGCTCCAGCATCGCCGACAACAATTCCTACGAGCAGTGGCTTGCAGAGGGGCAGAAGACCGCGCCACAGCGCGCCAACGACCTCGCCCGCCGCTGGCTGGAAAGCTACGAGGCGCCGTATCTCGACCCAAGCATCGATGACGGCCTGAAGGACTTCATCGGTGCCAAGAAGGCGTCGATGCCCGACGCCTTCACGTGAAAGGAGCCCGTTTCAGGCGGGGCTAAAGTCGCCAGCATCATTCACAAGGAAGTCTGGCGGAGCGCATTCTCCGATCCGGGCAAGAAAGGATGACGCTTGTCTCCCCGTCTGGTTGACGACATTGCCGCCGCGCTGGCTGAGCATGGTCTCATGCCGCGCGGCGGTTTTGTTCTCGGCGCGGGCGATGCCACACCGGCCGGACCGGCAGGCAGGCCCGCGCGGTCGGTGTTGCTGGTGGGACAAGCGGGCGCTGCGCCGTGGCCGCATTTCCAGAGGTGGCTCAAACGGCAGCCAACAGATCTTGAGGAACCGCTCGATACCTGGTCGCGCGAGATCGTCGGCGGGGTAGCAGCAGAGTTCGGGGCGCGGGCGGCGTCGCCGTCGGACAAGCCTTATCTGCCTTTCCAGCAATGGGCGATGCGTGCCGAGGGACTGAAGTCATCGCCGCTTGGGATACTGATGCATCCCGAATACGGGCTGTGGCATGCCTATCGCGGCGCCTTGCTGTTCGATGTCGAGATCGAGATGCAGGGACCTCCCGAACAGATTCATCTTTGCGATCTATGCATCGGAAAACCCTGCCTTAAATCCTGTCCGGTCGGTGCCTATTCCGAGGCCGGTTTCGCGCATCAAGCTTGCCTCGCGCATGTGCGCGGCCCGATGGGCGCACCGTGCCGAACCGGCGGCTGCCTCGACCGCAATGCCTGCCCGCAGGGCTTGGCCTTTAGATATCCCAGTCAGGTCCAGGCCTTTCATATGAAGAGCTTCGGCGGATTCTGAAGCAGTTCGGCCTGGTACAAGCGCCGCCGAGCGTTGTCTAATTGACCCAAAAGGGCTTCCGGCCTATTCATCAAGTCATCCGATGACTTGATGAATAGGCGCCAACCATGCGGCCAGCCAGCCGGACCAACCTGACCGACAGTGCGGGCGAAAGCCTGCGCAGCGAAATCGTCGGCGGACGGTGGAACGTCGGTGAACGCATTCCCAACGAGGCGGCGCTTGCCGAACTGCTGACGGTCAGCCGTGGCACGGTGCGCGAGGCGGTGAGGGCGCTGGTCTCGCAAGGGCTCCTGGAGACGCGACAGGGCTCCGGTACCTATGTTCGCTCGACCGTCGACCCGTCAGCCGCACTCCGTCGCATGAAGCGCGCTGGGCTGCGAGATCAATGGGAGGCACGGGCGGCGCTAGACGTCGAGGCCGCCCGGCTTGCCGCGCTACGCCATACGCCGGCGGACGTCGTGAAAATGCGGCGCCTGCTGCAAGCGAGGGGCACGGCGGCCGATGGCGGGCACGAGGCTTTCATCCGCCGAGACATCGCGTTCCACAAATCCGTGGTCGAGGCTTCCGGCAACAAGGCGATGATCGAACTCTACGACTTCTTCACCGGTGCCATCGCCGAGACCATCCAGGCGACTCTTGGCGGCGATTTGCCGGAGCCCGACGGTCCCGCGCACGAGGCCATCGTCGACGCGGTTGCGTCAGGCGATCCGGAACGCGCGGCCGCTGCCATCCGCGCCTTCGTCGCACCGGTGCTTCTCGAACTCGACAGGCTGCTTGCGCAATGAACCAGAATTTTCGCCCCGGCGATCTGCAAGACAAACGGATCGAAACCGTCAACGGCCTCGATGACCAGCTTGTCGACGCCGAGGTCGACAGCCTGCCCAAGCCGCAACCGCCTGTGCTGCGCAGCCGCACAGGCCAGATCGTGCTTGGTGCCAGCCTCGTGCTGATCGCCTTCAACCTCAGGCCGCTGTTTTCGAGCCTGTCGGTCCTGTTGCCCGAAGTGATGCAGGAAACCGGACTTTCGACGACCGGTGCAAGCCTGCTGACGACTCTGCCCGTGTTGTGCCTCGGACTGTTTGCGCCCTTTGCGCCCAAATTGGCCCAGCGCTACGGGGCCGAACGCACGCTGCTCGGCGCGCTCGCGGTGTTGGCGTTCGGTACCGGGTTGCGATGGTTCGGCTCCGTTCCGCTGCTTTTCCTTGCCACCTTCCTCGCCGGTGGTGCCATTGCCATCGGCAATGTGTTGCTGCCGGGGCTGGTGAAACGCGACTTCGCCAACAAGGCCGCAATGATGACCGGGCTCTATACCATGGCCTTGTGTGCCGGTTCGGCCGCAGCTGCCGGCCTCACGCTGCCGATCGAGCGCCTGATCACCGGTTCATGGTCGGGTGCGCTTGCCGCCTGGGCCGTGCCCACGCTGATCGTGCTGGCGATCTGGGCACCGCAGGCGCTCAGCGCCGGCAAGCAGTCCAGCCACAGCGGTTACCGCGTCGTCGGATTGTGGCGCGATCGCCTGGCCTGGCAGGTCACGCTGTTCATGGGGCTGCAGTCGGCTCTCGCCTACTGCGTCTTCGGCTGGCTGGCGCCGATCCTGCGCGAGCGCGGCTTCGACGCCACGACCGCCGGAGCGATCGTCTCGGTCTCGGTGATGGCGCAGGTTGTCACCTGCCTTGCCGTTCCGTCCTTTGCCGTGCGGCGCAAGGACCAGCGCGGCGTCAACGTGGTGCTCGTTATTGCTGCCGTAGTCGCGCTGCTGGGCATCCTGTTCGCACCGACGTCGACCGTGCTGTTCTGGGCGATCCTGCAGGGCATCGGCCAAGGCGGCCTGATCGCGGCGGCGATGACGCTGATCGTGCTGCGCTCGCCGGATTCGCATGTCGCGGCGCATCTTTCCGGCATGGCGCAGGGCGTCGGCTATGTGCTGGCAGCAGTCGGGCCGCTGCTGGTCGGCCTGATCCGCGGGTGGACCGGTAGCTTTTCGGCGTCGGCGTTTCTGTTCGTGGCGCTGGGCGTCGGCGCTGCCGCGATGGGGCTCGGTGCCGGCCGCACGCTGCATGTTCGCGCAAGGACGGTCCGCATCGAGGGGCAGGGCTGATCCAGCCCGCGCTGGAACGTTGCCTTTGCAGCCAACCCCTTAGCGATTGGCTGCAAAGGCAACGCCCGCATGAACTTCCAACTTTGCCATCCCGGCGGGTTCGGCTATCAGGCACGGGATACAGCTTTCGCGGTCAGTTTGGTCGCGCGCCGATCGATCTGGAAAGTCCGAAATGCAATTCTTTGATGTCGTGGTGATCGGCGCCGGCGCCGCGGGCATGATGTGCGCGCTTGAGGCGGGCAAGCGTGGCCGTTCGGTGTTGATCCTCGACCATGCTCGAGCACCAGGCGAAAAGATCCGCATCTCGGGTGGCGGGCGCTGCAACTTCACCAACATCCATGCCAGCCCGAAGAATTTCCTGTCGCAGAACCCGTATTTCTGCATCTCTGCGCTCAGCCGCTACACCCAGCGCAATTTCATCTCGCTGGTCGCGCGCCATGGCATTGCCTACCACGAGAAGACATTGGGACAGCTGTTCTGCGACGGCTCGGCGCGCCAGATCATCAACATGCTGGTCGAGGAAATGCGGGAAAGCGGCGTCGAACTGCGCCTGTCGACCGTTGTCGAGGAGGTCTGCAAGACTGCTGGCGGCTTCGAACTGGCTCTTTCCAACGGCCGCGTCGGTTGCAGTTCGCTTGTCGTGGCCTGCGGCGGCAAGTCGATCCCCAAGATGGGGGCGACTGGCTTCGGCTATGAGCTTGCGGCGCAATTTGGCTTGCCTGTGGTCGAGACGCGGCCGGCGTTGGTGCCGCTGACCTTCGACGCCAACACTCTGGAAAAGCTGGCGCCGCTGGCCGGCATAGCGGTCGATGCGGATGTCGGATGCGGCAAGACCAGCTTTTCCGAAGCCATGCTCTTCACCCATCGCGGCATCAGCGGGCCGTCGATCCTGCAGATTTCGTCCTATTGGCGCGAGGGCGACGAGATTGCGATCTCGATGCTGCCGGGAACCGATGTCGCCGGCCTGCTGCGCGAAGCCAAGCGCAGCAACGGCCGGCAGGCGGTCCAGACCGTGCTTGCGGCCCATCTGCCCAAGAAACTGGCGCAGGCGATTGCCGAACGCACCGGTCTTGACGGCAATCTCGCCGATTTCAACGATGCGCAGCTCAAGACCGTCGACGCTGCCGTCAACGCCTGGCGCATCAAGCCGGCCGGCTCGGAGGGCTATCGCACGGCGGAGGTGACGCTGGGTGGCGTCGACACCAACGCGCTCGACCAGAAGACGATGCAGGTGAAATCCGTGCCGGGGCTGTTCTTCATCGGCGAGGTGGTCGACGTCACCGGCTGGCTCGGCGGCTACAATTTCCAGTGGGCCTGGTCGTCCGGCTGGGCCGCCGGGCAGGCCGCCTAGAATTATTTTCGCGCCACCCCAAGGATTGCCCCAAAGCTTTCGTCCAACAGGCAAATGATGGCGATGATGCTGGATGAAAGCGAAGCCTCCGACAACGACCTGATCGGACGAGCGCGCAGCGGCGACAGGTTGGCTTTCGGCGAACTCGTCGAGAGGCATTACGGTTTTGTCCATCGCGTTGCCTGGCGCTGGTGCGGCAGCAGGACCGACGCCGAGGACATCGCACAGGAAGTTTGCGCACGGCTTGGCCGCGCCATTCGCGACTATCGCGGCGGCAGTGCCTTCACGACGTGGCTTTACGCCATGACGCTGAATGCCGCCCGCGACATGCAACGCAAGTCCGCGCGGGAGACGGCGAAGACCGCCGCCTACGGAGCCCATGCGCTGGTGGCGGTGAACATCGAGCCGGCCGCCGAGGACCCTGCCGACAGGTTGTGGGCTGCCGTGCGCCAATTGCCCGACAAGCAACGAGATGCCGTCCTGTTGGTCTATGGCGAAGGGCTGTCACATGGTGCCGCCGCCGAAGCGATGGCAATCGCCGAAACCACGGTGTCCTGGCACATCCATGAAGCGAAGAAACGGCTGAAGCAGCTCATGCGCTCGGCCGGGGAAGAGTGACCATGGTCGACGACAACGAACTCGACATGCTCCGCAATATTCCGACGCCGGTGCCGAGCACCGATGCCAAGGCGCGCGCGCTTGCCGCGGCCATGGCTGCATACGACCTGGAAAAAAATCCAACTGCCACCCAAGGATCGGCCAAGACTGATCGTCTCACCGAACGAGCACGAAAGCTCTGGAGAGACGTCATGCAAAAGAAGCTGATTGCAGCGCCGGCCCTGGCCGGTCTCGTTGCCCTGCCGATCGCCGGCTACGCCACGTTCTATCTGATGGAGGGATCGCCGTTCAATTTCGGTGCCGACCAGGAGATCGCGCAGGCGCCCGTCGTGCGCTCGAAAGAGGCACCCGCATCAACGCTCAAGAAGGCTGATGCTGAACGGCGTGAGGCCACGACCGAACTCCTTGCAGCGGCGCCGGCGAAGCCTGAGGCGAAAGCGGCGAGCGAAGAGGCCGTCATGAACGAGGCGGCACCAGTCGGCGGCAGCGCGCCCGCACCGATGGCCGACGCTGTTGCGTCCATGCCTACATTGATGGCACAGCCCCAGATCGCGCCGTCCGATATGCCGATGCCGCCGCAGGCGGAAAACCGCGACCGCGTGCAGGAGTTCAAGACCAATCCGGTTCGCTCCGCCCTCGAAGATCCGGTTTCGACCTTCTCGATCGATGTCGACACCGCTTCCTATTCGTTCGTTCGCCGCTCGCTGAAGGAAGGCCTTCTGCCGCAGGCCGATACGGTGCGTGTCGAGGAGATGATCAATTATTTCCCCTACGACTGGAAGGGCCCGGAGCAGGCGTCAGTGCCGTTCAACACCACCGTCAGCGTCATGCCGACGCCGTGGAACGAGCACACCAAGCTGATGCACGTCGCGATCAAGGGCTATGACGTCAAGCCCGCCGAGCAGCCCAAGGCAAACCTGGTGTTCCTGATCGACGTGTCCGGTTCAATGGACGAGCCGGACAAGCTGCCGCTGCTGCGTTCGGCGTTCCGGCTGTTGGTGGGCAAGCTCAACCCCGACGACACCGTTTCGATCGTCACCTATGCGGGCAATGCAGGTACTGTTCTCGAACCGACCAAGGCGTCGGAACGTGCCAAAATCCTGCAGGCGATTGACACTTTGACGCCAGGTGGCTCGACGGCCGGCGAGGCGGGTATCCGAGAGGCCTATCGGCTCGCTCAGAGCTCCTTCGTCAAGGATGGGGTGAACCGCGTGATGCTGGCCACCGACGGCGACTTCAATGTCGGCCAGAGCGATGACGATGACCTCAAGCGCCTGATCGAGGAGAAGCGCCAGTCGGGCGTGTTCCTGTCGGTGTTCGGCTTCGGCCGCGGCAATCTCAACGACCAAATGATGCAGACCATCGCCCAGAACGGCAACGGCACGGCGGCCTATATCGACACGCTGGCCGAGGCCGAGAAGGTGCTGGTGCAGGATGCATCGTCGACGTTGTTCCCGATCGCCAAGGACGTGAAGATCCAGGTCGAGTTCAACCCGTCCGCGGTCGCGGAATACCGGCTGATCGGCTACGAGACCCGGGCTCTGAACCGCGAAGACTTCAACAACGACCGCGTCGATGCCGGCGAAATCGGCTCCGGCCATTCGGTCACGGCGATCTACGAGATCACGCCCAAGGACAGCCCGGCGTTGGCGATGGACCCGCTGCGCTACGGTCAGGCCGCGACGGGTAGTGGCGGCGTTGTCAACGCCGACGAATATGCCTTCGTCAAGATACGCTACAAGGCGCCCGACGGCGACGTGAGCAAGCTGATCACCACGCCGGTGACCAGGGCGAACGAGGTTTCGAGCTTCGATGCTGCAGGTGCAGACCAGCGCTTCTCGGTGGCAGTTGCGGCCTTCGGGCAGAAGCTGCGCGACGAAGACGCAACGGACAAGTTCGGCTTCGACAGGATCGCCGAGATCGCCTCGGCCGCGCGCGGTGCCGACCCCTATGGCTATCGCGCCGAGTTCCTGTCGCTGGTGCGGCTGGCATCGTCGCTCCAGGGCAGCAAGCCTTAAGGCATCAGGCAAGGGCAGGTGGGCCGGCCGGCGGAAAGGGGGCTTTCCGCCGGCCGTTCTTTTGTGATCTCTAGGCGTCCACCCGAAACGCTGAGGTGGTGGATCGGAGACGACGGATGGCCGACCGGCAACTGGACGAATGGGATATCGCGCATGGCGGCCTGCGGTCGCTGTCGTCGCGCGAGATCAAGGTTTTCTGGGATGGCTATCTCGCCCACCGCAACGATCCCAGGATACGCCATGGCAGCCTTTATTCGCGCTGGCGGCACGTCTCCGACGACCTGGTTGTTTCGCTCTACCTGACCAACCGCAGCGTCGGGCTGTTCGTCAGGGGCCAGCGCGGCGAGGGTTACGCCACCACGGCGAGCCGGCTTTCGGCATTCGAGCCTAGGTTGGGTCAAGCGCTCGGCGTCAGTCTGCGCGGCGAATACGCTCTCTGTTACCTGACCAACCATCCGGTCGCGATGATCGATCCGGCCAACTGGCAACTGGCCTATGCGTGGCTGGAAGGGCAGGAAGAGCACTACGTCAGCGTCCTTAGCGACATGGTTGTTGGCGCTTAGGTGCCAATCGGCGCCGAATTCTGTTCGGCAGCAGGCGTCGTCGCCGGAACAGCAGGCGCGAGCCGTAAGCGACTGAAAATAATTTAAAAATCGACGTCATGATGACCCGGTGAGCGAGCACCTCGCCGGCCGTCTTCGTGCGTTCGCCCATGTCGGTTTCTGAAAAATCATTACGTTCTATCTTGCAAAAGATATATCTTTGAATAGATATGGCGACATGAAGCAAACATCCTGGAGAGGTACTCACATGTTCAATCACCCGAATTTCAATCATCGTTGCCGCGGAGAATGGTCCATGTCGGGCCAGAATGAAGGCGGCAGGGGCGGCGGTCGCCATGGCCGCGGCGGTCCCTTCGGTCGTCATCGCGGCGGCCCGTTCGGCGGCCGCGGCCCGCGCATGTTCGATCCCGGTGCCTTGCGCCTGGTCGTGCTGGGCCTGATCGCCGAGGAGCCGCGCCACGGCTACGACATCATCAAGGCGCTGGAGGCCAAGTTCCAGGGCGCCTACAGCCCGAGCCCCGGTGCGATCTATCCGATGCTGCAGATGCTGGAGGAGGCTGACCTCGTCGTCTCCGTCGCCAACGGCAACAAGAAGCTCTATTCGATCACCGAGCAGGGCAAGGCATATCTCGAGGAGAACGCCGTCGAGTTGGCCAAGATCAATGCCCAGATCGACGAAACGTCGACGCAGGTCAGCGGCGTTGCGCTGGGTGACGAGGTCAAGGCGCTGAACTTCGCCGTATTCAGCCGGCTGCGCAGCGGCTCGCTGACGGCGGCACAGGCCGAGAAGGCGCGCGAGATTCTCAAGAAGGCGCGCCTCGATCTCGAAGACCTCTGAGTCCCGCGAATCCCCGATATGTCATGGCTCCCGCCGTAAAGGCGGGAGTTTCTTTATGCAAAACCCGTCGACAGGCCAGATTTGCGGGCCGTTTCGAACAATTTTAGTCAAAAGCCAATTTGCGCCGGAACCCGATCGCAACGGTCGCCGGCTAATACAGGTGCGGGTGAGCAAGGGGTGGATTGAGAATGCTTGTTGGTCGTGCGATGTCGGGTGCGGTTTCGAATGTTCGCACCGCCGATCCATTGGCGACACCGGCCCGCCCCGAAGCTGCCAACCGCAATAGCGACGTCGCGTCGGACGTCATGGCACAGGCCGCATTGCCTGCCACCAACAGCCATATCTATGTGCCCGCCAAGCCTGTTCAGCAGGCGGCGCCAGTCGCTATGCAAGAGCCGTCGCGTGCCCGCATGAGCGAAGTCGACGACGCCCACCGCACGGCATGGTCGGCGCTCAACAATGAGCGCTTTCGGCTCGCCATGGAAAAGCTGGGCGACGTGCGCACGTCTGATGCGGTGATGTTGATGCGTCCGGTCGAAGGCGCGGGCACCGACGTCAAGTCGGCACTCGCGCGCTACGAAGAAAACAGCTGACGATCGGGTAAGGCTCAGCCGCGGCGGCGACGCTCGCGGCGGCCTTCGCTCGTCTCGGCTGTGTTCGGCGCGGCCAGCTTGTTGCGCATCGGGCCGATGCGCTCGACGATGGCCTCTACGGTCGGACGGACGTCCTTCTTGTGGGCGTCGAGCGCCTTGCGCATCGCTGCTAGGTGCTCGAACGAGGTGCCGCAGCAGCCGCCGATGATCCTGGCGCCGCCATCGATCGCAAGGCGGACATAGTCGGACATCAGTTCCGGCGTGCCCGAATAATGAATCTCGGTACCGCGGAATTCCGGGATGCCGCAATTGCCCTTGACGATGATGGTGGCATCCGGCTTGGCCTCGCTCATGTCGAGCAGCGAGGCAAGGATGTCGGATGCGCCAACGCCGCAATTGGCGCCAACGCCAAGCGGCGCCTCTGCCAGACCGTCGACGACGCCATGGATGTCCTTGGGCAGCAGGCCCATCATGGTACGGCCGGCGGTGTCGAACGAGCCGGTGTAGGTGTAGGGCAGGCCGACGCGGATGGCCGCCTCGGCGGCAGCACGGATCTCGTCCGGGGCCGACATCGTCTCGATCCAGGCGACGTCGGCGCCGCCGGCCTTGAGGCCCTCTATCTGTTCGGCGAAGGCGTCGACGGTCTGGTCATAGGTGAGGGCGCCAAGCGGTACCAGCAACTCGCCGGTCGGGCCGACCGAGCCGGCGACGATGACCTTGCGGCCAGCCGTGTCGGCGACGGCACGTGCGATCTCGGCCGCGCGCTTGTTGAGTTCGAAGACGCGGTCCTGGGCGTGGTGCAGCTTCAGGCGATGGCGGGTGCCACCGAAGGAGTTGGTGAGGATGATGTCGGCGCCGGCATCGACGAACTTTTGATGCAGCGTCTCGATCTTCTCGGGCGCGCTCTCGTTCCACAGCTCGGGTGCTTCGCCGGCCTCGAGGCCCATGGCGAACAGGTTTGTGCCGGTCGCGCCATCGGCGAGCAGCACGCCCTTTTCGGCCAGCAGGGCATCGATCGGATTGATCGTCATAGTAGCGACTTTCATATTGGGAGAGTGGATAACGATATAAAGAAGTCTTTATGTCCAGTCAACGTTTGCGTTCGACAAACCGCACTACCGCGCGGCCGTGACTTCGACCTCGATCTCCGTGCAAATGCCGCCGTTGGTGGGATAATGATCGACCGAACAGGCGGTGACCACGAGCAGCAGGTCGCGCTCGGCGCGCAAGGTGACATTGCCGCCGGGCGGATTGATCGAGGCGAAGACATCGATCCGGCCGTCGGGCTGCGGCAGCGAATTCTGGAACAGGTCGACCGGGTCCGGCGTGAAGGGCAGGGCGATACCTTCAGAGGCCAGTGCTTTGTGCAGGTTGTCCTGGCAATTGGGGTGATCGGCAAACCCGGCACGTACGTAAAGCGGGTGGTTGCAGGCGGGATAAAGCATGTCGTGCGGGCCGGGCGATGCGTCCTCGACCAGCGTCAGCAACGGCTCACCCGTCGTGCCGTAGAAGTGTTCGCCAACTTTGGGAAACAGCCGCTCGCCGATGTCGCGGGTATTCGACGTGCTCAGCCAGTCCTTCATGTCTGATGTGAACGCCCAGAGGTCGGCCACCTGCTGGCCCTTGGGGTCGATGATGCGGACAAGGTCGCCGCGCGACACGCGGATGGAACGTCCCGACTGGGCGGGCACGACGATACGATTCTGACCTAGCATGGGATTCCTCGAAATGAGGGAGCACGCTGCCGCAACGAAGCGCGAATTTCAACCGGGGGGCCGGTCAGGCCCAGCCGGCGGGGAAAGACGCGACCGCCAGCCGCCTGGCGAATGCCGCCGTCTCGTGCGCGTTGATGTCGGCCGCGCGGATCAGGTTGTCAAAATGGCGGGTGAGCGTGCGGATCGGATCTGTCGCATACAGCACCAGGTACATGTCGCCGACATAGATCGCCGCCCGGGAATGGCCGAAGATCGTATAGGGCACGGAATAGCGCATGCGTCCGTCATAGAGAAACAGGCGGAAGGTGGGGTAGAGGTCGTCGAGCAGGTCGGCCATGTGGCGAAGCTGCTGCTTGCGGTCGGTCTCGGGGAAGCCTGACCATACGCCCAGCCCGCGGGCAAAGATCTCGAGCGTGTGGCGCGGCATGCAGACCTCCATGTCGGTCTCTGGCCGGCGGTTGTAGTCGATCCGGTACTGGGTTTCCCCGGCCTGGACCTCACGGTTCTTGTTGGAAATGTCGGCCTCGTAGTCGACCAACGCTTCCGTTCTCAGCAGGTCGGGGATGCCGGCGGGCACATATCGGATCTTGGTGCCGGCCGCTTCGGCGTGCCACTTGGCGATCAAGGTGCGTTCAAAGCCGCCGGAGGCTTCCTCGATCTCCAGGCTTTCACGGATCTCGCCGGTGACGCCTTCGTCCTGGCTGAGGCCGAGCAGCCAGTCCAGCGACACCCTGTGCGCCGAGGCGATCGTCAGCAGCGTCTCGGCGCGGGGCAGGCGGATGGTCGCTCCTGAAAGCAGTTGCGACAGTGCGGAACGGTCTATGCCCACCGACGCGGCAAAGGCCGACTGGTTGAGGCCCGAGCGCTGGACGAGCGACTTGAGGCGGTCGCGGAAGACGCCGGATAGATCGCGTTTGTCCATGGCCTAGCCATCTCCGGATTCAAATTGCGCCAGCTGCCATCTCGACCGCTGGAAATAGATTCATCTTTCAGTTTGTTTACTAAGTGTAACATTTGCGGCTTAAGCAGCGCAATGTAAACATTCTGTGCGCATTGTCGCGTTGAAGCGATGCATGATTACTGACAACATTATGTCAGGAATCAACGAGTTCCAGACTTCACAAGGCAGCAGGCATCAGCATGGCAAAGCGGAAACACAAGCGCGGCACGACCACCACGGTCGAATGGCCGACGGTGTTTCTGATCGCTGCCTGCTACGGCGCCTGGCTGGTCGCCGGCTTAGGGATCTGGCCGAGCTATCCGGTTGCGGCCCTTGCGGTGATGGCGCTGGCGGTGGCACTGCAGTCGTCACTGGTGCACGAAGTCCTGCACGGCCACCCGACACGCAACGCGCGCCTCAACGAGGCGCTGGTTTCCCTGCCGATCGGCGTTGTCTGGCCGTACCGCCGGTTCAAGACCATCCATCTGCGCCACCATGCCGACGAGCGCCTGACCGATCCGTTCGACGATCCCGAAAGCTACTACCGCGCGCTGTGGCAACATGACGACCTGCCGGAGGCGATGAAGCTTCTGCTCAGGATCAACAACACCATGGCGGGACGTTTCGTGCTTGGGCCGCTGCTTGCCTGCATCGGTTTCTTCATCGACGACGCCAAGCAGATCGTTGCCGGCGACAAGGCGATCCGCAAGGCATGGCTGCTGCATGCGGCGGGCCTGGCGATTGTCCTGCCGGTGGTGCAATTCGGCTTCGGCGTGCCGTTGTGGCTCTATGTGCTGGTCCCCGTATGGCTCGGCCAGTCGATCATCTCGATCCGCACCTTTGCCGAGCACCAGTGGTCGGAGCATCCGGAGGGGCGCACCATCATCGTTGAGCGTTCGCCGCTGTCGCTGTTGTTCCTCAACAACAACCTGCACTTCGTCCATCACAAGAGCCCGACGGTTGCCTGGTACAAGCTGCCGGAGCTGTTCCGCACCCGTCGCGAGGAATGGCTCAGGATGAACAAGGGTTATGCCTATCCGAATTACCTTTCCCTGGTCCGGGCCTATGCCTTCCGTGCGAAGGAGCCGGTCGTGCATCCGGCTTTGCGCAAGGCGCCGGAGCCGGGCCGGGCATTCGCGCCGCGCGTCAGGGCGCGCAGCGTCCATGGATTGGGTACGGCACCCGTGCCTGCCGAGCCGCCGAAGGAATAACACTCCTGCAGCTTGCCAATTCCCGCATTCGAGCCTGAAATGATGCAATGAGCGACTTCATCGCCGCACTGCCCATGTATGACTGGCCCGAGATGCGCGACGAGGTCGATGCGCAATGGGCCAGGTTACGGACGGCGATCCGCCAGCTTGGCATCGATGCACCGGAAACGCTGGCCCGGCGCAACGCCGACCTGCCGCCGGTTCCCGGCGGCATTCGCAATGCTGGAGGCGAGACCATCGCGCCCGATCCGGCCACGCTTTCGCCTGAAGAACTCGACCTGCCGACGCTGTGGCGGCATCCCAAGCTGCTGTTTGGCCAGACCTGCTGGGGACCGATGGAAACCACAGGCCTCGATGCAGCGGTGCGGGTGACCGGCCAGCCGAATTATGACGGCATCGAGGGCGGTCGCGGCGAACTCTATTCCAGCGCCATCGTCGTGCGGCGCGGATCGGTGACAGCCGACCATGCGCATGCGCCCGATGGCGATGTGCCGCTCATCCCTCTCGACCTGATCCGCGACAAGCGCTTTGCCTTCAACAGCCACGACTCCATGTCGGGTTTCATCGGCATTTCACGCGACCTTGCCGGTTTGGGCGAAGGCTTGCGGATATTCTCCGATCGGATCGAAAGCGGCGGGCATCGCAACTCGATCGTCGCGGTCGCCGAAGGCCGGGCAGATGTCGCGGCCATCGACTGCCAGAGCTGGGCCCTGGCGCAGCGCTTCGAGCCGGCAGCAGGGGACGTGATGGTGGTTGGTTGGACCGCCAAGCGCAAGGGCTTGCCGTTCATCACCTCGAGATCGACGCCGGAGGGCGTGGCCATGCTGATCGGACAGATTGCGGCAGCACGCGGTTAGCTCAGCCTGCGAGCAGCCGCTGATCGAGCGGATAGCTCGAAAGCTGCTCGTATCCGCTCTCGGTGATCAGGATCTGCTCTTCGATCTTGACGCCCTCGTGTCCGCCAAGGCGGCCGATGTAGCTTTCGACGCAGACCACCATTCCCGGCTCCAGCACGCCATCGGGCGTATCCGCCGTCCAGTCCGTGGCATGGGGCAGGGTTGGATACTCGTCGGCCAGTCCGACGCCGTGGAACAGCACGCCGTAGCGCGCCGGGAAACAGTCTGCCGGCGGTACGGCTGCACGTTCAACCAGTTCGCGGAAGCCGATGCCGGGCTTCAGGAGCGCGGTGTTGTAGGCGATCTGGTCGGCGGCGATCCTGTAGAGGTCGCGCTGCTCGTTGGTGGGCTGCCCATCGCCACACAGCCAGGTGCGCGACAGGTCGGCGCAGAAGCCATAGGGACCGATCAGGTCTGTGTCGAAAGCGATGAGATCGCCTGCCTCGACAATGCGCGAAGAACACTCCTGGAACCAGGGATTGGTGCGCGGGCCCGACGACAAGAGCCGGGTCTCGATCCATTCGCCGCCGCGGGCGATGTTGCCGCGGTGCAGTTCGGCCCAGAGCTCATTCTCTGAAATGCCGGGACGGAGCGCGGCTTCCATCTCGGCCATCGCTGCCTCGCAGGCGACGATCGAGCGGCGCATGCACAGGATTTCGTCGGGAGACTTGATCAGGCGCGCGCTTTCCATCACCGCCTCGCCATTGCCGACTGATATGCCAAACCGGGCAAGTGCGTCGACGCCCTCATGGTCGAGATGGTCGACTGCGATGCGGCTGTTGCCGCCGCCATGTTCGCGAATGATATCGGCGATACCCTGCGCCCAGCGCTCGACCTTCATCTCGGTCAGTTCGCCGGCGTAGAGGTACATCCACGACACGGCCGGGCGAACTTCGTCGACCACGCCGGAATGATCGGACAGGTGCTCGCAGGAAAAATAGTCGAACAGGACCACTGGTCCTTCGGCCGCCACGAAACAGTGGCGGGTCGGATTGTGCGCGACCCACAGCTGCATGTTGGTGCTGTCGGTGGCATAGCGGATGTTGACCGGATCGTAGAGCAGGGCGCCAGTGTAGCCGCGCCGCTTGAGTTCGGCGCGGATGCGCTCGAGCCGGTACTTGCGCATGGCCGGCAGGTCGGGTGCCGCGATGCCGGCTGCCGCCCATTCGGCTTCCGCGACAGCGCCGTAGCCAAGCACATGGCTGTTCAGGCCCGCTGCCTTGGTGCGGGCCTGGTCGCGCAACTCTTCCGTCGAGCACGAGCCGGGCTCGAACGGCATGATCTTGCGGTGGCGGCCGAAGCTGCCTTTTGCCGGGGTGTCCATCAGCGGCGACCTGCAGATGGCCGAGGTTGACGTTTCTTCGCGCCCCCCTCTGTCCTGCAGGACATCTCCCCCTCAAGGGGGGAGATCAGCCGCGGAGACCTTGGCGCTTGTGTGGGAAGGGTAGAGATTGGGCGAGGCGGTTGTGACAGCCAATCTCTACCCTTGAGGGGGAGATGTCCGGCAGGACAAAGGGGGGCAACGTAGAGCATTTGCGGTCCCAGTCTCTTGCTTGGAGCGAAACCTAACCCCGCATCTTGTCGCCCGAGGGATCAAAGGGCGGTTCGACATTGATGCGGGCAGGGCGGCGGTGGCCGAGGATTTCGATCTCGAACAGGCCTTCCGCCTCGTTTTCGGCAAGTGCTGCCGGTACATAGCCCTGAGCCATCGACATTTGGACATAGTGGGCATAGCCACCCGACGTGACCCAGCCGACGACGCGCCATTCGCCGTCGACGATGCCGCGCACGGCGGAGGCGCCGGTGGCGGCGTCCGAGCCGCGTACTTCCTTGCCGGTTTCGTCGAAGCGCGGCGCGCCGTAGCCATGCGGCTTCTCGACGGTGCCGAAATCCTTGGCGCCGACCTTGGCCCAGATTGGCTCGTCGCCCATTACATCGGCATCGTGGGCGTCGACATAAAAGGAAACGCGGCGAAGTTTCGGCCCTTCGGCGTGCTCCTTGGCGGCTGCCTCGCGACCGATGAAGTCGTTCTTCTCGAGCTTGATGAAGCGCTCCATCGAACCTTCGAACGGGCCGTAGATCGGGCGAAGCTCGCGGAACCAGGTCGGAAAGTTCTTCTCAAGGCGCATCGACAGAAGCGCGCGCATGCCGAAATCGACGATGCCGAACTCCTCGCCGGCGTCCTTGATCGCCTTGTAGACCAGGCGCTGGTAGGCGGGTGCCATCCAGATCTCATAGCCGAGATCGCCGGTGTAGGTGATGCGGTTGACCATGCAGGGCGCGGCGCCGACGGCCATCTCGCGGAAGTCCATGAAGCGGAAGGCCTTGCTGGAGACGTCGACGTCGACCAGCTTGGCCAGCAGCTCCTGCGACCTGGGACCGGCTATGGAAAGGCCGACGAGCGTCTGGTCGAAACGGTGGATGCGCACCGAACCGTCCTTGGGCAAGTGCTTTTCGAACCAGCGCAAGTGGTACTTCTGTGCGGCCGACGAGCCCCAGATCATGAACTTGTCGTCGCCCGTCTTGGCGATGGTGAAGTCGCCGATCAGCCTGCCGAACTCGTTCAGCATCGGCGTTAGCACGATGCGGCCCTTCTTCGGCATGCGGTTGGTCATCAGCCGGTTGAGGAAATCCTCGGCCGCCGGGCCTGACACCTCGTACTTCGCGAAGTTGGCGATTTCGGTCACGCCGACGCGGTCGCGCGTCGCCCGCACTTCGTTGCCGATATGCTCGAAGTCGTTGGAGCGGTGGAACGAGACGATGTCCTTGGGTTCTTTGCCCTTCGGCGCGAACCACAGCGGCGTCTCCAGGCCCCAACTGTCGCCCATGACGGCGTTGTTGGCCACCATGGTGTCGTAGAGCGGAGTCGTTTGTGCCGGCCTGGCGGCCGGGAGCTCTTCATTGGGGAAGCGGATCGAGAAGCGGCGCGAATAGTTCTCGCGTACCTTGGCGTTGGTGTAGCGCAGGCTTGCCCATTCGCCCCAGCGCGCGACATCCATGCCCCAGACGTCGAAGCCCGGATCGCCGTCGACCATCCAGTTCGACAGCGCGAGACCGACGCCGCCGCCCTGGCTGAAGCCGGCCATGACGCCGCAGGCGACCCAGAAATTGGTCAGCCCCTGAACCGGGCCGACGAGCGGGTTTCCGTCGGGGGCGAAGGTGAAGGGGCCGTTGATGACCTGCTTGATGCCGGCGTTGGCGATGCCGGGGAAATGCTGGAAGCCTATCTCGAGCGAGGGCGCGATACGGTCCAGGTCGGGCGCAAGCAGTTCGTGGCCGAAATCCCATGGCGTGTTGACCGGCGACCACGGCTTGCAGGCCTTCTCGTAGGTGCCGAGCAGGATGCCGTTGCGCTCCTGGCGGGTGTAGATCTCGCCCTTGAAATCGAGCACGCCGATCATCTCGCGGCCGGTTTCCTTGTTGAAGGCCTCGACCTCGGGCATCGGCTCGGTCAGCAGGTACATGTGCTCCATGGCGAGCACCGGCAGCTCGACGCCGACCATGCGGCCGACCTCGCGCGCCCACAAGCCGCCGCAGTTGACGACGTGCTCGGCTTTCACCGTGCCCTGCTCGGTAACGACGTTCCAGGTGCCGTCGGGCTCTTGCGTCAGCTCCTTGACCGGGTTGCGCAGCACGATCTCGGCGCCGAGTTTCTTCGCCGCCTTGGCGTAGGCATGGGTCGTGCCCGATGGGTCGAGATGGCCCTCGACAGGATCCCACATGGCGCCGACGAAGTGCTTTTCGTCCATCAGCGGGAACATCTTCTTGGCTTCGGACGGGGTGATCAGCTCGGTGTCCATGCCGATATAGCGGCCCTTGGCATGGGCGAGGCGCAGGAAGTCCATGCGCTCGGGGCTGTCGGCCAGCATGACGCCGCCGGTCAGGTGCAACGAGCAGGACTGTCCGGAAATCTCCTCCAGTTCCTTGTAGAGCTGCACCGTATAGGCCTGCAGCTTGGCGACGTTGGGATCGCCGTTGAGCGTGTGGAAGCCGCCGGCGGCATGCCAGGACGAACCCGACGTAAGCTCCGAACGCTCGATCAGCATGACGTCGGTCCAGCCGGCGCGGGCGAGATGGTAAAGCACCGAGCAGCCCACCACGCCGCCGCCGATGACAACTGCTTTCACATGGGATTTCATATGGTTATGTCCGATTGTGCGTAAGATGAATCAGGAAGTGGCGATGGATCAGGCGGCCGCGACGGCCTCGATCTCCAACAGCCAGGATTCGTCGAAGATGCCCGTGATGATGACGGTCAGCGCGATCTTGCGCTCGCCGATCACCTCGTTGCGAATGCGCCGGTTGTCGAAGCTGTAGGCGCGGTCAGACAGGAAGATCGTCACCTTGACCAGATTGTCGAGGTTCATGCCGGCAGCATGCAGCTGGGCCTCGACATTGCTCCACGCCAGCCGGCACTGGCTTTCGAAATCGGTGGGGACAGTTCCGTCCTTGGCCACCGGAATCTGGCCGCTGATGAACAGCGTCCGGGAGTGATTGGTCACCTCGATCGCTTGCGCGTATCCGGTGACGACGGCCGGTGCATCGGTCGAGTTGATTTCGCGCTTGTGCATCGAGACTTTCCTCAGAAATCGGTCGGTGCGCCGCCTTCGGCCCTGCGTTTGTCGACAAAAGCGTTGAGTTCTTCGCGGATGGCTGGGTCCATCCAGGGCTCCTCGTAGGAGGCCAGGCGCTCCTTCCAGACGCGGTTTGCCCGCTCCACAGCCGTTGGGCTGCCTGCCTCGGCCCAGGTTTCGAAATTGCGCCAGTCGGAAATGATCGGCGAGTAGAAAGCGGTCTTGTAGCGGTCCTGGGTGTGCTGGGTGCCGAAGAAGTGGCCGCCGGGGCCGACATCACGAATGGCGTCGATGGCGAGCGCATCCTCCGACAGGTCGAGCGGTGTCAGGAATTCGGCCACCATCTGCAACAGGTCGATGTCGAGGATCATCTTTTCGTAGGAGCAGCGCAGCCCGCCCTCCAGCCATCCGGCCCCATGCAGCATGAAATTGGCGCCGCTCTGGATCGCGCCCCACAGCGAAAAGACGCTTTCATAGGCAGCCTGCGCATCGACCGCGTTGGCGGCGCATACGTTGGAAGTGCGGTAGGGGATGTTGTAACGGCGGGCCAGCTGGCCGCCGACAAGCTGTGCCTTCATGTATTCGGGCGTGCCGAAGGCGGGCGCGCCGGATTTCATGTCAACGTTGGAGGTGAAGCCGCCATAGCCGACGGGCGCGCCTTTGCGGACCATCTGGGTGAAGGCGAGACCCGACAGCGCCTCGGCGTTCTGCTGCACCAGCGCTCCGGCTATGGTGACGGGCGCCATGGCGCCCGACAAGGTGAAGGGGGTGACGATCACCACCTGGCCCATCGACGACATCTGGATGATGCCTTCCATCATCGGCACATCGAGCTTCAGCGGCGAGTTGGTGTTGATGATGGTGTAGACCGAGGGCTCCTCCATCATCTGTTCGCGTGAGATGCCGCGGGCGATCCGGGTGATCTCGATGCCGTCGACATTGCGCTCCTTTCCGAGAGAATAGATGTGGAACACCTTGTCGGTCAGCGTCGCCAGATCGCGGATGCACTCGAGATGGCGCACCGAGGGGTGGATATCCACCGGCTCGACCGGATAGCCCCCGGTTGTCTGCAGGATGTTGTGCATCTGGGCGAGCTTGAGGAAGTTGCGGAAGTCGGCCTGGTTGCCGGGGCGGCGACCACGGTCGAGATCGGAACAGTTGGGCGCCGACGCCATCTGCGACAGCACAAGATTGTTGCCGCCAAAGCGCACATTGTGGGCCGGGTTGCGGGCGTGCAGCGTGAACTCGGCCGGCGCATGCGAGATCAGCTCGAGGATCATGTCGGAATCGAAGCGGACGCGCTCGGAGCCGTCACGCACGTCGGCGCCATGCGCCTTCATGATGCGGCGCGCCTCGTCGTGCAGAACATCGACGCCGATTTCCTTCAGCACCCGCAGCGAAGCGAGATGGATCGATTCCAGCTCGTCGTCTGAGATCAGCTTGGTCGGTGTGAAGGGTATCTTGAGCTGGCGGAACGGCGGCTGCTCGAAGGCCTGGGATCCGCCGGCGCGCTTGCCGGCACGGCCACCACGACGAGCGCGATCGGAGGCAGGAGCCGGTTCGGCTGTTTGCAGGGCGACGGTCATGGAGTCCTCACGGGCAAGCTTCAGTATCGCGGGGCATAATGGACTGGGCCGGAAAGCCTTATTGCGGAGGCGGCGACCAATAGCGCGAGGGAAACGACATCGCCGATGGGACTGGACCGACGTTCTCCGATGTGGTGATGCAACACGCATGTGGCGGTCCGTCGATAGGATCGCGGCCATTCGATTCTCCTGGTGATCCGCTTTGACAACTCCGACCTCCACCGCAGCCGAAGCGCCATTGAATTGGGCGGCCCTCGGCGGCGTTACCGCGGCATTGGCGATGTTCGGCGCGGCGCAAGGGCTGAGCTACCCGCTGTTTTCGCTGCTGATGCAAAAGCAGGGCATGTCACCGGCGATGATCGGGCTGTCGGCTGCGATGATGCCGCTCGGCCTGATCACGTCAGCAGCCTTCGTGCCGGCGGCCGTGCGCCTGGTCGGGGCACGAAACCTCGCCATCGCATGCTCACTCGCCGGTGCGCTTTGTTTCCTGCTTATCGGCTACCTGCAGGACTGGGTCGCCTGGTTCGTCGTCCGCTTCATGATCGGCGTCGTCATCAACCCGCTCTACATTCTCGGCGAGGTCTGGGCGCTGTCGATGGCGCCGCCATCGCGTCGCGGGCGGGTGATGGGGGTGTTCAACACCCTGATGGGGATGGGCTATGCCACCGGGCCGCTGGTGCTGACCATCGTCGGCACCTCGGGCTGGATGCCCTTTGCCGTGGCGATCGTGGGTTTCATCGCCTGCGCGATCATCCTGCGCATGATGTCAAATCTTTCGGGCTTCGAGGAGGATGGCCAATCGGTCGGCGGGGTGATGGGGTTTGCCGCGCTAGCTCCGGCACTGCTGTTTGCCGTGCTGGTGTCGGCGGCCAACCAGCAGAGCACCTATTCGCTGCTGCCGATCTTCGGCGCGAGCCACGGCCTGCCTGAAGCGGTGCTCGCGGCAATGCTGACGGCATTGTCGATGGGAAATATCCTGTTGCAGATCCCGCTCGGCCTCTTGGCGGAGCGTGTGGGCGGCCGCACCATGATTTTGTTCTGTGCCGGGGCCACGGCTGCCTGCGCGGTGCTGTTGCCGATGCTGATCGAGACGCGGGTCATCTGGCTGGTGCTGGTGGTGATGGGGGCGGTCGGCTACGGCGTCTACACCATGGCGCTGGTCGAGCTCGGCAGTCGCTTCAACGGCAGCGCGCTGATCGCCGGCAATGCCGCCTTTGCGCTCATGTGGGGACTGGGCGGCATCGTCGGGCCGCCAAGTTCGGGGCTGGTGATGCAGGCGGCCGGGCCGATCGGGCTGCCGGTCGTGCTGGCCAGCTTGAACGTCATCCTGCTTGCCTTCGCCTTCTATCGCATGGTGCTGCGCAAGCGGACTGCGGGCTAGCGAGGGCTGCGGGCAAGATGCGCGACGGCGGTGATAGGCACCGTCGCGCCGGAGATGGTCAGTCGGCCTTGGCGACGTGCCAGACGCCGCCCTTGCCTTCACCGGTTACGTCGCCTGCCTTCTTGTCCTGGACGAACGTATAGAGTGGCTTGCCCTCATAGGCCCACATCTTCGAGCCGTCGTCGCGGGCGACAACCGTCCACTCGCCTTCGTCCTTGGCGTCGGCCGCAGCCATCAGCGGCGGCCAGTTGACGGCGCAGTCGCCATTGCAGGCCGATTTGCCGGCGCTGTCCTTGTCATAGGTGTAGAGCGTCATGCCGTTTGCGTCGGTGTACATCTTGCCGCCGGCGCCTTCCGCGACCTTGGCGGGCTCGGCGGCGAAGGCGGCCACGCCGGTCAGGAACAGAACGGCGAGTGCTGTGGAAATTGTCTTCATGATGATCGCTCCCAGGAGTTCAGCCGACATGCCGGCTACACACGCAGACAACGCCTTTCCAGGGCGCTGTATTCCCGAACCTTTTCACCGGTTGCGGATTTTCCGGCGCTTGTCGATTTGCCGAGCGCCGGGTTAGAGTGTCACCATGTGCGCTCTCAACGCCCATATTCCGCTGCGGGAGGCAGCATCGAAGCCGTCGCCGCGGACCCGGCATACGGAGCTCCTGCGCCTTTGCGCGCGCATCGGCTATTCGCCGCCGCTTGGCCTCTGAATCCGCCCCGGCAGTTGCCGGATTGATTCAAGAGGAAGGCACAAGCCCATGACCTATCAGAACTATTCGCTGAAGCAGCTTCAGCAGATCGATGCCGCGCACTATCTGCATCCGTTCACCGACCACAAGGAACTGCGCGACATCGGCTCGCGCATGATCACCCGCGCCGAGGGGCCGTTCATCTACGATTCGGAAGGGACGGAACTGCTCGACGGCATGGCCGGCCTGTGGTGCGTCAATGTCGGCTACGGCCGCACCGAACTGGCCGAGGCAGCCTATGAGCAGATGAAGGAGCTGCCCTACTACAACTCCTTCTTCAAGTGCTCGACGCCGACGCCGGTGCTGCTTTCCAAGAAGCTTGCGGAATTGGCGCCAAAGAACATCAACCAGGTGTTCTATGGCTCGTCGGGCTCCGAATCCAACGACACCGCGCTGCGGCTCGTGCGCCACTACTGGGCGATCGAGGGCAAGCCCGAGAAGAACCGCATCATCTCGCGCAAGATGGCCTATCACGGCTCGACGGTTGCCGGCACCTCGCTCGGCGGCATGGACGGCATGCACCAGCAGCTCGGCGGCGCTGTGCCGAACATCGTCCATGTCATGATGCCCTATGCCTACGAGTTGGCCCTGCCGGGCGAAAGCGACCACGATTTCGGCCTGCGTGCCGCCAAGTCGGTAGAGGATGCAATCCTGGAGGCTGGCGCCGAAAACGTCGCGGCCTTCATCGGCGAGCCGATCATGGGCGCCGGCGGCGTCAAGATCCCGCCGGCCAGCTATTGGCCGGAGGTCCAGCGCATCTGCCGTAAGTACGACGTGCTGTTGATGCTCGACGAGGTCATCACCGGCTATGGCCGCACCGGCGAGTGGTTCGCTGCCCAGACTTTCGGCATCGAAGCGGACACCATCACCACTGCCAAGGCGCTGACTTCGGGCTACCAGCCGCTTTCGGCGCTGCTGGTCGGCGACCGGATCGCCGCGACGCTGGTCGACAAGGGCGGCGAGTTCTACCACGGTTACACCTATTCCGGTCACCCGGTGGCCTGTGCCGTGGCGCTCAAGAACCTCGAGATCATCGAACGCGAAGGACTGGTCGAGCGCGTCAAGACCGACACGGGTCCGTATTTCGCCCAGATGCTCAAGCGTATTTCCGGTCACGGCCTCGTCGGCGAGGTGCGTTCGGTCGGCCTGATGGGTGCCATCGAGATCGTCAAGGACAAGGCGACCAAGGAGCGCTTTTCGCCGGTCGGCAGTGCCGCGGTCGCCATCCGCGATCATGCCATCGCCAACGGCATGATGATGCGCGCGACGGGTGACTCGATGATCCTGTCGCCGCCGCTGATCTGGACCCGCGCCACCATCGACATGGCCGGTGACCGTATTCTCAAGGCGCTCGATCTCGCCGAGCGCGACCTGAGGAACGCCTGATCACAAGACCGGGCAGGACATGCGCCTGCCCGGCCAAACTCAGTGAATGCATGGCGACGTCGGCGACGCCTCGCTGGCCGATATGCTCGTTCGCATGTCGTTTGTGCCGAGGTGTTTTCTTAGAATATGAAAATAAGCTTCTGAAAACATTACATATATGTAATGATGGCATTCATATTGGGTTCAGCTGGCGGCCGCTACTTCTCGACCTATCAACGAGAAGGAGCCTCCCAAATGAAACGCATCGTTCTTGCCGCCGTCGCCTTGTCGATGTTCGCAGCCCCGATGGCTCAAGCCCAACAGCGCTACGAGGCACCGCGCCACGGCAGCCACTACAGCCAGCAGCAGAAATGGCAGGATTATCGCAAGAAGCCGTCAAAGCGGCACTACTGGTCAAGGGGCAAGCGCGTGCCCGACTGGCAGCGCAAGCAGGCCCTTCGCGACTATCACCGCTATGGCCTCAAGCGTCCAGGACACGGCCAACGCTGGGTGAAGGTCGACAATGATTTCCTGTTGATCAGCGTGGCATCGGGCATCATCGCCGCGGTGGTGGCCTCGCGCTGACGCGAGCAACCCAGTCCCAATTCGGAAAGGGCGGTTCGCCGCCCTTTCTCGTTCCCGCTTGGGGAGGGCGCAGGCTATTTCGCCTTCATTGCCGGATAGACCCGACAGATATTGGCATGTCGGTCCGTATTCCGAGGGCGCCAGTCGCCCAGGCGCGCATCTCTGGTGAAGCATCGCCGGACTTGAGTATCGATATGGCCAGCGTCGAGATATCCGCCGGTGGCTCTTTGTTGCTGGTTACGTAGGTGATGTAGCCGACGACGATCGCACATCCCACCGAGACGATCGGGGGCGCGAATAACATAGTTGCCCGCGCAATTGATCGGCAGCGTTGAAACAGGGTGGACTTCGGAAGCTCGTCCTCATCAATTTGATCAGTCATTCCACTCCTCCTGGGAGACCGCAGAACACCAAGGTAGGATATTGATCTATATTAGTTAAAATGCGGATAATGGCTTTCTCGCGCTTCCGCGCCGGTGCTCGGCTGCACTGAGCGATCCGCTCGCGCAGAGAGGCTGAGCCGTTTCGGCTTGTTCATGACAGGGTGAGTGCTTATGTTGTGCACTGCACAATAGCCTGTGCCTGCCGATTGTCGGACGGGCCAGCGTGGTTCTTGAAAACCGGAGCGCAGCACATGAAGAGCAGACGGTTGACGAGGGCCTCGCGCCAATCCACTGCCATTGCCGGCAATCTGATGCTGGCGCCAATGGTCATGGCCATGCGGCTGCCGATGATGGCGAGTGAAGCGCAAAGCGGTGGGATACTGCGTGGCGAGAGCCTTGCTGCCGTCACCGAGAAAACGAACGCCATGGCCGAGGGCATGGTCGCTGCGCAGATGTCTTTTTTCCACTCGGCGATGCAGTTCTGGCCCGAAGTGCTGTCAGGACGAACGCCGTCGGTGTTGAACGGCGTGGCCGCCCAGCGTTCGGTTGCCGCGGCTCTGGGGCCGGCGAGCAAGCGCGTCAGGGCCAACTTCCGCCGGCTGGCGACCAAATCGTAGGCTGAAGCTGAACGCAAAAACCGCGCCCCGAAACGGGAACGCGGCTTTGCCACTTGAACGCATGGCCCTTCGCGACGCTTGACCAGCGAAGGTTACTGCTCCGGTACGCAAGACCTGATCCGGAGCCCGGGGCGGCTGCGATGACCGCCCTTGCAAACCGTTTTACCCGGACATCGTTACCGCGTGGTTAGCGAGAGCTTAAGCAAACCTAAATTTTGAACTTTTTTGTCCTGGGTTGACCAGATCATGCGGAATCGCCGCGCAGGAACTTGATGATCCCCGAGAAATCTGTGCCGCCATGGCCGAGGGCGGCAAAGAGCGCGTAGAGCTGAGTTGCTTCGGCACCAAGCGGTGTCACGGCGCCAGCCTGCTGGGCGGCTTCCTGCGACAATTTGAGATCCTTGAGCATCAGGGCTGCGGCAAAGCCCGGCTGGTAGTCGCGATTGGCCGGCGAGTTGGGCACCGGACCCGGTACCGGGCAATAGGATGTCAGCGACCAGCACTGGCCGGACGACGTCGATGCGACGTCGAACAGTGCCTGGTGGGACAGACCGAGCTTTTCGGCGAGCACGAACGCCTCGGCGACACCGATCATCGAGATGCCGAGGATCATGTTGTTGCAGATCTTGGCCGCTTGTCCCGCACCGGCGTCGCCGCAATGGACGATACGCCCGGCCATCGGCTTGAGCACCGGTTCGGCCTTATCGAAGGCGGCTTGCGCGCCGCCGGCCATGAAAGTCAGCGTGCCGGCAGCCGCACCGCCGGTGCCGCCGGATACGGGCGCATCGACCGAGAGCAGGTCGTGCCTGGCTGCAATCGCATGGGCCTTGCGCGCGGAATCGACATCGATGGTCGAGGAATCGATGAGCAGCGCGCCCTTCTTCAGTTTGGGCGCGATGTCTTCGTAGACCGACAGCACATGCTTGCCGGCCGGCAGCATGGTGATCACCACATCGGCGTCCTTGGCGGCCGCGACCGCATTGGCCATGACGGTGACGCCGTTGCCGCGCGCGGTTTCAAGGTGCTCCGGCATCAGGTCGAAGCCATGGACGGCGTGTCCGGCCTTGACGAGGTTGGCGGCCATGGGATTGCCCATGTTGCCCAAGCCGATGAAAGCGACTGTGGTCATAGAGTGGTTCCTTCCAAGCAGCGAATGGCGAGTAGTGAGTAGCGAATAGGGAAGGCGGCGCGGGTTAGCGATCTATTCGCTACTCACATTCCCTATCTCCCAATCAAATGCCGCGCGATGATGACGCGCATGATCTCGTTGGTGCCTTCGAGGATCTGGTGGACGCGCAGGTCGCGCACCAGCTTTTCGATGCCGTAGTCGTGCAGGTAGCCGTAGCCGCCAAGCAGCTGAAGGGCATCGTTGGCAATGTTGAAGCCTGTGTCGGTGACGAGCCGCTTGGCCATGGCCGACCATTTCGACGCGTCATGCGCCTTGCGGTCTAGCTTCGACGCGGCAGCGTAGAGGAACAGCCGGGCCGCCTGCAGCTCGGTCTCCATGTCGGCGAGGCGAAACTGAAGTGCCTGGAAGCGGTCGAGGGTCTGGCCGAACGCCTTGCGTTCGGCGGTGTAGGCGAGCGCCTTGTCGAGCGCCGACTGCGCGCCGCCGACGGAGCAGGCGGCAATGTTGAGCCGTCCGCCGTCGAGACCGGCCATGGCGATGCCGAATCCGGCGCCTTCGCCGGAGAGCAGGTTTTCAGCCGGCACCTTGCAGTCGTCGAAGATCACCTGGCGGGTCGACTGCATATGCCAGCCCATCTTGTGCTCGTTGGCGCCGAAGGAGAGACCGGGCGCATCCTTGGGCACGACAAGCGTCGAGATGCCCTTCGGGCCGTCGGCGCCGGTGCGCACCATGGCGACGTAGACGTCGCTGTCGCCGGCGCCTGAGATGAACTGCTTGGTGCCGTTCAGCACGTAGTCGCTGCCATTGCCGCCGCTGCGCACGGCCTTTGTCTTCAGGGCGGCGGCATCCGAACCGGAGCCCGGCTCGGTCAGGCAGTAGCTGGCCAGCCATTCCATCGAGGTCAGCTTCGGCAGCAAGCGCTGGCGCTGCTCCTCGTTGCCGAACCGGTCGATCATCGCCGCCGCCATGTTGTGGATCGAGATGAAGGATGAAAAGCCCGGGCAGGCATGCGCCAACTGCTCGAAAACGAGCACGGCGTCGAGGCGGGTGAGGGCGGAGCCGCCGACATCTTCCTTGACATACAGGCCGCCGAAGCCGAGCTGGCCGGTCTCGCGGATGACATCTTCGGGGAAGTGCTTGGCCTTGTCCCATTCGAGGGCAAAGGGCGCGACTTTTTCGGCGGCAAAACTGCCCGCCATTTCGCGGATGGCCAGCTGATCTTCGTTGAGTTCGAATTGACCGGCAGTCGCATCGATTGCGGCGTCCATGTCGGCCTCCCTGTCGTTTTTTGGCTATGCGCGACGTTCAATCTAGACCAATGATGCCGCCGCGCAACCCGACGAATACCGCGAAGCGGCTGTGCGGAATTTCGACAGCGAGGGCACTTGTGGCGACTTTTTTGAAGGATGGATCCGTCACTTTCAGCATCCTGCGCGGGCGAGCCTGACCATGGCCAAGGCGATCATGCTCCAGGGCACCGGCTCCGATGTCGGCAAGACCGTTCTGGTTGCCGGCCTGTGCCGCGCGGCACGCAATCGCGGGTTCAGCGTCCGGCCGTTCAAGCCGCAGAACATGTCGAACAATGCTGCCGTCGCCGACATTCCGGGCGAGGCGGGCGGCGGCGAGATCGGCCGCGCCCAATGGCTGCAGGCGATCGCCTGCGGGGTCAAGCCGTCGATCCACATGAACCCGGTGCTGCTCAAGCCGCAAAGCGACATCGGCAGCCAGGTGGTGGTTCAGGGCAAGGTTTTTGGCCACGCCAAGGCGCGCGACTATCAGGAACTGAAGCCGAAGCTGATGGGCGCCGTCCTCGATTCGTGGGCCAAACTGGGCGAGGGGGCGGATCTGGTCATCGTCGAGGGTGCCGGCTCGCCTGCCGAGATCAACCTGCGCCCGCGCGACATTGCCAATATGGGATTCGCCACGCGCGCCAACGTGCCGGTGATCCTCGTCGGCGACATCGACCGCGGCGGCGTGATCGCATCGGTCGCCGGCACGCATGTCATCCTGCCGGAAGAAGACCGACGCATGATCGTCGGCTACCTGATCAACAAGTTCCGTGGCGACGCCAGCCTGTTCGACGACGGCATCACGGCGATCGAAGGTTTCACCGGCTGGCGCTGTTTCGGCGTCGTGCCGTGGCTCAAGGCGGCGGCTCTGCTGCCGTCGGAGGATTCGGTCATCTTCGAACGGTTGGCCGGCGGCGAAAAGCGGGCGCTCAAGGTTGCCGTGCCGATGCTCGGGCGCATCGCCAATTTCGACGACCTCGACCCGCTGCGCGCCGAGCCGCAGGTAGAGGTGGTGTTCGTGCCGCCCGGCCAGCGCTTGCCCGAAGATGCCGGACTGGTTGTCATACCCGGTTCGAAGTCGACCATCGGCGATCTGCTGCTGTTCCGCGAAAACGGCTGGGATCGCGATCTCGAGGCGCATCACAGGCGTGGCGGCCATGTCGTCGGCATTTGCGGCGGTTACCAGATGCTGGGCCGTGTCGTGTACGACCCCTCGGGAATCGAGGGCAGTGTCACGGAAGCGCAGGGCCTGGGCCTGCTCGACGTCGAGACGGTGATGGAGCCGGAGAAGACAGTACGCAATGTCGAAGCGTATTCGGTGCGCTACGGTGAGCCGCTTTCGGGTTACGAAATCCATCTCGGGCGAACGACGGGTCCCGATTGCGTCAGGCCCACCGCCGTCATCAGCGGCGTCGACGACGGCGCGACCTCGGCCGACGGCAAGGTGTTCGGCACCTATCTGCATGGCCTGTTCGGCGCCGACGGCTTTCGCGGGCGTTTCCTTCAAAGCCTTGGCATCAGGGGCGGTGGTATCGACTATCGCGCCGAGGTCGAACGCGCTTTGGACGAGATTGCCGAACATCTCGAACGGCATCTCGACTGCGATGCGATCTTCGCCGCCGCGCGCTGACTGGCGCTATTCGACCCGGACGTCAACCTTCGGCCAATAGGTGCCGAAGCACCACACATTGCCTTCGGGGTCGCGGCAGATGAATTCGCGGCTGCCGTAGTCGCGGTTGGTCATCTCCTGGACGATGACCGCACCTGCGGTCTTTGCCCTGATGTAGACCGCGTCGGCGTCTTCGGTCGCGACATAGACGGACTTGCCGCCGTTCTGACCAGGTTCGCCAACGATGGTGCCGTAGTCGTCCGGGCGCGACGAGCCGATCATGACCATCGACGAACCGAGGGCGAGTTCGGCATGGCCGACGTCTTCGCCGCTCATGTATCTGGCATGGACGGCGAAACCGAAGGCCTCGCTTAGCCAGCCGATCATCCCGGCGGCGTCCTTGTAGCGGAGAGTGGGGAAGATCCTTTGAGCTTCGGGAGTGGGCATTTTGCGCCTCCTGCGTGGCGGATTGAACGACAACCCACTCTGGCGAAGACCAGTTCCACCGTATTGAACAAATGTTACCGGGCTCAGTTGAGCTTTTGGAGCAGCGCTGTTGGTGTTGTTCCTGACAGCTCGCGGAATTCGCGCACCAGATGCGCCTGGTCGGCATAGCCGCATTCGGCAGCCAGGTCGGCCCAGTCTATTTCGTCCGCATTGCGCGCCAGGCGTGCCGTGCGATCAAATCTGACGATGCGTGCGACCGCCTTCGGACCGATGCCGACTTGGTCGGCAAATCGCGCCGCAAGATGTTTGCGGCTGCATCCGATCTCGCTGGCGATGGCTGCAATGCGGATACGTCCGCCGCTCGACGTGATTTTCGCCATGGCCCAGGCAATCTCGGCCGCTGGCGAAGCCGTGATCGCCAAACGCTCGACTATGTAGCTCTCGACAAGGTCCAGACGCCGATGCCAGCCCGTTTCCTGGCCGAGCCTTTCGCGTAGTGCATTGCCGTCCGGGCCGAGCACCTCATCGAGCGTCACCATGCGGTCGGCGAGTTCGTGCATCGGGATGCCGAAGAAGCGACGGGCGCCGAGCGGGGTGAAATTGACCTGGACGCAGCACGACCGGCCAAAGGAATCGATGACCACCGGACCGGCGTGAAGACCCGAGGCAAAGCTGGCATAGCGGTCATTGTCTCCAGGCGCCCGGCTCAGGCCGATAGCGAACGGCTCGCCGAAGCTGATGACAAGCGGCACCGTCAGCGAGGCTGCCTCGCTCTGCCTGACATAGGCAGGAACGAGTTCGCGAAAGCCGACGAGATCGGTGATGACGCCCGCAAGCAATCGTGACGGAGTGCGCCGTACCATCTCGAACTGCCCGGTGGACTGATCCGCCGATGCATTCGTCGGCGCTTGGTCGTTTGCCATTGCTCCTGGCTCCGCAGATGCAATGCAACGTACCTCAGTGGCAGGTGACGGTCAAAACGGGGTCAGAATCCGGCCATCACCCGCAGCGGGTTGGTCGGGTCGATGAGCAGGCGGATGGCAAGTGCCACGCAGGTGCAGACCAGGAGAGGCTTGATCAGCTTGGCGCCGCTGCGCATCGCCATGTGGGCGCCGAGCCGTGCGCCGAGAAACTGCGCTGCGCCCATCATCAGCCCGATCTTCCAGTACACGGCACCGACAATGGCAAAGGCGAACAGGCCGCCGATGTTGGAGGCGAAATTCAACAGTTTGGTGTGGGCAGTGGCCTTGAGTATGCCGTAGCCGGCAAGCGACACGAAAGCGAGCATGAAGAACGAGCCGGTGCCGGGGCCGAAAACGCCGTCATAGAAACCGATTGCCGGCACCACCGTCACGCCGAACAGGAACGGCGTCATGCGCTCGGTGCGGTCGACGTCGCCCATGTTCGGCTTGAAGGCGAAGTAGAGCGCGATAGCCACCAGCAGGACCGGCATGAAAGCGCGCAGGATGTCGCCGGGAAGTATCGTTGCCAGCAATGCGCCGAATATCGAACCGATGCAGGACATGGCAGCGGCGGGCAATTGCTTGCGGATGTCGACATGGCCCTTGGCGGCGTAGGAGATGGTCGCAGAGCCCGATCCGAACAGCGATTGCAGCTTGTTGGTGCCGAGCGCCGTGACGGGCGGGAGGCCGGCCAGCAGCAGCGCCGGAATGGTGATCAGGCCGCCGCCGCCGGCAATGGAATCGATGAAGCCGGCAATGAACGCCGCGACCGTCAGGAGCAGGATCGTTTCGGTGGCTATTTCGAACATCGGCGCGGGCTCTGCCTGGAGGGAGCCGCCTTCGACCACAGCGAACCCGCTTGCGCAATAGCGGCCCAGAATCAGCCGCAGCTTGGCTGTTGGGCCACGTGTTTTTCGCCGCCATTTGTTCTATATCGGACACAGCAACTGCCTCGACGGAAGGGATTCGCATGGCGACGGGATTGCTGACCCAGATTCGTACGCTGTTCGAAGGCGACCCGGGGGTGCGCAAGGTCGCCGATGATCCGGTGCTTTCGGCCGAACTGCTTTTGCTTTTCCGCATGATCCTGGCGGACGGCGTAGCCAGCGACAGCGAGATGGTCGCATTTCGCCGGATTTGTACCCAGGCTTTCGGCATCGCCGAACAGAGCATCGACGCTGTCATCGAGTATCTCAACGAATTCGGCTACGAGACCAACGGCTCGCAGGCGATTGCGATGTTCCGCGATCTCGATGTCGAGCGGCGCAGGCAACTGGCACGGCACATGGCCGATATCGCCAAGGCTGACGCCCACCTGGCGGAAAACGAGGTCAAGCTCTTGCGCCGTACGCTCGATCTGCTTGGCATCAGCCCGGTCGACGTGGTGAAGCCGGCGACATAATGCCTGCCAACCGGCGGCTCACCCCTGTTCTTGCAGGCGCCGTGCAATCGCCCTGTGCAGATCGGGCGCTGCGGAAACTAGCGCTTGCGCCGCTTCCGATGCGGGGTGGCTGAGCACATCCGAAGTCTTGCCGCGCTCGACGATCCGGCCCTCATGCATGACCAACACGTCGTCGGTAATGGCGCGGGCCACCGTCAGGTCGTGGGTGATGAACAGATAGGCGACGCCGAGCTTCTGGTTGAGTTCTGCAAACAGGTCGAGGATCTGGGCGCGGATCGATACGTCGAGCGCCGATACCGGCTCGTCGGCGACGACCAGCTTCGGCCGCGTGATGATGGCGCGCGCGATGGACAGGCGTTGGCGCTGGCCGCCGGAAAATTCGTGCGGGTATTTCTCCATGTCGGACCGGTTGAGGCCGACCTCGTGCAGCGCGCGGGCCACCATGTCGCGGCGCTCCTTGCGGTCGGGACGACGTTCCAGAAGGTGCAGGGGCTCGGCGACCAGCCGTTCGACGGTATGGCGCGGATCGAAGGAACCGTAGGGATCCTGGAACACCACCTGCATGTTGCGCCGCGGCCGTCGCAGTTCCGCCTCGCTGCGCCCGGCGATGTCCATGCCGCGAAACTTGATGGCGCCCGAGGTCGGCGTGTCGAGCGCCAGGATCATGCGGGCAAGGGTGGACTTGCCACAGCCCGAGCGCCCGACAAGCGCCACCGACGCGCCGGGCTTCATCGTCAGCGAGACATTGTCCACCGCGCGTACCCGTTCCGGCCTTGAAAACAGCGATCGGCGCGTGCCGGGATAGTCGCGCGTGACATTGGCGACGTCGAGCAGGTTTTCAGTGCCGGTCTCGTCCCCGTGCGGCCTGACCCGAGCCGGAACATGGGTGGAAGCAAGAGCGAGTTGGCGCGTGTAGGGATGAGTGGCCTCCGAAAGCGTTCGGGCGGTGTCGCCACTTTCCATTACCGCGCCCTGGCGCAGGATGGTGATCCGGTCGGCCATCTCGGTAACAACCGCAAGGTCGTGCGAGATGAACAGCAGGCTCATCTTGTTTTCGCTGACCAATTCCTTGAGCAGGTCGAGGATCTGGGCTTGCAGAACCACGTCGAGCGCGGTCGTCGGCTCGTCGGCGATCAGCAGCTTCGGCTTCAGCGCGCAGGCAATCGCGATCGCCACGCGCTGACGCTGGCCGCCGGACAGTTCGTGCGGATAGCGCGACAACGCAAATTTCTGCTCGGGCAGGCCGACGCGGTCGAGGATCTTCCTGGCGCGCTCTTCAGCCTCGGCGCGGCTGGCCCTGGTGTGCCAGCGGATGCCTTCGGCGACCTGTTCGCCGATGGTCTTGACCGGGTTGAGCGCGGTCATCGGCTCCTGGAACACCATGCCGATGTCATCGCCGCGTAGGGCGCACATCTGCGGTTCGGTCGCGCCGAGGATGTCGATGCCGTTGAAGGTGATGCGCCCCTTCATCTGGGCATAGTCGGGCGTGAGCCGCATGACGGCAAGTGCCGTCATCGACTTGCCCGAACCGGATTCCCCGACGAGACCCAGCACCTCGCCGGGGGCAATGGACAGGTCGATGTCCTTCAGCACCGGCTGGCTGCCGATCTTCAGCGACAGTTTTTCGATATCGAGCAGGCTCATGGCCGGCGCCTCGCGCGCGGATCGAAGATGTCGGAAATGCCGTCGCCGAGCAGGTTGAGCCCGAGAACGGTAAGCAGGATGGCGCAGCCGGGGAACAGGGCGAGCCAGGGCGCCACGATCATCAGCGTCTGGGCGTCGAACAGCATGCGGCCCCAACTCGGCATCGGCGGTTGCGTGCCGAGCCCGACATAGGACAGGGCGGCTTCGGCGAGGATGCCGAGCGCGAACTGGATGGTGCCCTGGACCAGCAGCAGATTGGCGATGTTGGGAATGATGTGCTCGACGGTGATGCGCGCCTTGCCCTTGCCGGCAGCACGGGCGGCAAGAATGTACTCGCGAGGCCAGATCGAGAGCGCACCGGCGCGGGCGACGCGGGCAAAAACCGGAATGTTGAAGATGCCGATGGCGATGATGGCGTTGATGGCGCTGGGGCCGAAGACAGCCGTGATCATGATCGCCGACAAAAGGGCAGGGAAGGCAAAAATGAGGTCGTTGAAGCGCATCAGCGCCTCGTCGATCCAGCCGCCGCGGGCCGCCGCCCAGCAGCCGAGCGGAACGCCGACGCCCATGCCGATGCCGACGGCGACGAGGGCGACGGCGATCGAATTGCGCGCGCCGATCATGATCATCGACAGCACGTCGCGGCCGAAGTGGTCGGTGCCGAACCAGTGGGCGGAGGAAGGCGGCTGCATGCGGTCGGCAACGATCAGCCTGGTGACGTCGAAGGGCGTCCAGAAGAACGAGACGAGCGCCATGGCCGCGACGACCAAGGTGATGAACAGGCCGATGACGAAGGAGCGGTTGGCAAGGGCCCTGCCGGCGAGGGCGCCAAGGGTCGATGGGTTGCCTGGAACCGTGCCGCTCATTGCCGTGTCCTCAGGCGGGGATCGACCAGCGCGTAGGAAAGGTCGACGAGCAGGTTCACGACGACGACGGCGGCGACGAGCAACATGACCACGCTTTCGACCACGATCAGGTCGCGTTGGGTGATCGCCTGGAACACCAGTCGCCCAAGGCCGGGCAGGTAGAAGACGTTCTCGATGATGATGGTGCCGGCAAGCAGGAAGGCGAATTGCAGGCCCATTATGGTCAGCACGGGAATCAGCGCGTTTCGCAAGGCATGCCGCCACATCACCGCGCGCATCGGCATGCCCTTGGCGCGGGCGGTGCGGATGTAGTCCTCGCCGAGCACCTCGACCAGGGCTGCACGGGTGACACGGGCAAGGATCGCTGCCTGCGGCAATGCGAGCGCCACCGCGGGTAGGATCAGCGCCTTGAGTGCCGGCCAAATACCTGCGCTCCAGCCGGGAAAGCCGCCTGCCGGAACCAGCCGCAACCAGACGGCGAAGACATAGACCAGCAGAAGCGCGAACCAGAAATTCGGCATCGCGACGCCGATTTGCGCCACCGCCATGGCTGCGGTGTCGCCGGCTCGACCACGACGCGCGGCGGCAAACAGCCCAACGGGAATGGCAATGAGCGTCGACAGCGCGAGTGCGATGATCGCCAGCGGAAAGGAGACGACGACGCGCTCCTTGACCAGGTCGATGACGGGAACCGAATAGGTGTAGGATTTGCCGAAATCCAGCGACAGCAGGCCCCGGGCCCAATCGAGATAGCGTACGATCAGCGGCTGGTTGAGCCCCATCTGGTCGCGCAGCAACTCGACCTGCGCTTCGCTGGCATTCATGCCAAGCATCACGCGAGCCGGGTCGCCCGGAACCACCTCCAGCATCAGGAACACCACGACCGAGGCGACCACGAGGGTCGCAGCACCGATCAGCAGGCGTTTGAGCAGATAGGCGGTCATGGGCTCAAACTGCCCGAGAAAACGCCGCTCCGAAAGCTCGCAAAGGTTGCGGAGCGGCTGAGTTCACAGGGTTCTTGTCAGTCGGCCCACTTGCCCTTGGTCAGGTCGTTGGCCTGGATGGGGGAGTTCTCCCAAAGGCCTTCGACCTTGGCGTCCCAGATGCCGACCTTCGGCAATTCGAATAGGAAGCCGTTGACCGCATCGTCGGCGAGGATCTTCTGCGCCTGCTTGTAAAGCTCGGCGCGCTTGGCCTCGTCAGAAGTCAGGTTGAGCTCGTCGATGACCTTGTTGAACGCAGGGTTGTCGTAATTGAAGTAGTAGTCCTTGCGGGCGTAGATATCGATGTCGTTGGGCTCGGTATGCGAGACGATCGACAAGTCGTAATCCTTGTCGGTGAACACCTGCTTGAGCCAGTCGGCCCATTCGACCGGGATGATCTGAAGGTCGATGCCGATCTCGCGCAGTTGCGAGGCGACGATCTCGCCGCCCTGGCGGGCATAGCCGACCGGCGGCAGCTTGAGCGTTGCCTTGAAGCCGTCGGGAAGTCCGGCCTCCTTGAGCAGTTCCTTGGCCTTGGCGACATCGTGCGGATAGGTGCCGGTGAAGTCGACATAGGCCGGGTTGTGCGGCGCAAAGTGCGAACCGATCGGCGTGCCGAGGCCGCCCGTAGCGCCGTCGATCAGCGCCTTGCGGTCGAGCGCATGGGCAATCGCCTGGCGCACCTTGAGATTGTCGAAGGGCGGCCGCTTGTTGTTGGTCGACAGCACCGTTTCGCCCTCGGTGGTGCCGATGACGACCTTGAAGCGCGGGTCGGCCTTGACCTGGGCGAGCGCGTCGCCGAGCGCGAAATTGGGCAGCGCCTGCACGTCGCCGGAAAGCAGGGCAGGGATCGCCGCAGCGGCATCGGGGATGATGCGGAACTCGGCCTTGTCCAGCGCGACCGGATCGCCCCAGTAGCCGTCGGCCTTGACCAGCGTGATCGACGAGCCCTTGGCCCAGTTCTGGAACTTGAATGGCCCGGTGCCGATAGGCTTTTCCTTGTTGGTCTCGGCCGTCTCCGGCGCCACGATAACCGCGTCGCCCCAGCCGAGATTGTAGAGGAACGAGCCGAGCGGGTTCTTCAGCGTCACCTTGACGGTCGCGGGGTCGACCACTTCGACACTGTCGATTGGCGCGAACAGGCCCTTCTGGGCGTTGACCGAGGTCTCGCCACGGGCGCGGTCGAGTGAGAATTTCACGTCGGAGGCGTCAAAGTCGCTGCCGTCGTGGAACTTCACCCCCGAGCGCAGCTTGAACGTGTAGGTCTTGCCGTCGTCGGAAATCGTCCAGCTTTCGGCAAGGTCGGGCAGCACTTCGCCACGCGAACCGATGCGGGTCAGGCCTTCGAAGACGTTGGCGTAAAGCACTTCGTCGATGGCTGCGGCGGCACCGGCGGTCGGGTCGAGGTGAGGCGGCTCCAGCGGCATGCCAAGCACAAGATCCGTGCGCGCGGCCATTGCGGCGGTGCTGGACGCCAGCGCCAGCGCTGCAGCTGCCAGGATGGTTTTCCACTGCTTCATGCTCAGATCTCCCCGCTTCATTTCGACCCGCCGGATAGAAGCGCGATTTTCCGGCCGAGTAAATCAAGTTTGTTGCAATTGCAGCGGCGCTGCCGAATTGAATTTTTCCCGGCGGCGTGCCCGAGCGTTGCTTGCCCGATCAGCCGTTGAACTGGCCGCGCAACAAGATGTCGAGCCCGATTGCCATCACCTTGGCCGATTGCACCATGTCATCTATGCCGACCCACTCGTCGGGCCGGTGCGCGAGATCGAGAATACCGGGGCCATAGGCGATGCAATCGTACAGATGGCCGATACGCGCGACGTGCTTCTGATCGTAGGTGCCGGGCGAGATGACGTATTCCGGCTCCTTGTCGAAGATCTCGCGGATGCCCTTGGCGATGGCCGAGGCAACCGGCGCATCGCGCTCGGTCATCAGCGGCTGCACCTCCATGATGTCGCGGATCTCGTAGTCGAATTTTTTCCGCTCGCGCTTCAGGCGATCGAGAATGCTTGTGACTTCGCCCTTCACGTCGAGGATGTTCTCCTCGAGCAGGAAACGCCGGTCGATGGTCAGCCGGCAGGAATCGGGCACGTTGGGCGAAGGCAGGCCGGGGCGGAAATCGTCGGTTTGGCCGCCATGGATGGAGTTGATGTTCATGGTCGAGCGCCGCGCACCCTCCGGCACCACCGGCATGCGCGTGGTCTTGCGATCAAGCGCAGGGAATAGCTCCTGCTCGAAGGCTTCGAGCACGGCGCCCATGTGGCGAACGGCACAATCACCCAGGAACGGCATCGAGCCGTGCGCGATCGCGCCCTTGGTCTCGATCTCGGCCCACCAGACGCCGCGATGGCCGAGGCAGATCCGATCCTTGTTGAGCGGTTCGGGGATGATGACGTGGTCGACCTTGGGCTGCGAGAAATAGCCCTTGCCGGCGAGATAGGCGACGCCGCCGAAACCGCCCGATTCCTCGTCGACCGTGCCTGATATCTCGATGGCGCCGGGGAAATCCGGGTTCACGTCCATGAACGCTTCCGCCGCGATGATCGAGGCGGCGAGCCCGCCCTTCATGTCGCAGGCGCCACGGCCATAGACGCGACCGTCGCGGATGACCCCTGCGAAGGGATCGACGGTCCAGCCTTCGCCGGCTTCGACGACGTCGATATGCGAGTTGAAATGAACCGTCTGGCCACGCGAGCGGCCGTCGAAGCGGGCGACGACGTTAATGCGGGGATAGCGCTCGGTATCGCCGGGTGTGCCCTCGGCACGGATGTATTCGATACCAAAACCGCGCTTGGCGAGACGCGCGCCGAGGAACTCGGCGCAAGGACGATAGGCGTCGCCGGGCGGGTTGATGGTGGGAAAGCGGATCAATTCGGCCGTGAGCGCGGCCAGTTCGTCGCGGCGGTCGTCTATGATCTTGAAAAGCTTGTCATACATGCGTTCGACACGAACCCGATTTGCCTGTCGATTACAGTCTTGCGCATCCGCGCAAACGTGTCGAGCGCGCCGACTGCCCGGAAACCGGGCAGCCCGACTTGGGAGGGGCGCTAGGGACGAACGGCCGTGACTTCGATTTCGACCAGCCAGCCGGGAGCGACGAGGCCGGCGACCTGCATCACCGAGCGAGCCGGCAGGTTGGGCTGTTCCTTGGTGCCGAAGAACTGGACGTAGCCTTCCATGAAGCCGCCGAAATCCATCTTGCCGCCCTTGTCGGGGTCGCCGACCAGGAAAACCTGCATCTTGACCACGTCGCCCATTTTCAGGCCGAGGCCGTCTAGCGTCTTTTCGATCGACTTCAGGACCGATTCGGTCTGGGTCTTGGTGTTGCCATAGGCGGCGAGGCTGCCTTTTTCGGCCTTTTCGTCGACGACGGACGGCACCGCGCCGCTGACATAGACGGTCGTCTTGCCCGCCGGCACCTCGACTGCCTGGGCGATCGGGAAGTCCGAATTCGGGTTTTTGTGGCGCAAGACATCCTGGGCCATCGCGCTTCCGCCGAGGAAAAGGCCAGCCGCAAGCGCAGCGGCGCCGATCCGCATCTTTGTCATCTCTTTCTCCTTTTGCCGCATGGAAATGGAGCAGTCGGCAGGATCACCGGCTGCCTTGGACGGGTCAGAGAATCGCTCCAACCTGTTGAACAGGCATCATCAAGGGTCGATTCTGGCGATGATGTGTCAGCGCGAGCCGGCAACGTCCTCGGCCGTCACCGCATCCTTGTAGTCGTTGCCGAAATTGGTCCGGACATAGTTGACCACCGCGGCGACCTGATCGTCGCTCATCATCTTGCCGACCGGAGGCATGCCTTTGAGGCCATGCAGGATGACGAAGACCGGGTAGCCGCCGGCCTCCAGGTTCACGTTCTTGGCGAGGGCCGGGTACTTGCCGGCGCCGACCGCGCCCTGGCCCTGGTCCATGTGACAGGCCTGGCAGACATTGGCGTACAGTTCCTGGCCGGTCTTTTCGGAGAAGTTGTCGCCGTCGCTGAATGTGGCGCCGGCCGAATCGGCCAGTGCCACCGTGGCAGAGAAAGCCGTGAAGAGGGCCGTTGCGGCCACCAGGCCGAGTGAGTGCTTGGGTTGCTGGGTCATATTGGCATGCCTTGCGAAAACGAGGGGTGAGGGACAAATGGCATGGCCGTCATCCCGCGACGACACGTTGATGCAGCCTGGTGATGGCATCGAGCGACGACAGGATTGCGCCCTCCATCCACGCCGGGATGTAGGAGGCATGCTCGCCGGCCAACACGATGCGCCCGTCGATCTGACACAGGTTGTCGTAGTGCTCCTTGCGCGCTTCTTCGGTCCAGTCGCCGGCGCAGCCGAGGGTGAAGGGCGAACGGTGCCAGGCCATCGAGATGCCGTTCTCGAACTCGTCCTTGTATTGCGGGTGGATCATCGTGCCGTATTCGACGGCACGCTTGACGCGCTCCTCGGGCGCCATCGAGGTGAACTCGTAGGAGTGCGGCCCATTCCAGGTGTAGGCGCCGAGCAGCACGCCCTTGCCATTGGTGTTGAAGCTGGTGCTCGGATAGGAGATCTGGGTGATCGGCAGGTCGGTATAGCTGACGCCGCCGAAGATCAGTTCGTCCTGTTCCCAGAAGCGGCGCTTGAACTGCAGGCCGACCTTGACCGACGAGGCATAGGGTACCGCCTCGATGGCTGCCTGCATCGGTGCGCCGACATTGATCTCGATCTGGCTGAGGATGGTCAGCGGAATGGTGCAGATGCACCAGTCGGCCTTTTCCTCGGCCGTCGTGCCGGGTTTCTGGACGTCCTCGTAGGTGACGGTCACGCCCTTTTCGTCCTGATGGATCTTGGAGACCTTGGCGTTGTAGGTGATGAGATCGCCGACCTCCTTGGTGAAGGCCTTGCCGATCATGTCGATGCCGCCGACCGGCTGGAACATGGTCGTCTGGAATTCGTAGAGCGCGAAGTTGGCCAAGCTGCCCCACAGGCCCGAACTCAGGATGTCGGTCAGCGCAATGGGATCGCTCGGCACAGGTGCCGCGCCGAGGCCGCCGCCGGGATCCTTGGCGAAGCCGCGGAATTCGGAAGTCGCAATGCTCTTTGTATAGGCATAGTTCTTGTCGAGTGCGCCCCAGGAGCGCAGCGCCTCGACCAGCATCTCCTGGTCTTCCTTGGTGACGCCGCCCTCGAGCTTGCCGGTATGGGCGACCTTGGCCAGCAATTCCGAAACGTGGCCCTGGAAGTCGATCTTGATGTCGCGCACGCGCTGCGGCTTGCCGCCGAACGCCTTGGACGAATGCAGGAAGGCGTTGTGATTGAGCTGCTGGAACGGCTCCAGCGTGACGCCGAGGCGGCGGCAATAGGCCAGAAGCCCGTTGTGATGGTAGGGGATACGCCACGGTCCGGGATTGATGTAGAGCCCTTCGTCGAATTCGCATTTCTGCGTCGCACCGCCGAGTTCGGTGTAGCTGTCGCCGCCACGCAGCGTCCAGTTACGGCCGCCCGACCTGTTGTTGTATTCGAGGATCTTGACCTTGTATCCGGCCTGGCGAAGCTCGAGCGCGGCCGTCATGCCGGCAAGGCCGGCGCCCAGGATGAGCACGGTGGCGCCCTTCGGATCGCCTTCCAGCTTGACCGGTCCCTTGTAGCCGGATTCAACGGCCAGCCCGAGGCTGGTCATGGCCTGATACATGGCGGCCGAGCCTGCTGTCAGGCCGATCAACGACAGCAGGTTGCGCCTGCTCATACCGCTAAAATATTGGGATGATTGCATTTTCGAGATCCTCCGGGCGACGGTCCGATGTCGGCCGCACGTTATCCGGCTGGAGCACGATGGAACCTCGCTCCAGCTGCAGGGGCGAGCCTATGCCCATGCATGGGCGTGTCAACTGGGCCAGACCGGGGTGGCGATAGGGGCTGGCGGCATGCCATGGGAAGTCGGCGAAGAGCGTTTTCGTCGCCCCTGGCAATGCCCGTTTCGGGCGCCACTCGCTCTCATGTTGTATATTTACCAACCGTACAACTTTTCATGCTCCCATCTTCGTCAGGGCAGAAAAACTGCCGGACAGGGGAGTGTACGACAGATGTACAAGGCGCTCTTCGTTGCCGCCGCTTTGGCTCTTGCTGGACTTCCGGCCGAGGCACTGGCCGATGTTCTTGTCGCCAGGGTCAACGTCTCGAGCCAGACCATGACGGTCAGCATGGGCGGGCGGGTGATCCACCAATGGCCGGTGTCGACGGCGCGCAGGGGGTATGTCACGCCGCGCGGCAGTTGGCGGCCCAAGCGCCTGCACCGGATCTGGTACTCACAGAAATATGACAACTCGCCGATGCCCTATTCGGTCTTCTACAATGGCGGCTATGCCATCCATGGCACCGGTGCGGTCAGGCAGCTCGGCCGGCCGGCATCGCATGGCTGCGTCCGATTGCAGACAGCCAACGCCGCCAGGTTCTATGCCTTGGTCAAGGAAGTTGGCGCGCGCAATACGAGAATCGTCGTCACCAATTAGGATGCTGTCGTTTCAAGCAGCCTGTAGCTTATGTTGCGGATTTGCCGCACAGGAGGCCCAAATGTGCTTTGCAAGTCGGCAAGATCATACTCATTTCCTCGACTGCCTGCTAATGTGACTGCAACTCAGGCTGGAATTTCTGTCGAGGGGATTTCATGAAACGGGTTCTGGCGGCAGCTTTCCTGGCGCTCACTTCTTCCGCAGCATTCGCAGCAGACGTCGTCCAGCCGATCGTAGAGGAGCCAGTTGTTGCTGGCCCACGCGTCTCCGGACATATCGAAGCCTATCTCGGCGGGATTTGGCTCGACGCTGACGGCGGCAACCTGGATGGTTGGGTTGCCGGCGGTGCCGCAAGATTGAATTATCCGATCGATGCGCGCTGGAACATCCAGGGCGACCTCTTTGCCGACGGGCTGTGGATCGATGAAGGCGACGCGAACAGCTATGGCGGCGCGTTGCATGCCTACTGGCGCGATCCCAGCCGCTTCGCGGTAGGCGCCTTTGCCACTATCAATGGCTATGGTGGCGATACCGGACCAGCAGATCTCTATAGTTTCACGGTCGGCCCGGAAGCTCAGGTCTATTTCGACAACGTGACCCTGTATGGACAGGCTTATTATGGCCAGTTGCGCCAATCCGGCTTCTCCGAGCACGCCGACATCTGGGGCGTTCGCGGTGTGGCGCGCTACTTTGCGCAGCCAAATCTGCGGTTTGATGGCGAAATCGGCTATCGGTCGGTCGATCTTCCGGGTGCGGAAGGTGACACGGTAACACTTGCCCTGCAGGGCAACTACCGCTTTGACAACACCCCCTGGACAGTGTTTGGCCGTTACCAGTTCGATCACCTCAGCACGTCCAGTGATGTCAATATTCACAAGCTGGTTCTTGGCATCCGCGCCACATTCGGTGCCGATACGCTGCTGGACGAGGACCGCAATGGCGCGACGATGGATACGCAGCGGTCGAGCTATCTGTTCTTCTAGACCCCATTTCGCAGAGACGGGCCTGCGACGGCCGGGGAGTGGGGGCTCCCCGGCCTTTTCATTTGCAGCACGACATGAGGCGCTCGAACTAAGTTGCTATCAGTAAATAGACAAATTTTGCCGTAGAGAGCCGTTTTCAAGCATTTCCTTTCGGTGTTGGCCTCGCTAGGACTCTTGCCTAGGGAGCCCGCCGAATGAAATCAGAACCGCATGTAGCGCTTTCGGAGCCTGTCTCCGATGAGGTCCGCAAGACCACATGCTACATGTGCGCCTGCCGCTGCGGCATCGATGTCCATCTCAAGGACGGCAAGGTCCGCTACATCGAAGGCAACCGCGACCATCCGGTCAATCGCGGCGTGCTCTGTGCCAAGGGCTCGGCCGGGATCATGCAACACTATGCACCGGCGCGGCTGCGCGCGCCGCTGCTCAGGACCGGGCCGCGCGGCTCGGGTCAGTTCAAGGAAATCTCCTGGGACGAGGCCCTGGCTCTGGCCACCGACTGGCTGGACGGCGTCCGGCAGGACGATCCGAAGAAGCTCGCCTTCTTCACCGGGCGCGACCAGTCGCAGTCGCTGACCGGGTTCTGGGCGCAGCAGTTCGGCACGCCGAATTATGCCGCCCATGGCGGATTCTGCTCGGTCAACATGGCGGCGGCCGGCATCATGACCATTGGCGGGGCGTTTTGGGAATTCGGTGCGCCCGACTGGGACCGGACCAAGCTCTTCGTCATGTTCGGTGTCGCCGAGGACCACGATTCCAATCCGATCAAGATCGGCATCTCGAAGCTCAAGAAGCGCGGCGCGCGTTTCGTCTCGGTCAATCCGGTGCGAACCGGCTATTCCGCCGTCGCCGACAACTGGATCGGTATCCGGCCCGGCACCGATGGCCTGCTGATCCTTGCGGTCGTGCACGAACTGCTCAAGGCGCGGAAGATCGATGTCGACTACATCGTGCGTTATTCCAACGCGACCTGGCTGGTGGTCGATGCGCCGGGAACCGCCGAACACGGGCTTTTCGTCCGCGACGACAACGGCAAGCCGCAGGTCTTCGAAACGGTGACCGAGCACGTCGTGCCACTGGGCACCAGGGGCGCGCGGGCGGCCTTGTCGGGCCGGGTCGAGCTACCGGATGGCCGCTTCGCCGTGCCGTCATTCCAGCTCCTCGCCGAAAAATACCTCGATCCACAATATGCGCCGGAAGCGGTCGCCAAGGAGACCGGCATTGCTGCCGATGTCATCCGCGGACTGGCGGCCGAGATCGCGCGCGTCGCCTTCGATGAGGCGATCAGCATCGACCAGCCCTGGACCGACATGAATGGCGAGCGCCACGAGGCGTTTGTCGGCCGGCCGGTGTCGTTCCATGCCATGCGCGGGCTTTCGGCCCACTCCAACGGCTTCCAGACGGCGCGCGCGCTGCACATGCTGCAGGTGCTGATCGGCGCCGTCGACTGCCCGGGCGCATTCCGTTTCGAGCCGCCTTATCCCAAGCCGATCGAAGCGCATCCGACGCCGCACGGCAAGGCCGAGCATTTCGGCTCCAACAAGCCGCTTTCGGGCCCGCATCTCGGCTTTCCCCGGGGGCCGGAAGATCTGTTGCTCGACGCCGAAGGCCGGCCGATGCGGATCGACAAGGCGTTCTCGTGGGACGCGCCGATCTCGGCTCACGGGCTGATGCACATGGTGATCGCCAATGCGCATGCCGGCGATCCGTACCCGATCGACCTGATGTTCCTCTACATGGCCAACATGGCCTGGAACTCGTCGATGAACACGGCGGGCGTCATCAAGATGCTCGAGGACAAGGACCCTGAGACAGGCGAATACCGCATCCCGAAGATCATCTATTCGGATGCCTATTCCTCCGAGATGGTGGCTTACGCCGACCTCGTGCTGCCCGATACGACTTATCTCGAACGACATGACTGTATTTCGCTGCTCGACCGGCCGATATCCGAACCGGATGCCGTGCAGGACGCCATTCGCTGGCCGGTGGTCGAGCCGGACCGTGACGTGCGCGGTTTCCAATCGGTGCTGATCGACCTCGGCGCGCGGCTCAGGCTGCCCGGCTTCGTCGATAGCCGTGGCAAGGCGCTCTACAAGGACTATGCCGGCTACATTGTGCGCCACGAACGGCGTCCGGGCATCGGTCCGCTGGCGGGCTTCCGCGGCAGCAATGGCGACCGCACCGGGCGAGGCGCGATCAATCCGGAGCAACTCAATCGCTATATCGAGAACGGCTCGTTCTTCTCAGTGCACATCCCGCTCGAAGCGCAGTTCTTCAAGCATGCCAACAAGGCCTACCAGGATTTCGCCGTTCGCATGGGCTTCTTCGACGAACCGAAGCCCGTGACCTTCCAGCTCTACCAGGAAACACTGCAGAAATTCCGGCTTTCTGCGCAGGGCCTTCGCGAGCCGGTGGCACCCGAGACGCATCGCGAACGCATCCTCGCCACCTTCGATCCGCTGCCGGCGTGGTACCGGCCGTTCGAGGAGGCCGCCGTCAGCCGCGAGGAGTATCCCTACCATGCCATTACCCAGCGCCCGGCGGCGATGTATCATTCCTGGGGCTCGATGAACGCCTGGCTGCGCCAGATTCATACGAAAAACCCGCTCTACGTGCCGGGTTCAATCTGCGACGAGATCGGGCTGGTCGACGGCGACTGGGTCTGGGTGATCTCCCACCACGGCCGCATCAAGGTCGAGATCGCGCGGATGGAGGCGGTCAACTCAAGTACGATCTGGACCTGGAATGCGATCGGCAAGCGCGAAGGCGCCTGGGCGCTCGACAAGGATGCACCCGAAGCCAAAAAAGGCTTCCTGATGAACCACTTGATCCATGAACTTCTACCGCCGAAGAGCGACGGAATGCGCTGGTCGAACTCCGATCCGATCACCGGCCAGGCGGCCTGGTACGACCTCAGGGTTCGGATCGAGAAGGCCGAGCGAGCCGAGGTCAGCGAACCGCATTTTGGTGCGGTAGCACCGGAGCGCGCGCAAGCGGAAGAACTCCGCTACGGCCAGGAGTGGGCAAAATGACCCTGCTGCCCTCGTCGCCAACGCCCAGAAAACTCGGGCTCGTTATCGACCTCGATGTCTGTGTCGGCTGCCATGCCTGCGTCATCAGCTGCAAGGAATGGAATACCGGCGGCTATGGCGCCGCATTGTCGGATCAGGACCCCTATGGTGCTGATGTCTCCGGTACCTTCCTCAACCGCATCCACACCTTCGAGGTCCTGCCGGAGGGCGGGCAGGTGATCGGCGAGGCGGGCGAAGCGCGCATCGTGCATTTCCCAAAATCCTGCCTGCATTGCGAGGACGCGCCTTGCGTCACCGTGTGCCCGACGGGCGCCTCCTACAAGCGCGCCGAAGACGGCATCGTTCTGGTCGACGAGAGCAAATGCATCGGCTGTGGGCTGTGTGCCTGGTCCTGCGCCTATGGCGCACGCGAGATGGACCTTGCCGCAGGGGTGATGAAGAAGTGCACGCTGTGCGTCGACCGCGTCTACAACGAGACGCTGAAGGAGGTCGACCGCATTCCGTCCTGCGTGCGTACATGCCCGGCCAATGCCCGGCACTACGGCGATCTCGGCGATCCGGGCTCGGATGTCTCCCGCATGGTGGCCGAACGCGGCGGCTACGACCTGATGCCGGAACAGGGCACACGCCCGACCAACAAATATCTGCCGCCGCGTGCGCGCAAGCCACTCGCCGCAAGTGCCGGTTCGGCGGTGCTCGCTGAAAACACCGACGGCGCCAAGGGTTTTTTTGCCTGGCTCGACGGCATGCTGGACCGAATCTGAAACATGCATCCCGCACCTTCCATCATCCTGTTCACCACGCTTTCCGGGCTCGGCTACGGCCTGGCGGCGGTGCTGGGTCTCGGCCTGCTCGACGCTTCAACCCTGTCGGTGAAGATCGCGCATCTGGCTGCGTTGGCGATGATTGCCGGCGGGCTGCTGTCGTCGACCCTGCATCTCGGCAATCCGCAGCGCGCCTGGCGGGCGCTGTCGCAATGGCAGTCGAGCTGGCTGTCGCGCGAAGGCGTGATGGCAATACTGACCTTCGTGCCCCTGACGATTTCCGCCTGGTTCTCGGTTGTCGAGGGGCGGTACCTTCCGGTTGCCGGTCTGATCGGCACGGCCATGTGTGGCATCACCGTCTACTGCACGGCAATGATCTATGCCTCGCTGCGCTCGATCCAGGCCTGGAACACCGGGCTTACACCGCTTTGCTACCTGCTGTTCGCCGCCGCAGGGGGCTTCCTGCTTGCGTCCGTCGCAGGGTACTCATCCGGCACGGGCGGCACGGTTTGCGCTGCAATCGCCGCTCTAATTGTCGTGGCGGCGTGGATTGCCAAGCACAAATGGTGGACACGCCTGCGGACGCTCGTGCCCCTGTCGACGCCCGAGAGTGCCACCGGGCTCGGCAATATCGGCCACGTCCGGCTGTTCGAGCGGCCGCACATCAACGACAACTACCTGACCCGTGAGATGGGCTTCAAGGTCGCCCGCAAGCACGCGCTCAAGCTGTCGAAGATGGCGATGATTGCCGGCGGCGCCGTGACAGTGCTGCTGCTGGTGGTCGCGATGCTCTCAGGCGTGGGCGCCGTGACCATCGTCGCATCGGTACTTGCCGTTGGGTTCTATGCGCTTGGCCTGGTCGTTGAACGCTGGCTGTTCTTCGCCGAGGCTCGTCATGCGGTCATGAACTATTACGGCGGGTAGCGCGTCGGCGAGGCTCAGGAATCGGCAGCCAGCGTGTCGGTCTTGTTGGCCTTCCGGCGCTTTCCCTTGGAAAGCGCCCAGCGCTTGTGGAACCACATCCACTGCCCTGGATCCTCGCGAATCCAGCGTTCGACGGTGTCGTTGAGCATCTGGGTGGTCGCCTGGACGTCGACCGCGCCGTCGGCGCGGCGCGGCAGCGTCAGCTTTTCCTCGACGGACAGGCGGTAGCGGTTGCCTGGAAGCCGGACGCAATGGGCGGGATAGACGTCGCACTCGTAGTGGCGCGCCAGCATAGCGAGTACCGGGTTGGTTTCGCATTCGCGACCATAGAAGGTCGTCCGCAAGCCGCGGTTGAATTTCTGGTCGACAAGAACCCCAACGTTGCCGCCGCGGTCGAGGATGCCTGCCAGCGCAAATGATGCGCCGCGCTGCGAGGCCAGCAGGTCGCCCATGTTCGACGTGCGCGTCGAGAGGATGTACTCGGCGAGATAGGGATTGTTCGGAGGCCTGAACAGCGCCGTGATCTTCATGCCGAAAGTTGCGGCGGCAATCGGCAAGAGCTCGAAATTGCCGAGATGTGCGGTGAAGAGGATATGCGGCTTCTGCTCGCCGGCGATCTCGGCGAAATGCTCGTCGCCCGCCACCTCGATGCGGCCGGGCGTGCTTGCCTTGGGATCGAAGTCGAAAATCTGCTCGAGGAAGATGTACTCCGCGCCGAGCCGGCCCATATTGCCCCACATGTCGAGGGCGATGGCTTCGATCTCGGCTTCGCTCTTTTCCGGATAGGCATTGCGCAGGTTGGCAAGGGCAACCCGATGGCGGCCGAACCACGGGCCGACGGTACGTGCCGCGCGGTCGGCGAAGTTCAGCGCCTTGTCGACTGGAAAGAGCCGGAGCAGCTTGAGCACCACGAGAGCGACCTGCGCGACCAGCCAATAGTTGAGCATGCGCAACCGCCCCATAATCCGAACGACCGTGGGGTTGGGTATCTTGCTGGCCTTCTTGCGGGGCAACTCCGGCAAATCCTCAGTCGATACGGAGGATGATCTTGCCGAACACGTCGCGACCTTCCATCCGCTTCAGTGCGGTGTCGATGGAAGTGAAGTCGACCTCGGTGTCGATGATCGGCTTGACGAGACCGGCGGCCATCTTCTGCATGGCGTCGGCCATGTTTTCCATGCGGCAGCCGAAGGAGCCGAGGATCTTCAGCTGTTGCTGGAACAGCATCATCAGGTTCATGTCGGTGGAAACGCCTGATGTCGAGCCGCAGGTAACGAGGCGGCCGCCACGCTTCAGGCTGAACATCGAGCCAGCCCAGGTGTCCTTGCCGACGTGCTCGAAGACAACGTCGACGCCCTTCTTCCTGGTCAGCTTGCGCACCACGCCTTCGAAACGGTCTTCGCGGTAGTTGATGACATGATCGGCACCGAGGGCCTTGGCCTTCTCGATCTTTTCGTTCGAGCCGACAGTGGTGATGACGGTGCAGCCCACCTTCTTGGCTAGCTGGATCGCTGCCGAGCCGATGCCCGAGCCGCCGGCGTGGATCAGGATCGTCTCGCCCGGTTCGAGCTTGGCGTTGTCGAACAGCATGTGCTCGACGGTACCAAAGGTGACTGGGGCGACTGCAGCACCAATGGCGTCGACGCCGGGAGGGGCGGGGACGAGCAGTCGTGCCGGCAGGTTGATCTTTTCCTGGGCAAAGCCGTCGAGGTGGAAGCCGTGCACGCCCGAGACATGCTCGCAGAGATTGTCACGACCCTCGCGGCACGGGCGGCACAGGCCGCAGGTGCGGGCACCGTAGATCGAGACCAACTGGCCGGGTGCGAGACCGGTGACGCCGGGGCCGACCTCATCGACCTCGCCCGAGGCTTCGGCGCCGATGACCAGCGGCATCTTGCGCTTGGCAAAGGCCATGCCGCGCCAGCCCCATACGTCGATGTGGTTGAGGGCCACGGCCTTGATGCGGAGCGTGACTTCGCCGAGGCCGGGTGGCGGCGGCGGAGCGATGTCCACCTGCTCGAGCCGGCGGTCCTCGACGAGCTGCAATGCGCGCATGATGTCGCTAAATCCTTGTCTCTGGAACGTTGAGACGGTCGCTTAGACCGGTTCCCGCGCCATGACAAGGCAGGTGTTCTGGCCGCCGAAGCCGAAGGAGTTGGAAAGCACGGTGCGAACTTCGGCCTTCCGCTTCACATTGGGCACCACGTCGAGCTCGATCGAAGGATCGGGATTGTCGTAGTTGATGGTCGGCGGGATGACGCCCTCGCGCATGGTCATCAGCGAGAATGCCGCTTCGATGGCCCCTGCTGCTGACAGCGTGTGACCGATCATCGACTTGTTGGAAGAGACGGGAATCTTGCGGATGCGTTCGCCGAACACGGTCGACAGCGACAAATGTTCCATCTTGTCGTTTTCAGGCGTCGACGTGCCATGGGCGTTGACGTAGTCGATCTCGTCTTCGCGGAGGCCTGCGTCGGCGAGGGCGGCCTTGACCGCGCCGATGGCGGGCGAACCGTCCGGCTTGGAGCGGGTACGGTGGAAGTCGTCTGACTTTTCGCCGCAGCCGCGCAGGATGCCGAGCACTTCCGCCCCGCGGGCGAGTGCGCTTTCGAGCGATTCCAGCACGAGCGCTGCGGAGCCTTCCGCCAGCACGAAGCCGTCGCGGTCCTTGGAGAATGGCTTGGAGGCCTTTGCCGGCACCTCGTTGTTGGTTGAAAGCGCCGAAAGCAGCGAAAAGCGGATCAGCGCCTCGGCGGTAGCTGAGCCGTCGGCGCCGATTGACAGCGCGCGGTCGCATTCGCCGCGGCGGATGGCCTCGACGCCGAGCTGGATGGCGGTGGCACCCGACGCGCAGGCGGTCGAGAGCGTGATCGGCAGGCCACGCGTGCCGAACAGGTCGGCAAGACGGTCGGCGATGGAGCCGAACTGCGCCGTTTCGAACATGTCGAGCGAGTTCTGGCTACGCGCCACCTTGAGCAGGCGCTCGTAGCCGGAGCCTTCCTTGTCGCCGGCATAGAGCGCGAGGCGGTCGGCCCAGTCGAGCTCGACCGGCGGCGAGGCAAGGAACAGCGGGCCATCGAAATCCCCGGTGTCCAGCCCAGCCTCGGCCACGGCTTCCTTGGCGGCCGTCTCCGCCAGTTCGTATGTGAGGGCGCTGGAACCCTTGGTGCTCGACGGCAGGAAGTCGATCATGCCCGAAATTTGGGTGTTGAGGAGAGCGACCGGGAAGCGGGTGATCGGGTGAATGCCCGACTTGCCCGATGTCAGCGCCGCCCAGTTTTCGGCCTTGCCGACGCCAAGCGAGGTGACGACACCGATGCCGGTGACGGCGACGACGGGTCTGCCGAGATGATCCTTCAGATTGGCCATGTTTTGTCCTGACACCCTTCAGCGCGGCGCGGAAACGAGCGCCATGCCTTCGAATTGGTGATAGCCGACCGCAGTTGCCAGCACTGATGCGGGTTTTCCGGCGAATGCCTTCTCGCCGGCCTCGAAGGCCGGATAGCCGGCGCCGCGGCTGACGGCGAGCGCGGCAAGCGCCACTGCGAACGGGAATTGCGCTTCCTTCATGTGCCCGGTGAGCGATGAAAGGGCGCGGGCTGCAATCGCAGGGTTGGCTTCCAATGCCGCCTTTTCGGCGGCTGTGGCGGCATGCGCGCCCGAGGCGCCAGAAATTGCCAGCAGCTCGCCGCCGGGCAGTTCAGTCCTGGAAATCAGCTCAGCAATGCCTGCTTCGAGCCCGCCATTGCGACGCCTGGTACGACCCGAAACGACTGGGCCGAGCTGGGCGTAGATCTTCTGGCCGCGGGCTTCGGCATGTTCGCGCGCTTCCAGCACGAGGAAAGCGCCGCCGGAGCCGGTGACCACGCCCCCACCTTCCGAGCCCTGCCTTTGCCAGACGGGCTTCCAGGGCCCGCGGTGCAGATAGCGCCCGAGTTCGTAGCCGAGCAGCATGTCGGGGTGCTCGGTCTGGAACGAGCCGCCGACCAGCACATGCGTCGACTGTCCCGACCGGATGCGGGCCGCTGCGGTCTCGATGGCGGCAACGCCTGCGCCTTCTTCGCCCATGAAAGTGCGGGACGAGCCCGTGACCTTGTGGACGATCGAGATGTTGCCGGCGAGCAGATTGGAAAGCTGGGCCAGGAAAAGCGTAGGCCTGAGTTCCGTGGTCAGCTTCTCATTGAGCAGCACGTCGCGGTCGGTGCGGTTTTCGGATGCCGCCAGCACGCCGGCGTCGACCGCTTCGTCGCGTTCGCCGCCGCCGGCGGCCACAACCATGTCCATGGTCGCGGTGAGGTCTTCATTGCCCTTGATGCCGGCATCGTCGAGCGCCATGCCCGCCGTATAGGTGCCAAGCCGCTGCCAGGTTTCCATCTGCCGCTGGTCGCCGCGCTTGGCGATCTGCAGGCCCCAATCGATCTCGGGCAGGGGATGCACGACATAGGGATGAAAGCGCTCGGCGTCGGTGACCGGTGCCACGCCGGGCGCGGTCATCTTGTCCCAATGGGCGTCGCCGCCTTCTCCGAGCGAGGAGACAAGGCCGATGCCTGATATGACGACGTCGCGGTTGACCATGGGTGGCTTCAGCGTGCTCAGGCGTTCTTGGCGGCGACGAGTGCGTCGATCTTGGCGCAGAGGTTCTTCATGACGAAGTACTCGTCGGTCGAAGCCTTGCCGTCGTTGACTTCCTGCGTCCACTTCTCGAGCGGCACCTTGATGCCGAATTCCTTGTCGATGGCAAAGACGATGTCGAGGAAGTCGAGGCTGTCGATGCCCAGATCGTCAATGGTGTGGCTCTCGGGCGTGATGGTGTCGATATCGATCTCGCTGGTTTCGGCAATGATCTTGGCGACTTTCTCGAATGTCGTGGACACGTTTTTTCCTTTGATGAGGGCGGTCATGAATCCGGGACAGATTCTGCGCGCATAGTTTTGAGGGGCTGTCTAATCGGTTTTTCCGGGCAGGAAAAGGCCCAATTCTGCGGCTTGGTTGACGCAACCGGCTGGGTAGGTCGGGGCAAGCAAGGGCAGCGCGCCACTAAAAGACGATGCGGCCGAGCACATGCAGCCTTTCTCCTTGCAGGCCGACGATCAGCGCTTCGCCCTCGCGCGCCGCCGCTCCGGTCAGCGCCTGGATGTTCTCCAGGTGGGTCACAAGCACGAGATTGTCCGAGCCGGAATAGTTGCGGATTATCTCCAGGATTGCGGCGACATCGACCTCCGCGGTTGCCTCGGTGGGTTTGTCGAGCGCGGCCAGCGGTTCAACCACCTGGTCATTAAAGGCGAGGCGGGCGGTTTCCAGCGTCCGGCAGAACCGGCTGGCCAACACCTTTTCGACGGGGGCTGCGCGGGCGGCGAACAATGCGCCGATCTTGCGCGCCTGCTGGCGACCGCGGTCGGACAGATTGAGCTGGGTCGCACATTTTTCGATGTCGAAGTTTGGCGGTTCGACAGTGCCGGTGGTCATCGCATTGCGCAGCAGCACGACATGGCCGCCGTTGCGCAGCAATGCCCAGCCGGCTTCGGTGGCGTGGGCAGGCAGCGCGCCGAACAAAAACATGACCGCAATGGCAATTCTAAGCATGAATGATCCCGAACAGGCGACGCGGATATAGGGATGCCAAAGCCGAATGAAAGGCAAGGCGATGCCAAATGCTGGTGAGAGCTTCATCTCGCCGCATGGGAGCTTGATCGGAGCCGGTCAGGGGGCAATGCTTTGACAAGCCGATTCCCGAATTCGCCAGAGTGCCGATGTCACCGCTTGTTGAAACAGTACTCTTCGTCTTCGGCCTCGTGGCCTTGGGATATATCTCAGGCGTTACCGGCTACCTGCGAACTGAAACCGGCGATGCGCTTTCAGAGTTCGCCATCGGCGTGGCTCTGCCGCTCTTGCTGTTCCGCACCATGATCGGTGCGAACTTCCATGGCTCGGCGCCGTGGGCGCTGTGGGCGACCTATTTCATTGCCGTTGCGGTGGCCTGGACCGCCGGCCATCTGGCGACAACCCGTTTGTTCGGCCGCGACGGACAGGCGGGCGTGGTCGGCGGCGTCTCATCGGCCTTTTCCAACCTGGTGTTGCTCGGCATTCCGTTCATGCTTGGCGTCTTCGGCCAGCAGGGGTTCGAGATCCTTTCGCTGATCGTCTCGGTGCATTTGCCGACCATGATGATGGCCTCGATCATCCTTTTCGAGATGTTCGGTCCCAGGCGCAACGAGCCGGTGCATCCGCTCGCCATCGTCCGCGATTTCCTGCGCAAGATGTTCACCAATCCCTTGATCATCGGCATTCTGGCCGGCCTTGCCTGGCGTGCGACCGGTTTCCCGCTACCCTCGCTCGCGATCCGCTTCGTCGATGCACTGGCCAATATCGCAGGCCCGGTCGCGCTGTTTGCGATGGGGCTCGGGCTCAGGAAGTTCGGCATTTCCGGCAACATCAAGCCGGCACTCGCATTGTCGGTGCTCAAGTTGATGCTGATGCCTGCGGTTGCGCTTGCCTTCGCCTGGCTGTTCGGGCTGCCGCCATTGTCGGCCAAGGTGGCGGTCGCGGCGGCGAGCCTGCCTTCGGGCGTCAATTCCTATCTCATCGCCACGCAATTCGGCACCGGCCAGGCACTCGCATCCAACCAGATGACCATCGCCACCGCATGCGCCGTGGTGACGACCGCTTTCTGGCTGACGGTCGCAACGATGGTGTTCGGCTGAGGGCGGGACATTCGATTGAGGCTGGACCAGCATGTCCATGCCATAATGTGGTTGATCGCCTGGCTTTCGGCGCGCTACTAATTTTCGCACAAGCGCGCCGGGCATTGGCCGATCCGAAGGCGGACGCTTCCCGCGTCCCGCCGGCGCCATATCAGGAGGTGAGCCATGCTCCAGAAAGCCAGTCAGTTCATGCGGCAGGCCAATCTCATTAATGGCGAGTGGGTGCAGGCCGATTCCGGCAAGACCATCGATGTCATCAACCCGGCAACGGGGCTGAAGATCGGCACCGTACCGAGATCCGGGGCTGCGGAAACCTGTCGTGCCATCGAGGCGGCCAACGAAGCCTTCAAAACCTATCGCAAGACCTCGGCGCTCGAGCGCTCGAAGCTGCTGCGCAAGCTTCACGATGCCATCATGGACAATCAGGATTCGCTCGCCGAACTGCTGACCATCGAGCAGGGCAAGTCGCTGACCGAATCTCGCGGCGAGGTTGGCTCGTCGGCGGCCTATGTACTGTGGTTCGCAGAGGAGGCGCGCCGCACCTATGGCGACGTGGTGCCGTCGCCCTGGGCCGACCGGCGCATCCTCGTCACCAAGGAGCCGGTGGGCGTCATCGCGGCGATCACGCCGTGGAACTTCCCGTCGTCGATGCTGTCGCGCAAGCTCGGACCGGCGCTCGCCGCCGGTTGCACGGCAGTCGTCAAGCCGGCGTCGCAGACGCCCTATTCGGGTCTTGCCTGGGGCGCGCTGTGCGAGGAGGTCGGCTTTCCCAAGGGCGTGGTCAACGTGCTGACCGGCTCGGCTGGCGAGATAGGCGATGAGATCTGCGCCAATCCGCTGGTCAAGAAGATCACTTTCACCGGTTCGACCGAGGTCGGCAAACTTTTGATCGAAAAGTCGGCCGCGACGGTCAAGAAGGTGTCGATGGAACTCGGCGGCAATGCGCCGTTCCTCGTCTTCGACGACGCCGACCTCGACCGTGCGGTCGAGGGCTCGATCACGGCAAAATACCGTAATTCGGGCCAGACCTGCGTCTGCACCAACCGCTTCTTCGTGCAGGCCGGCATCTATGACAAGTTCGTCGAGAAGTTCGCAGCGGCTTCCAGCAAGCTGAAGGTCGGCTCGGGCCTCGACGAAGGCGTGCAGCAGGGCCCGCTGATCGACGTAAAGGCGGTCGAAAAGGTCGAGGAATTCATCTCCGACGCCACCGCCAAGGGCGGCAAGGTCGTTGCCGGCGGCAAGCGCCATGCGCTCGGCGGCTCGTTCTTCGAGCCGACGGTCATTGCCAATGCGACGCCCGAGATGAAGTTCATGAAGGAGGAGATTTTCGGCCCCGTGGCGCCTGTCTTCCGCTTCGAGACCGAGGAGGAGGCCATCGAACTCGCCAACAACACAGAGTTCGGCCTGGCAAGCTACTTCTATACCGGCAATCTCGGCCGCGCCTTCAGGGTGATGGAAGGGCTGAAATACGGCATGGTCGGCGTCAACGAGGGCCTGATCACCACGCCCGAGGCGCCGTTCGGCGGCGTCAAGGAATCGGGCCTGGGCCGCGAAGGTGGACACCAGGGCATCGAGGATTATCTCGACACCAAATATGTCTGCATCGGCGGCCTCGGGCTTTAAGGCTCGATCCAGCTTCATCGAAAACGCGCGGCATGCCCGCGCGTTTTCTTTGCCAAGATTTCTGAGGAATTGAGTCGGGAAAGACAAGCAAGCCATTGTTTCAGTTGCGTTTTGTTGGGTGTTGGCCGCAGCTGTCTCTCCGTCGCTTCCTGAATAGTATTTCGCCCGCGACTGCGCCATGTTGCGGCCTGTGAATCGGCGGCCTGGGACGGATCGGCCGACTGCATTCGTTGACAACAAAGACGCGGAGGGCAGATGGGTTCGACAGGGCGCATGGTAGTCGGGGCATTCGGCCTTGTGGCGCTGGCCGTTGGGTTTCTGGCGGTCGTCTTCCTGACCGCGCCGGCGGCACCGGGGCCGGACCTTGCACGGGCGAAGACCTCCGTTAAGGGGCTCTATTCGGTCGCGATCGCCCCGGAAACCAGTGAACCGAGGCAGGGCGACCTGCATTCATGGATCGTAACGGTGACGACGCGGCAGGGCACTCCGGTCGACAATGCCAGCTTCACCATCGGCGGCGGCATGCCCGAACATGCCCATGGCCTGCCGACCAGCCCCGAGGCGACAGCCTATCTCGGCGATGGCCGCTACCGCATCGAGGGCATGAAGTTTTCTATGACCGGCTGGTGGCAGCTGAAGTTCGGCATCACGGCGCCAGTTGGGCCCGACGAAGCCACGTTCAACCTTGTGCTGTGAGGCGATGAAGGGCCGGCTGCTCACCAACATCATTGCGGCAGCAGCGCTTGCTGCTGCGATGGCGGGCTGCACCGATGCCGATTTCACCGACGCGGAAAAGCGCACGATAGCGTCGATGGCGCTTTCGGCTTTGGCGCCTCTGCCCGCGGACCCCACCAACCGTTTTGCCGACGATCCCGGAGCCGCGGCCCTTGGCGCCACGCTGTTCTTCGACACCGGGATGAGCCGCGACGGCAATGTGGCCTGCGGCACCTGCCACAAGATCGACCGCCAGTTCCAGGACGATCTGCCGCGCGGCATCGGAGTGGCGCAGACCAATCGGCGCACGATGCCGCTGGCGGGCGTGGCGCGCGATCCATTCTTCTTCTGGGACGGCCGCCGCGACAGCCTGTGGTCGCAGGCGTTGGTGCCGCTCGAGAATCCGTTGGAGCACGCCGGTACACGCACCTCTTATGCGCATTACATCAAGCGTCGCTTTGGCGAGCGTTACGAGCGGATCTTTCGGCCTTTGCCTGACCTCGACGGGCTGCCCGCAAGCGCCGGGCCGTTCGGCACGCCGGCGGAGCAGGCGGCGTGGAGGGCGATGACGGTTCAGCAGCGCGATGGCGTCGATCTTGTCTTCGCCGACATCGGCAAGGCGATGGCGGCATTCGAACGCTCGCTGGTCCATGCGCCGACGCGCTTCGACCGGTTCGCCGATGCTCTTGCCAAGGGCACCGCACCGGCAGGCGATGCAGTGCTCTCCGAGGAAGAGGAGGCCGGCCTGCGACTGTTCATCGGCAAGGCCAATTGCTCGACATGCCACACCGGGCCGCGTTTCACCGACAACCACTTCCACAATACGGGCGTTCCTCCCGTCGCCGGCCTGCCCGTCGACCGGGGCCGCATCGCGGTCGTCGACGAGGTGCGGGCCGATCCCTTCAACTGTCTCGGAAGATTGCGCGACGGCGGCGAGGAGGCGTGCGGCGAACTGCGCTTCATGCAGAAGAGCTCGCCGGAACTGGTCCGAGCCTACAAGACGCCTTCGCTGCGCGGCGTGGCGGATCGGCCGCCCTACATGCATGCCGGCCAGTTCGCTACGCTCGAGCAGGTGGTCGACCACTACGTTAGGGCTCAAGCGAGCGTGGAAGGCGAGACGGAAATCCACCCGCTCCAGCTCTCCGACCGTGAGCGCGCCGCCCTTTTGGCGTTTCTCAAGACGCTGTCGGACTGATCAGCGGTCCTTGACCGTTTCCATCGCCACAAACGTCGACGTCTGGGCAACATGGGGCAGGGCGGAGATGCGTTCGCCTAGCACGCGTCGGTAGGCGGCGATGTCTTTGGTGCGCACCTTGAGCAGGTAGTCGAAGCTCGCCGCCATCATGTGGCACTGCTCGATCTCGCGCACGGCGTGCACCGCCCGGTTGAAATCGTCGAGCGCGGCCGAGCGGGTATCCGACAGCTTGACCTGGACGAAGGCAACGTGGCCTTCGCCCATGCGCTCGCTGTCGATCACCGCCTGATAGCCCTTGATGTAGCCATCTTTTTCCAGCCGCTTGACCCTTGCCTGCACCGGGGTCTTGGAAAGTCCGACTTTTGTGGCAAGCTCTGCCATCGACAGGCGGCCGTCGCGCGACAGTGCGAACATGATGTTGCGGTCGATGCGGTCCAAATGGTCTTCAGTCATCGAAATGGCAGCTTTGATGAATGGTGGGCTGGCAAATTCGTAGACGATTTGAGCTGCAAAGTCGAATTGTTTGGACCGGCTATATCTTGGGTGTTGTGCTAGTTTTCGACAAAAGGCTCGGCAGCGAGTTTCCCGCCGGGCACAGCCTCAACCGCTCGACAGGAACATCATGCTCGCGCTCGACGCCATCCGCCAGGAAATCCGCGCCAACTACCTCCCCGACGAAGCCGAGGCGCTGAAAAGGCTTTCGGCAACCGCCAATCTTTCGGTTGAAGACCGCAAGGCGATTTCCGCCCGCGCCGCCGACCTCGTGCGCGCAGTACGCGGCTCGACCGACCCGCGGCTGATGGAGGTTTTCCTCTCCGCCTACGGCCTTTCGACCAAGGAAGGCGTGGCGCTAATGTGCCTGGCCGAAGCGCTGTTGCGCGTGCCCGATACCGAAACCATGGACGACCTGATCAAGGACAAGATCGCGCCGCACGACTGGTCGTCGCATTCGGGTGGCTCGAGCTCGATTTTCGTCAACGCGTCGACCTGGGCGCTGATGCTCACCGGCCGCGTGCTCGACGAGGGCGAGGGGTCGATCGAACGTACGCTGCGTTCGATGGTCCGCCGCCTCGGCGAGCCGGTCATCCGCACGGCGGTCGCGGCGGCAATGCGCGAAATGGGCGAGCAGTTCGTGCTGGGCCGCACCATCGCCGAGGCGGTCAAGCGTGGCCGCTCGATGATCCAGAAGGGCTATCTCTATTCCTTCGACATGCTGGGCGAGGCCGCCCGTACCGAAGCCGACGCGCTGCGCTATCATCGCGCCTATGCCGAAGCGATCTCGTCGCTCGACAACGGCACCAACGGCCCCGACATCCGCTACAACCACGGCATCTCGGTCAAGCTTTCGGCGCTGCACCCGCGCTACGAGGTCTCGCACCGGGACGAGATGCTGCCGGTGATGGCCGAGCGGCTTTTGTCGCTGTGCCTTGCCGCCAAGCACGCCCGCATGGGCCTCAACATCGACGCCGAGGAGGCCGATCGCCTGGATCTGTCGCTCGACGTGATCGAGCGCGTTCTGGCCGATCCGCAACTCGAAGGCTGGAACGGGTTCGGCGTCGTCGTGCAGGCCTACGGGCCGCGCACGGCCTTCGCCATCGACTGGCTCTACGCGCTTGCCAACAAGCTCGACCGCAACATCATGGTGCGCCTGGTCAAGGGCGCCTATTGGGACACCGAGATCAAGCGGGCCCAGGCGCTCGGCCTGCCGGGCTATCCGGTGTTCACGCGCAAGGCCAACACCGACGTCTCCTACATGGCCTGCGCCCGCAAGCTGCTGTCGATGACGGACCGCATCTATCCGCAGTTCGCCACACACAATGCGCATACGGTGGCCGCCATCCTGTCGATGGCAAACGATCGCACGTCTTTCGAATTCCAGCGCCTGCACGGCATGGGCGAGGCGCTGCACGAGACCGTTCGCAAAGCCGAGGGCACGCGCTGCCGCATCTACGCGCCGGTCGGCGCGCATTCCGACCTGCTCGCCTATCTCGTCCGCCGCCTGCTCGAAAACGGCGCCAATTCGTCCTTCGTGCATCAGTTGACCGACGAGGACGTGGCGCCGGAGGATATCGCCCGCGATCCCCTCGACACCGTGGAGATGCAAGGGCCCGCCTCCAATCCGTCGATCCCGGTTCCTGCGGCGATCTTCGGCGCCGGCCGCAAGAACGCCAAGGGCTGGGACATCACCGACACGGTGACCCTGGCCGCGCTCGACAAGGCCAAGGACAGCTTCAAGGGCCCCGACAGGTGGACGGCGAAACCGGTTACCCGTGCCGCCGGCTATGGCGCGTCGCGCAAGGTCATCAACCCGGCCAAGCCGGGCGACATCGTCGGCACCGTGACCGAGGCCGCGGCCAAGCAGGTGCCTACGGCCGTGCGCTTCGCCATCGAGGCGCAGCCAGCCTGGGCCAAGAAGCCGGTGGCCGAACGCGCCGCGATCCTGCGCCGTGCCGCTGATCTCTACGAGGCGAATGCTGCCGAGTTCTTTGCACTTGCTACTCGCGAGGCCGGCAAGTCGCTGGCTGACGGCGTGGCCGAGGTGCGCGAGGCTGTCGACTTCCTGCGCTACTACGCCGCCGAAGGTGAGAAAGCCGAGGCCGGCACCGAGGCGCGCGGCGCCATCGTCTGCATTTCACCGTGGAATTTCCCGCTCGCCATCTTCACCGGCCAGATCGCGGCGGCACTCGTCACCGGCAATTCGGTCATCGCCAAGCCCGCCGAACAGACGCCGCTGATCGCCGCCCGCGCGGTCGCCTTGATGCGCGAAGCCGGCGTGCCGGAAGACGTGATCCAGCTTTTGCCCGGCGACGGCCCCAATGTCGGCGCGCCGCTGACCGCCGATCCGCGCATTGCGGGTGTCTGCTTCACTGGCTCGACCGAGGTTGCCAAGCTGATCGAGAAGCAGTTGGCCGAGACCGCGGCCCCCGATGCGATGCTGATCGCCGAGACCGGCGGCCTCAACGCGATGATCGTCGATTCCACCGCATTGCCCGAGCAGGCGATCCGCGACGTGCTGGCCTCGTCGTTCCAGAGTGCCGGCCAGCGCTGCTCAGCGCTGCGCGTGCTTTATGTCCAGACCGACGTCGAAAAGAAGATGGTCGAGATGCTGAAGGGCGCGATGGATGCGCTGACCGTCGGCGATCCATGGCAGCTGTCGACCGATGTCGGTCCCGTCATCGACGAGGAAGCGCAGACATCGATCCGCGATTACTGCGCGAAGATGGAAGCCAAGGGCAAGCTCATCGCCAAGCTGGATGCGCCTGCCGACGGCCGTTTCGTCGCGCCGCATGTCTTCCGCGTGAAGGGCATCGAGGAAATGGAGCGCGAGGTGTTCGGCCCGGTGCTGCATGTCGCGACCTTTGAGGCCGATGAACTCGACAGCGTCATCTCGGCGATCAACCGCAAGGGCTACGGCCTGACCTTCGGCCTGCACACGCGTATCGAGGGCCGCGTCCAGCACATGGTCGACCGCATCCATGCCGGCAACATCTACGTCAACCGCAACCAGATCGGCGCCGTCGTCGGCTCGCAGCCCTTTGGCGGCGAGGGGCTGTCGGGCACCGGCCCCAAGGCGGGCGGCCCGCACTATCTCAGGCGCTTCCGCAAGGCGCCGGAAGCAGGCACCGTTTTGCCGGAGGGCCACAAGGTCACGGCGACGGAACTGGTCGACAACCTCGTCGATGCCGGCGAATGGGCAACGCGCCCCGATCGCATCGCCATCCTGCGCAAGCACCTGCGCGGCAAGGGCGCGGCTGCGATTGCCGCCGCGGCGAGCATCGACTTCGGCCAGGTCGACCTGCCCGGACCGACGGGCGAGGCGAATACCTTGTCGCTCAACCCGCGCGGCCGCGTTCTCTGCCTCGGGCCTGACGCCGATACGCTTCTGGCCCAGGCGACCCAGGCGCTTGCTGCCGGCAATGCGGTTCTGGCGGTTGCTCCCGGCGCGCCGGCGGCGCTCCAGCCGCTGCTCGGCAAGGGCTTGCCGATCGCGGCGATCGATGGCCGGCCCGATCCGGTCGAGACCCGTGCGCTGGCTGTCGATGTCGTCGCCTATTCGGGTACGGAAGAGAGCATGCGCATCGTCCGCAAGGTGATCGCGGAGCGCAAGGGGCCGATCGTGCCGCTGGTGAGCGAGGTGATCTATCCCGCCGCCTATGCCCATGAACGCGCCGTTTGCGTCGACACCACCGCGGCAGGCGGCAATGCCAGCCTGCTGGCGTCCGCCTGAAACGAAAAGGGGCAGGCCTAGGCCTGCCCCTCGATCTCTTCCGGCGCGCAGCCGAAACGCAAAAGATTGCCGTGCGGATCGTGGATGTAGAATTCCTTCATGTTCCACGGCCGAACGGCAAAATCGCTGAGCTTCTGGATCCCGCGGGCCAGAAACTCTGCGTGGAGCGCCGGCACTTCGCCGCCCCTGATGTAGCAGGACGACACCTCAGGCAGCTTGCGGTCGTCCGATCTCCAGAAATGGATCTCGATCTCGCCGCGACGGACGATCAGGTAGTCGTTCATTTCAGGCCCGATGACCTCGAAACCGAGCCTGTCGCGATAGAAATCGCGGCTCTCCCGTATGTCGGGCGAGGGCAGTACCGGGATGCTGCGGGCGAGGTCGGTCATGTTCAGGCGCCGTCGACGACCGAAAAACCTTCGAACTGCGGGTGGCCGACATAGGACGCCCTGGAGGAACCGGCGTTCTTGTGGGCGGCGCGGAAGTTCTCCGACTTGGTCCAGGCGACGAAGTCATCCTGGCTGGCCCATACCGTATGCGAAGCGTAGAGTGTGTAGCCCTCGGCCTCGTTGACCGGCCCGCGCAGGAGATGGAACTCGCGGAAGCCCTTCATCTCGTTGAGCGAAGAATCGCGGTTCTTCCAGACGTCCTCGAAGGCCGTCTCGGAGCCGTTCTGTACCTTGAAGCGGTTCATTGCGATGTACATGGTATTTCCTTTCAACGGGTCTTTCGTTGCGCTTGTAACTTGTATTGAACGCTGCGTAGCGACACGACATTGGGAGCGGACCTTTCCGCGGCCACAGCCGGGTTTGGCCCGGACTGACTTCTCGACTGATCGCGATAGTCTGCCAGTTCGGTGACGTTGGCGCTTGCCCTGATGCTCGCCAGCCGTTCGAAAAGCTCGCGCATTTCCGGCAGCAGGCCGTCGCCCGGGCGTTTCACCATCTGATCGAATTTGTTCAGTCCGAGCATGCGCCTGTGCCTTTCGATGCGTCTTGCGCCAGATGACGGGAGTTTCGGCAAGGCTGTTCTCAGATCCCGAAGGCGATGCCGGATTTGGATTCGGTGCGCAGTGACTTGAGGCAGGCGGCACCGGCAATGCCGGGACCGGTGCAATCGGTAGCCTGGTTGATCAGTACGCGGCTAACCTTGGTGCAGTCGGTGCCCGACAGGTCGAAGCGCGTGACCTTGGTCTTGCCGGCCGGCAGTTCCTTGAAGTCGAGCACGGTCAAACGGTCGACCACGCCCGCGTCGTTGAACAGCGCGATCTCGAACGCCGCCTTGGACAGTTCGGCGCCGAGATTGTTGGTCACCACGAAGGTGAAGCGGCAGCCCTTGTCGGAGGGCTGCGCCGCGTTGAGTTCGAGCACCAGGGCAGGGGCCGGCGGAGCGCTTTGCGCGCCCGCCGAGCCCGCTGCCGCGAGCAGAACAACCATAGCCGCGGTCAGAGGACGGCCGTTCCTTGCTCGTCTGGTCATCGCCTCACCAATCCAGCTGCTTGGCGAGGGTGAGCTTGAAGGTGCGGCCCTTGCCGGCCGTGCCCGAGAGGAACTCGCGGTACTGTTCGTTGAAGATGTTGTCGACGCGGAAGTTGGTCTCGAACCCCTTCAGCACTCCATCCTGCGGCTTCCAGGTCAGGAAGATGTCGTGTGTGGAAAAGGATGGCGTAGGCAGGCGCATGTTGGGCAGTTCGCTGACCCGATCCTGCCCGGCCACGAAGCGGCTCGTCCAGCCGAAGGACAGATCGCGATCGGGCATGCGATCGCCGACCGTGAAGGCAAATTCGTGCGGCGCCACGGTGTTCAGCGCGGTGTCGTTGAGCAGGTCTTCGCCGATCACATAGGAGTAGGCGACATTGCCGAACACATAGTCCGAATCGTAGCCCAGCTCGACCTCGGCGCCGTAGATGCGGGCATGGCCGATGTTGGTGAAGCGCGGATTGGCAAGACGGCCGTTGTCGGTGATCAGGTCGGTGATGTCATTGTAGAAGCCCGTGGTCTTCAACTGCAGGGCATCGCCCTGCTGGGCCAGATCGTAGAGCGAGACAGCGACGCCCGCTTCATAGTTGTTCGACAGCTCCTTCTTGAGGTCGGGTCTTCCGATCTGCGCCGTATCGAAAACTTCGTCGATGGTCGGCACGCGTTCCGTGTGGGCGATCGAACCGAACACCGCGAACGTGTCGTTGAGCTTGTAGTGCGCTGCGATTTTGGGCGAGAAGGCCGTGTGATCCTTGGCCGTGGCAGCTGCGATGTCGGTCGGCTCTAGCCTTTGCCAATCAAGGCGTGCACCAGCGATGAGCGTCAGGCGCTCGTCCCAGATGAACTCGTTCTGCACAAAGGCGCCTGTGCCGGTGCGCTCGCCCTGTGGGTGCGTGCCGGACAGCGACTTCAGCGTGGTGCGCTCCTGGTAGTTGCTCTGCGAGCCGACCGTCAGATGGTTGATGAAATTGTCGCCTTCATAGTCGAAGGTGTTCTGGATGTTGAACTGATAGGTCTTGTAGCCGAACGTGCGATTGAGCGAGGCCAGGGTCGCATCCGACTGGTCGTTGACCGTGTCTGAGAAGGAGGCCTGTACCTTGAGGTCGAGCCAGGGATTGTCCGAGGCCGGGTTCTCATAGGAGATGATCGCCGTCTTGTCGGTGACCTTGCGATCGACAGTGCCGAAGCCGGGCGGAACGTCGATGCCGGTCTGGTTGTAGTATTGGTCGTCCTCGTCGGTCTGCCAATGCATGTAGGAGGCGCGCAGCGCCTGCTCGTTGTTATCGCCGAAGCGGTAGGTTCCCTTGAGCAGGCCTGACGGCGCGCCGATCTCCGAACCGGGGATTTCGGTGCCATCGCCTGAGGTATACGCATTGGCGTAGCGGTAGTTGCCCGCAGCCAGGACCTCGAAATTGTCGTTCAGCCGGGTCGCCAGGATGGCCGAGCCCAAGGCGCCTTCTGAATTCGAATCGAATGCGGTCTTCAGCCGCAGTGCGCCCTTCTGGCCGTCGGCCAGGAAGTCGGATGCATCCTTGGTGGTGAAGTTGATCACGCCACCCAGCGCGCCGGAGCCATAGAGCGTCGATGACGCCGGCCCGCGCAGCACTTCGACGCGCTTGTAGAGTTCCGTGTCGGTGAACAGGCCGCCCATGCGGTACTGCTCGTAGAACTTGGTCGCGCCATCGACATTGACGATGATGCGGCCTTCTTCGCCACCGCTTTCGGGGCCACCGATGCCGCGGATGTTGAAGGTCTGGCCAAGCGTACGGTCCGAGCCGGACACGTTAACGCCGGGTATGGTCTTGACCAGTTCGCCGATGGTTTCGGCCTGCTTCTGGTCGATGTCTTCCTGGTTGATGACGGAAACCGACTGGGGCGTGTCGATTGCCACCTTTTCAGCGCCCGCACCAAAGATCAGCCGCTGCAATATCGTTACGCGGCCTTTCTTATCCTGTTCATTCGTTTGCGCTTCCTGCGCATTGGCGGCGTGCAGTCCCACCAGCAACGCCATCGCCGCTCCGCCCAAAAGAGCAGCCTTGTTCCGAGCAACCAGCCCCATGTCCCAACTCCAAAAATGTCCCGTGCTGGCTCGCGTCGCGCTCGCTTGCATTTTTCGCCTGCCCGGTGCGTCTTAAATCTTGACTAAGTCACTCCGGTATTGCACTGACTAGTAAACATGAATGTGTGAGTCAACTAATAGATTTGCACATCATGGCCTCGACGGGCTGGTCCGGCGCGGCGAACGGACAAAGGAGTGCAATGAGATGAATTCGCACAATCCGAACCATTTCCGTTCCGGGCAATTTCGCCACGGATACCGCCGGCCGGAAGGCCAGGTTGCGGCACGCCCCATCACCGGTTCGCTGGCGGTCAGGACGCTGACCAGCGATTCGCTGTTTCTCGGCGATTTCGAGATCGGCATCGACCATGGCGGTTCGCTCTACCGCCTGAAGATTACCCGACAGGGCAAACTCATTCTCAACAAGTAGGTGTTTCAAATGGACCAGCGCGTAAGGCCCAACCCAACCGAAATCAGGCGGGCGCGAACCGACAACCCGAAGATGCGCGAGCGCGACCTCGCCAGCCAGCTCGGCGTTTCCGAAGCTGAACTGGTCGCCGCGCATTGCGGCGAGGGTGTCGTTCGCATCGAACCGCGCGTCGCGGATTTTCTTGCAGGCCTCGAGGCGGTCGGCGAAGTCATGGCGCTGACCCGCAACGAAAGCGCCGTGCACGAGAAGATCGGCATCTACGACAAGGTCGTGCCGGGCAAGCAGGCATCAATGGTGCTGAGCGAAAACATCGACCTGCGCATTTTCCCGAACGCGTGGGCCCATGGCTTTGCCGTCGAGAAACGCGACGGCGATGAAATCCGCCGCAGCCTGCAGTTCTTCGATGCAGCGGGCACGGCTGTGCACAAGGTGCATCTGCGCCCCACGTCCAATCTCAGCGCCTTTCGGAAGCTGGTGGAGACGCTGGGCACCGACAACCAGGATCCGGCGATCGCCATCGTTCCTTCGGTCGCCGAGAAGCCGGCCAATGACGGCTCGGCGAGTGTCGACGAATTGCGGCAGCGCTGGAGCACGATGACCGACGTGCATCAGTTCTTCGGCATCCTGCGCTCGCTCAAGCTCGGACGCCAGCAGGCCATGCGCATGGTTGGTCGCGACTATGCCTGGACGCTCGACAGGGAAGCGCTGCCGACCATGTTCAATCAGGCCGCGGCGAGCGAGCAGCCGATCATGTGCTTCGTCGGCAATCATGGCTGCATCCAGATCCACTCGGGGCCGGTGAAGAACATCAAGCCGATGGGGCCGTGGATCAACGTGCTCGACGAGACCTTCCACCTGCACCTCAGGCTCGATCACGTCCAGGAGCTCTGGGCGGTGCGCAAGCCGAACACGGATGGGCACGTCACCTCGATCGAGGCCTATGACGCCAACGGCGAGATGATCATCCAGTTCTTCGGCAAGCGGAAGGAAGGCCAGGGCGAGCGCGAGGATTGGCGCAACCTTGTCCAGCAATTGCCCAGCGCCCCGCAGCAGAGCGCGGCGTAAGGAGGATGGCGATGTCGATTACCCACTCGCTGGCGCGTGCGGTAGCGTTAGGCTTTTCGGTCCTGCTTGCGACGACTGTCGCAGGCATGTCTGCCGAAGGAGCAGACGTGCTGCCAGATCGCTCGCGGGTCGCCGCGGTCGGCGGCTCGATCACCGAGATCGTCTATGCGCTCGGCGAGCAGGGCGCATTGGTCGCGCGCGACTCAACGAGCGTCTATCCCGAAGCGGCATTGAAGCTTCCCGACGTCGGCTACATGCGCCAGCTGTCGCCTGAAGGCGTCCTGTCGGTCAATCCGTCGGGCATCCTGGCGCTTGAGGGCAGCGGGCCGAAGGAGGCGCTCGATGTCCTGAAAAAGGCGAGCGTTCCCTTCATTTCCGTTCCAGAAGGCTTCACCCACCAGGGCATTGTCGACAAGATCCGTATCGTCGGCAAGGCGCTCGGCGCCGATGCCAAGGCTGAAGCGCTTGCGACCGATGTCGACAAGCAGCTCAGCGACGCCGAAGCGCTGACCAAGGCCATTCCACAGGGCGAGCGCAAGCGCGTGCTGTTCATCCTGAGCCTGCAGGGCGGCAAGATCCTTGCGTCGGGCAACAGCACCGCGGCCGACGGCATCATCGCCTTGGCCGGCGGGGTCAATGCTGTCGAAGGCTTCTCCGGCTACAAGCAACTGACCGACGAAGCAGCGATCACCGCCAAGCCCGACATCATCCTGATGATGGACCGCGAAGGTGAGCTCGCCATCGACAATGCCGACCTCTATGCTCATCCGGCGATCGCATCGACGCCGGCCGGCCAGAACAAGCAAGTCATCCGCATGGACGGCGCCTACCTGCTCGGCTTCGGCCCGCGCACTGCCGGCGCCGTGAAGGATCTGGCCGTTGCGCTCTATGGCGACGCGGTCAAGAAATAAGGTCGACGCTGTGGTGGATGAAACGATCGCCGGCGTGGCCGGCGTGAACCAGGGCGACCGCTACGTCAGTGGCGACCGCTCGGGCAGGGCGTTGTTCGTCATTGGCGCTTTGACGGTGGCCCTGGTGGTGACGGCGCTGGTCAGCCTGACCTGGGGCGCGTCCGACGCTTCGGCACTGGGTCTCGTCGGCAACTGGCTGTTCGGTGCTGTGCCCGGCCAGGAGGCCTTGTCGGCGCGCGACAGCATCATCGTCTATGACATTCGCCTGCCGCGGGTCATTCTGGGCATGCTGGTGGGCGCGGCGCTCGCCGTTTCCGGAGCGGTGATGCAAGGCCTGTTCCGCAACCCGCTCGCCGATCCCGGCCTGGTCGGCGTGTCCGCAGGTGCGGGCCTCGGCGCGGTGTCGGTGATCGTGCTGGGCGGAACATTTCTTGCGCCGTTCACGGCGCTGCTGGGCAGCTACGCGCTGCCGCTCGCCGCCTTTGCCGGTGGCCTTGTTACGACGATTATCCTCTATAACGTCGCGACGCGGCAGGGCCGCACGTCGATCGCCACCATGCTGCTGGCCGGCATTGCACTTGGTGCGATGGCGATCGCGCTGACCGGCATCCTCGTCTACATGGCCGACGACCGGCAGCTGCGCGACCTGACCTTCTGGCAGCTTGGCTCGCTCGCCGGAGCGACGTGGCTGAAGATCGCCGCCGCAGGGCCGATCATCGCGCTTGCGCTTGCTGCAACGCCGTTCATGGCCAAGGGCCTCAACGCCCTGGCGCTGGGCGAGGCGACGGCTAGCCATCTCGGTGTTCCGGTACAACGGCTGAAATATGTGGCGATCGTAGCCGTCTCGGCGGCCATCGGCGCCTCGGTGGCGGTCAGCGGCGGCATCGGCTTCATCGGCATCGTCGTGCCGCATCTGCTGCGCCTGGCGATCGGCCCGGACAACCGCTACCTACTGCCGGCTTCCGCGCTTCTGGGCGCCTGCCTGCTGCTGCTCGCGGATGCCGTCAGCCGCACCATCGTGGCACCCGCTGAACTGCCGATCGGCATCGTCACGGCTGCCGTCGGCGGCCCGTTCTTCCTGTGGATACTGCTGCGCAAGCGCGGCATCGTCGATCTTTGACGGCGTCGCCGCAGAGGCATTGTAAGGGTAATAAGATGATCGAAGCGCGCCAGGTTTCAGTGTCCATCGGCAGCAAGCGCATCGTCAGTGATGTCGATTTCACCGTCCGCCCAGGCGAACTGGCGGCGATCGTCGGACCCAACGGCTCCGGCAAGACGACCTTCCTGAAGGCGCTGACGGGCGAGCTCGCCTATACCGGCGACGTTTCGCTCAACGGCCGTAACGCCGTCTCGCTCAAGCCATGGGAGGCAGCTGGCATACGCGCCGTGCTGCCGCAGTCGACTGCGCTTTCCTTCCCCTTCACCGTCCGCGAGATCGTTAAGCTCGGCGTGACCGGCGGCAGGTCGGGCGTGTTGCGCGGCGAGGACGGCCGGCTTCCCGAGCGGGCGCTGGCGCGTGTCGATCTCGAGGGTTTTGCCGGCCGGTATTACCAGGAGCTCTCCGGCGGCGAGCAGCAGCGCGTGCAACTCGCCCGCGTTTTGTGCCAGGTGTGGGCACCCGTGCTGGACGGTCAGGCACGCTACCTGTTCCTCGACGAGCCGGTATCCAGCCTCGACATCAAGCACCAGCTGATCATCATGAACATCGCCCGCGATTTCGCGCGGCGTGGCGGCGGGGTGGTCGCCATCCTGCACGACCTCAATCTGACGGCTATGTATGCCGATCAGATTTGCGTCATGCATCGGGGCAGGTTGGCCGCAGCAGGTTCGCCGCAAGAGGTGCTGAGCGACGATCTGATCGAGAAGGTTTTCGGCTGCCGCCTGCGTGTCGGTGCCGTGCCTGCAGCCAATGTACCTTTCGTGCTGCCGCAGTCGGCTGCCGCCTGAACTTCACATACCTCGTCAGCTCAGCCGATGCCGGCTTGATGGCCGCCGGTCACGGCAACGACCGGACTATACCCAGCGCTTGATATCGAAACGGTGAACGCCGTGTTCGGTCTTTGCCGTCTTGTGTGAACGCTGGTTCCGGCCGATCTATCCAAAATCGCAACAGCCGTGTTGGCCGGAGAATGGATTTTGGAACTGACACGTCGCAAACTGGTGGGCAGCGCTGCACTCCTTGCACTGGGAGCAACCGCAGGCGTTGGCCGCACGGAGCCCAAGATGAGCAACATTCCCTTTGCCGCGACGACGCCGATCAGCGTTTCCCGCGTCGGCCTGAAGGCGCGCGACGCCGTGGCGCTGGCGAATTTCTATCGCGACGTCGTCGGCCTGCAGGAGCTTGGCCGCGACGGCGAGACAATCACGCTTGGTGCCGGAAGCAGGGCGCTGCTCGACATCGAGGCCGACAAGGCGGCGCAGCCGGACGACCCGCGCAGCGCGGGCCTGTTCCACACTGCGTTCCTGCTGCCGACACGTGCGGACCTCGGGCGCTGGATCAAGCATGCCATCGACAAGCGCATCCCGGTTGACGGCGCATCCGACCACCTTGTCAGCGAGGCGCTTTATCTCACCGATCCCGAGGGCAACGGCATCGAAATCTATTCCGACAGGCCGCATGAGCGCTGGAAATGGACCGGCTCGCAGGTCGACATGGCAACCGAGCAACTGGACATTGGTTCGATCGTGGCAGATGCCGGCGACGCCGGCTGGCAGGGGGCGCCCGACAACAGCATCGTCGGCCACGTCCATCTGCGGGTGGGCGATCCGGCGCTTGCAGCGGAATGGTGGAACAAGGAGTTCGGCTTCGACACGGTGGCTAAATACGGCAGCAGCGCCGTGTTCCTGTCGTCGGGCGGCTACCATCACCATATCGGCGCCAATTCCTGGCAGAGCCCGCGCGCAGGCAAGCGCGACTTGTCGCGCACCGGGCTTGCCTGGGTTGAAATGCGCTCGGCCGACGCCACGACGGAAACCAGCCGCGAGGACGCCTGGGGCACCGTCATTCGTACCGTTCCCGGACTGCCGGGCTGATCGACGATCCAAGTCGAGAAATAGCGCGAACAGCGAGAGCGGCCGGCAACGGCCGCTCTTTTCGTATAGACGCTGCTGGCAGTGCGTCTTGCGCCCCAGCTGTTTTTACGAAATATCCCCCTTCAATGGCGTGTGCCACAATGACGGCACCGCACTAGAATTGAAGGACGAACCCCGATGGGCATTCACGAACAGGACGCGCTGTCCGAGCCGGAAGGGATTTCCTTTCCGCTCTACCGTGATGCGCCGTCTTCGGTGGAGTTCAACAAGCTGCGCAAGCGGCTGCTCAGACTGACCCGCCAGGCGATCGAGGACTATGCCATGGCAAAGCCCGGCGAGCGCTGGCTGGTGGCGCTGTCGGGCGGCAAGGATTCCTACGGGCTGCTGGCGGTCCTGCTCGATCTCAAATGGCGGGGCCTGCTGCCGGTCGACCTGCTCGCCTGCAACCTCGACCAGGGCCAGCCGAACTTCCCCAAGAACGTGCTGCCGGACTATCTCAACGCCAACGGCATCGCCCACCGCATCGAGTACCGCGACACCTACTCGGTGGTCACCGACAAGATCGCCGAGGGCAACACCTATTGTTCGCTGTGCTCGCGGCTCAGGCGTGGCCATCTTTACCGCATCGCGCGGGAGGAGGGCTGTTCGTCGCTGGTGCTCGGCCACCACCGCGAGGATATCCTCGAGACCTTCTTCATGAACATGTTCCATGGCGGCCGGCTCGCCGCCATGCCGCCGAAGCTGATGAACGACGAGGGCGACGTCATGGTGCTGCGACCGCTCGCCTTCTGCGCCGAGGCCGACATGGCCAAGTTCGCCGACGGCATGAAGTTCCCGATCATCCCGTGCGACCTGTGCGGCAGCCAGGAAGGGCTTCAGCGCAACGCCATGAAGGCGATGCTCGACGACATCGAAAAGCGCATGCCGGGCCGCAAGGACACGATGCTGCGGGCGCTTGCCAACACGCGCCCGTCGCACCTGCTCGACCGCAAGCTGTTCGACTTTGCGAGCCTGTCGCCGGCTCAGTGAACGTCGGTCACGACCGGCTTGACGTCATGCTGGCCGCGGAACAGCTTACCGCGTTCGGCGATAAGCACCATCACGAGGCCAAATGCAGCCACACCGCAAAACCCGGCCGCCAGGGGCATGGTCGTGCCGTCGAACGACTGGCCGATCGCGGCGCCGATCAGCCCGCCGCCCATCGTTTGCATGAAGCCCTGGACCGACGAGGCCGTACCGGCGATGTGGCCGAGCGGTTCCATGGCGATGGAGTTGAAGTTCGAGCCGATCCAGCCGAACTGGAACATTGCCAGCGCAAACAGCACGATGAAGACTGCAAACGGCACCGGTCCCGTCAGCGACCAGGCGAACCAGACGGCGCTCACCAGCAGGAAGCCGATCAGCGCGCCATGCGACAGTCGCCGCATGCCGAGACGCACCACCAGTCGTGAGTTGAGGAACGACGACAGCGACATCATGCCGGCAATTGCCGCGAAGACGACCGGGAACCAGACGCCAAGGCCGTAGATGCCGACATAGACCTGCTGTGCCGAATTGATGAAGCCGAACAGCGAGCCGAAGACGACCATCGAGGCGAGCGTGTACCATAGCGACATGCGCGTGGTCAGCACGGTACGGAAGGCTTGTGCCACCGACAGCAAGGACAGCGGCCGCCGGTCTTCAGGGTGCATCGTTTCCGGCAGGCGGATTGCCGCCCACAGCATGATGGCCATTGCCGAAAGCGCCATGACGATGAAGATCATGTGCCATTCCGCAAACAGCATGATGATCTGGCCAATGCCCGGCGCCACGACCGGAACGATCATGAACACCATGAAGACAAGTGACATGATCTCGGCCATCTGCCGCCCGCCGAAGCGGTCGCGGATGATCGAGGCGGCGATTACCCGGGTCGAAGCAGCGCCGACACCCTGGACGAAGCGCAGGGCCAGCAAGGTCTCGAAGGTTGGGGCGAAGGCCGCAGCGAAGGCCGCGAGCACATAGACGCCCAGGCCGAACATCAGCGGCGCACGCCGGCCGAAGCGGTCGGAGATCGGGCCGTAGCCGAGCAGCGCGAGCGCGAGGCCGGCGAAATAGGCGGTGACCACATACTGCCGGTGGTTTTCGTTCTCGACACCGAGGCTGGCGCCGATCTCCTGAAGGCCGGGTAGCATGATGTCTATTGCCAGCGCATTCACGGCCATCAGGGCTGCGGCGAGTGCGATGAATTCCCAACGCGGAATCGGGAATACGCCCTGCTGGGCGCTCGGGGAGACTTTCTGTTCCATTGAGGAATCCAATTCAAACGGAAATGCGCCGGCAAGCCGGCGCATTTGCCACAAATGGGACCCCGGAACAGGCCGGAGCCGGTACTTTTTAGGTCAGGCGGCGCCCTTGACGCTGACGCCCTTCTCCTGAAGGAACGACTGCAATTCGCCGGCCTGGAACATCTCGCGGATGATGTCGCAGCCGCCCACGAACTCGCCCTTGACGTAAAGCTGCGGGATCGTCGGCCAGTTGGAATAGTCCTTGATGCCCTGGCGAAGTTCGTTCGAGGTCAGGACGTTGACGCCCTTATAGTCGACACCGAGATAGTCGAGAATCTGCGCGACCTGGCCGGAAAAGCCGCATTGCGGAAAACCGGGCGTGCCCTTCATGAAAACCACGACATCCTGGCTCTTCACTTCGCTATCGATGTATTCGTTGATTCCGCTCATGGCGACCTAAACCTCAAATCTGGCCGGAGTGACGTTCCGGCAATGTTCGTTAGACTGCTAGCACTTGCTACTATGTGGTTCAAGAGTCGAGCTTTCCAAGCGGCTTGTCGACCCGAAAACCAGGATGCGGGCACTCGGGCAATTGCGCCGCTGTTCTGCAAGCTAGGCGCGGCGCCGAACCTTCGATCTCGACCGTACCGTGCGCTTGCGGCTCGTTTGCTTCTTGGCTGGCCTCAAAAGCTTCTCGATCTGGCGCAGCGTCGCCGAGCTGGTCGACGTCGTGCGCTTGCGCCTGCGGGTCCGCTTCGACGTGCCTGTGGTCTTTTTCAGGATGTCCTTCAGCGCACCGTCGACGACGCCTTCGACAAGATCGGAAATGAAGGACATGGGCTGGCTCGCAGGTTCTCGGATTGGACTGGCCGATGAATAAAAGACCGCCCGGCCGATGTCGAGACGGCTACTTGATTGCCCGCACGCAGATGAAGGCGGGCGAGAAGTTCAATTCTTCGAAATGCTCGGGGTCTGCCGCTTCCATTTCCGCGACGGGCAGTGGTTCGACAAAGCGATCGAGCCGCCAGCCGGCATCGGCCAAGCCATTCAATATGTCCTGCAAAGGGCGTCGGTAGGACTCGACATACGGGTTGGGAAGGCCGAAGCCGCCCCAATGCAGGCCCCAGAGATTGGTGGCGAAGTAGTTGGCGTCACCACGTGCGCGGAGATCGGCCCAATCGCGCATCGGATGGCCCATCGAAAAGACAAGGTGGCCTCCCGGTCGTGCAGTCCGGTGGAACTCGGCGAATACCGGCTTGAGGTCCTCGACATAGTCCAGCGCCAGCGAGCACAGGATCGCGTCCGCGCCGTCGCTGGAAAGCCAGTCGAGCGGCTTGCCCAGGTCGCCTTCGCGGATATCGACGTCGAGACCGGCGCAACGCTTCCGTGCCAAATCGAGCATTTCGGGCGTGACGTCGAAGGCGCGGACTCGAGCACCGCTGCGGGCCAGCTTCTCCGTGCAGATACCGGAGCCACAGCCGGCGTCGACCACGTCGAGTCCGGCAACATCGCCCAACAGCGAAAGCGAGGCCGGTCGCTCGTAGAGCGCATTGTGCGGCTTGGTCGGCGCGGCAGCGTCATACCGCTCGGCGAAGGAGCCATAGGCGCGCCGCGCAATCTGCTCGCTTTCGGGAGAGGCGGGGCGGCGCGACATTGTTGGCAAGGCCCGGCGGCCTTACTCCGGAATGCTTGTCTGCAGGGCGAGCGCATGCAGCACGCCGCCCATATTGCCCTTCAGCGCATCGTAGACCATCTGGTGCTGCTGCACGCGGGTCTTGCCGCGGAAGCTTTCAGACACGACCTCGGCGGCATAGTGGTCGCCATCGCCGGCGAGGTCGCGAATGGTCACCTTGGCGTCCGGAATGCCTTCCTTGATCAGTTTTTCGATGTCGTGGGCATCCATTGCCATGTCGGTATTCCTACTCAGTTATTCATGAACCGAGGGAACCAGGATTCGTGAGCCGAGGTCAACTCGTCCACGCTCACGGCCCGTGCCTCGCCCAACTTCAGTTCCTTGCCGCCGGTCGTCCCGATCCACGGAGCGTGGATGCCGAGCGCCTTGGCTTCATTCCACAACTCCTGCATCTCGGCCGACTTCGGGTCAAGCTTGACGGTGACCAGGTAACGGCCCTGGTCTTCGCCGAAGAACACCGGGATCGGATTGGTGCCGCTGAGGCCGGGAATAGTGGCGCCGATGCCCGAAGCCATCGCCATTTCGGCCAGAGCCACCGCCAGGCCGCCGTCGGACAGGTCGTGGACCGCCGTCGCCGTGCCGTTGCGGATCAGCTTGCGGACGAAATCGCCGGCCTTCTTCTCGTGCTCGAGGTCGACTGCCGGCGGTGGGCCGTCGGTGCGGCCGTGCACGTCGCGCATGTAGATCGACTGCGCGAGGTGGCTGCCCCACTGGGCCGGGCCGCCGACCAGCAGGATCACTTCGCCTTCACGGGCAAAACAGGCCTTGGCCATCTTCGACCAGTCGTCGATGAGGCCGACACCGCCGATGGTCGGCGTAGGCAGGATGCCCTGGCCATTGGTCTCGTTGTACAGCGACACGTTGCCCGAAACGATCGGGAAGCCGAGCGCGCGGCAGGCATCGCCGATACCAGACACTGCCTTGACGAACTGGCCCATGATTTCGGGGCGTTCGGGATTGCCGAAGTTGAGATTGTCTGTTGCAGCCAGCGGCAGGGCACCGGTCGCCGTCAGGTTGCGCCAGCATTCGGCCACCGCCTGCTTGCCGCCCTCGTAAGGATCGGCCTCGCAATAGCGCGGCGTCACGTCCGACGAGAACGCCAGCGCCTTGGTGGCATGGCCCTCGACGCGCACCACGCCGGCGTCACCGCCCGGGCGCTGTAGCGAGTTGCCCTGGATCATCGTGTCATACTGCTCATAGACCCAGCGGCGCGACGACAGGTCGGGCCCGTCCAGCATCTTCAGCAGCGCATCGGCGACATCGGCCTGCGGCACATCTTCTGCGGCCAGCGGCGCGCGCGCTGTCGGCTCGACCCACGGGCGGTCGTATTCGGGCGCTTCGTCGCCAAGTTCCTTGATCGGCAGGTTGGCGACTTCCTTGCCCTGGTGGAGGACGCGGAAGCGCAGGTCGTCGGTGGTCTTGCCGACGATGGCGAAGTCGAGGCCCCACTTGACGAAGATCGCCTCGGCTTCTTCTTCCTTTTCGGGCCGCAGCACCATGAGCATGCGCTCCTGGCTTTCCGACAGCATCATCTCGTAGGCGCTCATGCGCTCTTCGCGCACCGGCACCTTGTCGAGGTCGAGCTCGATTCCGAGATCGCCCTTGGCGCCCATCTCGACGGCAGAGCAGGTGAGACCAGCTGCGCCCATGTCCTGGATGGCGATGACGGCGCCCGAGGCCATCAGCTCGAGGCAGGCTTCGAGCAGGCACTTTTCGGTGAACGGGTCGCCGACCTGAACGGTCGGGCGCTTCTCGTCGATCTTGTCGTCGAACTCGGCCGAAGCCATGGTCGCGCCGCCGACGCCGTCACGTCCGGTCTTGGCGCCGAGATAGACCACGGGTAAGCCGACGCCCTTGGCCTGCGACAGGAAGATGCCATCGGTCCTGGCGAGCCCCGCGGCAAAGGCATTGACCAGGATGTTGCCGTTGTAGCGGGCATCGAAATTGACTTCGCCGCCGACGGTCGGCACACCGAAGGCATTGCCGTAGCCGCCGACGCCGGCAACCACGCCCGACACCAGGTGGCGGGTCTTGGGGTGGTCGGGCGCGCCGAAGCGCAGCGCGTTCATGGAGGCCACCGGCCGCGCGCCCATGGTGAAGACGTCGCGCAGGATCCCGCCCACGCCGGTCGCAGCACCCTGGTAGGGCTCGATGTATGAGGGGTGGTTGTGGCTTTCCATCTTGAAGACCACGCAGTCGCCGTCGCCGATGTCGACCACGCCGGCGTTTTCGCCCGGGCCCTGGATGACGACGTCGCCCTTGGTGGGCAGCGTGCGCAGCCACTTCTTCGAGGATTTGTACGAGCAATGCTCGTTCCACATCGCCGAAAAGATGCCGAGCTCGGTGAAGCTCGGCTCGCGCCCGACAAGGTCGAGTATGCGCTGATACTCGTCCGGCTTGAGCCCGTGCGAGGCGATGAGTTCGCCGGTGATCTTCACGTCGTTCTGAATGGTCATCGGTTTTCCCGTCAGTTCGGCCTTACGGCCTTCCTAAAGCTTGAAATGCCGTGGTCCGCAACAACCGCGATGACGCACAGCACAAGAAACAGCAGGGTCATCATCAGCGACGTCAGCGCGACGCTCGTTGCACCCTTGGTGGCGATGTCGAGGAACGGGTAGGGGACCTCGCCCGCAATCGGCGCCCGTGCCAGGGCATAGATAAGATAGAGCACCGGATAGACAACCCAATAGGGGATGTCGCTCCATCTGGTCGAGCCGTCCGCACCGGCGGCCAACCACCAGGCGAGATAGAGGATCGGGGTGACGTAGTGCAGCAGCACGTCGCAGAGCAGGAACAGGCCCTCAGGCTGCCAGAGCGGCGCCAGGATCGTGACGTAGACGATCATCACCAGCGCAATGGCGACGGCCACGCCGCCACGCGCGCGCGCGCCGGCAAACAGGCCGAGCAGCCCGGATTTCGCGTCGCGCAGCGCCGCCAGATACACCAGAACAGCGCCGATATTGGTCAGGATGGTGAAGAAGCTGAAATAGAACACGGCCGAGCCGAGCACGGTGCGGCCAGCGGCAATCGACGCCGGCATGGTGATCGCAAACTGCAGCATCAGGCCGACCAGACCGATCGCCAGACCCGCAAATTGCAGGAACCGTGCCATGCCTCAGGCGGTTCCGCCGCAGGACGCGTCGCCGGTGCGCCAGCGGTTGATGTCGGAGCCGATACGCGCGCCGAGCGCCTCGTCCATCAGCGGGCCGAACACCTCGACCTGGCTGGAGGCGCCACGGGCCTGCACCACCAGCAGCGGGCGGGCGCCATATTGCTTGGCTGGTACCAGCAAGAAGCGCGGCGTGCCGCCAAAGTTGTTGAGTTCATTGGCCATCTGGTACTTCTTGAAGGCCGGGTCCTTGCTGGCAAACCAGCATCTGTGCGCGGCGATGGCCACCTGTTCCATCGAGCGCAGCGACGCGCTCTTGCCCGAGCCCGAGGGGGCTGGTGTCTTCGGGCCGGAGTTGCAGGCGGCGAGGCCGATGACAGCGGCTGTTGCCGCCAGAATCCGGAGTGACTTCATTCGCCGATGCCCGCCTTTTGCGATGGATGACTGGAGAGAATGCCGGACGTTTGCCGCTCAGGCCGCCTTGGAAAGGCCGAGCGCACTTTCGAACAAGGCGCGGCCGTCTTCGCCGCCATGTGCTGCCTCGATCAGGTTTTCCGGATGTGGCATCAAGCCGAGCACGTTGCCCTTGTCATTGATGATGCCGGCGATGTCGTTGACCGAACCGTTCGGGTTGGTGCCCTCGGCGTAGCGGAAAACCACCTGGCCTTCGCCTTCGATGCGCTTCAGCGTATCCGGATCGGCGAAATAGTTGCCGTCGTGGTGCGCCACCGGGCAGCGGATGACCTGGCCGGCCGAATAGTTGCGGGTGAAGGCCGTGTTGGCGTTGGCGATCTCGAGCTTGACCTCGCGGCAGACGAACTTGAGCGACGTGTTGCGCATCAAGGCGCCGGGCAGCAGGCCGGCCTCGACCAGGATCTGGAAGCCGTTGCAGACGCCCACGACCTGCACGCCCTTGGCGGCCTTCTCGGCCACCGCGCGCAGCACCGGCATGCGAGCAGCAATCGCCCCGCAGCGCAGGTAGTCGCCGAAGGAGAAGCCACCGGGAATGGCGATCAGGTCGACTTCGGGAATCTCGGTGTCCGTCTGCCAGACGGTGACGGGCGCCTTGCCCGAAATCTTGGTCAGCGCCGCGATCATGTCGCGATCGCGGTTCAGGCCAGGGAGGAGGACGACAGCTGATTTCATTTCGGTTCGTAAGGCCTCTGGGGTTCGGCAAGTTCACGCAATTCTAGGCGACGCTCGATGCGCTCGAGCCGCTCGTCGTGGCGCGCGAGAACACCGTAGATATTGTGGATGTCACTCTGAATCCCGACCATGTGGCCGCGAATGACATTCAGTTCCCTTTTGACCTCGGACACATCCTGGCGAAGTTCGGACAGGTCGTGATTCATCCGCTTCAGCAGTTCGTACACCAGGTCGTTGGTGACTTCTGCCACTACACCCTCCGATGCAACCTCAGATAAGCGTCACACTATAATTCTCAATCACCGTGTTCGCCAGAAGCTTCTCGCACATGGCATTGAGGTCAGCTTCCGCTTTGGCCTTGTCTGCGCCTTCTATCTCGACGTCGAAGACCTTGCCCTGGCGCACCGAGCCGACACCGCCGAAGCCGAGGCCGTCGAGCGCATGTTCGATCGCCTTGCCTTGCGGGTCGAGCACGCCGTTCTTGAGGGTGACGGTGACGCGGGCCTTGATCACGGGCATTTCACTCCGGGGTCGAAATTGGAAAACTTTCGGGCGCGAAGTTACTCGCGCCCGTGGTTGATGCTTCAGTGCTTGACGAGGACCGGGCCGGTCGGGCGCGGGGTCTCGTTTTCGTTCATGATGCCGAGGCGGCGTGCCACTTCCTGGTAAGCCTCGACCAGTCCGCCCATATCGCGGCGGAAACGGTCCTTGTCGAGCTTGTCCTGGGTGGCGACGTCCCACAGGCGGCAGCTGTCCGGCGAAATCTCGTCGGCAACCACGATGCGCATCATGTCGCCCTCGAACAGGCGGCCGCATTCGATCTTGAAATCGACGAGCTGGATGCCGACACCCATGAACAGGCCGGAGAGGAAGTCGTTGACGCGGATGGCGAGTGCCATGATGTCATCGATTTCCTGCGGGCTTGCCCATCCGAACGCGGTGATATGCTCTTCCGAGACCATCGGGTCGTCGAGCGCGTCGGCCTTGTAGTAGAACTCGATGATCGAGCGCGGCAGCACGGTGCCTTCTTCGATGCCGAGGCGCTTGGCCAGCGAGCCGGCGGCGACGTTGCGCACCACGACCTCGAGCGGGATGATCTCGACTTCCTTGATCAGCTGCTCGCGCATGTTGAGCCGGCGGATGAAGTGGGTCGGAATGCCCATCCGGTTCAGATGGTTGAAGATGTGCTCGGAAATGCGGTTGTTGAGCACACCCTTGCCGTCGACGACCTCATGCTTCTTCTTGTTGAAGGCGGTGGCGTCGTCCTTGAAAAACTGGATCAGGGTGCCCGGCTCGGGGCCTTCATAAAGGATCTTGGCCTTGCCTTCGTAAATGCGGCGGCGATTCTTCATTTGAATGATTCTCTGGTTGGAAGGGTGGACGGCAAGCTACCGGTCCCTTTCTCACGCCGCAAAGCCGCGGCGGCTGTGGGTTTCAAGGCCGGTCTCTATCTTAATCGGACACATTGCTCAATCATCATTTCCCGCCAATCAACTCCTTTTGGTACGGAAATGCCGCACCGCACACGCAAACAGAGCAAAAGAGAGATATTGACCGGGCGGCGGGCTTTTGGTTTGAGGAAGTCGATATCATATGCACCGGAAGTCGAATCGATTTCCCACTCCCTGGAGGATTGCCATGAGCAACATGAAGGACCGCGAAGAAGGTTTTGAGCGCAAATTCGTCTTTGACGAAGAGCTGCGTTTCAAGGCGAATGCGCGGCGCAACAAGGCGCTCGGTCTCTGGGCGGCTGAAAAGCTTGGCAAATCGGGCGCCGATGCAGAGGCCTATGCGAAGGAAGTCGTCGTTTCCGACATCGAGGAAGCCGGCGATCATGACGTGTTCCGCAAGGTCCGTGCCGACTTCGATGCTGCTGGCGTTGACCAGTCCGACCATCAGATCCGCCGCACCATGGACGAACTGATGGCCCAGGCGATCGAGCAGATCAAGAATACCTGATTTTCCCAGTGTCGCTGGGCCAACGAACCGCCCGGATTCCGGGCGGTTTTTGTTTGCGACTTCGGTCGCTTCCGGGTGAAATGACGCCCGATCAGGAGAGAAAAAATGTCGCTTGCCGAGAGACTGAACGCCAACGAGACCATCATCACCGCCTGGTCGGGCGTGCCCGATGCGTTGACCGTCGAAATACTTGCCGGGCAAGGGTTTGATGCCGTCACCCTCGACATGCAACATGGCGGCCACAACGAAGACAGCGTGTTGCGCTCGTTGGCTCCGGTTCTTCGCGCAAACAAGCATGCAATCGTCCGGGTTCCGGTCGGTCGCTTCGATATGGCTAGCCGTGCGCTCGACTTCGGCGCAGAGGCCGTCATCGCGCCGATGGTCAATTCGGTGGAGGACGCGCAACGCTTCGCTGCCGCGATGAAATATCCGCCGTTGGGCGAGCGTTCCTGGGGGCCGACCTTCGCTGCGCCCCGCCAGGGCAGCAAGGACCCTGCCAAGTGGCTCAGGGAGAGCAACGCCCGCACCGTCTCTTTTGCGATGGTCGAGACGCATGCCGCGGTCGCAGCTCTCGATGACATCCTGTCGACTCCCGGTATCGACGGCATTTTTGTCGGGCCCGGCGACTTTTCCATCGCCTGGACCAACGGCGAGACGATCAACGGGACGCTCGAAGGCATGATGGAAACGGTGGCTGAAGTCGCCAAGCGCACGCGGGCCGCCGGCAAGCATGCCGGCATCTATGTCACCGATCCGAAGATCGCCGGGCGCTTCGTCGATATGGGCTTCCAGCTGCTCGCCACCGGCTCGGAGCACCAGCTGATCTCGACCGGCGCCGCCGGCCTGCTGGCCGATCTCAGGAAATCGCTTGGCTGACGACTGGTCGTCAGCCTTCCAGGCGCGACAGGAACTGGGCGAATACCATCGATCCCTCCGGCCACGGCCCGTGGCCGGAATCCGAATTGATGTGACCGGATTCGCCGGCATCGACGAACATCGACCCCCAGGCGGCCGCGATGTCTTCCGCGACATCGAGTGCGCAGTAGGGATCGTTGCGGCTGGCGATCACCACCGAGGGAAACGGCAGCGGATCGCGCGGGTAGGGGCCGAAGGTCATCATGTGTTTCGGCTTGATGGCTGGGTTGGAAACATCGGGCGGGGCAACAAAGAACCCACCGGCAACACGTTTCGTGAACCCCGGAATGGCGTGGATCGCAGTCGGTATGCCGAGCGAGTGGGCAATCAGCACCACCGGCCGCTCGGCCGCGTTCACGGCCTCGATGACCTTTGCCGTCCAGTCCTCACGTAGCGGCTTCGACCACTCGTCCTGCTCGACGCGGCGCGCGGTCGACAGTTTTTCCTCCCAACGGCTCTGCCAGTGGGTGGGCCCGGAATTGGTGTATCCGGGGACGATGATGATTTCGGCGTCCTTGACTTTCATGCCGCGCATGTAGCGATCCGGCTGCGCCGGTGCAACCACTCCGAACCACCTTCGCGGCCGGAAGATTGCGATACCGGTCTCGCGCTAGCCGGCCAGCGCGTGCGGCTCGGGAAAATGGATGCCGAGCAGATCGCGCATGTTGGGACGTGCGGCGACCAGATCGGCGATCGTGTAGCGGGCCAGGACCTCGAAAAACGCATTCAGCGCCTCACGAAGCGCAGAATTGAGCCCGCAGCTGTCGACCAGCGGGCATTCGGCCGCGTCGGTCTCGAAGCATTCCGCCATGGCAAAGCTCTCTTCGGTGACACGTACCACGTCGAACAGCGAAATCTGATCGGCAGGCTTGGCCAGTCGCACGCCGCCATTGCGGCCACGGACGGTTTGCACCAGCTTGGCCTCGACCAGCGGCTGCAGGATCTTGAACAGGAACAGCTCCGACACCGTGTAGGCAGCGGCGATCTCGGGAACCCGGCTCAGTCGGCCCTCATTGGCCGCGCAATACATCAGGATGCGCATGGCGTAGTTGGTTTGGCGGGTAAGGCGCATTGGTGATTCCTCGCTGTGGCGCGGACGGGCTTCTTATATGGCCTACACCTTAGAACAATTCCAGACAAGCGATCTCAAGAATCTGGACAAGATATATCAAGAAACCGCGCTGCGGTCCCGCATCTGGCGCAAGCCAGCCCTGCATTCCTGATCGGGCTCACGGGTTGAAGTTGTTGCTGCGTTGCACAATATTGGTGGCGTCGGGAGTCGAAGACTCTGGGGAGGAACCCAAGAGGACTACGACATGGAACAGATCAAACATGCCCAACGGCCGCTGACGGGGATCATCCGCCAGCTCAGGCCATCCGATCTGCCCCGATTTGCCGAACATCTCCTGAGACTGGACGCCCAGAGCCGGCGCGACCGCTTCAATGGCCTGACCGACGACGGTTTTCTCCGGTCATATGCCGAGCGCAGTTTCCACGACGGCGTGACTGTCATTGCCTATGTCGAGGGCGACAAGGTTCTGGGCGCTGCCGAACTGCATGAACGCCCCGAGGAGCGCGAGCCGACGGCGGAGATCGCCTTCAGTGTCGAGCGCCAGTTGCAGCACAGAGGAATCGGCGGCCGCCTGTTCCGGCGGATCATCGCCCAGGCGAAGGGGCTCGCCTATACGCGGCTGCAGGTGACCACGCACGCCAACAATTCGGCGATGAAGGCCCTGGCCCGGCGCTTCAACGCCAAGCTGAGCTTCGCACAGGGCGAGACCAACGGCATCATAGAACTCGACGCGAACGGAGCGGCCGATCCTGATTTGGGATTTTTCGCCCCGGCCGATTTCGGACGGCGCAACGTCGGCAAGGCCATCGCCGCCTAATTCAGCTTTTCGAATTGAAGCGGCGAAAGCCGTCGCCGATATAGTTCCTGTGATGAACAGGGAAGGCGACCGATGTCCTCACCGCAAAGCCAGGCCCTTCCGGCCGGCATGACACCTTCCGCCAGTGCCGTCGATGCCGAAAAGCTGGCAGCGCTGCGCAGGACCAAGTTTCTAGCGACTGCCGCCCTGGTCGTGTGCGTTTGCGTGTTCGCGATCGCAAAGTCGCTGCAAGGACGCTGGCCCTGGCTTGGCTTTGTCGCCGCCTTCGCCGAGGCCGCCACCATAGGCGGCCTGGCGGACTGGTACGCCGTCGTCGCCCTGTTCAAACGGCCGCTAGGACTGCCGATACCGCACACGGCCATTATTCCCTCCAACCAGAACCGGATCGCCGAAAATCTCGGCCGCTTCATCGAGACCAACTTTCTGGCGCCCGAGCCCGTGCGGCAGAAGCTGAAGGAAGTGGATTTTGCTGCGCTCGTCGCCGACTGGCTGTCGGACCGCAGCCGAGCGGAAGCGTTGTCGCGCTTCGTCGGCCGGCTGGTGCCGCAGATGCTGCAGGCGATCGAAGGATCCGGCCTGCGCGAGTTCGCCACGCGCCGCATGCTCGATCGCCTCGGCAAGATCGAGGTGGCGCCGTTGGCAGCCGAGTTGCTGTCGGCATTCACCGACGATCGCCGGCATCAACGCCTTTTGGACGAGTTCACCAAAATCATCGGCAATTTCTTGAGCGACGAGCAGGCGCTGGCCGTGCTGCGCGAAAAGATCAGGGAGGAACTGCCGTCCGTCTTCAACCTGTTCCGCGCCGATGCCTATCTGCTCAAGCGCATCGTCTCGTCCGCAGCCACACTGCTGGAAGAGGTCAGGGCCGATCCCGACCATCCGCTGCGCGGCGAGTTCGACCGCTTCATCCACGGCTTCATCGATCAACTTCGCCATTCGCCCGACTATGCCAAGCGCGCCGAACAGGTGAAGCGCAATTTCCTTGCCCGTCCCGAACTGCGCGGGCTGGCCCACGACGTCTGGAAGAGCATGCGCGGCTTCATCGAGCAGGATGTCGCATCGCCGGATTCGATGACGCGAAAGCACCTGACCAACCTGTTCGTCGAGGTTGGGCAGAATCTGGCGCGCGATCCGCAGATCCGTGCCGACATGAATGCCGGTTTCGTGGTCGCGCTTGCCTCCTTCGTCGAGAGCCAGAAGAGCGGCGTCTCCAGCTTCATTGCCGAACAGGTCAAGCGCTGGGACCTTGGCCAGCTGACCCGGCTGATGGAGATCAACATCGGCCGGGACCTGCAGTATATCCGTTTCAACGGCATGCTGATCGGCGGCCTTGCGGGCCTTGTGCTCTATTGTGCTGAACTGCTCCTGGTGGCGAATTGACCATGCCCGTGGCTTCTCTATTCTGACACTTGCGACCTCCGGGAAGGCCCGGAGCCAAATGGGAGCGAGCCATGGCCAAGAAACCGGAACCGGAATCCTTCATGGACATGTTTTCGAAGTTCGGCCGCGATCTGAAGATGCCCGCGGTCGATGTCGACGACATCGTCAGCCATCACCGCAAGAATCTCGAGGCGCTGGAAAAATCGGTGAAGGCGAGTGCCTCGGGGGCTTCGTCGCTGGTAGCCAAGCAGCGCGAAATGATCCAGAGCGCGTTGCAGGAGGTGACCGAGGCCGCGCAGGGATTGCGTATGCCGGGCAATCCGCAGGAGATGCTCAGCAAGCAGGCCGATTTCGCCAGGCGATCGTTCGAGGCAGCGCTCAAGAATGCCGGCGAGGTTGCCGATATCGTGCGCAAGTCGGGGTCGGAATCGGTCGAGGTCCTGCGCGAGCGCATCCGCGAATCGATGCAGGAAATCCGCGACAGCTACGACAAGAAGAAGTAGCTTTTCCAGGCTGACGCATCGGCAGCCCACCTCTGTTGTGGGTTTCGCAAGACGGGCCGCGCATTGCCAGGCCTCGGATGCTAAGGAAGGCAGATCACCATTGGAACGCGGTGCGTCCGTCTGGATGCACAATTGCGTCTTAACGCATTGAATCTGCGTATTGTGCCTGCCGGGAATCAGATTTGATGCCCGGGCTGGTGCGTCAGGATTCGACCGGGGAAAAGGATGAAGGTAGGCATCGAGATGGGGGCGGCGTCCGGCGGGGCGAAGGCTCAACTTGATCTCGAAGAGCTGCTGGCGACCCGATTGCTGGTTCAAGGCAATTCGGGCTCGGGGAAGTCGCATCTCCTGCGCCGCCTGCTCGAACAGAGCGCGCCCTGGGTGCAGCAATGCGTCATCGATCCCGAAGGCGATTTCGTCACCCTTGCCGATCGCTTCGGCCATGTCGTCGTCGACGCCCAGCGCACCGAAGCTGAGCTTACCCGCATCGCCGGCCGTATCCGCCAGCATCGCGTTTCCGTTGTGCTCAATCTCGAGGGCCTCGACGTCGAGCAGCAGATGCGCGGCGCGGCCGCGTTCCTGAACGGCATGTTCGATGCCGAGCGCGACTTCTGGTACCCCGTGCTCGTTGTCGTCGACGAAGCCCAACTGTTCGCGCCGGCGGTGGCCGGCGAGGTGTCGGACGAGGCGCGCAAGATCTCGCTCGGCGCGATGACCAACCTGATGTGCCGCGGCCGCAAGCGCGGGCTGGCCGGTGTCATCGCGACGCAGCGCCTTGCCAAGCTCGCCAAGAACGTTGCCGCCGAGGCGTCCAACTTCCTGATGGGCCGCACCTTCCTCGACATTGACATGGCGCGCGCCGCCGATCTTCTCGGCATGGAGCGCCGGCAAGCAGAGATGTTCCGCGACCTGGCGCGGGGCAATTTCGTTGCGCTCGGACCGGCGATGTCGCGCCGGCCGCTGCCGGTAGCCATCGGTCCCGTCGAAACGTCGGCGCGTTCGGTCAGCCCCAAGTTGATGCCGCTGCCGGATGCCAGCGATGATACCCGCGAGCTCATTTTCGCACCCGCTCCGCTGGAGGCGCGTCACCCGGTGCGGCGTCCGGTGCCGCCAACGCCGACACCGACGGCCGACATCATCGCCCAGCTTTCCCAGGTGCGCGCCGAGGCATCGGCGCCGGTGGCCGAGCCGATATTCCCGCTGTTCGACGAAGCCGAGCGTGAGGCGCTGATCGACACCATCGTGCGCGAGATGGTGGAGGACCCGGATGCGGCTTTCCGCACCGACGCCGTGCTCTACCAGGACTTCCTGGTTCGCTGCCGCATCAAGCGCATGCAGGGGGAGGCACCCGCATTGTCGATCTTCCGTCGCCGCTATGCGGTGGCGCGGTCGGGCATCGACGACGAGACCGCATCGAGCGATACCTGGCAGCAGGCGCTCGGCATGTCCGCCGCACTGCCTGAGGACCTGCAGGCGGTGTTCCTGATCGTCGCGCAGGCGGCGGTGAAGGGCGCGCCTTGCCCCTCGGATGCGGCCATCGCGCACGCTTATGGCAGCCATTCGGCGCGTCGGGCGCGGCGCCTGCTTACCTATTTCGAGGAGCAGGGGCTGGTTGTCGTGCGCACCGACTTCCACGGCAAGCGCTCAGTGGCTTTCCCTGAGCTTGGCTGCGAAACGGCCCTGGGCGATCCCGAGCGGATAGACGACGTTGCCGAGCGCGAGGCGGCCGAGTAGCCTCGGTGCACCTGCCAGAGGTTGACAAAGGCGCCCCGTACATGGTCCCCACAGGCAAAATGTTGCCTAATGCTGGGGAGAGGAAGCGTGTCGAAACCAATCGAAACCTACGAGGAGCTGCGCGAGAAGATCGGGCAGGAACTCGGCGTTTCCGACTGGATGGTCGTCGATCAGGGCCGTATCGACGGCTTTGCTGAATCCACAGGCGATCGCCAATGGATCCATGTCGACCCCGAGCGCGCCCGGCGCCAGAGCCCGTTTCGCTCGACAATCGCCCATGGTTTCCTGACGCTGTCCATGATCGGGGCGTTCATCCAGGACATGGGCGTCATTCCGGTAAACACCCAGGCTGCCTTCAACTACGGTCTCGACAGGGTCCGCTTCGTGACACCGGTGAAGGTCGGCTCGCGGGTGCGCATGCGCTCGGTGCTGATATCGATGGAAGACAAGGGCCCCGGACAATATCTGCTCAAGGGCGAGAACACCATCGAGATCGAGGGCGAGGCCAAGCCGGCGCTTGTCGCCGAGACGCTGATCATGCTCTACGAGCGGCGCAAGAAGGCCACGGCCTGAGCCTTCGCCTGCTACTGCGCCGCGCCAAGTGAAATTGCGATTTCGCCGACATCATCGACGCCACCGGTGATGCGGTCGCCGGGCCTGACCGCGCCGACGCCTGCCGGCGTACCAGTGAAGATCAGGTCGCCTGCCTTCAGTTCCATCGCCTGGCTGCAGATGGCAACGATCTCGGGAACCGACCAGATCATGTCGGCGAGGTCGCCCTGCTGTCTGGTCTCGCCATTGACGGCGAGCCAGATGCGCCCCTTCGCGGGGTGCCCGATCTCGGATGCACGGACAAGCGGTCCGCAAGGCGCCGAGCGGTCGAAACCCTTGGCCCAGTCCCAGGGGCGGCTGAGCTTCTTGGCCGTGTCCTGCAGGTCGCGGCGGGTGAAATCGATGCCAGTGCCGTAGCCCCAGACGTGATCCAACGCCTCAGCTGCATTGATGTTGGAGGCGCCGCGACCGACGGCGACCACCAGTTCGATCTCATGGTGCAGGTCGTTGGTGAGCGGCGGATAGGGGATCGTGACGCCGGAATCAACCACGGCGTCGGCGGGCTTGCCGAAGAAGAAGGGCGGCTCGCGCTCCGGGTCGTTGCCCATTTCGCGTGCATGCGCTGCGTAGTTGCGACCGACGCAGAAGATGCGCCGGACCGGAAAGCGCTCGGACGATCCGGAGATCGCAACCGAAGCTGGCGCGGACGGAGCGAATGCGAAAGTGGCCACGGGCAGCCTCCTGTCAATGTGATGCAGGCTTTTGGCATGATCCAACCGTGCATTCCACTTCCAATCGACATCCGCGACGCCTGCCGTTGCTGGTTTGCGCAAGACGCCGCAAGTCATGCCGGTGCCAAACAATCTTCATTTTCTTCGCTGGCCTGCACGCATTGCGTGTCTGGACCCAAAAAGTCGCTTGCAGCCTTGATTTGCGGGGATAGGATTTGCTCACCTGACAGGGCGGGGTCTGCCTGGCCGGTCGCGGCAACAGTGGGAGGTTTCATGTCGGAGGTATCTTTGGTCGTCAATGGCCGAAAGGTCAGCGGCGCGGTGGAGGACCGCACGCTTCTTGTCCATTTCCTGCGCGAGCATCTGGGTCTGACCGGCACCCATGTGGGGTGCGACACGTCGCAATGCGGCGCCTGCGTCGTCCATATCGACGGCAAGGCAATGAAATCCTGCACCATGCTTGCAGCGCAGGCCTCCGGGTCGACCGTCACAACCATCGAAGGGCTCGCCAACGGCGCTGACCTGCATCCTGTCCAGGCCGCTTTCAAGGAATATCATGGCCTGCAATGCGGCTTCTGCACGCCGGGCATGATCATGACCGCGACCGACATGATCCGCCGGCATCCCGAAGGGCTCGACGAAGCCACCGTGCGCGCGGAACTCGAAGGCAACATCTGCCGCTGCACCGGCTACCACAACATCGTCAAGGCGATCCTCGCCGCTTCGAAGACGATGTCGAAGGCATCGAAGAGCAAGGCGAAGAAGGCTGCGTGAGGAAGGGGGGCGAATAGGGAGTAGCGAATAGCGAATAGGGATATCCCGCCGCTTAAGCGCACTGCTCAAATCGCCAACCACTACTCACTATTCGCTATTCGCTTTTTGAAATTCGGGAGGAATTCAGATGGGAATCGAAGGCATTGGCGCGCGTGTCGCGCGCAAGGAAGACAAAAGGTTCATCACCGGCGCGGGGCGCTACGTCGACGACATGGTCGTGCCCGGCATGAAGCACGCGGCATTCGTGCGCAGCCCGCACGCCCACGCCGACATCAAGAAGATCGACGTCAAGGCGGCCGAAGCCATGCCGGGCGTCATCGGCGTGCTGACCGGCAAGCAGCTCAAGGCTGACGGCATCGGCAACCTGATCTGCGGCTGGATGATCCACTCAAAGGACGGCTCGCCAATGAAAATGGGCGCATGGTCACCGCTGGCGGTCGATCGTGTGCGCTATGTCGGCGACGCGGTCGTCATCGTCGTTGCCGAGACCAAGGGCCAGGCGCGCGATGCGGCGGAAGCTGTCGAGATCACCTACAAGGAGCGCAAGGCGGTGTCTGACGCCGTCGAGGCGCTGGGCAAGGGTGCACCACAGCTCCATCCCGAGGCGGACGGCAACCTGATCTTCGACTGGGGCATCGGCGACGCCGCGGCAACTGACGCCGCGCTCAAGACGGCGGCGCATATCACACGCGTCAATATCGTCAACAATCGCCTGGTTCCCAATGCGATGGAGCCGCGTGCAGCCCTTGGCCACTACGACAAGGCCGAGGATCACTATACCTGCTGGACCACGTCGCAGAACCCGCATGTCGCTCGCCTGGTGATGAGCGCGTTCTACAATGTCGCGCCGGAGAACAAGCTGCGCGTCATCGCACCTGATGTCGGCGGCGGTTTCGGTTCCAAGATTTATATTTATCCCGAGGAGATCGTCTGCCTGTGGGCGTCCAAGAAGACCGGCGTGCCGGTCAAGTGGGTGGCCGACCGCACCGAAAGCTTCCTCACCGACGCCCATGGCCGCGACCATCACACCACCGTCGAGATGGGCTTCGACAAGAACAACAAGATCGTCGGGCTCAAGGTCGACACGATCGCCAATCTCGGCGCCTACATGTCGCTGTTCTCTTCGGCGACACCGACCTACCTGTACGCGACGCTTTTGTCAGGCCAGTACAACATCCCGGCGATCTACGGCAATGTGCGCACGGTCTACACCAACACCGCACCGGTGGATGCCTATCGCGGAGCAGGGCGGCCCGAAGCTACCTACGTGCTCGAACGCACGATGGAGATCGCCGCGCGTGAGTTGGGTGTCTCACCGGCTGAACTCCGGCGCTCGAACTTTGTCACCGCCTTCCCGCACCAGACGCCTGTCATCATGTGCTATGACGCGGGCGACTACGGCACCTCGCTCGATGCGGCGATGAAGCAGGCCGACTATGCCGGCTTCGCCAAGCGCAAGGCGGCGGCAGCCAAGAAGGGCAAGCTGCGCGGCATCGGCATGAGCTGCTACATCGAGGCTTGCGGCATCGCGCCGTCGGCGGCGGTGGGGTCGCTCGGCGCCGGTGTCGGCCTGTGGGAATCCGCCGAGGTGCGGGTCAACGCTGTCGGGACCATCGAGGTGCTGACCGGCTCGCACAGCCATGGCCAGGGCCACGAGACGACCTTCGCCCAACTGGTCAACTCGCGCTTTGGCGTGCCGCTCGACAGCGTGTCGATCGTGCACGGCGACACCGACAAGGTGCAGATGGGCATGGGCACCTATGGCTCGCGCTCGGGTGCTGTCGGCATGTCGGCGATCGTCAAGGCGCTCGACAAGGTCGAGGCCAAGGCCAAGAAGATCGCCGCACATCTGCTCGAGGCCGACGAGGGCGACATCGTCATCGAAAACGGTCAGCTCAAGGTTGCCGGCACCGACAAGAACGTGCCGTGGTTCCAGATGGCGCTCGCTGCGTATACCGCGCACAACCTGCCGCAAGGCATGGAGCCGGGACTGAAGGAAACGGCGTTCTACGATCCGTCGAACTTCACCTTCCCCGCCGGCTGCTACATCTGCGAGGTCGAGATCGATCCGGAGACCGGAAAGACCGACATCGTGCAGTTCGTGGCAGCCGACGACTTCGGCAACATCATCAACCCGATGATCGTCGAGGGGCAGGTGCATGGCGGCATCGCGCAGGGCGTCGGCCAGGCGCTGCTCGAAGGGGCCATCTATGACGGCAGCGGGCAGCTTTTGACGGCAAGCTACATGGATTACACCATGCCGCGCGCCGACGACCTGCCGTCGTTCCAGATATCGACGTCGAACACGCCGTGCCCAGGCAATCCGCTCGGCATCAAGGGCTGTGGCGAGGCCGGCGCCATCGGGTCGCCGCCGGCGGTCATCAACGCCATCACCGACGCGCTCGGCCACGAAAACCTGACCATGCCGGCGACGCCCCAGAAAGTCTGGGCGGCGTTGCGCAGTGGTTCGAAGCACTGAGACAAGCGAATAGGGAATAGGGAGTAGCGAATAGGGAAGAGAGAGCGACAGCGCCGGGAAAGAAACCTGCTCGCTATTCGCTACTCCCTGTTCGCTCTTTCCCCGAAGGGAGAAAGATAAATGTATTCCGTCAACTATCATCGCGCCACCTCGGTCGCGGACGCTGTCAAGAAGATCAAGACCGGTGACGCCAAGTACCTGTCGGGCGGCATGACGCTGATCCCGGCGATGAAGACCCGCCTCGCGGCCCCGTCCGACCTGGTCGACCTGAACCACATTGCCGACCTCAAGGGTATCAAGGTCTCGGGCAAGACCGTCACCATAGGTGCTGCAACGACGCATTTCGACGTCGCCAATGACGAGAAGCTGATGAAGGTCTGTCCGGCGCTGTGCGCGCTTGCCAGCCACATCGGCGATCCGGCGGTGAGGCACCGCGGCACGATCGGCGGTTCTGTCGCCAACAACGATCCGGCGGCCGACTATCCCTCGGCTCTCCTGGCGCTTGGGGCGACCATCGTCACCAACAAGCGCCAGCTTGCGGCCGACAAGTTCTTCAAGGGCTTGTTCGAAACCGCGCTCAAGGATGACGAAATTGTCACCGCCGTCACCTTCTCCGCACCGGCCAAGGCCGGCTACGCCAAGTTCCCGAACCCTGCGTCACGTTACGCCATGACCGGTGTGTTCGTGACCAAGGGCAAGGAGGGCGTGCGGGCTGCGGTAACCGGGGCAGGCGATGACGGCGTGTTCCGCTCCAAGGAGGTCGAGGCGGCGCTGACCAAGAAGTTCGAGGCTTCCGCGCTCGAGGGCGTTTCGGTGCCGTCGAAGAACCTGATGGCCGACTTGCATGCTTCTCCGGAATACCGCGCCAATCTGGTGGTGGTGATGGCCAAGCGTGCGGTCATGGCGGCCAATGCCTGAACGAGCTGCATGATTATGGGAAGGGGCCTTCGGGCCCCTTTTCCATATGCTGCCAGAGAGGAGCCGACGTGACCGTTCGACGTATTGTCGCAAATCTGTACGCATCCGACCCCAATGCGGCTCGGGCATTTTATGGCGATCTGCTGGGCCTTGATGTTGTCATGGATCACGGCTGGATGCTGACATTCGCAACGGGCGGTGCGATGTCGCCACAGCTCAGCGTTGCCAGCGAGGGCGGTTCGGGAACGCCGGTGCCGGCCCTGTCGATCGAGGTCGACGATGTGGATGCGGTCTATCGGCGGGCCAAGGCGGCGGGCTGCGAGATCGTCTATGAGCTCGTCAACGAGCCCTGGGGCGTGCGGCGCTTTTACATGCGTGACCCATTCGGCAATGTGATCAATATCCTTTCCCACTGAGCCTTCGGCGAAAGTCTGTGGGCGCTGGAGGCAGATAGAGGTTAGAAGTCTGCGCGCCGAGCTGCAGCCTCTTGGCATCCGCAGCGAAGGCGGCTTACATGCCGCGCGCAGGCTTGGGATATCAACAGAATTTGGAGCTTACACGAATGGCGCGTCCGATAACTTCGATTGCCGATCTTCGCGCAATTGCCAAGCGCCGCGTGCCCCGCATGTTCTACGACTACTGCGATTCCGGTGCCTGGACCGAAAGCACCTATCGCGAGAACGAGAGCGACTTCGTGCCGATCAAGCTGCGCCAGCGCGTCGCCGTCGACCTGCGCAACCGCACGCTCGAAACCACGATGATCGGCGAGAAAATCTCGATGCCGGTGGCGATCGCGCCGACCGGCCTGACCGGCATGCAGCATGCCGATGGCGAGATCCACGCCGCGCGTGCGGCCGAGAAAGCGGGCATCCCTTTCACGCTTTCGACCATGAGCATCTGCTCGATCGAGGACGTCGCCGAAAACACCTCCAAGCCGTTCTGGTTCCAGCTCTATGTCATGAGGGACCGCGATTTCGTCTCGCGGCTGATCCAGCGCGCCAAGGCGGCCAAGTGTTCGGCGCTGGTGCTCACGCTCGACCTGCAGATCCTCGGCCAGCGCCACAAGGACATCGTCAACGGCCTGTCGACGCCGCCGCGCATGACGATCCCGAACATCATCAACCTGGCGACCAAGCCGCGCTGGTGCCTGAACATGCTGCGCACCAACCGCCGCACGTTCCGCAACATCGCCGGCCACGCCAAAGGCGTCACCGACCTGCGCTCGCTGTCGTCGTGGACAGCCGAACAGTTCGACCCGGCGCTGAGCTGGGACGATGTGAAGTGGATCAAGGACCAGTGGGGCGGCAAGCTCATCCTCAAGGGCATCCTCGATCCCGAGGATGCCGAAAAGGCTGCGGCAAGCGGAGCGGACGCACTCATCGTCTCCAACCACGGCGGCCGCCAGCTTGACGGGGCGATATCATCGATCTCGGCGCTGCCGGCGATTGTCGACGCCGTCGGCGACCGCATCGAAGTGCTGATGGATGGCGGCATCCGCTCCGGGCAGGACGTCCTCAAGGCTGTGGCCCTGGGCGCCAAGGGCGTGTTCATCGGCCGCTCGTTCCTCTATGGCCTTGGCGCCGGCGGGGAGGCGGGCGTGACGGCCTGCCTCGACATCATCCGCAAGGAGCTCGACATCACCATGGCCTTCTGCGGCCTGCGCGACATCCAGGACGTCGACAGCCGCATCATCGCGCGTCGCTGAGTCTGGAAGCACGACCGCGCGCGCGGCGAAGAGTCCAAAGGATCGAATCTCGGCGCGGCTTTCTTTTGAAGGAGGCGGCCAAGCTTGGGCTTTCCCAAACCTTCGGTGCAAGGCATCTTGCGCCGGCGCCTGGAGGCGCGGTTTGCACGGGCGTACGTTCAAGGCCGCACTCGATGCGCTGCAACTGAGCGACGAAGAGGAAGACCGCGTCGTCGCCGGGGCAGAGTCCGCATTTCGCCGCGTGCATGGGCCGGTAAGGGAGACTTTCGGATGAAGGCTATCGTGAGGGCATGTCTGGCAGGATGACGTCGTTGTTTCGCCGCGTGGCCAACGGCGCGGCCTTCAATGCGCGACGGGCGGGCTTGATTGCGCTGGGCATCCTGATGCTTGCCCTCGGCATCATCGGCGCGTTCTTGCCGGTCATGCCGACGACGATCTTCCTGATCCTGGCGGCATGGTGTTTCGGCCGTTCGTCACCGCGGATCGAGGCATGGATGCTCGATCATCCGCGATTCGGTCCAGCTTTGCGGGCCTGGCGCGAGGAGGGTGCCATCCCGCGCAGGGCCAAGATCATGGCCTGGCTCGGCATGGCGCTTGGTTACGGACTGTTCCTGCTTGGAAGACCTGATGTGCTGGTCGCCACGGCAGTCGCGATTTTCGTCGCCTGCGGTGCCTTCTATGTGGCGACACGGCCGGATCCAAAGCCGAAGCCGGAATTCGCGACCCTTCGCAGGGACGATGACTGATGTCGGGAAGTTCGGCGACGAGAGAAAACCTGGCATGACCAGAGCGATTTGGCGTCGACAGTGGCAGGTACTTGCAGGCCAGCCGTAGAAACCGGCTCTTCCCACCGACGTCATGTCGTCCGGGACAGGGTCACTCCGATCTCATCGCGTTCGTTCTGGCCAACGTGAGCGGTAGCCTACGCCGGGCTCTTTCCGCCACGAGAGAGGCCGGTGCTGCTTTCATTTTACCCAGCACCATCCGAAAACGCAGCCACGCACGACGACTTTCTGGGAAACAGCGAATGGATTCGCATGGGGCAACGCAATGCGGATCAGCCGGGAACGATCCCTTGGTCGCAGCATATTTTGAAACTCTGCCGGTAGGGCATCAGCAATCTGGAGCACTTTTTCGACGGTGCCTTCGCTGCGATCGCTCCCAGCACTGACGTCGACTTTCAATCCTTCGGTGACAGGGAACAAGTACTCATCCGGGAGGTAGGCCAAGATGTAGGACCGCCCGCCATTGATCTGAAGAAGTTCGTCGCCAGGCCGTACGAACTGGCCGGGAACCGGCACGCGGGAACCAACCACTCCAGCAGTCAGGGCCTGGATTTTTCCATCATCATATATTTCCTTCAGCCTGGTGACAGCGTTCTCAGCGACTTGTCGTGACGCCTGAACCATCCGAACCTGTGCGTGATTGTCCAGGCTTTTTGCTGTCAGTTCAGCCAGCCTTTGTGTCGCCTGGAAGCTTGTACTCACGGCGTCATCGCGCGTCCGCATCGGGATCAGCCCCTGCCTGGCTATCTGGTCGAGTCTGGATACCGTCTCGCCGCTTTCGCGCGATGCCCGCTCCGCCAGTGGAAGGAGGGTGGATATCGTCGTCGACTGCCCTTGCAACTCGGTCTCTTTCACCACCATTTCGCTGGAGCGCACCGAGAGGTCGGCGATTTCCTTGACCATTTCGAAGGACTCGAGCTCGACGAGCAGGGCTCCCTTGTCGACGACGTCGCCTTCGCTGACGAGAACCTTGACGATGGTGGCGGGATAGCTCGCCGCCACAACGCGCTTCTCGTTGAGCACGATCCCGTCAGCGGACAGTATGACTAGCGAGCCGGCGAGGTAGTACGCAACCAGCAGGAAAAAGCCCGCCAGCAACAGGAGGTAGATCGTCCTGCCCAGGCGCCCCGAGTGCGATCTTTGCTGCTTGTCGATATTATCCAGCAGCGTCCTTTTGCGGATGTGTTGCATCAATGCGTGCTCACCATGGTCTAAGCAGACGCACTTTCGCCGGCACATAGTTGTCGCGATGCGAGCCTGAAGCAAACCATTCGTCGACATAAGCGGTCAGCCGCACAAAGCGCATCACATACGACATGAACAGCGAATAGGCCGGCAGGAAAGGCAAGTTTCGTCCAAAGGCAGCCCGGCGGGTTATCCGGTTTGCCAGGGCGAGCATTCCGGCGTCGAGCAGTAGCAAAGCCAATTGGAGGGATATCAGGATCGGGATGGCTTCGGGCCCGAAATGGGTGGCAAGCCAGAGAAGGTAGATGGGGAATGCGACCGTGCTTGCGACGCTGAAAAGAGCAAAGTCCCATTGGTGAAACGCCTCGGCGGGGCGGAATTTGGTCCCAAAGGGATTGAGCAGCCGACGATGCTTTCTGAATCTGAGCCAGAAAGCGTCCCGTTCCCACCGCAAACGCTGTCGAATGTAGGCGTAAGCCGACTCCGGCACGTCAGTGTAGCACAGCGCATCCGGCACAAACGCAATCCGCCAGCCGGCCTGGCGCATGCGAATGGTGACATCGAGATCTTCGCCGCCGCCGACGTCGAGACCGCCAACCTGAGCCAACGCTTCACGGCGAAAGGCTCCGAATGCTCCCGAGCAACAGGTTACTTGGTCCATCGATCCGCTGAAACGTTTGCCCACGGAGATGGATTGCAAATATTCGATTTCTTGGATCTGCGTCATCAGCGTTGCGTCGGCATTTCGTGGGGCGATGTCACCACAGGCCGCTCCGACCCGAGGGTCGTCAAAAGCGCGCATCAGCGCTTCGATGGCAAAGCGATCGAACGAGCAGTCGCAATCGACGTTAATGATGATGTCGCCTTTGGCGATCTCGCAGGCGAGGTTTACGCCGCTTGACTTGCCGCCCCTGACATCGGTCGAGAGGACACAGGTCGCGTCGCCGGAACCCACAATCTCACACGCCACTTTGCTCATCCGGTCGGTTGAGCCGTCACTGACAATCACGATCTCGAAGTCGGAAAAAGACTGTTCCCTAAGCGAGCGGACGCAAGCCCGAATAGAATCGGCCTCATTATGGCCAATCAGGACAACACTCACTTTGAAGGGCTTGCGATGGGGCTGCGTGATTGGGTCGGACTGGGCTGCTTGTCTTCTTTGGCTTAGCGCCACCGCAGCAAAGGGCAGGGCGTAGCGCGGCAGATCGAACACCAGCGTGTACCAGAAGATCACAACTACGCTCGACAGGGTCTGCGAATACAGGAACGAGAGGCCGAATTCGATATCGGTCACGCAATTGCCCCGTCCGAACCGCCCCACAAGATGCGCAGCCTCGGCTGCAGGTGGTCCGATAGAACGGCTTCGCACATGTTGAGTATGACCTGTGCATCAGTGTCCCTGTCGGATTGCGTCAGATGGAAAAAAAGCACGAAATCGCGCTCGGTGGACGGATGTACAGTGGCCATGCCCGCCAGATGGCCTTGGAGGTTTTCGGCGAACAATCTGCGGAGGGCAGCAAAGGTCGCTTCCCCGCGCCGACGTACGATCTCGTCGCGGGCTTCATAGATCAACTCGGCAACGACGCAATCGTGCAGGACCGGCAGGTCATTCGTGAACGAGCGTAGCTCTTTCTGCAGCCCGTCCGGGCAGTCCCTTAGTTGTGGTGGCGAATGCAGTGCCTGCCGCGCGGCGTCGGTCAATTGGTAGGTGGCGTAATCGGTCAAGGCATAGGAGTGCAGATCGACTGTCGCTACCCTTTGACCATCGATTCCCGCTCCGCAGTCCTGGCACACAAACCCGATTGCCGGCTCAGAAGTCGTGTGGCGGCACTCGCCACATATTTGCACGCTTCCCGGCTTGTCGTAGTCCTTCCCGTAGTTTCGCAGCTGCTTGCTACATTTCGGGCAGATAAGAGCGTTGTCGCGTCGAAAGTCGACCTCCGGGCCAAGCTGGGCGCAACTGTAGTGATGGATCAGCTTTGCTTCATCGAGGTTGGCCGACCGGCAGGTTGGACATTCTTCCCTCACCACAAGCCGGTGCGAGCCGCATTTGTCACATTGATGATGCCGGTCGACGAAATGCCTCTCCAACCAGCCCCGGTTTGCAAGAGCTTCCGCGACCAGCACCGTCGAGTTGGTGTCAAGGAATCCTTTCATGGCGAAAAAATACTTGGACTCCGGGACGCGAACTGGCGTGAGGGTTTCGCCTGATAGAAACAGGTGCGCCAGCAGTCTTGAGGCCGGCGAGTCCGCCAGCATGAACTTGGGTGACAGTCGGGATCTTCTTTCGGCGAACTTGCTGATGACGCCTGCCGTCTTGATGATCGATTGAGGGTCCGCGACATCAAAATCGACGTCAGTGACATGGCTGGATCGGCCCGTCGCATTGACGACTGGCACAAAGCAGAGGCCCCTGGCGCTTCGGAAATCATCGAGTGCCATAACGTGTCGCTCGTCCGTCAGTACGATGGCATCGGCATCCCCGCTGTCGACGACTTCGAAAATCTTGCGAAGATTACCGAATTGTCTGCTCGCCTGAGGGAGCAAGGCTACACGCGGAGCGGGTATGTCGAATTGCTCCCAGATGGACTTGCAATATTCGGCTGAAGTGTAGTTCGGCAGATGAAAATGATGCTCGGAAAATTCGAGCTTTTCGATTGAGGAGAAGTTTCGACTCAACACGAAGCGACTCCGCTGCAAATGGAAGAGCAAAACATATGTCGAAGTCGGCTAAATTCCGACAAGAATGACTAAAAATTAACCTTGATTCTATGCAGGTCAATCGCATATAAGAGCTACAATGCCGCTAGCTATTTCGATCTACGGTCGGCCATCTCCACACGCGAATGCAACCGGCGAATCCGCCCCGCCCATATAGCCAGGCGCCGCTTTCCGCGGGTCCTTCACCCGATCCCGTATCGAAGGCCAGCCGACGACGCATCATTCTCGCAGGCGACCCGCCTAGCCCAAGCGCACCACCAAAAAGACTGCCGGTTCAACACGCGATGTCCCGTCGCAATCGACGGAGAGCACGTCAGGCGGGCGATTTGGCCTTGTGGCCTTGATGTGCTAGGGAGCCGTCATATCTCCAGGCGTTCGCTGCTCCATATTTCGAAGAAGCCATGACGAAACTCTATGCCGACGGTGCGCAGATTGTCGCCGTTGCCCCCATGATGGATTGGGAAGATAGATAAATAATATCAGTTAGTTATGAGTGTTCGTGTGCAAAAATTGCACGTGAAAGTTCTGCTTCTCTTCTTTATTCGTTCCCACGAGGGACCCGCCGACAGCCCTTTTCGGGCGCACTGCTGCCGAAGGCTGTGACCGCTCCAACGCGGATGTTCGCCGTGATATCCGTTCCTGCCGCGGCGTCCAGTTTTGCCTAGGGAACCTGGATTCGAGCCAGGCCAGGATCAACGGAGATAGAATTTCCGCTCAAATGCTCAAATGAACTGACTGGCACTGTTGTGCTGCGGCGCATCTCCCGGCGAAGTTTCGAAGGAACAATGAAACCAAGCAACGGCGAATCCCAGGACATGTCGATCTGAGCGGATCGTACTTGCATCGAGCAGATACCGTCCGCTGCCCCTTTGGCTCGATTGCTTCTGCTTTGGAAACTGCCGCCCTGGCTGGTCGCTCGGGGCGGTGCTTCATTTTACCAGCCGGCTAGCTCTGGTAGGTCATCAAGCCAGCTTTTCTCTGCCATCGAGGCATCACCGGTCTGCGGTGCAGCCTCTATGGCGTTTTGAATGAGCCAGTCCATCCACTTCCGATAGGCAGCCGGGTCCAGTTGCGGCGGCAGCACCTTGGCCTTGGCCAGCATGCGTTTGCGGAAACTGACTTGCCTGCGAAGTTTGGTCGTCGTGAACTTGATGGCCTTGCCTTGGTATTCAACCGTCCAGCGCCCATCCCCATGGCTGGCGAGCCTATCAATGGCGAAACCGGCATCGACCGGCCTGTCCCGCCAGGGAAGCTCGATGGCATTCTTCCTCAGGTCCATTGCCCATCGCCGGTAGTCGGCCCCGGCACGCTGGGGCGGCAGCACACCAGCCTGTTCGAGTATCTTCCTTCGGAAGGTAGGCTGCTTCTTGATCTGGCCCGTCGTCAGCTCGATGCGATGCCCACCGAATTCGACGTGCCACCGAATCCTGCCGTTGCCGAAATACTTTACCAGCCTGTCGATGACGAACTCGTCATCGCTAAGCGTCGCGCATCCCTGCTTGATGCTTTCGAGAATGTACTGGCTATCGGTGGGCATGACGCGGCCTCGTGCAGGACCTCTCGGAAGCTTAGAGATTCAAAAAATCAAGGACCAATCCCCCCACCATATCATGCTTTTTGTTGTGGAATTGTTGGCTGACTGCTTGCAGGTCGACGGCCAATGGTGCCTATCGTGTGCTGGCCGACAAAAGCGGCGTCACACTCGCCTTTTGCTGGGCGCATGTTCGCAGGCATTTCTATGAACTGGCAGCAGCCGGTCCCGTGCCGAATTGCCGAACTCTACAGCGCTTTCGTGCCGGGAAGGGCTCTCGCGCTTTCTCGAAGATGGTCGCATCGAGATCGACAGCGACGTGGTCGAGCGCTCCATCCGTCCGAGCCCCCTCAACCGCAAGAGTGCGCTTTTCGTACGGTCTGACGGCGGCGGCGAGCACTGGGCCGACATCGCCCGCTGATCGAAACCTGCAAGGTCAACGGCGTTGAGCCACTCGGCTATCTCGCCGATGTCCTCACCAGGATCGTCAACGGCCCCCAACAGCCATATCGACAATCTCCGGACCTGGGCCTACATCGACAAATCCTAGCTCAAGGCCGTGCCCTGAGAACGGCGGTTACTTAGCGGCTTCTGGCAAGTGTAGCCAAAACATAGCTGTGGATGTCATGGTTGTGCGATCGCGATCAGACAAGTTATGCGCGATGAGTGCGTAATCGTAAGCGCATAGATTTCCGGGGGGATCATGAAGCGTGGTCTAGTTGGCGCGGCAGCTCTTGCTGCCAGTGTCTTTGGCGCAGATATTTCAGCAACGTCTTATATATTCGACTCCGCTGGTCTTGCCGCTCTGGCGCAGGACGCCTCATCCGGTTCAACTGATCTTTCCAAGCCTGTGACAGCGCCTGGCGGCTTCGGCAATGGCTCGGTGATTGCGTTGAGCGCGGCCGTCATCTTGGCGGTCACGTCCCCGAGGTTCTCAATCTCGTGAGCTTGCGATCCGCGAAGGCGGCCAGTACCCAGTCTGCACGTTGCTGCTTGCATAGGGCTTGATGGCCGCAATTGCCCGAAACCTCTTCGACAGCTGTCAGCACTGCGCCCGCGCTACGAATCTGGATGGGCGTTCCGCCGAGCCTTTGCAAAACCTCGATCCGTCTCGATAAAGCGCTGGAGCATCGGTACGATCAGCCGGATGGCCTCGGTAGGCGGCTGGTCACTCTCGCGACCGAGGATTTCAGCATAGGTCGTGAGATCGCGATGCAGCGACGCTGGAAGCTCCAACGTTACCTTGACGGGCCTGTGGTCGGCGATGGGGCGTAGTTTCAGCTTGGTCATTGCGTTGCTCCATAGGGTTCGAGCACGAGATCACGCGTGACGATGACGCGTACCGGGAAACCCGGACGGATGGTCAGCGTTGGCGCGACGTTGAGCTGTCTTCGAATGATCTGCTGGCCGGCGTCGTTGATCGTGTCCTGCGCTCCATCGCGGATTGCGCGCAATAGCCGGTTCTCGTCGTCGATCGCCAACTCTGCGCCGGCGGCAAGCAACGTGGAGAGTCCGGCGGCTTTGGCCAGGTCCCACCAGTGATAATCGACCCCGTCCTCCAGTCCGGCATAGCCTTGCGCATCGGCGCCGGGCTGACGTTCGAGAACAATGGAGCGGCCAGTTGGAAGAACGAGCCGGTTCCAGACAAGGAGTGCGCGGCGCTGGCCGAATTGGACGTTGTTGTCATACTGCCCGATGATCCGCGTGCCCTGGGGCACGAGCAGGGCTCGACCGGTTGGGCTGTCGTAAATGTTCTCCGTCACCTGCGCGGTAACCTGTCCGGGTAGATCGGACCTGATGCCGGTGATGAGGGCTGCCGGGATGACGGCACCGGCCTGGAGAACGAAGGGCGATGCTGGCGGCATGACGCGGTCGCGCGCCACTGTACGTCTGTCAGCAGCGGCGTTGAGGAAAGCCAGTTGCTTGTCCTGTGCGGCCTGCTCGCCAAGCTGGCTTCCCAGGTCAGCGCCCGGAAAGCCCGACGCCGGTTCTCCCGTCCCGACCGTTGCGGCTGATCCTCCACGTGACTGGAAAAAGACGGTGCTCGTCCGTGCGGCCTCTTCCTCAGCGCGCCGGCGCTGTTCCGCCTCGTCGACAGCCGGTGCCATGATTGCGGGCGGCACGACGGATTGCCCCCTGTTTTGGGCGTTGAGTATCGGCCGGCCGAGATCGCCCGGCAGCGCCGGCCCGAGGATCGGGCCGGTATAGTCGCGCGGCAGGCCGGCGAGACCGTCCGCGGGTTGCCGATTGGCGGTCGAGTAGAGCTCTTGGTCGTCGGTGCCGGGTACGCGCGTTTGAAGCGCATAGACCAGTGCACCGCCGATGCCGAGTGAGGCGACGACGCCGACGCCGACGATGACTTTTGACGACAGGCGGGTGATGCGCGGCGGTTCGGCACGAAGGCGCATCGGAGCGACATTGTCCTTTTCGCTCATGACGACGGCCTTCCATCCGTGCGCACGATCCTGACGGTCTGCTGTCGATCTCCGCTGCCAAGACGCAACTCGGCCGCGCCGAACAGACGATCGACGATCAGGATGTGTTGGTAGATGCGGCTATTTGCGATCTGGGCTTCACCGTCTGTGCCGATGACCAAGAGTGGTGGCATCTCGCCCTGCACGATGCCGCGTGGAAACTCGACAAAGACGCGCCTGCCGTCGTCATAGACAGAGACCGGCTTCCATGGCGGACTGTCGCCTATGAGACCGTAGCGATAGTTGCGCGCCGCGACAGCCGGAATGAGGGGTGTTGTCGAAATGGCCTGGCGCTGTCCGGCTGGTTGCCTTGGATATGCCCAGGCGACCGCCGGCATATATGGCTTTTCTCCGGAACGCAGCTCGATCATGTAGGTACGCCGGTCCGTGGTGATGACGAGATTGGTCGAGATGTCGGCGCGCGTGGGCTTCACCAATACATGGACACGCCGGGTGATCCCGCTACCGCTCTCGGTGTCTCCGATGATCCAGCGAGCGGTGTCGCCGGCGGCGATTGGGCCTGCACCGGTCAGGGTCTCGCCGAGCTCGAGCGCGATGTTGGTGATCTGCCCGGGCGCGGCATAGACCTGATAGAGAGCGCCTTCACTCCAGGGGTAGATCTGGATGGCATTGTAATAGCCTTCGCGGCGCGGCTGGACGCGCGCGGCGGCATTGGCATTTTCGACGCGCGCCGTTGGTGTCGAGGCGGCGCTACCCCCACGTGCCGGGGACCAGGAAGGCGGGATATGAAGAGGCTTCGGTCGGTCATCCGCCGTAGCCATGGGGATCGCCGGGAGAGGCGGCACGTTGGCGTCGTAGCTGATCACAGGCGGTTTGCTGGTGGCGCAGCCCGCAAGAATGGCGGAAAGCAAAAGAACTGGAGCTACGGATTTGCGAAGGGACAGGTTGCCACTTCTGCGGATCATCGGCCGGTTCATTGGCTCATCTCCTGTGACCAGTTGATGGCATTGATGTAGATGCCGAGCGGATTGGCGCGGAGCCTTTCGGCATCGCGTGGCGGCTGGATCACGTTGGTGAGGATTGCAGTCCATCGCTGGGTGGTGGAGAGTTTCCCGCTCTCGTAGTGGCGCTCGGTCCAGGCGACACGAAACGAGTTCGTCGAGGCGCGGATCACCGAGGACACCTCGACCGCGATCTGTTGCTTGCCGACCTTGATGAATGGGTCATTGGTGCGAGCGTAGTCGTTGAGCGCCGCAGCACCGCGATCCGTGGTCCAGTCATAGGCACGCAGCCAGTTCTGGCGAACGATGATGGGGTCAGCCGGGATCGAGCGGACCTGTTCGATGAAGCGGGCAAGATGCCATGCGATCTGCGGATCGGTAGGCCGATAGTCGGCGCTTGCTGGTACGACAGCTTGCGCCTGACCGAGATTGTCGACTTGCACGATCCAGGGCACGACGGCCCCGCGCGTCGACTGCCAGACGAGTGCCGTGGCGAATGCGCCAGACAGGATCAGCGATCCAAACGCCATATAGCGCCAGTTCTTGGCCTGAACGCGGGCCGAGCCGATGCGCTCGTCCCAGATCTGCGCGGCCTTTTGATAGGGGGTCTCTGGTTGAGGTGTTTTGCCGTAATGCGCGGCGGGTCGCCTGAAGAGGTTCATGAACGATCACTTGTCTGAAGGTTGACGGAAGAGGCGGAGGCATGGCTGTCGCCGGAGCGAACGGCGTGGGCGGTTGTCTGGACGGCATGGCCCATGTGGCCGGATCGGCGCATGCGCTGCGCCCAGCTGGGCGGCGCGCTGGAAGGCTGGATGGTGGAAGCGGGTGCAGTTTCAGCGACGCCTCCGACCGAGCCCATGGTCGAGGAGCCGCCGGTCGAGCTGAAGCCGGCCTTGACGCCGTCGGCGAAGCTTGACTTGACGCTAGCGGCAGCGCTGCGAAGCGGCGATGTCGCTGCATTGCCGGCGGCATGTGCAACGCCCCCTAATCCGGAGGCGGCGCCGCCCGCGCCGGACTGACCGAGGGAGGCGAGCGAATAGGCAGATGACGCCGCGCCAGAAGCGAGCGCACCGCCACGGACGGCTGCCGCGCCAGCCGAGAGGGCGGCAGCGCCGCCCTTCACCGCAAGACCAGCAGCACCAGCAGCGGCCAGCGTCATACCACCTGCGGCAAAACCCGTGCCCACCGCCGCTCCGGCACCAAGCTGGGGCCCACCGCTGACAAGCCCCGACGCAATGCCGGGACCGAAGATCCCGAGACCCAGCAGCGAGAGGGCAGCGAGCACGACAGCCATCGCATCGTCGATGCTCGGGGTCTGGCCGCCGAAACCTTGCGTGAACTGGCTGAACAATGTCGAGCCGATGCCGATGATCACTGCGAGCACCAGCACCTTGATGCCGGAGGAGACAACGTTTCCAAGCACACGTTCCGCCATGAAGGCGGTCTTGCCGAACAGGCCGAAGGGGATCAGCACGAAGCCGGCCAGTGTGGTCAGCTTGAATTCTATCAGTGTGACGAAGAGCTGGATCGACAGAATGAAGAAGGCAAGGATGACCAGGGCCCAGGCGAAGAGAAGGCAGGCGATCTGGATGAAGTTCTCGAAGAAGGCCACCCATCCCATCAGGTCAGAGATGGACTCGAGCAGTGGCCGGGCGGCATCCAGGCCGGTTTGTGCCACCTTGCCGGGGCGCATCAGGTCCGCTGTCGAAAATCCCGTACCGGAGCCCCTGAGGCCCAGGCCCGCGAAACTGTCGAAGACGATGTTTGCGAGATTGTTCCAGTTTGAGATGAGATAGGCGAAGACGCCGACAAACAGTGTCTTCTTGACCAGCCGCGCGATGATGTCGTCGTCAGCGCCCCAGCTCCAGAACAGAGCTGCCAGCGTCACGTCAATGACGATCAGCGTGGTGGCGATGAAGGCGACTTCTCCCCCCAAAAGGCCAAACCCACTGTCGATGTAACGGGCGAAGACTCCGAGGAAGTTGTCGATAACGCCGGCGCCTCCCATGCTTCACCGCCCTTCCTGAATTCGCGGAGCAGGAGGCACGGGCGTGCGACCAAGGAATCGGTCGCGGGTTTCTGCCCAGACGCGCAGGCAATCGGCGTCTTCAGCCGCCTTCAGTCCAAGCTGCTGGCACCGGCGCTGTCTCTCGTGCAGTGGATCGCTCTCGGCCCGCAGCACCTGTGTCGTCGCGGGCACTGCTTCTTTCCGGGTCAATTCGATGGCTGTCGCTGTGATGGCGACAGCGACGAACACGACTGCGCCGAGGCGCGCCAGCATCTTGCCGTCCATGATGTTCTCCTCTGGCTGTCAGTTGCCATTGTTGAACATGCGGGCATTGCCGGGCTGATAGCCGGAACCCGGGGTCAGGAAGCGGCGGCGCTGCTCGCGGCCCTGTTCGGCAGCGGCTGCACGTTCGGCGTCGGTGAGTGCCTGCGCCCGGCCATTGGCAGCGATGACTGCAGTGAGATCGGCGAGTTGCTGAGCCTGGAGCGCTAAAAGCTGGTTACCGGCTTGTGTTGCTTGAAGTGCACCGGCCGCATTCTGGCTCTGGCCGATCAGCGCCGACATCTGGGCGCGATTGGTCTCGATGTTTTCGACGGCGCCTGCCTGTACACGCATGGCGTCCTGCAAGCCGCCCACGGTGTTTTTCCAGCGTGCACGCGCGTTGGCGACGAGCTCTTGATCGGAGGCCGACAAGGACACGCTGCCATATTTCTGTTCGAACATCTGGTCGATCTGCTGCACGTCGAAGGCGATGTTCTGCGCCTGGCTGAGAAGCTGCTGCGTCTTCTGGACCGACTGCTGAAGCTGCTGGAGAGACGAGTATGGCAGGCTCGCCAGGTTCCTCGCCTGGTTGATGAGCATCTGCGCTTCATTCTGGAGACTTTTGATCTGGTTGTTGATCTGCTCAAGCGTACGGGCAGCGGTGAGCACGTTCTGTGCGTAGTTGGTCGGATCGTAGACAATCCGACCGAAGAAGGCATGCGCCGGGCTCGTCAGCACGGGCGAAAGCGCACCGGTCACAGAAAGAACCGTTGCCGCAATCAAGGCAGCGCGAACGGTTGAGGGTTGGGTGGTCATGGCGTGGGCTCCTTCTCAGGCTGGGGGACGAGATTGGTGAGGGTGGGGATGAGGTCGATCGCCCAATCGACGCCGCGGGTGCGCAGCCAGGCGGCGAGGAAGCCGTCGCGGCCATGTTCACCGAGGATCTGCGCAATCAACGTCTGGTCGGTTTTTGAGGATGCGGCGCAAAGCGCGAGAGCGACCTCGGAAAGGCCGAGTTCAAACAGCCGGTTGCCGCGCCGAGACTGGCAATAGTAGTCGCGCTTTGGCGTAGCTCGCGCCAGGATCTCGATCTGGCGATCGTTGAGGCCGAAACGACGGTAGATAGCCGTGATTTGCGGTTCGATTGCGCGTTCGTTCGGCAGCAAGAGCCGGGTCTGACAGCTCTCGATGATCGCGGGCGCGATCGTGGAGCGGTCGATGTCGGACAGCGATTGCGTGGCGAAGACGACGCTGGCGTTCTTTTTGCGCAACGTCTTCAGCCACTCCCGGATCTGGCCGGAGAAGCCATCGTCGTCGAGTGCGAGCCAGCCTTCGTCGATGATGATGAGCGTAGGCGAGCCGTCGAGCCGATCCTCGATGCGGTGAAAGAGATAAGAAAGCACCGCAGGCGCGGCAGCCGTGCCGACCAGCCCTTCTGTTTCGAAGGCCTGGACCGATGTCTCGCCGATCCGCTCGAACTCGGCGTCGAGTAGCCGGCCATAAGGACCTCCGACGCAGTAGGGCCGTAGCGCCTGTTTCAGGTCATTCGACTGGAGCAGGACATTGAGACCGGTGATTGTGCGCTCGTGTGGCGGAGCACTGGCGAGCGAGGTCAGTGCCGACCACAGATGCTCCTTGATCTCCGGAGTGATCGGGACGCTCTCACGGATCAGGATCGAGACAATCCAGTCGGCTGCCCAAGCGCGCTCCGGGACGTGATGGATGCGCGCGAGTGGCTGGAGTTGGACCGGCTCGCCAATGTCGCCACTCAGGCCGCCACCAAGATCGTGCCAGTCGCCGCCCATGGCGAGTGTGGCGGCGCGGATCGAGCCGCCGAAATCGAAGGCAAAGACCTGCGAATGGCGATAGCGGCGGAACTGCAGTGCCATCAGGGCGAGCAGCACTGATTTGCCAGCACCTGTTGGGCCCACGACAAGCGTGTGACCGACGTCGCCGACATGAAGGCAAAAACGGAACGGGGTTGAGCCTTCGGCCTTGCCGAATAGCAGAGGGGGCGCTGCGAAATGCTCATCTTCTTGCGGTCCTGCCCATACGGCCGAGAGCGGGATCATGTGGGCTAGATTGACGGTGGAGAGCGGCGGTTGCCGCACATTGGCGTAGACGTGACCGGGCAGCGAACCCAGCCAGGCGTCAACGGCATTTATGGTCTCGGGCGTGCATGTGAAGTCGCGTCCCTGGATGACCTTTTCGGTTAGCCTCAGCTTTTCGTCGGCAATACGCGGATCGGCGTCCCAGACTGTGAGCGTCGCTGTGACATAAGCCTGCCCGGCATAGTCGGCGCCCAGTTCCTGCAGGGCGAGATCGGCGTCGGCAGCCTTGTTGGCCGCATCTGTGTCGACCAAGGCCGCAGCCTCGTTGGTCATCACCTCCTTCAGGATTGCCGCGATCGATTTGCGCTTGGCGAACCATTGCCGCCTGATCTTGGTCAACAGCTTCGCCGCGTCGATCTTGTCGAGGAGGATGGCGCGGGTCGACCAACGATAGGGGAATGCGAGGCGATTAAGCTCGTCGAGGATTCCGGGCGTGGTCGCAGTTGGAAATCCGACAATGGTGAGAATGCGCAGATGTTGATCGCCAAGACGTGGCTCGAGCCCTCCGGTAAGGGGCCGGTCCGCGAGCAACGCGTCAAGATACATCGGCGTCTCGGGAACACGCACTCGATGACGTTCGGTAGAAACGCAGGCATGGAGATAAGACAGGGTTTCGACATCGTCGAGCCATGCGCAATCGGGCATGAAGCCTTCGACAAGTTGCAACACCCGGTTGGTACGGTCGACGAAGCCGATGACGATCTCGTGCGGATCGACGCCGCTTTCGGCTTTGCCTTCATAGAGCCAGCTTTCCGCGCGCGCGGCGTCCTCGGCCGGGGGCAGATAAGTGAAGGTCAGGAAATAGCTGGACTCGTAGTGGGCCCCGGTCTCTTCGAAGCCGGCCTTGCGTTCGGCATCAACCAGCGCGGAGGCGGCGTCTGCGAATGTGCTCTCAGGATACGCGCCGGCTGCATGACGCTGGGCTTCGACGAAGATCGCCCAGCCTGAGCCGAGACGTCGGAACGCGTTGTTGAGACGGCTGGCGATGGCGACCAATTCGGCTGCAACCGAGCTGTCGAGATCGGGGCCGCGGAATCGGGCGCTGCGCTGGAAACTGCCGTCCTTGTTGAGGACAACGCCCTCGCGCACGAGCGCTGCCCAAGGCAGGAAGTCCGAGAGGCGGGCATTTCGGTTTCGGTATTCGGCAAGGTTCATCATGGCGTCACCTCACGTGCCGAGGTGGCCAGGGATGCGCAGATGTCTGCGCACAACGTCGGCGAACATCGGATCGCGCCTGGCGGCCCAGACGGCGGCGAGGTGCCCGATCAGCCCCAGCCCGATCCCGACGATCCAGAGCCGCAGACCGAGCCCGAGCGCCGCAGCCAGTGTGCCGTTCAAGATGGCGATCGAGCGTGGGGCGCCGCCGAGCAGGATGTGCTCTGTAAGCGCCCGATGAACAGGTGCGCTGAACCCTGGGACTGGTTCCTCCATCAGACGAGCGCTCCGCCGCCGAAGCTAAAGAAGCTGAGGAAGAAGCTTGATGCGGCGAAGGCGATAGAGAGGCCGAAGACGATCTGGATCAGTCGCCGGAACCCCCCGAGGTGTCGCCGAAAGCGAGCGTCAGACCGGTCACGATGATGATGATCACGGCGATGATCTTGGCGACCGGTCCTTCGATCGACTGCAGGATCTGCTGCAGTGGCTGTTCCCAGGGCATGGACGAGCCTGCGGCGTGTGCGACAGGGGCAGTCGCAAGTGCAAGGAAGGTGGCCGAGCAGAATGCCGCGATGCGGCGTCCGGCTTGGGAAAAGGGCGGGTTCATCAGGAGGTTCCTTCGTTGTTGGAGGTGATGGGGGCGATGCGGTAGTCGCCGCCGGGACCGAGCCCTTCGACGCGAGCGAGTTCGGCCAGTCGTCGGGCGGAGCCGCGTCCGGACAGCACAGCGACGAGATCGATGGTTTCCGCGATCAGTGCGCGCGGGACGGTGACGACGGCTTCTTGAATGAGTTGTTCGAGGCGCCGCAGGGCGCCGATGCCAGTACCGGCGTGGATGGTGCCGATGCCGCCGGGATGGCCGGTGCCCCAAGCCTTGAGGAGATCGAGCGCTTCGGAGCCGCGCACCTCGCCTACGGGAATGCGGTCGGGGCGGAGCCGAAGCGATGATCGAACGAGATCGGAAAGGGAGATGACGCCTTCCTTGGTGCGAAGGGCCACGAAATTGGGCGCGGCACATTGCAGTTCGCGCGTGTCCTCGATCAGGACGACGCGATCGGAGGTCTTGGCGACTTCTGCAAGAAGCGCATTAGTGAGCGTGGTCTTGCCGGTCGACGTGCCACCAGCGACGAGAATGTTGGCGCGCGCCGCAACAGCCTGACGCAGCGCAGTTGCCTGCTGAGCAGTCATGACGCCGGCTGCGACGTAGTCGTCGAGGGTGAAGACGGCGACCGCCGGCTTTCGGATCGCAAAGGCTGGTGCTGCGACGACGGGTGGCAGCAACCCCTCGAACCTCTCTCCCGTTTCGGGAAGCTCGGCCGAAACACGTGGATTGCCAGGATGTACTTCGGCGCCGACATGGTGGGCGACGAGGCGAATGATGCGGTCGCCGTCCGCGGCCAGGAGCGTGCAACCTGTATCTTCAAGCCCGCCGGAGAGGCGGTCGATCCAGAGCCGCCCGTCGGGATTGAGCATCACCTCGACGATCAACGGATCCTCCAGGAATCCAGCGATCGCTGGGCCGAGCGCGGTGCGCAGCATGCGCGCACCGCGCATGGATGCTTCGGAATGTCGTTGAGAAGTCGCCACATCATCCCCGTTCTGGTGCGGGTGGCGCGCCGCGCGACCCTGATCGGGGATGATTAAGAGAGCCAGAAATCAGGCAGGTTCAACAGGTTTCCGCAGGCGTAGTAGCCTAGCGTGCAATTGCAGGAGTAGGGCGGGCAAGGGGTTGACCTCGTTGCAGCATCCGTGTGCGCACGCTCCACGCAAGCGGCGCTTCGCACTTCAGATCTTGTCGGTCGATATGTTCGCCGAGAAAGCCGCCGCTGGTGGCTCGCGAGTCACTGGCGGTTCACCAGTTGGACGTGAAGGCCCGTACTCGCCGATAGGAAAGTGCGGTGGGCTATCTGCTCGACCGGTGCAAGGCACAGGCTAGACCTGGGCCATAAGAGCGCAAGTCGTGTGCGAGCGCAGCGCAGGTACCGCCAGCGAAATCGTAAACCAGTATACAAGGAAACTCTAATGTCACTCTTGAAGAGAGCGGGTGTCTATGGTTGTGTTCGATGGTTGTCACATAGTGGCTAAGGGGGGCTCTAATGAAGTACGTACTACTTGCTTTTTACCTAATCTCTTCGGCAGCTGGAATCACCGCCGCCGTCGCTCATGGCGGAGGCACTGACGCAAACGGTTGCCATAACGACCGCAAGAACGGTGGCTATCACTGCCATTGAGGGCCGAACATCTGGTCTTGTGAACGCTCAGGACGTCTAGGCGTCCTGAGCCCACCACAACGTGGAGGGACACCGTGAAAGTAGCGCTGCTGGCGGCCTCCATGGCACTTGCCGCAACCGCCCCGACATTCGCCCAGACCTTTATGGGCTACCCCTGCACCGTGGACTGTTCAGGACACGAAGCCGGTTACGAATGGGCTGAGCGCAAGGGTATCGACGACGAGTCCGGCTGCGGCGGAAACAGCAACTCGTTCATCGAGGGATGCAGGGCATATGTCGAGGAGAATACTGATCCCTATGTCGTAGATGACTACGGCACTGATGATGACGCCGACGCTCAGGACAGTGATAGCCTCTATGATCAAGAAGATGGTGAGTACGAGGAGTAGCGGCCCTTCGATTCTCGCGTTCTTTCTTAAGGACTCACTCGGTAGTCGTCTTGAGGCCGCTGAGTGGCAGCTGCGGTCCCACGGTCGCCCTTCGTGCCGTGGCAAACCCAGGGGATGAAGATCACCACCGAGTCGGGGTTGTCCTCCGCTCAGACAAACCTCAGGCCAAAAGCACACTTCAACAACAGTACGCGATGCCCGTTCGCCCTAAGAGCCGCCCATTGTCACATCCACGGGTTCATCGCTCTCAACATCTTCGGGAATCTCCCGCAAAAAGCTCTGGCCCTTCTGAAGCCGCTTGCCGAGCGTTTCGACAAAGCCATCGAAACGTTCGCGCCCCTTGGCCTGCGCTGAAGCTTGCGCCTCCGGCGGCAGCGGCGGGGTGACCGAAAGCCAGAAGCGCACGAAAAGGGCGAGGGTTTCCGCGGTGACGCCAAGATCGCGCTCCATCCGCTGGATTTGCCTGGACAGTCGGTCGAGCCGGCGTGCGAAGGCTGCTTCGCGCGCATCGGCGTGATCGGGCGACAGGAACGAACTGACAGCCGCCTCAACGATGGCCGACCTGGGCAATTTCTTGCGGTCAGCAAGCTCGTTGATGCGACCGATAAGCTCCACTGGCAGGGTAAGATTCAGACGGTCGCGCATGGCCTTAGAGCTCCATCCCATCGGCCGGGTCGAGTGCGACCTGACGCGCAAGACCAGTCATCTGGCGCCGCAATGCCTGACGCTGGCGAGCGGTGTCCTCCGGCTCGTCGTCGAGGATATGCGCGAACTCCTCGGCCGGCTTTTGGTCCGCGGTTTCCTTTGCGATAGCAACATGTTCGGGACGCTCCGGTTCGCGGCGCAGGCCGGCATTGGCGCTGTCAGGTACTTCAGCGGCTGAAGGTACGGGATCGGCCTTCTGCGGCAGGACTGTCGACCAACTGTCGCTGCGAGGGGTCCTGCCCAATCTGGCCGGATCCGGCGGCTGCATGACACGCTCGCGGAAGCGCGCATCCTCGTAGTAGCGTGCCTTCTTTGCCCGGATCGGCGGAGTGCCTGCGATCATCACAATCTCGTCGGTCGGTGGAAGTTGCATAACCTCGCCGGGTGTGAGGAGGGGACGCGCCGTTTCTGAACGCGAGACCATCAGGTGCCCAAGCCATGGCGAGAGCCTGTGGCCGGCATAGTTCTTCATCGCCTTCATTTCGGTGGCTGTTCCGAGAGCATCTGATACGCGTTTGGCTGTCCGCTCGTCATTGGTCGCGAAGCTCACACGCACGTGGCAATTGTCGAGGATAGAGTTGTTGGCCCCGTATGCCTTTTCGATCTGGTTGAGCGACTGGGCGATGAGAAAGCTCTTGATGCCGTAGCCGGCCATGAAGGCAAGCGCGGACTCGAAGAAATCGAGACGGCCGAGAGCCGGGAACTCGTCGAGCATCATGAGGACGCGGTGCTTGCGTTCCATTGCGTGCAGGTCCTCGGTCAGCCGTCGGCCTATCTGGTTGAGGACGAGACGGATCAGCGGCTTTGTTCGGGAAATGTCCGAGGGTGGTACGACCAGATAGAGCGTCGTTGGCTTTGCGTCCGAGGTGAGATCGGCGATGCGCCAGTCGCATCGCCCAGTCACTTCCGCGATGACCGGATCGCGATAGAGGCCGAGGAAGGACATGGCAGTAGAGAGCACGCCGGATCGTTCGTTGTCGGATTTGTTGAGGAGCTCGCGCGCCGTCGATGCGACAACCGGATGCGGGCCGGCCTCGCCGAGATGCTTCGTTGTCATCATTGCTGCGAGCGTCGCTTCGATCGGGCGGCGTGGATCGGAGAGAAAGGCTGCGACGCCGGCGAGCGTTTTTTCCTCCTCGGCATAGAGGACATGCAAGATCGCGCCAACGAGAAGGGAGTGGCTGGTCTTTTCCCAGTGGTTGCGCTTGTCGAGCGAACCCTCCGGGTCGACCAGAATATCGGCAACGTTCTGTACGTCGCGCACCTCCCAATCACCGCGACGAACTTCAAGCAGGGGATTGTAGGCGGCTGATTTCGGATTGGTCGGATCGAAGAGCAGCACGTGACCGTGCCTGCCACGGAAGCCAGCTGTGAGTTGCCAGTTTTCGCCCTTGATGTCGTGAACGATTGCAGAGCCCGGCCAGGTCAGGAGCGTAGGCACCACAAGGCCGACGCCCTTGCCGGAACGTGTCGGCGCAAAGCACAGCACATGCTCGGGCCCGTCATGCCGCAGATAGTCGTGATCGAACCGGCCAAGCACGACTCCGTCTGAGCCGAGAAGCCCCGCTGCCTCCACCTCCTTCTTTTGGGCCCATCGGGCGGAGCCGTAGGTCTGGACGTTTTTGGCCTCGCGAGCTCGCCAGACCGACATGCCGATGGCGACGGCGATTGCGATCAAGCCGCCCGAAGCGGCAATGAAAGCAGCCTTGTTGAAGATCTCGGGCGCGTAGGCGTCGAAGAAATACCACCACCAGAAGAAGGCCGGCGGATAGTAGATCGGCACATCGCCAACACTGAACCAGGGCGTGCCGAGTTGTGCCTGGTACCCAAGCTGCCAGGCAACATATTGGGTTGCGGCCCAGGTGGTGGCGATCACGATCAGGAAGACCACCGTGATCTGGCCCCAGAGGATTTTGGTCGCTAACATGCGTGATCCTTTTCCGTCGTTGTCAGAGGCCGAGGTCGCGCTTGCGTCCGACCGACAGTTCGATGCCGCCGCTGACTTTGGTTATGCCTGCGACATGCTGGCCGAGTTTGCGATCGAGGTCGCGCGACCAGGGCACGAGTTGGAAGCCGAGACCGTCTTCAATCATTGCGAAGCGGCCGGAGGAGAGGGCGAGGCGCTGGCGCACAACGCCCGCGACGCGCTGCCCGGCTTGCGTCTTCACATGCGGCAGGCCGGTCTCGGCCGAAAGCTTCTCGCCGACGGCCTCGAGTTCGCGGCAGCGAAGCGTGGCGAGGAGATCGCGTTGTATGATGATGCGCTGGCCGTCGCGCCGGGCGAGGCTCTGATCGGCGAGATGTTCGGCACGCGCCTGCATGGCCTCGCGTACCTCGCGGCCAAAACCGGCCTGCGACAGCGGCATGGCATCTCGCTCGACAAGGCGATGATCGATCCAGGTAGCACCCGGCGCTGTGACCTGCGCTTGAAGATCGTGATCAGATCGCATCGCAAGCACCAATGTCGGGCGTTGGTCGTCCGTACCTCCAAAGCGACGGACTTCGACGATGCCACCATTTGCGGGCGCCTGTTCGAATGCCTCGACCCCGCGGAAGCGGACATGGTGGGCGCGCCCGTCGACCCCGTCGATGACGGCGTAGGCTTCGCCGGTCAGTTCGTTGTAGAGGCCGCGATCAACGAGGCGCCCAACGATCGGTGAGCCAGAGGTTCCGCCGTCGACCACACAATCGCCAACGCCGCGATCCTGGCCGCGCACCGTGAAGGCGCGGTGCATCGTCTTGATGATATCGCCACGCATGCCGAGATCGCGCAGCGTGAGTTCGGCTTCGAGACCAACCACCCAATTTCCTGGATCGCCCTGGATGGCGAGCCCCAACTTCTCGATATGCTGGAGCCGGCCGATCATGAGGCGACGTAGTTCCGGATCAGCTGGGGCGGATCGGTCTGGCCTGAGATCGACATAGCCGGTCTCATCGGCTGCGCGCTGGATCTCCCGGTCGATCCGCGTCCAACGCTCGGCAGTAATTTCCTTTTCAAGTGCGCTGCGGATTTCGTGCTCCGGCTTCGGGCCGAGCTCGATGTCGACGAGATCGTCGGCGCGGGAGCGCAGACCGCGGCTGATATAGTCGCGAGAGACGACGAGGTCGGCGCCGACGTCGTCGACGCCGCGTATGAGCAGATGCACATGCGGGTTGTCGGTGTTCCAGTGGTCGACGGCGATCCAGTCGAGGCGCGTACCAAGATCGGCTTCCATCTGGCGCGCTAGATCTCGGGTGAAGGCCTTGAGGTCGGTCATCTCGGCTGCGTCCTCCGGCGAGACGATGAAGCGGAAATGATGCCGGTCGTCCTTGCAGCGATCAGCGAAGGCGAGATCGTCGGCTCGGTCGGTGTTGGCGTCAAACATCACGCCTTTCTCGCCATCTCGGCTGACGCCCTCGCGCTTGAGATAGGAGACATGCGCAGTGAGCGGTGCTGAACGGAATGCCCGCCCCTGATGGCGGGCGACGCGCGCCTTGATGACGACGCGGCGATGCGAGGAGAAGATTCGGGAGCGTCCGAAGACGTTGCGCCCGCGTCCGAAGGTGGAGTGGCCGAGCCGGGGGGCCGGCTTGCCCGATGGAACGCCGCCAGAGGTGTGACCGGCGCGCTTGGCCGCGGCGAGGACCTGATTGACGAAGCTCTTGGCCTTCGGCGTCTTCGTCGAACGGATGCGGCCTGGCTTGATGAGGAAGTCGCGGTCAATCTCGCTCATGACTGTGCCCGAGGTTGTGTCCGGAGGCTGGTCGTGCATGTCCAAACATTGAAAGCATTGGAAAAATTCGGGCTGTATGCCCTCGACCGACCGGCATGCACCGGAAAACGCAAGCCATACCAATGGCTTAACGCGTTTCGGGCAGGCGCTTTTATCTCGCCGTCCTCTGTCGTTTCGTAAGCGTCCGGTCCTGACACCTCGTTGGCGTAGTGCAAAATCGCAGCATGTGGAGTTCCTTCGTAGCGTGGAGGGTCTCCGGTGAATTTGAGACATTTCGAGAACACGGCGCGTAAGTCCTTCTGGGTGATTCATGTCGAAGCGTGGCGTCAGAGCGGGCTGGCGCGCACAACCTATTGCCGCCATCACCATCTCAACCGGCGTACGTTCGAGCGCTGGCTTGACCACCTGATGGGCAAGGAAGCAGCGCGCAAACATGCGGAATCGCAGGCACAATTGCGCCAGGAAGCGTGTCCGAAACAATGCCAGAAAGGACCGCGCCGGCGTCAACGCCAACGTTTTGGCGTGAGCACGGATGTGCGCAATCGTGCGCTCCGGGCGTTCTGGGCAATGCATGTCGAGGCGATGAACTGGAGCGGCATGGGCGTTCGCGAATACGCCGCGGCACTGCAGCTTTCGCCCTACGCGCTGCGCCGTTGGCGTGACCGCTTGGAGGATGGCGAGGTTGAGATCGACTGGCGCGCGCATCTTCATCCCGCCGCCCGCCCGGCCGTTAGTGATATCACTAACGGCGCGACGTCCGAAAACGGCTTGACAGCGCGTCCAGATGACACTCCCGCCACGCGCTTCCGCCGGTTCTTCACGGACGCGCAGAAGCTCGCCATCGTCCAGGAGAGTGAAGCTGCAGGTGCAACGGTCTCGGCTGTCGCGCGCCGGCACGGGATCGCGACCGGCATCCTGTTTCGTTGGCGCGCGGAATTCGGCGTGACGCAGAAGAAGCAAGCGAAACTGGCATCTGTGACGCTGGCTACGGACGCGGCAGCGGCACTCGCGCTGCAGAATCTTGTGCGGCCCCCTGACGGGATGATGGCAATCGAACTGCCGGATGGGCGGCGTGTCTTTGCACCTGCGGGCAGTGATCCTGTTGCCGTACGAGCGTTCGTCGACAGCGGAGGGACTGCATCATGATGATCGTTCCGGCGGGCGTGAAGGTGCATCTGGCGCTGGGGCACACCGACATGCGGAAGGGGCTGGACGGGCTCGCCATGCTGGTCCAGGCAACGCTGAAGCAGGACCCGTTCTCGGGTCATCTGTTTGCCTTCCGGGGAAAGAAGGCGTCGCTGCTCAAGATCCTGTTCTGGGATGGCAACGGGCTGTGTCTGTTCACCAAGCGGCTCGACCAGGGCAGCTTCGTGTGGCCACGTATGGCAGGTTATGACGGCTCGATCACATTGACGCCGGCACAGCTTGCCATGCTGATCGAGGGCATCGACTGGCGCGCACCCGAGCGTATCTGGAGACCGGCGCTGGCCGGCTGAAAACGGTCCTCCGATCGACGCAGAAACTACCGGAATCCTTGGGTTTTTGAGCGGTTCATGGTAGATTCGATCATGTTGATCGACCTCGACAATCTGCCGTCCGATCCAGCACTTTTGCAGCGTCTGCTGCGCGATATGGCAGCTGCCGTCGAGAGCCGCGATGGCGAGATCGAACGCCTCCAATCGATCATCAGGAAGCTTCAGCGGGCGCAGTTCGGCCGGCGTTCCGAGCGCCTCGATCCCGACCAACTGGCGCTCGCGCTGGAAGACCTCGATGCCGACATCGCCCGCATCCGGGAGAGCACACCGAGCGTCCATCCACCGTTGGAGCGGCCATCCCACCGCAAGCCGCTGCCCGATCATCTGCCGCGCGAGGACATGCGGCTCGACATCGAAGAAGCGTATTGTGTGTGCTGTGGCGGCGCACTTCATGCGATCGGCGAGAGCGTCAGCGAGATGCTCGACTGGGTTCCGGCACAGCTTCGCGTTGTCCGCATCACGCGCCCGAAATACGCCTGCCGGACTTGCGAGACGGTAGCGCAAGCGCCTGCGCCGGAGCGGTTGATCGCCGGCGGATTGGCAACGCCGGCGCTTCTGGCGCAGGTGCTGGTCTCCAAATATTGCGATCACACGCCGCTCTACCGGCAGTCGCAGATATTCGCCCGGCATGGTGTCGATCTGGCACGCTCGACGCTGGCTGGATGGGTCGGCGGCGCCTGCTGGTGGCTGGAAGCCCTGCACGAGCGGCTGGTGAAGAACATATTCGCCTCCAACCATCTGTTCGCCGACGACACACCGGTGCCGGTGCTCGATCCGGGCCGCGGGCGGACCAAGACGGGGCGGTTGTGGGTCTATGCCCGTGAGCAACGCACTTGGGCCGGACCCGAGCCGCCGGCGGCAGTCTACCTGTTTGCGCCGGACCGAAAGGCCGAGCGCCCGATATCGCATCTTCAGCACTTCAAAGGTGTGCTGCATGTCGATGGTTATGCCGGCTTCGAACAGCTCGCTGCCCGTGGCGATATCGCTCTCGCCGCCTGCTGGGCGCATACGAGGCGCAAGTTCTATGACGTGGTCGAAGCGACCGGATCGCCCGTGGCGGCGGAAGCCCTGCGCCGGATCGGTGAAATCTATGCCGTCGAGGCGGATGTGCGCGGACAGTCGCCGGCCCTTAGGCTTGCGGCGCGGCTGCAGCGATCGAAACCCGTTGTTGCCGCCTTCCACACCTGGCTGGAAGTGCAGCTCCAGCACATCTCCGGACGCAGCACGCTTGCAGAAGCGATCCGCTATGCGCTGTCGCGTTGGACCGGACTGACCCGCTTCCTCACCGATGGTCGTGTCGAGCTCGATACCAACCCGGTCGAGCGGGCCATCCGTCCCGTTGCGCTCGGCCGCAAGAACCACCTGTTCGCCGGCAGCGATGGCGGCGGCGGCCGCTGGGCGATCGTTTGCTCTCTCACCGAAACTGCCAAGCTCAACGATGTCGAGCCCTACTCCTATCTCGCCGACGTACTGCAGCGCATGCTCGATGGGCATCCCGTCAGCAGCCTCGATGAACTCCTGCCATGGGCGTGGAAAGCGCAAAATCCCGTCAAGAGCTGACATCACGTGCAGCCCCCGGACGCATACGTCGTTTCGTAAGCGTCCGGTCCTGACACCTCGTTGGCGTAGTGCAAAATCGCAGCATGTGGAGTTCCTTCGTAGCATGGAGGATCTCCGGTGGATTTGAGACATTTCGAGAACACGGCGCGCAAGTCCTTCTGGGTGGTTCACGTCGAAGCGTGGCGTCAGAGCGGGTTGGCGCGCACAACCTATTGCCGCCATCACCGTCTCAACCGGCGTACGTTCGAGCGCTGGCTTGACCACCTGATGGGCAAGGAAGCAGCGCGCAAACATGCGGAATCGCAAGCACAATTGCTCCGAGAAGCGTGTCCGCAACAACGCCAGAAAGGGCCGCGCCGCCGTCAACGCCAACGTTTTGGCGTGAGCACGGATGTGCGCAATCGTGCGCTCCGGGCGTTCTGGGCAATGCATGTCGAGGCGATGAACTGGAGCGGCATGGGCGTTCGCGAATACGCCGCGGCACTGCATCTTTCGCCCTACGCGCTGCGCCGTTGGCGTGACCGCTTGGAGGATGGCGAGGTTGAGATCGACTGGCGCGCGCATCTTCATCCCTCCGCCCGCCCGGCCGTTAGCACTAGTGCTAACGGAACGGCGCCCGAAAGCGAGTTGACAGGTGCCGCCAAGGATGGGCCGACGCCGCCCCGGCAAGTTGCCCGGCGCTTCTTCAGCGACGAGGAAAAGCGTGCCATCGCGCTGGAGAGCAACCAGCCAGGCGTGAGCGTCTCGGCCGTCGCGCGCAAGCACGGGATCGTCACGGGGATGCTGTTCCGCTGGCGCGTGCAGTTCGACGTGGCGCAGAGGAAGCGCGCAAAACTCGCATCCGTGACGCTACCTGACGACATGCCGGCGACGCTGGCCCTGCAGAGGTTCGTGCAACCGCCTGACGGAATGATGGCCGTCGATCTGCCTGACGGGCGGCGCATGTTCGCGCCGGAAGGGTGTGATCCCGATGTGGTGCGCGCACGGATCGACAGCGGAGGGGTGAGCCCATGATGATCGTTCCGGCGGGGGTGAAGGTGCATCTGGCGCTGGGTCACACCGACATGCGGAAGGGCCTCGACGGGCTCGCCATGCTGGTCCAGGCAACGCTGAAGCAGGACCCGTTCTCGGGTCATCTGTTTGCCTTCCGGGGAAAGAAGGCGTCGCTGCTCAAGATCCTGTTCTGGGACGGCAACGGGCTGTGTCTGTTCACCAAGCGGCTCGACCAGGGCAGCTTCGTGTGGCCACGTATGGCAGGTTATGACGGCTCGATCACATTGACGCCGGCACAGCTTGCCATGCTGATCGAGGGCATCGACTGGCGCGCGCCGGAGCGTGTCTGGAGACCGGCGCTGGCCGGCTGAAAACGGTCCTCCGATCGACACGGAAACCGCTGGAATCCTTGGGTTTTTGAGCGGTTCATGGTAGATTCGATCATGTTGATTGACCTCGACAATCTGCCGTCCGATCCAGCACTTTTGCAGCGTCTGCTGCGCGATATGGCGGCGGCCGTCGAGAGCCGCGATGGCGAGATCGAACGCCTCCAATCGATTATCAAGAAGCTCCAGCGGGCGCAGTTCGGCCGGCGTTCCGAGCGCCTCGATCCCGACCAGCTGGCGCTCGCACTGGAAGACCTCGATGCCGACATCGCCCGCATCCGGGAGAGCACACCGAGCATCCATCCACCGTTGGAGCGGCCATCCCATCGCAAGCCACTGCCCGATCATCTGCGACGCGAGGACGTGCGGCTCGACATCGAAGAAGCGTATTGTGTGTGCTGTGGCGGCGCACTTCATGCGATCGGCGAGAGCGTGAGCGAGATGCTCGACTGGATCCCGGCCCAGCTGCGCGTCATACGCACCGTGCGCCCGAAATACGCCTGCCGTGCCTGCGAGACGGTAGTGCAAGTGGCTGCGCCGGAGCGGTTGATCGCCGGCGGATTGGCAACGCCGGCACTTCTGGCGCAGGTGCTGGTCTCCAAATACTGCGATCACACGCCGCTCTACCGGCAGTCGCAGATCTTCGCCCGACACGGTGTCGATCTGGCGCGCTCGACGCTGGCTGGATGGGTCGGCGGCGCATGCTGGTGGTTGGAAGCTCTGCACGAGCGGCTGGTGAAGAACGTGTTCGCCTCCAACCATCTGTTCGCCGACGACACACCGGTGCCGGTACTCGATCCGGGCCGTGGGCGGACCAAGACGGGACGGTTGTGGGTCTATGCCCGCGAACAACGCCCCTGGGCCGGACCCGAGCCGCCGGCAGCAGTCTACCTGTTTGCGCCGGACCGAAAGGCCGAGCGCCCGGTATCGCATCTTCAGCACTTCAAGGGTGTGCTGCATGTCGATGGTTATGCCGGCTTCGAACAACTCGCTGCCAATGGCGACATCGCTCTCGCCGCCTGCTGGGCGCATACGAGGCGCAAGTTCTATGACGTGATCGCAGCGACCGGATCGCCCGTGGCAACTGAGGCGCTGCGCCGGATCGGTGAAATCTATGCGATCGAGGCGGATGTGCGCGGACAGTCGCCGGCCCTTAGGCTTGCGGCGCGGCTGCAGCGATCGACACCCGTTGTCGCCGCCTTCCACGCCTGGCTGGAAGCGCAGCTCCAGCACATCTCCGGACGCAGCACGCTTGCAGAAGCGATCCGCTATGCGCTGTCGCGTTGGCCCGGACTGACCCGATTCCTCACCGATGGCCGCGTCGAGCTCGACACCAACCCGGTCGAGCGGGCCATCCGTCCCGTTGCGCTCGGCCGCAAGAACCACCTGTTCGCCGGCAGCGATGGTGGCGGCGGCCGCTGGGCGATCATTTGCTCTCTCACCGAAACTGCCAAGCTCAACGATGTCGAGCCCTACGCCTATCTCGCCGACGTACTGCAGCGCATGCTCGATGGGCATCCCGTCAGCGGCCTCGACGAACTCCTGCCATGGGCGTGGAAAGCGCAAAATCCCGTCAAGAGCTGACATCACGTGCAGCCCCCGGACGCATACGTCGTTTCTCCAGTACTAACGCCGTACCTTGCCCAGCGCTGCCGGATGCCCGCCACACACCGCCATTCTGCGACGACAGTCAAAACGGGTCTTCCATGCCGGTGCGCGCGGCGAAGAGGCCGTCCGAGCGCGGCGCAATGGCAACGGCATCGGGCATAACGGAGCGCTCCGCGGCTGCACTATTGGCGCGCTCGGACGACGTCGGCTCAGTGCCGGCGGGGGCTCGAACGAAGAGCGGCGAGCGGCGCCACGGCAGCGTTTCCGCGCCACCAGGTGCCACCGGCGTCGACGCCCGCTCCGTGAGTGAACCGCCGTTGATCAGAGGGGAAAGTGTAGCGACATAGGCAAGGGTTTCGGCCGGTAAAGGGTGGCCGGCGAGATAGCCTTCGTAGCGTGCCGGGCCCGCATTATACGCCGCGAGGAAACCCGGCGATCCGAAGCGATCGTGCATCTCACGCAGATACGCGGTCCCCGCCAGGATGTTGTCGCGCGGATCGAACGGGTCCTGTCCGAGCGGCCATCGACCGCGTAGCTCCTCCCAGGTACCAGGCATGATCTGCATCAGACCAAGCGCGCCGGCGCTGGACACGGCGCGCGCATCGCCTGCACTTTCCTTGCCTATGACGGCGCGTATCCAGGCAGCCGGAATTGCGAAGCGTCGTGAGGCTTCGGCGATGTGGGCCGCATAAGGATCAGCGCGCGCCGATTGCTGTACCGCGTTGGCTTGCGCGATGGACGGGCCGACCGGGCAGGCAGTCAAAAGGAGGCCGGAAAGAAGATGGAGCGCGAACCGGCGAACCGGGCGTCTCCGTCCGGAGACCGATCGGCTGAGCGTTGGGCGCAGCCGAGAAGCGATGGGAACGTTGACACAGGGCATGGCTCAAGCCGTCTCGCCGCGGTCGCGTGGACGGCTCCAATGCAATGACCATGAGGTCGCGTCGTCACTATCCCGGAACAGGCGTGCGCGGATCGGTTCGTGGAAGGTCGGGTCGTCGAGCTGCAACGAAACATACTCCCCGGCCTTCTCGCTGGTGCGTGTCCAGCCCGCGCCGACCTCCGGCCCGTCATCGGTACCGCGCAGCACGCGGTAGTCGGGTGTGTTGTCGCTATCGCCTGGTTCGGCGGGTACGATGGTGAGTTCGAGGTCGAGCGTGAGTGTGTGGACACGTCCTGAGAAGCTGTCTCCGTCGCGCGTGAACAGTCCTATCCGTGGCATGGCTAACTCCCTTGCTGGTTCGGCGGTGATGGGATGGCGGCGAGAGGTACGCCGCCGCTGGCGCGCTCACCGCGTTGACGCGCGCCATTCGAAGCGGCCGTCACCTTCCTCGTCGGTCCAAAGAGGAATGGCGCGGCCGATGATGCGGTCGATGGACATGGGGCCGAAGTAGCGGCCGTCGAGGCTGTCGCGGACCTCCCAGTTCATGAGGAAGATTTCGCCGGTAGCGATGCGCAGGCATCCCCGCCAGGCCGGCAGTGGACGGCCCGCGCGATCGTGCTCGAGTGCTGTGCCAGCCTCGATGCCGTCGACTGTGATGAGGACGTTCGAACGGCAGACGGTTTGCCCGGAGACCGCGCGAACACGCTTGAGCAGCGGCACGCCTTTCGGCAGATAGCGACGCGCGGCGAGGAAAATCGCGAGCGGCTCCGGCGCATCGACGGCGACAAGATCCGTGACTTCGAGGGGGCTGTTGAAATCGACCGAGTAGAGGCCGATCGGTGCGCTGGCTGAAACGTTCCAGATCAGCCTGATCGGCATCGGCGCGAGCGCCGGATGGCCGAGGCTTATCGTAGCGAGTGCAGTCGTGAGGACAATGCCGAGCCGGCTCATGGCTTCACCCTCAAGCGTTGAAGGAAGCCACGATGCTGGTCGAGCGTGTATGCCCGTGGCTCTTGGCCGGCTGTCATTCGGTTATGGATGTGTCGCCAGTGATCGGGCGATACGGCTTCGGGATCGATGCCGAGACGTTCAATTGCATCTATGGCCTGAAGCACGCGCTCGACCTTAGGCCAGCTGTCGATCTTGAGCAGGATATCGCCGCCTGGACGGACGAAAGGCAGCGTCTGATAGGCTTTGCCGCGTGCTACCGCCTGAACAATATCGATCCTTGAGATCACTGTGCCGAAGTCATTGGAAGCCCAACGGACAAAGGCGAAGATCGTGCCGGGCTGGAAGAAGAGGAGGCGACGGCGGCGATCGATACGTTGTTCGTGCGCTGCCTGACCGAAGCGGATCCAGTACTCGATCTTCTTCTCGACAAAGGTCAGCTCGACATGAGTGAGGAGCGCGACGTTCATGACGCGCCCTCCACCAGCGTGGAGTGGTCGTCCTCATCCTTGCGACAGCAGGGGTGCGTTAGAAAGATTCTGAAAGAATCTGGGTTAGTGACGTTACGCCGACCACAAGGCACTGAAAGACGGCGATGAATCGTCAGCTCCGGTCCCTGATAGCACGAGGATCGGGTCCCCGATGGCACGATAGGGGCAGTCCCCAATAGCACGAGCGTATTCACAGCTTATCCCCGAAGCGCGTTGGTCGTTTCCGGGCCGGGCGCGGTGAGGCCGCAGGATTAGTGGCGACGAAGGTGAGGACATCGGGTCCGTCAACCTGGAGTTCGATGCCGAGGCGGTAGCCAGGCAGCGGTTGTCGTCGGGCAATGTCGCGCAGGTCGTATGCGAAGTGCTTGAGCGGCGAGAGGCTGCCGGACTTGTGGTGCAGATGGGCGAAGTCGAACCTCCAGCCGAATTGCTGGTGTCCGCCATGCTTGCGGACAATGCGGTATAGCCAACGCTCGAGGCCCCCGGTCAGATCGAAATAGGCCCGATCGATGGTGAGCACGAGCGCGTCGTCGAGGACGGCGCGATAGAACCAATCCGGCAAGATCAGTTCGACGCCGACCGGCCGTCCATCCCGGTCGGTCCGCTCTTGCCATTCATTCAGCCAGGAGAAGCGATGGCGCCGGCCCTCGGCCGGCTGACGGATGGAGGTCGCGATCGTGGTGGACTGGAGACGATCGAGGGCAGCTTTCAGGCGCCGATAGTCACGTGAGCTGACGCCGCGTCCGGTAAAGGTCAGGATCTCGTAGGGCGTCGTAGCCATCAGTCGTGATGTTCGGAGTCCGGCATCGCGGGCGTTGACGATCTGGCTGGCCGCCCAGATCAGGATGTCTGCGTCCCAGATCGTTGCCATGCCGTGATCCGGCACGGCTTCGACCCGGATGGTTACGCCGCCGGCCTTGAAATCGATGGGTGCTGTCCGTTTGGACTTTGCGAGGGAAAAGAATGGATAGGCCATGAGATCCTGTGCATCGCGGGGAGCAAAGTCGCCGGGGAGCGCATGGAACAGATCAAGCTGTCCGCGCTCCGAAGGTGGGCAAGTACGCGCCGTCAAGGGGAAGGGCCGAGCGATCAGCGGGCCAATCGGCCGGCATGTGCCGCCGGGATGAGGGAATGGCGCTTGGCGGGCAGGACGGTGCCCCTCGGGTCGGAGGTGGAGGTCATGGCTCCGCGATTGGCCCAGGCCTGGAGATCGTCGATGGAGTAGACGACCCGCCCGCCGAGTTTGCGATAGCCTGGGCCCGTTCCGTAGGTGCGGTGCTTTTCGAGCGTCCTGGCCGACAGGCTCAGAAACGTGGCCGCTTCCTTGGTGCGCAGAAAGCGCGGTGGCAAGCCGGCGTTTCGACCGTTCATCGGGATATCTCCATCGCGTTTGTGAGAGCCGCAGGGATACAGCGGCGGACAAGGGCGATGATGGAGAAGGGCTCCGGCGTTGTTCAGGTGCGAAATGGATGGAGCCTATTTCGCACCGACAGGTATACGGCTGCCGGACTTGGCACCGGCATTCAGGCGTCGCGCCGTCGGAACCGCAGTAGCTTGCGGTATCCGCCTTCAATCATTTTGTAGCCATCGCGTATGAGGCGCAGCGTTGTGTAACGAAATGGCGAATCCTGCCATTCCTCAGCGACGATGAAGCGGGGACCGAACAGGGCGTGCGCTATGTCGAAATGAGAAGCCCCCTCGATTCGGCCGTCGAGAGCGCGAAGCATATGGCCGAGGCGAGTGCGTTGCGATGACGTCAGGCGTTTATCAGGCACTCTGCCACCCTTGGACGATCTGATGAACCTGTCCAGGGATGACAGTCGTTCGGAGGCCTTTGCGTCGAGGGGGACTATCGCAGCCAGCGGTTGCGCAGGGTCGGTGCCGTAAAGCAGCGCGATCTGGCAGCTGTTTGCTGTCGAGAGGGTACGCAGGTGTTCACCGAGTTCGTCACGCTTTGAAGCCGCCGGCGGCAAAGTAGCGAAGATGTCCGCGTCGTCTGCCAGCAGCGGCGGCGTGTTGATGAGCAGGATAACACCCGGATCGACCTCGGGTGTCCAGTAAACCGGCTGCTTGGTTGCCGGACGATCAGGATTTGCTGGAAAATCGAAGCCCCCAATGCGACCGCAGTTCATTCGGGGGAGGGGATTCAGCATGGCGTTGATTTGCTGCATGTCTGCAAACTCGCGCTGGTAGGCTGGATTGCGGCGGAGGAATTCCCAGGCGAGGGCATCCGGAGTGACGTTGCTTATGAAATCGTAGGCCTGCGAGCTGCGCCACTCAGACGAATCCGGCTTCATGCATCCTCCTGCAAATTTGCGGACCATCCCCGTAATGCAGTGGAAAAGCAGAGAGAATCCCGGAAAACCGGGATTGACCGGAACTGATTGATGGGCTGTGCGCTTACCCAGGCCGTCGAATGAGGTCGGCGCCCGACCACCAAGTCTTCTGTTGAGACTTTGTCATGTGCTGGCCACTCAATTGGCCCCGACGTCGGTCACAAGCTTGAACAGGCAGTCACCGGGAGCGGCGAGGGCCGGTGCACGGCGGCAGGCGACGAGGCCGGACTGCGCGAAACGGATTTCTTCAGGCTGTCTGGGGAGACCTTCGACTGGAAAGAGGAAGCCTCCGGATTGGCCGGCTTCGACAGGGTCGCCGAGTTCGACAGCAGGTTCGAAGATACCGTGAATGGGGGCATATGTGTACGCGCCTCTCCCGGCGACCTGCATCAGCCGGACAGGCGGCGGCAATTTGGTTTCGGCATTGGGCAAGACGCCGATGTGCTTGAGGACGCGGTAGGTACCTTGGCTGGCGATGGCCTCGCCAGTGGTTGAGAAGGTGCCGCCTCCTCCCAACTCGGTTGTGAGGGTTGGAATGCCAAGAGCCTGGGCAACTGCAGAAAGAGTGGTTGCCCCTCCGCCACCGCTGCCGTCGCTGATGGATCCGATGGGAGCGCCGAAGACCTGCATGAGTTCCATGAGTCTTGCGGTGTCGGCTCCCGTTTTGCCAACGCGTTGTTGATTGCCACTGAGAACTGACCCGGCGCAGCCCAATATTTCCATTGAGAATTGACCCATGTTTGAACCCTCCCTCGCATGTTTTCAGCGGGGGCTATGGAGTGATCGACATGGCGTTATTGAGCGTGATCCGACGCTGGCATTTTCGAGAGCATCTATCGATCCGGGAGATTTGCCGCAGGACTGGCCTATCCCGGAATACCATCCGCAAGTATCTCCGTGCCGACGGCGTAGAGCCGAAGTTCAAGGTCCCGGAGCGTCCGAGCAAACTTGACCCGTTTGCGGATCGGTTATCGGCCTGGCTGAAGACGGAATCCAAGAAGGGCCGCAAGCAGAAGCGGACGATGAAGCAGTTGCATGCCGACCTTATAAGCCTCGGCTATGAGGGTTCCTATAACCGCGTGGCGGCTTTTGCTCGGGAATGGCGGGAGGATCGGCAGAGGGAGTTGCAAACTACTGGCCGCGGGACGTTTGTGCCCCTGGCGTTCGAGCCGGGCGAAGCCTTCCAGTTCGATTGGTCGGAGGACTGGGCGATCATCGGCAATGAGCGCACCAAGCTCCAGGTAGCGCATACGAAGCTGAGCTACAGCCGGGCCTTCATCGTCCGGGCCTACCTCCTGCAGACGCATGAGATGCTGTTTGACGCCCACAATCATGCATTCCGCGTCTTTGGTGGCATTCCGGGTCGCGGCATCTACGACAATATGCGCACGGCGATCGACAAGGTCGGACGTGGCAAGGAACGTGACATCAATGTCCGTTTCCAGGCGATGGCCAGCCACTATCTGTTCGAGCCGGAGTTCTGCAATCCGGCTTCTGGCTGGGAGAAGGGACAGGTCGAGAAGAACGTGCAGGACGCGCGTCACCGCCTCTGGCAGCCCACGCCGCGCTTTCCGTCGCTGGCAGCACTCAATGAATGGCTGGAGCAGCGCTGCAAGGAACTATGGGCACAGACGCCGCATGGTCAGATGCGTGGCACCATTGCCGACATCTGGGCTGAGGAGGCTCAGGCTCTGATGCCAGTTTCCCGGCTCTTCGACGGTTTTGTAGAATACACCAAGCGGGTCTCGCCCACCTGCCTCGTGCATCTGGAACGCAACCGCTACAGCGTCCCGGCTTCCTTTGCCAACCGGCCGGTGAGCCTGCGGGTCTACCCGGATCGTGTCGTTGTCGCCGCGGAAGGTCAGATCGTCTGCGAGCATCGGCGCGTCATCGATCGTTCCCATGATCGGCCGGGGCAGACTATCTACGACTGGCGACATTATCTGGCGGTCGTGCAGCGCAAGCCGGGCGCTCTTCGCAACGGCGCACCGTTCGCCGAGCTTCCCGACGCGTTCCGGACTCTGCAGCAGTATTTGCTCAAGAAGCCGGGCGGCGACCGCGAGATGGTCGATATCCTGGCGCTCGTGCTTCAGCACGATGAACAGGCCGTTCTGTCGGCGGTCGATATGGCACTGAAGTCCGGCGTTCCAACCAAGACGCATGTGCTGAACTTGCTACATCGCCTTGTCGACGGCAAATCCTTCACACCACCGACCATCGAGGCGCCTCAGGCCCTAACGCTCATCAACGAGCCCAAGGCCAATGTCGAACGATACGATGCCCTGAGAAAGACGGAGGCCCGCCATGCGTCATAATCCGGCAAGCGGCGCTATCGTCATCATGCTGCGGCAACTGAAGATGCACGGCATGGCGCAGGCAGTCGGCGAGTTGACCGAACAGGGATCGCCGGCGTTCGAGGGCGCCATTCCGATCCTGTCACAGCTTCTCAAGGCGGAGACGGCGGAACGAGAGGTGCGATCGACGGCCTATCAGCTCAAGACCGCACGCTTTCCAGCCTACCGCGATCTGAACGGCTTCGACTTCGCCAGCAGTGAGATCAACGAGGCGCTCGTGCGCCAGCTCCATCGCTGCGAGTTCCTCGACGAGGCCAACAACATCGTTCTGGTCGGCGGCCCCGGCACGGGCAAGACGCATATCGCCACGGCGATCGGCGTCCAGGCCATCGAACATCATCACAAACGGGTCCGCTTCTTCTCGACCGTGGAACTGGTCAACGCGTTGGAGCAGGAGAAAGCACAGGGACGTTCTGGCCAGATCGCCAATCGCCTTGTCCATTCCGATGTCGTCATTCTCGACGAGCTGGGATACCTGCCGTTCAGTGCGTCCGGCGGTGCGCTGCTCTTCCATCTGCTGAGCAAACTCTACGAGCGCACCAGCGTCATCATCACCACCAACCTAAGCTTCAGCGAGTGGGCCAGCGTCTTCGGCGACGCGAAGATGACCACCGCGCTGCTCGACCGGCTCACCCATCATTGCCACATCCTCGAAACCGGAAATGACAGCTTCCGCTTCAAGAACAGCTCGGCGCATGAGACCAAAAGCAAAAAGGAGAAAGGCAGGAACTTGACCCAAGCCACAGACCCGAAACATACCTAATAGGCGGGTCAATTCTCGGTGGAAATGCCGGGTCAGTTCTCAGTGGCAATCAACACTCAAAGTCCTGAACCCCGAGCACCGGATCGAATCGTTCGGCATCCGCGGCGTGCTCGTCATCGGTAGGATCCCCGAAGCCCCGCTCAAACGTTCATTCGAGCTCTATCGCAACGCATTGACCGGGGTTGCTGTCATTGCGTTTGATGAGCTGCTGGCAAAGCTAAGGTCGCTGCGCACCCTGTTAGGCGGCGATCAGGCCTAAGCGGGTCGCGAATAGCCCAAACGTCCGCTTCTGGGTGAAGACAAAATTTGCCCGAACGACCGAGATGGGGCGCCTTGCCGGCCGTCTGGATCGGGGCCGTTAGCCGCCTGACGGCTGTCAGCAGCGCGACCAAGGAAATCTGCCTTCGTTGATCAGAGCTGAAGGGTAGCGTGCAAAGTAGGGTGCGAACGCGTCGATGGACATCGATGCCTTGGAATAGGGCCACCGTCGAGATCGCCAGGCCGGTGCCACCTACTGTTCAATGGAATCGATATTCCCAAGGAGGTCGACGAAGGCGGGTTCGTCGAGACTGCCTGTCGAAATGATGGGGCGATCGACCGGCAGATAGCCCTGCGCAAGCAGGATCGCCGTGAGCGTGGTTCGGGCATATTCGAGCGGCGCCTCCGACTTCCCATAGTCGCCGTGATAGTTCCAGACATGCTTCGCTGTGCCGACCAGCTCGGTTTCCCCCTCGAAGCCGGGGAGCGCGATCAGCGCCTCGGCCATCTGCTGCCGCGCGCCCTCGTCCGGCGTGGCAAATGATATCCTGGCGCGGTGGCCGTCGCGATCCGTCTCAATCCAAGAATGCGCCCAGCTCTTCGCGGGCACGCCGAAATGCTCAGTGCTGGCTGTGAACAGGCCATCCCATTGCAAGGCGAGAGCGACAGGCAAGAGGCCGTGCGCAGCGAGGCATTCGAGAATGGGTTCGACGGTCAGCACGGTGAGATAGCCCAGTTCCTCGGGCAAGCCGTTCTTGAGCAGGCTCGAGGTCACGATGCCCAGCGCGACCCCCCACTCGGACAGCACGACTCCGCCGCTAAAGCCGCCACGCGCCGTCGCCGAGACGATGAAATGCACATGGTCGACATTTATCAGATCGACCACCGCGTTGATCTGGGCCCGCGTGGCGAATAGGACATTCTTTTTCGACAGCGGGATCGGCGGAAAACCCAGAACGAGCACCTCGTTCAGCACGAAATCGTGGTCGGTGATCCAATCGTCGAGATGATCGCCCAATGGGACGGCCGGCAGGCTTGCGAGGCTGGGCATGGAGAACACCGCCACATCCTTGTCGGGATTAGGATGTGGCAGCGGCTTGATCGGCATAGGGGCAAGCTCCCCATATCCCAAGGCCCGTGTTGCGTCTTCCGCGAGCCGCATCAGTCGGTAGCTGTCGAGCTCGATATGGCAGGACACCATCCCTTCAACGACATGACGCGCGGTGACGAACACGCCATCGCCGACGTGAAAGGCTGAGCCAACGCCTTGATCGCCATCGGCGTTGACGCTGATCACCGCGATCAGGCTCGCGCCGTAGAGCGCGTAAAGCTCCTTGGCGCTATAGTGTCGTGCAGGTGGGGAAGCTTCGTGTTCTGGGTTCATCGAGGAATCCTAGCAATCGGCGGGCCAGGCCCATTTGAAATAGCGGTCATGGACCTCGGCAAGGTCGATCTGCGCGGCCTGCGAGACGATCGCGGCATGATAGCTGTAGGTCTTGGTCGACGGCGTGGGGCCTGGGCCGGTCGGTTGGTACGGATTCGCGATCGTGATGGGTGGCGAGATGGCGCGATAGTCGGTCTTAATGGTTTTCAACCAGCTCAGGCAGATCGTCGCGGCACCCATTGCATTGATGAAAGCGCGTCCGGCTTCGAATGAGTGTCCTTCGGTGCAGAAATCGTCGACGAGCAAGACGGTCTTTCCCGACCGGACCGGCATCGACCTGTACGCGTTCCCGGTCATGCCGCGCTGTGGGCTGGCATTCAGCAGGATCGTGGTCAACTGGTTGACAACGTCGACGCTCTTACCCGCGATACGCGCTGCCTGCGATTTTTGCGCCTTGTCGTGCCGGATCAACAGGTCCGGCAGATAGGATTTGCGCAGCGATCCGCCGAGTATGTTCAGGGCGTCAGCGATCACCGTCGGCTTCGAATCCGGCGCATGGCCAGGATAGGCGGTAATGTAGTCGATCTCGTCGACCAGGCCGGAGAAATATACGCGCGCCGCCAGCAGGCGGCCCCAGAAGGTCGAGTCGCCCATCCCGTATTTCGAGGTCGCGCGGGCGCTTGCAGAATAGGCATGAGCCTGGAGATATTGGGAGGAGAGAGTGGAGAAGGGCGCCATCGCATAGACGCGCAGCGGCCCATCGTTGATCGCCCAGAACCAGTCGTGGAGGCCTAGACAAAGGCAGTCGAGGAACCGCGCTATGTCGAGCGGGGAGAAGAACTGGAAGCCATAGGGATTGGCGGTGCCGTGCCAAATCGCGTTGAGGAACATAAGCTGGCCGGTGCTCGCGGTCCTCATATCGATGTCGCTGTTTCCGATGAACACGACCTCGCGCCGGTTCCAGCCCTGCTTCTCTAGGATGAAGTCGGTCGCGGCTGCTTTGGGTTTGTATGGCATGCCATCGGTACCGCCGATGTAATAGCCGACCGGCCCAAGCTCAGCCTCAAGCACGTCCTTGAACGATTTCGTGACGCCGGTGTTGCTGTAGGTCACGGTCCATTGCTTGTTGCTGACGAACACCGGCTCGACGCCGCGCTTCTTGAGATAGCGCAGCAATCGGAATGTCTCGGCGAGCAGGGCAGCGTCGACACCACCCTGCTTGGCCAGCACGTCGTGCAGCGAGAAGATCGCGCCCTTTAGCATCACTATTCCTCGTCAAACAAGGAGAGTTGACCCACAGGGGACGCCGCCGAGCCGCCGAGCGCGACCCGGACAAAATGATCGAACGCCTGCTGCTCGCGCGGCACGGTGAAGATCTCCCCCATCTCCTGGCCCAGCCCGGGTTCGAGCACGAGGCGATCGACCGGCCAGTCCGACAGCCGGAGGCAGGCGATCGGCCGCTTGAGTGCCGTCGCGAAGCGTACGGTATGGGCGGTGCCGCTGCGGCGCGCCCATTCGACCGGGATCACCACCCGGCCAAGGGCAGCCTGGAGCCGGTTGCGCTGGACGAAATTCTCGGCGCTATACGACGAGCACGGCAAATATTCGGAGACGATCGTGCCACCGGCCTCGAGAATTTGTCTGCGCGCAACGTCCGAGCCTTTAGGATAATTGTCGAAGATGCCGGTGCCGAGCACCGCGATTGTTGGGACGTTGGCGCGCAACGAACTTTCATGCGCGAGCTGGTCGATGCCGGCGGCGAGCCCGCTGACTGTGGCTGCCGGCCAGTCGCTGAGGCAGGCGCCGACGTAGCGTGCCAGAAACAGTCCGTCCTCGGATGGCTTGCGCGTTCCCACGATTGCCACGGCTGGCATGGCAAGCGGCGCCATCGCGCCCTGGACGAAGAGCCAATGGGGTGGCCGTTCGAGGTCGAGGAGCGCGCGCGGAAAGCGGGGATCGTCGCGGAACAGCAGCCTGACGCCCATCTCGGTCAGCCGATCTCCCATCTTCCTCGCGTCGGCCTGCGCTTTGCCCAGCACCGTGCCCCACTCCGTGGGTGCGGTGTCCCGGCCACCGACAGCCCGGCGCGGCAGCAGCTCTGCCGGCGTGTTTTCGAGCACTTCGGCGAACCGATGGCCGGCTTCGGCCAGATCGGCCAAGGTCTTGTGGCCCACCCCGCGGATCGCAGCAAGGGTAAGGAAGGCAAGCGGTTCCCTTGCGCGATCGAATGGCCGATCAAGCCGGGAAGACGCCGAGCCATTTGACCCGCCGCTTACATCGGACGCGTCCCGCAGGCTCTTGGGGGGAAAGATCATCGGCTCGGTCACAGGTTTTCGAACCCGAAATCGTCGTCAGGAAACACGCGACGGGCGATGAATAGGCCGATGATTGGCACGTTCGGGAATCGCGCCGACAAGACGATGTGCATTGCCCGATAATGGGTGCCGGCAGTCAGCACGTCGTCGACGATCGCGATCGAGTGCGGCACAGGCGCTGCGAGCGCCTCGTTGATCTGGTAGACAGCAAGCAACTCTTCGACGGTGACGCGCTCGCCATCCGCGGCCTCGTGCGACGCGGTGGTCGACTGGGTCTGCACCACCAGCGCCCGAACGTCAGGCGGCGGCTGGCGCATGGCCCGGCAAATCCGCTCAATCCGGTCGTCATGATCCGGGTGCCCCTGAGCCTTGGAGCCCGGCACCGGCACAAGAGTGGCCTCGTTGAGCCAGTTGGGGTTGAGCGCCCCGCCAACATGCTGGCCACAAGCAGCAATCGCGCGGCCCTTGTAATGATAGCCTTGGTGACCGGCGGTGCTCGGCTTTTTCTTCAGGTTGGCGATAAGCTGGTTGGTGCTGCTGAACGAATAGCCGCGATGCGAGGTATACTCGAACAGGTAATAGCAGTTGTCGTCAGCCGTCAGGCGCCAGTGGTCGTCCCGATTGCTCTCGTCGATTAGCGATAAGCGGATCTCGTCAACCAAGCGCGCTCCAAATATCCTCTGGCGTCCTAACCCGGATCGCTCCTTCCGCCTCATATCGGGCCGGCCAAGTGATATCGGTCCGTTGAAAGCAGGAGTCGAGGATGAACAACTTGCGGCCCTGATGCATCGCCGCGCGCGCCTGGGTCAGCGTGCCGGAGGTATCTCCTGCTTCGACGATGACCGTCCCCTCGGTGAGGGCGCTCATAGTCGCGTTGCGCTCGGGAAAGAAGAGCCGGTTCTGCGGCGGCGCCTGCCGCGCATAGCGCAGCACTGGCACCTGCGAGATCACCAGATGGCTCTTGGCGATCGTCTCTTGCAGCTCGGCATGCTCCTTGGGGTAGCAGGTGCCGAGTGGCGTGCCGACCACGGCGATTGTGCGCCCCCCGCGCGCAATCGCCGCTTGATGCGCGGCGGCATCGACGCCTTTTGCGAGGCCCGACACCACGGTGAAGCCGCGGTCCACCAGCTCGCGCGCCAGGCGAACCGTGCGGCGAATGCCATCTTCGGACGCTTCGCGGCTGCCGACAACGGCGATGCAGCGCGTCTCGCTGATCTCCCACGCGCCGCGATAGTAGAGCATCTCGACCGGATGCTTGGCGACGCGCAGCTTGGTCGGATAGTCGCCGGCATGGTGAATACGCACGCCGAACTGGTGTACGCCGGCCGCCTTTAGCCGCTTCAGCACGTCGGCGGCACACTGATCTGCCAGCTGCGTGGCGACGAAATCAGAGGGCAGCGCGGCAGGATCGGCGGCGAATTTTTCGGCCAGTGATTTGAAGGTAGCGCCCTTTTCGAGCCACATGGCCTCATAGGCGCCGAGCTCCCGGCGCGGCGAAATGGGCGATAGGGCGGGACCGGCATCGCTCAGTGCGAGCCGCATCAGCGTGTCCCCCATGCCGGACCGGATATATCATGTTTCATGGCACCTCGTTCCGCATGGTCGCCCCCGCAAACCAAACGCGGATCCCGCACGAGACGCGCGACTCGATTATCGGCTCCTTTGTGCGAAAGGATCGCACGCCCTATAAGCGTCGTCAATGTGTTCTTGTTATGTTCACTATCACTAAGCGAGTTGCTGGCGCAGCAACTGCCACAGCGTCAGGCATTTCCGCGCGAACGGATCCGGCTGATGTCTACCAAACTTCCGAAGTGGGCGTGCGTTGCTACTCTTCGTCGAAACGAGCCGAACGACCGCTTCTGGGTGAAGGCAAACTTTTCTCGAACGTCCGCGATGAGGCGCATACTCGCCGTGGCGGGCCGACCGAGCGTATGACACATGTCGGCGCACCTGGCGGTTATCAGCGGCCACTCGCTCTTGGCATTACAGGAGCGGGTCAGCACGCGAATATCGGCAGCTTGGAAAGTTTGAACAGCCGAGAAAGGTGCCGAACTTACCGTCTCGGCGGATCAGGTGACCGCCGCAAGATTCTCTCGGACAATGGGTTTTCGCGTCGTCAGCGCGGCTAATTTGGCTCGCACGGTATTTGCGTCGCTTGAACTCCCAAGGTGCGATGTTGTTCTCGAACCTCCAAATCCCGCGACGATGGCGTTGCGCGTCGGCCAAAGCATCGAAATACCGTTGGTCCGGCCCGTATCTTGCCAGAACCCAGGCCCAGCCGTTGGCCACCATTTCGAGTTCAATGTTGCGATATACGGTGAGCGGGCGGCCGAACGTCACCGCATCGTGCAGCCGGGTGGGGGACGTTCCAAAGGCCGCCACAGGATATTGCGCGGCAAGATAGGGTATGCAGACGATGCGCCCGTGTCGGTCAAGGCTGCCACCAGTATCCATTTTCGTTAGGATTGCGAGATCGACCGACCTTCCGCCGATCAGGCTTTCAAGAAAGACCTTCGCCTCGTGCCCACCGGGCTGGCCCAACTCTGGGGCGTCAATGAACCCGAACCTGACGGTAATTTCCAGCTCGCCCTGATGGGACGGGTTTCCCGTAACCTCGTGTGCTTTGATGCGACTGACGAAGCCATCGCCATCAAAGACGCCGAGCACGGGCATCCGGATCGTGTCGCCGTCCGGTTGCTCGGGGACGATCAGAACTGACGGCCACGGGCTCATAGAGCGTAGCATCCCACCAGTGCCTTGCTATTTCATTACACCTGCAGATCGAACGATCGATCGGCGAGACCAGCTCGGCGTGTGCACCACCTAATCTGTACTGCGACCGTGCGCTCGCGAACGGCCGCTCTTGGGAGGTTGACCCAATGCCTCGAACGGCGACTTTTAGGCGCACAGCAGTTCGTGGCCCGACCTGAACGGCGGAGCCGTTTCTGGTCTACGCCGGTCGCTTCGGCTAGCTCAAAGGCATTTCCCGCATCGACACCGAGATCTCGAGCAGGAAAACGGCCGCGAGTGAGGTCAATACCAGTTTCCAGGAAGTGACGCGCCGAAACCTTAGCCCCATCATTCGAACCGCACCAAGTCGTTCGGAGGTGGGTCCATGCCCCTTGTCGCCAACGATCCAGAACGTACCAGGCTGGCCAAGCCGGCAAAAGGTTGTGCATTTGGCCATCACGGCGAGCTCCTTCAGGGCGTATTTGAGGACGATCGTGGGCGCTTGCACCGTGGCCTGGTAACCCTTCCAATTGATAGCCTTCGGTCCACTGCGTGGATTGTGCTCGATGAGAGCGGCGATCTCGGCGTCGAGCCGCCAAGCCGGGAAAAAGCATTACGTGCTGCGCAACTGGCGCTGGCGCATCTCGGGTATCCGTCCCTTGGGGGGCGTCTCAAGATCGAGAGCGATATTCCGGTGGGGCATGGCTATGGCTCGTCCACGGCCGATGTCGTCGCTTCAGTGCGAGCGGTGGCCGCCGCCTTGGGCGCGAGGTTGCTGCCTTCGACGAGCAGCAGGTTGGCGGTGGCTGCTGAAGTCGCTTCAGATGCTATCGCGTTTGAATCTGAGGCATTGCTATTCGCGCAACGGGAAGGGGTGGTCCTCGAGCACTTCGGCGGTTCGTTGCCGCCGTTTGTCCTCGTAGGTTTCAAGGGAGACACTACTGCAGGGATCGATACGCTCGAACTAGTTCCGGCACGGTACAGCCGCGAGGAAATCCAGCTCTTCCGCGTTCTTCGAGGAATGGTTGCACGCTCCGTGCGCTATCAGGATGCGCAACTACTTGGCCAGGCGGCGACAATGAGCGCCCGTATCAGCCAGCGGCACCTCCCCAAGCCATATTTCGATGTCGTCGTCGATATCGCCGCTCACTATCAAGCTTACGGGATCCAGGTGGCGCATAGCGGATCCCTTTTCGGGCTTATGCTCGATGCCCAATCAGCCAGTCGCGAGAGTATTCATACAATCATCGCTGCATTGGGGGACCGCGGATTCCAGGACATCGGCATCTTCCCAATCAATGCGGAGGAGAGCGCACATGTCCTTTGACGTCGACTATTTCAGGGCGCTGGAAACACCGCGTATTGCTCAGCTTGGCCCAAACGTCGCTGCGGCGGCATTCCCTTTGATGAAGCTAATGCCAGCTCGCTTCATCCTCGATCAGGCCGAGAAGTCGGGAGAGCTGAAAGCGGGCGCCCACATCGTCGAGACAACCTCGGGCACGTTCGGCATGGCCGTAGCCCTTCTAGCCGCAGCGCGTGGGTTCCGGCTCACATTGGTGACCGCGGCGACCCTAATCGATCAGGCGTATCAGGAAAGGCTGGAACGATTGGGCGCGAAGGTGGTCGCACTTGCGGACGAGCAGGGGGATGGGAACCAGACTGGCAGATTGGCACATCTCAGGGCGGTCATGGAGAATGAGCCGGACACTTTCTGGACGCGCCAGTACGACAGTCCGGGCAACTGGCAATCCTATGCCCGCCTTGCCGAACTGTTCGTTCGTTCGATGGGCCAGGTTGATTGGCTTGTCGGTTGCATTGGCACTGGCGGCTCGCTGTGCGGGACCGGTACTTTCCTGCGTCAAGTTTATCCGCATCTGAAGATTGCCGCTGTCGACACGCATCGCAGCGTGCTGTTCGGGCAGCCCTTGGGCAAGCGAATGCTGCGCGGGCTAGGCAATAGCGTCCTTCCGGCAAATGTCCGGCATCATCTGGTCGACGAAGTACATTGGGTTGGTGCCTATGCCGCCTACCATTCCGCCCATTCGCTCTTTCGCAACCAGGGGATTTTCATGGGGCCGACGAGCGGAGCTGCGGCTCTCGTCGGCGAATGGATCGGCCGAACCAACCCGGGTTCAGTCGTCGCGGTCATCATGCCCGACGAAGGACATCGTCATGCCAACACGGTCTATGACGACAAATGGTTGGCAGCGCTCCCAGGTTGGCCGTGTGTCCCCGTTTGCGAACCCGAAACCCTTGTTACAATCGTGCCGCGTGACGAATGGGAATGGACGAGGTTCGAGTGGTCGAGGAGATTGCTGGACGACGTTCCGCGGCCAGTAGGGAAAACCTAAATCAGCGCAACCGAAAGCGGGCAAGTCTCAGACAATATTCTGCTGGCAGGAGCTGTTCCACTTACCCACTGCCATCCAGCTGGAGCTTGGTGGCTGTCGGATGGAAAATTCGCCGAGGGGGCAGTTGAAGCTGCCCGGAAGCCATATGTCGTGGCTGCTGGGGATTGTTGCCGACGAACTATCTGTTGCCATCTCCGCTCAATGTACATTCGACAAATTCGCGCGATGAACCTTCGTAATGTATTTGGTCTGAATCTGCAGAGGCTGCGTCGTGAGCGTCGGTTGTCGCAAGAGCAACTGGCTCATCTTGCCGGTTGCGCTCGGGCCTATCTCAGCGGGGCTGAAGCTGGGCGCCGCAACGCAACTCTCGACATGGTGGAGGCGTTGGCGACGGTACTCGAGGTAAAACCTGCGGACTTGCTGAAGGATCCGGCAGCGGGACGGGAAACGAGATAGTTGTTGAGCGGCTGTCACGATCGAACATGGTGCGGAAAGGAAGGGACGCGGTTCGACTAGTCGAGGAGATTGCTGGACGACGCGTTGCCACCGTCGCTCGGGTACGGCAGAACATCTGTAGTCGGAAGTCTATCAAGTCTCAGGCAGCAGCCGGTTCTGCGGCATGTCTCCCGGTTGCCCACTGCCACGCAGCCTCGACACTCTCAAAGGGAGCTTGAGTGGCGGCCGGATTGGCTGAAATGTCGAGGTCCTTGAGACCGGTGGCAGTCACAATTGCCACCACCCGATCCGTCGGCGTTATGATCTGCCGATCACGCAAATCCTGGATTGCGACCAGAGGTGCGACCGAAGCCAGTTCTACGAAGAGACCTTCTCTGGCAGCCAGCGTCTTTTGCATGCGGATGAGCTTCTCGTTGGATACGCAGACAGCATGACCCCCGGTGTCACGTAGCGCCTTCACCGCCTGGTAAGCGCTGCGCGTCGTGCCGATCGAGAGAGCAATTGTTTCGAAGGAAGGTTCCTGCTCCTCGATGCGGTCAAAGCCATTCTCGAGGGCTTTCGAAAGCGAGCCATGCACTTCGGCAGCAACCAGCCTTGGTACTCTTGCGATCTTGCCCCTGTTACGCAGGTCATGGAAGCCGGCCGCTACTCCTGAGAGGGCGTCCCCATAGCACACCGGAAGCACACACCAGTCAGGCAGATGCCCGTCCGCCTGCTCCGCAATTTCATAGGCGATCGTTTTGTAACCTTCGATGCCAAGCGGGTGACTGCCGACGACGGGGTGCTGATAGGGGGAGGTGACAAACCAGCCGAGACGATCGGCAGCCTTCTCAAGAAGTTTCCACCTGTCGCTCTTGTCGGCCATCGGGATCACGGAAGCCCCATAGGCATGAATCTGCGACAACATTGGGCCAGCGGCTCCGGCAAATGTCGCGACAACGCAGCCGAGCCCAGACTTGGCCGCGTAGGCCGCCAGCGATGCGCCGGCGTTGCCTGATGACGCCGTCGCCAGCACCCTTGCCCCTTGACCGCGCGCCATTGACACCGCGACTGTAGAAAATCGATCCTTGTGGGACCCGGTCGGATTGCGACCCTCATCCTTGATGAAAAGCTGAGGGACGCCCAAAGCTTCCCCAAGTCGCTCTGCTGGCAGCAGTGGGGTCAAACCTTCTCCCAAGGACACCACCGGACCGCTCGGGCGCGGCAAAAATGATCCGTAACGCCAAAGGGAAATGCGGAGAACGCTCCCTACGGCATGGTCGTCAACCGCATCGGCACCGCGCGAATAGATCGGTTGGAGGTTTGCCGGGGCTTGTTCAACGCACCTGGGACAGCCTTTGGAATCTATCCTGATGTCGCTTCCATGTTCGAAGCCACATCGGATGCAGCTGTATCCGGAAATAGTCGCCATGTGGTCGAAAGCTCCGTCTAAGACAATAAGTGGTCTGTCGGATGGCATGATTGAGGGGAAGGCGTTCCGCACGCCGCTCGTAGCATCAGGCTGTTAGCGACTAACCGGACGCCTCCCGGTCCTTACCTCGGGTCTGAATCCCGCAGCCGATCAAACAGCATAAACTGCGCGTGTCAACGAAAATGTGCACTATAGTGCGTTGCATTATGGTGCACATTTGGCAAATTCACGCGATGAAGGTTCGCAAAATATTCGGTCTGAATCTGCAACGGCTGCGCCGGGAACGGCGCTTGTCGCAAGAGCAATTGGCTCATCTCGCCGGTTGCGCCCGTGCCTACCTCAGCGGTGCTGAAGCCGGGCGCCGCAATGCGACGCTCGACATGTTGGAGGCGCTGGCCACGGTGCTGGAAGTGGAGCCTGCGGACCTTCTGAAGGATCCGGAAACCAGGCCGGAACCGACATAGCGCGGTCCTCAGGCGGGCGTTTAGGCGAAATGCTTTCAAAGCACTGACAAATGAAAACTAGAGTTAGCAATCTGCATGCGAAACGCTGAATCTACCTGACTAGGCTGAACGGCCCTGCCATCATCGATGCGGGCTGGTCGCATAGTCGGCGGTTTTGGAGCGCGGGTGATGAACCCCAGTATGTTCGCAATGCTTACAGGCGCGCTCGCGAAAATTGATGCCGCAGTTACGCCAGCGGACGTTTTGAAAGAACTGCTCAGCATCTTGCGGCCTTTCGGCTTTCGTCATCTGCTCATAACGGGCCTGCCTCCGCCGCAGCGTGGGCCGTGGCAGCGCGAAATCCTCTATGACGGCTGGCCAGTGGAATGGCTCAAGCATTACCTTGCCAGCGAGCATTTCTCTCAAGATCCCTGCGCCTCACGCAGCCGCTTGGTCGGTCAGCCCTTTGTCTGGCATGACTTGTTGCCCAAAGAGATGACCACTGGACAACTGCGGGTCATGGGCGAGGCCGCAGAATTCGGACTGAGGAATGGCTTGTGTGTTCCTGTCCATGAGCCTCGGAGAGCCCCTTCGGTCGTGACCGCTGCGGGCGAACGCATCGAGGTTTTGCCCGAAGACATTCCAATCCTTGAAACGGTGTGCGTGCATGCCTACCGAGCGCTTCGCCGGCTGCGTGACCGAGGTGAGCAATCACGCGAGGTCAACCTGACTGATCGAGAGCGAGAAGTTCTGACATGGATCGCAGCCGGCAAGGCAGCTGAGGACGTAGCTTGCATTCTAGGGATTTCGCGATTCACGGTCGAGCGACATCTGAGCAACGTCAGAGATAAGTGCGACGCGGTGAATACGATCCAGGCGGCCATGGAAGCCGTGCGGAGAGGGGAAATCTATCCCTGACAATACCAGAAAACCAGAATAGTCGACCCTCGGCAGCTAGGGTACGCGTCCTCTGGTGCGTACCATGTTCAAGCTTCATATCGTCGACTGGTCGAACCGCCTGATATATCAGGATCATCTCGAACGCTATTTTCGCATTCGACATGAAATCTACGTCACTGGCCGAAAATGGCAGCAAATCGACAGGCCAATCCCATTTGAGATCGACGCGTTTGATACCAGGGACGCGATCTACCTGCTTGGAATAGACGGCAGCGGAAACATAGCCGGTGGGTCTCGTCTGGTGCCGACGACGAAACCGCATTTGCTTTCGGATGTTTTCCCAATGCTTGCCAGAGGTGCACCGCCGAGAGACGCCGATCTCTATGAGTGGACGCGATTTTTCATCGCGCCATCTTTGCGAATGACGGGTCGATCGTCGCAAGCGGCAGGCATCGTATTATGCGGGCTTCTCGAAGCATGCCTGAGGTTGGGGATAAGCAAGTTGAGCGTCGTGTGTGAGGACTTCTGGCCTGCACGGCTGGAACAGCTTGGCTGGTCGGTTACTCGCCTTGGCGAGGTCCTTGACCATCCTGATGGCAGGATCGTCGCTCTTCTCATCCATGTCGACGCAGACGCCCTGCAGGCCACACGAGTTGCCTACGGGCTTCGAAATACGAGCGCGCTGGCTGGTGCGGGCGCATGAAGATCGCTCTCAAACTACTTCAGATCGATGAGATTGCTTCGGTGACAGGCATCGAACTGGATGAACACGACGAAGATCTCGCTGGCGGCGGAACGGTGACGATCTACGAAAGGCTGAGGAGGCGGCCCGAACAAAGTTCGTGCCATCCATTCCTTGTGACGGTGGACTGCGTGACAGTGGGGTTCCTGATGCTGCGCGAGGGACCAGCGTTGCCGTCCTGGGCAAACCCGGATGCCATCAGCCTGCACAACTTCCGCATCAGCCGCAAGGCACAGGGGAGGGGCTTTGGCACCGCGGCTATCGCACTTGCCGCGGTTTGGATCTCTGTGCACCGTCCAGGGAGCTCCGCTTTAACGTTGAGCGTAAACGAGGACAATTCCAGTGCGCTCCGGCTTTATCGCCGCTGTGGTTTTGCGAGCTCCGGTTGCTCTTTCGCCGGACGGTTGGGGACGGAAATCGTCATGTCGTGTGACGTGTCCGAACTTCTGAAAAAGTTTGTTGCTGATCGATAGCGGGAAATTGCCGGCACTCGTCTTCTTCGACGCCGGGCGACTATGTGGCCATTAGCTGTTTTGAGCGAAAAGTACCCGCCCGGATTATCCGGGCGGGACTTGATGGGGGCCTTACTCGCCTTTGCGGCGACCCGGGCGAGACCAGATGAGGCTGTATCCGTCACCTTCCTCATCGTCGAAGAGGTTGGCGAAGATGGGAGCATTGAAGCTCGGGTCATCGAGCTTGAGGCTCAGGTAGTCGCGACCCTCATTGGAGCGCTTGGTCCAAGCGGCGCCGATGTCGGCCCGGCCGACGAAGACCCGGTGGCTGGGAGCGTTGTCGCCGGTGGCGCGGGTTTCGGGGACGATGCGGACGCTGCGGGCCTGAACGCTGAGGGTGACGATTTCGCCGGTGAACTCGTTGTTGGCGGACTTCTTGAAGGTGCCGATGGTAGCCATGGTAGCTCTCCTTGATCCAGTCTGTTTCGGGCCCGCACCATTGCGGTCTCGATGGTGATCGACAGGCTGGAGGTGATCGACGGCGCACCTATGGGCTGAAGCGTAAGCGGAGGATGGCGCTGGCGCGACTTTGTTGCCCGCGAGGAATGGCGCGCAGCGGCAGGGGAAGAAAGTCGCGATAAGCCATTGCGCCTATGGCGATCAGGCGAAGCCGGCCCCAGGCAAAAAGCACCCATCGATGAGACCGCTTTGGTGCGAGCCAGTGTGATGGATCAAGCAGGTACCTCTGGGAACCTCGTGCCATCCTGATCTCTCGCCGCCAACACTGCGCGCCGTGCGCATCGTCCGAAACTCTGCAAGTCTGGCCGCATCAAAGTCTCGTCAAACGCATTCGCGCCACGTGACAACATCACTTGAGTCTGTGGGGATCGTGGCCGCCGCTGCTTCGTCGCCAGGTATGGCCGAGAGTGCCCAGTGGGGGGGTGCGACCCCGCCTGGAGCTGTTGCTGATGGCAGGAAGTTCCGTGCTGCTCCTTGCGCAAACCGGTGACGGCAAAGGATGTGACTTCTCACCGACAATGTTTTGTACTTCGTGCCGATGAACCGGCGGTTCTGCTCAGCAACGTACAGCCTGTGTCCTGTCGGGTGCTTCACATCTCAAATAATTGGAGACAATATACTTGCTGCGAATTTCACAATTTGGGGGATGCACAATGGCTGCTTATAATGAAGAGCGTGCGAAGATAATCGCCTCAGGGATCGAGGTAGTTCCAGATCCAGATCGCGCATTCATGTTGACCATCCGACGCAAGAAGGATGTCAGCAAAGAGCATCAAGACGCTTCTGAACAAGCCATTTTCGAGAGGGCATTCAGTGACAAGCCTGATCGAGCGTATTCGACCAAGAAGAGGATCCTGGCTGAGGGAGATTCATGGGTAAATATACTTACGGATATCCCAGGGCAGCCTGACACATTCGTCGATGTGATCGCCAGAAAGTACTATGTGAACAACATTGGCTGGCCCGGCGATACGTTTCGGAAGACGTTTGGGGCGAAGCAGTACAAGCAGCCGCTGGGCGCGGGGACGTTCGATTTCTTTGTCTTTTCGGGTGGCGGGGTCGACTTCTTTGGCGGCGACGCCATGAAGAATTTTGTCCGCCCGTATGATGAAGGGGGTGGCTCTAAAGACGCACAAACCTACGTCAAGGATGAGTTCGACTACTTTCTGCGTGGGATCGCCCGCGACTATCGCACCATTCTTCGCGAGACCGTAACGTGGAGTGCACCGAAGCGCACCAAGCTTGTCATGCATGGTTACGACTATTCCATACCAAAACCAGGTGGGCACTACTTGGGGCGAAGGTTTGAAGAGTTGGGGTTTGACACGACCACGCGCTTGCCGCGCGACATAGTCAGAGTCCTGGTTGACCGTTTCTACGATGCGATACTAAGCGTTGCCAAAGGCAGTGGAGGGCGTGCGATGGTCGTGGATTTCCGAAACACCATCGGCCGACTTTGGCATGACGAGATTCATCCTAATGATAGCGGAGCCAAGAAGCTCGCCACTAAAGCCGCTGGTAATATGGGACTTGTCTTGTAAAAGGCTAAGAGCGGCAGCTCATGTGCTGCCGGATCTCATGACTGGGATGCCGAGCTTGCGAGCCTTGTCTGCGAGATTGTCCTGAATTCCCGTGCCGGGGAACCAGATCACGCCGATCGGGATCGCCTCGAGCATTGCGTCGTTGCGTCTGAACGGCGCGGCCTTGGCATGCTTGGTCCAGTCAGGCTTGAAGGCGATCTGCGGAACCTTGCGATGGCTTGCCCATTTGGCGGCAATGAGTTCGGCGCCTTTCGGGCTTCCGCCGTGCAACAGCACCATGTCAGGGTGTTTGGCATGGACCTGGTCGAGCTTGGCCCAGATCAGGCGATGGTCGTTGAAGTCGACCCCGCCAGTGAAGGCAATTTTGGGTCCGGGCGGCAGGTGTGTCTCGTTCTCGGCGCGTCGCTTGGCGGCAAGGAAGTCCCGGCTGTCGATCAGTGCTGCGGTAAGGTTGCGATGATTGACCATCGAGCCGGTGCGCGGCCGCCAGATCGAGTGGGTGGAGCGTTCGAACTGTTCTGCTGCCTGGTCGCGCATCAGTTCGAAAGCGTTGCGCCGCTCGAGAATGGTTTGCCCCTGTGCCGTCAGGCGTTCGAGTTCGACCGATTTCACCTCGGACCCGTCCTGTTCGCGCTGGAGGCGGTGCTGGGCGACTTCGTTGTCGTCGAGCTCGCGTTCAATTCGTCCGACTGCGCGGTGAAAGAGATTGACAGTGCCCCAGAGCAGTTCTTCCAGGTCGGGTTCGAGGCGGGTATCGGAAAGTGCCACCACGAGGGCGTCGAAAATGTCGGCGATGCTGCCAGCGACGACATGACCCTCGGGTAGTGGGCGTGGGTCAGGTTCATCCTCGAAGGGGCGGTAGCCGTAAAGCTGGAGTTCCTGGAGGAGGTGTTCGGTCGGGGAGGCGTCGTGCGGTTCGTTTGCCATGTAGTGCTCTTCGGTCACGGAGGTCTTCCTTCGCTCGTGGCCGCACCCAGCGCGGCCTTCTTGGCGACGAAGGCGTCGGCCGGGACGGACCTGCACCTGGAGCGCAGCGCAAGGCCGCAACGCAGTGAAGGATGGTGACGACCGACGATTTTGTTTCGCGATGGAAAGCGCCTCGTCGAGGCGCACCGGAAAATCGTCGGACGACGCCATTGCCTGTCCGGCCTGGCTGACGCCCGATCGCCCTCTTGAAGGCCGTGGATGTGGCCGCGCAGCGTTGAAGGCTGGCCTCCGTCACGCGACAGCGCACGACGCTGCGGCGCCGCCCTCGATCCCCTACCGTCAGGCGACTGAGGACATGAAGCGTGCGATGTCCTGAGGAGCGACCTGCAACTTCAACCTCGAAGTCAATGCCTCGTGACCGAGCAGTCTGAGGTCTTCGTTGAAATCGCTAAGCCGAGGTGTGAGCATGATCGCCTCGATCCCTACCGCACGGGTGCGCTCGAGGAGCGTTGCCATTGCTGTGTCGCCTGCCGGATCGTTGTCGCGAGCGACATAGAGTCGGCGCAGCGTTTGCGGAAAGACGATTGCAGATAGGTGTCCGGCTGAAAGCGCCGCCATCGAAGCTGCATGAGGCAACGCGGATTTGACCGACAATGTCGTTTCGATGCCTTCGCCGGCCACCATAACATCGCTGCCTGTGCCAAAACGGACTGCGTGCCCGAGCAGGTTGCCCATGGCGCGCCGGGGCGTGGAGAGAGGCGCACGGCCGAGATTGGCTTCGCTGAAGCCTCTGGGATCGAGCCACGTGCGCTGCGCACCCGTCAGCTTGCCGGAAAGGTCGGTGACGGCAGCGATCATCGCCGGCCAGGTTTCGGTCGGAGCGTATTCGTCTGCGCGGTAGTAGCAGCGTGGGTGGTAGCGTAGGGCACCGGTTTCGCTGAGGGCCGTAATGCCGCGATTACGCAAATATTCCTCGACGAGGGTTCGCCCGACAGGCTGCGTCATGGCAAGGAGGCGGCGTGCGGACTCTGTCGATCCCCGCGGTGCTGGTACATGACCGCCGATCCATTTGCCCGGGTCAGGAGATGGCATGGAGAGGAATGATCTTGCCTCCTCGGCAACGTCCCTGAAGTCGACGAGGTGAAGACTTTGGCGGATGACGTCGAGCAGGTCACCGTGCTCGCCGGTCGCGGCATCTGTCCACTTTCCCGCAGCTCCTTTTCCTGATCCCGGTCCCTTCAGACGGACGAACATGGAGCGGCCAGGCGCATTTCGGACATCACCAATAAGCCAGTAGCGACCTTGACGCCGCCCATTTGACAGATAGTGCCGACACACCGCCTCAGCCCGATTGGCTAGGCGAGTAGCAAGATCGCGTGGTGTCTCAGCCATGATGGACCTCAAAGATTTGGCCCGCCGTCGCCGGCGGGCCAGGTATTGGGGCAGGGTGGCTTCATTCGGCCGCGATGGGAGGAACCTCGTCGGTATCAGTGTCATGCATGGCGCCAGTTTCGCCAATTGCCGTTGCGCCACCGTCTGCCGCCACTTCTTCGACGTCTGTCGCGGCGAGGAGTTGCAGCGGTTCGGGCAGCCACCCGGCATCGCTGAGAAGACGTTCAGCTTCTTGCGCCATGTCACCCTTCTTCAAATGCTGGATAAGCGAGGCGGCGCGCTCACCTGCACCTTCGCGCACAGCTGCAAGGATGCGCGCCTTGGTGACCCGGCCGAGATAGTTATCGACGGTCGGCCTCCAATGGGCGTCCGTCACCATGTCGAACCCGGTCGCGCGCGCGAGCCGATCGGCGCCAGCGAGACGGCAATTGAGGCTGTGCTGGGTTGGGCCGGAGCCGCCATACGGGTTTGGGCGCTCATGGACCGCGTTGACACCGTAGCTGACGCAGTGGGCGAGAAGAGCCATCCGGCTCGTATCATCGAGCGCGGCGACCCAGTCCCAGAGCGCCCTTTCGTCCGAGGGCAGGTCAGCCTGCCAAGCGTCATAGCGCTCGATGATCGCCTTCGCCGATGGGGTTTCCTTGAGATCTGTCCCCTGCGCCAAGAAGGCGGTCTGGCGCACCGAGATTTCCAGGCATCCGGTCGGAGCGGCATAATGATAGCGCTCCATCACCATGCGATGTAGCAGCGCCGTCATTGCGACATGGGGATTGCCGGCGAGTGCGTTCTGCAGCGCGAGCGTGCGGTGGGCGGTGAGTTCGCCGATCAGGCTCTCGGGAAGGGGTTTGATGACCTCGTCGTCCTCTTCCTCTTTGTGGGGTGGTTGGCCGCCGATAGAGACGACGGTGCGCTGAACGCCGTCACGGTCACCGTCTCGAAACGAGGGGTCCTCGTTGGGGTCTTCACCGCTTTCGCTGTTGGCCACGCTCGGGGCCTCGTCCTCGAGTCGGACATAACCTGGGTCGACAACAAGCTCCCCTTGCCGACTGATGCTGAGGAAAACGCCGGCGCGAGCGATGTCGGCTGGGTCGAATGTCGTGGGCCTGTCTTCGAAGGTCGAGAGTGCCGTTTCGATTTCGGCAAGCCGCTGGTCGATGGCGTCTGGCAGTTCGTCGGCATCGCTGTATTCGGCCTCGAAACCTTCTTGTTCGTTGCGCAAGGCTTCGCGGGTTGCGCACTCCTCTTCGGTGAGTTCCTCGGTCACACCGATCAACTTCCGTAGACCGTTGGCGTGGCCATAGGGAAGTTCGACATGTGCTGCGATCCACTTCCAGCCCTGTTTGGCCAGTTGGTCTGCGATGCCTTGCAGCTTCTCATCGACGAGGCGGTCAAGGAGGGGGACATTCTCCAGCCAACCGCTGGTGTCGTCACAGAAGAGATCACGCAGGACAATGCCGCCGGCGGCTTTGTAGGCGTCGACGCCGATGAAGCGAGCACGCTTATCGGTAGTTGAGACCGTCGTCTCGGTCAGCATGCGACGGATCTGCCACGGCTCTTTCTGCCAGGAAACGCAGATGCGCTCCCAGACCTGCTCCTGTCGCCCATGATCGGGATTGACGGTGAATGCCTCGAGCATTGCGAGCGTCATTTCTTGGCGCACATACGCGTCAAGTAGGGTCGGCGCCACCGTTGCGAGACGCAGACGCTGGGTGATGTAGCGCGGCGTAGTGCGATAGGCGTCAGCGATTTCCTCTTTCGATAAGCCATCGTCCAGCATGCGCTTGAACCCCTTGAACTGGTCGAGGGGATGCAGGGCGAGACGCACAGTGTTTTCCGCAAGCGAGTCATCGACGGCGGATGTTTTCGCGTTGGCCTTCTTGACGAGGCACGGGACGGGACCGTCGGATGGAAAGCGGCCGGCTTCCACCAGTCGCGCAATTGCCCTGTAGCGGCGCCCACCCGCCGGCGTCTCGAAATCGCCGGTCTCGTTGCCATCGGCGTCCATGATAGCGCGGACATTGAGACCCTGCACGATGTCCTCGCGTCGGTCGATGTCATGGGTGAGTTCGTCGAGACCTTCTTCGACGTTGAGCTCACGCACATTGCTCTCCGACAGGAATATCCGGTTGAACGGAATGTCGCGCGACTGCGAAAAGACGATCAACGCGACGGCGGGCTTCTTCTTGGCAGCTTTGGCCATGGTCGTTCTCCACGACGGACCCCGAGAGCTCTCTCTCGGATCTGAAATCCGTCACGAAGCGAAGCGCCGCCCTCTTCCTCTGGAGGGCAGCACCACACAGCCTGAGACCCGGTAAGACACAAAGGGGAAGTCCGGATGGGCTCCCGGAATGCAGTAACGATCAGGCGGCTCGATCGAGTAGCTTCTTGGCCTTCGCCTCCATATCGAGGCGGGCATCCTGATGGGGTTTGTCTCGCGCGACGGCCGTGATGCCCTGCACGAAATCGAAAATGCTCTCGGGCGGGCGGCCTTCCTCGATCAGCACGGTGTCTATGATTTTAGCAGTCTCGGCCCTGGAGAAGCCGCGTCGGCGCAGGAATTCAGAGCGGTCCTCGTCGTTGCGCGCGACGATCCGTTCGCGCGATGCCTTGATGCCAGTGACGAAAGGCGCCGGCGAAGAGTTGGCGAAATTGCGAAGCGCGGGCGCTGCCTCGCTCGCAAAACGGGAGGCGGCGTATTTCGAGTGACGGATGGTTATCTGCTCGAAATCCTCGACGCCCCAGAGGTTTCGGTTCTGGCATACAGCGCGGAGATAGAAGCTCGCAATTCCCAGCGTCTTGGCCCCGACTTCGGAGTTCCAGCAATAGAAGCCGCGGAAATAGAGATCGGGCGAGCCATCCGGAAGCTTACCTGCCTCGATCGGATTGAGATCGTCTACGAGGAAGATGAAAACATCTCGGTCTGAAGCGTAAAGCGTCGTGGTGTCTTTGGTGATGTCGACACCGGGATTGTAGATGCCAGTTGACCAGTCGAGCACGCCTGGGACCTTCCATCGGGTGTCGCCGGTGCCGTTGCCGGCGATGCGCTGGACAGCGTCGACGAGCTCGTGGTCGTAGATGCGGCCGTAGTCCGGGCCGGTGACGGCCCGCAATTCCATCCGACCGTCGCCCGTTTCAAGGGTCTTAACCTGCTCTGCGCGATGCGTTGCGAGACCGTACTGCAGATTGATGCCGGCCAGCGAGGCGGGGAGTTGGCGCAGATAAGCCGCGGGCGCTCCGACGAGACTTGCGAGCTGTCCGAAACTCCAATGCGTTGGGGTGACGGGTGTCTCTGCACCGGGGAGGATAAGCCTCAGCCGTTCCGGATCACTTCGGCTCGCCTCGACCTGGATGCGCTCACTTTCGACGGTCCGGATACGGCCGCTTTCGGATCGTGTGCGAACTGTATGGGCCAGGTCGTTCAGAGACAGAAAGCGCTCGTCGTCGGGCCGCGAGAACCATTCAGACGAGACACGGCCGACGCGCTCGCCGCGCGTCACATCCACTTTGAAGCCACCATTGAGCTGGCGAGTGGCATCAAGAACTTGCGTGTTCATGGCAGAAACCTCCATGACGGCGCCGGAAGCCTCTCCTCCGACCTCAAGCCGTCATGGACGGCTGGCCTATCTCTCACTCCCGCGCGGCGCCGGCGGGCGTGGTTCGCCAAACGTCCGGCTTCGACTACGAGTCTCCGGCTGGAAAGAGGGAAAGAACATTCTTGAACGCACTGAGTAAAGGCGTACCGCCAGCGAGGGAGCTACCGGTGTCGATCAGATAGACGGGGATAGCGCTGCGACAGCCTATGTAGATGGAGCTACCTAGTGGCGCGCTTTCCGGCGACCGCTTGGGCCTGGACGACAGCGCTATATGTTGGTCTCGTTGCCGGATTTCGGTCGGTGAGTGCATGATGCGGGACGTGGGTCGCCGAACCTCTATCGTTGGAGTCGAAAAGCTCCAAATTGGAAGGGCCGTTAAAGGCCCCATCAGCGACTTAGAAATGCGCTCTATGGTTGAGTGGCGTGATCCGCCGCCCTTGCAACTGCGCCAAGCGTCTCAAAGCGAGGATCGACGAGCCAATCGTCTCGGGATTTGTTTCACTGCGATTGCAGCCGGGTCCGTTGCAAGGCGCATGCCCATTGGTTTTCGGATCCCGAACCGGATTTGGATACCTGCCCGAGTTTCAAGCGTTTTAGGATTCGAGCTTTTCGCTGCCGTCAATGCGTCCCGCCGTTCGATCCGCGTCGTAAAACACAAGTTCCCTTTCGGACCTTAACCTACGCAGTGCGAGGACACGTCGATGCGGACCCATTCGACGGACGCGCCGCATCTGCGGAGCATTCTATAAAGTCATCCCGGCCGGATAAAATGCGGGAGGGTTACGACTATTCTTACGCATCCATCTCAACCTTCATGGAGCATCACTTGGAATGACACTTCGATCAGCTTCGCGCGTGATCGGAAGGCTGCCCGGACCGTCCATTTCCCCTTAATGCCGCGAGCTTCGCGCATTCGAAGGAACATGCGGTGTAGGCACTCTCCCACATCCGCACGTCTGTGGCGCCTACCAGCCGATGCCGGCTTCGGTCTTCGCCAGCGCCGACGCCAGGTTGGCACGCGGTTCGGTGCCGTCCAGCGGCCGTATGGCAAGGTCGAGACGGCGTGCGGCATTGTAGCCCTCGGCCGCTGCCTCGGTGGGGGCGGTGCCAAAGGCGCTGCGATAGCGCGCGGCGAAGCTGTCGGCAGCCGTGGCCTCGGCCCAGACCGAGCGGGCCGGCAAGGTGCCCGGGCGCAGCGCGACGCTGTCCGCCAAATCCCCGGCCTGCGCTGCCGCGGCCTCCTTTTCCGGCCCGAGCACCACCACCACGTCGGGCGTCGCGGCGGGCCGGCCGTAAAGGCCGTCGACTTTCGAGGCGGCCTCGGCTGGCAGCGGGAGTATGTTCACGTCCACCCCGCCCGATGGCCATCCGAAGTCTCGCCCGCATGCCCGTCGCGTTCGTCCGCCGCCAGGAGGAAACCCCGCACCGCTTCGGCCAGCCGCGCCTCGCGCCCCTCGCCGAAGCTCACGATCGCAGCGGTAAATTCGTGTGCCGCCGCCGGGCCGGCCACGAGCATGGCGGTGGCGAAGGCGAGTGCCCACATCTTCGCGCCTCGGATCCTGCCTGCTGCAGACGTGCCGTCGTTGCGGTACCCCACCGCACTGGCTTGTTGGTTCATATCTGTCTCCATTTCCGTTCTGACCCTCGTGGCTTGGAAGCCGCATTGCAAAGCTCCACCCGGACCAAAGTCGGGGGAGGTTGTGCCTCTCGATCACAGCGTCTTGCGGGGGTCGGAGGCTTGTTCGAAACGCTATCGGCCATCTTCACCCCGACGAGCTGCATTGTAATATTGACCAAAAATGGGAGTGGACCTCGCATTCCCCAGCATCTCGGAGTTGGGCCCCTCAGAGGCGCACGTGATGCGTCTATGATGGCTGGCCAGTGGAGTGGCTCGAACATTACCTTGCCAGCGAGCATTTCGCCCAAGATCCGTGCGCCTCACGCAGCCACCTGGTCGGCCAACCTATCGTTCGACATGCAGTTCTGCGTATGGGTGCAAGAGCCGAAGATGGCCCGCGTTTGCCGATGCATCGCAACACTATTTCCTTACCGGGCCGCTGCGAGCCCGCGCCATGGTAGAGGTTCAAAGGAGCTTTGCCGACTGCTCATTTGCACGCGCATTGGTACCCACCACAATCTGACGCCGAATGGGCATCGAACAAAGTGGAACCTACCCGCCGACTACCCAACGGTTGCACCAAACTAAGCAATTGCGCGTTCGCAGTCTCTGACAATGACTGAATTGACTTGCCAATACAGATAGGCGGTCGAACTTGTCGAGCGTGCCAGTAGTTCGAACGCGCGACATTGGTCGTTAAATGGCGGTCGAAACGGCGCGGGCTACTCAGGCTCGTAGGGACAGGCATAGTCTGTTTGCCGGCGGCCAGCGGCCTCGATGCCGCCGGTCTAGAGCGCCGCGCTGACGAACTGTGTAGCCGACTTCCGATCCGGATTGAGCATGATGTAGCTCGGCCGGCTTTCCAGTTTCAGCCGCTTGAGCATGATCCTGGTCTTGGCCAGCAGCGTGTCGTCGCGCGATGCGGCCTTGAGTTTGTGCTCCAATGCCTCCAGCGTTTCGATCGCGTCCTCGATGCGGTCGAGTGCTGCCAGGCTCTTGGCCAGCGAGAACTCTGCGCCGGCGAAATCGGGTGCGAGCGAGAGCACCTTGCGGAACGCCTCTGCTGCCTCGATGTGCCGCGACAGCGCCTGCAATTCGATGCCCAACCTGAGCCATGCCTTGGTTGATGTCGGCACTGAATTGGCGAGCGTCTGGTAGTGCGCCAGCGCCTCGCGGTGCTCGCCCTTGGCCGACAGCAACTGGCCGATGCCATACAGCGCGCGGGAATGGGTGGCGTCACTGGCGAGGATCTGGCGGTAGCCGTTCTCCGCTCTTGCCAGTTGCCCTTGCTGGTGGAAGCGCGTGACCTCGGCGAAGATGCCGTTGAGCGAACGGGGATCGAGGCGGTCGCCGACATTGCGCCCGCTCTTGGTGTAGATCTGGGCGCAGTTGATCTTGCTCTCGGTCACGCCGAAGGCGAATTTGTAGGGCTCGTCGCCGCGCAGGAAGTCATAGGTGGTGAGGCCGTTCTCGATGGCCAGCTTGATGCAGTGGCCATGCAGGATCAGGCCGGCGGGAATGGAGGTCACGGTCTCGTCGCGGCCGGCCATGAAGAAGAGCAATGCCTTCTTGACCGGGTCGACGAAGATGGCGAGCGCGCCCAGCGGCCGGTCGCCCTGCCACAGGACCGGCAGGAACAGCGTGCCATTGCGGAAACTGTCGCGCAGCACGCGGCGATTGTTGTGCAGGATGGCGGCCAGCCGGTCGCCCTTGCGGGCGCCCCATTTTATCCGCCAGAGTTCGAGCAGCGTATCGATGTCGCGCTCGTAGGTGTCGGCATCTGCGCGGGTGATGCGCAGCTCGCCAGCATCGACCTTGCGCAGGAAGCGCCGCAGCTTCTGCCTGGTGTTGGTGCTCAGCACGTTTTCGAGATAGCCGTCGAATGTGTCGGGCAGGGCGGCCGCGAAGCAGCGGCAGTTGTCGACATTGTCGGCTGCATTGACGCGGCTGAACTCGCGCATGGCAAAGATATCGCGCGAGAACTGGCCGATGAAGGCGAAGACACGCTCCCGCGACATGCGCAGGTTTTCGAGATTGAGCCGCGCCCAGCCCATCTGGGCGACGTGGCGGCCGAAGGCCTTCAACGCCATTTCGGCATGGCCGGGATCACAGATGGCGCCGGTGTAGTCGGCGGCATTGTTGCCGGCCATGCTGATCTCGTTGAAGAACAGCCCGGTGGCGCCGCTCATGCGGGTGCGCATGCGCAGCGGCATCAGCGCGACATAAGGCGATCCCGGATCGCCAAGCCGCGCGGCAAGCACGAACCAGGCGCCCTTGTAGAAGCGCATGTAAGGCACCAGCCATGCCCACGAGACGAAGAACTGCGCCTCCGGGTCGGCCTTGTACAGGCGCTCCCAGTCCTGTTGCAGCTTAGCCAGCGCTTCAAGATCGGTAATGACGTCGACCTGCATTTGTGTCCCCCTCAACGACATGGCTTCTCCCCCCTCGCTCAACGCTCCATGAATGCGCGCGACATGCTGTCGGCGATCGGCTTGGTCAGATACCTGAAGAATGTCCGCTCCTCGGTCTGGACCAGCACCTCGGCAGGCATGCCGGGCGTCGGCGAGAAGCCGTGAACGCGCGAGATCTGGTCCGCCGACAGGCTGACGCGGGCGACATAGACTTCGCGCGCCACCGGACCCGAAGTGTCAGGCAAGGCGTCGGCGGAGACGTAGATCACCTGGCCGTCGAGCACCGGCGTGGTGCGCCGGTTGAGCGCCGTGAGCCGCACTGTGGCCAACTGGCCGACACGGACGTTGTCGATGTCGGTGCGCGAGATCAGTGTCTCGATGACCAGTGGAACGTCGGACGGCAGGATCTCGACGATCGGCTTGCCGCTTTCGATGACGCCACCCGATGTGTGGTAGTACATGCGCACGATGGTGCCGGCGACCGGCGCGTTGATCGTCACGCGGTTGAGCACACTCTGCGCCTGGCGCAGCTGTTCGCGGATCGTGTCGAGATCGCCTTCGAGGTTCTGCAACTGCTCGAGTGCTGCCTGCCTGTAGGCTTCCTCGGCCTGCTTGATCTGCTGTTCGAGCTTGATCGTTTCCGAGCCGATCTCGGAGACCTCGGCGGCGAGGCGGCCGATCTGCCCTTCGGCATCGGCCATTGCGCGCTGGATCGCCTTGATTTCGGTTGCCCGCAGCAGGCCTTTGTCGAGCAGCGACTTCTTGCCGGCATACTCTTCCTTCATCAACGCCAGCTGCCGTTGCACGGCGTCATGCTGTTGCTGATAGCCGTCGGCGCGGTAGCGGTAGGCGGCGATGTTCTGCTTGAGCAGGCCGATCTCGCTCTGCAGCTTGCCGCGCGCGGCGGTGAAGTTCAGCTGCTGGCCTTCGACGATCGGCTTGATCTCCGGATCGTTGATGTTGTCGCTGACGTTGCCGGGGAAGGTGATGCTGGGGGCGCCGCTGATCTCGGCATTCAGCCGGGCGGCGATGGCGTCAAGGCGTACCTGGCGCAGGAAGAGCTGCCGCTCGGCTGCCTGTGCTGCCGTCTCGTCGAGACGTACCAGCGGCTGGTCGTAGCGAACACGGTCGCCCTCGCTGACCAAAAGCTCCTTGATGATGCCGCCTTCGAGATGCTGGACGATCTTGTTCTGACCTGCGGCGACAAACGAGCCCTGGGCGATGATCGCGGCGGCAAGTGGGGCGGTGAAGGCCCATGTGCCGAAGCCGCCGAAGGTGAGCGCTATGAGGAGCAGGCCGACCTTGGTCTGCTTGCCGATCGAACGCGGCACGTCGGCGTACCATTCGAGGTCGTGGACCTTTACGATTGCCGTGTCGCTCATGACATTGCCCCCTACTTACGGAATCTGATGGCCGAACGAGCCGCCCTCGATGCTCAGCCCACGCTGCGCAAGCGCCTGGAGCACGTCCTGACGCTGGCCGAACAAGGCCACCGTGCCGTTGACCAGCAGCAGGATCTTGTCGACGCTCTGCAACAGCGCCGGTCGCTGCGTGATGGTGATGACGGTGATCTTGTTTTCCTTGGCGTGCTGGAGCGCGCGGGCAAGTGCCACGTCGCCGGCGGCGTCAAGGTTAGAATTCGGCTCGTCGAGCACGACCATTCGGGGGTTGCCGAAGAAGGCGCGGGCAAGCGCGATGCGCTGCTTCTGGCCGCCGGAGAGGGGGGCGCCATCGGCGGCGACAAAGGTTTCGTAGCCGTGTGGCAAGGTGGCGATCATCTCATGCACGTCGGCAAGCATCGCCGCCTGGTAGATCTCGGCGTCGCTGACATCTTCCCGCATGCGGGCGATGTTGGCCTTAATCGTGGCAGGGAACAGCTGCACATCTTGCGGCAGGTAGCCGATGTTTTCGCCGAACTGGCGCTGGTCCCAATTGCGCAGGTCCATCAGGTCGAGGCGCACATTGCCCGATGTCGGCAGGATCGATCCGACAAGCATCTTGCCGAGCGTCGTCTTGCCGGCGCCCGAATTGCCGATGACGGCAAGCGAGTCGCCGGGAGCGAGCGCGAAGGTGATGCCGTTGAGCACGACGCGCTTGGTGCCCTGGGGCACGAACAACAGGCGCTCGACGTCGAGCCGGCCTTCCGGGCGCGGCAGGTTGAGCCGTTCGAAATTGAGCGGCGACGTCTGCAGCAGGCTGGCGATGCGGCCATAGGCGGCGCGTGACTGGATGACCTGGTTCCAGCCTTCAATGGCGCCTTCGATCGGGCCCAGCGCGCGGCTGGCGATGATCGACGCGGCAATTACCATGCCGCCACTGAGGTGGCCGTCGAGTGCGAGATGCGCACCCCAGCCGAGCATCGCGACCTGGGTGAGCAAGCGGGTCGCCTTCGAAGTCGCCGCAAAGGCGATGTTGCGATCCTGGGCAATGACCTGGGCGCGCAGCGAGCTCGCGGTGTCCTTGCCCCAGATGCGCACGGCTTCCGGGATCATGGCGAGCGCGTTGATGATCTGCGAGTTCCGCGACATCGAGTCGAGATGCAGATTGGCTTTGCTCTGGAAGGTGTTGGCCTCGCCAAATGGGGCCGCGGTCGAGCGCTGGTTGATGATGGTAATGACCAGCAGGATCAGCGAGGTGGTGACGACGATGAAGCCAAGATGCGGATGGACGAGGAACACGGCGAGCACGAACAGCGGCGCCAAGGGTGCGTCGAGCAGCGTCAGCAGCGTGCCCGATACCAGGAACGAGCGCAGTTGCTGCAGATCGCTCAGGGTCTGATATTCGCGGCCATTGCTGTGGAGTGCGGCGCGTGCTGCGGCACTCAGGATCGGAGCGCCCAATTGGGCTGCGACTTCGACGGCCGTCCGCATCAGGATGAGGCGGCGAATGGCGTCGAAGATGGTCTGCAGGACCACCGCGCCGACGATCACGACCGTCAACATGACCAGCGTGTCGACGGACCGGCTGGTCAGAACGCGATCGGAAATCTGGAACAGGTAGAGCGGGATCGCCAGCACCAGCACGTTGCTGGCCAGTGTGAACAGCATGACGATGAGAAGGTTGCGTTTGACAACCTTCAGGCCGGTCTTGAGCGAGGCCGAGAAGTCGATCGGGCCGAGGCGCTTGTGGAAGACGCCACCGCCACCGCCTCCGCCGCCACCCCCGCCGCCACCGCCATCGACGTCGCCGCCGTTCGGACCCTTGGCTTCAGGCAGCTTTTCTTTCGCCTTGATCGGGCCGCTGTCAGCGTCGATCACCTTGCCGACTGGCATCGAGGTGTCTTTCATCTCGGTCTTTGCCGGTCCCTGCGGTTCGCTTACCCGCATCGCGGGGCGAGGGGGAGCCGATGCCGTCGTGGCGGCCGGTTGAGACGCCTCTCTAGACTCTGGACTCACTTCAGGGGCCGCAGCCTGGCGTTGGGGCGCAGCAATGGGTTCCTCCGGAGTTGCACGTGTGGCCGGTTGAGGCCGCGTGCCCGGTGCTGCTTCGGCGGGGGCAGACGCTTGGGGGCGTTGAGCCGTAGCGCTCCGCTCCGGAGGTATGATCGAGGGCTCAGATGGCCTCTGGGATGGCTGATGCGCATGCGCCGGCTTGGCGGCCGCGTGCTGGGGGTGGGGAGCGTGCGCCGGCTTGGCGCTTGCCTGCGGAGGCTGCGGTGCCGGAGACTGTGGCGCTGGCGCCTGGGCCTGCGGCGCCGGACGTTCTGCAGGGATCACAGGTTCAGCCGGGGCCGCCTTGGCTTCCGGCTTATCGCCGGCGGCGTCGTGCAACTCGCCCACAACGTTTTCGATATACCGCTCCAGCCGGTCGAGTGCCTGCTCCTGGGGAGCTACGGCATTCGACAGCCGCGCCTGCGGCAATGGCTTGGGCTCCGATGACCGTGGACGCGCTTGTGGGCTGTCCTGACTGTCGCCGTCGTCCGGCACGTTATGAAAACCACTCCAGCCTTCACGGTCGTCGGTCATCTTATGCCCCTCTTGGTCGACTAGCCCAGCATGTGCTGCATGACGTCAGCCGACGCGGAATCTGCGGGTTGCGGTGCGATCGGAGTTGAAAGGGCGGCGTCACCCGTGTCGTCGCCGCCGTCGTCGAGAAAAGCGACGGCTTCGGTGACGAGTATGTCGGGGTTCTGCTCACCCAGATCCGGATCGCTGGAGACCAGGTTTGCCTGGATCAGTATTTCGTCGGAATAGCTGTCGCCGCCGACGTAGATCTTGGAGTAGCCGTCGACGTCGACGATGGTCGCATCATTGACCAACTGGTTGCCGCCGGTGGTGATCGTCCATTCCGTGTCGGGGTTGGCGACCATCTGGTTCATGGCGAGCGCGACCTGGTCGCTGTCGCCCACCACGGTCGTCTGCTTGATGTACTGCAGATTGTAGATGTCGCCCGAGATGTAGAGCACGCGCAGCACGCCGATGCCTTGGAATGCGGCATCCTGCAGAATGGAATTTGGCAGTTCGTGATTGCCTGCGGCGAGGTTGCCTGCGGCGGTGTTGTAGCCGTCGGGCAGCGGCTCGGTGGTGCCATTGCCGACATTGATGATGCTGGCCTGGTTCCAAAGCAGGTTGCCGTCGGTCGAGACCGAGCCTTCACCTGTTGTCGAGAAGCCATCGACCGCGCCGATCGTGTCGTTGTCGATCAAAAGGTTGAGCTGGTGGATGATGCTGGCGTCATAGATGTTGCCGCCGATGATGATCAGATCGTAGTAGTTGCCCAGTTCGTTCAGGCTGACGCCGTTGAAGGCGACATTGTCGCCGGTCGAGACGACCGACTGCACGCCGGACGAGGAGGCGATGCAGACATCGTTGTCGGTGATGAATGCGTACTGGTTGATCCAGTTCATCATGATCAGGTCGCCCGAAATCTCGGTGACCACGTAGTAGGCGGGGAAGCTGGGCGGCGCCTCGGAGGGTGCGTCTACTTCTCCTGCCGAGGGATCGATGTGCTTGAACATCGCGATGTTGAAGCTCTGGTCCTGGCCACCCGGGTCGAAGGGCCAGCCACCGACTGCCGCGCCGACGCTGTCGACGTCGCAGGAGGCGTTGATCTGGACGATCGCGTTGATCGAGAAATGGTCACCCATGACAGCCATGACTTCGGCCGAGACCCAGTCGTTGACGACCACGGCGTTGTTGATGACGGTGTTGCCGCCCGTGCTGATCTCGACGCTCGGATTGGCCGTGCCGTCACCCCAGCCATCCATGAAGTCGCTCGATTCAGGGGATACGCTCGTGTCGAGCGGTGCGTCCGGTCCCTTGGCGTCCTCGTCCTCTTCCTTCAGGAAGTTGACGTGGTCTTCCATCTTCGGAACGTCGGCCTCGTCGACCAACTGGCCGTTCAAATAGGTGCCTTCGATCGTCTCGCCCTTGGTGGTGAAGACGTCCGCGTTGCCATGGTCGTCGGCATCGAAGCTGTCGAACCGCGCGATGGCGGTCGTGACGAAGCTCGCCATCTCTTCAGTGGTGCCCGGAAGCGTGAGGTCGTCGATCGGCGACAGGTCGGCAGCGGCCTGCTGCAGATCGGTCATCGGGGTATCATCGACTGGTGGCGGGGTGAACTTCAGCCCGCTGCCGCCAAAGCCGACATAGTCGTTGTCGGAAAGCCGGATTTCCTGATTGATGATGGCGGCCAAATCGCCCGGCGGCTCGATCTGAGGTAGGACGACACCGCCCGATCCGACCGTAGTGCCATCGGGGAGGCGGGTGAAATCGCGCAGGAATGGTCCGTCGGGGACCGGTACATCGGGAGGGGTGAACGCGACCTTCGACCAGACTGTGAGCTGTTCGATTTCGGGCCTTACGCCGATATACTTCAGGCTCGGATCGAAATCCTCGAGGGAATGGGAGGTGTCGACCTTGATGGCGGCCGTCTGGTGCTCGGGCAGTTGCTCTTCGGCTTCCTGCTTTGCCCGGAATTCGTCATAGGCCTGCTTGAGGCGCGCCTCCTCGCTGGCCGTGTCGAACAGGCCGATGAAGTGCGCGATCGTCTCGGTGATCCTATCAAAATACACGGCATACATCACAGTGCCTCCGCCCGGAGTTCAGGCGCGGTGAGGCTGCACATGCTCCACCGGCCAAGATGGACTGCGCGGGGTAACCCCGCGCAGTCCGGCTCATTGGCTCCGCAAGGCGGAACCTTCATGCCGATGGCTTAGAGCGTGCTGTGGTCGCTGGAGTCTTCGCCCGTCAGCGTCTCGGTGAAGTTGCCGCCCACTACGGTCATGTCGACCGTATTGCCTTGCAGGTTGGCACCCATCACGATCTGCTGGTTGAAGGCGCTGGTGTCGATGATGGCATCGGCGCTAGCTTCGCTTGTGCCGGTGACATAGCCGTCGTCGCCGTTCTGCGAGCCCCACATGCCGCCGTCGCCGCCTGCACCACCGGCGCCAGCCCAGGCTTCGCCGACCGTGCCGCCGCCGCCGCCGCCGCCAGCCCAGGCCCCGCCGCCAGTGGCGTTGCCACCCGTGCCGTCAGCCCAGGCGCCGCTCAGTGCGTTGCCGCCGTCGCCGTCGCCATAGGCCCAGGCGCTACCGCTAGTGCTTGCGCCGCCAGTCGCGGCACCTGCCGTTGCGGATCCACCGGTGCCTGCGCCGCCGCCGCCGCCGCCGCCGCCATTGCCTTCGCCGTCGCCATTGCCTTCGCCATAGCCGACGCCTGCGCCGAGGCCGAAGCCGAGAGCATCACCGGTATCGCCATTGGCATCGCCGGCGTTCGCCTTGGCGTCGCCGCTGTCGGCGTCTGCATCGCCGGAATCGGCGTCGCCGCCGCGGCCGGTGTCGGAATCAGCGTCGCCGCCGTCGCCCTTGGCATCGCCGCCTTCACCGAAGTTCAGCACCGGGATGACCGGTACGAATGCGTCGATGCCGTCGCCGCCATCGCCCTTGGCGTCACCGCCTTCGGTGTCGCCGCTGTCGCCACCGCTACCGGCGTCGGCCTTGCCGGAATCGGCATCGGCGTCGCCGCTGTCGGCCTTGGCATTGCCGCCATCGCCCTTGGCATCGCCCGAGTCACCTTCGCCCGCGCCCAGACCAAGTCCGGCACCGAGGCCGAGACCGAGGCCGAGACCGAGACCGGTGCCACCGTCGCCACCCCTGCCACCGTCGCCCTTGCCGCCGTCAGCGTCGGTATCGGCGCTGCCGCCCTTGCTGTCGCCACCTTCGGCCTTGGTGTCGCCCTTGGCGTCGCCGCCCAATGCAGCGCTCAGCGCCAGGCCACCTTCGCCCTTGCCACCGTCGGCTTCGCCACCCTTGGCATTGCCACCGTCGCCGCCGTCGGCTTCGCCGCCCTTGGCTTCGCCGCCGTCGCCGCCGCCGCCGCCGGCATTGATGCCGTCGCCGGCGTCAGCCTTGCCGCCCTTGTTGTCGAACTCTTGCTTGAAGTCGCCATCGTTCTTGACGGTTGCTTCTTCAAGCTTGTCGTTGTCGACCATGTCGGCGGTTTGATTGATGAGGAAGGCGTTGCTGTTGGCGCCCATCGAGCCGTTCAAGATGTCCTTGAAGTTGATGTCATCGCCTGGATCGTAGGTGACGTCGCCGTCCTTGCTGAACAGCACGTCGCCCTTGATGTCGCCGCCATCGGTGTCGATGTCGGCGAAGTCGTTGTCTTCCTTGTAGTCGCCGAGGCGGCCTTGGAGCTCGACATCGACGTCGACGTCGACGTCAACCTTGGTCTCGTTCTTGTTCTCGTTGGTGTTCTCGTTCTTGGATTCGTTCTTATTCTCGTTTTCGTTCTCGGACTTGTTCTCGTTCTCGTTCTTGGATTCGTTCTCGTTCTTGTTTTCCGACTCGTTCTTATTTTCGTTCTCGTTCTCGGACTTATTTTCGTTCTCGTTCTCGGACTTGTTTTCGTTTTCGTTCTTGTTCTCGTTTTCGTTCTTGTTTTCGTTCTCGCTGTCGCCGCCCAGCTCGATTTCGTTGCCGACGAACTGCAGGCCAAACGCATTGAGATTGTTGCTGTTACGATCAGACATCGTCTTGTCCTTAGGTTAGGACCGCGATCGCTGGACCGTTCTCATCTTTCACACGGTCTTGGGGTCACGCGGGCTGTTGTCTATTTTCCACTGTATTCAGATGTATTCAGATGGAATTGACCGGATCGTCAGGCCGAGGGGACTGATGGCCATTGATCCCGCATCGTTGTTGGCTGGCCGATACCTCCCTTGTTGAGTGTGGGGCGGTGCTCGGAGTCTCCACAATGAGGTGAACGTCGCGCCGTGTGCAAACGGCATTGGATGTTCAATTTTGAAGCCCCGCATACGCCACGCCCATGCTGGCGGAACCAACAAAGTCTGTGGCCGAGACCGGGAAATTGTAAGCCAACAGTTTGCGCTAGGCTGTTTGAGCAATTTAGCAAGCTAGAGCTCGCAAGTTGATCTAGCTAATGCCGTCAAATGAATCGACACTCTGGCTGAAGAGCGCACCACTTGGGCTTAAATGTCCCCAAACGCTCGATAGAGAGAGCTATGTCGCCTGATCACCACGGGTTTGTTTGACATCGATTTGCTGCTGCCGTTGGCCTGACTCTGTTCTTCACCATAATTAGTAGCCCCTGGACCAGAGCACGGCACGCCTGAGTCCTAACTTCAAAACCCTCAAACGCGACCATGCCTCGACCCACAACCTGTCCGACACCGACACGATCCAGGCCTTGCTGCTGGGCTGGTTCGAAGACTAGTGCGAACCCCACCCGCACTCAGCGCTGAAGTTCAAACGCCCCCGAGAATTCATTGCCTCAGCGCATAATCCCCGCCGCCGGCCGCGGCGAAACGGGGGGCACTCCCAGACTTCGCATGCTACCGGAGCGGCGAGATCACAGCATCCGATAGCTCATTTTGCTTATACCGTGCCATAAACACGTAGTGTACGATCACTAAACAATGTTCTTCATCAAGCAGCTGCATTGGGTGGGGACCTCATGTACCGAGTGGTTACTCCCAGCGCAGGCTGCGCTAACGGACCGGACGGCTCCGGGCAAGAAGCCTGCAAGACGTTATTGATCGTTGCGCCGGTGGATTTCATCTCGGAGACCTTGGTTTTCGCAATCGAACGCGAGTTTTACTGGATCACCGTCGATCAGGTGCCGACGCTCGCTGAGGCCTGCGTAGGTTTTGATGCCCCCCTATCGCTGATCCTGGTGGAGGCCAAGCAGCTGCCGGAGATCGCATTCCAGTCCGAGCTGCTCTCGCTCCTGCATCCGTTGGCGCAAATCGTGCTGATCCAGGAAGACGGGCGGCAGGAAGTTTCGATCCGCGACGTGGTCACGGCGCGCAATGTGCGTGGCGTCCTGCCGATGAATCTCAAGCTTGACGTGTGGCTGTCAGTGTTGCGCCTGGTGTTGCGCGGCGGCGAATACTTCCCGTTGTCACTGTTCGAGCCGATCATCGAGCGGCGACGTGCCGGAAATGCCGAGCCTATCGTCAAACTAGAAGCTCCTGCGCCGAAGCAGCAGGTCACCCACGACGAGGCCACCGACGATTTCGACGAGCTGACGGAAGAGGAATTGCTGACTCTGGCCATGGTTGCGCGTGGCCTGCAGAACAAGCTGATCGCTGCGGCGCGCGGGCTTTCCGAGCGCAGGGTCAATACCCACCTGCACAACATCATCACCAAGCTCGGCGTACACAACCGCACCGAAGCTGCCGCGGTCTTTCACAAGCGGCGGGACAGCGGCGGCGAGCGGCGTATCGGCGATGTCGCTGTGCTTCATGCGCAGCAAACGTTGTCATGAGAGCAAGATGCCGCGTTTCCAGGACGTGCTGCTTACCGTTGGCCAGCTCAATTACACCTGGACCAACACCGAAAGCCTGCTCATCTATTTGATCGCCGGTCTTGCCAAGATCGACAAGGAAACGGCGATCATCATCTTCCTGACATTGAACACGACACGTGCGCGCCTCGACCTCGTCGAGCGGCTCGCCAAGATGGCGAAGACACCGCAGGCCTGCAGGGACGCCGTGCTTTCAGTCGCCGATCAGCTGACGCACCAAGGCAAGCTGCGCAACAAGTACAGCCACTGCATCTATTCGTTCGACGAGACCGGCACGCGTGCAAGCACCCAGCTGATGCGCATCTTCGATAGCAAGGACAGCGTCCGCTACGGCAAGAACGAGGAACTCGACGACAACGAGATGCATCGCATCTCGGCCTCGATCGAGGCGATCAGGGACATCAACCGGCAGATCTGGAAGATCGTCGAGGAGAACTCGTTTCCGCACTGAGCGGAAACGGGGCTTCTCAAGCGCCGATACGCGTCCACCTTCCGCTCTCCGACTGCGACTGCCGTGCAAAGTAGCGGTAGGGCGTGCTCTTCCAGTTCCTGATGGCGCCGGTGCGGTTGTCCAGGATGAGATCGCCGCTGTCGGTGCGGACCGTCAGCACAGTGTGCCCGGTGCCGCCATAGGTGGCGACGGTCAACAGCAGCGTGGAGGCCGGCCAGCCGAGCTTGCGCAACTCATTCTTCTTGAGGATGGCGATGTCTTCGCAATCGCCCACTGATGTCGGCAGCCGCCAGTCGTCGTCGCGCCCGGTGGTGGCGATATCCTCACGTTGCTGGATGCGCTGGTTGACCGAGGCATTGACCCGCTTGAGGTCGCGCATGCGCGCTTCGGTCAGCGCCATCACCTTGGCCTTGCCGGCGGTGCTGCATAGTCCCGGTTGTCTAGTGCAAAAGGTGTTTGCCGCCGGCGGGGCAAAGGCATAGCCGACCGTGCTCATGCTTGATCCTGAGGTGGCAGACTGGCTGCAACCAGCAGAAAGCAAGGCGATCGCAACGAGCGCCGCGAACTTATGCATGTGCTGTTCCCCCTCTCAATGGGTACTAGCAGACAGCATATTAGAGCTAGATAAATCAACCCATGAGAGCGATCTTTGCACCGATTTCAAAAGGTTGTATGATTAACAAAGTGTTTCCGATGATCGGAGCACGTGATCATAGCGCCAGTTTGGGGACGGGCGCGTTTTTTCCCTCAGGAGGAAGAAATGACGACGTACCCAACCTGCGTGCGCAGGATTCACACGATTCTGCTGGTTTCCTCTGCTCTTGCGGCAGTCAGCTTTGTTTTCCCCGCATCTGCCCAGAGCAACGTCCGGCCGCGCATGGCGGCGGCGCAATGCCAGCCACTTTCCCAAAGCAACTATGAAATGTGCTGCATCGCGCTCAATCGCAGCAGCATTATGTCGGCTGATCAGCTGGCCCAGTGCCCACCGCTGACAACGGCGCTGATCGCGGCCGTATTGGCCGGCAGTGAGAATGATGGCGAGGACGAAGGCACCGGAAACGACGGCGATAGCGGCGACGACGGTGATGACGGCGACGACGGCGACGACGGTGATGATGGTGATGATGGTGATGACGGTGATGATGGCGACGACGGCGACGATGGCGATGATGGCGACGACGGTGATGGCGACGGCGGCGGCGGTGGCGGCGGCGGTGGCGGTGGCGGTGGCGGCGGCGGTGGCGGTGGCGGCGGTGGCGGCGGCAGCGATGATGGCGACGACGGCGACGACAGTGATTCCAGCGGCGGTGGCGGCGGTGGCGGCGGTGGCGGTAGCGGCGGCGGCGGCGGCGGTGGCGGCGGTGGCGGCGGCGGCGGTGGCGGCGGCGGCGGTGGCGGCGGCGGCGGTGGCGGCGGCGGCGGCGGTGGCGGGGGTAGTGACGACTGAGCTTAGCCGAACCTGATCTGGCAACACGCGAGATATGCCGGGCGGCTTTTGCCGCCCGGTTTCTTATTGAGCGCGGCCGGTTGGAGCGCGGGATCGCTTTCGCTAGGCCATACGGGAAAGGCCGGGGCGAAGCTGCGCGCAAGCACATTGAGACCGTCGAGTGGAAGGCGCACGGCTTCTGGTACGCCTTCGGTGTTCGTTTGACGACTCCACCTCTAGGACGCGGCCGGCACGTCTCAATGGCAGCTGTCGCGATGCGACTGGCGGTGGGTGCGTTGTCGCGGTTTGAGACCCCGCCGCTACTCACGGTCGAAGAGACCTTTACGCAGGTTTGCGCATCCCGGGCTCGTAGGCGTTTGTCGACGGCACGACCGAATGCATCTCCCCTAGGTTCGACCATTCGACATAGGTGGCCGCAATGCAGCCGTGCGGGTACGGGCTATGGCTGGGATAATCTTGAGGAGATGCCGCAGGACCTCGCGTTGCATGGTCAGGTGCTGGGATTGACGGACGCCGCGCGAATACGACGGCCCTGTCAATATCGCGGCATACGCCGATGGAACGCAATGCAGGCTAGCGAGCAAGGGCCTCACAAGCGAGTTTGCGCCCAGGATGAAACCCCATTCGGAGGAGCGAAGAAGCAGTTTAACTGTTCTTGGGTGGGATGAACGCAAATGTAATAGTTGCGGTCCTGCGAAATGATTTCGTCCCCGTACGGGATAAGAAACCTCTGCCTACCAGTGATCCGGTAATGAGCGCCCGGGTGGAGAGTTACAACGAAGCCATTCGGTGTTGTCTTGACCGCCGCATTCGGTATCCGCTGGCACTCTCCTACTGCGGGATTCCCACCGCAGTAGGAGGCGGTTGGATAAGTCGCGCTTAAGGCAGCCTGGTGTGCACTCGCAAATCCAGCATGGATCATGGATGTCACAACCACTGCTGAGCGGACCAGGCCCCTCACTATGGTACGTAATCGCGCCGCACCCATGATGCCCCCCCCCAAAAAAAATCCGATGGGCCACTGTAACGAATGCTATGCCACTTTCCTATCATCCAACAGATTACCAAACGAGCTAGGCCGCCAAGTAACATTCAAAGGGCCTAACTCGAGCTAGTGGCTTTTGTCCGCCTGGAAGGGACGGCCTGGCAGGTGACTTTCCACCCACTCGAGTAATTGCTAGGTCAGGGACTAGGCACGCCCCTTCGCTGCCATCCACCATCCACGTGGGCCCCCGTTACTGTTGTCCTCCTGTCTCGGTCCACGGGGCACAGGTGATGTCGGCAGTACCAGTTGCAATGCTATCAGTCGGGGGCCCCTCGCTTGTGGCGTTGAGAGCTTTGAACTTTATGGTTCTGCGAAGAGGGGGGCGTTTGCAAACATGGTTCCTCGGCGGCGGCCAAATCGGCCGCTTGATCGCCAGAAACGCGATGTGCAAGGCCCAGTCCCATATTTATGGTTGAGGCGCAGTTCGCATTGGGCACGTCCGCGGCGAGGAGAGGGCTGGCACATGCGCGAAAAAATGCAAAACCCCGCCCTCACATGGGTAATGGTCGTCGATGGGCGGCCCGTCAACGGGCGCCCATCCACGATCAGTAGCTCAAAGGACGTAGGCAGCCAACGGCAACAGCTAGCCTTTTGTTTCGCGGCCCGCTGACCTCTCATGATGGAGAAGTTCATGAGGCTTCTTCAGGGTAAACTGGTTGGCGGCGACGATATAGTTATCGGCGTGGAGACGCGCGATCGGCTGGTAGACCTCGGGCCGGACATAACGCCCGCGCTCGTCTAGGCATTCGTCGCGGACGTACATCTGCACCACCTCGCCGATGACGATGGTGCGGCGGCCGTAGTCGAGGATCTGCGACACCCGGCACTCCATGGCGCAGGGCGATTCCTCGATGCGCGGTGCCGCGACCTTGATCGAGGGGGTGCTGGTCAGGCCAGCGAACTCGATCTCGTCGACCTCGGCGGGGAAGCTGATGCCGGTGACGATCATTTCGCTCGCGATCGCCATGTCGACCATGTGAACGACGAACTCGCCTGAACGCCTGATGTTGGCGACGGTGTCCTTGGCGGTGCCGTCGAAACGGGTCTGCATGCCGAGGATGAGCAGCGGCGGCTCATGCGAGAACACGTTGAAGAAGCTCATCGGCGCGGCATTGTTGCAGCCGTGCTCGTCAATGGTGGTGACGAGTGCTATGGGACGCGGCCCGACGAAGTTGGTGAGCAACCGGTAGCGGTCCATCTCAGGCAGCTCGGCGAAATCGAAATCCATGATTTTACCCTGAAATTGCGAAACGTTTGGCTGATTGAAGCGTAGTCGTCGGAAACAGCTTGGCGGGGGCATAGCTGGAGAGCTTGCCGACATAGGGTTTCGGCAACGGGTACGCCAGGTCGCCTGCCTTGGACGTGCGCAGGCCCATTCCGACGATGGCTTCGGCGAACTTCACGGCGGCGGCCACACCGTCGATCACCGGCACGCCGAGCCGTCTTTCCAGGTACTTTGCCAGGTCCGCCATGCCGGCGCAGCCGAGAACGATTGCTTCCGAGCGATCATTGCGCAGCGCTTCCTCGCACTCACTCAGGATGATGGCGCGGGCGCTGGATTCAGGCCTTTCCAGCTCCAGCACGGGGACGTCGGTGGCCCGGACACGTCGACAATGGTCCTGCATGCCGTAGTTGCGCACCAGCTGTTCGGAGATGATGCGGGTGCGTTCGAGTGTGGTGACGATGGAGAAGCTGGTGGCGACAAATGTCGCCGCATGCATCGCCGCCTCCGCAATGCCGATGACCGGAGCTGCCGTGATCTCCCTGGCCGCGAGCAACCCCGGATCGCCGAAGCAGCCGATCACATATGCGTCGGCTGCATCCCCCTGGAGTATCTCGTCAATCGTCCCGAGGACGCTCAAGGCTTCGTCGTAGTGCCCTTCGATCGATGCTGCGCCGGACCGAGATGTCGCAAGAAGAACTTCGGTGCCGGGTGCTGCGACCGCACGCGCGGCTTCGCCCATGAGCTCGGTCATCGAAGCAGTGGTATTGGGATTTATCAGCTTAATTCGCACTCGTTGTCTCCATTTCTGTATACAATAATTTGTCAGGTTTGGATTTTCCAGACGCGGTGGTTCGTCTTCGAAATGCTTGCGTTGCTTCGCATTAGATCGATCCGTAGTGCCTTAGGCATGGCAAAATGGAGCTTTTCAGCGGAGTTTTGCCGCCAGTCTGGAGGGCCTCAGGCCTCCAGGCTCCGTTCGACCCGCCTCAGTGACGAGCGCGTCCTCTCCCATCAAGCGTGTAAGGCGACCTGTCCGTCCGCGAAACTTCCTTTCAAAAAATACGATGTTGACGAAAGATTGTATACATGCCTAGAATGATATGTCTATACAAGAGAGTGCTAAATTTCCGTAGCGGAAGTTTCAAGGCGCCAGGGAACGACCATCAAAGAGAGGAGCTACCCAATGACATTGAACAGACGTTCATTCCTGCAGGTATCGTCGGCCGCCGTAGGGCTGGTCATGGCGGAAGCCGCATTTGCCAGGATCGCATATGCCGAAGGTGCGGCCGGCACGCTCCGCGTCGCCATTGCCAAGCCTGCCGGCAATCTCGATCCGCAGAGCCACTATGCCATCTGGGCCATCCAGGACCTGATGTTCGAACCGCTGGTGAAGTACGGCAAGGGTGGCCAGATCGAGCCTTGTCTCGCCACCGACTGGAAGATCGAAGACGGCGGCAAGACGCTTCAGCTAACGTTGCGCCAGGGTGTCACCTTCCAGGACGGCACCATCTTCGACGCGACTTCGTGCAAGTGGAATCTCGCCCGCTGGATGGGCAAGGACCAGTACAGCTGGATGAACTGCTCCAAATATTTCGAGTCCCTCGAAGTGGTCGACGACTATCACGTCACCTTGCGTTTCAAGGAAGCGCCGCTAGCGCTGATGCAGGAGCTCTCCTACACCCGTCCCGTTCGCTTCCTGAGCCCGAAGTCTGTCGGCGCCGACGGCAAGTTCGGCGAGCCCGTGGGTACGGGACCGTGGCAACAGGTTAGCGCGGACGACACCCAGAGCGTCTTCGAGCGGTACAACGGCTATTGGGGCGACAAGCCGTCTTATGAACGGCTTGAAGCCAAGGTTATCTCGGATCCACGGTCGCGGGTCGCAGCACTGCGCGCCGGCGAGATCGACCTGATCGGCGGTTTCTGGGTTGCCGCGCTGACCCCGGAAGAAGCCAAGCAGCTTGAGACGGCGGGATTCAACGTCGCCATCGACCCCGGCAACGTCTCACTGGTCATGGCCTTCAACCCTGACCGTGCCGAAGCGCTGAAGGACCAGCAAGTTCGCAAGGCGATCAGCATCGGCATCGACCGAGCGGCAATCTCCCAGGCGCTTTACCTTGGCTATGCCAAGCCGGCCGGCAACCTGTTTTCGTCGGCGCTGCCCTATGCCGGCAAGCAGCACGATGCTCCTGTCCGCGACGTGGCGGCTGCCTCGGCGCTGCTGGAGAAGGCGGGCTGGACCGGCAGTCCCATCCGTTCCAAGGATGGCAAACCGCTGACGCTCGAGATGGTCGTCAGCCCAGAGGCCATTCCAGGGTCGCGTATTATCGCCGAGGTGATCCAGTCCGAGATGAAGGAGATCGGCATCGATCTGGTGATCCGCACGGTCGACCACGCGTCCAAGCACACCGACATGCTGGAGAAGAAGTACGATCTCGGCTTCTTCCTCACCTATGGCGCTCCTTATGATCCTTTCGGATCCGTTGTGCAGCTCTGCCTGTCGACCTTCAAGAACGACGTCGAAGGCAAGCTGGTCACTGACGCCGCCAATCTGGACCCGCTGATCAATGCGGCGACGGCGGCGACCGGGGACCAGATCGAGCCGGCGATCCAGAAGGTCTACGACTGGCTGTATGACAACGACGCGATCGCGCCGCTGGTCTACGTTCCCAGCATCTGGGCGCACTCCAAGCGTGTCCAGGGCTTCACCAGCCCGGTCACCGAATACGACATGCCGTACGAAAAAATCGTGCTGGCCGACTGAGGGAGGCTGCCTTGATCCACTTCATCAGCAAGCGGCTGAAGCATTCCCTGGTCCTGTTGTTTCTGGCTTCCGTGGTCTGCTTCACGCTCGTCGTCTCGGCCCCGGGTAATGTTGCCGTCCTGATTGCCGAACTGCGCGGCGCGGTGGCCGTCCCAGGTTACGTTGCCCAGGTCGAGGAAGAGATAGGACTGAACAAGCCACTGCTGATGCGCTACGTGGATTGGCTCGGAGATGCCGTCACGGGAGATTTCGGCATCTCCTACAGGACGGGCCAGGCGGTCAGTGCGGACCTGCCACATCGCATGATGGTCACCGGGACGCTTATCGCGGGCAGCGCCGTGATTGCGACCCTGCTCAGCCTGCTTCTTGGCTTCCTGGGTGCCTTCTGGCCCTACAAACTGCCAGACCGCGTTTCACGCGGTCTGGCACTCATCGGCGCATCGACACCGACTTTCTTCGTCGGCGCGCTGATGATCTACGGCTTCTCCGTCACCTTCCAATGGTTCCCGTCCTTCGGGTTCAACGGCCCGGTGAGCTGGGTACTGCCATGGCTCACCGTTGCGGTCCTGCCGGCAGCAGTGCTCAGCCGTGTCGTGCGTGTCGGACTGGAGGAGGCGATGACCAGCCCCTACGTGCTGACGGCCAAGAGCAAGGGACTGGGGCGCACAGCCATCCTGTTTCGCGAAGCGCTGCCCAACATCACGCCCGTCTTCATCAATGCGCTTGGCACCCAGGTGGGATTGATGACGGCCACCGGGATCATCGTCGAGCCGCTCTTCGCCTGGCAGGGCGTTGGCGACTACTTCCTCGCTGGCGTGCGTTTCCGCGACTTCATGGTCGTGCAGGCATGCCTGCTGATCTTCCTCTCCTTCTTCATCGTGGTGAACCTGATCGTCGATCTTGCGGTCCTGATGACCGATCCCCGCATCCGGCGCCAATGGAGCTGATCATGAACAAACTCACGCCTATCCTAGCCCGGCTGAACAAGTTCCCCCGCGTGGCCCTGATCGTCATCGGCCTGTTCATTGCCCTGGGCACTTTTGCCCCCTGGCTCGCACCACAGGATCCCAGCGCTCAGAACCTGCTGGCTGCAAGCCAGGCACCAAGTGCTGCCCACTGGCTCGGCACCGACCACCTCGGGCGCGACACCCTCAGTCGCCTGATCCTTGCCGCCAACACCTCTCTGGTCAGCGTCGGCTCGGTCCTGATCATCGCGATGACGATCGGCATCCTGATGGGCACGATCGCCGGCTATCACCGCGGCTGGGTCGATGACCTTTTGATGCGTATCGTCGACGTCGGCCTGTCCATCCCCAGCCTGATCACTGCGCTGGCGGTCATCGGCATCGTCGGCCCGGGTTACTGGACCATGGTGCTGGCGCTCGCCCTTGCATGGTGGCCGATGAGCGGCCGCATCAGCCGTGCGGTTGCGGTCAGCATCATGAGCAAACCGCATATCGAGGCGCTTCGGGTGCTTGGCGCCAGCCCCTGGCGCATCTATTTCGGCCACCTGCTGCCCGGCACCATCGGCGCGGTCATGGTCTATGCGACGGCGGATGCCGGCACCGCCGCGCTGGCCGTCGCAACCCTCAGCTTCCTCGGCCTGGGCATCCAGCCGCCGACACCGGAATGGGGGCAGATGCTTGTCGACGCATTGCCCTATCTCGAGTCCGACCCGCGCCAGGTCATCCTGCCGGGCCTCGCCCTGACGGCCGCCGTGATCGGCTTCAATATCCTCGGTGAAGCCATCGCGCTCAATCGCATCCCGAAACCGCTGACCCGGCGCATGCTCGCCATGCGGCGGATCGAAGTCGCTGGCTGGAGCAAGGAGAACTCCAATGCATGACGAACCGCTTTTGAGCGTCAGCAACCTGACCGTCGACCTGCTGACGGCCAAATCCGCCCTGCGTCCCGTCGACGGGGTAAGCTACACCGTTCGCCAGGGCGAATGTCTTGCCATCGTCGGCGAAAGCGGCAGCGGCAAGACAGTGATGAATTTCGCCCCCCTTGGCCTCATGCCGACGGGCGTGACGACGCAGCTGTCCGGATCGGTGCGCTTTGACGGGCGCGAACTGATCGGGCTGCCGGAGCCGGAAATCCGCAAGATACGCGGCAAGTCAGTCGGTTTCATCTTCCAGGACCCGATGAGCGCGCTCAATCCGGTGCGGCGCATCGGCCGCCAGATTGCCGAGATGGCGGAACTCCACCTCGACATGACGCCACGCGCGGCAGAAGCGCGCGCGCTGGAACTCGTCAAGCTTGTCGGCATCTCCGATCCTGCTGCCCGGCTCCGCCAGTACCCTCACGAGCTGTCGGGCGGCCTCAGGCAACGCATCGTCATTGCCACAGCACTTGCCGGCGAACCCAAGCTCCTTATCGCCGACGAGCCGACGACCGCTCTCGACGTGACCGTTCAGGCCCAGATCCTGCGCCTGCTCAAGGACCTGCAGAAGCGGCTCAACATGGCCATGGTGCTGATCACACATGACATGGGTGTGGTCGCGGGTGCGGCCGACAACATCGTCGTCATGTATGCGGCGCGGGCGGCGGAGCGGGGGCCTGTCGACAAGGTCCTGGTCACGCCGCGCCATCCATACACGAGGGGGCTGATCAACGCGATCCCGAAGCGGGAAGATCCGATTGGCTCGGAGTTCCGGGGACTTCCCGGCATTCCGCCGACGTTGGGCGCGCCCATCAAGGGTTGCGCATTCGCGCCGAGATGCGACTTCTCGGTTCCCGCATGCACCGCCAGCCGGCCTCCCCTTGTGCCTTCGGCGGACGGTTCGGTCTTTGTCGCTTGTCCCGTCGTCAATGAAGGAAGGGCAGCAGCATGACACACAGACCTGTTCTTAAAGTCGAAAACCTGCAAACCAGGTTCAAGAGCGTCCAGCGCGGCAAGTTTGTGCACGCGGTCGACGACGTATCCATCGAACTCTATCCGGGCGAGATCGTTGGCCTTGTCGGCGAGTCAGGTTGCGGGAAGTCGACACTCGGGCGCACGATCGTCGGCCTCGAGAAGGCTACGGCCGGGCGCGTGCTACTCGACGGCGTCGACCTGAGCACGCTTTCGGGTGCCGCTCTCCGCGATAGCCGCAGGGCGCTGCAATATGTGTTCCAGGACCCGTATTCGTCCCTCAACGACCGCCAGACGGTCGGCGAGGCAATCGATGAAGCGCTGCAGATCGACGGCATCAAGTCGAGGACCGACCGCGACCGCCGCACCAAGGAGCTTCTCGACCAGGTTGGCCTGGCGGATGCCGTGAAGGATCGCCATACGCGCGAGCTGTCCGGCGGCCAACGCCAGCGCGTTGCCATTGCCCGCTCCCTTGCGGTCAATCCACGGGTGTTGATCTGCGACGAACCGGTCAGCGCGCTGGATCTGTCCATCCGCGCCCAGGTGATGAACCTGTTCCTGCGCTTGCAGAAGGATTTGGGCGTGGCCTGCCTGTTCATCGCCCACGACCTCGAACTCGTCAGGCAGGCAGCCTCGCGCGTCTATGTCATGTATCTCGGCAAGATCGTGGAGCATGGGCCGTCGCAAGAGCTCTACGACCATCCGAGCCATCCTTACTCGCAGATGTTGCTGGCCTCGGTGCCTGAGGCCGATCCCATCGCCGAGAGGCAGCGCAAGGTCCCATTGATGGTGGGGGAGGTACCTAGCCCGACCAATCCTCCGTCCGGCTGCCGGTTCCGCACCCGCTGTCCGATGGCGGTCGATGACTGCAAGCAGCAGGTGCCGCCAGCCTTCAAACTGTCACCTGGACATGACGCAGCATGCGTGTTCGCCAAGGACCTGCACCGTGGAAAACGGTCGGCCCTGCGCGAGGCAGAGGCGAATGCCGAACGAGTTGGCGCGTTGGTTCCCTCCTGACCAGCGCCCATTAGGCCATCCGGTGCGATGACCCAAAGCACCGCGCTGTTCGGGCAGAGCAGCGCCTTGTGCTGAGCCCCTTGGCGAGCACCGGATGGCCCTCTTATCCATGACCAAGATTTCGAACCGTTGGCAACGCCCGGTTCGCTGGACAGACGCTGCGCTAGGGACGCTCGCTTGTGATCTGTCGCTCCAGCTCCCGCATGATCACGCATAGTCGAGAAAGATCGTCCTGCCACACCGACGATTGATCTTCGGCTTTGACAACGCCGCAGCGCTGCAGCTCCCGCATGGTGCTTTCGATCGCGCGCAGCCGCTCCAGCTTTCGCTGCGGGCTCAGCGACGAATCTTCACATATGTCTCCAAGCGTCATGCCTGCGTCCCAGTGGAGAGCGCCTTATAAGCGGCATCACATTCTATGCAAATGCCCGCCGGGATGTTGGTTCGAAACGGTCCGAAGGCTATGTTGTTCCGCCACAAAACAGGCGAAACTGATTATCGCGCCATGGGCCGGCAATCTGACCGACAAGGAGTCTAGGGTGAAGTCTATTCTGCTCGCTTTCGCTGTTGGTTCCGTCGCTGCATTTTAAGCGAGCGCGCATCCTCATGTTTTCGCCGAGGCCCGACTGAACGTTGCCATTGGCAGCGGCAACTTTTTGCAGTCCCTGCGACATCAATGGCGCTTCGACGACCTCTTTTCGAGCACGGTTTTGTTGGAGTTTGACCAGAACTCCGATCTGGTTCTTGACGAAGGAACTCGCCAACGTCGCTGACACAATTCGCGGGTCGTTGGCAGATCATAACTATTTCCAGCTCGTCATGTCGGGGGGGGAAGGACGTCAAGATGGCTCCGCCGACGAAGTTGATTGCATCGTTCGACGCCGACAAACTGAAAATACAGTTCGAAACGAGGCCCATGGTGCCTCAACCATTGGCCAAAAAGCTCAGCTTGGGTGTCTATGATGCCACGTTTTACACGGCCATCGATTTCGTTGGTGATGAAAGCATCGAGGTGGCGGGTTTACCTGGCAATCGTACCCGTGATGTAGTGCGGCCCGATCCGGATCAGGCGATTGCTCAAAACCAGGGAACGCTGACGGAATCGTTTTTTAGCGACCCCACAGGAACCGATCTCAGCAAGATTTTTGCGACTCGCCTGGAACTCAGCTGCCGTTGATCAGGCCGCTCCCGCAGCGGTCGCTATCCTCGATGTGCTTTTGGCTCCGACAGTTCAATCCCGGTGGTCCTGATCGTCCGCTTTCAAGAAGCCGTTCTCTGTCAGCCATCGCGCGAGGATGAGCTGAGCCATGGAACTGGGGGACCTCATCTCGGCTTGCGCTGCTTGATCAAGCGCTTCCTTCAATGATGGCAGGACACGAATTGCCAATTGGGCGGTACGCGTTTCCGATTTTGAAGACATGGTCTTTTTTCCGCAATGGTCAGGGGAGCAGGATCTCATGAAAGTTTATCGCAACGGCGACTGCCTCGATTGAGCGGACGATGGCAGCCCGTCCCACCGTGCCCGAGGCGAACGAGACCAAGGGCAATGCGAGGACTGCTATGACAACGGCCATCGTCACATGAGTGAACGAGAGGATAAGCGAAACCACAATACCTCTGCTGATGCCGTTCCGTGGAACCCGTCAGATAGGTTGCGAGGATCGCCTTGCTGTGACCGGGAGTGAGTGCGTGCGCGGCACCGAACACTACGCCCATCGGCAGAAAACCCAGGAAGGCGGCCCAGTCACCGTTCGTGGACAGCAGCTTTATCTGCCCGGCAAGCGCCAGGTAGATTTCACGCTGGAACTGGACGTGCGATTGAAACATGTGAGCCTGGGATTGTGTGCGCTTCCCGCGCCAGTATTGGAGGGAATGCGGCATTGGCAAGATCGCGCCTCCCGTAGAAGGCGCGACCTTGATTGCGACTAGATGACCCGTTTGATGTCGATATAGTCGCCCTGGGTGCGTAGCGTGACGGTGACGTCCGATGTGCCGCGATTGCGCCAGAACCAGCCGTGGTTTCCGTCGAATGCTGCTTCGAGTTCGCCTTCGTCTGACAGCGTGCTGCGGCCCTTTTCGTAGCTAACAGACTGACCACCGCCGTCGCCATGGGTGTCAAAGTTCACGACACCACCCTCGACTGCCCAGGCAAAGATTGCCTTTGCACCTTGTCGCATGACCAATTTGACTTCGACGCCTTGGCCAGGCGTCAGGGTAAAGCTCATTTCATCGGCGCGCCCGACAGGCGGGGACACTGGCTCGGGTGCCGCCGCCACGGGCTCCTCGACCACTTCTTCCTGCACCGGAGCTGCCGCCACCACCTCATTTGGTGTCTGGGAAACTTTGGTCGGCAAAGCGGGTTGCTGAGCCGCCAGCGAAAGGAGCAATCCTTCGATACGATCTAGGCGCGCCGACAGATCCGGGGGGACCGCGGTGGGGCGCGCCGATGTTGGCGTGGACGCTTGCCCTGCGGCATCGGCTGCGGCTTCGCCGGCAAGCTGCGTCTTGATTTCGCCCATGGTCGTCAGGCCGAGCAGGCGTCCTACTCTGGTCGGGTCGATCGCATATTCAGATGGCATCACCACGGTGATCAAAAGGACGAATGCCGTTGCGGCGGCGATGATTGTCGAGCGCTTGAGTTGAGCGGAGGAGGGGAGGTCCGCTCTGTTCGGCAGATCAGTGTTGTACATGGTGTGGTTCCTTATGCCGAGACGAAGAAGCCGGTGAGCTGGTACCCGACCAGCAGGAACCCGGCCGCCATCATGATGACGTTTGCGGTGTAGGCGTAGCGCCAGAAGCTCTTGGTCCGACGCCAGTATCCCATCAGGATGAGGATGGCTGCGAGCGCCAGCAACTGCCCGATCTCGACGCCAACATTGAACGCCAACAGGTTCGGAATCAGTCCGTCGGACGAGATGTTGTAATCTAGAATTTTGGTTGCAAGGCCGAGCCCGTGGAAGAACCCGAATATCAGTGTTGCGGCCTTGGTGTTCGGCTGGAAACCCAGCCAGCGCTGAAACGTGCCGATGTTGTCGAGGGCCTTATAGACGACAGACAGGCCGATGATCGCGTCGATCAGGTAGGAACTGACGTTCCAGCCGAAATAGACACCAAGCAGCATCGTCGTGGAATGGCCGAACGCAAACAGGCTGACATAAATGCCGATATGCTTTGGCCGATAGAGGAAGAAGATGACACCAAACAGGAACAGCAGGTGATCGTATCCCGTCACCATATGTTTGGCGCCGAGATAAATGAACGAGATCACATGAACGCCTGTGATCTCCTGGATATAGCCCTTGTCGCCTTCGGCGACCCCGTGGGCATAGGCGAGTTCGGGCAGTAGGGCGATGAGCATCAAGATCATCGAGGCGAGCAAGGCGTAGTGGCGACGCATGCACGCGCCCCATACTCCGTCGCTAAGACGTAGTTGTAGCATGAAAGAAATCCGAGAAGTGGTTGCGAAGCCGCCTAGCGGCCGTGAATCAAGCCACGGCAGGCAGTCGCGGTGGCCGCTCAATCTTCAGTCGGAGAACTTGGATGCTTTCACAGCCGTATGCCCGCTCCCATGCCCGTGGTCGGAAAGGCGAAGCAGGGATGATCACTGCGGCCATGCTCGGTACGTCGTGGGAATGGTCGGAGTAATGCTGGCCCTTGGCCCCGTTATGCGTCGAGACATCGTCGTCATGGCTGTGGCCATGCGTGTGGTTCGTGGCAGCATAGGCAACCGTCTGGACGGCTTCGGGCGAGGATGCCGAGAAAGCAGGCGTGGCGAGGGGAAACATGAGGATGGCAAACTGCAGCACCGCCAGTATGGCGGTCCTCAGTGCTCTGGTGGGCGTCCATCTCGTCATGGTTAACGAATTTAGTTCAGGCGCGTTAACTGCAGGTTATCGTCTGCTGGAAAGGCGCGAATTGCACTGGTGCCGCGTATCTACGACGAATAGGGCGAACACAAGACCTTCGTCCCGGTTCACTTCAAATAGGTCCGAACAACATCGATCAGTTGCCTCGCCCCCTCGGCCTGCCTGGCGAGTTTTTGGTCTGCGGGATCAACCACATGGTTTCGGATGTGGTCCTCAATGAGCTCGACGGCAAGGCCGCTCACCGAACCTCGGATCGAGGCCGTCGGTTGCAGGATTTCGGCCCAGTCGGCGTCTGCTTGCAGCGCCCGTTCAACCGCCCCAATTGCCCCGATTGCGTCCTACTCGGCCAACGAGCTTGGCTTTCCGCGCGCGGTATGCGTCATTTGAATTGCCTTCCTCGCTGAACTGGTCGAGATTTGTCTGCCATTGTCTCAATTGCAATTGATATCCTCTGCTGGAGGTTAGCATGCAAGTCGATGTCATCGATCGCTTCGAGGACCTTGAGGGGCTCAGGACGGACTGGGAAGCTGCCTATTCAGCCGACCCTGGGGCTCACTTCTTTCTCAGCTGGCCATGGATTTCCAATTGGCTGCGCAGGCTGAGTTACCCTTGGGTCGTCCTCGCAGTCAGGTCAGGCCCAGGCAGCCATGTCGCATTCCTGCCGCTGCAGATACGGGCTGAACTCGACCAGAAAACAGGTTTCTACAATAGCCTTCGGATGGCTGGGTCCTATTTCGCGGTTTACACGGGTCTGCTGTGCAGGCCTGAACATGAAGATGATGCGGTTGCGGCTCTTGCCGGGCAGGTCCGGCAGATGAACTGGCGAAGCCTGCAATTGGAGGATTTTCACGTTTCGCCCGAACGGCGCGACCTGTTTCTCAGGCACTTCCACGGGACGCAATTTGTCGAGCAGAAGATCGTTCGCAGGCCGCATGTTACCGAGAGCGGCGAGGACATCGACCACGACGTGTTCGTCCATGTCGAGTTGCCGGCCGACTGGGAGCATTATCTCACGGTGCGCCTCGGCAGGCTGGCTCGGCGCAATGCCAGGCATTATCTGCGCTTGATCGATGAGAGCAGCGAGTACGGGGTGACGATTTCCGACCCGCATACAATCGGGCAGGACGTCGAGACACTTTTCCGGTTCTGGCTGGGCCGCTGGGAGGATAGAAACCCGTCTTATGCACGCGGTCTCATTGGGAACTGCCGCGCAATGTTGCCTGGTCTGTTCCGGGACGGGCGGCTGCTCGTTTTGGTGCTTCGCAAAGACGGCGTGCCGATCGGTGTCCATCTCAATTTCGTCGATCGGGAAAAGGGCACCATCCACTGTTTCCTTGCTGGCCGCGACCCGGCCGTCACCAAACTTCCGCCAGGCTTTGCCCTGCACATGTTCACGATGCGATGGGCCATCGCCAACGGCTTTGTCAGCTACGATCTTGGAACAGGAAACTACGGGTACAAGGCGGCATTCGGATCCCAGACGAGGCTTATCGAAGGCACGAGCATCTCGACGGTGAGCGCTCGCAATCTCGGCGAACGGCTTGACCGCCGAACACTCAGGTCAGTCTTTTCCTGGGCGAAGCGGCTGCACCGCGAAGGAGAATCCAGGCTGGCGGCGATTGGCTGCAGACAGATACAGGAGGTGGATGATGCCTTTGAGGAAGCTCGCGAGCTTCTGCGACTGATCGAGGCCGAGACGGCGCCGATCCTCGCCAAGGCGATCGAGCTGCACCGGTCCGGCCGTGTGGGGCAGGCGGCGCAGATCTATGCATCCGTACTGGCGCAGGCGCCACGACATTTCAGGGCGAACTACATGATGGGCGTCGCTTGCCTGCAAAAGCAGAAGTTCGCCGCGGCCGAAATCTATCTCGGACGTGCGATCGAGGCCGATCCTGTGCATCCGGCCGCCCACAACAATCTCGGCAATGCAATGCGCGCGACAGGCCGGCTTGAAGATGCTGCGCGTTGCTACGACATGGCTATCGGCTTGAGCCCACAATTTGCCGAGGCCTACAACAACCTTGGCATGGCGTTGCAGAGCCTGGGCCGTCTTGGGGAAGCCGAGGCGCAGTTCAAGAAGGCGCTGAGCATCAACCCCGAGTTTGATAGCGCCAGCCGGAATTACGAAGAGGTGTCGAAAGCACGCAAGGATGCCGGCAGGCCGCCTGTCGCGATCGCATTTTTGGGAACTTTGCTCGATCCACGCCTTGCATGGATGCCGGAGATGTTTCTGGCGGCAATTTGAGATTGGTCCCACGGGTGCTGTTGACAAATATCCCATCCAGGGGGATAGCATTTGGAGAATTTATAAGGCGATAGCTATCTGGAAAATGGCCTGAGGACTGAAGCGTGACTGGACAGATCGTCATTTCAGGAATGACTGCGGCCTGTCTGATGTCGCCACCTTGCTGGGCTGATGACGCGGACATTGCCTTGGACTTCTTCCACGAAACCTGTCTTGCAGCCGAATCCGACTTCGTGCGCGTGTCCGAGACCGCAAGCCGAGAATCCTGGGAGGCGACCGCGACCATTGCTGCGCTTGTCCCCGTTCCGAGTTGGGAGGTCTCGAAGTCATGGACGGCTGATGTGACCGGGCTTGGGGCGAAAGTACTGATCGGCGCCGCCAGGGCAACTTTGGGTGGCCAGGCAATAGACAGCTGCACAATCGCATTTTTCGACGGGCAATTTGCCTCATTCGAAGAACGCTTCCTTGTCCGAACCGACGCCGAGAAGTTCGGCGAGGAAAGCGATGGCCTGCAGGTTTCCAGGGTCTACGTGCTGATAGCCGGGGGGCGCCGGCAATTGGTCAAGGTTTCAGCACCTGCATCGCCATCCGCCCGGCACATGGTCATGGCGAGTTCGATCGCGTCTCGAACCCGCCACTGACCAGCCCCACTGATAATCTCTCCGAGGACCCCATGCTTAGCGTTCTGTCAAACCGTGTCTATCGCCACCTGTTCCTGGCGCAGGTGATAGCCCTTATCGGTACCGGGTTGGCGACAGTCGCTCTCGGATTGCTTGCGTTTGAACTGGCAGGAGCAAATGCAGGTGCGGTCCTTGGGACTGCCCTTGCAATCAAGATGATCGCTTATGTCGGCGTTGCGCCGATTGCCGCGGCCTTCGCCGAAAGATTGCCGCGCAGGTCGATGCTGGTTGCACTGGATCTTATCCGCGCAGCTGTTGCGGTTGCCCTGCCTTTCGTGACGGAGATCTGGCAAATCTATGTGCTGATCTTGCTCCTCCAGGCTGCTTCTGCGGGCTTTACCCCGACGTTTCAGGCGACGATCCCGGACGTGTTGCCGGAGGAGAAAGACTACACGCGCGCGTTGTCTCTTTCGCGCTTGGCCTATGACCTTGAAAGCGTCGCCAGCCCGATGCTCGCGGCCGCTCTCTTGTCGGTCATCAGCTTCCACAGCCTGTTTGCCGGAACTGTTGTCGGCTTCCTGGCGTCGGCCGCCCTGGTTCTTTCGGTCGTGCTGCCAAGCCCCCATCCTTCGCAACCGCGCGGGATCTACGAACGCACGACACGGGGTATCCGCATCTACCTTGCAACGCCAAGGTTGCGGGGACTTCTGGCGCTTAATATGGCGGTCGCGGGAGCGAGCGCGATGGTGATCGTCAATACCGTCGTGCTCGTGCAGGGGCAGTTCGGGCTTGGCGAACGTCAGACGGCGCTGGCCTTAGCAGCTTTTGGTGCAGGTTCGATGCTCGCCGCACTGTCGCTGCCCCGCTTGCTCGAGAACATGGCCGATCGCGTTGCCATGCTGACCGGAGCGGGCCTCATGGTGGTCGGCGTGCTCGTCGGGCCATTGGCCATGAGCTATCCGAAACTCCTAATCCTGTGGTTCGTGCTCGGCTTGGGCTTCTCCTTGACCCTGACGCCGTCGGGTCGTCTGCTCCGCCGTTCGGCCGCCCCAGTCGACCGGCCAGCATTGTTTGCCGCGCAGTTCGCGCTTTCGCATGCCTGCTGGCTGATCACCTATCCGATTGCTGGTCGGGTTGGCGCTCTTGTCGGCTTGCCGGCAACCTTCGTCCTGCTAGGTATCGTAAGTGCTGCTGCCTATGTTGCCGCACTATGGCTCTGGCCCCGTCATGATCCAGACGTTGTGGCGCATACACACGACGATCTGCCTCACGACCATGAGCATCTTGCCGATGCCGTATGGACGGAGGGCGGGTACGAGCATTCCCATGGCTATGTCATTGATGATCGCCATACGGCTTGGCCGCGGGCCTAGCTATCAAAAGGTTTGTGGAGCTTGGAGATAGCCTTTTGCACTTCCCGATCGCGTCCAAGTCACTGTCAGCAGATCGAAGCTTAGCCTTCCGGCAGCAGAATAGCTGATCGTCGCCATATGATGTTTCGACGCTTGCCGCATCGCGAGCCAGGCTTCGCTCCGCTGACATCTGGCTCAATGTAGCCGATGGTTCCGACCGATCGACGAGCATCTGATGCCGCGCTCAACATTCACGACCGCCTCGGTCTTTGTGCCCAAGGGAGTGGCGCGGCCTGGCTCGCCGAAGCCCGGCAAATGTTGGATTTAAACCCCTAAAACGGCTTGCCTATCGGGAACTAGTGGGAAGCCCGAAGGGGTTCGCCCTTGAAGCTGCAACATTGATCGTTCGGTGAGCGTGGGCGAGGTTCCGTCCGTTGCAGGACTTTAACACCCAAATCCGCGACATGTTTCCTCTTCGGGCTACGGGAGCTTGGTAGGCTCGAGCGGTGGCTCTCCATGATCGAGTAGGTACTCAAGTCGCAGGCATGGCTTCGTCGCCACGCGCGGTTAGCCGCAGGTCGAGCCTAAAGGGAACAAGCTGGTCGACCGTGCTTTCAGCGGCATATCAAAAGCGGATGGACTGTATAAGTATTTCGATTTGCTCCGGGTGTTACAAAGCTGTTTAGCTTGGATCGATCGGATGTCCGGCCTTACGACATGGATCCAAGTTGCGGAGACCTCCGCGGTTTCTGGCTTGAAACGGCGGCCCGAGTAACAAAAAAATAGTGGAGGTTGAACATGAAAAAAGCTTTCGTACTTTTGATTGCCGCGGCTCTGATGGGGTCCGCCGGCGCCGCCAAAAGTGAAGCTGAGGAGGTAAGGATCGCAGGAGGCAGCCACCTCGATGCCTTTGACCCGCAGCTCGAGGTGACAAGTCTCTCGGTGGCGATGCACATCTACGACACGCTCGTGGATTTTGGCGACGAGAATTATGGAAGCATTGTTCCGAGCCTGGCAGAGCGTTGGGATAACAGCGAGGATGGTCTGACGTGGACTTTCTACCTGAAAAAGGGCGTCAAGTTTTCTGACGGCTCGCCCTTCAACGCAGATTCGGTCAAATTCACCCTCGAGCGCATCCTCGACCCTAAGACGGCTTCGCCGAATCGGGCCAAGGTCGCTGAAATCTCCAAGGTCGACGTCGTCGATGACTACATTGTAAAGATCACCACGCGAAAGCCTTATGCTCCGCTGCTCGAAAACTTGGCGACGTACCATCTGGCTATGCTAAGCCGGAGTGCAACCAGCAAGTACTCTGTGTTGGAATATGGCATGAAGCCGGTTGGCACCGGCCCCTACATGCTCGAATCCTACGACATTTCCGGCGAGACAGTGCTGGTCCGAAATCCGAATTATTACGGAACGCCCGGAACTCCCGATCGAATATCCTACACACCGGTTCCAGAGGTTTCGGCCCGCGTCATCATGCTTCAGACCGGCGAAGTCGATATCGCGACGGGCCTGAGCCCGGAAAGTCTACCTCCACTCGAAGCGGATCCGAATATCGAAGTGATCAGCAAACCGTCCACCATGATGGTGTCGTTTACGCACCAGATGTGGAAGGGCGCGCCATACGACAACAAGCTTGTCCGTCAGGCGATGATGTATGCCGTCGATCGCGAAGCCATCGTCAAGACGATATTGGGCGGATATGGCGTCGTTCCGAAGGGCCCGTTCTCGCCCGGCGTGCAGGCCTTCGCTGATTTCGGCGGTTACGAATACAACCCCGAGAAAGCAAAAGAGCTCCTTGCGGAGGCCGGGTATCCTAACGGCTTTTCGACAATCGCGCTTGTGCCCGAGGGTCGATACATGAAGGCACGGGAAGTAAGTGAAGCTGTGCAGGGGTATCTCGCGCAGGTGGGCATAAATGTCGAGCTCAAGATGAGCGAGTGGGCCACTTACGTGACAGAGTTCCAAAGCACATTAATTGACCGTGGCATGCATATGTTGGGTTCCTCGATTCCGACGGCTCACTGGAGGATCCAGAGAATCTGGGGCACCCAGAAAATGCCGGACAAAGATCATCTTCCACCTAACACCTCGCAATACAGCAACCCCGAGGTAGACAGGCTTCTATCCGAAGCGAGCCAGAATTTTTCCCTTGAGGAGCGAAACAAGCTGTACGCGCAGGCGGAAAAGATCGTGTGGGAAGACGCGCCAGAACTCTGGCTGTTCGGCCAAAGCCAGTTGGTCGGAGTGCGAAAAGGCTTCTCCGGCTACAAGTTCTACGGCAATCAGGATTGGCGGTTAGACCGGGTCGTGAAGCAGTAAGAAAATAAAGCAGGAGTGCTGGCTGTTTGAAGGCCTGCACTCCTGCTCCCGACGAATAATAGGCTCACATTGGTGCGGCAAGTTCGCGTCAACGTAATCATGGAGGTCGGTTAAGTTGGCCGCAAAAATTCTGCAAATCGAAAATCTGGTTACAACCTTTGATACCGCCGAAGGAGGTTTTAATGCCGTCGATGGCGTATCGCTCTATATCGAGGAAGGTGAAACCCTCGCAGTCGTTGGAGAATCGGGTAGCGGAAAGAGCGTCACGGCCCTCTCGATAATGCGGCTGACACCGCCCAACTCGAGCAAGATTGAGGGCGCCATCTGGTTTGAGGGCAAGAACCTGCTCACTTTGCCGGACGACGAGATCCGCCAAATCCGCGGCAACAAGATCGCCATGATATTCCAGGAGCCGATGACCTCTCTCAATCCGGTCTATTCCATTGGATCCCAGATTGGTGAGGCCTTGATCACGCATCGCGGGCTCTCGCATTCGGAAGCCAAGGCGGAAACCATCCGCCTGCTTGAAAAGGTCCGCATACCGACTGCGAAGTCGAGAATCCGGGACTATCCGCACAATTTCTCTGGCGGCATGCGCCAGCGCGTCATGATTGCTATGGCCCTAGCCTGCAACCCCAAGATTCTGATTGCCGACGAGCCTACGACCGCGCTCGACGTGACGATTCAAGCGCAGATCCTCGATCTGATAAAGTCTCTTCAAAAGGAAGAGGGTATGTCTGTTCTCTTTATCACGCACGATATGGGCGTGGTGGCGGAGATCGCAGACCGGACCGTCGTGATGTACAATGGCGAGGCCGTTGAGACGGGCGCTACCGCTGACATATTCGCGCATCCGAAGCATCCCTATACGCGTGCGCTGCTTGCTGCTGTGCCCAGGCTTGGATCCATGGAAGGTCGCAAGCGGCCTATGCGATTTCCTGTCGTCAATCGGGTGACAGGTGAGTGCGACGTTCCGGTCGAAGTGCCCGATACCGTCAAGATCACGCAGAGGCCGCTACTAGAGGTCAAGGGCCTAACAAAGCGCTTCGACATGCGCTCGGGCATACTCTCGCCTGTGAAAGGCAGAGTCCATGCGGTGGAGAACGTCTCGTTTAACGTCAATGTTGGCGAGACGCTCGCATTAGTCGGCGAGTCGGGTTGCGGTAAATCGACGACTGGACGCGCAGTGTTGCGGCTGTCCGATCCGGATTCAGGAACCTTGGCGCTCAACGGTGTTGATCTGATGAAGCTCAACAAGGCTGAATTGCGGAACGCCCGCAGACAAATGCAAATGATCTTTCAGGATCCGTTCGCCAGTCTGAACCCGCGATTGAGCATCGGCGCCGCAGTCGCGGAACCTCTGTTAGTCAACAAGCTTGCTACTCGCTCCCAAGCGCGGGAGAAGGTGGCCGATCTTCTCCGTCAGGTCGGCTTGCAGCCGGAGATGGCGGAACGTTTTCCGCACGAGTTCTCAGGCGGACAGCGCCAGCGCATATGCATCGCGCGAGCGCTTTCGCTTGAGCCGGGGCTGATAGTGGCGGACGAGGCCGTTTCGGCACTCGACGTATCCGTCAAGGCCCAAGTCGTGAACCTGATGCTAGACCTGCAGGCCCGCATGGGCTTGGGTTACTTGTTCATCTCTCACGACATGGGCGTTGTAGAGCGGGTCAGCCACCGCGTGGCCGTGATGTACCTAGGCGAGATTGTAGAGATCGGGTCGCGTGAGGCGATCTTCCAGAACCCGCAGCACCCATACACGAAACGACTGTTGGCGGCGGTGCCGGTAGCCGATCCGACGCGGCGGCCCGAGAGAAGGGCCGCCTTGAACGGGGAGATCAAAAGCCCAGTCAGGTCACCAGACTATGTCCCGCCCGTGCGTCAGTTCCGTCAGGTGTCACCCGGCCACTCGGTGATGGTTTCGTACGACGAACTGATGCCGAATTAGGTATCGGGACACGCGGTTAGAGTCTTCAGTAGAAGTGCCGCCTTCCACCCCGCTTCGATTCAGACGGGGGTTGGCGAGAAAAGTAGGGCATCGGCTACCCAAAGGCATCGCGTTAGCCACGTGTTTGGTGCTGCACCCGTACCGAACCTAAGGAATGAGGATTCCAGTGTTACAATTCACCAAGAAAATGACCGAACTAATACTCCTGCTGCTGTGCGTGTCATTTATTGCATTTATGGTGCCGCGCTTGATTCCTGGCGACCCGGCCAGGCTATTCGCCGGATTGGACGCTCCGGCAGAAGTTGTCGCGGCCATACGGACGGAGTGGGGCTTTGACCAGCCTCTCGTCGTGCAATACTGGACCTTCTTGACGAAAGCCCTGCAAGGCGATTTGGGATTCTCCATCCATTTCAAGCAGCCGGTAATGCAGGAGATCTTGATCAGGCTTCCCTCAAGTATCGAACTCGCAGTCGCCGCAACGGCTATCTCCGTCCTGATCGGCGTTCCGCTCGGTATTGCATCCGCCCTGCACCGGAGAAAGTTGATCGACAAAGTCGCGACCTTCTCCTCCATTTTGGGCATCTCTACCCCGATCTTCGTAGCGGGCTTATGCCTTATGTATATCTTCTCGATGAGGCTCGGATGGTTTCCGGCATCGGGAAGAGGATCGCTCTCAAAGCTTGTTCTGCCCGCACTCACTTTGGGTCTTTACAATACAGCGCTGATTACCCGTCTAACCCGTTCGACAATGCTCGACGCGCTAAACACGGATTACATCAGGACGGCGAGAGCGAAAGGCTTGAGCGAAAGAGTGGTCATCTACAAACACGCGCTAAGAAACGCGATCCTTCCAGTATATACGATCGTAGGATTGAACATCGGCTATCTCATCGGAAGCTCTGTAATCATAGAAGCCGTCTTCGGTAGAGGAGGGCTCGGGTCAGTGCTGGTCGACGCGGTAAAGTGGCGGGATTACCCCCTCGCACAGGGATCGATACTCGCTTTTGCGATCGTCATTATCCTCGTGAATCGGTTTGTCGATTGGTCGTATCCATTCGTTGACCCAAGAATTAAAGGAAACTGAAAATGGGTAACGGTGACGTCGCCAGAATTATAGCTGCCATCAGAGGAGACAAGGCGGCCCTCGCCGGCAGTCTTGCGGTTTTATTCTTTATCGTGCTTTGTCTAGGCGGAGCACTGATAGTCCCATATTCCGCCGCGACAATGCCTAATCTTTCGATGGCAATGTTACTCCCGGGTGAGAGGGGTACTTTGCTGGGAACCGACGAACTCGGGCGAGACATGCTCGCGCGCATTATCTGGGGCGGCCAGAATTCACTTGTCATTGGATTGACGAGCGCGGTTCTCGGCGCGCTTCCCGGCGTAATAATTGGTCTATTTGCGGGTTACTATTCCGAGAGCCCGATTTCGACAGCCATCATGCGATTGATGGATGTCCTCCTGGCCATGCCGAGAATACTGCTCGGCATCATCGTGGTTACAATCCTCGGTCCCGGCGAGTTCAGCATTTCATTGGCTATTGGTGTGTCGACCATCCCGAGTTTCGCGCGCATAACGCGAGCCTCGACCTTGTCCCTGCGCAGTGCCGTGTTCGTCGAGGCATCGAGAGCCATTGGAAACTATGATAGGGTCACCCTCATCAAACATATCCTCCCGAACATCTTATCCCCGCTCATCGTGCAATTCACCTTGGATGCCGGTCAAGCGATTCTTATGGCAAGCGGTCTCAGTTTCCTCGGCCTGGGTCCTCAGCCTCCTGCGGCGGAATGGGGTCTAATGATAGCACAGGCGCGGGTGCATCTCTTTTCTAATCCGCAGTTGGTCCTGATACCTGGTCTCTGTCTTCTCTTCGTTACTTTGGGGTTCAACATCGTCGGTGACAGCCTGCGCGACGCGATTGATCCCAGCCTTGGAAGGGTAAGTCGCAGCATTCGGTCGGCTGGCGTTGTTACAGCTCGCTGATCGCAAGCTGTACCGGCAAAACCTCCGGGGACCTGTCAAGCCGCTCTGGTGCAGTGGAGAGATTCCGCAGACCCTGTTCGCTCGGCTATAGGCGAACCTCAAAGACAAGCGGCAACGGCAATCGGAGCAAGTCAGGTATGGCCGATTTCAGGTTGCGTAAGCCATCAGCCCACGAGTGGCTCTTGTAGTTGGAGGCCAGCGGGCACGGCACAAAAGCGGTGCCCGCTGGACTGATCTGAGAAAAGCACTACTGGATTAGTTCGGGCCTCGCTGGAAGCAGCGTCGCGATTTGCTGCCGGTCTTCGACGACTAGTGCTTTCAGTATCTCCACAAAGTTCGCAACAGGGCGACCGAGCGGTTTTCCCTTTGAGAATATCATAACGGCCTTGTGTCTTGGTGCTGGAACGAATGGCCTCACAATTAGACTTCCGTGAAGATACTCCCGCGCGACGTGTGGGTTGACGACAGCAACGCCTGCGCCTTGCATGACGAGCGAACAGGTTATTGCGCTGTACGAGGTTTCGATAACTGCCGACACACTGACGCCAGCATCGAGCAATATTCGATCCATCGCCGCGCGTGGAGGATCGCCCTGGGGAAACGTAATGAGTCTTTCCCCCACCAAGTCCTCAGGCGTAACGACAGTCTTGTTGGCCAGCCGATGGGTGGCGTGCATGATGCACACGCCATCGGCCGTGTAGAGGATTTCCCGTTGAAGCATGTCGTCTCCATCCGGGTGCGAGATCACCGCGATGTCGCACGTATGCTCTCGCACCCAACCTGAAAGAACGTCAGAATGGCTGGTTTGAATTGACAGCCTGACCTCGGGGAAGGCATCTCCAAACCGCTTCACCGCTCGGGGAATAAGAGAAAGCGACAAAGCCTGTACTGCTCCTACCCGCAACATTCCACTACCCGATCGCTGTATGCGACCTGCGGTTTCGGTCAATCTTTGCAGGCCGACAAAGCTGCGCTGCACCTCTTCGAAGAGCGCAATAGCGTCAGCGGTGGGAAGCAGCTTGCCGGGCACGCGTTCAAAAAGTTTAAGGCCCGTTTCCTTTTCAAGTCGCGATATCGATCTGCTGACGTTGGGCTGTGAGGTGTGTAGCAGGCTGGCTGCCCCCGTCATCGAGCCTGAAAGCATCACGGCGTTGAAAGTTTCGAAGTAGCTCAATTTTATCATCGGGAGGTCTCCCTAACTTGCACTCAAGACTCTCCACCAAGCCAAGCGCTCATATGGGTTTTTACCATATCATCAGCGTATAAGCCACATACATAAGTTTATTTGCCGAATAGAATCTGAATCTTGTGTTTATACGCGACCAACGCCCAGCATGCGCAAGTCATACGTGACTGCATTAGTCGGGAGGAAATGCGGCTCGTAAAGCATGACTCTAAGAGGCTTCTCTGATTGGTTCGTAGTGCTCCTGCACGATTCTCGGACCGCTCCGCGGGCTATTTTCTCCTCTGCACGATTGGCGCTTGGACCGCTACCTATTGGGGGCAGGAGAGCCAGACGGCTCGATCTGTTTCACGACCTTGCGAACATTGTTTCGGCAGGTTCGGGAACGAGATCGCCTCGCCCATCGACAGGACAACGACCAACTTGCGGGCCAACGCCCTGCGGCTTGACCATTTTTTCGAAAGCACGAGCAGGGAATGCAGGGAGCGGTGAGGGCCAGTTTGTAGCCCCAGCGCGGCTGACCTTGCCCTGGTGAGCCTTACCGGACTGGTAGCGCGCTCACGTCAGTCCTAGGTGCGGTGTGCGAGCGGCCGAACGCTCCGGCGGGTGGCCTTCCCAGCAACCACTTCCATCAACGTGGATATTGAATCAACAGTGAAGGCTAACCACGCCACAATCGATTCATCGATCACAGGATCTACTGCCCGTGTTTGACGCTTTCTTAACCGCGAAGCTTCTGATGCCACATCAAAGGGCAAGACCTTCCCCGCTTCTATCATCTCTATGAAAACCTTCAGGTAGCCATGAGCGCCGTTTAAGGCGCTTCAAAATGGCCACGTGTGACGACCTGTTGAATTCATTGATGATCAATATCCGCCCCAAGGGCTCCGATAAGCTACCCTGCGGAAATGATCCCATATCTCATACGTATGACGCCTATGCGTTTTTCTATTTGCTCCTTGGAGTGCCGCTACTTAGCGTGAAGCGACGAGTGGTCGTGACTGCTGTGGATGCGACTTAGGTTCTTTGAAAGGAAATACTTCCGTGATCGGGAGCAAGAAATGAGACTTCCTGTGGCAACCAGTTTTGAGAATGGCTCGAGCGGCGGGACGTTTGCGAGGATCGTTGGGCACGGCGTAGTGCAGTGCATTCCAGCGGATACGCAGCCAAGCGCGAGCGTTGGCGGCCCATGGGCTGGCTTGCCGGGAGTTGTTAGCGAAGCACATGACGGCGGCGCGCAGCCGATTGTTGCGCGCCCATTGCCAACCGACGCTACAAGATCGCCAGCTTTGCTAGCTGACCGGCGCGATGCCGGCCTCGGCGACGAGGTGATCCTCGATTTGGAAGCGGGCGCGCGCATCGCCCAGTTCGGCGGTGAGCTGAGTGCGCACCAGCGCCCGCAGGACCTTGATTTTTGGCCTGAGCGGCGCCAGTCGGTGGCCGTCTGGGCGCAGGATGACGGCAAAGATGTCGGCGTCGCCAAGGTCGCACTTGGCGGCCACGGTGAGGTGGTGGGGCCGGCATGCATTGACAGCATTGGGATGAATCGGCGTGAAGACGAACCCGTTCTCGACCAGCAAGGAAACCCTCACGAAGTCCTCAGCAATCGGCGCTCCGGACGCATCTTGGTCGAGGTGGCGCATCTTCCTTTAGCTCGTCTGGAACGTCCGGCTACATCATCGCCGCAAGTCTCATTTGAGGCCTCGAGAAGCGAGCAGACCTGGCGGTCGTTACGGCGGCGCGGGCCCAGCGCCCAAACAATCCTTAAGATGATTCAGCGCCATCGTGAGGTTGCCTGATGAGCATTGCGCAGTTGACGGTGGTCGGGGGAGGTCTCGTCGGTGCGGCAATCGCATACGGCGCAGCGCGATCTGGCATTTCGGTCAGGGTGCTGGATCAAGGTGACGCGGCATTTCGAGCGTCCAGGGGCAACTTTGGGCTTGTCTGGGTCTCAAGCAAAGGGAACAAGATGCCGCGTTATGCCCGCTGGAGCCGCGAAGCGGTGACAATCTGGCCCGAGTTGCACAAAGAACTGCTGGAACTGACTGGCGTTGACACCGGACTTCATCAACCCGGCGGATTCTGGTTGGGCTTCAGCGAGCAGGACGTCGAAGCGCGCGCGGATTTGCTGAAGCGCATCAATTGCGAGGTTGGCGGGGAAATCCCCTTCAAGATGATGGAGCCTTCCGAACTCAAGCAGTTTCTGCCCGGGCTAGGCTCGGCTGTCGTTGGCGGCAGCTTCTGCGCGCTGGACGGACACGCAAATCCTCTCATGTTGCTTCGAGCGCTGCACGCGGGTCTGAAGGAGAAGGGAGCAGAAACAATCTCGGGTGTCGATGTCACCGAGATTCGACGCGATCCTGACACGACTCAGTTCCAAATAATTGGACGCGACGGTCAACGCTGGAAAAGTGACCGACTGGTGCTAGCTGCAGGGCTCGGCAACGCCAATTTGGCACCACAGGTGGGGCTAGAAGTACCGATCACCACCACGCGGGGTCAGATCCTGATTACAGAGCGGCTCAAGCCATTCCTCGACTTTCCAACGAACAAGGTAAGGCAAACGCGCGAAGGCAGTGTCCAGATTGGCTCAACCTCTGAAGACGTCGGCTTCAACGACGGAACGACCACCGACAAGATCGAGTGGCTCGCACGACGCGCGGTCGCGACCTTTCCGGCATTGGCAAATGCTCGCCTCGTGCGCGCGTGGGGGGCACTCCGACCGCTCACGGCAGACGGCTATCCTGTCTATCAGGGTTCTACGTCATGCCCTGGCGCTTTTGTCGCCACCTGCCACAGCGGCGTGACGCTTGCTGCGATTCACGCTTTCGTCCTCGCCCCCTGGATGGCAGGTCTGGCCTGTGCGCCTCCTGACATCGAGTGCTTTTTGGGTGACCGCTTCCGGGACCCCAATGCGAGTTTTTCCCATGACCACTAAGTCACTTTTTGCAATTTCATCATCGGCGAAGCCTGAGACTGTAATGATCGCATTCGAAGGCAATCCCCTGAAAGTACCCGCGGGAATCAGTGTCGCGGCCGCCCTGCTCGCGAGCGGCGCTCGCCACTTTCGGTCCAGCGTTGTGGGGCAAGCTCCGCGAGCGCCTTATTGCATGATGGGAGTGTGCTTCGAGTGCCTTGTTGAGATCGACGGCGTTCCAGCTCAGCAGGGCTGCGCAGTTTCCGTAAGGGAAGGAATGAGGATCAGTCGGCAAGATGGTGCCGTTGAACTCGCTGACCTCAGCTTCGGAGAAACGTCATGACGGGCGTGGTATCGGACCTAATCGTCATCGGGTCGGGCCCTGCTGGCATGGCTGCGGCCTGTCAGGCGCGGGATCTGGGGCTCACGGTCACCGTATTGGACGAACAGGTGACAATCGGCGGCCAGATTTACCGCAATATCGAAACTGCGCCTGCGGAACGTCTCGAGATTTTAGGCAAGGACTATGCCGACGGGCTCACGCTCGCAGCTCAGTTCCGTGTGAGCGGATCAGAGTACATCGGCGGCGCCGCCGTTTGGAACCTTACGCCAGAGGGTGTGATAGACTATATTGCTGATCGCAAGGCACGCCAGATCGTTGGTAAGACCGTTCTCATTGCGAGCGGCGCAATGGAGCGACCCTTCCCTATCAAGGGATGGACATTGCCCGGCGTCATGGGAGCAGGAGCCGGACAAATCCTCCTCAAGAGTTCCGGTGCGCTGCCAAACGAGCCTGTCGTCCTCGCTGGTGCTGGGCCGCTCCTCTACTTGCTGGCTTGGCAATATTTGCGCGCCGGGGCGAAGATCGGCGCCCTCGTCGATACAACCTCGTTCTCGGATAAGTTGCGTGCGCTGCGTCACTTGCCCGCTTTGCTCCTAGGATGGAGAGATCTATTAAAAGGACTCAAACTCCTCGCTGCTCTGCGGCGCCATGGCGTGCCCGTCTTTTCCGGCGCCGCCAAGCTTGTGGTCGAAGGAGAGACGCAGGCTACCGGACTGACATTCGTCAGCGGAGGTAAACGGCGACATGTCCCGACCTCACTGTTGCTCCTGCATCAAGGCGTGGTTCCTAACACGCAGCTCAGTTGGTCGCTCGGCGCACAGCATCGCTGGAGCCCCGAGCAGTTGTGCTGGCAGCCGGTTACAGACACATGGGGGCGCCTCGGACAGACAGCGATCTATGTCGCGGGAGACAGTCGTTCGATCGTCGGTGCCCAGGCATCTGCCGTGCAAGGCCAGTTGACTGCCCTGGCGATTGCGCAGCATCTCGGAAAGATCGGCGACCGAGCGCAGCGTGCGGCCAGGCTGCGGCGCAGACTGGCGGGCTACACTCACATTCGTCCGTTCCTGGATGCGCTCTACCGTCCGCAGGACGAAAACCGGATTCCGTCGGACGATGAAGTGTTGGTTTGCCGGTGCGAAGAAGTCTCAGCCGGGAACATTAGGCATTACGTCAGCCTAGGTTGTCTTGGCCCGAACCAAACCAAGGCGTTCGGTCGTTGTGGAATGGGCCCTTGTCAGGGCCGGTTGTGCGGACTGACGGTGACCGAACTCATAGCCCGGGAGCGCGGCGTAGAACCCACCGAGGTTGGGTACTACCGCATTCGACCGCCCATCAAGCCAGTCATGCTTGGTGATTTCGTCGAATAGCCCAATCCGCCCATCGGCATTTTCACAACCTAACTGTAGAAAGGATTGACTAGTGAGCAACATATTCCGGATTGAGACAGACAGACGCCGCAGCCGGGCTGTCGTCTACAACGGCATCGTCTTTGTCGGCGGCATGGCTGCGGATGATCGGAGCCAGGACATTACGGGTCAGACGAAACAGGCGCTTGCTCGTGTCGAGAAGTACCTTTCCGATGCCGGCACCGACAAGAGCCGCCTGCTCAGCGCCCAGATTTGGCTAAAGGACATTGGTCGCGATTTCGAGGCAATGAACGCGGTCTGGAACGACTGGACCGCGCCAGGTGCTTCGCCCACCCGTGCCACAGCGCAATGCGAGATGGGCGCAGCGGATGTCCTGGTGGAAATCATCGTGACCGCGGCCGTTGCCCGCACCGAATAGTTTGAAAAGGCTCGTGTAGACGGTGGCCGTTGCGCCGCAAGCGAAGACTTGAGGACGCGCCTCCCAAGCGCGGCGTCGGACGCCGACTCGGCCAATGCTGTTCCGGGTCGGCGTCCGCATTGAAATCCAACGCTGGGTGCGAGGCGACGTTTTGAATGCCTCATGGAATCGGCTAATATTTGATGATTTACACTGGAGTGGTGCTGGTTTTAAGGGGAATCGGCACCATGGCGAACAGATCGCGTTTTTCGTTGCTGATCCCGACCGGATTGATGGTTGAGGGTACCGCGAGGGCGAGGGAACATTTGTTAGGCGCGCGCAACGGTCGATGAGCGATCCTGCCCGCAAGGTCGCGTCGTTGGTGTTCAGCTGGAGACCGAGCCAGCGCAGAAACGCACCAAGGTTGTTCATGGCCTTGTACACGACCGGCAAGCCGATGATTGCGTCGATCAGGTAGGAGCTGACGTTCCAACCAAAACAGACGCCAAGCAGCATCGTCGTGGGCCCCAACGCAAACAGTCTCACATAGATGCCGATATGCTTTGGCAGATGTTCATATCCCGGTACCGTATGCTTGGCGCCGAGATAATGAACGAAATCACATGAACGCCTGTGAACTCACGTGTCGCCTTCGGCGACACGTGAGTTTACGCGAGTTCGGGCATTAAGGCGATGAGCATCAAGGTCATCGAGGCGAGCAAGGGCCTAGTGGCAACGCGTACGCGCGCCCCATACTCCGCCGCTCGGACGTAGTTGGAACATGAAAGACATCTGAGAAGTGATTGCGAAGCCGCGTTGCGACCCTGCATCAAGGCTGTCGTGGAGACCGCTCTATCTTCTTCTTGAATGCTTTTCGCAGACGTAGGCCCGTGCCGGATGAGACGGACGTTAAGCGCGCATTTCCGTTCCGCGCCTTACATTGACATATCCTATCCGGGGGGATAGGTAATTGAAGGCTCAAACTCGGAGTTCTCTCATGCTTGCCGAAATCAAGGACTGGTTCGGCTTCGGCCAGCAGAACAATGCTCGTGGCACCGGTGCTCATGGCCATTCTCACGGAGAGGCTGGCGGGCACGGCCACACACACGGCGTCATCGATCCCAGCATCGCTTCGTCGGAGCGGGGCATTTGGGCCATCAAGTGGTCCTTCGTGATCCTCGCCATAACGGCAGCTTTCCAGCTCGTCGTTGTCTTCTTCTCGGGAAGCGTGGCGCTGCTTGCCGATACGATCCACAATGTTGGCGATGCGGCCACTGCCATCCCGCTCTGGATCGCTTTCACGCTTGTACGTCGTAAGCCAAGCGCCACATTCAATTATGGCCTTGGCCGCTTTGAAGACCTGGCAGGCATGCTGATCGTCTTGATCATTCTCTTCAGCGCCCTTGTCGCCGGCTATCAGGCCATAGACCGCCTGATGAACCCTCAACCCGTTCAGCAACTGCTAGCGGTGGCAGCCGCCGGCGTCATCGGCTTTCTCGGAAACGAGGCGGTTGCCGTCTTCCGCATCAGGGTCGGACGCGAAATGAACAGCGCGGCGCTCATTGCCGACGGCTACCACGCGAGAACGGACGGCCTCACAAGCCTGGCGGTCGTGGTTGGGGCGATCGGTGTCTGGCTTGGTTTCCCGCTTGCCGATCCGATCGTCGGCATGCTCATCACCATCGCGATCTTCGGCATTGTCTGGCAGTCGGCCCGGGCGGTGCTCACGCGCAGCCTCGATGGCATCGAACCGGGCCTCAACGATGAAATTCGGCATGCTGCCGAGCACGTCGCAGGCGTCCAGCGGGTCGTCGATGTCAAGGCGCGCTGGCTTGGCCACAAGCTTCATGCTGACCTCAAGATCGCCGTCGACAACACCAAATCCGTCGAGGAAGCCAACACCGTATCGTCGCTGGTTCAACGCGAACTGCGGGCACATCTGCCGTCGCTGGAAAATGCAACGATTGTATTCGACGCGGGTGACGAACCTTCGCAGCCGGCCGTCGCCGACGCGGGCGGGCACCACCACGCGCCCGACCCCTTCGTCGTCACATCCTCGATTGCCGAAGGTGTTCTGGAAATCGTCGATACAAGCCAGGGGGAGCGGATGCGCCTGACGGTTTCCAGCCACGCCGACGGGCTCAACGCGGTTGTAGAAATCCAGCGTCCTGGCGGGCAGGTGGAAAAGCTGCCGCTCTTGCCCGTTGCCGGAGATCATCACACGCTCCAAAGCACCGAGGCCCCGGCCGAACCGCATGAGTTCGACGCAGTTCTCCATTTGAGCTCCGCAAAGGGAAAGTCGAACCTGCACTTCCGGATGGAAGAACCGGAAGGCCATCATCACTGACCTTGCTGGCGACGGGTCGATCGACGTATCGTCCCTCGCCACCATCGATCGCAATCTGGCAAAGGACACGATGAACGACTTGCACACGCACGCCGCCCACCCCGAGATCGTCAAGCGGCTGAAGCGCGCGGAAGGCCACCTGAAAAGCGTCATCTCGATGCTGGAGGGCGGCAGGTCATGCCTTGATATAGCTCAGCAGCTGGCAGCGGTCGAAAAGGCTATCGTCAATGCCAAACGCACGCTGATCCAGGATCATCTCGACCACTGCCTTGAGGAAGCCGTCGGAACGCTGCCTCGCGAGCAACGGCAGTCCATCGACGAATTCAAGGCGATCACCAAGTATCTTTAGAGGCATGGTCGCACTCCACGTAGCTGGGATGCGACCATCGGTTCCCTGCGTCAGATCATTCCGTCGAGGCCGCGCTGACTTCCATAATGGCGCTGGCCGACAACTCGTTCTCGATCGGCTGTAGCACGAACGTCTCGGCTCCTCGTGCACTGGTCGAAGGCATTTGACGGCATCGCGTTGATTGGCAAGGCATATGCGGCTTAACGCCGGAAGATGACCGGGAACCAGTCTTCGCGCAGCTTTTCACCCGGCTTCATTTCATGTCCCGGGAAGGGCGGGGAGGTGCGGCCCGGCCGCTCCACATAGCGGGCATCATCGCCCAACAGGCGGAGCGAAAAGGCGCGGCGGCGTGACTGGGTCTGGTTGCCGCGGGCACCGTGAAGGGTCTTGTAGTTGAAGGCCACAGCGTCGCCCGGCTCCATCGCCCATTCCATGATCGTCATGCCCTCGGCATCGGGGTCCGGCACCGGCATGTAGGCATCGGCGTCGGGATAGAAATTCTCCTCCGACAGCCACCGTGTTGGCAGCACCGGCTTCGCCCACTGATGCGATCCCGCCACGCATCGCAACGATGCTTCCCGAACGGGATCGAGCGGCGACCAGAAGCTGATCGTCTGTTCCCCCTCGACGAAATAGTAGGGCGAATCCTGGTGCCAGGGCGTTGGCTTCGACGTCCCCGGCTCCTTGACCAGGACATGATCGTGGAAAAGCTGCACCGTCCTCGATCGCATCAGGTCGGCGGCCACTTCAGCCGCCTCGGACGAGCGGATCACGTCCTCAAATTCGGGAATGCGCTGCCAGTTGCAGTAGTCGTCGAAGAACCGTCCGCCTTCGCCGGCTTTGAGGTTCTCTGCGGCGTATTTCCCCGGCTCGGCCATGTTGGTCTCGACGCCTTGTCGCAGCGCCTCGACATGGTCTAGGAACAGGCCTTTTACGAGCACGACCCCGTCGCGCTGGTAGCTGTCGATATGTTCTTGGGTGATAAGCGGGTGAGGCATCTCGGTCTCCCTGTTGACGTTCACAGGATGCCGGTGCTGTTTTTTAAGTTCCAATAATATGTTGAAAACACTAATATAGTCTCATGTTATACATTACATTGCGGCAGCTGGAATATGTGGTGGCGGTGGCGCGTGCAGGCAGCCTGACGGTGGCGGCCCAGCAGGTGAATGTTTCCCAGCCGGCGCTGTCAGTCGCCTTGAGCCAGGTCGAGGACCATTTGAGGCAGAAGCTGTTCATACGTCGCAAGGGCGCGCCCGTGACGCTCACGGGCTTCGGCAGGCTGTTCCTTGCGGATGCAGAAGCGCTCCTGGCCGATGCGGCTCGCCTCGAGAGTCCAGGTGGTCTCGGGCAGCGGCGCTTGCAGCGCATCATGCTTGGAGTTTTCGACGATCTGGCTCCTGCCCACCTCGCTCCACTGCTCAGGCTTCTGCGAGCCCGGTTTCCAGAGGTCGAGATCAGAACAAGGGTGGCGACCTTCGAGGGGCTGGCAGAATCCCTTCTTGGCGGCGACATCGATCTGGCCCTGACCTATGACCTCGGCCTCGACGCCAGTTTTCATCGCGAACTCTATGCGCAAGTGTCGCCACAGGCGTGGTTTCAGCCTGACGATCCCTTGGCCAAGGCAAGCGAGGTGACGCTTGCCGATCTTGCCGATCGACCGTTGATCCTGTCCGATCAGGGGTTGTCGATCCGGCACATGCTGGGGCTTTTCCGCTCGATTGGCGTGACGCCCAACATCGTCCATCGCGCGGCCTCCACGGAGGTGTTGCGCAGCCTTGCCGCCAACGGTGAGGGCGTGGGCATCAGTTACACGAACCCTGTCGGCACATTGAGCTACGATGGCAAGCCGCTTGCTCGTGTACCCATAGCCGATGCGCAGGCTCGGGAACCGATCGTGCTGGTCTTCTGCGGCGAACAACCAGCACCGCTTCCCGAGATACGCGCTGCCATCATGGCAATGAAAGGCTGAACACCGCCGATCTGAACAGTTGGCCGATATGGGCGGAAGCGCTCGATGATGCGGGCTGCGCTCCTTTGGGCAATGGGACTTTGACGGTCCCGCGTCGGCCGGCAGCACTCCCGCAAGGTTCACTTCTGATCAAACCGTGCCCGTGAGGAGGCCATAGGCAATGCCGGCAATCGAACAGCTGGCCAACACGGTGAGCATGCCGACCTTGAAACGAAACACCGCGATGACTGCGCCCAGTGTCAGGATCAGAGACGGGACGTTCACGGAACTCAAGACAGGCAAATCGACTGCCATCCCAAAGCCGCGGAATTCGTAGAGCTGCGCAAACAGAACGTGCAGGGCAAACCACATAGACAGGTTGAGGATGACGCCGACGACGGCTGCGGTAATCGCGGAGAGTGCCGCTGAGAGCGCCTTGTTGGCGCGCATGTTCTCCATGAAGGGCGCGCCTATGAAGATCCACAGAAAGCACGGAACGAAGGTCACCCAGGTTGTCAGCAGTCCGCCCAGAGTGCCGGCGAGCAACGGGTTGAGCGAGCCAGGTGCGCGATAAGCTCCCAGGAAGCCGACAAACTGCGTCACCATGATCAGCGGACCAGGGGTCGTCTCAGCCAGACCGAGGCCGTCCAGCATCTCGCCGGGCTTCAGCCACCCGTAGTGCTCGACCCCTTGCTGCGCGACATAGGAAAGGACCGCATACGCACCACCGAATGTGACCATGGCCAATTTGGAAAAGAAGATGGAGATATCGGTGAAGACATTTCCCTGCCCCAAAAACACCAGCAGCGCCAGGACCGGCCCACCCCAGATCAGGAGGCCGACCCCTGCTACCTTGAGCGACCAGGAAAGGGGAGGGCGAGCATGCTCGGGAACCCCCTCGCCAAGGACGCTGTCGATGTCCGCGACCTCCTTGCCACTGAACTTGCCATGGTTGCCGCCGGCGAGGAACGGCTTCCATCCGGCTCGCCCGCCGACATATCCGATCAAACCAGCTCCAAAAACAACCAGGGGAAATGGCGCCTGGAAAACCGTCAAGGCAACGAACGCCACCGCAGCCAGGCCGATCAGCACGTTGTTCTTGAGGGAGCGTCGGCCAATGCGGATGACGGCTTCGAGCACGATCGCCAGCACTGCGGCCTTCAGCCCGAAAAAGAGGGCCTGGACGGCGCCGACATTGCCGAAAATGGCATAGATCCAGCTCAGGGCCATGATGGAGACAGCACCAGGCAGTACGAACAGGATTCCGGCAACGAGCCCGCCCTTTGTCTTGTGCAGGAGCCAGCCGATGTAGATTGCGAGCTGTTGGGCCTCTGGCCCGGGCAGGAGCGTGCAGTAGTTCAACGCGTGCAGAAAACGCGTATCACCGATCCAGCGCTTCTCTTCGACGATGATCCGGTGCATCACGGCGATCTGCCCTGCAGGACCGCCGAAACTGAGGGCTGCCACACGCGCCCATACGCGGACCGCTTCGCCAAAGGAGATGCCGTGAGCCGGTGTGTCCGTGTTCTGGGCTGGAGATTTGTCGGTCATTTCGATCTGGCTCATGTCGTTTCCTGTCGATCAGGCGCGCTTCGAGCGGAAATACTGGTAGAGATTGTCGAAGACGGACGAGCCTTGGGCGATACGCTGCTCGTCCTCCGGATTTGCCGCGCAAACGCCTGTTATCAGGCTGGCTATGCCCGTCGTCTCCTCGCGGCCGAACTTGCCGTCCTTGAGGTCAATGTCGTGGACAATCTCGGCAATCGCCTGGAGAGCGGGGTCGGCGATTCCGGCTCGGGCCAGCAGAACCTCAAAGCTGCAACGATCACCTTCATGGGTGATTTCGCCTTCGAACATGTCGAACCGCAACTCTCCAGCCTTGGGTTCGTATCCCTTGCCCGGTACGAAGCGGATGACAGCGTCCTGGTCGATGAAACGCCGGATCAGCCAGCTGCAGGCGATACGGTCGACATGCACGCCTTCGCGCGTCACCCAGACCCGTCCCTTCAGAGCTGTCGGCGCGTTCGCCATGGCCTCCGGCGATTGTTTTGCCATTTCCGTATCCTCCGCGAGCTTGCGTTCGATTTCCGTAACCAGGCTTTCGGCCGACAGGCGACCGGTTGCCCCGAAGAAGTCGATCGCTGCGATATCGGCGAGCCGTTTGCGCAGGCGGCTGGTTAATGAGCGCGCTTCCGCTTTTTCCTCGGACGTCGCAATCGCGTCGAACCGATCGGTCAGAGCGCGTGTTTCCTTCGCTATCGCCTCATAATCTTGATCGCGTGCAGCATCGAAGAGCGCGCGAGCCTGGGCGTCGGAGAGGCCGTCGATAAGGCGTGCCTCGCACACCATGGCCTCGCCGCCACCTTCGACGATCTCCTTCAGGAGCCACTCGAAATCCTCCTGGGTCTCCGAGTTCGCCGGGAGCGCATAGACCGTGCTCTTCACGGCGACGGCGCCGATCCCCTGCAGCCGACGCCAGATCTTCACGCGGAAGTAGGCCGGCTTGCTGGGCAGCTGGTGAATGAGAAGCAGCCAGCGCTGATCTGGCCGTGTAACGTCAACGTCCATGTTCATACTGTATCATCAATGATTATAAAAGCAACACTTGTATCATTTTCGAGTCGAGCGTAGCGTTCGGTCCAGTCACTGACTGTTGATTGCCACTGAGAACTGACCCGGCGCAGCCCAATATTTCCATTGAGAATTGACCCATGTTTGAACCCTCCCTCGCATGTTTTCAGCGGGGGCTATGGAGTGATCGACATGGCGTTATTGAGCGTGATCCGACGCTGGCATTTTCGAGAGCATCTATCGATCCGGGAGATTTGCCGCAGGACTGGCCTATCCCGGAATACCATCCGCAAGTATCTCCGTGCCGACGGCGTAGAGCCGAAGTTCAAGGTCCCGGAGCGTCCGAGCAAACTTGACCCGTTTGCGGATCGGTTATCGGCCTGGCTGAAGACGGAATCCAAGAAGGGCCGCAAGCAGAAGCGGACGATGAAGCAGTTGCATGCCGACCTTATAAGCCTCGGCTATGAGGGTTCCTATAACCGCGTGGCGGCTTTTGCTCGGGAATGGCGGGAGGATCGGCAGAGGGAGTTGCAAACTACTGGCCGCGGGACGTTTGTGCCCCTGGCGTTCGAGCCGGGCGAAGCCTTCCAGTTCGATTGGTCGGAGGACTGGGCGATCATCGGCAATGAGCGCACCAAGCTCCAGGTAGCGCATACGAAGCTGAGCTACAGCCGGGCCTTCATCGTCCGGGCCTACCTCCTGCAGACGCATGAGATGCTGTTTGACGCCCACAATCATGCATTCCGCGTCTTTGGTGGCATTCCGGGTCGCGGCATCTACGACAATATGCGCACGGCGATCGACAAGGTCGGACGTGGCAAGGAACGTGACATCAATGTCCGTTTCCAGGCGATGGCCAGCCACTATCTGTTCGAGCCGGAGTTCTGCAATCCGGCTTCTGGCTGGGAGAAGGGACAGGTCGAGAAGAACGTGCAGGACGCGCGTCACCGCCTCTGGCAGCCCACGCCGCGCTTTCCGTCGCTGGCAGCACTCAATGAATGGCTGGAGCAGCGCTGCAAGGAACTATGGGCACAGACGCCGCATGGTCAGATGCGTGGCACCATTGCCGACATCTGGGCTGAGGAGGCTCAGGCTCTGATGCCAGTTTCCCGGCTCTTCGACGGTTTTGTAGAATACACCAAGCGGGTCTCGCCCACCTGCCTCGTGCATCTGGAACGCAACCGCTACAGCGTCCCGGCTTCCTTTGCCAACCGGCCGGTGAGCCTGCGGGTCTACCCGGATCGTGTCGTTGTCGCCGCGGAAGGTCAGATCGTCTGCGAGCATCGGCGCGTCATCGATCGTTCCCATGATCGGCCGGGGCAGACTATCTACGACTGGCGACATTATCTGGCGGTCGTGCAGCGCAAGCCGGGCGCTCTTCGCAACGGCGCACCGTTCGCCGAGCTTCCCGACGCGTTCCGGACTCTGCAGCAGTATTTGCTCAAGAAGCCGGGCGGCGACCGCGAGATGGTCGATATCCTGGCGCTCGTGCTTCAGCACGATGAACAGGCCGTTCTGTCGGCGGTCGATATGGCACTGAAGTCCGGCGTTCCAACCAAGACGCATGTGCTGAACTTGCTACATCGCCTTGTCGACGGCAAATCCTTCACACCACCGACCATCGAGGCGCCTCAGGCCCTAACGCTCATCAACGAGCCCAAGGCCAATGTCGAACGATACGATGCCCTGAGAAAGACGGAGGCCCGCCATGCGTCATAATCCGGCAAGCGGCGCTATCGTCATCATGCTGCGGCAACTGAAGATGCACGGCATGGCGCAGGCAGTCGGCGAGTTGACCGAACAGGGATCGCCGGCGTTCGAGGGCGCCATTCCGATCCTGTCACAGCTTCTCAAGGCGGAGACGGCGGAACGAGAGGTGCGATCGACGGCCTATCAGCTCAAGACCGCACGCTTTCCAGCCTACCGCGATCTGAACGGCTTCGACTTCGCCAGCAGTGAGATCAACGAGGCGCTCGTGCGCCAGCTCCATCGCTGCGAGTTCCTCGACGAGGCCAACAACATCGTTCTGGTCGGCGGCCCCGGCACGGGCAAGACGCATATCGCCACGGCGATCGGCGTCCAGGCCATCGAACATCATCACAAACGGGTCCGCTTCTTCTCGACCGTGGAACTGGTCAACGCGTTGGAGCAGGAGAAAGCACAGGGACGTTCTGGCCAGATCGCCAATCGCCTTGTCCATTCCGATGTCGTCATTCTCGACGAGCTGGGATACCTGCCGTTCAGTGCGTCCGGCGGTGCGCTGCTCTTCCATCTGCTGAGCAAACTCTACGAGCGCACCAGCGTCATCATCACCACCAACCTAAGCTTCAGCGAGTGGGCCAGCGTCTTCGGCGACGCGAAGATGACCACCGCGCTGCTCGACCGGCTCACCCATCATTGCCACATCCTCGAAACCGGAAATGACAGCTTCCGCTTCAAGAACAGCTCGGCGCATGAGACCAAAAGCAAAAAGGAGAAAGGCAGGAACTTGACCCAAGCCACAGACCCGAAACATACCTAATAGGCGGGTCAATTCTCGGTGGAAATGCCGGGTCAGTTCTCAGTGGCAATCAACACGTGGCTCACTGCTATGCCAAGAAACCTATCAAACTGATCCGAGATCGGCCCGTTCGTATCTACCTGGTCAATGTCACCGAGTTTGACCCGATCAACTCATTCCATCTGCACGGAAACTTCTTCGATTATTTCGATCAGGGCACCACGCTAACCCCGACTCTCAAGACGGTCGACCTGATCACCCAGTGCCAGGCTCAGCGCGGCATTCTCGAGTTCTCGTTCAAGGATCACGAGACGGGATCCTACATGTTTCACGCGCACCAGTCCGAATTCACCGAGCTAGGGTGGATGGGGGCGTTCGAAGTAGTCGAGGCAGTGTCATGAACGAGCGAATCGATACGCGAAATCTTGAAACAAGCGCCACCCGGATCGCAGCGCGCAAGCGGCTGGCACTGCTTTGGTTGTTGTTTCCTGTTGTGACAATGGCCCTGGCAATCTGGTGGCTTTTGTCGACCAACCCTTTGGCAAGTTTTTCCAACGGGGCGCCCCCGATCGAAAACATCACCGTTGAAAGAACGATTCTTGATCAGTCGGGCATAAAGCTCCTGGTTAGGGCTGGCGGCTCAGAACCCATGCATATCGCCCAGGTACAGGTGGACGCTGCGTATTGGCAGTTCGTCCAAGAGCCGTCCGGTCCGATAGCACGAGGAGATACCGCGTGGATTAGCGTGCCCTTTTCCTGGGTCCCTGGTGAGGCTCATCGAGTGACATTTGTCACCAACACGGGCGCGGCGTTCGAGCATGAAATTCCCGTGGCGGTCGCAACGCCTGTCGCAAGCTCGAGTAACCTCATTTCTCAAGCCGTGCTCGGCGCATTTGTCGGGATACTCCCGGTCGCAGTCGGCCTGCTATTCTACCCGGCACTGCGTGGCGCGGGTCCGGCGACGATGAACTTTCTTCTCGCCATGACAATCGGATTGCTCGGCTTCCTGTTGATCGACACGCTCGAAGACGCATTCGAGTTTTCGAGCGCCTCGGCCGCAATCTTCCAGGGACAATCGATGGTCGTTCTAGCGGCCGCGGCCAGTTTCTTTCTCCTGATGGCCGCATCGCGGAAAAATGGGCATCCCACCGGACTTGCACTTGCAACCTACATTGCGCTTGGCATCGGGCTTCACAATCTCGGTGAAGGCCTTGCCATAGGGGCTTCCTTTGCCGCCGGGGCTGCTGGACTTGGGACGTTTTTGGTGATGGGTTTTACGCTCCACAACATCACTGAAGGCATCGGCATAGCTGCTCCGATACTGAAGGTCAGGCCCCCGCTATGGACGTTTCCGGCGTTAGCGCTACTGGCTGGCGGACCTGCAGTCATCGGAATGTGGATAGGTAGCCTCGCCTATGCACCTCACTGGTCGGCACTGGCACTTGCTGTCGGGGCAGGGGCGATCCTTCAGGTAATCGTGGAGGTCAGCGCGCTTCTCATGCGAATGGGGAATCGCGGCACGTCAGTGTTGTTCTCGCCTGCGGTGCTGGCAGGACTGGGTGCCGGAATCGCGTTTATGTACGGCACTGCGATGCTGGTAAAGATTTGATGCGGCAGTTCTGACAATCATCCCACCTATCAGTTGGCACAATCGGCTACCCGCCTGTCATGGCGGGTAGCCGAACTGAAAGTCACAATCCACTTGGCTCGAAACATAGCGGGCGCGACGTTCATTTCGCGGCGCGTGGCTTCGCTATGCTCAATCTTGATGTTGGAACATGAGCGCTCTCGACCTCTTCCTCGCGTCCCCGGCACTGGTGTCCTATATCAGGATGTCTCTCAGACTGCTCCATTTTGGCGGGCTGGTCCTGGGCTTTGGCGGAGCCGTGTTCCTTGATTTGACATTGTCGCGATATCGCCGCGCTGCTGTGTCTGCCGAGCTTGTGGCCAATGTCGACTGGATCAGCCGCTTTGTTGCGCGCGGCCTGCTGATGCTTTGGATCTCCGGCATTGGATTCCTTCTGCTCTACCAGGCGACAGAGCCGGAGAAAGTCCTCAATCCCAAGATCTGGGCCAAGATTATCATTGTCGCGATTCTGACAGCGAACGGCATCGCCATTCATCGCCTCGTCCTTCCGTTCTTGCGGGAACGGATTGGAAGACAACTCATGACCGGTGTGAGGCCGAGCAAAAGGGTTGCGCTGATCGGCTGTGGGGTCATTTCCGTGGTGTCGTGGACGACGCCGGTGGTGCTCGGGGCCGCACCTCAATTGAACTTCGTTGTCCCCTGTGCGGTGATCCTGGCGGCCTACCTCCTGGTTTTGGCCCAAGGTTTTTTTGTTGCCGTCATCGCAATGCGAGAGCCGCGCATGACAGCGGCTCCTTCCGATGACAAACACGCCGCACACGGGCAATCCTTGGAGGGCGTGACCTGATGCCCGCTGCAGCTTAGGGGATCAAGTGTAAAGATGGCGAAGCAGGATCGACAGACCGAGGGCGAACTGCGCGCCGCCACCTCCGAATTCCGCCCACTGGCCAACTGTTTGCCGATGAAACGCCCTGCCACCGCCCGCCGACATCGCATCGATGGTGGTGCCGATCGCGGTCGCGAGGAGAACAGCTCCGGATTTCTGATGCTGCGCTGACTCATCAACACCTTTGACCGCGTGCAATACCACGGTCTCGCTTGGCCGAGCCATTCGATCAATCAGGCTGAGGTCGTGCCGTCTTCCTTCACGGGCTCGTTAGTAACTAGCTAGCCGTCGATACGAAGCGAGTTACTCACTTTGGTAACAATCAGACACTTGACTTATCATAAGTAAAAACTTATCATAAGTGATGGGCTATGATTATGCAGGCATGACGGCGCTGGCCGATCCAACACGCAGAAAGGTGTTCGAACTGGTGGTAGAGCAACCCCGGACGGTCGCCGACCTGACGCGGATCCTTCCGGTCTCACAGCCTGCGGTGTCACAGCACCTCAGAGTTCTGAAGGAGGCTCGCCTGGTACGCGCAGAACCCAAAGGGGCCAGCAACATTTACCACCTCGACCCGCATGGACTTGGCGAGATGCGGGCATGGCTAGACCAGATGTGGGTCGGCGGTCTCGAAGCGTTCAAACGGGAAACAGAAAGCAGGGAGAATAAGGAATGACCACCACCATTCGGCCGTCTCCAGTTCGGAAATCAGTCATCGTCGCCGCGCCAATCGAGACGGCGTTCGCAGTATTCACAGAAGGCTTCGGAAGCTGGTGGCCAGCCTCCTATTCAATCGGCAATTCGGTCCTGAAAAACGCGGTCATGGAACCGAAGGCAGGAGGCCGATGGTACGAGATCGGCGAGGATGGGACTGAATGCGATTGGGGGGAAGTGCTGGCCTGGGAGCCTCCTTCGCGAGTGCTGCTGGCATGGCGTATTGGCGGGGACTGGCGATTCAATGCGACACTGCTGACCGAGGTTGAAGTGTGCTTCCTCAAAGAGGGCGAGCAATCTACGAGAGTGGAACTTGTGCATCGGCTGCTTGAGAACATGGGAGAGACTGCCGAGGCTGCCCGTCAGACCTTCGAGTCAGAGCACGGCTGGAACGGCATTCTTGGAAGCTATGCAGCGGAGGTGCAACGAAAAGCGACCTGAACTATCCCGTGGAACGGTTGGCCGATACATGATCGGCCACTGCCGTCAGCCTTTCCCGCATTACCAGCGCCGTAATCGCCCCTGAAAGAAAAGTGAGTGCTGCAATAGAGCCTATGGCCCAAGGAAGTCCGAAAGTATCGGCGATAAGTCCGGCCGACAGCGCTCCGATGGCGTAGCCCAGATCACGCCAGAAGCGGTACACGCTCAGTGACCTAGCGCGCCACGAAGGGTGTGAGGCATCCGAAACGGCCGCAATCAGGCTGGGGTAGACCATTGCCGTTCCCAAGCCGAGCAACAGGCTTGCCACCAGCCACCAGCCGAAATCCCTGGTGAGAGCTGTCATCATGAGTGCCAGCGCCTGCACCCACATTCCAGCAACGATCAGACCCTTCCGCCCCCAACGGTCGCTAAGCGGTCCAGTCAGCACCTGACACAGTCCCCACACCCCTGGGTACACGGCCTTCAGGATGCCTATCTTCTCCACGCCGAGTCCGTTGGCGGCGAAAAAGAGCGGAAAGATGCCCCAACTCATACCGTCATTGAGGTTGTTGACGAGTCCCGCCTGCGAGGCCGCAAAGAGATTGCGGTCGCGGAAGGTCGTCAGGGCGAACACTTCCCGAAAGCTGAGAGAGGATTCTTCCTTTGGATGGTTCGCCATTTCCAGTTGGACATGGGCGCGGGTGTCGCACACCAGCAGGACGGACAAAGCAAATCCGAGCACCGCGTACACCACGCCAACATAGATCGGAATTGGTCGTAGACCGTATTGCCCCGCGAGGTACCCGGTAAGGAACGCAGTCACGCCAACCGCGAAGTAGCCTGCGAACTCATTGAGGCCGACGGCGAGGCCGCGACCCTTGGGACCGACGAGGTCGACCTTCATAATCACGGTCATCGACCAAGCTAGTCCCTGGCTGACTCCCAGCAACGCATTGGCGGCGATGATCCAGCTCCAACTGGGTGCCCAAAGGATCAAGAAGGGCACAGGAAGACCAAAGAGCCAACCGAGGATGAGCACCCGCTTGCGCCCCCATCTGTCAGCCAGTTGGCCGGACAGCAGATTGGCGAAAGCTTTTACCACGCCGAAGCTGACAATGAAGGTCACGACCAATGTCGTCGAAGCGATACCGAATTCTTCGGAGCCTATGAGTGGCACCACAGTGCGCTCAATGCCCACCATGCCCCCGACAAAGGCATTGATAACCACAAGCAGGGCAAACTGCCGCCAGTTTTCTTTGAGGCCGAGGGCGATCCGCGGAGAAGGTTGGATCACCGCGCAATCCCGGCGTTCGCAGCCCGCGTCTGAGTGGCGTTGGGCGGAGGAGGGGGGATGTCGGCCGTCATTGCCGCTATGAATGCATCCTCGTCCTCAATCCTGAAGGCCTTATTGAAGCGCTTCTCGAAGCCGATCGTGGAGGTCGGCTTGCCGCTTAGCGAGCGTCCACAGACTGAGCCGGAATAAGCGCCGGGAAGCACCTCTATGTGGTCTGGCAGTTCTTTAAGTCGCCGGGCGCTGGAGAACAGGGCCCGCGCGCCTTGCTCGGCGTTGGAAGCGAGTTCAGTCCGGCCAAGATCGCCGACCATCAGTGTGTGACCAGTCAGCACAAACCAAGGTTCTGAGGCTCTGGTCCTGTCCGTGACCAAAAGCGAGATGTGTTCGGGAGTGTGGCCCGGCGTGTGCATGACGCTCACGGTCACATTACCGAGTTCGAGTACTTCGCCGTCCTTGACGGGGTGAAAAGGAAAGACCGCCTGAGCACCCTCGAAGAGAACGTATTCAGCGCCGGACGCTTCCGCGAGCTCACGCCCTGCAGAGATGTGATCGGCGTGAATGTGCGTATCGATGACGTACAGGATCCGCATACCCGTAGCCTTGGCAGCTTCGACGTAGGGACCGATGTCGCCGACAGGATCCACGACGGCGGCGGAAGCCTTGCCGCCACATCCGAAAAGGTATGACGCAGCGACAGGATCTGAATTCAGGAATTGGCGGAGGATCATCTTCTTACTCCTTAGAGAAACGCGGTCATGCATGGCTCCAGCGAGCGCTTGACAGGTGGAGGTCAGATGTCATTCAATAAATCCGTTGAATAACGTAACGTGGCTTCAAATCCGATGTCAATCAGGAATCCGAAACAGGCCCTTTACGAGCAGTTCGCGGCTGTTGCCAAAGCGCTCGGGAATTCGCAAAGGCTGGAATTGATCGAGCATCTGGCTCAGGGAGCCCGAAACGTTGAGGCTCTGGCGGCGAAGCTCGGCTTGCCCATCTCGAATGTCTCGCAGCACCTTCAGATTATGCGGCGGGCAGGACTGGTGACTGCCGAGCGTAAGGGCAAGTTCGTCACCTACCGCCTTTCCGACGAGAACGTACTGCCGTTGTTTGCGTCGCTTCGCACAGTCGCTGAGCGTCAGAATTCCGAGGTCGACCGTATTGTGCGCGTCTACTTCGAGACACGAGACCAGATGGAACCCATAACGCGCGAGGAGCTTTCCCAACGCATGCGGGACGGGGTCGTGACCGTCATTGATGTTCGGCCGCCAGATGAATTTGCTCTTGGCCATGTGCCTGGAGCAGTCAACGTCCCCCTCGGACAACTGGGGGCTTGGATGTCCGACGGCGGCACATGCGATGAAATCGTAGCCTATTGCCGCGGCCCATGGTGTGTCTTGTCGTTTGAAGCAGTCGCTGCACTTCGTGCTCGAGGTTACAATGCAAGACGGCTGGAGGATGGGATGCCCGAATGGAATGCGGCGGGCCTGCCCGTCCAGATTGAAGAAGCTTGGCAGACAGCTTCCACAAGTGACCTGAAGCCTTGAAGTTGGGCGTACACGCGAAACGACGCCAATATCGCGCTTGAACGGAAGCAGACCAAACACGATCGCGCCTCACAGCACATCCTTTGGTAGAGTGTGAACTCCTCGGATCGCCTAGCTCCTTCGGCTACCTGTCAGAAGCTCGAAGCGAGGCGTAGCATTAGTCCTGTTCCTCAGGGATTTGGGGGGCCACATGGGCGTGGCGCGGTTTCGTACCGGAGACGCAACGGGGAGCCTCGTAGGCTCGGTTGTGGTTGCGACAGCCCTCATTCTGGCGATCCATCACGACCAGACGCAAGCCCACGGAGCCGACACGGGTTGGACCTATCCTCCGGCATGCTGCAAGGGCGATCCTGCGGGGGGAGACTGCCAGCGGATACCCAACGCTGCGGTCAAGACAAGGCCGAACGGCTTCGTTGTAACTCTCTACCCTGGCGACCATCGCCGGATCACACGAAGGCAGACGTTTCTGATCCCATATGGAAACGAAATCGCGTCGGGAGACCGTGATTATCACATCTGCCTTCATCCCACCGAGGAAGACGTAAACTGCTTCTTCGCACCTCCAGACGGTGCCTGACAATGGGCGCGAGCCTCACTGCCCTGCTGGGGGCGATGCTTGCCGCGTCGGCGCTTTGTACACCACATGCAAGCGCTGCTGAGGTTGATGTTGCGATTGTATTCGCGGTCGACGTCTCGGCATCCATCAATCCCGCGACCGCCGACCTCCAGCGCGAAGGCCATGCGGCAGCAATCTCCTCGCCCGAGGTCGTCGCAGCCATTACCCGCAACAGCAACGGTTGTATTTCTGTAACCTACGTCGAATGGGCAAGTTCCGGGCATGCGCGTTCGGTGGTGCCGTGGACAAGCGTCTGCGGGCTTAAGGATGCGCAAGCCGTGGCGTCGATCATCCGGAAGGAAGGCGATAGAGGCCTCGAATGTGAACAGACGTGTGCGACCTCGATTTCCTTCGCCATCGATCTGGGCAGTATGCTGCTCGACAGTTACGTTGGATCAGCCGCTAGCAAGATCATCGACATCTCGGCCAATGGCACCAACAACGACGGCTTGCCCGTTAAAGTGAGCCGACGGCGGGCGCTTGCCAAGGGTTACACAATCAACGCAATTGCCATTCCCGAGATGATACGTAGCGTTGTGTACGATCTCACCGAATACTTCGACGACAATGTCATTGGTGGTCCGAGAGCGTTCGTCATCGCGCCATCCACGACAAGCGACTACGCGGCAGCGCTCCGCCGAAAACTCGTGACCGAGATCAGTGCGTCGATCCGGCCATAAAAGGCACCGCCACGTGCCAAGCCGACGCAGACGAAGCTTGCCAGTATGCGCTGTTCCGCGACGGATTGGTCCTTCTCGGAGGGCCTTCCCGAAGGTGACCGTGCGTTGTGGTTGTCTGGTCGCCAGATGGAGGTATGGAGCGCCTGGATGATGCCCCTGCGGCGGGGTCGCATCGCTGAGAGTTCATGACGGTACTTTCGTAGTTCACTGTGAGACCTATCCAAGCCGCCGCAAATGGGTCCTGACAGCCGATCGACCTCGATAGATACCGAACCCGCAAAATTTTTTTTGGCGATTTTCCCTTTAAAATCAATAGCGTAAGATTTTGACGGCCTATGCGTCGGAATTCGATGCTGAACATAAGAAAAAACCCAGCTAGATCAATGACCTAGCTGGGTTAAAATCAATTGAGTGGGTTTTGTCACGCGCGACGACGGTGATGCCCTGCACGAAATCGAAGACGCTTCGGGTGGACGGCCTAGGGGAATACCAGCGACGCCCTAAGATCGTAAGGCTTCGGAGCGTGCTACAAGCTACGGGCCGAGCGCAGCGACTGCCTCGGCTACGATCGCTGCTGGTTCCTTGGCAATATCCAACCGGATCGATTGCCCATCGGCGGCAATAGGTTCCAAGACTTGGAATTGGCTTTCAAGAAGGGAGGCCGGCGCAACGTGATCTCTGCGGGCAAGCAGCCTTGAATTGATCAGGTCTTTTGCCCCGTGCAGGAACAAAAACTGGACGTTCCCCAGTCGCTGCATCAGGAAATCCCTGTAACTCCGCTTCAGGACCGAGCAGGCGATCACGGCCGGCTGCCCCGTTTCTGCGGTTGCCAGCACGACGCCGTCATGTGCCGGGTGCAGGAACTTGTTCGAATGCCAGGAGGCAGCGAGCTTGCCGGCTTCTGCCTCGCCGTCGCCGATGACGCAGGCGACGACGAGATCGGGATTGTCGAAAGCAGCACCGTACTGATGGCCTCTCGCACGTTCGCCGGTTGCGGGGCGACATCGAAGCCGTTGATACTGGCCGCGCCATCGTCCGCCCTGAGCCGAGTGGACAGGATTTTCGCCGCCGTTGTCTTGCCCGCCCCGTTCGAACCGAGCAGTGCAAAGATACTGCCGCGTGCCACGTCGAAGTCCACGCCGCGCAAGACATGCAGTTCGTACGACTTCTCCAAGCCCCGCACGCGAATTGCCTGGACTTGCTGCTGTGTCATCAACCCTCGGATGGGCGAAACTACCGCACTCCCACGCCTGAACGGATCCCAAACTCATGCGGCGCGGGCTGCAAGTAGAGCGTGGAGGGCTTCTGGCTTTAGGTGCGTATACCGCTTCAGCATCTTCCAGTCCTTGTGCCCGGTAACGAGTGCAACTTGCTCGATTGTGAATCCGGCCTCGAAAAGTCGGCTTGTGCCTTCGTGTCGCAAGTCGTGGAAGTGAAGGTCGTGGATACTCAGGTCGGCGCATCCGCGACGAAAAGCTGTGCCGACTGATCTGCCATTGAATGGGAAAATCCGATCATCGTTGTTACTTCGGCAGGCGCGCTGCTCCTCCACGATGGCCCATGCGTCGTATCCGCATGCAGCGAAAAGCGGAATGCGCTGGTTATTTCCCTGCTTGTTTCGGGGATCCTTCCGGTCACGGATGAGAAGCATCCGGGTGCGACATTCCAGATCCGACCAACGCACCGTGCAGATTTCCTCTTGGCGCATTGCGGTAGCAACAGCGAAGCGGATGATCCGGCCAATTGGCGCGATCTGACGCGGGTTTGCGTCGAAATGCGAGATCAACCGGTCGAGTTCATCTTGGGTCGGACGACGGTCGCGCTCCTGCCCTTTGCCAACCAGACCTAGCTGTTTCAAAGCAATGCGGGCGAGGTCTACGGCCTCGATTGTAACGGGTAGGCCGTGAACTGCGGCCGCGTGAGACAGAATGAGCTTGATAGTGCCAATGTCGATGCCGAGGGTAGCAGGGCCTGCACCTTTTGCCGCTCGATCGCGGCCGAACCGAATGAGCCGCTCGCGATCGAGCGCCGCCATGTTGCACTTTCCAAGCTGACGCTTCAGCATATCCAGAGTCGCAGCTTTCGAGCGTCGAGGGGGCTTGCCGACGTCACCCATGTCGTCGATATGAAGGTCGATGAGATCGCCGAAGGTTTTGAGGCGCGCGATGCGCGACTGATTTGGCGTTTCGCCACGATCAATCTGGCGCTCCGCCTCAAGGGCCCAGCGTCGGGCATCGTCTCGCCGCAAGAAGGTCTCGCTGACGTAACGGCCCTTGCGACGAACCTGAACGCGCCAGGAGCCGGAATGGAGTTTTGTGAAAGTGGCCATTTTCGTGTGCGCTCCGTGTGCACTCAGCCGTCGAACGGTGGCGAAAAGCGTCGCAATGTGGCGTAAATTCGTGTGCACTCGGTGCGTCCTAACCAATTGAGACTACTAAAAAAATGATGGAATATCAAGAACATAGACTGGCCATTGCGCCCATGATGGACTGGACTGACAGGTGCTGCCGATACTTTCACCGGCAAATCACCCGGGACGCCCTGCTGTACACCGAGATGGTGGTGGCCGATGCCGTGATCCACGGCGCGCGCGAGCGGCTTTTGGGTTTCGATGAATGTGAGCATCCCGTAGCCCTGCAACTTGGCGGTTCCGACCCGGCGAAACTCGCCGAGGCGGCGCGTATCGGCGAAGCGTTCGGCTATGACGAGATCAACCTCAATGTCGGTTGCCCCTCCGACCGGGTGCAGTCAGGCACCTTTGGCGCCTGCCTGATGAAGACGCCGGGGCTCGTTGCCAAAGGCGTCGCGGCGATGAAGGGTGCGGTCAAGATTCCGGTCACGGTAAAATGCCGCATCGGCGTCGACGACCAGGATCCCGAGCCGGCCCTGGACACGCTCGCCGACGATGTGTTTGCCGCCGGTGCGGATGCGTTGTGGGTGCACGCGCGCAAGGCCTGGCTTGAAGGGCTCAGCCCCAAGGAAAACCGCGACATCCCACCGCTCGACTACGGTCGCGTCTATCGGCTCAAGGCCAGAATGCCTCACCGATTCATAGGCATAAACGGCGGCATTCAGACGCTCGATGAAACCCGAACGCACCTCGATCATGTCGATGGCGTCATGCTCGGCCGCGCTGCCTACCACACGCCGAGCGTTCTGGCTGGTGTCGACGCAATGCTACGCGGCGAGGCTGCCGAAGACTTCGATTTCGCAGCCCTTGTCGACACCATGGCCGACTATGCCGCCCGCCATATTGCCGCCGGCGGCCGGCTCGGCCATGTCACGCGCCATATGGTCGGGCTGTTCCACGGCCTTGCCGGCGCACGGCGCTTCCGCCAGATCCTGTCGACGGACGCAACCAGGCCCGGTGCCGGTCCCGAGGTGTTGCGACAAGCGTTTGCGGCGGTCGAGCTCAATCGCGCAAGCGAGGCGGCGTAGCGCGTGAGGCCTCAGTCGCGGAGGACCATCCGGTCGCCGCGCACGTCGAAACCCGACAGCGAGCCGATGAAATTCATGCCCAGCAAGCTCTGCTCAAGGCCCTGATCGGCGACGAGCATGGGCATGTTCTTGCGCTCGATCGTGCCGAGTTGGATGCTGCCGGCGGTAATGCGGGCGGCATGGGCGACGCCGTTGGCGGTCGACACGGGAACTGAAAAGTTCAGGCTCTCGGGATCGAAACCCGCGCGCCGAGCGTCGGCCACGGTGAGCACGGTGCTGGTGGCGCCGGTGTCGACCATCGCCTGAATGGTCGCGCCGTTGATCTGCAGGCGTGCGCCGAAATGCCCGTTCGGCAGCTTGTCGAGCGTCACCGTCGCGCGACCGTCGCCGTCCAGCGCCGACATCGGGCTGCCCGGCACCAGGCCTGCCGTCACGCGACTGGCAATATCCTGCAGCTCGTAGCGATACTGATAGCCGGCGACCAGCACGAGCACGATCACCACCCACAGCGCCAGGCTTCTCAGCGTATCGCCCAGCCGTGTTCCCCGAGCCAGGACGCCGGCCCCGATGACCATGACGAGCGCGCCGAGATAGATCAGCTGGCCAAAGCTGTCATTGTCGAGGCCAAGGGTCTGGCCGGACGAGTCGTTGAACAGCAAAAGCAGCAATCCGCCGCCGAGCACCGCAATGGCAATCCAGTAAAGCCGGCTCATGTCTTGTGCGATCCTCAGACGGCGCCGCGTTCGCGGGCCATGCGCGTGCGACGGGTTTCCCGGCGCGGCTTGCGCTCGACGGTCTCAAGCCGGGCGGGAAGCGCGGCCATCACGGCGCGGCGCGTTTCCGGCGTCATGTCGAGCCAGGCGCCGATCTCTTCGCGCGTGCGTCCGCAACCGAAGCAGTAGCCGGTGACCATGTCGATGGAGCAGACGAGGATGCAGGGCGATTCGATGGCCATCATGGAATCCGGTGGCAGTAGCGCAGACTATGCCGGGTGCCGTAGGCCACCGCAACATGCAAGCTGCCGCCACCAGATGGTGCAACCGCCAAGGGAATGCAAGTCCGACGGCCAGCGCAGGGTGGCATCCTGTCCATGGTGCAGGCCTGCCGGACGCCATGCCGCGATTGTTTTCGTTGCGCGAGGGGGCTATTGCGCAGGCGACCATTTCGAACGGCAGGCCCGCTATCATGACCACCGCTTCCCCATTTGACGATTTCCGCAACTTGTTTGCCCATCTGCCTGAAGGCGACGTGGCTCAAGCCGGCAAGGTGTGGGCACTGTTTGCCAAGGCCGACAAGCCGAAAGGCTCGCTCGGGCGCATCGAGGATATTGCTGCCTGGCTGGCGCGCTGGACCGGCCGCGCGCCGCCCACGGTGCTCAAGCCCCTTGTTGCCATCTTTGCCGGCAACCATGGCGTGGTTGCCCAGGGTGTTTCGCCACGGCCCATGGAAGCGACGGCCCAGCGCGTCGAGCTCTGCGCTGCCGGTGGGGCGGCGATCAACCAGATCTGCGTCGCCCATGATCTCGGGCTCAAGGTGTTCGACTTGGCGCTGCACCTGCCGACGGCAGACATTTCAGTCGAACCGGCGCTCGACGAGCGTGGATGTGCCGCCACCATGGCGTTCGGCATGGAAGCGATCGCGGGTGGCACCGACCTGTTCTGCATCGGCGATCTCGGCGTTGCCAACACGACGGTGGCAGCCGCACTTTCGGCGGCGCTGTTTGGTGGCAAGGGCGCCGACTGGGTTGGATCTGGCTCCGGTGCCGATGCCGCGATGCAGGCACGCAAGGCCGCAGTGGTCGACCGTGCGCTGGCGCTGCATGGCGATCATCTCAAGGACCCGCTTGAGGTGCTGCGCCGTCTCGGCGGGCGCGAGTTTGCCGCGATCGCTGGCGCAATCCTTGCCGCACGCATGGAGAAAATCCCGGTGCTGCTCGATGGGTTCGCAACGTCTGCTGCTGCTGCCGTGCTTTACGCCGTCAATCCCTCGGCACTCGACCATTGCATGTTCTCGCATGTCTCGACCGAGCCGGGCCATGCCCGCCTGCTGGCGAAGCTCGGCGCGAGGCCCTTGCTGGGCCTGGGCATCGACCATGGCGAGGCTGTAGGGGCGGGCCTTGCCGCCGGTCTGGTCAAGACGGCAGCACAGATCAGCTCCGGTATGGCTGCGGCCGTCAAATAGCTAGCGGCTACCGGCAGCACTGCGCGGCTGCAACGTGGTGGGCAGGCCGTCGATCACCCGCGCTGCCGGGAAGATGGCGATCGCCTCCGTGCCCTCGCGCAGCTTCGAACGCAGATCGAACTCGCCGCCATGGAGCGCGAGCAGTCCCTGCACGATCGGCAGGCCAAGGCCGGTGCCCTGTTCCGCGCTCTTGATGGCGATCGAGCCCTGGCCGAACGCCGACAGCACGACCGGGATCTCCTCGGCAGGAATGCCTGGGCCGTTGTCCTTGACGGAGATGTATTGGCCACCGCCGGCGGTCCAGCCCACCCTGACGCGAATGTCGCTGCCGGTTGGCGAGAACTTGATGGCATTGGACAGAAGGTTGAGCGTGATCTGGCGGATGGCGCGCTCGTCACCGAGCAGGCGCGGCAGCGCGGGCTCGAATTGCTCGATGATCCGCAAATCCTTGTTGCGCGCCTTGAGTTCCATCATGTGGCAGCAGTCCTCGACGATCGAGAGCAACTGCTGGGGTTCTTCGTTGAGCTGGTAGCGGCCGGCCTCGATGCGCGACAGGTCGAGGATCTCGTTGATGAGATCGAGCAGGTGCTGGCCGGAATCGTGGATGTCGCGGGAGTATTCGCGATAGGTCGGGCTGTTGATCGGGCCCAGGACCTCGCCGGCCATGACCTCGGAAAAGCCGAGGATGGCGTTGAGCGGCGTGCGCAGTTCGTGGCTCATCGTGGCGAGAAAGCGCGACTTGGCAAGGTTGGCGTCTTCGGCACGGCGACGCGCCTCGTCGGACATCGCCTTTGCCGTCTCCAGTTCGGCGATGAGCGCGTCCATTTCCGAGCGGAACGACATCAGCATCAGCGCCGACCGGTTCATGATCTTGGCGACATAGGAAAAGAAGGGCAGGGCAGCGACCAGCAGTACCGCCATGATCGCGCCGAGCGGCTCGGTCAGCTTGACACCGAAGGCGGCATAGGCCGCTACAGGTACGACGAACGTCACTGCCAGTGCGCCGCGCAGCGACGACGCAACGATTGCGGTCACGGCCATGGCGACAAGCAGGAAGACGCCCTTGACGATCGCGAGCAGGTTGGGGTCGCAGGCAGCGCACGATATCGCCGCCAGATAGGCCCAGGCCAGGCCGGTGACGAAATGGCCGACGAGGAAATTACGGCGGATTGCCGACGGGGTCATCGCGGCTGCTGTCGCCTCATCGGCACGGCGGGCAAGAATGGCCAGGCCGATGTAGCCGAGGACGGCAACCAGAGCCCATGTCAGGATGCCGGAATCGGCGCCAATCATCATTCCGCAGCCGGCAATAACGACAACCAGCAGCGGTAGCGTGGCAGAATTGGCGACGATCGAATTGGCGTGGAGCTTCAGTAGTTCGCGGTCGAAGACCAGTCCGCCGGGCTGCTGTGACAGGCGATCGCGTGTCTTGCGCACAGCACGCGCGACATCGCTGTTGCGATGGCGTTTCCTGCGGTCCACAATGATCTTGTCCGCCGTGTTAGAGCGTTGCAACGGCATGTGATATTTCGATTTTCGCGCGCGCCTAGATTACACCCGCACGCTACGTCCGAATGATTAAGGGATTGTTTGCCATATGAGCCGTTCGTGGTCGGGCAGGCCGCGGCAGCGGTATTTCAGGCGTCCGCGCAGCCGCTGGCGCAAGCTCGCCGACTATGCGCTCGCAGCCTTGGTGATGGGACTTCTGCTTCTTGTCTCGGCGCGGCTCGATCGGTTCGAAACGCGCACGACCCAGGGCGCTGCGGTCATCAACGATGGCGATTCGATCACGCTTGGTAGCGAACGCATCCGCCTGCGCGGCATCGATGCGCCGGAATTCTCGCAGATATGCAGCAAGGATGGCGGCGAATATCCGTGCGGCCGGCGCTCGCGCGAAGCGTTGTCGAAACTCGTCGCAGGGCGCCAGGTGACCTGCGCCGGTTGGGAGCGGGATAAGTACGGACGGCTGCTGGGGGCGTGCAGCGTCGGCAACACCGAACTCAATCGCGCCCAGGTGGAAGCCGGATGGGCAATCGCCTATGGCGGCTACGAGGCCGAAGAAGCGGCGGCGCGCCGCGACCGCAAGGGGCTTTGGGCAGGCGAGTTCGACCGACCGCGCGACTGGCGCAGCATGCATGGCGACATGGTCGAGATCGAACACGACAGCTACGGACGCATCCTCAACTGGCTGCGTGAAATCTTTCGTTTCTCGTGACTTGAGGCCTATAGTTGCGGGGGCGCAGCAACTTGGAGGCAGAGCTGGTGAAGCTGTTTGATGGAGGGCGCGCGCCGAATCCGAGGCGCGTTCGCGTGTTTCTCGCGGAGAAGGGCATTGAGGTGCCCATGGTCAGCGTCGACATGGGCGCGATGGGGCACAAGAAGGAGGATGTTTCCTCGCGCAATCCGCTGCAGCGCCTACCTGTGCTCGAACTCGACGACGGCACCATCCTCACTGAATCGGTCGCGATCTGCCGCTACTTCGAAGAACTGAATCCAGAGCCTGCCCTGTTCGGCCGCGGCGCGGTGGGCAAGGCGCTGGTCGAGATGTGGCAACGGCGCATCGAGTTCAACCTGTTCCTTGCGGTGGGGTTTGCGTTCCGGCACATCCATCCGGCGATGAAGGAATGGGAGGTGCCGCAGGTTCCTGAATGGGGCGAGGCCAACAAGCCCAAGGTGCTTGCGTTCCTGGCCCTGCTCGACAAGGAACTCGCCGGGAGCGAATTCGCTGCCGGCGACGCCTATTCCATCGCCGACATCACCGGACTGATCGCCATCGATTTCATGAAGCCTGCACGGATCGTTATCCCGGATGAGCTTGCCAACGTCTGGCGCTGGTATCGGGCACTGGCAGCGCGGCCGAGCGCCGGCGCCTGATCATGTCGCTGGAACTCGACCGTCTCGTCACCGAGATCAAGGCCTGCCGCATCTGCGTCGAGCGTCCCTTGGGCAAGCCGATGCCGCACGAGCCGAGGCCGGTGGTGATGCCGTCTTCCACAGCACGGATACTCATCGCCGGCCAGGCGCCCGGCACCAAGGTGCACCTGAGCGGCGCCCCCTTCACCGACGCTTCCGGCGACAGGCTGCGGGAATGGCTGGGCGTAACATCCGAGACCTTCTACGATCCGAATGCCTTTGCCATCGTGCCGATGGGCTTTTGCTTTCCCGGCCAGGATGCCAAGGGCGGCGACCTGCCGCCGCGGCGGGAGTGTGCGCCGGCGTGGCGGACCCCGCTGATGGCGCTGATGCCGCAGGTCGACCTCGTTCTGGCTGTCGGTCAGTATGCGCAGCGATGGCACCTGGGGACCATGCGTGCCGGCACGCTGACCGAAACCGTGGCCGGTTGGCGAGGCATCTGGGAGCGTTCGTCAACGCCGCACTTGCTGCCCTTGCCGCATCCATCCTGGCGCACCTTCGCCTGGGCCAAGCGGAATCCCTGGTTCGAAATGGAATTGCTGCCTTTTCTCAAGGCAGAAATCCGAAATCGTCTTGGTCGGTCGAAATAGAAATCAATACCGAAGATGCAGGGTGCGCGGAGAATTCCTTTCTTGTATGATGGGGGAAATGACGGGATTATGGCGAACCTTTTCTAACGGAGCCCGCATATGGACCGCCTCGACAGGAAAATTCTTCGCCTCCTTCAGGAGGACGCGACACTGGCCGTCGCCGACGTCGCCAAGAAAGTCGGCCTGTCCACCACGCCGTGCTGGCGCCGCATCCAGAAGCTGGAGGAAGAGGGCGTCATCAAGCGCCGCGTGGCGCTGCTCGACCCCGAGAAGATCAATGCGCGCGTCACTGTTTTCGTGGCGATCCGGACCAATTCGCACAGCCACGAATGGCTGCGCCGCTTCTCCGAGGTGATCCAGGAATTCCCTGAAGTGATCGAGTTCTATCGCATGAGCGGCGACGTCGATTATCTTCTGCGGGTCGTCGTGCCCGACATCGCCGCCTATGACGCGTTCTACAAGAGGCTGATCGCCAAGATCGAGATCCGCGATGTGTCGTCTTCCTTTGCGATGGAGCAGATCAAGTATACGACCGAAATGCCACTCGACTACATGATGCTCGACAAGGAAAGCGGCGCGTCGGCCGCGTGATCAGCGCGCCTTCGCCTTCAATCGTTCGAGCGTCTTGGGATCGGTGAGTTCGCGTACTGCGTCCTTGCCGATCCATTGCGCCGACTTGGCGGATGACGCCGCCAGTTTTTCCGCCACTGCCAGTGCCGGGGCGTGGAGAGTGGGCGAGCGCTTGCCCACCTGCCTGAGCGCCCAATTGACCGCCTTCTTGACGAAATTCCTGCTGTCGCCGGCGTGCGCCTCGACCAGCCCGAGCCAGGCGACGAATGTGTCGTCGGGCTCCTTCTTCAGGTGCACGGCGGCCGTTGCAATGGTCGAGAAGGCGGTGCGGCGGACGAATTCGCGCTCATCGGCGGCATAGGCCGGGATGATTTCATGGGCCAGCCTAGCCCCACAAACGAGGTGGGCGGCATGGTCGACGATCTCCCAGCTGTCGAACTCCGCCGCCATGGCGTCGATCTGGGTCCGCTTCACCTGTGAAGGCTCGTCGGTCAGGATCGCCAGCAGGCGCGCCTCGCGGATATCAGTGGCCCATAGAGCCGCCGCGCGGACATGATCGCGCTTCACCTGCCTTGCGATCGGGTTGAGCACGGCATTCGGGATGCCGAGCGCCCGGTCGGTGGCAATGCCGAAGCGCGCCATGCCGGCCCGGTTCTCCTCGGAAGAGAGCGTGCGCAGATGCGCCACGACCTCATCGGCGGTCGATGCCGGCGACAGGGCCATCTTGCGGCACTATTTCTCGAGGCGGGCGAGCAGCGACGAGGTGTCCCAGCGCTTGCCACCCATTCCCTGCACGTCCTTGTAGAACTGGTCGACGAGGGCGGTCACCGGCAGCTTGGCGCCGTTGCGGTCGGCCTCCTCGAGGCAGATGCCGAGGTCCTTGCGCATCCAGTCGACGGCGAAGCCAAAATCGTAGTTGCCGGCATTCATGGTCTTGTGGCGGTTCTCCATCTGCCAGGAGCCGGCGGCACCCTTGGAGATGACATCGACCACCTTCTCGATGTCGAGGCCGGCCTTCTTGCCGAAATGGATGCCTTCGGCGAGACCCTGGACGAGGCCCGCGATACAGATCTGATTGATCATCTTGGTCAACTGGCCGGCTCCCGCCGTCCCCATCAGGCCGACCATGCGGGCGAAGGAATCGATGACCGGCCTGGCGCGGTCGAATGCGTCCTGTTCGCCGCCGACCATGACGGTAAGAATGCCGTTTTCGGCTCCGGCCTGGCCACCTGATACCGGCGCGTCGAGGAAATGGAAGCCGCCGGCCTTGGCCGCGGCATCGAGCTCGCGGGCGACTTCGGCCGAGGCGGTGGTGTTGTCGATGAACACGGCGCCCTTCTTCATCGACTGGAACGCACCCTGGGCGCCGATGGTGACCTCGCGCAGGTCATCGTCATTGCCGACGCAGGCGAAGACGAAATCTTTGCCGATGGCTGCTTCGGCCGGCGTCGGCGCAAAAGCACCGCCATGCTGGGTGGCCCACTTCTCGGCCTTCGCCAGCGTGCGGTTGTAGACGGTGACGTCATGCCCGCCCTTGTTCTTGAGATGGCCCGCCATGGGATAGCCCATAACTCCAAGACCAAGGAACGCGACCGATGCCATGGCTCACCCTTTCGAAGTGCAAATGTTCTGGTGCCCGTGGTCTATGCCATGGGACGAATTCGTCAAGACGATCGTGGTTGGGCCAGCAGCTTCGGCCGCCAGCTCAGCGATGCAGGTGACGGGTAATGCGCCGTTCGATCCAGTCCACCAGATGGCGCAAGGCCTCGACCAGCGACAGATAGAGCAGGGCGGCCCAGAGATAGGTCTGGAAGTCGAAGGTGCGCGAAAATGCGCGGCGGGTCTCGCCCATCAGATCGTAGACGGTGATGATGGCGACGATGGCAGAGCCCTTGATCATCAGGATGATTTCGTTGCCGTAAGGCCGCAGAGCAACAATCAGCGCCTGCGGCAGCACGATCTTATAGAGCGTCTGCAGCTTCGACAGGCCGAGGGCCGAAGCTGCCTCCCACTGGCCTTTTCCGACGCTTTCGATGGCGCCGCGCAGGATCTCGGCCTGGTAGGCCGCGGTATTGAGCGCGAAGGCGAAGACGGCGCAATACCAGGCCTCGCGGAAGAAGCTCCACAGGCCGACCGCCTCGAGTTGCGGCCGGAACGAGCCGAAGCCGTAATAGATCAGGAAGGTCTGCGCGAGCAGCGGCGTGCCGCGGAAGAAATAGACATAGCCGTAGGAAACTGCGTTCAGCACGCGGTTCTTCGACATGCGGGCGTAGCAGATCGGCAGGGACAGGATGGCGCCCAGCACGATGGAAACCGCGACGAGCGTCAGCGTGACGCGCAGGCCGGAAAGATAGGAGGGCGCGTATTTGGCGAAGAGGTCGGGATTCCATGCGCTGAACAGATAGGTGACAAGGCCTATGCCTAGCGCGGCCCAAAGGCCGACAAAGGCCCAGCCCATGATGCGTTCGCGCGACCAGCCGCGCGGCGGCGCCGGCGGGCGTTGGACCTTGACCGCCGTCTCGCTGGAGGCGCTCATCGCTGCGCCTCCCGCTTGCCGACCCAGCGTTCGATGGCGCCGATGCCGAAGGATGAGATGATGGCGAGCGCCAGGTAGATGAGGCAGGCGACGCCGAAGAACATGAAGGCGTGCTTGGTGACGCGGGCGGCGATGCTGCTCTGGCGCACGATGTCGGTCAGTCCTATCGCCGAGACGAGCGCCGTGTCCTTGAGCAGGATGAGCCAGAGATTGGACAGGCCGGGCAGGGCGATACGGACGAGTTGCGGCAGGATCACCAGCCGCATGGTCTGGCGCGACGACAGGCCGACGGAATAGCCGCCCTCATATTGGCCGCGGGGAATGGCGCGAAAGGCGGAGAGGAAAACCTCGCTGGCGTAGGACGAGAAGACCACGCCGAGCGCAAGCATTCCGGCAACGAAGCTGTTGATCTCGACGACGGCCTCGGGCCGCACCAGCCGCACCACCTGCTGGATGCCGATCTGGGCGCCATAGAAGACCAGGAACAGCGTCAGCAGTTCCGGCAGGCCGCGGAAGATCGTGGTGTAGATGTTGCCGGCGAGCCTCATGGACGCTTCGCTCGATTGCTTGGCGAGCGCCACCAGGAAGCCGATCAGAAGCCCGAGCGGCAGTGTGACCAAAGCGAGCGAAACAGTGACGAGCACGCCATAGGCAAGATCGTCACCCCACCCGTCGGGTCCGAAACTCAGAAGCGCCCAGACGCTTTGCATCGGTCGGCTGTCCCCTTTGGCCTCCGGTGGCCGGAGTGCCGCCGCCTTTGATGGCGGCTTGTTGTTATGTTAGCCAAACGGCGGGAACTTGTCCCGCCGCCTGTTCAGTTTTCAGGCCATCGACGGCTCAATCGCCATAAACGTCGAACTTGAAGTACTTGTCGTTGATTTCCTTGTACTTTCCGTTGGCGCGAATGGCCGCGATCGCTGCAGTGAACTGGTCGGCCAGCGCGGTATCGCCCTTGCGGACGCCGACGCCGGCGCCATCGCCGTGAATTTCAGGCATGTTCGGGATCGTACCGACGATCTTGCAGCAGGCGCCATCAGCCGTTTCCAGCCAGTTCCCCATGGTCACAGCGTCGTCGCTGACCGCATCGAGACGGCCATTGGCCATGTCGAGCTTGTACTCCTCGGCGGTCGGGTACGACTTGATCTCGCTGTCGGTGAAGACCTTCTCGGCGTAGTTGTAGTGGATGGTCGAGCCCTGGACGCCGATCGTCTTGCCGGCGAGGTCTTCCTTGGTCACGCCCTTGATGTCGCTGTCCTTGGCGGCGGCGATCACGGCAGGCGTGTTGATGTATTTCTTGGAGAAATCGATCTTCTCCTTGCGCTCAGGCGTGATCGACATCTGGGCGATGATGGCGTCGAACTTGCCGGCCTGGAGGGCAGGGATCATGCCGTCCCACTCTTGGGCGACGATCTCGCACTTGGCCTTCATCTCGTCGCAGAGCGCGTTGGCTATGTCGACATCGAAGCCGACGAGCTTACCGTCCGAGGTGAGGTTGTTGTAGGGAGGGTATGCGCCTTCGGTGGCAATCTTGATCGTCTTTTCCTGCGCCTGAGCCATGCCGATGGTCAGTGCAAGTGCAGCCGATGCTGCCAGGGCGATACGCATGGAAATACCCATAGTGTTCCTCTCTTTTTCGCTTTCGGCCGGTTCCTGTCCATTCGGCCGTTGAGCGGAAAATTTCCGCCGATGGGGCGGATACTCCCACTCTTTTCAGTTGAAAATCAATGGCAAAAAGGGTTGTTGCAGCACCGGTTGTGAACATCTCGGATGACGCTGCGTCAGTGTTTGGTAAGGCCCGATCTTGCTTCGACGAAGTCGGCGATCGACTTGATGTCGTCGATGCCGAACACCGGCACCTGTTCGCCCTCGACCGGATGATCCGAGGCTATGGCAACGATCGCGGGGTCCTTGGCGGTCAGCGGCGAGCGGTCCTTCGCCTCTAGTCGCCGCGCCTCGATCTTGAGATGGTTTTCGCGCTTGTAGCCCTCGATCAACACCAGGTCGCAAGGCCCTAGCCTCGCCAGAACCTCGTCGAGCGTGGGCTCGTCCTCGCCGCGCAACTCGTGCATCAAGGCCCAGCGTCGGCCTGATACGATGGCGACCTCCGTCGCGCCGGCCTCGCGATGGCGGAAGCTGTCGGCCCCGGGCTTGTCGATGTCGAAATCATGGTGCGCGTGCTTGATGGTCGAAACCTTCCAGCCGCGCCCGGCCAGTTCGCTCACCAGCCGCTCGGTCAAGGTCGTCTTACCGGAATTCTTCCATCCGGTGATGCCGAATACGCGATGCGCCATCAGTTGGCTCCGTCCAGAATCCGTTCGGCCTCGGTGAGGTCCTCAGGCGTATTGATGTTGAAGAACGGATCGACGGTCCTTGCGCCGAACTGCTCGTTTGGAAAATCCACCACTTGCAGGCCTGCCTGTTCGATGAACGTCATCACCCTGCGGGTATCGCCACTTTCCAGAAACGCCGCAAGCGCATCGCGCAGCGACAGTGGCCACAGCGCGAAAGTGGGGTGTACACGCCCGTTCGAGGCGGCCACAGCGCCTCGGCTTCCGCCGGATGCCAATTGCTTGGCAAGATCGGCTGGAAAAAATGGTGTATCGCCGGCAACGCTGAGGAGATGGCCAATGCCGGGTTTCTGCGCTGCCCATTCCATCCCTGCGAGAATTCCCGCCAAGGGGCCCTGATAGCCGGCGATCGTGTCGGCGATGATTTCGGCGCCGAAGCTGGTGAAGAGTGCGGGGTCGGCGTTGGTGTTGATGGCGATCGGAGCAGCCTGGGGCCGAAGACGATCGAGCACATGGCGGATCATCGGACGTCCGCCGAGCGGCAGCAGTGTCTTGTCGGTGCCGCCCATCCGGCTCGAACGGCCGCCGGCGAGGATGAGGCCTGCGATCTGCCCTGCCATGCTGTTAGATCCCGTCGGGCGCCATGGAGGCGCTGGTGCTCTCGGCGGCCGGCCGGCTGTGGCCGACGACGCGCTCGCGATAGAGCGAATAGAGGCCCGAGGCGACAATGACGGCCGCACCGGCCATCATCGCGAGATCGGGGATGTCGCCGAAGACCACGACGCTGAGCGTGATCGCCCAGATCAGCGCGGTGTAGCGGAACGGCGCGATGAAGGAGATCTCGCCTTCGCGCATGGCCATGATTACGAACTGGTAGCCGAACAGGACCAGGACTGCGGCGCCGGCGAGAAAGAGGACGAGCTCGAACGTCATCGGCACCCAGCCGCCGAAGGGCACGATCGTCAGCGCCCCGGTGACGGTGATGACAATGGTGGTGACCGTCGAGACGAACAGGGAGGGGACGTGATCGGGAATCTTGCGCGTCGCCAGGTCGCGCACCGCGCAGAAGGCGACCGAAAGCAGCGCTAGCAGCGAAAAGGCGTTGAAGCCGTCGAAGCCCGGTCGCACGATGATCAGCACGCCGCCGAAACCGGCGACGATGGCCAGCCAGCGGCGCCAGCCCACGCCTTCGCCGAGAAACAGTGCCGCTCCCATGGTGACCGCCAGCGGCAGCGCCTGGAGCACGGCCGAGATGTTGGACAGCGGCAGATGCGGCAGGGCCGCAAGGAAGCAGATGGTGCCGCCGACCTCGCCGACCAGGCGCAAGAACACCATCGGATGCCAAAACTGGCCCACCCCCTTCAAAGCGCCCTGCTGCCAGGCCAGCAGGCTGATCAGCGTCGTGGCGAACAGCCCGCGCACGAGCATGAGCTGGCCCGGATTGATCGTCTCGGCGGCGAGCTTGCTCAGCGTGTCGTTGAAGGTGAAGGCGGCCATTGCGACCACCATGAACATGGAGCCGCGGATATTCGAGGAAAGTGGCACTTGGGCTTTCCGTTGCTGCTGTTGCCTACGGCTTTAGCATTGGCGCGCAAAACAGCAATGGCAAACGCATGGACCAGTGGCCGCTACGTTATCACGGCCCGACGAGACTGTCGGCGATCGCGCGAACGAGCGGGTCGTATTTCGACTTGGCGGCGGCGGGGTACTTGAGCATGAACGCATGGATGACGCCGTCGCGGCCGAACTCCAGGCGATGGTAGAAGATATCCGTTCCGTCGTGCCCGGAGAGCGCGACCCAGTCCTTGCCGACCTTGCGGTAGGTGACCTCCATCCCTTCGGAGCTGAAATCGGCCAACTGCTCCGGCGTCTGGTCGAGGGCATTGTTTGAGCCATAGACGGCAAGGCTCGCGCCATCCGGGGCCACGAAGGTCATGCCGTCGCCGTTGGCAGGCTCCCCGGCGCGATCGGTGAAGACATCGAGCGGGAACGTCACCGACGTGCCGAAGCGGGCGTTGGTGTAGATGAAAGGCTTGGCCATTGCGGGTGGTGCGGACGAAATTGCGAGCAAGATCGCGGACAGCGCCGCTGCGAGCCGGTAAGCCATGCCACCAGTACCCCTTCGAGCTGCCTTGCCTATGCGGTGGATGCCGCTCCGCTCAGCCGCCGGTCACGCTCATATGGCGCGAGACGGCCGGCCGGTTGGTGCGGCGATCGATGACGAAGTCGTGGCCCTTGGGCTTGCGTCCGATCGCCTCGTCGATGGCGTCCGACAAAAGCTCGTTGCCCTCGGATGCGCGCAGCGGTGCCCTGAGATCGGCGTCGTCGTTCTGGCCGAGGCACATATAGAGCGTCCCGGTGCAGGTCAGCCTGACCCGGTTGCAGCTCTCGCAGAAATTATGCGTCATCGGCGTGATGAAGCCGAGCCGGCCGCCGGTCTCGGCGACCTGGACATAGCGTGCCGGGCCGCCGGTCTTGAACGGGATGTCGGTCAGCGTGAACTGGCGCTCGAGATTGGCCCGGAGCAACGACAGCGGCAGGTACTGGTCGGTGCGGTCGCCATCGATCTCGCCCATCGGCATGGTCTCGATGACGGTCAGGTCCATGCCGCGGCCGTTGGCCCAGCGCAGCATCTCGGGGATTTCGAGATCGTTGAAGCCCTTGAGCGCCACGGCATTGAGCTTGATGTGCAGGCCGGCGGCCTGGGCAGCATCTATGCCTTCCATCACCTTGGCGAGGTTGCCCCAGCGCGTGATGGCGTGGAACTTGTCGGCGTCGAGCGTGTCCAGCGAAACATTGATGCGCTTGACGCCGCAATCGGCGAGTTCCCAGGCGAAGCGTGACAGTTGCGAGCCGTTGGTGGTCAGCGTCAACTCTTCGAGGGCACCGCTGTCGAGGTGACGCGACAGCTGGCGGACAAGGTACATGATGTTCTTGCGCACCAGCGGTTCGCCGCCGGTCAGGCGCAGCTTCTTGACGCCCTTTTCGATGAACACGGTGCAGAGCCTGTCGATCTCTTCGAGCGACAGCAGGTCCTTCTTGGGCAGGAAGGCCATGTCTTCGGCCATGCAATAGGTGCAACGGAAATCGCAGCGGTCCGTAACCGACACGCGGAGGTAGCTGATCGAGCGACCGAAAGGATCGATCATGTCCATGCGCTGCGCTTCCGTTCCCAGTTCTGTGGCGTCTTCTGTGGCGCCTGCATATTACGGCTATGTTGTACGCATGCGGCTGTCAATCAAGATGAAAGTTTCTTTCCCTGGGGTAGCGTCGCGTTCCTCGTCGAGCTTGCGTGGTGTTAGTGCTTTTCCCGGCGTTCGAAGCGCAGTAGTGAAGGGCAGTTCAAATTGGCAGGATGGATCATGACGGCACCGAAAGAATTGAGGGTCTCCAAGGACCGCAAGCTGTTGACGGTGACCTTTCCGGATCATCGTCCGTCCGAACTGTCCGCCGAGTTGCTGCGGGTGCTTTCGCCATCGGCCGAGGTGCAGGGGCACTCGCCGGAGCAGCGCGTAACGGTGCCCGGCAAGAAGGATATCACCATCCTCAAGATCGAACCGGTGGGCAACTACGCGGTGCGCATCACCTTCGACGATTTCCACGACACCGGCATCTTCACCTGGAACTACCTGCACACGCTTAGCCATGAGAAGGACAAGCGCTGGCAGGAGTATCTCGATGAACTGGCCCAGAAGGGCATGAGCCGCGAGCGATAGAACCTGTCGCCGGCCGTTCACATTGGCCGGCTAAGAGGAGCGGAAACGAAAGGCAGGGCGATGTCGGTGATCTCGACGATTGAGCAACTTGAAGCGCTGTACGGGCTTCCCGGCGAAACGTCGCTGGTCAAGGAACTCGACCACATCATCCCCGAATATGCCGCCTTCATCGAGGCCTCGCCGTTCGTCTCCCTGGCGACCAGCGGACCGGAGGGGCTCGATTGCTCGCCGCGCGGCGATCTTGCCGGCTTCGTGCGCATCCACGACCCACGCACGCTGATGATGCCTGACCGGCGCGGCAACAACCGTGCGGATTCGCTGAAGAACATCATCCGCGACCCGCGCGTGGCGCTGCTGTTTCTGGTGCCGGGCTCGGGTACGACGCTGCGCGTCAACGGCCGTGCCCGCATCAGCATCGATGCCGAGCTGTGTGCGTCCTTCACCGTCGAAGGCAAGCCGGCGCGTTCGGTGACGGTGATCGAGGTCGATGCCGTCTATTTCCAGTGCGCGCGAGCGATCGTCCGGTCCGATTTGTGGAACCCGGAACGGCATGTCGACGCGAAGTCGCTGCCGACGCCTGGACAGATCCTCGCCGTGACCAGCCGGGCCAGCATCGACGGTGAAACATATGATCGCGAATGGCCGGAGCGTGCGAAGACGTCGATGTGGTAGGGCCTGTCGGCTCGAGGGCGACAGCCCGGCGGCTCAACACAACGTGATCGTGCTAAGGTAACTTTTGCGGCTTTCGCGACGTATACCCGGCAAAGCTGCTGGAGCCATTTTCGCATGAAGCCTTGGACCGACCGCGCCGGAAAATTGTCGCCACTGAAGGCTGCGGCCTTCGTCGGCACGCTCGTGCCGGCGCTGCTTCTGGCCTATTACGCCGCGACAGGGTTTCCGTCGGCTGCTCCAACGGGAGGCCTGCTTGGCCCGCGACCCTTCACGGCCGCCATCCACCACACCGGCGACTGGGCGATCCGCTTCCTGCTCCTGTCGCTGGCGGTCACGCCGCTGCGGCGCATCGGCCAATGGCCGAAGCTCATCCTCATTCGCCGCATGCTCGGCATTGCGGCGCTGTGCTACGCGCTCGGCCACCTCGTTCTGTATTTCTTCGACCAGAACTGGAACGTTGCGCGCGTTGTCAGCGAAATCGCGCTGCGCATCTACCTGACGATCGGCTTTGTAGCGCTGCTTGGCCTTGTTGCACTCGGTGCGACCTCGACCGATGCTGCGATCAAGAAACTGGGGAGCAACTGGAACCGCCTGCACAAGATCGTCTACGGCATCGGCATTCTGGCGGCGCTGCATTTCTTCATGCAGTCGAAGGCCGACGTCTACGAGCCGACCCTGATGGCCGGCTTCTTCATGCTGCTGATGGTCTACCGGCTGGCGCAGTGGCGCGGCCTCAGCCTGACATCGCCATGGGTGCTGATTGCAATTGCGATTGCGGCGGCGCTGGCGACCGTCGTCGTCGAGGCCGCATGGTATGGGCTGGCGACCGGCGTGCCGCCCGGCCGCGTGCTTGCGGCCAACCTGCAGTTTTCCTATTCGATCCGGCCGGCGTGGTGGATCCTGGCGACCGGACTCGGCGTTGCCGTGCTCGGCTATGTCAGGTCCATGGGAAAGGCCGATGCGCCGCGAGGCAGGCGGGTAGCCCGGGCCAGCGCCTGAACCCTCTAGTCCTTCAGGGCATCGGCGACACGCAGCATGTGCGCGCCGATCAGGTCGCATTGCTCGGGCGTCGAGGCGCTCATCGCTTTTTCGATCAGCGCGCCATAGGCCTTCAGCGCCCGCATCAGCAAGGCTTCGCCATCCGCGGTCAGCGTCAGCCGCATGATGCGCCTGTCCTTGGCGTCGGCCTCGCGACTGACCAGTGAGCGCTTCTCAAGCTGCGGCAGCAGCATGGTGATGTTGGAACGGCCGACCAGCAGTTTGCGCGCGAGATCGTGCTGCGACATGCCCGGATGCCGGTAGAGGTTCATCAGCACATCCAGCTGCGCCGGCTTGAGGTCGTGGGGCTGCAAAGCGGTCGCCAGGGCGCGCTCCATCGAATGGCACGCCTTCGCCACCGCGACCCAGTTGCGGAACCGCGGGTTGTCCCACGGCAAATCTTGCTTATTGTTCATGATTGAACTATTATGTTCATGATTGAACTTATGGATGGGCGCGCACTATGGCATCAATCGGGCTGAAGGTCATCCGGCGCCTGTTTGGGGCTGCCGAGTTCGTTTCGCCGCGGCTTGCCGGCCGCGCCGCATTCGAGCTTTTCCGGCGCACGCCAGGCGAAAAGTCGCTGTCGGAGGCCGAAAAGCGGGCCATCGCCCGGGCCGCCGACTTCATGGCCGAGGCGCGCCATCACCGAATCAAGACGCGGAAGGGATGTGTCGCCATCCATGAATTCCGCCCGGCCCAGGGACGAGCACAGGCCGGAACGGTGCTGGTCATCCATGGCTGGCGTTCGCGTACCGAATACATGCGGGCGCTGATCGAAGGCTACCTCGGTGCCGGCTATCGGGTGGTCTCGCTCGACCTGCCAGGCCATGGCGGCTCGCTTGGTCGCGCGCTCGACATGGCAAAGGCGGTCGAGGCGGCCACGTTGGCCGGCCAGTGGTTCGGGCCGTTCGAAGCGATTGTCGGCCATTCCTTCGGTGGTGCTGTTGCGGTCAATGCCGCTGCGGGAACGGTCAAGGGATTTGCGCCGCTTTCGGCCAAGCGGCTGGTGCTCATTGCCGCGCCCGATTCGATGCCCCGGCTGTTCGAGGACTTCGGGCGCTACGTCAATCTCGGTGCCCGCACGCAGCACGCCATCGCAGGCCAGGTCGAACGCGTGACCGGAACCCCGATCCATCAGTTCGTCAGTTCGAGGTTGCTGATGCGCCTGAGCATTCCGACGCTGATCATCCATGCGCCCGACGACAGGGAGGTCTCGGCCAAGGACGCACGCGCGATGGCAGGTGCCGGACGCCATGTCAGGCTGTTCTGGGCCGAAGGCCTCGGCCATCGGCGCATCCTTTCCGACGCCCGCGTCGTGGACGAGGGCGTCGGCTTTGTCAGGAACTCGCTGGTGCTCGAAACGGTACTGGAACGCCACGAGAGCGCTGCGTAGTTGATCGCGATCAGCCCTTCTTCTCGCCCGGTTCGGTTGGCAGGCCGGCATCGCGCCAGGCGGTGAAGCCGCCGAGGATATGCCGCACTGGCTCCAGTCCCATCTCCTGCGCCGTCTTGGCCGCGAGCGCCGAACGCCAGCCGCCGGCGCAGAAGAACACGAAGCTCTTGCCGCTTGAGAAGAACGCCTTGTGGTACGGGCTCTCAGGGTCGATCCAGAATTCGAGCATGCCGCGCGGGCAGTGCTGGGCACCCGGTATCCGGCCTTCGCGCTGCACCTCGCGGGGGTCGCGAAGGTCGACGAAGACGGTGTCCGGGTCGTCGAGCAAGGTCGCCGCCTCTTCGGGCGAGACCACCTCGACCACCGCGTTGGCTTCGTCGAGCAGTTCGCGATAACCCTTCTTCACCTTGACCTCACGTCAACTTGTCTTGGAGTGCGAAGTTCTCGCATGAAGACGGGCCGCATGTCATTGGCATCGGATTGTGCCAGCCGCCCGACTGCCTCACGATGATGTGAAACTGTTCGGCAACAGCTGTCGGGAAATTTATGAAAGCTTAACGTTATCGGTATGAATCGATGCAGGAGCGCCTTACATCCGACATGGGGTGACAAGAAATCTTCCATCGGTGCGTAGGGCGATTCCGGCAGGGGATGGGTAATTAATGACGCTTTCTTTCCTGAAAAAGCCGATCTCTCTTCCTCTTGCGGCCTTGGCAGCGACGCTCGCCATGGGTGCGCCGCAGGCCGGTGCGCAGAATTTCTTCGACATCCTGTTTGGCGGCGGCAACAACCGTAACTACAGGCAGCCGCAGGGCGAGTTCCCGCCACCGCCGCGCAAGGCGCCGCCGAAACGGGCTGCGCCGGCAAAGATCAGCGCGCCATCCTATTACACCTACAAGATCGACCAGATGGTGCCCGTCGATTTCTCCAAGCTGGTGCCGACCACGCAGTCGGTGTCGCTGGAGCCCTCGCTCGCCGGCACCGCGTTTCGCGAGGCGCTTGCCGGCCTGAGTGATTTCAACCTCGTTGCCGAAAAAGAGATCGCCAAGGCGCTGCTCGACTACTATTCGGCCAATCCCGATTTCATCTGGGTCACCGGCCAGGTAGCCAACAGCCGTGCCGAAGACGCCATCCGCAGCTTGAGCGATGCGGCAGGCCACGGGCTGATGCCGGCGGATTATTCCGTCGCTGTGCCGCAAGCTGCCTTCGCAGCTGATGACACCGCCGGTCGGCTGAAGACGCTGATCCGATTCGAGATGGCGATGTCGGCGCGCGCGCTGCGCTACGTTCACGACGCGCAGGGCGGCCGCATCGACCCGAACCGCATCTCCGGCTACTACGATTTCGCGGCCAAGCCGCTCGACATGGTCGGCGTGCTGAAGAGCCTGAGCCAGTCGCAGGACGCGCGCGCCCTGCTGGAGGGCTATCACCCGAAGAACCCGGAATATCAGGCGCTACGCGTCGAACTGGAAGCACTTCGCGCGAGCGAGGAAAACGACATCGTCGTCGACGCCAAGCTGCTGCTGAAGCCGGGCGAGACGAGCCCGGAATTGCCCAAGCTGCTGCATCTGATCGCACGCGACCTCGACGACGAGATGGGCGGTGAGTATGGCGAGACGCTGGCAAGGCTGGGCGCAAGCGAGATCTATGTGCCTGAGCTGGTGCCGGTGATCGAAGCCGTGCAGAAGCGGGCAGGGCTGAAACCCGATGGCGTGGTCGGCCCACGCACGGTGGCGACCCTTGCCGGCACGTCCAAGGCCGACAGGCTGGACAAGGTGCTGGTGGCGCTCGAACAGTTGCGCTGGCTGCCTTCAGACCTCGGCAGTCCGCGAGTGTTCATCAACCAGCCCGCCTATACCGCCAGCTACATCGACGGCGGTGTCGAAAAGCTCAAGATGAAGACGGTGATCGGCAAGACCACCAACCAGACCAGCTTCTTCCAGGATGAGATCGAACAGGTCGACTACAACCCCTATTGGGGTGTGCCGCAGTCGATCATCGTCAACGAGATGCTGCCGCGCCTGCGCAACGATCCGAGCTATCTCGACCGTGCCGGCTACGAGGTCACCGATTCGCGCGGCAAGCGCATTCCGTCGTCGGCGATCGACTGGGGCCAGTATGGCGCCAAGGTGCCGTTCAGCGTGCGCCAGGCGCCGAGTGAGGCGAATGCGCTTGGCGAACTCAAGATCCTGTTCCCCAACAAGCATGCGATCTACATGCACGACACACCGCAGAAGGCGCTGTTCGACCGTGACAGCCGCGCCTTCAGCCATGGCTGCATCCGGCTTTCGGATCCGCGCGGCATGGCGGCGGCCGTGCTCGGCACCGATGTCGACCATATCGCGGCCAAGCTGAAGCAGGGCCATTCCTTCGAGAAGGTGACGCGCAAGATCCCGGTCTATGTCGCCTATTTCACGGCGTGGCCGGATCTCGGCGGCAAGGTCGAGTATTTCGGCGACGTCTACGACCGCGATGCCAAGCTCAAGGACGCGATGAGCCGTACCGAAGCGGCACGAGCGCCGAGCATCTGATTTTCAGGTCTTGGGTATTTGATTCCCTGTCTGCATCTCGCCGGCAGGGCTGGGCTGGGCTGAAAATGGGCAAGCCGACCGCACAGCAAGGCTGTGAAGTAGAGCAGACATCTACATCGGTGAAAGCGGAATGGTGGGCGATATAGGGATTGAACCTATGACCCCACCCGTGTGAAGGGTGTGCTCTCCCGCTGAGCTAATCGCCCGTCCGAGGCCCGAGGGCCGAACGTCCGGGCGATATAGGGGAGGGGCGGGAGTGGTGTCAAGGCGGCTTTAGCGACTTGCCGCGTCTATCAGCCTCTGAGCCATGCCAAGCGTCAGTTCGTCATAGTGCGAGATGACCACCGAGGGCTCGTATTCGCTGACGTGACGATCAGTATAGCCGAAATCGACGGCAACGACCGGGATGCCGGCTGCCTTGGCAGTGTCGATGTCGGTGACCGAATCGCCGACCATGACCGCCCGCGCTACGTCGCCGCCGGCCCTGGCGATGGTTTCAGTCAGGTGCCGTGGGTCCGGCTTGCGGATGCCGAAGGTCTCGGGTCCGGTGATCGCCGCGAAGCGGTCCGACAGGCCCAGCGCCCGGATGAGGTTGGTGGCGAGGCTCTCATATTTGTTGGTGCAGACGGCGAGCAGGTAGCCCGCCGCGGCAAAGCGGTCCATGGCGGCAACGACACCGGGATAGGGCTGCGAACGGCCGGGAATGTTGACCGTGTAGTGATCGAGGAAGATGTCGTGCAGGCGGTCGTGCTCGAGGGCGGCCAACTGCTGCTTGCGCTGGGCGGTGTAGGCGCGCTCGATCATCACGCGTCCGCCCTGGCCGACAAAGCGCCGGAAGGCGGTGTCGTCGACCTGGGACAAGCCGCCGGCAACAAGCGTATGGTTCAGGCTGTCGAGAAGGTCGGGCGCCGTGTCGACGAGGGTGCCGTCGAGGTCGAAAACAATGATCGGTTTGGACATGGCGCCGCTTTCGTAGGTTTATGCGTTGCCAGAGCCGATAGCCCCGGGCTCGGCATGACGCAAGCCACGGGTCATAAAGCCTTTGACCCAACGGGCAAAAATGCTAGGAGCCAAGCCTGAATTCGAGGATTTTGCGAACAAATCATGGATGCCAAGGCTTTGAAGATCGAGGCGGCACGCGCCGCCTTGGGCTATGTCGAGAGCGGAATGCGCCTCGGCATCGGTACGGGTTCGACGGCCGAAGAGTTCGTCAGGCTACTTGCCGAAAAGGTTGCAGCCGGCATGAAGGTGATCGGCGTGCCGACCTCCGAGCGCACTGCCGCCCTGTGCCGCGAATTGTCGGTGCCGCTGTCGACGCTCGACGAAACGCCTGAACTCGACCTCACCATCGACGGTGCCGACGAGATCGACCCGGCGCTTTCGCTGGTCAAGGGCGGTGGCGGCGCGTTGCTGCGCGAGAAGATCGTGGCCGCCGCTTCGGCGCGCATGGTGGTCATCGCCGACCAGACCAAGCTGGTCGACGCCCTTGGGCGCTTCCCTCTGCCGATCGAAGTCAATCCGTTCGGCCTCAAGGCCACCGAAATCGCCATCGCCAAGGCCGCGGCAAAACTCGGTCTCTCCGGGCCGCTGGTAGTGCGAAAGACAGGCGGCGAGACCTTCGTAACCGACGGTGGACATTTCATTATCGATGCATCTTTTGGCCGCATTCCCGATACAAGAGCGCTTTCTGATGCCCTGCACGCCATCCCCGGCGTCGTGGAGCATGGCCTCTTTCTCGGCTTGGCCACCGTTGCCGTCATCGCCGGCACAGACGGTGTCAAGACCGTCCATCCGACCCGCTAAACAGGAGTTCTATTCATCATGATTTTGACAAACCGGCTTCGCGGCTTCTCCGTCATGGTGGCGGCTTCGGCATTCGCGGCGATCGCGTTCTCGGCCCAGGCCCAGGAGATCGGCGAATCCCATCTCAAGGCGGCCCATGCCGCCATCGCGGCGATCCACGCCACGGATTCCTTCGACGGGATCCTGCCGCAGGCGGCTGCAGCTCTGAAGCAGCAGCTGATCCAGCAGAACCCGGACATGCAGGAACTGATCACCCAGACGGTGGACGAGAACACGCTGGCGCTCGCTTCGCGCCGCGCTGATCTCGAAAAAGAATCGGCGCTTGCCTATGCCAAGGCCTTCTCCGAGCAGAACCTCAACGACATCGCTGCCTTCTACAATTCCGAAGCCGGCAAAAAGCTGATCGAGAGCGGCCCGATCGCTTCGCGCGAATTGGTCAAGGCCGCCGATATCTGGCAGAACGGCATCGCTCGCGATCTGGCCCAGCAGGTCGGCGAGAAGCTCAAGGCCGTTGCCGGCACGAAGGCTCCGGCAGCCGAGGGCGCAGCCCCGGAAGCGCCCAAGAAGTAATCCTCCGCGACCAACGGTCACGATCCAAAAGCCCGGCAGTTGTCGGGCTTTTCTTTTGGTGCCTCTGCCACTACCTGTGACGCACCAAATCGCAGCGCTTCAGCCGGCAATCGAAAAAACGGTTTCGGCGCACGGAATACGCTGTTCAAACGACATCGGAGACACCCGCGCTCCGACCGCTGGAAGGACCATCATGGCTCAGTATGACTACGACCTCTTCGTCATAGGTGGTGGCTCCGGTGGGGTGCGCGCGGCGCGAGTTGCGGCGGCACTTGGCAAACGTGTCGCGCTGGCCGAGGAGTTCCGCTTCGGCGGCACCTGCGTCATCCGCGGTTGTGTGCCCAAGAAGCTCTATGTCTACGCCTCGCAGTTTCCCGAACATTTCGAGGATGCGGCCGGCTATGGCTGGACTGTCGGCGAAGCCAAGTTCGACTGGTCGAAACTGGTTGCCAACAAGGAGCGCGAGATTTCGCGGCTCGAGGCGATCTACAAACGCAATGTCGAAGGTTCGGGCGGCGAGACGTTTCATTCTCGGGCCGTGCTTGTAGATAGCCATACCATCTGGATCGAGGCGGAAGACCGGACCGTTACCGCCGACCAGATCCTGATTGGCACGGGCGGGCGGGCTGCCGCGCATCCGGCGCTTCCCGGCCATGAGCACTGCATCTATTCGAACGAGGTTTTCGACCTTCCCGAATTGCCCAAGGCGATCATGATCGAGGGCGGCGGCTACATCGCCGTCGAATTCGCCAACATTTTCCATGGCCTCGGCGTCGAGACGACTCTGGTCTATCGCGGCAAGGAAATCCTCAGCCGCTTCGACATGGATCTCCGGCGCACACTGCACGACACGATGGTCTCAAAGGGCATCCGCATCCTGTGCCCGGCAGTCTCGGAGGAGGTCGTCAAGCGGGCCGACGGGCGCCTCGATGCGCGTCTCAACACCGGCGAGGTGCTGACCGTCGATCAGGTCATGCTGGCCATCGGCCGCACGCCCAACACCGAAAATCTTGGCCTCGAAGCTGCCGGCGTTGAGATGGACAAGCAGGGCGCCATCGTCGTCGACCGTTTTTCGCGGACCAATGTGCAGAACATCTGGGCCGTCGGCGACGTTACCAACCGCGTTCAGCTTACCCCGGTCGCGATTCACGAGGCGATGTGCTTCGTCGAGACGGCGTTCAAGAACAACCCGACCGAGCCCGATCACGATTGCGTGGCCACGGCAGTGTTCTCGCAGCCCGAGATCGGTACCGTCGGCCTCTCCGAGGACGAGGCGGCCAAAAGGTTCAAGCACCTCGAGATCTACCGCACCAGCTTCCGCCCGATGCGCCATACGCTGTCGGGAAGGCAGGAAAAGATGCTGATGAAGCTGGTTGTCGACGGCGACACTCGTCTGGTGCTGGGGGCTCACGTGCTGGGCCCCGATGCCGGCGAGATGGCGCAGCTGCTCGGCATCACGCTCAAGGCGGGACTCACCAAGGACGATTTCGACCGCACGATGGCGGTTCATCCGACTGCGGCGGAAGAACTTGTGACCATGTACAAGCCTACCTATCTCGTGAAGGACGGTGTTCGGATCGACGGTTGAGCGCGCGTGCCAGACGGCACGCAACCTTGGGTTCGATCTCACGCCGGATACGGGGTAGTATAGCGGCTCCTCATCGTGTAAAGAGCCGCGTTCCCGCAATGGCGGGCTATGGCGCGGGTGAGGTGCCCGTTAGCGAACTTTTTAGGTGCGAACATGACGAAATGGTCACCGAATTCCTGGAGAAGCATGCCGATCCAGCAGGTCCCGGCTTATCCGGATGCTGCGGCGCTCGCGGAAACGGAAGCTCGTCTCGCAACCTTTCCCCCCTTGGTTTTTGCAGGTGAAGCGCGAAAGCTGAAAAAGCAGCTCGCCGCCGTCGCCAATGGCCAAGCCTTCCTGCTTCAGGGCGGCGATTGCGCCGAAAGCTTCGTCGAACATGGCGCGGACAACATCCGCGACTTCTTCCGCGTCTTCCTGCAGATGTCGGTCGTACTGACCTTCGCCGGCGCGCAGCCGGTGGTGAAGGTCGGCCGTATTGCCGGCCAGTTCGCCAAGCCGCGTTCGTCCGACAACGAGACCAAGGGCGACGTGACGCTGCCGAGCTATCGCGGCGACATCATCAACGGCCCGGGCTTCGACGAGAAGTCACGCGTGCCCGATCCGGCACGCCAGGAGATGGCTTACCGCCAGTCGGCGGCGACGCTTAACCTTCTGCGCGCCTTCGCTCAGGGCGGCTACGCCAGCCTTGAGAACGTGCACCAGTGGATGCTCGGCTTCGTCTCCAACAGCCCGCAGGGCGAGCGTTACGAGGCGCTGGCCAACCGCATCACCGAGACGATGGACTTCATGAAGGCCGTCGGCATCACCTCGGAGACCAACTACGCGCTGCGCGAGACCGACTTCTACACCAGCCATGAAGCCCTTCTGCTTGGCTTCGAGCAGGCGCTGACGCGCGTCGACTCGACCTCGGGCGACTGGTACGCAACGTCGGGCCACATGCTGTGGATCGGAGACCGCACCCGCCAGGTCGACCACGCCCATGTCGAGTACTGCCGTGGGGTGAAGAACCCGCTCGGCCTCAAGTGCGGCCCGTCGATCACCCCGGACAACCTGCTCAAGCTGATCGACCAATTGAACCCGGACAACGAGGCCGGCCGCCTGACGCTGATCGCTCGCTTCGGCAACGACAAGGTCGGCGATCACCTGCCGAAGCTGATCCGCGCCGTCGAGAAAGAAGGCCGCAAGGTCGTCTGGTCGTGCGATCCGATGCATGGCAACACGATCACGGCTGCCGGCTACAAGACGCGCCCGTTCGACCGCATCCTCAGCGAAGTGCAGAGCTTCTTCGACATCCACCGCTCCGAGGGCACGCACCCAGGCGGTATCCATGTCGAGATGACCGGCAAGAACGTCACCGAATGCACGGGTGGCGCGCGCGCCATCACGGCGGACGAACTGCAGGATCGCTACCACACTCATTGCGATCCGCGCCTCAACGCCGACCAGGCGATCGAACTCGCCTTCCTGGTTTCGGAACAGCTCAGGAAAAGCGCGCCGACCCCGGAGAAAAAGGCCGTCAACGCCTGATCCGTAGACGCGTTCAATCGATCAAGAAGGCGCCGGTTTCGACCGGCGCCTTTTTCATTTGCGGACCCAGCGCATGTCCTTGAGACGCGGATCGCCAGCGAAGCTTTCGCGATCGAAACCGATGCGCCGCTCCGGGAATTCGCAGATTGCCTGGACGCCCGACGGCCCCAAGCGGATGCGCCATGTCTGCCGCTCGACGGGGGCCGGTTTAGAAAATGTGCGACAGGTGAGCAAGGCGAGGTTGGCGCCACCTTGGGGATCACGCACCGAGCGATAGCGGATGGCCTCGATGCCGGCCTCGCGCGCGGCGTCGGCCAGTTGCTGGCAAGCGGCATAGTCGGTCGGATGCGTCCAGGCAGGCGCATCACTTAGCAGTGGCGGCAAGGTGAGGTCGGTCACGCCGGCGGCTTTGATGCTCGCCGAGAAGGCGGTGTACTCGGCCGCGTCGCTGGGCCAGGGCGTGTCGGGCGATTCCGAAAAGAACAGCAGGCGATAGAAAGCCATTTCGGCGACGGCAGTCTGCACCTTCTCGGCGGCGTAGTAGACACCGAGCGACTTGCCGGCGCGGCGGAAGCGCGATCCGGTGGGATAGTTCGAGCCGTAGCGAAACGGCGTTGCCAGCAGATAGTGCAGCTTGCGGCATTCGACCGGCACGATCGGCTTGGTCGCCTCGACGAGTTCCTCGAGCAGTGCCTGCTCGTCGAGGTCGTCGACGAGCTTCAAGGTGGATACGCGATGCTGGGCCTCGACCAGCCGCCAGCAGCGGCCTTCGAGCGCACGCGCCTCAGACGAGAGCGCGGCGGGCGTCCAGGTAGGCAATGACATCGACGAGCCCGGATATGGTTGCGATCTTCTCGCTTGGCGTGGCGCCGAGCGCCGTGTTGTCGTTGCGTAGCCAGGCCCGAGCGACCGACTCGTCGCCACCGACTATGGCGTCGAGCGAGCGGAACAGGCGGACGAACAGGACGGCGAGTTCGAACGGCTTGCTACCGGCTTCCAGGGCGAATTCCTGCTTGCGCATCCTTGAAACCGTGGCCTCTGAGACGCCGATGACGGCGGAGAGGGCCTTGGCGGTGATGCCCAGCATGTCGGCGGCGCGCAACGTCGCCTTGGTGATGACGGTGCTTTGTGTGGCCGATGGCGCTGGATTTTGATGGCTTCGCATTGGTCTTTCCATTTCTCTGGAAAATATAGTCCATCAAAATTCATATGGAAAGGCCTTTGACGAAGCGATCAGTCCTTCTTGTACAGCATCCAGTTCTTGCCCTGGCGCTCGGCGATCGTCGAATAACGGGTGACGCGATTGCGGCCGATCAGCTTGGAACGGTAGAGCGCGCGGTCTGCCTTGGCGTAGAGGTCTTCCGCGCTTTCGGCATCAGAGGCCATGCAAACGCCCATTGAAACCGTCACCTGGCCGCAGTTGACGCCGGGCTGGATTTCCTTGAGTTGCGTCTGCGCAACCAGCAGGCGAACCCGATCGGCGATCTCGAAGGTGGCTTCCTCGGTGGTGCCCTCGACGATCAGCGCGAACTCCTCGCCGCCGGTGCGGGCAACGAACATGTCGCGATGGACGCTCGACTGGAAGATGTCGGCGATGATCCGCAGGATCTTGTCGCCGACGGGATGGCCGTGCCGGTCATTGATGTCCTTGAAACGATCGATGTCGGCGAGGATCAGGGCACTGAACAGGATGCCCTTGTTGTCGTTGTAGATCCTGGCGATCCTTCGGTCGAAGGCGCGGCGATTCCAGATATGGGTAAGAGGGTCGGTGTCGGCGAGCTTCTTGTACTCTTCGAGCTTCGACTTGACGCTCTCGAGTTCGCTCGACTTGTCGCCGAGCGTGCTCGCCACCTGCTTGCCGTGATCTATGGTCGAGGCGGTGGCGACGGACATGACGCCGACGATCTTCTGCAGCAGTTCCTGCGACATCGCCGTGCGGCTGTTCAACCCGCTGGACGTTTCGTCGAGCACCTTGCCGTAGCGTTCCAGATGGCTTCGCTCGTTCCGGAGCAGGCTGGCGACGCCTTCAAGCTCACGCGCCAGAATATCGCGTGCGTGTTCGACGATGCCCTGGCCATGATTCTGGGCGAAGAACTTCCGGCCGATGAGGTCCAACTGGTCCTGGGTCGGACGATTGCCGAGTGCGATGACTTCGAGGCTGAGCGCCGGGTTGGTGCCGGTCAGCGCTTCATAGAAGATCTCGTAGTTGCGCGGCAGGCCGATGACTCCCATCTGGGCCATCGTCGCCACGACACTGCTCGCAATATCATTGCCTCGGTCTGTCGGGGCGGCTGCAGAATGCATGTATGTCCCGTTTCAGTTGGCCAAACGGTCGCTTCCATGCCGGCAAAGCGCTGGCGGGCGACCGGTCGGGGGGCGAGCGGCGAGATGAGAGTGCTTGCAACGACGCAGGTCCCCTCTGCGCTCATCACTTCTATCGACCTCTAATTTAGGCTGGCTAAGGTTTCCTTAATTTGCAGCGATGTTGCGTTCATTTTTCTACCACAGGGTGTATTTTCCTGCCGGCGGATGCCGCCAAGACCTCGGCAGCATGTTCGATGTCGCAAACTCTCACGCATCGCCTCTTGTTCAGGACCAATCTGGATGTGGCCATGGAGGAGCAGGAAATGGACAAGTCGAACAAAGGGTCATGCCTGTGCGGGGCCGTGCGGTTTACTACGACGGGCCTGCTGCGCGGTGTGGTCTATTGCCATTGCAGCCAATGCCGGAAGCAGAGCGGGCATTTTTATGCGGCGACCAGCGTTGCCGATGGTGAACTGGAGGTACAGGGCAGCGAGCACATCACCTGGTATGCGGCCTCGGATTTCGCCCGGCGCGGCTTCTGTAGCCGTTGCGGGTCGCTGCTGTTCTGGAAGGCGCATAGCGAGCCGGACATCTCGATCATGGCGGGCTTGTTCGACGCCGCCGACGGGCTTGTCGGTTCCTGCCACATCTTCGTCGGCCAGAAGGCCGCCTATTACGAGATCAATGATGGCTTGCCCCGATATGAGCGATCGTCTCCGGAGGTTGCGATCGCAGCTGATTGAACAGTCGCGCCCCTGCCGTTCACAATAGGTGAACGCTTCGTCGCTCGGCGGAGGTCTGCTCGAAGCGGCCTGCGAGGCGTATATCTGGAGCAAGGAGAAAGAAAATGAACTCGTTGCCCACACTCTTCATCTCGCATGGCGGCCCGGACATCGTTTTGGCCGACACGCCGGCGCGCCATTATCTCGAAACCGTCTCGGACCTGATGCCGAAGCCGAAGGCGATCGTCGTCGTTTCGGCGCATTTCGAGACCGACGGTGTCGCGGTGGTGACCGATCCCAAGCCCGGCATGATCTATGACTTCGGCGGCTTTGCCCCGGAACTCTACAAGATGGTCTATCCCGCCGCGGGCGAACCGGCACTGGCGACGAAGGTTTTCGGCATGCTCGAGGCTGCCGGTCTGAAACCGCACACCTATGAGAAGCGCGGCTATGACCACGGCACCTGGACGCCGATGAAACTTGCCTTCCCCGATGCCGACATTCCGATCGTGCAGGTGTCGATCGATCCGAACCGTGACGCAGCCTGGCACTATGCCATCGGCAAGGCGCTGGCGCCGTTGCGTGAAGAAGGTGTGCTGCTGATTGGCTCGGGTCACGTCACCCACAATCTGCGCGCCTATTTCTCGACGCTGAGGCACGGTGCTGAGGCCGACCCCGTGCTGGCCGGCAAGGTGAAGGCCTTCACCGATTGGTTCGCCGAAAAGCTTGTGTCGGGCGACACCGATGCGATCCTCCATTGGAAGCAAAAGGCACCGTATCCGTCGGAGAACCATCCCACCGACGAGCATCTGATGCCGATCTTCTTTGCCTATGGGGCGGCAGGCGAGGGCGCAAAAGGGCGTCGCGTGCACGATTCGGTCGATCATGGCTTCTTTGCCAACGATTCCTATCTGTTCGACTGATCGCCGAGCGGCTAAATGATGCCCCTTCGATTGAGCTGAAAGGGCATTTCATGGATCGGCTGGTCAAGGCTTTCCAGAATTCGGTGCGGGCGTTCTCGCGGTTGATCCGCACCGAAGCGGCATTCCAGCAGGAGATCATGCTGCTGGTTGCAGCACTGCCGCTCGGCTGGTTCGTGGCCGCGACCTGGAGCGGCTATGCGCTACTGATCGGCTCGATCCTTTTCCTGATCACCGTCGAGGTGCTCAACACCGGCATCGAGGCGACTTGCGATGCGGTCAGCCGCGAGTTCAATATCGACATCCAGCTTGCCAAGGACTGCGGTTCGCTCGCCGTGCTGATCTCGATCGTGATCGTGCTCGGCGTCTGGAGCTTCGCGATTGTCGAGCGTCTGCTCGGCCTTCCGATCTGAGGAAAGCATACCCATATGTCGGTTACCAAAGGAGACCGACATGGCCGACCAAGCCGATATACATCATCTCGAAACGCGCGCAGGCTTGCCGGATGATCTGCGCTGGCTGGTCGAAAAGTACCCGCGGGAGGATTGGCAGGCCCACGACAACGTGCACGGCATGGCGTCGATGTGGCTACAGCGCCACGACATGTTCCGCGAACTGGGCGGTACGCTGACCGGCGGCATCGGCGACTATCGCGAGGGCAGGCTGGATGCGCAGGGCTTTGCGCGCTGGTTCGCACCACGCCTCAACTACTTTCTCGGCAATCTCGACGGGCACCACAATGTCGAGGATCACCACTATTTCCCTGTTTTCGCCAATGCCGAGAAACGCCTGAAGCGCGGCTTCGAGATCCTCGACGCCGACCATCACCTGATCCACGAGGCATTGGAACGCAATGCGGAGACGGCAAGCGCCTTTCTTCGTGCGCTCAAGGAAAGCGAAGACAGGCAGCGCTTTGCGGCGGATGCCTATGCCGACGAGAATGCGCGGCTGGTGGCCATGCTGACCCGGCATCTCGACGATGAGGAAGACCTGATCATTCCACTGATCCTGGATCGCGGCGACCGCGAACTCGGTATCGGCTGAAGCCTATTCGCGCGGTTCCTTTTTCGCGACATGACGGGCGAGCAGCCAGGCGGCGACGGCCACTGCCACGCCGATGGCAAGCCCGATCAGCAGGCGCTGGTGTCCTTTGAGTGCATCGCCGATGATGTGTTCGGCACCGAGGCCGAAGACATATCCCAGACTGACGAACAGCGCTGCCCAGACAAGCGCGGACAGCGCGTTCAACGCAAGGAAGACGACAACGGGAATGCGCGACAGTCCGGCGGCGATGCCGCCGGCCAGCCGCATGCCGTAGATATAGCGGTTGGCCAGAACAAAGAGATTCGGATGGGACTGCACCATCCGGTAGGCGTGGCTGAAGCCCGGCCGTCGCCGCAGCAATCGTACCCACTTGTGGTTCGAGAAACGGCGTCCCAGCACGAAAAACAGCGTGTCGCCGAGAAAGGCGCCGGCCGACGCCGTGGCAAAGGCCTGCCAAGGTGCGAATATCTCCTGATGGGCAAAAAAGCCGCCGAGGACGGCAACGCTTTCGCCCTCGGCCATGCAGCCGATGAACACCGCCAACAGCCCGAAGCGTTCGACGAGGTTATGAATCGTGTCGATCATGGAGCAGGCGGCTCTCCGGTGACGGGAGCAACAATGCGCCGGACAGGTTTGGCGACTGCGCGGCTCCCGTCGCGCAGCAGGATGATCTCCCGGAAACGGATCTCGTCGAGCTTTTCGTGCGGAGCCATGATTTCTATTTCGGCCTTGTGGGTGACGGCACGGTGAAGGCGCCTGCTTGGCAGCCGCAAATCCATATAAGAAGATATTCGCAGGCGGCGCCAGAATCCGGGCGAGGAGGAAACAACGATGAACTTTGCCAAGATCATGGCGCGGGCTGCCGAACGCAAGGGCGGCGAGGCGGTGCTCAAATCATTGCTTGGCCCGGCCGCCGACAATGCAGCACTCGCCAAAATCACTGACGACCGCATCCTCGCCACCATGGCCGAGCGGGTCTTCGCCGCCGGTTTCGTGTGGCGGGTCATCGAACAGAAATGGCCCGGATTCGAGGAAGCCTTCCTGGGCTTCGAGCCGAAGCGGCTGTTGTTCCAGCCCGACGATTTCTGGCACGAGCTGGCTTCGGACAAGCGCATCGTGCGCAATCCACAGAAAATCCGCTCGGTGCGCGACAATGCGGCCTTCGTCGAGCACGTATCGAAGGAGCATGGCGGCTTCGGCAACTTCCTGGCTGCCTGGCCTGTCGACGACCAGGTTGGGCTCACCGCCTATCTTGGCAAGCACGGCAGCCGTCTCGGCGGCAATACCGGGCGCTACCTGTTGCGCTGGCTGGGGTGGGACACGTTCATCCTGTCGCAGGATATGATCCTGGCGCTGCGGGATGCGGGTCTCGATATCGGCGAAGCGGCGACGTCGAAGAAAGATTTGGCCAAGGTGCAGGCCCAGATCAACGAATGGGCGGCGGCGACCAAGCTGCCGCGAGCGCATATCTCGCGCATCCTGTCGATGTCGATCGGGGTCAACCACTCGGCCGACGAACTCCGCTCCTATATGGGCGAATGATGGTCCAATCGATCGCCATTGCCCCCCACCGATACGCAGGCTAAATCGCTGACATGACGAAAAAATCGATCCCCGACGTCCTCCGCATCGCTGTTGCCCAGCTCAACCCGACGGTAGGCGACATCGCAGGCAATCTCGCCAAGGCGCGCGAGGCACGCGCCGATGCGGCGCGCCAGGGTGCCGATCTCGTGCTGTTCACCGAACTGTTCCTGGCTGGTTATCCGCCGGAAGACCTGGTGCTCAAGCCGGCCTTCCTCGCGGCTTGCGAGCGTGCGGCCGAGGATTTCGCCAAGGACACCGCCGACAACGGCCCCGGAGTCATCATCGGGGTGCCGCTCAAGCGCAAGAGCGGCGTGCATAATGCGATCATCGTCGCAGATGGCGGCAAGGTCATTGCCGAGCGTTTCAAGGTGGATCTGCCCAACTACGGCGAATTCGACGAGAAGCGCGTTTTCCAGGCCGGTCCCGACATGCCCGGGCCGGTCAATTTCCGCGGCGTGCGCCTGGGCATCCCGATCTGCGAGGACATCTGGGGCGAACTCGGTGTCTGCGAGACGCTGGCCGAAAGCGGTGCCGAGATCCTGCTCGTGCCGAACGGCTCGCCCTACTACCGCGCCAAGATGGATGTGCGCCACCAGGTGGCGATCCGCCAGGTGATCGAGAGCGGCCTGCCGCTGCTCTACGCCAATCAACTCGGGGGCCAGGACGAGCTGGTGTTCGACGGCGCTTCCTTTGCCATCAATGCCGACCATTCGCTGGCGTTCCAGATGAGCCAGTTCGAAGAGACGGTGGCTATGACGCTGTGGCGGCGTGGCGACGAAGGCTGGGCCTGCGTCGAAGGCCCGATGTCGAAGATCCCCGAACGGGAAGAGGCCGATTATCGCGCCTGCATGCTGGGTCTGCGCGACTACGTCAACAAGAACGGGTTCAAGAACGTCGTGCTTGGCCTGTCGGGCGGCATCGATTCGGCGATCTGTGCAGCGCTCGCCGTCGATGCGCTCGGCGAGGAGCGTCTGCGGGCGATCATGATGCCTTACCGCTACACCTCGAGCGATTCGCTGAAGGACGCCGAGGACTGCGCGCGGGCGCTCGGCTGCCGTTATGACATCGTGCCGATCCACGAGCCTGTCGACGGGTTTTCGCACGCGCTGACGCAGCTTTTCGAAGGCACCAAGGAAGGTATCACCGAGGAAAACCTGCAGAGCCGCGCCCGCGGTACCATCCTGATGGCCGTGTCCAACAAGTTCGGCTCGATGGTGGTGACGACGGGCAACAAGAGCGAGATGTCGGTCGGCTATGCCACGCTGTATGGCGACATGAATGGCGGTTTCAACCCGATCAAGGACCTCTACAAGATGCAGGTCTATGCGCTGTCGCGCTGGCGCAACAGCCAGGTGCCGCCGGGCGCGTTCGGGCCTTCGGGCATCGTCATCCCTGAAAATATCATCGACAAGGCGCCTTCCGCCGAACTGCGTCCCAACCAGACCGACCAGGATTCGCTGCCGCCCTATCCCGTGCTCGACGACATCCTGGAGTGCCTGGTCGAGAACGAGATGGGGGTCGACGAGATCGTGGCGCGCGGCCACGACCGCGACACTGTCCACCGCATCGAACACCTGCTCTACATCGCCGAATACAAGCGGCGGCAGGCGGCACCAGGCGTGAAGATCACCAAGAAGAACTTTGGCCGCGACCGGCGCTACCCGATCACAAATCGATTCAGGGATCGCGGGTAAGCCACTGAACGTGAATTGAAAACCACCAGAAGACCGGAGGGGTTCATGGCTGAGGTCGAGATCAGTTTCGATGCGTTGCGCATCGACTTCGACAAGACCTCCGAGGTCATCAAGGCGAGCTACTGGGGCGAGGGCCGAACCGACGAGATTCATCGCCGGGCCTTTGCCAACTCGCTCTGCCTGGGCGCCTATGTCGATGGCGAGCAGGTGGGGTTCGCGCGCGTCGTTACTGACTATGCCTGCTTCGCCTATGTCGCCGACGTCATCGTCTGGCCCGACCGGCGGGGGCTTGGCATCGGCAAGAAGCTGATCCAGGCTCTTCTCGATCATCCCGAACTTGCCAGCGTGACCGGGTTTTCGCTGCGAACTTCAGACGCGCACAGCCTCTACGAAAAATTCGGCTTCGAGGTTTCGAACGACGGCATGTATATGCGCCTGGCGCGGCAGCCGGCCACTCACGAATAGACTGAGCACGTGACTTACATAGCCTTCGTCCGAGACAACCCGCGCTGGCTGGCCGGCGGTTTTTTGCTCACCTTCTTTTCGACCTTCGGCATGACATCGTTCGTCGCGCTGTCGGCCGGCGACATCCGCCGCGACTACGGGCTGTCGCATGGCGAATTCGGCACGCTCTACATGTTCGCCACACTGGCCAGCGCCTTGAGCCTGCCGTATCTCGGCCAGATCGTCGACCGCCACAGCGTGCGGAACGTGGCGCTGTTCATCGTTCCGATGCTGGCGCTCGCGAGCGCGTCGATGGCGCTGTCGCAGCACCTCGTGATGTTGTTCGTGGCCATCTATCTGCTGCGCCTGTTTGGCCAAGGCATGATGGTGCATGCCGCCTACACGGCGACCGCGCGCTGGTTTTCGGCGCAAAGGGGACGAGCGCTTTCGACCGTCATTCTCGGCCACAACGCCGGCGACGCCTTCCTGCCGATGGGTTTTGTGCTGATCTCCGCTGCGGTTGGTTGGCGCAACGGCTGGCTGCTTTCGGCAGCGGTGCTGGCGCTTGTCGCCGTGCCGGCAGTTGCCTTTCTGGTTGCCACGGACCGCAAGCCGCGCTCATCGGACCCCGTGGCGCGCCGGGTCGATGCGCGCGACTGGACGCGCGCCGAGGTCGTCCGCGATCCGATCTTCTACGTGTTGCTGCTTGGCGTCATGGCGCCGGGCCTGATCGTGACGACCTTGTTCTTCCACCAGGTCTATCTGGTGGAGCTGCGGGGCTGGTCGCTCGAGGTCTTCGCTTCGTCCTATCTGGTGACGGCGGTGGTCAATACCGCATTCACGCTGGTGGTCGGCCAACTCATCGACCGCTTTTCCGGCGTGTCGCTGCTGCCTTTCGTGTTGCTGCCGCTGGGGTTCGCCTGCCTGTTTCTGGGCGTCGTCGAAGCGCAGTGGAGTGCCTTCGGCTTCATGGCGCTGCTCGGCGTTTCGAACGGCTTGTCGACGACGCTGTTCGGCGCCGTGTGGCCCGAGGTCTACGGCCTGAAGCACCTCGGTTCGATCAGGGCACTGATCGTGGCCGCCGGGGTGCTCGCCTCTGCAATCGGACCGGGTTTGACCGGATTCCTGATCGACGGCGGCGTGAGCTATCCCGGCCAGATCTTGGCGATGGGTTTTTACTGCTTCGCCGTTTCATTCGTCCTGTTGCTGGCTTCGCGCCGAGTTCGCGCGCGGAGCCATGTCCAGGCTGCGCCTGCTGCGGCCTCAGTGTAACCAGCTACTTCCCGGAAATGCCTTCCACGATTTCGCGGCGGTCATAGACGTGGTCGACGATGCCCCAATCCCTGGCTTCCTCCGCCGTGAAGAAAAAGTCGCGGTCGAGCACGCGTGTCACTTCCTCCTCCGTGCGTCCGCAATGTTCTGCGTAGAGCCTGGTCATGCGCCGCTTGAGCTTGAGAATGTCCTCGGCATGGCGCTCGATGTCGGAGGCCTGGCCGCGGAAGCCACCGGAGGGCTGGTGCAGGATCACGCTGGCATTGGGAAGCGCGATGCGCCGGCCGGGTGCGCCGGCCATCAGCAGGAACGAGCCCATCGAGCCGGCCGTGCCCATGCACAAAGTTGAAACAGGGCAGCGGATGAACTGCATCGTGTCGTAGATGGCAAAACCGCTGGTCACCACGCCGCCGGGCGAGTTGATGTAGAACGAGATTTCGCGGTTCGGGTTTTCCGACTCGAGAAACAGCAGCTGCGCGCAGATGAGCGACGCCGAATTGTCGTCGACCTCGCCGTTGAGGAAAACGATCCGTTCGCGCAGCAGTCGGGAAAAGATGTCGAAGGAGCGCTCGCCGCGGGGCGACTGTTCGACGACCATGGGGACGAGTTGCATCGTGTCGCGCATGCGCGAGATTCCTTTCATCGATGGAGTTTTTTGAACTTAGGCGGCTGCGCGCATCAGGGGCGGGCTGTTTGAATTCGCCGGCGCAGCGATGGTTCTCACGGGGTCGACGCTATGAGTGAGTCGGAACCGTGTGCCGCCGTCCGGTTGTGCTTCGAGATCGAAGGTGACGTAGGTCTCGGGCTCGCTCACCGTGGCATCGTTCCAGGCGTAACGTACGCGCGAGAAGGGTAGGGCCTCGATGATGCGATAGGCGGGGCCGGTCGTGTCCGCGGTGACCTTGTCCGCCGCCGGCACGTCGAGCCAGGTTGCGACGAATTCCGGCACCGTCAGCGCGCGCCAGACCTTTTCCGGCGTGGCTTCCAACTCGCATTCGACGACGATGGTGTCCTCGTTCGATTCCTGCCGCTGGGTGTCCGTCATTGGTCCATCTCCTTGAGCAGCGTCTTCAGTCGCTCGACGCGATCCGGCCAGAAGCCGCGATAGCGGGTGAGCCAGTCGAAGAGCGGCCGCAGACCGTCGGGGTTGACGCTGTAGTTCACGTGCCTGCCGGCACGCGCTTCCTTGATCAGCCCGGCGCGGCGCAGCACGGCGATGTGCTGCGAAATCGCCGGCTGCGAAATCTCCAGCCCTTCGCGCAACTCCGTCGCGTTTTTCTCTCCCGCGGTCAGCCGATCGAGAACGGCACGGCGGGTGGGATCGGACAGGGCGCGGAATACGTCAGATTCGTTCATGGATTTGAGATAAGCATGTACTTATCTGTTGCGCAAGTGGGGACCGATTTCAGCCCTTGTTCTGGCACAACAGGCTTCGGTCCAGACCGGGACTTGGCGAAGCAACGATGCTCGGCTATAAGCAACTCCTTCGCGGCCACTAACAGGGAGGTCTGAATGCCAGAACATGACATGTCCTCCCGAGGTTCGAACCGAGGTCGTTGACCTCGCGAACCGCCCTCGGCGTCTTTTGTTCCCGACGCCGCCGTACCGCGACTTCCTGATTCCATAAGAATTATTCGTCGCGCCTTTTGCACTTCATTCTATTGGGATGGCGTCGGTTTTCGGCGCCTCGATGACATCATGGCTCGTTTTCGTATCGACCTGCGCGGCGGCGCCTTCCGCAGCGTTCTGGGATTCACTTTCAGGCACTGGAAGCACCAACCGGTGCGGCTTGTCCTCATCTCGGCTGCCGTGCTCGTTTCGACGATGGCCGACGTGCTGACGCCGCTCTATTCGGGTCGGCTGATCGACGCCGTTGCCAGCGGTGCCGCGACCGACGCGGTGGCGTGGGATGCGGCCTTGGCGGCGTTCTTCACGCTGCTGGCGCTGGCCTCGGGTTCGCTGGTATTCCGCCACATCGCGTTTGCCGGCATCATCGAGCTGACGCTCAAGATGATGTCGGACATCGCTCACGACGCATTCCACCGCGTCCAGCGCTTTTCGACTGACTGGCATGCCAACAGCTTCGCCGGCTCAACGGTGCGCAAGGTGACGCGCGGCATGTGGGCGCTCGACCTGCTCAACGACACGCTGCTGGTGGCACTGCTGCCGTCCATCGTGATGCTGCTGGGATCGACCATCCTGCTGGGTTGGCACTGGCCGATGATGGGCCTGATCATCGCCGCAGGCTCGCTGATCTTCATCGCGCAGACGGTGGTGATGTCGCTCGGCTTCGTCGCTCCTGCCGCAAGCCTTGCCAACAGCTGGGACACACGGCTTGGCGGCTCGCTCGCCGATGCCGTCAGCTGCAACTCGGTGGTCAAGGCGTTCGGCGCCGAAGAGCGCGAGGAAGGCCGGCTCGCCAAGGTGATCGCCAAGTGGCGCCACCGCACGGCGAGGACCTGGATGCGCGGCACGATCAACGGCACGTCGCAGAACGTCACCCTGGTTCTGCTGCGCGCCGCGATCATCGGCTTTGCGTTGATGCTGTGGGCCGGCGGGCAGGCCAGTGCTGGCGACATCGCCTTCGTGCTGACCTCGTTCTTCCTGCTGCAGGGTTATCTGCGCGACGTTGGCATGCACATCCGCAACCTGCAGCGCTCGGTCAACGACATGGAGGAACTGGTCGACATCCAGGGCCAGCCGCTCGGCGTCGCCGACCGGCCCGGCGCCAGGCCGATCCAGATCCGCGACGGCGGCATCGAGTTCGAGAACGTGACGTTCCACTACGGCACCCACGCGCTGCCGCTGTACCGGGACTTCTCGGTGTCGATCAAGCCGGGCGAACGTGTCGGCCTTGTCGGTCACTCGGGTTCGGGCAAGACGACGTTCGTCAAGCTGATCCAACGTCTGTACGACGTTGGCAGCGGCCGGATCGTGATCGATGGGCAGGATATCGCCAATACGACGCAGTCCTCGCTGCGGTCGCAACTGGCGATTGTCCAGCAGGAGCCGATCCTGTTCCACCGGTCGCTGGCCGAGAACATTGCCTATGCCCGGCCCGGCGCGACGCAGGCTGAGATCGAACACGCGGCGAAACTCGCCAGCGCGCATGATTTCATCCAGCGCCTGCCCAAGGGCTATGGCACGCTGGTCGGCGAACGCGGCGTCAAGCTGTCGGGCGGCGAACGCCAGCGTGTGGCAATCGCACGGGCATTCCTGGCGGATGCACCGGTCCTGATTCTCGATGAGGCGACGTCCAGCCTCGATTCGGAGTCGGAGGTGCTGATCCAGGAGGCGATGGAGCGGTTGATGGTCGGACGCACGACGCTGGTCATCGCGCATCGGCTGTCGACGGTGCGGGCGCTTGACCGGCTGCTCGTCTTCGATCGGGGCGAGATCGTCGAGGAGGGCAGGCACGAGGCACTGGTTCGCCTCGACGGCGGCATCTACCGCCGGCTGTTCGAACGCCAGGCGCTGGAGCTGACGAAAGGCCTAGTCTGATCTTGTAAGGGCCGCGAGATGATCGCGGCCCTTACTTCGTTGGCAAACAGATGTAGCCCCATTGGTCAGCTTCCATTCGGGGCAATCTTGCATTATCTCTGAAACAGAGGTGCGGGGGCGCCGTCTTGTCAACGCAAAAGCCTTCCGCTACGCCCCGATCATGACAGTTACAGTTCGCTTCGCACCTTCGCCCACCGGACGCATCCACATCGGCAATGCGCGCACGGCCCTGTTCAATTGGCTGTTCGCGCTCAAGCACAAGGGGCGTTTCGTCCAGCGCTTCGACGATACCGATGTCGAGCGCTCGCGCCAGGAATTCGCAGATTCGATCCTCTACGATTTGCACTGGCTCGGCATCTTTCCCGACCAGACCGAATACCAGTCGCGCCGTTTCGCCAGCTATGATGCGGCTGTCGACAGGCTCAAGGCGGCCGGCGTGCTCTATCCCTGCTACGAAACGACGGAAGAGCTCGATCTGCGCCGCAAGGTACGGCGCACGCGCGGTTTGCCGCCAGTCTACGGGCGCGAGGCGCTGAAACTTACCGATGCCGAACGCGCATCCTATGAGCATGACGGGCGCAAGCCGCACTGGCGCTTCCTGCTGCCCAACTTTGCCTCCGACCCGTTCGAGACCGAGCGCACCGAAATCCACTGGAACGATATCGTGCGCGGAGAGGAGACCGTCGACCTGGCGTCCCTCTCCGATCCGGTCTTGGTGCGCGAGGACGGCACTTATCTCTACACGCTGCCGTCGGTGGTCGACGACATCGAAATGGAGATCACCCACGTCATTCGTGGTGACGATCACGTCACCAACACCGGCGTTCAGATTGCGATCTTCCGCGCGCTGGGCGCCGAGCCGCCGGCATTCGGCCACCACAACCTGCTGACCACGGCGTCGGGCGAGGGGCTGTCCAAGCGCACCGGTGCGCTGTCGATCGAAAGCTTGCGCGACAGCGGCATCGAGCCGATGTCGGTTGCCTCGCTCGCCGTGCTTGTCGGCACGTCGGAGAATGTCACGGCGGTGCCGAGTCTTGCCGAACTCGCCGAGAAATTCGATCCGGCCGCGACCTCCAAGTCGGCTTCCAAGTTCGATCCCGATGAGCTGGTCGTGCTCAACCGGTCGCTCCTGCACCACATGTCGTTCGACGAGGTGCGCGACCGCCTGATGGTGCTCGGCGTCAGCGGCCAACATGCCGAAGCGTTCTGGATGGCCGTGCGCGGCAATCTCGACCGGCTGTCTGATGCTGTCTCCTGGTGGAAGATCCTGCGCGAGGGGCCGCAGCCGGCGGCTGAGATCGCCGACGAGGATCGCGAGTTCGTCGGACAGGCATTCGACCTGCTGCCGGAAGAGCCATGGGACGGCAATGTCTGGAAGGACTGGACGGCCAAGGTGAAGAAGGCGACCGGCCGCAAGGGCAAGGCGCTCTTCATGCCACTGCGGCTTGCCCTTACCGGGTTGGAGTCGGGCCCGGAACTCGCAGATCTGTTGCCGCTGGTGGGGCGGGAAGGAACGCTGGCCCGACGGCCCTGACCTTTCGGTCCGGGTCAGGCGGCGCTCTGGGCGTGATCGGGAGCGGCGCCTCGTATTCTTGGGCGGGTTTGGCGGCCTTGGGCACGGCGCGTCCTTCGCCGGCGACGACGGAAAAGTTGCTGTTCAGGCTGACATTGCAGCCGCACGCCGGCACGCGTGGCAAATCCACCCGCTTGTAGCGATAGGCGGTCTCCAGATTGTCGTAAGGCTGGCCGGAGCGTGCGGAAACCATGCTTTCCCCAGGCTGGCCGGTATTGCGGTGATAGAACAGCTCGATGTCGGTGCCCGGGCAGCTCGCTTCGCAGTTCTTTTCGTCGCGCTGGAAATCCGACAATTCGGCAGCATTCGACATCGGAAAGAAGTAGCCGTCGCAGGTCCGCACGCAGAGCGTACGGTATTCACCCGTTCCTTGTTGCTGGTTGCGGCCGATCACGATGCGCTGCGGGTAGCGCTCGTCGGCATCGAGGCTTTGGGAACTGCCGCCGCGAATGATCGTGACCCCGCCCTCGTCCTCGCCTGGCTCGGCGCTGAGCGTCGCGTCTTCCTCTTCGCCGGGCTGGTCGTAGCAACCAGCCCGTTCGAGTGCGTCGAGGATGCGGATCCGCTCTGCGCGGGCATTCCGGTTGGGAAGTATCGCCGGCCTGCTTTCCAGCTTGCCGAGATTGTCTTCCATCCTGGCGATTCGGGCATTGAGGTCGGCGCAAGCGGCAACCATGTCGGCTGCAATGGCCCGTCCGCAGCCGAGGTCGGCTGCTCTGATACGGGCCAGATCGATCTGGTCGCGCTGAGTGTTTGCGGCGACGGCGAATTCGTCCGACTGGACGAAGCTGCCGCTCGTCTGGGCGCGCAGGCCGGCCAGTTCCGCCTCGAGCTGAAGACATTGCGGCGAAGCGGCCAAGGCGGCTGAGGTAACGATCATCGACAAGGCGGCAGCCAGCGCATTCGCCGGCCACCTCATTGCCCTTGTCGTCGTGCCGCGCCCGAACATGCCGCTCCCTGGAAGGATCGACTCAACCTAGCGCCAGCGAGGTTAACCGTTTGTTTGGAAACGGCGAACCTTCAGCTGGCGGCATGCGCCCGCTGCGAGGCCTCGACCACCGCAAGAGCCGTCATGTTGACGATGCCGCGCGAGGTGACGGACGGCGTCAAAATGTGGGCCGGCTGGGCGGTGCCGAGCAGGATCGGGCCGACATGCAGTGCGTCCAGCATCGTCTTGACCGTGGTCAGCGCGATGTTGGCGGCGTCGAGATTGGGGAAGACCAGAAGGTTGGCTTCGCCCTTGAGCGTCGAGTGCGGGTAGACGCGCTGGCGCAGCACTTCCGACAGCGCGGAATCGCCGTGCATTTCGCCGTCGCTGGCGAGTTCCGGTGCAATGCGCTTCAGGATCGCGGCTGCCTGCCGCATCTTCTGCGCACTTTGCGAATCGCGTGAGCCGAAATTCGAATGCGAAAGCAGTGCCGCCTTTGGCTCGATGCCGAAGCGGCGGATCTCGTCGGCTGCAAGCATCGTCATCTCGGCGATCTCTTCGGCGCTCGGGTCGACCGTCACATAGGTGTCGGTGAAGAACAGGACGCCGCGCTGCGAGATCAGCATGGAAAGCGCCGACAGGTCGCGGTCCTTGACGCCGTCCCGGGCGCCGACGATCAGCGTGACGTTGCGCAGGTGACGTTCGAAACGGCCTTCCAGCCCGCAGATCATGGCGTCGGCATCGCCACGCTTCAGCGCAATGGATGCAATGACCGTATTGTTGGTTCGCACCATGGTGCGTGCTGCCTCCGGCGTGATGCCCTGGCGGCCGCCGAGATCGATCAGGTGGTCGACATAGTGGCGATAGCGCGGATCATCCTCGGGATTGATGACCTCGAAGTCGATGCCGGGACGAATGCGAAGGCCATAGCGCTTGAGGCGGACCTCGATGACATGCGGACGACCGATCAGGATCGGCTTGGCAAGGCTTTCCTCCAGCACCACCTGGGCGGCGCGCAGCACGCGCTCGTCCTCGCCGTCGGCATAGATCACCCGATTGGCCGTTGCCTGCTTGGCGTTGGAGAAGATCGGCTTCATCACCAGCCCGGAGCGGAAGACGAAGCGGCTGAGTTTTTCGACATAGGCGGTGAAATCGGTGATCGGGCGAGTGGCCACGCCGGTGTCGCAGGCGGCCTTGGCGACGGCAGGCGCAATGCGCAGGATCAGCCGTGGATCGAAGGGCGAGGGGATCAGGAAGTCGGGGCCGAAGGTCGGCGTCTCGCCGGAATAGGCGCGCGCGGCGACATCCGACGGCTCCTCGCGTGCAAGGGCGGCGATCGCGCGCACGGCGGCCATCTTCATCTCTTCGTTGATCGCGCTTGCGCCGCAGTCGAGCGCGCCGCGGAAGATGTAGGGGAAGCACAGCACGTTGTTGACCTGGTTCGGGAAGTCCGAACGGCCGGTGCAGATCATGGCGTCCGGCCGTGCGGCACGTGCCTCCTCAGGCATGATCTCGGGTTTGGGGTTGGCAAGCGCAAGGATCAGCGGCTTTTCGGCCATCTGGCTGAGCAATTCCGGCTTCAGCACGCCGGCGGCGGACAGGCCCAGGAACACGTCGGCGCCGCCGATGACGTCGGCCAGCACGCGGGCATTGGTGTCCTTGACGTAAGGGTCCTTCCAGCGGTCCATTTCCTCGGTGCGGCCCTTGTGGGCGACGCCGAAGCGGTCGGTGACCCAGATGTTCTCGACCAGGGCGCCGAGCGACACCAGCAGGTTGAGACAGGCGAGGGCGGCTGCACCTGCGCCTGACGTCACGATCTTGACGTCCTCGATCTTCTTGCCGGCGAGTTCCAGGCCGTTGAGCACCGCCGCTGCAACGATGATTGCCGTGCCGTGTTGGTCGTCGTGGAAGACCGGAATGCGCATCTTCGCTTTCAGGCGTTCCTCGACGTCGAAGCATTCGGGTGCCTTGATGTCCTCGAGGTTGATGCCGCCGAAGGTCGGCTCGAGCGCCGAGATGGTGTTGACCATCTGGTCGATCTCGGGCGCGTCGATCTCGATGTCGAAGACGTCGATGCCGGCAAATTTCTTGAACAGGACGGCCTTGCCCTCCATCACCGGCTTCGACGCCAGCGGGCCGATATTGCCAAGGCCGAGGACCGCCGTGCCGTTGGAGATGACGGCCACCAGATTGGCGCGGCCGGTGTAGTCGGCGGCGGTCTCGGGGTCGTCCCTGATGGCAAGGCACGGTGCTGCGACGCCGGGGGAGTAGGCAAGCGCCAGATCGCGCTGGTTGCCGAGCGGCTTGGTCGCCTGGATTTCGAGCTTTCCCGGGACGGGGTGCTTGTGGAAAAAGAGCGCGGCCTGATCGAGATCGGAGAGCGCTTCCTTCTTCTTGTTGTCCCCGGCCATCTCTAACTCCTTTAGAATCCGCATCAAAGGCCGTTCTTAGCACGACGGCCGCATATTTCGAGGTGTCAATGCCAAAACGGCGTTGAAGTACTTTCAAGCGCCGGAACGGAAATCATTCCAGCGGCTTGGCGCCAGGTGTTGAGATGCTGAGTCAGCTTCTCCGGGGGTCAGAACGAGCTGACATACAGTCCGCCGTCGACGGGAATGTTCTGGCCGGTCATGTATCCGGCGTGAACCGAGCACAGGAAGGCGCAAATCTGGCCGAATTCTTCCGGCGTGCCAAGCCTGCCGGCCGGCACTTCGGCGCTCAGCCGGGCGCGGCGTGCGGCCCCCTGAACAGGATCCTCGACGCTGCCCGGTTCGTGCGGGCCGCGCAGGCGGTCGGTGTCGAGCTTGCCCGGCAACATGTTGTTGATGGTGACGTTGCGGTTCGCCACGGTGCGCGCCACGCCTGCCAGGAATGCCGTGAGGCCGGCGCGTGCGCCCGAGGAAAGGTCGAGGCCGGGAATCGGCGTGTAGACCGAAAGCGAGGTGATGTTGACGATACGGCCGAAACCGCGTTCGGCCATGCCGTCGATCACCGCTTTGATCAGTTCGATCGGCGTGACCATGTTGTTGGTCACGCCTTCGAGGATCTTTGCGCGGTCGAGTTCGCGAAAATCGCGATAGGGCGGGCCGCCATTGTTGTTGACCAGGATGTCGGGAGACGGGCAGGCGGCGAGCAGCGCCTTCTGCACCTCGGGGTCGGACACGTCGCCGGCGATTTCGGTGACGGTCACGCCGAAGCGCTGGCGGATTTCCGTCGCGGTGCGGCTGAGCGCGCCTGCATCGCGGCCGTTGAGGAAGAGTTCGCATCCCGCTTCGGCCAATGTGATGGCGCATCCCTTGCCGAGTCCGCGGCTTGACGCGCAGACGATAGCCTTCTTGCCCCGTATGCCGAGATCCATGAGTCCGTCTCCTGTAGGTGATGCGCCACCCTAGGACTGCCGGCAGGCGACTGCAACCGTCATACGTCTGTTGCATGAATCTGGGCATAGCCAGCGCGACAGCAACGGGTGAAATGCCATGTCAGGCACCAGCACACGCAGTTTCCGAACGCTCTTCATCTCCGATGTCCATCTGGGCTCGAAGGGTGCGAAGGCCGACTATCTGATCGACTTCCTGCGACATCACGAAGCGGAGTCCATCTTCCTGGTCGGCGACATCGTCGATGGCTGGCGCCTGCGCCGCTCCTGGCATTGGCCGCAGACCCACAACGATGTGGTGCAGAAACTGCTGCGCCAGGCACGCAAGGGCACTGCTATCACCTACATCGCCGGCAACCATGACGAGTTCGCCCGCATGTTCCAGGGCGTGCATTTCGGCGGCATCGTCGTCGCCGACCGCGCCATCCATGAAGCCGCCGATGGCAAGCGCTTCCTGGTGATCCATGGCGACCAGTTCGATGCCGTGGTGCAGAATGCGCGCTGGCTCGCCTATCTCGGCGACTTCGCCTACGACGCGGCCATGGCGACGAACCGGCTCGTGGCGCGCTTCCGCCGCACTTTCGGCATGCCCTACTGGTCGTTCTCGTCCTGGGCCAAGGTCAAGGTCAAGAAGGCGGTGAACTTCATCGGCGCCTTCCAGGACGTGCTGACCGAAGAGGCCAGGCGTTCCGAGGTCGATGGCGTCATCTGCGGCCACATTCACCACCCGGCGATCGAGAATTTCGACGGCATCCAGTACATCAACACTGGCGACTGGGTGGAAAACTGCACGGCCGTTGCCGAGAATTTCGACGGCACCTTCGTCATCCTGCGCTGGCCGCATGTGCTGGCAGGGCAGTTGGTGAACGAGCCCTTCGTGCCGATGGTCGTCGACCAGCGCGTCGACAAGGCTGCCTGAACGGAACAACACACATGTGTCATTCAAGACATGCTTCCCGCAACCGGCGGGAAGGGCCAGGCCATGCGCCCATGATCGAGCCAACGCAATCGGTCCCCGAGCGGGCGTGGCGTCTCGGCGTCCATGATCGCCCTGCGGATGCCCGAACGACAACGCGGCTTGGCCGGCAAGGACCAATCGGCGTGGCCCAACCCCAGGGCGGCATGGCGAACCGGGCCGCTTTCGCCTCCCGGATAGCCATGGTATTGGATCAGGCAAATCGGTGAGGCTTGCTAGGTTCGGGTCTGCACCCGGACCGCATACCTGCCATGACACTTCCGCCTCTCACGCCAGAACAGCAGGTCAAGCCGCAGCGCTTCGAGCTGCGCATATCGCTGCTTTTCGCGGCCCTGTTCGTGCCGATGGGCGTGCACCTGCCGTATTTCCCGCTCTGGCTCGAAGCCAAGGGGTTCGATCCCGAACAGATCGCCATCATCCTTTCGGCGCCGATGTTCCTGCGCGTCATCACCACCCCGTTGATCGCGGCGATGGCCGACCGGGCCAAGGACCGCGCCAACGTCTTCATCTTCCTTGCCGCTTCAGCGCTGTTGCTTTCGCTCGGCTATTTCCTCGAGCCGGCCTATCTCATCGTCCTGGCCGTCTCGCTGGCGCTTGCGGTGGTCTGGACGCCACATTCGCCGATCGCCGATTCGCTGGCGCTGTCTGGCGTTCGCCGCTACGGCTCCGATTATGCGGCGATGCGTATCTGGGGCTCGATCGCCTTTCTCGCCGGCAGCCTGGGCGCAGGGTTCATCCTGTCATGGACAGGCGCCGATGCGGTTCCGGCAATCATTTCGATCGGACTGCTCGGCTGCTTCCTGATGTCGTTCATCACGCCTCGCCTGGGCAGGCCGAGGCGGGCTTCCCCGCTGTCGGCAACCGACATGCAGCAGGCGCCGAAGCTCTTAAACCGCTATTTTCTGCTGATGGCCGGCGGCACCGGCGTCATCATCGGCAGTCACGGCTTTCTCTACGGTTTCGTGTCGATCTACTGGAAATCCCTCGGCATCAACGAAACCATCGTCGGATTGCTGTGGAGCTGGGGGGTGGCGGCAGAGATCGTCATGTTCATGTTCTTCACCCGGCTGTTCGGTTCCAGATCGACGGCGCTGGTGCTCGTACTTGCCGGCGCCGGCGCGATCGTCCGCTGGGTTGCATATCCCCTGATCTGGCCGCTCGGACTTGGCGTGCCGGGCTTCTTTGCAGTCCAGACCTTGCACGCCGTATCGACCGCCCTGGTGCTGATCGGTGTGCAGAAGCTGATCGCCGAAACGGTTCCCGAAGAGCGCACCGGTGCGGCACAAGGCGTCGCCTACTTCACCAACGGCATGTCGATGGCGATCGTGACGCTGCTTTCCGGTCCGCTCTACGAGCGCTTTGGCGTCAATGGCTTCTTTTTCATGGCCGGCGTAGCGGCTTGCGCCATCGTCCTAGTGGTGCTGGCTTCGCGCTCAGCCCCAGAGCGCGGACCGGGGCGGAGACACCATTGAGCCCTCGTAGATAAGCCCCGGCGAGCGGTCGCGCGCCAGCAGCAGCGCGCCATCGAGATCGACGAAATCGGCATCCTGGGCAAGCAGCACGGCCGGCGCCATGGCGAGCGAGGTGCCAACCATGCAGCCGACCATCACCTGGAAACCGAGTGTACGGGCCCGGTCGCGCAGTTCGAGCGCCGCCGTCAGGCCGCCCGACTTGTCGAGCTTGATGTTGACGGCGTCATAGAGGCCCTCGAGCCTGTCGAGATCTCCAGCACTATGGACGCTTTCGTCGGCGCAGATCGGTACAGGATGCGCAATTCGGGCCAGGATCTGGTCAGCACCGGCGGGCAGCGGCTGTTCGATCAGCGCGATGCCCAATTCCGCGGCTGCAGCCAGGTTTTCGGCGATGTTGGCGTCCGTCCAGCCTTCGTTGGCGTCGAGGATGATGCGGCTTTGAGGTGCGGCTTCGGTCACCGCGCGGATGCGGGCAATGTCGCCGTCGCCGCCGATCTTGACCTTGAGCAACGGGCGCATGGCGTTGGCTCGTGCCTGTGCTGCCATCGCGTCGGGCTCGCCGAGGGAAAGCGTGTACGCGGTCTCAAGTGCGCGGGGCGACGCCAGGCCGAGCCTTGAGGCAACAGCGATGCCGCTCGTCTTTGCCTCGAGGTCCCATAGGGCACAGTCGATGGTGTTGCGGGCGGCACCTGCCTGCATCAGGCCGAGCAGATCGGTGCGAGAGGCGCCTTCCTCGACCGCCCGCCGTGCCTGCTCGATTGCCTCGCGGACGCTTGCCATGGTCTCGCCATAGCGCTTGTAGGGCACGCATTCGCCCCGGCCGATGAAGCCTGATTCGGCGATTGTGCAGGTGAAGACCTCGGCTTCGGTCTTGGAACCACGCGAGATCGTGAACGTTCCGGCGATGGGGAAGCGCTCATCTTCGACCGAAAGGACACGCACCATGAAAATCTGCTCCGTTCAACTGCTTGTCAGGGTTACGAAAATCGACAGGCAGCAGCCGACACGTTAAGTAGGGTGCCATGTTGACCATCGGCAAACGGGAAGCAAGCGGCGGGGCAGCCGACGGCCGAGATCACCGACCGCAGGTTGCTGTGGCGGAGCGCGAAGGCGTGCTCGCTTGCGTCTTCACCGGCATCTGGACCACCCGCACCGTAGCCCTTGTCGACGCCGAAATGCGCACGCTCGAAGCCCGCAAGGGATTTGTAGCATTGGCGCTTGATCTGTCCGGCATCGAAAAGATGGACACCGCCGGCGCCTGGGTCATCGACAGGCTGGTTTTCGCCAACGAGAAAAGAGGTGTCGAGGTCAAGATGGAAGGCCGCAGCGAAGCGGCCAACGTCCTGCTCGATGCCGTTGGCGAGGCCGTGCGGCGCGACGGCGATTCGGCTGCTGAGGTCCAGCCCAACATTCTTATCCGCATGCTCGAGGCGATGGGCCGGCGTGTCTACGAGATGCGCGACGATTTCCTGTCCTCGATGAACATCCTGGGCGCGACCATCCGCGGCGCCCAGATGAAGCTCGGGCGCGGTCATGCCGTCAACCCTGCGGCCATCTTCAGCCAGATCGACCGCATGGGCGTCGGCGCGATCCCGGTCGTGCTGCTGATGTCGGGCATCGTCGGCGCCATCGTCGCCCAGCAGGGCGCGTTCCAGCTCAGCTATTTCGGCGCCGATATCTTCGTCGTCGACCTGATCGGCGTGCTGGTGCTGCGCGAACTCGGCGTGCTGATGACGGCGATCATGATCGCCGGCCGCTCGGGCAGCGCGATCACTGCGGAAATCGGCTCGATGAAGATGCGCGAGGAGGTCGATGCGCTGACCGTCATCGGCCTCAACCCAATCGGCGTGCTGGTGTTTCCACGATTGGTGGCGCTGGTGATTGCGCTGCCGTGCCTTTCGATCCTTGCCAATTTCGCGGCCCTTGGCGGCGGCATGGCCACCGCATGGTTCTACTCGGACATTCCGCCGGCAGCCTTCATCGACCGCCTGCGGGTGGCGATCGACCTCAGCACTATATTTGCCGGTTTGATCAAGGCGCCGTTCATGGCCATCATCATCGGCACCATCGCTTCCGTCGAAGGCATGAAAGTCGGCGGCAGTGCGGAATCGCTCGGGCGCCACGTCACCGCGTCGGTGGTCAAGGCCATCTTCGTCGTCATCATCCTCGATGGCCTGTTCGCCATGTTCTACGCAGCGATCAATTTCTGACATGGCCAGCCGGACAAAGACCATTCAATCGGAAGGCCAGAGCCTGAATGGCCGGGGCGAGGTCTTGCTGTCGGTGCGGGACCTGACGGTTGCCTTCGAAGAGAAGGTGATCCTCGACAAGCTCGACCTGGACATCAAACGCGGCGAAATCCTCGGCTTCGTCGGTGCGTCCGGTTCGGGCAAATCGGTGCTGTTGCGGACCATACTCGGCCTGATCCGCAAGCGCTCCGGCACGATCAATCTGTTCGGCGTCGATCTCGAGACCGCGAGCGAGGAAGAACGGCTCAGGATCGACATGCGGCTCGGCGTGTTGTTCCAGCACGGCGCGCTGTTTTCGGCGCTGACCGTGCTTGAGAACGTCCAGGTGCCGATGCGCGAATATCTCGACCTGCCGAGAAAGCTGATGAATGAGCTTGCCATGCTGAAGGTCGAGCTGGTCGGCCTGCCGCCGGATGCCGCGAGCAAATATCCGTCCGAGCTTTCCGGCGGCATGATCAAACGCGCCGCACTGGCGCGGGCTCTGGCACTGGACCCCGATATCGTCTTTCTCGACGAGCCGACATCCGGTCTCGATCCCATCGGTGCCGCCGAGTTCGACGAGCTGGTCGCCAAGATGCGCGATACGATGGGCCTGACCGTCTACATGGTGACGCACGATCTCGACAGCCTGTTTTCGGTATGCGACCGGGTCGCCGTGCTCGGCAACAAGAAGGTGCTGGTCGAAGGCACGATCGCGGACATGCTGAAGAGCGAAGAACCATGGGTACGGTCGTATTTCCGCGGAAAACGCGCGCGGCAACTTGATCTTGCCGCAAGGGCATAGAATGGAATGATGTGATGGAGACCAGGGCCAACTACGTCATCGTCGGTATCTTCACGCTGTTTGCGATCTTGGCCGCTTTTGCTTTCGTCTATTGGACGGCTGCGATCGGCGAGCGTGGCGAGACCGCAACGCTGCGCGTGCGCATACCCGGCTCGGCCTCGGGTCTCGCCAGGGGCAGCTTCGTGCTGTTCAACGGCGTCAAGGTCGGCGACGTCCGCCGCGTCTATCTCGACGTCAGCAATCCCCAGGTGGCGATTGCCGACGCGGAGATCGACAGGCTGACGCCGATCACGCAGTCGACGCAGGCGGATATCGGCCTTGCAGGCCTGACCGGGCAAGCCAACATCGAGCTCAAGGGCGCCAACATCAAGGAACCCAATCTGCTCGACAAGGCCGAAGCTGATGGCACTGTTGCCGAGATCGTCGCCAATCCGTCCGCTGTCACCAACCTGCTGCAAACGGCGCAGGACATTTTCAAGCGCGCCGACACCGTGCTGAACAATCTCGAAGGCTTCACCAACGACGTCCGCGGCCCGCTTACCGCAACCGTCGGCAATGCCCAGAAGTTTTCGGAGTCTCTGGCTCGGAATGCCGACGGCGTCGACAAGTTCCTGGCCAGCGTGAGCGCGCTCTCGGAACAGCTTTCCACCGTTTCTGGCAAGCTTGACGGCACCATCGAGGCGGCGGAAGGGCTGCTCAAGTCGGTCGACCGCGACAAGGTGAAGAACATTGTCGCCAGTGTCGACACTTTCACCAAGAACCTCAGCGCCCAGAGCGACCAGATCGACGACATCGTCAAGGGCGTCAACACCACCGTCGCCTCGATCAACGACTTCGCCCAAAAGACACAGCAGACCCTGAGCAAGGTCGACGGCGTGCTCGAAGGGGTGGATGCCGCGAGCGTCAAGGAGTCCCTCGACAACATTCGCAAGGCCAGCGAGAACGCCAACAAGGCAGCGGCCGATGTCGCCAAGGTCACTGACAAATTCGGCGATCGCGCCGACGACATCGATCAGATCGTCTCGGACGCCAAGCAACTGGCGTCCCGCCTCAACCAGGCTTCCGTCCGCGTCGACGGCGTGCTCGCCAAGGTCGACAAGCTGCTGGGCTCGGGCGAGGCCGAAGGCGTGATGTCCGATGCGAGCGCGACGCTGAAGGCGTTCAAGCAGGTTGCCGATACGCTCAATGCGCGTCTCGGCACGATCACGGACGGGCTCGCCCGCTTTTCGGGCCAGGGCCTGCGCGACGTCGAATCGCTTGTCCAGGACAGCCGTCGCTCGATCACCCGCATCGAGCAGGCGATCTCCGACCTGGAGCGCAATCCGCAGCGCATCATCACCGGAGGCGAGGGCACCGTGCGTGAATTCGACGGACGGGTGCGTCGTTGACATCGTTTGCCTGCCGCACCATGAAGTTGCTTGAGGGTGGTTCGCGCAAGGTGCGAGTGAGTCGTATCCGGGGACAGCATGTGAAGTCTGCTAGATCTACATTGCTGCTTGCTGCAGCGGCGCTGACGCTGTCCGGCTGCGCCTCGCTGTTCGTCAGCACACCGCCGCCGCTGGACACCTACGAACTGACGGCGCCTTCGGTGACGGGCCGCAGCGGTTCGAGCCGCCGCCAGATCCTGATTGCCGAACCCTCGGCGCTCAAGTCGCTCGACGGACAGAGCATCGTCATCAAGCCGTCGCCCGGCTCGATCCAGTTCCTCAAGGGCGCGCAGTGGTCCGACCGGCTGCCGCGCATCTTGCAGGCGAGGCTTGCCGAGACCTTCCAGCGTGCCGGCGGCTATGTCGGCATAGGCAAACCGGGCGAGGGGCTGGCGATCGACTATCAGGTCATCGTCGAGGTCCGCAGCTTCGAGATCAAGGTCGGTGGCGCTGCCCAGGCCGAGGTCGAGCTGTTCGTCAGGTTGCTGAACGACCGCAACGGCCAGGTTCGCGCCTCGCGCGTCTTCAACGCTACAGCGCCGGTTTCCGGCGCCGGCAATGACGCCTATGTTGCCGCCCTCGACGCTGCCTTCGGCCAAGCGGCTGCCGACATCGTCAAGTGGACCGAAGGCCTGATCTGAAAAGGGGAGCAAGGGAGTAGGTCGGCAGGGCCGTAAGGGCCTGGCTGACGCGATTCCGTTCGCCGACTTTCGCAACGTCAGACGGCTTGTCCAGTCGCTCGCTTGCGCTTCAACCGCCGTGCGATCGGTGGAAGCGCGGCGCATTGCCCGCATCAATCTCTGCAAGTCTTCAGGCCCAGACAGCAAAAAGGGCAGCAGGTGCGTACCTGCTGCCCTTTTGCGTCTTAGCGCTTCTGCCTTACTTCAGGCGGCCCGCGGCGTGGGCCAGCATCGTGTAGACCTTGCCGGTATCCGAGGTCAGGTAGGTCTTGGTCATGATGCTGTCGCGGTCGCTGCGCGAGACATCCTTGAGCAGCTTCTCGAAGTCGTCGCAGTAGCGGTCGACGGCCGTGCGGAACTCACCGTCTGACTGATACTTGCGGCGGATTTCGTCGAAGGTCTGCTGGCCCTTCAGCGTGTAGAGCCGGCGGGTGAAGACGTCGCGTTCGCCGCGGCGATAGCGATCCCAGAGCTCGATCGAGGCCTCGTGGTCGATGGCGCGGGCGATGTCGACCGACAGCGAGTTGAGCGATTCCACCACATGCATCGGCGAACGCTGTGCAGGCACGGCGCGCGGTTCGGGCTGGGCTGCCGTGCGGGCAGGCTGCTCCTCACGCGAGGCACCGGTCAACAGGTCGCGCACCCATCCACCCTGCTGGCCACGGCCGGCAGGCTCGCGAACCGGTGGCTGCGGCTGGGCAGCCGGACGCTCGATGTCGAGCGTGCCGCGCAGGCCGGTGTTACCGGCCAGCGGTGCCGGCGGCTCGCGACGTTCGGGCTGAGGGGCCGGGCGGCGAGGCTGCTGCGCCGGCTGCGTGTTGCGTAGGGTGGCGTCGGAAACGTCCACGCCGCGGCCGGACTTGGCGACGATCGCCGACAGTTCCTTGAGCGCGTTGATCTGCTCGGACACGGCACGACGGATGGCCGTGGTCGATTCCCTGGCCTCTTCCGGCATGTCGAGCACGCCCTTTTTGAGCTCGGCGCGGGTGCTTTCGAGCTCGGTCTTGATGGAGCCGGCGGTACGGCGCATGTCCTCGGTGGCGTCGGCGAAGCGCTTGGTGGCGGTTTCGACGACATCGGAGATGGCGGCGCGGATCTTTTCTGCCGATTCCATGGTCTTGCCTTCGGCACTTTCCAGCGTCTGGCCGACGAGGCGCTCGAACGACTGCATAACGCGCTCGAGGTCTTCCGACTTCTTGACCAGCCCAACGGCAAGGTCTTCCAGCGACGACTGGCGCTCAAGCGTGTGCTCGAGGTTGCTCTGCGCCGAGGAAAGCAGGTTGGAAGCGCTCGACAGCAGGCGGCTGTGCTCATCGAACTTGGTGGCGATGGAGGCCACCTCGCGCAGCGTGCTGGACGACAGGTCGGTGAGGCGGTTGGTGTTCGAGTCCACCAGGCGCGCAGCGCTGGCAAAGGTCTGCGCCGCCTTCTCGGTGGTGGCCGAGAAGTTCGTCGTGCTGCCGGTGAGGCGATCGTCGACGGTGGCGAGGTTCTGCGCCGCGCGTTCGATCAATTCGCCGAGCTGCGAGCTCGAAGTCGTCATCCGGCCGATGAGATCGGCCACGCTGTCGGCAAGCGTCGAGCGTGCGCCCTCGACCGCGGACAGCGTCTCGGCGGTGCGGCTGGCGAGCGCGTCGACCAGGGTCGCGTTTTCGGTGCGCAGCTTTTCGGTCGCGCGGGCGGTTGCCTCCTCCATGGAGCGGTGCAGGTCGTTGCCGCTTTCGGCGAAGCGATCGACCAGCGGGCGCGCTGTCTCGTCGAGGATCTTGGCGATCTCGTTCGAGCGTTCAGCCAGCATGGCGTTGAGTTCGCGCGTGTTGGTGCCGATGGTGCGGGCGGCCTCGTTGGTGCTCTGGCCGATATGCTGGCCAACGGCGGTGAAGGTCTCGGCGATCACATTGGCGCGGGCGACGAGTTGCGCTTCAGCCTGGGCAACCTGCTCGTTGAGCTTCTGGCCCATCGATTCCGCGCCATAGGCGAGGCGGTTCTCGGCGCTCGATAGGTGCTCGCCGATGCGGGTCGCCACACCTTCGGCGCCAGCAGCCAGGCGCTCGTCGACATTGGCCAGCGTTTCTTCGATAGCGCGGGCGCGGGCATCGAGGTCGGCCGCCGTGCGCTGGGCACGGGCAACGACGCGCTGCTCGGTTTCGGTGAAGGCGCTGGCGATCAATGCTGCATGCTCGCCAATGCCTGAGGTGCTCTCTGTGACCCGGGCGGCAAGCTGCTGGCCGGCTTCGTCGAAGGCCTGGCCGATTTCCGAGGCGCGGCCGAGCAGCGACTGCGACGTGAGGTCGACGCGGGCGGCGATCCTGCCGTCGGCTTCCTCGAAGGCGCGGCTGATTTCGGCAGCACGGCCAAGCAGCGATTCCGCCGTCTGGTCGACGCGTGCCGCGATCCGGCTGTCGGCGTCCTCGAAGGCGCGGCCGATTTCAGCGGCACGGCCAGATAGGGTGTCAGCCGTCTGCGCGGCGCGCGCCGCAAGACGTTCGTCAGCTTCCTCGAAGTTGCGGACGATTTCGCCAGCACGGCTGCCGAGCGTGGCCGAACTGTCGGCGACGCGGGCGGCAATGCGCTCGTCGGCGGCGTCGAAGATGCGGCTGAGTTCGCCGGCACGGTCGCCGAGCGAGTCCGCGCCTTCGGCAATGCGCGTTGCGAGCTTCTCGTCGGCAGTGTCGAAGATGCGGCCAAGTTCGGCAGCACGGGCTGCCAGCGCGTCGGCCGATTCGCCGATGCGCAGGCCGAGCCGTTCGTCGGCTGTGTCGAAGTTGCGCAGGATGTCGCCGGCACGGGCCGACAGCGATTCCGCGGTCTCGATGGCACGGGCAATGAGCGAGCGATCGGCTGCGTCGAAGGTCTGGGCGATCTCGCCAGCCTTGGCCGACAGTGTGTCGGCTGTTTCTTCGGCGCGGGCCAGCAACGAACTCGAAGTCTCGTGGGCCCTGGCGGCGAGACGGCCGTCGGCGTCCTCGAACGCACGGGCAATGTCTTCGGCCCGGGCGAGCAGGGCACTCGACGTCTGTTCGGCACGCTCGGCGATGACACGGTCGGCATCGCTGAAGGCCTGGCCGGCCTGCTCGTGCAGAGCGGCTGTGACTTCCATGACCTTGTCGCGCAGGGCGCCGGCGACAAAGACGGCACTCTTTTCGAGCACGCCGCGGACATTGTCGACGCCGAGCGACAGCGCGCGCTCCATGGTGCCGGTACGCTCTTCGATGACGCCGGTCTGGCGGCGGAAGGCGTCTTCGATCTTTTCGATATCGCCGGCGATCGCGTCGGAGATGTCGACACGGCGGGCGGCGATCTGGTCGATGTGGCCGGAAATGGCGAGGTCGATCTCGCGGCGGGCGTCGCCCAGCTTGCCGAGATCCGCATCCAGCGCGCGGGCAAAGGTGTCGCGGCCTTCGGCGAGCTTGCCGACGTGACCGACCACCATGCCGTCGATGTTGGTACGGCTGTCGTTCAGCAGGGCGAGGTCAGCTTCGAGCGCCCTGGTCAGGGCGTCGCGCCCGGCGGCCAGCTTGTCGACCTGGCCGGCAACGATGCCGTCGATGTTGGCGCGGCTTTCGTTGAGCATGGCGAGGTCGGCCTCCAGCGCCTTGGTCAGCGCATCGCGGCCGGCGGCCAGCTTGTCGACCTGGCCGAGCATCATGCCGTCGATCTTGGAGAGGTCAGCTTCCAGTGCGCGGCGGAGGATGTCGCGGCCTTCGGCCAGCTTCTCGACCTGGCCGGCAACGAGCCCGTCGATGCCCGAGCGGCTTTCCGCCAGCTTGGCGAGGTCGTCCTCGAGCGCCCTGGACAGGGTGCCACGTTCTGCGACCAGGCGCTCGGCATGGCTCGACACCAGGCCCTTGACGCCGTCGAGGTCGGCTTCGAGCGAACGGGCGAGCATCGCGCGGTCTTCTGCAAGCTTCTCCGACTGGGAGGCGACGGTGCTGCGGATGGTGTTCAGGTCCGATTCGAGCGCGCGCTTGAGGATGTCGCGGCCTTCAGCGAGCTTCTCGACCTGGCCTGCGACCAGCCCGTCGATGCCCGAGCGGCTTTCAGCCAGCTTGGCAAGATCGTCTTCCAGTGCCTTGGACAGTGCGCCGCGTTCGGCGACGAGACGTTCGGCATGGCTGGAGACCAGGCCCTTGACGCTGTCGAGATCGGCCTCGAGCGAGCGAGACAGCAAGGAGCGGTCTTCGGCAAGCTTGTCCGACTGCGCAGCGATGGTGCTGCGGATCGCGTTGAGGTCGGTTTCGAGCGCACGCTTGAGGATGTCGCGGCCTTCGGCGAGCTTCTCCACCTGGCCGGCGACCAGACCGTCGATGCCGGCGCGGCTGTCGGCCAGCTTGGCGAGGTCGGATTCCAGCGTCTTCGAGAGCACGGCGCGTTCTTCGGCCAGCTTGCCGGCATGGCCTTCAATCAGGCCGTGGATGTTCGAGATGTCGGACTCGAGGCTGCGCGACAGTTCGGCGCGGTCGATCGCGATCTTCGACGCATGTCCGTCGACAAGCGCCTTGATGCCGTCGAGATCGGTTTCGAGTGCCTTGGCCAGGATGGCGCGGCCTTCGGCGATCTTCTCGACCTGACCGGCGACCAGTCCGTCGATGCTGCTGCGGCTGTCGGAGAGCTTGTTAAGGTCGGCTTCAAGTGCGCGCGTCAGGATACCGCGGCCTTCGGCCAGCTTGCCGACATGACCGGCAACCATTTCGTCAATGTTCGTACGGGCTTGGACAAGTCTCTCAGAGTCTTCCACCAGCGCCTGGGCGAGCTGTTCGCGGCCCTGGGCGAGCTGGCGGAACTGGCCGGTGAGGGTTTCGTCGATTGCCTGGCGCGACTGGTCCAGCTTGCGCATGTCGTCGTCGAGGGCCCGGGTGATCAGGCTGCGGCCTTCGGCGAGCTTCTGCACCTGGAAGCCGACGGCGGCCTCGATGCTGGCGCGGCCTTCGGCGAATTTGCTGAGGTCGTCCTTGAGGGCGGCTGCCATGCGGTCGCGGGCGTCGGAGAGCTTGCGGGTATGGTCTTCGACCGCCTGCTCGATGCCGACGCGGGCGTCCGAAAGGCGCTGGATGTCGCCGTCGAAGGCACGAGACACCTGGTGACGGGCAGCCTCCATGCGGCCGGCGAAATCGGTCGCGCGGGCTTCGAGCATGGTCGAGGTCGAGGTGATGATATCGGCGAGGTCGGTGCCGATCTGGGTCTTGCCCTGGTCGATCATCGCCGACAGCGAATCGCGGCCCTCGACGAAGGTCGTGGCGATCTCGCGGGCACGTTCGACCAGCGTCTCGTTAATCTGGCGGGCGCGGGCTTCGAGCGCGGCGTTGAGCTTTGCCGTGCCGGTGTCGAGTGCTTCGGCGCGCGTCTGGAACTCACCGATGAGCGCCTGGCCGCGTTCGGCCAGAGTGCGTTCGATGCCATGCAGGCTCGCTTCGAACTCGGAATTGATCGTCTTGGCGGCGCCGCCAAGCAGCGAGACCATGCCCGAGGTGCGGTCGTCGAGCATGTCGGTCAGCGACCGGGTAACCTCGTCGGTGCTCTGGGTCAGCTTGGCGATGCGCGTGTCGAGCAGGCTGGCGAATGCCTCGCCCGAGGTGGACAGGCGGTCGCTGATCGAATCCATGCGGTTGTCGATCGCTTCGAACAGGCCCATGCCGCCTTCGTTGATGCGGTCGATCAGCGTGTCGCCGGAATTGGTGATCGTCATCGACAGCTTGGTCGATGCGTTGAGGATGCTGTCGCGGATGATGTCGCTTGCCGAGCCGAGCTCGTCGCGCAGCGTCTCATGCGCTCCGGCAATGGAGGCACGGACGCGTTCGGCGTGCGACACCACGGCTTCGCGCTCGCTGCCGAGACCATCGACCAGCGAACGGATGCGGGCGGAGTTTTCCGAATAGGAGCGCTCGATCTGGTTGACTTCGGTGTGAACGAGCGTTTCGAGCTCGACGGCACGGGCCAGAGTGCGCTCGATGCCTTCGCCCATGGCGGCCACTTCGCGGCGCACGGCCTGGCCGACCATCATGACGCGATCCTGTGCCATGTTTTCGGGTTCGGCGAGGCGGAAGGCCACTTCGGTCATCGATTGGGCTGCAATGCGCATTTCCTGGGCGCGGCGGATCATCGCGGCAAAGGCCCAGAACAGGGCGATAGGCACAATGGTGGCGACCAGCAGCATCAGCAGGCCTGGACGCGCGAAGGCGTCGTCGATCGAGCGGATGGTCCAGATGCTGGGGCTGACGACCCGATCGGCGAGGGCTACGGCGCCGGCGACCCAGGCGACCGAGACAAGGCCGACCATCCAGTAGATGGTGCTGGATGCACGGCGGTTGAGGCTGTGAAGTAGCGACTTGTAGTCTTTCTGGCGATCGTCATTGGCCGGCTTGAAGCCTTCGGGCTGCAGCGGGCGGGTTTCGACAGGGCGCAACTGGGTCGGCGGCTCGGCCGCGGCACGTGCCGCCGGCGCAGGTTCCGGCTTTGGCGCTGCCGGCTTCTTGTTGCCGCTTTCACGCGCCAGTTCCTCGGCCGCTTTGGAAATCTGTGCTTCAAGATCGTCCATCGATGCGGCCATGTCGAGGCCGCCGTCATCGGCGCTGCTCAAGTCCAGATCGAGCGCCTGCTCGAGCTCCTTGGCTACGTCGAGATCGAGGTTTTTGGTCGGAGTGGATTTCTTCGCCATGCCTTCGCTACCCTGTACTAAAGACGCGGAATCTCTGGACTTTTTGTCCTATTTTTGACCGCATCCGAGGCTCAATATGGACCGCCCGTATCGTAGTGACACAATCGGGTAAAGAAAACATGCATTCGCCCCGATACGTAAAAGTTTAAATATAAGGTTAACACTGGAGTGATTATTGGCCGCTGCGCCATGGGTTTGCTGGGGTTGCCGGGTTAACGGGTTATCCACATGGTCGCCCTAGGTTACCAACCCATGGGCGAGTGGCGAGGCAGGGGTTGAATGGTAATGCGCGAAACCGGTTCGGTGGCCTTCGGCATGCCGGGGGGCGAATCTTCTGGCGCCTCACATGGCCGTCCCATCGACCTCGAACACCTGTCGCGCCAGACCATCGGCGACCGCGACGTCGAGCGCGAAGTGCTCGACATGTTCGTCCATCAGGCGCTTTCCGTTCGCGATTCTATGTCCTCGGCTGACCTGGCCGAGCGCCTTAGGCTGTCCCATGCCCTCAAGGGGGCGGCGCGTGGCGTCGGTGCGTTTCCAATCGCCGATTGCGTCGCCGAGCTGGAGGCGCGTCCGGACGATGCCAGGCTGGTCAAGCGCCTTGCCGGACTGATCGACGAAGTGCGCGACTTCATCGCCGCGATCAGCCGCTAGGGCTCCCATCTCGATCCCGACACGATGCGGCGCGTTCGCGCCGCAGTTGACTTGCTCGGTGGAGTGATTATCTGCCGGGTGATCTTTCTTAGGAACGAGCATGACCAAGCTTACCTACATCGCCCATGACGGCACGCGTTTCGAAGTCGAAGCCGAAAACGGCTCGACGGTGATGGAAAATGCCATCCGCAATGCGGTTCCCGGCATCGAGGCCGAATGTGGCGGCGCCTGCGCCTGCGCGACCTGCCATGTCTATGTCGATGATGCTTGGACGGCGATCGTCGGCGAGCCCGAGGCAATGGAAGAAGACATGCTCGACTTCGCCTACGAAGTGCAGCCGAATTCGCGCCTGTCGTGCCAGATCAAGGTCAGGGACGAACTCGACGGCCTGGTCGTCACCGTTCCCGAGCGCCAGGGCTAAGCCTCCCGATCCGTGCCTCGCTTGGCATGGCACTCCATCTCATGCACATTCCTTATATGTGCATGTGTGAGCGGCGAGGGCGGCTTTGAGCGACATTACCCATACCGACGTCCTGATCATCGGTGCCGGTCCCATCGGGCTGTTCGCCGTGTTCGAGCTCGGCCTGTTCGACATGCGCTGCCACCTGATCGACATCCTTGACAGGCCGGGCGGACAATGCGCCGAGCTTTATCCGGAAAAGCCGATCTACGATATTCCGGGCTATCCCGTCGTCGGAGCGCAGGAGCTGGTCGACAAGCTGCTGCAGCAGATTGCGCCGTTCAAGCCGGGCTTCACCTTCAACCGCATGGTGACGGCACTGCAGCGCCTGGAGGGCGGTGGCTTTCGCGTCACCACCGACGAGGATGAGGTTTTCGAGGCCAAGGTGGTGGTGATTGCTGCGGGTGGCGGTTCGTTCCAGCCCAAGCGGCCGCCGATCCCCGGCATCGAAGCCTATGAAGGATCAAGCGTCAGCTATTCGGTCCGGCGCATGGAAGAGTTCCGCGGCCACGACGTCGTCGTGGTCGGCGGCGGGATTCGGCACTCGACTGGAGCCTCAATCTCCAGCCCATCGCAAAACGGGTCACCCTGGTCCACCGCCGGCCGGAATTCCGTGCGGCGCCGGACAATGTCAATAAGATGCATGCGCTCCAGGAAGCAGGCGCGCTCGATCTGGTGATCGGCCAGGTCTCGGCGCTTTCGGGCGAAGGCGGTAAGCTCAGTTCGATCACCGTCAAGGGGCCGGAAAGCGAAGTCGTCGTTCCCTGCACGCGTCTGTTGCCGTTCTTCGGCCTTACGATGAAGCTCGGGCCGGTGGCCGAATGGGGCCTTCATCTCCACGAAAACCAGATCCCGGTCGATACCGAAAAATTCGAGACCTCGGAGCCGGGTATCTTCGCCATCGGCGATATCAACTGGTACCCCGGCAAGCTGAAGCTGATCCTGTCGGGCTTCCATGAGGCGGCGCTGATGGCCCAGGCGGCCAAGCACGTCATCAGCCCCAAGGAGCGGATCGTGTTCCAGTACACGACCTCGTCGACGAGCCTGCACAAGAAACTTGGCGTGCCGGACTAACCCGAGGCCCGCCGCTCAGCCCTTGATCTTGCCGGCGTCGATGCGCTCCAGGCGATAGCGCAGCAGCCTGATGATCCGGCTCTCGAAATTGATACCCTCGATGCGATCGAACTCTTCCTGCGCACGGTCATGGGCGCCGAGGATGCGATCGCTGGTGGCCTTGGCCTTGGCAGCGGCGAGCTCGCACGTCTTCTGCTTGCCGACCGCCTTCAGCGCCTGTTCCAGCTCACGGGCGTGGTTCTTGGCGATCACGACATGGCTTTCTTCGTGCCGCTTGATGTCGGAGGAAAGCGTATTCCAGATCAGCTTGACGTCCTGGGCCGTCTTGCCGTTCTGTCGCCAGCGCGGCAGGATCACCTTGGCCTTGACGCTGACCTGGGCCGAGACGATGGCGCAGCCGCCCTTGACCTCGGCGTAACCGATGCGGCTGGTGAACTCCATTTGCGTTGCACCGGGGTGCCTGCCGCCGGTGCTCTTGACCTCGGGGCCGCGCGTCATCAGCTGCTGTTCGATTTCGTCGAGCGTTTTGCCGGTGATGGTAAAATAGCTGTAGGATTTCGACACGGTTGCCGCCTGAACGGGTAGGCAAATGCCTCCAGCGAGCAGGGCGGCGAGGAAGAGTTGCTTCATTAGTTGCCTCTTGGCCTACCTTGCGTTAGGGGCGTTGGCGGCGCAATGGAAATCGGTGCCGCAAGAAGTGGCCGCACGGCGAGTTGATGCTGCAAGCGTTGATATTTCGTGACGCGGTCTGTGCTCTGGAGTTCTTTTGTGGCGACGGCATGACCGGTAAACGATGGCAACTGGCGCATGGACGCTATGTCGATCTTGGCGACAGGGCGCTTGTCATGGGCATCCTCAACGTCACGCCTGACAGTTTTTCCGATGGCGGCGCCTTCGATGCACCCGCGCGGGCGATCGAACAGGCCAGGCGCATGGTGGCGGAAGGCGCCGTCATCGTCGATGTCGGCGGTGAATCGACGCGGCCAGGGGCTGCGCCGGTTTCGGCCGCCGAGGAACAGGACCGTGTCCTTCCCGTCATTTCCCAGCTTGCCAGTTCAGGCGACGTGTTGATTTCGGTCGATACCTATCGCGAGGAGACGGCGCGCCTTGCCGTGGCCGCCGGCGCTCATGTCGTCAACGACGTATGGGGCGTGCAGCGCGAGCCCGGCATCGCAAGGGTCGCCGCCGAGACCGGGGCAGGGCTCGTCATCATGCATACAGGCCGCGACCGCGCCAAGCTGGCCGACGTGATCGACGATCAGTTTGCCTTCTTGCGCCGCTCGCTGGAGATCGCGCGCGAGGCCGGCGTGCGCGACGAGCAGATCATGCTCGATCCGGGCTTCGGCTTTGCAAAGGACGAAAACGAGAATCTCGAGCTGATGGCGCGCTTTTCGGAGCTTTGCGAGCTTGGATATCCGCTGCTTGCCGGCACGTCGCGCAAGCGTTTCGTCGGCCATGTAACCGGACGCGAAGCTGCCGACCGCGATGCGGGAACGGCGGCGACAAGCGTCATTCTCCGCATGAAGGGCGCGCAGATCTTCCGCGTCCACAATGTCGCAATCAACGTGGACGCACTGGCATTCGCGGATGCTATGCTGGCGCGCCAGACCAACCTGCCGGGACACTGACCTCGATGTACCTCATCCGAATGAAAAACTGCGCCTTCTTTGCCCGGCACGGCCTGTTCGACGAAGAAGAGACCCTTGGCCAGCGCTTCTATGTCGATGCCGAGCTGACGGTCGATCCCTCGCTTCCGTTGGAGGACGATTCGATGGAGAGCACCGTCGACTACGGCGTTGCCTTCCAGGTCATCGAAGCGATCATCACCGGCGAACGGCGTTTCCTCATCGAAGCGCTGGCGCAGGAATGCGGCAGGGCCTTGGCTGAGCGTTTCCCGCAGATCAAGAAGGCGGAGATCACCGTTCGCAAGCCGAATGCGCCGGTGCCTGGTGTCCTGGATTATGTAGAGGTGACCGTTGTCTGGCCAGGCTGAGGAGCGGGCGTTTCTCAGTCTCGGCGGCAACCTTGGCGATCCGGCGAAATCTATGGCCGCGGCGCTGCACATGCTGGATGCCAGCGGCCAGACGCGCGTGGTGACGGTTTCGTCGCTGCACCGCACGCCGCCCTGGGGCAAGGTCGACCAACCCGATTTTCTCAACGTCACCGCCGAGGTTGCGACTTCGCTGTCGCCGCTCGACCTCCTGGAGCTTTGCCTGGAGGTGGAGCGCAGGCTCAAGCGGGTGCGCGTCGAGCGCTGGGGCCCACGGCTGATCGACATCGACGTGCTTTTGCACGGAGAAAGCAATGTCAGCGACGTCGGGTTGGAAATTCCGCATCCGCGCATGCTCGACCGGGCTTTCGTCATGGTGCCGCTGGCGGAAATCGCGCCGGAACTCGTTCTGGCGGGCAAGTCGTCGGCCGAATGGGCGACAGCACTCGACAGCGCCGGCATCGAAAGGCTCGATTCAGGGCGCGACTGGTGGCGCAATCTGGAGGATTAGCCTGAAAGGCTAGAGGCCCAGGGCCGCGGCGATCTTCGGCGCGGCCTCGGCCCAGTCATCCGCCACCACGATGCCGTCCGGCATGGGCGGCATCAGCAAGCGCATTTCGCGGTAGGACATCAGGTTGAACAGATACGCGTCGGAGACGGAGTCGCGTACCGAAACCAGATTGTAGGGAATGTCGTCGACGAAGGCGACCGGGCGGGCGCTTTCGCCTCTCAGTTGCCTGAGGGCCGGTCCCTTTGCCGCTTCCGTGGTCAGCAGTGGGTAGGGAAAGCCGAGCGCGTCGAGATGCAGCCGCCTGACGTCGCGATGCCGGTGCGGCATGGCCGTCAGCATGACCACTTCGGCTCCGCCGGCGAGGTTTGCCACGGCGTCCGCCGCCCCTTGTGCCGCGGTCTGCCATTCGCGCTGCGCAAAGAAGAAACCGTCGAGCAGCCCTGATACCGCAGTCTGGTCCAGCGGGGTTTGCGTCTTCCGGTCGACGATGTTGCCAGTCAGCCTGAACGACTTGGCCAGGAACACCAGCCCCTGCGCGTCGAGGAAGCGCATGAAGGGCACCATGAATTCCAGCAGCACCTCGTCGACGTCGAGCACCAGCAGCGGGCGGGTGTCGCGGGCAAGCTCCGCGATCTGGCGCGCGGTCTCCGGGTCTTCGCTCATGACGAACGTTCGTGGTCGTCATTGCCCAATGGCAGGGCGCGGGCGGCGATGCCGACTTCTCCCGGCGCTATGCCTGCTTCTTGCGAAAACCGCAGCAGTGTCGGCTCGTGGGCGAGGATGAAGTGCAGCACGCCTGCCAGGAATCCCGGCTCCTGGGCCGCGCGGCGAATTTGTTGCGCTTCGATGCCGGTAATTGCGAGAAAGCGCGGCAGAAGCTCCGGATCGGATGCGACGAAAGCCAGCGCCTGGACCGCCAGCGCCTCGGCGCTTTCCTGATTTTTCTGGCTCTTTTGCATCGACATTTCCGTTCGTTCCGGCTTGCCAAGGGAGTAGCTGCAAGCGCGCCTTGCGGCAACCGCTAAAGCGGTGGCGGCCGATCCGTGACTTGGCAGGGGTGTTTTACGTTTCGTAATGTTCTTGAGTTAAGGTTGGATTCGGGGTTGGTGTGCGCATCCGGCGCGCATGATGATTGCCGCCGACATCTGGTGTGCAATCGGGGCGGAAAATTCGATGGCTAAGAAGGTGATGATCGTCGAGGACAACGAGCTCAACATGAAGCTCTTTCGCGACCTCATCGAGGCGAGCGGATACGAGACCGTGCGCACGCGCAACGGCCTCGAAGCGCTTGATCTTGCCCGCAAGCACCGGCCGGACCTCATCCTGATGGACATCCAACTGCCTGAGGTCTCGGGCCTCGAAGTCACCAAATGGCTGAAGGAGGACGATGACCTCCACACGATCCCGGTCATTGCCGTTACCGCCTTTGCCATGAAGGGCGACGAGGAGCGGATCAGGCAGGGCGGCTGCGAAGCCTACATCTCCAAGCCGATCTCGGTGCCACGGTTCATCGAGACGATCAAATCCTACCTCGGTGATGCCTGATGCGCTCGCCGGGTCCGCACGAGGTACTGGCATGACCGCGCGCATCCTTGTCGTCGACGACATCCCGGCCAATGTGAAGCTGCTCGAAGTCAGGCTGCTCGCCGAATATTTCGAAGTACAGACCGCCTACAACGGGCCGGACGCCATCGCCGCCTGCGAGGACGGCAAGGTCGACGTCGTGCTGCTCGACATCATGATGCCTGGCATGGACGGATTCGAGGTCTGCCGCCGGCTGAAAGCCGATCCCGCGACCGCCCACATCCCCGTCGTCATGGTCACGGCCCTCGACCACGTCACCGATCGCGTGCGCGGGCTCGAGGTGGGAGCCGACGACTTCCTCACCAAGCCGGTCAACGACCTGCAACTGATCACGCGCGTGAAGAGCCTGGTTCGGCTCAAGGTCCTGACCGACGAGCTCAGGCTGCGCGCCTCGACCACGCACAGCATTGGCCTGGACGAGCTATTGTCGCGATCCGAGTTGCTGCAGGAAACGATGCCTAAGGTGCTGCTGATCGACGAGCAGACATCGTCGGCGGCCCATATCTGTGCGCTGCTGGACGGCGCTGCAGACGTGCAGATCGCCGCCGACCCGCAGTCGGGGCTCTTCAATGCCGCCGAAGGCAGCTATGAATGCGTCATCGTGTCGACCGGATTTTCCGAGTTCGATCCGTTGCGGTTGTGCTCGCAACTGCGATCGCTCGACCGCACGCGGTCGCTGCCGATCGTGCTTCTGGTCCGCAAGGAAGAGGACGACCGCATCATTCGCGGGCTCGAACTCGGCATCAACGATTATCTGGTGCGGCCGCTCGACCGTGAAGAGCTGATTGCACGGCTGCGCACGCAGGTGCGCCGCAAGCGCTACAATGACGAACTGAGGCAGAGCGTCAGCCAGACCATCGAGATGGCCGTGACGGACGGCCTGACGGGCCTGCACAACCGCCGCTACCTCGACAGCCACCTGCCGCGCCTGTTCGACCGCGCCGTCTCCCGGCACAGGCCGCTCTCGCTGATGATCACCGATCTCGACCGCTTCAAGCGGATCAACGACACGTTTGGTCATGATGGCGGCGACGAGGTGCTGCGCGAGTTTGCGCGGCGCGTGAAGAAGAGCGTTCGCGGCATTGACCTCGCTTGCCGATTCGGTGGCGAGGAGTTCGTCGTGGTGATGCCCGATACCGACGCGGCGCTGGCCGAGATGGTCGCCGAGCGCATTCGCGCGGAGGTCGCCCAGACGCCATTTGCAATCAGCGGAGCGGGCAAGGGCGTATCGGTTACGGTCAGCGTCGGCGTGTCGTCGCTGACTGCCAAAGGCGACACGGTTGCCGGCCTGATGAAGCGTGCAGACCTCGCGCTCTACGATGCCAAGACCCGTGGCCGCAACCGCGTGGTCGCGCGTGCGGCCTGACGCCGACAAGGGTCGGATAGTCAAGCGCGTTAAGCTCAATCGTTTACCTTAACCCAAGCGATTCGCGAGCCGTGGTTAAGAAAGTGTTGATTTTCAAGTAATCTTGCGCGACTGTGGAGTGGAGAAGAAGGACGGGCGTCGGCACGAGGAGCACAGGCCGGAAGCCCAATTGATACCCCATGATGCTCAGGTCCGCCGCATCTCCTGGGTCCGTGGGGTCGGCCGGCCGGCACTGGCACATAGTGGCCTCCTCGTACCGCTGCCAGCAGCCGACCGGCCCCCTGTTTTCCTTTTCGAAAGCACTTCGGTTTGTCTGTCCGTTGCATCGGCTTGAGCCGGGCCGGCCATTCGGACTAGTGTTTTCGATGCGTATTCTTGCTGCTCTTTTGTTCATGACATTTTCGGTCGCGGCATCTGCGCGGGAATGCGTCGTGATGCTCCATGGCCTGGCGCGCACGGACGCATCCCTGATGCTGATGGAAGAGACGCTCGGCTCGTTCGACTACACTGTCGTCAACGACGCCTATCCGTCGACCGATGTTCCCATCGACCAGCTGATCGCGTATGTCGATGCGTCGGTGGCCAAGTGCGGCGAGGCCGGCCCGGTTCACTTCGTGACTCACTCCATGGGCGGCATCCTGGTGCGGGCTTGGCTCACGCAGAACCGCCCCGAAAATCTCGGTCGCGTCGTCATGCTCGCGCCACCCAATCATGGTTCCGAACTGGTCGACACCTTGGGTGGTCTCAAGCTGTTCGAAATCGTCAATGGCCCAGCCGGCGGTCAGCTGGGCACGGGGCCGGACAGCGTTCCCAATGAACTCGGGCCTGCTCGGTTCGAGCTCGGCATCATCGCCGGCGACCGGTCGCTCAACCCGTTCTTGTCCGGCATGTTCAAGGGCCCGAACGACGGCAAGGTCTCGGTGGAAAGCACCAAGCTTGAAGGCATGAAGGACCACATCGTCCTGCCTGCGACGCATACCTTCATGATGAACAATCCGCTTGTCATCGCGCAGACGCTGAATTTTCTGCGCGACGGGCACTTCGATCACGAACTGACGTTCCGTGAACTGATGCGGCGTGCTTTCGGGAACTGATCTAACCCCCAAAACAAAAACGCCGCCCACTGGGCGGCGTTTCGGAATTCCGGGCGAAAACCAGATTACTTGATCTTGGTTTCCTTGAATTCAACGTGCTTCTTGGCAACCGGGTCGTACTTGCGGAACGACAGCTTCTCAGTCTTCGTGCGGCTGTTCTTGCTCGTCACGTAGAAGAAACCGGTGTCGGCGGTCGACAGAAGCTTGATCTTGATGTTTGCAGCCTTGGCCATGATTCTCGTCCGTTAATTGTCTGGAGTTGCACCCGCCTCAGGACGGGAAAACAACCCGGACGCGGAAAACCTGGCGGGACACATAAAGATCGTGCCTGGAAAGTCAAGCCTCGGAGCGCGAAAGCCCGGATTTCGCGGCAATTCGGCCCAGGCCGATGACCATATATCCGCCGAAGAACAGCGCCAGCGCCCAGCCGAATCCATTTGGCCCGAAGATATCCATGAAGATGCCGATCACCTGCGGGCCGAGAATCATGCCGATGCCGTAGCAGAAGATGAAGGCCGCATTGGCCGAGGCGAGGTCGCGGCCGGAAAGCTGCGCGCCAAGATGGGCGAGGCCGATGGTGTAGAGGGCCGCCACCACGCCGCCCCAGACGAACAGCAGGCCGGCCATGACGTGCCAGTTGCCGGCGAGGACAGGCATGGCGAGGGTGCCTATCAAGCCGGTAGCAGCGCAAATCAGCAGCAGCCAGCGCCGGTCGGCGATGCGGTCGCTGATCATGCCGAACGGGATCTGAAGCATGACGTTGCCGAGGCCGATCATGGTGAGCAGCAGCGCCGCGTCGGCCTCGGTATAGCCGATCCGCTGGCCATAGATCGGGAACAGGGCGAAGCCGCCCGTCTCGACGGCACCGAAGACAAGCACGGCTGCCGTCGCGGTCGGAACCATCCAGATGTAGCGGAAGAAGCCACCCTTGCCGCCTTCGGAGACGATCTTGGGGCTCTCGCTGCGCGCCAGAACGACGGGAATCGCGGCGATCATGACGAGACAGAAGGTGAGGCCGAACGGCAGCAGGCCGGTGCTGCCGATCTGGGAGAACAGCCACGGGCCGGCAGCGAAGCCGAGCGACAGTACCGTGGCGTAGATGCCAAGCACCAAGCCGCGCCGATGAGGCGGCGCGCAGGTGCTGATCCAGAATTCCGACAGGATGAACAGCACTGTCAGGGCGAAATGCAGTACCGCCCGCAGCGGAAACCACATCCAGAACGACGGCGCGAAATAGAACCCGACGAAAGCCACCGCACCGGCGATGATCATTGCGAACATCGTCCAGACGACGCCGAAACGCATCGCGATCGGGGTTGCCAGCGGTGCCGCGCAGATCGATGCAATGCCCGCCACTGCCGTATTGAGCCCGATCATCGAGGGTGAGTAGCCGCGCGATTCAAGGATCACGCTGAGCAGCGGTATGCCCAGACCGATGGCGATGCCGACAACGCTGATCGAGGCGATCGCGGCGGAAATCGAGCGCCAGTGCACGCGTTCGACGGTTTCGGCTTCCTGGATGGTCTCGTGCATATGTGAGGCCTAAAGGATGTCGCGCCGAAAGCGTTGGTTGAACATGCGGTAGAACGGCACTTCGCCGCCGGGCCTGAGCCCGGGATCGATTGCCAGCCGTTGCCGGAGGTCGCCGAGAACTGATTTCGTGATGGCCGGAATGTCGGCCTCCACGGCGTCGGCCAGCGGCAGCCAGACAAGTTCCTCGAGCTCGTTTGTCGGTCCGCCGTCGGGCAGCTCGACGGCCACGTCGCTGCGCCAGGCCGACAAGAATCGGGTGTCGAAGCGGCGAACGCGTCCCGGAGGTGTTATGGCGCGCGCAATGAAGCGCAGCGAGGCAAGGCTGGGCTCCACGCCATGTTCGGCGAATCCCTGCCAATCGGCCTTGGTGGTCGAGAACGCCCCGCGTCGACCGATCAACAGGCCTGCTTCTTCGTAGGTCTCGCGAACCGCCGACAGCGCGATCGCGCGGGCGCGAGCGATGCTGACGCTGCCCGTGCCGGCACGCAGCTTGGTCTCTTCGTCCGGATGAAGTTCGTCGGCAACCTTGATGCGGCTGTCGGCCGGGTCGGTGCGGCCTCCCGGGAAGACGAATTTGCCGGGCATGAAGGCATGCTTCATGTGCCGCCGGCCCATCAGCACCAGCACATCGTCGCCGCTTCGGTCGAGCAGGATCAGCGTCGCCGCGTCGCGCGGACGCAAGGGGGCGGCGTTTTTCACCAGTTCCCTGGCTTCGAGCCTGTCGAGTTCTGTCTTGCTGATGCCATCCATCGCGGCTGTCCTAACGGAATGTCGGGGTGGAAGGAAGCGCTTGGATGCGACTTGGCATTGCGCCAGCGTCCGGTCAGGCCTCCGGGTGCGCGTCGATAGCGTCTTCTTCGCCGCCGAAGCCATGCATGTAGAGCGCCCATTGCATGCCGACCACGCCACCCTTGATGGGGCGCAGCAGCGCAAGGGCGGAAACGATCGTCAGCGGCACCCAGATCAGCAGGTGCTGCCACAGTGCAAGCGTGACGTTGGCTTCGACGGCCATGAAGGCGCCGACGACGATATGGCCGACGAGGACGACGACGAGATAGGCGGGCAGGTCGTCAGCGCGGTGATGGAATATCTCTTCGTGGCAGACGCTGCAGCGGTCGACAGTCTTGACGAAGGACGCAAAGAGCTTGCCTTCGCCGCATTTCGGGCATTTGCAGAACAGGCCGCGCTTGATCGCCGGCCAGACGGGCCGTGCCTCGCGGGCGACCTGCTGGTGGCCGCCACCGAATACCTGTTCTTCCATCGTCATCTCCTGCCGCGCGGACCTCGCCGCGGTTGGGAGGCACGGGCACGCGTTCTTTGCCCCTTGGTCTTGTGGAACGACCGTTTCGAACCGGGCAGGGGCTTCGGTTCGGTCAGCATTTCGAAGCGCATGGCGCCAGCCAGCGGGGCGATCTCGACAAGCCGCACTTCAACGCGGTCAGCGAGTTGGTAGCCCTTGCCGCTGCGCTCCCCGAAGAGGGCGCGGGCGGCTTCGTCGAAGTGGTAATAATCGTCACCCAAGGATGACACGGGGATGAAACCATCCGCGCCATATTGCGGCAATTGGACAAATAGTCCCGCCTTGACCACGCCCGAGATGCGGGCCTCGAAAGTCTCGTCGAGCCGTTCGGACAGGAAGCCGGCGACCAGCCGATCGACGGTCTCCCTTTCGGCTGCCATGGCGCGGCGCTCGGTCTGCGAAATGAGGCCGGCGATTTCTTCCAGGCGTGCTTCTTCCGACGGCGTCAGGCCACCGGCGCCCAAGCCCAGCGAGGCGATCAGGGCACGATGGACGATGAGGTCGGCATAGCGGCGGATCGGCGAGGTGAAATGGGCGTAGCGGCGCAGATTGAGGCCGAAGTGCCCGATATTGTCGGGATTGTACTCGGCCTGGCTCTGCGAGCGCAGCACCACCTCGTTGACAAGTTGCTCGTTGTCCTCGCCGCGCACACGCTCGAGGATTCCGTTGAACTGGGCTGGCCGCATCTCGGCGCCACGCGCCAATGACAGGCCGATCGTCTGCAGGAACTCGCGCAGCGATTCCTGCTTGGCAAGCGAGGGGCCGTCATGGATGCGGTAGACGAGTTTCTGCTTTTTGTTTTCCAGGGTTTCGGCCGCCGCGACGTTGGCCTGGATCATGAACTCCTCGATCAGCTTGTGGGCGTCGAGGCGATCGGGAACGATGACCCGGTCAACCGTGCCGTCGGGCTTGAGCAGGATCTTTCTTTCGGGGAGGTCGAGTTCGAGCGGCTGGCGGCTGTCGCGGCCGCGCTTGAGCACGTCGTAGGCCGCCCACAGTGGCTTGAGGATGGTCTCCAGGATCGGCCCGGTCTTGTCGTCGGGCACGCCGTCGATGGCGGCCTGCGCCTGCGGATAGGCGAGGCGGGCCGACGAGCGCATCATGATGCGGTGGAAGGAGTGCCTGACCTTGCGGCCTTCGGCCGAAAACGTCATGCGCACGGCAAGTGCCGGCCGGTCGACGCCTTCGCGCAGCGAGCACAAATCGTTGGAGATGCGTTCGGGCAGCATCGGCACGACGCGGTCGGGGAAATAGACCGAGTTGCCGCGCTTCAGTGCCTCTTGGTCGAGAGCTGTGCCGGGGCGGACATAGGCCGCGACGTCGGCGATGGCGACGGTGGCGATAAAGCCGCCGGGGTTCTTTTCATCCGCATCCGGCTCGGCATAGACGGCGTCGTCATGGTCCTTGGCGTCCGCCGGATCTATGGTGACCAGCGGCAGCTCCCGCCAGTCCTCGCGCTTGCCGTCGAGCGTCGCCGGTTTGACCGCCTCAGCCTCGGCGATCACCTCGGCAGGGAAGATGTGCGGAATCTCGTGGGCATGGATGGCGATCATCGAGACCGCCTTCTCATTGGTCAACGAGCCAAGCACCGAGACCACCTTGGCGCGCGGCAGCCCATATCGGCTGGCGCGTTCTGGCACCACTTCTACAAGGTCGCCGTCCTTGGCGCCGTTCTGGGAGTCCTTGTCGACCACCAGTTCGGGCTGGCGGCGCTCGACCGGCTCGATGCGGAACGTGCCGTCCTTGAGGATTCGGAAGATGCCGAGCGCGGTATCGCTGCGCTTTTCGAACACCTTCATGATACGGGCGGTATAAGCCGGCACGTTTTCGTCGCCGAGATACCCCTCGACCGGGAAGGTCTTCGCCAGCACGCGGTCGCCGACGCCGGGCGTCGGTCCGTTGCTTGTACGGGATGTCTTGACGGCAACGATGGGACCGTCCGGTTGTTCGGAAGCACGCGCCAGGAGCGTGCCCTCAGTGTCGCGACCGAAGATGTCTAGCACGGCGACATGGGGCAGGGCGCCGACCCGGCTCAGGCGCTTGCGGCTCTTCTCCAGCAGGCCCTCGTCCTGGAGTTCGCGCAACAGCTCTTTCAGCCAGATGCGGTCTTCGTTCTTGAGCGCAAAGGCCTTGGCAATGTCCCGCTTGCCGCTGCGATCGGGATTCTCCGCGATGTAGCGCAGAATCTCGTCACGCGAGGGGCGATAGACGTCCTTGCCGCGGACCTCGTCGCTTGCGGCGCGTCTGGTGCCGGCGTTTCGTCCGGAAATCTTTCGCGCCAAGGTCGGTCAGTCCTTCTTTTTGGCCTTGCTGGCGGCTGGCTTCTTGGTCGCGCTGCCGGCTGCCTTCTTGGCCCCGCCGCGGGCCGGCTTCTTGCCGCCTCCGCCTTTCGCTTCCTTTTCGGCGATCAGCGCAAGCGCGTCCTCGACGGTCACGGTGGCGGGGTCCTTGCCCTTCGGCAGGGTAGCATTGACCTTGCCGAAATTGACATAGGGACCGTACTTGCCGTCGCGCACGGTGATGTTGCCGCCGCCGGCGGGGTGCTCGCCAAGATCCTTGAGTGCGGCCGGCGTGCTGCCGCGTCCACCCTTGCCCTTGGCCTGCTTCTCGGCAAGCACGGTGACAGCGCGGTTGAGGCCGATCGAGAACACGTCCTCGATGCTTTCGAGATTGGCGTAGGTACCTTCGTGCAGCACGAACGGGCCGTAGCGGCCAAGACCTGCCGAGATCATCTTGCCCGATTCCGGGTGCTGGCCGACATCGCGTGGCAGTGCCAGCAGGGCAAGCGCCTTTTCGTGGTCGATGGATGCCGCCGACCAGCCCTTGGGCAGGCTGGAGCGCTTGGCTTCCTTGCCGTCGCCGCGCTGGATGTAGGGGCCGAAGCGGCCGCTGCGCAGGGTGATCTCCTCATTGGTGTAGGGATCGGTGCCCAGCACCTTGGTGCCATCTTCGAGGCCGCCATTCTCGCCATTGCCGCCGGGGCCGTCGAGCTGGCGGGTAAAGCCGCATTCGGGATAGTTCGAACAGCCAACGAAGGCACCGTATTTGCCGAGCTTGAGCGACAGGTTGCCGGTGCCGCATTTCGGGCAGATGCGCGGGTTCGAGCCGTCCTCGCGCTCGGGGAAGACGAGCGGGGCGAGTTCCTCGTTCAGTGCATCGAGCACTTCGGTGACGCGCAGTTCCTTGATGTCATCGACAGCGCCGGAAAAGTCCTTCCAGAAATCGCGTAGGACGTCGCGCCAGGCGAGCTTGCCGTCGGAAACCTCGTCGAGCTTCTCTTCCAGCGAGGCGGTGAAGTCGTACTCCACATAATGCTGGAAGAAGCTCTCCATGAAGGCGGTCACGAGCCGCCCTTTGGGCTCCGGAATGAGCTTTCTGTTCTCGATCTTTACATAGTCGCGCTCTTCGAGCGTCTTCAGCGTCGCGACATAAGTCGAGGGACGGCCAATGCCGAGCTCTTCCATCTTCTTGATGAAGCTCGCCTCGGAATAGCGGGGCGGAGGCTCGGTGGTGTGGTGGCTGGCGTTGACGGATTCGCGCTTGAGCGTCTCGTCGGCACGGATCTCTGGCAGGCGACGGCTTTCCTCGTCTTCCGAATCCTCGTCCTTCTGCTCGGTGTAGGCGGCGATGAAGCCGTCGAAGCGGGTGACGGAGCCCACGGCGCGCAGGCCGGCGGTCCTGGCGCCATTGCGCGCCTCGATCTCGACGGTGGTGCGCTCGATCTCGGCCGGCTGCATCTGGCTGGCAATCGCCCGCTTCCAGATGATCTCATAGAGACGGGCCTGATCGGCATCGAGGAACTTGCGCATCTCAGTGGGCGTGCGCGAGAAATCGGTCGGCCGGATGGCTTCGTGCGCTTCCTGGGCGTTCTTGGCCTTGGTCGTATACTGGCGCGGCTTCTCGGGCAGGTACCTTGCGCCGAACTCCTTGCCGATGGCCTCGCGCGCGGCCTCGATCGCCTCGGGTGCCATCTGCACGCCGTCGGTACGCATATAGGTGATCAGGCCGGCCGTCTCGCCACCGATCTCCATGCCCTCATAGAGGCGCTGGGCGACCTGCATGGTGCGGCTTGCGGAAAAGCCGAGGCTCGAGGATGCCGCCTGCTGCAAGGTCGAGGTGGTGAAAGGGGCGCTCGGATTGCGCCTGGTCGGCTTGGCTTCGACCGACAGTGCCTTGAAGGTTGCCCCTTCCAGCATCGCCTTGATGTCATCGGCCATCGCCTGCGAAGAGATGTCGAGCTTCTGCAGCTTCTTGCCGTCATAGACGGTGAGCCTTGCCTCGAAATTTTCCGCGCGCGGCGTGCCGAGAATAGCTGCGATCTGCCAGTACTCTTCGCGCACGAAACGCTCGATCTCGGCCTCGCGGTCGCAGACGAAGCGCAGCGCCACCGACTGGACGCGACCGGCCGAGCGGGCGCCCGGCAGCTTGCGCCAGAGCACGGGAGAAAGAGTGAAGCCGACGAGATAGTCGAGCGCCCGGCGTGCCAGATAGGCGTCCACCAGCGGCGGGTCGATCTCGCGCGGATTGGCGATTGCCTCGAGAACCGCCTGCTTGGTGATCGAGTTGAAGGCGACGCGCTTGATGGTCTTGTCCTTGAGGACGCGCTTCTGCTTCAGCACTTCGAGCACGTGCCAGGCGATGGCTTCTCCCTCGCGATCCGGATCGGTTGCGAGGATCAGGCCATCGGCTTCCTTGACCGCCTTGGCGATTTCGGTGAGCCGCTTCGCCGAAGCGGTGTCGACAGCCCAGGACATGGCGAAATCGTCATCCGGCTTGACCGAGCCATCCTTGGCCGGCAGATCGCGGACATGGCCGAACGAGGCCAGAACCTTGTAGTTCTTGCCCAGATACTTGTTGATGCTTTTCACCTTGTTCGGTGACTCGACGACAACGACGTCCATATGTGGCTGATTTTCCAGTGAAGCGCCAAAACAACGGCAACGGCGCGTGGCGAAGAATTTTCAATTCGCACGTCACATGGCCGCCCTTTTCAGTCTGGTCAAGGGGACGGGGCCAAAAACGCCGGCTGACATCGGCAATACAACCTAAGGTATATTAATTGGCGCTATTGCAATTGTTAGTAGATTTGCTACGCTTCTGCCATTGCCGGTTGGGCCTGTTTCCCGCGTGGAGATAGGCACCGAATCCTGTGCTCAACACCGGGCGGCAAGACAAAAGGAAAGCCAATTCTATGCACAAGCCGCCGCCAACACGTAGGCGAGCCGAAACGCTGGACTATATCCAGTCGATGCTGGGGCAACTCCGCATCATGGCGGAAGCCGAGCGCTGCGGCATGCTCGCCTATCTGATCGAGATGGCCTATGTCGAGGCTGGAGATGTGATACGCGGTGATCGGCCGTCAAACATCGGGATCAACAAGCGAAACACGTCCGCCTGAGTGGCGCTCGAGCCGTCCGGCAAGATCCAGTTCCAGCAGGATCATGAAGATTTGCGCCGGGTGAAGTCCGGTATGACGGATCAGTTCATCGACTTCGACCGGTACCGGCCCCAAAGCTTCGATCACCCGGGCGCGGTCGTTGTCGGCGGGCGGTGGCGTGGCGCTGAAATCCGGCGGCTCTTCCATGCTGGCTGCGATGTAGGACTGGCCCCCGACCAATGGCGCCAAGGCCTCGAGTATGTCGCCGACCTCGGTCACCAGCGTCGCACCGTCCTTCAGCAGGCCATTGGTGCCGGCGGCGCGCGGGTCGAGCGGCGAGCCGGGCACGGCGAAAACCAGCCGTCCCATATCGCCGGCCAGCCGCGCGCTGATCAGCGAACCCGATCGTTTTGCCGCTTCGACGACCACCAGTCCGAGGACAAGGCCTGCGACGATGCGGTTGCGACGCGGAAAGTCCTGCGCGCGGGGCTCCCAGCCGAACGGCATTTCCGATACGACCGCGCCGCGCTCGGCGATCTCGTCGCAAAGGCCGATATTCTCAGACGGGTAGGGGCGGTCGAGTCCGCCGGCCAGCACCCCTACCGTTCCGGTATCCAGGCTGCCCTGGTGGGCGGCGGTGTCGATGCCGCGCGCCAAGCCTGAAATCACCGCATAGCCGTTCCGGCCGAGTTCCGCAGCCAGCGTGCGCGCCATCTTGATGCCGGCGAGAGAGGCGTTGCGCGCACCGACGATCGCCACCGGCGGCAGGCTGAAAATAGCGCCTGTGCCCCTGACGGCGAGCAGCGGCGGGGGATGGTCCATGCGCTTGAGGATCTGGGGGTAGTCCGGCTCGCCAAGCGCCACGAAACGCGCCCCGCATTGGCGCGCTGCCTGCATTTCCGCTTCAGCCTCAGCGACGGAAGGAACCTTGACCAGCCGGTTGGCACCGCCCGCCATCATGATCTCGGGCAGCATCTCGATCGCGGTTTCGGCCGAGCCGAAGCGGTTGATCAGGTCGCGAAAACTGGCCGGGCCGACATTCGGGGTGCGGATTAGGCGCAGCCAGTGGAGCCGCTGCCGGTCGCTGAGATGCGGCCCGGCGGCGGGTTGGTTCATCCCTTGGATCCGATCCGCGATTCGGTGCCGGCGAGCAGGCGCGAGATGTTGGCGCGGTGGCGGATGAAGACGATGACGCTCATCAGCGCCAGCAGGCCGGCTGCCTTGGGCATGTCAGTCATATAAAGTGCGATCGGCACCACCACCGCTGCCGTCAGGGCTGCAAGCGACGAATAGCGGCTGGCGAAGGCGACGAGCAGCCAGGTGACGGCAAAGGCCAGGGCGCCGAGCCCCGACAGGCCGAACAGGACGCCAAGATAGGTCGCGACGCCCTTGCCGCCCTTGAAGCCGAGCCAGATCGGATAGAGGTGGCCGATGAAGGCGCCGAGGCCGGCGGCAAGCGCTGCGTCATGGCTCCAGCGCGCTGCGATGACCACGGCCACGGTGCCCTTGAGCGCATCGAGCAGCAGCGTTGCTGCCGCCAGTTTCTTGTTGCCCGTGCGCAGCACATTGGTGGCGCCGATGTTGCCCGAGCCGATCTTGCGCACGTCGCCCAGGCCGGCCGCACGCGTGAGCAGCAGCCCGAATGGAATCGAGCCCAGGAGATAGCCGAATACGGCGGCTGCAACGAGCACGTGTAGAGCCGTCGGAAAAATGTCATCCGGCATCAAGGTATTTCTTCTCCCCCGTGGCCGTCAGGCCGAGAACACTGTGCGTCCGGCGACCAAGGTTTTCAAGACCTTGCCCTGAAGGCGCGCGCCTTCGAAGCAGGTGTTCTTGGAGCGCGAGCGGATGTCGGCCTCGCGCACCACCCACGGCTCGCCGAGGTCGACGAGCGCCAGATCCGCAACCGCACCCGGCTTCAATGTGCCGCCCGGCAGGCCGAACAGCCGTGCCGGAGCGGTCGAAAGCGTGTCGATGATACGCAGCAGCGGGACATCGTCATTGTGATGCAGGCGCAAGGCGACTGCGAGCAGCGTCTCCAGCCCGATCGCGCCCGCGGCGGCATCTGCGAAGGGCAGGCGCTTGGTATCGACGTCCTGCGGGTCATGCGACGACACGATCACGTCGATGGTGCCGTCCTTCAGGGCCTCGACCATGGCGAGGCGGTCTTCCTCGGCGCGCAGCGGCGGCGCCAGCCGGAAGAAGGTGCGGTACTCGCCGACGTCGTTTTCGTTGAGCGACAGGCTGTTGATCGAAACACCCGCCGTCACCTTGGCGCCGTCCGCCTTGGCGCGCGAAACGGCGCTGGCTGCCATGGCCGTCGAGATCTTGGCAGCGTGATAGCGGCCGCGTGTCAGGCGCGCGAGCGCGAGGTCGCGTTCGAGCGGGATGGTCTCGGCTTCGCGCGGAATGCCCGAAAGCCCCAGCCAGCTGGCATAGAGCCCTTCGTTCATCACCCCCGACGAGGCGAGGTCGGCATCCTGTGTCTCATGCGCGATCACGGCATCGAAATCGCGGGCGTAGGTGAGCGCCCGGCGCATCATCAGCGAATTGGCAATGGTGTGGCGTCCATCGGTGAAGGCGACAGCACCTGCTTCGCGCAGCAGGCCGAACTCGGTCATCTCGTGGCCTTCGAGGCCCTTGGTGATGGCTGCCGCAGGGAAGACATTGACCGACGCAGTCTCCTTGGCGGTCCGCAGCACGAATTCGACGAGGGCGACGTTGTCGATCACCGGATCGGTGTCGGGCATCATGACGATCGAGGTGACGCCGCCGGCGGCAGCGGCAACACTTGCCGAGGCGATCGTTTCGCGATGCTCGCCGCCGGGCTCGCCGATGAAGACCCGGCCGTCGATCAGGCCTGGAATGATCGTCTTGCCGGCGCAATCAACGACTTCGGCGCCGCCGGGAATGCCCTGGTTGAGCGCGTCGGCACCTGCGGCGACGATCTTCTTGCCGTCGACGATGACCGAACCGGTCTCATCGATGCCGCGCGACGGGTCAACGATGCGGGCGCGCTGGAAAACCGTGATGCTCATGCGTTCTGTCCATCGCGATTGCGGCGCGGGTCGAGCAGCGCTTCCATCACCGCCATGCGCACGGCGACGCCCATCTCCACCTGCTCCTGGATGACGCTCTGCGGCCCGTCGGCGATCTCGGAGGCAATTTCGACCCCACGGTTCATCGGACCGGGATGCATCACCAGCGCGTCGGGCTTTGCCGCCTTCAGTTTTTCGGCGTCGAGGCCGTAGTAGCGGAAATATTCGCGCACCGAAGGCACGAAGGCGCCGGCCATGCGCTCGCGCTGCAGGCGCAGCATCATGACGACGTCGGCGTCCTTGAGGCCGTCGGCCATCGACTGCGTTACCTCCACGCCCATCTGGGCGATGCCCGATGGAAGCAGCGTCGAAGGCGCCACGACACGGACGCGCGCGCCGAGCGCGTTGAGCAACAGGATATTGGAGCGGGCAACGCGCGAATGCAGGATATCGCCGCAGATCGCCACCGTCAGCCGGGCGATGCTGCCCTTGGCGCGGCGGATCGTCAGGGCGTCGAGCAGCGCCTGCGTCGGGTGCTCATGGGCGCCGTCGCCGGCATTGACCACCGAGCAGCCGACCTTCTGTGCAAGCAGGGCGGCGGCACCCGCCGACTGGTGGCGGATGATGAGGATGTCAGGTCGCATCGCATTCAGCGTCATCGCCGTATCGATCAGCGTTTCGCCCTTCTTCACCGAAGAGCTTGCGACCGACATGTTCATGACGTCGGCGCCGAGGCGCTTTCCCGCGAGCTCGAACGACGACTGCGTGCGCGTCGAGGCTTCGTAGAACAGGTTGATCTGGGTACGCCCGCGCAGCGTCGAGGTCTTTTTCTCCGACTGACGCGAAATCGACACCGCGGCATCGGCCCGGTCGAGCAGCAATTCGATGTCGAATGGAGAAAGGTCGCGGATGCCAAGAAGATGGCGGTGCGGGTAGGGCGGCAGGGACGAAAGGTCTGTCATCTCAAGGCGCTGCTATAGGCTGTGCTTAAGTGACCCGCAAGCCGGCATTTCGATGATGAAAGTTCTCCCACGGGATTTTCGTCGCGGGCAAGCTGCGCCATAAGCTATCGCTAAGCATTTCGGCTATAAAGCCGGCCATGGCAGCGGATTCGTGCCCGTCGCCCACACCGATGAAGGACAAGGCGTGACGCAGGACGTGCCGAACCAGCCCCCTCCGCTGACGGGCAGCAATGCCTGGCGCGGAGATCCGCTGCTGATCCAGATTGCAGAGAGCTTTTCCGAGCCGGTCCGTCGCGACCTCGACGGCCTCGGCCGCTTCGTGCTGAACCAGGAAGCGCAGGACCTGGCGCGGCTCGCCAATAGCGAGGTGCCGAAGCTCAGGACACACGACCGACAGGGCCGACGCATCGACCAGGTCGAGTTTCATCCGGCCTATCATGCGCTGATGCGCCGTTCGGTCGCCGGCGGGCTGCATTCTTCCGTCTGGGAGAACGGCGGCACGGAAACCGGCCGGCGGCACCAGGTGCGAGCCGCACGCTTTTATCTGACTGCGCAACTCGAATGCGGGCATCTGTGCCCGATCACCATGACCAACGCTTCGCTGGCAGCCCTGATGGCGAGCCCGAAGCTGTTCCGCGAATGGGCACCGCGCGTCACCACCCGCAAATACGATCAGGCTCAGAAGCCGCCGGTCGAGAAGGCCGGCCTGACGCTCGGCATGGGGATGACCGAGAGGCAGGGCGGCACCGATGTGCGCGCCAACACCACCAGGGCCGAACGTGCCGGTGGCAGCTTCTATCGGCTCAACGGCCACAAGTGGTTCATGTCGGCGCCGATGTCGGACGCCTTCCTGATGCTGGCGCAGGCGCCGGAGGGGCTGTCCTGTTTCCTGGTTCCGCGCATCCTGAGCGACGGTTCGGCCAATGGGCTGCAGTTCCAGCGCCTCAAGGACAAGCTCGGCAACCGTTCCAATGCCTCGTCCGAGGTCGAGATCCAGGGCGCCATCGGCGACCTGGTCGGCGAGCCCGGCGGCGGCGTCAAGACGATCATGGACATGGTGACGCTGACGCGCCTCGATTGTGCCGTGGCGTCCTCGGCAATCATGCGGGCGGGGTTGGCTGAAGCCGTGCACCACACCCGCCACCGCCAGGTTTTCGGCGCCAATCTCGTCGACCAGCCGCTGATGCAGCGCGTGCTGGCCGACATGGCGCTCGATGTCGCCGGTGCTACCGCACTCGCCTTCCGCCTGGCGCGCTCCTTCGACGAAGCGGCATCGGACCGCGGCGAGGCGGCCTTTGCGCGTGCCATGACCCCGGTCGTCAAATACTGGGTCTGCAAGATCGCACCGCCGCTCCTCTACGAGGCAATGGAATGCCTCGGCGGCAATGGCTATGTCGAGGAAGCGCCGCTCGCGCGCTACTATCGCGAGGCGCCGGTCAACGCGATCTGGGAAGGCTCCGGCAACGTCATGGCGCTGGACGTGCTGCGCGTGCTGGGCCGGGCACCGGGACTGTTTGATGACGTGCTTGCGAGCATCGAGCGCGATCTGGGACCGGGCGGACGCAGCATCCTGGGGGTACTCAGGGCGGCGATGCAGGTCGCAAGCTCCGACGAGGGCTCGGCGCAGATCCTGACGGAGCAATTGGCGATTTCGGCTGCGGCTGCGGAGCTGCGCCGGATGGGGGCAGGGCGCATCGCCGATGCCTTCATCGAGACCCGGCTCGCCGGACAGTGGCGCGGTACCTACGGCATGCTCGACGCACGACACGATTCGCGGCTGATTATCGACACGCTCTATCCGCAGGCCGGCTGAACCGCGGCGCTGCCGGTTTTGCGGTGGCACCGGGGGCCACGTCAGCCCGTCGGTCGTTAACCTTAATGAATGGTTTACGTTGCATGGCGCATCCGCCGGGCCCACTGTATTCTGCAAAGAAGCGGGATTCCCGATGCGGGCCTTTTTGAACCAGTTGCCAGACATTGACGCCGCCGGGCCATGTGCGCGGGGGCTCGGCTGATGCGCTACATCTTCGCCATATGGGCCGCGCCGCTGGTGCTTTTCTGGGGCTGGTACTTCCTGTCGATCTACGACATGCATTTCGGCTACTGGATGCTGTCGCGCCGGTTCAACCTTGCCATCTTCGAGCTCTATGGCGAAATACTCGGTATCGATCCCGCGACGATCCCGTGGTTGATGGCCAAGGCCTTCTTCTTCGATACGCTGGTCATTTTGGCGATCTGGGCGTTCCGTCGCCGCAAGCAGATCGCTGAAAGAGTGCGGGCGCGCTATTCTTCCGCGGAATCGGCGCCCAGCGTCTGAAGCCTGTCCAAGACGCCTTGCAGGATAAAGGCAGCGGCGGCCGAATCGATGCGTCCCTCGCGCTTCTTGCGCGATACGTCCATCTCGATCAGTGCGCGTTCCGCTGCCACCGTCGACAGCCGCTCGTCCCAGAAAATGAAGGGCAATTCGGTCAGATTGGCCGCATTGCGCACGAAGGCGCGTGATTTCTGGGCGCGCGGGCCCTCGGAACCGTCCATGTTGATGGGTAGGCCGATCACGATCGCGCCGGTATTTTCCTTGGCCAGCATGGCAAGCAGGGCAGCGACATCGAGCGTGAACTTCTTGCGGATGATCACCGGGCGCGGATGCGAGAACGACAGGCCGCGATCGGACACGGCAACGCCGATCGTCTTGTCGCCGAGGTCTAGGCCGGCCAGCGTCTTGCCACCGGCCAGCAGCTCAGGCAGTTGTTCAATCGTAGCGATGGCCAAGCGGCGTTCCTTATGACTTTAGGTGCGCATCCGGTGGAAGTACTAACACCTTGAATTTGCGTATCGGCCCCTTTGAAAGGAGCTTGGTGCGTTCTATCCTTTGGCCAACGAAATTGCGAGGAATGCCGAAACGATGAAACTGACCTGGTATGGACATTCGGCATTCCGCATCGAAGTGGCAGGCGCCACGATCCTGATCGACCCGTTCCTGAGCGGCAATCCGTCGTGGGGCAAGTCCTGGGAGGAGGCAGCCGAGGGTGTCACCCATGTGCTTTTGACGCACGGCCATGACGATCATATCGGCGATGCCGCCGCCATACTGAAAAAGACGGGCGCCATGCTCGTCGCCAATTTCGAGATCTGCATGTTTCTGGTGGGCCAGGGCGTTAGCGACAAGCAGATCAATCCCGGCAACATCGGCGGTACCGTCGATTGCGGCGGCTTTACCACCACCTTCGTTACTGCGCTGCATTCGTCTTCCGCGGGCGGGCCTGGCGGCACCAATACCTATCTCGGCAATCCCGGCGGGCTGGTGCTGCATTTCGCCGACGAGCGCACGCTCTACCACATGGGCGATACCGACATCTTCTCCGACATGGCCTTGATCAACGAGCTGCACGAGCCGGCTATCGGCTTGGTGCCTGTCGGCGACCGCTTCACCATGGGCGGTGCGGTGGCGGCTCTCGCCTGCCGGCGCTTCTTCAAGTTCGAGACGGTGGTGCCATGCCACTTCGCTACCTTCCCGATCATCGACCAGACGGCGCAAAGCTTCGTCGATGGCCTCGAAGGCTCGGGCGTCGAAGTGATGCTGCCGAAAGTGGGCGTAGCCATAGACATTTGATCGGTTGCGATCTGTGCGATTGGGGTGAGCGATGATGAACTGGAGAAATTTGGCGACGGTTTCCCTGCTCTGGCTCGGCGTTTCCGAGGCATCGGCTGAGGACTTCATCAAGGGCGTCTATCTCCAGTCCGAAGAACTCTGCGCCCAGGCCAAGAAGGATACGCTTCAGACGGTGGTCGACGCCGGAGGCCTGGTCCTGTCCGCGAGCGGAATCGAAAGCGTCGAGTACAATTGCGAATTCCTCAACGTTACGCGAGCTACGCGTGCGCCGGCATGGGCCGTGACGGCTCTCTGCCAGGAGCCCGGCCACCTGTTCCCCGACACGCTTTCCATCCTCGAATTGAGCCCGACGCAACTCGATCTCGTCTCTGTCCGCACAGTCGATGCCGAGGGCGGCCAGACCAACAATGCCGGCACCTACTATCTGTGCGACGGCGTCACCATGCCGTGAGCCCGATCATCGATGTTGCGCCGCGCGCGCGGCGTCGTTATAGCCCGACCTGACCATTTTCCCGGCTTTCCGGAGTTTTTTCGATGTCCGTTGATCTCAAGACAGTCAAGCGCGTCGCGCATCTCGCTCGCATCGCGGTGAGCGAAGACGACGCCCAGCGCATGACCGGCGAATTGAACGCAATCCTCGGCTTTGTCGAGCAACTCAACGAGGTCGACGTATCGGGCGTGGAGCCGATGACGTCGGTCACGCCGATGGAGATGAAGAAGCGCGTCGATGCCGTAACCGACGGCGGCAAGGCAGCCGACATCGTCGCCAATGCGCCGGCCACCGACGAGAATTTCTTCCTCGTGCCGAAAGTGGTGGAATAGGCCCTGGCCGCCCGTTCCGCATTCCATCAAAAGCAGCTTTCGGCTGCCTGACCCGAAGTGATTTCGCCATGACCGATCTGACCCGACTGACGATTGCCGAAGCGCGCGAAAAGCTGCGCGGCAAGGAGATCACCGCCTCCGAGCTGACCAACGCCTATGTCTCGGCCATCGAGCAGGCCAATCCGACCTTCAACGCTTATGTCGCCACCACGCCCGACAAGGCGCGCGAGATGGCCAAGGCTTCCGACGCAAAGCTCGCCAAGGGCGAGGGCGGGGCGCTCGAAGGCATTCCACTCGGCATCAAGGACCTGTTCGCTACCGAAGGCGTGCACACCCAGGCCTGCAGCCATGTGCTCGACGGTTTCGAGCCACGCTACGAATCGACCGTGACGGCCAATCTCTGGGCCGATGGCGCGGTGATGCTCGGCAAGCTCAACATGGACGAATTCGCCATGGGCTCGTCGAACGAGACGTCCTATTACGGCCCGGTGGTCAACCCGTGGCGGCGCTCGCGCGTGCAGACCACGGTCAAGCCGACCTTCCATGACGGCGGCAGCGGTTTCGTGCTGCCCGGCGGCGTCGAGGAGAGCCGCAGCTACGACAACATGCAGCTGGTGCCCGGCGGTTCGTCCGGTGGCTCTGCAGCGGCGGTCTCGGCCTTCCTCTGTGCCGGCGCAACTGCCACCGACACCGGCGGTTCGATCCGCCAGCCTGCCGCCTTCACCGGCACAGTTGGCATCAAGCCGACCTATGGCCGCGTTTCGCGCTGGGGCACGGTTGCCTTCGCTTCGTCGCTCGACCAGGCCGGCCCGATCGCCCGTGACGTGCGCGACGCCGCGATCCTGCTCAAGTCGATGGCGTCGGTCGATGCCAAGGACACCACCTCCGTCGATCTGCCGGTGCCGGACTACGAGGCGGCGATCGGAAAGTCGGTCAAGGGCATGAAGATCGGCATTCCCAGGGAATACCGCGTCGACGGCATGCCCGACGACATCGAGGCGCTGTGGCAGAAGGGCATTGCCTGGCTCAAGGACGCGGGTGCCGAGATCGTCGACATCTCGCTGCCGCACACCAAATACGCACTGCCTGCCTATTACATCGTGGCACCCGCCGAGGCGTCTTCGAACCTCGCCCGCTACGACGGCGTCCGCTACGGCCTGCGCGTGCCGGGCAAGGACATCATCGAGATGTACGAAAACACCCGCGCCGCCGGTTTCGGTCGCGAGGTCAAGCGCCGCATCATGATCGGTACCTACGTGCTGTCGGCCGGCTACTACGACGCTTATTACCTGCAGGCGCAGAAGGTGCGTACGCTGATCAAGCGTGACTTCGAGCTGGCCTTCGCCGCCGGCGTCGACGTCATCCTAACACCTGCAACGCCTTCGGCCGCCTTCGGTATCGCGGACCAGGACATGGCCGCAGATCCGGTCAAGATGTACCTCAACGACATCTTCACGGTGACGGTCAACATGGCCGGCCTGCCGGGCATCGCCGTGCCTGCCGGGCTCGACGGTCACGGCCTGCCGCTCGGACTGCAACTCATCGGCCGGCCGTTCGACGAGGAAACGCTGTTCCAGACCGCGCATGTCATCGAGCAGGCGGCGGGCCGCTTCCAGCCGGAAAAGTGGTGGTAGGCGCTTAGAATTGGGTAATTTCAACCAAAGGTAGATTATTGCATTTTCTGCAACTCTCGATATGCTTGGGCGTATCGAGAGGGAAAGCGATGCTCTCCGGTTTGATCATTGCGATGCTCGCGTCCGGCTGGCTGGGATGCTGTGCCCGGTACGCCGTCAATTTCGAGACGGCGAAGGAAACCGAAGTCCCTGCGCGGCCTTGGGATTTGAACGCCTTCTGGTCGGTGCTGGTGCTCGGAGCGGCGGCGTCACTCGTGGTTCCGCTGTTCCTGTCGATCGCCAACAACAGCATCATCTCGGACATCCTGACGGCGCCGTCGCCTGCGTCGGTCGCCGACAAGATCCTCATCGTCGCCGGCTTTTGCGTCCTGGCCGGAGCAACTGCTCCCAATTTCATCGAGAGCCTGGCGCAAAAAGCGCTGAACCTCGCCAAGAAGAATGAATCGAAGATCGAGAAGGTCAACGAAAAGGCCGATAGCAATTTGGACCTGATCTCCGAGCAGATCGAGGCCGGCGACCAGGGCGTGCCGGGTGCGAAGATCCAGGCCGTCAAGCCGCCGGGGGACCTGCCGCCGATGTCCGCGGACGAAAAGCAGGTCGTGGTGTCCCTCAACAACATGGCCTACCGGCGCCGCACGATCACCGGAATCTCCAAGGAGACCGGCATGAGCAAGGAGAGGGTAAGGGAACTGCTTGCGGCCCTGGCGCAGGCAGGACACGTGACGCAGTTGAAGTCGTCCAGGACCGGGGTCGTGCTTTACGAACTCGCGATGTAATAAATTTGCCGTCGAGACTCACAACACAGGCGGCAATCCGGTTTGTTTTTCTATCTTTCCAAGGTCTTCTGGTTCTTCGCCCAACCGCTCAATCTTGCGATTCTTCTGCTGTTGGCCGGGCTGGTCGCCAGCTTCTTCGGGCGGCGGCGCCTGTTCCGCGCTGCGGCGCTGCTGGCCGCGCTGGTCCTTGCGACCGCTGCCTGGACGTCGTTTGGCGCACTGATGCTCAACCCGCTCGAAGAGAGATTTCCGCGCCCACCGGCACCCGAAAAGGTTGACGGTATCGTCGTGCTCGGTGGTGGTTTCGAGGGGGCGATCAACCTGGCGCGCGGCGGCTACGAACTCAACAGCGGCGGCGACCGTTTCGTCGAGACCGCCATACTGGCCCGTCGCTACCCCAACGCCAGGGTTGTTGTATCCGGCGGCAGCGGCGCGCTGATGCTGGAGGGCGAGGGCGACGCTGACACGGCACCGCGCCTGCTCGAGGCGCTCGGTGTATCGCGCGATCGGCTGATCCTGGAGAACCGTTCGCGCAACACTTACGAGAATGCGCTGTTCTCGAAAGAACTGGTCACGCCCAAACCTGGCGAAACCTGGCTGCTGGTTACATCGGCATTCCACATGCCGCGGTCGATGGCGCTGTTTGCCAAGGCGGGATTTGCAGTCGTTGCATGGCCGGTCGACTATCGCACGTCGGGCGAGGAGGGCATCGGCCTGTTTACCGACAATCCCGCCGATTCGTTGCAGAACACGACGATGGCCGTGCGCGAGTGGGTCGGGCTTGTGGCCTATTGGCTGTCCGGCCGGATCGACAGCCCGTTGCCCGGCCCGGAGTCTTGAACCAGCACCGCCTTGCGCGCCTCTGAGAAGAACTGGCGCCGTATCAGCACGCCCAGCAGGATGACCGTGGTGAGGAAAAAGACGCGCGGGTCGATGAACCAGCCGAGATAGCCGATCGAGAAGAACACGCCGCGCAGGCCGGCGTTGAAATGCTTGCCGGCCAGCTGGTTCATGCGGGTCGCCCGCAACACCGCGGTTTCGATGGCGGCATCAGGCTCGCTGCGGGAGCCGAGTTGGGGTACCGCTCCGATCAGAATCGAACAGTAGTTGAACAGCCTGTAAGCCCAGCCGAACTTGAAGAACGAATAGGCCAGGATGATGATCAGGCCGATGACCTTGATCTCGAACAGCGGACGCGCGGTGGCGCCTGCCAGGGGCACGTCGCTCAATATGGCCAGCACGCGATCGGAGGCGCCGAGCAGGGCAAAGCAGCCGCCGACGGCGATCAGCGAGCTCGAGGCAAAAAAGGCGGTGCCCTGCTGCAGGCCGTTCATGATCGAGGTGTCGACGATCCTGACCTCGCGCCGGGCCATCGTCGCCATCCAGGCGGCACGCTGCGCGTTCATCGCCCGCGTCAGCGACAGGCGCCTGACGATATGCCCCTCGGCGCCAAGCGCATGGAAGATCCAGCCGGCGAGGAAGAACGCCAGTGCCGCAATGTCGAGACCGCTCAGAGGGCCGGTCATGGAGAAGGAATCGCCGATCATTGGTCTCAAACTAGCATGGCCGTTGGCCGGAATTCGAGTGCGCCCGTTCGCCGTGGTGTCGTCACAGGTGTTTAAAATCCGTGAACGGCCAATTTGGGATAAGTAACTGATTTAATTAAAAATGGATTGATGCGTGCATGGCTGCCATGCACATTTCGCCACGCTTTGGCCATTTTTTGCAGTTGCGAACATGCCGGCAAAGTCGTATCCAGCAGTCCCACTCGGGACGAGCTGGAATGGCGGGAAGCACCGCCTGCTCGCCGAACGAAAAGGGTCTTGCGATACATCATGGATGACGGCGTTCAGAAATCCTGCTGGGGCCTTACGGCCAAGGCAGTGGTTGGCTTTGCGGTTTTTCTCCTTCTTGCCTGGCTTGTCAGCGGCGGCGCCGAAAAGGCGGCAGTCGTGGCAGGCGGCTGATCTCTTACCCTCAGGATTGGATACAAAAAGCGCGGCCTGGCCGCGCTTTTTGCGTTAGGGCCTTGCGTAAAGCTCATCGATTTTCCAAATGTCGCGCGCTGAGCACGCAGCGTCGGATCGCGCTTAGCTCAGCACGTGAAAAGGGCGGAATGATCGTATACATATGCGACTGAAGCCGCCGTCGCAGGGAGTGAGATTTGTTTCTTTCGGTATTCGACCTGTTCAAGATCGGCATTGGTCCGTCGAGTTCGCACACGATGGGGCCGATGACCGCCGCCGCGCGCTTCCTCGATGAGATATTGAGCGGCGACTGGCCGCGCCCGGCAGGCGCCAAGGTTGATCGCGTCGGTGCTAGCCTGCATGGCTCGCTGGCCTATACCGGCGTCGGCCATGGCACCGACCGCGCTGTCATGCTGGGCCTTTTCGGCCTGACGCCCGTCACGGTGGATCCCGACCAGACCGACGCCATCGTCGAGCAGATCACTGGCGACAAGCGGGTCTCGCCGCCCGGACATCCGTCCTATCGCTTCGATCCGGCCGTCGACCTCGTGCTCGACAAGAAGACGCCGCTGCTCGGCCATGCCAACGGAATGGCCTTCTATGCCTATGATGGCGGCGACCGGCTGCTACTCAAGCGCATCTACTACTCGATCGGCGGCGGCTTCGTCGTCTCCGAGGAAGAACTGCAGCGCATGAAGGCCAAGACCGCGGCTCCCGCTGCGGGCAAGCGCGTGCCTTATCCATTTGCCAATGCCGTCGACATGCTGGCCATGGCGTCGCGCAGCGGGCTTTCCATCGCCGAGATGAAGCGGGCCAACGAAGAGACCCATATGGCGCGCGCCGACCTCGACGCCGGCCTGGATGCGGTCTGGGACGCGATGAGCCGCTGCATCGACCGGGGTCTGTCGCAGGACGGCATCATGCCCGGCGGGCTGAAAGTCCGCCGCCGCGCGCGCCAGCTGCACGAGAAGCTGCAGGAGCAGTGGAGCCAGAACCGGCCCAACCCGCTGCTCGCCAATGACTGGCTGTCGATCTACGCCATGGCGGTCAACGAGGAGAACGCCGCCGGTGGCCGCGTCGTCACGGCGCCGACCAATGGCGCCGCAGGTACGCTGCCTGCCGTGCTGCGCTACTGGCTGCATTTCCATGTCGAGGCCGACAAGGACAGCATCCGCGACTTCCTGCTGACCGCTGCCGCCGTCGGCGGCATCATCAAGACCAATGCGTCCATTTCCGGCGCCGAGGTCGGCTGCCAGGGCGAGGTGGGCTCGGCTTCGGCGATGGCCGCGGCAGGGCTGTGCGCCGTCATGGGCGGAACGCCGGAGCAGGTGGAGAACGCGGCCGAGATCGCGCTCGAGCACCATCTCGGCATGACCTGCGACCCGGTCGGCGGCCTCGTCCAGGTGCCGTGCATCGAGCGCAACGCGCTTGGCGCGGTCAAGGCGGTCACAGCAGCGTCGCTGGCCATCAAGGGCGACGGCAAGCACTTCGTGCCGCTGGACGCGGCGATCGAGACGATGCGCCAGACCGGCATGGACATGAGCGAGAAGTACAAGGAAACCAGCCTCGGCGGTCTCGCGGTCAACGTCGTCGAGTGCTGAGGCCTGGCCCAACAGGCCAGCCTGTGCAAAACCGCAGCCGGCGTTGAATGCGCCGGCTGGAGCCGCTAGTTTTCAAGCCATGTCACTGAACCTGATCAAGCTCTGCGTCGGCTGCGATAGCGTCGAGGATCTCGAGGAATGGATCGCCTTCCGCCTCGACGAGCGCCGCCGCGCCGGCGAACCGGTCGAGCAGTTCCACACCACCCGCATGGTGCCGACGCGCGCCGCCGAACTCACCGAAGGCGGATCGCTGTACTGGGTCATCAAGGGCAACGTGCAGTGCCGCCAGCGCCTGCTCGAGATCCGTCCCTTCACCGACTCCGAGGGCATTGGCCGCTGCCATCTCATCCTTGAGCCGACCGTCGTGCGTACCGACTGGCAGCCGCGCCGCGCGTTCCAGGGCTGGCGCTACCTCAAGCTAGCCGATGCGCCGGCGGATCTTGGCCAGGGCAATGCCGCACTCGCTGAAATGCCGCCAAAGCTGCGCCTGGAGCTGGCGGAACTCGGCCTGCTTTAGCTCAGGCACGGCATCTCGCAACGACGGGCTTGCAAGCAATCGCGCGCCGCCACATCTTCTTTGCAAATGAGCGACGAAAACAAGCCCCCGGTTACGTCCGCCAATCGTCCACCGGCAGAGCGCCGTTCGGATGCTGCAGCCATCGACGCGTTTGTTCGCCAGGCGCGTGCGCTTGCTCCGGGCAAGGCTGGCGGCCGGCTTATCCTGGCGCTCGACGCGACGATGAGCCGGCAACCGACCTGGGACCTCGCCTGCGAGCTTCAGGGCCAGATGTTCGATGCCGTCGGCAAGACCGGCAGGCTGAACGTGCAGCTGGTCTACTTTCGCGGGTTGGGTGAATGCCGGGCGTCGAAGTTCGTGGCGGAGACGGGCTCCCTCAAGAACCTCATGACCTCGATCCAGTGCCGGAGCGGCCAGACACAGGTGGGCAAGGTGCTTGCCCATGCGCTCAAGGAAACCTCCACCGTCAAGGTCGATGCGCTGGTCTATATCGGCGATGCGATGGAAGAAAACATCGACGAACTGGCCGAGAAGGCCGGACGGCTGGGCCTGCACGGTGTGCCGGCCTTTGTCTTCCAGGAAGGGCACGACGCCGAGGCTGAGCGCGCCTTCAAGGAGATTGCCCGGCTTTCCAAGGGGGCGTGGTTCCGATTCGACAGCAAGGCGGCTGCGACCTTGTCGAAACTGCTGTCGGCCGTGGCTGTCTTTGCTACCGGTGGAATCAAGGCGCTCGAGGCGAGGGGGCGCCCCGAGGACATACTGATGATCGAGCATTTGAGGAGCGGCAAGGCCCCATGACAGTCTTTGCCGTAATCGCAGCCATCCTGATTTTTGCCGGCCTTGTGACCACTGCTTTCCTGCGTGCCGACGCCAGCCAACTCGCGCGGGCGCTGAAGCTGGCCGGGCCGCTCGTACTGGGGCTCGTCGGCGTGGTGCTGCTACTGCTCGGGCGAGCGGCTATTGGTGGCGGGCTGATTTCGGCGGCCCTGGCCTGGTATGCAGCGGGGGGCCGGGGGCGTTCAGCTGGCAAGACGCCGGGGCGGCGCTCGACCGTGCGTACGGCAGCTCTCGAAATGGAGCTGGACCACGACACCGGCGGCTTGCAGGGCGTCGTGTTGGCCGGCCGCGAAGAGGGCAAATCGCTGTCTTCGCTAGGCCTCGTCGAACTCAAGGCGCTTTGCAGGGAGCTTTCCGGGGATCCGGAAAGCCTCCAGCTACTTGAGACCTACCTTGACGGCAGGTTTCCCGCCTGGCGCGAAGACGCGAAGCCTGACGGTGACGACGGGCTGCGTGTTCCGCCAGGTTCTGGCGCCATGACTAAGGAGGAGGCCTACAAGGTCCTTGGTCTTGAAGCGGGGGCCGCCGCGGCGGATGTCCGCAAGGCGCATCGACGACTGATTCAGCGCTTGCATCCCGACCTGGGTGGCTCGTCGTTCCTCGCGGCGAGGATCAACGAAGCCAAGGACGTCCTTCTCTCCGATCATCACTAACTCTCCTTCGACACACAACTTTTCCAGGAGGTTGGCAGGGCGCCTACTGCGCGACGGCGTAGCAGGCGATCTTCTTCTTCTTCAGCGCGTTGCAGGCGTTCCAGGCGGAATCCTTGGATTCGAAGCCGGCAAAGCGGGCGCGGAAGTAGGTCACACCGCCCTTTTCGAAGGGCACGGTATAGGCGGATGCGTCGGCGAGAACCTGCGGCACCCGCTTGGCGGTCTTGTCGAGGATTGCGCGCGCTTCGCCGTCGCTCGGCGAGGAGGCAACCTGGATGGCCCAGCCGGATGGAATCGACGCGGTCTTCATCTGGTCCAGTGCCGCCACGGCAGGGGCCGGCTCGGCATAGGCCTGCTCGACAGCTTCCGCAGCCGGGGCGCGGTCCTTCGGCTTGCGGATCTGGAAGGGAATGTTGGCGCCGAAGCGCTCGGCCGAGGCCATGGCGATCTTGGGCTTGCTGGCGAGCCCGATGGTCGGCTTGGGGGCAGGCACCGCGGCTGCCACGACTTCTTCCTCGACTGCCATTTCATCGTCGGAGATGGCTTCCGCGACTTCGACCTGTTCGGCCATGGGACGGGTATCGGGCGTCGGTACGTTGCGCTTGGGCAATGCGACACTGGCCGTCTTCACTTCCGGCATCGGAGTGTCGGTCTTGGCGATCAGGTCGCCACCGCCGCGCCTGGAGGCCTGCGGCATGTAGGTCTTGATCAGTTCCGCCATCTTGTTGTCGCGGCTGGCACCGCTGGTGCCGCCGAGAACCACGGCCACCAGGCTGCGATTGCCGTCCTGGACCGACGAAACGAGGTTGAAGCCGGACGCGCGGGTGTAGCCTGTCTTGATGCCATCGACGCCCTTCACGCGGCCGAGAAGCCGATTGTGGTTGGCAATGCGCTGGCGACCGAAGGCGAAGCTGCGGGTGGAGAAGTAGCCGTAGTACTGCGGATAATGCTCACGCAGCGCGATGCCGAGCTTGGCCATGTCGCGCGCGGTGGTGAACTGCGCGGTGTTTGGCAGGCCGTTGGCGTTGCGGAAAACGGTGCCCTTCATGCCGAGGCTGCGTGCCTTGGCGGTCATCATCCGCGCGAAATTCTCCTCGGAGCCGCCGATCATCTCGCCAAGCGCGGTCGAGGCGTCATTGGCCGAGCGCGTGATCAGCGACAGGATGGCCGCTTCGACTGTGATGGAACCGCCTGCCTTGACGCCGATCTTGGTCGGCGGCTCGGCTGCGGCGTTCTTCGAGAACACGACCTTGCTGTCTTTCTTGATACGGCCTTTCGAAAGGGCCTCGAAGGTCAGGTACAGCGTCATCATCTTGGTCAGCGACGCAGGATAACGGCGCGAATCCGCGCTCGACGAGTGGAGCGTCTCGCCGGTGTTCGCGTCGATGACGATCGCCGCGTAGCGACTGTCTTTTGCAGCGGAGGCTGGCGCCACCGAACTCAGGCCGATGGCCGCCGCGATGGTGAAAACCACGAATGATTTTAAGGAGATGGCCGTCTTTTTGACTTTGCCTGGCAACGCTTGACGCACTGTTACACCCTTGAATTATTGTTGCATTAGGGCGGCAAAGGTTCCTCCCCGTATCGACGCAACGTAGGGCTACAGCGTTACCAATCCGTTTATGGTAACCGGCTCGTTCACACTTTTGATTGGGCTTTAGTCTAGTTTTAGGAAATCAGGTCAGTGCAGCGCGCCGTAGAAATGACGTCGGGTCAGTTGACATATTGTGCGCTGCACAATATCTAGGCTGCATCGCACAATCGCATAGCGCAGCGCTCCCAACCCGAAAGGATGTAGCGATGACCCAGACCTATGAAGATTTCAGCAAATACGGCAAGGAATTCGTCGATACCGGCCTGAAGAGCTTTGCTTCGCTCTCCAAGGGCGCGCAGGCGATCGCCACCGAGTCGACCGACTACACCAAGAAGAGCTTCGAGGCTGGTGCGGCTACCTTCGAAAAGCTGCTCGGCGTGAAGTCGATCGAGAAGGCTGTCGAGATCCAGACCGACTATGCCAAGCAGGCCTATGAAGGCTTCGTGGCAGAAGCGACCAAGCTCGGCGAGCTCTATGCCGAGCTGGCCAAGGACGCCTACAAGCCGTTTGAGTCGCTCGTCGCCAAGGCGAAGTGACAGGCTGACACCTGATTTCAGGTAGGCAGGTCGAAAGATCCGCCCGACTAGACCCGGTTGCGTCCGCGCAGCCGGGTTTTTTGTTTGTCTTTTGTGCCGGCAATTCACGTTTCTGGCAATTCGGGCCCGCTAGCCGCTGTCGCCATATTGTCAGCACGTCAGAAGGGCTTAAAATCCTCGCCGTGACACCTACATGACGAAGTGTGTCGGAATTGATGAAGGGCAGGATCAGATTGACGATTGGCTTGGATGCCACGAAGCTCGACGTGGCGCGGATGCAGAACGGTGACGAGGGAGGCAACGGTCCAGGCCGAGGCACGGCTGTCATCACCCGTACGAAGACCAAGACCAAACGGCCGAGCCTCTATCGCGTGCTTATCCTCAACGACGACTACACCCCGATGGAATTCGTCGTGCATGTGCTCGAACGCTTTTTCCAGAAGGACAGGGAGGCCGCTACCCGTATCATGTTGCATGTCCATAACCATGGCGTCGGCGAATGCGGGATCTACACGTTCGAAGTGGCCGAGACCAAAGTGTCCCAGGTCATGGATTTCGCCAGACAGAATCAGCATCCGCTGCAATGCGTGATGGAGAAGAAGTGAGGTATTGAATGCCGGCTTTCTCCCAAGGCCTCGAAAAGGCGCTGCACCAGGCGCTAACGCTCGCCAATGAGCGGCACCACGAATATGCAACGCTCGAGCATCTGCTGCTCGCCCTTATCGACGACACCGAAGCAGCCGCCGTCATGCGCGCCTGCAACGTCGACCTCGACGAGCTCAAGCAGACCGTACTTACCTATATCGATACCGAGCTGGACAATCTCGTCACCGGCTACGACGAGGATTCCAAGCCGACCGCCGGCTTCCAGCGCGTCATCCAGCGCGCGGTGATCCACGTGCAGTCGTCCGGCCGCGAAGAGGTGTCCGGCGCCAACGTGCTCGTCGCGATCTTCGCCGAGCGCGAGAGCCATGCCGCCTATTTCCTGCAGGAACAGCAGATGACCCGTTACGACGCGGTCAACTACATCTCGCACGGTATCGCCAAGCGCCCCGGCGCCACCGAAACCCGCGCGCCGCGCGGAGCGGACGAGGAGCAGCATGGCTCGAACGGCGAGGCAGGCGAGGAGACCGGCAAGGGCAAGAAGCAGCAGGACGCCTTGACGGCCTATTGCGTCAACCTCAACACCAAGGCACGCGCCGGCAAGATCGATCCGCTGATCGGCCGCGAGTCGGAAATCAACCGCACCATCCAGGTGCTGTGCCGCCGTTCGAAGAACAATCCGCTCTATGTCGGCGACCCCGGCGTGGGCAAGACGGCGATCGCAGAGGGCCTGGCCAAGCGCATCGTCGAAGGCGATGTGCCCGAGGTCCTCGAAGACGCCACCATCTTCGCGCTCGACATGGGCACGCTTTTGGCCGGAACGCGCTATCGCGGCGACTTCGAGGAACGGCTGAAGCAGGTCGTCAAGGAGCTCGAGGAATATCCTGGTGCGGTGCTGTTCATCGACGAGATCCACACGGTGATCGGCGCTGGGGCGACCTCAGGTGGTGCGATGGACGCGTCCAACCTGCTCAAGCCGGCACTGTCGTCGGGTGCGATCCGCTGCATCGGCTCGACCACCTACAAGGAGTTCCGTCAGTTCTTCGAGAAGGACAGGGCGCTCGTCCGTCGCTTCCAGAAGATCGACGTCAACGAGCCGACGGTCGACGACGCCATCGAGATCATGAAGGGCCTCAAGCCCTATTATGAGGACTTCCACAAGGTGAAGTTCACCAACGAGGCGATCAAGGCCGCGGTGGAGCTGTCGGCGCGCTACATCAACGACCGCAAGTTGCCGGACAAGGCGATCGACGTGATCGACGAGACCGGCGCTTCGCAGATGCTGCTGCCCGAGAACAAGCGCAAGAAGACCATCGGCATCAGGGAGATCGAGGCGACGATCGCCACTATGGCGCGCATCCCGCCGAAGACGGTGTCGGCCGACGACGAGAAGGTGCTGGCCGGCCTCGAGGTCGAGCTCAAGCGTGTCGTTTATGGCCAGGATACGGCGATCACGGCACTCGCCTCGGCGATCAAGCTGGCGCGTGCCGGCCTGCGCGAACCGGAGAAGCCGATCGGCTCCTACCTGTTTTCGGGCCCGACCGGCGTCGGCAAGACCGAGGTGGCAAAGCAGCTCGCGTTGTCGCTCGGCGTCGAGCTGATCCGCTTCGACATGTCGGAATACATGGAGCGCCACACTGTCAGCCGCCTGATCGGCGCGCCTCCCGGGTATGTCGGCTTCGACCAGGGCGGCCTCCTGACCGACGGTGTCGATCAGCATCCGCACTGCGTGCTGCTGCTCGACGAGGTCGAGAAGGCCCATCCGGACCTGTTCAACATCCTGTTGCAGGTCATGGACCACGGCAAGCTGACCGACCACAACGGCAAGCAGATCGACTTCCGCAACGTGATCCTGATCATGACCACGAATGCGGGTGCCTCCGACATGGCAAGGGCGGCCATCGGCTTCGGCTCGTCCAAGCGCGAAGGCGACGACATGGAAGCGATCAACCGGCTGTTCTCGCCGGAGTTCCGCAACCGTCTCGATGCCATCATCCCGTTCGGCTCGCTGCCGGTGCCGGTGGTGCATCAGGTCGTGCAGAAGTTCGTCATGCAGCTGGAAACCCAGCTCTCCGAGCGTGGCGTCACCTTCGACCTGTCGGAAGAAGCGGTCGCCTGGCTTGCCGAGAAGGGTTACGACGAGCGCATGGGCGCGCGTCCGCTCGGCCGTGTCATCCAGGAGCACATCAAGAAGCCGCTGGCCGACGAGGTTCTGTTCGGCAAGCTTCGCAAGGGTGGCACGGTGCGCGTCACCGTCGAGAAGAAGGATACCGGCGAGACCGGCCTGAAGCTCGAGACGCTGGCCGATGAACTGCCGGTCAAACCCAAGAAGGAAGAGCCGGCCGATCGTCCGAAGCTCAAGAAGGCGGTGGCCAAGAAGCCGGTGGCCAAGAAAGCCGTGGCGGCAAAGACGAAGTCCGACCCCAAGGGCAAGGATGGCGGCAAGCGCAGCCTGGTTCCACAACTGCCCCGAAAGGGTTGATTGCAAACGAAGAAGCCCCGGAAACGGGGCTTCTTTCTTATCAGGCGACAGGCGCGCTTTCGACGCGGTTTCGTCCCAGTCTCTTGGCGCTGTAGAGGCGCGCGTCGGCATCCCTGATCATCTGCTCCGTCGAAACCGGTCCGGCATCTGCTGTGGTTACGCCGATGCTGACGGTGGCGCGCACGCCAGGCTCGACAAAGGTGGTGGCCTCGACATTAGCGCGCAGGCGCTCGGCGAGGGTTGCCGCATCAGCTCTGTCCAGATCGTGGCAGATGGCGACGAATTCCTCGCCGCCGTAGCGGAACAGCCTGTCGCCGCTGCGCAGCGAGCTTCCCAGCGAGCGGGCGACATCCTTCAGCACGTTGTCGCCCGTCACATGCCCGTGCTGGTCGTTGATGTTCTTGAAATGATCGATGTCGATCATCAAAAGGCTGACAGGCTTGCGGTCGGCCAGGGCCTGATCGATCAGCGACTGGGCGACGGCTTCGAACTGCCCACGGTCGCTGGTGCCGGTCAGCATGTCCTTGCCGGTCTTCTGCAGCAGGTCCTCGTAGCGGTGGCGGAATGTAAGCCGGTCGAAGACCTGGAGCAGGGGTTCGGGCCCGGCCAATGTGGGCTTGCTGGTCTCGATAAAGCGGAGGTAGCCGACGAGCAGCGCGCTGTAGAGTGCTGCAGCTGCCATCTTGGCGATCCAGCCGCCATACAGCGCGCTGATCGGCACGCCGGAGACCAGGTGCAGCCCAATGAAGAACATCAGCTGGTCGAAGGTGAGCACGATCGCTGCGCTGAGGAAGATACGTTTGAGCAGCGTGTTGGCGATGCGCTGGCCGAGCTTTTCGTAGATCAGGATGAGGGCGATGCTGTCGAAGAACAGCAGCGCCGTGCCCCAGATCATCAGGATCCCCATGTCGTCGAGGAAGGTGAGGTTGGGCCGGTACCCCGGAAGCTCGGCGACGCTGCTGTAGAGCCGCAGGATCAGCGCCAGGACCACCATCAGGCAGTTGCCGACGAGCAGCCCATAGATGGGTTGCCGTACGGTTTCTGCGTCCTCCTTGATGTAGAGCAGCAGGAAAATCATCAGCTTGCCGGAAAACATCACCGTGGAGCCCGGCGAAATCAGCCCGAACGGCAGTTGGACGAAAAAGACTGCAGCGAGATAGGTCTCGAGGAAGTGCATCACCCCCAGAACGCAGACAAAGATGCCGATGCCGAATTGGTGCCGGGAACGGAACACCGCGGCCATGGTGACGAAGTAAATGACCGCCTGCAGTATGAGCAGAAGTGCACCCGTCATGGTCCGGCAATTCCCCACGCCTGTATGGAGGTTAGCTACACATTCGCCGGTGGCTAAATGGTTAAGGAGCATGCGCGCGTCCGCCGGATCGCTATCCCGGTCCGGCGACCCCAGAGATGCATCTGGTCGCCGCGGGGACTGACTTGGCCGGATTGCCATGCTATCCGCATCGTCAATGCCCACTGACGATGCATCCCCCGATCCGGATTTTTCGATACGCCGCCTCTGGTACCTGCGTGGTGTCCGGGCCGCATTCTCCGTTCCCGGCCTTATTCTCGCCAGCGCCTTCATCGGCTTTGCCGGCCTTGCCAAGGAGGCGGGGCTGACGCTGGTGCAGACAGTATTCATGGTCGGCATGGTCTGGGCATTGCCGGCCAAGGTGGTGCTCGTCGGCGCCATCCTGTCGGGGACATCGCTTCCGGCTGCCGCCTTTGCCGTGGCACTGTCGTCCATCCGGCTGGCGCCGATGGTGGTGGCGCTGGTGCCGGAAATGCGCGGGACTAGAACACCGCGCTGGGTGCTCTATTTCCTGTCGCATTTTGTGGCGGTCACCTCCTGGGTGCTCGCCATGGAGCGGCTGCGCGGTATCCCGCGCGACCTGCGCACCAGCTATTATGCCGGGCTCGGCTCGACGCTGGTGCTCGTCAATATGGTCGTCGTGGGCGTTGTCTATGTCCTGGCCGACAGCCTGCCGCCGGTGGTTTCGGCAGCCCTTTTCCTGCTCACGCCGATGTATTTCCTCACTTCATTGTGGGGATCGGCACGCGAGCGGGCAGGGCACATAGCAATGGCCATCGGCCTCGTCCTTGGACCGCTGCTGCATCTCGTCGTTCCCGGTTTCGACCTGCTCGGTGCCGGCCTGATCGGCGGTGGCATCGCGTTTGCTTTCCACCTGCTGTCGCGCCGGAGAGTGAAGTCATGACCTTCGATGCGCTCGACACCTGGTGGTGGCCGTTCCTGTTCATCCTGGTCGGTGGCTGGCTTGCCACCGACGCCTGGCGCTTCCTCGGCGTCTATCTCGGCGATCGCATTTCCGACGATTCCGACCTGCTGGTGCTGGTCCGTGCCCTGGCCACGGCGTTGGTCGCCGCCGTCATCGGCAACCTGATCGTCTTCCCGAGCGGGGCGCTGGCCGACACGTCGCTTGCACTGCGCCTCGGCGCTGCCGCCGGCGGCTTCCTTGCCTACCTCTGCCTTGGTCGAAAGGTGCTGGTGGGGATCGTTGCGGCGGAGGTGATCCTGTTGCTCGGGTTGTGGCTTGCAAGCTGAAGGTCTCCGTCCGCGACTGCAGCGCGATGCGCGGTCGTCGACTGCGACGGATTGTGGATTCACGTCAACTTAACTGCTGTTTCCTAACCTGCCGGCTTGCCGTTTCAGGGGTGAGGGCATGGCTGAAGTTCACGCGACATCGACACATATGCCATCGCTGGCTGCGGGGCTTGATAGGCAGCTCGCAATGAAGGCCGCAATCATCGTTGCGATCTTGGTCATCGATTTCGCGTGGATTGCCGGGACCGATTTCGAGTTTGACGTGGCCAGCGCCGCCAAGGCTGCCATCGTCACCGTCGTGCTTGTTGCGGTCGGATGGTTTTACCGGGTCAAGCGCCCGATGAAGCGGTTCGAGGTGCTCTGTTCTGAAACCGCTGTCTTATTGGTGTTTTCGACCTCGGCTGCTGTACTCAGCACGTTGATGACGTCGACAAACCTGCCGATGATCGACGATCGATTGATCGCCTTCGATACCGCCGTCGGTTTTGACTGGCTGTCCTATGTCGGCTTTGTCAATGAGCGGCCGTGGCTCGGTACACTGTCGTCGATCGTCTACATCACGACGTTGACCCAGGTCGCGCTGACGGTGGTTGCCCTTGGCCTGATGGGCGAGGTTGTGCGTGTTCAGCGGTTCGTCCTCGCCGTGATGCTGGGCGCGCTGACCTGCATTGTGATTTCTGCGATCCTGCCGGCGGCCGGTGCGCTTGGCACCATTCGTCCACCGGTCGAATTCACGATGATGAACAATCCGATCGTGGACCTAGAATACAAGCAGGCGTTTTTCGATCTCCGAAATGGCCTGGCGCGCTTTATCTCTCTTGACGAGCCGCGTGGTCTGATCGCCTTCCCGTCCTACCATGGCACGCTTTCGGTGCTGATCATCCTGGCTTTTGCCCGAGCCCGGTTCTGGTTCTGGCCCGTACTTGCCCTCAACATTGCGGTCATCCTGTCAACCCCGGTCGACGGCGGCCACCACCTCGCCGACATCATCGGCGGGGTTGTCGTGGCCTTCGTTGCCTGGTGGGCTGCCGACAAATTGCTGGACCTCGCCGGTGCGCGGCGTGTTGTTGCCGAGCCCCTCTCATGAGCGAGAAACCCCGCACTCTGGATGTGTTGCCCGAAGGCGGCGCCTTGGCTGCTCCTGCGATCCGCACCGGGGCAGGCATCGACCGGCTGGCCGATTTCCTGAAGGCGAACTGGCGCGCTCAAGGGGTGTTCCTTCTGTCCGCGGCACTGGTTGTTGTAGCTCGCTTCGAACTGCTGCCGGATCCGGCGACGGTGATCGCCATGACTTGGTTCCAGAGCCTGGCCACGTTCGTCGCATCATGGGCCATAGCGCTGAGCTGCTATCTTGTTTTCGAAACCGTTCGGACCAGATCGCTCTCCACGAGCTTCAGCTATCTCTGGTCCGAAATATTCACCTGGAAAAATGCTGCTGTCGCGGTTCCCGCCGCCGTTGCCATGAGCATGGTGATGAACTCATACAGCGATTTCAAATCGAACATCGCTGTGTTTCATCCATATCAACTGGATGTCGTTTTTCAGGAAGTCGATCGCCTGTTGCATTTCGGCGTGCAGCCGTGGGTCTTGATCGAGAGAGTTATCGGCTATGGCAGCGCCACGGCGATCCTCGACAAGATTTACTATCTCTGGTTTTTCGCTGTTTTCGTGCCGACAGCGGTTCTCATCGGCATGCCCGACCGCTTCGGCATTCGTCATCAGTTCCTGCTGAGCTACGTTTTTGTCTGGGGCATCCTCGGCATCGTCTGCGCGACTGCCCTGTCTTCTGTCGGGCCGATCTACTATGACAGGGTCTATGGCGGCCCGTCGCCCTTCACCGATCTGGTGCAAAATCTGGAGCAGGCCGACAGCGCCTGGGGCCTGACCACGATGCAGGTACGGGAGGGGCTCTGGGGCGCCTATGTCAACGATGCCGCGACGATCGTTTCCGGCATTTCGGCGATGCCATCCATCCACAATGCCATGTGCGTGCTGCTGTTTCTGGCAGCACGCCACGTCAACCGCTGGCTGGCCGCGGCGGCCGCGGTGTTTGGATTGACCATTTTTGTCGGATCGATCCATCTGGGCTGGCACTACGCCATCGACGCCTATGTCTCGGCGATCGGCGTTGTCTTGCTCTGGAACCTTGCAGGCTATCTGACCGGAAGCAAGGCCATGCGGCGCACCAAAGGGCCTGCGCCTGCGAGCACCTTGTCGTAGCGAGTCTCATCCAGTCAGCGCAGCCCTGACCTTCTCCGCATTCGCCGCCAGCACTTCCGGCTTCTCCATTACGCCGCTGTGCGGCTTGAGCGCCACGCCCTCGAAGCGCGGGACGATGTGGACGTGCAGGTGGAAGACGGTCTGCCCGGCTACCTCCTCGTTGAACTGGGTCACGATCACGCCGTCGGCGGCAAACGCCGACATGACTGCCCGCGCAACCTTCTGGACGGCGGCCATGAGCTTGCCGAGCGTCGCCGGGTCAGCGTCAAGCAGGTTGCGCGACGGCGATTTCGGCACCACCAGCGTATGGCCGGTGCCTTGCGGCATCACGTCCATGAAGGCGATGACGTCGTCGTCTTCGTAGACACGGTGCGAAGGGATTTCTCCGCGCAGGATCTTGGCAAAGATGTTGTTTGGATCGTATTCGACGCTCGACATGGCCTATCCCGTTTGATGCGGTTTCGTGGTGGATGTTTCGGCGCTGGTGTCGCGAACGTCAAGCCGCGAGCGACCGAGAGGAGTTGAGTTGACCTACATCTATCTGATTGTTGCGGTGGCCTTCGAGGTCGTCGCCACCACCGCACTCAAGGAAACAAACGGGTTTACCAGGCTGCTGCCATCGCTCGTCACGGTCGCAGGCTATGCCGCCGCGTTCTATTTCCTGTCCCTGGTGCTGCGCACGGTGCCTGTCGGTGTCGTCTATGCGCTGTGGTGCGGCGCCGGCATCGTCTTCATCACCGCGATCGCCTGGGTCTGGTTTCGCCAGGCGCTCGACCTGCCGGCGCTGCTGGGCATCGGCCTGATCATGGCCGGGGTGGTCGTCATCAACCTGTTTTCGAAGTCAGTGGTGCATTGACCCGCGGCTAGCCGCGACGGAACGGGCCGTGCTCGTCGAGGAATTCGCCGATCTCTGCCACTTCCCGCCGTTCACGGCCGAGATAGTCGGCAATCGCCCGCCGGAGACCTGGGTGGACGATGTAGTGGGCCGACTGCGTCGTGACAGGACGATAGCCGCGTGCCAGCTTGTGCTCGCCCTGGGCGCCAGCCTCGACGACCGTCAGCTTGCGTTCGATGGCGAAGTCGATGGCCTGGTGGTAGCAAACCTCGAAATGCAGGAAGGGGTGGTCCTCGATGCAGCCCCAGTTGCGCCCATAAAGCGTATCCGAGCCGATGAAATTGATGGCGCCGGCGATGTAGCGGCCGCCGCGCCTGGCCATGACCAGCAGCACGTCGTCGGCCATGCGCTCTCCGACCAGCGAGAAGAACTTGCGGTTAAGATAGGGACGACCCCACTTGCGGCCGCCCGTGTCCATGTAGAAGGCGAAGAAATCGTCCCAATGCGCCTCGGTGATGTCCCTGCCGGTCAGGCGCTCGATGGTAATGTCCTCAGCCAGCGCCTCGCGCCGCTCCTTCTTCAGCGCCTTGCGCTTGCGCGAGGCCAGGGTGGCCAGGAAATCGTCGTAACCCGCGAAGCCTTCATTGATGAAGTGGAACTGTTGGTCGGTGCGACGGAGAAAGCCGGTGGCTTCGAGGATGTCGACCTCGTCCGCCTCGGCGAAGGTGACATGCGCCGATGACACGCCCACACCTTCGGCAACGCTTCTCAGCGCCGTGGCCAAGGCCGATTTGGCCTGGGTCGCATCGGCGCCGCCGACGGTCAGCAGGCGAGGGCCCGTCGCGGGGGTAAAAGGCACCGAGGCCTGGAGCTTGGGATAGTAGCGGCCGCCGGCGCGTTCGAAGGCATCGGCCCAGCCGTGGTCGAAGACGTATTCGCCCTGGCTGTGCGACTTGGCGTAGCAGGGCAGTGCGCCAAGGAACTTGCCGTCTGCGGACTCCAGACGGAGGTGATGGCCCTGCCAGCCGGTTCTCGTGACGGCGCAGCCGGACTCTTCGACTATCGTCAGAAAATCGTATGAAACGAACGGATTGTAGCCGAGACCTGTGACCCTGGAAGCGCCGGCAAGGCTGTTCCACTCGTCGCGGCTGAACTCGCCGATGCTGGAAACGACGCGGACGGCGTAGCCGCCATCCGCTATCTTCGCCCCGGCATCGTTCGCAGTGCTCATGCGCTTTTACTTACGTTCGAAAGCCGCCGATGCAAGGGCGTTCACGCAACCGAAGCTGCATCCGGCTCGAATCCCTCGAATGTCATCTGGTCGGCCCGCGAGAAGGTTGTCCTCACAGCTTCTTCGTCGCGCACCGTCCAGGTGATGACCGGCATTGCGAGCTTTTCGCGGACGAAGCTGACAAAGCGGTTGGGCAGGTGCGTCACGCTGTAGGAGACAAACGAGATGCCATGCGCCAGCATCGAGAAATGCGCCTCCAGTTCATGATCCACGTCGCCCCAGGCGGTCAGGCCGCCGGGGATGCCGGGCGCATGCCTTGTGAAGTCACGGATCAGCCAGTGGTCGAAGGACATGATCGCCACCTTGCCGTTGTAGTGGCGCAGGGCTTCGCCGACCTTGGCGACAAGGCCGTCGTCGTGGCCGGGAATGCCCTTGAGCTCGATGACCAGCGGCACGCGGCCGTCGACGAGGCGGAGCAATTCGCCAAGCGTCGGCACGTGATCGGCAGTGCCGCCGATACGCAGTGCGGCCAGTTCGCCCGCGGTTCGCTGCCAGATGTAGCCGTTGGTGCCGGTCAGGCGGTCCAGAGAGTTGTCGTGGAACACGACGACATCGCCGTCGGCGCTCAGATGCACGTCGCATTCGATGGCGTAGCCGCGGGCGGCTGCGCGTTCGAACGCCGAAAGCGTGTTCTCCCAGCAGGTCTTGTTGAGGTCGTGCAGGCCGCGATGGGCAATCGGGCGGGCGGTCAGCCAGGAAAGTTCGCTCATGGATCTGTTCACTCGGTCTCGATGATGGCTTCGATCTCGACTGCGGCATTGAGCGGCAGGGAGGCGACGCCGACCGCCGAACGCGCATGCTTGCCGCGCTCGCCAAGTGCCGCGACCAGGAAATCCGAGGCGCCGTTGGCGACGAGATGCTGGTCCGTGAAATCGGACGACGAGGCGACGAAGACGGTGATCTTGACCAGCCGGCGGATCTTTTCGAGGTCGCCGAGTGCCGCCTTGGCCTGGGCCAGGATGTTGACGGCGCATTGCTTGGCCGCTTGCTTGGCCGCCTCGGTGTCGACGTCGCGGCCGACGAGGCCGGAGGCCAGCAGCTTGCCATCCTTGAGCGGCAACTGGCCGGCGGTGAAGACGAAATTGCCTGATGTCATGAACGGTACGTAGTTGGCGGCTGGCGCGGCTGCCGCGGGCAAGGTGACCCCGAGATCGCCCAGCCGCTTTTCGATTGTTTCGCCCATCGTCTTTCCTTATCTCTGTGTCTCTGGTGGCAGGTGAGGCCGCGCTGAAAGTGCTATGTTTGCCTCGCTTCCGCCACGACTTTTTTTAAGGTGGACCATCATTCAAGGCGGCCTGACATGGCCGCGCCGATCGGAGCCAGTGTATGCGCGCAACGCGCCTTGTTTTTCTCGCCAGCCTGTCCACCTCTGCGCTTTCGTTGGCGCCGGCCTTTGCCGCGCCGGTGCTCGCACCCCATCGCGCGGTCTATGATCTGGTGCTCGACCAGGCCTCGGACCGGTCGGGAATCACCGGCCTTTCCGGCCGCATGGTCTACGAGTTCAACGGCTCCGCTTGCGAGGGCTATACGGTCAAGTTCCGTTTCGTCACCCAGATCGCGACCAACGACAACACGCGGCTGACAGACCAGCAGACGACCACCTTCGAGGATGGCGAGGGCAAGAATTTCTCCTTCGTGACCAAATCCTTCGTCGACCAGAACCTCGACAAGGAGGTCAAGGGTACGGCGACGCTCGACGCGACCGGCCTCAAGGTCGCGCTGGAAAAGCCGGAGGCCGGTTCCGTCGATCTTGCCAAGACCCAGTTCCCGACCCAGCATCTGGTCGAACTGATCGAAAAGGCCGAGAAGGGCGAGACCTTCTACGAGACCAGCCTGTTCGACGGCTCCGAGGATGCCGACAAGGTCATGACGACAACCGTGATCGTCGGCAAGAAGAGCGCGGCGCCGGAAGCCGATCCGGAGCGTCCCGCGCTCGCCAGCCTCGCCAAGGACAAATATTGGCCCGTCGACATTGCCTATTTCGATGAAAGCAAGGGCGGCGGTGAGGAGGTGCCCGAGTACCGCATCAGCTTCAAGCTGCATGAGAACGGCCTGACGCGCGATCTGGTGATGGATTACGGCGACTTCTCGATGACCGGCAAGCTGGTCAATCTCTCGCTGTTTCCTGTGCCGCAAGCCGAATGCAAGCCGTAAGCGGGTATTCGTGGCGGTCTATGTCGATGCAGCAATCTGGAAGTGGGTGGGCCATCGCTGGTGCCACCTGCTTGCCGACGACACCGACGAACTGCATCGCTTTGCCGCCCAGCTTGCGCTGAAACGCTCCTCCTATCAGGGGCCGCCCAAGACGTCGGCCCCGCACTACGACATCACCGGCTTTGAGCGTGATCGCGCCGTGCGCCTGGGGGCTGTCGAATGCAGCCGCGAGGAGATCGTGGCCGTGTTCCGCCGTGTTCGGGTGCGCAACTTCAAGCGGCGGCAACCGCAGCCGGTGAAACAAGAGGCGAGGCAGGACGAGCCGGGCGTCTCCCGCTGGGCAGCCGGCAGCTGAATGGGTTGACCAAGACGCCGCGAGAATCGGCCTCACTTTTCAAGCGTGATGCTTGGCGTGCAGTTCCCAGGGGGCTGATGCAGGCTCCAGCAGCACGCCAAGCCTCGATTTGCGCAGCTTTCGAGCAGCTCTCGGGGTTGCGCTCGCCAGCCAATACGTCTATATGCCGCCGCATTCCACACACGGACTCTGGTTTCTGCCCGGGAGAAATCCGGCTGAGACCCCCCGGTGGCGTTTCGAGCAATCAAGCGAAAAGCGTCATGGTCCGTGGAGGCTAACCGGAAAAGGAAATGACGAATGGCACTGCCTGATTTCAGCATGCGCCAGCTTCTTGAAGCTGGTTCTCACTTCGGCCACCAGACCCACCGCTGGAACCCGAAGATGGCGCCCTACATCTATGGCGCCCGCAACAACATCCACATCATCGACCTCAGCCAGACCGTGCCGCTGCTGCACCAGGCGCTGAAGCAGATCTCGGACACCGTTTCGCGCGGCGGTCGCGTGCTGTTCGTCGGCACCAAGCGTCAGGCTTCGGACATCGTCGCTGACGCCGCACAGCGTTCTGCCCAGTACTACGTCAACTCGCGCTGGCTCGGCGGCATGCTGACCAACTGGAAGACGATCTCGAATTCGATCCAGCGCCTGCGCAAGCTCGACGAACTCCTGGCCGGCGAAGCCCAGGGCTTCACCAAGAAGGAGCGCCTGAACCTCGAGCGCGAGCGCGAGAAGCTGGACAAGGCCCTCGGCGGCATCAAGGACATGGGCTCGACGCCGGACCTGATGTTCGTCATCGACACCAACAAGGAAGCCATCGCCATCCAGGAAGCCAAGCGTCTTGGCATTCCGGTCGTCGCGATCATCGATTCCAACTGCGATCCGGACAAGATCGACTTCCCGATCCCGGGCAATGACGACGCTGCCCGCGCGATCCAGCTCTACTGCGACCTGGTCGCCAAGGCTGCGATCGACGGCATCGCCCGCCAGCAGGGCTCGCTCGGCGTCGACATCGGCGCATCGGCTGAAGTTCCGGTTGAGCCTGCGCTCGATGCGGCTCCGACGACCGAAACGCCCCAGGCGTAATCGCGAAGGCCGGGAAACCGGCCTTCCTTTTCAGGATTGGGCGCAGCTCGCGCCGGCGTTCGGCGCATCATCGAACCCTCGGTGGTGCGCTCGCGCATTTTGAAGCAAAGAGGCCACCACAATGAGCATTTCGGCAGCACAGGTTAAAGAACTCCGCGAACTGACGGGCGCGGGCATGATGGATTGCAAGGCGGCTCTCAACGAGACCGGCGGCGACATGGAAGCTGCGGTCGACTGGCTGCGCAAGAAGGGTATCTCGAAGGCTGACAAGAAGGCCGGCCGCACGGCCGCCGAAGGCCTGATCGGCGTCGACGCCGGCGTCCGCGAAGCCGTCGTCGTCGAAGTCAACTCCGAGACCGACTTCGTTGCACGCAACGCAGCCTTCCAGGAAATCGTCGCCGACGTCGCCAAGGTTGCTCTTGCCTATGGCGCCACCGAGGCGGTTGCTGCTGCGAAGTATCCGGGTTCCGACAAGTCGGTTGCCGACACCATCAAGGATGCGGTCGGCACCATCGGCGAGAACATGAGCTTCCGCCGCTCGGCCAAGCTTTCGGTTGCAGAAGGCGTCGTCGCGACCTACGTGCACAATGCTGTCGCCGACAACCTCGGCAAGCTCGGTGTTCTGGTTGCCATCGAGACGACCGGCAACCACGATGCGGCCCGTGCGTTCGCACGCCAGGTCGCCATGCACGTCGCGGCGACCAACCCGCTCGCCCTGACCCCCGACGAAGTCGACGCGACGCATGTCGAGCGCGAAAAGGCGATCTTCGCCGACCAAGCCCGCCAGTCGGGCAAGCCCGAGAACATCATCGAGAAGATGGTCGAAGGCCGCATGCGCAAGTTCTACGAGGAAGTCGTGCTGCTCAAGCAGGCCTTCGTGCTCAACCCTGACCTGACGGTCGAGGCAGCGCTCAAGGACGCCGAGAAGCAGATCGGCGCGCCGGCCAAGATCACGGGCTATGTCCGCTTCGCACTCGGTGAAGGCATCGAGAAGGAAGAGAGCGACTTCGCAGCCGAAGTTGCCGCGGCCGTTAAGGGCTAAAAAGTAGCGCTGCATCAAGCGCTTCCTGAGGATAGCCGAAGGGCGCCGCGTGACATCGCGGCGCCCTTCGTGTATCGGAACTCCCGATCTTTCAATCGCCGCGAGGAACTCATGACCGACAAGCCGCTCTACCGGCGCGTACTGCTTAAGGCGTCGGGCGAGGCCCTGATGGGCGAGCAGCATTTCGGCATCGACGTGTCGGTGGTCGACCGCATCGCTTCCGACATCGCCGAGGCGAGGGCGCTCGGCGTCGAGGTTGGCGTGGTCATCGGCGGCGGCAACATCTTCCGCGGCGTGGCCGTGGCCTCCAAGGGCGGCGACCGGGTCACCGGCGACCACATGGGCATGCTCGCCACCGTCATCAATTCGCTGGCGCTGCGTACATCACTCCACAAGCTCGGGGTCGATGCCGTCGTGCTGTCGGCGATCGCCATGCCCGAGCTCTGCGAAAGCTTTTCTCAGCGTCAGGCAACCGCCTACATGGATGCCGGCAAGGTCGTGATCTTCGCCGGCGGCACCGGCAATCCGTTCTTCACCACCGATTCGGCGGCAGCGTTGCGCGCGGCCGAGATCGGCGCCGATGCGCTGTTCAAGGGCACCCAGGTCGATGGCGTCTACTCGGCCGATCCCAAGAAGGACCCGGCCGCGACGCGTTTCGAGCGCATCACGCATAAGGAAGTCATCGCCCAGGGGCTGTCGATCATGGATACGGCGGCAATTGCCCTTGCGCGTGAAAACAACATCCCGATAATCGTCTATTCGATCCATGAAAAAGGCGGTTTCGGCGAAATATTGAAGGGTGGCGGTCGCTGCACGGTTGTAGCGGACGCCTGACGATTGAACGATGGCCCCGGAACCGGGACCAAGGAGACTGCGATGAGCACCGACTACAACGATCTTCAGCGCCGCATGGAAGGCGCCATTAACGCGTTCAAGCATGATCTTGCTTCTCTGCGCACTGGCCGCGCCTCGAGCAATCTGCTCGATCCGATCCAGGTCCAGGCCTATGGATCGGCCATGCCGCTCAACCAGGTGGCGACGGTGTCGGTGCCCGAGCCGCGCATGATCTCGGTCTCGGTGTGGGACAAGTCCATGGTCGGTGCGGTCGATCGCGCCATCCGCGAATCGAACCTTGGCTTCAATCCGATCGTCGACGGCACCAATCTGCGCATTCCACTGCCGGAGCTCAACGAGCAGCGCCGCAAGGAACTGGTCAAGATCGCCCATACCTATGCCGAAAACGCCAAGGTAGCGACGCGCCATGTGCGCCGTGACGGCATGGAAGCTTTGAAAAAGGCCGAGAAGGACGGCGACATCAGCCAGGACGACCAGCGCGTCCAGTCCGAGAAGGTGCAGAAGCTGACCGACGACACGATCAACCAGGTCGATAGCCTGCTTGCGGGCAAAGAAGCCGAGATCATGCAAGTCTAAGCCAACCAGAGGCTGGCCGAAAGCGAACGGATGACTACGCCCGCGCATGTCGCGATCATCATGGATGGCAATGGCCGTTGGGCGAAGGCCCGGGGCCTGCCGCGCGTTGCCGGGCACAGGGCTGGCGTCGAGGCGCTGCGCCGTACCGTTCGTGCCGCTGCCGACCTCGGCATCTCCTGGCTGACGGTCTACGCGTTTTCTTCGGAGAACTGGTCGCGGCCCAAGTCCGAGGTCACCGATCTCATGGGCCTGCTCAAGATCTTCATTCGCCGCGACCTGGCCGAACTGCACAACAGCGGCGTGCGGGTGCGCATCATCGGCGACCGGGCGACGCTGCAGCCGGACATTCGCTGCCTGCTGGAGGAAGCCGAAACGCTGACCGCCGGAAACGATTCGCTGACGCTGGTGATTGCCTTCAATTATGGCGGGCGCGATGAGATCGCGCGCGCCGCGAGCCGGCTGGCGGAAGCGGTCAAACGTGGCGAGATCTCGAGCGAAGAAATCACGCCGGAGCTGTTTGCCGAAAACCTCGATACCGCGGGGATACCCGATCCCGACCTGGTGATCCGCACCAGCGGCGAGATCAGGCTTTCCAATTTCCTGCCCTGGCAGTCGGCCTATAGCGAACTGGTGTTCCAGCCCTGCTACTGGCCGGATTTCAATCGCGAGCATCTTGCCGACGCCTTGCGCGAATATACCGGTCGCGAGCGGCGCTTCGGCGGGCTTGCCACTCGCGACGTCGCTTTGTGACGGCGGAGCGCATGAGCAATCTCCAGCTTCGGACAATCTCGGCGATCGTGCTCGCGACGGCGGTGCTCGCCCTGACCTGGGGCGGCGGCCTGCCGTTTCGCTTGCTGTCGGCGGCGATCGTCCTGGCCATTTTCTACGAATGGTCGACCATGTCGCGCGCCAAGACCGGTGCTGTCTGGGCCGCTGGCGATCTTGGCATCCTGCCTGAAGTGGCGATCCTGCTGTTTGCCGGGGCGCTGGTCGCCGGCGTGCCCGCGCTTGCCCTGATCGGCTTGGTCGCCGCATTCACGTTGATTCTCTGGATCGTGGGGCGGTTGCGCGGGGTGGCGGCATGGGAAGCCGCCGGATTCGGCTACGCAGCGCTCTCCGGCCTGTCTTTGGCCCTCCTGCGCGGCAATGACGCATCCGGGCTGGTCGCCATCCTGTTTCTGTTCGCGGTCGTCTGGGCGACCGACATCTTCGCCTATTTCGTCGGCCGAAAGGTCGGCGGGCCAAAGCTCGCGCCTGCAATCTCACCCGGCAAGACCCGCAGCGGCGCACTTGGTGGAGCCGTTGGCGGCGTCGTGGCCGGGCTATTGCTCGCAAGTACCGCTGGTAGCGGCAATCTTGCGCTGCTGGCTGTTGTCGCGCTGCTGCTGTCGGTGATTTCCCAGGCCGGCGACCTGTTCGAATCCTGGGTCAAGCGCCGGCATGGCTACAAGGACTCGGGCTCGCTGATTCCCGGTCATGGCGGCGTGATGGACCGGGTGGACGGGCTTGTCGCGGCGGCATTTGCCCTATACGTCATCGGCTGGATGTCCGGTTCGGCCGATCATCCGGCGCAGGGGCTGTTTCCAGCCTGAGCCACTGCAGCGCGGCGCAAGCGTCGGGCAAGGCAAGTTGGCCCAGATGGGGCTCGATGGTACTGGTTGAGGACTTGATTTGAACGAGTATCTTCCCGCCTTCCTGAGCACGGACGGCCTTTTGATCGGCACCATCGTGCCGTTCCTGTTCGTGCTGACCATCGTCGTATTCGTACACGAGATGGGCCACTACCTCGTCGGCCGCTGGTGCGGCATCGGCGTGAAGGCCTTCTCGATCGGTTTTGGGCCGGAGCTGCTCGGCTTCAACGACCGTCGCGGCACGCGCTGGAAGCTCTGTGCGATACCGCTGGGCGGCTATGTCAAGTTTGTCGGCGACATGAGCGTCACCAGCAAGCCGGCAGGCGCCGAGGACGACAATCTCAGCCCGGCGGAGCATAAGATAGCCTTCCACACCCAGCCGGTCTGGAAGCGCGCTGCAACTGTCGTTGCAGGTCCTCTGTTCAATTTCCTTCTCACGATCGCGGTCTTTACCGTGCTGTTTTCGGCCTATGGCCGCTACGTCATGGAGCCGACCGTGGCGGAAGTGAGGGCGGCAAGCCCGGCCGCCAACGCCGGCATCCTGCCGGGCGACCGATTCGTCAGCGTCGATGGCAAGCCGGTGGAAACCTTCTCCGACGTCCAGCGGCTGGTCTCAGGCCGGGGCGGCGATGCGATTGCCTTCGTTATGATGCGCGACGGCAAGGAGATCGCGCTTACGGCCACGCCGGAGATGATGGAGCAGAAGGATGCGCTCGGCAATTCGGTCAAGGTGGCCGTCATCGGGGTGGTCAACAACGAGGAACTGGGCCAGCCGCGGCTGATCAGTTACAGCCCGGGCGGAGCCTTCGTTCAGGCGGTTTCCGAGACGGGCCACATCATCCAGCGAACCGGCCAGTTCCTGAAGCGATTCGTGGTCGGCCGCGAAGACAAGTGTCAGCTTGGCGGACCGGTCAAGATTGCCGACATGGCAGGCAAGGCAGCCCAGTTGGGCTTCATGTGGCTGGTTCAACTGGTGGCGTTGTTGTCGGTCGGCATCGGCTTTCTTAACTTATTGCCGATTCCTCCGCTGGACGGCGGCCATCTCGCGTTCTATGCCGTCGAGGCAGTGATCCGCCGTCCCGTTTCGGAACGGGCAATGGAGGCGGTCTATCGTGTGGGGATGATTCTGGTTCTTGCCTTCATGGGTTTCGTTTTCTGGAACGACCTGTTTGGCTGCTGAAATCATTAAGAAATTCGGAACGGGCAGGGGGCCCGTTGAGGGAGCGTTTACCATCCGGGGCGATATGAGTGACGCGAAAGTCACGCTCGCAGGGTAAGTAAATACAAATTAACTAGAAGCCTTGCGTGTAGGGAAAATCCGGTTATTACGGTATGGGAAATTTACCGCGACGTCCGGTTTTCTCGCCGTGGGGACTTCGAGAAAAAGGTTATATAGCCCGATGAAGGCAGCATTGAAGTTTGCGAGCGCCGCGTCCGCGGTGGCTCTGTCCGCCGCACTGGCCATTCCTGGCGCAGTGGCGGTCCAGTTTGTTGCCGTGTCCGCCGCAGAGGCGGCGGTGGTCAGCCGGGTCGAGGTGCGCGGCAACCAGCGCGTCGATGCGGACACCGTTCGCAACTACATTTCCATTAAGCCGGGCAAGTCGTTTTCGAATGCCGATATCGACGAGGCCGTGAAGGCGCTGTTCGGCAGTGGCCTGTTCTCCGATGTCCGTATCAACCAGGTCGGTTCGACCCTGGTGGTTCAGGTTTCCGAATACCAGGTCGTCAACAACGTGCTGTTCCAGGGCAACAAGAAGCTCAAGGACGCGGCACTCGGCGGTGCCGTTCAGCTCAAGCCGCGTGGTGCGTTCTCGCAGGCAGCGCTCGAAGCTGACGCCCAGGCGATCAAGGAAGCCTACAAGCGCGTCGGCCGTGACGATGTCACCGTTGGCACCAATGTCATGGACCTTGGCGAAAACCGCGTGAACGTGGTGTTCGAGATCAACGAAGGCGGCCGCACCAAGATCGCCGCGGTCAATTTCGTTGGCAACGACGCCTATGGCGACCGCCGCCTTGCGGATGTGATCTCGACCAAGCGCTCGTCGTTCCTGTCGTTCATGCTGCGTGACGATATCTATGACGAGGATCGTCTCCGCGCCGACGAAGAGGCGCTGCGCCGCTTCTACTTCAATCACGGCTACGCCGACTTCCAGGTCGTTTCCGCCTTTGGCGAGCTTGACGAAGCGACCAACCAGTACACCATCACGATCACCGTCGACGAAGGCCAGCGCTATACGTTCGGCGACGTCACGGTCGAGAGCACGATCCCCGAGATCGACGGCGCGACGCTGCAGTCGCTGGTCGAGACGCGCAAGGGCGACACCTACAACGCCAAGGACGTCGAAGATTCGATCATCGGGATCACCGAAAACGTTGCCGGCAAGGGCTATGCCTTCGCCAAGGTGACGCCGCGCGGTGACCGCAACTTCGAAAACCGCACGATCTCGGTCGTCTACACGGTCGATCAGGGCGCCAAGGCTTATGTCGAGCGCATCGAGATCCGCGGCAACGAGCGCACCCGCGACTTCGTGATCCGTCGCGAATTCGACGTCAGCGAAGGCGATGCCTTCAACCAGGTGCTTATCCAGCGCGCGAAGAAGCGCCTCGAGGCGCTGAACTTCTTCGAGCGCGTCGAAGTCTCCACCGCTCCCGGTTCGCAGCCCGACCAGGTCGTGCTGGTTGTCGACCTGGTCGAGAAGTCGACCGGTGAGTTCTCGATCGGCGCCGGCTATTCGACCGGTGGCGACAATGCCGGCCCGTCGGTGGAAGGCTCGATCACCGAGCGCAACTTCCTCGGTCGTGGCCAGTTCATCAAGTTCTCCGCTGGTGGCGGCAAGAATTCGCGTGACTACAGCTTCTCGTTCACCGAGCCGTACTTCCTCGGTCGCCGTATCGCTGCCGGTTTCGACGTGTTCCGCCAGACGCGCGACTACGACGAATACAACAGCGACGTCACGGGCGGCACCATCCGCTTCGGCCTGCCGATCACGGACAACATCTCGACGCAGTTGGCGTACAACCTCTCGCAGGAGAAGTACGAGCTGTCGGACGAATGCGATACCAATGGTGATGGCCTCCCGGACGGCACCTGCAATGTCTCGCAGGCTATTGTCGACGGTGTCGCAGACAGCCCGTGGATCAAGTCGTCGGTCAGCGGTACGCTGGTGTACAACACCATCGACGACATGAAGAACCCGCATGGTGGTATCTACGCCAACTTCACGACCGAGGTGGCAGGCCTCGGTGGCGACGCCAAGTTCGTCAAGTTCACCGGTCGCGGCAGCTACTACCAGACGCTGTCCGAAGAACTCGACATCGTCGGTCTCGTTTCGGCGGGTGGCGGTCACATCCAGGGCTTCGGCGACGATGGCCTGCGTGTGTTCGACCACTTCAAGAACAACGACCGCATGATCCGCGGCTTCAAGTACAACGGCATTGGTCCGTTTGACGACGCCACTGACGATCACCTCGGCGGTACGACGTATTTCAATGCGTCGGCAGAAGCCCAGTTCCCGATCCCGGTCGTGCCGGAGAGCTTTGGTCTGCGTGGCGCGGTGTTTGCCGATGCGGCTACGCTTTACGGCAGCAAGGTCGACAACGTGGCGAACCTGGTCTCGACCGACATGCAGTGGCGCGCTTCGGTGGGCATCGGCCTGCTCTGGGCGTCGCCCTTCGGTCCGCTTCGCATCGACTATGCGGTGCCGGTCCAGAAGGAAGACACGGACGACACGCAGGAATTCAACTTCGGCATCTCGACCCGCTTCTAATTTGGCGGAACGACGCTTCCGGGCCATCATGGCCCGGAAGGCCCCGGCCTAGCTGGAACAGCATTTCATGACGGATCCGGTATTTTTTGTGCCGTCGCGCCGCTATTCGGTTGGCGAGGTGGCCGGGCTTACCGGGGCCGTGCTCGCCGATCCCGGCCATTCCCACATTGAGATTTCAACCATCGCGTCTGCTTCTGCTGGCGGCGAAGGTGCCTTGGTGTTCGTCGATGGCAAGCGCAACGGCGCGTCGTTGCCGACGCTTCATGCGGCAGCCGTGCTTTGCACGCCTGATGTTGTCGGCCTTGTGCCCGATGGTATTGCCGTCCTGGTGACGCCACGTCCGCAGCAGGCTTTCGCACGCATCGGCCGACTGCTTTATCCTGACGCCGAGCGCCCGGTCGGTGCGACCGGTGAAGCAGGCATTTCGCCCTTTGCGCATATCGATCCCACCGCCCATGTCGAGACGGGCGCGATCATCGAGGCCGGTGCGGTCATCGGACCCAAGGCAGGTGTCGGCGCCGGCACGGTCGTCGCGGCCAATGCCGTGATCGGCCGTTCCTCACAGGTGGGGCGCGATTGCTACATCGGCCCGCATAGTTCAATCCAGTATGCGCTGATCGGCAACGGAGTCATCATCCATGCCGGCGCCCGTATCGGCCAGGACGGTTTTGGTTTCGCGGGTGGCGCGCGCGGACCGGAACGCATTCCGCAAATCGGCCGGGTCATCATCCAGGACAATGTCGAGATCGGCGCCAACTCGACGGTCGACCGCGGCGCCATGGCCGATACGATCATCGGCGAAAACACCAAGATCGACAATCTCGTCCAGATCGCCCACAACGTGCGCATTGGCCGCAATTGCGTCATCGCCGGTCTAACGGGTATTTCGGGCTCGGTCACCGTTGGCGACAATGTCATGATGGGCGGCGGCGTCGGGCTTGCAGACCATCTGACGGTCGGCGCAGGGGCCAGGCTGGCGGCGCGCAGCGGCTTCATGCATGACGTGCCTGCAGGCGAGATCTGGGCCGGTTTTCCGGCCAAGCCGATGAAGGATGCGATGCGCGAGTTCGCATGGCTCAAGAAGATGGCCAAGACAAAGAAGGACGGTGGGGGCAATGACTGACCAGACGACCAAGACGCTCGAATCCGTCGACATTCTCGGCCTGTTCAAGCTTTTGCCACATCGCTATCCGTTCCTGCTGATCGACCGTATCGTCGACATCGACGGCGACGATTCAGCTGTTGGCATCAAGAACGTCACTTTCAACGAGCCGCATTTCCAGGGCCATTTCCCCGGCCAGCCGGTGATGCCGGGCGTGCTGATCATCGAAGCGATGGCGCAGACCGCCGGCGCGATCTGCCTGCGCCTGGTGGTCGACGAAAGCCCGTCGCTGGTCTACCTGATGACTGTCGATGCGGCCAAGTTCCGCAAGCCGGTCGTGCCTGGCGACCAGCTCAGAATTCACGTCAAGAAGATCAAGAAGCGCGGCAATATCCTCAAGTTCGCCTGCGATGCGCAGGTCGATGGCGTCACCGTGGCCGAGGCCGAGGTGGCTGCGATGATGGTGCCGAAGGAATAGCAAGACCTTTCATGCAGACCGAAACTTTCATCCATCCCGCCGCCGTCGTCGAAACTGGCGCAAAGCTGGGCGCGGGCGTCCGCATCGGGCCGTTCTGCCATGTCAGCGCCGACGCCGTCATCGGCGATCGCGTTGAACTGATCAGCCACGTTGCCATTATGGGCGCAACCACCCTTGGTGAAGGCTGCAAGGTCTTCCCGCAGGCGACGCTCGGCGCAGCACCGCAGAACAACAAGCACAAGGGTGGCCGCACGACGCTGGTCGTCGGCAAGAACTGCACGATCCGCGAAGGCGTGACCATGCATCTTGGCACCGACACCAGCCGTGGCGCCACCACTGTCGGCGATAACGGGCTGTTTCTCGCCTATGCGCACATCGCTCATGACTGCATCGTCGGTGACAATGTCACCATGGCCAATGTCGCGACGCTTGGCGGCCATGTCGAGGTCGGCAACAACGTGACGCTTGGCGGGTTGTGCGCGGTCCACCAGATGACGCGTATCGGCCATCATGCCTTCGCTGGCGGTGCTGCCATCATCGACGGCGACATCATTCCCTATGGCATGGTGATGGGCAATCGCGCCCGGCTGCGCGGGCTCAACGTCATCGGCATGAAGCGCTCAGGCCTGCCGCGCGCCGAAATCTTTGCGCTGCGCAAGGCCTACAAGATGATCTTCGACCCCGCACGCGCAGTGGCCGAGAACATTCCGGCTGTCGAACGCGAATTCCAGGGCTCGGCCATCGTGCGCGACATGCTCGATTTCATCCAGGCACGGGGCAAGCGCCATTTCACGGTGCCGCCGCTCCGAACCGCCGTCTCCGACGACGCCGCCGATGACGAAAGCTGAGGGCGGAAAGAAGATAGTCCTTTCCGCGGCCGACCGGGTCGCTGTCGTTGCCGGCAGCGGCCGCCTTCCCGTCAATGTGGCCGACAGCCTGGCCGAGACGGGACACGCGCCATTCATCGTACTGATCGAAGGCGAGACCGATCCCGGCACCAGCCTGTGGAGCTATGACGGCAAGGTGCTGGCGATCGAGCAGTTCGCAGCACTTGTGCCGCTGCTCAAGCGCGAGCGCATCACCCATCTCGTGCTCGCCGGTGGCATCAGCCGCCGTCCGGCCTGGCGCGCCATCCGCCCGAGCGTTTCGCTTCTTCGCATCCTGCCGCGGGCGCTGGCCGGTTTTGCACGCGGCGACGACGGCTTGCTTCGCATATTGGTCGACCTGATCGAGGACAACGGCATCAAGGTCGTGGGTGCGCATCAGGTCGTGCCGGACTTGCTTGCCATAGAAGGCAGGATCGGCGGGCTTGCGCCCAAGGACGGCGATTGGGCCGACCTCCGCGCAGGCTTGGAGGCCGCAGGCGCCATCGGGGCGCTCGACATCGGCCAGGCCGCCGTCGCCATAGGCGGACGGGCCATCGCCCTTGAAGGCATCGAGGGAACCGATCTTCTGCTCGAACGTGTCCGTGACCTGCGCAACAACGGTCGTATCTCCGGCCGCAAGCGCGGCGTCCTGGTCAAATGTGCCAAGCCCGGCCAGGAAATGCGCGCCGACCTGCCGACCATCGGTCCCGCAACGGTGGATGCGGCACACGCTGCGGGCCTGGCCGGAATTGGTGTCGAAGCTGGACGCTCCTTCGTGCTTGATGTCGGTGAGGTCGTGGAACGTGCCGATCGGCTCGGCCTCTTCGTTGTTGGCCTGACGAGTGAGAGGGGCAACAAATGACTCAGCCGCTGCTCAAGATCGCCATCGTCGCCGGCGAAGAGTCGGGCGACCTCCTGGGCGCCGACCTGGTGCGAGCCCTGCAGCGACTGACCGGCCGCGAGGTCAGGCTGGTCGGCACCGGCGGCCGGCATTTGCAGCAACTGGGGCTTTCGCCGCTGTTCGATGCCAGCGAGATCGCGCTGATGGGACTGACGGCGATCGTCCGCGACCTGCCGCGCCTGATGCGGCGGATCGGCCAGACGGCGCGCCTCGTAGCTGCCGAAAAGCCGGATTGCCTCATCACTATCGACAGCCCGGATTTTTCGCTGCGCGTGGCCAGGAAGGTTCGCGCGCTCGCGCCTGGGATTCCGATCGTCCATTACATCTGCCCGAGCGTGTGGGCGTGGCGGCCGGGTCGGGCCAAGGCGATGAAACCGCATGTCGATGAAGTGCTTTGCATCCTGCCCTTCGAACCCGCCGAGCTTGCGAGGCTGGGCGGCCCGCACGGCACTTTCGTCGGCCACCGACTGGTCAGCGATCCCGGTATTGCGGTCGCAGCCGCCATGCAGGAAGGCAAGGGCGCTCTTTCGCCCGACCGCGAAAAGACGCTTCTGCTGCTGCCGGGCTCGCGCCGCAGCGAGGTGCGCGGCCTGATCGGCCCGTTTGGCGAGACCGTTTCGATCCTGCGCGCACGCGGTCACCGCATGCGCCTGCTGCTGCCGACAGTTCCACATGTAGCCAGCCTGGTCGAAGACGCCGTCTCCGACTGGCCGGAAAAACCCGAGATCATCCTCGACCCACAGCGCAAATGGCAGGCCTTCGGCGAGGCCGATGCGGCGCTGATAGCGTCGGGAACGGTGTCGCTGGAGCTTGCGCTCGCCGGCGTACCGATGATGTCGAACTACAAGCTCGACACCTTCATGCGCGTGGTGCAGAGGCTGATCACCGTCTGGAGCGCGTCGCTGCCCAACCTGATCGCCGACAGGCCGGTGGTGTTCGAAGCCTACAACCAGTATGTGCGCCCGCAATGGATGGCGCGTCACATCGAGGGCCTGTTCGCCGACAGCGGCATCAGGCGCTGGCAGAAGGAAGGCTTTGCCGAGATCCTCCGGCGCATGACGACCGATCGCCCCTCCGGCGAACTTGCCGCCGAAGCCGTCCTCAAGCACATCTATAAATGAAAAAAACGCCCGTCAGGCAAGAGCTTGGCGGGCGTTGTTCAATTCGTTTCGCTTGGCGCTTAGCGCTTGGCGATCGGCAGATAGTCGCGCTCGGCAGCACCGGTGTAGAGCTGGCGCGGACGGCCGATCTTCTGGCGCGGATCCTCGATCATTTCCTTCCACTGTGCGATCCAGCCGACGGTGCGGGCGAGCGCGAACAGCACTGTGAACATGGTCGTGGGGAAGCCCAGCGCCTTCAGCGTGATGCCCGAGTAGAAGTCGATGTTCGGGTAGAGCTTCTTTTCGATGAAGTATTCGTCGGTTAGCGCGATGCGCTCGAGCTCCATTGCGACGTCCAGCATCGGATCGTCCTTGATGCCGAGCTCGCCGAGCACTTCATGCGTGGTCTTCTGCATGATCTTGGCGCGGGGATCGTAGTTCTTGTAGACGCGGTGGCCGAAGCCCATCAGGCGGAACGGATCGTTCTTGTCCTTGGCGCGGGCGACGAACTCCGGAATGCGGTCGACATGGCCGATTTCGCTCAGCATGTTGAGCGCCGCTTCATTGGCGCCGCCATGGGCCGGACCCCACAGGCAGGCAATGCCGGCGGCGATGCAGGCGAACGGGTTGGCGCCCGAGGAACCGGCGAGGCGCACGGTCGAGGTCGAGGCGTTCTGCTCGTGGTCGGCATGGAGGATGAAGATGCGCTCCATGGCGCGGGCGAGCACCGGATTGACCTTGTACTCCTCGCACGGCACGGCAAAGCACATGTGCAGGAAGTTGGCCGCGAAGTTCAGCTCGTTCTTGGGGTAAACGAAGGGCTGGCCGATATGATACTTGTAGGCCATCGCCGCGATCGTCGGCATCTTGGCGATCAGGCGGATCGAAGCGACCATGCGCTGGTGCGGATCCGAGATATCGGTCGAGTCGTGATAGAAGGCCGACAGGGCGCCGACCACGCCGCACATGACAGCCATCGGGTGCGCGTCGCGGCGGAAACCGGTGAAGAAGCGCGACATCTGCTCATGCACCATGGTGTGGCGCGTGACGCGATGGTCGAAGTCGTCCTTCTGGGACTTGGTCGGCAGTTCGCCATAGAGCAGGAGGTAGCAGACCTCGAGGAAGTCGCCGTGCTCGGCCAACTGGTCGATCGGATAGCCGCGGTGCAGCAGGATGCCGGCATCGCCATCGATGAAGGTGATCTCCGACTCGCAGCTCGCCGTCGAGGTGAAGCCGGGGTCGTAGGTGAAAGCGCCGGTGGTGGCGTAGAGCGATGCGATGTCGATCACATCTGGTCCGACCGTTCCGGCGCGCACCTTGAACTCGTGGGTCTGGCCGCGGAACTCCAGTTTGGCGGTCGAATCAGTCATCGCATACTCCTTAGTGCTGAGTTGCCGCCCTGGGCGGCGCAATCTTCATAACAAGGCAACCCGTTAGGCCCGGAATGTCCGAGCCCCCAGCTTCCCCGCTGCTTTCAAATTGACCTGTTGCCGCAATGTTGCACCGCAATAGCCTCATTTCAATGCAAAACTAGGAAAGCACTGCTGACCTAATCGATTTGATCGGAAATGCGGGCTAGACTTTCGTCGCGCCCCAGGACGGCCAACACATCGAACACGCCGGGAGACGTGCTTTTGCCCGTCAGGGCTGCACGCAAGGGCTGTGCGACGGCTCCCAACTTGACGTTCTCGCGCCCGGCAAATTCGCGGATCGCTGCCTCCGCCGAAGCGGCGTTCCAGTCCTCGTTGACGCCGGCCAGCGCCGCGTGCGCGCCCTTGAGCACATCCTTGGCCGGACCGGCCAGAAGCGCTGCCGCCTTGTCGTCGAGAGGCAAGGGACGCTCGGCAACCAGGAAGCCTGCGCCATCCGCAAGCTCGATCAGCGTCTTGGCGCGCTCCTTGAGACCGGGCATGGCGGCCAGCAGCTGCGCCTTGCGCTTGTCGTCGAGCCTGGCGAGGATCGCATCGCCGCCGGGCAGGTAGGGCAAGGTCGCCACAAAGATGTCGAACAGCTTCCTGTCGTCCATCTGGCGCATGTGGACGCCGTTCAGCGCCTCGAGCTTGGCGAAGTCGAAGCGCGCCGCACCCTTGTTGACGTCCTCGATCTCGAACCAGCGGATCATGTCCTCGATGCTCATCACCTCGTCGTCGCCATGGCTCCAGCCGAGGCGGGCGAGATAGTTGAGCAATGCCTCGGGCAGGTAGCCCATGGCGCGATAGGCATCGACACCAAGCGCGCCATGGCGCTTGGACAGCTTTGCGCCGTCGGCACCATGGATCAGCGGGATGTGGGCCATGACAGGCACATCCCAGCCCATGGCGACATAGATGATCGTCTGGCGCGCGGCGTTGGTCAGGTGGTCGTCGCCGCGGATGATGTGGGTGACGCCCATGTCATGGTCGTCGACGACGACGGCATGCATGTAGGTCGGCACGCCATCCGAGCGCAGGATGATGAAATCGTCGAGATCCTTGTTGGGAAAGCGCACGTCGCCCTGCACGCGGTCACGCACCAGCGTCTCGCCCTCTGTCGGCGCCTTGATGCGGATCACCGGCTTCACGCCTGCCGGGGCTTCCGCCGGATCGCGGTCGCGCCAGCGCCCATCGTAGCGCGGCGGACGGCCTTCGGCGCGGGCCTTCTCGCGCATTTCGGTCAGCTCGTCCTGCGAAGCGTAGCAGTAATAAGCCTTGCCCATGCGGACGAGCTCCTCGGCGACCTCGCGGTGGCGCGGCGCGCGCTCGAATTGCGAGGTCGGCTCGCCCTCCCAGGTCAGGCCGAGCCAGGTGAGGCCCTCGAGAATTGCCGCGGTGGCAGCATCGGTCGAGCGCTCGCGGTCGGTGTCCTCGATGCGCAGCAGCATGGTGCCGCCGGTGTGGCGGGCATAGAGCCAGTTGAAGAGAGCCGTGCGCGCACCACCGATGTGCAGGTAGCCGGTGGGCGAGGGGGCGAAGCGGGTGACGACGGACATGGCGATTTCCAAGGGAGGCATAGCGCGCTTGGCCGAAGACCGGCGGCGCATGGCGTTTCGGTGGCGTTGATGTAGCATAGAAGGTCTGGGGCGCAAGAGGCAGGCCCGATGGGCGACCGCGTGCGGGAGGGGGAATCCGGTAACATTCCGGTGGTCGAGACCAGCGAGCGCGCGTTGCTGGGCGGCCCCGTTGCGCCCGCCGTGGCATGGGCACGGCCGAGCGCGCTTGAGGTTGATGCCCCGGGCGACGCCTCGCCGCGGGCGCCACGGCACTATTTTCCCCGGTCGTCGCCATGGTCGGACCAAGGTGCCGCTCTCCGCTCGTCCATGCGAGCCACTCGCGTGGCTATCGAAACCGAACTCGATCGTGGCGCCGCATTCCTGCTCGTGCCGGTCTTTCTGGCGATCGGGGCGCTTGCCTATTTCAGCTTTCGTGCCGAACCGCCCCTTGTACCGCTGGCCGCAGCCTTCGCGCTATTGGCTGTGCTCGCATTTCTGACGCGTACGAACAGGCTGGCTTATTACGCGCTTGCTGCTGCGGCCATCTGCCTGCTCGGCATGGCCATTGCCAAGATTGAAACGGAACGGATGGCAACCAAGATGCTCGGCGCGGCGATATCGGCCGGCATCACAGGGCGGGTAGTCGAGATAGATACCCTCGACAACGGCCGTCTGCGCCTGACCCTCGATATCCTGGCGACCGAACGGCCGGTGTTGCGCTATGCGCCGGATCGCGTGCGGCTCATCGCCCGCAAGGTCCCCGAAGGCGTGAGGGCCGGTTCGCAAGTGACAGGCTACGCCAGGCTGATGCCGCCGTCAGGCCCGGTGCGCCCGGGAAGCTACGACTTCTCCTTCGAAAGCTATTTCGATGGCATCGGCGCCAGCGGCTTTTTCATGAAGGGTCCGGAGCTTGCCGCTGCTGCTAAGCCGCCATCGGCCGTGGGCCAGGCATCAGCCTGGGTGGAAAACGCGCGCGACCGCATCGCCCAGCGCATTCGCGATCGCATCGGTGGTGCTGAAGGGGAAATTGCTGCGGCGCTGGTCGTCGGCGTGCGTGGCGGCATCCCGGAAGACGTCAACGAGGCGCTGCGGCGCACCGGCCTCTACCACATCATTTCGATCTCGGGCCTGCACATGGCGATGGTCGCCGGCACGGTGATGTTGCTGATGCGGCTGGGCTTCGCCGCCTTTCCAGCCTTCTCCTCGCATCGTCCGGTGAAGAAATACGCGGCAAGCGCCGCCTTGGCCGCGACAGCGGGCTATCTGTTCGTTTCCGGGGCGGAGGTCGCAGCGCAACGCAGCTTCATCATGCTGGCTGTGATGCTGACGGCGGTGCTGTTCGACAGGGCCTCCTTGACCATGCGCAATCTGGCGATCTCGGCCATCGTGGTCATCGTCATCTCGCCGCACGAGGTGGTCGGCCCGAGCTTCCAGATGTCGTTTGCCGCGACTGCAGCACTTGTCGGCGCCTATGCCTGGTGGTCCGATCGGCGTGAGCAGCAAGCTCAACCGGCCATCCAGCGGTCGATGCCCTCAAAGCTGTGGCGCTGGTTGGCTACGATGGCGGTCGGGCTTGCCGCGACCTCGGTGATCGCAGGTCTTGCCACTGCTGTCTTCGGCGCCTGGCATTTCCAGCGCGTCTCGCCGCTCAGTCTTGTCGCCAATCTGGCAGTGATGCCGATCGTCTCGGTACTGGTCATGCCGTTTGCCGTGCTTGCCGGCCTCTTCATGCCGTTCCGCCTCGATGGCATCTTCCTCGATACGATGGGTGCCGGCCTGACGGCCATGATCGCGCTGGCCAAATGGTTTTCCGAGCACTCGCCTGTCGACGCGGTCGGGCTGGTGTCGACGCATTCGGTCGTCCTTGTCACGGTGGCGCTGATCATCGCATCGATGGCCACGACCTGGCTGCGCGTTGCCGCTCTGCCGCTTGCGGCTCTCGCCCTGCTGGCATTGATGAATGCGGAAGCGCCGGACGTGCTGGTCTCGGAGGACGCGCGCCTGATGGGCGTACCGGTTGGTGCAGGCAGGCTTGCAGTCAATCGTGCTCGGCCAAACCAGTTCACAATCGACAATTGGAAACGTGCCTTGGTGACCGAGGACGTGGTCGGCCCCACGCGCCTGGGGCCGGCGAACCAGAGCAAGCGGAACAATGCGACCAGCCCAGGCGTCGCAAGCCCTTCCGGCAGTGGCACTGCCTTTTCCTGCGCCGACGGCTTGTGTCTCGTCGAGCACCCCTCGGGCGTGCAGGTTGCTCATGCAGAAAGCGCGGTAGCCGCCAGGCGCGCCTGTGCCACCGCTGACCTTCTTGTCGTCAACGACGCCACTGCAGTCAACGTGTGTACGCACTCAGCTGCGATCGTTCTCACCAGCCGTGAATTGGCACGCTTGGGAAGTGCGGCGATATTCCTGACGCCTGGCGGGGGAGGCGTTCCTCAGCAGGTCGACATCCGCCACGCTGTGGCCACGCCATACCGGCCCTGGCATGCGCAACGAGAATTCTCCCGCGAGGCGAGGGGACTGCCGCCCTATCGGCGGGAAAGTAAACGTCAGGGCGCACCGGAGCCGGCAACGCCAGCTCAGTAGGTCGCGCGCAATGCGCTCCCGACATGCATGCAAGGATCAGTAGCGGCGGATCAGCCCGACGAGCTTACCCTGCACCTTGACCCGGTCAGGCCCGAAGATACGGGTTTCATAGGCCGGATTGGCGGCTTCCAGGGCGATCGAGGCGCCCTTGCGGCGGAAGCGCTTGAGGGTTGCTTCCTCGTCATCGACCAATGCGACGATGATCTCGCCGGGATTGGCGGTATTGGAACTGCGGATGACGACCGTGTCGCCGTCGAAGATGCCGGCCTCGATCATCGAATCGCCCTTGACCTCGAGCGCATAATGCTCGCCGCCCATGATCATATCCGGCGGCACCGAAATCGAATGAGTCTTGTGCTGGATCGCGTCGATCGGCACACCGGCGGCGATGCGCCCCATGACCGGTATGGTGACCGCCGCGCCGACGTCGTCGTCATTGCCGTGCGAGAACGATCGCGATGGCTCCGGTTTACGGCCAAGGCTGCCCTCGATGACGCTCGGCGAGAACTTTCGTGCCGCGTTGAGGCCGGGCGCGATCGAATCGGGCAGGCGCAGCACTTCAAGCGCACGTGCCCGGTTGGGCAGGCGGCGGATGAAACCACGCTCCTCGAGCGCCGTGATCAGCCGATGGATGCCGGATTTGGAGGCGAGGTCCAACGCCTCCTTCATTTCGTCGAAGGATGGCGGGATGCCTGCTTCCTTCAGCCGCTCGTGAATGAACAGCAGAAGCTCGTGTTGTTTGCGCGTCAGCATGGCCACCCCTGAGGAATCAAAAGAAAAACAAACCCGGAACAAACGCTATCTGTTCCAGTTGTGTTCTGCAACTGTTTATATTTCCTGAAGGGGCCGACGCCGGCGGCGAAGCCCTGCGTAGCGTGCAGGCTGAATTTTCCGTATTGCTGGAACGGCCTTTGGGCTCGGAGGGCGGTCAGGGCGCCGCGACGACGCCCGCCAGAATTGCTTGTCGAAGACGGGGAGCAGTTGCTCCCCGTCTTCTGTTTAGAATGAGGCCTGGAGGCGCAGGAACCCGCTCACAGAGCCGTCGCCGGCATCGTCCAGATTGTCCGCATAGACGAGTTCGGGAGTGACGACGAAGTTCTCAACCAGAGTGTAGGCCACATTGGCGACCGCCACGAGATTGCTGTCGTCGTCGTAGGCGAGTTGTGCGTTGAAGCGTGTCTTTTCGCCAAATTTGGCCGAACCGCCGCCCCAGACGGCCCAGGAACCGCCCCAGTTGCCGTAGTAGTTGCGGGTGTCTGCCTCCGACTTGTAGCCGACCATGCCAAACAGCGAAATGGTGTCCGTCACATCGACGTCGACCCGCGCCTTGCCTGCCCACACATCGTTGCGGCTGTCATAGGCGGCAACCGTGGCGACCTTGCCCCAGCCCTGGGTGAACGAGCCGCCGGCGACGACGTTCGGGACGTAATCTTCGACAGCGTTCGTTCCGGACCCCGTTTCGAGAGCGATCGTGGCGGCGAACCCGAGTGGGCCGGTATAGGTGTAGGAAATCTGCTGGGTGCGGAAAGGACCGAAGCCCAGCAACCAATCGTTGATGACGTCTCCAGCGTAGTCGGTGAACGTCGAGAAAACCGAATCCGTCATGCCTGCCCTGAAGCCGCCAAGCTCGAGATAGGCATGGTTGATGTACATGGCACTGCCAGTTCCGGAAATATCTTCGTAATTCCAGATTGCGCCGCCCCTGTCGTAGTCGAAGTTGACCTGCATATAGGCCCGCAGAGTGCCGAACTCGGTCTGCGAACGGGCGTCGGTCTGCAGAGCAGCACGCGCGCGCTTGTAGTAGGTGTCGCCGTTTCCATCGCCATCGACATCGGAACCGAGAAGCTCGCCGACACCGATGTCATAACGGACATAGCCCGAGACACGCAGGCAGGTCTCGGTGCCGGGCAAGTAGAAGAAGCCCGGACCATAGACATCGCAAACGCGCACATATTCGGCCTGTTCCGGGTCTGCCACAGCGACAGCGTCGGCAGCATATGCCTGGCCTTGCAATAGAGTCGGGACCGCGACGGTGGCAAGCAGCAAAGATCTAATCATTTCGTCCTCTCAATTCTGTTGGCAAGTCGCATGCAAGCGACCGAAATGATCAGGAAGGCACCTGCTTTACGTCGAGCCGATGCCAACTTTAAATATCTGTAAGAAATACATCCCGTTGTTTTGACGTCATTCATGTGTTGCAGTTTTGTCGCAATTCTCCGGTGGGAAAGCCCAAGGAACCTGGTTCTTGTTTCGATGCGACTGTCAAAAGAGCAGACTGAAACCGGTGTCGGACCGTCAAGGCCCGTGGCGAATCTGAAAGGTTCGATTCGAATGCAATGCCGTTGCGATGCCAAGCTCAGTTGTTTGGACGGTTATCCTGCGACAATACAATTTTGTAAAGTTAGGAACAGGTCTGCTCAAAATTAGTATTGCAATATCTCTTTGTTCAGGCAGATACCTGCTGCTCGTTCAAACAGCGTGAATAATTATCCGCCCGTGTGACTGACCTCCACGGGCGGAGATTTTTCTTCTGTATTATGCTTGCGAGAATTTTATCTCGACCACGAGGCCAGGCGCGTTGTCGGCCAGCGAAATCGAGGCGTCGTGGAAATCGGATATCGCCTTCACGAGGCTGAGACCCAAGCCGGTTCCCTCGGTCGTTCTGCTTTTCTCGAGCCGATAGAAGCGCTTGAACACCTTGTGTCGCTCTTCCGCTGGAATTCCCGGACCGGTGTCCGCAATCAGGATGGAGCAGGAGCGGTGGCCATAGCTGACGCCGAGCCGTATCGAGGCTCCTTCATGGGTGTGCCTAATGGCATTTACCACCAGGTTGACGCACATCTGCCTCAGTAGATCGCGATCGGCGCTGATTGCAAACCTGCTGGCTCGATCTTCAGGCTCCAGATTCATGGAGCGCCCGGCATCCTCGGCTATTGGCTGATAGATTTCGTATATGTCCTTTATGATCTCGTATGGATCCAGGCTGACGAACCTCGATGTCCGCGCACCGGATGAAATATGCGAAATTCGAAGGAGAGCCTCGAAGGTATTGGCAATCTGCGTGACTTCGTCCATTGCCGTTGCAATATGCGTCTCGGCCGACGCCTGATCGGGGCTATCCAAAGCGGCTTCAAGCAAAAGCAGCAGCCGACCAATCGGGGTCTTTAGATCGTGCGCGATGTCGGTCGTAACCTGCTTCATCGCAGCAATGCTCGACTCCAATTGCACCAGCGTGGAGTTGATCTCGCGTGCCAGTGTGTCGATGTCGTCATTTTGCGGGGAGACCGGCAGACGCGTTGTGAGTTCTCCCGCTCCGAAGGCCTTCATCGTGTCTGACAAAGCAGCAATGCGACGACGCGTTCGAAATGCAAGCACTGCGCCGCTTCCCAGGCCCAGGGCAAGGACTATCGCTGTTGCGCAGCCAAAGCTGAAGAGAGCGATCTTTCTCAGCCGGTAGGTGTCGTCGTAGCTCAAGCCGGCGACAAGATTGTAGCCGTCGCCCAGTTCTTCGCGAAACAGCCGGTAGTTTGCGAGTGACTCGTTGTGATAGGTCGGCGTCCGCGTAGACAAGCCCAACGGGACGTCGGCAAAGCCCGCGTTTCCAGCGAGCACATCGCCGTCTTTCGACAGGAGCGTGTAGACACTGTGTTCTGCAGTAAGCGTCAAGCCATGGCTGGCGATCATCGCCGTGGCGCCGGAAAGGCCTCTGGCTTCATAGGCCATCGATATTTCTTGGAAACGCTCCCGGACGCTCGAGTCGAGCCGTTCGTAGAGATAGGCCGAGATCATATTGTATGAAGTAATGTTTGCTCCGATCAGTGAGAGCAAAAATATTGTTATGTACAGTGCTGCTATGCGGATTGAAGTGCTCCGCGTTATACTAGCGCGGGCCATGCATGCTGTATCCGGTGTTTCGGATCGTGTGCAGGAGCTGTACTTCGAATGGTTTGTCGATTTTCGCCCGCAGGCGGCTGATGTGAGTTTCCACGACCGTGCTCAGCGGATCGAAATTGAAGTTCCATATGCGCTCGAGCAACATTGTCTTGGTGAGCACACGTCCCTCATTGCGCATCAGCAGTTCAAGCAGCGCGAACTCCCTCGGCAGGAGTTCGATCGTCGTCTCGCCTCGCTTTGCCAGCCTGCGAAAGAGATCGAGATCGAGATCGGCTACCTTGAGCTTGGACTTCTCCTGGGTGATCGGCGGCCGTCGTCCCAGTGCATTGACCCGGGCGAGGAGTTCCGAAAAGGCAAAAGGCTTTGCCAGATAGTCGTCTGCCCCCGCGTCCAGACCTTCAACCCGGTCGTCGACACCGCTCATGGACGTCAGAAAGATGATCGGCGTCTTTGTGCCGGCTGCGCGCAGTCCACGGACGAGGGACAGGCCGTCTAGGCCAGGTAGCATACGATCGACGATCGCCACGTCATAAACTTCGCGTACACCGAGTGACAACGCATCGCGCCCATCATTGAGAACATCTGCGGTATGTCCAGATGATATCAGTCCATTTGATATATATTTGCTTGTACGGTCATCATCTTCAACAAGAAGTATCCTCATTTTTCTTCTTCCATGTAGCCATTGTGGTTTTCTCACTAACGGCTCATTCCAATCGACAGAAAGTGGAAAATTGTTTTCTAACTGTGTTGAAACAATAATGATAATCCAGTGTCTTTGATGAAATATACTTCTATAATTATTTTTGTTTTTATAGTGATTTTGGTGCAAATCGGATGTCGTAGCGACGTCGTGCTTCACGCCCTACTGTGTTGGTTTCGTGACTTTCATTTGTCGATTCGGAGCTTGGCCATAACGACTTGGTGATGGCTTCGTGAGGGTGAGGGGAAACGTGTGCTCCCTCACCGCAGGGCGGTGAGGGAGCATCAGATGCAATTCTGGCAGCAGGGCCCGCTTAGTATAGACCACGGCTCTCGCGCTCGCGGGTCGTCATCCCGAACCACCAGTTCGGCCGGACAACTTCGGCGGTTCCGTAGCGGCTGTTGGTCTTTACCAGCTTGCCGTCCTCGCGAACCCGATAGGAAATATCCGGGTTCGACACAGACGTTGCAGCTTCTCCCGGCGTCCCGTGACCCTGGAGAAGCCGGTCCAACGTGGACCTTTCCTGCGTAAATCCACTGTTGGCAAAGCTGGAGGAGGACATTGCTGCAAGGATAACCAGAGCGTAGCCAAGTGTTGTTTTCATTTGTTTTCCTTTCTATTCCAACGAATGGAGCCAGACTCAGTGGAACCACTCGATGGAACAGGGATATCTGCCCATCTTGGCAGCCTGTTTTCTGAGGACTTACATTTTTGTGATTCTTCCGACGCCAAAGGCATTCAGCCTGCGTCGCAGCTTTGGGTGCGCCTGATCTGGCGTTCGCCGTAGCCCAGGCAGGCCTGCTGCCTGCAAGCATGGCTACAAGCGTTGCCCTTTTGGTGCGGTGGCCGGATGCGCCGCCGCCCGTCATGCGCGATCCTCATTCGGCGACGCATTACGCTGGCGAAAGTCAAATGGACATTAGAATTCATGTCCGTGTGCAAAGCGCGTCTTTGTAAATAAACATTACAAAAATGTATAAATTTAATTGTTGAGGCCTTTTGCGAATACGCTTAGCTATGTCAATAGAGTTTTGGACAAAGAGTATATATTATCGATGCTTCTAGAAGTAAGTATTGTTGGTGGTTGCAGCATATACTTTAAGGCTCAAAACAATATCTGGCTAAATTGAACCTCCTGCCGCGGTCGACGGTGAATCGCCTTCCGCTTGCTGCCCCTGGACCTAGTCTCGAGGAACCTGATGAAATTCTTGGCCTTAGCGGCTGCGGCCGCCTTCCTTTCCGCCTGTTCTGCGTATCCCGACATCGAGCCGGGATACGCGCCAGCAGATGCCGATGCACCGCTGGGGTCGGCGCGTTACATGTCGGTTTTTGCCGGTTCGGCGAATTATGTTCCGGTAAAACCCAGGCCGTGGGCCGAGATCAACGAGCGTGTCGCGCCAAAGCCTGAGGTGCAGTGATGCCGTTCATGTCATTGCCCGGCAGCGCCCTCGGTTGCGCTTCTTCCTTCCGACGCCTGGCTTCGGTCAGCGTCATCGCGCTTTCGCTTGCCGGTTGCGCCACGTTCACTCCAGACGCAGGCATGGCGCCGGTGTCGACAGAGGTCTCTTCGGCGCTTGGTGCGAAGACGGTCAAGATCGCTTCGAAGGCTGATGCTGCCAAGGCCGCCAAGGATGTGAAGGCCATATTGTCCAAGCCTCTTACGGCCGACAGCGCCGTCCAACTGGCGCTCTACAACAATCGGGGCCTGCAGGCCGAATACAACGCGCTGGGCATTTCCGAGGCGTCGTTCGTAGAGGCAAGCCTGCTGCCCAACCCGGTGGTGTCGGTTGGTCAGACACTTGCCGAAGGCGATCTGCAGATCGAGCGGCGTGTTGCGGCAAGCATTCTTTCGCTGCTGACCCTGCCCGCGCGGCGCGATGCGGCCGAGCGCGAATTCCAGGCCGCCCGATATCGCGCCATGGCGGCGACGTTCAAGCTCGCAGCCGACACGCGCAAAGCCTATTACGAGGCTGTGGCGGCAAAGCAGCACGTCGGCTTCCTCGAGCAAGCTCGCGGCTCTGCAGACGCTGCCGCAGACCTTACACGCAGTCTTGGGGAAACGGGCGCGGCCACCAAGCTCGACCAGGCGAGGGCCAGCGCTTTTTATGCCGAGGTTTCCAATCGGCTGGCCGCCGCCAGACTGCAAGCGGCGACCGCGCGCGAGGAACTGACCCGTGAGATGGGCGTATGGGGACCTGATCTAAGCTACAAGATCCCGGCTCAATTGCCGAAAGCCCTGCCTCGCATCGAGGCCACCGAAAAAGTCGAAGCTGAAGCGATCCGCAAGCGGGTCGATCTGATCGCGGCCCGGCTGGAGCTCGACGCACTCGCCCGCTCGCTCAAACTCGACGGGGCTACCCGCTATGTCTCTGCCTTCGAATTGGCAGGCTTTTCGGACTTTGCCCGCACCAAAGACAGCGGGATCGTGACCAAGGAAACCGTCAGCGGCCAGGCCCTGGAGCTTGCGCTCGAGATACCGATCTTCGATCTCGGCGAGACAACCCGCCGCCGCTCGACAGAGACATACATGCAGGCGGTCAATCGCTTCGCCCAGCAGGCGGTGAACATCCGTTCCGAGGCGCGAACGGCGCAGCTGGCCTACCGCGCATCCTATGACATTTCCAATCAGTACAGGACCCAGATCCTGCCGCTCCGCAAGACGGTGAACGAGGAGTCGCTGCTCCAGTACAACGGCATGCTGATCGATGTCTTCGAACTGCTGACGACATTCCAGGAAAGCATCGAAAGCAACATCAACGCGATCTCGGCCAAGCGCGATGTCTTCATTGCGAGCGTCGACTTCAAAAGCGCCATCATCGGCGGAGGCTCCGGCGGCGGAACGACTGTGGCTGCGGCGGGCGCTGGTGCCGGTGATTGATCGAGGAGCCAAGAGCATGACCTTTTCACGTCGCAATTTCCTCGGAGCGTCCGGCACAATGGCCCTGATCGGCGCCAGTGTCGTATCGGGGCGTACCCAGGCAGCGTCGATCCCAGAGGCGGCAACCATGAAAGAGGCGGTGATGCAACCGCCGCTGGTCCCGGCCACTGGACCTGACTACAATCCTGTCGTTACCCTCAATGGTTGGACACTACCTTGGCGCATGAACGGCGATTGGAAGGAGTTCCATCTCGTCGCTGAACCGGTCGTGCGTGAGCTTGCCCCAGGCATGGTGAGCCATTTGTGGGGCTACAACGGCCAGTCGCCTGGTCCGACGATTGAAGCGGTCGAAGGCGACAAAGTCCGCATCTTCGTCACCAACAAGCTACCTGAGCACACTACCATTCACTGGCACGGACAGCTGCTGCCATCGGGCATGGATGGCGTGGGCGGGCTAACGCAGCCACACATCCCGGTCGGCAAGACCTTCGTCTACGAGTTCCTGCTCCAGAAGAGCGGGACCTTCATGTACCACCCGCATTCGGACGAAATGCTGCAAATGGCGATGGGCATGATGGGCTTCTTTGTGGTGCATCCAAAGGATCCCGCCTTCCGCCGCGTCGATCGCGACTTCGTTTTCCTGATGGCGGCCTACGATATCGAGCCGGGCGCTTATGTGCCGCGTGTCGCGGAAATGACCAACTTCAACATGTGGACCTGGAACAGCCGCGTCTTTCCCGGCATCGACCCCCTGGTGGTCGCAAAAGGGGACAAGGTCCGCATCCGCTTCGGCAACCTGACCATGACCAACCATCCGATCCATATGCATGGCTACGACTTCAAGGTTTCGTGCACGGATGGCGGATGGGTACCGGAGAACGCAGCCTGGCCTGAGGTAACGATCGACTGCGCGGTCGGGCAGATGCGGGCCTTTGACTTCGTCGCTGACAATCCCGGCGACTGGGCATTCCATTGCCACAAGTCGCACCACACGATGAATGCCATGGGCCATGACATCAAGACGTTCATCGGCGTGGACAAGAAAGAGGCGGCCAAAAAAATCAGGCAGTTGGTCCCCGACTACATGCCAATGGGCACGGCTGGGATGGCCGACATGGGGGCGATGGAGATGCCGCTCCCCGAAAACACGCTGCCGATGATGACGGGCTGGGGACAATTCGGCTCCATCGAGATGGGCGGAATGTTCTCGGTGGTGAAGGTTCGCGAGGGCCTCGCCGCCGGAGACTACAAGGATCCGGGCTGGTTCCAGCATCCCGAAGGAACCGTATCGTTCGAGTGGACCGGCGAAGCCCAGAAGGCCGAGCGCGCTCCGGCCGATCTGCTCGAAACATCGCAGAACGCAAACCTCGTCGTCGTCAAGCCCGGCTCGAAGCCGCGCAACGTCAATCACCAATGGAGAAATAAATGAGTCTTCGAATATGCATCGCTGCGCTCGGAGTGCTGATGCTGTCGGCACCGTCCTTTGCCGATCCCGGTCACTCCAGCGAGAAACGCGCCTATGGCGAGCCTGGCGATCCCAGAAAGCCGGCTCGAGTCGTTCAGGTGACCATGCGCGAGACGGATGGCAAGATGCTGTTCCTCCCAGACCTGGTGCAAGTCCGCAAGGGCGAACAGATCAAGTTCGTTCTCCGCAACAACGGGGAAATCGACCACGAGCTCGTCATCGGCACGCTTGAGGAAAACCTCAAGCACGGCGAGCAGATGCGCAGGAATCCGGACATGGAACATGAGGATCCTAACGCAAAGCGCCTGGCGCCCAAGAAGACCGGCGAAGTCCTCTGGAGCTTCTCGGAAGCCGGAGAGTTCGATTTCTCGTGCCTGATCCCAGGTCATCGGGAAGCCGGGATGACCGGCAAGATCATCGTGAAGTAACAGCTTTGGAAAGGGATTATGTCGTGAAGAGACTGCTTGCCGTGGCCCTGGTTGCATTCGCAACCAATGGAGCGTTCGCACAAACCGTGCCGGTCAACGGGACGATCACCAAGATCGACGGGACCCAGAACAAGATCACCCTCAAGCACGGCCCGATCACAAACCTCGACATGGACGCGATGACCATGGTGTTTGCACTGGCCGATCCCGCTGTCATCAAGGAAATCAAAGTGGGGGACAGCGTGAAGTTCGAGGCTGATCGGGTCAACGGCCGTCTGACCGTCACCAAGATCGAGAAGGCCAAATAGAGTGTTTTCTATCCCGGCGCGTTCAGGACGCGCCGGGATAGACTCAGCCAGTCGCGCACGTCAGCAAGCCTTGCAAGCGGTCCTGCGGCACGCCGCAAGCCCGGCGATTTTCTCCGCGCGTCGGCACGCTTGAGCAGCCTTCGCGGTCGCGTCCAAAATCGCTGGAAATTGTTCAGCGCAGCATCAGCACGCGGCAGGGACTGCCAATTTCGGCGGCCGGTGCGAAGGGTTCGCGCATGACCGCGCAGTTGGCATCGGCCAGCGTGCGAAGCATCGACGAATCCTGGACGGTGTATGGCGTCACCACGAGGCCGTCTGCCGTTTCGCGCGCAACGGCGCGGACGTAATCCTGGCGCAGCTCGTTGGCGGCCATCGCCGTGTCGAGAATGCCATTTCGGATGTCGGCTGAATAAGGCCGGCCTCCTAGCTTCGCCAGCAGGGGTTTCAGGAAGATGTGCGCGCAGATCAGGCTGGCGACAGGATTTCCGGGCAGGCCGATGCAGCGGGTCTTGCCGAGCCGACCGAACATCAGCGGCTTGCCCGGGCGCATGGCGATCTTCCAGAAATCGAGATCCATGCCGAGCCCGGTCAGCACGCCATGGACCAGATCGTGGTCGCCGACCGAGGCGCCGCCAAGCGTGACGATGACGTCCGCCTTGGCGTCCAGCGCCTTTTGGACACGTGTCGAGATCGCTTCCGTTCGGTCAGGCGCGATGCCCAGGTCGAGCACGCGCGCGCCGACTGATTCGGCGATAGCTGCGACGCCATAGGCGTTGGAGGCGATGATCTGGCCGGGACCGGGGTTGCTGCCGGGCGGCAAAAGTTCGTCGCCGGTGGCGATGATGGCAACCAGCGGCGCCTTGGCCACCTCCACCTCGGGATGATTGGCGGCAGCAACGAGCGACAGAGCAGCAGGATCAAGCACGCGGCCGGTGTCGAGGATCAGGTCGCCCTGCCGGAAGTCCAGGCCTTTGGCGCGGATGTTGCGGCCGGGCGTGGTCGGCTCCACCACCTCGATTTCGCCATTGCCGAGGTCGCGCACATTTTCCTGGATGACGACCGTGTCGGCGCCTTCGGGCACGGGAGCGCCGGTGAAGATGCGCACAGCATGGCCATGCGACAGCGTTCCGGTGAATTGTTTGCCTGCCGGAGCTTCGCCGATGACGGACAATCGTGCCGGCAACGATGCGATGTCATCGGCGCGAACGGCATATCCATCCATCGCCGAGGCAGCGAAGGGCGGCTGCGTGCGCAGGGCATGCAAGGGAGCGGCAAGGACACGTCCCGACGCCTCCCTGAGGCTCACCGTTTCCGAACCGCCGGGTTCAGCGCCGTCGAGAAGGCGTTCCAGCGCCTCGGAGACCGGCAGCAGCGCCATATCTATGCGCCTGCCTTGTAGTCGCCCGACTTGCCGCCGGTCTTCTCGACCAGGCGTATGCCGGAAATTACCATGCCGCGATCGGCAGCCTTGGCCATGTCGTAGATGGTCAGGCAAGCCACGGAAGCAGCCGTCAGCGCCTCCATCTCGACGCCGGTCTTGCCAGTGACGCGGGCAAGTGCCGTGATGCGAAGGCCGGGCAGGGCCTCGTCCGGCTCGATCTCGACCGAAACCTTGGTCAGGAGGAGCGGGTGGCAGAGTGGGATGAGTTCATGCGTGCGCTTGGCCGCCATGATGCCGGCGATGCGCGCAGTGCCCAGCACATCGCCTTTCTTGGCATTGCCGGAGAGGATCAGCGCGAGCGTTTCGGGACGCATCGCCACAGTACCTTCGGCGATCGCGGTCCGTGTCGTCTCGGACTTGTCGCCGACGTCGACCATGTTGGCTTCGCCGGTGGCGCCGATATGGGTGAGGGTAGCCGCCATGTCAGGCGCTCGCGGCCTGAGGCGCGCCTTCGAGCAGTGCGCGCGTGGCGGCCGCCACGTCGGCCTGCCGCATCAGGCTCTCGCCAACAAGGAAGCTGCCAATGCCCGATCTCTCCAGGCGCAGGCAGTCCTCATGCGTGAAGATGCCGCTTTCGCCGACAAGCAGCCGATCCGCCGGTACCATCGGTGCCAGCCGTTCGGATGTTTCGAGGTTGAGCTCGAAGGTGCGCAAATTGCGATTGTTGATGCCGAGCAGGCGCGACTGAAGCTTCAGGGCTCGCTCCGTCTCTGGTTCGTCGTGAACCTCGATCAGAGCGTCCATGCCGAGTTCGAAGGCCGTATCTTCGAGCCGGCGGGCGTCGTCGTCAGACAGGCTTGCCATGATGATGAGGATGGCGTCGGCACCCCAGGCGCGTGCTTCGTAGACCTGATAGGGCTCGAACATGAAGTCCTTGCGCAAGGCAGGCAGGACACAGGCCTCGCGTGCAGTCATCAGGAATTCCGGCGCGCCCTGGAAGGATGGCGTGTCGGTTAGCACAGACAGGCAGGCGGCGCCGCCTTCGGCATAGGCCTGGGCCAATGACGGCGGGTCGAAATCGGCGCGGATCAGCCCCTTGGACGGGCTGGCCTTCTTGATCTCGGCGATGAGAGCGAAGCGGTTGTCGCGGCGTTTTGCTTCGAGTGCCGCCATAAAGCCACGCGGCTTGGCAACGTCGCGCGCCCTGGCCTTGACCTCGGCGAGCGGCAGCAATGCCTTGGCGGCGACGATCTCGTCGCGCTTGTAGGCTTCGATGCGGCGCAGGATATCGGCCATGTCTTTATCCGTTCGAGACGCCGACGAGGCGCTGCAGCACGGCCAGGGCGCGACCGCTGTCGATTGCATCCGCCGCGAGCTTCACGCCTTCACCGATGCTGGCCACCTTGTCGGCGACAACCAGTCCGGCACCGGCATTCATCAGCACCGTGTCGCGATACGCGCCGGCAGTGCCTTCGAGCACGCCGCGCAAAGCCGTTGCGTTGTAGGTGGAATCGCCGCCGCGCAGCTCTTCGCGCGTATGGCGCGCCAGGCCGACCTGTTCGGGGGTCAGCGTGAAAGTGCTGATGGCGCCATTGGCGAGTGCTGCGACACGGGTTTCGCCGGTCGTGGTGATCTCGTCATAGCCGTCGCCATGGACGACCCAGACGTGCTGGGCGCCGAGTTCCTTCAGCGTTTCGGCGACCGGCTCGACCCATTCGGGCGAGAACACGCCGACCAGCTGGCGGTTGACGCCGGCCGGATTGGAGAGGGGCCCGAGAAGATTGAAGATGGTGCGGGTGCCGAGTTCGACGCGTGTCGCGCCGACATGCTTCATCGCCGGATGGTGCGCCGGCGCGAACATGAAGCCGACGCCGGCCTCATGGATGCAGCGGCCGATCGCTTCGGGCGCTAGGTCGATGTTGACGCCGAGTGCGGTCAGAACGTCAGCGGCACCTGTCAGCGAAGACAGGCCGCGGTTGCCGTGCTTGGCAACGGGAACGCCGGCGCCGGCGATGACGAAGGCCGAGGCGGTCGAGATGTTGACGCTGTGCGAGCCATCGCCGCCAGTGCCGACGATGTCGATGGCGTCAGCCGGCGCTTCGACGCGAAGCATCTTGTCGCGCATGGTGGCGACGGCGCCGGAGATTTCGCTGACCGTTTCGCCGCGCACGCGCAGCGCCATCAGGAAGCCGCCGATCTGCCCCGGCGTCGCTTCGCCCGACATGATGATGTCGAAGGCCTCGCGCGCTTCCTCGAAGGTGAGAGGGGTGCCAGCGGCGACCTTGGCGATGTGAGGCTTGAGTGCGCTCATTGTGGCGTCACAGCGATCGCGCGGGCGATCGCAGCCTGGTCGATGGTGGCCTTGTATTCGCCCTGGAGCTGCGCCACCAACTGGTCGAGCAGATCGTCGGACATGCCCGACGCGAAGGTTTTCTGGGCGTCTTCAGGCACGGCGCTTGCGTCGGCACCGGCGGGCTCGAACACCTCGACGACCTTGAACAGGATCTGTGCATCGCCGGCAGGCGCCGAGATGATGCCAGTGCCACCTTCGCCCATGGCAAACATGGCAGCAGCTCCCTCGCGGCCGAAATCGGCGTCGTCGGCTTCGCGCTTGAGACCACGCTTGGTCTGCTTCTCGAGTTTGAGTTCGCCCGCGATCACGTCCATTGCCGCGCCATCCTTGAGGCGCTTTTCAAGTTCCGTCGCCTTGTCCCTGAGGCGCTTGGTCGCTTCGGCGGCGGTCCAGTCCGCGACGACCTTTTCCCGGACTTCGTCGAGGGTGCGGTCGCGAGCCGGCGTGATGCCGTCCACTTCGTAGAAAATGAAACCATTGGTGCCGATGTTGAGCGGCGGGTTCTCGATGCCGGCCTCTGCCTCGAAGGTCGCCTGGATCAGGTTGCGCGAGTCCGGAAGCGTGTTGACGACTGTGCCGTCGGGCAACTGGCCTGCGCGGTCGATGGCATCGACCGTCACCACCTTCAGCTTCAGCTTGTCGGCAGTGGCGCGCATCGATTCGCCGCCGGCGCGGGCGTCCTCATAGGAATCGTGCACGTCGAGCAGGATGCGGTTGGCTTCGGCAAGGGCGAGATCCTTGCGAATCTGATCCTTGACCTCGTCGAACGTCTTCACCGCCTCAGGCGAGATCTCGCTGACGCGGACCAGCACCGGTCCGAACGAGCCCTGGACCACTTCGCTGACCTGGTTTGCCTGGAGCGCGAAGGCGGCCTCGGCAACGGACTTGTCGGCAACTGTGTCCTTGGTCAGCGTGCCGAGAGCGACGTCGGCAGCCGTCTTGCCCTGGTCGGCGACGATCTTGTCGAACGCGGTGCCGGCCTTGATCGCGTCCGACGCAGCCTTGGCGGCGTCGGCGCTGGGGAACACCAGCTGGTCGATCTTGCGCGTTTCGGCGGTGGTGAAATGAGACTTGTTCCTGTCGTAGTCCTGGCGCACCTGCTCGTCAGTGATCGAGCCGAGATCCATGATATCCTCTGGCTCGAGCTTGACGTAGCTCAGCTTGCGGAATTCGGGTGCTGCGTAGTTCTTCTTGTTTTCCTCGAACCATGCCTTGAGGACGTCGTCGGCAGGTGCTGCGATCGGCTCGACGAGCGATTTCGGCAGCGGCAGGTAGTCGACCGTGCGATCTTCGCCGCGGTAGAGCGCGACGGCACGCAGGAAGGTGTCGGGCGCCTTCATGCCGTCGGAAATTGCCTCGACGATCTGCTGGCGGACAGCCACTTGGGCACGGTTCTTCAGATAGTCTTCGGGACGCATGCCGATCTGGCGCAGGATGTATTCGAAAGACTGGCGGTCGAACTGCCCGCTGGCATTCTGGAAGGCAGGATCGTCCCAGGTCAGCTGGGCAAGGCTATCCTTGGACAGGCCGAGGCCGAGCTTGCGCGCCTGTTCGTCGAGCACTGCGCCGGCCACGAGTTGAGACGCGACCTGGTTGTCGATGCCAAGGGCAGTGGCCTGCTCACGGGTCAGGCGCTGACCGAACTGCTGCGACATGACGTTGACCTGGCGGTCATAGGCGAGGCGGTACTCGACCCCGGAGACGGAGGTTCCTCCAGCGGTGACGACCTTGTCGCCGCCGACGCCACCGAGCATCGAGCCGGAAATGCCCCACGCGGCGAAGCTCACGACGAGCAGCAGAAGCAGAAGCTTAGCTACCCAGGTTCCCGCAGCACTTCGCATCGTGTCGAGCATGTATCAGATCCTGTATACGCGCATTTTCACATGCGCCTGCATGAACGAAGCGCAATAGCGCCCTTCGCCGCCAGTGTCGATTGCTTTGTGGCTTGTTTTTGGTAGTGAGGTTGCCCGAGCGAACATCGATTTCGAGGAAAAGCACATGACGCCAGGAATTCGCCCACTCGTTGCAGGCAACTGGAAAATGAACGGCACCAGCGCCTCGCTCAACGAATTGCGCAGCATCGCCGGCGGCTTCATGAGTGGCCTCGATGCCGAGACCGAAGCGCTTTTGTGCGTGCCGGCCACGCTTTTGTCGCGGGCTGCCGAAATCCTTCACCGCACGCCGGTCAAAGCCGGCGGGCAGGATTGCCACGCCAAGGAAAGCGGCGCTCATACCGGCGACGTCTCGGCCGAGATGTTGAAGGACGCCGGCGCCAGTCACGTCATCGTCGGCCATTCGGAACGGCGCACCGATCACGGCGAAACCGATGCGGTTGTCCACGCCAAGGCGGATGCGGCATGGCGGGCAGGGCTCGTGGCCGTCATCTGCATCGGCGAGACACATGCCGAACGTGAAGCAGGCGCCACGCTTTCAGTATTGTCGCGCCAAATCGAGGGTTCGGTGCCGGGCACGGCCACGCCGGCCAATACCGTCATTGCCTATGAACCCGTCTGGGCTATCGGTACCGGCCTGACGCCGACCGTTGCCGATGTCGCCGAAGCCCATGCGCATATCCGCGTTCGGCTCGCCGACAAGCTCGGTGAATCGGCCGGCAAGATGCGCATTCTTTATGGCGGCTCGGTCAAGCCGTCCAATGCCGGCGAACTCCTCGCGGTTGCCAATGTCGATGGCGCGCTGGTGGGCGGCGCCAGCCTCAAGGCGGCAGACTTCCTCGGCATCGCCGAGGCGTACCGCAAGCTCTGATTAGCCTCGGGTGGCCGTTGCAAAGGCAACGTGTCACCCCATATTCGGCCGGCGGGCTTGGAAATGCCTAGAAAGCATTGTATTGAGCCGCCTCCGGAATGTCGGGCGCTTCGGCGCGCGGCCAGTCCCCGTCAGAAGAATCCCAGGAAGCGCAATGGAAACCGTCGTTATCGTCATTCACCTGATGGTCGTGCTCGCCCTTGTCGGCGTTGTGCTCCTGCAGCGCTCGGAAGGTGGCGGCCTCGGCATCGGCGGCGGTTCGGGCTTCATGACGGCGCGTGGTGCTGCCAACGCCCTGACCCGGGCCACGGCCATCCTGGCGACGGTGTTTTTCGTCACGTCGCTGACGCTGTCGATCATCGCACGCTACGAGGAGAAGCCGATCGATATTCTCGACCGCGCTCCGGCCACCCAGAATGGCGCTCCGAGCGGCAGCGGCCAGGGCATTCTCGACCAGCTCGGCGGCTCCTCCGCCCCGGCACCGGCTGCACCGGCGTCGGGCACGACCGCTCCTGCGGCACCGGCCACCGAGCAACCGGCAGCGCCGGCTGCACCGGCAGCTTCGGGCACCACCGAGCAGCCCGCTGCGGGCGGTGCCGCGGCGCCGGCTACACCCCAGGTTCCGAACTAAATCTGGCCTGCTTGCCGCAACCTGTTGTTGTTTGAACACAGTTGCGGCAAATGCAGCAATGATCACCTGAATTCGTACATCTAGCCGGGGGCGCCTCACTTGAGGCGTCTCCGGCTAATCGATTATAGCTTGGGCTGCGGCATATCGGCGGGGGCGCCTTGGGGCACTGCGCGTTGCCGCGCGAAAATTTGCTGTGAACGTTCGGGATCCTTCGCCATGCAGCTCCGCCGCATCCTACTTGCTGGAATTTGCGCCTCTCTCATGAGCTCGACCGCCTTTGCCGCCACTTCGGCCGGCACGGCTGCGCCGCCGCAGCCAGGGGCAACGAGCGACGTGATCGCGGTCGCCGCCAAGAGCGATGCCACCGAGCTTAAGCTATTGAAGAAAAAGAAGAAGCCGACCGACGAGGACCTGGTCCGGATCAAGGACCTCGAGGCCAAGATCAAGGCCGACCGGGAAGTCGCGCGCCTGAAGATGCTCGAAGCCAAGAAGATGGCGATGCGGGCGGCGGCCAAGGAAAAGGCCGAGAACGCACGTGAAGTCGCTCGCCTCAAGAAGGCCGAGAAGGCGACGACCCAGGTTGCGGCAGCAGCGCCCGCGCCGAAGCGCAATCTCCAGCCGCTTGAGGTCACCAAGCCGATCGAGCCGTTGGCGCCCGACGTGATGGAAATCGCCGCCACCGGCAACAACGGTGAGTTGCGCAGCGAAAGCAAGGATCGTCCGCGCCAGACTGGTCTTCTTGCCGGCATCTTCGGCGGCAGCGCCCCTCAGCAGTCGATGTTGCCGCAGACGCGCGCGCTCGACGCCGTGCTGCAATCCAAGCAGGCCAAGAAGCAGTTCAAGGTGAAGTCCGATTTCGAGCCGCAGGAAGTGTCGTTCGCGGGTTATGAGCGTGGCCAGATCGTGGTCGATACCGGCGCTCGCTACCTCTACCTGATCGAATCATCCTCGACCGCGCGCCGCTACGCGATTGCGGTCGGCCGCGAGGGCCTGGAATTCAAGGGCAAGGCCACCATCGGCGACAAGCAGGAATGGCCGCGCTGGATTCCGACCAAGGATATGCAGGAGCGCGAGCCCAAGAAGTACGGCCAGTATAAGGACGGCATGAACGGCGGGCCGGAGAATCCGCTCGGCGCGCGCGCCATCTACCTTTACCAGGGCAAGAAGGATACCCATATCCGTATCCATGGTACCAACCAGCCGCAGACGATCGGCACGAATTCTTCGAACGGTTGCTTCCGCATGGTCAACGACCATGTCATGGACCTCTACAATCGCGTGAAGATGGGCTCTGAAGTCATCGTCATGTAAGGCGTCTTCAGACGCTGATACCCGGGCCGGCCTGACCGCCGGCCTTTTTGTTTGCGTGGCCTACCCGGCAGCAAGACTGAACAGCCAGATAGGGAAAAGTCCGACGCGGCGGATTTTTCTCTGGCGGAATCGATTTGGCCGCGTTAAGCGATGAATCCCATGGCGCGATATGTTTTCATTACCGGCGGCGTGGTCTCTTCCCTTGGAAAAGGCATAGCCGCAGCGGCCCTCGGGGCTCTTCTGCAGGCACGCGGATATCGCGTGCGCATCCGCAAACTCGATCCGTACCTCAACGTCGATCCCGGAACGATGTCGCCTTACCAGCATGGTGAGGTGTTCGTGACCGACGACGGTGCGGAAACCGACCTCGATCTTGGTCACTACGAACGGTTCACCGGACGTTCGGCGAACCAGAGCGACAACATCACCACCGGCCGCATCTACAAGAACATCATCGAACGCGAGCGGCGCGGCGACTATCTCGGCGCAACCGTGCAGGTCATTCCCCACGTTACCGACGAGATCAAGAACTTCATCCTCGACGGAAATGACGAGTACGACTTCGTGCTCTGCGAGATCGGCGGCACGGTCGGCGACATCGAGGCGATGCCGTTCCTCGAGGCGATCCGCCAACTCGGCAACGACCTGCCGCGCAACAACGCGGTCTATGTTCACCTGACGCTGATGCCCTACATTCCGACGGCCGGTGAACTCAAGACCAAGCCGACCCAGCATTCGGTCAAGGAACTGCGTTCGATCGGCATTGCGCCGGATATCCTGCTGGTCCGCGCGGACCGCGACATCCCCAAGGAAGAGCGCCGCAAGCTGTCGCTGTTCTGCAACGTGCGCGAATCGGCAGTCATCCAGGCGCTCGACGTCGGCCACATCTACGACGTGCCGCTGGCCTACCATAAGGAAGGCCTGGATTCGGAAGTTCTGGCGGCCTTCGGCATCGATCCGGCGCCCAAGCCGCGCCTCGACGCCTGGCAGAACGTCTCGCAGCTGATCCACAATCCGGAAGGCGAGGTCACCATCGCCGTGGTCGGCAAGTATACCGGCCTCAAGGATGCCTATAAGTCGCTGATCGAGGCGCTGTCGCATGGCGGCCTCGCCAACAACGTCAAGGTCAAGCTCGACTGGATCGAGAGCGAGGTCTTCGAGAAGGAAGACCCGGTACCGTTCCTGGAGAAGGTCCACGGCATCCTGGTGCCCGGCGGCTTCGGCGAACGTGGCTCGGAAGGTAAGATCCTCGCTGCCAAGTTCGCCCGCGAGCGCAAGGTGCCGTATTTCGGCATCTGCTTCGGCATGCAGATGGCTTGCATCGAGGCGGCCCGTTCGCTCGCTGGCATCGAGAATGCCTCGTCGACCGAGTTCGGCGCCACCAAGGAGCCGGTCGTCGGCCTGATGACCGAGTGGCTCAAGGGTAACATGCTTGAGAAGCGCAAGGCCGCAGGCGACCTTGGCGGCACGATGCGCCTCGGCGCGTTCGAGGCGCGACTGTCCGAGGGATCGAAAATCGCCGAGATCTACGGCGATACCGACATCTCCGAACGCCATCGCCACCGCTACGAGGTCAACATCGACTACAAGGACCGCCTCGAAGAGTGTGGCCTGGTCTTCGCCGGCATGTCACCGGACGGCGTGCTGCCCGAGACAGTCGAATACCCCGACCATCCCTGGTTCATCGGCGTCCAGTACCATCCGGAACTGAAGAGCCGTCCGCTGGAGCCGCATCCGCTGTTTGCGAGCTTCATCGAAGCCGCAGTCGAACAGAGCCGGCTCGTCTGATAGCCATGCGCGCCGCCGTGAACGCGCCGGCGCGCATTTTCTCCCTGCGCAGTGGGTGCGCATGACCATCTATGTCGCGCTTCTCTACAGCATCGTCCTAGGCCCTGGCCGCCGCGTCGTCATGTCCGACCTGCGCGACATGGCAGTCGATCTCGGCCTTGCCAATCCACGCACGCTGGTCGCGACCGGAAATCTTGTCTTCGAAGCCGAAGGCAAGCCGGTTGCCACGCTGGAGCGTGAACTCGAAGCAGCCTTCGCCCAAAAATTCGGCAAGCATGTCGACATCATCGTCCGCGATGCTGCTGCCTGGCTTAAGCTGGTCGCCGCCAATCCGTTTCCCGAGGAGTCCGAACGCGAACCCGATCAGGTCGGCGTGCGCGTGATGCGTGAGCCGGTGACACCTGACGTCATCGAAAGGCTCCTCCCTTATGTCGCTGCCGATGAAAAGCTCACGTCGGTCGACGGCGATATCTGGATCTATTTTTCCCGCAGCGCCGGTTCGTCGCGGCTGCTCGGCGCGCTGACGCCCAAGCGGGCCGGCGGCATAGGGACCTCGCGCAACTGGAACACCGTGCGGCGCCTCGGCGACATGGCATCGTAGGTGGCCTAGGCGCAGTCTTGCGCCTTTGGCGGAATTCAGGCACAGCGCAGCGATGACCAAAAGCCCTTCCGACAGCCCGCGTCCGCTCGACCATGTCGTGCTGCCGACCGCCGATCTCGCCATCGCGCGGCAGAGGCTGACGGCCCTCGGTTTCACCGTTTCGCCCGTCGGCATCCATCCCTTCGGCACGGTCAATTGTTGCGTCTATCTCGGTGACGGTACGTTCTTGGAGCCGCTGGCGATCGGCGATAGCGCAGCCGCCGGCGAGGCGGTCGCCGCAGGCAACGTCTTTGTCGGTCGCGACAGCGCGTTCCGCAACGCACATGGCGACGAAGGCTTTTCGGCAGTCGTATTCGGCACAAACGATGCCGATGCCGACCATTCCGAGTTCGTTGCCGCTGGCGTGTCGGCCGGCCCCAGGCTCGATTTTTCGCGCCCCTTCGTCGATGCTTCAGGCCAATCCGACGTGGCGTCGTTCCGGCTTGCCTTTGCCGCCGAACCAGGCTCGCAAGGGGATGCATTCTTCTTCACCTGCGAGCGCGTGAATGCGCCCGATGTCGACCGCTCGGCTCTCCAGGCGCATGCAAACGGCGCACGCCGGGTGCTTGCCGTCGAGGCAAGCGTCGCGGAGCAGGCTGTGGCGGCTGAGTTGTTGGCGACAGTGGCGCGCAGCAGTGTCGACGCCGTCTCCGATATCCCGCTCGCCAATGCGCGACTTGCCGTCCGCGCGATGGCCGGTTCCAGTGGGCTTCGCCTCGACGCGATGGTGTTTGCCGTCGACGATCTCGCTGTGGCAAGAGCGCTTCTTGCGCGAAACGGCATCGCGCACGATCTAAGCGGGCAACGGCTGGTGATTCCGCCAGCGCCGGGGCAGGGTGCCGCCTTCATTTTCGAGGAAAAGTCATGACCAAGCCGAATGCAAATGTGACGGTCGGCAAGACCCTGTTCGCCAACGACGCGCCGCTGTCGTTGATTGCCGGCCCGTGCCAGTTCGAATCGCGCCAGCACGCCTTCGACATGGCCGGCAAGCTCAAGGAACTGACGCAGAAGCTCGGCATCGGCTTCGTCTACAAGTCGAGCTTCGACAAGGCCAACCGCAGCTCGCTGTCGAGCACCCGCGGTGCCGGGCTCGACGCGGCACTGCCGGTCTTCGCCGACCTGCGCAAGGAGCTCGACGTTTCCGTTCTCACGGACGTGCACACCGAAGAGCAGTGCGCCATCGTCGGCGAGGTGGTCGATGTGCTGCAGATCCCGGCCTTCCTCAGCCGCCAGACCGATCTTCTGATCGCTGCCGCCAAGACCGGCAAGGTGGTCAACGTCAAGAAGGGCCAGTTCCTGGCGCCCTGGGACATGAAGAACGTCGTCGCCAAGGTGACCGGTTCGGGCAACGCCAACGTGCTTGTCACCGAGCGCGGTGCTTCCTTCGGCTACAACACGCTCGTCTCCGACATGCGTGCGTTGCCGATCATGGCCGACATCGGCGCCCCCGTGATCTTCGATGCCACCCATTCGGTGCAGCAGCCGGGCGGGCAGGGCGCAACCTCCGGCGGCGAGCGCCGTTTCGTCGAGACCCTGGCGCGTGCGGCCGTCGCCGTCGGTGTTGCCGGCGTGTTCATCGAAACGCATGAAGACCCCGACAACTCGATCTCGTCGGACGGCCCCAACATGGTGCCGTTCAAGGACATGCCGGCTCTGCTCGAAAGGCTGATGGCCTTCGACCGGGTCGCCAAGGGCTGACACAACTCCTGCTTGAGCCGGGCTTCCGCCCGGCGTAGGCTTTCCTCCGTGACTGAGCGTATCGGCCGGAGGAATCCCATGTCTGTTGCCCGCGTTACGGAAATCACTTCATCGTCGACCAAGAGCTTTCAGGATGCGATCGAACAAGGCATCGCCCGCGCGTCGATGACACTGAAGAATGTCGAAGGCGCCTGGATCCAGGACCAGAAGATCGTCGTCGAGAACGGCAAGATTACCGCATACCGGGTCAACATGAAGGTGACTTTCATTCTCACCGACTGAATGGGATCAGCAGCAGCCGCGGAAAGTTTGGAACCTCCGCACCGGGGGACCGTTAGTCCTGCATCCACCAACCAACGAGGAGCAGGATCATGACGACTGTCACTGGTCACACCGAAGCCATTCCCGCGTCGCGGGTCATCGGCACCAATGTCTACAACACCGCCGGCGAGAGCATCGGCTCGATCGAGGATGTCATGCTCGACAAGACGTCCAACGGCATCATGTTTGCCGTCATCGGCTTCGGAGGCTTTCTCGGCATCGGCGAGCGCTATCACGCCATCCCATGGTCCACGCTGGACTACGACAAGAGCCGTGGCGGCTATGTCGTTCCGTTCTCGAAGGAGCAATTGAAGGGCGCTCCGTCCTACTCGGTCAACGAGCTGACCGAGGACGATGGCCGTGCCGTGCGGGATGCCTCGTTCGAGCACTATCGCGTCGAGCCGTATTGGCACTGATCCGCAGCACAAAAAAAGCCCCGCATGAGCGGGGCTTTTTCGTTGTGCCGTAATCTACCTTGCCGTCGGAATGATCCGCACCTGCGACGTGCCCTGAGGGGGCGGTTGACTGTCGCATGAGGTCAGGAATGCTGCGGCGATGAAGAACAAACTCAGGATACCACTTAACTCGGACATGGCGAAACTCCCTCTGTTTCGCCCCGCGCGGGGATAGTTTACCCGAAAGTTTGGACGATGCCTGCCCGATGGGATGAATTATCATGACAGCGCTTTGCCGAAAGTGAATCAGGGGCCTGACGCAGCGTGATATTTGGCCGAGCGCGATTGCGTTTTCCGGAGCTTTGGCTAAGACGGGCCCGGAAATCCAACCGATCCTTCTTTGCGATCAGCTCCCGGGGATGCCTCACATGACAGCAATCATCGATATCGTCGGCCGCGAGATTCTCGACAGCCGCGGCAATCCCACCGTCGAGGTGGATGTGGTTCTCGAAGACGGCTCGATGGGCCGTGCGGCCGTTCCGTCCGGTGCGTCGACCGGCGCCCACGAGGCGATGGAACTCCGCGACGGCGGTCCGCGCTATCTCGGCAAGGGCGTCGAGCGCGCCGTCGAAGCCGTCAATGGCGAGCTGTTCGAGGCGATCGGCGGCATGGAAGCCGAGAACCAGATCCATATCGACCAGACGATGATCGAGCTGGACGGTACGCCCAACAAGAGCCGCCTCGGCGCCAACGCCATCCTCGGTGTGTCGCTCGCCGTCGCCAAGGCCGCTGCCGAGGCGTCCGGCCTGCCGCTCTACCGCTACGTCGGCGGCCCGAACGCCCGCGTCCTGCCGGTGCCGATGATGAACATCATCAACGGCGGCGCGCATGCCGACAATCCGATCGACTTCCAGGAATTCATGATCATGCCGATCGGCGCGCCTTCGCTGCGCGACGCCGTGCGCTGGGGTTCGGAAATCTTCCACACCCTGAAGAAGGGCCTGAAGGACGCCGGCCACAACACCAATGTCGGCGACGAGGGCGGTTTCGCACCGAATCTCAAGAGCGCCCAGGCGGCCCTCGACTTCGTCATGGCCTCGATCGAAAAGGCCGGCTTCAAGCCGGGCGAAGACGTGGCGCTGGCGCTCGACTGCGCTGCTACCGAGTTCTTCAAGGGCGGCAACTACGTCTATGAAGGCGAGAAGAAGACTCGCGATCCCAAGGCGCAGGCCAAGTACCTTGCCAAGCTCGCCGCCGACTATCCGATCATCTCGATCGAGGACGGCATGTCGGAAGACGACTGGGAAGGCTGGAAGTACCTGACCGAACTGTGCGGCGACAAGGTGCAACTGGTAGGCGACGATCTGTTCGTCACCAACTCGGCGCGCCTGCGCGACGGCATCAAGATGGGCGTCGCCAACTCGATCCTGGTCAAGGTCAACCAGATCGGATCGCTGACCGAGACGCTCGACGCCGTCGAGACCGCGCACAAGGCAGCCTACACCGCCGTCATGTCGCACCGTTCGGGCGAGACCGAGGATTCGACCATTGCCGACCTCGCGGTCGCCACCAACTGCGGCCAGATCAAGACCGGCTCGCTGGCCCGTTCGGACCGTACCGCCAAGTACAACCAGCTGATCCGCATCGAGGAAGAACTCGGCACGCAGGCGCGCTTCGCCGGCAGGTCCATCCTGCGCGGCTGATCGCTACACCATTGACGAACTGGAAAAGGCGGGATGTTTCCCGCCTTTTTTGTTTTGACGAAGCTCCGACCGCCGACTGTAACCGTCCATTAAGCACAATCGAGCGACAAGAACCTGAGAGAGGTTCGGACCATGTGGACACGCCAGCACAAGCAGACAAAATCCGGGCGCCTGATCGTTCCGGCGCTGGCGGTGATGTTCCTGTCCTATTTCGGCTTTCACGCCTATCACGGCGAGTTCGGCATCTATTCCAAGTACCGGCTCGAGGCCCAGGCCGTCGAGCTCCAGGCTCGGCTCGACACGGTCCGGGCGCAGCGGATGGATGTCGAGCGCCGCGTGCAGATGCTGCATGACGGCTCGCTGGAGAAGGACATGCTTGACGAGCAGGCGCGCAACGCGCTCAATATGTCCCATGCAGACGAGCTGACCATCATGCGCCCATCCGCGCAGACGATTAACTGAGTCTCGGTTAATCAAGAAGAAATTCAACGTTTTTCGACGCTTAACCGCATGCCTGCTATGCATTTTTCCGCATGGCGCAGCGTCACTCCCCATGCTAGCGTTTTAGTCATGGAGAGGAGAGACAATGCATGATCTCCTCAATGTCCGCAAAGAGACGCCACTAGGGAGTGATGCATGGCCACCGCCGCCAAAAAAGCGCCTGCCAAAGCCAAATCCGATTCAAAATCCCCATCAGCACCGGTAACGCCCAAACCGGTTGAGTTTACCAAGGACCAGGATCTCAACGCCTATCGCGAGATGCTGCTCATCCGCCGCTTCGAGGAAAAGGCCGGCCAGCTCTATGGCATGGGCTTCATCGGCGGCTTCTGCCACCTCTATATCGGCCAGGAAGCGGTCGTCACCGGCCTGCAGATGTCGCTAATCGAAGGCGACCAGATGATCACCGCCTACCGCGATCACGGCCACATGCTGGCGATGGGGCTTTCGGCACGCGGCGTCATGGCCGAATTGACCGGGCGCCGGGGCGGCTTGTCGAAAGGCAAGGGCGGCTCGATGCACATGTTCTCCAAGGAAAAGCATTTCTACGGCGGCCACGGCATCGTCGGCGCCCAGGTGTCGCTTGGCACCGGGTTGGCCTTCGCCAATCGCTACCGCGAGAACCCGAATGTCTCGGTGACCTATTTCGGTGACGGCGCTGCCAACCAGGGCCAGGTCTACGAGAGCTTCAACATGGCCTCGCTGTGGAAGCTGCCGGTGATCTACGTCATCGAAAACAATCGCTACGCCATGGGCACCGCGGTGTCGCGCGCTTCGGCGGAAACCGATTTTTCGCAGCGCGGCCTGTCGTTCAAGATCCCCGGTATCCAGGTCGACGGCATGGACGTGCGCGCCGTCAAGGCAGCCGGCGACCTGGCCACCGAATGGTGCCGCTCGGGCAACGGCCCGATCATCCTCGAGATGCAGACCTACCGTTATCGCGGTCACTCGATGTCCGATCCGGCGAAGTACCGCTCCAAGGACGAAGTGCAGAAGATGCGCTCCGAGCATGACCCGATCGAACAGGTCAAGGCGCGCCTGATCGCCAAGAAGTGGGCGAGCGAGGACGACCTCAAGGCGGTCGACAAGGATGTTCGCGACATTGTGGCTGACGCCGCAGACTTTGCTCAGACCGATCCCGAGCCGGATGTTGCCGAGCTCTGGACCGACATCTTGATCTAAGGGAGGGCGCGAACATGCCGATCGAAATTCTCATGCCTGCGCTCTCGCCGACGATGGAAGAGGGCAATCTGTCCAAGTGGTTGAAGAACGAAGGCGACAAGGTTGTCGCCGGCGACGTCATCGCCGAAATCGAAACCGACAAGGCGACGATGGAAGTCGAAGCCGTCGACGAAGGCGTTCTGGGCAAGCAGCTGATCGCTGCCGGCACCGAAGGCGTCAAGGTCAACACGCCGATCGCCGTGCTGCTGCAGGACGGCGAAAGCGCTGCCGACATCGGCAAGGGGGCAGCTCCTGCCAAGGTTGAGGCACCTGCTGCCGCCGCAGCACCCGCCGCTGCTCCGGCTGCCGCCGCACCCGTCGCCGCCGCCCCGAAGACGGAAGTTGCTGCCGATCCGGACATTCCGGCCGGCACCGAGATGGTCTCGATGACCGTCCGCGAGGCGCTGCGCGACGCCATGGCCGAAGAGATGCGCCGCGACGGCGACGTCTTCGTCATGGGCGAGGAGGTTGCCGAGTACCAGGGCGCCTACAAGATCACGCAAGGCCTGCTGCAGGAATTCGGCCCGCGCCGCGTCGTTGACACCCCGATCACCGAGCATGGTTTTGCCGGCGTTGGCGTCGGTGCGGCGATGGCCGGCCTCAAGCCGATCGTCGAATTCATGACTTTCAACTTCGCCATGCAGGCGATCGACCAGATCGTCAACTCGGCCGCCAAGACGCTCTACATGTCCGGTGGCCAGATGGGCGCGCCGATCGTCTTCCGCGGACCCAGCGGTGCGGCCGCCCGCGTCGCTGCCCAGCACTCGCAGTGCTATGCGGCGTGGTACAGCCACATTCCGGGCCTCAAGGTGGTGATGCCGTACTCGGCAGCCGACGCCAAGGGCCTGCTCAAGGCTGCGATCCGCGACCCCAATCCGGTCATCTTTCTCGAGAACGAAATCCTCTACGGCCATCATTTCGACGTGCCGAAGCTCGACGATTTCGTCCTGCCGATCGGCAAGGCGCGGATCCACAAGCCGGGCAAGGACGTCACCATCGTCTCCTTCGGCATCGGCATGACCTATGCGATCAAGGCCGAGGCGGAACTCGCTGCCATGGGCATCGACGTCGAGATCATCGATCTCCGGACCATCCGTCCGCTCGACTTCGACACCATCATCGCGTCGGTCAAGAAGACCAATCGCCTGGTGGTTGTGGAGGAAGGCTTCCCGCAGTCCTCGGTCGGCGATCATATTGCCAACCAGGTGTCGCAGCGCGCCTTCGACCATCTCGATGCGCCCGTCATCACCATCGCCGGCAAGGATGTGCCGATGCCCTACGCCGCCAATCTCGAAAAGCTCGCTCTGCCGAATGTCGGCGAAGTGATCGAGGCGGTCAAAGCAGTCACGTATCGCTGACACGGGCGGGAGGTCATCATGCCGATCAATATCACCATGCCTGCCCTTTCGCCGACGATGGAAGAGGGCAATCTGGCCAAGTGGCTGGTCAAGGAAGGCGACAAGGTTGCCCCGGGCGACGTGATCGCCGAGATCGAAACCGACAAGGCGACGATGGAAGTCGAAGCCGTCGATGAAGGCACCGTTGCCAAGCTCGTCGTCCCTGCCGGCACCGAAGGCGTCAAGGTCAATTCGCTGATCGCCATTCTCGCTGCTGAAGGCGAGGATGTCGGTGCTGCGGCCAAGGGCAGCAATGGCGCGCCTGCCGCGGCCTCCAAGGCCGAGGCACCGAAAGCCGAGGCTGCTCCAGCCGCGGCGCCGGCTCCGGCCGCTCCCGCAGCGGCCCCGGTCGCCGCTGCACCGGCTGCAACCAACGGCGCCGCCGTCTCCAGCGACGGCCGCACCATCGCATCGCCGCTCGCCCGCCGCATTGCCAAGGATTCCGGCATTGACCTTTCGGCCGTTACCGGCACCGGCCCCCATGGCCGTGTCGTCAAGGCCGACGTCGAGGCGGCGATCGCCGGCGGCGGTGCCAAGGCGGCACCTGCAGCGAAGGCTCCTGCCGGCGCTCCGGCTGCGGCCCCCGCTGCCAAGGGCATGTCGGACGACCAGGTGCTCAAGCTGTTCGAAGAAGGCAGCTACGAGCTCATCCCTCACGACAACATGCGCAAGACCATCGCGCGCCGCCTTGTCGAGGCCAAGAGCACGATCCCGCATTTCTACCTGACGCTCGACTGCGAAATCGATGCGCTGCTGGCCCTGCGGGCCCAGCTCAACGCGGCGGCGCCGGTGCGCAAGACCGACAAGGGGGATGTGCCGGCCTACAAGCTGTCGGTCAATGACATGATCATCAAGGCGATGGCCTTGGCGCTGACGGCCGTGCCCGATGCCAATGTGTCGTGGACGGACCAGGCCATGGTTAAGCACAAGCACGCCGATGTCGGCGTCGCCGTGTCGATCCCGGGCGGTCTGATTACCCCGATCATCCGGAAGGCCGATATCAAGACGCTGTCGGTCATCTCCAACGAGATGAAGGACATGGCTGGCCGGGCGCGCAACCGCAAGCTCAAGCCCGAGGAATATCAGGGCGGCTCCAGTGCCGTGTCCAATCTCGGCATGTTCGGCATCAAGGACTTTGCCGCCGTCATCAACCCGCCGCACGCCACCATCCTGGCTGTCGGCGCGGGCGAGGAGCGGGCCGTGGTCAAGAACGGCGAGATCAAGATCGCCAACGTGATGTCGGTGACGCTGTCGACCGATCATCGTGCCGTCGATGGTGCGCTCGGTGCCGAGCTGCTCTCGGCCTTCAAGCGCTTCATCGAAAACCCGATGGGCATGCTGGTGTAGTTCCCCAAGTTCCCCTCCCTAAAAGGGAGGGGATTCGAGGACTCCGATCATGAAGACTGTGCTTTGCTACGGCGACTCGCTGACCTGGGGCTACGACGCGGCCGGTCCCGGCCGCCATGCGTTCGAAGACCGCTGGCCGAGCGTGCTGCAGGCTGAACTGGGCGAAGGCGTACACGTCATCGCCGAAGGGCTGAACGGCCGCACCACCGCATTCGACGATCATCTCGCCGGCACCGACCGTAACGGCGCGCGCACCTTGCCGACCATCCTCGGCACGCATGCGCCGCTCGATCTCGTCGTCATCATGCTCGGCGCCAATGACATGAAGCCGTGGATCCACGGCAATCCACTGGCTGCCAAGCAGGGCATGGCGCGGCTGGTGTCGATCGTCAGGGGCTACGACCACGGCATGGACTATCCTGTACCAAACATCCTGCTGGTTTCGCCGCCGGCCGTCAGCCGCACCGACAATGCCGAGTTCAAGGACATGTTCGCCGGTGGCGACAAGGCGTCCCAACAGCTTGCGCCCCTTTACGCGGCACTGGCCGACGAGGCTGGCTGCGGCTTCTTCGACGCCGGATCGGTTGCGCTGACCACGCCGCTCGACGGCGTCCATCTCGATGCCGAGAACACGCGAAAGATCGGCCACGCACTCGCGCCCGTCGTGCGCGTGATGCTGGAGCTCTGATTTGGCCGGCGCTGTCACCATCCGCAGGGCCGAACGGCGCGATGCCGCCGAGATGGCGATCCTTGTCGATTTGTCGTCGCATGGCTTGGCCTCGTGGCTCTGGTACGGCGCGGTGCTCGAGGGCGCAACGCAGACGGCGCTCGAACACGGGCGCAACCAGATGCGCCGCGATAACGAGCGCGCCGGCTGGAAAGATGCGAGCCTGGCCGAAGTGGAAGGCGAGATTGCAGGCTTGGTGATCGGCCACTTGGTTGACCCGTCATTCGCCGACGAAGTGGCGCCGCATCCGGTTTTTGAGCCGATCCTCGGCCTCCAGAAGCAGGCCATCGGCAACTGGTTCATCGACAGCGTCGGTGTGTACCGGCACCATCGAGGGCGCGGCATCGGCCGCAGACTGGTCGACCACGAGCTCGCACGTGCTGCGGGGCATGCGGTCAGCCTGATCACCGAAGGCGACAACGACGTGGCGCTCGGCCTCTACAAATCCAGCGGATTTGAGGAAGTGACGCGGCTTCCGTCCATACCGCTCGACGACAACGGCAAGAAACACGACTGGGTGCTGCTCACGCGCAGCGCGACCTGAACAAGAGGCACACTCATGGCTGAGAATTACGACGTCATCATCATCGGCTCCGGTCCCGGCGGCTACATCGCGGCGATCCGTGCGGCCCAGCTCGGTCTCAAGACGGCCGTCGTCGAGCGCGAGCACCTGGCCGGCATCTGCTCCAACTGGGGCTGTATCCCGACCAAGGCGCTGCTGCGCTCGGCCGAGGTGCTGCACCTCGCCGAACATGCCAAGAACTACGGGCTCAAGCTCGAAGGCTCGATCTCGCCGGACCTGAAGGCCATTGTCGATCGTTCGCGCGGCATTGCCCAGCGCATGAATGGCGGCGTCGGCTTCCTGATGAAGAAGAACAAGGTCGACGTCATCTGGGGCGAGGCAAAGCTCACCAAGCCCGGCCAGATCGTCGTTTCCAAGTCGTCGAAGAAGCCGATGGAGCCGCAGGCACCGCTGCCCAAGAACACGCTTGGCGAGGGCACCTACAACGCCAAGCACATCATCGTCGCCACCGGTGCCAGGCCGCGCGCGCTGCCCGGCATCGAGCCGGACGGCAAGCTGATCTGGACCTATTTCGAGGCGATGGTGCCGCCGGAAATGCCGAAGTCGCTGCTGGTCATGGGCTCGGGCGCGATCGGCATCGAGTTCGCCTCGTTCTACCGCACGATGGGCGTCGAGGTGACCGTCGTCGAGGTGATGCCGGCCGTCATGCCGGTCGAGGATGCCGAAATCTCGGCCTTCGCCAAGAAGCAGTTCGACAAGCAGGGCATGAAGATCCATCTCGAGGCCAAGGTGACCAAGGTCGAGAAGAGCGCCAACTCGATCACCGCCCATGTCGAGATGAAGGACGGCAAGGTCGAAAAGATCACCGCAGATCGCATGATCTCGGCCGTCGGCGTCCAGGGCAACATCGAAAACATCGGCCTGGAAGCGCTTGGCGTGAAGACCGATCGTGGCTGCATCGTCATCGACGGCTACGGCAAGACCAACGTGCCGGGCATCTACGCCATCGGCGATGTCGCCGGTCCGCCCATGCTGGCGCACAAGGCCGAGCACGAGGCGGTCATCTGCGTCGAAAAGATAGCCGGCCTGCCCAACGTCCACCCGATGGACAAGCTGAAGATCCCGGGCTGCACCTACTGCAACCCGCAGGTCGCCTCCGTCGGCCTGACCGAAGCCAAGGCCAAGGCCGAAGGCAAGGACATCCGCGTCGGCCGCTTCCCCTTCGTCGCCAACGGCAAGGCCATTGCGCTGGGCGAAGACCAGGGCATGGTCAAGACCATCTTCGACAAGAAGACCGGCCAGTTGCTTGGCGCGCATCTTGTCGGCGCCGAGGTCACCGAGCTGATCCAGGGTTTTGTCGTCGCCATGAACCTCGAAACCACCGAGGAAGAGCTGATGCACACCATCTTCCCGCATCCGACGATCTCGGAGACCATGAAGGAAAGTGTGCTTGATGCCTATGGGCGTGCGCTCAACGCATGACGTGTGTGCGTCGGCGCGCCTGTTGCGGCGCGCCAGATGCCACTATATCAGCTGAAAGCCAATGGTTGGCCGGAGAGGAGCGATGGAGCAGAGCTACGGAATTCTCGGCATGCCCGGTGTCGGCTTCTTCGGCATGCTGCTCGTCGGTTTCCTTGCCGGCTACGTAGCCGAGCGGACGATGAACCGCGACCACGGCTTCCTGACGAATATCCTCGTCGGCATCGCCGGTTCCTTTGTCGGCGGCACTCTGGCGGGGTTGCTCGGCATCAATTATTACGGGTTCCTGGGCAACCTCATCGTCGCCATCGCAGGCGCCCTGATCTTGCTCTGGATTTTCGGCCGCTCGCAGGCGCGGCAGCCTTGATAGGATGAACTGATGGTCACTGTTCTCGATCTCAACGACCGTCCGCGCGCACGGCACCCCGAAAAGGCCCATCGGCCCGACCAGGAGGTTCTGCGCAAGCCGGACTGGATCCGCGTCAAGGCGCCGGTTTCGCGTGGCTACCAGGAAACGCGCGACATCGTGAAGTCGCACAAGCTGGTCACCGTCTGCGAAGAGGCCGGCTGCCCCAATATTGGCGAGTGCTGGGAAAAGAAGCACGCCACCTTCATGATCCTGGGCGAGATCTGCACGCGCGCCTGCGCCTTCTGTAATGTCGCGACGGGCATCCCGACCGCCGTCGATCCGAACGAGCCGGAAAGCGTTGCCAAGGCTGTCGCCCAGATGGGCCTGACCCACGTCGTCATCACCTCGGTCGACCGTGACGATCTTGCCGACGGCGGCGCCCAGCATTTTGCCGACGTCATCCATGCCATCCGCCGGCTGACGCCGTTGACGACCATCGAAATCCTGACGCCCGACTTCCTGCGCAAGGAAGGCGCACTCGAGATCGTCGTCGCTGCCCGTCCCGACGTCTTCAACCACAATCTCGAAACTGTGCCGTCGAACTACCTGACCGTGCGTCCCGGTGCGCGTTACTTCCACTCGATCCGGTTGTTGCAGCGGGTCAAGGAGCTTGATCCCAGCATCTTCACCAAGTCGGGCATAATGGTCGGCCTCGGCGAGGAGCGCCACGAGGTGCTTCAGTTGATGGACGACTTGCGGACGGCCAATGTCGACTTCATGACCATCGGCCAGTACCTGCAGCCGACGAAGAAGCATCACCCGGTCAAGAAGTTCGTGACGCCGGACGAGTTCGAGTCCTACGCCACCGTCGGCAAGTCGAAGGGCTTCCTGCTCGTCGCGTCAAGCCCGCTGACGCGCTCGTCGCACCACGCCGGCGACGATTTCGCCAAGCTGCGCGCGGCCCGCGAAGCGCGTCTCGCCAAGTCGGCCTGACGCGCGCCCTAGGCCAACATGCCGAAGTTCGAAACCACGCGCCGGGTCAGCCACTCGCCGGAAGAGATGTACGCGCTCGTGGCCGACGTGGAAAAATACCCGGAATTCCTGCCGCTGTGCGAAGCGCTGAACGTGCGCTCGCGGCGCGAGCGCGACGGTCGCGAAATCCTCGTGGCCGACATGACCGTGGGCTACAAGGCGATCCGCGAGACATTCACCACGCAGGTCCTGCTCACGCCCGCGGAGAACACCATCGACGTCAAATACCTCGACGGGCCGTTCCGCTACCTGACCAACGAGTGGAAATTCGTGGCAGCAGTTGGCGGCGGTTCGGATGTCGAGTTCTTCATCGACTATGAGTTCAAGAGCCGCATCCTGGGTGCGCTGATGGGCACGATGTTCGACCGCGCCTTTCGCATGTTCGCCGAAGCGTTCGAAAAGCGGGCGGACGCGATCTACGGGCCGGCGAACCCGGCCTGATCGACGGCGCGGAGCCCAAGTCCCAGCGCCGTCCTCACCGTCTCACGGCGGATGAAGTCGCGGCCCTTGTCCTCGAACAGGCGGAACTCTGCCTCTACTGGCATGCCATTCCTGGCGACGCCGAACCAGACCAGCCCGACGGGTTTTTCAGCCGAGCCGCCGCCGGGGCCGGCAACACCGGTCACCGCTAGTGCAAGGCCGGCACGCGAATGGGCAAGGGCGCCAGCGGCCATTTCAAGCGCCGTTTCGTGGGAGACTGCGCCATGCGCCTTGAGTGTCGCTTCGGAGACGCCGAGCATCTCCATCTTGGCTTCGTTGGAATAGGTGATGAAGCCGCGGTCGACGACCGCCGACGAGCCGGCGATGTCGGTGAGAGCCGCGATGATCATGCCGCCGGTGCAGCTTTCGGCGGTGGCTATCATCGTGCCATGTGCCTCGCAGGCTTCGAGCAAGGCCGAGGCGAGGGCGCCGATGTCGCTCATTCCGGCAGTTCCCCGGGATAGACCACGCTTGCGGTTGCGATGGCGGCGATGCCTTCCTCGCGGCCGACGAAACCCAGCTTCTCGTTGGTGGTGGCCTTGATCGAGACACGCTCCGGCGAGATGCGTAGCATGTCGGCCAGTTCCGCCGTCATCGCCTCGCGATGCGGGCCGACGCGCGGGGCCTCGCAGATCAGGGTGATGTCGGCATTGGCGATGCGCCCGCCGCGCGCGCGCACGATTTTTGCGGCATGCTCGACAAACTGGCGCGATGCGGCGCCCTTCCATTGCGGGTCCGATGGTGGGAAATGCGTGCCGATGTCGCCGGCGCCGCAAGTGGCCAACAGCGCGTCGGTCAGCGCGTGCAGGCCGACATCGGCGTCGGAATGGCCGTTCAGCTTCTTCGAATGCGGGATTTTCACACCGCACAGCCAGACATGGTCGCCGGCCTCGAAGGAATGCACGTCGTAGCCGTTGCCGGTGCGCACGTCGGGAAAGCTTGGCGAGTGGCCGGAAAGGCGCTGGTCGGCCATGACTATGTCCTTTGCCCAGGTCAGTTTGATGTTGTCGGGCGAGCCGAGCACAAGCCGGACCGGGATGCCGGCCCATTCTGCGATCGCCGAATCGTCGGTGAAGTCGCTGCGCCCGGCTTCGAAGGCGCGCTGGTGCGCGGCGAAGATCGGCTCGAACGGGAAACCCTGCGGCGTCTGCGCCGCATGCAGGCCCCCGCGCGGCACGGTCTCAGCCACCGTGCTGTCGGATGCCTCTCTCTTAAGCGTATCGGAGACCGGCAGCGACGGCAGCGAGCCGTGCTCGTCGTCGATGCCTCCAATCGTGCGGTCGATCACATCGGCGCCGATGAAGGGTCGAACGCCGTCATGGATGAGCACAGCGGCCGGCTTCGCATCCTGCAAGGCGAGCAGGGCAAGCCGCGTCGAATCCTGCCGCGTGGCGCCGCCGATGACTGCCGTGACACGGTCGGCGAACTCGTCCGCTGCGGCCGCGAAAAGCTCGGCGTCGTCGGCATGGATCGCTACCGTCACCGGGCCGATGCTTGGGTGGTCGAGGAACGCCTTCAGCGTGTGCCAGATGACGGCCTTGCCGCCGATCCTGCGATACTGCTTGGGGCCTTCGGCCTGGCCGGCGCGTTCGCCGCGCCCGGCCGCCACGATGACGACCGCGACCTTCGAATTGGGATGGTTGGAGGGGGCTTCTGCACTCATGCGCAGAGGCTTAGCCGCGAGGTCTGCCGAAGGCCAGAAGAATCCAGAAAGCGCCGCATTCCCCTGTCATTTCGCAGTTGCACAATGAAGCGATCATGGCTACTCATTGTGCAGAGGCGAATGGTGCTTTGTTTTTGTGCATGAATAAGCTTTCAAAACTCGGCGAGCCGCTTTCGGTCGGTGGCGTCACGATCCGCAATCGGGTGTTTCTCGCGCCGATGTCTGGCGTCACCGACGAGGCATTCCGCACGCGCGCCTATGCCCATGGCGCTGGCCTGGTGGTTTCCGAGATGGTCGCCAGCGGCGAACTCGCCAAGGGGCGCGGTTCCAGCGGCTTTCGCATCCGCCATTCGGGCCTGCCGGTGCACATGGTGCAACTGGCCGGCCGCGAAGCCGCTCACATGGCCGAAGCCGCCCGCATCGCCGTCGGCGAAGGCGCCGATGTAATCGATATCAATATGGGTTGCCCGGCCAAGAAGGTGACCGGCGGTTACGCCGGTTCGGCGCTGATGCGCGACCTCGACTTCGCGCTGACCCTGATCGACGCGGTCGTCGAGGCAGTTGATGTGCCGGTGACGCTGAAGATGCGGCTGGGTTGGGACGACGACGTACTCAACGCGCCGGAACTGGCGCGCCGGGCTGAGCAGGCCGGCGTCAGCATGGTCACCGTTCACGGCCGCACGCGCTGCCAGTTCTACAAGGGCAAGGCCGACTGGCAGGCGATTGCCCGCGTCAAGCAGGCGGTGAGCATCCCTGTCGTCGCCAATGGCGACGTGGCTACGCCAGAGGACGCAGCCGAGATTCTGGAACAATCCGGTGCCGATGCCGTCATGGCCGGGCGCTCGCACTACGGCGCGCCCTGGACGGCGGGCATGATCGCAGCCGCGGCGAGCGGCGCAAGTGCTGCCGGCGTGCCGAGTTCGGCGGCGGCGTTGGCCGACTACGCGGTTGCCCATTACGAGGACATGCTGGCGCTTTACGGCACCGAGAGCGGCCTGCGCCAGGCGCGCAAGCATCTTGGCTGGTATCTCGACCGTCACGCCGCTGAGGTGCCTGACGAATTGCGCCGTGGCGTGCTCACCTCATTTGATCCTGCCCAGGTGATTTCGTCGCTGCGCGAAGCGCTCACGTCGTTTGGCGAACCCGAAAGGAATGCGGCATGAAGTTCAACCCGGCACCGGCAGCAGATCCGGCGGATGCCGCGCAGATCGTCCTCAATACGATCCGGCGCCCGGTCATCATGATCGGGCCCGACAACTTCATCACCTTCGCCAATGCCGACGCCGAGGATTTTTTCCGCTCCAGCGCCACCGTGCTGGCGCGCAGCGATCTTTCGCGCTTCGTTCCTTTCGGCAGCCCGATCCTGACCCTGGTCGAGCAGGTGCGCGAGCGTCTCACGCCGGTCAACGAATACCGCGTCGATGTGTCCTCGCCGCGTCTTGGCGTCGAGAAGATGGTCGACCTCTACGTTGCCCCGGTGTCGGAACTGCCGGGATCGGTCGTGGTGATGTTCCAGGAACGCTCGATGGCCGACAAGATCGACCGCCAGATGACGCATCGTGGCGCGGCGCGCTCGGTCACTGGGCTTGCCGCCATGCTCGCCCACGAGATCAAGAACCCGCTTTCCGGCATCAGGGGCGCAGCCCAGCTTCTGGAACTGTCTGCCTCCGACGAGGACCGCTCGCTGACGCGGCTGATCACCGACGAAACCGACCGGATCGTCAAGCTTGTCGACCGCATGGAGGTGTTCTCAGACGAGCGACCCATCGACCGCTATCCGGTCAATATCCATGTCGTACTCGATCATGTGAAGGCGATCGCCAAGAACGGTTTTGCCAATGGTATCAAGATACTGGAGGATTATGATCCATCATTGCCTCCGGTCTATGCCAATCGCGACCAACTGGTCCAGATCTTCCTCAACCTGGTCAAGAACGCCGCCGAGGCGATCGGCCATCACCCGCGCGGCGAAATCACGCTGTCGACCGCCTTCCGGCCCGGCATCCGCATGTCGATCCCCGGCACCCAGGACCGGGTCTCGCTGCCACTGGAATTCTGCGTCCACGACAACGGAATGGGCGTGTCCGAAGACATCCTGCCGATCCTGTTCGACCCGTTCATCACCACCAAGCCGAACGGTTCGGGGCTCGGCCTGGCATTGGTCGCCAAGATCGTCGGCGACCATGGCGGGGTGATCGAATGCGATTCGACGCCGCGTGGCACCACCTTCCGCATCCTGATGCCTGCCTGGAAGGAACTGCCGGGGCATTCGACCGACGTCAGCGAAGGAGACCATCGATGAGCGTGCGCGGAAACATTCTCGTCGCCGACGACGATGCGGCCATCCGCACCGTGCTCAACCAGGCGCTGTCGCGCATGGGGCATGAGGTGCGCGTCACCTCCAATGCCGCGACGCTGTGGCGCTGGGTGGCGGCCGGCGAGGGCGACCTGGTCATCACCGACGTCGTCATGCCCGACGAGAACGCCTTCGACATGCTGCCGCGCATCAAGAAGGCGCGGCCGGAGCTGCCGGTCATCGTCATGAGCGCCCAGAACACCTTCATGACGGCAATCCGCGCCTCCGAGACCGGCGCCTACGAATACCTGCCCAAGCCCTTCGACCTCACCGAACTGCTCAGCATCGTCAACCGGGCGCTGGCCGAGCCTCGGCGACCAAAGATCGAGCAGCGCCATGACGACCAGCCCGATTCGATGCCGCTGGTCGGCCGCTCAGCGGCGATGCAGGACATCTACCGCATGCTGGCGCGCATGATGCAGACGGACCTTACCGTCATGATCTCGGGCGAATCGGGTACCGGCAAGGAGCTGGTGGCGCGTGCGCTCCATGAATATGGCCGCCGTCGCAACGGACCCTTCGTCGCCATCAATATGGCCGCGATTCCCCGCGACCTGATCGAGTCCGAACTATTCGGGCACGAAAAGGGTGCCTTCACCGGCGCGCAGAACCGCTCGACCGGCCGCTTCGAGCAGGCCGAGGGCGGCACGCTGTTCCTCGATGAGATCGGCGACATGCCGATGGAGGCGCAGACAAGGCTGCTGCGCGTGCTCCAGCAGGGCGAATACACCACTGTCGGCGGGCGCACGCCGATCAAGACCGACGTGCGCATCGTCGCCGCCACCAACAAGGATCTCAGGTCACTGATCAACCAGGGCCTGTTCCGCGAAGACCTGTTCTACCGCCTCAATGTGGTGCCGCTTCGACTGCCGGCGCTACGCGAAAGATCCGAGGATATTCCAGATCTTGTCCGGCATTTCTTCAAGCAGGGCGTGAGCGAGGGGCTGCAGGCCAAGCGCATCTCCGCCGGCGGCGTCGAGCTGATGAAGCGATACTCCTGGCCGGGCAATGTGCGCGAACTCGAAAACCTGGTGCGCCGGCTGGCCGCGCTCTATCCACAAGACGAGATTTCGGCCGAGATCATCGAATCGGAACTGAAGACCGGCGAGCAGCCGGTGGTTCCCGGCGGCAATCTCATCCCCGACGACCTGTCGGTCGGGCAGGCGGTCGAGCATTTCCTGCAGCGCTATTTTGCCATGTTCGCCGACGACCTGCCGCCGCCCGGTCTCTACCAGCGCATTTTGGCGGAGGTCGAATATCCGCTGGTCCTGGCGTCGATGACGGCAACGCGCGGAAATCAGATCAAGGCCGCCGAATTGCTGGGCCTGAACCGCAATACGTTGCGCAAGAAGATCCGCGAGCTCGGCGTCAACGTCTACAAGTCGGCGCGTCCAGGCTGACCAGGCGAAGGCAAAACGCTTAGCTGTCGAAAGCCTGCCGAAACATTTTCGCTTGCGGACAAAATGTTGCATAATCGCCACAATGCGTTGCATAGATGCGACGCATTCAATGGCTCTACACGGCAGCATGGCGAACCGGGCAACACCAGCAACAGAAGCAAGCCGACCCGCAAAGGGGACGCAGGACGGCAGACGCCTTCTTGCGCTCCCGGGCGTGGTGGCGATCGCTGCGGCGCTGGTCACGGCCGCCGTCTCCTTCGCCATTCTGGTCGGCGTCACGCCGATCACGCCGGATTCGACGACGACGCTGACCCTTATCGGCATCAACGCCGTTTTCATCCTGATCCTCGTCGGCCTGATCTTGATCGAGGTGCAGCGCATCATCATGGCGCGCCGACGCGGCAAGGCGGCCTCGCGGTTGCATGTGCGCATCGTCACCATGTTTGCACTGGTGGCGGCACTGCCGGCATTGCTGGTTGCGATCGTCGCGTCGATCACGCTGGATATCGGGCTCGATCGCTGGTTCGAGATCAGGACGAAGACCATCGTCAATTCGTCGCTGTCGATCGCCGAAGCCTATGTCCAGGAGAACGCACGCAACCTGCAGGGCACCACCCTGTCGATGGCCAACGACCTCGACAATGCGCGCTCGCTCTATGGCCTCGACCGCAGCGGCTTCCTCGATTTCATGGGCCGGCAGGCGCAATTGCGTGCGCTCGCACATGCCGCGCTGATCAGACCCGACGGTTCTTTCGTGATGAGCGCAAAGACCGGCGCCGACTTTGCCATGCCCGAACCTCCGGCCACGGCAGTGCAGGCTGCGGCCGACGGCAAGCCGGTGCTGATCGAGCCGAAGACGCGCAACATCGTCGGCGCCATCATCAAGTTGCGCGAGATCGAAGGGCTCTATCTCTACACCATCCGCCTGGTCGATCCCGAGGTGATCAAGGCGCGCCAGATCGTCACCGCAAACACCGAAGAGTACCGCGATCTCGGCGCGAGCCGGCGCACGACGCAGATCGCCTTCGCGCTGCTCTATCTCGGCTTGACGCTCATTGTCGTGCTGTCGGCGATCTGGACCGGCATTGCCGTCGCCGACCGGCTGGTGCGGCCGATCCGGCAGCTCATCGGCGCTGCCGACGAGGTTGCCACCGGCAATCTCGATGTGTCGGTGCCGGTGCGGCTGTCCGACGGCGATGTCGGCGCATTGAGCGGCACGTTCAACAACATGCTGCTCGAACTCAAGTCGCAGCGCAACGAGATCCTGACCGCCAAGGACGTCATCGACGAACGCCGCCGCTTTTCGGAGGCGGTGCTTGCCGGCGTCACTGCCGGCGTCATCGGCGTCGATCCCTATGGCAGCATCACCATCGTCAATCCGTCGGCGGAGTCGATGCTGGCGATCTCCGCTGCGGATTCGCTCGGCCAGAACCTGTCGATCCTGTTGCCGCATGTCGGCCGCGTCTTCGAGATCGGGCGCAAGTCGGGACGGGCGGTCTATCGCGAGCAGGTGACGTTCTACCGTGCCGGCGCCGAGCGCACCTTCAACGTTCAGGTGACGGTGGAGGAGGGCGACAAGGAGGCGATGGACGCCGATGACACGTCGTATGTGGTGACCATCGACGACATCACCGACCTCGTTACCGCCCAGCGCACGTCGGCCTGGGCTGATGTGGCCCGGCGCATCGCCCACGAGATCAAGAATCCGCTGACACCGATCCAGCTTTCGGCCGAACGCATCCGCCGCCGCTACGGCAAGGTCATCACCGAGGACCGCGAGGTCTTCGACCAGTGCACGGAAACGATCATCCGCCAGGTTGGCGATATCGGCCGCATGGTCGACGAGTTCTCGGCATTCGCACGCATGCCCAAGCCGGAAATGAAGGTGATCGACATTCGCGAACCGCTGCGCGAGGCGTCGTTCCTGGTCGAGGTCAGCCGTGCCGACATCGCCTTCGAGCGTGAAATCACCCCGGGCCCGCTCAAGGGCACCTTTGACAGCCGCCTGATGGCCCAGGCGTTTGGCAATGTCATCAAGAACGCCGCGGAGGCCATCGAGGCGGCGGAACGCCAGACCGGCGAGCCCGGTGTCATCAAGATCCGGGCACGGCGAGACGGCAATTCGATCCGGATCGATGTCATCGACAATGGCAAGGGCCTGCCGCGCGAGCATCGCCAGCGACTGCTCGAGCCCTATATGACGACGCGCGAGAAGGGCACGGGCCTTGGCCTCGCTATCGTCAAGAAGATTGTCGAGGACCACGGCGGAAGATTGGAACTCCACGACGCTCCAGCCGATTTCCATGGCGGGCGCGGCGCGATGATCAGCATGGTCCTGCCTGCGGCGGCCGAAGAGGCCGCGGCACCCAAGAGTGCCGACGAGGCAGCGCAGGCCCAAGAAATCGAGAAGGTCGGAAATGGCGTCTGATATTCTTATCGTTGACGATGAGGAAGACATCCGTGAACTGGTCGCGGGCATCCTGAGCGACGAAGGTCACGAAACCCGCACGGCGTTCGACGCCGACAGCGCGCTTGCCGCCATAGCGGATCGTGCGCCGCGCCTGGTTTTCCTCGACATCTGGCTCCAGGGTTCGCGGCTCGACGGGCTGGCCCTGCTCGACGCGATCAAGACCCTGCATCCCAACCTGCCCGTGGTGATGATCTCGGGCCACGGCAACATCGAAACTGCTGTTTCGGCGATCCGTCGTGGCGCCTATGATTTCATCGAAAAGCCGTTCAAGGCCGACCGGCTGATCCTGATCGCCGAGCGCGCGCTCGAAACCTCGAAGCTCAAGCGCGAGGTCTCCGACCTCAAGATGCGCAGCGGCGAGACCCATGACCTGATTGGCATGTCCTCGGCGATGAGCCAGTTGCGCCAGACCATCGACCGGGTTGCGCCGACCAACAGCCGCGTCATGATCATCGGTCCGTCCGGCTCGGGCAAGGAGATGGCCGCGCGGGCCATCCATGCGCTCTCCGCGCGCAAGACCGGCCCGTTCGTCACGCTGAATGCCGCCACGATCACGCCCGAACGCATGGAGATCGAGCTGTTCGGCACCGAATCGAACGGCGGCGAACGCAAGGTCGGCGCCCTCGAGGAGGCCCATCAGGGTATCCTCTATCTCGACGAAATCGCCGACATGCCGCGCGAGACCCAGAACAAGATCCTGCGCGTGCTGGTCGACCAGCAGTTCGAGCGCGTGGGCGGCACCAAGCGCGTCAAGGTCGACGTACGCATCATTTCGTCGACCGCGCAGAACCTGGAGGCGATGATCGCCGAAGGCCGGTTCCGCGAGGATCTCTACCACCGCCTGGCGGTCGTGCCGGTCATGGTGCCGGGGCTTGCCGAGCGTCGGGAGGACATTCCCTATCTCGTCGACAATTTCATGAAGCAGATGGCCAAGCAGGCCGGCATCAAGCCGCGACGCATCGGTGACGACGCGCTTGCCGTGCTCCAGGCCCACAATTGGCCCGGCAACGTGCGCCAGTTGCGCAACAACGTCGAACGCCTGCTGATCCTTGCCCGCAGCGACAATCCCGAAGCGCCGATCACGGCCGACCTTCTGCCATCGGAGATCGGCGACGTCATGCCGCGCGCGCCGAACCAGTCCGATCAGCACATCATGGCGCTGCCGCTGCGCGAAGCGCGCGAGATGTTCGAAAAGGAATATCTCATTGCACAGATCAATCGCTTCGGCGGCAACATCTCCAAGACGGCCGAGTTCATAGGCATGGAGCGCTCCGCGCTGCACCGCAAACTCAAGTCGCTGGGCGTGTAAGCTGTGGCTGGCAGTCAGGATAGAGATCCCGCATGCGCGTAATCATCTGCGGGGCCGGGCAGGTCGGTTACGGCATCGCCGAACGGCTAGCGGCGGAAAAGAACGACGTCTCGATCATCGATACGGCGCCTGAGCTGATCCATTCGGTCCGCGACCAGCTCGACGTGCGTGGCTTCGTCGGCCACGGATCGCATCCGGAAGTGCTGGAGGCTGCCGGCGCGCAGAACGCCGACATGATCATCGCCGTGACCCTCTTCGACGAGGTCAACATCGTTGCCTGCGAAGTGGCGCACGCGCTGTTCAACGTGCCCATGAAGGTCGCGCGCATTCGGTCGCAAGCCTATCTCCAGCCGCACTATCAGGACCTGTTTTCGCGCGAGCATCTGCCGATCGACGTGATCATCTCGCCCGAGCTCGAAGTCGGCGAGATGGTGCTGCGGCGCATTACGCTGCCGGGCGCGACCGACGTCGTCCGCTTTGCCGACAACCACATCATCATGGTGGCGATCGAGTGCCTGGAGGACTGCCCGGTCATCAACACGCCGCTGGCCCAGCTCAGCGAACTGTTCCCCGACCTGCCCTCGACGGTGGTTGGCGTCAGCCGCAACGACCGCCTGTTCATCCCGCATTCGGCCGATCAGCTGGTGGCCGGCGATCTCGCCTATGTCGTGACGACCAAGGAACAGGTGCGCCGAACGCTCGGCCTGTTCGGACATGACGAGCAGGAGGCAACGCGCATCGTCATCGCCGGCGGCGGCAATATCGGCCTCTATGTCGCCCGCACCATCGAGAAGCGCCAGAGCCGCACCAAGATCAAGATCATCGAAGCGAACCGGGACAGGGCGGTCAAGGTCGCGGACGAATTGCGCCGGACCGTGGTGCTCAATGGCAGCGCTCTCGACCAGAAGCTGCTGATGGAAGCCGACATCCAGGATGCCGACCTGATGGTGGCGCTGACCAACAACGACCAGGTCAACATCCTGTCCTCCGTCATGGCCAAGCGGCTCGGCTGCAAGGGCAATCTCGCCCTCATCAACAACCCGGCCTATCACGATCTCACCAAGCCGCTCGGCATCGACGCGCATGTCAATCCGAGTGCGGTGACCATCTCGCGCGTGCTCCAGCACGTCCGGCGCGGGCGCATCCGCCAGGTCCACTCGATCCAGCGGGGAGCCGCCGAAATCATCGAAGCCGAGGCGCTGGAAACGTCGCCGCTGGTCGGTACGTTGCTGCGCGACCTCGAATTGCCCGATGGCATGCGCATCGGCGCGATCTATCGCGACGGCAAGATCGTCAAGCCGAGCGGTTCGGTGCAGATAAAGCCCAAGGACCGCGTCGTCATTTTCGCGCTCGACAAGGCGGTCAAGCAGGTCGAGCAGATGTTCCGGGTCAGTCTCGAATTCTTCTGACCTGGTCCAGCCAATTGACCGTTGCCGCCCGTCGCAGATCGACTAGAACTCCGTAAAATTCCGAGGGTCACGAAAACCATGCCGCGCATCGCTTACGTCAACGGCCGCTACGTCGCCCATTCAGATGCCTCCGTGCATATCGAGGACCGCGGCTACCAGTTCGCCGACGGCGTCTACGAGGTTTGCGAGGTGGCGCGCGGCTTCATCGTCGACAGCGTAGGCCACCTCGACCGGCTCGGCCGCTCGCTGTCTGAACTCAGGATCGACTGGCCGCTCAACCGCGCCGTGCTCGTGCATGTCATGCGTGAGGTCATCCGCCGCAACCGCGTCCACAATGGCATGGTCTACCTCCAGGTGACGCGCGGCGTGGCGCCGCGTGATCACGTCTTTCCGGCAAACGGCACGCGTCCCGCACTGGTGGTGACCGCCAAGCGCACCGACCCCGTGGCGGCGGCCAAGAAGGCCGGGGCAGGGCTCAAGGTCATCACCGTGCCGGAAAACCGCTGGGAGCGCGTCGACATCAAGACTGTCGGTCTTCTGCCCAATGTCCTGGCGCGCCAGCAGGCCAAGGAAGCCGGCGCCCAGGAGGCATGGTTCGTCGATCCGGACGGCACGGTCAAGGAAGGAGCAGCCACCAACGCCTGGATCGTCACCAGGGACGGTGTGCTGGTCACGCGCCCGGCCGACCACGGCATCCTGCGCGGCATCACCCGGGCCACGCTGTTCAAGGTCGCCGAGAAGCTCGGGCTGACGGTCGAGGAACGCGGTTTTACCGTCGAGGAAGCCAAGGCAGCGCGCGAAGCGTTCATCACGGCTGCGACCACACTCGTCATGCCGATTGTCGCCATCGACGGCCAGCCCGTCGCCAATGGACACCCCGGATCGGTGGCGCTTTCCCTGCGCGAAGCCTTTTTTGACGTTGCGGAAAAAATCCAAGCCTGATAACCGCTTGGGCGTAAATGGTTAAATTCATCTCGTTCAGCTTGCCGCGCGATGTGGCAAGGGGTGTTTGCTCGCTTGACATGAGCCCGGTAATTTGGCGCATTGGCAGCAGACAGGGATCGGCGAAAGAAAAAAACAATGGCGGAACGATCGCAGAATCTTCAGGACCTTTTCCTGAATTCAGTTCGCAAGAGCAAAAACCCACTCACCATTTTCCTTATTAACGGCGTGAAATTGACCGGAGTCGTTACTTCCTTCGACAATTTCTGTGTTTTGTTGCGCCGTGACGGGCATTCCCAGCTCGTCTACAAGCATGCCATCTCCACGATCATGCCGAGCCAGCCGGTTCAGATGTTCGATGGCGAGGAAAGCCAGGGCGGCTGATTGGCACGCGAAAGGAACGCCGGCGCCAAGGCCGGTGCCAGCAATGGACCCGAATCGATAGGGGGCGACAAAGCCCCCACGCGCGCGGTCGTCATCGTGCCGGTGCTGACGCGCCAGCCCAAGAGTGACGACGACAGCGCACGTCCGCGGCTGCAGCGTTCGGCCGACGCCCGCCACGACGAAGCCGTGGGGCTCGCCCGGGCCATCGATCTCGAACCCGTTCATACCGCGATCGTCACGCTCAACGACCCGCGCCCGGCAACTCTGCTGGGCACCGGTAAGGTCGAGGAGTTCGCTGAGATCGTGAAGGAGCGCGGCGCGGAACTGGTCATCGTCGACCATCCGCTGACGCCGGTGCAACAGCGCAACCTCGAAAAAGAGATGAACGCCAAGGTGCTCGACCGCACCGGGCTGATCCTCGAAATCTTCGGGCGCCGGGCGCGCACCAAGGAAGGCACGCTGCAGGTCGAGCTTGCCCATCTCAACTACCAGAAGGGCAGGCTGGTTCGCAGCTGGACCCACCTCGAGCGCCAGCGCGGCGGTGCGGGCTTCCTCGGCGGTCCGGGTGAAACGCAGATCGAATCCGACAGGCGCGCGCTCCAGGAAAAGATCATCAAGCTCAAGCGCGAGCTGGAGACGGTGGTCCGCACACGTGACCTGCACCGCGCCAAGCGCCGCAAGGTGCCGTTTCCGGTCGTCGCCATCGTCGGCTACACCAACGCCGGCAAGTCGACGCTGTTCAACCGGCTGACTGGCGCCAGCGTGCTGGCCGAGGACATGCTGTTTGCCACGCTTGATCCGACGTTGCGCCGGGTGCGGCTGCCGCACGGCACGCCGATCATCCTGTCCGACACCGTCGGTTTCATCTCCGACCTGCCGACGCACCTGATCGCCGCCTTCCGGGCGACGCTGGAAGAAGTGGTCGAAGCCGACCTCGTCATTCATCTCAGGGATATTTCCGATCCGGATACCGCGGCCCAGGCCGAGGATGTCGAACGCATCCTTGCCGATCTTGGCGTCGATGCGGCGGATACCGACCGGGTGGTCGAAGTCTGGAACAAGATCGACCAGCTCGACGAGGGCAATCGCGAGCGCCTGCTTTCCGACGGCTCCGATGGCCGCAAGCTGCCGCCGATCGCGATCTCGGCAATCACCGGCGAGGGCATCCTTGCACTTGCCGGCTTGATCGAGCAGCGCGTCTCGGGCGAGCTCGAATCGATCGACGTCACGCTGGAACCCAGCCAGCTTGGCCAGATCGATTGGCTCTATCGCAATGGCGACGTGGTTTCGCGCACCGACAATGACGATGGCAGCGTGTCGATGACGCTCAAGGCAACCGCTTCGGCGCGCGACGAGATCGCGGCGAGAATACTACGCAAAAACAAAGGCTAGGGCGCGTTATTTCGCGCTCTTTGCCTGTTGCCACAAGGCTTCCATCTCGTCGAGCGTTGCCGCCTCCAGGCTGTGGCCAGCATCGTTGAGCGACTTTTCGACGTAGTGGAACCGCTTGCGGAACTTGTCGTTGGTTCCTGACAACGCAGCCTCGGAATCGAGCTGCAGGTGGCGGCCGAGATTGACCAGCGCAAACAGCATGTCGCCGAACTCGTCCTTGACCGCCGCCTGATCGCCGTTGGCCATGGCCTCGCGCAACTCGCCGATCTCTTCTTCCATCTTGTCGAGGATGGGTGCTGCCTCGCCCCAGTCGAAGCCGACGCGCGCCGCCTTCTCCTGCAGTTTGAGCGCACGGGTAAGTGCTGGCAGCGCCACCGGCACTCCGTCGAGAAAGCCGTGGCCGTGATCTTCAGGGTCAAGCCCGCGGGCGATGCGCGCCGCGCGCCGCTCGGCCTTCTCTTCGGCCTTGATCTTCTCCCACATGCCCTTCGCCGAACGCGCCTCGCGCGCCTTGGCGTCGCCGAAGACATGCGGATGCCTGCGGATCATCTTGGTGGTAATGGCTTCGACCACGTCGCCGAAGGCAAACTCGCCCGCTTCCTCGGCCATCTGGGCGTGATAGACGACCTGCAGGAGCAGATCGCCGAGTTCCTCGCGCAGATGGTCGATGTCATTGCGCGAGATCGCGTCGGCGACCTCGTAGGCTTCCTCGATCGTGTAGGGCGCAATGGTCGCGAAGTTCTGCTCGATGTCCCAGGGACAGCCGGTTTCGGGCTCGCGCAGGGCAGCCATGATCTCGATCAGGCGGGAGATATCTTTGGAAGGTTGCATGGCGCGATGCTATAGCCCGCCTTTCCTTATCCCAACAATGGCGTGCAGCACGCCGGCCTTGTCCACAGCCTAATCCTTTGCGCCGGCGGCCATCGTGCCTGTGGCGCTCGGGAGCTGTGCTAATGACCAGAAATCCGGACGCAGGCAGGACATGCCCATGCTTCATCTATCGCTCGTTGCAGTCGGCGGCGCCATCGGCGCATCGCTTCGCCATCTGGCCAATCTCGTAGCACTCAGGCTGGCGGGGTCGAATTTTCCCTGGGGCACGTTGGCGATCAACATTGTGGGTTCGTTTGCCATGGGCCTGTTCATCGGCTGGCTCGCCCGCCGCACCGGGACATCGAACGAACTGCGCTTGTTCGTTGCCACGGGTATTTTGGGCGGCTTCACCACCTTTTCGGCGTTCTCGCTGGATTTTGCCACCTTGTGGGAGCGCGGATCGACTTTGCCGGCCTTCGGCTATGCCTTTGCCAGCGTCATATGCGCCATCCTGGCCCTGTTCCTGGGAATGTGGCTCGCAAGAAGCATCGGCTGATGCTATTGGGCCGCTTCGAAAAGGACAATTGAACAATGGCAGGCGTTGAACAGATCACGGTGGAAGCCGGCGAAACGGGCATGAGGCTCGACCGCTGGTTCAAGTCCCACTATCCGGGGCTCGGCTTCGGCCACCTGCAGAAACTGCTGCGCTCGGGCCAGATCCGGGTCGATGGCGGCCGCGTCAAGGCCGACACGCGCGTCGAGCCGGGCCAGGTGATCCGCATCCCGCCGCTCGAGGTCGACAAGAAGAACGACGGCCCACTGACCGCCCGCACCATGCGCGATCAGGACGATGGCGACGTGCTGGCCAAGATGCTGATCTACGAAGACTCCAAGGTCTTCGTCTTCAACAAGCCGGCCGGTCTCGCCGTTCAGGGCGGTTCGGGCATCGTGCGCCATCTCGACGACATGCTCGAGGCCTGGCGCAACAAGAAGGGCGAAAAGCCGCGCCTGGTGCACCGGCTCGACCGCGACACCTCGGGCGTGCTGGTCGTGGCGCGCACGCGCCTGGCGGCGATGAAGCTCGCCGAGGCTTTCCGTGCCCGCGAAACCAAGAAGACCTACTGGGCCCTGGTCAAGGGCGCACCGCCCAAGCGCGAAGACAAGATCTCGACCTGGCTGATCAAGGAACAGACGCCCGACGGCGACCGCATGCGCGTCGCCAAGCATGGCGAAAAGGGTGCCGATCATGCGGTTTCCTACTACCGCGTGCTGGAGCAGGCCGCCCAGACCATGACCTGGCTGGAGATGGAGCCCTATACCGGCCGCACGCACCAGCTGCGCGTGCACGCTGCCTTTATCGGCTGCCCGATCATCGGCGATCCGAAATATTTCGAACACGACACCAACTGGGAATTTCCCGGCGGCCTGCAGAACAAGCTGCATCTGCATGCGCGCCGCATCGTCATTCCGCACCCAGACCATGGCGTGATCGACGTCACCGCGCCGATGCCGCCGCATATGCGCCAGAGCTGGAACCTCATCGGTTTCGATGATGAAAGCGGGGAGCCGGCGTGACGGCAGCCTCGTCGCGCGACAGCGCTGCGGGCGCGTTGAAGCTGGTGCTGTTCGATTGCGACGGCACGCTGGTCGACAGCGCCGACCTCATCCAAGCCACGATGGTTGCGACGTTTCGCGAGGCCGGCCTTGCGGCGCCGCCGCTGGAAGCTACCAAGGGCATCATCGGCCTGACGCTCGATCTTGCCATTGCGAGGTTGCTAGACCGTCCGCTCGATGCCGAGTGCGGCCGTCTGGCCGAGCGCTACAAGGCGCATTTCACCGCCTCGCGCGCGCCCTCGACTTTCCATGAGCCGCTCTATGACGGCATCGCCGAACTGATCGACGTGCTCGCCAGGCGCGACGACGTGCTGATCGGCATGGTCACCGGCAAGTCGCGCCGCGGCGTGCAGCGTGTGCTGGAAACCTATGGTTTAGGGCGCCATTTCGTTACCATCCGCACCGCCGACGACTGCCCCTCCAAGCCGCATCCCGCCATGGTGCTGGAGTGCTGCGCCGAAACCGGCATCGATCCGGCCTCGACTTTCGTGGTTGGCGACGCCATTTATGACATGCAGATGGCCAGAAGTGCCGGTGCACGCGCGATAGGTGTGTCCTGGGGCTACCATGACCGCGAAGGCTTGCTGGCGACCGGTGCCGAGACTGTGCTGGCCAAGCCCGGCGATTTGCTCGCCCTCATCGACTGATTGCCCTTTGCGACTGATAGGAAGAACTCATGCGTGACATCCTGAGCGACCTTGAAACCGGCGACTTGCTGTCCGATCCCGATCCGATCCGCCGCGCGCAAAGCACGATGCGCCGGCAACTGCCCAAGCGGTTCTACGAAACGACTTCGGTTGCCGCCGTCGACGGTGGTTATGCCGTCCAGCTCGACGGCAAGCCGGTGCGCACGCCGGGCAGGGCGCTGCTTGCATTGCCGACGGAGGCAGCCGCGCAACTGGTCGCCGACGAATTTGCTGCCCAGGTCGAGAGCATAAACCCATTCACCATGCCGGTGCTGCGCCTGGTCAACACGGCGATCGACGGTGTTGTTACCGACCCGCAGGCCGTGCTCGAGGACATCCTGCGCTTTTCGTCGTCGGATCTGCTTTGCTACCGCGCCGACAGCCCGGAAAAACTGGTCGAGCGCCAGTCCGAGGCGTGGGATCCGGTGCTGGACTGGGCGCGTGCGTCGCTCAGTGCGCATTTCGTTCTGGCCGAGGGCGTCATGCATGTCGAGCAGCCGCGCGCGGCCATTGCCGCCCTTGGCGTCCACCTGTCGCAGCGCGCCGAGCCGATGCGGCTGGCGGCACTCCATCTGATGACCACGCTGACCGGTTCGGCGCTCCTGGCGCTGGCTGTCGAAACCGGCGAACTGGACGTCGAGGCGGCATGGGCCGCCGCCCATGTCGACGAAGACTGGCAGGTCGAGCATTGGGGCCAGGATTCCGAGGCCATTGCCCGCCGCGCCAATCGCAAGCGCGACATGGTTTCGGCGGTGGCGCTGCTTGAGGCTCTGAAGGCCGGCTGACCCCGTCTTGCACAACCGGGCGGGTTGCGCCCGAGTCTTGGGCAGAATGTCAGCGTTGCTGCCCTAGTTTGCCTGTTTTTTGAGCATCGGCTTTTTCCTCGACCTTCGGCACCAGCGCGGATCCTGCTTTTTTCGAGTTGGCACGAGGCTTGCTTCTTCTCTTGCGACACGCTGGCCGCCAATGGCTGGCAGGCACGACACCGAGAGGATAGCATGACGAAGTACAAGCTTGAGTACATCTGGCTGGATGGTTACACGCCGGCGGCCAATCTCCGTGGCAAGACCCAGGTCAAGGAATTCGCGGAGTTCCCGAAGCTCGAGCAGCTTCCGCTCTGGGGTTTCGACGGCAGCTCGACCAAGCAGGCCGAAGGCAAGAGCTCCGACTGCGTGCTCAAGCCGGTCGCCGTCTATCCCGATCCGGCCCGCAAGAACGGCGCGCTCGTCATGTGCGAAGTCATGATGCCGGATGGCGTCACGCCGCATCCGTCGAACACCCGTGCGACGGTCCTCGACGACGATGGTGCCTGGTTCGGCTTCGAGCAGGAATATTTCTTCTACAAGAACGGTCGTCCACTCGGTTTCCCCGAAACAGGCTTCCCAGCACCGCAGGGCCCGTACTACACCGGCGTCGGCTACCAGGCCGTCGGCGATATCGCCCGCCAGATCGTCGAAGAGCATCTCGACCTTTGCCTTGACGCCGGCATCAACCACGAAGGCATCAACGCCGAGGTGGCCAAGGGCCAGTGGGAATTCCAGATCTTCGGCAAGGGCTCGAAGAAGGCGGCCGACGAGATGTGGCTCGCTCGCTACCTGCTGCAGCGCCTGACCGAAAAATACGGCATCGACATCGAGTATCACTGCAAGCCGCTGGGCGATACCGACTGGAACGGCTCGGGCATGCACGCAAACTTCTCGACCGCCCACCTGCGCGAAGTCGGCGGCAAGGCCTATTTCGAGGCGCTGATGGATGCGTTCGGCGAAGCCCGCGAAGATCACATCGCTGTCTATGGCCCGGACAACCACCTGCGCCTGACCGGCAAGCACGAGACGGCGTCGATCGACGTGTTCACCTGGGGTGTTGCCGACCGCGGCGCTTCGGTGCGCGTGCCGCACAGCTTTGTCCGTGACGGCTATCGCGGCTATCTCGAAGACCGCCGTCCGAACTCGCAGGGCGACCCCTACCAGATCGCCTCGCAGATCCTGAAGACCATCAGCTCGGTGCCGACCAGCGTAGAGACCAAGGCTGCTGCTTAAACATTAGGCAGCGTCGAAAAGAAAAACCCCGGGTTTCAGCCCGGGGTTTTTCTTTTCGTGATCAGGTCAGCCAAGCGGCTGGGTGTCGGTCTATGCAGCGTAGCGCTTCAGGGCCTCGATCTCGTCGGCGCCGGGCTTGTGGCCGCGCAGATAGAGCGCGCATGTGGTGCGCAGCATGGATGCGAAGTTCGGGATCGCTCCGTTGATCTCGATCGCCTCGTCATAGAGCTTCGAGATGAATTTCGGCGTCGTCAGTCCCTGCGAGGACGCGATTTCGTCGAGAAGGTCCCAGAAAGTGGCTTCAAGCTGGATGCTGGTCGAATGGCCGGCGATCCGGATCGACCGGTTGATCTGGTGATAGCCCTTCGGATCCTGTCCGGCAAATACCCTGCACATATCAATCCTCCCGATGGCTTGCCCCGGCGTGCGGCACCGGCGCTGGCTGTCGGATGCCATCATCGGCCCAACGGCACGTCATCGCAACCATGCTTTCGCCCCTGCGTAGCAAACTATGCTCCAGCACGCGTGGTAACGGGCTGCCACCACTTGGGGCTGCGCGGATTTCATAATCCTCCTGCTTCTAACTGCCAGGAGGACGAATGGCGAAGGCAATACATTCCATGGTGCGCGTGCTCGATGAGACGCGTTCGGTATCGTTCTATCGCACGGCCTTCGGCCTCGAAATTGCCGACCGGCTCGATTTCGAGACGTTCACCCTGATCTATCTCAGCAACCCGGAAACCGAATTCGAGGTCGAGCTGACCGTCAACAGGGGCCGGACCGAGCCCTACGTCTTGGGCGACGGTTACGGTCATTTGGCCGTGTCGGTGGACGACCTGGAAGCCACGCACCGGCGGTTCGTTGCGGCCGGTCTGACCCCCAAGGACATCGTCGACTTCGCGCCGGGCGGCAAGCCGCTCGCCCGCTTCTTCTTCATCGAAGACCCCGACGGCTACAAGATCGAGGTTTTGCAGCGGGGAGGCCGGTTCAAGTGAAGCATACGCGGCGAGGGAGAGCGCCGCACCAGCCAAGCGCCGTCGGCGCATAGCAAGCAAGGGAGGAAAATCATGGTGACGATCTATCAAGGCAAGTCCGGCCTGTCGCGGCGCGAACTGCTCAAGCGCGGTAGTGCTGCTGGCGCGCTGCTTATCATCAGCGGCTCAGCCGTGCTCAGCGCGGGCGAAGCATGGGGGCTCGAGAGCACGGCATTGAAGCCGGAAACGCTGGCAACGCTGATCCAGATGGCTCGCGACGTCTATCCGCACGATCAGGTGCCGGACAAGTTCTACGCCATCGCAATCAAGAGCCACGACGAGCAGGCGGGCAAGGATGCGGCGCACAAGGACCTCATCGAGAAGGGCATTGCCGATCTCGACCAGAAATCGGGTGCGGGCGGATATACCGGCCTTGGCTGGGAGGACGAGCGAGTGGCCATCCTCCGGCAGATCGAGGACACGCCATTTTTCCAGGCGATCCGCGGCGGGCTTGTCGTCGGCCTCTACAACCAGAAGGAGGTGTGGCCGATCTTCGGTTACGAGGGCGAGTCCTACTCCAAGGGCGGATACATCGCGCGCGGCTTCGACGACATCGAGTGGCTCTGATCGGGCCCCTGTCGCGAATCCAGCCTTTTCAGCATTCCCCGGGAGGAAAACATGCCTGCACCTTACGGTCTCAACGACGATAGCGTCGTCGTCATCATCGGCTCCGGAGCCGGTGGCGGCACGCTCGGCAACGAACTCGCCCAGAAGGGCATCGACGTCGTCATTCTCGAAGCCGGCCCGCGCATCGAATATGAGGACTTCGTCAACGACGAGTGGGACTCGTTTGGCCAGCTTGCCTGGCTCGACAACCGCACGACCGGCGGCGGCTGGCGGGTCCACAAGGACTTTCCCAATCTGCCTGCCTGGATCGTCAAGGCGGTCGGCGGAACGACCACGCACTGGGCCGGCGCATCTCTGCGCATCCAGGAGCATGAGTTCAAGACGTTGACCAACTACGGCAAGGTCGAAGGGGCGAACCTGCTCGACTGGCCGATCACGCTCGCAGACCTCGAGCCGTATTACGCCAAGGCCGAGGACAAGATGGGTGTGACCCGCACCAACGACATTGAGGGCCTGCCCGGCAACAACAATTTCAAGGTGTTCAAGGCCGGTGCCGACAAGCTCGGCTACAAGGAATGCCACACCGGCAACATGGCGATCAATTCGGCGGATCGCGACGGCCGCATGGGCTGCCAGCAGACCGGCTTCTGCTTCCAGGGCTGCAAATGGGGTGCCAAATGGTCGACCCTCTACACTGAAATCCCCAAGGGCGAGGCGACCGGCAAGCTGGAGGTCAGGCCCAGCAGCCACGTGCTCAAGATCGAGCATGACGACAGCGGCAAGGTGACCAGCGTCGTCTACGCCGACAAGGACGGAAAGATGCAGAGCCAGAAGGCGCGGATCGTCTGCGTCGCCGGCAATTCCATCGAAAGCCCGCGGTTGCTGTTGAACTCCGCCTCGTCGAAGTTCCCGGATGGGCTGGCCAATTCGTCGGGGCAGGTGGGCAAGAACTACATGCGCCATACCACCGGGTCGGTCTACGCGATCTTCGACAAGCCGGTGCACTTCTGGCGCGGCACCACCATGGCCGGCATCGTCCGGGACGAAGCCAAGCACGATCCGTCACGCGGTTTCGTCGGCGGCTACGAGCTTGAGACGCTGGCGCTTGGACTGCCGTTCATGGCGGCATTCCTCGATCCCGGCGGCTGGGGCCGTTCGTTCACCACCGCGCTCGACCACTACGACAAGATGGCGGGCATGTGGATCGTCGGTGAGGACATGCCGCAGGAGCAGAACGCGGTAAAGCTGCACGGCGAGCTGAAGGACAAGTACGGCATGCCGATACCCGATGTCTGGTTCACCGACCATCCCAACGATGTCGCCATGCGCAACCACGCGTACAAGCAGGGCATGGCGATGTACGATGCCGTCGGGGCCACCCGCTCGTTCCCGACGCCGCCCTATCCGTCGACGCACAATCTCGGCACCAACCGCATGAGCGAAAAGGCATCCGACGGCGTGGTCAACAAATGGGGCCAGACCCACGACATCAAGAACCTGTTCGTGTCCGACGGCAGCCAGTTTACCACCGGTGCGGCGGAGAACCCGACGCTCACCATCGTGTCGCTGGCCATCCGCCAGGCCGACTACATCGCCGAACAGATGGGCGCCAAAAGCATCTGACGCATCGTTTGGCCGCGCATCCTCCACAGCGGTCGGGCAATCGCCAGATTGCTACGCCGCCAAACAAAAAAAGCCCCGGATCGCTCCGGGGCTTTTTTCTTTGTTTTTCGGGTCTTAGACCGAGTAGTACATGTCGTACTCGACCGGGTGCGGGGTCATTTCGAAGCGCATGACCTCGGCCATCTTCAGCTCGATGAAGCTGTCGATCTGGTCGTCGTCGAAGACGCCGCCGGCCTTGAGGAAGCCGCGGTCCTTGTCGAGGCTCTGGAGCGCTTCGCGCAGGCTGCCGCAGACGGTCGGGATCTTCTTGAGTTCCTTCGCCGGCAGGTCATAGAGATCCTTGTCCATCGGCTGGCCGGGGTGGATCTTGTTCTTGATGCCGTCGAGGCCGGCCATCAGCAGCGCCGCGAAGCAGAGGTAGGGGTTCGCGCCCGGATCGGGGAAGCGGACCTCGACGCGCTTGGACTTCGGCGAGTTGCCGAACGGGATGCGGCAGGAAGCCGAGCGGTTGCGCGCGGAGTAGGCGAGCAGGACCGGGGCCTCATAGCCCGGGACCAGGCGCTTGTAGGAGTTGGTCAGCGGATTGGTGAAGGCATTGATCGCCTTGGCGTGCTTGATGACGCCGCCGATGAAATAGAGGCAGTTTTCCGACAGGCCTGCATATTCGTTGCCCGCGAAGGTCGGCTTGCCACCCTTCCAGATCGACAGGTGGACGTGCATGCCCGAGCCGTTGTCGCCGAAGATCGGCTTCGGCATGAAGGTGGCCGTCTTGCCGTAGGCGTTGGCGACCTGGTGCACGACATACTTGTAGATCAGCATCTTGTCGGCGTTGCGGACCAGCGTGTCGAACTTGATGCCGAGCTCGTGCTGGGCGGCAGCCACCTCGTGGTGGTGCTTTTCAACTCGCACGCCCATCTCGGACAGCACGGTCAGCATCTCGGAGCGCATGTCCTGGCAGCTGTCGATCGGCGGGACCGGGAAATAGCCGCCCTTGACGCGCGGACGGTGGCCGAGGTTGCCGGTCTCATAGTCGGTGTCATCGTTGGACGGCAGTTCGGTCGAATCGAGCTTGAATCCGGTGTTGTAGGGATCGGCCTTGTACTTGACGTCGTCGAAGACGAAGAATTCGGCTTCCGGGCCGACATAGACGGTGTCGCCGATGCCTTCGGCCTTGAGGTAAGCCTCGGCCTTCTTGGCAATGCCGCGCGGGTCGCGGTTGTAGGCCTCGCCCGAAACCGGGTCGAGAATGTCGCAGAGGATGACCATGGTCGACTGGGCGAAGAACGGGTCCATGTGGACCGTGTCCATGTCGGGCATCAGCACCATGTCGGATTCGTTGATGGCCTTCCAGCCGGCGATGGAGGAGCCGTCGAACATGACGCCGTCGGCGAACATGTCTTCCTCGACCTCGGCGATGTCCATGGTGACGTGGTGGAGCTTGCCCTTGGGGTCGGTGAAGCGCAGGTCAACGAACTTAACGTCGTTGTCCTTGATCTGCTTCATGATGTCTTTGGCTGTCGTCATGTGATGGTTCCCTGTCTGATGACGTTAGGACGAGAAGAAATTTCGAAGGGTCAGATGGCGTCGACGCCGGTCTCGCCGGTGCGGATGCGGACGACTTCCTCGATATTGGAGACAAAGATCTTGCCGTCGCCGATGCGTCCGGTCTGGGCCGCCTTGCGGATCGCCTCGATGGCGGCCTCGACGGATTCGTCGCCGAGCACGACCTCGATCTTCACCTTGGGCAGGAAGTCGACGACATATTCCGCGCCGCGGTAGAGCTCGGTGTGGCCCTTCTGGCGGCCGAAACCCTTGGCCTCGGTGACCGTGATGCCTTGCAGGCCGGCCTCCTGGAGCGCCTCCTTCACTTCGTCGAGCTTGAACGGCTTGATGATCGCTTCGATCTTTTTCATGCGAATACTGGCCTCCACTGCCGTAAGTCAGGGTGATGCACCCACTCGCGCCTATCTCAAGCACGAAGCGTGCCAAGTCTAGTGGCTGCGACAAGTTTGACCACTTTGCCTGGATGGCAGCCGCAGAACGCTGGTTCCGGTGCCGGTTTGGACCTGCCGCACGAAGATCGCCCAAAATTTCAGCGTCCTCCACCGCAAATCTATGCACAAAAAATCGGCATGGTGCTCATAATTTGCACCTGATGTGGCCAGGTGCATCTTTGTTTCGGTCAAGGGTGGCGGCGTGCTAACTCTCAAGGACGGTGCTGGAACTTTGCGGATACCGCCATGGCGTTTGAACTGCTGACACCCGACGAAATGACCGAGGCCGACAGGCTGACAATCGGCGCGGGGCCGGTCGACGGCATCGGGTTGATGCGGCGGGCAGGCGGCGCTGTCGCCGATCTGGTCCTGTTGCGGTTTGCGTCGGCACATCCCGTCCATGTGCTGTGCGGACCGGGCAACAATGGCGGCGACGGTTATGTCGTGGCGCGCCTGCTGGTGGAAAGCGGCGTCGCTGTCAGGCTTTTTGCGACAGGAGCCCCGCGCGCCGGCAGCGATGCCGCGCTCGCGGCGGCGGAGTGCCCGGTGGCGGTGGAGCCGTTGTCGGCATTCGCACCGGAACCGGGATCCCTGGTGGTCGATGCGCTTTATGGCGCCGGGCTTTCCAAGCCGCTTGGCGACGATGTGCTGGCGGCGGTCGAGCGGACTTGCGAGGCCGGTGTTCCCGTCGTGGCAGTCGACCTGCCGTCGGGCGTGTCGGGCGCAACGGGCGAGGTGTTGGGCGGCGCCTTCAAGGCGGCGATGACAGTGACTTTCGCCCGCAAGAAGCCAGGGCACCTGCTGTTTCCCGGCCGGGCGCATTGCGGCGAAGTCGTCGTCGCCGACATCGGCATTTCCGATGCGACTGTCGTTGCCACAGGCACGCGATGCCTCGAAAACGATCCGGCATGGTGGCGCCCGCTCTTTCCCTCGCTGGCCAACGACGCCCACAAATACAGCCGCGGCCATGTCGGCGTCTTTTCGGGCGGGGTGGCGGCCACCGGCGCGGCACGCCTGTCGGCGATGGCGGCGGCGCGGGCAGGGGCGGGCGCTGTGACGGTCCTGTCGCCGGGGGCTGCGCTGGCGGCCAATGCGGCGCATCTCACCTCGATCATCCTCAGGCGTTCGGATAGCCTCGAAGACGCGATCGCCTTCCTCGACGCCCGCAAGCCGGCTGTCCTGGTCTACGGTCCGGGCCTGAGCCCGGAGCCCGAGGTGGGGCGCTTCGCGCTGGGGCTGATGTCGCACGCTTCCGGCCGCTTTGGTGCGCTGGTGCTTGATGCCGATGGCATCACATCGCTTTCGCACCAGCGGGCCGCCTTCTTCGAGGCCGCCAACCGACCGATGGCGCCGGCTCTGGTGCTGACGCCGCATCATGGCGAGTTCGGCCGGCTGTTTCCCGACATCGCCGGCGACCCGTCATTGTCCAAGCTCGAGCGCGCGCGGGCTGCTGCCGCCAAGGCAAATGCCGTCATCGTCTACAAGGGTCCCGACACGGTGATCGCCTCGCCCGACGGACGGGCGGCGATCAACAGCAACGGCACGCCGCTTCTGGCGACGGCCGGTTCGGGTGACGTGCTGTCCGGCATCGTCGCAGCACTGGTGGCGCAAGCCATGCCGGCGTTCGAGGCGGCCTGCGCTGCCGTCTGGATGCATGCCGAGGCGGCGCGGCGGTTCGGGCCGGGGCTGATTGCCGAGGACCTGCCGCTGGCGCTGCGCGAGGTGGTGGCTGGGTTGAGTGTGTGAGCGGCGCCTTGCCTTCTCCCTTGCGGGAAAAGTGCCCCGCCCCTCGATAGGCTCGGGAGGGCGGATGAGGGGTGCAGGACGGATCGGGACGTTTCAGATTGCTTAGCAACCAGAGCCTTCTTCTGTAACCTCTCGTTTCTTCCAACACCACACTCATCCGTCGCCTTCGGCGACACCTTCTCCCGCAAGGGGAGAAGGCAGGTCGCGCGCGTCGTCCCGGCTCTCGCTGCGCTCGGCCGGTATGACGACGTCGGCGCACGGGTGGCAAGCTTGTTCACCGCCACGCTCGCTTTCGCGCCTGGCCATTGTCAAAGAGCGCTCCCGTTGCCGGGAGGTAGTTCGGGAAGCGGGGCGCGAGGCCGAGCCTTCCGATTGTAATTATGTGGCGCGACATTCGCGCCCCGCCCGGTGTTCTTGCCCCGCTCAGTCGCCTCGGCTTTCACCGCCAGCCGCCGCAAGGCCCGGACTTGGGGGCTCATCACCCAGCAAGAGATCCGACCTCCTGCCAGCCCGGCACCGGCGCTTCCCCCCGTTGCCCGGTGCGCACCGGAGTCCCGTGGAAGATCGCGAGGATGAGGATACGGGAGGTTTGGGAGGGCGTGGAAAAACAGGCGCGGCTATCCACGCGGGATGGTGACAGAGTTCCTGACAAGTGAGCTCGGTTGTGGCCCTACTAAGCAAATCTACCGCGTAGCGATCCTTCGCGCCCCCCTCTGGCCTGCCGGCCATCTCCCCCGCCCGGGGGGAGATCACGCCGTCATCCGCGCCGTAGCTGAATCGCCAACATCGCAAGGCTTATCCTTGCGATGTTGCAGGACGAGCGCCGCCGGCGACGCGACCAATCTCCCTCCTTGTGGGGAGATGGCCGGCAGGCCAGAGGGGGTGGAAGGATCGCGACTGAGGAGACCTTTGCGTGGCGATTGCCGTTCAGAAGAACGCGAAGCGTGCAAAACCTTTTCACGCCCTGAGGGCGCAAGGGATCCGTTCGCCCGCCATCAGCCGCCACCCAGCCGCTTCATCAGCGCCATGGCGCCGAAGGGAGCGCGGACCTTGCCTTCGGTGATGAAGTAGACGAACACGTCGCGTGGCTTGGCTGGTGCGTCGGTGGAGGGGTCGGCGCGCGGCAGATCGGCCGGCATGCCACCATCGGCCCAGATCTTGGCGCGCGCGGCCCATTCATCCAGGGCCTTGGGCGTGTAGCAGTCATGGTTGTCGTCACTGCCGGTCTGCAGCCTCGCATAGACGAAATCGCCGGTGACGTCGGCAATCGCCGGATATTTGGCATGGTCGGCATAGACGATGGCGACATCATGCTTCCTGGCCAGGGCGGCGAACTCGGGGACGACAAAGGAATCGTGCCGCACCTCGACCGCGTGGCGCAGTTTCACGCCATCCTGCTTTTCCGGCAAAAGCTTGAGGAAGGCCTCGAAGTCGTCGGCATCGAACTTCTTGGTCGGCGCGAACTGCCACAGGATCGGCCCGAGCTTGTCGTCAAGCGCAGCCACACCCGAGCCGAGGAAGCGCATCATCGACTCGCCGGCCTCGCCGAGCACGCGGCGGTTGGTGACGAAGCGGTTGCCCTTGAGCGCATAGACGAAACCGTCGGGTGCTTCGTTCGCCCATTTGAGGAATGTCGGCTCCTTGAAGCTGGAATAATAGGTGCCGTTGACCTCGATGGTCGGCACCTGGGCGGTGGCGAACTGAAGCTGTTTCGCCTTGGACAGCTTGTCGGGGTAGAAGGTGCCTTCCCAGGGCTCGAACGTCCAGCCGCCCATGCCGGCACGGATTTTTCCACTCATCGACAGACCCCTTCAAATGCGATGCGTCAGTGCGGGTCATTTCTAGCCGAACGGGCAGGAGCGGCAAAGACGCGAACGAAACCCGCGGGAAGCATGCTGACATTGGGCGTTGCAGATCGTGAAGCCGGCTGAGCATGCGACCAGGCATCGTATCCGCAGGCATATGCCGCAAGATGCGGAGAAATGAGGCAGCCTATTCGGCTGCCTCTCGCTTGCCGCCCGGCCGGCGCTCGAGCAGCTCCTTGAGGAACTGGCCGGTGTAGCTGCGCGGCACCGCGACGATGTCCTCGGGGCGGCCGGAAGCGACCAGTTCGCCGCCGCCGTCGCCGCCTTCGGGGCCGAGGTCGAGCACCCAGTCGGCGGTCTTGATGACCTCGAGATTGTGCTCGATGACGACGACGGTGTTGCCCTGGTCGACCAGTTCGTGCAGCACCTCGAGCAGCTTGGCGACGTCGTGGAAATGCAGGCCGGTGGTCGGCTCGTCGAGGATGTAGAGCGTCTTGCCGGTGGCCTTGCGCGACAGTTCCTTGGCGAGCTTGATGCGCTGGGCCTCGCCGCCGGACAGCGTGTTGGCCTGCTGGCCGATATGGATGTAGCCGAGGCCGACCTGGTTGAGCGTCATCAGCTTGTCGCGCACCACGGGAACGGCGGCGAAGAACTCGACGCCTTCCTCGACCGTCATGTCGAGCACGTCGGCGATCGACTTGCCCTTGAACAGCACGTCGAGAGTTTCGCGGTTGTAGCGCTTGCCGTGGCAGACGTCGCAGGTGACGTAGACGTCGGGCAGGAAGTGCATCTCGATCTTGATGACGCCGTCGCCCTGGCAGGCCTCGCAGCGGCCGCCCTTGACGTTGAAGGAGAAGCGCCCGGGCTGGTAGCCGCGTGCCTTGGCCTCGGGCAGGCCGGCGAACCAGTCGCGGATCGGGGTGAACGCACCGGTGTAGGTGGCCGGGTTCGACCGCGGCGTGCGGCCGATGGGCGACTGGTCGATGTCGATGACCTTGTCGAGGAATTCGAGGCCCTCGATGCGGTCGTGCTCGGCCGGGTGCTCGCGCGAGCCCATGATGCGGCGCGAGGCCGCCTTGAACAAAGTCTCGATCAGGAAGGTCGACTTGCCGCCGCCCGACACGCCGGTGACGGCGGTGAAGGTGCCCAATGGGATTTCGGCGGTGACGTCCTTCAGATTGTTGCCGCGCGCGCCCACGACCTTGATGCGGCGGTTCTTCTTCAGCTCGCGACGCTGGGCCGGCGTGGCGATCTCGAGCTCGCCCGACAGGTATTTGCCGGTGATCGAGTTGGGGTTGGCCATGACCTGCTGCGGCGTGCCCTCGGCGATGATGTTGCCGCCATGGATGCCGGCGGCCGGGCCGATGTCGACGACATAGTCGGCGGTCAGGATGGCGTCCTCGTCATGCTCGACGACGATGACGGTGTTGCCGATGTCCCTGAGGTGGCGCAGCGTGTCGAGCAGGCGGGCATTGTCGCGCTGGTGCAGACCGATCGACGGCTCGTCGAGCACGTAGAGCACGCCGGTCAGGCCCGAGCCGATCTGGGACGCCAGCCGGATACGCTGGCTTTCGCCGCCCGACAGCGTGCCGGAATTGCGCGACAGGGTCAGATATTCGAGGCCAACGTCGTTGAGGAAGCGCAGGCGCTCGCGGATTTCCTTGAGGATGCGGACGGCGATCTCGTTCTGCTTGTCATTGAGCGCGCCGGGCAGGGCCTCGAACCAGGCATTGGCCTTGCGGATCGACTGCTCGGTGACCTCGCCTATGTGCTTGCCGGCGATCTTGACGGCGAGCGATTCCGGCTTGAGGCGATAGCCGGCGCAGGTCGGGCAGGGCGTCGCCGACATGAAGCGCTCGATCTCTTCGCGCATCCAGGCGGATTCCGTCTCTTTCCAGCGGCGCTGGAGATTGGGGATGACGCCTTCGAAGGTCTTGGTCGTCTTGTAGGAGCGCAGGCCGTCGTCATAGTTGAAGGTGATTTCCTTCGTGCCGGTACCGTGCAGGATGGCTTCCTGCGCCTCGGGCGAAAGGTCGCGCCAGCGGTCGCCGATCTTGAAGCCGTAGACCTTGCCGAGCGCTTCCAGAGTCTGGGTGTAATAGGGCGAGGTCGACTTGGCCCAGGGCGCAACTGCACCCTCGCGCAGCGAGACATGGTCTTCCGGCACGATCAGCAGGGGATCGATGGCGCGCTGGTTGCCGAGGCCGTCGCAGGCCGGGCAGGCACCGAACGGGTTGTTGAAGGAGAACAGCCGGGGCTCGATCTCGGGAATGGTGAAACCCGACACCGGACAGGCGAATTTCTCGGAGAAAAGAATGCGCTCGTGGGTTTCGTTGGCAGACTTGTTGACCGAGTCCGCGCCTGTCTGGCTGGCGTCGAGCGGCTTGTCGGCGAATTCGGCGACGGCCAGGCCTTCGGCCAGCTTGAGCGCGGTTTCCATCGAGTCGGCCAGCCGCGTGGCAAGATCCGGGCGGACGACGATGCGGTCGACGACGACGTCGATGTCGTGCTTGTACTTCTTGTCGAGCACCGGTGCTTCGCCGATCTCGTAGAAGGCGCCATCGATCTTGACGCGCTGGAAGCCCTTCTTCTGAAGCTCGGCGAGTTCCTTCTTGTACTCGCCCTTGCGGCCCCGGACGATGGGCGCAAGGATGAACAGGCGCGTGCCTTCGTCGACCGCAAGCACGCGGTCGACCATCTGCGAAACCGTCTGGCTCTCGATCGGCAGGCCGGTCGCCGGCGAATAGGGCACGCCGACGCGCGCGAACAGCAGGCGCATGTAGTCGTAGATTTCGGTGACGGTGCCGACCGTCGAGCGCGGATTGCGCGAGGTCGTCTTCTGCTCGATCGAGATCGCCGGCGACAGGCCGTCGATCTGGTCGACGTCGGGCTTCTGCATCATCTCGAGGAACTGGCGGGCATAGGCCGACAGGCTCTCGACATAACGGCGCTGGCCTTCGGCATAGATGGTGTCGAAGGCGAGCGACGACTTGCCCGAGCCAGACAGACCGGTCATCACGATCAGCCGGTCGCGCGGCAGGTCGAGATCGACGTTCTTGAGATTGTGCTCGCGCGCACCGCGAATGGAAATGTACTTGTGATCGGCCATTGCCGCGCCGCCGCCTCAAATCTGGAATTGCTCGGAGTGGCGGGTTTGCCCGACCATTCCCTCATGTAGGTATTTTCGCCGCCCGGTCGAGAGGCAGCGCAATACACCCCGCACTGCGTTTAAGCGCCTTTGGCGGGAAGGGGCAAGAGAAAAGAACAAAGGCCGAACGGGCTCCTGACAACGTTATGGCAGGAGCCCGGCAGGGCGAGAGCCGGGCTTCGATCACATTTTTCGCCTCTAACAACGTTGTGGTTGACGTAGCGGAATCAGGGATGCAAACTCCTGACGTCGCCTGAAGCCGAGCCTCTCTTGAGGGCTCCTCACCATGCTACGGTCGGTCTGCGAGACGCCGCAGACACGCGAGTTGAGCAGCAGGCGTACAATTGGCGCAACTGACGTAGGAGCTAGGCATGACTCCACCGGACAGTCCCTTAAGGTTCCGCTAGCGAGACGGAACCGCAGCAGGCAGAGGTGCCGGCATTTCTGTTAGGAAAGCCCTGCAAACCGTGACCTACTGATCCCCTACAATTTGAGACCATGGTCGGATCTGTGGCCGAGAGCCACTATGAATCCGAGAGAGCAAAGCCGGTAAACCACTCCCGGCAGTCAAGGGTATAACCCGACAAAAGGCCCCGTGCGCTCCTGGGAGCGGCGGGGCCATATTTTTGGCGTTCAAAACGTCAGCTTCTGGTCGTTGGCACATTCAACTTGATGATGTCTGTCAGATTGGGCGGCTCGATAGCCTCGGGCCCATGACCTGGTGTACGCCTGAACAGGGCCTCCAGGATGAGAGGTCGATCTGCCTTGACGGCGGCGTCTTGCTCGACCAGATGAAGATAGGTTTCGAGCATGGTGTTGCGTTGCATGGCGTCATCCATCAACAGCAGCGAGCGCATGTTGAAGCGAACCACGATGCGGATAAGCCAGATGTAGAGCGCCACCGGAAGCGTCACGAGCACAAGCCGGCTGATAGCTGAGATCAACGTGGCCGTTTCGGAAGCGCCCGGTGACAGATCGGCCAAGACCGTGTCTCCGACCGACCGGAAGAAGGTAAACACCGCGTCTGCCTTCCAGACGACAACGGCTGGGACAATGACCAGCAGCAAAGCAAGCGCAATCCAGGATATCGCGTATGCCTTACGCGCCCTTCGCGCACTATCGCCCCACAGTTGACGGGCATTTTGGAGCTTCTGGTTTTCGTCGAAGGACGCCTTCAAACCCTCTAGCGCGGCGACCGGATCTTCGATCGTGGTTACCAGATCTGCCGCCTTGCCGTGCCAGTATTCCAGGTTCGTCTGGATAGAACGAAAACCCGAGAGCAGGCTACTTTTCCTTCTTTCCGCAGCGGTCATATCTATCCGAAACTTCGAATAGGCGTCGGTCAGTTTGGCGCGGGTGTAGGCATCGAGCACTGCCTCAAAGTATCTAAAAGTGTCGTTTGGCTTCCTTTTGTCGAGTGTAGCTTCTCTGAAATAGGCGAATGCCATTTCGCTGAGATCGGTTGGGTGAGGTGGCAACCCCGCTGACATAAAGCCCTCAGCGCGCTCCGACGGCGGGTCCATTCCCAGGTCGGACTGTTCGAGCCGCGTCTTATTGTCTACCATCGCTGCCTCCTCGCTTCGAATTGCTGACGAAGCTGGCGGATAGTCTAAGCGCAGATGAGAGCGCATGAACGTCCGCTGTGGCTCTTCCACTACAAAATTCCGGAAGTAGTCGAAGCATGGCAGGTGTTGGTGGTGCAATTCTCACGGTGATTGACGCTTGTTGGTGCGTTGCTAGTTTCCTCAGTGCTGAACTAGAGTGCATCGCTCGCGCCATCGGGGAGGGCTATGACCGTTCGCCAGACGCAACTCATCGGCTTGCTCGGGGGCATGAGCTGGGAATCCAGCGCGCTCTATTATCGGCTCATCAACGAGGCGGCGCATCGCCGGCTGGGCGGGCATCACAATGCGCGCTCGCTGATGTTCACGCTCGATTTCGATGAACTGAACGATCTTGCCGCCAAGGGCGAGTGGGAGCATGTCGCCGAAGTGATCACCAAGGCTGCGCGGCATCTCGAGGCCGGCGGTGCGGCTTTCGCCATGATGACCGCGGTGACGGCGCACTACGTCGCCGACAAGGTTGCCGAGGCGATCAAGGTCCCACTGCTGCACATCGCCGATCCGACCGGCAAGTCGCTGCAGGCTGCCGGACACCAGCGGGTCGGGCTGCTGGGCACGCGCTACACGATGGAGCTGGGCTTCCTGGCCGAGCGGCTGCAACGGCAATTCGGCATCGAAGTGCTGGTTCCGCCGGAAGAGGAGCGAACAGCCTTGCATCGCATCATCATCGATGAGCTGACGCTCGGCATCGTGAAGCCGGAGTCCAGGGCGGTGTTGTTGCAACTGGCCAATGGGCTGGAGGCGCGCGGAGCCGACGCAATCGTGGTCGCCTGCACGGAACTGCCGTTGCTGGTGGCCATGGAGGATTATCCGATGCCCGGCTATGACGTGGTCAGGCTCCACGCCGACGCGGCAGTGGAGCTGGCGCTTGCCGGCGCGCCATCGCAAGACGAACGGAGCTGAAGCAGCAACATGGCGCCACCGCCCGTGCCGAGGACAATCATGGAGGCGCTGTCGCGCCATCCGGAGGCGGTGCGGGCGCGGCTGCTCGATATCCGCAGCCTGATCTTCGAGGTCGCGGCGGAAAGCGAAGGCGTCGGGCCGCTGACCGAAACGCTCAAATGGGGCGAGCCGGCCTATCTGACCGAGGCCAGCGGCAGCGGCTCGACCGTGAGGCTGGGCGCGCCAAGGTCTTTTCCCGACAAATGCGCGGTGTTCTTCAACTGCAATACCACACTTCTGGAGACCTTCTGTTCGCATCTCGGCGGCGAGCTGGAATTCGAAGGCAACAGGGCCGTCATCGTGCCGGCCGAGGCGGCCGTTCCGGAAGCGGCTCTCGCATTCTGCCTGCGCGCGGCGCTGACATATCACCAGCGGAAAGCCGGCCAGCGACCATGACGTGGGCAGGCGGTTGAGCGAGGCGGCGCTGCCGTGGGAAGTACCCGCCCGTACCGAAGCCGCTCGCAATCGTCAGATGCCGAGTCTTTGGCGCAATTCCTGCTGATAGGCGCGGGAAACCGACCATGGCTTGGACAGTGTCCGCAATCGAACATCCCATCTGACGCCGCTGGGTGGTCGGTCGAGTTCGACGACGTGTTGCAGATTGACGATGGCGGTGCGGTGGATGCGCATGAATCCTGCCTTCGGCACCAGGCCGGCCCAGATCTTGAGCGGACGCTGGTCGAGCACCACCGATCCATCGACAAGCCAGACCTCGGTGTAGTTCTGGGCGGAGCGCAGCCCCAGAATTTCGTCCAGGCCAATGCCGCGCGCACCGCTTTTCCGCAACAGAAAGATCAGAGGCGTGGGCGTGGCGGCAGCGTCGGCGAGGGGCTGTCCGGGTACTGCACAGCCATAGCGGGCCGTAGCGATCAGCGCTGCACACCTGGAGAGTTCGTTGGCCTCCTCGAGGCGCCAGCGACGCTTGTGCCTGGTCATGTCGAATCCGAGGCAGGCGCGCAGGCTGCCGTCATGCAAGACCGGAACGCACAAGACGCTCTTGTCGTTTTGCCGGAGCATTTCGATCTGAAGCGAACGGGCGACGCGCGGCAGGTTGTCCACATCATGGATCATCAGAGCCTCACCCTTGACCAGGGATTGATGCAACCAGGCGATCAGGGTGACCGGCGTATCCTGCAATTCCTTGAGGAAGGATTGGATGCCGCAGCGGCACCATTCATACGCATTGCGAAAACGCAGGTGGTGCAGGTCGTATTCCAGCATGAACACGCGGTCGACATCGGCTGCCTTGCCGATGTCCGCAAACAGCATCGAAATGGCCTCGTCGACCGGGTTGGCCAGAAGCCGTTTCGACGCCTGATAGGCCCAATCCAATGCAGGTTCCGATGAGCAGCAATCGATTGCTTCGAACGGTCTCCGTCCCGGCATGTCCAACCGCGTCCTAGGGCAAGACGCGCAGCAGGAGCCTCGGTCGGTCTAGCGTTGCTTTGGGCAACAGGGCGCAATGTCCGCATTCAAGCATCGGTAATGTGTCCATGGAAAATTCAAATATATAAAATAGCTTTCAATAACACTTCGCCAAAGTTGTTGAAACATAAAACTCGACCGTTCATCCGACCGGCGTGGTGATTGGTCATCTCGTTGTTGTCGCCCTCCCAATTCGCTGTCACCGACGATTTTGTCGGGGTCGATTCCGACTTGGGGGGAATTTCGATGAATAGAATTCGCTTTTCGCCAGCTGCGAAATGACTGCTTTTCAGTCAACACCTGCATTTAGCAGTCGGAGGTTGGGTCGTTTTGGAGTCTGGAGCGACCCGGCATTCGCCGTCGGCCTGGTGGTCCTGTGGGTCGCCCTGGCATTTTTCTTCAACCGTTTGCCACAAATCGACAAGGCCGTGTCATCGCTGTTCTTTGCCGCGACCAATTGCGCGACGGGGGATGCCACCCGTATCTGCGGACAATTTCCCGCGGCGGACATGAATGGCTACAAGTCGCTGCGGAGCGTTTTCATGGCTTTGCCAATCGTCGCTGCCCTGGTGGTTGCGGCCATTCTCTCGCGTGATCTTGTTGCCGGCCGCAGATGGCATCACGAGCGGGTTCGCGCATCCGCGGTGGCGCTTGCTGCGCTCGCGGTGGGGCCGGGCCTGCTGGTGAACGCCTTCCTGAAGGAATACATCGGGCGGGCACGGCCGCAGAGCACATCGTTGTTTGGCGGCGAGCAACCTTTTGTGGCGGCAGCGGAATGGTCGGATGCCTGCCAGCACAACTGTTCTTTCGTTTCGGGGGAGGCGGCGGCCATTGCCTGGCTCGCCTGTCTCTTGCCCCTGTGCTCAAGGCAGGTGAGGCGCGTGCTGATCCTGCCGATGGGGCTCATCATCGTCACGGCCGGCATGCTGCGCGTCGCATTTGGGCGCCATTTCCTTTCCGACGTTGTTCTTGGCTCCCTTTCCACACTGGTTGTCTTCTGCCTTCTGGCCTGGGCCTCAGAATATCTGGCACGCGGCAGCCGGGTGTTGGCTCCGAGATAGCTCCAGCAACTCGCAAGCTTGCCGGCTGGCCAGGCGTGTGCGTCGGGCAGGCGATCGCGACATCGAAGGCGGCGAGTCCGCTTTCCCAAAGGCCTTGCCAACACCCGCCAAAAGCCTTAGAACAAAATAAGAACAAAAATGACTTGTGGACTGCACAAGGATTTCAGCCTGCAGGGGGCGCGGGCAGATGGTGCAATGGGCTAGTGTGAGCCCTCATATTTTCTTGGAATTCGGTTTCGGACGAGCGCGGAGCGGTGTCATGGCAGGTAGCGTCAACAAGGTCATTCTGGTCGGCAATCTGGGGGCGGACCCTGAAATCCGCCGACTCAATTCGGGCGAGCCGGTCGTCAACCTGCGCATCGCGACCTCGGAAAGCTGGCGCGACAAGAACTCGGGCGAGCGCAAGGAAAAGACCGAGTGGCACCAGGTCGTCATCTTCAATGACAACCTCGCCAAGGTCGCCGAGCAGTACCTGAAGAAGGGCATGAAGGTTTACATCGAAGGCCAGCTCCAGACCCGCAAGTGGGAGAAGGACGGCATCGAGCGCTACACCACCGAAATCGTGCTGCAGAAATTCCGCGGCGAGCTGCAGATGCTCGACGCGCGCGGCCAGGGCGGTGACGCAGGTTATGGCGGCGGCCAGGTCGGCTATGGCGGCGGGCAGGGTGGCGGCTATGGCGGCGGCGGCGGTGGACGCGGATCCGATTTCGGCCAGTCGAGCCCGACCGACAGCTATGGCGGCGGACGTGGCGGTTCAGGCGGCGGCGGTGGTGGCCGTAGCGGCGGCCAGGGTGGCGGCGGAATGGGCGGTGGCGGCTCGCGCGACCTCGACGACGAAATCCCGTTCTGATCCAGGTAGGCGCGGGTGGGTGATGGATTTCAAAGTCCTAAGCCCGCACGCTGCCTCGGACCATGGCAATCCCGCAGAACAAGGCTGAACTGCTCGAGGCCATCAATGCCAGCTATGACAGGCTGGCGCGTGATTTGGCGACCATACCGGAACATCTGGCCGATGAAGCCAGCCTCGATGGGCATGCCAAGGGAACTCTGATGAGTGTCCGCGACTTGGTCTCCTACCTCGTAGGCTGGAACGAACTGGTGCTTAAATGGCATGCGGGCCGTACTGCCGGGGCGGCTGTCGACTTTCCGGAAACCGGCTTCAAGTGGAGCGAACTCGGCCGCCTGGCGCAGAAGTTCTATGGCGACTATCGATCGCTTGCCTTTCCCGAACTGCTGCAGCGTCTTGGCGAAGCCAAGGCACGGATTGTCGCGCTGGTGGAAAGTCTGGACGATGGCGAGCTCTATTGTGCGCCATGGTACGAGAAATACACGCTGGGCCGGATGATCCAGTTCAACACGTCTTCGCCCTACGCCAATGCGCGAGGCCGCCTGCGCAGGTGGAAGAAGGCGAAGGGGCTGGATTGATTGACCTGACGTGAACGGACGACTCTGCGGCAATCCGACTTTCGTTACCAGCAGTTGTAGCATCAATCGCGCGCGCAAAGAACTTTCGCACGGGATCTTGCAGCCTCGCGAATCTTTCAGGTTCGCGTTAGTAAACGCAAATGGGATTCGGGGTCTTTATTCACAGGTCGGATTCGATCTACGACGACAGTCCAGCTGAGCGGTATCAGTTTCCGCCGCAATACCTGCGCAGGGTCCAAGCGTGCATCGGCGATTGGATCATCTACTATGAACCTCGCAAGGTTCCGGGCACGCGAGGATACTTCGCGGTCGCCAAGGTGCAGCAGGTTATTCCAGACCCCGGTGCGCAGGGCATGTTTCTCGCTCTGATCGAGCCGGGAAGTTACCTCGATTTCGCGACGCCCGTTCCGTTCAGCGGCACCGCGGGATTGGTCGAAAGGGGTGTTCTCAACAATGACGGGCGCATCTCCGGCCGCGCCCAGGCGGCAGTGCGACCGCTTTCGCCCAGCGATTTCAGCCGGATCGTCGCGCTCGGGTTGGATCAAGCGGAGCCTCTACTTCCGAGGGTCGATCCGGCATTTCCTGGTACAGGCTTGTCCGAAGAGCAGACGCCGTTCGTTTTCGAGGAGAGCCGAGAGCGGGTCCAGCACCTGACGTCAAGGATCGTGCGCGACCGCGTCTTCCGAAAGATCGTCCTGCGCGCCTATGACGAGCGCTGCGCGGTGACTGGACTGAAGCTCATCAACGGCGGCGGACGTGCGGAGGTGGAAGCCGCTCACATCCGGCCTGTAGAGGCAAGCGGACCTGACGTTGTGAGCAATGGCATCGCCCTTTCAGGTACGGCTCACTGGATGTTCGACAGGGGCCTAATCGGCTTGTCGGATGATCTCGATATCCTGATTTCTCGGCATGCAAATGATCCCGATGGCATAAGGGGAATTGTCAATCGCACTGGGCGTGCGATCGTTCCACAGCGCTGCTCCGAGCAGCCGCACCGACATTTCTTGCATTGGCATCGCAATCACTGCTTCAAGCAGTAGGCTGGTCTCGTCACCGCGCGGGAGCGCAATTCACATCGCGATCAATGCCTTGATGCCGTCAGCGACGAACTGGACGGCGAGTGCGGCGAGGATTACGCCGAGCAGGCGGGTGAGGATCGAGCGGCCGGTCTGGCCGAGAAACTGGTCGATGCGTTCGGCGAGGATGAACACCAGATAGGTCAGCGCCAGGCAGGCCAGGATGATCAGCACCAGCGCGAGCTGGCCGGCCCAACCCTGGAACGAACCCGACAACAGAACCGTGGCCGAGATGGCGCCGGGGCCGGCGATCAGTGGGATGGCGAGCGGGAAGGCGGCGATGTTGTGGATGTGGTCGCGGGTGATGGCGACATCGGAGATCTTCTCCTTGCGGTCCTGCCGTTTCTCGAAAACCATCTCGAAGGCGATGAAGAACAGCAGGAAGCCGCCGGCGACGCGGAAGGCCGGCAGCGTGATGCCGAAGACCGTCAGGATGGCAGCGCCCGCGATGGCAAAGACGGCCAGCACGATGAAGGCGATGATGCTGGCACGCATCGAAACCTGGAGGCGCTGCTCGCGGTTCATGCCGCGGGTGACTGCCAGGAACAGGGGTGCCAGGCCGGGCGGGTCGATGGTCACGAGAATGGTGACGAAGGCATTGAAAACACTGTCGAAAAACGGCATCCGATGTCTCCCCCGGCGGACTCAGGCTAACCCGAGGCGGCCGGCAATGCCAGAGCCCTTGCGCATGATTGCAGCGCTGTGCGCGGGCAAAGCCCAACAGAGCTGCCGGACAGACTGTCGCGGATCAGGTCGCAGTGCCTATCCTTTTGATTTCTAGTGTAAAATCAGCGTTGGAAAAGCGCGGCCAAAATTGGTCAATTGCAGGCCGTTCCTATATAAGGAGCAAATGATTCCCAACATGCGTGATCAGAGTTGACCGACCAGAAATCACCGCGCGGACCTGACGGTCCCTCCGGCATCGAGCCGATTTCCATCATCGAGGAGATGCAGCGCTCCTATCTCGACTACGCGATGAGCGTGATCGTGAGCCGCGCGCTGCCCGACGTGCGCGACGGCATGAAGCCGGTGCATCGCCGCATTCTCTACGCCTCGCATGAGAGCGGCTATCACTGGAACCGCAAATATGTGAAGTCGGCGCGCCCCGTCGCCGACGTGATGGGTAAATATCACCCGCACGGCGACGCCTCGATCTATGACGCCCTGGTGCGCATGGCGCAGGACTGGTCGATGAGCGTTCCGCTTATCGACGGTCAGGGCAATTTCGGCTCGATCGACGGCGACCCGCCCGCAGCGATGCGCTACACCGAAGCGCGCCTGACCAAGGTCGCACACGAACTGCTCGAGGACATCGACAAGGATACCGTCGATTTCCAGGACACCTACGACGCGTCGGGCCGCGAGCCGCGCGTGCTGCCGGCGCGCTTTCCGGCACTTCTGGTCAATGGCGCCGGCGGCATCGCCGTCGGCATGGCGACCAACATTCCGCCGCACAACCTGGTCGAAATCTGCAACGGCACCATTGCCGTCATGGAAAACCCTGGCATCGACCTGCCTGACCTGATGGAGATCATCCCGGGTCCCGATTTCCCGACCGGCGGCCTGATCCTCGGCCGCTCGGGCATCTACAATGCCTATTCGACCGGGCGCGGCTCGGTCATCATGCGCGGCAAAGTCAATATCGAGCAGCGGGCGGGCGATCGCGAGTCGATCATCATCACCGAAGTTCCCTTCCAGGTGAACAAGGCGACGATGATCGAGAAGATGGCCGAACTGGTGCGCGACAAACGCATCGAGGGCATCTCCGATATCCGCGACGAGTCCGACCGCCAGGGCTATCGCGTCGTCATCGAGCTCAAGCGCGACGCCAATGCCGAGGTGATCCTCAACCAGCTCTATCGCTTCACCCCGCTGCAGACGTCGTTCGGCGCCAACATGGTGGCGCTCAACGGCGGCAAGCCGGAAGTGCTGACGCTGCTCGACATGCTGAAGGCGTTCGTCGCCTTCCGCGAAGATGTGATCAGCCGGCGCACCAAGTTCCTGCTCAGGAAGGTGCGCGACCGTGCGCACGTCTTGGTCGGCCTGGCGATCGCCGTTGCCAATATCGACGAAGTCATCAAGCTCATCCGCACCGCGCCCGACCCGCAGACCGCGCGCGAGCAGTTGATGACGCGCCGCTGGCCGGCAGCCGACGTCGAGTCGCTGATCCAGCTGATCGACGATCCGCGCCACCGCATCAACGACGACGGCACCTACAACCTGTCGGAAGAACAGGCGCGCGCCATCCTCGAACTGCGCCTGCAGCGCCTGACGGCACTTGGCCGCGACGAAATCGCCGACGAACTCAACAAGATCGGCGCCGAGATCACCGATTACCTCGACATCCTGTCGTCGCGGGCGCGTATCCAGCAGATCGTCAAGGACGAGCTGCTGGCGGTGCGCGACGAATTTGGGGTGCCGCGCCGGACCGAGATCACCGACGCCGGCGCCGACATGGAAGACGAGGACCTGATCCCGCGCGAGGACATGGTCGTTACCGTCAGCCATTCCGGCTACATCAAGCGCGTGCCGCTTTCGCTCTACCGGGCGCAGCGCCGTGGCGGCAAGGGCCGCTCGGGCATGTCGACCAAGAACGAGGATTTCGTCACCCGCCTGTTCGTGGCCAACACGCACACGCCGGTGCTGTTCTTCTCGTCGCGTGGCATCGTCTACAAGGAAAAGGTCTGGCGCCTGCCTATCGGCAATCCACAGTCGCGCGGCAAGGCACTTATCAACATGCTGCCGCTCGAACAGGGCGAACGCATCACCACCATCATGCCGCTGCCCGAGGACGAGACGAGCTGGGGCGAACTCGACGTGATGTTCGCGACGACACGCGGCACTGTGCGCCGCAACAAGCTCAGCGATTTCGTCCAGGTCAACCGCAACGGCAAGATCGCCATGAAGCTGGAGGAAGAAGGCGACGAGATCCTCGGCGTCGAGACCTGCACCGACAATGACGACGTGCTTCTGACCGCCGATTCCGGCCAGTGCATCCGCTTCCGCGTCGACGACGTGCGCGTGTTCCAGAGCCGCAATTCGGTAGGCGTGCGCGGCATCAGCATGGCCGATGGCGACCGCGTCATCTCGATGGCGATCATCGAACATGTCGAGGCGAGCCCGGCCGAGCGTGCCGCGTATCTCAAGCGTTCTGTCGCCGAACGGAGGCTGGCAGCTGGTATTGCAGCGGGCGAAGACGAGGACATCGCGCTGACCAACGAGGAGATCGGCGAGGAAGCCGACATCTCCGAAGACCGCTACCAGTTCCTAGGCCAGCACGAGCAGTTCGTGCTGACAGTGACCGACTACGGCTACGGCAAGCGCTCGTCGTCCTACGACTTCCGCCTGACCAATCGCGGCGGCAAGGGCATACGCGCCACCGACGTGTCGAAGACGGCCGAGATCGGCAAGCTGGTGGCGACGTTCCCGGTCGGCAACGACGACCAGATCATGCTGGTCTCCGATGGCGGGCAGGTGATCCGCGTGCCGGTCGATGGCATCCGCTTCGCCAGCCGCGCCACCAAGGGCGTGACCATCTTCAATACAGCCGAAGGCGAGAAGGTGGTTTCGGTGGAGCGCATTTCCGAGCCGTCGGGCGACGAAGATGGTGACGAGGCGCCAAACGGCGATGCTGCTGTGAGCGAGGAAGGCTGACCTACCTTCAGATGCGCTGAAGGGCGTGTCAAATCAAAGGGGTAGAGGGAAAAATTAAAGAGAAGAAAGCGGCGCCGAAGCGCCGCTTTTGCCTGGAGGGGCAGAAACTGTTCAGCGCGGGACGCGCGGATTACGCCAGCCGGGAAGCTGGACGCGGGCCGTCTGCACCTTGGTGCGGACGCGATGCGCCTCGTGATGGAGGCTGAAGGCAGTGGCAACAAGCATGGCCAGAGTCATGGCCGCGGCGAGCATGTAGATCATCATGGCGCTGTTCTCCTGCTTGAAACAACGGACGAACCGGCATTTGGTTTCATCTGATATACACAGGGTTTATTCACATCCGCTTGAACCGGTCCTGAGATTGCCGTTCATCGTGCATTCATCTCGTAAACCATTGGCCGAAGGTACCGGGTGCCGCCAAAGTGCGCTTCCACCTTTGGCGCCGATGTTCTAGAAGCAGCGCATGACTGATCGCATCGCCATCTATGCCGGGTCGTTCGACCCGCTCACTAACGGCCACCTCGACGTGCTCAAGGCGTCGCTGGCCGTCGCCGACGTCGTCTACGCCGCCATCGGCATCCATCCCGGCAAGAAGCCGCTGTTCGCGTTCGAGGAGCGGGTGGCGCTGATCGAGGAAGCGACGAAGGTCGAGTTCGGCAAGGACGGCGCCCGCATCAAGGTGGTGGCCTTCGACGGGCTGGTGATCGACGCAGCGCGCAAGCAAGGCGCCTCGATCATGATCCGCGGCCTGCGCGACGGCACCGATCTCGACTACGAGATGCAGATGGCGGGCATGAACGAGACCATGGCGCCGGAACTGCAGACGGTTTTCCTGCCGGCAAGCCCTTCGGTCCGCACGATTACCGCCACACTTGTCCGCCAGATAGCCTCGATGGGCGGCGACATCCGCCCGTTCGTACCGGCGGCGGTCGCCGGCGCGCTCACGGCAAAATTCGCGAAATAATTTCGGAGTATCGAACCATGCAGCTCAGAAAGCTTGCCTCGTCCTTCGTCGTCCTCACCGGCCTGCTCGCAGGATCGGCTGCTGCACTGGCCGCCGAGCCGGAGAACACGATGATCATCACGCTGAAGGGCGGCGACGTGACGGTGGCGCTGCGTCCCGACCTCGCACCCAAGCATGTCGAGCAGATCAAGGCGCTGGTGCGCGAAGGTGCTTACGACAATGTCGCGTTCCACCGCGTCATCGAGGGCTTCATGGCGCAGACCGGCGACGTCGAGTTCGGCGACACGAAGGATGGCTACAGCGGCGACCGCGCCGGCACCGGCGGCTCGAAGCTGCCCGACCTGCCGGCCGAATTCTCCAAGGAGACCTTCAAGCGCGGCGTCGTCGGCATGGCACGTGCCCAGGATCCGAATTCGGCGAATTCGCAGTTTTTCATCATGTTCGATACCGCATCCTCGCTTGACGGCCAGTACACCATCGTCGGCGATGTCGAGAGCGGCATGGAACTGGTCGACGGCATCAAGAAGGGCGATGCGGCCGCAAATGGCGTCGTCAGCGACCCCGACAGCATGATCAAGGTCCGCATCGCCGCGGACGCCAAGTAATCCAAAACGCAAAGAAGGAATTTCACCATGGCCGAGATCAAGGATCGCGAAAACGCGCTGATCATGGAAACCACCAAGGGCAACGTGATCATTGAACTGCTCCCTGACCTGGCCCCCGGCCATGTCGGGCGGATCAAGGAGCTGGCACGCGAAGGCGCCTATGACGGCGTCGTGTTCCACCGCGTCATCGACGGCTTCATGGCCCAGACCGGCGACGTCAAGTTCGGCAAGTCGGGCGGCAAGGACTTCAATCCCGGCCGCGCCGGCATGGGCGGTTCGGACAAGCCGGACCTGAAGGCCGAATTCTCCAACATGAACCACGGCCGTGGCACCTGCTCGATGGCGCGTTCGCAGAACCCGAATTCGGCCAATTCGCAGTTCTTCATCTGCTTCGACGACGCCGGCTTCCTCAACCGCCAGTACACGGTGTGGGGCCAGGTCATCGAAGGCATGGAAAATGTCGACAAGATCAAGCGCGGCGAGCCGGTGCAGGATCCCGACAAGATCGTGTCGCTGAAGGTCGCCGCCGATATCGCGGAATAACAGGCAATGGCTGGCGTTCTCTGGTCGCTTCTCGGCGTTCTGGCGGGCGCCTTCGTTGCCATTCAGGCACCTGTGAATGCGCAGCTGGCGCGCGGGCTGGGAATGCCCGTCGCGGCGGCTGCGGTCTCATTCCTGGCTGGTGCCATCGTGCTCGGCATCATCGCCTACTTCACCGCACGCGCCCAGGGCGTCAGCGTCGACTGGCGCGCGCCGGCGCCGTGGTTGTTCGCGGCCGGCGGTTGCCTTGGCGCTGTCTATGTAACGAGTTCAGTGCTGCTCACGCCGCGCATTGGCGCGGCTGCCCTGGTCGCGTTCCTGGTCACCGGCCAATTGCTGGCCAGCGTGATTGTCGACCGTGCCGGCTATTTTGGCGTTGCTGTGCGCGAACTCTCGATGGGCCGCATCGTCGGTGCCATGCTGTTGCTCGCCGGGGCAATGATGATCCGTATCTACTGATGCGCGTCGATCTTTTCGATTTCGAGCTGCCCGAAGAGCGGATTGCGCTTCGCCCCGCTGAACCGCGCGATTCCGCTCGCATGCTTCTCGTCAGGCCAGGCGAGGAATTCGCCGACCTCAAGGTGGGCGACCTGCCGTCGCTGCTCGAAACCGGCGATGTGCTGGTTCTCAACGACACGCGCGTCATCCCGGCGCAGCTCAAGGGCCGCCGCGTGCGCGGCGAGGCTGTCGCGCATGTCGATGCGACGCTGCACATGCGTGTCGGCCCCGACCGCTGGCTCGCCTTCATGCGGCCGGGCAAGCGCGTTGCCGTCGGCGACCGCATCCAGTTCGGTCACAGCGCCGAGGCCTGCATGCTGGGCCAACTCGACGCGACTGTGATCGAAAAGGGCGAGGCGGGCGAAGCGTTGCTGGCGTTCGACGTATCTGGCCCGGTGCTGGACGAGGCGCTGCATGCCGTCGGCCATATTCCGCTGCCGCCTTATATCGCCTCCAAGCGTGCCGATGACGAACGCGACCGGCGCGACTACCAGACCGTCTATGCCAAGGAGGAGGGCGCGGTTGCGGCCCCTACCGCCGGACTGCATTTCACGCCGGAGCTGTTTGCCGCACTCGAGGCCAAGGGCATCGAACAGCAATTTGTGACGCTGCATGTCGGCGCCGGCACCTTTTTGCCGGTGAAGGCAGACGACACCGCAGAGCACAAGATGCATTCGGAGATCGGCCATGTCTCGGCCGAGACCGCGGCGGCGCTGAATGCCGCCAAGGCGCGCGGCAGCCGCATCGTTGCAGTGGGTACCACCTCGCTTCGGCTGATGGAAAGTGCGGCGCGCGCGGACGGCACGATCGCTGCCTGGTCCGGGCCGACCGACATCTTCATCACGCCCGGCTACCGCTTCAAGTTCGTCGACGCGCTGATGACCAATTTCCACCTGCCGCGTTCGACCTTGTTCATGCTGGTTTCGGCCTTTTGCGGGCTCGAAAGGATGCAGGGCGTCTATGCGCATGCGATCGCGGACGGCTACCGCTTCTATTCCTATGGCGATGCCAGCCTGCTGTTCAGGAACGACCGATGAGTGAAGAATTCAAGTTCAACGTGCTTGCCACCGACGGCAAGGCGCGCCGCGGCGAGATCACCATGCCGCGCGGCACGATCCGCACGCCGGCCTTCATGCCGGTGGGCACCGGCGGCACGGTCAAGGCGATGTATATGGACCAGGTGCGCGGCGTCGGCGCCGACATCATCCTGGGCAACACCTATCACCTGATGCTGAGGCCAGGTGCCGAGCGTGTGGCGCGGCTCGGCGGCCTGCACGAATTCGCCCGCTGGCCGCACCCGATCCTGACCGATTCCGGCGGTTTCCAGGTGATGTCGCTGTCCAAGCTGCGCAAGCTCAGCGAAAAGGGCGTGACCTTCCGCTCGCATATCGATGGTGCTGCCTACGAGATGTCGCCGGAACGCTCGATCGAGATCCAGGGCCTGCTCGATTCCGACATCCAGATGCAACTCGACGAATGCACCGCACTTCCGGCGACGCCGAAGGAAATCCAGCGCGCCATGGAGTTGTCGCTGCGCTGGGCCGAACGCTGCAAGACGGCTTTTGGCGACCAGCCGGGCAAGGCGATGTTCGGCATCGTGCAGGGCGGCGACATTCCCGATATGCGCGTGCGCTCGGCGCAGGCGCTGAAGGGGCTCGACCTCAAGGGTTACGCAGTGGGCGGACTGGCCGTCGGCGAGCCGCAGGAGGTGATGCTCGACATGCTCGACATCACCTGTCCCGAGCTGCCGCAGGAGAAGCCGCGCTACCTGATGGGCGTCGGCACGCCCGACGACATCATCAAGTCGGTGGCGCGCGGCATCGACATGTTCGACTGCGTGATGCCGACCCGCGCCGGCCGGCACGGCTTGGCCTACACCCGCCGCGGCAAGGTCAACCTGCGCAATGCCCGCCACGCCGACGATCCGCGTCCGCTGGACGAGGAAAGCGATTGCCCGGCAGCACGTGACTACAGCCGTGCCTATCTGCACCACCTGATCAAGTCGGGGGAGTCGCTGGGCGCGATGCTTTTGACCTGGAACAACCTGTCCTACTACCAGCAGCTGATGAGCGATATCCGTGCCTCGATCGAGGCCGGCCGCTTTGCCGACCGCACCGCCGAGATCGGCGAAGGCTGGGCGCGGGGCGATCTGCCGGTACACCCGGGGCAGTGACGCCGCCCGTCTGGCTGATTCAGGCGGCGAACGGATCCATCAGGATGAAGGTCGGATCCTGCCGCTGATGCTGGTTGATCAAGGGCACCAGCCGGACAAAGTGCTCCGACCGGCAATGTGCGTCGAGGGCGGCACGATCGGGCCATTCCTCGACGAAGATGAAATGCCCGGGGTCCTTCTGGTCGATGAAAAGATCGTAGGCGATGCACAGCTCCTCCTGCCGGGTTTTCTCCACCAGCTCGGCATAGAGTGGCATGACGGTGTCGATGAATTCCGCCTTGATGAAGTCCTGGGCGATGACCTTGAGCATGGATGAAGCCTGACCCGATTCTGTTGGTGCCGAGGCCCGGTTTTCACCCTTCGGCCATTGGCTGCAAGACACGTCTGCCCGGCAGCCGACAATCATTCCGCCTTTGATGCGCCGGACTTATGCGTGCGCCCGTGACAGGCTATGTTTTGAATGCCTGCCATGGAGATGCATATGGCCAGTCCTTCGCTGCGAATCCCCACATTCGACGATGTCAAACTAGCCCAGGCGCGCCTTGCGGGGGCTGCGCACAAGACGCCGATCCTGACGTCGCGGACGGCAGATGCGCAAACTGGCGCAACGCTCTATTTCAAGGCGGAAAACCTGCAGAGGGCTGGCGCGTTCAAGTTTCGCGGTGCCTACAACGCGATCGCCGTGCTGGACCAAGCAATGCGGGCCAACGGCGTTGTCGCCTATTCCTCGGGCAACCACGCCCAGGCCCTCGCTTATGCCGCCAACCTGCTGGGTGTTTCGGCAACGATCATCATGCCCAAGGATGCGCCTGTCATAAAAGTGGCCGCGACCCGGGGGTACGGCGCCGAGATCGTCCTTTATGACCGCTACACCGAAGACCGCGAGAAGATCGCCCAGGGCATCGCGGCCGAGCGCGGCGCGGCGCTCATCCCGCCCTATGACCATGCTGACGTCATCGCCGGGCAGGGCACTGCGGCGCTGGAACTTATCGAGGACACTGGAGACCTCGATCTGCTTGTGGTGCCGCTGGGCGGTGGGGGGCTGCTTGCCGGTTGTGCGTTGAGCGCGCGAGCGCTGTCGCCCGCATGCAGGATTGTCGGTGTCGAGCCTGAGGCCGGCAATGACGGCCAACAGTCGCTGCGCAAGGGGGAGGTGGTACACATCCCACCGCCGAAATCCATCGCCGACGGGGCGATCGTCACCCATGTCGGTTACCACAACTTTCCGATCCTGAAAGACAAGGTCGATGACATCGTGACCGTCACGGACGCGCAACTGGTCGATACTGTCAGGTTCTTTGCCGAACGCATGAAGATCATCGTCGAACCGACCGGCTGCCTGGCTGCGGCTGCCGTCCTGCATGGCGCACTTGGTTGTGCGGGCAAGCGGGTCGGCATCGTTCTGAGTGGCGGCAATGTGGATTTGAAGGTGCTGAGCACGCTTCTGGCCTAAGGTGTTCTGGGGTTCAGGCGATGCCGCCTGACCGCAAGCCCTGGAGTATCGGGTATTGGCGCACAAGCTGACTTGTCTTATTGCGAAGGCATGGAAGTAAGCGCATCGGGAATTGCATGAACAATCGCTACGGAACCCTGGCATCCTGGGTTTACAACCTGGACAAGCCTGTCGGCAGGTCGTTTGGGGACATCGAATATTATCGCCAGCGCCTGGACACCTGCACCGGCCCGGTGCTCGAGCCGGCTGTCGGCAACGGCCGATTTTACGTGCCGCTGCTGCAATCAGGCATTTCGGTGGAAGGTTTCGACCCGTCCGAGGAGATGCTGAGCTATTGCCTGAGCGCATGCCGGGAGCGGTCGCTTGATCCGAAGCTGACGCAGCAGAGCTTTGAAAGCTTTGCCTACGATCGGAAATTCGCAGCCATCGTCGTGCCGCTCGGCTCGTTCCAGCTGATCACCGAATTGGCGTCGGCCAAGGCTATGCTGAGCCGGTTTTTCGACCATCTGGCGCCGAATGGCAGGCTTATGGTCGACCTGGACCCGATCGGCAGCTTCCTGGGCGCCAGCGGTTCCGTTCGCAGCTGGAACACCGAAGACGGCGACCTGCTGACGTTGACCGACACCAGGGTCGAGACCGACTTTGTTGCGCAGAAAACCGTCTCGCAGCTTCGCTACGAGCATTGGCGCCATACCAAGCTGGTCGATACCGAACTCGAACTGTTCAGCCTGCGCTGGTGGGGCGTCAACGAGTTTGCCCTTTCACTGGCAGAAGCCGGCTTTGTCGACATCGTCGCCTCCGGGAACTACCAACATGGCCGCGTACCGCAGAAGGAAGATGAGACCATCAGCTTCGAGGCACGCCGGCCGGCCTGAATTTGGGTCTCAATGCGAGTAAGCCGGTTAACTCGCCTTGATTGATATATTCGCTAACGCTTGTCTACCCTGACGCAGGGTGTCAGGAACACTGTTGTATAGTCGATGCATGTCTTGACCTCAAAGGAGGCGAAAATGGACATTGCCATCGATGAAATCGCGGCAGAGACGTTCAGACTATCAAGCTACTCGCCTGAAGCCGGATTGACTTTCAACCAGTTTGTTGTTCGCGATCAGCAACCGCTTCTTTATCACACGGGCTTTCAAAGAGCGTTTTCATCAACGCGGGATGCTGTCGCCACATTGCTTGATCCCGCCAAGCTTCGGTGGATCGGCTTTTCGCACTTCGAGCCGGATGAATGCGGTGCCCTGAACAATTGGCTGGCCATTGCGCCTAGTGCGACAGTTGTCACCAGCACCGTGGGAGCCAGCGTGATGCTGGAAGATTTCGCAGATCGGCCAGCGCGGGCCCTGATGGACGGCGAGCGCCTGGATACGGGAGCGCATACGTTCGAATTTCTCTCCACCCCACATCTGCCTCATGGGTGGGACGCAAGTCTTCTGTTCGATGAGACAGAGCGCACGCTTTTTTGCGTCCGATCTGTTTCTGCACCAGGGCGAGGGGCCGGCCGTCGTCGAAACGGATATCGTCGGGCCGGCTCGGGAGATGATGGCTTCCACGCGCGACAGCCCGTTCGCCCATAGTATTCCATGGACCTCACGAACCAATGCGATGTTCGATCGGCTGATGTCGCTTCAGCCAAATACGCTTGCGGTCATGCATGGATCGGCTTTCCGGGGAAATGGGTCTGGTGCCCTTTCCGATCTCCGCGGTTGCCTCAGGACCCTGTCAGCATCTTGAGTTCGCAGGCCGAAGACGGCCGCCGCTGCGCGCTTTTGAGTGCAGGTGCCTTTGTCTCATGTGCTCAGCGAGTTCGAGGCCCTGAGGCTGACGCCGGTGATACGCCAGATGCCGTCGGGCTGCAGTTCGAGCGTGTAGACGGCTTCATAGTCCTTGCCGTCGGGCCCAACGATGAGCACTTGCTGGGCGATTGCGGTCGGGCCCATCTCCCGGGATTTGCCGAAATCGAAGCTCTGCGGGTGATGCACCGGCTTGTAGCCGCCCGACACCATGCCCATGAAGGTTTCAAGCGTGGGGAAGATGCGCTTCACATTCGGCGCGGCATAGCCGTAGGCAGTGGCGTTGTCGCCGGCGCGGAAGGCCTGGAGCTGGCCCGATATGCTGCCCTGCGCCGCCTTGATCTCGGCATCGCCGGCAAGGGCCGGAAAGGCGCAAAGCAAGGTGGCGAAGGCGATGGCGGCACGGCGCATGTTGGCGTCTCCCGTTCGGTGGCGGGCATTGGCCGGCGCCACGATGACATTGTAACATACGCAGGCGAGCCGTTTGCGGTTTCATGCTACCGGCTCGTTGGCCAGCGGCGGTGCGCCCAAGCATTGGCTTGAAAGCGCAGGCTGGTTCTGCGACAAGACCGGCAACGATGGCAGGGCCGGAACGGACGGTGCGATGAAGACCTTTTTCGTGCAGATCAAATGCGAACTCGGCAAGGCCTATGAGGTGGCGAGCGCACTGGCCGATGCGGAGATCGCCTCGGAGATCTATTCGACCGCCGGCAACTACGACCTGCTCGCCAAGTTCTATGTCGATGACGAGGAAGACATCGGTCACTTCGTCAACGAGCGAGTCCACTCGATCGGCAACATCAAGGACACCTTCACGACGGTGACCTTCCGCGCCTTCTGAGCGCGGCGAGGGCAGGGATACGCCCAAATCCCCGGCTTTCTGCCAAAATGATGGGCAAATTCCCTGTAATGAAGCCGGCTACGCCTGAAACAGGCGATTGCGCTTGATTTTCTCCCCCGAGGTCATTTCACTGATCTCAGAGGGGAGTTTGCCATTGGTCGCCTTCGACGAAATGCTCCCGGCAGAAGCCGGATTGAGACGGCCCTACGAAGCCTATGACGGCTGGCTCAAGAACCAGGATGCTGCCCGCCTTACCGAAAAGATGCGCGATGCCGAGCGGGTTTTCCGCAAGACCGGCATCACCTTCGCCGTCTATGGCGAGCAGGAGGCCTCCGAACGGCTGATCCCGTTCGACATCGTGCCGAGGATCATCTCCGGCAACGAGTGGCGCAGACTGACGCAAGGCATCGAGCAGCGCGTCCAGGCGCTGAACGCCTTTCTCGACGACATCTACCATCGCCAGGAGATCCTGCGCGCAGGCCGCGTGCCACGCGATCTGATCGCCACCAACGAGGCCTTCCTGCCGGAGATGATAGGGGTCAGGCCGCCCGCCGGCGTCTACACGCACATCATCGGCGTCGACGTCGTGCGCATCTCCGAGAACGAGTTCTACGTGCTCGAAGACAATGCGCGTACGCCGTCCGGAGTCTCCTACATGCTGGAGAACCGCGAGACGATGCTGCAGCTCTTTCCCGAGCTGTTCCAGCGCATCAAGGTGCATCCGGTCGAGAACTATCCCCAGTTGCTCAGGCAGTCGCTGGCGGCGGTGCGGCCGAACGGGGTCAGCGGCGCGCCGACGATTGCGGTGCTGACGCCGGGCAGCTTCAACTCGGCCTATTTCGAACATGCGTTTCTGGCCGACCAGATGGGCGTGCAGCTTGTCGAGGGACAGGATCTTCGCGTCGTCGACGGGCGCGTGGCGATGCGCACCACCGAGGGCTACAAGCAGATCGACGTGCTTTATCGCCGCGTCGACGACGCCTATCTCGATCCGCTGACCTTCAAGCCGGACTCGGCGCTCGGCGTGCCCGGCATCATGGACGTCTACCGCGCCGGCAACATCACCATCGCCAACGCGCCAGGCACCGGCATCGCCGACGACAAGGCGATCTATTCCTACATGCCCGAGATCATCGAGTTCTATACCGGCCGCAAGCCGATCCTCGGCAACATCCCGACATGGCGCTGCTCGGAGCCTGACAGCCTGAAATACGTCCAGGAGCATCTCGCCGAGCTGGTGGTCAAGGAAGTGCACGGTTCTGGCGGCTACGGCATGCTGGTCGGGCCGGCGGCGAGCAAGAAGGAGCGCGAGGAGTTTTCCAAGAAGCTCGCAGCCAGGCCGTCGAACTACATCGCCCAGCCGACACTGTCGCTGTCGACCTGCCCGATCCTGACCGAGAAAGGCCTGGCGCCACGCCATGTCGACCTCAGGCCGTTCGTGCTGGTTTCGGACCGTATACGCATCGTGCCGGGTGGCTTGACGCGCGTCGCCCTGAAGGAGGGCTCGCTTGTCGTCAACTCATCGCAGGGGGGCGGAACGAAAGACACTTGGGTTTTGGACGACTAGGGGGACGCTGACAGTTCATGCTTCTGGGACGCACCGCCAACGGCCTCTACTGGATGAACCGCTACATCGAGCGGACCGAAAACATGGCGAGGCTGATCGATGCCGGTCTGCGCATCGCGCTGACCCGCAGCCAGGACGCCTCGGAGGAATGGAAATCGGTGCTGCTTTCGGCGGGAGCCGCAACCTCCTTTGCCGACAAGCACAGCGACTATACATCCGAAAACGTTGCCGACTTCCTGTTGCGCGACATGTCGAACCCGTCGAGCGCGGTGGCGGCGATCGAGACCGCGCGCAACAATGCCCGCATGGTGCGCACCGCGCTGACCCGGGAAACCTGGGAGAGCATCAACGAAGCCTGGATGTCGCTGAAGCGCGTGCTGGCCAGCCCGATCGACCAGCGCGAATTGCCCGGCGTGCTCGACGCCATCAAGCGCGAAACGGCGCTGATCCGCGGCTCGTTCTACGGGACCATGCTGCGCAACGAGATCTTCGACTTCGCCCAGCTTGGCACCTATGTCGAACGCGCCGACAACACGGCGCGCATCCTCGATGTCAAATATTACGTGCTGCTGCCGTCGGTATCGTGGGTGGGCTCGTCGCTCGACAACTATCAGTGGGAGTCGATCCTGCGGTCGGTGGCGGCACACCGGTCCTACCGCTGGGTCTACGAGGCCGAATACAAGCCGACCAACATCGCCGAGTACCTGATCCTCAACGTGCGCATGCCGCGTTCGCTGACCTTCAGCTATCGCTTCCTGGCCGAACATCTCAAATTTCTCGGCGAGGATTATGGCGCGCGGCACCCGGCGCAGGAGATCGCAGAGCGGACCTATGCCAAGCTGCGCGGCACCGAGATCAAGGACATCTTCGAAGCCGGCCTGCACGAATTCCTGGCCGATTTCATCACCGACAATAACCGGTTGGGCGACCAGGTCGCCCAGGATTTCGGCTTCTACTAAGCGGACACCCACATGCGGCTCAAGGTCACCCACCGCACGGAATACAACTATGACGAGCCCATACGCTACGGCTTGCAGCGGTTGCGGCTGTGGCCGGTCAGCGGGCCGGCGCAGACCGTGCTGACCTGGTCGCTGCGCGTCGAGGGTGCGCGCGAGGAGGTGCGCTTCCTCGACCAGTTCGGCAACGACACGCGGCTTCTCAGCATTGACAGCGACCCGCATACGATCAGCGTGGTGGCCGAAGGCGAGGTCGAGACCAACGATGTGGCGGGCGTGTCCGGGCCGCACCGCGGTTTTGCGCCGCTGTGGCTTTTCCAGCATGAGACGCCGCTGACGGCGCCGGGCGCGTCTATCCGCCAACTCGTCGCCGGCATGGGCGAGGGCGGCGGACTGGAGCGGCTGCACGCGCTGATGGCGACGATCCGGGACCGCATCGCCTACGCGACCGGTACCACCGATACCCGGACGACCGCCGAACAGGCGCTGGAAAAAGGCACCGGCGTCTGCCAGGACCATGCCCATGTGTTTGCCGCCTGCGCCCGGCTGACGGGTTTCCCGGCACGCTATGTCAGCGGCTACCTGATGATGGACGACACGGTGGAGCAGGTGGCGAGCCACGCCTGGGCGGAAGCCTATGTCGACGGGCTCGGCTGGGTCGGCTTCGACGCCGCCAACGGCATTTCTCCCGACGAGCGCTATGTGCGCGTCGCGGTGGGCCGGGATTATCGCGAGGCGATGCCGATTTCGGGCATCCTGATCGGTCGGGCGCAGGAACGGCTTGCAGTCCACATCACTGTAGAGCAGTAATCCGGCGAGCAAGCGGACCGGAATCGATGACTTACTGCGTTGGCCTGAAGATTGATCGCGGACTGGTGTTCATGTCGGACACGCGCACCAATGCCGGGGTCGACAGTATTTCGACCTTTCGCAAGATGCGTATCTGGGAGCAGCCGGGCGAGCGCGTGGTCGTGCTGATGTCGGCCGGCAACCTCGCCACGACGCAAGCCGTGGTCAGCCTCCTCGACGAGCGGACCAAGGCTGTGGCCGATCGGGCGCCTACGCTGCTCGAAGCACCTTCGATGTTCCAGATCGCGCGGCTGGTCGGCGACACGGTCAAGGAAGTGATCTCGCAGTCGGCTCCCGCCGGACAGACGGCGGATTCGGCGTTCAACGCCTCGTTCATCCTCGGTGGCCAGATCAAGGGCAGCGAACCCAGGCTGTTCATGATCTATCCGGAAGGCAATTTCATCGAATGCAGCGACGACACGCCGTTCTTCCAGATCGGCGAGACCAAGTATGGCAAGCCGATCATCGTGCGCGCCTATGACCGCAAGATGAGCTTTGCCGAAACGGTGAAGCTTTTGATGGTTTCGTTCGATTCGACGCTGAAATCGAACCTTTCGGTCGGCCTGCCGCTCGATCTCGCCTTTTATGAAAAGGACAGCCTGAAGATCGGCCTGAAAAGGCGGATCGGCGCTGACGATCCCTATTACAGGAGTGTTTCCGAAGGCTGGTCGGATGCGCTGAAAGCAGCGTTCCAGAGCCTGCCTGATTTCATCGAGTAGTCGGCCAGGGCCCTATTTCACGTCGGAGGACGACCATGGACAACAACGAGTTTCGCCATTGGTCGGTGAAGGCGGCCGAATGGGGCGTGGACTACCGCACCGGGCTACGTGACCGGCCGGTGCGGCCGGATGTCAAACCGGGAAGCATTTTCGGCGCGGTCGCGGCCAGTGCGCCCGAACAAGCCGAGCCGATGGAAGATATCTTCGCCGATTTCGAGGCGACCATCGTGCCCGGCATGACGCACTGGCAGCATCCGCGCTTCTTCGCCTATTTCCCGGCCAACGCTGCGCCCGTGTCGGTGGTGGCGGAATATCTGGTCAGCGCCATGGCAGCCCAGTGCATGCTCTGGCAAACCTCGCCGGCGGCGACCGAGCTCGAGACCCGCGTGGTGGACTGGATGCGCCAGGCGCTTGGCCTGCCTGACGGCTTCACCGGCGTGATCCAGGATTCCGCGTCGCAGGCCACGCTCGCCGCCGTGCTGACAATGCGCGAACGCGCGCTGGCCTGGCAGGGCAACAAGGCAGGGCTTTCCGGGCAGCCAAGGCTGCGCATCTACAGCTCCGATCAGGTGCACACGTCGATCGATCGCGCCATCTGGGTCTCGGGCGTCGGCGAGGACAATCTCGTGCGCATTCCGACGGCAGGGCCCAACCGCGCCATGGCGACGGAGGCACTCGAACGGGCGATTGCCGAAGACCGCGCCGCTGGCTTCCTGCCGGCTGGCATCATCGCCTGCGTCGGCGGCACCAGTGTCGGCGGCACCGACGACATTGCCGCCGTCGCCAGGATTGCCGAGCGTGAAGGCCTCTACCTGCATGTCGACGCCGCCTGGGCCGGCTCGGCAATGATCTGCCCCGAGTTCCGTCATTTCTGGACCGGGGTGGAGGGCGCAGATTCGATCGTCTTCAATCCGCATAAATGGCTGGGGGCACAGTTCGACTGCTCGATCCAGTTCATCCGCGACGCTGAAAGCCTGGTCAGGACGCTCGCCATTCGCCCCGATTATCTCAAGACGCACGGCCACGACGGCATCATCAACTATTCCGAATGGTCGGTGCCGCTCGGCCGGCGGTTCCGGGCGCTGAAGCTGTGGTTCCTGCTGCGTGCGCATGGGCTTGAAGGCCTGCGGACGATGATCCGCAACCATGTCGCGTGGAGCGAGAAGCTGGCCGAACGGCTGCGGCGCGAGCCCGGTTTCGAGATCAGCAGCGAGCCGATGCTGTCGCTGTTCTCGTTCCGCCATGTACCCGGTGCCGCCGCCGATCTCGACCAGCACAATCTCGACCTTGTCGAGCGCATCAATCGCGACGGCCGGATCTACCTGACCCAAACACGCCTCGACGGACGCGCGGTGATCCGCTTCCAGGCAGGGCAATTCGAGGCGACGGAGGCCGACGTCGACCACGCATTCGAAGTGATCACCGAGATCGCCCGCGCCGGCTGAGGGCGGCCGGCGATCGGGGAAGGTGCTTCGCCTTTGCTTTCGAAGCGCCTTTTCAGTGCTTTCGTTTTCCCCTATCGTTCGTCAAAACGAAATGAGGGGAATGCCGAAATGTATCTTTCGCCGCGCCAGTCGGAAATCATCCAGCTTGCCAAGGACAATGGGCGCGTGCTGGTCGACGACCTGGCGGCACATTTCCAGGTCACGCCGCAGACCATCCGCAAGGATCTCAACGACCTCTGCGACCAGCGCCTGCTGAGCCGGATTCATGGCGGGGCGCTGTTTCCCTCGGGCATCGAGAACCTGGAATACGAGGCGCGGCGCAAGATCGCGGCCGACGAGAAGGATGCCATCGGCCAGGCGGCGGCACGCATCATTCCCGACAATGCCTCGCTGTTCGTCAATATCGGTACCACCACCGAAGCCGTCGGAAAGGCGCTGCTCGACCATAAAGGGCTGATGGTCATCACCAATAACATCAATGTTGCCAACAGGATGCGGGTATATCCTGACATGGAGGTGGTGATCGCGGGCGGGGTTGTACGCGGCTCGGACGGCGGCATCGTCGGCGAAGCGGCGGTCGATTTCATCCGCCAGTTCAAAGTCGACTATGCGGTCATCGGCGCTTCGGCGATCGACCATGACGGCGCGCTTTTGGATTTCGATTTCCGCGAGGTGAAGGTGGCGCAGGCGATCATCGCCAATGCCCGTCATGTCATCCTGGTGTCGGACAGGACCAAGTTCGAGCGCACGGCGCCGGTGCGTATTGCGCACCTGTCGCAAATGGACACTTTCATCACCGACCACTGCGACATTCCGAGCATTCGCAAGATTTGCGCGGAATCCGATGTCCAGCTTGTCGAAACGAAAAAACCCGCGCCCCTGTGAGCGCGGGTTCCGTTATGATGCTACGCCTCGGTCAGTAAGGCGAATAGCACTGCTGGCGCGGCCCGTTGTAGGGCTGGAACGTGTTGTCCGAGGCCCGATAGGACCGGTAACGGTCATAGCACCACTGCACATGCGAATTGCCGTAGCGGCTCGGCTGGACGTAGCGCGGCTGCGGCTGGTTGGCGATGGCGCCGCCGATGATCGCACCGGCGATGAATGCGCCAGCCGGGAACCAGAAGTCGTTGTGACGGCGGTAGCCGGGGCGGTAGTCACGATAGCCGCGATGCCCGTTGAAATAGACCACGTCGCCACGGTCCCTGTAGAAACCGCGACGCGGCGTGCGGAAATGGCTGGCACTGTCGCTGCGTTCGACGCGCATGGCGCGACGCTTCTTCCAGTAGTTGTCGTACTGCACCTGCTGGATGGCGGTGTCGGCCTGCGGCGCCTTGGGATAGTAGGCGGGAGCGGCGGCAACCGGCACGATTGACGCAATCGCAAACGATGCGGCAATGGCCGTTGCCATCAAGCCTGACATAACTTTCTTCATGATGGTCTCCTCGTAGTGTGGCGTCCGCTTGTAGAGGTAAACGGCGCCAACGGGCAAATGTTCCTCGGCCGACACCTGGCAGCCAATAGTGCGAGCTGTCAGCCTTTCACGTGGAAATAATGGCCGGCGGTTCGTTTTGTGCCGCGACTGGCGAATATCGGCGCGGAATCATGCTTGCCGGCCTGCAATCGCGCTGTAGCCATCCGGGTGTGTGTGGTACCTTGCCTGTGCGGCTTTGAGGAGGCACGGAGAGCGAGAGGGGGTCCGGCATGATGCTGGACAACCGCATTGAGCGCGACATAGACGCTTGTTACGAAGCGGTGTTTGATCCTGCGAGGTGGACGGACACGCTGCACGGACTTGCGCGCTCATTGAACGCCGCCTGCATGATGTTCTACCCCAGCAATCCGGACGCACGCGCCAACGACCCTCGCAACCCTGCCCGCGATTTCACGGAAATGCCGAGTTCCCGCGACTATGGCGACTTGCTGTCCGAATACATCAAGAACCGCTGGTATCTCGGGCATTACCGAGCCGAGCGCGGCATGCCGCTGCTGCGTGCAGGACGCACTGTCGTTACGGAACACGACCTTGCCACGGACGACGAACGTCGACGACTGCGCCATTACAACGAACTCTACATGGCGTTCGGCCTGCCGGGCTTCGCAATGGTGGGGCTCAAGGTGCACGGCGAGCTTTGGGCAGTGCCGATGCTGCGTGCCAAGGGGCAGGGGCATTTTACGACGGAGGATTCAAGGATCCTTGCCAGGATCGCTCCGCATTTTCGCCGGATGATATCGCTGTCAGAAACCCTGGCCCTGGCGCAGGGGCGAACCGCGCTGGCGACCCTGGAAGCGCTGTCATGCGCAGCCTTCCTGCTGGATTGCGTCGGCAATGTGCTCAGCCACAACAGCATCGCCGAGCGGGTTCTCGGTGACGGCTTGTATCTTTCCGGGCGCCGGCTCAGGGCGGCCAATCATGCAAGCGAGCTGGAATTGCGCAAGCTGGTTCACCAGGCGATCACCCATCGCCGTCCTTCGAACCTTGATGCAAGCCATGCCGTGGCAATCCGGCGGGATCCGAAACGGCCGTTGCTCGTGGAGGCGTTGCCGACGGCGGGGATCATCGGGGATGTGTTCCAGTCGACCAGCGCCATCGTCATCGTCAAGAATTTCGAGGATCGCCCGCGGACGACGTCGGATCAGCTTCGGGGCGCATTCAGCCTGACGCCGGCAGAGACGAGGATCGCGGTGCTGCTGGCTACTGGTGCCGGGCCAGGAACGATCGCTGAAAGCCTCCATCTCTCCAAGGAGACGGTGCGCGCGCACATGAAGATGATCTTCGCCAAGACCGGAACGCACCGGCAGGGGGAACTGGTGGCGCTGACGGCCAACATGGCAGGTACCTTGCCGATGACGTAACCCATTTGGGTGTTTCGGGTCCCGTCAAGGTGACGGATTCTCATGAGCCTTCACAGGAGGATCCCATGAGCAAGAGCATCATCGGACTGTCTGCCTTGGTGGTTGTGCTGATCCCTGTCATCGGCTGGGCGGAGGAACTCCCCAAGGACGCCGTGCCGCTGACCGCTTCGGAGGTCCGCGAACTCTATTCGGGCAAGTCGGCCAACTGGAGCAGGAGCCGTGCCTACTTCGCGCCGGACAGCACCTTTCTCATGCATGGCAAGGACAAGAGCTGGTTTGGAGAGGGCAAATGGACCGTCAAAGGCAACGAGGTATGCGGCAAACTCAAGCGGACATCGGTCAAGGACGGAAAGTCCAATACTGGTGGGGACTGCTGGGCCTGGTATCGGGTCGGCAAGAAATACATGACATTCTGGAGCGGCGAAAAAGACAAGAAATACGGCTATTATGACTCCGAGCTCAAGAAGATGAGCGCCGGCGACAAGGTCTCCAAGACCGTTGCCGAACTGAAGAAAAAATCCGGAAGCTGACGCGCAACCGACATCACCGAGGATCGCCTCTTGGGCCAGGCCGGCCCGAGAGGCCGTTCCATGTGCTGCGTAGGAGTGGAGCCTGTGGGCGCGTTTCTTGCCAGATTGTCTGCGGTTCTCGCCGTCTCGACGAGCCCCGCACATGCCACCAATGTGGACACAGCCATCGTTTTCGCCGTCGACGTGTCCGCGTCCATCGACGCAGCGACGGCGGACATGCAGCGCCAGGGCCATGCAGACGCCCTGATGGCGCCCGAGGTCATTGCGGCGATCGCAAGAGGCACCTTCGGGTGCATCGCCATCACCTATTTCGAATGGGCCGGGCCGGGACACGTCCGCACCGTGCTTCCGTGGACGTCGATCTGCAACCCCGGTGATGCACAGGCTGCCGCGACAATCATCAGTCGCGACGGCGACAGCGGCCGAGGCTGCCTCAGGAATTGCAGCACCTCGATTTCGTTTGCCATCGACCTAAGCCGCATGCTTTTCGAGCAGTATTCCGGGCATGCCGGGAGAAGGGTCATAGACATCTCCGCCAACGGCACCAACAATGACGGCCTTCCCGTCGCGCTCAGCAGGTTGCGGGCGATCAGGAATGGCTACACGATCAATGCGATCGCCATGCCCGCCTTCACGCGTGGCGTGGCAAGGGACCTCACCGACTATTTTGCGGAAAATGTCATCGGCGGGCCCGGCGCCTTCGTGCTCAGCCCCGACTCCGTCGGTGACTACGCCGACGCCCTTCGGCGCAAACTCGTGGTCGAGATCAGTTGGTCGATGCCCGACAGATCAACACGCTGAGGTGCGAGGCAGAGCCCAACAACGAGGCGGAACCGCACACGCGGTGCATGCTTCGATCAAGCAGATGGCGGCGGAGGTGGGTGTGGCGATCGGGCTACAGTAATGCGCTTCCTGCGCGCTGGCAGGCCTGCTTTTGGCTTCCTACAGGCTTCGAGAGCGAAGGATTCCCACTGTCTGCGGCTGAAATAAGGTTTCGCACCGGCGCGCTCAAAGGCAACTTCGAAGGCTTTCACCTTCTCCGCCAGCCCAACCGCATCGCGCAGCGCAGGGATCGCGTGTCGCTCGAGGCCATTCAGCTCGACGAAAACATAGGGCATAGTTCGCTTCGTCGCTGGCCGGGTTGAGCTTGTTGTGTGCAGTAGGTCTCGTAGGCGCGTCGGCGCGAGCCTTACACGGTCGGCCCGATCTCCTGCAGCTTGGTGTGAGGCCGAAGCATTCGTGGCCGAAATTGCCGAAAATCGCTGCCACGTCGTCGAGTTGCAGCGGAAAATCCGCCATCAGCTTGCCATGATGCCGGGCGCCTTGGCCCGAAAGGTGTCCTGTGCCTTGCCCTTGCTCATGTCGATGCCCTTTCGGTTAGTCAGGGGCATCGTAGGGGCAGGCTGGAAACGTCAATTGGCGGCCGGCGCGAGTTTGAAGATCGGTGAAAACCTAAGCGATGGACAGGTTTAGGGTTAGCCGGGCCGCCATTGAGCGACTTTCACCGAAATGATAGTCCTACCCGCACAACATGGAGGCTATTTATTGTGGATGATGCCCTAATGCGGTTGCTGTCGCAGATAAAGGCGTTTTTCAAGTCGAGTGATAAGCCAAGCCACATCGAAAGCTCGGCGGACATTGTTCCTTACAGGTCGGCCCGCATTGTCGCCAATTTCGGCTCAGAACGAGAGCGTCGCCTTCGGTCGCTTTTCGAGCAAGACGGCTATCAATCGCCAAGCATTGAAATCAAGTACCTGACGAATTGTGTTTTGGACACCAGTTCAGGTCTGGTCGTGCTGAATGATGGTCGCTTGGATGACTGGGCTCGCCATATTGCCAGTTACTATGTCGATACGACATTGGGGAATCTGCCGAGGCGGGTTCAGAATGCGGTCACGTCCACCGTGCCTGATCGTGTCATCCATGTATTTCATCGTTCTTGCAGTGCCTACGGGCACTTCGTGCTGGACGGGCTATGTGCAATCGCGCTCCTAAGCGATCAGATTAGGCGCGAAGGTCTGAAGATACTGGTCCCCGACTTCCTGCCGGCGTGGGCGACCAATGCGCTGGCCGATGTCGGGTTCGACGAAAGCAAGATATTGCTGGCCCAAGGAACTGTGCGGTTCCGCCATATGGCGCTGCCAAGCACGGTGAAAGCGACCAGTTGCTTCTTGCCCAGCCCAACATCTATGGACGCGTTAAGGAAACTAGCCAAACCACCACACCAAGTCGACCACTCGCGCCGCATCTACCTGTCGCGCGAAGGTGCATACTCGCCCCGGACAGCCAAGAATGAGACAGACGTTATTGCGTTGTTCGTCGATGCCGGGTTCGAGATTATCAGCCCGGCAAGCCTAAGCTTCCGCGAACAGATCAACCTATTTGCAAGCACCGGGATCATTGCCGGCAACCACGGCTCGGCTTTTGCCAATATGGTCTTTACGCCACCAGGCGCGCAGATCATCGACTTGATGCCTGAGCACTGGATTGGTTATTGGATCGACGGCGTGACGCCCGAAAGGTGGCTGTTCAACCTTACAGCCGCGTGCAGTCACGATTATTCGGTGATCCTCAGCCCATCCACCATGGACGGGGACCCATACATCCCGAATGTGTCTACGAAACTGGCAAAAATAGAAGCTGAGACCGATTTGGATGCTATCCGCACCGTGCTCGCGGATTTATCCTAGAAGTTGAAGAGCCTCTGGATAAGCCCCTTTGGCTTGTAGGATTTCCTGAGGTCCAACCCGTATTGATAAAGTTCCCTGTCTAGGGCCGTGAACTCTAACAGCAGGTCCATCGTTGATTGCTGCAGCCCTTCGGTACTGGGTCTGTTTGCGCTGGAGTTAGCGCGAACCAACTCAACCTTTCCACATCCTAAGGCCTTGAAGATGGCCGCAGCGTCATCGTCAAATCGTTCCACGAAACCGATATAGTCAAAGGTACTGAGGTGGAGTTTGGCCATTGCCAACATCTCGGTACCATCGAACTCATCGACCACCCTGGACGGCTTGTCGGCAAATTCGGCACCACGGCCATACGCGAGCTGCCACGTCTGATGGTTCCAGAACATCTCTCGGTAGGCCGGCTCAGGGTGGTGTGCGAGCCTGAGAAACGCCTCCAGGCCTTTCTCGCGGGCTACATCGTAAAATGGCGATTCCCCGGCGGGACGCCCTGCGCTGAAGGAGTAGAGAGACAATACCCGCTCGATGGGATGGCGCAGAAACGTGAAGCAGTACCGATCAGGCATCAAGGGGCGCGCGAATTCGTATCCGAAATGCCCGGACACGAAGTCAAGGGTGCCGCACGCCGCGACGCCCAACTCCTCATAATCTGCGTGGCTGGAAACATTGTCGGGCCCGTAAAATTGCCGAGCAATATGCTGGATTGAGGTCCCAGCCGTCTTCTGGGTATGCAGGAATAGTGCCCGCCGCAAAAATCTAGCTCCCTCAATTGTGGCAACTACCCAGCTATCAGAGGAGATTGGTGCGTGCCACCTATCTTCGCACGAACAGGTGACCAATCTTCAATCGATGCTTGCACTACGCCGCCGCATTGTCGGTTGGAAAGAACCTGAGATCTCCAACAAGGAAGCATTCGTGAAATCCGCATTCGTCAGTGCTGTGCGAACGCCGGCGGGCCGATGGTTGAACCAGTGGAGAGCGCGACAAGGTGCGTGTCGCCGACCCCGGATGTCATATTGTTTGCATCGACTGACAACGCGTATCCGGCGATCGATGAGTACGGGAGGCCGCTGATGACCGCAGCGCCGACCGACGAGCCCTTGTTCGTCAGTGTCACTTGGGCTTTAGAGCAAACGATGTTGCTGACCCGTGTAGCTCTGTAGAAGGTCGAAGACGCGGCAAGCCCAACTGCTGCTCCACCGAATGCCAGAGAGACGTTGCTCAATCTCTCTTTGTAGTAATCAAGCGTAGCGTCGTCGGCAGATGCATAGTTGCCGACTTTCATCGAGGTGTTTTGCGCGGCGACCACAACCGCTTCATCGTCTACGGCCGCCTGATCCGCGCACAGGCCAAAGAGGGCGCCGATGGCGCCAAGGTGGCGGGCGAGGCGTCGAAATCGCGTTAGCGATTGTGGTGAGCGCGCAGGGATTCGAACCCTGGACCTACTGATTAAAAGTCAGTTGCTCTACCGGCTGAGCTACGCGCTCCCGAAGGCCGCGAGGCGACCCGGAAATTGCGGCGGAACATAGGGAGAGTGCCGGGTCGGGTCAACCGGAAAAACACCGCTGCAAACAGCCTGTTAAATGTTCCGTCCGGGACAGGCCCTGACGGTCGCCCTGGCGACGGAATATTGCCCGGCGACGATATTGCTGGGCGCATATGCCGCTGCTAGAGCATGGCGCCCAATACCGGGCTGCCCATCGATATGGACATACATTTATGCATAGCCTTTTGAAACTTGCCGTTGCCTCCGTTCTCGCCGTTTCGGCACTGCCCGCCATAGCCCAGGCCGAAGATCTGGTGTTTTCGCTCAAGAACGGCACGTCGTCGGTGCTGACGAATTTCTATGCCTCGCCGGTGGGCGTCGACCAGTGGGAAGACGACATTTTCGGCCGTGACACGCTTGCCCCGGGCGAGAGCATGAGCATCACCATCGCCGATGGCCGCCGCACCTGCGAGTACGACATGCGCTTCGAGTTCGAGGAAAGTTCCGACCTCGACACCACCGAAGACACCCAGAATCTCTGCGAGCTGGGCGAATACACCATCCACGAATGATCGATTGACCGATGCGATGCGTCGCCGGAGGGTTTTTGCCGCTCGGCGACGACTTGCCACGGAATGGTGATTGGTGCGGAGCACGACGGCCCGCTATATGCGGCGCCGGAAGATCCGCGGAGCAGCATGGCATGGTACTGGACATCGGTTATCTCAGCGCATTGGGGGCAGGCGCCCTGTCATTCCTGTCGCCCTGTGTCTTGCCGCTGGTGCCGCCCTATCTCTGCTACATGGCCGGCGTTTCGGTCGACGATTTCAAGGCCGACGGCGGCGTGGCAACGGTTTCGCGGGCGCGCGGCGCACTGCTTGCGGCGTCAGGTTCCTTCGTCCTCGGCTTCACGACGGTGTTCGTGGCGCTTGGCGCCGGCGCCTCGACCATCGGGCAGTTGCTGCGCACCTGGCAGGAGCCGCTTGCCATGGCGGCGGGCGTGCTGATCATCCTGATGGGTCTCAATTTCCTCGGCATATTGCGCATCCCGTTCATGTCGCGCGAGGCGCGCTTCCAGTCGCGGGGCAAGCCGGCGAGCAATTTGGCCGCCTATCTCATGGGCCTCGCCTTCGCCTTCGGCTGGACTCCCTGCATCGGGCCGGTGCTGGGGCCGATCCTGACGCTGGCCGGCGGCCGCGAAACGGTGGGCGAGGGCGCGGCTCTGCTCGCCGTCTACTCGCTCGGCCTGGGCATTCCGTTCCTGATCGCGGCGATGTTTTCGGGTGCCTTCATGCGCTTCCTCAGCAAGTTCCGCGTGCATCTCGGCAAGGTCGAAAAGGTGATCGGCGGGCTTCTGGTCGTGGCCGGCGTGCTGTTCCTGACCGGCGGCATCCAGACGGCATCCTACTGGCTGCTGGAGCGCTTTCCGGTGCTCGGCCAGCTCGGCTGATCCTTCAAACCGTCGAAATCGGTGTGCATTGGAGGCGATTGCCAGCAATGCTAGAAAGGTGGCCGATTCCAGCCGCCTTCTTCCAATCCGGACGCCGCCATGACCTCGAGAACCTGCCTGTCGATCATCCTTGCCGCCGGCGAGGGCACCCGGATGAAGAGCACCAGCCCCAAGGTGCTGCACCAGATCGCCGGGCTGCCGATGGTGGCGCATGTCGCGCGGACGGCCGAGGCCGCAGGTGCCGACGGGTTGGCGCTGGTCGTTGGCCATGGCGGCGACGAGGTGAAGGCGGCGGCAGAGAGATTTGCGCCAGGGGCCGAGGTTTTCGTCCAGACCGAACGCCTGGGCACCGCGCATGCGGTGCTGGCGGCTCGCGCTGCGATCGCACGCGGCCATGACGATGTGCTGGTGATGTTCGGCGATACGCCGCTGGTCGAGGCCGAATCGCTGGCGACAGCGCGGCAAAAGCTCGCCGATGGTGCCGCGGTCGTGGTCATCGGCTTCCGTCCGCCGAACCCGGCAGGCTATGGCCGCCTGCTCGAAAAGGACGGCAGGCTGGTGGCGATCCGCGAGGACAAGGACTGCACCGACGAAGAGCGCAAGATCGGCTTCTGCAACGCGGGCTTGATGGCCATTGCCGGCAATGAAGCGCTGAAGCTGCTCGACCAGGTCGGCAACGCCAACGCCAAGGGCGAATTCTACCTCACCGACATCGTCGAGATCGCCGACAAGGCAGGGCTCAAGGTCGTGGCCACCGAGGCGAGCTTCGAAAGCGTGCTCGGCATCAACAACCGCGCCGAACTGGCCGAGGCCGAAGCGATCTGGCAGAAGCGGCGCCGCCGGCAGGCAATGCTGGAAGGTGCGACACTGATCGCGCCCGAAACCGTCTATTTTTCGCACGACACCGAGATCGGCTCCGATGTGCTGGTCGAGCCGAACGTCTGGTTCGGACCCGGCGTAAAGATCGCCAGCGGAGCCACCATCCACGCCTTCAGCCATCTTGAGGGCAGCAACGTCGGCCCGCGCGCCGAGGTCGGGCCTTTCGCGAGGCTGAGGCCGGGCGCAGACCTGCATGAAAAGGCCAAGGTCGGCAATTTCTGCGAGGTCAAGAAGGCGACGGTGGAAAAGGGCGCCAAGGTCAACCACCTGACCTATATCGGCGATGCGCGGGTCGGCGCGGGCGCCAACATCGGCGCGGGCACGATCACCTGCAACTATGACGGCTACTCCAAGTTCTTCACCGACATCGGCGCGGGCGCCTTCATCGGCTCGAATTCTTCGCTGGTCGCCCCGATCGTTATTGGCGCCGGCGCCTATGTCGCGTCGGGCAGCGTCATTACGGACGAAGTCCCCGGAGATGCATTGGCCTTCGGCCGCGCGCGCCAGAAGACGCTGCCGGGCAAGGGCAAGGAATTGCGCGAGCGCTTTGCTTCGGCGGCGGCCGCGAAGAAGGCGGGCGTGAAGTAACCGCATTTCAATCCTACCGTGCGACGATTGCCCATCCTGAAGGGCTGGATGGCTGATACGTTGCGAAACGGAATGTGACTTCCGCTTGGCAGTTGCGCTGCCTAAAAGGCCGATAGGGTTTTGAGGGATTGGACGGGGCAAAATCATGTGCGGAATCGTTGGAATCGTCGGCCAGACGCCGGTTGCGCCGCTGATCGTCGATGCGCTGAAGCGGCTCGAGTATCGCGGCTATGACTCGGCCGGCGTCGCCACGATAGAGAATGGCGAACTCGCGCGTCGTCGCGCCGAGGGCAAGCTCATCAATCTCGAGCGCCGGCTGAAGGCCGAGCCGCTGGGCGGCAACATCGGCATCGGCCATACGCGCTGGGCCACCCACGGCGTGCCCAACGAGACCAATGCGCACCCGCATTTCTCCAACGGCGTGGCGATCGTCCACAACGGCATCATCGAGAATTTTGCCGAACTGCGCCAGGAGCTTACGGCCGACGGCTACGAATTCACCTCGCAGACCGACACCGAGGTGGTGGCACACCTGATCGCGCGCGAATTGGCGCGCGGCACCCAGCCGATCGAAGCCGCCCACGCCTCGCTCAAGCGTCTTCACGGCGCCTTCGCACTGGCCATCATGTTCCAGGGCGACGAAGACCTGATCGTCGGCGCCCGTAATGGCCCGCCGCTGGCAATCGGCCATGGCGAGGGCGAGATGTTCCTGGGGTCGGACGCGATTGCGCTGGCGCCCTTCACCAACTCGGTGACCTATCTCGAGGACGGCGACTGGGCGGTGGTGCGCCGCAGCCAGTTCCAGATCTACGACATGGACGGGACCCCGGTTGAGCGCCAGCGGCGCCAGTCGGTCGGCTCGAGCTATCTCGTCGACAAGGGCAACCACCGCCACTTCATGGAAAAGGAAATCCATGAGCAGCCCGAGGTGATCTCGCACACGCTGGCGCATTATCTCGACTTCACGCAAGGGACGTCGAAGCCGCTCGACCTGCCGTTCAGTTTCGCCGACATCGACCGCCTGGCTGTATCGGCTTGCGGTACGGCCTATCTCGCCGGCTTGGTCGGCAAATACTGGTTCGAGCGCCACGCGCGGCTGCCGGTCGACATCGATGTCGCCTCGGAATTCCGCTATCGCGAGATGCCGATCTCGAAGAAAAGTGCGGCGTTCTTCGTGTCGCAGTCGGGCGAAACCGCCGATACGCTGGCTTCGCTGCGCTACTGTCGCAAGGCGGGCGTGCCGATCGGCGCCATCGTCAATGTGCGCGAATCAACGATCGCGCGCAGATCCGACGTGACGCTGCCGACGCTGGCCGGGCCGGAGATCGGTGTCGCCTCGACCAAGGCCTTCACCTGCCAGCTTTCGGTGCTGGCGGCGCTGACCATTCGGGCGGCCTCGCAGCGCGGCACGATCACCGCGGATGAAGAAAAGGCGCTGGTGCGCAGCCTTTCGGAGACGCCGCGCTATGCCGCGCAGGTGCTCAAGCTCGATAAGCAGATCGAGAAGGTGGCGCGCGAGTTGTCGTCATACAAGCACGTGCTTTACCTCGGTCGCGACACCAATTTCCCGCTCGCCATGGAAGGCGCGCTGAAGCTCAAGGAAATCTCCTATATTCACGCCGAGGGTTATGCCGCCGGTGAGCTCAAGCACGGCCCGATCGCGCTGATCGACGAGAACATGCCGGTCATCGTGATTGCGCCGCATGACCGCATCTTTGAGAAGACGGTTTCGAACATGCAGGAAGTGGCGGCGCGCGGCGGCAAGATCATCCTGATCACCGACAAGAAGGGGGCGGCGCAGGCGACGGTGAAGACGCTCGAGACCATCGTGCTGCCCGACGTGCCGGAGTTCATCGCGCCGATCATCTACGCGCTGCCGATCCAGATGCTGGCCTATTTCACCGCCGTGTTCATGGGGACCGACGTCGACCAGCCGCGCAACCTGGCGAAATCGGTGACGGTGGAGTAGGCGGGGCCGGCAAGGCTGGCTCTACGCCCCCTACGAAGATCGCTGTTCCAATGCACCGCGTGGTTGACTAATGTTGCGCTGCAAAGAGGGCGGCGCTGCGGAATGTCGGATACCCACAAGACCTCGGGCATGACCCGGCTGAGGAACTACTTCCTCACCGGCTTCGTCGTTTGCGCGCCGCTGGTGCTGACCATCTATATCGTCTGGTCGTTCATCGGCTGGGTCGATTCCTGGGTCAAGCCGTACATTCCGGCGAAGTACAATCCGGACAACTACCTGACAATCCAGGTGCCGGGCTTTGGCCTGATCGTCGCCCTCGTGCTGATCACGCTGATCGGCTTCCTGACCGCCAATTTCATCGGCCGTGCGATCGTTGCCTTCGGCGAGCGGCTACTGAACAGGATGCCGCTGGTACGCGGGCTCTACAAGGCGCTGAAGCAGCTGTTCGAAACGGCTCTTTCCGACAAGAACGAGATGTTCCGTACCGTCGGGATGGTCGAATATCCGCGCAAGGGTGTGTGGTCCATCGTCTTCATCGCCGCCGACAAACGCAGCGAGATCAACGAAAAGCTGGATCAGGAGGGCGATCCGCTGATGGCGGTCTTCATGCCGTGCACGCCGAACCCGACGACCGGGTTCCTGATGTATGTGCCGCGATCTGAGGTCGTGCTGCTCGACATGAGCATTGAGGACGGCGCCAAGCTGATCGTTTCGGCAGGGCTGGTGGCGCCGGAGACGAAGAGCAGAATCACGGCGAACGGCGTGCCGATCGAAGGACCGATGGGCAACCCGCCTGTCGGCGTACTGCCTCAGCCTGCCCTCAGCAACCTGACAGCCTCGTCGCGGCCGAACAAGTAAAGCAGCAGCCTGAGCGCTTCGCCGCGCGGCGATACAAGTTCGGGGTCACGCGCAAGGATCAACCGGGCGTCGTCGCGGGCAATTTCCAGAAGGTCGGCGTGGGCTTCGATACGGGCGACCTGGAAGCCCGGCGTGCCGGACTGGCGTGTGCCGAGCAATTCGCCTTCGCCGCGCAGCTTGAGGTCTTCCTCGGCGATAAGGAAACCGTCTTCTGTCTCGCGCATGACCGACAGGCGGCGCTTGGCGGTCTCGCCGAGCGGGTCCTTGTAGAGCAGCACGCAGGATGACGGCTTCGAGCCGCGACCGACGCGCCCGCGCAACTGGTGGAGCTGGGCGAGACCAAAGCGCTCGGCATGCTCGATGACAATGATGGTGGCGTCGGGCACGTCGACCCCGACCTCGATGACGGTGGTGGCGATCAGCACGCGTGTTTCGCCTTCCTTGAAAGCGCGCATCGCCTCGTCCTTCTCGGCACCCTTCATGCGGCCGTGAACGAGGCCGATGCGGTCGCCGAAGACCGGCTGCAGCGAGGCGAAACGATCTTCCGCCGACATCAGCTTGATCTCTTCGGATTCCTCGACCAACGGGCATATCCAGTAAATCTTCTGGCCCTCGGCGACCGCGTCGCTGATGCGGCCGACGAGTTCGTCGATACGCTCGAGCGGCAGGGTAACTGTCTTGATCGGCTGGCGGCCGGCCGGCTTTTCGGTCAGGCGCGAAACATCCATGTCGCCGAAGGCGGTGAGCACCAGGGTGCGCGGGATGGGGGTGGCGGTCATCACCAGCATGTCGGGCGCCTGGCCCTTGGCGTTCATGGCCAAGCGCTGGTGCACGCCGAAGCGATGCTGCTCGTCGATGACGGCGAGTGCCATGTCGCGGAACACCACGGTCTCCTGGAACAGCGCGTGCGTGCCGATGACGATGTCGATCTCGCCGCTTTCGAGGCCGGCGAGGATCTGGCTGCGTTCGCGGCCCTTTTCGCGGCCGGTGAGCACGGCAACGGTCATGCCGACGCGCTCTGCAAGCGGCGCGATGGTGGCGAGATGCTGGCGCGCGAGGATTTCGGTGGGCGCCATCAGTGCCGCCTGGCCGCCGGCCTCGACGGCGCGGGCCATGGCGAGCAGGGCCACGACCGTCTTGCCGGAACCGACATCGCCCTGGAGCAGGCGCAGCATGCGTTCGGGCTTTGCCAGGTCTTCGTTGATCTCCGCAAGGGCCTGCTCCTGCGAGCCGGTCAGCGCATAGGGCAGGGCCTTGCGCAGCGCTTCGACGAGGCGGCCATCGCCGGTGAGCGGCCGACCGTGCAGCTTGCGCACCCGGGCGCGAACGAGGGCCAGCGACACCTGGCCGGCGAGGAACTCGTCATAGGCGAGCCGGCGCCAGGCTGCATTTTCGGGCGAGGCGTCGATCGGATCGGCGGGGTTGTGGACGCGATGGAGCGCTGCCGCGAAGGGCGGGAAGCTCTGCTTGCGCATGACATCTGCATCGAGCCATTCGGGAAAAGCAGGCACCCGCTCCAGCGACTGGCCGATGGCGCGGCGCAGCACCTTCGACGACAGCCCCGCGGTGAGCGGATAAACGGGCTCGACCAGCGGCAGCTTGTCGGCCTCGCTGGCAAGGGCGATGTGGTCGGGGTGGACCATCGACGGGCGGCCATTGAACCACTCCATGCGGCCGGAGACGATGACCTTCTCGCCTTCGGGCATCGCCTTCTCTAGGTAAGCGGCGTGGGCATGGAAGAAAGTCAGCGCGATCTCGCCAGTGTCGTCATGGGCAAAGACCCGGTAGGGCGCAGCGCGGTTGCCGCGCGGCGCCGGCTGGTGACGATCGATGCGCACGTCGAGCGTGACGATGGCGCCTTCGGCGGCAAGTGCAATGCCGGGCCGGTTGCGGCGGTCGATGACGCTGTTGGGCAGGACGAACAGCAGGTCGCCGGTACGGGCGGCGCGATCACCCAGATCGGCCGGCACGACCTTCTCGATCAGCACGGCGACCTTGGGCCCGATGCCGGCAAGCGAGGTGATGGGTGAGAACAGGGGATCGAGCAGTGATGGGCGCATGATGTCAGCTTATGCGCTGGAGTTGCCGGGGCAAAGGCTGACAGGGGCAGCTATCCACGCTATATGCGCCCGGCATAAGAGGATTTTGGACATGACCGGAACGACACGCTCGAGCGAAGGGCTGGATACGCGCAGGCGCAAGCTGCTGTTTCGTTCGTGGCATCGCGGCATGCGCGAGATGGACCTGATCCTCGGCAATTTCGCCGATGCCCATATCGACAGGCTGAGCGACGAACAGCTCGACCTCTACGAGGCGCTGCTCGACATCACCGACAGGGACCTGCTGTCGTGGATCGTCGGCGAGGTGAAAGTGCCCGAGGCCGTCGACCATGACGTCTATCGCCAGGTCGTGGCATCGCGCAGCGCCTTCACAATCTGAGTCAAATCATGAGCTTGCTGAAACCAATCGGCCTGCCCAAGGGCCGCGCCGGACAGTTCATCGTCGATGGCGTGGCCGACGGCTACGAGGCTTTCGCGATTGCGCTAGCGGCTGCCGAGATGGCGCCCGACCGGCCGATGCTGTTTGTCGCGCGCGACGGCCAGCGGCTGCCGCAGATCGTCGAGGCGCTGGCATTCGTGGCGCCTGATATGCCGGTTCTCGAGCTGCCGGCCTGGGACTGCCTGCCTTACGATCGCGTATCGCCGGGCTCGGACGCGGCAGCGCGCCGGCTCGATGCGCTGGCGGCGATGATTGCGCTTCGGAAGGAGCCGCATCGCGCCATCGTGCTGACGACGGCCAACGCGCTGCTGCAACGCGTGCCGCCTTCGGCTGCCATCGAAGCGCAGGAATTCCGCGCCAAGCCGGGCAACCAGGTCGAGATGAACGGGCTGGTGGCGCGGCTCGAGCGGGCCGGCTTCGAGCGCGTGCCGACGGTGCGCGGCGTCGGCGAGTTCGCCGTGCGCGGCGGCATCCTCGACCTTTATGCCCCAGGTGCGGCAGACGCGCTGCGGCTCGACTTCTTTGGCGACACGCTCGAAACGATCCGCGCCTTCGACGTGGCCAGCCAGCGCACGACAGGCAGCCGCAACTCGGTGACGCTTCAGGCGATGAGCGAAGTGGCGCTGACGCCGGAGACGATCAGCAAGTTCCGCCGCAGCTATATCGAGGCGTTCGGTGCGCCGTCGCGCGACGATGCGCTCTACGCAGCGGTCAGTGAGGGCCGGCGATTTGCCGGCATGGAGCACTGGCTGCCGTTCTTCTATTCGCATCTTGAAACGATGTTCGACTATCTGCCCGATGCGCCCGTGGTGTTCGACCATCTGGCACGCGAGGCGCTGGGCGAGCGCCACGCCCTGATCCTCGACCACTACGATTCCCGTCGCAAGCAGGGCGAAGGCAAGGGCCTGAAGGACGCGGTGCCCTACAAACCGGTGGCGCCGGAGCAGATGTACCTGTCGCCGGATGAGGTGGCTTCAGCGCTCGCCGACCAGGCCAATGCCGAACTGACCCCCTTCGACACGCCCTTTTCGAGCGGACGCAAGGTGCTGCATGCCGGCTCGCATGCAGGGCGCAGCTTTGCCGAGGAACGCGCCGACCCGAACGCCAATGTCTTCGACGTGGTGGCCAGGCACATCGCCGACCAACGGGCGGCAAAGCGGCGCGTCGTCGTTGCCGGCTGGACCGAAGGCTCGCTCGACCGGCTGACACAGATCCTCGACGAGCACGATCTCGGCAACCTCAAGCGCGTGGCAAACCTTGCCGAGATCGAAGCGCTGAAGGCCGGCGAAGCAGGCCTTGCCGTGCTTCCGATCGAAGCGGGCTTCGAGGCGGGCGACCTGGTGTTCGTCGCCGAGCAGGACATCCTGGGCGACCGGCTGATCCGGCGTTCGAAGAAGCGCAAGCGCGCCGCCGATTTCATCGCCGAAGCCTCGGCGCTGTCGTCCGGTGACATCGTCGTACACGCCGACCACGGCATCGGCCGCTTCGTCGGGCTGAAGACCATCGAGGCATTGGGCGCGCCGCACGACTGTCTCGAAATCCATTATGCCTCTGATGGCCGGCTGTTCCTGCCGGTCGAAAACATCGAGCTTCTGTCGCGCTACGGATCGGATTCGGCCGAAGCCCAGCTCGACAAGCTCGGTGGCGGTGCCTGGCAGTCGCGCAAGGCCAAGCTCAAGCGGCGCCTGCTCGAAATGGCCGGGCAGCTGATCAAGCTCGCCGCCGAACGGCACATGCGCGAAGCGCCGGCGATGAACCCGCCCGACGGTATCTATGGCGAGTTCGCGGCGCGGTTCCCCTACGAGGAGACCGACGACCAGCAGAGCGCCATCGACGCGGTGATGGAAGACCTTGGCGCCGGCAAGCCGATGGACCGCCTGATCTGCGGCGACGTTGGCTTCGGCAAGACGGAAGTGGCGCTGCGCGCGGCCTTCATCGCTGCCATGGAAGGTTTCCAGGTGGCGGTGGTGGTGCCGACGACGCTTCTGTCGCGCCAGCACTTCAAGACGTTTTCACAGCGCTTCGCAGGCCTGCCGGTGAAGGTGCGCCAGGCGTCGCGGCTGGTCGGTACCAAGGAACTGGCCGAGACCAAGCAAGGCATCACCGAAGGCACGGTGGATATCGTCGTCGGCACGCATGCACTGCTCGGCTCGTCGATCTCGTTCAAGAATCTCGGCCTTCTGATCATCGACGAAGAGCAGCATTTCGGCGTCAAGCACAAGGAACGGCTGAAGGAACTGAAGAGCGACGTGCACGTGCTGACGCTTTCGGCGACGCCGATCCCGCGCACGCTGCAGCTGGCGCTCACCGGCGTGCGTGAGCTGTCGCTGATCGCCACGCCGCCAGTCGACCGCATGGCGGTGCGAAGCTTCATCTCGCCCTATGATCCGCTTGTGATCCGCGAAACGCTGTTGCGCGAGCGCTATCGCGGCGGCCACAGCTTCTATGTCGTGCCGCGCATTGCAGACCTTGCGGAAGTGCATCAATTCCTTCAGGAATCGGTGCCGGAACTGAAGGTCGCGGTGGCACACGGCCAGATGGCGGCAGGCCAGCTCGACGATATCATGAATGCCTTCTACGACGGCCAGTACGACGTCTTGTTGTCGACGACGATCGTCGAATCCGGCCTCGACATCCCGACCGCCAACACGCTGATCGTGCACCGCGCCGACATGTTCGGCCTGGCACAGCTCTATCAGCTGCGCGGGCGTGTCGGCCGTTCCAAGGTGCGTGCCTATGCGCTGTTCACGCTGCCGGCCAACCGGACGCTGACCACCACTGCCGACCGACGGCTCAAGGTGCTGCAGTCGCTCGACACGCTGGGGGCGGGCTTCCAGCTGGCCAGCCACGATCTCGACATTCGCGGCGCGGGCAATCTGCTGGGCGAGGAACAGTCGGGCCACATCAAGGAAGTCGGCTTCGAGCTCTACCAGCAGATGCTCGAGGAGGCGGTGGCCGAGCTGCGCGGCAGTGGCGAAGCGATCGATACCGGCTGGTCGCCGCTGATCGCGGTCGGCACGGCGGTGATGATCCCGGAAGCTTATGTGCCCGACCTGCAACTGAGGCTTGCGCTCTACCGCCGTCTTGGCGACCTGGAGAACACCGAGGAGATCGACGGCTTCGGCGCCGAACTCATCGACCGCTTCGGGCCGTTGCCGGAAGAGGTCAAGCACCTGCTCAAGATCGTCTTCATCAAGGCGCTGTGCCGCAAGGCCAATGTCGAGAAGCTGGATGCCGGGCCGAAGGGCGTGGTGGTGCAGTTCCGCAAGCGCGAATTCGCAAACCCGGCCGGGCTGGTGCGCTACATCGCCGAGCAGGGTTCGCTGGCCAAGATCAGGCCCGACCACAGCGTGGTGTTTGCACGCGACTGGCCAAACCCGGAGAAGCGACTGGCCGGTTCGGCTGTGATCATGACGCAGCTGGCAAAGCTCGCCGAACAGGCGGCCTGAGGCGACTTGTGGGTGGATGGGAACCGGCATCGCCACGGCGCGATGCCGGAGCAGCCTCTGGATTGGCCGATCAGGTCTCGGTGAGGCCCAACGTCATGTCCCAGCGGTCCAATCCTGGCGCGAAGCCATCTGGCGTGACTTTCGTGACGGTGAAGCCGAACTTCTCATAAAAGCCGTGGGTGTGCTGGCTTGTATCCATGATCAGCTCGGCGATATCAGGGATAGCGCGCGCCAGCTCCAATCTGGCCAACGTCAGACTGGTTCCAAGTCCCTGTCCATGAGAGGCCCTGTCGACCATTCCCCACGCCAAACTGGCGCGCTTCCGTTCTGGTTCGACACCCAGCCCTCCACAGGCGATCACCGAGCCATTGCGAACAAGCACCAGATAAGGCCGGTCCTCGGTATTGATGCTTTTCAGAAACTGGCAAAAGTCTGCGCGCTCTTCTGGTGCAAAGAAGGTCGGCACGTTGCTGTCGAAGATCGCCAGGCAGGCGTGAAGATCGTCGGCTGCGTAAGGCCGGGATGCTATGTCTTTCATTGCCGAAATTGTCTCGAAGGATCGAGGTTACTTGCGTAGCCTAATTGCTGTTTCGGGCCAAGAGTGGCCAGAGCAGGCGAGGGATGTTGCGCACTCGGGCGTCGTCGCGAGTTCGCTGCAAGGCTCTGCCGTTCTAGTGTATGGCGCACCTCGTTGAGGTGGACGGCATGGATCCCCGGGTCTCCGCAGTTCGCTTCGCTCCTGCTCCGCCCGAGGATGACGAAGGCACGGAGGCTCGTGGCTAATCGTCAACGCCGGTGACTGGCAGCGGGCATCCGTTTCTTGAGCAGTGAATGGCAGAAAAGCTCCCGTTGCCGGGGCGATGACTGGCAGAAAGCGGCAGTTGCTTGTTCCTGCATTGCTCTGCGGTCTGCCGAGAGCCCCTATAGGCAGTTTGCCGAGAGAACCTTGCCGGGTGCCAGTTTCGAATCCCGACAGGCATCCTGAAGCTGCCAAGTGCCAACTTTGGCGATTAGCCGCGGGCCTCATGCCTTCGTCATCCTCGGGCGGAGCAGGAGCGTAGCGACGTCACGGAGACCCGGGGATCCATGCCGTGACGTGGATGAAGCCAATTAAGGCCCAATGCTGGCGCCCAACCGGCACTGGCGCCGACACCGCTCATCGTCGACATGAAAAAAAGCCCCGATCGCCGAAGCGAAAGGGGCTTTGGATGTCTCGCATAACCGTCGGGCGCAGTCGCCCGGCGAGTTCAGTTGAGGACCGGCTCGCCCGCTGCCTTTTCGGCTGCGATCTGTCGGATGGCGTCGGCGAGCGTTGCCGAATCCTGCGCGCCCATGACGGCATATTTGCCGTCGAGCAGGAAGCAGGGCACGCCCGTGATGCCCATGCGCGAGGCGGTGACGATCTCGTTGGTCACCTCGTCGCGGTCGGAATCGGTAGCCAGCAGCGCTTCGACCACGGCAGCGTCCATGCCTGCCTGGCGGGCGGCTTCGACGAGCACGGCGTGGTCGCCGACATTCTTGCCTTGTTCGAAATAGAGGCTGAACAGCGCGCGTGCGAGCTTGTCCTGGACGCCTTCGCCTGAAGCTGCTGCCCAGCGGATGACGCGATGGGCGTCGAGCGTGTTGGGCGCAACGGTGATCGCATCGAAATCGAAGGCGATGCCCTCGACCGCGCCAAGCGACACGAGGTTGGCATGGGCCTGCTTGAGCTTCGTCTCGTCATTGAACTTCGACAGCATGTAGGCCTTGCGTTCCTTGCCCTCGGGCGGAATCGTCGGGTCGAGTTGGAACGGACGCCAGCGGACCTCGGCTTCGATGTCGGGCAAGCTGGCAAGCGCGTTTTCGAGGCGCTTCATGCCGAGGAAGCACCACGGGCAGACCACGTCCGAGACGACGTCGATGGTGAGCTTGTTCTGTTCTGTCATGGAAAAGTCCTTGATTGACGCTGACTAGCCGCCCTGACTCCACCAGACCGGCAACTGATAGCCAAATATGGGTGTCTTTTCCGGATGTTTGAGTCTTTTGGCAAAAGCGATCCACTGTTCGGAGTTGTGCTGCATGGGCACCATGTAGCTGCCGGAGATCAGCAGGCGGTCGAGCGCACGCACGGCAGCGACAAAATCCTCTTTCTCGCGGGCCTTCAGCATGGCGTCGATCATGGCGTCGACCGCCGGGCTGGCGACTCCGGCAAGGTTGAACGATCCCTGCTTTTGCGCCGCGGACGAACCCCAGCGGCCGATCTGTTCGATACCCGGGGACAAAGTACCGGAGAAGCCGGTGACGCCGATCAGGGCGTCGAATTCGAATGCCTGCTTGCGCGACTGGATCTGGTCGGCCTCGAGCGCGCGGATGGTGACCGCGATGCCGAGTTTTTCCAGCGTGCGCTGGTAGATGGCTGCCAGCCGCTGCTCGGCTTCCGACGAGGTCAGGATCTCGAATGCGAAGGGCTTGCCTTCGCTGTCGAGCATCTTGCCGCCTTGCAGCGTATAGCCGGCGCTCTTGAACAGGTCGAATGCGGCCTTCAGGATCTTTCGGTCCTGGCCGGAGCCGTCGGTGACCGGCGGACGCCAGGTGCCGTCCATGATTTCGGGGCGGACAGCATCGGGGAAGGGCGCCAGCAGGGCCTTTTCCTTGTCACTGGCCGGCACGCCATAGGCCGAAAGCTCCGTGCCCTGCCAATAGCTGACCGTACGCTCATACTTGCCGCTGAACAGGTTCCGGTTGGCCCATTCGAAGTCGTAGAGCATGCCGAGCGCCTGGCGCACGACCGGATTGGCGAACTTCGGCAGCCGGGTGTTGAACATAAAGCCGGTGACGACAGGCGGAAGCCCGCTCTTGAAGGCCTCGGCGACGATGTCGCCGTTCTTGTAGGCGGGGAAGTCGAAGCCGCGCTCGCGCTTGACGGGGTCGGCCTCGGTGAAGGTGTCGCAAAGACCCTTCTTGAAGGCTTCGAACTGGGCCGCGGCGTTGAGGAAATACTCGATGGTGATCTGGTCGTAATTGTCGAAGCCTCGCTTCGAGGGGATGCCACGGGCCCAATATTCGGGATTGCGCTTGAAAACGATGCGCTCGCCGGGCTTCACCTCGGCTACCGTATAGGGGCCGCTGCCGATGATCGGCTTGAGGGTGGTCTGGTCGAACGTTTCCTTTGAGAAGGCGTGCTTGGGCACGATCGGCGTCAATGCGACGATCAGCGGAAACTCGCGGTCGGCCTTGTCGTTGAAAGTGAAGCGGACGCTGCGGTCGCCGGTCTTTTCGATCTTCTCGATCTTGGACATGCGGTCGGAGTAGGGCGGGCGGCCCTTTTCGGTGAAGACCTCATAGGTGAAGATGACGTCGTCGGGCGTGATCTCCTTGCCATCCGACCATTTGGCGTCCGGGTCGAGGTTGAACTCGATCCACTTGCGCTCCGGGTCGATGTCGACCGACTTCGCGGTGAGGCCGTAGATGCTGAAGGCCTCGTCGGCGCTGCGCTGCATCAGCGATTCGAAGACGAGGTTGCCGTAGATGACGTCGACCATGCCGCGCGCGGTGGTGCGCAGGCTCTTGATGATGAACGGGTTGAGGTTGTCGAAGCTGCCGATGACGCAATAGGTGATCTTGCCGCCCTTGGGCGCGTCGGGATTGGCATAGGGAAAGCTGTTGAAGTCAGCCGGCAAAGCGGGCGTGCCGTGCATCGAGAGGCCGTGAACCGGCTCGGCAAGGGCCGCCTGCGGGCCGACAAAAGCGATGGCGGCGGTGGCGGCCAGCAGCGAAAGAGTGCGTCTCACGACGATTCTCCACGAATTCGGGGAAGCTTTGATGATTCGAAGGGTAGCGCAGGCGAATGCGGCCCGTCTATTGCCGCCTCTAGGCACAAGAAATGCGCGGAAACAGGCTGGATTCGCGGCTCGCGGCAGTGTAACACGCGCGGCGAAGTCATGCTGTTGCCTCATTTGCCCAACAGGTAGCGTCGACACACGGCTTGGGCCGGTTCCGGGATTGTTTGAGAGGAATTCATGAAGATGACGAGCCAGAAATTCGACGGTCTCCGTCTGTCGGCCTTGGCGGCTGGCGTTGCCGGTGTGCTGGCTTCGGGCCTGTCGCCTGCTGCCGCACAGCAGCAGCAGATCCCGCAGGGCTGGTTCAAGGCCTGTTCCAAGCAGGCTGACGTGGACATCTGCAACGTGCAGAACATCCTGACCGCCAGCAACGGCCAGCTGGTTACCGGCATCTCGATGATCGAGCTCAAGGGCAAGGTCAACCGCAAGGTCTTCCAGGTCACCGTTCCGAGCGGCCGCCTCGTGCCTCCCGGCATCGGCCTGCAGGTCGACGGCGGCAAGGCGCAGAAGCTCGAATACGTGATCTGCTTCCCCGACCGTTGCGTTGCTGAGACCGCACTTTCCGACCAGCTCGTTGCGTCCTTCAAGAAGGGCACCGAACTGACGCTGACCTCGGTCAACTTCCAGAACCAGCCGAACCCGATCAAGGTTTCGCTGTCGGGCTTCACCGGCGCCTTTGACGGCGAGCCGATGAAGCAGTCGGACCTCGAGGACCGCCAGAAGAAGCTCCAGGAATTCGTATCGAAGAACAACCAGGACTTCGCCAAGAAGCTCAAGGAAGAGCAGGACAAGGCCAAGACGGCCAACTGATCGATCTTCCGATCCGGATATGAAAAAAGCGGGGCCGATTGCCCCGCTTTTTTGTTTTAGATCAACGATTTGAATTCAGTGGCTGATGCGGGCCTTGGGGGCGTAGCGTCCGTCCGACGTCTTGTCGAAATATTCGCCGACCTGCGGGTGGCGGACGGGTTCGCCGGAACTGTCTTCGAGCAGGTTCTGCTCGGAGACATAGGCGACGTATTCAGTCTCGGCGTTTTCAGCCAGCAGATGATAGAAAGGCTGGTCGCGCCTGGGGCGCACGGCTGCGGGGATCGCGTCGTACCATTCCTCGGTATTGGCGAATTCGGGGTCGACATCGAAGATGACACCTCGGAACGGGAACACCCGGTGGCGCACCACCTGTCCGATCGAGAACTTTGCCGTCTTCATGCCGATCACCGTACGCTACGCAATGCCAGTCGAATCACTTTTGTTTTCAAACGCTTAGAGCCAAGTTCCCGCTGAAGGCACCGTGCTGTCGCGGAGAGTGTACCATCATTCATCCTTATTTGGCGCGGCAAGGCAGCCATTTCAATGGCATAGCGGCTTGACGGACGGCAAAGCCGCACGATACCGGCACGCTGACAATGCTCCGTTGCGTACCCTGACCGACAGGCAAGGGCGCGTGTTTTCCAGCCCTGCGAAGCGGGAACGTGCCCATGTCTGACGTGATCGGTCTGGTCCTGCCGTTCTTCGGCCTGATCTTCATGGGTTTCCTGGTGGCGCGGATCACGAGGCAGCCGCTGGAAGCGCTCGGCTGGATGACGACCTTCATCGTCTATGTCGCGCTGCCGGCGCTGTTTTTCCAGCTGCTTGCCAAGACGCCGTTCGAGCAGTTGACGGAATGGGGCTACATATCAGGCGCGGTGTTCTCGACCTTCGTCATCTTCGCGCTGATGTTTGCGGCGTCCTACATCAAGGGGCGGGGCGAGATCGCCGAATCGACGATCAAGGGGCTGGCCTCGGCCTACGGTAATATCGGCTACATGGGGCCAGGGCTTGCGTTGCTGGCCTTCGGCGAGGAGGCGGCGGTGCCGGTGGCGCTGATCTTCTGCTTCGAGAACATCATGCATTTCACCATTGCGCCGATGATGATGGCACTGGCCGGCGACGAGCCGCGCGCGCCGATGAGCGTGGCGCTGGACGTGGTCAAGAAGATCGCCTTCCACCCGTTCATCATCGCCACGGCGGTCGGGGTGCTTGCGGCCTATGTCGAGTTCCGGCCGCCGCTGCCGGTCGAGAGATTCCTCGAATATCTGTCGCGGGCGGCAGCCCCTTGCGCGCTGTTTGCGATGGGCGTGACGCTGGCGCTCCGGCCGCTCAAGCGGGTGCCGCACGAGATGGTACCGATCGCTCTGCTCAAGCTGATCGTTCACCCGCTGCTGTGCTACGTCGTGCTGAGCTGGATCGGCAATTTCTCGCCGGTATGGCTGTTTTCGGCGGTGCTGCTGGCAGCCCTGCCGACTGCGACCAACGTCTTTGTCATCGCCCAGCAATATGGCGTGTGGGTCGAGCGGGCGTCGGCCAGCGTGCTGGTGACGACATGCGCTTCGGTGCTGACGGTCACCGGCCTGCTCTACATGATCCAGCACGGCATACTTCCGCCGGATCTTTTTCCTTAAAGACGCTATTCCGTCGAGATGTCGCGCGGGCGGCGCGGCGAACGCAGGCTGGATGCGATCGACGAAAAGCCGCTGCCCGGGCGAAGGCCCTCGCGCATGAAGAAGGCGCGCAGCGGCGAGAACCCGCCGAGAAAATTGAGCCCTGCGCTGCGGGCGAGCTGCGCCGGCAACATGTCCGACAGCAGCGACCTGTTGAGCAGGTTGACTGCGCTGGTGCGGGCAAGAATGTCGGGCCGGCGTGCCGAGTCGTAGGCGGCAAGCGCTGCCGGCGCGCCCGGGTCAGCGGCATGTTTCAACGCCATTTCAACAAGTTGGTCGACATCCCTGATGCCGAGATTGAGGCCCTGGGCGCCGATCGGCGGAAACACGTGCGCGGCCTCGCCGACGAGGGCGATGCGGTTCTGGGCAAAGCGCTGGGGCAACGAGGTCGAGAGCGGGTAGATCTGGCGGCCACCCTCGACTGTGACGCGGCCGAGCATCGATTGCATCTGGTGTTCGATACGCAGCGACAGTGCCGCGTCGTCGAGATCGGCGAACTGCTTTGCCGTCTCGGGCCGCAGCACCCAGACGAGGCTGGAGCGACGGCCGGGCAGCGGTACCTGGGTGAACGGACCGGTTTCGGTGTGGAATTCGGTCGAGGTGAAGGCATGGTCGCGGCTGTGGGTGAAGTTCAGCACCAGGGCTGCCTGCGGCAGCGTGCGGGCGGTTGCCGAAATGCCTGCTGCCTGGCGCGCCGGTGAGTTTCGTCCGTCTGCGGCGACCGCCAGCGGTGCAACCACCGTCGTGCCATCCGAAAGCGCTGCTGTGACCTGGTGCGGTTCGGTCGTCCAGTTCTCCATCAGGGCCCGGCGCCATTCGATTCCTGGATGTGCCTCGACCGACTGCTGCAGAACGGCATTGAGGACGCGGTTCTGGAAATTGAAGCCGAAATGCTCCTCATCGATCTCGCCCGCGCGGAACGTGACGATCGGGCTGCGGACCAGCCGTGAGGTGCCATCGATGATGCGCATGACCTTGAGCGGTGCGGCGTCCGCTTCAAGGGCGTCGAGAACGCCGAGGCGGGTGAGGAACTTGAGCGCGGGGACCATCAGGGCCGTGGTACGTCCGTCGTCGGCGCGCGCCGGCGGTCCGGCAAGCACGACGCCGAAACCGGCTTCGGCAAAAGCGAGCGCCGATATCAGGCCAACCGGGCCGGTGCCAGCCACCAGAATGCGGGTTTTCGTGTCGACGCTCATCTGCCGCCGTCCATGCTTGCGAGGTGCCGAATGCGCACCTTCATCATCCCGGTATAAGGCAGGCACAAGCCATTGATCAACGCGGCGTTTCATCCCATTCGACCGGGCGCGCGGCTTTCCGTTGCGTCACTATGGCCCGATTATTGTTCATCTTTTCATGAAGTTGTGCCGAACTTCCCCGTGCACGCCATCAACTCTGCTTTCGGCTTGTCTGGGAAGCGGCGCTGCTATTAAGTGCCGGATGAAAGGGAGTTTGCCGATGCCAAACAGGATTGCGCCATGAAGGAAGAATTCATGTCCTCCTGCCGCAGCAGTTCTCCCGCACATGCTTGTCTTGCGGCTTCGTTCATCCGGCCCATTTCTGCAAACTCGATTGGCGGCAACCGTGAAGCCTAAGAAAGTCACCTGGCCGCAAGCGCGCGCCTTTTCGGTACATCTGCTCACCGCATCGGGCTCTTTCCTGGCCTTCCTGTCGCTGGTCGCGGCAAGCGAGGAGCGCTGGACGGCGATGTTCTGGTGGCTGGGGCTGGCGCTGTTCGTCGACGGCATCGACGGGCCGATCGCGCGCAAGCTCGAGGTCAAGGAAATCCTGCCGACATGGTCGGGCGAATTGCTCGACAACATCATCGATTACGTGACCTACGTGCTCATTCCGGCCTTCGCGCTGTACCAGAGCGGCTTCATGGGCGAGGGCCTGTCGTTCCTGTCGGGCGCGATCATCGTCGTGTCGAGCGCGATCTACTATGCCGACACAGGCATGAAGACGAAGGAGAACTTCTTCAAGGGCTTCCCCGTCGTCTGGAACATGGTGGTGTTCACCTTGTTCGTCATCGAACCGGGGCAGTGGGTGTCGTTCGCGGTCGTCGTCATCGCCGGAATCCTGACCTTCGTGCCGATGAACTTCCTGCATCCGGTGCGCGTCGTGCGGCTGCGGAACATCAACCTGCCGATCACCCTGATCTGGTGCGCCTTCGGGGCCATCGCCCTGGCGCAGGCGATGCATGCCAGCGACTGGGTCAAGATCGGCATCGCCGTCAGCGGCATCTACCTGTTCTTCATCGGCGGCGTGATGCAGTTCTTCCCCAGGCTCGGCGCCAAGCCGGGTTTCGACGCAGAGAAGGACTGACGCCATGCCGAAAGCCCTGCGAGTCCATGCCCATGGCGGCCCCGAGGCGCTGGTCTACGAAGAGGCCGAGGCCGGCCGCCCCGGTGCGGGCCAGGTCCTGATCCGGCACACCGCGATCGGCCTCAATTTCATCGACGTCTATTTCCGCACCGGGCTCTATCCGGCGCCGAACGGCATGCCGGTGATCCCAGGTGGCGAGGCGGCCGGCGTCGTGCTGGAACTCGGCGAGGGCGTCGAAGGTCTCAAGGTCGGCGATCGTGTCGCCTATGCCGTGCCGACCGGAGCCTATTGCGAAGAACGGGTGATTGCCGCCGACAGGCTGGTCAAGGTGCCCGACGGCATCAGCGACGAGCAGGCAGCGGCGATGATGCTGAAGGGCATGACGGCCGAATACCTGTTGCTGCGCACCTACAAGATGAAGGCTGGCGACACGGTGCTCTATCACGCTGCTGCCGGAGGTGTCGGGCTGATCCTTGGGCAATGGGCCAGGCATCTGGGCGCCACGGTGATCGGCACTGTGGGCTCGGACGAAAAAGGCGAGCTCGCCAGGGCGCATGGCTTCGACCACGTCATCAACTATCGCGACCAGGATTTTGTCGCCGAAGTGGCCAGGATCACCGGCGGCCAGAAATGCGATGTGGTTTATGACTCCGTCGGCAACGACACATTTCCCGGTTCGCTCGACTGCCTGCGGCCGCTGGGAACCTTCGTCAGCTTCGGCCAGTCGTCGGGACCGATCCCGCCATTCAGCATTTCGCTGCTGGCGCAGAAGGGCTCGCTCTATGCAACGCGCCCGACCCTTTTCGCCTACAATGCGAAGCGCGAGGATCTGGTCCGCTCGGCCGAGGCGCTGTTCGATGTGGTGCTCAACGGAGCGGTCGAAATCAGGATCAACCAGCGTTATGCGCTACGCGACGCCGCCCAGGCACATGCCGATCTCGAAGGCCGGAAGACCACCGGAACAACGGTACTTATTCCTTGAATTGTTGCTGGAATCCTTGAAGCTCTTTCAACTTGTGACATGCTTTGCGCCGGGAGCAGGACGCGCCTACCATGCTCCCGGGAACATAAAAAAGAACTGACAATGGGAGGCGTTGTGGACACAACCCCTTTAGCCAATGGTCGGAACCTACTTGAGGTTCGCGGCCTGACTAAGATATTCGGTACGCTGAAGGCGTGCGACCAGGTTGATCTGACCATCGCCAAGGGCGAAATCCATGCCCTGCTCGGTGAAAACGGCGCCGGCAAGTCGACCCTGGTCAAGATGCTGTTTGGCTCGCTGGAGCCCAATGCCGGCGAAATCCACTGGAACGGCCAGCCCGCCAGGATCACCAGCCCGGGCGTTGCCAAGAAGCTCGGCATCGGCATGGTCTTCCAGCATTTCTCGCTGTTCGAAGCGCTGACGGCTGCCGAAAACATCGCCCTTTCGCTGGCCGACGACACGCCGATCAGCACGATTGCCGCCAAGGCGAGGGCACTGTCCTACAGCTACGGCCTGCCGCTCGATCCGGAATCGCTGGTCGGCGACCTGTCGGTCGGCGAACGCCAGCGCATCGAGATCATTCGCTGCCTGCTGCAGACGCCGGATCTGATCATCCTCGACGAGCCAACCTCGGTGCTGACGCCACAGGAAGCCGACAAGCTGTTCGAGACCCTTGAGAGACTGCGCGCAGAAGGCAAATCCATCCTCTACATCTCGCACCGGCTGGACGAGGTGAGGCGGCTTTGCGACAGCGCGACGATCATGCGCCACGGCAAGGTGGTGGGACATTGCAACCCACGGCTGGAGACGCCGTCCTCGCTGGCGCGGATGATGGTCGGCACAGAGGTGAAGAACGCCGAGCGCACCACGGCTGCGGTTCGCGGCGAAGAGCTGCTCAGCATCTGCGGCATGAGCCGCAAGCCGGCCGGGCCGTTCTCGATGCCGCTCAAGAACATCTGGCTGAGCGTCGCGGGCGGCGAGGTCATCGGCATTGCCGGCGTTGCCGGCAACGGCCAGGGCGAATTGTTCGAAGCGATTTCGGGCGAGGCACTGCAGGAAAGCGCGGACGCGATCCGCATCCGCGGCAAGTCGGCCGGGCGCATGGGTATATCGGCGCGGCGCCTGCTGGGTGCTGCCTTCGTGCCTGAAGAGCGCCTGGGCCATGGTGCGGCACCGCGCATGCGGCTGTCGGAAAACCTCCTGTTGTCGCGCCACACCACCGACGACAAGGTTTTTGTCGGCACCGGCGGCATGGTCAAGTCGGGCGCGATCCAGAAGGCGTCACAGCGCATCATCGCAGCGATGGACGTGCGCAAGAGCGCGCCCGATCCAGAGGCTGCGGCACTGTCCGGTGGCAATCTGCAGAAATTCATCATCGGCCGCGAGCTCGACCGCAACCCCGCCGTGATGGTGGTGAACCAGCCGACCTGGGGCGTCGATGCCGGTGCCGCGGCGCGCATCCGCCAGGCGCTGATCGAACTTGCGCGCGCCGGATCGGCGGTGCTGGTCATCAGCCAAGATCTCGACGAGCTGTTCGAGATCTCCGACTCGATCGCCGTCATGCACAATGGCGAGTTGTCGAAGCCGATACCGATCGCCGAAGCCACGCTCGAACGCATCGGCCTGCTGATGGGGGGCGCCGAACCCGGCCATCTCGATCCTGCGAAAGAGGTGGCGTGATGCGCATCGAACTCGTCAAACGCCCCGAACGCTCGCAGCTGTTTGCCGCCTTTTCGCCCTTCATCGCGCTTGGGCTGACGCTGATTGCCGGCGCGATCATGTTCACGGTGCTCGGCAAGGACCCCGTCGAGGCGCTGTATTACTATTTCATCGACCCGCTGCGCGAGGTCTGGTCGCTGCACGAACTGGCGGTCAAGGCGGCACCGCTGATCCTGATCGCTGTCGGGCTGTCGATCTGTTTCCTGTCCAACAACTGGAACATCGGCGCCGAGGGCCAGTTCATCATGGGCGCCATAGCCGGCTCGATCCTGCCGGTCATGTTTCCGGAGTTCCAGTCGTGGATCGTCCTGCCGCTGATGCTGCTCATGGGCATCGCAGGTGGCGCGGCCTATGGCGCCATTCCGGCCTATCTCAAGGTCCGTTTCAACACCAACGAGATCCTGACCAGCCTGATGCTGGTCTACGTCGCGCAATTGTTCCTCGACTGGATGGTGCGCGGTCCCTGGCGCAACCCTGAGGGCATGAATTTTCCCGAGACGCGAACCTTCAGTCCCAGTGCGGTCCTGCCCGAGATCTGGTCGGCGTCCGGCCGCGCGAACTGGGGTTTCGTCTTCGCCATCGTTGCAGCTGTCGCGCTTTGGTTCATGCTGTCGCGCACCCTGAGGGGCTTCGAAGTGCAAGTGCTCGGGCAGAGCCCGCGCGCCGGCAAGTTCGCCGGGTTCTCCCAGTCGCGCATGGTGTTCTTCGCTTTCCTGGTTGCCGGTGGCCTTGCCGGCCTGGCCGGCATTTCGGAAGTATCCGGCGCGATCGGCCAACTCAGGCCGACGATCTCGCCCGGCTACGGCTTTGCCGCCATCATCGTCGCCTTCCTCGGACGCCTGAACCCGCTCGGCATCATCGCTGCGGGGCTGGTGCTGGCGCTGTCCTATCTCGGCGGCGAGGCGGCGCAGATCTCGATCGGCGTATCGGACAAGGTGGTGCGCGCTTTCCAGGGCATGCTGCTGTTCTTCGTGCTCGCCTGCGACACGCTCATCCTTTATCGCGTCCGCTTTGTCGGCTCCTCCGCTGCAAAGACCGTGGAGGCCACCCAAAATGTTTGAAGGTATCCTGATTACGATTGCGACAGCGGCGACCCCGCTGCTGATCGCCTCCGTCGGCGAACTGGTGGTCGAACGCTCCGGCGTGCTCAACCTCGGCGTCGAAGGCATGATGGTGATGGGCGCCGTGACCGGTTTCGGCGTGGCGCTGGCCACCGGCTCGCCATGGCTCGGCGTGCTCGCCGCGATCATCGTCGGCGCGCTGTTTTCGCTGCTGTTCGGCTTCCTGACACTGACGCTGGTGACCAACCAGGTGGCGACCGGCCTTGCGCTGACGCTCCTCGGTCTCGGTCTTTCCGGCATGCTTGGCGAGAGTTTTGTCGGCCAGCCGGGCGTGAAGATGGACTACATCTACATCCCCGTGCTGACCGACCTGCCGCTGGTCGGCAAGCTGTTTTTCGGCCAGGACCCGCTGTTCTACGTTTCGCTGCTGCTCACCGCCGGCGTCGCGTACTTCCTGTTCCGCACGCGGGCAGGGCTTACGCTGCGCTCGATCGGCGACAACCACACCTCGGCACATGCGCTCGGCATCAACGTCATCGGTATCCGCTACCTCGCGGTGATGTTCGGCGGCGCGTGCGCGGGTTTGGCCGGTGCCTATCTGTCGCTCGTCTACACGCCGCAATGGATCGAGAACATGACGGCAGGCCGCGGCTGGATCGCGCTGGCGCTGGTCGTGTTCGCCTCATGGCGGCCGTGGCGGGTGCTGGCCGGCGCCTATCTGTTCGGAGCAGTATCGATCGGCCAGTTGCATGCCCAGGCCCTGGGCATCGGCGTACCTTCGCAACTGCTTTCTTCGCTACCCTATCTGGCTACTATCGTTGTACTTGTTCTAATCTCGCGCAACAGGCGACTGACGATGGTAAACACTCCGGCTTCATTGGGGCGGCCGTTTGTGCCAGATCGCTAAGGACATGATGTCGACTCGCGACCGCCCAGCGGTGCTCGAGGGAAGATCATGTCTCTGGGACTATAAAAAGGATGGGATAGTGCCCCGGGCAACCAGTAAGAGGAACAACAGTATGAAGAAGACAATTCTGTCATTGGCCGCGGCCGCTGCCGTGATGTCGTTCGGCACAATGGCGGCTGAAGCCAAGGTCAAGGCCTGCTGGGTCTATGTCGGCCCGATCGGCGACTTCGGCTATTCCTACCAGCACCACCAGGGCCTGCTGCAGGCCAAGGAGAAGTTCGGCGACGAGCTCGAGACAGCATATCTCGAAAGCGTGCCGGAAGGTGCGGACGCCGAGCGCGCCATCGAACGCTTCGCACGTTCCGGCTGCAACATCATCTTTGCAACCTCCTTCGGCTTCATGGACCCGACCAACAAGGTCGCCGGCAAGTTCCCGGACGTGAAGTTCGAGCATGCCACCGGCTACAAGCGCGAGCATCCGAACGTTGCGACCTACAACTCGAAGTTCCATGAAGGCCGCTACGTGCAGGGCGTGATCGCCGCCAAGGAATCGAAGGCCGGTGTCGCCGGCTACATCGCTTCCTTCCCGATCCCGGAAGTGGTGATGGGCATCAATGCCTTCATGCTCGGCGCGCAGTCGGTCAATCCGGACTTCAAGGTCAAGGTCGTGTGGGCCAACACCTGGTTCGACGCCGGCAAGGAAGCAGACGCCGCCAAGGCGCTGATCGACCAGGGCGTCGACATCATCACCCAGCACACCGACTCGACCGCCCCGATGCAGGTTGCGACCGAGCGCGGCATCAAGGCGTTCGGCCAGGCATCGGACATGATCAAGTTCGGCCCGACCACCCAGCTGACCTCGATCGTCGACGATTGGGGCCCGTACTACATCGAGCGCATCCAGGAGGTCGTCGACGGCACCTGGAAGCAGAGCGACATCTGGGGCGGCATGAAGGAAGGGCACGTCGTGATGGCGGCCTACGCCAACATGTCCGATGAAGCGAAGAAGCTGGCCGAGGAAACCGAAGCCAAGATCAAGTCGGGCGCTTTCAACCCGTTCACCGGTCCTGTGACCAAGCAGGACGGAACCGAGTGGCTGAAGGCCGGCGAAGTGGCTGAGGATGGCGTGCTGCTCGGCATGAACTTCTACGTCAAGGGCGTCGACGACAAGCTGCCGCAGTAAGCAGATCGATCGTTGCGGGGGCGCCTGTGGCGTCTCCAAAAAAGAACCCCCGGTCTTGCCGGGGGTTTTTTGTTGGGTTGGCGATGGGGCATTGCCGCCTTGCCGGATGTTCGCGGATCAGACGGCCGAGCCGTAGAGGTCATAGGCGTCGGCACGGTCGATCTTGACGGTGACGATGTCGCCAACGCGCAGCGGGCGGCGCGACTGGATATGCACCGAGCCGTCGATCTCGGGCGCGTCGTATTTGGTGCGGCCCTTGGCCGAAGTACCGTTCGCCTCGTCGATGATGACGGGCAGGCGCTTGCCGACTTTCCTTGCCTGCTGGGCGGCTGAAATCTTCTGCTGGCGCTGCATGAAGCGATGCCAGCGGGCTTCCTTGACCTCTTCCGGCACCTGTTCGAGGCCGAGGTCGTTGGAACGCGCGCCGCTGACCGGCTCGTATTTGAAGCAGCCGGCGCGATCGATCTTGGCCTCGTCGATCCAGTCGAGCAGCATTTCGAAGTCTTCCTCGGTCTCGCCGGGGAAACCGACGATGAAGGTCGAGCGGATGGCAAGATCGGGGCAGACATCGCGCCAGCCGCGGATGCGCTCCAGCGCCTTCTCGCCATGGGCGGGGCGGCGCATGTTCTTCAGTACCTGCGGCGAGGCGTGCTGGAAGGGAATGTCGAGGTAGGGCAGGATCTTGCCCTCGGCCATCAGCGGAATGACGTCGGCGACATGCGGGTAGGGATAGACGTAATGCATGCGCACCCAGATGCCGAGCTCGCCGAGTTCCTGCGACAGGTCGAGGAATTTCGCGCGGACCTCACGGTCCTTCCAAGGGCTGGTCGCATATTTGATGTCGATGCCGTAGGCGCTGGTGTCCTGGGAGATGACCAGCAGTTCCTTGACGCCCGCATTGGCGAGCTTTTCCGCCTCGCGCAGCACGTCGCCGGCCGGGCGCGAGACCAGGTCGCCGCGCAGGTCTGGAATGATGCAGAAGGTGCAGCGGTTGTTGCAACCCTCTGAAATCTTCAGATAGGCGTAGTGGCGCGGAGTGAGCTTGACGCCCTGCGGCGGCAGCAGGTCGGTGAACGGGTCGTGCGCGGGCGGCGCTGCCTCGTGGACGGCCGTCATGACGCTCTCATAGGCCTGCGGGCCGGTGATGGCGAACACGTTGGGGTGCTTTTCGCGGATCAGTTCCGGCGTCGCGCCCATACAGCCGGTGACGATGACCTTGCCGTTCTCCTTCATCGCCGTGCCGATGGCGTCGAGCGACTCGGTGCGCGCGGAATCGAGGAAGCCGCAGGTGTTGACCACGACGAGGTCGGCGCCGTCATGTTTGCGGGCGATTTCGTAGCCTTCGGCGCGGAGCTGCGTGAGGATGCGTTCGGAATCGACAAGCGCCTTTGGGCAACCGAGGCTGACAAAGCTGACGCGGGGTGCTGCGGTCATAAACGGGTTCCAATGGATACGGGCCGCAACCCTTGAGGGCCGGCCCGGAAGTCTTGAATTTTCTCGATCTGTCGGCTCTGAAAAGAGCTCAATTCGGGCGGCGCAATAGCACAAATCGGCGCCCAAGCAAACTGGCTGATGGCCACATGCAAGAAAGGGCCGGATTGTTCCGGCCCTTTTTCGTCATTCGTGTCAGCCTCAGTGGGCAGGGGCGCTATGTCCGCCGAACCATTGGCTCAGGAAGCCAAACTGCTCCGGGAACTGGTCGACAGCACCGTCGAGCAGCATCTTCAATGCGACGTAGAGGATGATGACCAGGCCGATATAGGCGATCCAGCGATATTTGTGCAGCAGGCGGGCGACGAAGGAGGCGGCAAAGCCCATCAGCGCGATCGACAGGGCGAGGCCGATGATCAGGACGGTCGGATGGTCCATGGCAGCACCGGCAACGGCAAGCACGTTGTCGAGCGACATCGACACGTCGGCGATGACGATCTGCCAGGCGGCCTGGGCGAAGGTCTTGCGCGGGCCCTTGCCGGCGATCTTGCCGTCCCTATCGTAGTCGGCGTCCGACAGCGCTTCGGTGGCTTCATGTTCCTGTTCGTGGCTGACACTCAGTTCGCGCCACATCTTCCAGCAGACCCATAGCAGCAGCAGGCCGCCGGCGATGAGCAACATCGGGCCGATGGCCAGAAGCCATTGGGTGATGAGCGCGAAACCGATGCGGAGCACGGTCGCAGCGGCGATGCCAACGAGGATGGCCTTCTTGCGCTGATCGGCGGGCAGTCCCGCGGCGGCAAGGCCGATGACGATGGCGTTGTCGCCAGCGAGCACGAGGTCGATAGCAATGACCTGCAGAAGGGCCGTGAAGCCTGCAGCAGTGAATATCTCCATCGGGCGGGACCTTCTCCATTCAGTTCCAGCGACTGGAGGTGGGCTATAACGGTCGATGCTTGCTCGTCAACCGGCTATGGCGGTGTTTGCGCGAAATACGCAAAAACCGGGGCTTTGCTGACGCCAGCCTGACGAAAAGGGGGTGTAAATCATCGGTTCAGCGGACTGAGCGCGGACATGGCCGGCCCGTGAAAGCGGTTATTCGCAGGCGTATCTGACACGCCCGGTCGGACCGGTGATGGCACGGCAAGACATCGGCTTGGCGCTGCCCGCGGCACTCTCGGAAGCGCGGCGCGGCGCACGTGTCAACGGGCGCGGGCCAGGCTGCTGGGTAACGAAGCGGATTTCCGGACCCGCCGGGAAGGACGCGGCTTGAGAGCTTTCGCTGGCAGCGCGCCTGGCGTCGTCGTCCTGCCAGAAGCGCCTGGAGTCCATCGGCTTGGGAATGATGACAGTTCCGTCGGACGAGCGGCTACAGCCGCCGACCGTCGTGGCCGAAAGACATAGGGCAAGCGCGGGAGCCAATTTCCAACTTAAACTCATGCGAGTTCTATATCGCGGTCGGCGGCGGCGATAAAGTACTTGCAATCAAGCCGTTGTGCTAATTCGCAAAATTCTTCTGCGACAGCAAAGTGGGCATGTGAAAGCAGGCGAGGGGCTGTTCTTCATTGGTAACCACCAGCAACTCGCCCGAAGCGTCGATATCGAGCCCTTTCGGCCCGCCTTCTTCTGGATTGTGGCGCCCTTTTTGAAAGGTTTGGTCGTCAATGACCCTGAAAGAAAGCACAGGCGCATATTCGCCGGACCAGCCGTTACCGGCACGGCGGTAGACATGTACATAAGGCGAGCCGGCGTCGGCGACATAGATCATGGTGCCGTCAGGCGAAAATCTGAGGCCATGGGGGTAGCCGACTCCGGAAAGCGTAGCGACATGAGCCGACCGGCGATCGAGCCGCTTTCGGTTGTCGAACAGAAGCACCGAATGCGTCATGTGGTTGCTGATGGCGATCCATGCCTTGTCAGGGCTGATTGCGATGCCATCGGGGACATCAAGCCCTTGCTCCAAAAGAATGGAGTTTCGCGGTAGCGACCAGGCACTACCGAGCCTGACGACGTGTCTCGTGACCCGGTGCTTGTAGTTGTTGCATACGAAAAGTTCGCATCGTCCATTGCCCATGGTCGACACGCATACGGAGCCTGGCGTGGAAATACGTCGGCTGAGGCCAGCGCGACGGACGAAACGCGACGGCGATAAATCGTGGACGCGCTGCGACCCTGAACCGGCAGGCAGATCGAAAACGGTGACTGCACCACCGCGGTTGGCCACCACCAGTGTCCGATTGTCGATGAAATCGAAACCATGCGGATCCTTGAGGTCGGGCGAATGCAGCTCGAAATAGTCCCTGACATGCAGGATCGGCTTGCCGGCAGAGCGGACGATCTCGATGTCGAACAGCAGGCACATGCTCCTGCCGAAGCCAGCGAGCGCGAGGCGCCGGAAATCAGGTGAAAAACGCAGGTCTTCCGTTCGGCCGAGGCGCGCGATGACCTGCCTGACATGCTCCGCCACCACGAGTTCAAGGTCGGCAGGCCTGTCGTCAACGATGATCGTGCGGTTGGGGACGGCGATATTCATGTGCGGCGGTCCAAAGCCGGTCCTTGCCCCGATGATGGCGGACCGCGCGATTGCTCAGCGGTACAAATCATGACTGCGGGAGTCGTGACAAGGTGTGTCGCATCAGCAATTGCTGAAATGCGAGCCGCAGCGATCACAGCGTGGTTTCCACCGACGTCAGGGTCTTGGCGATCGCCTGCTTGTACCTCTCGAATTCGGGGGACGTCTGCTTCACTTCTCGTGTGGTCGTAGGCGCAGACGGCTGCGTCGCGATCGCCGGTGCACGTCCGGTCATCTTCTTTTCGGCCCAGGCAACGACATAGCTTGCGTTCTTGCCAGTCAGAAACGGATTGGCCTTGATGACGACCGCTCCAAGGACGTCGGCAATCATTGCGTCGCCAGACGCCGACAGGATCTGATGCGCGCCTTCCATACCAAGGAAGTGGCACAGGTAGAGCCGCCCGGCAGTGATCTGGTGGCCCCTCTGCTTGAGATAGGATTCACCCTCGCGGGCGAGGTTGCGCACCATTTCGCGCGAGATCGTCGGGTCGAAGCGCAGTTCGAGCAGTTCGGCAGTCGACAAGGTACTGGCCAGGTCGGGCCGGTAAGTGTTCATCATCCTGATCCAGGTCTTGGAGATGAATTGCCCCAGGCCTGTCGCCGACGACAGCGGGTTCTTGGCGCGGGCGCTGCCGCCGCTTTCGACGTGGATGATGCGGTTGGTCAGCACCTCGATGGCTGAATCGTCCGAGGAAGCCGTCACGACGGTGGTCGCGGCCACGGTGACCGTGACCGTGCCGAGCGGATCGACGGCCTGGCCGTCCTGGTAGAGCTCGAAATGCAGATGCGGGCCGGTCGACAGGCCCGTGGTGCCTATATAGCCGATGACATCACCTGCCTTGACGGTGGTTCCGACGCTGATGCCGTCGGCGAAACGCTGCATGTGGGCATATCGGGTTTCGCGATTGTTGGCGTGAGTGATGCGGATGAGATTGCCATAACCCTTGCCATCGCCCTCGAACGCCACCTGGCCGTCGAAAGCTGCGGCGATCGGCGTGCCGATGGGCGCTGCCCAGTCGACGCCCTTGTGGATGCGGACCGTCTTCAGGATCGGATGCTTGCGTGGCCCGAAGGTCGACGTCATGACGCCATTGACCGGCGTGACCATGCCATTCGTTGTCGCCAGAGAGCGAACCTGGTCGTCACCGCTGACGCACGAGAACTGACCGTCGCTCTGCAGGAAGACGAAGCACTCGAGCTTCTTGTCGGTGCCGTGAACGCCGACATACAGCACGCGGCCGGCGAGACCGTCCTTGCCGCGCGCCGTTTGCGAATAGAGCAGGATCAGCCGCTGATCTTCGGTCGCAAAGGCGTTCAGGTCCTGGCCGCGCGACAGGTACATGATCGCTTCGCCGAGCACCCCGGTGGGGACATTGTTACGGGCGGCTGTCGAATAGATGGCGTCGAGCAGGCGGTACTGGCGCTTCTGCGCTCCTGCCTGCGGCGCACCGGAATAGTTGAACAGGTCGTCGCGCACCCACGGGTCGACACCGGAGGCGAACTGACCGGCGGCATTGCGGGCAAGCGTGCCTATGAATCTGTTCATGGCGTAGACCGAAACCTGCATCAGCGCCATTGCGGGCGCGCCACGTCGTGGCCTGAAGCCGCGCAGGGCGACGACATAGCCGGGTTCGAGGTTTTCCAGCTTGAAGAGCGCCTTCAGGGCGTCGCTTGCCAGCCTGGCTTCGGCTGCGGGGAAGCGTGCTTCAAGGGCCACGCTTTCGAGAGTGCGGTTGGTGAGGATCTTGACGAAGATGTCTTCGGTCGCCTCGAACCGCTCGGGCTCCGGTGTCACGGTTGCCACGCTGGTGTTGTTTTCGACGGCGGTCTTCTCGAATGCGGGCAGGGCAGCTTCGCCCTGGTCGATGGTTTCGCCCCAGCCTGCGCCGAGATCGGCTGCGTCATCGCCCTCTGGCTCGATCTCGTCGAGATCGGTCGCCGAGGGTGGTGCAGGCTGGATATCCACTTGCTGCCCTGCAGCAGGCTCGGTCACCGCGCGCTGCGCCTGGAAGAAGGCAAAGTCTTCCTGCGTCGACGGGATGGCAGTCATGAAGCGTTCGCTGGAACTCAGCATGGTGTCGGAGAGATATTCGATACTGGGCGAGATACCGTCCTCGACGAGGTCGAGGGGACGGGTCATGGAACGGCGCTTGGTTTCGCCTCCGGCCTCGTGCGCCAGGTTGATCCACATCGGATCGCCGGCGAGGTCGACAATGGCTGGCACATAGATGGCGGCGTCCGGCGGGACTGCGTCCACGTCCTCGGTCGGCGCGAGATCGCCCTCATATTCGCCTGGCAGCCAGTAGCTGGAGGTGAAGTAGGCGGCCGAAGCAATGGCGAGCAACAAGACGATGCCCGCCGCGACCGTTACCTTGAACTGGCGTTCACGCTTGCGCCGCGCCAAACGCTCCTGCTTCTGCAACTTGAAGCTGGCATCGATGCCGTGCGTCATGGCGAGCGCCCGGTGAGAAAGAAGGTCCAGCGCGCCTGGTCGAGCGTGTCGACCTCAAAGAACCGTGCGGCGATGTGGCCGCGCTGCCAACACTCCTCGATGCCGCGCACGGTGAAGCGCTTGCGCTCGACACACATGTCGGTCGAGCCGCTCAGGATCGCGTTGCCGAAGACATCCGTGGCGTAGATGTAGACGTAGCGGTTGGAGAGTTCGTCGCGGATGACATTGACGCACTGGTTGGCACCGATGGTCCACCAGCCGTCGGTCTGGAAGGCCCTCTCTACCTCCTGGCCGACGGCAAGATTGACGACGTCGAGGGTCTGATTGCAGACGGTGAACTCAGCGCGGGCCTCGGCGGGCGCGAACAGCAGCGACAACGCCGCCACGCATACGGCGGCAAGCATCACGCGAGCCGCCGTGGCGGCGCGCTCGAAAATGGTCGCGTCGTGTCGCCGGCCTCTATCGGCCTCCCGCCAAAATTTCAGATGATGCACTGTCGGTCGCGCCCCGAATCCGCACTAGCACAATGGTGACGTTGTCCGTTCCGCCGCGCGACAGCACCTTCGCGAGCAGGTCCTCGCAGGCGGCCTGCGGCGTCGCCGACGCCACCGAAGCCTCGATCTCGGCATCGGTGACGTGCGCGGTGAGACCGTCGGTGCCCAGCACGAAGACATCGCCGGGGCGGATTTCGCCCTGGCGGAAATCGACCGCGATATCATCGCTGACGCCGATGGCGCGGGTGATGACATTGCGCCGCGGCCAGGTGCGCGCCTCGGCTTCGGTTATCGCGCCGCGGTCGAGCAGTTCCTGCACCTCGGTATGATCGCGAGAGACCTGGGAGAGCTTGCCGTCACGCACCAGGTAGACGCGGCTGTCGCCCAGCCACAGGCAGGCGAACTTGCCGTCCATGACCAACAGGGCGGCGACGGTGGAGCCAATGGTCGCGCCACGCTGGTCCGAGATGTCGCGGATGTCGGAATGCGCCTTGCGCAGGCGGTCCTCGAAACGCGCGCGCAGGTCAGGCGCGGAACTGGCGATGCCGATCGTTGCGAGATGCTCGATGATGCTAGCCGAGGCGACTTCGCCGGCATCGTGGCCGCCCATGCCGTCGGCGACAACCCACAGGCCGCTGCGCGGCTCCATCAGGTAGCTGTCTTCATTGATCTGGCGGACGCAGCCCTTGTGGCTTACGCCATAGCTTTCGAAGGGGAGGGCAACATTGCTCAATGGCCTCAAGCGCTTCTCGAGCGCCCCTCTGCGTTGCGTGGAAACGCTCGCGCCCGCCAGTCTGCCACAGGGCCGGGCATTAGAGTATCGAAATCAACATGGCGGCGTGCCGTTGCGCCGGGTCAAAGGCCTTTCGGACAGGTGAAGCCGGAGAAAGCAGGGAGCGCAAATGGATTGCCCGGCGGATTGACCTGGACCGTGTAGGCGACGTCGCGGCCCCCGATGACGAAACGCAGCTCAAGCTTGTCGCCGTTGAGGCTGGAGGTGCCGGCATCGAGCAGACGCTTGAGGGCCCATGGCCCCTCGAACCTGAGGGCGGAGACGCGCCCGGGCAGTTCCGGCGTCAGGCTGAGATTGGCGGAGCCGGCGGTCTGGCTGCCGGGCCAGGTGACGGTGCCGGGGCTGCTGCCGTTCTGATAGCTCTGCACGACCTGGCCATTGACGTCGAGCAACGCCATGTCGGCGTCGCCATGCAGTGAAAATGGGGTGAAGGTAATATTCACCGCCGGCGTCGATCCGCCAAGCGGGAAGAACGCGTCTCGGATCTCTGCGGCCAGTTGGAACTGCTTCAATGTCGATTTCGACAGGCCACGGCCGAGGCGGGACTCCTGCTTCCATTGCCATTCCTGCCCCGACATGTCGGCGAACGAGGCCAGATTCTGCGCGAAGAAGCGGTCGAGGACGCCGCTGGGCGCGAAAAGGCGGGAAAAATCGGCGATGGGCACATCCTGCGCACCGCCACCGCCGAACGGATAGCGGTTCGCGATCGCTTCCTCGCACGGACCGCTGACGGTCTGCTCGAGCATCTGGCCGAGCTGCGCCAGCGAGGTTTCGGCAACATCGCCTTCGAAATCGTCGGCTGCGGCGTGCACCATGCGCGCCAGCGTCTTCGGCAGGCGGGAGGCGTTTGCGCGGAGGTTGGAAATCTGCAGCTGGAGGTTGGCATTGACGCGGTCGCCACGGGCAGGGGCGGCGGCCGATACCGTGAGGTTCTGATAGATGGCGTGGAAATTCTGGATCAGCGCATCGATGGGCCGTTGACCGGGACGACCGTCGACCAGAAGCTGGAACGGACGGAACTGGGCCTCGATATTGGCGCCCGGCACCAGCGTCGGCGTGTTGGCAAAGGCGGCTCCGGCCCGGCTGCTCGATTTGCGGCCAGCGAGTTCGATGCCGATGCGGGCGAGCCCGTCGGCGCGTTCGTCGACGTCCGCCACAACGGCGCCGGTGGCGCGGGTCAGTGCGGTTTCCCTGGCGATCGCCTCGAACAGCTGTGAAAGCGGCGAACTGGGCGACCCGGCTGCGGAAAGAGCCAGATATTCGGGTTTGTCCCCCGACATGGGCTTGAACTTCAGCCTGTCGAGCGCCTCGTTCCATGTTCGCGCGAAGTCGTTGCTGTAGCGTTCGAGCAATTCGGGACCGAGCCTGAGCAGTTCCTGCTCGACATCGCCTTGTTCGGCGCCTGCACCAAGCACCCACTGGTCATCAGCCAGTTTTTGCGCGATGCCAGCGAGCTGGTCGAGGTAGAAATCGTTGAAACCGGCGTAGCTGTAGAGGCCCGGGATACGAAGGCTGGACAGATCGCTGCCGTCGATTGTCTCGAAAATGAGTTTCGCTTCCGGTCCGCCTCTCGCGGCTACGGAAAAATCGGTGAGCGCGGCAGCCGAAATGGCCGACAAAATCAGGGCTGAAGCGCGGTCGGCAACCGTCATGCGGCCTAGCGCGCGTTGGGCTGCCTCGACAACGGAGCGGTTGAGCTCGATCGATGGGTTGAACTCGTCGTCGAGCGCCAGCATGGCGCGCAAGTGCTTTTCGAGGATGAGGCGGCCCTCGCGATTTTGCGGCCCCGGATAGCGGTTGCGCTCCCAGTCGGCTTTCATCCACGCAACGATCTGGTCGTCGTCGGTCCCGGGTGCCTTGCCGCCGAGCATGAGGTAGATCTTGAGCGCTTCGTAGAGCGCCGTCGGATCGCTCATCCGCGCTTCCAGCACTTGTTCCAGGCGCAGCAGAAGCCGTGGCCGAAGCATCCTTTCCAACGCCAACCGATAGGCAGCGGCAGTTGCCGAATGGAGACGCGGGCGCTGGCTCATGCCCAACATTTCCGGTGCCGGCGTCGGCTCGTCGCGGCTTTCGTAGCCGGCAGGCAGGTTGCGGACCTCCTCCAGGGCATCGATGACGTTTTCGAGGTCTGTGTCGGCCACCGCGTCGGCCGTCAGCAGCGCGCTGGCCGATGAACGATAGTGTTCGGCGGCCTGGTCCGTGGCTGCGATCAGGGTCTTGTTGGCGGTGTAGCTGACCGCCATGGCCGCGAGCCCTGCGGTTGCGAGCAAGGCAATGGCGCCGAGTCCGGCATAACGCGAGAGCCTGGCGCGCCGGTCGGCGGCATCGTCGTGGGAGACCCATCCGGCTTCGGCGAAAATGACCTTGGCAAGCAGATCGTGCAGGAAGAAGCTCTTCCCCGTGCCCGACATCTGGCTGGTCGAGGCGGTGCCGAAGCTGCGTCCCATGGCGCCGAGAACACGATCGATGGGCGTGCCCTCCTGCGTGCCGGAGGAAAAATAGAAGCCGCGCAGGACGGCACTCGACTGCCGGGCTGCCGGGTCGAATACGCGTTCGAGAAAATCCGTGATGCGTTGCCGCAGCGAGCCGAACTGCGCGACAAAGCCGGCCGATGAAATGCGCGCGAGCGGATCCGGTTGTTCCTGGAGCCGGTCCGGAAGCTCTTCTGACAGGCGCTGCACGAGCGCGTCGAATTCGGCCGGCGCTTCGCCGACCATGGGCTTGCGATAATCCTGGGCCTGGAACGTGGCGCCCCAGACGATGCGCCGCCGGTCTTCGTCGAAAGCGCCGAAATATTCCATGAAGCCAGCGACCAGATCGGCCTTGGTGAACAGGACGTAGATCGGATACCTGATCTTCAGGACCTCGCTGATTTCCTGCAGGCGGTTGCCGATCTCGATGGCGTGCGCGCCGGCTTCCTGATCGCCAGGCGCCAGCAGATCGGAGAGGCTGATGGCCACGATCACGCCGTTGATCGGCTGCCCGCCACGGTGCTTCTTGAGCAGGGACAGGAATGCCAGCCAGTCCTTCCGGTCGCCTTCGGCATCCGAGTCTTGCGTCGTGTAACGCCCGGCGGTGTCGATCAGGACCGCGTCGTCGGTGAACCACCAGTCGCAGTTTCGGGTGCCGCCGACGCCGGGGACCGGCTGAGCCGTTCCCGAGACGGCGAGCGGGAACTTGAGGCCGGAGTTGACCAGCGCGGTGGTCTTGCCCGCACCCGGCGGGCCGATGATGACATACCATGGGACCTCGTAGAGGAAGTTGCGCCTGCCGCTGGCACGCTTGAGCGTGGCGATGGCCTTGAGCATCCCGGTTTCGAGCAGCCCGGCATCGCCGCCGAAAGCACCACCGCCCACAGCCGCCGCTTCGAGCGCCCGTTGGGCCCTGCGCGCATGCAGCGCGCGCAGCAGGTAGATGCCAGTAATCGCGACTACGATCACGCCGATGACGACCAGCCGCAGCCAGTCGGCAGAAAACGGCCGGCTGCCGTCGACGACAATCAGCGGTCCGCCAAACCACACGGCCGCGCAGAGGCCGGCCAATGCGAGCAGGCCGATGATCCGCCACAGCCAGGCCGTCATGGGCTCCACCGGAAATAGCCGCCGCCGTTCATGGTGTCTCCTCGCGCCGGAGCATGATGTCGACGCGGCGGTTCATTGCCCGTCCGTCCGGGGTGGCGTTGTCGGCGATTGGCTGATCCTCGCCCTTGCCCTCGGGGGTGAGCCGCGATGCGTCGCCAAGTCCTGGCGCCAGCGCCTTGGCCACCGCCTCGGCACGAGCAACCGAAAGGTCGTAGTTGGACTTGAACGTGCCCGACTGGCGCGGCTTGACGTTGTCGGTGTGGCCGACGACCCTGATGGCGCCTGGTTCGGCCGCCAGCACGGCGGCAATGCGGCCCGCCAGCGGAGTGAATTCCGGCTTCGTTTCGGCCTTGCCGGTGTCGAAGAGCAGCGCACTGTTGATCTCGACGGCAATGTACACGCCCTTGACCTCGACGCTCAGGACGCCGCTCTGCATGTCTTGTGCAAGCGCCGAACGGATGCGTTCGATCTGCGCACCCGTCGCCACCGGCGCTACGGGGGCCACCGGCGCGGCTGGCGCGACTGGTTGCGGCTCTACGGCCATCGGCACGAAATCCGTGCGCTGGATGGCGACCTGCGTCGTAGGCGTAAGAGCCAGGAGCTTGGCGGCGAGCGCCTCGCCCTGGCTGGTGATGTCGCCGCGCATCCAGAAGAACGCGCCGGTGACCAACGCGATGCCGGCAGCAGCAACCACCCAAAGCGGGAGCCGGGTCGGACGTTTTCCCGCCATGGCAGCCATGCCTTGCCAGTGCGGAGAAATATCGTCGTCGGGGCGCGGCCTGAAGTAGCGCAATGCGGCGTAGACGTCCTGGCGGACGGTCTCCAGGCCGTCGGCCTCGCCTGCGGCGCTGCGGAAAGGTCCCTGGAAGCCGAGCGACAGGCAGGCGTGCATGAGCTCGAGCAGGTCGCAGCGCTCCGCCGGGTCGGCCAGGACCGAATTGAGTGCCTCGAAGAAACCGTTTCCCGGAGCCTCAATGCCGTAATATTGCTTCAACAGGCTGTGTGGTGCCCAGCCTTGCTGGCCGATCCCGGGCAGGTTGGCGATGACATCGTCGGCGGTTTCGCAAAGCGCGTATCTGGCGATGTGGACGTCCTCTTCGGCGACGCCTGCATCAGTTGCTTTCCATTCGAACTCGTCGATGCATGTTGCGACATGCTGGGCCAACGCAACCGCATCGACCTCGATGCTCGTCGATCGGAGATGGCCGAGCAACATCAGCAGCGGTGCCGCAGCCGCCATGATGGGGTTCGAGGCGACAAACCGGAGACTGTCCACGGCATCGATCAGCGCGTCCTGGGAGATGCCCGATCGCGCCGGCGGTTTCTCCTGCTTTGCGTCATGTCGCGCCGTGTCCGGTTTCTGATCGCCGAACGGCACGCCCTGATAGATCACCGTACCGGCAGGGGGGTCGGCGTCCGCAGTGTAGATGATCGTCGGGTTGGGAGCGGAGCCGGGCTGATCCGGCCTTGGCGCGCGGCGCGGCGATCCGCGAATAACGGTTCTGCCGTCGGAGCCGGAAGGATCGTCCTTCGAACTCATCGCCGATCACCCGTGGTTCGCGCGGCGCCCGCCCGCATGCCGGCAGGCGCCTCCTGTCAAGCAGCATCGCTTGACTGGCCAACTCTCGGAGGCATGGTAGTGCAAGGGCCCGCCGATGGGAACCGGGCGCCGGGAGCAAGGTCAACGGCGGCTGAATGCCGGACGCCTACTTCTTGCCGGCGGACTTGGCATAGGCCTCGCTGAAATAGGCGAGGAACACGTCGAGCATGCCGTTCTCGTGCGCCTGCTCCCTGGCTTCCCACGTGGCGACGAACAAATCCCAGGCGCGGCTCTTCTTGGACACGAAGGACGAGCCGGGGACCTTCCGCTCTATCGCATCGGGAGACAGCTCGGAAAGCAGGCGGGCGAGGGCTGCCTGCATCGCCGCATAGGTGGCGAGTTCATGGGTCTTGAGGTCGCGAAATGCCTCCTCGATGCTGTGCTTGGCGTCGAGGTAGCCGGAGCGGCGCTGGGCGAACATGATCTCGAGGATTTCTTCCGAGCGCGGGACGAACTTCAGCGGATTGTTGTCGACGCCGCCGATCATGGTGCGCTGGCTGCTCTTGGCCAGAGCCTTCGCAGCGGCGCGCGCCTTGAGCAGCAGGGCAAGTTCGTCGACCACGGCACGCAGCACCGCGCCGACCTCGGCGGCGACATCCTTCGCATCGCGCTGCAGGAAGACCTCGGGCGAGACGCCGGCGCCGGCGGCAATCAGCCGAAGCAGTTCATTGGCGTCGATCTGGGGAGCATGGACAGGCGGCTGGACGGCCTGCTGGACCGGTGCTCGGGGCTGGGAGCGCGGCTGCCGTGCGGGCTGGACGGCGATGCCAGCCGCTCCCTGGCCATTGGCCGTGTCGGCGAAAAACGGGTCGCCGGACTGGGAAGGCTGCCGGGCGGGATAGCCGGGATCTTCCCGCTGGGGCGGCGGAGCGCCCCAGTCGCCCCATTCGCTGCCGGCAACGCGTGCGCCGCCTTCCTCGATCGATACGGCGACGATGTAGCGTCCGATCCAGATGCGGTCGCCGTGGCTGAGCGGATGAGGATCGGAAAGGCGCTGGTCCGATCCGTTGACGAAGGTTCCGTTGCGCGACACGTCGTAGAGCCAGAAGGTGCCCCTGTCGTAGCGGACCTCGCAATGCAGGCCGGAAATGAAAAGATTGGGATCGGGCAGGTTCCAGTCGCGATTTTCACGGCCGATCGCGAAGCTGCGACCATCGGAGCTATAGCTCAGCGGTCCGCCGTTGGGCAGCCTGTCGACATTCTCGATGGTCAGACTGATGAACATCCGAAATTGCCCGCCAACTCGACTGTTTCCTGCAGCCTCGTTCCAATTCACCCTTTTATTCTAGCAGTTTGCGGCGACAACGGCACAGGGGCATTTCGAAGCCATCGGCCGCGCCCGTTCCATGTGCCCGCTTTGGCCGGCCGAAAAACTTGTGCTAAGCTTCGAAGCTGAAGTCCGGCCGTCCCCGGAGAGGCACGACGCCATGGCTAACGATCGCGCGACAGTGGTCCGGACTCCCCTTGGCGGCGATACGCTGACTTTCACCCATCTCGTCGGTCGCGACGAAGTCAGCCGCTGTTTTTCCTATGGTGTGGGCTTCGTCAGCAGCGACGCGGAGATCGATCCGCTGAAGATGCTCGGTGGCGCCGTGTCGATCGAAGGCGAGTCCGATCCGAAACGCTGGTTCAGCGGGCTGGTTTCGGATTTCCGCCTGACACGGATCGAGGACCGGCTCGCCTATTACGAGGCGACCATCCGTCCGTGGCTGTGGTTTCTCGGCAATACAACCGACTGCCGCATCTTCCAGAACATGAGCATCATCGAGATCGTCGAGAAGATCTTCTCGAAGTATGGCGCGGCCAAATTCGACAAGCGGCTGCAAGGATCGTATCCGCCGCGCGACTATTGCGTGCAATATGACGAAACCGATCTCGATTTCGTGCAGCGACTGCTCGAGCACGAAGGTGTCATGTATTTCTTCGAGCACGATGACGGCGAGCACAAGCTGATCCTTGCCGACGCCATGAACAAGCTCAAGCCGCCCAAGGGCTATGAGAAGGTGCCGTATCATTTCGAAGGGCAGGGCACCCGGCGCGACGTCGAATACATCACCGAGTGGATTCCTGGCAGTTCGGTGCGTCCCGGCGCCTACGCCCACACCGACTACGATTTCAAGAAACCCGGCGCCGACCTGATGGCGAAGTCCGAACAGGCCTTCGGGCACAAACTCGCGGACGGCGAGAACTACCGCCAGCCGGGCACGCATCTGGATGTCGGGCGCGGCGACAGCATTGCTGCGGTGCGCCGCGAGGAATTGCAGGCGGTGCACCAGCGCATCGCAGCTGCGGGCACGGTGCGAGGTCTCTTTTCGGGCTGCACCTTCAAGCTCGACGGCTTTCCGCGCGAGGACCAGAACCAGGAATATCTGGTGCTGAGCGTCGAGTACCGGATCTTCGACCCGAGCTATCACACCGGGATCAAGACGGAAGGCGACAACTTCACCGTGGTTCTGGGCGTGGCGCCGACAAGCCTGCCCTACCGTCCGCCGCGCATCACGCCTCGGCCGATCATGCGCGGGCCGCAGACGGCGACGGTTGTCGGGCCGTCGGGCGAGGAAATCTTCACCGACGAATATGCCCGGGTGAAGGTGCAGTTCCACTGGGACCGCCTGGGCAAGAAGGACCAGAACAGCTCCTGCTTCGTGCGGGTGTCGCAGACCTGGGCCGGCAGTGGATGGGGGTTCATCCAGATCCCGCGCATCGGCCAGGAGGTGATCATCGATTTCATCGAGGGTGATCCCGACCTGCCGATCATCACCGGACGGGTCTACAACGCCTCCCAGATGCCGCCCTACGGATTGCCCGGCAATGCGACGCAGTCGGGCTGGAAATCGGACTCTTCAAAGGGCGGCGGCGGCTACAACGAGCTGATGTTCGAGGACAAGGCCGGCTCCGAGTTGGTCAATTTCCAGGCGCAGAAAGACCACAACCTTCTGATCAAGAACGATCGAACGAAGCTCGTGCAGCACGACCAGTCCGACCGCATCGATCACGACGCCAAGCATTCAGTCGGCCACAATCTGGATGAGGACGTCGGCAACAACAAGACGGTCAAGGTCGGCGTCGACCAGAAGACCGATATCGGATCGAACGACACCGAGACGGTGGGTTCCAATCGATCGCTGACGGTGGGATCCAACGAGACCATCGGCATCGGCTTGAATTCGACCGAGACAATCGGCGCCAATCATGCGCAGACGGTGGCCATCGCGCAGGCGATCACGGTCGGAGCTGCGCGCGTCGACACAGTCGGGGCCAGCGAGACGCGCACGGTCGGAGCAGCCCAATCGAACACGATAGGCGCCAGCCGCTCGGTGAGCGTGGGTGCTGCCCAGAGCCACAGTATCGGTGCCGACGACAGCTGGCAGGTCGCCGCAAATCAGACCGTGCAGATCAGTGCCGACCAGACATTCGAGGTCGGCGGCGCGAAGTCGACGACCATCGGCAAGGCGCGCAGCACCAAGATTGCCGATGGCGACACCACCGAGGTCGGCGGCGATCGTGCGCTGAAAATTGCCAAGGGCAGCCTGGTTCAGGTCGCCGAAGGAGCTGCCATCAAGGTCGGCAAGGACCTTCTGATCGAGGCCGGCGACTCCATTCTCATCAAATGCGGCTCGGCTGCCATCTCGATGAAAAAGGACGGCACCATCAACATCGAAGGCAAGGACATCACCGTCCTGGGCTCGGGCAAGATCAACGTCAAGGCATCGAGCGACATCACCATGAAGGGTTCGCAGATCAAGCAGAACTGAGGGCGGGTTGGATGACAAGGATCGCGAAGCGCATCGACGGGGTTGTGATCGGCATGTTCCTCGGCTTCGACGGGGAGGCGCCGCTCGTCGTGTTCCCGGGCAATGCCAAGGAAACGGCGGTGCGGGCGCGCAGCCTGACGGCGATGAGTTCGGACATGATCGGTGCCGAAGTGGCGCTTTTGTTCGAGGACGGGAATGTCGGCCGGCCGCTCATCGTCGGGCGCATCGTCGACCCGGCCCGCAAGGCACAGGCGCCGCAGGTCATCCGTGACGGCGAACTGGTCAGGATCGTCGCTGAGGAACGCCTGGAACTGCGCTGCGGCAAGGCCACGATCGTCATGGAGAAGGATGGCCACATCACCATTCGTGGTACCTATGTCACCAGCCACGCCAGCGCCGCCAACCGCATCCGCGGCGGCTCGGTCAATCTGAACTGATGCCAGCGCCGGTGCTGCGAGAGATCGTAAGACAGCACGCCGAAATGGCGGCGTTCCTGTGGACCGTCTACGATCATCACCTGCTGCATCCGGACGAAAATCCCGACATGGACGAGGTTCGCCTGGCGCGGCTTGTCGAACGCCTGGAAGCGCATCTCGACGGGTTGCGCGTGGCTGGGGAGGTCGGGCGCGAAATAGCGCAGGAACGTTACGCGGAATATCCCGAGGCGGGGGAACTGTTCGTCGTCAGGATGCTCGACACGAAACGACCGATCCGCGTGGGAGAACTGGAACTGGAAAAGGTCAGGGAATACCTCGCGGCGAACGGGGCAGTACGTCAGAGATAGCGTTTGGTCATGTCGATCGCCTGGATATAGAGATGGCCATCGTAGCCGAATTCGAACCCCGACCAGGTGCTGCCGTCAAAAACAAAGACCTCCTTCCATCCGGTGACGACGAGCAGTTCGTCCGACGGTTGCATCGCATAGGCAAACCCTAGAGCCCGGAACTTCTTCAACTTTCGGTCGTCCTGAACGAAAAGCCCGAAATCGTTGTCGCCCCAGTAGCGAGCGCCCTGGAAGTCGCAGATCGACATGAAGTCGCTGTCGGGCGCCTTTATCTGCTTCAATTCGCTGTCGCGGTACTCGAAGCAAAAGCCGTCTTCGCAGCCGATGCTGACCGTGCCGTCGCCGGACACGTGGATGGCCTGAATGGAACGATTGAAATCGAGCGGGATCTGGCGCCAGCTGTCGCCCACCAAGCGCAATAGCGTGCCGTGGTCACCCGCGACGTGAAGCTGCGAGGCGGATGGCCCGTGCATCGTCCTCAGGAACGCTGACACCAGAGGTTTGATCGGATGCCACTCGCCTGCCTCGAACCGGCAGACGCAACCGTCCTCGCCATAGGTGAACAAAGGTCCGCCCGGCGGCAGGAACAATTTGTGGAAGAACGGTTCCGGCGCCCGCGCGGTGGTGTGCGCCGTGCCGCGCAGGAAGTGGGTGAGACCGCCCACTTCCTGCAGGACATGATCCCGTGGCGAGGTGCTGATATGCGACAGCATCTGGTTTTCCAGCTGCAGCACGATGTCGAACCGCGCCTGGCTGCCATTGAAATCGACCAGCAGCAAGTAAGAGCGTCCACGCTCCCTGTACTCGTCGCTCAACTCGACTGACACTCCAAACTGTGTGCCGCCGACGTGGAACGCCCGCATCGCCTCAAGGTAGATTTGATCAGGCGGGATCTGTTCGATGTCCTTTTGCCCCGTCATTTGACCGTCCTATGCCGCATGGTCCGCATTTCATTCAGTTCCTCCATGGTCTTCTCGGGAGGCGGTGGGCCGACGACACTCTGCATATAGGCCATGAAGACCATCGACAGGCACTTGGCGACCTTATCTTGCGTGGCGGGACTTGCGTCCCTGCACTCCTTGTGTTGCTCGGCGATCGACTTGGTGCCCTTGGCGACGGCACCGCGCAGCTTGGGTGATCTGCCCGTCTGAGCCATGCGCTTTTCGTTGTAGTCGTTGACAGCCTTGGTCTTGGTGTCGTGCGGGGTGTCTTTTCGGCTGCCCTTGCCGGTTTCCTGGAACCCGCCACCCTTCTTGTGCTTCATCGAGCGGATGCAGACGCAGGGCGCCCTGTGGACGCTGTATTCCTTCCACTGATCATAGGATGTATTGCTCGCGCGGTCGGCCTGGAAATATTCATTTCCGACATAGTGCTCCGACTGATAGCCCTTCGGGCACTTCTTCTTGTTGTGAGGATGCAGTCGCAGGTTCATCTTCTTGAGAAGCTTGCCGCAGGTTATCCCGCCGACATTCATCTTGAGCACGTGAACCCAAGGCGGTGTTCCCGCCTGTGGCGAGGCATGATCGTTGGTCGCCATGTCGGTGAAGCGGATGACCGGCTCGCCGTCGAACTTCACGTCGCTCGACCAGGAATGGAAATACTCCTTTCCGGTGTTTTTCGACGTGATGATGTTCTTTTTCGGGGCACAACCGGCCTCAGTACCGGTCGTCTTCGACAGGTAGGACTTGTTTTTGATGTTGACGGTCTTGCCGGCGATCTTGACCGTGCCAGTGCCCTCGTCGGTATCGCCCGACATGCCGAAGCTGGGGTAGGGGATGGGTACGCCCGGCGGCGTCGCCGGCGTCTGGGGAGGGGTGAAGCAGGTGTCGGGGAACGCAGCTATGGTCTTTCCGTCGCTACCCTTGCCCGAAATCTCCAATCCGTTGGCGTAAACGTTTGCCATCACTGCACACGCGCCGAGAAGACCGCTGCGCCACAGGCGCCGCTGTCGCTGGATGCCTCGACCAGCACCGGGGTGCCGCCCGAATATCCCTTGGCGGCGGCCGTCATTGCCATAGCGATCATGACCGGCACGACGGCCGCTCCGACATTGCCGAGCGACTCGGCCGGGGACCAGATGTCCTGGAAGCCATGTGCGCCGCGAACCAGCCGGATCGAGGCGAGTGCCGATTGCTTGAACCAGTACTGCTCTCCGATCAGGTCGGCGATCCTGTAGCCGAGCCCAGCCATCTCTATCCCGCATTCGGCGAGTGCATCTCGATATGCCGCAGTCATGCCGTCGCCGCGCAAGGGAAGGTGCGCGCCCTCTTCGTCGAGGCCATTGTAGATGAAGGCCGGTTCGCGGCTGAGGCCGAGCCCGGCGAGCTGAAAGGCGCCACGCTTCGCCGCGCCACAGAGGATGGCTGCCGCTGCCTCTCCGGGGATGAAGCCATTGGCGTTGTCCGGCGTCAGCAGACGGTTCTCTCCCAGGAAATGCGTGATCGTCCCAGAGGTGAGGTAGCTGTCCACGCCTGCAATGACGACGTACTCGGCCTCTCCATTCGCCAGCAACCGGGCCGCGGTTCGCAATGCTGCGTGCCCCGAGGGCCTTCCCTCACTGATGACGCGCGTGGGGCCGTTGGCTGGCCTAGCCAGCAGGGCGCCAATTCGCTGCACGAGCCGCGCATTGTCTCCTACGGGGCTGCCTGGGCGGTCCGCTTCGGCGACGCAAAGGATCAGATGTGTTGCCGCAGCGCGTGCCTCAGGCAGGGCATCCAGGCATTCGCGTATCGCTGCCGCCGCCATATAGGCCATGCGCCTTTCGCCCAGCATTTCGTGGGTGATGGGAACCGGAGCGCCGACCACAGGCTCGTCGGGTCCGGATTGGAAGCGCGTCTCCTGGAATCCGTCAAGACGTGCCCGCATCGCAGCGCAGGCGGAAGGGGCATCGAGACCGACGGCCGTGACCATTCCGCAGGCGAGAATGGCGAGCTCGGCTGTCATGCGGCATCCTGTTCGTCGTCCATGAATTCCTTCTGCGTCGCCACGTCTCGAACATACTCCTTGCCCTGCTTCCGGGCCCTGAGCATCGTTTCGGTTGGCGGGCCTATCCAGGCCTCCTCGAACTCCGTGATGATCTTCAGTATCCGCACATCTGCCCGCCACACCATCGACAGGCGCCGGTTCTCGGGATCGAACAGCAATGTGTCGGGCAAGATCGCGCGTTCAAGCACCTTGTCGCCGTCGCGGAAGATCGTCATCGGCAGGGCAGTCTGTGGAAGAGTGAACCAGGTCTTGCCCTCGGGCGTCAGGTTGACGAGCACCACCTCCTCGCCGCCTTTCGGCGCATCGACCTGCTGGTCGGGGGGAGCCATCTGGAAGTAGCGTTCGTCGAAATCCGGCGGCAGGAACGGGAAGATGTTCTTTGCCCAGTTGTCGTCGTAAGTGCCGCCATATTCGATGCGGCCCGGCCAGCCGCGTCCCATCGGGCCGAAGCTCATCGGCTTGTATTCGCCGAAGGGCGAAGCGATGTCTTCGCCGATGGCCTGCGTGTTCGGCAGCCTGAGGCCGGGGATCAGATTCTGGTTGCGGGTGCGAGCCCAGCCGGTGCCTACGGGATTGTGCGTGTAGCTCGCAGGCAGCTTGTCCTCGGGGTCGAGGCGGTCGGTACCGCCCCAGGCGGTGTCATAGGAAAAGTGCTGGCGGAGAAATGGCTGCGGTGCGGTTGCCATGAACAGCGGCCCGCGCGCGCGCCATTCGCGGGTGCCGACCACCTCGAAGAGCTTTTGCCAGGCGCCGAGCTTGATGCCCACCGGCACACGTTCGGCCGGGCGGCCGCCGGGCGCGTAGGCGCAGCCATTGGCGATCACGTCGCAGCGCGGCTTGCGGAAGGCGAAGTCGGTTTCCCACAGCGTGGCCGAATAGCCGGGTGCGCCGGTGAGGATGTCGGCCATGACAAGCGGCACCTGCTCGGCCGACTTGCGCACCGGCCCGCCTGGGGTGTCCGGAAAATCGAACGTGCCCTTGACCACCACGACGATGTATTCGCGGGCGTCCTTGTCCATGCCCATGGTGAATTCGTGCACGAAGCCGGTCTGGTTCCAGATCTGCATCAGTTGGTCTCCCAACTGGCGGCGAGCAGCCGGTCCAATGCCGCGCGCGGCTCTGCCGGGTCGACCTCCATCGGCACGCAAATTCTCGTCCAGAGCAGCATGCCGAGAACGACTTCGCCGTCGGGTTCGGTCGGCGGGAAGGGCAGCCCGGCGAGTTCGCGGGCAAACTCGTCGGCACCGACTGCGCCATGGCGCGCTGCCTCGGCCACAGCTTCGACATCGTCGAACCAGTCCGACGCAGAGATGGCCAAGCCGGCCAGGGCAGAAGAAGGCGGGGCCGCGACAGTCAGCGGAAAACTGCGGCCGGCGCGGTCGCCACTTGGCACGACGATGCCGGCCATCGGACCGTTGGCCTCATTACCGAGCAGGAAGCGGAGGGCAACTTCGTCGGGCCAGAGACCTGACGATTGCAGCGGCGCCAGATGGCTTGCAACCCAGCGGTCCCATGCGCGCACGAAGTCTCCCGGAAGGCCACGACCGACGAAATCGCCGGTCGCCGGGATCTTGCCGTAGAAGCCGGTGCCTAGATGTTCGACGGGCACGTGAACCTCTTGAACATCTGGAGGTTGTAGGGGTTCTCCACGCTTGCCGCCTTGAGCTCGAAGTCGGCATAGAAGTTCTTGGCGCCCAGGCGCAGATTGTAGACGTCGGAAAGGGCCGTGCCGGTGAAGCGGCCCTTGGTGAGCAGCCTGAGCCAGGCCCAGCTGCCGGTTTCGTTGACGATGACCTCGGGCGAGCCATCGATCGGCTGGAAGGCGAGCGAAATCGTTCCGGTGCCATCCTTGCCCGGCCAGGTCATGGGCTGCGGGCGGGTGGCGTTGTTGAAGTAGACAAGGCTCTGGCCATCGAGGTTGAGCGTCACCCGGGTGACGGTGGGCGACAGATCCTTGGGCTCGAGCGTGAAGCTCATCAGCGGTCCCGTGCCACCGGGGAACAGGTCGTCGCGGATGCGCCGCGCCTGTTCGAAGGCGGCGAGCGCAGAGGCGTCGAGGCCGAAATCGGCCCGCCATGTCCAGGGCTGCTTGGCGGTGTCGACATAGCTGATCAGATGATCATTGGTGAAGGCGTCGATCAGCCCGCCGGGACCGAACAGGCGGGCGAAGTCGCGGACGTTGACGTCGACGGCGCTTTGCGGGCTGAAGGGGTAGCGGTCGGTCAGCGCCGCCTGGCAGAACGGCAGGATGTCGGCACGCCAGATGGCGTTGAGCTCGGAGGTGACCGCCTTCTCCGTCAGGCCGCTGGTGTCGCCGGCGATGCCGCCGAGCCAGTCGTCGATGGGATCGGGCAGGATCTGCGCCTGGCGCGCGACGGCACCCGTCAGTTCGGCGAGGCCGCCCTGTTTCTTGATGGCATCCTGCGGGTCGGGATTGGCGGTGACTGTCTGCAGCACGTTGGAAAGCGCGGTAAGCGCGACGACGGCCGCATCGAGCATAGGCGGCTGGCCATCCACCTCGGCGACGGCGCCCTTGAGCGGCTTGAAATGCTCGGCGACGAGCGTGCCGGTCATGTCGACTTCGGCAGCCGAGCCGGCACGCGGCAATAGCTTGGCACCTGCCTTGGCGAGCTTGCCGACCTTGCCGAGCTTGCTGAGCAGCTTGTTGGCGCCCTTGGCCGCGGCCTTGTTGTCGCCCGCAGGCTCGTCATCCGATCGCACGAGGTCGGTTTCGTGGACCACCGCCGTGACGAGGCGCTTCAGCGCTGAATCGGCGCTGGAGAGATCCTTGAGGTTTTCGCTGGCAACGTTGAGGTCGGTGAGGGGCGCCAGACGGATATCGCGCAGCAGGCTGTCCCACTGGGCGATGAAATCCTCGTAGTAGAGCTTGAGGATGTCCTCCGACAGCGCCGACACTGAGGTTTCGGAATTCTCCGCGCAGCCGCCGGCAAAGACAGCACGATCGAGCGCCGCCTGGGCGGCGACCTCTTCCAGCCGGTCAAGGATGACGTCGTGGAAGCCGGCATAGGTGAATGCACCCGAAATGCCGATACGCATCGTCTTGTCCGAACGCCGGGCAAATACCTTGGAGCCGTTCGGGCCGGCGAAATTTGCCGGAATCCACTCTTTCAGTTCGGAGACTGCGGGGTCGGCCAGCAGTTGCTTGTAGGCGCGCGCCGGCAGGGAGATTGTGCAGACGCTCTTAAGCGCTTCCGCGACCAGCGCCGGATCGGGAGCGACGTAGCTCGCATCGACGGTCATGCGGCGGATGGCAGCGAGCTGGTGCTCTTCGGCATCCGGTGTCGGGAAGGGCGCCACAGGCGCGAATTCGGGGAGGTCGTTCACCCACCATGCTTGCGCGAAGTCGGGGTCCATCTGCGACAGCCCGGTCATCATGCGGTAGGTCTTGAGCGCACCCAGCATGAATTCGGGATCGCGGACCTGGCGCCACATCGTCGTTTCGAGCAATGCCACCATGCGCGGTTCGAGGATGTTGCGCAGGGCGTGGTTGTATGTGTCGGCCTGCGCCCGCAGGAGTTCCGGCGATGCGGTCGGCCCGAGCAGGTCGCGGACGCCGCTTGGCGGTGCTGTGCGGGCATTCGCCACTTCCGTGACCGCAGCGAGCGCGACGTCGATGTCTGGCGCGTCTACGGGCGCCGGCCGGGCAGCCAAGGGTGCGAGCGGCGCCTGCAAAGCCTCGAGCTGACCCGCCTGTGCCGCGATGGCGTTGCGGTTGTCGTAGTAGGACAGGCCGAAGAGCGCGCCTGCCAAGAGCACGGCTGCTCCTGACGCAGCGGCCGCCGCGCGCCAGATCCAGGTGCGGCGACGTTGCGCCACCGGATCGAACATGCCGAGGCCGGCTTCCTTGAACACGACTTCGGTGAGCAGGTTCTTGAGGAAGAAGCTGCGCTTTTCCACCCGCGGCGAGGCCATCGTTCGCCTCGGCGGCAAGCCGAACGACGAGGAAAGTGCAGCGGTCAGCCGGTCGATCGGCGCGCCTTCCTGCGTTGCAGATGTCAGGTAGACGCCGCGCAGCCAGGCGCTGTCTTCGTAGCGGCTCTCGCCGAAGATATGTTCGACCAGCAGCCGGACGGGCTCGGACAGGCTTTCGACCTGCGCCGGGAAGCGGAAGATCTCGGCCCGGGCGGCGAGGGCGTCTTCATCTTCGAGGCGCGGAACAAGCCGTTTCTCGAGTTCGGTCGCCAAAAGCGAGATCTCGCTGGCCACCATCTTGCCGTCGACGCGCGCATCAGGTGCGAATGTCGCGCCCCAGACCTGTTCGCGGGCGGAGGTGGAGAGACCGCCGAAGAACGGCTCGAAGCCCTTGATCAGGTCCGCCTTGGTCAACATCAGATAGACCGGCAAGCGGATTTCCAGGCGTTCGTTGAGTTCGGCGAGGCGGCGGCGGATCTTGCGGCCATGCGCCTTGATGGCTTCGTCGCCCTCGGAAAGCGCATCGATCGAAAGCGCGACGATGACGCCGTTGAGCGCCCGCCTGCCACGATGTCGTTTCAACAGGTCGAGGAAGCCCAGCCATTCGGCGGCATCAACGTCGGGCTGGCTTTCCTGCTGGACGTAGCGGCCGGCGGTATCGATGAGCACAGCGTGTTCGGAGAAGAACCAGTCGCAGTTGCGGGTGCCGCCGACGCCCTGGATGTCGTCGGTCAGGTCGATCGGGAAGTTAAGGCCAGACTGGCGCAGCGCCGTCGTCTTGCCGGTCGCAGGCGGCCCGACGATGACGTACCACGGCATCTCGCGCAGGAACTTGCGCCCGCCGAGCTTGCGGCGCTTCAACTCGTCCATCAGCCCCTGGAACTTGGCGCCGACCGCCGCAACGCTTTGCTCGCCCGGGGTGAGCGGCTTTTCGATCGCCGGGGCGGCGATCTCGGCGACAAACACCCGGTTGGCGCGGATGGCCCTGCGCTGGGCCAGGATCAGCCAGATGAGCCAGAGGATGACCAGGCCGGCGATCATCGCCATGCGCACGGTCTCGGACGCAAAGGGCGTGCTCTGGCCGACCGCCACGATCGGGCCGAAAACCCAGATGATCAGCGACAGCAGCGTCAGGCCGATCAAGGTCCAGAGCCACCGCGATGTCAGTACTGCCCAGAGGAAGCGCAGGATGAACATCTGTCACAGCCTCTTTTCGACCAGCACTTCGACACGGCGATTGAGCGCGCGCCCTTCGCGGGTGCCGTCGTCGGCGACCGGGTCGGTGGCGGCGCGGCCTTCCGAGCGCACGCGCTCGCGCGGCACGCCGTTCTGGACGAGGATGTCGGCGATCGTCGCAGCGCGGGCCTCCGACAGGCGCTGGTTGGTCGACAACGGGTTGGTACGCTGCAGCGGAATGCCGTCGGTGTGGCCGACCACGGTGATGTTGCCGATCAGCTCCTGGTTTTCGAGGATGACCTGGGCGATCGATACGATGAGCGGCTGGAATCCGTCGGTCAGTTCCGCACGCGACGACTGGAACAGTTCCGGATTGCTGGCCTGGATGACGAGGCGGGCCAGCGACACGCTTTCGGCCCCCTTCAGTGCCGGGCGCAGCCCTTCCGGTGCGGCGGCGGCAAATTCCGGCAACAGCGCGAAGTCGACGGTCTCGACCGGAGGGGCCTCGGCTTGCGGCGCGGTGCGCAACAGCTCGGCGCGATCGGCCGGCGGAAGGGCGCGAACCAGCGTTGTCAGTTGCGTCGCCTGGTTGCTCAATGACATCGATAGACCGACATAGATGGCCGTAGCCAGCACGGCTGCGATGACCGCCATCACCCACAGTGGAACAGTGAAGCGCGGCGGCTCGTCGGATGCGACGACGCCGCGCCAGTTGGGCGACAGCGAGGCATCCTCGGCATCGGCGTTGCGGAGAAAACGGGCAGCGGCGACGCGCACGGCGTTCAGCGAGCGGTCGCCGGCGCGTCCGGGCACGCGATATTTACCCCGGAAGCCGAGTGCCATGCAGTAATACTGCAGCTCCAGCATTTCCTGGTCGCGGTTGGGATGCCGCTCGAGCTCCTCCAGGCGCGAGAAGAACTGCGCGCCGGCATCGACATCGCCGCGCAACATGACGACGAGCGGCTGGCGCGGCCAGATGCTGGCGCCGCCCCAAGGTGTGTTCAGCGCCAGGTCGTCGAGCAAGGCAGCGACAGACCAGGCAGCCTGGTCGGCCCGTTCGAGCGACGATCCGCTGGCAACGGCTGTGTCGCGTGCACGGACCAGCTCTTCCAGAAGCCGCGTACGCAGCACTTCGGGGTTTTCCGGCGGCAGGGCGTTTTCGAGTTCGGGCGCGAATTCCAGCAGGGCCGAAAACGCATTGACCAGCTTGTTGGGGTGGGTGCGGGCCCGCTGCAGCGGCGCTGCGGTAAAAGGCATCGGCGCGCGTGGCATCGGCGTACCGACCATGCGTATCCGGGTACGCTCACGATCCTCCGACAAGCCGAAAGGATCGTCCTGGCTCATCGCATCACCTGTTCACCGAATAGCAGTCGACCTGCGGCTCGCTCGGCAGCACGCCCGAAACGCCAATGACGAATCCGGGTGCGTCGAGGAGGGAGGCCCAATGCTCGCTTCTCTGATCTAGCTCAAGGCAAAGGCGGTCGCCGTCATAGGGGATCTCGCGCGGCTGCGAGTGCAGCGGCTTGAGCGGAATGCCGGGCAGGCGCGACTTCCACAGGCCTTCGAATTCGCCTGCGGCACCGACGGTCGCCTGGTTGACGAAGATCTTGCGCAAGGCGTCTTCGGAGAGTTCGGAGCCGACGCGGATGACGATGCGGCTCGCCACCAGAAGCTTCGGATTGTCGATGCGCACCTTCCAGACATTGGTCGAGTGCCGCATAACGGGCAGCGCCCGCGACTTGGGTTCGACATAGCGGAGGCTGAGGATCAGCGAACGCAACGTGTCGGCGAGCGCCGAATAGGCCGGCCCCGGGGCCATGTGATCGTAGACCGGCAGTTCGGCCAAGCGGCGCGAGTTCGATCCGTAGGTCGCCATCGACCCGGCGAGGCCGGCAAGCTCGAGATAAAGATCGGCCGGATGGAAGATGTCCTGCGCCAGCATATGCGCCAGGCGCGGACGCGCCGCGTTGGCGAGATTGAGCATCAGCAGGTCTTCGACGCTGCGTCCGGGCCCGCCGAGCACCATCTTGGCGTGAGCCTCGGCGATCTGGTCGAGGCCGGTAATCACCTCCTGCAGCAGTTGCGCGTACCAGGGCACGGCACCGGTCGCCAATGTCGGCGGCAGGAAACTGGCATCGACGGCAACGCCGCCATCGGCACGAACGCCGGTTATGTCGGTGATCGGCAGCGCAGTGTAGCCACCAATCGACTTGCCGGGGGCGAGAAGCAGCGCTTGCGGCCGTGCGATCTCGATCTCCTCGGGGTCCGATCCGCCATGTACAGCGTCACGAACGGTGACGATGCGGCCGCGATAACGCGCACCGCTGGTCTCGGCATGGGCAGGGTCGAAGCCGACGCCGCCCGGCGGCTCCAGGGGTACGGCAATCAGCACCGGGCCGCCGCCCATGTCGGCAGTGATGGCCAGCGGCTTCGGCGCGTCCATGGTTTCGGGGATGGCGAAGGGCGTTCCATCGGGAAAGATGCCACGGGCCGACAGGACTGCCACCTGTCCGGCCTCCAGCAAGGCGGGGTCGAGCGTCAACGCGCGAAAGCCGAACGTGTGCAATTGCCCGGCCTGCAGGGAACCGCGCACCGTCGCTTCGAAGAACCGGTCCTGTTGCTGGAAGTGCTGGGTCCGAAGGAACAGCCCTTCGGACCAGAGCACCCTGTTTGTATCTGTCATGCGGCAACTCTCTGCATCGCGAACTCCGTTCTGGGCCGGGTCAGGCCGAAATGCCTCCGCTGCCGAGCGTCACAGCGATCGTCAACGTCGAACCCGGCGAGACCGATTTCGTCGTTCGCCAGGTGCGGCCCGTCGGTTCGCGGACCAGCGCGACGAAGCCGAGCGCGGTTGCTTCCGGTTCGACGGTGATCGTCTTCGATGCGCCTTGGCCGGGGCCGACCGAGAGCGTGTCCGAGCCGAGCAAATCGCCGGCAAGAGCGGAACCTGCGTCGCCCTGCAAGGCGAAGTAGTCGGCCGAGTTGAATTTGCCCGTGCTCTTCAATCGCATGACGAGAACGGTCACAGGCCTGTCGCCGCCGTCGGGCCCGGGGTTCATGCCGGCTTGACCGCTCACATTGACGGTGACTGTGGACGGTTTCGGCGGCCCGCTCTGGCAGGCGGTAACCAGTCCTGTAGCGCCGAGAGCAAGTATGAAGTCGCGCCGGTCTATCATGCGTCACTCCTCTTCGTAGGCGTTGCGGAAATCGGCCCCGATCTCACCCATGAAGCGCGTCTCGGCGCTCACGGCGATTTCGCGATGGCGTTTCTTGTAGAGATCCCAGAGCTTCGCGCCGCGGCCGCCGGCCAGCAGCGTCTCGATCGACGAACTCGATTTCAGCTCCTCTTCGAGTGCGACGGGATCGAAGCGGTCGATCATATGGCGCAGCGCGCCCTGCAGGCCGCGCCAGGCACGAACATGATGGTGGGCGAGGTCGCGGATGGCGTCGGCAATCGCCGGCTCGCCGGCGAGGAAGCCGGGGCTGCGCTCGGCGAGGATGGTTGCCAGAACATCGTCCACGGTGGGCAGGAACTTGAGCGGGTTCACTTCCGAAGAGCCGACCACTGTCTGCTCGATGCGGGCATTGCCTTTTTCCTCGGCCCGCTTGCGCAGCAGCTGCATCAGGCCTTCGAGCATCAAGCGGTATTCACGACCGAACTTCTCCATCTCGGCAATCGGGTCCCGGCCTGAAGCATCGCCCTGATCGAGACCGATGCCGCGAAGGAACGCGGCGCGAAGGGCGCTGTCGGATGGCAGGGCAGCCTGTGGCGGGGTTGCGTGCAATCTCTCGCGGGCACGAAGCGACGGAGGCGGCGGCGGCGCGTCGACCCGACGTGGCGGCACATCCCGGGGCGCCGGAGCGGAAGCCCTGTGTTCTTGCGCGTTCTCTTTCGCCCTGTCCGGCTTCTCGCTGACCGGCAACTCATGCGCAGCCTTTATCGGCGGAGAGGGAAGATCGAATCCGGCATCAAACGTTTGCTCTGCTTGGCGCGCCGGCTCCTTTGCTGCAGGTGGAGCTTCGACGGATGCAAAGCCGAACGGGTCGGCGAAGGCGGAGGTGCCGTTCCTGGCTTCGTCCGGATGCCCGTTCGCCACCGGGGTGGACACCGGATCGAGGCTGAAGGGGTCGTCGAATGCCGGCGAACTGCGTTCGGATTTGTCGCCACGTTCGTAGGCGCGGAAGGCTCCGGCTTGGGGCTGCTCGAACGGATTGGGCAGTTCGGCGGGGCGCGGCCGTTGCGGCTCCTCGTCGGTCTTGAGCGAAAAGAAATCGTCGCTGCCCATGCTGGCCGGTACACGCGACGCCGCTGGTTGCGGCGGTTGAGGCGTCGACGTCCTTGAGGGCGATGATTTTTGCGCCGACGGCTGGGCTGAAGGCTGCAGTTCGACAGCAACGACATAATCGCCCAGCCGGAGCCGCATGCCGTGCCGGAGGCGCGCCGTATTGCCTGATCCGAGCGGGGCGCCTGCATCGTCGATGAACAGGCCGCTGCTCGACGTGTCGATGACGAAATAGCCGTCTTCTTCGGCTGTTATGCGGCAGTGGGCGCGTGAGACGAACATGTCGGGGTCGTCGATCTGCCAGCCCGCCTCAGGACTGCGACCGATCACCAGTTCACCCTTGTCCAGCCGGGACTGGCGCACCGCTTGTGCGCGCGGTCCCTGCTCAAGCGTGAGGAGCAAGCTCATGCCCCGACTCCCGCCATTTCTGGCCGCCAGCCGACGATTGTCCGCAGGCGCATGTCTTCAGCATCGTCTCTTTCCGCAGGGGGCGCAAGCCACGCCGTTCGGCCGAGCTGCGCGGAGCCCAGGCGCGCCGGCGGAACCTCCTTGCGCGCCAAAACGATGCGGAGATCGACGTCCAGCAACTCGCCCAGGAGGTCGCGGATGGCGCGCTTCAGCACCACCAGCCTTTTGCTGCCGGGCAGAAATGCCCGGTAGGTTTCGAAGTCGAGCGGTCCGATGCGCAATTCGACCCGGTTCTGGCGGCTGAAGCTGCGCGGCCCGATGGTCGCGCTCCTGCCCAGTGCTGCGCTGGCCTGGCCAATCCTGGTCTGCAACGCGGCCGGGATCTCCAGCCATGACGCAACGAACTCCTTCAGCCGGACAGGTACATTGAAGGCTTCGGCGACGAACAGGGTGAGCCGCTCCGGCCCGTCGACCTGGCTGGCAAGGGCCGCGGCCTGCCGCAGCTTGACCGCATCCAGATCCGGATCGGCAGCATTGTGGGTGTCGGGAAGGCCGATGCCGGCCATGGCTTCCATCATCGAGCGAACACGGCCGCCGACGGCACGCTCGACCTGCACACCGGGATGCGCGTCCGCCCAGGCGCGATAGAAAAGGGCAATCATCCGATGCTGCAGGATGTTGACGAAATCGACGAATGTCGTGTCGCTGGTCTGATGCGCGTCGGCGCCGACAAACCAGCGTTGCGACAGCCGGTCGAGCACCCAGCGGGTCACGTGCAGCGGCAGCGGTCCTTCAGGTCCGAGCAGACCGAGATTGGAGACGGTGACGCGCGCCGGGGACTTGTCAGTGGCCGGCTGGAACTTGACCACGTCCTGGGTGGAAAAGCCGAGGCGCACGTGCTGGCCGAGCCGTGCCGGCTCCCGATCGAGACGCCCGGAGTGGCCGAAAAGCCGGTTGTCGCGTTCGAGTTGCCGCAGCAGCTCGAAGAAATCGTAGCTGTCGGCCGGCACGCCGGAGGCCTCTAGATCAGGAAGCGGTTGCCGGGCGTCATCGGCCATGGCACGTCCTCCTGTCTCTGGAGCAGTCGGGTGCGGGTGCGCACGAACCCGTTGATGCCGGCATGGCGGGCAAACAGCCGGGCCAGCAAGGCGGACAGCAGAAGCGAGCTCTGCCCTGACAAGACGGACTGGTCGACGTGGAGCATGACCTCGGTGCCGCGGCCAAAACACATCGGCCCCGGTATCGCCAGCCGCTCGACCACCGGCTGCGAGTCTATGCGGACGATGGAGCGCACATGGCGGCCAAGCACCGGATCGCCGCGGTCGGCATAGAGGTCGAGCAAGGCATGCAGCGGATCGACGCCACGCCCGTCCTTGGCAAGGCTCAGGAAGTTGAGCGACAGCTGGGCGACGAGCCGCCAGGCCAGTTCGTCGGCACGGGATTCCGAGTCCGCGCCGGCGGGCAGGGCGGCAGGAATGGAATTCTGCGGGGGACGCAGGGCGCCGAGCAACCTGATCGTCTCGACCGGGTCACCGCTTTCCAGCGACAGTGACGGATTGTCGTCGAGGATCGGCAGATCCCTGTTGGTGCAAAGCGCGGTGATTTCGATACGCTTGAGCGGCCGGCCCGTAGGCATGCCCACCGGCCGCGAAATGGCGAGGAAAACATCGTCGCCAGTGTAGGTCGTGCGCGTCATCCCCTCGCGCCGCTCATCCTCCGTCGCGCGGCGAGGCCGGCGCTCGGTCGAGTAGACCCAGCCATTGCCCCTGTTCTGGCCGAGGCTGAACAGGGCCGGGATTTCAGCATCGGCACCTTCGGCTTCGGCATCCTCGACATGCGTGATGCGATAGATTTCGAAATCGCGCGGCCGGGTGCGATCGGCGTAGAGCACCTGCCGGGTCCGGCGCGCGTCGAGTTCAATGACGTTGCACTCGCGTTCGAACAGGTTGATCAGCGGGGTGGCGAAGAGCTCGAAATCCGCAGGCGCAAGATCGGCGAGTTCCGGCGCCGCCCGCCGCAGCAGGAAAATGATGTCGAGGCCGGCGTCACAGCTGCGAATGACGGGCTGGAGTCCAGCGACACGGACATAGTGGAAACGCTCCGGCATCATGAAATATTCGCGCAGGAGACGATAACCCTCGAATGTCGGACGCGTCCGGGGCATCAGCGCCTCGGCGTCGCCTATGCCGACCATTTGCGGCTCGGGCAGCGGTGCGAGCCTGCCCTGCTTGCCTGCCTGGCGCGCACCGACGGCAGTGCAGACGCCGAAGATCGTGTCGAACAAGAGGGCTGCCTTGGTGCGGCCGGCAAAATGCAGGTCGAGCCGATCGAGCGCCAGTTCGCTGAGCTTGCCCTTGCCGGTGCGGGCAATGGTGATGCGGAGCGCGGCTTCGCTGGCGACACCGGCGGGCGCCGTTATGCCGGCGGCTGCAAGGGCACTGCGGTCCTGGTAGTAGCCGACCGAAGCGATTTCCAGCGGCCACAACGTGACGTCCTGCGCCGTGGTGAAGGTCATGCGCGTGGAAAGGCCCGGCTGCAGGCTCGATACGAGGCGGGTGCCGCGCTTGACGAGGTGACCGGCATTCATGGTCTGGACCTGCTGCCCCGGCTTCAGCACCGCCATGGCCGTTGCCGGCGTTGGCGACAGCAGGTCGGGATAGAGGACGTCGATCACGCTGCGCGCAAACCTGGAGCGCTCGGCATCGACCTTCAGCCTGGTGCGCGCCGCCAGAAACGCGACGCCGTCCAGCAGGCGCTCGACATAGGGGTCCGGGCAAGGTGCGGTGTCGAGCGAGAGATTGCGCGCAACCGCCGGATGCATGTCGGCAAATTCCGCTGCAAGCGTGCGGATGTGGGTCAGCTCCTCCTCGTAATACTCCAGGAAGATCCGATCCATTCTATGCCTCGCCGTATTCGGTCCGCGCCAAGCCGTTGTCGAGGTTGATCGTGGTCCTAAGCCGCAGCCGTTCCGGCGTCGGCGTCATGATCAGGACCCCGTCGATTTCGATCTTGATACCCATGCTTTTGTCGTTGAGGGTGACGGTGACCTTGGTCGCGCTTTCCTTCAGACGCGGCTCGAAATTGCCGAGAACCGTCTTGATTTCGCGGGCCAGTGCATCGCGATCGAAATCGCGCGACGAGCGGCCGGAGAAAGACGGCACGCCATAGTTGACCACGCTGCGCCGCACTTCCGGAAAGTCTTCGAGGTTCAAGCGGATATCGGAGACCTGCTCCTCCTCGAGGTCGGACAGCAGCGGAAGGGCTTCGAAGCGCTCGGTGTTGAAGAGCGCTTCGATGTCGCGACGCACCGCCTCGCGCAGCACGCGTGCGGAGACGACGATCCCCCGGCTTTCAAGTTCGACCCTGTTGCGGTTCTGGAAGACCAGCCTATGCAGGCGCTGCTTGTGATCCGGGGTCAGGTCGGGGTCTGAATCGATCAGGCGCGCGGTCCCGGCGAGCAGGGCATCTACCCGCTCGCCGCCGAGTTCGTTGTCCAACGACTGACGCAGCCCCTCGATTTCCGAGCTCAGTCCCGGCAGGTCGTTTACCAGCCGGTCCCATAGCGACGGCTGCGACGCCTCTCGCCTTGCTTGCTGAACTCCACTGGCCTTCATCATGCAGCACCAAGGCGTCTATGCGGGGCCTCACAAGCCGGTTGCAACGCTCATCTCTTGCGTATGGTCGGTATCGTAGACCAGCTCGATCGTCTTGTAGGCGAACTGCACGAAGTCCTCGAGCGTGTCGCTGTTGGTCGTGCTGGCACCGAAGCCGTAGGAAACGACGGAGGCCTCCTTCATCGTGACGACGAAATAGTCGCTCGTCTCGCCGTCGATGGTCCGGCGGCAAGAGATCACGACTTCGTCGAACTGCTTGTTCTCATGGCATGCCTTGGCAAGGTAGGGCGACGACATGTCGACGTCCTTGGAGCAGCTTACGGTGCCCAGGGCGACGCGGCCCTTGCGCGAAAGCGAATTGGGATCGAATGGCGCAACCATGTTGAAGGCGACGTTGAATATCTCGATCTCTTCGTCGTGACCGTCGCGGGTGCTCGGGCCCTTGATGTCTGGAACCTTCAGGAAGCCGTCGATCTTCGTTGCTTTTCTGAGATCGTCATCCGATGCCATTGTCTCTCTCCGTTACTGAACAGTTCAGGACTTGACCGAAGGCAGCTCCGACACGAGCCGGAGCGATGCGTTAATTCCTTCCAATTGGTAGTGCGGGCGCAGGTAGAAACGTGCGTTGTAGTAGCCGGGCCGGCCTTCGACGCTGTCGACCTGGACCTCGGCCGCGGCCAGCGGACGCTTGGCGCGGGCCTTGTCGTCGGCGAAGGCCGGATTGGCGAGCACGTAGCGGTTGATCCACTCCGTCAGCCATATCTGCATGTCGGAACGTTCCTTGAACGAGCCGACCTTGTCGCGCGCTATCGCCTTGAGATAGTGGGCAAAACGCGACACCGGGAACAGGTAGGGCAGGTTGGCGCTCAGCCGTTCGTTGGACTGCGCATCCGGATCGACCAGTCGGCCAGCCCGTGTCTCGTCGTCCTGCAGCGAGTGGGCGCCGATGAAGGCGGCAAGATCGGTGTTCTTGCGATGCAGGATCGGCATCAGTCCGAGCTTGGCGAGTTCCGCTTCGCGCCGGTCGTCGATGGCAACCTCGGTCGGGCACTTCATCGCCACTGAGCCGTCGTCGGTCGGGAAACTGTGCACCGGCAGGTTGATCACCGTGCCGCCGTTCTCGACGCCACGGATCTGGGTGCCCCAACCGAACAGTTTGTGGCTGCGGTTGATGTTGACGCCCATCGGGAAGGCGGCGTTCATCCAGACGTATTTGTGGTGGTCGCCCTGGACCTCCTCCTCGAAGGCGAAACCCTTCACCGGTACGGTGTCGGCGCCATAGGGCAGCCGGGCCAGGACGCGCGGCATGGCAAGGCCGATATAGCGGGCGTCCTCGCTCTCGCGCAGCGATTGCCACGAGGCATAGGCCGGATTGGAGACGATCTGCTGCAGGTCCTGCGGGTTGGGCAGTTCCTGCCAGCTGTCCATGCGGAACAGGCGTGGCGAGGCCGCAGCGATGAAAGGCGTGTGCGCGGAGGCGCAGACGCCGGAGAGGTTGCGCAGCAAGCCGACGTCGCGCGGGTGGTTGGAGAACTCGTAGGCCCCGATCAGGCAGCCGAACGGTTCGCCGCCGAACATCGAATATTCGTCGGTGTAGACCTTCTTGAAGACCGGGCTCTGGTCCCACATCTGGCCCTCATAATCTTCCAGCGTATCGGCCAGCTGCTCCTTGGAGATGTTCATCACCCGGATCTTGAGCTTCTGGTCGGTCTCGGTGTTGTTGACGAGGTACCAGAGGCCGCGCCAGGTGCCTTCCATCTCGCGCACTTCGGGTGCGTGCAGGATCTCGTTGAGCTGGACGGTCAGCATCTTGTCGATGCCCGAGATCAGCGACTTGATCGACTTGATCGCGTTCGACGAGATGGTGGTCGTGTCGGAGCGCGACTGCGCGGCGAGTGCGAGATTGCGGACGAGCTGCTGCAGCTTCTCGCTATCGTCCTTCTTGACCTTGAAGTCCTTCTCCAGCAGGTCGCTGAATTCACCGAGGTCGATGGCCTCTGCCTCGGCGACCGTTGGGCTCTTTTGCTGTTCGGCCATGGCTCTATTCCTCGACCTTGTCGCTGTCGGAGAGCGCCTGGCTGGCGATCTGGCCGAGCAGAGGCTCGTTGTTCAGCAGTTGGGCGATGCGCTTTTCGGCGTCGGCGCGACCGTCCATGAAGCCCAGCAACTCCTCCAACTGACGGCGCATCTTGAGGATCTCGGCCAGTTGCGGAACCTGCTCGGCAATCTTGTCGGGCGCAAAGTCGCCCATCTTGGAGAAGGTGAGGTCGACCGCCATTTCTTCCTCGCGCTCGGCGCCTTCGGCCTGGGGCAGGGTGTTCTTGACCCGCGCCTTCACTCGTGGGCCAAGCGCTTCCATGAAGCGCGGGAAACGGTTGGCGTCGGTCTCGACGAAGGTGCGGTCGAGGACCGTCTTCTGCGCCTCCTTGGTCTGCGACGAGCCGGCGAGATCGGCCATCACGCCCATCACGAAAGGCAGTTCGATGGTCGTCGGGCTGCCGTAGGTCTCGACGTCATAGGCGATCTGCACGCGCGGTGCGCGATTTCGCTCGATGACCTTAGCTTTGCTTTCGGCTGGCATGCTTGGCTACCTTTCATCCTTCTGAGGCGTCTTCTTGTCGGTTACGCCGGCGAGGAGCCGGAACTCCTTGAGCCCCGAGGGGGCGAGATCTTCCATCAGCTCGACGAAATCCATGTGCACCATGCGGCGCACGCGGCGGGCGAGATGCGGGATCGGGCTCGACGGTTCGGTGCGGTCGTAGAAGGCAACGACAAGGTCGAGGCATTTGACGACGTCGTCGCGCGAAGTGAGGCGGTCGGGGAGGGCCATGGTCGGTCCTGCATGGTTGGCCACCGGCTCCGGCGCGTGGCCGTTGGGATGCGCGGCGACCGGTGTTGCCTGGGTGAGTTCGGGCTTCGCCGCGCCGTTGGGCGCCGGGCGCGCGGCCGACCCACGCTCGAGCGTGGCCAGCATCCTGTCGAGAAACTTCTTGAGGTCGGGAACGGTCGGCCCCGTGCTTTCCAGGCGCTTGTTGAGTGCGGTGTCGATGGCAGCAAGTGCTGCGCCCGCCGCGCGGGCATCGGCGACCAGTTGCTCCATGGCGGCGCCCGCCTGATCGGCTTGCGCGGCACAGGCGCTGCGCAGCCTGGTCAACAATTGCTCGTGCGCGGTGGAGAGCGCTGCCCGCTCGGCGTTGTTCAGTCCCTGGGCCGCTTCCTGCAGCATGACGCGATCGTCAAGCGCACCTTGCTCAAGTTCCCGGCCGGAGATCGGGCCGAAGCCGCGCGGGGCGAAAAACACCGTCTTCCTGAGATCGGCAAGCAGGCCCTCCTGGCCGTTCTGCAGGTCGAGCACGGCGTTGATGCGGCGCAGGGCTGCGTCGCGTGGCGGCGCATTGGGCCGCAAGGCGGGGTGCATCGTTTCCCAATGGGCGTCGAAGGTCCGCGCGATCAGCATCAGGCCTTCGGCCAGCCCGGCGAGCCCGCGGGAATTGGCCAGGGCGCGCGTGACCAAGGTCAGAAGGCGCAGGTCGCGTCCCTGGTTGCGCAGTTCGTCGGCCTTCTCGAGAACGACGTCCCAGTCGACGGGAATGCTGACTTCCGCCGAGGGCCTGTTGCGTTCGTCGTGGACGACATCGGATTGCGGCACGGCGAGGCGCTCGAGCTCGTGAAAGCGCGGATCGTTGCGCAAATCTTCCCCCGACGGGTTTTCACCGTTCAAAGGGTTGAGCCAGAGAGCAAGATCAACCACGCACCCCCCCACGCCAAACTGAAGGACGGAAGTCGCCGGTATTTCACTCCACTCTGGTTTAGCACAATTCAGGCAGCGCTCAAAGTTGGACGAAGCTAGCCCTTAAGCGTTAGTGACCACGGTCGCGCGAATTGTTACGGTCGTTCCAGGCGCATGGGCTGACGCCCGCCAGCCGAGGCCGCGCACCGCTTTGTCAAGTCGCGGTTTGTGTGGCAAGTTATCGGGAACGCAGTCCGGGCATTGGAGACACTCCATGGAACCCAAGGGCATGCAGCAGCGCAGGTCGTCCCAGGGCTTCAAGCGCAAGGAACTGGTCGGCAAGCTCAATCCCACCTGCCTGCGCGCCTTCAAGGCGGCGGCCGACGCGGCAAAGCTGCGTGGCAACCCTTACGTCGAACTCGTTCATTTTATTGAACAATTGGTGCTTTCGGATCGCTCGGACGTGCAGATGATCCTGGCCGACGCCGGCATCGATGCCGCGCGCGTGGCGGGCGACATGACACGCGCCGTCGACAAGCTGCCCTATGGCGCGACCTCGATCGAGGAGTTCTCCGACCATATCTTCCACGCCATCCAGGAAGCCTGGAACCTGGCGACGCTGGAATTCGGCAGCGAGGAAGTGCGTAGCGCCCATGTCATCCTCGCTTGCCTGAAGGTGCCGGTGCTGGAAGGGCTGGTGTCGAAGATCAGCACGGAATTCGACAAGATCGATGCCGATGGAGTGATCTCGCGTTTCGCCGACGTGGTCGACGGCTCGCTGGAGGGCTCGGGCACGGCAGCAACGGCACCCTCAGCCGAGACGCCGCGGCGCATGGCACCGGGCGGGGAGTCGGCGCTGGCGAAATACGCCACCGACCTGACCCAGCGGGCGCGCGACGGCAAGATCGATGCCGTCGTCGGCCGCGACCCGGAAATCCGCCAGATCGTCGACATACTGATGCGTCGGCGGCAGAACAATCCGATCCTGACCGGTGAAGCCGGCGTCGGCAAGACGGCGGTGGTCGAGGGCTTTGCGCTGCGCATCGCCGAAGGCGACGTGCCGCCGATGCTGGAAGGCGTCAGCGTGCGCATGCTCGATGTCGGGCTGATGCAGGCCGGCGCCAGCGTCAAGGGCGAGTTCGAAAAGCGGCTGAAGGCCGTCATCGACGAGGTGCAATCCTCCGAAACACCGGTAATCCTGTTCATCGACGAGGCGCACACGCTGATCGGGGCGGGCGGTGCTGCCGGCACGGGCGACGCGGCCAACCTGCTCAAGCCGGCGCTGGCGCGCGGCGAGTTGCGTACCATCGCCGCCACCACCTGGGCCGAATACAAGCAGCATATCGAAAAGGACCCGGCGCTGACCCGGCGCTTCCAGGTGGTCAAGATCGACGAGCCCGACGAGGCAGCCGCCATCCTGATGCTGCGCGGCATCGCCGGCGTGCTCGAAAAGCACCATCAGGTGCAGATCCTCGACGAGGCGATCGAGACGGCGGTGAAGCTGTCGCATCGCTACATCCCGGCTCGGCAGTTGCCCGACAAGGCGGTCAGCCTGCTCGACACCTCTTGTGCGCGCGTCGCGATCTCCCAGCACTCGCGGCCGGGCGAGGTCGAGGACCTGATGCGCCGCCGGCAGGCGCTGGAGGTCGAGCAAGGCATCATCGGCCGTGAAGCGGCGATCGGCATCGATGTCGAGGAGCGCAAGGCACGCGTCGAGACGGGCCTGGCCGAGACCGATACGGCGCTGGCTGCCGCGCAGGCGCGCTGGGACAGGGAAAAGCAGGTCGTCGCGGAGATTCTCGAGTTGCGCGCCAGGCTACGGGGCCAGGGCGTGGCGCTCGATCCGGTTGCCGCGAAGGCGGCTGTGGAGGAACAGCCCGCCGCCGACGCCGAGCCGGTTGCGGCCAATGACGATGCGGTTCAGGCCGAGCCTGCGGAGCCCGAAGCGGTAGCCGAAGAGCCGACCGATCCTGCCGCCGACTTGGCGCGGCTCAAGGAATTGATGGCGGTGCTGGCCGAGGCGCAGGGCGAGACGCCCCTGATCCTGCTCTCGGTTGATCGCAACGCGGTGGCGGCGGTGGTGCAGGACTGGACCGGCATTCCCACCGGACGCATGCTCTCCAGCCAGACGGAAAAGGCCTTGCGGCTGGCGCAGACACTGGCCGAGCGCGTCGTCGGCCAGGACCACGCCATGGAGATGATCGCCAAGCGCGTGCAGACCAGCCGGGCGGGCCTGGGCGCTCCGGAAAAGCCGGTCGGCGTGTTCCTGCTCTGTGGCCCCTCCGGCGTCGGCAAGACCGAGACAGCGCTGGCGCTGGCCGAAACGCTCTATGGCGGCGAGCAGAACCTGATCTCTATCAACATGTCGGAGTTCCAGGAGGCGCATACCGTCTCGACGCTGAAGGGCGCACCGCCCGGATATGTCGGCTATGGCAAGGGCGGCATCCTGACCGAGGCGGTGCGGCGCCGGCCCTATTCGGTGATCCTGCTCGACGAGGTCGAGAAGGCGCACCCCGACGTGCACGAGATCTTCTTCCAGGTCTTCGACAAGGGCATGATGGACGACAGCGAGGGCAGGCGGATCGACTTCAAGAACACGCTGATCCTGCTCACCTCCAATGTCGGCTCGGAAGTCATCATGGCCAAGACCAAGGGCGGCGAGTTGCGCGAGAAGGTCGAGAACCTCGACGCGGCCCTGCGCGCGCCACTTCTCAAGGTATTCCCCGCTGCCTTCATCGGCCGCGTCGTGACCATCCCGTATTATCCGCTGTCGGGCGACATGATCGAGGCGATCACCCGCCACCAGTTCGGCAAGATCGCGCGCCGGCTGCAGACGAGCCACGGCGCGGAGCTGGTGATCGGCGATGGCGTGATGGAACTGATCAAGGCACGCTGCACCGAGATCGAATCCGGCGGCCGCATGATCGATGCGATCCTGACCAATACGCTGTTGCCGGAATTGAGCCGCGGCGTGCTCAACCGCTCGCTCGACGGCGAGAAGCTGACGCGCGTCACCGTCGGCGCGTCAGGCGAGGGGTTCAGCTACGAATTTGGGTAGGGGCGGACGTCCCCGCCGAACGCTATTACCAACCACCACCACCTTCGCCCCTGTCGCTACGCTCACTCGCAGCGGGGGTGATAGGTTTCTTGACAACTTTTGGCTGGACTTGGACAACTCTTGGTTGGACTGGGGCTGCGACCGCGGCCTTCCTTACGGGCGCCGCTTTCTTGACCTGCACGGGTTGAACTGCAACCGGTTCTTCAACTTTCATCAATGAACCGCAGCCGCTCAAGGGCAGAAGCACGGTCGCCATAAGAAGACTGATGGTATGCGATCGCATGTCGGGTCTCCCTGTTGTCGTCACAGCATGTCAAGGCGCGGTCTGGAGTCGAGCCACTCCTTGCGAAGGAGTTCGACGAGGAGTTCTCGTGGCTCGCGAGGTGCGTCGCCCCCAAGGACGGTGGCGGCTGCTTCGCGACTGCGTGCGCCGAGCACACCGTCGACATCTCCGATATCCTGTCCCATGCGCCCGAGCGCCAATTGCACCTGCTTGCCGACGTCACGATTGCCGATCTTGCTCAGTCCCGCCTTGGCTTCAGCCGCGGCGTCAGGGGCGTCATAGGAAGCGGCGAGTGCAAAGAGGCGAACCATCTCGCCGTCGTCTTTCTGCAACGTCGGGTTGTCCCTAAGCAGCTCGGCTGCAAACAGAGCACCCCAACCATCGCCACGGTCCGCACTTTCCCGATACCAAGCAGCGAGAGTGGATGCATCTGCGCTATTGTTCTTCACCGCCATCCGGCCAAGAAGCCTGCCAGCATATGGGTGGCCATTCGCACGCGCTTTTTCGAACAACTCGGTCGCCCGCGCCGTGTCTTGCGGGACCCCGGCGCCATCGCGATAGAGGATCCCGAGGTTTACCATCCCGTAAATGTCGTCACGTCCGGACGATTCCGTGAAGAAGCTCAGAGCCCGAGCGTCGTCTTTCTTCACATGCTCGCCAACATGATACTCCCATCCAAGCTGGTTCATCGCATAGGTGTGGCCGGACTCCGCGGCGCTAGCCAGCAGTGACATGCCACGCTCGACGTCGGCTTTAGCTCCACGCCCTGTCACCAGTGCCCGGCCGAGCGAGTATTGCGAGTAAGGATCACCTCTTTGCGCTCCAGTTTCGAAAAGCGGGATCGCACGTACTGGATTGCGCTCGACGGCCGCGCCTAGTTGATACATGCGCCCGAGCAGTTCTGCCGCACGCACATGCCCGGCGTCGTTGGCTGCGTTGAGTTCTGTCAAAGCTGAACCGAAATCGCCGTTGGCATAGAGCGCGCGGGCATATTGATACTTGAACCGCGCCACCTCGGGATGCTGGTCGACGGCTGCCTTGCAGGCGACCAGTGCCTTGGGCACGTCGATGTCGTTGGGCAGCTTGCCGTCGGCCACGGCCTGCACGTCGAGCGGTTCGGCGGCGAGGGTGTCGCATTCATTGACCGAGACGGCGACGTTGATGGTGATCGGCGCCGGCGCAACCGTCTTGAACGCAGGCATCAGCACGACGGTGCGCACCGATGGCTTGGCTGGCGCCTTGTCGGCGGGCAGTGGTATCGGCTTGACCTCCATGGTGTCGGTGCTGGTGTCGGCCTTGCCGGTGTTCGTCTGGGGCGCCATGGCGACTGTCTCGGCCACCGGCGCTTCGCTCTCGGACGCACTCACCACCTTCAGGGACGGGCGTATGCGCAGCTTGGTGATGTCCTCGGCCTTGATCAGGTCGCCTTCGGAAACGATCTGCCCGTCGACCGCCACCTGGGTCTCGGGATCGCGCTTCTCCAGGCGGAGCCAGCCGGTCGGGGCGCTGGAGCGCACGACCTCTTCGGGCATGGCGGCGAAGCCGGTGCCGATGTCGGAGGCCATGGCGACGAGGATCGGCTTTGCCTGTTCGGGCTGCGCCGGCTTCGGCTCTTCGCCCGGCTGGATGGCCAGGGCCGGCTTGACGGGTGCCTCGGCGACCGCCTGGGCATCGACGACGACGCGGACGATGCCGCTGGCGCTGCGGCCACTGTCGGTGGTGACGGTATAGCGCACTTCGTCCCCGGTCATCTCGGCGGAGGCCGGCTTGAGCATGACCTCCTCGATGCGGTCGGCTGAAATCTTGCTGTCGAGACTGAGCTGCTGGTCGCCGAGCCAGAGCGTGCCCTGGTCGGGCAGCTTGGTGAAGCTGATCGTCAGCTCGGCATTGCCGCTGGTGATCGGCGGCGAGATGCGCAGGGCGACCTCCTTGGGAGCAGGAGGTACGCGAACCTCGCGCATATCCTCGATAATCAAGAGGTTCTGCCGGGTTACGAAGAAGAAGGATGAGGTGAGGCTCGAAGCGTCCCACGGCGTCTGGCGTCCGTCGGTGCGCTTGATGACCTCGGCGCGGATGTCGCTGAGCAGCTTCCTGACCTCGACATTGGGCTTGAGCGCGTATTCGGCGAAAGTGCCGGTGAACGGGCTGAGGCCGTCATTGCCGTCGAGCGCCACACGGTCGGGAGCCGTCGAATAGACGATCAGCGTGCCGTCCTGGGGCGCGACCGAGGCAAGCCCCTTCTTGCCCTCGACGGCGACCTTGGCCTGGCCGACATAATAGGAATTGTTGGCGAAGGGATTGTCGCGGCAGGCGTCGAGGATCGCGATCTGTAGCGACGACGTCTCGCGCATGTATTCTAGAAGGCTCGACATGTTGTAGGCCTGGACCTCGAGATCGTAGGAGGTCGCCAGGGTGGCATCGACCGGCAGCATGAAGTTGTGACCGCCAACCTGGACGGCATGGCCGCTGTAGTAGAACAGCGCGACGTCGCCGTCGTTGAGCGTCCTGAGGAAGCCGAGGATGGTTTCCTCCAGGCCCTTCTTGTCGAGATCCTTGCCGAGCGTGACTTCGAAATTGGCGCGCTCCAGCACGTCGCGGATGCGGTCGGCATCGTTTGTCGCGTTCGGAAGTTTTGCCAGATGTTCATAGGCCGTATTGCCGATGACCAGTGCTGCGCGGCGGCCCGAGACACCGTCGGCAGCCAGTACGGAACCGAGGGCCAGCAGCAGAACGAGGCCGCAAGCGACCATCGCGCCAGCCAATCGCGCGGCAATGCCAGAATTGCGAGCAGGCAAGCAGCCCTCGCATACCATTGACTGCCTCCCTTTAGGATTGCAGCATTTACAGGCTTGGCAAGGCTTGCAGTCTTAGAAAGGCAAGCATCCTCCTCGCAGGCATCGGTGTCAACGCTGATCAAAAAGGCTATTCGTCGGTCTTCGCCGGAGCAGGGCTTGAGCAAGAGCCCATCGTGAAAATCCGTGTTATTGTCGCGGCAAGATCCAGCACCGCAGGTGTGAAGCAATGGCCGGCAGGCGTTCACGCAGGGATGGAATCAGGTCATGACTCCGGACGACGCGAGCCCGGAGGACAAGACACGCATCGCGCCCGATACCGGCGTGCACAAAGGCGTCCAACTCAACGGCATCTACGAGATCGACGAGCACATCGCCACCGGCGGCATGGGCGAGGTCTATCGCGGCCACAACATCCAGACCGGCGATCCGGTGGCAATCAAGGTGGTGCTGCGCGAATTTGCCCGCGACCAGGGCATCCTGGCATTGTTCCGCAAGGAAGCCTCGATCCTCAACCACCTCTCCAACGACGCCATTGTGCGCTACCACGTCTTCACGATCGATCCGACGATCGGCAGGCCGTATCTGGCCATGGAGTTCGTCGACGGCCAGTCGCTGGGCGAGCGTATCCGCAGCGGCCCGCTCGACGCGCAGCAGGCGCGCAAGATGCTGGCCCGCGTGGCGTCGGGCCTGTCGGTGGCCCATGAGGCCGGCGTCATCCACCGCGACCTCTCGCCCGACAACATCGTGCTGCCGGGCGGCCGGGTCGAAAAGACCAAGATCATCGATTTCGGCATTGCCCGCTCCGCCAATGTCGGTGGCGGCACCCTGCTCGGCGGCAGCTTTGCCGGCAAATACAGCTTTGTCTCGCCCGAGCAACTGGGCCTCTTCGGCGGCGACGTCACCGAGCAATCCGATCTCTACAGCCTCGGGCTGGTGCTGGCCGCGGCCTTGCGCGGCAAGCAGCTCGACATGGGCGGATCGCCGGTCGAGGTGATCGAAAAACGGCGAAGCGTACCCGACCTTTCCGGCATCGACCCGGAATTGCTGCCGCTGCTCAACGCCATGCTCCAGCCGGACCCCAGGGATCGCCCGGAAAGTGCCGCGGCAATCGTCGAATGGCTGCGCGAGACCAGCGGCGTGACTGCAAGTTCGGGCACCCATCCCGGCATCGCCGGCCAGCTCGATCAGGGAAAACCCGCCGAACGTACCTGGCGCCCGCCGGGGTCGCCGGCCAGCGGGCAGAAACCACCGCCGCCCGAGTCGCTTTTGCCGCGCGACGCACCCTGGCGCAACGCCGGGGCAGCGAGCAGGCCTGTACCGGACCGTCAGCAGAAGCCGGCGACGAAGACCCCACCTGCCGCGGAGAAGCCGAAATCGGGACGTGGCGCCCTGATCGGCATCTTGTTGCTGGTTGCGGCAGCGGCGGCCGGAGGCGGGGTCTATTATTCCGGGCTTGTGGATGGCCTGCTGCCGGGCGGAACGACACCCGCCCCCAGCGACCAGACGGCCGGCGGCAAGCTGACACCGGCAAGCCCCGAACCGCTGCCGGAACCGGTGGCAAAGGCTCCGCCTGCGACCGAGACCGTGGCGAAGGCGCCTGTGCCCACTGAAATCGCCAAGCCGAAGCCGGCGGAGCCAATCAAGCCGATCGCCCTCGAGCCGCCCAAGGCTGCTGTCAGCGCGGCGGAGTGGTTCAAGTCGTTCGACGGCGGCTCCTGCTTCTATGCTTCGGTGGCCAACCCGTTTGCGCCGAGCCCCCAGGTCGATGGGCTGGCGACCTCGAAGGCGCCATTCGACAAGCTGGCGCGCGATTTTTCGTCGGTCTTCGGCGCCAAACCGGCCGTCAATCCGCGGATGATCGAACGCGACCAATGCCCTGTCGCCGACTTCCTGAAGGCGCTGCCGCCGGGCGAGGCGAGCGGGCCTAAGCTGGTGCTGAACAAGGACAATCTCAAGGTGGGCGACTCGCTCCAGGGCACGCTGAGCGGGACCGGCAGCCGCAACGTCAACCTGCTGCTGATCGGCAAGGACGGCGTCGTCTACAATTTTGCCAGCCTGCTCAAGAAGTCGGGGGCAGGCGAAGCCACGTTCAGCATGAAGCTGTTTCCGCTCAACGACCAGGAGGCGTCGGCGCCGGAACCGCACCTGATCGTCGCACTGGCCAGCGACGGCGGCATCAAGGCTGCCGACATCAGCGACCCCGAACTGGCGTCCGACCTGTTCCCCAAGATACGGTCGGAGATCGAAACACAGCCCAACGGGGCAGGCGTCGCCTTCGGCTATTTCCTGTTCGACCGCTGAGGCAGGGCTCAGGCGTCGGAACGCTGCAATGCCTCGTTTCCGGCGAGCTGGAGCCCCATTTCGACAAAAGCGGCCAGCACGTCGTGGCGGTCTTCCAGTGCCACCCGTGCCAGCCCGGCCAGAATGCCAGCATTGACGGCGCGTGCGGCCGGCAGCTCGGCCGACCTGGCCGTCGCGAGCGCGATCCAGACGGCGGGCGTGCGCTGGTCCGGCGTCGCCATCACATCCAACAGCGGCGGGCCGTTGCCACCGGCGCCGACCCAGTCGCCGACCTGCGCCAGAAGGCGGCGGTCCGGCTCGTCGAAAAGCTCACCGAGATTGTCCAGGCATTCGTGCGCCCACCAGATCGAGGCCGGCATGGGCAGCAGCCAGGCGCAGAAGGTGATTGCTTCTTCGGGCGTCCTTCCGCCAAGCAGCGCCCGGCAGAAATCGGCTGGCGGCTCGTCGGTGGGCGACGCCAGCATATCCCGCGCGGCGTCGGGATATGCCTCGAACAGGTTTCGCGCTGTCCTGAACCGGAGCTCCTCGGCCATCGCCGGGACCTTTCCCGCCATCCATCCTGGCTGAGACAATAACAGGCTTTTGCGCCGTGCTCGACCACCGCGACGAAACATTACTTCGACCGGGCCGTGGCAGGTTTCAGTCGCCCGACAAGGGAGCCTGGGGCCAGCGCTGCAGCGCCTCGCGCCCGGCATCGGTGAGGTCGTAGACGCCGCGCTCGACCCGGACGAACCAGCCGTAGACGTTGTCGAGCAGGATGTTGGCAGCCCGCGATACCGTCGGCGCGAGATCGCGCGGCCGCCTGGCGCCATCGGCAAGCGCCACCGCGCATTTCAGCGCGTCCTGGCGGTAGGCGGTCATGATCGGCGCGCGCGAGCCACCACCTGCCACCGGGTCGCCCTGCCGTCGCTTGTGCTCTGCTACCAGCCGGGAGCGGCGCTTGGGGTCCCTGCGCGGGGCAGGCGCGTCGGGGCTGAGCAGCACCTCGACACGCTCGTCTTCGAAGATGCCAAGCAGTCCAAAGCCCAGCCGCCGGCACAGATTGCGAAAGCGCTTGTCGCCTTCGCGGCCCTTGCCGCGCGGCGACATGCGCGCCGCAAGCCAGACCTCGTCCGCCGCCGCAGCCCGGTCGACGCCCTGCAGGACCAGTTCGAGATTGAATTGCAGCTTGAGTTCGCACACCACCACGATCGGCGGCGCGTCGGCGCTCAAGGCCAGCAGGTCGCAGCCGCCGATCTCGCCCTTGACCTCGAAGCCCAGGTTTTCGAGGAAACGCTTGACCGGGATGTAAAGAGCCGTCTCGAGCATTCAGCTGCGTCCCAGGCTGCCGGGTGCGGGCGAGCGGGCCGGATTCTGGCGAGTGCCAGGTTGACGGTCGGCTCCGATCGGTCGGGGTTGCGGCATCACCTCGGGCCTGCGCTCAGCTGGCGCGCCAGTCGAACTTCAGTTCCTCGCGGAAGGCGAAGCGCACGATATGGTCGACGACGACCTGTTCGAGTTGAGGCAGGTTCGCGGCTTCCACTTCGACCGTGAGCGACGTGTCGTCGGCCGAAAGGCCGACCACCCGTCCTTCGCCCAGGTCTATGCGCCCCGTGGTGGGCGAGAACTCGACGGCGAACTTGTGGCTCCAGTGCTTGCATAGCTGCTGCAGGTAGCGGCTTGCATGTTCCGTTGCGACGACTGCGGTTGATTTCGGCATGATTGTCCTCGGAGTGAACGCGGCCTTGTGCGCCAACATGCGCAATTAGTCACCCGATTCGCTTGGAAAAGGCACCCACGCAGAGTTCACGAACCCGTTCGCGCAGCCAGCGATGTGCCGGGTCGGCATCGAGCCGCGGGTGCCAGAGCATTGAAACGGTGACCTCGGGAACGGCGACCGGAAGCGCAAAACTGTGCATTCCCGTCCGGAGATTGCCGGTGTGGCGCTCGGGAACGCTGGCGATCAGCTCGGTAGAGCGCGCCAGGGTCAGTGCTGCCGAAAATCCGCTGACGATCGTGACGATCTCGCGGCGCAGCCCGGCCGAGCCCAGGACCTCGTCGATGAGCCCGGTGTCGCGGCCTTGGCGCGAAACGTAGACGTGCCGTCCCGCAGCATATCGCGCAGGCGTGACTTCGCCCTGTGCCAGCGGATGATCCATGCGCACGACACCGATAAAACGGTCCCGGAACAGCGCCTGAACCCGCACTTCCGGACTTGTCGTTTCTTCGACAACGCCGGTTTCCAGATCGACGCTTCCGTCGCGAAGGGGCTCGCTGTTCTTGTCCGGCTTGTGGATGAAACGCAGCCGCACGCCGGGCGCGTCGCGGCCGAGCAGAGAAAGGAGGCCCGGCCCGAAGTTTTCGACGAAGCCATCACTGGTGCGCAGCGTGAAGGTTCGGTCCAGCTTCCTGGGATCGAGTTCGTCGGCAGGCCGCAACACCGCCTCCGCGTCCTGGACCAGGCGACCGACCTGCTCGCGAAGCTCGAGCGCCCGGGGCGTGGGGACCAGCCCACGCCCGGCCCGCACCAGCAGCGGGTCGCCAGTGGTGTCGCGCAGCCGTGCCAGCGCCCGGCTCATCGCCGATGGACTGAGCCGCAGCCGCCGGGCGGCGCGGGCGACGCTGCCTTCCGCAAGCAGCACATCGAGGGTGACGAGAAGGTTGAGATCGGGTGTCGACATGTCTCGACCTTATCGTGACATGGCGCCAAACGCACGAATGAAGTGCAATCGGTGCGCGTTCCGCTATGCCACAACAAGGACTACGTCTCTCCAGGCTCCATTCCGGGAGCAGGGAAACGGAGGTCGTGTTGAACAACCACGCTATAGAACAGGATGAGTCAGTGGTCGGAAGGATCGGCCCCGGATCGTCGGCTCGATGGGCACTCGCCAGCCTTGCACTGTCGATGCTGCTGTCGTCGCTTGGCACCAGCATCGCCAATGTCGGCCTGCCTGTATTGGAACAGTCGTTCAACGCCTCCTTCCAGGAGGTGCAGTGGGTCGTACTGGCCTATCTGCTGGCCATCACCACCCTCGTAGTGAGCGCCGGACGGCTCGGTGACATCACAGGTCGCCGACGGCTGCTGCTGGCCGGCATCATGCTTTTCACGCTGGCATCGGGCTTGTGCGCCGCGGCGCCGACACTTTGGCTTCTTGTTGTGGGACGGGCAGTGCAGGGCGCCGGAGCAGCCGTCATGCTGGCCCTCACGATGGCCATCGTCGGCGAGACGGTGCCGCAGACAAGGATCGGCAGTGCCATGGGCCTGCTCGGGACGATGTCGGCGGCGGGCACCGCTCTCGGTCCATCGCTCGGCGGCTTGTTGATCGCCATGTTCGGCTGGCAGTCGATCTTCCTCGTCAATGTGCCGCTGGGTTTGCTGGCCTTCTGGCTCGCGCTTTGCTACCTGCCTGTTGGCACCACAAGTGCGGGACCCGCCCGTCAGGGCTTCGACGTGACGGGGACATTGCTGCTTGCCGCCACCCTCGGAGCCTACGCGCTGGCAATGACGATCGGGCGCGGCAATTTCGGGCACCTCAACATTCTCCTGCTCGTGGCTGCGGCTTTTGGGGGAGGGCTGTTCGTCCTGGTCGAGGCCAGGGCAGCATCGCCATTGATCCATTTGCAGCGGCTCCGCGATCCGGTGCAGGGTCCAAGCCTGACGATGAACGCGCTGGTCGCAACCGTGATGATGGCGACACTCGTCGTAGGGCCGTTCTACCTCTCCCGCGGGTTAGGGCTTGATGCGGCTACAGTCGGCATCGTCATGTCGATCGGGCCAGTCATTTCCATATTGAGCGGCGTGCCCGCTGGCCGCATCGTCGATCGTTTCGGCGCGCCGCAAGTCGTCATGGCCGGGCTGGTCGCGATGGCGGCGGGCGCCATGGCGCTGGCTTTGCTACCTGCAATCTACGGAATCGTCGGCTACATTTTCGCCATTGCGGTGCTGACACCGGGCTACCAGTTGTTTCAGGCGGCAAACACCACATCCGTCATGACGAACGTCAATCCTGGCGAGCGGGGCGTACTGTCAGGGATGCTCAACCTTGCACGCAATGTCGGGCTGATCACTGGTGCATCCGTGATGGGTGCGGTGTTCGCGTTCGCCTCGAAGGCGGACATCGCTGCGGCACGTCCGGACGCCGTGGCGACGGGCATGCAGGCGACGTTCGCCGCAGCGGCAGGCTTGATTATCGTCTCGCTGGCCATTGCGATTGCCGCGTATCGCCGGGTGTCGGGACCCGAATTGAACGCAGGCAAGGCGTCTCCCGAGTAACCTTCGGGCGATGCCTTTTGCGCGCTGATAACTTGCATCGAACACGTTGACGCGGCGATGGCACGAGCGCTACAAGCGCGCCACAAAGGTGCTTGGGCAAGATCCGTCAGTGTCTCCTCTCAACCGAGATGGCGCACTAGTGCGCGTAAACTTCCCAATCCCTTGGAGGGATGGCCGAGCGGTTTAAGGCACCGGTCTTGAAAACCGGCGTGGGCGCGAGTTCACCGTGGGTTCGAATCCCACTCCCTCCGCCACTTCGGTGGCCACGCTAGAGAGCGACCAGTACCGCTATTCCAACATGACGATGGCTTCGACCTCGAAGAGCATGGGGTCGATGGCAAGCTTGGGGACGGGAACCAGGGTCTGCGCCGGCAGTGTCTCGCCGAACATTTCCTTGACGTTCCTGGTCAGCACCTCGAGCTTGGACATGTCGTGATCGACCACGAACACCGTGAGCTTGGCAACCTGATCCGGCCTGGCACCGAGGGCATCGATGGCACTGCGCAAATTCGCGTAGGCCTGCTTCACCTGGACAGCGAAGTCGGGCGACAAGGCTCCCGTGCTGTCCTGGCCGCCCTGTCCTGAGATGTAAGCCATCTTGGCTCCGCCCGGCACGATCACCGCCGTGCTGTAGCCGTTTGGCGACGGGTCGTAGAGATTTTTTGGATTGACGATGGACAGCTTGAACTCATTCGCTGTCGTCGCGGTGGGAACTCCTGCGGGCATGATGATTAGGCCTCCGATAAGCAGATGCTTGACTGCTCGTGACATGGTTCTTTTCTCTTGGCTCTGCTGGCTGCGGGCAACGTACCTACGCAGCCGGCATGATCGAACTTTCGCCATCGCCATAGGATGACTCGTACACTGTGCGATTCATTATGTGGTACGACGTACGAGTCAACCACTCAGGATCGACATTCCTGACGTCGCCTGCCAAAATCGCGGTTCCGACAGTGAGGAATACGAATGGCAGCCAAACGTAGCGGCGCCCAGAGCAAAAGGTCTCAACGGACACGTGAGTCGCCCCAGCCCGTGCAGGCGCCGCGCAGTGAACCGTCTCTCTCCAGAGAACGGATCGTGGCCACCGCGGTAGAATTGCTGGACGCGGAAGGAATCGGCGGATTGTCGATGCGTCGGCTGGCTGATCGCCTCGGCTCGGGCGCGATGAGCCTGTATTGGCACGTCGACAACAAAGAGAAGGTCTTCGATCTGGCGCTCGACTCGGTGCTCGAATATCGCGGACCGCCGCAAACCGGAGAGCCTCGAAACTGGCGCGGCGAAGTCGTCCACATGCTCGAAGACTGGCGCGCCAGCATGCTGCGCCATCCCTGGTCGGCATCGCTGTTGCCGCGCCGGGCGCTCGGCCCGAACATCCTTGGTCGCCTGGAACTGCTGAGCAAGATCTTGTCCCGAGCCGGCGTAGCGGATGCAGATTTGAACGTCGCGATATGGTCGCTCTGGAACTATGTGATGGGCGCCACCGTCACCCGGGCGAGCTTCGAGCTCTCGGATGACGACAGGGCCGTCGCGCAGCAGCGCCTTACACGCCTCAGCGAAAGCTACCCGACAATCGAACGTTCCCGTCTGCTGTTGGACAGTGATTGGGATGGCGCCTTCAGCAAAGGCCTCGACTTCATGCTTGACGGCTTCGCCGCGAGACAATGAACATTCTTCATCTCTCCGACGAGACGGTGCCCCTCAAGCCAACAGGCTCGCCACAATAACGCCGCAATCTCGCCCGTTTCGAACCACAGTCGATTAATACGCTGGCAAGAATTACCTGCGCACAAGTGGACGGGGATAACGTGCGCGAACTGTTTTTACATTTTTAGCGCAGCGGTGTTGCGATTCGACGAGCGGCGCTCGCTTGGTACTGGCAGGGGACCTGAGTAAAATGCAGAATTCGACGCGCACGCGTCTTGGTCGCGCAACCGCGATCAGCATTCTCGCGGCGACCGCTGTCTTCATTGCCGGCTGCGCATCGCAGCAGCCCAAGTCCGTGGCCAGCAAGAAGCGTTCGAAGGAATATTTCGCCGAATCCGAGTATGGCGTCAAAGCGAGCCCACGCGTCACGACCAAGTTGTCGGGGCTGCAGCGCGGCGGCGGCCGCGACCAGACCGGCAAGCCCTACAAGGTGCGGGGCAAGTGGTATTATCCCAAGGAAGACAAGGACTACGCCGCCGTTGGTGCCGCCTCCTGGTATGGCGACGCGTTCCACGGCCGGCTGACCGCCAATGGCGAAGTCTATGACATGACGAATCTGACGGCGGCGCATCCGACTATGCCACTGCCGAGCTATGCCCGTGTCACCAATTCCAAGAACGGCAGTTCGGTGATCGTGCGCGTCAACGACCGGGGCCCGTATTCCAATGGCCGCGTCATCGACCTTTCCAAGCGTGCGGCAGAGATGCTCGATTACGCCCACAGCGGCACGGCCAATGTGAAGGTCGAGTATGTCGGCCGGGCACCGCTCGACGGACAGGACGACCAGTATCTGCTCGCCTCCTACCGTCCGGGCAAAGGCATGGGCGATCCGATCAATGACGGCCTGCCGACCGGCGTGATGATTGCCATGAACGGCCCGACGCCAAGCGCGGCCGTGGGGCAGGCGACTGCCTTCCCTGGCGCCATGACGGATGCAGCACCCGCGGTGACCCTTGCCAGTGCGTCTGGCAACACGCTGGCTGCGCAAGCGGCACAATTCGACCAGCCGGTCATGACGGCACAGGGGCAGGGCATCATCGAAGTGGTGCTTCCCGATTTCGGGCCGATCGCTCCCGAGCGTCCCGATGCGACGATGCCGGTTCCGCAGACCCGCATGGCAATCGCCACCATGGGTTATGCCAGCGAGCGCGTCGGCGGTGCGGCAAAAGCCTTCGACGCACTCGAAGGCAAGGCCATGTCCTCAAGCGACATCGTCGATTCCTGGAAGCGCCTCAATCCTGGTCCACGTGCCGAACAGGACTTGGAAACCTACGTTGCCGCCGGCACTTTCGAAAACGGCGAGGAAGCACGGCGCGTTGCCAAGGCGCTGTCGGCCTATGGTCGCACCTTGGTCGAACAATCCGATTTCGAAGGCAAGACCTGGTATTCGGTCGACCTCTATCCGGATGGCAAGACATCGCTCGACGCAGCGCTCAAGGCGGCCTGGTCGCATGGTGCACCCGACGCCTTCGCCGTCCACGATTGACCGGATCTTCGGTGCGAGGACCTGTGGCTATCTGCCCGGCCACGGTTGATCCCATCGATTGAAGACTGATAGGTTCAAGGCGCTCGACCGGAATACGGGGCCGAACGGGGCAGTATCTTTCATGACCTTCAGACTATCCGCGCCGCTCACCTTGATGATCGGCCTTCTTGCGGCGCTTGCCTTCATCGGTCAGGCCCAGGCGCAACTGTTCGAGACCAAGGCCGCGCAGGCCTACATGATCGATGCCGAAACCGGCACGGTGCTGTTCTCGAAAGAGCCGGACAAGCCGATGGCGCCGGCCTCGCTGGCCAAGCTGATGACGATGGAGGTGGTGTTCAACGCCCTCAAGACCGGCCGCTACAAGCTCGACGACACATTTGCCGTCAGCGAGAACGCCTGGCGAACCGGCGGTGCGGCATCGCGGGCCTCGACCATGTTTGCCGCCGTCAGGTCGCAGATCCGCATCGAGGACCTGATCCAGGGCGTGACGGTGCAGCTCGCCAATGACGGCTGCATCATCCTGGCTGAAGGCATGGCTGGCTCAGAGGCTAATTTCGCCCTGCAAATGACGGAGCGTGCCCGCGAGATCGGCTTGGCGAAATCGACATTCGTCAATTCGACCGGCCTGCCGATGCCGGGCCAGACCACCAGCGTGCGCGAGTTGGCGCAACTCGGCCTGCACATCTGGCGCACCTATCCGGATTACTACCGTTACTACAGTCTGCCGGAATTTACCTGGAACAAGATCCTGCAGCGCAACCGCAATCCTCTGATCGCGATGGACATCGGCGCTGACGGCCTGGCCGCCGGCTTCACCGAAGGTGAGGGTTTCGCCATCGTAGGCTCGGTCAACCGCGAGGGGCGGCGGCTGTTTGCGGCCCTTGGCGGGCTCGCCAGCGACCGCGAGCGCTCGGAGGAAGCACGCAAGCTGCTCGATTGGGGCATGCGCGCCTTCGAGAAGAGCGAGATATTCGCGGCCAACGAAACCGTCGGCGAAGCCCAGGTGTTCGGCGGCGTGAAATCGCATGTGAAGCTGGTGGCGCAGAAGCCGATCTCGCTGTTCCTGCCGATCACCAATCGCGAGCGGCTTGTCGCCCGCATCGTCTACAACGGCCCCGTCGCGGCACCGGTGGCGCAGGGGACGCCCATCGGCGCGCTCAAGGTCTGGATCGGCGACACGCTGAGCCAGGAGACGCCGCTCTATGCCGCCGAATCCGTCGAGGTCGGCTCGCTGCAGAGCCGCGCCCTGGACGCGGTCAAGGAACTTGCCATCGGCTGGCTGCGATAGTCGGGTGGACCTTTGCGGCTCTCGACGCTAGAGCTTCGACACCTACATATGCCGTGAGGCCGTTCGTTCGGTTGAACTTGCGATACGGCGAACAGAAAGGCTTTGGAGTGGCGCGCGGCTTCTTCATCACATTCGAAGGCGGCGAGGGCGCGGGCAAGTCGACGCAGATCGAGCGCCTGGCCACCAAGCTGCGCGACAAGCGCTACGACATCATAGTCACGCGGGAACCCGGCGGCTCGCCAGGTGCGGAGGCGGTGCGACACGTGCTGCTGTCGGGTGCAGCCGAGCCCTTCGGGCCGGAAATGGAGGCGCTGCTGTTTGCAGCCGCCCGTTCCGATCATGTCGAGCAGGTGATCCGTCCGGCCGTCGAGCGCGGCGCCATCGTGCTCTGCGATCGCTTTCTCGATTCCTCGCGCGTCTACCAGGGCGTGACAGGCAACCTCGACCCAGACTTCATGACGGCCGTCGAGCGCGTCGCGATCAACGGCATGATGCCTGACATGACGCTGATCCTCGACCTCGACCCGGTGGAAGGGCTGCGGCGGGCCACCGCACGGCGCGGGCAGGATGTCGCCGACCGCTTCGAGAAGGAGACGGTCGACATCCACCAGCGCCGGCGCAACGCCTATCTGGCGATCGCCGAGAACGAACCGGACCGCTGCGTGGTGATCGATGCCGCGAAGGACCAGGAAAAGGTCGAACACGCGATCACCGATGCGGTGTTTGCAGCGCTCGAGGCGCGTGCATCGGCAGGCAGCCGGGCGAGGGCGGACGCCTGATGTTCGAGCGCATCGCTCCCGAGCAGCACGACACGCTGGACGGCATTCCGGAGCCGGCGGAGAATCCGCATCTGTTCGGGCACGAGCAGGCTATCGCGATGCTGACCGCAGCCTACCGCTCCGGCAAGCTGCCGCACGCGCTGATCCTCGCTGGCCCCGTCGGCATCGGCAAGGCGACACTTGCATTTCACCTTGCCCATCATCTGCTGCGACACCCCGACTACCTAAGCGCACCGGAAACGCTGGCCGATCCCGATCCGCGGTCGGGATCGTTCCGGCAGGTGGCAACCGGGGCGCATCCCGCGGTGCTGCACCTGACGCGGCCACAGAACGACAAGACCAAGGGTTTCAAGTCGGTCGTCACCGTCGACGAGATCCGCAAGGTGTCGCGCTTCCTGTCGATGACCTCGCATGACGGCGCCTACCGGGTCGTCATCGTCGATCCGGCCGACGACATGAACACCAATGCTGCCAATGCGTTGCTGAAGAATCTTGAAGAGCCGCCTGCACGCACGCTGTTCATCCTGATCGTGCATGCGCCGGGCAGCCTGTTGCCAACCATCCGTTCGCGCTGCCAGACTATTCGGTTGACGCCACTGGATGACCAAAGCCTGCTCTCGGCGCTTGCCGCCACCGACCAGCCGGCACCTGACGAGCCGGAAGCGCGCGCAGCGTTGGTCTTGCGGGCAGGGGGCAGTGCCCGCGCTGCGATCCTGCTCACCCAGTATGGCGGGCTGGAGATTGCCGAAGCACTGGACAAGATCGTGCAGTCGGGGCGTAACGACATCGGTGCCGCCCACCGGCTGGCCGATGCCGTGGCCGGCCGCGACAGCGCCATCCAGTTCGATATGTTCAATCGCCGGGCGCTGGACCTTCTTTCCGACACGGCGTCGCAGGCGGCGCGCGCCTCCGACCTTTCCCGGGCCAACCTTTTGTCCGATGCTTGGCACGATGCGCAAAACGCGATATCCGAGACTGAAACCTACAACCTCGACAAGAAGCAGCACGTCCTGGCCATGATCGACCGCTTGAATGCCGCGATGCGAATGTGACGCTCGTCCGAGCCGGGATGGCAATCGCCATGCCGATGCGTTATCTCACCGCGACCCTTTCATTCGACATTCATGACGGCCATCCATGTCCCGCGAAAAATTCTACATCACGACCGCGATCTCCTATCCCAACGGCAAGCCGCATATCGGCCATGCCTATGAGCTGATTGCCACCGACGCACTTGCCCGCTTCCAGCGCCATGACGGCAAGGACGTGTTCTTCCTTACCGGCACCGACGAGCACGGCATCAAGATGCTGCAGACGGCCAACCGGGAAGGCATCTCGGCGCGCGAGTTGGCTGATCGTAATTCCAATGAATTCAAGAATATGGCGACGCTTCTGAATGCGTCGAACGATGATTTCATCCGCACCACCGAAGAGCGCCACTATGCCGCCTCGCAGGCGATCTGGAAGGCGATGGCCGACCGCGGCGACATCTACAAGAGCAGCTATGCCGGCTGGTATTCGGTGCGCGACGAAGCCTATTACGGCGAAGAAGAGACCGAGGTCCGTCCCGACAACATCCGCTACGGCCCGCAGGGCACGCCGGTCGAATGGGTCGAGGAAGAGAGCTACTTTTTCCGGCTGTCGGCCTATCAGGACAAGCTGCTGGCGCTCTACGACAATCAGCCCGACTTCATCGGCCCCAACGAACGCCGCAACGAGGTTGCGAGCTTCGTCCGCTCGGGCCTGAAGGACCTGTCGATCTCGCGTACAACGTTCGACTGGGGCGTGCCGGTGCCGGGAGACGACAAGCACGTGATGTATGTCTGGGTCGATGCGCTGACCAACTACATCACCGCCCTTGGCTATCCCGACACCAACGCCGAGAAGTGGGCCTACTGGCCTGCCGTGCACATCATCGGCAAGGACATCGTGCGTTTCCATGCCGTGTACTGGCCGGCGTTCCTGATGTCTGCCGGCATCGAATTGCCCAAGCGCGTGTTCGGCCACGGCTTCCTGTTCAACCGCGGCGAGAAGATGTCAAAGTCGCTCGGCAACGTCGTAGACCCGTTCACCATGGTCGAGCACTACGGCCTCGACCAGGTGCGCTATTTCCTGCTGCGCGAAGTGCCGTTCGGCCAGGATGGCAGCTACAGCCATGAGGCGATCGTCAACCGCACCAATGCCGATCTTGCCAACGACCTCGGCAATCTGGCGCAGCGCTCGCTGTCGATGATCGCCAAGAACTGCAATGGCGTGGTGCCACAGCGCGGCGAACTGGCAGACGCCGACAATGCCATCCTCGACCAGGCAACCGCAGCACTGGCCACGGCACGCAAGGCAATGGCGGAGCAGGGGATCCACCACGCGCTTGCGGCGATCTTCGCCGTGGTCGCGGAAGCCAACCGCTATTTTGCGGCACAGGAGCCGTGGGCGCTGAAGAAGACCGACCCGGCGCGCATGGAAACGGTGCTGTGGACGACGGCCGAGGTGATCCGCCGCGTCGGCATCATGTGCCAACCCTTCATTCCCGGGTCGGCATCGAAGCTGCTCGACCTGCTTGCCGTGACCGACCGGGATTTTGTTCACGTCGATGCTGTGCATGCGCTGGTCTCGGGTGCGCCCTTGCCGGCCCCCCAGCCGGTGTTCCCGCGCTATGTCGAGCAGGCAACGGAAAACTGAGGCTGTCGAAAAATGCTGGTCGACAGTCACTGCCATCTCGACTTTCCTGATTTCGCCGAGGAGCGCGCGGATATCATCGCGCGCGCCAAGGCGGCCGGCGTCGAGCGCATGGTCACCATCTCGACACGCGTGAAGCGTTTCGAGCAAGTGCTTGCGATTGCTGCGGAATATGACGAGGTCTATTGCTCGGTGGGGACCCATCCGCACAATGCCGATGAGGAACTCGACGTGACCGCGGCCGATCTCGTCAGGCTGTCGGCACATCCGAAAGTAGTGGCCATCGGCGAGGCGGGTCTCGACTATCACTACGACAAGTCGCCCCGCGACGCACAGGCACAGGGTCTGCGGGTCCATATCGCGGCTGCGCGCGAGACCGGATTGCCGCTGGTCATCCACGCCCGCAGCGCCGACGAGGACATGGCGGCGATCCTCAGGGAAGAAACCGGGAAGGGCGCGTTCCCCTTCATCCTGCACTGCTTTTCCTCAGGCGCGAAGCTTGCACGCGTGGGTGTCGAGCTTGGCGGCTACGTCTCGTTCTCGGGCATCGTGACCTTCAAGAATTCCGGCGAGCTGCGCGACATCGCCAAGGACGTGCCGCGTGACCGTCTTCTGGTCGAAACCGACGCACCGTACCTTGCGCCGATCCCGCATCGCGGCAAGCGCAACGAGCCGGCCTACGTCGCCAACACGGCCGCCGTGCTCGCCGAGACCATTGGCGTAAGCACTGACGAGATGGCCGAGATCACGACGACCAACTTCTTCAGGCTGTTCACCAAGATGCCAAGGCCGGCCTGATGCCGGATACGCTGCGCCTCACCATTTTGGGCTGCGGCTCGTCGCCAGGCACGCCGCGCATCACCGGCGACTGGGGCGCCTGCGATCCCACCAATCCGAAGAATCGGCGCACACGCGCGGCCGCGATGGTCGAGCGCATTTCGGCTTCCGGCACCACACGCGTGATCATCGATACCGGACCGGATTTCCGCACCCAGATGCTGGCCGCCGGCGTCAGCCACATCGACGCCGTGGTCTACACGCATCCGCATGCCGACCATATCCACGGTATCGACGATCTCCGGGGCTATGTGCTCGAGCGCCGCAGCCTGGTCGACATTTTTGCCGACGATTTTACGCTCGAGCGGCTGAAACTGGCCTTCGGCTACTGCATCGAAACGCCGCCAGGAAGCTCGTATCCGCCGATCGTGCGGCCAACCGTGATCGAGCACGACAAGCCGTTCGCCATAGTGGGAGAGGGGGGCCCCTCACCTTTTTGCCGCTGCCGCAGACCCATGGCGACATCGTTTCGCTCGGTTTCCGCGTCGGGCCAGTCGCCTATTGCTCGGATGTCAGCGACTTCCCGGATGCAACTGCGGCGCTGATGAAGGGACTGGATCTCCTGGTGGTCGACGCGCTGCAGCACAAGCCCCATGTCAGCCATCTGTCGCTGTCGGAGGCGCTCGACTGGATCGAGCGGCTGAAGCCCAGGCGCGCGGTGCTGACCCACATGCACGTGCCGCTGGACTACGCGGCGGTAATGTCGGCCACGCCGGCGCATGTCGAACCGGCCTATGACGGCATGACGATAGAAGTGCCATATATTTCAATGTGATATCAATGACAGATAAGGTCGATCAGAAGAGAGTCGTGAGCGGTATTTTCGTCGCCATCCCATTTCTGCTGGTTCTTACCTTCGACCATGTCTGGAACCAACCCGACGCGGCATTCGTCGCCGGATGGCTGATGTTGGCGTTGCTGCCGTTGCTGGCGGTTGCGTACCAGTGCGCTCTCAGTCTTGCGCGCTCACTACGCTTGAGCACGGCAGATAGGAGCCTCGATACAGTCTTCTGGATCGTCTTCCTCGTGCTTCCTTCGGTTCTGTGGGGCACCATCTGGGTATGCTCGTATTTGTGGTACCTCCTGACCGCGCCACATCTGCTTGTTCCATAATATCTCTTATGCGACTATCGTAATGTAGGTGGGGGTTGCCCTGATCTGCAGCACCCAGAGATCAAAAAGCCGCGTCGTAGTCTACAACCACACCACCAGTCCCCGGTCTCGACTGGCAAGTGAGCACCAAGCCCGCCTCCCGTTCCCAAGGATCGAGAACAGCGTCAGGGACAGTGTCGGCCGATCCATCAACTATCTTTGCGACGCAGGAACCGCACGTGCCACCGCCGCAGGAGTATGGCACCTTGACGCCGGTCCGGCGGGCAGCGTCGACAATGGTTTCCGCCGGGCGCGCGCTGATGACGAAGCTGCGCCCACCTAGTCGGATCTCGATTTGCCGGGATGAATCCTCGGCCTCCTGTGAGGCATTCGGCGAAGCCTTCACTGGAGCGGCCGCGGCATGGAAAGATTCAGCGTGGATCTTGCTCGGCGCAAGGCCAGCCGCATGTAGCGATGCGCTCAGATGCGCAACCATTTCGGGCGGCCCACATAGCAGCGCGTGATCTATGGCTGAAATCGGCACGGCGCATTCGCCAAGGATGGCGGCAAGCTTGCCGCCATCAATTCTACCCTGCAGCAGCCCTGCCCGATCCGGCTCGCGCGAGAGAACATGGCGCACCAAGAGCCGGGGTGCGAAGTCCTTGGCAAGCTTGTCTATCTGGCTTCGAAAGAGGATGTCCCGCTGTTTCCGGTTACCGCAGACGAGGACAAACTGACTGTCGGGCTCGCGGGCAAGCACCGTCCTGGCTATCGACAGAACCGGGGTGATGCCGGACCCGACGACGACGGCAAGGAAGACACGACCCTTTTTCCGCGCCGGCGGCACAATGAAGCGGCCTCTGGGCTCCATCACGCCAAGGATGCCGCCAGCGGTCAGGCTGCGATTGGCGAAAGACGAGAAACGTCCACCCTCGACCTGTTTCACCGCCACCCGGATCTCGCCGTCGTCCAATCCCGAACAGATCGAATAGGAGCGCCTTACCCGCTCGCCTTCAATCTCGGCTTCCAAGGTGAGGTATTGGCCGGGGGTAAAGACAAAACGTCCCGCAAGTGCCCTGGGAATGTCGAAGACGAGAGAAACCGCATCCGCCGTTTCACGGCGGACTTGGCTCAGGGTCAATCTGTGCAGCATGTTGGCAACCATTGCTGTCGAGGTGAAGCGGCCATAGGCCGCCCTCGCCCCGAGCATCCAGCACTCTCTCAGGCAGTTTCTTTGGACGCGAGCCTCGCATATCCCCTGCTCGGCCGCTGCCACTGCGGGGCTACGGCTGGACGTTCGCCGGTAATAAGGTGCCGCATATTGGCCAGATATACCCCCACGAACGCGGCTGTTTGGGTCTCCAACGCCGTGTAGGGTCCGGGCCTGTAAGCCCTGGAGGTAACGCCCTCGGCATTGTGTTCGGTGATCGTCTTGTCTTGCGCGGTCGTCACGTCCCACATCCACGTAATGGCATCGGTGTCGATGTCGGCGTCTGCATCCTTGTCGACCAGCCATGTCAGGACGACGTCGGTTTCCGTGGCACTGCGCGGTATCATCTGGAACAGGGTGACGTAATCGTTCGCCGAACTTACGAATGATAGCCGGCCAAGCAGGAACCCGGTTTCGCCACCATCATAGGAGGTGCGCCCCCCCATCAGGCACGAGACGGGCTGGCCGTCGTCGGAAAGAGTCATGCGGCCAGGACCAATTGGCTTGCGGTACATGCCGAACGGCGCTGTGTCGATATCTCCGGATTCCCATGCGCCCTTGTTGAATTCGGTGTCACCAATGACGCTATGCCAGGCTTCGAGTTCTTCCTGCCATTGAACTGCCTTGTCTTCGTCCCGCATGGCCGTGACCTTCACATGGGCGTTGACCCTGAAGTATTCCGGATGCGCAGGCCGGCAGTGATAGCACTCGGTGAAGTTCTCGAGCACCAGCTTCCAATTGGCCTTGGTGGGATACGTCTTGCGGGCTGCAATGCGCGCCCGGTCGATGCCGTTCTGGCGCAATCCGTCTATCAGCGCATCGGCGACAGGCTGGACATCCGGCAGGCTGGTTTCGTCAAGCCCGCACAACACGAGGCCGCCGATGCATTTCGTCGGGACGCGATGCAGGCCGAGCGCTTCGGGGTCGACATCCGCCGGAACATCCTGCCGGGTCTGCAATTCCCCGGTCAGCCTGAAGGACCAGGCGTGATACGGGCAGACCAGCAGCCTGCTGCGACCATCCTCAGTGCACAGGCGTGAGCCACGATGGGTGCAGACATTGTAGTAGGCCGCGATGTCTTCTTCGCCGTCGCCGAAACGAACGACGATGATTTCCTCGTCGAAGAGCTTTCGCACGATGTAGCGCCCCTTCTCCGGCACCTCGCTGGCATGAGCCACCAGCGACCATTCCCGTGGGAACAACAATTCGCGCTCCAGCTCGAAGATGGCAGGGTCGACATAAAACGGCTGCTCCAGCGACCAGTTGGGGCGGCTGCGATCGATCAACCCGACGATCTTGGCGCGGTCAGGGTGAAGTCCGTTTGTTGTTGCACCTGACACCAGGGAACTCCTTCGATCTGAGCTAATCATGACTATTAGTCAGGAAATTGCGATACAAGGCCCTGGATTGCAAATATGTAAGTAGCATTCTATCATAACAAAAAGATATTGAGCGCGAGGCGAGCCGGCAGCCAACCATGAAGACACTGAAGACCTCGCTGCCGCTTCTCAATGCAATGGTCGTGTTTGAATCGGCCGCACGAAATGGCGGGCTCACAACGGCAGCGGAAGAGCTCAACATCGCGCAGTCAGCGGTCAGTCGGCATGTCGCCAACCTCGAGCGCCAATTGTCGGTCACCCTTTTCACGCGCAAGGGAAACCGGGTCTTCCTGACCGATGCCGGCAGCACGCTCGCCGAGGCGATCCGCGACGGGCTGGGCACCATACGTGAGGCGGTGGAGCGACTGCAGGCCCCGGATCGGGACACATTTGTGGTCGGCAGCAGCTTTGACATAGCGCAAATGTGGCTCATGCCCCGGTTCGATCTGGTCGCGTCGCGTATCCCCAACGGCCAGGTGATGTTGTTGACATCCAACGACTACAAGGACTTCGACCAACCCGACGTGGCACTGTCGATACGCTTTGGAACACCTGAGGAATGGCCGGGACTGGTTGCCAGGAAACTGTTCGACGGCGAGTGGTTTCCGGTCTGCTCGCCGGCCTTTCTTGAGCGACATCCGCTGGCGTCGGAGGTTCCGCAAGCGTTCCTCGATATCCCGCTCTTGCACCTGATCACCCAACCAGGAGCCGTCGACAGCTGGCAGTCGTGGATTGGCACCGAACGGCCCCTCGATGGCCCGCGATTCACCAGCTATCTGTCGATGATGCATGAGACCATCGCCGGTCGGGGTGCTGCCCTTGCGTGGGCGGGCTTCGTCGAACAACACCTGCGGCTTGGTCAGTTGGTGCGCCTGACCAGCACGTCGCGGCGGCACCACAGTTCATTCTACATAGTGACGCGCACGAAAACGAGCCCGGCCATTCAGGCTGTCGTACAAGCGCTCATCGGTTCCGTGGCAGACCAAACACCGCAAGGCTGAGGACTGCTCACGCCGCCAGCCGAGGCCGAATGAGTTGCGCAGCAACGTTTGCTGCGCAACTAGGGTCAGGCGGCGTCTGTCGGGTTATGCCTCCAGCCAGGCGCGCGATGCGATGTAGCCGTTCGACAGGTCGTTGCCGACATCGTGGACGTAGCCCTTGAGCTCCTTCGTCGCGGCAAGAAGGTGGTCGTTGAAGACCGGGGTGATCGAGCCGCCTTCATCGCGCACCATCACTGCCGCGGCATGATAAAGCTCCTTGCGCTTGGCCTCGTCGGCCTCGACGCGCGCTTGCTTGATCAGCTTGTCGAAGTCAGGCCGCTTGAAGTTGGTCTCGTTGGCAGGCGAGTCCGAAGTGTGCTCGGTCGAATACATCAGATCCTGGGACAGGCGGCTGCCGTAGTAGGACATGCAGAACGGTGCCGCGCGCCAGACATTGGTCCAGTAGCCGTCTGCAGGTTCGCGCTTCACTTCGATGGCAATGCCGGCCTTCTTGGCGCTTTCCTGATACAACAACGCTCCATCGACCGCGCCGGCATAGACCCCATCCGAGGTTCTGAGCACGATCGGCCCGTCATGACCGGACTTCTTGAAATGGAACGCAGCCTTGTCCGGATCGTAGCTGCGCTGCTCGATCTCGGCTGGGAAATACGGGTAGGTGGAATTGATCGGAAAATCGTTGCCGATCGTGCCGTAGCCGCCAAGGACGGTCTGCAGCATGGCCTCGCGGTCGATGGCATATTTGAGGGCAAGCCGCAGGTCGTTGTTGTCGAACGGTGCCTTGTCGACCTGCATCGGAAAGGTGTAGTGGCCGCGGCTCGGCGTGTTCAGGATCTGCACTCCCGGTGCTCGCTTGAGCAGCGGCACGGTCTTGGCGCTGACGCTGTTGATGAGGTGGACGCGCCCGGCTGAAACCGCTGCGATACGGGCGGTTGGGTCATTCATCGCGATGATCTCGAAGCTGTCGACATGGCCGCGCTCGCGCCAGTCGTTCTTGTTCTTCTCAAACAGCGCCCGCACGCCCGGCTCGAAACTGACCATCTTGTATGGCCCGGTGCCGACGCCCTCGCCCGGGTTGTCGTAGCCGCCGTTCGGCTGGATCACCAGGTGATAGGCCGTGAAGATCAGCGGCAAGTCGACATTGCTCTCGGAGAGCTTGACGACAAGATCGTTGCCGCTGCCCTCGATCGAGGTGATCGCCCGCAGAAAGCCGAGCGCGCCCGAACGCGACTTCTCATCGCTGTGGCGCTGCAGCGTTTTGACGACATCGTCGACAGTCAGCTTCTTGCCGTTGTGGAACTGGACGTCGTTGCGGATCTTGAAGGTCCAGGTCTTGGAATTGTCCGAGGATTCCCAGCTCTCGGCGATGGAAGGTATAGCCTTGCCGGTCACCGGATCGCTTTCGACCAGATGGTCGCCGAAGCTGCGGGCAAGGCAGAAGGCGATGGCACTGATGTAGGCGGCTGGGTCAAGCGAGATCCGTCGATGACCCGCCATCGAGCCCAAGCTTGAGATGTCCGCCCTTGACCGGCGTGCCTGCCTGCTCGGTTTGTGCCCATGCACCGCCCATTCCGCTGCCCAGCAGCAGGCCCGCACCGATCGAGCCCTTGAGGAAGTCGCGGCGGCTTGCCGCGAGATCCATTCCGAAAAGTCCTGATTTCTTCATTGCTCTCCCCTATTTGATCTGTCGAAATTCAACTGGATAGGTTCAGCGCGGGCCCTGCAGCGGGCACGCGGCTTTGACACGCGAACTGGTCTGCCTATTTCCAGACCTGCCGCGCCAAGCGCAGGAAATTCCCGCCCAGGACACCGCGCACGGTCTCGTCGGCATGTCCGCGCCGGAGAAGGATCTCGGTCATCTCGGCAAGCTGCGCAGGCTCGGCATAGACGGTGGGTGTCGTGCCGTATCCCTCGCTCAGCGGCCAGAACTGAGGATTTGCCGCCAGAATCTCCTGGATACCCGCCATGTCCACCGGGAAAGCGTAGTCGAGGCCTATGCCGACATGAGCCGGTCCGGCGACGTCGAGCAGATATTCGACGTGGTCGGCCAGGCTGTCGGAACTGGCCTTGTCGTCGCCCAGGAACTTGCTGAGACCGACGATGCCGACGATGCCGCCCGTCTTGGCGCATGCCCTGATCTGATCGTCGGTGATATTGCGGCCATGGCCACACAGCGCCTTGGGATTGGAATGCGAAAAGATGACCGGCCGGTCGGAATACTCCATCACATCCATGGTGGTGCGGTGGCCGCAATGGGTCACATCGACGAACATGCCGAGACGGTTCATCTCGTCGATCACCTGCCGGCCGAAAGCTGTCAGGCCACTGTCGTCGTCGTGGCAGCCACCGCCGGCCAGATTGTTGCGATTGTAGGCGAACAGCATCTGGCGGACACCGAGGTGATGGTAGAACTCGACCATCTCGATGCGGCCGTCGAGTGCGTTCATGCCCTCGAGGTCGAAGGTGATGGCGAGCTTGCCCTGCGCCTTGGCCTGCAGTGCCTCGTCGGCGCTTGTCACCAGCGTGTAGTGCTCGGGATGGGCGTTGATCCAGCGACGGAAAGCAGCCAGCGTCCTGACTGTGTCCTGCCACGACATCAGGTCGAAGCCGACATCGATGGACAGATAGTTGATGCCGGCGTCGCGCCAGATCTGGAGATTGTTCAGGTCAGCAACCGGGTCGGGCATGAAGCCGGAATGGGTGTCCCAGACAAGGGCGTCGGCATAGAGCTTCCTGGCCCGTTCGCTGATGGTTATCTCAGTCATGATCTCTCCAATTCCATGGCCGCGCCGGGCACCTGGGTGACGACGCGGCGTCCGTCCAAAACACGTTCCAACCAGCCTATTTCCATTTCGGGCACCGACCTGAGCAGCAGGTCGGTGTAGTCGTCGAAGGGGGGCGACAGCACCGCAGACTTGACGCCTTCGCGCACCACCTTGCCGCGATGCATGACCGCGACACGGTCGGCAATGGCGCGAACGATGGCGATGTCGTGGGTGATGAACAGGTAAGAAACCGCCGTCTCTTCCTGCAGGCGCAGCAGGAGCTTCAAGATGCCCTCGGCCACCAGCGGATCGAGCGCCGAGGTCGGCTCGTCGCAAAGGATCAGCTCAGGCTTGGCGGCAAGCGCCCGAGCTATGGCGATGCGCTGTTTCTGGCCGCCCGACAGCTCGGCTGGGAAGCGATCGAGGAACTGCGGTCCCATCTCGATCTGGTCGAGCAGTTCCTTGACCCGCTCGGTCTTGGCCTTGCCACGCATGCCGAAATAAAGCGTCAGCGGACGGCCGACGATGTCGCGGATCTTCTGCCGCGGGTTCATCGCCGTATCGGCCATCTGGTAAATCATCTGGATGCGCCGCAACTGCTCACGTGAGCGGTCCTTGCGCGCTGGCGGTAAAGCTGCCCCGTTGAATGAGACCGTCCCTGCCTTCGGTTGCAGGAGGCCTGTTATGACGCGGGCAAGCGTGGATTTGCCCGAACCGGATTCGCCGACGACGGCAAGCGTCTGCCCCTTGGGCAGGATCAGGGAAACATCGTGCAGGACATCCATCGCCGAGTAGCCGGCGGTCATCCCCGCGACGCGCAGCTGTGCGTCGTCCGAGGGTAGCGCCTCCTGCCGCATGGTCTGGCGGATGCTGACCAAGGCTTTGGTGTAGTCTTCACGCGGCGCTTCGATGATCTGCCGCGTCGAGCCGTATTCCACCGTCTTGCCATGGCGCAGCACCATGATGTCGTCGGAAATCTGCGCCACCACGGCAAGATCATGCGTGATGTAGAGCGCTGCCGTCTGCGTCTCGACAATGGCATGCTTGATCGCGGCGAGAACCTCGATCTGGGTGGTGACATCAAGTGCCGTGGTCGGCTCGTCGAAAACGATGAGCTCCGGGTTCGCGCACAGCGCCATCGCGGTCATGGCCCGCTGGAGCTGACCCCCGGAGACCTGGTGCGGGAAACGTTCGCCGAAGGTATCGGGGTCGGGCAGGCCGAGAATGTCGAAGAGATAGGCCGCCCGCTTCGTCGCCTCCGCCCGCGTCATGATGCCGTGGCGGATGCTCGCCTCGATCACCTGCCGACCGAGCTTGTGGGCAGGATTGAACGCGGCGGCCGCCGACTGCGCGACATAGGCGACGCGCGCGCCGCGAACGGCACGGATGCCGCGCAAGCCAAGCTTGGCGATGTCCTGTCCGTCGAGCAGGATCTGCCCGCCCTCTATGCGCACCCCGCCCCTGCCATAGGCCAGGGCCGACAGCCCGATCGTCGACTTGCCGGCACCCGACTCGCCGATGAGACCGAGAACCCTGCCCTTGCCGACGTCGAAGGACACATCGTCGACCAGCACCAGATTGGTCGCGGTGCCATCGGGCTGGCGCGCGGTGACCTCGATACGCAGGTTCTTGACGGACAGCATCTCAGGCATTGTCGCGCGCGCCCTTCAGGCTGGACGTGGTGTTGATCAGCCAGTCGACGACGAGGTTCACGCAGACGACCAGGAAGGCGATCGCGGCACCCGGCGTGAGCGACGCCGAAACACCGAAGATGATGCCGTCCTTGTTGTCCTTGACCATGCCGCCCCAGTCGGCAATCGGCGGCTGGATGCCGAGCCCCAGGAACGAGAGCGTCGACAAGAACAGGATCGAGAAGGCGAAACGCAGACCGAACTCGCCAAGCAGCGGCGCCAGCGTGTTGGGCAGGATCTCGCGGAAGATGATCCAGAGCTTGCCCTCGCCGCGCAGCCATGCGGCCTCGACGAAATCCATGACGCTGACATCGAGGGCGACGGCGCGGCCGACACGGTAGACCCGCGTCGAGTCGATCACGGCCATGACGGCGATCAGGATCCAGATGTTCTGTGGCAGGACCGCGAGCACGACCAGCGCCAGGATGAGCGCCGGGACCGACATCAAAAGATCGTTCAGCCGCGACAGCAACTGGTCGACCACGCCGCCAGAGACCACGGCGGTGAAGCTCAGGAACATGCCGATGGAAAACGAGATCACCGTTGCCGACAGTGCCACGAAAAGCGTTGCCCGCGCGCCATAGATCAGCCGTGACAGCAGATCGCGTCCAAGGTTGTCGGTGCCGAGCAAGAAGTCGCCGCCCATCGGCGCCCAGACTTCGCCGACGATGGCACTTTCATCATAGGGCGCGATGACAGGAGCGAAGATCGCGCAGGCAAAGACAAGCAATATGCCTGCAAGGCCGATCCGCGCGCTCATTGGCATTGATCGCAATGTCATCGTGGATGCCTCAGTCGCGGATTGGCCAGGATCGAGACGATGTCGGCGGCCATGTTCAGCACGATGTACAAGGCAGCGAAGATCAGCCCGCAGCCCTGGACGACAGGCATGTCGCGCATCGTCACGGCGTCCACCATGTACTGGCCGATGCCGGGGTAGACGAACACCACCTCGACGACGACCACACCGACGACGAGCGCGGCAAGATTGAGCGCAATCACGGTGACGACCGGCGCTATCGCATTGGGCGCGGCGTGCTCGGCAATGATGCGCAACGCCGAAAGCCCCTTGAGTTCGGCGGTCTCGACATAGGGCGAAGACATGACGTTCATGATCGCCGAGCGGGTCATGCGCATCATGTGCGCCAGCACCACGATCACAAGTGTCATCACCGGAAGGGCTATCGTCGCAAGCCGCTCGCCAAGACCCATGCCGTCATAGACGGTGGCCGGAAAGGAAGCGACGCCCAGTTGGACGGTGAAGAACTGGATCAGCAGGTAGCCGATGAAGAATTCGGGCAGCGAGATCGCGGCCAAAGACAGGATGCTGATGACCTTGTCGGGGATGCGGTTGCGGTAGAGCACCGCAATCATGCCAAGTGCCAGTGCCAGCGGGATTGCGATGATTGCTGCAACGCCGGCAAGCAGTAGCGAATTGCCAAGCCGCTTCCATATCTGGTCGCCGACCGAGTTGCGATTGGACCAGGAGGTACCGAAGTCGCCCTGGACGATGCCGCCGAGCCAACTGAGATAGCGCTCGGTCATCGGGCGATCGAGATCGAGCTCCTCGCGGATGTTGGCGATGGCCTGCGGGGTGGCGTCCTGCCCGAGATAGGTCGATGCGAAATCGCCCGGCAAGGCCTCGACGCCGCCGAAGATCAGCATCGATGCCGCGATCAGCAAGCCGAAGCCAAGGAGAATGCGGCGCACGACCATCTGGCCGAGCGAATTGCGCAGTAGAATCTGACGGGCAGACGCTACTGGCTTGCTTGAGACCGGCTCCTCGAGGGACGATGTCATCGTGCGCCCATGCCCTGCAGGCACGCGATCGATGTCGTATCCCTATCGGCACAGAAGTCCTTCAAGCCACCCTCCCCGTCTCGGCCGCGAAGTTACAGGCGCAAGCCCGACCCTCGTCATGGGCGGTTTCGTTGTTCCCAGAAATCGAAAGCTAGCGGCACTGTTCACACATGTCTAGTGCGATCAGCGCCAAACACGCCGCTTTGTGCAATTGGGGAAGTTGCGCCTACTGCAGCTGCGAAACCGAGCGTGCCTCGTGCACTCCATTCCAGGCTGGCAGGGCTGCCGCAATCTCGGCCTCGCTAGCGTAGGCATCGCGTGCAAAGCGGTCGAGGCGGAACCGCGTCGTGTCGACAAACGGCTTCTGGCCGAGGATCAGCTCGGCTGAAAGCCGACCGAGGCCGGGGCCGTGGCTGACACCGGTTTCGTTGTCGCCGCCGACCGCCACGACGTTCGTCGTGCCCGGCACGTGACCGACGATCAAGCCACTGTCCGGGGTGTAGCAGGGCACGCCCTGGGCCCAGCTCGATACCTTCGAACCGCGGAGCGGCGGGAAGATCTTCTGCAGCCTTGCCAACTCGTCGTCGTCCATCGCCTGCATCAGATCGACATTGCGCGGCTGGCCGGGTTCGATCCAGTCGTCGCCCGACTTGTAGTAGGGCTGGTAGTGGCGGCCAGTGCCCCACATGACCGCGCCAAAGCTCTCGCGCAACCAAAGGCGCAGTTCGCGGCATTGCACCGTCGGCAGCGTGGACGGAAGCCCTCGCCCGTCGGTGACGATGCGTGTGGCCATGACCCTGAGCAGCGGCAGACGCCAACCGAGCCCCTTGAGCACTTCGTTGTTCCAGGCACCGGCGGCGACGACGACGCCATCGGCTTCGAACTCGCCCTTGTCGGTTTCGATCTTCACATGACTGCCGGCATCGTGAATGCCGGTGACTGCCGTTCCATTGCGGAACACGCCGCCCATCCTGACGATCTCGTCGACCATGACGCCGGTCGCAAGCCTGGTGTCGAGTTGAATGCCATGCGGATTGAAAGCGCCGGAATGCACCTGGCTCGCGTCGATCAGGCCCCTGGTCTTCTCGCCGATCTGCTTGGCGCTCAGATCCTGCATTTCCGCTGGCGCGTAAGGCGAATCCAGGACGGGGCGAACGAAGCGCTCTCGCCCCGCCTCGGTCAGCGCCATCATCAGCGTGCCGTTCGGGCGATAGCCGATCTCGACGCCGAGATCATGGATCGCGCGATAGAAGTCGAGGCCGTATTGCTGAAGCTGCAGGCCCTCTTCGCCAAGCGGGAACATGCCGGCAGACCAATGGGAGACAAACCCGGCACCCGCCCCGGTGGTTGCCGCGGCCGGTTCGCGCGCTTCGATGACGGTCACCTGCCGCGCTCCCGCCTTCAGCAGGTGGAAGGCTGTCGAGCAGCCGATGATGCCGGCGCCAATGACGGCGATGCGCTTGCCTGCGAACCCCACTTCGGCGGAACCTGTCGTTGTAGCCAATGCTTTTCCTCCTCTGTCGCTGCGCCTAGCTAGTTGGTCGGACGCACATATTTGCCAAGCCACCACAGGATGCGGGCGGCACTATCGAGATATTCCGGGTAGCTGCGGATGCTGTGACCGGCATTCGGATAGATGATGAGCGAACTTGGCGCGCCGGACCTGATTGCCGCAAAATGGCACTCCTCGGCCTGGCCGACCGGCGTGCTCCTGTCGAGCGCGCCCGCCATGACCAGTGTCGGAACCGTCGCCTTGTGCTTGAAGAAGGCAGGGCTACGCGAAAAATAGGCACCGTCGGCTGCCCACGGCGACGACTCGAGCATGATCTCGTCGAATTCGGGGATCTGCGACGTCCGATGCTGGCTATACCAGTCGCCCACGGGCGAAATCGGTATCGCGGCAGCGAAGCGATCGCTTTGCGATGGCAGCCAGGCGGACATGAAGCCGCCATAGCTGGTGCCGGTGACGGCGATCCGCTTGTCGTCAGCCCAGCCCTTGGCGACAAGCGCCTCGATGCCGCTGGTAATGTCGAGCGCGTCGGCACCACCCATGTCGCCCTTGACCGCGCGGGCAAAGGCATCGCCCCTGCCCGTGCTTCCCCTGGGGTTGGGTAAGAAGACCGTCCATCCTTGGCTGACCAGGATGGGAGCGGCGCGCATCCTTGCCATCCAGCGGTTGCGGTGCGCCGAGATCGGTCCGCCATGGATGTCGACCAGAAGCGGCGTAGGGCTTGTCGCTCCATGGGGCCGCACGACCCACCCCTGGATTTCCAACCCGTCCGGCGCGCTCCAACTGACAGGTTCGATCAGCCCGCAGCGCGACATCGCCTCTTGTGCCTGGGGTGCCGCGAACGATGCCACCTCGCGAACGGTGCCAGAGACCACTTCGGCGAGGAACGGCGGGCGCGAATAGGACTCGGCGACGAACAGGCTGCCGCTTGCTCCGATCGGATACGAACACGGTACCCATTCGCCATTGGTAAGATCGCTGGACGACCAGCTTTCGGTGGCGACGGATTGTTCGAGGTCGTAGTCGCCTGTCGCGGTCTGGTGGCCGCGCGCACCCGTGAAATGGATGACTGTCGGCGAGCGCCATTCGATGAACGTCACGTCGATGCCCAGCGTATCAGGTGTTTCGACCTTGCCGGTTTTCAGATCGAAGATGGACAACAGGCCGGAAACCAAGCCCCGGTCGCTGCAAAATGCCTCGATGAAGGCCACGCTGCCACCGTCCGCAGCGCCCCTGACGCAGCCAAGCTGGTCGGCAGGTGTATGGACTGTCGTCACGGCTCCCGAGCTCGCATCGACAAGCGAAAGACGTGCTTCGTACCAACTGCCTTCGCTGTGACGATCACTTGATATGGCAGCAATCATGCCATTGCCGCACCAGCTGGCTTCCCACACATTCAGCGGCGGCGTGGTGAGACGCTGCGGCCCGTCGTTGCCGTCCCACGTCCAGATGGTGCGCCAGAGTTCGTCACCCTGTTCAGAGCGCACCTCTGGAAGCCATGCCGGGCCGTTGGATTGCACCTTCTGGCTATAGCCGCCGTGGATGCCGGCAAGGTCTGCAGCCGCTCCAGCAACGACCACAAGCAAAGACGCGCCATCCGGCGACCAGTCGATCTGCTCGATACGTCCCGGCACAGCTTGCGCATTTGAACAGCCGTCGCCCGACCATAGCTCGATACGGTCAGCTGCGGGGTCGTCGCCAGCGCATGCCACTGCCAGGGTTTGACCGTCGGGAGAAAGTCTGATCTGCCGTGTCTCGCGCTCATTGAGGCATTCGAGGTCGCCGCCGTCGCGACCCGTCCGGCAAAGCCTGCTGGTGACGCCCTCTTCCAGGGATTTCGCGAAGCTCTGTCCGATAAAATAGAGATGCTTTGCATCCTCGTGGCCGCACAAGGAACGCACGCCGAATACGTGCCCGCCCGGCGCCAGCAGCGCGCCGTAGAATGTCTGTGTCGCCACATGTTCAGGCGACGAGCGAAAATCGCGGTCCATCAGGCTCCTCCACCAACGGCATCATTACCTTGGCAAGGGGCTCCTCCCCCTCGCCCGCAGAGGCTTTCGCTGCGTCAGCGTGGGCAACATTGCAGCCAATTCGCCGCCTGTCTAGACATATGTGTACTTTCGCGCCATGTCTGTGCGGAGAGGTCTCTGCAGCGACGCGTGAGCGAACGCGCCTTGCTCCATGCGCCGGGCGGCGGCCCTGCACAAAATAGTCGATGCGAAGAGCCGACAGTTGCTCGTATAACAATGAAAACAATAGGGGATCGCCAGTGCCACCATCGCAAAGCAAGGGGCCGGAACAGACAGCGGCTCAGCAGGTCGACAGCGCTGGCGACAGCTCGTCGAGGACCAGCAAGAACGACTGGCTCAATCTGGCTATCAATACGCTGATCGATGACGGGATCGACGAGGTCAAGATCCAGGTGATGGCCAAGAAACTCGACGTCTCGCGCTCGAGTTTCTACTGGTTCTTCAAGAGCCTGCAGGACCTTCACGACCAGCTCCTGCAGAACTGGCTGCAAAACAACACGACCCCGATCATCGAACACGCAATGCGCCCCGCACCCACCATCAACCGGGCAATTCTGAACGTCTTCGAGTGCTGGGTGGACGAGCGCCTATTCGACCCGAAACTGGATATCGCCGTGCGGTTGTGGGCGCGACGCGAACCGGCTGTCCGTACGGTGGTCCATGAAGCGGACAGGCGGCGCGTCGATGCCATCAAGGCGATGTATCTGCGCTACGGTTATGATGACGAAAACGCGTTTATCCGCGCCCGCGTGCTCTACTACATGCAGATCGGCCACTTCACGCTCGATTTGGGCGAAACCCTGGACGCCAGGGTCTCGCATGTTCCGGCCTACCTGCTAGCCTTCAGCGGGCAAGAACCGGAGCCGGAGGACGTGCGGTTGTTCGACGCTTTCGCGGCACGCTTCGCCGTTTCCGACCCAAGTGCGGAAGTGCCCTGAGGGTCAGGCTTCCGCGCTTGCGATATTGCCGCCGACCGTTGCCACCCAGCTCCAGAAATAGGCTGCAAGGCTACGATCGACATGGACGCGAATCCTCTCGCCGTGGCGGTAGACGACGGCATTGATACCCGCAAACGAGATGGCCGCCGAAGCGCTCGCCTTGCCTGGATCAAGCGTGGTTGCACGCGCGACAAGTTCGGCTGCGGCAGCGCCTTCAATCTCGAATACCTGAATCCCTGCACTCACCTTGGTCACGGCGAAACCTTGCTCGTGCCAGCCCTGAGCGACAGTGGACGGAAGGGCAGACACGACCAGCAGCCGGTCGCGCGCGACCTGAACCGTGTAGGTATCGCCCATTGCCTCCCCGAATGCGCCCACCGGCTGCAGGGCTATGCCCGCCGTCCTGCTCCAGGCAGCGAGGTCACCGCTGACGAGAAACTGGTTCAGGCCGGATACCGAACGGATCGCAAAGCTGGGCGTATCGATCACAACCGTCTGCCAATCCGGCATGGCTGTCCATTTTTCGGCGAGATTACGCATTGAGCCGTTCTCCTGAAGGATCGAAGGCGCAAGGGCCGGTGATCGTCGCGCGCCTCACCATGCCGAGATGCTGGATGTCGATGGTCTCACCATGGCGCGCGGCTCCGCGTTCGATCAGGCCAAGCGCTACCGGCCGCGCCAGCGTCGGGCTGTGATAGCTCGAGGTCACGAAACCCTGGCTCCGGAGCTTACCGCCCTCGCGCGAGATACCATGCGCGCCGGTCGCCAGCGGCTCTTCGCCTCGGGCAACAGCAAGGCCAACCAGCTGTTGCCGGCTGTCAGGCCTGGCCACCTCGGTGAACAGCGAGCGGCGGCCGACATATTCGCTCTTGCGTTTGGCACGCGGCCCATCGACGCCGAGATCGTGCGGCAAGGTGGTGCCGTCGGTGTCCTTGCCGATAACGATATAGCCCTTTTCGGCACGCAGGATCATCAAGGCCTCGAGCCCGATGGTGACCGCATCGAATGCCTTGCCGGCCTCGTGCATCCGCGCCCACAGGCGCTCCGCCCGGTCGGCGCGTATCGACACCTCGTAGCTGCGGTCGCCGGTGAAGCTGACGCGGGCGACACGAACCGGATCGGTCTCGAGCATGCCTTCGCCTATCGCCATGTGCGGAAGGTCCGTATCGTCCAGCGACAGGCCGAGATCGAGTGCCACCAGAAGCTTCTTGGAATTCGGGCCCGACACAGTCAACGTCGCCATCTCGGAGGTGGCGTTGTGAATGTAGACCGCATCACGGCCGAAGCGGTCCTGCCGCCATTCCTCCAGGCGGGCATGAACAGCTGCGACATGCGAACTCGAGCAGGAGACGACAAAGCGGTGCTCGTCCAGCCGCACCAGGATGCCGTCGTCGAAGACAACGCCATTTTCCGACAGCATGAAGCCGTAGCGGCAGCGGCCGGGCTTCAGCGTCGACATGGTGTTGTAGTAGATGAAATCGACGAATTCCGCAGCCTTCGGGCCCATCACCTCGATCTTGCCGAGCGTCGAGCCATCGAACAGCGCCACCGACTGGCGAGCACGCCGCGCCTCGTCCTGGATCGCCCGGTCGGCATCCGCGCCGCCATAATGGGCGGGCCGCAGCCAGCCGCCATACTCCTGGAAGACAGCGCCTTGGGCGCGATGGGCGTTTTCGAGGGGCAGACGTCGCACCGGCGACATCAGCTCGCCGCCACGCGCACCGGCAAAGCTTGCCAGCGGCACCGGCGTGAAGGGCGGGCGATAGGTAGTGGTGCCGACCTCGGGCACCGTGCGCCCGGTGACGGCACCCATCAATGCCAGTCCGGCTAGGTTCGACGTCTTGCCCTGGTCGGTCGCCATGCCAAGCGTGGTGTAGCGCTTGAGATGCTCGACCGAGATGAAGTTTTCGCGCGCAGCGAGCTCGACATCCTTGGCGGTGACGTCGTTCTGGTAATCGATCCAGACGCGGCCCCTGGCACCGGGGATCGGCCAGGCTGCAAGGATGCCACCGGTTGCTTCGACGCCCGTGCTACGCGGCGCTGCGGTCGCGCCCGGCATCGCCTTGGCGGCACCGTTGAATACGTCGGACAGCGAGACCGCGCCTGCTGCCGCGCCGGCGACAACTATGCCCTCGACAGGATCGCCCGGCAGGAAGGCAGCTTGCGTCTCGCTCCAGACGAGCTTGCCCCTGGCCTGGCAGAACAGATGGATGGTCGGCGTCCAGCCGCCGGAAACCGCAACGCAATCTGCTTCAATCACCGTGCCGTCGTCCAGCACGGCGCCCTCGACGCGCACTTTTCCGCGCGCCGCAGCGACGAGGCGACCGGCCATCCGGCTCACACCCTCAGGCGCTGCAGGAGCCCCGTCCTTCCGGCTATCGACCAGGGTCACATCGGCACCGGCTTCAGCCAGGGCGCCGGCGACCTCGTAGGCGCTGTCGTTGTTGGTGGCGACGATGATGCGCCGGCCGACGAGCACGGCAAAGCGCCTGAGATAGATCAACGCCGCATCAGCCGACATGATGCCCGGCAAATCGTTGTTGGCGAAAGGCAACGGGCGCTCGATGGCGCCGGTCGCCAGCACGATCCGGCGCGGCCTGACCCGCCAAAGCGTATCGGGCCTGCCGTCGACGTGACGCTGGTTCAGCCCGACGAGATTGTGGTCGTAAATACCGAAGGCAGTGGTCGACGGCAGGACCGTGTGCCCAGCGGCGGAAAGTTCGGCGATCGTCTCGACGACCCAGGCAGCGGCCTGTTTGCCGTCGATTTCGCCGGCGCGATGGTTGAGCGAACCGCCAGGCTCGCGCTGGTCATCAACCAGAATGACAGACTGCCCGGCGCCAGCGGCGAGCCGTGCCGCTGACAGGCCGGCAGGCCCGGCACCGACCACCAGCACGTCGCAATGACGGTTGATCTGGTCGGCCGGTCCCGGCGATTGCCATCCCGTATCGACCTCGCCCAGCCCCGCGACCGCGCGGATGCGGGGCTCGAACAGATGCCAATCCGGCCACATGAAGGTCTTGTAGTAGAAGGCAGCCGGGATGAAGCGCGAGAAGCGGTCGATGAAGGCATTTCGGTCGGCAGCAGCGTTCGGCGACGCATTAACGCTCCTGGCGATCATGCCTTCGAGCAAGAACTCGGTGGTGGCGCGGGTGTTTGGTGTGGTGGCGACACTGCCGCTGATGTCGACCAGCGCGTTCGGCTCTTCGACGCCGGCGCCCCAGATGCCACGCGGACGGTGGTACTTGAAGCTGCGTCCGACCACGGCAACGTCGCTAGCAAGCAGGGCCGAGGCAAGGGTGTCGCCTTCAAAGCCCTGCAGCTTGCGTCCGTCGAAGCTGAACGAGACCGGGCGGGAGCGGTCGATGGCGCTGCCGCCGGAAGACAGGCGCGTGGCGGTCATTGGGCGTGCCCCGCGCCGTCAAGCGATGTCGAGGACAGGACCTGATGGCTGACACTGTCGCGCTCCATGACAAAGAATTCGCCGCAGTTCATGTGCACCCAGACCTCGCGGACCGCGCCCTTGGGATTGTCGCGCATGTAGAGATAATTTGCCCAGCGATCGGCGGGGGCGTCAGCGCCGTCGGGCCGCAGGTTTCCGGCTTCGCCGCCGAAATGGAATTCGGTCTCGTCGCGAGCGCCGCAGAACGGGCAGTGAAAAAGCTGCATGGTTTACTCCAGGTCGACGACCTAATGCGCGATGCCGGAACCGGCGGCCTCGTCCAGCAGGCGGCCGGTGACGAAGCGATCCAGATCGAAGGGGCGGCTGATATCGTGATGCTTGCCGGTCGCCAGCAGATGCGCGAGCAAAGTGCCGCCGGCCGGAATGGCCTTGAAGCCGCCCGTGCCCCATCCGCAATTGAGGAACAGACCGGGCAACGGCGACTCGCCGATGATCGGCGAAGAGTCCGGCACGACATCGACGATGCCGGCCCATTGCCGCATCAGCTTGAGCTGGCCGAAGGCCGGGAACATTTCGAGCAGGCCTGAAATGACACCCTCGAGCGTCGGCAGGTTCCCGCGCTGGCCATAGGATGGAACCCGGTCGAGCGCGCCGCCGATGACGATCTCGCCCTTGTCGGACTGGCTGACGTAAACGCCGGTGCCTGGCGACAGAACAACCGTATCGAGGATCGGCTTGACCGGTTCGGAGACGCAGGCCTGAAGGGCATAAGAATTGATCGGCAGGCGGAAACCCGCTTTGGCAGAAAGCACCGAGGAATGGCCTGCCACCGCCATACCGATGCGGTCGGTGCGAATGGTACCGCGCGAGGTGTGCACGCCGCGACAGCGGCCGCCCTCGACGATGAAGTCGGTGACCTCGCAGTTCTGGATGATGTCGACGCCGAGCGTGCTTGCAGCACGCGCATATCCCCAGGCCACTGCGTCGTGACGAGCCGTGCCCGCCCTGCCCTGCCAGACGCCGCCGAACACCGGAAAACGTGCATCAGGTGCAAAGTTGAGAATTGGTGCCACGCGGCGCACATCGTCCACTGAAAACATCTCGGCATCGACGCCATTGATCTGCATCGCATTGACGGTGCGCGCGCCGATCTCCATCTCGCCGGTACTGTGGCACAGGAACACCATGCCGCGCTTCGAGAGCATGACGTTGTAGTTCAGTTCCTTCGACAGCCCCTCATAGAGCCGGTGCGCCAGGCCGTAGATCGCCACGCTCTCGGGATAATAATAGTTGGAGCGCACGACCGTCGTGTTGCGGCCGGTATTGCCGCCGCCGATCCAGCCCTTTTCAAGCACGGCAACGTTGGTGACGCCGTGGCTCCTGGCGAGATAATAGGCCGTTGCGAGCCCATGTCCGCCGCCCCCGATGATCACCGCGTCATAGATCTTCTTCGGTTCGGGCGAGCGCCAGGCGGGCTGCCAGCCCTTCTGGCCGACCAAACCTTCCTTGATCAGCGATAGCGCGGAGTAGCGGCGGGTCATTGAACCATTCCTGGAAACTTCCGTCTTGTGCCCGATGTGGATGATGCGAAGCTTACATCCGCATCCGGAGGCCCTGCGGATCATAGACAGAGGGCTGGACAACGCGGGCTGTACGCTCGACGCCGACAATATGGACCCTCAGCTCGGTGCCGACCTCGGCCAGTTCCCTGTCGACCAGCGCCAAAGCGAGGCTCTTGCCGACGGTGTGGCCATATCCGCCAGAGGTGACGAAGCCAACCAGCCTGCCATCGCGCCAGACAGGCTCATAGCCGCTGGCATCGGCATCCACCGCATCCACTTCCAGTGTCGCCAACGCGCGTCCAGCCGTCGCCACCCTTTCAGCCAGTGCCGCCTGCCTGCCGATGAAATCCTTGTCGAAATCGATCCAGCGATCCATGCTAGTTTCGCCAGGCGTGTAGTCCTGCGTGAATTCGCGCGACCAGATGCCAAAACCTTTTTCCAGGCGCAGCGCGTTGACGGCGTTGAAGCCGTATTCGGTGATGCCGAGATCCCGGCCTGCCTCAAGTAGCGTGCGCCGCAGCGTGGCGTGTTCGTTGGCCCTGCAGTGGATTTCGAAACCGAGCTCGCCGACGACCGAGAGGCGCCCGGCCCTGGCACGGATGAGGCCGACATCCAGGCTACGGCAACTGAGGAACCCGAAGGCCCGATGCGATACGTCTTCATGCGTGACGCGCTCCAGCACCTTGCGTGCATTCGGACCGGCAAGCGAAAAGCCAACGACATCGTCGGAAATGTCACGCACCGCGATGCCTTCAGCGAGGTGCTGTTCAAACCAGCGCATGTGCCACTGGCGAAGGTAATAGGACCCCATGACCCACCAGGTGCCATCGCCCCAGTTGAACACGGTGAGGTCGCCCTTGAGCTTGCCGTTTTCGCCCAGCATCGGCGCCAGCCTGGCGCGACCGGGTGCAGGCAGCTTGCACGCAAGCAGGCGATCGAGCCAGGCTTCGGCGTTCGGCCCTTTTACCTCGTAGCGGGAGAAGGCCGAGATATCGAGCAGGCCGACGCCGGCACGCACCTTGCGGCATTCCTCGCCGATGAGATCAAAGGCATTGGAACGCTTCAGCGTCGGCGTTTCGACAAAAGCCTCTGGCGCGAAATAGAGCGGCACTTCCATGCCCCACGAATTGCCCCAGTGCGCACCCGCAGCGGCCATCGCGTCATGTGCGCCTGAGGTCTTGAGCTTGCGCCCCGCCGGCAGTTGTTCGTTGGGATAGCTCATGACGAAGCGGCGCGAATAGAACTGGCCGGTGGTCTGCTTGATGTATTCGCGGTTGGAGGCGAAGTCGCCGTAGCGGGCGATGTCCATGCCGAACACGTCGGCCTGCGGTTCGCCATGGATCATCCACTCGGCCAGGGACTTGCCGACGCCGCCGCCCTGCAGGAAGCCCGCCATCACGCCGCATGCGACCCAGTAGTTCGGCACGCCGCGCACCGGCCCGACCAGAGGATTGCCGTCAGGCGAGAAGGTGAAGGCGCCGTTGACCCAGCGCTTGATGCCGGCTGTATCGAGACACGGATAGCGGCTGAAGCCGAGCGTCAGTTCGTCTGAAATGCGGTCAGTGTCTTCCTGGATCAGTTCGATGCCGTAGTCCCACGGCGCGCCGTCCATGTTCCAGTGCTTGTGGTCGATCTCATAGATGCCGAGCAGCAGCCCCTTTTGCTCCTGGCGCATATAGGTGAAGCCTTCGAGGTCGACGATGAGCGGCAGCTCCTTGTCGAGTGCCTGAATCTCGGGGATCGCCTCGGTGACCAGATAATGATGCTCCATCGGCGAGACCGGCAGGTCGATGCCGACCATGCGCCCGACCTGCTTGGCCCACAGGCCGGCGGCATTCACGACATGCTCGGCGACAATGGTGCCCTGTTCGGTGACCACGTCCCATTGGCCGTCGGCGCGGCGGTTGAGCTCGAGCACGCGGTTGTGCTCGACAATCTCGGCGCCGCGCAGCTTTGCCGCCTTGGCATAGGCATGGACCGTTCCGGACGGATCGATATGGCCTTCGCGGGCCGCGTAAAGACCACCGAGCATGCCGTCCGTGTTGAGGATGGGGCACTGCTTCTTGATCTCGTCGACACCGATCAGGTGGACATCGTCGATGCCCATGGTCTGGAAGACGCGGTAGGACGCCTGCAGCCATTCCCAGCGATCGGGGGCGGACGCCACCGAAATACCGCCGGTCATATGCATGCCGATGTTCTGGCCGGATTCCTTCTCGATCTCGGAGAGAAGGTCGATCGTATAGGACTGCAGGGCTGCGATATTGGGATCTGCGTTGAGCGCATGGAAGCCGCCTGCGGCATGCCAGCTCGACCCGGCCGTCAGCACGTCGCGCTCGATCAGCACGACGTCGGTCCAGCCGTATTTCGCCAGGTGATAAAGCACCGAGGCACCGACCACGCCCCCGCCAATCACGACTGCCCTGTAGTTGGATTTCATCGGTACCCTCCCCGGTTGCGAGAAGGATTACCGACTATGGACACATATGTCTAGACCCTCCATGCGGCGGGAATGGAACGATATTGCCAACCTTGTTCGCGGGGTGGCACATGCTGCATGGGATCGCGCTGCACGAGCGCAGATCGCCACATCGCAGCGCTCTGCTGGCAACGTCACATATCGGCGAGGATCATCTCCGACGCCTTTTCGGCGATCATGATGACGGGCGAGTTGGTGTTGCCCGATACGATCGCCGGCATGATTGAGGCATCTACCACGCGCAGGCCGGCAAGGCCGTGGACCCTCAGCCGTGCATCGACGACCGACATGGCATCGCTGCCCATCCTGCAGGTGCCGACGGGGTGGAAAATCGTCGTGGCGATGTCGCCGACCTTTGTCAGCACATCGGCGTCGCTGGCCACCGCTGGGCCCGGCAAGATCTCCTCCGGCGCAAAACGCTCGATGGCCTTGGCGGACATCAGCCGGCGCACGTGGCGGATGGAGGCTATGGCAACCGCGCGGTCGTTCTCGGTCGACAGGTAGTTGGGGCAGATGGCTGCCGGCGTCCGAGGATCGGCCGAGATCGCATGCACCGTGCCCCGGCTTTCCGGCCTGAGGTTGCAGACAGAAACCGTGACCGCCGGGAACCGGTGCAGCGGCTCACCGAGCCTGTCGGTGCTGAGCGGCTGGACGTGGTACTCGAGATCGGGCGTTGCGAGCCGCGGGTCGCTGCGCGCGAAGATGCCGAGCTGGCTCGGCGCCATCGACAGTGGGCCGGAGCGCTTGAGCGCATATTCGATGCCCATGCCGGCCCGGCTGAAAAGGTTGTGGTAGCGCTGGTTCAGCGTCGCGGCGTTCCTGACCTTGAAGACGGTGCGTATCTGCAGGTGGTCCTGGAGGTTTTCGCCCACGCCGTCGAGCCGGTGGGCTACATCGATGCCGAGCCCGGAGAGCACGGCCGGCCGGCCGATGCCCGACAGTTCCATTATCTTTGGCGAATTGATCGCCCCGGCAGCCAGGATCGTCTCGCCTGCCCTTGCCTCGTGCAGCTTACCGCCCAGCCGGAAGACGACGCCATGCACCTGCCGCCCCTCGATCACCAGCCGCTCTGTCTCGGCACCAGTGACGACACGCAGGTTCGGCCGCTTGAGGATAGGCCGCAGGAAAGCCTTGGAAGTGTTCCAGCGCACGCCCTTCCGCTGGTTGACATCGAAATAGCCTGAGCCCTCGTTGGTGCCCTGGTTGAAGTCGTCTGTGCGCGGGACGCCGATTTCTTCGGCTGCATCGCGGAAGGCGTCCAGGATCGGCCAGGACAGCCGCTGGCGCTCGACCCGCCATTCGCCGCCGGCGCCATGCCCGGCGGAGGCACCACCATGATAGTCCTCGGACTTGAGGAAACAGGGCAGCACGTCATCCCAGCCCCAACCAACATTGCCGGCCTGGCGCCAGCCGTCATAGTCGGCAGCCTGGCCGCGCATGTAGATCATGCCGTTGATCGACGAGCAGCCCCCCAGCACCTTGCCTCTGGGATAGTTGAGCGCGCGCCCGTTCAGGCCCGGCTCGGCCTCGGTCTTCATCAGCCAGTCGGTGCGCGGATTGCCCATGCAGTAGAGGTAGCCGATCGGGATATCGATCCAGTGATAGCGGTCGCTGCCGCCGGCCTCGAGCAGCAACACCCGGTTTTTCGGATTGGCGGACAGGCGGTTGACCAGTACGCAGCCGGCCGAGCCGGCGCCGACCACGACGAAGTCATACGTTCCGAAATCGCTTGCCGTCGTCATGCCCCGACCTGTTCGCTCGCCATGCTTTGCCACAACGGGCCCATCGCCTTGTTGATCTCGCCATAGAGCCGGTAGCGCCGTCCATAGGCCAGCGCGACCTCGCAATTGGGCGTATATCGGCGCGCCGCAGCTGTCATCGCGGACGCCCCTTCGGCAAAATCCTTGAAAAGGCCGACACCCGTGGCGGCAGCAATCGCAGCACCCAACGCCCCGGTCTCGCGGCTGCGCGCCACCGTTACCGGGAGGGAGAGCACGTCAGCGAAGATCTGCGGCCAGATGGCGCTGCGCGAACCGCCGCCCGACAGCACGACCTCATCGACGACAGCACCGGCATCACGCAGCGTCTCGACATGGCGCCGGTGCTCGAACACCACGCCCTCGAACAGCGCCCGCAACAGATGGGCGCGGCCGTGCCAGCCGGCGATGCCGTAGAAGCCGGCACGCGACTGGCCGTTGGTCTGGGCACCGTAGAGATAGGGATGATAGATCGGCACATCGCCTGTCGGATCGACCGAGGCGACCAGATCGCCACAGAGTTCGAAGGGCGAGCGGCCGGACTCGGGCGCATGCTCGAAGAACTCGCGCACTATCCATTCGAGATTAGCGGCGGAAGTAGCGCTGGATTCGATCGCCAGATAGCGCTCGGGATCGTAGGTCGAGACCATGAAGATCTTGGGATCGCGGATCGGCTCGTCTGTGATGACCTGGTTGATGCTCCAGGTTCCGGCGATGATCGAGGCGGCTCCCGTGCGGGTGACGCCGGAACCGATGGCGCTGGCGACAACGTCGAACAGGCCGGCGATGACCGGCGTGCCCGCAGCCAGGCCGGTCAGACAGGCAACTTCAGGCGAAATGCGACCGGCGATTTCGGCGGATTCCAGAACCGGCGGCAATAGCTGTGCGCAGTCCTCAAGGCCATAGGCGGCCAGAAGGTCGCCCTCGTATCGGCGGCCCGGCATCGACAGCAGGCCGCAACCCGACATGTCCGACATGTCGGTCGAGCGCGCGCCGGTCAGCCGGTTGACGACAAAATCCTTGCACAGGAACACCGTGCCTATGCGCCCATGGAGAGCCGGATCATGGCGCTTCAGCCAGACCAGCAGCGTCGGCGTCTGCGCTGCCCACGGCTTCTGCAGGCAAAGGGGATAGGTGCGATCACCGACGCCTTGCTTCTGCCATTCGTCGACCAGCCCGCTTGCACGCGTATCGAGGGACTGGATGCCGATCAGCGGTTCGCCGTCACGGTCGAGCGCGTAAAGCCCGTTGCCATGGCCGGCGCAGCCGACGGCCAGGATGTCACCGGCATCGACGCCAGCACGTTCGATGCACTGACCGATGACCTCGACGGCATTGCGCCACAGTTCACCCAGGTCACGTTCGACATGGCCAGGCTTCGGCATGGACGACCGGCCATCCTTGGCGGCGAGCGCCAGCTCGCGGCCTTCGAGGTCGAAGAGTACGGCCTTGATGACGGTGTTGCCGGCATCGAGGCCAAGAATGTATCCTCCCATAAGCCCCTCCCAAGGCGCTGGAGCCTATCCCATTCCGATTGAATCGGAACGGGTCTCAGTCCGTTTGGCTGGAATGTCTTCAGCCCCTTCCCGCTTGCGAGCAGCTCGCTAATTCGCCCCGGCGTACCGGTCCCAGGCGGCGGCGCCGTCGGCGCCCTCGTGGATGATCGCCATCAGCCCGGCCACCACCGCGCGCGGGTTGGCATGCTGGTAGATGTTGCGGCCATAGACCATGCCATGCGCGCCCTGCGCCATAAGCGCCGCCGACTTGTCGAACACCGTGCGCAAATCCTCCTTGCCGCCACCACGCACCAGCACCGGGCAGCGCGCAGCCTCGACGACGCGGTGGAAATCGGCAGCCTCGGTCGTCGGATCGGCCTTGACGATGTCGGCGCCCATCTCGCGGGCAAGCCGGGTCAGCGTCACGATCTTCTCGGCATCGCCGTCGACCATGTAGCCGCCGCGCTCGGAGTTCGCCAGCATCGCCAGCGGTTCGATCATCAGCGGCATGCCATATTTGTCGCAGTCGGCGCGGACGCGCGCAATGTTCTGCACGCACTGGCGGAACAGGTCGGGTTCGTCGGGCAGCATGAACAGGTTGACCACCACGCAGGCGGCGTCCATCGCCAATGCGCCGATCAGCGGCTCATGCTCGTTCTGTAGCACAGCCCACATGTGGCGGTGGCGGGTCTTGTTGTAGGGATTGCCCATGTCGATGCGCATGACCAGCGCCGGCTTGTCCTTGCCCGGGCGCTCCTGCAGCAGGTCGGCCTGGCCGAAATTCATCTGGATCGCGTCGGGACGGGCCGTGACCAATTGGTCGACCACGCCGGCAATGTCTTCCAGTCCGTCGAGGAAGGACGGCTCGTTGCAGACACCATGATCGATGGCGACGTCGAGGCACCGGCCGTTGGCGAACAGACGGTTCATGCGGACTTTAGGGCTGATGCGCATTCGGCGCTCCTTTCGGATCTTGCTGAGAGTTTCGTGGCGTCGAGCCCGTGCCGGCTTTCCAGCAGAGCGAGAAATTCATTGCGCTCGCGCGCGCTGCGCGGCTCACCCCAGTCCTTGGCCTTGGCCAGGATGTCGAGCGCCTGCTCGATCACTCCCGACGAGAGCTTGCCGGTCACGCCGATGGTCGTGCGCCGCAGCAGCAGATCGTCGAGCTTCTCGACATGCTCATGCGCGATCAGATGTGCGAGTTCACCGACCGAATAGGTGCAGCCCGGCAACATGGTGTCGTCGCCGAGGCCGTCGGCAACCGTCGCCGCATCCGTGCCGTAGCGTTCGAACAGCTCGCGCATGCGGGCACGCGGAACACCTGAAATGGCGGCCTGTTCGGAAATCCACCGCTCGGCATCGCTAGGAAAATCACGGCCACCGCCGATGGCCAGCTCCTCGGTATCCCTGGTTCGTTTCGTGCCAAGACGTTCCAGTGCCATGTCGGCCGCAAGCGCCCCGAACGAGCGGAATGTGGTCCATTTGCCCCCGATCATGCACAGCATCTCAGGCAGCGCGCCGCTGGCCTCGACCACCTCACAGAAATGGTCGCGCGGGATGCGGCCGGTGAAGCTGTCGTCGCTGGCCGGCAGCGGGCGCACGCCGGCGAACTGGAAGACGATCTCCTCAGGCGCGATGCGGAGGTGCGGAAAGACGAAGGCGAGCGACTGCAGGATGTAGTCGCGCTCGTCAGCCTCGCAGCGCACCTGGTCGGGATCGTCGACACGTATGTCGGTCGAGCCCACCAGCACGTTGCCGAGATAGGGAAACAGGATGCAGATGCGCCCGTCCTCGTTCTCGTAATAGATCATGTGACCGGCAAGCGCGTCATGCAGCTCGCGGTTGGCGACGACCAGATGCGAGCCCTTGGTGCCGCCTATCATCGTCGGCGCCGAGGCGCCGAGGCCAGCGTTGGTCAGGTCGATCCAGCCGCCGGTGGCGTTGACGATCAGCCGAGGATTGAGGCGTACCGCCTCGCCGGTCAGCATGTCGGTCAGCACCACGCCGTCGCCATCGCCGCCGACCTGGGCATGGTTCAGCGCCCGCGCCGCCGGATTGGCGGCCAGCGCGTCGTTCAGCATTTCGACGCCCAGCCGCTCGGGCCGGCTCACCCAGGCGTCATAGTAGGTCGCCGAGTTGCGGATATCAGGGTTGATCGCCGGCCAGGTCCTCAGCGTCTCGGCGCGGCTGCGGAAGACATGCTTCGGCATCAGCCGGCGCGTGGCGGTGAGGATGTCGTAGACCGCCAGGCCCGCCTTGATGACCACCGCACCGCGGCGGTTCGGCCTGCGGGTCAGGCCGAGAAAGCGGAAAGCGCCGTTGGCGATGCCCGAGAAGAAGTCGAAGATCGGCACCGTCGTCGGCAATGGTGCTACGAAATGCGGGGCGTTCCTGAGCAGCCTGTCGCGCTCCAGAAGCGACTCCCGCACCAGCTTGAACTCGCCGTTCTCGAGATAACGCAAGCCCCCATGCACCATGCGCGACAGGGCCGCGCTCGCCCCCGAGCAATAGTCCCCCTTCTCGGCCAGAAGCACGTCGACACCTTGCAGCGCCAGCTCCCGGAAGACGCTGATGCCGTTGATGCCGCCGCCGATCACAAGCACGGCGGGGCCGTTCCGGCCCTTGAGGCCGGCTATGGTTTCGCTGCGATTCATGGTGCGGAGGGTTTCCTTCGGTCAGGCGTCCATGGCGACGAGATGCCTGGAAATGGCGGTATCGAGGGCGAGCAGATCGTCGGCATCGAGCCTGATCTGGCCGGCCCGCGCATTGTCGAGAGCCTGTGCCGGATTGCGCGCGCCACAGAGTGCAAAGGTGATGCCGGGCTGGGCCAGCGTCCAGGCGATCACCACCTGCGCCATGCTCGCCGTGTGGCGTTCGATGACAGGCTCAATGGCCGCCTTGAGCTCTGCGACCTTCTGCCGGTTGGCCGCGGAGAAGCGCGGATTGTCCTTGCGCTGGTCGTCGCCACTGAATTGACGGCTCGGATCAATAGCGCCGGAGAGCAGGCCGAGCGCCAGCGACGAATAGCTGAGGGTCGCGACATCGTTGGCCTGCGTGATCGGCAGAAGCGTGTCCTCGATCTCGCGGTCGAGCATCGAGTAACGTTCCTGGATGGCGTCGATCTGGCCCGCGTCGATATAGGCCTTCAGCTCGTCAGCATTCACGTTGCTCGCGCCGATGGCGCCGATCTTGCCCTGCTGCTTGAGCCGCAAGAGCGTGTCCATCGTCTCGGCGACCGGCGTGGTCGGATCCTGCCAGTGGGTGATGTAGAGGTCGATATGGTCGGTGCCGAGGCGGCGCAGGCTCTGCTCAACCTCGTAGACGATGCCGTCGGCGCCGAGATAGCGATGCACCGGCAACCCGTCCTGGTCGAAGAAGTGATTGCCCTTGCCGGAGTGCCAGTTGAGCCCGCACTTTGTGGCGACCACCACCTTGTCGCGGCGTCCGCGGATCGCCTTGCCGACGATCTCCTCACTACGTCCGAGACCATAGGCGGGCGCTGTGTCGATCAGCGACACGCCGGCATCGATCGATGCCTGGATCGCGGCAATGGAGGCATCCTCGTCGGTGCCGCCCCACATCCAGCCGCCGATCGCCCAGGTGCCAAGGCCGACGCCCGAGGCCGATATCCCCGATCGGCCGATGTTGCGAACGAGCTGGCTCATGGTCTTTTCCTTCGGCGAGTTCCAGGACCTGCAGGGCCGTGGCTTCATCGGTGACGATGGTTTCGAGGTGGTTGCCGCGCATGGCGCTGAGGATCGGCGCGGCCTTGCTGGCGCCGCTGGCGACGCCGATGGTGCGCGGGACGGTGGCGAATTCTTCCAGTGTCAGCGACACCAGGCAGCGATTGAGGCTGTAGTCGCAGACCCTGCCTTGGGCATCGACAAGGTGGGCCAGCAGCTCGCCCGCCGCCCCCGACCGCTCGATGGCCTGGCGGTCGGTGCTCGACGAGGGATGCAGGTCGTAATAGCTGGAGTCGTCGGTCAGGATCGAGCCGATGCCGACCACCGCGACATTGGCCTCGCGCGCCTTGCGGAACACGTCGGAGACGGAGCTTACGCCCATCAGCATGTCGCGCTGCTCGGGGCTGTCGGCAAATAGCGGCGCATGCACCTGGTAGGCACGGCCGCCGAGCTTGTCGGCCATCAGCGAGGCGACGTGGTTGACGTCTGTGTAGTGCTTGCCCTGGACAAGCCCGGTCGCCGGGATGACCTCGACCTTGAACTGACGGTCGCCATTCAAGCCCGCAACCACGGCCGAGACACCCTTGCCGCCGGTGATGGAGATCGTGTCGCCGTCCTTGATCGTGTCCTGCAGTAGCGTTGCCGCGGCTTCGCCGACGCGCTGTAGTGCTGTCTGAGGATTGTCGCCGAGAGACGGCACGACAACGGCGCGCTTGAGCCCGCCGAGTGCCACCAGCCGGGCCTCGAGGTCAACGAGGTGTTCGATCGGCGATTTGATCCTGATCTCGACCAGCCCCATCTGGTGGCCGCGCTTGATCAGGCGGTTGACGGTGGCGTGCGAGATGCCGAGCTCGTGGGCGATCTCCACCTGGGTCTTGCCCTCCATGTAGTGGAGCACGAGCGCCTGATGCATCTGCCGCGCGTTGGCGATTTCGTCGCGTGAATTGCCGTTGGCCATCATTCGCCTCCCGCTCATGCCTTCCTGCGATGAAGCAGGTGGTCGATGGAGACCGCGGCGAGAAGGATGCAGCCCTTGATCATGTCCTGCCAGTAAACCGAGATGTCGAGAAGGATCAGCGAGCTGGTGACCACCGACAACAGCGCCATGCCCAGGATCGCGCCGAAGATGGTGCCTGAACCGCCGTTGAGCGAGGCCCCGCCGATGACGGCCGCGGCGATGATGTTGAGTTCCATGCCGGCGCCGAAGGTCGGCGTCGCCGCTCCGAAGCGGGACATGTAGATGACGCCTGCAAAGCCGGCGAGCGTCGAGCTCAGCACGGTCACCCAGAACTTCACCTGCTTGGTACGGATACCGGAATACTGCGCCGCCTTCTCGTTGGAGCCGGTGTAGAAAACCTTGCGGAAAGCCGTCGCCCGGCGGAGCAGGAAGTCGAACACAGCAACCACCACCACGAAGATGATGATGACATAGGGCACACCGTGGAAGCTGCCCTGGCCGATGGCCTTGAAGGCCGGCGGCAGGGTGAACAGCGACAGCGGCGTGCCCTTGGTGACGATCAGGCACAGGCCACGCACGATCACCATCGCCGCCAGCGAGGTGATGAAGTGGTTGAGCCCGACCACGGTGACGAAGAAGCCCATGACGGCTCCGATGAGCGCGCTGACGGCGATGCCGATCAGGCTCGCCGTCCACGGGTCGAGCCCGGCAAGAAACAGCGCGCCAGACACCACCATCGAGAAGGCGACGACCGAGCCGACCGACAAGTCGATGCCGCCGACGATCAAGAGGATGGTCATGCCGACGACGACGATGCCCTCGATGGAGAAGCTCATCAGCATGGCGCGAAAGTTGCCCCATGTCAGGAAATGCGGCGAGGCAAACGACATGGCGATGCACAGCGCCAGGATGATGACGATCAGGCCCGCCTCACGCATGGAACCCAGCCGCGCAAGGTTCCAGCCCGCGCCTTGGCTTTCCGTTTTCATCTGAGCCGTCATGATCGGTGCTTCCGCTTCCCTAGGCGACATTTTGAGCCCTGGCATTGTGTGAATTTGGCTGCACGCCGGAGGCGAGCATGATGATGGCTTCTTCGCCGAGCTCGCCGGCCGCAAGTTCGCCGGCGATCCTGCCCTCGCGCACGACGAGCACCCGGTCGCACAGCCCAATCAGCTCGGGCATCTCCGAGGAGATGACGACGATGCCGACGCCGCGACTGGCAAGCTCGCGCAGCAGGCGATGGATTTCGGCCTTGGCGCCGACGTCGATGCCGCGCGTCGGCTCGTCCATCACCATCACCCTGGGGTCAACCGACAGCTGCTTGGCAATGGCCACCTTCTGCTGGTTGCCGCCGCTGAGCGTCGAGACGGCAGCGCCGACGCCACCCATACGCACGCCGAGCCGCTTCGCCAGCTCTGTCGCCTGCGCTGTCTCGGCGCGGCGGTCGAGCAGGCCGAGTTTTCCTGTGAGCTTGCCGAGGTCGAGCGCCGACACATTGGCCGCGATCGACATGTCGAGGAACACGCCCGAACCCTTGCGGTCCTCGGAGAGATAGACCAGGCCGGCCTTCACCGCGTCGGCATAGCAGGAAATCCTGATAGGCTGGCCGTCGATCTCGACCTCACCAGCGGCCACGGATCTCAGGCCGCACATCGTTTGCGCCATTTCGCTGCGGCCCGACCCGATGAGCCCGCCGATGCCGAGGATTTCGCCGGCGCGAAGCTCGAGGCTGACACCGAAGCAGCGCTCGCCGTCCGACAGGCCTGACACCTTGAGCAAGGTGCGTCCAGGCGCCTCGTTCAGCTTGTCGGGATAGAGCTGAGCAATCTCGCGGCCGACCATCTTGCGCACCACCTCGTCAGGGGTGGTCGAAGCAATCTCGTCGGTGGCGACATAGCGGCCGTCGCGGAACACCGTCACCCGGTCGCAGAGCGAGAAGATCTCGGCCATGCGGTGGCTGATGTAGATGATGGAAATGCCGCGCGACCTGAGTTCGCGAACGATGGCAAACAGGCGCTGCGCTTCCGGTTCGGTCAGTGCCGCCGTCGGCTCGTCGAGGATCAGCACGCGGCAGTCGAGCGTCAACGCCTTGGCGATCTCGACCAGTTGCTGGTTGGAAATGGAGAGGTCGCCGACCCTGGTGCGCACCGGGATCGGGGCCAGAAGGTCCATCACCTTTTGCGCTTCGGCATGGAGCCGCTGGAAATTCATCAGCGGGGCGCGGCGGCTGTTGATCGCCGGCATGAAGATGTTCTCGGCCACCGTCGCATCGGGACAGAGCGCGATCTCCTGGTGGACGAGCGCGATGCCTAGCCGCTGGGCCGCGGCCGGATTGGCAATCACGGTGCGCTCGCCTGCGATGCGGATCTCGCCCTCGTCGGGTTGAAGCACGCCGGCAATGATGTTCATCAGCGTCGACTTGCCGGCACCGTTCTCTCCGCAGAGTGCATGGATCTCGCCGGGCGCGAGCGAGAAATCGATACCGGTCAGGGCCTTGATGGCGCCGAACGACTTCGAAACTCCTGAGATCTCGAGAATGGGCGTCGACATGAATCAACCTTCACGGAGTGTGATCTTTGCGGTGCCGGGGCAGGACGCCCCGGCCGTCTTTCAGCAAGGCATGAAAGGGAGCGGAAATCTATTCCTCGATGCCCTTGGTGCCGCGGCGCTTGAGGTACTTGTCCCAGTAGAAGTCGTCGGCGTTGTCGGCGGTGACGATGGAGAAGCCGTTGTCGACGAAGGGCACGCTCATCGGGTTGAAGCCCGAGCGCTTGGCGTCGTTCATCGGGTCGATCAGTTCGGGATGCTTGGCCATCCACAGCAGCATGAAGCCCATGTAGCCCTGCATGCCCTGGTTGGGGTTGACCGAGCCGAAGATCTCGCCGGCCTTGATCATGTCGAGGATCTTGGCATTGACGTCGGCCAGCATCACCTTGATCTTGCCGCCGCCTTCCTTGGCTGCCTGCGCAGCACCGATGGCCGAATTGGCTTCCGGCATGAACACGGCACCGAGGTCGGGATGGGCCTGCGCCAAGCTGAGTACGGCCTGGTAGGCCTTGGTCGGGTCCTGGTTCGAGGCGGCGCGGCCGACCAGCTTCATGTCGGGCCACTTGGCCTCCATGCGGGCGACGAAGGCGTTGACGCGCTTGTCGTGATTGTCCTGGCCGGGGTTTTCGAGCACGGCGTATTCGCCCTTGCCGTCCATCGACTTGGCAACCGCGTCGGCGGCATAAGTGCCTTCGGCGACATTGTCGGAGGTGATGTAGGAGACGCGCTTGGAATTGGGCGAGTCGGCGGCGAAGGTGACGACGGCCGTGCCCTGCTCGATGGCGCGGTTGATCGGCTCGATGAACGGGTCGGAGTTCATCGGGTGCACCAGGATGCCGGCCGGCTTCTGGGCGAGCGCCTGGTCGAAGGTGGCGATCTGCTTGTTGACGTCATATTCCGGCGTGCCGGTGTAGGCGGTCTCGCAGCCGAACTGCTGGCCGGCCTGCTTGAACATCTCGTATACCGGGAACCAGTATTCGACCCCCGACACCATGACGTTCATGACGTATTTTTCGCCGGGCGCGCATTTGAACGGGTTTTCGGCCGACTGGGCATGGCCGGCACCGAGAATGGTCGAGAGCGCGGCCGCGGCCGCGAAAGTGCTCAGAAATTTACGCAAGTTCCCTCCCTTGGCCGAAGCCAGATCAATAACCTTCGCCAGCACCTGACATGCCGTGCGGTATGGATTGATTGTCCGAACTTCCTCCCGAAGCCCGGTGACAGTGAGAATTGCAGCCTCGCGGCGTTATGTCAATAAAATTCACCACATGAAATATATTTCACACCAACATCAAGGTCAAGACTGTTTTAGCCGTCACCGCAAGCCCGAGAGCTTGGCCGCTCCCCCATCCGCGGATAGGCTGCCACTATCGTTAAGTGGAGCCTCATGCCTTGACCGACGATCGCAAGTCCCACTGGGACACCATCTACGGCACCAAGGCGGAAGACGACGTCAGCTGGTTCCAGAAAATGCCGGAGCCGTCCATGACGCTGCTCTCGCTCGCAGGCGCTACGCCTGGACAGGCAATCATCGATATCGGCGGCGGCGCCTCGCATCTGGTGGACGCGCTGCTCGATCAGGGTTTCGGCGATGTGTCCGTCCTCGATATCTCGCAGGCCGCACTTGAGGCCGACAAGGCTCGGCTAGGCGCAGCAGCGCACGAAGTCCACTGGATCTGCTCCGACGCGACCGCATGGCGGCCGGCGCGGCATTACGATATCTGGCACGACCGCGCCGCCTTCCACTTCCTGACCGATCCGGCCGACCAGGCGGGCTACATGTCAGCCCTCAAGCAGGCGCTGGTGCCTGGCGGCCACGCGATCATCGGCACCTTTGCGCCCGACGGACCGGAGAAATGCAGCGGCCTGCCGATCGTCAGGCACGATTCCGACAGCATCGGCAGGCTTCTAGGCGGCGGCTTCGAGCTCGTCGATAGCCGCCGCCACGAGCACAAGACGCCATGGGACAGCGTGCAGTATTTTCAGTTCAGCACCTTCCGCAAGCGGGCCTGACACGCCTGCCCGGAGTCGATAAGCGGATTTCCAGAAATCAGGCAGCCGCCGCAAGGTGCCGTGCCGCGGCCTGTCGTGCCAGCCACATGCCGAGGAACATCATCGCCACGAAAGCATAAGTGCCAACGGCGCCCATGCTCACCGCCGTCAGGGCCGGACCCGGGCAGAAACCACCAAGGCCCCAGCCAATGCCGAAAATTGCCGGACCGACTATGATCCTGCGGTCGATGGCAGAACTGGTCGGCACGTGAAACGAGGCGCCCGCCAGCGGCTTGGGCCGCCTGAAGACCATTCCATAGCCTGCAAAGGCCGTGATGACCGCCCCGCCCATGACGAAGGCAAGCGATGGATCCCACGTGCCGAACAGGTCGAGGAAGTTCAGCACCTTGGCTGGGTCCGACATTCCCGAAACCACAAGACCTATGCCGAAAAGCAGGCCGAGCAGAAGATTGACTGCAAAGGACATGATCAGGCTCCCAGCACGTGCCGAACGGCAAAGACGGTGGCGAAGGCAGTAGCCATGAAGGTGAGCGTCGCCACCAGCGAACGCAGCGAAAGGCGCGACAGCCCACAGACGCCATGGCCGCTGGTGCAGCCATTGCCATAGACCGAACCGAAGCCAACGAGCAGTCCGGCCAGGGCCATCAGCGGCAGGTTTGACGAGACGGTCTGGACTACGTCGGTGCCGCTTATTGCGGCATAGGCCAGCGGTGCGGCGACCAGCCCGAGAACAAAGCCGAGCCGGGAAAGCAAGGCGCCGTCGAGGTATGGTGGCAGCAGGCGGGCGGCAATGCCGCTGATGCCGGCAATGCGCCCTTCCCAGGCCATCAGCAGCACAGCCGAAAGCCCGATCAGGACGCCGCCGACGGTGGAGGCTATGGGGGTGAAGTCAGTCATATCCTTGCCTTTTGATGGGGTCTGCCGCCTGTCGCGGCTTGCTCTCGCCGTCCGGATCGCAGAACAGCGTGTAGAGCAGCGAGACGACAGCCCTCACCCGCTCGTCGGAGAGCCGGTAGAAAACGGATTTCGATTGCTTGCGGCCGACGATCAGGCCGGCATCGCGCAACTCGGCGATCTGTTGCGACAGTCCCGGCTGCCTGATGCCGAGGCCATCTTCGAGTTCACGCACCGAGCGCTCGCCTTCAACGAGTGCGCAGGCGATCATCAGCCGGTTCGGATTGGCGAGCTTCTTCAGGAATTCCGATGCCTCCGCTGCGCGGTCGAGCAGATCGGAAACCGGCCGATGCGGTTCCTGGGCCATGTCCTACCCCCAGTTTGCGCCCTGCAGGGCGTCGAGCGGGAACTTCAGGTAACGCTTGCCATTGGCTTCGGGCTCAGGCAGGCGCCCGCCATTGATGTTGACCTGGAGCGCGTGCAGGATCAGTTTGGGCATCGGCAGCGTCCTGTCGCGGGCTTCGCGAAGCGCGACGAATTCCGCCTCTGTCGCCAGCCTGGAGATGTGCGTATTGCGCGCCTTTTGCTCTGCGACGGTGCTTTCCCATTGCGGCTGGCGCCCGCCCGGCTGGTAGTCGTGTCCCGTAAAAAGCCTGGTTTCGTCGGGCAACGACAGAATCTGCTGGATCGACTGCCAGAGGCGTTTGGCGCTGCCACCGGGAAAATCGGCACGTGCCGTGCCGCTGTCGGGCATGAACAGCGTGTCGTGGATGAAAGCGGCATCGCCGACCACATAGGTGATCGAGGCCAGCGTGTGGCCGGGCGAGAACAGCACCTTTGCCGGGAGCTCGCCGATGAAGAAGGTCTCGCCCTCGGCAAACAGCTTGTCCCACTGCGAGCCGTCGGTGGCGAGGTCCGGCCAGTTGTAGATGGCCTTCCAGAGTTTCTGCACGTCGATGACGCGTTCGCCGATAGCTGTCCGTGCACCGGTCCTCGACTTGAGATAGCGGGCCGCGGAAAAATGGTCGGCGTGGGGATGGGTGTCGAGGACCCACTCGACGGTCAGCCCCTGCTCCTCGACGAAATCGAGGATACGGTCAGTATTGCCGGTGGCCGTGGCGCCTGATTTCTCGTCGAAATCGAGTACCGGGTCGATGATCGCGCATTTCTTGGTCGCCGGATCGGCAACGACATACTGGACGGAAAAGGTGCGCGGATCGAAGAAGGCGGAGACTTCGGGTTTCTGTACCATCATCTGCCCCACAAGGTTGTCGTGCATTTGCAAAGCATCAGGAGTTGGTGCGCAGCCAATCCTTGGCCCCGGCCAGATTGGTGCCCAGCCGGTCGCCGAGCGCATCGATATCCGTCAGTTTCATCCGGCCATCGAGTACCTCGCCGATCGCCCAAAGCGTCAGCGAGCGCGTGCCGCCCTTGCAATGGGCGAGAACCGGGCCCTGTGCCTCGGCCACAGCCTCCTGGAAGGCCCGTACGGCTTCCAGCGTGTAGCGCCCAGACACCACCGGGACATTGACGAAGTCCATACCCAACTGCCCTGCCAACGCGGCGGCTTCGGCCATGCCGGGTTGGGTCGGTTCCTCGTTTTCGGGGCGGTTGTTGATGATCCTGCGAATGCCCGCTTGGGCAGCAACAGCCAGATCAGCGTCCGTTGGCTGGCCGGAAATCCAGAGCTTGTCGGTAACCTGCTTCATCACACATCCTATCAAAAGCGCTTGCGTAGGCCGCTACACGATTTGATATGAATGATTGCGTTTTCTTGCAATAGATTTTTTGTAACTAAAGATTGATGCCGCCTCGCCCGCGGCCTCTGCCTTTGCTAGCCGCCGCGATCCTGGCGGCGCTTGCCCCAGTAGTCGAGCCGCTTCTTGACGTCGCGTTCGAAGCCGCGCTCGTTGGGCACGTAGAATTCGGGCCGGTTCGGGCCTGCCAGTTCGTCGGGCATGAATTCCTGCCCGGAAAAGGCGTCGGGATAGTCGTGGTCGTAGCGGTAGCCTTCGTGGTAGCCGAGTTCCTTCATCAGCTTGGTCGGCGCATTCAGGATGTGCTTCGGCGGCGCCAGCGACCCGGTCTGCTGAGCGAGTGCAATCGCCTGGTTGAAGCCCATGTAGGAAGCGTTCGACTTGGGCGCAGTCGCCACATAGGTGATCGCCTGCGCCATGAACAGCCGCCCTTCCGGCCAGCCGACGCGCTCGAAAGCACTCCAGGCGGCCACCACCTGCGGCATCGCCTGCGGATCCGCCATGCCGACATCTTCGGACGCAGCGCATGCCAGACGGCGAAAGATGGTGCCGGGGTCCTCGCCGCCGATGACCATGCGGGCTGCCCAATAGAGCGCTGCCTGCACGTCGCTGCCGCGCAGGCTCTTATGGAAACAACTGAGCAGATTGTAGTGCTCTTCCTGGCCTTTGTCGTAGACCGGCGCCCGCTTCTGGACGGCTTCGGCAAGGGCCGCCACATCCAGCATCGTGCCATCGGGCAGCGCCAGCAATTCCTCGCAGAGGCCAATCAGGTAGCGCCCGTCGCCATCCGCCATGGTCAGCAGCGTGTCGCGTGCGGTCGGCTCGAGGGGGAGCGTCCTGCCCGAATGCGCTTCCGCGCGCTCGGCCAGAATGGCGAGGTCTTCCTTTTCGAAGCGCCTGAGCGTGTAGACCTTGGCGCGCGACAGCAAAGCCGCCACCAGGCTGAAACTCGGGTTCTCGGTCGTCGCCCCGATCAGCACGATGGTGCCGTCTTCGACATGCGGCAGCAGGGCATCCTGTGTGGTGCGGTTGAACCGGTGCAACTCGTCGACGAACACGACTGTCTGCCGCCCTGCCCCGCTGCGCAGCTGCTTGGCGGCATCGATGACCTTACGAAGGTCGGCAACGCCCGAAAGCACCGCCGACAGCTGCACGAAATCGAGGCCGACTTCCTTGGCGACAAGCCGGGCGATGGTCGTCTTGCCGACGCCGGGCGGTCCCCAAAGAATGAACGAGGATACCTTTCGCGACTTGATCATGCGGCCGATGGGGCCGTCGGGACCAAGCAGATGATCCTGTCCGATGACCTCGCCGATGCGTTGCGGACGCAGCGTCTCGGCCAGCGGGCGTGGAACGGCTTCGTCGAACAGGGAACTCAAGGCGTCAGCCTCCCGGCGGTCCGGCTGCCACGCTTAATAGCGCAGCATCTGCCGCATGATGCGGCCGTCGCGTTCGACGGTGAAGCGCCACCAACGGGTGTCTTCCTCGGCAAGCTGCTTCAGCTTGGCAGCGGTGTCGACGGTCTCGCCATTGACCTCGCGGACGATGTCGCCCAGCTGGAAGCCGAAACCTGCCGCAGGCGAGCCACCGTCGATGCCGACGATCGCCACGCCCTTGGTGTCGGTCGCGACACGCAGGCGCTGGGCCAGCCGCGGCGACAATTCGGCAACCTTGGCGCCGGCAAACGGGCTGCGGCCGCGCAGCAGAACCTCGTTCGAACTGGTGCCCTCAGGTGCACGCTCAAGCGCAACTTCGATCGACTTCTCCTCGCCCTTGGTCAGTACCGAAAGGGTCGCCTTGCCGCCGACCGGCTGCGTGGCCAGGCGGTAGTCAAGGGCTTCCATGTGTTCGATGGCAGCGCCATTGAATGCCAACACCACATCTCCAGGCTTCAGCCCGGCGCGCGCTGCGGGGCCGTTCTCGTCGACCGACGAGATTAGCGCGCCCGAGGGATGATCCATGCCAAGGGATTCTGCGATCTGCGGCGTCACCGGTTCGAACGAAGCGCCGATGAACGGCCGCTCGAAGAACTCGGCGCCACCCTTGGCCGCTTCGGTGAAGGCACGCACCATGTTCGACGGGATGGCAAAACCAATGCCGATCGAGCCGCCGGTCCGGCTGAAGATCGCCGTGTTGATGCCGATGAGTTGGCCACCCATGTTGATCAGCGCACCGCCCGAATTGCCCGGGTTGATCGCCGCATCGGTCTGGATGAAGAAACCGGAGTCGGACACGCCGATATGCGTGCGGGCAAGGGCCGAGACGATGCCGCTTGTCGTGGTCTGGCCAACGCCGAACGGATTGCCGATGGCAAGCACCAGATCGCCAACCTGCAGCGCGTCGGAATCGCCAATGGCGACGGTCGGGAACGGCTTGTCGGAATCGATCTTGAGCACGGCAAGGTCAAGGGTCTCGTCCTTGAGCAGCACCTTGCTGGTGAATTCACGGCCGTCAGAGAGCGCGACCTTCACCTGGTCGGCATCCTGGACGACATGGTTGTTGGTGACGACGATGCCGCTTGGGTCGACCAGAACGCCCGAACCGAGCGACGAACGGTTGCGCGGACCCGACCGACCGAAGAACTGCTCGAAGAACGGATCGCCCTCGAATGGCGACCGCACCTTCACCTGCTTGGAAGCGTAGACATTGACAACCGCTGCCGCCGTGTCCTTGACCAGCGGCGCAAACGACAGCTGCATCTCTTCGCGTCCGAATGGCACGCGCCGATCGGGACCGGGCGTTGCGGCCCCGCCGCCCTTGCCGCCATTCAGCAGGTCCGTCAGCACATCCGACAGGCCCGGATCCCCGGTGGTCGGCGCCTCCTGGGCCGTCGCACCGCCGGCAAGCGCCATCCAGGCGCACAGCGCAAGCGACAGATATCGTTTCGCACGCATGGCGAATCCTCCAATGCATAGTTGGCGCCATTGTCGCGACGATTGTGCAAATTGAAAGGCTAGAGGGGCGCGAAAAGCGGTTATTTCCGCTTGGTTGGCCCCGGTTGCGGAAGGACCGCTGAAACCTCGACGCGTCGTGCGCCCGCATCGCCCGGCAAACCACGTCACAGCGATCTGACCGACACACCACCCAAAACAAAAGGGGCCACAAGGGCCCCTTCGGTTCATAACACGATGCGGAATGCTTATGCTGCTTCAGCTTCGTTGACAGCTTCGGCTTCGAGACGAACGCGGTCGCCTGCGCCCTTGGCCGAGGTGTCGCGATCGACGAACTCGATGACGGCCATCGCGGCGTTGTCACCGCGGCGGAAGCCAGCCTTCATGATGCGCAGGTAGCCGCCGTTGCGGGTGGCGTAACGCGGCGCGACGACGTCGAACAGACGCTTCACGACGTTCTCGTTGCCGATCTGGGCGATCACCTGGCGGCGGGCATGCAGGTCGCCGCGCTTGCCGAGCGTCACCAGCTTCTCGACGATCGGACGCAGGTCTTTCGCCTTTTCGAGCGTGGTCACGATCTGCTCGTGCTCGATCAGCGAGACCGAGAGGTTGGCGAACATGGACTTGCGGTGGCTTACGCTGCGGGCGAAGCGACGGCCTTTAAAACCGTGACGCATGGCTCTTTTCCTTCTTCAGTTGTTCAAGAGGCCACGGCCTCTGATGGTTTTCCGCAAGGCCGTCGGACCGGAATATCCGGTCCTCGGAACCATGCTCGACTAGGTCTTCTTAGTACTGGTCTTCGTATCGCTTGGCGAGGTCTTCGATGTTTTCCGGCGGCCAGTCCTGCACTTCCATACCGAGGTGCAGGCCCATTGCGGCCAGAACTTCCTTGATCTCGTTGAGCGACTTGCGGCCGAAGTTCGGCGTACGCAGCATCTCGGCTTCCGTCTTCTGGATCAGGTCGCCGATGTAAACGATGTTGTCGTTCTTGAGGCAGTTGGCCGAACGGACCGAAAGCTCCAGTTCATCGACCTTCTTGAGCAGCGCCGGGTTGAAGGCGAGCTCGGTAACGGCCTCGGCTGCAACTTCCTTCTGCGGCTCGTCGAAGTTGACGAACAGTGCAAGCTGGTCCTGCAGGATGCGAGCAGCGAAAGCCACTGCGTCCTCGCCGGTGATCGAACCGTCTGTCTCGATGGTCATGGTCAGCTTGTCGTAGTCCAGAACCTGGCCCTCGCGGGTGTTCTCGACCTTGTACGAAACCTTCTTGACCGGCGAGTAGAGGCTGTCGACCGGGATGAGACCGATCGGAGCGTCTTCAGCGCGGTTGCGTTCGGCCGGCACATAACCCTTGCCGGTGTCGACCGTGAACTCCATGCGGATCTCGGCGCCCTCGTCGAGGGTGCAGATAACGTGGTCCGGGTTCAGGATCTCGACGTCGCCGACCGTCTGGATGTCGCCGGCGAGCACGGCACCAGGGCCCTGCTTGCGAACGACCATGCGCTTCGGGCCGTCGCCTTCCATGCGGATGGCGATTTCCTTGATGTTGAGCACGATGTCGGTGACGTCTTCACGAACGCCGCCGATGGAAGAGAACTCATGCAGCACGCCGTCGATCTGCACCGCAGTGACGGCAGCGCCACGAAGCGACGACAAAAGCACGCGACGGAGCGCATTGCCGAGCGTCAGGCCGAAGCCACGCTCAAGCGGCTCGGCGACGAGCGTGGTCTGCGTCTTCTTCTTGGACGAGAACTCGATCTTGTTCGGCTTGATCAGTTCCTGCCAGTTTTTCTGGATCATATTCGCTTCCTTCCGTTAGCCCGACACCATCCAATCGTGACGGGCGACCTGGAAACCGCAAACGAGCGCACAAGGCGCTCGCGCGGGGGTGAAATATTAGACGCGACGCTTCTTGCGCGGGCGGCAACCATTGTGCGGGATCGGCGTCACGTCGCGGATCGACGTGATGGTGAAACCCGCAGCCTGGAGCGCGCGCAGAGCCGACTCACGACCCGAACCCGGACCGCAGACTTCCACTTCCAGCATGCGCATGCCGTGTTCCTGTGCCTTCTTGGCAACGTCTTCAGCAGCCATCTGAGCCGCGAACGGGGTCGACTTGCGCGAACCCTTGAAGCCCTGCGCACCAGCCGAGGACCAGGCAATCGTGTTGCCCTGTGCATCGGAGATGGTGATCATGGTGTTGTTGAAGGTCGAATTGACGTGGGCGACGCCCGACGAGATGTTCTTGCGTTCGCGACGGCGAACGCGTGCGGCTTCCTTAGCCATAGCAGTCCTTTCAGTTGATCTCTTCACCGCCGTAATACCAGCGGCTACACCAGCCTGCGTTTAAGGTGTCAGGCCGAACACCCGCCCAAATAAGGCGAAACCGGCGAGCCGAAACCCGCCGGAGATACGAAATTACTTCTTCTTGCCGGCAATTGCCTTGGCCGGACCCTTGCGGGTGCGCGCATTGGTATGCGTGCGCTGGCCACGGACCGGAAGCGAACGACGGTGACGCAGGCCGCGGTAGCAGCCGAGGTCCATCAGACGCTTGATGTTGATCGAAACTTCGCGGCGCAGATCGCCCTCGACCTGATAATCGCGGTCAATCGTCTCGCGAATCGCCAGGACTTCGGCATCGGTCAGCTGGTTGACGCGACGCTCAGCCGGGATACCGACCTTCTCGACGATCTCCTGGGCGAACTTCTTGCCAATGCCGTGAATGTACTGAAGCGAGATCACAACGCGCTTGTTGGTCGGAATATTAACGCCGGCTATACGAGCCATCTTTTCACTCCATTTGGGCCGGACCATGCCGGCGCTTCAAGTTGCCCCGCGTCCGGTGGAGGCCGGCCCTTGCGGGTTTTCCGTTTCAATATGACTTTGCGCCCTTACGGGCAAACAGCATCATGCCTGAATGGAAGACGGGCCGCCATACTCCGGATCGGCCCGTCCGTCAAGTCTGTGTGCAACGATTAGCTGGCGACAGTCGCCAGAACCGCTTCGATCTGTGCCGTCACTTCGTCCATCGGCGCCATGCCGTCGACCTGCTTGAGCAGGTCATTGGCGTAGTAATAGCCGATCAGCGGAGCGGTCTTCTTGTAGTACTCGCGCAGCCGTTCGTCGAAGACCTCGGCATTGTCGTCCTTGCGCACCGGCTGGCCGGCCGCCTTGGCCTCCTCGGCGCGCTTCAGGATACGGCCGACAAGCGCCTTGTCGTCGACGACGAGTTCTACGACCACGTCGAGGAACATGCCGCGTTCGGCCAGCATGTCGGCAACGGCGTCGGCCTGTGCCAGCGTGCGCGGATAACCGTCGAGGATGAAGCCCTGGGCGCAGTCGTCCTGGTCGATCCGTTCGGCGACAATCGCATTGACGATTTCGTCCGAGACCAGTTCGCCGGCGTCCATTACCGCCTTGGCGCGCTTGCCGACTTCCGTTTCCGCCTTGACCGCTGCGCGCAGCATGTCTCCGGTGGAAAGTTGAGGAATGCCGTGCTTGTCGACCAACCTCTGAGCTTGCGTCCCCTTGCCCGCTCCCGGCGGTCCAAGCAATATCAGCCTCATCTTCCCCTCTTACCTCCACGGAGCTTCGACTTCTTGATCAGCCCCTCATACTGATGGGCGATCAGGTGACCCTGAATCTGCGCCACCGTATCAAGGGTTACATTGACCACGATCAGAAGCGAAGTACCACCAAGGTAGAAGGGAACGCCGGTCGCCGAGATCAGGAACTCCGGCAGCAAGCAGATGATGACGAGATAGGCGGCGCCGACCACCGTGACGCGGGTCAGCACGTAGTCGATATATTCCGCGGTGCGCTCGCCAGGACGATAGCCGGGAATGAAGCCCGAATGCTTCTTCAGCTGATCGGCGGTGTCCTTCGGATTGAAGACGATAGCCGTGTAGAAGAAGGCGAAGAAGATGATCATCGCCGCGTAGAGCGCCATGTAGAGCGGCTGGCCGTGGCCGAGCGCGGCCATGATCGTGCTCACCCAGCCGGGCAGCGTGGCGGTGTTCGAGAAGCCCGCGACGGTCGCCGGCAGCAGCAGAAGCGACGAGGCGAAGATCGGAGGAATGACGCCGGCGGTGTTGAGCTTCAGCGGCAGGTGCGACGTATCGCCTTGGAACATGCGGTTGCCGACCTGGCGCTTCGGATACTGGATCAGAAGGCGGCGCTGGGCACGCTCGAAGAACACGATCACGGCGATAACGACGATCGCCAGGACGATGATCGCGAGAATCAGGCCGGTCGACAGCGCACCTGTGCGGCCGAGTTCCAGGGTGCCACTGATAGCGCTCGGAAGCCCGGCGACGATGCCTGCGAAGATGATCAGCGAGATACCGTTGCCGATGCCGCGGGCGGTGATCTGCTCGCCGAGCCACATCAGGAACATCGTGCCGCCGACGAGCGTGATGACCGTCGAGGCACGGAAGAACATGCCCGGATCCGAGACGATTCCGTTGCCGCTCTCAAGCCCGACCGAAATGCCGTAAGCCTGAACAAGCGCCAGAAGCACGGTGCCATAGCGGGTGTACTGGTTGATGACCTTGCGGCCCTGCTCACCCTCCTTCTTCAGCGCTTCGAGCGACGGGACGACCGACGTCATGAGCTGCATGATGATGGAAGCGGAGATGTAGGGCATGATGCCGAGTGCAAACAGCGCCATGCGCTCGACTGCACCACCGGCAAACATGTTGAAAATGCCGAGAACGCCGCGGCTCTGCTGGGTGAAAGCCTGCGCGAATGCATCGGGGTTGATGCCGGGGAGCGGAATATAGGTGCCGAGGCGGTAGACCAGCAGCGCGCCGAGGGTGAACCAGATACGTTTCTTGAGATCTTCGGCCTTGGCGAAGGCTGCGAAATTCAGATTGGATGCCAGTTGTTCAGCAGCCGATGCCATTCAGGGTACTCCGCTTGGTCACGCCGCAATGCCGCAGATGGGCGCGGCGCGTATCACCGAAGCCACGAGATAGGCTCCGGACGGCAAACATGCAAGCGGCGGTATCTCTACCGCCGCTTACTTTGCAAAGCCTTTTATTCGGCCGCTGCCACTTCAGGCAGCTTCACCGATCCTCCAGCCTTTTCGATCTTCTCGATCGCAGGCTTGGAAGCGCCGGCGACGTCGAAGGCCACCTTGGTCTTGAGTTCGCCGTCGCTGAGGATGCGGACGCCGTCCTTGACGCGGCGAATCACGCCGGCCTTGACGAGGGCTTCCGCCGTCACGGTCTCTTTCGCATCGAGCTTCTTGGCATCGATCGCGACCTGGATACGGGCCAGCGAAACGGTGTTGTAGCTCTTGGCGAAGATGTTGGTGAAGCCGCGCTTCGGCAGGCGACGATAGAGCGGCATCTGGCCACCCTCGAAGCCGTTGATCGCGACGCCCGAACGGGCCTTCTGACCCTTGACGCCGCGGCCGCCGGTCTTGCCGGAGCCGGAGCCGATGCCGCGGCCAAGGCGCTTCTTGGAGTGCGTCGCGCCGGTGTTGTCACGCAGATCGTTGAGTTTCATGTTCTATCTCCTGCGATCGGCCTACGCCTCGTCCACAACGCGGACGAGGTGCTGGACAGCTGCGATCATGCCGCGCACGGAAGGAGTATCCTCCAGGGTGCGCTTGCGATGCATCTTGTTGAGGCCGAGGCCGACCAGCGTGGCACGCTGCTCCTTCGGCCGGCGGATCGGGCTACCGATCTGCTCGACGGTGATGGTCTTGGTTGCTTTCTTGGCCATGGTCATTGTCCCTGGTCAGCTCGAGCGACTATTCTTCAGCCGCAACGGCGGTGCCGCGGCGAGCCTGAAGGGTCGAGTACTTGATGCCGCGCTGAGCAGCTACATCCTTCGGATGCAACTGGTTCTTCAGCGCATCGAAGGTCGCACGAACCATGTTGTAGGGGTTCGACGAACCCATCGACTTGGCGACGACGTCGTGCATGCCGAGCGTCTCGAAGACAGCGCGCATCGGGCCGCCTGCGATGATGCCGGTACCCTGCTTGGCAGAGCGCAACAGAACACGGCCAGCGCCCCAACGACCTTCAACGTCGTGGTGCAGCGTGCGGCCCGAACGGAGCGGCACAAAGATCATGTCGCGCTTGGCCGATTCGGTTGCCTTGCGGATCGCTTCCGGCACTTCGCGCGCCTTGCCGTGACCAAAGCCAACGCGGCCCTTCTGGTCGCCAACAACGACGAGTGCTGCAAAACCGAAACGCCGGCCGCCCTTGACGACCTTGGCAACGCGGTTGATGTGTACGAGCTTATCGACGAATTCGCTGTCGCGCTCTTCACGGTCACGGCTACGCTCGCGACCGCCTTCCCTACGTTCTTGTGCCATATTCCTATCCTTATTTTTTTCCGGAAGCACGGGGGTTAAAAACCAAATCCGGCGTCTATAGCGTCGCCGGATTTATTGCAACTGGTCAGTGATGCGGCGCAGCGCCACGCGCTACGCCGGTTCCTGCATCAGAAGTTCAGGCCACCTTCGCGGGCAGCTTCGGCAAGCGCCTTGATGCGGCCGTGATAGATATAGGCGCCACGGTCGAAAACGACCTCCTTGACGCCGGCCTTCGAAGCGCGCTCGGCGATCAGCTTGCCAACCGCAGTCGCGGCAGCCGTGTCGGCACCGGTCTTCAGCGTGCCCTTGAGGTCCTTCTCGAGGGTGGAAGCGGCAGCGAGCGTACGGCCATTGGCATCGTCGATGACCTGGACGTAGATGTTCTTCGACGTGCGGTGAACCGACAGGCGCGGACGGCCGTTGGCGACCTTCTTGAGCTGGCGGCGGATGCGCGACGAGCGGCGCAGAGTGGTTTCTTTCGAAGCCATAGTAGTGGTTCCTTGCCTTCTGAAACGGGCGCGGCCATCTGCGGTAAGCTGAAACGCTTCCCGCGACCGCGCACCGCGGCGTTGCTATTACTTCTTCTTGCCTTCTTTGCGGACGATCTTCTCGCCAGCATAGCGGACGCCCTTGCCCTTGTAGGGCTCCGGACCGCGATATTCGCGGATCTCGGCGGCGACCTGGCCAACCTGCTGCTTGTCGATACCCGTGACGACGATTTCAGTAGGCTTCGGCACCGTGATGGTGATGCCTTCCGGCGTCTGATAAACGACGTCATGGCTGAAGCCAAGGGCCAGCTGCAGGTTCTTGCCCTGGAGTGCGGCACGATAGCCGACGCCGGTGATCTCGAGCTTCTTTTCGAAGCCGTCCTTAACACCGGTCAGGATGTTGACGATCTGGGTCCGCGACATGCCCCACTTGGAGCGGGCGTCCTTCGACTGGTCGCGCGGCTGAACGGCGATCTCGCCTTCTTCCATCTTGACCAGAACTTCGTCGTTGACCACGAACTTCAGCTCACCCTTGGGGCCCTTCGCCGTCACGGTCTGGCCGGTGACGGTCGCGGATACGCCCTGCGGAAGCTGAACGGGTTTCTTGCCAATACGAGACATTGTCTTGTCCTCGCCTTTCTTGTTTCAGCCTACGCAGATCAGAAGATCTGGCAGAGGATTTCCCCGCCGACGTTCTGTTCGCGCGCTTCGTGGTCGGCCATCACGCCCTTCGGGGTCGAAAGGATCGAGATGCCCAGGCCGTTGGCGACCGGCGGAATCGACTTGGACGAGACGTAGACACGGCGGCCCGGCTTGGAGACACGCGCAATTTCGCGGATCACCGGCTGGCCGTCGAAGTACTTCAGCTCGATTTCGATCTCGGACTTGCCGTTTTCGAAGTCGGTCTGGCTGTAGTCGCGGATGTAGCCTTCCGACTTCAGCACGTCGAGAACACGGGCGCGCAGCCTGGACGCAGGCGTCGACACCGTCGACTTCTTGCGGCCATAGGCATTGCGGATGCGGGTCAGCATATCGCCGAGAGGATCACTCAAAGACATATCAAATGCTCCTTACCAGCTCGACTTGACCAGGCCCGGGATTGCTCCCGTCGAGCCCAGATCACGAAGCGCGATACGCGACATCTTAAGCTTGCGATAGTAGGCACGCGGACGACCGGTGACTTCGCAGCGATTACGGATACGGATCTTGGCCGAGTTGCGCGGCAGCGCGGCGAGCTTGAGCTGCGCGCGGAAGCGTTCCTCGATCGGCTTGGACTGATCCATGATGACGTCCTTGAGGGCCTTACGCTTGGCAGCGTACTGGTCCACAAGCTTGCGGCGCCGGTTGTTCTTCTCGACTGAGCTGGTCTTTGCCATTTCAGATTTTTCCTTTGCTCGCTGCCGTTACTGCCGGAAGGGGAAGTTGAAAGCCTTGAGCAGAGCCCGGGCTTCGTCGTCCGTCTTGGCGGTCGTGCAAACGATGATGTCCATACCCCACATCTGATCAACCTTGTCGTAGTTGATCTCGGGGAACACGATATGCTCCTTGAGGCCCATAGCGTAATTTCCGCGGCCGTCAAAGCTTTTCGGGTTCAGGCCGCGAAAGTCGCGAACGCGCGGCAGGGCGATGTTCACGAGACGGTCCAAAAACTCGTACATGCGCTCCTGGCGAAGCGTCACCTTGGCACCGATAGGCATCTGCTCACGCACCTTGAAGCCGGCGATCGACTTGCGGGCGCGAGTGATGACCGGCTTCTGGCCGGCGATCATCGCCAGGTCCTCGGCGGCAACCGTGGGCTTCTTCGGATCCGCGGTGGCTTCGCCGACACCCATGTTGAGCACGATCTTGTCGATGCGCGGGATCTGCATGACGTTGGCGTACTTGAACTGTTCCTGCATCGCCGTGCGGATGGTCTCCTTGTAGACCGTCTTCAGGCGTGGCTCGATGGTTGCATTAGCCATTGATGACTTCTCCCGAGCGCTTGGCGACACGCACCTTCGTGCCGTCCTTCTGGATCTGGAAACCGACGCGGGTCGGCTTGCCATCCTTGGGGTCGACGAGCGCGAGGTTCGACAGGTGGATCGGCGCTTCCTTGGTGATGATCCCGCCCTCTTGGGTCTGGGACTGCTTCTGGTGGCGGCGGATCATGTTCACGCCGCGGACAAGTGCCTTGTCTTCCTTCGGCTGAACAGACAGCACCTCGCCGGTGCGGCCCTTGTCCTTGCCGGCCAGAACGACAACCTTGTCGCCTTTACGGATCTTCTGCATTGTTCCGGCTCCTTACAGCACTTCGGGCGCGAGCGAGATGATCTTCATGTGGTTCTTGGCGCGGAGTTCGCGCGGAACCGGCCCGAAGATACGCGTGCCGATCGGTTCTTTCTTGTTATCGACAAGAACGGCCGCGTTCTTGTCGAAACGGATCACGCTGCCGTCCGGACGACGGATGTCCTTGGCCGTGCGAACCACGACCGCCTTCATCACGTCACCCTTCTTTACGCGGCCGCGCGGAATGGCTTCCTTGATCGACACCACGATGATGTCGCCAACGGAGGCATACTTCCGCTTCGAGCCGCCCAGCACCTTGATGCACATGACACGACGAGCGCCGGAATTATCCGCGACGTCGAGGTTTGTTTGCATCTGAATCATGACTGGCCGCCTTCTTCTTTTCTAACGGGACGGGCTACCGCCCTCCCCGGCTTGTCCAAAATTCGTTGTTACGCCTGGTCCGAAGTCACGACGACCCAGCGCTTGTCCTTGGAAATCGGCTTCGATTCCTGGATAAGCACAATGTCGCCGACCTTGTGGGCGTTGTTTTCGTCGTGCGCCTTGTAGTTCTTCGACATACGCACGGTCTTCTTCATCACCGGGTGCGTGAAGCGACGCTCGACCTTGACGACGACCGTCTTCTCGTTCTTGTCGCTGACGACGGTACCCTGCAGGATGCGCTTTGGCATGGTTCTCGTCCTTACGCCTTCTTACCGGCCGATTTTTCGGCCGCGATGGTCTTGATGCGCGCAATGTCCTTGCGGACCTGCTTCACGCGCGCCGTCTTTTCCAGCTGTCCCGTCGCCTTCTGGAAGCGCAGGTTGAACTGCTCCTTCTTGAGGCTGCCGAGCTCGTCAGTGAGCTGGTCCTGGGTCTTCGTCCTGATGTCCGAGGCTTTCATGATTCAGCCCTTCCTTATTCTGCGATGCGCTGAACGAAACGCGTCCTGACCGAGAGCTTGGCGGCGCCGAGACGGAGCGCTTCACGCGCCACTTCCTCGGAAACACCATCGATCTCGAACATCACGCGGCCCGGCTTGATGCGGCATGCCCAGTAGTCGACGGCGCCCTTGCCCTTACCCATGCGGACTTCGGTCGGCTTCGACGTGACGGGAACGTCCGGGAAAATACGGATCCAGACGCGGCCCTGACGTTTCATTTCGCGGGTGATCGCGCGGCGAGCCGCCTCGATCTCACGCGCGGTGACGCGGTTTGGCTCAAGCGCCTTCAGTCCGAAGCCGCCGAAATCCAGGTTGGTGCCACCCTTCGCGGTACCGTGGATGCGGCCCTTGAACTGCTTACGGAACTTTGTGCGCTTTGGCTGCAGCATCGTTCTAACTCCAAATTCCTATGCGTGTCAGGCGTTTTCGCGACGGCGGCGCTCGGGGCGCTCGCCAGCATGCGAATGATCGCCTTCGGTTGCGCGACGCTCGGAAGCCATCGGATCGTGCTCAAGGATCTCGCCCTTGAACACCCACACCTTGACGCCGCAGATGCCATAGGCGGTCTGTGCCTCGGCCGTGCCGTAGTCGACGTCAGCGCGCAGGGTGTGCAGCGGAACGCGACCTTCGCGGTACCACTCCATACGAGCGATTTCAGCGCCGCCGAGGCGGCCCGAGCAATTGATGCGGATGCCCTCTGCGCCGAGACGCATGGCCGACTGCACCGCGCGCTTCATGGCGCGACGGAAGGCAATGCGGCGCTCGAGCTGCTGCGCGATCGACTGAGCGACCAGCGTAGCGTCGGTCTCGGGCTTGCGAACCTCGACGATGTTGAGGTGCGTCTCGGACTTCGTCATCTCCATCAGCTTCTTGCGAAGCTTTTCGATGTCGGCGCCCTTCTTGCCGATGATCAGACCCGGACGTGCGGCGTGAATGGTCACGCGGCACTTCTTGTGCGGACGCTCGATCACCACCTTGGAAATCGCGGCCTGCTTCAGCTCGGACTCAAGATACTTGCGGATCTTGATATCTTCGTGGAGCAGCTGGCCGTATTCGCCGGTGTTTGCGTACCAGCGCGAGTCCCAAGTGCGGTTGATGCCGAGGCGGAGACCAATAGGATTGATTTTCTGGCCCATTATGCGGCCTCCCCTTTCTCTTCGACTTCACGAACGACGATCGTGAGGTGCGAAAACGGCTTCTCGATGCGGCTGGCGCGACCACGGCCACGAGCGTGGAAACGCTTCATGACAATCGACTTGCCAACAAAGGCTTCCGCCACCACCAGCGCGTCGACATCGAGGTCGTGATTGTTTTCCGCGTTGGCGATAGCCGATTCGAGGGTCTTCTTGACCGTACCGGCGATGCGCTTGCGCGAAAATTCCAGATCGGAAAGCGCGGTCGCTACCTTCTTGCCGCGGATCAGCGCGGCAACGAGGTTGAGCTTCTGCGGGCTGACCCGGATCGTGCGGAGGACCGCACGTGCCTCGTTGTCAGCAAGCCTGCGCGGAGCTTTGGCCTTGCCCATGTTACTTCCTCTTTGCCTTCTTGTCCGCGCCGTGACCGTAGTAGGTCCTGGTGGGAGCAAACTCACCGAACTTGTGGCCGACCATGTCCTCGTTCACCGAGACCGGGACGTGCTTCTGGCCGTTGTAGACACCGAAGGTGAGGCCGACGAACTGCGGCAAGACAGTGGAGCGACGGCTCCACATCTTGATCACCTCATTGCGACCGCCTTCACGAACCTTCTCTGCCTTCTTGAGCAGATAGCCGTCAATGAACGGGCCTTTCCAGACTGAACGAGTCACTGGCGTTACCTCTTCTTAGCTCTTGCGCTGATGGCGCGAGCGCAGGATGAACTTGTCGGTCGCCTTGTTGGACCGCGTCTTCTTGCCCTTGGTGGGCTTGCCCCACGGCGACACCGGATGGCGTCCGCCCGAGGTGCGGCCTTCACCACCGCCGTGCGGATGGTCGACCGGGTTCATGGTCACGCCGCGGTTGTGCGGACGCTTGCCACGCCAGACCGTGCGGCCTGCCTTGCCGTCATTGATGTTGCCATGGTCCGGGTTGGACACCGCACCGACGGTGGCGATGCACAGACCGCTGACGACGCGCTGTTCACCCGAGTTGAGGCGAAGGATCGCCATGCCCTGGTCACGACCGACGAGCTGGGCGTAAGCGCCAGCCGAACGAGCGACCTGGCCGCCCTTGCCGGGCTTCAGCTCGATGTTGTGCACGATCGTGCCGACCGGCATCGAAGCAAGCGGCATTGCGTTGCCCGGCTTCACGTCGACCTGCTCACCAGCGATGATCTTGTCGCCGGCCTGCAGACGCTGCGGGGCAATGATGTAGCTCAGCTCGCCGTCGTCATACTTGATCAGCGCGATGAACGCAGTGCGGTTCGGATCGTACTCGAGACGCTCGACCGTGCCGACGACGTCGAACTTGCGACGCTTGAAGTCGATGATGCGGTACGTACGCTTGTGACCGCCGCCGATGAAGCGAGCCGTGATGCGACCGTAGTTGTTGCGGCCGCCCGACTTCGTCAGGCCCTCGGTCAGACCCTTGACGGGCTTGCCCTTGTGGAGGCCCGAGCGGTCGACGATGACCAGCTGGCGGGTGCTCGGCGTTACTGGCTTGAATTTCTTAAGTGCCATTGTCCTGTCCTCGCGGTCTAGCTCAGAGGCCCGTCGCGACGTCGATCGACTGGCCGTCGGCCAGCGTCACTACCGCCTTCTTGACGTCGCTCTGGCGGCCGATCGTGCCGCGGAAGCGCTTCACCTTGCCCTTGCGGACCAGGGTGTTCACAGCAGTCACCTTCACGCCGAACAGCGCTTCGACGGCAGCCTTGATCTCAGGCTTGCTCGCCTTCTTGGCGACGTTGAAGACGACCTGGTTGTATTCAGAAGCCATGGTCGACTTTTCGGTGATCGCCGGGCTGACGATCACGTCATAGTGGCGGAGATCCGTCATTTGAAGCGCTCCTCGAGAGCCTCGACGGCGGCCTTCGAAAGGACCAGCGTGCCGCGGCGCAGAATGTCGTAAACGTTGATGCCCTGGATCGGCAGGACATCGATGTTCGGGATGTTGGTCGCTGCGCGCTTGAAGTTGAGGTCAAGCTCGGCGCCGCCGATCACCAGGGCATTGGTCAGGCCCAGCGACGCGAAATTCGCGATCAGTGCCTTGGTCTTGCCCTCGGCGAGCGTCAGCTCGTCGACGATGATCAGGTTCGATGCCTTGGCCTTGGCCGACAGGGCGTGCTTCAGACCGAGAGCGCGGACCTTCTTGGGAAGGTCGTGCTCGTGGCTGCGGACGACCGGGCCGTGGGCCTTGCCACCGCCGCGGAACTGCGGGGCGCGTGCCGAATGGTGACGAGCGCGGCCCGTACCCTTCTGCTTGTACATCTTGGCGCCGGTGCGCGCGATTTCCGCGCGACCCTTGGCCTTGTGCGTGCCCTGCTGCTTCTTGGCGAGCTGCCAACGCACGACGCGCTGGAGCACGTCCTCGCGCGGGTCGAGGCCGAAAATCTCTTCCGAGAGCTCAACCTTGCCGGCATCCTTGCCTGCGAGGGTTGTAATCTTGAGGTCCATTATTCCGCTCCCTCGTTGGCCGGAGCCTGTTTGCTGACGGCGCGGATCGCGGCCGGCTTCGGCGCATTCTCAGGCAGCGCGATCTTGGCCGCATCGCGAACCAGGATCCATGCACCCTTCGAGCCCGGAACCGCACCGCGGATCAGGATCAGACCACGGTCGGCGTCGGTCGAGACGACCTCGACGTTCTGGGTGGTGACGCGAACGTCGCCCATGTGGCCGGCCATTTTCTTGCCCTTGAACACCTTGCCCGGATCCTGGCGCTGGCCAGTCGAACCATGGGTACGGTGCGACACCGAGTTACCGTGGGTAGCGCGGCCGCCACCGAAGTTGTGCCGCTTGATGACGCCCTGGAAACCCTTACCGATCGAGGTGCCCGTCACATCGACCTTCTGGCCGGGGACGAAATGCTCGACGGTGATCTCGGAGCCGACATCGAGCATGTTGTCGGCGGAAACGCGGAATTCGGCGACCTTCGACTTCGGCTCGACGGAGGCGGCAGCGAAATGACCGCGCATCGCCTTCGACGTATTCTTCACCTTCGCGAGGCCGACGCCGAGCTGAACGGCGGTGTAGCCATTCTTCTCCTGCGTGCGCTGCGCCACGACCTGGCAGTTCTCCATGCGGAGAACGGTGACGGGAACGTGCTCGCCAGCGTCATTATAGACGCGGGTCATTCCCACCTTCTGTGCAATTACACCTGAACGCATCGGTTCGTTTTCCTTCAGAGGAGCCGTTTGGATCTGCTCGCGCGGCTCATGTTAGCTCTTAGAGCTTGATTTCGACGTCGACACCTGCGGCGAGGTCGAGCTTCATCAGAGCATCGACGGTCTGCGGGGTCGGATCGACGATGTCCAGCAGACGCTTGTGCGTGCGCATCTCGAACTGCTCGCGGCTCTTCTTGTCGACGTGCGGCGAGCGGTTCACCGTGAACTTCTCGATCCGCGTCGGCAGCGGGATCGGGCCGCGAACGTTGGCGCCGGTGCGCTTTGCGGTCGACACGATCTCGCGGGTCGAAGCGTCGAGAACCCGGTGGTCAAACGCCTTGAGGCGGATGCGGATATTCTGTCCGTTCATGGTCACTTCCTTGTTCTGGCGCGGCGCGGGCGTATTCCCGCCCGCGACAGATCGTTATTCGGATTATTCTTTGATCGAAGCGACGATGCCGGCGCCGACGGTGCGGCCGCCTTCACGGATAGCGAAGCGGAGCTTCTCTTCCATGGCGATCGGCACGATCAGCTCGACGTCAACGGTGATGTTGTCGCCGGGCATGACCATCTCGGTGCCTTCCGGCAGCGACACGATGCCGGTCACGTCGGTCGTGCGGAAATAGAACTGCGGACGGTAGTTGGTGAAGAACGGCGTGTGACGGCCACCCTCTTCCTTGGTCAGGATGTAGGCTTCAGCCACGAACTTCTTGTGCGGCTTGACCGAACCCGGCTTGCACAGCACCTGGCCGCGCTCGACGTCTTCACGGCCAACGCCACGGATCAGCGCGCCGATGTTGTCGCCGGCCTGGCCCTGGTCGAGCAGCTTGCGGAACATCTCGACGCCGGTAACCGTCGTCTTCGAGGTCGCCTTGATGCCGACGATCTCGACTTCTTCGCCGACCTTGACGATGCCGCGCTCGACGCGACCGGTGACAACCGTGCCGCGGCCCGAGATCGAGAACACGTCTTCGATCGGCATCAGGAACGGACGGTCGATCGGACGCTCAGGCGTCGGGATGTAGGCGTCGACCGCAGCCATCAGCTCGCGGATCGCGTCTTCGCCGATCTTCTTGTCCGAATCGTTGAGCGCCGCAACAGCCGAACCCTTGATCATCGGAATGTCGTCGCCGGGGAATTCGTACTTCGACAGCAGCTCGCGCACTTCGAGCTCGACCAGCTCGAGCAGCTCGGCGTCGTCGACCAGGTCGACCTTGTTGAGGAACACCACCAGGGCCGGAACGCCGACCTGACGGGCGAGCAGGATGTGCTCGCGGGTCTGCGGCATCGGGCCGTCGGCAGCCGAAACGACCAGGATCGCGCCGTCCATCTGGGCGGCACCGGTGATCATGTTCTTGACATAGTCGGCGTGGCCGGGGCAGTCGACGTGAGCGTAGTGGCGGGCCGGCGTCTCGTATTCGACGTGTGCCGTCGAAATGGTGATGCCGCGGGCCTTCTCTTCAGGCGCTGCGTCGATCTGGTCGTAGGCCTTGAACTCGCCGAAATACTTCGTGATCGCCGCCGTCAGCGACGTCTTGCCGTGGTCGACGTGACCAATCGTGCCAATGTTCACATGAGGCTTATTACGCTCGAATTTACCTTTTGCCATGTGAGGTCTCCATTCCTGCTAGCCCGATAAGGGCGTTGAATTAATAAAACGCTGCAATTCCTTGGAATTACGCGTATTTCTTCTGAACTTCCTGAGCGACCGCGGTCGGAACCGGCTCGTAGTGGTCGAACTGCATCGTGTACTGGGCACGGCCCTGCGACATCGAGCGCAAGCTGTCCACGTACTTGAACATGTTGGCCAGCGGGACCATCGCGTTGACGACGACGGCAACACCGCGGCTTTCCTGGCCCTGGATCTGGCCACGACGGCTGTTCAGGTCGCCGATGACGTTGCCGACATAATCTTCCGGCGTCACGACTTCGACCTTCATGATCGGCTCGAGCAGCTGGACGCCCAGCTTGGGAGCTGCTTCGCGAAGGCAGGCGCGACCGGCGATCTCGAAGGCCAGCACCGAGGAGTCGACGTCGTGATAGGCACCGTCGATGAGCGTCGCCTTGACGCCGATCATCGGGAAGCCCGCGAACGGACCCGAAGACAGGACGCTGCGGAGACCCTTGTCGACGCCCGGGATGTATTCCTTCGGAACTGCGCCGCCGACGATCTTCGATTCGAAGACGAAATCCTCGCCCTCGGGGTTCGGTTCGAACACGATCTTGACGCGAGCGAACTGGCCCGTACCACCCGACTGCTTCTTGTGGGTGTAGTCCTGTTCGTGCGTGCGGCTGATCGTCTCGCGATAGGCAACCTGCGGTGCACCGACGTTGGCCTCGACCTTGAACTCGCGACGCATGCGGTCGACGATGATGTCGAGGTGAAGTTCGCCCATGCCGGCGATGATGGTCTGGCCGGATTCTTCGTCCGACTTGACGCGGAAAGAAGGATCTTCGGCAGCCAGGCGGTTGAGCGCGAGGCCCATCTTTTCCTGGTCGCCCTTGGTCTTCGGCTCGATCGCGATCTGAATGACCGGCTCGGGGAATTCCATGCGCTCGAGAATGACCGGGTGCAGCGGATCGCAGAGCGTGTCGCCGGTGGTCGTTTCCTTGAGGCCGGCCAGAGCGACGATGTCGCCCGCGAAAGCCTCTTCGATGTCAGAGCGCGAGTTCGAGTGCATCTGCAGCATACGGCCGAGACGCTCTTTCTTGCCCTTGACGGTGTTTTCGAGCGAAGCGCCCTTGGTCACCTTGCCCGAATAGATGCGGCAGAAGGTGAGCGAGCCGACGAACGGATCGTTCATGATCTTGAAGGCCAGCATCGAGAGCGGCTCTTCGTCCGACGAGTGACGCTCCATCTCGCCTTCCGTCTTCGGGTCGATACCCTTGATGGCAGGCACGTCGAGAGGCGACGGCAGGAAGTCACCGACGCCGTCGAGCAGCGGCTGTACGCCCTTGTTCTTGAAGGCCGAGCCGCAGAACATCGGGAAGAACTTGACGGCAATGGTGCCCTTGCGGATCAGCGCGCGCAGTTCGTCGTTCGACGGCATCTTGCCTTCGAGGTAGTTCTCGAGAGCCGTCTCGTCCATTTCGACGGCGGTCTCGATCATCTTGTCACGGAACTCTTCGGCCTTGGCCTGGAGGTCGGCAGGGATCTCGACAATGTCCCAGGCAGCGCCCAGGCTTTCGTCGCGCCAGACCAGCGCCTTCATCTCGATCAGGTCGACGACGCCCTTGAAATCGGCCTCAGCGCCGATCGGCAGCTGGACGGCAACGGCCGTCGCACCGAGGCGCGACTTGATCATCTCGTAGGAGCGGTAGAAGTCCGCGCCGATCTTGTCCATCTTGTTGCAGAAGATCATGCGCGGGACGTTGTACTTGTCCGCCTGGCGCCACACGGTCTCGGTCTGCGGTTCGACACCGGCGTTGGCATCGAGCAGCGCGATGGCGCCGTCGAGAACGCGCAGCGAACGCTCGACTTCAATGGTGAAGTCGACGTGGCCGGGGGTGTCGATGATGTTGAAGCGGCGCTGCTTGCCGTCGCGACCCTTCCAGAAGGTCGTGGTGGCAGCGGACGTAATCGTGATGCCGCGCTCCTGCTCCTGCTCCATCCAATCCATGGTGGCAGCGCCGTCATGGACTTCGCCGATCTTGTGCGACTTGCCCGTGTAATAAAGGATGCGCTCGGTCGTCGTGGTCTTGCCGGCGTCGATATGCGCCATGATACCGAAATTGCGGTAGTCTTCGATCTTGTATTCGCGGGCCATGGGAGGTGCCTCTCAGTCGTTCGTTCGCGCCGTTACCAGCGGTAGTGCGCGAAGGCGCGGTTGGCTTCCGCCATTTTGTGGGTGTCTTCACGCTTCTTCACGGCGGTGCCGCGGTTGTTGGCCGCGTCCATCAGTTCGCCGGAGAGACGATCGACCATGGTGGTCTCGTTGCGGTTGCGGGCGGCAGTGATCAGCCAACGAATGGCGAGTGCCTGGCGACGCTCGGGACGCACATCGACCGGAACCTGGTAAGTGGCACCGCCGACGCGGCGCGAACGCACTTCCACATGCGGCGCGACATTGTCGAGCGCCTGATGGAAGACCGTTACCGGCTCCTGCTTGGTCTTGGCCTGAACCTGGTCGAGCGCACCGTAAACGATCGTTTCAGCGATCGACTTCTTGCCGTCATACATGACAGCATTCATGAACTTGGTGACGACCAGATCGCCGAACTTGGGATCCGGGTTGACTTCGCGCTTATCTGCACTGTGACGACGGGACATAGCTCTTGTCTCTCAATCTCGTGGCCACGACGCAAAAGGAAAGGCGTCGAAGCCGGAAAACCTTACTTCGGACGCTTCGCACCGTACTTCGAACGGCGCTGCTTGCGGTTCTTCACGCCCTGCGTGTCGAGCACGCCGCGGATGATGTGATAGCGCACGCCCGGAAGATCCTTCACGCGGCCGCCGCGGATCATGACCACGGAGTGCTCCTGAAGGTTGTGGCCTTCGCCGGGGATGTAGCCGATCACTTCAAAACCATTGGTCAGGCGGATCTTTGCGACCTTACGCAGAGCCGAGTTCGGCTTCTTCGGCGTCGTCGTATAGACGCGCGTGCAAACGCCCCGCTTCTGCGGGTTGGCCTGCATGGCCGGAACCTTGTTGCGCTTCACCGGCGCAATGCGCGGCTTGCGGATCAGCTGGTTGACGGTAGGCATTAAACCCTCTTGTCTCTCAATTCCGTGTCTCAAGCCCGTTCAGGGCGGCTTCAAGCGCAAAATCCATACGCGAATTCGGGCCACAAACCGCGACTTACGGTCTTGCCCGAACAAAGGCAGAGGAAGCGAAACCGCTTCATGCACGCCGGAAATGTCTTCTCGCTCGTAAAAACGAACCCTGTTTGAGGTGAACTCCAGGGCATGTCGCCCCGGAAAAGCCAACCTCACATCGGCTCAGACGACGCGGTATCTACTCGCATGACCGCTGACCGTCAAGCCCGTCCCACCAAAAACCTTAACGAAACCGGGGCTTCGGGGGGCTCAGCAGGCCCAGAGCAACTTTATTGCGCTGCAACATGGGCTATTTGCCGGTTTGTAACGGGCTTTGGCCTGTCGTGCATCAGTTCTTCGTGCGAAAATCGCCAAAACTGGGGCGAATCCCCAACTTGCGAATCTAAAACCAGGGAATCACCGATGAACGACAACGACGAAAAGCCGGTGACCATCATCACGGGCCGAGTCTGGCGCAAAAAGGGCGCGAAGCCCGAAGGCGTGCATATCATGCTGGTCGCGCCCGACGACGATTCCGCCGTGCGCTCCGCACTAGAGGCGTTGGCGAAGGAAGGTTACGCCGAAGCCGAGCTCGACCAGATCGGCGACATGCAGGGCGAGCCCGACGACGAACCGCATATCTCCGCATATCAGGGCGCGCTCGAAGGCGAGGTCTCGATCGTCACCTTCAACGAACCGCTTTGATCGCAGCGCATCCTTCCGGATGCGCCCGGGTCAGTTGACCGGCCCTGCCCCGCCGATATCTGCCATTTCCGGCTCGGCGGGTCTCTGCCCAGTGGCACGGTTGACTAGGACCGTCACGAACCAGAGAACCACCCCGATACCGATCAGGATGCCCGCGATCTTGTATTGAACCGGGTCGCGCCCGGTCCACGGTCCGGCGAAGAACGCGCAAGCCACCGCGCCCAGGATCGGCAGCGGTGTCGGCGTCCGGAAATGATCGTGCCCGACGCTGTCCTTACGCAGCACCAGCACGGCAATGTTGACGACGGTGAAGACGCACAGCAGCAGCAGCGCCGTGGTTCCACCGAGAGCCGGAACTTCCCCGACAAAGGTAATGAGCGCGAAGGCCAGCAAGGTGGTGAAGCCGATGGCTATGTAAGGCGTGCGGCGCGTCGCATGGACCTTGCCGAGCACCTGCGGCAGGACGTGTTCGCGGCTCATGCCATAGACGAGGCGGCTCGCCATCAGCATGTTGATCAAGGCGCTGTTGGCGACCGCAAACATGGTGATGAAGCCGAATACCTCGACGGGAAAGTTAGGCGCACCGGCCTGAACCACCTTGAGCAGCGGCGTCTCGCCCTCGCCGAGTTGTTCCGGCGGTACCAGGGTGATCGCCGAGATGGAGACCAGCACATAGATCACCCCGGTGATCAGCAGGCCGGTCAGCAGCACCTTCGGGAAGATCCGGGTCGGATCCTTGCATTCCTCGGCCATGTTGACCGAGTCCTCGAAGCCGACCATGGCAAAGAAGGCAAGCGTAGTCGCGGCGATCACCGACCAGAAGGCGCTCCGGTCAGGCGCGGAGTGAAACTGGGTGATGCGCGAGACGTCGCCTTCACCTGCTCCGATCGCCCAGAGGCCGATGACGATGATGATCATCAGGCCGGTGAACTCGACGCATGTCAGCACGACATTGGCTTTGACGCTTTCGCCGACGCCGCGGAAATTCACGGCCGCGACGATCGCCATGAATGCCAGGCCGATAAGCGTGATGCCGTAGGTACCGGTGAGGCCAAGATCAAAGGCGCCCGACAGGTTGGCGGCAAAGGCGCGCGAGGCCGTCGAGGCTGACGTGATGCCCGAGCACATCACCGCAAAAGCGACGATAAAGGTGATGAAATGGATGCCGAACGCCTTGTGGGCGTAAAGAGCGGCTCCTGCCGCCTTGGGGTATTTGGTCACCAGTTCGAGATAGCTGAAGGCCGTGATGAGGGCGACGACAAAGGCAACCAGGAACGGCAGCCAGACCACGCCGCCGACCTGCTTGGCCACTTGTCCGGTCAGGGCGTAGATGCCAGTGCCCAGGATATCGCCGACAATGAAGAGAAGAAGCAGCCAAGGGCCCATGACCCGATGGAGACTTGGCTCGACCGATACCGCCTGTCCTGTCGCGTTGCCTTGGACGTCGGTCATCGGGCACTCCTCTCAGGGCTGATGGCACTGTGAGGACGAGGCTATTTTCGTGGGCTCGGGATGTCAAACGCCCTGAATATATGAGCTTAACGTTGCGGAGCACACCTTGACCCGGCGCAGGCCTCGTGGGGCTGGCGCCAAAACCGCGCCCAGCGGCAATGAAAAAGGGGGCCGAAGCCCCCTTTCCTATTCATATAGGTCGGCGCTCTTACTGAGCGGCGTTGACCATGTCGGTCAGGATCGGCTCGGCGACTTCCGCGCCCGAAAGCTTGCGGCGTTCGTCGAGGATCAGTTCGTCGCGCGAGGTGGCAATGCGCCGGATCTGGCTCATCATGCCGCCCGTGCCGGCCGGGATGAGACGGCCGACGATGACGTTTTCCTTGAGACCCTGCAGCATGTCGGTCTTGCCGGCGACCGCAGCTTCCGTCAGCACCCTGGTCGTCTCCTGGAAGGAGGCGGCCGAGATGAAGGACGGCGTCTGCAGCGATGCCTTGGTGATACCGAGCAGAACCGGCTGACCTTCGGCAGGCTTCTTTCCCTCCTCGATCAGACGATCGTTGACCTCGTCGAACTCGATGACGTCGACATGATCGCCCGGGATGTAGATCGAGTCGCCCTGTACGGTGATCTCGACCTTCTGCAGCATCTGACGGACGATGACCTCAATGTGCTTGTCGTTGATCGACACGCCCTGCAACCGGTAGACTTCCTGGATTTCATTGACGAGGTAGGAAGCAAGCGCTTCCACGCCCTTGATCGCCAGGATGTCGTGCGGCGCCGGATTGCCGTCGAGGATGTAGTCGCCCTTCTCGATGGCGTCGCCGTCCTGGAGATGGAACGGCTTGCCCTTCGGGATCAGGTATTCGACCGGCTCAAGCGTCGAGTCATGCGGCTCGATGATGATGCGGCGCTTGTTCTTGTAGTCGCGGCCGAAGCGGACCGTACCATCGATCTCGGCGATGATGGCGTGATCCTTCGGACGGCGGGCTTCGAAGAGTTCGGCAACACGCGGCAGACCGCCGGTGATGTCCTTGGTCTTCGCGCTTTCCATCGGGATACGCGCCAGCACGTCGCCAGGGCGAACCTGCGCACCCGGCTCGACCGAAAGAATGGCCTCGACCGAGAGCAGGAAGCGGGCGTCGCCGCCCTTCGACAGCTTGCCGACCTTGCCCTTGGAGTCCTGAACGACCATGGCGGGCTTCAGATCGTTGCCGCGCGGGGTCGAACGCCAATCGATGACCTCACGCTTGGTGATGCCGGTCGACTCGTCGGCCGTTTCCTGAACGGAAATGCCGTCGACCAGATCCTCGAAGGCCACGCGGCCTTCGATTTCGGTGAGGATCGGACGGGTGTAGGGATCCCACTCTGCAACACGCTGGCCGCGCTTCACCTTGTCGCCATCGTCCACGAAGATACGCGAACCATAGGTGACACGGTGCGTCGCACGCTCCTTGCCGGCTTCATCGAGGATCAGGATCGCCATGTTGCGGCCCATGACCACGAGGTTGCCATCGGAGTTGCGGACGACGTTGCGGTTGCGGATCTCGACCTTGCCTTCATACGAAGCTTCGAGGAACGAGCTGTCGACCACCTGCGCGGTACCGCCCATGTGGAAGGTACGCATGGTGAGCTGCGTGCCAGGCTCGCCGATCGACTGTGCGGCGATGACACCGACAGCCTCACCCTGGTTGACAGGGGTACCGCGTGCCAGGTCGCGACCGTAGCAGACCGCGCAGACGCCGACCTTGACTTCGCAGGTCAGTGCCGAACGGATGCGGACCGACTGCACGCCAGCCTTCTCGATCACCTCGATGTCGCGTTCGTCCATCAGCGTTCCGCCCTTGACCAGCAGATCGCCGGTGACCGGGTGGTTGATGTCGTCGAGCGAAGTACGGCCGAGGATACGGAGACCGAGCGAAGCGACCACCTGGCCGGCATCGACGATCGGCTGCATGGTGAGGCCCTTGTCGGTGCCGCAATCAACCGAGTTGACGATGCAGTCCTGCGCCACGTCGACGAGACGACGGGTCAGGTAGCCGGAGTTAGCCGTCTTCAGAGCGGTATCCGCGAGACCCTTGCGGGCGCCGTGGGTCGAGTTGAAGTATTCAAGAACGGTCAGGCCTTCCTTGAAGTTCGAGATGATCGGCGTCTCGATGATTTCACCCGACGGCTTGGCCATTAGGCCGCGCATGCCGGCGAGCTGACGCATCTGGGTGGGCGAACCACGCGCACCGGAGTGCGACATCATGTAGATCGAGTTCATCGGCTTCTGACGGCCGTTGTCCTCGAACTCCACCGCCTTGATGCGGGCCATCATTTCGTCGGCGACCTTTTCCGAGCACTTGGCCCAGGCGTCGACGACCTTGTTGTACTTCTCGCCCTGGGTGATCAGGCCGTCGTTGTACTGCTGCTCATATTCCTTGGCGAGCGCTTCGGTCTGTTCGACCAGTCCGTGCTTCGTATCAGGGATGAGCATGTCGTCCTTGCCGAACGAGATGCCGGCGCGGCAGGCGTGAGCGAAGCCGAGAGCCATGATGCGATCGCAGAAGATGACCGTCTCTTTCTGACCGCAGTGGCGGTAGACGGTATCGATCATCTTGGAGATGTTCTTCTTGGTCATCTCCTGGTTTGCGGTCTCGTACGGCACGTTGACGTTCTTCGGCAGAAGTTCGCCGATGATCATGCGCCCCGGGGTCGTGTCGTGGATCTTGGATACGACATTGCCTTCGGCGTCGACCGTGCGGAAGCGACCCTTGATCTTGGCGTGCAGGGTGACTGCCTTGGTCTCAAGCGCGTGCTGGAGTTCGCCCATGTCGGCAAACGCCATGCCCTCGCCCGGCTCGTTCTGGTTGACGATCGAAAGATAGTAGAGACCCAGAACCATGTCCTGCGACGGCACGATGATCGGCGCGCCGGAAGCCGGGTGCAGGATGTTGTTGGTCGACATCATCAGCACGCGTGCTTCGAGCTGAGCCTCGAGCGACAGCGGAACGTGGACAGCCATCTGGTCGCCGTCGAAGTCGGCGTTGAAGGCCGTGCAGACGAGCGGATGCAGCTGGATGGCCTTGCCTTCGATCAGAGTGGGTTCGAAGGCCTGGATGCCCAGGCGGTGCAGCGTCGGCGCGCGGTTGAGCAGAACCGGATGCTCGCGGATGACCTCGTCGAGGATATCCCAGACTTCCGGCTTTTCCTTCTCGACCAGCTTCTTGGCCTGCTTGACGGTCGAGGAGTAACCCTTGGCGTCGAGGCGGGCGTAGATGAACGGCTTGAACAGTTCGAGCGCCATCTTCTTCGGCAGGCCGCACTGGTGCAGCTTCAGTTCCGGACCGGTCACGATGACCGAACGGCCGGAATAGTCGACGCGCTTGCCGAGCAGGTTCTGGCGGAAGCGACCCTGCTTGCCCTTGAGCATGTCGGACAGCGACTTCAGCGGGCGCTTGTTGGCACCGGTGATGACGCGACCGCGGCGGCCGTTGTCGAACAGTGCGTCGACAGCCTCCTGCAGCATGCGCTTTTCATTGCGGATGATGATGCCAGGCGCACGCAGTTCGATCAGCCGCTTCAAGCGGTTGTTGCGGTTGATCACGCGGCGATAGAGATCGTTCAGGTCGGAGGTCGCAAAGCGGCCGCCATCCAGCGGGACCAGCGGGCGCAGGTCCGGCGGGATCACCGGCACGACCTTCATGATCATCCACTCGGGACGGTTGCCCGATTCCATGAAGTTCTCAACGACCTTGAGGCGCTTGAGGTACTTCTTCTGCTTGAGTTCCGACGTCGTCGTGGCGAGTTCCGAACGCAGATCGCCCGCGATCTTCTCCAGGTCCATGCTGGCGAGCAGGTCGTGGATGGCCTCGGCGCCGATCATGGCGGTGAAGCTGTCCTCGCCATACTCGTCAACCGCAAGCATGTACTCTTCCTCGCTCAGGAGCTGGTGCTCCTTGAGCGCGGTCAGGCCAGGCTCGGTAACGATGTAGTTCTCGAAATACAGGACGCGCTCGATATCCTTGAGCGTCATGTCGAGCAGCGTGCCGATGCGGCTCGGCAGCGACTTCAGGAACCAGATGTGGGCGACGGGCGCTGCGAGCTCGATGTGGCCCATGCGCTCGCGGCGAACGCGCGACAGCGTGACTTCCACGCCGCACTTTTCGCAGATGACGCCCTTGTACTTCATGCGCTTGTACTTGCCGCACAAGCATTCGTAGTCCTTGATCGGGCCGAAGATGCGCGCGCAGAACAGGCCGTCGCGCTCCGGCTTGAAGGTACGATAGTTGATCGTCTCCGGCTTTTTGATCTCGCCAAACGACCAGGACAGAATCTTCTCAGGGCTGGCGAGCGAAATCCGGATGGAATCGAACACCTGCGCAGGCGCCTGAGGGTTGAAGAGATTCATGACCTCTTGGTTCATGCCGTTCTCCTTTTCGGGGCCCTCGAAAGCCCCTTGTCATCGTGTGCGGACCAGAGCGCCCGCCAGCTGTGTCGGCCCATAGCCGAAGAATTCTCAACAAATGAGCATGATCTTGACCGAAACCGGCACCCAACTTTGGGGATCATGCTCTGCGGCGACGCCGCGGGAAAAATCCCGCGGCGCGCCTTTGATGCTTACTCTGCCGCGTCGGGCAGGCGATGAGCGGTCTCGTCGATCTTGGTGTTCTCCAATTCGACATTGAGGCCCAGCGAACGCATTTCCTTGACGAGAACGTTGAAGCTCTCGGGGATGCCCGCTTCGAACGTGTCGTCGCCGCGCACGATCGCCTCGTAGACCTTGGTACGGCCGGCCACGTCGTCCGACTTCACCGTCAGCATTTCCTGCAGCGTATAGGCGGCACCATAGGCTTCGAGTGCCCAGACCTCCATTTCGCCGAAGCGCTGACCGCCGAACTGCGCCTTGCCGCCCAGCGGCTGCTGGGTAACGAGCGAGTAAGGTCCGATCGAACGAGCGTGGATCTTGTCGTCGACCAGGTGGTGAAGCTTGAGCATGTAGATGTAGCCCATCGTCACCTTGCGGTCGAACGGCTCGCCGGTACGTCCGTCATAGAGCTGCGACTGACCCGATGTGTGCAGGCCCGCCTGCTCCAGCATCTCGTTGATGTCAGCCTCGTGCGCACCGTCGAACACCGGGGTCGCGATCGAGACGCCGCGACGCATCTGCTCGCCGAGGCGAACGACACTCTCGTCGTCGTAATTGCGAACCGGCTCGTTCCGGTCGTTGGCCGGAATGATGCTCTCGATGGTGTCGCGCAGCGGCTTGATGTCGCCGGCAGCCTTATACGCATCGATCATCTCGCCGATCTTCCTGCCCATGCCGGCGCAAGCCCAGCCGAGATGGGTTTCGAGGATCTGGCCGACGTTCATGCGCGAAGGCACGCCGAGCGGGTTCAGCACGATGTCGGCATGCGTACCATCTTCGAGGAACGGCATGTCCTCGACCGGAACGATGCGCGACACGACACCCTTGTTGCCGTGACGGCCGGCCATCTTGTCGCCGGGCTGCATCTTACGCTTCACCGCGACGAAGACCTTGACCATCTTCATGACGCCGGGCGGCATCTCGTCGCCGCGCTGCACCTTCTCGACCTTGTCCATGAAGCGCTGCTCGAGCTGCTTCTTGGAGTCGTCGTACTGGCCGCGCAGAGCCTCAAGCTCACCCTGCATCTTCTCGTCTTCGACGGCGAACTGCCACCACTGCGAACGCGGATAGTCGTCCAGGGTCTCCTTGGCGAGCGTCGAGCCCTTCTTGAAGCCCTTCGGCCCGGCAATCGCGTCCTTACCGATGAGCATGTCGCTCAGGCGGCTGTAGACGTTGCGGTCGAGAATCGCCTGCTCGTCGTCACGGTCCTTGGCGAGACGCTCGATTTCCTCGCGCTCGATTGCCATGGCGCGTTCGTCCTTCTCCACGCCGTGGCGGTTGAAGACGCGAACTTCGACGATGGTGCCGTAGGTTCCGGGCGGCATGCGCATGGAGGTGTCACGGACGTCGGACGCCTTTTCACCGAAGATGGCACGCAGAAGCTTCTCTTCCGGCGTCATCGGGCTTTCACCCTTCGGCGTGATCTTGCCGACCAGGATGTCGCCCGGCTGCACCTCCGCACCGATGTAGACGATACCGGCTTCGTCGAGGTTCTTCAGCGCTTCTTCCGAGACGTTCGGAATGTCGCGGGTGATTTCCTCAGGCCCGAGCTTCGTATCACGGGCCATGACCTCGAACTCCTCGATGTGGATCGAGGTGAAGACGTCGTCGGCCACGATACGCTCGGAGAGCAGGATCGAGTCCTCGTAGTTGTAGCCATTCCACGGCATGAACGCGACGAGCACGTTGCGGCCGAGCGCCAGATCGCCGAGCTCGGTCGACGGACCGTCGGCAATGATGTCGCCCTTGTTGACCCGGTCGCCCATGCGAACCAGCGGACGCTGGTTGATGCAGGTGTTCTGGTTCGAACGCTGGAACTTCATCAGGCGGTAGATGTCGACGCCGGACTTGCCCGGATCGAGATCTTCCGTCGCACGGACAACGATACGGGTCGCGTCGACCTGGTCGACGATGCCGCCGCGGCGGGCGCCGATGGCGGCGCCTGAGTCACGGGCAACGATCGGCTCCATGCCGGTGCCGACGAACGGAGCCTCGGCGCGCACCAGCGGCACGGCCTGACGCTGCATGTTCGAACCCATCAGAGCGCGGTTGGCGTCGTCGTTTTCCAGGAACGGGATCAGCGCAGCTGCGACCGAAACCATCTGCTTCGGCGAAACGTCCATAAGGTCGACGTTTTCGCGCGGCGCCATCATCACTTCGCCGGCGTTACGGCAAATGACGAACTCGTCGACGAAGTGGCCGTTCTTGTCGAGCTCGGCGTTGGCCTGAGCAACGAAGTGCTTGGCCTCTTCCATAGCCGAGAGATAGACGACCTCGTTGGTCAGCTTGCCATCGACGATCTTGCGGTACGGGCTCTCGATGAAGCCGTACTTGTTGACGCGGGCAAAGGTGGCCAGCGAGTTGATCAGACCGATGTTCGGGCCTTCCGGCGTTTCAATCGGGCAGATACGGCCATAGTGCGTCGGATGCACGTCGCGGACTTCGAAGCCGGCGCGCTCGCGGGTCAGACCGCCAGGTCCAAGCGCCGAGAGACGACGCTTGTGGGTGATCTCCGACAGCGGGTTGGTCTGGTCCATGAACTGCGACAGCTGCGAGGAACCGAAGAACTCGCGCACGGCAGCTGCGGCCGGCTTGGCGTTGATCAGGTCCTGCGGCATGACGGTGTCGATCTCGATCGACGACATGCGCTCCTTGATCGCGCGCTCCATGCGCAGCAGACCGACACGGTACTGGTTCTCCATCAGCTCGCCGACCGAACGGACGCGGCGGTTGCCGAGGTTGTCGATGTCGTCGATCTCGCCCTTGCCGTCGCGCAGTTCGACAAGCGTCCTGACCACGGCAAGGATGTCTTCCTTACGCAGGACACGGACGGTGTCTTCGGCGTCGAGCTCGAGACGCATGTTCATCTTGACGCGACCGACGGCCGAAAGGTCGTAGCGCTCGCTATCGAAGAACAGCGAGTTGAACATCGCTTCGGCAGTGTCGATGGTGGGCGGCTCGCCCGGGCGCATGACACGATAGATGTCGAACAGCGCGTCCTGGCGGCTCTCGTTCTTGTCGACCGTCAGCGTGTTGCGGATGTATCCGCCCACGTTGATGTGGTCGATGTCGAGGATCTTGATCTCTTCCTCGCCGGCCGAAAGCAGAACCTTGAGGGTCTTCTCGTCGATCTCGTCGCCGGCTTCGAGGAAGATCTCGCCAGTCGCGTAGTTGACGATATCCTCGGCAAGATAGCTGCCGAAGAGATCGTCTTCGGTCGCCTTGATGGCCTTGAGGCCCTTCTCGGCAAGCTGCTTGGCCTGGCGCGCGGTGATCTTCTTGCCGCCTTCGACGACGATCTCGCCGGTATCGGCGTCAACCAGGTCGCCGACAGCCTTCAAGCCCTTGAAGCGATCGACCGAGAACGGGATGCGCCAATGGTCGCCCGACTTCTTGTAGGTGATCTTGTTGTAGAAGGTCGACAGGATCTCCTCGCCGTCCATGCCGAGGGCCATCAGCAGCGACGAAACCGGGATCTTGCGGCGACGGTCGATACGGGCGTGGACGATGTCCTTGGAGTCGAACTCGATGTCGAGCCAGGAACCGCGATAAGGGATGACGCGGGCAGCGAACAACAGCTTGCCCGACGAGTGCGACTTGCCCTTGTCGTGATCGAAGAAGACGCCCGGCGAACGGTGCATCTGCGAAACGATGACGCGCTCGGTGCCGTTGACGATGAAGGTGCCGTTGGACGTCATGAGCGGCATGTCGCCCATGTAGACGTCCTGCTCCTTGATGTCCTTGATCGACTTCGCGCCGGTATCCTCGTCGATATCGAACACGATGAGGCGCAGCGTCACCTTGAGCGGCGCGGCAAACGTCAGGTCGCGCTGACGGCACTCATCGACGTCGAACTTCGGTGCTTCGAACTCGTACTTGACAAACTCCAGCATCGAAGCGCCGGAGAAGTCCGAGATCGGGAAGACCGACTTGAAAACGGCCTGCAGTCCTTCGTCGGGACGACCGCCCTTGGGCTCGTCCACCATCAGGAACTGGTCATAGGATGCCTTCTGAACCTCGATCAGGTTCGGCATCTCCGCAACTTCAGGGATCTTTCCGAAGAACTTGCGTACGCGTCTGCGGCCATTGAAAGTCTGGGTCTGGGCCATCGTCGCTCCTTGCTGCCTTTCTTGGGGTGAGAGTCGCTAAGGCTCACCTTGCATTCTCGCCGCCTCGGCGGCGGCCTGTCCAAAACGGGCGAAAACCCGTTTCCTGAAAGCCGCTTGCGGCCCTCAGGAAATAGGTTCCCCACAATCCCCCGGGTCACGGGAGCCGGTGGGCGGCACTGAGCCGCCCACCGAAACCGTGCTTACTTAAGCTCGACCTTGGCGCCAGCTGCTTCCAGCTGAGCCTTGAGCTTCTCGGCGTCAGCCTTCGAGACGCCTTCCTTGATCGGCTTCGGAGCGCCTTCGACGAGGTCCTTGGCTTCCTTGAGGCCCAGGCCGGTGATGGCGCGGACTTCCTTGATGACTTCGATCTTCTTGTCACCGGCAGCTGCCAGGATGACATCGAACTCGGTCTTCTCTTCAGCCGGAGCAGCAGCAGCGCCGCCAGCAGCAGCGACTGCAACCGGAGCAGCAGCCGAAACGCCCCACTTCTCTTCGAGGAGCTTCGACAGCTCAGCCGCCTCGAGGACGGTCAGGGCCGACAGGTCGTCAACGATCTTTGCGAGATCAGCCATTTATCTATTCCTTCAATCAGTTCGAACGTGTGTTGATGATAGCGAGGAACGGCCTCATGCCGCCTCGTCCTTCCGGGCATATGCGCCAATGACGCGCGCGACCGAAGCCGCCGGCGCATTGACGATCTGGGCGATCCGGGTAGCCGGGGTGGCGATCATGCCAACCAGCTTTGCACGCAGCTCGTCGAGCGACGGGAGCGCGGCCAAAGCCTTGACTCCGTCGGCGTTGAGCGAGGTCGTGCCCATCGAACCACCAAGGATGACAAGCTTGTCATTGGTCTTGGCGAAGTCGGACGCGACCTTCGGCGCTGCAATCGGATCCTCCGAATAGGCAACCAGCGTCTGTCCCTTGAACAGATCGATGATGCTTTCGGATTCCGTGCCCTGAAGAGCGATTTTGGCGAGACGGTTCTTCGCGACTTTGACGGTGCCGCCGGCCTGACGCATCTTCACGCGAAGATCGTTCATTTGCGCGACGGTGATACCGGCATAGTGGGCCACGACGACTGAACCTGCGTTCGAGAACGCGTCATTCAGGCCCGTGACGAGTTCGCGTTTTTCCGCTCTGTCCACTGCCTATCTCCAGTTGACCGCCTCCCATTTGCGGGGTGAGCGGTCGGGTTGCCTTTTGCCGGGCGGCCAATCCAGAAATTCCAGATCACCCGAACGGCGCTCGAGGATCCTGCCCCCTTTCGCCACACCTGACGGGCTTGCGGCCCGGCGCGATGCGCAGACAAAAGGCAAACACGGTTCGAACCTTTCATTGGAGCCAAAGCTCCTTTGTCTGGTCTTCACCCGTCTCATGCAGGCCCATTCGAATTAAGGACCAAGGGTCGCCTGGACCGCCTGCAATCTCGGACAGGATTTTCGAAAGCTGTTTCCAACTTCCGAAAATCCGGGCTCGGAAGCCCGGAATTCTTATTCGGGATCAGGCCTTTATTGGCCGATCCAAATTCAACTTATCAGGACGCTGCGAGCGTGCCGAGGTCGAGCTTCAGGCCCGGGCCCATCGTCGAGGTGACGGACACCTTCTTGACGTAGACGCCCTTGGCACCGGCCGGCTTGGCCTTGTTGACCGCATCCGCGAAGGCGCGGACGTTCTCTTCCAGCGCCTTGACGTCGAACGAAACCTTGCCGACGCCGGCGTGGATGATACCGGCCTTCTCGACACGGAACTCAACGGCGCCGCCCTTCGAAGCCTTGACGGCTGCTGCGACGTCGGTGGTCACGGTGCCGACCTTCGGGTTCGGCATCATGCCGCGCGGGCCGAGCACCTTACCGAGACGGCCGACCAGCGGCATCATGTCGGGGGTGGCGATGCAGCGGTCGAAGTCGATCTGGCCCTTCTGGACGATGTCGACGAGATCTTCCGCACCAACGATGTCGGCGCCGGCTGCGCGGGCTTCGTCAGCCTTCGCATCGCGTGCGAAAACCGCAACGCGGACCGTACGGCCCGTGCCGTTCGGCAGGTTGACCACGCCGCGGACCATCTGGTCAGCATGGCGCGGGTCGACGCCGAGGTTCATGGCGACTTCGATGGTCTCGTCGAACTTGACCGACGAGCGAGCCTTCAAAAGCTCGAGTGCTTCACCAAGGCCGTAAGCCTTGTTTGCATCGATGCCTTCGCGGGACTTGGAAACGCGCTTTGCAATCTTAGCCATGATCTCAGCCCACCACTTCCAGGCCCATCGAACGAGCCGAGCCTTCGACCATCTTGATGGCGGCTTCGATGTCGTTCGCGTTGAGGTCCTTCATCTTGACTTCGGCGATCTCGCGCACCTTGGCGCTGCTGATCTCGCCAGCCTTGATCTTGCCCGGCTCCTTCGAGCCAGACTTGAGGTTGGCCGCCTTCTTCAGGAAGTAGGCCACCGGAGGCGTCTTCATGACGAAGGTGAACGACTTGTCCTGGTAATAGGTGATCACGACCGGGATCGGCGACCCCTTCTCGAGCTCCTGGGTCTGCGCGTTGAACGCCTTGCAGAACTCCATGATGTTGATGCCACGCTGACCAAGCGCCGGTCCGATCGGGGGCGACGGCGTCGCCGAACCCGCGGAAACCTGAAGCTTGAGCTGGCCCGCAACTTTCTTAGCCATCTCTTTCCTGCCTTTGTTTCATGCCGGCTGGGCCGGCGGTTGCAGTTCGGTGGTGCGAAGAAGACGACCGGCTAAGCCGCCTCATCTCCCACCATGCTTGCGCCAGGCATGCGCCTGGCACTGCCCACCACCGAAACCGGTGACGGGCGTTTCGATCAGCCCTTTTCGACCTGACCGAATTCGAGATCGACAGGCACGGCGCGCCCGAAGATCGAAACTTCCACCTTGAGGCGCGCACGCTCCTCGTCCACTTCCTGGACGAAACCGTTGAACGAGGCGAACGGACCATCGGAAACGCGCACCGCCTCGCCGATCTCGAAGGTGACCGAAGGCTTCGGACGCTCGACGCCTTCCTGAACCTGGTTCAGGATGCGCTGGGCCTCGGCTTCCGTAATCGGCACCGGCTTCGAATCGCCAAGGAAACCAGTAACCTTCGGGGTGTTCTTGACGAGACTGAACACTGCGTCCGTGAGGTTGGCCTTGAGCAGGACATAGCCCGGGAAGAACTTGCGCTCGGCATCGACCTTGCGGCCGCGGCGAATCTCGACAACCTTTTCGGTCGGAACGACGATCTGCTCGATCTGGTCGCTCAGGCCCTTCTGCTTGGCCTTGTGCTCAATGTCCTCGGCGACCTTCTTTTCGAAGTTCGAATAGGCGTGGACGATGTACCAGCGCGCGGTCATTTCAGGGAATTCTCCGTATTCGCAGCCTTAGCGGCCAATGCCCAGGATCTGCTCGACAGCGAATGCCATCAGCTGGTCAGCGGCAAAAAAGAAAATCATCGCGATGACGGCAAATCCGAGCACCATGACGGTCGAGATCATCGTCTCGCGCCGTGAGGGCCACGTAACCTTCGCCGTTTCCGACCGCACCTGCTGCAGAAAGGTGAAGGGGTTCGTGGTTTTCGCCATGTGCCGCTCTGCTTTCAACGTCCGTTGACCGGACTTCTGGATGATCCCGTGACCGGGAGATGCCGCTGCATGGCAGGCAATCCGCGCCGAATCAGCGCAAACATTCCGCCCATGCAATTCGGACGCGTAAAGCCGGATCCCCAGCTCCACGCGCCGCGTGTCTGTTTCGCCTACATAGAGCCGATTCTCTTTCCACGCAAGTGGCAGGAACCCGTACTACGTTTGAGCGCCGCGTCGGGACCATCCAGTCGTCCCGTTCCGGCTATAGAAGTCTTTATGCCTGAATTAGCGAATTCTGGCAAGACTGGCACGGGCAGCAGGGCTCGAACCTACGACCTGCGGTTTTGGAGACCGCCGCTCTACCAACTGAGCTATGCCCGTACTTGTCGCCGCGCATCATCTGCGCAGCACGGGCTTCCTAAGGATTTCCGAGGCGTCTGTAAAGAGTGGAGTGCGCGATGCTTCCAACATTCACAGGCGGAATTGCACGAGGCGCTGCACAAGCGCCCTCGCCCGCCCGGCTTGGGCAGGTCCAGGCTTCCGATCACGATTTGGCGGGCGGTACGTAAGGTCCGCCTGGTACGCCCCAGCCCCAGCGTGGCATCGGTTCGTGGAGTGCGGGCGCGGCACCGTCCTGTGAGTTCAGCTTGGCCAGGCGCGTACCCCATTCGAGATAGGCGACGAACGCCGAACGGAACTCCGGATCGTCGGGCAGATCCACCTCGTCGGCAGCATCGAGCAACAGCGCAATCCATTGACGGCGCTGCGCCTCGGTCAGGTGCCTGTTGAGGTGATAGCTGATCATGGCGGGATGGCCGCCATGGCTCTCGCTGTAGTCCTTCGGCCCTCCAAACACCTCGCCGATAAAGGCAGCGACATGCGCGGGATGGTCACCGGACATGTTGCGGAACACCGGTTCGAGCAGCGGATCACTGCGCACCTTGTCATAGAATACGCTCGTCAGCCGGTTGAGCGCCGTTGCCCCGCCGGCCCAGTCGAACAATGTCGGCACGTCTTTTTGCATCGCCTTCATCCTATAGCGTTGAAGGCATATGGGGAGCGCGATCGCGGGTGGGAAGCCTGCAGCTGTCAGTGCGTGGATGTCTTACCGCTTATGACTGGCATTGAGGCTAACCTTGCGCGCGGGACGCCTTACTGTTTCCGCGCAAACTCACCTTGACTGGCCAGCCTGCAATTGGCGGGGATAGGAATCAGCCGGCAAACACTGCCATCGATCAGCAGATCCACTGAGCCATTCCGGGTCAGGAGCCCCGCCGCCTTGAGCCTTGTCTGGTCAGTATAGACGACCTTGATAGGCGCAACGTCGTCGAACGATTGAGCCCGCACCCCCATTTCGTCAAGATACGACGCAAGCACGGATGTGGACGGCTTAGCTCTCGGATACCAACCTAGTCGAGCACCGTAGCCAACCAGCCTCGTCTTACCCGCGGCCAGCAGGAGGGTGCAATCGCTTAGGCACAGCCCTTCGTATGAAACCGCATTGCCAAAGAACGGCGACTTGGCTGGTACCTTGCAGCCCTCATCGCGCGGCCGGCAGCCGCCAAATATCGTGCCCCCAACCGCAACGTCCAAGCCGTGCTTGCGGATCATCTTGCCCATTGCCATCGACGTATCCACGTCGCCACCTCGGGATGACACCACCAAAGGAAGCTTCCGCCCGCCCAGCGCCTTGAGCGTCGCCTCGAGCCGCGGCAACGCCTTGGCATCGATGTCGCCTTCAGCAGAAATCCATTCGGGGCAAGTCGGTTCGCAACCAGCCTCGCCGGAGCGAACAACCACAAACCACATACCACCGTCTTCCGGCACAACGGGATTGGGGTATGTGCCGGGTTGTGGTTTGACACCAGGCGCGAGGGTGCAATTTCCGGCGGGAACAGCGCGCTTGCAGATCTCGATGCTCACCAGCGCGTCGGTGGCATCCATGCTCGTGACAAGGTTCATGTCGAGCATCTCCACCAGGGCAAGCTGGCGCATGTCGGCGGCGGGTGTGCTTTGCCCCGCATCGAACATGGCCTGCTTGACCCCCATCTCCTTGAGATAGGCCAACATCTTGGACTTGAACGCCTTGCCCATCTTGGTCGTGGTGTAGCTGCCCACTGTCTTGCGGCCAACGACCTTGCGCTTGATGCCCTTCTTCTTGCCGTTCACGATCCGGTAGGTCTCGCGATAGGTGATCTTCTGCTGCGTCACATAAGAAGTCACCTGATGGACGCCCATGTAGGCCCACTGCCCCACATGCCTGCGCACGCCGCCCGCGAACATCATCGAGCAAGCGGAGGCGCAGTAAGCGCCGGCCGCGTACAAGGCGCCTGAGTAGATACCCTTCCTGGCCGGATCGAGCTTGCAGCCCTTCTGACCAGGCGCACATTCGACAAACCTGGTAAGCCCAACGCCAATGTCGAGCTTGCGCGCCCGCAGCATCCGGCCCAGCTCCCATGCCGCCTCGACGTGGCCGCCGGGCGAAGTCACGATGACCGGCAGTCGCTTGTCGCCCAGCTTCTTGAGCAGCTTCTTGAACTCGGCAGGCGTCGAACGCGTGATCGTGCCCTCGGCCGAAATCCATTCAGGGCAAAGCGGCTCGCAACCCGGCGAGGCGCTGCGCACGACGGCGAAACGCATGGGCGGCCCGTCATTGTCCGGAGGCTTGTGCTTGGCGGCCTCCGCCGAGGCCGGAAACGACAGTGCGACTACGATAGCCAAGGCAAAAGACAGGACAAGCTCCTGCCAGACTGCGCGCGAGCCCTTGCCCATGGCGGATTCCCCCAAACCAGCCGCTACCCAAAGCGATAGTAATTCCGGAACCGGGACTTGCAATGTATCGGCCAAACAAAAAGGGCGGCCCGGAGGCCGCCCTTCATGCTTTCGACAGTGAACCGTCGATTATTCTTTGATCGAAGCGACGATGCCGGCGCCGACGGTGCGGCCGCCTTCACGGATAGCGAAGCGGAGCTTCTCTTCCATGGCGATCGGCACGATCAGCTCGACGTCAACGGTGATGTTGTCGCCGGGCATGACCATCTCGGTGCCTTCCGGCAGCGACACGATGCCGGTCACGTCGGTCGTGCGGAAATAGAACTGCGGACGGTAGTTGGTGAAGAACGGCGTGTGACGGCCACCCTCTTCCTTGGTCAGGATGTAGGCTTCAGCCACGAACTTCTTGTGCGGCTTGACCGAACCCGGCTTGCACAGCACCTGGCCGCGCTCGACGTCTTCACGGCCAACGCCACGGATCAGCGCGCCGATGTTGTCGCCGGCCTGGCCCTGGTCGAGCAGCTTGCGGAACATCTCGACGCCGGTAACCGTCGTCTTCGAGGTCGCCTTGATGCCGACGATCTCGACTTCTTCGCCGACCTTGACGATGCCGCGCTCGACGCGACCGGTGACAACCGTGCCGCGGCCCGAGATCGAGAACACGTCTTCGATCGGCATCAGGAACGGACGGTCGATCGGACGCTCAGGCGTCGGGATGTAGGCGTCGACCGCAGCCATCAGCTCGCGGATCGCGTCTTCGCCGATCTTCTTGTCCGAATCGTTGAGCGCCGCAACAGCCGAACCCTTGATCATCGGAATGTCGTCGCCGGGGAATTCGTACTTCGACAGCAGCTCGCGCACTTCGAGCTCGACCAGCTCGAGCAGCTCGGCGTCGTCGACCAGGTCGACCTTGTTGAGGAACACCACCAGGGCCGGAACGCCGACCTGACGGGCGAGCAGGATGTGCTCGCGGGTCTGCGGCATCGGGCCGTCGGCAGCCGAAACGACCAGGATCGCGCCGTCCATCTGGGCGGCACCGGTGATCATGTTCTTGACATAGTCGGCGTGGCCGGGGCAGTCGACGTGAGCGTAGTGGCGGGCCGGCGTCTCGTATTCGACGTGTGCCGTCGAAATGGTGATGCCGCGGGCCTTCTCTTCAGGCGCTGCGTCGATCTGGTCGTAGGCCTTGAACTCGCCGAAATACTTCGTGATCGCCGCCGTCAGCGACGTCTTGCCGTGGTCGACGTGACCAATCGTGCCAATGTTCACATGAGGCTTATTACGCTCGAATTTACCTTTTGCCATTGTCTCTTTCCTTAGGCATCGGGACCTTGGTTCCGGTCGGATGCGGGGCGATTACCGATAAAGGCCGAAAAAGACAAGCGCCTTTTGCCCAAACGCCAAGGTCAGGCCCACAAGCAGCGCTACTCTTTCAGTGCTGGACGCACATATGGGAGCAAGCGGACAAAAATAAAAGGCTTCTCGCTTCGGCGAAATGCGCTGGAGCGGGTAGCGGGAATCGAACCCGCGTATTCAGCTTGGAAGGCTGCTGCTCTACCATTGAGCTATACCCGCGCCCTGAGCGCCGCGCGCCTGTTCAGGAGCGAAGGACGCTCTTGGCATATACCTTGGCGCATGTTCCTTGCCGAAAGATGAACTCACCTTTCGAGGCCATGCGCTTTATGGCTTCCGGGCCGGCAGTGGTGGAGGAGGTTGGATTCGAACCAACGTAAGCTGAGCTAACGGATTTACAGTCCGTCCCCTTTAACCACTCGGGCACTCCTCCAACTGCTTTGCCGGAGCCATGCTACGAGGCTTTTCGATCACGGTGCCGAGCGAAGCGCCCTGCCCCGAAATCTGCGTGGGCTTATGGCGACAAGGATTTGGCCTGTCAACCGGACAGCGCGCCTTTTCATGCGGAATATTCGAAGCGCCGACTAACGGGCCGTATCCAAAGCCTGGAGCTGCCGCTATAGCAGGCGCATGAACGATACAAAAAAGCCCGGAACCCCCAAGGACAGCCACTACGCAAAGCTGCGCCGCACCTTTCGCGACCAGAAAAGCGGCGCGCCTGAATTTCGGCCCAAGCGCCATGTGCCACCGGGCGAGAACCCTGCCGACGGCCTGGTGCGGCTTTACGGCCTGCACACCGTGCGCGCAGCGCTCGACAATCCGCGCCGCAAGATCAGGCGCATGCTGATCACCCGCAATGCCGCCGAAAGGCTGGAGATTGCCGACCTTGGTGCCCTGCCCTTCGCCACCGAGCTGGTCGAGCCGAAGGAGATCGACAAGGTCACGGGCACGGACGCCGTTCACCAGGGCGTGCTGATCGAGGCCGAGCCGCTGAAATCCAAGGCGCTGTCGGCGCTGGGCGATTCGCCGCTGATTCTGGTGCTCGACCAGGTTACCGACCCGCACAATGTTGGTGCTATCATGCGTTCGGCAGTGGCTTTCGGCGCAGGTGCGCTGATCACCACGCAGCGCCACAGCCCGCACGAAAGCGGCGTGCTCGCCAAATCGGCGTCTGGCGCGCTCGAACACATCGACCTGATCGAAGTGCGCAACCTGTCCGAAGCACTCGGCGAACTGCATGAGGCCGGCTTCCAGACCATCGGGCTCGATTCGGAAGGCCCGGCGGAGCTCGAAAAGAGTTTTTCCGGAGACAAGCTGGCGCTGGTACTCGGCGCAGAAGGCAAGGGACTGCGCCAGAAGACACGTGAGACGGTCACGGCACTGGCGCGTCTCGACATGCCGGGTGCAATCCATTCGCTCAATGTGTCGAACGCTGCGGCTGTGTCGCTCTACGCGGCGCGGAAATTCCTCGGCTGACGCCTCTGGCTGGCCTGCAAGCCAGCCAGTGCGGCAGCGCAGCGAATTCAACGCCGGCGCCCCTTGACCTTCCACTTGGCGGAGGCCGTAGCCTCTAGGCACAACGGAGTCTTGTCATGCGTCGCCTCGGATTTTTCACCCTCTTGTCAGCCGGTATTGCGCTCGGCGCTGTCTCCCCTGCAATCGCCCAGGGAATCACTGTGGCCGAACTGGCCGGCAAGACGCATATCCACGGACTGGCCTTCGACCGTGCCGATCCTTCCATCGTGCTGGTCGCCACCCACCACGGGCTGATGAAGGCTGCGCCCAACGGCACGGTGACGCCGGTTTCGGACAGCCGCGACGACTTCATGGGTTTTGTGCCGCACCCGACCGATGCCACGATCATGTTCGCCAGCGGCCACCCGCAAGGCGGTGGCAATCTCGGTTTCATCAAGTCGACGGATTCAGGAAAGAGCTGGCAGCAGATCGCGCCCGGCGTCGACGGTCCGGTCGACTTCCACCAGCTTGCGGCGAGCCCCAGCAATCCCGACGTGCTCTATGGCTCGTATGGGTCAATCCAGACCAGCCGCGACGGCGGCAAGACCTGGGCGATTGCAGGCGACGCACCAGCCAAGCTGATCGACCTGGCGGTCTCGCCGGCAAGCCCCGATACGGTCTATGCCGCGACCGAAGAAGGACTAAAGGTGAGCCGCGACGCCGCCCGAAGCTGGCAGACCATTCTCCCCGGCGTTCCGGTGACCACGGTGGAATTGACCGCCGACGGCTCGATCTACGCCTTCGTGCCCGGGCGCGGGCTGATGCGGGCCACCGAGACGGCGCCCGACTTCGCGGAGCTGGGCGAAGGGCCAGATCCGGCAGGCTACATACTGCACCTGGCGGTCGACCCGCAGACGCCTGCGCGCATGGTCGCCGTGACCGGTACAAGCGCCATCGTCGTTTCCAGCGATGCCGGTGCGAAGTGGGCCGTGCTCGGGCAGCAATTAAGCCCCACCGCGGCCAGATAAACGCTGAACGGGTCCGCTGCGATACCGCAGGGACCCGTTCATCGACAGTGATGAGAAAGCTGCGGCGTTGGGAACTTCCGCCGCGCCCTTCCCTGCCTATGCCGCCTTGCCCTTTGCATCGGTCACGTCGGCGCCGACCTCGAAATTGGCCATGCGCTCCAGTGCGCGCACCAGCGCCGAGTGATCCTCCTTCGCCCCGCCATTGGCGGCGCAGGAGTTGAACAGTTCCTGCGTCATCGAGGTGTTGGGCAAGGACACGCCAAGCGCCTTGGCGCCCTGCAGCGCGAGATTGAGGTCCTTCTGGTGCAGCTCGATGCGAAAGCCAGGCGCGAAGGTGCGCTTGTACATCCGCTCGCCATGCACCTCGAGGATGCGCGAAGCGGCAAGGCCACCCATCAGCGCCTGACGGACCTTGGCTGGGTCGGCGCCGGCCTTGGAGGCGAACAGCAATGCCTCGGCGACCGCCTCGATGGTCAGCGCAACGACGATCTGGTTAGCAACCTTGGTCGTCTGGCCGACGCCGTTGGGTCCGACAAGGGTGATGTTCTTGCCCATCTTCTCGAACACCGGGCGAGCACGCTCGAACGGTTTCTCCTCGCCGCCGACCATGATCGTCAGCGACGCAGCCTTGGCTCCGACCTCGCCGCCGGAAACCGGCGCATCGAGATAGTCGCAGCCCAGCGCATTGATCTTCCTGGCGAACTCCTTGGTCTCGATCGGCGAGATCGAGCTCATGTCGATCACGAGCTTTCCTTTGGAAAGTCCTGATGCAACACTATTTTCTCCAAACAGAACATCTGCGACCTGCGGTGTATCCGGCACCATCAGGATGATGACATCGGCAGCCTTGGCCAGGGCCTGATGCCCGGAGACCGACTTCAGCCCCTTGCCAACCAGTTCGGCTGGCAGGGCGCCTCGATGGTCGCTGGCAACCACCTCAAAACCCGCGTCCAGCAGGTGACCCGCCATCGGCGCGCCCATGATGCCCAGCCCAACAAATCCGATCTTTTCCATTTCCATATTCCTTCAATTCCGGTGGCAGGCGCGCTGTCAGGCTGCGGCGCTGCCCTTGTTGGCAAAGCCCTCGAACCAGCCCAGGCCTTCGACCGTTCCGGCCTTCGGCTTGTATTCGGCCCCGACCCAGCCGGCGTAGCCGATGCGGTCGAGGTGTTCGTAGAGGAACGGGTAGTTGATCTCGCCCGTCCCCGGCTCGTGACGCCCGGGATTGTCGGCGAGCTGCACGTGAGCGATGCGGCCCAGATTGGCCTCGATGGTGCGGGCGAGGTCGCCCTCCATGATCTGCATGTGGTAGATGTCGTACTGCAGATAGAGGTTGTCGGAACCGACCCGGTCGATGATGCCAAGCGCCTGACTGGTGTTGGTCAGGAAGAAGCCTGGGATGTCCCTGGTGTTGATCGGCTCGATCAGCAGCCGGATGCCCGCCGCCTTCAGTTTCTCCGCCGCAAAGGCGAGATTCTCGACGAAGACATTCTCCAGCACGTCACGGGCGTTGCCAGCAGGCGCGATGCCGGCCAGGCAGTTCACCTGTTCGCAGCCGAGCGCGTGGGCATAGGTGATCGCCTTGGCCACGCCCTGGCGGAATTCGTGGATGCGGTCGGGCAACACGGCGATGCCGCGTTCGCCTGCCGCCCAGTCGCCCGGCGGCAGGTTGAACAGCGCCTGGGTGAGGCCGTTCTTCTTGAGGCGCGCCGCCACGATGTCGGGAGCGTGATCGTAGGGTGCGATGTACTCGACGGCCTTGAAGCCGGCGCGTGCCGCGGCATCGAAACGGTCGAGAAAATCATGCTCGCCAAAGAGCATCGAAAGGTTGGCTGAAAACTTAGGCATTGGTCTTCCCTCGGATGATCAGTCGAGCAGCATGATCGCGGTCGGCGCGTCTTCGTTGCTCTCGGCAAGCTCTTCGAACTCGACGACGTTGTCGATCTCGACGCCCATGGAGATGTTGGTGACGCGTTCGAGAATGAACTCGAGCACGACAGGCACCTGGTGTTCCTTCATCAACTGCCTGGCCTGCTTGAAGGCCGAGGCAAATTCTTCCGGCTTGCGAACCCGGACGGCCTTGCAGCCCATGGCTTCGGCAACCGCGACGTGATCGACACCATAACCTGCTTCGGGATCGCCTGAACGGTTGATGTTTTCGAACGCCAGGCTGACTTCGAAATCCATCGTGAAGCCGCGCTGCGCCTGGCGGATGAGGCCGAGATAGGCGTTGTTCACGACGACATGGATGTAAGGCAGCTTGTGCTGGGCGCCGACCGCCAGTTCCTCGATCATGAACTGGAAGTCATAGTCGCCCGAAAGTGCCACGATATCGCGATCCGGATCGGCGGCGCGAACGCCGAGGGCTGCCGGCAATGTCCAGCCGAGCGGCCCGGCTTGGCCGCAATTGATCCAGTTGCGCGGCTTGTAGACGTGCAGGAACTGGGCACCGGCAATCTGCGACAGGCCGATGGTGGTGACATAGGTGGTGTCGCGGCCGAACGCCTTGTTCATTTCCTCGTAGACGCGCTGCGGCTTGAGCGGCACCTGCTCGAAATGGGTCTTGCGCTTCATCGTCTTCTTGCGGTCCTGACACTCCCTGGCCCAGCCGGACCAGTCACGCAGCTTGCCGGCCGTCTTCCATTCGGTGGCGACATCGAGAAGCATCTTCAGGGCAGCGCCGGCATCCGAAGTGACGCCCAGGTCTGGCGCAAAGACACGGCCGATCTGGGTCGGCTCGATGTCGATATGGATGAACTTGCGGCCGGCCGTGTACTTGTCGACCGAACCGGTATGGCGGTTGGCCCAGCGGTTGCCGATGCCGAGAACGAAATCGGATGCGAGCATCGTCGCGTTGCCGTAGCGGTGCGAGGTCTGCAGGCCGCACATTCCGGCCATCAGGCGGTGGTCGTCGGGGATCGCGCCCCAGCCCATCAGGGTGGGCACGACGGGAATACCCGATATCTCGGCGAACTCGATGAGCAGGTCCGATGCGTCGGCGTTGATGATGCCGCCGCCGGCGACGATCAGCGGCTTCTCCGCCTCGTTGAGCATCGATAGCGCCTTCTCGGCCTGAGCGCGCGTCATCGCCGGCTTGTGGACCGCGAGCGGCTCGTAGGCGTCGATGTCGAATTCGATTTCGGCCAGCTGAACGTCGACCGGCAGATCGACAAGGACCGGCCCGGGCCGACCGCTGCGCATCAGGTGGAATGCCTTCTGCAGCGTCATCGGAACCAGATACGGCTCCATGACGGTGACGGCCCACTTGGTGACCGGGCCCGCGATCGCGGCGATATCGACGGCCTGGAAATCCTCCTTGGTGAGGCGGGCGCGCGGCGCCTGGCCGGTGATGCAGAGGATCGGGATCGAGTCGGCGGATGCCGAATAGAGACCGGTGATCATGTCGGTGCCGGCCGGACCCGAGGTGCCGATGCAGAGGCCGATATTGCCGGCCTTGGTGCGGGTGTAGCCTTCCGCCATGTGCGAAGCGCCTTCGACGTGTCGGGCAAGCACGTGGCGGATCGAACCGCGCGCCTTCAGGGCCGAATAGAGCGGATTGATGGCGGCACCCGGCACGCCGAAGGCACAAGAGATGCCTTCCTTCTCGAGAACGAGGACCGCTGCATCGACAGCGCGCATCCTGGCCATGGTCTTACCTCCAACGATCGAAACTGATTGTTGGCTGATCGTGTCACCGCAGTTCGTATTTTGCAATTTTTTCAAAATATTTTTTCATTTCTAATTGGTGGTGCTTACTATCTGATTTTGCGTTGGTTTTCATTTTTCGTTGCAATGCCCGCCATCTTGGATGAAAAAGTTTTTTAAAGACATTGCGGAGCAAACGTCATGGCAACGATGGAAAAACGGCAACGCGGGCGGCCTCGCGCCTTCCAGCCCGCCCCAGACGCGGGATCCGTGCAGTCGCTGGATCGGGCACTGCGCATCCTGGCGATCGTCGCCCATAGCGACGGGCTGTCGCTGAGCGAAATCTCCGCCGCATCCGAGCTTGCCGCGGCGACCGCCTACCGCATGCTGACGACGCTGCAGAACCACGGCATGGTCGAGTTCGACAGCGACGGCCAGCTGTGGTCAATCGGGGTCGAGACCTATCGCATGGGAGCTGCCTTCCTGCGCCGGCGCAAGCTCGTCGACCGTGCCCGCACCGTCATGCAGGAACTGATGGAGAAAACCGGCGAAACGGCCAACCTGGGTGTCGCCGAAGACGATTGTGTCGTCTTCGTCAGCCAGGTCGAGACGCACCAGGCGATCCGTGCCTTCTTCCGGCCAGGAACCCGCAGCCCGTTCCATGCATCGGGCATCGGCAAGGCGGTTCTTGCCCATCTCGACCGCGACCGCGTCAACGCCATCGTGCGCAAGGCCGGCCTCGACGCCTATACCGAAAGGACGCTCTCGGAACCGGCATCGCTTGCGCGCGATCTCGAACAAATCCGCGCGCGCGGCTGGTCGGTTGACGATGAGGAGCGTTACCCCGGTATGCGCTGCATTGCCGCTGCGGTGTTCAACGAATTCGGCGAACCCATTGGCGGCGTTTCGGTTTCGGGGCCGACGGTGCGCGTGACACCGGAACGGCTCGGCGAGATCGGTCCGATCGTCCGCGACGCGGCGGCAGAGCTGACCCGGATGATCGGGGGATCGCCCGACGGCACCGTGCCGGGCCTCTGAAAACGCAATCGGGAGAAAGGTTGTCCCTTCTCCCGATTGCAAGGTCGTTCCGGCTACAGGCGGCAATAGCGCAGCCGGCCATCGTAGCCGACATAGGTGTCGGTACGCGGATCGTAGCTGCGATAGCGGGCCAGGCAGCGCTGGATATGGCTGCCATAGGGATCCACCGGATAATAGGCGTCATAATAAGGCGCCGGAGCCGGACGGTGGCCGCCGGCGATGATGGCGCCGGCAATGAAGCCGCCTGCGCCGGCGAGTGCTGCGGCCTCGGCCCTTGTCAGGCCGCCGGCGGAAGACTGCTGGACGGTGCTGGCGAGGCCGGTTGCGACGACGGCAGCAGCGATAAGACCCGAAATCATCTTGCTCTTGAACGACATGGTGCTCTCCTTCGGTTGATCTGGGAGGCGTTCCATCCGCCTCATGCCAGTCAGTGGCGGCGGGCGGGCAAAAGGTTCACGCAGCTGAGAGATTTTTTCTGCAGGGGTTCCGCGCGGATCGATGCGCGGTGGGCCAAGGTCCTGTGCTTGACAGCCGGGCGGCGGCGGACGAAGTCAGAAGCTCAATGCAATGAACATTGCCGGGAAAGACCATGAGCCTGCACTCAGTCAAAGCCTTCTTCGCCGAGCATGCCCCCGACATCGAGGTCATCGTGACGCCGACCAGTTCGGCGACGGTGACCTTGGCAGCCGAAGCGCACGGGGTCGAACCCGCGCAGATCGCCAAGACGATCTGCCTGCGCGTTGGCGATCGCGCGCTGCTGGTCGTGGCCCGGGGCGACGCGCGCATCGACAATCGCAAGTCCCGCGATGCATTCGGCGGCAAGCCGCGCATGCTCGATGCCGAACAAGTGGCCGAACTCACCGGTCACCCGGTGGGTGGCGTGTGCCCGTTCGGCCTGGCAACGCCCCTGCCCGTCTACTGCGACGTCTCGCTGCGCGCCTACGACGAAGTCGTGCCGGCCGCAGGGGCGACGAATGCGGCAGTGCGCATCGGCGTCGAACGCATGGCACAGCTTGTCGGCGCGCAATGGTGCGACATCTGCCAGGACCTCGTCGACAGGCAAGAAGCGGAAGCTGCTGAGTAGTTGGCTGGTGCCCCCGGCAGGAATCGAACCCGCGACCTTCGGTTTACAAAACCGCTGCTCTACCAGCTGAGCTACAAGGGCATTTCGCCCCGTTAGCATATTCTGTGCGCCAGTAAAGACAATTTCGGTCGAGCTGCGACGCTTCCCCAAGGCGCATCGCGGCTAGCGCCCTAAAACTCGCACTCGAGCTTCCCTACATCTTGACCAAGGGCATCGGCCCTCGCGTCGGAGATGATGGATGATCAGGTTTGTCATCGTGGCTGTGGCGATCGTAATCGCCTGGCTTTTGCTGCTCAGGATTTTCCGCCTGGCCAAGAAGGCGCAGGTCGACTGGACCGGCATCGCCACGATCGTTGGCTTCATCGCCCTTGCCTTTTACCTTCGCCACGTCACTGGCATGGGCTGAACCGGGGCCGAACTGGTTCCCCTCCCTTTGCTTCGCCAAGCCTGCATGCTAACCCGTTGCCGGCGGCCGGCATCGGCGTTCGGACCGCCTGCAGGGAGCATATGGACGCCAAGTCGCTGACATTTTCGTTCGCATCATCGGGCACGCCCGAGGCGGACGCCGCCGCAAAGCGGCTTTCGCGGCGCTATGGCCAGATGCCTTTCGGTCAGGCCGACATCGTCGTAGCGCTGGGCGGCGACGGTTTCCTGCTGCAGACGCTGCGCGAGACGATGAGCACCGGCAAGCGCGTCTACGGCATGAACCGGGGCACAGTCGGGTTTCTGATGAACGAATACAGCGAGGACGCCCTGCCCGGGCGCCTTGCCGCGGCCGTTGCTGAAACCATCCGTCCGCTCGAGATGGAAACCATCGACGACACAGGCGCCGCGACGCAAGCGCTGGCCATCAACGAAGTGTCGCTGCTGCGGCAGTCCTACCAGGCCGCACGGCTGCGCATATCTGTCGACGGCAAGGTGCGGCTCGAGGACCTGATCTGCGACGGCGTGATGGTGGCGACACCCGCCGGCTCGACCGCCTACAATCTGTCGGCGCACGGCCCGATCCTGCCGCTCGACGCGCCGCTGCTGGCACTCACGCCGGTCAGCCCGTTCCGGCCACGGCGCTGGCGCGGCGCGCTGTTGCCCAAGACCGCGGTCGTGCGCTTCGAAATACTGGAGGAGCGGAAGCGCCCGGTAAACGCGGTTGCCGACCACACCGAAGTCAAATCCGTGGTCTCGGTCGAGGTCAAGGAATCGGCATCGCATACCGCGACCCTGCTGTTCGATGCCGGCCATTCCTGGAGCGAGCGCATCCTGGCCGAGCAGTTCAAATACTGAGCATTGGGCCACAGCCGGAAGTAAAGGGCTGCAAACGCCGGTTGGGTGCCAGTTTGAGTTGACAAATCGCACACTTACGCCTATCGCCTTGCGGCATATTGCAGGCGAGTTGCGCCTGTCGTGGCGAATGCGCCGCGCCCTTGAACGAGCAAAGACAGCCAACACACTTGTCCGAAGACACTCAGACCGCTCCAGAAGCGTTGACCTTCGCAGACCTCGGCCTCTCGCCGAAGGTCCTTTCCGCAGTCACCGACGCCGGCTACACGCAGCCCACGCCGATCCAGGCAGGCGCGATCCCGCACGCCTTGCAAGGTAAGGATGTGCTTGGCATCGCCCAGACGGGTACCGGCAAGACAGCATCCTTCGTGCTGCCGATGCTGACGCGCCTTGAAAAGGGGCGCGCCCGGGCACGCATGCCACGCACGCTGATCCTTGAACCGACGCGCGAGCTCGCCGCACAGGTCGAAGAGAACTTCGTCAAGTACGGCAAGAATCATCGCCTCAACATCGCCCTGCTGATCGGCGGTGTGTCGTTCGACGAGCAGGAAAAGAAGCTCGAGCGCGGCGCTGACGTATTGATCGCCACGCCCGGCCGCATGCTCGACCATTTCGAGCGCGGCAAGCTTTTGCTCACCGGCGTCGAAATCCTCGTCATCGACGAGGCAGATCGCATGCTCGACATGGGCTTCATTCCCGACATCGAGCGCATCTGCAAGCTGATCCCGTTCACCCGGCAGACGCTGTTCTTCTCGGCGACGATGCCGCCAGAGATCACTAAGCTGACCGAGCAGTTCCTGCACGCGCCGGTTCGTGTCGAGGTCTCCAAGGCCGCATCGACCAGCACCAACATCACCCAGCGTCTCGTCAAATCCGGCCCCAAGCCCTGGGACAAGCGCGAAACGCTGCGCAAGCTCATCAATGCCGAAGGCGATGAGATCAAGAACGCCATCATCTTCTGCAACCGCAAGGTCGATGTGTCGGAACTGTTCCGCTCGCTGGTCAAGCACGATTTCGACGCCGGTGCGCTGCATGGCGACATGGATCAGCGGGCCCGCATGGCGATGCTGGCCGGTTTCCGTGACGGCAAGCTGAAGCTGCTCGTCGCCTCCGACGTTGCCGCGCGTGGCCTCGACATTCCCGAGGTCAGCCACGTCTTCAATTACGACGTACCGATCCATGCCGAAGACTATGTCCACCGCATCGGCCGCACCGGTCGTGCTGGACGTCTCGGCAAAGCCTTCACCATCGTCACCAAGTCCGACACCAAATATGTCGACGCCATCCACCGGCTGACTGGCCTGGAAGTGGAATGGCACGACGGCGACCTGTCGACGGTCGTTGCCAGCGAAGGCGACGACGAGGTGGCTCCGCGCCGCGGTCGCGGGGCGCCGCGCCGGGCCGGCAAGGATCGGCACGGCCGCGAACGCGACCACAAGCCCCGTGCCGAAGCACCCGTCGTCCAGGCAGCCGCCGCCCCTGAAGCTCCCGTCGACAATGTCGTGTCCGACATCGACGAGCGCCGCGAGCGCAAGGAAGCGATCAGGAATGGCAATGCCGAACGCAAGCCACGCGCCGAACACGACAAGCAGCGTCGCGACGACCGCGGCAACCGTCGCAGCAACCGCGAGCGCGAGGAAGACGACGACCGCACGGTTGGCTTCGGCGACGACATGCCGGCGTTCATGCTGATCGCGACCAACGTCTGAGTGCACTGCGCCTCAACGAAAAAATGGCCCCTTTCGGGGCCATTTTCTTTTGTGCCTGAGAGGAACCTGGCTTTCGCAGAGGATGGCAGCTCAAATGAAAAACGGCCCGCAAGGGGGCCGTTTTGTTGCGTGCTTGGCTGCTCGCCGCTCAGGTGAGCGGCGACAGCTGAATTTCCACGCGGCGGTTCTGAGCGCGGCCTTCGGACGTGGCGTTGGACGCAATCGGTCGCGTCGCGCCGAAGCCGGTAACGGCAAAGCGGCGCGAATCGACGCCCTGCGCACCGAGGTAGTTGGCAACCGACAACGCGCGACGCTGCGACAGGTCGAAATTGTGCTGGTCGCCACCGGTCGAGTCGGTGTGGCCGAACACGTCGACAGTGGTCTGGTTGAACTTCTTCAGCACCAGCGCAACCGAGTTGAGGGTGCCGTAGAAGCCCGCCTTCACGGCATCCTGGTCCGTGGCGAAGGTAATGTTCGACGGCATGTTCAGGATGATCTGGTCGCCGGCGCGGGTAACGCTGACGCCGGTGCCCTGAAGCTGGGCGCGGAGCTCCGATTCCTGCCTGTCCATGTAGCCGCCGGCAAGACCGCCAGCGAGTGCGCCGACACCGGCGCCGATCAGCGCGTTGCGGCGATCATTGCCGCCGGCCAGCAGGCCGAGGCCGGCACCGGCCAACGCACCAAGGCCCGCACCCGCAGCCGCGTTGGAAACCTTCTGATCACCCGTATAGGGGTCGGTGGTGCAGGCGCCGACGAACATGCTGCCAGCCAGCACCAAAATCACTGTCTTTTTCATAAGGATGTCCCTCTCCGTACCGCGAAACCCAATGGCGTTTCGCGCAAAGCCCTTCACCGGCCTTGTAGCATGAAATACGGCGAAAAACGGATCAGCGGAGCAACCGAGGCGCAAAGTCACAGACTATCGCCAGATCACCAGAGGTTCTTTCCGTCGATGACCACTACCTCGAGCTTATCGAGATCGAAGTCGTCGAACAGGCGAGCATTGACGCTGACCTTGGGGTTGTCGAAATCAGGCTCGCCGGTCGACCAGTCAGGTGTCTTGGTGAAGGTGCCGCAGCCGCAGATGGCGCAGAAGCCGTGCTTCACCGTCTTTGATCCCCACTCATAGACCGATACGTTTTCCGGTGGGCTGGTGAGCGTGAACTGCGCCGGCGTGTAGTAGGCCCACAACGAGCCGCGCTTGGAACAGAACGAACAGGTGCAGGCGGTGACAGTCTCCGGCGCCTCCGTCACTTCGAACGTCGTTGCCTTGCAATGGCAGCTTGCCTTGATGACCATGTCCATCTCCTCGCAGGTCAGCGTCGCGCCGCTTGGCGACGGCATACATTAGCCAGGGGCTCCTGACAGGCTAGCGTCAGGAGCAGGTGCGCTGGCGCCTCAATATGACCTCGACGGGACGAACAGGCATATGGTCCGGCTGTCATCGGCTCCGGCGACCGAACACCAATGGTACTGGCCATCCGGCGAATCGTGGATACGCGCATCCTGATAGGTGACAACCTCGCCGGTGCCTTCGATGACATAGCCTTGCGGGCGCTCGCTGATGGCCTTTTTCGGCACCTCGCGGCAGTCGTAGCCGGAGCAGCAGGCAAAAGGATAGGTCCAGCCTTTTGGAGCGTCGTGCGATGAGGCTGGTGGCGTGCTGAGCGAGATCAGCGCCAGCGCCGAAACAGCAAGCGCGCGCGGGCGGGGCTTTCCTGGGCACAACATGGCGTCTTCCCCTGAGATCACCTCCCAAGCGAAATCCTGCGCCCGCATGCTTAACGAAATGTTAGCCGGAATGTTCCGGGCATCGGCGCCCGGCCCCACTGTAGCGGCCGGGCTTGACGATGTCGGCTTTGCCGATCAGTCGAGGTCAGCGACAGCCTGCCCTGCCCCGCCTTCGATACGCTGCGACAGAGATGCTTCCATGAAGTCATCGAGATCGCCATCCAGCACATCGGAAGGGCTGGTGCTTTCGACCCCGGTGCGCAGATCCTTCACCAGCTGATAGGGCTGGAGAACGTAGGAGCGGATCTGGTGACCCCAGCCGATGTCGGTCTTGGCGGACTCTGTCGCGTTGGCAACGGCTTCGCGCTTTTTCAGCTCTTCCTCGTAGAGGCGTGAGCGCAGCATCTCCCAGGCCTTGGCCTTGTTCTTGTGCTGCGAACGCTCGGCCTGGCAGGCAACCGCGATGCCTGTCGCGATGTGCGTGATGCGCACCGCAGAGTCGGTGGTGTTGACGTGCTGGCCGCCGGCGCCCGAGGACCGGTAGGTGTCGATGCGGACATCGGATTCCGAGACGTCGATCTCGATCGAATCATCGACCACCGGATAGACCCAGACGCTGGAGAACGAGGTGTGCCGCCGCGCATTGCTGTCATAGGGCGAGATGCGGACCAGGCGATGGACACCCGATTCCGTCTTCAGCCATCCGTAGGCATTGTGGCCCTTGATGAGCAGCGTGGCCGACTTGATGCCGGCTTCTTCGCCGTCATGGACTTCCAGAACCTCGACCTTGAAGCGGCGACGCTCGGCCCAGCGCGTATACATGCGCAGCAGCATGTTCGCCCAGTCCTGGCTTTCGGTGCCGCCGGCGCCGGCGTGAACTTCGAGATAGGTGTCGTTCTGGTCGGCTTCGCCCGACAGCAGCGACTCGATCTGTCGTGCCCGGATTTCGCCCGACAGCGAACGGATAGCGGTCTCGGCCTCGCTGATGATATCAGCGTCGCCTTCTTCCTCGCCCATCTCAATCAGGCCGATATTGTCGTCGAGCGCCTGGCTCAGGCCCTTGATGGACTTGATGCTGTCGTCGAGCGACTGGCGCTCGCGCATCAGCTTCTGCGCTTCCTGAGGGTCGTTCCAGAGAGCAGCGTCTTCAGCCCTCATGTTCAGGTAATCAAGCCGCTTTACCGCCTGATCCCAGTCAAAGATGCCTCCTCAGCAGGCTTATGGCCTGCCTGATTTCGTCGACGATGTTCTGCGTTTCCGCGCGCATGGCAGTGTGCTTCTTCTTGTTGTTGGCGGCCTGGAAAGACCCTTGAATCGGCGCGGAACATAGGGTCGGGGCCTCCGCCTGTAAAGGGAAATGGGCGGACGCCGCGGCTCCCGCCCATCACGATCAGGGCCAGAGGCACCATCACCTATCCCGCGTAAGCCTTTTCCAGCTTGGCGACCTCGATCCTGGTCATCTGCAACATTGCCTGCATCACCCTGCCCGCCTTGGCCGGATCGGGGTCTCCAAGCAGCCGCGGCAAGGCTTCGGGAACGATCTGCCAAGACAAGCCGAACCTGTCCTTCAACCAACCGCACTGGCCAGGCTGCCCGCCTTCCGACAACCTGTCCCAGAAATGATCGACCTCGGCCTGATCCTTGCAGTCGACAACCATCGAGATCGCTTCGGTGAACTTGAACATGGGACCGCCATTAAGTGCGGTGAAACGCATCCCCTCAAGCTCGAACTCCGCAACCATGACAGTGCCGGCCGGACCGGGGCCAGCTTCGCCATAGCGTGTCACCTTGCCGACCTTGGCGTTCCTGAACACCGAGATGTAGAAATTGACCGCCTCTTCCGCCTGGTTGTCGAACCACAGGAACGGCGTGATCTTCTGCATCATTCTCTCCTCCTTTTTCAGAATTCGGATTGCCGTGGCAGTTTCCGTTGCAAGGACGTTCGAGCGGGCAAGTTTCCGACATGTGCGCAAAGCTCTAGCCACTCGGATCGCCAATAACCAATAAGCTATATAACTGACAGGATATACGAAAGACGATAGAGCCTCCTGCGCGCAAACAAAAATGCGCGCGGCCAAGCCGCGCGCATCCTGAAAACCTGCTTTGAAGGCCGGCTTTCGCCGACGTGGCTGTCCGGACTAGTAGAGGCCGCCGCCACCTTCGCTGATGGCCTTGCTTGCCTGCGGCGAAAGCGCTTCGCCATAGCCGTTGCTGCCATCTTCGCCCATGCCGATGACCCAGTAGCTGTCGGCCGGGCCGGTGCCGGGCTTGAAGGCTTCCATGATGGTGCCAGGCGCGCCTTGGGCGGCCTGCATGCCGGTCTTGCGATCGATGGAGATCAGCGCCATGCCCTCGGGAACGACGAAGTCGACCTTGGGCGTGCCGTCGAGCGCCACCTTCATGAACTCCTTGAAGATAGGGGCCGCAAGGCCGCCGCCAGTGGTGCCCTTGCCCAGCGTCTGCGGCTTGTCGAAGCCGAGATAGAGCCCGACGACGAGGTTCGGCGTATAGCCGACAAACCAGGCATCCTTCTCGTCATTGGTGGTGCCGGTCTTGCCGGCCATCGGGCGGCCGAGTTCGAGCAGGGTCGTTGCCGTGCCGCGCAGGACGACGCCTTCCATCATCGATGTAATCTGATAGGCGGTCATTGGGTCGAGCACCTGCTCGGAATTGTCGACCAGTTCCGGCTCGGGCTGGTTGGCCCAGTCGGCGGCAACGCAACCTTCGCAGCCGCGCTCGTCGTGCTTGAACACGGTCTTGCCGTAGCGATCCTGGATGCGGTCGATCAGCGACGGCTTGATCTGCCGGCCGCCATTGGCCATCACGGCGTAGGCGGAGACCATGCGCATGACAGTGGTTTCGCCGGAACCCAGCGACATGGCGAGCACCGGCAGCATCTTGTCATAGACGCCAAAGCGCTCGGCATACTCGGCGACCGTCTTCATGCCCATGTCGTTGGCGAGACGGACGGTCATCAGGTTGCGCGAGCGCTCGATGCCGGCGCGCAGCGTCGACGGACCAGCCGCCTTGCCGTCATAGTTTTTGGGCGACCAACTCGTGCTGCCGGTCTGGATGGTGATCGGACCGTCCATGATCACGGATGCGGGGGTGTAGCCATTGTCGAGTGCTGCCGCATAGACGAACGGCTTGAACGCAGAACCGGGCTGGCGCATCGCCTGGGTGGCGCGGTTGAACTCGGACTGCGCATAAGAGAAGCCACCGACCATGGCGAGCACGCGGCCGGTATGCGGGTCCATCGCCACGAGGCCGCCCGATACCTCTGGCACCTGGCGCAGCGCATAGCTGTCGCTGCCTTGGTTCTTTTCGACATAGACGACGTCGCCGGGCTTGAGCACGTCGGCGGGCGAATTTGCCTTCACGCGCTTGCCGTCGACGACGTGACGCATGGCAAAGCTCATGTCTTCCGCAGACACCGTAGCGCGCTCGCGGTCCTTGGAGAGTGCGCCGGAAACCTCGCGCTTGGGCTGCAGGCCGATGTCGAGCCCCGCCTTCGAGCTGTCGAGTACCACTGCAAGGCGCCATTCGGGAACGTCGTCGAGGCTCTTCACCTCACCCAGCGCCGTGCCCCAGTCGCTGGAAATGTCGATGTTCTTGACCGGGCCGCGGTAGCCACGCAGGCGATCGTATTTTTCCAGGCCCGACTGCATGGCCCTGCGCGCCATCACCTGAAGCTTCGGATCAAGCGTGGTGCGCACCGACAGGCCGCCCTCGTAGAGCGCGTCCTGGCCATAGCGGGCGATCAGTTCGCGGCGCACTTCCTCGGTGAAGTACTCGCCAGCGAAAACATAGGTGCCGACGCGGCGCGGCGTGACGCCAAGCGGCGACGCTTTCGCCTTTTCACCCTCTTCGCGCGACACGTAGCCATTGCCGACCATCTGGTCGATGACCCAGTTGCGGCGCTCGATCGCCCGGTCGGTGAACCTGAACGGATGATAGTTGGACGGGCCCTTGGGAAGCGACGCCAGATAGGCCGCTTCGGCGACCGTCAGCTCGTTGACCGACTTGTCGTAGTAAGTCAGCGCTGCACCGGCGATGCCATAGGCACCGAGGCCGAAGAAAATCTCGTTGAGATAAAGCTCGAGAATGCGATCCTTCGAGTAGGCCTGCTCGATGCGGAAGGCCAGGATCATCTCCTTGATCTTGCGTTCGTATGTCTGATCGGAGCTCAGCAGGAAGTTCTTGGCGACCTGCTGGGTAATCGTCGAGGCGCCGACCTGGCGGCGGCCGGAGCCCAAATTCTGGAAATTGGTCAGCACGGCGCGGCCGAGGCCGGTCACGTCGATGCCGGGGTGGTTGTAGAAATTCTTGTCCTCTGCCGACAGGAATGCCGCCTTGACGCGGTCGGGCACCGCCTGGATCGGTAGATAGAGCCGGCGCTCGCGCGCGAACTCGCCCATCAGCGCGCCATCGGAGGCGTGGATGCGGGTGGTCACCGGCGGCTCGTATTTGGCGAGCACCTCGTAGTCCGGCAGTTCCTTGTTGACCTGGCCAAGATAGATCGCCACACCCGCCGCAACGACGAGCGCAAGCGTCGTGCCGATGCCGAAGAAATAGCCGATAAGACGAATCATGCCCGCTCCAGTACAAGGTTCGGGGATTCCCTAAACCAACCCGCCATCACCGCAAGCCGCAGGTACTGTCCCGATCCGTAATCGGCCACCCATGTCGCGCGGTTGTGGGCAAAATACGGCAACAGCCGGCATGCGCCAAAGATTCCGGCCAGAACGGCCATAATTGCCTCGGTAGTTGCCACTCCGCAACGCCAAATTGCGGGCCGTCAGCCGCCGGTGCTGCTTCCACGCCCGGCAACGAAAGCAGCGACAGCCTTGGAAATACTGCTTGCGGCCTTCTCGCGCCAATCTGCGCTGCGCAGTTGCTCCTCGTCCTCGGGATTCGAGAGATAGCCGAGTTCGACCAGCACCGACGGCACGTCGGGGGCCTTGAGCACCCTGAAGCCTGCAGAACGATGCGGGTTGTTGATCATGCCGACCGTCGGCGACAGCTCGCCGACCAGCGAGCGGGCAAATCGTGTCGAAAAGCCATGCGTTTCGCGCCGGATGAGATCGACAAGAATGTCGGAGACTTCGTGATTTTCTTCAGCGACGTCGACGCCGGCCAGTTGATCAGAAAGGTTTTCGCGATCGGCGAGCGCCTGGGCGTCGGCATCGGATGCCTTGTCCGAGACGGTATAGACGGTCGCGCCGCGAATGCCCTTCAGGCGGATGGTGTCGGCGTGGATCGAAATGAACAGGTCCGCCTCGGCCTGGCGAGCGATGCGAACGCGATCGTCGAGCCGCAGGAAGTCGTCACCCTCGCGCGTCAGCACCACTTTGTAGGCACCGTTCGCCGCCAGCTTGGCCTTCAATTCCTGGGCGAAAGCGAGCGTAACCGATTTTTCGACCGTCCCGTTCAGGCCTTCCGCACCACCGTCGATACCGCCGTGTCCGGGGTCGAGGACGATGGTGAACGGCCGGTCGCCGCGGTGGGCGATCTTGCCGACGCGGTCGCTCTTGGGCGTGGACACCGTCGAGCCTGTCGTTTCGGCCTGGGCAGCAAGTGCTGCGTCGAACTCCCGTTCAGAGGCAGCGCCGATGTCCGCTACCATACGGTAGCCAGAGCCATCCTCATTCCTGAGGATGTCGACTTTTTCGACGTTGAACGGCCCCTTCGACGTTACGATCAGCCGCGAGGCGCCCTCGCCCGACGTGCCATAGCGTACGCCCTTGATCAGGCCGCGGGGCTTGAGTTCCTTTGCATCCAGCGCCAGTGACGTATCTGGGAGATCGACGACCAGACGATGCGGCCCCCGCAACAAGAACCACCTCGGCTCCGGCTCGCGGTCGAAATTCATCACGATGCGCATATGAGTCGCGTCGCCTGCCATCTTGTAGTCGAGCGTCTTGATCGCATCGGCGGCAGAAGCCGGCTGGGATTGAAAGCCCACGACAGCCGAAAATAACGCCAGCACCAAAAGCAGCGCACGGCAAATTGCGCCCCTGGGCTGACTGCCCCCGATCGGGAAGCTCGTGCCAGTCAATGCCGCAGGCCCCATCTCTCGTCTTGCCGCTCCAAAAGCAGGCGCGCAAAGGCTGCACGCCGAAGCCAGTCGCGGGGCAAAATAGGCCGCCCCTTCGATTAACGACTGGTAACCAGAGAAGGTTAACCGAGTCTTTGCGGAAATGCTCCCCTGCTGGCTGTCGCACCCGCCTTTGCCGGCGTCGGAAATCAGGGTTGCGCTCAACCTCGCCAAATCATAAAAGCGACATTGGATCACTGCAATCCTGGGCCCGCGCCCTCAGCGCCTTCCGCTAGGGAACCACGCGACGAGCGATGGCTCAACTCGCAAAAGAGAAACGATTTCAGTGATCGCGACGAGATTCGCAGGCGCGGCCCGTGGCGGGGTAGCGACTGCGTGAGAAAAACGGCCGGACATTCATCCCGCGCCGGCTCTGTAAGAGCAAAGTAGCTGGTCCGGATTCCCCGGGCTTAGGTTTGAAACAAGGTTCCGCAAGGTCACGCATTGGCCACAGACGCAATCATGGACAGGTCCGCAAATAACCGCGCCATCACGGCTGCGGGCGGCACCGTCATGGCGTTTTGGCTGCGACCGGCGGGCGCAAAATTATCCGGCACCCCTTCATCAGCAAACTCACGGCGGCGGACGAGTTCCCGCAAGCCGCGGCTGACGGCTGCCGGGAGGACAAATAATGCCCAACAAGATGCTGATAGACGCCTCCCACCCGGAGGAAACACGGGTTGTCGTAGTTCGCGGTAACCGCATTGAAGAATTTGATTTCGAATCACAGGACAAAAAGCAGCTCAAAGGAAATATCTACCTCGCCCGCGTAACGCGGGTTGAACCGTCCCTTCAGGCTGCCTTTGTCGAATATGGCGGGAACCGTCACGGTTTCCTCGCCTTCAGCGAAATCCATCCCGACTATTACCAGATTCCGGTTGCCGATCGGCAGGCGCTGCTGCGCGCCGAGGCGGAAGAAGCCGAGGACGAGGAAGACGAAGAGAACGAAGGCGACGAGAGCAAGGGCCAGGACCGCAACCGCGGACGCCGCCGCCGCCGCGGTGGCAAGAACCGTGGCCGCAATGGCGACGAGCAGAAGCCCGAAGGAGCCGGTGACGACGAGGGCTCCCATTCGGAGGACGACGGCGAGCCTATCGCTGCCGCATCCGACGACGACGGCGATTCGATTGCCACAAGCGAATCTGCGGAGACGCACAGCGACGAATCGGAAACGGCAGCCGACGATTCGGACGAGCGTGAGCCGACATCGATCGCCGCGTCGTTCGACGCCGATGTGGTATCCGAACGGGTGCCTGAACCGACCGTCACCGAAAACGAAAACGGCGGCGTGATCGAGGAAGTTCATTCGTCCCATCACGACGACCATGAAGTCGAGTCGGTCGGCGCGGAAGACGCCCTCGAAGAGGTGCGCAATCGCCGCAAGCCGGTTCGCCGCCACTACAAGATTCAGGAAGTCATCAAGCGCCGCCAGATTCTTCTGGTCCAGGTGGTCAAGGAAGAGCGCGGCAACAAGGGTGCTGCGCTCACGACCTATCTGTCGCTGGCCGGCCGCTATTCGGTGCTGATGCCCAATACGGCGCGCGGCGGTGGCATTTCACGCAAGATCACCAACGCCCAGGACCGCAAGCGCCTCAAGGAAGTGGTTGCCGATCTGGAAGTGCCGAAGGGCATGGGCGTCATCCTGCGCACCGCAGGTGAAAGCCGCACCAAGGCCGAGATCAAGCGCGACTACGAATATCTGATGCGCCTGTGGGAGAACGTCCGCAGCCTGACGCTGCAGTCGACGGCTCCCGCACTGGTTTATGAGGAAGGCAGCCTGATCAAGCGATCGGTGCGCGACCTCTACAACAAGGACATCGACGAGGTTCTCGTCGCCGGCGAAGATGGCTACCGCGAGGCCAAGGACTTCATGCGCATGCTGATGCCCAGCCATGCCAAGGTCGTCCAGCCTTACCGCGACATCACGCCGATCTTCGTGCGTAGCGGCATCGAATCGCAGCTCGAACGGATGGTCCAGCCACAGGTGACGCTGAAGTCGGGTGGCTACATCATCATCAACCAGACCGAGGCGCTGGTTGCCATCGACGTCAACTCCGGGCGCTCCACCAAGGAACACTCGATCGAGGAGACGGCACTTCACACCAACCTGGAAGCCGCCGAGGAAGTCGCGCGCCAGCTCAGGCTGCGAGACCTTGCCGGCCTGATCGTCATCGACTTCATCGACATGGAGGAGAACCGCAACAACCGTGCGGTCGAGAAGAAGCTCAAGGATTGCCTGAAGAACGACCGCGCCCGCATCCAGGTCGGCCGGATCTCGCATTTCGGCCTGATGGAGATGTCGCGCCAGCGCATCCGCGCCAGCGTGCTGGAATCGACGATGAAGCCCTGCCCGCATTGCGGCGGCACGGGCCATGTGCGTTCGGACTCCTCGGTGGCACTCCAGGTCGTTCGCGCCATCGAAGAATTCCTGCTCAAGGATTCGCGCAGCCACATCACCGTCAAGACGCCTGCGGCGACCGCACTCTACGTGCTCAACCACAAGCGCTCGACGCTGGTGGACCTCGAAGCCCGCTTCGGCGTGACGATCACGCTCGAGGCCGACGACAGCGTCGGCTCGCAGAACCATGCCATCTTCCGCGGCGCCATCGCCGAGAAGCCGGCGAGCTTCAGCTTGCCGGTGATCGCGCCGGCCTATGAAGAGCCGGAAGAGGTCGAAGACGAGATCGTCGCCGAAGAGGAAGACGAGGCAACAGCCGTCGCCGCCGCCGAAGTGCAGCCGGCCCGCGCAGCCCAGCCAGCAGGCGAAGGCGAACAGCACGACCGCAAGCGGCGCAAGCGCCGGCGTCGTCGCGGCGGCCGCGACCGCGAGCATGGCGCACCGCACGACGCAGCCACCGTCGCCTCGGAAGCCGACGCCTCCGAGGATGAGGAGGCCGGTTCCGATGCCGAGATCGAGAGCGGTGCGGAAGTGGAAGTCGCTTCTGAAGCAACAAGCGCAGACGCTGCCGCGACCGATGAGGCCGCGGCAAAGAAGCGCCGGCGTGGCAAGCGCGGCGGCAAGCGCAACCGCAAGGAGGACGACGAGCTCTCGGCAGAAGGCGACGAACAGCCAGCATCCGAAGATGCGGTCGTCGAGCCCAGCGTAAACGAAGCGCCGGTCGCCGAAGGCGCAGCAGTCGCAGCTGTGGCTGAAGAACCGGAAGCCGCCGCCGAAGCCAAGCCGAAAAAGGCACCGCGCCGTTCGGCCAAGGCCAAGAAGGCGGAGGCCGAGGCAATCGAGGCGCCGGCAACTGAGCCCGTTGCAGAAGCTGTCGCGGCTGAAATTGCCGTAGATGCGGCAGCTCCCGAGTCCGAAGCTAAGCCGGCGAAGAAACCAGCGAAGCCCCGTGCGCCGCGTCGCAAGGCTGCCGCTGCTCCAGCCGAGCAAGAGGTAGTTGCCGCTGAAGCCGAGCAAGATGCGGTTGCCGTTCCGGCCGAGCAAGAGGTTGTTGCCAAGGCAGTTGCGGCACGTCCGACGAAGACGCCGGCCGCACCGGTAGTCACTTCGGCAGTCGATGCCGAGGACGACGCTTCGAGCGAAGCCAAGCCGAAAAAAGGTGGCTGGTGGCAGCGCAAAGGTTTCTTTTGATCGGCTAATATAAAAACCCCGACCAGCACATCGTTGGTCGGGGTCACTATTTATTTAGATTATTTTGCTTGCCGTCCGACACTGTTTGCACCGATATACAACCCAGCGTTCGAATAGACTCATACTTTGCTTTAATACTGCCCGGAGAGACGGCCGATGACGAGTGACAGCAAGATCGACATCCTAGGACTGACTGCGCATATCGTCAGCGCTTATGTAGAGAACAACAAGGTTCCCGCCACCGGGTTGCCGGAACTGATCGCCAGCGTCAACGCATCGATCCTGGCGCTCAACCAGCCTGTCGAAGCGCCGGTCGAGGTGCAACAGCCTGCCGTGAACCCCAAGCGTTCGGTCCTCCCCGACTACATCGTCTGCCTGGAGGACGGAAAGAAGTTCAAGTCGTTGAAGCGCCATCTTGCGGTCCACTTCGGACTGACGCCGGAGGAATATCGCGCCAAGTGGGGCTTGCCTGCCGACTATCCTATGGTAGCGCCGAACTATGCTGCCGCGCGTTCGGCACTGGCAAAGTCCCTTGGTCTTGGACGCAAGGCAGCCGCAGTTCCGGCCAAGGCACGCGGCCGCGCCAAAAAGGCTTGATTTCCGAACTCTGAAAAGCGCTCCGGGCTGCACCGGGGCGCTTTGATCACGACGCGGCGACGACGTCCGCCGAATAGCGCAGCTCGCGCATCGGGCGCACACGCTGCGTGGTCCTGTCGTAGAGCGGATGCGCCTTGTAGGCTGCAAGTGCCGCCTGGTCGGCGAACTCTGCATAAACGACGATGTCGATCTCGTCACAAAGCGGATCGACCTTTGTATTGACCGTCACTTCGAAAACGGTGGAATGCGGAATTTCGCCGAGCGCCGACAACTCCTCGCGGATCGTCTCGACGTCCTGTTTCTGCCGCGCACTGAAGAACACGATGTGCCGGATCAAGCGACAATTCCTTCTGCTGCTTTGCTGGCGCCTTTTGGGTCGGCTTTCGACCGGCGTCAATCCGGCAAAGTGTTGCGGACCGCAAAACAACGCAGACGGACAGGGCCTCATGGCGATTCGCGTAGCGATGCTCAGCCGGTGACCATCCGCACCACACGGTGCACCTCCGTCACAGTCGTGCCGATCGCGTTGCCGTGGTTGTAGAAAACGTCCCAGACCAGGAACAAGGCGCCGCACATTATCACGATCATATAGCGCATCGTGTGCCCTCCCCGAGGCTCAGCAGCCTCCGGAATGATGATAGTTCGCCCTCAATCCGTCGTGAAGCGTTAGGCCGCGCTAATACGCAAGTTTCCGGCAGCACCTGGACCTGTCAGTCCTCGTCGGACGTCTTCCTCCGCTGGCACATAAGCGCTTGCCAGATGTCACTTGAAGTTCGCGCTTTTGGCGGTGAAGATCACGGCGGGAATTTACCGTGGCGCGCGAAAGTCTTGGCGGAAGCAGGTCAAGTCTACCGCAATGCCAAGCGGGGGGCGCGACCGGCAACGCGCCCAACGGACACGCCTGGACACGAGCCCGAAGACGCCGGCACGGGCAGCAGAGCTTGGGACGTCGAGATGGCCCAGAGGATACCGGACGAATCAATCGAGCGTGGAGTAACGCGGCTCCACGAAGGCAATATCAGGGATGTAGCGCGTGGCCTGCCGGCGCGGGTACGCATGGCACTGTCGGCCGCCCTGCATCTGCCACGCGGCACGCTCACGGTGAGGATGCCTGACGGCCGCGCCATCCTGATTGGCGGCAAGGCACCCGGACCGGAAGCCGAGATCGTGCTGCACAACTGGAACCTGCCGGCACGGGCCTTCAGCGGCGGCACGATCGGTGTCGCCGAATCCTACATGGACGGTGATTGGGAGAGCCCGGACGTCACCAGCTTCCTGGAACTGTTCGTGGTCAACACAGAGGCGGGAGAAGGTGTTGCCGGCGGCACCAACTGGCTGCTCACGACCATCCAGCGGATACGGCACTGGCTCAACGAGAACACCCGCACCGGCTCGAAACGCAACATTTCCGCCCACTACGACCTCGGCAATGCCTTCTACAGCCAGTGGCTCGACCCAACGATGACCTATTCCTCGGGCCTCTACGCCACAGGTGCCAACGATCTGGCCGGCGCGCAGACCGAAAAATATCGGGCACTGGCACGCGACACGGGCATCGGCCCCAACGACCACGTGCTCGAGATCGGCAGCGGCTGGGGCGGCTTTGCCGAGTTTGCAGCGCGCGAAATCGGATGCAGGGTGACAGGCCTGACAATCAGCAGCGAGCAATTCGACTTCGCCAGCAAGCGCATCCACGATGCCGGACTGGCCGACAAGGTCGACTTCAAGCTGCAGGACTATCGCGACGAAACCGGCGCCTACGACCGTATCGCCTCGATCGAGATGTTCGAGGCGGTCGGCGAAAAATACTGGCCTGCCTTCTTCGCCAAGATGAAGCAGTGCCTGCCATCGGGCGGCACCGCTGGGCTGCAGATCATCACCATCAACGAGGCGGCTTATCCGCTCTACCGCAAGCGGCCCGATTTCATCCAGCGCTACGTCTTTCCCGGTGGCATGCTGCCGACACCGACGCTGTTGAAGTCGCTGGGGGCCGAGCACGGGCTCGACTATCTGCGCGAGCGCGTCTTTCCGCAGGATTATGCCCGGACACTTGCCGAATGGCGTGGCCGCTTCTGGTCGTCCTGGGAGCGCATCGTGCCTCTCGGCTTCGACGAGCGGTTCAAGAAGCTCTGGGAGTTTTATCTCCATTATTGCGAAGCCGGATTCCGTGCCGAGTACATCGACGTCAGGCAGGTGGTCTACAAGGCCTGACCGCTCAGCAGGAACTGGCGGCGACACGGATCGATCCGGTTCAGGCGCACTGGCGTCACGGTTTGGTCGCGAAAACGCCGGATCTTTCTACTGAATAGCTTCTCGAGTTGGGTCTCGGGAGCGAATCAAGACATGCGCAAGCGCAACATTTTCCTTCTCGTTGGTTTGGCGATTGCCGGAGCAGTCTATCTCAACAATACGTCCCTGCTTTCGGGACGGCCGGCGGGAGAGCCGACTATCCTGGCTCATCGCGGGCTGACGCAAGAGTATGATCGCACCGGGCTCACCGGCGACACGTGCACCGCCGAGCGTATCCGTCCGCCGCGGCACGATTATCTCGAAAACACCCTCCGTTCGATGAAGGCGGCATTCGAGCGTGGCGCCGATGTGCTCGAGTTCGACATCCACCCAACGACCGACGGCAAGTTCGCGGTGTTCCACGATTGGACCGTGGACTGCCGCACTGAGGGTGCAGGCGAGACGCGGTCGCATTCGATGGCCGACCTCAAGAAGCTCGACGTCGGCTACGGCTACACGGCAGACGGTGGCAAGACTTATCCCTTTCGCGGTCAGGGCGTCGGCCTGATGCCGACGCTCGAGGAGGTTCTGAACGAGTTTCCGGACAAGCGCTTCCACATCAACGTCAAGAGCAACGATCCCAGGGAGGGCGAACGGCTCGCGGCATTCATCGCAACCTTGCCGCCCAGCCGCCAGGACGACCTGTCGGTCCTTGGCGGCGACCGGCCGGTGCAGGCGGTCAAGCAGGCCTTGCCAGACGTCAGGACGCTGTCGAAGGAGTCCCTGAAGCGCTGCCTGATTCGCTATCAGGCGCTTGGCTGGAGTGGCTACGTGCCTGACAATTGCCGCAACGGGGCAATGCTGTTGCCGGCGAACTTTGCACCATGGTTGTGGGGCTGGCCGACCCGGTTCCTGGACCGGATGGCAGCGAGCGGCACCGAAGTCTTCCTCATCGCGCCCTATTATGGCAGCGGCTTCTCGGAAGGCATGAACGACCCCGAGTTGATCGACGCACTACCCGCGGGCTATTCCGGCGGCATCTCGACCGACGCGCTCGACATGATCGCTCCAGCCCTCCAACGGCGGGCGCTCTGAATTCACAAAAACAAGGGCAGCTGGATAGCTCCAGCCGCCCTCCCATCCGCCAAATCTCAAAGCGTGATGCGGTACTTGGCAAAGCCGTCCGCGCCCTCGCCTGCCGGCTCGATCTTGACCGCCTTGACCTCTGCGAGGTGATCCTTGGCCTTGGGTCCGGTCTCGAAGATTACCGATGCCCCTTCGACAGGCGCGAACGACCAGTTGGAATCGGCCGACGGGTTGATCGTGCCCTGCTCGACAATGTAGCGCACGATCACGTCGCGGTTGGTGTCGGGCGCCTCGAACACCAGCTTCGACGCGTTGATCTCAGGGAAATTGCCGCCGCCGCCGGCCCGGTAATTGTTCGAGGCGACGACGAATTTTGCAGCCGGATCAATCGGCTGGCCATCAAACATCAGGTCGACGATGCGGTTCGAAGCGGCATTTAGGACAGCCCCCTTGGGGTCGTATTTGGGCGGCTGCGCCAGGTCGATCTTGTAAGTCACACCGTCGATGACGTCGAAATTGTAGGACGGGAAGTCGAGATTGATCAGTACCTGGTCGGCCTTGCCTGGCGTGACCTGATTGAAGATACCAGCCGACATCTCCAGCCATTCCTTGACCTGGGCGCCGGTGATCGACACCGCCTGCACGGTGTTGGGGTAGAGATAGAGGTCGGCGACGTTCTTGATCGCCACGTCGCCCACCGGCACGTCGGTGTAATAATCCGGCCCGCCTCGCCCGCCCGATTTGAAGGGTGCCGCCGCCGACAGCACCGGCAGGTCCTTGTGCTCGGTCTCCTTCAGCATGTCCTTGATGTACCAGACTTGCGCCTGGCTCACGATCTGCACCGAAGGATCGTCGGCGACGAGAGCAAAGTAGGAGTATAGGGGCGCCGAGGTCTTGCCAACCGGCGTCCGCACATAGGCGAGCGTCGCCTCATGCTCTTCCTTGGCCGCAGCCTCCACCTCCGCATTGCTCTCGACGGTCGGCACCATCTTCTTGTCGACGCGCTTGGCGATCGGGCGCGCCTCGCTGGTCGAGCTCACGACCTTCCAGGCGTTGCCATCGCGCTCGATCAGCAGGTCGATCAGGCCGAGATGCGAGCCCCAGAAGCCGCCCATAACGCCGGGCTTGCCGTTGATCGTGCCCTTGGCATTGTCGAGCCCCTCGACGCCGTCGAACTTCGGCCCGGGGAAATCGAGGTGGCTATGGCCGGTGACGATGGCATCGATACCATCGACGCCGGCGAGCAGGATCGAGGCATTTTCGAGGTTTTCCCCGGCTTGCGGCGTGCCCATGCCGGAATGCGAAAGCGCCACGATGATCTCGGCCCCCTCCTCCTTCATCTGCGGCACCCAGGCCTCGGCCGCCTTGACGATGTCGCGGGTCATCGCCTTGCCGTTGAGATGCCGGGAATCCCAGGTCATCACCTGCGGCGGCACGAAGCCGATCAGGCCGATGCGTATCGGGTGCTCGGCGCCGGAGCCGTCCTTCACCTTCTTGTCCAGGATCACGTAAGGCTTGAGGAACAGCTCGTCCTTGGCGGCATCGGCGGCGAGTTGGCCCTTGGTCAGGTTGGCGCAGACGACGGGGAAGTTCGCTCCGGCCAGCACCTTGAACATGTAGTCGAGGCCGTAATTGAACTCGTGGTTGCCGAGTGTCGAGCAATCATAGCCCAGCGCATTCATCGCCTTGATGATGGGATGGACGTCGCCATCCTTCATGCCGCGCTGATAGGCCATATAGTCGCCCATCGGATTGCCCTGCAGGAAGTCGCCATTGTCGACCAGGATCGAGTTGCTGGCTTCGGCGCGGATGGCATCGATGATCGATGCGGTGCGGGCGACGCCCATCGTGTCGTTTGGCTTGTCGGCGTAGTAGTCGTAGGGAAACACGTGGACGTGCAGATCGGTGGTTTCCATGATGCGCAAATGCGCCTGGTTGGCCTGCGCGCGCGCCGAGAACGGATGCAGCATCACAAGCGCACTCGCCGCGGCGGAACCCGCGAGAAAGGAACGGCGAGATATGGGGTGAAGCATGTTGGACATTTTCATTCTCCAGGGAAATGAACTGACAGTATTTAGCCGGCGTCCGAAAGATCAAATCTTGCGCCAAAATTCGCCCGAGTCCAGCCGAGTCGCGTGACAGCCCCGCGACAAGCTTCGGGAAATGGATTGAGCCAGCGGATGCCAGCGCTTCGGCCGACTGCCGCTCCAACCCGTCAGGCCAGGTCCGGCCGGATGCCCATGACGGTGCGGTCGACGATCTCGCGCAGGGCGAAGGACGAGTTGATCTTGGTGACGTGCGGCATCGCCGAGAGCCATTCCTTGTGAATACGTTCATAGTCCGGCAGGTCGCGGGCAGCGATGCGCAGGATGTAGTCGTATTCGCCCGACATCAGATGGCAGGACAGGATATTGGGGCAGCGCTTCACCGCCACCTCGAAGTCGGACAGCGTCTTTTCGAACTGCCCGGACAGCGAGATATGCACGATCACCGTCATCTGGTGACCGAGGGCCGTGTTGGAAAGCCGCGCGTGATAACCAGCGATGACGCCCGACTTTTCGAGGTTATCGAGGCGACGGGAACAGGCGGATTGCGAGAGGCCGACCTTCTCGGCAAGCGCAGCATTGGGCAGGCGCCCATCCTTCTGCAAGGCATCCAGAATGGCGATATCGATCCTGTCCAACGGCATTTTTCGAATTTCCTTCGAGAATGATGCCTATTTATGCAAGGATTATCGATCTCAACCTTTACGCGCAACTCATTTCGCAAACATATTCGGAACGATTCGTGATTGACTTCGTCAATAAAGAACAATGGCCGAAACGGCTGCGGAGGAGCATAAAATGCGCGTAGGTTGTCCGAAGGAAATCAAAAACCACGAGTACCGCGTCGGGCTCACTCCCGGCTCGGTACGTGAGTATGTCGCTCACGGCCACGAAGTGCTGGTCGAGACCGGCGCCGGTGCAGGCATCGGCGCCGACGACAATGCCTACCGCGCCGCAGGCGCCCAGATCGCCAAGACCGCCGAGGAAGTGTTCACGCGCTCCGACATGATCGTCAAGGTCAAGGAGCCGCAGCCGCATGAATGGGTGCAACTGCGCGACAGCCAGATCCTCTACACCTATCTCCACCTCGCTCCGGATCCGGATCAGACCAAAGGCCTGATGGCCTCCGGCGTGACTGCGGTTGCCTATGAAACGGTCACCGACGAGCGCGGCGGCCTGCCGCTGCTGGCGCCGATGTCGGAAGTCGCCGGGCGACTGGCGATCCAGGCGGGAGCGACAGCGCTGCAAAAAGCCTATGGCGGTCGCGGCGTGCTGCTCGGAGGCGTGCCCGGTGTGCTTCCGGGCAAGGTCGCGGTCATCGGCGGGGGCGTGGTCGGCCTTCATGCCGCGCGCATGGCCGCCGGTCTCGGCGCCGACGTCAGCATCATCGACCGATCGATCCCGCGCCTGCGCCAGCTCGACGACATTTTCGGCGGACGTGTCCACACGCGCTATTCGACGGTCGAAGCGCTCGAGGAAGAGTGCTTCTCGGCCGATCTCATCATTGGTGCGGTGCTCATTCCCGGTGCCGCCGCGCCAAAGCTGGTCAGCCGCGAGATGCTGTCGGGCATGAAGAAGGGTGCTGTCCTCGTCGATGTCGCCATCGACCAGGGTGGCTGCTTCGAGACCTCGCATGCGACCACCCATGCCGACCCGACCTACGAGGTCGACGGCATCATCCATTACTGCGTCGCCAACATGCCGGGGGCGGTGCCCGTGACTTCGGCCCACGCGCTCAACAACGCCACGCTGCACTATGGCCTGGCGCTCGCCGACCGCGGGCTCAAGGCCATTGCCGACGAGCCGCATCTGCGCAACGGGTTGAACATCCACCGCGGCCGGATCACCAACCGCGCGGTCGCCGAAGCGCTCGGCTACGAGGTGACTGAAGCAAAGTCGGCACTGGCCGCGTGATTCGCCTGGAGTAGTCCGTCGGGCCCGCTCTATTGGTGCGGCGGGCTCAACTTGCTTTCGAGTTCGCCTATCTTCGCTCGACTTTGCCTATTCAATGCGAATTCTCGGGTGCACCACTCGCTAATCTCTCAGTGTGACAAATTAGTTGCAGCATAGACAGCCCCAACGTGCCATATAGCCGATTATTGGTAGTGGGGTAATGTAATGCACTTTGGAAAGACTTTCGCAGCACTCCTGCTGGGGGCCGCTTCGGCTGCTGCAATCAACTCGGCATCGCATGCTGCGGATGCAGTGTCGGCAGAATCGCCGGCGGCCTTCAACTGGAGCGGCATCTATGTCGGCTTCGGCGGCGGTGTCGGGGCGGTCAAGCATGGCCTGGAAATTTCTGGAGCTCCGTTCAGCTTGCCTGATGTTGGAGGCGGTGGCGTCTTTGGCGAAGTGACCGTCGGCTACGACTACATGCTCTCAGAGCGCGTCCTGATCGGCGCCTTCGCGGACGCACGATTCGGCAACATCGGTCTTTCGATGGAGCAAGGCGGGGACGAAGCCAAGATCACCAACAACTATGGCTTCGACATCGGCGCGCGAGCAGGTTACCTGCTGACGCCCACCACGCTGGGCTATGTGCTTGGCGGCTATAGCTGGCAGCATATCGACGCGGATCTCCCCGGCGCCCCGGCAGGCTTCGACCTTGACAGCGACCGTGACGGATATGTCCTCGGTTTGGGTGTGGAGACGGCGATTGCCGCCAACTGGACCCTGAAGAGCGAGTACCGCTACGCCAACTACGGCACCGAACCGTTCATTGGGGTCGGAGGCCTTGATGCCGAGACATCCACTCACACTTTCAGCATCGGCGCCAACTACCGCCTCGGCGCCCACAATGGTGGCAGCGCCTCGTTCTCCGCACCGGCCTATAGTTGGACCGGATTCTATGTCGGTGGTGCCCTGGGCGCAGGCGCCATTGCTGACGAGATCCACATCGGCGGCGGCGAGTTCAACGGCTTCGGCGGCGACGGCATCTTCGGCGAACTCAGCGTCGGCTACGACCACGAGTTCAACGACACCTGGGTCGCAGGTATCCAGATCGGTGGCCGCTACTCCGGCATGACCACGGTCCTGCAAGAGGATCCATCCGGAAGCTACAAGGGCAAGGCGGACTATGGGTTCGACGTGCTCGCACGCGTCGGTACGAAACTCAACGAATCGACCCTCGCTTATGTGCTCGGCGGCTACAGCCGGCAGCATGTGAAGGAAGAGATGTCCGGCGGTGGCCTCACCGACAGCTTCGATTGGAGCGTCGACGGCTTCTCAGTCGGTGGCGGTCTCGAAACCGCAGTGTCCAGCAACGTCGCCGTGAACCTGGAGTATCGCTACTCCAAGTTTGAGGGCCAGGACTACGGCAGCGGCGGCGTCTACGAGACGGTGCCGGTTTTCCACACTGTCCGAGTCGGCGCCAAGTACAAGTTCAACTAAGCGCGTTCGCCATCATGATCCGAAGCCCGTCGCAGCAATGCGGCGGGCTTTTTTTCATGGCACTCGGTCAGGCATCTGCGTCGGATGTGCCTACCAACTCGATCCGGCACTGATAGCAATTGTTCCTTGCCGAGCGCATGTGGACATAGGCGACGTCCGGCCGCGCAAGCAATTCTCCTGCCTTGCCGACGATCTCGGGCGTCGGCGTCACCGCGCCGGTGCCGTAGACGATGCGGTCGTCACTGCTGTAGCCGCGCAGGATGTAGTCCCGCGTCCGGGTGAAAAGCTCCGGCAGTTCATCGGCCTCTTCCGCCCGCGTACACGCCTCGGCATGCAGGAAGATCGGGCCGGTTTCGGCATAGGGCTGCAACTCGGGGAACGGCCGGTAGGCAAGCACGAGATAGGCCTCGCCCTCACCCACATTGCTGAGGCAATGGCGGCACGGCACGCCGTCGCCGTCCGAAATCTTGCGTTCGGGTTTCATGCCATATGCATCGGGCGCGCCACGCTGAAGCGCGCGCACCGCATCGGTAGGAAGAGCCTGGAAACGGATGGTCATGGCGGCAATCCTCGTTGGACATCGGCCGCAACCTATGGTGCCTAAACCGTCGTGCCCACCCGATTTACGCTGCCAACACGCCAACAGTCCGAGAACGAAAAAAGCCCGGCTCTCGCGAACCGGGCTCATCGAACTGTCCTAGCAAGTGCTAGCGGATGAAGGCGTCGTAGCGGCGCAGCGTGACGCGGCGGTTGCGCCAGTTCTCGTTCTGGGTCGGCACCAGCAGGAACTCCTCGCCATAGCCCACCGTCTCCAGCGCATAGCGCGGAACGCCGAACTCACGCACGAGAGTCTGCTTCAGAGATGCCGCGCGGCGCTCGGACAGCGCCTGGTTCGACGCAAACGAACCGACGGCATCGGTGTGCCCCTCGATCAGCACGCGGGCACCGGGGTCGCGGCGCAGAATGCGCTCGAGCGCATTGGCGATGTTCTCCACCTTGCCGTACTGCGAATAGGGAACCTCGGCCGAGCCGAAGGCGAAGTTGATCGACTGGATGTCGATCGACGGGGCCATGCGGCGCAGATCGGGGCGGCGCTTGAATTCGCGCACGGTCACGCGCTGGTTGGGCCTGAGCTTCGTGGTCGGCGCGGCCTGAAGCTGGCGCTCAATCTGCGACGCCGAAGGCGTCGTCGCCTGCGCGGCAGCGAGAGAAGGCGCGGCAAGCACGGCGATCAGCGCGGCAGCAAGCGTACGGCGGTTCAACATCTTCAATTCTCCTTGCACGTCGACCAGATGGTCAGATCCGATGGGCTGGAAAATGCCAGAAGCAACCTGAAGAAGCGATGAACGGACGGTTCAGCCTGGGTTGTATGCGTTCACGGCCGCATGACGCTTGCCGAACGTTCGGCAAAGGTCATGGTCCGCACCGTCTCGGTCTTCTGCGCGACCGGCGAAAAACCCATCTTCTGGTAGAGCGGAAGAGCTGCCGGATGGTCGAGCGTGCAGGTCTGCACCGTCACCTTGTTCGGGCGATATGACCACGCGGCAGCGATCGCGGCACCAAGGAACCAGCGTCCGATGCCCTGCCCCATGGCATGGTCCATCATGCCGAAATAGGCGAGTTCGACCTCGTCGGGCAGATGCGGCTTGAGATCGAGGAAGCCGGCCGGCGCGCCATCGAGATAGAGCACGCGGATGTCGCGGTCTTCGCGATGCAGCCCGGCGGCAAGTTCTTCGTCATCGAGCCGGAGGATGTTGACCCAATGCCATTTGCGGCCGACCCGATCGGCGAGATAGCGGTAGTAATGCAGCGGTATGTTTCGGGTCCTGAGCAGCGCTATCTGGCGATTGACCGGCAGCGGCGGCGTGTAGGCCGGCGGCACGTGCATCTCCAGAAACGTGACCGTGACCTCGATGTTCTCGCTGCGGTCCGCGGCCATGTTCATGCTTTTCCCGTCACCACAGGCGTGTCGGACATGCCGCCCCACTCGGTCCACGAGCCGTCGTAAAGCCTGACGTCGCCATGGCCGAGCGATTGCAGCGCAAGGGCGATGACGGCAGCCGTGACGCCCGAACCGCAGGACGTGACCACCGGCTTGGACAGGTCGATGCCGGCCGCTTCGAGCGTCGCCTGCAGGCGGTCGAGCGGCAACAGTTCGCCGTTCTCGGACAGCGTCCCGGAAGGTACGCTGCGGGCGCCCGGCATATGGCCCGAGCGCAGGCCAGCCCGCGGCTCCGGGTCGGTGCCCTCGAAACGTCCCGCGGAACGCGCATCGGCGACCTGGGCGCTGCCGGTGTCGACGATCTTGCGCATCTCGGCGAGCGAAACGATTTTGGACGCGTCATAGTCGACGTGGAAGACGCCCGGAGCGGTCTTGGTCGGCTCGGCGGTCACCGGCCGGCCGGCAGCCTTCCAGCGCTCGAAACCGCCGTCCAGGATGTAGACCTGGAACACGCCCATGATGCGGAACATCCACCAGACGCGCGGCGCGGCCATGAAACCGGGTCCGTCGTAGACCACGATGGTGTCGTCGGCCGAAATGCCCATCGAACCGGCGAAGCGGGCGAACAGGGAAGGCGACGGCAGCGTATGCGGCAAGGTCGAATCCGGATCGACGACCAGGTCCTGGTCGAAGAACACCGCCCCCGGGATGTGGGCGGCATCGTATTCGGCCCGCGCATCGCGCTTCTGCGCCGGCATGTACCAGGAGGCGTCGACGATCGACAGTCCGGGCGTGCCCAGCCGCTTTTCCAGCCAATCCGCATCGATGACGAAAGCGCTTTTGTCGCTCATGGCAGTCTCCGGTTCAGTTGGAAGGCATCGCGCCGAAGCGGATGCGGAAGCGGCGGTTCTCGCGCCCCTTCTTCTCGATCTTGCCGATATGGATCTCGCCGATTTCGGCCGTGCCGGCAACATGGGTTCCGCCGCAGGGCTGGCTGTCGATCGAGGCGTTGTCGCCGATGCAGACCAGCCTGATCTTGCCGGTGCCGGAAGGCGGCCGAACGTTCTTCGACTTCACCAGCGTCGGATTTGCCGCGAGTTCGTCATCGGAGATCCACCTGTTGTAGATCGGGTGGTTGGCGCGGACGAGTTCCATCATCTGGGACGTGACGTCTTCCTTGGTGAAGCCGGCGTCGGGAATGTCGAAGTCGACGCGCGAGTCCTCCTCGCTGACCGACGCCCCGGTTATCGGATATGGGCACACCACGGTCAGCAGATGGCAGGCGGCGTGCATGCGCATCAAAAGGTGCCGGCGCGGCCAGTCGATCGAAAGCTTCAGGCGTTCGCCGATTTCCGGCACGGCCTGCTCCAGCCCCGGAACATGGATGATCTCGTCCTTGGTCTCGCCGGTAATCGTGGCAGCAACCGAGATATTGCTGCCGTCGCCGCGCGTCAAAAGACCGGTATCGCCGGGCTGGCCGCCCGACGTGGCATAAAAGATGGTCCGGTCGAGAATGATGCCGCCGCGGTCGTTGATGCCGACCACGGTCGCCTCGGTCTCGCGCAGATAAGCATCGTCGCGAAAGACCGCCTGGGTCGAAAATGCCATCATGCCACCTCGAACGGAACCGCGATGTTGGGCTCGCTCTCCATCCAATCGGGAACGGGCAGGTTCTTGCTGCGCAGGAAATCCGGATTGAACAGCTTGGATTGATAACGCGTGCCGAAATCCGCAAGTACGGTCACGATGGTATGGCCCGGTCCGAGTTCCCGCGCCAGGCGCATCGCCCCAGCGATGTTGATGCCTGTGGAGCCGCCGACGCAGATGCCCTCTTCCTGGATCAGGTTGAAAACGATGGGCAGCGCCTCTTCGTCGGGGATCTGGAAGGAGAAGTCCGGCGAGAAGCCGTCGAGATTGGCGGTGATGCGCCCCTGGCCGATGCCTTCGGTGATCGAACTGCCCTCGGCCTTCAGTTCGCCTGTCGTGTAGTAGCTGTACAGGGATGCGCCCAGCGGATCGGCGAGCGCGATCTTAACCGCATGGCGCTTGGCCTTGAGGCCGATAGCCACGCCGGCCAACGTGCCGCCGGTGCCGACTGCCGAAACGAACGCGTCAACCTTGCCGCCGGTCTGCTGCCAGATCTCTTCCGCCGTCGTGCGGATGTGGCCTTCACGGTTGGCGACATTGTCGAACTGGTTGGCCCAGATCGCCCCATTGGGGTCGGACCTGGCCAATTGTTCGGCAAGCCGGCCGGAAACCTTCACGTAGTTGTTCGGGTTCTTGTAGGGAACGGCAGGAACCTCGATCAGTTCGGCGCCGAGCAAGCGAAGGGCGTCCTTCTTTTCCTGGCTCTGGGTGTCGGGAATGACGATTACCGTGCGGTAGCCGAGTGCCTTGGCGACGACGGTCAGACCGATGCCGGTATTGCCGGCAGTACCTTCGACGATCACCCCGCCGGGCCGGAGCAGACCGCGCTGCTCGGCGTCACGGATGATGAACAGACCGGCGCGATCCTTGACCGACTGGCCGGGGTTCATGAACTCGGCCTTGCCGAGGATTTCGCAACCCGTTTCCTCCGAGGCCCGCTTGAGCCGGATCAAAGGCGTGTTGCCGATGGCATCGATCACCGAGCGCATGAAGATTCCTTCCTAATTCGCCGACGAACCCTAGAAATGTGAGGCCGCGCTTTCAAGGGATGAAATTCTCTGGCCCATTGCATCTTGGCGTCAAACGGGACGCAACCCTGCAATATGACGGCAATTGGCATAGGAGGGCGGCTCAGGGCAAAACGGACTTCCCATCGACGCGCCGCCTCGCTAGAGCATCAGCAGGCAGTTTCTAGGGGGATGGGGTGAGCACATATCGGGCGGACCCGCGCGATGGGGTCGCATGGATCACCGGTGGCAGCACCGGAATCGGTCGTTCGGTCGCGCGCCTGCTGGCCAAGGAGGGCTACACGGTCGCCGTGACCGTACGCCCCAATGATCCGATCGACACGCTGATCGAAGAGACCCAGGGCATGACCGGCCGGGTCCTGTCCTTTCCGTCCGACGTGACCGACGAGGCCGGCATGGCCGCCGCCGTGGCAGCGATCGAGGCACAGGCAGGACCGATCGTGCTGGCCATCTTCAACGCCGGCGCCTACATGCCGGTGACCGGCGACAATCTTCGATTGGAGACCTTCCGACAGAGCTTTGCGGTCAACGTCTTTGGCGTCCTCAACGGCCTGGTGCCGGTTGTCGAACGCATGCGCAACCGCGGTCGCGGGCACGTCGTGATCATGGGATCGATCAGCGCCTATTTCGGCTGGCCAACCACGGCTGCCTATGGCGCCACCAAGGCTGCGGTCAACATCATCGCCGAGGCGCTGAAGTTCGACTTCGACAAGATGAACATCCGCACGCAGGTGATGAACCCGGGTTTCGTCGCTACGCCGCTGACGGAGAAAAGCGCGTTCTCCATGCCGGCGATGATGGCAGTCGACGCTGCAGCCGAGCGGATCTGCAAGGCAATGCGCAAGAGCGGCTTCGAGGTTACGTTCCCGCGGCGCCTGACATGGGGCATGAAGCTGCTTTTCCTGCTGCCGCGGCCTTTTCGCGAGATGGCGCTGCGTGCCTCCACGCGATGGAAGAGAGTGCCTCTCATCTATCTCAGACGATCAAGCTACGACTGAAGCTCAGCTTCGGCGGCAGCTTCGGGTTTGGCGTCACGCGCCCAGAGGTAGACGACAATCGCAGCCCCGAGCATCACAACGTAGAACCAGAACAGCGCCTGATATGACGCCGTCGGATCGCCCGGCACGGCACTTGCCGTGACCACGGCACCGGTTGCAAACTGCATTGCGCCCACGCCGCCAATGGAGAAGAAGTTCATCAGTGTCACGCCGCGTCCGATCAGATGCGGCGGCAGGAAGGCGCGCGCGTGCGCCATCAGCAGGCCATAGCTGCCGCCGGTCAGACCGATGATGACGAAGACGACCGTAACGGTGGTCAGATCGGATACGACATTGAGCGCGAGATAGAGGATCGCCACGAGGCCAATGGTGTTTCCAATCACCGCAACCCACTTCCTGGTGCGGAACATGGTGTCGAGGGGACCATAGACGAAAGCGCCAGCGACCATAGCCAAGGCCATGAAAAACGTCACCTGCCCGATCATCAAAGCATCAGCGCCATAGACATCGACGAGATAGGGCCCTGACCACAGGCCCCTGATGCCGGTTGTCGGCGCATAATTGATCGCGGTGAGCGGGATGATCGGCCACAAGACCCGCATGCGCAACAGTTCGAGATAGCCGCCAAAGCCAGCGGCATCGCCGTCCACGCCATCAGGCGATTTCGGGTCCCGTACCAGCGCCAGCACCGCGAGGGCAGCCAACATGGTGATGACCCCGAGCCCGGCCATGACTGGCCGCCAGCCGAATGCCTCGGCGGCCTGGGCCAGCGGCGCGGCACCGATGACGTTGCCGGCAGTGCCGAATGCGACCATCCACGAGGCAAGCACGGCAAAACGCGCGATCGAAAATGTGCGGGCGAAGATGAACAGCGACGACATCAACACCGGGGCGCAGCCGATGCCGATCATCGCCATCGCGGCAATCACCATCCAGGGCGCAGTGGCCGAGGCAAAAAACAGCGCGCCGCCCCCGCCACCGAACAAAAGCAGCGTCGAGGCCGTGCGCCGCGGACCAAAGCGATCGAGCGAAACGCCGATGGCAAATTGCGCCAGGGCGAAAGCGATGAAGAAGGCTCCCGAGGCGAAGGACAATTGCGCCTTGGTGGCGCCGAGATCGGCGGTGAGCGCCGGCGTCAGCACGGCCATGAACGAGCGGTAGAACTGCGACAGCACATAGGCGATTGCGAGCGTCGCTATCCCGGCCATGCAGACCCCTCAAACGAAAGGGCGGCCGAAGCACCGCCCCGACCGCCCTAACCTATTCATGCCACATCAGCAAATGGACCAGGCAGGCCCGATCTGCTGCACAGCTTATGCTGCGCGCGTGTTCGGCTTGCGCGCGCCGAAGCGGCGCTTGCCACCCTTGGGTGCATTTCCATTCGGACGATCGCCCTTCGGCTTGCCGCCATTGTTTCCGCGCGGGCGCTGACCGCTGGGCCGGCGTTCCTCGCGATCACCGCGGTCGTTGGCCGGCACGAAGCTGCGCGGCTCGCCGGCCGGACGTGCCGGATCCGGTTCGCCAAGATGGTCGGCATCAATCGTCAGCTTCATGCGGATGATGCGCTCGACCTGCCTCAGCTTCGAGTTTTCCGAGGGATCGACCAACGTGACCGCAACGCCGTTGGCGCCATTACGGCCGGTACGGCCGATACGGTGGACGTAGCTTTCGGCTTCGTCAGGCAGGTCGAAGTTCACGACGTGGCTGATGCCGGGTACGTCGATGCCGCGTGCTGCGATATCGGTGGCAACGAGGATGCGGACCTTGCCGGCGCGGAAGCCGTTGAGCGCGGCCTGTCGCGCATTCTGCGACTTGTTGCCGTGGATGACGGCGGCGGGAAAGCCGTCGCGATCCAGATCCTTCACGACACGGTCGGCGCCATGCTTGGTGCGGGCGAAGACCAGGACCGAGGTCATGGCGTCATCGGCCAGCATCTTGGCCAGGATCTGACGCTTCTGCTTGGTGCGCGCAAGGATGATGCTCTGGCGGATTTCGGCCGCGGTCGTGCTCTGCGGCGCAACTTCGACGCGAATCGGATCCTTGAGCAGGCCCTGCGCCAATTCAGCGATCTCAGCCGGCATGGTTGCCGAAAACAGGGCGGTCTGACGGTTGCGCGCGGTCGCCTTGGCGATGCGCTTGACGTCGTTGATGAAGCCCATGTCGAGCATGCGGTCGGCCTCGTCGAGGACCAGCCACTGGGTGTCGGCCAACACGAGGTCGCCTTCACGGACGAGGTCGGTCAGGCGGCCGGGCGTGGCAATCAGCACGTCGACGCCCGGAGCGATCTTCTTGACCTGCGAGAAACGCGACACGCCGCCGAGGACCAGCGCGGTCGAAACATGCGCACCCTTGGCGAGGATCTTGATGGTGTCTTCGATCTGCACGGCGAGCTCGCGCGTCGGCGCCAGGATCAGCGCACGCGCCGTCTTGGGCCGGCGCTTGGTGCCGAGCGCCATGATCTTATGCAGGATCGGCAGCGAGAAGGCTGCGGTCTTGCCGGAACCGGTCTGGGCGATGCCGAGGATGTCGCGGCCGGCCAGTTGCGCCGGGATCGACTCGATCTGGATCGGCTTGGGCTCAGTGAATCCGGCCATCTGGGTGGCCTTGAGCAGCGCGCCGGTAATGCCGAGTTTGGCGAAGCCGTTCAGCTCCGCATTGATTTCATTCGTCAATATCTTCTTCTTTCGTGCGACGGCTTTCCCGTCACAAACAACAATGGCGGCAGGGCGCAACCTGCCGGCCCGAATCTCGTGTGAAACGACAAGGCGGCGGACGCGTGTCCGCTCGGCTGCGCTGTCGTGCCCGCTGGCCTCATGCCGCGGGTCTATTCCGCCGCCTTCCGTTGCCGGAAAGGGAGAAAACAGACGCAACCAGTCTCTCTGGGGAGAAAGCCGTAAGCCCGGCCCAAGCGCCTATGACGCCGCATATGGATCATTTGGCTCGAAATAGCAAGCCCACCATGCTGCAGTGCAACATCGCGGCACTTATTTTCCCGCCGCTTGATCTGCTTCAGGCGGCGCCGACCACCTCGTTGTAAGTGTCAAGATCGACGTAGAATATCCTGGTGATCGCTAGGACCAGTTCGTCCCCCCAATAGCCGTGCGATTTCAGGATGCTGACTGCGGTGAGTATGTCGACCGGCTCGGTCAGACGCCTCTTCATGCTTTCCTCGACAAACTGTTCCATCGGCTGTCCCTTCGTCCGATTGCACACACGCAATGAACTCAGACCAGAACTCCCCATCAGGGTATGGAACATCGCTTGCGCGGAACTTGCCAGGGCGCCGGCGGCTCCATTCATAGATCGGGATGACGCGGGAAAGTTGACCGACTCACAAGGCCGGAGCCATGGTACCACAGGCCGGTGGCAGCGCTACCGCTGGGTCGTGCCCGGCTCCGCCGGGATAGCAACGTCGAGTGCAAGCCGCACCATGTCGGTGAAGAGCTCCTGCCGCTCGGACGTGTCCGTCTGCTCGTCGGTAACGAGGCTGTCCACCACGGTGCAGATCGACAGGGCCTTGGCATGGAAGCGGGCGGCGACCGTGTAGAGCAGGCTGGTCTCCATATCGACCGCCAATGCGCCATGGGCGCGGACCCCGGCAAAGCGTCCAAGCACATCGGGGTGGTAGAAAACATCGCTCGAAGCGGTCTGGCCGACATGATGGTCCAGACCCAGCTCGGTGGCGCGCTGTGCCGCGCGGCGCAAAAGATCGAAGTCGGCGCTCGGCGCGTAGCTGTAGAAGCCGAACAGCTGCCGGTTGACGGCGCCGTCATTGCTCGACGATTGCGAGATGACCAGGCTGCGCAGCCTGACGTGCTCGGCCAAACCGCCGCATGTGCCGACACGGATCAAAGTCCTGGCGCCATAGGTCTCCAGAAGTTCGTGCGCATAGATGGCCATCGATGGGGCACCGATGCCGGTGGTCTGGACGCTTATCGGAACGCCACGGAACCTGCCGGTGTAGCCGAGGGCGCCGCGCACCCGGTTCACGCACCTGACGTCGTCTAGGAAAGTTGCGGCAATCCACTCCGACCGCTGCGGATCGCCGGCCAATAGCACCGTTTCAGCGTAGTCACCGCGCCTTGCTTCGTTGTGCGGCGTAGTCTGCATTGGTCACCCCCGACGACGCGCTTGCCTGCATGATGGCATGATCGCCACATACGGGAAAGCTAATAGAAGTTCGGGCAGAACTGAACTGAATACGCGGTGCCTAGCTCTCGAGCACCTCTTTGACGACCGTCGCCAGTTGCTTGAGCGAGAACGGCTTGGGCAGGAATCCGAACTGCGCATCGGCTGGAAGGTTCTTGGCGAAAGCGTCCTCGGCATAGCCAGAAACGAAGACGAACTTGATATCGGGCTGGCGCTTGCGCAACTCGCCGAGCAGCGTCGGGCCGTCCATCTCGGGCATGACGACGTCGGACACCACGATGTCGATCTGGCCCTTGAGTTCGTCGAATATCTCGAGAGCCTCGACGCCCGACGATGCCTCGTGGACGGTGTAGCCACGCGAGGTGAGCGCCCTCACCCCACCCATGCGCACCGCATCCTCGTCCTCGACCAGCAGAACCGTGGCCGAGCCGGACAGGTCCTTGGCGACGTTGCCCCCCCCGGCTTCCTGTGCCTTGGCCGTTGCAGCAACCGATGCCTCCAGCCTCACTTCATCCGCCGGCTGCGCCTTGGCCACGTGCCGCGGCAGGAAGATGCGGAACACAGTCCCCTTGCCGACCTCGGAGTCGCAATAGATGAAGCCGCCGGTCTGCTTGATGATGCCATAGACCATCGACAAGCCGAGACCCGTGCCCTTGCCGACCTCCTTGGTGGTGAAGAACGGCTCGAAGATCTTCTTCAGCACCTCGGGCGCGATGCCGCTGCCGGTATCCTCGACCTCGACCAGCACGTAGTCGGCCGGAACCAGTTCGCGGTAGCCATAGGCCTTGCAATCTTCGACCGGAACATTCTTGGTCCGTACCATCAGGTCGCCGCCATCAGGCATGGCGTCGCGCGCGTTAACCGCGAGATTGACCACGACCTGCTCCAATTGGCCGATGTCGGCCCGGATGGGCCAGAGGTCGCGGCCATGGTCGATCTTGAGCTTGATGCCGTTGCCGACCAGGCGGGCAAGCAGCGTGCGCAGGTCGGCAAGCACGTCGGTAAGGTTGAGCACTTCCGGACGCAGCGTCTGCTTGCGCGAGAATGCAAGAAGCTGCCTGACCAGAGAGGCTGCGCGGTTGGCGTTCTGCTTGATGTTCATGATGTCGGGGAAGGACGGATCCGACGGCCGATGATTGGTCAAAAGCAGGTCCGACGCCATGATGATGGCGGTAAGCACGTTATTGAAGTCGTGGGCGATACCGCCGGCGAGTTGGCCCACCGCCTGCATCTTCTGGCTCTGCGCCATCTGGCTCTCGAGCGCCTTCTGCTCGGTCGTCTCGACGGCATAGACGATCGCCGCTTCCTCAGCACCCTCCGCGTCCGAACCGTCGGCGACAGCGTTGACGTAGAAGCGCATGTGGCGCTCCTCGTTGTCGGGCATCACGGTGTCGATCGGCGCGATGTCGGCCTGGCGCTGATGCGCGCGCTCGAGCGCCGCAGCAAATGCCGCGCGGTCGCGCTCGTGGATGACGGTGTCGAGGCGCACGCGCCGGTCGACCGCATCCCTGTCGACGACCGACGAGAACAGCGACAGGAACGGCGCATTGGTGCGCAGGATGCGCCCGGCCTGGTCGACGCCTGCAATGGCCATGGGCGTCGAATTGAAGAAGCGGGTGAAGCGCACTTCCGAAGCGCGCAACTGTGCGGAGGAGTCCTCGCCCTGGGTGCGGTTGAGAACGATGGTGCGAGTCGGCCCGTTGACGCCCTCTCGGCTCGCCGAGACGCGATGCATGAAGCGAACCGGCAGGGCTTCGCCGTTCACCGTAGCAAGGTCGAGGTCGATCACCGCATTGCGCGTCGTCCCCGGATCGGCCTTGACGGAGCGGACAAGCGCCATGCCGTCGCCGGCAACGACCTCGTCCAGGCTGATGGCGCCGGGCGTGAAGCTTGCAAGGTCGATGCCGAGCCAGTCGGCCAGCGTCGCATTGACATAGGTGATGCGGCCATCCTGGTCGGCCGAGAAGAAACCTGCCGGCGCGTGGTCGAGGTGATCGATGGCCTGCTGGAGATCGAGGAAGAAGCGTTCCTGCTCCGCCCGCTCCGGCGAAATATCGGCAAGCTGCCAGGCATTCAGCGGCTGGCGTTGGCCTGGAATGCTGAAGGCACGCGCCCGCACGCGATACCAGCGCGCGCCCGGTGCAGCGCCTGGACGAACGGATTGACCAAGCCGAAATTCGCCGTCGCCCGCCTGGCCGTCGCGCAGGCCCGACGCCAACTCGGAAATGGTCGACGACGCCTCTGGCACATCCGACAACAGGCCATCGACCGTCTTCAAGTCCGATGCGGTGGTGGCTCCCGTCATGTCGGCATAGGCGCGGTTGGCATAGACCACGCGGCCCTTGGTGTCAGTCACCACCAGCCCTTGCGACATCGAATCGACGAAGGCCTTGGACAGGCCGTCGGCAGGCGAGCGCGGGGAAATCTGGATGAAGCCGATGGCGGTGGCGAAGAGATAGCCGACGCCGATCATCGCAAGCACGCCAAGCATGCCAAGCAGGAACGGATCGCCCAAGCGTTCGCGGAACACACCGAATACGATGGCCGCGCCGGTCAGCACGACGATAAAGATGATCAGCCGCGTGATGGCGTCGGGGCGCGCTGCCTGATCCACGATCGGAACCGGATAAAAGTCGTTGCGCGTTTCCTTGGCCATGCCCCTGCGAGTCTCTCCAGCTCCCTCATACGGAAGCGGTTGAATCACATTCTCCTTACCGGGAAAAGGCCCAGCCTCAAAAAGGCGGTGCAAGCCTGAGGCAAGATCATGCGCTTAGCTTCAAACGTGGCTGTAATACGCGAATGGCAACTTGCCGGGCGCGGCGGCAAGGCGTTAGTGTCGCCCCGGCGCGGCGACGGGGAAAAGATATGTTCGAATGGCTGGATAGCGTGGCGGGACCCGGATATGCGGCAGCAGTGCTGTGGACGTTCGCTGCGCTGGTGCTGCTTGTCATCGTGCTGGTCATCGTCAAGCTGATCCGCAGCCTGACTTTCGGTACCTTCGTTGCCGGCGGCAGGAACAGGAAGACGCGCCTTGCCGTCATGGACGCGACTGCCGTCGACAGCCAGAGGCGGCTTGTCCTGGTGCGCCGCGACGACATCGAACATCTGCTCCTGATCGGCGGACCGACAGATGTCGTTATCGAAACAGATATCCGGATGACCGCACCGCGCCGCCCGGCGCTGACCGGCACCGAAGCCGGACAGCAAGCTGCCCAACCGGCCCGCCAAGCAGCAGCGCAACCAACTGTCCAGCGGCCGGCACAGGCACCGGCTGCCAGACCGCAGCAGCCCACGCCGCCAGCTCCCGTCAAGCAGGCACCGCCCAGGCTACCGCTCTCACCGACTGCACCGGCTGCTCCCAGTCCGGCGCCGAGGCCCGCCATTCCTGCGGGCTACGCCCCTCCAGTTCGATCGTCACCTGCCCCGGCAGTCGCGCCAATGCGCGGCGAAGAAATCGACGAGACGCTGATGAAAGAGCTGGAAGTCTCGCTTGACGACAAACCGCAGGCCAAGCCGGCAAAGGCCGCCGATCCATCGCTTGACGACGAGATGGCGAAGCTGCTCGGCGAGCTGACCAGCCACAAACGATAACACGGCCGGCATCAGACAAGAAAAAAGGCGGCCGAAGCCGCTTTTTTTTCTTGTTCTGGTATCCCGCGATCAGTCGTCGCGATAGACCTTTTCGCGGCGCTCGTGGCGCTCCTGCGCTTCGATCGACAGCGTGGCGATCGGACGTGCGTCCAGTCGCTTCAGCGAGATCGGCTCGCCGGTCTCCTCGCAATAGCCGTAGGTACCCTCGTCAATCCTCTGCAGCGCCGAGTCGATCTTGGAGATCAACTTGCGTTGACGGTCGCGCGCCCTGAGTTCGATGGCACGGTCCGTCTCGGATGATGCACGATCGGCAAGATCCGGATGGTTGGCGTTTTCCTGCTGGAGTATTTCGAGGGTTTCGCGAGCTTCGCGGAGGATGTCGTTCTTCCAGGCAACCAACTTTGCTCTGAAGTAAGACTTCTGCCGTTCGTTCATGAACGGCTCCTCTTCGGAGGGCACGTAGCCAAGTGTAACGGTATCGTTCATTCGACTCACCCAACAACCCCGTTTTGGCGCCTATATATTCGCGGGCCAACCCTCGCACAAGCGTAATCCGCGAAAAGTTGGCGCCTACATGCAACTGGCGATTCGGCGTGGCAACGGCGCAACGCTCCCCCCAAGAAACGCAGACCGGCATCGTCCGGTTGCAAGGCGCCCGGTGCTTGGCTACATCCTGAAGGGATAATTGGCGCAGGCTCGTCAGGAGCTTGAGGCTCCGGGAGCAACATTTGAGCAAGCTCTACCTTCTCAGACACGCCAAGGCCGGCTGGGCACTGCCCGGCGTCAGGGATTTCGATCGACCGCTCGACGCCACGGGTATCGCCGACGCCGAAGCCACCGGAACAGCGATGCGGGCTTGCGGCTACGTGCCCGAACTCACGCTCTGCTCCAACGCCCGGCGCGCCCGGGAAACGCTGGAAGGCCTAGCCGGCCATGCCGATACCGGACGCGTGGTCTTCAGCGATGACCTCTACAGCGCAGATGCCGCCGGCTATCTCGACAAGATCCGCGAAAACGGCCGGCACGGCTCGATCCTCGTCATCGGGCACAATCCGATGATGGAAGATCTGGCCATCGCCGTGTCAGGCGACGGCGAGGAGACCGCGCTGCATACGCTGCACACCGGATTTCCGACCTCCGGCCTCGCCGTAATCCGGCTCGAAGGCGCGCTGACCGGCGCCGAACTGGGCCGAGGCTACCTCGAAGTCTTCCTGACGCCCGCCGATCTTTGAAGCCGGACGCCATTTCAAATCCCGGAGGTGGCACCTATATCCGGCGCTATCGCATGGGGGATGACGATTGGCGTCACTGACCACCTTTACCGACGAGGCGCGTATCGCGCTGGACACGCTTTCCGGCCGCGCAACGGGGCTGTTTTCGCCGTCCTTGCGGCTTGGCGTCACCGGACTTTCCCGCGCCGGCAAGACGGTGTTCATCACCGCTTTCGTGCACAACCTGATCCATGGTGGCCGCTTGCCACTGTTCGAGGCGCAGAAATCGGGGCGCATCTCGCGCGCTTTCCTCGAGCAGCAGCCCGACGACGCGGTGCCGCGCTTCCAGTACGAGGATCATGTCGCGGCCCTCGTCGACCAGCGCATCTGGCCGGATTCCACCCGCGCTATCTCCGAGCTCAGGCTGACCATAGAATTCGAGTCAGCTTCCGGCTGGAACCGGATGTTTTCAGCTGGAAAACTGTCCGTCGACCTTGTCGACTATCCCGGCGAATGGCTGCTCGACCTGCCGCTGCTCGGCAAGAGTTACGACGATTTTTCCCGCGAGGCATTCGAGCTCGCCCGACTGCCTGTCAGGGCCGACCTGTCGGAAGCCTGGCGCGCGCTTGCGGCAACCGTGAAGCCCGAAGCCGACGCCGACGAGATGACGGCCCGGAGGCTCGCCGAGACGTTTTCCGCCTACCTCAAGGCATGCAAGGACGACGAGCGCGCGCTGTCGACGCTGCCGCCCGGGCGCTTCCTGATGCCGGGCGACCTCGAGGGCTCGCCGGCGCTGACCTTTGCGCCGCTGCCCGGCCTTGCCCAGCGGGCGCGCCCCGGCTCGCTGCATGCGATGATGGAGCGGCGCTACGAGGCGTACAAGACGCATGTGGTGAAGCCCTTCTTCCGCGAGCATATCGCCCGGCTCGACAGGCAGATCGTGCTGATCGATGCCATGCAGGCCCTGAACGCCGGCCCTGGCGCTATCGCCGACCTGGAGCGCGCGGTGACCGAAATCCTTGCCTGCTTTCGCCCCGGCCGCGGCAACCTCTTGACCGACCTGTTTTCACGGCGCATCGACCGCATCCTGGTCGCTGCGACCAAGGCTGACCATCTGCACCATGAGAGCCACGACCGGCTGCAATCGATCGTGCGGCGGCTGACCGATCGCGCCGTGGCGCGGGCGAACCTTTCAGGTGCCGAAGTCGACGTCCTGGCATTGGCTGCGGTGCGCGCCACGCGCGAAGGCACGGTCAAGCAAGGCCGCGAGACGCTGCCCGTCATCATTGGAACACCCATCGAGGGCGAGGCGATCGGCAAGGAGCGTTTCGACGGCAACACGGAAACTGCTATATTTCCCGGTGACTTGCCGGAGAGGGCAGACGTCGTGTTTCAGGATTTCGGCACCAATCATCGCCAGGACGCGAACGACCCGACGATCCGCTTCGTGCGTTTCCGCCCGCCCAGGCTGGAACGGACCGCCGAAGGCGTGACGCTGTCGCTGCCGCATATCCGGCTCGACCGCGCCTTGCAGTTCCTGATCGGAGACCACCTCGCATGAGCACGCCTCGCAAGCCTGCCGCGTTCCGCATCGAGCCCGAAGCGGATGCACGGGACAGCGCTGGGGCCAGGACGCCGCAGGCCGCCGAGCGCAAACCTCGTGCGCTGGCCAAGGAGTCGGTCATCGTCACGCCGGCCGAATTCGACGTCTTTGACGAGGCCGACATTGCCGTGGCCGAACCGCCGCCTGCCACTGCACCCAGGCGCCAATCACGCATCGGCGCAATCTTTCTCGCGGCGGCGGGCATCCTGGTCTCGCTCGGCATCGGATTGTGGACCGACAGGCTGATCCGCGACCTGTTTTCCAGGGCCGACTGGCTCGGCTGGCTGGCGGTAGGTGCAGCCGCAATTGCCGCGGTTGCGCTGCTCGTCATAGTCGTTCGCGAGCTTTTGTCGGTTTTCCGGCTCGCCTCGGTTGAGCGCCTGCGCAACCGCGCGACTGATGCCATCGAACGCAATGACCCCGGCGCAGCGCGCGGCGTCGTCGACGAATTGTCGAGCCTGCTGGCATCCAAGCCCGAAACGGCGGCGGGCAGGCGTGCCCTGGCGGATCTGCGCGGCGAAGTGATCGACGGCCGCGATCTGGTGGGCCTTGCCGAGACCGAAATCCTGACGCCGCTCGACGCACAGGCAAAGATCCTCATCCTGGATGCGGCCAAGCGCGTGTCGCTTGTTACGGCCGTCAGCCCACGCGCGCTGGTCGACATCGCCTATGTGGTGTTCGAGGCCGGCCGGCTGATCCGCCGGCTGGCTGAACTGTACGGCGGCCGCCCGGGCACGCTCGGCTTCTTCAGGCTGGCGCGCGCAGCACTTGCCCATCTGGCCGTTACCGGCTCGATCGCCGTCGGCGACAGTTTCGTCCAGCAGCTTGTGGGCCACGGACTTGCCGCCAAGCTGTCGGCAAAGCTCGGCGAAGGCATCGTCAACGGCATGATGACCGCGCGCATCGGCATTGCCGCAATGGAGACGGCGCGCCCCCTGCCCTTTGCTGCGGTCAAGCGACCCGGCATGGGCGATTTCCTTGCCGCACTCACCACATTCGCAACCAAGGACAAGGGTGCCGACAAGGCCAAATAGACGAAGCATTAACCATTTTTCGCCATGGTCCCGGCAGCTAGTCGTTCCAGTTTCCTGCTGTCGGGTGTGCCCATGAAGCGCTTGTTCTTGTCCGCCGTTTTGCCCGCCATGGCGGTTTCGCTCTCAGGCATCGCACATGCCGAACCCGCCAAGGCACCCGAACGCGACAAGAAATTCTTCAAATCGGTCGAGGGCGAATGGGTCGGACCCGGCGAAATCGTCGCCGGCAAATACAAGGGCACCAAGTTCACCTGCAGCTTCACCGGTTCGACGCCGGACGGGAAAGTCGGGATGTCGCTCGACGGCGGCTGCCGCGTCGGCGTGTTTACCCAGAAGATGTCGGCAACCATCGAACAGAAGGGACGCAGTTATCGCGGAACCTTCCTCGACGGCTCCGCGGGCAAGGGCCTGGACATCGTTTCCGGCAACGTCGTCGATGGCAGAAAAGTCGTGCTGTCGCTCAACCGCAACCAGCTCAACGGCGTGATGCAGGCCCGCGTGCCTGACGAGAACTCGATGCATGTCACGGTTTCGGTGCGTGTCGACAAGCAACTGGTGCCGGTGATCGGCATGAAGCTGTCGCGCGTCGACGAGACCGCGGTCGGCGCCATCGCCAAGAACTGATTCCCCTGCCCCAAACAAAAAAGGGCGGCGCCATCGGCGCCGCCTTTCTGATTCTCGCCGCGAGAATCAGCCCTTGATGACAGTCAGCAGTTCGTCATACGCCTTGCAGGCCTCTTCCGAAGTGGTGGCGCCAGTGTACTTGGACGCAACTTCCTGCACCTTGGCCGACAGTTCGGCAGCCTTGGCCGGATCCTTGGTCACCGCTTCCTGAAGCGCCGTTCCCACTTCCTGGCTCTTCTTGGCCATGACTTCGGCGGTGCACTCCGGCGCCGCCTTCGAGCAGGCCGAAAGGCCAAGCGCAGCAACACCAATCACGGCAAACAGAATCTTGTTCATGTCAGTCCTCTCCTCGTAACCGGCAGGAAATGCCGGCGGCAATTCAACCACCCGCTGGTCGAAACCGGACCCGCCTTAGCGTCAAGCCATGTCACACGCAATGACAGGTTGTGAGGCCAGCGCGCGCACCCTGCCCGCCTGCAAATCTCTGCAGCAAATTTCGATCCGCCAGGCGGGCTGTTCGGCGGCGTGCGAACCACCTATCTTGAGCTTCCCCTCAAGCGGCCGGCAGCCGCAAACAAAGGATCGACAGAGCGCATGGCGGCAGAGACTACGGGCGTCGACCTGATTCCGGTTGTGGCGTTGCTGGCTGCGGGCGTCGTGGCCGTTCCGATATTCAAGCGCCTCGGCCTTGGCTCGATACTCGGCTATCTCAGTGCCGGCGTCATCATCGGCCCGTTCGGCATCGGCGTGTTCTCCGAGGCAGAAACCATCCTGCATGTCGCCGAACTCGGCGTGGTGATGTTTCTTTTCATCATCGGGCTCGAGATGCAGCCGTCGCGGCTGTGGGGCCTGCGGCGAGAGATCTTCGGCCTCGGGGCATTCCAGGTCGGACTTTGCGCGTTGCTTTTGACCTCCATCGGACTGGCGACAGGATTTTCCGTTGCGCAATCCTTTGTAGCGGGCGCCGGCTTCGTTCTGACCTCCACGGCGATCGTCATGCAATTGCTCGAAGAGCGCGGCGAAATGTCGACTCCCAAGGGCCAGCGAATGGTGTCGATCCTGCTGCTGGAGGACCTCGCCATCGTTCCGCTGCTGGCGCTCGTTGCCTTCCTTGCGCCCGTTTCGGGCAATGAGATCGACACAGGCTGGGCCGGCCGGCTGAGCGAGATCGGCATCGGCATCGCCTCGATCACCGGCCTGGTGATCGCCGGCCGATATCTGCTCAATCCGCTGTTCCGCATCCTTGCCGATCTGCGCGCCCGCGAGGTGATGACCGCCGCCGCGCTGCTGGTGGTGCTCGGCTCGGCGCTCGCCATGCAGCTTGGCGGGCTCTCCATGGCGATGGGTGCCTTCCTCGCAGGCGTGCTGCTTTCCGAATCGACCTTCCGCCACCAGCTCGAGGCCGACGTCGAGCCCTTCCGCGGCATCCTGCTCGGCATGTTCTTCATCGCCGTCGGCATGTCGCTCGACCTCCTGGTGGTCGCAGCCAACTGGCAGATGATCGCCTTCTACGTCGTCGTCTACATGCTGGCGAAAGGCATTGGCATCTACGTCGTGGCGCGCTGCCTGCGCTCGGGGCATCGCGAGGCGCTGGAGCGCGCGGTGATCATGGCGCAAGGCGGCGAGTTCGCTTTCGTGCTCTATTCGTCGGCACTCGCCGTAGGCATCATCGACGGCGAGTCCAACGCTATCCTCACCGCCATCATCATCATCTCCATGGTGCTGACGCCCCTGGCGATCATGGTGCTGCGCCGTTTCACGCCACAGGACGAACAGTCGCTCGAAGATGTCGACGTGGCTGCCGAGTTGAGCGGCACGGTGCTGGTCATCGGCTTCGGACGCTTCGGCCAGATCGCCAGCCAGCCGCTTCTGCTGCGCGGTGTCGATGTCTCGATCATCGACAACGACGTCGAGATGATCCAGGCGGCGGCGGACTTCGGCTTCAAGGTCTATTACGGTGACGGCACGAGGCTCGACATCCTGCATGCTGCCGGTGCCGGACGTGCACGTGCGGTGTTGATCTGTGTCGACAAGGCGGATGTCGCAGTCCGCATCGCCGGGCATCTCAGGGCCGAATTCCCGCTGATACCGGTGCTGGCACGGGCTTATGATCGGGGCACCGCGATCGAACTCATTCGCGCCGGCGTCGATTTCCAGCTGCGCGAGACATTCGAATCGGCGCTGCTTTTCGGCGGCTCCACGCTCGAAAAGCTCGGCGAGGATCCCGACGAAGTCGCCGAGGTGATCGAAGAAGTGCGCCGTCGCGATGCGGCGCGACTGGAAATGCAGTTCGCAGGTGACATCCAGTCCGGCCGCAACTATCTGCAGGGCAACATTCCCGGTCCGGTGCCGACGCCGCTGACGCCACCGCGCCGCGCCGCCAAGGCACTCAACGAGGAAGCGGCGAGCGTCATCGCCAGGAAGACGACCGAACAAACGGAAAGGAATTGATCATGGTGGACAGGCAGCGCGCAACCGAAGTCGTCGCCTATTGGCGCGAGGCCGGCCCCGAAGGCTGGTTCCGCAAGGACGAGATGTTCGACGACCGGTTCCGCAGCCGTTTCGGCGACCTGCACATGGCCGCGGCCAAGCGCCAATGCGATCACTGGGCGAGCGACCCCGAAGGCGCACTGGCGCTGATGATCCTGCTCGACCAGTTTCCGCGCAACTGTTTCCGCGGCAGCGGCCATATGTATGCCACCGATCCGCTCGCCCGCCATTTCGCGCGCAAGGCGGTGGCCGACGGCCACGACCTCGCCACAGAAGGGCCGATCCGGGTGTTCTTCTACCTGCCGTTCTCACATTCCGAGACGTTGGCCGACCACGACATCCCGCTTGAACGGTCGACCGCCCTTGGTGGCGACTACCTGAAGCACGCCATCGGCCATCGCGACATCGTCGCTCGTTTCGGCCGCTTCCCGCACCGCAACTCCATCCTCGGGCGTGAATCGAGCGAGCAGGAACTGGCGTTCCTCGAAAGCGGCGGCTTTTCCGGCTGAGCGGCTCAGAGCTCCAGGCGCATAAGGGGTCGGCCGGGCTTGCGCTCGGCCGCTCGCGAAAACCCGGCTTTCTCGAATACCCGCGTCGAGCCGACAAAAAGACCGACCGAGCGCGAATCCTTCGACTGGTCCATCGGGCACGCCTCCAGCAGCCGCGCACCCGACTGGCGCGCAAAATCGATGCCGGCGTCGACCAGTTGGTGAGTCAGTCCCTGGCCGCGCGCATTGTTGCGGATGAAGAAGCACGAGATCGCCCAGACACGTGGGTCGCCGGCATCATCGGGATCCAGCGGCGCGGATCCCCTGCCGGCATTGTTGAATTCGGGCACATCGGCGCGCGGGCCGATCTGCATCCAGCCAACTGCCTGGCCGGCATCGAAGGCAAGCACGCCCGGCCCTCGATGCGCGCCTTGATGTGATCCTTGTTGCGTTCGCGACTGCTTTGCCGCCGTGCCGCCGGCGGCAGCCTGAAATAGGTGCACCAGCAGCCGTAGCAAGCGCCCTGCTTGCCGAACAGGTCTTCGAATTGCGGCCACAGATCGGGCGTCAGCGGCAAGATGGCATCAGACATGGATAGCTCCGTCGCACAGCCTTGTCGCGGCACTGCGGCTGGCATAAAATCGCGTTCGTTCTCTTTATGTTCGCAGTGAAGGCAATGCCTGTCAACGATCCCAGCCACGGTTTCTGCCGCGACTGCCTTGCCCTTCAGCGCGGCGCGGGCCCGCGCTGCCATGCCTGCGGCAGCCCTCGCCTGTTGCGCCATGCGGAGCTCTACGAGCTGCATCTCGCCCATATCGACTGCGACGCCTTCTATGCGGCGGTGGAAAAACGCGACAACCCCGACCTGAAGGACAAGCCCGTCATCATCGGCGGCGGAAAGCGCGGGGTGGTTTCGACCGCATGCTACATCGCCCGCATCCATGGGGTGCGCTCGGCGATGCCGATGTTCAAGGCGCTGGAGGCCTGTCCCGAGGCGGTGGTGGTCAAGCCCGACATGGAGAAATACGTCCGCGTCGGCCGCGAGGTGCGGGCGATGATGCAGGCACTGACGCCGCTGGTCGAGCCGATCTCGATCGACGAGGCGTTTCTCGATCTCGACGGCACCGAGCGACTGCACGGGCTTCCCCCCGCTCTGGTCCTCGCTCGATTCGCAGCGGCCGTGGAAAAGGAAATCGGCATCACCGTCTCGGCCGGGCTGTCCTACTGCAAGTTCCTGGCCAAGATCGCCTCCGACTTCCGCAAGCCGCGCGGCTTTGCGGTCATCGGCGAGGCAGAGGCCCTGGGTTTCCTCGCGCAACAGCCGGTGACGATGATCTGGGGCGTAGGCAAGGCCTTTGCCGCGACGCTCGAACGCGATGGCATCCGCAGCATCGGCCAACTCCAGCGCATGGATCGTGGCGACTTGATGCGGCGCTACGGCACGATGGGCAGCCGGCTCTACCATCTGTCGCGTGGCCAGGACGACCGGCAGGTGTCGCCCGATCACGAAGCCAAGAGCGTCTCGGCGGAGACGACCTTCGACACCGATCTCGCGACGCCGGCCGACCTCGTGCCGGTGCTGCGCGCCCTGTCGGAGAAGGTGTCGGCGCGGCTGAAAAAGGCAGGTATCGCGGGCCGGACGGTGGTGCTGAAGCTCAAGACGCAGGATTTCAAGCTCAGGACGCGCAACCGGCAGCTTGCCGATCCGACAAGGCTCGCCGACCGCATCTTCCAGACCGGCATGCAATTGCTGGCCAGGGAAACCGACGGCACCAAGTACCGCCTTCTCGGCATCGGCGTCAGCGACCTGTCGGACGACGAGCGGGCCGATCCGCCGGATCTGGTCGATGTCCAGTCACGCAAGCGCGCACTGGCGGAAGGTGCCATCGACGTGTTGCGCGGCAAGTTCGGTAGGCAAGCGGTCGAGACCGGCTACACCTTCGGCAAGGGCCGTAACACCCGCCCGCCGGAACCACTGGACGACTAGCTTCCGCAGTGCGCCATTGGCGTCTGAAGCGCCTTTCAGGCCGCCTTCTGCACCGACGTCACCGTGCCCATATTGTCGACGACGCAGGTATAGCGCTCGCCGGACGCATTGAGTTCGACCTGGTACCTGGTCGCGTCCAGTTGCGACGAGCCGACCGGCAACACCTTGTCGGCGTCGACGCCAGCCGAGGTTGCGGCAGCACTGGCGCAGGTGAGTTGCAGGTCGGCGGGTGCTGTCTGCACGGTGGTTCGCGCCATGTCCTGCGGTTCTGGCGCGGTGGAACTGCAACCGGCAGCAGCAAGTCCGGTCAGCAAGGCAGTGGCGGCAAGATGGATCGTTCGCATTTCGTCCCCTCGTTCCATGCGTCTGGTCGTTGAGAGGGATCACACCCCCTTGTAGAGCGCAGCCCCTTGCATCAGCACCACGACCTTGGCGCCCACCCGCACCTGCGCATGCAGGTCGACAATGTCGTCATTGTTCATGCGGATACAACCAGACGACACGTCGAGGCCGATCGTCCACGGTTCCGGCGTTCCATGGATGCGGTAGATGGTGTCCTGGTCGCCCTGGTAGAGGTAGAGCGCACGCGCGCCGAGCGGATTGTCGGGACCGCCCGGCATGCCGCCGGCAAACTTGGCGGCGTTTGGATCGCGCGCCACCATCTCGGCCGGCGGCGTCCAGGTTGGCCATTCGGCGGTGCGGCCAACGCGCACGATGCCGGCCCAGCCAAAGCCGTCGCGGCCGACACCGATGCCGTAGCGCACTGCCTTGAGACCGGGCAGCACGAGATAGAGGAAGTGCTGGTTGCCATCTATGATGATCGTTCCCGGCTTCTCCGCCGTGCGGAACGTCACGATCTGGCGGCGAAACGCGTCAGGCACCTGTCCGTGGGCGGCGTAATACTGCCGCGCCTTCTTGCGGTCGTAGTTGATCCATTTGTGCGTCTTCGGGTCGAATATCTGCGTCGTGGGGCCTACCTGCGCCAATGCCGCTCCGAGCCCCACAGCCATGAACAGGGCCGCGACCCAACCCAGCCTTCCACGCAGACGCGACATCCCTGCCATGCACCTCACCCTTGTTTAGGTTTCGACCGGCACATCACTGCAGCCATCCCTTGACGCGTTCTTCGTGGGTCGCCACCCATTGCTCGGCAAACTTCGCCGGATCCTGCCGCTCAACTTCCAGCGCGTAGCCCATGGCAGTCACTTCGTCGGCGTTGAAATCGACCTTGTCGAGGAACCTGGCCACCGCAGGCAGGCGCTTGGACAGCGAGGAAGCATAAGCCAGGCTGAAGCTCGACGGCATCCAGGCCACCGGCGCGTCCGACTTCGACAGCCAGAGCGGATCGTCGGCCTGCAACACCACCTTCCATTTCGCTGGATCGAATGCCGGCTCGCTCAGTTGCTTGATCTGGTGAAGCTGAAAGACATGGTGTGGACTGTAGCAATAGAAGACGATCGGCTTGTCGGTCGCGACAGCCGCATCAACCGCCGACATGCCGACTTCTTCTGGCATTTCCAGCAGCGTCATGGTTTCGGCATAGCCGTAGCTCTTGGCACGGATGCGTTCGACATCGGTCGACAGCCAGCCGCGCGCGCCGATCCACATCTCGCCCTTGCCGTCGCCGTCGGTATCGAAGAGCCTGGCCTTGGCAGGGTCCTTCAGATCCACAACGTCGCGTACGCCATGCTCGTCATAGGTCTTCTGCGTGACGCACAAACCCTGCGTCGCCGATACATCGTGGCTGCTGAGATGGATGGTGCCGCGGTCGGTGGCGTATTTCTGGATCAAGGGATCGAAATTCGGGCGCCAGACTTCCGGGTAGACATCGACCGTGCCCGCATCCATTCCGGAGAACGCGATCAACGTCCCCATCTCGGCGACGTCGACCTCGAGACCGAGCGATTTCTCCAGCGCTGCCTTGATGATATTCGCAGCCGCCTGTCCGGAAGGCCAATTCGGCATTGCCACGACGAGATCGGCGGCATGTGCCTGGAGAATGCCTCCCACAAGCACAGCCGTAACGCAGACACCTCGCAACAGGGTCTTCATCTTGACCGCTAGCCTCGTTTCCGCTGGCAGCAGGCTCTATTCATCGGGCGTTGAAGTCAAGCGAAGTTACTCGCCCCGGACGACCTTCAAGTTAGACAGGGATATTAGACGGGCTCACCTTCGATGAGGCTGATGCGTGGGCCGGCGTCGAAGACATTCGTCAAACGGAAACCAGAGGCGACGTAGAGACTTGCGAACTCGTCCCGGGTTCGCTCCTGCCCGCCGGGCACCGCCAGCATGTTAAGATCGGCTAACTTGGCCTGCGCGCCTTCATTTGGCGGCGCCAGCACCGCGTCCAGCACGAGCAGCTTGCCGTCAGGCCGGATCGCCCTGCGGCAGCATTTCAGGATGGCAATCGAGCGTTCGTCGTCCCAGTCGTGCAGTATCCATTTCATCACATGGGCGTCCGCCCCCTCGGGCACTGCGAGGAAAAAGTCGCCGCCGACCACCTGGCAGCGTTCGGCCACGGACGCCGTCTGCAGCACCGCTCTCGCGCCTTCCACCACCTGCGGCTGGTCGAACAGGATTCCGCGCTGCAATGGGTTGCGTAACAGTATGGCGGCAAGCAGCGCGCCCTGCCCGCCGCCGACATCCATGACGACCTCGAACCTGCTGAAATCATATGCCGCCAGCACCGCCGCAGCGACAGCGGGCACGAAGGACGACATCGCCCGGTCGAAGATCAGGGATTCCTCGGGATGGTCGATGCGATACTGCCAGACGCCTGTCCCATGGGCATGGGCGAAGGCATTTTCGCCGGTGCGCACGCTGTGCAGGAGTTCGCTCCAGGCGTCGCGATAATAGGCTCGCCCGACCATGCGCGCCCAAGGCGCGACGGAATGCTCGACATCGGAACGCAGGCCTGCCCCAAGACTGGTGAGGGAAAACTGGCGTGCGTCGCCTTCATGCAGCACGCCAACGGAGGCCAGCGCGCGCAGAAGCCGGTAGAGGGATTGTGGATGTGCAGAGGTGGCTTCGGCCAGGTCGTCGCTGGACCGGACGCCCGACGCCAGATGATCGGCAATGCCAAGCGTTGCCGCAACGCAGATCGCCTGGGACACCTGGTACCCGTTCACCATCTGCATAAGCTGTGATGCGGCGGCCTTCTCGTCCATGACGAAGCCTCAAGTGCCTGGTGCTTCCCCGATGCAATCGTTCAAAGCGGTTCTGGCTGGTTTGCACAGCCCAGCAAGCGGCATGCACTGCAGGTGAGAGGCGCCTAGAATACCAGCAGGGATTGTTCGCCGCAACGCGCCGCAATCTTGCACGCCAAGGCAAGCGACCGCGAAACCGTGACCTAGACCAGTTCAACCTCGACCACGCCAGGCACCGCCCGCATGGCCGATGCGATCGAGGGCGTGATGCGGTAGCGGTTGGGCAGTTCGATCTCGATCTCGCCCTGGGCCTCGCCTTTCAGCACGATGAAGCTGACCTCGCCTTCGCCGCGGGTCGTAAGCTGATTGGAGAGCATATTCAGCGGTGCTGCGTCGCGCACGAAGATGCGCAATGTCTTCTGCACGCGGCTGGCCTCGTCTTCCAGCGACTGAACCGTCTGGATGCGCAGGTTGACGCCCTCGGGCCGATCTTCGGCGGCAACGGTGATGACCACCGACTTGCCCGGTTCGAGCAGGTCGCGGTACTGCGCCAGCGCCTCCGAAAACAGCACCGACTCATATTGGCCGGAGACGTCGGAGAACTGGACGACGCCCATCTTGTTGCCGGTCTTGGTCTTGCGCTCCTGCTTGGTCGTTACCGTGCCGGCAAGCCGGCCAGCTGTGGCGCCACGCTTCACCGCTGCGGCGAAATCGGTCCAGTTCTGCACGCGCATCTTTTCGAGCGCCGATTTGTATTCGTCGAGCGGATGCGCCGAGAGATAGAAACCAACGACCTGGAACTCTCGGTGCAAACGGTCGGCCGGCAACCATGCATCGGCCTGCGGCAGGTGCAGCACGGGCGCCTGACCCGAAAAGGCGCTGCCGAAAATATCCGATTGGCCAAGCGTGGCGTTTTCGTGCGCCAGCGAGGCGAGGCCCATCATGCGCTCAATGCCGGCCATCAAGGCCGCGCGATCGTGGCCGAAGCAATCGAACGCACCGGCCATGATCAGGCTTTCGAAAACACGCTTGCCGACGGTCTTCGGATCGATGCGCTCGCAGAAATCGGCGAGGCTGGCGAAGGGCTTTTCCATCCGCTTGGCAACGATATGCTGGACCGCCGCTTCGCCGACGCCCTTGATGGCGGCGAGCGAGTAGAAGATCTTCCTTTCGCCGACCTCGAAGTCGCGGAAACTGGTCATGACGGACGGCGGCACGACATCGATGCCGAGGCGCATGGCGTCCTGGCGGAAGTCGTTGAGCTTGTCCGTGTTCGACATATCGTAGGTCATCGAGGCCGCGAGGAACTCGACCGGATAGTGCGCCTTCAGATACGCCGTCTGGTAGGAAACAATGGCGTAGGCTGCGGCGTGCGACTTGTTGAAGCCGTAGTCGGCGAACTTGGCAAGCAGATCGAAGATCGCATTGGACTGGGGCTTGGAGACGCCCTTTTCCATCGAACCGGTGACGAAGCGCTCGCGCTGCTTGTCCATCTCGGCGCGGATCTTCTTGCCCATGGCGCGGCGCAGAAGGTCGGCTTCACCGAGCGAATAGCCCGACAGCTCCTGGGCGATCTGCATCACCTGTTCCTGGTAGACGATGACCCCTTGGGTCTCCTTCACCAGATGGTCGATCATCGGATGGATCGAGGCGATCTCCTCGTCGCCGTGCTTGCGTGCGTTGTAGGTCGGGATGTTCTCCATCGGGCCCGGGCGATAGAGCGCCACCAAGGCGATGATGTCCTCGACGCGATCGGGCTTCATGCCGATCAGCGCCTTGCGCATGCCGGCACTTTCAACCTGGAAGATGCCGACCGTCTCGCCGCGCGACAGCATGGCATAGGTCAGCGGATCGTCGAGCGGGATCAGCGCGAGGTCGATGTCGACGCCGCACCGGCTGATGAACTGCAGCGCCTTCTGCAACACCGTCAGCGTCTTCAGGCCGAGGAAGTCGAACTTCACCAGGCCGGCCTGCTCGACATATTTCATGTTGAACTGGGTGACCGGCATGTCCGAACGCGGGTCGCGGTACATCGGCACCAGTTCGGACAGCGGACGGTCGCCGATGACGATGCCGGCGGCGTGCGTCGAGGCGTGGCGGTAGAGCCCTTCCAGCTTCTGCGCCATGTCGAGCAGCGTCTGGACGATCGGTTCGCGCTCGGCTTCTTCGGCAAAGCGCGGCTCGCCCTCGATCGCCTGGCCGAGCGTCACCGGGTTGGCCGGGTTCTGCGGCACCATCTTGCACAGCTTGTCGACCTGGCCATAGGGCATCTGCAGCACCCGGCCAACGTCGCGCAGCACGGCGCGCGCCTGCAGCGTTCCGAAGGTGATGATCTGCCCGACCTGGTCGCGGCCGTATTTGGCCTGGACATAGCGGATGACCTCTTCGCGCCGGTCCTGGCAGAAGTCGATGTCGAAGTCGGGCATCGAGACGCGGTCGGGGTTGAGGAAGCGCTCGAACAGCAGCGAAAAACGCAGCGGATCGACGTCGGTGATGGTCAGCGCATAGGCGACGAGCGAGCCCGCGCCCGAGCCGCGGCCCGGGCCGACCGGAATGCCCTGCACCTTCGCCCACTTGATGAAGTCCGCAACGATCAGGAAGTAGCCGGGGAATTTCATGCGCTCGATGATGCCGAGCTCGTATTCCAGGCGTTCCTTGTACTGCTCCGGCGTATAGCCCTCGGCCAGGCCGCGCGTTTCAAGCCGCATGGCAAGGCCGTCATGGGCCTGCCGGGTCAGTTCGGCCGCTTCGGCTGCAACGGCGGCGTCGGCGTCGGCAATGTCGCCCCCGGTGAAGCGCGGCAGGATCGGATTGCGGTTCTTGGGATAATACGAGCAGCGCCGGGCAATCTCGACCGTATTGTCGATCGCTTCGGGCAGATCGGCAAAAAGCTCCGACATCTCCTTCTGGGACTTGAGGAAATTGTCAGGGGTCAGCCTGCGCCTGTTGTCTTCGGCAACCACCGAACCCTCGGCGATGGCGATCAGCGCGTCGTGCGCCTCATAGTCGGCGCGGGTCGGGAAGAAGGCCTCGTTTGTCGCCACCAGCGGCAGGCGGTGACGGTAGGCCAGCTCGATGGTCGCTGCCTCGACACCCCGATCGTAGCCGGCCACGCGTTCCAGCTCGACATAAAGCCGGTCGCCGAACATTGCCTGTAAGCCCAGAAGCCGGGCTTCGGCGAGGACCTGGTGATCGCTCCTGATCGCCGTGCCGATCGGCCCCCGCGGCCCGCCGGTCAGACAGATGATGCCGTCCGCCAGCCCGGCGACCCAGTCGAGCTTGGCATGCACCGGTTCGCCATTGGGCGTTTCGAGATAGAGTCGGCTGACAAGCCGCACGAGGTTGGCATAACCTGCCTCGGTGGCGGCGATCAGTACGATCGGGAGAAGATCGAGCGCCTGCTTGAACACGGGTCCGCGCTGGCTGGAATCGGCAGTCTCGGCGAAGTCGACGTCGACCTGGCAGCCAACCAGAGGCTGCACGCCGTCCTTGGTCGCCTTCTGGGCGAATTCCAGCGCGCCGAACAGGTTGTTGCTGTCGGCCACCGCGATTGCCGGCGCGGCATCCTTCACGGCATGTCCGACGACCTTGCCGAGCGGCAACGCGCCTTCAAGCAGAGAATAGGCGGAATGAACGCGCAGGTGAATGAACGTCCTTGCGGAAGCCTCTGGCTTTGCTTCCGCTTTTAACGCTTCACGCTTCAGGGGATCGCGCGGGAGCCGTTCACTCGACATCGAATCGTTTGCCTTGCAAGGAAGATTTCAGCCGGCATGTTCGGCCAGGGGCGTCATCGTGTCCATCCCGCATGGGGTCACGCCGGAAACGCCTTGTGGAGGACGATGCCGAACGCCGCTTTAGCACGGTTCGGCGTCACCTTCCCGGTTGATCGCCCGGCCAAAACCTGAAACCCTGCCGCCGGATTTTTGCCCCCGAAATTACATGAAGGAACATCGCCATGAAAACCCGCGCCGCAGTCGCCGTCGGAGCCGGAAAGCCGCTCGAAATCATGGAGGTGGACCTCGAAGGGCCGCGCGAGGGCGAGGTACTGGTCGAGATCAAGGCGACCGGCATCTGCCACACCGACGAATTCACGCTGTCGGGCGCCGATCCGGAAGGCATCTTCCCGGCGATCCTCGGCCATGAGGGAGCGGGTGTCGTCGTCGATGTCGGCAAGGGCGTGACCTCGCTCAAGAAGGGCGACCACGTCATTCCGCTCTACACGCCCGAATGCCGCTCGTGCCCGTCGTGCCTGTCGCGGAAAACCAATCTCTGCACCGCGATCCGCTCGACGCAGGGACAGGGCCTAATGCCGGACGGTTCGTCGCGCTTTTCGATCGGCAAGGACAAGATCTTCCACTACATGGGCTGCTCGACGTTCTCGAACTTCACCGTACTGCCCGAGATCGCGCTGGCCAAGGTCAACCCCGACGCGCCCTTCGACAAGATCTGCTACATCGGCTGCGGCGTGACGACCGGCATCGGTGCCGTCATCAACACCGCCAAGGTCGAGATCGGCTCGACGGCGATCGTCTTTGGCCTCGGCGGCATCGGCCTCAACGTGCTGCAGGGGCTGCGCCTGGCGGGTGCCGACATGATCATCGGCGTCGACCTCAACAATGAGCGCAAGGCCTGGGGCGAAAAGTTCGGCATGACGCATTTCGTCAATCCGAAGGAGGTCGAGGGCGACATCGTTCCCTACCTCGTCAACATGACCAAGCGCGGTGCCGACCAGATCGGCGGCGCCGACTACACCTTCGACTGCACCGGCAACGTCAAGGTGATGCGCCAGGCGCTCGAGGCCAGCCATCGCGGCTGGGGCGAATCGATCGTCATCGGCGTCGCCGGTGCCGGCCAGGAGATCGCGACGCGGCCGTTCCAGCTGGTCACCGGCCGGACCTGGAAGGGCACCGCCTTCGGCGGCGCGCGCGGCCGCACCGACGTGCCGAAGATCGTCGACTGGTACATGGAGGGCAAGATCCAGATCGACCCGATGATCACGCATACGCTCAAGCTCGAAGACATCAACAAGGGTTTTGACCTGATGCATGCCGGCGAGAGCATCCGCAGCGTCGTGGTTTATTGATGAGCGGTGTCGCATACGAGGTCGACGTCAGAGGCTTGGACGACCTGTCTCCGCGCGACCTCTATGCGATGCTGAAAATGCGCATCGACGTCTTCGTCGTCGAGCAGAAATGCGCGTTTCCCGAACTGGACGGCAAGGACCCCGAGGCACTGCACCTCAGGCTGCTTGCCGGCAAGGAATTGCTGGCAAGCACGCGGATCATCGCCCCCACCAACAGCGACGGCCCGGCCTATATCGGCCGGGTCGTGGTTTCGCCCGACCATCGCGGCAAGCAATTGGGCGGCATGTTGATACGCGAGTCCATCGCCGCCTGTGGGCGGCTGTTTCCCGGGCGCCCGATCGCGCTTTCGGCGCAGAGCCACCTCCAGAGGTTCTACGCGTCCTTCGGCTTCGAGACCGTCTCGGAGGAATATCTGGAAGATGATATCCCCCATATCGACATGCTCCGGCCCTTGCCTGCCTGAGCCTTGCGCATGCAAGGTGGTGCGATGGACAGCAAGCCTATCATCTACGTCGATGCCGACGCCTGCCCGGTCAAGGACGAGGTGGTGAAGGTCGCCGAACGGCTCGACCTCATCGTCACCTTCGTCTCCAATGGCGGCCTCAGGCCGTCGCGCGATCCGATGATCCGCAACGTGGTGGTGTCCAAGGGCGCGGATGCTGCAGACGACTGGATCGTCGACAATACCCATGCCAACGACATCGTCGTCACCGCCGACATCCCGCTGGCCGCCAGGGCGGTAGCCTTGGGTGCCCATGTGCTGGGTCCGACGGGCAAGCCCTTTACTCCGGAGACCATCGGCATGGCGGTTGCCATGCGCGACCTCAAGCAGCATCTGCGCGAGACCGGCGAGAGCAAGGGCTACAACGCATCCTTTGCGCCGCAGGACCGTTCACGTTTCCTTGGAGCCCTGGACCAGATGGCGCGACGGGCGCTGAAGGCGGCTCCGCCGTCATGAAGCCATTCAAGCGCCATGTCGTGTTCCTGATCAGCGCTGCCCTGGGCGTCGCGGCTTTGGCTGGCGCACTGTTGTTCGGCCAGCCATTGGCCTTCGCCATCGGCGCAAACGTCTTCTTCGTCGCCTACATCGCGCTGATCCTGCGGCAAATGCCGGCACTGGATGCCGCCTATCTCAGCCACCGCGCCCAGGACGCGGACGAGCCGGTGGGCATCATCTTCCTGGTCACCATCGGCATCGTGGCGGTGGCGGTCGGCTCGCTGTTCATGCTGATCAACGCCAAGGAAGCGACCAATCCGATTGCCTTGGTCTTCTCGCTGCTTTCGCTGCCTTTCGGGTGGTTCACCATCCACGCCATGGCTGCGTTGCACTATGCTCACCTGTTCTGGAAGGGTGACGACAAGTCAGACACGGCATCAACGCATGGACGTAAGCCCATAGGTGGATTGGGTTTTCCTGAAACACACCGACCGGTCGGCTGGGACTTTCTCTACTTCGCCGTTGTCATCGGCATGACCGCGCAGACCGCCGACACCGACATCTCCACCACGGACATGCGCCGCGCCGTGATGCTGCATTCGATCCTGTCGTTCTTCTTCAACACCATCATCGTCGCCGCGGCGGTCAACCTGGTGGTCTCCTTGGCCAACTGAGCCCGGCTCACGCGAATATCATCGCGGCCCCGAAACCTATCTCCGACCGGACGCGTAGTTTGACCAACACCAGCGCGCTTCCGCCCAAGGCCGCGTGCGCCATTGGAGGTCACGCCAGATGGAAAGCCAGTCGCGTATCGTGCAGCAATCGGACGGGCACCCGTTGCCGACGTCCAATCGCCCGGAGAGCGAACTGGTCTATCGGCAAACGCGCTGGACGCGGCTGACCCACTGGGTCTGGGCGCTGTCGCTGTTCTTCCTGCTGCTCAGCGGACTGCAGATCTTCAACGCCCATCCTGCGCTCTACATCGGCAAGCAATCGGGCTTCCAGTTCGACAACGACGTTCTGGTCATTGGCTCCGACTATAGCTCAAGTGGACCAATAGGTTACACCGAACTCCTCGGCAAACGATTCAACACCACCGGCATCCTTGGCCTTTCAGGCCCCATTGATAATCTGGACGCCCGCGCCTTTCCGGCATGGGCGACAATCCCGTCCGGACAGGACCTCGCGACCGGCCGCGTCGTGCACTTCTTCTTCGCCTGGGTCCTGTCGGCAACGCTGCTGGCCTGGCTTGTCGCCAGCGCGCTCAGCGGCCACCTGCGCCGCGATCTTGTGCCTCGCGCGGACGACATACGTCGCCTGCCCAGAGACATTGCCGACCACGCCAGACTGAAGTTCCACCACAGCCGCGACTACAACACGCTGCAGAAACTTGCCTATGGCGGCGTGCTGTTCGTGCTGCTGCCGCTGATGATCCTGACCGGCCTCGCCATGTCGCCGAGCATGAACGCGGCGATTCCTTTCCTCGCCGACATGCTTGGCGGGCGCCAGACAGCCCGCACCATCCACTTCGTTGCGATGGCGCTGCTCGTCGGCTTCTTCATTGTCCACATGCTGATGATCCTGGCTGCAGGCCCGATCAACGAACTGCGCTCGATCATCACCGGGTGGTACCGTACGGATCGATCCGAGCGCGGCAATTCCGACAAAGGGAGTGCCTGAGATGCCAAAGTTTCAGATAAGCCGCCGACGCTTCCTGACCGCCGCATCCCTCGGAATTTCGGGGGCAGCGCTTTCCGGCTGCGATGCCTTCGACTTCCTGCAGGACCGCGACAACGGCGTGCGCAATGTGCTCGAAGGCGCCAATGGACTGACCTATCGCGCGCAAAGGCTGATCGCGGGCCGCGCCTCACTTGCCCAGGAATTCTCCGAGGCAGACATTCGCCAGCCGCAGCGTCCGAACGGCGTGACGGCGCCCAACGACGATGTCTACAAGGGCCTGCTGTCCAATCAGTTCGCCGACTGGCGGCTCGACGTTGTCGGGCTCGTCGAAAGGCCGCTGTCGCTGTCGCGGGAGCAACTGATGGCGATGCCCTCGCGCACCCAGATCACCCGGCATGACTGCGTCGAAGGCTGGAGCTGCATCGCCAAATGGACCGGCGTGCCGATGGCGCTGGTTCTGGACCAGGCGGTGGTGAAGCCTGAAGCACGTTATGTCGTTTTCCACTGCCTCGACACGATCGAGCGAAGCCTGTCGGGCGAGGTCAAATATTACGGCTCGATCGACCTGGTCGACGCACGGCACCCCCAGACGATTCTCTCCTATGGCATGAACGGGAAAGCGTTGCCGGTCGAGAACGGCGCGCCACTGCGCGTCCGGGTCGAACGCCAGCTCGGCTACAAGATGCCGAAATACGTGCACAGAATCGAATTGGTCGACGGCCTCAATTCGATGGGGCTCGGCAAGGGCGGATATTGGGAAGACCGCGGCTACGATTGGTACGGCGGCATCTGAAGGCAGTGGCGTTGATTGCCGCGGATAGGAAACTGCCACCCGAAAGTATTGGCCTGGACTATCTACTTTGCAAATAAGGCTTGGCCGATAGGTGACAAAGTGTCGGCCTTGGGATATTGACGAGTCGTCTGGGGCCTTTGCGGGCTCCACCTGTTTGCGGGAGAGAGCAGCGAAAGCTGACGCCGAAGGGGAAATCGCCCGAAATCTCTCAGGCAAAAGAACCGTAAACAGGAAGGACACTCTGGAAAGTCGGGACCTGGATCCCGCGCCGAAGGTGTAAGCGCTGCCGACAGAGATCCGGAGCGCGAGTCTCTCAGGCTTCAGACAGAGGGGCACGGAATAGCTGCCAAAAGCGGCTGGCAACGTGCGACTCTGGAGAAGACATGACGGGCGACCATACTAATCAATTGCCACTCGAAGACCTGCATTCCGCAGCCGGTGCGCGCTTCGGCGCCTTTGCCGGCTGGAACATGCCGCTCACCTACCCTGCCGGCGTGATGAAGGAGCACCTTCACACCCGCGAGCATGTCGGCTTGTTCGACATCTCCCACATGAAGCTGTTCGTGGTCAGCGGACCGGGTGCGGCGGACCTCATCAACCGCGCTTGCCCGCTCGATGCAAAGGCACTCGAGTTCAAGCAATCCAAGTATACTTTCTTCCTCACCGAAGCCGCAGGCATCGTCGACGACCTGATCATCACCAGGCTCGGCGAAGACCGTTTCATGGTCGTCGCCAACGCCGGCAACGCGGCCACCGACGAGGCGCATCTGCGTGAAGTCGGCAAGAGTTTCGACGCCAACATCGAGCCGCTGGATCGCGTCTTCATCGCAATCCAGGGACCGGAAGCGGCAGCCGTGCTCGAAAGTGCCGGCGTCGACACCGACGCCCTGTTCTTCATGCAGGGCTTCGAACCGCGCACCAAGTGGTTCATGAGCCGGTCGGGCTATACCGGCGAAGACGGTTTCGAGATCGGCTTGCCGGAAGCAGACGCCCGCGAACTGCTCGCCAAGCTGCTCGGCGACGAACGTGTCATGTGGATCGGCCTTGCCGCCCGCGACAGCCTGCGGCTCGAAGCCGGCCTCTGCCTGCACGGCAACGACATCACGCCCGACACCGACCCGGCAAGTGCCGGCCTGATGTGGGCCATCCCCAAGGACCTGCGTACCGACGGCAAGTTCATCGGTGCGGCAGCGCTTTCGAAAATTCTCGCCGACGGCGCCAAGGAAAAGCGCGTCGGGCTGAAGCCCGAAGGCCGCCAGCCGGTGCGTTCGGGCACGCAACTGTTCGACGCCGACGGCAATCCCGCCGGCCGTGTCACCTCGGGCGGCTTCGGTCCCTCGGCCGGGTTCCCGGTCGCCATGGGCTATGTCTCGGCACCGCTTGCCAAGGCCGGCACTCGTGTCTTCGCCGATGTTCGCGGCACCAAGGTGCCTGTCGACGTCCACTCCCTTCCCTTCACGCAGCATCGCTATCGCAAAGGATAATTTCCATGACCAAGACCTATTACACTGAAGACCACGAGTGGCTGCGCGTTGAGGGCGACATCGCAACGGTCGGCATCACCGACTACGCCCAGGAACAGCTTGGCGACCTCGTTTTCGTCGAACTGCCTGAAGCCGGCCGCAAGCTCGCGAAGGGCGACGTCGCCGTCGTCGTCGAATCCGTCAAGGCGGCCTCGGACGTCTACGCGCCGCTCGACGGCGAAATCACCGACTCCAATGCCGCGCTCTCCTCTGAGCCGGCGCTGATCAATTCGGCAGCCACCGGCGACGGCTGGCTTTGGAAGATGAAGATCGCCAATACGGGCCAGCTCGAGGGCCTGATGGACGAAGCGGGCTACAAAGCCCATATCGGTTGACAGGATTGCCTGACATGACCATTGCACCATATCCTTTTTCGGCCCGTCACATCGGGCCCGGCGCGACCGAAACCCGCGCCATGCTTGCCGCGATCGGCGTGCCTTCGGTGGAAACGCTGATCTCGCAGGCGGTTCCGAAGTCGATCCGGCTGGACCGGCCGCTGGCGCTGCCGGCACCTGCGAGCGAACATCAAGCGCTTGCCGAACTCGGCGAGAAGATGGGCCGCAACAAGGTGCTGAAGAGCTTCATCGGCGCCGGCTATCACGGCGTCAACGTACCGCCGGTGATCCAGCGCAACCTGTTCGAAAACCCGGCCTGGTACACGGCCTACACGCCCTACCAGGCTGAGATCAGCCAGGGCCGCCTGGAACTGCTGTTCCACTTCCAGACGCTGGTTGCCGAACTGACCGGCCTGCCGGTTGCTTCCGCCTCGCTGCTCGATGAAGCGACGGCTGTTGCCGAGGCCGTCGGCATCGCGCTTCGCCATCACCGCGACAAGCGCAGCCGCGTCGCCCTCGCCGGTGCCGCTCATCCGCAGATCCTTGACGTCATCCGGACGCGGGCCGAACCGCTCGGTACCGAGATCGACGGCGAGACCATCGACGACAACACGGCAGCCCTCATCGTTTCCTGGCCCGACACCCATGGTGTCTATGGCAACCACAAGGCGGCGATCGAGAAAGCCAAGGCAGTCGGCGCGATCGTCATCTTCGTTTCCGACCCGCTCAGCCTGACCGTCACCGATACCCCTGCCAGCCTCGGCGCCGACATCGCCACCGGTTCGATGCAGCGCTTTGGCGTGCCGATTGGCTTCGGCGGTCCGCACGCTGCCTATTGCGCCGTTTCCGACAAGCTGACCCGCCTGATGCCGGGCCGCCTCGTCGGCCAGTCGGTCGACAGCAAGGGCCGCCCCGGCTATCGCCTGGCGCTCCAGACCCGCGAGCAGCATATCCGCCGCGACAAGGCGACGTCGAACATCTGCACGGCCCAGGCCCTGCTCGCCAACATGGCGGCGTCCTATGCCATCTGGCACGGCCCGTCCGGCCTGCAGGCGATCTCGGAACACATCCACGCGCTGGCTAGCCGCCTCGCAGAAGGCCTCAAGGCTGCCGGCGTCGCCGTGCTCGGCGACAAGCGCTTCGACACCGTCACCGTCGAAGCCAAGGGCAAGGCCGAGGCGATCGCCGCCGAAGGCGAGAAGGTTGGCCGTCTGCTGCGTGTCATCGACGCCGACCATGTTTCGGTCGCCTTCGACGAAACCTCCACCGGCGCGGATCTCGAAGCGATTGCTGCGCTGTTCGGTGCCAAGGCACCGGCGGAAGCCAAGCGCGCCCTGCCCGGAAAACCACGCGGCAAGGAGTTCCTGACCCAGCCGGTATTCCACGCAAACCGTTCGGAAACCGACATGATGCGCTTCCTGCGCAGGCTCGCCGACAAGGATCTGGCGCTCGACCGCGCCATGATCCCGCTCGGCTCCTGCACCATGAAGCTCAATGCGGCTGCAGAGATGATGCCGGTCAGCTGGCCGTCGGTCGCCAACCTGCACCCGTTTGCGCCGACCAGCCATTCGCTCGGTTATCGCGCGATGACCGACGATCTCGAAGCCTGGCTCTGCGAGATCACCGGCTTCGACGCCGTCAGCCTGCAGCCGAACGCCGGCAGCCAGGGCGAATATGCCGGCCTGCTGTCGATCCGCCGCTATCACCATTCGCGTGGTGAGACCCAGCGCAACATCTGCCTGATCCCGTCTTCGGCGCACGGCACCAACCCGGCAAGTGCGGCCATGGCCGGCATGGAAGTGGTGGTCGTGCACTGCCTCGACGACGGCGACATCGACGTCACCGATCTCAAGGTCAAGGCCGAACAGCACGCCGACAAGCTTGCGGCGCTGATGTTCACCTATCCCTCGACGCACGGCGTGTTCGAGGAAGGTGCGCGCGACATCTGCGAGATCGTGCATGCGCATGGCGGACAGGTCTATTTCGACGGCGCCAACCTGAACGCAATGGTGGCACTTTCGCGTCCAGCCGACATCGGCGCCGACGTCTGCCACATGAACCTGCACAAGACCTTCTGCATTCCGCATGGCGGCGGCGGCCCCGGCATAGGGCCGATCGGCGTCAAGTCGCATCTTGCGCCGTTCCTGCCCGGCCATGTCGAGGCGGGCAGCGCGCATGCGGTTTCGGCGGCTCCCTTCGGCAGCGCCTCGATCCTGCCGATCACCTGGATGTACATCCGGATGATGGGCGCTTCGGGCCTGAAGCAGGCGACGGAGCAGGCTATCCTCAACGCCAACTACATCGCCACCAAGCTCGAGCCGTACTATCCGGTGCTGTTCAAGGGCCGCAACGGTCGCGTCGCGCATGAGTGCATCCTCGACACCCGCGTGCTCAAGGAGACTGCAGGCATCAGCGTCGAGGACATCGCCAAGCGCCTGATCGACTATGGCTTCCATGCACCGACCATGTCCTGGCCGGTCTCCGGTACGCTGATGGTCGAACCGACCGAGTCCGAGCCGAAGCACGAGATCGATCGTTTCTGCGAAGCGATGATCGCGATCGCTGCCGAGGCGGCCAAGGTCGAAAAGGGCGTGTGGCCGAAGGACGACAATCCGCTGGCCAATGCGCCGCACACGGCGACCGAAACGCTGGCAGGCGAGTGGAAGCACCCCTACTCGCGCCTCGAGGCGGCCTATCCCGGCGGGGATCCCGACACCGCTGCCAAGTACTGGCCGCCGGTGTCGCGCATCGACAACGTGGCCGGCGACCGCAACCTGGTCTGCGCCTGCCCGCCGCTGTCGGAATATCTCGGCGCCGCCGAGTAGGCGGATCTGAAACCAGACGAATCGGCCGGACACCTAGTCCGGCCGTATCCTTTTGCGGGCGGCTTCTCGACGGCTGTGCCTAATGGCGCAGCCGAGCCTAGGCAAACAACCGTGCCGGCTCGTAGGTTGTCGCGCCACCCGTCATATCGGCTGTAACTGCCCGGTTTCGGCCGGCGCGCTTGGCGGCGTAGAGCGCCGCGTCGGCGGCGGTCAGCATCTCATCGAGCGTCATTGCGCCATCGTCCCCGAAACAGATGCCGACGCTGACGGTGCTGCGCAGTGGCCCGAGCCTGGTGACGACGATCTCGGCGCCAAAGGAACCTCCGATAGACCGCAATATGCCGTGCACCTCATCAGGGGCGACGCCTGACATGATGACGGCAAACTCCTCACCGCCCAGCCGAAAACATTCGACGCCGTCCTGGGCATGATTCCTGACAACGTCGGCGAAGCGTTGCAGAACCGTATCGCCCGCAGCGTGACCGAAGACGTCGTTGGTGCGCTTGAAATGGTCGAGGTCGAACATGGCCAGCGCCGTCGTCGATCCGAACCGCGTGTCGCCATGGAACATCGTCAACGCCCTGCGATTCAACAAGCCGGTCAGAGGGTCGGTCAGCGTCTGGACCGTCAATTCTCGCTGGGTGCGCAGGTGATGCAGCGAAATGGTCAGCGCCCCCAGTGCCGTCATGCAGGCGACGACGACGGCGGTGTTGAGGTCTTCGGCCCAATTCTTGGGGACGGTCCCCAGAGACCACTGCCCGTCCAGAACCAGCACCAACGCACAGAGCGTGAAGGAGACGGCGGCGCTGCCAGCGAGCAGGGTGACCGCGGCCAGGATACGCCGGTCATATTCCCCGGCAGCCCAAAACATCACTGTGACTACGATCAGCAGGGCTGTGACGGTGGAATAGGCGAGGACGAAACCCAAGCCGTCGTAGCCGGAGGCGGTCACGGCCGTGATCAACACCACCGCCGCGAGCACGGGCGCCGCGGCGATCCTGTGCCAACCCTTATCAAGGTACTGAGCCGTCGAGCACAGGATGACGAAGAAGCCGGCCACCAGCAGTGTCAGGGTCAGTTGGCCAAGCCACGGCGAGGCGTTGCGGCCATATTGCCAAAAGCCGATGACATGAACGACAAGAAGTAGTATTCCGGCCGCCATCGTAAAGACGAAACGCGCTTGGCGCGCCGTCAGCCAGATGGCGAGCAGCGTCCCGCTCAGACAGGCGCCGGACAAAGCCGTCGCGAGCAAAAGGGAACCGAAGTCAAGCACGAGGCCCCCGCCTTGTTGATTGTCCGATTGATTGGGAAGCACTTATGGACTTAGCGGTCGCCCAGCAACCGCCTAAGGCCAGATCGTCGCCACTCATCAACCGGCGATTTCGGTTTGCGTTTACGAATAGTTGCACGGTTCCGTCGCGTTTGACAACATGACGCACGAACATAACCGGAACTTCTATTGCGCTGACGGCAAAACTGGCACACTTGGCAAACTGATTCGCAGCATCGGAAAACTGTATTGAGCATGGACGATAGCAACGATCTTTTCGGCAGCCTCGACAAGCAGCCGCCCCGCCCCGTGTCGCGTCCGGCGGACCCGCTGGTGCAGGCGGCAGCGGTGGCAAAGCGCCCGGTCCCGGCCGCCAAGGATGGCAGCGAGGGCTATAGTGCAGCCGATATCGAAGTGCTCGAAGGCCTTGAGCCCGTGCGCCGCCGCCCCGGCATGTATATCGGCGGCACCGACGAGAAGGCGCTGCACCATCTCTTTGCCGAAGTCATCGACAACTCGATGGACGAGGCGGTGGCCGGCCATGCGACCTTCATCGAAGTGGAGCTCGACGCAGAGGGTTTTCTGACCGTCACCGACAACGGCCGCGGCATCCCTGTCGATCCGCATCCCAAGTTCAAGAACAAGTCGGCGCTCGAAGTCATCATGACGACGCTGCATGCCGGCGGCAAGTTCGACTCGAAGGTCTATGAAACCTCCGGCGGCCTGCATGGCGTGGGCGTTTCGGTGGTCAACGCGTTGTCGGACCTGCTCGAAGTCGAGGTGGCGCGCGGCCGCCAGCTCTATCGCCAGCGCTTTTCGCGCGGCGTGCCGCAAGGCGGCCTCGAAAGCCTCGGCGACGTCCACAATCGGCGCGGCACCAGGGTGCGTTTCCATCCGGATCCCGACATCTTCGGCAAGGGCGCCCATTTCCTGCCGGCCCGCATCTACAAGATGGCGCGGTCGAAGGCCTACCTGTTCGGCGGCGTCGAGATCCGCTGGAGTTGCGACCCGGCACTGCTGAAGGAGAAGGACGAGACCCCGGCCAAGGCGGTCTTCCACTTCCCCGGCGGCCTCGGTGACTATCTCAAGGCCTCGCTCGGCGACGAGATGCAGGTGACCCGCGAAATCTTCTCGGGCAAGAGCGACAAGCAGAGCGGGCATGGCTCGATCGAATGGGCCGTCACCTGGTTTGGCGGCGACGGCTTCATCAATTCCTACTGCAACACCATCCCGACAGGCGATGGCGGCACCCACGAGATGGGCTTCCGCAACGTGCTGACGCGTGGCCTGCGCGCCTATGCCGACCTCGTCGGCAACAAGCGTGCTGCGATCGTCACCAGCGAAGACGTGATGATCTCGGCGGCGGGCATGCTGTCGGTGTTCATCCGCGAGCCCGAATTCGTCGGCCAGACCAAGGACAAGCTGGCAACGGTCGAAGCCATGCGCATCGTCGAGACGGCGATCCGCGATCCGTTCGACCACTGGCTCGCCGACAACCCGCAGGAAGCCTCCAAGCTGCTCGACTGGGTCATTGCGCGCGCCGACGAGCGCGTGCGCCGGCGCCAGGAAAAGGAAGTGTCGCGCAAGAGCGCGGTGCGCAAGCTGCGCCTGCCCGGCAAGCTGGCCGACTGCACGCAGAATGCCGCCGCAGGGGCCGAATTGTTCATCGTCGAGGGCGACTCGGCAGGTGGCTCGGCCAAGCAGGCGCGCGACCGGAAGATGCAGGCGATCCTGCCGCTGCGCGGCAAGATCCTTAACGTCGCCAGCGCCGGCAACGACAAGCTGGCGTCGAACCAGTTGATCGGCGACCTGATCCAGGCGCTGGGCTGCGGTACGCGATCCAAGTATCGCGAAGAAGACCTGCGCTACGACCGCGTCATCATCATGACCGACGCCGACGTCGACGGTGCCCACATCGCTTCGCTGCTGATCACCTTCTTCTACCAGGAAATGCCCCAGCTCGTCCGCGGCGGCCACCTCTACATGGCAGTGCCGCCGCTCTACTCGATCCGCCAGGGCGGCAAGGTGGCCTATGCCCGCGACGACGCCCACAAGGAAGAGCTGATGCGCACCGAGTTCAGCGGACGCGGCAAGGTCGAGATCGGCCGCTTCAAAGGCCTTGGCGAGATGATGGCAAGCCAGCTCAAGGAAACGACGATGGACCCCAGGAAGCGCACGCTGCTGCGCATCGAGGTCCTCGACGACGCCGACGAGACGAAGAGCGCGGTCGATGCGCTGATGGGCACCAAGCCGGAGTTGCGCTTCCGTTTCATCCAGGACCGCGCTGAATTCGCTGCAGCGGACGCGCTCGACATCTGAGGCTAACGGCGGATCAGGCCGCCGCGATCGCCAATGCGTGGCCGCGGGCGTTCTCGCGCAGGGCCTCGAGATGGATCGACTTGACCAGTCCGGCCAGTTCGCCTTCAGCGCTCTGGCCACCCAGTTCACGAAGCATCAGCCAGCTGACTTCCTGTGCTCCGGCGACGCGGCGCCCATTGGCAACCTCGCGCCAGATCTTCAGCGCCCGCAGGATGATTGCATGCGTCGCATCGGCAAGGCCGGCCGAGCGGAACAAGGCCGTCAACGCCACATCCTGCCCGGTAGACAACAACGCCCTCACCCTCGGCTCGTCTCGGCCGGTCAGCACGACCAGGGCTGCCCCGAAGAAGTCGACCTTGCCGTGGGCGAGGATGCGGATGATGAAGCTTGCAGTGAGATCACCGCGGAGCCGCAGATGTTCGACAAGCGCCGCATGCTCTTGAGCACGCGTGCCTTCGATCAGCGTCATCGAGGCTTTCACGCAGGCGTCGCGCGTCACGCGTTCGGCGCGTGCGGCACCCATCAGGGCCAAGACGAAGGGCGATGTCTTCAGGGCTTCGCCGAGTTTGACAAGAAGCAGGTGCCGGCAATCCGAAGGCAGCCGCTGATCGGCCACCAACGCCTCGCGCACACGCGCATCGCCACCAAAGCGCTCGGCAATGCGACGGAAGCTCAGCGAGGCGATATCGGCGCCATAATTCTGCAGCAGCGTGACGCAAGCCTCAGCCTCGCCCACCTCAGCAATGGCCGCCGAGAGCGACATGGAGACAGCAGGCCGGTCGGCGATGAGTTTCTGGATGGCGCACGAGCCTGAGGCGACCCGGTCGATGAGGTCGGCGTCGGTCAAAAGCGGCGAGCGCGCCAGAACCAGGGCTGCGACGTCAGGCTGATCGGATGCGAGGGCTGCGATGATCTGCAGCGGCGCGTGTGCGCTCATCGACAGCGCCTCTGCCAGCGACTGGCGCACCTTCGACGAGGGATCGTCGAGCAACAGCGTCAGCGCCGCCTCTGCGGCGCATCGGTCCTCGAACGGCAGTTCGCGATTGACGTAGGCATTGGCCAAGGCGGCTGCTGCGGCTGCGCGCTCGGCCACCTTCGCGGTGTCGATCCATCTCAGGAAATGCGAGACCACCATTCGCTTTTCTTCGCCCCCGGCAAGCCATGCCAAACCCCTGAAACCATCCTAGGAACAAATGGTTTACGAACGGTTCACCATATCCGTTAACCCGCTTGCCGCCCGCCGTGGCAGCGCCTATCAAAACGGGGCAACAGGAGAAAATGCGGATGGCCGGTCTTTTTCTTGAGGAGTTCGTAGTCGGCCAGGTGATCCGGCATCAACTCACCAAGACCGTCACCGAGAGCGACAACATGATGTTCTCGACGATGACGCTGAACCCACAGCCGCTTCACATCGACTTCGACTTTGCCGCCAAGAGCGAATGGGGCAAGCCGCTGGTCAATTCGCTCTTCACGCTCGGCCTGATGATCGGCATTTCGGTGCACGACACCACACTGGGCACCACCATCGGCAATCTCGGCATGACCGAAACCACCTTCCCGCACCCTGTCTTCCACGGCGATACCATTCGCGTCGAAACCGAAGTGCTTTCGGTGCGCGAATCGAAGTCGAAAACCGACCGTGGCATCGTCGAATTCCTGCATTGCGCCTATAATCAGCACGGCGCACTGGTCGCCAAATGCCAGCGCCAGGCAATGATGAAAAAGAAGGCCGCTTGATGCGTTCGTTGCTGTTCGTCCCCGGAGATTCGGAAAAGAAGCTCGAACGCGGGTTCTTGTCCGGCGCCGACGTCGTCATCGTCGACCTCGAGGATTCGGTGGCGCCCGACAACAAGGGTCATGCGCGCGGCGTCGCCGCCGATTTAATCGCGAGCAGAAGGCGCACGACGCGGTCCTCGATCTATGTCCGCGTCAACGACCTTTCGACCGGAATGACCGACGACGACCTGCGCGCGATCGTACCCATCGCACCGGATGGCATCATGCTGCCGAAGTCGAATTCCGGGGCTGACGTCCAGCATCTTTCGACCAAGCTCAGGGTGCACGAGGCCGAAAACGGTTTGCCGGACGGCGCGATCCGCATCATCCCGATCATCACGGAAACCGCTGCCGGCACTCTCGCAACGGCCAGCTATGCGGGTGCCAGCGCGCGCGTGGCCGGCCTGACCTGGGGCGCGGAAGACCTCTCGGCAGCGATCGGCGCGCGCGCCACGCGCGACGGACAAGGCCGCTACACCGACGTTTTCAGGCTCGCGCGTGCCTTGACCGTCCTCGCCGCCTCGGCAGCCGAGGTCGCTGCCGTCGACACGGTGTTCGTCAATTTCCGCGACCACGAGGGCCTTCGCACCGAGTGCCTGGAGGCCGAGCGCGACGGTTTCACCGCCAAGATGGCCATCCATCCCGATCAGGTCGCGATCATCAACGAGGCGTTCACACCGGCGAAGGAAGCCGTCGAACATGCGCAAGCGGTGGTCGCTGCGTTCAGGGAGGCCGGGAATCCGGGCGTCGTCGGAATTGGCGGGCAGATGTACGACCGACCGCATCTGCGCCGGGCCGAACGCCTGCTGGCGCGCGCCGAGGCCGCTGCCGGAGCCTAATCTTCTTCCCAGCGCGGGCGGCGCATCGAGAAGACTTCGCTGATGCTGGAATAATCCATGTAGCCGAGGCGCGAGACATTGCCTGCCTTGACGACGTCGAACAGGCCGTCGGTCAGGAATGCCTCGTCGATATGGACACCGACCACCTCGCCGACGACGACAAATACACCGGCGTCGGCACCGTCCAGGCCCTTCGGGCGGAAGATCTCGGTGACCTTGCATTCCAGCGCTGCTGGTGCTTCGGCAACACGCGGCGGGACGACCAGCCGCGATGGCGCTGCCGTCAGCCCGGCATAGCCGAACTCGCTCGTGCCCCTGGGGGCATTGACCGAGGTTCGGTTCATCTTCTCGGCGAGTTCGCGCCCGACGACATTGGCAACGAACTCACGGGTCTCGCCGGCGAAGGTAGAGCTGTCCTTCGGCCCCTCGGAGGAAAACCAGACCAGCGGCGGCTTGCCCGTCAGCGCATTGAAGAACGAATAGGGCGCAAGGTTCAGCGCGCCATCCTTGCCGATGGTCGATATCCAGCCGATCGGCCTGGGCGAGACGATCGCCTTGAACGGATCGTGCGGCAGGCCGTGGCCCTGCGACGGCTCGTAGAACATCGCGCCTAGCCCTCCCAGGGGCCAGTATAGTCGCTGTGGAGCTTCGCCACATCAGGACGCGGCCGCTCGGGTGCGGTGCCTTCGTAGCTGCCGATGTGGATGAAGCCGACGACCCGCTCATGCGGTGCCAGGCCCAGCAGCGCGCGCCCTTCCTCTACATCGGAATACCAGTTGGTGATCATGTTGGTGCCATAGCCGAGCGCGTTGGCGGCGGTCATCAGGTTCATCGCCGCCATGCCACCTGACAGGAACATTTCCCATTGCGGGATCTTCGGGTTCTCCTTGGGGCTCGACACAACGCCGATCACCAGCGGCGCGCGCGAAAAGCGGGCGAGCTCCTGGTTGCGCCGCCCGTCGGGCAACGGCCCTTCGCGGCGCTCGGCCAGTTCAGCCAGCTTCTTGCCGATTTCGATGCGCGCATCGCCGCGATAGAGGATGAAGCGCCAGGGCTCGAGACGGCCGTGGTCGGGCACGCGCGTCGCTGCCCGCAGCATCGTCTCGATCTCGCTATCGGAAGGCGCAGGCGCGCGCAGTTCCGGGATCGGTGCGGAATTGCGGGTCAGCAAAAAGTCGATGATCGGCGATGGCACGGCGCTGGCGCTCCTTGGGTTTTGGGCTGAAGCGCCGACCGGAATGGCAGCTGCTTTGGCGACGGGGCTCATTGGTCGGAATCCATGGCGCCCGAATAGCCTTGAAATTGCCACCGCCTTGCGCTTCAAACAAGGGATGTCGAGGGGATGCTTCCGCTTTTTCGCACCGATTCTGGGTGCCGCACTGTTCGCGATGCCGTCTTCGGTCGCGTTTGCCCAGGATGGCGCCTCGGCAATAGAAGGCCTGAGCCTTCCCGGCATCTCAAGCTTTGCCGCGCCGCGCGGCGACGAATCCCTGGCAATCAGCGCACTCGGCGAGATCACGCTCACCGCCCAGCTCACAGACAAGGGCGGCGACATCGGCCGCGGGCTGGTCTGGCGCGTGTTCCGTCCCGAAGCCGGCCCCGATGGAAAATTGCCGCTGGTGGCATCCGCCCAGGGCGGCACCAGCATGTTCCAGCTGCCGCCCGGCAGCTATCTCGTCCATGCCTCCTACGGTCGCGCCGGCGCCACCAAGCGCATCACCGTCGGCAAGGAAGGCAAGCGCGAAAGCCTGGTGCTCGATGCGGGCGGCCTCAAGCTTGACGCCGTGCTTTCGGGCGGCGTGCGCATTCCGCCGGCCAAGCTCAAATTCTCGATCTATGAGGCGGACGAAGGCAGCGATGGCGAACGCGCCCTGATCATCCCCGATGTCGAACCCAACTCGGTGGTGCGGCTCAATTCAGGCACCTACCATGTCGTCTCGACCTATGGCGCGGTCAATGCAGTGATCCGCTCCGACATCCGCGTCGAGGCCGGCAAGCTGACCGAGGCGACGGTCGAACACCGTGCCGCCGACCTGACCTTCAAGCTGGTGCGCGAAGCCGGCGGTGAAGCCATCGCCGATACATCTTGGTCGGTTCTGACAGAGTCCGGCGACCCGTTGCGCGAAGCGGTCGGCGCCTTTGCCTCGATGGTCCTGTCGGAAGGCGACTACACCATCATCGCCAAGAACCGCGACCGCATCTACCAGCGCGATTTCACCGTCGTTGCCGGCCGCAACCAGGACGTCGAGGTTGTCGCTTCCGAGGCTGCGGCAATCGACCCCAACGAAGGCGCCGACTGACCAGGCGCGGGTTGCTCCGTCCGAGCTTTTTGAATCCAGGCAGATGAAAAAAGGGGCGACATCTCTGCCGCCCCTTTTTCGTGTCTGGTTGGCCGCTCAGCCCTGCGCGGCGCGGCGGCGATCTGGTGTCGTCGCTTCTTCCCGAAGTGAGGCAATGGCCTCGTCAAGGCCCATTGACTGCTGGTCGCGCGAGCCGAGGCGACGGACGTTGACGCTTGCCTCTTCCGCCTCGCGCTTGCCGCAGACGAGGATGACCGGAACCTTGGCCAGCGAGTGCTCGCGGACCTTGTAGTTGATCTTCTCGTTGCGCAGGTCGGCCTCGGCCGAAAGGCCGGCGGCCTTGAGCTTGGCCACCACCGCTCGGGCATAGTCGTCGGCATCCGAGGTGATCGTCGCCACCACCACCTGCTGCGGCGCAAACCACAGCGGGAAATGGCCCGAATAATTCTCGATCAGGATGCCGAGGAAGCGCTCCATCGAGCCGCAGATGGCGCGGTGGATCATGACCGGCTGCTTCTTCTCGGAGTCCGAGCCGATGTAGAAGGCGCCGAAACGCTCAGGCAGGTTGAAGTCGACCTGGGTCGTTCCGCACTGCCATTCGCGGCCGATGGCATCGCGCAACACATATTCGAACTTGGGGCCGTAGAAGGCGCCCTCGCCCGGATTGATCGACGTCTTGATGCGATTGCCCGACTGCGCCTCGATGGTCTTGAGCACGTTGCCCATGATCTCTTCGGCATGATCCCACGCCTCGTCCGAGCCGACGCGCTTGTCCGGCCTGGTCGACAGCTTCACCGAGATCTCGTCGAAGCCGAAGTCGGCATAGGTCGTCAGGATCAGGTCATTGATGCGCAGGCACTCGGCGGCGAGCTGTTCCTCGGTGCAGAAGATGTGCGCGTCGTCCTGGGTGAAGCCGCGCACGCGCATCAGGCCATGCAGCGCGCCCGACGGCTCGTAGCGATGGACATTGCCGAATTCGGCAAGCTTTACCGGGAGATCGCGATACGACTTCAAGCCATGCTTGAAGATCTGCACGTGGCCGGGGCAGTTCATCGGCTTGAGCGCGAAGACGCGGTCGTCGTCGGTGTCGTCGCCGGCAACGGTAACCTTGAACATCGCGTCGCGATACCAGCCCCAGTGGCCCGACGTCTCCCACAGGCTCTTATCGAGCACCTGCGGGGCGTTGACCTCCTGATAGCCCTGCGTATCAAGGCGGCGGCGCATGTAGCTGACGAGGTTCTGAAACATCTTCCAGCCCTTGGCGTGCCAGAACACGACGCCCGGTCCCTCTTCCTGGAAATGGAACAGGTCCATCTCGCGGCCGAGGCGACGGTGGTCGCGCTTCTCGGCCTCTTCCAGCATATGGAGGTACTGGTCGAGTTGCACCTGGTCGGCCCAGGCGGTGCCGTAGATGCGCGTCAGCATCGGGTTGTTGCTGTCGCCGCGCCAATAGGCACCGGCGACCTTCATCAGCTTGAAGGCGCTGCCGATCTGGCCGGTCGAAGCCATATGCGGTCCCCGGCACAGGTCGAACCACTCACCTTGCGCATAGATGTTGAGGTTCTGGTCCTCGGGGATCGCGTCGATCAGCTCGAGCTTGTAGGCCTCGCCCTTGTCGCGGAACACCTGCTTGGCCTTGTCGCGCGACCAGACCTGCTTGGTGAACGGCTTGTTGCGGCCGATGATCTCGCGCATCTTCTTTTCGATCGCCGGAAAATCTTCGGGCGTGAAAGGCTCGTTGCGAGCGAAGTCATAATAGAAGCCGTTGTCGATCACGGGGCCGATGGTCACCTGGGTCCCTGGCCACAATTCCTGCACCGCCTCGGCGAGCACGTGGGCAGCGTCGTGGCGGATCAGTTCCAGCGCACGCGGATCGTCACGGGTAACGATCTCGACCTTGCCGGACTTGCCAAGCGGATCGGACAGATCGCGCACGGTGCCGTCGATGGCATAGGCCACCGCTTTCTTGGCCAGCGACTTCGAGATCGACTCGGCCAGACCAGCACCGGTCAGCGCCGCGTCATATTCGCGGACGGAACCATCGGGAAATGTCAGGGAAACGGAATTCGACAAAGCTCTTCTCCTATCCAGTCCCGCAAACGAGCGCGGGTGGGCAATAAACCGGATGCGTCCGGCAGCGAGCGATCTTTTAGGGGGAGAATGCGCTGCCGTAAAGCCGAGCGACGGCGCCTCTGCCAACGATGACGGAGTGCCCGCTACTTGGCCGACTTCATCAGGTCAGGAAGGCTTGCCAGGAAGATGTCGCGTACCTTGGGGCCGAGAAACACCGGGCTCTTGCCGTCATTGACCAGCAGCCGGGCGAACACGATGCGGCGGTCGCCCTTGTCGGCCCAGCCGACAAACCAGCCGAAGGGCTTGTTGCGGTCGATCTTGCCCGACTTTCCGGTCAGCCAGCCAGTACCCGTCTTGCCCTTGACCTGCCATTCGCCGGCCTGGAATGGCGGCAACACCGCCGCCGTGAGATCGACCGCTCGCGCGGAGACCGGCAGGCTGCGGTCAAGCATGCGACCGATGAAGCCGACCTGCTCGTCCGGCGAGATCTTCAGCGAAGAACTCAGCCAGCTGCGGATAAGCCCGTTCTCCTTGCCGGGATTGCCCGATAGGTCGCCGTTGCCATAGGCAAAGCCACCGACATAGCCGGCAAATCGCTTGCCGCCGAGCTTGCGCGTGATCTCCTGGGAGAACCACAGCACGGAGTCCTTTTCCCAGATCGTCGGGTCGACCGGCTTGTGGTCACGCTTCACCGCGTTGAACTCAGGCTTGTAGTCCCAGCGCGGCGAATGCTCGTCGGCGAGAATGCCCGAATCATAGCCCATCAGGGCCAACGGCACCTTGAAAGTGGATGCCGGGCTCACCCGGCGATCGCAGGCGCCGTCGCGACGCAGCTTCGCGCCGCTGCCGGCATCGACGATGAGCGTGCATTCAAGAAATGGTTTGAGGGCCGTCGTTTCGGCCGCCGAAGACGCCGACACCAGAGACAGCGAGACAAGAAGCGCAGTGCTTGCGCCGATGGCATAGTGACGAATTGAAGCGAACACGTGTGACACCCTCTGTCGTTGGCCGCCGACACCTACGGTGAGCGCTTGGTTCGAATATGACTTAACCTGGATTGTTTCCGATAGGCTGACCAAACGGTAAATCACGCAGCCAACCGATTAACGGTTCCGGCTGCCGACACAATGTCAGGCATCGGTCGCCTTGGTGCCGATTTTCCAGTAGCGCCAGGGCGTGAACCAGCGATAGCGCGGCTCCAGCTGTTCCGGCACGCGGTCGATGCCATGGGTGCCCCACGGCCCGCAGCGCGATACCCTAAAAAGGCCCATCCAGCCGCCGGCCCACAGGCCATGGCGGGCAATCGCCTCATGCGCATATTCCGAGCAGGTCGGCATGTGCCGGCACGCATTGCCGATAAAGCCCGAAAGCGTCAGCTGATAGAGCCGAACGAGCGACGTGCCGAGCACACGACCCGGCGTCTTGCGCCAGGGGCCGGGCCAATTGCGGCCCCGCGCCACCGGTTTGCCATGGCTATGGTCGTGGCCGCGGCTCATCGCCAGCATCGCTCGGAACTGTTCATCCGCCATAGATGTCAATTCCGACATGCAGACGCAATGTCCGGCGCATAGGACCGCGCAGTTGCGGCGCCGTGTCACGCAAGCCAGCTGAGTTTCGCCGGTCGGTGGGGGCACCGATGCTGCGGGGCCTCAAGCTGTTGCCGCCCGGCGCCGTAGCGTCCTGCGAAGCGAGGCGAATGGTCGGCCTGGAAAGTCGCGATGCGGAACATCTCCGCATAGGCGTTGAAGAGCATCGGCATGGTCTTGCCTCCTTGATGGGGAGGATTTGACCGCCTCTGGTCGTTTCCTTCAAACGAGTATAACGTCCACCATGGATAACTTGAGATTATGCGAATGAAGCGCGGGCGGCTGCCGCTGACAGCACTGAGGAGCTTCGAGGCAGCCGGGCGGCACCTGAGTTTCAGCCGCGCGGCGGAAGAGCTTTTTGTCACCCAGGCCGCCATCAGCCGCCAGATACGCGAACTCGAAACCTTCCTGCAGCAGCCGCTGTTCGTGCGCTACCACCGCCGCGTCGAGCTCACGGACGCCGGACAGAAGCTGCTTGGGCAATTGATCAAGAGCTTCGACGACATCGACAAGCGACTGTCGGAGCTGGCTTCAAAGCCCGCGCAGTCCGTGGTCAGCGTCAGTGTCGAGCCGTCGCTCGCCGCCTCCTGGCTGGTGCCTCGGCTCAACCGGTTTCGCCTGTTGCGTCCGGACATCGACGTTTCGCTCGACGTGGACCCGCGCCTGATCGATTTCCGCAGCGACCAGGCAGAACTTGCGTTGCGCTTCAGCGCGCACAGCACGTCGTGGCCGCGCAGCGAGGCCGAACGCCTGGCACCGGTCATCGATTCGCCCGTGGTGTCACCTGCCCTGCTTGCCTCGGGCCCTGCCCTGGCGTGCCCGGCAGATCTCCGGCGCTATACGCTGCTGCATGAGGAAAACCGCCAGGGCTGGGCACGCTGGTTCGAAGCCGCCGGCGCTGTAGAAGATGCGGCTGCCGCGCGTGGCCCGTTGTTGGCTGACGCCGCACTGTCGAAACAGGCGGCGATGCTCGGTCACGGGGTTGCGCTTGGCGATCTCTTGCTGGTGCGCGAGGAACTGGCGACGGGAGCGCTGATCAAGCCGTTCGAAACCAACGTGGTCTGCGGCGCCTACTGGCTGGTTGCCAAAAGCCTGCGCAAGCTGTCGGAGCCTGCGGAAGCCTTTGCCGACTGGATCAGGGCAGAGTTCGAAGAATGCCGGCGCTATCTGGAGAAATGCTAGGCCGCGGCCTGCTTGCGCTCGATCTGGCCGATGGCATCTACCACGGCGTCGAAGGTCAGCATGGTCGAGGCATGGCGCGCCTTGTAGTCGCGCACCGGCTCCAGGTATTTGAGGTCGTCGAAGCGGCCCTCGGGCGGCGTGCCGCCCTCCTTGAGCATGCGCAGCATAGCCTCGCGCACGGCTCGAAGCTCGACGGCGCTGGCGCCAACGACGTGCTCGGCCATGATCGACGACGACGCCTGGCCCAGCGCACAGGCCTTCACTTCATGGGCGAAGTCGGTGACGACGCCGTTTTCCATCTTGAGATCAATGGTGACGGTCGAGCCACACAGCTTGGAATGCGCGGTGGCCGACGCATCAGGATGATCGAGGCGTCCAAGCCGGCCGATATTTCCGGCAAAGCCAAGAATTTTCGTGTTGTAGATGTCGTCAATCAACTTTTTCACTCTGAGTGCGTGCTATGAGCAACTCTTGTCGCTGTCGCATCTTTCAATCGTCGTCTCCACCTATATATAATGGTGGCGCTCGCTTCCCGGCAAGGCAACAGGACTGACATCGGGAGGAGGGGCGAAAATGAGCAGCTTTAGGTACGGCACTCAATCGGTGGTCCCTGAAGTGGCTGTGTCCGTTCAACTCGTCCCTGCTCAGACAGGGACTACTGGAGACGCCTGATATGGATGCCGTTGCCAAGAAGCTGATGCCGCAATCAGCCTATATGGAGAAGCCTGCAACCGACCGGCCCACCGAGGCCGAGGTCGAAGCTGCAGTGAGTGTTCTTTTGCGCTGGACTGGCGACAATCCGGCGCGCGAAGGCCTTATCGACACGCCGAAGCGCGTGACCAAGGCTTTCCGCGAGATGTTCAACGGCTACGACATGTGCCCGGCCGAAGAACTCGGCCGCACCTTCGAGGAAGTGGCCGGGTATGACGACCTCGTCATCGTCCGCGATATTAAATTCCATTCGCATTGCGAGCACCACATGGTGCCGATCATCGGCAAGGCCCATGTCGGCTATTTGCCGGACGGCAAGGTCGTCGGCCTGTCCAAGATCGCCCGCGTGGTCGACATCTTCGCCCACCGGCTGCAGACCCAGGAAGCGATGACGGCGCAGATTGCCGGTGTCATCCAGGACGTGCTAAATCCGCGCGGCGTCGCCGTGATGATCGAGGCCGAGCACATGTGCATGGCCATGCGCGGCATCCGCAAGCAAGGGTCGTCGACCCTGACTTCGACCTTCACCGGCGTTTTCCGGGATACCCCCGAAGAACAGGTCCGGTTTGTCACCATGATACGAGCCGGCGGGCTCTAATCCCCCCTCGCCGGTTCCCGAAACCCAGGATCCGGCGATGTCTGCTCTGAAATTCTCCGAAGCTACCAGCGACAAGCGCGCGCTCGAAGAAGGCGAGGTGTTCACGCCGCGTTTCGACGCGAACGGCTTGGTCACCGCCGTTGTGACCGATGCCACCGACGGCATGCTGCTGATGGTCGCGCATATGAATGCCGAGGCGTTGGCGCTTTCGATCGAGACCGGCATCGCGCACTACTGGTCGCGGTCCCGCGGCTCGCTCTGGAAGAAGGGCGAGACCTCGGGCAATTTCCAGCACATCGAGGAGATGCGGACCGACTGCGATCAGGACGCGGTCTGGCTGCGCGTAAAAGTTTCCGGCCACGACGCAACCTGTCACACCGGCAGGCGTTCCTGTTTCTATCGGACGGTGGGGCAAAAAGACGGCTTCGCGACGCTTAGCGCAGACGGCAGCGCCCCGCTGTTCGATGCAGACGAGACCTACCACAAGAAATCGTGAACCGGCTTCCCGTCCTGCAACACAAAGATTCACGATTTTAATACGTGTCCAGTGTACTCTGTACGCGGGACAAGGGAGATCGTGATGCTCGAATGGGCGTCGTTCCATGCGCGTCAGAACGTCCGGGAAGCAAACGGCTTTTCCTCGGGCACGGGCGCCGACGATCCGAAGCTAGCCAAAGAAACCGGAATCTCCCTCGCGCTCGGCGGCGGTGCCGCACGTGGCTGGGCACATATCGGCGTCCTGCGTGCACTTGACGAGGCAGGCATCCGCATCAACATGATCGCCGGCACCTCGATCGGCGCACTGGTCGGCGGCTGCTATCTCGCCGGCAAACTCGACCAGCTCGAGGAGTTCGCCCGAAGCCTGACCAAGCGCCGCATCTTCGGCCTGTTCGACCTGCAGATCGTCGGCAATGGCCTGTTCGGCGGCATGAAGCTCGACTCGCGCATGCAGCAGCACATGGCGGGCGTCACCTTCGAGGACCTGCCAAAGCCGTTCGTCTGCGTTGCCGCCGAAATCCGCACCGGCCACGAAATCTGGCTGTCGAGCGGTTCGCTGATCAAGGCGATGCGCGCGTCCTATGCCCTGCCCGGCGTTTTCGAGCCGGTGACCTGCAATGGCCGCGTCCTGGTAGACGGAGCGCTGGTCAATCCGGTGCCGGTCTCGGTCTGCCGTGCCAACGAGCAGCCGCTCGTGGTTGCCGTCAATCTGCACTATGATCTGTTCGGCCGCGCGGCCGTCATCAAGCACAGCGCCGGCGAACTTATGGTCGAGCGCGACGCCAAGCCTGCCGACCAGTACGACGCCAATCGCAGCGCGCGTGAATCGCGGCTGGGCATCAGCGGAGTGATGGTCGAGGCCTTCAACATCATCCAGGACCGCATCTCGCGGGCACGCCTCGCCGGCGACCCGCCCGACCTGTCGCTGCAGCCCAAGCTCGGCCACATCGGCCTGTCGGAGTTCCATCGCGCCGACGAAGCGATCCGGCTCGGCTACGAGGCCACCAAGGCACAGATGGACGAGATCGTCAGGCTGCAGGCGGTCCTGGGCTAAGGCCCGGCAAGCGACGCGTCGATGACGCGCAGTTGCACCGTGCGGTTGCCATTCCAGTGATTGACCGACAGCGACCCGGCGACATGGACCGTGCGCCCGCTGTTCCTGAGCAGGAACTCGCCAAGCGGCGCTTCGGCGGACCGGAACGAGATGCCCTGGATGCGGCCGCCACTTTCAGACCTGAGGTCGATGCGCACGTGGCCTGTGCCAATCACCCTGACATCGGCCAGCTTGTGCCGCGGCAGGACGAAGGTTGGGGCTACGTGGCCCTGTCCGAACGGACCCGCCTTCTCCAATGACTCGACGAGTGCCAGCGTCGCACCTTCGGCGACGAGCGCGCCGTCGACAAGCAGGCTTTCCTCATCCTGCAGGCGGAACACGTCTGCGGCCGCGCGTGCCTCGAAGAAGGCGCGCACCTCACCGAGCTTCGCGCGCTCGACGGTGATGCCGGCCGCCATGGCATGACCGCCACCCTTGACCAGCAGCCCGGCCTCGACGGCCTCCCGAACCAGACGACCGAGATCGAACCCCGAGACGGACCGCCCTGAGCCGGTGCCGACACCATTGCCGTTGAAGGCAATGGCGAAAGCCGGACGACGGGCATGGTCCTTGAGCCGCGACGCCAGCAACCCGACGATGCCGGGATGCCACGTGGTGTTGGCCGTCACCAGCACCGCCGGTCCCGGTCCGGCACCGATCTCCGCATCGGCCTCGGCGCGCGCCTCGGCCAGCATTACCGTCTCCATCGCCTGCCGCTCCTGGTTCAGGCGATCGAGCGTTTCGGCGATCGTGCCTGCCTCGACCGGATCGTCGGTCGCCAGCAGCTTGCTGCCGAGCGCCGCGTCGCCGATGCGCCCGCCGGCATTGATGCGCGGCCCGAGCAGGAACGACAGATGGAACGTATTCAGCGGCTCGCCGATGCGGGCGACGCGGGCGAGCGCGGTGAGACCGGGATTGTTCTGCTGGCGCATCGCCTGCAGGCCCTTGACGACGAACGCCCTGTTGACGCCGGTCAGCGGCACCACGTCGGCCACGGTCGCGAGAGCCACGAGGTCGAGCAGCTTGAGAAGATCGGGCCGCGGCGCGTCCGGCAGCCGTTCGCGCAGCACCTTGGCGGTCTGCACCAGCGTCAGGAAGGTCACGCCGGCGGCGCAGAGATGGCCCTGGCCCGAAAGATCGTCGTCGCGGTTCGGATTGACCACGGCAACCGCGTTCGGCAACGCACCGCCGACCTGATGGTGGTCGAGCACGACGACATCGGCACCGGCCTCGTTGGCCGCGTCGATCGATGCCGCGCTGTTGGTGCCGCAGTCCACGGTGACGATCAGGCGGGCGCCCCGGCCGATCAACTCGCGCATCGCATCGGGATTGGGGCCGTAGCCTTCAAAGATCCGGTCGGGGATGTAGATTTCGGCCTCGACGCCGAAGCGGCCGAGAAAACGTTTCATCAGCGCCGACGAGCAGGCGCCATCGACATCATAGTCGCCGAAGATGGCGACGCGCTCGCCGCGCAGCACCGCATCGGCGATGCGGCCGGCAGCCTTGTGCATGTCCGTCAACGTCGCCGGATCCGGCAACAGGTCGCGGATGGAGGGATCGAGGAAGCGCTCCGCATCCTCCGGCAGCACACCGCGCCCGGCAAGCACGCGAGCAACGATGTCGGGCACGCCATGGCCCTGTGCGATGGCGAGCGCCAGCATATCCTGGCGCTCGGTCAGCCGGTGCTCCCATGAAACACCGGTGGCCGAACGCCGTACGCCGAGGAAATTGCGCTTTTCAATCGCCATTCAGAGGAGGTCCACCCGCTTCGGATCGACCATAGGCGACCGCGACAAGCGCGTAATCAGAATTTTTCCAGATCCTGATGGCGCGCCTTGATTTCACGAACAGTCTTGGACGAGGAGCGCAGCACGATGGTGTGCGTGGTGATCGAGTCGCGTCCGAACTTCACGCCGGCAAGCAGGTTGCCGTCGGTGACGCCGGTTGCCGCAAACAGCACGTCGCCACGCGCCATTTCCTCGATCCGGTAGACCTTTTTAGGGTCTTCAATGCCCATGGTGGCGGCACGGGCGATCTTCTCCGGGCTGTCGAGCAGCAGCCTGCCTTGCATCTGGCCGCCAGTGCAACGCAATGCTGCGGCTGCCAGCACGCCCTCGGGCGCGCCGCCTGTGCCGAGATAGATGTCGATGCCGGTTTCTTCCGGGTCGGTGGTGTGAATCACGCCGGCAACATCGCCGTCGCCGATCAGGCGGATGGCGGCACCGGTGGCACGCACGGCATCGATCAGCTTGGCATGGCGCGGGCGGTCGAGGATGCAAGCGGTGATCTCTCCGACCGGCACGCCCTTGGCCTTGGCGACGCTGGCAATGTTTTCTGCCGGCGACGCATCGATGTCGATGACGCCATCGGGGTAGCCCGGGCCGACCGCGATCTTGTCCATATAGACGTCGGGCGCAAACAGCAGGCTGCCCTTTTCAGCAATGGCGATGACCGCCAGCGCGTTGGGCAGGTTCTTGGCGCAGATGGTGGTGCCTTCGAGCGGGTCGAGCGCGATGTCGACCTCGGGGCCACCAGCGCCGACTTCCTCGCCGATATAGAGCATCGGCGCTTCGTCGCGCTCGCCCTCGCCGATGACGACGGTGCCATCGATGGCGAGGCGGTTCAATTCCTGGCGCATGGCGTCGACGGCCACCTGGTCGGCAGCCTTCTCGTCGCCGCGTCCGCGCAGCCGGGCGGCAGCGACAGCCGCGCGTTCGGTGACGCGCACGAGTTCCATGGTGAGTATCCGGTCGAGGCCGGCAACAACGCTTTTCGCCATATCAGGGTCCTGGAGTCGATGAATTCGGAGCGCCCGAACCGGGCCGGCTCTTATTGTCAAACCCTTGTGACAACGGCAAGACCTGTAGCCCGCTTTATCGAAAGCGAAACAATATCAATCGATTGAAAGGGAGTTGAGGCTTGACTGCCCCGGCGAAGGCGCATTTCCGCCCTCGCCTGCGTCGCCAGCCTCAGCCGGCGCGCTCGATGCGGATGACCTGTGGCTTGTCGGTCAGGTGGCCGTCCTTGGTCACGCCGTCGACGGCCTTGCGCACGGCAGCTTCGGTGGTCTCGTGGGTCACCAGGATGACGGTCTTCTCCGATACGCCATCGGAACCGTTGGCGTGCTGGACGATCGATTCCAGCGAGATGTCGTTGTCGGCCATGCGCTTGGCGATCGCCGCGAACACGCCGGTGCGGTCGTGCACGGTCAGGCGGATGAAATAACCGCCGGCGTGGCTGCGCATCTGCGCCTTCTTGTAGGGGCGCAGTTCCTTGGCCGGACGCCCGAACACAGGGCCGTGCTGGAAGCCGGGGCGGCTCTTGGCGATGTCGGCGATGTCGCCAACGACCGCCGAAGCCGTGGCATTGCCGCCGGCGCCAGGGCCGGAAAGCAGCAGTTCACCAAGAATGTCGGTCTCGATGGCAACGGCGTTGGTTACGCCGTGGACCTGGGCGATGACCGAAGCCGTCGGCACCATGGTCGGGTGCACGCGCTGCTCGATGCCGCTTTCGGTGCGCTGGGCAACGCCAAGCAGCTTGATGCGGTAGCCGAGTTCGCCGGCGGCGCGAATGTCCGCCTGGGTGATGTTGGAAATGCCCTCGAGATAGATGTCATCGGAGGCGATCCGGGTTCCGAAGGCCAGGCTGGTGAGGATCGCCAGCTTATGCGCCGTGTCGTTGCCCTCGATGTCGAAGGTCGGGTCGGCTTCGGCATAGCCCAGACGCTGCGCGTCCTTGAGGCACGCCTCGAAGGTCAGCCCTTCCGCTTCCATGCGGGTCAGGATGTAGTTGCAGGTGCCGTTCAGGATACCGAACACGCGGTTGACGCTGTTGCCGGCCATCGCCTCGCGCATCGTCTTGATGACCGGGATACCGCCGGCCACCGCCGCCTCGTAGTTGAGCAGAACGCCCTTCTTTTCGGCGACCTCGGCGAGCGCCACGCCATGCTTGGCGAGCAGCGCCTTGTTGGCGGTCACGACGTGCCGGCCAGCGGCGAGCGCGGCAGACACGCAGGAACGCGCCGCACCTTCGTCGCCACCGATCAGTTCGACAAAGACATCGATGTCGGCCTTCTCGGCCAGCTCGATCGGATCGTCGAACCACTTGGCGCCACTCAGGTCGACGCCACGATCGCGCGAACGGTCACGCGCGGAGACAGCGGTGACCACGATTTCGCGGCCGCACTGGCGGGTGAGTTCGGCCGCCTTGTCGCGCAGCACGCGCGCCACCGAAGCACCGACCGTGCCGAGACCGGCAATTCCAACACGCAATGCTTCAGCCATGGTCGACGGCGCCTCTTACTTCAGTCGTTCTGGGAATGTTGTTCGTGGCGCCGCTCAGCGATGGGCTGCGAGCGGAACCACGTTGTTTGGATGCTTGGCGGTGGTTTGCAGGAAGCGCTTGATGCTTCGTGCCGCCTGGCGGATGCGGTGTTCGTTTTCGACCAGCGCAAGACGGACATAATCGTCGCCGTGCTCGCCGAAACCGACGCCCGGAGCCACGGCCACGTCGGCGTGCTCGATGAGCAGCTTGGAGAACTCTAGCGAACCGAGATGCTTGAACGGCTCGGGGATCGGCGCCCAGGCAAACATCGTCGCTGCCGGCGCCGGGATTTCCCAGCCGGCGCGGGCGAAGGAATCAACCATGACGTCGCGGCGCTTGTGATAGACCTCGCGCACCTCTGCAATGTCGGTGCCGTCGCCGTTGAGGGCCGCGGTCGCCGCCACCTGGATGGGCGTGAACGCACCATAATCGAGATAGGACTTCACGCGCGTCAGCGCCGCGATCAAGCGCTCGTTGCCGACAGCGAAGCCCATGCGCCAGCCCGGCATCGAGAAGGTCTTCGACATCGAGGTGAATTCGACCGTGACGTCGATCGCGCCCGGCACCTCAAGCACTGAAGGCGGGGGATTGCCGTCGAAATAGATCTCGGAATAAGCGAGGTCCGACAGGATGATGATATCGTTCTTCTTGGCGAACGCGACCACGTCCTTATAGAAATCGAGCGTCGCGACCTGTGCCGTCGGGTTCGAAGGATAATTGAGGATCAGCGCCAGCGGCTTGGGGATCGAGTGACGCACGCCGCGCTCGAGCGCCGGGATAAAGCCGTCATCGGGCTTCGCCTGCAGTGAACGGATGACGCCGCCCGACATGATGAAGCCGAAGGCATGGATCGGATAGGTCGGATCCGGGCAAAGGACCACGTCGCCGGGGGCGGTGATCGCCTGCGCCATGTTGGCGAAGCCTTCCTTCGACCCCAGAGTCGCCACGACCTGGGTGTCGGGGTTGAGCTTCACGCCGAAACGGCGGGCGTAATAATTGGCCTGGGCACGGCGCAGGCCGGGAATCCCGCGCGACGACGAGTAGCGATGGGTGCGCGGGTCGCGGACCACTTCGCACAGCTTGTCGACGATCGCGGTCGGCGTCGGCAGGTCGGGATTGCCCATGCCAAGGTCGATGATGTCGGCGCCGCGCGATCGGGCGCTGGCCTTCAGCCGGTTGACCTGCTCGAAGACATAAGGCGGAAGGCGGCGGACCTTGTGAAATTCTTCCATGTCAGTTCCAGGTAAACGGGGGCTCGGCGATGCGTGCGCGATATACACTCAATTGCAGGCGGGGTCGATAGTCTCGCACTTGCCTTCGATGGCCTTCAGCGTGTCGTCGCCGTGCTTTCGGGCAAGCGTGGTCATCGCCGCCGAATTGCCGCTGCCGGCACCGGCCTTGGCACCTTGCCGCCGCTGCGCGGCGTGAAGTTGGGCGAGTTTTGCCGCCTTCTGCTCCTCGGTGAACTGAGGTGCCGCGGCCGTCGGCCGGATGTTGAGATTAGGATAAGTGCCGGTGTCCTGCGCACCGCGACCACCTGCAAGGGCGGGACCAGTGTCGGCGCTCGTCGTGCTGGTGCAGCCGCTGGCGACCACGGGCAAGGCCAGCAATCCCGCCGATACGACCAGGCGGGCGCAGAAAAAAATATGCCGACCAACACGATGTGTCATAAAGTTTCCCCGACAGGCGCGGTAGAGCGCGTTGGACCCGGTAAGACGTCGCATGATAGTATGTCAATAAAAGGCCCTTTGGGAGGACCTCGAAAGACCATGGCGAAGGTAGACGATTCGGACAAGCCGAGTGGCGATTCCCCCTCCTCCGTCGAGCAATACCTCGTCAAAGATCCCGAGCGCTTCGCGCTCAACATGGCCCGCATGATCGAACAGGCCGGCAAGGCCGCGTCCGCATGGGCCGAGCCGCGCGAGAAGGGCGAACTGCGCGACACCGTCGCCGAACCCATGACCGACATGGTCAAGACCTTCTCCAAGCTCACCGAATACTGGCTGTCGGACCCGCAACGCGCGCTCGAAGCACAGACCAGGCTGTTCTCCGGCTATCTCGATGTCTGGAGCAAGTCGGTCCAGCGCATGGGCGGCGACGAGGTCGAGGACGCGGTCAAGCCGGAGCGCACCGACAAGCGCTTCCTCGACCCCGAATGGGGCCGCAATGCCTTCTTCGACTTCCTCAAGCAGGCCTATCTGGTCACCGCCCGCTGGGCCGGCGACCTAGTCGACCATGCCGACGGCCTCGACGAGCACACCCGCCACAAGGCCGGCTTCTATGTTAAGCAGGTCGCCAATGCGATCTCGCCGTCCAATTTCATCCTGACCAATCCGGAACTGTTCCGCGAGACGGTTGCCAGCAACGGCGAAAACCTGGTGCGCGGCATGAAGATGTTCGCCGAGGACATCGTGGCCGGCAAGGGCGACCTCAAGCTCAGGCAGGCCGACTATTCCGGCTTCGAGATCGGCAAGAACATTGCCACCACGCCGGGCAAGGTGGTCGGCCGCAGCGACGTCGCCGAAATCATCCAGTATGCGCCGACAACCGACAAGGTGCTGAAGCGTCCGCTGCTGATCTGCCCGCCCTGGATCAACAAATTCTACATCCTCGATCTCAACCCGCAGAAATCCTTCATCCGCTGGGCCGTCGAGCAGGGCCACACCGTCTTCGTCATCTCCTGGATCAATCCCGACCAGCGCCACGGCCTGAAGGACTGGGAGGCCTATATCCGCGAGGGGCTGCAATACGGCCTCGACACGGTCGAGCAGGCGACCGGCGAGCGCGAGGTCAACGCCATCGGCTATTGCGTCGGCGGCACGCTGCTGGCCGCGGCCCTGGCGCTTCTGGCGCAGGAGGGCGACCACCGCATCCGCTCGGTCACCTTCTTCACGACGCAGGTCGATTTCACCTACGCCGGCGACCTCAAGGTCTTCGTCGACGAAGACCAGATCGTCGCCCTCGAACGCGCGATGAAGGACAAGGGTTTTCTCGACGGCACCAAGATGGCGACCGCCTTCAACATGCTGCGTTCCGGCGACCTTATCTGGCCCTACGTCGTCAACAACTACATGCGCGGCAAGGACCCGCTGCCGTTCGACCTGCTCTACTGGAACGCGGATTCGACGCGCATGGCGGCAGCCAACCACTCCTTCTACCTGCGCAACTGCTATCTCGAGAACAACCTGTCGCAGGGCCGGATGGAGCTTGCCGGCCGAATCATCTCGCTCGCCGACATCACCATTCCCGTCTACAATCTGGCGGCCCGCGAGGATCACATCGCCCCTGCCCGCTCGGTCTTCCTCGGTTGCCAGTATTTCGGCGGCGATGTCGACTATGTCGTCGGCGGCTCGGGTCACATCGCCGGCGTGGTCAATCCCCCGGCCGCCGGCAAGTATCAATTCTGGTCGAGCGGCAAGCCAACGGGCGACTTCGACACATGGCTCAAGGGCGCCACCGAGACGCCCGGCTCGTGGTGGCCGCACTGGCACCGCTGGATCGAGGCCAAGGACGACAGGCGCGTCGACCCCCGCAAGCCCGGGATAAGCGGCCCGGTGCTGGAAGACGCGCCCGGCAGCTATGTGAAGGTCCGCGTGTAACCTGCTGTAATGCGTGGTGAGTTGACGCCCTTAGCAAAGGGGGCGAGAACATGGCGCCTATCATGATCTCGCCTTAATTGGCGCATAGCCCGACACTGGGGAGATCATTGCAAGTGATCGGGTGCCGTTTCTTGTTCAGAAACGTGGTTGCGTAAACGTACGATTTTCATCGCCAAACGTGATCTTTGGCCTGCAGTGCATGAGAGGGGACCAGCTTGAGGTCAGGACGACTGCGATTCGCAGACCGGCGATGCGGCGTTGCGCTGACCGTCCTGGTTTCGCTGCTGGCCGTATCCTGCTCCTCGACGGGCGAGCCCAATCTCGAGCTCGCAAACCCCGCACTCACCGCTGATGCAACCGGCCAGGCTGCCGGGACCGACGCGGCCGCGACGCCTGGTACGGCGCCCGCCACCGCCAATCTGGCCATGAACGCCGAGGGCAACGCCGCCCTGCCCGACCAGGTCGGTTATGTTCCCCTTGCCAAGCCAGGCGGCGAAACGCCGGCCGAAGCTGCCATCGCCAGCGAAGAAGCTGCGCAGGCGCCCGTCGCGGCAGCGGCGGCCGCCCAGCAACCGGCGACCGAGCAGCAGCCGGTTCAAGCTGCCGAAGCCCATGCCGCCAAGCCGCCGGCGCAACAAGACACCGGCTTCTATCTGACCAACGGCCCTGCCCCCCAGCAGGCCGAGCAGCCCAAGAAGAAGGGCTTCCTTGCCTCCCTCTTTGGCTCTTCGCCGGCGAAGGCCGCGCCGGCCGAGCAAAAGGCAAAGCCGTTGATCGCGACGGCCGCCACCGCTCCGTCGCCGGAACCCGTGGAAGCCAAGGCCAAGCCGATCATCACGCTTGCCTCGGCAAAGTCGGATGCCAAGCCGGTCGAACTGGCCTCGCTCGGCGGCGGCGGCGATTCGAACTGGGCGCTGCCCGGCGTGCGCCAGACCGACCTATTCGAGATCAAGCGCAAGTCGGGCATCGACGACGACAGCGACGTCGACCTGCACGAGGACGAGGACCCCGGCCTGGAAGTGGCATCCGCCGCCGGCATGGCGCGTCTTGCTCCCAACGGATTGCTCAAGCAGACCGAGAGCGTCGACGTCGCCTGTCTGAAGCCGTCGCTTGTGCGCATCCTCAAGGCAGCCGAGCAGCACTACGGCAAGAAGATGATCGTGACGTCTGGCTACCGCAACGCCGAGCGCAATCGCCGGGCACGCGGCGCCAAGAACTCGCAGCACATGTATTGCGCTGCGGCCGACATCCAGATCCCAGGCGTCGGCAAGTGGGAATTGGCAACTTTCCTGCGGGCGATGCCCGGTCGCGGCGGCGTCGGCACCTACTGCCACACCAATTCAGTACACATCGATGTCGGCCCGGAACGCGAATGGAACTGGCGCTGCGGCCGCCGCCGTGGATAAGCCAAAAAAATTTCGCGACGCAGCAAAAAGACGGGTTGCCTGTCGCGAACAAGCCAACTATACACCGCCTCACCTGAGCGCGCCCATCGTCTAGCGGTTAGGACACCGCCCTTTCACGGCGGTAACAGGGGTTCGATTCCCCTTGGGCGTACCAGGTTTTCCAACCACTTAGCAGGATGTGAGCCAAGCCGTCAGGCAAGGATCAAACAAGAATTTGTTGGAATCGACGGCCGCCAGCCCTTGACCGTTCGTCTTGCGGTTTCAATGTGAAATTGGCTCGCTTGCGGTGCCACGACCGCCAGCCAGAGGTAGACTGCCGAGACAGCGGCAAACTCGCAATCACGACCAAGCCTCAACGAAAGTGCGGCAGCCTCACCGGCCGGCGACAGTGAGCGTGTGCCGCATGCGGTTCAGGCGTTGTTGAGCGACAGTGCTTGGACTTCGTCCAATGAACTGGCGATGATGCCGGCAATGGCCTTGCCGGTATCGGTCAGCGCGTTCACGTCGCGCGAAGAGAGAGACAGCGCCACCGACATCCTCGGGCCGGAGAGCGGCACGAAGCCCAATTTTCCGCTTTCGACTTCCTCGTAGACATCAATCAATGTCAGTATGCTTATTCCAAGCCCTTCCTGAACTATTGCCTTCAATAGAGCTATGGAATTGGAAACGGCAATTTTGTGGATCGGAGATCTCAATCTCTGAATGAGCAGGTCAGCCATAGGCCCAATGGTCAGGCTGTCATCCGTCGACAGAAAATATTCGTTCAATATGTCTTCGATATCAACGTGTTTTCGCTGCATCAATTTGTGCGACGGGTGAGCGACTATTCCAAGCCTTAGATGGGCAGTCTTGACGATATTCAAGCCGATATCCTGAGGCGTATTGAATGCGATCGCCAAGTCTATCGAGCCTGATTTGACCTTATCGAGTATGATGTTGGTACCATCGACATACGCCCGCAGGCTGACGCCGGGATGCTGCGCCTGAAGCGCACGAAACGCCTTGGGCAGGAACCCTGTCGACAGGCACTCCATGATACCGATGCTCACGCTGCTGCCGTGCGAGGGACGCAGGCCTTCCACTTCGGCGCCGGCCGCGGTGATCTCCTGCTGCGATTTCCGAACCTGCCCCACCAGGATGCGGCCCGCCTCCGTCGGTCGCATACCCCGCGGCAAGCGCTCGAAAAGCGGTTGCCCATACTCCAGTTCCAGATTGAGTATCTGGCGATTGACAGCAGAGGGTGTCGCATTCATCTGCTCCGCCGCCTTACGGATCGACCCAAATCGAGCGACCATTTCCAGCGCCTTCGCGCCTTGCGTAATCAAGGGCATTCCCGACACCTGTAAAGTGACTGTACTATTTTTTTATACACTACTGACGCAAATATTCGCTGGTCAATGAGGGGTTTGAAAAACTAGCCTTCACCTCGATTTCGGGGGGAATTCGATGAACTATAAGCATAACTTTTCTCGTCGCCGGTTTTTGGCCCTTTCGGCCGCTGCTTCTTCATCTCTCATCATGCCGCGCTGGATCGGCCAGGCTCGCGCGGCACCTCTCGTAGCCATCAAGGAAGAGGATGCCGTCATCGCCTTTGGCTTGACGGGGCCGGTCTCGGACGAAGGCTGGAACACCAAGCAGAATGAAGGGGCCAAGGCGATCCAGGCTGCCTTCCCGAAGGCCAAGACGCTGGTGGTCGAAAGCATTCCTTTCTCCGCCGACGCAAGCCGCACGTTCCGGCAGTTCGTGCAGGAAGGCGCCCAGATGGTGTTTTCGACATCGAACTATGGCGACTTCTTCGCATCGGTGGTCGAGCGCTCGCCGGAAGTTGCCTTCCTGGAAGCCGACGGCCGCCGGGTGGCCGACAATCTCGGCTGGTACTACGCTGCCCATTGGCATCCGACTTATGTCATCGGCGTGGCAGCCGGCCTGCTCAGCAAGTCCGGCAAACTCGGCTTCATCGCTTCCTTCCCGGTGCCGATGGCGATCTCATCGAGCAATGCGTTCCTGATGGGAGCACGCTCGGTCAATCCGGCGGCCACCCTGCAGGTCATCAGCATCAACTCCTGGTTCGATCCGCAAGGCGCCAACCAGGCTGCAAGCGCGCTGATCGACAATGGCTGCGACTTCCTCTTTGGCGTCATGAACGAGGCCTCCTATCTGCAGGTCGCCGAACAGCGGGGCGTGCGGGCTGCGATGTGGAGCTCCGACATGCGGCGCTACGGCAAGAATGCCTATGTCAGCTCGATCATCCCTGACTGGACGGCGTTCTATGTCGATCAGGTGAGAAAGCGGCTGGAAGGCACCTGGTCGGGTGGTGGCCAGACCCTGCTTCCCCTGGGCGGCGGCATCGACCGCGATAGCTGGGGTGAGTCGGTTCCTGCCGACGTCGCGGCCAAGGCCGACGCAGTGCGCGAGAAGATCATCGGCGGCTGGAGCCCGTTTACAGGCGAGATCAAGGACACGACCGGGGCAGTGCGGGTGAAGGCGGGCGAAACGCTTGACGAATTCGCGCTCTACAACTGGGACTGGTCGGTCGAGGGCGTTTCCGGGCTCGGCACCTAAGACTGATCGCCTCGATCGATGGACGCTGCAATGCCTGATCCGAGACTTCGCCTTGTCGGCGGTGACACCGCGCCGCCGCTCGTATCACTATGCGGAATCGCCAAATATTTTCCTGGCGTGATCGCCAATGCGGACGTCGACCTCGACATCCGCGCCGGTGAGATCCACGCGCTTCTCGGCGAGAACGGCGCCGGCAAATCAACCCTGATGAACATCCTCACCGGGATCTATCAAGCTGATGCCGGCGAGATCGCCATCAATGGAAAGCCGGTTCGCTTCGGCTCCCCTCTCGATGCGATCGCGGCAGGCATCGGCATGGTTCATCAGCACTTCAAGCTGGTCCAGGCCTTCACCGTGGCCGAAAACATCCATCTCGGATGGGGGCAGACGCCAAGGCTGGCGTCGGCCAGCCAGTTGGAAGCGAGAACGGCTGCGATCGCCGACAAATTCAATCTCGCCGTCAAGCCCAACGCCCGCATCCACACCTTGTCGGCAGGCGAGCAGCAGCGCGTCGAGATCCTGCGCGTGCTGGCGCGAGACGCGCGCGTCCTGATCCTCGACGAACCGACCGCCGTGCTGACTCCAGCCGAGGCACGGGAACTGTTCAAGGCCCTCGACGCCTTTCGCAAATCCGGCAACGCCGTCATCTTCATCAGCCACAAGCTTCATGAAGTCCTGGAGATTTCCGACCGGGTGACGGTTCTTCGCGGCGGCCGCAAGGTCGGGACGCATGACACCAAGGACTGCAACCATCGCATGCTCGCCGGGCTGATGGTCGGGCGCGAAATCGTCCTGGGCAACTACCGCGACCGATCGACTGAGCCTCGGCAGCATGCCCGCCCTGCCGTTTTGGAACTCAAGAATGTCTGCGCCGACGACCAGCGCGGCCTGCCGGCGCTGCGGAATGTCGACCTCTCCATCCGGGCCGGCGAAATACTGGGAATTGCAGGCGTTGCAGGCAATGGCCAGCGCGAACTGAGCCAGGTCATCACCGGCATCCGGCCGCTTGTTTCCGGCGAGATCCTGATCGGCGGAAAGGCCGAAAGCCGTCAGGATGCGGCGGCCTTCGCGGCGTTTGGCATCGGCCACATCCCGGAGGACCGCCTGCGCAGCGGCTTGGCGCCTTCGCTTTCGATCGACGATAATGTGGTGATCCGGGAATACAAGACCGACGCGGTGTCGCGCGGTCCGTTCTTCGACCCGCGGGCCGCCAACCGGCTGGCCCGGACGATCGCTGCAGACGCCGAGGTGGCGATTCCCGATTTTGGCATGCCGGTGCGAAACCTCTCCGGTGGCAACCAGCAGCGCCTCGTCGCCCGGCGCGAAATCCGCATAGCGCGGAAGGTCCTGGTCGCAGCCTACCCCAGCCGTGGCCTGGATATCGGCGCGATCAACACGATGCTTCGCTATTTCGTCGACCTTCGAAACCAGGGCGTCGCCGTCGTCCTGATATCGGAAGACCTCGAAGAATTGCTCAGTCTCTCGGACCGTATCGCGGTTCTCTACGAAGGCCGGATCATGTCTGTTTTTGATGCCGAAAGTGCCGATATGGAAACCATCGGTCTCCTGATGGGCGGGCAGACGGCGGCTGCGCCCGCAATCAACGGCAAGAGGTCGTGATGGCCTGGCGTCTGCAGCGCTTCCCCTCGCCCAAGCCTTCCGTTGCTCTTGCGGTTCGCGTCGCGGCGATCGTGCTTGCCCTCATCGTCGGCGGCCTCGTTGTCGCCGTCTCCGGGCTCAATCCGCTCGCCCTTGGCGGCCAGGTCATCAAGTCGACGTTTGGCTCGAGCTTCGGACTGGAGGATCTTGGCCTTCTGGCAACGCCGCTCATCCTGACCGGCCTTGCGGTCATGATCATGCGGCGCATCGGGCTGTGGAACATCGGCGCCGAAGGCCAGTTCTATGCAGGTGCGCTGGCAGCAGCGGCGATCGGCCTGTTTGTCGACGGCCCGGCCTGGCTGATGCTGCCGGCGATGTTCCTGGCGGGCGTCGCCGGCGGCATGGCATGGATCGCCATCCCGACCCTCGCCCGCGCCTTTATCGGCGTCAACGAACTCATCACTACGCTGTTGCTGAATTTCGTGGCGACCCTGCTCGTCTACTATTTCGCGACCGGACCGTGGCGCGACAAGGGTGCCGGAACGCTCGGCTCCACGCCGCGCATTCGCTACGAGATGCCGGAACTCTGGGGCATGGTTCATTGGGGCTTTGCAATCGCGGTGGCTCTGACGGTGCTTGTGGCAGCAGTGCTGTCCTTCACCCGATGGGGCTACGAGGTGCGGATCAGCGGCGCCAATCCCGAGAACGCGATCTATGTCGGCATACCCGTGCGGCGGCGCATCATTGCGGTGATGCTGCTTTCGGGTGCAGTCGCGGGCATTGCCGGAATGCTGGAAGTGGCCGGAACCGTGCATCGCCTGCAAGGCGGCATCTCCAACAATTTCGGCTATCTCGGCATCATCGTTGCGGTGCTTGCACGCACCTCGTGTCTTGGCGTCCTTGCCGCCGCGGCACTGATGGCCTTCATCCTCAACGCCGGCATCATCCTGCAGACGCAGGGACTTACCACCAGCGCAATCGTGGCGTTGACCGGCCTCGTACTGATGTTCACCGCCATCGGCGACGAGTTTGCGCATTACCGCCTCGTCCGCACCGATCGAACCACCGCATAGGATGCCGACATGGATATCATAACGGGGTTGCTGACAACGGCGGTGCTTGCCGGAGGCGTCCTGGCACTGGCAGCACTTGGCGAGGTCATCTGCCAGCGCGTCGGAGTGGTCAACCTGGGCGTCGAGGGCTTGATGGCGCTCGGTGCGGTAACGGCGATCGCGGTCACCATCAGCGTCCCGAACCCGTCGGTCGGTTTTGCCGCAGCACTTGCGGTCGGGCTCTGCTTCGGGATGATCTTTGCCGTGGCGACCGTGCTCTTCCGCGCCAATCAGGTGCTGTGCGGACTGGCGCTTACCCTGATGGGGACGGGACTTGCCGCCACCGCAGGCAGGGCGTTTTCCGGCATGCCGGCCAAGGCGACCTTCCAGCCGGTGGTCGTGCCCTATCTGAGCGAAATTCCAATTCTGGGACCGGCCTTCTTCTCCCAGAATATACTCGTCTACCTGATCTTCATCATCCTGCCCGTCGCCATCCACTACCTGATGTTCAAGACGCGTCATGGCCTCAACATGCGTGCGGTTGGAGAAAACCCCGCAGCGGCTGACGCGGCCGGCATACCGGTCCTGGCGATGCGCTTCTGGTACGTGTCGCTGGGCGCGGCACTGGCGGCGGGGGCCGGCGCCTATCTCACGCTGGCTTTTGTTCCGTCATGGTCGGACGGCATTGTCGCTGGCCGCGGCTGGATCGCCGTCGCCCTGGTCATCTTTGCCCGCTACAGGCCGCTGAATGTCGTGATGGCGGCGCTTCTGTTCGGGCTGATCACGGCACTTGGCTATGTGGGGCAGGCACGCAACTGGCCGGTCGCCCCCGCCCTGCTCGGCATGCTGCCCTATCTCGGGACACTGTGCTTCATCATCGTTCCCGTCATTGTGCTGCAGCGCATGAGGCAATTGTCGGCGGCGCCGGCGGCGCTGGGCCTGCCCTATTTCCGCGATGTGCGCTGAAATCTGAAACTCTGAACTCTGAAAACCGGATCCCGAAACGGATCGCGTAGGAGGATACGCATGACTATCGATATCGCCATCATCAACGGCACCGTGATGCCCATGGGCGGCGCCAAGCCGATCGAGCGCGGAGCGATCACCATCGCCGGCGGCAAGATCCTGGCTGTTGGCCCGCAGGAGACCATCGACATCAGCGGTGCTGCGAAGGTCATCGATGCCTCGAACTGCGTGGTCATGCCCGGCTTCTGCGACAGCCACACGCATATTGCCTCGAACCTGCTGCTGCGCGGGCTTCTGGAGGACGTCAGGCTGTTCGAATGGCTGTCCACCATGTGGCAGCTCAAGCGCAATTTCGATCCCGAGACGCTGTACTGGGCAAGCCTGAACGGCCTCGTCGAAATGGTGAAGTCGGGCGTCACCTCCTTCAATGAGCATTTCGATGCCTATGCCGTAGAGCCGCAGATCGAGGCGCTCAAGAAGATTCCGCTTCGCGCCACCCTTGGCTATGGATTTGCCGATCGCGGCGTCTATGCATCGATCACCGACTGGTCATGGAAGACACTGCACAGCTTCGGCGATCTCGTCGCCAAGCACCACAAGTCGCAAAACGGATTGCTGCATGTCGGGCTGTCGCCGCATGCCACCTATTCCTGCGGGCCAGAAATGTTCCGCCTGTCGCGCGAGGTCGCCGACGCACACAACGTGCCGATCCACATCCACCTCGCCGAAGCGCCCCAGGAGACCGTCTATGTCGCCGAAACCTACGGCACATCGGCGGTCCGCTGGCTTCATTCGCTTGAATTCCTGAAGTCTGACGTGACAGCCGCCCACTGCACGCAGCTCGATGAAGACGACGTGAAGATCTTGGCGGCGACCAATACAAAGATCGCCCATTGCCCCTGCTGCAACGCCAAGGTGGTCTCCGGCACACTGCCGCTCAAATGCGTGCGCGAGCATGGCGTCACGGTCGGCCTGGCCACCGACGGGCCAGCCAGCCACAACACGCTCGACATGTTCCAGGAAATGAAATTCGCCGGCCTCATCCACAAGGACAAGACAGCCGACCCGGAATTCCTGAAAACGACAGAAATCCTGGAAATGGCAACTTCCGAGGGTGCCAAGGCGATGAATCGGCCCGAAACCGGCAAGCTTGCGCCCGGCATGGCCGCAGATGTCATCGTCGTCGACCTCGACAAGGCGCACACGCAGCCTGTCTATGACACTGCTGCGGCACTGGTCTATTCGAGCCGTGCCGACGACGTGCTGCACACCATCGTCGGCGGCCGGCTGCTGATGGAAAACCGCATTGTCGCCGGCATCGACGAGGCTGAAATCAGAGCCAATTTCCGCAGCAAGGCACACGCACTCCGCAAGCGCAGCCTGGGGTAATCGGAGCAGCAGGCGGAGCCTGGAGCACCAGGCTTCGTCGGCCCGCTGACTGTCCGAAGATATTCAAAAGGATGCCACTCGATGCTCTTGCGTCGAGCGGTAATGGCGCGTTCGGTGAAAGAAGGCTCAGCGGGCGCGTCAGTATCTGTGCTTGATCGTACTCGTGACCACGGGGTCCAGGTTTCGGTCACCGTTGCCGGACAGCGCCACCAGCACACCAAGACCGATGGCAATAGGCGCAAAGAGCAGCGCCACATTTGCCAGGCACTTCAGTGGAGCCCACCGGTCGGAGGTGATTTTCCGTTCGTCATCCATCGGGCAATCCTGAGTCGGCTGTTTCACTCCCGTCGGTAGTTGCCCCATTTGGCGCGATTAAGCCCCATCCACCGGGTCTTCCGGACATGGTTAAGGATGCGCTAAGCGCCCTCGGGCGCCGCTCCCGTTCGCGACAGACGACGAGATGAACAGCCTCGACCTTGCCGTTGTCCTTTCACGGCTAGGCGCTTGGTGCGCTTGCGCCTACAGTCTCAACCACCTCCGTGAGGCTCCGGCATCTGACCGGAGTAATGTCCGCAAGTGGAAGCGCGAATCGATGCCTGCCATGAAAGCCACTGTCGTTCTTCTTGCCTGCCTGGCCGTGTCCTCATGCGGCATGGCGAAAGCCGCAAGGCAAACCGGTCAGACGTTCGACAAATACGGCTGCCTGGCGCGGGATTTCAAAGGCCAACCCTCGTGCGACGCGGCTGACAGCGCAACACCCAAGCCGTGACGCCACCTGACGGCCGGCCAACCAGCACAGCGCGCTCTACGTCGCAGCGCGGCGCCTGGTTGCCTTGCCCGTGGCGGCGGTGGTCGAAGCGTCTTTCAGACCAGCTTCGATAAGCTCTCCCGTGCGGCGATAGTGTTCGGCAAGGAGCTTGACCGCGCCCTCGCCGTCCCGCTGCAACGCGGCTTTCATGAGCGCCGAGTGCTCTTCCATCAGATTGCGCGGCCGCGCCCGCAACTCATCCGACAGCACCGGCCGGCGATATCGCTCCGTCCTGGTGTAGAGCTGCGCCGCTATGTCGAGCAAAGCCGCCGAGCCGCAGGCCGAGATCAGCGCGTGGTGGAAGCTCTGATGCCGATCCTCCAGGGCCTGGTCGAAGGCGCCGTCGACTTGCGTCGGCTGCGATTCGTGCCTGGCGACGGCCTTGCCGAAAGCATGAAACGAGGCCACCACCCGCGCCTCCCAGTCGTCGGTGCCCAGGCTGACGGCCCGCCGCAGCGCCTCCGATTCGACCAGGATGCGGATGCCTATCACATCCCACATCTCGTCCAGCGACACCCCCGCGACGCGAAATCCGCGCAGCGAAGCCAACTCGGCAAGCCGATCGCTGCTCAGCCGCGTCAGCGCCTCCCGCAAAGGAGAAAAGCTGAGGCCATAGCGGTCGCGTAGCACGGCAAGGCGCAGCGGCGCGCCGGCGGGGAAAACGCCGTTGAGAATATCGTCGCGGATCAGCCGATAGGCGCGATCGGCAAGCGATCCTTCGGGGACGGCGAACTCTGACTCGGACACGGGGCTTTGTCTCGAATAGCGATAGACATGGCAGACCTCGGCCAATCTACCGGCTTACAGATTTTGTGCAATGTGCAAGATTTTATAAAATCTGTTGACGCAGGCCGACGGCCATCTATGTTGCGGGCGAACGAAATCGGGACGGAGGGCGCCATGTCGGCGACCGCTTCGTCGCCAACAAACAGAGGTGAAAACATGCGTTTGGTTACCTATCGCAGCAGTGTGACTGCGGCAGCGCGTCTCGGCGCGCTCGTCAACGACCTGGTCGTCGACCTGCAGGCGCTTGCGGCCTACTACGACCTGGAACTGCCAAGCGACATGCTGGAATTCATCGACCTTGGCCCCGCTGCGCTCGATACCGCGCGCAAGATCATCGAGGATTCGACCGATGACTGGCCGGTCGGCACCGTCTTCTACGCCGCCAACGTCAAGCTGCTTGCCCCGATCCCGCGCCCGCGCAAGAACATCTTCGGCATCGGCCTGAACTATGTCGAGCATATCGCGGAATCGGCGCACATGCTCGAAAACGCCGCAAACCTGCCAAACGAGCCGGTCATCTTTTCGAAGCCCCCGACCACGGTCTGCGGTCCCGGCGACGCCATTGAGCACAATGCCAAGATCACCCAGCAGCTTGACTGGGAAGTGGAACTGGCCGTCGTCATCGGCCAGCGCGCCAAGCGCGTGTCGCAAGAAGACGCGCTGGACCACGTCTTCGGCTACAGCGTCATGATCGACGTGTCCGCCCGCGACTGCCGCCGCGCCGGCCAGTGGATCGTCTCCAAGGGCCAGGACACCTATGCTCCCTTCGGCCCCTGCATCGTCACCGCCGACGAGATCGCCGATCCGCACGCGCTCGACCTCTGGCTCACCGTCAACGGCGTCACCAAGCAGAAGTCGAACACGCAGCACATGCTGTTCAAGGTTCCCTACCTGATCTCGGATATCAGCCAGGGCATCGCGCTCGAACCCGGCGACATCATCGCCACCGGCACCCCGGAAGGCGTTGGCGCGGGGCGCACGCCCAAGGAATGGCTGTGGCCAGGCGACGTCGTCGAAGCAGGCGTCGATGGCATCGGGCGCCTGCGTTGCCCGGTCGTCGCCGTCTAGTCGTCCAGATGCGCGGAGCCGCCTCGTCGAGAGGCGGCTCCCATCATCGTCAGCAGCTTTTCGCCAAGAGCATGGTCAGCATCGACGCAGGTCGCGATGCGTCGAAAGCAAGAACCTTTGTCGTCTGATGGAGCAGGAAAGATTGCAAAGGCCGCAGGCGTGAGTTTGCGGGGGCGAGCACAGGCAATGTGCCGCTTAATTCGCCTTCCCTGGCATCCGGCGATTGCGCCGACGCCTAGGACTTGATCGCCGACAGGCGGTTCCTCAGGTCGAGAAGATCGAGCGTGCAGGCACCGTTGCGGATGGCCTCGCGCAATGCCACCTCCTTGGCTTCGCGCTGACGCGCCGCAGCAATCGCGTCGGCGACATCTGCCCGACGCACGACGACGAGACCGTCCTCGTCGCCCAGGATGGCGTCTCCCGGTGCGACGGGCTCTCCGGCAAGGCTGATCGGCCGGCCAATGCTGCCCGGCTTGTTCTTCGTCGTGCCCTTGATGCACAGGCCGCGCGCAAAAACCGGGAAATTCATCTGCCTGATGGTCGTTGCGTCCCGGACGCAGCCGTCGATGACCAAGCCACGGATACCCCTGGCAAGGCACGCTTCCGCAAGCAGGTCGCCGAAGGGACCATCGTCAAGCGCCCCCTGGTGATCCACGACCAGCACATCGCCGGGCCGCGCCACGGCGATCGCAGCATGGATCATCAGGTTGTCGCCGGCCGGACAATGCACGGTCAGGGCGGAGCCACAGATGCGCATTGCCGGATCAAGCGGTTTCAGGGCGCCGGACACCGCGCCGCGCTGCCCGTTTGCCTCGTGGATCGTCGCCGAAGAGAACGCGGCGAGTTCTTCCAGGAGGGATGGAACGGGCCGCTCGTAGTCAGCATCCATGATCGCGCCCTCGTCGCGTTTGTTACGCCGCGGCCGAGCCGATGCGGATCGTCAGCGGTTCCAGTCCGGCAATGGTGCCGACCAGTTCGTCACCGGGTCCGACGGGCCCAACGCCGTGGGGCGTGCCGGTCAGGATGACGTCGCCGGCGTGGAGCTCGAAATAGGTCGAGAGGTTGGCGATGATTTCCGGCACCTTCCAGATCAGCAGGCTGATGTCGGAGTCCTGCCTGGCCTCGCCATTGACGGTGAGCTTGATGTTGCCCGAGGAGACGTGCCCCACCTTCTCCACCGGCGTGATCGGGCCGCAGGGGCAGGACTGGTCGAACGACTTGGCGATTTCCCACGGCCTGCCGCTGCCCTGGATGTCGCGGCGCGTCATGTCGAGCCCGACGCCATAGCCATAGACATGATCGAGCGCTTCGGATTCGGGAATGTTGTAGCCGCCCGACTTCAACACGACCGCCAGTTCCATCTCGTGGTGGAAGTCCTTGGTCATGGTGGCGTAATGGATCGTCGCCCCATCCTGCACGATTGCGTCGGTCGGCTTCTGGAAAAAGATCGGCGGATCGCGATCCTCGTTGCCACCCATCTCGCGCACGTGGGCAACGTAGTTGCGTCCGACGCAATAGATGCGGCGAACCGGAAACCGCTCCGCCTTGCCCACAACCGGCAGCGATACCTGCTGCGGTGCCTCGACTACGTACCCATTGGCCATATTGGCTCCTCCCTGTTGAACTACTTACGTAGAGCACACAAACGCGCGCCTCGCAGCAAAAATGTATGATTTTTTTCTGCTGGCATTTTCATGCATTCAAAATTGAACAGCACCAGACCATGGAGTTTCTGAAATAGCACCAGACCCCGTGAATTCTTGGTGCAACATCACGCGATATTAGGTCAATCCCCGCAAAAAATGCCCATCAAAGGCTGGAGAAGCCCCATCGTAGCCCCCTTCAACCCGGACCTTTCATACAGACGCAGAAATCTAGGAAATATGTTTTTGACAGGTATTCCGAAAAATGTAGATTGTTGGAAGGCGTTGTTGACGGAACAAATCCGCGCAGCCGCCACGGGAGGAATAGCTTATGAAAATGGGTCCGGAACTACACCGTAGCGCCAGGGTGGCGTTGACTTTGGTTTTCGCCTCGGTCGCTGGCGCAACCGGAAGCGCGTATGCCCAGGAGACCAAGGTCACGATCGTCGTGCCCAATCCCTCGGCCATCAACAATTTCCCGCTCCACGTCGCGATCGGAGAAGGCTACTTCAAGGAACAGGGCCTTGATGTCACCGTGGAGGCGGTGAACGGCTCGGCTTCGGTGCTTCAGTCGATGGCGGCAGGCCAGGCCCAGATCGGCAACCCCGGCCCCGGCCCGCTGCTCGGCGCCCGCGCCCGCGGCGAAGACGTCGTCTTCATCTACAACCAGTTCCCGAAGTCGATCTTCGGCCTCGTCGTCAAAGAGGAATCGGCAATCAAGACGCCAACCGACCTCAAGGGCACGACGGTCGGCGTCGGCACGGCCGATGGCGCTGAAGTCGGCTTCAGCCGGGCCATCCTGTCCAAGGTCGGCCTGGCAGAAGGCAATGACTACAAGTTCCTCGCTGTCGGCGACGGCGGCACGGCGGCTGCGGCATTCCTGAACAACGAAGTCGAATCCTACGCGGCGGCCGTGAGCGACGCGGCGATCATCGGTGCGCGCGGCATCCCGTTGCGCGAGATCACGCCTGAGGAATTCCTCTCCTTCTTCGGCAATGGCTGGGCCGTCACCCGCAGCTATCTCGATACTAATCCGAAGGTCATCGAAGGTTTCGGCAAGGCGCTGGTCAAGGCAACGAAGTTCGGGCTGGACCCGGCCAACAAGGACGCCGTGCTCGCCCATGCCGCGGTCGGCAATCCGCAGGAAGCCGAGGATCCGAAGTTTGCGGCGGCACTTCTGACCGCGATCCAGGATCGCGTCACGCCACTCGATGTCTCCACCGGCTACGGCTACCAGCCGCCGGAGCACTGGAAGATGTGGCATGAAAGCCAGGTGGCAACGGGCGCCCTGTCCAAGCCCCTGGACGACCTGAACGCGGCCTACACGAATGATTTCGTGAAGGCCTGGAACGAATGAACGCACCTCAGCGATCCGCATTCGATGGGGCCGGCCTGGCAGGCCGGCCCGTATACGAGCTCAGGGGCGTCGCAAAAAGCTATGCGCGGCGCTCGATCCACGCGCTCGACCGGGTCGACCTGACCTTGACCGAGGGGAGCTTTTCCTCGGTCATCGGCCCCTCCGGCTGCGGCAAGTCCACGTTGCTCAAGATCATGGCGGGCGTGCTGCCGCCGACCGAAGGCAGCGTCTATCTCGAGGGCACACCGGTCACCGGCACGCGCCGGGACATCGGCATGATGTTCCAGCAGGCGACATTGTTCCCGTGGCGCACGACGCTCGAGAACATCGTCCTGCCGATCGAGATCCGCGACGGCAAGAAGGCGGCGCGAGCCATGCACGACGAGGCGCGGGCCTTGCTCGACCTTGTCGGACTGAAGGGGTTCGATGCCGTGCGGCCGAACGAACTGTCCGGCGGCATGGCCCAGCGCGCGGCAATCTGCCGGATGCTGATCACCAAGCCCGCAGTGCTGTTGCTCGACGAGCCATTCAGTGCGCTCGACGAACTGTCCCGCGACTTCATGAACATGGAGTTGCAGCGCATCTGCATGGAACGCAACGCCACCGCGTTCCTGGTCACCCACTCCATTCCCGAAGCGGTGATCCTGTCCGACACCGTCTATGTCATGTCGCCGCGGCCTGGAAGCTTCGTCGAGGCGATCAAGATCGACCTGCCGCGGCCAAGGACGCTCGACATGATGACCGATCCGAAATTCGGCGAGTATGTGCGCCGCATTCGCGCTCGGCTCGACAAGGGAGCATTCCTGTAATGACCGCTATCGACAATACGGATCAGCGCCCGGAAACGATCTGGAGCGAACATGTCTCCTTCATGGACAGGATCCCGCGCACGATCGCCATGGGCGGACTGCTGGTCGGCTTCGTCGCCCTGTGGCAGCTGATCTATGCGATCGGGGTCGTCTCGCCGATCATCCTTCCAGGCCCGTGGGAGACCGGTGCCGACATCGTCTTCGTCGGCAAGAACCTGCTCTCGGGCGGCTATATGCTGACGGCGTTGTGGATCACCATCAAGGAGGTGATCTTCGGTTTCGCCATAGCCATCACGATCGGTTTCCTGCTTGGCGTTCTTGTCGGCGAGACGACGTTCGGCGAGCGTGCCGTGCTGCCTTACCTAGTCGCCATCGACACGATGCCGAAGGTTGCCTTCGCGCCGCTGTTTCTTGCCTGGCTTGGCTTTGGCATTGCCTCGAAAGTGGCGCTTGCCGCGTTCATCGCAACGTTCCCGATCGTGGTCGGAACGGCAGCGGGGCTCTACGTGGCCGACGAAAACGCGCGCATGCTGTTCAAGACCATGGGTGCCAGCCGCTTCCAGACGCTGTTTAAGATGAAATTGCCGCTGGGCCTGCCGCAGATATTCACCGGACTGAAGATCGCGGCGGTCGGCGTGATGGCAGGCGCCATCACGGGCGAGTTTCTTGGCGGCGGCAAGGGTTTTGGCGAACTCATCCGCGTCGCCTCCTCCCAGCTCAACACGCCGAGGGTGTTTTCGCTGATCATTTTCCTCAGTCTCCTGGGACTGACACTGTTTTGGTCGGTGGTGTGGCTGGAGAAGAAGCTGGTTTTCTGGCACAAATCCAGCGTGAGCGGAGGCATCGGCACGTGAGGCTTGGCGATAGATTGGGCAACCCATGACACTGGTCGATCAGGCTCTCGCCGAGTCGAAGACTGGCGAAGGCAGCCGTGCCGAAAAGGTGACGACGGCGACCTTCGTCTACCAGCACCTGCGCCGGGACATCCTCAAGGGCGAGTTGAAGCCCGGCCAGAAGCTGCAGATCGACCAGGTCGCGGCACGCTATTCGGCCGGCACCAATCCGGTGCGCGAGGCGCTCAACCGGCTGTCGTCCGAGCGCCTCGTCGATCGCCACGAGCAGCGCGGCTTCTCTGTGCCGCAGCTGTCGCTCGAAAGCCTACGCGAACTGGTCAAGACGCGCTGCTGGCTTGAAGCGAAGGCGCTGGAGGAGTCCATCGCCAACCGGACGCAGGCGTGGGAGGACAATGTCATCCTCACCTATCACCGCCTGTCACGCACCAAGGTCCGGCTGCCGGAGGACGGCGGCGACAACTCCGAATGGGAAATCAAGCATCGCGCCTTCCACAACGCGCTGATTGCCGCCTGCGGCTCCTCGCTGCTGATCAACTACTGCAACGAGATGATGGATCACGCCGAGCGGTACAGGTACATTTCCATGATCATCGCGACGACGCCGCGTCGCGATTCCAACGAAGAACATCGCCTCATCATGGAGGCGACGATCGACGGCAATGTCGAGCTGGCAAAAGAGCATCTGGTCAGCCAGTACCAGACGACGCTGCGGCTTCTGGAAGAACAGCTCGAAATAGTCGGGGCGGCGTAGCGCGCGACGACCGCAATGGCGAGATCGCTGTCCAGGCACTTTACGAGCCTCGCCTGAGCCCCTACTCCGACTGCAACATTGCCCGGCAGCGGAAGGAAGAATCATGTCCGACGACGTCATCGTGAAAGACAGCAACGGCGCCCAGCTCAACGACGGCGACTCCGTTACCCTGATCAAGGACCTGAAGGTCAAGGGAACCTCGGAGACCATCAAGCGCGGCACGCTGGTCAAGAACATACGCCTGACCGGGAATTCCGGCGAGGTCGAATGCAACACCAAGCAGGTCAAGGGACTGGTGCTGAAAACCGAGTTCCTCAAGAAGGCCTGACCGCCCGCGCAACAGGCGCGTCAACGCGGTTTTAAGCTCTCGGGTCCAGACTCGGCGCATGGGTGGATTCGCGCTTCCAAAACTGAGATGGCTGGTGCTTGGCGCGCTTGCGGCGGGCGGCTGGGCCATGACCCAGGACATGCCCAGCAAGGCGCGGATCGACGACCGCCCCGCGAGGGCGGCAAGCCGGCCCAAGAACGACGCCACCCCCCGCAGGGAAACGGCCACAGTACGACCCAAGGCGAGTGTTGGCTCAGCTTCCGAAACCAATGTCGTGCGGCCGAAAGCCGATGTCGCAAGGCGCGAAGCCAAGGCCGCGCCCAAGCCAAGCCAGCAGAAGCTGGCCGCGGCACAGCGCCCGAAGGTCGAACCATCTGCTGGCAAGCCCGCTGCCCTGAAGAAGCCGGCGCAATCCGAACCCACCCTGCGGCCGCCTGCCGACCTCAAGACCGGCTCGATCTCGCGGGCCCCGACGCCCATGCCACGCCCCAAGCCCTCGCCCGAGGCAACGGCCGCGAAAGCTGTGGCGGCCAAACCGAAGGCCGAGGCCGCCCCCCAGCTCAACGTGCTCTACACCAGTACGACGGTCTATCTGCGCCAGCGCCCGCATGTCTCGGCGCCCGTCACCTCCAGCCTGAAGCAGGGCGAAAGCGTCCGCGTCTTTGCCCGCGACGGCAAATGGACGCTTGTCTCATCCTCCGGCCGCAAGGGCTGGGTCCACGGCGAAAACCTGCGGCCGGCAGATCCAGGCGCGCCACGGCCCAAGCAACAACTCGCGCAACCAGGATAGACGGTCCTACCCGGCTGACAAGGCAATTTTCGCCGCCCAAATGGCGCATATCGCTGCGGTTTGGGCTTTGCGGGTTGAAACCGAACGCATCCGGTGCCAAATCTGCGGAAATGGCTCGCACGCCGCTGCGGGCAGCCCCAGACACACCCGGCAGAGGTCAATGGTCAGCTATCTCGACGCCGCCACGGCGCCCCTCAGGAATACAGGCCAGATCCGCCTCTACGGCGCGGACGCCTTCGAAGGCATGCGCAAGGCCTGCGCGCTCACCGCCCGATGCCTAGACGAACTGGTCGACCGCGTGGCGCCCGGCGTCACCACCGAAGCCATCGACCGTTTCGTCTTCGAATTCGGCATGGACCATGGCGCAATGCCCGCCACGCTCAACTACCGCGGCTACACCAAGTCGAGTTGCACCTCGATCAACCACGTCGTCTGCCACGGCATTCCCGACAACAAGCCGCTCAAGGATGGCGACATCGTCAATATCGACGTGACCTACATCCTCGACGGCTGGCACGGCGATTCGAGCCGCATGTACCCGGTGGGCACCGTCAAGCGCGCCGCCGAGCGCCTGCTCGAAGTCACGCATGAATGCCTGATGCGCGGCATTGCCGCCGTACGCCCCGGCGCGCGCACCGGTGCCATCGGCGCCGCCATCCAGACCTATGCCGAGGCCGAGCGCTGCTCTGTGGTGCGCGACTTCTGCGGCCATGGCGTGGGCGCCCTCTTCCATGATGCGCCGAACATCCTGCACTACGGCAACGTCAACGAAGGCGTCGAGATGCGGGAAGGCATGATCTTCACCATCGAGCCGATGATCAATCTCGGCCGGCCGCATGTGAAGGTGCTGTCCGACGGCTGGACGGCAGTCACCCGCGACCGCTCCTTGTCGGCGCAATACGAGCACACCATCGGCGTGACGGCCAACGGCTGCGAGATCTTCACGCTGTCGCCCAAGGGGCTCGACCGGCCGGGCCTGCCCGCATAATATCGCATCGCCGGAGACACTCCGGCGGGGGCGACATCGGCGGCATGGCGAGCGACGAGCACGACGAGCGCGGTTTCTTCGGCGAGCGGCCTCTGCCGACGATCAAGCGCGCGGCCGCTCAGGAAAAGCCCCACTATCTCGGCCATCGCGACAGGCTGCGCGAGCGGTTTTCAGCCACGGGCGGCGAGGCGCTTGCAGACTACGAACTGCTCGAGCTGCTGCTGTTCAGGCTGATCCCGCGCTCGGATACCAAGCCGGTGGCCAAGGCCCTGCTCACCCGTTTCGGCACCCTTGCCGAAGTTCTCGGCGCCCCCGCCAATCTCCTGCAGGAAGTCAAAGGCATCGGGCCGTCGGTCGCGCTCGACCTCAAGGTGGTGGCGGCTGCGGCCAGGCGCCTGGCACGCGGCGAGATCAGTGGCCGCGAGGTGCTGTCGTCATGGAACCAGGTGCTCGACTATTGCCGGGCGGCGATGGCCTTCGAAGCGCGCGAGCACTTCCGGATCCTGTTCCTCGACAAGAAGAACGTCCTGATCGCCGACGAGGTGCAGCAGACCGGCACCGTCGACCACACACCCGTCTATCCGCGTGAAGTGATCAAGCGCGCGCTGGAGCTGTCGGCAACCGCGCTCATTCTCGTCCACAACCATCCTTCCGGCGATCCGACGCCGTCGCGTGCCGACATCGACATGACCAGGACCATCATCGACACGGCCAAGCCACTCGGCATCGCGGTGCATGACCACATCATCATCGGCAAGAACGGTTTTGCCAGCATGAAGGGGTTGCTGCTCATCTGACCCGATGGCCGGTCGCCCAGGCGGCGCCCTGCACCATCAGGAATCAAAAAGGCCGCTGGATCGCTCCAGCGGCCTTTTCGTTTCGTCTAAGGGACGGCGCCTTATTCGGCGTCGGCTTCCTTGGCCTTCTTCTTCGGAGCGGCCTTCTTCTTGGGCTCTTCGCCCTCAGCCTTGTCGGCCTTCTTGGCCGAAGCCTTCTTCGCCGGCTTTTCCGATGCCTCGTCCTCGTCGTCGGCGAGCAGCTCTTCCTTGCTCACCTTCTTGTCGGTGACGGTGATCTGCGACAGCAGGTGATCGACGACCTTCTCCTCGAACAGCGGCGCGCGCAGGTTGACCAGCGCCGACGGGTTGTTGCGGTAGAAGTCGAACACTTCCTGCTGCTGGCTGCCCGGATAACGGCGAACCGTGTCGAACAGGCCGCGCTGCAGCTCTTCGTCGTTGACCGTCACGCCAGCCTTTTCGCCGATCTCGGCCAGAACTAGGCCGAGGCGCACGCGACGCTCGGCCAGGCGCTGGTATTCGGCGCGTGCTTCTTCTTCAGTCGTATCTTCGTCGGCGAAGGTACGGCCGGCGATCTCGAGATCGCGGGTCACCTGGCTCCAGATGTTGCCGAATTCGGCTTCGACGAGCTTGGAGGGTGCCTCGAACTGATACGAACCGTCGAGCTGGTCGAGCAGCTGGCGCTTGACCTTCTGGCGCGTCATGGCGCCGAACTGGTTCTCGATCTGGCCGCGAACGATGTCACGCAGCTTCTCGAGCGATTCCAGGCCGAGGTTCTTGGCGGTCTCGTCATTGACCTCGAGCTTGCCGGGAGCCGCGACTTCCTTGACGGTGACGTCGAAGGTCGCTTCCTTGCCGGCCAGATGAGAGGCCTGGTAGTTCTCGGGGAAAGTGACGGTGACGAGCTTCTCGTCGCCGGCCTTGGCGCCGACCAGCTGGTCCTCGAAGCCGGGGATGAATTCCTTGGAACCGAGCACCAGCGGCTGGTCGCCACCCGTGCCGCCATCGAAGGCAACGCCGTCGATCTTGCCGACGTAGTCGATGGTGACGCGGTCGCCTTCCGCGGCCTTGCCGGTCTTCGGCTCATAGGAACGCGCCGATTCGGCTACGCGGTTGACCTGCTCGTCGATTTCGCTTTCCGGGACGTCATAGACCGGGCGCGACACCTTGATGTCGGAGAAGTCCTTGATCTCGATCGCCGGGATGACTTCGTAGCTCAGCGAGAACTCGAAATCGGCGCCGCCCTCGAGGATCTTCTCGGCTTCCTTCTCGTCCTCGGTCATCACCACGTCCGGCTGCATCGCAGCCTTTTCGCCGCGGTCGGAAATGATCGTGCGGGTCGAGTCGGTCAGGATCTCATTGACAACCTCGGCCATGAAGGACTTGCCGTAAACCTTGCGCAGGTGCTGCATCGGCACCTTGCCCGGACGGAAGCCGTTGATGCGGACCTTGTCCTTGGCAGCCGAAAGCCGCTTCACGAGACGGGCTTCCATGTCGCCGGCAGGAACCGAGACCTTGATCTCGCGCTTGAGGCCGGAGTTGAGCGTTTCGGTGACCTGCATCATCAAACCTTTGTTTTACGTATGGCGCGGCTTGGACGGCTCCCTGCCGTTCCGCCTGCCGGAATTCGTTTGCCGGGGGTGGCTTCAAGTTCGCAAATCGGCATCCAAGGTCCGCCATATGCGGTCCGTTTGTTCCGCCGTCGTCCGAAGATTACGATAAGCTGTTGTTTTTTTGACTTCTTATCGCATCCTGCAGAGACGGGCCTTTGCGTCCCATCTTATTCGACAGGCCTTTTGTCACAGGCGGGGCCAATTTTCAACTATCTTCGCGGTTTCTCCCGGTCGAGGTGATTTCCGCTCCGAGATTGACAGAATGATGGCAGCATGGGATTGGCGTTCGCATGCGGATGTGGCGGAACTGGTAGACGCCCTGGATTTAGGTTCCAGTGCCGAGAGGCGTGTAGGTTCGACTCCTATCATCCGCACCAAAATCACCCTGCTGGCGGACTAGAAACCTCTTGGTAGAGAGTACCAGCCGGGCACGGCCCGACACCATTCACAATGGCGCCGTGCCGCCTCGCAATGCCGACGCATAGACGTCCAGCACGGCGTCCACCTTGCGCTCCCAATCAAATTCGGCGCGGACACGAAGCTGCGCCGCCTGCCCCATTGACGCCCTGAGATCCGGCGAACTGGCGAGCTTCCGCAATGCCTCCGCCAGACCGTCGATCAACGCATCAGGCGAAAGCGGCGGCACGAGTATGCCGCATTCCGTGTTGAGGTAATCCAGCGGCCCTCCCCAGGCAGTGGCGATCACCGGCTTGGAAAGCGCCATAGCCTCAAGGACGACAGCGCCTCCGCATTCATACAGGCTGGGAAGCACAAGGGCGTCTCGAGCGGCCAGGGCCTCGGCGCATTCCTTCTGGCTCAGCCATCCCGCAAAGCGCACCTTGCCCGCAGCCTCGTCCGAGGAAAGAAGGCCCAGTTCGCGGGCAAGCTTTTCCAGCCGCTCGCGAGCGTCCCCGTCCCCCATGATCAGCAGGCTCATGGGCGCACGGTCCCTGGCCCGGGCAAACGCACGCAACAGCAGATCGACGCCCTTCCAGTCGACAAGACGCCCGGTGAAAACGAAGCGCGTATGCGAAGGTCCCGACTGCGGGTCTTGTGCGGCGGTTCCGCTCCACAGGGAAAAGTCCACGCCATTCTCGCAGATCTCGATGACCTTGCCACCCAGGCCACCAGGCAAGGCCATGCGACTACGCTGGTTGGCGACCATGACCACGCTCGCCAGGCGCTTGCCGGGGATGAGCCGGTTCATCACATTGGTCATCGCCCGAGCAGCGGCAACGGCATAATCCTCGAGCACGGAACTCCGATCGCGGAACCCCGGCGGAAACTCCATACCGCCATTCAGGGGGCCAACCACAACCGGCGCCCCAAGGCGAAAAAGCATCGACGGTTCACGAGGCGAGACAGGAATCGGCTGGTGGACGATTTGCACACCTTCTTCCACGACGAGACGGCGTGCTTCTTTGACCTGTCGTCGCTGCGTCAAAATCCGCATCAGATAGCCGGTCGAAAAATTCGCCACACGCTGCGGAAGAAATGCCCCAAGGCGCCAGAGAAGACGAATTAACGGCGTGTCGGGTGTGAATATCACCCGCGGGTCATTACCGAAGAGACCTTCGAGTTCTTCCCGCGTCCGTTCATGCACGATAAGCCAAACATCGTAATTTCTGTCACGCAGGATGCGGAAGTACTGCAACGGCAGAATGGCCTCACCGCCAAGACGGGCCGAAGCGTGCTCTGCAACAATGGCAATCTTCATTTCATGCAGACTTCTTTTGCAAAATTGACAGAGACATAATTCGTCTCGTTATTTCACACATTCCTGGCCTCTGGAAGCGAACGTCTCAATAAAGCGGTTCCTCGAACAACATGGTCTCGCCGTCCATCAAAGCCTTGATCTGGCCGCTGCCGTCGCTGGCCACCGCTACCTTGATGCCAAAGCTGCGTAATTCGGGTTCCGCGCCGGAGTTGCGCTTGCGCATCTCTTCCTCGATCGCCAGCCCCTCGCCTTCCGGCACGTAGAAACGCTCGATGCCGTAGTCGACGCCGATGGTCGAGCCCGGGGTCAGGCTCCAGCCGTCGGACACGTGCCCGACCATGTCGACTTCGTCTGCGCCGGCGGGCGTTGCAGCAGCAGCGCCCAGCCATGCGGACGTCGCGCGCCAGTAGCCGTCAGCGTCCTTCTTCAGGCGCACGACAACAGGCCCTTCGGCCGTCGCCAGTTCGCCCTGGGCTAGGTTGGCGATCTTCTCCACCTCTATGCGCGAAATGTCGTAGCCCAGCCGGACGTAGTCGCCGCGCAACAGATCGCGCGGGTCGACGGGCTCGACCTTGAGCAGCACTTCCTTGCCGTCGCGCAAGATCGCCGCACGTCCGGCGATCATCCAACTGAGAAAACCGATCTGCGCGAGCGCCAGCACGATGGCGGCAATGACGAGCTTGTAACGGGACATCATGCTGCTCCTCGGGCCGGTTCGGGCCTCATCCGTCGTTCGATGCGGATGATCGCATAGGCGAGCCCCGCCAGGATTATTGCAGCTGCGAAGAAGAAACCGGCCGTGCCCAGCATCGAACCGACTGTGACGAGATAGACGATGGCCAGTTCGAAGGCGAAGCCGACATAGGCGATCCAGCGCAAGCCGCGACTCTCGCGGCCAAGGAAGACGATGGTCGCGGCAATGACCGCCAGCGCGACGGCGGCGGCAATGATAAAACCCTGCTCGTCGAACCTGTCGAGCTGAACCATGCCCATGCCAGAAAGGAAGCCGATCAGCGCATGCAGGGGCAGTCGCCCGCCGAGTTGGACAAGGCGTTCCGCAGCCACTGGCATCAGGGCCGCAACGGCGAGAAGCACCGCCGAGACCAGCGCAAGCACCAGGCCAACCTCCAGCGACTCGTAGTGAAAGCCGAGCAGCACCGCATAGAGAATGACCGACAGCGCAATCAGATGCCGGGCAGCGCGGCTCTGCGTCCAGAACGACAGCGCCCAGAACGCCGCCATGAACGCAATAAAGAGATGTGGGAATTCCGAGCGACGGAAGATATCGAAGCCCTTCAGCACCAGCCAGGCGTCGGCGATGCCGACAGCTGCGACGGTCAGCGCGTTGGAGCGCAGCGCGGCAGCGGCAATCGCCGTACCGATGCACCAGGTGACCACGGCCGCGCTTTCGTCGCCGGCGAAGTGGTACATCTGGCCGATCAGCGCGATCGAGCCGCCGAAAGCCGCGGCAGCGACCAGCCACAGCGCTTCGGCGATACCACCGTGGCCACGCTGCTTGAGCAAGGCGCCACCGACATAGCCTGCGAAGATGACGGCGAACAAGGCGCCGACGCGGGCAATGCGCGGGATCGCTTCCCAGTTGGCGGCGACGAGGATGAGGATGGCGGCAGCAAACAAAAGAGCCGCCATGATCGCCAGGATCGAACCGAAATTGAGCCCGTTGCGCTCGCTGGCCTCGACGTCACGAACAAGCGCGTCACCGGTTGCCCGGTCAAGCAGCCCGGTTTCGACCCATCGGCCGATGTCGTTCTTCACCTTGGTGGCATAGCTCGCCATAAGTCGCGTCCCCCTGCCCGGCTGCCTGTTGTGGCCAAACCGTTGTGATCATGGCGAATTTCAGATTCGGTCGCAATTATGACCGAAGGCTTAATGCCCATTAATGCTGCAATGCACAAAACGCATTGCTGCCATGCGAGCATAGCGCTTCAATTTTGGGCAAGGCCATCCTATCTACGCCTCGTACACAGAAGAGAAAAGAAGACGAACGGAAAACGAAGATGAACCTGATCCGCAATTACCGTAACTGGCGCCGCTACCGTGACACCGTCTCCGAGCTGAGCCGCCTGTCGAACCGTGAACTGACCGACCTCGGCATCACCCGCAGCGACATCCACTTCGTCGCGCGTAAAGCCATCTAACCGAAACCGGGTCCACTGGACCCACCTGTCCGAACCGAAAAGAGAACTAAAATGAACTTGCTCCGCACTTACCGTAACTGGCGCGCTTATCGCGAGACGGTGAACGAGCTTGGCCGTCTGTCGAACCGCCAGCTTGCCGATCTCGGCATCAATCGTGGCGAGATCCAGTCGATCGCCCGCCGCGCAATCTAATTCAAGCTTTCCGTCAGCGCCGACCTCCTCCCCGGCAATGACGGATCCGGTCAGCTTCTTCCTCCCGATAAGCTGACCACCTTAACACACCCGCCCGACCTCCTCCCCGGGCGGGTGTCGTTACCCGAGAGCTTCGCCCTCTTCGAACTGGCGACAAGAATTCTGCCTGCGCCGACCTCCTCCCCGGCAAAGGCGAATAGGTCAGCTTCCTCCTCCCAGAAGGCTGACCACTCAAAACGACACCCGCCCGACCTCCTCCCCGGGCGGGTGTTGTTACCCCGAGAGCTTCGCCCTCTTCGAACTGGCGACAAGAATTCAGCCTGCGCCGACCTCCTCCCCGGCAAAGGCGAATAGGTCAGCTTCCTCCTCCCAGAAGGCTGACCACCCAAAACGACACCCGCCGGATCTCCTCCCCCGGCGGGTGTTGTTGTTTTTGGGCCCCGCAGAGCGTTCCAATTCATACGATGTTGCCGCGCTGCCTAGTTCAACGCGCCGCTTTCGAGCACGCCGCGCTGCTTCCAGTCGCTGAGCGGGATGATGTCAGGGGCGCCGCTCATCGGGGCATACCAGGAATCAACGACCCATTTCACGCCATCGGGCGCGCGGACCACGGCTGTCCAGTGCGGATAGCGGCCGTCGAGCAGGAAGCCACGCGAGGTTCTCGCCTCGACCTTGTGGTACCTGAACAGGCCACGCCCCTGGAGATAGCGCAGCAGCGCGTCAGTGTTGGTCGATTCGTCGACGCAATCCATCTGACCCTTGATCTTCGAGGCGCCGAACTCCGACTGGGGTGCGTCGCGTACGCCGGTCACCTGCTGCGCCCGCTTCTCGAAATAGCCCACTGCCCTTGCAATCGCCGCGCGCTCGGCTTTCGGCGAGGATCGGCCCGCAGCGAGGATCGAGGCAAATCTCGCAGCATCGCCTGGCCCGATGTCGAGGCGCGAACGGAAAGCGCAACCATAGCCATGGCAGATGTCGATGCGCTTCGTGCCCGGCGCGGCGTGGCTCGACTTGGGGACTGCACCGACGGTCGAGACGGATAGCAGGCCCGCCAGCAGCACATGAGAGATTGAAAGCCTCGTCATGGCGGCATCTTAAAAGTTGCCGCGCAGCGCCCGCAACCCCCTATCACCCGGCGCAATCGTTGCATTCGCCCGCCCAAGGGATTATTCCCGCGACCATGAGCACAAAACCCATTCACATCGTCGGCGGCGGCCTCGCCGGATCGGAAGCAGCATGGCAGGCGGCCTCGGCTGGCGTGCCGGTGATCCTGCATGAGATGCGCCCCGTGCGCGGCACCGACGCACACAAAACCGAGGGCCTGGCCGAACTGGTCTGTTCCAACTCGTTCCGGTCGGACGACGCCGAAACCAACGCGGTTGGCCTGCTGCACGCCGAGATGCGGCTTGCCGGTTCGCTGATCATGAGTGCCGGCGACGCCAACCAGGTTCCCGCCGGCGGCGCGCTCGCCGTCGACCGCGACGGCTTTTCCAACGCCGTCACCGCCCGGCTCGAAGCCCATCCGCTGATCACCATCATGCGCGAGGAAGTCACCGGCCTGCCGCCCGCCGACTGGGACCAGGCGATCATCGCCACCGGCCCGCTGACTGCTCCCTCGCTCGCCGAAGCGATCGCCGCCAGCACCGGCGCCGACGCGCTCGCCTTCTTCGACGCCATCGCGCCGATCATCCATTTCGACAGCATCGACATGAATGTCTGCTGGTTCCAGTCGCGCTACGACAAGGTCGGCCCCGGCGGCACCGGCAAGGACTACATCAACTGCCCGATGGACAAGGAGCATTACGAGGCCTTCGTCCAGGCACTGCTCGACGGCCAGAAAACCGAGTTCAAGGAGTGGGAAGGCACGCCCTATTTCGACGGCTGCCTGCCGATCGAGATCATGGCCGAGCGCGGTCCCGAGACGTTGCGTCATGGCCCGATGAAGCCGATGGGGCTGACCAACGCCCACAACCCGACAGTCAAGGCCTATGCCGTCGTCCAGCTGCGCCAGGACAATGCCCTGGGCACGCTCTACAACATGGTCGGTTTCCAGACCAAGCTGAAGCATGGCGAGCAGGTCGATGTGCTGCGGATGATTCCGGGTCTGGAAAATGCCGAATTCGCCCGCCTCGGCGGCCTGCACCGCAACACCTACCTCAATTCGCCAACGCTGCTCGACCCGACGCTGCAACTCAAGTCGCGGCCCGGCCTGCGTTTCGCCGGCCAGATCACCGGCTGCGAGGGTTATGTCGAAAGTGCCGCCATCGGCCTGCTCGCCGGACGCTTCGCCGCAGCCGAACGCCTCGGCCAGCACATGCCGCCGCCGCCCGGCACCACAGCCTTCGGCGCGCTGCTGAACCATATCACCGGCGGCCACATCGTCTCCGACGATGAGCCCGGCAAACGCTCGTTCCAGCCTATGAACGTCAATTTCGGGCTGTTCCCGGTGATGGAAGCGCCCAAGGTCGAAGGCAAGCGCCTGCGCGGCAAGGAAAAGACCATTGCCAAGAAGAAGGCGATGACGGCGCGCGCGCTGGTCGATTGCCGCGCCTGGCTCGGCATTGCCGAAGCGGCACAGGCGGCGGAATAAACGGGGCAAAAAGATGGCTCCCCCCGAGACCAAGCGCCTGATCCTGAGGGAGATGGTGCCTGGCGATCAGGCGGCCATCCTGGCGGTCTTTGCCGACGACTATGCGCGCCGGTTCTATCCGGAGATGACGACCGAAAGCGCCGCCATCGAATGGATCGGCAGAAACCGGGATCGCTACCGGCAGGACGGTTTCGGGCTGTGGGCGATCGTCGACAAGGCCAGCGGCGCGCTGATCGGCGATTGCGGGCCGACCTGGCAGGACGCCGGTGGCGTTCGCATCCTCGAGATCGGCTATCATGTCGCCCCCGCCTGGCGCGGCCGCGGCATCGCGCTCGAGGCAGCCCGCGCCGCAATGGCATACGGCTTCGCAACCAGGGACGAAATGGAGATCGGCTCGATCGTCGCCACGGACAATACGGCCTCGGCAAGCGTCGCCCGACGCCTGCATCGCGACGTCCGGTCCTACGTGAACTCACGTGGCCTCGACCGCTTCTTGTTCTTCACCAGACGCGACGACCACGACGCGACCGCCTGAGGTCACTACCAGCCGCGCGAAGCCGTCTTCAACATCAGCAGATGCTTGCGCAACACTGAGATGCCGTCCTTGCCGCGCTCCAGCCGGTCGAGATAGGCGCCCGTCAGGGACAGCGGCAGGAATGCCGGCCGCAAGCTTACCGGCAAGGTCTTGGCGCCGCGTTCGAAGGCGCGGAGATGTTCACGCGCGAGCGCAGCCATCGCCTGGACGGCATGCCTCGATGAAGGCGTCTTGCCGCCGGCGACAAATTCGTCCGGCGTCGTGCCGGCCGCAGCCAGGATGTCGCGTGGCACATAACATTGGCCGCGGGTGCTGTGGGCCGGCAGCAGCCGCAACAGCCCGGTGATCGCCTGCGCGCAGCCGGCGTGGCCGGCAAGCTCGGCATGTTTCGGCGCCTCGTCAGCATCGAGAACCAGCGCCGCAAGCTGGATCATCGCTGAGGCGGTCTCGCCGCAATAGCCCTCCAGATCGGTGCGCGAAGGCATCGGGTCGTCGTAGAGGTCGAAGATGCGTGCTTCGAGGTAGTTGTCGAAGGCGGCGACGGGCAGCCGATGGGTCGTAATCGCCGCCATCAAGGCCGAGGCCACGGGATGGCCCGCACCCAGCTCGCTTTGGCCCGATGCGATGACGTCGCGCCACCATTGCAGCCTGATCTCGCCCGGCATGGGCTCGCTGACGCGGTCGCGGATGGCTGCGATCTCGGCATTGAAGGCGTAAAGCGCGAGAAGCGCCGGGCGCTTTTGCTCGGGCGCATAGAGTACGGAGAGATAACGGTCGTGGTCGGCAATGCGCACCGCGTCCAACAGAGCCCCTGTCGCGTCGTTCGCCTTGCTCACGTCAGTCGACGGCGATGAAGGCGGCAGCCACGGCGCGGTCTTCGGCAAGCAGCACGTTGTAGGTGCGCACGGCAGCGCCCGTCGACATCGGGTCGGCGGAGATCTTCGCTTGCTTGAGGGCCGCCCTGAGGCCCTCGGGCAAACGGCGCAACTCCTTGCCCATGCCGACGAGCAGGATTTCCACGTCGGCGGCTTCTGCAAACAGCTTTTCGAAATCCGCCGGCGTCAGCGCCAGCGGATCAGTGGGCTGCCATCCGTAGATGCCGGACGGCAGGCACAGGATCGATCCGCGGTGCGACATGTCCGCGAAGCGGAAGCCGCCGTCGCCATAGGCGTCGACGGGTGCTCGCCCGGGAAAATGCGCCTCGCGGATGATCAGTCCAGCCATGGCCTGCTACGACTTGGTCGGCTGGGCGCCGGCCGGCACCGCCGGCTTGTCCTTGTCGTCGGCCTCGACGCTTTCTGGCCGCAGCCTGAACAGGATGAGCAGCGGACCAGCGACGAAGATCGACGAGTAGGTACCGACCACGATGCCGAAGATCATCGCCAGCGTGAACGACCGGATGACCTCGCCACCGAACAGGTAGAGCGAAATCAGCGCCAGAAGCGTGGTCACGCCGGTGAGCACCGTACGCGACAGCGTCTGGTTCATCGACAGGTCGAGCAACTGCTCGATCGGCATCTTCTTGTATTTGCGCAAGTTTTCACGCACGCGGTCGTAGACCACAACAGTGTCGTTGATCGAATAACCGACGATAGTCAGGATCGCCGCGATACTGGTCAGGTTGAACTCGATGCCAGTCAGCACGTAGAGCCCGATCATCATGGTCACGTCGTGGATGGTGGCCAGGATGGCGCCCATGCCGAACTGCCACTCGAAGCGGAACCAGATGTAGATCAGCATCGCCAGCATCGCCGTCACCACGCCGATCGTACCCGACCAGGCAAGTTCGCTCGACACGGTCGGTCCGACCGATTCCACGCGGCGGAATTCGTAGTCGTTGGCAAGTTCGCCACGCACCTTTTCGACCACGCTCTGTTCGGCGTTGTCGCCAGCCTTCTGGCCCTCGACGCGGATCAGCAAGGTGCTTTCGGAGCCGAATTCCTGGACCTGGACGTCACCGATGTTGAGTTCGCCCAGCCTTGCGCGGACCTCAGACGAATTGGCCGTGCCGCTCTTTGACTGCACCTCGATACTGGTGCCGCCGCGGAAGTCGATGCCGTAGTTCATCTCCATGGTGAAGAACAGGGTCATCGCTGCCAGCGATGCCAGCGCCGAAAGCGTGAAGGCATAGCGGCGCAGGGACATGAACGAATATTTGGTATTGTCCGGAACGAAGCGCACGAGGCCCTTCGGCAGTTCCTTGGGCTTTACCCGGCGCAGCCAGATCGAAACCAGCCAGCGGGTCAGGGTGAAGGCGGTGAACACCGTAGTCACGATACCAATGGCCAGGGTGACGGCGAAGCCACGCACCGGACCCGAGCCGAGATAGAACAGGATGAGCGCGGCGATGAAGGTGGTGAAGTTGGCATCGACGATGGTCGCCAGCGCTCGCGCAAACCCTGAATCGAGCGATTGGACCAGAGATCGACCCAATTGTCGTTCTTCACGCACGCGTTCGTAGATGATGACGTTGGAGTCCACCGCCATGCCGACGGTCAGGACGATACCGGCGATGCCGGGCATCGTCAGCGTCGCCCCCAGAATGGACAGGATGGCGATGATCAGCGCCACGTTGGCGGCGAGCGCGATGTTGGCGATGATGCCGAGCGTGCCGTAGGCCACCAGCATGAAGCCGACGACGAGGGTGCCGGCGATGACCGAGGCAAACTTGCCGGCCGAGATCGAGTCGGCGCCGAGGCTCGGGCCAACCGTGCGTTCTTCCACAATCGTCAGGTCGGCAGGCAGCGCGCCAGCGCGCAGCAGCACGGCAAGGTCGTTGGCACTCTCAGCCGTGAAGCTGCCAGAGATCTGGCCCGAACCGCCGAGGATCGGCTCATTGATACGCGGAGCCGAGATCACCTGGTTGTCGAGGATGATGGCGAACAGACGGCCGACATTCTGCTGGGTCGCCTGACCGAAGCGCGAGGCGCCCTTGCCGTCGAAGCGGAACGAGACGACGGCCTCGCTGGTACGCTGATCGAACGTCGCCTGCGCATCGACGAGGTTTTCACCCGACACGATGACCCGGTTCTCGATCAGATAGGGAATGGGCGGATCATCCTGCGAATACATCACCGTCGAGCCTGCCGGCGGACGGCCCTGCAGGGCCTCCTGCGGCGACATCGACTGGTCGACCATCTGGAAGGTCAGCTTGGCGGTCTTGCCGAGGATTTCCTTGAGGCGGGTCGGATCCTGCAGGCCCGGCACCTGGACGAGGATGCGGTCTGCGCCGGCACGCTGGATGATCGGCTCGGTCGTACCGAGTTCGTTGACGCGGCGGCCAACGACCTCGATCGACTGCGTGACGGCATTGGCCACGCGATATTCGATGCCGGCATCGGTCAGCGTATAGCGCAACAGGCCGGGTTCAGGCTCTTCGAGCGCAAGCTCGGTCACCGAACCGGCGCCGAACATGCTCGCCGACACCGGCGCCACCAGCGTGGCCAGTGCGGTCTTGGCCGCCTCGAGCTCGCTCGCGTCGGTGATACGCACCTGGATGGTCCTGCCAGTGCCTGTCAGGCCGGTATAGCCGATCTTGGCATCGCGCAGCATCGTGCGGATATCGTCGCGGGTCGTCTGCAGCCGCTCATCGATCAGGTCCTGCCTGTCGATGGCGAGCAGCATGTGCGAACCGCCCTGAAGGTCGAGTCCGAGCGTCAACGCGCGCTTGGGAAACCATCCCGGAAGGGAATCGAGCTGAGATTGGGTCAGCATGTTCGGGAGGGTGAAGAGTACCCCGAGGAGCACGACTGCCCAGATCGAGATCGTCTTCCAGCGCGAAAAATAGAGCATATGGCCTCGTCCGTCAGGCGTGAAAGCGGTGCGTTCCGCCTCGAATACGGTTATTTCTTGGCGTTCTGGTTGGCGATCGGCTCGCCCTTGACCCGAACGTCGGAGATGGTCGCACGCAGCGCCGTCACCTTGAGGCCGTTGCCCAGATCGACCTCGAGTTCATTGTCGTCGATGACCTTGGTCACCTTGCCGACGAAACCACCACCCGTGACGACCGTGTCGCCGCGGCGGATCGACGAAAGCATCTCGCCACGCTTCTTGAGCTGGGTGCGCTGCGGGCGGATGATAAGAAAATACATGATCACGAAGATCAGCACAAACGGCAGAATGCTTACGAGAACGTCGGGCGTTCCCCCGGTGGCCTGTGCGTATGCCGGCGTGACGAACATGAATGTCTCCTGAGAAAGTATCGGGATACCGCACACCGGGACCCCGCAAATGTGCGCGGAATATAGTCGCTAAAGCGACCAATGCAACTGCGCTTGGCCCAAGCAGCGGCGCTTTTCCGCGCAATTTGAGCGTGTTACAGCGTCGCGCATTGATGAAATGTAGAGATGGACAGGATTGGTCATGGAAAAGGCGATCGAAGCACTCAACGACAAACTCGACCGTCTGATTGCCGCCGTGGCGACGTTGGCGCCGCCGGCAGCTCCGGAAACCGATATCGACAGCGCCGACTGTTTCGTTTGGGCTGCCGATCCCGGCTATCTCGAACCCGTCCACCGCGTCAACCGGGTCGACATCGGGCTGATCAAGGGCGTTGACCGGGTGCGCGACATCCTTGTCGACAACACCGAGCGCTTCGCCGCCGGCCTGCCCGCCAACAACGTGCTGTTGTGGGGTGCGCGCGGCATGGGCAAGTCGTCCCTGGTCAAGGCGGCGCACGCCAGCATCAACGCCTCGGGCAAGAGCGTCGCTCCGCTCAAGCTGATCGAAATCCACCGTGAGGACATCGACACGCTGCCCAAGCTGATGAACCTGCTCAAGGCGGCGCCCCATCGCTTCATCCTGTTCTGCGACGACCTGTCGTTCGACCACGACGATACGTCCTACAAGTCGCTCAAGGCAGCGCTCGAAGGCGGCGTCGAGGGCCGGCCGGGTAATTTGATCTTCTATGCGACGTCGAATCGCCGGCATCTTCTGCCACGCGACATGATCGACAATGAGCGCTCGACGGCGATCAACCCGTCCGAAGCAGTCGAGGAAAAGGTGTCGCTGTCGGATCGCTTCGGCCTGTGGCTCGGTTTCCACAAGTGCTCGCAGGACGAATATCTCGACATGGTCAACGGCTATGCCCGCTACCACGGTTTCGACGGGGATGCCGAAACGCTGCGCGCCGAAGCGCTGGAATGGGCAACGACCCGCGGCAGCCGCTCGGGCCGCGTTGCCTGGCAGTTCATCCAGGATCTCGCCGGCCGGCTGGGCAAATCGCTGAAGGATTAAGCCGACCTTCCAACGAAAACGCCCGCCCCTGGTCGGGACGGGCGAAGCTGGCGGGCGAATTGGAGGTCAGGGTACCCGCTATTCCAGGAAGCCGTTCGGATCGACCGGCGTAGAGTTCTTGCGCACTTCGAAATGCAACTTCGGCGCATCGGTGGAACCGCTCATGCCGGAAAGCGCAATCTCGTCGCCACGCTTGACCTTCTGGCCGCGCTGCACCTTGAGCTGACTCGCGTGACCATAGACAGTCACGAGGCCGTTCTCGTGGCGCACCAGCACCGTGTTGCCGAATTCCTTGAGCCCGTCGCCGGCATAGATGACGACGCCGTTTTCGGCTGCCTTGACCGGCGTGCCTTCCGGCACAGAGATGTCGATGCCGTCATTCGACTTGCCGCCGCCCTTGCCGTAGCTGGAAACGACCCGACCACGCACCGGCCAGCGCATGCGGTCGATACCGGTGGCATTCGGTGCAGCTTCGGCCGATTCTTCGGCTTGCTGCACCAACTTGTCCTTCTTCGGCGGCGTGTAGGCTGCGACCGTTGGCGCTTCGGTGGGCTTGGCTGCCGTAACGGCCGGCTTGGCCGGAGCAGGCGAGCTGGTCACCACCGGATCGACAGCGGCCGGCGCTGCCTTGGCAATGGTCGTGGTGGCGGCACCGGGCACCTTCAGCGACTGACCGATACGGATGCGGCCATCCTGCAGGCCGTTGGCCTGCTTGAGAGCAGCCGTGGTGACGCCGAGCTTGTTGGCAATGCGGTTGAGCGTGTCGCCTTCGGCCACCTTGTAGCTGCTGCCAGTGCCCGTAGGCTTGGCATTCTTGTCAGCCGAAGAGTCGACCTGAGCGAGCGCGCCATTTTCCTTGGTCTTGGGCTGCTGCGGCAACACCGCAACCTTGTCCGTGGAAAGTGGCTGCTGGTTGGCCGGCAGGGGCTTCTTGCCGGGCACCTTGAGCACATTGTCCTGGGCGGGGGCCTGGGCGACCGTCGACGTCGTCGTACGATCGACGGCCGGCGCCAAGGCGGGAGCCTGGGCCGTGCGGACCGGAGCCGGAGCCATTGCCGGAGCCTGGGCAACTGCGGGAGCCGGCAGCGGCTGCGAAGAGACAGGCTCCAGGCTGCCGCGGCTCACCGAACCTGAATTGCTGGCCGCGAGCGGCGCTGCCTGGGTCTCACCCGGATAGGGCTGCTGTTGCTGGCTGATGATCGAACGCTGATTGGGCGTCGATGCCGTAAAGATGTCGTCGACGCCACCGCCGCCGAATCGCGACACTCCGGAACTGCAGCCTGCCGCCATGCCGGCAACCAGCAGAACGGCGCCACTGCGCGCCATAGAGCGTCTATTCGCCTTCAAAATACTGAAACGCATCGCACTGACCCGCGCTTTACCCGATACCAACTAGGCTTGATTAAAGCGCGTTAATGTTACCGGCCGGTTAAGGGGATCAAATAAATCAAAAGCTTCGCAAGCCACGTCGCGATAGCAGTCAAGCCGGGGGTGGCCGGGTTTCAATCGGACAGATGCGGGAGGCTCATGGGATAGGCTGGGCGTGCCGAGGCTCAGGTCAGGCCAGCGTTGCCTGACGCTCAATGCCTAGATTACGGCAGCGACGCCACGCGCCAGGGGCTGGAGCCGAACGACGCCCAGGTCTTCGCGTTCGAATCGGCTGCCGATCTTGGTCAGCTTGCAGAGCACCTGCTCGCCCTCTTCAGGACCGATCGGCGCGATCATCGTGCCGCCGCTCGACAGTTGGTCGACAAACATGCGCGGATGGCTGTCGAAGGCGGCCCATACCACGATGCGGTCGAACGGCCCCTCGCCTTGCAGCCCGTTCGAGCCGTCGGCCTGGCGCACCAGCGCGTTGTTGATGCCGAGCAATTCGAAGCGCTGGCGCGCTTGCTCGGCTAGTGTCTTGAAGCGGTCGACAGTGATGACGCGCCCGGCCAGCCGCGCCATCACGGCAGCCGTGTAGCCCGTACCGGTGCCGACCTCGAGCACGCGGTTGCCCGGCTCGATGTTGAGGGCGGCAATCACCGCGGCCTGAAGGTCGGCGCCCTCGATCGCTTCGCCACATTCGATCGGCAGCATGCGATCCGACCAGGCCATGGAATGGAATTGCCCGGCGATGAAATCCCGCCTTGGCGTTGCCTCGAAAGCGGCGATGAGATTTTTCGGAACGATGCCGCGCCCACGCAGGCGAAGAAGAAAGGCGGCGAAGCCTTCACGATCGTCCGGCATCATGTTCATGCAATTGCCTTGGCCAGTTGATCGCGCAGTTCATGCGCCGTCATGTCGAGCTTGAGCGGTGTGACCGAAATCTGCTTGTTGCGTACGGCATGCAAATCGGTGCCCGGCTTGACCTCCGGCTCGTCGCGGCCGAATCGCAGCCAGTAATATGGCAGGCTGCGGCCGTCGCGGCGCTCCTCGACCCAGATGCCGTAGGACAGCTTGCCCTGGCTCGCCACAACAGGACCCGTCACCTCTTCCGGCGGGCAGTTCGGGAAATTGACATTGAGCAGCACGCCGATCGGCAGCTCGGTGGCGATCAGCTTCCTGAGTAGCGCCGGCGCCAGCGCTTCCGCCGTCTCGTAAGGCACGATGCGCTCTTCGTTCTCGTAGACATAGGCCTGGCTCAGCGCGATCGAGCGAATGCCGATCAGCGCGCCCTCCATGGCACCGGCGACCGTGCCCGAATAGGTCACGTCGTCGGCAACGTTGAGGCCCGAATTGATGCCCGACAGGATCAGATCCGGCGCCTCGGGCAGGATCTTCCGCGCGCCCATGATGACGCAGTCGGTCGGCGTGCCATTCACCGCGTAGTGCTTGTCGCTGATCTTGCGCAACCGCAGTGGTTCCGAGATCGACAGCGAATGGGCGTAGCCCGACTGGTCGGTCTCGGGCGCCACCACCCAAACGTCGTCCGACAGCTGGTTGGCGATGCGCTCCAGGACAGCAAGCCCTTCGGCATGGATGCCATCGTCGTTGGTCAGCAGAATGCGCATGTCACTTCGCTTCGATCTTGGTCAGGCCACCCATGTAAGGCAGCAGCACTTCAGGAATGGTTACGCTGCCGTCCTCGTTCTGGTAATTCTCGATGACGGCGATCAGCGCACGACCAACGGCGACACCCGAGCCATTGAGGGTGTGCACGAAGCGCGTGCCCTTCTCTTCCTTCGGACGATAGCGGGCATCCATGCGCCGCGCCTGGAAGTCACCGCACACCGAACAGGAAGAAATCTCGCGGTAGGTATTCTGACCCGGCAGCCAGACCTCGATGTCATGGGTCTTGCGTGCGCCGAAGCCCATGTCGCCGGTGCACAGCACGACAGTGCGGAACGGCAGGCCAAGCATCTTGAGCACGTTCTCGGCGCAGTCGGTCATGCGGTCATGCTCGGCAAGCGCGCTTTCGGCATCAACGATCGAGACCAACTCGACCTTGTAGAACTGGTGCTGGCGCAGCATGCCGCGCGTGTCGCGGCCCGCCGAGCCAGCTTCCGAGCGGAAGCAGGGCGTCAGCGCCGTCAAGCGCATCGGCAGCTGCTCGCTGGCAAGGATTTCCTCGCGCACGAGATTGGTCAGCGGCACTTCGGCGGTGGGGATCAGGCCGAGGCGGCTGTCGCCATGCGGCACGAAGAACAGGTCTTCCTCGAATTTCGGCAGCTGGTTGGTGCCAAACAGCACCTCGTCGCGCACCAGAAGCGGCGGCTGCACTTCGGTGTAGCCGTGTTCGGTCGTATGCAGGTCCAGCATGAACTGGCCGAGCGAGCGTTCGAGCCGGGCAAGCTGGCCTTTCAGCACGGTGAAACGCGCGCCCGAAAGCTTGGCGGCACGCTCGAAGTCCATCAGGCCGAGCGCCTCGCCGATCTCGAAATGCTCCTTCACCCAGTTCGGGCGCGGCATGACCTTGCCGACCTTGCGCAGTTCGACATTGTCGTTCTCGTCCTTTCCGACGGGAACGTCCTGCAGCGGAACGTTGGGAATAATCGCAAGAGCCGAATCGAGTGCCTTGTCGAGTTCGCGTTCGAGGCCCTCGCCATCCTGGATGAAGCCCTTGATCTCGGCGACTTCGGCTTTCAGCTTCTCTGCCAGGGCGGAATCACCATTGCGCATGGCGTTGCCGATTTCTTTCGACGCGGCATTGCGGCGCTCCTGCGCCTCCTGCAGCTTCGAAACGTGGGCTCGCCGCGCCTCATCCTTGGCGATCAGGTCGTCCACCGTCGAGCTCGCGACCGAAGCCGGCTGCCCACGCTTGGTCAGCGCTTCGACTAGAGCTTCAGGGTTCTCGCGAATCCATTTGATATCAAGCATTTAAAAATTTTCCGGTCGCGGCGGTTGTCGAAACGACCGCGACGGCGGATCGGGCTGTCAGCCGGCTTTCGTGCCGCTGCCTGTGCCTTCGAGCGAGGTCGGTGCTGCTTGCGTCTGCTCGGCGGGGTTGTCGCCCTCGCTCTGCGTCTCGCTCGCCACGCGCTCCTGCTCGCGCTTCTTTTCGATCATCCGGGCGGTCCAGATGGAAATCTCGTAAAGAAGGATCGTGGGAAGGGCAAGGCCGATCTGGCTGACCGGATCGGGTGGCGTCAGCACGGCGGCAACCACGAAGGCGATCACGATCGCCCATTTGCGCTTGTCGGCCAATCCCTGCGACGTCACCATACCGACGCGGGCCATCAACGTCGTCACCACCGGCAGCTGGAACACGAGGCCGAAGGAGAAGATCAGCGTCATGATCAGGCTGAGATATTCCGACACCTTGGGCAGCAGCGAAATCTGTACCTCGCCTTCGCCGCCGGTCTGCTGCATGGCGAGGAAGAACCACATCACCATCGGGGTGAAGAAGAAGTAGACCAGCGACGCCCCCATCAGGAACAGCACCGGCGAAGCGATCAGGAACGGCAGGAAAGCGGCGCGCTCGTTCTTGTAGAGGCCGGGGGCGACGAACTTGTAGATCTGCGAGGCGATCACCGGAAACGCGATCACAAGGCCGCCGAACATGGCGAGCTTGATCTGGGTGAAGAAGAATTCCTGCGGCGCCGTGTAGATGAGCTCGACCTTTTGCGGGTCGAGACCAGCCCAGCCGGTCGCCCATTTGAACGGGATAACCAGCAGGTTGAACAGTTGCTTGGCAAAGAAGAAGCAGACCAGGAAGGCGACGAAGAAGCCGCCGATGGACCACATCAACCGCGTGCGCAGCTCGATGAGATGCTCCATCAGCGGGGCCGAGGACTTTTCGATCTCGTCGTCTTCGGCGCTCACGAGGCTTTTCCTGCTTTGGTCGTCGTCTTGGCGACGGTCTTCTTGGGCGCAGCAGCCTTTGCCGGCGCTGCCTTGGCGGCGGCCGGCTTGGCTGGACTTGCCTTGGCCTTGGCTTGCGCCGCAGCCTTGGGCTTCGCGGCCGCTTTCGGCTTTGTTGCCGCCTTGGCAGCATTGGCAGGCGCTTCGGCAACCGGCAACGGCATAGCCTTGATTTCGACGGCCGGGACAACCGGCGCTGCCGGCATTGCCTCCGGTCCGGCCACGCCCGGCATGACGGTTGCGCCGTTCTTCAACGGCTCGGCCGAATGCACGGAACTAGACGCCGGGTCAGCGGGTGCTGCCGGCTGCGACGGCTTCATCGCAGAATCGAGCCCGGCGCGCACGTCGGCAGCCGCCTTTTCGAACGGATTGAGCTGCTTCCTGATCTCATTGGCCGGATTGAGGCCCTTGAGATCGTCGAGCGACTTCTTGACGTCGTCGAGTTCGGCTTCTTTCAGCGCCTCGTTGAACTGGCGCTGAAAATCGCCCGCCATGGACCGTGCCTTGGTGGTCATCCGCCCTATGGTGCGGAGCATCTTGGGCAAATCCTTCGGGCCGACGACCACGATCATGACGACCGCAATCACCAGCATTTCGGTCCAGCCGATTTCAAACATGTCGGTGCGATCCGGCTAGCAAGAGACTATGGTCAGCTCTTGCTGGCCTTTTCCTTGGTCGAGTTTACGGCCTCGTCGTTGCGATGCTCGACCGTCTTGGCATCGTCGGCTTCCTCGTCCGACATGCCCTTCTTGAAGCTCTTGATGCCCTTGGCCATGTCGCCCATCAGTTCGGGGATCTTGCCACGGCCAAACAGCAGCAGCACGACGACCAGAACGATCAGCCAGTGCCAGATTGAAAACGAACCCATTGAACTCTCTCTTGAACAGTTTCCCTGCGATTGATCTAGGCTCTTTCGCTTCCAGATTCAAACACTAGAACATCCGCTTTCCGAAGCGACAGCCATATATCACGAGCTTTTACGGACAAAGCGCCGCAGCGCACACGCGCCCTGACCGGCGTCTCCGCTCCCGGCACCGCAAGCTCCAGCAATTCGACGACGCCGAGATAGCGGCGCGAAATGATGCGCGCCTGAGTCTCGCCGGTGTCTTCGCTGACGTCGATGCCGGTCAGGCGCACGGCTACCGATACCTGGGTACCGTCGGCGACCGACGTTTCGACCTCGCCGACCGGTGTATCTGCATAACCATCGACAACCCTGGCCGAAAAGACATTCAACTCCGAGAAGAAGCCGGCGGCGAACAGATTTGCCGGCCTGAGGTAGAGGTCGTCCGCCCTGCCCGTCTGCACCAGTTGGCCGTCCTTCAGCAGGGCGATGCGGTCGCCCATGCGCATCGCCTCCTCGGCGTCGTGGGTGACGACGATCGCGGTTGCCCGGCTTTCGCGCAGAATTGCCAGCGTCTCGGCGCGCACCGTATCCTTTAGCCGCGAATCGAGGCCGGAAAACGGCTCGTCCATCAACAGCACTGCCGGCCGCGGCGCGAGCGCACGGGCAAGGGCGACGCGCTGCTGCTCGCCGCCGGACAGCGCGTGCGGGTAGTTGTCGGCATAGTGCTCGAGGCCGACGCGGTTGAGCGCGATCAAGGCCTCGCGCTTGCCCTCGTCCCGCGACAGGGCAGTCAGCCCAAAACGGACATTGTCCAGGATGGTCAAATGCGGAAACAGGGCGAAATCCTGGAAAACCAGGCCGATCGAGCGCTGTTCCGGCGGCAGGAATACCGAGGGACCGGCAATTTCCTTGCCGTTGAGCATCACCTGGCCGGATGTCTGGGCCTCAATGCCGGCGGCGATCCTCAGCAGCGTCGTCTTGCCCGAACCGGAGGGGCCAAGCAGACACAGAACCTCACCCGGTTCAGCGGCAAGGCTGACGCCGCGCAGCGTCTCGGCGCCATTGGCGAAAGAATGTCGGATATTTTCGAAAGCCAGGCGTGCGGCAAAAGTCACGCCCGCGGTGACGCGGGAAACCGTCTGGGCTTGATTGGTCGTCACAGAATGGACCTCGCAGGGCCGGTTCCACACCGGCGCCGGTCAATCATCTGTGACGCGGGGTGTCAACAGGCCAAGCTCCTCAAGATCGATGTCCGTCAGCGGATCCTCATCTTCGGTGAGCAGGTCAGGGTCGGACGGCGGCAACGGCACCGAGAAGCCGGGCGGCATGCGCGTGGAGAGCAGCCCTGCTCCCTTCAGCTCTTCCATGCCGGGCAGATCGCGTATTTCCTCGAGGCCGAAATGATCGAGGAACTTGTCGGTGGTGCCATAGGTGACCGGTCGGCCCGGTGTCTTGCGGCGGCCGCGCATGCGCACCCACTCGGTTTCCATCAGCGTGTCGAGCGTACCCTTGGAAGTTTCGACGCCCCTGATGTCTTCGATCTCGGCGCGTGTCACCGGCTGGTGGTAGGCAATCACCGAAAGCACTTCGAGTGCCGCGCGCGACAGCTTCTTCTGCTGGACGGTGTCCCGGCTCATCAGGAATGCCAGGTCGCCGGCGGTGCGGAAGGCCCATGAATCCGCGACCTTGACCAGATTGACGCCGCGGCGCTCGTAGATGCGCTGCAGTTCGGCCATCGCCGCAGGCACGTCGATGCCTTCGGGCAGTCGCGAAACAAGCTGCCGCTCGCTCACCGGCTCGGCGCTGGCGAAGACGATCGCCTCGGCCATGCGTACGGCCTCGGCGAGATGCAGCCGTACCGCGGGGTTGCGTTCGACGGCATCGCCATCCTCGTCGTCGAGGGAGAACGGAACGACGTTTGATCCTTCGGTCATGAAGCACCTTCGGTCTGCCGGGGGGCGGATTGGCGTTCGCGCAGATAGATCGGCGCGAATGGCTCGTGTTGGCGGATTTCGACGCTGCCGTCGCGAACCATTTCGAGGCTCGCGGCGAAGGAACTGGCAAGCGCTGTTGCGCGCTCCTCCGGGCCGGTCATGTAGCGGATGAGAAAATGGTCGAGCGCGGTCCAGTCCTTCAATTCACCGACCATGCGGGCCAAGATGTCGCGCGCCTGCTTGAGCGACCAGACGCCGCGCTTGGCGATCTGCACGTTGGTGATGGCCTGGCGCTGCCGCTGGCCGGCATAGGCGCTCAACAGGTCGTAAAGCGAGGCCGAGTATTCGTTGCGCTTGTCGATGATGACGAGTTCCGGCGCGCCGCGCTGGAAGACGTCGCGTCCGAGCCGGTTGCGGTTGACCAGCCGCGAGGCGGCATCGCGCATGGCTTCAAGCCGCTTGAGCCTGAACTGCAGCACGGCCGCCAGTTCCTCGCCGCTTTCGCCTTCATCGCCCGGCAGCTTGGGGATCAAGAGCTTCGACTTGAGGAAGGCGAGCCACGCCGCCATGACCAGATAGTCGGCGGCAAGCTCCAGCCGCAAGGCCCGCGCCTGCGAGACGAAGATGAGGTACTGCTCGACAAGCGCCAGGATCGAAATGCGCGACAGGTCCACCCGCTGGCTGCGCGCCAGGTGCAGCAGGAGGTCGAGCGGGCCTTCGAAGCCGGCGACGTCGACGACCAGCGACGGATCGTCCGTCATGCGCTCGTCGGCGTTCTCCGCCCACAGGCGGTCCATCGGTGCTGGCTTTTGGGCCTTGCTTTCCAATGCGTCCGCCAAATCCGTGCCTTCTCCTTGAGAGGCTATGCAACTGCCTCGAAATATTGTCCGAATTCCGCCCGAAGCGACGCTTCATCGTGGCCGTCGCCCGCCTTGACCGCGGCAAGGGCCTTTTCAGCGCGCTCAAGCGACTTCCCGGAAAGTGCCGTCGCCCGCGAGGCGATGCCCTCCATCTCCTCCATCACCCCGTTGCAATGAAGGACAAGATCGACGCCCGCCGCAAGGATCGCCGCCGACTTTGACGGGAAATCCCCAGAAAGTGCCTTCATCGAAGTGTCGTCGCTGACCAGGAGGCCGTCGAAGCCGATCTCACCGCGCACGATCGCCTCGATGACCTTGCGCGACGTGGTCGCAGGTGCTGACGGATCGACGGCGCTGAAGATGACATGCGCGGTCATGGCGATTGGCAAATGGTTCAGCGCCTTGAACGGCGCGAAATCGTGCGCGCGCAGCTGGTCGAGCGGCGTGTCCACCGTCGGCAATTCGAAATGGGTATCGGCAAAGGCGCGGCCATGGCCTGGAATGTGCTTCATGACCGGCAGGATGCCGCCTGAAAGCAGCCCCTCGGCAGCGGCGCGGCCGAGTGCCGTAACGCTCTCGGGGTCCTTGCCGTAGGCACGCGCGCCGATGACGTCGCTGGCGCCCTCGACCGGAACATCCAGCACCGGGAGGCAGTCGGCAGTGATGCCGTAGCGGGCGAGATCGAAGGCATGCAGGCGCGCGAGCAGCCACGTTGCCCTCAGGCCCGCCTCGCGGTCGCTGCGATAGAGCGCGCCAAGCGCGCCGCCTGCGGGATAGTTCGGCGCCAGTGGCGGGCGCAGGCGCTGCACGCGCCCACCCTCCTGGTCGATGAAGACAGGGGCGTCCGGACGACCGACGCTGTCACGCATGGCGGCGACGAGATCGCGAATCTGCTCCGGCTCCTTGACGTTGCGGGCAAAGAGGATGAAGCCCCACGGCCGCTCCCGGCGATAGAAGGCAATCTCTTCAGCGGTGAGCGACAGGCCTGCACAGCCAAGGATGATGGACTTTGATTCGGTCATGTCAGGAGCTTAGCGCCTTTTTGGATGAGATAGAATCGGCTGCCATTTGCGGCCGGCGAGCCGGAAACGAAAAACGGCGCAGCAGATGCCGCGCCGTTTGCCGGTTGGAAAGTCGCAAGCCTACTTCGAGACGAAGCAGTTGCCGCCTGCAGCCTTGTAGCTCTCGCACAGGCTAACCGCGTCGTTGCGGGTGCCGGCCGGCACGCGGACGCGCCAGAAGGTGCCCTTGCCGGCGATCTCGGCCTTGACGATGCTGACCTCGCGGCCGTTGAGCACGCTACCGTAGCGGCGCGCCAGATCGGCGTAAGTCGACTTGGCCGCGGCTTCGCTCGGCTGCGAGGCGATCTGCATCGCCCATGCGCCCGAGGCTGCTGCGGTCGGGGCCGACGGTGCAAGGGCTGCGACCTGGTCCGGCTTGACCTCGCCGACGACGTTGACGGGCTGTTCAGAAGGACGCTGCGGCGCGATCGGAGCCGAAGCAGGCGTATTTGCCGACTGGGCAGCCGCCTGGGTGTTGGCAACCGGCGCAAGCGCGGGCTGCGAAGGCACCGTGCCGGTGGCCTCGCTGGCAGGCTCGGCAACGCGCTGCGGCGCCGGATCGTTGGGCTCGGCTGCGGCCACGGCAGCAGGTGCCGGATCTTCGCGCGGCACGAGGGTGCCGTCGGGCCTCACCACCATGGTACGGACCTTGCGCGGTGCAACAGCGGCAGTCTCGGTGCTGGCGTCGGGCTGGTCGGCCTGAGCCGCCTGCGCGACCCGATCCTCTGCCTTCGGCAGCGGCGCATCGGCAGTCTCGTCCGCATCCAGCGGCAGCGTGTCGTTGGCGCGTGCCTCGGCGTCCTGCGCCACCACGTCGATCGGCTCTTCCGTGTTGGTGACCAGCTTTTCCTGCGCCGGCGCACCGTTGGCGGCGCCGCCTGCAACGCGGTCGTAGACCTTGTTGTCCTGGTTCGGCACGGTCATGCCGCCCGGATTTTCCGGCTTGACCTTGATTGGCGTCCCGTCAGCCTTGACGATGACAGGCGCCCCAGCGTCTTCGCTGCCGCCGAAGGACAGTCCCCAGGCGCCGATGCCGCCGACAACGGCGACCGCACCGACGATGGCGGCGATCATCAGGCCGCGACGGGCCGGACGGGCTGCGGCCGGCGAGCCGGGCAGCGCTTCCATGGCTTCGTCAAAATCCGGGTCGTAGTCGAAGTCGTCAACCGGTGCCTGCTCGCGCGGCGCGGAACCGCGTCCCTGGTGCATGCCACCAAGGTCAAATCCGGTCAGTCGATCGTCGCCCTGCTGCGCCTGGGACTGGCGCCCGGCATACATGGCGGCCGCGCCAGCGGTAGCAGCGGCTGCAATTGCCTCCGAGGGAAATTCAATCGGCTGCGACGCATCGCCATCGCGCAGCGTCTTGCGATCGAACCCGCTGGCATAAGGATTGGGCTCGTAGCTCGACGAAGCCGACGGCTTGCTTGCCTCGGGAGCGTTCATCTCGTTCATGAGATTCGAGAATTCGCTGTCGAGATCATCGTAGGCCGGCGCCGGCGGCGCATCGTCTTCGAAGGACAGTTCGGGAATGTCGAGATCGTCGGCAAGCGCGACGGCCTTCTCCGGCACGTCCACTGTCTCCACGTCTGGCGCATCGTCGAAGGACGAAACGGCGGCGAACAATTCGGCTTCGAGATCGTCGGCAACGTCGGCGGCCGGCTCGGCCTGCTGCACGTAGGGCTCGGGCTCGGCCGTCGGCGCAAAGGCTTCCGCAGGAGCATAGGCTTCCGCGGGCGCAGCATAGGTCTCGGGCTGATAGCTCGGCTGCGTCTCGGCGACAGGCGTCGATGCACGCGGAGCCACTGGTGTGCCCAGACCCCAACTGCGGGCCTGCTCGTAGCGCGAAGCAGCAAGCGGCCGATCTGCTGCCGCAGCGATAGCTGCAGGCGCGATTACGGCAGGCGCGACGGCTTCGGTCGCAGCCGTTGCCACGCTGCGTTCGAAAGCCATGTCGAAAGCATCGTCGTCGAAATTGACATCGACGTCGGCCTGCTGGTCATAGCTGGGCTCGGTGTAGCCGGCATCGGATGCGACAGCAGCCGCATCATCCGTGGCTGCGAAATCCTCGATCTGCTGAGCGTCATCGGCGTAGGACGTCGCATAGTCGGCGTCTTCAACCGACTGCGGCTCGATTTCAGCGGGCTGCTCGGGCGCCCAGAATGAGCTGGTGAACGCCGGCTCCGGTTCGACGGCAGCAGGCTCTTCGACGCGAAGCGGTGCAGGCTCGGAAAGGGCCTTGGCCTGGCTGCTCATGGTTCCGAGCAGCGCGTTCAGCTCGTCCTCGAGGCTGGTGTCTTCTGCGACGGCAGCTGCCGGTGCAATCTCGGGCTCATAGGCCGGCTCCTGAGCGACAGCAGCCTCGTAGGCAGGCTCTTCGTCGCGCAGGGCGTCCTGCAAGCGACGCTCGAACTCGTCGTAGTCCTGGGCCTGGGCGACGGGGGCCGCCACTGCTTGCTGTTCTTCGACCAGGTCCTCGTGGGAGAAAGCAATTTCAGCCTCGGCCGGCTGATATTCGCCAAGCGTCAGCTGATCGTCGGCCTCGCTCCCGGCAGCATAGTCCGCACCATCAGCAACATAGTCCGCACCATCATGGGGAGCAAAATCCATGTCGACATCGGCAAGGGCGACATCGAATTCAGCATCGAGATCGGTTTCGAGGGGAGCCTGGTAGGCAATCGGCGCCTCGACCTGGGCGGCAGTCTCCTCGATCGGCAGCTCTTCGAGCGTGAAATGTTCGTCGAGGGAGGCGGCGACGGCATCGTCGAACGCCGCTTCGGCCGCGACATCGGCCACGGGCGCATAGGCTGGTTCAACCGCGAAAGTCGGCTCCACTGCATAAGCCGGCTCGGCGGCGAAAGCGGGCTCGGCGGCGAAAGCGGGCTCGGCGGCGAAAGCGGGCTCAACGGCATAGGCCGGCTCGACCGCATACGCCTGGTCTTCAGGGCGCAGCAACTCGTCCTCGAGCGAAAACTCCTGCTCAAAGGATGCGGCAACCGCATCGTCGAACGAGGCGTCGGAGACGAATTCCGGTTCCTGCGCGCGGCCATAGCCAGACTGTTCGAAACCAGCCTCGACGGGCGCGTAGGCGGACGGCGCGTCAGCCTGAACATAGGCCGCGGGCGCGTCACGCTCCGGTGCTGCCACCAGATCGTCGCCGGCCAGTTCGCCAAGCAATTCCTTTTCCAGGTCGATGCCGAAATCGTCGTCCATCGCCGGCTCGACACGAGCAGCGGGCGCACCAACATCCTGGCGCACCACAGGCTGGCGCGGATCGAAGCCCATGATCCTCGTCAGCTCGGCGAACGGATCTTCATCGGCGAAATCGTTCTTATCGGCGATCTTCAGCTGGGGTCTGTCTGCCATTCTTTTTCCCGAACTCTCGCACTTTTTTCGGACGCCATGAACGTCGCGTAAGGTTGGCCCTTACCAGCGCAATGTGGGCAAAAGGTGACAGAAAGCCTCTGTTAACCTAGCGCATTTCGGTCGGCGCATCCGCCCCGATCAACGCCAGGCCCGACGTCAAGACGTCCGAAACAGCCTGCACCAGCCCGAGTCTGGCATGGGTCAATTCTGGATCGTTAACCTTAACAAACCGTAAGTCGGGGTTGTCCGTGCCGCGATTCCAGTGTCCGTGGAAGGTGCTGGCGAGATCGTAGAGGTAGAATGCCAGCCTGTGCGGCTCCATCGACTGGGCAGCGGATTCGATCAGGCGCGGATACTCGGCAAGCTTCTTGACGAGCGCGATCTCGCCTTCGTCGGCAAGCCGTTCGACTCGCCCGATCAGGCCTGCACGTGCGAACTCTGCTACGCTGAGCTGTTCCTTCGCCTGCCGGAACACCGAGTGGCAGCGCGCCGAAGCATACTGCACGTAGAAAACCGGGTTGTCTTTCGACTGCTCGGTGACCTTGGCGAAATCGAAATCGAGCGGCGCATCGCTCTTGCGGTAGAGCATCATGAAGCGGATTGCGTCGCGGCCGACTTCCTCGACCACTTCGCGCAAGGTGATGAACTCCCCTGCCCGCTTGGACATGCGCACCGGCTCGCCGTCGCGGAACAGCTTGACCAACTGGCAGAGCAGCACGTCGAGCTTCACGGCACCGTCGGTAACCGCGCGCGCCAGCGCTTCCATGCGCTTGACGTAACCGCCATGATCGGCGCCGAGCACGAACACCAGTTCCTCGAAACCGCGATCGACCTTGTCCTTGAGATAGGCGACGTCGGCGGCGAAATAGGTGAATGCACCGTCCGACTTGACCAGCGGCCGGTCCATGTCGTCGCCAACCTCGGTCGAGCGGAACAAGGTCTGCTCGCGGTCTTCCCAGTCATCCGGCTTCTCGCCCTTGGGCGGCGGCAGCTTGCCCTTGTAGATGTGGCCCTTCAGCGTCAGGTCGCTGATCGCCGAGCGGATCGCCTTGGCGTTGTCGGCGTGCAGCGTGCGCTCGGAGAAGAACACCTCGTGGCGGACGTTGAGCAGCGCCAGGTCTTCGCGGATCATCACCATCATGGCGTCGATGGTCCGGTCCTTGATGATGGCAAGCGCCTCGTCCTCGGGCTTCTGCAGGAGGTCGCGGCCAAACTCCTTGGCGAGGTCCTGGCCGACCGGCACGAGATAGTCGCCCGGGTAAAGCCCGGCCGGAATCTCGCCGATCTCGTCGCCCAATGCCTCGCGATAACGCAGCATCACCGAGCGACCGAGCACGTCGATCTGCACGCCGGCGTCGTTGATGTAGTATTCCTTGGTCACGTCATAGCCGGCAAAGCCGAGGATGTTGGCAAGCGCATCGCCGACCACCGCGCCGCGGCAGTGGCCGACATGCATCGGCCCGGTCGGATTGGCCGAAACGTATTCGACGTTGACCCGCTTGTTGTTGCCGAAGCCCGAGCGGCCGTATTCGGCGCCGCGCGACAGAAGATCGGCAAGATGCTTGTGCCAGAACGCGTCCTTGAGCTTGAGGTTGACGAAACCCGGGCCGGCAACCTCGGCCTTGACCACGTCGGCGTCCTTGGCGAGTTCGGCGACCAGCCGTTCGGCCAGCGCGCGCGGGTTTTGCCCCGTCGGCTTGGCCAGCACCATCGCCGCATTGGTCGCCAGATCGCCATGGGTGGCGTCGCGTGGCGGCTCAACGGCAATGCGCGTCAGGTCGAGCGCGCCGCCATCTTTGGGAGTCAATTCAAGCGCTTCGACGGCTTTGGTGATCCGCTCGCTGAAATCGGCGAAAATATTCATGTGCTCGGCTCTGGGTGGCATTGCGTGGCAACCGGCAAAATAGCCGGAAATTGCGCCCGGCCTAAACCAAATCGGGCGTATGGTCAAACAAGCGCCGGTGTTCCTTGACCGCGTAGGTGTCGGTCATGCCGGCCAGGAAATCGGCGACAGCGCGGGCCTTGATGCGGTCCTCAGCCCGATCGAGCCCCTCACGCCAGCCCTCCGGCATGGCGCGCGGATCGGCGTAGTAGGCGTCAAACAGCTCCTTGACGATCCGGTCGGCATTGGCCCGCACCCGCATCACCTCCGAATGCCGGTACATGTAGCGGTAGAGAAAGGCCTTGAGCTCCTTCTCGGACGCCGCCATCTCGCCGGAAAAGGTCACCATCGCCGCGCTGGCTGACCTGACCTCGTCGGCGCTTTGCGGTGCCACAAGCGTGATCTTTGCGGAAGCTGTAGAAATGACGTCCTCGACAAACATGGTGATCTGGCGGCGCATCAGTTCGTGGCCGGTGCGCACCGCATCGAGTGCAGGATAGCGCTCGCGCACACCGCGCAGGATCGAAGCCGGCAGGCCCACTTCGTCGAGCATGTCGAGCGTCAACAAGCCCGCACGCAGGCCATCGTCGATGTCATGGGTGTTGTAGGCGATGTCGTCGGCGATCGCCGCGCATTGCGCTTCGAGGCTGGCGAAGCGGTCGAGTTCGAGGTCGTGCAACTCGGAATAGTCGCGGATCGCCTGTGGCACCGGCCCTTTCAGGCCGTTGCCGGCGGCATCGGTGAGCGGTCCGTTGTGCTTGACCAGCCCCTCCAGCGTTTCCCAGGTCAGGTTGAGCCCGTCGAACTCGGCATAACGGCTCTCGAGCCGCGTCACCACGCGCAGCGACTGGGCGTTGTGGTCGAAGCCGCCCCAGGCCGCCATCTTCTCGTTCAGCGCGTCCTCGCCGGTGTGGCCGAAGGGCGTATGGCCGAAATCATGGACCAGGGCGATGGCCTCGGCGAGATCCTCGTCGCAGCGCAGGGCACGGGCCAAAGCGCGGGCGATCTGCGCCACCTCGATCGTGTGGGTCAGCCGGGTGCGGTAATGATCGCCTTCATGGGCGACGAACACCTGGGTCTTGTGCTTGAGGCGGCGGAAGGCGGTCGAGTGGATGATGCGGTCGCGGTCACGCTGGAACGGCGTCCGCGTCGGGCTCTCGACCTCGTCGAACAGGCGTCCGCGCGAACGCGCGGGATCGCAGGCATAGGCCGCGCGCGGCCGGTAGCCGAAGCCGATATCGCCAAGTTGCCGCTCGCCTGCCATGCTCCCCACCTGTTGACTTGCCCCAGGTGGCTTCATACCTATCATAAGAAACCGAAAGCAAGGTGACGCCGATGGGCGCTGATGCCAAGACTGCCATGAAGGTCGACATGACCGAAGCCGCTGCGAAGCGGATTGCCAAGATCGTCGCCAGCGATCCAGGCAAGATCGCGCTGCGCATCTCGGTCGAAGGTGGCGGCTGCTCCGGCTTTTCCTACAAGTTCGATCTCGTCGACGGCCGCAACGACGACGACGTCGCCATCGAACGCGATGGCGCGACGCTGCTCGTCGACGACCTGTCGCTGGTCTATATGGGCGGCTCGGTGGTCGACTTTGTCGACGACCTGATGGGCCAGTCGTTCCAGATCAAGAATCCCAACGCGGTCGCCGGCTGCGGCTGCGGCACCAGCTTCTCCATCTAGCCATGCGCCGGGTCGGAGCGCTCCGCCAGGTTGCGCTCTCCGCCGGCCGCGACATCGACGACACGCTCGGCTTCTGGCTCGACGTTTTCGGCCTGCCCGTGCACGCCCGCTACGACCCGCCCGGCATCGCCTTCATCATCGCCGGCAATGTCAGGCTGTTCTTCACCGGTGGCGTGCCGCAGGCGACCGTCTACCTCGACATCTCCGATCTCGACTCCTTCTACGAAACCGCATCCGACAACGGCGTCGCCTTCACCACGGCGCCGACGCTGGTCCATCGCGATGCCGCGGGCGAATTCGGCCCGGCCGGCGAGTGCGAATGGATGGCTTTCCTGAAGGACCCAGCCGGCAATACGATAGGACTGGTGGAAAGGCGGGTTTAAACAACCAAAAATTGACTGTTCTTTGCCAGCATCTTCGAGCATCGCGGAAGCATTGATCGGAGACTTGGTAGATGGCCTTGTTCACTTTTGGCAAACGCAAGCAACCGCCTTCGGGCGATCCGCCGATGCCAGTCATCTTGCCGGCCTCTGCTTTTGAACAGTCCAAATATCGCGACGACGACATCGTTCAGGCGGTCGTCAACTACGTCAACAGCCTTTTCGACCACGGCCTGTACCATCGCCACGAACTGCCCAGCGTCGCTTTGCAGGCCTACCACGCAGATTTCTATCTGGCCCAGGTCAACAATGGCGGGCACAGCCAGTTCATTCACAACAGCGGCCGGAAAGCACCGCACATCTTCGCCGACGCGCTTTCGGGGCTGCTTGCGATGGGCGCGACCATACAGGCAGCGCTGCTGCAGGAGATGATTGACTGGTTCGAGGCCAACCCGGCTGCTGCTAGCGCGCAGACCGGATTTTCCGGCGGCCGCGCACCCGCCTTGGACAAGCTCGACGACCGGCTTTACGCCGCCGAGAAAGCAGACCCGATCTCCCGGCGTGCTGCCGAGTGGGTTTCGCGATGGCCCGAATTGCGAAAGGTCGAAGACGGATTCTATGAAGCCGAGATGCAAGCTCTCATCCTTGCCAATCCAAGGCGAGGCAAACGCCTTTCTGCCGCCCGTATCGCGCGCTTCCACCACTCGGTGACAGATCCGCTGCACGCGGCCGTGGCGCTTGCTGCGGCAGCCGTCGGGACGCCGGAGGCGCTGACCGGGATTCGTGGCGGCTACCTAACAGATATCCATGGCAGACAAGAGAAAGCCTGGGTCGTGGACACCGATGGCGGCATGCGCTTTGCCGTGGTGGACGACGCCGGGGCGCGGCTCTACGAATATATCGAGGGCCATGGCGACCCGCTCGGAAACTATCGGCCGCCCGCTGCCGGCGCGTTGCTGGGAACCGTGCAAGGCCCTGCTGTCGAGGCACTGATCCGATATGCGACGAGGATGCCGGTAGCCGCCGCGGGTGACCTTCTGCTGCGGCGTGCCCGGCCTCTTGTCGACGATGCGGTCATGTCGGCGCAGGGCGCGACAGCCGACATTCCAAATCCGGTCTTCTGGATCGTCATCGCCGAGGAGAGTTTTGCTCTCGTCGAGTCGCCGCGGGGATCGTCCTTGCCGGCAGCGCCAGTGGCGAAAGGTACGGCCCGCTGTCGCTGCGTGAAGCCACAAGCCATGCCGAGGCGTTGCAGGAGCGCTGACCCGTTTGCCGCGGCCCGCGGAAAGACGGAAATGTCGGCGGGTCTGACCTTGCAGGATCAGACCCGCCGAGATTGCACTTGTGTTACGCCTCCGAAGCCATCGCCGCTTCGCGGATTTCGGCTTCATTTTCCTTGGTGCCGTTGAAGAAGGCGTTGAGCACCACCGCCGAAACCGAGGCGAGCAGGATGCCCGACTCGATCAGCGGGTGGATGCCATGCGGCATCCACATCTTGAAATCGGGCGCCACCAGCGGGATCATGCCGAAGCCGACAGAGACGGCGACCACGAACAGGTTGTTGCGGTTGGTCTTGAAGTCGACATTGGCAAGGATGCGGATACCCGTCGCCGCCACCATGCCGAACATCACCAGCCCTGCCCCGCCGAGCACAAAGGTCGGCAGCGCCTCGACCAGGGCGCCCATCTTCGGCACCAGGCCGAGGATGATTAGGATCACGCCGCCAGCCACGCAGACGAAGCGGCTCTTGACGCCGGTAACGCCGACCAGACCGACATTCTGCGAGAAGCTCGTATACGGGAAGGTGTTGAACAGGCCGCCGATGATGGTGCCGAGACCGTCGGTACGCAGGCCGGCCGAGAGCATCGGCTGGGTCACCTTCTTGCCGGTCATGTCGCCAAGCGCGAGGAACATGCCGGTCGATTCGATCATCACCACGATCATCACCAGCACCATGGTGATGATCAGGATCGGCTCGAAGATCGGCATGCCAAAGCGCAGCGGCGTGACCAGTTCGAACCAGCCGGCGGACGCCACCTTGTCGAAACTCATCATGCCGAGCGCCGCCGTGATGACGCCGCCGATGACGATGCCGAGCAGCACGGCGATGTTGGCCATGAAGCCCTTGCCGAACCTGGCGATCGCCAGGATCGACAAAAGGACAACTGCCGAGATGCCGACATTGGTCAGCGGCGCATAGGCCGGGTTAGACACCGACGCTGCAAGCCCGAGCTTTTCGGGCAGCGGCGGAATGGTCGAGCCGGCGGCGGCGGCCATCTCGGTCACCGTCTTCAGCCATTCGGCATGTTCGGGCGACACCAGCTTTGGTGCGGTCGGGCCGAACGGATTGCCGAAGATCCAGTTGATGCCGATGCGCATCAGCGATGCGCCGATCACCACGATGATCGTGCCGGTCACGACAGGCGGAAAGAAGCGCAGCATGCGGCTGACAAGCGGCGCAATGAGAAGTGCAACAATACCGGCGCCAATGATCGCGCCGAAGATCATGCGGGCACCATCGGGCCCCTGGTTGGCGTTGGCCATGGCAACCATCGGGCCGACGGCGGCGAAGGTGACGCCCATCATGACCGGCAGCTTGATACCGAACCACTGGGTCGCGCCGAAGGACTGGATAATCGTGACGACGCCGCAGACGAACAGATCGGCCGAGATCAGGAAGGCGACCTGCTCCGGGTCGAGCTTGAGCGCACGCCCGATGATGAGCGGCACTGCGATTGCACCGGCATACATGACCAGCACATGCTGGATGCCAAGCGCGGTTAGACGAGGCGCCGGTAGCACCTCGTCCACAGGATGCGGACTGTTGGACATGGCATTTGTTCCCCTTTTGCCAGCCGGTCCGAAGAATGCCGAAGAGGACCGGTTCCCTTCTCCCGAGGGATGGTGCAGGATCGTCTGTATCGAGCCATTCGGCTATCAAGATTTATTTGAAATAATCGCGTGAAATTCATGAAGATCGTGACCTGGAACATCAACGGCGTCAGAGCCCGCATCGACAACCTGTTGCATTGGCTCAAGGAAAGCGCGCCCGACATCGTATGCCTCCAGGAAATAAAGACTGTCGACGAAGGATTTCCCCGCTTCGAGATCGAGGCACTCGGCTATAACGTCGAAACACATGGCCAGAAGGGCTTCAACGGCGTCGCTATACTTTCGAAGCTGCCGTTCGACGAAGTCAATCGCGGCCTGCCGGGAGATGATTCCGACGAGCAGGCGCGCTTCATCGAAGGTGTGTTCTCGACCGACAAGGGCGCCTTGCGCGTGGTTTCGCTCTATCTGCCCAACGGCAATCCCGTCGGCACCGAAAAATTCCCCTACAAGCTCTCATGGATGGCAAGGCTGGAACGCTGGGCGGCCGAGCGGCTGGCGCTCGAAGAGGCGCTGGTACTTGCCGGCGACTACAACGTCATTCCCGAGGCGATCGACGCCCGCAACATCGAGCTGTGGCTGGGCGACGCGCTGTATCAGCCCGAGACGCGGCAGGCCTTCCGGCGGCTCGAAAACCTCGGCTTCACCGAGGCGGTGCGCTCGGTCACCGACCAGCCCGACGTCTATACCTTCTGGGATTACCAGGCCGGCGCCTGGCAGAAGAACAACGGCATCCGCATCGACCACCTGCTGTTGTCGCCGGAGGCAGCCAACCGCTTCACTTCCGCGTCGATCGAAAAGCATGTGCGTGCGTGGGAAAAGCCGTCGGACCACGTGCCGGTGGCGATCGACCTCAATCTCGTGGCCGCCTGAGGCAAGCCCGCCAGAGCCGGCAGGGCGGCAGGAGCAGTCAGTTCAATGCTGGGAGACGAAACGTGGGAGGCCTGGCTTTCCACGTGCTCGGCAGCAAACGCCCGCAACTGGCAGCTAGGGCCTACTGGCCCTTGGTCAGGATGTCTTCGGCCAGCGAGATCGCGGTGCGGCGGTCGGATTCGTCGGCGAGCGCGAAGGCCTCTTCCTGCATGCCCCTGATCCAGGGCTGGTCGGCCGGCTGGGCGCGCTCAAGGGCTGCGGTCATCATGGCGAGACCGCGGACCACCTTGCCACTCTCGAAGAGCAGATTGCCGAGCGTCGCCTGGGCACCCGCATGGCCTTTTTCAGCGGCAAGCTGCAGCCAGCGGCCGGCCTGCCTGACGCTGGCCTTCACGCCGCCATCGCCCTTGAGGAACATCTTGCCCATTTCAAACTGGGCATTGGGATTGCGGTAGTTGGCGGCGGCGCGCATGTAGTATTCCTGCGCTGCGACCGGATTGGCCGACACCGGGCTGCCGGGAATGCCATGTTTCATGTAGCCGCCGAGCGCCACCAGCGCGTCGGAGACATAGCTCTCCTCGGGCGAGCCGGGCTCGACGTCCTGCTCGGCGATCTCAGAGAAGAACTTAAAGGCTTCGTAGTCGTTCTGGGCAACGCCATCGCCTTCGGCATACATGCGGGCGAGCTTCCAGGTGGCGCCGATCTGGCCGTTTTCGGCAGCGTAGCGATAGGCTTCGACAGCCTGGTCCTTGTGGCCGCTCTTGTAGGCGGAGAAACCGAACTGGAACACCGCCCACGGGCTCGACTCCGGCTTCACGCCGGTCTTGTCGTCGAAGACCTTGTCGTCGAACGCCTGCGCCTCGCCGGCGGCGCCCAACAGGGAAGCCGCGACAAGCGCAGAATAGGCTGATGCTCTTACCAACTCAGATATGCGCATAGCAGTGCGTTTCTTCCGCCCACCTGGGTGGGTGACCGTGCCATTGCTGTCCGACGGGACGGTTTCGGCACAATTCGAGATCGTTCCCGACCGCTGGGCAGTCGGGCACGGCTTCCATTCTTTCGCCCTCTCCGCGAGTTCGACACCGGACTGCGTCATGCCGATCCGCTCGGCCGGACGCGCCATGTCCTGAACATCGATAACGTCAAGATGCGCGCTGTTTTCGACTAAAGTACGGCCAAATTCCTGCAAGCAACCGCGATCGCGCACATGCTGTGCAGGCTTGGTCCGGGCGCCGACGACATCAAGACTACTTCCACGCACGGCGCGAAATCTCGCGGGCAAAGAACAGGCAGGCGCATGCGCCGACGCTGCCGTCGTCTGACGGCTGGGCAGCTTGGCCTTGAAGATCGCCTTGGCGTTCATTCCTGTTCCTGCCGCAGAATTGCGGCCCCTTGCACATGTCGTCCGATGTCCCGTCACGGGCATCCCGGGTTCTGGTCCGAAGACCTATCCGGGGTGCGCCGGGTTTATGGCGGGAAATGGGCAATTGCCCCGCTTGGTTTCTTAGCCGAAAGCTTGATGCAAAAGTGTTGCCGAATCGTCACAACTGTTGCCGACTTGCCGCGCCATGGTTTCCGAATGGCAAACGCGCCGGGGGCAACAAAAAAGCCGGGCACAAGGCCCGGCTTTTGGAGGATTAGGAGGTGGTCGCTACCACTTGACCGAGTAGCCCGCGGAAACGGCAAAGCCCCAGGCAGCCCCAACAGTGCGGTTCAATACTGGGACGTACTTAGTTTCAGACACCTCACCCATGTGGATGGCGGCGGCTCCAAGCCGGAGTTCCCCACCAAGCGCGTCTTTCATCGACGTCCCGACGCCTAACGTATAAGTTTCGGCCGTCAAATCCCAGCCAGTTCCAACCCCACGATCCCACGACGCAAAGACGGTACCCGATATGCGGTCCGTGAACGCATGTCCAATGCCACCCGTGACTGTCCAACCGTCACGCCAAAAGTATTCGTTCTTGCTCTGCAGGCCTGCAGCAGGAACATTCAGAATAAGCTCCTTGGTTACAGACCAATCGGTCCATTTCACGCTACCATAGGCGAGCCAGCCAGGAGCGATGCCACTCTGCAGTTTCATCTCGACGCTCTGGGGCAAGTCCGCCGTGCCAGTTGCAGGGCGCGTGACCGCGCCCGGCGTCAACGGTGGCATAAGGAGAGCAGTTCCGTCGGCATCGACAGAGAACCCAGAACGATACATCAACTGCGCACGCAGCGCGATCTCGGGAATGTCATAGGCGACACCTGCACGCCATCCCATGCCAGTGTCATGGAGCGTACCCGAAAGGGCGCCAGAGACGGCAACAAGGTCGTATTTCACCGACTCCATGAACACGCCGCCGAGCAACCAAAGCCGGCCCTTGCCCAGATCAACCTTATAACCACAGGTTGCGCCGAATTCGTTGACGCTGAAGTCCTCGTTGAGCTTCTGAACAGGTCCACTGGGGGTCGGCCAAGTGGCACTGCCCCCGTAAGACTGGGTATATGTACCAGCGCAGTTCATGTCCTCGAAAATCTTGAACTTCACTGCAGCGGAAGGAATCGCGTAAGTGTCAGCGTAGTCCACTCCAACAAGCGCGGGATTGAACTTATTGTCCGTGAACTTCCTGGTGGGCGATACTATCACGACACCAGTCCGCAGGTTAAAATTGCCCTCTTCGTACAGAATATCCGTATCGGCCGTACCGCGCGAAAACCCGCCTGCCTGAGCCGTGCTTGCCGCCACGATCGTCAGCGCCGTTGCCCCCAGCAGCGCTTTTGTGAGACGCGAAATGTTCATTTGTGTCCTCTCCCGAATGCTCGCGATGAGAATTGACCGATTTCATTCTGATCACGCAACATTGATTTTTTGCAAACGCGGCGGCGCTACGGCCAGGCTCGGCCATCGCCGCTGACCTTCCGCTTACGCAAACGTCAATTTTGGTGATTTCGCTCTTCCACCGGAAAGATTTCCAGGAAAATCCGGAGAACCCTATCCGGAAATCGGCGTTTTTGCGGGTATATCAGCGCCTTGTTACATTATGGCAACAATCAGGCGCAAAACGGTTACATCGACCACAATTTACGCTGCGGCACGCCCGTTCCGGCAGCCAAAGACGCCCCTGCCGCAGCGTCATTCCGCGGCAGGATTTCAGCCTCGAATCGTCAGCCGGCGTCGCGAACCCGCGACAGCGCGGTGTCGAGCTTTTCCTGCGTCTGGCGATAGTCCTCGAGCTTTTCGCGCTCGGCTGCGACAATCTCCTCGGGCGCGGAAGCGACGAATTTTTCGTTCGACAGCTTCTTGTGCAGCCGGGCAATCTCCTCGGTCGTCTTGGCCAGTTCCTTCTGCAGCCGCGCGGCTTCGGCCGTGAGGTCGATCAGGCTGCCGAGCGGCAGGCAAGCGGTCGCTTCGCCGGCGACGATCTGGGCCGCACCCTTGGGCGCTGCCGCCTCATGCGTGATCTCGCCGACACGGGCCAAGCGCGCGATAGCCGACTGATGGCGCTTGAGGCGCTCAAGCGTCTCGTCATTGGCACCGACAAAGACCAGCGGCGCGATCGCCGCCGGCGGCACGTTCATCTCCGAGCGCACCGAGCGGATGCCGCTGACCAGGTCAACCAGCCAGTTGATCTCGGCAGCGGCGGCCGCATCCTCGAAGTCGGGCGAGGGCCAGGCAGCATGGCACAGCAGCGACGGCCGCTCCTTGCCCTCGCCCGCCGTGTGCGCCCACAGCTCCTCGGTCATGAACGGCATCATCGGATGCAGCATCTTATAGATCTCGTCCAGCACGAACGCCGCGACTGCCTGACTTTCGGCCTTGGCCGCCTCGTCCTCGCCCATGAAGATCGGCTTCAGCAGCTCCAGATACCAGTCGCAGAAGGTGTTCCAGACGAAGCGGTAGGCCGCGCCCGCCGCTTCGTTGAAGCGGTAGGTGGTGATCGACGCCGTCACCTCGCGCGTGGCGCGGGTGAGTTCGGTCAGGATCCAACGGTTGACGGTAAGCTTGGCATCGTTGAGCCAGAACTCGTCGTTACGCGCCACGCCGTTCATCTCGGCAAAACGCGTGGCGTTCCACAGCTTGGTGCCGAAGTTGCGGTAGCCGGCGATGCGCGCCGGGTCGAGCTTCACGTCGCGGCCCTGGGCGGCCATGATCGCAAGCGTGAAGCGCAGCGCGTCGGCGCCGTACTCGTCGACCAGTTCGATGGGATCGATGACGTTGCCCTTCGACTTTGACATCTTCTGGCCGCTCTTGTCGCGAACCAGCGCATGGACATAGACCGTGTGGAATGGCTCCTCGTCCATGAAATGCAGGCCCATCATCATCATCCGGGCGACCCAGAAGAAGATAATATCGAAGCCGGTCACCAGAACGTCGGTCTGGTAGTAGGTATCGAGCTCGGGCGTCTTGTCCGGCCAGCCGAGCGTAGAGAACGGCCACAGTGCCGACGAGAACCATGTGTCGAGCACGTCTTCGTCGCGGGTCAGGATCTTGCCGGGCTCGAAATTCTCAAGCTGCTCCTCGACCCAGGCCTTCCACGGCCCGTCAAGAGCGAGATAGTGCTGGACCGCCGCATCGAGCGCCTCTTCTTCGGTGCGCTCGACGAAGACGTGGCCGTCCGGGCCATACCAGGCCGGGATCTGGTGTCCCCACCACAGCTGGCGCGAAACGCACCAGGGCTGGATGTTTTCCATCCAGTCGAAATAGGTCTTTTCCCAGTTCTTGGGCACGAAGTTGGTGCGCCCCTCGCGCACGCTGCGTATGGCGGGCTTCGCCATCTCGGCAGCGTTGACCCACCACTGGTCGGTCAGATACGGCTCGATCGGCACGCCGCCACGGTCGCCATGCGGCACCATGTGCTTGTGCGGCTCGATCTTGTCGAGGAAACCGCCCTCTTCCATGATCTGGACCACCAGCTTGCGCGCCGCGAAGCGGTCGAGGCCGTGAAGCTGAGTCCAGACGCCGTCGCGCATGTCGCTACGCTCGAGGCCTTCGAGGAACTCGTCATTGTCGACGATGTTAATGCTGGCCTCGACGGTCAGGATGTTGATCGCCGGCAGATTGTTCCGCTTGCCGACCTCGAAGTCGTTGAAGTCGTGCGCCGGCGTGATCTTGACCGCGCCCGAACCCTTTTCCGGATCGGAGTATTCGTCGGCGACAACGGGAATCTTGCGGCCGACGATCGGCAACACGACGTTCCTGCCGACGAGATGCGCATAACGCTTGTCGTCGGGATGAACGGCGACAGCCGTATCGCCCAGCATCGTCTCGGGCCTTGTGGTCGCAACCGTGATGTAGGTGCTCGGGTTCTCCGGATCGTAGACCTCGCCCTCGACCGGATAGCGGAAGTGCCAGAGGTTGCCGTTGACCTCATGCTGCTCGACCTCGAGGTCGGAGATCGCCGTCAGCAGCTTGGGGTCCCAGTTCACAAGGCGCTTGTCCTTGTAGATCAGGCCCTGCTTGTGCAGCGTGACGAACACCTCGATGACGGCCTTGGACAGGCCCTCGTCCATGGTGAAGCGCTCGCGCGACCAATCGCAGGAGGCACCCAGCCGCTTCAGCTGGTTGAAGATCATGCCGCCGGATTCGTCCTTCCACTCCCAGACCTTCTCGACGAACTGCTCGCGCGTCAGGTCGCGGCGATGGATCTGCTTTTCCATCAGCTTGCGCTCGACCACCATCTGGGTGGCGATGCCGGCATGGTCCATGCCCGGCTGCCACAGCACGTTCTTGCCGCGCATGCGCTCGAAGCGCACGAGGATGTCCTGCAGGGTATTGTTGAGCGCGTGGCCCATGTGCAGCGAGCCGGTGACGTTGGGCGGCGGGATGACGATGGTGAACGGCTCCGCGCCCTCGGCAGCACCCGCGCCGGCCTTGAAGGCATCGGCGTCTTCCCAGGCCTTGGCAATCTTGGGTTCGACTGATTTGGCGTCGTAGGTCTTCTCAAGCATCGGAATTGGTTCCGTTTGGTCCGGATTTTGCTGGTCCGGTGTAAATCGGATGGGTGGGGGCAAGTCAACAGCATGGCCTGCCGCAACCAGAAACGAAAACGCCGCCCGAAGGCGGCGCTTTCATGTCGGCAAGGCCGAAATCACTACACGCCGCGGGCCACGCGCTCGATCTCTTCGCGTACCAGCCGTTCGACCAGCGTCGGCAGGTTGTTGTCGAGCCAATCCTGCAGCATCGGCCGCATCATGTCGGCGGCAATGTCGTCGAACGACTTGCGGCTGCGCGCCGCATAGGCGTCGTTGAGCTCGCCGAAGGCGGCCGAAACCTGGCGGCCAGCCTGCTCGGAGATAATCGCGGGCTTCACAGCGAAGGGCTCTTCGGCAGTTGCCGGCTCGATCGGGGAAGCTGCAGGTTCGATCGGGGACGCAGCAGCTTCGCCCCTCGCTGCTGAGACAGGAGCTTCGACTTCGGGTTCGCGCGCGGGGCCGGCCAGCCGCTCCATCTGCTCTACCGCCAGGGTGGACTTTGGCGCCCAGCTCGCCGTCGGCGTGCGCGGCAATGCAGCGGCCTCTGCCACGACTGCTTCAGCCGTCTTCGGATCTGCCGGCGGCCACGTCACGGCGCGGGGCTCGGCTGCCTTGCCTTCGGGTGCAGTCGGAACCTGCACGGCTTCAACGGGCTTGACCTCGACCGGCGCCGGCTTGGCAGCCTGGAGTTCCGCCCTGAATGCCTCGACCTCGATGATATTGCGGTCACCGCGATCGTCTTCCGGCTCCGGGCGCATCTGCTCGAAGTCGACTGCCGGGCGTCGTCCGGTGTCGTTGTCCTCGATGATCCTGCGAATGGAAGCGAGTATCTCTTCCATCGAGGGTTCGCGCTGAGCGCTGCTAGCCTGGGCCATCGTCACATCCGCCGCCTTTGTGACAGGTTACAAAACCCGCCCGTCGAAACGAGCTTCGAATCAGTGCTTTAGCGTAGCCGACTGATTCCCCTTCGAGAATCCCCAATCGGACAGCCCCGGCGATTTCAACAGATTACCTCACAAGGGGGTTCGCAAACGACAACGGGCGCCCGCTCCAAAAGAGCAGGCGCCCGCCTCAAATCCCGCACGCGGGGTGCGGAAGGTCAGCGACCGTCCGGCGTCCGCAGCCCGATCCACTTGTCCTTGACGGCATTGAAGTGTTCTTCCGGCCGGTACTTCGTGACGTTCAGCCCAAGCCGTTCGACCGACAGATTGCCGGCAGCAGACAGGATGGCATAGCTCGCAACCACGACATCGCGCTCGGCGGTCGCCAGGTTAATCTGGGCGTCGATAACGTCCTGCTGGGCATTCAGCACGTCGAGCGTCGTGCGCTGGCCGACATTGCGTTCCTCGACAACGCCGCTAAGTGCAAGCTGAGCAGCCGAAATCACTTCGCGATTGGCTGCCACGGCCTCGCGGGCCGCGGTGTACTGCGTCCAGGCGGAGGTCACCGCGGCGCGCACCTGATCACGGCTGACATCGACTTCGATGCGGGCCTGGCCAAGCGATTCCTTGGACTGGCGCACGGTCGCCGAGGCCCGGCCACCCTGGTAGATCGGCACGGTCAGCGTCGCGCCGATATTGGCCGACGTCGACCAGCCATCCTGCGTGCCAGGAGTCGCTCCGGCAGTATCCCGATTGATCTGGGAAACGCCTGCCGAAGCCGACAGCTGCGGCAGCAGCGCGCCTTCCGCGGATTTGACGGCAAAGCCGGCCGCGTCGACCAGGTGCCCGGTAGCAAGGATCGCCGGATGCTGATCGGCTGCGATGGAGGCAGCGCCCTCAAGGCTCCTGGGCAGGAGCTTGGCGAGCGGCGATGCCGCCTTCAGGTTCTTCGGTTCGTCGCCGACGATCTGGCGATAGATGGCTGCGCTCGACAGCGCCTGGGCCCGGGCAGCGCTGAGCTGGGCGAGTGCCGCCGAGCGGGATGCGTCAGCCTGGGCGACGTCGGTGCGGGTGCCCTCGCCCACGTCGAAGCGCGAACGCGCGGCCCGTACCTGCTCGCCCAGGAACTGCAGGTTGCGCTCGGTCAGCGCCGCCACCTGGCGGTCGCGGATCACATCCATGTAGGCGCTTGCCGCGTTGAACAGAATGTTCTGCTCGGTGTTGCGCAGGCTCTCATTGGAGGCCCGAACACGTGCCTCTGCGGCAGCCACATTGTTCTTGGTCTGGAAGCCGTCGAACAGCGACTGGCGAATCTCGACGCCGAACGAACCGGTCGTCAGATGGCTCGTCGATGAATTCCTACGGGTCGTAGAATAGTCGATGCTGGCGGAGCCATTGATCGTCGGACGCCAGCCTGACTTGGCGATCGCGACGTTTTCGTCGGTGACGCGCACACCGGCGCGGGCCGAATTGAGCTGGGAGTTGTTCTGATAGGCCTTTGCCAAAGCTCCGAGGATCGTTTCCGCGGAGGCCGACAACGGCGACAGCGCCGTGGCAGAGACCAGAGCTACAGCAAACACACTTTTACGGAAAAACGACACGCGCGTCCCTCATTCATTCTGCGGCGAGCTGCCCGGAAGCAGCCTGAAGTGCCCCTCGCCGAAACCGGCCTAATGCGCTGATTCCAGACTGAAACAGTCCAGAATCAAATCACCCTCGTCCGGTCTTAGAACATCACGACGCGTTGCGCACAGCAAGAAAAAGGCGCTCAGAACTCAAATTCGCGTGTGCGATTGAAGCCAGGTAGTGGCTTAACTGCCGCATTGAACGCCCTGCGGGCCGTCACATTGCCGTCTGCCTTGAGGTAAACGCTGGCCACGCCGGCGTTGCCGCGGCCTTCGACGGCAACCAGGCGGCCGCCTTCCTTGAGCTGGGCGAGCAGCGCATCGGGCACCTGCTCGACGCTGCCGCCGACAAAAATAACGTCATAGGGAGCCTGCGAGGCATAACCTGCCGCAAGCGGCCCGGAGACCACCACCACGTTGTCGCAGCCAAGCGAGGAAAGGGTCGAGGTCGCGGTTGCCGCGAGCGTCGGATTGCTTTCGAGTGCGATTACCGAGCTGGCGAGTTTCGACAGCACGGCCGAGGAATAGCCGGTGCCGCTGCCGACATCGAGCACGAAGTCACGCGGACCGATCTCGGCCAGTTGCGCGAGCTTGGCGAAGGGCGACGGCTCCATCAGGTAGCGCGGCTGGTCGCTGTCGGCGGTCACACCGTAGCGCAGGTCCTCGTCGATATAGGCAAGCTCGCGCTGGGCGCTGTCGACGAACGCCTCGCGCGGCACCGAAAGCATGGCGGAAAGGATGGCAGCGTCGGTCACGTCGGTGGTGCGGACCTGGCCGTCCACCATCTTCACGCGACGTTCGGAAAAATCAGCGTTCATTTTCAAACAGGCCCGCCTTCGGCGCATGACGCGCAAATGTGACTGTGCCCGAATTCGGTCCTCGGCGGCGGTTGCCAAGGAAGCTGGAGGCCTCGCCCGGAAGCCGCGAACCCAATTCGAGCATGCATTTAGCGGGCGGTGTGGCAAAAATCCGCGACACAGTCAATCAATGACTTAGGAACGACGCTGCCACACCCTAGCGCCTCTGGCCAGGAGCCCGGCGCTCCGGCTTTTGCCGAGGCTGCGGCGGAAGCAGCCCGAGATCGCGCCCGCGGTGGTCGATCGAGCGGCCGGAGATTTTCTCAAGAACTGCGTCCAGCCCATCAACGTGATCGTTCAGCAGCGAATAGGTTTCGTTGAACGGCTTCAGAGCGATGAAGCACCTCTGGATCGCCTCGCGCAGCGGGATTGCCGCCAGGACAATCGCCTCGATCTGGCTATCGGTCAGATGCTCGCTTCTGGTGGGCCGGCGCGTCATCGATTATTCCTCCCGCCAGACTGGAACGCGCCGGATCTTGATCGCCACCAGGCGCCGTATCTTCATGCCCACCGCTTCCTTGCCGGTCGGATAGACGGCCTCAACCTTCATGAGGCCGTGGTCGCCGGCCTCGCATGTCATCCTCTGCATCAGCGAGTCGACGTCCACGTCGCCAAAAATCTGGATCAGGTCGCCTGGAAAGTAGTGGTGCGTCCGCTTGCAATAGGCACAGCGGACACGCACGAGCTGACGCCCATCATTCAGATTGGACAGCGGAAAGGGCTTCGATTTGTTCGGCTGCGGCATGAGAACGAAATAGGAACAAACTCCTTGCGGAGTCAATTCACATCGCGCTAACCTATGGGCATGAGCGACGAACAATCCACCGCACCGCACAGGCCGCCGAGCGGCCTCTACGAGCACCACTGCGAACACGTCGGCTGCAAGAAGGACGGTGGCCGGGGCTTCGCCGTCGGCAAGCAGGCGCCGCACTGGTTCTGCTACGACCACAAGGCCGAGGGCGAGAAGTACGTCGTTTGATGCGGCATCAGGGCTATATTCATACTAGCTAAAATGTTGCAACGAAGTGACATAAGAGATGCCAGTTGCAACCTATTGGATAGCGTCCACTTTCGCTCAACCGATTAGTTTGTTATTGCCCGCTAATTGATTGGGGGCTTTGATGAAACAGATTCTTCTGGCAGCAGCCGCACTGGTTGCAATCTCTACCGCTGCGACTGCCGCCGACACCGTCGTGGTCGATGAGAGCGCAGCAGCCTACAACTGGTCCGGCGTCTATGTCGGTGGCGCGATTGGCTGGGCGTCTATCAATTACGATGAATTGGAAAACGGCTATTTCGATCGTCGCGACGGCGGCTTCGCTGGAGCCCTATACGCGGGCTACAACGTCCAGTTCAGCAATGTGGTCTTGGGCGTCGAGGGCGATCTGAACTTCAGAACCGCCGAACCGGAAGACGATTTCACGCTTCCTCTAAGCCAGGAACTGGGTGGATCCATCCGCGGTCGGGTTGGCTACGCGATTGACCGCTTCATGCCCTACCTGACTGCCGGTGTAGCCATCGCCAGTTTTGAAGCCGATCATGATGGTGATGGCGACGATATCGCCAAGAAGACAATGACCGGCTATTCCGTTGGCGCCGGCGTCGAGTGGGCGGTGACGGACAATCTGATTGTCAGAGGCCAGTACCTGTATTCGGATTTCGGCAAAGACGAGTTTGCCTTTGAAGGCTCACACACGCACGAGTACGACGTCAAAACGCACGACGTGCTTCTCGGTGTGGCCTACAAGTTCTGAACGGCGGCCCGCCTGAACTTCTCAAGCCCCGGCCTCGCGCCGGGGTTTTTGTTTGCGCCAACAAAAAGCTTCGTCGGGCCGGAGCAGCTTAGCATGACCGTGCCAGTGCAGCCTGTCTTGAAGGTCATGACCAAGCGTCTACGCGGTGAGGAAAAGCTGCGCCACGCAACCGTGACCGAAGCCTTGATACCGCAATAAAAAAGGGGCCCGCCGCGTGTTCGCAGGCAGGGCCTCAGTTTCGGGATCAACGGAGCCTAAGGACAAAAGCCACGTTGTGTGCATATGCAGAACTCGGGAAAAGCGCCGAGGTTCCACTGCTCGTGTCAATCGCCAAATCTTGCGATAGCGAAGCCCCCAAGGACGGGCTATTGCAATCTCAGCCGCATGAGAGAATACGTTCTACGAAGTCATTTTGTTGGAGTAAGCTTATGACCGAACTATTGCCAAAGCCGACCAACCAGCTTGTTGAGCTAACTGCTGATCTAGTCGCGGCCTATGTTTCCAACAACCCCGTACCCCCTGCAGAGCTTCCTGGGCTGATCGCCCAGATTCACGCCAGCATTAGCAGCCTGAGCACCCCGACAGCGGCGCTCGAAGAGCCGCTCAAGCCCCACATGCCGATAAAGAAGACCATCACCCCGGAATACCTGATCAGCCTGGAAGACGGTAAACAGTACCGGACGCTCAAGCGACACCTGGCGGTTGCTGGTCTGACCCCTGAAGAGTATCGCGCTAAGTGGTCGCTTCCTGCCGATTATCCGATGGTCGCTTCGGCCTACGCGGCTAAGCGCTCCGAACTGGCGAAGAAGCTGGGTCTCGGCCGCAAGCCAGCTGCAGCGCTGCCGGCGAAGAAGCCGCGCAAGGCCAAGGCTTAATCCGCCGCATCATCCGTTTGCTGGACGACCAAGAACTCGACGGGCAAGTTCAAAAGGGCTGCCGCGGGCGACCACGGCTGGCCCCGCCAGCGCAGCGATTAATATGAATGACCGACCATCAAGGGAGGCTCTTTGCTTGTGTAAAAGCGTGCGGCACAGCGCCGGGGGGAAGGAGGACCCCGCTCCCCAACAGGAGCGGGTTTTTCAATTTGGCCTCGCAGGCAAGTGCTAGTTGTTGGTAGAGCGCGGGGCGGGGGTTGGGGGGCGCGCTCCACGCCGCGACCATATATCAAAACGTATCAGCAATAATATCCAGCTCGTGAGATATGGCCCGCTCAGGGGCCGGCATCCAACTATCAGGGCGCGCACTATCTTACGACTTGTTAATGACCGGCATGGGATGAGCACTCCTGAATGCTGGGGCCGATATGCTCAAAATCATGTTGAAGGCCTGCTCAGTCACGGTCGCGGTCGTCGCCGTCAGTCAGGTCGTTTCCTTCGCGACGCGCTATGCAGCAGGACAGCCCTTTACCCTCTTCGTCTTCTTGATGAATTCTATCCTGCCCGTGCTGACGGCCTTTCCAGCCGGGCTGTACGTCTTCTGGCAGACCGCCAGGCTCAAGCGGGCGCTCGCAGAGCTGCGTGAACTCCATGTCAAGCTGGAAGCCAAGGCCAACCGGGATCAGATGACCGGCTTTCTCAACCGCGAGGCCTTCTTCGAACAGTTCAAGATGGCCAGGCGGTGGACCGACACCGGGGCGCTTGCTCTTATTGACGCCGACCATTTCAAGAAGATCAACGATACATATGGCCATCTTGTCGGTGACGAAGCGCTGAAGCTCATTGCCGGCGCGATTGACCGCACCACAAGGGAACTCGATATTGTCGGACGCATCGGCGGAGAAGAATTTTGCGTCTTCCTGCCGGCTGCCAGCCGCGATGACGCGGTCCAGATTGCGGAACGGATCCGCGTCGAGGTCGAAAGGCTCGTCTTTCAACCGGACGATGGCAAACACTATCCCCTGACGATCAGCATCGGCGTCGCGCTCACACGGGGACACCACCTGACATCGCAGCTGATGCGACAAGCCGACCGCTGTCTCTACGACGCCAAGGGCCGCGGGCGAAACACGGTCGTTGTCGAAGACGCCCTGGCCGAGATGGCAGAGCGAAAGACTAGTGAGACGGGTTGAGAGGTTCTCTCGAGCTTCGTCGCGCGGAACCTAAGAACCGGTTTCAAAATGGATACAGTGCGGCGCGGGGTGAATGTTGCCACGGTCATAGACAATTTTAAAGCTGGTAACGGGAAAACCCGGGTGCGGGGCAAGACGACGCCAAGGCAGACGGGGTAATCATACAAAGGCCTGCCGGGAGGGTTCACGGCAGGCCCCATGCAAGAGCGCCTGACGGTTCGGGTCGTTGCCTGGCGCTCCGGCATCACAATTCAACAGCGGGCAGATAGTTCCCCTAGCGTGAGAAAGCCTGCCGGAGGCGAACTGACCGGCAGGCTTTCACCTCAAAACGTGGCTGAAAGGATAAGACCACGTAGCCCACCTCGAACCGGGCATGCTCATAACCCGACACATGCAGCCTAAGTTCCAGGTAAACACAAAAAAGCCCCGCCACCTTTCGGCAGCGGGGCAGTTTTCATACCACTCAGGGCGCCAGGGTAGCATACCGCTGGCGCTGGGAAAATGGTCAGGGGCTTTGGGTTGGGTCAGCCTCCCTCGGCGAGCGCTCAAGAAATCGCACCGCGCGATCGATCTGGATCGACATGTTCTGCAGCGTCACCTCGATACGGGTGAGCCGGTCCTTCATGTCGCCGCTCTGGGTTTCCAGTCGCTCGATCCGAATGGCGTTCTTGCCAATCTCGGCCTTCGCCGACGTGAGATCAGCCTGAAACGTAGACCACCCGGCGATGATCGTCGCCAGCAGGACGCCTATGGTGATCATGTTCCCCAGGCTCATCTTCATGTCGATATCCATGCCGAAGTGCTTTTGGTCGCTCATGGCTTCCTCCTGCACAGCTCCTCGCGGGTTTTGAGATAGGTCAGGTGCCGTGCTGCCTCGGCGTCTGACATGGCGTCGTACACCTGCTGCGAATATCGGAGATCCGGCGCGATCTCGCAGAAACTACCCTTCGCCGTCGTGCAGGCCGCCAACCCGGTCAGGACGACGATCAGCAGCAGGATGCGGGTGATGATGTCGGCGAGCCGGCGCTTCATTTGCTGGCCCTCCTGGCGAGTTCGGCGCGCACCTGATCGGCCGGCATGGCGCCGACGTCGTTCTGCACCTCGTCGCGGATGTCGCGGGCCTTGGCTTCCTCCGCGGCCTGCTTGGCCCGCTCCTTCTGAGCGCCGCGGCTGTTGCCTTTCAGGAAGGCCACCAGTGCCGCAATTACGCCGCCCATGATGGCGAGCAGCGTCGGGTTGCTGATGAAGGACAGGACGAGCGCCGTCATGTCACTGATCCGCCGGCTGGTTGGGGATCTGATAGACGCCGCCGGCAACCAGAGCACCGACGATCAGGTCGCGCACGATCGCGTCGAGACCGGGGATGTCGACCTCGAAGTGCCGCAGCCCGATCAAGGCACCGATGCCGAACGCCGCAACGAAGAATTTCGAATACTTGCGCATGTCAGTGTCCTTTCTTCGAGAAGAGCGCGGCAATCGCCTTGCCGATGAGTTGCAGCCAGAAGGCCAAGCCCTTGGCGGGTTCGGCGGCAGGTGGCGACGGATTTGTCTCATCCGGTTTCCGGGTGATGGGCTTCGGGGCGATGACTTCGCCCGTGTTCGGCGCGGCGATCTTCAGCGCCTCGGAACGGACACCAGCGACGCGAGAGGACCAGCCCTTGCCGAAGGTGCCGAAGGTCTTCAGTCCGCGCAGGAAGGCCATGCGGCGGTCGCAGAGATCATGAATGACCGCGGCGTGCGGCTTGGCTCGAACCGCCGCCAGCGTGGCCGGGCCGATCCTGCCGTCCTGGGCAACACCAACGACACCCTGCAGGTACTTGGCCGCCCTGCCGGGCCCGCTGTTCACCGCGAAGTCGAACACGGCATAGTCGACCCCGTCGGGAAGTTCGGCGCCATGCACGGCCTCCCAGTAGAAGCGCCGATAGACGGAGGCCACCTGCTCGTTGGTAATCTTGCGCAGATCGTCCTTGGTCGCGTTCGGCTTCACGTATCGGCGGAAGTTCGCCAGCGTGACGCCCTTCATGGTGGCGCCGCCTGGATCGGCCGGATGATCTGACCAGCCACCCTCATGTTTCAAGACGAGCGAAAGCGCCCGCGCGAAGTTGCGGTCCATGTGAGGTTCCTTTGATGAAACAAGGGCCGTTGAGGCGGCGCCACTTTTATCTTATGGCTAGCCGATCTCTGTTCGGAGCGACTCAGAATGGCCGAGCGCCGAGACCGGTTGGATTTTCTTGATGACGGGCGCGGACTGGCCGTTCTTTACGTGGTGATCTTTCACACCGTTTTCGTGCCAGCTATTCAGTATCCCCGCGCGGCGAAGGTTTTTCTAGAGTTTGGCGGATCAGGCGTGATCCTGTTCTTTGTGATCAGCGCCTTTTCGCTCAGCTACACGATGCCAAGGCACTTCTCGCATGACCGCCCGATGCTCAGCTATGCGGTAGCGAGGCTTTTCCGCATCCTGCCTCTGTACTACTTCATGCTCCCGCTGACGATCTGGCGAGATTACGTCTGGCGCGACATGACGTTCGACTGGGGCAAGATCCTCGCGACGATCTTCATCGTCTTCAATTTCAACCCTCAGTGGGTCACCGGCATCGTTTGGGCGAGTTGGACGATCGGTGTCGAGCTACCGTTCTATCTGATCTTCCCGCTCCTTTATTTCCGCCTTCGAACGACCTGGCAAAAGATCACCTTTGCAATCCTCGCTGCATGGGCGGTGTACGCTTTTGATCAGTATGTCACGCCCCTGATCAGCGACCCGACCTTGGCCCGGCGCTATAGCCACTACAATTTGCTTCACCACTTTCCGGTTTTCGTCATCGGGATGATCGCCTTCGACGTCTACCAGTATGTCAAAGACCGGAAGATCGATCCGTCGGTTGGCTGGCTCATCTCTTGCCTCGGCCTAAGCCTGGTCTGGGTGATGGCTCTGAACAAGTATGCCAACACCAGCTTCGAAATGGACCATCTGACGGCGATTGGCTACGCGACCCTTCTAATCGGACTGTCCATCAGTCCCATCCCGTTGTTTTCGAACGTGGTCACGCGCTTTTACGCAAAGATCTGCTATTCGATGTATCTCTGGCATCCCTTCGTGATCTTTGCCCTTTTCCCGGCATATCGAGCTATCTATGCCTTGCCGATTTCCCTGTGGTTCAAGTTGGGCGCATCGATAGCCATGACTATTCCCATCGTGACAGTGGTCGCGTGGTGCAGCTTCAAATGGATTGAAATTCCAGGCCAGAACCTTGGAAGGATGTTCTTGAAGTGGGTCTCGGAGCGCCGGCAGGCTATTCGCTCGCCTGCCGAATGACTGCCATCACTCCACCATCGGATCAGTGGGCCAGGGCATCAACGTCCAGCGTCACCGTCACCGTCGCGCCACCCGTCGCAGAAGCAGTCAACACGCGCATTTGAGCCGATACGTTGGTCGCATCGACCGCGGTGGCCCACAGGAAACCCGCCGACCAGTCCCCGACGTTGGTGTTTCGGACCATCGTCAGGCGCACATCGCTTAGGCTAGGCGTGACGCCCAGCCCATGGGCGAACGTTATGCTCTTGATACCGGTGGCGGCGATGTCGACGTTCTGGTTTACCTTCGCCCTGGTGCGAAGGCCCGAAACGTTTCGGACCATGGTCGATACGCCGTTGTTGACCATCGCCGCCGTGTTCCCGGCGCATGACCCGCCAATGATGCGGATGAGTGTCGATCCCGCGCGAATATCGTAGCCAAGACCGTTGCCGCGGACGTCGGCGCCGAGGATCGTGATCTCGTCCACGCTGTCAAGGATGATGCCCGTACCGCTGTTAGACCGGGCAATGAGGCCAAACATAGAGGCAACATCAGCCTCGACACTGGCCCCGGCATTCTGCCAGAATCGAAACCCGTCGATGCACCCTTCCGCGATCAGTTCGGATAGCCGAGCGTCGCCATCCGACATGTTGTACGCGTCACCTCCAATCGACTTGACGTAGCCAGCCGAAAGCTTTGCGTAGCGCGTCGCGACCCTGACGCCTTGGGTGTTGGCCTCGTTGTTGCCGCGCACGATAAAATCGCGGATGGAGGTTGGCTGGTTAGGTGTAGCGGCCGGAACGCCATTCTGCACCCGAATGCCGACCGAAGCCGACACACCGGCGAAGCCGGAGACCTTGAGGCGCGTTGCCGCGACGCCCGATCGTAGGTCGATACCCGCCTGTCCGGTCAACACCGCCGCGTGCTGGCCAAAGTTGCGGACCTCGACGTCTTCCACGACGTTGCCATAGGTGTTGTCGTTGTCGTCCTTCCAGTCCAGGCCGTCAGCGTTGGTGTTGTATATCTCGCAGCGCTTGATTGACGAGTTGTTGATGTTGTCGCGCTGCATCCCGATGCCGTAATATTGGCAATCGTGGATCACCATGTCTTCGATCTGTATGCGGTTGCAGCCGGACGAGACCGTAACACCGCTCCAATGGTCGCTCAGCTCTGTCGGCGGAGTTAGATTGGCCTTGTTGCCGTCGATCTCGAAGCCAGAGACCTTAACATCGCTTACCGTGACGACGGAGGTGACCCGCTGGCCCATCTGGATGACATGGCAGTCAGCCAGGTTGGCGAGCAGAAGCTTCGTCTTCTTTCCATTGCCGATCAGGTGTACGCCACTATGTCCAACGTAGATTGCGCGGTTGTTGTCCCAGTTCACCGCGCCAGGATTGCTGTCGGAGAGCAAGGCGGTCCCTTCGGGGAACCATACGCCGCCACCGCCTAGCGTCCCCTGAAGGATGACCGCCGCATTGATGGCTGCCGTGCAGTCCGTCACCCCGTCCAGCACAGCGCCGAACCATTCGACGGACACGGGTCCGCTGAATACGCGCACCCAAGAGCCTGACGCCGAGGCTACGGCATTCGCCTTGACGTACACGCCTTCTGCTGTGTCCGTCGCGATCTGCGTCGAATAGTTGCCCGCCTTCCAGACGAACACACCCTCGCGGCCTGCTTCAGTGAGGAGAGCACTTGTATCTTTCGTCGTGTCGAGTGCTTTGAGCGCCGTTCGCGTCGCAACTTCCTTAATGTCTCCGCCGTTAGCAGCGACATACGCCTTCACACTTTGCTGCGAAGGCGGCCGCGTAGCGCTGTTTGATGCGAAGTCGTCTTCGTCGAGAACGAGGAACGTCGCCGCGGCAGCTACAGCAGCATCCCGGGCGCCTTCTGCTACGCCTGCAGCTGCTATCGACGCACCAGCCGCCGCTTCGGCCACCGCCTGGATTGCCGCGCTGGCGACATCAGACAAAAGCCTGAAGTTTGCGCCCTCGTCGATGAAGGACAGCATCATGTTGGCGGTGAGATAGCCCGACGCGAGGTCATTGCCGGCGCTTGTCTTCAGTGGTTTTGCAGGGGCCCCGTTGGCAGCGATTGTCACCGGACCGCTGTTGGCCTCGAACACGTTCATGACCAACAGCGCAGCCGAGGCCGAACCGGGAAGCGGAATACTCGACGTGGCAATAATCGCATTCGCCGTGCCCGCGCCGGCATCATTCAGTCGGATGAAGCTATAGGGCAGATCGGCGACACGGGTCCAAGAACCGGCACCCGACGCGCCGAGCTTCCGATAGATGCCGCTATAGGCGACGGTCGGATCAGCGATTACCCAGGCCTGCGAATTCGCCGGATGCGCAAGAGCAGCGAACAGGTTGGCGCGCGTGTCGAAGATCAGACCCCCGCCGGCGAGGAATGCCGTGATGAACCCTTCGAGATAGGCTCCCCATTCGCGGATCTTCGACTTATTCGGCTTATGTTTTCCCGAGGCCGGAACGCCATCGGTTTCGAAGTCGCGAAAGATCATCGAGGCAAGATCAACCATGCCAGGCTCCAGATGTTCGAATGTTCAGATTTCAGGGGTTAGGTGACGATCACGGATCCGGTGGCCACGCTGGCGCTTTCGACACCGGAGGCATTGCGGGCCTTGATCCAGTAGTAATAGGTGCCGGCGGCAAGGCCGGTGTCCTGCCAGGTGTCATTGGCCGAGGGGCCGCCATATTCGGTGCGCACCAGCGTTGCCGTGCCTTCGGTGTTGACGGTGTTGCGGCGGATATTGGCCGCCACATAGTTGGCGCTGTTCGGGCTCTTCCAGCCGAGATCGACGATACCCACGCCGCCAGTCTTGGTGACGTTGGTGACGACAGCCGGTGCGGTGGTGTCCGCCACCACATTGACGGTCTGGCTAGCGGTCCATGCGCCTTGCCGGCCGGTCACTGTGGTGTGACGGACCTGCGCCTCGTACTGGTCACCGTCGGATAAGGCACCGGTCTGTGCCTCGATCGCCTCATCGCCGATCGGGATCACCTGCCATTCAGATGCCGCGGTGCGCTTGTAGCGGCCCTCGATGAGCAGCCCGGCGGGCGCCAGGTTGAACTGGATCACGCCGACAGGCACCTGCTGGCCGCCGACGGTGATGCGGTTGACGCCAAACGAAAAGCCGGTCGGCAGTGGAATGGTCCGGTCGACGACGACGTCTTCGCTGATCGGTGCCGTCCCCTCTTCGGCCACGGCATCCCAGGCATAAGCCGCCGAGGGCATCGAAATCACCTGCAGTGACACGCCGGTCAGGATGCCGCCCTCGCCGATGTTGAAGCGAAAGTCCTGCACCTCGAAAACCTCGTCGATGCCGAACAGCGGATATCGGATACGCACGAAGCGCTTGCCAAAGGCGGCGAGCGCCTTGAGGTTACACTGGAAGCCGCCGATCCACGACGGATTGGCCCGGTAGGCCGCCAGCTTCATCAACCGGCGCGCCTGGCCGTGACTCGGCGCCAGCAGGAACTGCCTGTCGATGGCGATCTCGCCGCGCAGAGCCGCGTCGGCGTCATCGATCCACTGGTCTGCGTCGGTCGACTGGTAGTCATGGATCGGTGACAGATAGGTCGCCCGGATCGTGTTCGCTGTGGTCAGGATGTCCCGGCCCCGTGACAGCTCCGAGAAGCCGACGATCGCATCCTCGTCGAGGGTGACGGTCGGGTCTTCCCATGTGCCGATATCGAGCGTCACGCCACCGTCAGGGGTCGGCACGATGCGCGCATCGCAACAATCTTGCATGCGGCCCAGAACGTCCGCCGGTCGTTCGTCGAAGCGATACGTGCCCCAAAGCCGATAGCGTGGCTCTGTGCCGCCCGCTTTTCGCGCAACAGCCTCGGCGGCGCGATTGTAGGCTGCCAGCCACCCCGCCGCCGCTTGGGGCGTCGACACCAGCGCCAATGGCAACCGCATACCATCGGCATGGGTGACGTAGTTGCGGATCACCGCCGCGGCATTATCGCTCCATGCGTTCAGGCCGGTGGAGGGGTTGTGGACCTTCGACCCGCGCGCCACCACACGATAGAGCGTGTTGGAGAGATTGGGGAAAAACTCCGTCAGGTGTTCGGCGCCAACGGCCCGCTGGCGGGCATAGAGCGACGAGACCCCATCACCACGATGTGCCGAGGTCCATTCGGGGAACGCTGCCGAAACGTCACTATAGGCAGTTTCGGTGGCCAGCCCCTTCCGTGTCTGGATGCGGAGGCGATAGTCTCCTGGCTTCCACTGATAAGGGTGCTCCTGGACGTCGCCATTCCCGTTGACGGTGACGATCTTGTCGTCAATCCACAATTCCTCGATCGAGTCCAGTTCGCCAGTGCCGAGCGCGATGACCTTGTACAGCGTCCCGTTCTTGCTCTCGGCAAACACCCACGAGCCCGAGGCCTTCACCCGGCCATAATGCCTTTGGCGTGGTGCCACCGGGCTTTTGATAGAGACTTGCACATCTTCCGGTTTCGGCGGTTCGGGCCGAAACAACGACGATGCGAGATAGGACAAGCCCACGCTAAGACCGATGCCGATGGCACCCGCAATCAATGACACGCCGACAGTCAGGGCAGCACCGGTCACGCCGGCCGACGTCAGAGCCAGCAGCACGAAGCTTTCGATCAGTCCGGGCATTCAGACGACCTTCCAGGCTTTCCAGGCAGAAGCGAGCGGCGCGCCGATCAGCCCGTCGGAATCGCGCGAGAACCAGAAGCCACCGGCATGGATGGCGACGCAGAGCTTTTCGCGGTGAATGATCAGGCCGACATCGCCGGCCACCGGTGCGGCCGTCTTCATCAAACCTGCGTTGCGAGTGACACGATTGACAGCGACGGCGATGCCGCCTGGCTGTGACAGCCATTCGCGAGCTTCGGCCTCGTCATGATGCACCCGCCCGAAGATCCGCAGCGGCGACGCCCCGAGCACGCCACAGACCCACCGGTCGGCGGTGGTGGCGCAGTCCGTCAGGCCCCAGGCGAACGGCTTCTCGCTCTCGGACGCGATGAACGCCGAGACCTCTGCTTTCCAATCGGGCATTGGTTCAATAGTCCGGGTAGGTAATCGTTTTTGAGATCAGCGATGCGACGAAGCCGAAGAACCGGTCTCCCAAAGACCTGGCCTGCTGGTCGCGGTCGGTGTTGCGGCCATAGGCAGGACGGGACCGGCTGTAGAAGATGTTTTCGGCAACAACCGAGATGGACTGCGATGCCCCGTCCGTGCCTTGCATGGCCGATCGCGACACGCTCGGCGGCTGCATAAAGCCGCGGAAGATCGGGATCGGCGTTCCGGCCGGCTGCCATTCGTCGGTGAACAGTTGCAGGTAGACCGTCAGCATCTGCTGGTCGACCTCCGGTGTGTCATCCAGCGCCACGGACAGAAGATCGAGCGCCTGACCGGGCAAGCCGCTCAGCGACAGCGTCACATTCTCCGACACCGTGCCACCGCTCATGCCGAGGCCGTCGATCTGCCCGAAGCCGAACATCGGCAGATAGGCGTCGCCGCCGACGATAAGCTCGGTATTGCCGTTCCATGCGCGCATAGTCGACGAGGCGAACTCGAACTTCACCAGGAAGTCGCACCGCACCGTCGATGCCGACAGCAGCGCGATCTGGTCTGGGCTGAAGAAGTCCATCACAACAGGCCCTGACGCTTTAGCCGACCAATCGCGGCCAAGACCCGCTGATCGACGGCATCGTCCCCCATCTCGATAAGGGCGTCGGCAGCCAAGGTCGCCAGGAACGCCCAATCGTGGAAGTTGTCTTGCGTCATCGCCTCAGCAGCACTGCGAAGGCGCGATGCGAGCGCAATCTTGTCCATCTGCACAATCGCCTTTTTGGCAGCCATCACAGATCCTCGATGAAGTTCACGCTCGGAAACGACCAGCGGCCCAACTCGAGCGGAAGGTCCATTTCCTTGTCGCTCGCCAGCCGCACACGCAGCACCGGTCGATCGAACTCAAGACGAGCCCCGATGTCCCACCCCTCACGCAGCGGCGGCCATATCTTGATGGTGGCCGAGGCCGCATCCTGGCTGGTGACGCTCCGGATCTGATAGAGCCGTTCGCCGATCGAGAACCGGTGCCCCGGTTCCAGCTCGCCCGACAGCGATTTCGACACCGCAAGGGTCGTGGCCCGCACGGCTGCATTGGCAGACAGCGACACATCGATGACCGACGAGACATAGCCGGTGTCGTCGTCGAAGAACGCCTCGTCCGAATGCGGCACCTGTCCCTCAAGGTCGGCGTCAGACGTACCAACCGGATATGGCTTGCGCTCGATGTCGTGGACGCAGATCAGCAACGGATTGAGCCGGCCTTCCGCCTGCACCGAAATCGCCCGCCACAGCTTCACCAGGCTCTGCCCGAAATTGTCGTGCACCGGGATAGCGTCATATGTCGCGCGCCAAAGTCCGGCATCAGACGCAACCACCTGCCCGAACCCGCTCACCGAGGCAGGCCCGGCGAGCGAGCGATAGGCGGGATCGACCGCGATGTTGCGAGGAACAAGAACCTCGCATGGCCAGATGATCGCCATTTACAACTGCCTCGTCTGTGCATTGGCCATCTTGCCGCCGAGCGAGCGATCGAGCTGCTTGTCGTATGCCGCGATGCCCTGCCGGGTCACATTGGACGCCGTCTGTTGCGATATCCGCTCGACCTTGGCCTGCCAGTTGCCGTCCTGATCGACATACAGCCTGACGTCAGCCACACCGCCGCCGCCACGTTCCTGCCCCGGCTTGGTAATGTCGACGCGCTCATTGGGCGAGGCCCTGAACGCCACCACCTGGCTGTCGACGCCACCAGCACCACCGACCTTGAACGATCCGCCGTTCTGGAAGCCAAGGAGTCCGCCAAACAGGCTGGACAGGAATCCACCACCACCGCCGCCACCTCCTCCGCCACCGAAGACGCCTGACATCAGCATCTTGAAGCCACTGTCCAGCATCATGCTGGCGAGCGATTTCAGGACGTCCGCGATGGCTTCCTTCACGCTCTTGGTGCCGTCGATGACACCCTTGAAGGCGCTGGAGATCGTCGAGCCGATGCTATCGGCGATATTCGAGATGCCGCCCTGCATGCTGGTCATACCGTCGGACAGACCCTGCATGACGTTGGTGCCGACCTCGTACATCACGCGCGATGGCGAATGGATGCCGAGCGTGCTCTTGACGCTGTCGACGAGCCCGCTGGCAAAGCCTGCAATGCCGTCCTTGACCTGCGCGAACTTGCCTTTGATGCCTTGCCACAGGCCGTCCATGATCTGCGCGCCGATCTCGACCATCTGGGCGGCGAGGTTGGCGAAGATGGCCGGTATCTCGGCTACGAACTGGACGATGCTGTCTTTGACCGCATGAACCTTGGCAACCATGCCGTCCCATGCGGCTTCGAACTGCGCCCAGGCGCCCGCGACGAAGGCCGTGACGATCGAGGCGAGGTTCTGGATCTCGGGCCAGAAGGCAATGACGGCCGCCGTGAGCGCTGTAAGCCCGGCAATCACCAGCGCGATAGGCGCGCCGATTGCCACGATCCCCGAGGCGACAAACCCCAGTGCCAGGACGAGCGGGCCGAGGGCGGCGACAACGCCGGCAATGATCGTGCCCCATTTCAACAATTCGGGGTTGGCTTCGGCCAGCGACTGCACCCACTCGGCAAGCTTGGTCACAAACTCTGTCACCAGCGCCAGCAGCCCGCTGTCGGCGATGGCGATCTGCAGGTCTTCGAACGCACCCGCAAGCTTCTCCATCTCGCCGTTGAGGCCCTTCATGCGGGCCGCGGCCTGTTCATCGGCGATGCCCTTGCGGTTGATGCTCTCTGTGGCAGCGTCGATGCCCGACGCGCCCTGGTTCATCAGCGCCACTGCGGTGCGCATCGCGTCGACGCCAAAGATATCCTTCAGCGCGGCATTCATCTTCTCGTCGGACAGGCCCGCCATCTTGGTCTGAAGTTCGCCTGCAATGGCGGACATGGACTTCATCGACCCGTCAGCCTCGAAAAATTTCAGGCCGAGTTCTTCCATGGTGGCGGCCGCCGCATCCGATGCGGGCACGAGCCGGGTCAGGAAATTCTTGAACGACGTTCCAGCATCCGAGCCGGAGTTGAACACATCGGACGTCGCAGCAATGACAGCATTGAATTCGGTCAGCTCGACGCCAAGAGCCCCTGCCACACCGCCGGCCTGGCCGAGAGCGAGAGCGTAGTCGTCGAAGCCGAATTGAGAGTCGAGCGTCACCGCCGTGATCTGGTCGACGACCTTCGCCAGATCCTTTGCCTCAAGCCCGAACTGGGCCATGACGTTGGTCGCGACGTCGGCGGACCGGGACAGCTCGCCGCCCGTCGCCTCGGAAAGCTTGATCGCAGCCTCCGCCGCGCCGCCGAGGATCTGCTCCGCGCTCAACCCGTTCTTGGCCAGCATTTCCAGCATGTCGGCAGATTCCGATGCCGACTTTGACGTACTGCGGCCAAGGTCGCGCGCCAGTGTTTCCAGCGCCTGGAACTCCGCGCCCGTCGCCCCGGTGGCGGCGGCAACGCGGTTCATCGACGCCTCGAAGGCGCCGGCCGTCTTCAACGTCAGTGCCCCGAAGCCGAGGATGGGCGCTGTGAGAGCGGCGGACATGGTCTTGCCCGCCGACTGCATCGACTTGCCGATGCCCTTCAGGCTCTTCATCGCATCGGCAAGGCCCTTGTCGAACATCGCCGTGTCGATGCCGAGCACGACGCGAAGGCTGCCGATGACTGCGCTACCTGCCATGTCAATGCCTCGTCACTGCCGCCGTCCACCTATGGGCGATGGCGATCTGTTCCTCGACCGTCTGCCGGCGCTTCGACTTCTTCGGAGCGTCGTGCAGCAGGTCCTTGAGCTTCGGGAGTTTCTTCTGGCGAGACAGTGCCTCGATGTGCCACACGGCCCAGGCACGGTCGTTGTGCTCGCGCTTAAGCCGGTTTGATACGCCGTCGAGGATGGCCCCGATTTCCCGAACGGTGAGACGCCAGAACAATGCGGGGTCCTGTCCGGCTTCGGCCCATGATTGCAGCAGCGGCAGTGGCTCTAGCCTCCCGCCGCCGCCTTCCGAGGGTTTGCCTTGCCCTTGGCCTCCGGGAACGCCAGCTTGAACGCCTCGCCGACCTTCTCGACAGCTGTCTGGATGCCAGCGTCCGTGATGATCGCACCAGCCTCCTGCACTGTCAGGTCGGAATGGTGATCGCGAAGCCCCGCCCAGACCAACGCCCGCACCGAAGACAGGCGAAGTTGCCTCGGATCCTGGATGCTGGCGACGATCTCGGTGACCGGCTTGTCGAGCTCGGCCTCGAGCTCGCAGATGGCGTTGACCGAAAACGACAGGGTGTAAGCCCGATCGCCCGCTTGAAGGGCGACCGAGCCACGATGTGGATTTGCCATCTCCGCTCCTTATGCCGCGATGACAGGCAGGGTTTCGGCCGACGTCGCGGACGCATTGCCCGCGGCATTCGTGCCGGTGACCGTGACCGTGATGTTGTCGCCGACGTCGCCGATGACCGGGACATAGGTCGACGCGGTCGCACCCGGGATCGCCACGCCTTCGGCCTTCCACACATAGGTGAAGGTCGGCGAGCCGGTCCATTCGCCGGGATAGGCGGTAAGGGTCTGGCCAACCTGGGCGATGCCGCCGATCGCCGGGACCGCAGTGTTGGTCGGGGCTGCCGCAGGCGTCGAGACGGTCGAGCCGGTGACGCGCCAGGTGACGGTTGCCGTCATCTTGTCGTCGGTCGGAACCGCGGGCTCGTAGCTGGAGATCCAGCCCGAAAACACCCAGGCCACCGAGTTCGGGAAGGTGATACGGCACTTGACGCGCGCCCCGGCGACCTTCAGCGCCGCAACCTTCAGATCCGAGGCGGAGCCCGGCACGAAGTTCATCTCGAACGATGCTTCGCCGGGATCGATGAGGCCGGGAATGAACTCGCGGGTGCGGTTCGGCGACTGCATATGCGTGGCGTCGATCTCGTCCACCGTGTCGTTCGGCGGCGTGATGTCGAACACCTCGGCCAGCTCGATCCATGTCGCGCCGTTGTCTTCGCTGATGTGGAAGAATGAGCCATAGCCAATTGAGGCGGCTGTTTCGGCCATCTTAGGTCTCCTTGTGATGAACCATGAAATCGAGTGAAGTGCGGAACAGGTTCGTCACCTCGCCCGCGTCCGCAGCGGGAAGGTCTCTTTCGCCATCGAGGAAAATCCCCTGGATGATGCCGCCGCGATGGCCTGAAAGGATGTCGCGCACGGCACGCGCCGTGTCCTTGGTCGAGGTGTAGGTCTCGCCATAGCAATCGATCTGCACGCGGCTCGCGACATAGCCGGATGCGCCCTGCATGTGGTAATCGCGCAGGCCGTCGATCCGCTGCATGACCACATAGGGCCGGGCCGGGTCGCTCTGCGGCTTGCGCCCCCAAAAGCGTCGCCCGCCGGCAACGGGTGCCAGCAGCGCGGTCAATGCTTCTTCCATGGACTATCTGCCCTTCGCGGCTTTCTTCGCCAGGCGTGCGGCGGCCTTCTCGATCTCAAGCCACGTCCGGTTGGCAATGATGTCCAGGACCTCGTTCTTGTGCTGATCCCATGCCGGCCGCATGAACGGCTGCGCCTGATGGCCGGGACCGGTGCCGAACTCCTGCAGGTGGGCAGCAGGATCCGGCTTAGGGCCGATGAACATTTCCACCGGCGACTGCTTCTTGTGCAGCTTGGCCTGGCGGCTTGATAATCGGGTGCTGACGTCGATGCCTTCCCGCAGAAAGCCCAGATGCGCCGGCGCAAGCGATCGGGCAGTCTTCGCGACCGGCTCGCCGGCTTCTTTCAGCGTCCGGCGCAGGACGGCCTTGGCATTGGCCTGCGGCAGTTGCTGGAGAGCTTGCTCAAGTTCCTTGAGGCCTTCGACGTGGACCTTAACCCCCGCCATCAGGGCCTCTCAGTGCGCCCACAGGGCAGCATGACCACCGTCCGGGTGCTACCGGTATCCTTGACCTCGCAAGTCATCAGCAAATCGTGGCCGGCGATATCTTCGCTCTCGACGATCAGACGGACCGTACGCGGCGCGAGGCTGCAAGACGAACCAATCACGCGATACGTTGAAGGGAATAGCACAAGAGCTTCCCGCAATAGCTCGACGGACACATCGATCGCGGCGGTCCCGTTCTTGTACTTCATCCGTTGTTCCCTCTCACGGCTGTGATCTCGATAAAGCGGTTCCGCCCCTCGGCCGTCTCTTTGGTGCCTTTGATGTTCCAGACGTGGCCGTCATAGGCGATGCGGTCGACGGGGGAGACGGTCTTCGTGGTCGACGACGAGCGCACGACGAAATGCGACAGCAGGAACGCGCCAACCTGCTCGGCGCCGCCCAGCAGTTCCGTCTTGACCATGTCGGAACTGTCCTTCCGCTGCGCCCAAACCGTCACCAGCTGCACCCACGTCTCGACGGGCTCGTTCAGCTCGTTCGGAACCGAAGTCGCCCGCTCGATCGTGATGCGGCGGTCCAGCTTGCCGGCGCCAGGCATCAGACGCCGATCCTTCGATACGGCGACATCAGTGCATAGGCACCGATCGGCAATTCTGTCATCGCCGTTTCCGTCGTCGTCTCGCGGTTCGCGTACCAGTTGCCGACCATAAGGAAGATCGCAGCCTTGAGGGCGGGCGGCACATCGGCAGCAGCAGAGCCCGCGGCGTAGGTGATGCTAACAGCATCGGGCCGCGAATAGCTTGACGGCCAGACCTGATCAGGCTTCAGCGCAACATAGGTGCCGAGCGCGTCGCTAAGGTGGGTGTAGACGGTATTGGCCAGCGTCTGCTGAACATTGTCGTCGTCGAAATACTTGATCTCGGTGATCGACGCGACCGGACCGAGCGGAAGGCGGAGACAGCCGAACCCGGCAAAGTCCTGTCGCCAGGATTGCGTCACGAGCGCCCGCCCGAGAATGCCGCTCCACCCGTCGAGATGATCGACCGCCGCCGCGATATATGCCTCGATCAGTCCGTCATCGTCGCTGATATCAATACGCAAATGCGACTTGGCCTCGGCGACCGAGATCGGCGTCGAGGCAGGTGCGGCGGTGCGGACGGGTGCGAGCATCAGTCAGCGCTCTTGTTCTTCGGGGCCTTCTCGGCCTTGTTCTTCGGTGCGGGTTCTGACTTTTCCAGAACACCGGCCTTAACGAGGTGCGCGACGTCGGATTCTTTCGCCTCCCGCTCGTCGCCCGTCATGTACATCTTGTCGCCGAAATGCTCACGCTTGACCCTGAACTTCATGGCAGTTCTCCTTATGCTGCGATGACAGCCGCAGTTGCGGCGCTGGTGGCAGATGCGCTGCCCTTCCAGTTCGTAGCCGTCACGGTGACGGTGATCGTCTTGCCGACATCGCCAACCACAGGGACGTAAGTCGCGGCCGTAGCGCCGGGAATGGCGACGCCGTTAGCCTTCCATGCTCGAACGAGAGATGGCGCCTCCCGTCCGGTCCACGTTCCATTGGCCGCCGTCAAAGTCTGGCCGACCTGCGCGGTGCCGGTAATCGAGGGAGCAACGGTGTTTGCCGGGGCCACCGGCGCCCCACCTTGCGCGCCGACGAACCCGGCATAGCTGCGCTTATGTTGTGCCTTGCTTCGCATATTTGCCTCCTTCGGCTCAGAGAGGCGGCGAGACGTGCCCGCCGCCCTTGCTCAACCGAACACGGCTCAGACGCGACCGAAGTCGCCGTAGATGAAGGCTTCCGGCCGGTAGACGGCGAGAGCAATGCGCTCTTCCGCGAGCACGGTGACGAGGTTCTTGATGAAGTCGTCTTCGTTCTCCGTCGCCACCTCGACGCGTGCCTGCCAGCGGTCGAACACCTGGGCGCCGAGCTTGAAGGCACCGGTCAGGAACTTGTCGACGGCAATAGCCTGCGTGGTGACCACCGGCAGGCTCCACAGCGTCGGCGACAGGGTGCCCTGCGGGTTGCCGATGATGTAGTTGCCGCCGGCGTCCTTCAGCGTCTCGATGAACGCCCAGTCGGACGGGTGCATGACGTGACCGGTTGCCGGATACTCGGCCAGGGCTGCCTGAAGCATGGCAAGACGCATCAGGTCGATGCTGGTCGGGCTGGTCAGCGTGATCGGCGCCGAATAGGCAGTCGCCTGCGGGATGATGCCATGCAGGTTCTGGCCGGTATTGTCGCCGTTCAGGAGCTGCTGCTCTTCCTTGTAGGCGAGGCCATACAGCAGGCGCTGGTCGATAATCGAGCGAAGCTGCGCGATATCGGACAGAACCTGGCGGCTGGCCTTCATCCAGTGGGCGATGACCTTGGCGGACGTCGCAACCAGATCCAGCTTGATGTCGGACGACGGCTTCGCCGCACCTTCTGCGACCATGCCGGCGTTGTTGGTGAAGCCGGTTTCCTTCACATATTCCAGCGTGTTGCCGTCCATCTGTCCCTGCGAGAGCAGGTCACGCACGGTCATGCGGCGCTGGGGCAGCGGAAGGATGCCCGGCAGGCGAGTGTTGACAATGGCATCGCCTACCGAACCGCCGGCGTCCGTGGTCAGGGAAGTCAGCGTCGCCTTGGCTTGCAGGTCGATGCGGCCGCGGGGATTAGCCTGGCCGAGGAAGTCCTTGACCTTCTGATCCTCGACGAACTGCTCGCCCATGGATTTGACGGCATCGGCACCTGCGGCATTGCGAGCGGCTTTCTGCTCCAGATCATCAAGGCGGGCCTTGGCTTCGTTCATGGCCGTGAGCGTCGTATCGGCCAATTCCTTCACCGACTTGGTCATGTCGATGCCCTTGGCCGCTTCGGCCACGGCCTTCTCGGCGATTTCCTTCACCGCGTCGAACTTCTTCTCGAAGTCGGCTTTGACCTCGACGGCCAGCTGTTCTGCCGACTTGGCGCCGGAGCCGTCGTCAGGTCCAAAGAAGATGCGGGGGCCGATACGCGATACGGCGAGACGGGCAACGCCGCCGGCACCGACCGCAGCGAAGGGCGCAAGTGCGGCGAGATCGCCGGGATTGACGGGGCCGATGGCGGCATAGGCGCCGCCGGCAGTGAGGACGCCGAGGGCAGCAATCATCGCTACCGCCAGCATGCTGACAATATTCAGTTTCATTGGAGTGTCCTTTCTGGACAGGGAGAGGAAATCAGCCGCGCAGGAGCGCCTGCAGGAAAGCGGCCGGTTCATTCGCCTTGCTGCCCTCGGACTCGCTCCGAATGGCCTTGGCATAGCCATGCGAGGCGATCGCAGTGGCCATGCTTTTCGGGACGCCTGCGTCACGCAGGATGTCCTCGAATTCTTTGATCGGCATGGGATCGCCATCGCGCAGCCGGCGGGCGAACTCGTCCATGCGTTCGGATTTGACACTTTCGATCCGCGCCCGGCGATTTGCCGGGAACGTGACAGGGCTGATCTCGCGAAGATCGAGTTTCACCAGCAGACGAACGATGCCGTCCTGATCCGTGTCGATCTCGCGATAGCCGATCGACAGACCGCCGATGGCCTTGTTCTTCATCAGGGCGTGGACTTCGCGGGCCTTCTGCACCTCGAGAATAAGCCGGCCCTTGCCCCACAGCCCCTTGCCATCCTCGGCAAGGTCTTCCCACACACCGATTGGTTCGTGCGGGTTGTGCTGCCAGAGCATGAGAACCGACGAGCCTTCGCGCTTATGCTTCGCAAGGCTCTCGACGAACGCGCCTGGCATCACCTTTTCGCCGTAGCTGTCGACGTTGCCGAAGATTGAGCCGTAGCCTTCAAAAGTGCCGTCTTCCGACAGGTCTTTGACCTGCAGGGCAAAATCCTTGGTTTTCATGTGGCCTATTCCTCGTCGTCGTCCGGAGACGGCAGGGCTTCCGTTTCCTTGCCTGCCTCGGTGATGGGAACGTTCTGCATCTGCATGCGCGGGACATCGCCACCCTCGATCGGGGGCAAGTTTTCGAGCGAGCGGACATAGTTGATGGTGAACACGCCCGCATTGAGCATGGCGGTGTAGAAGGCCGAGCGGGACGCGGTGTCACCGCGAAGCAGGCCTTCCAGGTTGAACTCTATAGTCACGCCTGCCGCCCGATCTGCTGGCGTGAGCAGTTGCTTCATCAGGGCCTGCTCGATCCGCTTCAAGCGTCGGCGAAGCGTGAACTTCTGAAGGATCAGCCCCTGTTGCTCGACGCCTGTCGGCCAGCTGGTTGTCTTCGACGTGTGGCCAATCATCACCGGCGGGACATTGAAGAACCGGCAGATTTCCTCGACCGAAAAGGCCCGAGACTCCAGCATCTGGGCTTCATCCGGGTTGATCGTCAGCTTTTCCCACTTGGTGCCGCCTTCCAGCACCATGGGGCGGCCGGCATTCACCGCGCCGACGAATTTCTGCGCCAGTTTCGTCTCGGCGATCTCGCGGTTTTCCGCGCTCAGGAATTTGTCGAAGGTCAGGACGCCGGACGGCCGCAGTCCATTGGCGAACATCCCTGAGGCCGACTTGTCTGCCGCGCGTGCCAGGCTGAAGGCATTGCGGCCGAACTCCAATGTCGACATGCCCCCGAGCGGGCTACCGCCGGGCCCCCGAATGTGGAGCATCTCCCGATCCGTCGCGACGTATGCCTTGCCATCATCGGTCCAACGGTACTCGATATCGCCATTCTGCAGCCGGCGGACATACATCGAGTTTGGCCGGATCGGAACCAGCGCAGCCACCAACCCGCCATTGCGCTCGATCTTGGCGTAGCCATTACCCCAAAGCTCGATCGAGGCGCAGATGAAGTCCCAGAAGTCCAGCGCCGTCTGATCGTAGTTCGGGCTGTCGTGCAGGATGCGATAGAGCGAATGGTCCTTCGCAACTTCACGAGCTCCTTTCTTCCCGGTCCTGTAGACCATCAGCGGCAGGGATGAGATGGTTCCTGAAAGCAGGTTGACGCAAGACCAGACGGCAGACAGTGCCATCACCGAGGATTCGGTGACTGTCTCGCCCGCGTCGCCACGTTGAGCGTCGGAGACCCAGCCTTCCTTGTCCCGCACCGACAGCACGCGGATCAGCCCATCGGCCATTTTGCGAAGGAGGTTCATTCGGCAGCTGCCAGGCTTCGGAAATACTCGTCCATGCTTGGATCCTCGCCTTTGTCGCGTGCGGCAATGCCCATGGCCATCACCGTCGCGACGATGCCGTCGATACGTTCGGTCTGCTTGCCCTTCACGGGCTTGATGTCGCCCACCGGGTTCGACTCCACCGACACCACCTGGGCATGTCGGCGCAGGACGGGGTGGCCGCCATGGTGGAACCCGTTGCACAACACCAGCCGTTCGAGTTCCTTCGACGGAGGGTTCATCGAGAAGTAGCCCTGGCCGTACAGCACGACCGGCAGGTTTTCCTGCTGCAGCTCGACCGCAAGCTGGGTCGCGTTCCACCGATCTATGGCCAGCCCGCCCTGCCCATCCTCCAGCTCCGACGAACCGGCATGGGCGATCTGGAACCTCTCTCCGTCATCGAAGATCTGCTTCTTGATGAAAGCGTAGTCGATGACGTTGCCGGGCGTGGCGATGATCGCCCCTTCGTCGACCCAGCGTTCGTACGGCAGCCTGTCCCGCGTCGAATGTTGCTTGAGCAACGACTTAGGCTTGAAGAACCGCGGCAGCACCACCGGCACGTCCAGCCCGGCCTGCACCGGAAAGTACCAGGACAGCGCCGACAGATCCTGCACCGCCGAGAGGTCGAGCCCGCCGAAGCAACGCTTGCCGGCAAGATGCGCCTCGAGGTCGTTCCACGCGGTGGGACCGATACAGTGATCCCATCCGAATGGATTGCCGTCATCGTCGAGACCGTCGATCGGCAACCAGATCGTTGCCTGGTCGGTCCACATGTTGAGCTGGTAACGCTTGAAGTCGTTGACCAGCCGGGGCAACTGCATGGCGCGCTTGGCATTCATGGCCAGCGCGTCGACCTTTTTCGATATCCCGAGGTTGGGGTTTGCCTTCCGCCAGACCTCGGGCGACGTCCAGTCGTCGTCTTCGTCGGCGGCGTAGATCACGACCAGCGTTTCCGGGTCGTCGATCAGACCGTCGCGGATTTTCAGGCATTCGTCCCAGATCTGCTCGCCGTAGCCGCCCTTCTTGCCGGCCGTCGAGATCAGGAATTCGAGCGGCTGGCGGCGCGCATCCACCGAATCGTGGATGAACTGATACAGGTCGCCATTGTCCCACTCGTGGATCTCGTCGCCGACAAGCCCCGACATCGACAGGCCGTGCTTGCCGGTCGGACGCCCCGAGAGAGGCTTGAACGACGCATTGAGCGCGGGGCAATAGATCGACGTCTTGAAGCATTCGAGATCGGCAGGCAGCGTTTCCGACTTGCCGACCATGAGCGTGGCCTTGTCGAAGACGAGGCTGGCTTGATCCTTGTCCTTGGCGATCGAATAGACCTGGCCGGCCTCCTCCGCGTCCCCGACCAGGACGAGCAGTGCAATTCCCGCCGCCAGTTCCGTCTTGCCGTTCTTGCGCGGAACCCAGACATAGCAGCGACGGTAGCGCCTGGTGCCGTCGGGCCGCTTCCAGCCGAACAGCGGTCGGACGATATCGTCCTGCTGCCAATCCTCCAGGTCGAACGGGCGCCCAGCCCATTCGCCGGCGGTCAGGCACAGATGCTCGGGGAAGAACCCGACCGCAGCTGCCGCCGCCTTCTCGTCGAACCAGAAGTCACCGTCACGCCAGACGAGCGAACGGTCGTCCCAGACGGCCCTCTTGTCCACGCCGCGGGGGCGCGTCCGCGGCTTCTTCTTCCGCGCCGGCCCGACCTTGACTGCCATGGCCTACTGCAGGAATCCCACTGCCGATTTCGGGCGCGATGGCGCAGGCGCGGCAGGAGTCCGGCCCTTGCCCTTGCCGGCAGGCGCAGGCGCCGTTTGGCCGAACAGGTCGGGATCGCCCTTTCCGGTTCCGGCTGCGCGCGCCGCGAAGATGCGCTGTCGCTCGGCCGGGTTGAGGCCGAACATCGCTTCGGCCGAAACGAGCTGCCGCTCGAGGCGGTCCCCGATCAGGAACGCCGGGTCGGCGCGACGCACGACGCCGCTCGCCGTCTCGATCTCGTAGATCTCGCCGAGCTCATCGAGGCGCTTCTGCATCTTCAGCCACCTGGCGAAGTTCTTGCAGTAGCGCCCGAACGTCTCGGTGTCGGTCGGCGACAGCAGCTTGAGCGACACGAGCCGCGGCGCCAGCCGGTTCCAGACCTCGCGCCCGGCTTCGCTCAACCAGTCCGGAGCATCGATGCGCGCAAGCGTGGCATCGGCCGCAACGACATCGACCGGATCGGATCCGACCGGCCGTCTGCCCGGCTTGCCCTTCGCCTCTTTCACCGTCGCCGGCTCCGGCTTCGGTCCACGCCTGCCCATCATTCCCTCGCTCAAGGATCGCCAGCCAATGCCGGCCCAAGAAAAAAATCTTCCGAAAACCCGCGCCCAACAATTTTATGGGGGAGCGCCGGTCTAGAAGCGGCGGGTTGCCGGACTTTTGACCACCCCCCGCCTCTGCGCGTTCTGCTCGCGCTGGCGCTCGCTGTCGTGGAACTCTTTGGAAACGGTCCTGACGTTGCCTTCATCCCAGAAGAGCGCGGGGTCGCCACCGTGCTCGATCTTGTGATCGGCGACCGGACTGTTCGGTGCCGGGTGCTTGCCCGTGCACAACACACCGGTCACCTGACAGACGAAGAGATCGCGAACATGCACCCGCTGCTTCAGCTTCTGCCAGCGAGCGGTCTTGTACCACTGGCGCGACTCGCGCTCATCGCGCTGGCGGTCATAGTCCCGACGCTGCTCCTGCCGTGATGGTGCATGAGCAGGCCGAAACATCTTCGGCATGTCGGGCATGATGATCTTTCGGAATGCGTTGCCATTGCGGTGAAGCTGTCGGCACCTGCCTGCTGCTTCACCTGGGGCCGATGGCGCGGTCCACCTTGTGCGGTGTGCGACTCTTTCGGCTCGTCCTGGGTGAGATTCGCTAATCCAGTTTCGTGACTTGTGCAAGATCGAGGTCGATAGGCACAGCACGACCAAAAATCGAGGCTTCGACACGTATCCTGTCCGTCTCGCCAATCATGAGCACGACCGCCTCGAACGACGCGAAGGGACCGTTGTCGATCATCACCTTGTCACCCGACAGCAACGCGTTGGTCAGCACCGCTATTGCCTTCGGGTCTTTCTCAATCTTCGCCTGCAACTTGGTGATTTCATTGGCCGATACCGGGGCTGGATACTCGCCGCCACCAATGGGCCCGACAACGCCTGCTATCGTCTGAAGGCCTGCCCATGAGGCCGGGCAAGCCACCACTTTGACGAACACATAACCCGGAAACGCGGGCACATCGACCGCCTCCAGCTTCTGGTGTTTACGCTTGCCGCGGCGCTTTGCGGCCAGCTTCAGAGACAGCATGCAGTGCTCGACATTGGCATCCTCAAGCGCCTTATCAACAGCTTTGTCCATGCCATTTTCGATGCGAAGCACATACCAGCGCGCCTCAGGCCCATCCATTCCAGCCGCGGCAAGCATCGCCTGCTCGCGCCGCGTCAGTGCGATTCGCCTGTCGCTCTTCTGCCATGCACGGTCGATGTTGATCGGCTCGCCCTTGCCGTCGAGCCATACGCGTTCACTCGCCTCACTCAGCTGCTTGCCGCGTACCGCCATCATCACCGTTTCCCTCGTCTGAAATTGCCTGCACGAACCGTTCCAACCCTTCCGGCCCACCGACCGGGAAGAACACCACCGGCTGCTTCCCCGGTGACGGGAGCCAGGGCCATTGCCGCCGCTCGAATTCCGCCTTCCACGCGTTCCACGTCTGCAACCCCACAGGCACCGCCTCCATCAACTGGGCCATTGGGTCAAAGCCCTCGGGTGCGGGCAGCGCCCTGCCCTCGCCGGCTGCCTTGTCGAGCCGCGCCACCTCCGGGAACCCGTTTTCGAGCACATGGGCGCGCCAGACGCGCTGTTCGAAATCGTCGGGAAACAGCAGCTCGCCACCGTCGCCGATCTCGTGTCCCATTTTGCGATAGGTAGCTTCGGCACTCGCCGCGCCGAGCAACTGGAGCGAAGCTTGGTAGTTCGCCGATCGCTTCGCCCGCGTCATCTCGGGCTCGCCAAGCTCGACAGGTCCGCCAAGCAAGGCCCGAAAACGCAGTGTCGACCACGCCGGGCCGAAGGGGCGAACCTCCCGGCTGACGGGCTTCGCAGCAGCGGCTGCGGCCTCCGGAAGTTTCTCCCAGCGGTGCTCCCGGAGATAGACGGCGAACGAGCAGACCATCTTGCGGCCGGTGGCCTTGGACGCGGTCACATACCGCTCAGCCCCTGCCGCAGCCAGTTCGCGCTCATCGGGCGAAAGTGCCAGCCAGGCATCCAGCGCCTGCGGCTCGCTGTCGGATATGGCAGTCGGCCAGGCGATGAATGCGCGCTTGAACGCCCTCACAACAGCCCTGTGGTCTTCCTGCCCCTCTCGCCCGCGCTCTCTCTCAATCTGAGATTCAGGTATTGCTAGATCTTCAGTACTTACTAGTGCCGCATTTACCGGCGCCGGTTTTTCCGTCGACGGATTCACCGTCGACGGGTTTTCAGTCTGCGGTAAGAATGCAACACTCGGCCCCGTGCCGTTGATTTCGTTCGGTTCTTTCGGCTCGTCATAGATCACGAGCGACAGCTTGGCGAAGCGGCCTTCCTCGCGCTGCTGGTCCTTTTCGGCATAACCGTGCTCGACCAGCTCGTTGATCATGCGGCGCGCCTTGTCCCGGCCGCAGGCGCCCTTCTTGGCGATGTCACCCATGCGCACCGTCCAGTTGTCGGGCTTGGACAGCAGGTAGCCAAGCAGCCACCGCGCCTCCATGGAAAGCCGGACGTCCTCGAACACATGGTTCGGCAAGGTCGTGTAGCGGGCATTGCGAACGCCGCGTCTGATTGTGGCTTCTTCGCTCATCGCCCTGCCTTCTTCCATGCCGCATAGGCGTCGCGCAGCTGCCGCCACGCCTGCGCCGCCTGCCCGCCGTCATTGAGTTGTTTTCGCGAGGTCACGCCGCACAGCGACCGCAGCTTCTGCGCCGCGCGCTCCGGCGTCAGCGGTCGCTCAAGCCCGTGCTCCGCCTCGAGGAAGGCCAGAAACGCCGGCTCCTGGCATTTCATCGCCGCCTCGGCGGCATAGTTCCTGGGGTCGGTCTGGGGCTCGCCCCTCGCCTCGCCGCGCTGGTCGTGGCCGCCATGAGGTGGCTGAAGTGCCCGCCGTGCCCTATCGACCAGGTCGAGCAGGAAGCGCACCGTTTCCGGCGCGCTGCTGATCAGCGCCATCTCGTCCTTGCTCGCGGCGCGGTCGAAGCGGCAAAGCCGCCAATGCCGCTCGGCCATGGGGCCAAGGGCCTCGACGACGAGATACCCTTCCTCGTCGTGCACCACGGTCCAGTCGCCACTCTCGATCGCCGCCAGATTAACCCGAATGGCCCTCAGCCGCATGGCATCGTCGGAAAGCTGCCGGTTCACTCCGCAGCCTCCAGCCATTCGGCCGCGCCCCATTCGAGGGGCGGGCGATAATTGGCCTCGACGAAGGCCGCTGCCGGCTTCTCGCACACCGAGTTGCCGATCTTGTGCCGCTGCTCGGTCTCCGACAGCGGCTTGCCCCGATAGATCGGGTTAAGGATATAAGTGTCGGGAAAGCCCTGCGCGCGCGCCAGCTCGCGCGGCGTCAACATCCGCATGCCGATATCGACGATGACGTAGACGATGCCGCGAATGGAGACAGTGACGAACTCGCCGCCGTCCCAGCAATCATGTGCGCGCAGGAATTCCGCGACCTGGCGAGCCCGCGCCATCTGAGCACGCGACAGCGGAGGCACCCTGGCCTCGACTTGCGTCAGGCCGAAACGCGCCTTGGTCGGTACGGTGAGCGATGGACTGTCGACGCGCGCATGCTGGCCGCCGGTCGAATAATAAGCCGTCATCAGCGGCAGGGTCACCACCGCCGAATGCTGCCCGCCGGCGCAAATAGCAGGATGGGCGTCCTTGCAGGAGCCATCTCGGCGATCGCTGCCCTTGAGCGACAGCATCGAGGCAGCGACAACGGTCTGTTGAGAGCCCGCAACGGTGGCCGTGGACACCGGCTCGCAAGCAGGCCTCCCAATCGGTCCTCTTTCCCCGCCATTGTGCTGCGCCAGGTAAACCGCTGCCAGGCTGCCCTGGTTGCCGTCAGGCACGGGTGTCGGCGTCGGCCGCATCATGCTGGCCGTTCGTGGCGCCTGCCCCTCTCGCTCGCCATAGCGGGGCACGAGATAGGGCACCACGATCTGGTTCTGGTCGCCATCGGACGCCGCGACGGTGTGCAACGGCTCACTCGCAGCTCGATTTCCGCCGCCATGCTGGCCCCGACTGACGAAGGCGTCGTCGCCGGCGTCCAGCACATGCCGCTTCACGCCATAGGCCAGCCGGGCATCCGTCTTCACCGCCAGCGGCCGGATGACGCGCTTACCGGTGCGTTTCGTGTATTCCCGCCCCTCTTCCTTCGTCATGAAGATCGACGGGCAGTCGAGCGACCAGTCGACGATATCAGCCGCCACCGGCCACGGCTTCAACTGGCCGCTCAAAACCGCCTCGGACTTCGGGTCACCATGCGTCGGCGCCGGCAGAACTATGCGCGCGCCGTCGCGACGGGCACAAAGCTTGAGCCGCTTGCGGATGGTCGGGTCGCCATATTCGCAGGCCTCCATCTCATACCAGCCGACCGAGTAGCTGTAGCGCGACAGCGCATCGACGAACTCGTGGAAGGTGTGGCCAAGCCGGGTCTGGTCGCGCTCGAAGCCCTTGCCGTCGGCGCGCTCGACAAGCGGGCTCCATTTGGCAAAGGCCAAGACATTCTCCAGGCAGATCGTCCACGGCCGCTGCCAGTCCGGCAGTTCCTTGAGCCAGCGGAGCAGCACCCATGCGAGATCGCGAACCGCGCGCGACGTGATCGGCCCACCCTTGGCCGGCGAGTGATCGCGGCAGTCCGGCGAAAGCCACAGCAGCCCGAACAGGTTGTCGCCCAGCTGCTCGCGCATCGACACCTGCCAGACATTATGCGGCAGGTGCAGCGTGTCCGGGTGGTTGACCGTGTGCATGGCAATTGCCGGCTCGTCGTGGTTGACGGCGATGTCGACCTTCTCGGTGTGGCCGACCGGCAGCAGCCCGGCGCGCGCAAGCCGTCGCAACCCTTCTTCCATTCCATTGGTGGCGCCGCCTCCGCCGGCAAAGCTGTCGACGACCATCACCTTGCGAGGACCAGCCTTTGCCGGCGGGATCATCGGCAGCGGAACCTTGCGCGCCGGCATGAAGCCGGGCACCGGCAGGCACCGCCATTTCGTCTTGGCACGCGACGGCGATGGACCGCCGAAAAGATCGACCGGTTCGGCGTTCATTCCCCCTCCTCGCTGATTTCGTCGAAAACCGACTGTCCGGCCTTGGTCAGCCGCCAGTGGCGGGCGCCATCGCGGCCCGGCACCTGTTCGGTCAGGTTCTTAATGCGCAGCGCCGACAGCACGACGCCGATGTCGCCGACGGTCGAGCCGTCGCCGCGCAGCACCAGACCGATCACCTTGATCGGCTTGCGGAACACGCCGTCATCGTCGGCATGGAAGCCCAGCACGTAGATCACGCCGCACTGGCGCTGGGTCAGGCCCTGCGGATAGCTGTCGAGCGGCCGCCGCCCCTGCCCCGGCGCTTCCCGGGCGGCCACGGCCTCGCCCATCACCTCGTCGACACGCTCCTGGTCGAGCAGCCGGCGCATCAGGGCCGCCACCAGCACCTGGGGATGGTCGCCACGGCGTTCGGCCTCTTGCCGAACCTCTTCGGCCAGGGCGCCGGGCAGCGCCACATGCAGCGGCGGCGGGGTCAGCGTCTTGCGGGCGTCGACTGCAACCGTCATGGCGCCACCCCGGCGAACTCGGCGAAGGCGGCGCGGAACTCGGCAAACAACGCATTCCGCAGCGCGCCATCGGCACCGCGCACGGCATGCCATTCCGCCCGGCGAACCGCGATGAACTGCTCGCCGAGATCGAAGCCGATGCGCCGGCAGGCCTGCTCGAACACCTCGCGATGCCGCATCAGCACGACATCGGACACGACGAGCAGGATCCGCGCCCGCGCCTCGTCGCTCTCAGCGTCCAACATCTGGCGGATGATCGGCAGCATCTGGTTGGCGTCGGTCATCGGCCCGCCCCCGACGCTTCACGGGAAACGACCTCTGTAACAGTCTGTTTCAAAATGCCTTTCAGCGTCACGCGGCGGCGCTTGGCACCCTTCAGGAACGCATAGGGATCAAGCCCCGCCATCTGGCAGACCAGCAGGAAGTTGCCGGCCGACAGCGGCTTGGCATTGATCGCGCGCGACAGCATGGCGCGATCGGTCTCGGGCCATTTTGCTTCTGCCTGGGCATAGGAATAGCCAAGCTCGCGGAGCCGGCTCTCCAGCGCATCGCCAAATTTCTGCAGATCGAGATCAGCCACGGCGCACCTCGCGCTTGCCGCCGCTGCGGCCCTCATCCCGGGTCTGTCGCGAGATCTCGCGTTCGATCTGGCGGCCCAGATCGGACATCTCGGCCGACGTCGCCGACAGCGCGCGCCGAGGCGCAGGCGCAGCCGGACGAGGCGCGCGGAACACAGCAAGGATGCGGGCCAACAGCTTCATGCCCGCCTACACCCGCATCGGCATCTGGACGATGCGCAGCGGGTCGCCCTCACAGCTGAGGATCACCGGCGAACCCGAAATGCCGGCGGCGGGCGAGAATGTGACAACGTCCCCGGACAGTTCCGCAAATGCCGAGATCAGATAGTCGAGGTTGTAGCCGCATTCGAACGGCTCCGGCGCTGCCCCCGACCAGTCGACACACTCGGTGGCGCGGTTGCTGAACGAGGCCAGTTCGAGCCGCAGCCCCTCGGTGCGGGCTACCAGCTTGACGCCGTTCTTGGCCCAGGAGAACGAGCGCATGCGCTTCGCCACTGACAGCATCTGCTTGCGGTCGACCGAAAACAGCGGTTTCGGATCACGCGGAATGACCATGAAGATGTCGGGATACTTGCCATCCACCAGCTTGGCCGACAGGGTCAGCCCCGGGAACTCGAATTTGATGCGGTTCCCCTTGCGATTGAATTCTATCGCGACCGGCTCCCCCTTCTGTCTGGCCAGAAGATGGACCGTCGGCTTCCAGATGATTGCGCCGAAAGCCTCTTCGGGCGCGCCGTCGAGCGGCAGGTAGGCCAGCCTGTGCCCATCTGTCGCCGCGATGATCGGTTGTCCTTCCGGGCTCTGAAGGATCGCGACGCCATTGAGGTAGTAGCGGGTTTGCTCGCTCGACATGGCAAACCCGATGCGCCGGATGGCCGCCACAAGTCCCAGGTTGCCGGTCGAGTTGCGCGTTCCCGCCACGTCGCCGAAAACAGGGAAGTCCGACGCCGGAAACGACGCCATCTGGTACTCCGAGCCGTTAAATGACACTTTGGCGGCCCCCCCGTCCTCGACGATGGTGACCTGCTCGGCAGGGTCGATATGCGCGGCCAAAGCCGACAGCCCAAAGAAGTCGATTGCCGCCGAGCCCTCGGCAGTGCCGATGGTCGCCAGTGTCACCGACGCTTCATTGTCGAGATCCGTGCCGATCACCCGGCCAGCCTCGAATTTCACGGCGGACAACACGGGTGTAGTAACGCGACGGCTGACGATGCCGGCCATCTGGCGCAGGGCAGCATGCAGCTGCCCAGCCGAAGTTTGGAGTTTCATGCCATGATCTCCTCAGCTTGTGACGGTGTATCGACCGCCTCGAATCCCCAGTGATCCCAGCCCGGCCGCGCCCGGCGCGAGAACAGCTCCAGCCGGGCAACGCCGGGAAACAGCCGCTCGATCTGCTCGGCATAGAAATCGGGCTTGGCCGAGTGGCGGCCCTTGCGCTCGCGGTGCACGGTCTCGGGCTGGGTGCCCGGCAAAGGTGCGGCCACGTCGCCGCGGCGGCCGATCAGCAGGATCTCGTGGCGGTCGCGGCCCCAATAGCCGGTGCCGGCGACTTCCTTGTCCCACACCCAGTGGTGCACATAGGTGAAACCCAGCTCGGCCAGCACGCGCAGCCCGTGGAGCAGCATCGGGTTGGTCGCCCAGCAGGCCACCACGGCATTGTCGGTGAACGGGTCGAGCTCGCGCAGCAGCGCGATGATCTCGTCGGTGGTCATCGTCGGATAGTGGTTCTCGGCGCTCTTCTCGCGCCCCGTCACCTCGGAGCGCACGGCAAACTGCCAGGGCGGATCCATCATGCCGACGGGATACTTCTTCCCCAGCGCCTTCGGCGCGGTCGCCTGCCCGCCGTTGCGCACCATCTCCATATGCGCCAGCCGCACCGTGTGGCGCAGCCTCTGCTTGCGCTCTCGGATTTCCTTCGCCTTGCGCACGATGTCGCGCTCTTCACGTTCCAGCACCTCGCGTTGCGCCTCGAGCGCCAGATCGGAGATCGCCTCGCCGGCATGCACCGAAACCCGCCCGTCGCGAATGGCCGCGACCAGCTCGTCGGCGCCGTGCTCGCGGATGCGCTTGGCGGCGATCACCGCGCGCTCGGAAATCGACAGCCGCCGCGCCGCCTCCCGGGTCGGCAAATTTGCTGACCCTGCCGTCGCCTGGTTGATGCCGCGATCCCAGTCGACGATAGACGCCGCCACCATGGCCCGCTGGCTTTCGCTCAGGTGCCGGCGATGCAGATTGTGCGACAGCACGAAGCCAAGCGCATCGTCGCCCTCGAACTGGGCGAACACCGGCTCGACCTCGGCAAAGCGGCACGCCGCCAGCCGGTTGCGCCCGTCCAGCACCTGCCCGTCCAGCAGCATGATCGGCACGCGCTGGCCATAGGTGACGATGTCGTCCGCGAGTTCGCGGATTTCCTGCTCGGAGAGCATGGGAAAAAGCTCGGCCAGGGGATGGGCTGCGAGGTCGAGGCTCATGCCGCGACCTCGACTGCTTGCGCCAAAGCCTGGGGCCATAGATCGCCCCTGACGATATCCCAGCAGCGCTCGGCCTCGAGCCAGGCGCGGACCTCTGCCGTGTCTTCCTCCGACAGCCGGTTCACCAGTTCGTCAAGGAAGTCATCCGGCGCGGCTGCGGCGCGATCTGCCGGTGTCTGGCATTCCTCGCAAACGACTTCGCCGGCAACGACGAGGCAGCCACAATCAGGATGGGTTTCGTAGCCGCAGCGCTCGCAGCAATAACCCATGCCGACGTCGATCCAGTCGGCCGGCGAAATGGAAGCCGGATCGCGACCATCCCAATCCTCGACCCGCAAGACATAATCAGGATCAAAGTCCGGCGCCTCGTACCCGGCCCGCTCTTTCTCCTGGCACCATTCCTCGAACGCCTCTTCGGCTGTCCGCGCAAAGAATTGCTGCCAGTCGTATTCGCCGGGCGTGCCGACGACGAATGCCTTGAGGGCCGGCGCTGCCGGAACAGGGTCCGCGATCGCCACAGCAGCGGGGATGACCGGCGCCGCAATGGCGACGGCAGAGATGGCGGCACCGCAGAGCAAGGCGCGACGGGACAGCGTGATGGCAGTCATCTCTACGCCGCCCCGCCCTTGACCAGCGACAGACCGCCCTCGGTCTTCACCGTGGCCAGCACGTCGTCGAGCACGTCGCCCGCCCGGCGCACCTGCGAATTGAGCTTCATCAGCTCGTTGACCTCGGCCACCGAATAGAAGCCGTCGCTGCCGGCCTGCGCCGTGCGCGCCATCAGCGTCGACACCTGGCCGACGAGGTCGGCGACCTGCGTCGTCAGGCAGGCGATCTTGGCCTCGCGCTCATCTGGCGCTGTCAGGCGGCGGCCATGGAAATCGGCCATCACCTGCGACACGAGCGGCCGAGCCGTATAAGCCTCAAGCACGAGCACCACAGGCAGCGGCATCAGGTCCCGATCGGTCGGGCTGCGCCAGCGGCCAACCTGGCTTTTCGACATCGAGGTCAGCTCGGTGGCGCGCTCGATGCCGATATCGTCGAGCAGGTCGCGCTGCGCGTTGCGAAGCCGCGTGTGCCAGCGCTCGGTAAATTCAGCCATCTCTTTGTCTCCCATAGACAAAAACGTTTCCCGCGCCGGGAAAACCCGGCGTCGTTTCCCGTGGCGGGAATGATCAATTCGATTCAGAGTCGGACCATGAAACTCATGGAGGCCCGCATGCCTGGAACAACGTCATGGATCGCCGCTCCAGACCCGAGTGCGCCCGGCGCGCTCGAACTGGGGAACTGCGGCAAGATCGCCGTCGGCGTTGAAATGGGTGGCCGCGCCGAAGGCGGAGGGGTTACCCCCGGCGCGGCCTTTCCTGCCAGGGCGGGTTCGCAGGCGCGGTCCGCTCCCGCGACGCTGCCCCCAGGCAGGAAACTGCGACCAAGCAGGCGGTCGCCTTGCATGGCCAGGTATTGTTGCGAGGCGCGCCGCTTCATCATGGCCGCGCCTCGGCAGCGGGGGCGGAAACCGTGACAAACTTTTCCGGCCTGTTCGCCTTGAGCCACGCCAGGCGCACGGCGTGCATGTCCTCGGCCGTCACTGCGCCGTCAGTAAACCTGACAATGCGCTCGACCATATCCGCGTCTGGCTGCCGGCATCCGGTCTCCATTCGCGCGAGCGTCCCCCCTGGGTTCACACCCTCGATACCGAGGGCGCGCGCCAGTTCGGCAAAGCCCAGCTTTTTGTGTGTTCGCCAATCTCGCAATCGCATGGCGAAAGCTAAGCCATAATGGCTAATATTCTGTCAAGCAAAAGTTTAGCCATTCCGGCTCTTTCGAGCCTAGCCAATTCGGCTAAAATTGTTCACATGATCGACATTAGCCGGAAATACGAACATTACCGCGCCCGCCTCACCGCAGCCATGAAGGCGCGGAAGCTGACCAATGAGGGCATGGCCGAAAAGCTCGACGCTCACCCGGTGACGGTGTCGAAGCTGCGCAGCGGCGCGACGAATCTGGATGATGAATGGCGGGCCAGAGCTTCCGTCGCCCTCGGCATTCCGGAAGATATTCTCTTTGGCGAGGGTCCTATCCCGGAACCGAGAGCGTTCGAGATTTGGCAGTCGCCCAAGAAGACCGCGAAGCGCGCCGCCCTGAACGCGAGCGCCGGTGCAAATGACAATCGCACGATTCCGCTCTACGGCCTGGCGGCAGGCTCGCTGCAGGGTGCCCACAACATGACATCCGACCCGATCGACGAAGTCCCCTGCCCGCCGGGACTTCGGGATGTCATGGGCGCCTACGCGCTAAGGACACGCGGCGAGTCGATGGTGCCCCGCTATTTCCCGCACGATATTCTCTACATCAATCCGCACCAGAGCGTTCGCCAGGGCGACCATGTCGTGGTCCAGACCATGCTTCACGACGGCGCCGGCACGGAGACTTGGGTCAAGCGATTCGACAGCGAAACCGGCGAGACCTTGACTGTCTCGCAGTACAATCCGGCGGCAAAGGTCGAGTTCAAGAAGCAGTTCGTCATCCACATGCACAGAGTGCTGCCCATCAACGAACTGTTTGCCGGATAAGGTCAGAACTTGAACTTCCGGTTGCTGTTGGCGCCCGCAGCGTCGACTTCCATCCGGATGCAGCTTTCCAGCAGGCTGTAACTGCCCGGCCCGCCGAATGCCGCCACCTCGGCACAATGCCTGGCCACGCTGGCGGGAAGATCCGGCCATATCGGCTTCAACCCGTCATAGGCCGCCTGCTCCATCGAAAAGCAGCTTTCGTCGAGGCTGGCTGAATACGTCCCGCCAAAGGACGCAACTGCCTTGCAATGGCTCTCCACGTCGAACCGGGGCAGCTCGCTTGCCCAAGCCGTGCCTGATGCACCTGCAATCAGGATCAGGGCCGAGACGATGGCACGCCCACCCCTCATCGGGTTTCCTCGGTCACGACGACAGTCTTCCCCCGCGACAGCATCGCGAACAGTCCGAGTATGACGGCGCCGGCCACCCAGAAGAAAACCAGCATGCCTGTCCCCAGCGTCGCGCCGATGGCGCCCCCGGCTTTCTCGGCATCGCTGGCCGCCTCATTGAGCAATTGCCCGGCCGTAACCCAGTAGGAGACGAGCCAGACCAGCATGAGGAGGTTGAAGATGATGAACAGCCACTTGAACAGGTGACCGAAAAATCCGCGCTTGCGCACCTCGCGCCGCACCGTGACCGCCATGGAAACCCCTCCCCACAAACAAGCCATATGAGTTTGGCGCGCGGCACGGTTAGCCACAATAGCCGTTCTGGCTAATATTTTACTTGACCAAAGATTAGCCATTATGGCTTATGTGCCTCACCGCAACCCCGCGATGGAGCAGCACCATGATTTCCTTCCACCAAGAATACGCCGCGCCGATCCCGAGCGCCCTGCCTTCGCCTGAAGGCACCGTCGTCGCCCGCATGGCGCAGGTCATGATCGAGCGCGCCGACCAGGGCATCGACGAACGCACCCTGACCCTCGCCGGCTTCACCCGCGCCGAGATCACCGCGCACAGCGCCGAGGCCATCGACCTGGCCAACCTCTCCGGCCGCGCGGGCTGACACCATGCAGCCCCGCCGCGAACGCATGCAGTCGCCGCGCTTCACCCTTCGCGACCTGTGGGTGGAGTGCCCCGCCTTTTTCGCCATGCTGGCCTTCGTCTGGGGCACGCTGGCGCTGCTCGGGAGTTTGCACCCATGAGCGGCGCCCGTGACGCCATCGCCCGCCTGCGCCGGCAGCAGGAAAAATCCGCGTCGCGCGAGCTGCTGCTCCCGCGCCGCGATGCCCGCCATTTCGTCGACCTCGACGTGCTGCCGCTCGACTATGCCCGCGACGAGGAAAGGCCGCCGTTCGAGGCCCGCCCGATGTTCGGCCTCTGCGAGTGGACGCTGATCCTCGCCCTCGTCGGCCTCGGCCTGTTGTTCATCTCGCTCCGCTTCGGAGGCTGGAAATGACCATTGCAACCCAAGACGCCTACCTGGGCGAACTCTACGCCAAGACCGACGCCGAGCGCCGCGAGGTCGTAGTCACGCACCTCAAGTGGCTGGCCCATGCGTTTGAGAACGGCAAGCTCGACACAATAGATCCCCTGATTGCGGCTGGCGCCTGCCTATATGCTGCCGAGCGCATCGGCCCGGCAAATGACAGCGTGGCGTCCGTAGAGCGCGTTGAGTGTGTCTCCTACGATACCGGGTATGAGATGCCCGCAGACCCCATCTGGCGCGTAGAGATCGACGGCTACTGCGCCGATTTCGACTTTGAAACAGCCGCCAGAAACTTCGCGGCGGCCATCAATCGCCGCTCTGCGCTGGCAGGAGAGCCGGGGATCAAGGCGCTGGAGTGGACGGAGCCTGGACCACGGAACAACTGGGTGTGGGCGGCGAAGTCCATCATCGGCACCTACCATGTGCACATCGACGGCGGCCGCCATCAGGCATGGCTAGATGACGCGACCGGGGCCGAGCCTTCGATCGGCGCCGAAGTTGGCACCTATTGGGAGGCACACGCCGCCGCACAGGCCGACTACGAGCGCCGCATCCGCTCTGCGCTAGTCCACCCCGCTCCCACGCCAGTCTCAGCGCCTGTGGGGGTGGTGGAGGCCTTGATCGCCGAAGTTGCGGCAATCGGCACCGATATCCCGGACTATGCTACATGGCCGATCGAGCTTCCTGCCGGCCACTGGCGAGCTCTCGCCTCTCTCCGCTCCCCGGCTGTGGTGGAGGGCAAGTAGATGGCGAAGCTGACCAGAGATCAGGCCCGCAAAGCTTGGGCTGACGCCTGTTTGGGTTATTCGGATCTGACCGACGACCGCCTCAGGGGTCTTCGGGCCTTGATCGACCAAGAGGTGAAAGCATCAGGTCTGATAAAGGGAACCTTCCGAGCGACCAGAGCTCCCCGCATCGTTCGCAACGAACGTTGGATGCAGGTAGAAATCTTCTGCCGCGCCTTCTATTTCGACAAGCGAGAGGCAGTCACCTTCAACAGTGACGGGTTCATCGGGTTCGCGGGATGGGCCGACGAAGTGAACGTGCAGCCGATCTTGCGCGCGTTCATCGCTTGGGTTGCCGCTCTCGCCGCCCCTAGTGCCGGCGCGCAAGGAGGTGAGCACCATGGCTGACCATTCCCTCATCGAATGGACCGACGCCACTTGGAACCCGATCACCGGCTGTTCCATCGTCTCGCCCGGCTGCACCAACTGCTACGCCATGAAGCTGGCTGGCACGCGGCTGAAGCATCACGAAAGCCGCGAGGGCCTGACGCGCGACAGCAAGGCTGGCCCCGTGTGGACCGGCGAGGTCCGTCTCAACGAGCAATGGCTCGACCAGCCGCTGCGCTGGAAAAAGCCGCGCAGGATCTTCGTCTGCGCCCATGGCGACCTGTTCGCCGAGAACGTGCCCGATGCGTGGATCATCCGCGTTGTCGCGGTGTCGATCGCGTCGTGGCTGCTCAACGGCCATACGCTGCAGATCCTCACCAAGCGCGCCGCCCGCATGCGCCAGCTGCTCAACGACACTGCGTTCTGGGAAGACGTCAACATCGCGGTCGCCGACCTGGTGCGCCATCACTACGACCCGTTGACGATCGACCTGTTCGGCCCCGACAACATGCCGTCCGGCTTATGGCTTGGCGTTTCGGCCGAGGATCAGCAGCGGGCCGACGAGCGCATTCCCGATCTGCTGGCCACGCCGGCAGCGGTGCGCTTCGTCTCGGCCGAGCCGTTGCTCGGGCCGATCACTTTCGCACCAAAGGCCGACCAGACCTATCAGCTGTTGAGTGAGTGGTACGGGCCAAACGGCTTCGACCCGACTGGCTCCCAGCCGCGCCAAGACCGCATGAGTGGATGGTTCCCGAGGCTCGACTGGGTCATCGCTGGTGGCGAAAACGGCCCTCGCCCGATGCATCGGGATTGGGTACGCCAGATCCGCGACCAATGCGCTGCTGCTGGCGTTCCTTTCTTCTTCAAGCAATGGGGCTCGTTCCAAATGAACGAGACCGGCCACGCGATGAGCGGAGGTGCAGTACCCAACGGCTGGTCATTTGAGGCGGTCACCTTTCCCGACGGAACGATGATGAACCGTGTCGGCAAGAAAGCCGCCGGCCGCCTGCTCGACGGTCGCGAACACAACGCCATGCCGGAGGTTGCGCGATGAGCATCGCCAATCCGATCGTCAACCGTTATCTCGCCAACAAGGCGATGGACCGGATCGACCACGCGCTTGGCCGGCCGATCTATCCGCTCCGCGAAACCTATCGGAACCACTATGCCACCGATGCCGGTGGTCCGCTGGGCATGGAAGCATCACCATTCTGGTCCAAGGTCGGCCAGCAGGGCGACATGGCGTTCTACGCCGTCACCGAGACTGGCAGGATGGCGCTCGACCAGCATCTCAAGGACATCGAAAGCCCCTGGTGGCCCTTTGTGGTTTCGTTCGGGGGCTTTTCGCGCATCATCCCCGAGCGTTCCCGCTCCAAGGCGAAATACGCCTACTACCTCGCCGTTTCCGACGCATGGTCGGATCTCACCTTCGCGGAGTTTTGCAAGACGGCCACGGCAAGGAGCGCGTCATGATCGAGCGCCACGAAGGCCGCCAGCAGATCGTCTGCGACACCTGCCCGGCCAGCTTCCCCAAAACCTATGCCGACGCCGACTTCGCCATCATGGTGGCAGACGTGAAGGCGGCTGGCTGGTCGATCCGCAAGGCCCTGCCCGACGCCGCCCCGCGCGACACCGCCGACTTGTTCGGCAAGGCGCCTAGCGTCGCCGGCAAGGCGCAGGCGCAGCCCTACACGCACAAATGCCCCTCTTGCGCCTCAGAGGCCATCCCAGGGCGGCAGGAGGGGCTACTGTGATCGATCGATCCACATCAGCCGAGGTCCGCAACCCTATCCTGGCACTTGCCGCGGCAAAGCAGCTCAAGTCATTGTCACCGGAAGCGCGATCGGCCCTAGCCAGCATTCTGCGCGATTTGCGGGATGACGCTCGGTCGCGCGCGCAAATGAGCTGGCGCAAGAACAAGGGTCCGATGGCGGTCTACTGGAAGGCCGTCGGCGCATATTGCAATCATCTCTACCGAGTGGTGCGCCCATGACATCGCCTATCCGCATCCAGCTTTCGCGCAAGAAGGGCTGGAAGATGCCCGAGAACACGGTGAAAGTGGATCGATCGACACGGTGGGGCAACCCGTTCCGTGTCGGCGAGCCGGTGGATATGCTCTGCGCGCGTCGGTGGGGATGGGTCCTCGGGCAGCCAACCTTCGTTGCACAAGACGCGCTGTCATCCGTGCGGCGCTTCTCGGCAGCCTTGGTCTCGGACGAGGCGACCCACGACTTGGTCAAGGAACACCTTCGTGGCAAGAACCTCGCCTGCTGGTGCAGGCCCGACCAGCCATGCCATGCCGACGTTCTGCTCGAGTTCGCCAACGCTCCGACCGACGAGGCCGCCCGATGAAACCCGCCCTCGCCACGATTGAACGAAGCGTGCCGCGGCTCGGCCTCAGCTGCGACGATCTGGCGATGTCGCTGGGCGTCAGCCCGACGACGGTGCGCAAGATGGTCGAGGAAGGCGCCCTGCCGCGCCCGCGCGTCTGGGGCAGCCGCAAGATCTGGCGCACCGCCGAGATTGACGCTGCCATGGCCGAATGGCCTACTGACGGCCAGAGCGAAGATGAAGCCGTGGCCTCCGACGAGTGGAGGGCCGACGATTGAGCGATGAATTGAGCAATATCGACCTCCCTTTCATCGAGAAGAACAAGTCGCGCCACGGCACGATGCGCTACTATTTCCGCGTCGACGGCAAGCGCCTCGCCCGTCTGCCCGACGATCCCGACACCGAAGCATTCTCCAAGGCCTACTGGAAAGCCCGTAACGACCACGAGAGCGGCAAGGGCGAAACGCCCTCGCCCGTCGAAAACCTGCTCGGCAAGCCGATCCCCGGCAGCTTTCGCGCGCTCTGCGTCGCCTATCTCAGATCGGACCCTTACCTGCGGCTCGACGACACCACCCGCGCCAAGCGCAAGGCGATCATCGATTCGATGCTGCTCGAGCCGATCAAGCGTGGCGGCGCCAAGATTTTTGCTTCGATGCCGATGGCCGCGCTCGACGTCGCCAACATCGAGATCCTGCGCAACCGCAAGAGCGACACGCCCTTTGCCGCCGACGAGCGGCTGAAGATCCTGCGCCAGGTGTTCGAAACCACCCGGCCGGGCAAGGACGGGAAGCCGGAAAAGATCGTGCGGCAAAATCTCGCACGCCTGGTCGAGCCCTATCGGAAGAAGACGGACGGCCACCACACCATCCGCGACGACGAGATCGAGAAGTACATTCGCCACCACGGCCCCGAATCAAAGGCGGTGCTGGCGATCGTCATCATGATGTACACCGGCCTGCGCGTGTCGGATCTCGCAGCCATCGGCCCGCAGCACCGCCGCGGCGATCGCTTCATGCTGAAGCTGTTCAAGAATCGCAACCGCACGCCGGTAACGCTGGAAATCCCCGTTCACCCCACCCTCGACGCGGTGCTGGCGCTGCATCCGGTCAAGGGCATGAACTACCTGATGACCGAATACGGCAAGCCCTTCACCATCAAGGGACTGGGCAATCGGGTGTCGGAATGGTTCAGCCAGGCCCACCTGCCCCACTGCACGGCGCACACAGTGCGCAAGGGCCTCGCCACGTCGCTCGCCGAAAGCGAGGCGACCGATTCGATGCTGGATGGCCTGTTTGGCTGGAAAGACGGCAAAACGTCGAAGATCTACACGGCCAGGAAGCAGCAGGCGAAGCTCGCCAGGCAGGCCATTTCGCGCATCGACTGGGGCGAAATCGGGAACATTCTGCCACACCCTGAGAAGGGGATGGAGTTCCAGACGCTGGCAGAAAAGAAATCTGCCAAGTAATTCAGCGACTTAACTGCCAAGGTGTGGCAGAATGGAGGCCTCGCCCGGAATCGAACCGGGATGCAAGGATTTGCAGTCCTCTGCGTAACCACTCCGCCACGAGGCCTCGCCGCTTCGGGCGTCTACACGGCTCCAATAGGTTGCCAGGAATCCGGCGTCAAGCGGGGAAGCTTCTTTCCCCATCGGTTTTGGACACGACACGCTCAAGCAATGCCGTTGGCCAGTCCGATCGCGCATCCCGCTTCGGCCTGCCTCATCGGTCAGCGGGACGCCGGCGCCGCTCCCACCAGACGATCAGTCGACGGCGCACCCGCCGCACGACGTGGAACTCATGCGAAAGAATCAGCAGGCCGAGCGGAATCATCCAGAAGCCGAGCACCGGCAGGAACCCAAGCAGCCCGAGGAAGCAAAGCGCCACGCCCAGTCCGATGCGGACGCCACGCGATTGCGGCATGGCAAACTCGCGCCCCAAGACCGAAATCTTCCGTCTGGGCGGCTGCTGAGGTTTGTAGCTGGTCATGAGTCCTGCATTTGTGGCGATCCGTATGCGCCCGAATGCCGCGCCAAGCCGGCAAAAATGCGGGCGAAGCCGTCATATGAGGCCGCGCGGCGGCGATTACCAGAAAGGCTGCTGGGAAAAACTCGCAAAAAGTTCGATTAGCGCTTTGCAAATCGCGAAACCGTTTGCTATACGCCGCCTCGTTCACATGAGCCCTGTTCCCCGGTAGCTCAGTGGTAGAGCAACCGGCTGTTAACCGGTTGGTCGCTGGTTCGAATCCGGCCCGGGGAGCCACTTTTTCCGCAAAGTGCAATTGTTGGCATCAGGGCACAAACGTGCCTGGCATGGCCACGACGTTTATGGCTCGGCCGGCCGGAGACGGCAATCAAGCTGCCCGCCGCAGGCGCGGATGCCAAGCTCCACATGCAATGCAGCGACGCTTGTGAAGATCTTCCGGTTCCAGCACCCCTGCCCCGCAGTAGTCCAGAAGATTTGCCGATTGGGCCAATCGTTGACCTTGAGTTGAACAGCCGCCGCCGCGGCATTCTGTTTCCGACACATATATTAGCCTGCGAAAATACAACAGGCCATAAGACTGGCGATTCACAGCACATATTTTCCTAAATTCCAGTGACTGGAAGAATATTCTTGCCGTCACTCCCAACCCGACGTCATCATTCCGGTTGCCGTTGCGTCAGGCTCTGCAGATTGCAGCTCGTGGCCAGCGGCGAGTTGTCGATCAATGGGAGATTTTCATGAAGCGGATGCGGATTTCACGAATAGCCCTGGCTGCCTTCCTGGCAGCGTCCACCTCGACATATGCATTGGCAAACGAACAGAAGCCGATGAGCGCCGAGCAGGTCGCGGACCTCAAGAAACGTGCGATCGAGGGCATCGAGTCGCGCGCCAAGCTCGCCCAGGAGATGACGGATTCGATCTTCAGCTTCGGCGAACTGGCATTCCAGGAAGTCGAAACCTCGAAATACATCACCGACATCCTCGAAGAAGGCGGCTTCACGGTCGAACGCGGCGTCGCCGGCCTGCCCACCGGCTGGGTCGCCAAATGGGGATCGGGCGAACCGGTGATCGCCCTCGGCAGCGACATCGACGGCCTGCCCAAGACCTCGCAGAAGCCGGGCGTCGCCTATCACGACCCGATGATCGCAGGCGCGCCGGGGCATGGCGAAGGCCATAATTCCGGGCAGGCGGTGAATGTCGTCGCAGCGCTCGCGCTCAAGGACATCATGGAGAAGGACAAGATCCCAGGCACCATCATGCTGTGGCCAGGCGTTGCCGAGGAGTTGCTGGCCGGCAAGGCCTACATGGTGCGCGACGGCGTCTTCAAGGATGTCGATGCGGTGCTGTTCACCCATGTCGGCAACAATCTGCAGACCACATGGGGCCAGCCCAACGGCACCGGCATGGTTTCGGTCGAATACACCTTCAGCGGCGAATCGGCCCATTCGGCCGGCGCGCCTTGGCGCGGCCGCAGCGCGCTCGACGGCGTCGAACTGATGAACATCGCCTGGAACATGAAGCGCGAGCACCTGCGTCCCGAACAGCGGTCGCACTACGTCATCCCGGATGGCGGCGACCAGCCCAACGTCGTGCCTTCCGCGGCAACGGTCTGGTACTTCATCCGCGAGCAGGACTTCGACAACATTTCCAAGAATTTCGAAACCGCCAACACCATCGCCGAAGCCGCGGCCAAAATGTCGAACACCACCGTGTCGCGGCAGATCGTCGGCACGGCGGCACCGCGCCACTTCAACAAGCCGATGGCCGAGGCTGCCTACGCCAACATCCAGCAGGTCGGCCTGCCCAGCTGGAACGACGACGAGCAGGCCTTCGCCAAGGCCGTGCAGAAGACGGTGCAAGCCAAAGAGGAAGGGCTGGCCGTCAAGCTCAAGGAACTGCAGCCGCCGCTGGAGAAACCCGAGAGCGGCGGGTCGGACGACATCGGCGACATCTCCTGGGTGGTGCCGACGATCACCGTGAACTACCCGTCGAACATCCCCGGTTTGCCTGGCCACCATTGGTCGAACGCCATGGCGATGGCGACGCCGATCGCCCACAAGGGCGTGGTCGCCGGCTCGAAAGTCGTCGCCATGACGTCGATCGACCTCCTGACCAATCCGGAACTGTTGGCCAAGGCGACCGACTATTTCCAGAACGAACAGCAGAAAGGTCAGAAATATGTCCCGATGCTGAGCGCCGACGACAAGCCGCAGATCCAGAAGAACGTGGAGATCATGGCGACCTTCCGGCCGGAAATGCAGAAATTCTACTACGATCCGTCGAAGTACCCGACCTATCTCGAACAGCTGGGGATCAAGTTCCCGGTCCTCGAGAAGAAGTAGGCTGGCACTGCGCCACCAGGCTGGTGGCGCAAGCGAACGGCTGCAGCGGCGAGGCCCCCCGCTGCAGCCGGACTTTTTTCCGGAGCCACCTGCCCGGCCCCGCGTCGCAAAATTCGCGCTCTACGCGAAACTTTTCACAACCCGATTCACGTATCCATCACGTTGCGTGCAACATGGGGCTGTTACAAGCGGTCGCTAATATTCACCAACCACCGGCCAGGAGAGGCGACCATGCGTTTTTCGGATGTACGCGAGACCCTTCGCTCCATCGGAGTGGTCATGAGCAAGCGAGGCGAGACCATCCGCCTCAACCATTTCGGCGGGCTCGAAGACACGGCGAAATACACCACCGACCTCCAGGACGCGCTGGCGCTGGGCAGGCAGATTGCCGGCCCACGACGTGCCAGCGCCAGCAGGTAACATAAGTAGCTGATCACCTGCGGCGACCGGTCGTGACCGTTGGCAGCGTCGCCGCCAGTTGCAGCTCTGCGGACCTGACCACATCGGCGCGTGCCTGTCGGCAGCCCCGCTTTTTGACGAACCCGCGCCGAGATCCCTCCCCAACGGCGCGGCATTCCAGTCGGACCACCGGTTTTCCGCCGCTCTCCCGATACTTGTGAACCGCCACGCAACCCAGCGGTCGGCTTGTCCGCACCTGCGTGCGCCACATGACGATTCTGCCAGGACGACCTGAGATTTTCGGCTGCTTTGACGTTTCGCTCACGCAGCAATCACCCCACCCCACTATCGTCTTCCAAAACAGGCTGGAATCGCCTCCGGCAAACATTGGTGAGGGACGCTGGAATGCTTCAGGTTTTGTCCGGTTGCGAAGGCACACAAATAGGCGCGCTGGCTGGGTTGTCGTTGTATGATTCCAACCTAAGGTATCCACGCCCAAGGCGAGTCGAGTTGTGCTACCCTCGTCGCGGGCAGGAACGACCTGCTGCAAAGGTCCGCGCGATGACTGGTGAAGACGCCAGTACCCTGGGTCATATCTATCTGTTCGGGACGCTGGCCGTCACCGACGCAGATGGGGCGTCGTGCACGCCGAAAGCCCAGAAATCCCGCGCCTTGGTCGCCATGCTGGCGCTGGCCCCGCGCGGCGCCCGGTCACGCATCTGGCTTCGCGACAAGCTATGGAGCGACCGTGGCGAAGAACAGGCGGCGGCAAGCCTGAGGCAGGCGCTTGTCGACGTGCGCAAGTCGCTCGGCCCGATGGCCGAACGCATCATCATTTCCGACAACCATACGATCTCGCTCGACCTCAACCGTGTTTCGGTCGATGCGCTGCAGCTTCTCGACCCGGCTCGCCAGTCCTCGCCAGACGACGTGCAACTCGAATCCTGGCCGGAACTGCTCGAAGGGCTCGACATAGGCGACCCCGAATTCGAGGAATGGCTGATGCTCGAGCGCCAGGTCTGGCATGGCCGGCTCGAAACCGCGCTCGGCCAGCGCGACCTCAGCCCGAAAGACCGTCGAGCCAACGGCTTCATCCCGGCAGAGAACAAGCGGTCCGGCCCGGATTCGCCCGATGGCGGGGAGCGCAGAACGACGCCGCAACGCGGCAGCCTCACCGGCTGGTCTGTCGCCCTGCTGCCGCCCTCGATATCAGGCGACGCATTCAATGCGGCATCGCTGCCGGACATGTTCACGGCATCACTGGTCCGTTCGTTGCTGGAAGATGGCGAATTGGCCGTCTGCGACCTTTCGAGGCCAGACCTTTCAGCGGCCACGCAAGCCGGGGCCGAATTCGACGCCGTGGCCCTGGCCATCCAGGTCGGCTACCGGTTTTCGGCCCACCAGGCCCATATCAGCGTCAGCGTCCATCGCACCGCGGACCGCAGCCTGCTGTGGATGGGCGGCGCCACGCTGGAACGCCGCGCCATCGAGACGGGCGACACCTCGGCCTCGCACCAGCTCATCAACGAGGCGATGGACGAGTTGCGCCGGTACTTCATCGCGCGCTCCGAACAATCCGACGACGCGGCGGAGGGCGAGAGCCTCTTTGCTGCCGTCAACGCCATGTTCCGCCTGTCGCGCAACGACCTTGTGATGTCGGAGGCCTCGCTTCGGCGCATCATCGCCCAGCGGCCATCGTCGCAGGCCTATGCCTGGCTCGCCTTCCTGATGACCTTCCAGGTCGGCCAGCGCTTTTCCGATTCGGCCAATGTGACCGAGCAGGCGCAGCAATACGCACGCAAGGCGCTGGAACTCGACCCCGGCAACTCGGTCACCCTGGCGCTGGTCGGCCACGTCCATTCGTTCCTGTTCGGCGAATACGACTACGCATCGGGTCTGTTCGAACGGGCAATCCGGGCCAACCCGACCCAGGTTCTGGGCTGGGACCTCTACTCGATGCTGCATGCCTATGCCGGACAGCCGGAAAAGGGCTTGGGCCTCGCCAACTGGGCGCGTCACCTCGGCGCCCACAGCCCGTATCGCTACTATTTCGACACCTCGCGGCTGATCAACGCCACACTCGCCGGCAATCACCGCGTCGCCATCGAGGCCGGCGAACAGGCGCTGCGCGAACGGCCGGATTTCAATTCGCTGCTCCGCTATCTCGTGGCGAGCCATGCGCAGCTGGGCGACATCCGCGCCGCGCGCTCGCTTCTCGACCGCCTCAATACGGTGGAACCCAATTTCTCGATCAGTTCGTTGATCGATGCGCGCTACCCGATCATGCGAACCGAAGGCGGCGCCAATCTGATTTCGGGCCTCATCAAGGCCGGCGTCAAGAAATAAGCCTGACCGGCGCACCGAGCGCCGCAACATTCGATCAAATCAATGGGGTTTAAAGTGGCTGGCAACGACAGTTTTGCGCCGCATGAAGGCGGCTTATCGCACTTCCTGGATCAGTACCGCTTCAAGATCGCCGGCGACGACGTGCTGCCTTGTGCGGCTTCCGACCGGCCGCAGGTTGCGCTGGAGACGAAATCGCTCGCAGCCGGCCCGCAGATGGTGATGGCCGCAAGGGTGGCCAGCGCGGTGATGAGTGCGGGCGTGCAGAACAAGGCTTCGCTCAACAAGAACAAGAATAAGAACAAAAACAAAAATAAGAACAAGAACAAAGGCAGCGCTCTGCAATCCGGGTCCGGAGGCGGTTCACAGAGCAACCTCATCCCCGCCTTCGAGTTGCGGCGTCTCCACACCTCGCCCTCGCCGCATGCATTCACTGCGGCGCGCAAATTCACCTGGGAGCAGCTCGACATCCCGCTGCCCCCAGGGCCCGACGTCACGCGGCTGGAAACCGCGGTCATGCTGTCGCTCCAAGCGCGTGACCGCGAACGGACACGGCGCAAGGAAGACATCGAGCGCGAAGCCAGCCTCGATGTCTCGGATTTCACCAAGCCACTGGGCATCGACGGCATCAGCGGTTTCGATCAGACCGAGGGCCTGTTCCAGGCGATTCTCACGGCCTGCGAATATGTCGGGCTGATCTACAAGGCCAAGTTCAACCGCACGCGGCCGAACCAGATCGAGCCAAGGCTGCGGCTGATGCTGCCCAACCCGGCGCACCAGGCCTATCCCAGCAATCACTCGTTCCAGTGCCACTCGATCGCTTTTGCTTTCAACTCGATCCTGCCCGAGCACCCGGCGACGGAGGAGTTGTCGCGCATCGCCCGCAAGGTCGCCGAGAACCGCGAATGGGCGGGCCTCCACTATCCCAGCGACACCAATGGCGGACGCGCTTTGGCACAGCGTTTCCAGCCCTATCTCAGGGATGCCTTCATGGCGAACTATCTCGCCGCCCAGCGCGAATGGCTTTGAGGGAGAGACGAAGATGGCAAACGGCAACCAATTCTCCTTCCAGGCACCGCAGTCCTATTATTATCTCTGGCACCTCGCCGCGCTCGGTGTGATCGATGCGACTTTCGGGCCGCTCAGCCCGGGCGGCGAGATCGACTACTCATCGCCGGACATACAAGGCACGATCTGGGATACGATCACCCAGGCCTTTCCAGCGGCCAACACGCCGGCGACGATCGCCCTCATCGACGTCGGCGTCAGCCGCAGCCACCCAAACCTCAAGAGCCGGCTCGACACCGTCAAGTCGATTGATCTCGTCAGCCATCCCCATGGCGCGAAATATGTGGCCGCGCCTGCAGCCAGCCCCTACGACCCGGAGGTCAAAGCCGCGTTTTTTGCCGGCCTTTCCGCCGCCGGCCTGGGCGCGCTGAACCTGACCGGACCTGAAACGGTCTATTTCAACAGCCTTATTGCCGAGCTCGTGGCCTCGGAGGGCGTCGTCCATACGCTGATCGAAGGCGACGAAACCTTCGGCAGCCACGGCACGGCCGTCGCCGGCCTGGCAGTTGGCGAACCGGCCGCCACCGTTGCCCCCGATCCCGCCATCGTGCTTCCAGATGTGCTGAACGGCGACGACGGCAGCGTCGTCCCCAACCCGAACCGCAACACCTTGCCCTATTTCGGCGTAGATCCGTTCTCGCGGCTGATCTCGATTCGCACCGGCTTCGAACAGCAGCCCGACCAGTTCATCACGGCTTTCCTCTATGCCTTCGCCAGCGGTGCCGACGTGATCCTGCTGCCCCGCGGGCTCCCCGATCCGAACCGCGGCGCCCTGAATCCCAAGCCCGAACTGTCGCAGGACCTCGACGAGCGTCAGAACTGGGAGCGGGCCGATCTGTTTGCCCGGCTCGAGGAGGCGACGCCGCCAGCCAGCGAAATCCGCCCCAATGCGGTCGGCAAGACGGCAAATCGCGAGTTGGCCTGGAACATCCTCGCCAAGCTGATCGTCGCGATCAGCCGCAAGGTGCCCGTCGTGTGCGCGGCAGGAAACGACGGTGAAAGCCAGCTCATCTACCCGGCCAACCTCGCCGCGGCCAACAATGGCATTGTGGCCGTGGGCGCGGTGACGCCCAACGGCTATCGCTCCGGCTACAGCAACTACGGAACGAAGCTGACGCTGGTCGCACCGTCCGACGATTTCGAGATCTACACGCGGCACCAGTTGCGCGTGGACCGAACCGACCCGATGGTCGAGCAGCATTTCTACCATCCCGGCACCGGCAAGGTCATTCCGCACAGCCATTTCTCGCTGCTGACGACCGACCTGCCCGGCACGTTCGGCTATGCCGGCGGCTCGGATCCCTATTCGTCGATCCTGCCGCCGCACGACAATCCCGGCATAGGCGGCGGCTACTACACGACGTTCGGCGGAACCTCGGGTGCCGCAGCCCTTGTCGCGGGCGTGGCAGCCCTGCTGGCGCGCGCCAACAAGGCCAAGCAGGGCCCGGCGGCAAAACTCGACGGCCTGTCGTCAAAGGCGATCCTGGTGGCCGCCTGCGACCAGAACGCCACCGTCAAGCCGGGCACGACACCGCTGACGCCCGATCCGATGAATGCCGACAACGAGCCTGCCAAGGGCAAGGGCTATTTCTTCGGCGCCGGACTGCTCGATGCGGGCAAGGCGGTCGCCGCGGTGCTTGGCCCCTGACGGGCCACGGAAGAAGGCAGCGATAACGAAGGTCTGAGGTGGATGGCGTGAGCGCAGCCCATCCGCCGGCGGGAAACCTTTGTCGAAAATCATGGTTTGTCAGGATGCTGTCCGCGGGGGTTGTAGCATCCTGGCAATCAGGGGCCGAGATGATCCTCCCCTTGCCCCTGCCCCGCCCCGTCGGCTCGACGACGGGGCGGTTGGATTTGAAGGAGACCGGCGCTCAGCGCAACCAGCGCTCGATGCGGTCCATCGCCTCGATCATTTCGTCGTGGCTGCCGGCATAGGAGAAGCGCATATAGCGATGGCCGGCGAGCGGATCGAAGTCCCTGCCGGGCGTTGCTGCGACATGGGCTTCGGCCAGCATGCGACGTGCGAACTCCATGCTGTCGTTGGTCAGGCGCGAGACGTCGCAAAAGGCGTAGAAGGCGCCATCCATGGGCGCTGCGAAGCTGAACCCCAGTTCCGGCAGCCGCTTGGCCAGCAGCTCGCGGTTCCAGGCATAGCGCGCCTTGATGACCTCGAGCTCGTCGGTGACGTTGAACGCCTCGATGGCAGCGACCTGCGACAGCTCGGGCGCCGAGATGTAGAGAGATTGCGCGATGCGCTCCACCGGCCGCACCAGCCGTTCCGGCAATACCATCCAGCCGATGCGCCAGCCGGTCATGCAATAATATTTCGAGAACGAGTTGATGACGGTGACGTCGTCGTCATAGGCGAGCGCGGTCACGTCGGGCGCGCCATAGGCAAGCCGGTGGTAGATCTCGTCTGAGATGACGGCGATGCCGAGTTCGCGTGCCGTGTCGACCAGCGCCTTGAGGTCGCCCGGCGGCACGACCGCGCCGGTCGGATTGGCAGGGCTCGCAAACAGCACGCCCTTCAGCGGCTTCTGGCGATGCGCCTCGCGCAGATGCTCGGCATGGAGATAGGCGGCGCCATCAAGCTCGATCTCGACCACGTCGAGCCCGAGCGCGCCCATGATGTTGCGGTAGGCGGGATAGCCGGGTGCGGCGATCGCCACCCGGTCGCCCGGATCGAACATCGCGAGGAACGCCAGATTGAAGGCCGCCGACGACCCGGTGGTGACGGCGATTCGCGAAGCCGGCACCTCGATGCGGTAATGTTCGGCGTAGTAGGCCGAAATCGCCTTGCGCAGTTCGGCAAGGCCGAGCGCGTCGGTATAGCCGATACGCCCGATCTTGAGTGCTGCGGCCGCCGCATCGCGCACCCGTTGCGGTGCCGGATCGGAGGGCTGGCCGACCGCCATCGAAATGACGGGCGTTCCCAAGGCCTTGAGCCTGTTGGCTTCGGCCAGGATGTCCATCGCGTGGAAGGGCTCAACCTCGCCGCGCCGTGAAATCGCTACCGCCATGTTCGTCCACTTTCCCTTGCCGTCCGTCGGGCAATGCGCCGCACAAATGCCTGATTGATATGGGGATCACAAGTTGATGAGTTTCTTGGACCAGCCTTTTCACAGCCCAACGGCTCGTTTACGAGTGTTTCCCGCCATGCAGAGCAACAATAGTCTTTCGCGTTTCCTCGCAAGATCAACGCGCGCCTTTGCCGCGTTTGCATTGTCGGCCGGCGTTGCGCTGGGTTCGACGGGTGCAGCGCATGCGCAGCGGGTGCCCATAGTACGCGACGCAGAGATCGAGGCGCTGGTCCGCGACTACGCCCGGCCGATCCTCAAGGCTGCGGGGCTTGCCAATTCGAACATCAATATCGTGCTCGTCAACGATCCGGCTTTCAATGCCTTCGTTGCCGGCCGGCGCATTTTCATCAACACCGGCACTTTGATGACGTCGGAGACGCCGAACGAGGTCATCGGCGTGCTCGCGCATGAGGCCGGCCATATCGCCGGCGGCCACCAGGAACGCTTGCGCGACCAACTGGCACGCGCCCAGACCATGGCGATCGTGGCCGCGCTGCTCGGCGCAGGCGCGATGGTGGCAGGGGCAGCCTCCGACACCAACGGCCTCGGTGCCGCGGGCGCCGGCATCATGACCGGCGGTTCGGAAATGGCACGGCGCAGCCTGCTCGGCTACCAGCGCTCGGAAGAGGCCACCGCCGACCGTTCGGCGATCACCTATCTCAATGCCACGGGCCAGTCGGCACAGGGCATGCTGAAGACCTTCCAGCGCTTCCAGAGTGCGTTGTCGCTGTCAGGCGCCCGGGTCGACCCTTATCAGGTCAGCCATCCGATGCCGCGCGAACGCATCGCCAATCTCGAAACGCTGGCGCATCAGAGCCCCAATTTCGGCAAGACCGATTCTGAAGCGCTCCAGCTGCGTCATGACATGATGCGGGTGAAGATCGCCGTCTACACGCAGGGCCAGGCCGCCGCCTCGCGGCTGCTTCGCAACAATGCCAGTGGCCTTGCCGCGCGCTATGGCGACGCCCAGGCGACCTACCTGTTCGGCGATCTGCGCTCTGCGCTCAGCAAGACCGACGCGCTGATCAAATCGCAGCCCAAGAACGCCTATTTCCACGAGCTGCGCGGCGACATCCTGATGAAGTCGAACAAGGCAGCGGCTGCAGCCGAATCCTACGCCACCGCCGTCCGGCTCGACCCGGCCAAGTCGGGCATCCTGCCGATCCAGCTTGGCCAGGCCTATCTCGCCGTCGGCACCCCGGACGCATTGAAGAAAGCCGTCATCGAGGTGCGCAAGGGCCTCGATCGCGATCGCGAGAACGCCGCCGGTTATCGCTACCTCGCCCAGGCCTACGGCATGCTCGGCGACGTCGCCGACGCCGACCTTGCCACCGCCGACGGACACTACTACAGCGGTGCCTACCAGGACGCCAAGATCTTTGCGATGCGCGCGCAGATGAAGATGCCGCGCGGCTCGCCGGGCTGGGTGCGCGCCCAGGACATCATCAATTACAAGGCGCCGAGCAAGAAAAAGAAGTGAACCTTCTTTCGGCGGGTAGCGACATAGCCGAAACGGCTGGAGACTCAGGGATCATGAAAAAAGCACTTCTTCTCGGCACGACCGGCATCGCAGTCGCCTTCGCCATGCTGGCTTTCGGCCTGGCCGGCAGTCCCGGCACCGCGCATGCCCAAAGCGCATCGCAACCGGCAGCAACCGGCAGCCTCGACAAGAAGCAGGTCGAGACGATCGTGCGCGAATACCTGCTCGACAATCCCGAGCTGCTGCTCGAAATGCAGGGCGCGCTCGAAGCCAAGCAGAAGGAAGAGCAGCGCATCGCCAGCCTCGAGGTGATCAAGCAGAGCAAGGACGAAATCTTCAACTCGGCCTTCGACGGCATCGTCGGCAATCCCGACGGCAAGACCACCATCGTCGAGTTCTACGACTACAATTGCGGCTACTGCAAACGCGCGCAGGCCGACATGCATGCGCTGACCAAGGCCAATCCCGACCTGCGCTTCGTCCTCAAGGAGTTCCCGATCCTCGGACCTGACTCCCAGAAGGCCCACGTCGTTTCGATGGCCTTCCGTAAGCTGATGCCCGAGAAGTACGGCGAATTCCACGACAAGCTGCTCGGCGGCGAAGGCCGCGCCGGCGAGGACAATGCCATCAAGCTCGCTCTGGAGCTCGGCGCCGACGAAGCCAAGCTGCGCGAGGCGATGAAGGATCCGGCCATCGGCGAGGCCTTCAACCGCACCTACGAGCTCGCCAACAAGCTGCAGATCAGCGGCACGCCGTCCTATGTCGTCGGCAACGAGGTCGTCTTCGGCGCGCTCGGCCAGGACGTGCTGGCCGAGAAGATCGCCGCGGCCGCCGCCTGCCAGGCCGATTCCACCTGCTGAGCCCGTCATTTGGACATGAGCCGTTGTGGACAGCGCAAGAAGTTGCTTGCGCTCTTTCCGCGACGGCTTATGCCGATTATAGAGGGTCCGCCGCGCCAGAGAGGATCTGGCGGGTGGAAAGGTCTGTAGATTGAAAACGGTTTTCGTCCTCAACGGTCCGAACCTTAACATGCTCGGCAAACGCGAGCCCGGCATCTATGGCGGCAAGACCCTGGCCGACATCGAGGCCGACTGCCATGCGGCAGCCGCTTCGCTCGGGCTTGCGGTCGACTTCCGGCAATCGAACCACGAGGGCGATCTGGTCGACTGGATTCACGAGGCAGGCGAAAACGCCGCCGGCATCGTGCTCAACGCCGGCGCCTATACCCACACCTCGATCGCGCTGCAGGACGCCATCCGTGCCGTCTCGCCGCTGCCGGTCGCCGAGGTGCACCTTTCCAACATCCACGCCCGCGAGCCGTTCCGCCATAAATCGATGGTGGCACCGGTGGCCGTGGGCATGATCTGCGGCTTCGGGCCGCTCGGATATACGCTGGCGCTTCAGGCGCTGGCCGCCCGGCTCTGACCGGAAACAGACAGAAAAGGTTTGAACATGGCGACGAAGAAGACCGATGGAGTTGACCAGCAGCTCGTCCGCGACCTCGCAGGGATCCTCAACGACACCAACCTGACCGAGATCGAAGTCGAACTCGGCGACCTCAAGGTGCGCGTCTCGCGCCAGACGCAGGCCGTGCATGCGGTGGCGGCCCCGGTCATGGCAGCGCCGGCAGCTGTGAATTCGACGCCGGTCGCGGTCGCCGCACCCGCGGTCGTCGACATCTCCAAGAACGCCGTGCCCTCGCCGATGGTCGGCACTGCCTATCTGGCACCGTCGCCGGATGCCAAGCCGTTCATCGAGGTTGGCTCAGTGGTCAAGGAAGGCCAGACGCTGCTGATCATCGAAGCCATGAAGACGATGAACCAGATTCCCGCGCCGCGCTCCGGCACCGTCACAGCGATCCTGATTGAAGACGCGCAGCCTGTCGAATACGGCATGCCGCTCGTCGTCGTCGAGTAAGCCGGAAGGCTGCGCGCAATGTTCCAGAAAATCCTGATCGCCAACCGCGGCGAAATCGCGCTGAGAGTGCTCCGCGCGGCCAAGGAGCTCGGCATCCAGACGGTTGCTGTTCACTCCACCGCAGACGCCGACGCCATGCATGTGCGGCTTGCCGACGAAAGCGTCTGCATCGGCCCGCCGCCTTCGCGCGACAGCTATCTCAACATCCATCAGATCGTCGCGGCATGCGAGATCACCGGGGCGGACGCCGTCCATCCTGGCTACGGCTTCCTGTCGGAAAATGCCAAGTTCGCCGACATCCTGGCCGCCCACAACATCACCTTCATCGGGCCCTCGGGCGACCATATCCGCATCATGGGCGACAAGATCGAGGCCAAGCGCACCGCCAAGCGTCTGGGCATTCCGGTCGTTCCCGGCTCGGAAGGCGCTGTCAGCGACGAGAAGGAAGCCAAGCGGGTGGCCGCCGAGATCGGCTATCCGGTCATCATCAAGGCCTCCGCCGGCGGCGGCGGTCGCGGGATGAAGGTTGCCCTCACCGAGGCGGACCTCGAGGTCGCGCTGCAGACTGCACGCACCGAAGCGGGTGCGGCCTTCGGCGACGACGCCGTCTACATCGAGAAGTACCTGCAGAAGCCGCGCCATATCGAAGTGCAGATCTTCGGCGACGGCGCCGGCAAGGGCGTCCATCTCGGCGAGCGCGACTGCTCGCTGCAGCGCCGCCACCAGAAGGTCTGGGAGGAAGCCAATTCGCCCGCCCTCAACGCCGAGGAGCGCTCGCGCATCGGGGACATCTGCGCCAATGCGGTAGCTAACCTCGGCTATTCCGGCGCAGGTACGATCGAGTTCCTCTACGAAAACGGCGAGTTCTATTTCATCGAAATGAACACCCGCCTCCAGGTCGAGCATACGATCACCGAAGCGATCACCGGTATCGACCTCGTGCACGAGCAGATCCGCGTCGCTTCCGGCGGCGGCCTGTCTGTCACGCAGAACGACATCCGCTTCCACGGCCATGCCATCGAATGCCGGATCAACGCCGAGGATCCGCGCACGTTCGTGCCTTCGCCTGGCACGATCACGCATTTCCACACCCCGGGCGGCCTCGGCATCCGCGTCGATTCGGGCGTCTATTCCGGCTATCGCATCCCGCCCTACTATGACAGCCTGATCGGCAAGCTCATCGTGCACGGCCGCAATCGCGTCGAATGCATGATGCGTCTACGGCGCGCGCTCGACGAATTCGTGGTAGATGGTATCAAGACGACGTTGCCGCTGTTCCGTGAACTCGTTGGCAACCCTGACATTGCAAATGGCGACTACGACATCCACTGGCTGGAAAAACATCTCGCCAAAGGCGAGTAGGCTGGGGGGCGCATGACCCGCCCTTATGCGCCCGGCTACAGCATACCCACGGACCTTCTGTTGAAGGCCTATGCGTCGGGCGTCTTTCCCATGGCCGAAAGCGCGTCGGATCCGGAGGTCTTCTGGGTCCGGCCCGAGACGCGCGGTATCATCCCCTTCGACAGCTTCCACGTACCGCACAGCCTTGCCAAGACGATCCGGCAGGGGCATTTCGAGGTCCGTTTCGACAGCGACTTCGAGGCGACGATCGATGCCTGCGCCGAACGGCGCGCCGGGCGCCTGTCGACCTGGATCAACGCGCCTATCCGCGAAGCCTACACCCATCTCCACCGCATCGGCCATGCGCACTCGGTTGAGGCATGGCGCGACGGGCAGTTGGTCGGCGGTCTCTATGGCGTGTCGCTGGGTCGCGCCTTCTTCGGCGAAAGCATGTTCTCGCGCGAGAAAGATGCATCGAAGGTCTGCCTCGTCCGCCTGGTCGAACGGCTCCAGCAACGCGGCTTCCTGCTGCTCGACACGCAGTTCACCACCGACCATCTCAAGCGCTTCGGCGCCGTCGACGTGCCGCGCGACAAATACGAGAAGCTGCTGGCCAAGGCGCTGGTCGGCGAAGCCAATTTCGCTCCCTGAAGCGCTAGTTCTTGGCCTTGCTGCCTTCCGGCTGGAGCGGCGCATGGGCGTGGAACATCATTTTCCAGCCTTGCAGGCGATGGACGTAGCCAGTGCTGACAAGCGCCGAATACGGCTCCCCGTTCTCGCGGACGGCCTTGGCCTCATAGGTCAGCACGACGATGTCGCTGCCCGGCTCGACGATGCCTTGCAGCTTGATCTCGAGGTTTCGCCAGCGATTGGGATTCTTGGCGGTGGCGGCCAGATCGGCATTGCTCATCACGCAAGCCATCTCGGGAAATGCGACGAGGCACTCCCGGTCGGCGTTTTCGGCAAAGAACTGCTCATCGCCGGTCCAGAATTCCCGCTCGAGTTCGAGGAGTTCGTCACGGTTCACGGTCATCACAGCACGATCCTCCGCTGGCGTTGCTCGTGACGACAAACGCTGGGCGGTGGATGCGGTTCCGATAGCGATCAGTTGGTCTTGGCGGCTTCCGGCGCCGGCACGTCCGACTTGCGCTTGCAGGCCTTCAGCCAGACGTCATAGACGGCGTGCTCGACGGCGTTCAGGCCAGGGCTTTCGGCGAACATCCAGCCGGTGAAGATGCGCCTGATCTTGCGGTCGAGCGTGATCTCGTCGACTTCGACGAACGAGTCCGTCTTCGGCTCCTCGTTCTCCGGCCTGGAATAGCAGACGCGCGGCGTCACCTGCAGCGCGCCGAACTGCACGGTCTCGTTGACATAGACGTCGAAAGTGATGATGCGGCCGGTGATCTTGTCGATGCCGGCGAACTCGGCGATCGGATTCTTGATGCGCTGCGGTTGGGCTGCGGCCTGCGGCGCCGGCTGAGCCTCGCTCGGGGCAGGCTGGGCTTCGCCGGGCAAAGGCTCGAGATCGATGGCCGGGAGATCGTCGCCCTGCTGGACCTGTTCTTCGAGCGGCAGGCGCTGGATGCTGTCCTGGGCCATTGCCTGGCCAAGGCCGGCGCACAGCGCGACAGCAGCAAGCAGAGCTTTCGCCTTCGATCGTCCGCTCGACGGAACCCGGCCAGGAAGTGTCATACAGTCGTTACCGCCGTTGCGCCCGGAGTGTTCTGCACTCGGTGATTCCCATGCGCCAAGGCTAAACGCCTGACACCAATGGGCAAGCAGTTAGCCGCCAATTGTGGCGACAAATGTCCGCGCCGAAGAGCTGTCGTCTTACGAGCCGGGCGTCCAGGCGTCGTAGTCGCCGGTAACCTGCGGGCGATGCGTGTTGCCGAGCACCGAACCCTTGGGACGGTATGCGCCGGAGGTGCCGGTGAGATTGGGCTGGTGCCCCTTCTGCCACTCGCGCGGAATGTAGTTGTCGCTCGGCGGCGCCACGTCTACGCGGTGATGCATCCAGCCGTGCCAGCCGGGCGGAATCATCGACGCTTCCGACACGCCATTGTAGATCACCCAGCGGCGCGTGCGGCCTTCGGAATCCTTGCCGCCTTCGTAATAGACGTTGCCGAATTCATCCTGGCCTACCTTGGTGCCTTTGCGCCAGGTATGGAAGCGCGTGCCAAGGGTCTGGCCGTTCCACCAGGTGAAAAACTGGACAAGGAATTTCTTCATAGGATCCTCGCGGCAGGCGCGTCGAAAGTCTCCTGCTTATGGCGTCAGGCTGGCACGAAGGCAAGAGTTTAGAACGCGCAACTTGCGTCCTGCGACGATTGGCAGGCGATCAATCACAACCTACTGTTCGTCCCAGGCGTCGGATGGGATGCGACAAATGCCCTTCATGCAAACCCTTGAAATGCTGAGCATGCTGGTGACGATCTTCGGCCTGCCACTGGCTATCTTCATCTTCGTCTTCGAACAGCGCAAGGAACGGGTCAACGAGGAGGAAGAGATCTACCAGATGCTCTCCGACGGCTACACCAACTTCCTCAAGCTGTCGCTCCAGCACTCCGACCTTCGGCTGCAGTCCGAAAAGGCCACCGTCGGCCTGAACGAAGAGCAGCGCGACCGGCTCCTGGCGATGTTCGCCATCCTCATCGCGTTGTTCGAGCGTGCCTATCTCGTGGCCTACGAGCCAGACATGTCGGAGCGCCGGCAGCGGCGTTGGGCATCCTGGGAAGATTTCATGCGCGAATGGTGCCGGCGCGAGGATTTCCGCAACGCCCTACCCCAGTTGCTGCCCGGCGAAGACCCCGAATTCGCCGTCTACATCCGCAGGTTGGCGCAGGAGGAAGCCGCTCGCAACCTGGCGTGACGACGGACTCATCTCGCACTTGCTCACGGCTTGATCTCGCACTTGCAAAAATATTAGCCGATCCGTAATGGACTCTGGCCCAATGCGGGCTCGCGGACTGGCTTAGGCCGGCACCCGGTCGAGGGAGGAAAAGACATGGCTTCTGACGCGCCTGTGGCTGGCCGCCGCATCACGCCTGCCGAGCTGTCGGCCCGCAAGGGCGGCGTACCGATCGTCTGCCTCACCGCCTACACCTATCCGATCGCCCGCCTGCTCGACCCGCATGTCGACCTGCAACTCGTCGGCGACAGTGTCGCCATGGTGTTGCACGGCCACCCGACGACACTCGGCGCGACGATGGACATGATGATCGCCCACGGCCAGGCGGTGATGCGCGGTTCGAGCCGCGCCTGTGTCGTCGTCGACATGCCCGCCGGCAGCTACGAGGACACGGTCGAAAACGCCGTCGCCTGTGCCCAGCGCATCGTGCGCGAGACCGGCTGCCATGCAGTCAAGCTCGAAGGCGGCGTAGCCATCGCAGCGCAGATCGCCGCCATCGTCGCCGCCGGCATCCCCGTCATGGGCCATATCGGCCTGTTGCCGCAGTCGGTCGAGAAGGAAGGCGGCTACAAGATCAAGGGCCGCTCCGAAGCCAATGCCGAGTTGCTCTACGCCGACGCCAAGGCAGTCGAGGCCGCCGGCGCATTCTCGGTCGTCATCGAGGGCACTGTAGAGCCCGTGGCCGCCGAAATCACGCGACGCATCGCCATCCCGACCATAGGCATCGGTGCCAGCGCTCAATGCGACGGCCAGATCCTGGTCATCGACGACGCCATCGGCCTCACCGTCGACAGGACACCGAAATTCGTAAAGGAATATGCGCTGCTGCGGGACACGGTCTCCAAGGCCGCCGAAGACTACGCGCGCGACGTCCGAAGCCGCGCCTTTCCCGGACCCGAGCACCTGTTTTCACTGAGCAAGGACAAGGCATGACCTCAGTCGTCGAAACCATTGCCGCCCTGCGCGCGCAAGTGCAGGCGTGGCGTGCCGAGGGCCTTAAGGTCGCGCTGGTGCCGACCATGGGTGCGCTGCATGACGGCCACGTCTCGCTGATGCGCGCGGCCCTTGAGCGCGCCGACCGCTGCGTCGTCTCGATCTTCGTCAATCCGCGCCAGTTCGCGCCGACCGAGGACCTCGACAAATATCCGCGCCAGCTGGTGCTCGACCTCGAGAAGCTCAAGCACGCAGGCGTCCACCTCGCCTTCACGCCCGGCGTCGACGAAGTCTACCCGCAAGGCTTTGCCACTTCGATCTCCGTCTCTGGCCCGTCGGCCGGGCTTGAAACGGCCTTCCGCCCGGCCTTTTTCGACGGCGTGGCCACAGTCGTCGCCAAGCTGTTCATCCAGGCGGCACCCGACCTCGCCGTGTTTGGCGAGAAGGATTACCAGCAGCTCTGCGTGGTCAAGAAGCTGTGCCGCGACCTCGACCTGCCGGTGGAGGTCCTGGGCTCGCCGACGATCCGCGACGCCGAAGGCCTCGCCATGTCGTCACGCAATGCCTATCTCGACGCGGCGGAACTCGACATCGCGCGCAAGCTCAACAAGGTGCTGCGCAAGGCAGCGTCGCTGCTTCAGTCGGGCGCCGACGAGCAGGCGACCATGGCAGCCGCACGCCAGCAGATCCTCGATGCCGGTTTCGACATCGTCGACTATGTCGAGGCGCGGGAAAGCGTGACGCTGGCGCCATGGCGGAAGGACCGCGACGGCCGCGTTTTGGTCGCTGCCCGCCTCGGCAAGACACGCCTCATCGACAATATCGAGATATCGGCCAGCTAAACTTGGCCTGCCTCAGCCCAGCGTCTTCTCGAAGATCAGCGCCGGAATGCCGGACTGGTCGGCACCGCAATTGGCGGTCGCGCCCGCATGCACGAAACCATTTGCCCCGTAAAAGGCAATGGCGCCTGCATTCGCTTCCTCCACTTCGAGACGCAAAGTCCGCGCTTCGGGAAAGCTCTGCTCGATCTCTTCGAGCAAGCTGCGGCCAATGCCGGCGCCCTGATTTGCCGGGCGCACATATAGCTGATGGAGCACCACCACCTTTGGATCGCTGGTCGCCGCAGCATATGCCATGCCACCGATCTGCTTGCCGTCGTCGGCAACCAGGAGCTCGGAATGCGGCCTTGTCAGCCGCGCCTTGAGCGAAGCCAGCGAATGCCACTCGCCGGTGATCTCGTTGACCCGATCGACGCCGTAGATGGCATCGTAGGTCGCGTGCCACGTCTCGGCGAGCAGCGCCTTGACCGTCTCGAGGTCGCGCTCGCTCGCCGTGCGTACGAACATCTCTATTCCTCGATGCCGAGCTTGGCCTTGACCAGGTCGTTGACGGCCTGCGGGTTGGCCTTGCCACCCGTCGCCTTCATCACCTGGCCGACGAACCAGCCGGCCATGGTCGGCTTGGCGCGGGCCTGGTCGGCCTTGTCAGGGTTCGCGGCAATGACGTCGTCGACGGCCTTTTCGATGGCGCCGGTGTCGGTGACCTGCTTCATGCCGCGGCTTTCCACCAGCTCGCGCGGCTCGCCGCCCTCGTTCCAGACGATCTCGAAGAGGTCCTTGGCGATCTTGCCGGAGATGGTGCCTTCCTTGATCAGGTCGATGACCGCACCGAGCTGGTCGGGCGTCACAGGGGCATTTTCAATGTCCTTGCCGGCCTTGTTCAGCGCGCCGAGCAGGTCGTTGATGACCCAGTTGGCGGCAAGCTTGCCGTCGCGGCCGGCCGCGACCTTCTCGAAATAATCGGCGATCGACTTTTCCGAGACCAGGATCGAGGCGTCGTAGACCGACAGGCCGAGCGACTTGACCAGCCGATCCTTCTTGTCGTCGGGCAGTTCGACGATTTCCTTGGCGAGCGCATCGACATAGGCCTGGTCGAATTCGAGCGGCAGAAGGTCCGGATCGGGGAAGTAGCGGTAGTCGTGCGCCTCTTCCTTGGAACGCATCGAGCGCGTCTCACCCTTGTTAGGGTCGAACAGGCGCGTCTCCTGGTCGATCTTGCCGCCGTCCTCGAGAATGGCGATCTGGCGCCGCGCCTCATATTCAATGGCCTGGCCGACGAAACGGATCGAGTTGACGTTCTTGATCTCACAGCGGGTGCCGAACTCGCCGCCGGGACGGCGCACCGAGACGTTGACGTCGGCCCGCATCGAGCCTTCGTCCATGTTGCCGTCGCAGGTGCCGAGATAGCGTACGATGGTGCGCAGCTTGGTGACATAGGCCTTGGCCTCGTCGGCCGAGCGCATGTCGGGCTTGGAGACGATCTCCATCAGCGCCACGCCCGAGCGGTTGAGGTCGACATAAGACATCGTCGGGTGCTGGTCGTGGATCGACTTGCCCGCGTCCTGCTCGAGATGCAGGCGCTCGATGCCGATCTCGATGTCCTCGAACTCGCCCTTGCGGTCGGGGCCGACCGAGATGGTCATCGTGCCCTCACCGACGATCGGCTGCTTGAACTGCGAAATCTGGTAGCCCTGCGGCAGGTCCGGATAGAAATAGTTCTTCCGGTCGAAGACCGACTTCAGGTTGATCTGCGCCTTCAGGCCGAGGCCGGTGCGGATCGCCTGGCGCACGCATTCCTCGTTGATGACGGGCAGCATGCCGGGCATCGCCGCGTCGACGAGGCTGACATTGGCGTTGGGCTCGGCGCCGAATGCCGTCGAGGCGCCAGAAAAGAGTTTCGCTTCCGACGTCACCTGGGCATGGACCTCCAGGCCGATGATGACTTCCCAGTCACCGGTGGCACCGGGGATGAAGCGCTTGGCGTCGGGCGTGCGGGTGTCGATGAGGGTCATGGTAATCCGAATACGTCCGTGTCTGTTTTGTCGCCTGTCGGCGAACGACAAATCGTCCCGTTTCGCTAGATCAATCGTTGCCTCGTTGCAACTGTCGCCTGCCCATAAGGCGACAAAGCCGCGCCCTGGCTGGCATCTTGAGGGCGGTCTGGCTATATAGGCCCCATCCCGATGGAGTGTGGATGTTTAACTCGTCTGAGTCCCGTTAAGGCCCCGACCTTCGACTGAAGGCGGGGCGTGAAAACCAGAAACCCCGTGCCGTGAACAATCGCGGCTGCGGCTTTTTGTTTTGGCTGTGCGGCCCGCGGGCTGTCCGGCCAGGTTTTCCGGGACTCATCCACACATGGACATATCGCGCATAGAGCAGCGCATCCTGCACCTGCTCGCCCAGGGCGGGCGGATCGAAATCGAAAAAGACGACAACAGGAAGATCGAGGCCGTGATCTGCCTCACCCGCGACGGCTGGCGCTACCCGGGCTTTGATCTCGAACTTTTCAGGAAGCTGAAGCGGAAACGGGCGGTCGCGTCGTCGCAAGGCGGGCCTTACCGCATCACCAAGCGAGGGCTCAAACTCGTCCGCTCCGAACTCGACAACAGGTAGTGCCAGCGACGCCGGGTCCGCACTTTGCGGGTCCGGCGCATCGCCCAGCCGCGTCAGGCGGTGGCGATATAGGCCTTGATCTCCTCCGCCTCGCGCTCGACATCCTCGATGCGGCGCTTGACGACGTCGCCGATCGAGACGATGCCGTAGAGATAGCCGTCGCGCTCGACGGGCAGATGGCGGAAGCGGCCGACGGTCATGATCTCCATGACCTGGTTGACGGTGTGGTTTTCGTTGCAGATCTTGACTTTGGGGGTCATCACCTCGCGCACGGTCTTTTCAAGGGCGGCGCCACCTTCCTTGCCGATGATACGGACCACGTCGCGCTCCGACAGGATGCCGACGATCTTGCGGTCGCCGTTGGTCACGACAAGGGCGCCGATGCGGTGTTCGGCCAGGATGCTGACTGCCTCCGACAACTGCACGTTGGGCCCAATGGTAAAAACGTCGTGGCCCTTCCGTTCCAGAATAGCCTTCACTGTCATCGGGTCCTCCTGCTGCTGTCGGTCTGCGCAAACACTCCATGCGGCCCACGGAGCCAAGTGCATGGTGCTCTGCATTAGTCAGCATTTCAAGTACAACGCGCTCAGGCGTATTTTGGTCTGCGGTCGAAAAACCGGATGCCGAGGAACCCCGCCAGGAACCCGCCGATATGGGCCTCCCAGGCAATCTGGCTGTTGTCGCCGGGGGCAAGACCGACCAGCCCGGTGACCAGGTTGACCACCATCCAGACCGCCAGGAACGTCACCGTCGCGCGCGAACGGAACACATCGCGGATCGGCAGAGGCGCCCCCGCGAAGGCCGGCTTGCCGTGCGAGCGGTCGATCTGAAAGCTGAAGCGGGCTGCCGCACCCATCATGCCCGAAATGGCACCGGACGCACCGACCAGCGGCGCCTGATCGAGAGGGTGAAGCACGTAGTGCAACGCCACGGCAGCGAGCGTGGTCGCTGCAAAGAAGAGACAGAACCGCAAGACGCCGAGCCGGTTCGCCAAGGGCGAGCCGAAAGCCGCCAGCCACACCATGTTGATGATCAGATGGGCAAAGCCGCCATGCAGGAATGCGTAGGTCAGCGGCGTCGTAAAAGCATAGATATCAATATCAAACTGCCCCGAATAGCGGATCGGGATGAAAGCTGCGCGGACCAGCAGCCACAGGTCCTGGTCGAGGCTGAGCAGATAGACACGCACCAGGTGAATGGCGACGCAGGCGCCGATGACGGCAACGACGATGGCCGGCAGGTTGAACACCGGTTCGCGCCGCGGCGGCAGCGGCTCGTCCGTGTCGCGGGCATTGTCGATGGGATTGGGCTGTTCGCTCATGCGCCTCTGGTCCGGTGTGGTCGGGCCGATGGCGCCCGGTCCCCATCTAGAACAGCCGGACTGAAAGCGCAAAAAAGAAAGCCGCCCAAGGTTTCCCCTGGACGGCTGGTCGAGCCCCCCTGCCCGTCCCCAATAAACTTTGACTGAAGTGCTGCTGGCCGCGCCTGAGCGGCCACTTCATGGAGTGACTTGAACATCTCACGGATGGCCCGACCCGGCAACGTAAACCCTTTGTTAACCTTACCGACCCCCAAGCGTTAACAACTGTTACTGTGACTGGCACGCGTCCTGCTCCGCGCCTCATGTAGTCCTCAAGATTGAAGCGATTCTGTCCTCGGATGGCACATCAGGCACAGAAGCGCTCGGAGCGGAGCAATATGAAACAGAAAGGATCGCTGGCACTGTTCCAATACTGGAACCGCCTTCGCGACGGCAGACCCGCACCCAAACGCACGGAGGTCGAACCGGCCGACATCAAGGGCCTGCTTGCCGACACTTTCATCCTCGAACGCGACGCCCGCGGCGAAGCCGTCTTCCGCCTCGCCGGCACCCGGCTCTGCGCCACCTTCGGCCGCGAGCTCAAGGGCTTTTCCTTCCCCTCGCTGTGGCGCCAGAAGGACCAGCGGCTGATGGCCCGGCTCGCCTATGGCGTGTTCCAGCAAAAGTCGGTGGTCGTCATCACTTTCGAAGGCTTCACGTCCAGCCGGCGCGCCACGACCTTCGAGATGCTGCTCTTGCCGCTCGACGGCGGCATAGAGAACCCACGCAGCCTGGGCGTCCTGTCGAGCGTCGAGCGGCCGTTCTGGCTCGGTTCCGACCCGCTCACCGACGCCTCGATCGAAAGCGTGCGCGTCGTCGATCCCGACCTCGAGCCGATGTTCCTCAAGAACCGCCCGGCCGTCACCGTGCCGTCGCTCGCGCCGAGCGCCTCGGCGCTGGAGGGCGAGCCGAACCCGCTCGACGGCGCCCGGCGCATCCGCCATCTGTTCGTTCTCGAAGGCGGACGCGAGGAATAGCGCCCGCAACCTGACGCAAGGGTAGAAAACTACGCGTTTTGTTAACCTCTCCGGCGGTATTTTTCCGAGATAGCTCTCCGATGCTGTTCGATGGGAGCCTGCGGATATGAGGTTAGCATGAGGCCAGCGGCGATGGACTACGCGCCGTCACGGGCGGAGCGGCGGAATTTCCAGCGCGTCCGCGTGAAGATCTATGGCCGTTTCATGCTCGAGGATCGTACCGAGCATGCCGGCCAGGTGGTCGACATGTCGCCCGGCAACGTCGCCTTCCGCTCCGACCGTTCGGGCATGCCAGGCGAAAAGGTCATCGCCTATATCGATCACATCGGCCGCGTCGAAGGCGTCGTCACCCGCACCTTACCAGATGGCTTTGCCATGACGGTCATTGCCTCGGACCGCAAGAAGGACAAGCTGGCAGCCCAGCTCACCTGGCTCGCCAACAAGCATGAGCTCGACCTGCCCGAGGACCGCCGCCACGAACGCGTGGCGCCGCGCAACCCGGTCAGCGTGCTGCAGCTCATCGACGGCCGCCAATATCCCTGCCGCATCATCGACCTGTCGCTTTCAGGCGCGGCCATCGAGATCGAGGTCAAGCCGGCGATCGGCGTCCAAGTAACGCTGGGAACGATGCGCGGCCAGATCGTCCGCCATTTCGAGGACGGCGTCGCCATCGAATTCGCCGTCGTCCAGCGCCCCGAATCGCTCGACACCGAGTTCAACCGGCCGCGCACCTGACGGCCGACTGCTGCCTTTCCAGACAATAGGATTTTGCCTGACCTGGTCGGAGGTCAGGCTATTTGCGTTCGGCCCTGACTAAAGCCGTACTGCACCCTCCTGCGCCGGCATGGCAGCTCGGTGAGCAAACACTTCCACAAAAGCCAAATCGCGAGCACATCCGCGCACCAGAACGCGGCTGCGCAACGCCGCCAGCCGCTGCTTCATCCTCGGGTCCCTCCAGCCCCCCGAACGGCCAAACAATTGTGCGGCAAAACCAGCAGCCATGCCACATCGATAAAATTGTAATCAAATTTTCTGCAAATTTTATTCTTATTCTCTTCTTTGTTTATAAGAGTTCTCTCCTGTTTTTACTCAACATCTACTTCGTTGCTTTGCGTGAAATAAATCCGACCCTGTCATTGTCCCCTCAAACGGGGAGACTAAAAAATGATCAAGCGTCGGGGATGGCTTCTGCTTCTGGCCGCGACACTTCAGGCCAGCGCCATCGGTAGCGCGCTTGCCGCACCGGTGGCCATGCAGACCAACGGCCGTACCACGCAGCCTGTCGGACACTATGAGCTGTGCAAGCGCTCGCCGATCGAGTGCAATGAAAAGACCGCCAGCAAGGCCCCCGTCGAGCTGACGCGCAGCCTGTGGAAAGATATCGTCGCGATCAACGACGAGGTCAACACCGCGGTCGCGCCGCGCACCGACATGGAAATGTGGGGCCAGGAAGAGGTCTGGTCATACCCGACCACCGGCGCTGGCGACTGCGAAGACTATGTCCTGGAGAAGCGCCGCCGCCTGATGGCCTTGGGCGTGCCGGCTGGCAACCTGCTGGTCACCGTCGTGCGCCAGCCGAATGGCGAGGGCCACGCCGTGCTGACCGTGCGCACCAGCCTCGGCGAGTTCATCCTCGACAACCTCGACTCGCAGGTCATGGCCTGGAACGAGACGCCATATACCTATCTGAAGCGCCAGTCCGAGCGAAATTCGGGCGTCTGGATTGCCATTAACGATGGCCGCGCCGACGCCGTCGCGTCGGTTCGCTAGGCTTCGGCGAGAAACCCGGTCGCGTCCCCACCCTCCCCGTCCCCAACGACCGGGTCTAGGAGCCGGCCCAAGTCCCCGGGCCGGCTCCGCCTTTTCTGGCGCAAGCCTCGTATCAGTCCGCGATCTTCTTGAGCCCGGCCTCGAACCGACGCTGGTTGGCGACATAGTCGTCGGCCGACTTTCGCAGCCGCTGGGTCGCTGCATCGTCGAGCGTGCGGATCACCTTGGCGGGCGAGCCGACGATCAGCGAATTGTCCGGAAATTCCTTGCCCTCGGTGACCAGGGCGCCAGCACCCACAAGGCAGTTGCTGCCGATCTTCGCGCCATTGAGCACGATCGCGCCCATGCCGATCAAAGAATTGTCGCCAATGGTGCAGCCATGCAGGATGGCGCGGTGACCGACGGTGCATCCCTCGCCGATGGTCAGCGGAAAGCCCGGATCGGTGTGCATCACCGTATGCTCCTGGACATTGGAGCGCGCGCCGATGGTTATCGTCTCGCGGTCGCCGCGAATGGCCGCGCCGAACCAGATGCCGACATCGCGCCCGATCCTGACATCGCCGACCACCGCAGCATCCGGCGCGATCCAATTGCTGGCGCGATCCTCGAACTGCGGCTCGACCCCGTCGAGTGCGTAAAGCGGCATCGTCACAATCCTCATTCGTTGGTGGCGCGCAAACTATTTAGGGAGCGGCTGCAAGGCAAGCGCGCGAAGCACGCTTAACGCGTCGTTAACCATGCTCGCGCAATGTCGGATGGATATAGGCCCATGGATGGCAAGACTTGCGACCCGGTCGCGGCGACATCCAACCGGACAGATCCGGACGGCCGGCACCCTGGAGACGACGAATGAAACAAGAGGCAGCTGAAAGCTCCGGTTTCGAAATCGTCGATTCGGCGCTGATGATGAAGGTTTTCTGTGGCTTCGCCGTCCTGGCCGCGCTGTCGCTGGCGATCAGCTTCGGCGGCCGCTGGTTCGGCCACACCATCGCCATGGCCGGCTACACCGACGACACGACGACGCGCGAGGTCGTCATCGGCAACGACGTCGTCGCAGCACCCGCCAACACGATCCGCTTCGAAAAGGCCCGGCGCGACGGCGTTGCCGGACGCCTCGACCTTTATCTGCGCTGGCCCGAACTGGACGGCTACAGCGAGACTGCACGCTTAGCCTTCAACAATCTCGACGGCAACAAGCGCATCATCTTCCTGAGCCTCGAGCCGCGCGTGATGACGCGCGACATGAGCGGTCGTCTCGCACCGATCTACAACGCACTCACCGTCAAGCCCGGCGTGCCCGGCCCCGAGGGCATGACGCTGTTCGGTTTCAGCGAAACTTCAGGTTATCTCAACGAGGTGCTGGCGGTTGCCGCGCGCAGCGGCGAACCGGCCTTTGTCGCCCGCTGCCTCAATGGCACCGAAGCCGACGAATCCCTGGCGCCATGCGAGCGCGATATCTTCGTCGGCAACGGCCTGAGCATGACCTACAGGTTTCCGCGGGAGCTTTTGGGAGACTGGCGTGCGCTGGATGCGGCGGTTGTCGCCAAGGCCAATGCCATGCTGCACGTCGAATGACGCCACGCGCGGAGCGCGCGGCGTCAGGCTTGATCAATAATCAGGCCAGGTCGATGTCGAGGATCGCCATCGAGAAATTGTAATCGCCATCGTCTTCGTCCTTGAAGACGATGCCAAGGAACTCGTCACCGATATAGACTTCGGCCGAGTCGTCCTTGCGCGGACGCGCCTTGACCTGAAGCGTGGGGTTCTGGAACTGGCGCTTGAAATAGGCGTCGAGTTTTCGGATTTCTTCCGGCTTCAACTGGCTTCTCCGGCTTGTCGTTAAGAGACGCGCTTCTGACACGCAAAGCATGGCCCTGTAAAGGCAAGGCTTGGCTTAACCCCGCGCAAATCGCGCGCGGCGCCCGTCAAGGGCGCCGGCGTCCAGCCTCAGATGTCGAAGCTGACGACGTGATCCATGGTCTGCGACGGCAGGAGCTGGTCCATCTGGCTCGACGGACGGTCGCAGCCGGTTTCACCGACAACGCGCGCGGGCACACCGGCGACCGTCTTGTTGTGCGGAACCGGCGACAGCACCACCGAGCCAGCCGCGATCTTCGAGCAATGGCCGACCTCGATGTTGCCGAGAATCTTGGCGCCGGCGCCGATCAGCACGCCGTAGCGGATCTTGGGATGGCGGTCGCCGCCGGCCTTGCCGGTGCCGCCGAGCGTCACGCCATGCAGGATCGAGACGTCGTCCTCGATGACAGCGGTTTCGCCGACGACGAGGCCGGTGGCATGGTCGATGAAGATGCCCTTGCCCATGCGGGCGGCCGGATTGATGTCGGTCTGGAAGACCGAGGACGAGCGGCTCTGCAAATAGAGCGCAAAATCCTTGCGGCCACGGTTCCACAGCCAGTGCGCCAAGCGATGCGTCTGGATGGCGTGGAATCCCTTGAAGTACAGCACCGGCATCAGGTAGCGGTCGCAGGCCGGGTCGCGATCGTAATAGGCCTGGATGTCGGTGCGAACGGTGTCGCTCCAGTCAGGGCTGTCCTCAAGCATGGCATAGAATGTCTGGCGGATGAGGTCGGCGCCGAGATCCTGATGCGCCAGCCGCTCGGCCAGGCGATGGATCACCGCCTCCTCCAGCGTGTCCTGGTTGAGGATCGTGGCATACAGGAAAGCCGCCAGCAGCGGGTCGCCCGCGACAGCGTCAGCCGCCTCGTCGCGCACCGACTGCCAAATCGGATCGACCGGCTTCAGCGCGCCGTGGCGCGCTGCGGATATGGTGTTCATCGACGTCTCCGTTCACTGCCGGCTTGTGCAATGCCGCGTCGGACATATAAGCCACATGCTAGCACGATTGAACTCAATTTTCCTTAGTGCTCGTTCAGATGGATTTGGTTCACGGATATTCAAGGCGCCATGGAAACTGAACCCTTGCTGCTCTCAATGAGCGATGGCGTGGCGACCGTTGTCATCAACCGCCCGGCGCGCAAGAACGCCGTCACACAGGCGATGTGGGTCGATCTGGCCGCGCGCGCGAACATCCTTTCGGCCGATCCCGACGTCAGGGTCATCGTCCTGCGCGGCATGGGCGACGATTTTTCCGCCGGCGCCGACATCGGCGAGTTCGACAAGTTGCGCGGCGACGCGACAAGCGCGCGCGCCTATGAGGCCACCAACTCTGCGGCCTTCGCGGCCCTGCGCAACTGCACCGTTCCGGTCATCGCGGCGATCCGCGGCATCTGCTTCGGCGGCGGGTTCGGCCTTGCCGCCGCCTGCGACCTGCGCATCGCCACGGCTGATGCACAGTTCGCCGTGCCTGCCGCGCGCCTCGGCCTCGCCTATCCGCAGGATGCCATGGGCGACATCGTCTGGGCCGCCGGGCCGCAGATGGCGCGCTATCTCACCTACACCGCCGGGCGCATCGACGCACGGGCAGCGCTTTCGGCGGGTTTCCTGCTCAAAATCGTCGAAGCCGAACGTTTCGATGCGCGCATCAGCGAGATCGCCCGCACCATTGCCGAAAACGCGCCGCTTTCGGTCCGCGCCTCGAAGGCCGCCATCCGCGCGGCACTGAGCCACGATGCAGAGGAGGCCGCCCTTGCCCAGGCCGCTGGCGATGCCACCTTCCTGAGCGACGACTATGCCGAGGGCCGGGCCGCCTTCGCCGCGCGGCGCACACCGATGTTCAAGGGGCGCTGACGCCATGTCTCTCGTTGACGTTGCAACCAGGGCAGAACTGACCGAACTCTACCAGGCGACAGACCGCCATTATCACGGCATACGCCACATCGAGGCGCTGCTCGCCCTGCTTGAAGAGCATCGCACCACGTTCGCCGACCCCGAGGCGGTCGAGGCCGCCATCTGGTTCCACGATGCGATCTACGACAGCCGCCGCAAGGACAACGAGGCGCTGAGCGCCGCCCTTGCCGCCGACAAGCTCAAAGGTCAGATCGACGCCCGTCGCCTCGCCCGCATCGTCGCAATGATCGAGGCAACGGCGACACATGAGGTGCCGATCTTCGATGATGCGCCGGCAAGGAACGATGCCGCCCTGCTGCTGGACATGGATCTGTCGATCCTGGGCGCCCCGGATGAGGCGTTCGACGCCTACGAGGCGGCCGTCAGGCGCGAATATGGCTGGGTCAGCGATGCCGACTGGCGCGTCGGACGCGCTGCCGTGCTGCGCAATTTCCTCGCGCGACCACGCATCTTCCACACCGACATCTTCGGCGCACTCTTCGAGGCACAGGCGCGCGCGAACATGGAACGGTCGCTGGCTACGTTGGCCGGCTAGGCAAGCCAGTCAGAGCGGATTTTCTTCCAGGAACTCCAGGACGCGCTTCTTGAACGCCTTGTCGCCGACGGCGAGCATGTGGTCGCGGCCTTCGATGTCGAATGCGACCGCCTTGGGCATCAGCGCGGCCAGTTCCGCCGCCGAGCCACCGATGTCGTCGGTGGTGCCCACCGCCACCAGCGTCGGCTGAGTGATGCGGGACATGTCGGCTTCCGTCAGCAGTTCGCGCGAGGTGGCGATGCAGGCGGCCAATGCCCGCTTGTCGCTGCGCGTCTGGTCGGCGAATGCGCGGAACGACTTGCCTCGGCGATGGGTGATCGTCTCCGGATCCTCGGCCAGCAGCGCCGAGGCGATCGGATCCCAGTCGCCGACACCGTCGACCATGCCGATGCCGAGCCCGCCGAACACCAGCGTCGCCACCCGCTCCGGCGCTTCGAGCGCCAAGAAGGCCGAAATGCGCGCGCCCATCGAATAGCCCATGACATGGGCGCGCTCGATGCCGAGATGGTCGAGCAGCGCCAGCGCGTCGCCTGCCATCTTGCTCGGCGTGTAGTCGGCCTCGTCATAGCTCTTGGACGAGCCGCCATGGCCGCGATTGTCGAAGGCGATGGCGCGGTAACCGGCCTCGGTCAGCGTCTTGAACCAACCCGGAGACACCCAGTTGACGAAGTGGCTTGACGCAAAGCCATGGATCATCAGCACCGGGTCGCCGCGACCGCTCGCCGGCGGCAGGTCGAGAAACGCCAGGTCGAAGCCTTCATGGGAAAAATGATCGATTGCCATCGTCGCTCCGAATGGTCTTTGGCCGAAGTCTCGCCTCAGCCGGGATTGCCGGCCGCGGCGGTGATTGCCCGATGCTTCAGCATGACGCCGTCGGCAATGCCGGTCTTCGCCGCCGTGCCGGCGTTGAGTTCGAGCACGAAGCGAGCCGGTTCGTCGGGCGCGATGACGGCTTCCGAAAACGGTGTGCCCTGCTGGATGTCGAGCACCTTGCCGTCCGGGCCGACGAAGACGAGGTCGAGCGGCAGCGGCGTGTTCTTCATCCAGAAGCCTACCGGCTGCGTCTGCTCGAAGACGAACAGCATACCCTGGTCGTCGGCAAGGTCCTTGCGGTGCATCAGCCCCATGGCGCGTTCGCCCGGCTCGTCGGCAACCTCGATGCGGAAGGAAACCTCGCCCTTGGCAGTGACTGCGACCAGCGGTTCGGGATCGGCCGGAAGGGCCATCGCCTGCTGGGCATGAACTGGCGAGGCGGAGGAGAGCGAAACGGCAAACACGGCTGCCGCAAGCCATGCGGCGCCGGTCGTGCCAGCCAATAGCGATTTAAGTCTGGTCATAAATTCCCCTGCGGCGGTCTCAGCCTAGTGCGAGACCGGCAAGGTTCCTAGATCGGGGTGAATTTCGGCAGCCATAAGGCCTTTGTCGCCCTTGCCGAAACGTACCAGCACAACCTGCCCCGGACGAAGCTCGGTAACGCCAAAGCGGCGCAGCGTCTCCATGTGGACGAAGATGTCCTCGGTGCCCTCGCCGCGCGTCAGGAAGCCAAAGCCCTTGGTGCGGTTGAACCACTTGACCAGCGCCCGTTCCAGCCCGCTCTCGGCGGTCACGGCGACATGGGTGCGCTGCTCCTGCATCTCTGCAGGGTGCACGGCGGTCGAGTTGTCGATGGACAGCACGCGGAAGGCCTGCAGGCCGCGATCGCCCTGCTTGACCAGGCAGACCACGCGGGCGCCTTCGAGGGCGGTCTGGAAACCGTCGCGGCGCAGGCAGGTGACATGCAGGAGCACGTCGGTGACACCACCGCCGTCGGGAAGAATGAAGCCGTAGCCCTTGGCCACGTCGAACCATTTTATGGCGCCGGAAAGCTCGACAAGGCCAGCGTTGTCAGCGATGTCATCATGTTCGAAAGCTTCGCGGCCTACGCCGCTCTGCACCAAGAGAGAGGCCTTTTCCCCCATCAGAACGCCCCCTTTCCTTGCAAACGCCACTACTGATTCTTGACATAAGATTAACACTTCCACTTTGGACTTACGCAAGGGCCGTTCTGCCCTTTTTCGACTTGCCCACCAGATAGACACAAGCTTCGCGCCAGTTCCGCAGAAAAGTCACAGCTACGGTTGCCGAGGGCGCGGCACGCGCCCTATGTATCGGCCCGACATCCCCCTGAACTTCTGAGGAACCGAGATGCGCTATCTGCACACCATGGTCCGCGTCAAAGACATCGACGCCTCGCTGGACTTCTACTGCAACAAGTTCGGCATGAAGGAGGTCCGGCGTTCCACCAACGAGAAGGGACGCTTTACGCTGATCTTCCTCGCCGCCGCCGAAGACGAAGGCGCCGGCGCCTCCCGGCAGGCGCCGCTTTTGGAGCTCACCTACAACTGGGACCCGGAAGACTATCAGGGCGGCCGCAACTTCGGCCACCTCGCCTACGAGGTCGACGACGTCTACGCCACCTGCCAGGACCTGATGAACAAGGGCGTCACCATCAATCGCCCGCCGCGCGACGGCAACATGGCTTTCATCAAGTCGCCAGACGGCATCTCGATCGAACTGCTGCAGAAGGGTGAGCGGAAGGCGCCGGCAGAGCCCTGGCTATCGATGCCGAACACCGGCACCTGGTAGAGTTTCAGGCGCCGCGCGCCATCTCACGCAATGTCAGCACGGTGCGCCAGTTGCGCGCCGTGCCTGGCACCTTGAGAACCCGCGGCAGGACTTCCGCAAACTTCGACTTTCCGAGACCGTCGGGCGCGTGCAGATAAAGCACGTCATCCTTGACCACGAAGCGCTCCGGCCCGGTGCAGCGTTCGGTCAGCGGCGCAATTTCCTCAGGCAGCGGCGCGCGCTCCAGCACGTAGGCGTGCAGCTTGGTGTGGTCTTCCGCAACTTCAGGATATGGGTTTCCCGCCACCAGCCTTTCATACCAGGCTGCGTCACGCACCATGATGCGCGAGTGAAAACCCCAGCGTCCTTCAAAAGCCTTTTCCAGCCGCTCGGTCAGTCCGGCCGCGTCGCCGTCGCCGGTCCTGAAGACGACATTGCCGCTCTGGATGTAGGTAGCAACGCCGGTGAAACCGAGCTCCTCGAAGAACGCCCTCAGTTCAGCCATCCTGACGATGCGATTGCCACCGACATTGATGCCGGAGAACAGCGCAACGAACATGCTCATATGATGAAGCCGCCGAGCGTCTCGTTGTCGGTGATGTCCTGGTACTGCACGCCCTCGACGTCGAAGCGCGCGCGAAGCAGGTCGAAATTGCGCCGGTCCTTGGTCTCGATGCCGATCAGCACCGAGCCGAAATTGCGCGCCGACTTCTTGAGATACTCGAAGCGGGTGATGTCGTCCTCGGGACCCATGATCTCGAGAAAGTCGCGCAGGGCGCCGGGGCGCTGGGGGAAGCGGATGATGAAGTATTTCTTCAGCCCCTCGAAGCGCAAAGCGCGCTCCTTGACGTCGGGCAGGCGCTCGAAGTCGAAATTGCCACCCGACACCACCGCCACCACGGTCTTGCCCTTCAGTTCCTTCTTCGAAAAATCCTTGAGCACATCGATCGCCAGGGCACCCGCCGGCTCCAGAACCACGCCCTCGACATTCAGCATCTCGATCATCGTGGCGCAGAGCCGGTTTTCCGGCACCAGCTTGACCGCATCGGCCGGAAACTCCTTGAGCAGGCGCAGCGGCTCGCGGCCGATCTCGGCGACGGCAGCGCCATCGACGAAATTGTCGACCTTGGCGAGCTTCACGCGCTTGCCGGTGGCCAAGCTGTCGCGCAGGCTCGGTGCTCCGGCCGGTTCGCAGAAGACGAAGCGCGGTGTGCTGCCCGTCTCGGCAAAATAGCGTGTCACGCCGGCCGACAATCCACCGCCGCCGACCGGCAGCAACACGATGTCGGGAAGCTTGCCGCCCGGCATCTGGGCGGCGATCTCGAGTGCCACCGTTGCCTGGCCCTCGATGATGTCCTTGTGGTCGAAGGGCGGCACCATGTGGCCGCCCGAGCCCTCGGCGAATTCGATGGCGGCGCGGTAGCACTCGTCGAAGAAGTCGCCGACCAGCCTGATCTCGACGAATTCGCCGCCGAACAGCTTTGTCTTGTCGATCTTCTGCTGCGGCGTCGTCACCGGCATGAAGACCACGCCCTTCTTGCCGAAATGCCGGCAGACGAAGGCAAAACCCTGGGCGTGATTGCCAGCCGAGGCGCAGACGAACAGCTCGGCCTGGTTGCCGGCGGCAAGCGCCTTGCGGAAGAAGTTGAACGCGCCGCGTATCTTGTAGGACCGAACCGGCGTCAGGTCTTCGCGCTTGAGCAGCACGCGCGCGCCAGTCTTGCGCGAGAGATAGTCGTTCTCCTGCAGCGGTGTTTCTGGGAAGAGCTGCCGCACCCCCTCCGCCGCCAGCGAAACCCTTTCGGCAAAACTGGTCATGGCAACGGCACTCCTGAAATCGACCGGGCAAATGCTGTGGCCCGCGCCCCCGCGCTATTGCATATTCGGCGCGGCGAAGCCACTGTCCGGCTTCTGCCGTCAGTTCCAAACCGGCTCATTGGCTCGCCGCGATACATTTGGGGATACGTCTCGGTGAACAGAATTGCCGTCCGCGCCGCGATCCACATCGCGGCGGTCTTTGCCATCTACTTATCCGTCGCAATGCTGATCCCGGCGGCCGTCGACCTCTATTACGACAATGATGACTGGCGGTCCTTTGCCTTCACCGCCATGTTCATGGGCGGCCTGGCGCTGGCGGTCGCGCTCGCCACCCAGGGGCGCACCCCACCCGCCAACACCCGTTTCGGCTTCCTTCTGGTCAATTTCCTCTGGATCACGCTGGCGATCGCCGGGGCGGTGCCGTTCATGACCTCGTCGCTGGATCTCAGCGTCACCGATGCGTTCTTCGAGTCGGTCTCGGGGGTCACCACCACCGGCTCAACCGTCATCAACGGCTTGGACAGCGCCCCGCCCGGCATCCTGATCTGGCGCTCGCTGCTGAGCTTCATGGGCGGCCTCGGCGTCATCGCGCTCGGCCTGTTTTTGCTGCCGTTCCTCAACATCGGCGGCGTGTCCTACTTCAAGATCGAATCCTCCGACATCGAAGACCGGCCGTTCGAACGCTTCCAGACCTTCACCGTCAGCCTGATCGGCATCTACACGGTGCTGGTGGTGGCCTGCACGATCTCATACGTGGCTGCCGGCATGGACGGCTTCCATGCCATCAACCATGCCATGTCGACGGTGGCGACGGGTGGCTTCTCCACCCACGACACCTCTTTCCTTCGTTACGCCGACAACCCCGCGATCCTGTGGACCGGCATCGTCTTCATGTTCATCGGCGGCCTGCCGTTCTCGATCATGATCCTGTTTGCGGTGCGCGGCCGGCTCGACGCGCTGCGCGATCCGCAGATCCGGGTCTATGCCGGCTACTGCGTCGTCTTCGCGGTTGCGGTCGCGATCTACCTGCGCGTCAGCATGGGCATGCCGTTCTTCACCGCACTGACCCATTCGACATTCAACCTGATGTCGATCATCACCACCGCCGGTTTTGCCAGCGACGACTACAGCCTGTGGGGGCCGTTCGCCATCGGCTGCATCTTCGTCGCCACCTTCCTCGGCGGCTGCTCCGGCTCGACCACCGGCGGCATCAAGGCCTATCGCTTCCTGATCCTGTTCGAACTGCTGTCGAACGGCTTGCGCCGCCTGATCTATCCCAACACGGTCACGCCGGTGCGTTATGGCGACCGCACCGTCGCCCCAGAGATGCAGAGCGCGGTGGTACTGTTCATCGCCTCTTTCATGGTGCTCTGGGCCATCACCATCGTGTTGCTCAGCGCCACCGGGCTCGACTTCATCACGGCGGTCACCGGTTCGCTGACCTCGCTGACCAATGTCGGCCCCGGCCTCGGCCCGGTCATCGGCCCGATGGGCAACTTCTCCTCGCTGCCGGACGCAGCCAAGTGGATCTGCTCGGCGGCGATGCTGCTCGGGCGTCTCGAAATCCTTGCCGTTCTGGTCATTTTCACGCCGACATTCTGGGGTCGCTAGTTCGCTAGCTCAGCCGCCGAAGTACTTGTTTCCGCCACAATTTCGGCAATCGGGCAACAGTCGGCGAGCGACTTCCCCCCGGCTGGTCCTTTTCGGCTGGACCCGACTTACTTCCGCCACTATCAGACGGTCCCGAGGAAGGTACGCTGCACGCCTTGCCCGTCAGAGAGATCATCAAAAGTGTCACCGTCGAAGTACTGCATAGCCCTTGCCGCCCTCCTTTTGTCCGGCTGCATCAACCAGCCCTCGGGCGAGCTTTTGACGGGCGCTGTCGTCAACGTCCCGGTTTCGGAGATCGCCGGCAACCATGCGATTTTCGTGGCGTCCACCCGCGAGCACGCCGCCGATGACAAGCAGGTCTTCGATCGCGGCCGCTCGGCGACGCTGAATTTCGCGCGGGTCAACGTCACCGTGCCGAAGATCCACCAGACCGGCCAGATCGAGCGCCGCAAGAGCGGCAAGGAAGCCGACCCGACCAAGTTCTTCACCGCCACCGACGCAGTCGGCTACGAGACACAGCCGGAATTCTCCAAGGCTCTGACCGCCGACATCGCCGCGCGCGGCGGCCGCGCCATGCTGTTCGTGCATGGCTACAACACCTCGTTCGACGCCGGCGTCTACCGCGCCACGCAGATTGCGCATGATAGCGGCTACACCGGCACGCCGGTGCTGTTCTCCTGGGCTTCTGGCGGCAACACGACCGACTATGTCTACGACAAGGAGAGCGCGGCTGCGGCCCGCGACCAGCTCGAAGTGACGCTGCGCATGCTTGCCCAATCGGGTGCCCGCCGCATCGACATCGTGGCGCATTCGATGGGCACCTGGGTGACCATGGAAGCCTTGCGCCAGCTGGCGTTGACCGGGGATCGCGACCTCGGCGGCAAGCTCGGCGACGTGGTGCTGGCCTCGCCCGACATCGACGTCGACGTGTTCAAGTCCCAGATGCGCCGCTACGGCAAGCCGACCAAGCCGTTCTTCCTGATGACGTCGGGCGACGACCGCGCACTCAAGCTTTCGGGCCTGCTCGCCGGCTCCAAGCCGCGCCTCGGCGACTACAAAAATGCCGGCGACCTTGCCGAGTACGGCGTGATCGTCGTCGACCTGTCCGACGCGAAGGGTGGCGATTCCTTCAACCACACCAAGTTCGCCGACAATCCGCAGATGGTGAAGCTGCTTGGCCAGCGCCTGCGCGCCGACGACGGCTTTGCCAGCGACCGCGAGGTCACCGACCGCATCAACATGCTCAGCGGCGGGCTGCAGTAGACCGACGGGTACACGAACAAAAAGGGGGCGCTTCTGGCGCCCCTTTTTTCATTTCGCAGTCCAACGCCAACCCAGACTGTAGTCGTTTAGCTTATTGAAAAGACTTCCTAAAGCATCCTGCCCGTCTACAGTCGTGGAGCACCGAGATTTAGGGGTGTCATGGTCTATTTTCTCAGTCACAAGAGCGAAGAGATTTACGGCTATATCGCTCGCGCCCTGGATGGAGACGTCGACAAGATCCAGCAGTTGATCTCACGCGGGATGTTGGCGTTCGAATTCGGCCCAACTACGTGTATTGTGGCCGACCGATCGAGGCGACACACCTCCCCACCAAAATCGAACTCTCAGGGCCGAAGCGGCAGATTCTGGATCTCGACGACGCCTACGCTTTGTTTATCAGCGCGAAGGTCAAGGACGTCATCGAAAGCTTCGAACCTGATGTCCATCAGTTCTTTCCGATCGAGTTTGTATGGGAGGATGGTAGCCATGCCGCCGACCGGTTCTGGTTCGTTCCCTGCAATCGCCTGGACACCGTCGATCGCGCCAAGACGACATTCGAATTTCGCAATCTCTGGTTCCTGGACGGCAGCAAGAAGGAACTGGTCTTCAACCGGTCGCAGATCGGCAGCCACCATGTCTGGATCGACAAGTTCATCGTGATGCCGACGCCGGCAGTCAGCGAGGCATTGAAAGCGGCCCTGGATGCGGCCGGCATCACCGGCGCGCACTATCAGCATTTTCCAGAAACGGACTGACTCAAAGGCAAGCCAAGGCCTGGCTTCAGGCCCCTTGCTCTTCATCTTTTGGCCCGGTCAGAGAAACAGATCGACCTTCTCGAAGGTCGTGACATCGACCAGCCCGACGTCGGAAATCCTGAGTTCGGGGATGACCACCAGCGCCAGCAGCGAATGCTGCATGTAGGCGTTGTTGAGGCTGCAGCCCATGTCGCGCATCGCCTGGACCAGCTTGTCGGCCTTGGCCGCGACGATCTCGGCGCGCTCATCCGACATCAGGCCGGCGATCGGCATCTCGACCAGCGCCAGTTCCTTGCCTTCGGAGAACAGCACCACGCCGCCGCCGACCTGCCCGAGTCGGTTGGCGGCCAGCGCCATGTCGGTCTTGTTGGTGCCGACGACGATCATGTGGTGGCTGTCATGCGCGACCGTCGAGGCAAGCGCGCAGTCCTTCATGTAGCCGAAGCCGGAAACGAAGGCATTGGTCACCTGCCCCGTGGCGCGATGACGCTCGACAAGCGCGATCTGGCAGACGTCGTTGCGCCGGTCCATGGCAACCAGCCCGTCCTCGACGGCAAGATCGGCCTCCAGCGCGCGCGTCGGCGCCTGGTTCTCGATCACACCGATCACCCGCACCCGGACCTCGTTGGCGCCTTCCGGTGCCTTGATGTCGAAATCGACGGCCTTCAGCTTCTTGCCAAGCTTCACCGTATGCTTGGCGTCGGCCGGGTAAGCATAGGCCGGAATGTCGATGTCGAGCTTGCCGGCCTTGGCCACCCGCACGCCGCGGGCATAGACCTCGTCGATCTTGAGTTCGGCCAGGTCGGAGACGATCAGCAGGTCGGCGAGCCTGCCCGGCGTGATCGAGCCGAGTTCGCGCTCGAGGCGGAAATGCTGGGCGGTGTTGATCGTCGCCATCTGGACCGCTGTCACCGGCTTCAGTCCTTGCTGGATGGCATGGCGGACGACGCGGTCCATATGCCCCTCATGAACCAGCGTGCCGGAATGGCTGTCGTCGGTGCACAAGATGAAGCTGCGCGGGTCGATGCCCTGCTCCGTCACCGCCTTGATCTGGCTTGCGACATCGTACCAGGCCGAGCCGAGTCGCAGCATGGCCTTCATGCCTTGGCGAACGCGCGCAATCGCGTCCTCGGCGCGCGTGCCTTCATGGTCGTCCTCGGGACCGCCGGCGACATAGCCGTGGAACGGCAGGCCGAGGTCGCGCGAGGCGTAATGCCCGCCCACCGTCTTGCCGGCCTTCACCGTCTCGGCGATCTCGCCCGACATGACAGGGTTGTTGGCGGCGACGCCGGGGAAATTCATCACCTCGCCGAGGCCGATGATGTTTTCCCAGGTCATCGCTTCGGCAACATCGGCAACCGTCAACGCGGCACCGGCATTCTCCAGCCCCGGTGCCGAGGGCACGCAGGACGGCATCTGCACATGCACGTTGATCGGCATGGCAAGTGCCTCGTCGTGCATCAGCCTGACGCCGGGCAGTCCGAGCACATTGGCGATCTCGTGCGGATCGATGAACATCGAGGTCGTGCCATGCGGGATGACCGCGCGGCAGAACTCGGTCACCGTCACCATGCCGCTCTCGACATGCATGTGCGCGTCGCACAGTCCCGGCACGAGATAGCGCCCACCGGCGTCGACCACCTTTGTGCCCTGGCCTATGGCGTGGCTGGCGTTAGGTCCGCAATAGGCGAAGCGCCCTGCAACGATGGCGACATCCGTGCCCGCAATGATCTCACCCGAATGCACATTCACCCAGCGGCCGTTGCGGATGACGAGATCGGCCGGCCGGCGGCCCATGGCGACATCGACCAGCACCGGTGCGGTCTCGGTCCAGGGGCGAGGCTTGGCGAAGGTGGTCTTGCTGGGCATTGCTGGGATTCCTGACTGCTTTGACGCGACTGTAGCGAAAGCGGCGGAGGAAAACAGGGCCTTGGTTGTTTGGCCGCGCCCGCCCGCTATACTCGTCATGCCAAACAGGTCCGGTCCGCTTCGATGCCGCCATTTCTCAAAACACGCCGCTGGTTGTGGCCGGGGCTCGCTGCGGCGGCGCTGGCGGCGGCAATCGTGTTTTTCGGCGGTGCCTTCGCCAACCAGATCTATCTCGACGAGGCGGCGTCGCGTGGCCAGACCACACTACGGCTGGCGGTTGCGGCCCTCTCCGGCCAGATGAACCGCTTCGAGCCATTGCCTGAACTGATCGCCGACAACGACGACATCAAGGAACTGGTCAGCGACCCGGACAACCCGGTCCTGCGCACGCGTGCCAATGAATACCTGAAAGAAATCAACGGACTGCTGAAATCCTCTGACATCTATGTACTGGTCCCCGGTGGCGACACGATCGCGGCCTCCAACCACGACCTGCCGCTCAGCTTCGTCGGCGAGAATTTTTCCTACCGGCCCTATTACCAGGATGCCATTCGCGGCAATCTCGGCCGTTTCTTCGCGCTCGGCACCACCTCGCTCAAGCGCGGCTACTATTTCTCCTCGCCTGTCCGCATCGGCATGGAGATCCGCGGCGTAGTCGTCTTCAAGGTCGACATCGACGCCATCGAAGCGTCGTGGAAGGGCGGCGACCACGAGATCATCGTCACCGACCCCGAAGGCATCATCTTCATGAGCGGGCGGCCCGACTGGCTCTATGCCAGCCTCAACCCGCTGACCGCCGAACGGCTAGCCCGCACCGAAGCGTCGCGCCGCTATGCTGATGCCATGCTGCGCGAACTGCCGGTGACGAGAAGTGCCGCGGATGACGGCCAGCCATTGCTGCGCATCACGGAGGGCGGCAAGTCGCGCGAGTTCCTCGAACTGGCCGAGGAGATGCCCGAAGCACGCTGGACGGTGCGTGTGCTGGCGGACACCGCCTCCGCCCATGCGCAAGCGCTGACGGCCGTGGTCTCGGCGCTGCTCGCGCTCAGCCTTGCCGGCCTCGGTGGCGCCGTCATCCTGCAGCGCCGCGCCCGTCTCGCCGAGCGCATGCAGTTGCAGCAGAGTGCGCAGGTCGAACTGGAACGACGGGTCGAGGAGCGCACCGCCGACCTCGCCCAGGTCAACAGCCGGCTGGAGACCGAAGTCGCGGAGCGCCGCACCGCCGAACAGCAGCTCAGGCAGACGCAAGCCGACCTGATCCAGGCCGGCAAGCTCGCTGCCCTTGGCCAGATGTCGGCAGCGCTGTCGCACGAGTTCAACCAGCCGCTGGCAGCGGTAAAGACCTATGCCGACAACGCCGCCACGCTGATCGATCGCGCTCGCATCGACGAGGCGCGCGACAACGTCTCGCGCATTTCGAGCCTCGCCGACCGGATGGCCTCGATCAGCCGTCATCTCAGGAATTTCGCCCGCAAGCCCAACCAGAAGCTTGGGGCGGTCTCGCTCGACGAGGTGGTCCGCGACACCGGGGAGATCGTGGCATGGCGCCTCAAGGCTGCCGATGCGGCCTTGTCGGTCGACCTCGGGCCGGCGCCACTCACCGTCAAGGCAGGCTCGGTCCGGCTGCAGCAGGTGCTGGTCAACATCATCACCAATGCCGCCGACGCCGTCGAAGGCCTTGCCGACCGGCGCATCGAGCTCGCCGCGCAGCGCAAGGGTTCCAGGGTCACCATCACCATCCGCGACCACGGTCCGGGCGTGCCGGCGGCGATTGCCGAGCGCATCTTCGACCCGTTCTTCTCGACCAAAGGCGTGGGCAAGGGTCTCGGCCTGGGGCTTTCCATTTCCTACAACATAGTCAAAGACTTCGGCGGAACCCTTGCGGTTTTGAATCATCCTGAAGGGGGCGCCTTGTTCACCATCGAACTCGACGCGGCGCGCGCAGCGGTGCGCGAGGCAGCCGAATGAAACCGCCCATCGTGCTCCTTGTCGACGACGAAGACGAGTTGCGGCGCTCCACAGCCCAGTCGCTCGACCTTGCCGGCTTCACTGTCCAGGACGTCTCGTCGGCCGAACGTGCGCTCGACTTCATCACGCAAGGGTTCAACGGCGTCGTCATCACCGACGTGCGCATGCCCGCCATGGACGGCATGACGCTGATGGGCCGCATCCGCGAGATCGACACCGACATCCCGGTGATCCTGGTCACCGGCCACGGCGACGTGCAGCTCGCCGTCCGCGCCATGCGCGAAGGCGCCTATGATTTCGTCGAAAAGCCCTTCGTCACCCAGCATCTCACCGAGATGGCGGCGCGTGCCATCGACCGGCGCAGCCTGGTGCTGGAAAACCGCGAGCTGCGCGCCGTCGCCGGCAAGCGCGACGACATCGAAGCGCGCCTGCCGGGACGCAGCCAGGCGATGGTCGACCTGCGCTACAGGCTTCGCGCCATTGCCGCGACCGACGCCGACGTCCTGCTCATCGGCGACACCGGCACCGGCAAGGAGGTGGCGGCGCGCGCGCTGCACGACATCAGCGGCCGCGCGACAAAGCCGTTCGTCGCCATCAATTGCGCCGCCCTGCCTGAAACGCTGATCGAGAGCGAGTTGTTCGGCCACGAGGCCGGCGCCTTTGCCGGTGCCCTGCGCCCCCGCTTCGGCAAGTTCGAGCATGCGCGCGGCGGCACGGTGCTGCTCGACGAGATCGGCTCGATGCCGGCCGACCTCCAGGTCAAGCTGCTGCGCGTCATCCAGGAGCGCGTCATCACCCGCCTCGGCTCCAACGAGCCGATCGCGCTCGATGTCCGCTTCATCGCCACCAGCAAGGTCGACCTCGACGCCGAAGTCGCTGCCGGGCGTTTCCGCGCCGACCTGCTTTATCGGCTCAATGTCGTGACGCTGCGCATGCCGGCCTTGTCGTCGCGGCGCGAGGACGTGCCGCTGCTGTTCCTGCAATTGGCCCGCGAGGCGGCGGCGCGCTACCGCCGCGACGACGTCGACGTGCCGCCCCGGGCCATCGCCGAAGTTGCCCGCCGCGACTGGCCGGGCAACGTGCGCGAACTGCGCAACGCCGCCGACCGCTTCGTGCTGGGGCTCGGGCTGCAGCTGCCCGACGCCGCGACCGAGGCCAACGGCAGCGGCGACCGCCTTGCCGACCGTGTCGCCGACTTCGAGAAGAACGCGATTTCAGCCGCCCTAACCGCCCATGGCGGCAGCCTCAAGCCCGTCTACGAGCAGCTCGGAATCTCGCGCAAGACGCTCTACGAGAAGATGCAGCGCTACGGGCTCGACAAGAATCGCCTGGGTGCGGTGGACGGTGCAGATGACTGACCGCCACGCCAATGTGTGGAAACGCACACACGCCAACAAGGCGATGTCACCTTTTCCACCCATTCGCGCCGTGTTCGATGATTTTTACCGGCCTGAGGCCACGGCAAGCATTGCAGTGCGCCCGCGCCAGCGGTCCTAATCGCCCATCCACCGCCGGCGCAGGGAGGCACCAGGCGCGGGTGGAACCACAGACCAGAATATCCCGGGAGGATTTCATGAAGAGACTGCTCGCCTCGCTCACGGCCGCCGCAACGCTTGCCGTGTTCCCGCTCGCCGCCAATGCGCAGACTTATCCCGAGCGCACCATCACCGTCGTTGTGCCGTTCTCGGCCGGCGGCCCGACCGACACGGTCACGCGCCTCGTCGCCGAATCGATGTCCAAGGATCTCGGCCAGCAGGTCATCGTCGAAAACGTCGGCGGTGCCGGCGGCACGCTCGGTGCCGGCCGCGTCGCTTCCGCCGATCCGGACGGCTACACACTGCTGCTCCACCACATCGGCATGGCCACCAGCGCCACGCTCTACCGCAAGCTCGCCTATGACACGCTCAACGCCTTCGAATATGTCGGCCTGGTCACCGAAGTGCCGATGACCATCGTCGCCAAGAAGGACCTTGCGCCGACCGACCTCAAGGGCCTCGTCGAATACGCCAAGGCCAACAAGGACACGGTGACGGTCGCCAATGCCGGCATCGGCGCTGCTTCGCATCTGTGCGGCATGCTGTTCATGAGCGCCATCGGCACGCCGCTGGTCACCGTTCCCTACAAGGGCACCGGCCCTGCCATGACCGACCTGCTCGGCGGCCAGGTCGACATCATGTGCGACCAGACCACCAACACCACCAAGCAGATCCAGGGCGGCACCATCAAGGCCTACGCCGTGACCTCGCCAGCGCGCCTTGACGTCCTGAAGGACGTTCCGACCACCAAGGAAGGCGGCCTCGACGGCATGGAAGTCGGCATCTGGCACGGCCTCTATGCGCCCAAGGGCACCCCGGCTGAGGTGACCGAGCGCCTGTCAAAGTCGCTGCAGGCGGCACTCAAGGACCCCAACGTCGTTGCCCGCTTCGCAGAACTCGGCACCGTGCCGTCGCCGGAAGCCGACGCCACGCCGGCAGCGCTGAAGGCCAAGCTCGAAGGCGAGATCGCGCGCTGGAAGCCGATCATCGAGGCTGCCGGCCAGTTCGCCGACTAAGCCTGAGCAACTCGGCCTAGGGGTTGGCCTAGCCAGCCCCCTCACCGGCCTCCGCTTCGCTCGGCCGCCCTCTCCCCGACGGGGAGAGGAGATCGGCAACACCTCAGCCTTCCTCTTCTCCCCAGCGGGGAGAAGGTGGCCCGCAGGGCCGGATGAGGGGCGGCGCCAGGTGAACCCCAAGAGGGAAACCATGAACAAGCTTTCCATCGATCCCACCAACGGCGCCTGCGGAGCGATCTTCGTCGCCACCGGCGCCTTCTTCGCCATCCAGTCGCTGGGTCTCGACCTCGGCACCACCTTCCGCATGGGACCGGGCTATTTCCCCCTCGTCCTGGCCAGCGTGCTGATCCTGCTCGGCCTCGTCGTCATCGTCCAGGCGACCCGCGTCGCAGGCGAGCCGATCGGCCCGATCGCCTGGCGCGGCATGGCCTTCATCCTGCCGGCGCCGATCTTCTTCGGCCTCACCGTGCGCGGACTCGGCTTCGTGCCGTCGATCTTCGTGACCTGCCTGATCGCCGCCTTCGCCTCGACGCGCATGAAACCGCTCGCCGCCGTCGTCCTCGCCGCCGGGGTCACCCTGTTCTCGGTCGTCGTGTTCAGCTACGCGCTCGGCCTGCCGTTCCAGCGCTTCGGCCCCTGGCTGCCGTTCTGAGGGGGAAAAGATGGAACTCTTCGACAATCTCGCGCTCGGTTTTTCGACCGCCTCGACGCTCGCCAATCTCGGCTTTTGCCTGATCGGCGTCCTGCTCGGCACGCTCATCGGCGTGCTCCCCGGCATCGGCGCCACCGCCACCATCGCCATGCTGTTGCCGATCACCTTCCAGATCGGTGATCCGGTCTCGTCGCTGATCATGCTCGCCGGCATCTATTACGGCGCGCAGTATGGCGGCTCGACCACCGCCATCCTGATCAACATGCCGGGCGAATCCTCGTCCGCCGTCACCGCCATCGACGGCTACCAGATGGCGCGCAAGGGCCGCGCCGGAGCGGCACTCGCCATCGCGGCCATCGGCTCGTTCTTCGCCGGTACGGTCTCGACCTTCCTGGTCGCGATCTTCGCCCCGCCGCTGACGGCAATCGCCTTGCAGTTCGGCGCGGCCGAATATTTCTCGCTGATGGTCGTCGGCCTGGTCTCGTCGATCGCACTCGCCCACGGCTCGGTCATCAAGGCGCTGGCCATGGTGGTTCTGGGCCTGCTGCTCGGCCTCGTCGGCACCGACATCTACACCGGCACGCCACGCTTCACCTTGGGTATCCGCGAATATGCCGACGGGCTCAACTTCGTCGCGGTCGCGGTCGGCGTGTTCGGCGTCGCCGAAATCCTGCGCAACCTCGAAAGCGAAAAGACCCGCGAAGTGCTGATGGCCAAGGTTTCGGGGCTGATGCCGACGCGCCAGGATTTCCGCGAGATGGCAGCCCCCATTCTGCGCGGCACGGCCATCGGCTCGGCGCTCGGCATCCTGCCGGGCGGCGGCGCCATCCTCGCGGCCTTCGCCTCCTACACGGTGGAAAAGCGCGTTTCCAAGCACCCCGAAGAGTTCGGCAAGGGTGCTGTAGCCGGCGTCGCCGGTCCGGAATCGGCCAACAATGCCGGCGCGCAGACCTCGTTCATCCCGATGCTGACCCTCGGCATTCCGGCAAACCCTGTCATGGCGCTGATGATCGGCGCGATGATCATCCAGGGCATCGTGCCCGGCCCCAATGTCGCGACCGAACAGCCGGCCTTGTTCTGGGGCATCATCGCCTCGATGTGGATCGGCAATTTGATGCTGATCGTGCTCAACCTGCCGCTGATCGGGCTGTGGGTGAAGCTCTTGACCGTGCCCTACTACGTGCTGTTCCCGATCATCATGGCGTTCTGCGCCATCGGCGTCTACAGCGTCAACTCGAACGTCTTCGACCTCTACGCCGTCGCCTTCTTCGGCCTGATCGGCTACGCGCTGGTCAAGCTGCGCTGCGAACCAGCGCCGCTGCTGCTCGGCTTCGTGCTCGGGCCGCTGCTGGAGGAAAACCTGCGCCGCGCCATGATCCTGTCGCGCGGCGATCCGACCACCTTCGTCACCCGCCCGATCAGCGCGCTGCTGCTTGGGTTGGCTGCCTGCGTGCTGATCGTCGTGCTGTTGCCGGCGGTGCGCAAGAAGCGCGACGAGGTTTTTGTCGAAGAGGAATAGGCAGGCCAGAACTTCTACGAACACGGCAACGGGCGGAATTTCCGCCCGTTGGCATTTTCGGCGGGGCCGATCGAAATTCCGCCCTCGTGGCTCAAACGGTTGTTCACGCAATTGGCCGCGCCTCCCCGCCCCTCAGCCGTCAAATCATGTATGGAGAACCAAGCCGCCGACTCGCGCGCGGCCGTGTAAATGGCGGATCCTCATCATGGCAATCAAATTCACCGAAAAGGCGACCAGCGCCGCGGCAAAGCCTGTGGCTGCCAAGGCAGTGTCACCAGCGCCCACTGTTACGCAGGAAGCGGCGAAAGCCGCGACTGAAGCTACCAAGAAACCCGCCAGGAAAACGGCCCGTAAGGCGCCGAAACCAGATACGGCGACGCAATCCCCATTGCTTGATTTCAGCGAGACGAAGTAGCGGCAGGCAGTTGCAGGGGCTTGCAATATCGCCCGGCTGCCTTGCCGGCTGCGCGCAATTGGACAACTCGGGTGGACAGTTGAACTGATGCCAATGCAGTGGCTATCTGGCTGATGTGGCCTTTGAGCCGCAAGCTGCAGAAAATACGACCTTACAGATTTTTTGGTATTTCTAACCCGAACGGGTGATGTTGCTGCTTGGCTACACCAACATCGACTTAAATTGCCTGCATGCGCACGGACTATTATTGCCACCTCTAGTCTGCGTATTACCTCGGACTGATTTGGGGACAGGGCATTGAAACAGATTCTGCTTGTATCGGCTGTTTATTTCGCGTTCGCCAGCGCCGCGCTTGCCGCTGACGCGGTTGTGACAGAGCCAACGTCTGATCTCGCTCCGGCCGGGTTCTGGGCCGGCGGATATGTTGGCCTTCATGTTGGCTACGGTCGCGGCAACGGCAATGCGGTTGATCTCGACGACAGCTTCTTTGATGAGAGCATTGGCCAGACCCATGACGTCGACACCGAGGGTTTTGTCGGCGGCGTTCAGGCCGGCCACAATTGGCAAACCGGCTCGTTCGTCTATGGCCTGGAGGCGGATATCGGCTATTTGGGTTTGGATGGTGTCAACGAAATTCTCGACGAACCCGACAATTACGGTTCCGCGAAACTGGGCCTTTACGGTGATTTGACCGCCCGGCTGGGCTTTGCAGCTGATCGACTGCTGATTTATGTCAAGGGTGGTGTCGCGGCCACACGTTACGACGTTACTTTCGGCGACCTCCACAACATCAACGGCACTCTGGACGGAAACAGTAGTGAATCTCGAAGCGGCGGTCGCGTCGGCTACACGATCGGTGGTGGAGTCGAATTGGCCCTGTCCGAAAAATGGACCACTAAGCTTGAGTACCAGTATTTCGACTTTGGCACGGTTGGCTTGACCGACATTCAGGGTGACAAGGCCGAAGTCGACATCGACGCCCACACGATAAAGGTCGGGCTGAATTACCGATTCTGATCGCCCTCAAGCCCCGGCCTCGTGTCGGGGCTTTTTGTTTCCGGCTAGGCATCCAGCGCCAATCTCCGGCGAACGGCTCGGCGAAGGAAAACCGAACACGATTTGCACGATGGATTTTTCGACCTGCACAACGCCAGTTGACGAAATCGCCTAACTAGTTGAAACGACAAGCAAGCGGACGTGGCGGAACTGGTAGACGCAAGGGACTTAAAATCCCTCAGCCTCGGCTATGCGGGTTCGACCCCCGCCGTCCGCACCAGGCAAGAATCTCCCGTTCCTGATGCCAGAACAGTGGCAACCGTGCGTTCGCGCCACCAGCGGCAAGCTTTCCGTGACATAATTGCCACTCCCGCGTGCTTTCGTTACGTCAACACCACACCGGAAAATTGCAGAATATTTCACACTGAAATACAACTTCACCGGGTGGGGTGAGTGGGGAGTTGCGTATGCAGTACAATTGGGAACGCGCGCCATACTTTTGGGAAAAGCATCGTAACGCCTGTTTCGGCCTTTGCGCGGCCATCTGCGGCGCCTGGGTGATACTGGCTATCGTGCCGCTCTGACAGCAAAAGTCGCCGGACAGAGCCACCGGCCGCGAAGCGTCATGCAACCAAATGAGGTCGTCAACGTTTGAGCCGGCATGGCCGCCTCGACATCCTTTGCGCGCCCGGTCATTGTTGAACTCGGCCGCGCCGGAAACTACCGCCGCATCGCAAGTGCGGGCGACGCCGCCGAATGCCTGGTGACGACCTGGCCCCTGAGCCGCGGCCCTCGTCACCGCAACGCCGTCCAGACATGCCTGAAGGTGCTCGAGGGGCAACGCCCTTCCGAGGATGCGCGGCGAGCCTTCGTCGAGGCAGCGATGGAAGCCGAGGTGCCGATAGCGGCATCGTCATCCAGCGAGGAAAAATAATGGCAAAGCTCGTCTATGAAGTCGTCCAGCACGATGGTGGCTGGGCCTACAAGGTCGGTGACACCTTCTCCGAGACCTTCCCCACGCACGAACACGCCCTTCGCGCCGCAGAGACGGCGGCGGCAGAGCAGCGTGTCTCCGGCTCCACCGACGGCATCCAGTACGAGGACAAGGAAGGCCGTTGGCATGACGAACTCGCCAAGGGCGACGACAGGCCCGACACCGAGGTTTCCGACTAGCGGCCATCGCCCCGGCGCGAACAGGATCGCCGGACGAGCAGTTCCCGCCTCTACCTGGCCGCCTTGTCGACCGGTTGGGCAAATGCCTTTGCCGCAATGCGCCGGATCAGCTCTGCGACCCGCTTCGGCTCGACGAATTGCGGCATATGCCCCATGCCCTCGACCAGATCGAGTTCCAGGTCTTTGATCCTGTCGGCCAGAGGCTCGCCATGCAGCCGGTAGTCGAGCACACGGTCGGCGGTGCCGAACATCACCGCCACCGGCAGCTTCAGTTCCCCATACCTGGCCTCGACCGCGCCAAGATCGCTCTCGATCGCCACCATGTCCGCCGATGTCGCGTAGAAATGGCTCGGCCGCAGCCCGGCGAAACCGCCGCCTGCCGTACCGTAGTCCTTTGGCGCTTCCTGCGGCGAAAACAGGAAGGCCAGGGTCTGCGGCGCATATTTCAGGCTCGTCGGTATCGCCACCGTCTCGGCCATCAGGCGGCGGCGTAGTGGCGACTTGATATAGAGCGACCTGAATTCGGGCCGCAGTTCGTCCTCCAGATGCGTCAGCGGCGACAGCAGCACCAAACCGGAAACCGCCTCCGGGTGGTTTTCCGCCAGCGCCAGCGCCACGGCGCCGCCGAGCGAATGGCCGACGACCAGCGGCCGCTCCAGCAAGAGTTCGGCGATGAAGCGCGCGATCAGATCGGCCTGTTCGGTCAGGCTGCCCGAAAACCCGGCCGGACGCGTGGAATAGCCCGAGCCCGGCCGGTCGAGCGCGATCAGCCGGAAATCGGCAAGTTCCGGAAACAGCGGATGGCGGAAATGGTGCAGTTGCGCGCCGAGACCGTGAACAAAGAGGATCGGGCGCCCCTCGCCCTGCTCGACATAGTGGATGCGATGCCGGCCAAGTGCTGCGAACTTGCCGATTGCAGGCACCGCGCGTGCGGCCTGGGTCGAGATCTTGCGGGTCGCCAGCACGAAATAACCGCCGACGAGGACCACGGCCAGGAAGATGATGCTGGCGATCCAGCCAAAAATCGTTGTCGCGGTCGCCATCGAACCTCCTGCAGGCAATGCCCGCAACTTAGCGGCGCGAGACGCAGGCTCAAGCCCGTGACATGCAAAACGGGCGGCCTTGCGACCGCCCGTTCACTAAAATCATAGCAATTCGAAGCTGTTATGCAACTTCCTTGACAGCGTTCGAGCCCTTGCCGTGCAGGCGGATGGCGATCTCGGCCACGCGCTTGCCCTGGAAGTGGGCGCCTTCGAGTTCCTGCGCCGAAGGCTGGCGCGAGCCGTCGCCGTCGGAGGTGGTGGTCATGCCGTAGGGCGCGCCGCCGCGAACCACGTCGTTGCCCATCTGGCCCTGGTAGGCATAGGACAGCGGCACAATGACCATGCCGTGGTGCTGCAGGTGGATCTGCGCGTTGATCAGCGCAAGCTCGGCGCCGCCGTGCTGGGTCGCGGTCGAAACCATCACCGAGCCGACCTTGTCGAGCAAAGCGCCCTTGGCCCAGAGCGGGCCGGTCTGGTCGAGGAAGTTCTTCATCTGCGAGGCCATGGTGCCGTAGCGGGTGGCCGTGCCGATGATGATGCCGTCATAGTCGGCCAGTTCGAGCGGATCGGCGATCTGCGCTTCCTGGTCGAGCTTGTAATAGGCAGCCTTGGCGACAGCCTCGGGTACCAGCTCGGGAACGCGCTTGATGGTCACGTCGGCACCGGCTGCGCGGGCGCCTTCGGCAGCGGCCTTGGCCATCTGCTCCATGTGACCCCAGCTCGAATAGTAGAGAACAAGAATCTTAGCCATTTCAAACTCCAGCGGGGGGAAAATCTCGCGACACCATCTTGGGTTGGCGTCTGGGGAGAGATGTAATGCAAAGCCCGTTCAATGAAAGCGGGCCAATGCGTGACGCATCGTTCACAAAACGGCGACTATTGCTCGCCTGCCCCGGCGGCTGTATCTGACCTTGGTCTAAAAGGAGCTCCTGAAATGGCCGACATCGTCACCGCAGCTATGGTCGTCATCGGCGACGAGATTCTGTCCGGCCGCACCAAGGACAAGAACATCGGCCACCTCGCCGACATGATGACGGCCTCAGGCATCGACCTCAGGGAAGTGCGCATCGTGCCCGACGACGAGGACGAGATCGTCGCCGCCGTCAACGCCGTGCGCGCACGCTACGATTATGTCTTCACGACAGGCGGCATCGGCCCGACGCATGACGACATCACCGCCGACTCGATCTCCAAGGCCTTTGGCGTGCCGTGCGAATACGAGCCGCGCGCCTATGCCATTCTGGAGGCCAACTATGCCACGCGCGGCCTGGAATTCTCCGAAGCACGCAAGCGCATGGCGCGCATGCCGCGCGGCGCCGGGCTGATCGAAAACCCGGTCTCGGTGGCGCCGGGCTTCCGCATCGGCAACGTCCATGTCATGGCCGGCGTGCCGTCGATCTTCCAGGCCATGCTCGACAACGTCATGCCGACGCTGAAGACCGGCGCCAAGCTTCTGTCGACCACGGTCCAGTGTCCCTATGGCGAAGGCACCATCGGCGGCCCGCTGGGCGAGATCCAGAAGGCGCATCCCGACACCATCATCGGTTCCTACCCGAAATATCTCGACGGCAAGTTCTGGACCGAACTCGTCGTCCGCTCGCGCTCGCAAGAAGCGATGGATCGCGCCCGCGATGCGATCGAGGCAATGCTTGAGGGCATAACAAAAGCCGCCTGAACGACTTGATGCCAAACACTTGATCCCAAACACTTGATCCAGGTCACATGGGAACAAGTACGGGCATGATAGTGTTTCTTTGCTGAGCAGATTTCTGTCCGTGCAAAGGAGGGTGCCATGCCGTTCAAGACAATCGTTGCCATCATCCAGAGCGAGCGCGACGCCGCCCGCGTCCTCGATGTGGCCATCCCGTTTGCCGACCGGCACGAAAGCCATCTGATCGGCGTTCATGCCGAAGCCTTGGCGATGCCCTACACCACGGCCGTCGGCTTTCCCGACACCGAGTTCATCCAGGCCAATTCCGATCTCTGCAAGGAGCGCGCCGAAAAGGTGCAGAAGGCGTTCCTCGCCCGCATCGAGACCGCCGGCGTGTCGTTCGAATGGCGCAGCTTCGAGAGCTTTTCCGGCGACAGCGCCCTTTCGGGGGTCGAAAGCGCGCGTTGCGCCGACCTAGTCATCGTTTCGCAGGGATCGCAAGAGGCCAAGGACTCGATTGCCGCCGACGTCGACTCCCTGATCTACGAGGCCGGCCGCCCGGTGCTGGTGGTGCCGCATGCGGCACCGTTGATCTCGACCTTCCGCCGCGTCCTGGTCGCCTGGAACGGCAGCCGCGAAGCCGCCCGCGCCGCCTTCGATGCCCTGCCCTTCATCCTCGAGGCCGACCAGACCGAAATCCTGGTCATCGACCCCATCGAGACGGCAGCCCAGAGCGCCGACGCCGCCGGCGCCGAGATCGCCTCTGCCTTTGCCCGCCACGGCGCCAAGGTATCGGTCAGCGTCGAGGCGTCGCGCGGCCACACCGTCGATGCCGTCATCCACAACAAGGTGGTTGAAACAGGCGCCGACCTGCTGGTGATGGGCGCCTACAGCCATTCCTGGCTGCGCGAGTTCCTGTTCGGCGGTGTCACGCGCAGCGTCCTGCAGGCCGGCGACACCGCGATCCTGCTGTCGCGCTAAGATTACCGCACAACTGTGCAGCCCCGCCCTTGCCAAGAGCGGGGCTTTCCGGCTAATTCCGCCTGCATTCCCCTAATTTTCGCGCCACTAGGCGCGCCGAGCCGGAGTGCGCGTCGAATGTCCCTTCCCGAAAAAGCCTTTCCCGTATCCTGGGATCAGTTCCACCGCGACGCGCGTGCGCTCGCCTGGCGTCTCGCCGGCGTCAATCCGCAGTGGAAGGCGATCGTCTGCATCACTCGCGGCGGCCTGGTGCCTGCTGCCATCATTTCGCGCGAACTCGGCATCCGCCTGATCGAGACGATCTGCATCGCCTCCTATCACGACTACACCTCGCAGGGTCAGTTGCAGGTGCTGAAGGAGATCACGCCGTCGCTGCTCGAGGGCGAAGGCGAAAACGTACTGATCGTCGACGACCTGACCGACACCGGCAAGACCGCAGCCATCGTGCGCGCCATGATGCCGAAGGCGCATTTCGCCACGGTCTATGCCAAGCCCAAGGGCCGCCCGCTGGTCGACACCTTCGTCACCGAGGTGTCGCAGGACACCTGGATCTATTTCCCCTGGGATCTCGGCTTCACATACCAAAAGCCGATCGCGGAAGATCACATGGGCTGATTGCAGCGCCCTCCGGCTCAACCCGACCTGTTCGACGCCCGGCCTTTGCGCCGGGCGTTTTCATTATCAATCTATTTACTTTTGTTACGGAGGATTAACCGTACAATTCGTAATACGGCAACTGAGTCTGCTTCTGGGTAGGACTGCCGATGCTGATGAAGCCTGTCTATCACAGCCACCTCGTCGAGCGCCTACGCCGGCTGTTCGGCGCTCCCGCCTGCAGGCTCCAGGTTGCCGCCCTGCCCTGGCACCGCACCGCCTCCGGCACCATCGAGATCATGCTGATCACCAGCCGCGACACCGGGCGCTGGGTCCTGCCCAAGGGCTGGCCGGAAGAATCCGAACGGCTGTGCGAGACCGCCGCTCGCGAGGCGAGCGAAGAAGCCGGCCTGAGCGGCTCGGTCGATACCCACGAGGCGGGCCGTTATTTCTACTCCAAGGAACTGGCAAGCGGCGAACAGGTCGCCTGCGAGGTGCTGGTCTATCCGCTCGAAGTGCGCAAGGTCGCCGAAAAGTGGAAGGAGCGGCGCCAGCGCACGCGCAAGTGGGTGTCGCCTGCCGAGGCAGCGCGCATGGTCAACGAACCAGACCTTTGCCGGCTGATCTCGTCCTTCGGCGCAGCCCACGGAAAAGTCGCCGCCTGAGGCGCGAGACGCCGCCAAGCGGGTATCTTGCCGGCTTCGTTCACGGAGCCGGTTCTCCCCGTTATCCACACAAGTGACACACAAGATGTTGGGGTCACAAAATCTGCATAAACGACTTCTTGACGTTACCCCCCGAGTCGCTTTTTATGACTCCAGCGCGCTTGTTGAGTGCGTGACCGGAAAGTTCAGAGCCCGGTCCTTTCTCCAGATCTAGTGAGTTGCCGCTCGCATTTGCACCCGCACAGGCGGGGCGCCGTCGCGCGTGGTTGCGGTGTGTCCGAGGGGTTGACGGGTAAAAATTGGGGACTGGCAGAAATCTTCTGTTAACACTATATTTAGTGTTTGCAGGCAGCCTGGACGCTAGATAGTGTGAGTTCTCCCTCAGCGAGGGAATCGCAACAAAGTTTCAGTTTCAAGGACCCGAAGCGGTCCGCAGGCTGACGGGAAGGCGCTCCGCAAGGAGGATTTCCGGTCTGGCGGCGGCTTCTTCGGCAATGGTGACCGGTCGTTCGGGCGGCCGGCAAGATCGGCATTGCGTCTTTCGTTTCAGCAATGGGAAATTTCCCGCGAAAGACGCTATATATAGACAAAAGGAAATCGACCGATGCGCATCGAGCGGCGTTTCACCAAGGATGGACAATCGGCCTATGCGGAGATCGAGTTCCGCAAGGCGCTCTCCGAGATCAAGAATCCGGACGGCTCGGTGGTCTTCCGGCTCGACAACATCGATGTGCCGGCGCAGTTCTCCCAGGTCGCGGCCGACATCCTGGCGCAGAAGTATTTCCGCAAGGCCGGCGTGCCCGCCCGTCTGAAGAAGGTCGAGGAGAACGACGTTCCTTCCTTCCTGTGGCGTTCGGTTCCCGACGAGGCCGAACTTGCCAAGCTGCCCGAAAACGAACGCTACGGCTCCGAGATCGACGCCCGCCAGGTCTTCGACCGTCTCGCCGGCACCTGGACCTATTGGGGCTGGAAGGGCGGCTACTTCAAGAGCGAAGACGACGCCCGCGCCTTCAAGGACGAGTTGTCCTACATGCTCGCCACCCAGCGCGTGGCGCCGAACTCGCCGCAGTGGTTCAACACCGGCCTGCACTGGGCCTATGGCATCGACGGTCCTGGCCAGGGCCACTTCTATGTCGACCCCTTCACCGGCAAGCTGACCAAGTCGAAGTCGGCCTACGAACACCCGCAGCCGCATGCCTGCTTCATCCAGTCGGTCGCCGACGACCTCGTCAACGAGGGCGGCATCATGGACCTGTGGGTGCGCGAGGCGCGCCTGTTCAAATACGGCTCGGGCACCGGCTCGAACTTCAGCCACCTGCGCGGCGAAGGCGAAAAGCTGTCCGGCGGCGGCCGTTCGTCCGGCCTGATGAGCTTCCTCAAGATCGGCGACCGTGCTGCGGGCGCCATCAAGTCGGGCGGCACCACCCGCCGTGCGGCCAAGATGGTGGTGGTCGACGCCGACCATCCCGATATCGAGGCCTATATCGACTGGAAGGTGAAGGAAGAGCAGAAGGTGGCGGCCCTCGTCACCGGTTCCAAGATCGTGCGCCAGCACCTCAGCAAGATCATGGCGGCCTGCGTCAACTGCGAAGGCCAGGATGACGACTGCTTCGACCCGGCCGTCAACACCGCGCTCAAGCGCGAGATCAAGGCCGCCAAGAAGAACGCGGTGCCGGAGAACTACATCTACCGCGTCATCCAGTTCGCCAAGCAAGGCTACAGCTCGATCGAGTTCAAGACCTACGACACCGACTGGGATTCGGAGGCCTATCTCACCGTCTCGGGGCAGAACTCGAACAATTCGGTCTCGCTCAAGGACGACTTCCTGCGCGCTGTCGAGGGCGACGGCGAATGGCACCTGACCGCCCGCAAGGACGGCAAGGTGATGAAGACGCTCAAGGCGCGCGATCTGTGGGAAAAGATCGGCTACGCCGCCTGGGCCTCGGCAGATCCCGGCCTGCACTTCAACACCACGATGAACGACTGGCACACCTGCGCCTCCGCAGGCGCCATCCGTGCGTCGAACCCGTGCTCGGAATACATGTTCCTCGACGACACGGCCTGCAACCTCGCCTCGATCAACCTGCTGCCCTACCGCAACACCGACGGCACCATCGACATCGCGGCCTACGAGCACACGGTGCGCCTGTGGACCGTCGTGCTCGAAATCTCGGTGATGATGGCGCAGTTCCCGTCCAAGGAGATCGCCAAGCTCTCCTACGAGTACCGCACGCTCGGCCTCGGCTATGCCAATATCGGCGGCCTGCTGATGACGTCCGGCATTCCCTATGACTCCGACGAGGGCCGCGCCATCGGCGGCGCGCTGACGGCGATCATGACCGGCGTGGCTTACGCCACCTCGGCCGAGATGGCCTCCGAACTCGGCGCCTTCCCCGACTATGACCGCAACGCCGCAAACATGCTGCGCGTCATGCGCAACCATCGCCGCGCCGCCTATGGCGACAAGGACGGCTACGAGAAGCTGTCGGTGCATCCGGTGCCGCTGGTCGCGTCCGACCTCAAGCAGCAGGAACTGGTGACCCATGCCCGCGCCACCTGGGACCGCGCCATCGAGCTCGGCGAGGAGCATGGCTACCGCAACGCCCAGGCAACCGTGATCGCGCCCACCGGCACGATCGGCCTGGTCATGGATTGCGACACCACTGGCATCGAGCCGGACTTCGCGCTGGTCAAGTTCAAGAAGCTCGCCGGCGGCGGCTACTTCAAGATCATCAACCGTGCGGTGCCCGAGGCGCTGCGTACCCTCGGCTATAGCGAAGCCCAGATCGCCGAGATCGAGGCCTATGCCGTCGGCCACGGCAACCTCAACCAGGCGCCCGGCATCAACCCCGGTTCGCTGCGCTCCAAGGGTTTCAGCGACGAGAAGATCGAGGCGCTGAATTCGGCCCTCAAGAGCGCCTTCGACATCAAGTTCGTGTTCAACAAGTGGACGCTGGGCGAAGACTTCTGCAAGGACGTGCTCGGCCTGACCGAGGCGCAGCTCAACGACCTCTCGTTCGAGATGCTGCCGGCGCTCGGCTTTTCCAAGCGCGACATCGAAGCCGCCAACATCCATGTCTGCGGTGCAATGACGCTGGAAGGCGCGCCGTTCCTCAAGGACGAGCATCTGCCCGTCTTCGATTGCGCCAATCCCTGCGGCAAGATCGGCAAGCGCTACCTCAGCGTCGAGAGCCACATCCGCATGATGGCGGCGGCCCAGCCCTTCATCTCGGGCGCCATCTCCAAGACCATCAACATGCCCAACGAGGCGACGGTCGAGGACTGCAAGAGCGCCTACATGCTGTCGTGGAAGCTGGCGCTCAAGGCCAACGCGCTCTACCGCGACGGCTCCAAGCTGTCGCAGCCGCTGAACGCCTCGCTGATTGCCGACGAGGACGAGGACGAAGACGATGCCGTCGAGGCGCTGATCGCGGCACCCGCCGCCGCCAAGGCGGTGCAGGTCACCGAAAAGATCGTCGAGCGCGTCATCGAGCGGCTCTACCGCGAGCGGGAAAAGCTGCCGAACCGCCGCAAGGGCTACACCCAGAAGGCCGTCGTCGGCGGCCACAAGGTCTACCTGCGCACCGGCGAGTTCGACGACGGCCGCCTCGGCGAGATCTTCATCGACATGCACAAGGAAGGCGCTGCCTTCCGCGCGATGATGAACAATTTCGCCATCTCGATCTCGCTCGGCCTGCAGTACGGCGTGCCGCTCGACGAATATGTCGAGGCCTTCACCTTCACCAAGTTCGAGCCGGCCGGCATGGTCGTCGGCAACGACGCCATCAAGAACGCCACCTCGATCCTCGACTACGTCTTCCGCGAACTGGCCGTCTCCTATCTCGGCCGCCACGACCTCGCCCATGTCGACCAGTCGGATTTCGACAAGACGGCGCTCGGCAAGGGCATCACCGAAGGCAAGGCCCTGCCCTTCTCCAAGGGCCTGACCCGCGGCGCCTCCCCGCTCAAGGTCGTCTCCGGCGTCGCCGGCAACGACCCCAAGGGTTCGGCGGCTGCCGCAAGCCCGGCGCGCGTGACGCCTGTGACCGCCTTCTCCGGCTCCAACGTGCTGGCGCTCGCCCCCAAGGCGGCGATCTCGGCGGAGGAATCCACCGCCTACAAGCGCGACTACGAGGAGCGGGCCAAGGAACTGGTCGAAGAAGTCACGACCGAGGAGACCGTCGAGGAAACGTCGGTCACGACGTCGCTGTTCACCGACGCCGCAGCCCAGGAAGCGGCGGAGGCCAAGAAACTCGCCGCCGACCGCCGCGCCAAGTCGATGCTGCAGGGCTACACCGGCAATTCCTGCTCGGAGTGCCAGAACTTCACCATGGTGCGCAACGGCACCTGCGAGAAGTGCGACACCTGCGGCGCGACGAGCGGGTGCAGCTGAGGCGTGGTCCCACTGGTAAAGTAATAGCGAAAAGACAGTAGGCCGCCACAGTGCGGCCTACTCTTTTAGTAACTGGGCAGGTAATGACTCGCTTCCGCGACTACTCGCACTGGATGACGCGCGGATGTCGATATGCTCCTCGTACCAAACGAGCCGATGCACACCATATCGCGCGGTGAAGCCTGTACCCTCACCCGACTTGTGCTCCGGCAAACGACGGGCCAGGTCATTGGTCACGCCGACATAGATCGTGCCATCCTTCTGGCTAGCAGTCATGTGACGTAGCCGCTCATGACCTGCGCAAGTCCTCCCCGACGATTGGCGCGAACGCCCCCTCCCTTCGTCATCCTAGGGCGGAGCAGGAGCGAAGCGACGTCGCGGAGACCCTAGGATCCATGCCGTGACCTTGCGGCAACGCCCAAACGGTTCAGAACGCTCGCCTTTTCTTGCCCCGCTCCGCATTCCTCACGCTCACGGCATGGATCCTCGGGTCAAGCCCGAGGATGACGAAACGGAAGAGACCGCTCCCACCAATTCCCCTCACCATCCAAGTCCGCGAAACAGCTCGTGCCACTCGGGATTGCTCGTCTCGATCAACTCGATCTTCCATTGGCGCGGCCAGCGCTTCAGCGATTTCTCGCGCTGGATGGCGTCGCGGATATCGAAATGCTCCTCGTACCAAACGAGGCGATGCACGCCATATCGAGCGGTGAAGCCTGTACCCTCACCCGACTTGTGCTCCGGCAAACGACGCGCCAGGTCATTGGTCACGCCGATATAGATCGTGCCACCCTTCTGGCTGGCGGTCATGTAGACGTAGCCGGTCATGACTGGAGCCTACTCGCGGCAAAGTTGTACGCAAGCCCTCCGCACCTGCCGATGCCTTAACGCATGTAGTCTTGGGTGAGGAGCGGCCGCGCCCCTTACACCATCGACGATTGCCCCCTCTCGCTTCGTCATCCTAGGGCGGAGCAGGAGCGCAGCGACGTCGCGGAGACCCTAGGATCCATGCCGTGACCTTGCGGCAACGCCCAAGCGGTCCAGAACGCTCGCCTTCCCCCCGCACCACATCCGCCTCACGGCATGGATCCTCGGGTCAAGCCCGAGGATGACGAAGGCAGGGAGGCCAGCGGCCATTTTCGAAGGCCGTCGATTTGCGGACAGGCGGGAGCAACTGGCCGCTCGATCCAGCGAACGATGAGCCGGCATAACGAATGGTAAGCCCGTGCCAAGTGGCGGCCGTTTGAGCTCTGTCTCCCCTACCCCTCATCCGCATTGGCTGCGGCCCGGAATCTCGCCTCGAACTCGCGCCGCAGTTCGCGGCGCAGCTCAGCGGCGCGGTGGCGGCGGCGGTCGATGTCGGTCGCCGGCACGAAAGCCGGAATCTCGGTCGGGCGGCCGTCTTCGTCCACCGCCACCATGGTGAAATAGCAGGAATTGGTGTGGCGACGCTGGCCGGAGCGGATGTTTTCGGCTTCGACATGGATGCCGATTTCCATCGAGGTGCGGCCGGCAAAATTGACCGACGCCCGGAAGGTGACCAGTTCGCCGACATTGATCGGCTCCCTGAACACCACCTGGTCAACCGACAGCGTGACCGCGTATTTGTTGGAATAGCGCGAGGCGCATGAAAAGGCGACGCGGTCGAGGATATTGAGCAAGGCACCGCCATGCACCTTGCCGCTGAAATTCGCCATCTCGGGCGTCATCAGCACGACCATCTCGAGCCGGCGCGTGTCCCTGTCTTCCACCTATGGACCCTTCCCCTGACGATGTCGGTACAGCATTCGATGTGATGCGACGCTATCCGGGATGCGGTTGGAACGCCAGTTTCAGCCGGTGCCGCATGGCAGAAACCCAGCGCTCCCGTCAGCGCATGAAGATCAACGCCATGCCGGCGACGACCAGTGCCGCCCCGGCCCAGGCGCCGCCGGCGGGGCGTTCGCCGGTCCGCGCCCACAGCATGGGCAGGATGATCACCGGCGAGGTTGCCGACAGCGTCGAGACGATGCCCACCTTGCCGCCGGAAAGCGCAAATAACAGCAGCGTCATGCCGATGCCGAGCGCGATGATGCCGGTCAACGCCGTCAGTGCCGCAACTTTGAATGTCAGCGGCGCCCGCGGTTTCACGGCCGGTATCGGCAGCTGGATCAGTACGCTGAGGCAAAAAGCGGCGATGCCGACACGCAGCATCGACGCCACGAACGGGTCGATGCCCGTTGCCATCACCGGCCTTGCGATGATGGAGCCGATCGCCTGGCCGGCCGCCGCCCCCAGTCCGAGCGCCACGCCGATCCACAACGGCCCTTTCACCGTCTCCCAGGCGTGCAGCTGGTCGCGGCGCTTGCCGAACAGGATCGCCAGCAACACGCCTGCGACCGTCAGGCCGATACCCGCGGCAGCTTTTGGCGCGAGGTCCTCGCCCAGCATCAGCCAGCCGAGAACGGCGGCCATCGGCGCGTTCAGCGCAAACAGGATGCCCGATCGCCGGGGCCCCAGCCGGTTCAGCGCGGCAAACAGCAGCGTGTCGCCGACGAAGATGCCGACAAGGCCGGACAGCAGCAGGGGCCCGGCACTGCCGGCGTCGAGTTCGCGCCAGGTACCGGTGAACAGCACATAGAGCGCCAGCAGCCCGGTGACGAAGACCTGCCGCAAGCGGTTGAAAGCCGGCGCGCCGAGATAGCCGGCGGGTCCGGCCGAGATCAATCCCGTGACGGCCCAGCATGTCGCGGCCCCGATTGCTGCGATCTCGTGAACAGGCATCTTCGTTCCGGTTGGCAAGAGGACTGAAAAGACGAAGGACACGACCGCGTCATCCATTGCACCGCTATAGACGCGCCGGATATTTCGTCCAGTGGCACGGCATGGGCTGGACAGGGCCACCGGAAAACCAATCGATTCATTCGAACGATTCAAGCGCCATTACGCGTTGGATCGATCAGACGGGCAACAATAGCTTGTACCTGAAAAGGACCAAGCCATGAACGCCCACACCCGAGCCGAAGCCCAAGACGCCGTCGCCATCAGCCCGCGTCAGGCGCGCCATGAAAGCCGCTGCAACCTGCTGCCCGGCGTTGCGCTGACCGTGGCCATCGCCGGCATCGCCTTCGCACTCAGGCTGCTGCCCGGCCTCTCGGCTTTCAGCCCGATGATCATCGCCATCGTCCTCGGCATGGCGGTCCACAATCTCCGGGGCACGCCGGACGCGGCCAAGGCCGGGGTGACTTTCGCCATGCGCAGGCTGCTGCGCTTCGCCATCATCCTGCTCGGCCTGCAACTCACTGCGAGCCAGGTCGCGGAGGTGGGTGCTGCGGGCATCGCCATCATCGCCACGACGCTCGTCGCCACCTTCGCCTTCACGCTGTGGCTGGGAAAGGCGATCGGCGTCGACCACAAGCTTGCAGAGCTGATCGCCGCCGGCACCTCTATCTGCGGCGCCTCGGCGGTCATCGCCACCAACACGGTGACCAGAGCGCCCGACGAGGACGTCGCCTATGCGGTCGCGTGTGTCACCGTCTTCGGCTCGGTGGCGATGTTTGCCTATCCACTGCTGCCCGGCCTGTTCCACCTTAACGCTCACGCTTACGGCCTGTGGGCCGGCGCCTCGATCCACGAGATCGCCCAGGTGGCCGCGGCAAGCTTCCAGGACGGCCAGCAGGCCGGCGAGTTCGGCACGGTGTCCAAGCTCACCCGTGTCATGATGCTGGCGCCGGTGGTGATCGTGCTCGGTGTTGCTGCCAGGCAGCGCGCCAGGTCGGCGGGCATGGCCCGGGACGGCGCCCCTGCCCCGATGCCCTGGTTCGTGCTCGGCTTTGTCGCCATGGTCGGCCTCAACAGCCTGATCGACATTCCGTCCGAGGCAAAGGCGTGGATCGTCACGCTGACCACCTTCCTCCTGGCTACCGCGCTCGCCGCCATGGGGCTCGAAACCGACATCGCCAGGCTCTGGGCCCGCGGCGCCCGTCCCCTGCTGCTTGGCCTCGGCGCATTCCTTTTCATTGCGGTTTTCAGTCTGATACTGGTCAAGCTTGCGGGCTGACGACTGAAAGGAACACCGTGACCCTCGAACAGCTCAGGATCTTCGTCGCGGTGGCCGAGCGCGAACACGTCACCCGCGCCGCCGAAGCACTCAACCTGACGCAATCGGCGACAAGTGCCGCGGTGTCGGCACTCGAAGCGCACTACCAGACCCAGCTCTTCGACCGTGTCGGCCGCCGCATCGTACTGACCGAGGCCGGCCGGATCTTCCTGTCCGAGGCGCGCGCGGTGCTCGCCCGCGCCCGCTCCGCCGAGATCGTGCTTGCAGATCTTGCCGGCCTCAAGCGCGGCACGCTCAAGCTCGCCGGCAGCCAGACGGTCGCAAACTACTGGCTGCCCGGCATCGCCCACCGTTTCAGGTCCAGCTATCCCGGCATCGAGCTCGACGTGACCATCGGCAACACCGAGACAGTCGCAACCCAGGTCCGAGACGGCATTGCCGATCTCGGTTTCGTCGAGGGCGAAGTCGACGACCCGGCCCTGGCCATCGAGCCGGTCGACAACGACGAACTGGTACTCGTCGCGGCGCCCGGCCATCCCTGGACCAGCAACGCTGCCTTCACCCCGCGCGACCTCCAGGCGGCGCGGTGGGTCCTGCGCGAACCGGGCTCGGGCACGCGCGCGCATTTCGAGGCCGTGCGCGCCGCCCGCGGTATCGAGCCCGGCAGCCTCGACATCGCGCTGGAACTGCCGTCGAACGAGGCTGTACGGGCCGCAGTCGAGGCCGGCGCCGGCGTCGCCGTGATGTCGCGGCTCGTCGCCGAAGCCTCGCTCAAGGCCGGCACGCTGGTCGCCATCGATTTCGACCTGCCCAAGCGCCGCTTCTTTTCGCTCCGCCACAAGGAGCGTCATGCGACGCGGGCAACCCGCGAATTCCTTGCCCTTGTGGCGCGGCCGGCAATCGGCGCCTGACGACAGCGGCTCAGTTGCCGAACTTCAGCACGGCGCTGGCGCGGTTCATTTCGCCCGCCAACAACGCGCGAATACTTTCCCCAGCATCCGCGGCCAAGGCCCATGGCCGCGGATGCTGTTCGATGCCTAGAAGCTGACCGCCAGCTTGGCATCGACACCGTGGTCGGAAGCACCGTTGCTCACCTGCCCGGTATAGCTGATGCCGAGCCTCGTCTTCGGCGCGACGGCGAAGTCGATGCCGGCACCCAGCACCGCCGCGTCCCTGGCGATCGCTGAACCGGTGATGTCGAAGCCGCCGCTGCCGTCGAAGGCGAAGGACGAGGTCGCAGCGACATCGCCGAAGGCGTGGCGCCAGCCAAGCGTGCCGTGCAGCGTGGCGTCGACTGCGCCCAGCGCCACCTCGGTCGAGCCGCGCACGCCGAGCGTGGTGAAGGTCACGTCGCTGCTCGACGCTTCGCTGGACAGCGCTGCCGCCCCGCCCGTTTCGGTGAAGGCATTGGTGCGCAGGTTGACATAGGTCAGGTTGGAGAAGCCCTCGACCGTGAAGCGCCCGGCCTCGACCTTGTAGCTCGCCTCGCTGAACACCTGCGCTGTGCCGCCATCATACTTGGCCGACAGCGCGTCCGAGAAGCCGGCGAAAGCGACCTGGCGCGCCGTGTCGAAGCGGTGCCAGGTGTAGCCGCCGCCGACGGTCAGCCCAAAGGGACCAGCCCGCGTGCCGGCATTGATGCCGACATGGTAGTTGTCGGCGCTGCCGCTCGAGCCGCCATTGGCGCTATTGAATGACGAACGGCTGTAGCCCGCGATCACGCCGGCGCGCCAGCTGTCGCCGACCATGGCATCGCCACCCGCCAACAGGCCGCCGGTGCTGCGGTCGAAGCCGACATTGGCGGCATCGGCCTTGCTGTCGCCCCACGAGCCGAAGGCCCGCGTCCACAAAGCGAAGCGGTCGGTGTCGGCAGGTGCCAGTTCCAGCCCGTCGTCGCCATAAGCCATGACAGGCATGCTGGCCGCTGCGTTGTCGCCAAAAGCCTGGTCGATGCGGCTGGTGGCTGCGTCCAGCATGACACCGCCGTCCTGCATCATCATGCCCCTGGCCGAGGCATGGACTTCGCCCGAAAGCTGCTCAAACGCCTGCTGTGCGCCGGCCTCGTCGAGATTGGCCACCGCGGCGTAGGCGGCATTGCCGAAGCCGAGGGTTTCCAGGGCTGCGGCGGTCGCCTTCTGGTTGCCGTTGGCGCCGACCTCGGCAAAGCTGATGTCGTTGCGGCTGAGCGTCAGCGTCACGTCGTTGGCGCCATAGGCCAGTGTCGGGTCGAGGAAGGCGAGGTTCGAGCTGACGTCGGCGAAGGTGCCGGTCACGCCGCCGCCTGCCGTGACGATCTGGTAGCTGGTCTGTGGCGCGTAGTTGTTGCCGCTGGCCAAAGTCAGCACCGAGCCGCCCTGGAGGGTGGCCTTGCCTGATGCTGCGACCTTGTCGCTCTCGCCCTTGTCGTTGGCCTCGACCTCGAACTTCGAGCCGGCCTCGAAGGTGATGTCGCCGGCGACATTGATGGTGCCGATCGAATTGCCCGGCGCCAGCACGCCCCCGGAGGCGACCACCGTATTGCCGAGCGTGCCGATGCCGCCAAGCGTGCCGCCGGCGCCGATCGTCGTCAGCGTCGAGGAGGCGATCGAGCCCTGGAGGGAGAGCGCGCCGGCCTCGACGACGGTCTCGCCGGTGTAGCTGTGGGTGCCGTCGAGCACCAGCGCACCGAGGCCGAGCTTGGTCAGGCTGCCCGCGCCCGCGATCTCCTTGTTGATGCCGACGACATTGGTTGCATCGGCGATGTCGATCGAGCCGCCGCCTGCCTCCAGCACGACGTTGCGGCCCAGCACATGCATGTCGGTGCCGGCAATCCTGAGGCTGCCGCCATCGAGGCGGAGCTTCGCCTGTTCGGTGCCGAGGGCCGCGTCCTCCTCTACGACGACGGTACCGCCGTCGGCGACCTTGAGTTCGCCGATGAAAGTATGGTCGTCGATGCAGTAGTCGACAATCGCCTGCTGGAAGCGCGCATCGGTGCTCTTGCAGTCGAGCAGCGTCTTCTTCTCGGCCTCCGTCAGTCCGGCCAGGATCGGCAGGCCGTTGGCGTCGGAGATCTGGCCGAGATAGACGTCGTCGCGCATGTTGTTGCGCGAGAGGAAAAACTCCTTGCCGCGCTCGGCGAAGGTCGAGGCGTCCTTGCCCCAGACGACGCGCGTCCTGGCGGTGCCGTTGTCGTCATAGGTTTCGAGCTGCGGCCCGACCCAGCGCACATTGTGCGCCACCGGCTCGTGGTCAGAGAGCGGCGTCTTCGAACCATTGGCGTTTGTCACATAGCTGACATCGGTGATAACGCCGAGATAGGGATCGTTCTGGTCGTCGTCGATCTGCCACCACTTGCCGAATGGCCGCGACGCCAGGAAATGGTCGATCTTGACGCGGTGCCAACTGCCCCAGGTGTTGGTCGCGTCCTCGCCGTGCGAGGGCCAGGTCACCGACCCGTCGTTCAGCGCATGCGGCGAGAACTGCTCGCGCTCGTTGGGCAGTTGCAGGACCTGGTACTGCTTCTTAAGGATGTTCATGGTCTGCGGCAGGTTGCCGGCGACCGGATACATCTCGTCGGCGAACAGGCCCGCAGGGATCGGCGCACCGTCGATCGCCGCATTTCCCTTGCCCTTCCACTGGGCGATGAAGGCGTCGAGCTGCGGCTGATCCTTGGCATACTGCTTCAGCAGGTCGAGATAGAACGCGTTGGTTGGGTTCTTGGTGTAGATCCTGAGCAGCCGCTCCTGCTGGCTGATCGAGTGCAGGCCGCGTTCCGAGACGTCGCCGGCGTTGAAGTCACCGGTCATGATGATCGGAGCCGTCGTCGAGGCCGCCCACTGGTTCAGCCCCTTGGCTTCATTGATGCGGTTGGTCGAGGGATCGTAGTAATTCAGGTGAGTCGTCGCGACGTAGCTCTGCGGCCGGCTCGAAGTGGCGTCGAGCAAGGTGTAGGTGGCGGTGTCGCCGATCTTGTTGGCGCCGTACGTGCCCGGCAGGCGCGAGAACACACCGACGTCGCCGTCCTGGCGCTTGCCGAAGGTGCCAAGTCCGGCTCCGCTCAGAATCCCGGGAATGTCGCGCACATAGGTACTGTTGGCCTGAAGTTCCTGGAAGGTCAGGACATCGTAATTGCCCTTGATGAAGAACTCCGACATCACGCTCGGATTGGCCTTGAACCTGTCGAGCCAGGTGTTGAGCGTCAGGATCCGGATCGAATCCTCGGCCGCCTGTGCGGCAACCGCCGAGACGGCCAATGCCGTGCCGCACAGCAGCGCGGCTGCTGCGGCGCGCAGACGCCTGTTGGGGCGGGTTTGGGCAGGCGCATCCTCGGCGCCATGTTGGAAAGTCGTCATCGCGTAACTCCTGTGTGCGACGCGACCGCGCATTGTCACAAAACCGCCAGGGCTGGCGTGCGAATGACATGTTGCGGTCACTGAAAAGTACGGATTCGGACATTAGTTTCGGTAGATGTCACTTTTACAACATTCCTGGGTACAGTCCCAAAACCCCGCGCACGACACCGAGATGCCGGATGAACCCGGCATACGAATTTGCTAGCTAGGATTGTGGAGACCGGATCGCAGATGGCCAGAACGAACGGACCCGGCATGGACAAGGACGACAAGAAATCGAGGCGCCAGGCCCAGCTCTTGAGCTATCTGGAGAAAAACCACTACGTCTCGATCGAGGAGATCACCACGCTTTACGGGGTAACGACACAGACCGCGCGTCGCGACATCATGGCTCTCGAACAAGACGGCAAGGTGCGCCGCCTGCACGGCGGAGCTACCATTTCGACACCGGTCGAGCCGTCGGTGCTGCGCCAGCGTCGGGTCGACAATGCCGCGCAGAAGGAAAAGATCGGCCGCCTCGCCGCCGAACTCATCCCAGACGGCGCTGCCGTGTTCATCGACACCGGCACCACCTGCGAGGCGGTGGCGCGGGCGCTGATCGGCCGCCGCGACCTGCGCGTCGTCACCTACTCGCTGCGCGTCGCCACGACGCTCAGCGAAAGCACCAATTTCGCCATAGCCGTCCCCGGCGGCTTCGTCCGCCAGGTCGACGGCGGCGTGTTCCGCGAGGAGACATCAGACTATATCAGGAGGTTCAAGTTCGACGTCGCCGTCATTTCGGTCAGCGGTGTCGACCAGGACGGCGACATCGGCGACGACGACCATGCCGAGGTCGCCGCAGTCTGCGCCGCGATGGGCCAGGCCGGACGCACCATCATGGCCGTCGACAGCTCAAAATTCGGCCGCCGCGCGCTCGTCCGGCTCGGTTCGTTGTGCGACATCCACACGCTCGTCACCGATACGCTGCCCGAAGAGCGCTTGCTCAACAAGCTGCGCGACAGTGGCGTCGAAATCCGCGTCTAGGCGTTGAGATAGAGCGGCGTCCTTTCGGAAATGGCCTGGTCTAGGGCCTGAATGGCCCTAGGGGCACAGCGGCAGCGTCGCGCAGGCCGACGGCATCGGGCGAAACAGCCTGCTCTTCCGGCGGGCGCTTGCACTGGACGACACGCTTTCCCATCCCTGGGTACCTGCCACGGCATGCCGTGCGAGCATGCGGATGTCGTCGGCGCTGTATCCGTCACGCTCCATGAGCTTCAGGATGATCGGGTCGTGCAACAGTTCCTCAAGCGTCAGTTCCGGCTGATCGCCCATAGTCGCCTCCGTTCGTGACCAATAGACTAGACACAACATAATCCCGAACCGTGACCGGCAAATGGCGGTTGCGTGACACGAAACGGGCTTTTCGTCGGCTGGCGACCATTGGAGGTGGCCGCCTCGCCGGATTTGCGTATTGCGCTTGCTACCAGCTGATGCGGGCCTGCGGCATGCCATACATCAGGCGCGAAAACTCGTCGCCGGAGACATGCACCAGCGTGCGGTGGTCGCCGCCCTCGAAATAGACGTCGCTGCCGCGGCGCAGCTGCTCATCGACCACGCAAGCCACCCTGTAGGGTACGCCGAGGATCGGGACAGCCCCCTCGTCACAGTCGGGAAACAGCGAGCTTGCCTCCTCTTCGGTGGCGAGCCGCACCTTGTCGCCGATGATCTCGCGCATCCTGGCGAGGTCGACATGGCGCGAGGCCGGCAGCACGGCGAGCACATAGCCGTCCTCCCATCTCAGCACCACACCCTTGGCAAGGGCATTGCCGGGCACGTGGCTCGCCTCGGCAGTCATCATCGAGCAGCCGGTCCGCGCATGTTTGGCGGCGTCGTAGCGGATGTGATTGTCCTCCAGATATTCTTGCATTGTCAATGAGATAGCCATGACCGTTCCTCCGGTGGGCGTACATCGGACGCTATGGACCGGAACAGGCGGAGCAGGCGGCTGGCACCCAAGCGATGGTATCGGACAGTCCGATCCCGCCATGGCCAACTCATTGCCGGTTTGCCGGTATGCCGAAGTTTCGAGGCCCCAACTGGGGTATTTCGAACGCGCGGGAAAGATACACTGCGCGGCCGCCGACAGCAACAAAAGAGACCGCCGCGCGCCCCATTTCGAAGCGCGCGGCGACTGTGTCGGCCGGGCTTGCGGCGCCCTCGCCTACTGCGCTGCCTTGACCTGCTCGTCCCAGGTTTTCACCTTGGTCTCGCCGTTGAGGAAGGGCAGCGCCATCGCTGCCAGTTCGGGCGCGAAGAAGACATCGTAGTGGGTCCGGTTGGGGATGATCGCCAGGCGGTTCTGCGCCATGGTCTCGCGCATCCAGCCGGCATCCTTCAAGCCGCCGCCGAGCAGCTGGTAGAATTTCACGATGTGCTCCGGCCGGTACATGTCGCTGTCGCCATAGACCAGCATGACCGGCATCTTCAGCGTCCTGACGTCGTCGGCCCAGTCATAGGGCGTGCGCATCATCTCGCCCATCCTGTCGAGCAGCTTGGGGAAATCCTCGACCTTCGGCGCCACCGCCGCATAGGCCTGGTACATCGGCGTCGGCTTCATCATCTCGGCCATGGCAGCACCCACCTGGGCCTGCATCGGCAGCATCTCGGGATAGAAGCCGTCCTGGGCAAAGCCCGCCGATACCAGCACAAGCCTGCGAACCGCGTCTGGATGCTGCACGGCAAGGCGGAAGGCCACACCGGCGCCCATCGAATAGCCCATGGCGTCGGTCTTGCCGTAGCCGAGCGTCTTCAGCAGGCCGGCCATGTCGTCGCCCATGTCGACATGGCTCATCTTGCGCTCGGTAAGTGCGGTTCGGCCATGGCCGTAGAGGTCGACCGCGATCACCTGCCGGCCCTTCGACAACGCCGGCAGCACCGGTCCGAACATGTCGATCGAGCCTAGTCCGCCATGGAGCAGCAGTAACGGCTCGCCCTCGCCGCGGATCTCGTAATAGTATTTCACGCCGTTGATCTCGGCATGTCCGGTCTTGGCGCCGGCAGCCGTAGATTTAGTCGTCTCAGCCATGGCCGACCCTCCGGTTACAACCGCGAGTGCCGCCGCCGCCAGCATGGTGATGAAACTGCGCTTGTTCATGTCCTCGTCCCTTCTCTCGCCAGGTCTTGCGACCCGTTGCTCCTAGGACGAACGGGATGACGGGACGCCGACATTGGTAGAGAAATTTTCCACGGATGAGGACGCGCCTGACTTACCTGCCTTCCCCCTTGCGGGAGAAGGTGGCCGAGCGAAGCGAGGTCGGATGAGGGGTGTTGGAAGGAATGAGAGGCAGAAGGAAACTCTGGATGGTGAAAAATCTGAAGCGCTGCACTCCGTCCAGCACCCCTCATCCGCCCCTTGGGGGCACCTTCTCCCACAGGGGAGAAGGAAAGGCCCCCCTCAGAGCGTCTTCGCCAAAGCCTCGAGCTGGTCGGCGCACTGGCCCCAGCCCTCGTGAAAGCCCATCTTTTCATGAGCCTCGCGATCCTCGACCGTCCAATGCCTGGCAATGGCGGTGTATTTTGTCTTGCCGCCGCCGACATTCTCGAAGGTCACGGTCGCCGCCATGAACGGCTTTTCCGACGGCAGCCAAGCTTCGGTGAAGGCATCGGTGAAGACCAGCTTCTCGTTCGGCACGACTTCGAGATAGACGCCGGAGCTGGGATAATCGACGCCCTCGGGGCTGCGCATGGTGATAGCGCTGGTGCCGCCGGCGCGCACGTCTAGCCTGGCACTGGCCGTCGTCCAGGGCAGCGGCGCAAACCATTTCGGCAGCAATTCGGCATCGGTCCAGCAGCGATAGAGCTTTTCGCGAGGGGCATCGATGATGCGGGTGAGCACCAGCTCGCGGTCGTTGGCACTAGCATTCATGTCGTCGTCTCCTGATGAATTTGGCTTTCGAAGCAAGGACGAAGCACAGCGGGCCGCACCGACAGTTCGATGCAAAAATTCGGCGGCTAGTGTTTGCGCGCCTGGACCAGATAGGAATCGATCGACGTCTCGCCCAGCCAGCGCGCCGCTTCGAGCCGGTGCAGGCCTTCGACCAGCACGTAACGCTTGCCGTCGTGGCGCACCTGGATCGGCGTCTTCATGCCGTTCTCGACGATGTCCTCGGCGAGATGCCGCACGGTTTCGGGATGCAGCGTCTTCTTGCGCGCGGCAGGCACATAGATGTCGTTGAGCGGTATCTTCTGGACTCTGAGCATGGTGGCTTCCGGCTGTGGAAGTACAGCTCCTCGTAGATAGGGTGTTTTGCTGAGCCGGCCAAGGCAGCCGCCGGCGGCATCAAGCCGATCGCCCTGCGGCGTCAGCTCCTTTTCTTGGCGGTACGCCGCTTGGCGTCATCGATCATCATGTTGGCCAGTTGCATGCGCACCATGGCGCGCTGGCGCAGGTGCGGCGCCACCCGGTCGGGATGGTTGGCCAGCGCAAAGATGCGGCGCATCTTGGCGAGATCGGCGGGCTTGGCATCGGCCAGCCCCAATTCGGCGGCAATCACTTCTGGGTCGATCGACGGCGCCTCGGGCTCCTCGACCGCAACCGCCTTGGCCTTGACCATGTCGAGCAGCGACACGAACTCGTCTTCCAGCGCGGCCCCTGCTTCGCGGTACTCGGCGGCAACCGTCTCGCCGGCGACGCGGATGCGGCCCGAATGCAGCTCGTCTGCAACCGCAAGATAGTCGAAAGGGATCGTCGGCGCGGGCGCAACGTCGCCTGGCTCGGACGCAACAAACAGATCATCGAGCAACGAAGCAAAGTCCCGATTGATCCCGGTGCCCATGCAAGGCCCTCCGCACGAAAACAAATGATACGCAATATCCGGCAGAACCATAGGGGTGGCCGGTTAAAAATCGCTTCGATGCTTCGTCCGCATCTTAGAATCGAACTAGAAAAAGCCGGGCCGCACGAGGACGACGGCCCGGAAACGCCCTACGGCGAGGAAAACCGGCAATCGCCGGCAATGCAGTTACGCTGGCGATGGGATTTTTGTTTCATCGCGACGAGATAAAACGCCGGCACCCCGCATGGCAGCCATGCTTATGCTGCACTGCACAATCGCAATGGAATCACCTATATGTGCAATGGGAGGACCAACAGGAGCCATGAAACATGGGTTTCTACACTGAACTGTTCGCCCGCCCGCGCCCCAAGGAACAGGCACGCTATCGCGCAGCGCTCGCGCTGCTCAATGCGATGAGCAATGCCGACCGCTCCGACATCGGCATCAAGCCGGCCGATTTCCCGCGCATCGCCCGGGAAATGTCGACGCGCCAGGCGTGATGGTCACGCGCGTCACTGCGCTGCCGCAATCGATCAGGCATCATTGCGGCAGGCAGGAGATTCGCGATGAAGATTTTTTCGACGCCCGCGGCCGCCACGCTGGCCCTTTCAGCGCTATTGCCCGTCCAGGCGTTCGCGGCCGAAGTTCCCTATATCGATGATCGTTCCGACGCGGCCGCCGTTGTCCGCTCGCTCTACAATGCGGTGAGCCGCAAGGAATATGCCCGCGCCTGGGACTATTTCGGCGAGGCCAAGCCGGCCAAGGATTTCGAAACCTTCGCCAAGGGCTACGAGGCGACCGAGCGCGTCGACGTCGAAACCGGCGCGGTCAGCTCGGAAGGCGCTGCCGGCAGCATCTTCTACAACATCCCGGTCGCGATCCGCGCCGTCGACAAGGACGGCACCGAGAAGGTTTTCGCCGGCTGCTATACCGCCCGCCAGGTCAATGGCTCGATCCAGGAGCCGCCGTTCACTCCGATCCAACTCGACAAGGGCGCACTCAAGCCCGCCGAAGGCGAATTGGCCGGCGCGCTGCCCAAGCAATGCGGCGACGCCCCGCCCACCGAAACCGATGCCGTGCTCGACCAAGCAAAGAAGCTGTTTGCCAGTGACTACCAAGGCTCGTGCGACACCCGCTCGGAACGCGACGATGCCGCGCTGAGCTACACGATTTCCTATCACAACAAGACAGACGCGGCGGACGCCAAGCCGAGCGAGGCCAGGCTGTTCCGCTTCTACTGCACGATGGGCGCCTACAACGAGACCCACGTCTACTATTTCTGGAGCGAGCTTGCCGGGCTGAGGCAGCAACACTTCGCCACGCCCGAACTCGATATCCGCTACGAGAACGACGACAGCGAGGGCAAGGTCGAGAGCGTCAGCACCATCGGCTACCGCTCGGAAGGCGAGCTGGTCAATTCGTTCTACGACGTGAATACCAGGACAATCGCCTCGCACGCCAAATGGCGCGGCGTCGGCGACGCCTCGTCGGACGGCATCTGGATCTTCCGCGACGGCGCGTTTTCGCTGGTGAAATACGACGTCGATGCATCCTATGACGGCGAGATCAACCCGGAGACAGTGCTCGACTACAACACCGGGCCGTGACCGCTATCTTTCTGCCAGCATCCAGTTGAGCGTCTCGCGCCAGTCGGTCATGCGGATCGGCGTACCGTGGGTGCCGGTCTCGAAACGCACGAAACGCACGGGGTAACCCGGCTTCTCGGCAAGGATCGAGCGGAAGAACGCCTCCTGCTTTTCCACCGGGAAGACCGGGTCCTTGCTGCCCTGGGCGAAAAACACCGGCACCTTGGCCGCGAAGGCCGGAGACTTGAGGAAGCCGTCCTCCCACAGCGAGCCAAGCAGCATCAGCCCGCTCAATTGCTTGGCCGCCCTGGCGTCACGGGCCAGTCCCCAGCACAGCGCCCCACCCATCGAGCCGCAGGCGACAACGACCTTTGCGCCAGGGGATTGGGCTGCGTAGTGCTCGATCAGGGCAGCTACCTCTGAAACACCCTTGTCGGCGAAGTCGGAAAAGTCAGGTGACAGATAGAGCCCGCCATTGGCGACCATCAGGTTCTTGATACGGTTGAAGTTGCCGCCGAAGGTGAAGTCGTCGACGCCCTGCTTGCGGCTGCCGCCCTGGCCGTGGAGGTAGAGCACGATGACCGACGCGCCCTCGGTCTTGCCCACCGCGACATGCCTGATTTCGCCGGCGTCGGTCCTCAACACCAGGTCCTGCTGCACCTTGCGCACGCCGGTCGAGACATACTTGCCCTGGACCCTGCGCTCAGGTACCTGGTCGCGCTCGTTGATGTCGCGCATCTCCTGGTAATCGACGACGCGGTAGGTGTCGCCCTCGGAGGACAGGATCGCCGGATAGGCAAAGAGGTCGTCCTTGTAGGGCGCGAGGGTTTGGGCATGGGCGGGAGAGGCAACTGATGCGGCGAGAACAAGCGGCAGAACGAAGTGGCCTATGCTGACTTGCAGCCAAGCGCTACACGTTGCCCCCCTCTGTCCTGCCGGACTGTCCGGCAGGACAGAGGGGGGCGCGAAAGAATGCGACTTCGATTTGAAAGCGTTGAGAACCATCACCAAGGGTTGGCTGGCCAACAGGCCCTTTGTCAACACGCTCAATCCTGCAGCACCCCGCCCGCTCCTTCGAGCGCCTCGGGCGTGTCGACATCGACAGCCGCCCCTGCGCCGATCTCGACGTCGATCACATCGACACCCTCGGCCTCGACCAGATGCCGGGCGCCGGTGTCGCCTTCGAGGTGGGCGACCGCAGGGAACAAAGACCGGGGCAAGATGACCGGGTTGCCGCGCTTGCCGTCGTGGGTGGCGCGAACCACGGCGCGGCCCTCGGCGCGTTCGAAAGCCTCGATCAGCCGGTTGAGGTCGGCTGGCAGCACCTCGGGCATGTCGCCAAGCACGATCAGCGCGCCGGCGGCATCCTCGGGAAGTGCCGCGACGCCCGCCTTGAGCGAACTGGCGAGACCGGAAACGAAATCGGCATTGTGCGCAACCGGAATGTCGAGGCCTGTAAGTGCCTCACGGATACGAGCCGCCTGATGGCCGGTCACCACGACAGTGCTTTCGGCCTTCGATGCGAGCACCCGCTCGGCCGTGCGGCGCACCAGCGGCTTGCCCTGGAACAGCGCCAGCAGCTTGTTGGAGCCGCCCATGCGGCTGGAGCGGCCGGCAGCGAGCAGCAGCGCATGGACTCTCGGCACCGGCGGAATGGCTGACAGGTCGCGCGGCTGCGGACGCGTCGGGATTTCCATCAGCAAACCTCCGACGCCCATGCCGCCGATGTCGGCCGCGGTCACCTCAAGCCCTGAAATCAGCCGGTCGAGCACCCAGTCGAAGCCGTTTTCCTTGGGGCTGCGGGCGCAGCCGGGGGCGCCGATGACCGCCGTTGCTCCGATATGACCCAGCACCAGAAGATTGCCGGGATCGACCGGCATGCCGGAACGGACGACGGTACCGCCGGCGGCACGAATGGCAGCCGGGATGACATCGTCGAAATCGCTCAGCGCCGAAGCGCCGAAGATCACGACCATGTCGTTCTCGCGGGCCAGCGCCCTCGCCGCCTCGGCCACGGCTGAGGCTTCGTGGGGGGTACGGCGCTCGGCGGTCAGCCGGCTGCCCGAACGTGCCAGCCGCTGTTCGGTCAGGCGCGCGGTCTTGCCGAGGACGCTTGCCTTGACGCTCGGCAGGACCGTCTGGATGACGCCGACGCGCTTCGGCACGAACGGATTGACGGCGAAGATCTCGCTTCGCTCGCAAAGCGCGGTTGCCTGCCGCACGAGATAACCGGCGACAGCGAAGGGAATGATCTTCACCGTCGCGACCATCTGGCCCTTTTCGACGGTGGCGTGCCGGGCGAGCGTGGCAACGGTGATCGACGGATCGATGGCGTTGATGGCGTCAACGAGGCCAGCGTCCACCGTGAAAACACCGGCTTCCCGCGCATACAGATTGACCCGGCCCGTCGCCGCCGGCTTCACCTCGACATGACGATGCCGCATGCTTGCCGCGATAGTCTCGGCTGCAGCGTCCTCGCCGAGGTCGCCGGGCTCCAGCACCGCGACGACGATCTCGGTCAGGCCCGCAGCCGCCAGGATGGCGATGTCTTCGGCACCGAGCACATGAGCCTTGCGGTAGCGACGGTCCCCGGCACTGGTTGAATGGGCCAGGACCGCGCCCTCTGCCTGTTCGACTGAGATGGAGCCGAATTTCACGCCGCCTCGCTTTTTGCCTTGGCGCCAAGCCCGCGCGAACGGAATGCGGCGATGACCTGCGCCAGGACCGCGACAGCAATCTCGGCCGGGTTGGCCGCACCGATATCGATACCGATCGGCGCATTGATGCTTTCGATCTGGGTAGGTGTCGCCCCCATGCCGAGAAGGCGCTCGACGCGCTTGGCGTGGGTCTTGCGGCTGCCCAGGGCGCCAACATAGAAGCACTCGGCATCAAGGGCTGCCTTGAGCGCGAAATCGTCGATCTTGGGATCATGCGTCACCGCCGCCAGCGCGGCATAGCGGTCGAGCGGGCAATGTTTCAAGACGTCCTCGGGCCATTCGGCATGGAGGGTGACGTCGGGAAAGCGATCGTCGCTGGCAAAGGCCGTGCGCGGATCGATGATCTCCAACGGAAAACCAGCAATCTTGGCCATCGGCGCCAGCGCCTGGCTGATGTGCACGGCGCCGACGACCACCAGCCGCGGCTGCGGCAGATGCACGTTGAGGAAGAATTGGCGACCCTCGGCCTCGGCCGTGCCGGAAAGGCCGGTGCGGAAGGCCCTGGAGATCGCCTCGCCGAGATCGCCCGCGACGACATCGCCCTCCTTGACGACACGGTCGCGGCCGTCGCCCATGTCGGTGACCAGGATGGCCGCACGTCGCGCGCGGCGCTCGGCATTCAACGTCTTCAGTGCAAACGGATCCATCGCTCTCAGCCCAGCCGCTCGACATAGACCCGGATACGGCCGCCACAGGACAGGCCGACCTGCCATGCCGTCTCGTCGGCAACGCCGAATTCGAGCATCTTCGGCTGGCCGCTGCCGATCACGTCGAGCGCTTCGGAAATCACGGCACCCTCGACACAGCCGCCTGAGACCGAGCCGTGAAAGGTGCCTTCGGCGTCGATGACGAGATGGCTGCCAACGGGACGCGGCGCCGAACCCCAGGTCTCGACCACGGTGGCAATGGCGACGTCCTTGCCGTCCTTCATCCAGCCTTCGGCGATGATCAGAGGATCGCGGGCCTCATCGAGAAACTTGCTTGGCATGGAACCTCCTTCACGACCTTACGCCGCCCGGCGCTGGCCGTCGATGATCCACAATCTGGGGTCGCTTTGGCGCGATGCGGGCGCGCCGAGCGACGCGCAGAGATCGCCCAGTGCGTTCAGATTATGCACCGGACGGAACTCGTCGACATAAGGCAGCATGGCACGAACGCCGCGAGCGCGCGCCTCGAAACCATCGAAACGCAGCAGCGGATTGAGCCAGATCAGCCGGCGGCAGGATTTTTTCAGCCGCTCCATCTCTTCGGAGAGGCCCGCAACATCGTCGCGCTCGAGCCCGTCGGTGATGAGCAGGACGACCGCGCCCTGCCCGAGCACGCGACGCGACCACAGCCGGTTGAACTCGCCGAGCGTGTCGCCGATGCGGGTGCCGCCCGACCAGTCCTTGACCGCAGCGGAACAGTCGGCGAGCGCAGCATCGGGGTCGCGGTGGCGCATCTGGCGGGTCAGGTTGGTGAGCCTCGTGCCGAAGACGAAGGTGTGAACCCGCCGCCGCTTCTCCGTCAGCGCATGCAGGAAATGCAGGAAGATGCGCGTGTACTGGCTCATCGAACCGGAAATGTCGGCAAGCACCACCAAGGGCGGATGCACTTCGCGGACGGAACGGAATTTGGGCAGGATCAACTGGCCGCCGGTTCGAGCAGCCGCGCGCATCATGGCGCGCGGATCGACTTTGGCACCATGCGGGTCGGGCTTGAAGCGGCGGGTGCGCACGGTGTCGAAAGGCAGCCGAAGTGCTGCGATCTCGCGCCGCGCCTCTGACACCTCGCGGGCCGTCATCTGGGCGAAATCCTTGGCCCGCAGCATCTCGTTGCCCGACACGGTGAAACGGGCATCGACCTCGATCTCGGGGATCTCACGCGGCGGCTGGTTTTTCTGGTGGCCTTCGAACATCGCCTGGCTGACGCGGTTTTCGGCGGCACGCGGCTTCTGCTTCTCGCGATTGTCGGGCGCGACGGGCGAAAACATCGCCAGCATCTTCTCGATCAGCTCACGCGATTTCCAGAACAGCCGGAAAGCCTCGTCGAAGGTCGGGTGATCCTCGTGGCGGGTGACCAGCACGGCATGCAGCGTCCAGTAGAAGTCGTCGCGCGAGCCGATGCCTGCGGCGAGCACGGCCTCGATGGCGTCCTTGACCGAGGCGGGGCCGACCCGCATGCCGGCCTTGCGCAGGGCGCGGGCGAAATAGACGATGTTGTCGGCGATGCGGCCGTCGGGCTTGGTGGTGTCGATCACGGACACGTCCATCACTGCACCCTACTCCGCCGCCGCCAGCTCCGCCTTCACCTCGTTGAGGATACGGCGGCCTTCGCCCTGCTCGATCCGGGCAATGTCGTCCTGGTACTTCAAGAGCACGCCGATCGTGTCCGAAATCGTCTCGGGATCGAGCGCGACCTTGTCGAGTTCGGTCAACGCACTTGCCCAGTCGATGGTTTCGGCGACGCCGGGCACCTTGAACAGCTCGATCTCGCGCAGCCGCTGGATGAAACGCACGACCTCGTGGGAAAGCCGCTGGTTGGCCTGGGGCACCTTGCGGCGGACGATCTCGAGCTCGCGCTCGGCATTGGGATAGTCGACCCAATGGTAGAGGCAGCGGCGCTTGAGAGCGTCGTGGATCTCGCGGGTGCGGTTGGTGGTGATGATGACGATCGGCGGCTCTTCCGCCTTGATCGTGCCGAGCTCGGGCACCGTCACCTGGTAGTCGGAGAGGATTTCGAGCAGGAAGGCTTCGAAAGCCTCGTCGGTACGGTCGAGCTCGTCGATGAGGAACACCGGGGCAGCACCGGCCTTGCCGGTCAGCGCATCGAGCACCGGCCGGCGGATCAGATATTTCTCGGAAAAGACGTTCTTTTCCATGGCGGAGCGATCGACCTTGCCGACAGCCTCCTCCATGCGGATCTCGATCATCTGCGCCGCATAGTTCCACTCGTAGACGGCGGACGAGACGTCGAGCCCTTCATAGCATTGCAGCCGGATCAGCCGGCGGCCGAGCGCGCTCGCCAGCACCTTGGCGATCTCGGTCTTGCCGACACCCGCCTCGCCCTCGAGAAAGAGGGGCCGATTCATGCGCAGCGCCAGGAACAGCACCGTCGCCAAGGCCCGGTCGGCGACGTAGTCGGCGCCGGTCAACAGCTCGAGCGTCTCGTCGATCGTTTGCGGGATGGGACGAGGCGTACGGTCGGTCATGGCGCTTCCGGGGAGACGGCCTACAGCACGTGATAGCTGCGGCCGTGATAGACGAGTGGGCGGAGGTTATCGCCGATGCGCAGGCCTGTCACCTTGCCAAACATGACGCGATGGGTGGCCAGTTCCTTGGTGTCGACCAGTTCGCAGTCGAACACCGCGACCGCGCCGATCAATGCCGGTGCGCCGGAGGCCAGGACCTCCCATTCGCCAAGCGCGAATCGCTGTTCCGGCGGCAGGCCGGTGACGCCGGAAAAGGCGACGGCGAGCGGCTCGTGCTTCGCGGCAAGCGTGTTGAGGGCAAAATTGCCGTTCTCGATGAAAGCATCGTTCTTGGGGTTTTCGCGATTGACGCAGACCAGCACCATCGGCGGAGCGTCCGAAACCGAGCATGCGGCGATGACGGTTGCGCCACGTTTGCCGGCCACACCATCGGTGGTCACCAGATGAACGGCGCCGGCAAAGTGGCTCATGGCGTCGCGATAGGCCTGCGGCCCGACTTCAAACTTCTTCAGCAAGGCGTTTTCCTGCGATGATCCCTGAGGGCTATATATGCCCGCATCATTGGGCTCACAAGCAAGTGGACACAAGCACATTGCGCTTATACGGGCCAGGCAGTAGGTCAAAGACATCGCGTAAACTTGCGCGCGCAGAGGATTTTATTGGACCGAATGCGATCCGCAACTGCCATCGCCACTGCCCTGGCCGCATCGTTGGTGACGCTGGCTGCCCAGGCCGAGCCGTTGAAGATCGGCGTGGCGGCGCCGCTTTCCGGCCCGTCGGGCATTCTCGGCGAGCAGATCAAGACCGGCGCGTCGCTCGCGGCCGCGCATGACGGGGTATCGCTCGAGATCGCCGACGACCAGTGCACGGCAGAAGGCGGGGCCAAGGCGGCAAAGCGCTTTGTCGACGCCAAGGTGACCGTGGTCACGGGGTTTCTGTGCACCGAAGCGATAGAGGCAGCATTGCCGGTCCTCAAGGATGCGCAGATACCTGTCATCACCATCGGCGTGCGTACCGACAGCCTGACCGACCGGCGTGACAAGACCGGCTGGCAGGTGTTCCGGCTTGGACCGCGCGGCGACGGCGAGCGCGAGGCGGGAGCTTCGCTTCTGACGCGGCTGTGGACCGACGAACTGTTCGCCATCGTCGACGACGGCACCATCTATGGCCGCGAACTGGCCGAGAGCTTTCGGGCGGGCGCCGAACAAGCGGGGCTGAAACCGGTGTTCCTGGACACCTTCAGGCCGCAGCTCGACAACCAGGTCGCGCTGATCGGCCGGCTGCGCAAGGCGGGTGCGACGCATGTGTTCGTCGGCGGCGACGGTGAAGATGTCGCCGTGATGGGCCGCGATGCGGCATCGCTGGGCGCCGAAATCGTGTTTGCCGGCGGCGATACCCTGCGCGTGGCGGATCGGACAGTCCGTCCGGCCGAAGGCACGCTGATGATCGCGGCTCCGGAATGGTCCGACATGGCGAGCCCCGACGTGCTGGCGGCGTTCGAGACTGCAAAGGCGGTGACGGACGGCTACGCCCTGCCTGCCTATGCAGCGGTGGAAATCGCACGTGCGGCTGCAGATCTAGCCACGTCGTCGGGAAAACCGGTCGCGGGCGTGTTGGCCGGTACAGACTTCGATACGGCCATCGGAAAAATCCGGTTCGACGCCAAGGGCGACCTTACCGACAACCCGTTCCGCCTGTTCCGCTTCGACGGTACAAGCTACGTGCCTGCAGAGACCGAATGATGCTGAAAGCCGGACCGCTCAACCTGATCACCGACGTCGCCGGCCTGCTGGTCGGCAATGCTGACGATGAAAAGGCGAAGTCGGGCGTGACCGTGGTTTTGTGCGACGCGCCGGCGACGGCGGCCGTGCAGGTACTGGGCGGGGCGCCGGGAACACGCGAGACCGACCTTCTCGAGGCGCACAACACTGTCGAGACCGTCAATGCGATAGCGCTTGCCGGCGGCTCCGCCTTCGGCCTCGACGCCGCGTCGGGCGTGCAGGCGGCTTTGCGCGAAAAAGGCATCGGCTTTGCCATACGCGACCAGATCATCCCGATCGTGCCGGCGGCGATCCTGTTCGACATGCTGAACGGCGGCGACAAGGACTGGGGCCGCTACCCGCCCTATCGCGAGCTCGGCTATGACGCCGCGCAGTCCGCCGGCCGCGAATTCGCGCTCGGCACCACGGGCGCCGGCACCGGCGCGCTGACTGCCGGGCTGAAGGGCGGGCTGGGTTCTGCCTCGACCGTCCTGCCCAACGGCGTGACGGTCGGCGCGCTGGTTGCCGTCAACGCCACCGGCTCAGTGACGGTCGGACGCTCCAGGCACTTCTGGGCCGCACCTTTTGAGCTGGACGGCGAGTTCGGCGGTCTGGGCTACCCCTCGCCGATGCCAGCGGACGCCGCTCGCGTGTTCAAGAAATACGAGGACGAAAACAGCGCGGTGGCCAACACCACCATCGCGGTGATCGCCACCGACGCCGTGCTGACCAAGGCCGCCGCCAAGCGGCTGGCGATCGCGGCGCATGACGGCTTCACCCGTGCCATCTGGCCGGTGCACACGCCGTTCGACGGCGATCTGGTGTTTGCGCTGGCGACGGGCGCGAGCGGGATCGAGGTCGGGCAGGCCGACGTCGTCGACTTCTTCGCCGCAGCAGCCTCGACCATGGCGCGGGCGATCGCGCGCGGCGTGCATGCCGCATCCGCCGCGCCCGGCGACATAATGCCTGCGTGGTCGGCACGCACTGGATGACCTAAAGTCCTTTATTGACGGTATCTTAGCGCTTTCGCCTGAAAAATTGATTCAATCGGAAAGAGGGGCACGGCGATGAAAATGATGAAGCTTCTTTGCCTCGCAGGCATGTCGTTGCTGGCCGCGTCACAGGCCGCGCACGCCGGCGACGCTGCCGAGCTCAACGTGCTTGGCTTCAGCGCCGACGGCAAGGTGTTCGCCTTCGAGGAATACGGCATCCAGGACGGCTCGGGCTTTGCCTATGCCCACCGCTTCTACATCGACACGGTAACCGACACGTTCCTGCCCAACACGCCGGTGCGGGTGCAGATGGAAGACGAGAGCGTCGGCCTGCAGGTGGCACGCGACGAGGCGCGCAAGCGTGGCGACAAGGTCATCGCCGAAGACGTGCTGGGCGCCAACCGTGGCCGTCTCGCCGGCTTCAACGCCGTGACCGAGACCAGTGCCGATCCGCTGCGCATGGTGGTCAATCCACGACCGGTATTTCCGCCGATCGACGCGCCACTCGAATTCCGCCTTGAAGAGATTCCGCTCGGCGAGATCGAACGCTGCCCCGGCATCGGTCCGGTCAAGGGCTTCAAGCTGGTGCAGGTCGGCGACGGCGGCAAGACCACCGTCATGCAGGAAGACAAGGACGTGCCGCTCAGCCGCGGCTGCCCGACCGGCTATCGCATCGGCGGCGTTCAGGCCTTCTTCGGCGAAGGCGGCGCGATGACCTACGCGGTACTGATCACCGTCATCCGTCATGGATTCGAAGGCCCTGACCACCGCTGGCTCGCGGTTACGGGACGGATGTGAGCGACACCACCACCATGGAATCCGGTGCCCAGATCGAGGGATCGCGCGCCATACGTGCCGGCAGGAAACTGCGCCAGGCCCTGCCCTCGCTGCGCCTTGCGCTCGCCGGTTCTGCGCTCTGGGGCTTTGCGATGGGTGCCTCGGCGTTTTACTCGCTGCTTCTCGACCATTGGGAGACACCCCTTCGGGTCCGCGCCGTGGTCGTGCTTTTCGCGCTCGGCGGGGCTGCCGCCTTCCCCATAGGCTGGATGCTGGCAAGATTGCTTTCGCATGGCCGTCGCGCCGAGACGGCCTTCGCCGCGACTTTCGTTGCGCTGGCCGTGACGACGATCAGCCTGACCGCCCTGTTCTATGCGCTGCAGTATCGCAGCTATTATGCCGAGTGGCATGCCGAGCCCTTCACCGTGACCTGGGCGTTCCAGTTCGTCTTCACCGGGCTGGTGGCGCTCTACCAATTTGCGGTATTGGGCATCAGGCTGTATTTTCCGGGTGGATTTGCCGCCCTTTTCACTGCTGCAGCGTGGTTTACCTACCGTTCGCGTTGAGCATTGGGCTCACCTCTGTTAGGGGAGCGGCGACGAAACTCAGCTGGACAAGCCCCACCATGATCCCTCGCTACTCCCGGCCCGAGATGGTCGACATCTGGTCTCCCGAAACCCGGTTCCGCATCTGGTTCGAGATCGAGGCCCATGCCTGCGACGCGCTGGCCGAAATCGGCGTCATCCCCAAGGAAGCAGCGAAGACGATCTGGGAAAAGGGCGGCGCTGCGAAGTTCGACGTCGAGCGCATCGACGAGATCGAGCGCGTCACCAAGCATGACGTCATCGCGTTCCTGACGCACCTCGCCGAATTCGTCGGCCCGGATCTGCGCTTCATCCACCAGGGCATGACCTCTTCCGACGTGCTCGACACCTGCCTCAGCGTGCAGCTGGTGCGGGCGACCGACATCCTGCTCGCCGATCTCGACGCGCTGCTGGCCGCCCTCAAGCGCCGTGCCTTCGAGCACAAGGACACCGTCACCATCGGCCGTAGCCACGGCATCCATGCCGAGCCCACGACCTTCGGCGTGAAGCTGGCACTGGCATTTGCCGAGTTCACCCGCTGCCGCGAACGCCTGGTGCATGCCCGCGAGGACATCGCCACCTGCGCGATCTCGGGTGCAGTCGGCACCTTCGCCAACATCGACCCGCGCGTCGAGGAGCATGTCGCAGCCAAGCTGGGTCTCAAGCCGGAGCCGGTGTCGACGCAGGTCATCCCGCGCGACCGCCACGCCATGTTCTTCACCACCCTCGGCGTCATCGCCTCGTCGATCGAGCGCGTGGCCACCGAAATCCGCCACCTGCAGCGCACCGAGGTGCTCGAGGCGGAAGAATACTTCTCGCCGGGCCAGAAGGGCTCGTCGGCGATGCCGCACAAGCGCAACCCGGTGCTGACCGAGAACCTGACCGGCCTCGCCCGCATGGTCCGCTCCTATGCGGCGCCTGCGATGGAAAACGTGGCGCTGTGGCATGAGCGCGATATCTCGCACTCGTCGGTCGAGCGCATGATCGGCCCGGATGCGACGGTCACCCTCGACTTCGCGCTGGCTCGCCTGACCAACGTCATCGACAAGCTCGTCGTCTATCCCGACAACATGCTCAAGAACATGAACAAGTTCCGTGGGCTGGTTCATTCGCAACGCGTGCTGCTGGCACTGACCCAGGCAGGTGTTTCCCGCGAGGACGCTTACCGTTTGGTCCAGCGCAACGCCATGAAGGTGTGGGAAGAAGGCAAGGACTTCCTCGAGGAACTGCTCGCCGACAAGGAAGTGACGGCAGCCCTGCCCGAGAGCGAGATCCGCGAGAAGTTCGACCTCGGCTATCACACCAAGCATGTCGACACGATCTTCGCCCGCGTGTTCGGCGCAAGCTGAGCCTCAAGGCCTGAAACAGAAAGGCCCGCATTATCGCGGGCCTTCGGACTGCAAAAACCCCGGCGCAAGCCGGGGTTTTTTTTCATGGGCTATGTCGCGAAATCACTCGCGCCATCGTGACCAATACCAAACAACAAAAAACCCCGCCGAAAATCGACGGGGTCTTTGCGATGCTTTGACAGCCGTTGCCGGCCGGCGCCGATCCGAAGGGATTAGCGCGAATAGAATTCGACGACGAGGTTCGGTTCCATCTGGACGGCGAACGGAACGTCCGACAGGCCAGGAACGCGAGCAAAGGTCGCAACCATCTTGTTGTGGTCGACTTCGATGTAGTCCGGCACGTCGCGCTCGGCGAGGGCAACAGCCTCAAGCACGATCACCAGCTGCTTCGACTTCTCGCGGACCTCGATGACGTCGCCGGCCTTGCAGCGGTACGACGAGATGTTGGTACGCTTGCCGTTGACGTTGACGTGGCCGTGGTTGACGAACTGACGGGCAGCGAAAATGGTCGGCACGAACTTGGCGCGGTAGACAACCGCGTCGAGACGCGACTCGAGAAGACCGATCAGGTTCTCCGGCGTATCGCCCCTGCGGCGGTTGGCCTCTTCGTAGGTCTTGCGGAACTGCTTTTCCGAGATGTCGCCGTAGTGACCCTTCAGCTTCTGCTTGGCGCGCAGCTGCAGACCGAAGTCCGAGAGCTTGCCCTTGCGACGCTGGCCGTGCTGGCCGGGGCCGTATTCACGCTTGTTGACCGGGGACTTCGGACGGCCCCAGATGTTCTCGCCAAGACGGCGATCGATTTTGTATTTCGCGGATTCGCGCTTGCTCATCGCATTCCCTTTCAAAACGATACACCCGAAACCTCGTGTTTCGAGTGAAGGAAACGCGCCCTCCTCTGGCCCCCGTTTTCGGAGCCTGACAGGATCTTCCACGCACGCTTTGCGGAAAAGGTCCACGGGACACGTCAAATGAAACACCGGGCGTTTCGGCCCAGCGTTGGCGGCTAACTAGGGGAAACGGGCTGCAATGTCAACGCGTCGCAGGGCGCCGGCTCACTTCGCATCATGGAAGATGATGCCGAGGGTGAGGCGCTCGCCGGAGCGGATGCGGCTGACGCCGTGGCGCATCTTTACCCGGTAATCGCCGCGCGAGCCAGCCTTCGGCCGGTCGTTGACGGCAAACAGCGCGCCCTCGCCCATTCCCAACGTCACGACCTCGGCACGAGACTGCATGCGCGGCCGCTGTTCGGTCATGACGAATTCGCCGCCGTCGAACTCTTTTTTCGGCTCGCTGAGCAGAATCACCAGTTGCACTGGAAAGAGATGGGCGCCGTAGACATCCTGATGCAGGCAATTGTAGTCGCCCGCGCCGTATTTCAACAGAAGTGGCGTCGGCTTCGTCTGCCCGTCTCCGTGGCACTCGGCCAGGAAGGAGTCCAATTCTGGCGGATAACGCCGGTCGAGCCCCATGCGCTCGTTCCAACCATTGGCGAATGGAGCAAGGCGTTCGTAGAAGCTCTGGCGAAAACCGGCGATCACATCGGGAAGCGGGTTGGAGAAATATTTGTATTCACCCGACCCGAAGCCGTGCCGCTGCATGACGATCCGGCTGCGGAAATGGGCGTCTTGATCGTAGAGCTTTCGCAACTCGAGACAGGTCTGGCTGTCGAGCAATTGGCCCACCGGTGCCACGCCAAACTCGTCGAGATCGCGGAGAACGACCTCCCAGTTCACTCTCGAAACAACATCCTGGACATTCATCATGGCGCTCCTTGTCGGGTTCGGCGCCGAATCTAGGCTGTCATGAAGAGTGCCGCATTCCGATTCCTGCGCTTGTCACGCCTGGGCGTCGAAACTGTCGCGTGAACAGCGCATGCGGTCGCGATTGGCCGCCGCCCAGTCGCCAAGGGCCGCGATCGGCACGGCAATCGACTGGCCGAGTTCCGTCAGCCCGTACTCGACCTCCGGCGGCGTGGTCGGCCGCACGGTGCGCGTGACCAGCCCGTCACGTTCGAGCGAACGCAAGGTGACCGTCAGCATACGCTGCGAAATACCCTCGATGGAGCGCTTCAGTGCGTTAAATCGCACCGGCTGCGCCTGAAGGTTGATGACGACCAGGATGCTCCAGGTGTCGCCGACACGGTCGAGCACCTCGCGGATGGGACAGGTATCACGGCCATCGGTCTCGAAGCCGGGGGTCGTATGCAGCAGCGGCGCCACTGCTGCTGCCTTCGCTGGCGCGTTCATGCGGTTCTCCTGAGGTAACCTAGGCACGAAATCATGCGTTCTTTTCGCGTCCGGCCTGCCAAGCTATATGGTTATCGTTGGTAACCTGATTACAGATCATACCTGCTTTCGCCCGAATTGGCAAAACAGGCCGAACAAGGAGAACAGTCATGAAAATCGCTCTCATCGGCGCGTCCGGCTTCGTCGGCGGCGCAGTGCTCAAAGAAGCAACCTCTCGCGGCCACGAAGTTTCGGCCATCGTGCGCTCCCCCGAAAAGGTGGCTACTCACGACGGCGTCAACGCGGTCAAGGCCGACGTGAACGACGCCGGCGCACTGAAGGCCGCGATCTCGGACAGCGACATCGTCATCTCCGCCTTCAATGGCGGCTGGGGCGACCCCGACATCTACGCCAAGCACCTCGCCGGCTCGAAGGCGATCGCGGCCGCCGCCAAGGCTGCGGGCAAACGCGTGATCATCGTCGGCGGCGCCGGCAGCCTGGAGATCGACGGCAAGCAGCTCGTCGACGGCCCCGACTTCCCCGCAGCCTACAGGGACGGCGCCTTGGCTGCGCGCGACGCGCTCAGCGCGCTGCGCAACGAAAGCGGGCTCGACTGGTCGTTCGTATCGCCCGCGATTCACCTCGCACCGGGCGAGCGCACCGGCAAGTTCCGTGTCGGCGGCGACCAGCCGGTGTTCGACGCCTATGGCGAAAGCCGCATCTCGGTGGAAGACTTGGCTGTTGCCATCGTCGACGAAGCCGTGTCGCCCAAGCATACCGGCAAGCGCTTCACCGCCGGGTACTGATCGAGCCGCCTGTCCGGGGCTCAGTGCTTTGTCTTGTGCTCCGGCAGGCCCTTATGTTTCGTCTCGGCAAACTCTTCGAGTTCCTTCTCGGTCATCGATTCGTACATTTCCTTCGATGCGCCGAAAAGTTTGCTCCTCTTGATCTCGCCGCGCTTGGCAGCCAGGGCCGCGCCAGCGGCTTTCTGCTGGGCTCTCGATGTGGCGGGCATATCGTTTTCTCCTAACCGTTGCGGGTTTGGGAAACGCCTGCTGCCCGGTGATGTTCCCTCAGACCGTCAGCCCGAAGCCCTGCATCAGCCGGCGCGTGGCAAAATCCGACCGTTGCGACGTGAAGACGGCGAGATCGGGCCCGGCCATGTCGCGCGTACCACGCGAGCCGTTGAGCAATGACAGCGCCCGGCGCGCGATGGCCTCGGCCGGATCGATCCAGTCGACCGGCCAGGGCGCCGTCTTGCGCATGCGATTGACCAGGAACGGATAATGCGTGCAGGCGAGAACGACTATGTCGGTGCGCCGGCCATCCTGCTCGATAAAGCAGGGCGCGATCTCGTCCTTCACCGCCTGCTCGTCGACGAAGCCGTCGCGCATGTAGGTTTCGGCCATCTGAGCCAGCCTGTCGCTGCCGACCAGCCGGACATGGCATTTCGTCGCCCACTGGGTGATCAGGTCGCGGGTGTATTGCCGCTTGACCGTGCCTGGCGTGGCCAGCACCGACACCAGGCCGGAGCGGGTGCGTTCGGCTGCCGGCTTGATCGCCGGCACGGTGCCGACGAAAGGATGGCCGGGGAATGCATCGCGCAGGGCATCTATGACCAGCGTCGAGGCGGTGTTGCACGGGATGACCGAGATCTCGGGATCGAAACGCTCCAGCAGGCCGCCGAACAGGTCGAGGATGCGCGCCTTGAGCGCCGGCTCTTCCCAGGCGCCATAGGGAAAAGCGGCATCGTCGGCGACATAGACGAAGCGGCGCTCGGGCATCAGTACGCGTGCCTCGCGCAGCACGGTAAGTCCCCCGATGCCCGAATCGAACATCAGGATCGGACGGTCAGTCATTGTCGAGCCCCCGGCCGCCTATCGGCGGCATGTCGTCCTCATCGGCACTCCCGCTGCCTGAATGGGCGGCGTGATCGACCTTGGCCTTGCGGTCGGGGTAGCCGGCGCCACGCGGCTCCTTGGGCGAGAAATAGTCGAGCGAGGCGACGACGCCACGCAGAACCTTGAGCTCGGGGGCGAAGAAGCCGGGCCGCGTCAGCACCGAACGCAGATTGTCGACCATCTTGGGTTTCTTGGCGGCTGGGCGAAAATAGCCGCGCGCGTCGAGCGCTGCTTCCAGATGATTAAGCAGCCCGTGCAACTGATCCTTGGTCGCCGGCGCCATTTCGGGGCCGGTGAAATTGGTCTGGGTCTCGTCTTCCAGGCCGGACTTCATCCACTCATAGGACATCAACAGCACAGCCTGGGCGATGTTGAGCGATGCGAACCTTGGATCGACCGGAAAGGTGACGATCTCGTCGGCAAGGCTCACTTCCTCGTTGTAGAGACCGAAGCGCTCGCGCCCGAACAGGATGCCGGTGCGAAGCCCCGAAACCGCGTGCCCCCGCAGCGTCCGCCCGGCTTCGACCGGACCGCGCACTTCCTTGAAGCCGTCACGCGCGCGCGCGGTGGTGGCAAAGACGAAATTGAGATCGGCAACGGCGGATGCGAGATCGGGGTAGACCACCACGCCGTCGATGACGTGATCGGCGTTGCTGGCCGCGGCCCTCGCCTTCTCGCTCGGCCAGCCGTCGCGCGGATTGACCAGGCGCAATTCGGCGAGGCCGAAATTGGCCATGGCGCGCGCCACCATGCCGATGTTCTCGCCGAGCTGAGGCTCGACAAGGATGATCACGGGGGCGGCGGACTGTGTGGAGCTTGGGCTGACTGACATTGCTGCGATTGAACCGAGAATTGCGCCTTTTGCGCGTCCCTGACATATTTGCGCGCGAAAATGAAGTTCCGGTAAGTGACAGCCATGGCGGACGTCGTCACGGAGCAGGAAGCCGCCGCCGGAGACACCTGCCGGCAAGAAGAAATGAGCCTGACATCTGCGACCGCTGAAGTCGCATGCGGGGTAGTTCATACAATGTCAGCAAACAGGCCGAAGGTCGCAATCGCAATCATTTGCGCCGTCCGATTCGCTTTGGTATAGGGGCCGCACTCCCAATCGTGAACCCTCCGGGACCGGCTGGTTCCAGGCAAGAAGAGGCATTTTCCAAATGGCGAAGATCAAGGTGGCCAAGCCCGTCGTCGAACTCGACGGCGACGAGATGACCCGCATCATCTGGCAGTTCATCAAGGACAAGCTGATCCACCCCTATCTCGATCTCGACCTGGAATATTACGACCTCGGCATCGAGCACCGCGACGCCACCAACGACCAGGTGACGATCGACGCCGCCAACGCCATCAACAAGCACGGCGTCGGCGTGAAGTGCGCCACCATCACGCCCGACGAGCAGCGCGTCGAAGAGTTCAAGCTCAAGAAGATGTGGAAGTCGCCCAACGGCACGATCCGCAACATCCTGGGCGGCACCATCTTCCGCGAGCCGATCATCATGAAGAACGTGCCGCGCCTGGTGCCGGGCTGGACCAAGCCGATCATCGTCGGCCGCCACGCCTTCGGCGACCAGTACAAAGCGACCGATTTCAAGTTCCCCGGCAAGGGCAAGCTCACGATCAAGTTCGTCGGCGACGACGGCCAGGTGATCGAGCACGACGTGTTCGACGCGCCGGGCGCCGGCGTGGCGATGGCTATGTACAATCTCGACGAGTCGATCCGCGAATTCGCCCGCGCCTCGCTCAACTACGGCCTGCTGCGCAACTATCCGGTCTATCTGTCGACCAAGAACACCATCCTCAAGGCCTATGACGGCCGCTTCAAGGACATCTTCCAGGACGTCTACGAGAAGGAATTCGAGGCCGAGTTCAAGGCACGCAAGCTCTGGTACGAACACCGCCTGATCGACGACATGGTGGCTTCGAGCCTGAAATGGTCGGGCGGTTATGTCTGGGCCTGCAAGAACTATGACGGCGACGTGCAGTCCGATACGGTCGCGCAGGGCTTCGGCTCGCTCGGCCTTATGACCTCGGTGCTGATGACACCGGACGGCAAGACGGTGGAAGCGGAAGCCGCCCACGGCACCGTGACCCGCCACTATCGCCAGCACCAGAAGGGCGAGGAAACCTCGACCAACTCGATCGCCTCGATCTTCGCCTGGACCCGTGGCCTGGCGCACCGTGCCAAGCTCGACGACAACGCCGAACTTAAGAAGTTCGCCGAGACGCTGGAGCGCGTCTGCATCCAGACCGTCGAAAGCGGCTACATGACCAAGGACCTGTCGCTGCTGATCGGTCCGGACCAGCCCTGGCTGTCGACCACCGGTTTCCTCGACAAGATTGACGAGAACCTGCAGAAGGCCGTGGGCTGATCTGCTCGCGGTTCTGAAACAAGAAAGGCCCCGGAACGATCCGGGGCCTTTCTTGTTGGCGGAGGAGGCGCGCGTTCATGCCAACGGCAAATGAATGTCGGTCAGAAGTTCGGCCGGCGGCACGTCGCGCGGGTTGTTGACGTATTCCTCGAACATCACCGTGTCGCGCAACTCACGGCCCGATTTGGGCAGCCACTCGGCATAGAGCCACTGGTAGGCCTTGTGCATCTCGGCATAAGGACCCTTGTGGCGCAGCACGGCATAGTCACCGCCGTCGACCGTCCGGCGTTCGAGCGGCGCCTCCGCAGGCGTTGTGGCATCGGCTGTGACGCAGGCATAGGAACGCAGCTTGTCGGCCGCGACGATGTCGGGATCGTCGAGATAGACACCGATCATGCGCATTTCGGGCCGGGCGCGGCCCCGGGCATAGAGCGTGCCGAACAGTTCCTCGAACGCCTTGCCGATCTGCATGTAGGAGCCGGTGTGAGCGACACCGACCAGATGCACCTCGGGGATCTTGCGAATTGCCACATCGAACATATGGGGAGCCTTTCCGTTTGATTGCGGGTCAAAGAGCGTGTGGCTTCCCTGTTTCCGGTAGCGCGCCGGCGGCATGCCGTAGGCGGCCTTGAAGATGCGGTTGAACGACTGGACATTGGGATAGCCAGACCGCTTTGCAATTTCACCGACAGGCAGATCGCTACCGACGATGTCGCCGGCGGCACGGTGCAGCCGCAGTCTCTTGACCGTGGCGGCAAGCGTTTCGCCGTAGATGGCGCGATAGATCCGATGCCAGTGATAGCTCGACAGGCAGGCGATCTCGGCAAGGCGCTCCATATCCAGCTCCTCGTCGAGGTGCGCGTAGATATGGTTCGATACCCTTTTCAGGCGGTCTTCATAGACCGCCCATGCCGTCTCACCGTTCACGCCTAGCCTCATGCAAATCGATCGGCTGGAAAAAACCATAGATGGATTTGACAAATCCTGCTGACTTGCGACGGCGCGGCTGCAACAAAAAAGGCCCGCCGAAGCGGGCCTTTTTCATATCTTCTTTCGGCGGGCGGTCAGGCAGCGGCCATTGCCGCCTTGACCGCGGCAATCGCATCGGCTGCCTTGGTGGCGTCGGGGCCGCCGGCCTGGGCCATGTCGGCACGGCCGCCGCCACCCTGGCCGCCAAGGGCCGCGGAGGCGACGCGCACCAGCTCGACCGCGCTGAAACGCTTGGTCAGGTCGTCGGTGACCGCGACAACGACGCTTGCCTTGCCGTCGTCGCCCGCACCGACGAACACCACCACGCCCGAACCGAGCGAGGCCTTGCCGGAATCGGCCAGCGGCTTGAGGTCCTTCGGCGATACGCCCGACACCACCTTGCCGAGGAAATTGACGCCGGCGACGGTCTCGCCTTCATCGGCGGCACCACCACCGTTGGAGCCGCCGAGGGCCAGCTTCTTGCGCGCCTCGGTAAGTTCGCGCTCCAGCTTCTTGCGTTCCTCGACAAGTGCTTCGACCCGCGCCAGCACGTCGGCGGGCGCAACCTTGAGCGATGCTGCAACAGCCTTCAGACGGCGATCCTGCTCGTCGAGATGGCGGCGGGCGGCTTCGCCGGTGAGTGCTTCGATGCGGCGGACGCCGGCAGCCACCGCGCTGTCGGAGACGATGCGCACGAGGCCTATGTCGCCGGTGGCGGACACATGCGTGCCGCCGCAGAGCTCGACCGAATAGGGCCGGTTGGCCTTGGCGCCGTGCAGGCCGGTGCCCATCGAGACCACACGAACCTCGTCGCCGTACTTCTCGCCGAACAGCGCCATCGCGCCCTCGGCGATGGCGTCGTCGACACTCATCAGGCGGGTCGTAACCGGGCTGTTCTGGACAACGATCTCGTTCGACATGCGCTCGACCTGTTCGAGCTCTTCCGCCGAAATCGGCTTGTTGTGCGAGATGTCGAAGCGCAGGCGCTCGGGCGCGACCAGCGATCCCTTCTGCGCCACATGGGTGCCAAGCACCTCGCGCAGGGCCTCGTGGATGAGGTGGGTTGCCGAGTGGTTCGAGCGCAGGCGCGTGCGGCGCGCATGGTCAACCTTCAGCTCGACGACAGCACCTGTCTTGAGCTTGCCGCTGGTCACCTTGCCGTAATGGACGAAGAGGCCGTCCGCCTTCTTCTGCGTGTCGGTCACCTCAATGACGAAACCTTCGCCCGACATCGTGCCGGTGTCGCCCATCTGGCCGCCAGATTCGCCATAGAAGGGCGTCTGGTTGACGATGATGGCGACGGTGTCCCCTGCCGCGGCATTTGCGACTTCGGCGCCGTCCTTGATGAGCGTCAGGACCACGCCTTCGGCCTGCTCTGTCTCGTAGCCGAGGAACTCGGTGGCGCCATTCCTGTCCTTGACGCCGAACCAGACCGTCTCGGTCGCAGCTTCGCCGGAACCGGCCCAATTGGCACGGGCCTCGGCCTTCTGGCGGGCCATGGCCGCGTTGAAAGCTTCGAGGTCGACCGAAATGTGGCGTTGGCGCAACGCGTCCTGGGTCAGGTCGAGCGGGAAGCCGTAGGTGTCGTAGAGCTTGAATGCGGTCTCGCCGTCGAGCATGTCACCGGAGCCGAGTGTCTCGGTGGCGTCAGCCAGCAAGCCGAGGCCGCGCGCCAGCGTCTTGCGGAAGCGGGTTTCCTCGAGCTTCAGAGTCTCGGTGATGAGCGCTTCGCCGCGTCCGAGCTCGGGATAGGCCTGGGCCATCTCGCGCACCAGCGCCGGCACCAGCTTCCACATCAGCGGTTCGTTGGCGCCGAGCAATTGCGCATGGCGCATGGCGCGGCGCATGATGCGGCGGAGCACATAGCCGCGTCCTTCGTTCGACGGCAGCACGCCGTCGGCCACGAGGAAGCAGGATGAGCGCAGGTGATCCGCGATCACGCGGTAGGAGCCGACATTGCTTGCATCCGGCCCACGACCGATCGCCGAAGACGCCGCGTCGATGAGATGGCGGAACAGATCGGTCTCAAATACGGTCTCGACGCCCTGCAGAATCGAGGCCATGCGCTCTAGGCCCATGCCGGTGTCGATGGATGGCCGCGGCAGGTCGATGCGCTCCTCCTTCGTCACCTGCTCGTATTGCATGAAGACGAGGTTCCAGAATTCGAGGAAACGGTCGCCATCCTCCTCGGGGCTGCCGGGAGGTCCGCCCCAGATGTGGTCGCCGCGATCGATGAATATCTCGGAGCACGGTCCGCAAGGACCGGTATCGCCCATGGCCCAGAAATTGTCCGACGTGGCGATGCGGATGATGCGGTCATCGGAGAAGCCGGCGATCTTCTTCCAGTAGCCGGCCGCCTCGTCGTCGGTGTGGTAGACGGTGACGAGCAGCTTGTCCTTGTTCAGCCCGTATTCCTTGGTGATCAGATTCCAGGCGAGCTCGATGGCGCGCTCCTTGAAATAGTCGCCAAACGAGAAATTGCCGAGCATTTCGAAGAAGGTGAGATGGCGGGCGGTGTAGCCGACATTGTCGAGATCGTTGTGCTTGCCGCCGGCGCGTACGCTCTTCTGGGCGGTCGCGGCACGCGAATAGGAACGCGTCTCGAGGCCCGTGAAGACGTTCTTGAACTGCACCATACCGGCATTGGTGAACATCAAGGTCGGGTCGTTGCGCGGCACGAGCGGACTTGAGGCCACCACCTCGTGCCCGTTCTTTTTGAAGTAGTCGAGAAATGTCGACCGGATCTCGTTCACGCCACTCATATTGCCGCCTTTGATCGCCGCCCTGGACAGATGCTTCCCACCCTTGCAGGCGGAAATTGGAACTGGCCTTTTAGCGGCCCACCTTAACACTGTCCAGAAACCCCGGACCGGCAAAAGCCCGCAATTCCGCCGCCCGGATGGTCAAAGCCGGCTGCACAAGCGCAAACCGCCGGCACGATGGCCAGCGGTCGCATGGATTGACTGTCCTTGGACCTTATCGATCCAGCCCTGGGCGCTGTTACATCGCCCCGGCTTCGTCCTCGCCGTCATCTTCTTCGCGTGAGCCGTTCTCGAGGAACTTCTCGGCGATCAGCCCGGCATTCTGCCTGAGCAGCTGTTCGATTTCGCGCGCCGCGTCGGGATTGTTGCGCAGGAATAGCTTGGCGTTCTCACGTCCCTGCCCCAGACGCTGCGAATTGTAGGAGAACCAGGCGCCCGATTTCTCGACAACACCCGCCTTGACGCCGAGATCGACGAGTTCGCCGGTCTTGGAAACGCCCTCGCCGTACATGATGTCGAACTCGACCTGCTTGAAGGGCGGCGCCAGCTTGTTCTTGACCACCTTGACGCGGGTCTGGTTGCCGACGACCTCGTCGCGGTCCTTGACCGAGCCGATGCGGCGGATGTCGAGGCGGACCGAGGCATAGAACTTGAGCGCGTTGCCGCCGGTCGTCGTTTCGGGCGAACCGTACATGACGCCGATCTTCATGCGGATCTGATTGATGAAGATGACCATGGTGTTGGAGCGCGAGATCGAAGCGGTCAGCTTGCGCAGCGCCTGGCTCATCAGGCGGGCCTGCAGGCCGGGCAAAGACTCGCCCATCTCGCCTTCGATTTCGGCGCGCGGCGTCAATGCCGCCACCGAGTCGACGACCAGCACGTCGATGGCGCCGGAGCGCACCAGCGTGTCGCAGATTTCCAGCGCCTGCTCGCCGGTGTCGGGCTGCGAGATCAGCAGGTTTTCCAGATCGACGCCAAGCTTGCGGGCATAGACCGGATCGAGCGCGTGCTCGGCATCGACAAAAGCGCAGATGCCGCCCTTTTTCTGGGCTTCAGCAACGGTGTGGAGAGCAAGCGTCGTCTTGCCCGAGCTTTCTGGACCATAGATTTCAACGATGCGTCCGCGCGGCAGGCCGCCGACACCGAGCGCGATGTCGAGACCGAGCGAGCCGGTGGAGACTGTAGCAATCTCGACAACCTGCTCATTGGCACCGAGACGCATGATCGAGCCCTTGCCGAAGGCGCGTTCGATCTGCGACAGCGCCGCGTCCAGAGCCTTGGATTTGTCCACCGAATTTTCCTCTACAAGCCGCAATGAATTCTGAGCCATGATACATCACCCCGTAGTCGTCAATGAAGGCCGGACTGTCCGATGCCGATATAAATTTGTACCGGTTTTGTTCACATTTGGCAAGAGCGGCCAACATATTGAAATAAAATGACATTTCTTGCCATGTTCTTTTTTTGTTTTCAAACTGTGTATAATCATATGCCGCATGGGCCAAATAGCCCGTTGCCCGGCAAAACCCGTCTTGGCGAATCGCGGGCGGTTGCCGCCTCTCGCATGGAACACTAAGTTCGCCGCGTTAAACGCCCACCGGACAGCCAAGCATGAAGTCACCCAGAATCCTCGCCATCGGCGGCGCCCATGTCGACCGTCGCGGGCGGATGTCCGCTCCCTTCGTGCCGGGGGCCTCGATCCCCGGGGCGATGAGCGAGGAGGTCGGCGGCGGAGCCTTCAACGCGCTGCGCGGTGCGGTCCGGCGGGGAGCGGCTGGTTCGTTGATGTCGGTGCGGGGCGGCGATGCCGCCGGCGAGGCGGTGGCAGCGGAAATCGGGGCCAATGGCATCTCGGACCTGTCGTCGGTCTTTCTCGACCGCGCGACGCCGAGCTACACGGCATTGCTCGACCGTAACGGCGATGTCGTAGCCGCGCTTGCCGACATGGGACTGTACGAACTGGCCTTCCCCAAGCAGATGCGGCGCGCCAAGGTGCTGGAGGCGATCGCCGCCACCGATGCCGTGCTCTGCGACGCCAACCTGCCAGAGGCGGCACTTTGGCGCCTGGCGGAAGCAGCCGGCGCGGTGCCGCTGTTTGCCATCGCCATATCGCCGGCAAAGGCGGTGCGGATGGTGCCAATCCTCGACAGGCTGTCGTGCCTGTTCATGAACCGGCGCGAGGCGGCGGTGCTTGCGGGAACCGATGCGGACGCCGACGCGACCGAGATCGTGGAAGGGCTGCGCGCCGCGGGCCTCGGGCGCGGCGTCGTCACTGCCGGCGGCAGCGCGGTCTTTGCCTATGACGCCGAAGGGCTTTCGATGATCGCCCCGCCGGCACCGCGCCAGGTCGTCGACGTCACCGGCGCCGGTGACGCGCTGGCGGGTACGACTACGGTCGCCTTGCTGCGCGGCGAAGGGCTGGCAAGCGCATTGAGACAAGGCATCGCCGCCGCCATACTGGCGATCGAGAGCCCATCTGCCGTACCGGAACTCGGCCAAGCAGCCTTCGACGAGGTGCTGGCCCTTGTGCCGCAAGCCCGGGAAATGGCATGACGCGGACCAAGGAGATCACCATGACGCCAGAAACCGCCCGCCCCTTCATCGATATCCACGCCCCCGTTGCAGCCGCGCTCGCCGCAGGCAAGGCGGTCGTGGCGCTCGAAAGCACCATCATCACCCATGGCATGCCCTATCCCGACAACAGCGCGATGGCGGCGAATGTAGAGAAGATCATCACCGACGAAGGTGCGGTGCCGGCAACCATCGCGGTGGTCAACGGCCGCATCAAGATCGGCCTGTCCGACGGCGAGCGCGAGTCGTTGGCGATGACCGGCGGCGCCATGAAGCTGTCGCGCGCCGACATGGCCTATGCGGTCGCCGAAGGCCGGACCGGTGGCACGACGGTGGCAGCGACGATGATTGCGGCGCATCTCGTCGGCATCAAGGTGTTCGCCACCGGCGGCATCGGCGGCGTGCACAAGGGCGCCGAAAAGAGCTTTGACATCTCCGCCGACCTCGACGAGTTGGCGCGCACGCCCGTCATCGTGGTCTCGGCCGGCGCCAAGGCCATCCTCGACATCGAAAAGACACTGGAAGTGCTGGAGACGCGCGGCGTGCCGGTTGTCGCCTATGGCTCCGACATCGTGCCGGCGTTCTGGTCGCGCAAGTCGCCCTATGCGGCGCCACTGAGGCTCGACGCGGCGGAAAAGATCGCCCGCCTATACCAGACGCGCGAAGCACTTGGCCTCGATGGTGGCCTGCTGGTCGCAAATCCCGTGCCCGAGAGCGACGAGATCCCGACCGAAAGGATGGCCGGCTATATCGAGGCCGCGCAAAAGGCGGCCGAGGCCCAGAACATCTCGGGCAAGGCGGTGACGCCGTTCCTGCTGGCCAAGATCCTGGAGCTGACCCACGGCGCCAGCCTCAAGACCAATATCGCGCTGGTGGAAAACAACGCGCGGCTTGCGGCCAAGATCGCGATTTCGCTGGGCCGCTGAAAGTCCGATGGCCAGTACCACGCCTCTATCTAATTAGTATTAGCTAATATAAAAACCGCGACAGCCGTCGTAGAATTGGTCGACCCGCAGAGGCGGGTCGACTGATGGGGGGCGCGATGCCTTTCGGTCCCCACGCTTGCAGGCAGCGGAATCCGCCGCGATGGCGGAGCCAGAGATGCGCTTTGCTGGTAATCGCCACTGTCGCCGGCACACCGCAGTCGGGCGCGCATCAAACAGCCTCGGGCTGGACCTACCCACCGGCCTGCTGCCAGGGCGATGCCGTCGACGGCGACTGCCAGAGCATACCGGGAAGCGCCGTTCTGGAACGCGGCGGCGGCTGGACGGTCGTCCTCGATCCCGGCGATCATCGCAAGGTTACGCACCGAAACCGCTATTTCGTGCCCTACGGCTCGGAAATTCCGTCTCGGGACGGCCAATTCCACATCTGCCTGCATCCGACGGAAGAGCATGAGAACTGCTTCTTCGTGCCGCCCGATGCGATGTAGCACTACTTCCTGGTACGGAGTGCTGCCTCATAGGCCTTGCGCGTCCAGGCGGCCAGTTCGTCGGGATCGTCGATCGCACTGTCGGGAATGGTCCAGTAAGGCATGTTCACCGGTCTGCCGCCGGCATCGGTCCAGCGCTTCGCGCCGGCAGCCTCGAAACCCGGCGCACTCACCGCATCGGCCTTGAGCATCATCTCGCCGCGCACCTCGACGCCGACGATCAGGCCGTCGCAATATATGCCCTTGCCGCCAAACATTTTCCGGATCGTGATTTCGCCAAGGCCGGAGAAGGTCTCGCGGATGGCTTCGTCGCTCATTGGTGAGCTCGTCTGTCAGACCTGCGCGCGCGCTTCGGCGAGCGCCTTGAGGTCGGCGGGCTTGAGTTCGACGGATTCGCCGCAGCCGCAGGCCGAACTCTGGTTCGGATTGGAGAAGGTGAAGCCGGTGCGCAGCGTGGTGATCTCGAAATCCATCTCGGTGCCGAACAGGAAGAGTGCCGCCTCAGGCGCGACATAGACATGGGCGCCATCGCGCTCGATGTGGTCGTCCTTGGGGTTCGGCTCGGTCACCAGGTCGACCGTGTATTCCATGCCGGCGCAGCCGCCCTTCTTGATGCCAAGACGAATGCCCTGCGCGTTTTCGCGCGTGGCCATGATCTCGCGCACGCGGTCGGCGGCCCGGTCGGTCATTGAGATGACGGCGAAGCGTCCCATTCCAGTCTCCATTCGTCGCCGGGTTCAAGGCCCGGGGAATGACTCATTCCAGAGCTAAGATGGTGAAGATTGCATGTCCATGCAAGCACCACCGTCGCTTGGCTCAATACCACCCCACCGCGACCTGGGCCTCTTCCGACATACGGTCGGGGGTCCATGGTGGATCGAAGGTCATGTTGACCTCGACGCCCGAGACACCTTCGACGGCGCCGACGGCGTTCTGCACCCACCCGGGCATTTCGCCGGCGACCGGGCAGCCGGGCGCGGTCAGCGTCATGTCGATCTTGACGGTGCGGTCGTCCTCGATGTCGATCTTGTAGATCAGGCCGAGCTCGTAGATGTCGGCGGGGATTTCCGGGTCGTAGACCGTCTTCAGCGCCGAAACGATGTCGTCGGTCAGCCGCGCCAGCTCGGCGGCTGGGATGGCCGAGGCCGAAACGATTCCCTTGCCCGCCGTTTCCGGCGCGGTGTCGTCAATTGTGGCGGCGATAACGTCTTCCATGGTGCTCACCCGAAGAATTTACGCGCTTTTTCAAGCGCTTCGGCCAGGACGTCAATCTCGGCCTTCGTATTGTACATGGCGAAGGATGCCCTGCATGTGGAGGTTACGCCGAAGCGTTTCAACAGCGGCTGGGCGCAGTGCGTGCCGGCACGCACGGCGACGCCCTGGCGGTCGATGACCATCGACACGTCGTGAGCGTGGATGCCCTGCAGCTCGAAGGAGACGATGGCGCCCTTGCCGGGCGCATCGCCGAAGATGCGCAGCGAGTTGATGGCGCGCAGCCGCTCATGGGCGTAGTCGCGCAGCATCGCTTCATGCGCGGCGATGCGCTCGCGGCCGATACTGTCCATGTAGTCGAGCGCAGCACCCAGGCCGATAGCCTGGACGATCGGCGGCGTGCCGGCCTCGAAGCGGTGCGGCGGCTCGTTGTAGGTGACGACGTCCTCTGTGACCTCGACGATCATTTCGCCGCCGCCGTGGAAGGGACGCATGCGCTCAAGCAGCTCGCGCTTGCCGTAGAGCACACCTATGCCTGAGGGACCGTAGAGCTTGTGGCCGGTCATGACGAAGAAGTCGCAGTCGAGATCCTGGACGTCGACCGGCATGTGGACCGCGCTCTGGCTGCCGTCGACCAGCACGGGGATGCCGCGCGCGCGCGCAATGCGGCAGATCTCCTTGATCGGCGTCACGGTGCCGAGCGCATTCGACATGTGCGTGACGGCGATCAGCCTGGTGCGGTCGGTCAGGCGCTTTTCGAATTCCTCGATGTGGAAGGCGCCGAGATCGTCGACCGGCACCCAGACCAGCTTGGCGCCCTGGCGTTCGCGGATGAAATGCCACGGCACGATGTTGGAGTGGTGCTCCATGATCGACAGCACGATCTCGTCGCCTTCGCCGATATTGGGCATGCCGTAGCCATAGGCGACGGTGTTGATCGCCGAGGTGGCATTGGAGGTGAAGACGATCTGGTCGACGTTCGGCGCGTTGAGGAAGCGGCGAACGCTCTCGCGCGCCTTTTCGTAGGCGTCGGTCGCGGCATTGGACAGGAAATGCAGGCCGCGGTGGACGTTGGCGTATTCGTTGGAATAGGCGTTGGCGATGGTGTCGATCACCACCTGCGGCTTCTGGGCCGAGGCGCCGTTGTCGAGATAGACGAGCGGCTTGCCGTAGACCTCGCGCGACAGGATCGGGAAATCGCGGCGGATCGCCTCGACGTCGTAGGTGCTGTCTTCGACTTTCTTGTCCATCGCGTCTTCTCTTTCCAACGCCCCCTCACCCAGCCTCTGCTTCGCTTGGCCGACCTCTCCCCGAGGGGAGAGGAGATTGGAGACGCTTGCGCCAGTTAAAGGCGGTACTTCCGAGGTCTTGGCTCCCTCTTCTCCCCGGCGGGGAGAAGGTGGCCGCGTAAGCGGCCGGATGAGGGGGCTAATTGCCACTACTTACCCATGCGTCGCAAACCAGTTGCTCAGCAGCTCTTCCAGCGGCTCGACGACCGTTTCGTCTTCGAGTTCCTCGATGACTTCGGCCAGGAACGCCCGGACCAGAAGACCGCGGGCGGTCTTTTCGTCGACACCGCGCGCCATCAGATAGAACAGGTGGTTGCGGTCGATCTCGGTGACGGTCGCGCCGTGGCCGCAGGCGACGTCGTCGGCGAAGATTTCGAGCTCGGGCTTGGTCGAGAACTCGCCGTCGTCGGAGAGCAGCAGCGTGTTGCAGGCCATGCGCGCGTCGGTCTTCTGGGCGATCTGGTGGACGTTGATGCGACCCTGAAACACGCCCTTGGCCCGGCCGGTGACGACGTTGCGCACCACCTCGGTCGAACTTGTGTGCGGCACCGTGTGGTCGAGCACCATGGTCACGTCGACATGGCTTTCGCCGGAAAGCAGGTTGACGCCGCGCAACTTGAAATCGGCGCCCTCGCCGGCCGCCTTGACGATGACTTCCTGGCGAACCAGCTTGCCGCCGGCGTTCATGACGAACAGGGTAAGCTTGGCATTCTTGCCGAGCTCGGCCTTGAACTGGGCGAGATGAGTCGCCGTCTCCGGCTGGTCCTGGACGATCAGCCACAGCACCTCGGCGTCGTCGCCCAGCAGCAACTGGCTGACCGAACTGACCAACCCTGCGCCCTCACCGGTCTGGCGCTCGACGATGGTCGCCTTAGCGCCCGCGCCGACACGCACCGGCAGGCGCACATGGCTCTGGCCGCCGGCCTGGACGTTCTGCAGCTCGATCGGCTTCTCCAGCTGAGTGCCCGCTTCAATGTCGACGAAATAGCCGTCGGCAACGAAGGCAGTGTTGAGTGCGCCGACAGCGTCGTCGCTGCCATAGGTCACCAGCGCCGGCGCGTAGCTGCCGTCGACGAGCTTGTCGCCGAGCCGCTGGAACGTGACACCATCAACGGAAGGCGTAGCCGCCGACACGCCGTTGACGATCGAAAGCAGGGTCGAACCTTCGAGCAGGGCCGCAATCGGCTTGGCTTCCGCGCTGGCGTCGAAGGCCGGCACGGAGGCCAGAAGACGACGCAGGTCGGTGTAGTGCCAGGATTCGACGCGACGGGTCGGCAGGCCGGCCTTGATCTGCTCAATCGCATCGTCGCGCTTGACCATGACCGCGCCGTCGCCGGGCAGGAGCGAGAGCCGCTCGCCGAAGGCGTCGACGATCGCCGCCTCCGCCGGGGTACGCTGTATTTCAGCACGCATGTTCATCGTCGACACCTCAAGCCGCCTCTTCGATGATCCCGGCGTAGCCGTTCTCTTCGAGCTCGAGCGCCAGCGACTTGTCGCCCGACTTGATGACCTGGCCCTTGTAGAGCACGTGGACGGTATCCGGCACGATGTGGTCGAGCAGGCGCTGGTAGTGGGTGATGACGATGATGGCGCGGTCGGGCGAACGCAGGGCATTCACGCCATCCGAAACGATCTTGAGCGCGTCGATGTCGAGGCCGGAATCGGTCTCGTCGAGGACGCAGAGCTTCGGCTCGAGCAACTTCATCTGCAGGATCTCGGCGCGCTTCTTCTCGCCGCCGGAAAAGCCTACATTGACCGGACGCTTGAGCATGTTGAAGTCCATCTCCAGCGTGCCCGCTGCTTCCTTCACGCGCTTGATGAAATCCGGCACCTTGAGCGGCTCCTCGCCGCGCGCCTTGCGCTGCGAGTTCATTGCAACCTTGAGGAACTCCATGGTGGCGACGCCGGGTATCTCCATCGGATACTGGAACGCCAGGAACAGGCCCTTGGCGGCGCGCTCGGCAGGGTCCATCTCCAGGATCGACTCACCGTTGTAGAGGATGTCGCCCTCGGTCACCTCGTAGTCGTCGCGACCGGCGAGGATGTAGGACAGCGTCGACTTGCCCGAGCCGTTGGGGCCCATGATGGCGGCGACTTCGCCAGCCTTCACGGTCAGGTTCAGGCCGCGGATGATCTCGGTGCCGCTCTCGGCGATGCGGGCATGCAGGTTCTTGATCTCAAGCATTCTCTTCAGCTTTCTTCACATCTGGCGCCGAGGCGGGCGGCGCAATTGCTGTCAATGACGTTGCCGACGCGGCGCGGGATTTTCAGATCCCGAACACACGGCGCAGCAGCGGCAAAAGGCTTGCGGCAACGATGCCGGTGATGGTTCCCACGACAAGCCGTGCGGCACGCGACTGAAACGACGGCGCCGCCGCCGCAAGTCCGCCGCAGACGACGGCGTAGAAGGCCATCGTGACCGGATCCATCAGCCGACGCTCCCCTCAAGGCTGATGCCGATGAGCTTCTGCGCCTCGACGGCGAATTCCATCGGCAGTTCCTGGATGACTTCCTTGACGAAGCCGTTGACGATCAGCGCGATCGCTTCCTCTTCGGGAATGCCGCGCTGCATGACGTAGAACTTCTGGTCGTCGGAAATCTTCGACGTCGTCGCCTCGTGCTCGAACTGGGCCGTTGCGTTCTTGGCCTCGATGTAGGGCACGGTATGCGCCCCGCACTGGTTGCCGATCAGCAGGCTATCGCATTGGGTGAAGTTACGCGCGTTGGTGGCCTTGCGATGGGCCGAGACCTGGCCGCGATAGGTGTTCTGCGAGAAACCGGCGGCGATGCCCTTGGAGATGATGCGGCTCGACGTGTTCTTGCCGAGATGAATCATCTTGGTGCCGCTGTCGATCTGCTGGTAGCCGTTGGAAACGGCGATCGAATAGAACTCGCCGCGAGAATCGTCGCCGCGCAGGATGCAGGACGGGTACTTCCAAGTGATCGCCGAACCGGTTTCGACCTGGGTCCACGAGATCTTCGAACGGTCGCCACGGCAGTCGCCGCGCTTGGTGACGAAGTTGTAGATGCCGCCCTTGCCCTGTGCGTCGCCCGGGTACCAGTTTTGCACGGTCGAGTACTTGATCTCGGCATCGTCGAGCGCGACGAGTTCGACAACGGCAGCGTGAAGCTGGTTCTCGTCGCGCTGGGGTGCAGTGCAGCCCTCGAGGTAGGAGACGTAGGCCCCCTCCTCGGCGATGATCAGCGTGCGCTCGAACTGGCCGGTGTTCTTCTCGTTGATACGGAAGTAGGTCGACAGCTCCATAGGGCAACGGACGCCCTTGGGCACGAAGACGAACGATCCGTCGGTGAAGACGGCCGAATTCAGCGTCGCGTAGTAGTTGTCGGTCGTCGGCACCACGGTGCCGAGATACTTCTTCACCAACTCGGGGTGCTCGCGGATGGCTTCCGAGATCGAGCAGAAGATGACGCCGGCCTTGGCCAGTTCTTCCTTGAAGGTGGTGACCACCGAAACCGAATCGAACACGGCGTCGACGGCGACGCGGCCCGACTTGTAGACATTGTCGCCAACCTCTTCGAGGTCCGGATCGACGGTCTTTTCGACGCCAGCGAGGATTTCCTGCTCGCGGAGCGGAATGCCGAGCTTTTCATAGACCTTCAGGATCTCGGGATCGACTTCGTCGAGCGAGGTCGGTCCGGGCGTGCTCTTGGGAGCGGCGTAGTAGTAGATGTCCTGGAAGTCGATCTTGGGGTAGTCGACGCGCGCCCAGTTCGGCTCGTCAAGCGTCAGCCAGCGGCGATAGGCGCCGAGGCGCCATTCGAGCATCCATTCCGGTTCGCCCTTCTTGGCCGAGATGAAGCGGACAATGTCTTCGCTCAAGCCCTTGGGGGCCTTGTCCATCTCGATGAACGATTCAAAGCCGTACTTGTATTGGTCCACGTCGATCTTGCGGACCTGCTCGATCGTTTCCTGCACAGCAGGCATAAGCGTTCTCCATCCACGCCGGGGTCAAGGCCCGACAGTTTTCAAACTATGGCACCGCTGGAGCGGCGTAAGTTCCATATAGTGCATTCTCTCCGGGAATTCACCCGGAAGGCCGCCTTGCGACGCCCCTGATACACCCGTTCACTGGCCCTTGGGCCAAATCTGCCGCCTAGGCGGCCTTCGTACGGTCCGTGCGGCGCGCCAGGAGCGCGGCAAGGGCCGTTTCGAATTTCTCCACGTCGGCCTCCGTCGTATCCCGGCCGATCGAGACACGCAGGGCACCGAGGTTGTCGGCGAAACCCATGGCCTTCAGCACATGGCTGGGACCGACTTTGCCCGACGAACAGGCGGAACCGGCCGAGAGGGCGACGCCCGCGAGATCGAAGGCGATCTGTGCCGTCTCTGCCTTGACGCCCGGAATAGCGAAGAATGTCGTATTGGCAAGCCGTTCGACGGCCTTTCCGAAGATTTCGGCATCGGGGGCAAGCCTGATGACCGTTGCCTCGATGCGGTCGCGGAGAGCCCGTACCCGCTCCATCTCGGCGAGGCCCGCCAGGGCGTCGCGCGCGGCGGCGCCAAATCCAGCAATCGCCTGCAGGTTCTCGGTGCCGCCGCGATGGCCCTTTTCCTGGCCGCCGCCCGATACAAGCGGCACAGGCATCATCAGGTCGGCAATGGCGACGATGGCGCCGGCGCCCTTGGGGCCGCCGATCTTGTGCGACGAAAGAATCAGGTAATCGGCGCAACCCGCTGATATGTCGAGAGGAATGCGCCCGGCAGCCTGGACCGCGTCGAGCACGAGCACGCCGCCCGCCGCCTTGACCAGTTCGGCTATGGCTGAGAAGGGCTGAACGACGCCGGTCTCGTTGTTTGCGCCGTGAAGCGCTACAAGCGGCAGGCCTTCAGACTTGTCGTGCGCGCCGAGTGCGGCTTGCAAGGCCATGAGATCGATGATGCCGTTGCTGTCGACGCCGAGCCGGGTGATCCGCTCGGCAGGAAAGCGCCCGCCGTTCAGCACGCAAGGGTGGTCGGCCTCGGTGACATAGAGCCGAGACATGCGGACCGCTGCGCGGCCAATGCGCCAGTCCGGCGAAAGCAGCGTCGTTGCAGCCTCGGTAGCACTTGAAGTGAAAACGATGTGCTCGGCCTTTGCACCGACGAGGGCGGCGACATCGCGCCTGGCATCCTCGACGATCTTGCGGGCAGCCCTGCCCTCGCTATGCACGGACGACGGATTGGCAGCGACATCCAGCGCGGCAACCACGGCCGCACGCGCTGCGGGCAGCAGCGGCGCACTGGCGTTGTGGTCGAGATAGGCGCGCGGTCCGGCCATTTCCGTTCAATCTGCCCTGTCAAATCACGTTTGGGTGTGGGGACGCGCAATTTCCTTGAAATTCCAAGGCGAGCCGTCCTATCTACCCGCTTTGCCAAACAGGTGGTCTCGCCACCCAGTTTTGAACAGTTCTAAACTAGCTTCTAAGAAGACGCGTCCCTCGCGTCAAGGCTGGCAACAGGATTGTTTCATCGGCTTTGCGTCAAGTGGAGTATTCTATGCCAGAGGTCATTTTCACCGGTCCGGCGGGTCGCCTGGAAGGTCGTTACCAGCCGTCCAAGGAAAAGAACGCGCCGATCGCCATCATCCTGCATCCGCACCCCCAGTTCGGCGGCACGATGAACAACAAGATCGTGTACGACCTCTTCTACATGTTCCAGAAGCGCGACTTTACCACGCTGCGCTTCAATTTCCGCGGCATCGGCCGCAGCCAGGGCGAATTCGACCATGGCACGGGCGAGCTTTCGGATGCGGCCGCAGCACTCGACTGGGTGCAGTCGCTGCATCCCGATTCCAAGAGCTGCTGGGTCGCGGGCTATTCCTTCGGCGCGTGGATCGGCATGCAGCTTCTGATGCGCCGGCCGGAGATCGAAGGTTTCATCTCGGTCGCGCCGCAGCCGAACACCTACGACTTCTCGTTCCTGGCGCCCTGCCCGTCGTCGGGCCTGATCATCCATGGCGACGCCGACAAGGTGGCCCCGCCCAAAGACGTGCAGGGTCTGGTCGACAAGCTGCACACGCAAAAGGGCATCACCATCACGCAGAAGACGCTGACGGGTGCCAACCACTTCTTCGGCAACGATCCGGAGATGGTGATCGACGAATGCGCCGAGTATCTCGACCGGCGTCTCGCCGGCGAGCTTTCGGACCCGCGTCCGAAGCGCCTGCGCTAGGAGGAGTTTCGCGCATGTATCAACCTCCGCTGTTTCGCGAGACACGGCTGGACGTTCTGCATGCGCTGATCCGCAGCCATCCGCTCGGCCTTCTGATCTGCAATGGAGCAGAAGGCCCGGTGGCCAATCCGCTGCCGTTCCTGCTCGACGCCGATGTCGGGCCGAACGGCAGGCTGCAGGTGCACCTGGCGCGCGCCAACCCGCAATGGCGGCTGTTGGCCGAAATGCCCGACGTGCCTGTGCTGGTGGTGTTCCAGGGCGTCGAAAGCTACATCACGCCATCCTGGTACGAGACCAAGCGCGAAACCGGCAAGGTGGTGCCGACCTGGAACTACGCAATGGTCCAGGTGCGCGGCACGGTGCGTGTGATCGAGGACAAGGACTGGCTCGCCGGCCAGATCGCCAGGCTCACGGCCACGCACGAAGCCGGCCGGTCGGAACCTTGGCAGGTGACCGATGCACCCCAGGCCTACATCGACGCCCAGATCAGGGGCATTGTCGGGCTTGAGATCGACATTGCCAGCATCGACGGCAAATGGAAGGTCAGCCAGAACAGGCCGCTCGGCGACCGCGTCGGCGTTGCGGAAGGGATCGAGGCCGACCAGGGCGCCGTCGACGAGATGGCACAACTGGTCAGGCAATATGGCGGGCTGACGGACAGCTAAGCCCAGCCTCCGTTCGTCAGAGGCGCCAGAAGGCGCCAGTCAGGCCATGGCCGGAACCTGTGCCATCCGCTTCTTTTCATAAGTCTTGTACGCCAACACCAATGAGAAGAAGAACACGGATACGATTGCCGCGCCGACGGGCAGTTGTGGGACGAATTCCGCCGGAAAGACAAATGGCAGGAACGGGAAGGCGTAGGTTGCAGGGATGCGCGCCTTGAAGAGATGCAGCAAGCCGTAGATCAACGCCAGATCGATGGTGGCGACCACAAACCAGTTCTCAAGCGCCAGAAACAGCACCGTGCCGATCAATGCAGACAGTGTGAGCACAGCCACCTGCTTGAGCGCCATCTTGCGCATATACATCGGCATCTGCAGGGACTCGTAGACCACAACGGTGATCGGCGGAATGATGGCCATGTGCGGATAGCCGGCCAGAACGGTGATGGCGATCCACACCAGATGCATCGCCAGATAGACCAGCATGTATTGGTATTTCACCGGCGCTTCGCGGGGCACACCGCGATTGAGCTTGAACAGCATGACGCCCAGCATCAATGCGAAGGTGGTGACGAAGATGGCGATCAGGAAGGAGTAGTGCGTGGCGTTGGTCACGACAGGCAGGAACCCGGTCGCAAGTGCCGGCGCCAGATTGGTGCGGATGGCCCGCATGGCAACCAGCATCAGGCACAACACCAGCAGGATCTTCACGACGAAGGACTGATCCAGCAGGTTGACTGCAAATCCGATGGTTGCAGTGACGGACGGCACGATTAAGATCTTTTCGGGCTGTCTCAGCCACCCCTTCTCGCGCCAGGCCCAGAGCGCCACCGCCATTGCGGCGATTTCCGGCAGCACGATTTCGGAATCGCCGAAAAAGACAGCAGTAAGCACCATCAGCAGTATGAAACCGAACGCAGCGGCATAGGCGGCCAGCGGCTTGTTATCGTCAGTCATGGGCATGCTTCAGTCACTTCCAGCGCGTTGGTGATCTGCTCGCCTTCGCAAGCCAGATTGGCGCTATACGACCAGCACGCCCTGGAAGGTCAAAGGCGCGTTTTGTCGCTGCCCGCATAAATGTTTTCACCGCATTGAAGAAAGGCTCCGGCCAAGCCGAAACCTTTCTCCTTGCCTCGATCGCGGGCGGCCGGCGGCCGCCCTTCATTTCTATAGGCGCCTCACTTGGCCTTCAGGAACTCGCCGACCTCGAGCAGCACGAACTCGTTGTCGTCCGCCTTGTCGAGGGCGCGGCCGGCCGAGAACGGCAGGTTGTTGTCGTCGCCGACGACGATGTGGGTGTCATCGACCAGATCGACGTTCTCGATGGTGTTGAAGGGCATGTCGTAGAAGCCCTCGCCGCCACCCTGACGCTTCTTGTCGTCGGGGTCGGCGATGTTCATCAGGTCGATGTAGCCGATCTTGCGCACCGCGCCGCCGACATTGGCGTCGGACATCTCGATCTTGTAGATGCGCTTGAACAGGGCCGGATTGGCGAAGCAGTCCGGTTGCGGGTTCTTGGCGTCAGTGCAAGCCTTGGCGGCTGTGCCGGCACCCTGGTCGCGCTCGATGACAAGAGCGGTGGTGGCGTCGATCATGTTGAAGTCACCAATGGCATCGCCGCCGGCGGAGAGCGGGTAGAGCCAGCTGCGGCCGGTCCATTCCTTCTTGGCAACGTCGAATTCGATGACGCGAAGCGCGCGGTTGCCTTCCACCTGCTCCATGGTGCCGTCGTCCTTGAACAGCGCGCCTTCGAGCAGGCCGTAGAGCTTGGAGCCGTCCTTCGACTGCGCAAGGCCCTCATAGCCGCCCGAGCGCTTGAGATTGAAGGCCGGCATCGGCAGCGTCGGGTTGGCCTGGACGGTCAGCGTCGGATGATCGGGCGACTTGACCGGCTTGCCATCGACCACGGTGCCGACGACGTCGGTCAGCTTGCCGTCGAGATCGAACTTGAGCAGGTAGGGGCCGAACTCCTCGCCGACCCAGAAGCCGTCGGCAACCGGCTGGATCGACTCGACGTCGAAGTCGCCGCCGGTGAGGAAGCGCGTGTCGGAGCCTTCGAGCACGATCGGGAACGGCGCCTTGCGGTCGGGATCGGTGAGGAACAGCGTCTTGATGCGGTTCATCGTGCCCTTGTCCCAGTCGAACGAGATGTGGTGCAGCATAAGCGCCGCGTCGGTCGAATTCAGCTTGTTGCCGAAGCCATTGTCCGACAGCGACCAGAACGTGCCGTCGCCGACCGCCTTGATGCCCGAGAAGCCCTGGACGGGCTGGCCGTCGAAGGGCAGCGATAGCCCGGTCAGGCGGACGCCATCCTTGCCGGGGACGGTGCCCAGGCTTTCGGCGCGCTTGCGGTCAGGGGTCGTAAACTTGCCCGAGGTGCGCAGGTGCTCGGGTGCATTTTCGGGCGCTGCGATGATGGTGTTGGCTGGCAGGATCGCGTGACCGGCGAGCGTCGCCTTGAATTCCGTCTCATCCGCGAAGGCGGAAGCGGTGGAGAGCGCGAGAACGGCCGCAGCCAGATAGAGAGAGCGTCGCATGGTGGACCCCGATTGGTTGAAGGAACGCCCTCCAGCTAGGTCCGTGCCATGTCGGGCGGGTGACGCCCCGATGAAACTTTGATGAAGTCTCCCGATCAGGGCTCGGCGCGCTGGCCGCCGGTCACAGGCTCGCGACATCCGGTCGTCGTCGGGAAGGTCAGCGGCTGGCCGAGCGCCGACCTGACCGCAAGATAGGCCCAGGCCTCGGCCTCGGTGGCGTCGCCATTGAGACCGGCGTCCTCGGCGACGATGACTTCCGCCCCCGCCTTTTCCGCGCCTGCCCTGAGATCGCCGACGATGTGCGGGTTCTTGCGGCCGCCGCCGCAGACGATCCAAAGTTTTGGCGGCGCGGGCATATGCGCGACGGATTTCAGGATCGCCTCGGCCGAGACATGGGCCAGCGTGCGGGCGCCGTCGGACAGTTCGAGGCCTTCGGCCAGGGCAAGCGTGAAATCGTTGCGGTCGAGGGATTTGGGCCCGGATTTCCCAAAGAACGGGCTGTCGAGATAGCGCGTGGCCACCTCGGTCACCACGCCGCCCTCACTGGCGATGGTGCCGCCGGCATCGTAGGGAACGCCGCCCTCACGGCTGACCCACTGGTCGATCAGCGTGTTGCCGGGGCCGGTGTCGAAGGCGACCGGGGCGCCTGTTTCCGGCACGTAAGTGATGTTGGAGATGCCGCCGACATTGACGAACACAGCGGGTTTCATCGCGCCATAGGGTTCGGACAGCGAGCGGGCGAGTGCGGCGTGGTAGGCAGGCACCAGCGGCGCCCCCTGCCCGCCATGGGTCATGTCGTTGGCGCGCATGTCATAGACGACGGGGATGCCGGTCTCGCGGGCAAGCAATGCGCCATCGCCAAGCTGGACGGTCACGCCGAGATGTGGCCGGTGCAGCACCGTCTGGCCGTGGAAGCCGATCACATCGGGCTTTTGCCACTCGGCCGGCAGGGAAAGCAGGAAGTCTGAGACCGCTCGTGCGTGGCGCAGCGTGATCTCGCGCTCCAACTCGGCAAGATCGTCGGGGCGGTCCTCGCGGCGGACGATCGCCTTTGCTGTTTCGAGCGAGGCCTCGATGCGACGGCGAAACGCGGCATCATAGGCCACCGCCATCGACGGGCCGAATTCGATGACATTGGCGCCGTCGCTGCGCAGGATGGCGAGGTCGATGCCATCCATCGAGGTGCCGCTCATTAGTCCGATGGCTGTCAGAAGCGCCATGAAGTCCGCCGTCCTTGTGATTCCAAGGCTTCAGATGCTAAAGCCCCAGCTTCGCCGATCCAATGCCGGATCGTCCGATCCAATCGTCCGCCAAGAGAAAGAACCATGTCCGGCTTCAAATCCGATTTCCTGCGCACCCTTTCCGAGCGCGGCTTCATCCACCAGACCTCCGATGACGCCGGCCTCGACGACCTCTTTTGCAAGGAAACCGTGTCTGCCTATATCGGCTTCGATCCGACCGCATCGAGCCTGCATGCCGGCGGCCTGATCCAGATCATGATGCTGTACTGGATGCAGAAGACCGGCCATCGCCCCGTCCCGTTGATGGGTGGCGGCACCGGCATGGTCGGCGACCCGTCCTTCAAGGACGAGGCACGCAAGCTGATGACGCCAGAAATGATCCAGTCGAACATCGACGGCATCAAGCAGGTGTTTTCCAACTACCTGACCTTCGGCGACGGCCCGCGCGATGCGATGATGGTCAACAACGCCGAGTGGCTGTTACCGCTCAACTATCTCGAATTCCTGCGCGACGTCGGCCAGCATTTCTCGGTCAACCGGATGCTGAGCTTCGATTCCGTCAAACAGCGCCTCGACCGCGAGCAGTCGCTGTCGTTCCTCGAATTCAACTACATGATCCTGCAGGCCTACGACTTCGTCGAGCTCAACAAGCGCTACGGCCTGCGCCTGCAGATGGGCGGCTCCGACCAGTGGGGCAACATCGTCAACGGCATCGACCTCGGCCACCGCCTGGGCACGCCGCAGCTCTACGCGCTGACCTCACCGTTGCTGACGACTTCTTCCGGCGCCAAGATGGGCAAGTCGATGAACGGTGCGGTGTGGCTCAACGCCGACATGCTGAGCCCGTATGATTTCTGGCAGTACTGGCGCAACACCGAGGACGCCGATGTCGAGCGCTTCCTGAAGCTCTACACGGCGATGCCGCTCGACGAGATCGCACGGCTCGCTGCCCTCGGCGGTTCCGAGATCAACGACGCCAAGAAGGTGCTGGCGACCGAAGTGACGGCGATGCTGCATGGCCGCGCCGCCGCCGAGCAATCGGCTGAAACGGCGCGGAAAACCTTCGAGGAAGGCGCACTGGCCGAGACGCTGCCGTCGGTGGACGTTGCCGGTGACGAACTGAAGGCCGGCATCGGCCTGCTTGCGCTCGTCGTGCGCGCCGGGCTTGCCACCTCGAACGGCGAAGCACGCCGACACGTCCAGGGCGGTGCCGTCAGGATCAACGACCAGGCGGTCAATGACGAACGCCGCGCCGTTACCACGGCAGACCTGACGCCGGAAGGCGTGGTCAAGCTGTCGCTCGGCAAGAAGAAGCATATCCTGGTGCGCCCGACCTGATCGGGCCGCCCCGCTAGGATACAAAATGGCCGGCATTGCCGGCCATTTTCGTTTGTGGGATTGAAATGCCCGCGGCTCAGTACTCGAAAATGGCGCGGAAGATGCCGGGCGCGATCACCGACAATGGATTGACGTGCAGCTTGGGCGCATTGGCGTCGCCCGACAATTTGTAGGTCACGCCGATCAAGCCGCGGTCGCGGCCATTGCCCAGGATGACGCCGACCAGCGGCAGCTCGCCGAACAGGCGATTGAGGCCGTAGGCCGGCATGAAGGTGCCGGTCATGTTCATTTGCCCCTGCTGGTCATAGAGCACGCCCTGGAAGGTGGTGCCGATCAGCGGCCCGCGCAGCACGCCATTCTCCAGCGCCAGATATTTCTCCCGCTTGTCGATCTGGGCGAAGCCGCGCTCGAACTTGACGCGCGAGGTATCGATGTCCTTGCGCACCGCCTGGTTGAGGCTGCGATTGTCGCCGACAGGCTTGCTGGAAACGATGGAGGCGAGACGCGGTTCGTCAACTACCCAGAACTCTCGCACGTCGACCTGGCCCTTGAGCGGGCCATCGCCGGCCGATTCAAGCGCCAGTGCCAGGCTGCCGCCTTGCATGCGCGGATAGACATCGAGGAAGCGCAGGATGGCACCGGCATCGGCCGAGCGCACATCGAGCCGCCTGCCTTGGCCCTGCAGGACGTTGCTGATGGTTATCAGTCCGCCCGAGTTCGCCGTCGCATTGACCTTGAGCCCACCGACCTTCGACCCTGAACCGGAATATTCGAGCGTCACGTTGGAAAGCTTCTCGCCGCTGAAACCGACTAGCGTCCCGACGTTCGCGGTGACCGACACGGCACCCGTCCCCGCCGATTTGGTAGCAGTGTCGACGTCGGACATGAACTGCTTGATCAGCGCCCGGGCGTCGAGCGAATTGCCGTTCACCTGAACCGCAAACCCCTTGCCGGAGCGCTTGATGCTGACGTCGACATCGTCGCCACGGTTAAGCTGCACCTTGCCGAAGCGCGCGGAGGTCAGGTTGCCATTGGCGAGCGAGACATCGCCGCCGATGCTGAAGGTCTTTCCGGTCAAACGGAAGTCGGACAGCGTCGAGCGCTCGCCGTCGACATCCATCGTGAACGAGACCTTGGCTGGAATGCCCGGCCCCTTGCTCCAGCCGACCCAGGGGAGATCGAGCCGCGCCCCGGTGAGGTCGGCATCGATGTTACGCCTGCCCTGTTCCAGTTGTTCGACGTCTACCTTGATGGTGCCCGAAAGCATGTCCGACAGGCCGGGAACGAGGGCATTGCGTGCCTTGTCGTCGAGCACGAACTGGACGTTGCGCTCCTTGGCGATATCCTTGTCGCGCAGGGGCTCGACGAGGTTCAGTTCGGCAGGAACGCCATTGAGCTTGCCGTTGGCGGCGATGACCGCCTTGTCGGGCGTGACAGTGATCGTGCCTTTCGCGTCCGACAGTTTCTGCCCGTCGAGCGGCTTGGCGACAGACAGGCCGTCATAATTCAACGCCACGGTCCAATCGAGGGTGTCCGTATCGATGCCGCGGGTCAGCGGTATGTCGGCCTTGACGTTGCCGATGACGTCGCCCGTCAATTCCTCCGGCAGGATGCCGACATGACGCATGGCGTTGATCGGCTCGTAGGAGGCAAGTTCGGCAACGGCGTCCGCGCTGCCGGTGACATCGATGTCGAGCGCGCCGATCACCGGCATGACGTTGGCCTTGGCGACCTTCAGCTTGCCGTTGCTCGCCGCCACGGTGCGGCCGCTGGGCATGAACACCGTGCCGGACGACAGCGCGACATCAACGTCGTTGCCATGAAACTCGACGATGCCCCTGGCGTCGCGGATGGGCGGAATGAGGCCAGCGGTATCGAAACGCGCACCGTCGATCTCGAAGCGGCCGAATACTTCCTGCGCAGTGAGAGGTACGCCGTTGCCGAGGCGGTCGGGCTTGACGTCGAACTGCACGTTGCCGTCGACCACACGCCCGCCGAACAGGTTCTGGAGCACCCAAAGCCGGGCGTTACGTGCCGAGAACCACGGCCAAAGCTGCTTCACATGCGCAACCGACATGTCGTGGACATTGAATGCCAGGAAGATCCCCGGCGCCTTGCCCTCGGCGAACTGGACCGAAGCCTTGCCGAGCGCTTCACCGCCAGGGCCGGACTTGACGCCGATCTGCTCGGCAGCCAGCGTCCTGGTCACGATGTCATAGGTGCCGGCAACGCGGGCTAGAAAAGTCAAAGCCGGTTCCGGGGATTCCCCAGGCGCCAGGCGCGATTCGCGGCTCATCAGCTCAAAGCGATAGGCAGGGTTGTCGCCGGCGACGCCCGTGGCCGGCCGCGGGCCCAAGCCGCCGCTGAAATCGAACGTCGAACGGCCGGTGGTAACGAGCAATCGGCGGATATCGAGCTTCTCCAGACCGTCGGCCAGGCGCAGGTCGATGGCAATGTCGCCGACAAGCTGGCCGCGCTGTTCGAGATCGAGCGTAGACTGACCGATCGAGCCTTTGGCGATCAGTTCGGAACCTTCGCCGTTTGTGCCCTCGCGGCCGGTGATGACAAGGTCGGCAGAACCGATCCGGCTGGCCTTGGCGGCAGGTATGTCGGTCTTTCCGGCATAGGGATCGCTCATCGATACGGTGGCATCCAGCACAGCGATGCGATCGGTACCGGCGGCGCGGGCGGCCGAGGCCGAAAGCGCGACACCGCGACCGTCGACGTCGAAATTGGCATCGATTCTCAGCTCGCCGGTTCGCGTCTTGGCCAGCGAGGCATCGACGACGCGAACGACATTGACCTCGCCACCCGACGGCAGCACGAAATCGACATTGGCCAGCGCGATCTCGCGCATCGCGTCGTATTGAACCGCCTCGAAGCCGCGGTGAACGCCCCGGAACGTCTCGTTCAACAGTTTCTGCGGATCGATCAGCCCGTCCGGATTGCGCAGCACGGCGCTCCAGTCGGTACCGCCGCCCTCAGGCATGGCGTCGACGACGATACGGGCCTCGGAAATCTTGGCGGCACCGAGGCGCACGTCGCCCGACAGCAACGGCAAGAGCCGGATGCCAAATCGCATCATACCGGCTTCAGCCATGGCCTTGCCGTCGGCTCGCTTCAGCCGAACATGGGGAACCTCGACGGCAATCAGCCTGAGCCCGTCGAGCGCCAGCCGTACCTGGCCCATCGAAACGTCGACATCGACACCGGCCAGGCCTTCGATCGCCCGCTCCGCCTCGGCGCGCATCCGGTCCTGGCCGACGCCGGAATAGCTGAGGGCTTCAATCGCAATGATGACGAGCAGGACCAGCGAACCAAGCACCGCCACGGCGGCAAGCACGCAATGGCCGGCGCGGCGCCGCAACGAAGGGCGCTCGCGGACCAGCTCCTGGCCGGCAGCCGAAGGCATTGCGCCGAGATCGGTGATCTCGTCGCGCCTGAACCGGATTTTCTCGTGCCGGGGCACTTCCTGAACCACGCGATGTCCCGTAGTCGTTTCGGTCGTGGACGAATCCAAGTCCGGCATTATTAACCTGACATCCTTGCGAGCTCACTCGTAACTTCAAACAAGGGTATCGATATGTCTGATCTCGAGACCGGCCAAACCGCCCCGCAATTTGCTCTGCCGCGCGACGGTGGCGGTATTCTGACGCTTTCCGACTTCGCCGGCAAACCGGTTGTCCTCTATTTCTATCCCAAGGACGATACGAGCGGCTGCACGGCACAGGCGATCGATTTCAGCCAGCTCAAGCCGCAGTTCGAAAAGGCTGGAGCGGTGGTCATCGGCATGTCGCCCGACAGCGCCAAGAAACACGACAAATTCAAGGCCAAGTATGAAATTGGCATCGACCTTGTCGCCGACGAGGAGCGAAAGGCGCTCGAGGCCTATGGCGTGTGGACCGAAAAGAGCATGTATGGCCGCAAATATATGGGTGTCGAGCGTTCGACCTTCCTGATCGGCGCCGACGGCAAGATCGCGCGCATCTGGCGCAAGGTGAAGGTACCGGGCCATGCCGCAGAGGTTCTCGAGGCTGTGAAGGCGCTGTAGCGAAAATCGCCGGCTGCGGAACCGATCCCTTCTCCCTGCGTTGCAGACAGGACGTAATCGACGGGAGAAACAAGATGTTCCGCAGCATCATTCTTTGGATGATCGGTATTCCGATCCCAATCATCATCCTGCTTTGGCTCTTCCTGCGCTGAAGTAAATGATTCTCAGGCGCCAATGTTTTGCAAGCCTTTAGAAGGCCAGCATCACGGCATATGAACCAACCTACTGTATTTTCAAATCTGACAATAAGCCCGCCCTGCTCATGCAGGCGGGCTTTCGTTTTCTTGAGCCGAAAACCCGGCCGGCCCGGCATCAGGCGCGCAAAGCTTTGTTAACCCTAATAATGTGTAATCGGATGGTCGCTGTCTCGTTATGAGAGTTCGGTCCGGTGAAACCAGAAAATCAGGCGGCCGTTTTCGGCAGGCGCAAAGAACCCCACACGGTCATCATCGCGCGCGGCAACGAGATCCGGCATTTTACCGTGCGCCCATGGGTCGCTGCCGCCGCAGGCTCGGCTTTGGCCGCTGTCGCGATCGGCTACCTCCTTGCGACCTCCTATCTTGTGCTGCGCGACGACCTCATCGGCGCCGCCACGGCCCGCCAGGCGCGCATGCAGCACGCCTATGAAGACAGGATCTCGGCGCTCCGCGCCCAGGTCGACCGCATCACCAGCCGGCAGTTGCTCGACCAGCAACTGATGGAGACGAAGGTCAGCGAGTTGTTGGCGCGGCAGTCGCAGCTCAGCGAACGAAACGGGCGCCTGGGGCCAGTCCTGGAACGGGCCACGGCAGTGGCGGAGCCAGCAGCGCCGGCCAAGACACCGGACGAACGCGCCAGCCTGAACGGCAAGACGATCGAAGCAGCCGGCGCGGTGACCCTTGCCGCCAGCAGCGACGCGATGCGTCCCTTCTCCTTCTGGTCGACCAGATCGATCACACCCGACAGCGAAAGCCGCGCCGACCGCGCAGACAAGCTGTTTGTCGCCATCAACAAGTCGCTACGCAGCATCGAGGACGAGCAAGTCGCGCGCATCGGTACGCTGGCAGAAAATGCCTATCAGACGGCCGACGTCATTTCCGAAGCGCTGGAGGGAGCCGGGCTGCCGGTCGATGCCGGTCTTGGACAGTCGGGCGTCGGCGGCCCGCTCGTCGCGCTCGACAATCCGATGGCATTCGACAGCAAGGTCAAGGAACTCGACGAAGCGCTCGATACGCTCGACCGAATCAAGACGCAGGCGCGCAAGCTGCCACTCGCCAACCCTGCCCCCGGCCATTCCATCTCAAGCAGATTCGGCGTCCGCAAGGATCCACTGATCGGCATGCCGGCGCTGCATTCGGGCATGGACTTCCGCGCACCCTTCGGCTTTCCGGCGCGTGCAACGGCCGCCGGCGTCGTTACCAAGGCCGGCTGGAATGGCGGCTATGGCCGGATGGTCGAGATCGACCATGGCGGCGGCTTCGTCACGCGCTACGCACATCTGAGCAAGGTACTGGTGGCGCCCGACCAGACGGTCGTGGCGGGCGACGAGGTCGGAGAGGTCGGCAGCAGCGGCCGCTCGACCGGGCCGCACCTGCACTACGAGGTACGCCGCGGCGGCGATGCCATCGATCCGCTGCGCTTCATCAAGGCGGGCAAGAAGCTCGGCCAGTATCTCTGACGCGAGCGCGCGAATCGGAAGCGATTCTCGAAGCAGGCCAACCATAGGGACAGCAAAGCTGCATCGGGCGCGGCCCGGAGGGGCAGCGCCCTGTCCCGACCAGATCGATGGTTTTTGGCAGCAGTGATTCGCAGTTGAAGCGCGAAAAGGCAGCAGCAGATAGGCTTGCGCGCAACATCAACCCAGCACAACCGCAAAAAGGTCGACCAGGAACACAACGAATACAAAAATTGAAACGTGGCTGGGAGAAAGACTTGAAACTGGAGCAGTCTACAAGAGCTAAGCTCTTGAAAAACTGGCGCGAGTGACGGGGCTCGAACCCGCGACCTCCGGCGTGACAGGCCGGCACTCTAACCGACTGAGCTACACCCGCGCTCTGGACGTTGCGCTGGGCGCCGCGTCGTTGGCGGTGAATTACGGCGTTCGTTGTTAGGTGTCAAGCGACATCGAAGAGATAATCGACAATCTTCGCCGTCTATTTTTCAAGGCACCGGAAACCCGGCTTCGGCGCACACTTGCCTGCCGTTGCGGCATGCATTTCAACTTGCAGATCAACAATGAACCGCTTATTGCTCCGCGCGGTTGGGGCGATTAGCTCAGTTGGTAGAGCGCTTCGTTTACACCGAAGATGTCGGCGGTTCGAGCCCGTCATCGCCCACCACTCCTCCTTTGAAATTATCAGGCGCTTCGGCTCGTTCGGTCCGAATTGCGAAGTTCGCCAAGGTCCAATGGACCTGGATGGACGGCCGGATCATCGGCAAAAACCGCACATGGCACGATCGGGGGCGGATCGGCTCGCGTTCTATGCGGTCACGTCAAGGAAGCATGAATTCAATTTGCAGCCGCTGCTGCAGCAGCGCTGCATCTGGCGCCCACCGCCATACGTCCGCGGGAGATGCGACAGCAGGCCGACAAGAATCGGCCTGCTGGTTGCGCCCTAGCCAGCGCTGCCGTCGCCCGACGGCATTTTCGCGATATGCGGGCCGATCCTAGTTCACCAGCCTGCCGCGATAGACGGTGCCTTCGGCCTGGCCGTCCGCGCCGCGCGCGACGGCAACACGATCGAGCTGCGGGAAGTGATCCTCCATCTGCTCCCAGATCCAGCGCGCTATGTTCTCGATCGACGGAACGGAAAGGCCCTCGATGTCGTTGAGATACGTGTGATCGAGAGTTTTGCGAACGATTTCGATTCGCTTCTCTACCTCGTAGAGGTTGGCCGGCCAGCCGAAAACGGGATCGGGAGCGCCAACCAAATGGACGCTGACCCGAAACGAATGACCGTGGAGCCCGGAAAATGGCGGCAATTGATGCGCTGCCTCGAAAGTAAACTCCTTGAACGTCTCAACCATTTGCAGTCGTATCCATCTGAATTCTATTTAAAGCTCGTGCGCAATCTGCCATCGGACGTCCAACGGGTCAAACCGGATAAAGCGCATGCGTCGACTTCCGGGCCGTGGCACATTAGGAAATTCGCATTCTATTAATACGTTGTTCAGCGAGCTCAGGCACCATCTGAAACAGCGCGACAGCACCAGGAGAGCACGCCAATGTACCACGTTCCGTCTTCAATCTTTCGCGCCCTGGCGGTGGCGTCGTCGATAGTGCTGATTGCGCTCTCTGCCGCCAATGCCGAAGAGGGAAAACTCGGGACTCCCAAGGGTACTCCGATCCTGACAATCGAAGGCAAAATTGGTGTCACCAATGCCGACGGTAAGGCGCAGTTCGATCGCGACATGCTCGAGGAGCTTGGCGTCACATCATTCGAGACGATGACACCATGGTTTACCGGCAAGGTAAAATTCGAAGGCGTCCCGCTAGATAAGATCATGAAGCTCGTTGGCGCCGACGGCGACGAGGTCGTCGCGGTAGCACTCAACGACTACAGCACGACGCTCCCGCTCAAGGATTTCGCGGAACATGGCGTGCTGCTGGCTCTCAAGCGTGACGGTCAGTACATGCCAGTCAGCGACAAAGGCCCGCTCTTCATCGTCTATCCCTACGACAGCGATCCCGCGCTACAGAGCCAACAGTTCTATTCGCGCTCGGTATGGCAGCTTGCCCGTCTGATCGTGCGGTAGGGAACCCATGTCATGGGTTCCTTGTTTGCGCCTGGTTCCCGCCGCGCGTTCGCATTCCACCTGCTCAAGACACTCCTGATCGGAACCATCGCCGCTTTCGCCGTTGCCGCAGCGTATCTGTCGTTCGTGATCTATGAGCGCCAGGCATCGATCGGCAAGATCTCCAGATATGACGTGGCGTGGAGCGCCAGCCAGGGGATGAACGAATATCTGCGGCTGTCGCAGCGCGTCACCGCGCTTGCGGCCTCCGGGAGCGAACCTCTCAAAGCCGAGGTGCAACTTCGATTCGACATCCTGAAGGGCCGACTCAGCCTGTTCACAAGCGGCCAGTTCCAGACCTTCGTGAGCGAAGCGGCAGAGCGGGAGGAGACGGTCCGCCGGCTGTCCGAGCTCATCGCGGAACTGGACGGCGTGATGAGCCGCATCGGCGAACCTGAAGTCGCCCGATCGGCGGTGCTATCGATGGCACCGCTGGAAACGGACCTCATCGGCCTCGCCTCGGAAGCCAATCAGTACAGCGCCATCCAGATGGCGAAGGTCGACAACGAGCTGCTGCGACTGCACAGCAATTTCTCCGCCGTTGCGGTTGGTTTCTTCCTTTGCAGCCTGGCCTTTATCGGCTTGCTCGGATGGCACAATCGCCTGCTGACGCATACCTACGATGCGCTGAACACCGTGAACGCAGACCTGCGGCGCACCTCAAAGGATCTGGAGGGTGCGAACGCTGCCGTGCTTGAAGCCAATCATGCCCTGGCAACCCAGAACGGCCTGTTCGACGCGGCCTTGAGCAACATGTCGCATGGGCTTTGCATGTTCGATGCCGACGAACGGCTGATCGTGAGCAATGGCAAGTTCGCCACCATGTACGGGGTCCCGCCGGAAAGCCTGCCGCCCGGGACAACGCCGGAACAGGTCAAGTTGAGCTCGATCAAGGCAGGGACTTCGACGCAGCAGAGCGCCGAGCTCGCCTATTGGAAACAGCAACAGCTGATCGACCACCGCAAGCCCGGCATCCTGCTGCAGAAGCTGACCGATGGCCGCATCATCTCCGTGAGCCACCAGCCGATGGAGCGAGGGGGCTGGGTCGCGACCTACGAGGACATCACCGAACGTCACCAGGCGGAAGAACGCATCGCCCATATGGCGCGGCATGACCCGCTGACCGGGCTTCCCAACCGCCTGCTGCTGCGCGAGCGCCTGGAACAAATTCTCATGCAAGGTCATGGCCACCAGAAGGACACTGCGGTCCTTTGCCTCGACCTGGACAATTTCAAGAACGTCAACGATACGCTCGGCCACCCTATCGGCGACGCATTGCTGCGCGAGGTCGCGTCCCGCATTTCAAGCCTCGTGCGCGATGACGACGTGGTGGCCCGACTTGGCGGTGATGAATTCCTCATCGTCCAGCCGGCAGTCGGACGCGACGAGGCGGGCCGGGTGGCGCGGCGCCTCATCGAAGCCCTCGAACAGCCGTATCAGCTTGATGGGCATCTGGTGGTCGTCGGCGCCAGCATCGGCATTGCGCTTGAATCGGAAACCAAGACCGGCCCTGACGACTTGGTGAAGAATGCGGATCTTGCGCTCTATCGGGCCAAAAGCGACGGGCGCGGGACCTATCAATTCTACAAGCCGGAGATGGATGACCGGCTGCAGCGTCGCCGCATGCTTGAACTCGACCTGAGAGCTGCCGATTTCGACAAGGAGTTCCAACTCGCCTTCCAGCCGATCATCAATCTTCAAAGCAAGGCAGTCACGACGGTGGAAGCTCTGCTGCGATGGCCCGGCTGCCAACGTGGCCACGTTTCACCGGACGAGTTCATCCCCATCGCCGAAAGCACGGGCCTGATCGTGCAGCTAGGCGCTTGGGTGCTGGAAGGTGCCTGCCGAGAAGCCATGAGCCTGCCGGGCAATGTCAATGTCGCCGTCAATCTGTCGCCGAGCCAGTTCCGGAGAGGTAATATCGTCGAAACCGTTTCCGCCGTGCTGGCGATGACAGGCCTGCCAGCCGAGCGCCTCGAACTCGAGATCACGGAATCCCTCCTGCTCGACGACAGCAAGGAAACCTTGCATGCCCTGAACCGGCTCCATTCGCTGGGAGTCCTGATCTCGCTCGATGATTTCGGGACGGGCTATTCGTCGCTCAGCTACCTCAGGAACTTTCCGGTCGACAAGGTCAAGATCGACCGCTCGTTCATCGCGGAGATCGCCGGCAACAGGGATCACATGGCCATCGTCAGTGCGATCGTGAACCTGGCCCATGCACTGGAAATAACCACGATCGCCGAGGGCGTCGAAACCGAAGAACAGCTCCTGATCGTTCGGGCCACCGGATGTGATGCGGTTCAAGGACACTTCTTCAGTGCGCCGAAACCGGCTGCTCAACTCCGCAAATATCTCGAAAAGCCACACGACAGGCTGACCCTGGCCTAGACGTTGCGCATGCAGCGGGCGGTGGATGCTGCGCGTGGGACGGGTTCCCGGGAACCACCCTGCTGCCTCGATCATGGGGCTTGCTACGGCGATGCCAGAGGTTGAGAATTCAGCAATCGTTAACCTTACCGCTTCTTAGCTGTGATGCATGATCGATGCGCCTGTCTCTCAGTTGCCAGGTCGGATAAGCCGAAATGATCGGGCAGCAGAAGCTTGAGTCGCGGGGACGGATGTTCAGCAAGCTCAGTGCATTTTCAAACCGCAAGTGGTTTCAGGTTACACTCCTGACGGTAGCCGGCACTCTCGCATACATAGCTATTTCGTGGGCCCTGCAGGCCCTCGTTTTCGGCGGCGCCGACGCCGTTCGTCCGGGCCTCCTGACCGCCTTCATTCTCCCGGTCCTGTTCATCGCGCCGCTGCTTGCCTTCCTCGGCCTGAAACTGCACGAGAATGCGTCACTGAAGCAGCAATACGCGCAAGAGCTTGCGCATGACAGCCTGACCTCCTGTCTCAACGGAACGCTTTTCTCGGCAGCAATCGACGTTTTCGCGACGGGAACCGGCCGGCGAAAGGGCGCGCTCCTGATGGTCGACATCGACCATCTGAAGAGGATCAACGAGCACATCGGCTACAGCGCGGGAAACCAGGCGATCAGTGTCATTGCGGGCATCATCCGGAGCACGGTCCGGAGCGGCGATCTGGTCGGCCGCATCGGCGGCGACGAATTCGGCGTATACCTGCCCGGCGCCAGCAAGGAAAACGCCGAAAAGGTCGCGGAACGCATTCGTCATGCCGTGTCCGAAGTGCGCTTCGAACCCAGCGGGTCGAACTGGCCGCTGACGGTCAGCGTCGGCGCGGTGCTGTTCGAGACGGAGGCTACTGCCGACGACCTGCTTGTTGCTGCCGACCACCAGATCCGGATTGCCAAGGAAAAAGGCCGCAATCGCATCGAATCGACCCGCCTGCCGGACAGCCGTTCGTCGTCCCGGCCTTCGCTTCACTGACCATCTCCCCAAGGGGACGGATCCCTCCGCTGAGACACGAAGCGTATGCTCAGCGCGAAGGCCCCGGGAGCCGATGCCTCCGACGGTTCCGCAAAGCTGTGACGGCAAAGCATCCCTGCCCCAGCGTCATTCGCAAATCTCGTAGGCAGTGTGGATTTTCTTGCTCCTGCAGGCCAATAGCTGAGCATGACATTGCCTGCTGCAGGCGATTGGGTGTTGACCTTTGATCCATCTGGCCATCCGATCACGGCCAGCAGAATCCAACCAGGGCGAAATGCGGGATACTTCAGGGGTGACCAGGGAAAGTGCAGCAGAGCGTCACGCGATCAGTGCGGACCTGATCGCGGTGCTCGTCGCAGCCCCCAACGGCAACCCGGTGGTGCTGACCGTCAAGGATGGCTCCGCCCTGCCCTCCGGTCCGTTCGAACTTATCCACCGCTCGCTGCAATCGGGCCTGCGCAACTGGGTGGAGCAGCAGACCGGCCATCCGGTCGGCTATATCGAACAGCTCTATACCTTTGCCGACCGTGACCGCAGCAGCGACGAACCGGCCGGCCGGGTTATCTCGATCAGCTATCTTGGCCTGACGCGCGAAGAACCCTCGCACCGCACCCCGCCAGGAAGCTGGCGCAACTGGTACGAGTTCTTTCCATGGGAAGACCATCGTGAAGGCGCACCTGAAATCATCGGCGACATCATCGTGCCGCGCCTGCGCCAGTGGGCCGACGAGGCCGAGCAGCAGGACGAGCGGCAGAACCGCCTGCGTCGCGCCGCAGGCGCCTTCGGGTTCGACGATCGCCACTGGAACGAAGAAATGGTGCTGCAGCGCTACGAATTGCTCTACGAGGCAGGGTTGGTCGAAGAGGCGGTTCGCGCACGGGGCGCCAAGGTTGCAGCGACCGTTCCCGGCCGGGCCATGACCGGCGACCACAGGCGTATCCTGGCAACCGGGATCGGGCGCCTCAGGACCAAGATCAAATACCGTCCCGTGGTGTTCGAGCTGATGCAGCCATCCTTCACGCTGCTGCAACTGCAGCGCGCGGTCGAAGCGCTGGCCGGCGTGACGGTCCACAAGCAGAATTTCCGCCGTCTCATCGAACAGCAGGACCTCGTCGAGGAGACCGGCGAAATGAGCGCCGACACTGGCGGACGCCCGGCGAAACTGTTCCGCTTCCGTCACTCCGTGCTCGACGATCGCCCGGCCGCCGGAACCAAATAAGCAAATCACCGCTTGACAGGACTTATGCTCATGCTAAGCATATGTCCTTATTATACTCAACTAGAGCATAATAAGGATGACGATGTCTGGCATGACCCTTTCCGCCGCCTCGCTCTATGACCGCGTCCAGCGCGTCATTCCCGCCATCGAATGGCCGGTGTTTTCCGACGACATCGACGCCATTCTGAAGCTGAAGCGCGAGCGCAACGCCGTCATCCTGGCGCATAACTACCAGACGCCGGAAATCTTCCATTGCGTCGCCGACATCGTCGGCGATAGCCTGGCGCTCGCCCGCAAGGCGATGGAGGTCGAGGCCGACGTGATCGTGCTCGCCGGCGTTCATTTCATGGCCGAGACGGCAAAGCTGCTGAACCCGTCCAAGACGGTGCTGATCCCCGACATGCGCGCGGGCTGCTCGCTGGCCGATTCGATCACGCCCCAAGACATCCGCCTGCTGCGCCAGCGCTACCCCGGCGTGCCTGTCGTGACCTACGTCAACACCTCGGCCGCGGTGAAGGCCGAGTCGGACATCTGCTGCACCTCGGGCAATGCCAAGGCGGTCGTCGAATCGCTCCGCGTGCCGCGCGTACTGATGCTGCCCGACGAGTACCTGGCGCAGAACATCGCCAAGCAGACCGATGTCGAGATCATCGCCTGGAAGGGCCATTGCGAGGTGCATGAGCGCTTCACCCCCGAAGACATCCGCGAGATGCGTGCCGCCCATCCCGGCGTCACCGTGCTGGCACACCCGGAATGCCCGCCGGAGGTTGTCGCCGAGGCCGATTTCGCCGGCTCGACCGCTGCAATGTCGGACTATGTCGGCAGGGAGAAACCGGCACGCGTCGTGCTGGTGACGGAATGCTCGATGAGCGACAACGTCGCGGTCGAGCACCCCGATGTCGAATTCATCCGGCCCTGCAATCTCTGCCCGCACATGAAGCGGATCACGCTCGGCAACATCCGCTCGGCATTGGAGCGCAACGAACATGCCGTGACCATCGACCCCACAGTTGCTGTGCGCGCCCGCCTGGCGGTCGAGCGGATGCTCGCCGTATGAGCTTCGATTTCCGCGCGCTTTCCGGTCGGCCCGTCATCATCGGCGGCGGCCTGGCCGGGCTGATGACAGCGCTGGAGATGGCACCGGAGCCGGTCGTGCTGTTGTCAGCGGCACAGCTCGGCTGCGAAGCGTCGAGCGCGCTGGCCCAAGGCGGGCTCGCCGCCAGCATCGGCAGCGACGACAGCCCTGCCTTGCATCTGGCCGACACACTGGCAGCCGGCGACGGGCTTAGCGACGAAGTCGTGGTCAGGCGCGTCGTCGAGGCGGCGCCTGCCGCAATCGCGAAGCTGGAACATTTCGGCGTTGCTTTCGACCGGGCAACGGATGGTGGGCTGCATCTTGGGCTGGAGGCCGCGCATAGCCGCCGGCGTATCGTGCATGCAGCCGGCGCGGCCACCGGAAGCGAGTTGATGCGGGCGCTTGTCGCAGCCGTCAGGCGAACTGTTTCGATCACGGTTGTCGAGGGTTTCGAAGCCCGGCGGCTGCTGGTCGAGGACGGCACAATCGCAGGCGTGCTCGCTACCGGCGCATCGGGCGACCTGGTGCTTGCAACCAGTCGCGTGGTGCTCGCCACCGGCGGTGTCGGCGGACTGTTCCATGACACCACCAATCCGCTCGGCTGCTTCGGCCAGGGACTGGCGCTTGCGGCACGTGCGGGAGCCGCACTCGCCGATCTCGAATTCGTCCAATTCCATCCGACGGCGCTCGACGGGCCGCAGCGCCCAATGCGGCTGATCAGCGAAGCGGTGCGCGGCGAAGGCGCCATACTGATCGACGAGACCGGCCGGCGTTTTCTTGCCGACCTGCCAGGAGCGGAACTTGGTACGCGTGACGCCGTGGCGCGCGGTGTCCACCGCCATCTGGCACGCGGCCACCGCGTGTTCCTCGATACGCGCGCCTGCCTGGGCGCAAGCTTTGCCGGCCGCTTCCCGGCCATTGCCGGTTACTGCAGCGAGGCCGGCATCGACCCCGCGGTCGATCCGATCCCGGTACGGCCGGCGGCGCATTACCACATGGGCGGCGTCGCCGTGAACGCAGAAGGCCGCAGCTCGGTGGCGGGCCTGTGGGCCTGTGGCGAGGTCGCCTCGACCGGCCTGCATGGCGCCAACCGGCTAGCCAGCAATTCGCTGACCGAAGCGGTGGCGATGGCGGGCTGGGTGGCCGAAAGCGTGGCCGCCTCGTCGAGCATGGAACGGAAGACCATTGCAATTCCTGCAGCAGCACCTGCACGCGCCGATCCCGCACCGGTTCGCAGCATCGTCTCGCCCGCGCTGGGCGTGTTGCGCGACGGCGAAAGCCTGCGCGAAGCGGCGTCGACGCTGCTGCCTCTTGCCAGGGGAAGCACTTCAGCCGCAGAGCCGGCGGCGGTGGCGCTGATGATGGTTGTCGCCGCCCTTCGGCGCGAGGAAAGCCGCGGCGCGCATTGCCGGGCCGACTTCCCGCTTCGCGGTGCTGTCGCACGCCGCTCGAAGATCACGTTGGTCGAGGCACTGGAAACAGCTGCAGCAATCGACGCCACGCCGCTTGCACGGAGCGCCTGACAGATGAACCTCTCGCCCCTGCCCCAAATCATGCTCGAGCCGCTGGTCCGCGCGGCACTTCTGGAAGACCTCGGCCGCGCCGGCGACATCACCACCGACGCCGTCGTGCCCGCCGACCACCGGGCGACAGTCGTGCTCGCGGCGCGCCAGCCGGGCGTGGTCGCCGGGCTGGATCTGGCGGCACTCGCCTTTCGGCTCATCGACCCGGCCATCGATATCAAGGTCGCCAGCCCGGACGGCAGCGTGCTCGCGGCCGGCGATGTCATCGCCACGCTCAGTGGACCAGCGCGTGGACTTCTGACCGCCGAGCGCGTCGCGCTCAACTTCCTTTGCCATCTCAGCGGCATCGCCACCGCCACCGCAGGCATCGTCGAGGCCGTGCGCAGCCACAAGGCAAGCATCGTCTGCACCCGGAAAACCACGCCGGGCCTGCGCGCGCTGGAAAAATACGCGGTGCGAGCAGGCGGCGGCTCCAACCACCGCTTCGGCCTCGACGACGCCGTGCTGATCAAGGACAACCACATCGCCATCGCAGGCGGCGTGAAGCAGGCGATCGAGCGGGCCAAGGCCAATGTCGGGCATCTGGTGAAGATCGAGGTCGAAGTCGACACGCTCGAACAGCTGGATGAAGTGCTGGCGCTCGGCGTCGACGCGGTCCTCCTCGACAACATGACGCCCGAGACACTTGCCCGCGCTGTGAAAATGGTCGGCGGCCAAGCGATCACCGAAGCGTCGGGGCGGGTGAACCCGACGACGGCGCCTGATATTGCGGCTAGTGGCGTCGACCTCATTTCGGTCGGCTGGGTGACGCACAGCGCGCCGATCCTCGATATTGGACTGGACACGGCCCCTTGACGGGGGCAATGGTCCCGCCCCGGGTGGGCATGGCAAAGACACATCTTGGCAATGGAGAGCGCATGAACGCCGATTTGCACCTCAATGCAGCCGCGACTGAGATCAACGGGGCGCATCCCCAGTGGAGCCGCGCGGAAGCGCAGGCGATCTACGACCTGCCCTTCAACGACCTGCTGTTTCGCGCGCAGACGGTGCATCGTCAGAATTTCGACCCCAACCGGGTGCAGCTTTCGCGCCTGCTGTCGATCAAGACCGGCGGCTGCCCCGAGGATTGCGGCTATTGCAGCCAATCGTCACGTCACGAATCCGGCCTCAAGGCCTCCAAGCTGATGGAAGTGCAGCGCGTTCTCGCCGAAGCCAAGAAGGCGAAGGACGCCGGCGCGACGCGCTACTGCATGGGCGCTGCCTGGCGCAGCCCGAAGGAGCGCGACATGGATGCCGTCGTTGCCATGATCGAGGGCGTCAAGGAACTCGGCATGGAGAGCTGCATGACGCTCGGCATGCTCGATCTCGGCCAGGCGCAGCGCTTGAAAGAGGCCGGCCTCGACTATTACAACCACAACATCGACACCTCCGAACGCTACTACAACGAAATCATCACCACCCGCACCTTCGCCGACCGTCTGGACACCCTCGCCAACGTCCGCGACAGCGGCATCAAGGTCTGCTGCGGCGGCATCGTCGGCATGGGCGAGGAGAAGGCCGACCGCGTCGACATGCTGGTGACGCTGGCCAACCTGCCCGAGCATCCCGACAGCGTGCCGATCAACATGCTGATCCCGATCGAAGGCACGCCGCTGGGCGAAGCCGAGCCCATCGAGCCGATCGAGTTCGTGCGCACTATCGCACTCGCGCGCATCATGATGCCCAAGTCGCATGTCCGCCTGTCCGCCGGGCGCACGGCGATGAGCGACGAGATGCAGGCGCTGTGCTTCTTTGCCGGCGCCAACTCGATCTTCGTCGGCGACACGCTGCTGACCGCCGAGAACCCCGGGGAAGACAAGGACACAGCGCTGTTCCGCCGTCTCGGCATCCAGCCGATGGAGCGCGACGCCAGCGCATCGGCCCGAGAATCGGAACCGATTCTCGGTGGGCACGATGCGCAAACTCAAAGTGATAGAGCGTCCTTTGCGCGTCCCGCAGGACGCGCGGCGCTCTAATGAATGGACGAGCCCTGCTCGACCGCTACGAAGCCAGCCTGCGCGGGCTGGCCCGCAAGAGTCGGCTGCGGGCGCTCAGCGGCCGCGCCGGGCTCGACTTCGCCTCCAACGACTATCTCGGGCTCGCCGGCTCGAAGCGTTTGGCCGACTCCGTTGCCACCGCACTCGCCAACGGTACGCCTGTCGGCGCCACGGGCTCGCGGCTGCTGCGCGGCAACGATCCCGAGCACGAGGCGCTGGAAGAGAAGGCTGCAAAGTTCTTCGGTACTGAGCGGGCGCTGTTCTTCGGCGGCGGCTATGTCGCCAATTTCGCCGTGCTGACGACCCTGCCGCAGAAGGGCGACCTGATCGTGCTCGACGAGCTGATCCACGCCAGTGCCCATGAAGGCGCACGCGCCGGCCGCGCCGAAGTGGTGGAAGCCAGCCACAACGATGCCAATGCGGTCGGTGACGCTATCAGTTCCTGGCGTGACAAGGGCGGCACGGGCCGGCCGTGGATCGTGGCCGAAAGCCTCTACAGCATGGATGGCGACCGCGCCCCGCTGGACGAATTGATGGCCGTTGCCGACCGGCACGACGCCTTCCTGTTCGTTGACGAAGCGCATGCCACCGGCGTCCATGGCCCTGATGGGCGCGGGCTGGCGCATCACCTCGAAGGCCGCGACAATGTGGTTGTGTTGCACACCTGCGGCAAGGCGCTGGGCGGCTCCGGGGCACTGATCACGGCGCCGGCGGTGCTGTGTGACTACATCATCAACCGTTGCCGCCCCTTCATCTATGCCACGGCGCCCTCGCCGCTGATGGCGGTGGCGGCCATGGAAGCGCTCGATATCCTCGCCGACGAACCCGGACGCCGGGAGCAACTGGCCGGGCTTGTCGCGCTGGCAGGAAAACGAGCACAGGCACTGGGTTTCAACCCAAGCGGCTCGCAGATATTGCCCATCATCGTCGGCGACAATGGCCGCGCCATGGCACTGGCCGAGGCGCTGCAGGCGCGCGGCTTCGACGTGCGTGGTATCCGCCCGCCGACCGTGCCGGAAGGCACGGCCCGGCTCAGGATCTCGCTGACGCTGAACATCGGCGAGGACGACGTTTCGGCGCTGTTCGACGCCCTCGCCGAGGAATGGGACCGATGAGCCAGGCGATCGTCGTCACCGGAACCGACACCGGAATCGGCAAGACCGTGTTCGCCGCGGGCCTCACCGCCCTGCTCGACGGCGTCTACTGGAAGCCGGTGCAATCGGGCATCGAGGAGGAGACCGACAGCCAGATCGTCGCCCGGCTGTCCGGCGTGCCGGCTGAACGCGTGCTGCCAGAGGCCTGGCGCCTGAAGGAACCGCTGTCGCCGCACCGCGCCGCCGAACTCGACGGCGTGGAGATCGATGCCGATGCGCTCACCTTGCCCACAACCAACCGTTCACTCGTTGTCGAGGGCGCGGGCGGGCTGATGGTGCCGGTCAACCGGCGGACGCTCTACATCGACGTCTTCGCGCGCTGGCGCGCACCGGTGGTGCTGTGCGCCCGCACCGGGCTCGGCACGATCAACCACACGCTGCTGTCCATCGAGGCGTTGCGCAGCCGCGCGATTCCGCTACTGGGAATAGCCTTCATCGGCGACGAGATGGCCGACACACAGCGAACCATCGCCGAAATGGGAAAGGTGCGCGTGCTTGGCCGCCTGCCCCGGCTCGACCAGCTGACGCCCGAAACACTGGCTGAAGCCATGCGCGCGAATTTCAAGACAGCCGACTTCCTGGAGGCCAGGCGATGAGCCGTTCAGCCGTCTGGCATCCCTTCACCCAGCACGCCACGGAACCGGTGCCGCCGACGATTGTCCGCACCGAGGGCGCTTATGTCGAGACATCAGATGGCAAGCGCATCCTCGACGCGATCTCGTCCTGGTGGGTCGTCACCCACGGCCACAGGCATCCGAGGATCGTCGAAGCGATCCGAAGCGCGACCGAAACGCTCGACCAGGTGATCTTCGCCGGGCTGACCCACGAGCCGGCGGAACAGCTTGCGTCTGAACTGGTCGAGATGGCGCCAGCCGGCCTCGACTGGGTGTTCTATTCCGACAGCGGCTCGACCAGCGTCGAGGTGGCGCTGAAGATGGCGCTCGGCTTCCATCGCAACAATGGCGACGCCCGCTCGCGCATCGTCGTCATGGAGCACAGCTACCATGGCGACACCATCGGCACGATGAGCGTCGGCGCGCGCGGCGTGTTCAACGCCGCCTACGACCCGCTGCTGTTCGAGGTCGACACCATCCCTTTCCCCGCGCCGGGTCGCGAGCAGGAGACGCTCGACAACTTCGAGGCGCTGACCCGCGACGGCAAGGCCGCAGCCCTCATCGTCGAGCCGCTGGTGCTGGGCGCCGGCGGCATGCTGATGTATCCGGCCGGGGTGCTGATCGAACTCAAGCGCATCGCCGAGAAATCGGGCACGCTGCTCATCGCAGACGAAGTGATGACCGGCTGGGGCCGGACCGGGACGATGTTCGCCTGCGAGCAGGCGGGGATAGCGCCAGACATCCTCTGCACCTCCAAGGGCCTGACCGGCGGCTCAGTGCCACTCGCGGCGACGCTGGCAACCGACGCGGTGTTCCGGGCGCATTTCTCCACCGACCGCGCCAAGACCTTCTTCCATTCGAGCTCTTATACGGCGAACCCGATCGCCTGTGCTGCCGCGCTCGCCAATGTCGCGATATGGCGCGACGAGCCGGTGGCTGAGCGCATCGCGGCGCTGTCGCGGATGCAGGCCGAGAAGGTCGCGCGGTTCGGCGATGACCCGCGCTTCGAGAATGTACGCACCGCGGGAACCATCGCCGCGCTCGACCTGCGCGTCGGCAAATCAGGCTATCTCGCCGAGGTCGGGCCCAAGCTGCGCGCGTTCTTCCTCGAGCGCGGGTTGCTGGTCAGGCCACTTGGTAACGTCATCTATGTGCTGCCGCCCTACTGCGTGACGTCAGGCGAACTCGACCGGCTCTATGACGCCGTGGACGAGGCCGCCAACCTCGCGGGCCGCGCCGCGTGAACCGCTCGGCCCGTATCCTCGGCTTGGGCCACCATGTACCTGGCCGCAAGGTAGGCAACGCCGAGATCGAGGCCAGCCTCGGTCTCGATGCCGGCTGGATCGAGGGCCGCACCGGCATCCGCTCGCGCTTCTGGGCGGAACCCGGGGACACACTGTCGGGACTGGCAGCCAAGGCCGGAGACATGGCGCTCGAAGCTGCCGGCATTGCGCGCAGCGACATCGGCCTGCTGCTGCTCGCCACCTCGACGCCGGACCACCTGCTGCCGCCGAGCGCACCGCTGGTGGCGCACCGGCTCGGCCTTGCCAATGCGGGCGGCGTCGACCTCGCCGGCGCCTGCGCCGGATTCATCTACGCCATGACCTTCGCCGACGGCTTCGTGCGGCTGCACAACAAGCCTGCGGTGGTCATTGCCGCCAACATCCTCAGCCGTCGCATCAACCCGGCAGAACGTGCGAGTGCCGTGCTGTTCGCCGATGCTGCCGGTGCCGTGGTGCTCGGCCCATCCGACGACCCCGGCCACGGCATCCTGGGTGCGTCGTTGGCAGCCGACGGCGGCGGCTATGGCCTGATCCAGATTCCCGCCGGTGGTAGCAACCGACCCTTCGCCGACGAACTCGACATTGCCGAGACACGCATGACCATCGCCGACGGACGCGCGGTCTTCGCCAAGGCTGTCGAGATGATGAGCCGCTGCTCGACAGATGCGCTCGCTGCCGCGGGCCTGGACACTGCAGCCGTCAGCCGCTTCGTGCCGCACCAGGCCAATGCCCGCATCTTCAACGCGGTGGGCAAGTCGCTTGGCATCGCCGATGACAGGATCGTCAAGACCATAGCCAACTACGGCAATTCATCGGCCGCAACGATCCCGCTGTCGCTGTCGCTGGCGCACCAGGCAGCGCCGTTCCAGCGAGGCGAAAAGCTGCTGCTTTCAGCAGCCGGCGCGGGCCTGACCGGCGGTGCGCTGGTGGTGGGCATGTAAGAAGCGAACGCTGGCTTAGCAGGAGGAAGAATGCGCAAGATCGTCGCCGGCAAGCTGCACGGCATCCACGTCACCGAAGCCAACCTCAACTATCACGGCTCGATCACCCTCGACCCCGACCATTGCGAGGAAGCCGGCATCCTGCCGATGGAGTTCGTCGAAATCTGGAACAAGAGTTCCGGTGCGCGGATTTCGACCTACGTGATCCTCGGCGAGCGCGGCTCGCGCTGCTGCATCCTCAATGGTGCTGCCGCCCGCACCTGCCAGGCCGGTGATCAGATCATCATCTGCAACTCGGTCTATGTGACGGAGAAGGAGATCACCACGCTCAAGCCGCACGTGCTGACCTTCGACAAGGACAACCGCATCGCCGACCGGCTGACCTATTCGGTCGAGCGAGACCAGTTCGGCCGCTACAGCTTCTCCATCCTGGACGAGACCAGCGCGAGGCTTTCGATACCCGCGCTGGTGAGCAGCCACTAGAGCTTGCAGCAGACGCCGAGGCTCCAGGAGGACCATCGCCCACGGCGAGACGTTCTATTGCCGCGCGGCTGAATTTCCCGCAAGGATGCAACCAACGGCATGTGCGGGCGGTCGTCGGAACAACTCGTACTCGTGAAGGCCTTCCAGTTCGGCCAGCTTGACCCCGACCAGCAAATGCAAGGCACCATGGGCGAAACCGTCAATTTCATCTGGATCGGCGAGAAGCTCGGTCCATTGCATGCCGCATGCATCCGCTCTTTTCGGCGACATGGACATCGTACGGTGCTACACGCGTTCGACGCGCCCAAGGACACGCCCGATGGCGTCGAGATCTTCGACGCATCGCAGTTGCTGTCGCAGAGCGAGATCGTGGCCTACAAGCACGAGAAGAGCCTGGCGCTGACCGCTAACATCTACCGCTACAGGCTGCTTGAGGCAGGGCTCGGCATCTACGCCGACTGCGACGTCTACTGCGTTCGGCCGTTTCCCGAGCAACAATGGCTTTTCGGGTGGGAGAAGAAGGATGTCATCAATTGTGCGGTGCTGAAAGCACCAGCCGACAGCGATCTCGTCAAGAGCCTCGTCCAGTGCACCTCCGGCCGACATTTCATCGCCCCGTGGTGGTCGCCAATTAAGAAAGCGGCCTACAATCGCCTCATGAAATTAGGGGTTGGGCGTGACATCAGGCGGACCCGATGGGGGACGACTGGCCCCCAACTGCTCACCTTTCTCATCAAGAAATACGGATTGGCAGACAAGGCGCTCCCGATGGACGCCTTTTATCCTGTTCATCAAGCGATGACCGACTTGCTCTTCGACGCTGAACTGTCGATCAAGGACGTCACGACGCCACGGACCTACGCGATCCACCTGTACAACAACTCGATTGCGCCGCCGTTCAACCCGCCACCCGGCAGCCCGCTCGCAGAAATCCTCGCGGGGTCCTAGAGAGGGCTAACCCTAGATCCCCCGTGAAGTGGGCTGCCGGCGCGGGGAAGCGCCGGCAATACACCGCGGTCATGACGGCGTCGGAGGACCTAGCGGCGTTCCAGGTGCTCGACGGCGAGGAAGGCAGCCTTGGCGGCCAGCGACAGCTGGTTGGCGGCCTCGACGCGCTGGGGCGTGTAGTAGTGCTCCTCGTGCAGCATGTTGACGGTGCCGAGCATGGTGTCGCCGACAAAGACCGGCCAGTTGAGCACCGAGCCGCAGCCGAGCGACCAGATCGTCTCGTGGTCGGGGAAGACGTCGGCGATGTCCTTGATGGTGTTGGCGACGAAGGGCTTGCGCTGGACGTGGATCGTGTCGAACCAGTGGGTGCGGTTCATCGGCTTGGTGCCGGAGACCGGATAGGTGTCCGGGTGGCTGGTGTAGGTGCGGCTCGAAAGCTCGCTGGCCCAGTCGAGCTTCATCACCGTGAAGAGCTTGGCGCCGACGACGACATCGGCCAGCGCCTGCAGGGCCTTCCACACGCCCTCGACTTCGGTCGTGGTCGCAATGGCGGCATCGAAGGCGACGAGCGCCTCGGCGAGTTTGGTCTCTGTCATGATGTACCTCTATTTCAAGTCTTGGGATGAGACGCGCTGAACCTGGTCAGTTCACGCGAATAGGGGTCCTGCAGTTCGCCACGCTTGAGCTGGTCAACGCTGGCGACCTCCACGACCCGGCCGTGGCGCATGACGGCAAGGCGATCGCACAGGAACGAAACGACGGGAAGATTGTGGGTGACCATCAGATAGGTCAGCCCCTGCTCGCGGCGCAAGCGCTTGAGCAGGTTGAGGATTTCTGCCTGCACCGACACGTCGAGCGCCGAAGTCGGCTCGTCGAGCAACAGCAGTTTGGGCTTGAGGATCAGGGCGCGGGCAATAGCGACGCGCTGGCGCTGGCCGCCCGAAAGCTGGTGCGGGAAGCGGAAGCGGAAACGCCGGTCGAGGCCGACCGACTGCATCACCTCGTCGACGCGCGCACCGCTGTCACCGACGCCGTGGATGGCCAGCGGCTCGCTCAGCGTCGCATCGACAGTCTTGCGCGGGTGCAGCGAGCCGTATGGATCCTGGAACACCATCTGGCACTGCCTGGCGAAACCGCGGTCGATGCCCGGCGTGCGGGCGTGGCCGAAGGCGGTGATGGAGCCGGTCCAGCTCCTGGCCATGCCGGCGATGGCCTTGAGCACGGTGGTCTTGCCCGAGCCGCTTTCGCCAACGAGCGCGAAGCTCTCGCCCTCGGCGACGTCGAAGCCGATGCCGTGAGTGACCTTCGAATCGCCGTAGGAGATGTCGAGGTTTTCGATCTTCAGCGCGCTCATGTCGAAGCCTCGTCGCGTTGCAGGACAGGCAGCTCTTCGCGATCCTCGTCGAGACGCGGGATCGAGGCGAGCAGGCCGCGCGTGTAGGGATGCTTGGCATTGCGGAGTTCGCCCGCGACGCATTCCTCCACCACCTCGCCGCCGCGCATCACCAGGATGCGGTCGCAATAGGCCGAGACCAGGTCAAGGTCGTGGCTGATCAGGATCAGGCCCATGCCCTTACGCTTGACCAGGTCGTCGATGATCTCGAGCACCTGGGCCTGGACAGAGACGTCGAGGGCCGATGTCGGCTCGTCGGCGATGAGCAGGTCCGGCTCGGGGATGAGCATCATGGCAATCATGACGCGCTGGCCCATGCCGCCCGACACTTCGTGCGGGTAGAGGCCGAGCACGCGCTCGGGGTCGTTGATGCGCACGGCTTCCAGCATGGCGAGCGTGCGGCCCCTGATATCGGCACGGCCGAGCTTCTGGTGGGTCAGCAGCGCCTCGGCGATCTGGTCGCCGATGGTCATGACAGGGTTCAGCGAGAATTTCGGGTCCTGCATGACCATGGAAATGCGAGCGCCGCGGATAGAGCGCATCTGCCGTTCCGATTGGGCGAGCAGGTCAATGCCGTCGAAGCGCAGCTTGTCGGCGGTGACCTTGCCGGGCGCACGGATCAGCCGCAGGATCGAGCGGCCGGTCATGGACTTGCCGGAGCCGCTTTCGCCGACGATGCCGAGGCGTTCGCGGCCGAGCGTGAGCGACAGGCCCTTGACCACGTCGATCGGACCCCGCGCGGTCGGGAAGGTGACCCGCAGGTTCTCGATTTCAAGCAAGGCGCTCATTGGCGGTCTCCATGCTTGGGGTCGAGCACATCGCGCAGGCCGTCTCCGAGGAAGCAGAAGCCGAGGCTGACGATGACAATGGCAAAGCCGGGCATGGTCGCCACCCACCACTGGTCGAGGATGAAGGAACGGCCGCGCGAGATCATCGCACCCCATTCGGGCAACGGCGGCTGCGCGCCGAGGCCAATGAAGCCGAGGCCGGCGGCGGTCAGGATGATGCCTGCCATATCGAGCGTGACGCGAATGATCATCGACGAGGTGCACAGCGGCAGGATGTGGTTGACGATGACGCGCAAGGACGAGGCACCCTGCAGCTCGACCGCGGCGACGAATTCCGAGTTGCGAATGGTCAACGTCTCGGCACGGGCGATGCGGGCATAGCCGGGCCAGGTGGCGATCGCGATGGCGATGATGGCGTTCTGGATGCCGGGCCCGAGGGCCGCGACGAAGGCCAGCGCCAGGATCAATTTCGGCATCGACAGGAAGATGTCGGTGATGCCCATCAGGATACGGTCAGTCCAGCCGCCGAAATAGCCGGCGACGGCGCCGATGACGAGGCCGACGGGCGCGGCAAGAACGGCCACCAGCGCCACGATCATTAGGGTGATGCGCGCGCCATAAACGACGCGGCTCCAGATGTCCCGGCCGAGTTCATCAGTGCCCATCCAGTTTTCGGCGCTCGGAGGCTTGAGCCGGTTGGCAAGATCCTGGCCGATGGGCGAATGCGTGGCGATCCACGGCGCGAACAGCGCCACCAGGATCAGTGCCAGCACGATGATCGCGCCGACCACGGCTAAGGGATTGCGCATCAGGGCGCGCGAAAGACGATAGCTGCGGCCTAGGCGCGCCTGCAGGCGCGAGGACGGCGAATCGTCGAGAAGCCAGTCACGTGTCGTCGCCATCAGCGTGCCCTCGGGTCGAGGACGCGGTAGAGCACGTCCGAAATCTTGTTGATGCCGATGAAGACCGCGCCGATGACCAGCGTCGAGCCGAGCACGGCGTTCATGTCGGCGTTGAGCAGCGCCGTGGTCAGGTAATTGCCGATGCCGGGCCACGAGAAGACGGTCTCTATCATCACCGAGCCTTCGAGCAGACCGGCATAGGACAGGCCGATGACGGTGATCAGCGGCACGAGGATCGGACGGAAGGCATGGCGCCACAGTACCAGCCGCTCCGACACGCCCTTGACGCGGGCGGTGGTGACATATTCCTGCGCCAGCTGGTCAAGCATGAAGGAACGCGTCATGCGGGCGATGTATGCCAGGCTGAAGAAGCCGAGCACGGCTGCCGGCAATGCGATGTGCGAGAGCGCATTGAAGAAGATATCGGTCTCACCGGCGATCAGGCTGTCGATGAGGATCAGGCCCGTCACCGGGTCGACCATGCCGTCATAGAAGATGTCGAGTCGGCCGGGGCCACCGACCCATTGCAGCTTGGCATAGAACAGCGCCAGACCGACAAGGCCGAGCCAGAAGGCCGGCACCGAATAGCCGAGCAAGCCGACGACGCGGATGACCTGATCGACGAGGCTGCCCTGACGGCTGGCGGCATAGACACCCATCGGCACGCCCAAAAGCACGCCGATGATGATGCCGAGCGTGGCCATCTCGAGGGTCGCCGGGAAGACGCGGGCCAAGTCCTCGGCCACGGGCTTGCCTGTCGACACCGACATACCGAGATCGCCGGTCAGGACATTGCCGACATAGTGGAAGAACTGCACGATCAACGGCTTGTCGAGGCCCATCTCGATGCGCGCGGCCTCATAGACGGCGCGCGGGGCGCGGTCGCCGACGACGGCGAGCACCGGATCGATCGGCACGACGCGGCCGATGAAGAAGGTGATGGCCAGGAGGCCGAGGAAGGTGAATGCGACGGCGACGAGGACGCCAAGCACGCCCTTCAGCGTTTTCCAGGCGTGCCGCGCATTGCGCGACGAGCCGCCGGGCCCTGTTGGAAGCGCCTGAGCGGCGGAGTCGATTTCTGATGCCACGCGGTGTCTGTTCCTACCACATTGGCCGCGCTGCGAATGCGGCACGGATGTTGTCTGTCGAGCAAAATTCCACTTGGACTATACAAATAATTTTGCTTAGATCAAAAAAATTTTGATGGGAGCAAAATTCAGCGTGTCCTCCGAGGCCAGCAAGAACGCGACGGCGAGCCAGCCAAAGGTGGGTGCGCTGATCCGTGCACGCCGTCGCCAGCTGTCGCTGACATTGCAGGAATTGTGCGATGCGGCGGGCATTTCCGTCGGTTATCTCAGCCAGGTCGAACGCGACCATGCTACCCCGTCGCTAGGCACCCTCGCCCAGCTCGCCCGCAGCCTCGACGTGGCTGTGGATTATTTCATCGCCACCCCGTCGATGGAGGACGGGCTGACCCGCGCCGACCAGCGCAACCGCTTCTCGGTCGACGGATCGTCGATCGTCTACGAGCGTATCGCCGCCGACTTTACCGGCAATGTGTTGTCCTCCTTCATCCTCAATGTTCCGCCAGGCTATCGCTCCGAGACGGTCAGCCACGAGGGCGAGGAAATCCTGTTCATCCTCGAAGGCTCGATCACTCAGCGCCTCGAGGACGACGAGATGGTGCTTACGGCCGGCGACAGCCTGCATTTCCGCGGCAATCGTCCGCATTCATGGTCCAACGACACCGACAAATTCGCGCGCATGCTCTGGACCGGCACCTTGCCGATGTTCAGGTCACGCACGGAGTATCCGGCCCTGCGCGGTTCACGGGCCGAGACAAAGAAACCGGGAACCAAAAAGGAGAGAAAATGATGAAACTGTTCAAAGCCGCGCTGCTTGCGGCGGCGCTGGCCATGCCGATGACGCCGGCAATCAGTCTGGCCGCTACGCCAGCTGACATTCTCGTGGTGGCGCAGAATATCGACGACATCGTCAGCATCGACCCGGCAGAGGCCTACGAGTTCTCGTCGGGCGAATATGTCGCCCAGACCTATGACCGTCTCGTCCAGTACGACGCCGCCGACACCAAGACGCTGGCCGCCGGCCTCGCCAAGGAATGGGCAGCCGACGACGCCACCAAGACCATCACGTTTACGCTGCGCGACGGGGTCAAGTTCACCTCCGGCAATCCCCTGCGTGCCGAAGACGTGATCTACTCGTGGAAGCGCGTCATCGTGCTCAACAAAGCGCCCGCCTTCATCCTGACCCAGCTCGGCTGGACGCCGGAAAACTTCGATTCCATGGTCAAGGCCGACGGCAACAAGGTCGTGGTCAAGTATGAGGGCGATTTCGCATCGGCCTTCGTGCTCAACGTTCTCGCAGCCCGCCCCGCTTCGGTGGTCGACGCGGTCACGCTGCAGGCCAACGAGACCAATGGCGACATGGGCAATGGCTGGCTGAAGTCCAATTCGGCAGGATCTGGCCCGTTCGTGCTGAAGACCTTCCGTCCGGGCGAACTGATCAACTTGACGGCCAATGCCGAGTATTTCAACGGCGCACCCGCGATCAAGGGCGTCATCATCCGCCACGTCGCCGAAGCGGCGACCCAGCAGCTGCTGCTGGAATCGGGTGACGTAGACATGGCCAAGAACCTGACGTCGGACCAGATCGCGACAATCGCCGGCAAGGATACGCTGATCACCGAGACCTATCCGCAGGCGGCCGTGCACTTCCTGTCGTTCAACCAGAAGGACGAGGCCCTGCAGCCGGAAGCCGTGTGGGATGCCGCGCGCTACCTAGTCAACTACAAGGGCATGACCGATACCTTCCTGAAGGGCCAGATGCAGACCCACCAGGCCTTCTGGCCCTCGGGCTTCCCCGGCTCGCTCGACGAGACGCCCTACACCTACGATCCGGCCAAAGCCAAGCAGATCCTGGCCGATGCCGGCATCAAGACGCCGATCACCGTCACGCTCGACGTCATCAACTCGACGCCGTTTACCGACATGGCGCAGTCGCTGCAGGCAAGCTTCGCGGAAGCCGGCATCAACTTCGAGATCATCCCGGGCACCGGCTCGCAGGTGATCACCAAGTACCGCGCCCGCACCCACGAGGCGATGCTGCTGTACTGGGGCCCCGACTTCATGGACCCGCACTCCAACGCCAAGGCGTTCGCCTACAACGAGGACAACTCGGACGACCACTACCAGTCGACCACCACGTGGCGGAACGGCTGGGCTGTGCCGGAAGAGCTGAACAAGGCGACCAAGGCAGCACTCGCCGAGCCTGACCAGGCCAAGCGCAGCGCGATGTATGTCGACCTGCAGAAGAAAGTGCAGGAGAAGTCGCCGATCGTCATCATGTTCCAGGCGGCGACCCAAGTGGCGCGTGCGAAGAACGTCGAAGGCTACGTCAACGGCGCGACCTCCGACTTCGTCTACTACCGCCTCGTCAAGAAGAACTGACCTGACGGCCTGAATTCCGGGACCGCCCGTTGCGGGCGGTCCCATCCCTCCCCCAAATCCCAAAGGCAAGAGACTATGTACGAAGAGCGGATGGCGCGGCTGCGCGAACGCATGGCTGAAACCGGGACCGACCTTGTGATCGTCGGCCCCTCCTCGCACCTTGTCTGGCTCACCGGCATGTCGCCGCATGGCGACGAACGCCCCGTGCTGCTGATCGTCTCCAGGGACCATGCCGGCTTCCTGATGCCGGCGCTCAATGTCGACAGCCAGCGCCCGTTCACCAAGCTACCCTTCTATCCCTGGACTGATGCGGACGGTCCCGGTGCCGCGCTCGCCAAGCTTCTCAAGGATTGCGGCGCCAACCGCGACAGCCTCAAGATCGCGCTCGACGAGACCATGCGCGCCGATTTCGCACTGCTGGTCATCGACGCCCTGCCCGGTGCTGCCCGCGGCTTCCTCACCGATACGGTAAGCTTCCTGCGCGGCCAGAAAGACGAGGCGGAGTACGCGCTGCTGAAGATGAATGCCGTCCTCAACGACGGTGCCATGAAGGCCGGCTTCGCCGCGCTGAGACAAGGCGTGACCGAGCTCGAAGTCGCCCGGGCGATCCGCGACTTCTACGCGGCAAACGGCGCCACGGGAGAATTCGTCAGCGTCTGCTTCGGCGAGAACGGCGCTTTCCCGCATCATCATACCGGCGATCGCAAGCTCAGGGCGAACGAGGCCGTGCTGATCGACATCGGCGGCCGCAAGGACGGATATCCCTCCGACATGACCCGCATCGGCGTGTTCGGCGACAAGCCCGAAGGTTTTGACGAAGTGCACGGCGTGCTCGAACGCGCAGTCCAGGCAGCGATCGCCGTCGCCAAGCCAGGCGTCGCCGCCAAGGAGGTCGACAAGGCCGCACGCGACGTCATCACGGCTGCCGGCTATGGCGATTTCTTCCTGCACCGGACCGGGCACGGCCTTGGCATCGACATTCACGAGCCGCCCTACATCACCGGCACGTCGGAAACGATCCTTCGCGAAGGCAACGTCTTCTCGATCGAACCCGGCATCTACCTGCAGGGCCGGTTCGGCCTTCGCCTGGAGGAGATCGTCATCCTGCGCGGCAACCGTGCCGAGGTGCTGTCCGACCTGCCGCGCGAGGCGTTCGTGGTCAAGGCCTGAGCCTAAACTGCCTGGAGCATGACGAAAGGGCCGCTACAGCGGCCCTTTTTGTTGAGCTGCCCTGCTCGCTTCACCAGCTTCAGGTACGGGCCGGCATACTATTCAGCCGCCGGGCGCGGGTGATATCGTCCCAACCAGCAGCCTGAATTGGCGTTGGAGGGGACTGTGCGTTCTTTGCTCTTGGCTGTGGCCGCCTTGATCTCCGTCGATACCAGTGCGGCGGAACAGTCTTTCCCGACCGATGGCGGAGTGATCTATTTCAACATGCCCTCAGGCAATGTCGGCTGCCAGTACACGCCGGCAGGCGGCTCAGACGTCTACATGCCCGAGGATGGCGGCCCCGAACTCGGCTGCGACCGCATCGAGCCGACCTATCAACGTTTCATCCTCGGCAGGGCCGGCAAGGCCAAGCGCTACCAGAATGTCGGCGACACCGGCTGCTGCGACGGCTCGCACACGCTCGAATACGGCAACAACTGGAAGAAGGGGCCATTCGGCTGCGAGGCGACCAAGGCCGGGCTGAGCTGCACCCGCAAGGACGGCCATGGCTTCTTCATCAGCCGGTCGAGGACCGAGATCTACTGATCGTCCGCACTCGCAGGCAAAAGAAAAGCCGGGCGAGCCCGGCTTTTCAGTCATTGCGTCGGCAAGAAAGTGATCAGTTGACCGCGTCCTTGAGGCCCTTGCCAGCCGAGAACTTCGGCACCGTACGGGCCGGGATCTTCACTTCCGCGCCGGTCTGCGGGTTGCGGCCGGTGGACTCCGCACGTTTTGACACGGTGAAATTTCCGAAACCGACAAGCCGGACATCGCCGCCACCCTTCAGTTCGCCGGTGATGACGGAGAACACTGCATCAACGGCGGACTGCGCATCGCCCTTGGACAGCTTGGCAGCCTCAGCGACGGCGGACACTAGTTCGTTCTTGTTCATTCAAATTCCCTTCCATGAGAAAACCGGGACATAGACTCAGCCGGTAGGACACGGACTTTAGAAAGAAGCTTTGGCACAACCAAGTCGAAAAGGCTCACAAAGCCCGGAATTCCGCGCTTTTTCACATGAAAAAGCCGGGCGCGAGCCCGGCTTTTTTGTTTTCTGTGCAACTTTAGATGCAGCTTAATGAGCAAAGCCCTTGCCGGCATCGTCGCCCGCATCCGTCTTGGCCGCGGGAACGTCGACTGGCTCGGTCCATTCGATCGGCTCCGGCTGGCGCACGAGGGCATGCTTGATCACCTCGCCCATGCGGCTGACCGGGATGATCTCCATGCCGCTCTTCACGTTTTCCGGAATGTCCGCCAAATCCTTGGCGTTCTCTTCCGGGATCAGCACCTTCTTGATGCCGCCGCGAAGCGCTGCAAGCAGCTTCTCCTTGAGGCCGCCGATCGGCAGCACGCGACCACGCAGCGTGATCTCGCCAGTCATCGCCACATCCGCCTTGACCGGAATACCGGTCATTATCGACACGATAGCCGTCGCCATGCCAACGCCGGCCGAGGGGCCGTCCTTGGGCGTCGCACCTTCCGGCACGTGCACATGGATGTCGCGCTTGTCGAACAGCGGCGGCTCGATGCCGAAATCGATGGCCCGGCTGCGGACATAAGATGCCGCCGCCGAAATCGACTCCTTCATGACGTCGCGCAGATTGCCGGTAACGGTCATGCGCCCCTTGCCGGGCATCATCACGCCTTCGATCGTCAGCAGTTCGCCGCCGACCTCGGTCCAGGCCAACCCGGTGACGACGCCAACCTGATCGTCGGCCTCGACCTGTCCGAACCGGTAGCGTGGCACGCCGAGATACTCGTCCAAGTTGGCGGCGGTGACCTTCACCGACTTCTTCTTGGTCTTGATGATCTCCGTGACCGCCTTGCGCCCGAGCTTCATCAGCTCGCGCTCGAGGCTGCGGACACCGGCTTCCCGCGTATAGGTCTGGATGATGCCGCGGATAGCATCCTCGGAAACCGAGAATTCCTTGGGCTGGAGCGCATGATCGCGAACCACCTTGGACATCAGGTGCCGCTTGGCGATCTCGACCTTCTCGTCCTCGGTGTAGCCGGCGATACGGATGATCTCCATGCGGTCCATCAGGGGCGCAGGAATGTTCAGCGTATTCGCCGTCGTCACGAACATCACACTCGAAAGGTCGTATTCGACCTCCAGATAATGGTCCATGAACGTTGCGTTCTGTTCCGGATCGAGGACCTCGAGCAGCGCCGACGAAGGATCGCCACGGAAGTCCTGGCCCATCTTGTCGATCTCGTCGAGCAGGAAGAGCGGGTTCGACTTCTTGGCCTTCTTCATCGACTGGATGACCTTGCCGGGCATCGAGCCGATATAGGTGCGGCGGTGACCGCGGATCTCGGCCTCGTCACGCACGCCGCCAAGCGCCATGCGCACGAATTCGCGGCCGGTCGCCTTGGCGATCGACTTGCCGAGCGAGGTCTTGCCGACGCCGGGAGGGCCGACGAGGCACAGGATCGGCCCCTTCAGCTTCTTCTGGCGGCTCTGCACCGCGAGATACTCGACGATGCGGTCCTTGACCTTGTCGAGGCCGTAGTGGTCGGTGTCGAGCACCTCCTGGGAAAAGTTGAGGTCCTGCTTGACCTTGGAGTTCTTGCCCCACGGGATCGACAGGATCCAGTCGAGGTAGTTGCGCACGACGGTGGCTTCGGCCGACATAGGCGACATCGAACGCAGCTTCTTCAGCTCGGCCTCCGCCTTTTCGCGGGCCTCCTTGGTCAGCTTCGTCTTCTTGATGCGGGCCTCGATCTCGGCGGCCTCGTCGCGGCCGTCCTCGCCTTCGCCGAGTTCCTTCTGGATCGCCTTCATCTGCTCGTTGAGGTAGTACTCGCGCTGGGTCTTCTCCATCTGCCGCTTGACGCGGCTGCGGATGCGCTTCTCAACCTGCAAGACGGAGATCTCGGCTTCCATGAAGCCCATCGCCTTCTCGAGCCGCTCCTTGACGGACAGCGTGCCAAGCATTTCCTGCTTCTCGGTGATCTTGATGGCGAGATGCGAGGCCACCGTATCGGCGAGCTTGGAATAGTCCTCGATCTGGCTGGCAGCACCAACCACTTCGGGCGAAATCTTCTTGTTCAGCTTGACGTAGTTCTCGAAGTCAGAAACCACCGAGCGGGACAGCGCCTCAACCTCGACCTCTTCCTCTTCCGGCTCGCTCAGGATGAGAGCGTGGGCCTCGTGGAAATCGGGCTTGTCGGTGAAGGACTGGATCTTGGCGCGCGTCGTGCCTTCGACCAGCACCTTGACGGTGCCGTCCGGCAGCTTCAGCAGCTGCAGCACATTGGCGAGCGTGCCGATGTCGTAGATGGCATCAGGCTCGGGATCGTCGTCGGCGGCATTCATCTGGGTCGCAAGCAGGATCTGCTTTTCCTGACCCATCACCTCTTCCAGAGCCTTGATCGACTTTTCACGCCCCACGAAAAGCGGGACGATCATGTGCGGGAACACGACAATGTCGCGCAACGGCAGGACTGCGAAGGTACCTTCGCTGGAAGAGCGGGATATTTTGGCCATTGTCCAACCTTTCATATCGCGGCCGCGCAGGGCCAACCGCGAATCTCATATTAACGACCATGGACGGTTCCGCCTACCGCCGATTACCGCGCGGCATTACAGCACGAAAGCCAACCCATCGCCTCTTCTCCGTTAGTTGGAGTTTCGCCGGGTAAACATCAAGGCCGAACACGCTGCCGTGTAGGGGGCCGGGATCGGCGGAATTCCAAATGCCGAACGGCGCCGCTGGGGCGCCGTTCGCTGGAGCGGTTAATAGGGAAACAGCCAGGCCTCAGGCGCTGACGTTGCCCTTCTTTTCCTTCTGCTCGGAATAGATGTAGAGCGGCCGGGCGCTGCCGGTCACCACCTCATCCGAAATCACCACTTCCTGGACGCCTTCGAGGGCCGGAAGTTCGAACATCGTATCGAGCAGGATCGCTTCCATGATCGAACGCAGGCCGCGTGCGCCGGTCTTGCGCTCGATGGCGCGCTTGGCGATCGCCGACAGCGCGTTCTCGTGGAAGGTCAGGTCGACGTTTTCCATCTCGAACAGGCGCTGGTACTGCTTGACCAACGCGTTCTTCGGCTCGGTCAATATCTGGATCAGCGCCGGCTCGTCGAGATCCTCGAGCGTCGCCAGAACCGGCAGACGGCCGACAAACTCGGGGATCAGGCCGAATTTCAGCAGATCCTCAGGCTCGACCTGGCGGAACAGGTCGCCGGTACGGCGATCTTCCGGCGAGGCAACCGTGGCGCTGAAGCCGATCGAGGTCTTGCGGCCGCGATCCGAAATGATCCTGTCGAGGCCGGCAAAAGCGCCGCCGCAGATGAACAGGATGTTGGCGGTGTCGACCTGCAGGAACTCCTGCTGCGGGTGCTTGCGGCCACCTTGCGGCGGCACGGAAGCGACAGTGCCTTCCATGATCTTGAGCAGTGCCTGCTGCACGCCTTCCCCCGAGACGTCGCGGGTGATCGACGGGTTGTCGGACTTGCGCGAGATCTTGTCGATTTCGTCGATGTAGACGATGCCACGCTGGGCGCGCTCGACGTTGTAGTCGGCCGACTGCAGCAACTTGAGGATGATGTTCTCGACGTCCTCGCCGACATAACCGGCCTCGGTCAGCGTCGTCGCATCGGCCATGGTGAACGGCACGTCGATGATGCGGGCAAGCGTCTGGGCGAGCAGGGTCTTGCCGCAGCCGGTCGGGCCGATCAGCAGGATGTTCGACTTCGCCAACTCGACGTCGTTGTTCTTGCCGGCATGCGCCAGGCGCTTGTAGTGGTTGTGGACGGCCACCGACAGCACGCGCTTGGCGTAGGGCTGACCGATGACGTAGTCGTCCAGAACCTTGAGGATTTCCTGCGGTGTCGGCACGCCCTCGCGCGACTTCACCATCGAGGTCTTGTTCTCCTCGCGGATGATGTCCATGCACAGTTCGACGCACTCGTCGCAGATGAAGACGGTCGGGCCGGCGATGAGTTTGCGTACCTCATGCTGGCTCTTGCCGCAGAACGAGCAATAGAGCGTGTTCTTGGAGTCGCCGCCGTTGCTGACCTTGCTCATCTTGTCCAAGTCCTTTCACTGCCGCCCGGCCGTTGGTCTGGCTGATGGGCGCATATGCAATCTAACGCCGGACACCGCCACCGCCAGTCCCTGGCCGCCGCAACGAGCTCCGTACAACTCACATTCCAGAAGTCGCTGCAACGAGTCGCGGCACCCTTGAACAACGCTAAGCCGTCGAAGCTCAACGCAGCCTTAACGTAGGCCGCCGCTTTCGCCGAGGGAACAGCAAAATGTGTCCGAAATGCCGCAGGGCATCTCAAAAATGCGAGATGTGACCTCGTAGGCAGGTCGCAGCACCCAATCACGAAGCGGTGGCACCCTCAACGGCTTCACGGCTGTCGATGACCTTGTCGATCAGACCGAAGTCGCGTGCCTCGTCCGCAGTCATGAAATGGTCGCGGTCGAGCGTCTTTTCAATGGTCTCGTAGTCCTTGCCGGTGTGCTTGACATAGACCTCGTTGAGACGGCGCTTAAGCTTGATGATGTCCTGGGCGTGGCGCTCGATATCCGAGGCCTGGCCCTGGAAGCCACCCGAGGGCTGGTGCACCATGATGCGCGCGTTCGGCGTGGCAAAACGCATGTCCTTGTGGCCGGCGCAGAGCAGCAGCGAACCCATCGAGGCGGCCTGGCCGATGCACAGCGTCGAAACCGCGGGCCTGATGAACTGCATGGTGTCGTAGATCGCCATGCCCGAGGTGACCACGCCGCCTGGCGAGTTGATGTAGAGACTGATCTCTTTCTTCGGGTTCTCGGCTTCGAGGAACAGCAACTGGGCGCAGACCAGCGTCGCCATGCCGTCTTCGACCGGGCCGGTGATGAAGATGATGCGCTCCTTGAGGAGCCGCGAGAAGATATCGTAGGCGCGCTCGCCTCGGTTGGTCTGCTCGACCACCATCGGAACGAGGTTCATGTATGTTTCGACGGGGTTCTTCATCGACTATCCCTTTATCGAGATGGGATTCCAGCGCCGGACGGGCAGAATCGGTTCAGAGGCTTTGCCCTGTAAATAGGATGCCGTGTCATCATTGCGCAAGGCCGGTGAAGGGGCTTGATTTCAGCTATCGCTAACTTTCGCTGCGACAGCTGGCTCAATGCTCGGCACTGGAACTTGCCGCAGCCACGGCGATATTGAAGCCACCAACCGATTTATGGCACTCGGTGCCCCTGCCCTGCGCCGGCGACATCAAGGCGCTGCACGCGTTGGAGAGCAACGCCCGTGACGGAAGCCAAGGACCACGAGACGATCAAGTTCTACGCGAACGAGGCGGAAGCGTATACGACGCGGGGCCAACCGGCGAGCGTGCACCACCTCCGCACCTTCATGGCGCGCCTGCCGAGGCGTGGCCGTGTGCTCGAACTCGGCTGCGGCGCTGGTCAGGACAGCGAAGCGATGCTGGGGGGCGGTTTCGACGTCATCCCGACCGACGGCACCCCCGAGATCGCCGCTGCTGCCGCGAAACGCCTGGGACGCCCGGTCAAGCTGCTGCTTTTCGAGGACATCGACGAGAACGAAAGCTACGACGGTGTTTGGGCCAATGCCTGCCTGCTGCATGTGCCGCGCGCGCAATTGCCATCGATTGTTGGTCAAGTGCATGCCGCGCTCAAGCCGGGCGGCGTATTCTACGCCAGTTTCAAGGCCGGCGAAGCCGAAGGACGGGATCGCTTCGGCAGGTACTACAACTATCCGTCTGCCGAATGGCTGGAACAGGCCTATGGCGCCGACCACTGGAGCGCCCTGGAGATCGGCCAAGAAACCGGAGGCGGCTATGACGGCCTGCAGACGGACTGGCTTCATGTCACGGCCACGAAGGCCGGCTAATTCGAACCAAATGGAATGCACGCGATGAATGATCCCACCCAAACCAACAAACACTGGTCCAAGGTCGAGTACCTGCACGAGACCGTAAAGAACCCGAACATCCGCGTTCGCGGCACGCATAGCTATTACAGCAATGCCTGGACTGGATCGTTCGAAGAAAGCGTGGTGCGCTACCTCTATGGCGACGACTACAGCCTCAAGGCGTGGGAGCCTGCTTGGCCGATCGACCAGCTCGATATCGGCGACTATGTCTGCATCGGCGCAGAGGCGGTGATCCTGCTCGGCGGCAACCATACGCACCGGACGGACTGGTTCAGCCTCTATCCCTTCGCCGAATTCATTGTCGACGCCTATGCCGGAAAGGGTAACACCACCATCGGCGACGGCGCGTGGATCGGCATGCGTGCCATGATCATGCCCGGCATCACCATTGGCGAAGGCGCGATCGTCGCGTCAGGCGCCATCGTCACCAAGGACGTGGCGCCCTACACGATCGTTGCGGGCAATCCGGCTGTGCCTATCAAGACCCGTTTTCCCCAGGCCGTTGTCGACAGGCTGCTGGCACTGAAGGTCTACGCATGGCCGGCGGAGAAATTCGAGGCGTTGAAACCGCTGCTTTGCGCGAGCGAGATCGACGCACTCGCAACTGCTTCGGCAAAGTTTGACGAAGGGTGGCCCTGACCGCTCAGACCCTGATCACATACTCCTTGCGAGTCGTTTCAAGCACTTCCCAGCTTCCCCTAAAGCCGGGCTTGAGCACGAAGCTGTCGCCGGCGCGGACGGTGCGGGCCTCGCCGCCCTCCTCCGCGATCACCGAGACACCCGAAAGGATGTGGCAGAACTCCCATTCGTCATATTCGATGCGCCATTTTCCGGGGGTCGATTCCCAGATGCCGGCGTAAAGGCCGCCTTCGGCCTCCTCGGCGTTCCAGGTGCGGAATTTCGGGTCGCCAGCGATCAGCCGGCCCTCCGCCGGAGCACCGGCTTCCGGCTCGATGCCATCGGTCCCGATTTTCAGAAATCTCGGCAAGGCCACCCCCGAATGCAAAAATGGCCCCGGCTTGGGGCCGGAGCCATTTTTGCACGGTCGATCAGGCCTTGGCCAGCGCCTGTTCGAGGTCGGCGATGATGTCGCTGACATCCTCGATGCCGACCGATAGGCGGACGACGTCAGGGCCGGCGCCCGCTGCCACCTTCTGCTCATCGGAGAGCTGGCGGTGGGTGGTGGACGCCGGGTGGATGACCAGCGACTTGGTGTCGCCGATGTTGGCAAGGTGCGAGAACAGCTCGAGGCCCTCGACGAACTTGACGCCGGCCTCGTAGCCGCCCTTGAGGCCGAAAGTGAAGACGGCACCCGCGCCCTGCGGCGAGTACTTCTTCATCAGCGCGTGGTTCTTGTCGCTCTTGAGGCCGGGATAGGCCACCCACTCGACCTTGGGGTGGTCGGAGAGCCAGCCGGCGACCGTCAGCGCGTTGTCGCAATGGCGCTGCATGCGCAGCGGCAGGGTCTCGAGACCGGTGAGGATCAGGAACGCGTTGAACGGCGAAATCGCCGGGCCGAGATCGCGCAGGCCAAGCACGCGCGCGGCGATGGCGAAGGCGAAATTGCCGAAGGTCTCGTGCAGCACGATGCCGCCATATTCGGGGCGCGGCTCCGACAGCATCGGATACTTGCCCGACTTCGACCAGTCGAAGGTGCCACCGTCGACGATGACGCCGCCGATCGAATTGCCGTGGCCACCGATGAACTTGGTCAGCGAATGCACGACAATGTCGGCGCCATGCTCGATCGGGCGGATCAGGTACGGGCTTGCCAGCGTGTTGTCGACGATCAGCGGCAGGCCGTGCTTGCGGGCAATATCCGCCACCTTCTCGATGTCGACGAAGGTGCCGCCGGGATTGGCAAGGCTCTCGATGAAGATCGCCTTGGTCTTGGCGTCGATCTGCTTTTCGAAACCGGACAGATCATTGGTGTCGGCCCAACGGACTTCCCAGCCGAAATTCTTGAAGGCATGGCCGAACTGGTTGATCGAGCCGCCGTAGAGCTTGTTGGCGGCGACGAAATTGTCGCCCGGGCGCATCAGGTTGTGGAACACCAGCATCTGCGCCGCATGGCCCGAGGCGGTGGCGAGTGCGGCCGTGCCGCCCTCAAGGGCCGCGATACGTTCTTCGAGCACGGCCTGGGTCGGGTTCATGATGCGGGTGTAGATGTTGCCGAAAGCCTTCAGCCCGAACAGCGAAGCGGCGTGGTCGGCATCATCGAAGACATAGGAGGTGGTCTGGTAGATCGGCGTGGCGCGCGCGCCAGTGGCCGGATCGGGTTTCGCGCCGGCGTGGACGGCAAGCGTGTTGAAGCCCGGGGTACGCTGGGACATGGTTCTCTCCAAAGAATAGGTCCGTCAAATCGGCTGACATCTTTGGCGGAGCCGGCCACGGAATGCAAAGACGAAAATTTCCGACTAACCGGCTGTCGCGGACGAAATTTCCAATCGGCGCTGCAAAGCAACGGCTTCGGCCATCTACTTTGCGCGGATGCCGAAACTCTGGAAGCCTTGCCGCATCACCGGCCGCTTGGACGAAATCACGCCGGAATTGACGCCGGTCCAGCCGATCTCGCCTGCCAGCCTGGCGTATTCGATCTTGGGGCAGCGGTTCATGACGATCTTGATGCCGGCAGCTTCGGCGCGCGCGGCGGCTTCGTCGTGGCGCACAGTCAATTGCATCCAGACAACCTTGGGCAGCGGATCGAGCTTGAGCACGTCGTCGACGATGGCAGGCACGGCGCTCGACGCCCGGAAGACGTCGACCATGTCGACCGCAACGGGGATGTCGGCAAGGCTGGCATAGGTCATGCGGCCGAGGATTTCCTTGCCGGCATGGCCCGGGTTGACCGGGAAGACCTCGTAGCCCTTGGCGATGAGATATTTGGTGACGAAAAAGCTCGGTCGTACGTCGTTGGCCGAAGCACCGACGACGGCGATGGTCCTGACCGAATTCAGGATGCCGGCGATATAGGCATCATCGTAGGCATCGTGGTTCATGGCCGTCCTCGTTCGACGGTTCCGGATACCGCCTTTCGGCAGTCGCCGCAAACCCGGTCGGCGATGTGGAGCCTCACGGCAGCGAGATGCTGCCATCCTCGGCGATGGGGAAATCGGGATTGTGGGCGACTTCCCAGAGGTGACCTTCGGTATCGGCAAAATAGCCGTACCAGCCACCCCAGAAGGCACGTTGTGCCGGCTTGACGATGTGGCCGCCGGACCGTTCGGCAGCCGCGAGAATTTCATCCACTTCGGCTTCGGTGCGCGTGTTGTAGGCCAGCGAGACGCCGGAAAAGCCGCCCTTGCCGCCGGCAATGCCCGCATCGGACGAAAGGTGCTCGCGCCCCCAAAGGCCCAGCACCAGGCTACCCATCTGGAAGAAGGCGACGCCTTCGGTGATCGATTGATTGCGCTTGAGCCCCATCGCCTCATAGAAGCGCACGGCACGGTCGAGATCGTCGACCCCCAGGGTCACGAGAGAAATCCGCGGTTCCACGCCTATTCTCCCTTCCACTCCGGCTGGCGCTTGTCGAGGAACGCACCGATGCCCTCCTCGGCGTCGCTTGCCAGCATGTTCTCGACCATCACCCGTGCGGCATGATCATAGGCTTCGACCAGCCCCATCTCGGCCTGGGCGTAGAACGCCTCCTTGCCGATCTTCAGTGTCGAAGACGATTTCGAAACAATGGTTTGGGCGTACTTGCCGACAATATGATTCAGGTATTCGCGGGGCACGACGCGGTTGACCAGGCCGAAGTCGCGCGCGGTCGTGGCGTCGATCGTCTCGCCGGTCAGCAGCATCTCCATCGCCTGCTTACGCGAGACGTTGCGCGACAGCGCCACCATCGGGGTGGAGCAGAACAGGCCGATATTGATGCCCGGCGTGCAGAAGGCAGCCTGATCGGTGGCGATAGCGAGGTCGCAGCTGGCGACCAGCTGCAGGCCGGCCGCGGTCGCCAGGCCATCGACTTCGGCGATGACAGGCTTGGGGTGGCGCACGATCGACTGCATCAGTGCCGAACAGCGCGACATGGTGAGCTCGAAGAAGGCACGGCCGCGGTCGGCATCGCTCCTGTGCGCCGTCATCTCCTTGAGGTCGTGACCAGCGCAGAACACCTTGCCCTGCGCTGCAAGCAGAATGACGCGCACGGCCTTGTCGTCCCTCGCGCCGTCCAGTCGCGCCTGCAACGCGGCCATCGTCTCGATCGACAGGGCGTTGGCCGGCGGATTGGCGAGCACAATGCGCAGCACGCCTTTCTCGAGACTGGACCAAACCGGACCTTCCGGTGTGCTGCGCTTGATGGCGACGATTTCTGCCATAGTGTCCCCTGACTGATTCAATGCGGCGAAAGGAGAATCGCCAGCATCAAATTTGAGCCATATACGCTTGCACTCAAGTTTTAGTTCCCAACTATGTCTCGGTTTGGAACGCAAAGGTTCGCAAGTGGCGGATGATGCGGGGCACGGCTCCGGAAACCCAATGGGGAGAGCTAATGCCCGAGCAGCACGGATTGGCGCCGATCATGACGGCAAGCGAGGTCAACGGCCTGTTGAGACAGGTCTACCCGCAGCTGAACGAACACCACGATTTCTACCAGGTCACGGAGGTCTACCCAGGCGGTTGCACCGTGCGGCTCAACGCCGATGAGCGCCACCTCCGACCCGGTGGAACAGTGTCGGGGCCGTCGCTGTTCACGCTCGCCGACATCGGTGGCTATGTCTGCGTGCTCAGCCATGCCGGGCCGGACGCGCTGTCGGTAACGACCAATCTCAACATCAATTTCATGCGCAAGGCTGAAGCCGGCCCGATCGACGGCCACTGCCGCATCCTGAAGCTGGGCAAGAGCCTGATGGTGTTCGATATCGACATCGTCGCCGGCCCGGAACAGCACACCGTGGCGCACGCAACCGGCACCTATTCGATCCCGCCGAAGCGGCAAAATGGTGAGGTAAAATAATACCTCTACCTTATCTTATTGTTTTTGCTTCATTTTACAGGACAACACCCGGTCCGAAGCGCTTGACGGGCTAGGCGCCCTCGCCTATAAGCCCAACCAAAGCAGCGGCCCGCATCGGGTCGCCGTTTTGTTATTGGCGTCGGGCAGCGTCTCTCGCCAATGAAAGCAACAAGAAACGCCTTCTCCGGAAGGTCCCAAACGAAAGCATGTAACCATGGCAACCTTTTCGCAGAAGCCTGCGGACGTGGTGAAGAAGTGGGTGCTGATCGACGCCGAGGGTCTCGTCGTCGGCCGTCTCGCCACTATCGTCGCCAACATCCTCCGCGGCAAAAACAAGCCCACCTTCACGCCCCACGTCGACGACGGTGACAATGTCATCATCATCAACGCCGACAAGGTCGTGTTCACCGGCAAGAAGTTCACCGACAAGGTGTATTACTGGCACACCGGCCACCCCGGCGGCATCAAGGAGCGCACCGCGCGCCAGCTGCTCGAAGGCCGTTTCCCCGAGCGCGTTCTCGAGAAGGCAGTTGAGCGCATGATCCCGCGTGGTCCGCTCGGCCGTCGCCAGATGAAGAACCTTCGCGTCTATGCAGGCGCCGATCATCCGCATGTCGCTCAGCAGCCCGTGACGCTCGACGTCGGCGCGCTGAACGCCAAGAACAAGAAGGCCTCGTAATCATGGCTGATCTCAGCTCGCTCGCAGAACTCGGCACCGTCGCTGTCGCCGCACAGCCGGCAGCTCCGGTCCACGTCCAGAAGCTCGACAAGAGCGGCCGCGCCTATGCCACCGGCAAGCGCAAGGACGCCATCGCCCGCGTCTGGGTGAAGCCCGGCTCCGGCAAGATCGTCGTCAACGGCAAGGAATTCGCGGCCTATTTCGCCCGCCCCGTGCTGCAGATGATCCTGAACCAGCCGATCGTCGCGGCAAACCGCGTCGGCCAGTACGACATCATCGCCACCGTCGTCGGTGGCGGTCTGTCGGGCCAGGCCGGTGCCGTTCGTCACGGCATCTCCAAGGCGCTGACCTACTACGAGCCGACGCTGCGCGGCGTGCTCAAGAAGGGCGGCTTCCTGACCCGCGACAGCCGTATCGTCGAGCGTAAGAAGTACGGTAAGGCCAAGGCCCGTCGTAGCTTCCAGTTCTCGAAGCGCTAAGCGTCTCGAACTTCAGCTTCGGAAAGGCCGCCTTCGGGCGGCCTTTCTTTTTGCATGCCGTTGGGCCATGGCTGACGTATGATCCCTGCGTAGATGCCGACAGTCCGGCAGGAGAGATCTCAATGGTCCGCATGCTCGCATTGGCAGTCGCAGTGACCTTCGCCGCCCCCGCCACAACGGTGGACGCCGCCACCAACAAGTTCCTGAAATGGTCGTCGCAGTTCGACACCTGCTGGATGCGGGCCAATGAAAAGGCGCTGGAGAAGGGTGCCGATGCAAGGAAGGCCGCCAAGAAGGCCGACAACCACTGCAAGAAGCTGGGGCGAAAGATGCTAAAGGAGGGCGGCTCGAAATATTCGCTCAAGGACCGGCGCAAGGCTCTCCGGAAGTCCAGCGAGTACTAGCTGGCAGTGCCCGTCGTCACCATCGCTCCTGTCAGTTGGTCGGCGCAGATACTTGCTCCTCGCCCATTGCAGCTGCCACCGATTCATCAGCATCGGCATAAGGCACGCGATAACCGTTGGCCGACAGCCACTCGATAGCGGCCCTTGGTTCGTCGGTCTGGATCATGGTGGCGCCACGTTCGGCCCAGAAGCCGAACACCTCGTTGGGAAAACCTGCTGCCACAGCCAGTTCGTCACCGCGCCCGCCGGAGAGAAAACCGCCGGGCTTGTTGACGATGGCATGGGTGTCGACCCAGATGTGCCAGTTGTCGCGGATGGCCGCGGCCTTCACCTTGGCCGAAAACAGCGGCCCGCCTGACGCTGTCATCTCTTCGGCTTCGCCGCGCCAGGTGATCATTTCCACCGCCCGCGCCGAGAATGCCCTCCCCGCCGACTCGATGAAGCCGGCGTCGCGCACCGCATCGTCGGCGATGATCGGCATGAACTGGAATCCGCTGCCGACCTGGCTCATGGTTTGCTTGACCGAAGTCACGCGTTCGGCGCTCCAGAGGTTTGCCTTGACCACGACCTGCTCTTCCATGCCCATGGCGCGCGCCAGCGCCACCATGTCGGCGAGGTCGGCAGTCTCCAGCTTGTTGTCGAGATTGACCAGGATCTTGCCCTTGGTGGCCTCGAGCATTTCCCGCAGTGTCGGCACCGACTCGGCGGTGACGGCGCCGGTGCCTTCGACGACGAGCCGGCAGTGCCTGAGTTCGTCCAGCGTGCGGGCGATGACCTCGCCCTTGCAATTGGTGGTCCGGTCGAGCCAGCTGTCATGCATGACGATCAACTCGCCGTCCTTCGAACGGCGTATATCGATCTCGACCATTTCGGCGCCCAAGGCGATGACGCCGCGGATCGAAGCGATGGAGTTTTCGGGATAGCGCGTCTTGCCGGCCTCCAGCCCGCCGCCGCGATGGGCCACAACCATGACGTGGTCGCGCCAACGATTGGCATTCTCGTAGCGTTCGAGGATCTGCTCGACGCCGGAGCCGGCATGGCCCGCGGTGACAACGCCGAGTGTAAGAAGCAGCGAGGCTGCGCCTGCCAGGACTGTCCGCATCGGAATCGCTCCACGGCTAGAGGATGCGTGCAACGAACTACCCGGCTGCGATGACAGGGGCGTGTAAGGCAGATGACATTCAAATGACCCGAGAAAGCGCCGGCTGCGGCCCTGTCATACGCAGTGCGCTACGGGGCTGGCATCTTGCGCCCTGCTTCTGTAGTTCTTGCGCCTCGCATCCCGATAGACCGACTGAGGAGACTGCCCATGCCCGCTTCATCGATCGATCACGCCTTTACCGCGCGGACGAACACCGGCCGTTCGAGTGATCCGACCTATGCAGGGGCACTGTCTTTCATGCGCCGCAAATATTCGAAGAACGTCGCCGGCGCCGACGCTGTCGTCTGGGGTATTCCGTTCGATGCCGCCGTCACCAACCGGCCCGGCGCACGCTTCGGCCCGCAGGCGATTCGCCGCGCGTCGGCGATCTTCGACTGCGACCCGCAATATCCGTTCAACCGCGACCTGTTCGAGGATCTCTCGGTCGTCGACTATGGCGACTGCCTGCTCGACAGCGGCAATCACCAGAAGACGCCTGGGACGATCGAACGCGAGGCGGCCAAGATCCTCAAGTCCGGCGCCTTCCTGCTGACGCTCGGCGGTGACCATTACGTCACCTGGCCGGTGCTGAAGGCGCATGCCGCGATCCACGGTCCGATGGCGCTGGTGCAGTTCGATGCGCACCAGGACACCTGGCCAGACGACGGCAAGCGCATCGACCACGGCTCGTTCGTCGGGCGCGCGGTGCGTGACGGCATCATCGACCCCGACCGCTCGATCCAGATCGGCATACGGACGCACGCGCCGGAGGATTTTGGCATCAAGATCCTCTACGGCCACGAAGTGGAGGAAATGCGCGCCGCCGACATCGCCTATGCGATTGCCGAGCGTACCGGCGGCAAGAAGACCTATGTCACCTTCGACATCGACTGCCTCGACCCGGCCTATGCACCCGGAACGGGCACGCCTGTCGCAGGTGGCCCGTCATCGGCCAAGATCCTTTCGGTGCTGCGCCAGATGACCCAGATCGATATTGTCGGCGCCGATATCGTGGAGGTTGCACCGGTCTACGACCATGCCGATATTACGGCCATCGCCGGATCGACGGTCGCGATGCACTATCTCGGCCTGCTGGCTGAACGGAAGGCACGAGACAACGGCTGAGGCGATGATTCAACGGCTTGCCGGCTTGAGTCCGATTTTGGCCACAACCCTCTGACACTGCTTAATTTTCGACGGAACGACAGACAATGAAACCGAAAATCTTCATCGACGGCGAGCACGGCACCACGGGCCTCCAGATCCGGACGCGACTTGCCGCCCGCGACGATCTTGCCGTCCTGTCGATTCCGGAGGCCGAGCGCCGCAACGTCGATCTCAGGGCCGAGCGGCTGCACGAGGCCGACGTCGCCATCCTGTGCCTGCCCGACGATGCATCCAAGGAGGCTGTGCGCATCCTTGAAGGCAACAATTCGACGCGCGTCATCGACACCTCGACGGCGCACCGCGTCCACCCCGACTGGGCCTATGGTTTCGCCGAAATGGACGCTGCCCAGCGCCAGTGCATCGCCGATGCACGGCTGGTCGCCAACCCGGGCTGCTATCCCACCGGCGCCATCTCGCTCATCCGCCCGCTGGTCGCGGCAGGCATCTTGCCCGCCGACTATCCGGTCAGCGTCAATGCCGTCTCTGGCTATACCGGCGGCGGCAAGCAGATGATCGCCCAGATAGAGGACCCCAGCCGGGAGGATCACATCGCCTCGCCGCACTTCCTCTACGGGCTGCCGCTGATGCACAAGCACGTTGCCGAGATGAAGCAGCACGGCCTGCTCGACCGGCGGCCGATCTTTGCGCCGTCGGTTGGCCGCTTTGCCCAGGGCATGATCGTGCAAGTGCCGCTGCACCTCGCCGATCTCAACGGGGCGGTGTCGATCGCCGACATCCATGCGACGCTCGCTGCGCACTATGCCGGACAGGACATCGTCGAAGTCGTATCGCTGGCGACCAGCGCCAAGCTTGATCGCCTCGACCCGACCGAACTGGCCGACAGCGACCGCATGAAGCTCTACGCCTTCGGCACGGAAGGCCAGGGCCAGGTCAATCTGGTCGCCCTGCTCGACAATCTCGGCAAGGGCGCCTCGGGTGCAGCCGTGCAGAACATGGACCTGATGCTCGGGCTCAAGCACTAAGGTGGATCAGGCTGCCTTTCCAGCGCGCTGGAACGTCAGCGATCCGCAGCTCATCGCAGAGACATTCTCCAGCCGCATCTGGAAAGTGCGGCTGGCCGACGGCGGTCCAGCGGTGATCAAAGCCCTCAAGCCGTTCGATGATGTCGCCGACGAGCTGCGCGGCGCGCATTATCTGTCGTGGCGCGATGGCGTGGGCGCGGTGCGGCTGCTTGGCTTCGAGGGGCACAGCATGCTTCTCGAATATGCCGGCGACCGGCTTCTGGCCGACGAGTTGAACGCGCATGGCGACCGCCACGCCACCGACATAGCCAACGAGGTGATGGCAAGGCTGTTGTCGTCGTCCGACATCCCTCCCCCTGCCGACCTGCAGCCGTTGAGAGAGAGGTTCGCCAGCCTGTTCAAGAAGGCCCGGATCGACCACCATGCCGGCGTGGAGAGCCTCTATGTCGAGACGGCCGCGGTTGCCGAGCGCCTGCTGTCAAACCCGCACGAATTGCGCGTGCTGCATGGCGACCTGCATCACGACAACATCCTGCTTGGCGAGCGTGGCTGGCTGGTGATCGATCCGAAGGGCATTCTTGGCGACCCCGGCTTCGACGCAGCGAATTTCTTCTACAATCCGCTGGACCGCCAGGGCGATCTTTGTCTCGATCCGGAGCGCATCGCGCATATGGCCGAGACCTTTGCCAGAACGCTTGGCCAGCGCCCCGACGCGATCCTCGACCATGCCATCGCCTGGGGCTGCCTGTCGGCTTCCTGGCACGCGGAAGACAACAACGACGAGGACGAACAGAGCGAACTCGGCGTGGTCGCTGCAATCCGCGACGTGCGCTCTAGCTTCTGACTTCCACGTCGTTCTCCAGGGCATAAGCGCCCTTGGTGCCGCGCCAATGGGCGGTGGCGAAGATCAGCACGACCAGCGCGAATCCCTGATGCAGCAGCGCCCAGTGCATATGCGCCTGCATGAGCAACGTGCCGACGCCGATAGCGCCCTGCCCCACGATCAGCAGCGCCAGCAGCCATGCCCGGCGCGCGTGCGTCGACCCAGGTGCTGCCCGCATAGTCGAAAATGCGTGCCACAGCGCCACCACCAGAACCGTATAAGCAAACATGCGGTGGACGAACTGGACCGTCTTGGGACTTTCGAAGAAGTTGCGCCATATCGGCTCGATGACGAGCAGATCACCGGGAACGATGGCGCCATCCATCAGCGGCCAGGTATTGTAGGAGAGGCCGGCATGCAGGCCCGCGACCAGCGCGCCGAGATAGATCTGGAACAGGACCAGCAGCACCATGATGCCCGAGAAGCGCTGGACGCGGCGATCGGCCGGCGTTTGCGAATAGGTCGCGAGGCCGCGCGCGATGTAGGTGACGGCCATGACGATGATGCAGGCGAAGGTCAGGTGGATCGCCAACCGGTACTGGCTGACCGAAACCCGCTCCGAAAGACCCGAGGCAACCATCCACCAGCCGATGAAGCCCTGGAAGCCGCCGAGCGCCAAAAGTCCGACCAAGCGCGGCTTGAGGCGGCGTTCCAGGCGGCCGGTGAGCCAGAAGAAGGCAAGCGGAACCGCCACCAGGAAGCCGACGCCGCGGGCAAGCAAACGATGCGCCCATTCCCACCAGAAGATGCCCTTGAACTCGTCAACGGTCATGCCCTTGTTGATCTGCTCGTATTGCGGGATCTGCTGGTATTTTTCGAACTCTTCCTGCCATTCGGCCTGATTGAGCGGCGGGATGACGCCGTGGATCGGTTTCCACTCGGTGATGGAAAGCCCCGAACCGGTCATGCGCGTGGCGCCGCCGACCATGACAAGAGCGAACAGGACCAGGAGCACGACATAGAGCCAGCCGCGCACGAGCGTGCGATTGCGCAGTTCGCGGTTTCGCTCGGCAAGCGGTGCGGCGGTGTTGGTCATGGCTGACATTGCAATCGTTCCCGGCTCGTTCGAAACCGCGGGACTGGTGGACCATAGCGGCCCCGCTGGCAAGTTCGGCCCACGCGACACGCAGTCGCGCCGCATGTCCTCACCGGTTGCGCCGGTTGGCCAGAGCGACTATGCGGAACCTGGACAAAGGATCAAGAAATGCCCGTGCGCGTCAAGAAGCTGATCGGAACCGTGCTGCTGGTGCTGCTGGTGATCGTCTACGCGCTGATCGCGACCATGGTGGCGGTGGCACAGCTGTCGCAGTCGGGCCCGGTCGTCCACCTCGCCTTCTTCTTCTTCAGCGGGCTGCTGTGGATCCTGCCGGCGATGTGGATCATCAAATGGATGCTCAAGCCGTCGAAGGCCGCCGGCCGCTAAACATCACACAGTGACGACCCGCCGGCCGCCGTTGGCCAGCAGCGTCGTCGTGCCCGACAGCATGGCCCGCACCGCCGCGAGATCCTGATACCTGCCGTTGACCGAAAGCCTGGGAAGGGCGTGCAGGTTACCGGCATGCTCGGGCCGCAGGATGCCGTGACGCGTGGTCACCGCCGAGAGATAGCCTGCCTCGCGCGCCAGTTCGGTCTCGCGCAAACCCGCCGCCGCCGGATAGCCGTAGGGATAGGCAAAATGGCGCGGTGCATAGCCAAGCTCGGCTTCGATCATGCTGCGCGAGCGGTACATCTCGCGCAATGCGACTTCCCTGCTCAAACGCTTGAGATTGTAGTGGTGCACGGTATGCGCGCCGATGGTGACCAGCGGGTTCTCGGCACAGCGCCTGATCTCGTCCCAGTTCATCAGCAGCTTGCGGTTGAGGGCCGAAGCGTCGACGCCGGCCATTTCGGCCCAACGGCGCAGAACAGCGCGCTGATCTTCCTCGCGCACGTCCGTGGTGATGTGGGCCGACAAGCGCCGGAACGCGTTCGATCGTCCTTCCGGCGTCGAGCAATCGAGTTTCACCTCGCCCTCCGGCATGGCCACAGAAAGCGGCCTGCCTGCCTCGACAATGTCGTCGAGCACCTCCCACCAAAGATCGGCGTCGCCGCCAGTCAGGCCCGAGGCGACGTAGATGGTCATCGGGGCTGCGTGTTTTTCCAAAACAGGGAGCGCTTCGGTGAGGTTGTCGCGATAGGCATCGTCGGCAGTCAATGCTGCAAACCGACCGCCCTTGTCGCCCAAGCGCAGGCGCGCCACGGCCTCGTCCATCGAGACGAAGGCATATCCCATGCGCTTCATCTCGCCGATCAGCGCGTCGAGGAAGTGCGGCGCGATGCTGAGATGGCGGTTGGGCCCTTCCGGTCGATCGAGGAAGGCAGTGACCCGATGCAGCATGAGAATAGCGCCGACGCTGCCGACGAGCGGCCTGGCCAGCGCACCCAGCCCTGCATATCCGATCAGCATGAGAGCCAGCTTACGGGCTGCGTCGATCATTCCTTCACCTTTGGTGCGTAGGCTTGGCCGCATCGAACACGCAGGGAACGCGTTCCACATGCCGATGAATAGCCGGCAAGGATTGAAGTATGGTTGACGCCGCCCCCCGCGAAAACAGCGCCTTGTTGCGCCAGGGCGCGAATGCTGGCGACATCCTGACCGCTGTCGCCATTCCAGCCACGCGCGAGGCAATCAAGGCCTATGGCAAATCGGCAGGAGTCTCGGCACCGGCACAGTGCCCGGGATGGGTGTCTACCTGGATCGAAACGAATAATGTCGATGCGGTTATTGCGACGCTGAACGCCAAGGGACGGCCGGTGCTGTCCGTTGCGCTTGAGGTAAGCCACGAAGGGCCGTTCCGCATTGCCCGATTTCTCAGCGGCAAGCACGCGAACGGCAATTTTCCGGCAGCTGACAGGAACTGGCTGGCAACGGCAAGCACTGCCGAGATTGAAAGCCTCATCGGCTCGATCCGCCAGGCACGTCCGGATATCGACGTGGTCGCGTTCGACCGCCTCATCACCGATCTCGACGGGCTGCCCAATCCGCTGCTCAAGCTCATTTCCACGCCTAGCCCCAACTTCGCCCTGGGGGTCGACCTGGTCGGCGGTTTCGAGGCGGTTCTGACGCGCACCAGCGGCAAGAAGAAACGCAAACGGCATCGCAGCCAGGAACGCAAATACGACGCCGTGGGCGGTGCCCGCCGTATCGTTGCGACGACAGAAGCGGACGTCAACGCCATGCTGGACGCGTTCTTCGCGATGAAGGAACAGCGTTTTGGCGCTATGGGCATTACCGACGTCTTCGCCGATGCCGGCGTCCGTACATTCTTCCGCAAGCTGTTTGTCGATGCACTGCAGAAAGACCCGTCGCCCTTTATCCTTCACGGCCTGGACGTCGGCGGAAAATACCGCGCGGTCACCGGGTCGAGCCGCGCCGGCAACCGCATGGTCTGCGAATTCGGCGCCATCGCCGACGACGAACTGGGCTATGTCAGCCCGGGCGAATACCTGTTCTTCGACAACATCTCCGAGGCTTGCGACCAGGGCTTCGACATCTACGATTTCAGCGTCGGCGACGAGCCGTACAAACGGCAATGGTGCGATATCGAAATCCAGCACGCCGACGTTCTGGTGCCGATGACGGCAAAGGGCCGGCTCTATGCGCTCGGGCTGAAGTCGACCGCGCGGCTCAAGAGCGCGGTCAAAAACAACACCACGTTATGGGCCGTGGTAAAGCGTCTGCGTTCGGGCGTGCGCGGTAAGGCTTCGCCTGCAGGGGAAGACTAGGCCGCCGAGCGCGTCGGCTGTGGCGTCGTCGGCAAGTCATGGCCAACCGGAGTCACCAGGATGACATCCTCATAGCCGCCAGCACGCAGGCCATCGGCCACATCGGCGATCTCGTCGTCATGCTGAAGGAAGCTGACCAGCACCTCGGTACCGTCGCCGACCAGGCGCCTGATCTCGTCGGCATCGGCCGGGCCGCATTCGACGACCACCAGATCATAGGCCGTCGTCAACGATTCCATGATGATCGGCAACCGATCGGCGGCACGCATGGCGCGCGCCGGATCGGCGGTGCCCACCGGCATGACATCGCAGTCCGAATAGTGGTCGGCGCGGATGACATCGCTAAACTGGGCCTCCGAAGCCAGCAGGTTGGTGATGCCGGGATAGCGGCCACCATCGAGCATCGGCCGAGAGGCAGCACCTGAGGCGGTCAGATCGAGCAACAGCACGCGCAGGCCGGTGTCGGCCACTTCGCGGGCCACAAGTACCGCGGTCGCCGCCGCGTCATCACCTTCGGGCGAAATGAAGATTGCGCGCGCGGCACCGCCAGCGATGAGCCTTTCGGCTGCGGTCTCGATGCTGATGCCGGCATGGGGCTTGGCCGGCATTGCAGCGACGAGAGGCTCTTCGTCGTCAAGCGGCTGAACTTCGGGCTGCGCATCTTCGTATTCGACGGCGACGACCGGCTCTCCGGCATCATCCCACGACCGGGGCTCCGCTTCGTCGGGCAGGCTTGCCGCGCGGCGCACCGGCATGGGAACCTGTGTCACCGGTGACACGCGGGAACCGGCAGCCGGGCGCATCGCACGGCCGGAGAACAGCTCCCGCAGCAATGTGAAGATTGCCATCAACAGCAGCGAACCGACGAATGCCGCACCGACGATCGGCATGACCTTGGGGAAATAGGATTCGGACGGCACGATGGCGCGCGAAAAGACGCGTGCGTCGACCGGAAGATAGTTGCGATCCTGGCGCGATGAGGCCTCGCGGTAGCGGGTCAGGTAGGATTCGAGAAGCGCGCGCTGGGCGGCGGCTTCGCGCTCGAGCGCCCGCAACTCGACTTCTTCTTCCGACACCCGCCCGGATTCCACTTTCAGCCTGTTGAGGTCGGCAACCAGCTGCTTTTCGCGAAGATCGGCGCTCGCAGCCTCATTAACCAGGCCCGCAAGAACCTTTTCCGCCTGCGCACGTATCTGGACATCCAGGTCGGCAAGTTGGGAATTGAGCGCCTTGATGCGTGGATGATTGGGCAGCAGGGTCGTCGAAAGATCGGCAATGTCGGTCCGCAGTTGGATCTGCCGCTCGCGCAGGCGCTGGATAAGGCCCGAAGACAGAACCTCCGGCACCGCGTCGATCGAGCCGCCGTTCTTCAATGCCTGGCGCACGCTCTGGGCTGTCGCCTCGGCGGCCGAGCGGTTGGCACGAACGCGCGACAATTCGCTGGAGAGTTCGGAAAGCTGCTGGGTGGCAAGCGCAGAATTGTTCTGGCCGATCAACAGGTCGGACTGCGACCGGAAGCTGGCGACGCGCGCTTCGGCATCCTTGACGCGCTGGTTCAGGTCGGCGATTTCGGGCTTCAGCCAGTCGGTCGCCTCGGTGCTCGACTCGAGCTTGGACGTGCGCTGGAAGGCCAGATAGGCGTCGGCAATGGCGTTCGGCACTTCCGCGGCGAGCTTGGGATCCGATGACGAGAACTGGATGACGATGACGCGCGACTTCTCGACGCGATAGATGGTCAGCTGCTCGCGGAACGCCTTGAGTACACGTTCCTCCGGCGGCATTTCATTTGGATCGGCCTTGAGCCCGGCAATGACCAGAAAACGCGAAATCGTCGACATTTCTTCGGCCGCGTCGAATTCCGGCCGGCTTGCCAGATCGAGCTGCTTGGCAACCTGCTTGAGGATGTCGGTCGAACCAATGACCTCGACCTGACTGGTCACCCCCTCCTCGTCGAGCATGGGTCGTTCGTTCTCGCCGCTGCCGTCGGGTCGCGTGAAGACCGATTCCCGCGTTTCGATCAAAAGGCGCGTCTCGGCGCGGTAATGAGGCGTCGCCAGCGAAGCAAGCACAAAGGCCAGACCGGTGACGGCCAATGCAACCAACAGCAAGCGCAGCCAGTTTCTCGCAAGACTGGCGAAGAGATGGCCGAGATCAACATCGACATCACCGGCAGTGGATTGGACGCCAGACATGCATTCCTACTCCCGAGGCTAGGCAGGCTGCATGGTAAACAAACATGGTAACTCAGGCGTTAACATCGCCGAGCGGCACTCTCCTGCGCGCAAGCAAGATTGCCCAGCCCTTTACCCGGCATTAACCCTAACAAGACGATAACGGACGCGAACCGATATCCCGCAGCGTGGCGGCAAGCAGTCGAAGGTGTGTCTGCCGAAATGAAAAGCTCCCTTGCCGTCAGCCACGCGCTTGTTGCCGTCATGCTCGCCCTCACCGGCTGCTCGAGCTACAAACCGGCACCGGCTGCTTTTCATGAGGTTCTCGACCAGCCCTACCGCCTCGGCGCCGGCGACCGAATCCGGGTCACCGTGTTCGAGCAGGAAGGACTGACCAATACCTACAGCGTCGACCAGTCGGGCTACATCTCCTTCCCGCTCGTCGGCGGCGTTGCGGCGCGCGGCTACACCGCGCAGGAAGTCGAGAAGGCATTGGCAGCCAAGCTGCGCCAGGGTTATCTGCGCGATCCCGACGTTTCGGTCGAGGTCGACCGCTACCGGCCGATCTTCGTCATGGGCGAAGTCGGAGCCGCAGGCCAATATTCCTATGTTCCCGGGCTGACCGTGCAAAAGGCCGTGGCCATGGCCGGCGGCTACAGCGCCCGCGCCAACCAGGGCAATGTCGACATCACCCGCGACATCAACGGGAAGGTGATGACCGGTCGCGTCGTGACCAGCGACCCGCTCCTGCCCGGCGATACGATCTACGTCCGCGAACGGCTGTTCTAAGTCGCCGTGCAGCAGACCGTGCCCCGCAAGCTCCGGATCGTCCACTGCTTCAGGTCGCCGGTCGGCGGCATCTTCAGGCATGTGCGCGACCTGACCGAGGCGCAGGTGGCAGCCGGCCATCAGGTCGGCATCATCTGCGACTCGACGACCGGCGGCGAACACGAGGAGCGCCTGTTCGAGGCGATCCGGCCCATGCTCGCACTGGGCATCAAGCGCACATCAATGCAGCGCCACGTCGGCCCCGGCGACATTGCCGACGGCTGGCGCACCTACAAGATCATCAAGGAATTGCGGCCGGACGTGCTGCACGGGCACGGCGCCAAGGGTGGCGTCTATGCACGTGCGTTCGGCTCACTGTTGCGGGTTTCAAGGTATTGCGTGGCCCGCCTCTATTCGCCGCATGGCGGCAGTCTGCACTATGACGAGAGGACCGTCACCGGAAAGCTGTTCTTCGGCCTCGAACGCCTGATGGAACGCTTCACCGACCACCTCTTGTTCGTCTCCGACTACGAACGCCGCACCTTCATCCGCAAGGTCGGCGCGCCGCGCGTGCCGAACAGCCTGGTCTACAACGGGCTGAGGGACGAAGAATTCGAGCCGGTGCCCGCCGGCGGCGCCGACTTTCTCTATATCGGGATGATGCGCGACCTGAAGGGCCCAGACCTTTTCATCGACGCGCTGGCCAGACTGCGGCAAGATCTCGACCGCAAGGTCACTGCCGTGATGGTCGGCGACGGCGAGGACCTGCCGCGCTACCGTGCGCAGGTCGAAAGACTTGGCCTCGCCGACGACGTCCGCTTCATGCCGCCCATGCCGGCCCGGCAGGCATTCGCCCTTGCCGGCTGCGTCGTGGTGCCCTCGCGTGCCGAAGCCATGCCCTACATCGTGCTCGAGGCGTTGGCCGCGGGCAAGCCGATCATTGCGACTGCCGTCGGCGGCATTCCTGAAATCCTGGGAGCAAACTCCCCTGCCCTTGTCATGCCAAGTGCCGAGGAAATCAGCAAGAAGATGCGATTGGTGCTGGAAACGCCCGATACATACGCAAAACTGATGCCTGGGGCTGTCGATCTGAAGTCCCGCTTCGGGGTGGCTGTGATGGCCAGCGATGTCGAGAAAGCATATTTCTCAGCCCTCTTGCCGCGCCGCGGCTGAATACCTTTAGAAGTCGCCCGACCCGCTCAAGAGTTTCTTAGCTCATCTTTGCTATGCCGATCTGGCAATCGGGCAGCCGACCAACAGATCGACGACAATGACCAACTCCGACCCCAAGCACCGCTTCAGCGCGGAAGCCGTCAAGGCGGCTAGCGGCGACGGCACGAAGTCCGATACCGCCAAGCTGAGCAGCGTCGCCCAGGAAGTGGCGGCCCAATACCGGCGCGACACCATGTCCCCGGTCATGGTCAGCGGCTGGCTGCGCCTCGCCGAGTTCGCTTTTCTTGTTGTGTCAGGACTGGCGCTCTATGCCTACCATGTCGGCTTCCTCAGCCATCTCAGCTGGCAATACCCGCTCGTCATCCTGGCTGGGTCCTTTGCAGCGGTCCTCTTCTTCGAAGTCATGGACTGCTACCAGTTGCAATCGCTACTGCGGCCGAGCGGCTCGATCGGGCGGATCGCCCTGGGTTGGGCAACGACCTTTGCGCTGATGTCGCTTACGGCCTTCTTCATGAAGGTTTCGGCAGAATATTCCCGTCTGCTGTTCGGCAGCTGGTTCGTCCTTGGCCTGTCGTTGCTGATCGGGTTGCGCCTGGTCATGGCGCGCGTCATCCGCAAGTGGGCGCGCAACGGGCGGATGGAGCGGCGCGCCGTCATCGTCGGCGGCGGCAAGGCCGCCGAGGTGCTTATCCGATCGATCGAACAGCAGCCGTACAACGACATCCGCATCTGCGGCATCTTCGACGACCGCGACGACAGGCGCTCGCCGCCGATCGTCGCCGGTTATCCGAAGCTCGGGACGGTTTCGGAACTGCTGGAATTCGCGCGCATCGCCCGCATCGACATGCTGATCGTCTCGCTGCCGCTGACGGCGGAGACCAGGGTGCTGCAGCTGCTGAAGAAACTGTGGGTGCTTCCGGTCGACATCCGGCTGTCGGCGCATTCCAACCAGTTGCAGTTCCGGCCACGCGCCTATTCCTACATCGGCGCCGTGCCGATGCTCGACATCTTCGACAAGCCGATCAACGACTGGGATTCGGTTGCCAAACGCGCATTCGACATCGCTTTCAGCCTGCTCGGCATCATCGTCTTTTCGCCTGTCATGATCGTCACCGCCATCGCCATCAAGCTCGACAGCAAGGGCCCGATTCTGTTCCAGCAGAAGCGCCACGGCTTCAACAACGAGGTGATCGAGGTCTACAAGTTCCGCTCGATGTATACGGACCAGTCGGACCCGTCGGCGCGCAAGAGCGTGACCAAGAACGACCCCCGCGTCACCCGTGTCGGCCGCTTCATCCGAAAGGCCTCGATCGACGAGTTGCCGCAGTTCTTCAATTCGCTGTTCGGAAGCCTGTCGCTCGTCGGTCCACGCCCGCACGCGATCGCGGCCCAATCGCACAACCTGCTCTATAATGAAGTGGTCGATGGCTACTTCGCCCGCCACAAGGTCAAACCCGGCGTCACCGGCTGGGCACAGATCAACGGCTGGCGCGGCGAGATGGACACCGACGAGAAGATCCGCAAGCGCACGGAATTCGATCTCTACTACATCGAGAACTGGTCTCTCTGGTTCGACATGAAGATCCTGTTCCTGACGCCGATCCGCCTGCTCGACACGGAAAACGCCTATTGAGCGCGATCACCTACGATCTGCCGCGGGCTGCGATCAATGCCAAGCTGATCGGGCTGATTTCCACCGGCGCCATTGCGCTGGGCGTGTTGCTGTCCGGGTTCGTCATCCGCGAGCCTGCCCCATACGAGCTCTACATGGCCGGGCTGATTGCCGTCTGGTCGCTCTTCGGGTTGCGCATCACGCGGGCCATCACGCCGCTGGTTGTCCTGCTCGTGGTGTTCAACATCGGCGGCATGATTTCGATGACCCAGATGTCGAACCTGATGGGCACGCCGCTCTATCTTGCTGTATCGCTTTTCCTGGCATTCACCGCGATCTTCTTTGCCGCGGTGACGGAGACCGATCCGAAGCTCTACCGGGTCATCTTCCTGTCCTGGGTAACGTCGGCCGTGGTCACCTCGGTGCTCGGCATTCTCGGATATTTCGGCGCCGTGCCAGGGGCCGAGATGTTCACCAAGTTCGGCCGCGCCGCCGGCGCTTTCCAGGACCCCAACGTCTTCGGGCCGTTCCTGGCCCTGCCAGGTATCTACCTGCTCTTCCGCGTCTTGACCGAACGTCCCGCCAGGATGGCGCTACATGCGGTGCTGCTGCTGGTCGTCACCGGCGGAATCTTCCTGTCCTTCTCGCGCGGTGCCTGGGGCCTGTTTGGCGCGTCGGCAATCCTGCTCACCGGCTTCCTGTTCCTGCAGAGCAACAGCGGCCGTTTCCGGCTCAGGATCGCAGTCATGAGCATGGCCGTCGTGACATTGCTGGCTGCCGCACTGCTCGTTGCGCTCCAGATTCCCGGCATCGGCGAACTGTTCGCGACACGCGCCCAGCTCGTGCAGGATTATGATGGGGCGCGGCTCGGCCGCTTCGCCCGCTACGCCATCGGTTTCCTGCTGGCCACCGAAAAGCCGCTCGGCATCGGTCCGCTGGTCTTCGGCCAGATCTATGGCGAGGACACGCACAACATCTGGCTCAAGGCGCTGATGGACTATGGCTGGCTCGGCTTCGCCAGCTACCTGACGCTGATCGTGTGGACCGTAGCCGCTGGCTTCCGCATCCTCCTGCGCAACCGGCCGTGGCAGCCCTACCTGCTGTCTGCCTATGTCGTGTTCCTCGGCCACATCGCCCTTGGCACCGTCATCGACACCGACCACTGGCGCCATTTCTACCTGCTGCTCGGGCTGATCTGGGGCGCGATCGCGCTCGAGGCACGCCACCAGCGCGCCTTCGACGCCGCCAACTGACGCGGTCATTGCCGGCGATTGCGCCCATCATTCCGGCTTGGCGAACGTTGCGGCACCCATTTGCCGGCTCAAATTGCCGTGAGCGATTTGTGACACAGAGTTACCGCTCGGCCAGTGGCAATCGGACAGATAGGCGCCTATGTGTCTGTGGTAAGCGAAATGGCCGACAAAAAATTCCGGCTACGCTACCGAAAAGTGAAAGGAATAATACAATGAACAAGCTCATCCTCGCCGCTTCCGCATTTGCTCTTATGACCGGCGCTGCACTTGCTTCGTCCTCTGACGGTGTTGTTGCCAAGATCAATGCCGACGCTCGCGTCATTACTCTCGAGAGCGGCCAGAGCTACACCGTTCCGCGTGACGTTGCTCTGCCCGCGATCCAGGCCGGCGAAAAGATCTCGATCCAGCTCAACGACGAAGGCGACCGCGTCCAGAGCGTTCTGCGCTAAGCCGCCACCAACGATGGCTTGATGCCCCAATCAAACTGTCGCGATTGCCAAAAGAAAGCCATGGGTCCTCCCACCCATGGCTTTCTTTGCGTTTGGCGCCCGGGCAACCGGCAACATGCGATGGGCCAACAGCTAGAACCCAACGCATCCGCAAACGACTGCGCCTTGAGGCACCCGCATGCTCGGCGCCTCCCTTGCCTGGCTGGCTGAAGCCCCTCCTCCCTATCCCTCTCGTCCACGCCCCGCGACCGCTAGGCGACAAGGTCCAGCCATCCTCCACTGAGTGCGGCGGCCAGACCCCAATACTTGGTGCCCTGCATCAAGAGATAGCAGCCTGCGAAAGAAGGCCATCGGCCCTTCTTTGCGTTTGGACTTCCGGATAGCCACCGAGCAACCCGCTCTCTCGGCGCCCGCCGCACTCATCCGCCGGAAATCCCATCACCGCCTGCCGGCAGCCCCAAAGCCAGCGCCCCCGGCATCGCCTGCCCCTTTGTACCAGGCGCAGGCACCAATTCCGCACTGACAACGCCGGCCACCAGAGTTCGGGCATCCACCGCAACGAGTCACATCCGCAGCCGGCCATTGCACACACGGAGCCGCTTTTGTGAACAGTCCGGCACCATTTGCCGGCTCAACACGGCGTGACTGCTTTGTGAATCAGAGTGACCACCCGGCCCGTAGCAATCACAGAGATAGGCACCTATCTGATTGTGGTAAGCGAAATGACGAAATAAACGGCTCGTCCTCGCTACGAAAAAATGAAAGTAATACGAAAATGAGCAAGATCATCCTCGCCGCATCGGCACTTTCTATCATGGCAGGCGCTGCCTTTGCTTCGCCAGCTAACGGAATTGTTGGAAATATCAACACCGGCACCCGCGTCATTACTCTTGAAAGCGGCAAGAGCTTTACCATCCCGCACGACGTTGCCCTGCCTGCGATCCAGGCCGGCGACACCGTCTCGCTCCAACTGAACGATGAAGGCGACAAGGTCCAGGCCGTCCTCCGCTAAGTGCGGCGACTCCGAGACTTGGTGACCTGCAACAAGAAATAGCAGCCGGACAAAGATTTCGGCCTCGCTACGGCCCTATGAAAGGAATACGAAAATGAAGACGATCATCCTCGCCGCCTCTGCACTTTCGATCATGACCGGCGCCGCATTTGCCTCGACTGCAAGTGGTGTCGTTGGCAACATCAATGCGGAGACGCGCGTCATTACCCTGGAAAGCGGCAAGAGCTACACCGTTCCGCGTGACGTCGCCCTGCCCGTGATCCAGGCCGGCGAAACCGTCTCGATCCATTTCAACGACGAAGGCGACAAGGTCCGGGCGGTTCTCCGCTAAGTGAGGCCGCATCGAGAGGCCGATTTCCGTCGGCCTGTCAGACTCAGAAAAGCCATGGGCCCCCACCCGTGGCTTTTTCTTTTTCCGCGATGAGCGCCACAACTTCAACGGAACCCGCCGGCCCAGGCGTCGCGCGTGAACGATGGCTTTCCATTCCGGTTTCAGCGCGCCGGGCAAGATCGCGTGATCAAAACGTGTCCCGAGTTTACCGCGGCGGCAGCAACAAGCGGACGCTGCCGGTCGTAGTTGTAGATGTCACCCGAGGTGCCCCAGGGCCCCGGACCTCAACAACCACCATAGGGAGTTACGATCATGAACAAGCTCATTCTTGCCGCCGCCGCGATAGCCCTTTTTTCAGGCTCGGCCCTCGCATCCGACGCCAGCGGCATCGTCGCCCGGTTCAATGCCGGCGCTCGCGTCATCACCCTGGATCATGGCGGCAGCTATACGATTCCGCGCGACGTTGCCTTGCCGTCGATCAAGGTGGGCGAGAAGGTGACGATCCTGCTCAACGACGAAGGCGACGTCGTCCGCAACGTCTTTGTCAGCCCGCAGTCGATGATGTGACTGCCGGTGCCGTCAGCGGCACGCTACGATCAACGCCATGGGCGCAAGCGTCCATGGCGTTCTTGCGGAACAGCGTTGCGAGCCGTTGTGCTCGCAATGCAAATGGAAATCAGGGGAAGGGATATAATGGTCGGAGTGGCCGGATTCGAACCGACGACCCCTTGACCCCCAGTCAAGTGCGCTACCGGGCTGCGCTACACTCCGGACCGAGGGGAGCCATATATATTCAGGGTTTGCGGCGCAAGGCCTAAAACGCTCGCCGAGAACAGAAGCCGATCATTTCCGGCAATGTGGGATCAAGCCAGACGAAAAGTCCCACAGTGTTCGCGGCCCGTTCTGTGGATATCTGGCGACTGCGAATCGCCCCCCTGCCCCCCGCTGGCGCGGTCAAAGAGTTGGTGATGGCGACAGCCTTGGAGGCCTCCCGTCCGTATTCCCGAAAGAACCGCGGCAATTGCAGCGGGCCGCATCGTTCGACCAGCTTCCATTCGTCGCTCCGCAGCCAGGCGCCGTTGACGCGGCCGCCCTCTCGGTCCTTGGCAGGATCGAAATGCGTGCCCTCGAACTCAGCCGCAAAGACGTCAGCGTCAGCCTTGGTCGCGAAGCAATAAAGCCGAAAGTCCTCTTGCTTGCCGTTCGGCCATATTGCCGTGACCTGCTGGGTCTTGGGGCGGGGTTCGAAGCGCCGGCAATACCGCTCAAGGAGATCGTAGTTCTCCATGCAGCACAGGTCGTTCGGCAGCGCGACCTGATGCGGTAAGTTCTGGCGGATGTACCAGCGCTTTGAATTCTCGCGCTTCTTGGAGGACGTCATTCTTCTTTCCACACAGGGATGCGCCTGATCTTGATCGCCACGAGTTTGCGGATCTTCAACCCGACAGCCTCGCCAGCAGTCGGCACTAACCGCGAGACGTCGAGATTGCCGTGCGTCCCAGTCGGCGTGTTCTCGCAAACCATCCGAAGGGCAAGGGAATCGACGTCCACGTCGCCGCAAGCGGATATGGCTCGGATCTGTTCGGCGCGGCATGAGAACGAAATAGGAACAAATGCCTTGCTAAGTCAACAGCCGCTAATATACCGCCTCGGACGGAGTGTTGCAGCGCTACAACTGTGCATATTTTCACAACCGGAAAGGGTGACCGCAGGTTGCGCACGCATTTGGCGAGCGCTATAGAACCGTCAAATAATGAGGTGGGGCATGAAATCGATTCTATTGACCGCGACCTTCCTGTGCGCTGTCTCGGGCGCTGCGTTTGCAGCCGATACTGTGGAAGTTGCTCCTGTTTCCGCCGGTTTCATCTGGACCGGGGGATATGTTGGCCTTCAGGCTGCTTACGGCTGGGGCGATACACGATTTGACGACGGCGCCACCTCCAACTGGTTTGATGTGGACGGCTTTGCCGGCGGTCTTACAGCCGGTTACAACGTGCAGTTCGCAGGCAACTGGGTCGCCGGCATCGAGGCCGACCTCTCAATTTCCGGCGTTGACGGAGCCTTTGGCCCGGGCAATTTGGGGCAGCCGGACGGTAGCAGCTGGGGCTGCGGTTCCGACGCCTGTACGACCGACGTAGATTGGTATGCTACCGCCCGCGCTCGACTAGGCTATGCTTTTGACAATCTGTTGGTTTACGGAACTGGCGGTCTCGCTATTGGCCGGGTCAAGTCGCAGATCGTCGATGACTCGGCTTTCTACGTCTCCGACACGAACATTGGATGGTCTGCCGGTGCTGGCGTTGAATATGCGCTAAACCAAAACTGGTCCGTCAAAGCCGAGTATCTCCACGTCGATCTGGGGTGGACCGAACTCGCAAACGACTTTTTTAAATCGGAAACCAAATTCGACACTGTTCGCCTCGGGGTGAATTACAGGTTCTAAGATAGCCGACACGCAATCAAACCCCGGCTCCGGCCGGGGTTTTTGTATTCGGAGATTGCCATTCACATAGCGCGGACCTGCGCTATCGTCATGCATCCGGTCTATTCGCCGGGCAGACGAGATCAATCCTCAATCGGGTCGAGAATGTCGGGCGTGTCATTTCGCGGTGATCCGACCTTCCGGCCGATCTTCCACATCGTCATCCGGTCCGACGGGAACGGCTTCATCAGGTCGGCAGGGTCCAATTCTGGCCCGATCCACCGGGCATAGTCGGAAGGTGCCAGGATGACCGGCATCCTGTCATGGATCGTCGCCATCAGTTCGTTCGGCGGACAGGTGACGACGCAGAAGGTCTGTACCAATTCGCCTGTGGCAGGGTTGCGCCAGATGTCGAAGATGCCGGCCAGCGCGAAGGGGCGAGCCGTCCTTCATGGCGATGGCGTAGGGTTGCTTGTCCTTGCCCGTGCCATGGATGTCCCGCCATTCGAAATAGCCGTCGATCGGTATCAGGCACCGCCTGGAGGCGTAGGCGCGCTTGAACATGCCACTGGTAGCGTTGGTCCCGGAACGAGCATTGATCGACGGTGGCCTCCTCGAGCCCGCTTCCTTCTGCCAGGATGGGATCAACCCCCATTTGGCCGAGACGAACATCGCGCTGCCCTTCACCGCGTCATCCTGCACGATGATGGGATAGGTCAGGCCTGGGGCGCGCCGTTGTAGCGCGGAAAGGCATTGTCGAGGCCACCAACGGCTGTTGGATCGGCGAAGCGAAAGCTACGCAGCATTTCGGCGAGGGTTCGATTTGACAAAGTCGCGGCCGCACATGGGGCCAGCATACCCATCAATTCCACCGGAGCAATATCGAGCAGGCGGCGTCGTATTTGACGGAACGAAGTCGAATCCATATCACTCTCAATAGAGTGAGAGCGACGCGGCAAATATGTCTAGCATCACGTTGGAAGACTTCAATAATCTCGTCCATTCGGTCTATCAAGCAGGTTTGGACCCTCGGGAATGGTCGCTGTTCGTCGAGAATTTGGCGGGCTTTCTGGGTGGAACGATAGTCTGCTTGCAAGCGCATGACGCTGTCGCCAGCGCTGGCCTTGGATTGGTGTCGTCCAAAACAGATCCCGATTTCCTGAGCGCTTATGACGCGTATTATGCGGCCAAGAATGTCTGGGCACCAGGCTTGGCCAAAGCATCGACCGGGAAGGTCGTTCAGTCGGAACAGCTTTACGACAGAGATGAATTCTTCAGGACCGAATTCTACAATGATTATTTCAGCACTCAGGGGCTTGTGGCGGCCAGTGCCATCGTCCTGCACAACGCTCCAGACAGACTTCTGTTTCTATCAGGCAACATACGATGCAAGGAAGCCGAATGGGTGCGAGCACCATTGAGCCGGTTGCTCGACCTTCTTGGACCTCACATCTCGCGTTCATTCGACTTGCTGCGCCATGTCCCTACCTTGGTCAATGGTGAAGACTATCGCGCCACTGCCCAGCTTGCGGACGATGCGATGTTCTTTATCGACCGGTCGGGGCGGATCACTTACTCCAACCGGGCTGGCGATGCACTGCGTCGGGAAAATACGATAATCCGCGTCGATCGTGCGGGGTACATGCATTTGCTAGACTTGGAGGCCGATGCGGCGCTGCAAGCTGCTTTGGGCGCAATGGCCAGGGCAAATTACGCGCAATTGCAGCGGGACTTCGTAGTTCGATGTGCAACCGGCTCGCCTCTGCAAGCGATCCTCGCCCCGGTTCGTCACAATGCCAAGTCATTGATGTTCGATTGTCTATTCGAAGACCATCCGGTCGCAATGTTGGTTTTCCACCGCCAAACGGAATGCGCAAATTCGGATGTTCCATCACTCGACAGATACGGGATGACGCCGGCGGAGCTGGCGCTGGCCAAGGCTATAGCGGAGGGCATCTCCCCCCGCGAGTATGCCGACATCCGGTCGATCAGCGCAGTTGAAGTCCATTTATGCAAAAACCGAAACCAGCAGGCAAAGCCAGCTCGCAGTGTTGATTGCACGCGAACACCCACGCCTTTAACAAAGTTGCGGTCGATGGATCGAGGCTTGGCAACGATCTCGCCTCGGGTACTTTGCCAACACATGTCTTCTGGCCGGCCCGCTCTAATATGATCACGGCACACATAACCCACCTAGGTGATGCGAAGACCTTGTCCAAGCGCATAGGTTAGCGCATCGCGCGTTCAGGCCGATGTGCCTGCTGGGCTTGGGGATTAGAATGGAATTGAGGAAATTGGCTCTCGCAGCGTCGGCTGCGTGGCTAACCGGCGCCTTTGCGGCCAGCGCCCAAGACACACACTCGGATGACAAGCGGAAATCGGTCCGAATAACGATCGACGGGCAGGTATCCAACGATGAGTTCCAAGAGCGGCTCAGTGCACGAATCGTTGCTGCATTTGCCGATCTCCCAATCGCGTTCGGTGCGACCGCGGAGAAGGGAAATGGCCTTGAACGATTGATGCTCGGCAGCGCTGCAAATCTGAGCGAGGCATTGGATTTTAGCATCACCGGTCAATTCGTCCGCGAAGATGCAGACAAAGTCTTCGGATTGGCCACCGATCAAAACGTAGACACCTGGAGCATCGCGAGTTCCCTTGATCTGCGTCTCAACGGCTCATCAAAAATTTCCCTTGGCGTCGACGGCTGGAACAGTCCCTCAGTCCTGCTGGCGGATACGCCAATCTTCCAAACACGCTTCGACGGCGCCAGCGGAACCCGCATTTCGGCTGGCCTGGAAACGTACCTCGACCCGACACTGAGGGTGGATGCAAAGCTAGGCTATGAACTGGCCGTTGAAAACGGCGACGATGGAATCTTTGCGAAGATCGACTTCAGCAAGGCCTTTGGAAAGCTTTCGGTCGAAGGCTCGGCTTGGACTTCGCCAAATTTCGGCGACGGCGGACAGATTGGGCTGGGCTATCGTTTCGACTCCGACCTGATTGCATCCGTCTATGCCGGCTATCGTGATGGCGCAACCGAAGGGGCCTATGCCGGTGCAAGGCTCTCCATAGAGTTCGGACCGAGCACATCCGAGGCCAACGGCGCACTGGCCGACCGCCTCGACCGGCAGATGCAACATGCCCAACTGACGATGCCTGGCGTTCCCAAGACGGCCCGCACCTCGACGGTCACTAAGGTCACCTTCCCCTTCGTGACCGCCTACGGTGACGTATGCCAGACTGTCGAAGCGACACCCGGCTGTACGTTCTTCGGTGCCGACGGCACGCGCATCACTGTTGCCGAAGATCCTGACTACAACAAATTCGGAAATGGCGCCGACGACCTCTGGTATGTCAGGTTTGATATTTCGGGGCGCGGAGCCATTTACAATCAGCTGGGGCAATTTCAGCGATATGAAGACGTTAGTGCGTTTTCTGGATATATGGGCGGAACGACGATAGGCGTTGGAAACACTGGGTTTTACTGGGAAAACGTAGTCAATGGGACATATTGGCTGGGCAAAAATAGTGTTCTCTATTCAGCCAATATGAGCGGATCCAACTTCGGACAGGCAATCAACTAGGTAATTCTACAGACAACGCCGAAGCCGACATCGATGTCCACACGACAACGGTCGGGCTGAATTACCGGCTTTGAGGGGTACACACTCCCCTAGCTCCGGCCTCGCGGGTTTTTGCTTGCACCTGAAATGCAATAGCCTCGCCGGCCGGAGCCCGCGGGCGAATGAGCGTCAGGCGCGTCGCAACGTGCGTGCTGCGCAAGAGCGTCCAGGAGCTGCTGGGCCATCGCGACGTCGCGACCACCACCAAATATGCCATGCGATGAAAGAAGACGTGCGTGCTGCGCTGGAAGCAACCAGCCCCACGAAAAGTCCCACAACTAGTGCAGCGACAGATCAGAATGCATTGGATTCTTTGAATAAAGCGCGCTGAGAGACTATACCCCCCAGTCAAGTGCGCTACCCGGCTGCGCTACACTCCGGACCGGTCGCGATGTATCTTGATAATGGCGTCCTGGTCAACCCAATTCGGCGGCTTTCCCGCCAAACTTCTCCATCGCGAGGCAAGATATTGATGCCGCTGGCCAAAATCCCAGTGGAGCCGCTTCAGCGCACCTGATCGAGCAGCCGCTTGCACTCGAGAAGGTCGAACAAGGCCTCCTGCAGCAGGGCGCGATTGTCGCGGGAAAGCTTGCCACTGTCGGCGGCAACGGGCCCGTCTTCGTCGCCCTTTCCAAGCCCGAAGAAACGGCGGCTCGGCTTGGCCCTCGCCTCGCCGACCAGCATCTCCTCGTCGGTGCCGCGCAGCTGGGCTGCGGGCGTCATCGGGGCTTCGGCCTGCTTGCGCTGGGCGATCGCCTCGACAGCCTTCATGTCGCCGCTGCCGACTGCGACGAGGAACTGGTTGCCGTTGTCGCGCAACAGCTTCTGCACACCCTTGATGGTGTAGCCCTGCTCATAGAGCATGTGCCGAATGCCCTTGATGAGCTCGACATCCTGCGGCCGGTAATAGCGGCGGCCACCACCGCGCTTCATCGGCTTGATCTGGGTGAAACGCGTCTCCCAGAAGCGCAGTACGTGCTGCGGCAAGTCGAGGTCTTCGGCCACTTCGCTTATGGTGCGGAAGGCGTCGGGGCTCTTGTCCATGGTCGCCACTTTCGCAAAAACGATTCGTGATTCATTTCAGCGGTTTGCGCGGCAACATTCAAGCCCGGTGCGAATCACACACCAGGCTTTCAACCGCTTAGAGCGGAGTATTCGCTATTTGGCGGCTTTGGACTTGCCGTTCTGGTGAGCCCGCAGGATGCGGCTCTTGAGCACGTTGGACGCCTTGAAGGTCATCACCCGGCGCGGCAGGATCGGCACTTCTTCGCCGGTCTTGGGGTTGCGGCCGACACGTTCGTTCTTGTCGCGGACATGAAATGTGGCGAAAGACGACAATTTGACTGTCTCGCCGCGCACGATCGCTTCGCAGATTTCGTCGAGAACCGTTTCGACCAGTTGCGCCGATTCGGTGCGCGAAAGGCCGACTTTCCGGTAGACGGATTCAGCGAGGTCGGCACGCGTAAGTGTCTTTCCCCCCATGCGACGGTCCAATCCTCAAAAATCTGAAATTCAGCAAACGCGGCGGAGGTTAAGTAATTGATCCGTCAAGGTCAAGGACCGATGCCATGACCTTGGGGCGGACGCCATACGGGCTTGCCGAGGCGCCGAAATCACCACCTGAGAAGGACGGCACCCCAGGTAAAGCCACCGCCCATGGCTTCAAGCATGACGAGATCGCCCTTCTTGATGCGGCCGTCGGCAACGGCGGTGGAAAGCGCCAGCGGCACCGAGGCGGCGGATGTGTTGCCATGGAGATGCACGGTGACCACAGCCTTGTCTTCGGCGATGCCGAGTTTCTTGGCCGACGCATCGATGATGCGCTTGTTGGCCTGATGCGGCACGAACCAGTCGAGCGTGTCGGCCGAAACGCCGGTCTGGGCAAAAACATCCTCGATCACGTCGGTGATCATGCCGACTGCGTGCTTGAAGACTTCGCGTCCTTCCATCTTGAGATGGCCGACCGTGCCGGTCGTCGACGGCCCGCCGTCGACATAGAGCTTGTCCTTGTGGGTGCCGTCGGAGCGCAGGCTGGCCGCCAGAACGCCACGGTCGGCGATAGTGCCCTGCCCTTCCTCGGCCTCGAGCACCAGCGCACCGGCACCATCGCCGAACAGCACGCAGGTCGAGCGGTCGCTCCAGTCGAGGATGCGCGAGAAGGTCTCGGAACCAATGACCAGGACGCGCTTGGCAAGACCGCCCTTGATGTAGAGGTCGGCAGTCGTGACGGCATAGACGAAGCCGCTGCACACCGCCTGCATGTCGAAAGCGAAACCGTGGCGCATGCCGAGCCGGTTCTGGATCTCGACTGCGGTCGCCGGGAATGTGTTGTTGGGCGTCGAGGTCGCCAGCACGATCAGGTCGATGTCGTCAGGCGTCAAGCCGGCATTTGCAAGGGCGGCACGGGCCGCCGCTTCACCCAGCGAGGCCGTCGTTTCGTCGTCGGCGGCGATATGGCGCTGACGGATGCCGGTGCGCTGGGCGATCCACTCGTCCGAGGTCTCGACCATGCCTTCGAAATCGGCGTTCTTCATGATGCGGCGGGGCAGCGCCGAACCGATGCCGCGCACAACTGATCTGATCACTTTGAAAAATCCTATTCCTGATCTTCGACCGCAGCAGCGGGGCGCCCCATCTGAGCATGTGGGTTGCGTGCATGAAACAAATCCAGATCGGCCTCGATGCGGTCGAGCAGCCGGTTCCGGACCATATCATAGGCCATTTCGATGGCGGCAGCGAAGCCGTCCGCGTCGGCCCCGCCATGGCTCTTCACCACGATCCCGTTGAGGCCGAGGAACACGCCGCCATTGGCGCGACGCACATCCATCTTCTCGCGCAGGCGGTCGAATGCGCCCTTGGCGAAGATGTAGCCGATCTTGGCCATCAGCGTGCGGCTCATCGCTTCGCGCAGATAGCCGCCAATCTGGCGCGCGGTGCCTTCGGCGGTCTTGAGCGCGATGTTGCCCGAAAAACCCTCCGTGACAACGACGTCGGTGACGCCCTTGCCGATATCGTCGCCCTCGACGAAGCCCTGGTAGGTCATCGATGCCATGTTGGCCTCGCGCAGCATGCGTCCGGCTTCCTTGACCTCCTCCTGGCCCTTGATCTCTTCGACGCCGACATTGAGCAGGCCGACGGTGGGCCGCTCGATGCCGAACAGCGCCCGCGCCATGCCGGTGCCGAGAATGGCGAAATCGATGAGCTGGTGGGCGTCGGCACCGATGGTCGCGCCGACATCGAGCACCACGCTCTCGCCACGCGTCGTCGGCCAAAGGGCGGCGATCGCCGGCCGATCGATGGTGGCCATGGTGCGCAGGCAGAATTTCGACATCGCCATCAGCGCGCCGGTATTGCCGGCGGACACGCAGGCATCGGCGGTGTCGGACTTGACCGCCTCGATGGCCTTCCACATCGAGGATTTCCAGCGGCCCTGGCGCAGCGCCTGGCTGGGCTTGTCGTCCATCCTCACCGCAACCTCGCAGTGAACGAACTCGCTGACGGCGGCCAGCCGCGGCTGCTTGGCCAATTCGGGACGGACCACTTCCTCGCGGCCGTAGATGATGAAGCGAATATCGGTGCGCCTGGTGGCGACCTTGGCCAAGGCGGGAATGATCACGGAAGGGCCGTGATCGCCACCCATGGCATCAATGGAAATCTTGATCACGCGTCGGTCATCTCACTGTTGGCGTCGCAGGGCAGGCAAAAGTCCGGCGAAAATAGCGGTTCTGGACGACCGCACAACCGGGATTACGCGAAACGGCGGGCGTTTTCAAAGTTTCTTGGATATCAGGCGGAGCTTTTTCTGGAATTCGCTCTCGATCGGCTCGATGTCGTCGTCGCCGGAACTGGCGACCGCGGCACCCGTCTTGCGCGGATAAGGATCGATGGCCAGGCCGAAGAATTCCTCGGCAAGGGCGCCTGCGTCAATCGTGTCGCCGGTGAATGTTTCCGGGCTGTCGGGACCATCGGCATCCAGCAGGATTTCGCCGGCGGCATTAAAGCCCTGCCTGGCAAGCTTGGAATCCTCGGGCAGGTAGACGCCTTCGATATCCTCGTCGATGGTCGCTTCGACCGGGTCGAGCGTAACGATGCATGCCTGGGTGATCCGAGCCTGCACGCGGCCGCTGACCTTGACGCCGTTGCGCTTCCATTTGGTGACCAAGAGGTCCGCCTTGTAGCGCTCTACCGACACCAGGTCGTGGGCCTCGGCAAGAGCTGCGCGCTGCGCCGCATCTGCATCGACCACAACGGCCATGCCCTTTTGTGGCAGCCGCGCGATGTTGACCGGGAAGGAAACCGGGCTTCGGGTCTCATTAAATTTCATGGGTCGCCTCCTTCAGGCTGCCTGCGGCACCGGATATGTCAGTTTGCCGGCACATATATCCTGCGAAGGCTGCTCTGCCAGAGCGCGATTCGCCGCAAAGACATAATCCGCGAGTTCCGAGGCCTGGGGCCATTCCCTGGCATCCGGACGAATGTTGCGCATCAGCGCCGCAGCAAGGGCGGCGTGATCGTCGCGCTCGAGCGCGTCCTTGTAGGACTCGGTGCGGCCATAAAACATCTTGGCCAGCTTCTTCATGCGCTTGGGCACGCCAACATCGCTGATGCCGAGCTCGCGCAGGGAATGATCGACATCGAGGAAAAACTCGTCAATCAGTTGCTGGGCAATGTCGGCGGAAGCCCCGGTTTCGCCGCGCAGGCGATGCTGGAACAGGAACATGTGCAGCGAAAGCATCTCGAAACGGCCAAGCGGCGTATCGGGCACGTCCCAGGCGGAATAAAATGGCTCCTGCCGCGCCGCTGCCACGATTCGTGTATAGAGCGCGTCCGTGATGGCGCGGTTGGCTTGGCGTTCACGGCCAAACAGACGCTGGAACATTTGAGGGCGGTCTCCCGGGGACCCGTTTCGCTAAGTGGCCTTGTTGCATCGGCGCGCAAGCTGGTTTACCGGTTTTGCGGCTTCGCGCAAGCAGAGGCTCTGGCACGACAGGATGGAGTTGTTGTTGCACTCGCTGAAATTCAAGATGCCATTTTCGTTGCGTCCGGCTGGCGCAGTTTCGCTAATCGTGGCCGCAGCCGCGCTTTCGGCGTGCAACACCTCGAAGACCTTCGGTGACCTGACCCCCAGCGAGACGCTGACCCAGGGCTACGTCATCGACCAGCAGTCGATCGATTCCGTGCCCGTTGGTTCCAGCCGCGAGCAGGTCTTGCTTGCGCTGGGCACGCCGTCGACGACAGCAACCTTCGACAACGAGGTGTTTTATTACATCTCGCAGACGCGCAAGCGCGCCGTCGCCTTCGCCAAGCCCAAGCTTGTCGAACAGCGCGTGCTGGCCGTCTATTTCGGCGCCGACGGGCGCGTCACCAACATCGCCAACTACGGCATGCAGGATGGCAAGGTGTTCGACTTCATCTCGCGCACGACGCCGACCGGCGGCAAGGACCAGAACTTCCTCGGCCAGCTGCTTGCAGGCGCGGGCAAGATGGGCTCGAGCGCGGCCAGCAGCATTTTCGGCGGCAGCTAGGCCCGCACAAGACTTTTCAGAAATCTCAGGCAACAGGACCCGCGGGAGCAATCCCGCGGGTTTTTCTTTGCGCCCACCACCGGCACGCGAAAAAACCCCGCCCGCATGGTGCGCGGACGGGGCTGAATCGAGCAGACAGCATCGGCAGGCCAACCGCCTGCCGGGTTTGATCAGCTATGCGCCAGGACGGCGAGCAGCAGGAGCGCGACGATATTGGTGATCTTGATCGCCGGGTTCACGGCCGGACCGGCGGTGTCCTTGTAGGGATCGCCGACGGTATCGCCCGTCACCGACGCCTTGTGCGCCTCCGAGCCCTTCAGGTGCTTGACGCCGTCCTTGTCGGTGAAGCCGTCCTCGAACGACTTCTTGGCGTTGTCCCATGCGCCGCCGCCCGAGGTCATCGAGATGGCCACGAACAAGCCGTTGACGATGACGCCGAGAAGCGAAGCGCCGAGGGCCGCGAAAGCCGAGGCCTTGGAACCGGAGATCAGAAGCACGCCGAAATAGACGACCAGCGGCGCCAGAACCGGCAGCAGCGACGGGATGATCATTTCCTTGATCGCCGCCTTGGTCAGCAAATCGACCGCACGGGCATAGTTGGGCTTTGACGTTCCCTTCATGATGCCCGGATCCTCGCGGAACTGCTTGCGCACCTCCTCGACGATGGCGCCCGCGGCCCGGCCGACGGCGGTCATGGCGATGCCGCCGAACAGATAGGGGATGAGGCCGCCGAAGATCAGGCCGGCGACGACGTAAGGGTTGGAGAGGTCGAACGACACCGTGCCGATATCAGCAAAGTACGGGTACTGCGCACTGTTGGCGGCGAAGTACTGCAGGTCGTAGCTGTAGGCGGCAAACAGCACAAGCGCGCCGAGACCGGCAGAGCCGATGGCGTAGCCCTTGGTGACAGCCTTTGTGGTGTTGCCGACCGCGTCGAGCGCGTCGGTGGAATGGCGCACTTCCTTGGGCAGGCCGGCCATTTCGGCAATGCCGCCGGCATTGTCGGTGACCGGGCCGAAGGCATCGAGCGCGACGATCATGCCGGCAAGGCCGAGCATCGTGGTAACCGCGATCGCGGTACCGAACAGGCCGGCAAGCTGGAACGTCGAGATGATGCCGCCGACGATGACGATCGCCGGAAGTGCCGTCGATTCGAGCGACACCGCCAGGCCCTGGATGACGTTGGTGCCGTGACCGGTGACCGACGCCTGGGCGATCGAGTTGACCGGCCGCTTGTTGGTGCCGGTGTAGTACTCGGTGATAACGACGATCAGGCCCGTTACCACGAGGCCGACGAGGCCGCAGATGAACAGGTTCTGGCCCGTGATCAGCACGCCGCCACCGGTGCCGATCTCGCCCCAGCCGACAGTCAGCGACGTCGCCGCCCCAAGACCGACGATGGACAACAGGCCGGTGACGATCAGACCCTTGTACAGCGCGCCCATGATCGAGCCGTTGGAACCGAGCTTGACGAAGAAAGTGCCGATGATCGAGGTGATGATGCAGGCGCCGCAGATGGCGAGCGGATAGAGCATCACATTGGAAAGCACTTCCGTGCCGCCGAAGAAGATGGCGCCAAGGACCATGGTGGCGACGACGGTCACCGCATAGGTCTCGAACAGGTCGGCGGCCATGCCGGCACAGTCGCCGACATTGTCGCCGACGTTGTCGGCGATGGTGGCCGGGTTGCGCGGATCATCCTCGGGAATTCCAGCTTCGACCTTGCCGACGAGATCGCCGCCGACATCGGCACCCTTGGTGAAGATACCGCCACCGAGACGGGCGAAGATCGAGATCAGCGAGGCGCCGAAGCCGAGCGCCACGAGCGAATCGATGACAACGCGATCAGCAGGCCCGTAGCCCATCGGGCCGGTGAGGATGAGGTAGTAGACCGAGACACCAAGCAAGGCGAGGCCGGCAACCAGCATGCCGGTGATGGCGCCCGACTTGAAGGCGATATCGAGGCCGGCGGCGAGGCTGTTGGAGGCTGCCTGGGCGGTACGAACATTCGCGCGAACCGAGACATGCATGCCGATGAAACCGGCGGCCCCCGAAAGCACTGCACCAATCAAAAAGCCGATCGCCGCGGATGCGGAAAGCAGCCACCAAGCGAGCAGGAACACGACGACGCCGACGATGGCGATGGTGGTGTATTGGCGCGCCAGATATGCCTGCGCACCTTCCCGGATGGCGGCGGAGATTTCCTGCATGCGCGCATTGCCCTGGTCGGCTGCGAGAACCGACTGAGTCGCCCATATGGCGTAAAGGACAGATAGCAGGCCGCAGGCGATGACGACGTAAAGCATTGTCATTGCCAATTCTCTTCCCTGATTGTGCCCGGAATTCCCCTCCCCGGGCTAGTGAACGAGACCGGCAGCCTCTACGCGGTTTCCGGCCCCTGGCGAACAATCCGAAACAGGGCAGCGAACGTCAAGACATCGCCAAGCTTTTGTCCCGGCTTTCGCAGCCTGCCCCGAATAGGCTGAACTCAAACGACAAATTCAACTCAGGCGAGATCATGGTCAGGCTGGTTGACGAAGATCAGCACAGCCAGCATCGTCATGTAGAACTTGAATGCGGCCTCCTGGCCGTTCCAGGTGCTGGACTGCCACATGGCGAACCACTCACCGCCGACGACCATGAAGCCGAGGAACCAGACAAGGAAACCCATGGTGGCGCCGATGACGACAAAGCCCTTGGCATCGTTGAATTCCCTGCCGGAACCGTTGCGGGCTTGCCAGAGCTTGAAAGCTGCGACCAGAAACAGCACGCAGGTCAATGCTTCACCGACAATGATCAGCCAATAACCGGCGGTCCACAAAGCAGGGCTGGTGATCGAGCGATACATCAGCGCATTGCCCGGAAATGTGGTGTCCATGCTGAGCACATGCTGAACGAAGGCGAAATTGGAGCCATAGTCAGTGATGTTGCCGAACGCTACAAGGAAGGCGAAGGCCGCGAGGCAAAGGGACATTACGATCTTTGAGAGACGCAAGGTCATGGCAAGAACTCCTGCAGGTCAAACATCGGGGCATCAACCAGATCAATTGCCGAGTCTCGGCAACGATGCAACCGGCCGCCCGGTCAGCATTTCGCTGACAGCGACGGCAAAAGCATATGCCGGGAAGAACGGCATCGACGTTGAGCTGGAAGCAGTGCGGCTGTCTGCCGACTGTCAGATCGGGGACATAGTATCGGTATCTTCCGGCGACGCCTCGCATGACTTTGCAGTCATGCGCCGCCGTTGGATCGTCGACCGGTCGCGCAGCCGGCTCGAAGTGACACTCGACCACCCCGTTCGCGGGCGGTGAAACGTCAGGCGTGGCCGACGCCCTGCCCCATGCGCCTGGCAGCCATGCGCTCCAGCGCCGACAGTGCGTCATAGATCAGCACCGCAAGTGCCGCGACGATCAACCCGCCCTGCAGGACGAAAGCGAGGTTGTTGGACTGCAGCCCGGCGATAATGACCTCACCGAGCGTCTTGGCGGCAACCGTCGAGCCGATGGTCGCCGTGGCAAGGCTGATGACAACGGAAAGCCTGATGCCGGCGAGAATCACCGGCACGCTGAGCGGCAGCTCGATCTTGAGCAGGCGCTGCCAGCCCGTCATGCCCGCACCTCGCGCCGCCTCGACGACATTGGCCGGAGTGGTGGTGAGACCGGTCAGCGTGTTCTCGAAGATCGGCAGCAGACCGTAGAGAAACAGCGCGATCAGGGTTGGCTTCTCGCCAAAGCCGACGGCCGGCACAGCGAGTGCAAGCACCGCCACTGGCGGAAACGTCTGGCCGATATTTACCAGGCTGCGTGACAAAGGCAGGAATTCGACGCCGGCCGGCCGCGTGACCAGGATGGCGAGCGCAACCGCAACGACGATCGCGGCAGCGGTGGCGATGGCGACCGTGCGCAAATGCTGGAACGCCAGCGACGAAAGGCTGCCCTGATTGTAGATCGCAGGTGCGCCATTCTGCGTCAGCGGCTTGAGCAACGGCTCGAACCATAGCGGGTTGCTCAGGAACGCGACCAACAGGGCCAGCAGGCAAAGCCGCAACAGCAGCGGAATCCAGGCCTTCATTGTGGCCTCGCGGCGCGCTTGACTAGGCCTTGGACTGTCACGCGCCCGATGGCCGTGCCATCTTCCGATGTCACCGGCATGGCAGCGCGTCCCGACCAGAGGAGTTCGGCGAGCGCGTCGCGCTGGCTCGCCTCGGCAGCTATGCCCTCGCCATCGGCACTGCCCGGCTCGACGGCATCGCGGACCTCTCCGAGCGACAGGAGCTTGAAAGGACGGTCGCTGGCCCCGACCAGCGTCTCGACGAACCCCGTGGCCGGTTTTGCCAGGATTTCGGCCGGCGATGCGTACTGGATCAGCTTGCCGGCATCCATGACGGCAATGCGGTCGCCCAGATGGACGGCCTCTTCCATGTCGTGGGTGACGAGGATGATGGTGGTGCCGAAGCGGTTCTGGATCGCCAGCAAATCTTGCTGTGCCTTGGTGCGGATGATCGGATCGAGCGCACCGAAGGGTTCGTCCATCAAGAGCACGTTGGGTTCGGCAGCAAGCGCGCGGGCGACGCCGACACGCTGCTGCTGGCCGCCCGACAACTCGTGCGGATAGCGTGGACCAAAGGCTGCCGGGTCGAGCTGCAGCAGCGACATCAGTTCATCGACCCGGGCCTTGATGCGCGCGGCATCCCAACCGAGAAGCAACGGAACGGTACCTATGTTCTGCGCCACCGTGCGGTGGGGAAACAGCCCGTTGCCCTGGATGGCGTAGCCGATGCTGCGGCGAAGTTCGTGGCCCGGGACGGAACGGTTGTCGACACCGTCGAGCTTGATCGTGCCCGACGTGGGCTCTACCAGGCGGTTGATCATGCGCAGAAGCGTAGTCTTGCCGGAACCCGAAGTGCCGACGATGACCGTCAGTGTGTGCGGCTCGATGACCATCGAGACATCGTCAACGACCGCGGCGTCGCCATAGCGCTTGGTGATGTTTTCGATTTCGATCATGCGGCCACCGTCGTGGATCTGCGGGTCGCGACTTGTTCGACCACCGCGTCGAGGATGATGGCAGCGGCAAAGGCCAGCGCCACAGTGGGGACCGCACCGAGCAGCACGAGGTCCATTGCCGTCTGGCCAACGCCCTGGAAGACGAAGACGCCGAAGCCGCCACCGCCGATCAGGGCAGCGATGGTGGCAAGGCCGATGTTCTGGACCAGCACGATGCGTATGCCGGTGAGGATGACGGGAAACGCCAGCGGAAACTCGACGCCCCACAGGCGCTGCCAGCCGGTCATGCCCATGCCGCGCGCCGCATCATTGGCAGTTCGGGGAACCCCAGCGAGCCCGACGACGGTGTTCGCCACCACGGGGAGCAGCGAATAGAGAAACAGCGCGACGAATGACGGCGCCGCGCCGATGCCGCGAATGCCGAGCGCTGAAGCGCCGGGGACATTGGCGGCAACCCAGCCGAGCGGCGCGATCAAGATGCCGAACAGCGCGATGGAAGGAATGGTCTGGACGATGTTGAGCACGTTGAGCACGCCCGCGCGCAGCGCCTCGACGCGATGGCACAGGATGCCCAGCGGTATTCCGACCAGCACCGCAGCGGCAAGCGAACCGAGCGCCAGCTGGACATGGCGCTTCGCCTCGTTCCAGAAACTGTCGGCACGATTGGCATATTCCTTGAGGATCGACAGGCTGTCCCACTGACCCGAGGCGAGCAGAAGCCAAACCGCAGCGGCGGCAATGCCAAGTACGGCGACGCGCCCGACGGGTGAAAGCTGCAGCCTTGTCAGGACATCAGCGAGCAAAAGGGTGAAGGCAAAGATCAAGAGCCAAAAACCAGAGGCCGGCGAGATGCGGGCGAAGGTGTTGCCCTCCGGCGTCAGATAGCTGCCGGCATTACCGATCAGCAGGGCAAGGGAAACCAGGGCAATGGCACTGGCGCCAAGACGCGCGGCCAGCGGCGTCTTGAACAGGGCAACGAGGCCGGCCGCAACCAGGATGACCAGCAGCACAAGCCCTGCCGGAGACGGCAGAGCCTCGAGAATCGAGCGCGGCTCACCGGCCACGATGCGGTTGGCGCGAAAGGTGGCAAATGGCGCCAAGAAGGCGCCATAGGCGGTGATCGCGGCGATCACCACGCCCAGCTTGTCGAACCTGATGCCCACTGTCGCATGCGTCCCCGGTTCCGACGGCGCGCCCCTGATGAGGCGCGCCGAGGAAGCTTACTTCAGAAAGCCGTTCTTCTTCAGGAAATCTTCGGCAACAGCCTTGGCCGGCTCGCCGCCAACCTGGACGCGGCCGTTGAGCTCCTGGAGCGTGACGAGGTCGAGCTTTTCGAACACCGGCTTGAGCAGGGTCTCGATCTGCGGGTGCTCCTTGAGCACCGCCTCGCGAATGATCGGTGCCGGCTGGTAGACCGGTTGCACACCCTTGTCGTCGTCGAGAACGACCAGGCCCGAAGGAGCGATGCCGCCATCGGTGCCATAGACCATGGCCGCGTTGGCGCCGTTGGTCTGGTTGGCGGCAGCGCCGATGGTGGCGGCCGTGTCGCCGCCCGACAGCGTGATCAGTTGCTCGGGCTTGAGCGTGAAGCCATAGGTGGTCTGGAAGGCGGGAAGTGCTGCAGCCGAATTGACGAACTCGGACGATGCCGCCAGCACGACGGTGCCACCGCCGGCGACGTATTTGCCGAAATCGCTGAGGGTGGCGAGCTTGTTGGCGTCGGCGAGGTCCTTGCGCAGCGCGATCGCCCAGGTGTTGTTGGCCGGCGATGGCGACAGCCAGACGATCTTGTTGGCGTCGTAGTCGAGCTTCTTGGCGGTTTCGAAGCCCTTGGCAGCATCTTTCCAGACCGGATCATCGGCCTTTTCGAAGAAGAAGCCGGCATTGCCGGTATATTCGGGATAGATGTCGATCTCGCCTGCCGCGATTGCCTTGCGGACGACCGGCGTCGCGCCGAGCTGGATGCGGTCGGTGGTAGCGATGTCATTGGCGTTGAGCACGGCCTGGATGATGTTGCCGAGCACGCCGCCTTCGGTGTCGATCTTGGAAGACACGACCACCTGTGCGCTTGCGGCGCTGGTGGCAAGGCCGAGTGCGATTGCCGCTGCGGCGATTGTTCTGGTCTGACGCATGGTGAAGCCCCTTCTCGTTGCCGGAATTCGGTGACCGCATATGAGCATGGCGATCCAGCTTCCGTCGGGGCATACGATTTCACAATGCGCAGGGGCTGCGCAATATTATTTTGTATTTTGAAGTAATCGCCGGCCTCGATTGCCGACATCCTCCTGTCAGGCAGTCCGGCTCCGGCGCGCGAACGACAGAGTCGCCAGCGCGGCCAAGCAAACCGCGCAGATGGGGAAGACGATCCAGGCGAGCATGTCCCAGCCATAGGCGTTGTAAACTGCGCCCGACATCAGCGATGCAAGGGCCACCGAGCTGAACAGGATAAAGTCATGAAAGCCTTGGACCTTGCCCTTTTCCGACGGGCGATAGGCTGTGGACACAATGGCCGTCGCGCCGATGAAGCCGAAATTCCAGCCGAGTCCGAGCAGGATGAGTGACGTCCAGAACTGCCAAAGCGCGATGCCCGACAGTGCCACGATGGCGCAGCCGATCAGCAGCAAGACGCCCAGGCCGACGATGCGCTCAGGGCCAAAGCGCTGGATCAGGCGCCCGGTGAAGAAGCTCGGGCCGAACATTGCCATGACATGCCAGGAAATGCCGAGCGTCGCCTCGTCCGGCGAAAATCCGCAGCCGACCATGGCGAGGGGTGCACCGGTCATAACGAAGGTCATCAGGGAATAGGTACCGACAGCACAGACGAGGGCGGCGGCAAAGCGCGGTTGCGCCAATATCTCGAGCATCGGGCGCGCGTCCGCCTGCGAGGCTTCGGCATGAACGCCGGTCACTTCCTTCACCCTGAGGAAGGACAGGATGACAGCGCCAACCGCTGCGAGCCCGATAATCGCGGCAAAGGAGCCGGCGAACATCACCGGCGCGAACATTTCACGCGTGAAAATGACGATCTGTGGCCCGAGGATGGCGGTGACAATGCCGCCGGCCAGCACGAAGGAAATCGCGTTCGCCTTGAATTCGGGCGGCGCGTTGTCGGCGGCGGCAAAACGGAACTGCTGCACGAAGGCGCTGCCGACGCCGAGCATCAGAAGGCCGAAGACAAACAGCCAGAACTCCGAGCGGAACAGCGCCAGCGTGGCGATCGCGCCGCCAACGGCGGTGACGGCAGTACCGAACATGAAGCCGCCGCGCTGTCCGAGGCCGCGAATGATCGCGGCAGCGGGAAGCGCACCAAGCGCCATGCCGACGCTGAAGCCGGTGATCGGGGCGGTCGCCAGCGACTTGTCGGTGTCGAGGAGGTAGAAGCCGGCCAGGCCGCCAAGCGAGAAGGCGATCGGTGCGGCGGAGCCGATGATGGCTTGCGATGCGGCGAGGATATATGCTGTCCGCCGCGCTTCGCGTTCGCCACCGGTCATAATGCGTCCTTGCCCTTACCCTCGCCGCGCAGCTTGCGGGAGACACGGTCGAGTACGGCGTTGACGAGCTTGGGCTCGTCGTCGGCGTAGAAGGCCTTGGCGATGTCGACATATTCCGACACGATCACAGCCACGGGAACGTCCTGGCGCTTCATCAACTCGTAGACACCGGCGCGCAGGATGGCGCGCAGCGTCGAATCGAGGCGCGACAGCGGCCAATCCTCGGTCAGGGACTGGCGGATCACCGGATCGACGGTCTTCTGGTTCTCCACCACGCCAGCGAGAATGGCGCGGAACCACTGGGCGTCGGCCTCGCGGTAGAGCGCGCCGTCGACTTCCTTGCCGAGGCGGAAGGCCTCGTATTCCGCGGTAATTTCGAGCAGGCCGCTGCCTGCGACGTCCATCTGGTAGAGCGCCTGGACGGCCGCAAGACGGGCAGCCCCGCGCTTGTTGGCCTGGCGTGCGGGCGGCTGGGCTTTGTCTTCGGGAGACGTCACGACCGTGCAGCTCCGAGTTTTTCGCGAACTGCGATCATGGTCAGTGCGGCACGCGCGGCAAAGCCGCCCTTGTCGCCTTCATTGCGGCGCGCACGGGCCCAGGCCTGGTCGTCGTTTTCGACAGTCAGGATGCCGTTGCCGACGCAGATCGATTCCGAAACCGCAAGGTCCATCAAGGCGCGGCAGGATTCGTTGGCGACGATGTCGAAGTGATAGGTCTCGCCGCGAATGACGGTGCCGAGGGCGACATAGCCGTCATAATGCGTGCCTTCGTCGTCGGCAGCGTCGAGCGCAAACGAGATCACGGCCGGAATTTCGAGCGCGCCGGGAACGGTCACCACGTCATAGGATGCACCGGCATCGGCCAAGGCAGACTTGGCGCCGTCCAGCAGCGCGTCTGCGAGGTCGTCGTAAAAGCGCGCCTCAACGATGAGGAGCTTCAGTTTCTTGTCGTTGGCCATGTCAAATCTCCGGCAGGAGCGGCTGACTTAGGCCGAACCGGATGAGTTCGCAAGCGAAGTGTTAAGCACTGTGGCAGGAAACCGCTGGCCAGCCGACTGGCGGCACGCAGCGTGGCTCAGAGCCCTTCCCTGGCAGCGTCGGCAAGGCGTGCCGCGTAGCGCGCCATGGTGTCGACCTCGAGGTTGACGCGGTCGCCGACCTTGCGCTCGCCCCATGTCGTGACCTGCAGCGAGTGATGGATCAACAGCACGTCGAAGCGCGTGCCCTCGACCTTGTTGACGGTCAGCGACGTGCCGTCGAGCGCGACCGAGCCCTTGGGAGCAATGAATTTCGCCAGCTCGCGCGGGGCTTCCAGGCGAAAGCGCACCGCCTCGCCCTCGTCCTCGCGCGCCACGATCTCGGCCATGCCATCCACATGGCCCGACACGATATGGCCGCCGAGTTCGTCACCGATCTTGAGTGCGCGTTCGAGATTGACCTTGCGACCGGCCGCCCAGTCGCTTGCCGTGGTCAGGCGAAGTGCTTCTTCCCAGGCCTCGACCTCGAACCAGCGGGCATTGGACGTGGCTTCGGGCAGCGCCACCACGGTCAGGCAGACGCCGGAGCAGGAAATCGAGGCCCCGATGTCGATTGTCTTCGGGTCGTAGGCGGTGTCGAAGCGTAAGCGGACGCCCTGGTCGAGCGGTTTTGCAGACGCGACTGTGGCCACGTCGGTGACGATCCCGGTGAACATCAGATTTCCCTTATCCATTCGGCGAAGGTGTCCTCGCCGAAGCGCGCTTCGCGCACAAGGCTGAACCCTGCCGGTATATGGTCGCGACCGATGGGGGCCGCAATACCATCCGCCCCGATCGCCTCCGGACCGGAAAACAGCGCGATCCGGTCGACCAGACCTTCGTCGAGGAAGGCCCGTGCGGTGTCGGCTCCGCCTTCGACGATGATCCGCGACATGCCCTGATTGGCGAGATCCTCAAGCAGTTCGGGAAGTGCCACGCGGCCGTCATAGGTCTCTGTCGCCAGGAATTTCACGCCCGCGCGCTCGAGTTCGGCCCGGTTCTTCGGATCGCCTTCCGGGCACGCAGCGACAAACACCGGCACATCATGCGCCGATCGCGCCAGCTTCGACGTCGCCGGCAACCGCGCGAGCCTGTCGAGCACGATGCGTGCCGGCGAACGGTTGCGGAGCCCGGGCAAACGCACGGTCAATTCGGGATCGTCGGCAAGTGCGGTGCCGATGCCGACCAGGATGGCATCGATTTCGGCGCGCATGACGTGGACCTGGCGGCGGGCGACCTGCCCGGTGATCTCGATCTGTCCCTGGCCGCGCCTGCCGATCATGCCATCGGCGGAAAGCGCAAGTTTCAGAATCACTTCAGGGCGCTTCCTCAAGGACCGATTCATGTATCCGGCAAGCTGATCGGCGGCCTCGCGGGCAAGCACGCCTTCCTTGACCTCGATACCGGCGCCGCGAAGAATGGCGTATCCCCTGCCCGATACGCGCGGATCGGGGTCGCTGGCAGCGCCGACAACACGGGTTATGCCGGCGTTGACGAGCGCATTGGCACAGGGCGGCGTGCGGCCGTGATGAGCACACGGTTCGAGCGTGACATAGGCGGTGGCGCCCCGCGCAAGGTCGCCGGCTTCGGCCAGAGCTTCGGCCTCGGCGTGCGGACGGCCGCCGATGGCAGTGACGCCGCGCCCGACGATAACCGGTCCGTTGCCGCCGTCGCGGACAATGAGCGTGCCTACTGCCGGATTGGTCGAGGTCAGGCCGAGATTCTTCCGCGAAAGCCTGAGAGCGGCCGCGATGTAGCGGCGGTCGATCCTGTCCTGCTCGGATGCACTCATGTCCCTGGCCATCGCTCAGCCGGCTTCCTCTTCGCCTTTCAACTCGCCCAATACCTCATGGAAGTCCTTGGCCTCGCGGAAATTGCGATAGACCGAAGCGAAGCGCACATAAGCGACATCGTCGAGCGTCTTCAGCGCTTCCATCACAAGGCGGCCGATCTCGCCCGAGGGAACTTCCGTTTCGCCGGAGCTTTCGAGCTGGCGAACGATACCGGTCACCGCGCGCTCGATGCGCTCGGGATCGACGTTGCGCTTGCGCACGGCGATCTCGACCGACCGAGCCAGCTTGTCGCGGTCGAACGGCACCTTGCGGCCGGTCTTCTTGAGCACGACGAGGTCGCGCAGCTGCACGCGCTCGAATGTGGTGAAGCGGCCGCCGCAGACCGGGCAGATGCGCCGCCGGCGGATCGCAGCACCGTCCTCGGCCGGACGGGAGTCCTTCACCTGCGTGTCTTCAGACTGGCAATATGGGCAACGCATCGTTCGGCCTTGTCATTCGAATCCCCGACCGGGAAAGGCTTAAAGCATGATCCGGAAAAGTGGAAACCGCTTTTGGCGGCAAGCCCGGCCGAAAAGCAGGAGCCCCGTCCCGGACATGCCGGAACGGGGCTCCAAAGTTCTCAAGGGTGGACCAAAGGCCCTCCCCGCATCGGCGACTTAGCCGAGATAAGGATAAAGCGGGAAGCGCTCGGTCATGTCGACCACCTTGCGCTTGACCGCCGCCTCGACGGCAGCGTTGCCCTCGTCGGAATTCGCCGCCTTGAGGCCGTCCAGGACTTCGGCGATCAACTGGCCGATCTCGCGGAACTCGGCCTCGCCGAAGCCGCGGGTCGTGCCGGCCGGGGTGCCGAGACGGACGCCCGAGGTGACGAAGGGCTTTTCCGGATCGAAGGGAATGCCGTTCTTGTTGCAGGTGATGTTGGCGCGGCCCAGCGCTGCCTCGGCGCGCTTGCCGGTGGCATTCTTGGGACGCAGATCGACCAGCATCAGATGGTTGTCGGTGCCGCCCGAAACGATGTCGAGGCCGGTGTCCTTGAGGCTGGCGGCGAGCGCCTTGGCGTTGGCAGCGACATTTGCCGCGTAGGTCTTGAACTCCGGCTTCAGCGCCTCGCCGAAGGCAACCGCCTTGGCAGCGATGACGTGCATCAGCGGGCCGCCCTGGAGGCCGGGGAACACGGCCGAGTTCATCTTCTTGGCGATATCCTCGTCATTGGTGAGGATCATGCCGCCGCGCGGACCGCGCAGCGACTTGTGCGTGGTGGTGGTGACGACATGGGCATGCGGCAGCGGCGACGGGTGCACGCCGCCGGCAACCAGGCCAGCGATGTGGGCCATGTCGACCATGAGATAGGCGCCGACTTCATCGGCGATCTCGCGGAAGCGCTTCCAGTCCCAGATACGCGAATAGGCGGTGCCGCCGGCGAGGATCAGCTTCGGCTTGGTCTCGCGGGCAAGGCGCGCGACCTCGTCCATGTCGAGCAGATTGTCGTCCTTGCGAACGCCGTAGGACACGACCTTGAACCACTTGCCGGACATGTTGACCGGCGAACCGTGGGTCAGGTGACCGCCTGAATTCAGGTCGAGGCCCATGAAGGTGTCGCCCGGCTGCAGCAGGGCCAGGAAGACGGCCTGGTTCATCTGGCTGCCGGAGTTCGGCTGGACGTTGGCGAACTTGCAGTCGAACAGCTTCTTGGCACGCTCGATGGCGAGTTCCTCGGCGACGTCGACGAACTGGCAGCCACCATAGTAGCGCTTGCCGGGATAACCCTCGGCGTATTTGTTGGTCATGATCGAGCCCTGCGCCTCGAGGACGGCGCGGGAAACGATGTTTTCCGAGGCGATCAGCTCGATCTCATGGCGCTGGCGCCCGAGCTCGTTGCGGATCGAGCCGAAGATTTCGGGATCGGCCTCCGACAGCGGGGTTCCAAAGAAGGATTCGAGGTTTTTCGAGGCGGCCATGGCTGAAGATCCTTAGGTCCGGAGGGGGCATCGGAGAGGTTCGGCGCGCCATTAACACACTTGACCCTGCGTCGCCACGTTTGGAGCGCGAAATTTCGTGGTCGCTTTGCGCCACAACGTCGCGACAACGAAAAAGGCCGCCCCGAAGGACGGCCTTTTCAAAGTCATTGTCGACGTTTCAGAGCGCCGAGGTGATCTGCAGCTCGTCGACCCCGTCGCGGCCATAGATGTCATCGCGGAACTGAACGACGCCATCACCGGTCGACCAGGCCGAAACATAGGTGAAATAGACCGGCACCGGGTTGGAGACGGGGACCGGGGTGTTTTCGCCCGACTTGATGGTCTGCTCGAAATGCTGGCGGCTCCAGCCGGGCGTGTCGCGCAGGATCCAGGTGACGAGGTCGCGGACGTTCTGGACACGCACGCAGCCCGAGGAATCGAAGCGCATGAGCTTGTTGAACAGGCTCTGTTGCGGCGTGTCATGCATGTAGACGCCGTCCGGGCTCGGGAAGTTGATCTTCACCGACGCCATGGCGTTGATGGCACCCGGGTCCTGGCGGAACAGATACTTGGCCGCCTCTTCGGTCGACCAGTCGACGGTCATCGGATCGACCTCGCTGCCATCGGGGGCAATGAGGCGGATCTTGTTGTCCGTGAGATAGTTGGGATTCTTGCGCATCAGCGGGATGATGTCCTTGCGGACGATCGACACCGGGGCATTCCAGTAGGGGTTGACGACGATCTCGTTGATCTTGGAATTGACGATCGGCGACTGACGATCGACCTTGCCGACGATCGCGGTGTGGCGCAGGACAACACGGTCGTCCTCGACGGCCTCGACCTGGGCGGCCGGAATGTTGACGTTGACATAGCGCTGGCCGAGCGTGCCGGCCTGCGCCTGCAGGCGGCCGAGATTGGTCTCGAGCTGGCCAAGGCGGACCTGGGCGCTGATGTTCATCGCCGCATAGGTGTACTGGCCCATGACACCGTCGGCCGGCAGGCCGTGACGCGCCTGGAAGCGCTTCAGCGCGGCGTCGACATAGGTATCGAAGGAGCTGGAGAGGCCGGCGCGCGCCGACAGGTCGCCGGACACCATCAGGCGCTTGCGCAGGACCTCGACATCAGGGTCCTCGACGCCAAGCTTGAGCTTCTTGGTGGCCGGAACGACCGGCCAGCCGCCCTGGGCTGCTATGTTCTGATACTGGCCGATGGCCTGCTGGGTGTAGGCCACGGTCTGCTGCGAGAACACGGGAAGCGTGCTGGCGACCTTGGCCCCCTGGCTCACCTTGGCGTCGAATTCATCGTCCCAGTTGCCGCGCCGCGACGAACCGAGCACTTCGCCGATCACGTCCTGAGCGCTGGCTGCACCCGAGATGGCTGCCATGGCGATCGCGCCGGCACCGGTGAGAAAGAAACGGCGGCTAGTTTTCATGGACATCCCAGACATATTCGCGCAACTCAACCGGCAGGAGATTTCCCGCGACGATATGACGGCCATACTTAACAATTAGCCAACCATAACCCGGCATCACTACGCGTGAAACGCGACTTCATTGCACGGGTTGCTGACGGCCGAACAGGCAGATCTGGCGCATCACTGTTGTTCGATAGTCATCCGAATATGGCGGCAACATGGCTGGGCCGCCTTTGATCGCACCGGCGCGATCCGAAAAAGGAAGAGCCGGTGCATTTCTGCAACCGGCCCTGCGACTGGAGGTCGTTTCCTTTTGGGCGGACTTGCGGCGCCGCGCGAGCCGTCTTGCTTACATGCGATAAGCGATGGTGTCGTTCCAGAAGCGGTCGAGGCGCTGCAGGGCGCGGTTCATCTGCTTGAACTCGTCGGTGTTGATGCCGCCGACCTGCTCGATTGAGCCAACGTGACGGTCATAAAGGCCGGCCACGACCTCGGCCACGTCCTGGCCCTTGGGTGTCAGGCTGACGCGGACCGAGCGACGGTCGATGCGCGAGCGCTGGTGATTAATGAAGCCGAGTTCGACCAGCTTCTTGAGGTTGTAGGAGACATTCGAGCCGAGATAGTAGCCGCGGGAGCGCAATTCGCCGGCGGTCAGTTCCGCATTGCCAATGTTGAACAGCAGCAGAGCCTGGATCGCATTGATGTCGCTGCGGCCGTTGCGGTCGAACTCATCCTTGATAACGTCAAGAAGACGGCGATGAAGTCTTTCAACCAGCTGCAGAGATTCCATGTAAAGCGAACGGATCGCTTCGTTGCGGTCCTCGGAAACCATGGCGGGCTTAGCCACCTGACGCGAGTTGATCATTGTCTTTGCCTCTCTGTTGTCGCCTGGTGACTTTTTTGTTTGATGTCACCTTGATCGCGAACTTATCGAATACCCATAAAATTCGACTTAAACGTCAGGCTTAACAAGGGCTTACCAGCCAGTGGTTTCGAAAGAGGGTTAATGAAAACCCTTCCGAGTAAGAATAATTAACCTTGTATTTTATGGAACGTCCGGCAACGCCCTGAAAGCGTTGGCTACTGCACGGCGCGGCGCCGTTTCAGGTGCAGGACAATACGGAACGCCGCGTAAATCACAGCCACCGCAATGTGCGAGACGACAATCAGCGGCCGAGAGCCGAACAGATCGGGAAAGCCGGCATACATGACGATCTCGGTGGCCGCGCAAATGAACCAGATGACCGGCCCCCAGGATGACAGCATCCACAGGCCGATGGCGGCGAAGGGAAAAAAGACGGAAAGCGTGACAGCCGCGATCTGCCAGTGAATAGGCATCAGGTCGAAGCGCCAGAGCGGGCCGTCGTAGACGCCGATCAGGCGGACCCAATAGAGAATGCCGAACAGCAGGCAGTAGGCCGCAACGACGCGCAGGAACCAGGCGAAGGCGTTTTCCGTGGCCGATGGATGCATTTCGTGGAGACGCCCTGCACTGTCGGTCACAGGGCAAGCTCCCTGTCGCCCAGCGTCTGGAAATAGCGGTCGATTTCCGCCGGATCGACATCGGCCAGTCGCGCCGGTTGCCAGACCGGCGTCGAGCCCTTGTCGATGATCGCGGCCCGGATGCCTTCATAAAAGTCGCGACCGGCCAGCATGCGGTTCAGGATGCGGAACTCCATGCGCATGCAGTCGTCCATCGACATCGTCAGCCCGGCCCTGATCTGCCGGAAGGCGACAGCAAGGCTGGTGGGCGAGCGCAACCGCAAGGTTGCGAGCGTCTTTGCCGCGAACTCACTGGTGTCCGCCTCGAGGCTCTCGATGATCTCGGCAAGCGATTGCCGGGAGAAATGCAGGGCGATGGCTTCAAGCGTTTCACGGTCGGTCTCACGCTTGGCCGGGTGGAAAAATCCACGCAGCACCGCCTCCGGCTCGCCTGTCTCGCAAAGGCGCTCCACCAGCCCGATCTGTCCATCGGCGGCAATGGTGTGCGTGGCCAGACCCGACCAGAGCGCATCGCCATAGCGGATTCGATTGCCGGTCAGCGCCAGATACATGCCGAAATAGCCACCAAGGTCGGGCAGCAAATGGCTGCCGCCGACATCGGGAAAAAACCCGATGCCCACTTCAGGCATGGCGAACTGGGCATTCTCGGTCATCACCCGGTGGGAGCCGTGGAAGGAGATGCCGACCCCGCCACCCATGACGATGCCGTCGATCAGTGAGACATAGGGCTTGGGAAAGCGCGCGATCTGGGCGTTCAACCGGTACTCGTCGGCAAAGAAATCGACCGGCGGGCTGCCGGCGCGGCCGGCCTCGTAGATGTGCAAGATGTCGCCGCCCGCAGAGAAGGCCCTGCCCTCGGCCTTGACGACGACAAGCGCAACGTCGCGGTCGGCCTGCCATGCCTCGAGCGCGCGAGACAGCGCGCCGACCATCTTGTGGGTTACCGCATTGAGAGCCTTCGGCCGCGTCAGGGTGACGATGCCGGCGCTGCCGGTCCGCTCGAAACGGATTTCATCGCCGCCGCCAAAATCCATGTCCAAGAGATTCCCTCACATCGAAACCGCCTGCAGAGCTAATGTGCTGCGCGTGGGTGCGTCAATGCCGCAGGTCCCATCCTGCACCTTGGTCTTGGGCAAATCGGCATGCTAAAAACTGCACAATCCGGAGACGAGCGATGAACAAGTTCACCCCAGCCAAGCCAGCCGGCGCACGCAGCGTCGACGAAATCACCGGCAGCCGGCGCCTGCGCCGCATGCGCAAGGCCGACTGGTCGCGCCGCCTCGTGCAGGAAAACCGCCTCAGCGTCGACGATCTCATCTGGCCGATCTTCATCATCGACGGCGAGAACCGGCGCGAGGCCATTCCGGCGATGCCCGGCGTGTTCCGCCTGTCGATCGATCTCGCGGTCAAGGAAGCGGAACGTGCGGCCAAGCTCGGCATTCCGGCCATCGCCACCTTCCCCAATGTCGAAATGGGCCTGCGCGACCAGACCGGCGCGCATATCCTCGAACCCGACAACCTGATCAACCGCGCCACCCGCGCATTCAAGGCGGCGGTGCCCGAGATCGGCATCATCACCGATGTGGCGCTCGATCCCTTCACCAGCCACGGCCATGACGGTATCCTGCGCGAGGGCACCATCGTCAACGACGAGACCGTCGCCCAGGTGGCTGCGGCCGCCGTACTGCAGGCGGCTGCAGGCTCCGACATCATCGCGCCTTCCGACATGATGGACGGCCGCATCGGCGCCATCCGCGACGCGCTTGACGACAATGGCTTCCAGGACGTGGCGATCATGTCCTATGCGACCAAGTTCGCCTCCGCCTTCTACGGCCCCTATCGCGAGGCGATCGGCACGCAGGGCCTGCTCAAGGGCGACAAGAAGACCTACTACATCGATCACGCCAACTCGGACGAGGCCGTGCGCGAGGCCGAACAAGACCTCGCCGAAGGCGCGGACATGCTGATGGTCAAGCCTGGCCTGCCCTATCTCGACATCATCCGCCGCCTGAAGGACGAGTTCCGCGTGCCGACCTTCGCCTACCAGGTTTCGGGCGAGTACTCGATGATCAAGGCTGCCGGCGCCAATGGCTGGATCGATGGCGAAAAGGCGATGCTGGAAAGCCTGCTCGCCTTCAAGCGCGCGGGCTGCGACGGCATCCTGACCTATTTCGCGCCCGAGGTGGCTGAGATGCTGAAGGGCTGAGGCGGACGCCTCAGCTACAACACGCGCTGAGTTTCCTATATCCTGCCTACATGAACAGGTCCGAGGCGGTCAGGAAACTTCAACAGAACGCCGATGCTATCCGCAGCATGGGCGCGACGTCGCTTTACCTGTTTGGTTCGACCGCCCGGAACGAGCAGTCGTCCTGCAGCGACCTTGACCTCTTCATCGACTACGAGCCGGGGCGTCGCTTCTCGCTGATCAATCTGGTCGGGATCAAGCAGTTGCTGGAAGAGACCATGGCCGTCGAAGTGGACGTGACCACACGAGACAGCCTGCACCCGCAACTGAGGGAAGACATCGAACGCTCAGCCATCCGCGTGTTCTGATGGTTCAGCGCAAGATCGGTCCCATCCTGGCGGAAATTCTCGATGCACTCGATGGCATCGAGGCTGCGACCGCCAACAAGACGCTTCAAGACTTCCAGGACAACTGGCTGCTGAAGCACGGCGTGCAACGCGGCATCGAAATCATCTCGGAAGCTGCACGGCATTTGCCGGACGAACTCCTCGAACGTGAGCCAGAAGTGCCGTGGAAGCAGATTCGCGGGATCGGAAACGTGCTCAGACATGAATATCACAAGATTGCGGATCCAATCGTTTGGGCGGTGGTTACCGACCACCTACCGAACTTGCGCAGCGCCGTTCAGCGTCTGATAGCCGACCTCGGCACCGACGAATCTTGAATTCGCGTGTCGATTTCCCCATTTGCAAAGCCGCGCGGGCAATCTTGCCCGCCTATCGAGGACACAATGACCGCACGCGTTCTGGACGGCGAAATCATCACCAGCAGGCTTGAGGACTCGCGTGCCTATGACGGCGTGCGGACGCGCCGGGTGCTGGCGTTCCTGGTCGACTATCTGATCGTCGGCCTGCTGCTGATTCCGTTTGCCATCATCGTCTTCTTTCTCGGGATCCTGACGCTCGGCCTCGGCTGGGCGCTGTTCGGCATCCTCGGCCCGGCAGTGGCACTGCTCTATGTCTGGACGACCCTCGGCGGCCCGAACCAGGCGACTACCGGCATGCGAATCATGGGCATCCGACTCGACCGCCTCGACGGCAGGCCGGTGGACGGCCTCCTGGCCATCGTGCATTCGGTGCTTTTCTGGGCCGGCAACGTGGTTTTGACGCCACTTGTCCTGCTGGTTTCGCTGTTTTCCGACCGCAAGCGCACGCTGCACGACCTGCTGCTTGGCACCGTTGTCAGCCGCAGCGACAGCTGAAATTGCCATTCGCCGAGTCAAAACGGGCATTTGCGCCAAAATGTGAAGGCAAAGAATCCACTTACCTTCACATTCATGTTGAATTTTTCGCGGGTAGCGCCAAGCTAGGGAACATTGATTGGGAGTCTTCCTGACGCTCGATGACGCAGCATCCTACCCATTCCCCGCAATTCTTCCTGACGGCGCCTTCCCCATGCCCCTATCTTGAAGGGCAATTCGAGCGGAAGGTCTTCACCCATCTGGTCGGCGACAAGGCCCCGGAAATGAACGACCTGCTGACCCAGGGTGGTTTCCGGCGTTCGCAGAACATCGCCTATCGGCCCGCCTGCGAAACCTGCAGGGCGTGCGTCTCCGTCCGCATCCTGGCCCAGGAATTCAAGGCGACGCGCAACATGCGCCGCGTGATCGAGCGCAATTCCGACATTGTCGGCGCCATGCATGACGCCGAGCCCTCGACCGAACAATATTCGCTGTTCCGCACCTATCTCGACGCCCGCCACCGCAGGGGCGGCATGTCCGACATGACCGTGCTCGACTATGCCATGATGGTCGAGGACACACATGTCGACACCAAGGTGATCGAATATCGCCGCCGTGGCCCCGACACCTTCATTACCGGCCAGGGCCAGGGCGAACTGATGGCCGTCGCGCTGACCGACCAGATGGCCGACGGCCTGTCGATGGTCTATTCCTACTACAATCCTGAAATGGACGAACGGTCGCTTGGCACCTTCATGATCCTCGATCATATTGCCCGCGCCCGCACCATGGGCCTGCCCCACGTCTATCTTGGCTACTGGGTCAATGGGTCGCGCAAGATGAACTATAAGGTACGCTTCACACCTCAGGAGCATCTCGGCATGAAGGGCTGGGAGCGCTTCGAAGGCGACATCTGAGCACGTCCGGCCCGTTTTCCACGCTGCCGTAGACCATCTGGCAGGGAAAATCGTGGCAAGCACTCATTCCAATCATTCCAAGGGCCTGTTGCTGACTGCGATAGGCGGCATGGCGCTGACGGTCGACATTCCACTGATCAAGCTCGCCGACGGCAATCACTGGTCGATCCTGCTGATGCGCAGCGGCGTGACGTTCCTAGCTGCCATCGTCATCTGGCTGGTCTGGCGCTCGTTCAGCCGCAACGCGCCGCAGCTCATCCCTGGCCGGGCCGGGCTGGTGGTCGCCGTCCTCTACGGCATCGGATCGATCGCGTTCGTCACCGCCGTGTACAACACCTCGACGGCCAACCTGGTGTTCATCCTGGCCTTCAACACCGTGTTCGCGGCGGTGTTGTCGTGGATTTTTCTCAGGGAGCGGCCGCGCCCGGTGACCATGCTCGCCATGCTGGCCATGGTCGGCGGCGTGCTGATCATCGTCGGCAGCTCGATCGGCACCGGTCACCTGTTCGGCGACCTGATGGCCGTTGTCTCGGCTTTCTGCATTGCCTCGGCCATTACCATTTCGCGTTCCAGCGGCAAGGACATGGGCTTCACGGCACTCGTCGGCGTTCTCCTGCCCTGCCTGCTCGCCGCCTACATGGTCTCGAGAACCGGCTTTCAGATTGAGGCGCCATGGTGGATCATCTTCAACGGCGCAGTGATCATGCCGATCTCGTTCTTCTGTCTCGCCAACGGCCCGAAATACATTTCCGGCCCGGAAGTGGCGATGTTCTACCTGCTCGAGACGGTGCTTGCGCCGATCTGGGTCTGGATGATCTTTGCCGAGGTGCCGACACACAACAGCCTGATCGGCGGAGCGATCCTGATCGTCACGCTCGTCGCCCACTCGGCCTGGCAGCTTTCGGAAAGCCGCAAGCGCAGGGCAAGCGCGGCAGTTCAGCAGGCAGCATGAAGCGCAGGCCTCGGCCCCTAGCCTGCCTGCGTTCGCTTGGCCGGGGGCAGGCCCTCGCTGACGGCTTCAATGGTGCGCGGCGCCCCCGCTTCGGGCAGCACGTTGGCCGCAATCGCCGCCGCCTCGTCGTTCAGCTCGATCTCGCGAATCCATTCGCGCCAGATCGCGACCAGCAGCGCCATCAGCACCGGGCCGATGAACAGGCCGAGCAGGCCCATCGTCTTGACGCCGCCGATGAGACCGAAAAAGGTCGGCAAGAAGGGCAGCTTGATGGGCCCTCCGACCAGCCTTGGCCTCAGCGTCTTGTCAACGATGAAGAGTTCGATTGAGCCCCAGCAAAACAGCGCCACACCAGCGACTGGCGAGCCACTGGCAACCAGATAGACCGAGACCAGCGTGAACGACAAAGGCGCCCCGCCAGGAATGAGCGCCATGAACCCGGTGATGACGCCGAGCGTGACCGGCGAGGGAACACCGGCGACCCAGTAGGCCAAGCCAAGAACGACGCCCTCACCTATGGCGATCACCGTCATGCCCATGACGGTGGCGCTGATCGTCTTGGGAACGACGCGCGAGATGCGCTCCCAGCGCATCGGCAGGATACGCTCGCCCAGCCGGTCGAGCTGCGCGACGAAGGATTCGCCGTCGCGATAGGTGAAGAACAGGGCGATCAGCATGAACAGCAGCGTCAGCATGATACCGAAGGCGCTGCCACCGGCAGCAAGCACACCCCGGTAGATGCTGCCGATATTGGCGCCGCTGACGAGTTGGATCAGTTCGCCGATGGAACCGGGATGGCCAACATAGCGGGTCCATTGCTCGTTGAGCCATTCGCCGACGACCGGGAGATTGTTGATCCATTCCGGCGTCGCTGCGCCATGGCGGTTGGTCTCGAGCGCCCAGCCGAACCACTCGCGGATCTCATTGACCGCATAGGTCGCGGCAAAGGAGATCGGCACCACCAGGAAGGCAACGATGAACAGGAGCGCCAGCGTCGCACCGACAGTCCTGTTGCCGTCAACCGCCGCAAGAAGTCTTCGATAGAGCGGCCAGCTGGCGAATGCGATGACGAGTGCGGCCAGAACAGGGACCAGGAAGCCGTGAAAGAAATAGATGCCTGCGGCAACGATCAGCACCAGCAGCCAGCGCGCCGCCGACAAGGGCGGCACAAGGGCCGCGCGCATCGGCTGGGACGGGCCGAACAGCCTCGGCTCTCGCTCCGGTTTGCGGGATTCAGTCACTTTCAAGGGCCTTGATCTCCTCGGCCCTGAAGTGGACCCGATTGGACACCCGGCGCCGCTTTACGACGCCGATGGGAAGATCATAGAGGCTTATGCGAGGCAGCGCACGAAAACTTTGCCGCACTGCCGCATTCGAGACGCTAGCCAAAGCGGCCGGTGCGCGGGAAGCCTTTCGGCACCATACGTCCGGCCGTGGCGCGCGTTCCGATCCACTCGACCAGTTCCTCTCGTGACCGGGTGAAGGTTCGGTCCGCGGAATCCAGCCAGCTCAAGCCGCTCTCCATCGTGAAGGTCTTCACGTCGAGCACGCCGCCATCCTTGTACTTCTGCAGCCTGACGCCCTTGCCGCGCGTCATCTCGGGGATCTGCTCGAGCGGGAACACCAGCATCTTCCGGTTCTCGCCGACGATGGCGAGATGATCACCAGCGAGCGGGATACAGCGCTTGGCTTCATCCGGCGTCTTGACGTTCATCACCTGCTTGCCCTTGCGGGTGTTGGCGACAACCTCTTCCTCGGGAACCGTGAAGCCATTGCCCTCGTGGCTGACCAGCAGCAGCTTGCGCTTGGGCTCATGGACGAAGGCGGTGACGATGTCCTGGTCGTTGTCCATGTCGACGATGATGCGGATCGGCTCGCCATGGCCACGGCCGCCCGGCAGGCGGTCAGCGCCAATGGTGTAGAACTTGCCGCCTGTCGTGAAGACCAGGATCTTGTCGGTCGTCTGGGCGTGGAGGGCCAGCTTGAGGCTGTCGCCTTCCTTGAAGGTGAGCTGCCCGAAGTCGGCCAGATGCCCCTTCATCGCTCGCAGCCAGCCCTTCTCCGAGACGACGACCGTGACCGGCTCCTTCTCGATCATCGCGTGCGCGATGTCGGTGAGGTCGTGGTCGGGGGCTTCGGCAAACACGGTACGGCGACGGCCGAGCTCGGTTTCGGGGCCGTAGTGCTTGCGGACCTCGCTCACTTCCCACTTGATCGTCGACCACTGCTTGGCATCGGAGGCGAGCAGCGCTTCGATCTGCTTCTTCTCAGTGCTGAGCGCGTCGAACTCCTTGCGGATCTCGAATTCCTCGAGCTTGCGCAGGGCCCGCAGGCGCATGTTCAGGATGGCTTCGGCCTGGGTATCGGTCAGATCCCAGCGCGCCATCATCACCCGCTTGGGCTCATCCTCCTCACGGATGATGCGGATCACCTCGTCGATGTTGAGGTAGGCAATGAGGTAGCCGCCGAGAATTTCAAGGCGCTTTTCGATCTCGCCGAGGCGGAACTTCGATCGACGAACCAGCACCTCGCGGCGATGGTCCAGCCATTCGCGCAACACGCTCTTGAGCGACAGCACGTTCGGCACCTTGCCGCGCGACAGCACGTTCATGTTGAGCGGGAACCGGCTCTCGAGCTCGGTGAGCTTGAACAGCGATTCCATCAACAGGCCCGGGTCGACCGTGCGGCTCTTGGGCACCAGGACGACACGAATGTCCTCGGCGCTTTCGTCGCGGATGTCTTCGAGCAGCGGCAGCTTGCGGGCGATCAAAAGCTCGGCGATCTTTTCGATCAAACGCGACTTCTGCACACCATAGGGGATTTCAGTGACAACGAGGTTCCAGGTGCCCCTGCCCTGATCCTCCTGCTGCCACATGGCGCGCATGCGGAAGCCGCCACGCCCGGTCTCGTAGGCGTTGACGATGGAAGCCCAGTCATCATCGACACTGCCGCCGGTGGGGAAATCGGGGCCACGCACCTTGCAGTTCAGGCGCAGCTCTGGATCGTCCTTGATGCGATCCCATTCGCCCGGCGAGGTCATCAGGTCGGTGACCGAAGCGTCGGGATTATCGATGAGGTGGAGCGCAGCGCTGCAGAGCTCTGCGGCATTGTGCGGCGGGATCGAGGTCGCCATGCCGACGGCGATGCCGGACGAGCCGTTGGCAAGCAGATTCGGGAACGCGCCCGGCAGGACGACAGGTTCCTCGTCTTCCTCGTTGTAGGTCGGGCGATAGTCGACGGCGTCTTCGGTGATGCCCTCGAGCAACGACACCGAGACCTCGGTCATGCGCGCTTCGGTGTAACGCATGGCGGCGGCGCTATCGCCGTCGATGTTACCGAAATTGCCCTGTCCGTCGACGAGGGGGTAGCGGACGGAGAAATCCTGCGCCAGACGCACCAGCGCGTCGTAGATCGACTGGTCGCCATGCGGGTGGAATTTGCCCATCACCTCGCCGACGATACGGGCGCATTTGGCGAAACCCTGGTCGGGATTGAGCCGCAGCAGCCGCATGGCGTGCATGATGCGGCGATGGACCGGCTTCAGTCCGTCGCGCACATCGGGCAAGGCCCGATGCATGATGGTCGACAGCGCATAGGCCAGATAGCGCTCTTCGAGCGCCTTCTTCAGGTCGACCGGTTCAATATTGTCGCCGCCGTCATTTCCAGGCGGCAAAAGCCCTTTTCCCATGGGTTTGGACTAGCGGAACGGGTGATTCGCGACAAGCCTTATCGGCAAAAGCAAGGGGCGACACAGTCGCCCGGATGAAACAAATTTTTGCGCTCGCTAAAGTAGCAATTGCGCGATCATCTTGCCGTTCACCATTTTTGCGCGTGTTGCATTGCAGCGATTGCCTTTTGCGCCGAATTGCGGCCAATGTGGCGAGAATGCCTTTTTCCAGTCCAGTTCCTGACGGACAGGATATGGCGTGAACGATTCCTCACAAGTCTCAGGGAACCATGATGACGCAATACCGCTCTGCATTCAGCAAGCTCGCTCTATCGACCTTTCTCTTCACGCTTCCGCTCAATGCAGCACTGGCCCAGGACGCGACCGCGGTAGCCGAAAGGCTCAAGGCCGTCCTGGCAGCCCAGAACCTGACGCTCAGCTGGACCAGCGTGTCGGGCGACGCCTCCGAGACCGTGCTTGAAGGGGCAAGCATCGCGATGGCCGGGGAAGACAAGCCGGTTTCCGTCGGCAAGGTCACGCTTGGCGGCATTACCGAGGAGAATGGCGGCTACAAGATCGAGACCCTCAGCACAGAGGCCTACAGCCTCACCGAAGGTACCACCAAGGTCGATGTCAGCCCGCTGACCATCGGCAATGTGTCGCTGCCGGCCGAAGGCTCGACCGATCCGCTGGCATCGTTCCTGATGTACGAGACCGCCAATCTCGACAACGTCAGCGTCAAGATCGGCGACAAGCAAGCCTTCCAGATGACCAACTTCGCGGCGGAGGTGACGCCTCCGGCCGACGGCAACGCCATGGAATTCACCGGTTCGGCAGAGAAGTTCACCGCCGACCTCAGCCTCGTCGAAGACCCGCAGTCGAAGGCTGCGATCGACGCGCTCGGCTACCAGAACATCAGCGGCGACTTTCAGCTGGCTGGCACCTGGCAGCCGACCGACGGCCGCATGGCGCTGTCGAACTACGACATCACCGTCGACGACGCCGGTACACTCGGCATGACCTTCGACCTCGGCGGCTACACCGTCGATTTCCTCAAGTCGGTGCAGGACCTGCAGAAGAAGATGGCCGACCAGCCGGAAGGCACCGACAACTCGGCTCAGGGCCTCGCCATGCTCGGCCTGATGCAGCAGCTCACCTTCAACGGTGCGACCGTGCGCTTCGACGACGATTCGGTGACCAACAAGGTTCTCGAATATGTCGGCAAGCAGCAGGGCATGTCAGCCAAGGACATCGCCAACCAGGCCAAGGCGATCGTGCCGTTCATGCTGATGGAACTCAACAATCCGGAACTGGCAGCGCAGGTGACGGCAGCCGTGACCGCCTATCTCGACAACCCCAAGTCGCTCGAGATCGCAGCCAAGCCCGCATCGCCGGTTCCGTTCGCCCTGCTGGCGGCCAGCGGCATGTCCAACCCCAAGGAACTGCCCAAGACGCTCGGCCTGACGGTTACGGCCAACCAGGATTGATCCTTGGCAAGACGGCCAAACGGAAAAGCCCGGCAGCGATGCCGGGCTTTTTTGTTGAATCGAAAGAATCGCTTGCGCGGGCCTCTTAAGCTTCTTTCTTGGCCACGGCGACGCGCAGCGACAGCTCGCGCAGCTGCTGCGGCGAGGCTTCGGCAGGCGCATTCATCAGCAAGTCCTGCGCCTGCTGGTTCATCGGGAACAGCGTCACTTCACGCAGGTTCTTCGCACCGACAAGAAGCATGATCACGCGGTCGACGCCCGCAGCCATGCCGCCATGCGGCGGGGCGCCGTACTGGAAGGCGCGGTAGAGACCACCGAACTGCTCCTCGACCTCTTCACGCGACTTGCCGGTCAGCTCAAACGCCTTGACCATCAGCTCGGGCAACTGGTTGCGGATCGAACCGGATGCGATTTCGAAGCCGTTGCAGACCATGTCGTACTGATAGGCCTTGATGGTGAGCGGGTCCTGGTTGTTCAACGCATCCAGGCCGCCCTGCGGCATCGAGAACGGGTTGTGGGCGAAATCGATCTTCTTTTCGTCTTCGAGCCATTCGTAGAACGGGAAGTCGATGATCCAGCACAGCTCGAAACGCTCGCGGTCGACGAGGTTGAGCTCCTCGCCGGCGCGGGTGCGGGCAGCACCGGCAAACGAGACGAACTTCTTGGGGTCGCCGGCGACGAAGAAAGCGGCGTCACCATCCGACAGGCCAAGCTGCTGGCGGATCGCCTCGGTGCGCTCTTCACCGATATTCTTGGCGATGGGACCAGCGCCTTCGAGCTTGTCGCCTTCCTTGCGCCAGAAGATGTAGCCGAGACCCGGCTGGCCCTCGCCCTGGGCCCAAGAGTTCATGCGGTCGCAGAATGCGCGCGAACCACCGGTCCTGGCCGGGATGGCCCAGACCTCGACCTTCGGGTTGGCAGCGATCATGCCTGCGAACACCTTGAAGCCCGAACCGTCGAAATGCTCAGTGACTGGCTGGATCTCGATCGGGTTGCGCAAATCGGGCTTGTCGGTGCCATAGGTGCGCAGCGCGGTGTCATAGGGAATGCGGCGGAACTGCTGCGTCACCGGCTTGCCGTCGGCAAACTTCTCGAACACGCCGCGCATCACCGGCTCCATCGTGTTCCAGACGTCTTCCTGGGTCACGAAGCTCATTTCGAGGTCGAGCTGGTAGAATTCGCCCGGCAGGCGGTCGGCGCGCGGGTCTTCGTCGCGGAAGCAAGGCGCGATCTGGAAATAGCGATCGAAGCCGGCGACCATCAACAGCTGCTTGTACTGCTGCGGTGCCTGCGGCAGGGCGAAGAACTTGCCCGGATGGATGCGCGAAGGCACCAGGAAGTCGCGTGCACCTTCAGGCGACGATGCCGTCAGGATCGGCGTCGAATACTCGGTGAAACCCTCATCGGTCATGCGCGCGCGCATTTCGGCGATGATCCTGGTGCGGGCCACGATGTTCTTGTGCAGCGTCTCGCGGCGCAGGTCGAGGAAGCGATACTTGAGACGGATGTCCTCGGGGTATTCGGGTTCGCCGAACACCGGCAGCGGCAATTCCTTGGACTGCGACAAGACCTCGATCTCGCCGGCGAAAACCTCGATCTCACCGGTTGGCAGGTTGCCGTTGACGGCCTCGGCCATGCGCGCCTTGACCTCGCCATCGACGCGGATGACCCACTCGCCACGGACGGTCTCGGCGACCTTGAAGGCCGGCGAATCGGGATCGGCGACGATCTGGGTCAGGCCGTAGTGGTCGCGCATGTCGATGAACAGCAGGCCGCCGTGATCTCGCACGCGATGCACCCAGCCGGACAGGCGGACGGCGGAACCGACGTCGGATTTCCTCAATTGAGCGCAGGTGTGGCTGCGGTAACGGTGCATGGCAAATATTCCGGTTCGGGCTGTTGTCATACGGCGTCGAGGCGTCCGATGCGCCCGGGCCGAAATTTGGCGGGAAAAGCGCATGGGTGCCCGGTTTTGTCAAGGTAAAGCCACCGGTTCGGGCGGCTCCGCTGCGCAGAACGCCCCAGTTAAAGGCGCTTCTTCAGCCAGACGCGCGAATGGCCTGCCGGATAGTCATCGATACGGCCGAACTCCTCATAGCCCAGCCGCTTGTAAAACTCCGGCGCCTGAAAGGTGTACGAATCGAGATGAACGCCGACGCAACCCCTTTGCCTGGCGACCTCTTCGGCCCTGCCAAGCAATTGCACGCCGAGACCCCGGTTGCGATGTTTCGAGCTGATCCAGAGCCATTCCACGAAAAGCCACGAATATTCGGACGAGCCCTTCAATCCGCCAGCGAGCGAAGCGTCCTCGTCGCGCGCGACGATCCACAGATCCTGCTCATTGTGGGGCCCCGCCGTCTCGTAGTTGTAGGCGTTCAGGCCTTCGCCGATCAGCTGTGCTGTCTCCCGATCAATGCTCGTGCTGACCGTCAGTGTCGTCATCATCAGCTCCCGCTCTCGCCATCCGTCGGGACGACAGGCGCGCAAGCTAACCGTCTCGGCGCTCGACACGTTGGCGCAGCCGGCGGAATATGTCGCGCCAGTGGCCGACTGGCATTGACCGGACGGCCTAACTATAGCCAACTCACCTTTTCTCGCGTTGCCGAATGTCCTCCATACGTCCCCTCATCCCGCTTCTGATCACCGCCGGCATCCTGCTAGGCGGCAACGGCCTGCAAAGCACCTTGATTGCGTTGCGCGGGGCACAGGAGGGCTTTTCGGCGTCGACCATCGGGCTGATGGGCACCTTCTACTTCATGGGGTTCCTGCTCGGCTGCATCTTCATCACCCGCATCATGAAGGCCGTCGGCTATGTCCGGGCCTTCGCGGCGCTGGCAGCCATCGCTGCCGCCGCGACATTGATGCTGGTGCTGGTCATCGACCCGGTGATGTGGTCGCTCATCCGTTTCGCCACGGGCTTCTGCTTCGCCGGGCTGTTCACGGTGATGGAGAGCTGGCTCAACTCGGGCGTCTCCAACCATGACCGGGCCCGAGTGCTCGCCATCTACCGCATCATCGACATCGCATCGGTGACCGGCGCGCAGTTCATGATCCCGGTGTTCGGTGCCGGCGGCTTCACCATCTTCGCCATCATGTCGATCATGATCACGCTGTCGCTGGTGCCGGTGTCGCTCGGCGACCGTTCCAACCCGACACCGCCGGAGGAGGTCAAGCTCGACTTGAAGCGCGCCTGGCGCATCTCGCCGCTCGGCAGCATCGGCTGCATCTTCGTCGGCGTCACCAACAGCGCGTTCCGGACGCTGAGCCCGATCTATGCCGAACAGATCGGGCTGTCGGTCACCGACGTCGTCACCTTCGTCAGTGTCGGCATCATCGGCGGCGCGCTGGTCCAGTATCCCCTCGGGTACATGTCCGACCTGTGGGATCGCCGCAAGGTACTGCTCGTCACCACCGTCGGCGCGATGACCTCGGCGCTGATGCTGGTCTTCCTTGCTGGCAATTCGCCGCTGGCCAACTTCGTGCTGATCTTCATCTTCGGCTCGTTCGCCATGCCGCTCTATTCACTGTCGGCGGCGCACGCCAACGACCGGGCGGAAAAGGGCGAGTTCGTGCTGATCAACGCCGCGCTGATGCTGTTCTACTCGGTCGGCGCGATCGCGGGTCCGTTCGTGGCCTCGATCGTCATGGAGCAGTTTGGACCGCATGCGCTTTTCAGTTTCAGCGCAGCAGTCTACGTCGCGTTCGTGGCGGTCATCGTCTATCGCATGGGATCGCGCTCGCCGGTGCCGGCCGGCCGGCGCGGCCGCTTCATCGCCTTGCTGCGGACGTCGCCGATTTTCGCCCGCCTGGCCGGGCGAAATGGCCCAACGAATGGTTCGGACGCCGACTAGACTTCCTCTCCGGATGCGGCAATCGCTTGACGAATGGCCGCTCGACTGAAATGGAAAGACAACGCGTTCTGATAAAAGCAATATTATGCATGTAATAACGACCCAGGACGAACTCGATACCGCCGTTGCCGCTCTCGAAAAATCCACCTTCGTCACCGTCGACACCGAGTTCATTCGCGAAACCACTTTCTGGCCGGAGCTCTGCCTGATCCAGATGGCGGCGCCTGGCGTTTCGGCGCTGGTCGATCCGCTGGCGCCCGGGCTCGACCTCAAGCCATTCTTCGACCTGATGGCCAACGAGGCAGTGACCAAGGTCTTCCATGCCGCCCGGCAGGACATCGAAATCGTCTTCCATCTCGGCGGACTGATCCCTCACCCTGTTTTCGACACGCAGGTGGCGGCGATGGTCTGCGGCTTCGGCGACAGCGTCTCCTACGAGCAGATCGTCCAGAAGATCACCGGCGGCCGCATCGACAAGTCATCGCGCTTCACCGATTGGCGCCACAGGCCGCTGTCGGAAAAGCAGCTCGAATATGCGCTGGCTGACGTCACCCACCTGATCGATGTCTACCAGCATCTCGTCACCGAGCTCGAGCGCGAAGGCCGCGCGCACTGGCTGAACGAAGAGATGGAGGTGCTGACCTCGCGGGCAACCTACGATCCGCATCCGGAAGACGCCTGGAAGCGGCTGAAGATGCGTCTGCGCAAGCCGCAGGAACTGGCCATCGTGCAGGCCGTCGCCGCCTGGCGCGAGCGCGAGGCGCGCGAACGCAACGTGCCGCGCGGGCGCGTGCTCAAGGACGACGCGATCTACGAGATCGCCCAGCAGGCGCCGCGCGACACCACGGCGCTGTCGCGGCTGCGGACCACGCCCAAGGGCTGGGAGCGCTCCTCTTCGGCAACCGCCCTGCTCGCCGTCGTCAATGCGGCGCTCGAAATACCGCGCGACCAGATGCCCAAGCTGCCCAAGACCTTCCAGCCACCTGAGGGCTCGAGCGCGGCCGCCGAACTGCTCAAGGTGCTGCTGCGCCTGGTCTCGGAAAAGGAAGGGGTGGCGCCCAAGGTGCTTGCTTCGGGCGACGACATCGACCGTATCGCCGCCGAAGGCGAAGCCGCCGACGTCCCTGCCCTGCAGGGCTGGCGCCGCTCGGTGTTCGGCGAAACCGCTCTCAAGCTGGTGCGCGGCGAAATCGCCATCCGTTTCGACAAGCGCAAGATCGCAGTGTTCGAGATCGAAGCCTGAACGGCCTGATCGGCGCGGCTCAGACCGCGCCGGCAAGATGCAGCGCGAACCAGATCCACAGCAGCCCAAGTACCAGCCAGCCCAGAATGAAGGCCAGACTGCGAAGCCTGACCCGGTTGGCAGTCAGGTGAACCCACGCGTGCGCATAACGTGTCGCCACGAACAGCCAGGCCAGCCCGACACTGACAAATGACGCGCCGTCGGTCACGTAGAGTGCCAGGCACGCTGCGTAGAACAGCACCGGCAGCTCGAACTGGTTGATGGTGTTGTTGGCGGCGGTGACGCTCAACTCCGGCTCGGCGGCGCGCGTCTTGAACTGGTTCACCCGCGCCTCGCCAGCCTGTACCGCCTGCCTGCGCCGCAGGCCCAGCACGACATAGACGATGTAGACCAAAAGAACCTGCGAGAGCATCGGCCAGAAAATAGCGGTCTGGTTCACAAGCATAACCTCAAGAAAAATGATCGACTAATCTGGCCATCAATTGCTGCACTCCATTTCTGCTTAATGGAGAATTTACGGATCATGATCGAAACTGTGATGCAGCAGTTCAATGGTCGACCGAAACATGATGCTCCCTGCAACCGCCAATCGCTACCAACCTGCTCTAGCAGTCATCCAAGCCGGAACCTATGCCCGTGAACGCGCAATGCGCGAGGATGCGCAGGCTGCGGGGGGCATGAAGCCGCTCGGCGACATGGCCCAGACTGCGCCGGCCCGCCCGAAAGACATGCAGGCCATCAACGAGTATTACTTCGGCATCAGCCTGACGCCGATGGAAGTGATGTTCTCCATGGTCGAGAGGGCCGTCGACTTTCTCAACGACAAGCTGGGCGTGGGCAGCGACGGCGACCCCAAAGCCGTCGAAGCCGGCAACAAATGGCGTGAAGAAGCGCTGATCAAGAATGTCGGTGTCGGTTCGGGGGACGACTTCCGGATCCCGAAACCAGGCGAGAACGGCGTTACCTTCCGGGCTGTGGCCAAACTCGTCCTGGAGAAATTCAAGACCGAATTTCTGGCAGGCGACGGCGATCTCAGAAAGGTGCTGGAGGATGCGGCGGGCTTCCGTCTGGACGGGATGAACGCAGTCGATCTGTTCAAGGCATTCGCGGATCCGGAAAGCGACGCCGCGCGGAAGGTGTATGACGCGGTGTCGGAAGGCCTTGCCGGCCAGGCCGGCAGCAAGGTTTCGCAGCGCTTGGAAGCGGCAACGTCCGGGGCCAAGTCGGTCGAAGAGACCCTCGCCGACCAAAAAGGGTCTTCAATCGACGTCGTCGACAAGGAAACGATTGCCGAGGACCTGAAGGCTGTCCGGACAGCCGAAGCGAAGGAAAAGCTCGACGAAGCAGCAGCCATTCCCGAGAAGATCAGAGACGCCCTCGAGGAAATTCAGGCCGGCAAGGACACGTCCGGCACGGACAGTTCGCAGGCGGCCTTGGCAATAGTCCAGGCCCTAAGCGGGATGAGCGAAACCGTGTCGTCCCCGGCAACTGGCCAGGATGCCCCCGAGATGGAACTGGATCTGTCCGGCATCGCCAGGGACGCTGCCAAGGAAGACCGCGACGAGGGCACAAAGGGGGAAGCCCTGCGTGGGCTGCTTGCGCAATACCTCGAATTCATCGACGCATCCGACATCGACAAGAAGCAGAAATTGTCCATTCGGCTATAGCCGATCAGCGTAGCTTGCGGTCGCCGGTGCCTGCTGATCGCCTGACGCTTCGCAAGCCCGCAAGTACAAAGGTTGCGACGACCGCGACCGATACAGCCAGAAACGCAAACTTGGCGACAATCAGGCCGGAGGCGAGCGCCATCGACCTGGCTCCCGCCGATGGCGGGTCGGCGAGGATACGCGCCACGACGATGTTCTGGGCATAGTCGGCAATCGTATAGGGCAGCACCAACGCAAGTGCTGCGACCGAGCGCATCGTCTCCGAAAGGCCAGCGAAACGCGGCAGCCTGTCGCCGGCCTTCAGGATCAGGCTGACCAGCGTCGCCGAAAGCAGCGCTGGGAAGAGAAGGTCGAAGGTCAGGTAGTGCCAGACGAGAATGATCTCGGCGCCCGGCCGGCCGAGAGCCGCAATCCAGGCAAAGCCTTCGCTCTCGGAGACCCCCCAGAAACGCAGATCGAGCGACGGCAGGCCGCCGCTCAAGCTGCGGAAATAGAAGAACTCCAGCAGCGTCATTGCGGCGAATACTGCCGCAGTGACGACGCTTAGCGCAGCCGCGTGACGCCGCAGCCGCACGATCATTGGGCTCACATGCCGCCGGGGTAGTTCGGGCTTTCGCGCGTGATGGTCACGTCGTGGGCGTGGCTCTCGCGCAGGCCGGCGTTGGAGATGCGCACGAAAGTGGCGCGCTCGCGGAAGTCGGCAAGATTACGCCCGCCGACATAGCCCATCGCAGCCTTGAGGCCGCCGGCGAGCTGGTGCAGGACGCCGCCGACAGGGCCCTTGTAAGGCACCTGGCCCTCAATGCCTTCGGGAACCAGCTTGAGCGTGTCGCGAACCTCGGCCTGGAAGTAGCGGTCGGCCGAGCCGCGCGCCATGGCGCCCACCGAACCCATGCCGCGATATGCCTTGAACGAGCGGCCCTGATGCAGGTAGACCTCGCCCGGGCTCTCTTCGGTACCGGCGAGAAGCGAGCCGATCATGGCCGCACCGGCGCCAGCGGCCAGAGCCTTGGCGAGATCGCCCGAATACTTGATGCCGCCGTCAGCGATGACGGTCACGCCGGCCTTCTGTGCCACCTCGACAGCCGACATGATGGCCGACAACTGCGGCACGCCGACACCGGCAACGATACGCGTGGTGCAGATCGAGCCCGGCCCGATGCCGACCTTGACGGCGTCGGCGCCCGCGTCGATCAGCGCCTGGGCGCCGTCGGCGGTGGCGATGTTGCCCGCCATGATGCGGATGGAGTTGGAAATCTTCTTGGCCCGCGCCACCGCATCGAGGACGCGCTGGGAATGGCCATGGGCGGTGTCGATGACGAGCAGGTCGACGCCGGCGTCGATCAGCCGCTCGGCCCGCTCGAAGCCGTCATCGCCGACGCTGGTGGCAGCCGCGGCGCGCAGGCGTCCCTGCGCATCCTTGGACGCGTTCGGGTTGAGCTGCGACTTCTCCATGTCCTTGACGGTGATGAGGCCGACGCAATTGCCGTGCTTGTCGACGACGAGCAGCTTTTCGATGCGGTGCTGGTGCAGCAGCCGCTTGGCCTCGTCCTGCTCGACCGTCTCCTTGACGGTGATCAGGTTCTCGCGCGTCATCAGCTCATAGACCTTCTGCGCCGGGTCGGAAGCGAAGCGCACGTCGCGGTTGGTCAGGATGCCGACCAGGCGGCCGGTCTTCTGGCCACCGGCGCCGCCATTTTCGACGACCGGGATGCCCGAAATGCCGTGGGTTCGCATCAAGGTGAGTGCGTCAGCCAGCGTGGCGTCCGGGCCGATGGTGACCGGATTGACCACCATGCCCGATTCGAACTTCTTGACCTGGCGGACCTGCTCGGCCTGTTCGGCGGGGGTGAAGTTGCGATGGATCACACCGATGCCACCGGCCTGGGCCATGGCAATCGCCAGGCGGGCTTCCGTCACCGTGTCCATGGCCGCCGAAATGATCGGCACGTTGAGATCGATATCGCCGGCAATGCGGGTGCTGATGTCGGTTTCGCCGGGCATCACCTCGGAATGGCCGGGCTGCAACAGCACGTCGTCGAAGGTCAGCGCCAGAGCGCCGGTGGAGGATTCAATGATTTTTGCCATGGCCAACCTCGGAATACGTAAAAGGACGCTGGAACCAGTTGGTATGCAGCGCCGACTCGTCTTTTCCCTTTCAGGATTGGCGGTGGCTGGTACCACGTCTTCGAGCCGATGAAAAGCGCAGCTTGAGGCGCAATCGACACGGAGGCTACTTCATCGTGCCGACTGGACCGCACGGGCCGCATGCGTTGGCTGCGGACAGGCTGCCGCATCCATGTTAACGGTCGGATCGGACGGCGGCCTGGCTGCCGGCAGATGCAGACGCCACTGCGGAAAAGTCCGTGAACAGAACCACCCCGCTCATCCTTGCCGTCGCCCTGTTCATGGAGAACATGGACTCGACCGTCATCGCCACCTCGCTGCCGGCGATCGCGACCGACATCGGCACGAGCCCGATCGCGCTCAAGCTGGCGCTGACGGCCTATCTCGTTTCGCTCGCCATATTCATCCCGATCAGCGCCTGGATGGCCGACCGTTTCGGCGCCAAGCTGGTCTTCCGCGTCGCCATCGGCGTTTTCATGCTGGGTTCGGTCGCCTGCGCCATCTCGGGGTCGCTCGGCGAATTCGTGCTCGCGCGCTTCCTGCAAGGCATGGGCGGATCGATGATGACGCCGGTAGCGCGGCTGGTTCTGGTCCGCACCACCGAAAAGAGCGGCCTGGTGGCGGCAATGGCAACGCTGACCATCCCGGCACTTGTCGGTCCGCTCATCGGCCCGCCAGTCGGCGGCTTCATCACCACCTTCTTCGCCTGGCACTGGATTTTCCTGATCAACATTCCCATCGGCGCGCTGGGCATCTGGCTGTCGGGGCGCTTCCTGCCCGAGATTGCGCCGGAGGCAACGCGACCGATCGACGTGCCCGGGTTCTTCCTGTCGGCCATCGCCGCCTCAGGTGTGGTCTTCGGCCTGTCGGTGGTCAGCTTGCCGGCGCTGCCGCCTGTCGTCGGCGTCGTCACCATTGCCGTTGGCCTTACCGCAGCGCTGCTCTACATCCGCCACGCACGCCGGACGCCCTACCCGCTGCTTGAACTCAAGCTCTTCGCCAATCCGGTCTTCCGCACGGCGATTGTCGGCGGCTCGCTGTTCCGCGTCGGTGTCGGCGCGGCGCCGTTCCTCTTGCCGCTGCTGTTCCAGCTCGGCTTCGGGCTGTCGCCATTCCAGTCGGGCATGATCACCTTCGCCACCGCAGCGGGAGCGCTGTCGATGAAGTTCGTCGCGCCGAAGATCCTGAAGAGCATGGGGTTCCGCACGGTGCTGACGGTCGCTTCGGTGGTTTCAGCCGGCCTGATGGCGGCCAATGCGCTGTTCACATCCCAGACGCCCTATCTCGTGATCCTTCTGGTGCTGTTCCTGTCAGGTTTCCTGCGGTCCTTGTTCTTCACCTCGTCGAACGCGCTGGTCTTTGCCGACATCGAGACCGCCCAGAGCGGCCAGGCAACCGCCATCTCGGCCGTTGCCCAGCAGACCTCGGTGGCGCTCGGCGTGGCAGTCGGCGGCGGCGCGCTCGAAATATGGTCGCTGGCCACCGGCCAGGCGATCGGCGGGGCCGGCTTCACCTTCGCGTTCCTGACGGTCGCGCTGATTTCGGGACTGCCGGCGTTCATGTACGCGCGCATGGCGGCCGATGCCGGTGGCTCGGTTTCCGGCCACCGCCTGCGTCAGCGCGAGGCCGACGAGCCGCAGCAGCTATGAGGCGTCAGGCTCGGACCTGCCCTTGAAATCCTTGGCAAGCAAATAGAGCTCGGCCGATTCATCGCGCGAGGCCGGTGGCTTGACGTGATGGACGGTGCGGAAATTCTGCTTGAGCAGGGTCAACAGTTCGGCCTCGGTGCCACCCTGGAAGGTCTTGGCCAGGAAATGGCCACCGGGCTTCAGTACCGAAATGGCGAAATCGGCAGCAACCTCGCACAGATGCATGGTGCGGATGTGATCGGTGCGCCGGTGCCCCGTCGTCGGCGCCGCCATGTCGGACAGCACCAGATCAGGCGCGCCGCCGAGCGCCTCGGACAGGCGTGCCGGGGCGGCATCGTCGAGGAAATCCATCAGCAGCACGGGCGCTCCGGGCACCGCATCCATTTCGAGATAGTCGATGCCGACGACATGCGGCTTTTCCGCCGTCGAGTTGGTGCGGGCGGCCGCCACCTGGCACCAGCCACCGGGCGCGGCACCAAGGTCGATGACCTTCATGCCCGTCTTCAACAGATGATGCTTGTCGTCGATCTCGATCAGCTTGTAGGCCGCGCGCGAGCGGTAGCCGTCGGCCTTCGAGCGCTGGACGTAGGGGTCGTTCATGTGGCGTTCGAGCCAGCGGCGCGACGATTCCTTGAGGCCGTGCTTCTTCTTGATCTTGGTGCGCAGCACGCGCGTCGCGCCCGCTCCTACCGCTGGTTTTGGTTTCTTGGTCATGTACGCTGTCCGTTCCGCCAGTTGCGGCGCCACACGCCGTCGTCGGCCATCAATTCGCTCAAAATGCCCTCGCGCAAGCCGCGATCGGCGACACGCAGCCGTTCCGATGGCCAGACCGCCCGAATCGCTTCCAGGATGGCGCAGCCAGCCAGGACCAAGTCGGCGCGGTCGGCGCCGATGCAGGGATTGGCCACGCGCTGCTGGAAGTCCCAGCCGAGCACTTTTTCGACCATGCGGTCGACGCTGGTTCCATCCATCCAAAGCCCGTCGACGCGGCGGCGGTCGTATCGGTCGAGTTCGAGATGCACGCCGGCGAGCGTAGTGACCGTGCCCGAAGTACCCAACAGGTGGAATTTCGGGCTCGACACGACATGAGCCAAGCGGTCGCGCCCGTCGAACGAACGCAGGCGGGTGGCAACATCCTCGACCATCGCAGCAAAGATCTCGCGCGTCACCGTGCGGCCGCCGAAGCGCTCGGCGAGCGAAACCACCCCGACCGGCAGCGACGTCCACGAGACGATGTGATTCGCCAGCCGCGGCGAGCGGTGGCGCGAAACGTCGATCAGGGCGATCTCGGAGGAGCCACCGCCAATGTCGAACAACACGACCCCGTCGGTGTCGCGCTCGACCAGCGAGCCGCATCCCGAAACAGCCAGCCGCGCTTCCGTCTGGCGGTCGATGATCTCGAGCTTGAGGCCTGCCTCACGCTCGACGCGATCGATGAACTCCGCACCATTCGCGGCCGAACGGCAGGCCTCGGTGGCGATCAGGCGCGCTTTCTTGATCTTGCGGTTGCGCAGCTTGTCGCTGCAGACCTTGAGCGCCTCGACCGCCCTGTCCATGGCCGCCTGGCCGAGCCGACCGGACGCCGAGAGGCCCTCGCCCAGCCGCACGATGCGCGAGAAGGCGTCGATGACGCGAAACTGGCCCGGCCTTCCCGGCACAGCCACCAGCAGCCGGCAATTGTTGGTGCCAAGGTCGAGCGCCGCAAAGACCGGCAGGTCCGACACCGGCATGCGGCGCGGCTGTTCGGCCACCTCCGGCCTTGCGACCGGGTTGCTTGGCTTCAGAGAAACCGCTGGCCCGGCCACGGGTACTGTGGACTCCGCCGGCTTGCCGCCGGCCGCAAGCTGAACGCCGTCGCGCGCAAAAACCTTGCGGCCGCGGCGGCGCTTACGCCTTTTCCTGGTCTTGCCTTTTGGTTGCGCGGCGTCCCCATTGCCGTGACCGTTGACCGGTCGCACGGCGGCCTGACGGCCCGGTCGGGGAGCTTCCCCGCCATGACGCGACGGACCATCCCCGGAGACACCCGCATCCGACGCGCTGACGTCGGCTTCGCGGTCCTTCACCCTGCAATTTCCTTCTGGCGCCGCGCGAACCCTTCGGACGCTGCACGCGCATATCATCTTGTGTTGGCGCCAGACTATCAGTGCGGGACCCGATCACCAAGGCCCGCCGGCGCTGAAATTTGGCCGGCGCGTCCCGGCCTCGCCGCGTGGCCGGCTGCATCGCTATCGAAAATCACGGGTCGGGTTGAATAGCCGGCTTCGATGAGGCAAAGCTGAAGGACGAGCCGGTCATGCGAGCGGACGCATTGCCACAACGAGGAACTGAAACGCCAGACCGAAAGGAACGGGCAAGCGCTCCTGCATGAGAATCAAAGACTTCATCTGGCCCGTCATCGGGCTCGGCGCCGTCGCCGTTTCTGCCTGGCTGCTCTATCACGAATGGCGCGAAATCTCCCTCGACGATGTGTGGAGCGGCCTGACCGCCATCCCCTTCCACGGCTGGATACTCGCCGCGATCAGCTCGATCGTCGCCTATGGCGCGCTGGCCGGCTATGACCACATAGCGCTGCTGCATATCGGCAAGCGCGTGTCGTGGTTCTTCGTCACCGTCTGCTCCTTCACCACCTATGCCCTTTCGCACAATATCGGCGGCTCGGTATTCTCGGGCGCGGTGATCCGCTATCGCGCCTATGCCACCAAGGGGTTGACCGGCCAGGAGGTCGGCGTGCTCGTCGGCATCTGCTGGTTCACCTTCGTGCTTTCGAGCGTGTTCGTCGGCGGCGTGGTGATTCTGCTCGAGCCGAGCCTGCTCGACCGCTACACCGAGGGCAGCCACGAAGCATGGTGGATCGCGCTGGGCGTTGCCATGCTGCTTTCGGTCGGCGCCTATGTCTTCGGCGGCTGGCTGCATCTCAAGCCGCTCGCCATCCGCAGCTTCCGCCTGCACTATCCGGCACTGCCGATCGTGGCACGCCAGCTGATCATCGGCCCGCTGGAAATACTGGCGGCTGCGGCGATCATCTATTTCGTCCTGCCCGCCGAGCACAATCCGGGCTACCTGATCGTGCTCGGCATCTTCCTGTTCTCCTTCGCGGTGGCGCAGGCGTCGCACGCGCCGGGCGGACTGGGCGTGCTCGAAGTGGTGTTTCTCACCGGCCTGTCGGAAATGGACCCGGCGGCGGTGCTGGCAGCACTTCTGGTCTTCAGGCTGTTCTACCTCATCATCCCGCTCATCCTGGGGGTCATGGCGGTGCTTGCTTTCGAGCACTCGCAGTTCGGCCGGAGCGCCAACAAGGACGAGGCCTGAAAACCGAAATTGCCGCAACTGATGGGGTTGACTATTTCCCGGCGGCGGCTACAAGGCGCGCACAGGTGGCCGCGTCAAATGCGACCCGCCAGCGCCGGACAAGTTTCGGCCATGCTGGGGAATAGGTTAACGGTAGACCCACGGACTCTGACTCCGTTAGTCCTGGTTCGAATCCAGGTTCCCCAGCCAACTCGCCTCCCAGAAGCTTTGAAATCCGCGGGATCCATGGCCGTTCGCAAGGTCATCGTTTCACGTCGAATCGGCCTTCCACAAGTGGTGCCCACAACTGATGTCCAGAGCTGGTGTCCATCCGGCCTGGATGAGCGGAGCACGGGCGGATGGGACTGCGCAGACATCAGATCGAAAACCTCATTCTCAGGGGTCCCGTCTTCTATTGGCGGGCCCGTATTCCCGTCGGATTCGCGTCGGCGGCAGGTGACGGCAGGCTTTCACTGAGCCTTAGGCTCTCGGACCGTAAGAAGGCATCCGTGGTGGCGCGGCGGCTCAATGCCCTGCTGTTGCAGCTCGCACTGATGCCGATGGCGAGAATGGCGACGAAAGAACAGCTGACCAAGATCTTTGCGCTCGAGATCGACGCCATGCGCGACGAGATCGATGCGCTGGACCGCTCTGCCAAACGTAGGGGCACACTCCGCGATCCAGTGCTTCGGGCAGCAGTCCGGGGGAATAAGCGTCGAGCAAGTGCTGCTGTTACGCGCTGGCGCGGAGATTGGCGGCTTGCTTGTCCAGCGCGTCGATGCCGCGCTTTGGTAACACGTCAGGCGTCAGCTAACGCCTGCGCGAGGTCGGCGACAAGGTCGTCGGGATGCTCGACGCCGATCGACAGCCTTATTGTCGAGTCAAGAACGCCTATCCGTTCCCGGACGTCTCTGGGCACACCGGAATGGGTCATAGCGGCTGGGTGGCTCGCCAGCGATTCTGTGCCGCCGAGGCTGACCGCAAGCTTGAAAATCTGCAAGGCGTTGAGAAAGGCGAATGCTGCGGCCTGACCACCGACAATGTCGAACGAGAACGTCGACCCGGCGCCTGTGCATTGCGTTCTGAAGGCATGTGCAGCCGGGGTGTCTTCGCCGAGGAACGGCAGATAGGCCACCCTTGCGACCTTAGGATGCTCGGCCAGGAATTCGGCGGCGATGCGGGCGTTGGCGTTGGCCTTCTCCATGCGAATGCTCAGAGTTTCCAGCGAGCGGCCGAGCATCCAGCAAGAATGGGGATCAAGTTGTGTACCAATCGCTCCTCTGAGTGCCTTGATCGGTTTGGTGATGGCCTTGCTGCCGAGGGCCGCGCCGGCGATCAGATCGGAATGGCCGCCGACATATTTGGTCAGGGAATAGACCGAAATGTCGACACCGTGGTCGAGTGGACGCTGGAACACCGGTCCGAGCAACGTGTTGTCGCACACGATGACCGGGCGATGGCCCTGTTTGGCGGCGATCTCATCGGCGATGCGGCCGACAGCCAGAAAATCGACCAACGTGTTGGTCGGATTCGAGGGCGTTTCGATAAAGATCACTGAGACGCGGCCTCGCTCGCAGCCTTCATCGGCAGCAGCGCGAATGGCGGTTTCATCAACACCGTCGGAAAAACCCACAGAGCCAATGCCGAAATTGGCCAGCGTCTTGGCAAACAACGTTTCGGTGCCGCCATAAAGCGGCTGTGAATGCACGATGGCATCACCCGGGCGCGCGAAGGCCAGCAAGGTGGTTGCGATAGCCGACATGCCGGACGAGAACAGGATACAGGCCTCCGCACCTTCATAGATTGCCAGGCGATCCTCGACGATTTCGCTGTTGGGATGATTGAAGCGCGAGTAGACGAGTCCGGCTCCGATTCCGCTTGGCGGCTCCTTGCGGCCGGAGACGAAATCGAAGAAATCGCGCCCCTCTTCGGCTGATTTGAACACGAAGGTCGAGGTGAGAAACACCGGCGGCTTCACCGCTCCTTCCGACAGTTGCGGATCAAAGCCGTAGCTCAGCATTAACGTTTCCGGATGCAGCCGATGGTTTCCGATGTGTGTCTTGGACGGTCTGGGCGCAGTCATGATGATCCCCCGGTTTGAGAGGCAATGTGGGTTTGCCGTATCCTTCGCGTCGATTCTCTTCCGCAGTTGCGTCTAGCGCTGAACTAGCTTTGACTTGTATTCGCTGCGCTGGAGCGTGCCCCACGGCACCAGATCGACCTGCGCGGTGAAGACGAGCATATCGCGGAACCGCTTCTGAATTCTCGCTGCAAGTTCCGGATCGGCAGCGGAATCCTTCGCCAGTTCGACCACCACCGGCACAGGTGGTTCTTGCCGTACGCCCGGGTCCTGCGGCTTGACCAGGATCATGCCACTCACCTCCGGCATGAACTGATTGACCACCTCGCGAATGGCCGATGGGAAAACATTGACGCCGCGCACGAGAAGCATGTCGTCAGTGCGGCCGATGCAGCGGACCCGAGGCGCGGTGCGGCCGCACCGGCAGGGCGAACTCCAGACCTGGACATGATCGCGCGTCCGGAACCGCAGCAGCGGCGCAGCCTGATGGCGCAGATGGGTCAATACAAGTTCGCCGCGCGCACCGTCCTCCATTGCAATCGGTGCGCCGCTTTCCGGATCGACCAGCTCGGGATGGACGAAGCCGCGGCCGCCGAGATGCATGCCGCATTGCTCTTCGCATTCGCCCCACAGCGAAACCCCGATGTCGCCGATCCCCATGGCCTCCGTCACCTTGGCGCGCCATGCCTCTTCGAGGCGCGCGCGCAGGGCCGGTTCGCCGCCGCCGGGCTCGCCAGCGACCAGAACGCGCTTCACGCTGGAGCCCTTGAGGTCGAAGCGCCTCTCTTCCGCCCATTCTGCGAGGTAGGCCGCGTAGGAGGGCGTCATCACCACCGCCGCCGGCTTCAGGAGGCGGATGGCGGTTATCAGGCGCTCGGTATTGCCCGTACCGACGGGAACGTGGGTCATGCCGAGCCGGTCGAAGGCGCCGAGCGCCGCGCCCGCCACGAAAGGTCCGGCATTGTAGGTCGAGACGATCGCTTCGCCCGGGCTGATGCCCGAAGCCGAATAGCTCCGGGCTGAGGTCACGACCCAGTTTTCGAGATCCTGCGCCGTGAGAGGAATGTAGCTGGGAGTACCGGTTGTGCCGCTTGTAGAGAAGATGCGCACGATCTCTTCCCTGCGGACCGCCAGATGCGTGCCGATCGGATGATTCTCGCTGCATGACGCCCTGATCTCGTCCTTCTCGGTGAACGGCAGCTTCTCGATCGAATCCAGACCGCCGATCTCTTCCGCGGTGGCAAAGCCGGCCTGCTTCAGCTTGCTGTGGTAGAAGGCCGAGTGGGCGAGGAGATATCCGACCTGCCGGCGGTACTGAGCGTCGTCCTGCCTGACCTGATCGCGCCAGGGGTTGGTTTCCACCTCCGGGTCGAACATGGCTCAGGTCCTGTTATTGGCACCGTAGGAAACGGCCGCTTCCGCATGGCCGGCGAGGACAAAGCCGATGGGGTTTTGCTGTTCTTCCGCAAGATGAGCAAGGAGGCCGCCGGTGCGGGCAAGCAGCGGGATCGCCTTGAGAAATGCGGGAGGGAAGTCGAGATCGAGCAGGACTGCGGCAATCGGCATCGAGACGTTCAAGACGAGCTGCTTCCCCCATACCTGCGCCACCGCTTCGCGCATGCGCCGCGCCAGATCGACATGCGGGCCGCTGACGCCGCGCTGGTCGGCAAGATCCAGGATGCGCTCGGCGCGCGGGTCGAGCGGCCGATGCACGGGATGCCCGAAGCCCGGCGCCTTTCCGCCCGCTTCACGGATTTCACGAGCCAACTCCAGGACGACCTCGTCGGCATCCCCGCCCTCGGTCACCCGGGCACGCGCCTTTAGGAGAAGCGCGCCGCAGAGTTCGGAGGTACCAAGGATTACGGGGCCGCAGCCGAGAACACCCGCGGCCAACGCGCCCTGTAGTGCATTGGGATCGGAGGCGAGAGTCATCCGCGCCGCCTGGACAGTGGGCATCATCCCGTGTTCGGCGATCGCAACGAGCAAGAGGTCCAGGAAGTAGCGCTGATCTTCAGTCGGCTCGCGCCCGGTCAAGAGCAGATAGAAATACGCAGTGAAGCTCAGCCGACCCATAAGATCGCCGCAGAGATCCCTGCCTCGCACTTCGACTGCGTCTGCTGCCGCAATACAGATTTCAGTGGTGGCTGTGCGCGCGTTACCGATCTGCATGGGCTGCGTTTCCGTCGGAACGGTTCAGTATCTGTGGCACTCGGATGCTAGACTGACGATGGAGATCACACAACAGCGGACGGCGCACAGGCAGTGACGGCGGCGATCTTCGGAAAAGCAAAGCCTTCCGAGCATGAGGCGAATGGACGCCAGTTGAGGAAGGCGAGCGCGTTATGTGAGAGGTTCTCGAAGTCCTTGGTCAGCCTGCGGCATCGAGAGGACTACTGAGCGCGCCGCTGGCATCATCCACCGGCCCCGGCGTGGTTGGTGGCGTGCTGGGTGCCGCCTTGTTTTGCGATGGTGAAGCGTTTTGAATGCGGTCGGCATGGGCGATAGTGGCAAGCCGGCGGGCGATGACAAGCGTGCTCAGGCGTCTTCACCGGCACGAAGCGCATGGTCGGCCGGGTCACCGCCTCGCAGATGGCACATAGGCTGCCCCCGGATGGCCTCAAGGTGTACATGTTCGCGCGGCTCATGATATCGGCATGTTGATTGATCCTGGATTCTGACAGAATGGTGGCGCCCAAGCGCATCTCTGAAGGTGAGGCCGATGCGCGCATGGCGCAGGTCAGGCGCGTCCGGACGCTGAGGCTGCTCGACGATGCCGGCGACCGGCGCCTGACGCTGGTCATAGCACCTGCCGGCTTCGGCAAGTCCTCGTTGATGAACCAGCGTTACGAGGATCTGCGCAAACAAGGCCACCAGGCAGCCTGGGCCGCGCTGGATGGCGACGATCGCGACGGCACCCACTTCCTCCTCGGACTGCTCGGAGTTCTCACCGCAGCACACGTCTTCCCCGCTGCGGCGCAGGATTATTCCAGTCTGTCGCAGCAGCATGTTCTGGGCGTCATCCTGACCCAGTTGCAACGGCTGCGCCGCCCCCTGTACCTGTTCCTCGACGACTATCATTTCGCCCAGAGCGATGAAAACGACGCGACGCTGGCGCGGCTCCTGTTTTCGCCGCAGGCACGAAACCTCAGGCTGCTGATCATCTCCAGGTCGGAGCCGAGGTTGGCGATCTCGGCGATGCAGCTGAATGGCCAACTCACCTATCTGAAGGCCAGCGATCTGCGTTTCTCGCCCGGAGAGGCTCAGAACCTGCTCGCCATGGCCGGGGTAAAGCTCGATAAATCGCAGATCGAGGCCCTGGTCCAGAAGACCCAGGGCTGGGCCGTGGCACTGCAGCTTGCGCGCGTGCTGTTGCGCGACGGGGCCGTGACCGACAGGGACCTGCTTGAATTCAGCGGCACCCAGTTGGATATGGCACGCTACCTGTCCGAACAGGTCTTTTCGTCGCTCTCAGTCCATATGCAGTCGGCGCTGGTCGGCGTTGCGGCCCTGCCCTATTTCAGCGCCGAGCTGGCGAGCGCGGTCGTCAGCCCTGCGGCCGCCGCCGAACTGACCTCCGACATCGCAATCGGCGGCTTGCCGATCGAGGCGTTCGATGATGGGCACAAGCAGTTCAAACTGCATGCGGTGTTTCAGGAATACCTCATGCAGGAAGCCCTCGCGCGCGGGCTGGATGTCAACCAGATCAGGCGCAGTGCCGCGCACTGGTATGCAGCCCGGCGCGACTGGGCGAGTGCCATCCGCCACGCCTTGCATGCGGAAGACTTCCGCCTTGCCGGGGAATTCTCCGAAAACGCGGGGGGATGGCGACAGGTCTATGCCGGCGCCCGCGGGCTGCTGCAGCAGTTTCATGCGCTGGCGGCGGTGCTGCCCGAACCGGAAGCCGCAAAGTTTCCACGCAGCTTTCTCGGACTGGCCGTCGCCGCGGCCAAGGGCGGGAACCTGGCACTGGCGACTCATTATTTCGAGTTGGTCGATCGGACCATCGACCGTTCCGACAATATCCTGGTCAACGAGGTCCGCCTTATCGGGGCACTCATGGCGCTGTACCGGGATGACCGCATCGAAGCCCTCGACCTGTCGCTACTCGAGCGCGATCTCACGCTGCTCGAACTGGTGGAACCCGTGCAGCGCGCACTGACCTACAATCTGCTGTGCTTCCAATATCTGGAGCGCAGCGAGTTCGAGCGCGCCGAGCGCCACGGCAACCTGGCGATCCAGTCCTTTACCCAGGCAGGAGCGCTTTTCGGGGCGATGCATCTCCATGTCCATGTCGGGCAGGCACAGTTCTTTCGCGGCGACATGGAAGGCGCGAGTGCGGCCTACGAGCGCCTGGCCAGCGACGCGCAGAACGCCATTGGCAAGGGTTGCGACCTCGACGCGATCGCCCAGGTCCTGCTGGCCGAGACGCTATCGGAGCGTGGTCTTCATGATGGCGCCGAGCGCATCCTCGAATGGTCGCTGCCGCATCTGGAGAAGAACGACTGTTGGTTCGACCTGTTGGCCGCAGCCTATCTGTCCCGCATTCGCGCAAGAATGGTCAGGAACGATTTTGACGGCGTGGACGCCGTGCTCGAACAGGCAAGGCGCACCGCACAGCGCCGTGGCTTTCCTCGCCTGCAAAGGCTGGTAGCACGAGAGCAGATGCGCTCGATCATCCACTTCGGCGACATCCAGGGCGCAAAGCGTTTCGCCGACCGTTTCGATCTCGGCGCGGAAACGGCGTTCGACATCGAGCGCAACCGGCTTTCGTTCCGGCTACGCGGCGAGGTACCCGCAACGCTGTGGGTACGGATCTGGATACAGGAAGGCCAGACGGAGCGCGCACTCGACATGCTGCAGCGCCTGGAGGTGGCCCAGGAACGTCCCTTCAGTGTGCCGAGAATGCTCCGGATGCGCCTGCTGGCGGTGCTGGCCGGCATGAAGACCGGCAAGGTAGAACGCACCGCTTCCGTGCTAGACGAAATCCTACTGACCCTGCCCAGCGCAACCTATCGCGCGGCCTTTTTCGAGGAGGGTCCCGACATGCTCGCCTTGCTGCGCCGGCGCGCGCAGGAAGCCGGCCCTGACAGCCTTATCGCCCGGCGCGTCGGCCAGATCTTTGCGCCGGCAGATGCGTCAGTTCCAAGAGAAGGTTCGGCAGAAACGGCGGCGGATTCCTCGAGCGCACCGCATACGCTGACCCAGCAGGAACTGAAGGTCATTTCATTGATCTGCGGCGGCTTCTCCAACAAGGAGATAGCGAGGCATATGGACGTCAGCGAAAACACCGTGAAGTTTCACGTCCGAAATGTCTTCTCAAAGCTCAATGTCCACTCGCGCACTGCGGCCATCTCGGTCGCGCGAGAGCTAGGACTATTAGCCTAACCGTCATTTTGGGTAGGCACCCAATCAGCCTGCCCACCCGATCGGTCGGGTATGCAAGTCCGTTCCACGATGCAACCTTTCCGCATGGGCAGCAGATACACGCGCTGCAGTCATAAAGGTGCGGAATGGAGCAGCAGGTGCGAACCGTCGATCCCGTGACCCAGGAGATCATCCAGGGCAAGCTACTGTCGATGGTCGACGAGATGGGCATCGTGATGGCGCGGACCAGCATGAGCCCCGTCATCTACGAGGTACTGGATTTCGCCTGTGGCATCTGCACCCGCGACTGCGACCTGATCGCCCAGACCAACGGCATCACGCTGTTCACCGGCACCTTCGCCACCCAGGTTCGCAGCCTGGTCGAGCGGTTCGCCGACGACATGGCGCCGGGCGACGTGCTGGTCACCAACGACCCCTATGCCGGGGGTACGCATTCCTGCGACCTGGCGATCATGCGACCGATCTTTGCCGAAGGCCGCATCATTGCATTTGCCATCAATGTCGCCCACTGGCTGGACGTCGGCGGTGCGGTGCCCGGCAGCCTGCCGCCGGACGCCAATTCGGTTTTCCAGGAGGGCCTTCGCCTGCCCTGCGTCCGCATTGCCCGCGACGACAAGCTGCTGCCTGACATGGTCCGTATCATCAGCGAGAATGTCCGCCTTCCGGAAGTGGCGTTGGGCGACCTCAATGCGCAGCTTGCCACTGTGCGCATCGCCGAGCGCCGCATCCTGGAGATGGTCGAAAAGTACGGTGCGGCCACGATCCAGGACGCCTTCGACCACCTCCTCGACGTCAGCGAGCGGCGTAGCCAGGACGTCATAGCGGCACTGCCGGACGGCATCTACGAGGCAACCGACATCATCGATGGCGATGGCATTACCACCGACCCCATCGAAGTGAAGGTCGCCATCCGAATCGAGGGCGGCCGCATGGAGGTGGATTTCACTGGCTGCCCACCAGCCGCGGCAGGCCCGATCAACTGCGCGCGCGGGGCACTCAGCTCGGCAGTGAAGACCATCTTCAAGGCGCTCGTGGCGCCACAGGAGCCGTCCAATGAAGGGTGGTTCCGGCCACTTTCGGTGATCGCTCCCAATGGAACGGTCTTCACGGCGCAGAAACCCTCGCCGACAGGCTGGTACTACGAAGGCTCCGTCCATGCCTCCGAACTGGTATGGAAGGCGCTTGCACCGCTGATGCCGGAACGTTTCTCCGCCGGCTCCTATTCCAGCCTGTGCGTGACATACATCAATGGCCGGACCGCCGACGGCGAAGAGTTCATCCACATCGAGCCGCAGCATGGCGGCTGGGGTGGCGCGCCCGGTCGCGACGGCGCCAGCGCGGTGATCGCCCTGACCGACGGCGATACCTACAATTACTCGGTGGAGCTGATCGAAGCCAAATTTCCGCTCCACGTTCGGCGCTACGCGCTCAATGTCGAGGGCGGAGCCGGCGCAGGCCAGTGGCGCGGCGGCTTCGGGGTCGTGCGCGAATACGAGATCCTGTCCGGAGAGGCCGACATCCACAGCGGCTTCGGCCGCTCGAGGACGCCGCCCTGGGGCATGGACGGCGGCGGCGCGGGCAGTCTCAACCGGCTCGATGTCGTGGACAAGGAGGCGGCGAACACCACCTCCTATGGGCGCCTGTCTCACCGCCGCGTCGTCAAAGGCGACTTGCTGCGCATCGCCACTGGCGGCGGCGGCGGCTGGGGCGATCCAACCAAGAGAAGCAAGGATGCGATCGCCGAAGACATCCGCGCCGGCTACATCAGCGCGGAACGCGCGGCATCGGAATACAACCACCGGGGCACGACGACGAAATGATCAGACTTGCAACCGATGTCGGCGGCACCTTCACCGATCTCGTTGGATATGACGAGAAGACGGGCAAGGTATTCACCTCGAAGAGCCTGACCACACCCCAGGACCAGTCCATCGGCGTGCTCGACGTGATCGACCGCGCAGAGAGTGCCGGCGGCCTGGACCCCGACAAGGTCCGGTTCTTTGCCCATGGCGGAACGACGGTGATCAACGCGATCACCGAACGCAAGGGCGTCAGGACCGCCCTGGTGACCACTGCCGGGTTTCGCGACGTCCTCGAGATCGGCCGCGGCAACCGCCCCGACCTCTACAATCTCCAGTTCCACAGCCCCGAACCGTTCATCCCCAGGAAGCTGCGTACAGAGGTCCGCGAACGGGTCGGCGCGGACGGAAGGATCATCGAACCGCTCAACGAGGACGATGTTCGCCAGGCCGCGCGCCTGTTTCAGGACGAGGGAGTTGAGGCCGTAGCGGTCATCTTCCTGCACAGCTACGCCCACCCGGATCACGAGAAGCGCTGCGCAGCGCTGCTGCGCGACCTGCTGCCGGGCGTCACCGTCTGCGCCAGCTACGAGATCTCGCGCCAATGGCGCGAATATGAGCGCACCAACACCGTTGCCCTCAACGCCTATGTACAGCCGATCATACAGCGCTATTTCGCCAATCTCGAAAAGGCGCTTGCCGCCAAGGGCGTGTACTCAGCCTATTATGCGATGCTGTCGAATGGCGGAGTCGCGACGTTCTCGCAAGCCGTCGCCAGTCCGCTGACCCTTGTCGAATCCGGCCCTTCGGGCGGTGCAGCTGGCGCCGCCAGGATCGGCGCGATCCTCGGCGAAAAGGATGTCCTTTATCTGGACGTTGGCGGCACGACGGCAAAATGCACGCTCATTCGCGACGGCAAGCCAAATCTCGACGCCGAATACAAGTTGGAGTGGGCCCGCACCTTCCCCGGCTATCCGGTCCAGGTGCCGGTGGTCGACATCGTCGAGATCGGCTCGGGCGGAGGCTCGATCGCATGGATCGACGCCGCCGGCGGCCTGCGGGTGGGACCGAAAAGTGCCGGGTCTTCGCCCGGACCGGCCTGCTACGGGCTTGGCGGAACCGAACCGACGGTCACTGACGCCAAGGTGGCCATCGGACTGCTTGATCCTGCCGCATTTGCCGAAGGCGCGATGACCCTCGACGTCGAACTCGCGCGCCAGGCCATCACCAGGCTGGCCGGACCGCTCGGTCTGTCCGTCGACGACGCTGCCCAGGCCATCATCGACGTCGCCGAATCCAACATGATCAACGCCCTGAAACTGGTCACCGTCCAGCGCGGCCACGATCCGCGCGACCTTGCGCTGATCGTAAGCGGCGGCGCCGGGCCGATGCTGGGCGCCCGCCTCGGCCGCGAACTCAACGCCAAGTCGATCATCATCCCACCGCATTCGGGCATCTTCTCGGCCTGGGGCATGCTGGCAGCCCATCCGCGCGCGGACATTCGCAAAACCTGGTTCTCGCCGCTGGCCGCCTCGTCGCTTGGCGAACTGGCCGACCTGTTCACCGGCATGGAAGATGAGGCACTGTCCTATTTCGATCTCGACGGCAAGGGCGACATCGCCTTCAGCTACACCGTCGAAATGCGCTATCGCGGACAGGAGCATAGCGTGTCGACGCGGTTCTCGCCGTCGATGCAACTCGTCGATTTCGCCGAGGCCTTCCATCTTGCTCACGAGACCGCCTACTCGTTCCGCCTGCCCGATGCACGCATCGAGGTGACGAACCTGCATCTTCAGGCCGAGATTGCCGGCAATGTCATCGACTGCCCTCTGATCGACGATAATGGTCGTACTGTCGCCAAGGCGCGCAAGGGCGAACGCAAAGTCTATTTCGGCAACGATGGCGGCTGGAAATTCTGCGCTGTCTATGATCGTAACGGTCTGCCCTGCGGCGAGCGGCTAAGTGGCCCGCTGCTTGTCGAGGAGCCAACCACGACAACGCTTGTTCATGCAGGGCAAGTCCTGGAAATCACTGACCGGGGCATCATGGTAATCACGGAAGAGGTCCGCTAGCCCATGGCCATCGCGATTGGAATTGACAACGTAACCAGGACCTTTGGCACCGTCAAAGCCCTGGAGCGCGTGGGTATAAAGATCGGGGCCGGCGAATTCTTCACATTGCTCGGTTCGTCGGGCTCCGGAAAAAGTACGCTACTAAAGCTGATCGGCGGCTTTGACCGTCCCACCACCGGGCGGGTCCTGTTCGATGGCCAGGACGTCACCGACATGCCGGCAAACCGCCGCCCGTCAAACACCGTCTTCCAGGATCTCGCCCTGTTTCCTCACATGACAGTGGGAGAGAACGTCGCCTACGGACTGAAGGTGAAGGGCGTAGCCGCCTCTGAACGCAAGAAGCGCGTAGACAGCACGCTCGCTTTGGTCGATCTGGCAGGATTTGCCGAGCGCAACGTCAATGTTCTCTCTGGTGGACAGCGGCAACGGGTCGCCCTGGCGCGCGCACTTGTCATGGAGCCGGGCATCCTGCTTCTCGACGAGCCCTTGACCGGGCTCGACGAAAGGCTGCGCCAGCAGATGCGCGACGAGTTCGGCAGGCTGCATCAGCGGACCGGGTCGACCTTCGTGCTGGTCACCCACAATCAGGACGAGGCGCTGAGCCTCAGCGACCGCATGGCCATCATGCACAAGGGCAGGATCGAGCAGGTGGGACGGCCGGCCGACTTCTTTGCCAATCCCGCCAATGATTTCGTCGCACGTTTCGTTGGCATGGAACGCGTCCTCAAGCCCGAAAGGCTGGAACGCAGCGGCGGCGACACGGTCGCCATCATAGCCGGTGAGCGGCTGGTTCTGCCAGGCGCTCGCGACGTTGGGGAAATGGGACTCCTGGCGGTTCGTCCCGACCGAATTTCGCTCGCGAACGGGCATGCAGCGCCCGGCAGTTCACTCAGAGCTACGGTGGCCGGGCGCCAGTTTCGAGGCCGGTTCTTCGACTTCTATCTCGAACTTGGCGACGGCCAGAAGCTCGACGCCGAGATCCCGGTCGAGTTCGCCGACGCCTGGCCCGAACCGGGCAATCCAGTGCGGCTCGAATTCGCCGGCGGCGCCTTGGTACCCGTGCCCGCATCGGGAACTGCGCCGAACCGTGACACCTGATCATCCTGAAGAAATCTCATAAAAAGAAGGGGTAACACGATGACAAATCACATGAATCCTTTGAACAATGCGATGTCGAGCAACTTCAACCGCCGCCAGTTGCTCAAGACCCTCGGGGCTGGCGGTGCGGCACTGGCGGGCGGAACCCTGTTTCGGCCAATGGCGGCACTGGCTGCGAGCGATCTGGCATTCTGGGCGACCGGCACGCTCGACGTCGGCGATGCCTGGTCTCGGGCAGCCGACGACGCGGGCCTGAACGTCGCCTTCACCGACAATGGCAACGACCCGGGTCCGGCGGTCGCCCGCCTGGTCGCCGGCAACGCCAACGACCTCTTCGATATCGGCGGCCTGCAGGGTGGGGCCGAGAAGGAACTGGCGGTCCAGGGCGCAATCGTTCCCTGGGATATGTCGAAGATCCCCAACTACGAAAACGTCTGGCAATGGGCGAAGGATATTCCCTACCTGCACCATGACGGAAAGCAGTATGGCCTGCCGGCTGTCATCAACGCAGACTCGATCATCTATCGCCCCGACAAGCTGGGCAAGGTCGACAGCTATGGCGTCATCTTCGATCCGAAGCTGAAGGGCCAGGTGGCGATGGAAGACGCCTGGATCAACAGCGCGGTCTTTGCCGCCATGTATCTGAAGGAGTCAGAAAACCAGAAGATCGGCAATCCAGGCAACCTGACCGCGGACGAGCTTGGCCTGGTGATGGAGTTCCTCATCAAGCACAAGCGGGACGGCCAGTTCCGCACCTTCTGGAGCGGCTGGGAACAGGGCGTACAGCTCGTCGGCGACGGCGAAGTGCTCGCGATGACTGGGTGGGAGCCCATCGTCTATGAAGGTCGCAAGCGCGGCCTGCAGGTCGAGTATGCTGCGCCCGTCGAAGGCTACGAAGGCTGGGGCAACAACCTGGTGCTGCTCAAGGGTGCGGTCGACCGTGGCCTAGGCGATGACGCCCACAAGTTCGCGAACTGGCTGTTCGACGGGTTCTATGGCTGTACGCTTGGCGAACAGCGCGGTTACGTCGTGCCCAGCGATCGCAATGTCGCCTACGCCGAGGCGCACGCAAGCGAATTCGACCCGGCGAAGGTCAAGGCGCTGGCAGAGCACGTCAAGGCCAAGTTCAGCGGCAAGGTCGCCTGGCAGAATACCCGGCCGGACAATTTCCAGCTCTACGAAGAATGGTGGCAGAAGCTGCGTAACGCCTGATTGCGACCAACAGCGGCGGGAGCGGTTCGCGCTCCCACCGCACTTTTTCTGGAAACCAGATGAAATCGCCCGGTCTTTTGCTTGCACTCCCGACCGCACTCATCGTGCTGTTGCTCGGGTTCGTTCCCCTGATCGTCATTCTGGTCTGGAGTTTCTGGACCTGGGACCCCGCGACCTATTGGATCAGGCCGGAGTTCAGCCTGGCCGGTTATGCAGCGATCCTCGAGGCCGGGCGCTGGAGCGTCATCGTCGGATCGCTGGGCAAGGCATTCCTGACCGCCGCAATTTGCGTGGTCATCGGCTATCCCGCGGCAATGGCGGTGCATTTTCTGGCAAGCAGGCGAACGGCACTCCTGCTCATGGCGCTGTTCACCATCCCGTTCTTTACCTCGTACATGATCCGCGCCTTTTCCTGGCGGCTGGTGCTGGGCCGCAACGGCCTGATCAATGGCTGGCTGATGGATCTCGGGATCGTCGACCAGCCGCTCGACTGGCTCCTGTTTTCCAATTTTGCCGTCAATGTCGGCCTGGTCGCCTCCTACCTGCCATTCGTCATCTTTCCGCTGATCCTGTCGATGCAACGCGTCGAGCCGTCGCTGCTCGCCGCCAGCCAGGACCTTGGCGCGAGCTTCTGGCGCACATTCCGCTCGGTTCTGCTGCCGCTCACGCAAGCCGGCATATTCGCCGGATTTCTCTTCGTCTTCGTCATGGCGGCAGGGTCGGCGACCGAAGTGCAGATGCTTGGCGGCGCAGCCGCATCGATGATCTCGGTGATGATCAACGACGTCATGCGGGTCGTGAACTTCCCGCTGGCCTTCGCAATCTCGACCGTGGTGCTGATCATCCTGTTCGGGCTGATATTCATCGGCAACCGTCTGTTCAAGCTGACCAGACTGTTCGAGGGTTTCACATGGTAGCCAGTTTCGAAAGCCGCCCGCTGAAGGCCGCCATCTGGTTGATAACAGCCATAGGTTTGGCAATCATCTACCTGCCGCCGCTTTATCTGGTTGCAGTGTCATTCAACCCGGCATTGCAGCCGGCCCTGCCGGCGCTCTCCGATGTCAGCCTGACCTGGTATTTCGCGCTCGCCAAGGAACGCACCCTCATCAGTGCATTGCAGGAATCCCTGCTGGTCGCGACCATTACCGCGCTGGTGGCAACCGGCCTCGCGCTATTGTCGGCGCTCGCTTACATGGACCTCGGCAAATGGCGCTCGCGCTGGTTCATGTTCGTGTTGCTGCCAATGTTCGTTCCCGGCATCATCCAGGGGCTGTCGTTATCGGTGATCTTCGGACGCATCGGACTGAAGCCATTTTGGGGCACAGTGGCGGCGAGCCACCTTTTGTGGGCGCTACCATTCGCCTTCACCGTCATCCTGACCAGCATGGCAGCCGTCAGGCGTTCCTACCTGCTTGCGGCGTCCGATCTCGGCGCGTCCTGGTGGCGCCAACTGGTTGATGTGACATTGCCACTGATCAAGCCAGGCCTGGTGGCCGCCTTCATCTTCTCATTCCTGCTGTCGCTGAATGAATTCGGCCGGGCCTTCTATCTGGTCGGACGGCAAAACACGCTGCCACTGGCGATGTTCGGCAAGATGAATTCGGGCGCGTCGCCAACGATCTATGCCCTGTCAGGCTCGATTTTCCTGGCTTCAATACTGGCGGTATCGTTCGTGCTTCTGGCAGCACGGGCCAACGACCGAAAACTTCGTCGGTAGGGAGCCTCCTCTCCTCATTTTGGTCCGGTTGGGACAGCACTCTTCGACGCTCCAGAAATTCACTGCCGCATCGAAGATGGCCTCGGCGTCAGATACGATCAGTCGCCTGCTCCGATCGGTTGATGTCGATCAGAATCACAGCGGCGATCGCCTCCGCCATGATCGCCGCCGGACGCGACGACTGCTCGTCCGTGGCTTGTCGATCGACTCGGCGTCCGCGCCGTCGGTCGTCGATGACGGCAAGCTGGTGACTGGTTGATCTTGCGGCGGACAGTTCTCGCGGCCGCCGCTATCTTGAGCGAGTGTGTCAAGCACTTGGCAATGGATTCGACGAGTTGCGGCACAAAGGATCCCGCCTGATTGAACGAAAAGCCAAGCGCCAGTAGATTCCGTCAAGCTATCGTCGACATCCTTCGGTGATGGAGTGACGCCGCCCGACAAACTTATGCCACCATGCCTTCGGGCAGGTTCCATAGGCCAACGTAGGACCCAAAACACTCAATCCTCCCCACCGCCAACGCCATATGAGATGACTGACAGGAAGCGGATGGGGAGTTTGATCAGTGCGTCTGGTCCGTGTGGCGCGTCGGCGTCGAAGAACAGGCTGTCGCCCGGCAGCAGCCGGTAGACCGATGTGCCATGGCGGTAGTTGACCTCGCCTTCGAGCAGGTAAAGCAATTCCATCCCGGAATGCTGAAACAACGGGAAGGTATCAGTGTCCTTGGTCAGCGTGATGAGATAGGGCTCGACGAAGATGCCACCCGTGTTGGAGCCGATGTAACCCAGAAGGTTGTATTGATGACCGGCCCGCGTGCCGCGCCGCCCGACCTCGACACCTGTTCCTGCCTTCACGAAGACGGCGGTGCGCTCCTGTTCGAAGCGCCTGAGCAAGGACGAGAGCGGCACGGCCAAAGCCTGGGCGAGCGCCTGCAACGTGGCCAGTGACGGCGAGATGTGCCCGTTTTCGATCTTGGACATCATGCCGAGCGACACGCTTGCGGCGTCGGCAAGCTCGGCGAGGGTCATGCCATGACGCTTTCGACAGAAGCGTACTTCGCGCCCGATCGCGGTCTGCAGGCGGTTCTCGCCGCTGTCGCGCAACGAATGCGGATTCTGGCAAAGGCTTGCGGGTTGCTCGAGCAGGTCGTTCTGCTGCTCGCGAGCGTCCGCCACGAGGGCGAAATGTGCTTCTTCCACTGTCTTTGACCTCCCGCTCAGAGTTGCTGGAAAAGGCTTCGCTCGAACTACACCCGCTGTCGCCCGCGTCACTCGCGCGAATACGGGAAACCGAGCATTGCCGGCTGGCCGGTGCGGAAGCGAACCCCCATCAACAGGATGATCGAAGCGAGATAAGGCAGCGCGAGCAACAGCTGGCGCGGCACGCCGACGCCGACAACCTGGGCATGAGTGGCGATAGCTTCCAGCAATGCAAAGGCCACCACCGCCATCAGCACACCCTTGGGCTTCCAGTTTCCAGCTATGAGCGCGACGACCACGATCCAGCCGCGGCCGGCCGAGAAATCAGCGATGAAGCGATCAGAGAAAGCGAGCATCAGGAAACCACCGCCGAGCCCGGTCATGGCGCTACCAAACATCACCGCGCCATATTGGCGGACAGGTACGCTCAGCCCCTTGACGTCGAGCGCCTTCGGATTCTCGCCAAGGCACCGCAGCTCCAGGCCATATCGCGTACGATAAAGCAGGAACCAGATGGCAGGGACGATGAAGAAGGCGGCGTAGGTCAACAGCCGCTGCGAGAACAGCACGGGACCGATAAAGGGAATGTCCGACAGGAAGGGCAACGGCACGTCCTCGAAGCCGGCGAAGGAGGGTTGCGGGCCACCGCGAACGTAGCTTTGAAACCAGTACAGTGTGATGCCGCCGGCAAAGAGGTTGAGGCCGAGGCCAGTAACAAAATGGTCGACACGCATCGTCGCCGTCATGAAGGCGATGATCAGGCCCATGACGGCGCCAGCCAGGATCGCTGCGAGCACCGCCAGCCACAAGGAACCGGTCGACGTCGCCACGAAATAGGCGATGAACGAGCCCATCAGCATCGTGCCCTCGACACCCATGTTCCAGATCCCGGCGCGCTGGGTCACGAGTTCGCCCATGGCCGAAAACAGCAGCGGCGTCATCGTCCGCAAAGTCGCTGCGAAAATGCTGATGAGGATGGCTTCCTGAAACAATCCGCTCATGACGCGGTACCCCTGACGATCTTGTAACGCGCCATCACGCTGGCACAGAGGACGAAAAGCAGGATGATGCCCTGCATGGCAGGGACGAGCGACGCCGGGATGTCGCTGACCACCCGCATCGACACGGCACCGCTTGCCAGCCCGCCAAACAGCAGTCCCGCCAGCACAGTGCCCAGCGGCCGCAAGCCGCCGATCATGCCGACGATGATGCCGGCGTAGCCAAGTCCGATCAGGTTGTCGGCCTTCAGCCGGTGCCCGACGCCGTAGAGCTCGATGACGCCGGCAAGGGCTGCGAGCCCGCCGCTGATGCACATCACCGCAATGATGGTCCTGGCGATATTGGTGCCCTTGTGGCCAAGCGCGACAGGATTGGTTCCCAGTGCCTTGATCTCGTAGCCGAGTGCGGTCCGGTCGAGCATGACGGCACAGCAAATCGCAGCGACGAAGGGCAACAGCACGCCGATATGGAGCTTGGTTCCAAACAGCAGCGGCAATTGCTCCGCGGCCGGAAGCGGCACCGACTGCTGATAAGAAGCGCCATCGCCGATTTCGGCCCAGGGTCCGCCCGCCAGAAGGTAAGACAACAGGTAGATTGCAAGGTAGTTGGTCATCACAGTCGAAACGATCTCGTTTACGCCAAAGCGTGTCTTGAGGATCGCGCAGGCCCCGCCCAGCAGCAGCCCGCCGGCGACGCCGAACAGGATCACCCCGGGAAAGAACAGCAGCGGCGGCAGGCCAGCCAGGATCTGGCTGCCGAGATAGCCGGCCATCGCGCCGGCGAAGACCTGGCCTTCCTGGCCGATGCTCCATATCTGCGCGCGAAAGGCGATGACGGTTGCCAATCCCGTCAGGATCAGCGGCGTCGACTTGATGAGGGTGGTCATCACCGCTTTCTGCGAGCCAAAGGCACCGAAGAACAAAGTCCTGAACGCCTCGAAGGGATCAGCGCCGGCCGTCGCCACGATGAGCGCGGAGGCAAGCATGCCAGCGGCCAATGCGGCCACCAGCGTGCCGGCCGTCCACCATGGATTGGCTTCGATGCGCCGTTCGATCCGGATCATCGTCCAGCCTCCATCCTGCGTCCGGCCATCAGCATGCCGACCTCCTCCACTGTCGTTGTCTTGGGGTCGACGACGCCAACGATCTCGCCCTTGAACATCACCGCGATGCGGTCGGCGAGATTGAACAGGTCGCTGAGCTCTTCTGAGGCGAGCAGGATCGCAAAACCCTCTTCGCGCTTCTGCAGCAATTGGGCGTAGACATATTCGATGACGCCGATGTCGAGGCCGCGTGTCGGCTGGTTGGCGAGCAGCAGTCCCGACGAATGCAGGAACTCACGCGCCAGGATGACCTTCTGGGCGTTGCCGCCGGAGAGGTTTTCGACCGGCACCTCGTCGTCGCGCGCGGCGATCTGGTAGCGGGCCATCATCGTCTTCGACAGCGCTGCGATCTTGCCGCGATCCAGAAACAGGCCGGTGCGATACTTGGCGTTGCGCTGCCAGCCGAGGATGAGGTTTTCGGCGATGCTGAACGGCCCGACCAGACCCTCACGAAAACGGTCGTCGGGAATGTGTCCCACGCCCCTGTCCATCATGGCGCGCGGCGTGAGCCGGCTGACGTCCTCGCCGTTCAGCCTGATCGTGCCTTCGCGTGCCCAGCGCACACCCGAGAGAACTTCGAAAAGCTCCTTCTGGCCGTTGCCGGCGACACCGGCGATGCCGAGGATTTCGTGCCGGGCGATCGACAGCGAAACCTGGTTCAGAACCGCCTCGTTCCAGTAGCCCCTGGCGCCGAGACCGCTTACTTCGAGCACGGTATCGCCGGGCGCGATCTTCGACTTGTTGACCGAAAATGACACCTCGCGGCCAACCATGAGCCGCGCCAGTTCTTCAGGCGACGTGTCCCTGGTCTGGACGGTGGCGACTGTCTTGCCCTTGCGCAGGACCGTGACGCGGTTCGACTGCATCACTTCGGCGACCTTGTGGGTGATCAGGATGATCGACATGCCGTTGGCGCACATCTTGCGCATGATGGCGAACAGGCGCGCGGACTCATCAGGTGTCAGCACCGCCGTCGGTTCGTCGAGAATGAGGATCTGGACGTCGAGGTAGAGCGCCTTGAGAATCTCGACCCATTGCTGGCGCCCGACCGCCAGTTCCCAGACATAGGCGTCGAGATCGATCTCGATGCCGTAGGCGTCGCACAGGCTCTTCAGCTTTTGCCTGGCTGCTCTGTCGTCCAGCCGCCACCCGGATTTCTGGGTTCCGACAATGATATTTTCCAGCACGGTAAATTCGGGCACCAGCACGAAATGCTGATGCACCATGCCGATGCCGAGCTTGATCGCGTCCCTTGGAGAGTGCATCTCGACCGGCTCGCCACGCACGACGATCTGCCCGGCGTCCGGTTTGCAGAAACCGAAGATGCATGCCGACAAGGTCGACTTGCCCGCGCCATTTTCACCGAACAGGCAATGGATCTCGCCGACCGCCAAGTCGAAGTCGACGCCGTCATTGGCCGTCACGCCGGCAAAGCGCTTGGTCAGACCTTCAACGCGCAGAGCTGTCGACATTCGAAAATCTGTCCTGTCATCAGTCAGTGGGATGGGGAGTATCCTGCCGGGACCGACCTCTCGGCCCGGCAGGAGCGTTGTCTCAATTGGGCTTGGGGGCTGATACATCGAGCGGTACCTGGAACTCGCCTGAGATGATCTTGGCCTTCAGCGCCTCGACCTCTGATATCACCGGTTGCGGCAGCGTCGCCTCGAAGCCGTGATAGGGAGCCATGCCGGCGCCGCCATCCTTCATGCCGCGCCAAATCCGCTCCGTGCTGCCGGCAAAAGGCTTTCCCTCGACCTTATGCTGCCACCAGGCATCGACGACATGGGTGATGTCCGGATCCCAACGGATCACGGTGCTGCTGACGATCGTGGTCGGGGAGAAGCTGGACTGATCCTGATTGCTGCCGAAGCAGATGATCTTCGCAGCCTCGCATTCCTTGAAGTTGTCGGTCTGCTGGAAGATGACGTCGGCGCCGGTGGCGATCTGCGCATGGGTGTATTCGGCCGACTTGGCTGGGTCATACCAGGACTCGATGAAAACGACCTTTTCCTTGATCGACGGATTTACCGACCTTGCCCCGGCAAAGAAGGCGTTGATCGAGTCGTTCACGTCGTCAGCGGGAAATGTGCCCACCGTGCCAAGCACGTTGGTCTTGGTCATGCGGCCGGCGATGACGCCAAGCAGGTAGGCAGGTTCGTGGACACGCTTGTAGAGCATGTACTGGTTGCCGCCCAAGCCTTCGTTCCCCGAACCCGTGACGACGAAGAGTATCTCGGGGAATTCGTCCTTCAGCTTCTTGACCTGGTCGGAATAGGTGCTGTGCGCCCAGATGACGTCATACTGGCCACTTTCGGCGAACAGCCGCATGGCGTCGCCCGCATCGTCGCCCCATAGCGGGTCGGTGTATTTCCAGCTCAGCTCAAGCCCATGCGGCTTCGCCGCCTTCACCCGCTCGAGCGATTCTATCAGTGTTCCGTCCCAGCCGCTTTCCACGCCGGAAGCCAGAATGACCGCGATGCGGAGCTTGTCCGGATTTTCGGCGCGCGACACCGACGAAAGCGCAAACAGCGCAAGCACAGCCATTGCCAAGGAGGCAACCAGCCTGCCGGTCAATCGTCCAATCATGATTTCTAACTCCCATTGGTTGTCTGGCCCAGTTTGGTCAGGCCCTGCTTTGCCCGGTGTATGTCCACCGGTGCATATTTCCCTCGTTCACAAATCCAGCACGACGATTTCCGACAGCGCCCGCGAACAGCACGGCGTCATTAGGTCATTGGCTGCATGTTCGGCATCGGTCAGATAAAGGTCGCGGTGGTCAGGCAGCCCGGCAAGCACGCGGGTCACGCAGGTTCCGCAGATGCCTTGCTCGCAAGATACCGGGATCTCGATACCGTTGGTGCCGAGCACCGAGACGACGCTTTCGCCTGCTGGAACGGCAAAGACCTGGCCCGTGCTGGCAATCTGGACGGCAAACGGCCTGTCATCGCTTGATCCGACATCAGCGATCTTGCCGAAATACTCGCGGTGAATGGTTTCCTTCGGCCACGACCGTTCGGCTTCGCCGATGACGGCGTCCATGAACCCGCGTGGTCCGCAAACATAGAGATGCGTGCCCTTTGGGCTCGAATGCAACAATTCCGCGATGCTCAATTTCTGCTCGGGTGGTCCGTCATCGAGGTGAAAATGAACCTGCGTCTTGAACGGACCCGTCTCTAGCTCGGCCCGGAAAGCCATCCGGTCGAGGTTTCTGGCGCAGTAATGCAGCGCGAAGTCCTGTCCCAGGGCCGATAGCCTGTGGGCCATCGACAGGATCGGCGTCACGCCAATCCCTCCGGCCAGCAGCAGTGACGATGACGCCTGTTCATTCAGCGGAAAGGCGTTGCGTGGGTGGCTGATCTCGATCACATCGCCTGACTTCAGCATATCGTGCATGAAGATCGAGCCGCCAGCGCCCTGCTGATCACGCAGGACACCCAGGCGGTAGCGGTGGCGCTCACTGGGATTGTTGCGAAGCGAATATTGGCGAACAAGCCCGTTGGCCATGAAGACATCGACATGCGACCCCGCCGTGAAAGCCGGCAGGTCCTCGCCACTCCAATCGACCAGTTCGAAGCCGGCAATATCCTGGGCTTCGGTGGTTTTGGCAGCGACCCGGACTTGCAGGCGCGCAGAACGGTTGACCTGGTGGATCATAGCATTTCCATGGGCAGACAGCGCGATGTTCATGCTCGGCTCCTTCCTGGCCTGTCAGGCAAAACGTGGAACTTTGCGGCTACGGTTCCGATTTCGCTGAATTGGCCGGCTCAACTCGCGATCGGCGCGCCGAGCCCGAATTTCTTGGCGAGCGCACGCCGGTATTCAAGCGACAGGCGATCGCAGGGAACGTGGATTTCTTCAGTCAGATCGAGCGGCAGGTCTTCCGGGCGCTGTTCTTCGACCATCGACTTGTCTTCGTCGTTGATCAGCATCTGGAACTTCTTCCAGTATTCGCTGTCCGGATTGCCGGTGGTGTCGGTGAGCAGCTGGAAAATGCGGGTTTCGCGGGCTGAAACCGGACACACCGTATCCGCCAGATATTGCACGTAATCCGAGCCTTCCGGATCGATGATGATGATCGTCGAAAACGGATAGGTCAGTTCATAGCTGTAGACGACGTTGCGCTCGGTGCCCTCGACGCCGTCAGGGTAATAGTTGGCGCCGTTCGGGTATGGATAAGAAAAACGCAGTCCGAACTCCGCATGATCGACCGTGTATTGCGGAATAGGAACCGCTGTCGCCGAGCCAAAGCTTTCGGCATGAACCCATGGAAAATGGGCGACATCATTGAAGTTTTCGACATGGCGGCTCGCCGCCGCGTTCCACGTATCCTTGGGCAGATAGACCGTCTTCCAGTCCGCGTTGGAAAGTCCAGGCCATTGCGGGATCGGCCAGATCGGCTCGCCCTTGAGGCATACCCAGATTATGCCGTAGCGCTCCTCTGAAAGCACGGTCAGCAGCCTGAGCCTGGGCGGTATCTTTGCCGTCGGATCGGTCATCGACGGAATCTTGGTGCACTGTCCGCCATGGTCGAAATGCAAGCCATGCATCGGGCAGACGATCTGGCCGTCGGCCATCCAGCCGGAGCTGATCCTGGTGCCGCGGTGGGGACAGATGTCGCGGGCGACGGCCACGCCCTGCGACGTCCTGTAGAGCACAAGGTCGACATCCAGGAGGCGGGCCCGCACGGGCTTTTCGCCAACTTCGTGAGCATATTCCACGGGATGCCAGAACGAGGAGAGGATATGCCAGTCGCTTTCCGCGAATGTGCATCCGGGCGGCAGCTCGCTCTTCGTCTTCGAGTTGTCGACGGGCAAAAACATAAGTTCAGCTCCCTGGAGCCCGGCCCGATTTGCCATATCTGGTTCGTCGGATCGGCTTTGATTTTCGTAGCTGGATAGTCGGCGAACAGAGGTTTTTGAGGAATGTCCTTGCCGATCCAATGGATATCTTGAATGAAGATCGCGATGGACCGCCGCTTGAAATGCCGGGACAGCGAGGTACGTTACGTGCTCATCCACTGCCGGTTGGAGCCAGCCAATGCAGACAATCGTCGACCCGGAGCACGGCTTCACTTTCGGTGAGGCGCTGTACAATGTGGGAGGGGTTTATGGCCCACTTCGTAATCGTTACGTGACGCTGCTGCTGGTCCACGAAGGAACAGCCAAGGTGACCTGCGACGACGAAGTGACGATCGTGGAGAGTGGCGAATGCGGCGTCTTTCGCAACGAACAATACGTTCTGTTCGAGTATGATCGCGGCCGGGTGAGCTGGTGCGAAGGCTCACCGGGAACCTTGACGGAGTCGATTGCGCAGCGTCTGCGCGAAGTGCCCGCCAAGATTCCGATATCCGAGCCGCTTGAAGCACTTCAGCGCCTTGGCGTCGAACTGGGCTCCGGATCCACGGCCAATCTCAACATGCTGCGCAACGCCCTGGGGCAGACACTCTACGCAGTCTATTTTCACGAAGCCCACGTTTCAGAGCGGGATCGGCATATTCCCCGACCCGTCCATCGCGCCAGAAACTACATCGAGGAAAATTCCGAGAAGGACGTCACGATCAACAGTCTGGCAGATCTGGTGGCGCGAACGCCGCAGCACCTCATTCTGTCGTTCCGCAAACATATCGGCGTCACACCGGCCCGCTATCTCTGGCAGGTACGCGGAAAACGGGCGCGTCATCTGCTCTTGCACAGCGGCCTGACGATAGCGGAAATCGCATATCAATGCGGCTACAAGAACCCCTACCATTTCTCGCGTCAGATCAAGCAGCTTTTCGGTATGTCGCCAACTGAAGTGCGCGCGAACATGGGCTACCACAAGCCAAGCGAAGTTGCCGAAGATACGGTCGATATCGCGTACTGAGCGGTGTGGAATTTTCGTGGTCTGTCAGCCGGGCCGCGACAAGGCAAGCCCGGCTGATCTTAAGTGATATGGCCGCAACCGGATCGCGCCGTTGTCGACCGCCCGAACGCCGTACCTAGTTGGGCGACAACGCCGTCATCAGCCCGTCGATCTCTTCCGACCATTCCTGCAGCCACCGACGCTTTGTCGTTGCATCGAGCCAGGAGCCGTCGATGCCCGCCAGGATGGCATCCCGGATGTCGCGCGGGGTGAATTTCAGCTGTTCAACCGCCTTGACGTATTCGTTCTCGAGGTCGGTGAAAAACATCGGTGGATCGTCGCTGTGGATCGAAAGTGTCAGTCCGAAATCAAGCATCTGGCGAATGGCGTGATCTGGCGCCGACAGATCGTGCCACGCCGAAGTGACCGCTGCGGTTGAGGGGCATACGGTGAAGAGCACACCCTCATCCTTGCAGCGCTGCATTAGTTGTGGGTCATTGACGACATTGTAGCCATGATCGATGCGCTCGACCTTCAAGGCGTCAAGCGAGCCTCTGATGTAGGCGGCCGGCCCCGTTTCGCCGGCATGTGCGGTCACATGCAGCCCGGACTTGCGCGCATGGGCAAAGACGTCGCCGAAGGGCTCGGGCGGAAACGGCGCCTCGTTGAAGTCCAGGCCGATACCGATCACTTCGTCGGTTCGATGCGCGAGGATCAGTTCGACCATCTCTTGTCCTGCCGCCCGCCCACGTTCGCGGTTGATGCCGGGCACGATGCGGCTGACAACGCGAAAATCCGTCTCGGCGTCCTTCATGCCGGTCAGGATGCCCTTGAGCTGCGTTTCATATGCTACCCCGCAATCAAGATGTGCGTGCGGGCTGAAGAAGAACTCGACGTAGCGCGCGCCGCTGCGGGCACAGCGCTCGAGCATCTCGTAGGTGATGCGCCTGAAATCGTCGACGTCGACGACGCTTGCCGACACTGCGGAGTAGATGACGAGGAAATCCTCGAGGCTCTTGAAACGATAAAGGTCCTTCGCGTCGTCGACTGGTGGCAGATGCACGCCATTCTTCCTGGCCAGATCCAGTGCGGTTTGCGGGTAAATGGCTCCCTCCAGATGAAGGTGAAGCTCGGTTTTTGGGACTTTCCGGATGAATTCTTGGATATTCACTGGTCTTCTCCACTGCCAACGTAGCTCGCAACTTGTATTGCGCGGACGCCAGGTGGACGATTTTCTGGCCACATCGAGCTTCACAAAGGCATTTGGCGGTTGCCGCCGGCTGCGCCTCATCGTCTCATCGCAATGGCCAAAGTGTCATGCATCAAGGCAGCAAACGAAATATCGGCGACGCTTCGAAGCATATCGTGAATGAAGATAGCGATGAGCCAACGTTGCGAGCCTCAGGGCAATCGCGCAGAATGCAGCGGCTATCGGGGCGAGTAGATGAAGATCGTCGTTGACCAGGAGGACGGTTTTTCCTTTGGCGAGGCCGTGTATCCCGTGGGGGGAGTGTACGGGCCGCTAACCGGCAACTATGTCGCGCTGCTGCTGGTGCATGAAGGCACCGCCAAGGCGACATGCGACGGCAAGATCACCATCGTCGAAGCCGGCGAGTGCGGCTTGTTTCTGGGTGAGCAGCTGTCCGTGTTTGAGTACCAGAAAGGCACGCGCAACAAGGTAGGCTGGTGCGAGGCGTTTCCTGCGAACCTCCCGGACTCTGCCGCGCTAAGCTTGCGCAACGCGACCAGCAAGATCCCGATCTCCGCACGGATCGAGACTCTCCAGCGACTGGGTTTGGGGCTGACGCAGGGTTCTGACGCGGATACCCATATCCTTTGCGAGACATTGGGGCAGTCGCTGCTCGCCGCTTACTTCCATGAGGCGCAGATATCGGAGCGAGAACGGCACACGCCCCGCTCCATCCACCGCGCCCGGCGTTATCTCGAAGAAAACTTTGCAAAGGAACTGACCCTCGGCCAGCTGGCCGACATGCTTGCGCTGACGCCCCAGCATCTGGTCTCGTCGTTCCGCAAGCACATTGGCGTCACGCCAGTTCGCTATCTCTGGCAGATACGAGCGAACCATGGCCGGCAACTGCTGCTTCACAGCGAACTACCGGTGATGGAAATAGCCGAACGGTGCGGCTACAAGAATCCCTATCACTTCTCGCGTCAGATCAGACTGCATTTTGGCATGTCGCCGACGGAGCTTCGCGCCCAGGCGGCTCAGCGGATCTCCAGGGAGCCTACGGCATCATAGCCGCAAGCGGGATCGCTCACTCTCTGCTGTAGGGCACGCCGAGCGCTTCGGGCTGGTGCGTGCGCGACCTGAGCCCTGCCAGCAATACCAGCGAGGCGACATAGGGCAGGATCAGGAAGAAGTGGTGGGGGATGGAAACGCCGACTACCTGGGCATGGATCGCAACCGCCTCGAGCAGGGCGAAGATGAAGATCGCGCCGACCACACGGAACGGCATCCAGTTGCCGGCAATGATGGCGACGACGACCAGCCAGCCGCGGCCGGCGATGAGATCGGGCACGAAGCGGTCGGAATAGCCGAGCATGAGGAAGGCCCCGCCGAAGCCCGACATCAGGCTGCCGAACATGATTGCCAGGCACTGGCGCCAGCCGACGCTCAAACCCTTGACGTCAAGCGCCTTGGGGTTCTCGCCGACGCAGCGGATCTCGAGGCCGTATTTGGTGCGGTAGAGAAAGAACCACACTGCGACCGGCAGCAAAAACGCGACATAGGTCAACAGGCGCTGCGAGAACAGGATCGGGCCGAGGAACGGAATATCCGACAGCAGCGGAATGTCGACCTGATCGAAACCGGCGAACTTCGGCGGCTCGCGGCCGATGACATAGGTCTGGAACCAGAACAGGGTGAGGCCCGAAGCCAGGAGGTTCAGCGCCAGGCCGGCAACGAACTGTTCCGCCTTCAGGACGATCGTGACAAAGGACATGATCAGGCTGATCAGGGCACAAGCGAGCACGGCTGCAAGCAGCGCTAGCCACGGCGAGCCGGTGGTCGAAGCGACGACATAGGCGACAACCGCTCCCAGCAGCATCGTGCCTTCGACCGAGATGTTCCAGATGCCGGCGCGCTGGGTAACCAGCTCGCCCATGGCCGAGAACAGCAGCGGCGTCGCGATTCGGACCATGCCGGCCAGGATGCTGATCAGCAGCGGACCTTGCAGCAACTCAAGCATGGACTTTCTCCTCGACGCGCACCAACTGAAGCTTTGTCGCGACTGCGGCACAGAGGAAGAAGAGCAGCACCAACCCTTCCATCGCCGAGACCAGGCCGGCAGGCGTTCCGCTTTTCAGTCGCATGTAGATGGCGCCACTCTTCAGCGCGCCGAAGAAAAGTGCGGCCAGCATCACACCGCTCGGCCGCAGGCCGCCGACCATGGCAACAACGATGCCGGAGCTGCCGATGCCAAGCAGCGTCTCGGCGCGCAGGCGGTGCGAGGTGCCGAACAATTCGCCTGCCCCGGCCAAACCGGCGAGCGCACCCGACAACAGCATCACGACCAGCAGCAGCCGCCGGATGTTGGTGCCGCGGAAACGCAGCGCGGTCGGGTTGGAGCCGAAGGCGCGAATCTCGTAGCCGAGCGACGTTTTCTCGAGGAGCACGGCGCAGAAGGCAGCAGCGGCAAGCGCCAGGATGAAGCCGATATGCATCTTGCCTGAGCCCTGGCCAAGCAGGATCGGCCATTCGAGCAGCGGGTTGACCGGCGACGACTGGTGATAGGCAACAGTCAGCCCACTCTCCATCCACGGGCCGCCATCGAGAAGATAGGCGAGGATGTAGATGACGATGTAGTTCAGCATCACGGTCGAGATGACCTCGCTGGTGCCGAAGCGGACCTTGAGATAGCCGGCAAGCAGGCCGAGCACGCCGCCGCCGACAAGCCCAGCAATGGCAATCAGCAGCCATGCCAGCCAGTACGGCAATGGAGCCACCCAAAGGCTCATCCAGTAGGCGGCCATCGCACCGGCGAAGACCTGCCCTTCCTGGCCGATGTTCCAGATTTTCGCCCGAAAGGCGATGACCGTACCGAGCCCGACAAGCAAAAGCGGGGTCGCTTTTGCCAGCGAACCATAGAGCGCGTTCTGGCTGCCGAAGGCGCCTGTCAGCAGCGCCGAGAACGCCTTCGCAGGGTCACCGCCCGAAAAGGCCAACAAAGCTGCCGACGTCAGGAATGCGCATATCATCGCCGTGGAGTAACAGGCGACATTCCAGCTCAGGCTGCTGCCCGAGCGTCGTTGAACTGAAATCATTGGACTGTCCGTTCAGGCTCTTTGGCGTCTCCCGCCATCATCATTCCGAGGTCGAGCAATGAGGTTTCCTCAGGACGTACGATGCCCATGATCCGCCCTTTGAAGATCACCGCGATGCGGTCGCAGAGGCGCAGCAAGTCATCGAGTTCCTCCGAGGCCAGCAGCACGGCGAAACCGGCAGCGCGCTTCTCCAGGATCTTTTCGTAGACGAATTCGGAAGCCGCGACGTCGAGCCCGCGCGTCGGCTGGTTGGCGAGCAGCAGCCCGCGCGCATGCAGGAATTCACGCGCCAGGATGACGCGTTGCGCATTGCCGCCGGACAGCCTTTCGACCGGCAGTTCGGCTGATGCCGTCACCACCTTGAATTCCTCGATCTTCTTGCGGGCGAGCACGCCGAGCTTGCGCCGGTCGAGGAACGGCCCACGGCGATATTCGGGCGCGCGCTGCCAGCCAAGCACGAGATTCTCGGCGGTGCCGAATTCCGGGATCAACCCTTCGCGAAAGCGGTCGTCGGGCACGAAGCCGACACCACGGTCCAGCATTTCGCGTGATGTCGGTGCGACGATCGCCTCGCCGTCGAGCGAAAAGCCGCCGGAGCTCGCCGCGCGCACCCCCATCAGGACTTCGAACAGCTCCTTCTGGCCGTTGCCGGCGACACCTGCCAAGCCAAGAACCTCATGCTTGGCGATGTCGAAGCTGACATCCTTGAGTACATCCTCGGCCCAGTCGCCCTTGGCGCAGACATTGCGCACGGAAAGGAAATCGCCAGCCGGCGTAACGGTTCGGTCGCGGACGTGCTTTGTCACCTTGTGGCCGACCATCAGCGCGGTGATCGCCTCCGCCGTGCTACCGGCCGTTTCCACGGTGGCCACGACCTTGCCCTTGCGCAGAATGGTGACGCGGTCGGACTGCATCACCTCACGCAGCTTGTGGCTGATCAGGATGATCGACAGGCCGCGGCTGCGCATGCCCGACATGATCCTGAACAGCTGGTCCGACTGCTGCGGGGTCAAAACCGCGGTCGGTTCGTCGAGGATCAGCAATTCGGCGCCGAAATACAGCGCCTTGAGGATTTCCACCCATTGCTGCTCGCCGACCGACAGTTGCCAGATCTCGCGATCCAGGTCGATGTCGATGCCGCACTCCTGGCAAAGAGCAACCACCTTGCGGCGGGCTTCCGACTTGTTGAGGAAGACGCCGACGTCGGAGCTGCCGACGATGATGTTTTCAAGGACGGTGAAGTTGGAGACCAGCACGAAATGCTGGTGCACCATGCCGATGCCGAGGCGGAGCGCGTCGGCGGGCGAGTTCAGTTCGGCGGTCTTGCCCTTGAACACGATCTCGCCGCTGTCGGCGCGATAATAGCCGTAGAGGCAGGCCGACAGGGTCGACTTCCCGGCACCGTTCTCGCCGAAGAGGCAATGAATCTCACCCTTGCGCACGTCGAGGCTGACGCCGTCATTGGCGGTGACCGCGCCAAAGCGCTTGGTGAGATTCTGGACCTTGAGCAGCTCTTCCACCACGACAGGCCGCACCATTTGCGCCGTGCAGTTCACTTCACTTCCGCCGTGTTCACTGCAACGACGAGTTCACGCGAAAGGATCTTCTGCCGGGTCGCGGCAATTTCCTGCTTCACGGCATCGGGCAACTTGGCTTCGAACTCATGGAAGGGCGCGATGTCGGTGCCGCCATCGGCCATCGAGAACCATTTCGGTTCCGCGTTACCGCTAAACTGGCCACCGGCCTTGTGCTTCTGCCACTCGCCGACAAGCCATTTGAGGTCGGGCTCCCAGTTGATGACCGCGCTGGAAGCAAGCGCTGTCGGTGCATTCTTGCTCTGATCGCTGATGTTGGCGAAGCACATTATGTTGTGCTCCTCGCAAGGCTTGAAGTTGTCGGTCAGCATGAACACGACGTCGGCACCGGAAGCGATCTGCACATTGGCATGCTCGGCGGCCAGCGCATTGTCCGACCACGAGCCGATGAACGAAACGCGATGCTGGATGTCGGAGCGGACCGAACGCGCTCCCTCGAGATAAGCGTTGATCTGGTCGTTGACGTCGTCGGCGGCAAAGGTGCCGACCAGTCCGATGACACCGGACTTCGTCGTCCGTCCGGCGAGCATGCCAAGCAGATAGGACGGCTCATGCAGGCGCTTGTAGAGCCAGTACTGGTTGGCGCCGATCGGCGCATTGCCGGAGCCGGCCACCACGAACATGATGTCGGGGAATTCGGTGTTCAGCTTCTTGATCTGGTCGGAATAGCGGCCATGGCCCCAGATGATGTCGTATTCGCCGCTCTCGGCGTAGAGGCGCATCGCATTCTCGGCGTCCTCGTTCCACAGCGGATCGGTGTATTCCCAGGAAAGGTCGACGGTCGGTGCGATCTCGCCCTTGATCTTGTTGAGGGAGTCGAGAAGCGTGCTGCACCAGCCGACATCGACGCGGCTCTCCATGATGATGGCGATCTTCAGTTTGGTCGGCTCGGCCGCGAATGAGCGGGTAAAGCCCGCCAGCAGGATTGCTCCTGCAGAGCCGAGAAGTGCCGCGCGACGGGTGATGTTCGGTGCCATGTAAGGTTCCTCCATTCCAGCTCGAAAACTGTCCCATTCCGCCCGACTGCTCGCGCTCAGCCTGCACAGGGCAGGCCGCGCAAAGCGGCGGAATTCCTGCACCAACGACGTTCCCCTTGGTCTTATCTGTCGTCGGTTTTCGGTCTTGCAACCATGAGCTCAAGCTTTCATGCCGGCTTGGGCGCAACAATGGCTGCTATTTCAGTCAGGCATATCCCTGGTTAAACACAACGGCTGCACTTCATGCGGCGCGGCTGGTGTTGCCGAAGATGACGCCGTAACGAAGCCCGCGGTCGCGAAGCCAGCGGCGATATGCAGCAGAGGCCGCGTCCGCGCGGATCGGCACTTCTGCGCGCGTGTCGAGCGGCAACCGCTTCGGCACCTGGTTTTCCAGGATCGGCTTGTCCTGGCCGAGAATGGTCTGGTGGAAGCTGCGCATCGCAGCGAGGTTGGTTACATCGTCGACAAGGCAGATAACGATATGGACCAGCACGCATTCTTCGCTGACCGGCTGGCCAAACAAGGCAATGACGTCGCGGCGCTTGGCGTCCGTCGAGCCTGTCTTGTAGAGTACCGCGCAAAACGGATGCGGGATGCGGTAGACATATTCCGTATCCACGCCGCTGTCAGAACCGGCATTGGCCTGCGGCTGGTAGAACTCGCATTCGGTGACCAGAATTTCCGGCGGCTCCGGATAGACGGTGACTTTATAGGGCTTGACCTCGGTGTGCGGCTCTTCGCCGAGGATGCCAGTGTGGACGAAGGGAAAATGCCCCATGTCGAGAAAGTTCTCGACGGCGCGGGGTGCCGACACGGCGACGCGCGTGACGCCCTGGACGATGACATTGCGGTCGGGTTCGTTGAATTCGACGATCTCGAACAGGTCGCGCGGAGGATTGCCCAGCGTCGTCCACAGATAGCCGAAGCGTTGGATCAAAGGCAGCATTTCATCGCCCCGCCATACGCCGAGCACGTCACCACGCCGCCCGACCTGGATCGCCTGGCCGAGCAGGATCGTCGAGATCGTCGCTTGGGCAGGCAATTCGTCGAGGGAAGCCACGACATGCCACTCGTCGAGAGCGACCGGATCTATCGAAGCGAGGTTTCCCATACTGGCCATCCGCGATACTCGTTCAGCACATTGCGGCCTCGAAACAGGCCGCAGGCGATAGTCGTTCGGTTCAGCGATTTCGGAGCGATTGCGGGCGGCATTTGCCCGGCGCCATATCTGGCGAGCACCTGAGTGCCTTATACAGTCGTTCCTCCGCTGCCGGTCTGGCTGGTGTCTTGGCCCAGTTCGGATCGGCAGGTGAAGAATTCCACGGATGACGCCCAATCCGCCATGCATGCGGTTGGCAATCGCATATCGCCAGTTCACCCGGCGGCAAGCATGCGTCGGCTTGCGACTAGGCGCTGCGCGCCTGCTCGCGCAGCTCCGTCGGGGAACAGTCGAACGCCAGCTTCACCTGGCGCGAGAAATGGTAGGGATTCTTGTAGCCGACCTTGTAGGCAATCTCGCTGATCGACAGCCCGGTCCGCTGCAAAAGGTGGGCGCCATAGTCGACACGGCAGCGCCAGAGATAACGCGCCGGAGTCATGCCCATATGCTTCTTGAAAGCCGAGACCAGATACTGCGGGCTGACCCGCACCTGTTCTGCAACATGTTCGATGGTGAGGTCGCCGGCGAAGTGCTCGTCGAGGTAGCGCCTGGCGCGCAGGATCGTCTGCGGCACCGGCTTTTCCGCTGCCAGGACCCCTGCCTCGTAGATGTAGGCGTTGAGCAGCGCGTTTGTCAGCGCCTCGCGCAATCCGCTGCGGCTGTCGCGGTCGCCGATGCCAAGGTCGACGCCAAGTTGCATTAGTGCCTGGACTTGAGGCGTTGCGTCGATGAAAGGCGCGATCTTGCCGGCCTCCTGGTAGAGCCAGCCGGCGTTCTGAGGGCGACCGTCGCACCAGCTGACATGCGAGAAGACCCCCTCCTGCGCAATGTAGTTGTAGCGGTCATGCGTCAGCGAGAACGCGCACTGCCCGGCCTCGAGCCTTGTGACCCTGTCATCAGCCTCGATCGTGGCGCTGCCGATATGGACGACGATGAAGGCGAGGTAATCGCCCATGATCGGCCCATACTGGCCGCCGGTCTCATAGGTCAGTTCCCCGAAGGTGTTTTCGCGGCTGAGATCGATCGGGGGCAGACGCATACTGATCTTTCGCAATGTTCACGGACGCGAGCCAGAGCTCACCCCTGCCCTGATGTACTGTGCGCATGATCATCGGGGCATTGCTCCGCCGGCGCAAGCCGACGGAGCCGCGTCTACTCGCAAGACGCGCTAGAACGATGCCTCCATGCGCACGAAGCCGCCGATCATATCGGCGCCGTCGACGGCAAAATTGTCGTAGAAGCCGATCTCCGGCGCGACCATCAGATCCGGCACGACCTGATATGCGACATTGGCAACCGCGGCAAAGTTCTCGTCTTCGTCATAAGACAGCTGGAAGTTCACCGAGGCTTTGTCGGAAGCCTTGATCGTGGCGCCGCCCCACACGGCCCACCGGCCGCCCCAGATACCGTAGAACTGGGAATAGGGTGCGCTGTCGTCGCTCTTGAGTCCTGCCATTGCGAATGCGGAAACTGTATCGCTGAAGGTGGCATCGAGGCGCAGCTTGCCTGACCACTCCTCCGAAACCGAGTCATAGGCAGCAACCAGGGCCACGCCACCCCAGGATTGCGCGTAGGACAGGCCTGCCACGACATGCGGCATGTAGCTGTCGACGACGAACGGGTCGTAGCCGGTTTCGAGAGAAACGGCCGCGGTGAAGCCGTTTTCGTTCTTGTAGGTGTAGGCGATCTGCGGCGTGGCGAATGGGCCGTAGCCGATCACGTCGTCCTTGGAGACATAGCCGGCATAATTGACGAAGGTGATGAACAGCGAGTCGTTCACGCCGATGCGCAAGCCACCCAGCTCGATGATGGCACTCTCGATTTCCATCGCTTCGTGGCCGCCGTCCGAGTCGATGTCATGCTGGAAGTTGATGTGCATGTAGCGGCGCAACGTGCCCAATTCAGTCTCCGAGCGGGCATCGATCTTCAACGCCGCGCGGGCACGCTTGAAATAGGTGCCGCCCCGGCCGTCGTCGTCACGGTCCGCGCCAAAAAGGTCGCCCACACCGATCTCGTAGCGAATGTAGCCGCCGACGCGCAGGCAGGTTTCAGTCCCCGGCAGATAGTAGAAGCCGGCACCGTAGGTATCGCAGACGCGGACATAGCCGATCGGCTCCGGTTCGGCGACGACCACGGCATCAGCGGCCTGGGCGCCATAGGGCGCACCGATTGCCAGCGCGCAGCCAAGCGCAGTTTTCCTGTAATTCATTGTCCCGGTTCCCTCCCGATTTGTAGCTGTTCTGGTTTTCATGCCGGGGTGGACATCCCGCATGCAGGCGGCAATCGTCGCGATCCAGGCGTTCCTCCCCGTCAGCGTCAGGCAGCATGCGTCGCCCCCCATCGCGTGACGGAGGTGCATGCTGCCTGCCGATCAACGACCGGCCTGGATGTTGGTGTGTGCGGCGATTGCGTTGCGACGTTAGGACAGGCGCGGCACCGTCCGAATGGCCGAGATACGCAAAACCATATCTGCAGGTAATGCGAAAAAGAGCCAATGCAGCAGCGGCCAAGCTGCTGCATTGGCGGTCAGCCGCCCAAGGTCAGATTGAACGGCCTTCGTAGATCGGGAATGCTGCGCACAGCCACTCCACCGTCGAATGAACTGCACGTTCCTGTTCAGTGGCACGATCGGTGCCGACGGCGTCGAGCACGTCGGCGATCAGCGTACCGACCTGGGCAAACTCCGCCTCGCGGAAGCCACGCGTGGTGGCAGCCGGCGTACCCAGCCGAATCCCTGAGGTGACCGCCGGCGGCGCAGGGTCGAACGGGATGCCGTTCTTGTTGCAGGTCAGCCCGGCCCGGCCGAGTGCCTCTTCGGCGTCTTTGCCGGAGATACCCTTGCTGCGCAGGTCGACCAGCATCAGATGCGTGTCGGTGCCACCTGAAACGATATCGAAACCGCGCGCCGAAAGTGTCGTGGCAAGCGTGCGCGCATTGGCCACCATCTGCCTGGCATATTCCTTGAAGCCATCCTCAAGCGCCTCGCCCAAGGCAACCGCCTTGGCGGCGATGACATGCATCAGCGGACCGCCTTGCAGGCCAGGAAAGACCGCCGCGTTCAGCTTCTTGGCGATGTCGGCATTGTTGGTGAGGATCATGCCGCCGCGCGGACCACGCAGCGTCTTGTGCGTGGTCGTGGTCACGATGTCGGCGACTTCCAATGGGTTGGGATGCACGCCGCCGGCAACCAGTCCGGCGAAATGCGCCATGTCGACCATCATCAGCGCGCCGACGCTGTCGGCGATCGCCCGGATGCGTTTGAAATCGATGATGCGCGGGTAGGCCGAGCCCCCGGCGATGATCAGCTTCGGCCGCGTTTCGAGCGCCTTGACCTCCAGTTCGTCGTAGTCGATCAGGCTGTCACTCTGGCGCACACCATACTGTACCGCGTTGAACCACTTGCCCGACAGCGTCGGTCGGGCACCGTGAGTCAAGTGCCCACCGGCGGCAAGCGACAGGCCCATGAAGGTGTCGCCGGGCTTCAGCATGGCGAGCATGACCGCGCCATTGGCCTGGGCGCCCGAGTGTGGCTGCACGTTGACATGGGCCGCGCCGAACAGCCGGCTCGCCCGCTCGATCGCTGCGGCTTCTGCCAGGTCGACATACTGACAGCCACCATAATAGCGGTGGCCGGGATAGCCCTCGGCATATTTGTTGGTCAGCACCGAGCCTTGTGCTTCGAGCACGGCGGGCGAGACGATGTTCTCGGAGGCGATCAGTTCGATCTCCGACCGCTGGCGGGCGGTTTCGCGTGCGATCGCATCGGCGATCACCGGATCCTGGCGCTTCAAGTCGCGTTGGAAAAAGCCGAACATGCTTCTTGTCTCCTGGCGGCAAGGGGCAGACGCCGTTTGGCGCCTGCCCTTGGCTTGGTGTTGGTAAATTGAAACGGGGACTAGTTGACGGCGTCGGGCGGCGATCGGCCTTCGAAGAAGGCGGTGAGGTTGTCGATCACCCGCATGCCCATGGCGATACGCGTCTCGTTGGTGGCGCTGCCGAGATGCGGCAACAGCACGACGTCGTCGCGCTCGGTCAGCGAGCGCGGCACCACCGGCTCGGTTTCGAACACGTCGAGCCCGGCACCGGCGATGCGCCCTTCGTCGAGCGCATTGACCAGGGCGCGTTCGTCGACGACATCGCCACGCGCGGTGTTGATCAGGAACGCCGACTTCTTCATGCAGCCGAGGCGGCGACTGTTGATGAGATAGTGGTTTTCGCCACCACCTGGACAATGCAGCGACACGAAATCGGCGGCCGCCAACACGTCATCGACCGTCGCCAGCTGGCGCGCCGGCATGCCAGGATCGGCAACCGGCTGGCTGTCGTAGAAGACGACGTCCATGCCGAAACCGTAATGGCAGCGCCGCGCCATGGCCTGGCCGATGCGACCCATGCCGACGATGCCGATGGTCTTGCCGGTGACCTGGGTGCCGCAGAGATGGGTCGGCCGCCAGCCGGTCCATTTTCCGGAGCGCAGTTCACGCTCGCCTTCCCGGGCGCGGCGGGCGCACATCAACAGCAGCGTCATGGCAAGATCGGCGGTCGCATCGGTAAGCACCGCAGGCGTATTGGTGACCACGACGCCAGCTGTCTTCGCCGCGTCAACGTCGATGTGGTTGTAGCCGACGCCGAAATTACCGAGAATTTTTGCCTGGACACCATCGGTAAACAGCTCGGCGCCAAGCCTGTCCGACACGGTGGGCAGCACCGCATCGGCTTCCTGCAGCGCCAGGCGCAGCTCACTGCGATTGTACGGGCGGTCTGTTTCGTTGAGCCTGACGTCGAACTGGCTAGCCAGCCGCTCCTCGACTTCGAGCGGCCAGCGACGGGTGACGATTACCTTCGGTCTGGTCATCCTGTCCCCTCAAGCCGCGCGGTCTTGCTGCGGCTGCAGATTGCCGGTGACCTCGGCGCGGTACCATTCCTGGGCCGCGGCGACGCCGGAACCGGCTTCAACCTTGGCGCCGGCATCGCGCAACGACATTTCCGCCGAGGCCAACGCCGCCAGGCACATCACTTCGTTGAGATCGCCGAGGTGCCCGATGCGGAAGACACGGCCCGCGACCCTGCTCAGCCCGGCACCGAATGACGTCCGATACCTGGAGTAGCCGTTGGCGATGACATGCCGCGCATCGATTTCGTCGGGCACGACGATCGCCGAAACGGTGTTTGACCACCACTTCGCTTCCTTGGCGCAGAGCCTGAGCCCCCAGGCATGCACGCCGCGGCGCACGCCCTCCGCGAGGCGATGGTGGCGCGCGATGATGTTGTCGAGCCCTTCGGCAAAGATCAGGTCGAGAGATGCACGCAGCCCATGCAGCAACTGGGTCGGTGGCGTGTAGGGGAAGAAGCCAGTCGACGATGACGCCTTCATGTCTTCGAAGCTGAAATAGCAGCGCTCCATGCGCGATTGCTTGTGCGCTTCAAGTGCCTTTTCGCTCACGGCAAGGATGCCGAGGCCGGCCGGCAGCATCAGACCCTTCTGCGAGCCGGTGACGGCAAGGTCGACGCCCCATTCGTCCATGCGAAAATCGATCGAGCCGATCGAGCTGACGCCGTCGACGAACAGCAGCGCGCCATGGCCGGCTGCGTCGAGCGCCTTGCGCACGCCGGCGATGTCGGAGGTCACGCCGGTGGCTGTTTCGTTATGGGTGGCGAACACCGCCTTGATACGGCCGTGCTTGTCGTCGCTCAGCCGCTGTTGGTATTCCTCGACCGGAACTCCCTCGCCCCACTCGACGTCGATGCAGTCGACCTCAAGGCCCAGCCTCTGGGCCATGTCGACCCACAGATGCGAGAACTGACCGAAGCGTGACATCAGCACGCGGTCGCCGCGGTTCAGCGTATTGGAGATGGCCGCTTCCCAGGCACCCGTGCCGGAGCCGGGATAGATGAAAACGGTACCCGCCTCGGTCTTGAACACCTTCTTGAGATCGGCAAACAGCGGCAGCGTCAATTCCGGATAGTCCGGTGCGCGCATGTCCTGCATCGACACATTCATCGCCCGCCGAACGGCATCGGGGATGTTCGTCGGTCCAGGCACGAAAAGATGCGTGGTTCCATTCTTCATCGGATGTTCCTCCTGTTTGATCTCGGCGCGCGACGACCTGCGATCGTCCCTCGCATCGGCGCCCGATTGGCGGGCTTGCCTGCACTGGTTCTGGTGGCTCCTCGCGCCTAGGTGAACGCGACCGTCGGGGGTCCGTTCAACATGGCGAGGCACGCGCAAGCATGCGGCTTTGCTGTCGCGGCCAGACGCCGCGAAGTCCTGCACGCTCATCGAATGCGTCACACGCTCGGTTTCCTGTTCGATGGCCGGGTCAGGTGACATGGCGGGCCGTTACGGCCCGGCTCATCAGTCGCCGGGGCGCAGCCGACGGGCTCCCCGATGTTCGCTGTACCAGGCCAGCGTCTTTTCCCAGCCGCCGAAGGGGAAGAAGTGCAAATGCAGCGGTCCCACCGGTTGCGGATAGCTCGTTGACATTGCTTCAATCACATCGGCCGGATTGCGGTCGGCAATGACGTTGAACAGCCCGCTCGCCGAACGCTTCAGCGCCGCGATCGAAGGCCCTACCCCGCACATCATGGCGAACTTGACCAGCTTGGCCAGGCTGGTCACGCCCGCAAGCCCGACATGCACGGGAAGTCCTGGATACTGTTCGTGCAAGCCTCGCGCCCAGGCACCCATGGCAGCACCGTCGAAAGCGAATTGCGAGACGACCCTGGCATCGATGGAGCGGTCATCGCAGATCTCGAGCTTGCGCCGAAGCGCGTCGGCAAGATCGGCATCGCCAATGTTCGGATGTCCCTCGGGGTAGCCCGCGACAAAGGCCGTACGAATGGTCGAGTCGCGAAGCACGGGATGTGCCAGCAGTTGCGCAGATTCACTCATCGGCCCCGGAAAAAGTGCCGGATTGCCGCCCAGAAACAGCGCTTCAGTAATGCCGTTGCGGCTGTGCGCAGCGACGAGATCGACAAAGTCCTTCTCGGTCTTGAAGTTGCGCGCGCCGAGATGCGGCACGGCGATGTAGCCCTTTTCCCTGATACGCAGAGCCGCTTCGACCTGCATCGCCTCGGGCTTACCGGTGAGATGGGTCAGGAACACGCGCGAACCCAGCGGGAAGTGCGAGACTTCGGGCGCAAAGCTGCGCGCCTGCTCCGGCGCGAGCTCGATCGACATGGCAGGCCCGACAGCACGGGCAGATGGCCTATCAGCAACGGCTTCACTTGTTTCGGTCATGTCTGCCCTTGGTCGATTGCGACCAGCCTGCGGCGTTCGCCGCCATGGCTGGCGCCGCCGATTGTCCAGGGTTGCCGGGCGGTACATGCCGCCCGGCGGTTCTTCGGGGAGGATGCGACGCTTGCTGCGTCAGCCTTTGGCGCGCTTGAGCGACAGGAACGGCAGCTCGATGACGCGCGCATTGACGTCGATTGCCTCGCCGTCCTTGTTCCAGCGCAGTGTCAGCTGCGAGCCAATTTCGGCTGCCTTGCCGCGCAGATGTCCGAAGCCGATCATCTTGCCGATTGACGGTGCCCAGGCGACGCTCGAGGCATGCCCCACTACAGCTCCGTCATGGAAGGCTGGCACCGGATACCAGCGCACGCGCCGGAGATTGCCCGGCGTGCCGCCGTCGAGGCCCTTGCCGCCGGCAACCTGCGACCAGTCGATGTCGAGTCCGACGAGTTGGCGGTGGTCGCCCGCTTCCGACATGCGCTGCAGCGCGGCCTTGCCGACGAAGTCGCTCTTGCGCAGATCGATCAGCCGGCCAAGACCCAGATCGTAAGGCGAAGCCCGGAACTTGCCGGCTGCCTGGATACCGGCGCCGCCATGATCGGGGCCAGCGCTGGTGTAGTCGTAGCCGACGATCAGCAGGCCGGCTTCGAGCCGGGCCAAATCGAGCGCCCAGGCACCCGCGGGCAGGATGCCGAAAGGCTGGCCCGCTTCCTGTACCGCATCCCAGACGGCTGCGCCGTCGGCGGCCCTGACCCAGAGCTCATAACCATGCTCGCCGGTGAAGCCCTGGCGCAATATCTCGACCTGCCGGCCGGCGATGGTGACGAAACCTAGCCGCGAAAACGGCAGTTCATCGAAGGCATTGCCGGTCACAGCGCGTAGCACTTCCCGTGAGCGCGGCCCCTGCAGGGTGAGGATGCCATAGTCATCGGTGATGTCGGTCACCACGACGTCGAGGCCCTCGGCATGGCTCTTCCACCAGGTGAAGCCGGGATCGGCCGAGACACGAAAGGTGGTTTCGTCCATGCGGAAGACGAGGCCGTCGCCGACGACGTGGCCGTTCTCGTCACACCATGGCGCATAATATATCTGGCCGACCTTCAGCTTGGTAATGTCGCGCGGGATCAGGCTGTCCATCAGCCTTTCCGCATCAGGCCCAGTGATGACGTATTTCGACAGCGGCGACATGTCGCCCATGGCGACCCGATTGCGGATCGCAGCCAGTTCCTCGACCATGTCGGAATAGGCGTCGACGACCATGTTCCTGTCCCAGCGCATCCACAAGGCGTTCTGGTTCAGCGGCGCCGTACGCTCGACGAACGGTGTGCCGCGGAATGCAACCCGGGCATCGGCCGCGGCGCTCAGGCCGGTGATGAATTTGACGTCGTCCATAGAAGTCTTTCCTCCACGCGCCCCACGAGCGGGGCAGCAATTGCCGATGTCGATGCACCGGTTTCCCCGACACGATCAAATTCACCTCAGCCATGGAAGAATCGGAGCTGGCACATGCCCAGCATTGTTCCATGGCTGCTTTGGCGAGGCCCTTTCAACAGGCCATTTCAATCGCATCTATTGCTGTCGAGATTTTCACGGAGGAACGAAATTCGGAATGCCCGGAGTTGCCGGACGCATACCTGAGGTTCAAGTGGCCGCACGAGTCGCCCAGCGTCCACGAAGATGGTCCGAGACAGGACGCGGCGACCAAAGGCCAACCCTGCCCGGCCGGCGTCTGCCCGTGGGAGAAGTCAGAAAAGATGCCAGATGAGGAAGCGCCAAGGCAAATATGGCTTGCTGATGGGCGGCGCATACGTCAGCTCGCGCCAGAAGCATCCATTCGTCGCACCCGTCCCTAAAGTCGCATTTGGTGAAAGGTTTGGGGTGCCATAAGGCTTACGAAAGCCCCAGCGTTTCCACAGCACGGGATGCGATGAATGCCTGGCGGGCGATCTGCATCAGAAGCAATCACCGCTTCGATCGCCTACACCATTGGACAGCCAGAGGATGTGGACGTCGGCGAGATCATCGTGCGTCCTACTGCCAGCCCTCATTAGGGGGCGCTTCTCCGGCGCTGGGCGATTCTGTCGCGTTTGTGAAACATCACGACAACGAGGATCATTCGCTTCGGATGATCCGCGGTCGGCTTTCTCTCGTCATTCATCGTGCTCGACCGAGCACAAGCGGGCGATAAACCGTAAGGCACACAGATCATCGCGGCTGCCATGGCTTTGGCAATTGTCACGACAGCCATCGATGGTTAGTGAGGTAGGGAGCCGAGCGACAAAGGGAGCACCGAGATACTGATGCCGGACAACAGCTTGCTGACGTTACTTATTGTGCTGCCGTTCCTGGGAAGCCTGGTAACCGTCATGCTGGCATCGACGTCGCGAAACCTCGCCGGTGGCATTGCAGGTGCTGTGGCGCTTGCCTGCCATCTGCTGGCCTGGCTCCTCTATGTCCCCGTCCGGGACAACCAAGTGGTCCACGCGGTGTACGAATGGGTGCCCAGCCTCGGCCTGACCGTGTCGCTGCGGCTGGACGGCTTCGCCTGGCTCTTTGCGCTGCTGGTCAGCGGAATCGGGGTGCTCGTCGTCCTCTACGCCCGCTACTACATGTCGGCGGAAGATCCGGTGCCGCGTTTCTTCTCCTTCTTCCAGGCCTTCATGGGAGCAATGCTCGGCATCGTCGTCTCCGGCAACCTGATCCTGCTGGTCGTGTTCTGGGAGCTGACCAGCATCACCTCCTTCCTGCTCATCGGCTACTGGCACCACAACCAGGCGGCGCGCGACGGCGCCCGCATGTCGCTGACCGTCACTGCGATCGGCGGGCTCGGCCTCCTGGCAGGGGTGATGGTGATCGGGCACATCGTCGGAAGCTACGACCTCGACCGGGTGCTGGCATCCGGCGACCTGATCCGCTCCCACCCGCTCTACGTTCCGGCCTTGCTGCTGGTATTGCTCGGGGCGCTGACCAAGAGCGCCCAGTTTCCGTTCCACTTCTGGCTGCCGAACGCGATGGCCGCGCCAACGCCGGTCTCCGCCTACCTGCATTCGGCCACCATGGTGAAGGCCGGGGTGTTCCTGATGGCACGCCTCTGGCCGGTGCTTTCGGGCACGCCGGAATGGTTCATGATCGTCGGCCTGGCCGGCATGGCCTCGCTCGTCTTCGGCGCATACGTCGCCATGTTCCAGCAGGACCTGAAGGGCCTGCTCGCCTATTCGACCATCAGCCACCTCGGCCTGATTACCCTGCTCCTCAGCCTCGGCAGCCCGCTCGCGCTGGTCGCAGCCATCTTCCACATGATGAACCATGCGACCTTCAAGGCGTCGCTGTTCATGGCGGCCGGCATCATCGACCACGAGACCGGCACGCGCGACCTCAGGAAACTGAGCGGGCTTTTCCGCTTCATGCCCATCACCGGAACGCTAGTGATGGTGGCAAGTGCCGCCATGGCCGGCGTCCCGCTGCTCAACGGCTTCCTGTCGAAGGAGATGTTCTTCGCCGAGGCCGTGGAGACGCATGCCGATTCCTGGCTCGACACGGTGGCGCCCTATGCCGCCGTGCTGGCCAGCGCGTTGGCGGTGACCTATTCGATGCGCCTGATCCACTCGATCTTCCTCGGCAAGCCGCCCGAGAGCTTTCCGCGCGAACCGCACGAGCCACCCTTCTTCATGCGCCTTCCGGTCACGCTGCTGGTGTTCGCATGCCTGGTGGTCGGCATCGTTCCAGGACTGACGATCGGACCGTATCTGCATATCGCGGTCACATCGGTGCTGGGGGCTGCGACGCCGGAATACAGCCTCGCCGTCTGGCACGGCTTCACGGTGCCCCTGATCATGAGCCTGGTCGCACTGGTCGGCGGCGCCCTGCTCTATCTCGTCATCGGCGACTATCTCGAGCGCGCCGAAGGGGTGTTCCTGCTGCGCCGCTTCCAGGCCCAGCGCATCTTCGAGCAGGTCATGGTCACCGTCTCATGGCGGTGGGCACGCTTCATCGAGACCAATCTCGGCACGCGACGCCTGCAACCGCAGTTGCGCCTGCTTGTGTTCGTTGCATTCGCCGCGGCCCTGCTTTCGCTGTTCGGCAGCGACATCGGGCTGGCGCCGGTGCAGCTGGCAGGCACGGACTGGGTTTTCACCGGCATGTGGGCCGTGGGCGTGACCTGTGCGATTGCGGCCGCCCACCAGGCCAAATTCCATCGCCTGGCAGCGCTTGCCCTGCTCGGCGGCACAGGCCTCGTCACCTGCATGACCTTCGTCTGGCTGTCGGCCCCCGACCTCGCGGTGACGCAGCTGGTCGTCGAGATCGTGACAACTATTCTCATCCTGCTCGGCCTGCGCTGGCTGCCGAAGCGCTCGCAGGCGCTCAGCGAACCGCTGGGGCCGATGGCGCGCCTGCGCCGCCTGCGCGACCTGACGATGGCCGTCGCCGCAGGCTTGGGCATGACCGTCATCGCCTATGCTGTGATGACACGCCCGGCTCCCGACACCATCGCCGATTTCTTCCTCGAGAAGGCCTACAGCGAGGGCGGCGGACGCAACGTGGTCAATGTGATCCTCGTCGATTTCCGCGGCTTCGACACGCTCGGCGAGATCACCGTGCTCGGCATCGTGGCGCTCACGGTGTTTGCGCTGCTGCGCCGGTTCCGGCCCGCACCCGACAGCGTCGAGCGGCCGGAACAGCAGCGCATCCAAGGCGCTTATGACGAGGCACAACCGGATCGCCAGGCGGGCGCAACCGCCGCCGACTACCTGTTCGTGCCGTCGGTGATCATGCAGTGGATGTTCCCTGTCATCATCATGTTCTCGGCCTATCTGTTCCTGCGCGGCCACGATTCGCCGGGTGGCGGCTTCGCCGCCGGCGTGGCAATGGCTGCCGGCTTCATCCTGCAGTACATGGCGGCGGGAACCATCTGGGTGGAGGACAGGCTTCGCATCCTGCCGGTGACCTGGATCGGCGGCGGCCTGCTCCTCGCCCTTTCCACGGGAATCGGCGCCTGGGTGTTCGGCAAGCCCTTCCTGACCTCACACGCGCAGTATGTCGACCTGCCTCTCATCGGCAAGATACCGCTGGCGACGGCGGCACTGTTCGACCTCGGCGTGCTGACGCTGGTCGTTGGTGCGACCGTGCTGATGCTCATTGCGCTTGCCCACCAATCCGTCCGCAGGCTGCGGGCTTCGCGCATCGAGGAGCAGCCGTGATGGAACTGACGCTCGCAATCGCCATCGGCTGCTTGACGGGATCGGGTGTGTGGCTGCTGCTGCGTCCGCGCACCTACCAGGTTGTCATCGGGCTTTCGCTGCTGTCCTATGCCGTGAACCTCTTCATCTTCAGCATGGGCAGGCTTCGCGTCGGGGCCGCGCCCGTGCTGGACGGCAGCGGCGCCGTCAATCCAGCAGACTATGCGGATCCGATCCCGCAAGCCCTGGTGCTGACGGCCATCGTGATCGGCTTTGCCACCACGGCACTATTCCTCGTCGTGCTGCTCGCCGCGCGCGGCTTGACCGGCAGCGACCATGTCGACGGGCGGGAGCCATGATGGGTTTCTCGCAGCACCTCCTGATCCTGCCGATCCTGCTGCCGATGGCCGCGGGAGCAATCCTGCTGTTGTTCGAAGAGCGGCGCCACAGCCTTAAAGCCGGCATCAACATCGCCGCCACGGCCCTACTCCTGGGCCTGGCTTTCGCACTACTCCGCCTCGCCGACACCGGAGATGCGGCAGGCGGTGCTGTGACACACACGTATCGGCTGGGCGACTGGGCCCCGCCGTTCGGCATCGTGCTGGTCCTCGATCGGCTGTCGGCCCTGATGCTGGTGCTGGCCTCGGTGCTTGCCGCCGCAACGCTGGTCTTCTCCTTGGCGCGCTGGCACAAGGCGGGCCCGCATTTCCACACCCTGTTCCAGTTCCTGCTGATGGGCGTGAACGGTGCCTTCCTCACAGGCGACCTTTTTAATCTCTTCGTCTTCTTCGAGGTCCTGCTGGCTGCCTCCTACGGCCTGATGCTGCATGGTTCGGGCGCCTTCCGGGTACGCGCCGGCCTGCACTACATCGCCATCAACCTGGCTGCTTCGCTGCTGTTCCTGATCGGCGTCAGCCTGATCTACGGCGTGACCGGCACCCTCAACATGGCCGACCTTGCCATGCGCATCCCCGAGGTCGCGCCGGAAAACCAGGCCTTGCTCGCAGCAGGCGCCGCCGTTCTCGGGATCGCGTTCCTCGTCAAAGCCGGCATGTGGCCCCTGTGTTTCTGGCTGCCGTCGGCCTATATGGCGGCCTCGGCGCCGGCATCGGCGCTCTTTGCCATCCTGAGCAAGGTTGGCTTCTATGTGCTGCTGCGGCTCACCTTGCTGTTGTTCGGCGCCGATGCTGGCCCGCTCGCCGGCTTCGGCAGCCAGGTGCTGTTGATCGGTGGCATGGCGACGATCGCCTTCGGCGCGTTCGGCGTGCTAGCATCACAATCGCTTGGCCGGCTCGCCGGATACAGCATTCTGGTGTCGTCCGGCACTCTGCTCGCCGCCGTTGGACTTGGCGACCAGGCCGTGGTCTCCGGCGCGATGTTCTATGTCGTTAGTTCGACGATCACCGTCAGTGCGCTGTTCCTGATGATCGAGCTCGTAGAGCGGGCGCAGGAGCCTGCCGCAAACCTTCTGACGGTCACCATGGAAGCCTATGGCGACGATATCGAACCCGAAGAGGAGGACGAGGAAGAAGTCGGCGTGGTGATGCCGGGAGCGCTTGCGATCCTTGGCGTCTGCTTCGGCTGCCTTGGCCTGCTGCTCGCTGGCCTGCCGCCTCTGTCCGGCTTCATCGGCAAATTCGCGCTGATCAATGCCATCTTCAATCCCCAAGGCCTCGGCACTGCGGCCGGCAGTCCGGATAGCATCGGATGGATCCTTACGGCGCTTCTGATCCTGTCGGGTCTTGCCGCCCTGCTCGCCATGATGCGAACCGGCATCCGCACGTTCTGGGCACCATTGGAGGTCATCGTGCCCAGGGTGCTGGTGGTCGAGATCGTGCCGATCATCCTGCTCATCGGGCTTTGCTTCCTGCTGACGGTCCAGGCCGGGGCTGTCATGCGCTACACCGATGCCGCAGCGCAGGCGCTGCACGAACCGCGTTCCTACATCGAAGGCGTTCTGCCCGGATCCGAGTCGGCAAGCGGGGTGTCTGCACAATGAGACGCATCCTGCCGTATCCCGTTCTCACCGCATCGCTCGTCATCGTATGGATGCTGCTCAACGCATTTTCCCTGGGCCATTTCCTGCTCGGACTGGTCGTGGCGATCGGTGCCTCGCGTGCCATGATGCAGCTTGAGCCGTCCAAGCCGCGTCTGCGGCGCTGGCAGCTCATCCCGTATTTGTGCGGCATCGTCCTGCTGGACATCGCGCGCTCCAACATTGCCGTCGCCACCATCATCCTCCAGGGTGGCCGGCGCGGTCGCACTGCGGGTTTTGTTTCGATCCCGCTCGACCTTCGCGACCGTACCGGGCTTTCAGTACTTGCCTGCATCGTGACCAGCACGCCCGGCACCGCCTGGGTGGAATACAATTCTGCTTCGGGCGTCCTGCTCATCCATGTCCTCGACCTCGTCGACGAGCAGGAATGGATCGACCTGATCAAGACACGCTACGAAGCGACCCTGCGGGAGATTTTCGAATGACCTCCGCCATCCTCGCCTGGTCGGTGACCGCAGCCCAGCTCATGCTGGTCGCCGCCATGGCCTGCAACACCTACCGGCTCATTGTTGGGCCGCGCGCCCAGGATCGCGTGCTCTGCCTGGACGCGCTCTATGTCAACGCAATGCTGCTGGTTCTGACCTTCGGCATCCGCACCGGCAATGCGCTCTATTTCGAGGCGGCACTGGTGATCTCGCTGCTCGGCTTCATCTCGACGGTGGCTCTTGCCAAGTTCCTGATGCGTGGCGAGGTGATCGAATGACCTATGCCGAAAACCTGCCCGCATGGGCGGCACTTCTGGTGGCGTTGCTGGTGCTGGCCGGTGCCGGCCTGACCCTGATCGGGGCGATCGGCACGTTGCGTTTCCGCAGCTTCTTCGAACGGGTCCACGCGCCGACCCTGGGCACGAGCTGGGGCACGGGCGCGATCGTGCTCGCATCGATGATCCTGTTCTCGGTGCTCGGTTCGCGACCGGTGCTGCACGAAATCCTCATCGGCGTCTTCATCAGCATCACCACGCCGGTGACGCTGATGCTGCTTGCACGCGCGGCACTCTATCGCGACCGTTCGGAAGGCGGTTCCGAGGTGCCACCGGATCATCTCGCCGACACGCCGGATGGGCGATAACCATCGTTCACCACGGGGCACTCGATCGAGGATTGGGTGTATCTGTAGCGTAAACGGAACTCCCGGGACTGTTGCCCGTTAAAGCTTACCGGAATTCGAAGCGGCGGGCGTTGATGACTACCAGTGAACATCTACTCGGCCCGCTGCCTGCCGCAGCCTACACGACCGATGCAAACGGTCGGATCACCTACTTCAATGATGCGGCAGCCGAGCTCTGGGGGCACACACCCGAAATCGGCAAGGACGAATGGTGCGGATCCTGGCGGCTCAGGACTGCCGACGGCGATCCCCTCGCGCATAGCGACTGCCCGATGGCGCTGGCGCTCAGGGAAGGCCGCGCGATCCGCGGCGCCGAAGCCATCGCCGAGCGGCCCGACGGAACGTTCGTGCCGTTCCTGGCATTCCCCGCACCGCTGCGCGACGCATCGGGCAACGTCACGGGCGCCATCAACCTGCTGATCGACATCTCGGTGCAAAAGCAGGCGGAAGTGCAGACGATGCGCCTGGCGTCGATCGTCGAATCTTCGGACGACGCCATCATCAGCAAGAACCTGTGTGGCATCATCGAGAGCTGGAACGCCAGCGCGACCCGGCTTTTCGGCTACTCTGCGGACGAGGCCATCGGAAAGCACATCATGATGCTGATCCCTGCCGACCGGCGGGACGAGGAAGACCTCATCATCGGCAAAGTCCGCAAGGGCGAGCGCGTCGACCATTTCGACACGATCAGAAGGCGCAAGGACGGCCGGGAGGTGGCGATTTCGCTGACCGTCTCACCCGTGCGCAGCCCCTCCGGCAAGGTCATCGGCGCCTCCAAGATCGCCAGAGACGTCACCGAGCGCAAGGAAAGCGAAAACCGCATCCGCATGCTGATGCGTGAGGTCAACCATCGCGTGAAGAACCAGTTCGCCGTGATCCTTTCGATGATCCGCGAGACGGGCAAACACACGACGACGATTGCCGAGTTCGAGAAGCAGATCCGCAACCGCATCATGGCACTGTCGCGGTCCCAAGACCTGCTCGTCGACGGCGACTGGCGCGGCGCGAACCTCGCCGACCTGGTCGATAACCAGATCCGGCCATTCGCGGCAGAGCATCGTGTCAAGATCTCGGGGGAGCCGATCATCCTGTCGACCGTCGCAGTCCAGAACCTCGGCATGGCGTTTCACGAACTTGCCACCAATTCGGCCAAGCATGGCGCGCTTTCGTCGCCCGGTGGAACCGTCGAGGTCGGCTGGACGACGTCCGGTCGCTTCCGCCTCACCTGGAAGGAAAGCAATGGGCCGACGGTCGAAAAGGCGTCACGAGCCGGTTTTGGCAAGATCGTGCTCGAGCGGATCGCGCCGCTGGCACTGAGCGGCGTCGGTCATCTCAACTTTGAACCGAATGGCATCACCTGGACGCTGGACGCACCTGTCGACCTGATCCGGAACGCCGCCCCGTAGCGGCCCTACCCAACCAGACAAGCAGCCCCAACTGCTGCCTAGTTCAAATCTCGGGAACCGGATCGACGAGCAGCGGCCCGCTGTGCAGATAACGTGTCGTCTTGCGCTTCGATGCAATATCCGTCCACACCCGCCCGACCTGCTCCACAGTCAGGCCCGTAGCACGACCGACTTCTTCTGCCGGCACGCCATGATTGAGCCCGTATAGGCACAGGTCCATGCGGTCATAGGGCAAGGAGAAATAGAACTCCTCCTGCGTCTGCTGCAGCGAATAGGTGTCGGTCGTCGGCGGCCGCCGACGGATTTCCTCCGGCACGCCGAGGCACTCCGCAAGCTGGTAGACCTGCGACTTGTAAAGATGCGCGATCGGCTTGACGTCGGCGGCGCCGTCGCCGTTCTTGACGAAGAAGCCCTGGTCGTATTCCAGCCGGTTCGGCGTGCCGATCACCGCATAGTTGAGACGATCGGCGTGGAAATACTCGACCTGCTTGCGCGTACGCTGCTTCATGTTGGTGGACGCGACGATGCCGAGATAGACCTGCGGCGGCATGCGTAGCTTGGTCTGCTTGCCGTCGGGATCCTGCACCACCAGCGAGGAGATGTTGTAGCCTTCGTTGGTCAGCGCGTTGGCAATCACGATCTTGCAGGCCCAGCCGGGCCCGTATTCGGGCACAAGCTGGCGGATGAAGGCGTCGCGGCGCTCATAGCATCCCATCGCCTTCAGGGTCGGACCGATATTCTCGACAACCGCCGCGATGCCGAAGGTTTCGGCGACAAGGCTCCCTAGTCGCAGGCTCTCCGGGTCGGAATCGTCTTCCGGCATGAACAGGGCGAACACGTTCTTGGCCCCGACCGCACGTACCGCCAGGGCAGCGCTGACGCTGGAATCGACGCCACCGGACAGGCCCAGGACAAGCCCTCGCCGGCGTAGCGTGCCGGTCAACTGGTTGCGCAGGGCCGCCGCGATCCTTGCGGCTTCGACCTCGGGATCGATCGCCAGCGTCGCGGCGCTGAAGCTTCCGGCTTGGGCCACAGTCATGTTCATCCCGTCGGTTCCATGGATTCGGCGGCCAGACGCCGGCTCACCTTGCCAGTGTCGGTCCTCGGCAACTCGGATCGAAACTCGATGATTTTCGGTACCATGAAATCCTCGAGATGCGCCTGGCAGTGGCGCAGGATTTCACGCTGGGTCACGCCGGGATCGGACAGCACGACGAGCGCTCCGATGGCATGGCCGAGAATGGGGTCCGGCACGCCGATCACCACGGCCTCGGCAATGCCGGGACAGGCGTGCAGCACGGCCTCGACCTCCTTGGGCGCGACCTTTTCGCCGCGCGTCTTGATGATGTCGTCCTTGCGCCCGACAAAATAGAGGAAACCCTCAGCATCACGGCTGAACAGGTCGCCGGTGTAGAGCAGCTTTTCCCACGGATTTTTCCCCGGGCGCAGCATGCGGTTCGTCGCCTCTGCGTTCTCCCAATAGCCCTGCATGACATGCGGCCCGCGGATGACCAGCTCGCCGGGCGTATCCGGCGGCACCGGATTGCCGTCGTCGTCGAGCACGAAGGCTTCCGTGTTGGGGATGGCGATGCCGACCGAGCCGGGGCGCCGGTCGAGTTCCGCCGGCGGCAGGTAGGTGCAGCGCTTGCACTCGGTCAGGCCATACATCGAGTAGAGCCTAACCCCCGTGAAGAGTTCGCGCAGCCTGGCGATATGCGCGGGCGGCAGCGCCGCCGCCGTGTTGGTGACATAACGCAGGCTCGGCAGGAACCCCGGCTTGATGTCGCGCATCTGCAGGATCAGCGCGGCCATCGTCGGAACGAGCGGGAAGCCGGTGACGCTTTCGGCGCGAATGACATCGAAGATCGCCTGCGGAAACGAAAACGACTTTTCGAGCACCAGCGTCGCGCCCATCTTGACCGACATGATCAACTGGTAGAGGCCGTAGTCGAAGGCCAGCGGCAGCACGTTGAGAATGATATCGTCGGGCGTGTTCTCAAGATAGGCCGTGATCGAGCCGGCCGCAGCTTCAATGTTGCGGTGGGTCATCATCACGCCCTTGGGCCGGCCCGTCGAACCCGAGGTGTAGATCAGCATGGCAAGGTCGACATCTATGCCGCCATGGTTAGCCGGCGGAGCGTCACTTGCGAGGCATTGCTCGAACGAGACAGCCCCCTTCGGTGCAACGCCCCCGGCTGCGGTCGAGACCACCAGCAAGTCGTTGTCGCCGGCGGCCAGCGCCTCGCTGACGACGGGCAAAAGCCTGGCCTGGGTCAGCACGGCACGCGCGCGGCAGTTGCCGATGATGAAGTCGAGCTTGTCAGCCTTGGTCGACGGGTTGATCGGGCTGAAGACCGCTCCCGCCTTGGCAATGGCGAAGACCGACACCGCGGCTTCCCAGCAATTGTCCATGAAGACCAGCACGCGGTCGCCGCGTCCGATGCCGCGATCGCCAAGCGCTGCGGCAAGCCGATCAGACAGGTTGTCGAGTTCGGCATAGGACAGGCGCGCGTCGCGCGAAATCAGAGCAATCTTGTCGCCCCGCAAGCGCGCGCTGTCGCGCAAGAATTGCTCCAGTCGCATTGCCCTCTCCCGACGCCCTCAGGCGGCGCCTGCTGCCTGCTCCGCGGGCTGCACCTCTGCCGTCTTGGTCTCGATGAAGGTCGCGATACGCACCAGCGAGTCGAGATTGGCGGGAACGATGTCGGAATCCGCCATCTCGAGCCCGAACTGGTCCTCGATGAAGGTCACCAGTTCAAGCACGCCGGTGGAGTCGACCACGCCGCTTTCGATCAGCGAGACATCATCGTCCAAAGCATAGGAAGTGTCCCCGAACAGGAAATTTTCGATGATGAAGGTTTTGACTGTGTCCTTGATCTGCTGCGTCATGCTCTCTTCCTCTGGTCCATCCTCAGGCAGCCTCGGTGGCGCCCGCCCTCTTCCCGGCAAATGACCGGTTCCACAACTGCGTCGACAGGATGCCGATGAAGGCGGCATTGTCCCGGAAACCGGTCACCGCCTGATGCCGGCACTTTTCCGTCAGCTTCCGTACCGTCGAAACGTCAAAGAATCCCGAATCCGCGATCGCTTCCGGGCTCATCGCCTCGCGCATCCACTCCTGTTCGCCTGCGCCGACGAAAGACTGCGAATCCGGGGCGCGATAAGGCTGCTTGACCCGCCGGCCGATCGACGCCGGCAGGAGGTCCTTGGTCGCCTCGCGCAGGATGTGCTTTTCGACCAGCCCCTTGAGCTTCATCGAAGGCGGCAGCCGGCTGGCAAACTCCACCAGGCGATGATCGAGGAACGGGAAGCGCCCCTCGATGCCATGCGCCATCGCCATGCGGTCGCCCTGGCTCGACAGGATGTAGCCCGGCAGCAGGTAGCGGCTTTCGAGATATTGCGCCTGATGCAGCGGGTGCCAGCGGGAGAACCGCTCCGGCAGGGACGCGGCAAGTTCGGCAGCGGCATCGTATGAAGCAAGCCTGGCGCGCAGGTCGGCCGAGAAGAACAGCTTTGCCGCCGCGGTGTTGCGCATCCGGGGACGATGCGAATAGAGCGTGTCGTCCAGGCTGTCCTTGCCGGCGCCGAAGAACGCCGCGAGATAGGCTGCCGACTGTTTCTGCAGCCCTGGCAGATAGGGATAGAGCTTGCGGAAGAGATGCGGCCTGCCTGTCGAACCAGGCTGCCGGTCGCAGAACCGCCGTACAAGCGTCTCCTTGAAGATATCGTAGCCGGCGAAGACCTCGTCGGCCCCTTCGCCCGTCAGCACGACCTTGATGCCCCTGGCGCGGACAAGGCCGGACAGCTGGTAGAGCGGCGCCGGCGCCGTGCGGATGACCGGCCTTTCAGTGGCATCGATCACCTTGGGGAACACCGACGCGATGTCGCCCGGCCCGACATTCACCGCGCTATGATGCGAACCGATGGCAAGGGCCATCTCCTCCTGGAACTCGCTTTCGTCATGCTCGGCACTGTCGAACGTCACCGAAAAGGTGCGCAGCCCTCCTGCCGCCATCGGTGCGGCGAGCGCCGAGACGATCGAGGAATCCAGGCCGCCCGAGAGGTAGGAGCCGACCGTCACGTCGGCGCGCATGCGTATGCGCGTCGCATCGGTCAGCAGCGCCCTGAGTTCCTCCGCCGCGCGGACTTCGTCACGCGGTTCGCGGCTCGCTTCGGCGTCGGGGAAATCGAGCCGCCAGTACGGACGCGTGGCAAGCCCGCCCTTGTCGGCGATCATGATGTGCCCGGGCTCGAGCTCGTAGACGTTCTTGAACGCCGTACGCGGGGCGATCGGCGCCCAGAGCGTGAATATCTGGTCGAGCGCAATCTCGTCGAGCTCGGCCGCAAAGCCGGGAACCTGCAGCAACGCCTTTACTTCGGAGGCGAAATACAAGGTGCCGCGCACTTCGGTGTAGAAGAGCGGCCGCACGCCCATCCTGTCACGGGCAAAAAACATGCGCTGGCGCGGCGCGTCCCAGATGGCGAAGGCGAAGTCGCCGTTCATCACATCGACGCAATCGGGGCCCATCTCCTCATAGAGATGCAGGATCACCTCGGTGTCGCTTCCGGTTCGGAACCGGCGCCCTCGCGCCTTCAGTTCGTCGCGCAACTCGACATAGTTGAATATCTCGCCGTTGAAGGCGATGTGGAGATCGCCCGAGGCGCTGGCCATCGGCTGCTGCCCGTCGCCAAGTCCGACGACCGACAGGCGCGCGTGGCCAAGCCCGGCCCCGGGTGAAACATACACGCCCTGCTCGTCAGGTCCCCGATGCGCGATGCTGTCGGTCATCCGGCGCAGCAACTTTTCAGCTGCAGCTGGCTCGACATCGCCAAGGTACCCAACAAACCCACACATACGCCAAACCCTGATCCGCTAGCGCGACGAACGCACTTGTTATAGCGCAGGTTAATCAATGATAGGAAAGCACACTTCGGTTCCCAAGACACATCACAATGGCGACAGTCTTGGCCTTCCGGGCGCTCGACATCCTAGGAACGAAGCCTCACCATGTAAGCAATTGTATGAACAAGTCATGTTGATGGTCATCCTTGCCGGCGAATGCATTGATCAGTTGACGATCTTGGCCGCAGCAGGTTGTGATGGACGCCGCGAAAGACTTGGCGAGGGCAACAATGCATATCGTTAAGGGCGACGGCGACAATATTCGCCTCCACCGCTTCATGGGGATCGAACTGGAGCTTGGACCCGGCGTACTCGTGCCGCGCGAGGAGACCGAGATATTGGGCAATGCCGCGATCGCTATCCTGGGCGGACGCGCGGCAGGCGCGCGCGTGATCGACATGTGTTGCGGCTCAGGCAATTTGGGCCTGGCGGTCGCCACCAAGGTACCAAGCGCCGAGGTCTGGAGCGCCGATCTGACGGACGCAACCGTGGCAGTAGCCCGCCGTAATGTCGAGCGTCTCGGGCTGGCCGATCGCGTGACCGTTGCACAAGGCGACCTGTTCGGTGCGTTTGACGGGCTGGACCTCGCCGCAACCGTGGATCTCGTCGTCTGCAATCCGCCCTACATTTCGTCTGCCCGACTGGAGGGCGAACGCAGCGAATTGCTCGCGTCCGAGCCGCGCGAAGCCTTCGATGGCGGCCCCTATGGCCTGTCGATCCACCAGCGGCTGATCCGCGATGCGGCAGCATTCCTCAAGCCGGGGGGATGGCTGGCGTTCGAATTCGGCGAAGGCCAGGACCGCCAGGTTGCGGCCCTGGTTGCCAGGGGGCGCGCCTACGCGCCGGTGGAGTTTGCCACCGACGCAGCACGGTTGCCGCGCGTCGCAATCGCCCGGAAGCTCGCCCCAGCGTGAACCGAATTCGAATTTCGAAACGCTTCCTAGATATTTCCATCCTAAGCCATTGCTGTCGCAAAATGACCGAGGCTTCGCCCGATGCCTGAAATTCGTCCATTGCAGGCCGACGACCTCCCAGTCGTCGCCGACATGTTCCAGCGCGTGCTGCGCAAACGACGCACACCGGCGCCTGCGTCGCTGGCCGGCTACCTCCAGCGCCTCTATCTCGATGCCACCGACGGCAACGGCGGATCGCCGTCGCTTGTCCACGTCGCCGACAACGGTCGCGTTTCAGGCTTCGTCGGCGTTACGTCGCTGCCCATGCGCTTTGCGGAAACCAAGCTGAACGCCTCGATCTGCGGGTCGCTGATGGTCGACGAGGACCAGCGCAACGACCTTTCCGGGGCCAGGCTTCTCAAGGCATTCCTTGCCGGGCCGCAGGACATTTCCTTCAGCGAGACGGCAAGCGATGTCACCGCCAACATGTGGACGACGCTGCGCGGCGCGATCCTGCCGCAATACAGCCTCGACTGGATCAAGGTCATCAAACCCGCGAGCTTCACCGTCGCGGGGGCCAAAGCCCGCGTACCGATCGCCCGTTTTGCCGCACCAATTGCCCGTGCCGCGGACGCCGGCCTGCGGCTCCGTCGCAGCGGCGAGTTCTCGCGCTGGTTCGGTGCCCGCGACGCCGCGGCGACACTCGGTCGCTACACGGTCTCCGACATCGACCAGGACGGATTTTCAAGGCTGCTCGGCAAATTCACGTCAAGGTTCGCGGTCCATCCGGAATGGAACGATGCCTTGCTCTCGCGCATCATGGCGGACGCCTCGGCCAAGAAGGACTTCGGTGCGGCTATCCGATGCACCGTGTCGACCCGAACCGGTGCCGTCATCGGCGCCTTCATGTATTTTGGGCAGGCTGGCGAAATAGGCCACGTCCTCCAGGTCTTGGCCCTGCCCGGCCAGGCCGGAGCAGTGATCGATTGCCTGATTGCTCATGCGGCAACAGCGGGCCTCGCAGCCGTCAGGGGACGAACCCAGCCTGCATTGCTGGAAGCGATGCTCGGTCGACAAATAATCTTCATCAACGTCAATTCGACCGTGGTGCACGCCCGCGATCCGGAACTCGTCCGGCAGTTCCAGGCCGGCAACGGCTTCTTCAACGGGTTGGTGGGCGAACACTGGAGCCGGATATTCGGCGACAGGTTCGACTGAACCACCGGCTTAGAAAGCGTAGGACAGAATATCTCCGGCCTGGCTGCTCATCGGTCCGTAGCGGCAGGCGCCCCGCATCGATTTCGACACGCAAAACCGGTTGACCGCGCGCGTCGTGGTTCCACTGAGCACGCCGTTTACCGGACCATTGTAGAAACCGGCCTGCTTGAGCTGGTGCTGGGCCAGGTAGATGTAGGCATTGGGATGGGTGGTGCGCATCATGCGGATGAGCGATTGGCGCGACTCCGCCGAGAGCTCATGCATGCGCGCTGCGATCTGCTGGTAGTCCCCCCGCCCTGAAGCGTCAGCGGAGAACAACATTTCCTCGACAAGCCGGTCACCGCGCGACAGCCAAGGCGACAGCCCGGCGAACAACTGCCGGGCGCGCTTCGGATCGGCCTTGATGAAGGTCGTCCGTCCGTAACGACGGCCGTCACGATAATAGCTGATCAGGTGGCGCGCAGCCGCGATGTTGCCGCTGGCGGCTGCTCGCTCAAGAATAGCCACCGCAGCCTTGGCGTCGCGTTTCGTGCCCATGCCGTAGAGCATAGCGTCGGCCAGCGGGACGACCGCATCGTTCAGGCCCATCGCCTCGGCCTGGCGCAGCGCCGCAACGCCGTCGGCCGGTTTGCCGGCGTTGCGCAGCAGGCTTTCCGACACTGCAGAGCCGAGAATGAGCAGACCGTAGGCGTCGCCAGCCTCGGCCGCTTGGCGGTAATATCCCGCGGCACGCCGACCATTGCTCTGCAGCAGTTTGCCTTCGCGGTAGAGATCGCCGAGCCGTATCAGGCCCTGCGTCCAGCCGAGCGACGCAGCTTCGGCATATGCCCGCATCGCCGCCGAAATATCGGGCGGACCGGCATCGCCTCGGGTCAACAAATCGCCCATGACGACATGCGCCTCGCCCTCGCCGCTTTCCGTTGCCTTCCTTACCATGGCGCGACCTGCCGCTACGTCCTGCGTGGTGCCCTGCCCTCGCGCCGTCATGGCGCCAGCCCGAACCGCGCCGACAACGTTGCCGCGCGCCGCAGCCTGGCGGTAATAATCGAGCGCCTTCGGCAGATCGACCGCCTCAGTCATGCCATCGCTGTAGAAGTCACCGAGCCGCACCAGTGCGTCCGCGTCGTCGAGATCGGCCGCGCGCTTGTAGGCTGCAACGGCGCCTTCGCCGTCGACATCGCCCGATTGCGGCTCCCGCAGCAGATCGCCCAGGCTTATCAGCGCCACCGGATTGCCTGCATCGGCGATCCGCCGAACGATGCTGCGCCCGCCCTCGACGTCGCGCGCCGTACCAAGTCCGTGCGCCGTCAGTTCGCCCACCCGCAGGGCGGCGTGGATGTTGCCGGCGTCGGCCGCCTGCTTGTAGTAGCCGAGTGCTGCGGGGAAGTCGGTTGCCGGCAGTCCCGGTGTCAGAACGCTATAGATGTCGCCAAGCAATGACAGTGCCTCGGCATCGCCGGTACCGGCGATGGCCTTTATCGAGGACAATCCTCCCTCGACGTCCCGTCTCGTGCCCAGCCCGCGGAACGTCAGCTCGGCGACACGCAGCTTGCCGAGTTGCTGTCCGGCCCTCGCCGCCTTGTCGTAAAATTCAAACGCCTTGGCAAAGTCCGGTTTGCCGGCGCGGCCACTGCCATAGAGGTCGCCGAGCCGCAGCGACGCATCGAGATGGCCAAGGGCAACCGCCTTGGTGTAGGCCGTCTCCGCCTCCTGGATGTCGAGCGGGCCGACATTGCTGTCGCTCATGATGTCGCCCAGCGAAACGAGCGCGTGCAAATTGCCGCGATCGGCAAGCGAACGCACCAGCGCGCGGCCGGCCGTGCTGTCCTTTTCAGGGCCCTGGCCGCGCGCCAGCATTTCGCCGCTGCGCAGAATGCCTGTTTCGTTCCCAGCCGCCGCGGCGCGGCGGAAATAGCCGTAGGCGCGCTTCAGATCGACTGAGAGTCCGTGGATGCCGGGACGGCTGTAAAGATCACCCAGCAAGGCAAGGGCAGCGCCATCACCAGCGGAAGCGACCTCTTCGATGGCGGCAAGGCCTGCCTCGACATCGCTTTCAGTGCCTTCGCCAAGCACACGCATTTCCCCGACGCGAAGCCTGGCGGGGGTGCTGCCGGCTTCGGCAGCCTGACGATAGTAGTCGAATGCCTTTGATAGATCGCGATTGGTGTATGCTGAATCACTGTAGAGATCGCCAAGGCGCAACAGCGCGTCGGCATTGACTATGCGGCCGGGCGTCGCGGCATCGCCCGAGCCTGCAGATCCGCCCGTCTCCGGTGCGATTTGTGCCGACGATGCCGTACCCGCCAGGAGGATCGCGACAACAGCCGATAACGCGACATGACTTATACGCGACAAAGCCAACTCCCCAGCCACACCCGTGCTGTTCAGTAACGGACGCTTTCACCCGGCGCCGTTGCCGTCGGGTCTTCTGCGTCGACCGCCTTCAGATAGTACTCCGCCGCCTTTTTGCCGTCCGCCGGCACGCCCCTGCCGTCGCGATAGAGGTCGCCGAGCCGGAGCAAGGCATCCGCCCGCCCCTGCCGCGCGGCACTCTCGTAGGCCGCCACCGCGGCCTGACCATCGATGGACCCAATGGCCCCCGAAAGATGAAGGTCGCCGAGAACGACATAGGCGTAGGGGTCACCGGCGGCGCCGACCTGCCTGACAAGGTCGAGACCCGCCGCGATGTCCTGGGATGTACCTTCGCCGCGCGCGGTCATCTCGCCCTGCCGCAGTCGGCCGGTCTCATCTCCGGCCAGCCCGGCCCTGCGGTAGAACTCGAATGCCTTGCCCGGATCGACAGGGATAGGTCCGCCCACCCGATAGATGTCGCCGATGCGCACCAGCGCATCGGGTCGACCGAGAACTGCCGCCTTCTCATAGGCACGCACGGCCTCCGGCGCATCGAACGCGCCTGTCGACCCGTCCGCCATTAGTGTTCCCAACGACATCAGCGCTTCGCTGCTGCCGGCATCTGCCGCCGCCCGCACCAGCGCCAGGCCATCGACAACGTTCTTGGTTGTGCCCTGGCCGCGTACCATCATCTCGCCGGCGCGCACGCTGCCGATCACGTTGCCGGCATCAGCCGACTTGCTGAAATAGCCGTATGCCCGGGCCGGGTCGGCCTGCAGAAGCCCCCCTATGCCACGCTGGTAAAGCGCCCCGAGCAGGTTCAGCGCTTCGGGGTCTCCGTCGTCTGCGAGCGCATTCATCTGAGCCAGCCCCGCGTCGACGTCGCGGTTCGTGCCGCGCCCGAGCAGGGTCATCTCACCGACCCGTAGCTTGCCGACGATATTTCCAGCCTGAGAAGCCCTGACGTAGTAGGAGAACGCCCTGGGCAGCTCCGACGCCACCGAGCCGTTGCGGCTGTAGAGATCGCCAAGCCTGACCAGTGCATCAGAATGGCCGAGCGAAGCCGCCTTGTCGTAGGAGGCTACAGCTGCAGGGAGGTCGACAGGCGCCACAGTCGGGTCGCTGAGCAGATCGCCAAGCGCGATCAGCGCGAAGGTATCGCCGTGATCGGCAAGGCCGGCCAGCATTGCGCGCCCCGCCTGGTAGGACTGGCCAGTGCCACGTCCGCGGGCCAGCATCTCGCCGGTCCGCAGGATCCCGGTCTCGTCGCCGCTGTCGGCGGCGCGGCGGAAATAGCCGAACGCCTTTGCAAAATCGATCGAGATGACACCGCCGTCGGTTCGGCTGTAGAGCGAACCCAGAAGCACGAGCCCGGCAGGATTGCGGGTGCGGGCAACCACTTCCTCGATCATCCCGAGCCCGGCATTGACGTCCTTGGCGACGCCCTGGCCAATGGCCGTCATTTCGCCAATCCGAAGCTTGGCGGCATCGTAGCCAAGCGCAACGGCCTTTCGGTAGAAGTCGAACGCCTTGGCCGGATCCATGGCCACCATGCCCAGGCCGCCCGGTCTATATAGATCGCCCAGCAGCACCAGCGCCTCGGCGTTGCCGCTGTCGGCGAGCGCGGCGATGATGGCCAATCCCTTGCCGGTATCGCGGGCCACGCCCTGCCCGCGCGCCAGCATCTCGCCAACCCGTAGCTTGGCATCGTCGCTTCCGGCCTTGGCAGCCTGATCATAGAAGAGGTAGGCCCGTTTCGGGTCGGCGGCCACCACCCTGCCCTCACGGTAGAGATCGCCAAGCCGCATCAGCGCCTCGGCGCTGCCCATCGCCGCAGCCTGAAGGTAGAGTTCGGTCGCTGCGAAGGGATCGGCCGGAGCATCCTCGGAGGTTTCCATCAGGTCGGATGGTGAAATGATCGCGTAGATGGCGTCGGGCCGGCCCGGGTTGGCCAGGCCGCGATAGTAAGCGAGCGCCGCCTCGGCACCCCCGACCGTCGTCTTGCCATCACGATAGAGGTCGCCGAGCGCCATGTAGGAGGAAGCAACGGCCTTGATGAAGCCGTCGGTCGGCGTTGACTGCTGGCTTCGCAGGACCGGCGGCGCGGCTGCGGGCGACGACGGAGCCTGCGCGTCGGGGCTGGATTCAGCCGCGATTCCCGACATCATGACGCTGGCAAGACACAACCAGCCGATACGCATGGGCCCAAGCTCCCGACAGCGCGATGGCTGCATTCAAGCAAATGCAGCAACGCTAATATGAAACAATCATTGCACTTTCCCGGCAAGAACAATTTCGACCTGCAGTGTCAGCCGCGCCTGTCCGCGCAGGCTGGCTTTCCAAGGTACGGCACCAAAGGCGGCACGGTCCTACTTGACCCATTCGCCCATCCTTATGCCTGCATCATCCGGAACGAAGACACTGGCGTCTGCTGTCGCCCTCACCAACCGGAACCGCGCCGAGGCCCGCAATGCTGTTTCGATGGCGTCAAGCGAGCCTTTCGGCATGACCCCGAGGTCGTCGATGTAGGCCTTCTGGCTTCGGGTGATGATGACGAAAGCCGTGCCCGGCGGCCGGCCGCGCAGCCAACCCGACAGCTCCGCCGCGGGGTCGGCGAGTATCGCGGCGATGGACTGCTTGCTCTCGGTCGAGATCGGCACATAGATGAAATTCTCGTAATTCATGAACTGCTGGGGGTAGTTGGGCGCGCCCTCGACCAAGATAGAACCGGCCGGCGCATTGGCATAAAGCCATTGCGATGCCTCAACCTCGGCCTGGGTGAAGCTGTACTGCCTGTCCTTGCCGTTGTTGGCGAGGACGAAGGCCACCGACAGAACTGCGCCCAGCGTTCCCAGGGCATAGCGCGCGATCGCATCCCTCTGCGTACCCGACCAAGGGAAAAACAAGGCCGCAGCGAAAAATGCGAGGAACGGCAGGGCAAACAGGTAGACGCGGAAGGCTATCTCGCCGCCATAAGACGTCGCGACCAACAGGAAAGCAGGGGCAAGCGTCAGCACAACCGCCGGCCCGTCGCGGAAGCCCGCCACGAGCCGCCGCAATCCGCCAAACATCGCGGCCAGCGCGATGATGCCCGTCAGCGCGCGCGACGCCCATGACACCACCACCTGTCCAGGGCTTACGATGGAGGTGTCGACCAGGCGTTCGCCAATCTCGGTCGATGTATCGCCGAAGCGCTGGACCAGTTCCGGCAAGACCGTCGCCATGTAGCCGTCCGCGTAAAACAGCAGCCAGGCGGCCTCGACCAGAACGGCAAAAACCAGATAGCCCAAACTGAGCTGTCCGAGGAACCACAGGCCGCCTAGCGCCACCATGACCACCATCGGCGTCAGAGGGTGGGTCGCCACGATAGCGGCAATCAGCACCATGGCCAGCACCGAGGCCAGCACTCGCACATGCGGCGCGACCCCAAGCGTCATCAAGGGCTGGCCGCGCGAAACCAGAGCGAAATAGCGACCGGCGATCCCGCCGAGACCACGACCTTCGGGATCGCCCCAGCTATGCTCGATGCGAAGCGGTCCGACGCAAAGCGCGATGAGCATCAAATAGAAAAGGAAGGCGACGCCCTGCGGCGAGTAATAGTCCTGGCCGATCCAGTTTCCGACAGCGAAGAGCCAGACAGCACCCCAGACAAGTCTGGGGTCGGCCGTGAAGCGGCGATAGATGAGCGGCAGCACGAGGATGTAGAGGAGATTGAGCACCGGCGGCGAAAACCGCGCTATGTTGGCGAGCTGGATCGGCTTGATGTCGAACAGGTTGGCGATTGCGGCGCTGACGACGAACAGCCCAGGCCAGTTGCTGTAGGCTGCCAGGAAGGGGGCCGTCGGGTCGATCTGGCCATGCCGCTGCACGTAGTCGACAACCCCGACATGCTTCCAGGCCCAGGCATAACGCAAGGTATCGTAGACGATCGCGGGCGTGCCATGCAGCAGCAAGACCAGCATGGCGATGTGCAGCAGCGGAATGCGGGTCTCGCATACGCCACGCCTCAGGCTGAGCGCGAAGCCGACGCCAACCGCAGCGTATGCCGCCCAGATGGTGGGGGGCATAACCGAAAACAGGCCATAGTCGTCCACACCTGCGGGGTCGGTGAGATACAGGCTGACCACCCAAAGCGCGAACGCCAGCCCGAGGCAACCTAGGGATAGAACGGCCGAGCGGCCCAAAGTCCGGTCGTCCCTTGCGGCAAGCGGCTGGCCGATTGCCGGCCTGGCAAGCGCGAGACGAGACTCGGTGACGATCACATTCATATCGAGCCTCCATTGGAGGATACGATACGCAGCACGCGATCGACATTGGAAGCCATCCAGAGCCGGCCGATGCCCTCCGGATCGGGGTGCCGCATCCGCTCGCTGACCTGGTGGAGCCACACCAGAGAGACCATTGCCCGGGTCGCACCGGCGTCGTCGCTCCAATGGGGGGCGTCGCCAGGGCCGGCGGCAAGCCAGGTCCGTTCATCCGCATGCCATTCCGGGACCCACAGGAGATCTGAGACGACAGCGCCGAGTGGCTCCGCCGAAGCGGTCATGCGCATGGCGATTGCCAGCCCACACGCATCGAAGCCGTCCGGAGCATTGGATCGGGCATTGCCCCACTCCAGGATGCTCGCGAGGGAGACGATATCGCCGCCAGCCCTGGCAAAGCGGAGGTTGCGCAATTGCAGGTCGCCGTGGCACCAGCCGAGACGCTCGTCTCGGCCCAACCAGTACCTGCGTTGCTCCGCCACGAATATGTCGAGCGCCTGCTTTCGCCTGGCGGACGACATCATCGAGCCCGGCAGATGCAGCAACTGTGCTGCGGGGCGCTCAACCCATTCCCGGAACCAGACCTCGTCAATGCTGCGTTGCGACGCCGTCCAACCATGCACGAGCGTTGCGGCGCGGCCAGCAGCCACCAGCCCGGATTGCAGTTGTGCCGGATTTCGCAGCAAGGCGCGCCCATCCTCCCCTTCAACCACTGTCTCGATGCAGTCGACACCGCCCTCTGTCCGCCTGACCGCCAACCGGGAGGGCAGCACCTTCGAGAGCCCTTCAAACCGCGGGTCAGCCTGCAGCAGGTCGAGATTGTCGATCATCCGCTCGAGATAGGCAGCTGCAATGGGATCGTGTCCGCTGCGAAGTATGGCCTTGGTCTCTGTCTCGTGCACGACCGCCCCATCGGCCGCGTGATCGCCGAGGTAGATGACGCTCGTCCCTTCAGGCCCTGGCTCTGCAGCGAGAGCCCGCCAGTTCGACGCATCAGGCCTGGCGGTGAACGCCAGTATTGGACGAAGGTCCGCTTCGACGGGAAGCGCCGGTTCAGGGGGGCGCCCGAAGGGCAGGAATTGCGACGACAGCCTCTTCAGCGATGCCGCCACTGCCATGCCCCAGTCGTGCACGCTGTGGCGGCGATTGGTGACAAGGGCGAGCACGCCAACCCCGCATGTGACCGCCAGCATAGCCAGCAGCCACGCATGGGCCATACCGATCGGCCCCTGGAGGGGGACGAGGACGGCACCGGCGCCCAGCGCCAGCACCATCAACGAAACCTCGACGGCAGCCACCGACCGCATCCACCCCTTGGTGCGGGCGATCGAGAGGTAGATCGACAGTACGGCGGAGATGACGCTGGTGATCGTGAAGACACGCAGAATGGACGCACCTTCGGCGGCATAGGCAGCGCCGAACACCGACATGACCGGGTGCGCGAATACCAGCATCAATACCACGAGGCCGAGTAGCGGCAGCACCGACATGACGGCGGCATCCGCGGCGAGCGAGCGCAGCCGGCCGCTGTCGCTGGCCCCTTCGGCGAGCAGCGAAAGCCCCATCGAACTGCCGACGTAATAGAGGGAGGTGAAGATCGTCCACGCGACGAAGAAGCTGGCGCTCTCGGCAGCACCGACAAAGTTGAGCACGATCAGGGGTGTAGCAGTCCAGGCCACCATCATCGACACCGACCCGATATAGTCCCAGCCGAAGAAGCGGGCCATGGCGCGGCGGTCGAGCAGGTGCAGATCCCCTGGTTCGGCCTTTGGCAAAAGACGCCTGAAGATCAGCAGATTGACGGCCAGGACAAAGACCACGACCGGTACCGTCCAGGACAGCGCTATCGCCTCCCAACCCAGGCCGACGAGCGCGAGCGGCACCAGCATCGTGATCTTGACGACCTGATAGATCGTCTTGGAGACGGGAACCCATATCGACTGCCGCAGGCCTGACAGCGCGCTGTCCTGCAGCGCAAAGACCGACCATATGGCGACCGTCACCACGAACCATGCAATGACGCCGGCGCTGTCTGTCAGCACGCCAAGCTTCGGCATGAAGGCGCCGACGACCAAAAGGAAGCCTGTCGCCACGATCACCGAGGCAACCACCGATGTCGCATAGGCAAACAGGATCAGCCTTCCGGCACGCCCCCCTATCGTCGGAACGAAGCGGACGAGCAGGTTGCCGAAATTGAGCTGGGCGGCGTTGGAGAGGTTGACGATGGTCGCCGTGATCGCACCACCGAGACCAATCGCCTCCTGCGAGCAATAGCGGGCCGCCAAAAACCAGAATGCCAAGCCCAGCACGGCGCTCAACCCGCTGTTGGCTATGAGCGCGTAGCCGTTGCGCAGCAGCGACGACGCCATCAATCCCGACGGCACAAGCGATTTCCAGCCCCGTCCGCGCCTGCCGCTGACCGGCATCTGTGCCTGTCCAGGATGCCGCAGGCTGGGCGGGTGGGCGGTCATTCACCCACCCGCCGCCAGACACGGACATAGTCGATCAGGAAATCGGCCGGGAACTCCGTCCTGGCATCGGGCGAGCCTGGCCAATTCCCGCCCACCGCCAGATTGATGAGCAAGTACATCGGCTCCTGAGAAATGCCCTCCGGATTGGTGTAGCGCCACATCTCCTTGCCATCGAGATACCAGATGACGGCGTCCTTCCGCCACTCCAGGCCATAGACGTGCCAGTTGTCGGCAAGGTCGACCGTCCTGGCATTCTTGCCAGCGCTCTTCCAGTTCTTCTGCTTATCGAGATAGTGCAGGTGCATCTCATAAGTGCTGGTCGCGTGGCCGAGCACTTCGAGAATGTCGATCTCCGGACGCGGTTCCTGCGTCGACGGCAGCAGCCAGATGGCCGGCCACAGGCCCTTGCCGCGCGGTACCTTGGCCCGGATTTCGAAGTAGCCGTATTTCGTGGCAAAACGGTCGGGCCGCGCCCGCTCGAGATAATCTCGTCCCGTCGTCACCATGCCGGAAGTGTAGTTGAAGGTTCGGCCCTCATGGCCGGCGACCTTCTCAGGCCGTGCCGTCAGGCGCAGGTGGCCGTCGGCAACACTGACGTTGTCGGGCATGTACCACTGCAGTTCCTTGTTGGCGAGGTTGGTGCAGCCGCCCTTGTCCCACCAGTAGCAGCGGGTCCATTTGCTGCGGTCGAGCCTTGGCCGGTTGAACTCCTCGGTGAAGATCTGTTCCCATTGCCCCTTGATGAGCGGCGGCTCGAGCTCTTGAGCGAAAGCACCCGCCTGCGTGAACCACCCGACGCACGCCAGCCCTACCAGCGCCGCACCCCAAGATCCCATACCCATGCAACAACCCAATAGGTCCGATTACATTGGCCCGCCGTAGAACATACCAGACTGCGGTTACCTGCGTGGTTCCGCAAGATGGATCGCGCGCATTTGCCAACGGTGACAGGCAGTTCGACGCTTACGATCTGTTAACTAGGACCGACCGGGGTACGGTTCGTCAAGCAATTTCGCCTCCCGCGGTAAATGACACCGGCGTTCCGGCGCACATGCCAAGGTCACCGAAACCGAAAACGATCACGTCATTTTGAGCATCCGAACTATCTCTGCGCTCTTACAATAGATCGAATGATTTACTTACACGCTGAATTTACAGACTATAATCCATATCGTGGCGATCAAATAATAAGTTACTGATAGAAAATCTCTATCAACTCAGATTATCGACGCTTCTTGATAAACACGAAACTGTGAAAGTAACTTTCACCCGTGCGATAGTGCAATTTTGCAGAACCTGTGACATTGGCCGCCAAAACGGGAGGGGTTCACGGACCCGATTGATTTCACGATGACCGAGAACCCGCTAGCCGCGGCAGTCGCGCAATCGCGCGGGTTCGTCGTGCAAAGCCCTGCGCCGCGCGAAGTCTGGCGGCGCCTGATGCTGCTCGATCACGAAGCCCTTCCCTATCAATCGCCGGCCTGGCTCGACAGTCTTTGCGCACTCGGCAAGCACAAGGATGCGAGCCGCGCCTATCGCTTCGACGGCGGCCACCAATACATCCTGCCGATGGTCAGTCGAAGGGGACTGCCGGAACGGCTGTCGGTGGCAGAGTCGATGCCCTATGCCTGGGGCCGCGGCGGGGTCATCTCTTCGGCTCCCCCCCGGGTAGAGCACCTGCGCGCCATTTTCGAAGATCTGGCCAGCCTGCCCTATCTCAGGATTGCAGTGCGGCCCAACCCGCGCCACGCCCATCTGTGGTCGGCCGCGGCGCCCCCGTCTGTCACCGTCGTACCGGGCCTTGCCCACGTACTCGACCTGAGTGGCGGATTCGAGGAGGTATGGTCGAGGCGCTTCAAGAAGACGACACGTACACGCGTCCGCAAGGCCGAACGCACCAGCATCGTCGTCGAACGCGATACCACCGGAAGGCTGGTGCCGGTGTTCCATCAGTTGCTTCGCTCGTCCTTCAACCGATGGGCCGACAAGCAGCACGAGCCACGGCTACTCGCAAACCTACGCGGCGGCCGACGCGACCCGATGATCAAGTTCAGCTCGATTGCCAGGCATTTCGGCGAGGCATGCCACGTCTGGATCGCGTGGGTGGAGGGTAAGCCGGCAGCTGCCGCATTCGTGCTTCAATACGGTAACGTCAACGACGCCCGCGGCGCCATAGACCGACAGGCGCTCGGCACGTCCGGCGCCAACGACCTGATCCAGAAACTGTCGATCGAAGAAGCCTGTCGCAGCGGATGCCGATATTATCATTTCGGCGAGACCGGCGCTTCCACCTCTCTTGCACACTACAAGCAGCGCTTTGGCGCCACCCCCCACCCGCATGCGGAGTATTTTCTGGAGAAGCTGCCGATTACGGCTGCGGACGGTCACCTGCGAAGGGCAGCGAAATGGATGATCGGCTTCAAGGATACCTGAAGAAACGCATCATCCCGGCACCGCCAGCAACACCAGTCGCTGCGCGCCGAAAAAGAAGGCCGCTGCGAGCAGCACCATGGCCGCAGCCTCGAGCCACCAGGGCCAATGCGTGCGACCGGGCCGCAAGCTCGCGACCGATATCTGGCGAAAGGCCAGCACCGCGATGGCGGATGCCACGGCAAGGACACCGTTGGGATAGCCGCCAGCAGCGTCGCCAACTCGCAACTGTTCCTCGCCGATCTCGGCCTTGAGCTGCACTTGGCCGTTGCCATCAACGCCGTCGGCGCTCAGTACCCTTGCGGTCCTGATCGAGGGATGAGCGATCAGCGCCTCGCGAAAACGATCCAGCACCAGCGGATCATAGGCATCGCCGGGCTTGAATGGCTGCAGGCGGATCAAATCCTCTTCCTTGAGGACAACGAGCCCGCTGTAGGTGACGGTACCGAATGTGGCCACCGCGCCGGGATCGACTGTCATGCGAACCATCGCCAGGTGCCTGCCCGGCATCGACTGCATTTGGCGATCGGCAATGTGGACGAAAGGATACGAAGCGCTGCGAACGCGCCAAAGTATCTCATCCTCCAGGGTTGCCAGGACCTCGCCGCTGGCCGGCTCGCCGGTGGCGGTGGCCAACTGCCGTGAAAGGTCGTCGCGGACCGCCTGCGAAAGGCCGCCGACACCATCGACCTCGATCATACCGACACGGTAGAGCGGGCCGGGGTGCGGCTTGAACATGACCTTTTGCGGCGCGTCACCGTCCGAATAGCCAGAGACGTCGACGCGTGCGTCACGATAGCCTCGGCCACGCATCAGTTCTTCCAGACGGTGGCGCTCGGCCTCGACAAGCCGCTTCCAGGAGCCCTGCTGATCAGTGCCTGCCTTCGACCGCTCCAGTTCCGGCGCGTTCAGGCTCGCCCGCAAGGCCTTGTCTAGATCGACATTCGAGGTCGACTCAAGCGCGATTGCCGGAAAGTCGGCAGCAAAACCAATTCCGTCCAGCCACGACAGAATTGCCGCGCAAGCCATCAGGACGATGGCCGGCAATGACCTTGCTCTTGGCATGTCTCTCGCTGTCACACCTCATTCATACACCCCACCTTCCTGGAGTGAAAATAGCCCCGAACAGATTCCATCTCGCAGGGAATGGCGCCATCCTCGAGCCACGCTGCATCCTGCCTCGCAATCGGGCGGCGAAGAGAGCGTCTCCTATCCGCCACACGGACCCCGCTGCGGCAAAAGCAGAGCCCGGCGGGAAGGAACTGTTAACCACTCGCTTCCTATTGCTCGGGGGTACGTTTCATCGGCGAGTCTTGAGTATGGCATACACGCGTTATCCTCGAACCAATCCTTCGAACCCAACCTCGCCCGACAGCTCCGAGCAGCCGGGGGACGCCGCCGGCTATTCCGGTCGCGTCGTCAATCTCTATGGCAACGAGCAGTCCTACATGAAGCCCAGGGGCAACACCCCGGCCGGCAATGCCTCTCCAAAACTCAGCGGAATGGAAGGCCCCGCCTGGCAAGATTATTTCTTCCTGGCACCTAACGTGCGCTTCACCCGTACGCCCGACTACGAGGCGGCGAAACGTTCGCCACGAGATAGCGAGAGCGATGTCGAAGGCACGACGGAGGACAAAAGCTCGGCGCAGCAGGCGGCAATCGAAGCCGCTGCACCCATGGTCTCCCAGGCATATTCAGCCAGCCAGTCACAGGTGAACAATCGGATCACCGCGCAGCCAACGTCCGGCAACAAGACACAGCCGTCGCCGGCCATGGCGCCCGGTCCGCTGCAGCGTGTCGTGGAAAAAGCGCAGGTTCTGCAATCGGCGGCTCCGGCTGCGGCCGCTACGGGGAGCGCTGCTGCCCAGCAAGCAGTTTCCCGGCATACCGACGCGCCGAACGAGACAGCCAACCGTAAGGAGACCCGCTGGTCGTATCTTTCCGACCATGCCTTCTTCGAGTTCATGGCGCCCTACGTGGTCGAGAGCACGAAGGGCGCCGTGCCTTCGCAGCCTGCCCCTGCTCGCGTGGCGCCGGCCGTGGCGACCCCGGTTGCACCAGCTCCAATTGCCGTCAGGCGCGTAGACGTCCGCCCGGCGCCCTCGGTCGACGTCACCTCGCTGTTCCGCGTCATCGAGCGCCCGTCAAAGGCGCAGACAGCGGCCGCCCCGACTGCCGCAAGCGAGAAGGCCGCCGTAGCAACCGAGGCCCAGGCCAACGAGACTCCAACGGCCAAGCCGGTGCCGCAGGAACCAGCCATCGCACCACTCGTCGCAGCAAACGATGCGGTTCCGGCGCCGGCGGCCAAAAGCGTGGAAATCACCATGCCGGTTCCAGTGGCGCGACCGGCCTCGCCCCTGCCTCCAATCACTGCCCTCATTCATTCCGGCGCCGGCGAGGCTTACGAGCTTCCCTCCGAGGAGCTGTTGCAGCAGCCGCCAGAGGGCCAGGGCTTCTACATGTCGCAGGAGCGGCTGGAGCAGAATGCCGACCTTCTGGAAAGCGTCCTCGAGGATTTCGGCGTGCGCGGCGAGATCATCCATGTCCGCCCGGGGCCGGTCGTCACCCTCTACGAATTCGAGCCGGCGCCGGGCGTCAAATCCTCCCGTGTCATCGGCCTCGCCGACGACATCGCCCGCTCCATGTCGGCGATCTCGGCGCGCGTCGCCGTCGTGCCCGGCCGCAACGTCATCGGCATCGAGCTGCCCAACGAGACGCGCGAGACCGTCTATTTCCGCGAGTTGATCGAGTCCGGCGACTTCCGCAATACCAGCTGCAAGCTGGCGCTCTGCCTGGGCAAGACGATAGGCGGCGAGCCTGTGATCGCCGAACTCGCCAAGATGCCCCACCTGCTCGTCGCCGGCACCACCGGCTCGGGCAAGTCGGTCGCCATCAACACCATGATCCTGTCGCTGCTCTACCGGCTGAAGCCGGAGGAATGCCGCCTTATCATGGTCGACCCCAAGATGCTGGAGCTATCGGTCTATGACGGTATCCCGCACCTCCTGACCCCCGTCGTCACCGACCCCAAGAAAGCGGTCACCGCATTGAAATGGGCGGTGCGCGAGATGGAGGACCGCTATCGCAAGATGGCGCGGCTCAGCGTGCGCAACATCGACGGCTACAACCAGCGCGCGGCGATCGCCCGCGACAAGGGCGAGACTGTCGTGATGCAGGTGCAGACCGGCTTCGAGAAGGGCACCGGCGCGCCGCTGTTCGAGGAGCAGGAGATCGACCTCGCGCCGATGCCCTACATCGTCGTCATCGTCGACGAGATGGCCGACCTGATGATGGTCGCCGGCAAGGAGATCGAGGGCGCCATCCAGCGCCTCGCCCAGATGGCGCGCGCCGCCGGCATCCACCTGATCATGGCGACCCAGCGTCCGTCAGTCGACGTCATCACCGGCACCATCAAGGCCAACTTCCCGACGCGCATCTCCTTCCAGGTGACGTCGAAGATCGACAGCCGCACCATCCTTGGCGAACAGGGCGCCGAACAGCTGCTCGGCCAGGGCGACATGTTGCATATGGCCGGCGGCGGCCGCATTGCCCGTGTCCACGGCCCGTTCGTCTCCGACGCCGAGGTCGAGCAGGTCGTAGCCCATCTCAAGTCGCAGGGACGGCCCGAGTATCTTGAGACGGTTACCGCGGACGAGGAAGACGAGGTGCCGGAAGCCGACGACAGCCCCGTCTTCGACAAGGGATCGGTCGCTGCCGAGGACGGCGACAACATCTACGACGAGGCGGTCAAGGTGGTGCTGCGCGACAAGAAGTGCTCGACCTCCTACATCCAGCGCCGGCTCGGCATCGGCTACAACCGCGCCGCCTCGCTGGTCGAGCGCATGGAAAAGGAAGGCATCGTCGGTGCGCCCAACCATGTCGGCAAGCGCGAGATCATGCTCGGCAGGCGCGAGCCGGTAAACGCGCCTGACGAGATGGATTGACAGCCGCCGCTAGGCGTGGAGCTTTAGGGCAAGATGCCCAAGGCGGTCCACGCCTTGGGCATTTTTTGATTGGCAGGGCGGAAGTGTGCTCCCGATGATCTACCCTGCGCCGACCCGGTTCTTCAGGATCGCCGAAAAGCGCGGATCGAACGCCCGGCTGATCGGCTCCGAAGCGGCCCCGAGCGCGATCGACCACGGGTCGGTGATGCCTAGTTGCAGGCGCGGCAAGGTTCGATCTGGCCGGGCGGCGATCGACTGCAGCAGTGGATGCATTGCCTGCAAGATGAGGCGGGCCAGCGCCTCGGGCGCGCCACTGGTCAAGATGACCGTCTGCGGATCGAAAAGCGTTTCGATGAGTTGCACGCTCCAGCGCAGGTCCTGGGCGGCGGCATCGACCCAGGCCAGCAGCTCCGGGTCCCCGGCCATGGCCAGGGCGTCGACATGTTCGTAAATGCCGGCATCGGAGGGGTCGAGATCCAGATGCTGATAAAGCGAGGCGAGCGACGCCCGGTGTTCAAGCACCGTGCCGTCGGCGCCACGCGGCGACAACAGTGCCATGCCGATCTCGCCGGCATTGCCATTGCCGCCGCGGTAGAGTTCGCCATTGAGGATGAGGCCGGCGCCGATACCATAGCCGACATAGAGGCAGACGGCGTGGTCGACACCATGTGCCGCCCCCACTAGGCGCTCGGCCGTGGCGCAGGCGGCGGCGTCGTTCTGCAGGCCGACTTCCAGCCCCGTGCCGGCGGCAAGCGTCTCGAGTAGCGGAAATTTCTGCCAGGCCGGCATCATCCATTTGTTGTCGCCGAACTCTGCCAGCCCGAACGGACCCGGCATGGCGACGCCGAGGCCGACCAGGCGCTTTTCCGACTGTGCCGAGATGCGCGAAAGCTCCGTCCGGATGCCTTCGATCAGGCCGAGAATGACCCTGACACCGCCCGCGGGATCGTCGGGTGGCAGGTTCGCCTCTGAACGGACCAGGACGGTGCCGACGAGGTCGACCGCAACCGCGCGGGTCAGGTGGCGGTCGATCTGGAGGCCGATGGCGAATGCGCCTTCCGGCACCAGCCTGTAAGGCGTCGACGGCTGCCCCCTGCCCTTTCTCACCGCCTCCAGAGGCACCACGAAGCCGTCGCGCTCGAGCTCGTCGATGATGTTGGACACGGCCTGCTTAGTGAGTTGCGTCGCCCGAGCCAGGTCGGCACGTGACAGAGCTCCATTGAGCCGCAACGCGTCGATCATGACGCGGCGGTTGTGCGCGCTCGCGCCTTCCTGATTGGTGCCGCTGGTGGCTCGGATCGGCCTGATATCGTTCACCACTGTTTCCCCTCTTGACTCCAATAGATAATTGCAGAAGTAATAAGTCAAGTCAGTTGACTTAATAAGGAACCGTGAGAGTTCCGGGGAATGAAGACGGCTGGAGCCGTCGTGTTTTTCGACTGTGACACCGCCTGGGAAAGAACGCCGGGACCTTCGTGCGACGCCTTTCCGAAGCGAGATGGCGGCGCGTGGCGCCGGCATCACAGGATTTGCCAACGTCAGATAATGGAGGATGCAATGTTGAAATCGTTTAGCAGGGCGCTGCTGGGTGCCACTCTCATTGGCGCAGCTTTCGTGCCCCAGGCTTTCGCCGAAACGTCGATCAATGCGCTGTTCATGGCGCAGGCCGCCTACAGCGAGGCGGACGTGCGGGCCATGACCGAGGCCTTCACCAAGGCCAATCCCGAAATCAAGGTCAATCTCGAATTCGTGCCCTACGAAGGCCTGCACGACAAGACCGTGCTCGCCCAAGGTTCGGGCGGCGGCTACGACGTGGTGCTGTTCGACGTCATCTGGCCGGCCGAATATGCCAGCAACAACGTGCTGGTCGACGTCTCCTCGCGCATCACCGACGACATGAAGAAGGGCGTCCTGCCCGGCGCCTGGACCACCGTCAACTATGACGGCAAGTCCTACGGCATGCCCTGGATTCTCGACACCAAGTATTTGTTCTACAACAAGGAAATCCTTGAGAAGGCCGGCATCAAGAACCCGCCCAAGACCTGGGACGAACTGGCCGATCAGGCCAAGATCATCAAGGACAAGGGCCTTCTGGCAACACCGATCTCGTGGAGCTGGTCGCAGGCCGAAGCCGCGATCTGCGACTACACCACGCTGGTCAGTGCCTATGGCGGCGAGTTCCTCAAGGACGGCAAGCCGGCGTTCCAGAGCGGCGGCGGTCTCGACGCCCTGAACTACATGGTGACCAGCTACACCTCCGGCTTGACCAACCCGAACTCCAAGGAATTCCTCGAAGAGGACGTGCGCAAGGTCTTCCAGAACGGCGAAGCGGCCTTCGCACTCAACTGGACCTACATGTACAACATGGCCAACGACCCCAAGGACAGCAAGGTCGCGGGCAAGGTCGGTGTCGTTCCCGCCCCCGGCGTCGCCGGCAAGAGCGAGGTTTCGGCCGTCAACGGTTCGATGGGGCTCGGCATCACCTCTGCCAGCAAGAACCCCGACGAGGCATGGAAGTTCATTACCTTCATGACCTCGCAGGCGACGCAGAACCAGTATGCCAAGCTGAGCCTACCGATCTGGGCTTCGTCCTACGAGGATCCGGCCGTCACCAAGGGACAGGAAGAGCTGATCGCCGCAGCCAAGATCGGCCTGGCCGCGATGTATCCGCGCCCGACGACGCCGAAATACCAGGAATTGTCGACGGCGCTGCAGCAGGCAATCCAGGAATCCCTGCTCGGCCAGGCCAAGCCGGAAGACGCCTTGAAGGGTGCCGCCGAAAACAGCGGCCTCTAGGTTTACTGCCCCAACTCTCCGGGCGGCTTCGGCCGCCCGGCCCTTTCGGTTCCGGTGAAAGAGTCGCCTCATGTCGGGCTCATGGATGACGACCCGCGCATGGCTGCTGATGCTGCCCTTGCTCGTGGTCATGATATCAGTCATCGGCTGGCCCCTCGTCGACACCGTCCGCCTGTCGTTCACCGATGCCAAGCTCGTCGGCACCCAGGGCAATTTCGTCGGCTTCGACAACTACGCAAAGATGCTGTCAGGCTCGAATTTCCAGCGTACGCTGGTAACCACGACGTGGTTCGCGGTCATCTCCGTCGCAGCGGAAATGGTACTGGGCGTTCTTGCCGCCCTCTTGCTGAACCAGCAGTTTCGTGGCCGCGCGCTTTTGCGCGCCCTGATGATCCTGCCCTGGGCGCTGCCGACCGTGGTCAACGCCACGCTGTGGCGGCTGATCTACAATCCCGAATATGGCGCCTTGAACGCCGCACTGACGCAGATCGGCCTGCTTGATGCCTACCGTTCCTGGCTCGGCGAACCCAATACAGCACTTGCAGCCCTGATCGTTGCCGACTGCTGGAAGAATTTCCCGCTCGTCGCACTCATCGCACTGGCTGCCCTGCAGGCCGTACCGCGCGACATCACCGCGGCATCGCTCGTCGATGGCGCCGGACCAATCAACCGCTTCCGCTTCGTCATCTTGCCCTATCTGGCCGGACCGCTGATGGTGGCGCTGGTGCTGCGCACCATCGAAGCGTTCAAGGTCTTCGACATCATCTGGGTGATGACCCGCGGCGGGCCTGCCAACTCGACGCGGACGCTGTCGATCCTTGTCTACCAGGAGGCATTCTCGTTCCAGCGCGCCGGCTCCGGAGCATCGCTGGCGCTGATCGTCACCTTGCTGGTCACGGTCCTGGCCGTTGCCTATGCCGCTTTGGTCAGGAAAGTCGCGGGGAGCACCGCCTGATGGAACGCAAGGGCCTCCTTTTCACCGTCTTCATCTACGCGTCAGCACTTCTGCTGGCGGTGGTGATCCTGGCACCCGTGCTGTGGCTGTTCATCATGAGCATCTCGCCTGCGGCCGATCTGTCGGCCAAGCCTTTGCGCTGGTGGCCACAGGAGGTCGACTTCTCGCGCTACCGGATGCTGCTGTCGACGGTCGAAAACAGTGCGGGGGCTGCCTTTGTCGCCTCGCTCTACAACAGCTTGAGGATCGCCGGCATGGCAACAGTCGCTGCGATCGCGCTGGCCATCCCCGCCGGCTGGGCGGTATCGCGTACACCGACGGTGGGCTGGTCGCTTTCAATGGTGATCGCCACTTACATGCTGCCACCGGTGGCGCTGGCCGTTCCGCTGTACATGGGCCTTGCCTGGCTCGGCCTGCTCAACAACATCTTCGGCCTGGCACTCGTCTACCTGACCATCCTTGCGCCGTTCACGACGTGGCTGATGAAGTCGGGCTTCGATTCCATCCCGAGGGAAATCGAGTCCGCGGCGATGATCGACGGCGCCAGCCTGTTCCAGACACTACGCATCATCACCCTGCCGCTGGCAGCGCCGGTGGTGGCGACGTCAGCGCTGTTTGCGCTGCTGCTTGCGTGGGACGAATTCTTCTATGCACTGTTGTTCACGTCGGACCTGCGCGCCAAGACGCTGACGGTGGCCATCGCCGATCTCGCCGGCGGTCGCGTCTCCGACTACGGACTGATCGCCACCGCGGGCGTTCTCGCCGCACTTCCCCCGGTGCTGATCGGCCTCGTCATGCAGCGCGCCCTGATTTCGGGGCTGACCAGCGGCGGCGTGAAAGGATGACCATGACGCAACAAGAGACCAGGCCCGCCGGGCTCGTGGCGATCGACCGCGAAATGGCGCGCCAGTACGGCGATGCACTGGCATCGTTCGCAGAATCCGCGGAAATGGCCGCCAGGGTTGCCGCCTCGCTGGCCAGCACGGGGCAGTTGCTGTTGCTCGGCATGGGCGGTTCGCATGCTGTCGGACGGGCGGTCGAGCCGCTCTATCGCGCGCTCGGTATCGATGCCATCGCACTGCCATTATCGGAACAGCTCGGCCAGCCGCTGGCGCTCGACGACCGCACGGTGCTGATGACCTCGCAATCCGGCGAAAGCGCCGAGGTCTTGCGCTGGTTCGCCGAGACCGGCGGAAATTCCGAGACATTCGGGCTGACTCTGGAGGCCGGCTCATTCCTGGCTCGCACCGCGCCGTCGCTGGTCGGCATCGGCGGCACCGAGCTCGCCTTTGCCGCGACGCGAAGCCTGACTGTCACCCTGGCCTTGCATCTCGCCATCCTGGCCGCACTTGGCGAACACCCGAGCGGGGCGCTCGTCGCGCTCCAGGCGCCCGAAGTCGTCGACATCCGTCCGGCACTCGCGGCGCTGGAGAACGTCGCGACCGTCGTCACCTCGGGGCGTCGCCTGCAAGGCGTTGCCGAAGCCCTCGCCCTCGGTCTGACTGAACTGTCGCGGCGTCCGTGCTTCTCGCTCGAAGGCGGGCAGCTTCGTCATGGACCGATGGAAATGCTCGGCCCCGACATCGGCGTCGTGCTGTTTCGCGGCGACGACCCGACAGCCTCTCTCGTCACGGCAATGGCGTTGTCGGCCATCGAGACAGGAGCACCGGTCGTCATCTTCGATTCGTCCGGCGTGGCACCCGTTGCCGGCGCCGTCACGCTTCGGTTCAAGCGGGCCACCGGCATGGCCGCCATCTTTGCGATGCTGCCGACGGCACAGCGCCTGATGATCGCCTTCGCCGATGCCCGCGTCGACAATGCCGGCACGCCGGTGCGCTCGACCAAGATTACCCGGAGCGAATGAATGCGGCCTCTAGCGGTGATCGGCAACGTCAATGTCGACCTCATTCTCGGACCGACGGCCCCCTGGCCCAAGGCCGGTACTGAGATCATCGTCGACCACGACGAGTTGCGCGTCGGCGGCCAGGCGGGCAACTCTGCCCTTGCCTGGGAGGCGCTCGGCGTCGATTTCGAGATCGCCGCCAATGTCGGCAACGACCAGTTCGGCCTGTGGCTGCGCACAGCCTTTGGCCGCCGCGCGGCGAAGTGGGCCATTTCTTCCGAGCGCACGACGCTGTCGGTCGGCATCACCCACCCCGACGGCGAACGCACGTTCTTCACCACGCACGGCCACCTGCCCCGCTTCAGCCTTGCCGACACGCTTTCGGTACTCGACGGCAAACGGCTCGCCGGCGGCTATGCTCTGCTTTGCGGCTCGTTCCTGACCACTGACCTCGCCCGCGAATACGAGGCCTTCTTCGACTGGGCGCATGGCCACGACATCTCGGTCGTTCTCGATACGGGCTGGCCGCCGGACGGCTGGACCGCGGCGAACTGCGCAACGACCCGCGCCTGGCTTTCACGTTGCGATTGCGCGCTCTTGAACGAGGTCGAAACGACGACGCTGGCCGGTCGCGACGATCCCGCCGAGGCGGCACAGGCGATCTGGTCCAGCATGCGCAAGGGCGCCATCGTCGTGGTCAAGTGCGGGCCGGATGGCGCCATCGCCATCGATGCCGATGGCGAGCTGGCATCGGCAATCGCCCCGCAGGTGAAGGTCGTCGACACGATCGGCGCCGGCGACGTGTTCAATTCGGCTTTTCTGGCAGCCCTTGCCAGGGGCCAGCCACTCGAAGCCTGCCTCGCCGCGGGAACGCAGGTGGCATCGCGCGCAATCTCCACCTTGCCCCGCAGCTACGGCACCTTGCCGGATTTCAGGGACGATATTGCATGAGTGCGCTTGAAATCCAGAACATCCGCAAGAGCTACGGGGCCATCGAAACACTGAAGGGTATCGATATCGCCCTGCAAAGCGGCGAGTTCCTGGTGCTGCTCGGCTCGTCGGGTTGTGGAAAGTCCACCCTGCTCAACATCATCGCCGGGCTGGCCGAGGCGACAAGCGGCGACATCAGGATCGGCGACCGCTCGATCCTCGGCGTCCACCCCAAGGACCGCGACATCGCCATGGTGTTCCAGTCCTACGCCCTCTACCCCAATCTCAGCGTCCGCCGGAACATCGGCTTCGGGCTCGAGATGCGCAAGGTGCCAGTCGCAGAGCGCGACAAGGCCGTGCAGGAAGCGGCCCGGCTGCTGCAGATCGAAGCGCTGCTCGACCGCAAGCCGAGCCAGCTCTCCGGCGGCCAGCGCCAGCGCGTTGCCATCGGCCGGGCGCTGGTGCGCAAACCACAGGTGTTCCTGTTCGACGAACCGCTTTCCAACCTCGATGCCAAGCTGCGGCTGGAGATGCGCACCGAACTCAAGCGCCTGCACCAGATGCTGAGGACGACCGTGGTCTATGTCACGCACGACCAGATCGAAGCGATGACGCTGGCCACCCGGATCGCGGTGATGAAGGACGGCCGGATCGAGCAACTGGGAACCCCGGAAGAGATCTACAACCGCCCGGCCACGCTCTATGTCGCCGGCTTTGTCGGCGCGCCGCCGATGAACATCCTTGACGTCACCGTGCGCGGAGGCGCGCTCGAGGTGGCAGGATCTGATGTGGCGATCCCGCTGCCGGCGCGATACGCTGCGATCGGCGATGGGGCCAGGCTTTCGCTTGGCATACGCCCCGAGGCGCTACGGCTCGCAACCGAAAACGTCGCCGGGCTGTCGTTGCCGGCAACGGTCGAAGTCGTCGAACTGACCGGTCCGGAATTGATCACGACAGCGCGGATCGGCGGGCAGAAGCTGATTGCGTGCCTTGCGCCACGCGCGCGGATCAGCGAAGGGGAAAACCACAGATTTGCGTTCGATGAAGAAGCATTGCATCTTTTCGATCCCAAGACCGGAAAGGCTTGCGAAGTATCGTCGTAAGACAAGTCACTGGGTATAAGTCGGCCGGCAATTCCTCCCCAAAAACGCGAAACTGCTTCTCACAGAATTAGCTGTGTGGCCTCTTGTGCCATCAATGCAACGAGCAGAAGTTAACCCGGTTTGCGCAGACAGCCATGTCTTGCGCTGGATTATGGGCCACAGTCGGCTGGGATGGACACGCTGGAACAGCGTCAAAGCCGACGGCGTGAGGAGCAGCAACGCTCGGCAAGGCCACGGGGTTCTTCGATCCGCTCGGGATCATGGACCATCGACGCCTTGCGCGTGACGGACGGCCGCTCCCCGCACCGCATGGGAGGAAGCAAAGAGTGCTCGAGAAGTATTTCAACCTGAAGGAACAAGGGACGACGGTTCGCACCGAAGTGATCGCCGGCGTCACGACCTTCCTGACGATGGCCTACATCATCTTCGTCAACCCAGAGATCCTGTCTTCGACGGGCATGGACCGCAACGCCGTGTTCGTGGCGACCTGTCTTGCCGCGGCACTCGGCTCGCTGATCATGGGCCTGGTGGCAAAATGGCCGATCGGCATGGCGCCGGGCATGGGCCTCAACGCCTTCTTCGCCTTCACCGTGGTCGGCGCCATGGGCTTTTCCTGGCAGCAGGCTCTGGGTGCCGTCTTCATTTCGGGCGTCATCTTCCTGTTGCTGACCGTCAGCGGCGTGCGCAGCTGGCTGATCGCCGGCATCCCGCAATCGATGCGCAGCGCGATCGCCGCCGGTATCGGCCTGTTCCTCGGCATCATCGCGCTGAAAAGCTCGGGCATCGTCGTTGCCAGCCCGGCAACCCTGGTGACGCTCGGCGACCTCAGCCAGACCGGAACGCTGCTGGCCATCGCCGGCTTCTTCATCATCGCGGCACTCGACGCGCTCAAGGTGCGCGGCGCGATCCTGATCGGCATCCTGGTGATCACCATCGCCTCGATGGCGCTCGGCGTCAGCCAGTTCAACGGCATCGTCTCGATGCCGCCATCGATCCTGCCGACCTTCCTGCAGCTCGACGTCGTTGGCGCGCTGCATGCAGGCCTGGTGCACGTCATCCTGGTGTTCGTCCTGGTCGAGGTGTTCGATGCAACCGGCACGTTGATCGGCGTCGCCAAGCGCGCCGGGCTGATCGAGCCGGGCAAGCCGAACCGCCTCGGCCGTGCGCTTCTGGCCGACAGCACGGCAATCGTTGCCGGCTCGCTGCTCGGCACCAGCAGCACCACCGCCTATGTCGAAAGTGCCTCGGGCGTGCAGGCCGGCGGCCGCACCGGCCTTACCGCACTGGTCATTGCCGTGCTGTTCCTTGCAGCGCTTTTCTTCTCGCCGCTGGCCAGCTCGGTGCCGGCTTATGCGACGGCCCCTGCCCTGCTCTACGTCGCCTGCCTGATGATGCGCGAACTCGTCGAGGTCGAATGGGCCGACATCACCGAGGCAGCGCCTGCAGCGCTGACCGCGCTGATGATGCCGCTCACCTATTCGATCGCCAACGGCCTGGCCTTCGGCTTCGTCAGCTACGCAGCACTCAAGCTCCTGACCGGACGGCCCGGCGAGGTGCACATGGCAACATGGCTGGTGGCAGCGCTGTTCATCATCCGCTTCGCTTTCTTCCCGCACTGAAGCTCCACAACAGCATCGCCGGAGGCTGTGTCAGCAGCCTCCGGCGATTTTCGGTTCAGCCCAGCCGTACGGACGACTGCCTCACTTGGGCGCCGCTGCCGCGGTCTCGCCCGGCGGCAAGATCCGGAACGTGAAGGTCGATACCTTTTCGCCCGGCTTGAACGGCCCCGGCACGGCATTGCTGACCGGCTTCACGCTCTGGAGAAAGGCGGCAATCGCGCCCACATCTTCGGGGGTGAGTTGGGCCAGGGCACGCCACGGCATGATCGGAGCCAGTTCCCGCCCGTCCGGCCTTTGGCCGGTCTGGAGCGCCGTGACGATCTGCTCGGTCGTCCAGCTGCCGATGCCCGTCTCCTTGTCTGGCGTGATGTTGCGGCCAACGAAGACACCCAAACCCGGAATCTCAAAACCGACATCCGAGCCGCCGAGAAACTTCGAACCATCGGGTTTGCCAAGAGATAGCCCGGCGTGTGGCAGTCGGTGCAGCCGCCCATCGTCACGAGATATTCGCCTCGTGCCACCTGCGCCTCGTCGGCAATAGCTGCCGAAGACATGGCAAATGTTGCGGCCCACAATGCAAGTCCAATCGGCGTTCGAAACATCGCTTCACCCCTGACGTTGCCTGTTTCTGCTCCCTCGCATTCCGCCGCCTGTTTTCCCCGCCCTGGCATAGACGCGGGTCACCCAATTCTCGCACCCTTGCGGGACGCTGACCAGCAACGATCACTCCATCGTGGCCGCGATCGGCGATGCAAATCGCGATGGCCGCGGCTCTTTCGTTTTTGTACGGCATCGTGGAAAACGAACATCGCAACCGGCAATTGCCGTGCAATCCCCACACCGAATCCGGTTCGCGGGTTCAAGAACAGAAGATTCAACGCATTTCAGGCAAAAATCGTCGCAAATTCGGTGAAGTCAGCCATGCTACGTTGCGTAAAGCCGAGCGACTCGATCATCGATATATTTCGTTTGACATTCATTTCCAGTTCGAAATAATCGAAATTGAGCTTCGGAATATCCTGAAATTGCTGCAGTGCGAAAAGGCGACGAAGGCGTGAGCATGCCCGAGATACACGACATCTTCGTCATCGGCGGCGGCATCAACGGCTGCGGGATCGCACGCGACGCAGCTGGTCGCGGCTACTCCGTCTACCTCGCCGAAATGAGCGATCTGGCCAGCGGCACGTCTTCCTATTCGACCAAGCTGATCCATGGCGGCCTGCGTTATCTCGAGCACTACGAGTTCAGGCTGGTTCGCGAAGCGCTGATGGAACGCGAGGTGCTGTGGCGCAACGCGCCGCACATCATCTGGCCGATGCGCTTCGTCCTGCCCTACGCCAAGGGCCTGCGTCCCGCCTGGCTGATCCGGCTCGGGCTGTTTCTCTACGACCATATCGGTGGCCGCAAGCTTCTGCCAGCAACCCGCACGCTCGACATGCGCAGCGACGCCGCCGGCAAGCCGCTCAAGCCGATGTTCTTGCGTGCCTTCGAATATTCGGACGGCTGGGTCAACGACGCCCGTCTTGTGGTGCTCAACGCCCGCGACGCGGCTGACCGCGGGGCCGTCATCCGCACCCGCACCAAGGTGACGAGCGCGCGACGTGACAACGGTCATTGGAACATCCTCGTCGAAGATCTCCGCAGCGGTCAGATCGAAGAGGTCAAGGCGCGGCTGATCGTCAACGCTGCCGGCCCGTGGATCGACCATGTCCTGACCGAGACCGTCGGGCAGAACAACGTCCACAATGTGCGCCTGGTCCAGGGCAGCCACATCGTGGTTGCGAAGAAGTTCGACGACCCGCGCGCCTATTTCTTCCAGAACAAGGACGGGCGGATCATCTTCGCCATTCCCTATGAGGAAGACTTCACTCTCATCGGCACCACCGACCAGGACTATGACGGCGACCCGCGCCAGGCAAAGATCAGCCAGGCCGAGATCGACTACCTCTGCAACGCGGCGAGCGAATATTTCGCTGAACCGGTCAGGCCAGAGCATATCGTCTGGACCTATTCCGGCGTGCGGCCGCTCTATGACGACGGTGCCAGCAAGGCCCAGGAAGCGACGCGCGACTACGTGCTGAAGTCCGATGGTCGCGACGGCCAGGCCCCGATCGTCAACATCTTCGGCGGCAAGATCACCACCTACCGGCGCCTGGCCGAGTCGATGCTGGAAATCATCGAAAAGCACCTGGGCAAGAAGGGCAAATCCTGGACCGCGACGGCTGCCCTGCCCGGTGGCGAGTTCGAGGCGACAGCCTTCGATACGGAAGTGGTGAAGCTCAAGGCCGCCTACCCGTTTCTCGACATGCGTCTGGCACGGCGCCTGACCCGTCTCTACGGCACGCGCGCCAAGGCGTTGCTTGGCCTTGCCAGATCGGAGACGGACCTCGGGCGCAATTTCGGTGCCGATCTTTACGAGGCAGAAGTTCGCTACCTCGCCGACAACGAATGGGCGGTGACGGCAGAGGATGTTCTTTGGCGACGCACCAAGCGCGGTCTCAAGCTTGGCAAGGAGCAGGCCGCGTCGCTTGACGAATTCATGCATGGAATACGCCCGGGCGTGCACAACGCCGCGGCGGAATAGGCGCCACCGCCTGACATCTGCCTCTGGGAGGAGGGGAAATGCTGGAATTACGCAATGTAACCAAGACCGTAGCCGGCGCGGATCATATCCGCGACGTCTCGCTCAAGCTGCAGCACGGCAGCCTGAACGTGCTGCTGGGGCCGACGCTGTCCGGCAAGACCAGCCTGATGCGGCTGATGGCCGGGCTCGACAAGCCGACCTCCGGCTCGGTCTGGTTCGATGGCGTGGATGTCACCGGCGTGCCGGTGCAAAAGCGCAACATCGCCATGGTCTACCAGCAGTTCATCAATTATCCGGCGATGACGGTGTACGAGAACATCGCCTCGCCGCTGCGCGTTGCCGGCGCCGACAAGGCCAGGATCGACCAGGAGGTCAAGCGCGCCGCCGAATTGCTCAAGCTGACGCCCTATCTCGACCGCACCCCGCTCAGTCTCTCCGGCGGCCAGCAGCAGCGCACAGCACTTGCCCGCGCCATCGTCAAGAATGCCAGGCTGGTGCTGCTCGACGAGCCGCTGGCCAATCTCGACTACAAGCTGCGCGAGGAACTGCGCGCCGAACTTCCGAAGATCTTCGCCGAGACCGGCGCGATCTTCGTCTATGCCACGACCGAGCCGCATGAAGCACTTTTGCTCGGCGGCAATGTCGCGACGCTGTCGGAAGGCCACATCACGCAGTTCGGTCCGACGATCGAGGTGTTCCGCAAGCCGAACGACCTGGTCACGGCGCGGACCTTTGCCGACCCGCCGCTCAACACGATCGTGCTGAAGAAGAGCGGTCGCAGTTTCCAGCTTGATGGTGGGGTGGACCTCCCGGTGCCGGCAGACCTCGCCGGCATTGCCGACGCCAGCTATACGATCGGCTTCCAACCCCACCATCTTTCTTTCGAAAAGCGCACCGCAGATGCGGTTGGCGTGAAGGCCAAGGTGACGGTGACCGAGATTACCGGCTCTGAAAGCTTCGTTCATCTCAACTACGCAGATGCGCGATGGGTGATGCTCGCCCATGGCATCCGCCAGTTCGAGCCGGACGAGGCGATCGAGGTCTTCATCGATCCACGCCACGTCATGGTGTTCGACGCGAACGGCCGTTCGGCCGCCTCGCCATCGCAACTGGCAGCATAGGAGGGCGAGATGGCACGCATCGACCTGAACCACATCCGCCACGCCTACGGCGCCAACCCGAAATCCGACAAGGACTATGCGCTGAGGGAAGTGCATCACAGCTTCGACGATGGCGGCGCCTATGCGCTGCTCGGCCCGTCCGGCTGTGGCAAGACCACGCTGCTCAACATCATTTCGGGGCTGCTGCACGCCTCGCACGGGCAGCTTCTGTTCGACGGCAAGGACGTGACCCGGCTGTCGACGCAGGAGCGCAACATCGCCCAGGTGTTCCAGTTCCCGGTCATCTACGACACCATGACGGTCTACGACAATCTCGCCTTCCCGCTGCGCAACCGTGGCGTCGCCGAGGCCGATGTCGACCGAAAGGTGCGCGAGACGCTCGAGATGATCGACCTCGCCAGCTGGGCCAAGCGCAAGGCGCGCGGGCTGACCGCCGACCAGAAGCAGAAAATCTCGCTCGGCCGCGGACTGGTACGCTCGGACGTCAACGCGATCCTGTTCGACGAGCCGCTGACCGTCATCGACCCGCACATGAAGTGGGTACTGCGTTCGCAGCTCAAGCAGCTTCACCGCCGCTTTGGCTACACCATGATCTACGTCACCCACGACCAGACCGAAGCACTGACCTTCGCCGAAAAGGTGGTGGTGATGTATGACGGCGAGATCGTCCAGATCGGCACACCGGCCGAACTGTTCGAGCGCCCCAAGCACACCTTCGTCGGCTATTTCATCGGCTCGCCCGGGATGAACGTCATGCCGGTGGCAGTTGATGGCAGGCGCGCCCGGCTCGGCGAGCAAGTAATCGACCTGCCCGGCGCGCCCAAGGCCGAAGGCAATGGCATCGAACTCGGCATCCGCCCCGAATACGTACGGCTGGGCGCCAAGGGCATGCCCGTCACCGTGCGCAAGGTCGAGGATATCGGCCGGCACAAGGTGGTGCGCGCCAGCCTCGAAGGCCGCGAGATCGCGGCGATCCTGGGCGAAGACGACAACGTGCCAGCCGATCCGCACGTCACCTTCGATCCCGCCGGCATCAACCTCTACGACAAGTCCTGGCGCGTCGAGATGGGAGCGTAACCATGGAAAAGACCTGGAACAACAAAGCCTGGTTCATGGTGCTGCCGGTGCTCGTGCTGGTGGCGTTCTCGGCGGTCATCCCGCTGATGACGGTGGTCAACTATTCGGTGCAGGATACGTTCGGCGGCAACCAGTTCTTCTGGGCCGGCGCCGAATGGTTCGAGGAGATGCTGCACTCCGACCGCTTCTGGGCCGCGATGGGCCGCAACCTGATCTTCTCGGCGATCATCCTGTCGATCCAGATCCCGCTCGGCATCTTCATCGCGCTCAACATGCCCAGGAAAGGCTGGGGCGTGCCCGTATGCCTGGTGCTGATGGCGCTGCCGCTGCTCATTCCGTGGAATGTCGTCGGCACCATCTGGCAGGTCTTCGGGCGCATCGACATCGGCCTGCTCGGCTACACGCTGCACGCGCTCGGCTTCGACTACAACTACGTCAACGACCCGTTCGACGCCTGGGTGACGGTCATCGTCATGGACGTCTGGCACTGGACCAGCCTCGTCGTGCTGCTCTGCTACGCCGGGCTGGTGTCGATCCCCGACGCCTTCTACCAGGCGGCCAAGATCGACGGCGCCTCGCGCTGGGCGGTGTTCCGCTACATCCAGCTGCCGAAAATGCAGCGCGTGCTTCTGATCGCCGTGCTGCTGCGCTTCATGGACAGTTTCATGATCTACACCGAACCCTTCGTCGTCACCGGCGGCGGGCCCGGCAATTCGACGACCTTCCTGTCGATCGACCTCGTCAAGATGGCGGTCGGCCAGTTCGACCTCGGCCCGGCGGCGGCGATGTCGATCATCTACTTCCTGATCGTGCTGCTGCTGTCATGGGTCTTCTACACCGTCATGACCAACTACGACGTGGAGAAGTGAGATGGCGGGGACAAGGGAAGCCGTCGTGAACGTCGACAAGGACCAGATGATGCGCAATGCGCCGGCTGCGGAACGCGCCGCCCATGGCGGACCTGCGGACGCGGCGCTCGCCCGGCGGATGCGGCGGCGCGGCGAGGAATCGCGCTTCTGGTGGGTGGTGCCGACGATCTACATCATCTTCTTGATGCTGCCGATCTATTGGCTGATCAACATGAGCTTCAAGTCAAACCAGGAAATCCTGGGCGCCTTCTCGCTCTGGCCGCAAAACCCGACGCTGCGCAACTACAGCGTGATCTTCACCGATCCGTCCTGGTACAAGGGCTACATCAACTCGATCATCTACGTGGTCATGAACACGGTGATTTCGATCTCCGTCGCCCTGCCTGCGGCCTATGCCTTCTCGCGCTATCGCTTCTTGGGCGACAAGCACCTGTTCTTCTGGCTTCTGACCAACCGCATGGCCCCGCCGGCGGTGTTCGCCCTGCCCTTCTTCCAGCTCTATTCCGCCTTTGGCCTGATCGACACGCATGTCGCCGTCGCGCTCGCCCATTGCCTGTTCAACGTGCCCCTGGCGGTGTGGATCCTCGAAGGTTTCATGTCGGGCGTACCCAAGGAGATCGACGAGACCGCCTACATCGACGGCTACTCGTTCCCGCGCTTTTTCGTGAAGATCTTCGTGCCGCTGATCGCAAGCGGCATCGGGGTCGCGGCGTTCTTCACCTTCATGTTCTCCTGGGTCGAACTGTTGATCGCCCGCACCCTGACTACCACCGACGCCAAGCCGATAGCCGCCATCATGACGCGCACGGTCTCGGCCTCGGGCATGGACTGGGGCGTGCTTGCCGCGGCGGGTGTCTTGACCATCATCCCGGGCGCGCTCGTCATCTGGTTTGTCCGCAACTACATCGCCAAGGGCTTTGCCCTGGGCCGCGTCTGAGGGAGCGTTTGTGATGGACTTTTCCTGGATGGCCTGGACGCTGCCGACGGCGGCGTTCTTCATCACCATCTTCCTCATGCTGGTTGGCATGGGCGTGTGGGAGTATTTTTCGCCCGGCGGCAATCCGCGCGTCGGGATCCTCAGGTTCGAGACGACCCGAGGAGACAGGCTTTTCGTTTCGCTGCTCGGCAGCGCCTTCATTCATCTCGCATGGCTGGGCCTGATCGGGCCCAACCTGTGGTGGGCTCTCGCTCTCGCAGTGGTCTACGCCATCGGCGTATTCCGCTTCGTCTAGAGGGGGAAATGTTGGGCCGCCGCAAGCCCGCGGCGGCGCCAAATGGCAATGCAACCTTGTTTGGGAGGAAATTAATGCGACGCCATATTCTAGCATCAACGAGTGTGATCGCCCTGCTTTTGGGCGCAGGCAATGCCTTTGCCGGCATGGAGGAAGCGAAAACCTTCCTCGATACCGAGATCAAGGACATGTCGGCGCTCGACCGCGCCGGCCAGGAAGCCGAAATGCAGTGGTTCATCGATGCGGCGAAACCTTTCGCCGGCATGGACATCAAGGTCGTTTCGGAAACCATCACCACGCACGAATATGAATCGAAGACGCTCGCCAAGGCGTTCTCGGACATCACCGGCATCAAGATCACGCACGACCTCATCGGCGAGGGCGACGTCATCGAAAAGCTGCAGACGCAGATGCAGTCGGGCGAAAACATCTATGACGCCTATGTCAACGATTCCGACCTGATCGGCACCCACTGGCGCTATCTGCAGGCGCGCAGCCTGACCGACTGGATGGCCAACGAAGGCAAGGACGTCACCAATCCGAACCTCGACATCGCCGACTTCATCGGCAGCAAGTTCACGACCGCCCCGGACGGCAAGCTCTACCAGCTTCCCGACCAGCAGTTCGCGAACCTGTACTGGTTCCGCTACGACTGGTTCAACGACGAGAAGAACAAGGCCGATTTCAAGGCAAAATACGGCTACGACCTCGGCGTTCCGGTCAACTGGTCAGCTTACGAGGATATCGCCGAGTTCTTCACCGGCCGCGATATCAACGGCCAGAAGGTCTATGGCCACATGGACTACGGCAAGAAGGACCCCTCGCTCGGCTGGCGCTTCACCGATGCCTGGCTGTCGATGGCCGGCAACGGCGACAAGGGCCTGCCAAACGGCCTGCCGGTCGACGAATGGGGCATCAAGGTCAACGAGAAGTCACAGCCGGTCGGCTCGTGCGTAGCCCGCGGCGGTGACACAAACGGCCCGGCCTCGGTCTACTCGATCGTCAAGTATCTCGACTGGCTCAAAGCCTACGCTCCGCCGGAAGCGCAGGGCATGACTTTCTCCGAATCCGGCCCGGTTCCGGCTCAGGGCGCGGTTGCCCAGCAGATCTTCTGGTACACCGCCTTCACCGCCGACATGGTGAAGCCAGGCCTGCCGGTGATGAACGAGGACGGCACGCCGAAGTGGCGCATGGCGCCCTCGCCGCACGGCGTCTACTGGAAGGAAGGCATGAAGCTCGGCTACCAGGACGTCGGCTCGTGGACGATCCTGAAATCCACGCCTGACGACCGCGCCAAGGCCGCCTGGCTCTACGCGCAGTTCGTGACGTCGAAGACCGTGGACGTGAAGAAGAGCCATGTCGGCCTGACCTTCATCCGCCAGTCGACCCTCGACCACAAGAGCTTCAGCGATCGTGCGCCGCAGCTCGGCGGCCTGGTCGAGTTCTACCGTTCGCCGGCCCGCGTCCAGTGGTCGCCGACCGGCACCAACGTGCCCGACTATCCGAAGCTGGCCCAGCTGTGGTGGCAGGCGATCGGCGATGCTTCGTCGGGTGCCAAGACGGCCCAGGAAGCCATGGACTCGCTTTGCGCCGAGCAGGAAAAGGTGATGGAACGCCTCGAACGCGCCGGCATCCAGGGCGATATCGGTCCGAAGCTGGCGGAAGAGCATGATCTCGCCTACTGGAACGCGGAAGCGGTCAAGGCCGGCAATCTTGCGCCTCAGCTGAAGATCGAGAACGAGAAGGAAAAGCCGATCACCGTCAATTACGACGAACTGGTGAAGAGCTGGAGCAAGTAAGGGTTCAGGCGGAATTTCCGCCTGGCAGGACCTGGGGAGACGGCACAGTGCCGTCTCCCCTATTTTTGCAAGTGACTGCAGGAGACGGAAATGAGCGGTTTCGTTCTGGCGATCGATCAGGGCACCACGTCCAGCCGGGCGATCGTGTTCGATCAGGCAATGAGAGTTGTCGGCATCGGCCAGAAGGAATTCACCCAGCATTTCCCAGCGTCGGGCTGGGTCGAACATGATCCGGAAGAAATCTGGGACAGCGTGGTTTCGACCTGCAAGACTGCATTGAAGAAGGCCGGCAAGGACACCGCCGACATCGCCGCTATCGGCATCACCAACCAGCGCGAAACCGTGGTCATCTGGGACAAAGCCACGGGCAAACCGATCCACAACGCCATCGTCTGGCAGGACCGGCGCACCGCGCCGCTGTGCGCCAAGCTCAAGAAGCAAGGGCTGGAGCCGCGCTTCACCAAAAAGACCGGACTGCTGTTGGACCCCTATTTCTCCGGCACCAAGATCGCGTGGCTGCTCGATAAGGTCAAAGGAGCCCGCAAACGTGCAGAGCGCGGCGAACTGCTGACCGGCACCATAGACTCGTTCCTGATCTGGCGGCTTACCGGCGGCAAGGTGCACGCGACAGACGCTACCAACGCCTCGCGCACGCTGGTCTACAATATAGAAAAGAACGCATGGGACGCCGAACTGCTCGACATCCTGCGCATCCCCGCCGCGATGCTGCCCGAGGTCAAGGATTGCGCCGCAGACTTCGGCGTCACGGAGAAAGCGTTGTTCGGCGCCGAGATTCCGATCCTGGGCGTGGCCGGCGACCAGCAGGCGGCAACCATCGGCCAGGCCTGTTTCGAGCCAGGCATGATGAAATCCACCTACGGCACCGGCTGCTTTGCCATCCTCAATACCGGCAGCGATATCGTGCGCTCGAAGAACCGGCTGCTCACCACCATCGCCTACCGGCTTGACGGCAAGACGACCTATGCACTCGAAGGGTCGATCTTCATCGCCGGCGCTGCGGTGCAGTGGCTGCGCGACGGCATCAAGGTGATCGGCAAGGCCGAGCACAGTGGCGAGATGGCGGCACAGGCCGACGATACACAGAGCGTCTATCTCGTGCCTGCCTTCGTAGGCCTCGGCGCGCCGCACTGGGATGCCGAGGCACGCGGCGCCATTTACGGGCTGACCCGCAATACCGGCCCTGAAGAATTCGCCCGGGCGGCGCTGGAGTCCGTCGCCTACCAGACCCGCGATCTGCTCGACGCGATGAAGAAGGACTGGAAGACCAGGAACGGCAAGACGGTGCTGCGCGTCGACGGCGGCATGGTCGCCTCCGACTGGACGATGCAGCGCCTCGCCGACATCCTCGACGCGCCGGTCGACCGACCGACCGTGCTCGAAACAACAGCTCTCGGCGCTGCCTGGCTTGCCGGTTCGCGGGCGGGCGTGTGGCCAAAGGCCAAGGATTTCGCCAAGGCCTGGGCGCTCGACCGGCAGTTCAGGCCCGAGATGCAACCGGCCGTGCGCGCGGCCAAGCTGAAGGGCTGGCACGACGCGGTACGCCGGACGCTGACGCCGAAGTAGCTGTTCGAGGCCGTCAGCTTATCTGGCGAAGCTCGAAAGCAGCGCCTGCGCCTCTTCGGCAAGGGTTCGCGTCAGCTCGGCCGCCGGCATTTCGCGGCCGAGGCGTGCGGCCTGGCCTGACCACAACGACATGAAGTCGCCCGAACCCTGCGGCTCGGACTTCGCCCGAAGCGGCGCCAGTGCGCCGCCGGCAAGTGGAAAAGCGGGCGCCAGGTCGGACAGCGGGCCGACTTCGCGCATGATGCGGTTGACGATGCCGCGCGCCGGCCGGCCGGTGAAGACATTGGTCAGAGCGGTATGATCGTCCTTGGCGGTGCGCAGCACTGCCTTGTGAGGGGCCGCCACCTTGGCTTCCGGGCAGAACAGATAGGCGGTGCCGATCTGCACCGCCGAGGCTCCCAGCACGAAGGCCGCAACGATACCGCGTGCATCGGCGATGCCGCCGGCTGCGATGACCGGCACCTTGACCGCGTCGACCACCTGCGGCACCAGCGCGAAGGTGCCTGCCTGATTGGCGACGTCGTCGGTGAGGAAAATGCCGCGATGGCCACCGGCCTCGGCCCCTTGCGCGATGATGGCATCGCAGCCGTGCTGCTCCAGCCACACCGCTTCGTCGGCTGTCGTCGCCGACGACAGCACCTTGGCGCCGGTCGCCTTGACCCGGTCGAGCAGGCCAGCGTCGGGCAGGCCGAAATGGAAGCTTACCACCTCGGGGCGGAACTCCTCGACGATCTCGCAGAACTCGGCATCGAAAGGCGCTCGCGCCGAGCGTGGTGTGGGTGCTGCAGGATCGAGTCCGAGTTCAAGGTAAAATGGTTCTAGGCGGCGTTTCCACGCGGATTCGCGGGCGAGGTCTTCCTCGGGCTGCCTGTGGCAGAAGAAATTGACGCTGATCGGCCGCGAGGTGCGCTGGCGGATGATGCCGAGTTCGGTGCGCGTCTTCTCAGGGGTCATCAGCGCACAGGGCAAGCCGCCCAGTCCGCCAACTTCGGAAACGGCAATCACCATCTCGGAATCGACAGGCCCGGCCATCGGCGCCTGCAAGATCGGAAGGTCGAGGCCCAGGAGATCAAGAATTCGACGATCGGGCCACATGTTGGCTTCCTTCCTGGGTTTGGCCGCTCAGTGCCGCTGGCGCTCGGCCTTCCGGGCAGCGATCTGGCGCATGGCCATCACACGGCGCCGCAATATCTCGGTGCGCATCGCCATTAGATGCAGAGTGAAGAACAGAAGGGTAAAGCCAAGCGCCATCACAAGCAGGGGCCAGAGCAGGCTGGGATGGATCGTCGGGCCATCGAGGCGGAACACCGAAGCCGGCTGGTGCAGCGTGTTCCACCATTCGACCGAAAACTTGATGATCGGGATATTGACGAAGCCGACCAGCGTGATGACCGCCGCGGCACGCGCCGAACGTGCAGGGTCGTCGAGCGCGCGCGTCAGCGCGATGATGCCGAGATACATCAGGAAAAGCACGAAGACCGAGGTCAGTCGTGCGTCCCACACCCACCAGGTGCCCCACATCGGCTTGCCCCAGATCGAGCCTGTAAGCAGCGCCAGGGCGGTGAACACGGCACCAACCGGTGCTGCCGACTTCAGTGCCACGTCGGCGAGCGGGTGGCGCCAGACAAGCGTTCCCAGTGCCGCAATTGCCATCACGGAGTAGCACATCATGGCGAGCCAGGCGAAGGGCACGTGGATGTACATGATGCGGACGGTGATGCCCTGCTGGAAATCACCGGGCGCGGCAAAGCCGAGATACAAACCTGCAGCCAGCACCAGCGCCGAAGCGCCGGCGAGCCAAGGGACAACCTTGTCCACCAGCGTGATGAAGCGGGTCGGGTTGGCCAGGTCGCTGAAACGCCAAGCCTGCGAACTCGTCTGTGTCATGGACGCTAAATAGCCGTGGCCGGCCTTCTTCGCAATCAGTTCCAACGTCGCGGCTCGCCAACGCAAACGGGGCGCCGAAGCGCCCCGCAGACAAAAACCAGATCGGCCTCAGGCCGCCTCGAGGACAGCGTCAGGCCGCTGCCTCGACATGGGTGACACGGCGGACCTCTTCGTCGTTGAGCAGGCCACCGGCGCGCAGCAGCGAGGCAAAGCGCCCGTTGCGAGCCGAAAGCTCGCCAAAGCCGCCCATCTCGACGACACGGCCGTGATCCATGAACACGACGAGGTCGGCGTCGCGAACAGTGCTCAGGCGGTGGGCGATGATGAACGTCGTGCGGCCATCGCGCAGCATGTCGATCGCGTCCTTGACGCGGTTCTCTGTCTCGACGTCGAGCGCGCTGGTCGCCTCGTCCAGCACCAGGATCGGCGCGCTCTTGAGGATGGCGCGGGCAATCGCGATGCGTTGGCGCTCGCCGCCGGACAACTGCCCACCGCGCTCGCCGACATTGGTGTCATAGCCTTCGCTCTTCGACAGGATGAAGTCCTGCGCTGCCGCGGCGCTGGCTGCGGCGTGCACTTCCTCATAGCTGGCGCTGGCGCGGCCGACGCGGATGTTGGCCTCGATCGAGCGGTTGAGCATGCCGGCATCCTGGAACACGGTGGCGATCGAATGGCGCAGCGACTTCTTGGTCACGCTGCGCGTATCGATACCGTCGATCAGGATACGGCCATGCTCCGGCGCATGAACGCGTTGCAGGAGGTTGATAAGCGTGGTCTTGCCCGCGCCGGTCGGGCCGACGATGGCAACGGTCTGGCCGGCGCTGACCTCGAAGGAAACGTCGCTCACGCCCTGCCCCGAATTCGGAAACTCGAAGCTGACATTTTCGAAGCGGACATGGCCGGTAACGTTTTCCAGCTCACGCAGGCCCTCGGGCTCGCGATGGTCGGCGGCGGTATCCTCGAGACGATAGAACTCCTCCAGCTTCGAACGGGCGTCGAATATCTGGTTGGCGAAATTCGAAACCTGGTCGAGGCGGCTGATCAGCAAGGCGGCAAAGCCGGTAAAGGCAACGATATCGCCGATCCGCAACTGGCCCTGGGTGACGAGATAGGCACCGATGAGCAGCACCACCATCATCGAGATCGTCGAGGCGAGCCGATGCATGGCGGAAGCCAGCGCCCACCAATCGAGGACCGGGTTCTGCGTGGTGATCAGTGCCTTGACGTAATCGCGCAGCGATTCCGTCTCCTGGCCGATACGGTTGTAGCTCTGCAGCACCGCCACGTTGCTGACCGAGTCGGAGACGTGGGAGAAAACCTTGTGATAGTGGCGCTCGACCGAAGCCTGGCCTTCCTTGGTCTTGCGCATCACCAGCCGGCCGATCATCAGATAGAGCGCACCGAGGCCGATCAGCACCAGCGACATGCGGACGTCCATCGCGAAGGCAGTCGGGATGAGCAGCGTCAGCGCCACGGCGGTCGACAGGTGGGTGCGCATGAATTCGAGCCACAGGCTGAACAGCGCCTCTACCGCGCGCAGCAGCGTGTGCAGCGAGTGCGACGTGCCACGCTGCTGGTGCCAGGCCAGCGGCATGGTGATGACGCGTTCGAACGACTGGCAGAGAACTTCGCCGCGCCGCGCATGGGCCAGGCGGTCGGCGCCACGCGCCACCAGAACGAAAGCGACAATGTTGAACGCGCCGAAGCTGGCCCACAGCGCCATCGTGGGAACGACTTCCGTCTTTCCGGCAATGGCATCGATGATGCGTCCGAACAGAATCGGCTCGGCAATAGTGACGATGGCCAACACGACGTTGGCTGCGCAAATCAGCCCGACCTTCTTGCCGTCTGCGGCAAGATAGCGAAGGGCTCTCCAATAAACCTCAAGCAACGACACTTTGGTACCCCTTGAGTCCCGTTCGTCCCTTTATTGTGCACTGCACCATGGCCGACAAATAGCGACCTCGGGTCCGCAAGACAATGCGCAGATAACCTCTGAGTTCAAAAAAATCGAACAACACATAGCTACGCTCGGTAATCTCGTGTGATCCGATAAGGAATTGAGAACTAACGAAAAAAGGCATCGTTGCGGCGAAATGATGACGAAGATGACGGACAAGTTAACGCAGGGGCATTCCGGTCAGGCCGGAATGCGCACCACCACCTCGATCTCGCCACGATCGCGCATGGCAAAAGACGCATCCTTGCCCTTCACGCCATCGACATCGGCCTTCGCAGCCTTAGTGGTTTTGTCTCTCACCACCCGCAACCTATAGACAGCTCCACCCAAGCGCAGGGTCGCAGCGTAACCTTCCCAATGCTTCGGAATGGCCGGAGAAACCACAAGTCGGTCGCCGCGCCGGCTGATGCCGAGGATGCTCTCGACCGCCGCACGATAGAGCCAGCCGGCCGAACCTGTGTACCAGGTCCAGCCACCGCGCCCTGCCTTGGATGCGTCGGCATAGACATCGGCCGCCACGACATAGGGTTCGACCCGGTAGGTCTCCGCCGAATGCTCGTCGAGCGCATGGTTGACCGGGTTGAGCATGGAGAAGCAGCGGTAGGCCTCGTCGACCTGCCCCATTTCCGCCAGCGCGATGACAAACCACGTCGCTGCATGGGTGTACTGGCCACCGTTCTCGCGCACGCCTGGCGGATAGGACTTGATGTAGCCGGGTTCCTTCTCCGTCTCGGAGAACGGCGGCGTGAACAGCCTGATGAGCTGCATCTCGTCATCGACCAGCATCTTGGTCGCCTGCGCCATGGCGGTGCGCGAACGGGCAGGATCTCCCTCGCCCGAGATCACGCTCCACGACTGGGCGATCGAATCGATCTTGCATTCGTCGGAATTGCGTGAGCCGAGCGGCGTGCCATCGTCGAAACTGCCGCGACGATACCACTCGCCGTCCCAGGCGGCATTCTCCAGCGCCCGCTTCAGGGCATTGGCATGCTTGTCCCAGGCATTGGCGCGCTTGGAGTCGCCCTCTGCCTTGGCCAGGGGCGCAAACTCGCCCAGCGTCTTCAGCAGGAACCAACCAAGCCAGACGCTGTCGCCCTTGCCCTCCTCGCCGACGCGGTTCATGCCGTCGTTCCAGTCGCCACCGAGGATTAGCGGCAGGCCGTTCTTGGCCGTCCGCTTGATGGCGAGGTCGAGCGCGCGGGCGCAATGCTCGTAGAGCGAAGCCTTCTTCTTCGACGCCTCGGGCGTGAAGAAGGCATCATGCTCGCCAGGGTTGAGCTGCTGTCCTTCGATGAAGGGCAATTGCTCGGCCAGGATCGCGGCGTCGCCGGTCACGGTGACATAGCGCGCCGTGGCGCTGGCCAGCCAGACGACGTCGTCGGAGATCATCGTGCGCACGCCGGCACCGGTGCGCGGCAGCCACCAGTGCTGCACGTCGCCTTCGGCAAATTGCCGGCCAGCCGCATTCAATATCTGTGCACGGGCCAGGCTTGCGTCATGCATCAGCAGCGCAAGCGTGTCCTGCAGCTGGTCGCGGAAGCCAAACGCACCGCTCGCCTGGTAGAAGGCCGAGCGCGCGCGGATGCGGCAAGCAAGGCTTTGATAGGGCAGCCAGTGGTTGACCATCGCGTCGAGCGCCTTGTCCGGCGTGTCGACTTCGATCGTGCCGAGGAACGAGCGCCAGTCATCCGCATTGTCGGCAAGCCGCTTGTCGAAATCGACCTTGAGATGACGGGCCACAAGTGCGTTCGCCTCTTCGTCGGAGCCGGCATCGCCGAGCAACCACAACAACGACACAGAGCCGCCAGCCGGCACCTCGACGTCCCGCGCAATCGCGGCACAAGGATCGACGCCGGCTTCCACGCGGCCGGTCAGTTCCACACCGAGCGTCACCGCGCGCGGCGCCTCGACCGTTCCTCCCGTGCCAATGAACTCGAGACGATCGGCGGTGACCGAACCGGCCTTGCCGTCCATCGCCATGAAGGCGACGCGCTCGCCGAAATCGAGACCATAGGTGTTGCGCGCCAACAGTGCGCCGGTCGCCGGATCGAGTGAGGGAACGATGTTCGGCGCGGTCTTGGCCCGCCCGGTGCCGAGCACCCACTCGGCATAGGCATAGACCCTGAGCTTGGCCGCCACGGCGCCGGAATTCTCGATGCGCAGTCGCGAGACACGAACCGGATCCGCCGGGTCTACAAGGTGGGTCAACTCGGTCGTCAGCGTGCCGCGCTTGGAGCGGAAGGTCGAGAAGCCCTGGCCGTGACGCGCCTCGTAGGAAGCGCTCGCATCACGGGCGACAGCGGCAATCGGCGAGTAGGTCCTGCCGCTGGTGCGGTCGAAGACGTAGATCGCCTCACCCGGCCGGTTGGTGACCGGGTCGTTCGACCACGGCGTCAGCTGGTAGTCGCGGCTGTTGCGGCTCCAAGTGAAGGAAGCGCCCTCGGCCGAACTGTGGAACCCGAAGCCGGCATTGGCAACGACGTTGATCCAGGGCTGCGGCGTGGCACGCATGCCGTTGAGGCGCACGACATAGTCGCGGCCGCCAGCGTCGAAACCGCCAAATCCGTTCCAGTGGGAAAGTCCGTCCCCGGCAGCCTTGCGCGCGTTCCGCGAAGGCAAAGCTGCCGTTGCCGTCGATTCCGGGCGGTCCGTTGCCTGAGCCGTCGCCAGTGCGTCACGCGCCTGAAGAGCGGCGGCCTCGGCGCGCTCGATCTGGTCGAAGATGGTGCCATTGCGGGTGTGCAGACAGACCCGCGCGACAGCGAGCAGCGTGCGATAGGACGCTTCGTCCATCAGGTCGCGACGCACGGCGAAGATGTGCTGGCGCGGGCCGAGTTCCTTGCCGCGTAGCCGGCTGTTCTCGCACAGGTGCTCGATCGCCTGCTGCAGATCCTGCACGTAGGACGAGGCCTGCTCGTTGACGATGACGAGATCAGCGACCAGGCCGCGAGCCCGCATGTACTCCTGGAACCTCAGCGCCTGGGCAACGATCTCGATGTCGGCAATGTCGCCGATCCGGATCGCCAGAATCGGGAAATCGCCGGAAATCGCCATCGGCCACAGCGCCGACTGCCGGCCGAGGCCGGAGGCGATCGCGTCCGCCGAAAGACGCAGGAACGGATCGGGATAGATCAGATAGCGCGCCAGCTTCTGCACATTGGCGGCATCGGCGAGATTGAGGCCGAGGTGGCGTGTCTGAACCTGCGAACGCGTCCAGGACAGCATGGCCTGGCGCGGGAAACCCTCGGGATGGTCGAGCCGGGCTACCGTCTCCTCGACTTCCTCGCGGGTCGAACCGACGACGGTCCAGAACGTCAGCGAGACCTTCTTGTTGGCCGGCACGCGGACGCGGCGGCGAAGTGCCGCTACAGGGTCGAGGGTGAAGCCGGCACTGCCAGAAAGCTTGGCGCCCGCGTCGAAGGCTGCCGGATCGGCGATGGTACGGCCACGGCCGATGAAGGCGCGGCGGTCGGTCTCGGCCTCGGTATCGCGTGCAAAGCCAGACTGATCGGTGACGAAGTGCGCGGCCACGACCGAGGGCTCATTGGCCGCCCGCTTCTGCCGGGTCGCCAGGATCGCGCTGCCGTTGTGGGTGATCTCGGTTTCGACGAACATCTTCGAGAACGCCGGGTGGGCGTTGTCGTTGGCCTCAGGTGCAAGCACCAGCTCGGCAAAAGACGTCACCTCGATGTGACGATCGACGGCGGCATCGTTCCAGATGACGATGCGCCGGGCCTCGCCATTGCCTTCGGAAACGACGATGCACTCGACCTCGCTGCGCAGCGTGCCGACGGTCTTGATGAAGCTCGCCTTGTCGTCACAGAACAGCGTCTGGGTCTGCTCGCCGGTGGCGCGCTTGGGTTCGGCGGTCGCCGACCACCAGTCACCGGTATCGGTATCGCGCAGGAACAGGTAGGTGCCCAGCCGATCCTCGGTCGGGTCCGGCTGCCAGCGCGTGATCGCCATGTCGTTCCAGCGGCTGTAGCCGGAACCGGTGGCGGACACCATCACCGAATAGCGGCCGTTCGACATCAGGTTGGTCGAGCGCAACGCCCGCATCGGATTGAGCACCAGGCGCGTGTCGGCGCTGTGGTCAGTGGTCTCGTCCTTGGTGTGCTCGGCAACCTCCGTGCGAACGGTTGCGACTGGGATGTCGCGCGGCGCCTTCTCCTGCAACAGAAGCTCGGCAGCCTCGATCACCTGGTCGCTGTGGAACCGGTCGCGCATCCGGCCTTCGAAGATGGCGTTGGCAATCGATACGATCGACATGCCCTGGTGGTGGGCCATGTAGTTGTAGACGATGGCATGATCGGCGCCTTCCGGCACGCGCTGCGGCGTGTAGTCGACGGCGTCGTAGTAGCCGTAGCGACCGAGCGCCCCGATCTTGCGCAACCGCCGGAGGTTCGCGGTCGCCTCGCTCGGCATGAACTGGGCTGCCAGCACGGTTGCATAGGGCGCGATCACCGTATTCTGGCCAAGGCCGCGCTTGAGACCGAGGCCCGGCACGCCGAAATTGGTGTACTGGTAGGTCAGTTCGCGGTCGCGGCCATTGTAGGCGGCTTCCGAAATGCCCCACGGAATACCCTTCGAGCGGCCATACTGGATCTGCCGGCGGATGATGAGCTTGTTGGTCTGATTGAGAATGCCGCCCTGCGGCTCCTTCATGACCAGGGGCGGCATCAGGTATTCGAACATCGAGCCCGACCACGACATTAGGGCACCCTGGAAACCGATCTCGACGATCGGCCGGCCGAGCCGGAACCAGTGCTCGGTCGGAATATCGCCCTTGGCGATGCCGAACAGGCTGGTCAGACGCGCCTCGGAAGCCAAAAGGTCGTAACAGCTTTCGTCGAGTTGATGTTCCTCGACTCGATAGCCGATGGACAGCAGCTTGCGCTCATTGCGCATCAGGAACGAGAAATTCATCTCGAAAGCGAACTTGCGGGTGCGCTCGCGCAGTTCCATCAGCTTGGCCCGCAGAGCGGCAACAGCCTGGTCGTCGCTGTGCGCGTCATGGACATGCGCCTCGCAGGTGGCCTCGAGCGTCCGCGCCCAATCGGACAGGACTTCGCTCTTGGTCGATACCGCCTCCGTATGGATGGCGCCCGCCAGCTTGCGGATCTCGCCCGACAAGACCGCCAGATTGATGGTGCGGATCGAGGCCATTTCGGGCTGCGACTTGATCGTCTCCACCGCGCGGCGCATGCCGTCGATGCGGTCGATGAGCCGCTGGCGCAGCGGCCTCAACTGTCGGCGATCGTCCGGCAGGTCGGCTACGCTTTCCTCGATGATCGAGACTATATCGAGAATGCCTTCGAAATCGCCCTGCAGATGGACCGAGGGCGCTTCCGCCCATTCAGAACAGGCCGTGGCGACCGCCACGAGATGGCCGGCGAGATTGCCGCTGTCGACGCTTGAGACATAAAGCGGATAGAGCGGGCGCAGGTTGGTGGTGTCGTACCAGTTGTAGAGATGCCCCCTGTAGCGCTCCATCTTCTCGATGGTCGAAACCGTGGCGTCGATGCGCGCAACCGCATCCGCAAGGCTGATCCAGCCGAAATCCCGGGCCGAGACCACCGACAGCAGGTAGACGCCGATATTGGTCGGCGACGTACGTGTGGCGATGACGCCAGTCGGGTTTTCCTGGAAATTGTCCGGCGGCAGGTGGTTTTGCTCCGGCGTCACGAAAGTTTCAAAGTAGTGCCAAGTGCGGCGGGCCACGGTGCGCAGCGTATGCACATCCCAGGGCATGACGTGCAGCCGGTCCTCGGTCTCGGCCGAGCGGCTGATCAGCCACGCAAAGGCGGGCGAGCCGGCCCAGAAGACGGCGAATGCGAAAGCAACGAACGCGCCGGTCGAATCCGCGAAAACCGGCACTGCCAGGCCGATGACCGCAATGATCACCGCGCCGTACATCATCCGGTAGTAAGCTGCGAGGTCGTTGCCGCCTGACTTGTGCGCCTGCGAGGCGGTGCGCCACTCCAGCAGGTCCTTGCGGCTGACGAACAGGCGGTAGAGCGTGCGGACGATGGCGTCGCCCATCATCCAGGCGAGATGCGCCATGAGCACGATCTTCAACGCCACCATCGCCGTGCCGAATGCCAGGTCGCGGCCAAGCGCGCTGAAATGGCCTCGCGGCGTGGCGTCGCGGTTCTTCGGCAGGATGGCGTCGATGATGTCGAAAGTCGGCGCCATGAACAGGCTGAGGATCAACAGCGCCTGCCATTGCGCCGCCTGGGTGAAGGGCAGCAACGTCCAGCCGGCAATCGCCGCCAAGACCCAGAAGATGGGGGTCAGCGAGCGCCTGAGATTGTCGACCATCTTCCAGCGCGACAGCGCCGGAACGCCCGATTTCGGATCGAAGATGAAGCCGAGCAGCTGCCAGTCGCCACGCGCCCAGCGGTGCTGGCGCGAGGCGTCGACCGAATAACGGGTCGGGTAGTCCTCGACGACCTCGACATCGGTGACGAGCGCCGAGCGTGCGAGCGCGCCTTCGAGCAGATCGTGGCTGAGCACGGTGTTTTCGGCGATACGGCCCTTGAGCGCAGCCTCTATCGCGTCGACATGATACAGCCCCTTGCCGGTGAAGGTGCCTTCACCGAACACGTCCTGATAGAGATCGGAAACGGCAAAGACGTAAGGATCGAGGCCGCGGTGGGCCGAGAAGACGCGCTGGAAGAAAGAGGCTTCATCGCCCGTCGTCAGTGACGGCGTCACGCGCGGCTGCAAGATGGCATAACCAGCCGTCACCAGGCGCTTTTCGGTGTCGAACTCCGGCCGGTTGAGCGGGTGGCACATCTTGCCCACCAGCTTGGTGACCACGCCGCGCGTCATGCGCGTATCGGCGTCGAGCGTCATGACGTGAACGATGTTGTCGGGCAGCGCCACGTCCGTCGGCATGAAGGTGGTGTCGCCGTCGCCGCGCAGCAAAAGGTTCAGTTCGTGCAGCTTGCCGCGCTTGCGCTCCCAGCCCATCCAGCAGCCTTGCGCCGGATTGTAGAGCCGGCGGCGATGCAGCAGATAGAAGCGCGGCGCGCCCTCGCTCGGATAGCGCTGGTTGAGCTTGGCGATCTCGCGGCGGGCGTAATCGTAGATTTCGCGGTCGCCGGCCGAAATCTCGGCCTGGCTGTCGGGCCAGTCGGAAAGCACGGCGAAATGAAGTTCACCCGACATGTTGGCGAGATAATGCACCTCGATATTGCGGATGTTTTCCTCAACATCGTCGCGCGAGCCGATCAGCGACGGCACCACCACGAGCGTTCGGGCTTCAGCCGGCACGCCGTGCTTGAACTCGTAACCGATGAGCCGGGTCGGCTCCAGGAACTTGAGCACGATGGTGTTGAAGAAAGCGAGTGCGCCTTCACTTGCCGGAACGGCAAACAGCGTCAGCATGAGTGCGATCGCTGCCGTCGGCAGGCCAAGGGCGGCGAGCGCGTTGCCGGCGAGCAAAAGCAAGACCACGGTCAGCGCAAAGACCGGAAGGGCTATGCCCAGCCAGTTGGTCTTGCGGAAGGCACGATTGATGACGCGGCCGATCGTCGGGCGATAGCCGATCGCCTGCTCCAGTTCCTGCCGGCGCGGGCCGACAAGGAAGAAACCGACGTCCGAACATTCCTTCTGCAGATCGTCCCGATCCGCAAGCGGCGCAGGCTTTTCCGTGTGGGCGAAATCGGTCGCACGCTCGGCGACCTGAAATTCGGAAAGCTTGGAGTGGCGGGCCAGATCCTCGATCGCGGTGCGATACTGGTCGCGCGAGGCGAAATCGAGCGCCGCAAAATTGGTGCGCTCGCGCAGCAGTGTGTCGACGCGGCTGACATCCTCGAACCAGACCGTCCAGTCCTGGTCGTTGATGAGGCGAAGGCCACGGATGATGTTGCCGGTTGTGACGTTGCCGCTCGAGAGCGTGTGGTGCTCGCCGATGATGATCTCTTCGGCGTCGCTACCAGACTTCTCAAGCTCGTTTTCGAGCCAAATCAATGCTTTGCCGGCATTTTGCGAGCCATCGCGCAATCGATAGAGCAGTTGTGTCGCAAAGGTCGTGTCACGGGCATGCGCCGCATAGGCCCTGAGCAAGGCCAGGCCGTCATCCTGTTCCTGCACCCCCTGCAGGCGGTCGGCGACGTCGTTGGCAATCGCGCGCATTTCGCGGGCGCGATTGACCCGCACGGCGATGCGGCGAAGGTTCTCGACCAGCACGAAGCGCAGGAGTGACGGCAGCGCCCAGAGTTCGCCGATGTGCAGCGGCTCGACGGACTGGTAGCCCTCGACTATCGACTTGAACATCTGCGCCGACACGGTGCTGTCGGAGTGGGCGACGTAGATCCAGGCGATGGCAAGCGCGCGCGGGACCTGCTGTCCTTCGCCGAGTTCGATGGTCGGCAGTTCGCGGTAGAAGCGGCGCGGCAGGTCGCGCTTGACCTGATAGATCGTCTCCTCGACCAGATAGTTATTGTCGAGCAGCCATTGCGCGGCGGGCGTGATCGGCTCGCCCCTGCCCTGCGCGGCATTGGTGTCTCGATAGACCTGAAGGATTTTCTTGGCGCTCTCGCGAATGCGGGCGTGGAAGTCGAACGCTTCGAGACCGGCATAGGAGCGCAACTCCTTGCGGGCCAGACTTTCGCCCGTCGCCCTGAGCCGGTCCTCATGGAGCACCGTGGCCCTTATCGGCTGTTCTGCCACAGCCGGAAAACTAGGCACTACATCTTTGATCCGGCGCGGGTCGGTCTGAATATTCATCTACAGCATTTCCGTCTGACAGAAAGTCCGCCACGCCTTTCGGCGCCGCGGACCTGTCGCATAAACCGTTTCAAACAAGAATTGGTTGCATGGCAACACAACAGGTCGATTGATCGCTCTTGCACCGCGATTGAGTGAAAATATGGCGCCGTCATCGCCCACGTCGCCAGGCGCCTCATAGCAGTGCCGGGTAGAGACCGGAACGGAAGGATTCAGGCTTTTTCGTGTTCGATGCTCGAATTTGGCCATATTTCAGGCAGTGCCCGTCAAAGGAACTCGCTTTGGCAATTGCGAGGCGCGAATCGCCTTGCTCCGCGCCCGGATCCTTCTTGTGCCGGCCGAACTTCCGCCCCGCCAAGTCGTCGGGCGAAGGTCATCCGCCGCGCGGCAATACGGTGTAGACCCTGACGACAAAGGCGTGGAATTCGGCCATGTAATTCCTGAGGAATTCGGCGGTATCCTCATTTGTCACCTCGCCTTCATCGGTGATCAGCCCTTGCTTGAACTGGATGTAGGCTTCTGGCGCGTTCATCTGCGGCGAATTGCAAAAGCTCAGCACGCTGCGCAGGCTTTGTTGCGCGACCGCCGTGCCGATCGCACCCGGCGACGTTCCGATGACGGCCGAAGGCTTGCGGGTGAACGAATTGGTGCCATAGGGCCGGCTCGCCCAGTCGATGGCGTTCTTCAGGCCGCCGGGGATGGACCGGTTGTACTCGGGCGTGACGAACAGGATGGCGTCGACACCCGCAAGCGCCTGTTTGAAGGCGCGGGCGGGCGGCGGAAAATCGGCGTCATAGTCGTAGCTGTAGAGCGGCAGGTCCCGAAACGAGATTTCCTCCATTTCGAGATGCTTGGGTGCGAGCCTGACAAGCGCCTTGGCGAGCTTGCGGTTGATCGAGCCTGCGGCAAGGCTGCCTATGAAATAACCGACCTTGTAGGTGTCCATGGCACATTCTCCATTTCGCCGTGCGATATCGGTCGCCGACCTGACCTACCCACCCCGATGGGATAGTTTGCCAGTTCCGGCCGGATGTCACGACGATTTTGGAGATTGCGCGCTTATTGGCGGCGAATGGAGACGAGCAGGAGCGATACCGCTTTGCTAGGCTCTATTTCCAGCACAACTGGGCCAGCTTCGGTATGCAGCGTGTCCAGCGCGGCGATTTTCTCATTGCCGATACGCGCCGAGCCCGAGGCGAAGAAGACCAGGCTGGTCCCCTCACCCACGCCAATCCTGGTCGGCTCTGAAATTTCCAGCCGCTGGACCGAGTGGCTGATGCGGCCCCGCCGGGTCATGACGTTGAAATCGAGAACCGGGCCGTCGATGAGCTTCGCCTCGGTGCTGACATCGCCCGGGAAAATGTAAGGCTCTGACCGTGGAGAAAGTGCCACCGGCGCCGCATCGCCCGCCGCGAGCTCCATGCTGCCGGCCAGGACCGTCAGCGTCCGGTCGATGCCGGCAAAGACGGAAAACGGTCCGCCGCTTGCGACTTGCGCCATCGAGATGCGCCAGTCGAAGTCGTCGAGCCCGGCCGCGGGCGGCCAGGCCATGATTTCGGTCGTCACGCCGCCGCCGTTCTTCCACGGCATGGAGCGACAGTCGGCGTGACGGATGATACGCATGGTCAGCCCAGAATGCCCGGCAGGTTGAGGCCCTTGTCCCTGGCGCAGTCGAGGGCGATGTCGTAGCCGGCATCGGCGTGGCGCATGACGCCGGTCGCGGGGTCGTTCCACAGCACGCGCTCTAGGCGGCGTGCTGCGTCCTCGGTGCCGTCGGCACAGATGACCACGCCCGAATGCTGCGAGAAGCCCATGCCGACGCCGCCGCCATGGTGCAGCGACACCCAGGTGGCGCCGGAGGCGGTGTTGAGCAGCGCGTTGAGCAGCGGCCAGTCGGACACAGCATCCGATCCGTCCTTCATCGCCTCGGTCTCGCGGTTCGGCGACGCGACCGAGCCCGAGTCCAGGTGATCGCGGCCAATGACGACAGGCGCCTTGAGCTCGCCCTTGGCGACCATCTCGTTGAAGGCGAGGCCGAGGCGGTGGCGGTCACCGAGGCCGACCCAGCAGATGCGCGCCGGCAGACCCTGGAAATGGATGCGCTTGGCGGCCATGTCGAGCCAGTTGTGCAGATGCGTGTTGCCGGGGGTGAGTTCCTTCACCTTGGCGTCGGTCTTGTAGATATCCTCCGGGTCGCCAGACAGCGCCGCCCAGCGGAACGGGCCGATGCCGCGGCAGAACAGCGGACGGATATAGGCCGGCACGAAACCTGGGAAGTCGAACGCGTTCTCCACGCCTTCTTCCAGCGCCATCTGGCGGATGTTGTTGCCGTAATCGACCGTGGGGATGCCCATCTTGTGGAAGTCAAGCATCGCCTTGACGTGCACGGCCATCGAGGCGCGCGCGGCTTTCGCCACCGCCTGGGGATCCCGCTCGCGCTTGTCTTCCCATTCGGCGACCGTCCAGCCTTGGGGCAGGTAACCGTTGACGGGGTCATGCGCCGAGGTCTGGTCGGTCACCGCGTCGGGCTTGACGCCACGCTTGACGAGTTCGGGGAAGACGTCGGCGGCATTGCCGAGCAGGGCGACGGAAATCGCCTTCTTTTCCTTGCTTGCCTTGTCGATGATGGCCAAAGCGTCGTCGAGGTCCTTGGCCTGGACGTCGACATAGCCGGTCTTCAGCCGCATCTCGATGCGGCTCGGCTGACATTCGACGGCAAGACAGGAGGCTCCAGCCATGGTGGCGGCCAGCGGCTGCGCGCCGCCCATGCCGCCGAGGCCGGCCGTCAGGATCCATCGGCCAGCCAAGTTGCCGCCAAAATGCTGGCGGCCCATCTCGACGAAGGTCTCGTAGGTGCCCTGAACGATGCCCTGGCTGCCGATATAGATCCACGAGCCGGCAGTCATCTGGCCGTACATCATCAGGCCCTTCTTATCGAGGGCGTTGAAATGATCCCAGTTGGCCCAGTGCGGCACCAGGTTGGAGTTGGCGAGCAGGACGCGCGGCGCATCCTTGTGGGTGCGGAACACGCCGACCGGCTTGCCCGACTGGATGAGCAGCGTCTCGTCCGCCTCGAGCTTGCGCAAGGCGGCTACGATGCGGTCGAAGCTCTCCCAATCGCGCGCGGCGCGGCCGATGCCGCCATAGACCACGAGTTCGCTCGGCTTTTCGGCGACCATCGGGTCGAGATTGTTCATCAGCATGCGCAGCGGCGCTTCGGTGAGCCAGCTCTTTGCGGTGAGTTCCGTGCCGGTGGCGGCGCGGATGACGCGGTCATTGTCGATGCGGGAATGTTGGGTCATGCGTAAGCCTCCTAGGAGTGTCGGCTGCCCGCCCAAGCGAGCGCGGTTTCGAAAATCTTGGTAAGCGTCGCACGCATCGGCGCGGCGAAGGCGGGGTGGTAGCGGCTCGGCCAGTTGGACGGTTCGATCTTTCCTTCCGGCTCAAGCATGTAGCCGCGGCAGGAAAGCTCCATCTGCAGAGCATGGACACCCTGCTCCGGGCGACCGTGGTGGCGGGTGATCCAGCCGCCCTTGAAACGGCCATTGACGACAGAAGGCCGGCCCGTCGCCGCCATCAGCGCAGCAACCTGTTCCTGCAAGGCGGGGTCGGCGCTGTTGCCGGAATTGGTGCCGAGATTGAACAGCGGCAGTTTGCCCTCGAAGAGCCTGGGAATGACCGAGCGGATCGAATGGCAATCGTAAAGCACCACGTGGGGGTGCATCGCCCGCAGGCGGGCGATCTCGGTTTCCAGAGCCGCATGGTATGGTTCGAAATAAGCCGCGCGGCGCCGGGCCACCTCGTCGGCATCGGGCTCCTGCCCATCCCTGTACAATGCCTCGCCGTCAAAAGTCGTGGTCGGGCAAAGCTCCGTGGTCGCCTGGCCGGGATAAAGTGAGGCCCCCGAGGGATCGCGGTTGACGTCGATGATCGAGCGCGAAACCGAGGTGCGGACGACGGTCGCGCCCAGATCACCGGCAAAGTCGTAAAGCTGCTCGATCCACCAGTCGGTGTCACGCCGGGCCAGCCAGGGCGAAACGAAGCCGTCGTCGCGCCCAGCAAGATCGGTACCGGTGTGGGGGATACTGACAAGCAGCGGGGCGTCGCCCCGCTGGACCGTCAGCCAGGACCTATCGCTCATGCCTGAGCCCCCGAAATCTGCGGCAAGGAAACGGCGCCAGCCGCTTCGACGATCGCCCCGTTGCGGACCAAAGCGATGGCCTTTTCCATGTCGGGATGGAAATGGCGGTCGTCATCGAGATGCGGCACCTGCGCCCGGACCAGCTTGCGCACCGCTTCGAGCGCCCCACTCGATGCCAGCGGGGCATGGAAATCGCAGCCTTGGGCAGCAGCCAGCAGTTCGATGCCGATAACGCCATTGGCGTTTTCGATCATCGACAGCAGCCGGCGCGCGCCGTGGGCAGCCATCGAGACATGATCTTCCTGGTTGGCGGAAGTCGGGATGGAATCGACGGATGCCGGGTAGGCCCTCTGCTTGTTCTCGGAAACCAGTGCTGCAGCCGTGACCTGCGGGATCATGAAACCGGAATTGAGGCCCGGCTTCGGCGTCAGGAAAGCCGGCATGCCGGACAATGCGGGGTCGACCAGCATGGCGATGCGGCGCTCGGACAGCGAGCCGATCTCGCAAACCGCGAGCGCGATCATGTCGGCAGCAAAGGCAACCGGCTCGGCGTGGAAATTGCCGCCGGAAAGAGCCGTATCGTCCTCTGTGAAGATCAGCGGGTTGTCAGTGACACCATTGGCCTCGGTGCCAAGCGTGTCGGCCGCCTGGCGCAGCAAGGTCAGGGCTGCGCCCATCACCTGCGGCTGGCAGCGCAGGCAATACGGGTCCTGGACACGTTCGTCGCCGACACGGTGGCTCTCGCGGATGGCGCTGCCGGCCATCAGGTTGCGCAGCGCATCCGCCGTTTCCATCTGGCCGCGATGCTTACGCAGCAGGTGGATGCGCGGATCGAACGGCGCGTCCGAGCCCTTGGCCGCGTCCGTCGACAGCGCGCCGGTGACAAGCGCCGACTTGTACAGAACCTCGGCATCGAACAGGGCCGCAAGCGCATAGGCGGTCGAAAACTGGGTACCGTTGAGCAGCGCCAGGCCTTCCTTGGCGCCGAGGGTGATCTGCTCGAGTTCGTGGGTGACGAAGGCGACCTTGGCCGGCACGATGCCATGCGGCGTATGGCAATCACCCACACCGATCATCGTCGCGGTCATGTGCGACAGCGGCGCCAGATCGCCCGATGCGCCGACCGAGCCTTGCGCCGGCACGACCGGAATGACACCCTTGGCAAGCATGGCCTGCAGCAGATCGATGGTCTGTTCGCGCACGCCGGAGGCACCCTGTGCCAGGCTTGCAAGCTTCAGAGCCATCATCAGGCGCGTCACCGCGACCGGCATGGCCTCGCCGACGCCCGCGGCATGGGAAAGCACGATGTTGCGCTGCAGGGTTTCCAGGTCGTCCGCCGGGATGCGGACGCTGGCCAGCTTACCGAAGCCGGTGTTGATACCGTAGACCGGCTCACCCTTGGCGACGATCCTTGCCACCGTTTCGGCGCTGGCCCTGATCCTGGGGCGGCAGGCCGGGTCGAGTTCGGGCACGGCGCCACGATAAATGGCGCGCCAATCGGCCAGCGTTGCGTTACCGGGCTTCAGAACGAGCGTAGTCATTTACCTCTCCAGATACGGGCATGGAGCGGATTGAACCCCATGCGATAGACAAGTTCGGCCGGGCTTTCGATGTCCCAGATGGCAAGGTCGGCCCATTTGCCGGCTTCGAGCGTGCCGGTCTCGGCCTGCAGGCCGAGCGCACGCGCGGCTTCGCGGGTGACTCCGGCGATGCATTCGTCGACGGTCATGGCAAACAGGGTGGCGGCCATGTTCATGGTCAGAAGCAGCGAGGTCAGCGGCGAGGTGCCGGGATTGTTGTCGGTGGCGACGGCCATCTTGACGCCGTGCTTGCGGAACAGGTCGAGCGGCGGCTTTTTGGTCTCGCGGATGAAATAGTAGGCGCCCGGCAGGACAACCGCGACCGTGCCGGCCTTGGCCATCGCGGCAGCGCCAGCCTCGTCGGTATACTCAAGATGGTCGGCCGACAGCGCGCCGTAGCTGGCGGCAAGTGCGGCGCCGCCGAGATTGGACAACTGGTCGGCATGGAGCTTAACCGGCAGGCCGCGCTCTGTAGCCGCATCGAAAACACGTGCCATCTGATCGGGCGAGAAGGCGATGCCCTCGCAGAAGCCGTCGACGGCGTCGGCAAGGCCTTCATCGGCTATTTTCGCCAGCATCGGACCGGCAACGAGGTCGATATAGGCATCCTTATCGCCGTTGGCTTCCGGCGGCAGCGCATGGGCGCCGAGAAAAGTCGTGCGCACTGTCACAGGCCGCAGCCCGGCCAGTTGCCGCGCTGCGCGCAGCGACTTGGCTTCATTGTCGAGGTCGAGCCCGTAGCCCGACTTGACCTCAACCGTGGTCACCCCTTCGGCGATCAGTGCATCGAGGCGCGGCAAGGTCTGCGCCACGAGGTCTGCCTCGCTCGCCGCACGCAACGCCTTGACCGACGAGACGATGCCGCCCCCTGCCCGTGCCACCTCTTCATAGGTGGCACCGGCCAGGCGCATCTCGAACTCGTTGGCGCGATTTCCGGCGTGGACAAGATGGGTGTGGCAGTCGATCAGGCCCGGCGTGATCCAGCGACCATGGCAATCCAGAACCTCGGCACCCGACAGCAGCCCGGCCGGCATGTCAGCCTCAGCACCGGCATAGACGATGCGGCCATCTCGTGTTGCGACCGCGCCCGCATCGACGATGCCAAGGCCGGCCGTGCCCTCAGCCAGCGTCGCCAACCGCGCATTGCGCCAAACCCTTGCCGATCCTGTCGATTGCGCTCCAGCCATGATCTTTTTCGTTTCCTCCACTTTCAATTATGTATATACATATCTAAGCGCGATGCAAGTGCTATCGTGCGGTTCGCGACAGTGGTGAGGAGATTATGGTGGCAACGATCTTTGCGGAACAGGCGCTTCTGGCCGATGGCTGGCAACAAAATGTGAGGCTGACGCTGGCCGGCGGACGCATCGAACATGTGGAAACCGGAGCCGTCACCGCCTCGACCGACGAGCGCCACACCATCGTGCTGCCGGGCATGCCAAACCTGCACAGTCACGCCTTCCAGCGCGGCATGGCCGGCCTCGCCGAAATCCGCGGCCCGTCGTCCGACAGCTTCTGGTCGTGGCGCGAGGTGATGTACCGTTTCGCGCTGTCGATGACGCCGGACCAGGTCGAGGCGGTCGCGGCGCAGCTTTATGTCGAAATGCTGGAGGCAGGATTTTCGCGCGTCGGCGAGTTTCACTATCTCCACCACGACCGGGACGGCAGCCCCTACGCCAACATCGCCGAGATGGCCGAACGCATCGCGGCAGCTTCGGTCGACACCGGCATCGGGCTCACCCTTCTGCCGGTTTTCTACGCCCATTCCGGTTTCGGCGGCACTCCGGCAAATGAAGGCCAGCGGCGATTCATCAACGATACGAATCGCTTCGCACAGCTTTTTGAGAAGTGCGGCGAAGCGGTTGCCGGCATCGACGGCGCGGTGCTCGGACTTGCGCCGCACAGCCTGCGCGCGGCGACCCCGGATGAATTGCCGGTTGTCACAGCCATGACCACCGGGCCGATCCACATCCACATCGCCGAACAGGTGAAAGAGGTCGAAGACTGCGTCGCCTGGTCAGGGGCCCGGCCCGTCGAGTGGCTGTTGCGCAACGCTGATGTCGACAGGCGCTGGTGCCTGATCCACGCCACGCACATGACCGAGGCCGAGACGATCGCCATGGCTCGGTCGGGAGCGGTCGCCGGCCTGTGCCCGATCACCGAGGCCAATCTCGGCGACGGCGTCTTTTCTGCGCCGCTATTCGTCGAACACGGCGGCAAATACGGCGTCGGCTCGGATTCGAATGTCGAGATCGGCGTCGGCGGCGAACTCCGCATGCTCGAGTACTCGCAGCGGCTGGCGCACCGGGCCCGCAATGTGCTTGCGACATCAGGCCAATCGACCGGCCGCGCACTGTTCGACCGGGCACTCGAAGGCGGAGCACAAGCGCTCGGCGCAGGGAACGCCGCCATTGCCGCGGGTGCGCCGGCCGATTTCATCTCGCTCGACGCAGGCCACCCCACCCTCGCAGGGAAAACCGGCGACGCCATTCTCGACGCCTGGATCTTCGCGCGCGGCGGCAAGGTCGATTGTGCCTGGGTCCGGGGACGCAAAGTCGTGTCGGGCGGCCAACATTTCCGCCGCGATGCTATTGCGGCGCGGTTCCGGAGCGTGATGATGCAACTGACGGCGGCGTAAAGGCGAGGAAATCCTGGTGCCTGATTCGATAGCGGACCTAGTTGAAGCGCCGGAAAGCGGCGATGCATCGACATCGCTCTACCAGCGCATCCTCAACGACATCCGCGACCGCATCGTTTCGGGCGAATGGGAGCCGGGGTACCGCATCCCCTTCGAACACGAACTGACCGAAGAGTATGGCTGTTCGCGCATGACCGTGAACAAGGCGCTGTCGCAACTCGCCAAAGCCGGGCTGATCGAACGGCGTCGGCGCTCCGGCAGCTTCGTGCGCAGGCCGCAGTCGCAGGCAGCCGTGCTCGAAATCCACGACATCCGCATCGAGGTCGAAGCGCTCGGCCTGCCCTACCGCTACGAACTGATCTCGCAGCTCAAGCGGCGTGCAGGCGCGGCTGACCGTGACAGGCTGGGGGCCGGCGTTTCGGGCCAGCTTCTGGCGTTGAAATGCCGCCACTATGCCGGTGCGCGGCCGTTTTGCACGGAAGACCGGCTGATCAATCTCGCTGCCGTGCCCGAGGCTGCGGACGAGGAGTTCCTTGAAACTGCCCCCGGCCCCTGGCTGATCGGACAAGTGCCCTGGAGTGCGGCAGAACACGTCATCCGCGCGGCGGCGGCCGATGCCGAGATTGCCGTGGACCTTGGCCTTGCCGCAGGGGCGCCCTGCCTTGTCATCGAAAGGCGGACATGGAGCGCCGAGCGCCCGGTCACGCATGTGCGCTTCACCTATCCGGCGAATGCCCATGCGGTGGTCGCCCGCTTCACGCCTTCCGACAGCTAGCCAAAAAGCAAAAACGCCGCGCTTCCCGGGGACGCGCGGCGTTTCGCTAGGTTTGAAGCCGAAGGCTATCGTCAGGCAGCAGCCGTGACGATGATCTCGACCTTGTATTCCGGACCGGCGAGCTTGGCTTCACCGGTTGCACGTGCAGGCGTGTTGCCCTGAGGCACCCAGCCATCCCAGACCGAGTTCATTTCGGCGAAGGTCGACATGTCGTCGAGCCAGATGATCGCCTGCAGGATCTTGGTCTTGTCGGTGCCGGCCTTGGCCAGCAGGGCATCGATCTCGGCCAGGATGGCCTTGGTCTGCGCGGCAACGCTTTCGCCCGGGGCGCCAACCTGGCCAGCCAGGTAAACGGTGTTGTTGTGGATGACGATCTGGCTCATGCGAGGGCCGACATCGATACGACGAACGCTCATGGTGGTCTCCTTCCGTTATAGGTGGCGCCTTCTTAGATTTTGCTGCCCCATCGGCGCAAGGCCGCAATGGTCAAATTCCGTGGGCCAGTCCTGTCAGTTGCGGCCCTATGGGGAAAATGCACCGCTTTGTCGCACCGCCTCGTTGACTAATGTAATAACATCACATATCCAGAGTTCGAACGAGCGGCCGCCTGTGGACAGACCGATGACCGACGCCTGCCTGACATTCAAGGATCTGACGCTGGGCTATAGCAGCCATCCAGCGGTCCACCATCTCAACGGCTCGATCAAGGCCGGTTCGTTGACGGCGGTGGTCGGCGCCAATGGCTCGGGCAAATCCACCCTGATGAAGGGCATTGTCGGCGTGTTGAAACCAATGGCCGGCTCCTGCACCGTCGCTCCGGGAAAACGCATCGCCTATCTGCCGCAGCAGTCGGAACTCGACCGCAGCTTTCCCGCCCGCGTCATCGATCTCGTTTCGCTTGGCCTGTGGCCAAGGCGTGGCCTGCTCGGCCGCTACACCAAAGAGGATCGCGAGGCCGTCAACCACGCATTGATGGCCGTCGGGCTCGAGGGCTTCGAGAAGCGCCCAATCGACACGCTTTCGGGCGGCCAGCTGCAGCGTGCGCTGTTTGCCCGCGTGCTGGTTCAGGACGCCGACATCATCCTGCTCGACGAGCCGTTCAACGCGGTCGACGCCAAGACGGTCGGCGACCTCATCCGGCTGATCAAGCGCTGGCACGGCGAAAACCGCACGGTGATGGTGGTCGCCCACGATCTCGAGCTGGTGCGCGCCCATTTTCCCAACACCCTGCTGCTCGCCCGCCAGCCGGTTGCCTGGGGCGAAACCATCGAGACGCTGCGCCCGGAAAACCTCCTGAGAGCCCGGCGCTTCGACGAAGCCTGGCATGACGATGCGCCATGGTGCGAACCGGAACCAGGCCATGTCCACGCGCACAGCCATGACGATCATCACCATCATGAGCACGGCGAGGTCCACGGCCATCCCGACCACGAATCCGGCCCGCGGGCAGCCTGAACATGTATGATTTCCTGATCGCTCCGTTCGTCGAATTCGGCTTCATGCAGCGTGCGCTTGCCGGCTCGCTGATGCTGGCGCTGGGCGCCTGCCCGGTCGGCGTATTCCTGATGCTGAGGCGCATGAGCCTGACCGGCGACGCCATGGCGCATGCCATCCTACCGGGCGCTGCCGCCGGCTTCCTGCTCTACGGCCTGCAGATCGTGCCGATGACCATCGGCGGGCTGATTGCCGGCGTCATCGTGGCGCTTGGCGCGGGTGCCGTGTCGCGCTTCACCGTCCAGCGCGAGGACGCGTCGATGGCGGCGTTCTACCTGATTTCGCTGGCGCTCGGCGTGCTCATCGTGTCGCTGCGCGGCTCGAGCGTCGATCTCATGCATGTGCTGTTCGGCACGGTGCTGGCGCTCAACAACGACGCGCTGACGCTGATCGCGCTGATTTCAGGGTTCACGTTGCTGACGCTTGCCATCTTTTGGCGCGCATTGGTCGCCGAATGCCTCGACCCGCTGTTCCTGCGCTCGGTCAGCCGGCTCGGTACGCCGGTCCACTTCATCTTCCTCGGCCTCGTCGTGCTCAATCTCGTCGGCGGCTTCCAGGCGCTAGGCACCCTGCTCTCCGTCGGCCTGATGATGCTGCCGGCTGCAGCCGCCCGCTTCTGGACGGCGCGGGTCGAGCCGATGTGCGCGCTGGCCTTCGGTTTTGGCGCGATTTCCTGCGTCGCCGGGCTGCTGGTGTCCTACCACGCCTCCCTGCCCTCGGGCCCGGCCATCATCCTTTCGGCAGGGGCGATTTACCTCGCTTCCATTCTTTTCGGTACGCGCGGCGTCTTCAACACCAAGCTTCGCCGCCACCGCCACCGCACCGCCTGATCCGCTTCAACATGGAGAGACATATGCTCAGGACAATTGGCTTCGCCTCGCTTATGAGCGTTATAACATTAACCTCGCTCGGAACGACTTCGGCCTCTGCCGAACCGCTCAAGGTCGTGGCAAGCTTCTCGATCATCGGCGACTTCGCCCGGAATGTCGGCGGTGACCGCATCGAACTGACCACGCTGGTCGGACCGGACGGCGACGCCCATGTCTACGAGCCCTCGCCCGCCGACGCGGTGACCATGTCCAAGGCCAATGTCGTCCTGGTCAACGGCCTGCAGTTCGAAGGCTTCCTGCAACGCCTTGTCGAGGCCAGCGCCACCAAGGCTTCGGTGGTCGAACTGACCAAGGGCGTGTTGCCGATCAAGATGAAGCAAGGGCATGAGCACACTGCCGAGGCAGGCAGCGACGATCACAACCACGGCGACCTCGATCCGCACGCCTTCCAGTCGATCGCCAACGCCAGGATCTATGTGAAGAACATCGCCGACGCCTTCTGCGCTGCCGACGCCACCGGCTGCGACAGCTACAAGGCAAACGCCGAAGTCTATACCGCCAAACTCGACGCGGCCGATGCCGAGGTCAAGGTGGCGGTGGCGGCAATCCCCGAGGACAAGCGCATCGTCATCACCTCGCACGATGCCTTCGGCTATTTCGAGAACGCCTACGGCCTGACCTTCCTGGCGCCGGAGGGCATTTCGACCGAAGCGGAGGCTTCGGCGGCCGATGTCGCGGCGCTGATCTCGCAGGTGCGCGGCGACAAGGCATCGGCGATCTTTCTGGAAAACATCACCAATCCGCGCCTGATCGAGCAGATCTCCTCGGAAACCGGCGTCAAAGTCGGTGGAACGCTCTATTCCGACGCGCTGTCCAAGGCCGACGGCCCGGCCGCGACCTACATCGACATGATGAAGGCCAACATCGCCACCATCAAGGGCGCCATCCTCGGCAGCTAACCGGATATCGCCAAGCGGCTAGCCGGCCGCCTTTTGGCCCGACAATCCGATCCGACCAACCAGCCGGCATGAGGCGGGGCCCAAAACCTCGCCTTTTTCCCAAAGTTCATCTGTTATGTAATAACATTCATGAGGATAATATGAAACATCTACTCGCCACCACGTCTGCGCTTGCCGTTCTGCTCGGCGTCGCCGCCGCTCCAGCCTTCGCCGAGGAACAAACCGCATGGCGGCTGTTCGTTTCCGATCACGCCCAACCGATCGTCCACGCCATCGACATGGAGACCGGCCAGAAGATCGACAAGTTCAACGTCAAGGCGCCAACCAGCCTCTATCGCTCCAGCAGCGGCCGCACCGTCTTTGCCGTGCAGGGCAAGGGCGATGTGATCTCGGTGCTTTCGAGCGGCATTTCGTTCGGCGACCATGGCGATCACGGCGACATCAGCATCGAGGCGCCAAAGCTTCTCGATATCAGCTTCGAAGGCAAGAAGCCGTCGCATTTCGTCGACCATGACGGCGACATCGCCCTGTTCTTCGACGGCGAAGGAAAGACGCGGGTCACACGAGAGGCTGACATTCTCGAGGGCAAGCCGGCTATTCGCGAAGTGACCACCGACGCGCCACATCACGGCGTGGCCATCGCCCTGGGCGACCACGTGCTTGTGTCGGAGCCGAACCTGGCGAAGCCTGATGAACTGCCCATTGGCATTCGCGTGGTCGACCGTTCGGGAGCGTCCGTCGGCGGCCTGCACGATTGCCCGGACCTGCATGGCGAGGCGTCATCGGGCAACCTTGTTGCGGTTGCCTGCGCCAAAGGCCTACTCATCACTTCGACAGGCACAGGTGCCCCTGCGATCAACCTGCTGCCCTACGCCGACCTTCCCGAAGGCAAATCGACGACGCTGGTGGGCGGTCGCGGCCTGCAATACTTCCTCGGCAATTATGGTCCCAGCGCCGTCGTCCTGATCGATCCGAAGTCCGAAAACGCCTTCAGGCTGATCGAACTGCCGACACGCCGCGTGCATTTCAGCGTCGATCCTGTGCGGGCGAAGTTCGCCTATGTCTTCACCGAGGATGGCCAATTGCACAAGATCGACGTGGTGGCGGGCAAGCTGGATGCCTCGCTCAAGCTGACCGAGCCCTACAGCATGGACGGCCACTGGAGCGATCCGCGTCCACGCATCGCCGTCGCCGGCGATCGCATCGTCGTCTCGGACCCGCTGAAAGGCGTCCTGCATACCGTCGATGCCACGACCTTTACGCCGGCTGAGGAGATTTCCGTCGAAGGCAAGCCGTTCAACCTCGTTGCCGTCGGCGGCTCCGGCGAAGCCCATTGAAATGACGGGGGGAGCCGGCACACACCGGCTCCCCGTCCTGCATCTGCTACCAGCAGATGGTTGCCCCGGAGCGCCAGCAGTGGCAAGACTGGCGCCGACCGGCCGCGACTGCGGCCCACGAACCCTTGCGAGGACGAACATGGAAATTCGCCAGATCACCGACGATTACTCGGTTTCCGGCCAGATCACGCCGGACGAAGTTGCCGCCATCAAGGCCGCCGGCTTCAAGAGCGTGATCTGCAACAGGCCCGACGACGAGCAGCCCGGCCAGCCATCCGCAGACAGCGTCAAGGCAGCGGTCGAAGCAGCCGGCCTTGCTTTCCGCCACATCCCCGTCATCAGCGGCCAGATGACCGGCGACAATGTTGCCGACATGGCCGATGCGCTCGACGAGATGGAAGGTCCGGTCTTCGCCTATTGCCGCTCGGGCGCCCGCTGCACCAACCTCTACATGGCAATCCAGCAGAGCAAGGGTTGATTGGAGCGGCAGCGGACGCGCTTCGATTTGCAGGACCACCAATTATGACCTAAATTATGGTCATAAGGATTGTGCCCATGAACGTTTCCGTCGCCGAGGCCAAAGCCAAGTTCTCCGAACTCATCAAGCGGGCTGAAGCCGGCGAGGAGATTGTCGTCACGCGCCACGGCAAGGCCGTGGCGCGCGTCATGCCGCCGGAGCCAGAACGGGAATTGCTTCCCCGGATCGGTGCGCTCAAGGGCAAGATCTGGATCGCTGAGGATTTTGACGCGCCGCTTGATGACTTCAAGGACTACATGAAGTGACCGGCGAGGCCTTTCTCGCCGACACGCATATCATCCTGTGGTCGATCAACGACGACCCACGACTGAGGCCAGCACACCGGAAGATTCTCGCTTCTTCGGCGATTGTCTATGCCAGCGCGGCGAGCGTCTGGGAGATTGCGATCAAGCAGAACATCGGAAAGTTGGACACGCCGACCAATCTCGACGTCCTCCTTCCTAGAATGCAGTTTACGCCGCTTGCCATCACCATCGAGCACGCACAGCGCGTGGCCGGATTGCCTCGCCATCACGGCGACCCGTTCGACCGGCTGCTGATCGCGCAAGCGCAGACCGAGAACCTGTCGATCCTCACGGCCGATCCATTATTCTCGCATTACGACGTCGCACTCGCCTGAAGCCCCAGCCGCTCGACCTCCTCGCCGCGGAACTGCAGATCGTAGTCGAGGAAGAACTCGTCGAGTTGCGGCGGAGCGACCGAAGTGCCCGACAACATCGCATGCACCTGGCCACGATGGTGGATCTGGTGGATGTAGAGATGCGTAAGCAGATCGCCGATGCGCTCGGGTATCTGCCCCGCCTCGCCGCGGTCGGAAAGCACCGGCCTGTCGAGATCGGCCTCCGTCAGCCGGTCGCAACAGCCGATCAGCCGGCGGTCGAACTCCGCTTGAGCTCTTGCCAACGCCACCGCGTCGTCGAAATCGACAAAACGGTCGAACACCCTTCGCCCCTCACCGCCCTCTTCGATCATGTCGAGATAATAGATATCGACTGACAGGATATGGTTGAGCGTCTCCTTGAGGGACGGAAAGAAACTGGTCCGCACAGCCTCGAATTCGCCCGGCCTCAAGGCCTGCACGGCGCGGTAGATGCGGTCGTTCGACCACAGATTGTTCCGCGCCATGCAGCGAAAGTGGCTCTTCAAGTTCACGGCGGCCTCAGGCCGGCTCGAAACGGCCGACCTGGCGTTCGATCGCGCCGAAGATGGAGTGGCCGGACTTGTCCTTCATTTCGACGCGCAGCGTGTCGCCGAGCGAAACCGACAACGTCTCGACCGCCCCCCTGACAATGGCACCGGTGCCCAGCGGCCTGGTCGCCGCCGCATCGGCAATCAGCTTCGGAAAGCTGGTCCAGCCGACCGAGGCAATGCTCCGCGTGCCTGCCAGCAGCGGTAGATGCACCGCACCGTCCCAGGCATCGCCAAGTTCGTCCGGCGTCACCGCAACAGGTGACAGCGCCGACGTTCCGCTCTGCCCGGCATCAAGGTCCGTATCGGCCGAAAGCACGACAAGGGCAATGGCGTCCTTGGCGCTGTCTGCTGTCGCCGCCATCGCAACGTCCGCGACGATCACCGCAACGGCCGCCTCGATCTTGGCGTCGCGCGTCTTGCCGGCGAGTTCGATCGGATCGCGCGGGCCAACAAAGGCACCGTCGCCGCCCAGGCGCTGGTAGGCGCGAGGCAGGGGCGAATGGGCGTCATGCTCATGGAAGCGCGACGAAGGCACCGAGCCTATTTCCAGCGAATCGGCCAATGCTGTGAGATGCGGGAAAATCCGGCGCCAGTCGTCCAGCGCCGCCTGCAAATTCGGCGCCAGGAAGGAGGCATCGGTGTATCGCGTCAGGTCGCGCGAGACGATGACCAGTTTCCCGTCACGCGAACCGTTCTTCAGCGTCGCCAGTTTCATGCAGGTCCTCCCGATTGCGGGCGTCATCGCCCTCGACCACCACAACAAGCCCGTCGCGGCCGATCGTCAAGGGACCATTCCATGTTTTCCTGACAGCCTCGATCCAGTCGGCTTCGCCGATCTCGGTATCATCGGCTGGAATGAGGTGGTTGAGCACCAGCCGTCCAACCCCGGCCCTGGCAGCAATGGTGCCCGCCTCTCCGGCCAGGCTGTGGCTTGCCATCAGGTGCTGCCTCAGGCGGGCGCCATTGCCGGTACGCACCACCAACCGTTCGACGCCCTCCTCCAGCATTGCTTCGTGGAGCAGTATTGCGGCGCCTCGAGCGAAATCGGCGAGCGGTGGAAAAAAGGCCGTGTCGGCAGAAAATACGATGCTCGTGCCCGCGTGCTCGAAGCGAAGGGCGAAACACTCGGTCACTGGCGGGTGGTCAACACGCAGGGCGGTGACGCCAAGTGCACCGTCGCGCAGCACATCCCCTTCGCCGAACTCGACAACCTCGACCATCCTGCGCAGGTCGGGACGGCCCTCATCGTCGATCCGGGTTTCGATGTCGAATTCAAGCGCTTGCACGAAACTCTGCCAGTATCGATTCAACCCGATGGGGCCAAGCAGCCGGACCGGCGTCGCGAGCCCGGCCGTCCAGGCGGTATGGATCAGCGCTCCCAGTTCAAGCACATGGTCGGAATGAAGATGGGTGACGAAGATGAGATCGAGCGCTTTCAGGCTCAGGCCCGCGTCGGTCAGGCCGCGCGTCACGCCGAGCCCGCAATCGACGACGATGGTGCGGCCGCCGAGTTCGAGAAGTGTGGAAGTCGGCCAGGGCCCACCGGGTCGGATCGCCGGACCACCCTTGGTGCCGAGCAGAACGAGACGATCGCTCATGCGCTTCTGCCCCGCGCCGAGCCTGTCGCTCCGATATCCTGATTCATGCCACACCTCGCTGCAGGCGCCCAAGCTAAAGCGCCGTCAAGGTTCGTGGCAAGGCGAAAGCGTCAGTCGACGCGGCGTGGATACTGCGCCCGCGGCGGAATCCAGTGGTGAACCAATGCCAGCACCAGGAGGCTGACGCAGCCGAGCAGAATGACAACGAAGAGCGTGCCGCCCTGATAGGGCGAAGCGGTTGCCACGAGCGGGATCGCGCCCGCAGGCGGATGCGTTACGCGGAACATCAGCATCAGCGCGATCGAAACGCCGACAGCGACCGCCGACACTTCCCACAGCCCCGGGAAAGTCATGGCCGCGGCCACGCCGATCAACGTTGCGATGAAATAGCCGGCGAAAATATTGATCGGCTGTGCCAGTGGGCTCGCTGGCTGGCCAAACAGGAGAACCGCAGTCGCGCCCAACGGTGCAATCAGCATCGGCAAGCCAGTCACCGAGGCTAAACCGCCCACGGTCGCCATACCCACGACCGCCCCCGACCCCGACTTGAGGTGCGAAAGGAATTGCCCTTGCGGTTCGTGCCGGGCGGTAAGCGTGCGAATATGGCGGCGCATCGTCGGTTCCAGGCGAACGGTCTGCTCCAATAGCAAATCGCCTGTTCGTTTGGCAACGCTGGTTTGTTCGAAAAATTCGCCCTATAGTGAAAAAACTTTCCTGTGGCTCACCAATCCATGACCACCTTGCCGGAATTGCCGCTGCGCATGGCATCGAACCCGGCCTGGTAGTCGTCGATGCCGATGCGATGGGTGATGAGACCCGTCACGTCGAGCGGCCCCTGCACCAGCGCGATCATCTTGTACCAGGTCTCGAACATCTCGCGACCGTAGATGCCCTTGAGATGCAGCATCTTGAAGATGACCTTGTTCCAATCGATCTCGAAGCCGGTCGGCGCGATGCCGAGGATGGCGATCTTGCCGCCATTGTTCATCGTGTCGATCATGTCGCGGAAGGCGACCGCCGAGCCTGACATCTCAAGCCCGATATCGAACCCTTCGGTCATGCCCTCGTCGCGCATCACGTCGCGCAGTTTTTCCCGGGAGGCATCGACCACATGATGGACGCCCAGCTTTTTCGCCAGCGCCAGGCGGACAGGGTTGATGTCGGTGATGACGACCTTTCTCGCGCCAACGCATTGCGCCACCAAAGCACCCATTATGCCGATCGGGCCGGCGCCGGTTACCAGCACATCCTCGCCGACTAGGTCGAAAGAAAGGGCAGTATGCACGGCATTGCCGAGCGGGTCGAAAATCGCGGCGATCTCGTCGGACACGTCGTCGGGGATCGGCACGACGTTGTGCTGGGGAATGGCGACATATTCAGCGAAGGAGCCCGGGCGATTGACGCCGACGCCCAGCGTGTTGCGGCAGAGATGCCCTCGCCCGGCGCGGCAGTTGCGGCAGTGGCCGCAAACGATATGCCCCTCGCCCGAGACACGCTGGCCGACCTTGTAGTCCTTCACACCGGCGCCGAAATCGGCAACCGTGCCGACGAACTCGTGGCCCGTCACCATCGGCACGGGCACCGTCTTTTGCGCCCACTGGTCCCAGTTGTAGATGTGGACGTCGGTGCCGCAGATCGCCGACTTCCTGACCTTGATCAGCACGTCGTTGGGACCGACCTCGGGCACCGGCACCTCTTCCATCCAGATGCCGGGTTCGGCCTTGGCCTTCACCAGCGCGCGCATCATGTTCGACATTGTCTTCTCCTGCGAATCCCTTGATCCAGAATCGCTTTTGGCGCCGCTGGCGGCTTACGAAACGACGCCCAACTCTCGTCCGACTTCGCCGAAAGCGGCCACCGCCCGGTCAATGTCGGCAGCCGAATGTGCCGCCGACATCTGGGTGCGGATACGCGCCTGCCCCTTGGGCACGACCGGGAACGAGAAACCGATGACGTAGATGCCGCGCTTGAGCATCCGCGCCGCCATCTCCTGAGCGAGTGCGGCGTCGCCCAGCATGACGGGAATGATGGGATGGTCAGCACCGGCAAGCGTGTAGCCAAGCTTGCCCATGCCCGAACGGAAACGCTCGGCATTGGCATAGAGCTTTTCGCGCAAGGCGCCGCCTGAGGCGATCATGTCGAGCACCTTGATCGACGCTCCGGCGATCGAGGGCGCAAGCGTGTTGGAAAACAGGTAGGGGCGCGACCGCTGGCGCAGCCAGTCGACAACCTCGCGCTTACCTGCGGTGTAGCCACCCGAGGCGCCGCCCAGCGCCTTGCCGAGCGTACCGGTGATGATGTCGACCCTGCCCTCGACGCCGCAGTGCTCCGGCGTGCCGCGGCCGTGCTTGCCGACAAAGCCGACGGCATGGCTGTCGTCGACCATCACCATCGCCCCGTATTTTTCAGCCAGGTCGCAGACGCCGCCGAGATTGGCGATGATGCCGTCCATCGAGAACACGCCGTCAGTAGCGATCAGCTTGAAGCGGCTGCCTTCGGCCTTCTTCAGTTCCTCTTCGAGCGCTGCCATGTCGTTGTTGGCGTAGCGGAAGCGCTTGGCCTTGGAGAGGCGCACGCCGTCGATGATCGAGGCGTGGTTGAGGGCATCGGAAATGATGGCGTCGTCCTCGGAAAGCAATGTTTCGAACAGGCCGGCATTGGCGTCGAAACAGGAGGAATAGAGGATCGTGTCCTCCATGCCGAGGAACGCCGACAGCTTCGCCTCCAGTTGCTTGTGCTCTTCCTGGGTGCCGCAGATGAAGCGCACCGAGGCCATGCCATAGCCGTAGCGGTCGAGCGCCTTCTTGGCGGCGTCGCGCAACTCATGGCTATCGGCGAGGCCGAGATAGTTGTTGGCGCAGAAGTTCAGCACCTTTTCGCCGCCGACCTCGATCTCGGCACTCTGCGTCGAGGTGATGACGCGCTCGGACTTGTAGAGCCCTGCCGACTTCAGTCCCTCCAGTTCGGAGGAAAGATGGGACAAAAACGCGTTGCTCATGGCCAGCTTGCCGCCTCGAATTGGAGTGCATCTGGGCAAGTGTCGCGCCTGGCAAGGTGAAAATCCATCACAAAAGCGACGGCGGGACGAATGGACGCCATCCGCCCCGCCACCCCAGTCACGTCAGCTCAACGGCGCGCCGATGATGTCGATGCCGTTGCGGGCGCAAGCCTCGCTCAGCATGGCAATAACTTCGGGCGTCGGCGCTTCCTGCGGTGGGATCTCCGCCCTGGGGGCCGGAATGCTGACTTCGCGCACCATGCGCTCGAAGTCGCCGCCTGTGGTGATGGTCAGGCAGCGGGCGCCCTCGGCGGATTCGACGCGATAGCTGTGCGGAATGCCCTTCGGCGCCAGCAGGATCTGGCCGGCGCGGCCGTAGAGATCCTTGCCACCGACGTTGAAACGCACCACGCCCTCGAGGATGTGGAAGACCTCGTCCTCGTTGTGGTGAATATGGAGCGGCGGCGACGATCCGTATGGCATCAGGTGTTCGATGACGCTGATGGTGTCGGCTCCCGCCTGACCCGAAACCCGGATGGTTGCAAGCGTGCCGTTGAACCACAGCAGTTCGCCGTCATTCTCGGTCTTTGCATGAATGGTCACTGTGTTTTCCTTTCGAACAAGCGCGGCGCCGGGCCGCAGTGGCCTTGATCTAAGGGGCGAGCGTATCCGTTCGAATTCAGCAAAACCGAAAGCTGTATCTGTAACCTGAAACATTTTGCACCTGATATGAACCAGGATGCCGAGACAAGTCTGTTAGGAATACGACGCCCGCACGCGCCGCTTCCTTGACCGCAGCGGGGCGTCGGCCACGCTATCCTTGGCGCACATCAAGCCTGCGCCTTGGGGACAGCATGACCGACGCGACGATTTCGAGCATTCGCATCTTCCGGCAATGGCAGCCGTTTCGCGACGGCACCTATCGCTGCTCGGGCGGGCGCAGTGCGGAAGGCTTCGATTCGACCATCGTCGAGATCACCAGTCGCGACGGCACCACCGGATACGGAGAAATGGCGCCGCTGGGCAGCTTCTACGACCCGGCATTTGCCGCCGGCGCGCGCGAAGCGATGCGGGAACTGGCACCGCAAATGCTGGGCTGCGACGCATCGGGTATCGAGGCCCTGAACCGACGCATGGACCTGCTGCTCAAGGGCCATCCCTATGCGAAGTCGGCGCTCGACATGGCGCTGTGGGACCTTGCCGGCAAACGCTCAGGGCTGTCTCTAGCCGCGATGAGCGGCGGCGCGGAGGGATCGGCGCTGGCACTATATCGCTCCATCGCCCAACAGGCTCCCGACGCGATGGCCATGCGAGCGCAAAAGTACATCGCCGAGGGCTACCGCCGCCTGCAGGTAAAGGTCGGGCTTGACGTCAACGAGGATATTGCCCGGCTCGAGGCGGTACGGGCAAGCGTTCCGGCCGACACCGTTCTGTTTTGCGATGCAAATGCAAGCTGGGGTACGGCAGAGACACGCCGCTTCCTGTTGGCGACGCGCAATCTCGACTACACACTGGAGCAACCTTGCGCGAGCTACGAGGAGAACCTCGCCATCCGCCGCGCCACCGACCGGCCTCTTGTGCTCGACGAAACCATCGACGGTGTTGACGTGCTGGTCCGCGCCATATCCGACGGGCTGGTCGACGGGATCACCATCAAGCTGGCGCGTGTCGGCGGCCTGAGCAAGGCAAGACTGTTGCGCGACATCGCGATTGCCAAAAATCTCAAGGTCACCATCGAGGATACGGGCGGCGCCCAGATCGACACGGCCGCCTATTCCGGCCTGCTGTTGTCGACACCGGAACATCTCAGACAACACACCGTCGACTTCCACAACTGGGTGACGGTGTCGAACGCACGCGGCGATTTTGCCATCGCCGATGGCATGATGCGCCTGCCCGGCGGCCCAGGGCTTGGCCTCGACGTCGATGCTCACGCCTTTGGCGAGCCAATCTTCAGCTGCTCTACCTGAGAGGATGGCTGGACGGACACGCCCCCGCACCCGTCCAGCCCAGCATCGGCGCTATGGTAGCGGGGCGCCGACGACCTCGATGGAACTGTTCACGCGATTGTCCGGGAAAGATTCTCTCGAAACGGAAGGAGCCGGACGGCTCATCTGGCGAACCATCTGCTCAAACTCCCCACCCTGGGTGACGATGAGACAGGTCGCGCCATCGGCGGACAGTATCTGAAAATCGTGAGGAATCCCCTTCGGCGCCATGACGGTCTGCCCGACATGGGCGAGGAAAACCGTTTCGCCAACCTGGAAACGCATCATGCCTTCGAGAATATGGATGAGTTCGTCGCCGCTCAAGGTCACCTGCAGCGGCGACGAGCCGCCTGCGGGCATGCGGCATTCGATGATGCTGATCTGGTCGTTTTCGACGCTTGCGGCTGTGCGGATCGTCATGAGATTGTCGCCGAACCACAGGATCTGGCCGGCATTCTCGAACTTGGTCTGGGCGTTCATCGACAATATCCCCTCTGCCCGTCCGGCGAAAAACTGCCGTACGCCCTTGGGGATTATCGACGCCATGTATCCGCCTGACGTCGAGAAGCAGGCGGTGTGTTTCAAAGTCATGAAACAATTCGCGCTATAGGCGAACTGTAATCGCACCAGCTAAACTACAAAGCGAACCATGGACGCACCGTAGCGACTTGCGCCTGCCAACAAGAAAACGGCCGCATGGCGTGTCCATGCGGCCGTTACGACCTTCAGCGTGTCAATCGAAGGCCTAGAAGAAAGCCTGCAGACCTGTCTGGGCGCGGCCCAAAATCAGCGCATGCACGTCATGAGTGCCTTCGTAGGTGTTCACGGTCTCGAGGTTCTGCGCGTGGCGCATGACGTGGTAACCGATCTGGATGCCGTTGCCGCCATGCATATCGCGGGCCTGGCGGGCGATGTCGAGCGCCTTGCCGCAGTTGTTGCGCTTGACGAGGCTGATCATCTCGGGCGCGAACTTGTGCTCGTCCATCAGGCGGCCGACGCGCAACGAGCCCTGGAGGCCGAGCGCGATCTCGGTCTGCATGTCGGCCAGCTTCTTCTGGTAGAGCTGCATGCCGGCGAGCGGCTTGTTGAACTGCTTGCGGTCGAGGCCGTACTGACGGGCACGGTGCCAGCAATCCTCGGCGGCGCCCATGACGCCCCAGGAAATGCCGTAGCGGGCGCGGTTGAGGCAACCGAACGGACCCTTGAGGCCCGAAACGTTCGGCAGCAGCGCATCTTCGCCGACTTCCACGCCTTCCATGACGATCTCGCCGGTGATCGAGGCGCGCAGCGACAGCTTGCCGCCGATCTTCGGCGCCGACAGGCCCTTCATGCCCTTTTCAAGCACGAAGCCGCGGATCTGGTTGTCGTGGGCCGCCGACTTGGCCCAGACGACGAAGACGTCGGCGATTGGCGCGTTGGAGATCCACATCTTCGAGCCGCTGATCTTGTAGCCATTCGCGGTCTTTTCAGCGCGGGTCTTCATGCCGCCTGGATCGGAACCTGCATCCGGCTCGGTCAGGCCGAAGCAGCCGATCCACTCGCCCGAGGCAAGCTTGGGGAGGTACTTCTTGCGCTGCTCCTCGGAGCCATAGGCATATATCGGGTACATCACCAGCGACGACTGCACCGACATCATCGATCGGTAGCCCGAATCGACGCGTTCGACTTCGCGGGCGACCAGGCCGTAGGTGACGTAGCCGGCGCCCAGGCCGCCATACTCCTCGGGAACGGTGATGCCGAGCAGGCCGGCCTCGCCCATCTCGCGGAAGATCGCCGGATCGGTCTTCTCGTCGAGATAGGCTTCCTCGATGCGCGGCGCGAGCTTGTCGGCAGCAAAAGCGGCCGCGCCGTCGCGTACCATGCGCTCGTCTTCGGACAGCTGGTCTTCGATCAGGAAAGGGTCGGCCCAGACAAAGCTGCCGCCGCCGGCCGGTGTGGATGCGCTCATGGTTCCTCCGGAGAATGGTGATTTTCCGTCATTCTAGACCGCTTCAGCACTTTTCGCTAACAAGTAATCTCGTAAGGTTTATGCGTAAATTCGATCAACTCAAGGCCAGGCCCGACGATGCGCCGCAGCTATGTCCCCACGATTGCAGAGCTTGAGGCCTTCCGCGCCTGCGCCGGCCTCGGCACGACAATTCGCGCCGCCGATCACCTCGGCCTGACCCAGAGCTCGGTCAGCCGTTCGATCGGCCAGCTCGAGGACCGGCTGGGCGTGGCGTTGTTCCACCGCGTCCGGCAGCGGCTGGCGCTTTCCGATGCCGGCCGCCGCTTCGCTCGCGATGCCGAGGCGATCCTCGACAGCCTGCATGAGGCGGCGGTGCGTACCATGGCCTTCGGCGGCCAGTCGGACGTGCTGAGCATCGCGGTGCTGCCGACATTGGCCGACCGCTGGCTGATCCCAAGACTCGCGGGCTTCCACGCCGCCCATCCGCACGTCGCCATCGACCTTGCGGTGCGGCTGGAGACCGTCGACCTAGAAACAGAAACTTTCGACGCCGCGATCCAGCGCGGTCCGGCAGAGTCGGGACAACCGGGCATCGTCCGCCTGTTCGACGAGGAGCTTGTGGTGGTGGCTTCACCGGCTTTGCTGGACGGGCGCGCCGCCCTCGATGATGCCGAGCTTGCCGCGCTGCCGCTGCTGCAGCAGTCGACCCGGCCGACCCTGTGGCTGCGATGGTTCCAGGCCGCTGGCATCGATCCACGCACCACTTTGCGCGGCCACCGTTTCGAACAATTCTCCATGGTGGTCGAGGCGGCGGTCGCCGGGCTCGGCGTGGCCCTGGTGCCGGAAGTGTTGGCAGAGCGCGAACTCGCCGCCGGCAGACTGGTACTGGCCTCACCCAACCGCATTGCCGGCGAAGTGCCTTACCGGCTCGCCTTCCGGCCCGGCAGCGAGGACCGGCCCGGCTTGCGCGAATTCGTCCGCTGGTTGGCGGCCGAAGCGGCGGACCAGCCGGTCAGATTCTGAGTCCAAACCTGATGCCGTCATAGATGGCGGCGTGGATGTTGCGCGCCTGCACGGCATCGCCGATGCGCAGCAGCAGGAAACGGCCATCCGGGTTCTTGGCCGGGAAGATGTCGCCGCCATGGATCAGGCGCTCGTAGTCGATGGCGCCGCCATTTTTCGACAGCGGCTTGAGCTCGAGATAGAGCTCGTCGAGCGGCAACGTGCCATACTCAACGACCACCTGATCGACACGGCGCTCCTCGTGCCAACCCTTGGCGTAGTCGGAAAAAAGGGTAGCAACCAACTGATTCCCTTCGCGCCTGACCGACTTCAGCCGCGTGTTGATGGTGATTTTCACGCCAGAGCGATGAAACGCCTCCATGTAGGGCACGTGGTTCATGCCGCCGATCTCAGGGGCAAAGAAGCGCTCCGGCGTCAGCAGTTCGAGCTTGCTGCCTGCCTTGCCGATCAGTTCGGCAGCCGTCATGCCCTGGTGGCCGCCATTGTCGTCATAGAGCAGCACATTCTCGGCCGGCTTGACGCTGCCGGCGATGATATCCCAGCTCGACGTGACCAGATCGTCGCCCGCATCGAGCGGCGGGCTCTGCGGCAGGCCGCCGGTGGCAATCACCACGGCATCCGGGTCGAGCGCCAGCACGTCGTCCACACCCGCCCAGATGTCGTAGCGGATCTCTACGCCGAGCCGCTCCAGCTCGGCCAGCCGCCAGTCGACGATGCCGATCAGCTCGCGCCTCCGCGGATTCTGCGCCGCAAGCCGCACCTGGCCGCCGGCCTGGCTCGATGCCTCCAGCACGGTCACCTTGTGCCCGCGCTCGGCCAGCACGCGCGCAGCCTCAAGGCCGGCAGCACCGGCACCGACCACGGCGACACTGCGCAGCGGGCCATCGGTGCGGGAAATGACATGGGGGATCGTCGCCTCGCGGCCGGTGGCGGCATTGTGGATGCAGAGCGCGCCGCCGCCCTCGTAAATGCGGTCGAGGCAGTAGGTTGCGCCGACGCACGGCCTGATCTGGTGCTCACGGCCTTCCATCACCTTCTTGACGATATGCGGCTCGGCGATGTGGGCGCGCGTCATGCCAACCATGTCGAGCTTGCCGGCGGCGATGGCGTGGCGGGCCGTGGCGACATCCGATATGCGCGCGGCGTGGAAGACCGGGAATTTGGTCGCCGCCCTGACCTCGCCGGCGAAATCGAGATGCGGCGACGACGGCATGCCGTGCAGCGGGATGACACCGGTCAGTGCTGCGTCGGTGTCGATATGGCCGCGGATGATGTTGAGGAAGTCGAATTTTCCCGACGACGCCAGGCGTCGCGCGATCTCGATGCCCTCCTCCTTCGACAGGCCCTTGTCGAAGTCCTCGTCGGCGACCATGCGGATGCCGACGACGAAATCGGGACCGACAGCAGCGCGCACGGCATCGATCACCCGCCAAGTGAAGCGCAGCCGGTTGTCGAGCGAGCCACCATAGTCGTCGTCGCGGTGGTTGGTCGCCGGAGACCAGAAGCCGTCCATCAAATGGCCGTAGGCCTCGAACTCGATGCCATCGAGCCCGGCCGCCTGCATGCGCTGGGCGGCCGAGGCATAGTCGGCGACGATACGCTCGATGTCCCAGTCTTCGATGGTCTTGGGGAAGGTGCGGTGGGCGGCTTCGCGCACCGGGGAAGCGCTGAGCACCGGCAGCCAGTCGGCCTTGTTCCAGTTGGTGCGGCGGCCAAGGTGGGTGATCTGGATCATCACCTTGCAGTCGTGCTCGTGACAGTCGTCGACGAGTTCGCGCAGCCAAGGCACGATCGCGTCGTCATAGGCGTGGAGATTGCCGAATGCGGCCGGGCTGTCGCGCGAGACGATGGCCGAGCCGGCCGTCATGGTCAGCGCCATGCCGCCCTTGGCCTTCTCGGCATGGTAGAGCCGGTAGCGCTCCTTGGGCATGCCGTCTTCGGAGTATGCCGGTTCGTGGCTCGTCGACATGACGCGGTTCTTCAGCGTCAGGTGCTTGAGCCGGTATGGCTGGAGAAGCGGGTCGTTGCTGGTCATTGCCTTCCTGCATTATCCGGCGCTAATACACGCCACTCGAAAACCGATGCCGGCGCGGCAACGCGACTTTTCGCGGACAATCGCGCCGATGCAATGAGCCAAGCCCAGCCCAAGAGCCGCCCAATGACCATCACCGATACCCTCACCCAGCTCGGCACCAAGGTCGAAACGCCGACCTCGCCGGAAACCGCAGTGCTCGAAACCGTGCCCTACACCCGCGTCGAAGGCCCGCCGGCCATCGTGCGCTTCACCTGCCCGGAATTCACTTCGCTCTGCCCGGTGACCGGCCAGCCCGACTTCGCGCACATCGTCATCGATTATGCGCCGGACAAGATGCTGGTCGAATCCAAGTCGCTGAAGCTGTTCATGGTGTCGTTCCGCAATCACGGCGCCTTCCACGAGGATTGCACGGTCATGATCGGCCGCCGCGTCGTCGAAGCGACAAAGCCGCTGTGGCTGCGCATCGCCGGCTACTGGTATCCGCGCGGCGGCATCCCGATCGACGTGTTCTGGCAGACCGGCACGCCGCCGGAGGGATCGTGGCTGCCCGAAACGGGTGTTGCGCCCTATCGCGGCCGCGGCTGAGCCGGGAATTTCGAGCACGTTGCTGGCAACGCGGCGGAGTGTCACGAACCGCCATATCCCTGCATGTCAGCTGGATCGCGTGCACCGTGGCGCACCGCGTGAATGACAACCTCGTCGCCTCCGTGTTCATAAAAGATCAAATATGGATAAGGTCTTGTGTTGATCCGCCGGATGCCGTCTTCGTCGGTCAACCGGCCGACCTCGGGATGACGCTGCAGCAATTCCGTGATCACCTTGATGCGCTTTGCCACCTTTTTGGCCGCAGACGGCGATTCAGCCGCGATGTGATCGAGTATCCCCTCAAGATCGGCAAGTGCCGGAAGGGTGTAGCGCAATCTCATGCGCCGTGCTTCGCCCAGACCGCCGCGACATTTTTCTCCGAAGCAAATTCACCACGAAGGGCAGCCGCGCGGGATCTTTCGATGGCAACTCGCTCGTCAGCCGTCAGCAGAACAGGCGCCACAGCACCAGCACCTACGAGTTCAAAGATCGCGCGGGCAATCTCGTCCTGGTCATCCCTGGAGAGCTTTCGAGCTGCCTCCAATGCCTGTTCGAGTAGCTTGGTCATGTCTCATCCTCGCATATGTGGAGACAATATTTCGCTCCCGCGAGTCCTCCGTCAATACCACGCGTCTTCCATCGACGTCTTCTTGCGCGTCATGAAGTCCTGCAGCGCCTCGTCGATGCCGGGGTCGAGCGGCGGCGCCTCGTATTCGGCGAGCATCGTCTTCCAGCGCTTGTTGGCGCGGGTGGCAGCGTCGACCGAGCCTGCCGCCTGCCACTTCTCATAAGGCTCGTTGTCGGCGATGGCCGAATCCCAGAAGGCCGTCTCGTAATTGGCCATGGTGTGGGCGCAGCCAAAGAAGTGGCTGCCGGGGCCGACCTCGCGGAAGGCGTCGAGCGCCAACTGGTTGTCGTCGATCTTGACGCCGTCGAGATAGGTGTGCAGCGCGCCGCAGAAATCGGCGTCCATGACGAACTTCTCGTAGGACATCGACAATAGCCCGTCGAGGAAGCCGGCGGAATGCAAGATGAAGTTGGCGCCGCAATGGACGGCGGCCAACATCGACATGGTGCCTTCGTTCATGGCGTGAGCATCGGGCAGCTTCGACGTGGTGAAGTTGCCGGAGCAGCGCAGCGGCAGATTGAGCCGGCGGGCCAGTTGCCCAATGACCATCGAGCCGATGGCCGGCTCGGGCGTGCCGAAAGTCGGCGAGCCCGAGCGGAGCGACATCGACGACAGGAAGTTGCCGAAGATGACAGGCGCGCCGGGCCGCTCGAGCTGGGTCAGCGCACAGCCGGCCATGGTCTCGGCCAGCGACTGGGCGATCGCGCCGGCATTGGTGACCGGCCCCATGGCACCGCCGAGGATGAAGGGCACCACAACCGCCGCCTGGTTGGCGCGGGCATAGGCGCGCAGGGCGGTGGTCATGGTCGCGTCCCAGACCAGCGGCGAATTGACGTTGACGTTGCCGAGGATGACGCAGTTCCGGTCGGTGAATTCCTCGCCGAAGACGATGCGCGCCATGTCGATGGAGTCTTCAGCCCGGCTCTCCAAGGTCACCGAGCCCATGAAGCCGCGGTCGGAATAGCGGATATGGCTGTAGACCATGTCGAGATGGCGCTTGTTGACCGGCACGTCGACCGGCTCGCAGATCGTGCCGCCGGAATGATGCAGCCAGGGCGAGGACTGCGCCAGCTTCACGAAGTTGCGGAAGTCCTCGATAGTGCCGTAGCGGCGGCCGTTGTCGAGATCCATGACAAAGGGAGAGCCGTAGGCCGGCGAAAACACCACGCTCTTGCCACCAATCTCGACCGAACGCTCGGGATTGCGGGCATGCTGGGTGAAGGTCGCGGGCGCCGTCTTGAGCACTTCGCGCAACAGGCCGGGCTCGAACTTGACCAACACGCCCTCGACCTTGGCCCCTGCCCGTTTCCAGTGATCGAGCGCTACCGGATCGTCTCGAAACTCGATGCCGATCTCGGCGAGGATGCGGTCGGCCGTCTCCTCGATGCGGACCAGGTTTTCTTCCGACAGGATGTCGTAGGTCGGGATGTTCCTGACGATATAGGGTCGGCCATGCGCTTCGGGTCCGTGCGAACGCTGTTCGCGACGCGCGTTGCGACCGCCGCGCTCACGGCGTTTGGCAGGCTCTGCCTGGGTTTCGGGGGCGACTACGTTCATGCAGGGCTCCTGAACATTCCAGCATGAAGCTAGCCTTTGGCAGCGCGGCTGTGACGCTTGAAAATCCTGATTGTTTGCATAAGCTGCATTTATGCAAAGCCTGCGCCATCTGCTGCCATCCGCCGGCAGCCTCATCGTCTTCGAAGCGGCAGGACGGCTGGCGAGCTTCACCGCCGCCGGCCGCGAGCTCGGCATGACCCAAGCGGCGGTCTCCTATGCGATCCGCGGACTGGAGGACCAGTTCGGCGCCAAGCTGTTCCAGCGCCGCCACAGGCAGGTGCTGCTGACGGAGGCCGGCGAGCGTTTCCATGCCGACGTCACGCTCGGCTTGTCGCATATCCGCAAGTCGGCGGAGGAGCTCAGGGCACGGTCCGGCGGCATGCATGTCACGCTGTCGGCCTCGACCGCCTTCGCCTCGTTCTGGATGATGCCGCGGCTGCAGAAATTCCGCGACGACCTGCCCGGCATCGACCTGCGCATCCAGACCGCCGACCGCGACCTTGATCTCGTCGCCGAGGGCATTCCTTTGGGCATCCGCGGCGGCGAAGCCACCGACTGGCCGGACTATGAGCTGCTGCAGATCGCCGACGAGGAGGTCTATCCGGTCGCCGGCCCGGCCTATCTGGCGCGCGCCGGCACGCCTGAGACACCAACGGAGATGACCCTGCACCACCTGATCCATCTCGAAGAGCCCTATCGCCCGGCCGCGACCTGGAACGAGTGGTTCCAGTCGGCCGGCCTGAATGGCGCCGTTGCCAAGCGCGGGCTGGTCATCAACGACTATGTGCTCGTCATCCAGGCGGTGATGGAGGGTCAGGGCATCGCGCTCGGCTGGCGCCATCTCACCGATCGCCTGATCGCGGCGGGGCTGCTGGTCCGGCTTTCCGACCACGTGATGACGACCGGCAAGGGTTTTCACGTTGCTTGGCCGAAGAACCGTCCGCTCAGCGAGAGCGCGGAGAAGGTGCGCGACTGGTTGGCCGCTCAGGCTTAAGGCTGGCTTCTTTTATTGACAGGTGTTTCCGCCAACTATGCAACTCGGCCTGTCCGTGCCGAACCGAATCCAGCTATGATACCAAGATGCCCATTCGCCAGCTTTCCGAAACGATGATCAACCAGATCGCCGCCGGCGAGGTCGTCGAGCGACCTGCCAGCGTGGTCAAGGAACTGGTCGAGAACGCGCTCGATGCCGGTGCGTCGCGCATCGAGGTCGCCACCGCAGGCGGCGGGCTCAACCTGATCCGCGTCGTCGACGACGGTTCGGGCATGCCGGAGGAGGAACTGGCACTGGCGATTTCGCGCCACTGCACTTCAAAGCTCGGCGACGACATCCTCGACATCCGCTCTCTCGGCTTCCGGGGCGAAGCGCTGCCTTCGATCGGCTCGGTATCGAAACTCGCCATCCGCTCGCGCACGCGCCAGGCCGACAGCGGCGCCGAGATTGCGGTCGAGGGCGGGCGCGTCTCGTCCGTGCGGCCGGCACCGACCAACCGGGGCACATCGGTCGAGGTGCGCGACCTGTTTTTCGCCACTCCGGCACGGCTCAAGTTCATGAAGACCGAGCGCGCCGAGGCGACGGCCATCGCCGACATCATCAAGCGCATTGCGATTGCCTTCCCGGCCGTGCGCTTCACCCTGTCCGGCACCGACCGCTCGACGCTGGAGCTGTCCGCGACATCGGACGACGTCGAAGGCAGGCTCGCCCGCATCGCCCAGGTGATGGGCACCGACTTCCCCGACAATTCGATCGTCATCGATGCCGCGCGGGAGAGCGTTCGACTGGAGGGCCATGTCTCCATCCCGTCCTACACCCGCGGCAACGCGCTGCAGCAATATGCCTATGTCAACGGCCGGCCGGTGCGCGACAAGCTGATCGCCTCGGCGATACGCGGCGCCTATGCCGACGTCCTGCCGCGCGACCGCCATGCGGTGACGGTGCTGTTCCTGTCGCTCGACCCGGCCTTTGTCGACGTCAACGTACATCCGGCCAAGGCCGACGTGCGCTTCCGCGATCCGGGGCTAGTGCGCGGCCTGATCGTCGGCGCGATCCGCCAGGCGCTGGCCGGCGCGGGCATCCGACCAGCAACAACAGGCACGCAGGCGATGATGGGGGCTTTCCGGCCGGGAACCACCAGCTACGGCCACCCCGGCCCGGCCAACGGCCATCGCGCCTACAATCCCGACTTCAGAGCGGCAACCTCGGCAGGCTACGAGCCGCAACGCTCGCCATTCCGGCCACTCGATGCGGGCTTCGCCGAGGCGGCACAGGCGAGCTTCGACACGGGTCCGCTGCACAGCGCCGATGCCCGCGCCGGGCTGACCGAAGTGGCGGAGGTGCTGTTGCAGACCGAACTGGGCGCCGCCCGGGCACAGGTGCACGAAAACTACATCGTCGCGCAAACGCGGGATTCTCTTGTCATCGTCGACCAGCACGCGGCTCACGAGCGGCTGGTCTATGAGGCGCTGAAGAACGCCTTGCATTCGCGCCCGGTGCCGGCGCAGATGCTTTTGATGCCGGAGATCGTCGACCTGCCGGAAGAAGACGCCGAGCGGCTGGAGCTGCATGCGGAAACGCTGGCCCGCTTCGGCCTCGGCATCGAGCGCTTCGGTCCGGGCGCAGTCGCCGTGCGCGAGACGCCGGCCATGCTTGGCGAGACCGACGTCACCCAACTGGTGCGCGACCTCGCCGACGAGATCGCCGACAGCGACACGTCGGATACGCTCAAGGAGCGGCTCGACGCCATTGCCGCGACTATGGCCTGCCATGGCTCCGTGCGATCCGGACGGCGGTTGCGGCCTGAGGAGATGAACGCGCTGCTGCGCCAGATGGAAGCGACGCCGGGTTCCGGCACCTGCAACCACGGCCGGCCGACCTATATCGAACTCAAGCTCGCGGACATCGAAAAGCTGTTCGGCCGGCGCTGACGCATTTCGCCGCCCACCGCCCAAAGGCGGCAGCTTGACCTCGGGCATTCGGTAGCCGTAAAAGCCGAGCAAGGAAGTTGAGCACAAAGCGATGATGAACCGTTTCGAAGGCCCCGGCGCACGCGAAGCCCGCATCCGCTATCTCGACGGCGATTTCCAGGTGACCAGCCCCGGTTCCTTCGTGCGCTGTGCGGTGACGTCCGACTCGATCCCGCTTGACGAGCTCAAATACTGGAGCGTCGCCCGCCAGGAGCCCTATCGCGACGCGGCGGTCTCGCTGGCACGCGAGATCGATATGAACCCGGATCTGCGCAAGCGCCGCTAACGGCCCTCAGCCAGCAATCTTCCGCCGGCGCCAGGCATCGAGTGTTTCGTCGACGATGCGCTCGGCCGAATGTTCGATGTCGAACACCGCATCGATCTCCAGCACGTTGAGGCGCTCGAGGAATTCCGGCGATGCCGCGCCGTGGCGCAGGCGCGCCGCGTCCTTGGACGTCGTGAGCAGTTCCAGTTCGCCGGCGTCGGCCGCTGCCACCAGATCGTCCAGTTCGTCCGGAAGATAGAAATGATGGTCGGCGAAGGCGTGCGCCAGAACCACGGTGCCGCCAGCCTTGCCAACCGTGTCGAAGAACTTTTCGGGATGGCCGATGCCGGCAAAGGCCAGGAAGCGCCGCCCTGCGAAGGCCTTCTTGCCGCGCGGCCGGGCCGTCGCCGAAAAGACCGGTTTTCCGGCCCGCGCTGCCTGGCGCACGACGGAATCGGCCCTTTCGCCCTCGCCCATCTTGAGGATGGCATCGGCAAACCGGAGCTGGTCGATCAGCCGGGCGCGCATCGGACCGCCTGGAATGACGTGGCCGTTGCCCAGGCCGAAACGCGCATCGACCACGATCAGCGCATAGTCGATATGGATGCGCGCGCTCTGAAAGCCGTCGTCCATGATCAGGAAATTGCAGCCCCGCTCGATGAGCAGGCGTGCGCCGGCCGCCCGGTTGGCGGAGACGGCAACCAGCGCGTGCTCGGCGAGCAACAGCGGCTCGTCGCCGACATGCTTGGCACTGTCATGGCGGGTGTCGACGACATGCGGCTCGGCGAAGCTGCCGCCATGGCCACGTGACAGGAAGCCGGGCACCAATTGCATGCGCTTGGCCTGCCTGGCGAGCGCGATCGCAATCGGCGTCTTGCCGGTACCGCCGACGGTGAAGTTGCCGACGCAAAGCACGGGAGCGTCCATCTTCTCCCGGCGGGCCGATTTCATGCGCCGGCCGGCGACGAAGGCATAGAGCGACGACACCGGGTAAAGCGCGTAGGCGCGCCAATCCGGCTTTTCCCACCAGAAAGGAGGCGCTTCGCTGGCCAGCTCTACCTCCCGCCCGCGCCCTTGAGGCGCGACTGAACGATCAGCGGATGGATGAATGGCTCCAGCGACTTCAGCGTGCGGGCGAGCGCGCCGCGCATTTCCTCGACCGTCAAGGCGCCAGCCGCCATCATGTCGTGCCGCGCGATCTCGTTGCCGAGCAGGAAGTTGACCGCGCCTGCGAGCATGTCGCGGTCGCGCACGATCTTGGCGCCACCGCGGTCGATCAGCCGCTGATAGGTGTCGCGGAAATTCTGCACGTTGCGCCCAGCAAGCACCGCAGTGTCGAGCATCGCCGGTTCGAGCGGGTTCTGGCCGCCCTGCGAGGTCATGGATCGGCCGACAAAGGCGATTTCGGTCAGGCGCAGATACAGCCCCATCTCGCCGATCGTATCGCCGAGAAGGATGTCGGTGTCGGGCAGGATGTGGTCGCCGCTACTGCGACGAGCAACCTTGAGGCCCATGCCCGTCAGTTCCGTCATCAAGGCGACGGCACGATCGGGGTGACGCGGCACGATGATGGTCAGCAGATTGCGGTGGCGGTTGCGCAGCATGGCGTGCACTTCCGCCGCCATGACCTCCTCCCCGTCGTGAGTGGAGATGGCGGCCCAGGTCGGCCGGCGGCCGATCTGGCGCTGGACCGAATGCAGCGCGCGCTCATCCGCCGGCGGCGGCGACGTATCTACCTTGAGATTGCCGGAAACGGTAACGGGACGCGCCCCGAGAGCGCGAAAACGCTCGCCGTCGACCTCCGACTGGGCGACCACATGGGCCATGTTTTCGAACAGCGCCTCGGCGATGTTGGCGCGCCTCTTCCACGAAGCGAACGACCGGTCGGAAAGCCGTCCGTTGACCAGGATCTGCGGCACGCGCCGTGCGCCGAGCTCGAGGATGGTCATCGGCCAGATTTCAGATTCGGCGATGATCGCGAGGTCCGGATGCCAATGATCGAGGAAACGGCTGACCGCCGGCTTGAGGTCGAGCGGTACGTATTGATGGATGACGCGATCGCCCAGGCGCTCTTCCACGACCTGCGCGGAGGTAACCGTGCCGGTCGTCAGCACGACATGGATGCCGTAGCCCAGTATGGCCTCGATCAGCGGCACCACCGCGATCGTCTCGCCGACGCTCGCCGCGTGGAACCAGATCAGCGGACCCTCGGGCCTTTCGCGGCTCGGCACGCCATAGCGCTCGCGCCGGCGATTGCGGTCCTCCTTGCCCTTGGAGGCACGCCAGGCGACATAACCGCCAACCATCGGATAGGCAGCGGCGCCCGCATAGCGATAGGCTCTCAGAAATGCGCGGGCCCAGCGTTCGCTCATCGGGGACCGTCCACCAGACCATAGGCCTTTTCTGTCGCCCGATTGAGCGCGGCGGTCACCTCGACGCGGATCCGTTCCATCTCGGCATCGTCGGCATCGGCAGGCACTTGGATCAACGGCTCGACGATCACCGCGCATCCGCCGAAAGGCAGGCTGATCGTGGTCTTGTCCCAGGTCTTCTCCAGCACCTTGCGCCGGCTCGTGGCAATCGCGATCGGCGCGATCGGCCGACCCGACAGGCGGGCCAAAAGGACGATGCCCATGCCCGATTCACGCGGAGTGCCATGCGGAATGTCTGCAATCATGGCAACGTTCTTGCCGGCATCAAGCGCCTTTTTCAGGGCAATCAGCGCGGTCGCGCCGCCCTTTTTGAGCCTGCTCTTGCTTTCCCGTCCGCCAGAGCCGCGCACGGCCTCGATGCCGAATTTTTCGACCACCTGAGCGTTGAGCTCGGCATCAGCGCTGCGCGAGACCATCGCCACCAGACCGCGCTTGTTTGGATAGATGGCCGGCGCCAGCAGGTGCTGGCCGTGCCACATTCCGAATACAAGCGGCTCGCTATCGGCGTAGGTATAGGAGGCGAGATCAACGGAGCCCTCGACCAGAGGGTTGGTCCGGCGAATGAAACTCAGGCCATAGGCAAACAGGTTGGTGATTGCGGCCTTGGCGAAACGCGACTGGGCGAGCGGTTCGCGAATGCGCCGCCAGAACGTCTTGGGTGCCTTTCTGGCACGCTTTTTCTTCGCCGCAGGCCTCGCGGCCGGCGGCGCCATGCCAGGTTGCTCCATCAGTTCTGACCGGTCGCCTTCGTATCCGGCTCCAGCAGCCGATGCAGGTGGACAACGAAGTAGCGCATATGGGCGTTGTCGACGCTCCCTTGCGCCTTCGCCTTCCAGGCAAGCTCGGCCGACTTGTAGTCGGGATAGACGCCAACGATGTCGAGCGCATCGAGATCGCGGAACTCGGTTCCGCCGAGTTTCGTCAGCTCGCCGCCGAACACCAGATGCAAGAGCTGCTTTTTTCCGTCTTCTTCGGACATCTTCTTCCTTGATTCATCATCTCAGGGCCCGCCTGATCTAGACCAAACCGGGCCGTTTTGGAACAGTTTGCAGTTCGTCAGCCTTCTTAACCGGCAAGCACCCCTGCCATGACGTCGAGCATCGCCCCGCTGCCAGCCATCAGCGCGCCATGGACGATCTCCCTGCCAGCAAAGGCCGGCAGGCCGCCGTGGCTGTCGAGCAGCTTTCCGCCGGCCTCGGCCAATATCAATTCGGCTGCGGCAATGTCCCAGTCGTGTGCGTTCGGCTTGACGAAAGTTGCATCGAGCGCGCCGCTGGCGATCATCGCCAGACGATAGGCGAGAGAAGGAATATACGCCTCGCGATCCAGCCTGCCCTGCCATTCCTCCGGCATCCGGTCGATCATCGCCTTGGGGCCGGCAATGCGCACGCGCTCGCCCGCATCACGCACCCTGATCGGGGCATCGTTGAGGAAAGCGCCGCCGCCCGCGACCGCCCAATAGGTCTCTTCGCGCGCCGGGCATTCGAGCACGCCGGCCAGCGACCGGCCGTTTTCGACGACGGCAACGCTGACGCACCAAGCCGTGCGGCCTTCGACGAAGCCGCGCGTGCCGTCGATCGGGTCGACCACAAAGGTGCGGCGCGCGCCAAGCCGGTCGAGATTGTCGGCGGTTTCTTCCGACAGCCAGCCGTAGTCCGGCCGCGCCGCCATCAGCGTTTCGCGTAAGTAGCGATCGGCGGCGTAGTCGGCCTCGCTGACCGGCGAATTGCCACCCTTGAACCAGACTTCCGGGCTTTGGCGGAAATAGCTCATGGCAATGCGCCCGGCCTCGGTGGCTGCCGTACGCAGCAGCTCGAGTTCGGCTCGAAGCTCCGCCTGGTCTATGATCTCAGTCTCCGGCAAGGGTCATGCCTTCGATCAGCAGGGTCGGCGCGGCGGTGCCGAAATTGCGGTCGAGGTCGCTCGCCGGCACCATGCGCATGAACATGTCCTTGAGGTTGGAGGCGATCGTCACTTCCGACACTGCCCAGGCAAGCTCGCCATTCTCGATCCAGAAGCCCGAGGCGCCGCGGCTGTATTCGCCGGTGACCATGTCGACGCCCTGGCCGAACACTTCGGTGACGTAGAACCCGCGCTTCAGCGAGCGGATCAGCTCTTCGGGCGATTTCTCACCGGGCTCGATGGCAAAATTGGTCGAGGATGGCGACACGGACGAGCCGCCACGCGCACCGCGACCGTTGGTGACCAGTCCCAGTTCTCGCGCCGCCGACGTCGACAAGAACCAATGATTGAGCACGCCCTTGTCGACCATCTTGAGCGTGGCACCTTCGATGCCCTCGCCGTCGAAGGGACGCGATGCCTGGCCGCGCTGCTTGAGCGGCTCGTCGATAGCGGTGATGGCGGCGGATGCCACCTGCTTGCCCATCATGTCGCGCAGGAAGCTGGTCTTGCGGGCCACCGAAGCGCCGTTGATGGCGCCGGCAAGGTGCCCGGCAATGCCGCGCGCGACGCGAGGATCGAAGACGACATCGACCGGCCCCGTCGCCGCCTTGCGCGCGTTGAGCCTCTTGACCGCGCGTTCGCCGGCATTGCGGCCGATGTCGGCCGCGGCATCGAGATCGGCGAAATGCAGCCGCGAGGAATAGTCGTAATCGCGCTCCATCGACGTGCCCTCGCCGGCGATGACGCTGGCCGAGCGCGAGAAACGCGAACCGACATAGTGGCCGACGAAGCCATGCGAGGTGGCGAGCACCAGGCCGCCAAGCCCCGCGGCAGCACCGGCGCCGGCCGAGTTGGTCACGCCCTTGACGGCAAGTGCGGCCTCTTCGGCGGCAAGCGCGTCTTCCCTCAGCCGCTCGGCCGACACCTCGGTGTCGTCGAAGAGATCGAGATCGCGCGGCGATGGGGCCAAAAGCGCCGCATCGGCGAGACCTTGATACGGATCTTCCGGCGACACCTTGGCCATTGCGACAGCGCGTTCTGCGAGGGTCTTGGGGTCGGACGCAGCAGTGGCCGATACGCTGGCAACCCGCTGGCCGACGAACACGCGAAGCGACATGTCCTCGCTCTCGGACGCCTCGGTGCCCTCGACCTTGCCCAGTCGCACCGAAACGCTGGTCGAACGCCCGCGCACGGCAACCGCATCGGCGGCATCGGCGCCGGCCCGTTTTGCCGCCTCGACGAGGCTCGCCACCCGGTCGGCCAGTTTCGCGGCGTCGTTGGTATCGTTCATTGGCATGTTCCGATTGCTTGCCGCATGGGTCACGGCCCGTCCCCTCCATCTATTGTCCCCGACCCGCTTGTGCAATGGGCGGGTGCATGGTCAAACGACCCTAGCCAGGCACATCGCCGCACAAATCTTCGGGAATTCGCATGTCCGCACAGGCTCAGGCACCGGCAAAATTCACCACCGGCTCGACCATGCGCCATGTCGTGGTCATGACCGGCACCGGGTCGATCGGGTTGATTGCGATCTTCATCGTCGACGCGCTCAACCTGTTCTACATTTCGTTGCTCGGCATCGAGGAACTGGCTGCAGCAATCGGCTTTGCCTCGACGCTGCTGTTCTTCACGCTTTCGATCTCGATCGGCTTCACTATCGCCTGCGGCGCATTGGTGGCCCGCTGCCTCGGGCGCGGCCAGCGCGAAGAGGCCGCGCGCATGGGTGGCGCCTCGATGGTCTTCATGGGGCTCGCCACGCTGGTGATGACGCTGGCTGCAATGCCGTTCCTGCGGCCCCTGGTTGCGCTTCTTGGCGCGACTGGCGAAACGCTCGAGCTGTCGACACGTTTCCTGCAGATCGTGCTGCCGTCGTTTCCGATCATGGCGCTCGGCATGTGCACGACGGGCATCCTGCGCGGCGTCGGCGACGCGCGGCGGGCAATGTATGTGACTCTGGGCAGCGGCATCGCGGCGGCGATCCTCGACCCGATCCTCATCTTCGGCTTCGATCTCGGCCTCGACGGGGCGGCGATCTCAACGGTGCTGACGCGCTTCGTGATGCTCGCCATCGGTTTGCATGGCGCCCATGTCGTGCACAGACTGATCCGGCTTCCAAACTTGAGCGGCTTGCGCGACGCGGTGCGGCCGTTCTTCGCGATCGGTGTTCCGGCGATGCTGACCCAGGTCGCCACACCCGTGGGCAATGCCTATGTCACGATCGAGATGGCCGCTTTCGGCGACCAGGCCGTTGCCGGCTGGGCGATCATCGGCCGCCTGGTGCCGGTCGCCTTCGGCGTCATCTTCGCGCTCTCGGGAGCGGTCGGACCGATCCTTGGCCAGAATTACGGCGCCCGCAAATTCGACCGGCTGACGACGACGATGCGCGACAGCCTGCTGTTCACCATCGTCTACGTACTGGCTGTATGGGCGCTGCTGGCAATCTTCGCCAATCCTATCGCCAGCGCGTTCGGCGCCGACGGCATTGCGCGCGACCTGATCGTGTTCTTCTGCCACTTCGCAGCCGGCAGTTTCCTGTTCAACGGCGCGATCTTCGTTTCCAGCGCCGCCTTCAACAATCTGGGCTATCCGACCTATTCGACCGTCTTCAACTGGGGCCGCTCGACGCTCGGCGTCATCCCCTTCGTCTGGGCTGGCGCGCATTACTGGGGCGCCATCGGCGTCATCGCCGGCTGGGGCCTCGGGGCGGTGGTGTTCGGCGTCGCGTCGATGATCGTCTGCTTCCGCGTCGTCAAGGCGATCGCCAACGAGCCGCAGCATCAAGACGAAGCCGTGCCGACACCGCCGCCGGCCGCACAGTCGCCTTTCTCCACCGGCAAGGCATCGACGCTGCAATAAGCGCGTGCGCCGCAGCGGAACTACTGCAGGATTTCGTCGACAGCGCGCTTGAGTTCGTCCTTGATCGCCACCGTCTCGGCCATGACCTGGTCGATCTTGAGGAAATCGAGCGCCCTGAAGCGCGACACGGGCGGTCGCAGGAAAATGTCGGGTGGGTTCTGGCTCAGCTTGTTGGCGATGATCGACTGCATCATCAGCTGGCTAGCACCGAACATCAGGTCGATCGAATTGGGCTGCTTGCGGCCGTTTTCAAACGGTGCGCCGACGACATCGATGGCGATGGTGAAATCGGCCACGCCATCGAGCAGATCGAACGGCACAGGGTTGTAGATGCCGCCGTCGATATAGAGCGTGTTGCCGCGCAATACCGGCTTGAAGACAGCCGGAATCGCCGCAGATGCGGCGAGCGCCGAGAACAGCTCGCCTTCCTCGAATACCGACAGGCAATGGCCGTAGTAGTCAGTCGCCGTCACCTTGAGCGGCAGCTTGAGTTCTTCGAACGTCGCCGGCACGCCCTCGGGCAGGAATGCCTTGAGAATGCGCTCGACATTGAACTGGGTCACCCTGATGCCGCTTTCGACCATTTCGGAAAGCGTGCCAGGCCGCGCCCGCCACATGCGGCTGGCGACTTCGGCAGGCCGGCCGAGCACGGCCCGGGAATGCTCGTGGATCTCGCGGCCGCTCAGGCCGGCAGCCATGCCTGCCCCCATGACGGCGCCGATGGACGAGCCGGCGATCGCCACCGGCTTGATGCCGAGCTCGTCGAGTGCCTCGATGACGTGGATATGGGCAAGCCCGCGTGCGCCGCCGCCGCCGAGCGCAAGGGCGAAGGTCGCGCTCATCCCTTGCTCGTTTCTGCAAATTTCGGGCCGAGGATCATCACTGCCGGCTCGACCGTCAGGAGCTTGCGCGCAGCAGCCTTCACCTGATCGAGCGTCACCGCATTGATCAGGTCGATCCGCCGCTGCATGTAGTCGATGCCGAGCTTGTCGGTCTGCAGGTCGACCAGCGTGCTGGCAATGGCGCCCGAGGAGTCGAGATTGTTGATCGCATAGGCGCCAAGCATGTACTTCTTGGCCGCCTCGAGTTCGGCCTCGGTGGGGCCATCTTCCGCCATCTTGCCAATCACATCGCGAATGACGGCCAAGGTCTCCGCAGCCCTGTCGGAACGGGTTGCCGTGCCGATGATCAGCGACGAGGCGTGTTCTTGGTTGATCAGCGCGGAACTGACGCTATAGGCCAGCCCACGCTTCTCACGCACTTCGTCGAACAGACGCGACGAGAAGGTGCCGCCGCCAAGGATGTGCTCCATCAGCGCAGCCGCAAGGAAATCGGGCGCTTCGCGCGGCACGCCGGGGTAAATCAGCTGCAGCGAGGTCTGCGGCAACGGGTACTCGATATGCATCGTCTGGCGCAGCTTGGGCTCGACGCGCTCGACGGCTTGCAGCTCCGCCTTTTCCGGCAAGCCGCCGAAGACCTGGTCCAGCCGCTTCTTCAGCGTCTCGGCATCGATCGCCCCGACTACCGCGACATGGATGTTCTGGCGGGTGAAATTGGCCTTGTGGAAAGCGCGCAGGTCGTCGGCGGTGATTGTGGCGAGCGACTTTTCTGTGCCCTGGTCGGGCCGGGCATAGGGATGTGCGCCATAAACCGCCTCGGCCCATTTGCGCGCCGCCTGGGCTTCGGGATCGCGGGCGTTGGCAACGATGCCGGAAACGATCTGCGAGCGGATGCGGTCGATCGGGGCCTGGTCGAAACGCGGTTTTTCGACCGCCAGCTTGAGCAGTTCGAACGCCTCGTCCTGTCGGTCGGCCAGCATGCGCATGCCGCCGCCGACCGCGTCGTTGCTTTCGTTGAAGCCCATTTCGGCGCCGGCTTCGTCGAGTCTGTTCTGGAAGGCATCGCTGTCGAGGTCGCCGGCACCTTCGTCGAAGAGACCGGTCATCAGATTGGCAAGTCCCTCCTTGCCGACCGGATCCTGGGTGCTGCCGCCATCGAACAGGAACTTGATGGCGATGATCGGCACCGAATAATCCTCGACCAGCCAGGCGGTGATGCCTTTGTCCGACTTGACCTCCTGGATGCGGACCTCGGCGCGCGCGGCAACCACCGCCGGCAGCACCAGAAATACCAGCGCCAGCATCAGCGTCAGCGCCGACATCGAAATCCTGAAACGCATTGCCGTAAGCGTGATCATCAAATCATTTCTCGACAGATTTCGCCGGCAGCAGATAGCCGGCGACCGAATGGTCGGGATTGAGGTATTTGGCGGCAACCGCCTTGATCTGGTCGGCGCTGACCGCCCGTATCCTGTCCGGCCACTGCCTGATGTCGTCGACGGTGCCGCCGGTGGCCAGCGTACTGCCATAGATATTGGCCATGCTCGCCTGGTTGTCGCGCGCAAAGATCATCGAGCGGACAAAACGGTCCTTGGCCTTTTCAAGCTCGTCCGATGTCACGCCATCCTTGATGATGCGGCGGATTTCGACGTCGACCGCGGATTCGACCTGCTGCAGCCCGGCCTCGCCACGCGGTGCGCCATAGACAGTGAAGCTGGTGTCGTCGACCATCGTCCCCTCGAAGAAGGCGCCGGCGGACGAGGCAATGCCATCCTTGACGACCAGAGCCTGGTAAAGCCGGCTGCGGTTGCCACCACCCAGGATCTCCGAAAGCAGGTCCAGCGCCTCGGCCTCGCCGGCTTCGGCGGTCTGGTAGGATGGCACCACCCAGGCCTTGGAGAAGCTGGGCACGCTCACCCGCTCGTCGGTAAGCTCGACCGTGCGCTTGGTGTTCTGCTCCGGCTCCGTCGGGCGGATACGCGGCGGAAGCTCGGGGCCACGCGCGACCTGGCCGTAGGTCTTCTCGGCAAGCGCCTTGACGTTTTCAGGCTCGACATCGCCGGCGACGATCAGGATCGCGTTGTTGGGCGCGTAATACCTGTCGTAGAAGGCGGTCGCATCGAGCCGGTTCAGCTTCTCGATCTCGTGCATCCAGCCGATGACCGGCGTGCGGTAGGGCTGGTTCTGGAACAGCGTCGCGTCGACTTCCTCGTTGAGCAGAGCGCCGGGATTGTTTTCGATGCGCGAGCGGCGTTCCTCGAGGATGACGTCTCGCTCGGGGCCGATCACCGCGTCGGTCAGGACGAGGTTGCGCATCCGGTCAGCCTCGAAGCCCATCATGGTTTCGAGCGCGCCGGGGGTCACCGTCTGGTGGTAGGCCGTGTAGTCGTAGGTGGTGAAGGCGTTCTCGCTGCCGCCGATCTCGGCGACCTTCTGGCCAAACTCGCCAGCCTTGTGGTTGGTCGTGCCCTTGAACATCAGATGTTCGAAGAAGTGCGCGATGCCGGACTTTCCCGGCATCTCGTCGGCGCTGCCGACCTTGTACCAGACCATGTGGGTGACGATCGGCGCGCGATGATCGGGGATGACCACCACCTGCATGCCGTTGTCGAGCGTGAAGCTGGTGACGTCCCAGTCGCCGCGCGGCGCTTCGGCCAGAACCGGTCCTGCCCACGCCAGGCCCAAGGCGAGCGCGGCCGGCAGCGAGCCCTTCGACCGCAAGAATCCCAAAATCATCAACTGCCTCTGAATGTGAACGTGCTGCCTTATAGGCGTTGGCACAAAGCGGCGGGAAGTGAATTGTTCGTAATGAAGCCCGAACAAGGCCACACTCAGGCGGCAAGCGCGCCAATTTTGCGAAACGGATGTGACGGCCGACAACAATTTCGCCAGATCCGGACTGCCAAGTCATTGGGATAGTTTGTATTGTTGGGCCTGGGAGAGGCGAACGCTGGTCCTCTTCGCAAGTCTCGTGAATGGAGAGCAAAAACAGGAGGAACGGCGATGACTGTAGTTGCGCATGCGGACCAACTGCGCGAAGAGTGGCGGGCGGGGGTCATCAGCCGGATGCAGATCTCGGCCCTCAACGGCGCAACTCAGCTTTGCATTTTCGAACAATGGCTGCAGCCAGAAGCCGGACCTCCCACGCATTGGCACCCTGTCGAGGAGGTGCTCACCGTACTCTCAGGCGAAGCCGAGATGTGGATCGACGAAAAACACGTTGTCCTCGCCGGCGGACAGTCGCTCATTGTTGCAGCCCGTCAAAAACACGGTTTCCGAAACGTCGGCTCTGGAACACTCCACGTGCATGCGGTGCTTGCAGCGCCAATCTTCGAGGCGACCTTTGACGGCTCCGCCGAGCCAGTGCGGCGCTGGATCCCGCGGCAGCCAGGCCCGAATTAAGCGATTGGATCGATCAGGCAGCTTCGATGAAGCGGATCACGGTCTCGCCATAGGAGCGTTCGTCGACGACGGAAAAGCCGGGGCCTGGCTCGAATGGAGCCGATGCCACTTCTTCAACCACGCACAGCGCGCCCGGCGCGAGCCAACCGCCGGCTTGGGCGGAACGTAACGCGCCTTCGCCCAGTCCCTTGCCATAGGGCGGGTCGGCAAAGACCAGGCCAAACGGTCCCAGCGTGCCGGCATCGCCGAGACCGGTCGCGTCGCGACGGAAGATCTTCGTCCGTCCGGTCAGTCCGAAGCTTTCGACATTGGTGCGGATGAGCCCGCGGCCCTCCGCAGACTCCTCGATGAACACACAATAGGAAGCACCGCGCGACAGCGCCTCGATGCCGAGCGCGCCGGTGCCGGCAAAAAGATCGAGCACGCGCGCGCCATCGAGCCTGCCGCCGAAGCGATGGGCGAGCATGTTGAACACCGCCTCGCGGGTGCGATCGGTGGTCGGGCGGATGGCGTTGTCACGCGGCGTGGCCAACGGCCTTCCGCGCAATTCGCCACCGACAACCCGCATCAGCCGCGATCCTTGCGCGGACCGCCCGGCCGGCCGCCACGCGGACCATCGCCCTTGGGCTTGTCGAAGCGAGGCTTGTCCGAGCGAGGCTTATCAAAGCGCGGCTTGTCGCGCGGCGGCCTCGCGGCTGCTTCGGCCTTGGCCTTTTCGCTCTGCGGACGCGCGCCCGGTGCCATCCAGACATTGGCCTTGCGCGCACCAGGGGTTTCGAACGGCTTCTTCTCGCGCTCGTCGCCCTTCCTGCCGCCAGACCGGGGCTTGTCACCGAACTTCGGCTTGTCGCCAAACTTGGGCCGATCACCGAATTTCGGCTTGTCGCCGAACTTTGGCTTGTCACCAAAACTCGGCTTGTCGCCGAAGGTGGGGCGCTCGGTCGACAGGCGTCCCAGCACGTCTTCGCGGTGACGTTCATTAGAACGCTTGCGGTTCTTGATCAGGCCGCCCTCGCCGATACGGCCGCGTTCGCCGTCACGCTGGAACTTCGGACGTGCCGGTTCTTCCTCGCGCGGCTCACGGGCGCGCACCGTGGGCTTGTTGGAGAAGGGGTTGACGATGTCGGCATCGAAATTGGCGCCGGCCTCCTCGATCAGCCGCTCGCCCAGCTGGTCGCGCAGCATCTTGCCCTTGATCTCCTGGACGTGCCCCTCGGGCAGTTCGCCGAGCTGGAACGGGCCATAGGAGATGCGGATCAGCCGGTTCACTTCCAGGCCGAGCGCGCCGAGGATGTTCTTGACCTCGCGGTTCTTGCCTTCGCGAAGGCCGATGGTGATCCAGGCATTGGTGCCCTGCTCGCGGTCGAGCGTCGCTTCGATCGAGCCGTAGAACACGCCCTCGACGGCGATGCCATCCTTGAGCCCGTCAAGCGTCTTCTGCTCGACCTTGCCATGGACGCGCACGCGGTAGCGCCGCAGCCAGCCGGTCGCCGGCAGCTCGAGCACGCGCGACAGCCCGCCGTCATTGGTCAGCAGAAGCAGCCCTTCGGTGTTGATGTCGAGACGGCCGATGGTCATCAGCCGCGGCAATTCGGCCGGCAGAACGTCGAAGACGGTCTTGCGGCCTTCGGGATCGCGGTTGGTCGTCACCAAGCCGGCCGGCTTGTGGAACAGGAACAGTCGGGTGCGCTCGATCGGCGGAATCTCGGTGCCGTCGAGGAAGATGACGTCGTTCGGCATGACGTTGAACGCCGGCGACGACAGCACCTGGCCGTTGACCCTGACGCGGCCAGCAGCGATCAATTCCTCGGCGTCGCGACGCGAGGCGATGCCAGCGCGTGCAAGGCGCTTGGCGATGCGCTCGCCCGGCTCGACTGCCTCCTCGGGACCGCGTGGACGCGGCTTGAAGCCGTCGTCCTTAGGACGATGGTCGCCTTGCGGCCTTGGACGGAACGTCCTCGCCTCGCCGCCTTCGCGCTTCTCATAAGGCCTGCCGCCCTCGGGGCGCGGGCCTGAGCGGAACGGGCGGTCGCCACTTGCAGGACGCGCCTCGCCGTCGCGTGGACGGAATTCGCGGTGCGGACGCTCGCCGCCTTCAGCAGGACGCGCACGATACGGCTTGTCACCACCAAAGGAGCGGCCGCCCTCGCGCTTCTCGTAAGGCTTGCCCTCGGGGCGCGGGCCTGAGCGGAACGGGCGGTCGCCACTTGCCGGCCGCGCCTCGCCGTCGCGCGGACGGAATTCACGATGCGGACGATCGCCGCCTTCAGCAGGACGCGCACGATACGGCTTGTCGCCACCAAAGGAGCGGCCGCCCTCGCGCTTTTCGTAGGGCTTGCCCTCGGGGCGCGGGCCCTTGTGGAATGGGCGCTCGCCGCCGGCAGGACGTGCCTCGCCGTCGCGCGGACGGAATTCGCGCTTGGGACGTTCGCCGCCCTCTGCGCCCTCGGCGGGACGCGCACGATAAGGCTTGTCGCCGCCAAAGGAGCGGCCGCCTTCGCGCTTCTCGTAAGGCTTGCCCTCAGGGCGCGGGCCCTTGCGGAATGGCGTTGCCGAACGTTCGGGACGCGCAGCACCGTCGCGCGGAGCAAAGTCGCGCTTTGGACGCTCGCCGCCCTCGGCACCTTCAGCGCGCTTCACAAAAGGTTTCTTGGCAAACGGCTTGGCGCCGCCTTCGGTGCGTGGCTTGCCGAATTTCTTCGCGCCGCCATCGCGGCCACCTGCGCCACCCGGCTTGGAGCCGCCCTTGCGCGGGAATTTCTTACGATCGTCGTCCATGGTGGCCTTTGCCCTTTTCGGCGGCTAGATAACAGGAAGCTCGGGGGTTAGCGAGGGGTAACAGGATGGTTGAGGCGTGAAACGGCCCGATTACATGGCATTGGCGTTCGCGGAAGCAGAAGCTGCTGCCAAACGCGGCGAGGTGCCGATCGGCGCAGTCATCGTCCGTGGCAGCGAAATCGTCGGCCGCGCAGGCAACCGCACGCGCGAACTGAACGACGCCACGGCCCATGCCGAGGTGCTGGCGATCCGCGAGGCGTCGGAGAAGTTCGGCTCCGAGCGGCTCACCGGCCACGACCTCTATGTCACGCTGGAACCCTGCACCATGTGCGCGGCCGCCATATCGTTTGCGCGGCTGAGGCGGCTCTACTTCGGCGCGGTCGACGACAAAGGCGGCGCTGTGGTCAGCGGCGTGCGCTTTTTCGCCGCGCCGACCTGCCACCACGCTCCTGACGTCTATCCGGGGATAGGCGAAACGCGGTCAGCCGAAATACTGAAAGGCTTCTTCAAGGACCGACGCGACCTATAGGTGGTCGCGACTCGTCAGCGATCGATCAGAACGGCCACCAGCTGCTGCCCTTCTTGGCAAGCTTCTTCTTGCGGCGTTCCTTCTTGATCTCGTCTTCGCCGAGTTCATCCTGCGCAGCACTTGCTGCGGCCTCGCGATACACCAGCGGCGGCTCGCTCAGATACTTGCGCGTGCTGGCACTGCCCTGCTTGTTCTCGCGCAGGCGGCGCTCGATCTCCACCTTGCGCTGCGCGGGCGTCCACTTGCTCATATCCGGGCCGTTCAGCGACGTCATGTCGTTGACGACCTGAGGCTCAAAGTTCGGATTGTCGCGATTCTTGGTCGCATCGTCGCGGATGCGGGCACGACGTGCCTCCGGCGATTCGGGCCAATCGGCGCTGGCCGTGCTGACGATGTTGTCCTGCGGCGCCGGAAGTGCTGCCTGCGCCCCGGTCTTGGGCTTCACCAGTTCAGGGCGCGGCTTGTAATCGATGCTGTTGGTCTTGGGCTTCATCGAGAACATGTTGGTGACGTCGCCGGCAAGCTGCTCGGTCGCTGTCTTGTCGGTGCCATAGGTGGGCGCGCTCATGCAGCCCGTCAGCGCCAGGCCGGAAACGGCGAGCGACGCAAGCAAAGCTCCACGCGCGCTGATGCGGTCCGTCATGCCAGTAATTTTCACTCGAACGCCTCTCGCTAGATGCCGGCCTTGAGCCGGGTCCCGATCCGTTTGCTCATCCGACGGAAATCCGGCGACAATTTGTCTGCCGAAGTTTCGCGCTTTTACCTTAATGGGCCGTCAAGGGCAACGACCGGCGGGAGATGTCCAACCGGTCGTTGCATTTCGGCAACCAGCCTAGAGCCGGCCAAGGGCCTGCAGTTCGTGCAGCGCGGCTGCGTCGCGGGCCGATACATCGGCAAATGCAGCGTCCGAGCCGACATCGCCGGTGTAGCGCCACGAACGTGCGCACTTGACCAGCCCGCGGCCATCCGCCTTCTCCACGACCACCGCCACGCCGGGAACCTCGCGCAAGGCGAAGGCATCAGCCGGAACGTCGCCGTGCGAGATGACGAGATCGCTGGTGATGCTGATCTCGGCCAGATCGATACCGGTCAGTGCCTCTTCGAGCACCGCATCGGTCATGTAGACGACCGGCACGGCCTCCAGGGACGAGCCGATGGTCTTCTTGGCACGCTCCAGTTCCAAGGCACCGGTCACCACGCTGCGAACCTGGCGGATCTTGCGCCATTTCTCGGCCAGCGCTTCGTCGCGCCAGGCAGCCGGCACGTCGGGGAACTGGTCGAGATGCACCGACTCGGACTGCGGGTTGCGCTCGAGCCACGCCTCTTCGGTGGTGAAAGGCAGCATCGGCGCCAGCCACTTGACCAGGCAGTTGAACAGTTCGCGCACGACATGGACGGCGGCCTTGCGACGCACGCTCGATGGCGCGTCGCAATAAAGCACGTCCTTGCGGATGTCGAAGTAGAAGGCCGACAGCTCGACGACCATGAAGTCGATCAGCGCACGCGTGATGCGCTTGAACTCGAAGTCGTCATAGCCCTTGCGCACCAGTGCATCGAGTTCGGCAAGCCGGTGCAGCATCAGCCGCTCCAGTTCCGGCATTTCGGCAAGTGCGATCTCCTCGCCTTCGTCATGGGCGAGCGTGCCGAGCATCCAGCGGATGGTGTTGCGCAGCTTGCGGTAGGCGTCGATGTTGGTCTGCAGCACGTTCTTGCCGAGGCGCTGGTCTTCCCAATAGTCGGTCGTCATCACCCACAGGCGCAGGATATCGGCGCCCGACTGCTTCATGACATCCTGCGGCACGACCGTGTTGCCGAGCGACTTCGACATCTTGCGGCCTTCCTCGTCCATGGTGAAACCATGGGTGACGACCGCCTTGTAGGGCGCACGGCCGCGGGTGCCGCAGCTTTCGAGCAGCGACGAATGGAACCAGCCGCGATGCTGGTCGGAGCCTTCGAGATAGACATCGGCCGGCCACTTCATGTCCGGACGGTCTTCCAGCGTGAACACATGCGTCGAGCCCGAGTCGAACCAGACGTCGAGGATGTCCATCACCTGCTTCCACGGCTCATTGGCGCGCGAACCCAGGAAACGCTCGCGCGCTCCTTCGGCAAACCAGGCGTCGGCACCTTCCTTTTCGAAGGCCTCGACGATGCGGGCATTGACCGCCTCGTCCTTCAGCACCTTGCCGTCGGCGTCGGCGAAGATGGCGATCGGCACGCCCCAGGCGCGCTGGCGCGACAGCACCCAGTCGGGGCGATCCTCGATCATCGCGCGCAGGCGGGTCTGGCCGGCGGCGGGCACGAAGCGCGTGTCGTCGATGGCCTGAAGCGCGCGGCTGCGCAGCGTCGTGCCGTCGCCGAGCTGCTTGTCCATGTAGACAAACCACTGCGGCGTGTTGCGGAAGATGATGGGCTTCTTCGAACGCCAGCTATGCGGATAGCTGTGCTTGAGACGACCCCGCGCGAACAGTGCCTTGCGCTTGATCAGTTCTTCGATCACCGCCTTGTTGGCGTCGCCCTTCTTGCCGTGATCGTCGATGACGCGGACTGCACCACCCTCACGATCGGGACCGAAGCCGGGCGCGTCCTTGGTCAGGAAGCCGGCATCGTCGACCGTGAAAGGGATCGCCGGGTCGATGCCGCGCTTCTCCAGCTCGGCAACCGCGTCCATCCACGCGTCGAAATCCTCGCGGCCATGGCCGGGTGCGGTGTGCACGAAGCCGGTGCCGGCGTCGTCGGTGACGTGGTCGCCCGACAGCATCGGCACGGGGAATTCGTAGCCGCCGCCAAGACCTTCGAGCGGATGAGAAAGCACAAGCTTTCCAAACTCTTCACCAGAAACGCTGCGAAGCAGATTCAACGTCACCTTGGCCTTGGCCGCAGCTTCTTCGGCCAGCGCTTCGGCAAAGATGAGCTTCTCGCCCGGCTGGGGGCCGAAATCGTTCTCGGCAGCTGTGACCTCGTACAGGCCATAACCGATGCGCGGCGAGTAGTTCACCGCACGATTGCCGGGGATAGTCCAGGGCGTGGTCGTCCAGATGACGACGTGGGCGCCGGCCAAGGCATCCGAGCCGGAAGCCACCGGGAACTTTACCCAGATCGTGTCGCTCTCGTAGTCCTGGTATTCGACTTCGGCCTCGGCAAGCGCGGTGCGCTCGACCACCGACCACATCACCGGCTTGGAGCCGCGATAGAGCTGGCCCGACATGGCGAACTTCAGGAGTTCACCGGCGATGCGCGCCTCGGCGTGGAAATTCATGGTCGTGTAGGGATTGTCGAAATCGCCGATGACGCCGAGGCGCTGGAACTCCTCGCCCTGGACCTTGATCCAGCCGGCGGCGAATTCGCGGCATTCCTTGCGGAACTCGTTGATCTCGACTTCGTCCTTGTTCTTGCCGGCGGCGCGGTACTTCTCCTCGATCTTCCACTCGATCGGCAGGCCGTGGCAGTCCCAGCCCGGCACGTAGTTCGAGTCATAGCCGCGCATCTGGAACGAGCGGGTGATGACGTCCTTGAGGATCTTGTTCAGCGCATGGCCGATGTGGATGTTGCCGTTGGCATAGGGCGGGCCGTCGTGGAGCACATACTTCTCGCGCCCGGCAGCGCTTTCGCGCAGGCGCTTGTAGAGGCCCATCTTCTGCCAGCGAGAGACCGTCACCGGCTCCTTCTCAGGCAGGCCGGCGCGCATCGGAAACTCCGTCTGCGGCAGGTAGAGGGTCTTGGAATAGTCGATCTTTTCGGACGTATCGGTCATCTGTCTTGCCATCTTGCCCGGCAAAGCTGCCACGGGCGTTCAACTGTCGTGATCTGGAAAAGGCGCCCTACGGCGCGCACGCAAAGTCGTCCCGGACTTGCGGACGCGTCAAAGCGTCCGGAAGGCCGGGCCCATAATTCGTATCGAAGTCGCGAAGATAGGCGCGAGAAATCTCATGGCCGCGCTTTTAGCGGAGGCGCGACGCGGAATAAAGCGTCTAATTCGCCCGAATTCAAAGGTTGAAGTCGAAGCGGTAGCTGGTCGAGACGCCAACCGTCAGCTGGTCGCGCGAACCACGCTCCTTGACGATGGTGGAATCCGCCGCCGGCCCCATCAGTCGCGAATACTCGGTGAACAGGCTGGCGGTGACATTGTCGGTCGCCTTCCAGGTGATCGCACCGCCGATGCCTGCCGACTTCATGCCGCTGCCCGGATCATACTGGCTGATGCCTGATGCCAGCGCTTCCTGCGCGCTGACACCGTAGTAGGTGTCGAAATAGTCGTCAGTGGCGAAAGAAACGCGCGGCCCGCCGGAAACTCGGATCGTCGGCGTCACATCGTGGAAGGCATCGACAGCAACGTCGGCGACAATGCCGCTATGAGCGCGGATGCCGTGGCGCACTTCGGCCCGGGCACGCACCCAGTCGGTCGGATAGAACTCGAAGAACCCGCCGACTTCGCCGCCCCAGCGAACATCGTGGAGCCCCTGGAGCTCGTCCTCGGCATCGCGGCCGAAGATGATCTTGCCGTTGAGACCGGCACGCACGCCGCCGCCGTCGATCAAGGCCAGGGAAATATTATCATTGCGCGAGGAAAAGCGCGTCTCGCTGCCAGCCTTGCCGAGCGAGATGATCGGCTGGGCGGAGAACATGTATTTCTTGGAGCCTTCGAAGCTGGGCGCGACCATGCCAGTGGCGCCGAGCGTCAGGTACCAGTCGCCGGAAAGGAAGCCGAAAGCGCCCTCGCCGGCCATCGCCGGTCCATTGACCAAGGCAAGAACGGAAACCGCTGCCGAAATACGACCGATAGACCTCATCACAACCCCGCGTACGCTACGAAACCAATCGCCAGGAATAATCGGTGTGACGCCAACAACGTAAAATTTGAATTAAGTTCGTTCGTTCGCACTGACGTTTATTTCCCTCCCAGGTTGCCCGCCACTGGACCGACTCGGTTGCCAAGACTAGCCTCCGAAACCGGCACGACGCCACCGTTGTTGAAAATTGTTCAATTCAAGGAGACGGGATCGATGGCAACTTCCGATCAAATGCCCCAGGGCAACCTCGCCGAAATGCGCTCGAAATGGGGCTGGTTCGTCGCGCTTGGCGTGCTCGTGCTGGCGCTCGGCATCATTGCGGCCGGCAACCTTCTGGCCGCCACCGTAGTGTCGGTATTCTTCGTCGGATCGCTGATGATCGTGGCAGGCGTGATCGAGATCATCCACGCGTTCGGCGTGAAGAGCTGGGGCAGCTTCTTCTGGTGGCTGCTTGGCGGCGTCCTCTATGTCGTCGCCGGCTGGCTCGCCTTCGTCAACCCGGTGCTGACCTCGGCCATCCTGACACTGCTGCTTGCCGCCAGCCTCGTCGCCTCGGGACTGATGCAGATCTGGATGGGCATCAAGGGCAAGTCGGCTCTGGCCAGTTGGGGCTGGATCGTCGCAGCCGGTGTCGTCACCGTGCTGGCAGGCCTTGTCATCGCCGCAGGCTGGCCGGTCAACAGCCTCATCATCCTCGGCATCTTCCTGGCCGTCGACCTGATGTTCCAGGGAATCACCTACATCGCCTTCGGCCTGGGGCTGAGGAAAGGCGCCTAGAAGGCGATCGCCCGATCAAGCTCCGAGAGAGGGCGCACGCCGGAGAGCAGCGCCCTCGCCTCGACTTCGTCGCGCTTCATCTGGACAACCAGTGCGTCGAGGCCTTCGAATTTCACCTCGCCCCTGAGGTAGCCGAAGAACGACACCGAGGCGATCTCACCATAGAGATCGCCGGTGAAGTCGAAGACAAAGGTTTCCAGCAGCGGCGCGCCATGGTCATCGACAGTCGGGCGGCGGCCGAAGCTGGCAACGCCGTCATGTAGCGTGCCATCGGCACGGCGGAAGCGAACGGCATAGATGCCCTCCTTGAGCCCGGCCTCGGACGACAGCCGCATGTTGGCTGTCGGAAATCCCAGCGTCCGGCCCAATTTCGCGCCACCCACGACCTCGGCCTCGACCGTGTAGCGATAGCCGAGCAAGCCGGCCGCTTCGGCCGCCTCGCCTTCGGCCAGCAGTTCGCGGATACGGCTTGACGATATGATCTCGGTGCCCTCGTCGCGAAAGGCGTCGACCAGCGTCACCCCAAAACCGTGGCGTTCGCCCGCTGCCATCAGGAAGGCCGGGCCGCCCTGGCGGTTCTTGCCGAAGTGAAAATCGAAGCCGGTCACCGCGTGGCTGATACCAAGCTGCTGCTCAAGTATGGCGATGACGAAGTCCTCGGCGGAGAGGCCGGAAAATTCGCGCGTGAAAGGCCGCTCGATGACCCCGGCGAAGCCAAGCGCCTCGATCAGCCGCGCCTTGACATGCGGCGGCGTCAGCACGAACAGCGGCACATCAGGCCGGAACACCTTTCGCGGGTGCGGTTCGAAAGTCAGCACCAGTGCCGGCACGCCGCGCTGGCGCGCCTCTTCCAGCGCGCGTTCCAGCACCGCCTGGTGGCCGCGATGGATGCCGTCGAAATTGCCTATGGCAACGACGCCGCCGCGCAGCCAATCCGGCACTGCTTCCTCACCTGCAACGCGAAGAAAGGCCTGTTCCATCGTTTCGCCTACCGAAGCCTTGGAATGGTGGCCACCGGTGCGTAGCCATGCTTGTCGAGAAACGCTGCAAGCTTGTCGGCATCGGGTGCCAGTGGATCGCCATAGTCGCGGGCGTGAATGCCGCCCGAGACATAAAGAACGTCGACGCCGTTGTCGGCGGCACCCTTGACGTCGGTGAACATGCCGTCGCCGATGGCAAGCGCTTCGGATGCCTTGACCTCGCGGCCGAGTACTTCGCCGGCAGCGGCGAGTGCTGCCTCATAGATCGGCCGGTGCGGCTTGCCCGAAACCAGCGTACGACCGCCAAGCTGGCCATAGTCACGCGCCAGCGCTCCAGCGCACCAGATCAGTTCGTGACCACGCTCGACCACGATATCAGGGTTGGCGCAGATGAACGGCAGGTTGCGGGCCCGCAGGCGCCGCAGCATCTCGGCATAGTCGTCGGGCGTTTCGGTCTCGTCGTCGAAAAGCCCGGTGCAGACCACGACGGACGCCTCGAACTCCTCGACCAGATCGACATCGAGACCGTCATAGATCGGGAAGTCGCGCTCAGGCCCGATATGGAAGACGCGGCGTGGCCCGGAGCTGATCAGGTCGCGCGTCACGTCACCCGAGGTGACGACGCGATCCCAAGCGGAAGCCGGCACGCCGAGGTTCGCCAGTTGTACGATGACACCGTCGCGCGGGCGCGGTGCGTTGGTGATGAGCACGACGGCCACACCCTTCGCGCGTGCCGCCTCAAGCGCTGCCGCTGCTTCCGGGAAAGCGTGCACACCATTGTGGATGACGCCCCAGACGTCGCACAGCAGGGCCGAGTAGCGGCCCGTGAGGGCTTCGAGCGACGCGATTGATTGCGGCAAACCCGCCATTGTCTGTCCTTCGATCGTTCCCAAAGGGGGAGTTTTGGCCGAGCGGCCAGGAAGCCCGGAATTATCCGAACCAGCCCTGCCTGTCACCAGCTTTCGCGGCATGACGTCCCAACACCGACGAAACCGCAGTTCGCCCGCAGGCACATTGGTTATCGCTTTACTAAGCAATCACTCATATTTCTCGCGATTTCGAGAACCGCAAATTTAAGGATTTCATGAGATCGTCCCTAGGTTGAGCTTGGGGAAGCAATCCAATGATCCGCAAATTCCTGAAGGATACGCGCGGCAGCTATGCCATTCTGACGGTCGCAGCGATGGTGCCGATCATGGGCGCGCTGGCGCTTGCCATCGATTACGCGGAAGTGTCGCGACAGCGCGAGGTGGTGCGCAACGCACTCGATGCTGCCGGCATGGCGGTTGCGCGGCGAATTCTCGATGGCAAGCCGGGCGAACAGCCGACGGACGACCAATTGAAGGCTTATGCCACCGATTTCTTCAACAACAATCTCGGCTCGGTCAAACCTGCCAACGCCCCGCTGAAGGTGACGCTTCCGAACGCCGAATTCGGCGGCGGAACCTTGGAAATGGAGTCCACGCTCAAATATGAGCCATATTTCCTGCCTGCTGCAGCCGCGCTGATAGGCAAGTCCAGCAGTGACATTGACCTGAACTTTGTCGTCCGATCGGGCATCCGCCTGAAGAACACGCTGGAAGTAGCTCTGGTGCTCGATAACTCGGGATCGATGAGCTACCTCGGATCTGGCACCGGCCAGAAACGCATCGACTTGCTGAAAAACGCATCCAAGCAGCTTGTCGACACTCTGGCTATGCAAGCCCTGCAGATGAAACAGATCGACAAGCCGGTTCAATTTGGGCTTGTGCCCTTTGCGGCCTCGGTCAATGTCAGCCCCACCAATGCGAACCAGTCATGGATGGATGTCGACGGAATCTCGCCGGTCCATCACGAGAATTTCGACTGGTCTACATTGAACGCATCAAACAAGTACGCCGAAAAGACGGGCGATGTCTGGTACAAGCGGGGCAACGGCTGGGGTGAAACAGAGGACACCCCGCTGACACGGTTTTCGCTTTACATGGACACCGAGAAAGTCGTGGCGCGCGAGTTCGTCGAGACCAGCCGCGAATGGGTCTGCGTGAAGAAGAAAAACGGCAAATGCCAGACATATGACTGGAAGATCGAGGGATACAACGTCGATATTCCCGGGCCTTTCGCGACCTGGCAAGGCTGTGTCGAGGCGCGGCCAGCCCCCTACAACAACAACGATGTCACTCCCAGCACGAGCAATGCTGCGACACTCTTCGTGCCGATGTTCGCGACCGACGAGCCTGGCGACAATTGGGCAACCGAGACGGACAGCACCCCAGACGACCGCAACGCGGTCAACAATTGGTGGAACGATGGCATCGAGGGTTCCGACACACTGACCAACAATCGCTCCCGTCAAAAGAACATGACGAAGTACTTCGATATTCGTCCCTTCGATGCCGACCCTCCCAAGAAGGGCAACGGGCCAAATTACTCCTGCACGACAAACCCGATCACCCCGTTGCGGGATGTCAGCAAGGCGGACGAGAAGCAGCAGATCAAGGCCGCGATCGACGAGATGACGCCAAGCGGCAACACCAACGTGCCTGAAGGCACTGCTTGGGGCTGGCGTGTTGTCTCGAGCGGAGCCCCCTTCACCGAAGGCAGGGCGGACGGTGAGAGGGGAAATGACAAGGTCGTCATCGTGCTCACCGACGGCGCCAATACCTATGGCGACCTTGGAAGTGCCGATCCTGCCGGCAACAAATCGACATATGCGGCATATGGCTACACGGGCAAGGGCTACAATGGCAGCGGCACCAGCCGCATCTTCATGGACACCAGTTCCGCTGTCGGCAAGTCCACCTACACCAGCGAGAACTACCAAGCCGCGATGGACGAGCAGATGCAGCAGGTCTGCACCAAAGCCAAGGGAACAAGTGCCCGCAATGACCAAGGCGAAGGCAACGACAGCATTATCGTCATGACCGTCTCCCTGGATCTCACCGAAGCCAAGAGCGATGAGAAGAAGGCTATCGCCGCTCTCAAGAATTGTGCGTCCTACTCCCGCACGACGGTTGGGAAGAAGCTGTATTGGAATGCCACCGGCGACACCCTGATGCAGGTCTTCAAGGAAATCGCGGACGAGCTGTCCAACCTGCGCATCGTCAGCTGACGCAGACTGTCACCGACGGACAAAAGGCGCCCTCCCTCGCGGACGGGCGCCTTTTTCATGTCAGTCCATATGTGCAGCCGGTGCACCGGCGGCGGCCTGCGCCTTCGGCTTGCGTAGCAGCAACGCCAGGGGGATGGCGCAGAGCGAGACGATCATCATCAGCTTGAAATCGTCGATGTAGGAAATCATCAGCGACTGGATGTTGACTAGGCCGTCGACCTGCGACAAGGCGGCCGGGTTGCCGGCGGCAGCGCCCGGCGACAGCGCCATCAGGTTGGGGTTGAAGGGCGTGATGTTGGCCGACAGCTCGGCGTGGTTGATCTGAACGTTGCGCGTCAACAGCACCGTGACGATCGAGATGCCGATCGAGGAGCCGATGTTGCGGACGAGGCTGAACAGGCTCGCGGCATCGGTCCGGTGTCGCGGCTCCAGCGTCGCGAATGCCACCGTCGACAGCGGCACGAACACCAGGCCCAGCCCAAGCCCCTGGATCACGCCGGTCGAGACGATCAGGAAGGCGTCCATCTGTGGCGTGAAGCCGGTCATGTAGTAGAGCGAGATCGCCGTCAGCAGCAGGCCCGCGACAACCAGGTAGCGGTTATCGACCAGCCGTACCAGGCGCCCAACGAGCAGCATCGCAACCATTGTGCCGACGCCGCGCGGCGCCATGACCAGGCCGGTGGTGATGGTGGGATAGCCATAGATGCGCGTCAGCATCGGCGGCAAGAGCGCCAGGCTGGCGAGCAGGATGACACCAATGACAAAGATGAACACCAACCCGGTCACGAAATTGCGGTCGGTGAAGATCTTGGGGTCGAGGAACGTATTCTTGGACGTCGCCATGTGCACGGCGAACACCCAGAAACCGGTGATGGCGAGCCCAAGCTCGATCCATATCTCGACAGCCGAGAACCAGTCGACTTCGCCGCCACGGTCGAGCATGAGCTGGAGCGCGCCGACGCCGAGCGACAGCATGGCGAAGCCGAAGAAATCGAAACCGCGCAGGCGCTTGACCACGGCTGGCAGATAGGCAGCCGAGCCCATGAAAGCGACGATGCCCACTGGCAGATTGATGAAGAACACCCAGCGCCAGTTGAAGCTCTCGGTCAGCCAGCCGCCAAGCGTCGGGCCGATGATCGGGCCGACCATGATGCCGGCGCCCCACATGGCCATTGCCTGGCCGTGGCGTTCCTTGGGGTTGATGTCGAGCAGGAAGGTCTGGCTGAGCGGCACGATCGCCGCGCCGAACACACCCTGCAGGACGCGGAACAGCACCATCGATTCCAGGCTCCAGGCAACGCCGCAGAGCATCGACATGATGGTGAAGCCGACGACCGAAACGAGGAACAGTTCCTTGCGGCCGAAGCGATCCGACATCCAGCCGGTCAGCGGCGTCATGATGGCGGCGGCGACGATGTAGGACGTCAGCACCCAGTTGATCGTGTCCTGGGAGGCGCCGAGGTCGCCGACCATCGAGGGCAGCGCGACGTTGGCGATGGTGGTGTCGAGCACCTGCATCACCGTCGCAAGCATGATGGCGACGGTGATCAATCCGCGATGCGGCACATCGGTGAGAGACTTTGCGGCTGCCTGGCTCATTCGACCAACCCTTGGGACCTTGTGGTCGTCAAGCGGCGACCGGAAAACCGGAGGGCCGGCCGCATATGGCGGCCGGCTCGATCCTGGACTTTATGCGCACCCTTGGTGGGGTGTTATTCCGCTGCCACCGCGTGGCCGAAGATGCTGCCAAAGCCGCGCGAGACACCGGTGTCGATCGACACGGTTGCGCTCATGCCCGTGCGCATGGCCAGCCCGCCGTCGGCAGTATCGACCTTGACGCGCACCGGAATGCGCTGGGTCACCTTGACCCAGTTGCCGGTGGCGTTCTGTGCCGGCAGCAGCGAGAATTCCGCGCCGGTGCCCGCGCCGATCGCCTCGACCGTGCCGCGGAAGGTGCGGTCCGGATAGGTGTCGAGCACGATCTCGGCCTCCTGGCCGGGCTTCATGTGGGTCAGCTGCGTTTCCTTGAAATTGGCCTCTACCCAGGTGTCGCCGGTCTCGACCAGGCTGAACAGTGCGGTTCCGGCGCCGACATACTGGCCGATCTTGAAGGATGCTGCCTGCGAGACCACGCCATCCGCGGGAGCACGCACCGTCGTTTGGGCCAGATCGAAAGCTGCCTTGTCGCGTGCTGCCAGCGACGACAGCACCGTGGGATGCTGGTCGGCCTCGATGTCCGGGTTGCCGCCGAGCGCGGCCTTGGCGCTGACGATGCCCTGCACGGCAGCGCTGTGCTGTTCCTGGGCCTTGTCGAGGTCCATGCGGGCCTCGTCCAGGGACGACTTCGTGTTCACGCCCTTGGTGACGAGCCCGTTGCTGCGGTCGAACTGCGCCTGGGCATAATCGAGACCGCTGGCCGCTACACGCTCCTGTGCCACGGCCTGGCTATAGCCGGCACGAAGCTGCTCGACATTGAGCCGTGCAGCCGCAAGTGCGGCATCGGCCTGGGCCAGCGCGATCCGGTAAGGCTCGGGATCGACCTGGAACAGCTCGTCTCCAGCCTTCACGGCAGTATTGTCGGCGACGTCGACCTTGACGATCCGACCGGCCGCCTCCGAGGCGATGTTCACCCTGGCCTGGCGCAGATTTGCGTTTTCGGTTTCCTGATAGCGACCACCGGTCACCCAGAAATAGCCGCCGCCGACCACCAGGGCCAACGGCAATGCAGCCATCAGCACCAGGCGACCACGCTTCTTGGGCGCCGGTTCGGGCGCTGCCGGCGGAAGCTGGCTTGCCGCCGCGAGTTCGACCTTTGCGCTGTCTTCGTTCACTTTCGCCACCGCGTTCATTTCGTCTTCTCTCTCAAACAATTCGCATCGGCGGGTTCGCCCGCGGAAAGGTTGTCGACTATGGTACGCAAGGCATGGACCGTGGCGAGGCGCTCTTCGTCGGAAAGTCCGCTCAGCGCCCGCTCGTAGACCTCACCCGCAACGGCTTTGACCTTGGAAAAGGCCTCAAGTGCCCTTTCGGTCGGGAAAATCATGCGCACACGCCTATCGGAGGCGCCTTGCCGGCGCTCGATCCAGCCGCCCGCCTCCATGCGGTCCAGCAGCCGCGACACGCTGATCGGCTCGATTTCGAGAAGTTCGGCAAGGCGCGCCTGCGCCACGCCCTCGTCCTTGACCAGCCTGACGAGCAGTCGCCATTGCGCTGCCGACAGGCCGAACTCACTGCCGCGCTGCTCGAAATTGCGCCGTATCAGGCGCGCCGCGTCATGGATGAGGAAACCCAGCCTTTCGGTACCGTCATTTTTCATGAGCGGCATATATTATAAGCATGCTTACCATTCAAGGGCTAATGTTACGCCTGGCATAGGTGCCCGCGCGACGATTAGGCCCCTGTTAATCACGGCCGCACATCGTTTACGAAAAGGACCACACGCCACGGGACCGATTGCATGCAAAACCCGCCGCCGAACCGGCGCTATCTCCTGAAAGCCCTTGCCGGCATGGGCGTCTTGGCACCCTTGCCGCTCTGGGCCGCGCCTCTGCCGACGGTGGAGGAAGTTGCCTTCGACCCCGACATCCCTGCGCTGGGCAATCCGGATGGCAACGTTACCGTCGTCGAGTATACGGACTACCAGTGCCCCTACTGCAAACTAAGTTACATCGAACTGTCGAAAGTAATGGCCGAGGACGGCAACATTCGACTCGTGCTCCGCGACTGGCCGATCTTCGGGCAGGTTTCCCGCAACGCAGCGCTCCTGACGCTGGCGTCGCACAGCCAGGGGCGTTACGCCGAGGCCGTGAAGACGCTGATGACGGCCAACGAGCGCCTGACCTTTCGCAGCACCGCCAATCTTCTCAGCGATGCCGGCATCGACGTCGAGTTGGCCCGGAACGAACTCGGCGCGCGACAGGATATCCTCGTCAGCCTGCTGACGCGAACCGAAGCGCAGGCCAAAGCCTTCCAGCTCAAGGGCACCCCTGGCTTCCTGATCGGCAAGTCGCTGTACAAGCGCGGCATGACGGCCGACGACTTCCGCAAGGCCATCGCCCAGGCACGCGCTTAATTCGCCGAAATCTGGCTGTCGTGAAGCTGTCGTTCCCTTGACAGTAAAAGGGCGACAGACTATCTCACCGTCACGTTAGCACTCGCCTGAAGTGAGTGCTAACCAAGTCCGGCCAGACCGGACCGAGGGTTCTCAACAGTCCACCGAGGAAGTTCAAATGGCAAAGTCGAAGTTCCGCCCGCTTCATGACCGCGTGGTCGTTCGCCGGGTCGAATCCGAATCCAAGACCGCCGGCGGGATCATCATCCCCGATACGGCCAAGGAAAAGCCGCAGGAAGGCGAAATCGTCGCCGTCGGCTCTGGCGCGCGCGATGAAGCCGGCAAGCTCGTTCCGCTGGACGTCAAGGCTGGCGACCGCGTGCTGTTCGGCAAGTGGTCGGGCACCGAAGTGAAGCTCAATGGCGAAGACCTTCTGATCATGAAGGAATCCGACATCATGGGCATCATCGGCTAATCGCCACCCATCCGCACCATCCAATCTGAAATTCGGGCCTCCAAGGCCCATCGAGGAGCTTAAAATGGCTGCCAAGGAAGTAAAATTCTCCCGCGACGCCCGCGAGCGCATGCTGCGCGGTGTCAACATCCTCGCCGACGCGGTCAAGGTGACCCTCGGCCCCAAGGGCCGCAACGTCGTCATCGACAAATCGTTCGGCGCCCCGCGCATCACCAAGGACGGCGTCACCGTCGCCAAGGAAATCGAGCTTGAAGACAAGTTCGAGAACATGGGCGCGCAGATGGTCCGCGAAGTTGCTTCGAAGACCAACGACATCGCCGGCGACGGCACCACGACCGCGACCGTTCTGGCCCAGTCGATCGTTCAGGAAGGCCACAAGGCCGTTGCCGCCGGCATGAACCCGATGGACCTGAAGCGCGGCATCGACCTGGCCGTGGCTGAAGTCGTCACCCACCTCGTCAAGAGCTCGAAGAAGATCAAGACTTCGGAAGAAGTCGCGCAGGTCGGCACCATCTCGGCAAACGGCGAGAAGGAAATCGGCTCGATGATCGCGGAAGCGATGCAGAAGGTCGGCAACGAAGGCGTCATCACGGTTGAAGAAGCCAAGACCGCCGAGACCGAGCTTGAAGTCGTCGAAGGCATGCAGTTCGACCGCGGCTACCTCAGCCCCTACTTCGTCACCAACCCCGACAAGATGGTTGCTGACCTCGAAGACGCCTACATCCTCCTGCACGAGAAGAAGTTGTCGAACCTCCAGGCCATGCTGCCGGTCCTCGAGGCCGTCGTGCAGACCTCGAAGCCGCTGCTCATCATCTCGGAAGACGTCGAAGGCGAGGCTCTGGCCACGCTCGTCGTCAACAAGCTGCGTGGCGGCCTGAAGATCGCTGCCGTCAAGGCTCCGGGCTTCGGCGATCGCCGCAAGGCCATGCTGGAAGACATCGCCATCCTGACCGGTGGCCAGGTCATCTCCGAAGACCTCGGCATCAAGCTCGAGAACGTCGGCCTCAACATGCTCGGCCGCGCCAAGAAGGTGTCGATCTCCAAGGAGAACACCACCATCGTCGACGGCGCCGGCAAGAAGGCAGAGATCCAGGGCCGCGTCGCCCAGATCAAGCAGCAGATCGAAGAGACCACGTCGGACTACGACAAGGAGAAGCTGCAGGAACGTCTCGCCAAGCTGGCAGGCGGCGTTGCCGTCATCCGCGTCGGCGGTGCGACCGAGATCGAGGTCAAGGAGCGCAAGGACCGCGTCGACGACGCGCTGAACGCAACCCGCGCCGCTGTTGAAGAAGGCATCGTTCCTGGCGGTGGCGTGGCTCTGCTGCGCGCTTCGCTCGCCATCAAGGCGACCGGCGAGAACTCCGACCAGGCCGCCGGCATCAACATCGTCCGTCGCGCTCTGCAGGCTCCGGCCCGCCAGATCGCTTCGAACGCTGGTGCCGAGGCTTCGATCGTTGCCGGCAAGATCCTCGAGAACAAGACGGCTACCTTCGGCTACAACGCCCAGACCGGCGAATACGGCGACATGATCGCTTTCGGTATCGTCGATCCGGTCAAGGTCGTTCGTACCGCTCTGCAGGACGCAGCTTCGGTTGCCGGCCTGCTCGTCACCACCGAAGCCATGATCGCCGAAGCTCCGAAGAAGGACTCGGCTGGCGGCGGCATGCCTGGCGGCATGGGCGGCGGCGGCATGGGCGGCATGGGCGGCATGGATTTCTAATCCAGCCATCTGGCTCAAGCTTACGGAAAGGGCGCCTTCGGGCGCCCTTTTTCGTTGCGTCAAAGATTCCAGAAGAAATTTACAATCAGGCGGAACCTTTTCCGGATGTCGACGTTTTGAACCTGTCCGAGGCACGTCCGGATGGAGCAATCCTGAAGGAAAACCAAAGGACAAACAGGACGCCTCCAGCACTTCAACAGGTGCGGGAGGCGTTCTCTTTTGTGCCTGTGAACGGCCAGCTTTGTGCCTGGAGCGATCAGCGCGCGCCGGATGCCATCGCCAGCGGTTCGCGAACACCCGCAGACATGCGTATCTCGGCAACAGCCCTTTGCAGCGGGCCATTGACCCGAAGTGCTTCGCGGCCGGCCGCGATCGTCAGGTCGACCTGATCGACCGGCAAGCTCAGCCGGGTCGGTACGCGGTTGAGCTTGGCCTGCTGCGACGTGTCGAGATCGCCGAACGAAAGGTGCTCGACCACCAACTGCACATCCCTGCAATTCCAGCCGGCCAGGGAGCCGCGGTGACGCCGTACCGCTTCGGCAGACAGGCCGCATCGAAAACGGATGAGTTCGCCACGCCATTCGCCGACAGCGAATGTGAGCGCGTCGAGCTGGTCGCGCACCAAGGCCGCCATTGTCGTCTCGGTGACCGCTTCGAGCAGATTGCCAAGCCTTGGGCCCCTGATCGTGTCGCCCCAGTTGACCTCTGCAGCGCGGCCGGCGTCCGCCACGATGAACAGCAGCTTGCGCAGCTTGACCGCGGCAGCCGGCGAAAGCGGGCCGTAGGGCGTGCCGGCGGCTGAACGCTCGATGGTAAAGCCGGTGATGCCGAGATTGTCGGTCAGCCCGCCGTCGAGCAGCTTGACGTAATCCAGGCTGTCGGTCTCGTGGTAGGACCGGATGGCGCCGGCATAGGCCTTGAGCCTGACCGATGCATCGGGATCGGCGAGGGCCCGGCTCAGCCATTCCGGCTGGCGGTAGCCGCAATCCGGCTTGAGGGCCGAAACAACGACCGGAGCGAAGACGACGGGTACGGCGGCCGAAGCCGCAACGGCGTCGGCAAGCCTGACCTTGTCCAGATCGCTGCACAGGGCGGCGAAGGTGTCATAGGTGAACAGGAAGGGCGTGCGGTTGTAGATGTCGGAGGCATTGATCCAGACGATCGGTCCATCCGGCCGCCTGAAATCCTCATAGGTCGCGCCGTTGAAGAGATTGTCGTCGAGCCATTTGGCAAAGCCATTGCGGTCGTTGACCCCGCCATTGAGCGCGCGGATCAGGTTTACCGGCGACAGAGTCGACTTCCTGAGATTGGCTTCGGCATTCTGGATGAGGAATTTTTCGCGGAAGTCGCGATAGTCGTCCCTGCCCTTGTAGCCGAAATAGGACGCGGCAACTGCGCCGCCGGAGGCACCCGAAATCATGCGGATGTCGTCGACGAGGCTGCGCCTGACCGGGCTCTCATCGATGACCATGTCGTCGAGTTCGCGCAGCACGCCATAAGCGAAGGCCGCAGCGCGCGTGCCGCCGCCGGAGAACGCCAGCCCGACCACTGTCGAGCCGTCGTCGCCGGGATCGGGGATGAACTCCGGTGATGCAAGCCCGACCTGCGAAGTGAGGACATTTATCGGGCCGACATCGTCCGCGACGCAGCCCGCGGACAACAGACCTGCAGCGATCGCAAGGACACGACCAAATGCCAATCGCATGCAACTCCCCCTTGGCACTCGATTTCCGCCTGAACCTAACCGGATCGATATGCCCTCGCAACGGATCGGCGGCCGGAACCCTTGGCGGTTCCGGGCGTTGAAGGTCGCACCAGCCACAGGAGATGCGAAATGGTGAACAAGGACCAGGTCAAGGGCGTTGCCAAGCAGGTTGCCGGCTCCGTCAAGGAAGCAGCAGGCAAAGCCAGCGGCAACAAGGAAACCCAGGCCAAGGGCACCGCCGAGAAGATCGTCGGCAAGGTGCAGAAGGCCTATGGCGATACCAAAGAGAAGATCAAGAAGGCACTGTGAACCACGCTCACCGATAGGAAACGAGGCGGCTGGGCCGCCTTTTTTCATGCCCGGAGCGTGCAAGCTGAAATGACTTCCAACTTGAACCGATTAGCTTTCCCGACCGGACCATTCTCCGCTTGATGCCTTGGGTGCAACGCGATAGGCCGTTGCCCGCAACGACATTTTCGGAGACCTGATCGTGACAGCCCAGAAGACCAGAACCGAGACCGACACCTTCGGACCGATCGAGGTCGCTTCCGACCGCTATTGGGGCGCGCAGGCGCAGCGCTCTCTGGGCAATTTCAAGATCGGCTGGGAAAAGCAGCCGCTTTCCGTCGTACGCGCGCTGGGCATCGTCAAGCGCGCCTGCGCCGAAGCGAACATGGCGCTTGGCCGCCTCGACCCCAAGGTCGGCAATACCGTGGTGGCAGCCGCTCAGGAAGTCATCGACGGCAAGCTTAACGACCACTTCCCGCTCGTCGTCTGGCAGACCGGCTCGGGCACGCAGTCGAACATGAACGCCAACGAGGTGATCTCCAACCGCGCCATCGAAATGCTGGGCGGCGAGATGGGCTCGAAGAAGCCGGTCCATCCCAACGACCACGTCAACATGAGCCAGTCGTCGAACGACACCTACCCGACGGCCATGCATATCGCCTGCGCCGAGCGCATCGTCCACGACCTCATGCCGGCGCTGAAGCACCTGCATGCCGCCCTCGACAAGAAGGCACGCGAATTCGACCACATCATCAAGATCGGCCGCACCCACACCCAGGATGCGACGCCGCTGACGCTTGGCCAGGAATTCGGCGGCTATGCCGCGCAGGTCGCCTCGTCGATCAAGCGCATCGAACTGACACTGCCGGGCCTGCAGGAACTGGCCCAAGGCGGTACCGCCGTCGGCACCGGCCTCAACGCGCCGATCGGCTTTGCCGAGAAGGTGGCCGAGCAAATCGCGGCCATCACCGGCCTGCCTTTCGTCACAGCGCCGAACAAGTTCGAAGCGCTTGCCGCACACGACTCGATGGTCTTCTCGCACGGCGCCATCAACGCGGCCGCCGCCTCCCTGTTCAAGATCGCCAACGACATCCGCTTCCTCGGCTCGGGCCCGCGTTCGGGCCTCGGCGAGCTGGCGCTGCCCGAAAACGAGCCCGGCTCGTCGATCATGCCGGGCAAGGTCAACCCGACCCAGTGCGAGGCGCTGACCCAGGTCTGCGTCCAGGTCTTCGGCAACAATGCAGCGCTGACCTTTGCCGGCAGCCAGGGCCATTTCGAGCTCAACGTCTACAACCCCGTCATGGCCTACAACTTCCTGCAGTCGGTGCAGTTGATGGCGGACGCTGCGGTCTCGTTCACCGACAACTGCGTCGTCGGCATCGAGGCGCGCGAGGACAACATCAAGGCTGCCCTCGACCGTTCGCTGATGCTGGTCACAGCCCTGGCGCCGACCATCGGCTACGACAACGCCGCCAAGATCGCCAAGACCGCGCACAAGAACGGCACCACCCTACGCGAGGAGGCCCTCGCAACCGGCCTGGTTAGCGCCGACGACTACGACCGCATCGTCCGTCCTGAGGACATGACCCGCCCGGGTTGAGGTGCCCAGCGCAAATTCATTCCATTAGTGAACGATCTGTCGACACATTCGCACCTTTAGTGAACAGTCGAAATCCGTTAGGTGTGGGGCATCGAAATTCAACGGAGCCCCACCCCAATGTCCAACGCTTCCATCGCTTCTGAAAAGGCTGTCAGCGGCAACGCCTCGGCCCTTATCCTCGCAGGCCGCGTCCTGCTTTCGGTCATCTTCATCCTCGCCGGCTTTGCCAAGCTAACCGCCATTTCCGGCACCGCCGGCTGGTTTGCCAGCATCGGCCTGCCCGCTCCGACCGTAACGACGGTCGTTGTCGGCCTGGTTGAACTGGTCGGTGGCATCGCCGTCCTGGTCGGCTTCCAGACCCGCATCGCCGCCATCCTGCTCGGCGTCTTCACGCTGGCCGCAACTGCTATCGCCCACACCGACTTCGCCGATCAGGTCCAGATGATGTTCCTGCAGAAGAACCTGGCGATTGCCGGCGGCCTGTTCGTGCTCGCCGCCTTCGGCGCCGGCGCACTGTCGATCGACGGCCGTCGCAGCTAAGTTTTATAAATTCCTCCCAAGGAATGGCCCGGGCTTGTCCCGGGCTTTTTTGTGCGCCAATACCGCCGCGGCGCGATGTGATGACTTTGCAAGAATGCGGGCGCATTCTCGGCGGACCATCGAGGGTGCGCCAATGCTCGGGAACGCGTCGTTGCTGCTTGCGAGATTGCTGATTGCGGCACTGTTCGTACCGGCCGGCATCAGCACCTTGTCCAATGTCGCCGGCGCCGCCAGCTACTTTGCCGGACTTGGCTTTCCGCTGCCGACATTGGTCGCGTTGGGTGTCGGACTGTTCGAGCTGATTGGCGGCGCGCTGGTCCTGGTCGGCTTCCAAACCCGCATCGCCGCGCCACTGCTTGCGGCGTTCGCATTGTCTGCGGGTTTCATCGGCCACTTCGGCCAGGGTGGCGACGACCCGGCACTGCTTTTCATGCACCAGCAGGCGCTGATGAAGGACATCGCCACGGCAGGCGGCTTGCTGGCGCTATCTGTGGCAGGCGCCGGGGCGATCTCGCTCGATCGCATGCTCCGACGCCAGGCTATTTGACCGAGGTACTTGGCCCGTCCTCGACCGCCAGCACCAGCTTGCGGCCGGTAACCTTGGCGAGTTGTGCCAGCCGGCCCGCAGGACGCTCGCCATAGAGCTGACCAAATTCAGCAGGGATGACCAGCGCCAGCACGCCCCCGCCCCTATCTTCCCAGCGCAGCTTGGGCATGACACCGGGCATCGAGGCAGAGAGCAGATAAACCACGCGCATCATCGCCCCGAGGATGCGCGCCCGTTCGAGATAGCGCGGCGTCGCCAGCTCCTTCAGTTCCGGCGCGAAGCTGTCGTTGAAGACGCCATCATGCCTGAACAGATTTGCCAGGGCCAGAAATGCACGTCCGGGATGGTCGACGCCGATGAACGAAGCGTGTGCGATGATGTTGAGCGACTGCCGGCCGCGATATTCGGGATGCGCGCGCCAGCCGATGTCGGCAAGCAGGCAGGCGGCATGGCGATATCGCGCCTCCTCCTCGGTCTCATCGATGCCGAAGGCAGCGAATGCCTGCTTGGTCCACTCGGTCAATTCACGGGCATGGCGCACCGAACGTGCGCGCAGGACCGCCAGTTCCTCGGCCGCCGAGATCAGTGGATCGGATCGACGTACTTCCTCATCGAGCAGCGAAAACAGAAAGCCCTCGCGCACGCCAAGTGCCGACACGACAATCTTCGATGGCTCCATCGCGGCGATGATTTCCTGAAGCACCACGGCACCATAAGGTAGCAACGTGCGGCGGTTTTTCGACACGCCCTCGATGCCCTTGAGCTTTTCGACGTCGCCGCGTGCCACCTGCTTGAGAAACGGGATCATACTGGCGGGGTCGAGCTGGTAGTGATGCATCACCTCCAGCGGATAGTTGGTGACGCCCATGTGCAGCCGGGCGAGGTTTCGCCAGGTGCCGCCAACGGCATAGAAGGTCCTGCCTTGTCCGCCCTTGAGCAGTTTGGCACGCATCAGCTCGGTGCGGGCGATCTTGGCTGCCACGACAGGCGAACCCTTGGCCATGTCCTGGAGACGCAGTCCGCCCAGCGGAAGCGTGATGCCGTCGCCGATGTCCTCGCCTCTGACGTCGACCAGTTCGAGGCTGCCGCCGCCAAGATCGCCGGCGATGCCGTCGGCGGGGTGGAAGGCGGAGATCACGCCCAGCGCCGAAAAATGCGCTTCCTCGCGGCCAGTAAGCACCTGTATCTCGGTGCCGAGCACGCGTTCGGCACGCTCGATGAAATCAGGGCCGTTGATGGCCTCGCGGGCGGCAGCGGTCGCCAGCACATACATCTTCTCCGCGCCCGACTGCTCGGACAGCGCGCGAAAGCGCCGGAACTCTTCCATCGAGCGGGTCACGCCCTCCGGATCGAGCTTCCCAGTCGAGACGATGCCGCGGCCAAGGCCAGCCAGCATCTTTTCGTTGAACAGAAGCGTCGGCGAGCGCGCCAGGCCCTCATAGACGACGAGACGTATGGAGTTCGAGCCGATATCGATGATCGACAGCGGTCGGCGGTCCTTGAGCCGGCCCTGCGAAAGCTCGGCCATCAGCTGGCCGCCGCCTCCGCCTTCTTGCGACGTTTGAACTGGGCGATGCGTTTGGGTGCATGGGACTTCAGCGCGTCACCCCGTCCGGACAGGCTCGGATTGGTCATGAAATATTCCTGCGCGTTGAATGGCTCTTCGCCCTCGTCCAGCGTCACCCGGCGCGAGGTACCATCCGCCAATACTTCGAAACTTTGCTGGTTGTCCATGATGTTTCCAAGCATCACCTGCCCAAGCACCTGCTCGTGGACGGTCGAATGCGTGGCGATCGGGATCATGCATTCGACACGGCGATCAAGGTTGCGCGGCATCAGATCAGCCGAGCTGATATAGACCACGGCTTCGTCCGAAGGTAGGCCGTGGCCGTTGCCGAAGCAATAGATGCGGCTGTGCTCGAGGAAGCGGCCGACGATCGACCTGACGCGGATGTTCTCCGACAGTCCGGGCACCTGCGGCCTCAGGCAACAGATGCCGCGTACGACGAGGTCGATCTCGACGCCGCTGCGGCTCGCGTCATAAAGCGCGTCGATCACGTCAGGATCGACGAGCGAGTTCATCTTCATCCAGATCTGTGCCGGCCGGCCTGCGCGGGCATGTTCGACCTCGTCGGCGATGTGCTTGAGGATGCGGCTGCGCAGCGTATAGGGCGACAAGGCGATGCACATCTCGTCCGCCGGCTCGGCGTAGCCGGTGATGAAGTTGAAGATCTGCGCCACATCGCGCGCGATCGCCGAATCGGTGGTGAAGAACGACAGGTCGGTGTAGATGCGCGCGGTGATCGGGTGGTAGTTTCCGGTGCCGAGATGGACGTAGTTGCGCAGGCGGCCGTCCTCGCGGCGGACCACCAGCGACATCTTGGCGTGGGTCTTGAGCTCCAGGAAGCCGAACACGACCTGCACGCCGGCGCGTTCGAGATCGCGCGCCCAGCGGATGTTGGCCTCCTCGTCGAAGCGAGCCTTGAGCTCGACCAGTGCGGTCACCGACTTGCCGGCCTCGGCGGCGTCGACAAGGGCGCGCACGATCGGGCTGTCGTTGGACGTGCGGTAGAGCGTCTGCTTGATCGCCACGACCTCGGGATCGATCGCTGCCTGGCGCAGGAACTGCACCACCACGTCGAACGATTCGTAGGGGTGGTGGACGACGAAGTCCTTCTCGCGGATCGCAGCGAAACAGTCGCCGCGATGCTCGCGGATGCGTTCGGGAAAACGCGGATTGAAGGGCGGGAACTTCAGGTCGTCGCGCGGCACGGCGACGATCTCGGAAATCTGGCTGATGGCCAGCGGGCCGCTGAGGACGCTGATGCGGCTCGCCGAAACGCCCAGTTCGCCGGCAACGAAATCGCGCAGTTGGGATGGCATCTGGCTGTCGAACTCAATGCGGATGACCGAGCCGCGCCGACGCCGCTTCAATGCGGTCTCGAACAGCCGCACAAGATCCTCGGATTCTTCCTCGACCTCGATATCGCTGTCCCGAATGATCTGGAACGTGCCCGATCCCTTGACCTCGTAGCCGGGGAAAAGCTTACCGATGAACAGGTTCACCGTCTCCTCGATCGGGATGAAACGCACAGAGCGCTTGCGGTCCGGCAGCCTGATGTAGCGCTTCAGCGCCACCGGCAGGCGCAGCAGCGCCGTCATCTCCTCGCCGCTCTTGCGATGACGCAACTGCAGCGCGATCGAGAAGCCAAGATTGGGAATGAACGGGAACGGATGTGCCGGATCGATCGACAGCGGCGTCAGTACCGGGAAGATCTGCTCCATGAAGTGGTCCTCGAGCCACTTCCTTTCGTCCTTGCCGAGATCGGCCGCCGCTATGCTCTCGATACCCTCGAGCTTGAGCAGTTCCATCAGGCTCGACAGGCTCTTCTGCTGGTCTTCCTGAAGCCGTTCGACCTCGAGCAACAGCTGATTGAGCTGCTGTTCGGGGGTGCGCCCGTCGGCACTGCGGACGGTGATGCCTTCGCGCACCTGGCCGGCAAGACCGGCGACGCGGACCATGAAGAACTCGTCGAGATTGCCGGCCGAAATCGACAGGAAGCGGACGCGCTCCAGCAACGGATGGTTCGGGTTCTGCGACTGTTCGAGCACGCGCCGGTTGAACTGCAACCAGGAGAACTCCCGATTGACGAAGCGGTCGGGGTTGCCGTCGATTGCGCCGGTCGGCGACTTGTCGTTGACGAAATCGGTATGGACCGGCTTCAACTGATTCATATGCAAACCTTCCCCACTGCCGCGTTCCGCCGCTTATCCGGCTCAACTTATCCTCTGACAGGCAATTGCGACAGTTTCATTTCAGCATCTTGCAAACCCGCCGCTTATGATACAAACGCTGTCGAATAACGGCGTCGCGCGCCCTGTGGACGCGCCAAAGACGCCATGGCATTCATGCGCGCAGTTCCTCAGAAGGGAAAAACACCATGGCCGGCGGCTCCATCCCCCACTTCCAGAACGATGCTGGACATGCCGTGATCGAAATCGGCGTGAAGGAATTCATGTGCGTGGGCGCCAACCCGCCCTTCGACCATCCGCATGTGTTCCTCGACATGGGCGCCGATGCCGAAAAGGTCTGCCCCTATTGCTCGACGCTCTATCGCTACTCGTCCAAGCTGAAGGCCACCGAGACACTGCCGCAAGGCTGCCTCTACGTGGTCGACCGCGCAGCCTGACCCGCAAGCCGCGGTCATGCAATCGCGGCAGATAGTGGTTGCCGGAGCTGGCATTGCCGGGCTCACTGCAGCAATCGCCTTTGCAAGACACGGCTTTAGCGTTCGCGTTTTCGAACGCTCGCCGGCGCTTGAGGAAGTCGGCGCGGGGCTCCAGCTCTCCCCCAACGCAACCCGCATCCTCGACCGTCTTGGCGTGCTCGACCTGGTTAGCCCGTCGACCGTACGACCGGAGGCGGTGGTATTGCGCGATGCTGCAACCCTGAGCGAACGGGCGCGTGTGCCGCTGGGTGCTGCCGCAGAGCGCCGCTGGAAAGCCCCTTATGTGGTCGCCCACCGCGCCGACCTGCAGAGCGCGCTGCTCGCACGAGCGTCGGAAAGCCCATTGATCGAGATCGTGACGGACGCCACCGTCAGCGGGGTCGAGGCACAGGCAAGCGGCAACAGGATAACACTCACGCAAGCGGGCATCGTCTCCCACGAGCAGGCCGCGCTGCTGGTTGCAGCGGATGGCGTCTGGTCGTCGAGCCGGCGCCTTGTCGGCCCCAACGAAAAGAGCCGCTTCACCGGCGAACTGGCCTGGCGCACGACGCTTTCCGCCGATGGCGACGTCGGCCGGCATTTTGCCTCCCTGAGCTCCCCGGCCATGGTGACGACCTATCTTCACGCAGGCTTCCATCTCGTCGCCTACCCGATCCGGGCGGGGGCGGCGATCAACCTCGCCGCATTCACCCCGGGCAACTCGATAGCCGAGCAATGGTCGGGCGAGACCGATGCCAATGCGTTGAAACGCGCCATGCGCGGTACGGCTCCTGCTCTGTCCAGGCTGATCGACGAAGCCGGGCCATGGACGGTCTGGCCCTTGCACGCCGTCGACCCGACCCGGCCCTGGACCGCGCCAAGCGGCATCGCCCTTATCGGCGACGCCGCACACGCGATGACGCCCTTCGCCGCCCAGGGCGCGGCTATGGCGATCGAGGATGCGTTCACCCTGGCCGACGCCGTTGCCTCTGGACCCAACACTGCCAACGCATTGTCGCAGTGGGAGATGCTGCGGAAGCCGCGCGTGCGGAAAGTGGCGCGGCGCGGCGCGCTCAACCGCCTTGCCTGGCATGCCGCCGGGCCGGTGGCGATGGCACGCAACCTGTTCCTGAAGCTCAAGTCGCCGGACAGCCTCGCAGCCGACATGGATTGGCTTTACGGCTGGACCCCGCCCGGCTGGAAAGACGACGGCCGGTTGTAGAGGCCAAGAGACCAGTTGAGCGTCGCAGGCAGCGGGTTCCACCAGCCGGTCGTCAGTCCGGCCTGGCGCAAGGCGGCGGCTGTCCAGGTGTTGCAACCGGCAAGCGCGTTGAACTTGCCGTTGGCGTCGAAGAAGCCGTCATAGGCACCGTACGCAACCCCGGGAATGCGTTGAACGCCCGCACTGCCCCGCTCGAAGCTGCCGTCGATGAAGTCGAGCAGGGAGGCAAAACCTGCCTCGCTGATGTCGAACCGGCTGACCGTGGGTTGCGGCAGCGCTATTTCGCCGGCCAGGTCGACATGCATCACCGAGTTGTCGAGCGTCAGCGCCGCAAGCACAGGCGCGGGCTTCAGCTCCGACCATGTCGGCGTGCCGATGTAGAAGGCCTTGCTGCCCCAGCCGAACACCAGATAGCGCGCCGCCGGCAGGTCGGCCTGAATGCCGGCATCCAGCAGGAAGTCGAATTTTTCCAGCACGCCATCATCGATCGGCACGGCGATGTCAGTGTGGATCGGGTTGGTGAAAACGAGAATGTGGCGCGACGTTGCATCGCCTGCCGCAGCGCCGCCGAACAGCGGCCTCGGCACCAGGGTACCGAGCGCCACACCGGCGGCAACCAGCAGGGCAAGCATGCCTAGAAGACGTAATGCTCTTCGCAACGACTCTACATCCCTGCTGCTCTTTGCCGGTTCCAACAAAAAAGCCCGGCCGAAATACGACCGGGCTTCGCGGAATTTTCCAGCCGAGCCTAGTGCAGGATCTGGCTGAGGAAGAGCTTGGTGCGCTCGTGGCGCGGATTGTCGAAGAACTCGCCCGGCGTGTTCTCCTCGACGATCTGGCCCTGGTCCATGAAGATCACCCGGTTGGCGACCTTGCGGGCAAAACCCATCTCGTGGGTCACGCACAGCATGGTCATGCCCTCTTCGGCGAGGCCGACCATCGTCTCCAGCACTTCCTTGATCATTTCCGGATCGAGCGCCGAGGTCGGCTCGTCGAACAGCATGATGCGCGGGTTCATGCACAGCGACCGCGCAATCGCCACGCGCTGCTGCTGGCCGCCGGACAGCTGGCCCGGATACTTGTTGGCCTGCTCGGGGATCTTGACCCGGCGCAGGAAGTGCATCGCCTGCTCCTCGGCCTGCTTCTTCGGCGTCTTGCGCACCCAGATCGGCGCCAGCGTACAGTTCTCGAGGATGGTCAGGTGCGGGAACAGGTTGAAGTGTTGGAACACCATGCCGACTTCGCGACGGACCTCGTCGATCTTCTTGAGATCGTTGGTCAGTTCCTTGCCGTCGACGATGATCTTGCCCTTCTGATGCTCCTCCAGCCGGTTGATGCAGCGGATCATGGTCGACTTGCCCGAGCCGGACGGACCGCAGATGACGATGCGCTCGCCGCGCATGACCCTGAGATTGATGTCCTTCAGCACGTTGAATTCGCCATACCACTTGTGCATGCCGACGATGTCGATGGCGACATCGGTATCCGAGATATGCATCTTCGCCCGATCAACCTTGATCTCGTCGGCGCTGACTGCGTTTTCGATGGCCATGGGCCGTTCCCTTTTGTTGTTCGTTATCGCTTATGCCCGGTGTCGAGCCGGCGCTCCATGAAAATAGAATAGCGCGACATGCCGAAGCAGAATATCCAAAAGACAAGAGCTGCGAAGACAAGCCCCGAAGCCGGAGTCTGCGGCGAAGCCCAGGCCGCATCGGAGAAGTTCTGGCGCACGACGCCGAGCAGGTCGAACATCGAGATGATGTAGACCAGACTGGTGTCCTTGAACATGCCGATGAAGGTGTTGACGATGCCGGGAATGACCAGCTTCAACGCCTGCGGCAGCACGATCAGGCCCATCTTCTGCCAGTAGCTGAGACCAAGCGAGTCGGCGCCTTCATATTGCCCCTTGGGTATGGCCTGCAGGCCGCCGCGCACGACTTCGGCCATGTAGGCCGAAGCGAACAGCGACACGCCGATCAGCGCGCGCAGGAACTTGTCGAAGGAGACGCCCGCCGGCAGGAACAGCGGCAGCATGACGCTTGCCATGAACAGCACCGTGATCAGCGGCACGCCGCGCACCGTCTCGATGAAGATGACGCAGAGCATCTTCACAACCGGCATCTTGGAGCGCCGACCGAGCGCAAGCAGGATGCCGAAAGGCAGTGAGACCACGATGCCGACAAAGGACAGCGTAAGCGTCACCAGAAGACCGCCCCAGAGCGGGGTCTCGACATGCGGCAAGCCAAACACGCCACCGATCAGCAGGAAGTAGGAAACGACCGGAAGCACCAGGAAGAACAGGACAGAATTGAGCCCCTTGCGCGGGATGCGTGGAACCAGCAGCGGCACCAGCAGTGCCACGAACATGATCGCCACCAGGATGACGCGCCAGCGCTCGTCCAGGGGATAACGGCCAAACATGAACTGGCCGAACTTTGCCTTGACAAACGCCCAGCAGGCGCCCGACCAGCCGTCGGGCTGGATGCCGCCCTGCGCCACGGTGGCGCAGAACGTTCGATCGGTGCCGGTCCACTGGGCATTTACGATGGCCCAGTTGAACAGCGGCGGCACGATCATCGCCACGATGAAAAACCCCACGATCGACAACACCGAATCAAACGGGTTGGCGAACAGGTTCTTGCGCATCCAGGCCAGCGGCCCACGCTCGCGAAGCGGCGCCGGCTGCGGCAGCGCCATTTCGGTGCGGACGTATCCGATATCTTGCGACATGCCCGCCTCCTACCTTTCCACCAGCGCCATCTTGGCGTTGAACCAGTTCATGAAGGCTGACGTGATCAGGCTGAGACCGAGATAGACGACCATCCAGATGACGACGATCTCGATGGCCTGGCCCGTCTGGTTGAGCACCGTGCCGCCGACCGCAACCAGGTCCGGATAGCCGATGGCGATCGCCAGAGACGAGTTCTTGGTCAGGTTGAGGAACTGGCTGGTCAGCGGCGGAATGACGATGCGCAGCGCCTGCGGCACCACCACCAGCCTGAGCGCCTGCGCGGACCTGAGGCCAAGTGCGGCGGACGCCTCGCTCTGTCCGCTGCTGACGCCCCGGATGCCCGCGCGGACGATCTCGGCGATGAAGGCTGCGGTATAAAACGACAAGGCAAGGTACAGCGACAGGAATTCCGGTTTGATTTGCAGGCCGCCGGTCAGGTTGAACGTCGACTTCTGCGGAAAGTCGAAGCTGAGCGGAAAGCCAGTCGCGACCAAGGCCAGGAACGGCAGGCCGACGATCAGCGCCAGCGACGTCCAAAACACGGGAAATGTCGCGCCCGTGGCCATTTGCCTTTGCTTGGCACGCCGGGCGACGAACCAGGACATGGCAACGCCGAGCAGCAGCGCCACCGGGACCAGCATCGACCCGTCGCCCCAGACCAGCTTCGGAAAATAGAAGCCACGGCTATTGAGGAAGGAGCCGAAGGGCAGTTCGATGCTCTCCTTCGGCAGCGGCAGCACCGAAAGCACGCCGAAATACCAGAAGAAGATGACGAGCAGCGGCGGAATGTTGCGGAACAGCTCGACATAGACCGTGCAGATCTTGCGGATCAGCCAGTTGTGCGACAGCCGGCCGATGCCGATCAGGAAGCCCAGAATCGAAGCGGTGACAATGCCGGCGGCAGCCACAACCAAGGTGTTGATGAAGCCGACAAGCAAAGCGCGCCTGTAGGTCGAATCCGAATCGAAGGCGATCAGCGTATCGCTGACGTCGAATCCGGCGCGGCCGTTGAGAAAGGCGAAACCCGAAGCAATATTGGCGCGCTTCAGGTTTTCGACGGTATTTCCAATGATCCAGTAGACGAACGCCACAAGCGCAACGATCACGAGGACCTGGAAGAAGATGCCGCGCACCTTCGGATCGTAGAAAAGCGACGCGCGGCCGCCCCCTACGTCTTGGGGTATGTCCTGCGTAGCCATCGGAAGTCCCTCTGAAAGAGTAACCGGAAGGCAGAAGATCTGCCTTCCGGACGAGACTTCGGATCAGCGGATGGGCGGCGCGTACTGCAGTCCACCCTTGGTCCAGAGCGCATTGATGCCGCGGGCGATCTTCAGCGGGCTGCCCTGGCCGACATTGCGTTCAAAGACTTCGCCGTAGTTACCCACGGCCTTTACGATGTTGACGACCCAGTCGTTGCCGAGGCCGAGATCGGTACCGATCTTGGTGTCCGCTTCAGTTCCGAGGACGCGCTTGATCTCGGGATTGCCTGATGCCTTCATCTCCTCGACATTGGCCTGGGTGATGCCCAGTTCCTCGGCGGTCAGCAGACCGAAATAGACCCACTTGACGATGTGGTACCACTTGTCGTCGCCCTGGCGTACGGCAGGTCCGAGCGGCTCCTTGGAAATGATCTCGGGCAGCACGACGTGATCGTCGGGCGAGCTGAGCTTCAGGCGGATACCATAGAGACCCGACTGGTCAGTGGTGTAGACGTCGCAACGGCCGGCGTCATAGGCAGCGTCGACTTCTTCCAGCTTCTCGAAGACGACCGGGCTGTACTCCATCTTGTTCGCCTTGAAGTAGTCGGCGAGGTTGAGTTCGGTCGTCGTGCCGGTCTGCACGCAGACGGCGGCGCCCGACAGCTGGAGAGCGGAATTCACGCCCGGCAGCTTCTTGGCGTTGATCATGAAGCCCTGGCCGTCATAATAGGTGACGCCGACGAAGTTCAGGCCAAGTGCCGTATCGCGATTGATGGTCCAGGTGGTGTTACGCGACAGCATGTCGATTTCGCCCGACTGAAGTGCCGTGAAGCGCTCCTTGGCCGAAAGCGGCGTGAACTTGACCTTGGTGCCGTCGCCAAAGATCGCAGCAGCCACGGCGCGGCAGAAATCGACGTCCAGACCCTGCCAGTCACCCTTGTCGTTCGGCGCCGAAAAACCGGCCAGGCCGGTGCTGACGCCGCATTGCAGAAACCCCTTAGCCTTGACGTCCTCGAGCGTGCCGGCCGAAGCGGCAGTCGCCATAAGGCCGAGCGCAGCAGCCCCGAGAATGCCTGAAATGATGTATTTCATGACCCACGAACCCTTTTCTGTTTTTTCCAGGCTGTTGCCTGTCTTTTTAATGTGTGAACTCAGCATCCCCTATCCGGCCCATATCCGGATTGCGCACCTTGCCGGTGCGCTTTGCTGCAGTCCGGTTCACAAATGCCATCGAAGGCGATAATTCTTGTTAGGTCAAGCAATAAAGGCCTGCCGCCGCCGGCTCCGCCTTTAGTATTAGTCCGGCCTTGTCGCGCAGCTTCAAAGCGCATTGAACAGTTGTTCAACGCTCAGGCGGCTGGCAGCCTTTTCTGCCGCATCCCGGTTGCTGCCGGCAGCATCTTTCCGGGCCTCGGCCGGAACCCGACACGGCGGGCAGCAAGAAAGCGCGCCATGACGACGGTCAGGACGAAGCCGAACAGGAAGCCCGCCACGACATCCGAGGGATAGTGGGCCGCGGCCGGCACGCGGAAGGCGGACAGCATCAGGCAGACGAGGCCGATCGGCAGCCATTGGCGCGGAAACCAGATCATCAGGACGGCGGCAACGGTGCCGAGCGTCGTCGAATGCCCCGAGGGAAAGCTCGAGAAATACTTGCTCACCACGAACGGGTCGAAATGGTAGGCACCGAGTTCGCCGAACATCGAGGGGCGCGCGCGCCCGATAACGATCTTCACCAGATTGACGGCGATGCCGGTGATGGCAATCGAGCCGAACAGGAACGCCGCCTGGCCGAACCACGAAACGAGTCTAGCCCTGACGCGATAGCCTGAGTTTCTCCAGTCTGCGGTTGCCGTCACCAGATAAACCAGCAGTGCCGGGACCAGGTACCACTCCGACTTGCCGGCCTGGCTCGCCTGTGCAAGCCAGCGTGTGAGCTGGTTGCGGTTGGACAGTATGAAGTCCATGACCCGCGCGTCGACCACGAACAGCAAGAGGGCAGCCACCGCACCGACTGACACCAGCCATGTCAGTTCGCGCGTCCATACCGGCTCGTTCAAGCCGACGGGATCCCGCCAGATCCGGCGCCAGGAAACCGACACCGTTTCAGCGAGGCGCCCGAAATGGCCAGCCGGCCAGATCTGGCCCAGCCGAACGGCGGGCCGCGGCGGTTGCGCCGGCCCAGTCGGCGCACTATGGCTGGCGTCTTCGCTGAAAGGGTGCGGATTCATGACTCGAGACAACGGCAGGATCAAAGGCGTCAACACGCGGCTCGCGCATTCCGGCCACGATCCACACGGCTTTCATGGCTTTGTCAATCCGCCGGTCGTCCACGCCTCGACGGTTCTCTATCCCAACGCTGCAACGATGGCGGCGCGTGCTCAAAAATACACATATGGCACCCGCGGAACGCCGACGACGGATGCCCTTTGCGCGGCCATCGACGAACTGGAAGGCTCGGCCGGCACCATCGCCGTGCCTTCGGGGCTTGCGGCCGTCACCATCCCCCTGCTTGGCTTCCTCTCGGCCGGCGACCACATCCTGATCACGGATTCCGTCTACCACCCGACGCGCCACTTCGCCGACACCATGCTCAAGCGTCTCGGTGTCGAGGTCGACTACTACGATCCGCATGTCGGCGCCGGCATCGCCGCCCTCATCAAGCCGAACACCAAGGTGGTGCTCACCGAATCGCCCGCCTCGAACACATTCGAGATCCAGGATATCCCCGCCATATCAAAGGCAGCCCATGCCGCCGGCGCGATCGTCATGATGGACAACACCTGGGCCACGCCGCTCTATTTCAAGGCGCTCGATTTCGGCGTCGACGTCACCATCCACGCGGCGACCAAATACCCCGCCGGCCATTCCGATGTGCTGAGCGGCACGGTTTCGGCAAACGCCGACTGCTGGCCCAGGCTTCGCGAGGCGTTCTTCACGCTTGGCTGCTGCGCCGGTCCCGACGACGTCTACCAGGTGCTGCGCGGCCTGCGCACCATGGGCGTCCGGCTCGCCCATCACGAAAAGAGCGCGCTGGACATCGCGCGCTGGCTCGAAGGCCAGCCGGGCGTGGCCCGCGTGCTGCACCCAGGGCTCGAAAGCCACCCCGACCATGAATTGTTCAAGCGCGACTTCGGCGGCTCCAGCGGCATCTTCTCCGTGGTGCTGTCCGGCGGCGGCCAGAACAAGGCACACGCTTTCCTGGACGCGCTCGAGATCTTCGGCCTGGGCTATTCCTGGGGTGGTTTCGAGAGCCTGGCTGTGCCGGTCAACCTCAGCGACCGCAAGGTGGTCACCCCTTATGAGGGCCCGATCATCCGCCTGCAGATCGGGCTTGAAGATGTCGCCGACCTCAAGGAAGATATTGCGGCCGGGCTGCAAGCCGCCAACGCGGCGGAGTGAAGCCATCAGGCTCTCGATGCCGAGCCAGCACCAGACGACAGCCTGAGGCATGACGCGACAAGGACAGATTGAAATTCCGCGAGGAAGAGCATGACCACGTCCGACCGCCCCGCCGAGATCGCCCACTGGACCGAAGTCGAGCGCCCCGACGGCGAGACCTTTTCCGGTACTGACGAGTTGCGGGCCCTCGGCGCGCCGCTTGCCACTCATTTCGGCTTGCAGCGGCTTGGCATCCACCATGTCCGGCTGCCGCCGGGCCGGCGCACGTCGTTCCCTCACGCCGAAAGTCTGGAGGAGGAGTTCGTCCACGTGCTGGAGGGTGAGCCCGACGTCTGGCTCGATGGCCTCCTGCATCGCCTGAAGCCGGGCGATTCCGTCGGCTTTCCCGCGGGCACCGGACTGGCGCACAGCTTCCTTAACAACACAGATGCCGAGGTGCGGCTTCTGGTGGTCGGCGAGACCGCCAAGGCCGAAAACCGCATCGTCTATCCCGTCAATCCCGAGCGCAAGGCAATGCGCGACGACTGGTGGGACGACGCGCCTCAGCGGATCCTCAGCGACCATGACGGAGTGCCCGACCGGTTGCGGTCCAAGCGTTGAAAATTGGCCAGCGTCAAGAAAAGATGGCTGGCCAGGAACACGAACAGATCCGGTACGGTGGCGCGCTTTATCTATGCGAAATTACGGACAGAAAACGGACCGGCAGCCGTCCCAACTGCTCCGGCCCATGTGGCGAATGGCCTGCGAAGTGCAGGCTGTCACCGGGCCCCATGACATAACGCTTAGAGCCGATCCGGTAGGTCATCTCGCCCTCCAACAGGTAGAGAAACTCCATTCCGAAATGCTCGAACGATGGAAGGGTGTCCGTCTCCCGGTCCATGGTGAAGAGGTAGGTTTCTACCGTCAAGTTGTTCGGCTGGGAGTCAAAATAGCCAAGCAGCTTGTAGTGGTGGCCAGCACGGTTATCGCACTTTTCAACCGCAATTTCGTCCCCGGCAGGGACGAAGACGGCGTTCTCCTCGTACTCGCAACGGCGCAGAAACGTCGTGAGCGGGACATCAAGCGCCCGCGACAGCGCCTGGAGTGTGCCCAACGACGCGGAAATCACCCCGTTTTCGATTTTCGACATCATGCCGACGGAGATGCAAGCGACACCTGCGAGATCGGCTGCGGTCATGCCAAGACGCTTGCGGCAGGCGCGCACTTCCATTCCAATTGCTAGCTGCAGCCGATCCTCGCCGGGTTCGTTGGCAACATCCAGGCTCTGGTCCGGCGAAACCGACGTAAACATCTTGGCATCTTTCGCTGTTGGCAATGCGTAGCCTCTTTGCGCCGTGGCCTAGGCGGCCGGTCAAAAGGGTGGACTGAACCGCGAGCGCGCCGCCCGGCGGTAACGCACGCCGTTGGCGCCATACGCCCAGCAGACAATTCCGCTGGGCGTGTTTTGCTTCCTCAGACCGATTCGGGCGGCCGTCGCGGTTTGCCATCCGCCGAGATGCAGCGCGTGATGCCGTGACGGCGGTAATACTCCGCCGCTTCCCGCATTTCCCGGTCCTCATCGACGATGCAGCGATAGTGCCACCAGAGCCAGAAGCAGACGGCGGCTGCCACCAGCAGCCATTCGAACCCCTGGAAGGGGTAGAAGGCGCCGATGGTGTCGAGATTGGTCCAGTCAGTCAGTCCGGTTTCCATAGCTTGGGTCTCCTCCAATTGGTTGACAGTCAGAAACGCGCAGCTTCGTTGCGCTCAACCGCTTCGAATTCGGTGACCACGCCGGCGCCGTAGGGATAGATGTCCCGGTTATGCCAGGTGTCGGCGCCTGCCAGTTCCACTTCGAACGGTTCACGCAGGATGCCCATGCGCTGCAGCACCTTGGCCACCACCCAGGTGGCAAGAAAGCCAAACAGCCCGAAGGTGAGAACCGCACCGATGATCATGCCAATCGGATTGATCGCCGGATCTCCCGCCGGCGTCGTGCCCAGCCATCCAACCGAGCCTGCCCAGTTCTGCACATCGGGCGCGGCTGGTGCGGCGGGATAACCCCACAGGACGAAACCGCAGACGATGAGCCCCCAAACGCCTGCATAGCCGTGAACCGCAATAGCCCCGACCGGATCGTCGATGCGGAATCGGCGCTCGACATAATGGTGAAGCTTGAACGCGATCGCCGCGCCGGACGCGCCGATGAACATTGAAATCAGCGGATGGTAGAGATCATTACCCGCCGAGGCAGCGATGATGCCGGCAAGGCCCCCGGACAGCGTCCAGAACGGATCGCCGCGGCTGACCACGTAAGCCGCCATCAGACCACCAGCCAGCGACATCAGGAAGTTGAAGGTGATGGCCGAGAGCGTCGTGGGCGTTCCATAGATCGTCGTCGCAGCGAAGCGGACAGTTTCGGCGTCGCGGCTCACATCGACGATCGGAATGTTGCACGCCGCATAGAAGCCCCAGAACCCCGTGTAGATGATGAACAGGCCAAGGACCGACAGGAAGGAGTTGTGCGGCTTGATTTCCCGAACCTCGCCGTTTGGACCAAACTTGCCGATGCGAGGTCCCAGCACGATCGTCAAAGCCAGACAGGCACCGCCGGCGATGGCATGAATGACTCCCGATGCGTAAGCGTCGTGATAGCCGAGCAACTGCGTCGTCCAGCCCGTGGCGTTCCAGCCCCAGGACGCATGCCAGATCCAGGTGATCGATCCAACCAGGACGGACAGGATCATGAAGGCGCCGGTTCGTACCCGTTCAATCGCCACCCCAGAAAGGATGGCGCTCATCACCCACGAAAACAGCAGGAATGCCGCCCAGAAAACGCCCTGTATGTTGTCCTGGAAATTGGGGCCCATCTGCTCTGCCCAAGGCAGTGCCGCAGCCGTTGCCGCATTGGATATGACGCCGCCGAAAAGAAACGGCCCGTTGTTGAACGCCCAGTAGATCCACCAGGCAAACAGGAACCAGGTGACGGTCACAAGTGCCAGACTCATCGTGTGGCGGACCAAAGTCTGATTGAGATTCTTGGGGCGGGTCACGCCGAATTCATAGGCGAGCAGGCCGGCATGGATGAGAAACATCATGACGACAGTGACCCAATAGTAAAACTCTGTAAAAATTGTCGTTAGAGCAGTTAGTTCGTTGTTCATATGGTCCCCTGACATTTCTATTTCTATGGGCGACAGACAACAGTCGGCCCGTCGACCAAGCGCATGGCGCAATGGTCGAACAGCTCCTCCCCAGGGCGGCGGCGGACACATGAAATGACTTATGGCTTGCTCGGCTCGATGACGCGGCCAGCCACAGCTCTATTCATGGTCATTTGACGGAAGTGATGGACGCTAGACTTCAGAAGAATGCCATCGCGAGCGAGGCATTGGACACGCACCCAAAGCGTCAGAACCGCTTCCGAACGATACGCGACGGCCTCCTTACGTCAGCGTAAGAGAAGGGCCGTCCCTTGGTGTGTATCGAGGCGCAGGTCGTCCTGCACGATAGGAAGTTTACTTTCCTATCAGTGGAAATCAACTGGTCAGTACTGATTATTTTGGAATTGGCAGGGGATGCCTACTTCGCACATCCAAAGGCAGACGGATCGCGCCTTCGACGGGCTACAACACGAGCGCCAATTGCTGCTGCAGGATCGCCTCCAGGCCGGACTGCTGCCGCGCTTGAAGTGATCAACGTTGCAACCTTGCCCGGAAATCGAGCGGCCGCCATGAAGGCGGCGGGGGGCAGGCCGAAAACTTCCATGGAATCAGCGGCTGAAAATAGATTGGCGATCCCGACAGGATTCGAACCTGTGACCATCGGCTTAGAAGGCCGGTGCTCTATCCAACTGAGCTACGGGACCGCTGGCCGGCCCATGTCAGGCCGGCATGACCATGCCTCAGGTCGTCAGTGCGTCCAGGGCGTCCTGCGGTCATAGCGGAAATTGTCGGAGTAGGAAATCTGCCGGCGCTTGGCTTCCTTGGGCTCCTGCACGCGGAAGGCGATGCCTTCGCGCTCGGCGTAAGCCACCGCCTCTTCGCGGGTCTCGAAGGTCAGGCGGATCTGGCTCCTCATGTCGCCGGAGCTGGTGTAGCCCATCAGCGGATCGATCTTCTTCGGCTTCTCGGCGTCGAATTCGAGCACCCAGTGCCCGGTCTTGGCTTTGCCCGACTGCATGGCGGTCTTGGCGGGGCTGAAAATTCGCGCGGACATAATTCCCTCACTCGTGAGTCCGCAGCGTGCGCGGACATCCAGATGCGCCCGTCATTTACTGCGCAATCGTCATTGCTGCAAGGCGAAAGCCGGTTTCCGCTTTTTTGCCCTTGCCATGTCGAGCGGAAGCCACTAGGCACGGCGTCGAAATGTGATTTCGGAGTGTAGCGCAGTCTGGTAGCGCATCTGGTTTGGGACCAGAGGGTCGGGAGTTCGAATCTCTCCACTCCGACCATTCAAGACCTTGCAATCCCCCCGCCATACATAGTCAACGCTCGACTGCCAGAAGGCACCGCGCGCAACAGCGCGACGCCGCTCGTCCCTAGCTCGTTGGCGATCAGCGCTGGATATGGACGGCTGCAAAGGACGCGGCCGCAACCGGGAGAGACCAATGCGGCTCTCGCCAGCCTCAGGTCTTCGGGGACTTGAAATTGCGCTGATAGGTGTCCTGGATCAGCTTGCGCGAGGCTTCCTCCGCGCCCGCCTCATCCTTGGCCTCGATCGCGATGGCAATCGCCTCATGCATGGACAGCGAGTGGCCTATGCCACCGAAGGCGCGCATCGTCTTGGGGATACTCACGGTGAGTGCGGCGCGTATCACCGACGAAACAGGCAGCAGGAAGCGGTTGTGGGCGGCCTGGATGATCTGCAGGTGAAAGGCAATGTCGGCCTCGACCGACTGCCGTTCGTCGTCATACTGGCGCGACATCGCCTCGAAGGCGCGGCGAATGCCGGCCCGGTCGGCAGCGGTCGAGCGACGCGCGGCCAAGCCGGCGGCCATCGGCTCGATGGACAGGCGAATCTCGAACAGTTCCTCGGCAAGCGTCTCGCTGCTTTCGGAATCGTCCTGCCATGACAGGACGGTGGGATCTAGCGTGTTCCACCGATCGGCCGGCAGTACTCGCGTGCCCATGCGCGGCTTGGCCTCGATGAATCCCTTGGTCGACAGGATCTTCAGCGCCTCGCGCAGCGTCGTGCGGCTGACCTGCAGGCTCGACAGCAGTTCCAGTTCCTTCGGCAGCATGTCGCCCGGCTTGAGATCGCCGCGCGTGATGCGGCGGCCGATCTCGGCGGCGATCTGCGCCGGCAAGCCGCGTTCCTGCATCAGCATTGGCTTGGTCATGGCACCCGGTCCCGACATGGATTTTTGGCCGTAACAGCCGGCACGGCACAGCGCGCCGGAAATCTCGTCGGCGCGCTGTCATAATTCACAGCATTTGCGGCAATTCAACCAGCGCTTACGCGATGGTCCTGCGCTGCAGAGGCCCGAGGTCGGCGGCGAAGCGATCGATCATCGCAAGCCCGGTCGCGTTCGGACGCAGCGCGGGGCCGCGATCATGGACGGTCAATCCCGTGCGCAGGGCAAACAGACGCTTGCCGTAGCACAGCAGGTTCTCCAGCCCCTGCATGGTCGAGACGACAGCCGGAAGCATCCTGCGATAAGTCGCAAGCGCACCGTCTTCATCACCCGCGCGGAAGCTGTCATAGGCTGCGACCGCATAGTCGATGCAATCCGGCGCAAGGATCAGGCCACGACAGCCGATGCGCAGATTGTCGAGCATCTCCAGCCCGGCCCGGCCGTTGAAGATCGGCAGCTTGCCGCCGGTCGCCTCGACCAGGCCGGCGATGTCGACCACCGGCCCCTCGCCTTTCACCAACTGGACGTTCGGATGCTGGCGCACGAGATCGCTGATTTCAGTCGAGCTCAGCCCGCGGCCCATGAAGGCCGGCGCATTCTGGATGGCGACAGGCAGATCGGTCGCCTCCGCCACGCGGCCGAAGAAGCGGATGTATTCGGCCGCACCATATTGGCCGACCATCGGCGGCTGCAGGATCAGCCAGTCGGCACCGGCGCTTTCGGCGTGGCGGACCTGTGCGATCTGCTCGGCGACGGACGAGCCAAAGATGGTCAGCGCCAGCGGCACCCGGCCGCCGGTGTCTTCGGCGATCCAGTCCATGACGGTGCGGCGCTCGGCTTCGGTCAGCTTGGACACTTCGGTGGCAAGCCCGAGCGCCGCCATGCCGTGGACACCAGCCGACAGGCAAACCTCGACCTGACGACGCATCGCGTCACGGTCGAGCCGCTCCTGCTCATCGAACAACGCGTAGAGAATAGCGTGAATGCCGTGCATCTCGGCTACCGGAAAACGGGACATCGGCATCTCCCTCAATGGCTTTCGCGCGGCACGTCGTGGCCGCGGCAGCCGACCAGGAAGTCGAGGTCCGCACCGCGGTCGGCCTGCATGACGCGCTCGACATAGAGGCTCTGATAGCCACCCTGCATGTCAGGCACCGGCGGGGTCCAGCGCTCACGGCGGCGGGCAAGTTCTTCGTCCGACACTTCGAGATGCAAGCGGCGGTTCTCGACGTCGAGCTCGATCATGTCGCCGTCCTCGATCAGCGCGAGCGGGCCACCGACAGCCGCTTCGGGCGCGACATGCAGCACGACGGTGCCAAAGGCGGTGCCCGACATGCGCGCGTCCGAAATGCGCACCATATCGCGCACGCCCTTTTCCAGTAGCTTCTGCGGCAGCGCCATGTTGCCGACCTCGGCCATGCCCGGATAACCCTTGGGGCCGCAATTCTTGAGCACCATCACGCAGGTCTCGTCGATGTCGAGCGCCGGGTCGTCGACCCGTGCCTTGTAGTGCTCGATGCTCTCGAAGACGACGGCGCGGCCGCGGTGGCGCATCAATTCGGGCGACGCGGCGGAAGGCTTCAGGATCGCGCCATTGGGGGCAAGGTTGCCGCGCAGGACGGCGATGCCGCCCTGCGAAGTCAGCGCCTTGTCGCGCGGCAGGATGACCTCGTCGTTGAAATTCTCGGCGCCGGCGATGTTTTCGCCCACCGTCCTGCCGGTCACAGTCAGGGCGTCAAGATCGAGCAGGTCGGCGATTTCCTTCATCACAGCCGGCAGGCCACCGGCGTAGCAGAATTCTTCCATCAGGAACTTGCCGGACGGCATCAGGTTGAGGATGGTCGGGATGTCGCGGCCGTAGCGATCCCAGTCGTCCAGCGAAAGCTCGGCACCGATGCGCCCGGCAATCGCCAGCAGGTGGACGACGGCATTGGTCGAGCCACCGATGGCGCCGTTGATGCGGATCGCATTGGCGAAGGCCTTGAGCGTGAGGATCTTGGACAGGCGCAGGTCTTCCTTGACCATCTCGACGATGCGCCGCCCCGAAAGGCGGGCGAGCCGAGCGCGGTGCGCATCGACCGCCGGATAGGCGGCGTTGCCCGGCAGGGCCAGGCCGAGCGATTCCACCATCGACGCCATGGTCGAGGCGGTGCCCATGGTCATGCAGTGGCCGGGCGAGCGCGACATGGCGCTCTCGGCGGCGGCGAATTCCTGTTCGGTCATGACGCCGGCGCGCACGTCCTCGGAGAATTTCCAGACGTCGGTGCCAGAGCCGATGGCCTTGCCGCGGAAGCGGCCGTTGAGCATCGGCCCGCCGGAGACGACGATCGCCGGCACGTCGCAAGAAGCCGCGCCCATCACCAGCGACGGCGTGGTCTTGTCGCAGCCGGCCATCAGCACCACGCCGTCCATCGGGTTGCCGCGAATGGCTTCCTCGACATCCATCGAGGCGAGATTGCGGAACAGCATCGCGGTCGGGCGCAGGTTCGATTCGCCACAGGAGAAGACAGGGAACTCGAGCGGCAGGCCGCCGGCTTCGAGGATACCGGCCTTGACGTGCTCGACGAGCCCACGGAAGTGGGCGTTGCAAGGCGTGAGTTCGGAGAAGGTGTTGCAGATGCCGATCACCGGGCGGCCGTCGAAGGCATCGTCCGGCAGGCCGTTGTTCTTCATCCAGCTGCGGTGGATGAAGGCATCCTTGCCGAAGCCTCCGAACCAGGCCTGAGAACGCAATTTCCGTGTCACGTCTTGTCTATCCCGTTGTTGATCGGTGCCGTGCGGCACCGATGGCTTGAACGCGCCTGCGGCCATTCTTGGCCCGCTCGCGCAGACGCCGGAACTGCGGGATGACGGCGATGGATGTCCCCGGCAAGCGTGCCGGCACTCCTCCTCGCGCTGCCCTCCCTTGAGCCGACGCATGCGACGCTCGATCCCACAAGCAGTCAAGCAATCAGTCTTGTTTTCTCTTATAATCGGAGTTATTGGGGCGTCAAGAGCATCCAGTTTGCCTGGGAGGGCGCGTGACCGAGTTCGTTTCGTGGAATGCCGGAGATGCGGCGATCGCAGGCATTGCGGTCCGCGGCATCGAACTGTCGGCGCCCGCCGTTTCCGCCGGCCAGAATGAATGCTCAACGGCTCGGGCGCGGCACACGGTCGCGCGCCGCAAGGCGCAATCGCCCAGGCCTATGAGTTGATCCAATCGGGGATGGCGCAATCCCGCCACCACCCCGGTCATCGCCCGAAATCAAAACCCAAGAGAGGAGTTAACATGCGTCTCAAAGCGCTCGCATTCACGCTGGCTGCAGCCGTCAGCCTCATCGGCCTCGCCGGCCAGGCATCGGCCGCCCGCCTCGGGCATGGCATGCCGGCAGAGCACCCGCAGGCCGTCGCCATGAAGAAGTTCGCCGAAGACGTCGCTAAGGCGACCGAAAACCGCGTCGAGATCCAGGTCTTCGACGGCGGCATCCTCGGCGGCGACGACAAGATGCTGCAGGCTGCACAGAGCGGCACGCTCGAACTCTACATCGGCGGCGTCGCGCCGCTTTCCGGCAAGATCAAGGAAGTCCAGATCTTCGACTTCCCGTTCATGTTTGCCAATCGCGAAGAAGCCGGCGCCGTGCTGAACGGCCCGATCGGCCGCAAGATGCTGGACCGCATGTCGGAAATCGGCCTGACCGGTCTCGCCTGGAGCGAATTCGGCTTCCGCAACCTGACCAACGGCGAAAAGCCGATCAAGTCGGTCGACGACATTTCGGGCCTGAAGCTGCGCGTCATGCAGAACCCGGTGGCTCTCGACACCTGGAAGGCACTCGGCGCCAACGCCGTGACGATGTCCTTCTCGGAAGTCTTCTCGGCGCTCGAGACCAAGGCGCTGGACGGCCAGGAAAACCCGCTGGCCCACATCTACGCCAACCGCATCTACGAAGTGCAGAAGTACATCACGATGACCAACCACGTTTATTCGCCGGTGGCCATCGTCGCTTCCAAGACCTGGTTCGAAGGCCTGTCGGAAGCTGACCGCAAGTCGGTCATGACGGCTGCTGCCGACGCTTCGGCCTACCAGGCCAAGCTGATCGCCGAAAACGACGGCAAGATCACCGACCAGCTCAAGGCAACCGGTGTCGAGATCGATGCGATGCCGGAAGCCGAACTCGCCAAGATGCGCGAAATCGTCAAGCCGGTGGTCGACAAATACACCGCCTCGGTCGGCGCCGACTTCGTGACGGAGTTCACGGCCGCCGTCGAAACCGCGCGCAAGGGCGCAGCCAACTGACGCACAAGCCAAGTGATGCCGCAGGCGGGAATGCCTGCGGCATCACTGCATGTGTCCCTGATCCATTCGGGAGGTCCGAACAATGCCGCGTCTGGTAGACAGATTTTTTCACCTGCTTGAAGCCGTCATGGTGGTCTGCATGGCCGGCATGTTCGTGATGGTGCTCGGCAACGTCATCTTGCGCGCCGGGTTCAACACCGGCATCGACATCTCCGAAGAGCTCCCCCGCTTCCTCTTCATCTGGCTGACCTTCATCGGCGCCGTGGTGGCGATGCGGGAGAACCGGCACCTCGGCGTCGACACCGTCGTTCTGGCGCTGCCTATCAGGTGGAGGCGGCTATGCTGGATGATCTCCCAGATCCTGATCTTCGTCTGCAGCGTCTACATCTTCGTCGGCACCTTCATGCAGCACGAGATCAACGCCAGCACCATTTCCACCGTCATGCAGTTGCCCATGAGCTGGGTCTACGACGTAACGCTCGTGACCGGCGCCCTGATGGCTGCGCTCTGCATCCACAATCTGGTTCGTTTCGCGCGCGGCCAAGTCCGCGACGACGAACTCATTCAGGTCGAGGAAGAAGGCATGCATGACGTCGATTCCAGCGTTGAGGCGGCGCGCAAGTCATGACCATCCTTATCTTCGTCGTTTCCCTGCTCGCCGCGATGGCGATCGGCATGCCGGTCGCGTTGGCCCTCATCGTCTCGGGCCTGGCCCTGATGTTCCACATGGGCATGACCGACCCCCAGATCATCGTGCAGAACATGTGGGACGGCGCCAACAGCTTCCCGCTTCTCGCCGTGCCGTTCTTCATGCTGGCGGGCGAATTCATGAACGCCGGCGGCATCACCCGGCGCATCATCCACATGGCAATGGCCTGGGTGGGACACCTGCGCGGTGGCCTGGGCTTCGTGGCGATCGGCGCTGCCGTCGTCATGGCATCGCTCTCCGGTTCGGCCGTTGCCGATACCGCAGCTCTGGCTGCGGTGCTGCTGCCGATGATGCGGCAGGCCGGCTACGATCCCTACCGCTCCGGCGGCCTGATCGCTGCCGGCGGCATCATCGCCCCGGTCATCCCGCCGTCGATCGGCATGATCCTCTACGGCGTTGCGGCCCAGGTTTCGATCTCCAAGCTGTTCCTCGCCGGCATCGTGCCTGGCATCCTGATGGGTACGTCGCTGCTGCTGACGTGGATGTACGTCGCGCGCAAGGACAAGATCGAGGTGGCTCCCAAGCCGCCACTAAGGGAGCGGCTTAGCCTCACGCTCGAGAGCTTCTGGGGCCTGATGTTGCCGGTCATCATCATCGGCGGCCTCAAGTTCGGCTTCTTCACGCCGACCGAAGCTGCAGTCGTGGCGGCCGTGTACGCCCTGATCATCGGCCTGTTCGTCAATCGCGAACTGAAGTTCGGCCAGCTCTACGGCCTCATGCTCAACGCCGCGAAAACCACCTCGGTGGTGATGTTCCTCGTGGCTGCGGCTTCGGTCTCGGCCTGGCTGATCGCGGCGGCCAACATGCCAGCCCAGATGGTCGCGCTGCTGGAGCCGATCATGGACAACCAGATGCTGCTCATCCTGGTGCTGATGGTGCTGGTGCTGATCGTCGGCAGCGCGCTCGACTTCGCGCCCACCATCCTGATCCTGACTCCGGTTCTGGTGCCGGTTCTGAAGCAGGCCGGCATCGACCCTGTCTATTTCGGCGTGCTGTTCATCATGAACAACGCGATCGGGCTGATCACCCCGCCCGTCGGCACCGTGCTCAACGTCGTGTGCGGCGTCGGCAACATGCGGATGGGCAAGCTGATGAAGGGCATCTGGCCGTTCCTGCTGGCCGAGACCGTGGTTCTGTTCCTGCTCGTGCTGTTCCCTGAACTTGTGATGGCGCCGATGCGCTGGATGAGCCAGTGACGCCGGCCACGCTTCTTCCGAAAAAATGCCGAGGGTTCCCAGCATGAGCAATGCACAAGACACAGCCATCTCATCGCCCGCGCAGCAGGAGGATGCCTTCTGCGTGGCGGTCGACTGGGGCACCAGCAGCTTCCGCACCTGGCTTCTGGCCCGGGACGGCAGCGTGCTGGCTGAAAGCCGCGGGCCCGAAGGCATGACGCACTGCGTGACGTCGGGATTCGAGCCGGTCCTGCAGGCGCACCTTGGCAAGTTGGCGGCCCCCGCGTCCCCGCCGATCCTGATCTGCGGCATGGCCGGGGCGCGCCAAGGCTGGGTCGAGGCGCCCTATGTCGACGCGCCGACGCGCCTCACCGACTTTGCAGCCAGGGCCGTCAGCGTAGCGAATGGTTTTGCTGACATCCGCATCCTGCCTGGCGTCGCCCAGCGCGACCCGCTGGCACCGGAGGTGATGCGCGGCGAAGAGACCCAGCTTCTCGGGCTCGGCGACGGTGTCGCGCGCCAGCTCGTCTGCATGCCGGGTACCCATAGCAAATGGGTGGTGCTCGAGGATGGCTGGCTGAGACGATTTGCGACCCTGATGACGGGCGAACTCTTCGGCCTGCTCAACAAGCACTCCACCCTTGCCTTCGCGATCGAGGCTGACGTTAAGTTCGGCGCCGACGCGCCGGCTTTCCTCAACGCACTCGACAAGGGTGTCGCAGATCCCTGCCTGGCATTGAGCCGGCTTTTCGGCGTCCGCGCCGCGCAACTGCTGGGCTTCGAGGCCAAGAGCGATGGCGCAGCACACCTCTCCGGCCTGCTGATCGGAGCCGAGGTGCTGGCCGCCAGGCAGAACTTTCCCGACCACACCGACGTCACCCTGGTGGCCTCGGGGTCCGTGGCCGATCTCTATCGGGTGGCGCTCCAGCGCGTCGGTTTGAACGTCAAGCACGTCGACGCCGACCACGCCGTTCGCCAGGGCCTCTATCTGGCCGCGCATTCAATCTGGGCATAAGGAAACAAAGACATGGCCTCAATCATCGCCTGGCCGCAACTGCAACGCTCGCTCGTCGCCATCCTGCGCGGCATCAAGCCGGAGGAAGCCGAATCGATCGTCGGCACGCTGGTCGAGGAAGGGTTCGAACTGATCGAGATCCCGCTCAACTCGCCAGATCCCTACACCTCGATCCGCAGGGCAGCCAACGCGTTCGGCAGCAAGTGCGTGATCGGCGCCGGCACCGTACTTTCCGCCGAACAGGTCGATCGGCTGGCTGATGCGGGCGGCCGCCTGGTGGTCAGCCCGAACATCGAACCGTCGGTGATTGCGCGTGCGTCGGAGCACAAGATGCTGACCATGCCCGGCGTCTTCACGCCGACCGAGGCGCTGCTTGCGGTCAAGTGCGGCTCGTCGGCGCTCAAGTTCTTCCCCGGCAGCGTGCTCGGCACAAGCGGGATCGCGGCGATCAAGACCATCCTGCCGGCCGACACCATCGTCGGTGTCGTCGGCGGCGTCTCCGAAGCGTCCTTCGCAGACTTCTGGAAGATCGGCGTGTCGACCTTCGGCATGGGGTCGAACCTCTATGCCCCGGGTGACGACGCAACGACTGTGCGTAACAAGGCCCGCCGGCTGATCGCGGCCTACGACAAGGCAGCAGCCAGCAACTAAAGGCCATGCACTGACGGGCGGCCGGGCATCCCGGCCCGCCTTGCTGCAACTCTCCGGCACGTGACCGTATGGCGGATGTAATCCGCAGAAATCGCGTGCCGTGCTCCCGCAAAATCCGCCGATCAAATCCGCGAATACCACGCTTGCGACATTTGGGCACCTGTCGCAGAGTTTGCCGTCCGCAAGCCTGATGCTATCGTTCTACTTGGGTGGGAGTAGTGAACGATTGCCGGAACTTTCCGAGAAATTCATCGACCAGATCTACGAGGCTTCCTTCGTACCGGAGAAGTGGCCGACATTGCTCGACGGCCTCGCGCATGCCGTCGAGGGCATGGGCGGCTATCTGTTCACCATCAGCCAAGGCGCGTCGGCCTTTACCGCCTCGGAAGCGGTCGCAGCGCATGTCGAAGCGTTCATGCGCGAAGGCTGGATGGTCGTCAACGCGCGCGCCGCACGAGCCTCGGCCCTCGCCTACCCCGGTTTCATCACCGACCTCGATGCCTTTACCGAGGAGGAACTGGAGAGCGAGCCCATCTACCGCGACTTCCTGCGTCCGAGAGGCATGGGCTGGGCCGCAGGTACCCACATCCCGCTTCCAACGGGGGATGTGCTGTCCTTCAACCTGGAGCGGCGGACGGTTCGAGGTCCCTTCGAGCGGCATTATGTCGATTCGCTCGACCGGATGCGGCCGCACCTCGCACGCGCCGCCATGGTCAGCGCCCGCATGGGTCTCGAAAAAGCACATGCCGGCGCCGACGCGCTTGAGGCCCTGGGCCTGCCGGCGGCGGTACTGGGCGCGCACGGACAACTGCTGGCCTGCAACGGACTGATGCACGAGCTGATACCGGCCACCATCCAGGACGGCACCGACCGCGCCCGGATCACGGACAAGAAGGCCGACGCGCTGCTTGAGACGGCGCTGACAGCATTGTCCGCCGGCACCCGGCGCGGCATCGTTCAGTCGTTTCCGATCACCGGCCGCGACGGCAAGCCTTCCAGCGTCGCCCATCTCCTGCCGGTGCGCGGTTCGGCGCACGATCTGTTCAGCCGCATCCACAGCATCCTCGTCATCATGCCCTTGCCCGGCCCCGGCGCGCCGCCGGCCAATGTGCTGCAAGCACTGTTCGACCTGACGCCGAGCGAGGCGCGAATCGCGTCGGCGCTCGCCGATGGCCGGTCGATCGATGCCATCAGCAACGATTTCGGCATCGCGAGGGAGACCGTGCGTTCGCATCTGCGCTCGATCTTCGCCAAATCCGGCGTTTCCAAGCAATCGGCCCTGGTCCGCCTGCTGCTCGGGGTGACGCTGCCTTGCGGCTCCGTGAAGGACGGCTAGACCATAGGCTTACTCGACAGCTGGTCGCTGACCTGCGCATCTAGTTCGGGGAGGAACAAAAGTGCCGTATCTCGACATCTATCTCGCGCAGCTCATCGACCCGTTCCGCATCGGCCTGCTGATCGCACTGGTGCTGACCGCCGCAAACACCGCGCAAACGCTCAACCGCTGGATTCCGATCGCCTTGGGCATCGTCTTCGTTGCCGTGCTGATCCCTTTCAGCATCGGTGCGAACAGCGCTGTAGATACTCCGACATCAATACTCGTCGGCCTCGCCTCAAATGCGACGATCCTCGCCGTTCTGCTCGGCGCAAAGGCGCTCTACTCGCGATTGGCCTGACGGTCAGACTCCCAGTTCGCCCTGCCCGGCATCGAACGCACCGACCGTCTCGGCGGCAAGCGTGCGCGTGATGCGGGTCTTCTGCTCCAGCGCTGCACGGTCAAGGCGGTCGACCACGCGAATGGCCGTCGACAGCGACCGCTCGATGCGCCGCACCAGGAACTGGACGACATGCGGGTCGACCTCGACCTGGCGGTCGGCGAACAGCTTGGTGATGACGCCTGCCAGCAGCAGGTCGTCCGGCTCCTCGATCTCAACCGTCGCCGCCGCTTTCAGGCGCGAGGCGAGGTCGGGAAGGGTGACACCCCAGGCGGCAGGAAAGCTGCGCGCCGTCAGCAAAAGGTGGGAGCCAGCGCCGCGCACGGTATTGATGAGGTGGAACAGGCCGTCCTGGTCGAGCCTGCCCTGGTCGGCGTCGTCGATCAGAACCGGCGTTGCGCCGATGTCGCCGACATGGGTGGAGATGTCGGAAGCGGACAGTTCGAAAGCCCCGGCATGCTCGCGCCAGATCGCGGCAAGATGCGTCTTGCCCGATCCCGCAGGACCGGCCAGCAGGACCACGGGCGCCGGCCATGCCGGCCATCGGTCGATCAGCGACGCGGCCTGGGCATTGGCCGCTGAGACGACGAGGTCGTCGCGTGAGAAGCCCGGCGAATGGCCAAGGTCGAGCGGCAACTGGCGCGGTTTCTGGGGCTCGCGCGACACGTTCATTTATCCGGGCTGGTCCCGCTCGCCTTGCGGGCCTCGACCGGCGGCTGCACCGCATGGCCGTGATAGAGCGGCGACTCGAGATAACGCGATATGGCAAAGCGGACCAGAACGGCGACGGCCGCCGCGGCGGGCACCGCAACCAGCAAGCCGACAAAGCCGAACAGCGCGCCGAACGCAAACAGCGCGAACATCAGCCAGACCGGATGCAGGCCGACGCTCTTGCCGACCAGCCGCGGCTGCAGGATGTTACCTTCGATGAACTGGCCGACGAAGAAGACCGCAGCCACGGCAACCACCATTGTCCAGTCCGGCCAGAACTGCACGAAAGCGACGCCGACCGACAGTACCAGCCCGACCATCGAGCCGACATAAGGAATGAAGCTGATGAGCCCGGCGAACAGGCCAATGAGAACGCCGAAATTCAGCCCGGTCAGCGTCAGGCCGATGGCGTACATCACGCCGAGCACCAAGCAGAGCGTGCCCTGCCCGCGGACGAAGCCCGCGGTCGCCGCGTTGATGTCGGTGGCGAGTCGGCGCACCGTCTCGACGTGGTCGCGCGGCACCCAGCTGTCGACGACGGCAACCATGCGGTCCCAGTCGAGCAGCATGTAGAAGGCCACGACGGGCGTGATGACGAACAGGCTGGCGATGGAAAACAGCGCCACGCCCGAGCTCCAGATCGACTGGAAAACAGTCGAAAGGAAGCCGAAACCGGTGCTCAGCAGCGAGTTGAGGCCTTCGCGCAGGCCGGCCGCATCGACGCCAAAGCGCTGTTCCAGCCATTGCGGGTCGAAATTGGTGACCAGTTGCTGAAGCTTCTCGACGTATCCCGGCACCTTGGCGGCGAAATCCGCCATCTGCGAGGCCAGCACCGGGATCAGCACCACCAGCGCCAGCGTCAGCAAGACGATGAAACAGATGAGGATCACCACCGTCGCCATGATCCGCGACAGGCCAAGCCGCTGCAGCCGGTCGGCGACCGGATCGAGGAAATAGGCAAGCGCCATGCCGGCCACGAAGGGCAGCAGGATGTTGCTGAACAAATAGAGGAAACCGACGAACAGGACGGCGGTGATCAGCCAGAAACGGATCTGCTTGCGGAACGCTGCAGCGGCGGCTTCTTCGGCCGCCTCGTTATCGGTTGGGAGTTTCGCCTTCGCCATAACCGCTCATGTGCCTCAGCCAGGCCACGAGATAGGCTGCCGCGGAAGCCACGGTCAAGAGGCCGGACAGTATTATCAACGCCGGCCGAACCGGGCCAAGCTCGAGTGTAAAGGCAAGTTCGGCAAGGACAATCGCTGCCAGGACGATCTGTATCGCGGTGTTGACCTTGGACACCATGAGCGGGCGCACTTTCACCGGGTGCCCCATGATGGTCGACAACAGCACCGCGCCGACAATCAGCGCGTCGCGGGAAACGGCCAGCATAACCAGCCACAGAGGCAGGTGACCCATGATGCCGAGGACCACGAAGACGCTGACCAGCAGCAGCTTGTCGGCCATAGGATCGAGATAGGCGCCGAGTTCGGAACGCTGGTTGAAATGGCGAGCGATGAAGCCGTCGACGCCGTCGGAAACACCTGCAATGACAAATCCGGCAAAGGCCCAGTCCCAGCGCGCCGAGAGCATGGCATAGATCACGCAAGGCACCAGGATGAGCCTCATGATGGTGATCATGTTGGGAATCGTCACGACCGGCATCCACCCTTTGTCTTTTCCCGATACATGGGCGACAGTTCACCTGACCGCAAGGGACAGGCCCTGTCCACGGCTTTGACCGGCGCATCCGGTCGCACCGGGCCAGTGTCGCTTGCGGGAACGGGCCGTTCATGCGAATAGCGCGCAAAAGGCGTAGGACATCAGGATTTTGACGATGAGCGAAGGCAGCAAGGGTCTCACCTACGCGCAGGCGGGCGTCGACATCGACGCCGGGAACCTGATGGTCGAGAAGATCAAACCGCTGGTGCGCTCGACGCGCCGGCCGGGTGCGGATGGCGAGATCGGCGGCTTCGGTGGCCTGTTCGACCTCAAAGCGGCGGGTTTCAGCGATCCGATCCTGGTCGCGGCCAATGACGGCGTCGGCACCAAGCTCAAGATCGCAATCGATGCCGGCAAGCACGACACCATCGGCGTCGACCTCGTCGCCATGTGCGTCAACGACATCGTCGTCCAGGGTGCCGAGCCGCTGCTGTTTCTCGACTACTTCGCCACCGGCAAGCTCGACCCCAACCAGGGCGCCGACATCGTCTCGGGTATCGCCGAGGGCTGCCGCCAGGCCGGCTGTGCGCTGATCGGCGGCGAGACCGCCGAAATGCCGGGCATGTATCACGGCAACGATTACGACCTCGCCGGCTTCGCCGTTGGTGCCGCCGAGCGCGGCCAGCTGTTGCCGACCGACGATGTCGTCGAGGGCGACGTGCTGCTCGGCCTCGCCTCTTCGGGCGTGCACTCCAATGGCTATTCGCTGGTTCGCCGCATCGTCGAGAAATCCGGCGTCAAATGGGCCGACCGCGCGCCCTTCGCCGACGGACCGACGCTGGCAGAGGCCCTGCTCGAGCCGACCCGCATCTACGTCAAGTCGTTGCTCAAGGCGATCCGCGAGACCCACGGCATCAAGGCGCTGGCCCACATCACCGGCGGCGGCTTCCCCGAAAACATTCCCAGGGTCCTGCCCAAGGAGTTCTCCGCCGAGCTCGACCTTTCTGCGATCGAAGTGCCGCGCGTCTTCTCCTGGCTGGCAGAAACCGGTGGCGTCGCGCCCGAAGAGATGATGCGCACCTTCAATTGCGGCGTCGGCATGATCGCGGTCGTGGCCGCCGGCCAGGCCGCACAGGTCGCGGCAGTGCTGCAGGAGGCAGGCGAAACGGTCACGCCGATCGGCCGCATCGTGCCGCGCCGCGACACGGGCGTGATCTACCGCGGGTCGCTCGCCCTATGAATGCGCCGCGCAAACGCACTGTCATCCTGATCTCCGGCCGCGGCTCCAACATGGCCGCGCTGATCGACGCGGCGGCCGACCCGGCCTTCCCGACCGAGATCGTCGGCGTCATCTCCGACCAGCCCAACGCGCTCGGCCTGGGCATCGCCGCCAGCCGCGGCGTCGCGACCAAGGTCATCGCCCGCGCCGACCATGCCAGCAAGGATGCACATGACGTGGCCATCGATGCCGCGTTGGCCACTTTCGGCGCCGAGATCGTCGCCCTTGCGGGCTACATGCGGCTTTTGACCACCGATTTCGTCGAGAAGTGGCAGGGCCGGATGATCAACATCCATCCAGCACTGCTGCCGTCGTTCAAGGGTCTCGACACGCATAGCCGTGCGCTCGATGCCGGTATCCGCGTCCATGGTTGCACGGTTCATTTCGTCACGCCCGCAATGGACGACGGTCCGATCATCGCCCAGGCGGCCGTGCCCGTGCTGATCGACGACGACGAGCCAACGCTTTCGGCCCGCGTGCTCAAGGCCGAGCACAGGCTGTATCCGCTTGCGCTCAAGCTGTTCGCCGAGGGCAAGGTAAGGATGGACGGCAATCGCACTGCCTTTTCGGGCTTCGCCGAGACCACCAGCAACGACACCGTCGCTGCTCCCAGCCCGGCGCGCGAAGAGGTCGACCTCGAACAGCTGGCGCGCATCACGCCCTGAACGGAAAGAACGGCATGGCGAAGATCAGGCAACTTCTGCTTCTGCGCCACGCCAAGTCGAGCTGGGACGATACCGCGCTCGCGGATTTCGACCGTCCGCTCGCACCGCGCGGGCGCAAGGCCGCACCCAGGATGGCCGAGGAAATCCTCAAGCGCGGCTGGTTGCCCGACCTCGCGCTGGTCTCGCCCTCCGTGCGCACGCGCGATACATGGCAGTTGGCCTCGGCCCGCTGGCCGGTTCCTCAGCCTCCGGTTGCCTTCCCCGACGACCTCTACCTAGCCACTGCGCGGGAGTTGCTGGCCGAGGTGCAATCGGCATCCGATGCGGTCATGACGCTGCTTGTGGTTGCCCACAATCCGGGTCTCGAGGACTTCGCGCTTCAACTCGCCGGTTCGGGTTCGGACGACAACGCATTGAAGCTCCTTGCCGACAAGTTTTCGACTGGCGCGCTGGCCAGGCTGCAATTCGAAGGCGCATGGAATGAACTGCACTTCGGCAGCGCCCGTCTCACCCATTGCCTGCGTCCCAAGGATCTGAACTAACGCAACCGTCAGTGGATGCGCTCCAGCGGCGCACAGTTTTCGCGCTCCATCTGCAGCGTGGTGTGATGCAGGTCGAACTTCTCCTGCAGCCGGGCTTCGATCGCCCGCCGCACCATCTCGGCGTCGGCGTCGACGTCCAGCACCGCATGCGCCGTCAGCGACGCCTTGCTCTGGGTGATCGCCCACAGGTGCAGGTCGTGGACCGAAGCGACGCCCGGAACAGTGGCAATGGCCTGCTCGACCTCGGCCAGGTTCATGCCGGGCGGCACGCCTTCGAGCAGGATGTTGACGCATGCCTTGAGCAGCACCCAGGTGCGCGGGAACACCATGAAGCCGATGCCGACGGCGATCAGCGAATCCACCCACTGCCAGCCGGTGAACCAGATGACGAGCGCGCCGGCGATCACGCCGAGCGAACCCAGCATGTCGGCCCAGACTTCGAGATAGGCACCCTTGACGTTGAGGCTCTTGTCCTTGTGACCGGTCAGCAGGCGCATGGACGTGAAATTGACGGCAAGTCCGATGACCGCGACGACGAGCATGCCGAGCGAGGCTATCTCCGTCGACTGGTACAGCCGCTCATAGGCTTCGTAGAGGATGTAGAAGGCGATGCCGAGCAGGACCAGTGCGTTGAATGCCGCCGCCAGGATCTCGAATCGGGCATAACCGTAGGTGCGCAGGAGGTCGGCGGCGCGCCGGCCGACCTTGATCGCGATCAGCGCGATGGCGAGTGCCATGGCGTCGGTCGCCATGTGCATCGCATCGGAGATCAGCGCCAGGCTGCCGGTGACGACGCCACCGATGACCTCGGCGATCATAAAGCTGGCGGTCAGGCCGAATGCCAGCCAGAGCCGGGACTCCGGCGTGTTCTGCATGTCGCCGTGATCGTGATCGCCGCTCATGACAAGTCTCCGACCGTATTGAGGATCAGCCGGCCGGCCGGACCCAAACCTTGTTGTCGTGAACCGCAGCACCACCATAGGGCGCCGGCGCGTCGGCACCGGTCAGCACATTGATGCCCTCGCCGCGTTCATGATCCGAATTCGGCCAGATGCCCTCGGCGATGACGACGCCGCGCCTGATCTTGTCGAACAGCCTGGCGTGCAGCACGACTTCGCCGCGTGTGTTGCCGATCTCGACCCGATCGCCATTGGCTAGGCCGAGCGCCGCTGCGTCTTCCGAATGGATCAGCAACTCCGGCCGTCCCTCCTTCTCGCGCGACACCGGCGTCTCGGCGAAGGTCGAGTTGAGGAAATTGCGCGCCGGCGACGTCGCCAGCCGGAACGGGTGCTCGGCGTCCGCCACCTCGATCAGGTCGACATGATCGGGGAATTCCGGCAACTGCGCGACTGGGCCGAAGATGCCCATGCTCTTCGGCGGCTTGTTGGGAGCGGTCCCACCGTTCCAATGCGGCTTGAAGCGGAACTTGCCGTCGGGATGGCCGAACCCCTTGAGGAAATGCGCATCCTCGAATTCCGGCTGCAGGTCGACCCATTTTTGTTCCTTGAACGTGTCGAAATCGCCGAGTCCCTTCTTCGCCAGCATCACGTCGATGTGTTCGCGCTCGCTCATGCCGAAGCCCGGCAGGTGCGCCACGCCCAGGCGCTTGCCAAGCTCCTCGACGACATAGTGGTTGGTGCGCGGGCCTTCCGGCGGATCGATCAGCTTCGGCCCGAGCGTGATGTGCTGGTTGCCACCGCCCTTGTAGATGTCGTCATGCTCGAGGAACATCGTCGCCGGCAGCACGACGTCGGCGACCTTCGCCGTGTCGGTCATGAACTGCTCGTGCACGCAGGAAAACAGATCGTCGCGCAGGAAACCCTGGCGCACCAGCCGCTGCTCGGGCGCGACGTTCATCGGATTTGTGTTCTGGATCAGCAGCGCCGTCACCGGCGGGCCGCCGTAAAGCGCGTCCTCGGCGTTGGTCAGAACCGGGCCGATGCGCGAATGGTCGAGGTAGCGGATGTCGGGATCGCGAAACTTCGTGCCCTCCAACAGTTCGCCATTGAGCTTGAAGATGCCCGAATTGGAATGAAAGGCGCCGCCGCCTTCATACTGCCAGGCACCCGTCACCGCCGGGATCGACAATGCGGCGTGCATGTTGACCGAGCCGTTGCGCTGGCGCGAGAAGCCATAACCGAGGCGAAAGAAGGTCTTCCTGGTCGTGCCGACTAGGCGGGCGAAGGCCTCGATCTCGTCGACCGACAGGCCGGTGATTTCAGCCGCCCATTCCGGCGTCCTGTCGCGCAGATGCGCTTCCAGGCCCTTCGGATCGTCGGTGTACGTCTCGAGATAGGCGCGGTCGGCGAAACCTTCCCGGAAAAGCACATGCATGACGGCGCAGGCCAGCGCTGCGTCGGTGCCGGGCTTCAGCACCAGGCCCATGTCGGCCTGCTTGAGCGTTGCCGTCTCGTAGATGTCGATGACGACGATCTTGGCGCCGCGTTCCTTGCGGGCCTTGATCGCGTGGGTCATCACGTTGACCTGGGTGACGACCGCGTTGGTGCCCCAGATCACGACGCAATCGGACTTGGCCATCTCGCGCGGGTCGGAACCGCGCAGCGCACCGGTGCCCATCACATAGCCGGTCCAGGCCAGGTTGGTGCAGATCGAGCCGAAGAAGCCGGAATATTTCTTGGCGTGCCGGAGCCGCTCGATGCCGTCGCGCTGCACCAGCCCCATCGTGCCGGCATAAAAATAGGGCCAGACCGTCTCCGAGCCGTATTTTTCCTCCGCCGCGATGAATTTTTCCGCCACGAGGTCGAGCGCGGCCTCCCAGCTCGCTTCCTTCCAGTTGCCGTCGCCCTTGGCGCCGGCGCGGATCAGCGGCTTCAGCAAGCGGTCGGGATGGTGGACGCGGTCAGCATAGCGCGCAACCTTGGCGCAGACGACGCCAGCCGTATAGTTGTTGTCCTTGGCGCCGTGGACGCGACCGATGCGCTTGTCGTCGAGCAATTCGACATCGAGCGCACAGGTCGACGGGCAGTCATGCGGGCAGGCCGAATGGCCGATCCTGATCTTGGTGTGCTGGTTCATGGCGCCCTTTTACCCTGATGTCGGCGCCGAGTGTAGGGCCAGCATGGAGCACTGACTTGCCCTCCCCCTCCCCGTTGCGAGTATGGTCGGGGAGCGAGGATTGCGAAGCAACCAAGAGAGCCGAAGGTAGGGGGTGATAGTGGACGCAGCACACCCACCCCGGACCTTTTGGTCCGACCCTCCCCACAAAGGGGAGGGCAAACAGCCCTACTCGGCGATGCCTTCCTCATATTCGGCCGACATGGTCAGCCATTTTTCCTCATGGCCATTGAGCTGGGCGCCTAGCTGCGAGCGCTCCTTGGCAAGTTGCGTCGCCGTCGTCGGATCTTTCTCATAGAGCTTCGGGTCGGCCAGTTGATCCTCGATGCTGTCGATGCGCTTGCGGATGCGGTCCATCAGCGCCTCGGTGGCGCGGATTTCCTTGGCCAGCGGCTCCATCGCTGCCCGGCGCGCGGCAGCCTCGCGGCGCTTGTCCGCCTTGGATGCCTTGTCGGCCTCGCGCTTTTCGCGCCGGTCGCCCGACACGCCCGTCACCAGCGTCTTGTAGTCCTCGAGATCGCCGTCATACGGGTTGACCGAGCCATCCTTGACCAGCCACAGCCGGTCGGCCGTCGCCTCGAGCAGGTGGCGATCGTGGCTGATCAGGATCACCGCGCCCGGAAAGTCGTTGAGCGCCATGATCAACGCCTCACGACTGTCGATATCCAGGTGGTTGGTCGGCTCGTCGAGGATGAACAGGTTCGGCCCGTCAAAGGCGGACAGCCCCATCAACAGCCGTGCCTTTTCGCCGCCGGAGAGGTCCTTGGCGGCGGTGTTCATCTTCTCGGTGGGAAGGCCGAACTGGGCGACGCGGGCGCGCACCTTCGATTCCGGTGCCTCCGGCATCAGCCGGCGCACGTGTTCGTAGGCGTTTTCCTCAGGCCTCAGATCGTCGAGCTGGTGCTGGGCAAAGATCGCGACCTTGAGGCCTGGCGCAATCGTCACCGAACCGGTCTCGGCCTTCAACCGGCCGGCCAGGAGTTTGGCGAAAGTCGACTTGCCGTTGCCGTTGGCGCCGAGAAGCGCGATGCGATCGTCGGCGTCGATACGCAAAGTCATCTTCTTGAGGATCGGCTTGTCGGCCTGATAGCCGACATTGACGCGATCAAGTGCTACGATCGGCGAGGCGACCGTCTTCACCGGTTCGGGGAAGCTGAACGGACGCACATTGTCCTCCATCAGCGCCGCGATCGGTTTCATCTTCTCCAGCGCCTTGATGCGCGACTGTGCCTGCCGCGCCTTGGAAGCCTTGGCACGGAAGCGGTCGACGAAGGACTGCAGATGCTTGCGCGCCGCCTCCTGCTTGACGCGGCCCTTCTCCTGCAGCTCACGCTGCTCGGCGAACTGACGCTCGAACTGATCATAGCCGCCGCGCCAGAAGGTCATTTTCTTCTGGTCGAGATGGACGATCGAATTGACTGCGCGGTTGAGCAGGTCGCGGTCGTGGCTGATCAGAAGCACGGTGTGCGGATATTTGGAAACGTAGTTCTCCAGCCACAGCGTGCCTTCGAGATCGAGATAGTTGGTCGGCTCGTCGAGCAGCAGAAGATCGGGTTCCGAAAACAGAACTGCCGCGAGCGCCACGCGCATGCGCCAGCCGCCGGAGAACGACGACGCCGGGCGGCGTTGCGCCTCATCGTCGAAGCCGAGACCGGCGAGAATGGTCGCTGCGCGCGACTCGGCCGAATGCGCCTCGATGTCCGCCAGGCGAATGTGGATCTCGGCGATGCGATGCGGGTCGGTGGCCGTCTGCTCCTCGGCGAGAAGTGCCGCGCGCTCGACATCGGCCTTGAGCACGATGTCAATCAGCGGCTCCTCGGTGCCGGGCGCTTCCTGCGCCACCTGGCCGATGCGCGTGTTCTTGGGCAGGCTGATGCTGCCGCTTTCGGAACTGAAATCGCCTGTGATCGCCTTGAAAAGCGTCGTCTTGCCGGTGCCGTTGCGGCCGACGAGGCCGGCCTTGGTGCCGGCAGGCAGGGTCAGCGACGCATGGTCGAGAAGAAGGCGTCCGGCGATACGGAGGGAAAGATCATTGATAATAAGCATGGCGGCGGTTTTGGCGGAGAGTTGCAGCAATGGCAAGGGTGCGCGGCCCACGTTAGACGCAACGCATGGTCGAAAACGCGATAGCTGCGTTGCTTCAGGCGAAAGCCGGTCTTGCAGCACGGAGGAGCGCGTCGCCTGCGAGCGCAAACAAGACGGCACTGCCTGCAGACAGGATGGCGAAGAGCATGAACATGCGCACCTTCGGAAAACGAAACGGCCCGCAGATCGCGGGCCGTCCGAAAAATCTGGTTGGGCGCCTCAGCGGCTGGCGGTGCGCAGCAACTTGCACAGTTCGCGCAGGTCGCTTTCGAAGGCCATCGGGTTCGACAGCACCATCTTGCAGCGCTTGACGTAGGCCGCGATCTGCCCTGCCGACATGCCGTTGACCACACCGGGGTTCACACCAGGAACGCCCGGGCCTCCAGGTCCGCCGGGGCCACTAGGGCCGGCGATGCCGGGACCGCCGACATTGACACCGAGATCGAGCAGCGTATTGCCGCCCAGTCCGACATTGGTGCTGACCTTGGCCAGGCTGCCGCTGCCACCGACATTGGCGCCGAGATTGGCATTGAGCCCGCTCGAGCCGCCAACCGTGGCATTGGCCTTTGCATCGACCAGGCCTTTGTTGCCGCCCACGTTCGCGCCGACATTGGCATTGATGCCCCTCGAGCCGCCGACCGAGGCGCTGACATCCGCGCCGGCAAGCCCCTTGCTGCCGCCGCTGCCCAGGCCAACGTCTGCGTTGACGCCGCCCGATCCGCCCACCGTCGCGCCGATGCCCTTGGAGTCGACCGAGACGCCTAGGCCGCCACTACGGCTGCCGATCTCGAGTGCGGTCGCAGGCAGGCTCAACGCGGCAAGGACGACGCCCCCTGCCAGAGCTTTCACCAGAGTCCTTGAACAACAATAGGCCATGTCCTTCTCCCTGTAGTTGCCAAACGTAGCAACCAGTCACCTGAAACCGGTTGCACTTCGACTAACGCTACAACCCAGGAATAAGTTTCAGCGATTTCTGATTTTCCGTAGATTTTCTCTACGTCGTCGGCCATCTCTACTTGCGAGAGTAAATACTCCAATGATTTTTATATTTCATATTTAAAATATAAAATTTAGCTCTATTTCAAGCAAACGCCCTGCCATCTTCCGTTCTCTGGAATTGAATGAGGTCGAGGCCGACCGACTCCCGACCGAGAACTGTCAGGATCATATGGGCCTGTCCGCGATGGTGGGTCTGGTGATTGAAGAGGTGAACCAGCGCTGGCGCCAGCCGCTGCGAAATGGTGCGCATGTCGGTGACGGTCATGTAGGTGAAGCGGCCGGCAAATGCCGCATCGCTGAGCGAGCCGATCCATTCCACGATGCGTTGGTCCTCGGCCTTGCGTGCCACTCGCAGCCTGTCGAAGTCGGCCTGGACGATCGTATCCAGCGCCGCGGGCGCATCGCCTTCGCCGGTGAAGCGCTTCATCCAGATGCGGTCAGCGACCAGGAGGTGGTTCAGCGTGCCTCTCATCGACTTGAAGAAAGCGCCGGTGTCGCGGGCGAATTGTTCTTCGTCGAGGGCGGACGCGGCCTCGTAAATCCGCTCGTTGGCCCATTGATTGTAGGCGGCCAACATCATGAAATACTGCTTCATCTGATATCCTTCGGCGCTTCGCATTCAATCCCTCCTTACTACAGCCCACCGGGAACCCAATGACCATTTTGCTCTATGATCTTGTCGGCAGCGACGCCGCCCGCCCCTTCAGCCCGCACTGCTGGAAAGTGGCGATGGCATTGGCCCACAAGGGGCTCGACTATCGCGCAGTGCCGACGCGTTTCCTCGAAGTATCCGAAATAGAAGGCGGCGCGTCGTCGACCATCCCGGTCATCCGCGATGGCGACAAGGTCGTGTCCGATTCCTTCGCCATCGCGCTCCATCTCGAAGAAGCCTATCCCGACCGGCCGACGCTGTTTGGCGGCAAGGGCGGCCAGGTGCATGCACGCTTCATCGAGCGCTGGTCCCAGTTGACCATCCACCCCTATCTCGGCGTGACCGCCCTCGGCGCCCTGCACGGCATGCAGGACGAGGCCAATGCAGGCTATTTCCGCCACAGTCGCGAGACGCGCTACGGCAAGCCGCTGGAGGAGGTGACGGCTGGGCGCGACGCCGGCCTCTCCGCCTTCCGTGCGTCGCTCGAACCGCTGCGCAGCATGCTGACCTATCAGCCGTGGATCGGCGGCGGCGGCCCGCTGTTTGCCGACTACATCGTGTTCGGGGCATTCCAGTGGGTGCGCATCGCCACGACATTCCAATCAATCGATGCGGATGACCCCATCGCCGAGTGGTTCGGCCGCTGCCTCAATCTCCATGCGGGTCTCGGACACCGGGTGCCAGCGGCAGCCTGACCCCTGGGCAATGCGGCGGGCGGCCTGTATAGAGCCCGCCACACTGCAAATCCCCATATCACAAGGACCTACCATGGCGATCGAACGCACATTTTCGATGATCAAGCCGGACGCAACCAGGCGCAACCTGACCGGCGCCATCACCAAGATGCTTGAAGATGCCGGCCTGCGCGTCGTCGCTTCCAAGCGCGTGTGGATGAGCCGCCGCGAGGCCGAGGGCTTCTACGCCGTCCACAAGGAACGCCCCTTCTTCGGCGAGCTGGTCGAGTTCATGTCGTCGGCCCCGACGATCGTCCAGGTTCTCGAAGGCGAGAATGCGATTGCCAAGAACCGCGAAGTGATGGGCGCCACCAATCCGGCCAACGCTGCCGAAGGCACCATCCGCAAGGTCCACGCCCTGTCGATCGGCGAAAACTCGGTGCACGGCTCGGATGCCCCCGAGACCGCCGCTGAAGAGATCGCCTACTGGTTCTCGGGCACCGAGGTCGTCGGCTGATTAAGCCGCGGCTCTCAGGCCACTGACAAAGAATCAAAAAGCCGGGGTTTGCGCCCCGGCTTTTTCTTTGTCTTGAAAAATACACCCCATACTGCAAGACTAGCTATTTCAATGGCTTGGCGTGAACCGCCGAGAAAACGATTCAATCAGCCGGCGACGAAACGGACGATGTCTTTGCCGTCCTTGTCGGCCAGGACCAGCTTGCCTGCCTCGAAACGGTAGGCAGCGGCACGGCCAAGCGCCTCGTGGAACTTGTGCTCCTGATCCATGGCCGCCTGCTCGCATGCCATCTGCGTCGAGCCCACCTGTCCGAACTCGATCTTGCTGCCGTCGATCTTGGCGCTGCCGAAATAGCCGTTGCAGCCGCCGCGACCCGAAACCTTGCCGTCCTTGCCGATGCGCAGCGTCGACTTGGCCTTCTCGCTGACCGCTGCGCCGCCGATGTCTTGCGCCACCCAATCGCGATCGAAGATGCTTTCTTCCTCGGTAGCGCTCGACTGGCGGACCATCTTGACCATCATCGTCTGCGGGCCGGCAGTCAGCGGATCGAGCGCGTGGCGCTCGTCATTGATGAACCACAGCTGGCCATCGACGCTGATGCGTGCCTGCAAGGCATAGGTCATGTTGGTCTTGATAGCCGTTGGATCGAAGGGAATCGCAAACTTGATCGGCACCTGGCCTGCCGGATCGATCTTCTGCTCGCCGAGTATTTTGGCTGGGGCATCGGCAAGGGAGACGTCGGCAAGCTGCACCTCAAGCACCGCGTTCGGCGGCAGGGCGATGCGCTCGCGATAGAACACCTCCCCCGTGACCGAACTCTCGTCGGCCGTAGCCATGGCCGGAACCGCCAGCATGCCGATCACCAGCGGCGCGAAGCCGAAGACAAGGAATTCCGCGAGTTTGCCGATCATGGCTTTCTCCCCACTGCGTTGTTGCCGAGACGTGCCGCGCCGGAGCGCGCCGTTTCGCGATTGAAGCTACAAAGGATTGCGGTGGTTCCAAGGCCGCGAGCGCCTATCGCCGCAGCCATCCGTCAGCGCCCGGCCCAGCGGGCTGCCGCGATCTCATCGCTTTCCTTGGCGTCCACCCATCCGCCCTCGCTGCCATCGATGCGATGTTCCTTCTTCCAGAAGGGCGCACGCGACTTGAGGTAGTCCATCAGGAAGCTCGCCGCCTCAAAGGCAGCCTGCCGATGCGTTGATACGGCGACCACCAGCACGATGTTCTCGCCGGGTCGGATGCGGCCGAAGCGATGGATGGCGGTGATGCCGGCCAATGGCCAGCGCTCGATCGCCTCGCCTGCAATCCGCGCGATCTCGGCCTCGGCCATGCCGGGGTAGTGTTCCAGTTCGAGCGCTGAAAGCGTCCCTGCCTCGTCGCGGCAAAGGCCCGTGAACGTGACGACGGCGCCGACGTCGGCCCTGCCCTGCGTCAGCCTGGCGATCTCGGCGGCGACGTCGAAATCGGCTGCCTGGATGCGCACCATCGGCACGACAGCGGCGCTCATGGCCTAGCCACCCGTCATGGGCGGGAACAGCGCGATCTCGCGCGCACCGGCAACAGCCTCGCGGTGGTCGACATGCTCCTGGTTGATCGCGACGCGGATCACCTCGGGATGCTGCAAGGCGCTTTCGAATTCCTCGCCGCGCGACTTCAGCCACAGCAGAAGATCCCGCACCGTCTTCACCTCGGCGGGCAAATCGATGTCTTCTTCGGTCTTGCCAATGCGCTCGCGCACCCAGGCGAAATAGATGAGCTTGGTCATGGCCTTCACTCGTCCATGATGTGCTTCAGGCCGGCACGGAAATAGTCGTAACCGGTGTATAGCGTCACCAATGCCGCGATCCACAGCAGGACAAGGCCAATCTGGGTCGTCAGCGGGAAGATCTTGTCGCCAGCCGGGCCGGCGAGGAGGAAGGCGATCGCCACCATCTGGATGGCCGTCTTCCACTTGGCAAGCTGGGTGACGGGCACGCTGACCTTGAGGGCGGCCAGATATTCGCGCAGGCCCGAGACCAGGATCTCGCGGCACAGGATGATGATCGCCGCCCACAGCGACCAGCCGGCGATGCCGCCGCGATTGTCGGTATCGGCTGCCAGCAGCAGCAGGCAGGTGGCGACCAGCAGCTTGTCGGCGATCGGGTCCAGCATCCTGCCGATGTTCGAGGTCTGCTTCCAGGCGCGGGCCAGGTAGCCATCGAGATAGTCGGTGATGCTTGCAACGACGAAGATGGCAAGCGCACTCCAGCGAGCGAAGTCGGACGACTGCAGGCGCCCTTCCAGGAAGAAGCACAATACCACCAACGGCACGGCCAGGATGCGCGCATAGGTAAGCATGTTGGGCAGGTTGAATGCGCGCTGGGCCATGGTCTCTTATGCTCTTTCGTCTGCCTTAGTGAAATCAGAAGGGCGGGCTGGGGGTCAACTGCCTATCGATAGTCCAGGCGGTCACTTGACGGCAATCCATCGTTCATCACCCATTATCGTGAAAATGGTTGTAAACAAGGCGTGCAATCGACTCCGAAATACCTTCCACCGCCATCAAGTCGTCAACCGCTGCCCGGCTTACCGCCTTGGCCGTGCCGAAGGCATGCAACAACGCGCGTTTGCGCGAGGGGCCGATTCCGCCGATCTCGTCGAGCGGGTTCTTGACCATCTCCTTCTTGCGCCGCGCCCGGTGCGAGCCGATGGCGAAGCGATGCGCCTCGTCGCGCATGCGCTGGACAAAATAGAGCACCGGGTCGCGCACCGGCAGCGAGAACGAATCCTTGCCTTTGACGAAGAAGCGCTCGCGCCCAGCCTCGCGATCCTGCCCCTTGGCGACGCCAATCGCCACGACGCGATCCTCGACACCGAGTTCGGCAAGCATGGCGCGCACTGCGCTCATTTGCCCCTGGCCGCCGTCGATGAGGATGACGTCCGGCCAGGCCGGAAAGGCGCCGTTGCCCTCCAGGCCGTCTTCGGATTCGACGTTCTCGTCACCATGTTCCTTGAGCAGCCGCGAGAACCGCCGCGTCATCACCTCGCGCATCATGCCGAAATCGTCGCCGGGCGTGATGTCGGTCGAGCGGATGTTGAACTTGCGATACTGGTTCTTCACGAACCCTTCGGGCCCGGCCACGATCATGCCGCCGACCGCATTGGTGCCCATGATGTGCGAGTTGTCGTAGACCTCGATGCGCACCGGCGGCTTTTCCAGCCCGAAGGTCTGGGCGAAGCCATCCAGCAAGCGCCCCTGCGTCGACGTTTCGGCCAGCCGGCGCCCAAGCGCCTCGCGGGCATTCTGCAGGGCGTGATCGACGATGTCTTTCTTTTCGCCGCGCTGCGGCACCGAGATCGCCACCTTGTGCCGGCCGCGGGTAGACAGCGCCTCGGCCAACAATTCCTGTTCCTCGACCGCATGCGACAGCAGGATGGCGCGCGGCGACGGCTTGTCGTCGTAGAACTGGGCCAGGAAAGAGCCGAGCACCTCTGCCGCTTCCAGCGACGGATCGGCCTTGGGGAAATAGGCGCGGTTGCCCCAGTTCTGGCCGGTGCGGAAGAAGAACACCTGGATGCCGGTCTGGCCGCCCTCCTGATGGATGGCAAACACATCGGCCTCGTCGATGGTCTGCGGATTGATGCCCTGGTGGCTCTGCACGTGCGACAGGGCGGCGAGACGGTCCCGATAGACCGCGGCACGCTCGAAATCGAGTTCTTCCGCCGCCTGCTGCATCTGGCCGGAGATCTCGGTCTTCACCTTCTGGCTGCGGCCGGACAGGAAGTCCTTGGCCTCGTCGACAAGCTCGGCATAGCCCTCGCGCGAAATCTCGCCCGTGCATGGAGCCGCACAGCGCTTGATCTGGAACAGCAGGCACGGTCGCGTGCGGTTGTCATAGAAACTGTCGGTGCAACTGCGCAGAAGGAAGGCCCGCTGCAGCGAATTGATGGTGCGACCGACCGCCTGCGCCGAAGCAAACGGGCCGAAATAATCGCCGCCCTTGCGCGAGCGCGCGCCACGATGCTTGTAGATGCCCGGCGAGGTATGGTCGCTGGTCAGCATGATGTAGGGGAACGACTTGTCGTCGCGCATAAGCACGTTGAAGCGCGGGCGAAGCCGCTTGATGAGGTTTGCCTCAAGCAGCAACGCCTCGATCTCGGTGCGGGTGACGACGAACTCCATCGTCGCCGTCTCGCGCACCATCTTGCCGATGCGGTTGGTGTGGAACCGCCCCTGCGCGTAGTTGGTGACGCGCTTCTTCAGGCTGCGCGCCTTGCCAACGTACAGCACGTCGCCGGCGGCATTCATCATGCGGTAGACGCCCGGGGCATTCGGCAGGCGCTTGACCAGGGTCTGGATCACCTCGGCGCCGACCATGCCGTCGGCGTCGCCGGCATGCGCGGTCCAGTCGATCGCCGTGAACGGAAGGTCGGGCCCGCCCGGAGCAGTTGCCTCCTCCACCGCTTCGTCGTCGTCGAGTTCGATGTCGGGCATGTCGTCTGTAGCCTTGCCGCCTCCTGCGGGGCTCGGCTTGCTATCGGACTGTCGAGGGCTCATTCCACCATGCCTGTCACGTCCGGCGTCTGCCAGGCAAGATGCTGGCCGCCATCGAGCGCGATCATCTGGCCGGTCACCGAGCGCGCCTGCCAGAGATAACGGATGGTCTCGCCGAACTCCTGGAGGGTCGGACCGCGCTTCAGGATCAGGCCGTCGAGTTGGGCGCCAAAGGCAGCAGCGTCCTGCCGCGAACTGGGCAAGGTCGGGCCCGGGCCAATGGCGTTGACGCGGATTCGCGGCGCGAGCGCCTGCGCCATGGTCCTGGTCGCCGCCCAAAGTGTTGCCTTGGACAGCGAATAGGAGAAATACTGCGGCGTCGGCTTGAGCACACGCTGGTCGATGATGTTGACGATCAGCCCCTCCGCCCCCTCGGGCAAGGCTGCTGCAAAATTCTTGGCGAGCAGCGCGGGCGCCTTCACGTGCAGGGCAAAATGGCGGTCCCAGGTCTCCCAGCCGAAATCCGTCACCTGATCGCCTTCGAAGACGGAAGCGTTGTTGACCAGCAGGTCGATCGGCCCCAATGCGGCCTCGGCCGCGGCAAGCAAACCGTCCACGGCAGCCATGTCGGCGAGGTCGGCCTGCACCACTGCGGCGCGGCCACCATTGGCCTTGATCGTGGCGGCAAGATCATCGGCTGCCTTGCGCGCATGGTTGCAGTGGATGGCGACCCCGAAGCCGTGCGCGGCAAGGTCCTCGGTGATCGCACGACCGATGCGCTTGGCCCCACCCGTCACCAGCACGTTGCCTGCCATGTTCGCCATCCAGTATCCTTCCTCTCATGCTATCCGCCGGCTTCCTCGGAGGCAGGCGCGGTTACGTCTCGGTAACCTATGTAAAAAGCGGTTCATCGATTTGGCAGCAATGTGGCGAGAGCCTCAAATGCCACCCCAAGACCTTTCCGCGAACCATGCGGCCAAGCGAGATATAGAACGCCCAACCCCATGTACCAAGCGGCCTGCGGCAAAAGGCAGGCAAAGCTCCTGACAAGGTTGTTGTATTAGAGCAACGTCATGCTTCAGCCTCATTTGCGCCGGGCAATCACCTCACTTCAGGTTCGGTTCAGCCGCATTTCGACACGACATTCGGAACTGTTCGGCGCCCAGACCGTTTCTCCCCCCGGACGGGCTAGGGGCGCCATTTCTAAAAAGAGCCAGTGTCTAGTTGGCTTAAGGAGTAAAACAATGACTGCCATACTCAAGCACGCCCGTCCGCTCGCGGCCGCGTTCGGCCTGGTCGCGCTGGCGTCGATGCCAGCTTTCGCTGCCGACGTCGTCATGGAAGAGCCGCCGGCACCTGCCGCTCCGATGGAGCAGCCCCCGCTCAACACCTGGTCGGGCCCCTACGCTGGTGTGTTCCTCGGCTACGGCTTCAGCGGCGAGTCCGATGTCGGTGGTACCAATGTCGAAACCGATGGTTTCCTCGGCGGCGCCTTCGTCGGCTACAACTACCAGATGGACAACTTCGTGGTCGGCGCTGAAGGCGACATCGGCTACAGCGGCGTCGAAGGCGACAACGGCGGCCTGAACGTCAAGTCGGGCTTCGAAGGCTCGCTGCGCGCCCGTCTCGGCTATGCGGTTTCGCCCGACATCCTGCTCTACGGTACCGCTGGCGGCGCCGGCAAGCGTATCGAAGTCAGCGATGGCATCGCGGAAGATTCGAACACCGCGCTTGGCTGGACCGCTGGCGTCGGCACCGACGTCAAGCTGACCGAGTCGGTCTTCGGCCGCGTCGAGTATCGCTACACCGACTACGGCAGCGACGACTTCGCCCTGAGCGGCGGTTCGACCGAAGTGTCGAGCAAGGATCACCGCGTCCAGTTCGGCGTCGGCATGAAGTTCTGATCCACAAGATCAGCACCAACGGAAAAGCCGGGCTTCGCGCCCGGCTTTTTTGTTTCCCTTGGGCAATTACCCCTGCGGCACGACCGCCTTCAGTTCCGGAAACTTCTCGTCGAAGCGCGCGGCCCAGCGCTTGAGGCGCGGGCGACCCTTCTCCCACTTGCCGGCGAAGCGGAGATCCATGTAGCCGATGGTGACTCTGAGCGCGATCTGGCCGGCACTGATCGCCTTCGGCAGCTTGGGCGGGTTGGCGTTCAAGAGGTCGAGTGCGCGCGTCACCTTCGACCACTGCTTGTCGATCCACGGCTGGTGGACGATCTCCTCCGGCCGCGACCGGCGCTCGTAGACGATCGCCAGAAGGCAGTCACAGATACCGTCGGCGAGCGCTTCGAGCCGTTCGGCATCGAGCCGCTTTTCAGCATTGCGCGGGAACAGCTTGTTGCGGGAAAGCCTGTTCAGATACTGCGTGATCACCCGACTGTCGTAGATGCTTTCGCCTTCGTCGGTGATCCACACCGGGATCTTGCCGAGCGGGTTGGCGTCCGTCAGCAGCGCCGGTTGCGGCCCGGTCTCGACGGTGACGGATTCGACCGGGATGCCGGCATAGGCGGCCGCCATGCGCACCTTGGCACTGTAGGGCGAAGCGGGCGAGTAGAACAATTTCGGCATCGAGGGCTCCCTTTGGCGGCGGACCATATTCCGCACTATTCTTTCCGGCAACGCGGCGCGCGCCGATCAGCGGCCGCGCACAGGCGGCATCACCACCTTGTCGAGGCGGCAGGCACGCCGGTCGACCTCGGTGCAGGATCGAAATTCGAGATCCTTGGTCATGCAAATCCGCACCTCGCGCAGGTAGCGGCGGTCGCAGACCACCGCCACGGCGTCTGCTTCGAGACCCGGGTTCGACTGAAGGAACGCGCCCTCCGCCTGGCCCGGCGCCAGTGTGCGATAAACGTCCAGGCGCTTGAATTCCCGGGGAATTTCGACCTTTTGCCGCGCGGCGCGCAGGACCTCGAAGTAGTCGGCCTGGCTGAGGCCAGAACATGTGCCGTGCTTGCGCCACTGATGGCGGATGAGCCCGGCCGACGGCATCAGATCGTAAGGCCGCGGAGCGCCTCGTTTGAGACATTACTTGCTCCCGCCTGGCAATTCTCGGGATAGCCGCGTTCATATTGCGGCCAAAGGCCGTGGACGACGAAGGCATAAGGCCGGCCGGCGCGGCATTGCTGACCGTTGGCCTGTTCGCCCTCGGCCTCGCAATAGCTCGGCGACCACGACAGCGACAGCACGTAGAAGTCAAAACCCTGGCCACGCGGTACGGGAGCTTCAGCCGTCACCGCCGGTTGGGTTTCCTTGGATGCCTCGTCGGACGGCGCACAGGCCGACAGCGCGAGCAACACCGCAACCGCCGATGCTCGCGCAGACGCCAACCGTCTCATCGTGAAGCCCGGCCAGGCTCAGCGCAGAACGCGGCAGCGCCCGTTGTAGACGTACCAGCGATCGAAGCCCGAGACGCAGAACTCGACATTGTCGCCGATGGAGGCAAAGCCCATGCCTTCTTCGATCAGGTACCAGATGTCGCGGTCGCCGCCGTCCGACAGCGTCACCGTCGCACCGCAATAGCGCCGGCCGATCGGATGGCTCTCGTCAGCGGGCAGATAGCGGTGTTCGTGGATGCGCTGGAAATCGGTGATCCCAACCTGGGGCAGGTTCGGCACGTGGCGAACCTGGTAGCTGAACCGGCTGGTGATGCGATTGAGCACCGAGGCGTTGCCGCAAATGCCGGGATCGCCGGCATAGTCCGAAGAGACGGAGAGATCGGCGGCCTGCGCGGAAACCGCGCCCAACCCGGCCGCTCCGAGGCCGATCATTGCGGCAATGATGCTACTGGCGACGCGACTCATGGTTCCCACTCCAAGGCTGATGCAATTCAGTTTGCGGTTTCGCCGCGCTGCGGTCAAGAAGCCGGCGTTTCGCCTGCCAGCCACTCGACTGTCCAGCGCGCCCTTGCATCCTCGCCGAGAACCTTGCCGAGCGCCGGCAGCATCACTGCAAGTTCGCTCTCCAACTGGAAAGGCGGATTGACCACGACCATGCCGGTGCCGTCGAGCCGCGGCTCCGATGAAGGCGGGCGGATGTAGAACTCGATGTCCATGATCTTGGGGATGCCCGCACCGGCAAGTGCCTCGCGGAATGCTGCCACGGCCTTCCGGTCCTTGACCGGATACCACAGGGCGAAGATGCCGCCCGGCCAACGCCGGTGCGCCTTCTTCAGCCCTTCGACCAGGCGATCGAACTCGCCGGCGATCTCGAAGGGCGGGTCGACCAGCACCAGCCCGCGCTTTTCCTTGGGCGGCAGGTGTGCGCCCAGCGCCAGCCAACCGTCGAGTTCGGTCACCCGTGTCTGGAAGTCGCCCTCGAACAGATTGGCCAGGATTTGTGAATCTTCAGAATGCAACTCAATGGCCGAAAGGCGGTCCTGCTTGCGCAGCAGGTGCCGCGCGATCAGGGGTGAGCCCGGATATTTTTCGATGCCACCATCTGGATTCACCGTACGAACGGCTGCGAGATACGGCGCAAGCAGCGCGGCAGCGTCGGCAGGCAGGGTCGCATCGATCAGGCGGCCGATGCCGTCATGCCATTCGCCGGTTTTCTGCGCTTCCTCGGACGACAGGTCGTAGAGGCCGATGCCGGCATGGGTGTCGATGACGCGAAAGGCCTTGTCCTTACGCTTGAGGTATTCGACCAGCCGGGCGAGCACTGCGTGCTTGACCACGTCGGCAAAATTCCCGGCATGGTAGACGTGGCGATAGTTCACGACTGGCTGTCCCTGCCCCGGCCCCAGCGCGTCGGCGGCGGTTGCGAATTGGGGTTTTCGGGTCGGCTGCCCTTGCCCCGGCGCAGCGACAACACCAGGCCGACGAAACCGACCGCCATCAGCGAAAAGCCGATCGGTTGGGCGCGTTGGTCCGCTTCGCCAGCGCCCGAACGCAGGATGAGGTCGACACGCTGGATCTGGACGTTGTCGTTATCGCCCGGCGCGACGACGAAACGGTAGCTGCCCGCCTTCACGTCGCGGATCAGGCCGGCATCGTCGCGGAACACCGGATCGGGCAGTTGAGGACTGCGCTCGCGCGGTGTCGTGTCATAGAAGTTGAGGGCCTGGGCCAGCACGGTTTCGCCGCGCGTCGAGGCCGTCATCGTCAGGATCGCCCGCGCCGGCTGGACCACTGGCGGCGCCAGCGTCGTCAGGTCGACCAGCACGCGCACCGGTGCGTCGGCGGTCGCCAGCGCCACCTCGACCGGGCGAAAGCTGCCACCGCGATCGTAGACGCGATACGTCCCGATCTCGCGGCCGGTGAAGTTGGTTGCCGCCCATGGATAGATGATGCCGAGGCCAGTGCCGGCAAGCAGGATAAGAAGAAACAGGAACCGCATAGCGCTCGAAACTCTGTGGCTGCTGCCTAACGCGAGGTGGCTGGCCGGATGGAAGTAGCCTCCCTACTACGGCTTTTGGCCGGCGCCGGAAAGTCCGGCATGGCCATTGCCTGCAACTTCGGGGCCCATTTCGTCGAGCATCATTTCGAGGCCCATCGAGAAGGTCTTGTCGAACTGGCTCGGGGCGAAGTACGGGCCGGCCGCAGCCACATTGGGAAAGTCGGTACGCAATTGCTCGTCGTCGACTTTCGTCACCGACGACGGCCCCCTGGCATAGCCTGCCGTTTCATCGAGGATGGCGCCCATGAGATAGTAGCCGACAGCGCGGAACAGGCGCGCCGAGCGCTCCCGGCCGAAGCCGCCGTCTTCGAACAGGCCGATCACGCCATCCAGCCATTTCAGGCATTTCGGCGAATTCATCCGGTAGGTCACGATGAACGGCGCGAATGCGGGGTATTTGCGCGCCATGGCACGATAGCCATGAAGCACATTCCTGACCCGTTGCCGCCATGGGAGGTCACGGGGCGGTATCTCCAATTCGCCGATGAGCCTATCGACCAGCGCCTCGAACAGATGCGCCTGGGAGGGATAGTGGTGGTAGATGCTCATCGCCTCGCAGCCCAGTGCCTGCGCCAGCTTGCGCATCGAAAAGCCCGACAGCCCTTCGCGCTCGATGAGCTCGAACGCCGAGGTCTCGATCCTGTCGCGCGACAGCTTGCCGCGGGCTCGCTTTTTGTTGATCGGCTTGTCCATCGCTTCGCTTGACAACTTACACTGTAAGGCTCATCACTGAGATACCTTACACCGTAAGGTAAAAATGATCCAGAGGAGGAAGTCATGTCGTTCTTCGACGCATCCGCCCTCGCCTCGTTCCGCCGCACGATGACGGTCCTGGCCGGCGCAGCAGCCTGTTCAGCCACATTCGCATTGATGCCGCTTTCCACCCATGCCGACGATTACGACGCCACGCTTCAAGACATCCAGAAATCGATGGGCGGCGTGCCGAGCTTCGTCAAGCAGTTCCCGAAGGCCGGCCTGCCCGGCGCCTGGTCGGAACTCAAGGCGCTCGAGTTCAGCGACAAGACCGCGTTGCCGGCGAAGACAAAGGCGCTGATCTCGCTGGCAGTCGCTGCACAAATCCCGTGCACCTATTGCATCTGGGCCGACACCCAGAGCGCCAGGCAGGCAGGCGCGACCGACGAAGAGATCCAGGAAGCCGTGGCGATGGCCGCGCTGACTCGCCACTGGAGCACTGTCTTCAACGGCATGCAGGTCGATTTCGAGACCTTCAAGAAGGAACTCGGCGGCGAAATGAGCGCTGCCAAATAGCTGGCTCCAGCCATAAGGCGGTCCGTTCGCAGGCCGCCATATTGCCTCAGGCCTTGCGTTCCCAGCGGCGGTCCGGCGTCTGCTGCCAGTAGGTCACGGTGTGCCCGCCGTTCTTCATCGTCTTCCAATGTTCACGTGCACCTTCGAGCTGCGCTGCGTCGTGGCCATCGAACAGGAAAACGGCACGTTGATAGGGTCCGACATCGGGCGGAGCCGCCCCATCGACCAGAAAGCGGATCTCGGCCGCATTCGAATTGCCTTCACCTGTCGTCAGCACCACGGGCTGATCCGCCGCATGAGGTTCGCGGTCGCTGCCATGGGCCAGGAACGAATCGTCGCGGAAGCTCCAGAGATGGGCATCCAATGCATCGCGCCGCTCCTCGGTGCCGGTCTGCACCACCGCTTTCCAGCCGCGCTGCAGACTGCGCTCGAGCAGGCCCGGAAGGGCATCCTCGAGCGTCGATTCGGTCAGGTGGTAGAAAAGGACTTCGGCCATTGCTCAGTTCGCACCCAGGGCCGATTTATCCAGCCTCACCCTTCGTAGTGGTCGCGCACCAGCCTGTCGAGCAGCCGCACGCCATAGCCCGAGCCCCAGGACTGGTTGATCTCGCTGGCCGGCGAGCCCATCGCGGTTCCGGCGATGTCGAGATGCGCCCAGGGCGTCTCCTTGACGAAACGCTGGAGAAACTGCGCCGCGGTGATCGAGCCACCGAAGCGGCCGCCGATGTTCTTCATGTCGGCGTTCTTGGAATCGATCAGCTTGTCGTATTCGGAGCCGAGTGGCATGCGCCACAGCTTTTCCTGCGTCGCGGCACCCGACGAGGTCAGGCGCCCGGCAAGCTCGTCATTGTTGGAGAACAGCCCGGCGTGGCTCTGCCCGAGCGCCACCATGATTGCGCCGGTCAACGTCGCCAGATTGACCATGAACTTCGGCTCGAAGCGCTGGTTGCAGTACCAGAGCGCGTCGGCGAGCACGAGGCGCCCTTCGGCGTCGGTGTTGAGCACCTCGATGGTCTGGCCCGACATCGAGGTGACGATGTCGCCAGGACGCTGGGCGTTGCCATCGACCATGTTCTCGACCAGGCCGATGATGCCGACCACGTTGACCTTGGCCTTGCGCGCGGCAAGCGCATGCATCAGGCCGGTGACAGCGGCGGCGCCCCCCATGTCGCCCTTCATGTCCTCCATGCCGGCGGCCGGCTTGATCGACACACCACCCGAATCGAAGACCACGCCCTTGCCGACGAAGGCCACCGGCTTGTCCTTGGCTTTGCCGCCGTTCCACTGCATCACAGCCATGCGCGGCGGACGCACCGAGCCCTGCGCGACGCCGAGCAGCGCGCCCATGCCGAGCTTCTTCATCTCTTTTTCGGTCAGGATTTCGACCTTGACGCCAAGCTTTTCCAGTTCCTTGGCCTGGGCGGCGAACTCGACCGGACCAAGCACGTTGGCCGGTTCGTTGACCAGGTCGCGGGCCAGCAGCACGCCGCCGACCACCGCCTCGATGTCGGCGAAGGCCTTCTTTGCCGCTACCGGATCGGCGCAATGGATGGTGACCTTCGCAGGCTTCTTGTCCTCGGCCTTGCCGTTACCATTGTCCTTCTTGGTCTTGTACTTGTCGAAGGTGTAACTGCGCAGCAGGATGCCGGCTGCAACAGCAGCGGCGGCAGCGCCGTCGACTGTGGCGCCCGGAATGTCCAGGACCACACCGATCTCGGTTGCCTTGCGCAATTGTGCCGCCAGCGTGCCGCCAAGCTTCAGCCAGGCATACTCGTCGAGACTGGACGTCTTGCCCACGCCGACAGCCACCAGCCGGTCAACGCCAGTGCCTTCCGGCGCCAGGACTTCAACGACGCCACCAAACTTGCCGTTGAAGTCGGCGACCGGAAAGGCGCGGTCGAGCGTCTTGGCCGGATCGTTGCCGCGCGCGATCTCGCTCAGCGCGCCATCTTCGGCGGAGAAGACAAAAACGCTGCCCTTTTTCGGCGTGCCGGCCTTGGCGAAGCTGATCGACGGCTTGGAGGTCATGATGTCCTGCTTTCGGATCCCGTTCAGATGGTGCGCGACATTTGGTCGTTTTCAAAAATTTGGCAAGCCTCCGTCATCTTGGCCCGATATGATTAAAGGTGAAAAAAGGTGGGAAACCTTGCGTTAACCACCTCTGTTCGGCCTTTCTTAGCCATTGGCGCCGAGAGTCGCGGCCGGTAGGAGATGGGTGTTGGAACGATGCCGGCTTGAAGGGGCCGGTTGTGCCGGCTTGCCTTGGACTATACCTTAGACACCTGCCGGTCACTCGACGTCCCGTCGGCCGGCCAAGTCGGAAACACGGAATCCTGATCATCGATGAAGGTTGTTGAGCGCTACATCCTGCGTCGTGCGTTCGCGGTTTTTATCGCGGCGCTGACCTGGACCTTGGTGATCGTCTGGACCACCCAGGTGCTCGGGCGAATCGACCTTGTCACCGACAGCGGCCAGTCGGCGCTGACCTTCTTTGAGGTCGCAGCCCTTATCCTGCCCACCCTCATTCCGATCGTCGTGCCTTTTGCGGTGACAATCGCGGTGGCGTTGACGCTAAGCTCGATGAACAGCGATTCCGAACTGGTGATCCTCAACGCCGCCGGCGCTTCGCGGATGACCGTGATCCGGCCCATCCTCATCCTGGCCATCGGCGCCAGCCTGTTCGCCTTCCTGGTCCACAACATCGCGGATCCCATGGCGCGCCAGCGCAACCGCGAACTGATCGCGACCTCGCGCGCAGATCTTTTGTCGCTGATCATCCAGGAAGGCACGTTCCGCAAGGTCGACGAGGGTCTCTTCGTCCAGGTCGGCGAGCGCCTGCCAAATGGCGGCCTTGGCGGCATCTTCGTCGCCGATTCTCGCGAACCCAACATTGATCTCGTCTACTACGCCAAGGACGGCTCGTTCGTGGAGCGCGACAGCAAGCAGATGCTGGTGATGAATGACGGCGTGATCCACCGCAAGGCGCCAGGCGGCGAAGTGTCGGTGATCAGCTTCGATTCCTACGCATTCGACCTCAGCGAGTTCTCCGCTGCTGCGAAGGAAGTCACGATGCAGCCGAAGGATCGCTCGACGGCTTACCTGGTGAACCCCTCGCCAAGCGACAAATATTACCAGCGCAATCCCCGGCTGTTTACCGCCGAACTCGACCGCCGGTTCACCGAGTGGCTCTACCCGATCGCCTTTGCCCTCATAGCGCTGGCCGTGGCAGGCGACGCGCGATCACATCGTGAAGCGCGCATCCATCCGCTTGTCACCGCCATCACCATCGCGCTGTTCTTCCGCTGGCTTGGCTTCTTCGCCGGCAGCAAGGCCGAGACGGTGGCGTGGGTCCGCTATGTAGTCTATGCCGTGCCCATCGCCACGTCGCTGATTGCCATCTGGTTCATCCGCACCAACCGCAGCATGGAACTGCCGGTTTCGGTCGCCGACCGGATCGCGTCCGTGGTGGCGCAGATCCGCGACAAACTCACGGCTTTGCGCCTGCGGTTCAGCGGCGGTGCTCCGCGTCAGGGAGCAGCATGATGGGCTGGACGCTCGGGCGCTATTTCTTCTTTCGCTACGCCACCATCACAGCGTGGTTCTTCATCGGTATTTTCGCGCTCATCTTCATCATCGACGTCACGGAATTCTCGAACAATGCCGGCGGCGTGCCGGGCTTCAAGTTCAGCATCGCCCTGACGGTTTCTGCACTGCGCGTGCCGATGATCATGCTGCAGGTCGTTCCGTTCGTCGCCCTGTTCAGCGCCATGGCAACGCTTGTGTCGCTCAACCGGCGCTATGAACTGGTCATTGCCCGCGCCGCCGGTATTTCGGCATGGCAGTTCCTGCTGCCATGCTGCCTCGGCGCGTTGCTCTTCGGCTTCATCACGGTCGGCGTGCTCAACCCGATCGCGGCCTACGGCTTCTCGCACTCGGAGTCGCTGGAGTCGGAGCTTCGCTCACGCCAGTCCAATTCGGTTTCGGCATTTTCGGCGCCATGGCTGCGCCAGAAAGCCAACGGCACCGAGGTCATCATCGGCGCCCGGGCGGTTCTCAATCAGGGGATGGAACTGTCGGACGCGGTGTTTTTCGTCTTTGACGCCGACGGCAACATGGTCGAACGCAAGGATGCCGAGCGCGCCTATCTGCGCGACGGTCATTGGGAATTGGTCAACGTTCGAAGCATGAAGGGTGGCGAGAACTTCACCTCCGAAGCCACCGCCGAGGTGCCGACGAATCTGAAGCCGGAATTCGTCCAGGAGCGGCTAGCGCGGCCCGAAACCATTCCTTTTTTCCAGCTTCCGTCGAAAATCGAAGTGGCACGGTCCTTCGGGCTCCGGGCGAATGCTTTTGCCATGCAATTTCATTCACTTGTCGCACTTCCCTTCCTGCTGGTCGCGATGACGCTCATTGCTGCAACAGTGTCGATGCGATTTGCGAGGATGGGGCAGTCCGGAACGATGATTCTGGGTGGCGTCGTCGCCGGCTTTCTGCTTTATGTCGTTTCGGTTCTGGTCAAAGCATTTGGCAATGCGGGATTCGTGCCGACTTATATTGCGGCGTGGCTTCCAGTTGTCGTAGCAATGTTTTTCGGGGTGACTTTCCTGCTCTACAACGAGGATGGTTAGTGTGAGGGGCGCAATGGCCAACCGCAGGACTGCCCGCAGGGCACGCCTATTCGGGGCGACTGCGCTTGCATGCCTGTTTGCATGCGCGCTCCCGTTCGCACCAGCTTACGCACAGACCATCGCCGATCTCGCGCCAAGCGTGCCCGAGGGCTCGCAGATGCTGCTCGAGGCCGACACGCTGGTCTATGACAATGACGTCCAGACGGTCACCGCCGTCGGCGGCGTACAGATCGACTATGCCGGCAACCGTCTCGTCGCCCAGCGCGTCACTTACGACCGCAAGACGTCGCGACTGATCGCCAGCGGCAATGTCGAGATCGTCAATTCCGACGGCACCAAGATCTTCTCGCAAGAGATCGACATCACCGACGACTTCGCCGATGGCTTCGTCAACGCGCTGCGCGTCGAGACCGTCGACAAGACCTACTTTGCGGCCGAGAGCGCCAAGCGCGAAGGCGGCATCCTGACGACGTTCAACAACGGCGTCTACACGGCCTGCGAACCTTGCGAGCAAAAGCCCGACAAGGCGCCGATCTGGCGCATCAAGGCTCAGAAGATCATCTGGAACGGCGAAAAGAAGACCGTCCGTTTCGAAAACTCGAATTTCGAGTTCTTCGGTTTCCCGATCGCCTTCCTGCCCGCCTTCGAGATCGCCGACCCGACGGTGAAGCGCAAGAGCGGCTTCCTGATGCCCGGCATCAGCTACAAGAGCGAGCTCGGCGTCGGGGTTTCGATCCCCTATTATTTCGCGCTCTCGCCGACCTACGACCTGACCGTCAAGGGCACCGGCTACACCCGCCAGGGCTTCCTCGGCGAGGCCGAGTGGCGCCAGCGCTTCAACAATGGCCAATACAGCCTGAAGATCGCAGGCATCCACCAGATGAACCCCGACAAGTTCGACGCCAACACCGTCGACAGCGGGCCTACTGGCGACGCGAACAAGCTGCGCGGCATGGTCGGCACCAAGGGCCGTTTCGACCTCAATCCGCGCTGGGCCTTCGGCTGGGACATCCTCGCCCAGTCGGACAAGAATTTCTCGCGCACCTACGGCATCGAGGGTTTCGCCGACAGCACGCATCGTTCCGAGGTCTATCTCACCGGCCTCAACGACCGAAACTACTTCGACCTGCGCGCCATGCGCTTCCAGGTCCAGGAAGAAGCCCTCGATAGCGATCCCGATGCACGTGCCGACAAGCAGCCCTGGGTGCTGCCGTCGCTCGACTACGCCTACATTCCCGACGCGCCGCTGGCCGGCGGCGAACTGTCGTTCGACCTCAATGCACGCGTCATCCGCCGCACCGAGCTCGATTCCGCGATACCAGGTTTGAACGGCCCGACAATTCACGGCCTCGAAGGAACGTCCAGCCGCATCACCGCCGAAGCCGAGTGGAAACGCACGATCGTTACCGAAGGTGGCCTGCTGGTTACACCGTTGATGGCTTTCCGCGCCGACGGCAGCTACCTCGACGCCTCCAGCGCCTCGCTGAACGCCATCAACAACATGGCCATCGATCCGGACATTGGCGTTGCGGCAGACGTACGCTCATCGCTGTTCCGCTACATGGCGACGCTCGGTCTCGAACTGCGCTGGCCGGTGCTGTTCTCGTCGACGAGCTCGACCCATGTGCTCGAACCGATGGCCCAGGTCTTCGCCCGCCCGAGCGAGAGCGCCATCGGCGGGCTCGGCATCCCCAACGAGGATGCGCAGAGCTTTGTCTTCGACGCGGCGTCGCTGTTCGAACGCGACAAGTTCTCGGGCTATGACCGCATGGAAGGCGGGACGCGCGCCAATATCGGCCTGCGCTATTCCGGCAGCTACAGCAACGGCTGGACCACCAACGCGCTTTTCGGCCAGTCCTACCAACTCGCCGGCGACAACTCGTTTGCCGCGCCCGATCTGGTCAACGCAGGCGCCTATTCCGGCCTGGAAACCGATACGTCCGACTATGTGGCGCTTGCCGGCATCGCCAGCCCGAACGGCTTCTCGGCCTCGGTCAGCGGCCGCTTCGACGAGCAGAGCCTCGACGTCCGCCGCGCCGAAATGAAGGTCGGCCTCGATGCGCGCCCGATCGCCGTTTCGGCCCGCTACGCCTTCATCGATGCGCAGCCGCTCTATGGCTTCAAGGACGACCGTCACGAGGTCACGCTCGGCGCCACGGCGCGCTTCAACGACGAATGGCGGGTGTTTGGTTCCGGCACCTACGACATCAAGAGCGACCTGCTCGTCAAGAACGGTGTCGGCTTCGCCTATGACGATGAGTGCTTCACCTACATGATGACCTACGCCGAAAGCCGCGATCACAACGATCCCGACGACGTCACACGCTCCGTAGGCTTCAACATTTCGTTCCGCACGCTCGGCGATCTCGGTACGGCGAAGAACAGTTTCTAAGGCAGCCAGAGAACGATGCCAGGGCGACCTGACATCGTTTTGCCGCATAACGCGGCCATTGGACGGGGCAACATGCATTCGGGCAATGCTCGGATCTGGGGTTTGAACGGGACTTTATCGATGCGGAAGCACCTCTTTTCGGCAGGCCTCGCCCTGCTCGTGGCGGCAACGTCGCTCTCGATGACCGCTTATGCGCCTCCGGCCCAGGCGAGCGAGATCAAATACATTGTCAACGACGTGCCGGTTACCAGCTACGACATCCAGCGCCGCGCCGCGTTCCTCAAGCTGCAGAAGCGCAAAGGCAATGCCGGCGAGGAAATGATCGAGCAGACGCTGCGCCAGGCCGAAATGAAGCGGCTCAACATCCGCATCTCCGACAAGCAGGTCGACGACGCCTATGCGCGCTTTGCCGGCTCCAACAAGCTCAAGCCCGCCCAAATGGACCAGATCCTGGCCCAGGCCGGCGTGACGAGCAGCCATTTCAAGGACTACATCCGCACGCAGATGGGCTGGAACCAGGCGCTCAGTTCCCGCTTCCGCGCCGAGGGCAGCGGCGGTGGCGGCACCAGCGAGCAGGACGCCGTCCGGCGCATGCTGCAGCAGGGCGGCGCCAAGCCGAGCGCCACCGAATACATGCTGCAGCAGGTGATCTTCGTCGTGCCGGCATCCGAGCGCGGCTCCATCGGCAAGCGCAAGCGCGAGGCGGATGCCATGCGTGGCCGCTTCAACGGTTGCGAGCAGACGCGCGAATTCGCCAGGGGCCTGCTCGACGTGACCGTGCGCGATCTCGGCCGCGTGCTTGCACCGCAATTGCCGCCGGAATGGGCCGACCAGATCAAGAAGCTCAAGGCTGGCGGCGCAACCCCGGTGCGTGAGACTGACCGTGGCGTCGAGTTCATCGGCGTTTGCAGCGCCCGCGAAGTGTCCGACGACAAGGTCGCACAGATGGTCTTCCAGGCCGAGGGGCTCGGCAAGGAAGGCAACGAAAAGGCCGACGAGCTCAGCAAGAAGTACATCGAAGAACTGCGGGCCAAGGCTCGCATCGTCAACCGCTAGGTCGTGGGCTCGCATGGCGCCCCTCTGGCGCTGACTGTTGGCGATCCCTCAGGTATCGGCCCCGAAATCGCAGTCGTCGCCTGGCAGCTGCGCAACGAAGCGGACGTGCCCGCCTTCTATCTCCTCGGCGACCCCGCTTTGGTCGCCGCACGCGCTTTGGCGCTGGGCGTCGAAATCCAGATCGCAGAGACCGACCCGGCCAATGCCGCCGGGCAGTTCGCAGATGCGTTGCCGGTCGTGCCGCTGTCCGCTGCGCTGGTCGACGCGCCGGGCCAGCCCGACAAGCAGAACGCCGCCGGCATCATCGAGGCGATCGACCGTGCCGTGATGGACACATTCGAGGGCCGCGCCGCTGCCGTCGTCACCTGCCCGATCGCCAAGAAGCCGCTCTATGACGCCGGCTTCCGCTTTCCCGGCCATACCGAATACCTCGCCCACCTCGCGAGCCAGAGGACCGGCTCCGCCGTCATGCCGGTCATGATGCTTGCCGGGCCGGAGCTTCGCGCCGTGCCCGTCACCATCCATATCGCGCTTGCCGACGTGCCAAGGGCACTTACGACCGAGGCGATCATCGAGACCACCCGCATCACCGCGCATGACCTGCGCACACGTTTTGGCATCGCCAGGCCGCGCATCGCCGTTTCGGGCCTCAATCCGCATGCCGGCGAAGGCGGTGCGATGGGCCATGAAGACGAACGCATCATCCGCCCGGCGATCGAGGCGCTGAAGGCGGAAGGTATCGACGTCTTCGGTCCCCTGCCCGCCGACACCATGTTCCATGCCCGCGCCCGCGCCGGCTACGACGCCGCCATCTGCATGTATCACGACCAGGCACTGATCCCGGCCAAGGCGCTGGCTTTCGACGAGACGGTCAACGTCACGCTCGGTCTGCCCTTCATCCGCACCTCGCCCGACCACGGCACCGCCTTCGACATCGCCGGCAAGGGCATTGCCCGGCCGGACAGCCTGATCGCAGCGCTGAAGCTGGCGCGCCGGCTGGCGGACGTTGGGGGCAAGTCTTCATGAGTGCGGCCACCAGCATCGATGGCCTGCCGCCGCTTCGCGACGTCATCGAGCGCCACGGCCTGCAGGCCAAGAAGGCGCTCGGCCAGAATTTCCTGCTCGACCTCAACCTGACCAGCAAGGTGGCGCGGGCTGCCGGCGATCTCACAGGCGTCACCGTCATCGAGGTCGGCCCCGGCCCCGGCGGCCTGACACGAGCGCTGTTGATGAACGGCGCCAGGCGCGTCATCGCCATCGAGCGCGACGAACGCTGCCTCGCAGCACTGGCCGAGATTTCCAACCATTATCCGGAGCGGCTGGAAGTGGTCTCGGGCGACGCGCTGAAGACCGATTTCGCGGCGCTCGCCGGCGGCGAGCCGACAAAGATCGTCGCCAACTTGCCCTACAACATCGGCACCGAACTGCTCGTCCGCTGGCTCACCGTCCAGGACTGGCCGCCGTTCTATCAATCGCTGACCTTGATGTTCCAGCGCGAGGTCGCCGAACGCATCGTGGCGAAGCCGGCGAGCTCGGCCTTTGGCCGCCTCGGTGTTCTCGCCGGCTGGCGCACCGACGCACGCATTGCCTTCGATGTGCCGCCACAGGCCTTTACCCCGCCACCGAAGGTCACTTCGTCCGTCGTACACCTGGAACCGCGTCAGGTGCCTCTGCCGGCCGACGTGAAGGTACTTGGCCGTGTCACCGAGGCGGCCTTCGGCCAACGCCGCAAGATGCTGCGCCAGAGCCTGAAAAGCATGGGCGGCGAAAGACTTCTGGAAACAGTCGGCATTGACCCGACCCGCCGCGCCGAGACGCTCAGCGTCGAGGAGTTCGTGGCGCTGGCAAAGGCGGTCTGAGCGCCGGTCGCTCAGACCTTCTCGTCGAGCAGCTTCGAAACGAAATCGAACAATCCCGGCCGGCGGTCGCGGCGCAGGCGCTCGGCGGTGACGATCGCCTTGACCGAGGCAAAGGCCTTGTCGAGGTCGTCGTTGACGACGACGTAGTCATAGTCGCGCCAGTGCTCGAGCTCGACACGGGCGTTGTGCAGCCTTGTCTCGATCACCGCATCCTGATCCTCGGCGCGGCGGCGCAGGCGCGCCTTCAGTTCGCCCATCGACGGCGGCAGGATGAAGATCGAGACGATGTCGGCCCGCATCTTCTCCTTGAGCTGCTCGGCACCCTGCCAGTCGATGTCGAACAGCATGTCGCGACCTTGCGCCATGGCAATTTCGGCCGGCTCGCGCGGCGTGGCATAGTAGTTGCCATGCACCTCGGCCCATTCGAGCAGAGCGTCGGAGTCGCGCAGCCGTTCGAAATCGCGCATCGAGCGGAAATGATAGTGCATGCCGTCGATCTCGCTGCCCCGGCGAGCGCGGGTCGTCACGCTGACCGACAGCTCGAGGCCGGGGTCGCTTTCCAGCAGGTTACGCGCGATGGTCGACTTGCCTGCGCCCGACGGCGAAGACAGCACCAGCATCAGGCCGCGCCGCCTGATGGCGTTTGAAGGGTTCTCGGCGCTCATGCGCTACTCCAGATTCTGAACCTGCTCGCGAAACTGGTCGACCACGGCCTTCAGTTCCAGCCCGATGGCGGTCACTGCGGCGGCGTTCGACTTCGAACATAGAGTATTCGATTCGCGATTGAATTCCTGCGCCAGAAAATCGAGCTTGCGGCCGATTGCGCCACCGCCAGATATCAGCGTGCGTCCCGAGGCGACATGCGTCTTCAGCCGGTCGATTTCCTCGCGAATATCGGCCTTCGTGGCGAGAAACGCCGCCTCCATGTTGAGCCGTGCCTCGTCGAGCGCCGGCGATGCCTCGAGCAGCAGACGCACCTGCTCGGCGAGCCGCTGGCGGATTTGCGCCGGTTCGCGCGACGGATCGGCCTCGGCCCGCAGCGTCAGCGCCTCGATGGTCGCGATATGGCCCGACAACAGCCCGCGCAGGGCCTCGCCCTCGGCCTTGCGCGCCTCGACGAGGCCGGCAAGACCAGTCTCCAGGCAATTCATGATCGCCGCATCGATCGCCGCGCGCTGCTCTTCGGTTTCGACTGCCTCGGGCACATCGAAGACGCCGCGCAGCGCCAGCAACCCGTCGGCACTGGCAGGCGCCGCGCCAAATTGTGTGACCAGCCGGTTGGCGAGTTCGGCGACGTCGCGCAGGAACACTTCGTTGATGACGGGCTGGACCATCGAGCCACTGGCGCGGCTGACGGTCAGGGTTGCCTGCACGTTGCCGCGCGAAAAGCGCTTCTGGATGGCCTGGCGCACCGACGGCTCGAGACGTTCAAAGCCCTGCGGCAGGCGCAGGCGCACCTCCACGCTCTTGCCGTTGACCGACTTCGCCTCCCAGGCGATGGCGGTTCCGTCATGCTCGGCCGCGACGCGGGCGAAGCCTGTCATGCTCTGCAGGTTCATCTGGCAGCGCGTCCCTGTTCTTGTTGCGCCGCGCGGGCCCGATGGCCGCGCGGCGAGCCTGTCCTACTTCTTGACGGCGTTCGTCGTCGTGGCGTCTTTCTTTGCCGGGTCGGCCTCGCCGGCCGCCTTCTCGTCCTCGACGACCTTGCGCTGGAAGGCACGCCAGCGCGCGACGTTCTCATTGTGCTCGTCCAGCGTCTCGGCAAAGACATGCCCGCCCGAACCGTCGGCCACGAAATACAGGTCCTTGGTCTTGGACGGATTGGCCACCGCCTCGAGCGAAGCCTTGCCCGGATTGGCAATCGGCGTGGGGGGCAGGCCCTTGATGGTATAGGTATTGTAGGCCGTCGGCTTGTCGATGTCTGAGCGGTAGATCGGCCGGTCGGCGGGCTTACCCTTGCCGCCGAAGATGCCGTAGATGATCGTCGGATCCGACTGCAGCCGCATGCCCTTGTTGAGGCGGTTGATGAAGACAGCTGCCACGCGTGAGCGCTCGTCGCCGCGGGCGGTTTCCTTCTCGACGATGGACGCCAGCGTCACGAATTCGTTGATGTCGGCCAACGGAAGGTCCGACGTACGGCGCTGCCAGATGGTCTCGACCAGTTCCTTCTGGTCGGCCAGCATCTTGTTGATGATCTGCTGGCGCGTCAGCCCGCGGGTGAAGCGCTGCGTATCCGCGGCAAGCGTGCCCTCGGCCGGCATCTCCGTCGGCATGTCGCCGGTAAGAGCCTCTTGTTCGGCAATGCGTTTCCAGGCTTGCTCGACGGTCAGTCCTTCCGGGATCGTCAGCGAGTATTGCACCGACTTGCCGCTCTTCAGGAGCTCCATGATCTCGTGCATCGAAGCGCCGGCCTGGATTTCGTATTCGCCGGCCTTCAGCGAGCCGTCGTTGCCGTAGGCGCGCACGCCCATCCGGAAGATGCGCGCATCGCTGATCAGTCCGCGCCGCTCGAGCTGGTCGGCGATATCCTGCACGCCGGTCTTTTCCTTGACCAGGAATGTGCTGGGGACCGCCGACGGGCCCTCGCCGTTGAATTCCTGCTTGCCGAAATAGAGGGCTGCGCCGCCGGCGAGGATCACCAGCACCGCCGTCGACATCACGAAATTCATGAACACGACGATCTGGTTGCGCGAGGCACGCGAACGCTTGGGCGGCGGCGTGCCGATTTCCGGCCGCAGCGCTTCCTGCGCTGTCTTAGGAACGATCGGATTTGCCGGTGCGGCGCGCGCGGCACCTTCCCCTTGACCTGGCGTATTCATGCTCATTTTGCCTCGCCACTCCCTCTTGCGTCGAATCCCCGCCGGGAGACTAGAGCCGAATGTGGCAAAAATCGCGGCAAAGAGGGCGTTTAACGCCCCCTTCCCACAGAGTTGTCAGCCGTTGTAGCGCTGGAAGACCAGCGAGGCGTTGGTACCGCCAAAGCCGAAGGAGTTCGACAAGGCGACGTCGACCTGCCGGGCGCGCGGCTTGTTCGGCACGAGATCGATGGCCGTCTCACGCTCGGGATTATCGAGATTGATCGTTGCCGGCACGATGTTGTCGCGAATGGCGAGGATCGAGAAGATCGCCTCGGCAGCACCGGCAGCACCCAAAAGGTGGCCGATCGACGACTTGGTCGATGACATCGAGACCTTGGAGGCGGCATTGCCGACGAGGCGCTCGACGGCGCCGAGCTCGATCGTATCGGCCATGGTCGAGGTGCCATGGGCGTTGATGTAGTCGATATCCGCCGGCGACAGGTTGGCGCGCTTGAGGGCGGCGGTCATGCAGCGGAAGGCGCCGTCGCCATCCTCGGCCGGAGCCGTGATGTGATGTGCGTCGCCTGTCAGGCCGTAGCCGACAACCTCGGCATAGATCCTGGCGCCGCGCGCCTTGGCGTGTTTGAGCTCTTCGAGCACGACGACGCCTGCGCCCTCGCCCATGACGAAGCCGTCGCGGTCGCGGTCATAAGGGCGCGAGGCCCTCTCGGGGTCGTCGTTGCGCCCGGTCGACAGTGCCTTGCAAGCGGCGAAGCCGGCAAGCGACAGGCGTGCCACCGGCGATTCAGCACCACCCGCCACCATCACGTCGGCGTCGCCGAACATGATCAGACGAGCTGCGTCGCCAATGGCGTGCGCGCCGGTCGAGCAGGCCGTGACCACGGCATGGTTGGGGCCCTTGAGCCCGTGCCGGATCGAAACCTGGCCAGAGACCAGATTGATGATCTGGCCTGGAATGAAGAAGGGGCTGATGCGGCGCGGGCCGCGTTCGTTGAGGATCAGCGCGTTTTCGGCGATGCCCTCGATGCCACCGATGCCCGAACCGATCATGACGCCAGTCGCGTTCTGCTCGTCCGGTGTCTTGGGCGCCCAGCCCGAATCCTTCAATGCCTCGTCTGCGGCCGCGATCCCGTAGAGGATGAAGTCGCCGATCTTGCGCAGTTCCTTGGGTTCGAGGACTGCTTCGGGATTGAAGGTATTGTTCGTGCCGTCACCCCTGGGGATGACATTGGCGATCTTGCAGGGGAGGTCTTCGACCTCGAACTCCGTGATCCGCCTTGCGGCGCTACGGCCGGAAAGAAGCTCTTTCCAGCCGTGCTCGTAGCCCATGCCGAACGGTGAAAGCAGGCCAAGGCCCGTGACAACCACACGCCTCATCGCAGGCATCCCTGACAATTCGCGATCGCTCAGGCCGAAGCCTTGTCGATGTACTTCACGGCGTCGCCAACGGTGAGGATGGTCTCGGCCGCGTCGTCGGGGATCTCAACGCCGAATTCTTCTTCGAACGCCATAACGAGCTCGACCGTGTCGAGGCTGTCCGCGCCCAGGTCGTCGATGAAGCTTGCAGCTTCAGTCACCTTGTCGGCGTCGACGCCAAGATGTTCGATGACGATCTTCTTGACGCGCTCTGCGGTGTCACTCATGTGGGCATCCTCAGTCTGGAGTTTGTTAGGTCTTCGTTAGCGGGCGGAATGCCGCTAATCAAGCAGTAATCTGCGCTTTCCCAAGCGCTCGGGCAGCGGTCCGTCTTCGGTCCGGCCACCTGATGGAGCGCGGCAATACACGAAATCTTGACCGCGTCCAAGGCAAAAGGGCCAGTTATCCCGGCCAATCGGCCCAATCAGATCATCGCCATGCCGCCGTTGACGTGAATTGTCTGGCCGGTGACGTAGGCAGCTTCGTCGGAGGCGAGATAGGCGACGGCCGAAGCAACTTCCTTGCCGGTGCCCATGCGCTTGGCCGGGATCGCGGCCATGATCGCCTCTTTCTGCTTGTCGTTGAGCTTCTCGGTCATTGCCGATTCGATGAAGCCGGGGGCGACGCAGTTGACGGTGATGTTGCGGGTGGCGATTTCCTGGGCGAGCGACTTGGAAAAGCCGATCATGCCGGCCTTCGAGGCGCAGTAGTTGGTCTGGCCGGGGTTGCCGGTGACGCCGACCACCGAGGTGATGTTGATGATGCGGCCATGGCGGCGGCGCATCATCGGATGCGTCAGCTCGCGCGTCAGGCGGAACATCGCCGTCAGGTTGATCTCGATGACCGAGTCCCAGTCGGCGTCGGACATGCGAACGAACAGGCCGTCCTTGGTGATGCCGGCGTTGTTGACCAGGATGTCGACACCTTCGAGTTCGGCCTCGGCCTTCTGGCCCAGCGCCTTGACCTCGTCGCGGTCGGCGAGGTTGGCCGGAAACAGCTTGACGCGGTCACCGAGCTCGTTGGCCAGGGCCTCGAGCTTTTCGACGCGGGTGCCGTGCAGGCCGACGATGGCGCCCTGCGCGTGCAAGATGCGGGCGATTTCCTCGCCGATGCCACCGGATGCGCCGGTGACGAGTGCCTTGCGGCCGGTCAGATCGAGCATTTTTCCAATCCCTTCCAGAGCACACCCTTCACACGGGTGGGGTCACAGTATGTTTAGACGAGCGCGGCGATTGCCGCCTCGACGTCGGCCGGGTTGTTGACCGCGGCCGTGGCGATGTCCTTGTTGATGCGGCGGGCGAGGCCCGAGAGCACCTTGCCGGCGCCCACTTCGTAGAGCGTGGTGACGCCGTTGTTGCCGAACCATTCGACGGTCTCGCGCCAGCGGACGCGGCCGGTCACCTGTTCGACCAGGCGGGCGGCGATCTCTTCCGGGTCGGTGATCGGCTGGACCGAGACGTTGGCGACGACCGGGACGATCGGCGCATGCTTCTTCACGCCGGCAAGCGCCTCGCGCATCTTCTCGGCAGCCGGTGCCATCAGCGCGGAATGGAACGGTGCGGAGACCTGCAGCATCAGCGCGCGCTTGGCGCCCTTTTCGGTGCACAGCTTGGCCGCGCGTTCGACCGCCGCCTTCTCGCCGGAGATGACCAGCTGGCCGCCGCCATTGTCGTTGGCGATCTGGCAGACCGAACCCTCGGCTGCTTCGGCGCAAGCCGCGTCGACATCAGCCTGCTCGAGCCCGATGATCGCAGCCATGGCGCCCTGCCCGGCAGGTACAGCGGCCTGCATGGCATCACCGCGAATGCGCAACAGCCGCGCAGCGTCGGCCACAGAAACGAACCCTGCGGCAGCAAGCGCCGAATATTCGCCCAGCGAGTGGCCGGCGACATATGTGACCTTGTCCTTGAGCGACAGGCCGCGTGCTTCTAGCGCCCTGAATGCAGCCATCGAAACAGCCATCAGCGCCGGCTGGGCATTGGCGGTCAGCGTCAGCGTTTCCTCGGGACCTTCCCAGATCAGCTTCGACAGCTTTTCGCCAAGTGCGTCATCGACCTCCTCGAATACCCGTCGCGCTTCCGGGAAAGCATCGGCCAATTCCTTGCCCATGCCGACGGCCTGGCTGCCCTGCCCTGGAAAAGTAAATGCAACGGCCATATTCGTCTCCTGGCTGCTGGCGCATCGCCTCAGGCCATTCCGGCCCTTTCGGCGCGATGCGCAGACATAACAAACCGAAGTACGCGTGCCGCCCCCAGGGAACGTCGGGCACTCCGGATCGCTGTGGCTCTGGCGCAATGCGCCCTGTCAAGTCAAGCCTTGTGCGTCCCGAGGCCCGAAACGGGCCGATAATCACACATGATTAAGCCGAAACACGATTTGTTGGCCAACGCTTCTCAATTTTGCCATAAGCCCTAGCTTCTGCATGACAGTTTGATGACGTTCAGGTGACGTTCAGGTGACCGCTGCATGATGAGGCCGTCATAAAGCCGAGGAAGTCGAGTTGGGAAGTGTAGTCGATAAGGCCGCAAGGAGTGTTGAGGACGCGAAGCAGACCGCGTCCGACCGGCGTGCCTATGCCTTGGGCGTACTGCGCTCGGTGATGGTCACGCTCGCCGTTTCGGCGGTGCTGGTCTTCGCCATCGAATACATCGCGCGCGGCTCCTTCGTCGACACGCTCAATTTCTTCCAGCAGCCGTTCAAGCCGAGCTGGACCACGGTGGCGCTCTTTGCGCTGCTGCTGGTTGGCCTCGATGCCTTGCTCGGCCGGCCGCATAACGGCCTGCTGATCGTCGCACCCGTGGCGCTGCTGCTCGCCTTTGTCGGGCATCAGAAGTCGCTCTATCTCGGCGACCCACTCTACCCGACCGACTTTCTCTATGCCCGACAGATCGTCGAATTGATGCCGTTGCTGGTGCGCGAGCGCCCGATGGCCGGCGTCGGCATCGTCCTAGGCCTCGTCACCGGCATTGCGCTCCTCGTCCTTGCCTGGCGCTACTGGCGCCGCCGCATGCCGGCGCTGACGTTCTGGGCGCGCATCTCGCGCCTCGCCATCGCCATTCCGGCCCTCGCCTTCTTCGTCTCGATCATGGACTACGCGACCTTCTCGTGGACGCGCGACCGTCTCCAGATCATCCCGATGATGTGGGACCAGAAGGAAAACTACAATTCCAACGGCTTTGCCATCGCGTTTGCGCTCAACGTGCCGATGGCCAAGGTCAAGGCGCCGCACGGCTATTCCGAAAAGGCTGTCGACGCCATCGCCCGGCCGGACCAGGCCGCCGCCGTCCTGCCCGAGGAAAAGCCCGACGTCATCATCGTGATGAGCGAATCCTTTTGGGATCCGACGCGCCTGCCCGGCGTTTCGATCACGCCCGATCCGATCGCAAACGTGCGCGCGGCCCAGTCCGGCCATGTCTTTTCGCCGGAATTCGGCGGCATGACCGCCAATGTCGAGTTCGAGGCGCTGACCGGCTTCTCCAACGCCTTCCTGCCGGCCGGCTCCATTCCCTACCAGCAATATGTCCGCGCGCCGGTGCCGTCGCTTGCGACGTTCTTCAAGAGCGAAGGCTACGAGACCAAGGCCATCCACCCGTTCGGCGGCTGGTTCTGGAACCGCGCGCCCGTCTACAAGGCGTTCGGCTTCGACCAGTTCATGTCGGAGGAAAACCTGCCGCTGCTGGCAAAGCGCGGGCCGCTGGTGTCCGACGCCGCTCTGACCGAAGAGATCATCCGCGAGGCCGATGCGACCGAGCATCCGTTCTTCTTCTTCGCGGTCTCGCTGCAGAGCCACGGCCCCTACGAGCCGAACCGCTACAGCGACACCACCCACAAGGTCGAGGCGGCAACGTCACCCTGGGCACGCGAATCGATCCTGACCTATGCCGAAGGTGCATCGGACGCCGACCGCAGCCTCAAGCGGCTGATGGACTGGGCCAGCAAGCGCAAGCGCCCGACCGTGATCGCCTTCTTCGGCGACCACCTGCCACCGCTCGGCCCCGTCTATGTCGAGACCGGCTTCATGAACGAACCTGTCGCCAAGCGCAAAGCGGCGATCGGCGAGATGCTGGTCCAGCACGAAACGCCGCTGGTGGTGTGGTCGAACCGGACGGGTGCGGCGCAAAACATCGGCTCGATCAGTCCGGCCTTCCTGCCGCTGCACGTGCTCGAGACCGCCGGCATCAGCCACCCCTACTACACCGGCTTCCTTGGCGATCTGCACGAACGCTTCCGCGTCGTCGACCGCAACGTGCTTCTGCCGAAGGCGGGCGAGTCGGTGTTCGACTGGTCGCGCCAGAAAGAGATCGACCCGTCGATCCGCGATTACCGCTGGCTGCAATACGACATGATGTTCGGCAAGCGCCGCGGCGCCAAGCCATTCTTCCCGGAGACGGTCGACAAGGTGGTTGCCGATCGCACGCGTTCGCCCCTGTTCCTGCGTCCGGAGGCTCTGGGCTGAGGCCCGAAGCCGCCGAAAGGGCCGATTTCGGCCGGTTTCTTGGTCCCGCCCCTTGCCTTGAAGGCACTTTGCCTGTAGACGCCCGCTATCTGCCGGTCCCAGCTGGGGGCTGAACGGAGGGCCGGAGGTTTTCTCGAAAGCCGCCGCGTGAAGCGAAAACGCTTCCGCCTCCCGTGTCTCCGCTCTCGACCGTCTCGTCGTGCTCCTTTCTTCTCCTGAGATGGCTTAGGCCTTCGACGGATCAGGGAGGTCGCAGAGGCTCTAGCCGCCGGGACCGGAAGATGGAAACGAAGAAAGGCAAAAACTATGGCTCTTTACGAACATGTGTTTCTTGCCCGCCAGGACCTCTCGCAGCAGCAGGTCGATGCACTTGTCGAACACTACAAGGGCATCATCACTGCAGCTGGTGGATCGGTTGGCCGGGTTGAGAACTGGGGACTGAAGTCCCTCACCTACCGCATCAACAAGAACCGCAAGGCGTACTACACGCTTATGGACATCACTGCTCCGTCGGCTGCCGTCAAGGAAGTCGAGCGCCAGCAGGGCCTGTCCGAAGACATCCTGCGCTTCCTGACCATCAAGGTCGAGGCGCATGAAGAAGGCGTCTCCGCCATGATGCAGAAGCGCGAAGAGCGCTCCGAGCGTGGCGAACGCGGTGGCTTCGGCGACCGTCCGCGCAGCTTCGGCGATCGTGACCGTGGTGATCGCGGCCCGCGCAGCTTCGGCGATGGCGGTGGTGACCGTGGCCCGCGCCGTCCGCGCGAAGGTGTTGAAGGGGGTGCAGAATAATGGTCGACATCAATCAGATCCCGACCCGTCGTCCCTTCCATCGCCGCCGCAAGACCTGCCCGTTCTCCGGCGCCAACGCTCCGAAGATCGACTACAAGGACGTGCGTCTGCTGCAGCGCTACATTTCCGAGCGCGGCAAGATCGTTCCTTCGCGCATCACCGCCGTCAGCCAGAAGAAGCAGCGTGAACTCGCCCAGGCGATCAAGCGCGCCCGCTTCCTCGGCCTGCTGCCCTACGTGGTGAAGTAAGACATCCGAAGCGGGCGGTTCGCTGCCCGCTTCCTCCCCCGCGACGGGCGCGATCGGGCGAATTTCAAATCCCGGGTTGGACCTCCAAAGAGGACCTAACTGCCGCGACAGGCAGGACAGCGAAACCGGCGGCAACGCCCTTCCCTGCTTCCTTGCCCGTTGAATTTTATTCGCTGCCTTTGCAGCCAACGAAAGGACAAGGAAAATGGACGTCATTCTCCTCGAACGCATTTCCCGCCTCGGCCAGATGGGCGACACCGTCAAGGTCAAGGACGGCTTTGCCCGTAACTTCCTGCTGCCCAAGGGCAAGGCGCTCCGCGCCAACGAAGCCAACAAGAAGAAGTTCGAAGGCCAGCGCGCCCAGCTCGAAGCCCGCAACCTCGAGCGCAAGTCGGAAGCCCAGCAGGTTGCCGACAAGCTTGACGGCAAGACCTTCGTGACCGTCCGCTCGGCTGGTGAAACCGGCCAGCTCTACGGTTCGGTCTCGACCCGCGACATCGCCGACCTGCTGGCCGCCGAAGGCTTCACGGTTGCACGCAACCAGGTCGAGCTCAACCAGCCGATCAAGACCATCGGCCTGACCAACGTGGCGATCTCGCTGCACGCCGAAGTCGAAGTCACCATCACGCTGAACATCGCGCGCACGGCCGACGAAGCCGAGCGTCAGTCGAAGGGCGAGACGCTGACCACTGCCGAAGCCATCTACGGCGACGACATCAACGAAAACGCCCGTCCGGACAGCTTCTTTGATCCGAACGAAGACGGCGAAGGCGACGAGGGCTGATCTCAGCCTCAGTTGTCAGATCCAGTTTTCTGGACCAAGCCCGGGTGGAAACACCCGGGTTTTTTTGTGCCAGGTGGAACTTGAACGTGCCCGCGCTAGTTACCAGCTTCTGACAATAGGACTGACACATCGCGAGCATTGCCCATGAACGTGTTGCTGCAGCGCATTTTCGCAAAACTCGTACGCACAGGAAACCTGACCGTCACCGGGCCCGATGGCCGACCGCATCGCTTCGGCGACGGCAGCGGCGAACCGGTCCACATGCTGATCCGAACGCGGCGAGCCGAACGGGCCATTACCTTCGATCCGACATTGGCCGTGCCAGAGGCCTACATGGACGGCGAGATGGACATCGTCGAGGGCGACATCTTCGGCTTCATGCGGATCGCCTTCCAGAATCTCGGCAACGGCACGGTCGACGCCGCCTGGTCACGCGCCATCGAAGGCCTGCGAGTGGCCTTGCGCCGCTTCCAGCAGGTCAACACTGCGGCGCGGGCGAAACGCAACGTCGAGCGTCACTACGACCTTTCGGGCGACCTCTACCGGCTCTTCCTCGACAAGGACATGCAATATTCCTGCGCCTATTTCGCCGACCCCGAAATGACGCTGGAAGAGGCCCAACTGGCCAAGAAGGCGCATATCGCCGCCAAGATGCGGCTCAAGCCAGGCCAGTCGGTGCTCGACATCGGTTCTGGCTGGGGGGGCCTCGGGCTCTACCTGGCGCGCTCGTTCGAAGCGCAGGTTCTGGGCGTCACCCTTTCCACCGAACAGCACGCGGTGGCGACTGAACGCGCCCAGGCCGAAGGGCTCGACGGCCACGTCCACTTCGAAATCCGCGACTATCGCGATCTGGTCGAGCGCTTCGACCGCATCGTGTCGGTCGGCATGTTCGAGCATGTCGGCGTCAACCATTACCGTACCTTCTTCGACAACGTCGCCAAGCGGCTGAAACCCGATGGCGTGATGGTGCTGCATTCGATCGGCCGTTTCGGCCCGCCGACGGCGACCAGCGCCTTCATCCGCAAATACATCTTCCCGGGTGGCTACATTCCTGCCCTGTCGGAAGTGCTGCCGGCGATCGAGAAGTCGGGACTGATGGTCACCGACGTCGAAATCCTGCGCCTTCACTATGCCGAGACGCTGAAGCACTGGGGCAAGCGTTTCGCCGCCAATCGCGACAAGGCCAAGGCGATCTATGACGAGCGCTTCTGCAGGATGTGGGAATTCTATCTCGCGGCTTCCGAAGCCGCCTTCCGCTGGCAGGACCTGATGGTATTCCAGATCCAGCTCACCCATCGCAACGACACGCTGCCGCTGACCCGCGACTATATCGGCAAGTGCGAGAAAGCGCTCGCCATGCACGAGATGGCGCATCGCGAGACGACGCCGACGGGCAAGACCACCCGTCGCGGGAAGGTCGGCGACAAGGAGTGAAACTCGCCCTTGCCTCGGCCCCGGCCGTCGTAGGAGATAGGCCCGTTGCCATTCGCACCGGGCCTTCTTCATGACCTACGCCATCTATGTTGCCGCAGCTCTTGCCGAAATCGCCGGCTGCTTTGCCTTCTGGGCATGGTGGCGGCTGGACAAGTCGGCCCTGTGGCTCATCCCCGGCGTCATCTCGCTGATCGCCTTCGCTTGGCTGCTGACCCTGGTCGAAGCCAATGCCGCGGGCCGCGCCTACGCCGCCTATGGCGGCATCTACATCGCGGCGTCGCTGGGCTGGCTGTGGCTTGCCGAAGGCGTACGCCCGGATCGCTGGGACATTATCGGCGCCGCAGTCTGCATCGCCGGCGCCTCGATCATCCTGCTGGCGCCACGCGGGGCTTGAGCAGGATCACAGAGCGGCCGGCGTCGACGCCCCTTACCATTTGACGCTGAGACCGACATTGCCTTCAAAGACGCGCTTCTTCTCGCCGCCGATATTGGTGGTGTAGTCAGCGGTGGCAAACATGCTGGTCTGCTCGGTCAGCTTCGCAATCACGCCGCCGCCGAACTCGACTGACGTCCCGCCGGTCTCGACGGCAATCGGGTCGCCGCCGAGGCTGATGCCCCCCTCACCGTCGAATTCGTGCCAGATGTTGGCCTTGAGGTACGGCTTCAGCGTCGCGGCTTCGGTCTGGAAGAGACCTTGCAACCGCACGCCCAGCCGACCGGTCAGCACTTCGTCGGAATTGAACGACACCGTCGAGAAGCTGTCGGCCTGGTCGTCAAGCGACAGATGTTGCCAGACCAGTTGGCCCTGCGGCTCCAGTGTCCACTCCGGCGTCAGTGCGATGGGATAACCGCCCTCCAGCGAAGCAGTGACCCCGGTTCCGCCGACGTCGAGGTTTTCGCCGCCGCTGGAGGTAACATCGCCACCGTACCAGGTGCCCATCAGCACGGCATCGAGGTACCAGCCGCCTGGGCCGACATGGGTCCAATTGGCACCCAGGCTGGTGCCGTTCGCGTTGATATCGCCGAAATCGGCTACCGGCCCGGCGATCGTCGGCGACTTCACGTCGCCGCTGATGCGCGTGTGGCCGACAAGCAGGCCGATACGGTCGTGATGGCCGCTATCCGTTTCCCAGCCATAGATGTCGAGGCCGGCCTGCATGCCGAACAGCGTGCCGTCGAAGCTCGGTGTCAGGGTTCCGGTCCAGGACATATCGACACTCTGGCCAAAGACACGCCCCCATGCAGCCGGCATCTGCCCGGCACCCTGCACTTCGGGCTGCTCGCCGCGGCGCTCATGGAATGTGCCCAGCGTCGACATGGCGAGGTAGTGCGCGAGTGGCGAGATCACCGCGTAGGTCGGAACCTCGCCACGGAAGAGCGGCATCGCTCCTCCTTCGAGCCGTTCGGGATTGGGCAGCGGTGCCGACTCGGCCGGGTTGAGCACCAATTGCGGCGTCTCGGTCGGCGGAGGCGGCGTCGGCTCGCCGGTAACCGGTGGTACTGGCGGTGCTTCGGGCGGCGTATCCCCCGGCAGCACCGGCGGGGTCGGGTCAGTGGGCGGGGTAACAGGATCGCCCTCGCCCGGAATCACCACCGGCGGTATCGCCGACGTCGGCGGCGGTGGTGCCGTTTCGGGATCGACGGGCGCAGCTTGAGGGTTCGGTTCGATCGGAGAAGGCCCCGGCGCTGGCTCGGGACTGGTCGAGGACATCGTCGAGCGCAGATACCAGTTTTGGCCTGCACCCGCAGCGTCGCCCTTGAACAGCATATACTCGTAGGCGCCGGCGGCCACTCGACTGGCAAGTGCGAAGGCACCTCCGGTCGTCGCACCGCCGATCGCCTCGACCACCAGAATGCCATCCGCGACAGTCAATCCGCCGGCACCGCCGGCATTGACGATCTCGATGCCGGTCGAGCCCGTCGCGGTGCCACCGGATATGACCAGCTTGTCCGAGGCCGAGCCGTCGCTGCCGAGCACAGTGTCGAGGAACAGCAGTCCGCCATTGCCCTGGTAGTTGCCATTGATCGTGAACGCATCGCCAGTGCCACCACCGCCATTGGTCAAGTCGATGCGGCCGGCATTGATGACGTTTGCCAGCCCGCTGACCGCCAGCACGCTTGCATTTTGACCACCGCCGAAAAGGGTGCTGGTGGCATCGACCGTCAGCGTACCGGTTCCGGTACCGGCGTCGCCGAGCACAAGATTGCCGTCGAAGGTCAGTTCGGTGTCGTTGGTGGCGTCGATCGTTTCCCAATTCTGGAACCGCGCAATGCCGGCCGCCGATACATTGTCGAAAGTCAGGCCGTCCGTGCCGTCCCCGCCATTGACCGCAACAGTCGCGCCGATGTTTGCGTTGCTGAGATTGCTGAGCTTTGCCGTGTCGTTGTCACCGCCAAGATCGACAGTGCCGTAGATGATACCGCCGCCGTCCCAGGTGAAAGTGTCCGCGCCGACGCTCAGCAGCACGCTGCCGCCGACGGAGCCGCCTGTCACAGTCACGCTATCGGTGCCGCCACTGACGCTGATGTTGCCGCCGATCGTGCCGCCTGAAAGGATGATGGTGTCATCGCCGAAGCCGGTCACAAGGTTCTTGTCGATCGTGCCGCCAGACATATCGAACAGGTTGTCGTCGAGCTTCATGTTGACGCGACCGATGCGGCCGCCGGTCATGTATGCCGTGTCGCCATCTTCGAAGAAATCGACGATACGGCCGCCAGACATGAAGAATGTGTCGAGACCATCACCTTGGCTGAGCGACTGGATCTGGCCGCCGCTCATCAGGAAGTCGTCGCTTCCGCCGCCTTGCTGGACGTTGCCTGTGATGGCGCCGCTGTGGACCTCAACGCGGTCGACAAAACCGCCAAATACGACGTTGCCATTGATCGTGCCGGCACCACCACCCGGCATGGTCAGCGTGTTAGTGCCGTTGGTGTCGGTCAGCCCTCCGCTGGCACCACTGTCGCAGACATAAATGCTGTTGCCGGCGGTCGGCGTCAGGTCGCAGGCGGCAAAGCCTGCCTGCGTCGAACCCAACAAAACCATGGCGGTGGATGCCAGCCAGCCGAATCGCGCCGGTGCCGGATGAAAAATGCGCATGTTGCCTCCTCAAGCAGGGCAGGCCGACGCCGCAGCAGAGCGCGTTTCGGCCACTGGTGCCCTTCCAGCATATTCATCGCCATGTGCCGCATCGCGAGGCGTATGCCGTCGAAAGTCAAGGATCACCGCATAACCGAGTAAAATCAACCACCTTATGTATACAAACTACCCTTGGATTGTTCTGGGCACTTTCTTGGTAAATGCAGCGATCGGCTACATATTCCTGTTCTGTTCCTGTCGATACACAGCTAGAATCGCCCCGATTCGCGTCAACCGGAATCCGTCATCGCACCGGCCGTCCCTGTGGACGAGTGTGAATAGTGGGCGTCAGTTGAAATGACAATGGACGGCTTGTGGCGCGGCTCTGGTACTGCAGTTGCTCGGCAACGGACGGGGAAGACATTGGCTGAGGCAGCACGCAAGTTCGAAGTGGCGGAAACCCCGCTCTACCGGGAAGCCCCGAACAACATCGAGGCCGAGCAGGCGCTGCTCGGCGCGATGCTGGTCAACAACGACGCCTTCTACCGCGTCTCCGACTTCCTCAAGGCGACCCATTTCTACGAGCCGTTGCACCGCAAGATCTTCGAGGTCTCGTCCGAGCTGATCCGCATGGGCAAGATGGCGAACCCGGTGACCATCAAGACCTTCCTGCCCGCCGACGAGAAGGTCGGCGACATGACGGTCTCGCAATATCTGGCCGCCCTTGCGTCCAATGCCGTCACCGTCATCAACGCCTCCGACTACGGCCGCGCCGTCTACGACCTTGCCACGCGCCGTGCGCTGATCACCGTCGGCGAGGACATGGTCAACATCGCCTATGACGCGCCGGTCGACATGTCGCCGTCCGAACAGATCGAGGATGCCGAGCGCCGCCTGTTCGAACTCGCCGAGACCGGCCGCTATGACGGCGGCTTCGAAAGCTTCTCCGACGCGGTCAAGACCGCGATCGACATGGCCAGCGCCGCCTATATGCGCGACGGCCATCTGTCTGGCGTTGCCAGCGGCCTTCACGATCTCGACGCCCGCATGGGCGGCCTGCAGTCTTCCGACTTGATCGTGCTTGCCGGCCGCCCCGGCATGGGCAAGACCTCGCTCGTCACCAACATCGCCTTCAACGTGGCCCACGCCTATGTCCCGGCGCAGCAGGCAGACGGCTCGTTCAAGGCCGAGAACGGCGGCGTCGTCGGCTTCTTCTCGCTCGAAATGTCGTCCGAACAGCTCGCCACCCGTATCATTTCCGAGCAGGCCGAAGTGCCCTCCTCCAAGATCCGTCGCGGCGATCTCACCGAAGCCGATTTCGAAAAGCTGGTCAGCTGCACCCAGACGCTGCAGAAGATTCCGCTGTTCATCGATTCGACCGGCGGTATCTCGATCGCCCAGCTCGCCGCGCGTGCCCGCCGCCTCAAGCGCCAGCGCGGCCTCGACGTCATCATCATCGACTATATCCAGCTGATGCAGGGCTCGTCGGCCAAGTCGTCGCAGAACCGCGTGCAGGAAATCACCGAGATCACCACCGGCCTCAAGGCGCTGGCCAAGGAACTCAACGTTCCGATCATCGCGCTGTCGCAGCTGTCGCGTCAGGTCGAAAGCCGCGACGACAAGCGTCCGCAGCTCTCCGACCTTCGCGAATCGGGCTCGATCGAGCAGGACGCCGACGTGGTGCTGTTCGTCTATCGCGAGGAGTACTACCTCAAGAACAAGGAGCCGAAACCCGGCACCGACGAATATATCAAGTGGGAAGGCGACATGGCCGAAGTGCGCGGCAAGGCCGAGGTCATCGTCGCCAAGCAGCGCCACGGCCCCACCGGCACCGTCAGCCTCGGCTTCCAGGGCGAATTCACCCGCTTCTTCGACCTCGCGCCCGAGCATCACCTGCCGGAGAGGTTTGGAGAACAGTAGGCCTTGTCAAACGCAGCGCCTCTTCCCGCCAAGGGGCTCGACCCATCCCAATCAGTATTGCATCGCACCCATGGCTAAAGCGCGCGTTCAGTTCATCTGCCAGAATTGCGGCGCAGCGCACCAGCGCTGGGCCGGCAAATGCGATTCCTGCGGCGAGTGGAACACGCTCGTCGAGGAAGGCACTTCCGGCGGCATCGGCAGCGGCCCGGGCGCGCTGAAGAGCGCCCGCAAGGGCCGTCCCGTCACCCTGACCTCGCTCGACGGTGACATCGAGGACGCACCGCGCATCGTCTCGGGCATCGGCGAACTGGACCGCGCCACCGGCGGCGGCTTCGTTCGCGGCTCGGCGCTGCTCATCGGCGGCGATCCCGGCATCGGCAAGTCGACGCTGCTCACCCAGGCGGCGGCGGCACTCGCGTCGCGTGGCCACCGCGTCGTCTATGTCTCGGGTGAAGAAGCCGTTGCCCAGATCAGGCTGCGTGCCCAGCGCCTCGGCGTCGCCTCCTCGCCGGTCGAACTCGCCGCCGAGACCAATGTCGAAGACATCCTGGCCACCATTGCCGACGGCAAGCGGCCGGACCTGGTCATCATCGATTCGATCCAGACGCTGTGGACCGACCTTGCTGATTCAGCCCCCGGCACCGTCACCCAGGTGCGCGCCTCGTCCCAGGCGATGATCCGCTACGCCAAGTCGACAGGTGCCGCGGTGGTGCTTGTCGGTCACGTCACCAAGGAAGGCCAGATCGCCGGTCCCCGCGTCGTCGAGCACATGGTCGATGGCGTTCTTTATTTCGAAGGCGAAGGCGGCCACCACTTCCGCATCCTGCGCACCGTCAAGAACCGTTTCGGCCCGACCGACGAGATCGGCGTCTTCGAGATGTCCGACAAGGGCCTGCGCGAGGTCGCCAACCCGTCCGAACTGTTCCTGGGCGAGCGCCATGCCAAGGCTCCCGGGGCTGCCGTCTTCGCGGCGATCGAAGGCACGCGGCCAGTGCTGGTCGAAATCCAGGCCCTTGTCGCCGCCTCCACGCTGGGTACGCCACGTCGTGCGGTCGTCGGCTGGGATTCGTCGCGGCTGTCGATGATCCTCGCCGTGCTCGAGGCCCATTGCGGCGTCCGATTCGGCCAGCACGACGTCTATCTCAACGTCGCCGGCGGCTACCGCATCTCCGAGCCGGCTGCAGATCTGGCGGTCGCTTCCGCACTGGTTTCCTCGCTCACCGGTCTTGCCCTGCCCGCTGATTGCGTCTATTTCGGCGAAATCAGCCTTTCTGGCGCCGTGAGGCCGGTTGCGCATGCGCAGCAACGCCTTAAAGAGGCCGAAAAGTTGGGCTTCGGAAGGGCAGTCCTGCCCGCCGGCAGTGGGGACATCGCAGGTGGAATCGGGGCCGGATCGTTCCAGCCGACCGCACTCGCGGATCTGGTGGCGCGGATAGCCGGCTCAAGACGAAGCCGAGCGGAAGAGACGGACTAAACCGTCGTCAGGGAGTGAGAGACACTATGCCGATTACGCTGCTTGACGGAATTCTGGTCGGCTTCACCTTGGTTTCGGCGATGCTCGCCATGGTGCGCGGCTTCTCGCGCGAGGTGCTCTCGGTCGCCTCCTGGGCTGCGGCTGCCGCTGCTGCCTTCTTCTTCTACAAGCCGGTCGTGCCCTACGTTCAGCCCTATATCGACAACGAGAAGATCGCGATGGCCGCAGCCGCCGGCATCGTCTTCATCGTCGCGCTGATCGTCGTCACCATCATCACCATGAAGATCGCCGACTTCATCATCGACAGCCGCATCGGCGCGCTCGATCGCACGCTCGGCTTCCTCTACGGTGCGGCACGCGGCATCCTGGTGGTCGCTGTCGGCCTGCTGTTCTTCAACTGGCTGGTCGGCGACAAGTCACCTGCCTGGGTTTCCGAGGCCAAGTCGCGCCCGCTGCTCGAAAGCATCGGCACGACGATCGAAAACATGCTGCCGGAAGATCCCGAGAATTCGATTCTCAAGAAGCTCAATTCGCAGGGCGAGCCCGAGGCCGGCGCGGCCACGCCGCCCGCCGAAGGTGGAGCTGACGAGCCTGCCGGCGCGCCCGCAGCGGAAACGCCGCCCGCCAACAACTGAGCGACTTCGCGATCATCAGGGGACCGATGATCAGCGCGTGACATTGAACGCCGTGCGTCCGAAGGGAGGCACGGCGTTCTGCATTCTGGCTGCGTATCGCTGGTCCGGCAGGCAGCATTCCTCGGCGCGTCGCAGACACTCAGGATCGACGCGCCCCGGTCAGGACGCGTGAACCCTCCCGACGATCACTCCATGGTTTCGAACAACAGCTTGTTGGTGTTCATGACCGACATCTGGACGATGTCGTCTTCCTTGACGCCTCGTGCCTGCAACTCCGTGAAGAATTCGCGCAGGGCATCGCCAACGCCTGCCGAGAACACCTGCCCGACGTCCGACGACAGGATTACGCCCTGCGAGCCGACCGCCTCGATGACTTCGATGTACTGCTCGTAGCTCAGGTCATCCATGGCGAGGTTGACGAAGGCCAGTTCGCTGTAGGCTCCGTACTGCTCCCACATGCGCCGCATCGTCTCGGGATCGAGCTCGGTGGTCTGAAACAGCGGATGCGTCATGATGATCCGGCGGATGCCCATCTCATGCGCGATCCTGACGACCGTCAGGGTCTCGTTGCGGTCGAAATGCCCTGTCGCCAGGATGAGATCGTTGTCGGCGATCACCTGCAGCGCGCGCCGCAGCGCGGCCATCTTGTCGTCATTGCCTTCGTCCAGCGTATAGCCGGTACCCTCGGCATAATACCTCGTGTACTGCCCCTTGATGCCCCAGGCCTCGGACAGGTCGCGGCGATTGTACTTCTTCAGATGCGCCTCGCAGCACATCGTCGGCATCCAGACCACGAAGCGGTCGGAATCCGGGTCTGCCGCCGTCACGTCGCGCTTCCAGCCGGAGAGTGCCGACCGCACGCCATGGTCGTCGACGCCGCCGCAGCCGAAGTTCAGGGCGACGGAACCAACCAGCGCCACCTTGTCGTCGGGCCGGCGCAACTGGCTGACCTGTCCGGTGGTCGGCTGGAAGTGATTCTTCATCACCACGCCGAAGCCTTCGCTCCGCGCCTCGGCCGCGAGCGTTTCAGCGCTATATTTCCGGCGCAAAAACTCCGGTCCGATATGCACATGCATATCGATCACGCGCTTGTCGCCAACGTGCGGTAGTGCCTTCATAACCCAACTCCATTCCCAGTCACGGCAGTAAATTATGTATATACATAATTACTATTCTATACGCATAGAAGCTTGTCAACATGCCTCCGCGAGCCTCCGACACCATTGTCGCGGCGACCTCTGCTTGGCGCCACGCGCTGTAGCCAAGTTCTTCGCTTGCGAGTCAAGCCGGCAGCATGCATGAGCACTTGGCTCAGCTTGCGCAACTTCAATTATGTATATACTTATTCCCGCGGCTTGAAGCCGCGCTTCCTGGTGTCGCGTGGGCCGAGCGCATTTTTTGGGAAGGAAAGCATGTCAATTAAGTCTTCTACGGCGCAATCGCCGACCCTCGCGGACGACAAGGACGCGCCCGTCAACAGCTATGCGCGCAAGGCGCTGCTCGCATCCAATCTCGGATACGCGATGGATGGTTTCGACCTGATGATCCTGAGCTTCATGCTGCCGGCGGTTACGGTCGGCCTGGCCCTTTCGAGTTCGGAGGCGGGCTCGCTCATTACCTGGACCCTCATCGGGGCCGTGATCGGCGGCCTGATCGTTGGGGCACTCAGCGACCGTTTCGGCCGCATCCGCGTCCTGTCGTGGACCATCCTTTTGTTTGGTGTGTTCACCGGTCTTTGTGCCATCGCCCAGGGTTACTGGGATCTGCTGATCTACCGCACCATCGCCGGCATCGGCCTGGGCGGCGAGTTCGGCATCGGCATGGCGCTGGTGGCAGAGGCCTGGCCGGCGCATAAGCGGGCGCGCGCCTCGTCCTACGTCGCCCTGGGTTGGCAGGCCGGCGTGCTCGCCGCGGCGCTGCTCACCCCGCTGCTGCTGCCCCTGATCGGCTGGCGCGGCATGTTCGTCATCGGCCTGATCCCGGCTGTTGTGGCCTTTGCCCTGCGCAAGTACCTGCATGAGCCTGAAATGTTCGTGGCGGCGGCCAAGAAGGACGCCGGCAAGCGCGTCAATCCCTTCCGCCACCTGGTTGCAGACCGCGAAACGATCCGGTCGACGATCGGCATCGGCATCATGACGTCGGCGCAGAACTTCGGCTACTACGGCACGATGATCTGGCTGCCGGCCTACCTGTCGACGCAGATGGGCTTCACGCTCACCAAGTCGGCGATGTGGACGTCGGTCACCGTGCTCGGCGGGGCGGTCGGCATGTGGATCTTCGGGCATTTGGCGGACCGCTTCGGCCGCAAGCCGCTGTTCATCGCCTTCCAGATCGGCGCCATGGCGATGGCATTCGTCTATCCGCAGATCAAGGACCCCACGGCGCTGCTCATTGCCGGCGCGATCACCGGCGTCTTCCTGAGCGGCATGATCGGCGGCTATGGCGCCCTGATCTCCGAAAGCTACCCGACGCAGGCCCGCGCGACGGCACAGAACGTGCTCTTCAACGTCGGCCGCGGCGTCGGCGGCTTCGGCCCGCTGGTCATCGGCTGGCTGGCAACGCAATATTCGCTGTCCGCCGGATTGTCGTTCCTGGTCTTTGTCTGGGCAATCGACATTCTCGCCACGGTCTTCCTGATCAAGGAACGCAAGGGCGTCGAACTGGCCTAGGGCCAAGTTGCCTGCGCAGGATCACCTCCTGCGCAGGCCACCTGCGACAAGGCCTGCTAAAATTGGTGATGGTATTGCAGGTCGGCATGCCCTATATGACGGCTTTCCGACACGAGACCGTGACCCGATGGTTGACGCAGACACACCTCTCTCCGCCGAGGCCGATGATCATTTCCACGATGAATGCGGCGTGTTCGGCATCTTTGGCCGGCAGGACGCAGCAGCCATCGTCACGCTGGGCCTGCATGCGCTCCAGCATCGCGGCCAGGAAGCTGCCGGCATCGTCTCCTACGACGGCAGCCAGTTCCACGTCGAACGCCATGTCGGCCTGATCGGCGACACCTTCACCAAGCAGCGCGTCATCGACAGCCTCAAGGGCAATCGCGCCATCGGCCATACGCGCTACGCCACCACTGGCGGCGCGGGTATCCGCAACATCCAGCCCTTCTTCGCCGAACTGGCCGATGGCGGCTTCGCTGTTGCGCATAACGGCAACCTGACCAATGCGATGACGGTGCAGCGCGCCTTGCAGAAGCAGGGCTCGATCTTCTCGTCGACCTCCGACACCGAAACCATCCTGCACCTGGTGGCGACGTCCAAGGAACGCGATCTCAATGCGCGCTTCATCGATGCGGTGCGCCAGGTCGAAGGCGCGTTCTCCCTGGTGGCACTGTCGTCGAAGAAGATGATCGGTTGCCGCGATCCGCTCGGCATTCGCCCGCTGGTCCTCGGCGACCTCGACGGTGCCTGGATCCTCGCTTCCGAAACCTGCGCGCTCGACATCATCGGCGCGCGTTTCGTGCGCGATCTCAAGCCCGGCGAGATGGTCATCGTCACCTCCAAGGGCATCGAGAGCATCTTCCCGTTCGAGCCGCAAAAGCCGCGCTTCTGCATCTTCGAATATGTCTATTTCGCCCGCCCCGACTCCTCGGTCGAGGGCCGCAACGTCTATGACGTGCGCAAGCGCATCGGCGCCGAACTCGCCATCGAGAGCCCGGTAGAAGCCGACATCGTCGTGCCCGTGCCCGATTCCGGCACGCCGGCGGCCATCGGCTTCTCGCAGCAGGCAGGCATCCCCTTCGAGCTCGGCATCATCCGCAACCACTATGTCGGCCGTACCTTCATTTCGCCCGGCGATTCGATCCGCCATATGGGCGTCAAGCTCAAGCACAACGCCAACCGCCGGATGATCGAAGGCAAGCGCGTGGTGCTGGTCGACGATTCCATCGTCCGCGGCACCACCAGCCAGAAGATCGTGCAGATGGTGCGCGACGCCGGTGCCCGCGAAGTGCACATGCGCATCGCCTCGCCGCCCACCCGCGCCTCCTGCTTCTACGGCGTCGACACGCCGGAGAAGTCCAAGCTTTTGGCCTCGCGCATGACGATCGAGGAAATGGCCGAGTTCATTCGCGTCGATTCGCTCGGCTTCCTGTCGATGGACGGTCTCTACCGCGCCGTCGGCGAGACCAGCCGCGACAACGAACAGCCGCAGTTCTGCGATGCCTGCTTCTCGGGGCAGTACCCGACACGCCTCGCCGATCTCGAAGGCTCGGACAATGTCCGCACCTTGTCGCTGCTGGCGACGGGCGGAGTCTAGCGCCTTCTGACGCTGCCTGGCTTTCGCGTCAGTTCGCGGAAGCCGCCTCGTTCTTCCAGATAAGGCCTTGCCGCAGCGCCAGCTTTTCGCCTGGCCCGTGGACTGCTGCGAACAGCAGTCCCGCGAGGAAGGTGAAGTGGTCGACGAAGAAGCCGAACTCGGCCTGGTTTCCCTGCCAGAGCGAGGGGCCGTGGAAGGCGAAGGCCAGGAAGATCACGTAGACCCCCGCGAGCAGAGCGGCTTCCGAAAAGAAGGCGCCCGTCAGGAAGGCCAGTACCAGAGCAACTTCGAATATGGCCGCGAGCCACGCGAGGAGCAACGGGGAGGGAAAGCCGGCCGCCGCGATGTAGGCCGCAGTTTGTTCCATTCCGGCGAACTTGAAGACAGCCGCCATGGCGAAAGCGCCGGCAAAGATCAGTCTGGCGACAAGGATTGCTACAGTTCTGCTCATGGCTCGTACCTCCGGGATCATCGTTCTCAACCCAGGACGCCTGACGCCAGGCTTTTCCGACATTGCCGGCGCGAATTTCGCAGCTTGCGACACATAGTCGGCCCTCATTGTGGCCTGCGGGGTTTTGTTCGCGGCGAAATCGTCCTATCAGGCAGCGGATCGACAAGTTCGAATTGGGTGCCCTCATGACCACCATTCCCGACCTCTCCGGCCGCATCGCCCTTGTCACCGGCGCCTCGCGCGGCATCGGCTACAACACAGCCAAGCAGCTGGCCGCAGCCGGCGCGCATGTCATTGCGGTTGCGCGCACGGTCGGTGGCCTCGAAGAACTCGACGACGAAATCAAGGCTGCCGGAGGCCAGGCGACACTGGTCCCGCTCGACCTGACCGACATGGCCGGCATCGACCGGCTCGGCGGCTCGATCCACGAACGCTGGGGCAAGCTCGACATCCTGGTGGCGAACGCCGCCGTTCTCGGCGTCATCGCCCCGATCGGCCACGTCGAAGCCAAGGTCTTCGACAAGGTGATGGCGGTCAACGTGACGGGCACCTGGCGGCTGATCCGCTCGGTCGATCCGCTGCTGCGCCTCTCCGACGCCGGCCGCGCCGTCGTCGTCACCTCCAACGCCGCGCATTCCGCACGCGCCTTCTGGGCGCCCTACGCCGCCTCCAAGGCTGCGGCCGAGACGCTGATGCGCTCGTGGGCCGACGAGACCCGCAACCTGAAGCTGCGCGTCAACGCCTTCGACCCGGGTCGCACCCGCACGGCGATGCGCGCCCAGGCGGTGCCGGGCGAAAACCCTGAAACGCTGCCGCATCCCTCCGAGGTCGCAGCCCACATCCTGCCGATGGTCGACCCTGCCCTCACCCGGACCGGCCTGATCTACCAGGCCGGCGAACAGCGCTGGGTCTCCTACCAGCAGCCAGCCTGAACATCTTCTGCCGACCGGCCCGGCACTTGCCGCTTCGGGGCCTGCCTGCCCCGACAAAGCAACGATACCACCGCTGCCGCGTTGACCATCGCGATCCGACGAATGTGGGGACATCGACCGCATGACCACAGACCAGATGATGTCCCTCGCCGTCATCGTGCTGATGATGGCGGCGTTCATCTGGGGTCGGTTCCGTTATGATCTGGTCGCCTGCGGCGCCCTGATCGTCGCCGTTGCGGCCAGCATCGTTCCGCAGGCCAAGGCATTCAGCGGCTTTGGCGACGACATCGTCATCATCGTCGGCTCGGCGCTCCTGGTCAGTGCCGGCGTCGCCCGCTCGGGCATCATGGAATATGCCATCCAGCGCTTCGCTCCGGATGTCTCCAGCGTCAGGGCGCAACTGGCGTTGCTGGTCATCGTCGTCACGGTGTTGTCCGCCTTCGTCAAGAACATCGGCGCGCTGGCGATCATGATCCCGATCGCCTTCCAGTTCGCTCGCCGGTCCAATGTCTCGCCCTCGGTGTTCCTGATGCCGATGGCGTTCGGCTCGCTGCTCGGCGGCCTGATGACGCTGATCGGCACCTCGCCCAACATCGTCGTCTCGCGCGTGCGCCAGGAGATGACCGGCGAGGCCTTCTCGATGTTCGACTTCACCCCGGTGGGTGCGGCCCTTGCCGCCGCCGGCGTCGTCTTCCTGGTGCTGTTCTACTGGCTGCTGCCCAGCCGCACGCGCGCCTCGGCCTCCATCCACGAGGCGATCGACATCAACAACTACGTCACCGAAGCCCGGATCGTCGCCGACTCCGCCGTCGCCGGCAAGTCGCTGGGCGATCTGCTGAAGCTCGGCGGCAGCCGCGCTGTCGTCACCTCGATCCTGCGTTCGCGGGCGCTGCACGTCACGCCGTTTCCGGACGTGATCCTGCGCGAAGGCGACATCCTCCTGATCGAGGGCGCCCCCGACGTCCTTGACCGCATGGTGGCGCAGGCCAAGCTCAGCGTCACCGGCAGCCGCGATTCCGCCGGCGGCAAGCATGCCGCCGCGGCCGTCGAAGCAGTCATCGGCGAAAATTCGAGCCTGATCGGCGGGTCGGCCCAAAGGCTTGCGCTCTACGACCGTTTCAACGTCAACCTGCTGGCCGTCAGCCGCAAGGGCGAGCGCATCCAGGAGCGCCTCGGTGCAGTCACGCTGCGCATGGGCGACGTGGTGGTGCTTCAGGGCAATCCCCAGACCCTGCCGGAGATCCTGCGCGAACTCGGCTGCCTGCCGCTGGCGGAGCGGTCGATCCTCCTCGGCAGCGTCCGGCGCGGCATCGTTCCGCTGGCGATCCTGATCGCCGCGATGGCGGCGACCGCCCTGGGCCTGCTGCCTGTCCCGCTGGCTTTCTTCTCGGCTGCCGTCGCCATGGTCCTGTTCCGTGTCATCCCGCTGCGCGAGGTCTATGGCGCAATCGACGGGCCGATCCTGGTCATGCTGGCAGCTCTCATTCCTGTCAGCGATTCCTTGCGGCGGACGGGCGCCACCGACGTCATTTCGGCCTGGCTCGCCGAGTTCGCCGCCGGGTTGCCGGCTGCAGGAGCACTGACCCTCATCATGGTCGTGGCGATGGCGGTCACGCCGTTCCTCAACAATGCCGCGACCGTGCTTGTCGTCGCCCCCATTGCCGCGGGCTTCGCCAGTTCGCTCGGCTACCAGCCGGAAGCATTCCTGATGGCCGTCGCCATCGGCGCCGGCTGCGACTTCCTCACACCGATCGGCCATCAGTGCAACACGCTGGTGATGGGACCGGGCGGCTACAAATTCTCCGACTATCCTCGCCTCGGGCTGCCACTGTCATTGCTGGTCATCCTGGTGGCGGTGCCGATGCTGATCCTCGTCTGGCCGATGTAGGCGACACGCAAGCGTGATTGGCCGTTGATTTCGGCCCGCCCTAGCTTTGCGCGTCTATCGGTAAAGTTTGGGAGGAACGATCGATGAAACGCATCCTCATCCTGTCCGCGGCACTGTGCTCCGGCCTTCTCACCGCCAGCGCCCAGGACAACACGATGAGCTTTTTCGTGACCAGCGCCGGCCTGGGCAAGGGCGCAAATCTCGGCGGCCTCGCAGGCGCCGACGCGCATTGCCAGAGCCTCGCCGAAGCTGCCGGCTCGACCGGCAAGACCTGGCATGCCTATCTCTCGACCAGCGACACCGACGCCAAGGATCGCATCGGCAGCGGTCCATGGTCGAATGCCAAGGGCCAGAAGATCGCCGACGATGTCGCCTCACTGCACAGCGACGCCAACAACATCAACAAGGAAACCGCGCTCGACGAGAAGGGCAACGCCGTCAACGGCCGCGGTGACCAGCCCAACAAGCACGACATCCTGACCGGGTCGATGCCTGACGGCACCAAGGCCGCCGACCAGTCCTGCAACAACTGGACCAGCGACGGCGAAGGCGTCGCCATGATGGGGCATCACGACCGCATGGGGCTCGACGATTCGGCGGCCGCGAAGTCCTGGAATTCCTCGCATGCCTCGCGCGGCGGCTGCGGCCAGGAAGCGCTGAAGGGCACCGGCGGCGACGGCCTGTTCTACTGCTTCGCCACCAACTGAGCGGCCTGCATCACCCCTAACGTTCGGCCGATACCGAAAGGTCCGGCCGAACGTTCAACGTCTGGAATACGACGCAGTAACGCTCGGTCAGCTTGATCAGCGCGTCGATCCGGTCCTGCGGCTCGTCCGTATCGAGCTTGAAGGCCAGCCTGATGGCGCAAAAGCCAACCGGCGCGTCCTTGGCGACACCGAGCGTGCCGCGAAAGTCGAGATCGCCCTCGGCCGAGACCCTGGCTTCGCCGAGCCTGAACTCCAACGCCGTGGCAACCGCCTTCAAGGTCACTCCGGCACAAGCGACCAGCGCTTCCAGCAGCATGTCACCGGAACACAACTCCATGCCGCTGCCACCGGTCGCCGGGTGCAGGCCGGCGGTCACGATCGCCCTGCCCGTATCAACCTTGCAGGCAATCGACTGGTCGTCGACGGCACCGGCGGCCCGCAGCGTGATCAGCCCCCGCCCAGCATCCTCGCGATAGGCGTCCTTCAGCGGCGCCTGCAGCGCCTTCAGTCCCGCGGCATCCATGATCTTCTCCCGGCAAACCATGGCGATCCTAGCATAGGCAAGGTGCCTTGGCTCATGACAGCAGGCTGGCAGGAGCGATGCGATAGACTAAGCTTCTCTTGCAGGAGACGGCATGGCCACCGACATCATCGACGGCGCATCGGAACACAGGCTCGGCATGTTGCTTGTCACGCTGTCCGCGGCGGTCTTCGGCCTGTCCGGCATCCTCACCAAATCGATCGACGCCGATCCCCTGACCATCACCTCCTGGCGCGGACTGGCCGGCGGGCTGCTGATCACTGCTTATGTCCTCTGGCGCCGGCGCGGCGGCCATGGCGAAAGCCTCGATCTCGGCTGGCAAGGCTGGATGCTTGCCATAGTGGGGACATTCGCCAGCATCGCCTTCATCGCCGCCTTCAAGAACACCTATGTCGCCAATGTCGTGGTCATCTACGCGACAGTGCCGTTCGTCGTCGCCTTGCTCGCCTGGGTGATCATCGGCGAGGTCTTTCGCCGCCAGACAGCAGTTGCAGCAGCGGTCTGCCTCGTCGGCGTCGCCGTCATGGTCTGGTCCGGGCTTGGCGGCGGCCACGCCTTCGGCGACATGCTGGCGCTGCTGATGACCTTCACATTCGCGCTTTACGCGACCCTCGTCCGCCGCTTTCGCAACGCATCGGTGGTGTGGGCCGGCGCCGTTTCGGCTTTCCTGGGCGTCTTACCGGCCTGGTTCGTCACCGACCCGCTCGCCGTGCCAAGCCAGGACATAGCTGTGCTCGCCATATTCGGCCTTACCTTCGCCCTCGCGGTGGTGCTGTGGACCGAAGGCGCGCGCCGCATTCCGGCTGCCGAAGCAGGGCTGCTCGGCACCGCCGAAGTGCCGTTCGGCATCTTCTTCGCCTGGCTGTTCCTGGCCGAGTTGCCGCCGGTCGCTAGCCTCGCCGGCGGTGCCATCGTGCTGGCGGCCGTGTTCTGGCACGCCTGGCGTGACTGGGCCGGCACCCGGGCTGTAGCCACCGCGCTGGCCAACGGCGAAAAAGAATCGAAAAAAACCTGAACGGGGCGGAACCAAATCGCGGGGTCGGCGTTATTGGCCTCAGGACGGGTTGCCCCATCCCCCCATCCCCTCCACCCGTCCCTTTGCTTTAAGCCGGTCGCAAGACCGGCTTTTTCCTGTCCTGAACCCCAGGGGATGGCGGGACGATGCGCATTGACGTGGCGTCGGCATCGTCTAGTTTCAGTGCGCGCGGTTGGGGGGTCGCGCGCATTGGGAGGTGCGGCATGGTCCTGGCCAGTGCGATTCTGCTCGGTCTTGTCGCGGCATGGATGCTTGCCGCAGGCTACCTGACGTATACGCTCGGCATCCGCTTCCGCCAGGCGCTGCTCTATCTACCGCTCAAGCTGGCGTGGCGCGTCCACGACAAGGCCATACGCCAGGCGCGGGATTCAGAAACGCCGGTCATCTATGTCGTGTCGCATCAGTCCCGACTCGAACCGGCGCTGATGCTGTCCCTGCTGCCGGAGCAGACGCTGCACATCCTCGACGATGCCTCCGCCCGCGCCTTCTGGCTCGAGCCGTGGCGCGAGCTTGGCCGCACCATCGCCTTCAACGCCGAACATGTCTTCGTCAGCCGTCGCCTGGTGCGCGTGCTGCGCGGCAAGGGCCGCCTCGCGGTCTACCTGCCCGACACCGTCGAGCCAGACGTCAAGTCGTTCCGCCTGTTCCGCGCCGTCGCCCGCATTGCCATGCAGGCCGACGCCCGGATCGTGCCGATCTTCGTCAGCGGCGCGCGCCACCTGCCGTTTTCGCTGACACCGGCCGAACGCGCGCCACGCGCCTGGTTCCCACGCCTCCGGATCGCAGCGCTTGCGCCCATGACCATGGCCGAACTGCTCCAGCGCGCCGGTTACTCGCAGACCACCACCGCCAATGCCCTGTTCGACCGTTTTGCCGAAGCGCGGCTCGCCGGCACCGATCTCGACCGGGGCTTGTTCCACGCCGTGTGCGATGCCGCCGGCCGCTACGGCGCCTCGCGCCTGATCGTCGAGGACGTCGTCAGCGGCGCGCTCAGCTACCGCAAGCTCCTGACCGGGGCGCGCGTGCTGGGCAAACGCCTCGAGGGCCTGACCAGCCCGGGCGAAGCGGTCGGCATACTGTTGCCCAATGCCAATGGCGTGGTGCTGACCATGCTCGGTCTCATCTCGGCAGGGCGCGTGGCCGCCATGGTCAACTACACCGCCGGCGCCACCAATGTCGCCTCGGCGGTGAAGACGGCTGCCATCAAGACCATCGTCTCGTCGCGCGCCTTCATCCAGAAGGCCGACCTCGCCGACATCGTCGCGGCCGCCGAGCAGGCCGGCGCGCGGATGATCTGGCTGGAAGAGCTGCGCGACAGCATCACGACCTTCGAAAAGGCCGCCGCGGCCGCTCAATGGCGGCGCCCGCTGCAACCCCAGGTCGCCTCCAGGCCGGCAGTCATCCTGTTTACCTCGGGCTCCGAAGGCATGCCCAAGGCCGTCGTGCTCTCGCACCGCAACCTGGTCGCCAACGCCATGCAGGCCGAGGCCCGAATCTCCATCTCGCCGGCCGACAAGCTATTCAACGTGCTGCCGGTTTTCCATTCCTTCGGCCTCACCGGCGGCACCATCCTCCCGCTGATCACCGGGGTGCGGCTCTTCCTCTACCCCTCGCCGTTGCACTACAAGCTCATCCCGGACGTCGCGCGCAAGATCCGCCCGACCATCATGTTCGGGACCGACACCTTCCTTGCCGCCTATGCCCGGACTGCGGAGGATGGCGATTTCTCCAGCCTGCGTTTCGTCGTGGCCGGCGCCGAGCCGGTACGGTCGGAAACACGGCGCGTCTGGCGCGAGCGATTCGGCGCCGAGATCATCGAAGGCTTCGGCCTGACCGAGGCGGCGCCGGTGGTGGCCGTCAATACGGCGACCCATGGCCGCGACGGCACGGTGGGACGCCTCTTGCCCGGCATGCGCATGCGGCTCGAAGAGGTCGAAGGCGTCAGCGAAGGCGGGCGGCTCTGGCTCAACGGCCCCAATCTGATGATGGGATACATGACCGCCGACCGGCCGGGCGAGTTGCAGCCGCTCGAAGGCTGGCACGACAGCGGCGACATCGTCTCGGTTGACCGCGAGGGCTTCGTCACCATCCGCGGCCGGGCCAAGCGTTTCGCCAAGATCGCCGGCGAGATGGTCTCGCTCGGCGCCGTCGAGATGCTGGTGCAGGCACTGTGGCCGGAGGAACGCCACGCCGCCGTTGCCGTTCCAGACAAGCGCAAGGGCGAACGCATCGTGCTCGTCACCACCGCCGGCAATGCCGATCCCGAAACCTTGCGCCTCTATGGCAAGCAGGCCGGGGCCGCCGACCTGATGGTCCCGCACGACATCATCAAGGTGCGCGAAATCCCGGTGCTCGGCTCCGGCAAGACCGACTATGTCGCTGCGCGCCACATGGCCATCGAGCGACTGGGGCTGGCAGCCTAGCTTGCCGGCTTGGTCTCGTCCGAGACGTCGGTTGTCTCAGCCTCGGCTGTGGCAGCCACAGCCTTCTCGCCCTCGATCCTCGCCCGTCGTGCATAGGCACTGGCGCTCAGCGGCAGGAAGATAAGGTAGCCGATCACCGACGCTGTCAGCGTCTGCCAGGGATAGACTGTCAGAAGCAGCACGTAGAATACCGCAACCAGCATGACGGGCAGCAGGTATTCCCTGCGAATGCTCAGCTTCTTGCCGGAATAGACAGGCAGCCGGCTGACCAGCAGGAAGGCGACGAGGATGGCGAAGCCGGTGGCGACGTAGGCCACCGTGCGCGTGCCCTCGAGGCCGAGGAAGCCGAGATACATCGGCAGCATCAAGGTGATGGCCCCGATCGGCGCCGGCACGCCGACGAAATACTCGGCCTGCCAAGCCGGGCGATCGAGGTCTTCGTCGAGCACGTTGAAACGCGCCAGCCTCAGGCCCATGGCGATGGCGAAAAGCAACGTCGCGATCCAGCCCAGGGATCCGGCCTTGTCGAGCAGGTAAGCATAGAGCACCAATGCCGGAACGACGCCGAAATTGACGATGTCGGCGAGCGAGATCCATCTGCGCGCCGAACCTCGAGGTCGCCTTCAGCATGCGCGCCAGACGGCCATCGATGCCGTCGAGGAAGGCTGCCAGCAGCACCATCACTACGGCCGGTTCAAACCGGTCCTGGAAGGCGAGCCGAATGCCGGAAAGCCCAGCGCAGATCGCCAGCACGGTGATGAGGTTGGGCAGCACCATGCGCAGCGGAATTTCGCGGATGCGCGGTCCGCCGCTGCCATGTGGTTCGAAGGGCTTGAACGGCGCCACCATCAGGAGACCCGCACCAGCGGTGCGTGGCTGGCGCCGCCGAATTCGGCGAGGATGGTTTCGCCAGCCACCGCGGTCTGGCCGACGGCGACGCGCGGAACAGCTGCCGCGGGCAGGAACACATCGACGCGCGAGCCGAAGCGGATCAGGCCGAAACGCTCGCCCACCGCGATGTTGCCACCGACATCGGCCCAGCAGACGATGCGCCGCGCCACGAGGCCGGCGATCTGGACTGCGGCGACCTGGCCGTTGGGGCTGTCGATGACGACGCCGTTGCGTTCGTTTTCCTGGCTTGCCTTGTCGAGCTCGGCGTTGAGGAATTTGCCCGGACGGTGCTCGATGCGGACGATCTTGCCGCGCACCGGTGCGCGGTTCACGTGGACGGAGAAGACATTCATGAACACCGAGATGCGCGTCATCTCGGCATTGCCGAGACCGAGTTCGCGCGGCGGCACGGCCGGGCCGACGGCCGAAACCACGCCATCGGCGGGGCTGACCACGAGCTTGTCGTCAACAGGGGTCACGCGCTCGGGGTCGCGGTAGAAATAGGCGCACCAGGCGGTGAGAATCGCCCCGATCCAGAACAGCGACGTCGAGAAGAAGCCCAGCAGGACGGCGACCGCCGCGAATCCGGCAATGAAGGGATACCCCTCGCGATGGACCGGAACGAAGGCGTTGCGGATCGTGTCGGCTATGCTCATGAAAGGGGTGGCCGTTGCTGTTGAAGTCCCGGAGTGCTTACCGGAAAGCTCTGGCCGCCGCAACGCGACATTGCCGGCCGGTGGTCAGGTGACGCCAGGGGCAGCATCGCCTGCTTGATCTTCAGAAGTTTCGTAACTATAAAAGTTACATGAAACACGACAGCCGCCTTTCCGCGACATTGCATGCCCTGCTTCACATGGCAGATCACGGCAAGCCGATGACATCGGACCATCTCGCCTTGTGCCTGCGCACCAATCCGGTGGTCGTGCGCCGGACGATGGCCGGCCTGCGGGAGGCCGGTTTCGTGACGTCGGAGCGGGGCCATGGCGGCGGCTGGACGCTTGTCCGCGACCTCGCCTCGGTCAGCCTGCGCGACATCCACCTGGCATTGGGCGAACCGGTGCTGCTGCCGCTCAGCCCAGCCACCGAAAACCCAGGCTGCCTGGTCGAACAGGCGGTCAATCACGCACTCGACGACACCTTCCGCGAGGCGCAGGCCCTGCTGCTCGAACGGTTCGGGCAGATACGGCTCAGCGATCTCGCCGCCGATTTCAGCCGCCGGATGGCGGACCACGCACAACATGCAAAAGGAAATCACGATGCAGCATGACGCCATCATCGTCGGCGGCAGCTTTGCCGGCCTCGCCGGAGCACTGGTCCTGGCCCGTACCCGCAGGCGGGTGCTGGTGATCGACGCCGGCATGCCGCGCAACCGCTTCGCCGCCCGTTCACACGGCGTGCTCGGGCATGACGGTCGCGCCGGTGGCGACCTCCTCGCAGAGGCCAGGGCGCAGTTTCTAGCCTATCCATCCGCCTCGCTCGTCTCCGGCGAGGCAGTCGCAGCCGAGACGACGGAAGAAGGCATCGCGGTCAGGCTTGCCGACGGGACGCTGCATCAGGGCCGACGCATGCTCATCGCGACGGGTGTGCGCGACGACCTGCCGGCCATTCCCGGCCTCGCCGAGCGCTGGGGCGAGACGGTGCTGCACTGCCCGTATTGCCACGCCTATGAAATCGGCGGCGGGCCGATCGGCGTGCTCGCCACCACGGCACTTTCCCATCACCAGGCATCGCTTCTGGCCGACTGGGGCGACACGACCTACTTTGCCAACGCGAACTTCCCGCTCGACGAAGCCACCGCCGCGCTGCTGTCCGCCCGCAACGTCCGGATCGAGGATACGCCCTTCACGGCAGTCGAAGGCCCCGCCCCTGGGATCGACGGCGTGCGCCTTGCCGACGGCAGGCTGGTGCCGGTCAAGGCCCTGTTCATCGGAGCGCCCTTGCGCATGGCCAGCCCGCTGGCGCAACAGATCGGCTGCGCGTTCGACGATACGCGCCTTGGCGTCAAGATCCACACCGACGGCTTCAAGCAGACGACGGTCCGCAACGTCTTTGCAGCGGGCGATGCTGCCACCGAAATGCACAACATCACGCTTGCTTCGGCGGATGGCGTCTTTGCAGCGCTTTCCATCCACCGTTCACTGATCGAAGAGGACGCAGCAACGTCGCTGAACGCAACAGCTGCCTGACCGGTATCAGGCCCCGTCGGTGACCTCCGGGGTGCGGCGGCGCACGACGACGCCGAGCTCGTCGCCCTCGCGGGCCTGGCGCAGCCGTTCCTCGGCTTCCGTCGCTTCGCGCTGGCGATCCCACATCGAGGCGTAGAGGCCGCGCTTGCCGAGCAATTCGGCATGGGTGCCGCGCTCGGCGATGCTGCCATCGGCCAGCACGATGATCTCGTCCGCTGAAATGACCGTCGACAGGCGGTGCGCGATGACCAGCGTCGTGCGGCCCTTGCTGACCAGGTCGAGCGCGCTCTGGATTTCCTGCTCGGTCTGGGTGTCCAGCGCTGACGTCGCCTCGTCCAGCATCAGGATCGGCGGCGCCTTGAGGATGGTGCGGGCAATCGCCACGCGCTGCTTTTCACCGCCCGAGAGCTTCAGGCCGCGCTCGCCGACCATCGCCTTGTAGCCGTCGGGCAGGCGCTGGATGAAACCGGCGATCTGCGCCAGTTCGGCCGCCTTGCGCACATCCTCCTCGTCGGCGTTCACGCGGCCGTAGCGGATATTGTAGGCAATGGTGTCGTTGAACAGCACGGTGTCCTGCGGCACCATGCCGATCGCGCCGCGCAGGCTCTCCTGGCTGACGTCGCGAATGTCCTGGCCATCGATCAGGATCGCGCCCTGCTGGATGTCGTAGAAGCGGAACAGCAGCCTGGAGATCGTCGACTTGCCGGCGCCCGAAGGGCCGACGATCGCCACCGTCTTGCCGGCCGGAACCTCGAAGCTGACGCCCTTGAGGATCTGCCGGTTGGGATCATAGGCAAAATGCACGTCGCGGAACTCGATCCGGCCGGTTCCGATCTCCAGCGCCCGGGCGCCCGGCTTGTCGACCACCTCCTGCGCGACGTCGAGCAGGTCGAACATCTGCTCGATGTCGGTCAGGCCCTGGCGGATTTCTCGATAGATGAAGCCGATGAAGTTGAGCGGCACCGAAAGCTGCATCAGCATGGCGTTGATGAAGACGAAATCGCCCACGGTCTGGGTGCCGGCCATGACCTCCATTGCCGACATGGCCATGACGATGGTCATGCCGATGCCGAAGATGACGCCCTGGCCGAAGTTCAGCCAGCCGAGCGACGTCCAAATGCGGGTTGCCGCCGTTTCGTAGCGCGCCATCGAGCGGTCGAAGCGCTCGGCCTCCATGGCCTCGTTGTTGAAGTACTTCACCGTCTCGAAATTGAGCAGCGAGTCGATCGCCTTGGTGTTGGCGTCGGTGTCGGAATCGTTCATCTCGCGGCGGATGCCGATGCGCCAGTCGCTCGCCCGCACCGTGAACCAGGTGTAGATCCAGACGGTGGCAGCCACGACCGCCACATATTTCCAACCATAGGCGAAGCCGAAGATGCCGGCCGTCAGCGCGAATTCGAGCACCGTCGGCGCGGTATTCAGGATGGTGAAACGGACGATGGTCTCGATGCCTTTGGTGCCGCGCTCGATGATGCGCGACAGCCCGCCGGTGCGGCGCTCGAGATGGAAACGCAGCGACAGCTGGTGCATGTGCACGAAGGTGCGATGCGCTAGCTGACGCACCGCATATTGCCCGACGCGGGCAAACAGTGCGTCGCGCAGCTGGTTGAAGCCGAGTTGGACGATGCGGACGACATTGTAGGCAACCACCAGCATCACCGGCGCCACCAGGAAAGCCGGCAGCGGCAACGGCGAGCGCTGGTCGCCGGCCAGCGCATCGGTCGCCCATTTGAAGAAATAGGGCCCTGCCACCAGCGTCAGCTTGGCAACGACCAGGAACACGGTCGCCCAGACGACACGCGCCCTGAGATCGGGCCGGTCCTCCGGCCACATATAGGGCCAAAGGTTCCTGATCGTGCTGAAAGTCGAGCCGCGTTCGGCGGAGACGGTCTTGTTAGCCACTGTTCTTGCCTTGATTAGATGTCCGCGCCTTCACCGGCGCAGCAGGATTCGACGAGCGCCGAGACGGATGCGGAAACGGCGGCCAGGGCCGCCTGGTCGATCTGATAGCGCGAGCGTTGCCGCTCCGGCGCATAGCGAACCAGTCCCGCCTCGACGAGGATTTTCAGGTGTTGCGAAACCGTCGATTGCGCAAGGTCGAGATGCTCGACCACTTCCTTGCAGCAGCACGACCTGCCGCCGCCCAGCCGTCGCAGGATTTCAAGCCGTGCCGGATGCGAGAGGGCGGCAAGCTTGTGCGCCACATCCTCGACGGATGGTGCGCGGCAGTTCTGCCTGGCGGAGAATGATTTCATCGTTCATCGACGATAGACGATGAATTCATTCCGCGCAACCCGAATGGGGTGAGATGCCGTGCCCGAAGTCCTATGGTTTGGGCGTCGGCATCGCCTGCTCGCCCATGGCGTCCATGTTGGCGGCCTCGCCCTCCTTGGACTTTTCCGGGACACGGAACACCTGCCCCGGCCAGATGCGGTCGGGATCGCGGATCTGGTCCTGATTGGCGAGATAGATGTTCGAATAGCGCACGCCATGGCCGTAGACGCGGCGCGAGATCCGCCACAGGGAATCGCCGCGCCGGATGATCACGGCACCGTTGACCGCCTCCAGCTTGGGAGCGGTCGCCTCGGGCGCTGCCGGTGCGGCGGCGACATCGGCGGGTTTTGCTTCAGATGCCGTTGGCGCGGCCGGCGTTTCGGCCGTTGACGGCGTCGACGCGTCAGACTTGGCCTCGGGCTGCTGTGCCGATGCCGGCTGCTGGACCGGTTCCTGCGGCGCAACGGCTGCAATCGACTCACCCGGCTCGCGCTGGAACGGGACAGCAGCGCGTGCCACCACCTTGACGCCATCCGGCTCGAGCGCGTCGACGCGGATGATGTAGTCGCCCACGGGCAGTTCGCGCTCCGCCTCGATCAGGAAGCGCCCGTCCGGCGAGGTCTGCGTTTCGCCGATGAGAATCTCGTTGGCATAGGCGCGCACCTTGCGGCCGGCATCGGCGGCACCGGCGATGAAGATCTTCTTGCCCTCGATCTCGACCGCCTCGACCACCACCTTTGCCTGAGAGGCCGGTGCGTCCGATTTGGCCGGTGCCGGTTGCGGCGCGGTCTGTGCTTCGGTCGTCGTCGCGGGCGCGTTGGCGGACTGTTCGGCCGTGGGCAGCTTTGCCGGCGCCTCGGCAGGCTTGGGCACGGTGATCAGTTCCGCCGGCTTGCCCGGCTCCTCCACCAGCGCCAGCACCTGGCCGCCCGGCTCGGAGGGCACGGACACCACGGCCGTCTCCGTCGACGTCGCCACGACATTATCGGGCGCAGTGGCGCGCAGCACGATCTGGTAGTCGCCAGGCGTCAGCGGCTTGTCGAGCACGACGGCGAAATCACCGTCGGCGCCGGCCACAGCCGCGCCGATGACCTGCGAACCGGTCACGATCTCGACCTTGGAACCACCCGCAGCCTTGCCGGCGATCACGACAGCGCCATTGTCCTCGACACGCACGACATCGAAGGAAGGTGCTACGACCGCCGGAGCAGCGGGCGCCGCCGCCTCGGCTGACGGCTTTGCCGGTTCGGCGGGCTTGTCGGCGGCTGGCGCCGTCGAGTTCGGCGCCGGCAACGAGGCTATCGCAGCCGGCGGCGCGAGATAGGGATCGAGCGCGCCCGACACATACGCAACCGTGGCTGCCGCGGCCGAGCCGCCGGCTGCCAATAGGAATATCTTCAACGGATTAATCGCCATATTTCCCTGCCCCTAGCCGCGCAACGGGTCTACCTTGTTTTGCCGGCAGCGACAAGAAAAAGCCCGTGCGGGCTTGACCCTGCCAGCAGACGCAATACCCAATCAGGCCATGAACAAGATTCGATCCATTTGCGTCTATTGCGGCTCCTCGCCGGGCCGCGACGAAGTCTACATAAAGGCTGGCCATCTGCTCGGCCACTCGATCGCCAAGGCCGGCCTGCGGCTGGTCTATGGCGGCGGCACCAAAGGCATCATGGGTGCGGTCGCCGATGGCGCGCTGCGCGCCGGCGGCAAGGTCACCGGCATCATCCCGCGCTTCCTGATGAACAAGGAAGCGACCGAAACCGCGCTGACCAGGCTCGACGAAACCGTCATCACCGACAACATGCACGAGCGCAAGCACCTTATGTTCGAGAAATCGGACGCATTCGTGGCGCTGCCGGGCGGCATCGGCACGGTCGAGGAGATCGTCGAGATCATGACCTGGGCGCAGCTCGGCCATCACCGCAAGCCGATCGTCTTTGCCAATGTCAAAGGCTTCTGGGATCCGATGCTGGCGCTGCTCGACCACATGAAGGCCGAGGGCTTCGTGCACACCTCGCATCTGGTCCAGCCGCTGGTGATCGACGAGCCGGAGGCCGTGGTCTCGGCCATCCTGGTAGCGGCCGGCAGCGATTCCACACCCACCGAGGGCGTGCAGTCGCTCATCGACAAGATGTGACCTTAGGGATCAATCCCTGAGGCTGCGGCCTGCCGCTGGCAGGCCGCCTCACCCGAACCTCAGCCGTTCTTCGCCCGTTCGGAGAACATCGACCAGGTATAGATCGCCAGCGCCACCCAGATCAGCGCGAAGGCAACGGCACGTTCGCTCGAGAACGGCTCCTTGAAGATGAAGATGGCGATGACGAAGATCATCGTCGGCGCGATGTACTGCATGATGCCGATGGTCGACATCGTCAGCAGCTTGGCGCCGTTGGCAAACAGGATCAGCGGCACGGCGGTGACGACACCACAGCCCAGCATGAGCCAGACGTCGGTCATGCCGGTGGTGCCGAAATGGCCGACGCCGGTCGACTGCAGGTAGAAGATGTAGCCGAGCGCCGGCAGGCCGAGGATGAGCACTTCGAGGAAGAAGCCCTGGGCCGGGCCGATCGGCAGCGTCTTCTTGAACAAGGCGTAGAAGCCCCAGGAAAGCGCCAGCACGATCGACACCCAGGGCAAGCCGCCGGTTTCCCAGGTCAGCAGGGCCACGGCAACCACGGCGAGTGCAATCGCCAGCATCTGCGCCCGCGTCAGCCTCTCGCCCAGAACGACGGCGCCGAGAAAGATGCTGAACAGCGGATTGATGTAGTAGCCGAGCGCGGTTTCCAGTGCGCGGTCGTTGCCGATCGCCCAGACATAGACGCCCCAGTTGATGGTGATCAGCGCCGCTGTCAGCGTGCCCATCGCCAGCGTCCGCGGCGTGCGCAGCGCCTGCCTGATGTCGGAGGTGCGACCCAGCCACCACAGCAGGAGGGCTGCGATGGGGATCGACCAGGTGATGCGGTGGGCGATCACCTCGGGCGTCGGGATATGCGCCACAGCCTTCATGTAGAAGGGCAAGACCCCCCACATCAGATAGGCCGAGAGGGCAAAAAGGAAGCCACGCGTGGCTTCGTCGCGAGAAATCGCAGGCGTGTTCGTGCTCATGGCGCGAACCTATGCGCCCGCCTGCCCGGCCATGCCATTTCAAAATTCTGATGGTCCATCCGCTTTTCGTTGATGGATCAATCGATCGGGCCAGTCGCCTTGGCTGGCCCAATCATAGCAAGCAACCCCTACTCCGCTGCCACCAGCCCCGCCATGTCGCGGTTTTTCATCAGCTTGTAGATGATCGAATCCATCAGCGCCTGGAACGAAGCGTCGATGATGTTGGTCGACACCCCGACGGTCCACCAGCGCGCGCCGGTGCTGTCATGCGACTCGATCAGAACGCGGGTTATCGCCTCGGTGCCGCCATTGAGGATACGCACCTTGTAGTCCGCCAGCTCCAGGTCGCCGATCTCGTGCTGGAACTTGCCGAGGTCCTTGCGCAGGGCGATGTCGAGCGCGTTGACGGGGCCGTCGCCTTCGGCCACCGACATCTTCTCCTCGCCATCGACCATCACCTTCACCACCGCTTCCGACACGGTCTTGAGGTTGCCATTGGCGTCGAAACGCCGTTCGACCAGACAGCGGAACGAGGTCACGCGGAAGAAATCCGGCACCGTGTGCAGCATGCTGCGCGCCAGGAGCTCGAAGCTGGCGTCGGCGCCCTCATAGGCATAACCCTCGGCCTCGCGTTCCTTGACCACCGAAATCAGCGCGTCCAGCCGTCCGTCGTCCCTGGGCACGTCGATGCCGCGGCGCTTCAGCTCGGCGACGAAGTTGGCCTTGCCGCCCTGGTCCGACACCATCACCTTGCGCCGGTTGCCGACGGCTTCCGGCGGCACGTGTTCGTAGGTCTTGGGCTCCTTGGCGATCGCCGAGGCGTGGATACCGGCCTTGGTCGCAAAGGCGGAGGCGCCGACATAGGGCGACTGCGCCTCAGGCGCGCGGTTGAGCAATTCGTCGAATGCGCGCGAAAGCCGCGAGATGCCGGCCAACGCCTCTTCCGAAACGCCTGTCTCGAAACGCCCGGCGAAATGCGGCTTCAGCGCCAGCGTCGGGATGATGGTGATCAGGTTGGCGTTGCCGCAGCGCTCGCCGATGCCGTTGATGGTGCCTTGCACCTGGCGCACGCCGGCCTCGATGGCGGCCAGCGAATTGGCCACCGCCTGGCCGGTGTCGTCATGGGCATGGATGCCAAGATTGGCGCCGGGAATGCCGGATGCGATGACCTTGGCCACGATCTCGCGCACCTCCGACGGCTGGGTGCCGCCATTGGTGTCGCACAGCACCACCCAGCGCGCGCCGGCATCATAGGCGGTACGGGCGCAGGCCAGCGCGTAGTCGGGATTGGCCTTGAAGCCGTCGAAGAAGTGCTCGCAGTCGACCATCGGCTCCTTGCCGGCGTCGCGCGCCGCCTCGACCGAGGCGCGGATCGATTCGAGGTTCTCCTCGTTGGTGACCCCGAGCGCGACGCGGACGTGGTAATCCCAGCTCTTGGCGACGTAGCAGATGCCGTCCGACCTGGCCTGCAGCAGCGTGGCGAGGCCTGGGTCGTTGGACGTCGACACCCCCGCCCGCTTGGTCATGCCGAAGGCGACGAATTTCGCCCGCCGCGTCCGCTTTTCGGCAAAGAACGCCGTGTCGGTCGGATTGGCACCGGGATAGCCGCCTTCGACATAGTCGAGCCCGAACTCGTCGAGCATGGCGGCGATCGCAATCTTGTCCTCGACGGAGAAGTCGATGCCCGGCGTCTGCTGGCCGTCGCGCAGCGTCGTGTCGAAGAGATAGATGCGTTCGCGTGCCATTGTCATTTCCCTGCGAACCTGTCGGTCGCCCGGACCAACTGGTTCAATATGCCCGGTTCCGAAAAGGCATGTCCGGCGCCTTCGATGAGGTGAAATTCGGCCTGCGGCCAGGCCTTGTGCAGCGCCCAGGCATATTTCGCCGGGCACGGCATGTCGTAGCGCCCATGGACGATGACGCCGGGGATGTCGCGCAGCTTGTGGGCGTCGCGGATCAGTTGTCCTTCGTCCATCCAGCCGGCATGGACGAAATAATGGTTCTCGATGCGGGCGAAGGCCACAGCGAAATCGTCCTCGCCAAACTTGCCGCTGGTTTCGGGGTCGGGCAGCAGCGTGATCGTCTCGCCTTCCCACAGGCTCCAGGCAAGGGCTGCCTCCACCTTGGCCTTGTAGTCGTCGCCGACGAGGCGCTTGCGATAGGCACCCATCATGTCGCCGCGCTCGGCCTCCGGAATCGGGGCAACGAAGCGCTCCCACTTGTCGGGAAACATCTCGGAGACGCCGAACTGGTAGTACCATTCGAGCTCGGCGCGGGTCAGCGTGTAGATGCCGCGCACCACGAGCTCACTGACGCGGTCGGGGTGGGTTTCGGCATAGGCGAGTGCCAGCGTCGAGCCCCAGGAACCGCCGAACACCTGCCATTTGTCGAAACCGGCCATCTCTCGCAGCCGCTCGATGTCGGCGACAAGGTGCCAGGTCGTGTTGGCTTCAAGGGAGGCGTTGGGCACGGACTTGCCGCAGCCGCGCTGGTCGAACAGCATGATGTCGTAGAGTTTTGGGTCGAACAGCCGGCGATGCTTCGGCGAGGTCGCCCCGCCCGGGCCGCCGTGCAGGAACACCACCGGCTTGGCGCCCCTGGTGCCGGAGCGTTCCCAGTAGATCTGGTGGCCGTCGCCGACATCCAGCATGCCGCTGTCGAAGGGCTCGATCTCGGGATAGAGGCCGCGCAGTTCGTCGCTCATAGTTTCAGCCCATGCTCCGGCCAGTTGGCCGTTTCCTCGTCCGGGTGCTGGAAGGAGATGATCTGCTCCTGCCGCCGGTAATAGTCGGGATTGTCATGTGGCGGCGCGGCGAAGATCGCCTCGACCCACGGCAGGCGCGCGCCATGGTTGATCTGGACAGTTGGCGCGAGATCGGAACGATCGTCGAACGTGCCGATGGCGATCTCGAGTTCGCCCGGCTGGCGATAGGTCATCGGCGTGCCGCAGCGTTGGCAGAAACCCCGGGCGATGTTGACCGACGACTGGAAATAGCTCGGTTCCTCGCGGATCCACTCGATGCCATCAACCGGAACCGCAACGAAAGCGCCGAAGAAAGAGCCGAACTGCTTCTGGCACATGCGGCAATGGCAGATCGAGGTGCGCCCCAGCGCGCCGCGGATGCGAAAACGCACGGCGCCGCACTGGCAGCCGCCTGATCTAACAGTCTCGGTCATGACCTATTCTCCGGTGGCCATTGTTCAGTGTCGTGGTCGGGGTGCTGGTGGTTCGATGGCGCGATCGCGGCGTACCAGGACGTCTCGTCCGCCGACGGCTCGACCGTGTCCAGGTCGCCGAACCAGGGCATCTTGGCCGCGGGTCCGCACTGGAATTCCGGCTTGACCGACGCCGGCTCGTCGAGCGAGCCGAGCATCACGTTGATCGTATCGCGGTCGACAACGTCGAATAGCAGCGGCGTCCCGCAATCGCGGCAGAAGCCGCGGCGCACGATGTCTGACGACTGGAACCAGCCGACCTCGCCGCGCGTGACGGCAAACTTGGCCTTGGCAGTGCGGGCCAGCGGCAGGAAATAGTTGCCGGAAGCCTTCTGGCACATGCGGCAATGGCAGATATGCGCATTCTCCAGCGCCTGGGCGATACGATAGCGCACGGCCCCGCACTGGCAGCCCCCCGTCGTCGCAGCGTTCATGTGCGCCCCTCCGGCGGCCAGCTGCCGGTGTCATGGTCGGGATGCTGGTAGGAGACGATGTCATTGACGAAGTCGGCCGCATCAGGGTCGTCCTCGGTCGAATAGCCCGGCAATTCATGGACATGGTCGACATAGGGCAGCTTGCCCTCGAGGCCCCACTGCACAATCGGCGCGATCTCGGCCGGTTCGTCGAAGGCGGCGATCGCCAGGGCCACGCCATCCGGCGCCTCGTAGCTCAACGGCGTGCCACACTCGCCGCAGAAGCCGCGATAGGCAAAGTTCGAGGAGCGGAATTTCTTCGGCTCGCCGCGCGTCCAGGTAAGTTTTGCCTGCCGCACCGACACCAGAGGCGCGTAGAAATTGCCGAACGCCTTCTGGCACATGCGGCAATGGCAGACCGAGGCGTCGCCGAGAGCGCCCTCAATGCGAAAGCGCACGGCACCGCACTGGCAGCCGCCGGAATAGACAGGCCGGTTGTCGAGGCTCATGGCAACATTCCCTCAGGCCGGGGCATGGCACACCGCCTCGATGTTGTTGCCATCGGGATCGAAGACGAAGGCAGCGTAATAGTCGGGGTGGTAATGCGGCCGCGGGCCCGGTCCGCCATTGTCGCGGCCACCGGCGGCGACCGCCGCAGCATAGAAAGCGTCGACCTCGGCCCGGCTGCGGGCGGTGAAGGCATAGTGCCGTCCCGGCCCGGCTGGCGCCTCGTGCAGCCAGAACACCGGCCGCTCACGCCCATAGCCGCCGACCTTGACGCCGCCGGTGTGTTCGCCCGGCACCATCATCAGCAGGGAAGCGCCGAGCGGCGCGAACGCCTTGTCGTAGAAGGCCTTTGCCGTGTCGAAATCCGTTACCGAAATGCCCGTGTGGTCGATCATTGCACGAACTCCTCCTTCATGCCGCCGGCCGTTCCGCCCTGGCCGGCCGAGATCACGATATGGTGGCAGACATTGTCGATATCGCGAAGCACGTCGTCGTTCCAGAACCGGAGCATGGTCCAGCCGAGACCTTGCAACTTGGCAGTACGCAGAGCATCCGCTTCCGCAACATCGGCCGAGCCGTGTTGCGAACCATCGATCTCGACAATCAAGTTGTGTGTTGGGCAGGCAAAGTCGACGATGTAGCCAGCAATTGGCAATTGCCTCCGAAAACCCAATCCCATCAGTCGATGCGCCCTAAGCTCGTTCCAGAGCTTCAGTTCGGCATCCGTCATTTGCTTGCGCATCTTGCGCGCGTTCCGACGATTGGCCTGAGGAACTGGGTAGTGGGTCATCAGCAACCGCCCCCCTCTGCCCTGCCGGGCATCTCCCCCCTCAAGGGGGGAGATCACGCCGTCATCAACGCGTCGCCCAACCGCAAGCGCAGCACCAAGCATTGAACGTCTGCAGGAAGATGTGAGGCGCAAAAGCTGCTGATCTCCCCCCTTGAGGGGGAGATGCCCGGCAGGGCAGAGGGGGGTATGAAGCCCCATCTCTTCCACGCCGTGCAGCGTAGACATCACCGCTTCACTTCCCACGTCGTCACACGCTCACCACTCAACGGATCCTTGCCGTCCTTGAGCTGCACGCCCTGGGCCAAAAGCTCGTCGCGGATGCGGTCGGCCTCGGCCCAGTTCCTGGCGGCGATGAAGGCCAGACGTTCGGCGATGAATTTCGCAACCTCGCTTTCGTCGACCTCGGCCGCGTCGAGCCCGAATCCCAGGAACAGCAGCGCGGCCTTCAGGCTGGCTGCCGCGTCGACGTTCCCAGCCGCTTCGCCGGCCAGCTGCGACATGCCCTGAAAGACACTCGACGTCGCCAGGTCGTCGCTCAGCGCGGCAACCAGCCCAGCGGGAACCTCGGCCTCAGCCTCGCCGGCGCCGTCCGCCGCACGCTTCCACTTGCGCAGCGTGTTTTCCGCCTCTTCCAGCTTGCGCACTGAGAAGTCGATCGGCTCGCGGTAGTGCGTCATCAGCATCGCCAGCCTGAGCACCTCGCCCGGCCATTTGCGGCCACCGAAATTCTCCGTCGCCAGCAATTCCTGGATCGTGAAGAAGTTGCCCAGACTCTTGGACATCTTCTGGCCCTCGACCTGCAGGAAGCCGTTGTGCATCCAATAGTTAGCCATCACCTCGGTGCCGTGGGCGCAGCGCGACTGGGCGATCTCGTTTTCATGGTGCGGGAAGATCAGGTCGAGCCCGCCGCCATGGATATCGAAGACCTCGCCGAGATAGGCCGACGCCATCGCCGAGCACTCGATGTGCCAGCCCGGACGGCCTCGGCCCCAGGGGCTGTACCAGCCCGGCTCCTCGGCCGAAGACGCCTTCCACAAGACGAAGTCGCCAGGGCTCTTCTTGTGCGCCTCGACCTCGACGCGGGCGCCGGCCTGCTGCTCGTCGAGATTGCGCTTCGACAGTTGGCCGTAGTCTTCCATCGAGCCGGTATCGAACAGCACTTCACCTTGTGCTTCATAGGCATGGCCGCGTTCGATGAGACTGAGAATCAAGGTGATCATGTCGGCGCGGCCGTCGGCGCGCGGCTGCACGAACTCCGTCGCCCGCGGCTCGACTGTCGGCTCGAGGCAGCCCAGCGCCTTGACGTCGGCCTGGTACTGGTTGGCGGTCTTTTCGGTGACGCGCCTGATCGCCTCGTTAAGCGGCAGATCGGGGAAGTCGCGCAGGGCGCGCGCGTTGATCTTGTCGTCGAGGTCGGTGAGGTTGCGCACATAGGTGACGGCATCCGCGCCATAGACGTGGCGCAGCAGCCGAAACAGCACGTCGAAGACGATCGCCGGGCGGGCATTGCCGATATGGGCGAAGTCGTAAACGGTCGGCCCGCAGACATACATCCGCACGTTTTGCGGATCGACCGGCACGAAGTCCTCCTTCGTGCGCGTCAGCGTGTTGGTAAGCCGAAGGCCCCGAAACGCACCGGACTTCATCGTTGAATCAGACATAGAACTCCCCTGGCCTGCTGGCCCGGGCGTTTGACCTGTCTCGTGTGAAGATGAGGCGAAAACGTCCTGACCAGCGCGAACGCTAGCCAATAATGCAAATGCCGAAAATGGCGAAAGACGTTTTCATCACCAGCTTTATCGCCTCGCCGGCCTGTTGCCGTCAAGACGCTGCGTCATGAAACTTTACCGCGCAAACCGGAACAGAAGCAGTACTGAAACAATTTATTAAATATCCCGGCACTGTAATGAAACATTGCCCGGATAAAAGGCGCCGCATGCCACGAATTCGACCCAATCAGTGAGCATTTGCAGCCGCTCTCAACACAGTTGACGTAAGGGAAGAGACCAATGAAACGAAAACAATCCGAACAGGACCGAGCGCGTAGCCAGTACGCAGAACTCACCAAGCACTACCGGGCCATCGGCCCCGCAGCAATTCTTGCCGCGCTGATCTGCGCGCCCAAGAAAGACAAGCAGTCTCCCAAGCTAAGCAAGGCGGCTTAGCAGGCTCAAGCCGATCGCGGCCATCACCAGGCCGATCAGGAGATCGAGCACGCGCCACGCGGCAGGCCGGGCAAAGACCGGCTCGAGCAGCCGGGCGCCATAGCCGAGCCCGAAGAACCACACGAACGATGCCGTTGCAGCGCCCAGCCCATAGGCAAGGCGTGCCTGACCTTCATAGGCGGCCGACAGGCCGCCGAGCAGAACCACCGTGTCGAGATAGACATGCGGGTTGAGGAAGGTGAAAGCGAGACAAGCGGCAATCGCCGGCCACAGCCTGGCCTCGCCGCTTTTGGCCGCCTTGAGCACCTCGGGCTTCATCGCACGTCGGAAGGCGATCGCCGCATAAGTAAACAGGAACAGCGCTCCGCCCACCGTCACGGCCATGATCAGCCGCGGCGACTGGGCGATCAGCGTGCCGAGCCCGGCGACGCCGGCGGCGATCAGCAAGGCATCCGAGGCCGCGCAGATCAAACTCAGAATGAAGACGTGCTGGCGCAGCAGCCCCTGCCGCAGGATGAACGCATTCTGCGCACCGATCGCAATGATCAGCGACGCACCGAGCAGGAAACCGGAAAGGGCGGCGGACAGGACTGGCGTGGACACGCCGCTCTTCTAGCGTCTGGTCAGAACAGTTTCATCTGGCCGTCATCGCTGGACTTACGCTTTTCCACTTTTGGCTTCGCGGCCCGTTCAGGTGCTGCCTCCGGCAAAGGCTCGACCCGATCCTGGATCTCGGGGCCGACGTTGGCCACCTTGTTGACCATCTCCGACACCGGGATCTGCTCGAAGAAGTCGGGCTGCGCCGGCCGCATCAGTTCGGCCACGTCGCGCGGCTCCTGCGTACGGCAGTCGAGCCAGCGGGCAAAATCCTCCGGCTGGATCACCACCGGCATGCGGTCGTGGATGTGCAGGATGTCGGCGCTGGCGCCGGTGGTCAGGATCGCCGCCGTGTCGATCTCCGAGCCGCCCGGCTCGCTCCAGGTTTCCATCAAACCGGCAAGTGCCACCAGTCCACCCTTGCGCGGCCTCAGCCAGTAAGGCTGGCGCCGGTTGCCCGGCAGCTTTTTCCACTCGTAGAAACCCGAGACCGGGATCAGCGCCCGCCGGTGGCGCATCGCGGTCTTGAACGAGGCCTTTTCGATTGCCGATTCGGAGCGCGCGTTGAACAGCAGCGGCATGTCGGCCGGATTCTTCGTCCAGGCCGGAATCAGCCCCCACCGCGTCAGCATCGCCATGCGGTCGGGCAGGTTCGAGCCCGGCGGACGCTGCGGCCCGGCCATCACCACCAGGATCGGCTGTGTCGGCGCCACATTATAGCGCGGGGGAAAGCTCTCGAGCTCGCCTATGCCGACAAAGGCCGCCGTCTCCTCCGGCGAGGCTATCACCGCTATTCGTCCGCACATCGGCTCATGTCTCGCTTCATCGTCTGAAAGTGGCGATGGATCGCACCCGCCGCAACCGCTAATGCGGATATGGCCGGCTGCTCCACAATGGGCCTTTATGTCTGTTCCGGCGCGTCGAAAACGACAATCAGCGATACTCGCGCAGCTCGGGCATCAAGGCAGTTCCATGGCCTTCGGCGGATAGACAGCTCCTGCCTTATGGTAGTAGCTGCTGGCATGCCCCATCATCAGAGCATTTCCAGAACATGAGCCAACTTTCGAGCCTTCTACGGAAATGGCGCCGGGCAAAGAGCCAGGCAACTCCGCTGGCACCCCGGCCTTTCCTACTCGAGTACGATGGCTTTTGTCCGATCTGCTCACGCAATTCGACGTTCCGAGCGACGGGCAACTGGTTGCGCGGCACCCTCCTATGCCAGTCATGCCCTAACGGATCTGTCCCGAGAGAGCGCGCGCTTGCACTCGTTCTCGAAGAGAGTTTTCCGGAATGGCGGAGCATGGCGATCCATGAGTGTTCGCCGATAGAGCGTGGAATTTCAATCAAGCTGCATCGTGAGGCAAAGAACCTTGTCCGAACCCAATTCTATCCCGGCGTCCCCTTGGGCGAGGTATACAAAGGATTCCGCAACGAAGACCTCCAGAAACAGACTTTCTCCGACAACCAGTTCGATCTCTTCATCTCGCTCGATGTGTTTGAACATATTCCGGAACCTGTTCCAGCCCTCAGGGAAGTTTTCCGTACACTGAAGCCAGGCGGTAGCATGCTGTGCACTTGGCCAGTGAGAAAAGCCCAAGTAGCGGCTATGGAGTATCGAGCAAAACTGAAGCCGGATGGTTCATTTGAGCACCTGAAAGAACCCGAATATCACGGCAACCCGGTTGACCCGAAGGGTGGCTCCCTTGTTACGGTTGACTACGGCTATGATGTTCACAAGCTAGTCGCGGATGCCAATTTCGACACTCGGGTCTATCGCTTTGCCGATAAGCGGCACGGTATCCTCGGTGAATACACTGAAGTCTTTCTTTGCAAGAAATCTCCGCCGCTATAGCACGCATGCCGCCCTGCGGCGAAGCAGTCGCGGCCGGCTGTTCCACAGTGGAACGCGTTACCCAAGCGAGAGTTGATGATCGACGCGAAAATAGTCCCCGCCGTCTCCGTCGCCGTACTGCGCGACCGCTCGATCATGCTGGTGCGGCGCGGGCGCGCGCCGTCGAAGGGCCTCTATGCGTTTCCCGGTGGGCGTGTCGAAAGCGGCGAAACGCTCGAAGATGCCGCCCGCCGCGAACTGATGGAAGAGACCGGGATCGAGGTCGGCACGCTTGTTCCCTTGCGCGAGATCCTCATCGACAGCCGCGCCGAAGGTGCCTCGGTCTACCTGCTCACCGTCTTTGGCGCGCGCCATGTGCGCAGCGACCCGGTAGCGGCCGATGACGCCGACGAAGCCGCTTTCTTCTCCCTCGCCGAGATCGAGCGCCTGCCGCTCACCGATTCGACGCTGGAGATCGTGCTCGAACTGCTCGGCGGACAGGTCGCCTTGCCCGCATAGCGTTGGATAGCCGCGACTGTGGCCTTGCCGGCGACAAATTGTTTCGCCACAAAAGCTTATGATGCGCGCTTCGACCTACATCATGGCTATGATGCTTGCCGCAAGCGCCGTGCTTGCGGCGCCAGCGCGGGCCGTCGAAGCGCCGTTCGAACCGGGCCTTCTCAGGCTCGCCGAGGTTCTGGGCTCGCTGCATTTCCTGCGCAACCTCTGCGGCGAGAAGGGCACACAATGGCGCGGCGAGATGGAAAAGCTGCTGCAGGCCGAGAACCCCTCGCCCGAACGCCGCGCCCGTTTCATCGCGTCCTTCAACCGCGGCTACCGTTCGTTCGACGGCACCTACACCGCCTGCACGCCGTCAGCGACCGAAGCCATCGGGCGCTACATGAAGGAAGGCGAAGCGCTCAGCCGCGACATCGCCTCCCGCTACGGTAATTAACAGGCTATTTACTTTCCCGGCATTGCCTGCCGTACACGGACGGGCGATTGTGTTAGGTGTCTTAACGGGACATTAAAGGGATAGCTCAAGTTGATCCGAATCACCGGATCGCTTGGCAGGGTGAAAGACCGAAATGGAACAAAGCGTAAGCGATATCGACGCCCTGGTCCGGGAAGAAAAGCGCCTGACCGCCGTCGAGAGCCACAACGAGGCATGGGCGGAAGGCCTTTCCGCCGGCATCGAGCCCGAGATCATCGCCGAAGCCGCCCTTGCCACCGCGTTCGCCGAGATCGTGGCCGCCAATGGCGAGCGCGCGGCGCTGGCCATGCTCGACCGCATGCGCGCCAAGGTCGAAGCCGGCGAGTTCGAGCCGCTGCGCCTGCGGCATTGAGCGCTATCCCGGTTCTTTGACTAGCCGACGCGGTTTCGGCATCATGCCGGCACATCACTGGCATCGGCCTGCGACCCGAATCGCGTTTCGGCGAGCACGATGCGCAGGTTTTGCAGTTTAGGGCGCCAATCGCGCATCCGGATCGGATGCACGGCGCCTGGGAAGACCGGAGCGTAGTTCTGATGCGGCCAAAGACTGAAATTACGGCCCGCGGCGCGTTGCGCATCGCGGCTCTCGGCCTTGCCGCTTCGTTTGCCTTTTCGCTGACTGCCACCAGCGCTCTTGCACTGAGCGAGATCAAGCGCGAAGAGATCCCAGCGCCCGTCACCCCGCCTGCAACAGATGAGGGCACTGGGCCTGAAAATTCGGTGCCGATGCCCGACCCGATCCAGGCGCCTCCGGCGGCCAGCGCGCCTGGCGGAAGCGAAGAAGCGCCCGAAGATCAACCGGCCGAGCCGCAGGACGCCGAGCCGGACGCGCCCGACGCCACGGGGCCCGCCGCGCCGCATCTCGATCCCGATGGCCCGCTGCCCGAGATCGTCTACGACCTCAGCCGCCTGCCAGAGCCCGTCGCGCGCATGCGCAACCTGCTTGTCGAGGCGGCCAAGACCGGCGACATCGAAAAGCTCCGGCCGCTGATCGGCCAGGGCGAATCCATGCCGCAACTGTCGTTCGGCGAGATCGAGGGCGACCCGATCGCCTTCATCAAGGGCCTGTCCGGCGACGGCGAAGGCCAGGAACTGCTGGCCATCATGGAAGAGGTGCTAAACGCCGGCTACGTGCATCTCGGCGAAGGCACCGACGAGGACCTTTATGTCTGGCCCTATTTCTTCGGCATCCCGCTCGAAAAGCTCGACGCGCGTCAGAAGGTCGAGCTGTTCAAGATCGTGACCGCCGGCGATTACGAGGACATGAAGCAGTACGGCACATATGTCTTCTACCGTCTCGGCATCACGCCGGACGGCCGCTGGGCGTTCTTCGTGGCGGGAGATTGATTCTTTTTCCCTTCGCCCCGTTTACGGGGAGAAGGTGGCCCGAAAGGCCGGATGAGGGGCAGCGCCTCGAGCCTCAGTTGGTGCGCGTAGGCACGCCCTGATCAGCAGTCGCCGGCTCTAGGCGCTAAACCATGCGTGCCGCCCCAGTTGGTCTTACCGTCACGGCATGGATTCCCGACACTCTCCGCTCGTTCCTCGCTCACGAGGTCGGGAATGACGGCTTCATCTACCGGTTGGCCAATCGAGAACGTTTTTTGTGTAGGTCATCGCCAACGTCTTTGCGCATATGCAAATCACCAAGGCTGAAAATTGGCGGCCACATCCCTGCCACCCGTCGTTCCCGACCTCGTGAGCGAGGAACGAGCGGAGAGTGTCGGGAATCCATGCCGTGACGGTGGCGGCGTCAGAACCGGTCAAGAAAAGCGGACCTAGCCCACGGGTCGACACATCGCGTCGGTGTGGTCGCAGCGTACTGCGACCTCCCTCACCCGGCCCCCGGGTTATCGCACAAGGGGGAGAAGAACCTACCGCACCACCGCTTCCGAAAACTCCACCGCCCTGCCCTGCGACGGCGTGGTGATCTCGCCCTGCCACATCACGCGGGTGCCGCGGACGATGGTGCCGACCGGCCAGCCGGTGACCTGCTTGCCGTCATAGGGCGTCCAGCCGGCCTTCGAACCGGCCTGGGCGTTGGTGATGGTTTCCTTGCGCTTCATGTCGACGACGGTGAAGTCGGCGTCGTAGCCGGCGGCGATGCGGCCCTTGCGCGCCATGCCGAAGATGCGGTTGGGACCGTGGCTGGCGAGATCGACGAAGCGCTCCAGCGTCAGCCGGCCGGCGTTCACATGGTCGAGCATGATCGGCACCAGCGTCTGCACGCCTGTCATGCCCGAGGGCGAGGCCGGATAAGGTTTTGCCTTTTCGGCAAGCGTGTGCGGCGCGTGGTCGGAGCCGAGCACGTCGACGACGCCCTGGCCGATGCCGTGCCAGATGCCGTCGCGGTGGCGGGCGGCGCGCACCGGCGGGTTCATCTGCAGCAGCGTGCCGAGGCGGGCATAATCGTCCGCGCTCATCGTCAGGTGGTGCGGCGTCGCCTCGCAGGTGGCAACATCCTTGTGGTGTTCAAGGAAGGCGATCTCCTCGGCCGTCGAGATATGCAGCACGTGGATGCGCGCGCGCTCCTGCCGTGCGATCCGCACCAGACGCTCGGTGCACTGGAGCGCGGCGATCTCGTCGCGCCAGATCGGGTGCGAAGACGGGTCGTTCTCGATGCGCAGGCCCTGGCGCTCGCGCAGGCGGAACTCGTCCTCGGAATGGAAGGCGGCGCGACGGCGGGTGTTGCGCAGGATGGAGGCCACGCCCTCGTCGTCCTCGACCAGAAGATCGCCGGTGGACGACCCCATGAATACCTTGATGCCGGCAACGCCCGGCAGGCGTTCCAGTTCCGCAACGTCTTTCGCGTTCTCGCGCGTGCCACCGACCCAGAAGGCGAAGTCGCAATGCATGCGCGCCGTCGCGCGGCTGACCTTGTCGGCAAGAGCTGCCTCGCTCGTCGTCAGCGGATTGGTGTTGGGCATCTCGAAGACGGCGGTGACACCGCCCAGCACCGCCGCGCGCGAACCGCTCTCCAGATCTTCCTTGTGCTCCAGTCCCGGCTCGCGGAAATGCACCTGGCTGTCGACCACGCCGGGCAGGATGTGCAGGCCGAGGCAATCGATGGTCTCGCCGGCCGATGCGCTGCCCAGATTGCCGATGGCGGCGATCCGGCCATTGGTGACGCCGACGTCGCGGACGCCGATGCCGTCATGGTTGACGACCGTGCCGCCCTTGAGGATGAGATCGAAGGTGGTAGCCATGTCGCGCGTGCCCTTGTCTGGGAATTGCCTGCGGCTTACGTAATGGCTCTCAGAAATGCAAGATCAGGTCCATGCCGACAGCCACTCTCGCAGACCGCGCCATCATCGATGTTTCCGGCCCCGATGCCGAGCATTTCCTGCAGAACATCCTGACGCTCGATCTGGATGCACTGCGTGACCGTGAAGCCAGGCCAGGCGCGCTGCTCGCCCCGCAGGGCAAGATCATGTTCGATTTCCTGGTGTCGCGCAGCGGCGAAAACGCGCTCCGACTCGAATGCCGCGCCGACATCGCCGACGATTTCGTCCGCCGCCTGACGCTCTACAGACTGCGCGCGAAAGCCGAAATATCGAAGCAGGATCAACCTGATATCGCTGTCTCATGGCAAGATGATTCAGCTGCCTCGCAATCTGATTCAACTGTCCGCGACAGCCGCTTCCTGTCCCCCGTCTTCCGTCACTATGGCGCAGCACCCGTCGCCGATGCCAGCGAAGCCGATTGGCACGCCTTCCGCATCGCCAACGGTGTCGCCGAGAGCGGCCCCGACTACGCGCTCAGCGATGCCTTTCCGCACGACGTGCTGCTCGACCTGATGGGAGGCGTCGGCTTCAAAAAAGGCTGTTTCATCGGCCAGGAAGTCGTATCGCGCATGCAGCATCGCGGCACCGCCCGGCGGCGCGTGCTTCTGGTCTCGGCTGCTTCCGACCTCCCCGCGCCCGGTACCGACCTTGTCTCGGGCGGCAAGTTGGTCGGCACCCTCGGCTCGGTTTCGGGAACGACGGGCATCGCCATCGCCCGCATCGACCGGGTGAAGGCCGCGCTCGACGCAGGCGCCGAAATCACCGCCGGCGACGTTGCCATCACCCCCGCAATCCCTGGCTGGGCTGGCTTCACCTATCCGGAAGCCGCCGGCGCGGAAGACGCCTGATGGCCGATCGTCCCGGCGCCCCGCCGCGTGCCTGGCAACGCATGCTGTCGGGCCGCCGGCTCGACCTGCTCGACCCCTCGCCGCTCGACGTCGAGATATCGGACATCGCCCATGGCCTCGCCCGCGTCGCCCGCTGGAACGGCCAGACCTCGGGCGACCACGCCTTTTCGGTGGCGCAGCATTCGCTGATTGTCGAAGAGATCTTCCGCAGAATCGTGCCGGCCGCCTCGCCGGATGCGCAACTCGCCGCTCTGCTGCACGACGCGCCTGAATATGTCATCGGCGACATGATCTCGCCGTTCAAGTCGGTGGTCGGCGGCGGCTACAAGGCTTGCGAGGAGCGGCTGCAGCACGCCATCCACCTGCGCTTCGGCCTGCCGGCCGAGATCGGTGTGGGCCTGAAGAAGGACATCAAGCGCGCCGACCAGATAGCTGCCTATTTCGAGGCAACCGGGCTTGCAGGCTTTGCGGTGAACGAGGCGACCGAGTTCTTCGGCCGACCGCGCGGCATCACCATCGACGGGCTCGACCTTGCACCGCAGCCGGCAAAACGCGTGCAGGACACGTTCCTCGAACGCTTCGCCGCGATCGAAAAACAGCGCTGCAGGTAGTCAAGCCGGCGGGATGAACTCCTGGCTGATCTCCTGGAACACCGGCATCGTCTCCAGCCGTGCGGCGTCGGCAGCGAGCGCGGGGAAATCAGCCATGTTCAGCAGCCCCTGATGCGCATCGTTGATGAAGCGCAGCACGCATGCCACCCCGATATCGGCATGGCCGATGCGGTCGCCGAACCAGTAGTCACTGTCCCGTCCCGCGCGATCGGCTTCGAGCACTGCCAGTACGTCCGTGATCTGCGTGCGGCAGCGCTCCACCCAGACGGTCGATACCTCCTTGTGCAGCCGCCGCTCGTAGAACAGGCTGACAGCCTTGTCGCCCAGCCCCATCGCCAGCGCCGAGACCTTCAGTGCCTGATGGCGCGCCGGCTCAGCAATCGGGAACATCGCCAGCCCGCCTGGCGCCAGGCTGTCGAGATAGTCGAGGATGGCGTGGCTCTCGATCAGCACCTCGCCATTGTCGAGAACCAGCGTCGGCACCCGCGTGAGCGGGTTGTAGGCGCGGATCTTGTCGGCGTCACCAAACGCCGACCAAGGCTCGTGCGTGAAGGCAATGCCATAAAGCCGGAGTGCTACGCCGACGCGGCGGACGAATGGGCTGTCATACTGGCCGATGAGGATCATGGTGCGCCTTCCGACTGTTCAGGGCAGATCGAACGCCATGGCCGGGCGCCGGTCAAGCCTTCGCATGCCGCACCGGCTGCCCCCTGAGTTCGAGCACCGTCACCAGCACCATGACCACGGTCGTGGCCGCGCCGATCAGCAGCGGCGACATGTGGCTGGCGAAAGGCACCATCGCGGCAAGGATCGCCAGGCCGATGATGTGCGACAGCGGCGCGCGGCCGACGACATAGCGCTTGAACAGCAGATTGCCGACCAGATAAAGCGCCGAGCCGCCGATGGAGGTCCAGATCACGGCAGCCTCCGCATGACCGAGCGGATGGGCGAGGATCAGCTCGTCCGACACGGCCACCACGATGATGCCGGCCACAAGCAGCACGGGGATATAGGTGTAGGCGACACGGGCGATCCGCCCCTTGTCCGTGGCCGACGAAATGCGGTGATGTGCCGCCTCCTGGCCGACATTGAAGTAGATCAGCCACATCGCCACCGAGGCGAAGAAGGTCGTCAGGAAGGCCGCGAAATTGACCCATGTCCATTCGAGTTCGGCAAAGGTTGCGCCCGAGACGAGGATCGATTCGCCCAGTGCGATGATGATGAACAGCCCGTTGCGCTCAGCCATGTGGTCGGGATCGACGTCCCAGTCGGCGGTCGTGGAGGCGCCGTGCCACGGCGTCCAGAACCCGCAGGCCGGTGAAATGAGTTCTATCGCCAGCGCCACGGCCCAGATCGCAAAACGGTTCTCGGGACTGGCAATGCCACCGGCGATCCAGAACACGCTCGCCAGGCGGACCCAGATGGCGATCCGTACGAAATTTGTATGATTTGCAGGATTGTGACGCCTGAGCGCCCACGTCATGAACAGGGTGCGGCCCAGTTGCATGAACACATAGGCGGCAGCGAACTGCAGCCCGCGCGCCTCGAATGCCTCGGGGATCGACGTCGACAGCATCAGCCCGCCGAGCATCAGCGCGAACATCATGCCACGCACCGGCCGGCGGTTGGGGTCGAGCCAGTTGGTCACCCAGGCGGTGTAATTCCACACCCACCACACGGCGACGAGCATCAGTACCGCTTCGAGCGTGCCTTCAAGCGACAGGTCCTTGAGCAGGAAATGCGACAGCTGCGTCACCGCAAAGACGAAGACAAGATCGAAGAACAGTTCGACGAACTCGACCCTCGCGCTTTCGCCCTCCCGCCGTACGCGCTGATAGTTGTGGCTCGCGCCGGTCAATGCCATATCCGTCCCCTCTTATGCACGATCAAAAATGGCCGTTCCGGGCGGCCGCAACTCAGGCCAACGCATCGTTCCGACCCGATGGTCAATCCGGTGGCGGTGGCAGCGACCTGTCGGCCTTGCATTTGCGCAACGGCAGGATGTCGCCGGCAAACACCTTGGTGATGCGCTGCTGTCTGGCGTCGGTTTCGACGGTCATGCAGGCGCAGCCATAGCCGTAGCCAGCCCCCGGCACATTGGTCTCGACAAACTGCCTGGGATCGAAGTCCGGCGCCTTGTCAACGTCGAAGGCATCGGCCCCGTCCGCCTCGCCCTGCGAGGTGATCGTCCAGGTGGCGTCCTTGTCGATGAGCCAGAGATTGCCCGGCGTCGGGCTTGCGTACCAGCCGCAGCGCCGTTCGGCCGCCGAGGCCGCGGTCAGCGACGCGACGACGAGTGCTCCAGCTGCAAGGAAGAGAATCCGCCGCATGCGTGCCTCCAGCGCTTCGGCAGGAAAACAAGCCGAGAAGTCTTTTGCAAGCGTCGATTGATACGACCGGCCGCCACACCCGCGTCAGAGATGCGGGGCAAGCCCCGCGGCGGTGTCCTTGCTCGTCGCCACCGGCACGATCTCGAAGCCGACAAGGTCGGCCCATTCGACGACCCAGCGCTGGAGCAGCGTCACGTCGTCGGCTTCCACCAGCATGAAGCAGCGGCTCATGTCGGCCGCGATCCAGCTGTGGTGAACGACGAAACCCTCCGGCGCGAGCCGCCCCTTGTCGCGAAACCGGCGATAGATCGCCTTCGGGTCGCGCCCGCGAAAATCCTCGATGACAAAGAAAAGCATGTCGTCCGTGTCCCCGCTCTCCGTTGAGAAGATCAGGGGACGCGGGAATTGGCAAGGCAGCGGTCAGTCGACCAGCGTGCCGCAACTCAGATTGGCGATCGCACCCGTCATTGCGCCAGCGCGGTCGGAGGCAACGAAGGCAGCGAAATCGCCGATCTCCGCCAAGGTGGGGAAGCGCCGGAGCAACGGCCCCGACGCTGCACGGGCGGCAAGCATGTCGTCGACGCTCATGCCCGCGCGCTCGGCAAAGCCCTCGAAAGCGCTGCGCACATGCGACGCGGCCAAAGATTCAGGGATGGCGTCGGGCCGGAGGCAGATCACCCTTATGCCGCGCGGACCAAGCTCGCCGGCGAGGATGCGCGACAGCGCTTCGACCGCGGCACTGGCGACGCCGTTGCCGAGGAAGCCCGCGCCTGACAGCCGCGCGCCTGGCGTCGACAGGGTCAGGATCACGCCCTTGCTCCGCATGTGCGGCGCGACGGCTTTTGCGGTGACGAAGTTGCTCCTGGCATAGCCCGCGACCGGCGTCTCGAAATCGGCAAGCGACAGCTCGCCGAACGGCGTGCCCTGCACATGGGCAATGCCGACCGCATTCATGGCGATGTCGATGCCGCCGGCCTGTGTTGCCACTTCGGCGGCATGGCGCTCGACCGCCTCCTCGTCAAGCGCGTCCAGCACCGCCGTTTCGGCAAAGCCGCCTTCAGCGCGGATCCGGCCCGCGACCATTTCCAGCCTGTCCGGCGTGCGCCCGGCCAGGAACACGCGGGCGCCGTCGCGGGCAAATGCCCTGGCCGCGGCCCCTCCGATCGCGCCACCGCCGCCATAGACTATAGCCGTCCTGTTCTTGAGCAGCATCTCACCCTCCCTTGGCAGCCGTCTGCGAGCCGTCGATGCGCCGGCCGTACTCGGCCACGAGCCGCGTATGCGTCCTCCAGAAGCCGTCGGGCTCGCTGCCCTCCAGCCTGGCTGCCAATATGTCGAGATGGGTGTGCCAGCCGGCGGCGACGTTCAGCAGTGCACCGTCTTCGGCGAGACGGCGGTGGGTCACCGTCAGCAGCACCTTGCCGTTGCGGGTTGCCAGTTCGAAGCGCACTTCCGAGCTTTCGCCCGGTGCGCCGCCCCAGCTGTAAGCGAGCAGATGCGGCGGCTCGCAGGCGATGACCTCGCCAGGCACCCGATGCTCGGCGAAGGCGGCCATGTGTGCCGGCGGCGGATCGTCGTTGCGGGTCAGCTCAGAATTGCGGAAGACGTTTTCGACATGTCCGCCAAGCTTCAGCTCCATCGGCCCGGCGGCGAGCCACTGCCGGCGCTTGTCTGAGTCGGTCAGATAGCTCCAGATGCGCTCGATAGGCCCAGGCAGCAGACGTTCGATGCGCACCGCGCCGGGTTCGGTGACGATGCCGTAAGAAGTGTGGATGTTCATGACTTACTCCCTTTCTTCTTCGCGTCAGTGTTTGTTTCGGTTTGCTTCTTCGCCTCGCCGCGATCCTCGGCCACCAGAAGGGCTTCGAGGACATCGAGTTGCTGGTTCCAGAATTTCTCGTAATGCCGCATCCATTCGACGCCGGCATGCATGGGCAGCGCGTCGAGGCTGCAGACGTGCGTGCGCCCCTGGACGCTACGTTTCACCAGCCCCGCCTTTTCCAGCACCTTGATGTGCTTGGACGCCGCGGCCAGCGACATGTCGAAGGGTGCTGCCAGGTCGCCAACATTGCGCGGCCCCCTGGCCAGCCCGTTGAGCATCGCCCTGCGGGTCGGGTCGGACAGCGCGTGAAAAATTGTGTCGAGACGCTCTGAATCTTCAACCATAAGGTTGAATGTAGCACCATCATTCCGAATGGTCAACCATTTGGTATAATGATTTTCAGGCTACTTGCCGTTGCGCTCCAGCCGGTCGAGGAACCACTGGGTCAGCCGCACCCAGATCTCGTCCTTCTCGCCCGAATCCTCGACGCCGTGGTCGAGGTTGGGGTTGTCGTTGACTTCGATGACGAACACGCCGTCCTTTGTCTCCTTGAGGTCAACGCCATAGAGCCCGTCGCCGATGCAGCGCGCGGCGCGCACGGCGGTGTCGATGACATGTGCCGGTGCATGCTTGAGCGTGAACGTCTTGATGCCGCCCTCGACCGGCTTGCCCTTGCTGTCGTGATTGACGATCTGCCAGTGCTTCTTGGCCATCAGGTAGTGGATGGCAAACAGCGGCTGGCCGCCGAGCACGCCGACGCGCCAGTCATATTGCGTCGGCATGAATTTCTGGGCGATCAGCAGGTCGGAATCCTCGAGCCACGCCGTCGCCAGCGCCTTCAGCTCGTCGAAGTTCGACGCCTTCTTGACGCCGCGCGAGAACGAGCTGTCGGGAATCTTCAGCACCAGCGGAAAACCGAGTGTATCGGCCGCGAACTGCAGGTCCGACAGTCCGGCGATCATCACAGTCGGCGGCACCGGCACGTTGTTGTAGGCCATCAATTCGTTGAGATAGACCTTGTTCGTGCAGCGGATCATCGACAGCGGGTCGTCGATGACGGGCATGCCCTCCTGCTGTGCGCGGCGGGCGAAGCGATAGGTGTGGTTCGAGATCGACGTCGTCTCGCGGATGAACAGCGCGTCGTAGTTGGCGAGCTTGGCGAGGTCCTTCTTGGTGATCGGCTCGACCTCGACGCCCATCTTCTCGGCGATGCGGGCCCAGTGGCGCAGCGACGAGATCGCCGAAGGCGGCAGCTGCTCGTGTGGATCTATCAGGGTGGCAAAGGTAAAGCGCGAAGGCGTGCGGGCCTTGGTGTCGCGCCATTCCCGGCTGGTATAGGTGTCGAGGGCTGCCACGAAACGCTTCTTGTCGGCGTCGTCGAGCCGCCCGAGCGCAGCAAAGCCGATCTTGTGGATCGCAGCCCATTCGCCGTCCTTGATCGCCACTTCCAGCGCCGGCGCGCGGAACCAGTCGAACAGAAGCTTGGCAAAACGATCCCAAGCCTTGGACGGGCCGATGCCGAAGAAGATCGTCACCTTGGCCGGAAAGCTGCCGCCCAGATCCTTGCGGCACTTGTTCAGCGCCAACTCCAGTTCCGGCAGCGCGTTTTCGTAGAGCTTGCGCTCCGACAGGTCGATCATCGTCTCGACCGTCGGGATCACCTTGTGCCCGCGCGAGCTCGCCAGCAGCGAGGCGTAGTAACCCCGGCTCTGGTAGCTGTAGCGGTTCGACAGGTTGATCACCTTCGGCCGCTGGCCGCGAAACAGCGAGGGATGGGCGAGATAGTCGCGGTTGGTGATGATCTTGTGCGGCGTCGCCGTCTGGTCGAGATCGCTTTGGCGGCCGGTAAGAATGACCCAGGTCATCGTTTCCTAAGCTTTCCGAGAATGATTGCGGCGCGCAGGCCATCGCGGCCGAACTGCGCCATGCGCATGAAGATGTCGTAGGGAACCGGAATGTTGGCGGCGTCGGATGCCGTCTCGCGCTGTTCGTCCTCGATCCACGGGTCGTGGATCAGGATGTGGCCGCCATCGTCGCCGATGGCCAGCACCCAGTGCGGCACCTTCTTGCCGAACATCAGGAATCCCGAGATCAGCACCAGCACGAGCTTGCCTTCGGCGAGCCTCGACCTGATGTCGTCGATGCCGAACGGGCGGTAGGTTACGGGGATGGCGTATTTCTCGGCGCGGTTGCGGAAGTCGGCCTGGGCCAACTCCATGACCCGCCGCTTTTCGGCGGTGCGAACCGACTGCAGGAACAGCACGCCTTCGGCCGAGACGAGGATCTCGGTGCCGAGCCCCGCCTCGTGCGCCGCCACAGCAAGGCCAAACGGCTCGCAGCCGCCTGGCCCCGACATCATGAAGATGGTCGTCGCCTCGCGCCACAGCCGAACCTCCATCACAGGGTCCGGCACGAACTTGCGGTCGAAATTGGCCATCGCCATCATCAGGCAGCACGGCCCGCAGGTGAAGTCGCAGGTCTGGGCGTAGAACGGCACATTCGTGGCAATGGGCACGTCGCCGCGCAGCGTCTTTTCGAAGCGAAGTGCGGCCATGCCGTCTTCGTAGTAGTCGGGCTCGTGGCCGATCCTGCGATAGCCGTTCCGCTCGTAGAGGCCGATGGCGCGCTGATTGTCCTCGCGCACCTCGAGCCGCATCATCATGCGGCCGTGCCCATAGGCGACATGCTCGGCGGCATCGAGCAGGAGGCGGCCAATGCCCTTGCCACCGAAATCCGGGCCGATGGCGAAGGAGTAAAGCCGCGCCACGCCGCTGCCCTTGCGAAACAGCACCATGGCGTAGCCGGCGACACGTCCGCCGACCTCGGCGACAAGCGCCTCGGCGGTTTCGTGATCGATCAACTGGCGGAAGGAACGGCGGGAAATCCTGTCGCCATCAAAGACGGCGTTCTCGATGGCGACGAGCGCATCGACATCTTCTGCGCGGGCCGTACGGATGTCGGCAACCATGCGGTTCTGAGGACCTCGATTGGGCGGAGAAATGCCCGGAAGGATATGCCCCTGCGAAGCACGCTCGCGCTCGCATTGCCAGCGCAGTCACGCCTCGATTCGGGCCTTATTGTGACATGACGCCCGGGCTGGAGGGATATGAATCTCGTAGGAAAGGACGCCTAAATATCGGTGCGTCCTATGACTGGCTCAGGCCCGCCCCTGCGAGCAATTGCTTGTAGGCATCCTTCGCAACCAGCCGGAGTTCCGCTGGCGGCAGGGTTCCGACGACGGCGCAGCCATAGCCCTTTTCCTGCCAGTAGACGGCTTCGGGGCCACCGCCCGCGAGCGTATAAGTGCCCTTCGAGAGCTCGCTGCCGCCGGTGGTGACATAGACGGAAATACGATTGCCCTGCGCGTCGGCGTAGAGCATCAGCGCCGCCGTACTGCCTTCGGCCGGCACCAGGCGTCCGCCCAGGAGCTGGAAGCCATTGACGCTGAGATCCGGCGCCACCAGCTTCAGCCCGGTCCGCTTCGACAGCCAGCCGGTCAGGTAGGCCGGATCGCTGCCGTCGACCTCGACCGGCCGGTTCTTGTCGGCGGCAAAGGTCTGATGCGCGGCAATCGCCAATTCGGCCATGCGATCGTCGGAATCGGGACCAAAGCCGAAACCGCTCGCTCCGACCAGATATCCGCCGAGACCGCCGGCGACCAGAAGTGCTGCCGCCGCAGCCATGCGCCACCATGGCGGCGTGCCCTTGCGCTTCGGCGCATCGCCCTTGACCACCGCCGTCAGCCGCGCCGGCACGGGCTCGTCGAGGACGCCCGTGAACAGGCCGCGCAATGCGGCATTGTCGGCGGCGAAACGCAGGCTCCTCGCCTTCATGTCGGGATTGGCTTCCAGCCAGGCCTGGTAGGCGGCGCGCTCGTCCTCCGGCAGCTCGCCATCAAGCGCCAGGTGGATATCGCGGTCGGTGAAGCTGCGCGCGTTCATTTCTCGACGATCCTTATCGTCCGGCGCCGCGCCTGGTCGTCGAGCAGCGCCCGCAGTTCCTCGCGGCCCCGGGCAATGCGCGACATCAGCGTGCCGGCGGGCACGCCCAGCATCGTTGCCGCCTCGGCATAGGAAAATCCTTCGATGGCGACCATCACCAGTGCGGCGCGCCGGTCGGGGCTGATCTGCTGCAAGGCGTCGACGATTTCACGGGAGGCCGCGCTTTCAGCCTGGATGGCCGGCGTTGCCATCGCCTCGCCGGCGTCGAGCGGCAGGACCGCCGCTTCACCGCGGCGTTTCACCTTTCGCATCTGGTCGATGAACAGATGATGCATGATCGTAAACAGCCACCTCCTGGGGCTTTCTCCCGTTCGCCAGTTGTCCAGGCGCATCAATGCCCGTTCGAGGCAATCCTGGACGAGATCATCGGCAGAGTCGCGGTCGCGCAGCAGCGCGCGCGCATAGCGCCGCAGGCGCGGGATTTCCTGAAGTATCGCTGCCTTCTTTTCTTCCATCACTGCGGATCGTGGATCGCCCTTTGAACGTGCTGATAGAACGCGCCTTGCCTCAGCGACGCAAGCGGCCGTCGAATTCAGCCGCCAATCACCCAAGCATGCAACTAACGCTTGCTGCGGCCCTCCTATTCCCATCCATCAGAAATGTTGAAGCATGCGCTAGTTCAATTGATTTTGAACATGCGATGGGATCGGCTAAAAGTGGCTTCCTCACGGGAGAAGCGACGATGACGGCAGCGGCGGCAACCACCAGGTCGGGCAATACGGTGCCGTGGCTGATCATCATCTGCGGCTGCCTGATCGCGGCGCTTACCTTCGGGCCGCGTTCGGCGATGGGCTTCTTCCAATTGCCGATGCTCGCCGAAAAAGGCTGGGACCGCACCACGTTCGGTCTCGCCATGGCGATCCAGAACCTGTGCTGGGGCCTGGGACAGCCGATCTTCGGTGCGATCGCCGACCGCTTCGGCACATGGCGCGTGCTGACGCTCGGCGCGGTGCTTTATGCGCTCGGCCTCTATCTGATGGCCTCTGCCGACAGCCCCGGCATGCTGCACCTGAGCGGCGGCGTGCTCGTGGGCCTCGGCGTCGCCGCCGGTTCTTTCAGCATCGTGCTGGCGGCCTTTGCCCGCAACACCAACCCGAACAACCGCAGCATGGTCTTCGGCATCGGCACCGCCGCCGGGTCGGCCGGCATGTTCATCTTCGCCCCGATCAGCCAGGGCCTGATCGATGCCTATGGCTGGTCCGATACGCTCGTCTACATGTCCATCGCCATGCTGGTCATCCCAGTGCTGGCGATCCCGCTGATCGGCAATTCCAGCTCGGGTAAGGTCTCCCAGGCCGAAATCCAGCAAACGCTCAGCCAAGCCCTGTCAGAAGCCTTCGGCCACAGGAGCTACATGCTCCTGGTTTCGGGCTTCTTCGTCTGCGGCTTCCAGGTCGCCTTCATCACCGCCCATTTCCCGGCCTATATCAGGGACATCGGCATCGACGCCCGCTATGCGGTGATCGCGCTCGCCCTGATCGGCTTCTTCAACATCATCGGCTCGCTCGCCTCCGGCATCATCGGCCAGAAGTACTCGAAACCCCGCTTCCTCGCCTGGATCTATCTCGCCCGGTCGGCACTCGTCGCGGCGTTCCTGCTGCTGCCGCAGACGCCGGCCAGCGTCGTCGTCTTCGCCATCGTCATGGGGTTGCTCTGGCTATCGACAGTGCCACCTACCAATGGCCTCGTCGCCATCATGTTCGGCACCCGGCACCTCGGCATGCTGGGCGGCATCGTCTTCTTCTCGCACCAGATCGGCTCATTCCTCGGTGTCTGGCTCGGCGGCTACCTCTACGACCACTTCGGCTCCTACGATGCGGTTTGGTGGCTTGGCGTCGCCCTTGGGCTGTTCGCCGCCGCCGTCCACTGGCCGATCAAGGAACGCCCCGTCGCCAGGCATCCGGCACTGGTGCCGGCGGAATAGTAACCGGTCCTGGCCTGACGTCCGATCAGGCCAGGTCGGTCTGGGCGAAGTCGTTGCCTTTGTAGACTAGCTTCGCCTTCAACGCCTTGGCGCAGGCATAGGCAAAGCAGTCGCCGAAGTTGAGATCGGCGGAATGGCCGACCGCCTTGCCGTAGCGTGTTGCGGCATCGACCGCCGCCCGTCCGATCTCATCCGAAATCGGGATCTCCTGGGCGTCGATCTCGACCATGAAGTCGTCAACCACCTGCCCTGCCTGCAAGACAAGCTCCGGGGCCGGCTTCCGGCCACCACCGGCCCTGGCCCGAGCAAGCGACATGATTGCTTCGAAACGAACCAGCGGCGAAACGTATCTCTCGCCGGCGGCGCTGGTGAGTTGCTTGACCAGTTCCTCCCAGCCCGGCTCCTGGTTGAGGACGGCAACGATGACGGACGCGTCGATGAAAATCACTCGCCGTCCCACATTTCGTCGGTGAACTTCTTCATGTCGAAGTCGCGGTCGGGCAGGCCCAACTCCGCCACTCTCGCCTGCAGTTTGGCAAGGCGATTGCGCAGGGGGATCTTGGCGCGGTTGCGAGCAAGCTCGTGAAGCAGTGCGGTCCGCACCGCTTCGGTCTTGCTCGCGGCGCCGGATACTGCCTGCAATTCGGCTGCCAGCGCATCGACTTCGTTATCTCTGATGTAGAGAGGCATCTACATATCCTTCTGGATATACAGATATTCCTCAACGCATATTCATTCAAGTATAAAAAAGGCGGGCATGACCTGCATGCCCGCCTTCGGAAGTGCCTAGGTCGCTCAGAACCGGTAGTTCAGGCCGGCCTTCAGCGTGTTGCTGTCGAGCTCGTCGGCCTGCTTGACGCCGCCGACAGTCGACCGCACCTTGCCATAGTCGACACGGTTGTACTCGATCTTGGCGGTGACCTTGTCGCTGATCGCCTGTTCGACGCCGGCGCCGAGCAGGAGGCCGCCTTCCCAGTTGCTGCCGGAGCTGACGTTGCGCCTGGCGTCAAACTTGGAGACGCCGTAGCCGGCGGTTCCGTAGACCAGCGTGCGGTCCATCGCGACGCCGGCACGGGCCTTGGCGGCGGCGTCGAACTTGCGCTCGAGCTGGGCGCCATTGGCGATGTTGTGGCGGGCACCGTTGGAGAAGCTGGCGTCGGCTTCGGCGCCGTAGACGAACATTCCGGACTGGAAGTTGGCTCCAACCTGGCCGCCAAGCTGCCAGCCGGTCTTGCTCGAGAACGGGTTCGGGAAACCGTCATTGGAAAGCCCGACATGGCCGCCACCATAGATGCCCGACCAGTCATAGGCGCCAGAGCTTTCCTGGGAGTAATCCGATGCCACGTCGGCCGCATTGGCGACGACGGGGGTGACAAAGGGCGCGAGGGCCGCGAAGAGGACGAAATACAGATTTCGCTTGGACATGATGTAGTGCTCCGACATTGCTTGGGACAGCAAAGCCCGAGGCTTTGCTGTCCTGTGACGGGCTTCGACGCAGCGGCAAACGGGGGAGGAAGTCCGCAGGCCGAGTCCCGTGCGCCATATCATTGGCGCGAGGCGACCTTCGTCGCCATTCGTTGCCGAAACCTTGCGCGATCTTAATAAATGCCGATCCGATCAGGCAATCTTTCGGTAATGTTAACAGATGGTTAACGGCATGCGCACCAGGCATCGAAGGCAAGCCGTGCAGCGCTTCGACCTTCCGGCAATCTACATTGACTTCCTTGCGCTACGAGCGTGCCGCCCGCGTCAGCAGGCGCTGGTAGAACAGCCCGATGCCGATCAGCACAGCGCCCAGCCCGATGAAGGACAGCGCGCGCAGCACGCCTTCCAGTTCGGACATGTCGAACAGGAAGACCTTTGCCACGGCGATCGAGATCAACGCCGCCGAGGCGATGCGCAACACCTGCGACTTCAGCGTCACGCCGGCGACCAGCAGGCCGACGCCCATGGCAAGCCACAGCGCCGAATAGGAATAGGTCTCGACCTGGCCGAGGCCTGCCCACAGGCCGATATGCTCGCCCTGGAACAGCCGGCGCACCGACAGCGTGGCATAGGCAAAGGCGAGCAGTGCGGCGACAAAGGCCAGCATTGCCGAATACCATTTCGGCCGCTTGCCCCTGGCGTAGTACGCCAACGCTGCTGCTGCCAACGCCGGCAGAAGGTAGGCAAGGAGCAAGAGGTTGAACAACGGAATGCTGCCCGTGCCTTCGTCGGTGAACAGCGGATTGAGCACCAGGAAGTGCTGGCCCAGCACAGAAAGCACCGACAGCACGCCGATGGCGAGCGAGCCATAGCGCAGCACCGGGCTCGGCGAACGCATGTCGAGCGCCACCAGGATGCCGCCGCCGCCGAGCGCGATCAGCGTGTAGATCGCCTGTTCGGCCAGCGTCGGTGCGTCCGAGGTGATGACGCCGCCATTCATCGCATGGCGCACCAGCATCGCCACGGTCAGCAGCGAAAACAGGGCGGCCACCGCCTCCATGACCAGCCGCGGCCGGCCGTTGGTGGTGCGCGCCAGCTGCCAGGCGGCGAAGCCGAAAGCAATTGCCGGGATGCCGTAGCCGGGCAGGATCCAGTTGAAGACGGGCGTCATGCCGAGCCTGTCCGCCCCGACAACCGTCGGGTCGAAAGCGATCCGCGCCAAAACGGCAACCGCCGCCCCGACGCTCAGCCAGCTGAGCACCGGGTAGCCACGCTGCCGCGTCGCCAGTGCCGGAACCACCGCCGCAAGGCCAAGCAGGACCGTGGTCAGGCCCGAACCGAAGCCCATGTGGAGGGCCAGCAGCAGCGCCACCCCTGCCCCGCCAAGCACGAAGGAGACCGCCGGCCCGCCCTGGAGCGGCGGCTGTTCGGCACGGGCGATCCATTCGCCGCCGGCAATGAAGCCAGCGACCAGGACGGCTGAGATGAGCGCGCGCAGGAGATCGCGGTCGGGGTTGCCATAGGCGATCCACAGCGAAGTCAGCACGACCAGCGGCACCGCCACGCCCCACCCGGCCCAGGCTGCCGCGCGCCAGGGCGCCGTCGCCGCCAGCCGATGCGCGCTCCACAGGCCGGTGCCGGCAAAGACGAGCCCAAGCAGCCAGCCGATGCGGGTCAGCGACGTACCGGCGATCTCGATCGGCAGGCCCTCAACCATCAGCCCGCCGATCGGCAGGTCGAGCTCGAAGGTGCCGCCCAGCGCGTTGCGCAGATAGACCAGCACTGTCGCGATGCCTGCCGCAAACAGCAGCGAAACAGCAGCCGGCCGGTAAAGTGCCACCGCCAGCAAGCCGACCAATAGAATGGTCCCGCGCAGCGGCCCGCCGAGCGCGGCGTAGGTCGGGTGGATGAACAGCACCATGGCGGTCACGGCCACGAAAAACGCCGGCACCATCGACGGCCAGTCCAGCGCCGTCATGTCGTCGCGGCGTCCAAGCCAAAGCAGGGCGAGAGCCGCCAGCGTGACCGCACTGATGAACAGGATGATGGTGAAATCGGCTAACGGCGCATCGGCGAGGTAGAGCAGCGTCCACAGGCCGGTGCCTATGAAGGCTGCCCCCATCAGCAGCGACCATCTGCGCGTCCGGGCGACCGCCGCGGTCGCCACGAGAACGATGGCGAGGTAACCGAACAGCGCCCAGAAATTGGGCGCCGCGGACGCAATCAGCGCCGGTGTCACCATCGCGCCAAGCAGGCCGAGGCCCGCCAGCGGCTGACCGTGGGCGAGTGCGGCGCCGATCGTCGCCACGCCGACGATGCCAAGCAGGACGAAGGCGGTTCCGGCACCGATGAAGCCATAGAGCCCGTGCGCGGCATAGATGGTGCCGAACAAGGTGAAGGCGCCCGCCGCCGTCAGGATCGCCGGGATGTAGGCGCTGCCGCCATTCTGGATCGGCACGCGGAAGCCGGTGCGGCGGATGAACTCGCCGCCGCCGACCAGCACCAGGCCGAGCAGTGCAGCCATGGTCAGCCGAGCGCCGGGACCGAAAAGGCCGGATTCGATCGAATAGCGGATCAGGAACACGCCGCCGAAGGCAAGCGCCAGCCCACCGACCCACACCGCCCAGCGCGTGCCGAGCGCCGTTTCGATATCGGGTCTGGCCGGCGCGGGCGCAGGCTCCGGCGTGGAAGGTGCCTGCGTGCCGCCCCACGGCCCTGCCTCGCCGGCTTCAGCTTCGGCATTGGCCGCCGCGGGCAGCTCTGCCGCGACGTCTGCGTCCGGGGCAGCCGCGATTGCCAGCTCCGCCTTGGCAGGCACCTCCGCTACCGCTGCAGCCAGCGCCTCGGGCACCCCTGGCTCCGCCGTCTGCGTCGAAACCTCGGCAGCCTTTGCAGCCGGTGCAGGCACGGCCCCCGACAGCACCAGGCTGCGCAGCGCGCCCAGTTCGCGTTCGAGCAGGCCGAGCCGTGACTGCTGCTTCGATATGATGATGAACAGCGCGACAATGGCGATGACGCCCAGAAGGCTCTCAAGCATGGCCGTTCCCCCTCAGATTGGCCGGCTCACCGCGCCGCCAGATTGGCGACGGGAAAGATCGAACATGTTTCGGTGCCGAAGGCGAGCAGCTTGCCGTTGCTGTCCTTCAGCGTCGCCTCGGACACGGCGAGCGTGCGCCCTTTGTGGATCACCCTGCCTTCGCAGACGATCTCGCCGGTGTCGGGCGTGATCGGCCGCGTCAGGTTCACCTTGAACTCGACCGTGGTGTAGGCCTCGCCTTTTGCAAGCGTGCTGTGCACGGCGCAGCCGAGCGCCGAATCAAGCAGCGTCGCCGCCCAGCCGCCATGCACCATGCCGAGCGGATTGAGATGGCGCTTGTTGGGCACGCCGCGAAACACCGCCCGCCCCTCTTCCACGCCGGTCAGGGCAAAATTCAACACCGCGGCGATCGGCGGCGCCGGATAGAGCCCTTCGACCACCCGCTGTAGCAGTTCCCTGCCGGAAAAAAGATGCACGTCCTCAAGCGGGATCGTGCCCAGGCCAAGCGGCGAAACATGGCCGGGAAACAGTTCGACGTCGCTCATGCGGCGGTGTCTCCACGGGAGATGGCTTGGGCGGCATAGAATTTCCTCAGCGCCATCAGCAGGCCGCTGCGGGCATCGGGCACCTCGATGCCGCGCGGCTCGTAGACGTGGCGGGCAAAGAAGAAGCTCGACAGCCGGAACGCATCCTCGATCGCCGCGAGGTCGGCCCCTTGCCGCGCGCCGCGCTGCAGGAACAGCGGCAGCGGGAGCAGCTTGTCGCGCCACGGCTCACCGGCGGCGTACGACACGGCGCGGCCCGACTTCGGCGAGACATAGGTCAAATCCTCGATGGCGCCGGTGGCGGCACATTCGGAGAGGTCGAGGCCGAAGCCGAGTTCGTCGAGCACCAGAAGCTCGAAGCGAACCACCAGTTCGCCGACAGCTTCGGCGTCGTTGAGATGCGCGATCAGGATCGCCAGCGTTTCGTAGAGACCGGCATGCGGGTCGCGCTCTGGCAAGAGCCTCAAATGCGCGGCCAGCGTCTGCAGGGCGTAGACGGCCACGGCACTGTCGATCAGCCTGGCGGCATTGAGCTCGATCGGCTCGGCCTGGAAAGTGCCGAGATGCTCGTCGAGCCGCGCCCGCCAGATCAGGTCGACGCGGTTGCCGGCCTGTAGCACGGGTTGCTGCTTGCGCGAGCGGCCGCCGCGTACCAGGCCGAGATGCCGGCCATGCGCACGCGTCATCACCTCGAGCACGGCCGAGGTTTCGCCATGCTTGCGGGTGCCGAGGATGATTCCTTCGTCGCGCCATTCCATGGCCGGACCATCAGCCGGTTGCGCGGCGAAATCAAGAATAATGGCGCGGCGCAATTACCGTTCCGGCAGCGGCGGGATGAGGGCGATAAGCAGCAATGCCGCAACGACCAGCGCTGCGGCCGCAATGGCAAGCGGCAGCAGGCCGAGCGTGATGAAGGGCGCAACCGCCGCGGTGCCCGCCGCCGTGGTGCCGAGGATCGCCACCACTACCAGCGCTGCACCGCGGGCATCGTCGCCCTGCGAGGCCACGACGGCGCGGTGGAAGCCAGGCGGACCGCGGAACCCGAGGCCGAGGTTGAAAGGCACAAACAATGCGGTCACCACCAACGTGTTGGCGCCGCCCATTAGCGCATAGGCGAGCATCGCCACGCCACCAAGCGCGGACAGGCCGGTGCCGAACCAGATCATGCGTTCGGCGCCGAAGCGCCCGGTCAGCCGGCCTGTCCAGTTGGCTGCGACGATGAAGGTGGCGATGCCCGTGATCTGCATGATGATGAAGTCCCTGAGCCCGGCGCCAAGTGCGGCGACGAACACCGTCGGTGCGGCAAAGACGATCACCAGCAGCGCGCCGAGCGTGAAGGCATGGCTTACCGCGTATCGCAGGAAGGTGGCATCGCGCAGCAGATGGGCATAGCCGCCGGCTCCCTTGCCGGTCGTCAGTGCCGGCAGATGGCGGCTCAGCGCGCCGACGGCGGCTGCCAGCAGCAACGCCAGCACGGCAATGACGTCGAACGAGGCGGTCCAGCCGGCGAGTGACAGCAGCCACACGCCCGCCACGGGCGCAAGCGCCGGCGTCAGCGACTCGATGGAGCCGAGCAGGCCGAGCTTGCTGACGGCGCGATCGTCGCCAAACAGCGCCCGGATCATGCCAGGGGCGAAAACCGCTGCCGCCGAACCCGCTGCGCCCTGCAGGAAACGCAAGCCGATCAGCATGTCGAGCGACGTGCTCATGCCGGCAACCGCGGAGACGAGGCCGTAGGCGACGAGCGAAGCCACAAGCAGGCGGCGCTGGTCGAAATGCGCGCCAAGCGTGCCGAAGGCGAGCAGGCCGACCGCCGAGCCGGTGACGAATGCCGCCAGCACGAACTGCGCCTCGCCATAGGTTCCGCCCAGCACCTCGGGCAGGCTCGGCACGGCCGGCAGCACGAGATCCGTGCCGGCAATGCCGAGCACTGTGCTGGTCACGATGAGAGCGAAGGCGATGCCTGCATGGCCGCCATGCTTGCCGGGAGTCATTGTCTAGCCAGTCTTGGATTGAGGGCCTTTTTCGGGAGGGCGTCAGTGCCCCATCACAGACGGCGGGTCAAGCAAAGCCGTTTGGTCCAGTTGCATCGCCATCGTAGCACAACCTGCCAAGCCGTCGCTTGTCGCGGACGAAGTGGCCCTTCGCCCAGCCCTTGCGCCAGCACGCAAACCTGGCCGCAATGCCCTGCGCCATGGCCGCCGCCCTGAAGACGGCGGCCATTTGCGTCAGGCCAGCCTGGGGCGCAGCACGCGCGTTCCGGCCCAGTCGAGTGCCAGCATCGCCAGCAGCGAGATGCCGACGAGCGGAAAGGCGATGCCGCCGATGGCAAGGATGGCGATCAGCCCGCGAAACACCCTTGGATCTTCGGGCAGCGGTGGCACGCCGAGCGAGCCCGCCGGTCGGCGCTTCCACCACATCACCCCGGCCGAGACAGCCAGCACCACGATGCCCAGGCAGGCCGCCAGCAGCACCAGCTGGTTGGCCAGCCCGAGCTCCTGGCCCATATGCACCGAGATGCCCCATTCCATCGATTTGCCACCCGCACCGTAGTCGGCAAAGCCCATGTCGATCAGCGGCTCGCCGCTGTACTGGTCGAGATGGATCACCCGCTGCTGGCTGGCATCATCAGGATAGACCGAGCCGGTATAGACGCCCGTCGGCTTGCCCGGAATGGCGACCGCATAGCCGCGATGCAGGCCAAGCCCGTCGAAAATCGCGACCGCTCTGTCCAACCCGATCGGCGTGCCTGAGGTGGCGGATGATTCCGGCAGCCTGGCCTGCTCCAGCGACCACGACGACTTCGAGACATGGTCGAGATGTTCGCCCGATATCGGCACGTCGACGCGCACGCCCGAGGGGTAGCCGAAGTTGCTGCCGTTGGCCCATTCATTGACCTTCTCGCCCCAGACGCCGGACCAGGGCATGCCGGTGATCGCCAGGAATACGATGAAGAAGCCGACGAACAGTCCGGTCACCGCATGCAGGTCGCGCCAGAACATGCGGTTCTTCGGCTTGCCGCGCACGGTGACGACACCGCCCTTCTTGCCACGCGGCCACCACAGATAGATGCCGGTGCCAACCAAAAGGATCGACCAGCCGGCGGCCAGCTCGATCAGCAGCCGCGCGCCGTCGCCGAAATATTTCAGGCTGTGCAGATAGCGGATGCTCCACATGACGGTGCCGCGGTCGGGCAAGGCGCCCAACACGGCCCCGCTGTAGGGATTCACATAGACGGCAAGCTTACCGAAGTCGGGCGTGGCGACCGTGATCTCGGCCGGGCTCTCCGGCGTTGCCGGGTCGAGGTACTTCACCGCCGTACCGGGAAAGTCGGCCAGTGCGGCGTCCACCAAGGCTTCGGGTGTCGCTTTGCTCTGCTCGACCGCGACCCGCTTGAGGTCGGAATAGACGGCAGCGTCGATCTCGTCCTTGAAAAGATAGAGCGCGCCAGTGACGGCAAGCGTGATCATGAAGGGCAGCACCAGCAGCCCGGCGTAGAAGTGCCAGCGCCAGACGGCGCGGTAGAGGTTGGACGCGGAGTGCACGGCGGCGTTCTCCCGTCCGAGGGTCGTTTCGGACATAGATATCTCCATAGGCGTGGAAGCGCGGGCCGTATCGGACCCGCCGGTTTCGACGTCAGATGGAGATGTGCGGTGGTGCCCTCGCCTCGGCGATCAGGCCGCGCAGGCCTTGGGGTGCCGCCTGTCGCGGCTCCGCGACGACGATGCCCTGCGCCTCGGGCCGGTCAATGATGAAGGCAAGCTGCTCGCCCGGCAGGCCGGGCACTGTTGCTGCCGCCAGCTGGCAGAGCGTGCCGCAAGGACAGTCGGCGCGGCTGCGGGAGGGCTGCTGGTCGCCACCTGCCGGGCCCATGCCGTCCATGGTGCAGATGACGCCGAGCGGATCGGCGGCGGAGGCCGCCATGGCACCTGTCGCTGCACCTGAAAGCAGCGCCTGGAACAGCAGCATGAAAGCGATCATGCCGGCGATGGCGCCGGCCGACAGCCTGTCCCGCAAGATGAGGCGCATCCCCTTCATGCCAGCGAAATGGCACGATTCCACAGCCGCGTCACTGCGGCACGAGTGTCAGGTTGCCTCAGCCGTGGCGCGGCCATTGGTGGTGGAGCGTGTCGATGACGAAGCCATGGGCGTGGCGGTGCCCGAGGCGGTGTCCGCCTTCGGCCCAATGCGGATCGTCGTCGGCAAGGCCATGATGGTGATGGTCTACGACATCGGGATCAGATGACGGCCACAGGAGCAATGCCACGGCGACGGCTGCGGCTGCGATGCCGGCCATGACGACGAAAGTCGCAGGCAGGCCGACCGTCACGCCGAGCCAGCCGGCGAGCGGATAGGTGACCAGCCAGCAGGCGTGGGACAGCGCGAACTGGGCGGCGAACAGCGCCGGCCTGTCTTCGGGACGCGACGAGCGCCGGAGCAACCTGCCCGCCGGCGTCTGCGCGATCGAATAGCCGAGGCCAAGGACGAACCACAGCGGCATGAGCGAAGCGAAGCCCTGCACCAGCGTGCCGCAAACGAGCCCGACCGCCAACAAGGATATGCCCGCCAGCATGATCGAGCGATCCGGTACCCGGTCGAGTATCCTTGGCAGCATCAGCGCGGCCATCATAGACCCGCCGCCATAGGCAGCGAGCGCCATCGCCGTCGATCGCTGCGTCAGGCCGTATTCGCCCTGCACGATGACGACGGTGTTGACGATCACCATGGCGCCGGAGGCGGCAACCGCCATGCTGACGGCCAGCAGGCCCTGCAGCCGGGGTGTCGCGAGATAGATGCGCAAGCCGCGCGTCGTCCGCTCATAGATGCCGCGCGGGGCGGTCGCGTGCGGGCTGGGCAGCGTGACCGAGACCACCAGCGCCGCCGAGGCCAGAAAACCAACGACGGTGCCGGCGAACAGCTCGTGGAAGCTGACCACCGTCAGCAGCGCCGCCGCCAGGACAGGGCTGACCAGGCTCTCGAGGTCATAGGCAAGCCGGGTCAGCGACAGCGCGCGCGTATAATCCTTCTCGTCGGGCAGGACGTCGGGGATCGTCGCCTGGAACGCCGGGGTGAAGCCGGCCGATGCCGACTGCAGCACGAAGATCAGCACATAGACCTGCCAGACCTCGGTGACGAACGGCAAGAGCAGCACCACCGCCGCACGCACCAGGTCGAGGCAAACGAGCATCGAGCGCCTTGGCAGCCGCTCGGCAAAGGCCGCCGCCACGGGTGCCACGGCGACGAAAGCGATCATCTTGATCGCCAATGCGGTGCCGAGCACCACGCCTGCATCCGGCCCCGCCAGCTCATAGGCCAAAAGACCGAGCGCGACGGTGGCCAAGCCGGTGCCGATCAGGGCGATCAGCTGCGCCGCGAACAGATGGCGATAGGTTCGGTTGGAGAGTATCTGGAGCATCTGTCGCCCTGGCGGTCTTCGGCGGCCCGAAGGCCAGTCAGTCGTTCGGGCCGGCATGGCCGGCAGCGGGGCCGTCCTAGAGGTATTTGGTGATTTCCTTGAACTCGTCGATCGACTGGCGCTGCTCGCGCGGCAGTGGCCCGACGGCCTCTTCCAGGCAATGGTCGAGATGGTCCTGGATCAGCGTGCGCTTGGCCTGGCCGACGGCCTTTTCGACCGCATGCAGCTGCTGCGCGACATCGAGGCATGGCCTGCCAGCCTCGATCATGGCGATGATGCCCCGAAGATGGCCCTCGGCCCGCTTCAGCCGCTTGAGCGTATCCGGATGGGAAGCGTGGGTGTGCGCATGCGTTGTCATACCAGATGCTATCCCCCAGGGGGGTATATGGTCAATCCGTCGGACGCATCGAATTATGGATAGCTGAAGCACGGGACGCGAAATCAGCCGTGCCGTGCGCTCAGCGATAGCCTGTCGTATCGGCCGGCTTGCCGGCATCCTGCACCTCGACGACATAGGGCCAGGCATTCGGCCGGGAGCCGTCGAGGTCGGTGAAGCCATAGACCTGGGCCAGGCCGCCGCTCGACAGCGACTGGCCGTTCCACCGCGCCACGTCGGGATCGGCCGCAAGGGCTGCCACCGCGCGGCCGACGAAGCGCGGCGTCTCCGAGATGGCGAAATGCGGAATGTTCTTGGTCGCGTCGCGCCAGTTGGCTTCGGTGACGCCGAAATGCTCGAGCATCATCTCCGAGCGCAGCCAACCCGGCGTGATCGCCACCGACGTCGCGCCATGCGGGGCGAGATCCTTGGCATGCGCCCAGGCCATGCGCAGCACCGCCGACTTGCACAGGTCGTAGAACGGCGACAGGCGGTAGTTCACGGCATTGTATTCGGCCGTGCCGTCCGTCACCTCGACCAGAAGCCCGCCCGGCTTCTCGATCATCAGCGGCAGCGCGTGATGCGCGGTGATCAGATGCGTGTCGATGGATAGTCTCAGCATCCGCAAGCCATTGCCGAGATTGTGGTCCCACACCGGCTTGTTCCATTCGAACAGCTTCTCGCCGCCCCAGATGTCGTTGACCACAATGTCGAGCCGGCCCTGCTCCCTGCGGATACGGGCGACGAGGTCGCGCACCTCGTCGGAAACCAAATGATCGGTCGGCACGGCCACGCCCTTGCCGCCGGCGGCGGTGACCATCTCGGCGGTTTCCTCGATCGTCTCGGGCCGGGCATATTCGGACTGTCGATCGCGGGTGGTTCGTCCGGTAACATAGACCGTGGCGCCGGCAGCGCCCAATTCGGTGGCTATGCCCCGCCCTGCCCCGCGCGTCGCGCCGGCGACGAGAGCAACTTTGCCTTGCAGCGTCATCGAACTCTCCCAAAACTACGTTTTGTCGAATTGGCTCGCAGTCAGCATCAAAGCCGTATATAAATGAATACTCGTTTATAAATGAAAGTTCAACATGCCTCGCTCCAAGACGCTGTCCAACGAGAACGTACTCGAAGCCGCCAGCCGACTGATCCACGACCATGGGCCTGATGCGCTGACTTTCGACAGCCTGGCGCGCGCCTGCGGCCTGTCGCCTGCGACGCTGGTGCAGCGCTTCAAGACCAAAGCCGGGCTCAAGCAGGCCGCCCTGCTCCATGCCTGGGACGGGCTCGACGCCAAGACCACCGCCCTCGCCGCGTCCACGCCAAACACGCCCGAAGGCGCCATCGAGTTGCTGGTCGGCCTGTCGCATTATGGCGGCATCGAAACCTATGCCGAAGGTCTGCTGGTCTTGCGCGAGGATCTGCGCGATCCCGTGCTCCGGGCGCGCGGCGGCGCCTGGAAGGCGGCCCTGTCGGCCGCCCTCGAGGAGCGCTTCGCCGATGTCACCGGCGCGCCCAGCGGCATCGGCCTCTTGATGGCCTCGCAATGGCAAGGCTCGCTCCTCTGGTGGGGCTTCGACCCGCAGGGCCGCATCCAGGACTTCGTCGCCGCCGGCCTGCGCGGCTTCGTCGCCGCAGTCGTTCCTGCGACCACGGTTCAGGTCACCCCTTGAACCGGGCTGCCTCCTCCGATCCACGCGTGGCATCACCCGCGCTGTAGGAATGCGCACCGGCGCCAGCGAGCTTGCCACCGTCGACGATCAGATATTCCTCGCGGATCGGCCGGCCGGCGAACCAGCATTCGAGGATTTCGCGAGTGCCCGCGGCATAACGCGCTTGCGCCGACAACGACGACCCCGAAATATGCGGCGTCATGCCATGATGCGGCATCGCTCGCCACGGATGGTCCTTGGGCGCCGGCTGCGGGAACCAGACATCGCCGGCATAACCTGCGAGCTGGCCGCTATCGAGCGACCGGGCGACCGCGTCGCGATTGCAGATCTTGCCGCGTGCGGTGTTCACCAGATAGGCCCCGCGCTTCATCTTCGCGATCATCGCCGCATCGAACAGGTTTTCGGTCTCGGGGTGCAGCGGCGCGTTGATGGTGACGACGTCGCAGACCGGCACCATGTCGGCTGCCGTCTTGTGGAAAGTCAGGCCAAGCTCATTTTCGACAGTCTCGGGCAGGCGGTGGCGATCGGTGTAGTGCAGCTTGACGTCGAATGGCTTGAGCCGGCGCAGCACTGCCGTGCCGATCCGGCCGGCGCCCACCGTTCCGATCTGCATGCCCTCGACGTCATAGGACCGTGCGACGCAGTCGGCGATGTTCCAGCCGCCGTCCACGACCCACTGATAGGAGGGAATGTAGTTGCGCACGAGGCCCAGGATCATCATCACCACATGCTCGGACACGCTGATCGAGTTGCAGTAGGTGACCTCGGCCACGGTGATGCCGCGCTCCATCGCCGCCTGCAGGTCGACATGGTCGGAGCCGATGCCGGCGGTGATGGCGAGCTTCAGCCTGCCGGCCTTGGCGATCCTCTGCTCGGTCAAGTAGGCCGGCCAGAACGGCTGCGAAATGACGATCTCGGCATCGACGAGCTCGCGTTCGAAGACGCTGTCGGGCCCGTCCTTGTCGGAGGTTACGACCACGCTGTGCCCGGCACCTTCGACAAACTTGCGCAAGCCGAGTTCACCCGACACGCTGCCGAGAAGCACGCCCGGCTCGAAATCGATGGCTTCCGGCGTGGGCAATGCCTGGCCGCCCGGATAGCGGTCGAGTTTTGGCAGGCCGTCCCGCGCATACCGCTTGGGGTAGCCATCCACCGGATCGTCGTAAAGGACGCAAACAACCTTGGCCATGTCGTATCTCCCTTCGTCTGATGGACGAGGAGACGCTTGGAAAACTGACGCTACCCGAAATTTGCACGCGTGTGACGGAGCGAACCAGCCTTCAGGATTGTTCGTGGCCGGCCGGCTTGCCGCCTGGCGCTTCCTCGTTCGAGATGTTGCGCGCTCCAGAGGTTAAATGGCGGAGCCGGACACGGTTTCAAGGCCGCGGGCCGGCTGTCCCGTCGCTACTTGTCGCCGGGCTGCTTCTTGCCGGTCAAGAGCGCATAGACCGCCATCGAATGACCGTGGCCGAGGCCGAACTCGTCGCGCAGCCATTCGATGATCTGCCCGGCCTTCACATCAGGCTTCAGCTTGCCGCTGTGGGAAAATCCCTTGCCGTCAGCGAGTGCCAGCAGTTCCTCCGGTCCCTTGCCGGTCTTGGTCTTGATGGTGTCGAGATAGGCCTGGAAGGACATTTTTCTTCTCCTGATTTTTTGGAAAATCACAGTTCGCGCCGCCGGTTGGCGAGCACGCCGCCGGCGATGATGGCCGCAAGTCCCATGACCGACAGCAGGGTCAGCACGTCGTTGAACAGGATTGCCGCCAGCACCACGCCGAACCCCGTGCCCCAGTAGCCGAGCTGGCTGAAGAACACCGGCCCGCCGATCTCCTGGAGGCGGAAGTTGAGCAGGTAGGACGCCGCCGAGGTGGCGACCATGCAGCCGATCCAGAACAGGATGTCGCGGTCGAGAAAGACCCAGCTCGAGGGTGCCTCGAAGAATGGCGCCACCACAGCCACCAGCAGGCTCGAGCTCAGCAGGATGCCGCAGGAAAAGGCGAGCGCCGACGAGCCCTTGGGCCAGTAGGCCGAGCGGATGATGTTGCCGGCGGCGGCGCAGGCCGGGATGGTGACGCCGAGCAGCACCCATACCGTCTGCGAGAAATCGATCTCGGCCAGTTGCTGCTGCACCAGCGCCGCCATGCCCGCAAGGCCGATCAGGATGCCGGCGAAGCGCCTCAAATACATGCGCTCGATGCCGAGCCCGGCGGCGAAGCTCATCGTCAGCAGCGGCGACAGCGAATAGACGGTCGACGTGTAGGCCGGCCCGACCCGGTCGACGATGTAGTAGCCGAGCACGGTCGGGATGGTGAAGCTGATGATGCCGAGCACCAGGTAGAGCACGAGATGCTGCCGCTCGCGCGGGATCCCCTGCCCCGAGGCGGCCAGCAGCGGCAGAAGGATCGCACCTGCGCCGACATTGGCCACCAGTGCCAGCTGGAACGGCTGCATGCCGGCATTCAGCGCAGCCTTGGAGATCATGATGCGCGTGGCGAACACGAGGCCGCACAGCGCCAGCAGGATCAGCGGTGACTGCGCGGCAAGCGAAGCCGGGGAACGGAGAACTTCCTGTTGCGTCATGGCCGGCTCCAATATATCTTACCGGTAAGATAAATGACGGAATTATCTTAGTGTCAAGACATCTCGGCGAAAATATTGGGGAGTTGATCGACGACGGCCTGCAGGACGGCATCGATATCAGGCGGGCGCAATGGGCGACGGAACTGCCCGGGCTCGACACCCGCGGCATGGCGATCCTCGGCCGTGCCCGCTGGATCACGCTCGCCGCCCGGCCCAAGATCGAGGCGATCTTCGCCTCCTATGGGCTGGACACCGGCGAGGCCGACGTGCTGTTCACGTTGCTGCGCTCGGGCCCGCCCTATCGGCTGCGCCCGACCGAGCTCTACCGCTCGATGATGATCTCGTCCGGCGGCATCACCAACCGCATCGTCAAGCTGGTCAAGGCAGGATTGGTCAGGCAGGTCAGCTCGGACGGCGACGGCCGCAGCCTGCCGGTCGAACTGACCGAGGACGGCCTTGCCCGCGCTCGCGAGGCCTTCGAGGCCGACATGGCGGTCGAGACACTCATGCTGGAAAGTCTGAGCGAGGACGAACAGGCGCAGTTGGCCAAGCTGCTGCGCAAGCTGGCGCTATCGCTCGGCAGTTCGCCGGCGCTGGAGTGAGGCGGCCCACCTGCCTCGGCAGCCGAACCCCTTGACGCCGCGCCTCCTTGCCGGATGGAGCTGGCCAAGCTCCTGCACAAACTGGCGCTATCCTTCGACCGCAGCACCGCGCCAGAGTGGCGCCGGGAATCACATGCAATGCCGAGGGCAACCGAATGAACCGCGACGAACTTGCCGCAATCCTGAGCCGGCAACCGGCTGCGATGGCGCTCTACGTCACCGGTAAGGGGCTCGACGGTTCCTGGGGCATTGCGCATGGCATGGCCGATGCCGCGACCGGCCGGCCGCTCTCGGTCGACACGCCGCTGCGAGTCGCGAGCAACACCAAGACCTTCGTTGCCGCCACGATTCTGCGCCTGTGGGAACAGGGGCTGGTCGACCTCGACGGCCCGATCGCACCGTTGCTCACGCCCGTGTTGAACGGGCTGCTCACTTCTGCCGGCTACCGCACGGACAGGATTAGCGTTCGCCAGCTTCTCAACCACAGTGCCGGCCTGAACGACCACGCCGACGATCCGCGCTACTTCGAGACCGTGCTTCGCGAGCCCACGCGTTTCTGGGCGCGCGAGGAACAGGTTCGTCTCGCGGTCGAATATTCTGGCCCTCTCAGCGAAGCCGGAACCAGCTTCCGCTATTCCGACACCGGCTACATCCTGCTCGGCGACATCATCGAGCGCATCTCGGGTGAAGCGCTGGCAGCCACTGTCCGGCGCCAGATGTCATTCGACCGGCTCGGCCTCGAAGCCACTTGGTGGGAGATCGCCGAACCGCAGCCGGCAACGGCCGCGCTCCGCGCCCGCCAGTTCCTCGGCAATACCGACGCCACCGACATCAGCGCCTCGATGGACCTTTATGGCGGCGGCGGACTGGTCATGTCCGCGCGGGACCTAGCCACACTCTTCGCCGCCCTTTTCGAGGGCCGCGTCTTCACAAGCCCGGACACGCTTCGCCAGATGCTTTCCACCGGCAGCCATGAAGATGCCGACGGCTATCGGCTCGGCATTTCAGCCAGCCGCATAAGCGATGTCGAATGCTACTCGCATCTCGGTTTCTGGGGCACCGCGGCCTACTATTCGCCAGCCACAGGCATCGCCATTGCAGGCTTTACCACCAACCGCGAGGCACGCGGCGCACTGGTATCGATCATCGAGCAGGTGTTGGCTGCAAAAGAAACATGATGAGCCCTTCGCAGATCGAGGACCTCGCCCGCCTGTTCGCGCCGCACGAGGCGCTGCTCGCCGAACTGCTCGCGCGCTGGGACGGCGCCATGGCCGATGGCGACGGCTCGCATGATCGCTCGCACCTGATGCGGGTGTGGAACCTCGTCTGCCGCATCGCGGCGACGGTGCCGGGCACTGACATGGAGGTTCTGGCGGTGGCGACGCTGCTCCACGACTGCGTTGCCGTGGAGAAAAATTCGCCGCAACGCGCCATGGCCTCGCGCCTGTCGGCCGATGTGGCGCGCGGGCTGTTGCGCCAGGCCGGCTGGCATGAGGACCGCACCGAGGCGGTCGCCCATGCCATCGAGGCACACAGCTTCTCGGCGAACATCGAGCCGCGCAGCCCCGAAGCGGCCATCCTGCGCGATGCCGACCGGCTCGACGCGCTGGGCGCGCTCGGCATTGCCCGGGTCTTTTATGTCGCCGGCCGGTTGGGATTGCCGCTCTACGATGCGGACGACCCGTTCGCGCAACGCCGCCCGCTCGACGACAGGCGCTTCGCGCTCGACCATTTCGAGACCAAGCTGTTCCAGCTTTCGGCAGGCCTGCTCACCGCCGCCGGCCACGAGATCGGCCGCCAGCGCACCGAACTGATGAGGGCATTCGTCACGGATTTCGGCCGCGAGATTGCAGCTTTGTAAGGAGGACAACCGGCGCCCTGACGGACGCCGGTCCTGGCGTTGGAATTTTCGGTCTGCGCTATCGCTGCCTAAGCCCGCTCTTCCCAGACCCTGGCCAGTTCGACGATCGTCTTCACCGCCTTTTCCATGTCCTGGCGGCTGACCCATTCGAGCGGCGAGTGGAAAGCATGGCCGCCGGCGAAGATGTTGGGACATGGCAGCCCCATGAACGACAGGCGCGAACCGTCGGTGCCGCCGCGGATGCTGCCGCGCACCGGCTCCATGCCGGCGCGCCGGATCGCCTCGACGGCGTTCTCGACGATCTCGGGGTGGCGGTCGAGCACCACCTTCATATTGCGGTACTGCTCCTTGACCGTGAAACTGTAGGTCGAGCCGGGATAGGCCGAGATGACGTCCCTGACGATCTTTTCGAGCATGGCCTCCTTCTCGGCCAGGCCGTCGTTGCGGAAATCGCGGACGATCAGGCTGATCGTCGCCTTCTCCATCGACCCGCTGACGCTGGTCGGATGGACGAAGCCCTGCCGGCCCTCGGTCGTCTCGGGCGCCATGTCCTGCGGCAGCCGATCGATGATGGCGCCGGCGATCTTGATGGCGTTCTCCATCCGGCCCTTGGCGAAACCGGGATGCATGGCAACGCCTGATATCGCGATCTCGACGCCATCGGCGGAGAAGGTTTCGTCCTCGATGGTGCCTGCCGTCTCGCCGTCCATGGTGTAGGCGAACGCAGCGCCGAGCTTGGCGAAATCGACCTTGTCGACGCCGCGTCCGATCTCCTCGTCGGTGGTGAACAGGATCTTGATCGTGCCGTGCCTGATGTCGGGGTTGTCGACCAGCACCTTGGCCGCCGCCACGATCTCGGCAACGCCGGCCTTGTCGTCGGCGCCCAAAAGGGTGGTGCCGTCGGTGGTGACGATGTCGTTGCCGATCTGGTTGTTCAGCTCCGGATGCTCGCTCACCCGGATGACCCGCGAAGGATCGCCCGGCAGCACGATGTCGCCGCCGGCATAGTTCCGGATCAGCTGCGGCTTGACGCCGGTGCCGGTGAAGTCGGGGGCGGTGTCCATGTGCGAGCAGAAGCAGATCACCGGCACCTGCTTGTCGCTGTTCGACGGAATGGTGGCATAGACATAGCCGTGCTCGTCGAGATGGGCGTCACGAAGGCCGATCGCCTGCAGCTCCTCGACCAGCAGGCGGCCGAGGTTCTTCTGCTTTTCGGTCGAAGGCTGCGTCGTCGAGCTTCCGTTGGCCTGGGTGTCGATGACGACGTAGCGCAGAAAACGGTCGAGAACGGTGTCGGTCATGGCAAGGGATCCAGTGCATCAGGTCGGGCCTGTATAGCCGCCCGCGCAGCTGCGGTGAATGCGTTTCTCCGTGCCAGCCACTATGCCAGCAGCTCGGGGCGCACGGCAGCACACGTCATGCCGCCAAAGAAGCATGACCGCTTCTAGTTCTGACCGGAGACGAGTTCCCGGCTGTGAAACGAGCCCATGACGAGCTCGATGAAGGCGCGCAAGCGCGGTGACGATTGCTTGTGGGCCGGAAAGACGATCGACAAGGGAACGGGCGGGCATTGCCACTCTGACGCGATCGACACAACGCGTCCGGCCTTGAGGTCATCGCTGACGAAGAAATCAGGCAAAAGTGCCGCGCCGAGCCCATCGAGAACGGCGGCACGGACCGCGTGAAGGCTGCCAAGGTATGCGCGAGGCTTGACGGCAACCAGGATCGGCCGCGCGGCCTCTGTCATTTCCCAGTTCTTGTTGCCTGGCGCGTCCCTGCCGAACCAGAGCGTGGGCCAATTCGTGAAGTCGGCCGGCGAATTCGGACGGCCGATGCGGTCGACAAGCGACGCAGACGCCACCACCGTGTTCTGCGATTGGGCAAAGACCCGTGCCATCGCACTCGAATCGTCAAGCGCCCCGACCCTGATCGCGCAATCGAAACCTTCGCCAACGATGTCGACGCGCCTGTCTTCGGCAACGACTTCAATCACCATTTTCGGGTAGCGTGCCAGGTAGGCCGCCGCAATCTTGCCCATGAATGCCTGCTCAAACAGGACAGGGACGGAGACGCGGAGCGTGCCACGCGGCGTACCGCTCTGCTCGTGCAGCGCCTGTTCGAGTTCCCTCGCCTCCAGGAGCAGTCGCTCCCCGCGCCTGAAGAGCATCGAGCCCTCGGCAGTGGGCCGAATTTGTCGTGTCGTGCGCTCGATGAGTCTCGCGCCGAGACGCGCTTCCATCTCGTTGACCCTGTTTGCCACGGTGGATTTCGGAATGCCCAGCTCGCGCGCAGCCCCTGAAAACGAGCCCGCGCGGATGGTGGCGATCAGACTTTCCAGCTCTGCGAGATCCATCTCGTCGTCCATAATTTGGGAAACAGAAGCCAGAATCTATACCATTCTTCCCAAATTCCGTACGGCTATATTGATGGCTGATGGCGCATCCGCGCTACCAACTCTTCTCAGAGGCTTGCCATGTCGCCCTCCCCGCTCAAGCTGCTTGTCATCACCGCCAGCGTCCGCGAAGGGCGCTTCGGGACCGTCATCACGCGTTGGTTTGCCTCTCACGCACGCAACAATGAGAGGTTTGAGACGACGTTCCTCGACCTTGCGGAAGTGCAATTGCCCGAACAATTGCCGCCGACGATCGAGGCGCTGAGCACTGCCGAGGGCAGATCTCCGGAAATGCGCGAACTGTTTGCCAGGCTCGACGACGCCGAGGCCTTTGTCATCGTCACGCCGGAGTACAATCATGGCTACACGGCCTCGCTCAAACATCTCATCGATTGGCATTTCTCGCCGTGGAGGTGCAAGCCCGTGGCATTCATCTCCTATGGCGGGATCTCCGGAGGCTTGCGGGCAGTGGAACAGTTGCGGCTGGTCTTTTCCGAAATGCATGCCGCCACGCTGCGGGATAGCGTAAGTTTCGACAGATTCTGGGAAAAATTCGACGAAACCGGCGCGCTCATCGATCCGCAGGAGCCTGATCAAGCTGCAGCAACACTCCTCGAAACACTGTCCTGGTGGGCGTTGACGCTTCGCCGAGGCCGCGCGCAGTTGCCTTACCGTGCGGATTGACCGATTGCCAGCTAGCCCGGCAGCAAGCGGGCAAATACCTCGGCCAGTTGCTTGTCCATGAACGGCTTCTTCAGAAGGGGCCGGTCACGATAGCCATCCCTCATCTCGTGGCCGCTGTAGCCCGTCGAGAAAACAAAAGGCACGCCGCGCGCGGCAAGCGCGTCGGCCACGAAATAGGTCTTGTCGCCGTTCAGGTTCATGTCCAGCATGGCCGCATCGAAATCGTGCGCCTCGATGAGGGCGAGCGCCTGCTTGACCGTGGCGGCAGCGGTCACCGACTCGCATCCGAGGTCGGCCAGCATGTCTTCGATCATGATGAGCACGAGCATCTCATCTTCGACGACAAGGACGCGCCGGTCACAAAGCAGCTTAGCCATCGCGGGCACCGATCGGTGCGGGAAAGTTGATCGTGCAGACCACGCCGTCCGCCCGGTAATCGAGGTCAACCGCGCCATCCAGCTCATGTGCCAGGCCGCGCTCAAGCACCCGCGAGCCAAACCCTTTCCGGGACGGCGGCATCACGGACGGGCCGTCCTTCTCCTGCCAGCACAGGACAAGCCGATCGCCCTCGGGAGGCGGCTCGATCGTCCATGAAATCAGGACTGACCCAATGTTGTTGGAAAACGCGCCGTATTTCACGGCATTGGTCGCAAGCTCATGGAAGGCGATGCCGAGTGCGAGAGTAACTTTGGGCGAGACGCGGATGTTGCTGCCCGTGATGACGAAGTGTTCCGAGCGGCCGTTCGCAATCCCGAACGGCTCCAAAGCCCCCTTGATCAGATCGAGCAACCCTGCACCTTCCCAGTTCTCGCGGGTCAGCAGGTCGTGCGACCGGGAGAGCGCAAACAGGCGCGACTCGATGGACTCCCGGATCACTTCGGGGTCGGAGGTATTCCGCAATGCCTGCCAGACAATCGACTGCACCGTGGCAAGCGTATTCTTTACCCGGTGATTCAGTTCGTCGATGAGCATCCGCGACTGGGCCTGCTCCTGCTTGTGATCGGTGAGGTCGACGAGGGAGGCGAAATGCTGCACGACATCGCCACGCTCATCCCTGACCGGGCTGATGAGGATTGCCGACCAGAACTCGCTGCCGTTCTTGCGGCGGTAGCAGATTTCCGAACCGCCAGTGACATCGCCCGCAAAAGCCGCTTCGATGCGCGCCAAAGAATCGACATCGGTGCCGCACGCCATCAGGAAGTTGAAGCTTTGGCCGAGCAGTTCCTCCCGGGCATATCCGCTTAGCTCGAGAAAGGCGTCATTGGCGAAAATGATCGGATTGCCGGGCTCTTTCGCATCGGTAAAAACCATCGCCATGCGTGTCGTTTCGGCAGCAACGACGAACGGCCCAAGATCCCTCCGAAAGCTGTCGACCTCAGCTTCAGCGACTATCTGGCCTTCGGATTTGATACGTTCAGCCATGCCTCGGCTTCATTCGATTCGCGGCAGGCCGCAGCTAACTCCGAACAGCAACCGGCAATGTTTGCCGCCAAGTTCGCTCTTGAAAGCGTTGATCAATACCAGCGACCGCGGCCGAACCAGCCGCCGCCCAGCAGAACAAGTACGATAAGTATGATGAGAAGGGTGGTGGTATCCATGTGAGTCTCCTGGAGAGTGCTCTTGGACCTCTCGCCACTCTTTTCACGAAGCGGTAGGTTGCCTGTTCATCGCACTCCAACTCCAAATAACGCTCCACATGCTTTCTTGTTCCAACGAAACAGGGACTTTGGCGCTCTATTCGCACTAATATTTTTCAGCTTTTGACCGCCAACATGGCGGCTTCTGGATCACGCCTTCCCAAACATCGAATCATCCTTTATTCGCGGCTTGCTTTTACCGGACAGAATGGATCGAGACGTGATCAGGCCAGCCAACTTGACGGATGCTTCCAGTCTCGCAGCGCTCGGCCTGGAAGTCTGGCTGAACACCTATATTCGCAATGGCGTCAACGCGTTCTTCGCCGACTATGCGCTGAAGCATTTCACCGCCGCACGTTTCGAAGAGATACTGACGCAGGCAGACCAGACCATCCTGGTCTCGCAGAATTCCGTCGGCATCGACGGTTTCATCCATGTCGCGTCAGGCGCGCCCGCACCCGTGCCGGCATGCTCCGATCTCGAAATTGCGAAGCTCTATGTTCAACCCCGGCACCAGGGCTCAGGCGCGGGCGGACGATTGCTGGATGCCGGTTTGCGGTACTGCGCGTCAACCGGACGACCCGACGTCTGGCTCGCGGTCAATGCGGAAAACGAACGCGCGACCGCGTTCTACCTGCGAAAGGGTTTTGCCAAGGTCGGCGAAACCCGCTTCCAGATCGACGACCGGTCCTACCCGAACCACGTGCTGCGGTACGATCTGGTCTAGACGGGTGCACGCACAGTTCAGCTTGCGCGCGCCAAGGCCACCGCGTCCGGCCCCGCCGGAAAACGGAGCTGTCCTGAAACATCGTTCGCGGCCTGCCAGACGGCTTCGGCGACGTCGGTTTCCTTCGTCACCATCTCAGGCGTCGCGAACGCGGCAAAGATCGGCCTTGCGAACGCGGCATAGGTCTCGGGAATGAGGTCCTCGACGCGCAGCTCCGTGTTGTGGGCAAAGCGCGTGCTTGGCGCATAACCGGGCTCCACCAGTTTCACCCGCACGTCGAAAGCGCCAAGCTCATGGGCCAGCGACCCGGTAAAACCCTCGATCGCCATCTTGCTTGCGGTGTAGGCGGCGGCGAGCGGCATCGGGGCGAGCGTCACGCTTGAAGTGACGTTGACGACGACGCCCGATCTAAGTGCGCGGAACTGCGGGATCACCGCCTGGGTCATCGCCATCACGCCGAAAGTGTTGGTCTCGAACAGCTTGCGCACATGCGCCATCGGCATCGCCTCGAAGGCGCCGACGAGGCCGATGCCCGCATTGTTGACCAGCACGTCGATCGGGCCACTGGCGTCGAGCGCTGCGGCAATACTTTCGTCATTGGTTACGTCGAGCGGCAAAATACGCATCCGCTCCGAACGCGGCAGGATGTCCTGGCGCGGATTGCGCATGGTGGCGACGACGTTCCAGCCCCGGGCATGGAAGTGGCGGGCGGTCTCGAGGCCATAGCCTGAAGAACAGCCGGTGATCAGTGCGGTTTTCATGGACTTTTTCCTGATTGATGTTGACGCCATGAAAATACCGTCCAAAATCCGGACTATCATCAATCTAAAGTCCGGAATTTGTTGGCTATGGTCCTGATATGACCGACCCTCTTGCCCAGGTCATCGAACTGCTCCAGCCGCGCACCGTGTTCTCGAAGGGGATCAGCGGCGCGGGACGCTGGGGTGTCCGCTATTCCGAATTCGGGCAGCCCGGCTTCTGCGCGGTCATCGAAGGCAGCTGCCGCCTTTTCGTCGACGGTGAAGTGCCTGTAACGCTCGAACAGGGCGACTTCGTGCTTTTGCCCGCAACCCCTGCCTTCACCATGTCCGGTTTCGAGCCGGTGACGCCAAGGCGGATCGATCCCAGGGCGACGCCGGCGCCGACGGAGGAGGTCCGACACGGCCGGCAGGATGGCCCTGTCGATGTCCGCTTGCTCGGCGGCTATTTTCTCTTCGGCTCTCCCGATGCGGCACTGCTGGTGTCGCTGCTGCCGGCGATGGTCCACATGCGCGGGGTCGAGCGGCTTTCGACGCTGGTGCGCCTCGTCGGCGAGGAAGCCAGCCAGCAGAATGCCGGCCGCGATCTCGTGCTCGGCCGCCTCGTCGAAATCCTGCTGATCGAGGCGTTGCGGGCAAGCCAGGCAAAGGGCTCGCCGCCCGGCTTCCTGCGCGGGCTGGCCGATGCGAGGGTGTCAGGGGCGATAAGGCAGATGCACGGCGATCCGCAGCGGCCGTGGACGGTGGCCGAGCTTGCCGGCGAGGCCGGCCTGTCCCGGTCGGCCTTCTTCGACCGCTTCACACGCACCGTCGGGCTACGGCCGATGGAATATCTGCTCGCCTGGCGCATGGCGCTGGCCAAGAACCTTCTCGGCGGCAAGGACATCGCGCTCGATGAAGTCGCCCGGCAGGTCGGCTATGGCTCGGCCAGCACCTTCAGCACCGCCTTCAGCCGTCATGTCGGACAATCGCCAGGCCGCTACGCGCGCAGTGATCGGAGGTGATGAAAAATCGGCCGCCCCTTCCCGTGCATGACAGTGACCGTGAGGAGACCTCTACAGGGCCTCGCCCGGCCTTAATGCGGGAAGTCCAGCCCCATTTCGCGGTAGCGCTCGGGGTCGTCGCCCCAGTTCTCGCGCACCTTGACGAACAGGAACAGGTGCACCTTCTGCTCGAGGATGCCGGCGATTTCCATGCGCGAGGCCTGGCCGATGGCGCGGATGGTCTCGCCCTTGTGGCCGAGCACGATCTTCTTCTGGCTGTCGCGCTCGACGAAGATAACCTGCTGGATGCGCACCGAGCCGTTGGGCATCTCTTCCCACTTCTCGGTCTCGACATGCGACGAATAAGGCAGCTCCTGGTGCAGGCGCAGATACAGCTTCTCGCGCGTGATCTCGGCTGCCAGCTGGCGCATCGGCAGGTCGGAAATCTGGTCCTCGGGGTAATACCAGGGCCCTTCGGGCAGCCGCTTGGCGAGGAAGTCGAGCAAATCCTTGCAGCCCGAACCGGTCAGCGCCGAAACCATGAAGGTGCTTTCGAAATCGACAGCCTCATTGGCAGCCGAGGTCAGTTTCAGCAGCACCTCGGGATTGACCCGGTCGACCTTGTTGAGGATCAGCACCTTGGGCTGGCGCACGTCCTTGAGCCGTTCGAGGATGGCGGCTGCGTCGCCCTTGATGCCGCGTTCGGCGTCGATCAGCACCAGGATCACGTCGGCATCCTTGGCCCCGCCCCAGGCGGTGGTCACCATGGCGGTGTCGAGTCGGCGCTTCGGCTTGAAGATGCCGGGCGTGTCGACAAAGACGATCTGGGCATTGTCGTGGGTGGCGATGCCGCGCACAATGGCGCGCGTGGTCTGCACCTTGTGGGTGACGATCGACACTTTGGCGCCGACAAGCTGGTTGACCAGCGTCGACTTGCCGGCATTCGGCGCGCCCAAAAGGGCGACGAAGCCCGAGCGGGTGGCACCCGTTGCAGGCGTAGCGGTCTCAGGGGCATCGGTCACGATGCGGTCTCCTCGTTCTTCCATACGCCCTCGCGCACCAAAAGGGCGGCGGCGGCATTCTGCTCAGCCTCGCGCTTGGAGCGGCCGGTGCCGGTGGCGGGCAAAAATTTGCCGACCCGCACGCTCACCGAAAAGACGGGGTCGTGATCCGGGCCGGTGCGGCTTTCGATCTGGTAGGCAGGCACTGCTGTCGACGCCTGATGCGCCCATTCCTGCAGTTCGGTCTTGGGGTCGCGGCGCGCGGCGCCCGCGGCTTCGGCACGCGGTTTCCAGAATTTGTGAATGAAGCGCTTGGCGGCATCCATCCCGCCGTCGAGATAGATGACGGCAAGCAGCGATTCCAGCGCATCGGCGCGCAGGTTGACGCGCTTGCGCTCGGCGAGGTTGCGCACCTCGGAGCCGGCGCGGATCAGTTCGGCGAGACCGATCTCGTCGGCGATCTGGGCCAGCGCCTCGGCATTGACCAGCGCGTTGAGCCTGACCGACAGCTCGCCTTCGGGCGCGTTCGGGAAATCGGCCAGCAGCATGTCGGCAACCGCCAGCCCGAGCACCCGGTCGCCCAGGAACTCGAAACGTTCGTAGTCGACGCCGGCATTGGCGCTGCGCGCGCTGCCATGCGTCAGCGCCCGTTGCAGGCGCTGATGGTCGCGGAAGATGTGGCCGGTGCGGAGTTGCAGCGCGTCGGCGAGTTCCGTTGCGGTGAGCCGCTTGCCTGCCATGCCTATCGGACGAAGTTGAACAGGCGCGAGGCGCGCATCTCGGTCGGCCACTTCCAGATTTCCAGCGGGCTTGCGCCATTGGCGATCGAGAAGAAGATGATGTTGGCGCGGCCGACGAGGTTTTCGCCCGGCACGAAGCCGACATTGAAGCGGCTGTCGGTCGAATTGTCGCGATTGTCGCCCATCATGAAGAAATGGCCTTCAGGCACGACGAACTCGCGGGTGTCGTCGCCGATCGAATTCGGCGTCAGGTCGAGCGTGTCGTAGGACACGCCATTCGGCAGCGTCTCGCGGTAGACGTCGACCGGGCGATTGACCTCGGTGATGTCGGGATTGTCGATCTGGCCGACCTTCTCGCGCGCAACGGCCGCACCGTTGATGTAGAGCTGGCCTTCCTTCATCTGGATGCGGTCGCCCGGCAGGCCGACGACGCGCTTGATGTAGTCGAGCGAAGGATTTGGCGGGAACTTGAAGACGACGACGTCGCCGCGCTCGGGATCCGAGCCGAAGATGCGGCCGGAGAACAGGTTGGGCGACAAGGGCAGCGAATAGCGCGAATAGCCGTAGGCCCACTTGGTGACGAACAGATAGTCGCCCTCGAGCAGCGTCGGCCGCATCGAGCCCGAGGGGATCGAAAACGGCTGGAACAGCAGCGTCCGGATCACCAAGGCGAGCAGCAGCGCCTGGACGATGACGCTTACGGTCTCGCCGAGCCCGCCGGACTTCTTCTGTTTTTCAGCCACGCTCATGTCGTCCTCGATTGTAGGTCGCGATGGGTATAAGGGCTCGCCGCCGCCGGGGCAATGTCCCAGCCGCCGCCAAAACCCTAAGATAGTGGCGGTTGTTCGACCGGCACCGCCTCGATGATCACAAAGGCTTGTGCGAGGGGAAAATCGTCGGTGATGGTCAGGTGCACCACCGCGCGATGCCCGACCGGCAGCATCGTTGCCAGCCGCTTCGCAGCTCCCCCCGTCAGTTCCATCGCCGGCCGCCCGCCCGGCAGGTTGACCACGCCCATGTCGCGCCAGAACACGCCCTCGGCGATGCCGCAGCCGAGCGCCTTGGAACAGGCCTCCTTGGCGGCGAAACGCTTGGCATAGGAAGCCATCCGCCCGCGTCGGCTCTCGGCCCTCTCCTGCTCGACCTCGGTGAAGATGCGCTGGATGAAGCGCTCGCCGTGACGGGCGATCGATTTCTCGATCCGCCTGATGTCGACGAGGTCGCTGCCGATACCGATGATCATAGGTTCAGCCCTACGCGGCACGTCTCACCGGCGAGGCGCGACGCGGACGCCCTCCTCTCCCGTTTCTTCACGGGGAGAGGGTAAGGGTGAGGGGCAATCTGGCAACGTCTGCGCCGCCCCTCATCTGCCTGCCGGCATCTTCTCCCCGTGAAGGACGGGGAGAAGACAGCCGTCCGCAACGCCGCTTCCCGTTCTGCACCGATGGGCGCGATCAGCCTCACCGCCATCCGCCTTCAGATATTCCGGCTGCCCGGCTTGACCGCCGGGATCGCCGCCAGTTCAGGCGGCAGCTGGTCGGCCGGATAGGCCGGCACCTCATATTCGGCGAGGGCAATCAGCGGCACGCCGACATCGGTCTTGCCGGCCGAACGGTCTATGATGCAGGCCGCTGCCACCACTTCGGCGCCGAGTTCGCGCAGGCACGCAATAGTCTCTCGGATCGACAGACCGGTGGTGACGATGTCCTCGACGATGACGACGCGAGCGCCCTTCTCGATCTCGAAGCGGCGCAGGCGGAAGGTGCCCTGCTCGCGCTCGACCCAGATCGCCGGAACCTTGAGGTGGCGCGAGGTCTCGTAGGCCGGGATCAGCCCACCGATGGCCGGTCCGACGACATAGTCGATGTCGCCCTTCACTTCGGCGCGGATCTTTTCGGCCAGCGCCTTGCACAGCACTTCCGTCTTGTCGGCATGCATGAACACCCGCGCCTTCTGCAGGAAGGTCGGGCTGCGCAGGCCGGAGGTCAGGATGAAATGGCCCTCCAGCACGGCACCCGCCGAGCGGAAGATGTCCAGGACGTCGCTTGTCTGCATCGGTTTCGTCTTTCCTGTCGTGCGTCCAGCCGCCTGCCTGTCGTCAGCCGTTGACGCGGCGGGCATCGCTGACGCTGGTGTTGTCCTTGAGCTGGGAGATCAGCCGGTTCAGGTGCTTCAGGTCCCAGACCTCGAGATCGAGCAGCATCTCGGTGAAGTCGGGGGCAGTGCGCACCATCGACAGCGTGTGGATGTTGGCATCGTTGGCCGCCACCACCTGGGCGATGTCGGCAAGCGAGCCCGGAGCATTGATCGCCGTCACCGTCAGGCGCGCCGGGAAGCGTTCCTTCGAGCCCTCGTCGAGGTCCCAGCGCACGTCGATCCAGCGCTCGGGCTGGTCGTCGAAGGCCATCAGCGACGGTGACTGGATCGGATAGATTGTGATGCCCGAGCCCGGCTGCATGATGCCGACGATGCGGTCGCCCGGCACGGCACCCTCGGGCGCAAAGCGCACCGGCAGGTCGCCGCTGACGCCGCGGATCGGCACCGCGGGACCCCAGCGCTTGCTTTCCTTGCGCGGCGGCGTCGACGAACGGCCCGGAATCTGGAACAGCATGCCGGCGGCATTGCGGATCTTCGACCAGCCTTCCTCGCGCGGCTTCGCCGTCTGGGTGACGCGCTCTTCCTTGTAGTCGGGGAAGACGGCGCGGACGACGTCGTTGGAGGCCAACTCGCCACGCCCGACGGAGGCCAAAACATCCTCGATGTCCTTGCGCGCCAGCCGATGCAGCACCGACTTCAGGCTGTCTTTGGAGAACTTCTTGCCGGCACGCTCGAAGGTACGTTCGAGGATGCGGGTGCCCAGCCCCGAATATTGCTTGCGGATGGCGTTCTTGGTCGCCCGGCGGATCGCCGAGCGTGCCTTGCCGGTGACAACGATCGATTCCCACGCCGCCGGCGGCACCTGGGCCTTCGAGCGGATGATCTCGACCTCGTCGCCGTTCTTGAGCTCGGTCATCAGCGGCATCACCCGGCCGTTGACCTTGGCGCCGACGCAGGTGTCGCCGACATCGGTATGCACCGCATAGGCGAAATCGATCGGCGTCGCCCCGCGCGGCAGGGCGATCAGCATGCCCTTCGGGGTGAAGCAGAAGACCTGGTCCTGGAACAGCTCGAGCTTGGTGTTCTCGAGGAAATCCTCGGGATTGTCGCCGTCGGCCAGTTGCTCGATCGTCCGCCTGAGCCAGCCATAGGCGTTGGTTTCCTTGGAGATCTGGTGCCCGACGCCATTGGTCTTGGGCACGTTGTCCTTGTAGATCGAGTGCGCAGCGACGCCGTATTCGGCGATCTTGTTCATCTCGCGGGTGCGGATCTGCAGCTCGATGCGCTGGCGCGACGGACCGACGATGGTGGTGTGGATCGAACGGTAGTCGTTCTGCTTGGGCGTCGAGATGTAATCCTTGAACCGCCCCGGCACCATCGACCAGGTGGTGTGGATCGCGCCGAGTGCGCGATAGCAGTCCTCGACGCCGTCGACGACGACGCGGAAGCCGAAGATGTCGGACAACTGCTCGAAGGACAGCGCCTTGGTCTCCATCTTGCGGAACACCGACCACGGCTTCTTCTGCCGGCTCTTCACCGTCGCCTTGAGGTCGTATTTCTCGAACTGCGCCGACAGCGCCTTTTCGATGTCGGCGAGCACGCCCTTGTTGCGCTCGGAGAGATCGGCCAGCCGCTCGGTGACGGTGCGATAGGCCTCTGGATTGATGTAGCGGAAGGCGAGCTCTTCGAGCTCTTCGCGCATGCCCTGCATGCCCATGCGGCCGGCCAGCGGCGCATAGATGTCCATCGTCTCCTCGGCGATGCGCAGGCGCTTGCTCTCCGGCACATGGTGCAGCGTGCGCATGTTGTGCAGGCGGTCGGCCAGCTTGACCAACAGGACGCGCACGTCCTCGGAAATCGCCAGCAGCAGCTTGCGCAGGTTTTCCGCCTGCTCGGCCTTCTTGGAGACGAGGTCGAGCTTCTTCAGTTTGGTCAGCCCCTCGACCAGTCTGCCGATGTCGGGGCCGAACAGTTCGTCGATCTCGGCGCGCGTCGCACTGGTGTCCTCGATCGTGTCGTGCAGCAGTGCGACCGCGATCGTCGCCTCGTCGAGATGCATGTCGGTGAGGATCGCCGCCACTTCGAGCGGATGCGAAAAATAGGGATCGCCCGAGGCGCGGCGCTGATGGCCATGCTTTTGCATGGCATAGACATAGGCCTTGTTGAGCAGCGCCTCGTTGACGTCAGGCTTGTAGCGCTGGACGCGCTCGACAAGCTCATACTGACGCATCATGGGCGGCTTCCCGGAACTCGAAATGAATCATGCGCCGCAAGGGCTTGCGACGCATGTCATAGATAAACACTGATGTAGCGGCGCGGAAGTGCCGATTGGCCGGTTTGGCGTGAGTTTAGCTCGACGCGAAGCCTTTTTGGGAATTCGCCCTGCCGGAAGCGGAGAAAGCCGCCTCAGGTGGCCGGCAGGGTAGAATTCTCAACAGGTCTCAGTAGTCGTCGCTCTTCTCGGGCGCCACCAGGCTCTCGATGCCGGCGAGCAGGTCTTCTTCCGACATGCGGTCGAAGTTGATGTTTTCTTCCGGCTCGTCGCTGTCGACGGCGGAAGCCGTGGTCTGGTCTGCAGCCTCGGGCGCCTCCGGCTCCGGCTCGTCGACCTCGACGTGCTTCTGCAGCGAGTGGATCAGGTCTTCCTTGAGATCGTCTGGCGAAAGCGTCTCGTCGGCGATCTCGCGCAGCGCCACGACCGGGTTCTTGTCGTTGTCGCGGGGAAGCGTGATCTGCGCGCCCTGCGAGATCTGGCGGGCGCGATGGCCGGCGAGCAACACCAGCTCAAAGCGGTTGTCGACCTTGTCAATGCAGTCTTCAACGGTTACGCGGGCCATGAAGTGCCCCTTTCATGCATGGATTTGACGGAAAGCTGGCGCGTGCATTAACCTGAAAGGCCGCGCAATTCAAGCGTGAAGCCTGCTTTGCCTTCGAAGCGCTAGCGTCGCGCCACCAACCCACCCACAATTATTTTACCGCTTCACAACCCTGCCCCTCTTGGAATGATCCACCGCGGGCGATATTTGCCGCATGGGGCAAGTCATTGATTTGGGGAGAAACCGGACGCTCGATATCGACGTATTTGGCGACAGCCTATTTCAACAAGGAAATTTTCCTATGTTTGATCCGCGCGAGAAAATCGCACTCTTTATCGACGGAGCCAACCTTTACGCGACCTCCCGTGCGTTGGGCTTCGACATTGACTACCGCAAACTTCTCTCCACCTTCCAGAAGCGCGGCTACCTGCTGCGTGCCTATTATTACACCGCCCTTGTCGAGGATCAGGAGTACTCCTCGATTCGCCCGCTGATCGACTGGCTCGACTACAACGGCTTCAAGGTCGTCACCAAGCCGGCCAAGGAATTCACCGACGCCACCGGCCGGCGCAAGATCAAGGGCAACATGGACATCGAGCTGACCGTCGATGCCCTGGAACTCGCCGATGTTGTCGACCACTATGTCATCTTCTCCGGCGACGGCGATTTCCGAACCCTCGTCGAGGCGCTGCAGCGTCGCGGCCGCAAGGTCAGCGTCATCTCGACCATGGCTTCGCAGCCGCCGATGATCTCGGACGATCTGCGCCGCCAGGCCGACCACTTCATCGACCTGATGACGCTCAAGGCCGATATCGGCCGCGAACCCTCCGAGCGCCCGGTCCGCAAGGTCGACCCGGTCGAACCGGCGCCCGACGACGTTTGATGCTGTCGTCGCCCCTGCCCGTCGATCCCGACCGGGATTGCCCGCTCTGCCCGCGCCTGCATGATTTCATAGCCGGCTGGCGGCAGCGCGAGCCGGGCTGGTACAACGCGCCCGTCCGCTCCTTCCTGCCCCCGGAAGGCGAGGAGGCCGTGCGCTTCCTCATCGTGGGGCTCGCGCCGGGGGTGCGCGGGGCCAACCGCACCGGGCGGCCCTTCACCGGCGACTATGCCGGCGACCTGCTCTACGCCACCCTCAAGCGCTTCGGCATGGCGCGCGGCGAGTTCGAGGCGCGGCCCGACGACAGCCTCGAACTGATCGGCACCGCAATCACCAATGCGGTGCGCTGCGTGCCGCCCGACAACAAGCCGGTGGGCGCCGAGATCAACACCTGCCGCACCTTCCTGGTGCCGACGATCGCGCGCTTTCCCAATCTGAGGGCGATCCTGACGCTCGGCGCGATCGGGCACCAGTCGACGGTGCGTGCGCTTGGCGCGCGTGTCGCCGCCGTTCCCTTCAAGCACGGCGCGCGTTGCGACGTGGGCAATCTCGCAATTTTTTCGAGCTATCACTGCTCGCGCTACAACACCAATACGGGTGTCTTGACGGAAGAAATGTTCATCAATGTTTTCCGCGACGTAGCGGAATTCTTGCGGACCTAAATCCTGCCTCCCCGCAGTTGGTTCAGCGCAAAAAAGCCCGACTGCGCACGGGTTTCCGCCTTTTGGTTAACCGCGCATTGCGACGCCGGCCGGGAAACGAGGCTGCGCAGGGCCGAGCCTCATCGCACTTGTTTAGCCGGATGAGTTGGCACTAGGGCTGGAGTGTGGGGATGGAGTTTCCCCGTCCGCGCAATTTTTCTGAACCGTAGCGGCAGCATCAATGTCACGGCATGGATCCCCGGGTCTCCGCACGTCGCTTCGCTCCTGCTCCGCCCGAGGATGACGAAGGCATTGAGCCCGTCGCAAATCGTAGACGGCGGCGACCGGCAGGAACATGCGGAAATTGTTGGCAAATGGGCAGATGCTAGTCGCCGACGTTGGCGATTGGCTGCGGCCTCAACGCCTTCGTCATCCTCGGGCGGAGCAGGAGCGAAGCGGTGAGGAACGGTCCGCGAAGCGGACGAAAAGCCAATTGCTTGGCTTTTCGAGTGACGAACGCCCGGAGCGACAGCGAAGGGCTGCGAAGACCCGGGGATCCATGCCGTGAAGTTAACGCAGCCGCCACAGTCCAATCAGAGCCAAAAATTCCGATGCTGCCTGTCACCATCTGTCAGCATCGCGCGTGGATAGCCGGCCACGTTTATCCACGCCCTCTCAACCTCCCGTATCATTCACCTTGCGATCTTCCACGAGACTCCGGTGCGCACCGGGCAGCGGAGGGAAGCGCCGGTGCCGGGCTGGCAGGAGGTCGGATCTCCTGCTGGGTGATGAGCCCCCAAGTCCGGGCCTTGCGGCGGCTGGCGGTGAAAGCCGAGGCGACTGAGCGGGGCAAGCAACCGGGCGGGGCGCGAACGTCGCGCCACATAATTACTATCGGAAGGCACGGCCTCGCGCCCCGCTTCCCGAATTACCTCCCGGCAAGGGAGCGCTCTTTGACAATGGCCAGGCGCGAAAGCGAGCGTGGCAAGGCGAGAACTTACCTTCTCCCCTTGTGGGGTGAGGAGTGGTGGCCGAAGGCCAGGAAAAGCCAACGATTTGGCTTTTCCAACGACGAACGCCCGGAGCCATAGCGGAGGGCCGGGTGGTGGCCGAGCGAAGCGAGGTCGGATGAGGGGTGTTGGAAGGAATGAGAGGATGGAGAAGGAGCCTCGGAGGCAGAACCTGAATCGCCGCGCTCTATCCAGAACCCCTCATCCGCCCCTTGGGGCACATTCTCCCACTAGGGGAGAAGGGAGGGACCCGCCGCTACCCCCGCTCCTTGAGCAAACGCCCCTTCTCGCGGTTCCAGTCGCGCTGCTTTTCGGTCTCGCGCTTGTCGTGCAGCTTCTTGCCGCGGGCGACGGCAAGCAGCATCTTGGCCATGCCGCGGTCGTTGAAATAGATCTTGAGCGGCACCAGCGTCATGCCCTCGCGCTCGATGCTCTGGGCGAGCTTGGCCATCTCGCGCTTGTTGACGAGCAGTTTGCGGCGGCGCCTGGTCTCGTGGTTGAAGCGGTTGGCCTGGAGGTATTCCGGCACATAGGAATTGATCAGCCAGAGTTCGCCGCCCTCGAACGAGGCGTAGGAATCCTGGATGTTGGCTTGCCCCAGACGCAGCGACTTGATCTCGGTGCCGGTCAAGACCATGCCGGCCTCGAGCGTGTCGAGCACCTCATAATTAAAGCGCGCCTTGCGGTTTTCCGCGGCGATCTTGTTGTTGGGGTCGGACTTCTTGCCCTGGCTCATGGCATCGCAATCTGTTTGGTGCGTCCTTCGGGGCTCCCCCTCGACCAGCCAGGGTTTGCACTTTCAGGGCGAGGAAGTTGCCGCAACAGCCCAGACCAGGCGCCAAAGACGCGAACTGGCGGACGGAGCGGGACGGCTTGCCTCATTCTGAGGCGCGGAGCCTCGGGGAACGCACGATCCAAAGAGCCCTACATGGCTGCGAACAAGCTGTTCCGCAACCCTTGCGGGCTCAGTTGATGAGGCCGGCGTGCTTCATCGCGGCGTCGATCTTCTCGGCGGTGGACGCCTCGACCGTCATCAGCGGCGAACGCAGCACGTTCTCGATCTTGCCGAGGCGCGACAGGGCATATTTTGCACCCGATGCGCCTGGCTCGATGAAGATCGCCTTGTGCAGCGGCATCAGGCGGTCCTGCAACTCGAGCGCCCTGTCCTTGTCGTTGGCAAGGCTCGCCTGCTGGAACTCGGCGCAAAGACGCGGCGCGACGTTGGAGGTCACCGAAATGGCGCCGACGCCGCCATGGGCGTTGAAGCCGAGCGCCGAGGCATCCTCGCCCGACATCTGGATGAAATCCTTGCCGCAGGTGATGCGCTGCTCGGAGACGCGCTCGACCTTGCCGGTCGCGTCCTTGACGCCCTTGATGTTCTTGAAGTCGTGCGCGAGCCGCCCCATCGTCTCGGGCGTCATGTCGATGACCGAGCGCGGCGGGATGTTGTAGATGATGATCGGGAGCGTCGTCGCCTCGGCACAGGCGGCGAAATGCGCATAGAGCCCGCGCTGGGTGGGCTTGTTGTAGTAGGGCGTGACGACCAGTGCGGCGTCGGCACCGACGCTTTCGGCGAACTTCACCAGGCCGACGGCCTCTTCGGTGTTGTTCGAGCCGGCGCCGGCGATGACCGGCACGCGGCCACGCGCGACCTCGACGCAGATCTTCACCACCTGGCGATGCTCGTCATGGCTCAGCGTCGGCGACTCGCCGGTGGTGCCGACCGGAACAAGGCCGTTGGTGCCTTCGGCGATCTGCCATTCGACGAATTCGCGAAAGGCTTTCTCGTCGAGACGGCCATTCTTGTCGAATGGTGTCACGAGCGCGGTGAATGAGCCTCTCAGCATGTCGTCCAACTCCAGGAACCCTACGGTTTCACGGTCTGTTTGATGTCGCCGGCTTTCTAGCCGAAAGCGGGGCCGCGCACCATAGTCTCGACACCAATTTGCGGCAAGTGTGACCGACACTTATATGAGTTCGAATCGAACGACCGCGATAACCTTTCATTAACCTGCTCTTCACCAGATAAACCTAGTCTCGAACGAACCGCTCCCGACCATACCCCCGCAAGGATAGGGAATGACCAAGATCATTCCGGCAGCCAGGCCGCACCATGTCGCGCTTTTGAGCGCTCTTCTTGCCCTGGCGCCCTTGCCCGCCGGGAGTTCCAGCCTCGACCCGCAGGCAACGTCGGCCATCCCGTTCGCCTCGATCGGCAAGGCGGACGCGGTCCGCGCGGCCTTCGGCACGATCGACCAGCTCAAGAGCGGGCTCGATGCGCTGTCGAGCGGCGATTTCACGCAGGCACGGGCCGTGCGCGACAGCTTGCCAGAGACCGCGCTCGACCGACACATCCTGATGTGGGCAATCGCCATCAATGGCGGCGACAAGGTTCCCAGCGCCGACATCGCGGCTGCCGCCCAGGCGCTGCCCAACTGGCCGGGCCTCGCCACGCTTCGCCGCAACAGCGAACGCGCCATGGCGCGCGAAAACCCCGGGCCCAATGTCGTCGTTTCGGCCTTCGCCGGCAGCGAGCCGCAGACCATCGAAGGTGCCTTGCTGCTCGCCCGTGCCCAGATGGCGCTCGGCGACACCAAGGCGGCGCGCGCAACCATCGGCCCGTTCTGGCGCAGCGAAAAGCTCGAGGCAAAACAGGAAGTCGCGATCCTCGCCGAATTCGCGGCCTTGATCCCGGCCGCAGACCACCGCATCCGCATGGAGAAGATGCTCTATGCCGACCGGACCAGTTCGGCGGCGCGTGTCGCCGAACTCGCAGGCGCAAAACAGCTTGTTGACGCCTGGATTGCTGTCATCAAGGGCGACAAGAAGGCTGCTGCGCTGCTTGAGGCAGTACCTGCGAAACAGCGCTCGGCCGGCTATTTCTTTGCCAAGTCGCGCTACCTGCGCAAGCAGGAAAAGTTCACCGACGCTGCCGCCGTCATGCTCAAGGCGCCGAAGGACGGGGCCAGCCTGGTCGATCCCGACGCCTGGTGGATCGAACGACGCGTGCTGTCGCGCGAATTGCTCGATGCCGGCGACGTCAAGACCGCCTACCGGATCGCTGCAGCGCACTCGGCCGAAAGTGCCACCAACGCGGTCGACGCCGAGTTCCACGCCGGCTGGTATGCGCTGCGCGGCCTCAACGACGCCAAGCTGGCTTCGGGTCATTTCGAGCGCATCGCCAAGATCGCCGGCAGCCCGATCTCGCTGTCGCGCGCCTATTACTGGCTCGGCCGGGCAGCAGAAGCCGGCGGCCCCGGCAATGCCAAGGACTATTTCGCGCGCGCCGCCACCTACGGCACGACCTTCTACGGGCAACTCGCTGCCGAACGGATCGGCCGCAAGGCTCTCAACGTCGCCTACCCCGCGCCGAGCGCCGCCGATCGCCAGACCTTTACCCAGCGCGAGGCCGTCAGCGCGATCACACGGCTCGAGGGGGCAGGATACCCGGTTTATGCCGAGATGCTCTACCGCGATCTCGCCGCGCAGATGAACAGCCCGGGCGAACTGGCGCTGCTCGCGGTCATGGCGGAAAAGCAGGACAATCACTATCTCGCCCTGCGCGTCGGCAAGATTGCCGCCCAGCGCGGCCTCGACGTCGGCGCCTTGTCGCACCCGGTCGGCGTCATCCCGGTGACTGCGAACATCTCCGGCTCCGGCAAGGCGCTCGCCTATGCCATTGCGCGGCAGGAAAGCGAGTTCAAGGTTTCGGCGGTCTCCCGCGCCGGCGCGCGCGGGCTGCTGCAGCTGATGCCCGGCACGGCGAAGGATCTGGCGAAGAAGGCCGGCATGGCCTACTCGCAGGACCGCCTCACCTCCGACGCCGGCTACAACGCCACCCTGGGCGCGAATTTCCTCGGCCAGCAGCTCGGCCGTTTCAACGGCTCCTACGTGCTGACCTTCGCCGGCTACAACGCCGGCCCGCGCCGCGCCGACCAGTGGATCGCGCGCTATGGCGACCCGCGCGGCAGGGACATCGACACGGTCGTAGACTGGATCGAGCGCATCCCGTTCTCGGAAACCCGCAGCTACGTCCAGCGCGTCATGGAGAACTACCAAGTCTACAAGATGCGGCTATCGGGCAGCTACGACATCGAGGGCGACCTGGTGAAAGGCCGGTAATCCCCCAGCATTTGACCTGCTGCAACGGCCCTAGTAGCTAAGTCGCGGGCAGCCCGTGGGCGTGCCAAGGCGGGGGAGAGCGGTACGATGGCCGGCGGCGAAGGCTTTTCAGACTTCTTCTATGCGGCGCAGGACGGACTGACGCTCCATGCCCGCATCTATGGCAACGACAATCGGAGCCAGTTGCCGGTCGTCTGCCTGCCGGGCCTCACCCGCAATTGCAGGGACTTTCACGATCTCGCGCTTCAACTCGCCGGCGATCCCGAAAATCCCCGCCGAATCATATGCTTCGACTATCGCGGCCGCGGATTGTCGGCCTACGACCCGACCTGGCAGAACTATAATGTCGGTGTGGAAACGGCCGACATCGTCAATGGCCTCGACGAGTTGGGCATCGACGAGGCTGCCTTCATCGGCACGTCGCGCGGCGGGCTGATCATGCACGTGCTGGGCGCGGTGCGCCCTGGCCTGATCAAGGCGGCGGTGCTCAACGACGTCGGCCCGGTGATCGACCCGGCCGGGTTGGCGCATATCCGGTCGTATCTTGAGAACGCCCCTCGCCCAACCGACTTCGCCGCTGCCGTCGAACTGCAAAAGACCATTCACGGCGCGGCCTTTCCGGCGCTGACCGAGGCCGACTGGCAGCGATTCGTGCATGCCATCTATCGCCAGGAAGACGGCAGGCCCGTTGCCGACTACGACCCGGCCCTGATCAATACGGTACTGGCAATGGACCTGACCCAACCGCTGCCCGACCTGTGGCCGCAGTTCGAGGCGCTGTCATCAGTGCCGATGCTGGTGATCCGCGGGGAGAATTCACGGCTGCTATCGGTGGAAACGCTTGCTGAAATGGGGCGGAGGCATCCGCGCCTTGAGGCCGTCACGGTTGGCGGCCAAGGGCATGCGCCATTTTTGGAGACGGGGGGACTGCCGGGGAAAGTCGCAGTCTTCCTGCAAAACAGGTCCGGCTCCGACTGACACGGCGTCTGAAATACTCGCTTGCCGCGCCTAGACGGGGCGCAGGGGGAAGCCTCGTTACAACAGGCCCGACAGTAGAGCCGTATCCCCGCAATACGGCACTGATTGGAACGAAAAAAGCCCGCGATCCGAAGACCGCGGGCCTTTTCTGCCAAACCAAGCTTCTAAGTGATTAGAAGCCGGCCTGGATGCGGAGGAAGCCGTTCCAGCGACCGTCCATGTTGTCGCCGTCGACGTAGTTGACTGCCAGCTTGGTGGTCAGGTTCTCGACAACCGTGTAGTCGATGTTGGCGCCGATCGAATAACGGTCATCGCCAGCCGGGTTGACGTCACCGAACCACTGAGCGCCGCCGGTAAGGGCGAGCTTCTCATTGACCTGATAGGTGAGCGAGCCGCCGAGCGACCATTCCGACGCCGCCCAGTAGACGTTCGGGTCCGACGCATAGATGGCAAGGAGGTTCACGGTCAGAGCGTCAGTCGCCTTGATGCCGACAATACCCTTGAGTGCGAACTCTTCAGCGGTAGCGTCGTAGGCAGCGTGGATGTCAACCGAACCCCAGCCCTGCGACACCGACACCTTGCCGAGGATGTTCGGCACGTAGTCGTAGTTGTAGTCGAGCTCTTCCAGGGCTGCCGTCAGCGCAATGCCGTTACCAGCATCGAAGCTATAGGAAATGCGGTGAACCGAGTCATCGAATGCGAAGTTCGAGTCGAACTCACCCTTGATGCCCTGATCGAACAGCGAGTCGCCGAAACCGATGTAGAGACCACCGAGTTCGATGTAGGCGTAGTTCACACGAACGGCACGGTCATCGACGAAAGCCGTGAAGCCGTCGCCACCACCTACTTCAGTGTATTCTGCCCAATCATCGCGGTTCGAACGGACCGTGGCCTCAAGCTCGATGTAACGCTTGAACGTGCCATATTCGGTTTCCGAACGAGCATCGAGATGGACGTTGGCACGTGCGTACTTGCGCCAGCCACCATTCTCATCGCCGAACACAGCTTCACCGCGCTCGTCATCACGCGAGTCGAAGTCGATCTGGTAACGAACGAAGCCGCCGATCTTCAGGCAGGTTTCGGTGCCGGGGATGTAGTAGAAGCCCGCGCCGTAGACGTCGCAGATGCGGACGTATTCCATGGGTTCCGGCTCAGCGACGACGACAGCGTCGGCCGCACGAGCGCCGGAGACTGCGAGCAGAGCCGCAGCGGAGCCGAGAAGAAGGCTCTTAATGTTCATTTTCTGACCTCCAGTCAGAATCGCGACCGGAAGCCGAAAAACGGACGCCAAATCCGGGCGGAAACGACCGTTGCGTCCGTGGACCTGGCCGCAAGCGGCTGAAATTGCTGATGATTTTGAAGGTATGGAAAGATGGCAGCCTGAGGCTGGCGGAGAGGATGGGATTCGAACCCACGAGAAGCTTTTGACCTCTACTCCCTTAGCAGGGGAGCGCCTTCGACCACTCGGCCACCTCTCCGTTGCGCCGCTGGATAAAGAAAAGGTGCGGCACAATCAATAAGCCTTTGCATCAATCGACCGGAAAAAGCGCAGTCCGGCCACGTGGCGCGCGAATCGTCGGCGCCGGCGCACTCCGGAAAGCCACGAGTTCACCCACGATTCGAGACCAGGGAACTTCCGGGGGCAGCTCCATCGGCAGAAAATCGCCGCCCGAACGCCGCCATTTCTTAATGAGTTCTTTATGGGGGGCATCAAATCGTGTCATTTGTGCAACATCGCTTCCCGATAGAGCGCCGGGACGCCCTTGCCGGTTGCGTTGGTTGTTGAACCGCGGCGGCTCATGGGTAATGTCGGGGTCGAAGAGGGAGCGCGGTGCGCATCTTTTTCAAACGGGGATGGGGCAGGGAACGCTGTCCTTCAGCAAAAAATACCCAGACCCTCTTTTGAAACTTTTGACTGGAGGTCAGAAAATGAACATTAAGAGCCTTCTTCTCGGCTCCGCTGCGGCTCTGCTCGCAGTCTCCGGCGCTCGTGCGGCCGACGCTGTCGTCGTCGCTGAGCCGGAACCCATGGAATACGTCCGCATCTGCGACGTCTACGGCGCGGGCTTCTACTACATCCCCGGCACCGAGACCTGCCTCAAGGTCGGCGGCCTCGTTCGTTACGAGATCGGCTGGGCCGAGACGACCGGCGATGACGGCTGGATCAAGACCACCAAGGCTCGCGTGAACCTCGATGCCCGTTCGGAAACCGAATACGGCACGTTCCGCCGCTTCATCGAACTCGAATACGCCAACAACGGCGGCGAATTCGGCGATGCCGACGTTGACGGCTTCCGCGAATACACCGACGCTACGACCTCGAAGATCCGTTATGCCTTCTTCGAGCTGGGCGGCCTGATGGTCGGCCGTAACGACACCCTGTTCGACGGCGACCTGGGTGGCGAGTTCGACGCCGGCGGCGGCGACTTCATCAACCAGATCCGCTACACCTTCGACGCCGGCAACGGCATCGCAGTGTCGCTCGGCCTGGAAGAGGAAGACAACAACTTCGACTACATCCCGCTCATCACCGGCAAGGTTTCGGTGTCGCAGGGCTGGGGTTCGGTCGACCTGTTCGCCGGCTATGACGATCGTTTCTCGGAATTCGCCCTCAAGGGTATCGCTCGCGTCAAGGCGACCGATGCTCTGACCGTCGAGCTGCTCGCAGCTTACGAGTCGGGCGCCACCTGGTTCGGTCTGGCCGACTTCTACGCCGGCTACGAATGGTCGGTTGGTGGTTACCTGAAGTACCAGGTCAACGAGAAGCTGCGCCTCGGCTTCGGCGGCCAGTACTTTGCTGACTCGCACTTCGGTAACTTCATCACCGGCGAGACCGTTGACGTTGGCAACGACGACTGGACGGTTGGTGCGGTCATCGACTACACGATCGTCGAGAACCTGAACGCCAAGCTCGCCCTCAACTACGACGACGGCGACAGCTTCGAAGACGGCTCGTTCAACGGCTTCCTCCGTCTCGACGCCTCGTTCTAATCGACTGACGTCGTAACGATTAAGACGGCCCGGGCTTCGCAAGAATCCCGGGCCGTTTTTCTACCAGCGGAAAGTGCTGGGAACCTGACTGCACGAAGGAGGAGACAGACGCTGTAAAGCACGGTTCACGACAGGGGGAACGAAATCGTGATGTTCCCGTAGGGTTGTCGTTCGCCGCCGTCATCTTGTAGGCCGCCATCCACTGGAGTACCCATTGCCTCCAGTCACGGGACGGTTGCCGACACTCATTATGAAGAAGTCAACTTCACGGAACGATATTATGAGCGGCCATCATTCAGCCGCCCTGATGACTAATTGCAAAGTCACATACAATTTCAGCACCATCAAAGAAGTAAAGTCATTCAGGGTTTTAGAGCTTTTTTCTCAATACAAAGATATTTTATGGGATGACGGAAAGCACAAATACAACGTCAGCTCCTTCATCGGCGAGATCGACGAGATTCTTCTAGGCGAACGCTTCAGTGCATTCTCCCAGGAGGCGCTCGACGGACTGATAGGCTCCCTGCGCCAACGCGGTAACAGCAACGCGACCATCAATCGAAAGATGGCCGCACTGAGCAAGCTACTGCGCAAGGCCTACAAGATGGGTGACATCCACAGCCTGCCGGAGTTCCGACGCCAAAAGGAACGGGCGGGACGGATCCGCTTCCTCGAGCTCGAGGAAGAGGACAGGCTTTTCGCCGCGATCAAGGCCAAGAGCGAGGACGCCTATCGGCTTTCGGTGTTCCTGGTCGATTCGGGCTGCCGGCTCGGCGAGGCGCTAGGCCTGATCTGGAACGACATCCAGGACACACGCGTCAGCTTCTGGATCACCAAATCGGGACGCAGCCGCACCATCCCGCTGACCGCCCGCGCCCGGGAAACAACCAAATGGCCGGCCGATCGTGGTCCGCGGCCAAAGGGACCGTTCGCGATGCTGACGCAGCCGCAGTACCGGGCGATCTGGAACGAGGCCAAGGCGGAAGTGGGCCTGGGTGCCGACGACCAGGTGGTGCCACACATCCTGCGCCACACCTGCGCCTCGCGCCTGGTGCAGGGCGGCATCGACATCCGCCGCGTGCAGATGTGGCTCGGCCACCAGACCTTGTCGATGACGATGCGCTATGCGCATCTGGCGACGAACGATCTCGACCGCTGCGTGGTGGTGCTGGAGCGGCACTGACGACGGATTCGGAGCGGCCGCCAGCCCCACAGCCAACAACCGCGCCTCCCGGGGCGCGGTTTTCTCCTTAACTCGCCCTGAATCGGACGGGAGCGCGGGAGCGTCGAGCCAGCCTCAATAAAGCGCTGCACCTTGCAGCTTTTGTGTCGTATAGGCAGGGTCCTATCGTCGGCGCAGGCGCCGATGTTCCGTTCGATCTTCAAGAGTTGCCTCATGCCCAATCGCCCGTCGCTCACGCCCGTCATCCATGCCCTCCCCGCGACCGTGCCTTTTGTCGGCCCGGAAGCCCAGGAGCGCGAGCGCGGCAAGCCGTTCCGCGCCCGGATCGGTGCGAACGAGAGCGGCTTCGGCCCCTCCCCGCGCGTCATCGCGCGCATGGCCGAGGCCGCGGCGGAGATGTGGAAATATTGCGATCCCGACAATCACGACCTCAAGGTCGCGCTGGCACGCCATCTCGGCATCGGCATCGAGAATGTGGTGGTCGGCGAAGGCATCGACGGCCTGCTGAACCTCGTCGTTCGCATGTATGCGACGGAAGGCACGCCCGTGGTGACCTCGCTCGGCGCCTATCCGACCTTCAATTTCCACGTCGCCAGCGTCGGCGCCCGCCTGGTGCCGGTGCCGTTCCGCGACGACAAGGAAGATCTCGAGGGCCTGCTCGCCGCCGTGCGGCGCGAGAACGCACCGGTCGTCTATCTCTCCAACCCCGACAATCCGATGGGTAGCTGGTGGGAAGCGGGCGACATCCTGCGCTTCATCGAGGCGCTGCCCGAGACGACGACACTGATACTGGACGAGGCCTATGGCGAGACCGCGCCCGCCTCGGCGCTGCCGCCTGTCGACATTTCGCGGCCCAATGTCGTGCGCATGCGCACCTTTTCCAAGGCCTATGGGCTTGCCGGCATCCGCTGCGGCTATGCCTTCGGCGACACTGATGTGATCGCCAGTTTCGAGAAGGTCCGCAACCACTACGGCGTCAGCCGGATGGCGCAGATCGCCGGCGAAGAAGCGCTTGCCGACCAGGCCTACCTGGCCGAGGTGGTCGCCAAGGTGGCGGCCGGACGCGAGCGCATCGCGGCAATCGCCAGGAACAATGGGTTGAAGCCCCTGCCCTCGGCGACAAATTTCGTCACCATCGACTGCGGCGGCGATGCCGACTTTGCGCTTGCCGTGATGCGCAACATGCTGGCGCGCGACGTCTTCATCCGCAAACCGATGGCGCCGGTGCTCGACCGCTGCATCCGGGTGAGCGTCGGCCTCGACCACGAGCTCGACATCTTCGCCGAAGAGCTGCCGAAGGCAATTGCTGCCGCCCGCGGCGCCTGATCGAAACAGACGATTTCAACCGTCGATAGGCGCTACGCTTGCCACAGCGTACGTCTGCGCGAAGATATATGCGCATATCCTAATTTATTCATTTCAGCGCCGCATCATTAACACAGTTCCTACCTAGGCCAGTTTTCGGGCGGACGGGGACATTGGGGGTCCAACAGCAATCAAGAACCAACCGGGGAGACCCTATGCCTCAGCACAGCGCCAACGAGCAGTATTTGCTCGAGCTCATCAACGCGGAGCGCGCCAAGACAGGCGCCCAGCCTCTGGCATTCGACAACGACCTTAGCGAAGCCGCCGAAAATCACGACAGATGGATGCTTTCAGCGGACGTCTTTTCACACACCGGTTCCGGCGGCACGTCGCCGACGACGCGCATGAAGGCGGCCGGCTACACGCTCAGCGGCTCCTGGGCGACCGGCGAGAACATCGCCTGGGCCACGACCCGCGCGCCGACCGGCTACACCGACGAAGTGAAGCTGCTCCACACCAACCTGATGAATTCCTCCGGGCACCGGGCGAACATCCTCAACCCGAACTTCCGTGAAGTCGGCCTCGGCTACGAAGTCGGCGACTACAAGGGCCGTTCGAGCGCCTTCGTGACCGAAGATTTCGCCAAGACGGGCTCGGACCTGTTCCTGACGGGTGTTGCCTTCGACGACAAGGACGGCGACCGCTTCTACGATCCGGGTGAAGGGCTTGGTGCGGTCACGGTGACGGCGAAGAACTCCGCCGGCCAGACCTTCAAGACCACAACCTCGGCAGCAGGCGGCTACGACCTGGTGCTGAAGCCCGGCACCTACACGGTGACCTTCTCGGGCGCCAACATCGCAACGTCGACCCAGACCGCGACGATCGGCACCAAGAATGTCAAGAAGGACCTGATCGACCCGGTGATGAAGTCGGGCACGCTGGCGGCCACGGATTCTGCCGAGGATGCGGGCACGGCCGCACCGACGGCGCCGACGAAACCGGTCGACGTTGCCGACAACACCGACACGGGCAGCACCGGTAGCAACAGCACCGGAGGCAACCCCGCCAACAACTGGCTCGCCGACTTCTTCAAGAAGATGGACCATTCCGGCCAGGATCAGGGAACGCGCGGTGCGCGTGAAGTTGCCGGCTCCGCCGACGCCACGGTCAAGAAGTCGGTGGCGTTCGACGGCGACCACTTCAACTTCAGCTCGAAGGTGGCCGCGCACGTCAATGCCGACCAGGTCAACGACATCGCCGACGGCGGCCACGTGCAGCAGGCAGTCGATCATGTGATCGCAGCGTTGCAGGCTCACCTGCCTGCGGATGGTCACGCCGTTGCCGATGCCGGCGACGCTGCCCAGGCGGCGGTCGCCAAGATCCTGGCACAGATGGCCGCACATTCGGGCCACCAGAACGCCGACCTCGTCGCCTGATTTTTCTTGCGACACCAAGAAGGCGGGCTTCGCTTCGGCGAGGCCCGCCGCATTGCAGCCGACCGGCTGTCATGGGGGGATAAGTCCTGACCAACCCGCTTGCGAATGACCCGAACCGCCGCTCCGAGCTGCGCGATGCGCTCGGCTCCTTCCGGGGCACGTTCGTCGCCGTTGCCGGCTTCAGCGGCCTGATCAACATCCTGATGCTGTCCGGCTCGCTGTTCATGCTGCAGGTCTACGACCGCGTGCTGCCGAGCCGCAGCGTGCCGACGCTTGTGGCGCTGATCATCCTGGTTGCGGTGCTCTACGCCTTCCAGGGCGTGCTTGAAGCGGTCCGGGCACGCGTGCTGACGCGGATCGGCGCGGGCATCGACGAAATCATCAGCGGCCGCGTCTTCAACTGCATCGTTCGGCTGCCGCTGCGCACACGCGACCGCGGCGAAGGCCTGCAGGCGCTGCGCGACCTCGACCAGGTCAGCGGCTTTCTCTCCGGCGCCGGACCGGCAGCCCTGTTCGACCTGCCGTGGATGCCGCTTTATGTCGGCATCTGTTTTCTCTTCCACCCCTGGATCGGCGTCGCAGCGCTGATCGGTGCGTTGCTGCTTGTGGCGCTGACGGTTCTGACCGACCGCCTGGTACGCGGACCGACCAAGGCGATGTCGGGCTTCAGCACAAGGCGAAGCGCCATCGCGCAATCAAGCGCCCGCAACGCCGAGGTACTCGTGGCGATGGGCATGAGCGACCGGCTGGCGACACGCTGGGGCCAGGCGAATGGCGATTTTCGCGAGGCCCAGGAACGCGCCAGCGACCTGACGAGCGGATTTGGCGCGGTATCGCGCATCCTGCGCATGATGCTGCAGTCGATGGTGCTGGCGCTTGGCGCCTATCTCGTCATCTACCAGCAGGCGACGCCGGGCATCATCATCGCCAGCTCGATCCTGACCTCGCGTGCACTTGCACCGATCGAACTCGCCATCGCGCACTGGAAAAGCTTCCTCAACGCGCGCCAGAGCTGGCACCGCCTCGACGGCCTGTTCGCTGCCATGCCCGCCGCCGAGAACGGCATGGAGCTTCCAGCACCGACCGCCGAGCTGGCCGTGGAAGGCATAAGCGTCGTGGCGCCGGGCGACCGGCGTCTGGTGGTGCAGGACGTCGAATTCTCGCTCCAGGCCGGGTGCGGCATGGGCGTCATCGGCCCCAGCGGCTCGGGAAAGTCGTCGCTGGCGCGGGCGCTGGTCGGGGTGTGGCCGCTGATGCGCGGCAAGGTCCGGCTCGATGGCGCCGCCCTCGAGCAGTGGCCGACCCAATCGCTTGGACGCCATATCGGCTACCTGCCACAAGATGTCGAACTGTTCGCTGGAACCGTGGGCCAGAACATCTCGCGCTTCGAGGACGAAGCGGCCTCCGAAACGATCATCGCAGCGGCAAAGGCAGCAGGCGTGCACGACATGATCCTGCGCCTGCCCGAGGGCTACCGGACCGAGATCGGCGAAAGCGGTGCGGCCCTTTCCGCCGGACAGCGCCAGCGCGTGGCCCTGGCACGCGCGCTCTATCGCGATCCGTTCCTTGTCGTGCTCGACGAGCCCAATTCCAATCTCGACGCCGCCGGCGACCAGGCCCTGACGCAAGCCATCGAACGCATCAAGATACGCGGCGGCATTGTCATAGTGGTGGCGCACCGGCCGAGCGCGCTCGCGGCATTGGACCACCTGCTGGTCCTCGGCGGCGGCAAGCAGCAGGCGTTCGGCCTGAAAAGCGACATCGCACGACAGGCGCTGCAACCGGTGCCGGTGCCGCTGCATGCGGTGGGAACGGCGAGCTGACGATGACACTGATAGCAAACCATTCTGCAGCAGACCGGCTGAAGACAGCGCGGGACCTCGTCGCGTCCGTACGGACACGGGCGCTTGCGCTGCTCGACAACGGCGCCAAGCCGATCGATGGCGCATCGCCGCAACAGCTGCGGCTGCGCCATGCCATCAGACGAAACGTGCGGCTGGGCGGCTTTGCCGCGCTGGCTCTGGTGGGCGGACTCGGCCTGTGGTCCGCGACAAGCAGCCTGTCGGGTGCGGTCGTGGCTGCTGGCCATCTGGTGGTCGATTCGAACGTCAAGGCGGTCCAGCACCCGCAGGGCGGCGTGGTCGGCGCGCTGAACGTGCACAATGGCAGCGTCGTTTCGGCAGGCGAGGTACTGGTCAGGCTGGACGACACCGTCGCCAAGGCCAATCTCGCCATCGTCGACAATGGCCTGGACGAACTGATTGCCCGACGGGCGCGCCTGACGGCCGAGCGCGACGGTGCCGACGCGGTCGTCTATCCAGAGGAATTGACGGCACGCGCGTCCGATCCAGAGATCGCCCAGCTGATCGAGGGCGAAAACAAGCTCTTTGCCCTGAGGCGAGAGGCGCGGGATGGGCAGGTATCGCAGCTGCGCGAACGTATTTCCCAGTTCCGGCAGGAAATCTCCGGCATCGAAGCCCAGCAGAAGAGCAAGCAGCAGGAGATCGCCCTGATCAAGGTCGAACTGGGGGGCATGCAGGAGCTGTGGAAGAAGAAGCTGGTGCCCATTTCCCGGCTGGCGGATCGCCAGCGGGCGCAGGCGCAGCTTGACGGCGAGGACGGGCAGCTGACAGCAGCTGCGGCGCAGACGCGCGGCCGGATCAGCGAGACCGAACTCGCCATCATCCAGATCGACCAGGACATGCGCAGCCAGGTGGCGGGCGACCTGCGCGAGATCGACGGCAAGGCCGGAGAGCTGAGGGAACGGCAGGTCGCCGCCATGCAGTCGCTGAAACAGATCGACATCCGCGCGCCGCAAGCCGGCCGGGTCCACCAACTCGCCATCCATACGGTCGGCGGCGTTGTCACCCCTGGCGAAGCGATCATGCAGATCGTGCCGACGGCGGATGCGCTGGTGGTCGAGGCCCGCGTCCAGCCTCAGGATATCGACCAGGTTCGCATTGGCCAGCCGGCGACGCTCAGGCTCTCGGCCTTCAACCAGCAGACGACGCCGGAAGTAGAAGGTACAGTCGACCGGGTTTCGCCCGACATGATCGAAGATCCGAAGGCCGGACTCTCCTACTATGCCGTGCGCATCGCGCTGTCGCCCACGAGCCTGGAACAGGCCGGCAAGCCGGACCTCAAGCCCGGCATGCCGGCAGAGGTGTTTCTCAAGACCACCGACCGCACGGTGCTTTCCTATCTGTTCAAGCCCTTGAGCGACCAGGCAAGCCGCGCCTTCCGCAGCGACTGACGTCGATTTATCTCGACTGCCAAGACCACGACCCCCGCCACTTGAATTAATTAAACGTCCGTTTTATTAATTGGCCATTCGGGAGGAATGGCTGACATGGCACGAACGGCGGGTTCGGACGGCGGCAGGACGGAAGCGGCAATACGCGACGCTGCCGTGCAGCTGATCGCGCGCCACGGCTATGAAGCCGTGACGATGCGCCAGATGGCGGCTGAAGTCGGTGTCCAGGCGGCTGCGCTCTATCGCTATTTCCCGACCAAGGAAGACCTGCTCCACACGCTGATGCGCGAGCACATGGAAGAGCTGGCCGCCACCTGGGACGCGGCGCGCCCGGCCAATGACGATCCAGTGGCGAGGCTGACCAGCTTTGTCGCCAACCACATTCGATTCCACGTCGAACGCCGGCACGCCACCCATGTCTCGAACATGGAATTGCGCAGCCTTTCGCGCGATAATCTGACCAACATCCTCAAGCTCCGCACCACCTATGAGAAGGAGCTCAGGACCATCCTGCGCGACGGCGCGGACGCCGGCTTGCTGGAAGTCGACGACACCGGGCTGACGGCGATGGCGATCATCCAGATGATCACGGGTGTCATCGTCTGGTTTCGTCCGGATGAGAGGCTGTCGGTCGATGAAGTGACGGCGACCTATCTCGCCATGACGATGCGCCTGACGGGCGCCAAGACCAATACGGAGGACCGGCATGTACGACAAGACGCTGAACTTCGGGCTCGGTGAGGACATCGACAGCCTGCGCGAGATGGTGCGGCGCTTCGCCCAGGAGCGCATTGCGCCGATTGCCGCCGACATCGACCGCTCGAACGAGTTCCCCGCCCATCTGTGGCAGGAACTCGGCGCGCTGGGCCTGCTCGGCATCACTGCCGAAGTCGAATATGGCGGCTCCGAAATGGGCTATGTCGCCCATGTCGTGGCGGTGGAGGAAATCTCCCGCGCCTCGGCTTCGGTCGGGCTGTCCTATGGCGCGCATTCGAACCTGTGCGTGAACCAGATCAAGCGCTGGGGCACGCCGGAGCAGAAGGCGAAATACCTGCCCAAGCTGTGCTCGGGCGAGAATGTCGGCGCACTCGCCATGTCGGAAAGCGGCTCGGGCTCCGACGTCGTCTCGCTGCGGCTGCGGGCCGAGAAGCGCAACGACCGCTATGTACTCAACGGCTCCAAGATGTGGATCACCAACGGCCCCGATGCCGATACGCTGGTGGTCTATGCCAAGACCGACCCTGACCGGAAATCGCGCGGCATCACCGCCTTCATCATCGAAAAGACGACGAAGGGTTTTTCGGTGGCGCAGAAGCTCGACAAGCTCGGCATGCGCGGCTCGAACACCGGCGAACTGGTGTTCGACAATGTCGAGGTGCCGTTTGAAAACGTGCTGCACGAGGAAGGCCGCGGCGTCGAAGTGCTGATGTCGGGCCTCGACTATGAGCGCGTGGTGCTGGCCGGCGGGCCGATCGGCATTATGGCGGCTTGCATGGATGTCGCCGTGCCTTATGTCCATGACCGCAAGCAGTTCGGCCAGCCGATCGGCGAATTCCAGCTCGTCCAGGGCAAGCTCGCCGACATGTATTCGACGATGAATGCCGCGCGTGCCTATGTCTATGCGGTGGCGGCGGCCTGCGACCGCGGCCAGACGACACGCAAGGACGCCGCCGGCTGCGTGCTGTTTGCGGCGGAGAAGGCGACCCAGATGGCGCTCGACGCACTGCAACTTCTCGGCGGCAACGGCTACATCAACGACTATCCCACCGGCCGGCTGCTGCGCGACGCCAAGCTCTACGAGATCGGCGCCGGCACGAGCGAAATCAGGCGCTGGCTGATCGGTCGCGAGATCATGGCGGAAGGCTGATGACGCCTCCCGCCTGGTCACTGGAAAGCCCTTGGCAGATCGTCGGTCGGCTTCGACACGATCTGATGGGCGTCGCGCCAGATGACCTCGCGCTGGCCGGCAGTCTTGATGCTCCGAACCGGCAGACCGCCTTCGCCGATCAGCCAGGCGCAGTAACGCGCACGGCTGATGGCCTCGGCGGCACCCGGATTGAACCAGCAGATGCCCCAGATCGAGTTACGCCGCTTGAAGTGGCGGCCGATCCTGTCGGGCACCGGCAAATGCGCATTGAACCAGTCGAACTGCTCGCGCAACTCGGCCAGGATCCAGTCCGGGCAGCCGTTCCGGTAGAGATACCAGGAGGCCTGGAAGAAGCCGGCCTCCACCCGGCTGTTCGGGTGGATGAGTGGCGTGACGAAACGCACATACATGATGACAACCGCGCGGCCTCAACGGCGGCGCGCTCCCCTGCAACTTCGGTGAATTCAAGGTGTGAAAGAGCCGCCCTTCGGCGGCCTCAGCCTTTTGCCGAAGGGAGACGGAATGCCAGGCGCATATCGATGCGTCTCATCGGTCGTCTCCAAGAGGACAGGTTGCGGAACCCGCGGACGAGCCAGCAGCTCGCCCTATCGGGAGCGGGCAGATACACGCATTCCGCAACGTTATCAAGCCAAAACAATCAGAGGTTTCGCAACACCTCCGACTGCAATTTGCCGCAAATGGCCATTCATGGCACAATCTCGCTTTCTGCCACAGATCGAGGTTCATGCCATGACTGAGCCAGATACACCGAAGGGCTTCGCCGAGGAGCCGCAGAAGCCACACAGCTCCAGGATCAGGGACGAATTGCTGCGCAAGCCGCCAAAGTTCGAGCGCCTGCGCGTGGGCGACGGCGGCCGGGTCGTCATCCCCGCTGCCATGCGCGAGGAAATGGGCATCAAACCCGGCGACGATCTTGTAGCCCATGTCGAGGGCGGAGAACTGAAGCTGATCTCACACCAGATGGCCCTCACTCGGGTCCAAGAGGAAATGGCCAAGTACAAGAAGCCGGGCGAGAGCGTTGTTGACGAGTTTCTGGCCGAGCGCCGCGCGATGTGGGGTGAAGAGTGATCGTGCTCGACGCTTCGGCGGTCTTGGCTGCCATGCTGCAAGAGCCTGGAGCCGACCGGGTGCACGCGCTCGTCGACAAGAGCGTGATCTGTGCGGTCAACACCACGGAGGTCATCTCGAAGCTGATCGACAAGGGCTACGACGAAGTTGCCGTGCGGCAGCAGTATGAGAATATGCATCTTGAGGTAGTGTCGTTCGACCATCACCTTGCGCTGGTCGCCGGGCACCTTCGTTCAACGACGCGCCACAAGGGCCTGTCGCTGGGCGACCGCGCCTGCCTGGCGCTGGCGATACTGACTGAACGAACGGCTGTTACTGCCGACCGGAAATGGGCCGACCTCGACGTCGGCTGCAAGATAGAGGTCATACGCTAGAGCGCAGACGATGCTGGACTTCGCCGAAATTACGAGGCTAGTGCGTTAGATTCGCCACCCCACCATGACTGCTTCGCGCCTTGGGCGCAGCACCGCATGGGTATCACTCCAAGAGGAAAAATGCCGACGCTCCACTCCCAGCTCTCCCCCTCCTCCGAAAGCTTCAAGGCCAATTCCGCGCGCCTGCGAACGCTGGTGGCCGATATCAGCGACAAGGCTGCAACGGTGGAGCGCGGCGGCTCGGAAGACGCGCGCAAGCGGCATGCCTCGCGCGGCAAGCTTCTGCCCCGGGAGAGGCTGGCGCAGTTGCTCGACGCCGGCTCGCCGTTCCTCGAGGTCGGCCAGTTCGCCGCCTGGGGACTTTATGGCGGCGACATCGCCTCGGCCGGGCTGATTGCCGGCATCGGCCGGGTCGAAGGCACCGAAGTCATGGTGGTGGTCAACGACGCCACGGTGAAGGGCGGCACCTACTATCCCCTGACCGTGAAGAAGCACCTGCGGGCGCAGGAGATCGCGCTGCAGAACAATCTGCCCTGCATCTACCTTGTCGATTCCGGCGGGGCGAACCTGCCTAACCAGGACGAGGTGTTTCCCGACCGCGACCACTTCGGCCGCATCTTCTTCAACCAGGCCAACATGTCGGCAGCGGGCATTCCGCAGATCGCCTGTGTGATGGGTTCGTGCACGGCGGGCGGTGCCTATGTACCGGCGATGTCGGACGAAACGATCATGGTGCGCAATCAGGCGACGATCTTCCTGGCCGGACCGCCGCTGGTGAAGGCAGCGACGGGCGAAGACGTGAGCGCCGAGGAACTGGGCGGTGCCGACCTGCACACGCGCGTCTCGGGCGTCGCCGACCACTACGCCGTGGACGACGAACATGCGCTGGCGATCGTCAGGCGCATCGTCAAAAACCTGAATCGGAAGAAGGACATCGGGCTCGTCTTGAAGAAAGCGATTCCGCCTGTTCATGCTCCGGAAGAAGTCTATGGCGTCATCCCCGCCGACCTGCGCCAGCCCTATGACGTGCGCGAGGTGATCGCGCGCGTGGTGGATGGTTCGGATTTCGACGAGTTCAAGCAGAACTACGGCACCACGCTGGTGACCGGCTTTGCCCATATCCACGGCATGCCGGTGGGCATCATCGCCAACAATGGCGTGCTGTTTTCCGAAAGCGCGCTGAAGGGCGCGCATTTCATCGAACTGTGCTGCCAACGCAAGATCCCGCTGGTGTTCCTGCAGAACATCACCGGCTTCATGGTGGGGGCAAAATACGAGGCCGGCGGCATCGCCAAGGACGGCGCCAAGCTGGTGACCGCGGTGGCAACCGCCCAGGTGCCGAAGGTGACGATCATCATCGGCGGCTCGTTCGGCGCCGGCAACTACGGCATGTGCGGCCGGGCCTACTCGCCGCGCTTCCTGTGGATGTGGCCTAACGCGCGCATCTCGGTGATGGGCGGCGAACAGGCGGCGACCGTGCTCGCCATGGTCAAGCGCGAGGGCATCGAGCGCAAGGGCGGCAGCTGGTCGAAGGAGGAAGAGGCCGAGTTCCGGGCACCGATCCTCGAAAAATACGAGCGCGAGGGACACCCGCTCTATTCCTCCGCTCGACTTTGGGACGACGGTATCATCGACCCGGCGAAGACGCGCGAGGTGCTGGCGCTCAGCCTGTCGGCGGCGCTCAACGCGCCTATCGCCGACACCAAGTTCGGCGTGTTCAGGATGTGATGGGGATCAAGCCATGTTTTCGAAAATCCTCATTGCCAATCGCGGTGAAATCGCCTGCCGCGTCATCCGCACCGCCCGTAAGATGGGCGTGAAGACGGTCGCGGTGTATTCGGACGCCGATGCGCGCGCGCTGCATGTCGCGATGGCCGACGAGGCCGTGCATATCGGCGGCTCGCCTGTCGCCGAAAGCTACCTGCGCGGCGACGTCATCATCGCGGCGGCCAAGGCGACCAGCGCCGAGGCGATCCATCCCGGCTATGGCTTCCTGTCGGAAAATCCCGACTTCGTCGACCAAGTGACGGCGGCGGGCCTCGTCTTCATCGGCCCTTCGGCGGATTCGATCCGCGCCATGGGGCTGAAGGACGCGGCCAAGCGGCTGATGGAAAAAGCCGGCGTGCCGGTGGTGCCGGGCTATCACGGCGAAGCGCAGGAGATCGTGATCCTTGCCAGCAAGGCGCGCGAGATCGGCTATCCCGTGCTGATCAAGGCGCGCGCCGGCGGCGGCGGCAAGGGCATGCGCCGGGTCGACCATCCCGACGACTTCTCCGACGCCCTGTCGGGCGCCCGGCGCGAGGCCAAAGCAGCCTTCGGCGACGACCGGGTGCTGGTCGAAAAATATGTCGACAAGCCGCGCCACATCGAGGTGCAGGTGTTCGGCGACAACCATGGCAATGCCGTGCATCTGTTCGAGCGCGACTGCTCGGCACAACGCCGGCACCAGAAGGTGATCGAGGAAGCCCCTGCCCCCGGCATGACGGCCGAGCTGCGCGCGGCGATGACCGATGCCGCGGTGAAGGCCGCCAAGGCGATCGGATATTCGGGTGCGGGCACGATCGAGTTCATCGTCGATGCATCGGACGGGCTGAAGCCCGACCGCTTCTGGTTCATGGAGATGAACACGCGCCTGCAAGTCGAGCATCCGGTGACGGAAATGGTGACGGGTGTCGACCTGGTCGAATGGCAGTTGCGCGTGGCCGCGGGCGAGGAAATTCCCGTCGGGCAGGACGGCATCGGGCTTGATGGCCACGCTTTCGAAGCACGGCTCTACGCCGAAGACCCGGCCAAGGGGTTCCTGCCGGCGATCGGCACGCTGCATCATCTCAGGTTCCCGACCGAGACCGCCGCAGGCACCGAAATCCGCATCGAGACCGGCGTGCGCCAGGGCGATGTCATCTCGCCGTTCTACGATCCGATGATTGCCAAGGTGGTGACACACGGTGCCGACCGCGCGAGCGCGCTCGACGCGCTGGCGGAAGCGGTTACCCACACGGAAGTGGCGGGTTCAACCACCAATGCTGCGTTCCTGGCAGCCCTTGCCCGCGATGTCGACTTCGCCTCCGGCGATGTCGACACCGGGTTGATCGGGCGCAAGCAGGAGGAACTGACGACGAGCGCGGCGCCCAGCAGCCGTGCCGTGGCGCTGGCAGCCCTCGCTGCGACCGGTGCCGGCAATGCGGACGCCTCTGCCGATCCGTGGTCCAGCATCGCCGGCTACGCACATTTCAACCCGCTGGCGCGGCGGGCGAGCCTGTCGTTTGGCGGCGCGGAGATCGTCGCCCACATTATGGCACGGCCCGACGGTCGCTTCGATGTCCGTCCGGACGGCAGCGAAGCCTTTGTGCTTTCAACCGACACTGCCGATACGAGCGTGGCAACGGTCGCCAGTTGGCCCGGCCACGTCACCGTCTTCGAAAACGGGCGTTCCTTCGACTTCGCGATCAGCGACCCGTTTGCGCGCGCAACCGAGATCGGCGAAGGCACTTCGAGTATGCGCGCGCCGATGCCGGGGCTGGTCAAGCTGGTACGTGCGGCCAAGGGCGACAAGGTCACCAAGGGCCAGCCGCTGCTGGTGCTCGAGGCGATGAAGATGGAACACACCATTGCCGCCACCCATGACGGGGTGATCCAGGAGATCGCCATGGAAGGCGCGCAGGTGACCGACGGAACGGTGCTGGTGCGCTTCGAGGAATAGTGCTGCCGTTTGCGAAAGCGCAACTCCAGCCCGGAAATGGGTTTCGATTTTCGGGCTGACGTCTTAGGGCTGCGGTGCAACAATCAACGACAGGCGATACCGTGACCGAGACCAACAGCGAAGCCATCCCGCATGGGCTCTACGAGGACGTGCTGGCGCTGCTGACCGGCACGACGCTGGTGGCGCTGGGGCTGGTGCTCTACACCCATGCCGGGCTGATCACTGGCAGCTCGGCCGGGCTGGCGCTGCTCATCCAGTATGTGACCGGCTACGGCTTCGGCGCGGTGTTCTTCGTCATCAACCTGCCCTTCTACTATCTCGCGGTGAAGCGCATGGGCTGGCCGTTCGCGCTACGCACATTTGCAGCCGTGGCGCTGATTTCAGTCTTGTCGCGGCTGACGCCGGAGTGGATCGGCATCGCGCATGTCGATCCGCTCTATGCGGCGGTCGCCGGCGGCGGACTGATGGGGATGGGGCTTCTGGTGCTGTTTCGCCACCGCGCCGGGCTCGGCGGCTTCAACATCCTGGCGCTCTACCTGCAGGACAATCACGGCATCCGCGCCGGCTATTTCCAGCTCGCGGTCGACCTGACCATCCTGTTCATATCGCTGTTCTATCTCGACTGGTCGAAGGTGGCGCTGTCAGTGGCGGGTGCTGCGGTACTCAATCTGATTATTGCCATCAACCACCGTCCCGGCCGCTATGTCGGCATGAGCTGACGCAGTAAACAAGAAGCCGCGCCAGGGGCGCGGCTTCTTGTAGTAGTCCGTTGCGGATCAGTGCGTGGTCGGCTGCTTGGTCTTCCGGAGATAGGGCAGCACGCGCTCGAACGAGCCGAAGCGCTTGATGGCGTCCTCGTCGGACACGGCAGCGGTGACGATGACGTCGTCGCCTTGCTTCCACTGCACGGGCGTAGCGACCTGGTACTTGGCCGTCAGCTGGATTGAATCCAGGGCACGCAGGATCTCGTCGAAGTTGCGGCCGGTCGACATCGGATAGGTCAGTGTGAGCTTGACCTTCTTGTCCGGGCCGATGACGAACACCGAGCGCACCGTGGCGTTGTCTGCCGGGGTCCGGCCTTCCGAGCTGTCGCCCGCACCGGCAGGCAGCATGTCATAGAGCTTGGCTACGGCAAGCGTCGGATCGCCGATCATCGGGTAGTCGACCTTGTTGCCCGACAGCTGCTCGATATCGGCTTTCCATTTGTGATGGTTTTCGACCGGATCGACCGAAATGCCGATCATCTTGGCGTTGCGGCTGGCAAAATCGGACTTCAACCCGGCCATGTAGCCGAGTTCGGTCGTGCAGACCGGCGTGAAATCCTTGGGGTGCGAAAACAGCACGGCATAGCCGTCGCCGATCCAGTCGTGAAAGCTGATCGGGCCTTCCGTGGTGTCGGCTTTGAAATCCGGGGCGGTGTCGTTGATACGAAGGCTCATGGCTCGGTTCCTCCTGAAATCGACGCACGAAGCGAACTCGCAGCCAAAACGGCGCGCGTTTTACGTCCGAGTGCGAATGCGCCATCTTGCGCCAAGCCCGCGAAAACGACAATGGCCGGGACAAGCCCGGCCATTGCAACAGTTCAGCATTTCCAGGAAAGCTTACTGCTTGATCGGCGCGTACTTGCCGTCATGCCACTGGTTGATGTCGTAGCTCGCGTTCTTCAGATCGCCCTTCTCGTCGAAGACGACGTCGCCAACGACGGTGCTGATCGGCTTGCCGTCCTTGAGCGCCTCGGCGACCTTCATCGGATCGTCGGTGCCGGCGCGCTCGATGCCCTGCGCGAAGGCCTGGATGGTGGCGTAGGAGAACAAGGTAAAGCCTTCCGGCACGAAACCGCCGGCCTTGATCTTCTCGACCGCTTCCTTGGCTTCGGGCTTGGCCTGGGGGTCGGACGGGAAGACGAACATCGTGCCTTCGCCGGCCGGGCCGGCGATCTGCCAGAATTCAGGCGAGGCGATCGAGTCCGGCATGATCAGCTGATACTTGAAGTTCTGCTCCGCCGACTGGCGCAGGATGAGGCCGGCCTCGGGGTGGTAGCCGCCGAAATAGACGACATCGGCCTTGAGTTCCTTGAGCTTGGTGACGAGCGCCGAATAGTCCTTCTCGCCGGCATTGATGCCTTCGTACAGGAGTTCGGTGAGGCCGCCGGCATTCATCGTCTTCCTGACGGCATCGGCCACGCCCTGGCCGTAGGCGCTCTTGTCGTGCAGCACGACAACGTTCTTGCCCTTGTACTTCTCGGCGATCCACGGCCCGATGAACGCGCCCTGCGCGTCGTCGCGGGTATAGAGACGCATGATCGTCGACCAGCCCTTGGCAGCCGCATCGTCGGTCATGATCGGGTTCGAAGACGCCGGCGACATCATCAGCGCGCCGCTCTCGGCATAAACGGCCGACGCCGGAATGCTCGAGCCCGAGCAGGCATGGCCGTCGATGAACTTGATGCCGTTGGCAACGATGCGGTTGGCAACGGAAACCGCCTGCTTGGGATCGCAGACATCGTCCTCGACCGAAAGCTTGAGCTGGCGGCCCAGGACGCCGCCTTTTTCGTTGATCGCCTTGACGGCAGCCTCGGCGCCCTGGCGGAACTGGTCGCCGATGTTGGCGAGCTGGCCAGTCATCGGCCCGACGACGGCGACAGTGATGTCTTCGGCAAATGCCACGCCGGCACTGAGCGACAGCGCGAGCAATGCGCCAACTGAACGTTTGAAATGCATTTTTCCCTCTCCCTGGGCGCGCCGGCGATGCCGCGCGCCATACTTCAAATGCGCCGGAAACCTCTCACCCAAGTTGTGCCTTGTCTTGGCGCATGGGCATCGGAACATTGTGCCTGCAAGCGGCACTGCCGGCAATGATGCCGGCAATCGGGTAATCGCCTGGAAAAAACAAAAAAGCCGCGCCGATCTTGTTTCGATCGGTCGCGGCCTTTTTCGTGGAGAACGTCGCGGAGCGTCTGTGGCCCCGTCGCAATCCGCCTGCCCTGTTATTCCGATCGCGCCTCGCCCGTCCTTCAGGCCGTCGCGTTGTTGTTATTGGAAGCCGCCATACGGGCGACCTCGATCTTCCCCCCGGAAGCAGTATTCAGTGCGTGGTCATCCATTCGCGGGCTTCGCGCAGCGCCTTGACGATGTCGAGCTTGGACATCGAGCCGGACAATTCCGAGCGCAACTCGGCAGCGCGGGCAGAGCCCTTGATCGCGGCGATATTGAACCATTTGTGGGCGGTAACGACGTCGACCTCGCAATCGCGGCCGGTGGCATACATCATGCCCAATTCCAGAAGTATGTCGGCCTGAGCGGTGGAACCCATCGCGCCGAAGCCAGCATCAAAGATTTCGAAACGTGCCATTTTCTTATCCCCTGTCTGTCTCCCGAGAGCGGGCCCGCTGGTGTCCCCCGAGCTGCTCTTTCGATGCTTCCGAGGATGCCGCCGAGCCTTGAATCCGGCGTTAAATGGCGTGCTTAATTCCAGGAAAACAAACCTAAAACAAAGGGTAAACCTCGGAATTCATTAAGGATAGGAACCGTTGCGCCGGCTGGGATTTGGAGAAAATGCGATGAAAATTTGCGCCCGGACGCGAAAGTCTTTGATAACCACGCGCAGCTTTCATCCGTCGCCATCGGTGAATTTCAGAGCGCTATGCCGGTGTTTTCAGGGCTCAAAAATGCTTCCGGCTTCCCCTGCGGCACCGCTTTCGTTTTCGCCAGAGCTGCATTACGCTTACGTTTGCGTAAACGTCAGGCGGGGGAGATGCCTGAGCAAGATACCAACCGGGAGGACTTCAATGTTTCGCAAGATGAGCGTGGCCGTGGCGGCCACGATGATGCTGGCCGGTGCGGCCCATGCCGATCCGATCGAAGGCAGCTGGAAGACCGAAGCGGGCTCGACTGCCGCAATCGCGTCCTGCGGCGGCAGCTTCTGTATCACGCTGAAAGACGGCAAGCATGCCGGCAAGAAGATCGGTACCTTCAATGCCGATGGCGACAGCGCCTATTCGGGCAAGATCACCGATCCGGCCAACGACAAGACCTACACCGGCAAGGCCAGCCTCGCCGGCTCGAACCTCAAGATGAAGGGCTGCGTGCTCGGCGGCCTGATCTGCAAGACGCAGAACTGGTCGAAGCTGTAGGAGCGGATGGGGAATAGGGAGTAGGGAGTAGGGAGTAGGGAAGCTGGGCAACTGAGGCGCTGCCTCCCCCTATTCGCTACTCACTACTCACTACTCGCTACTCGCTCTCTTCAGGCCCTCGCCCGCTGCCCGAACAGCACCTTCTGGGCTTCCTTGTCGTCGGCGAGATTGCGGCGATGATCCTCGCCGACCGCAATGCCGCGCACGACCGCCGGCCGGGCCATCAGCGTTTCGAACCAGCGCTTGAGGTGCGGGAAGTCGTCGATTTCCTGACCCTGGTTCTTGTAGGGCTTGACCCAGCCGAGCGAGGCAATGTCGGCGATCGAATAGTCGCCGGCGAGGAATTCGCGATCGGCGAGGCGCTTGTTCATCACCCCATAGAGGCGGTTGACCTCGTTGGTATAGCGCTCGATGCCATAGGCGATCTTCTCCGGCGCATATTGGCGGAAATGATGCGCCTGGCCGGCCATCGGGCCGAGACCGCCGACCTGCCAGAACAGCCACTGGTCGACCTCGGCGCGGCCGCGCTCGTCGGCAGGGTACAGCTTGCCGAACTTGCGGCCGAGATATTGCAGGATCGCACCCGACTCGAAGATCGAGATCGGCTCATGGCCCCACTTGCCATCCGCGCCCGGGCCTTCGGGGTCGACAATCGCCGGCATGCGGTTGTTGGGCGCGATCTTGAGGAATGACGGCTCGAACTGCTCACCCTTGCCGATGTTGATGTACTTGACCGTGTAGGGAACGCCGAGTTCCTCCAGCATGATCGAGATCTTCCAGCCGTTGGGCGTGGGCCAATAATAGAGCTCGATCGGCAGCGTCTGGGTGGTCATTCCGCAGTCTCCGTTGATGGTCGATAGACTGGAGATATGCGTGGGCTCCTCAAACACAACCCTGCGAACGTCTTAAGCACCGTCAATAAATTTGAACCGAAGATGAACGGAGGTCTCAGAACCCGTTCAGTCGCGACGGCGCATATTCCCTCGCATTGAAGGGGAAGACACCAATGCTCGCTCGCCGGTTCACTATCGTTTGTCTGCTCAGCGCCATGTTCGGCATCATGTTTGCCACCATCGTCGCCGAGACCAGCCGCCCCGCCCGCTCATGGGATATCGGCAATGTCGTGCCTTGTGTCTTCGAAGAAGGACTGACCTGCGAAGCGCCGCACAGCAAGTAACCGAACCAACTGTCCGAGACGAAAGAAAAGCCAATGACCCGCACCGCAACCCAGATCAGAAAGACGCTCCGGCTCCTGCCGCGGGCCGCGCTGATCCTGATGGTTCTCGCCGCCCCGGTGCTGGCCGTGCCGCAACTGCGCGCCGACAACGGTTCGACGATCGAGGCTCCCGCGGCACGCAAGGGTGGCGTCGGCTTCGTGCTGCTGGTCAGCCTGCAGCGCAGCTGAGCGTGGATTTGGCGGGACCCGCCATCGGCCCCCTCCCAACTGTCATGATTGGTCTCTATAATGGGTCATGGAAAAGCGAATCTATCCTGAACCCATCGAATCCATCTCCTCGCCGCTGCCGTTTCCCAAGCAGAGCTTCAGCGATGCCGCCAAGGCGGTGGCTGCCCTGCAGCAGCTCTACGAACGCAACACCGCCTTCCTGCGCGAGGCCTTCGCCTCGCTTGCCGCGGGTGCCGACACCAATGTGCGCTTCCGCGCCTTCTACCCCGAGGTCGGAGTCACCACGACGTCGTATTCGCAGGTCGATTCCCGCCAGGCCTACGGCCATATGCCGACGCCGGGCCATTTCTCGACGACGATCACCCGGCCGGACCTATTCCAGAGCTATCTGACCGAGCAGTTGAAGCTGATCATGCGCAACCATGGCGGACCGGTGACCGTGTCGGAATCGTCGACGCCGATCCCGCTGCATTTCGCCTTCCTTGAAGGCACCCATGTCGACGGCGCTGCCGCCGACCGCATCCAGCGGCCGATCCGCGACCTGTTCGACGTGCCGGATCTCGACGGCACCGACGACCACATCGCAAACGGCACGTTCGAGATCATGCCGGGCGAAGCGCGCCCATTGGCCGTTTTCACTGCCCAGCGCATCGACTATTCGCTGCACCGCCTGTCCCACTACACGGCGACGACGCCGCAGCACTTCCAGAATTTCGTGCTGTTCACCAACTACCAGTTCTACATCGACGAGTTCGTCTTGCTGGCCCGTGACCTGATGGCCAAGGGCGGCGGCGGCTACACCGAGTTCGTCGAGCCGGGCGGCATGGTGACCAAGGCCGGTGCCACGACACCGTCCGAAGGCACGCCGGCGGCAAGGCTGCCGCAGATGCCGGCCTACCATCTAAAGAAGCCGGGCCATGCCGGCATCACCATGGTCAATATCGGCGTCGGCCCCTCCAACGCCAAGACCATCACCGACCATATCGCGGTGCTGAGGCCGCATGCCTGGCTGATGCTCGGCCACTGCGCCGGCTTGCGCAACACACAAGCGCTCGGCGACTATGTGCTGGCGCACGCCTATGTCCGCGAGGACCACGTGCTCGACGACGATCTGCCTGTGTGGGTACCGATCCCGCCGCTGGCCGAAGTGCAGGTGGCGCTGCAAGAGGCGGTCGCCGAGGTGACGGGGCTTTCCGGCTACGACCTCAAGCGCATCATGCGCACCGGCACGGTGGCGACGATCGACAACCGCAACTGGGAACTGCGCGACCAGCGCGGACCGGTGCAGCGGCTGTCGCAGTCGCGTGCGATTGCGCTCGACATGGAATCGGCAACGATCGCCGCCAATGGCTTCCGCTTCCGGGTGCCCTACGGCACGCTGTTGTGCGTCTCCGACAAGCCGCTGCATGGCGAACTCAAGCTGCCGGGCATGGCGACAGAGTTCTACAAGCGGCAGGTGGCGCAGCACCTGACCATCGGCATCCGCGCCCTGGAAAAGCTGGCCGAAATGCCCAACGAGCGGCTGCATTCGCGCAAGCTGCGCAGCTTTGCCGAGACGGCGTTCCAGTAGGGACGGCTCATCGCGCCCGTGAACTGCGGGCGCCAACGCCTCGGCGTGCGGGTTACTGCCCGTTGACGAAGGTCAGGATCAGGCGATGGACGTTGCCGCCATCGCCGAGTTCTACGCGATCGAAGTCGCTGCTTTGCTGCCGCTGGGCCAGCGAGGCTTCCGACAGCGGCCTGGTGATCTCCTGCCTGATCTTCTTGCAGCCGGAATCGCCCGGCACCGACAGGCCAATGGTGGTCTTTTCGATGGTCGCCACCATCTGCTTGATCATCTCGCCATGCACCAGCTCGTGGCGCCTGACGCCTTCATAGAACACATCCCAGCGCCGCTGGAGCGCTGCCGGCAGGCGGCCGGCTGGCTTTGGCAAGGTGTAGGTGATGATGAGCCTGGGCTTGGCCGCGACCAGGGTGCAGGCATCGCCCTGCGGCTCGTACTTGCGCTGCCAGGTCAGCTTGAAATTGGTGTGGGCGATGGCGCGGCCGACGCTGGCCTTGGGGCCGCGCTCGCCGATCGAGGCATAAAGTTCGGGCGCGGTGGTGCCGGATATGGCATAGGTCTTGACCTGCTCGACGACCTGGCCGTTAGCGCGGGCGTCAACCGTCGTCGCCAGAACCAGGACCGCACAAGCCCGCAGCCAGTGATGGGCGGCTGTTTTCATTCCATTCTCCGCAAGGCAGATGCAGCGTCGGGCGATACCTGGCCGCGAGCGCCGGTGAACTCGGCCCATCGGTCTCACGGTTCGTTCCGGATTTCAACCGGGGCAGCGCTCGACGGGGCTTGTCAAAGCAGGCTTGCGGCCAGATACAGGAGGCACATAATCGATCATCAATGGGCCGCATTTGTCGCGACATGAAGCGGACATGACGACCATGGCTTTTTACAAATTCGGCAAGATCGCCTGCTTTGCGGCGATGATGCTGCTTTCGGTGCCGCTGGTCGCCGGGTTCTTCGGCGCCTGGCACCCGGCGCTCGATTCGTTCGCCCATTTCAGGGTGCACCTGGCGGTGCTGATGATGCTGGCGGCACTGCCGCTGCTGTTTAGCTCGCTGCGCTGGCAAGCGGTTGCGGCGCTGGCCTTTGGCGCCGCGGCACTGTCCACCACGTCGAGCGCGCTGCCGCTGCCCGGCCTCGGGCCGGTGCATGCCGCAATCCAGCCGCGCGCCACCGACCGCCCGGTCTACAAGATGCTGCAGATGAACCTGCGCTTCAACAGCACCGAGCCGGGCAAGGTGTTGTCGCTGGTCGGCCGGACCCAGCCCGACATCATCACCCTGCAGGAAGTGTCGGCAAAGTGGACCAAGAGCCTTGAGCCGCTGTTTGCGCGCTACCCCCACCGCATCCTGTGCCCCTACCCCAACCGCATCTTCGGCGTTGCGATCCTGTCGCGAAGGCCGTTTGCCGAAGGCAGCGAGCCGCAATGCTTCGGCGGTGGGGCGCTGGCCATCGCCAAGGTCGATTTCGGCGGCCGGACAAGCGACGTGGCCGCCCTTCACCTCGGCTGGCCGTGGCCGTTCGAGCAATCGCCCCAGATCGGCGAACTGAGCGGCGATCTCGCCACGCTCGGCGACAATGCGATCCTGGGCGGCGATTTCAACGCCACGCCATGGAGTGCTGCCGTCGGACGCGTCGCCAAGGCCGGCGACCTGACGCTGATGCCGGCAGCCGGCCGCACCTGGCTGACCTTCATGCTGCCCGACTTCATGCGCTTTGCCGGCTTGACCATCGACCACGTCATGGCCAAGGGCGATGTCACCGTGCACTCGGTGACCATGGGCGAGGCTGCCGGTTCCGATCACCGGCCGCTGCTGGTGGAATTCTCGTTCCGCGACAGCGCCACCCAACCCGAGGACGAGACGCAGACGGTGGTGCTCGAAACGCCCCCGGCGCCACGCGGCAGCTGAAGCCATTCGCCACAACGGAAACGGCCCGGAAGTCGCGAGGACTTCCGGGCCGTTCTTTTGTCACTGGATGTGCTGCAAATGCAGAAATCACATGTTCGGGTAGACCGGTCCCTCGCCGCCCTGGGGCGGCACCCAGTTGATGTTCTGGTTGGGGTCCTTGATGTCGCAGGTCTTGCAGTGGACGCAGTTCTGCGCGTTGATGACGAACCTGGCGTCGGCATGTCCCGGCTCGCCGGCGATGGAGTTGCCGTCGGCATCGACCCACTCGTAGACACCGGCCGGGCAGTAGCGGCTCGACGGCCCGGCGAAGACCTCATATTCCGAGCGCTTCTGCAGCTCCATGTCCTTGACCTGGAGGTGGACCGGCTGGTTCTCCTCGTGGTTGGTGTTGGACAAAAACACCGAGGACAGCCGGTCGAAGGTCAAGACGCCGTCGGGCTTGGGATAGTCGATCTTGGCGTGCTTCGATGCCGGCTCGAGCGACTGGGCATCGGACTTGCCGTGCTTGAGCGTGCCGAAGGGCGAGACGCCGAACAGCGTGTTGAGCCACATGTCGAGGCCGCCGAGGCCGACGCCGAGGATGGTGCCGAAGCGCGACCACAACGGCTTGACGTTGCGGACCTTCTTCAGGTCCTTGCCGATGTCGGTCGAACGCCAGGCGGCCTCGTAAGCAGCGAGCTCGTCATTGGCACGACCGGCGGCAATGGCCTCGGCGACGTGCTCGGCGGCGAGCATGCCCGACAGCACCGCGTTGTGCGAGCCCTTGATGCGCGGCACGTTGACCAGGCCGGCCGAGCAGCCCATCAAGACGCCGCCGGGGAACGACAGCTTCGGTACCGACTGGTAGCCGCCCTCGGTGATGGCCCGCGCGCCGTAGGACAGGCGCTTGCCGCCCTCGAAGGTGCCGCGGATCGCCGGATGGGTCTTGAAGCGCTGGAACTCCTCGAACGGTGCGAGATAGGGGTTCTTGTAGTTGAGGTGGACGACAAAACCGACCGCCACCATGTTGTCTTCGAGGTGGTAGAGGAACGAGCCGCCACCGGTCTTGAAGTCGAGCGGCCAGCCGAAGGAGTGCTGGACCAGGCCCGGCTTGTGCTTTTCCGGCGCGACCTGCCACAGTTCCTTCAGCCCGATGCCGAACTTCTGCGGCTCCTTGCCGGCGCCGAGGTCGTATCTGGCGATCAGCTGCTTGGCGAGCGAACCGCGGGCACCCTCGCCGATCAGCACATATTTGCCCATCAGCGCCATGCCCGGCGCAAAGCCAGCGCCATGGCTGCCATCGCGCTCGATGCCCATGTCGCCGGTGACGACGCCGGTGACGGCCCCCTCATCGTTGTAGAGCAGGCCGGCGGCGGCAAAACCGGGATAGATCTCGACGCCGAGCGCCTCGGCCTTGGTGGCCAGCCAGCGGCAGACATTGCCGAGCGAGACGATGTAGTTGCCGTGATTGCTCATCAGCGGCGGCATCAGCATGTTCGGCAGCTTGACCGAGCCGGCCGGGCCGAGGATCAGGAAATGATCGTCGGTGACGGGCGTCTTGAACGGATGGTCGGCATCGTCGCGCCAGTCGGGCAACAGGCGGTTGATGCCGATCGGATCGACAACCGCACCCGACAGGATATGGGCGCCGACCTCGCCGCCCTTCTCCAGCACCACCACCGAGAGATCGGGATTGACCTGCTTGAGCCGGATCGCCGCTGCCAGGCCCGCCGGCCCGGCGCCGACGATGACAACGTCGAATTCCATGCTCTCGCGTTCGATATCGCTCATCAATCCCTCCGCATTGGCTGGCCCTGTCCCCAAGGGCGATCTGTAGCTAAGCGCTGCATAGCGCATCGTTGGCAAACGTCAAATCGAACCGGCCGCACATCGGCCTTTAGGAAATGACGTTCCTCCCGACGATGAATTATCTTACGTTAACGTAAAGGTCAAAAGATTTCACCTTTCGGCAGCATTCGCCGCCCCGTACTGTCTGTTTTCAGGTGTGTTCAACAGCCTATTCGTCCATTGATTCTCCATGCGCCCATACGTGCCTTGCAGGACCGGACCGAAGCGCCGTCACCCTAGACGCCACATCCTGGCCGGGGCCGCCCTTCTTATTGCGACATGGCTGAGCGATGAAGGTCGCTCTCAAGAGACCGAAGCGGACCAGAAGGTGTGGAATGCCGGCGCCTATTCGTTCTCCGACGAGTTGGGCGGCTTTCGCATCACCTCGGTTTCGGGCACCGGAACGCGCGAAGATCCCTTCGTCATCAAGGAAGAACTGCAGTCGGCGACACCGGTGACGCTGACGATCAGGACGACCCGGCCGATCAGACCCTTCGACAGTTCGGGATTTTACGCCAGCGGCATCATGTTCGTGCGCGTCGAAGCGCTGAACAACAGCGGCCAAGCCTGGGTGGAGTTCGAGTTCGAGCTGCAGGAATTACAAGGACATGCCAGCGTTTTCGGCGACGGGCTGTCCTTCGACCAGAGGCGGACCGACAACGCCAACATTTCATCGGACAGCTTTGCCCAGTACAGCCGCGACTTCGAGCCCTACGACCGCCTGCGCTATACGGATGGCAAGGTCGACCCTCGCGCCGTGGTCGGTTTCAGCTTCCTGGTGACCGACTACACGCCGCGCTGGCGCTTTTATCTGGTGCAGGACCCGCGCATCCCGTCGTCATGAACTTGCAAATCGCCGGCGTAACGCCGAAACTGGGGCATGGCCTCACTTTCGGGAAATGAACGTCCGGATCTGCGCGATCTGCTCGCCTTCTATGCGTCGGCAGGCGTCGACGACGCACTACTGGACGACCCTGTCGACAGATTTGCCGAAAACGCGCAGCGCCAGGCAGTGGCTGTCCAAGGGTCTGCCCAACAAAGCCCGCAGGGCGCGGTTCGCTCCGAGCCGGCAAGAGCCGACAGGAGTGCACCTCCCCCGCCGCCGCGCCCGGCCGTATCCGCAGCGGTGCCCGACGAAGCCCAGGCAGCCGCCGCGCGCGAGATCGCCGCAAAGGCAGCGACGCTCGACGAGCTCAGGCAGATCATGGAAGGCTTCGAAGGCTGCAATCTCAAGGCCACGGCCAAGAGCATGGTGTTTGCCGACGGCAACCCGGATGCGGACCTGATGCTGGTCGGCGAAGCGCCCGGCCGCGACGAGGATTTCGAGGGCCTGCCCTTCGTCGGACGTTCTGGGCAGTTGCTCGACCGCATCCTGGCGGCAATCGGCCTCGACCGGACATCGGCCTATGTCGCCAATGTGATTCCGTGGCGTCCGCCCGGCAACCGTGCGCCGACGCCACATGAGACCGAGATCTGCCGGCCGTTCATCGAACGCCAGATAGCGCTCGTCAAACCCAAGGTTCTGGTGACGCTGGACGGGCCGCCGGCAAAGGTCTTGACTGGTTCGCCTGACGTCATCCTGCGCGTTCGCGGCACCTGGAAAAACCACACGACACCGGATGGCACGGTCATTCCCGTCATGCCGACGCTGCATCCGGACTATCTGCTCAGAAATCCCGCCCACAAGAAACTTGCGTGGCGGGACTTCCTCGAGGTCAAAGCGAAGCTGCGGGAACTGGGCAGCCTCTAAAAGGAGGCGGTGGCAGCTGCGCGGCGGATGCCGATGAACTGCAGTTCAGCAAACACCGCGACCGCCAGCGCCTGGACGACGACAAAGGCTGTGCCGAGCATCGTCGGCTGCACTGTGCCAGAGAGCAACAGGGCAAGACTGCCGACCAGCCAAAGGCCATTGATGGCGACGATGTCGATCATCAGCAGCCTCGAAACGGCGGTTCGCCGCGCAAGAACCACCAACATGGCGACAAACGGCACCAGCGCCAGGCCGGCCCAGAACAGCAAATCCTGCGGCAGGCCAAGGAGCGGCGACAGCAACGGGGCGCCAAGCATCATCAGGATGCCAGCGGCGCCGCTGACCAGGGCGTCGGCGAAGAGGACGTTGCGGAGGAAAGGGGCGACGGTAATCGACATGGCTAAAGCTCCTGGCTCGGTTGTGGCGGAGGCTGTCTGCGACCGCCTTCCTGATGCCGAACATCCCACCGGAACTGGGCCAAGGCGATTACGCCGGAGGTAATAGCAATAAGTACCCATGCCGCTTAGGTTGAGTGGATGGCAACGACACAAAACCCCGTAGGCGGCCTGATCCGCGAATGGCGTACCAGAAGGCGCATGAGCCAACTCGATCTCGCCATGGAAGCTGAAATCTCGCAGCGGCACCTGAGCTTCATGGAAAGCGGGCGGTCGGCGCCCTCGCGCGACATGGTTCTTCACCTCGCCGAACGGCTGTCGATCCCGCTGCGCCAGCGCAACCAGCTTCTGCTGGCCGCCGGATACGCGCCGACCTTCGGCGAAAGACCACTCGACCACCCGTCGCTGGCGCCGGCCATGGACGCGGTGCGCATGGTGCTCAAGGGCCACGAGCCCTACCCTGCAATCGCCGTCGACCGGCACTGGAACCTGATCGAGGGCAATGCGGCGCTGGCCCCGATGCTCGCAGGCGTGGAGGACGCCTCGCTGCTCGAGCCGCCGGTCAACGTGCTGAGGCTCAGCCTGCATCCGAAAGGCGTGGCGCCGCGCATCGTCAACCTGCACGAATGGCGCTCGCACCTGATCGAGCGGCTGAAGCACCAGAACGACACCGCCGGCGATCCGGTGCTCGAAGCGCTGGAGCGGGAACTGCTGAGCTATCCCGACGGGCCGCGCACGGGCCGCCCGATTCAGGCCGATCCGCAGGCGATCGCCCATCCGCTAAGGCTTCGCATGGGAGATGCGGTGCTGTCCTTTATCAGCACGATCACCGTATTCGGCACGCCGCTCGACGTGACGTTGTCGGAGCTGGCAATCGAATCCTTCTTCCCCGCCGACGAGGAGACGGCGGCCCATCTCAGGGCACTGGCCAAGCAATGAGCTATTGCGGCGGGGCAGCTTTCTTGGCCGCCTGGCGCTCGATGCCGAGACGCCGCTCGCGCCAGATGATGAAGATGCCGGCGCCGACGACGATGACACCACCGACCAGCGTGTACAGGGTCGGCAGATCGCCGAAGACGAGATAGCCGACGACGATGCCGAGCAGCAGCGACGTGTATTCGAACGGCGCGACCGTCGACGCCTCGGCGTGGCGGTAGGCCTCGGTCATGAACAGTTGCGCGATGCCGCCGCAGAAGCCGCTGGTGACGAGCAGCGCCGTCTGCTCCCAAGTCAGCGACTGCCAGCCGAACGGGATGCTGAACAGGGCCATGATGCTGGCGGTCAACGAAAACCACAGCACGATCGTCGCCGTGCGCTCCGTATGGACGAGATTGCGGACAAGCAGCATGGCGATGGCCGAAAGTGCCGCGCCGACAATGGCGGCCACCGCGCCCATCGCCGCCTTGTCGCTCACGCCTTCGGGCGAGGTAAACAGCGTCAGATTGGGCCATGACACGATCAGCACGCCGACAAGACCGATCGCGACCGCAGTCCAGCGATAGGCGCGAACGTTTTCGCCGAGGATGAGGGCGCTGAAGACGACGACCAGCAGCGGCTGGGCATAGTTCAGCGTGATCGCCTCCGGCAGCGGCAGTTGCGTCAGCGCGAAGAAGCTGAAACCCATCGCCGTGACCCCGGCCAGCCCGCGCATGATGTGCCCGAACGGCCGCGTGGTCACGACCGCCGTGCGCAACTCGCCTTGCCAGGCGAGAAAGACCAGGATCGGAAAAATGGCGAAGAAGGACCGGAAGAAGACGATCTGGCCGGCGGGCACCTGGCCGGCCAGCTTGATGCTGGTCGACATGCCGACGAAGATTGCCACCGAAATGACCTTGAGCGCGATACCTGTAAGCGGCGACAAAGCCTGATGAACCACTTGATGCTTCACTTCACCCTGGCCGCCTCTATCGCTGCCCATACGCGCGCGGGCGTCGCCGGCATTTCAACATGGCTTATGCCATAGGCCCGGTGGAGCGCATCGGTGACGGCATTGAGTGCGGCCGGCGTCGCGCCAATGGTGCCGGCCTCGCCGGCGCCCTTCATGCCCATGGCATTGGTGGTCGAGGGCACGTTGCGCGTCTCGAAATGAAAGGACGGCACGGAGTCGGCACGCGGCATGGTGTAGTCCATGAAGCTCGCCGTCAGGAGCTGGCCGTCCTCGCCGTAGACCGCCTCTTCCGACAGCGCCTGGCCGATGCCCTGGACGACGCCGCCGTGGACCTGGCCTGCCAGCAGCAGCGGGTTTACCGTCATGCCGAAGTCGTCGACGATGGTGTAGGCCACGACCTCGGTGGCGCCAGTCTCGGGATCGATCTCGACCTCGCAGATATGGGTGCCGTTGGGATAAGTGGCCTCGTGCTGAACAAACTCGCCCATCGCCTTGAGATCGTCCGGGTTTTTCGCCGCGGCATGAAGCGCCGCGAAACCGATAGCGCGGTCGGTGCCGACGATGCGTGCCTCGCCGTTTTCCAGTTCGATGTCGGCGGCCGCGGCCTCGAGTTCATCTGCGGCGAGCTTCCTGAGCTTCTCCGCCAATGCCTCGCCAGCGCGGGAGGCCGAGACGCCGCCGAGCGGGATCGAGCGGGAACCGCCGGTGCCGCCACCGCTGGGCAGCTGGTCGGTATCGCCTTGGTGGACGCTGATCCTGGCGACCTCGAGATTGAGCTTTTCCGACACGAACTGGGCATAGGCGGTGGCGTGGCCCTGGCCGTTGGACTGGGTGCCGATGAAGACCGACACCGTGCCGTCGGCATTGAGCTCGACGCGCGCGGGTTCGGACCCGGCGAAAGCGCAGGCTTCGATGTAGGTCGCCATGCCGATGCCGCGGATTTTCCCCCGCTGCTTCGCCCCGGCGAGCCGCTCGGGGAAGCCTTCCCAGCCGGCGCGCTGCATGGAAAGCTCCATGTGCGCTTCGAATTCGCCGACGTCGTAGAGCCGGCCTGTCTGGGTCCGGTAGGGGAACTGTTCCGGGCGGATGAAGTTGCGGCGGCGGATCTCGTCGACCGTCAGGCCAAGTTCGTGGGCACAGGCATCGGCGAGCTTTTCGACCAGGAGTGCGGCCTCCGGGCGCCCTGCTCCGCGATAGGCATCGACCGGGCAGGTGTTGGTGTAAACGCCCGTAATCGCCACATCGAGCGCCTCGATGTCGTAGACGCCGGTCGACATGCTGGCGCCGATATGGGCGATAACAGGACCGTATTGCGAGACATAGGCACCGACATTGGAGAGCAGTTCGACGCGCAGGCCAAGAAAGCGGCCGTTGCCGTCCATCGCCATTTCGGCGGCGACGACGTTGTCGCGCCCCTGCGCGTCGGTGAGGAAATGCTCGGTGCGGTCGCTCGCCCATTTGACCGGCTGGCCGAGCCGCTTGGCGGCCTCAAGCACCAGCGCGTGTTCGCGATAGACGAAAGCCTTGGTGCCGAAGCCGCCGCCGACGTCGGGGGTTATGACGCGAAGCTTGTCGGCGACTATGCCGAAGACCTGCCCGGTCAGAACGTTGCGCATCGAATGCACGCCCTGCGAACCGGTGGTCAGCACGAAACGGTCCTCGTCGGTGCGCCACTCGCCGATGGCCGAGCGCGGCTCCATGTAGTTGCAGATCAGGCGGTTGTTGATGAACTCTATGCGGGTGACATGGTCGGCGCTGGCGAAAGCCTTGTCGGTCTTGTCCTTGTCGCCGAGATGGTAGGTGAAGGCGCGGTTTGAGCCGAGTTCGGGCCAGACCAGCGGCGTCTTGTCGTCCAGCGCGGTCGCTGTATTGGCCGCAGCGTCTTCGCCGTCATAATCGACCTCGATCAGTTCGGCGGCATCCTGCGCCAACGCCCTGGTGTCGGCGACAACGAAGGCTATCGCATCGCCGACATAGTTGACCCGGTCGCCGCACAGGATCGGGATGTCGCGGGTCGGCGCACGGGTGCCGTCGGGTTGCTTCTGCATGACCATCGACTTGAGTTCGCCGAGATGGTCGACATCGGCGCCGGTCAGCACCAGGCGGACCCCGGGTGCGGCGCGTGCGTCCTGGACCGAACCGATCTTGAAGCTGCCTTTGGCGACCGGCGAACGCAGGACATAGCCGTGGAGTTGCGATGCCAGGGCGATGTCGTCGGTGTAGCGACCCGTGCCGGTGATGAATGCCGCGTCCTCGAGGCGCAAAACGGATGCGCCCATCCCGAATTTCGGCGTGACGATAGTCATATCTGCCCCGTGAGGATTGGTGGAGGAGCGCAGCAAATGTGCGGTCCCGAACAGTTTTGCCGAGGGGGCGTTTCGTGTAAAGAGCAGCGGCCGCATATTTGTTCTACCAGCATGCAGCCAGCGTTCGGACGTCGACAGGAAGGCCCACCACATGCGCACTGATACCGGACAGGTGTTTCGTCTCGAGGATTACCGGCCGAGCGACTACCTGATCCCCAGGACCGAGCTCGACTTCCGCCTCGGCGCAGACAACACAAGGGTGGTGGCAAGGCTGACGATCGAGCGGCGCGCTGGCGTCGACAAGCCGGTGCAACTGGAACTCGACGGCGACGGGCTGACATTGCGCCGGATCGAAATCGACGGCGAGACGGTCGATGCCGCCAATTTCGACGCCACGCCCGAGCGGCTGGTCATCTACACCCCACCGGCCTCAGGGCACTTCACCTTGCTGATCGAGACCGAGCTTGCACCATCGCGCAACGAGGCGCTGATGGGCCTCTATCGCTCCAGCAAGGTCTATTGCACCCAGTGCGAGGCGGAGGGCTTCCGCCGCATCACCTATTTCCTCGATCGGCCAGACATCCTGTCGGTCTACACCGTGCGCGTCGAGGCCGAGCGCGCCGAGGCGCCGCTACTGCTGGCCAACGGCAATCCGGTCGAGCATGGCGATCTCGCCAACGGCTGGCACTATGCGGTCTGGCACGACCCCTTCCCCAAGCCGTCCTACCTGTTCGCGCTGGTCGCCGGCGACCTCGGCTGCATCAAGGACCGCTTCGTCACGGCTTCGGGCCGAGAGGTCGAGCTCGGCATCTATGTCGAGCACGGCAAGGAAAACCAGGCCGGCTACGCCATGGATTCGCTGCGCCGATCGATGAAATGGGACGAAGAGGTGTTCGGCTGCGAATACGATCTCGACGTCTTCAACATCGTCGCCGTGTCCGATTTCAACATGGGCGCGATGGAGAACAAGGGTCTGAACATCTTCAACGACAAGTACGTGCTTGCCGACGAGGAGACCGCGACGGACGCCGACTTCGCCAACATCGAGGCGATCATCGCGCATGAATATTTCCACAATTGGACAGGCAACAGAATCACTTGCCGCGACTGGTTCCAGCTCTGCCTCAAGGAAGGGCTGACCGTCTTCCGCGACCACGAGTTCTCCGCCGACCAGCGCTCGCGGCCGGTCAAGCGCATCGCCGAGGTGCGCACGCTGCGCGCCCACCAGTTCCCAGAGGACCAGGGGCCGCTGGCGCATCCGGTTCGCCCCAGGCGCTATCGCGAGATCAACAACTTCTACACGGCAACCGTCTACGAGAAGGGTTCGGAAGTGGTGCGGATGATCCGCACGGTGCTGGGCGCGGAGACCTTCCGCAAAGGCATGGACCTTTATTTCGAGCGCCATGACGGGGATGCCGCGACCATCGAGGACTTCCTCAAGGTGTTCGAGGACGTGTCGGGCCGCGACCTGTCGCAGTTCGCGCTTTGGTACCATCAGGCGGGTACGCCGAACCTCAGCGTGACGGCATCGCATAGCCCAGCCACGGCAGAATTCACCATCGAGATCGAGCAATCGGTGCCGCCGACACCGTCGGAAAGCCGCAAGCGGCTGATGCACATCCCGCTCGCCTTCGGCCTCGTCGGCGCCGACGGCAAGGACATGGCCTATGGCAGCGCCGAGGGTGCGACCGTCGAAAACGGCGTCATCCACGTCCGCAAGCGCAAGCATGTGGTGACCTTCTCCGGAGTGAGCGAACGGCCGGTGCTGTCGGTCAACCGCGGCTTTTCGGCACCGATCACGCTGACCGTCGAGCAGCGCCCGGAGGACCAGATCTTCCTCGCCTCGCACGACAGCGATGCGTTCTCGCGCTGGCAGGCATTCAACACGCTTCTGACCGACGCCACCATCGGTGCCTTTAAGGACATCCTCGGCGGCAAGCGGCCCGAGTTGAGCGCGGACCTGGCGGCATTGGCCGGACGCATCGCCGGCGACGGCTCGCTCGAACATGCCTTCCGGGCGCTGGCACTGGCCATGCCGGGCGAAGCCGACATTGCCCGCGATATCGGCAAGAACATCGACCCCGATGCCATCTTCACCGGGCGCGAGGCGCTGGCGCGCAAGATGGCGGAAGGCAACAGCGGAGTCTTTTCGCAGCTTTACGACGATTTGCGCATGTCGGGTCCGTTCTCGCCGGACGCCGCAAGTGCTGGCCGGCGGGCGCTGCGCAACACGCTGCTCGACTATCTCGCCATCCTGCCGGGCGGCGCCGCGCGCGCGGCAGCGCATTTCGCCTCGGCAACCAACATGACCGACCGTGCGGCCGCCCTTGCCGTGCTGGCACATCGCCATGCCGGCTCGGAGGAAGCGAAGGAGGTGCTGGCCGAATTCGACAAGCGCTACCGCGGCGATCCGCTGGTCATGGACAAGTGGTTCATGATCCAGGCGACGGCCCCCGGCGCCGGCGCAGTCGATGCCGTCAAGGCACTTACCGAGCACCCGGCCTTCTCGATTGCCAACCCCAACCGGGTGCGTTCGCTGATCGGCGGCTTTGCCAGCGCCAACCAGACCGGCTTCCACCGCGCCGACGGTGCCGGTTACACGTTCTTCGCGGAATCCGTACTGACGGTGGAAAAGCGCAATCCGCAGGTCGCCGCGCGCCTCGCCACCGCGCTCAGGTCATGGCGTTCGCTCGAACCCAAGCGCCAGGCAAAGGCGCGTGCGGCCCTGCTCTCGATGCAAGCCAAGGAAGGGCTGTCGGCCGATCTGCGCGACATCATCGAACGCACGTTGGCCTGACAAGTGCCGAGAAATTCAGGCGAGGCCGATCTGACCTGAATTCGCTTGCCAGGGCAATGTTCCAGAACGCGGCGGCTCCCGAAACAGGGGCCGCCGTTTTGCTGCGCCGCTCATTCCGCTGACTTTTAGCCGAATTTTAATCTTTTTCCCCCGCCCCACTGGACAAGGCGAATCAGCTTTGATTCTTTAGTGACGATTCGGAAGTTCGGTGTATGCCGGATCATCTACCAGGAAACGGGATTTGGGGAGCCATTTATGGCAAAGGCGGACGCGTGGGGCGCGCCCGATGAGACTGCTTTTGGTCGTCGCAGGCAGGCGCGTGGCGCTGGCCTGTCGGGCAATGCACGTCTTATCGCGGAGCCCGCGTACCGCCGGCTCCTTGCCGCCGAGCCGCTGCTTCGCCGCTCCATTCCGACGCTGATCGTCATCTTCCTGATCGTCGTTGCCGGTGCGCGCTTTCTGTCGATGATGGCCTTGCGCGACGATGTCGAACGCAACGCCAAGGCTATCCTGGCGCTTTCGGCCGGTGAGCTGGTCAACTCGCTGATGGCAGGCGCCACGACCGACGTGCCCTTTGCCGCCGCCAGCCATGACCTGCTCGAGCGCACGAGCCAGCAAGGCACGCTGAGCCGCAGCCATGTGATTGCGCTGACCGACGGGAATTTCCGCGTCGTCGCGGTCAGCCCGCAGTCGACCGGCTGGCAGGGCCAGTCACTCGACGCCATCATCTCGGGCGGGCAGCCCTTGTTCATGTTCGGCGACCGCGCCGGCGTGATGGACATCCGCATCGGCGGCCAGGACTGGCTGGCAGCGGTCAGCCTCGCCGACGACAAGCGGGCGGCAGCGGCGGCCATGGTGCCGAAGGATGCCGTGTTCGCCGACTGGCGCAAGACGGTGTCGCTCAACGTCGCGCTGTTCGTGATGACGGCCGGCATCCTGATCATCATCCTCTATGCCTATTTCAGCCAGGCGGCGCGCGCCCAGGCCGCCGACGGCATCTATCTCGAAGCGCATGAGCGCATCGATCTCGCCCTTGTCCGCGGCAAATGCGGGCTGTGGGATTGGGACATGGTTCGCGGCAAGATGTACTGGTCGGGCTCGATGTACCAGTTGCTCGGCTACGAGGCCTGCGAGGCGATGCTGTCGTTCGGCGAAGTGGCGCGCATCATCCACCCCGAAGACGGCGACCTGTTCGAACTGGCCAACCAGGTGGTGGCCCGCGAAGTCGACCATATCGACCGAGTCTTCCGCATGCGCCATGCCGATGGGCGCTGGGTGTGGATGCGCGCCCGCGCCCAGGTCGTCGACCCCGAAGCGCCCGAGATCCAGATGACCGGCATTGCCGTCGACATTACCGAGCAGCGGCATCTGGCGCTGCGCTCGGAGGCCGCGGACCAGCGGCTGCGGGCGGCGATCGAGAACATCACCGAATCCTTCGTGCTTTGGGATGCCAGCGACAGGCTGGTGATGTGCAATTCGAAATACCAGCACGACAACGGCCTGAGCGACCGCGACGTGCTGCCGGGGACGGCCCGCCAAGATCTCGAAGAGCGCATGGTCGCTTTCGTGTCCGAGCGGCGGCTGGCCAGCGCCAACGGCCCGCGTGCCGGCGCGTCCTATGAACGCCAGTTGGCGGACGGGCGCTGGCTGCAGGTCAACGAACTGACCACCCGCGACGGCGGCCTTGTGTCTGTCGGTTCCGACATCACCCAGATCAAGCAGCACCAGGACAAGCTGATGGAGAGCGAGCGCCGGCTGATGGCGACGATCCACGATCTCAGCCTGGCGCGACGCTCCGAAGAGGAACGCTCGGGCGAACTGGTCGAGCTCAACCGCAAGTACATGAAGGAAACCGAGCGCGCCGAGGCGGCCAACCGCGCCAAGTCGGAATTCCTCGCCAACATGTCGCATGAGCTTCGTACGCCGCTCAACGCGGTGATCGGTTTTTCGGAGCTGATGGAGGGACGGCTGTTCGGACCGCTCGGCTCGCCGCGCTACGAGGAATATGCCCGCGACATCAACTCCAGCGGCAAGTATCTCCTGGGCGTCATCAACGACATCCTCGACATGTCGAAGATCGAGGCCGGCCAGTTCTCGATGGATCGCGAAGAGATCGACCTCTGCCCGCTGATCCGCGAGACGGTCAGGGTCGTCTCGCTGCAGGCGGCGCAGAAATCGATTACCGTCGAGACACAGATCGCCGAGCAGATGACACTGTTCGCCGACCGCCGCGCCATCAAGCAGATCGTCATCAACCTGCTGTCCAACGCGGTGAAGTTCACCGGCCATGGCGGCCGCATCACGGTGCGGGCACGCAACGCCTCGGGCGCGCTGACACTGAGCATCGAAGACAGTGGCTGCGGCATTCCCAAGCACGCGCTGGGCAAGCTCGGCCGTCCGTTCGAGCAGGTGCAGAACCAGTTCTCGAAGAACCACGAAGGTTCAGGCCTCGGCCTCGCCATTTCGCGCTCGCTGGCCGAGCTGCATGGCGGCGCGCTGAAAATCAGGTCCACCGAAGGCGTCGGAACGATCGTTTCGGTGCGCATACCGGTGCGCCGGATCGAGCGGCTGGCCAAGGCAGCCTGAGGCCACCCCGGAGGTCAAAGCCCCCGGGGCGGCAAGCCGGCGTTACTGCTGGTGACGCTTGCCATGCCCGTTGCGGGTCGGCATCTCGTCCTTGACGATCTTGCCGTCGTCGTTGCGATCCATCATCGCAAACATCTTCTTCTGGCGCGATTCGATCTCCGCCTTGGTCAGTTCGCCGTCGCCATTGGCATCGAACCGCTTGATGAGACGTTCGGCCATGCGCTCGGCGCGCATGCGCTGGATCTGGTCGGCCACCTCGGCGACGGTGATCTTGCCGTCCGCATTGCCGTCGGCGTCGACCAGCCGCTCGTTCATCGCCGCCGTGAACTCCTCGAAGGTGACGTCACCGCTCTTGTCGGCATCGGCCCGCTCGAAGCGCATCTGCGGCTTCATGCCCTGGCCGCGCGAGGGCTGCGCGGCGGCAAAGGCGGAGGTGCCGGCCGTGCCCGCGAGGGCGAGAAAGGCGATGGCGATCTTCGTTGACTTGCTCATGGGGTTTCTCCTGTTGCATCGGCACCCCCCGATGCTGATCGAAGCCCAAGCATGGCGTCCCACCGCCCTCACTTGCGCTTCGCACGAAGCAAACGGTCGAAGTGTGTCCTGACCGTTTGCGACGTCTCCTTGAGATGTGCCTCCAGCACGCCGAAATCGGGAAGGTCGGTTGCCGCGAGCAGCAAGTCCGACAGCCCCGGCGGAACATCGTTCCGCTCGAACGCACCGGTGAGGCACAGCCTCGTCATCTGTGTGATGGCCGAATAGAGCCCATAGGCTTCGACCAGGTCCTGCCGCACCTGCGCATCGGCAAAGCCGGGCGCGAGCCGGTGAAGCGTGTCGGTCGTGCCGGTGGCATGGCCCTCTCCTTCGATCCTGCCGGTCAGCACCGCCACCTGGGCGATGAATTCGAGGTCGATCAGCCCGCCGGGCACAAGCTTGATGTCCCAGAGGTCGTGCGGCGGCTTTTCGTCCTCGATCATCTGGCGCATGTCGCGCGCCTCGGCGGCAACCTTGGCGGTATCGCGCGGCAAGGCGATGATGGAGGCCACCTCGGCTTCGACCTCGGCGCGCAACGAGGCGTTGCCGGCGATGGGCCGCGCGCGCGTCAGCGCCATGTGTTCCCAGGTCCAGGCTTCCTCGCGCTGGTATTTGCGGAAGGACGAGATGTGGGTCGCGACCGGCCCCTTGTTGCCCGAAGGGCGCAGCCGGAGATCCAGCTCGTAGAGCACACCTTCGGCGGTCGGGGCGGATACCGCCGCGATGAGGCGCTGGGTCATGCGGGCGTAGTAGTGCGAGGGGGCAAGCGGCTTGTCGCCGTCGGATTCCTCGGCGTTCTCAAGGTGGTCGTAGAGCAGGATCAGGTCGACATCGGAACCGGCGGTCAGTTCGCGGCTGCCGAGCTTGCCCATGCCCAAGATCGCCACCCGGGCGCCTGCCACCTTGCCATGGCGGCGGGCGAACTCGGCCTCGACGGCTTCAAGGGCAGCACCCACGGTCAGGTCGGCGAGATCGGAGAAGGCCTTGCCGGCACGTGCCGGATCGATCGCACCGGCCAGCAAACGGACGCCAATCAGGAACTTCTGTTCCGCGGCGAAGATGCGCAGGCGGTCGAGCACGTCCTCGTAGAGCCGGGTGCTTTCGAGGAATGCCGAGAGACGGGTCGCGAGATAGGCGCGGTTGGGCAGTTCGGACAGCAATGCGGGATCGAGCAGGCCGTCGAAGACGTGCGGCCGGCGCGTGATGATGGCGGCAAGCCGGGGGGCGGCACCCATGATGGTGGCGAGCAGCTTGAGCAGCGCCGGATTGGACTGGAGCAGCGAAAACAGCTGGATGCCTGCCGGCAGTCCTGCGAGGAACTCGTCGAAGCGCATCAGTGCCTCGTCGGCCCGGCGCGTCTTGCCGAAGGCTTCGAGCAGCGCCGGGGTGAGCTCAGTCAGGCGTTCGCGCGCTTCGGCCGACTGGGTGGCGCGATAGCGGCCGAAGTGCCAGCTGCGGATGACACGGCAGATGTCCGACGGCCGCTGGAAGCCGAGCTGGCGCAGTGTGTGCAGCGTGTCGGGGTCGTCGACATCGCCGGTGAAGACGAGGTTGCCGATGCCGGCGGAAAGCTCGGGCGCGGCTTCGAACAGCGCCGCATAATGCCGCTCGACCTCCTGCAGCGAGGCGCGGAAGGTCTGGGAGAAGGCCCCCGCATCGGCGAAGCCGAGCATGTGGGCAATGCGCTCCAACCCCTCGTCGTCCTCGGGCAGGGTGTGGGTCTGTTCGTCGGCGACCATCTGGATGGCGTGCTCGACGCGGCGCAGGAACCAGTACTGCCGTTCGAGCGCGTCGCGCGCTTCCATGGTGATCCAGCCGCGCACGGCGAGCTGGTCGAGCATCGGCACGGTGGCGCGGCCACGCAGCTCGGGAAAGCGGCCGCCGGCGATCAGTTGCTGGGTCTGGACGAAGAACTCGATCTCGCGGATGCCGCCGCGGCCAAGCTTGACGTTGTGGCCTTTGACGGCGACCTCGCCGTGGCCCTTGTGGGCGTGGATCTGGCGCTTGATCGAGTGGACGTCGGCGATGGCCGCATAGTCCATGTATTTGCGCCAGACATAGGGCTGCAGCTCTTTGAGGAAGGCTTCGCCGGCAGCAATATCGCCTGCCACCGGGCGCGCCTTGATCATCGCCGCGCGCTCCCAGTTCTGGCCGCGGCTTTCGTAATAGTGGAGTGCTGCATGGACCGAGATCGCCAGCGGCGTCGATCCGGGATCGGGACGCAAGCGCAGGTCGGTGCGGAAGACATAACCGTGCTCCGTGCGGTCCTGCATGATGCGGACCAGGCGACGAGTCAGGCGCGCGAACAACTCGGTCGCTTCGAGCGGGTCAATGATCGCCGGCGCTTCGGGATCGAAGAACACGACGAGATCGATGTCGGAGGAGAAGTTCAATTCGTGGGCGCCGAGCTTGCCCATGCCGAGCAGGATCCAGCCCGAGCCGACGGTCGGGTTTTCGGGATCGGACAACTTGAGCTTGCCCTGGTCATGCGCATCCCTGAGCAGGAAGTTCACCGCCGCACTGGTGCAAAGGTCGGCCAGCTCGCTCAGCCTGTGAACGCTGGCAGAGGCGGTTGCTTCGCCGGAGAGGTCGGCCAGTGCGATGAGGAAATGGGCCTCCGCCTTCAGCCGGCGCAGCCGCATCATCAGCGTGGCCTCCGTCACGCCCTCCTCACGGGGGGATGCCGCGATCGCTTGGCCGATTTCCTGAAGCCGCTGCTCGATCGACCGGTCAAACAACCGGTCGAGCATTTCGAGCTGACGCCTGGCACTGTGGCGCATGAACTCCGAAAGGTCGAAGACTGCGGCAAGCAACCCTTGGGCCGGGCCCTTGGCTTTCAGGAACGAGGCGAGCCGATCGAGGCCCTCCTCCTTGGCCAAGACGGCGAGTTCGGACAGTTCCCGCCAGGCACGTTCGGGATCGAGCGGTGCGATCTCGATCTTGGGCTCCAGCCGCCATTCGGTCGCTTTCTGTCTGGCAGCAGTTTTCATCTATTCGTCCTTCGGTCCGGGGAAACCCATCAGGACCGATAATCCGGGATTGCCGGGCAGGAGATCAAGCCGGCCATTGTGAAACTTCATCACGGCCTTGGCGAGACTGAGGCCAAGGCCGGAACCCGGCTGCGACCGGCTCTTTTCCAGCCTTACGAAGCGCTCGGTGGCGCGCTTGCGGTCGCCTTCGTCGGGGATGCCTTCGCCGTTGTCGGCGACCTGGACCCGGATTTCGTCGCCCTCGCGTCGCAAGGTGACATCGACATGAGGTTTTTCGACTGCGCCTGCGGAATACTTGATGGCGTTGTCGACGATGTTCGAAAGCGCCTGGGCGATCAGTTCACGATTGCCGCTGACGACAAAGTCGCCGTCGATCGTCGCTTCGAGGCCGACACCCAGTTCTTCGGCGACAGGCTCGTAAAGTTCAACGACATCCCGAACGACCGCAGCCAAGTCGACCTTGGCCACGGTTTCGGCGGAGTAGCCCGCCTCGAGCCGCGAAATCATCAGGATGGCGTTGAAGGTGCGGATAAGCTGGTCGGATTCGGCGATGGTGCCTTCCAGCGCCTCGCGATAGTCGGCGCCGGTCTTCTTGCCCGACAGGGCCGCCTCGGCGCGGTTGCGCAGGCGCGTCAGCGGCGTCTTGAGATCGTGGGCGATGTTGTCGGAGACCTGCTTGAGCCCGTCGTTGAGATGGGCGATGCGGGCCAGCATGGCGTTGAGGTTCTCGGAAAGCCGGTCGAACTCGTCGCCCGCGCCGGTGACCGGCAGCCGGCCGCTCAGGTCGCCGCCCATGATGCGCCGGCTGGCCTCGGACACGCCGTCGATATGCTTCAGCGCGCGGCGGCCGACGAAATACCAGATCAGCAGGCCACCAAACCCCATCATGCCGAGCGCCAGCATCAGCGAGCGCTGGATGACGTCGCGGAAACGCTCGGGCTCGCCGAGGTCGCGGCCGACCATCAGGATCATCTGGTTGGGCAGCCGCAGCACCACGGCAATGGCGTTGTGCCCGACTTCGGTGGCGGCTTCCGCTTCACCCTGCTCGGCGGCGCCCTGGGAACGTCGGCCGGAGGCCTCGCCGTAACGCTCGTAGGAGAACGGCAGAGCGGTCCAGCCCTCGCGCTGCAGGACACCGGGCTGGATGCTCTGGACATTGCCCGAAAGGATGCGGCCGTTGGGATCGGCCAGCAGATAGAGGTTGGCGCCGGGCTGGCGCGAACGTTGCTCGACCACCCGCACAAGAACCGGGATGCCGCCGCGTTGGTAGGCGCGGCCGAGGCCCTGGACTTCCTCGTTGATGGTTTCCTGCGACTGGGCCAACAGCATGCGCGCCGACAGCGACGTCATGTAGAAGACTAGGAGCACCGCGCACAGGGCGAACAGCAACAAATAGAGCGCCGAAAGGCGCGCCGCCGTGGTTTTCATGATGGCCGGCAGCCTGAGCGCCATCAGCCGGCCTTGAGCATGTAGCCGGCGCCGCGAATAGTGTGCAGGATCGGCTTGTCGAAGCCCCTTTCGATCTTGCCGCGCAGCCGCGAGACATGGACGTCAATGACGTTGGTCTGCGGATCGAAATGATAGTCCCAGACGTTTTCGAGCAGCATCGTGCGTGTCACCACCTGGCCGGCGTGGCGCATCAGATATTCGAGCAGGCGGTATTCGCGCGGCTGCAGGGTGATTTCCTGCGAGGAGCGGCGGACCGAATGGGAGAGCCGGTCGAGTTCGAGATCGCCGACCCGGTAGACTGTCTCGGATTCGCGCGCCGGGGCACGACGGTTCAGCACTTCGACGCGGGCGAGCAGTTCGGAGAAGGCGTAGGGCTTGGTCAGGTAGTCGTCGCCGCCGGCGCGCAGGCCGGTCACCCGGTCATCGACCTCGCCGAGAGCCGACAGGATCAGGACGGGGGTGGTATTGCCGCGCGAACGCAGACCGGCGATCACCGACAGGCCGTCGCGGCGAGGCAGCATGCGGTCGACGACCATGACGTCGTATTCGCCAGCGTCCGCAAGCGCGAAACCGGAATCGCCGTCACCCGCCACATGGGCAGTATGTCCGGCCTCGGCGAAAGCTTTCTGCAGATAGTCCGCTGCCTCGCGGTCATCTTCGATGACGAGAATCTTCATGCCGCCGTTATAAACGATTTTGCCTGAGATCAGAGGCGCCATGTCGTACTCCTCTTGCATGCGAAAGCGGCAGCGGGCGATGGGAAGTCCGCTGCCGCCGGGGCCGGAACGAAGACTGACAAACTATCCGGCACCGTCAGCTCCCATCGAGCGGCTCGGGGGTGATGAAACCGCCCGACGGGAGAGACCGTTCAGCCTTGGCCGACAGGCAGGGCGACGAAGCGGTTGGTGTCTTCACGGCTGATCTGGAAGAGCACGGCCTTGCGGCCGGCTTTCGCCGCCTGCTCGATGGCAGCCGAGACGTCCGCCGGACCCTTGACCTCGACCGAGTTGACCGAGGTGATGACGTCGCCTGCCTGGATGCCGCGATCGGCGGCCTCGCTGGACGGATCGACATCGGTGACCACGAGACCCTTGCCGTCCTCGGATGGCGTGACGGTCAGGCCGAGGTCTGCCAGCGAGGTCGGTTCGCCGGGTTCAGCCGACTGATCGGCAGAGGCCTGCTTGTCGCCACCCGGAATCTCGCCGAGACCGACCTTGACCGTTTCGGCCTTGCCATTGCGCCAGACCGTGATGTCGACCGACTTTCCGGGCGTGATGCCGGCGATCAGGCGCGACAGTTCCTTGGGCGAGGCAACATCCTGGCCGTCGACGCCGGTGATGATGTCGCCGGCAACGATGCCCGCCTTCTTGGCCGGGCCGGTGTCCTGGGCGCTCGCAACAAGGGCACCCTTCTCACTCTTCAAGCCGAGGGACTCCGCGATGTCCGACGTGACCGGCTGGATTTCAACGCCGAGCCAGCCGCGCTGGACACTGCCGCTCTTCATCAGGTCCTGCACCACCTGCTTGGCGGTCGAGGCAGGAATGGCGAAGGCGATGCCGACATTGCCGCCAGAAGGCGAGAAGATGGCCGTGTTGATGCCGACGACTTCGCCATTGAGGTTGAAGGCCGGACCGCCCGAATTGCCGCGGTTGACCGCAGCGTCGATCTGCAGGAAGTCGTCATAAGGACCGGCGCCGATGTCACGGCCGCGGGCCGAGACGATACCGGCGGTGACGGTGCCGCCGAGGCCGAACGGATTGCCGACAGCCACGACCCAGTCGCCGACCCGCACCTTCGCGTCATCGGCAAAGCCGACATAGGTGAACTTGGCGTCGGCTTCAACCTTGAGCACGGCCAGATCGGTGCGCGGGTCGGTGCCGATCAGCTTGGCGTCGTATTCCTTGCCGTCGTCGGTGACCACCGTATAGGCGCTGCCGTCTTCGACCACGTGGTTGTTGGTGACGAGATAGCCGTCCTCGGAGATGAAGAAGCCCGACCCCTGGGCAACCGGACGCGGCTTCATCTGGCCACGGTCACCACGGTTCGAGCGCGGAGCGCGGTTCTGGGTGCCATCTTCGCCAAACTGGCGGAAGAAGCGCTTTAGCGGATGGTTGTCGGGAAGGTTGTCGAAACCCTGCTGGTCTGAGAAAGGCGAGTCGCCACGGTCCGATGCCGGTGCAATCTTGGCCTTGACCTGGACGCTGACGACAGCGGGGGAAACCTGCGAAACGACGTCGGCGAAGCCTGGCGCCTGAGGTGCCTCGACACGCACGGCTTCGGCGAAAACCGGTGCCGTTCCGCCGGCAACGGCGCCAATGCCGATCGCGCCAGCGAGGGCAACGGAAGCGGCGGCGGCCATGAAACGCTTGCGCGAACGCGAAAGGGAGGTGGGAGCGTTGCTCATAGTCTCTGATCCTCTTGAACGGGATGCCTTGGATCTGCATCCGATGGCTCAAGAGATAGAGAGGCTCACATTACGGCACCATTTCCGAAGCATGAAACTTTCGTAATGTTTGTCGTGTCAGACGTCCTTGCGCAGGATCGCGTCGAGCGCTTCCTGCTCGTCCTTGCTCAAGGCGGCCGGTTCCTGCCGGCGCCGCGAGCGCGCCGACAAGAAAACGAAAGCGCCGCCGCCGAGCAGCAGCAGGAGCGGCGTGCCCCACAACAAGGCGTTACGCAGATTGAACTGCGGCTTCAGCAGGACGAACTCGCCGTAGCGCGAGACGATGTAGTCCATCACCTGTTCATCGCTGTCGCCGGCAACCAGCCTCTCACGCAAAAGCACGCGCAGGTCGGCGGCCAGTTCGGCGTCGGATTCGTCGATGGACTGGTTCTGGCAGACCATGCAGCGCAGCTCCTCCGACAGCAGGCGCGCGCGCGCCTCCAGCTTCGGATCGGCAAGCATCTCGCTGGGTTTCACCGCAAGCGCCGTCCCCGCGAAAAGGAAGGCGGCAAGGAAGCCTGCAATGGCCGGCAGTTTCGTCTTCATGTCACGACCGGGCTGGGTTTGGCCGACTTGCGCTTCGCCGGCGCACCGACGCGCAGCCGACGGTCCATCAGCGACACGAAGCCGCCCGCCATCATCACCAGCGTGCCGCCCCAGATCAAGGTCACCAGCGGCTTCCACCAGACACGCACGACCACCGCTCCGTCATTCGCTTCATCGCCTAGCGAGATGTAGAGCTGGCTGAGCCACAACGTCTTGATGCCGGCCTCCGTCGTCGGCATCTGGCGGACAGGATAGAAGCGCTTGGCCGAGACGATCTCGGCAACCGGCTGTCCGGCAGCGCCAAGCAGCGAGAAACGCCCCTGGTCTTCGGTGAAATTGGGTCCGCGCACAGGCTGCAGGCCCTCGAAGCGGAGGCGGTGACTGGCGATCTCCAGCACCTGCCCGGGCTTCATGACGAGGATCGCCTCCTTCTCGAACGACAGGACCCCGACGATGCCGAGCAGGGTCAATCCAAGGCCGAGGTGGGCGAGCGCCGTACCGAACACCGATCGCGGCAGGCCGAGGAAGCGGCGCAGCGCGACCTTCGGCGCGACATTGCCAATGCCGGCCTTCAGCGAGAGGTCGGTCAGCGCTCCGAGTACCAGCCAGGCGGCAAGGCCCGCACCAAGCGCGGCGAAGACCGAGGCGCCGTCGATGAACAGGAAGGTGACGAGGACGACCAGAAGGGCAGCGCCGAAAGCAAACATCAGCCGTTGCGCCACCGCTGCAACGTCGCCGCGCTTCCAGGCGAGCAGCGGCCCGAACGGCACGAGCACAAGCAGCGGCATCATCAGCGGGCCAAAAGTGAGGTTGAAGAACGGCTCGCCGACCGAAATCTTCTCGCCGAACAGCGCCTCGACCATCAGCGGATAGAGCGTGCCGATCAGCACGGTAGCAGTGGCCGTGGTCAGGAACAGGTTGTTGAGCACCAGCGCGCCTTCGCGCGAGATGGGATGGAAGATGCCGCCGGCCGTCAGCGAGGACGCGCGCAGCGCAAACAGCGCCAGGGAGCCGCCGATGAACACTGTGAGGATGCCGAGGATGAACACACCTCGGCTCGGATCGCTGGCAAAGGCATGCACCGACGTCAGCACGCCGGAGCGCACCAGGAAGGTGCCGAGCAGCGACAGCGAGAAAGTCAGGATGGCAAGCAGCAGTGTCCAGATCTTCAGCGCCGAGCGCTTTTCCATGACGATGGCCGAATGCAGCAGCGCGGTGCCGGCGAGCCAGGGCATGAAAGAGGCGTTTTCGACCGGATCCCAGAACCAGAACCCGCCCCAGCCGAGCTCGTAATAAGCCCAGTAGGAGCCCATGGCGATGCCACCGGTGAGGAACACCCAGGCGGCCAGCGTCCATGGGCGTACCCAGCGCGCCCACGCAGCGTCGATGCGCCCCTCGATCAGGGCTGCCACGGCGAAGGAAAAACAGACCGAAAAGCCGACATAGCCAAGATAAAGCAGCGGCGGATGCACGGCGAGGCCGATGTCCTGGAGAATCGGGTTGAGATCCTTGCCTTCGATAGGCGCTGGGATCAGTCGGGCGAAAGGGTTCGACGTGATCAGGATGAAGAGCAGGAAAGCCGTGCCGATCCAGCCTTGGACGGCGAGCACATTTGCCCGAAGCGTAGCCGGAAGATTGCTGCCGAAGGCCGCAACCAACGCACCGAAGAAGCTGAGGATCATCACCCAAAGCAACATCGAGCCTTCGTGATTGCCCCATGTGCCGGTGAATTTGTAGATCATCGGCTTGAGCGAATGCGAATTCTCCCAGACGTTGACGAGCGAAAAGTCGGACTGGACATAGGCCAGCGTCAGGACCGTGAAGGAAAGCGCGATCATGGCGAAACCGGTGACGGTCACGGGACCGCCGACCGCCATCAGCTTCGCGTCGCCCTTGTAGGCTCCGTAGAGCGGCACCAGCGACTGCACCAGCGACAAGACGAGCGCCAGGACAAGCGCGAAGTGACCCATTTCGACCATGTCAGCACCGTCCGCCGTTCATTGCGTGCTTTCCTGCCAGACGCCCTTTTCCTTCAGGCTGTCGGCGACTTCCTTGGGCATGTAATTCTCATCGTGCTTGGCCAGCACGCTGTCGGCGACAAACACGCCGTCCGATCCAAAGCTACCCTCGGTGATCACGCCCTGCCCTTCCCGAAACAGATCGGGCAGAAGGCCAGTGTAGCGCACTTTGACCGTTTCTTCGGAATCGGTCACCCCGAACGCAACCTCGGTGCCCTGGCCGCGAACGATGGTGCCATTCTCGACGAGACCGCCGAGACGAATGCGCTGGCCTGGCTCGAGGGTCGCCGCCTGCAGGTCGGCGGGCATGTAGAAATAGGATGCCTTCTGGCCAAGCGCATAGAAGGTCAGCGCGGTCGCCGCGCCGAGAAAGGCCAGCGCACCAGCGATGACCGACAGGCGTTTCTGTTTGCGCGTCATGGGCTACTCCGTGACCTTCAGGCCAAGCGAGCCGGCCAATTCGGTGAGCTTGCGGCCATCGTCACTGTCGCGGCCAAGAGCTGCGTAGGCACGCCCCAGCGCTTCCTGGGCCAGTTCGGTCTTGCCGAGCACCTGATAGGAACGCACCAGCCGCAGCCAGCCTTCCGGATCGCGCGGATTCTGGCGCAGCTTCTCGTCCAGGGTCGCAACCATTCCTTCGATCATCGCCGTGCGATCGCCTGAGGACATCGAAGCTGCAGCATCGATGTCGCTCTGGTTCGGCCCGGGAGCACCCGCCGCTTGGTTAGCCGGGGCGCCAGGCGCTTCTGCCTGGGCAACGGCCTGTTCGGCTACTGAACGCCATGGCGAATCCGCCGGCAAGCTCTCGGCCAGCTGACGCCAGGCGATGGCCGCCTCGGCAACCTTGCCCTCCTGGGCCAGAGCCAGGCCCAGGAAATAGCGGGCCTTTGGATTGGCAGGCTCGAGCTTGAGTGCGGCTTCGAAGGCAACGCTGGCCTCCGAAGTGACGATGCCGCCCGAAACGCCGGCGATTGCCTCGCCAAGACCCGACTGACGTGCGGCGGTGGAGCCTTCGAGGCGGATCGCATTGCGATAGGCGGTGACGGCGTCGTCGGCCCGGCCCATGCGCTGGTAAATCGGCGCCAGAACGTCCCATCCTCGGCCATCCGATGGGTTGGCGATCAGATGCGCCTCGGCACGGGCAATCAGTTCGTCGACCGAACTGTCGGCCGGCTTCTGCTCGAGACGTGCCTTCAAGGGCTGCGACGGCACATCCGGCGAGCCGATCGCCGTGTAGATGCTCCAGGTCAGCACAGGAATCGCCAGCACGGCGACAACGCCGACCAGCCGCGGCGCAAGCGGCGATGCGCTTTTCGCCTTCGACCCGCTTTCCGCATCGAGTTTGATAATACGGCGCGCAATCTCGGCGCGTGCCTGCTCGGCTTCGGAGGGCGCGATCAGCCCGCGCGCGGCATCCTTGTCGAGTTCGGTCAGTTGATCGCGATAGACTTCAAGGTCGTGGCTGGTGTCGGCTTCGCCTTCGGCCTGTCGCGCCAAGGGCAACAGAACCGCAAGGCTCGCACCAAGTGTCAATACAGCGGCTATGACCCAGAACAGCATGGCACCTAAATAGCTAGCAGCCTCCATGCTGCCAACATCTCCGTCCTGCGGCTTATTGACGGCGGGCGCTGTTGCCAAAGCAACAACGCGTGACAATTCAGGTCAGGGGCGTCCAGCTGCCATCCGCGTTGCGGCAGGCCGTACCGCGAGCAACCAGCGGCGTGCCTGTCGTGAACACGGTCTGCGAATACTGGCGGCAGTCCTGCGATCCGACCCGATACGGCTGCGCGGCGACGACCTCGCCGGAACGGGACCCGCCTTTCCAGGCAACGCCCTGTCCGCCCTGGCCGTATTCCAGTGCGCGGTACTCGGCCTCGAGCGCCTTGCGCCGGTCACCATCGCTCAGGCCATTGCCGATCGTACCACCGATCAAGCCACCATCCATCGCGTTGATGATGCGCGCTGCAACCTTGCCGTTGGAAGCCCCGCTATCGCCGCCGCCGAGCGCCGGCACGATTCCGCCGCCGCTGCTCAAACCGGAGGTCGTGCATCCGGAGCCGGCAAGCAGTCCCGCAACCAGTGCCACCCGAAGTCTCATGCTCATCACCGGTTCCGAATTTGCGTCCGCTTACAAGGGCTTGGCGCCGCGTTAGATTGCATCTTTGGCCGAAATGGGGCCGATTCGGCCAGCCATTTCTATTGCACGCCGCGCAACTCGACGACGGCCTTCAATCCGCCCATCGCCGATCGCTCCAATCGAAGCGCCCCGCCATACTCCTTGACCAGGTCTGCGACGATGGCGAGACCGAGGCCGGTGCCCGGTTTTGTTTCGTCGAGGCGTTTGCCGCGCTGCATCGCTTCGCGCGCCTTGTCCTCAGGAATTCCCGGGCCGTCGTCCTCGATCTGGAGCAAAAAGCGCGGCGGTTCTTCGCCGACAGCTGCTACCGGCTCCACCGAAACCTTGACAGCACTGTGCGCCCATTTCATCGCGTTTTCGAGCAAATTGCCGACAACCTCCTCGAGATCCTCCCGTTCTCCGGCGAAGACCACTTCAGTTTCCGGCAAGGTCAAGGTGATCCTGGTGCCACGGGTCAGCTTTTCCATCACCCGAACCATGCGCTGCAACAGCGGTGCGACGGGAGTTCGATAGACGACACTCTCGCGTTGCGCGGCGACCCGTGCCCGCTGGAGATAATGGTCGATCTGCTTTTGCATCGCCGTCGCATGGTCGGCGATGAGTTGCCCCTTGGTACCGCCAAGCGCACGCCCCTCGTTGAGCATCACCGCGAGCGGCGTCTTCAGCGAATGCGCCAGGTTGCCCACCTGGGTTCGCGACCGCTCGACGATGCGGCGATTGTTTTCGATCAGCGCATTGGTCTCGTTGGCGAGCGGCTGGATTTCGGCCGGGAAACGTCCGGTCAGGCGTTGCGCCGTGCCCTCGCGGACCATGGCGAGCGCATTGCGGACCCGCGTCAACGGCTGCAGTCCGAGCAGGATCGCTATCGCGTTGATCGCGATCATGCCGAAGCCGAACAGCGACAGATAGGTGAAGAGACGCCACTCGAAGCCTCTGATCTCGTCCTCGAGTTCCGTGCGGTTGCCCATCACGCGAAAGCGCGCGATGCGGTTTTGCGAATCCAGCACGAACTCGGTCTCGAAGACCTCCAGTTCCTCGCCGACGATGCCATCGACCCGGTAGTGGCGTTGAAACTCGGCATTGAACGGGACGTCATCGACGCTCGGCGACGCCACCGGTTCGGTCATCGACGACGAGCGCAGTTGCCCGACAAGTCCCTTGGAGACCGGCTCGACCGACCAGTACCAGCCCGATTCCGGTTCCGAGAACCTGAGGTCGCCGAGATCGGGGCCTCCGGTGAGCGTGCCGCTGTCGGACACGCCGACAGAGCCGATGAGATTGAAGAGATGCGCCGACAGCAGACTGTCGAAACCGCGTTCGCTGGTCTGTCGGTAGAGCGAGCTGATGACCGTGAAGATCAGCGCAAACGCCAGGATCGCCCACACCGTCGAAAACGCGATGACGCGAAATGCCAGCGAACGCGGGCCGAGGCCCAGCACGTAGCGCTTCCAGCGACCCAGTCGTTTGCGAAGCTGTTCCGCCTTACGCCTCCGGCTCGCGCATGCGGTAGCCCATGCCGCGGACGGTTTCGATCATATCGATGCCCATCTTCTTGCGGAGGCGACCGACGAACACCTCGATCGTGTTGGAATCCCTGTCGAAGTCCTGGTCGTAGAGATGTTCGACCAGTTCGGTGCGGGAAACCACCTCGCCCATGTGGTGCATGAGATAGGCGAGCAAGCGAAACTCGTGCGATGTCAGTTTCAGCGGCACGCCATTGACGTCAGCCTTGGACGCCTTGGTGTCGAGCCTGACCGGGCCGCACGACAGTTCCGAAGAGGCGTGGCCGGCTGCGCGGCGTATCAACGCCCTCACCCGCGCCAGAACTTCCTCGATGTGGAACGGCTTTGTGACATAATCGTCAGCCCCGGCGTCGATGCCGGCGACCTTGTCGCTCCAGCGGTCACGCGCCGTCAGCATCAGCACCGGCATCTTGCGCCCTTCGCGGCGCCAGCGTTCGACGACGCTGATGCCGTCCATCTGCGGCAGGCCGATGTCCAGCACGATCGCGTCGTAGGGTTCGGTGTCGCCAAGAAAATGCCCCTCCTCGCCGTCAAAGGCCTTGTCGACGACATAGCCGGCGTCGGTCAGCGCCTCGGAGATCTGGCGGTTCAGGTCCTTGTCATCTTCAACGACGAGTATGCGCATGCGATTTTGCGACCAGTGGAACGATGGCAGAAGATATAGGCGATTCCGGGCGAGCGGGAAATCCGGACTAGTTGGCCGGCACAACGACCTCGACGCGGCGCGGACGCTGGCCATCCTTTGCAGGAACCAGCACGACGATCACGCAGACCGACTGCCCGCCCTGATTGGATTCGGAAGCGCGCGCCAAGGTGCCGCCATGTTGGTCGGCCACCTGCTGGCCGATCGAATAGCAATCTGCGGCCGCCACCAGGATCTCGCCGCCTTCCAACGTGCGCAGGGGCGCGGCGTTCGCCGACACGGCGAAAAGGCCGGCGGCGCTGAGCGCTGCAATCGTTGGCCGGAATATGGAGCGAAGCGTTTTCATGTCGAGGTTTCTAATACGCCAGTGCTGAACGTGGAATGAACGATGAATTCATGCAATCGACGCCATTGCAAGTCTGCTAGCCTTTGCCGATGCGTTGCTTGGCCGCCAACCTGCCGAAGATCGCAACCAGCCCCGAAAGAGCAGTGATCGCCTGCAGGATGGTATCGGTCAACGCGGAGTTGTCGATGCCGTCGAGCGGCAACCCGGCAAGCCCGGCCCCGCCTACCAGCATGGTCACCACCGAGGCCCAGATCGTTCGCGAGAGATACCAGGGTTTCAGGTTCAACATGTTCGATCCTTTCAGCTGAATGACCCACCCGCCTCAGGCGAGCGAAAACCGTCTTGTGACAGGAAGGCCCGGGCCTGCGGCGACGCTCAACTGGCGCACCGTGATGTCGACCGCCGGCGGCGGGACGCCGAAATCGGCAACGATGTCCGCCGCAGCGTAGATCCAGGCCGGCGTCGAGACGGTGGCCGAGCGGAGCACGCCACCGCCTGTGGCCGATACCTCGACGCGATATTCCTCCCGCTCCTCGCCGAGCGGAATGTCGCTAGCTTCCCAACTGTCGGCGTCGATACGTCCACGCCTGATCCACCACAGCGAAAGATCGCCGGCTCCCGCCCGCCTTCCCCTGAGGTGAACGGGAGAAAATGGCATCAGCGCGCGCTTGCCTCCTGTTTCGCTTGATGCAGAGAAGCTGGCGCTGGAGAAATCTGCACCCAGCGGACCGACGCGCCAATTGAGCTGCAAACCGGCCTCGCCGGCCAACAAACCGGCAGGCACCACCCCTTCGTCGAGGACGACCAGGTCTGCGCCAACCGCAGCGCCGGCGGCAGCGGCATCGCCAGTCCCGAACTGCCCGCGCAGCAGCCCACGCAATCGCCAAATCTCCGGTGCAATTTCCTCGGCACTTTCGAATTGCAGCACTTCCCAGGCGCCCCCGGCAGACCGCACCGCGACGAGGTTCGCGCCGTTGAGAAGTTGCAGCCGGCTGACACTCGCCAGCTCGCCTTCGTAAAGCTCAACGGTCAAAGCCGCCGCGCGGTCGATCCTTCCTTCCATTCCGGGCGCCAACATCGCCGTGAGCACACCGATGTCGGCACGGCGACCGACCGACCCGCGCAACGCAAAGCCGGTCTCCTCCGGTGAAACGAACAGCGCCTGGCTCCTCCAGGGCGTTTGCGTCACCGCGACGCGAAATTGCAGGTGCGGATTTGCCGTGCTGCCATCCATCATCGGAAGATCGAGAAATACGGCGTGGGGCTGTCCCGCAACAACCGGGGCGGTGGCTGCAACGCCAGGATTCGATGAACGCCAGGGCGCCGGCACCGATCGCGCCATCTGCCGTGCTGCAACCTTGCGAACCAACCCCTGTTCGATCTCGGTCACCAGGAATTCGTACGTGCTGCCGGAGGCCGGAAGCTTGATGATCGTGCCGGGCACGATATCCGCCCGTGGCTCGGCCAGGGCGAAGCTGACACGTTCGCGCTCTTGCCAGGTCCGCCGCATCCAGTCGTCGGCAAGCATGCGCGCCTGCCCGGCTTCCAGCACGCCAGGAAATGACAGGCCGTGCTGGCGACTGCCCACCGCGGCAAATCTCGTGCTCCTGACCGAAGCCGATTGATAGTCGGCAACCGGGTCGCGGAAACTGAGGATCGCCTCCGCCGGCAGATCGTGATCGGGGCTGCGTGCGGTCTCGGCCACGGCGTTCTCGCCGTCAAACGCGAGGTCGGTCAGTTCGATTGCGGCGATGTTCGAGGCTGTCGTCCGCTTGAATGCCAGTCCGCCCGGTTGCTGGCTCGCGGAAAGGCCAAACAAGTCGACCAGCGGTTCGAGCGCACCCCGCGCCGACGCCGGGTCGGCGATCACATAGCCGGTGACCGTTCCCTCGACGCCATCCACATTGGCCGGCGGCAGTCCATGATCGCGCAGGATGGCGTTGATGAGATCGGCAACCGTCGGGCTGCCAAAACGGCCGTTCAGCCAATGGCCGCGATGCCAGCCGGCGCCATCGGACCAGACTCGCGACTGCAGTGGGAAGACCGGATAGGGACGCGCGTCCCACGCCCAAACGTAGCTGCGCGCCACATCGACCATGCGGCCGCCATATACCGGCGACAGCGGATTGTACGCCCCGTTGAAGCCGGCTGACGCCGGATCCCAATGCGCGGCGTGCGCTTCGAGCAGGCGGCGCTGTGCAATGTCCGACCGGCCGCCGTTCGAAAAGTATGGCGTTCCGTTCTCGGACGATTTGACGTCCGGAAACATGTTGGGCTGGTTCGGCCCCTTGTCGATCGCCGGGCATCCAAGCTCGGTGAACCAGATCGGCTTGCTCCGCGGCACCCACGCCGTCGGCATTGCCGCTTCCACCCCGCCGGGCCGGTTATGGTGTTGGTTGCTCCACCAGCCGACCAGGTCCTTGTAGCGAAATACCCACGGCTTGCCGTGGGCGCCATCGCTGATCGGCGTTCTCGATTGCGATTGTCTCGCCTCGAAATTGGGATAATACCAGTCGAACCCCTCGCCGCCGACGATGGACGAGCTCAGGCCGGCGAGATCGTAGGGCGAGGCAAATCCGTCCGGGTTTCCGCCGGTATAGTCGCCGTCGCGCCAATCAGACAGGGGCATGTAGTTGTCGATGCCGACCGCATCGATTGCCGGATGCGCCCAAAGCTGGTCGAGATGAAAGTAGACGTCGCCGCTGCCGTCACCGGGCTGGTGCCCGTAATATTCGCTCCAGTCAGCGCCGTAGGTGATGCGGCATGCCGAACCCAACACCGCGCGAGCGTCAGACGCCAGGGTGCAAAGCTTCTCGACAAACGGAAAAGCATTGGCGCCGTCGCGCAATGTCGTCAGACCGCACAATTCCGTGCCGACGATGAACGCATCGACCCCGCCCGCCACAGCTGCGAGGTGCGCGTAATGCAAAATGAAGCGCCGGTAGCTCCAGTCGCCTGGATTGCCCCCGAAACTGATCATGTCGCCGGCAGCCGCGAACTGGGTCCGCAGCGCGGCCCCGGAGAACGCATCGATCTGGCTCCGCGCCGCCGCGGTGCGATCCACGGTGCCGGGAAGCAGCGGCGCCGGCGCGCAGGTGATGCGCCCGCGCCATGGATAACTCGGCTGGCTGGAATGGCCATAGGGATCAGGCAAGCTGTTACCCTCGGCAATGTCCATCATCACGAACGGATAGAGCGTCACCTTCAGGCCGCGGGCCTTGATCTCGGCGATCGCCTCTCTGACGCTCTTGTCGGAAGGCGTCCCGCCATAGGCCGGGCCTCCGGCGTGGGTCGAAACCACCATGGCTTCCGGCCGGCCGATGCCCGAAACCTGCCAAACTGCCGACAGGCCGGAGGTGGACGACTGGGTGACGCCGGGCCTTATCCGGCAATGACCCGCACGCAGGTCGGTGCCGAACCAGGCAACGACGAGCGCCACGTTCTCCAGGTTCGGGCAAAGCATCTGCAGTTCATCGAGCGAGGCGGCGATGTCGGTGCCGGCATACAGCACATGCCGATTGACCGCCTCCGTGTCGCCGGGCCGCCTCTGGCGCCGGACCAGGCTCGTCGACAGACCATATTCGGTGGCTCCCGGTATCAGCGAGATCGCGCGGACATGACTGCGCAATTCGCCTATCGGCCGGATCACCTCGAACTGCATCTGGGGAATGCGGTTGCCGTATTCGCCAATGTCCAGGTTCTCGACCACGGCGTAGGCCACGCCGCGATAGGCAGGAGCGTTGCCCGCACCCTGCTTGGCTGCAATCAGCGGATCGACGGCCTGGCCTTCGGTGCCGAGGTGAATGCGCAATTCGATCGTGTTGCGATCGATCTCGCGGCCATCAGCCCAGACCCGGCGAACCCCGGCGATCTCGCCTTCGCACAGGGCAAAGGCGGCATTGCCGTAATAGGCATATTCGGTGACCTTCGGCCCCATCTTGCCCTGGCGTCGCGTCGAACGTGTCTCTTTGAAACGCGTCGCCCAGATCAGCGTACCGCCGACACGCGCCGAGCCGTAGATGCGCGGCAGGGAGGCGCCCTCTTCTGCCGTGAACGGCCGCGCTCCCGCTAGCCGTGGACCTTCGATACGCCTTGTGCCGTCGATCAGTGCGCGGTCGACGACATAACCAGCCAGCGCGCCTGCAGCCGTGCCGATGGCGGTGCCGATAGGCCCGAGCATGCCGCCGAGAAACGCCCCGGCTGCCTGCAATAGAATGGTCGCCATCTCCGGTCTCCGCTATCGGCTATGTCATATCTGGAAAGGCAAAGGCTGCCGCGATGCGGCGGCGCCACTGCGGCACCAGCCGCGTCAGCGTCACGCCATGATCCTGATAGGCATGCACGAAGTTATCCGGCTCGATCAGGATTGCTGCGTGCTTGGCCGGAAGATGCGACCGCCAGCGAAACACGATGAGGTCGCCGGCTGCTATCGCCGAGATCGGCTTCTCCTCGAAATGCCGGCGCAACCCTTCGAGCAAGCGCTCCTGTTCGGTGGCTTCGGCCCAGTCGGGCGCATAGGGTCCCGGCGGTTCCAGTTCGCGCCCGTAGACTTCACGCCACACGCCGAGAACCAGGCCGAGGCAATCGCAGGCGACGCCCTTGCGGCTGCCCTGGTGCCTGTAGGGCGTACCGACCCATTCCAATGCCACCGAAACGACAGATGCTGCTATCCGGTCCCTGCCAGCATTTCCGCTCATGACACGATCGGCCCGCCATCGAATTTGCCGCCCTCCGTGACGTAGGCGTAGCCGGCGTCATTGCCAGGCAGATGCGGAAACCCGCGAAAGCTAAGCGCATTGGAGAACTTCGCCTTGCAGGTCGCGAACGTCTTGTCGCAGCCGGCGCGAACCGAGAACGCATCTCCTGCCGCCGCTGGGGAGCCGGAATGCGACCCCAAGATGAGCGTCACGCCCAAACCATCCCGACGATGGTCGTCGATCCTTTCGCTTCGGCCGGCTCTTGCCCCGGTAGTCCAGGTCAGCGTGCCATGCCCAAACCATCCCGGCGCAAAACCGCTCAATCCCGAAACAGTCAGCATGTCGGGTTCGGCAACCGCCAAAACCGTCCCGCTGCCGGAAAACTGTGGCGGGCTCAGCGCCACACCGCAGCGCTGGTCGCCGAGCTCAGCGTCGCATGAGCGGCTGACATAGCGCCCCCGCACCTGGTCGAGCGCGTGCGTAGCGCTCTCCAGTTCGGCGACGAAGCGCTGGTCGCTGCGGGTAATCCTGCCTACGGTCGCCATCCGCAACGATGCGAATTGCCCCGGCGCCATCCAGTTGACCAAGAAAGTCTCCACGGTCGCGCGGTCATAGAGCCCCGCCGCAATGTCCTCGTTGCGGATTCGGTCCGAACTCAGCGCTCCCTCGACATCGACGGTGTCGACGGCCAGGCCGAGCGAACTGCGTGCTTCGCTGGCGCTCAACCCGGATTCCGGCTCGAAGGTCGTGCCATCGAATTCGAGCGGACGATCGTGGTCGGTGTAGCCGCTGACAACGCCATCTTTCCTGGTCAGCCGCCAGCAATGGCATACGCTGGTCACAGCTCGGCCGAGGTGATCGGCCAGTTCCACGAGCATGGTCACAGGCGCACCTCCACCAGAGGGATCGACGGGATCTGCCCCGCCTTGAAGGCCGTCAGGCTCAGCGACAACCGCTCGGTATCGAAGCGGACGGGCACATGGAATTCAAAACCCGCCGTGACCAGCGCGCCGGTGCCCGGGATCGATCCGGACGAAAATACAACATCGCCGGTAGCGCCATCGAACGAGAACGCCGGCGAAAGTCGTTCGACGCCCGCGACAGCCACCCGGAGACTGGCCAGGACCGGCTTGGCAATCAGGCGTTTGTACGCATCGATGCCGGGACCATACGCTTTGACCAAGGAAAAGCGTGCCCTGGCTCCGTCCCCCGATCCAAGCGACTGATCGAGCATGGTGGGCAGGTCTCCCGGCCGGCACGACTTCATGTCGAAGGGATCGCGGAAACGGAAGGCATGCAGCGATCCGCGCCGCGCCTCGAAAAACGACAGCACATCGTGCAGGTCGTCCAGCGACTTGACGCCGGTGCCGGCGTCATAGTGGTGGCGCGACTGCGAAAAGCGCAGGTTGCGCTTCTCGCGCCCCGAGGTCAGCGAAACGATCTCGTTGCGCCGCTCGGGCCCGCCCGTCGCGCCAAAGGATACGGCGAGCGGAAAGACTTCATCATGAAAGCTGGCCAATTCCGTCACGACCTCTCCCTCAGAACGTTCGCGCGCCGCGCGAAACAGCCCGCGCCAGCATGCCGGTGATCTGCGCTTCGGATTTGCGGAACGATGCAGCGTCCTGTGCTGTCACGTTGAAGACGACACTGACGGCGCCACCACCGCCGGGTGCCGCGACGCCCAGGCTACCATCAGCTCCACGGCGCAGCGGCAGGATCGCCTCGGCGCCAGCTTCGCCCATCAATCCGATGTTCCTGCCGGCCGGAAAATAGGTTGGCGACGACACCACCCCGCCGGAGGCGAACGGCACGATGCTGCCCGTCACCCCACCCTTGGCGAACGGCAAGATGCCGGACAAGCCACCAAGCAGCTTCGAAAATAGCGAGCCCGCCAGCGACTGCAGCGGCGCCAGTCCTTGCTCCAACGCCATGCCGGCGAGGTTCAGGCCGATGCGCCGCAGGATGTCGTCCAGTTCGCGTCCACTTACCACTGCACTCTTCAAGGCGCCGGTCAGTTGCGCGCCGAAACTGTCCGACAGCCGCTCCAGCAACTGCAGCGCAGTCTGGAACGGCGCCGTATCTGCGCGGATCGCCACTGTCACTTCCTCAGCCATGCTTTTTGTCCTTGTCGGGGAACATCGTCATCAGCGCGTCGAGCTGCGCCTTTGTCGGCGCACCGCCGGTACCTGGCGGCAGCATGCTCATCGCTCGCTCCAGTTCGCGTGGCGTCATCGCCCAGAAGTCCTTCGGCGATAGCCGCAGCAGGCCGAATCCCGTGGCCATCACGCTGTCCCAGGGAAATTCAGCGCCGGTACCCGCTGCGGCACCTAAGGGTTTCGGCCATCCTCTGCCTTGGGCGCAGCGCCGAAGGTCGTGGTCAGAAGGTCCGCCACGATCGCGGCAAAGCCTGCGACGCCGCCTTCGGCACGCATGCCGCCCACCTCGTCGTCGGAAAGCTCATGTCCGGCACCCCGCAAGCCAGCGCCGATGATGCGGATCATGTCGGTTGCTGACAGTCGGCCGGACGAAAAGCGTTGCACCAGCGCGGCCAAGTCATCGGCGGCATAGCTCGCTTCGAGCTCGGCCAAGGCGCCCAATGTCAGGCACAGCCGGTGGTTCTTGCCGTCCAGTTCGGCGGCAATCTCGCCGCGCCGCCTGTTCGCCGTCATGGCGCCACCGTGAAGCCGACGACACCGGCGGACTCCAGCGCCACCTCGAACGTCACCTCGCCGTCGTGGTTGCCGGTGTATTCCAGCGCGGTGATTTGGAACGGCCCGTCGACGACGCCGAAATCAGGCACGGCCAGTTGCCACCTGACAATCTCGCCGCCAAAAAAGCATGTGCGGATCCTGGCATCGGACTGCTGGTCCTTAAAGATGCCGGACCCGCTCACCGCCGCCCGCTGCACGCCGCTCCCGGCCAAGAGCTCGCGCCAGCGCCCGACCGACTCGGCATCGGTGATATCGACCGTCTCGCTGTTGAAGGCAATGCGCTTGGAACGCAGCCCTGCAACTGTGACAAAGCTGCCCAGACCGTTGCTGTCGATCTTGAGCAAAAGGTCCTTGCCCTTCTGTGCGACCATTCGTTGGTCTCCTGAAATGTCTTGAGAATGATACTGGGCGGCTGTTGGCCCGTCAGGCGGCCACCGGCTCGGTCACAGCGCGAAAGCGCAACAGACCATGCTGCACGGATAGCCGGTCGTCGAAGCGTGTTTCGGAGAATTCGAGCCGCATGCTGACCAGATGCTGCGTGCCCAGGTTGAGCGTCGCATCATCGAGCAGACCACGCACTGCTTCCATGATTTCGAGCGCCTCGCGCTTGCCCTGCGACTTCGACCAGACGTGGACCGAGAACAGCTGTTCGGTGCCGCTTTCGGTGTCCGTGCTCCAGTCGTACACGCTCGTCCGCCCGAAAGTCAGGTAGGGAAAGTCGACATTGGCGGGCGCCGGGTCGTGGATCTTCGGGCCGCCCAAGAGTGCCACCAGCGCGGCGTTGCCACGGAGCGCCGCAAATACCGCCTTCTGCAACTCAGCGGCCGGGGCGGTCATCGCTTCGCTCCCTCTTGCTTCTCGCCACCGCCCGCGAAGACGGCACGTCGGCCGACTTTTCGGCGGGCACGACGTCACGGTAGCCTTGTTCGGCGCTCTCCGCCAGTTCATGCGCCTTCCAGCGCAGCGCCCGCTTCAGCCCATCCAGCGTCAGCTTCATCGTCACGTTCATGCACCTTGCTCCCTTGTGCGGCAAACGAGGTAACGCTGCGTTTCGTCGGGGTCGTGCACGGTAATGATGTCCAGTACGCGCGGGCCCCGGCGCAGTCGCATCCCGCTTTTCAATCCTGCCCGCCACCTCACGGTCACACGATGCGTTGCCGTCTCCAGCGATTGGTCGGCGCCGAACAAGCTGTGCGTCGAAACCGGCTCGACCCGGGCAAACAACGTCGCCAGCTCGACCCAGTTTTCCGTATGGCCGCCGAGGCTGTCCGGCGTCGTCACGCATTGTTCGAGTGCAAACTCGCTGCGCAGCGCGCCGGGATCGATGAAGCTCGCGCGCATCAGAGCCTCCGGGCTCGATAGCCGGAAAGCAGCCGGTCATACCCGCCGGGATAGGACACGGGCTGGTCGTCGGGACCGAAGCTCGTGCGGAACTCGTACCAATGCGCAACGAGCACAAGCATCGCTCGTTTGAGCAGATCAGGCACATCGGTCCCCGCCTCGCCGAAGCCGGCGCGAAAATCGATCTCCACGCCATTCATCACGCGCAGCCGCTCCGGCGCACGCTCGAAGTGGATGCGCGCCGGCCGCGACAGCGTGTCCAGCTGGTAATCGCCGGGATTGATGACCGAGGCCTCGCCCTCGCTGCCGAAGGTCGTCACCGAAATCACCTGCCGCACCGGGTTCCGCATCAGCATCACGAAATTGTCAGCCGGCCAGCGGTCGAGCACCAGCCGCCAGGTCTGGTCGATCAGCGCGGTACCCGTCGTGCGCTCGACATCCTCTCGCGCGGCGCGGATCAGGCCACTGATCAGCGCGTCCTCGCTGGCATGCGATATGCGCAGATGCGCCTTGGCGTCGACCAGCGTCACGGGCTCGACCGCCGGCGCGCCGGTTCTGATCAGGGTCATTCATCACCTGTGTCTGGCATGGAAAGGGAGCGGCCCCGGCGGGGAGGAACCGGGGCCGCAACGGCACTGAGCGGCAAACGGGAGCAATATCTCGTTCGAACCGGCTTACGCGGTGCCGTATTTGAGCAGCTTGATCGCGCTGAAGTCCTGGACACCGCCGCCGACGCGCTTGGTCGTGTAGAACAGCACGTAGGGCTTGGCGGAATAGGGATCGCGCAGCACGCGCACACCGGTCCGGTCGACGACCAGATAGCCGCGCCCGAAATCGCCGAAGGCGATCGGCGTCGCGTTAGCGGCCGCATCCGGCATGTCCTCGGCCTCGACAAGCGGGAAGCCCATCAGCATGGCGCGCTGGCCAGGTGCCGAAGGCGGCTGCCAGAGATAGTTGCCGTCGGCATCCTTCAGCTTGCGGATCGACGCCTGGGTCTTACGGTTCATCACCCAGTTGGCATTCTGGCGATAGCCGGCCTTCAGCGTATAGACGGTATCGATCAGGATGTCCGAGGGGCTCGACGCGGGCAGCGCACCCGACACGCCGGTCACCACATAGCCGATATCGCCCCAGGCCCAACTCGCCTCGGCCACCTTGTTGTAGTCGAGGAAGCCCTTGGGCTTGTTGACGCCATTGCCATTGACGAAGGCGGTGCCTTCCTGCTCGGCAAAGGCCGTCTCCACCTCGGATGCGATCCACTGGTCGAGATCTACGACACTGTCTTCGAGCAGCGAGGCCGTCGCCGCCGGCATGGCGTAGAGCTCCATCGTCGGGAACTGCAGCTCGGCCAGGACAGGCGTCGCCGTCTGCGGCCGTGTAGCCGTCTCGGCCACCCAGCCCACGGCCGGTCCCGTGGTGGTGAACGGCTTTTTCAGCACAGCGGCCGAAACCTGCCTTACAGAGGCGATCGAGCGGAGCGGCGACAATGTCGACAGCCGGCGCCCGATCTCGGTTTCGGTCTCGTTCGGCACGAGATAGCCGCCGTCCTGGCCGGAGCCATAGGACATCGCCTTGGTGTCGAGGGCCCGCAACTGCCGGTCGTCGCCGTTGCGCATATAGGCGTCGAACGCATCCTTGTGTTCGCTCGGCATCGACCGGCCGTCGCGCCCAAGGGTCGGCCGCAGGCGCTTCAGCGACAGGCTGTCGAGCGTGCGTTTCTGCTCGTCGAGTGCGCGCGAGATGCGGTCGACCTTGTCGGAGGTCACCACGTCGGCGCCGAGCTTGCCTTCCAACTGCGCCAAGCGTTCGTCATTGCTGTCCTTGAAGGCCTCGAAGGTGGTCATGAACTCGCCGAAGGCATCCTTCAGGTCGAGGTTGTCGCCGGCTGCCGCCTTGATTTCGGGGGCGCGCGACGCGTGGGTCTCATTCATACGCTGCTTCCTTTTTGCTTGATCATGCGCGTGGCCTCGCGAATGCGTTCGGCGAGGCCGCTCTCTGATCCCCATGCGGCGTCCCGCTTGCGCACGAGGCTGGCAAAACCCTCGGCGATGACCGCCCGGGCGTCGCTCCTGGTCAGCCCCGCATCCCGCGTGAGCCAACCTTCGAATTGTCGGGTGGTGGGCAGCCTTCCGCGGCCCTTGACCGTATCGATGCGCGCTTCGGGCAGCATCGGAAAGGTGACGATCGAGATCTCCCAGAGATCCGCCTCGAGGATATGGCGGACACCGCTCGCGTGTTCTTTCCGCGCCTTCACCGCTCGAAAACCGATCGACAGGCCGTCGAGCGCGCCGCCGCGCAGCAAATTGTGCACGTCGCGGGCCCGCGCCACGTCCTTGGTAAGCCGGCCACGCACGAACAGGCCGCGAAAATCCTCCTTCAGCTCCGTCCAGGTGCCGATCGGCTGGTTGGGATCATGCTGAAACAGCATGCGTATGCCCGCCGCGCCGCGTGTCCGAAGCGACTTGGCGAAAGCGCCGCGCTCGACCACGTCCTTGCCGAGATCAACCCGCCCAAACAGGCTGGCATAGCCCGAGAAAGTGCCGTCGATGGCGACTTCGTCGAGCACTAGGTCGACGAATTTCCGTTCGCCGTGCCGCATCGCTGCCTCATGCATCATCAGCGCCCTTCCTCTTCCGCCTGTCGTCGATCCACCGGCTGACGCGGTTGCCTTCAAAGGCACGCATGACGAAGCCGAGCGCCCACCAGGCGCACAGGCTTGCCGCCGCGGCCCCCATCATCGTTATCTCGGTCGGGCTGATCAGTTCTTCGATGCCGAGCTCGGCGGCGATCTTCAGGCCGACCGTGCCACCGAACACCAAGCCGCAGACCACGCCCACGGCAAAGCGCACGGCGGCCTCGCGCCTCCCGTGCGGCAGGATGTAGGCGAGCGAGATCGCCGAGCCGGCAATCGCGCCCCCGCCCTTGGCCAGCCACAGCCAGCCGGGATTGGACATGTCGGTCATCGTTTCAGGTCCCAGATTCAGAGTGTTCAGCCGCGCGGCGGATAACCCACCGCCTCGCGCTTTTCGTCGTCGCTGAGGAAATTGGCCGCTTCGACCCGGGTCCACAGGGCATCGCGCTCGCCAGCGAGCCCCTCGACCTGGTCGGCGTCGTACCAGAGCCGCAGACCGCCACCGAAAGCCGGCGCCAGCCAGGCGGAAAGTTCCTTCGCCGTCCGCGCCACCAGCGGCAGCACGGTCAGGCGATAGAAGGCGCGGTTGGCCTCGTGGTAGTTCGCGTAGGTGTTGTCGCCCGGAATGCCGAGCAGCATCGGCGGCACGCCGAAGGCGAGCGCGATGTCGCGGCTCGCCGAATGCTTTGCCTCGATGAAGTCCATGTCCTTCGGCGTCAGGCCCATCGCCTTCCAGTCGAGCCCGCCCTCGAGCAGCAGCGGCCGGCCGGCGCGGGTCGCTCCCGAATAGCCTTCTTCCAGCTCGGCCTTCAGCCGGTCGAACTGTTCGTCGCTCAGATTGCCGCCGTCCTTGGGCGCATAAACCAACGCTCCGGATGGACGCGCCGAATTGTCGAGCAACGCCTTGTTCCAGCGCCCCGCCGCATTGTGCGTGTCGAGGGCGATCAGCGCCGCTTCGAGCGGCGGGAAGCCGTAATGATCGTCGAGCGGATGAAACAGCGTCAGGTGTGCCGCCCCGCCCTGCTCCGACAAGCCAAGGGATATGCGCCGGCGCGCACCACCTTCGCGATAGTCGAGTGCTATCGGCCACCCATTGGCGTCACTCGCCACCGCAACCCGGTCGGGCCGTAGTAGGTGCAGTTCGCGCGCACCGCCGCCTGCCGCCACCAGCTCGACATAGGCATTGCCCGAAAGCAGCAAGTGGCCATACAGCGCTTCCATGAAGCTGCCACCGGCCTGCCGCTCGTTCGGCCGCTCGAACAGTTCGAGCAAGGCATGCTCGCCCAGTTCGGTTGCGCCTTCATAGAGCAGCCAGGGTATTGCCGACGCCGTCTCAGAGATCAGGCGCACCGAGCGATGCACGATCGGATTGCGCATGAAACCTTCGCGCGCCAGCCCGGCATAGTCGCGCCGTGTCCAGCGCGCCTCGCCCTGGGCGTGGAGAGCGACGAAGCCAGTCGGTCCGCCGCTCTTGCGTTCGGGCACGGCGCTACCCTTCCCGGTCCGCCAGAACCTGGGCCAATTCACAGCCATATCGTTTCCTGTTCAGAGAAAATCGCGGATTCGTGGTTCGGTCGACCAGTCCGGCATCAACTCGCCGATCGCCCAGACCAGCGCATCGACGCGGTCGGGAGAGCGACCATTGGACAGCCCATTCGGGCCGAAGTCGCACATTTCGTCTTCAAGCGCCGGAAATCGTCCAGCATGCAAAACCTTGCTTTGCGGATAGAGCGCCGCGATCGGTTCGGCGCGCAGCCATTTCGACCGCTTCGCCCGCACCGCCTTTACCGGCACCGCCGGATCGACCGTTCGGATCACCGCCGTCACCATCTCGCCGCCCTGGTTGGTCTCTGCGATGATGCAGTCAGCCTCCAGGCGGTGAAACAGCCTTACGGCCGTGCCTGCCCAGTCCTGCGGTTTTGCCGCCTGGACCGTCGCGTCGGCGAGTACCACCGCCCTGCCCGCGCCATCCAGTCCGACCGCAACAATGCCGCAGGCGTCCGATGTCTTGCGCGAACTCGCCGGCGGATCGACCGCCACAACGATACGACGCAAGTCGGCTGCTGCCGCGACCAACGCCGCTTCGAGCATATCGCGCGACCACAATGCATCTGCGCGGTCCTCGATCAGCTCGCCGTCAAGCTCCTGCCGTCCGAGCACACTGCCGCCGTAGCGGCTGCGGATCGTGCCCAGGAAACCTGGCGCCAGGTTGGCGCTGTTTTCATCCGAGCGCATTCGCGTAACAAGGACCGTCGGGTCGGCCAGCAGGCGCTTCAGCAGCGGTACGGGCCGTGGTGTCGTGGTGATGATCTGGCGCGGCTTGTCGCCAAGCCTGAGCCCGAACTGCAGCATGTCGAAACACGCTTCGGCATGCTTCCACTTCGCCAGTTCATCGCACCAGGCAGCTTGAAACTGCGGCCCACGCAGGCTGTCGGGGTCCTCCGAGGAGAAAATCTGTGCCACGGCGCCGCTGTCCCAGACCAGCCTCTTGCGGCTCGGCTCGAAACGCGGCCTGTCATGACGCGAAATCGTTGCGATGCCAGACGGTCCTTCGATCATCACCTCTCGCACGTCGGCAAGGGTCTCTCCGACCAAGGCTATCGGCGAATGCCGCCTGGATGCGAAAGGCGAGAACCCACGCACCATGGAATTGACCCACTCGGCCCCCAGCCGGGTCTTGCCGGCGCCACGCCCGCCCACCACCAGCCACGTCGCCGGCTCGGCTTCGAGCAGATATTGCTGGATTCGCGCCGACCAATACCACTCTCTTGCGATCAGGCTACCTTGGCGCCAGTTCAGATCTCGTTTGCGCAAAGCACTCTTGCATAGTCTCTGGCAAGTTCGACGATGCGTCGGTCGATCCTTGCGAGCACATCTGCCATTTCTGCATCTCGCTCCGTCTGGCTCATTTTCGCTGCCTCGCCTCCCCGCATCAATTCGTTGATCTTCTCGACCGTCCTGATGATCGAGCCGACCATGTCGACCTGCGCCTTGTCGAAACCGCCTTCGTTTTCCGGCTGCAGGGCTTCTGCCTGCGCGATCAACGAATCTGCCAACCGGGCCAACCGGTCGGCGAAGTCGTCGGCGGCAATCCAGCCATCTCGCGCGGCACGTCTTTCTATCTTGGCCACGGCATAGCCGCTTGCCACCGACAATAGCTCGACGTCCGGCGTCGCGCCCTCATGGAGCGCGCGCAGCGCCCGCCATCGCTCGTCCGCTCTCGCGACCAACGAAACCTCCAGCATCATGATTGGGAGAACCGCCTGGCCGTGCTGCCCGTTTTGGCTACACTTCTTTGACGATAGCCGGACACTATCAAAGCACCGTCACGGTGTCAAGAATATATTCCTATCGAGGTGCATTTTCCTGTTCCGCAGGCTGCTTGCCGCCCCCCTCTTGTCGCGGCGTCGAAAATCGGGGACAAGTCAGCCGTGGGCCGAGGGACGCGTGCCCTGAATTCGCCAGCACCCGTATTTAGGTATAAGCTGCAGTCACGTGCCGGACCCGTCTCGAATGGAAAATCCCGTAGAACCACGCAAGAAACGAGGCCGCCTGGCAGCAGGCCTGCTCGCCCTTGATGCTTGGCTCGACTCTTCGCTTTACGAACTGCGTTTCCGCACGCAGCAGTTCTGGGAAAGCGCCACCATTTTCTTCCGCCGCTTCCGCGTCAAGGGCTGGCGCCGCGGTGTCATCGAGGTCCTGAGCGAAGGGTTCACCATGGCCGCCGCCGGCTCGGTGGTGATGCTCGCGCTCGCCATGCCGGCCTTCCAGGAAACAACCGGCAACTGGCGCAACCAGGACGACTTCGCCGTCACCTTCCTCGACCGCTACGGCAATGAAATCGGCCAGCGCGGCATAATCCAGCGCGACTCGGTCCCGGTCGACGAAATGCCCGACCACGTCATCAAGGCCGTCCTGGCGACCGAAGACCGGCGCTTCTTCGATCACTACGGCATCGATTTCCTCGGCCTGATCCGCGCCATGTCGGAAAACGTCCGCGCCAACTCCGTCGTCCAGGGCGGATCGAGCCTGACCCAGCAGCTTGCCAAGAACCTGTTCCTCACCAACGAGCGCACCGTCGAGCGCAAGGTCAAGGAAGCCTTCCTGTCGCTCTGGCTCGAATCGAACCTGTCGAAGAAGGATATTCTCCAGCTCTACCTCGACCGCGCCTACATGGGCGGCGGCACGTTCGGCATTGCGGCCGCGGCCGATTTCTACTTCGGCAAGCAGGTCAAGGACCTCAACCTCGCAGAAGCGGCGATGCTCGCCGGCCTGTTCAAGGCCCCGACCAAATACGCCCCGCACATCAACCTTCCGGCCGCCCGCGCCCGCGCCAACGTCGTTCTCAGCAACCTCGTGCAGGCAGGGTTCATGACCGAGGGGCAGGTTCTGTCGGCGCGTCTCCATCCCGCCGACATCGTCGATCGCGGCGACCGCAAGAGCCCCGATTATTTCCTCGACTGGGCCTTCGACGAGGTCAAGAAGATCGCAGCCAAATCGGGCATCCATTCGCTCGTCGCGCGCACCACGATCGACATGAACATCCAGAAGGCGGCAGAGGAATCGGTCGAGTTCCACCTGCGTCAGTTCGGCAAGGAATACCGCGTCACCGAAGGCGCCGTTGTCGTGATCGAAACCAACGGTGCGGTGCGCGCCATCGTCGGCGGCCGCGACTACGGCGCCAGCCAGTTCAACCGCGCCACCAGGGCACAGCGCCAGACCGGGTCGTCATTCAAGCCGTATGTCTACGCGACCGCCATGGAAAACGGCTTTACGCCTGAATCGGTCATCTCGGACGGCCCGATCAGCTGGGGTGCCTGGTCGCCCAAAAACTACACACGCGGCTATTCCGGCCGCATGTCGCTGACGACCGCACTGGTCAAATCGATCAACACCGTGCCGGTGCGCCTTGCCAAGGATCACCTGTCGATACCGCCGATCAAGGCGATGACCGAGGCGATGGGCGTCGAGTCTCCCGTCAGCTCGCACAAGACCATGGTGCTCGGCACATCGGGCCTGACGGTCATGGACCAGGCCACCGGCTACAGCGTGCTTGCCCAGGACGGTATCGTCGGCACCCGCCACGGCATCACCCAGCTGGTCACTCATTCCGGCCAGCTCATCTACGACTACAGCAAGGACGCGCCACCGCCCCACCGGGTGCTGTCCGAGCAGGCGGTGGCATCGATGAACTCGATCATGGTTCAGATTCCCGAAGTCGGCACGGCCCGCCGGGCAGCGCTTCCCAACATCCGCTCGGCCGGCAAGACCGGAACCACCCAGTCTTATCGCGACGCCTGGTATGTCGGTTACACCGGCAACTATACGGCCGCCGTCTGGCTCGGAAACGACGACTTCTCGCCCACCAACAACATGACCGGCGGTTCGCTGCCGGCGATGGTGTGGCAGCGTTTCATGGCCTATGCCCACCAGAACATCGACCTAAGGCCCATCCCAGGCATCAAGAACCCCTTCGTCGATCCGGCGACCATCGCCAAGGCCGAAGAAGCCGCAAAGAGTGGAACCCAGCCGCCGGCAGCCGACACGGCCGACCGACCTCCGGTCCTGTCGAGCACGACGACGCGGGCATTGCGCGCGATCGCGGATGTCTTCCAGAAAGCGCCCGCCATCACCCCGCCGACCGAACCCGAGACGCTGTCAGCGCTGTGATTGTTCCCAAATTGAGGGGCCAGCGATCATTCCCGTACCGGTTGCAGCCCTTCCCGGCTTGCCTTCCGGTCGCATGGCGGGATATTCCTCCGCCAACTCCATCCTGCGGCGGCTCATGCTGAAACAATCGCTTCTGATAGTTATCGCCCTCGCGGTTGCGGTTGGCGGCGGTGCCGCCAGCGTGGCGATGGTTCTCGATCTCGCAGGAAGGCATCGGCGCTGTCGCAGTCGGCCCATGGACGGCGTTTCCCGATATTGGAACGCCCGAAGCCGATCCCTATTCGAAGGCCCGCGTCGCACGCGACGGCATGCTTGCGCTCGGCCGCGCCGAAGGCCTCAGTTTCGTAGCCGACCGAGACTCCAGCGGCGTGACCCTGAGAAGCGAATGCAGCTATCGCGTCGAGGGATCGCTGCCGGTTGCCCGGTTCTGGACTTTCTATGCGACCGACAAGGCGCAGATGACACTCAAGTCGGGCATGCGCCGCGATCCGTCGATGCATTCCTTCGAAATCCTGCGCCAGCCCGACAATTCCATCGAGATTGCTGTCGGCGCGCGGCCTGAGCCCGGAAACTGGCTGCCGGTATCGGGAGCCGGCGAAATGAACCTGGTGTTGACCCTCTACGACACGCCCGTCGCCAGCAGCACTGGCCTGTCCGGCATCGAAATGCCTCGCATCGTCAGGGTCCAGTGCAATGCGTAGGCTGTTTCATGCCCTGGCCATCGGGCTGGTCGGCGCCGGCATCGCCCACATCGCCATCCTGCTGCTGGTACCCAGCTTTTCCGAGCGGGATGCATGGTCACGCTTGGCCATGGTGGCCGGGCCCAACAAGGTTGTCCGCCTCGACCACGAGATTGGCGGCGCACCGGTGGTGAAGTCGCTCGACCCGTCATTCTACGAAGCCGCCTGCCGCTTCGATCTCGGCGAAGGCGTCGTCCGCATCGACAATGCCGGCAAGGTCCCCTACTGGTCGGCCTCGGTCTACGATCGCAGCGGCCAGAACATCTACAGCTTCAATGACCGCACCGCGACCGACGGCAATCTCGATTTCGTCGTGCTCACACCGGCGCAGATGATCGATCTGCGCAAGGAATTGCCGTCTGAATTCGAAAAATCGATCTTCGTGGAAACGCCGATCGACGAAGGCATCGTCGTCGTTCGTGCCTTTGTTCCCGACGACAGCTGGAAGCCGATCGTGTCGCGTTTCCTCGACGGCATCAGCTGCGAAATCCAGTAATCATACGCCGTAGCAGCGCATGAACTACGTCGCCTGAGCTTGGCAGTCGCCACCGTCAATGTCGCGGCAACGGATCCTTGCGGCGATTGTCGCCTTCGACGCGATTGTCGGGCGACGAAGTCGTGCCGCCGGTGCGCTCGTAACGCACGCCCGGAAAGATGATGATGGATGCCGACGCTTCCGCTGTACGTGGGGCCCGGTGGACGGTCGCACGACGCGGCATGAATGACACTATGCTGCCCATGGTTCGCGATTCCCTCTCGGTTCAACCGGAGTAAGCACGCAACGCCTCCATCGCGATAACGCCAGTAGAGAGTTAACAGTCGGTTACCGTCACGGATTTGATTCAATTTAGGCGCTGCGGCTCCGCTTTCGACGCTGCATTCATACCAATGCGGCGTGAGCGGTCTGTGAACGCAGCAGCATTGCCACGTCACAGGTCGCCGGCTGAAAACGGGCAATTCGGCCTTTGCGTGACGATCCGCGTATAAGTCTTTGTTAATGAATGACTTCCTTAACGCCAAAGTTAACAGTCCGCTAACAAATCTTCGCTAAGTTTATGTTCACCTTCGGGAGGATGGATGCAGCGACGTCCGCCTCATCCCAGGGCAGTGCAAGGTTGTGTCAGGCGTATCCGTTCGTGTCAGCATCGGACTTCAGGCAAATTGCCATCGGTCGCGAAACCGGAAAGCCCGAGCGGCTCTTCCGGGCAGCGGTTTCCGCCTTCTGTGCGCTGCCCCGTCCATCGCGCCGCGAAATCGCGCAACTTGAAGACCTTACCCTTCCCCTATTCGAAAAGGTTTCGGTGGAGGCGCGCCGGTATGTCTCTGCCGCGCTTTCCGAAACCGAATATGCGCCGCCCGGCCTCGTTCGCCGTCTGAGCGACGAAAGCGTCGATATTGCCGCGCCGCTGCTGATCCGTTCGCCTGTCTTGTCGGATGTCGCGCTCATCGCGCTGATCGGACGCCATGGCCTGCCGCATGCGCGCGCGATTGCCCGCCGCCCCGGCCTCAACCAGACGATCGCCGACCTGATCCGGGTGCTCGAGCGCCCACGCCTGGTGTACCCCGAAACGACGGAACAGGTCGAAGTGCCAGTCGCCACAGCGACAGCCGCAACGACAATCGACGCGGTGCAGGACACGCCGAACATTCCCGCCCCGGGCGAACTTGCCGAAAACGTCCGCCGCCGTCTGCGCTCGATGATGACACCCAATACGGCGCACCAGTCGACATCGACCGAAGGACAAACGCGTGCGCCGGCCTACGAACGGCTCAAGTCGACCGCCCTTACCGGCAACGGCACATTCTTCCAGACCGCTCTCGCCGACGCGCTGGAGATCGACTTCCAGACGGCCCGTTCGATCACCGAGAAGTCTGGCTACTCTTCGCTCATTGACGCGCTCAAGGCGCTAGACCTGCCTGAAGAGCAGGCATTCCTTCTCACCGCGACGACATTCCCTGGCCAGTTCGCCCATGCCGAAGCCATCAGGCTGTTCCTTGAGCGCTACCGGCTGTTGCATCGCGACGTAGCGCTCGACCGCGTGCGCGACTGGAAGGCAGCGGCGGTCGGCGCAAGCATCCGCGGCAACGCGGACAGGCTACAGCCTAAGCCAGGGGCAGCCGGCTCAAAGGGTGATCAGCTCAGGGCGTCGTAAGAGACACCAGATCCTTGATTTCGGTCTGGCCCGGCTCGATCTCGACCACCCAGATATCGGGGTCGAAGCGCCGCTCGCGCTCGAGCCGCTTTTCGATCGCCGTCCCGTCATCGTCGCTTTCCAGCAGGCTGAACTGGCGCTCATCGGGTCTTGCCATGTCGTAGCTCGTCTGCGGCGCCGGGCCGTAGAGGCTGGTGCGGCCGAAACGATCGCGGGTCAGGATGAAGACAGCGCCGGCTTCAAGTGCGCCCCGGCTGAGGATCGCGCCAAAGCCGCCCTCGCCGAAAATCCGGCGCAACAGGGCAGACACCCAGAAGTCAGTGGTTAAGCGCATTTGCCAGGCCCGAACGCAATTTCGATCCGGCCTCTATAGCGGCTCGCTCGGAAAGCGCACAGGCCTATCGGCTCAGTTGGTCAGGCCGATCTCACGCATCTTGACGTAAACTGCCGGGTCGGGCTCGCCCGTTTCAGGCAAGCCGAACAAAGCCTGGAATTCGCGGATTGCCGCCGTGGTCCTGGCGCCTGGAACGCCGTCAACGTCGATTCCGTCATTGCCGAAGGCCTTCAGCCCAGCCTGGATCTTCATGATGCGCGCACTCGGATCGGCATCGACTGCGGGCTCCGTGCGCACGGGTGCCGTGGTGGCCCCGCCCGTTCGCGGCCTCGACACCGGTGTCGCTTGCGCTCGCGGTGTCGGTGTCGGCGCAATTCCGGCCGTGGTTTCAGCAGCGCCCAGTTGCTCGAGCAGCGCGCCGTCGATGTCGCCCGTGGCCGTCAGGCCTACCTTCTTCTGATACGCCTGGATGGCACTGCGCGTGGCCGGCCCATTCAGCCCGTCGACCGTGCCATCATAAAATGCGAGGTCCTTCAGGATGCTCTGTATTTGTTCGATCTGAGGATCGCCCTTGGGGCGCACGACCTGTGCCTCCGGTCGCTCGATCTTGATCGTGGTCTCCGGCGCATCCTCGTTCATGTCGGGAAACTCGACCACCTCCCGGGTCGAGAAGAACGCACCCTTGTGCGCATATGGCTGGTACCACAGCGCATTCGCCGAGACGTAGAACAGCGCCACCAGAAACGCCGTCGAACCGCCGACCAGCACCGGATTGCGTGCAATCATCCCGCCGAGCGCCACGGCCCCTTCTTGCAGCGGGCTGCGGTCCTCGACGACCCGCTTAGCTTGCCTTGCGGAGCGGGCCATTGCGCATCTCCCTGATCCTGTCTGCCGGCAACCGCATCACTTCGCCCTTCGTCGGCTCAGGGCGGAGGGCTGGCCCTTCTATCGGCAGGCTGATGGTAACCGTGGTCCCCTCGCCCGGCGCGCTCTCGATCGACATCGCGCCGTCGTGCAATGCAACCAGTCCCTTGACCAGCGACAACCCAAGGCCGGTGCCTTCGAAGCGACGGGTGTAGTCGTTCTGGATCTGCGTGAACGGCGTACCCAGCCGCGACAGGTCTTCCTGGGCGATGCCGATGCCGGTGTCCGACACCCAGAAATGCAGCCGCGAACCGAGACGCTTGGCGCCGATCTCGACGCGACCGCCATCGGGGGTGAATTTTGCCGCATTCGACACGAGGTTGATCAGCATCTGCTGCACCGCACGCCGGTCAGCCTTGACCTCGCCCGTGCCGGCAGCCACTTCGACAGCCAGGTCAAGCGCCTTGGCCTCGATCTGCAGCGCCATCATCGAAGCGCACATGTCGACCGCCTCGCGGAACCTGAAAGGCTCCGGGTTGATCGCATAGCAACCCGACTCGATCTTGGTGACGTCGAGAATCGAGTTCACCACCTCGAGCAGGTGCTGGCCGGACTCGCGGACGATACCGACATATTCCTTCTGGCGCGGCTCCTGGAACTTGCCGAACATCTCGTGCAGCAGCATGTCGGAAAAACCGATGATCGCGTTGAGCGGCGTCCTGAGTTCGTGGCTCACGGCTGCGAGGAAATTGCTCTTGGCAAGTTCCGCGCTCTTCACGGCGTCGGTGGCTTTGGCCAGTTCGTTCCGCAACTCGGCGACAGTGTCGTTATTGCGGACAATCGCAATAAACTCGACACCGGCCTTGATGAACTCGAGTGCGAACGGCCGGAAATTGTCGCCCGCATCGCTCTCGGACTGCCTGGGCAAACGCAGAAGCAGCTCCACCTGACGCGTTTCGGCGCCATCGCGCATGTCTGCCAGCGCACAGAGATAGCCAACACGGTCAGCCACATGGATGCGGTCGAACAGGGCAGTACCGAGGAGCAACTCCGGCTGCAGCCGCAACAACGTCCGCGCCTGCTCGGAGACATCAACCACGTCGCCATTTTGCGCGACGCGCAGGACGACAGCCCGGAGGACCTGCTCCAGCGGCGCAGCCGGCGCGGCAGCCTGTTCGGCGCCATGGCCGGCGAATTGTACAGCGCGAGCGACGAAGGTCGCCAACCAGGCGACTGGCAGCAACCAATGCCATGCGGATGCCGTCGCACTTTCGGCAAATGGCACGGCGCCAAGCAAACCTTGCAGCAGCAGCGCAGCAACGGCCGCGAGCCCGCCGAACAAAGCCGCTTTCCGCGTCCGCCAAACCCACAGCGCTTCGAGCGGAAGCGCGGCTGCAAGCAGCGCCGCCGGCGATGTCAGGCCGCCCGTGGCAGCAATGATGGCGCCAGCGGTTACGGCACCGACGCCAAGCGACGCGACGCCGATCGACGCGGCCGTGCCGGTCGCGGCAACCAACAAGGCCGCCAGCCAGCTCAGGCTGAAGGCGGCGAAGATGACGGCAAAGGTCGGGGCCGCGCCCAGATTGGCCGACACCAGAACCACGCCGGCACCGGCAACAAGGAAAGGTGCCGCCAACAACAGGCCAACGAGACGCCGCTGGCGCGAACGTTCGGAGCCATCGATGGACGGATGGACCAGCCGGTCACAGCCGCCGGCGACCGCGCCGGAAAACTCACCGTATCTGGTCATGACAAAACTCAACGCTACGCACTCTTCCGTGGCTCGCTTTGCGGCTCTTCTCTGGTTGGTCTCCAAACTCGCACCGAGCCTTTAATGAAGGAATAAAGCCAGGCGACCGAAACCCTGGCGCATGGCGAATATCGGGATCACGGCGTCGACATTCGAGAACAGTTCTCGCCATGGTAAATGGAGGGTTATTTGCCGACTTCGCGAACCCGAATCTGCGCAAAACGCGCAATCTCGAAGTTTCGCAATTTAAATCAATTGCTTACGAGTCTCGTGAGAGATTACTCAGGCGCACAGTCACGCAAGCCGGGCCAGTCCGTTAAACTTTGGTGAAAAACCTTCGCGAAATGCCACCTTTTGCAGCAAGCGCTCCTTTGCTCGTTCATGCCATTGTCGGCTCAGCAAGATGCGGGGCCGCATAGATCCGGCGCCGACAGACCACACGAGGCTTCCATGGGCTTTCTCTTCAGAACCGCTTTCTGGTTCTCGCTCGTCCTTCTCCTGCTGCCGCTCGGCACGGGCCCCGATGGTGAGAACAGCGTGAGCCCGCTACAGGCCATTTTCGCCGCGCGCGAGGCGGTTGGCGACATCGCCGGCATCTGCGAACGCAAGCCCGAGGTTTGCGAAACAGGCAAGGCCGCGATGCAGACCATCGGTGTCAGGGCACGCGAGAGCGCCCGCATCGCCTATGAGGCGCTCGACCAGCAGTTCGGACAGCCCGACACTGCAACCCGGACCGGCAGCGTCCCTGCGACGGATGACGAACCGGCCATGGCCGTCCCGACCCCGACCCCAGCCCCGGCCCCGGCCCCGGCCCCGGCAAACTGATTCCGACTTCCGGGCCTACGCCAGGTCCCACCGCGATACGCCCGCCTCTGGCATCTGCGGTGCATTTCTTTTTTTCGTGACGGGCAGCGGTGCCGGCACTATATCGAAGGCACCATGACCACCTCGATCGACACCATCCGCGACGACTTCTCCTTCCTTGACGAGTGGGAGGATCGCTATCGCTATGTCATCGAGTTGGGCGAAGCACTTCCGCCTTTCCCCGAGAGCGCGCAGACCGACACCAACAAGGTGCAGGGCTGTGTCAGCCAGGTCTGGCTTGTAACCCACAAGGGCGACGGTGCCGACCCCGCCATCCGCTTCGAAGGCTACTCGGACGCGCATATCGTGCGCGGGCTCGTCGCCATCATGCTTGCCCTGTTCTCAGGTCATCGCGCCAGCGAGATCATGGCGACCGACGCCGAAGCCACATTGAAGGCACTCGGCCTCAACGAGCACCTGTCGCCGCAACGCGCCAATGGCTTGCGCTCGACGGTCAAGCGTATCAAGCGCGACGCCGAGGCTGCCCTCCATCAGGTCGCCTGAGTTCCGTTCAGCCCATTCGCGGGCGATAATCCTCGGCCCCCCAATGCAGGACCTTGCGACCGGCAACGGAACCGGCGCGAGGATTGTAATGTCTGGCCAGCACGCCAAGTGCCGACTTGAGCATGACCTTGGCCGACCGCACCGGCCAGCCGCGCTCGGCTTCGACAAGTTCCAGCCCCTTCAGGAAGCAGCAGACGTCAATCAGGACGCCGGATAGCTCCGGCCCGACCGCATCGATCGCCCTGTCAACCCGCTGCCGCGCGGCGAGCGCCGCATCCGTCAGTTCCGCCAGGCCGCCGCCGGCACTGCGCTTGCCGGAAGAGACGCTCGCCACCCAGTTGGCGCCCAAGCGCGGCATGATCTGGCCGCGCGTGTAGTCGGCACGCAGCCGTTCGCCGGCGACGAACTCGCTGCCGTTCAGGAACGGCTTGCCGGCCTTGGTCTTGCGTCGGGCGAGTTGGCCGAGTGGCGACTCCGAAATGTTGATCAGCGCCGCATGTTGCCCGGCCGCGGTATCGACCGTCGCCGTGTCCAGTTCGCGGTGCTGGCTCTGGAAAGGATCGACTGGGCTCTCCTCTCGCCGTGCGGCCGCTTGCCCTTCCGGCGTAAGCCGCATCGCCCGGCCAACGCAAACGACAAGCCCTTGCCGGGACAATGCCGCAAGCACCTCGGCGCCGACAGCTATCCTGTCGTTCCTATCGTTCTCAAGCAGCATCTTGCCGGCCGTTGCGGCCGGCTCGCATTCTGCGGCCCCCTTGGCCAGCAGCGTGAGCACGCGCTTGTGTGCCTTTTCGTCAGGGGTGCTCATGTCAACCCTCCAGCCTGTCGCGAAACGCAGCGATCGCCACCCGCTCCGCCAGCGCGACGATCCGGTCAAACTCCGCATCGTCGCGCAGGTCCTCCACGGTATGGCAGGCATAAAGCACTGTGGTCCGGTCGCGCCCGAAGCCACGGCCGACCTCGCGCATGCTGAGACGAAACACGACATGGGCAACATACATGGCAATCTGGCGGAGGCGGCTGATGTCGTTGCCAGTCCGGCCAATTCGACGAATCTCCCTGCTTGGCACGCCGAACAACGCCGCCATGAGGTCGATCATCGCATCGCAACGCTCCACCACCTGGTCACGACGCCGGTCGGCGACAAGTTCAAGAACGGAACGCTCGTCCCTGGCGGCGGCCTCGCGCGCCTCCTTCTGCCGTTTGACCAATGTTGCCGACGTGGATCCCACCGAACTCTTCCCCCTTTGTGGATAGGAATAAGTTCTTATACCGGGCACGTCACGGGGTGTGAACAAAAAAAGAACGATGAAGCAGCGGAAGAAACTTCAACACGCTGTAATCGTTGTTCTATTTATTCCGCTCCAGTGAATTCTTGGCGCAGTTTCTCCCCACCCTGCAAGATGGCAGCATCATCGCACGATCACAGTCACATCAGGCAGGATCGCGATGCGGGATTTTTCGAATGAAATTGCAGCCTTCAGGCAGAACAAGCTGTCCGAATTGACTGACGCCCGGCAGCGGGCAGCCCTGCAGCTCTGCTGCGGGATCGAGCTTTCGAATGCGCTTTCTGGCGAGCCGACATCGACCGTCGCCTTGCTCAAACGGCTCGAACGGGCGATCGAGCGCGAACGGCTCCGGGGTGTCAACCGCCACTGGAGCTACGATCTCAACCGGCACATCGCGCTCAAGCAAGTGCGCGATCGGCTGAAAGGCGTCTTCCCCGACCAGCCTGGGCGACTGTCGCTCAGGCCGCGCCGGCGCCGGCACAAAAGCAATACGGCGCCCGAAGGCGCCGCTCGCTAAACGTCTGTCGAAGGGAGTATTATTTACCCACCTTGCGCTTGCGGCCCAGGCCCATCTTCTTGGCCAGTTGCGAGCGAGCTGCCGCATAGTTGGGCGCCACCATCGGATAGCTGGCGTCAAGGCCCCACTTCTCGCGGTACTGATCGGGCGTCATGTTGTAGTGCGTCATCAGGTGACGCTTGAGCGATTTGAACTTCTTGCCGTCTTCCAGGCAGATGATGTAGTCGTCATGCACCGAACGCTTCGGGTTGACGGCCGGCTTCTGCTTGTCGGCGGGTGGTGTGTCGGCGACGTTACCGACGCGGCCAAGGGCTGCGTGAACGTCGGCGATCAGCCCCGGAAGTTCTCCTACCGGGACCGGATTGTTGCTGACATAAGCGGCCACCACGTCGGCGGTCAGTTCGATCAGCGTTTCGCTATTTGCTGCAGGCGTTTCGGAAGTATCCATATGCTTCAGGCCCCAATGTGACTGGTTGTTTTTTTGCCCGATATTGCGACCGGGGTGCGGCGCGATCTTGTATCGCAATTTGCCATTACGAGTCGCGTTCCATCACTTTAATGAGCCTGTAGCCATAACAAGTCAATTCACTATTCTTTGCAACTCCAAGAACAATGCATTCATCACTTCTCTAACAAATGAGCCTTTTTGACAGGGCAATGTCATCGCACGAGATCAAGTTACACAACGCTGAATGTTCTCTCCGGGGTCATTGTCGGCATTAGGTGGCAACAATGCGGTTCTTCTTATCCCGCGCCACAGTTTCAGCCAAATCGTCGCCGAGAGACCCCTGCCACAAGCGATATCCGGCTGAATAAGCCGCCTTGGCAAGCAAATCGGCCAAAATCTGCGCCATCAGCATGAAGAACACCACTCCAGCCCGCGCCGGCAATGCCGTGGAGAGTTCGCCGATATGCACCGCGAGACGAAGCAACTCAGGACAGGAACCAACCGTTCCGGCCTTCGAGACCGTGTGGAAATCGGGGAGGCGCAACAGCCCCTGGAGAGATGGCCATCGCAAGCAACGCACCAACCATGACCGGGCCGCCGGCAAGATAATCGCCAACGCTGCTGATCATGACCGGTTTTTCTTCGGCCTCTTGCTTGAGATGGACACCGCCGCTGGTCAAAAAATGCGGGAACGCAACAGTCGCAAGAAAGCTAACGAGGAAGGCGCCGCTGCCCCAGTCGTTACCAGCCATGCAGGGCCAAACCTGAACCTATCTTGTCAATAACCGGTGCCCGCCCGAGTGCTCAAGGCAACGCAAGCAACAGTTTTGCCTGTTCAATACGGCGCGATGTACTTGCCATAGACCCAACCAGTGGTGAATTGCCCGTTCTGGGCGGGATCGTGCCAGACCTGGCACCAGCGATAACGCACACGCTGTGCCTGCGTCCATTCCGGCAAATGCGAAATGTCGAAGAGATCGACCCCGCCAGTGCATTTTCCGGTCATCTGCAGGACAGTGCCATTGGGATAGGCTGCCTGCTTCTGCGAACCATTGGACGGATACTTCCGGATGTTCAACGTGTCGCCGAACGGAACGTCGGTCACCTGCCAGGCGGCAAAAGCAGCCGCGTGGGCGTTGCCGGCGAACAGTGCTGTCGTGGCGACGGTCAGGGCTACGGCGGTCTTCAAGAACGTGTTCATCTCTCTCCTCCGGCGAACCGGTCAATTGGAACGTTGACGAACAATGCAACTCAGCCCTTGAACCCGCCCTGATCGGCGTGTTCATTCGCCATTCAAGATTCACCGCATGCGAGACATGATGACCCGACCTGCCATTTTCGCCGACATCGCCCCGCCGTCGACCGAGCGCCGCCCCGTTTCCGACACCCGGCACGGCATCACCCGCATCGACGAATATGCCTGGCTGCGCGCCGACAACTGGCAGGAGGTCTTCCGCGATCCGAGCCTGCTCGATCCGGCAATCCGCACACATCTCGAAGCGGAAAACAGCTACCAGGCCGAATTGATGGCCGGCACGGCGGACCTGCGCAAGGAGCTGTTCGAAGAGATGAAGGGACGCATCAAGGAAGACGATTCCTCGGTTCCGATGAAGGACGGCCCGTTCGCCTATGGCTCATCCTACAAGAAGGGTGGCGAGCAGCCGCGCTATTTCCGCCTCCCGAGCGCAGGCGGCACGGAGGAGATCATCCTCGACGGCGACAAGGAAGCCGAAGGTCACGCCTATTTCCGCCTCGGCGGGATCGACCACTCCTCCGATCATAGCCGCCTGATCTGGGGGTTCGACGACAAGGGATCGGAATTCTACACCCTGCGTGTCCGCGACCTGGCAACCGGCGCCGAACTCGCCGACATCGTCGCCGATACGGGCGGCTCGGGCGAGTGGGATGCCGCCAATGCCGGCTTCTTCTACACCCGCCTCGACTCCAACCACCGGCCGTCGAAGGTCTTCTACCACGCGCTCGGCAGCGACGCCTCGACAGACCGCCTGGTCTACGAGGAGACCGATCCCGGCTTCTTCATGAGTGTCGGCGGCACCCGCAGCAATGACTGGATCATGATCTCGATCAGCGATCATGAAACGTCGGAATACCGGCTGCTCCCGGCCGACAATCCCCTCGCCTCGCCGGCACTCGTTGCAGCGCGCGAAACCGGCCTGCAATATGATCTCGAGGAAGGCGGCGACATCTTCTTCGTGCTGACCAATGCCGACGGCGCCAAAGACTTCAAGATCATGACCGCGCCAGCGGCGGATCCGGCGCGCACCAACTGGAAGGAACTTGTCGCCCACGAACCCGGCCGGCTGATCCTGTCGGTCATCGGCTTCAGGGACTTCATGGTTCGCCTGGAACGCAAGGAAGGCCTTCCGCGGATCGTGGTGCACGAACGCGCCACCGGTGCGGAGCACATCATTTCTTTCCCGGAAGAAGCGTTCTCGCTCGGCCTGTCGGGCTCCTATGAATACGATACCGACACCATGCGATTTTCCTATTCGTCGATGACCACCCCGACGCAGTTGTTCGACTACAACATGCGGACGCGCGGACGCGTCCTGCTCAAGACCCAGGAAGTCCCCTCGGGCCACAATGCCGATGACTACGTCACGCGGCGGCTGATGGCGCCGGCCCCCGATGGCGAACTGGTGCCGATCTCGCTGATCCACCATCGCGACACGCCGCTGGACGGCACGGCACCGTGCCTGCTCTATGGCTACGGCTCCTACGGCATGACCATTCCGGCCTCGTTCAACACGAACTGCCTGTCGCTGGTCGATCGCGGCTTCGTCTATGCCATCGCCCATATCCGTGGCGGCAAGGACAAGGGCTACGCCTGGTATGACGACGGCAAGCGCGCGGCGAAAACCAACACCTTCACCGACTTCATCGCCTGTGCCCACCACCTCGTCGCCGAGCGCTACACGGCACATGAGCGCATCGTCGCCCAGGGCGGTTCGGCCGGCGGCATGCTGATGGGCGCCATAGCCAACATGGCGCCGGATGCCTTTGCCGGCATCATCGCCGAAGTGCCGTTCGTCGACGTGTTGACCACTATGCTCGACGACACTCTGCCGCTGACGCCGCCCGAATGGCCGGAATGGGGCAACCCGATCGCCTCGGAGGACGACTACAAGACCATCGCCGCCTATTCGCCCTACGACAATGTCGCCGCACTCGACTATCCGCCGATCCTGGCGGTGGCCGGCCTGACCGACCCGCGCGTCACCTATTGGGAGCCGGCCAAATGGGCCGCGCGCCTGCGCGAACGCAAGTCGGGCAGCAGTCCTGTGCTGTTCAAGATCAACATGGATTCGGGCCATGCCGGCGCCTCGGGCCGCTTCTCGCGGCTGGAGGAAATCGCCTTCAACTACGCCTTCGCACTGAAGGTCGTTGGGCTCGCCTGACATTGGAAACGGCAGACCGGCGGCTTGGGGCCGCCGGTTGCGTCAACCGGCAGGCTTCGGCTGTGGCGCGGGATAACCGTTGGAATGCGGCGGGATCGCCTTGAGATAGGCAGCGATTGCCTCGCGGTCTTCGGCGCTTAGCCTCGCCATGTTCTTCTGCACCTCGACCATGGTGCCACCGACCGAATCGAACTCAGGGGTGAAACCCGTTTCGAGATAGCTGGCGATGTCGCTCTCCGACCAGCCGCTGATCCCAGTCCCTTGCGGCGTTATGTTGGGCACGATGCCCTGTCCTTCGGCCGCCGCAGCACCCGCCAGCCATTGGCCCTTCCTGGTCCCGCCGTCAAAGCCGCGCGGCGTGTGGCATTCGCCACAATGCCCTGCGCCTTCCACGAGGTCACGACCGCGCAGGACCTTCTCAGGCGTGCCGTCGGCGAAGGCGATCACGGGCTGGTCGCTCAGGTAGAACAGCTTCCAGAGCCCGATGCCGGATCGGACATTGAACGGAAAGGCGAGCGTGTGGCTCGGCGCCCTGCCCGCAACAGGCGGCAGCGTCTTCATGAAGGCGTAGATATCTGCGACCTCAGCCGGCTTCATGCGGGCATAGGAGGCATAGGGGAACGCCGGATAGAGGTGCTGTCCGTCGCGCGACACGCCCTTGAGCATTGCATTGGCGAAGTCCTCGAGCGACCATCCGCCGATGCCGTCGTTCGGGTCGGTGGAAATGTTCGGCGCCACGAAGGTACCGTACGCCGTCTTCAGCTCGAGACCGCCGGCGAGTTGAAGACGTGCATCGCCCTCCGATTTCGGTTTGGCGTGGCAGGAGGCACAGCCGCCCGCATCGAAGATGCGTTGACCGCGGGCCGCGTCGCCGGCTCCCAGGGCAGCCACGGCATCGGGCCCCAGTCTTTCAGGAAGCGCCAGCCACCACAAAGTCGCGGCTCCGGCACCGCCAAGCGCCAGAGCCGCCACTGCAAACTTCTTGAAAGCACCCATGCGAAGGGATCAGCCCTTCTTGACGCGAAACGCCTCATGGCAGGTGCCGCAGGTCTGGCCGATGGTGCCGACCTGTGCCTTCAAGGCGTCCAGGTCCTGGGCCGGGGCGCCAACTGCCGAGGCCGTCACTGCCTTGAATTTGTCGACCTCGGCCTGGAATCCAGCCGGATCCTCCCAGATCTTGGGGGATGCAGTGGTGTCGCCCTTGTCGCTTCCTACCGGGAACGACGCCGCGACATCGATTTTCTGGACATTGTCGTTGAGCGCCGTCAAGGCCGCCAGAACGGCGGCGGCGTCGAAAGCGGATTCGCCCTTCACCATTTTGACGAGCGTGCCGACTTGCCTTGCGTTCTCCTTCATCACCGCCTGACGGTCGGTAATCACATCGGCGAATGCTGCAGTGGATGCGAGCGCCAGCGCTGCGACGGCGAGCACAAATTTTCTCATCAGGTCCTCTTTCGGTTGCAAAAGCTGCCTAGGGTGAACGGCGAAACTGGCCCAATTCGTCCCAAGATTCTCCTCACGCTTACGTGAGTCGGTGGAATAAATTTGCGTTCTCTCGACAAAAAAAGCCCCGGACTTGCCGGGGCTTTTCGTGGGTGAACCAGGCTCAGGCGTTTTCGTAACGCTCGAGCACGTAGTCCCAGTTGATCAGGCTGTCGACGAACGCCTCGAGATATTTCGGGCGGGCGTTGCGGTAGTCGATGTAGTAGGAGTGCTCCCAGACGTCGACGCCGAGGATCGGGGTCGCGCCGTGAACCAGCGGGTTCTCGCCGTTCGGGGTCTTGGAGATGGCGAGCTTGCCATCCTTGACCGAAAGCCACGCCCAGCCCGAACCGAACTGCGTCGTGCCGGCGGCAATGAAATCAGCCTTGAACTTGTCGTAGCCGCCGAGGTCGGCATCTACCGCCTTCTGCAGCGCGCCGGGCAGCTTGTTGCCGCCGCCGCCCTTCTTCATCCACTTCCAGAAGTGGACGTGGTTGTAATGCTGGGCGGCGTTGTTGAACAGGCCGGCATTCTTGCCGAACGACTGCTTCACGACCTCTTCCAGCGACAGCTTGTCCATGCCTGCTTCGGCAGCCAGCTTGTTGCCGTTGTCGACATAGGCCTTGTGGTGCTTGTCGTGATGATACTCAAGCGTCTCCTTCGACATGAAGGGCTGTAGCGCCTCGTAGTCGTAGGGCAATTCGGGCAATTCAAAAGCCATGGATCATACTCCCTTGCTGGCAATTTCGCGGCATGACTATGCCGTCTACAGATAGGTCGTCATCATCGTGTGACAACAGATGAGAGGCGCTGTTTTTCTTCGCTACACTCAGGCCTTGTCGGTCGAGTGCGCCCACTCCCAATATAGCTCGCGTGATTTTTTTGCTACCGGTCCGGGCTGGAGAATTCGCTCCTCGATGCGCGTGACCGGAACAACCTTGGAGTGATTGCCGGTGGAGAAGATTTCATCGGCTTCGAGGAACTCGCGCACCGAAAGCGTCTTTTCGACGACAGAGACACCGCTGCCGGCAAGAAGCGAAATCGTGCGGCTGCGGGTGATCCCGGAAAGGAAAGTTCCGTTGGGCGCCGGGGTGAACACTTGCCCGTTCTTGACCAGGAAGATGTTGGACGAGGCGGTTTCGGCGACGTTGCCTAGCATGTCGAGTACCAGGGCATTGTCGAAACCGCGCATCTTGGCGTCGAGGATTGCCCTGCCGTTGTTTGGATAGAGGCAGCCTGCCTTGGCATTGGTCGGCATGGTTTCGAGAGTTGGCCGGCGAAACGGCGATAAGCAAATCGAAAAGCCGGTCGGCGGAAGCATCGGCGATTCGTACAGGCACAGGCAGAACCGCGTCGAAGCAGGGTCGGCCGGCACGCCCATGTAGCCACCGTGCTCGGCCCAATACATCGGCCGGATGTAGACGGCAGTCTTGCCGTCGAATTTCTTGAGCCCGTCCCAGGTCAGCCCGACGATCTGTTCCGGGCTCATGGTCGGCTTCAGGCCCAATGCGATGGCCGACGAATTGACCCGGCGCGAATGTGCTTCAAGGTCGGGAGCCACGCCTTCGAACCAACGGCCGCCATCGAAGACGGTGGAGCCGAGCCACATGGCATGGCTTCGCGGGCCGATGATCGCAACGTTGCCCTCGTGCCAGTCGCCATCGACGAAGCTCCAGGTCGTGGATTGTGCAGCCGCCGCGAGCGTCATGGTGTTTTCCCATCCATCTTGTTGATCGCCGGTATGGAAGAGGCTTTGGCGCGCCCCGTCAATCGGCAGCAAGCCGAAATGTTGGAGCCAGCCGATAGTTGCGCTTGCGCTCGGAACCAAGCCGTTGGACAACCAAAGGCATGCGCCACGCAGCCTACATATTCGATGCCTATGGCACGCTGTTCGACGTCCATGCGGCGGTTCGCCGCCATTCGGCCGACATCGGACCCGAGGGCCAGCTGCTTTCCGAGATTTGGCGGGCCAAGCAGCTCGAGTATTCCTGGGTGCGGACGCTCATGGGCGCCTATGCCGATTTCTGGCAGCTCACCGAGCAGGCGCTCGACTTTGCATTCCGCAAGGTGCCGTCGGTCGATCCCGCGATGCGCAGCAAGCTGCTCGACGCCTATTGGCGCCTCGATTGCTACCCCGAGGTTCCGGCAGTGCTGCGCAACCTGAAGGAAAACGGTGCACGGCTGGCCATTCTCTCCAACGGTTCGCCAGACATGCTGGAAGCGGCCGTGCGCTCGGCCGGGCTGGACCTGATCCTCGACGAGGTGTTCTCGGTCGACAGCGTCCGCCGATTCAAGACGGACCAGTCGGTCTATGATCTCGTCGCCAGCAGTTGGCGTCTTTACCCGGAAGCAATGTCGTTCCAGTCGTCCAATCGCTGGGACATTGCAGGGGCGGCAAAGTTCGGCTGCCGCACCGTCTGGATCAACCGCAGCAACCAGCCGGACGAGTATCGCGACCTGCCTCCATCGCTGATCCTACCTTCTCTGGAAGGTTTAGTTACAATTGGTTAGCTTACCATAGGTCAATATTGTTGCCATAACGCAACAGTGATTGGCCTGTCACACCTTCGCCATGCTTTGTCCACCCTAAGGTCGGAATTTGACCCGCCTATCTCCGCGAGCGTTAAGGGGCGACGCAGTTGGTTTCCTCTAAATTCACCATTTCTTTCGAACTGGAACTCTAGATCGCAGTCATGTCCACATTTACAGAATCACGTCCGCTCAGCCGTCGCGGCTTTTTGAACCTGGCGGCAGCGGGCGCCGCGTCGGCAGCGCTTTCTGCCTGCTCCACGGTTGGCGGAGGCGGTCAGATCGTCGATGCACCTCCGGTTGCACCGCCCATGAGCGTCGATCCCGCTTTCGGTGGCGACTATGCCAGCATGTATGCCCCGGTCGCCGACGAGGGCTATGAAATCCCCGGCATCCCGCTCAAGAAAGTGAAGCCGCAGTTCCTGCGCCAGATCGTCCGCGACCCCACTGGCGAGCGCCCCGGCACCGTGGTCGTCGACACCTCGACGCACTTCCTCTACCTCGTTCGCGAAAACGGCGAAGCGATGCGCTATGGCGTCGGCCTCGGTCGTGCCGGCTTTGCCTGGCAGGGCCGCGCTGTCATCCAGTGGAAGCGCAAGTGGCCCAAGTGGACGCCGCCGGACGAAATGATCGGCCGCCAGCCCGACCTCGAAAAGTACAGCGTCAGGAATGGCGGCATGGCCCCGGGCCTCAACAACCCGCTCGGCGCGCGCGCGCTCTATATCTTCCAGAACAACGAGGACACGCTCTATCGCGTCCACGGTTCACCGGAATGGTGGACGATCGGCAAGTCGGTGTCGTCGGGCTGCGTGCGCCTGATGAACCAGGACATCATCGATCTCTACGATCGCGTGCCCGGCAAGACGCCGATCCTGGTCACCAGCGGCCTCGGCACTGCCTGACCCTGGGCTCAGTCACCTACGAAAAACGGCGCGTCATCGACGCGCCGTTTTGCTATTGGCTTCTCGGGTCAGAAGCCCTTCTTCAGGCTTCCGAGAATTCCGCGCACCAGCGCACGGCCGACAGACGAACCAACAGAGCGCACGACCGACTTCAGTGCCGCTTCGGTCACCGTCTGCCGGTTTGAGGTCCGCGGCCTCGGCGCGCTGCCCGTGTTGCGGCCGCCCGAAGCCGGCGGCGCGTCATTGCCAAAGCCCGGAATGGTCCAACCACCACCACCGCCACCGGTATTCGCCTGCTGGGCCTGTTCTTGCGCCTTCTGTGCCTCGAGCGCCTTCTTCTGCAGCATTTCGAACGCCGATTCACGGTCAACGGTCTGATCGTACTGCCCGGCGACCGGGCTCTCGCTGATCAGCTTCTGGCGCTCCTGCGGCGTGATCGGGCCAAGCCGCGAGGCCGGCGGGCGTATCAGCGTCCGCTGCACCATCGACGGAACGCCCTTGGCTTCGAGCGTCGAGACCAGCGCCTCGCCGGTTCCGAGCTGGGTGATCGCCTTGGCACAATCGAAGTCAGGGTTGGGGCGGAAAGTGTCGGCGGCCGTCTTCACCGCCTTCTGCTCCCGCGGCGTGTAAGCGCGCAGCGCATGCTGCACGCGGTTGCCGAGCTGCGCCAGAACGGTTTCGGGCACGTCGAGCGGGTTCTGGGTGACAAAATAGACACCAACGCCCTTGGAGCGGATCAGGCGCACGACCTGCTCGACCCGGTCGACGACGATCTTCGGCGCCTCGTCGAACAGAAGATGCGCCTCGTCAAAGAAGAAGACCAGCTTGGGCTTTTCCGGGTCGCCGACTTCCGGCAGCACCTCGAACAGCTCCGACAGTAGCCAGAGCAGGAACGTCGCGTAGAGCCGCGGGTTCATCATCAGCTTGTCGGCGGCCAGCACGTTGATCGCGCCGCGACCATCACGCGTCGTGCGCATGATATCGGCAATCTTCAGTGCGGGTTCGCCGAAGAAGTTGTTGCCGCCCTGCTGCTCCAGGACCAACAGCGACCGCTGGATGGCGCCGACCGACGGTTTGGTGACATTGCCATAGCGCGCACCGATCTCGTCGGCCCGCTCGGCGACGTTGGCGAGCAATGACTGCAGGTCCTTCATATCGAGGAGCAGCATCCCTTCTTCGTCGGCGATGCGGAAGGCGATGTTGAGCACGCCTTCTTGCGCTTCGCTGAGGTTCATCAGCCGCGACAGCAGCAGCGGTCCCATCTCCGATATGGTCGCGCGGATTGGATGGCCCTGTTCTCCGAACAGATCCCAGAAGATGACGGGGAATTCCTGGAAATCATACGGGTCGAGCTTGATCGCCTCGGCACGGGCCGTAAGAAAATCCTTGGCCTCGCCCATCATGGCGATGCCCGACAGGTCGCCCTTGATGTCGGCGCAGAACACCGGAACACCGGCGTTCGAAAAGCCTTCGGCGAGAATCTGCAGTGTTACCGTCTTGCCGGTACCTGTGGCACCGGTAACCAGACCATGGCGATTGCCGTACTTCAGCAACAGATCTTCGGGCCGCTGATAACTGTCGTCGGGCTTGCGGCTGGCACCAATGAAAATGCTGTCGTCCTGCGCCATGGGCTGTCTCTCCGGCAATGCTCTTTCACGACCGCATCAGCAGTCAGACCACAGGTATAGTGGCGGCGCTACGGTGCGACAATGGCTTGGATCGCATCCGCACGCATGTTATACATAAGTTATAACATGGAGACGCAGCCATGAACGTGACTGTTCGCAAGATCGGAAACTCGGAAGGCGTGATCCTGCCGAAGGAAGTGCTCGAGCGGCATAATCTGCGCGCGGGTGACACGCTCGTCCTCACCGAGGATGGCAACGAGTTGCGGCTTCGGCCGGCTGAGGATGATCCGGAAGAGTTCGAACGCAAGATGAAGATCGCGCGCGAGCGGATGAAGAAATATGAGGTCGCGTATCGCGCCCTCGCCAAATGATTGAGTTCCATTCGCGTCAGTTCGTCGAGGCGCTACACGCCGAGCAACTGAAGCTGCACGGAGGCGCTCAAGGCGTACGATCCGAGGATATGCTGGAATCGGCCCTTGCACGGCCGCTTCAGAAGCAAGCGTATGGCGAGCCAAACCTCTGTGACCTAGCAGCCGCTTATTTGTTTGGCATCGCCAAGAACCACCCATTCGTCGACGGCAACAAACGAACTGCCTTTGCAGCAGCGGATTTGTTTCTATATTTCAAAGGATTGAGCGTCGAAGCAGCGCAAGAAGACATCATTCAATTCGTATTGATGGTCGCCGCCGGCGAGATCGACGAGACAGGTGCGGCCGCGTTCTTCCGCGACCACACGGCTCCAATCGAAGCCTAGCTGGCGAACTCGACGATTTCCCACTCATGCCCGTTGACCGAAGCGACATCGCCAACGGATTTGCCGAACAGCGCTATCGCCATAGGCGAGGAATGCGAGATGCGGCCCTTGGCTGCATCGGCTTCGTCTTCACCGACGATCTCCCAGACGTTGCGTTTGCCATTGTCATCTTCAACGACAACCTTCATCCCGAAGCGGACAACCGTACTGTCAGGTTCGGGAACCGACACTTCGGCCGTCTCCCGGCGGGACTGCCAATAGCGCAGGTCGCGCGACACCGTCGCGATCCGCTCCCGGTCGGCATCGGCCTCCGCCTTTGCCAGATCCTCGCGCAGGCTCGCGAGTTGGGCCTCGATACGGGCCAGCCCTTGTTCGGTCACGAGATTCCGGGACGAACTGACCGGCCGCTCGCCGATATCGGCAATGACGTTTTCGCTGTCGTCTTCGCGGGTGAAAGCTCTGCTCATGAAATAAACCTAGGTGTTCATAGCTCCGATAACAAGCCAGCCAAACTGACCGACTACTTATGCTTTCATGCGAACGCGGAAGTCGGTCGAAGCGATGCAACTTCGATCCCGTTCCAGTTCTTCAGCACCGGCCTCGCCGCCTTGTCCAGTGTCCCGGGCAACGCCTCGTCTCCAGCCAAAAGCTTTGCGAGGACCGCCGCGATCATAACCTCGGCAGCCCTGCCCGCGCCGTCGTCGCATTTAATCGCAATGCCGAGGCCAAGTTCCGGCAAGGCCGCGCAAAAAACGCCTTCGGCGCCGACCTTGACGAAGATCCGTCCTGGTGCAGCTTGCATCAACTCCGTATCAGCCCTGTCGGTTCCAGCGACCTGGAAAGGTTCCGCCATGCATGCCGACATCAGCCGCCGCGCGGCCTTGGCCCTTTCCGTGCCGAGGCCATTGCCAGTGACCATGCGCGCAAAACCCAGTGCGAGATTGTGCAACGGCACGGCAAAGGTCGGGATGGAGCAGCCGTCGGTTCCGCGGTTCATTTCGTTATGGGGTGCACCGGTGACGGCTTCCATCGTCTCGCGGATCATCTGCTGGAAGCGATGCTCGGGCCTGACATAGCCGAGATGGGCCATGCCGAGGTGACGGCAGGTACAGACGAAAGCCGAGTGCTTGCCCGAACAATTGTTGTGCAACGCGCTCGGCGACGCCCCGCTGCGCGCTAGTGCAATCGTCGCCGCATGGTTCGAAGGCCAATGCGCGCCGCACTCCAGCGCATCCGGCCCGAGACCGGCCTTGGCCAGCATCGCATTGGCCAGTTCGGCATGAGCCGGCTCGCCCGAATGCGACGCGCAGGCAAGCGCCAGTTCGCGATCGCCAAAGCCATAGGCATCGGCCGCGCCACTTTCGACGAAGGGCAGCGCCTGGATGGCCTTGACCGCCGAGCGCGGAAACACTGGCTGCGTGGCGTCGCCCAAGGCAAGCCTCTGCGTGCCATCGGCATCGACGACGACGACCGCGCCGCGATGTACGCTTTCAACGAGGTCGCCGCGCAGCACCTCGACCAGGACCGGATTTGTCATTGTGTGCGTGCCTTCATGCGCTTGCGAGATCGAGGTTGGGTCATTTCGCCAGCGGTCAGCCAAGCGTCATGATCTGTTTCCCGATAACCCACCGGCGAGAAATCCGCCATCCACCGCGAGCGTGTGGCCATTGATGTAACTGGCTTCCGGTGAAAGCAGGAAAGCAGCGGCGGCGGCAATTTCATCCGGCTCAGCACCGCGGCCTTGCGGCACATGATGGGGTGCGATGCCGCCATTGCTTGCAGCATCCACGTCCGCAGGCCCGGCGGCTATGGCATTCACGCGCACGCCCCGGCCGGCATACTCCAGCGCCAGCACTTCCGACATGAGCTTGAGCCCGGCCTGCGACGCGGCGACGGCCAATTGCCCATGATGGGCCCGAAGGCCCGCCACGGTCCCGATGCTGACAATGGACAGCGAGGCGCCCATCCGCTCCAGCGCTGCCCGCGCGGCGATGAAGGGGGCAACGAGGTTGACGTCGAGCGCTTCCCGCAACATCTCGGCGCTGGTGTCCTCGATGGCGGCACTGCGGGCGAAACTCGCCATCGACACAAGCCCGCCGACAAGACCAAGCCGGTCCACAACCTGGTCGAACGCCTCGGCGATGTCATCCTCGTCGGTCGGGTCGCATTCGATGAACACGACCTCGTCGTTGTCGATCTGGTCCTCGGCCGCCTCGAGCGCGCCGCCGTCGTCATCGATCACCGCCACCGGCCATCCGTCCGATATCAGGCGTTCGGCCACTGCAAGGCCGACGCCCGACGCACCGCCGATAACAACGGCGGAATGCCTCATCTGATGCGGTCCAGGATCGACACGTAGTTGGCGACGGCAGCACCGCCCATGTTGAAGATACCGCCGAGCTTGGCGTCCTTGACCTGAATGCCGCCAGCCTCGCCCGCAAGCTGCATGGCGGTCAACACATGCATCGAGACACCGGTTGCGCCGATCGGATGGCCCTTCGACTTGAGACCGCCGGAGGGATTGACCGGCAGGCGGCCGTCCTTGGCGGTGATGCCTTCCATGGCGATGCGGGCGCCCTCGCCGCGCGGTGCCAGGCCCATGGCCTCGTATTCGATCAGCTCGGCGATGGTGAAGCAGTCATGCGTCTCGACGAAGGAGAGGTCGTCGAGCGAAATGCCGGCCGACTTCAGCGCCTTGTTCCACGCCACCTCGCAGCCTTCGAACTGCAGGATGTCGCGTTTCGACATCGGCAGGAAGTCCTGCACATGCTCGTTGGCGCGGAAGGCGATCGCCCGGCGCATCTTCAGCGCAGTCGTGCTGTCCGTCAGCACCAGGGCTGCAGCCCCGTCCGAAACCAGCGAACAGTCGGTACGCTTCAACGGTCCAGCGACGAACGGGTTCTTCTCGCTCTCCTGGCGACAGAAGTCGAAGCCGAAATCCTTGCGCAACTGGGCATAAGGATTGTCGACGCCGTTCTTGTGGTTCTTGGCGGCGATCATCGCCAGCGCGTCCGACTGGTCGCCGTAGCGCTGGAAATAGGCCTGGGCGATCTTGCCGAACACGCCGGCAAACCCGGCCGGCGTGTCGCCATCTTCGGGCAGATAGGAGGCGCGCAGCAGGTTCTTGCCGATCTCGAGTCCAGGCGTCGTGGTCATCTGCTCGGCGCCGACCACAAGCACGATGCGCTGGCCGGCGTTCACCGCACGGATGCCCTGGCGAACGGCTGCCGAACCCGTGGCGCAGGCATTCTCGACGCGCGTCGCCGGCTTGAAACGCAGGCGGTCGTCGGCCTGCAGCACAAGGCTCGCAGTGAAATCCTGGGCGGAAAAGCCGGCGTTGAAGTGGCCAAGCACGATCTCGTCGACGTCGTCAGGCCCGATGCCGGCATGCGCCAGCGCCTCGGTGGCAACCTGCGTAATCAGGCTTTCCAGCGTCTCGCCTTCCAGCTTGCCGAAGCGCGAATGCGCCCAGCCCACGATGCATGCGGTCATCTTCGTCTCCATCGCCAGTTCTATGTTGCGCCATTTGCCGGGCGATTCCAACGCCCTTCAATTCCGTTCAAATATGAACAATTTTCATCAGCTTTCAATGGCGCATTCGAGACGAAATGCGCCGTGTTTTTTATTGATTGATGCGTCAATAAAAAATAGCTTGGCCGCTGGAGGAGCTTGTATGCCCAAGGTCGGAATGGAGCCGCTGCGCCGCAGGGCGCTGATCGACGCGACGATCTCGGCGATCGGCGAGCGCGGCAGCCTTGATGTGACCATGTCGGAGATCGCGGGCCGCGCCGGCGTGTCTTCCGCCCTCGCCCACCACTATTTCGGCGCCAAGGAAGACCTGCTCGCCGCCACCATGCGGCATCTCCTGTCCGAGTTGCTGACCGACACCACCGCGGCACTGCGCGTTGCCGAGACCCCGCGTGCGCGCGTGTCGGCCGTCATCTCGGTCAATTTCTCCGACAAGCAGTTCCGCGCCGCAACCATCGCCGCCTGGCTTGCCTTCTACGTCGAGGCGCAGAAGTCGCCGGGTCTGCGCCGCCTGCTGCGGATCTACGCCCATCGCCTTCATTCGAACCTGATGAGCGGCCTTGCGCGCCTGCTGCCACGCGCGGACGCCGAGCACGTCGCCGAGGCGACAGCAGCGATGATCGACGGGCTCTACATTCGCCGGGCCCTGCGCGACGGCATCCCCAATGCCGCTTCGGCGATCGCGCTGGTCGACGACTATCTGGAAACCAAGCTGTCGCAGGCGGCCCGCGCACGATGACCAGCAAGCCAAACATCCTCATCGTCATGGTCGACCAGCTGGCCGGAACGTTCTTCCCAGACGGCCCCGCCAACTGCCTGCACGCCCCGCATCTCAAGGCGCTGGCGGCGCGGTCGGCGCGCTTCAAAAACAACTACACCGCCTCGCCGCTCTGCGCGCCGGGGCGTGCGGCCTTCATGAGCGGGCAGTTGCCGTCGCGCACCGGGGTCTACGACAACGCTGCCGAATTCACTTCCTCCATCCCGACCTTCGCCCACCACCTGCGTGCCGCCGGCTACCACACCGTGCTGTCAGGCAAGATGCATTTCGTCGGCCCGGACCAGTTGCACGGCTTCGAGGAGCGCCTGACGACCGACATCTATCCCGCCGATTTCGGCTGGACGCCGGACTACCGCAAGCCGGGTGAGCGCATCGACTGGTGGTATCACAATCTCGGCTCGGTCACCGGCGCCGGCACGGCCGAGATCACCAACCAGATGGAGTATGACGACGAGGTCGCTTTCCTAGCGACCCAGAAGCTCTACGACTTCGCACGCACCTCTGATCAGGCCGAGCGTCGCCCGTGGTGCCTCACCGTCTCGTTCACTCACCCGCACGACCCCTATGTCGCGCGGCGCCAATATTGGGACCTCTACGAGGATAGCCCTGCCCTCGATCCCGAGGTCGGCTTCATCCCGACCGAGCAACAGGACCCGCATTCGCAGCGCCTCTATCTCGCCAGCGACTACGCCAGTTTCGACATCACGCCCGAGCAGGTACGCCGCTCGCGCCGCGGCTACTTCGCCAACATCTCCTACATCGACGACAAGGTCGGCGAATTGCTGTCGGTGCTCGAGCGCACGCGCATGCTCGATGACACGGTCATCCTGTTCTGCTCCGACCACGGCGACATGCTCGGCGAGCGCGGCCTGTGGTTCAAGATGTGCTTCTACGAGGGCTCGGCGCGCGTGCCGCTGATGATATCAGGCATGGGCCTGCCCGCCGGACTGATCGAGGCGCCGACCTCCAATCTCGATGTGCTGCCGACGCTGTGCGACCTCGCCGGCATCGACCTTTCGGCCATCATGCCCTGGACCGACGGACAGTCGCTTCTGCCGCTGATGCGCGGCGAGCAGCGAACCGCCCCCGTGCTCATGGAATATGCCGCCGAGGGTTCCTATTGCCCGCTGGTCGCCATCCGCGACGGCCGTTTCAAGTTCGTCCATTGCGAGATCGACCCGCCGCAACTGTTTGATCTGGAATCGGATCCGCAGGAGCTCGACAACCTGGCCGCAGACCCTGCTCATGCTGATCTGGTGGCCGACTTCGTGGCCAAGGTCCACGCTCGCTGGGACATGGCCTCTTTCGATGCGGCCGTGCGCGAAAGCCAGGCACGCCGCTGGGTGATTTATCCCGCGCTGCGCAACGGCGCCTACTATCCGTGGGATTTCCAGCCGCTGCAGAAAGCATCCGAGCGCTACATGCGCAACCACATGGACCTGAACGTGCTCGAAGAGAGCAAGCGTTTCCCGAGAGGCGAATGATGACGACAACAGTCCCCACCCTGGACAGGCTCCGCCAGGCCTATGCCGAAACATCGCGTGCGACGCAGCTGACGCCCCTGCTCGAATCCGCTGCGCTGGCCCGCCAGACCGGCGCGGCGCGCGTCTTCGTCAAGGCGGAGTCGCTGCAATGGGCAGGCTCGTTCAAGGCGCGCGGCGCCTACTGGCGGCTCAAGCAGCTCACAGCTGACGAGGCGCGGCGCGGCGTGGTTGCCTATTCGTCCGGCAACTTCGCCCAGGGCCTTGCCGCCGCCGGCCAGGCGCTCGGCATTCCCGTCACCATCGTCATGCCGATCGATGTGCCTGCAGCCAAGCGCGAGGCGACCAAGGGTTACGGCGCCCGCGTGGTGCTGACCGACCATGGCGACCGCGCCCGCGAAGAAGTCGCCGCCGCCAAGGCGCGCGAAATCTCGGACACCGAGGGCCTCGCCTTGCTCCATCCCTTCGACGACCCCGAAATCGTCGCCGGCCAGGCCGGTGCCGGGCTCGAAGCGCTCGACCAACTGGCGGCGAAACGTGTTGCGGCCGACATCGTGCTCTGCCCGGTCGGCGGCGGTGGACTCATTGGCGGCGTCTCGCTCGCCTTCCACTACCTGTCGCCATCAACACAGGTGTTCGCGGTGGAACCGGAAGGCTTCAACGGCATGGGCTCGTCGCTCGCCCATGGCGCGATCGAAACCATGCCGCTGGGTCCGAAATCGATCTGCGACGGCCTGATGGCACGCAAGCCGGGCGAAGCACCTTATGCCGCGGTCACGACGACCAATGTGCGCGGACTGACTGTCGAGGACGCAGCCGTCCGCAGTGCGATGAAGGTAGCGTTCGAGCGCCTGAAGCTCGTGCTCGAGCCCTCGGGCGCCTCGTCGCTGGCGGCACTTCTGGGAGGAAAGGTCGACGTAGCCGGCAAGACCGTGCTCGTCGTCGCAACCGGCGGCAACGTCTCGCTCGCCGATTTCATGGTTCATGTGAACAATGCTTGAAGCAGATTTCGTAATCGTCGGCTCCGGCTCCGCCGGCTCGGCCATGGCCTATCGCCTGTCGGAGGACGGCAAGCACTCGGTGATCGTCATCGAGTATGGCGGCACCGACTTCGGCCCCCTGATCCAGATGCCGTCCGCGCTGTCGATCCCCCTCAACATGAGCCGCTACGACTGGGGCTATTCCAGCGAACCTGAGCTGCATCTCGGCGGGCGCACGCTGGCGACCCCGCGAGGCAAGGTGCTCGGCGGCTCTTCTTCGATCAACGGCATGGTCTACGTTCGCGGCCACGCCCGCGACTTCGACCACTGGGCCGAACAGGGTGCGTCCGGCTGGGGCTATGCCGACGTGCTGCCCTACTTCAAGCGCATGGAGCATTCGAACGGCGGCGAGGACGGCTGGCGCGGCACTTCGGGTCCGCTCAACGTGCAGCGTGGCCCGCGCAGGAACCCGCTCTATCAGGCCTTCGTCGAAGCAGGCCAGCAGGCCGGCTTCGAGCTCACCGACGACTACAATGGCTCCAAGCAGGAAGGCTTCGGGGCCATGGAGCAGACCATCCATGGCGGGCGCCGCTGGTCGGTCGCCAACGCCTATCTGCGTCCGGCGCTGAAACGCGGAAATGTCCGTGTCGTCAATGGCTTCGCCCGGCGCGTGGTGATCGAGAATCAACGCGCCGTCGGCGTCGAGATCGAAGCGCGCAGGAAGGTCCAGGTCGTCAAGGCGCGGCGTGAGGTGATCGTCGCTGCGTCCTCGATCAATTCGCCGAAACTGCTGATGCTGTCGGGCATCGGCCCCGCCGAGCACCTGAAGCAACACGGCATATCCGTCGTGGCCGACCGGCGTGGCGTCGGCCAGAATCTTCAGGACCACATGGAGCTCTACATCCAGCAGGAAGCGACCCAGCCGATCACCCTGCATTCGGTCTTCAACCCGTTTTCCAAGGCGCTGATCGGGGCAGAATGGCTGCTGTTCAAGACCGGGCTTGGCGCCACCAACCATTTCGAGGCGGCGGCCTTCGTGCGCTCGAAAGCCGGTGTCGACTATCCCGACATCCAGTTCCACTTCCTTCCGGCAGCCGTGCGCTACGACGGCAAGGCAGCTGCCAAGTCTCACGGCTTCCAGGCGCATGTCGGGCCGATGCGCTCGAAGTCGCGCGGCGCGATCACCCTGCGCTCGAGCGACCCGTGGGCCAAGCCGGAGATCCGCTTCAACTACATGTCGCATCCCGACGACTGGGAGGACTTCCGGCACTGCATCCGCCTCACCCGCGAGATTTTCGCGCAATCGGCCTTCGATCCATTCCGCGGCAATGAGATTTCGCCGGGCAGCCAGGTTCAGACCGACGACGAACTCGACGCCTTCATCCGCGAGCATTCGGAAAGCGCCTACCACCCCTGCGGCACCTGCCGCATGGGCCGCGCCGACGACCCCACGAGCGTGGTCGACCCCGAATGCCGGGTGATCGGCGTCGAGGGGCTGCGCGTCGCCGACTCCTCGATCTTCCCGCGCGTGACCAACGGCAACCTTAACGGCCCGTCGATCATGACGGGCGAGAAGGCCGCCGACCACATCCTAGGCCGTACGCCGCTTGCGCCGTCGAACCAGGAGCCATGGATCAATCCGCGCTGGCAGGTCTCGGACAGATAGAGCATCATCCGGCCAACAGGCCAGACACTGAAAATACAACTGGAGCAAACGCATGCGCGCCCAGCCCAAAGCCTCGCATTATGTCAACGGCCGCTATATCGACGACGAGCGTGGGGCATCGATCCCGGTCATCTATCCGGCCACCGGCGAAGCGGTCGCCTCGCTGCACTCGGCCACAGCCAACGTCGTGGAGCTGGCCGTCGAGGCCGCACGCGAGGCCCAGCCGGCGTGGGCGCGGCTGAAGCCTGTCGAGCGCGGCCGCATCCTGCGCCGCGCCTCTGACATCCTGCGCGCCCGCAACGAGGAACTGTCGCGGCTGGAGACGCTCGACACCGGCAAGGCGATCCAGGAGACGCTTGTCGCCGACGCAGCATCCGCCGCTGACTGCCTCGAATTCTTCGCCGGCGCGATCGCCGCCTTCAACGGCGACTATGTCGATCTCGGCGGCCCCTTCGCCTACACCAAGCGCGAAGCGCTCGGCGTCTGCGTCGGCATCGGCGCCTGGAACTACCCCATCCAGATCGCTGGATGGAAGTCGGCGCCTGCGCTGGCCATGGGCAACGCCATGGTGTTCAAACCCTCCGAGAACACGCCCCTTTCCGCTCTTGCGCTGGCCGAAATCTACACCGAGGCCGGCCTGCCCGACGGGCTGTTCAACGTGGTCCAGGGCTATGGCGACGTCGGCGCTGCCCTCGCCGCGCATCCTGTCGTTGACAAGATTTCGCTCACCGGCTCGGTGCCCACGGGCAAGAAAGTGCTGGCGCTCGCCGGCTCGCACATGAAGCACGCCACGATGGAACTCGGCGGCAAGTCGCCGATCATCGTCTTCGACGACGCCGACCTCGAAAACGCCATCGGCGGCGCCATGCTGGGTAATTTCTATTCGACCGGCCAGGTCTGCTCCAACGGCACCCGCGTCTTTGTCCAGAAAGGCCTGCACGACCGTTTCGTCGAACGCCTGGTCGAGCGCACCAAGGCGATCCGTATCGGCGATCCGCTCGATCCCGAAACCCAGATGGGCCCGCTGGTCAGCAAGGCCCAGCAAGACAAGGTTTTGGACTACATCGCCATCGGCAAAAGCGAGGGTGCCGAACTGCGCTGCGGCGGCGGCACGCCTTCGCTCCAGGGCTTCGAGGGCGGCTTCTTCGTCGAGCCGGCCGTGTTCAGCGGCGTCACCGATAACATGCGCATCGCCCGCGAAGAAATCTTCGGCCCGGTCATGAGCGTGCTGTCCTTCGACAGCGAGGAAGAGGCAATCGCGCGCGCCAACGACACCGAGTTCGGCCTCGCAGCCGGCGTGTTCACAAAGGACATCACGCGTGGCCACCGCGTCATCGGCGAACTCAAGGCCGGCACCTGCTGGATCAACGCCTACAATTTGACGCCGGTCGAAATTCCCTTCGGCGGCGCCAGGCAATCTGGCATCGGACGCGAGAATTCGCTCGCCGCGCTCCAGCACTATTCCCAGCTCAAATCGGTCTATGTCGAGACCGGCGACGTCGCGAGCCCCTACTGATCTCGGCCAACGCCCAACAAACAAAAAGCCGGCCAATTGGCCGGCTTTTTGTAAGGCGTCTCAGTGGACGACGTCCTCGGTCTTGTCGAGATATTGCGTCAGCGCCGTCACCAGGTGGTAGAAGATGCTCGCCGGCACCTCCTTGGCCAGCGAACGGCCGTGCTCGTCGATCTGGTCGATCCACAAGCCTTGCGGCGCGGGGTCTATATGCCAGCGAAATAGGCGGCCGACGCGCGCCTCGATCTCCGGCTTGAGGTCGGGACCGCCCGTGCCGTCGAGCGCCACCGCAGCCTTGATGGCTTCGGTCTGCGGCCAGCTGCGCGAAATGTTGTCAAGCGGCAGGCCCTGCCGCGACACTGCCCCATAGGCGAGCCCCGTCGCACGGTTGAGCCCGTTGGCCACCGCCGAGGCATAGAGCTTGCGCCCGAAAGCAACCAGATCCTTCTGGCCGCTCTTGTCGGCGAAATCGACCAGCAGCGAGGCCCATTCGAAATGATGACCGGGTTCGGTCCACTGGCCTTTTTCGCCAGCGGCAGGATGCCAGTCGCGGTCGAAGAACTCGCCGAGCGTCCAGCTGTCCAACTCGAAGAAGTGGCTGCGGAACAGATCGATGATGCGGGCAGCCCGGCGCAGATAGACACGGTCGCCCGTCACCGCGTGCCAGGCTAGAAAAGCCTCAAGCAGGTGCATATGCGGGTTCGAGCGCCGGACACCCTCCCCATCGGGGCTTTCCATGAAGCCCGTCATGCGCTCGTCCTCGAGGTGCTTGTCGAGGAAGGCGAATGTTTCAGTGGCGAGGGCCAGAGCTTCGGCATTGCCCGAGCGATGTGCATGGGCCAGGGCCAGGAGCACGCATGCGTGGTCGTAGGCATCTTCGATGGGATCGACGACGCTGCCATCAGGGTTGAGCGCACGCACCCAGCCGCCGCGCTCGGTGCGGCCCTTGTCGGCCATGAAGCGTATGCCATGGTCGATCAGCGCATCGGCCCTGCCGTCCCAGCCACGCTGCTTGGCAACTGCAAAGGCATAGACCTGGCGCGCCATGGTGCGCATGCGCTTCGGTTTCGCCAGCGGCCTTGCGTCGAAGCCCAGGGCCTCGTGAAAACCGCCGAACTGCTCATCCACCCCCGCCGTAGACCACAGCGGCAGCGTCTCCTCCATCAGCCAGTGCTGAACCCGCCGGCGCCAGGCGCCATTGGAGAGCACCCGGCCATGCGCCGGCGTGAACTTGGTCTCCAGCCGCCCGCTCTTTTCAAGCTGCTCGACGATCTTCTTGACGTTCTGGCTGTGGCTGACAGGCGCGACGAAGGTTGCGTCCGACGTCGAGACGATGGCTACGTCCTTGAGGCCGATGGCCGAGAGCAGTCGCCCCTCGCCGCGCAGGTAGGAGTTCTCGCAGTCGATGGCGACGACATCGCCGACAATGACATTGCCGTCCTTGTCAGAGGGGCTGATATCGAGCAGCGATTGCCACGACCCCAGATCGTTCCAACGAAAACTCGCCGGCACCATGGCGATGCCGCTAGTGCGCTCCATGATGGCATAGTCGATCGAGATGGATGGTATGTCCTGGTAGAGATCCAACGGCATGTAGACGCCGGAGAGATCGCTGGTCTGCGCCTGAAAGGCTGCTTCGGCCTTCTGCCAGATCTCGGGCTGGTGCTTGAGGAAGGCATTGCGCATGGCGCTCGCCTTGAACAGGAAGATACCGGCATTCCAAAAGAAGTTTCCGGCTGCGAGATAGGTCTCGGCGGTCTTGAGGTCCGGCTTCTCGACGAAGCGGGTGACGTCGGAAATGCCATCGGCTTCCGCGCCGGCCTCGATATAGCCGTAGCCCGTCTCGGGCGCAGTCGGGCGGATGCCGAAAACGACCATGCGGCCGGCCGATGCAGCCGGCACGCCGTGCTCGACGGTGTCCCAAAACTGGCGTTGCGTCGAAATCTCGTGGTCCGACGGAACGACCAATACGATACCGTTGCCGTAGTCCTTGAGCGTCTGCAGTGTTGCGATTGCCACGGCGGCTGCCGTGTTGCGTCCGGTCGGCTCGAAGATCGCCGCGCCGCCGGAAAGGTCGATTGCGGCAAGGTCGGCACGCACGCGCGCGGCATGGCGCTCGGACGCGATCAGGTAGATCGGCGTTTCGCCCACATCGCGCGCGGCGAGCCGCTTCAGCGTCTTGACCAGCATCGAGCCGTCGCCCGACAGGTCGTGGAACTGCTTGGGATTGTCCTCGCGTGACAGCGGCCAGAGCCTGGAGCCGACGCCGCCGCTCATGACAAAACTGACGATTCTCTCAGCCATGCCCACTCCTCAGAATGTCTGGTTGTAGGCGCCGACAGACGGATTGCGCCGTAAAACGGCGTCGACGCCCTCAAACATCTCACGCCGCCTTTCGGACGATACCGGGCTTTCCACCACCACGACCAGTTCCGGCTTGTTGGAGGAGGCGCGAACCAACCCCCAGGTGCCGTCCTCGGCAACGACGCGTACGCCATTGACGGTCACCAGGTCGACGATCTTCTGGCCGGCAAAGATTTCGCCATTGCGCTTCATCGTCTCGAAATCGGCAACCACCTTGTCGACGACGCCGTATTTCAGCTCGTCGTCGCAATGCGGCGACATGGTCGGCGTGCCATAGGTCAGCGGCAGATCGCGATACAGGTCGGCCATCGACTTGCCCGGGCTGCGGTCGAGCATCTGGCACACGGCGATTGCGGTGACGATGCCGTCGTCATAACCGCGGCCGATCGGCGGATTGAAGAAGAAGTGGCCCGACTTCTCGAAGCCTGCGATGGCGCTCAACTCGGCGACGCGGCGCTTGAGGTAGGAGTGGCCGGTCTTCCAGTAGTCGGTCTTCGCACCGTTCGCAGCCAGTACCTTGTCGGTGTTGAACAGGCCGGTCGACTTCACGTCGACGACGAAAGTCGAGTTCGGATACAGCGCCGAGATATCGCGCGCGAGCATCACGCCGACCTTGTCGGCGAAGATCTCGCTGCCTTCGTTGTCGACGACGCCGCAACGGTCGCCGTCCCCGTCGAAGCCTAGTCCGACGTCGGCGCCGGTCTCCAGAACCTTGTCGCGGATGGCATGCAGCATCTGCATGTCTTCGGGGTTGGGATTGTAGCGCGGGAAAGAATGATCCAGTTCAACGTCGAGCGGGATGACCTCGCAGCCGATCCGTTCCAGTGCTTCGGGTGCAAATGCGCCCGCAGTGCCATTGCCGCAGGCGGCAACGACCCGCAGCTTGCGGGTGATGCGTTTGCCGGCGACGAGGTCGTCGATGTAGGTCTTGCGGAAATCCGGCACGAATTCATAGGTGCCACCGCCGATCAGCTCGAAATCTCCGTTGAGCACGATTTCCTTGAGCGCCGACATCTCGTCAGGCCCAAAGGTCAGTGGACGCTGTGCCCCCATCTTCACGCCGGTCCAGCCGTTTTCGTTGTGGGAGGCGGTCACCATCGCGACGGAAGGAGTGTCGAGCGCGAACTGGGCAAAATAAGCCATGGGCGAAAGCGCCAGCCCGATGTCCTTGACCCGTGCGCCCGCTGCCATCATCCCGGAAACCAGCGCCAGCTTGATGGCCATCGAATAGGAGCGGAAGTCGTGGCCGGTGACGATGTCGGGGCCTGCGCCCAAGCGGCGAATCAACGTGCCGATGCCCATGCCGAGCGCCTGCACGCCGATCAGGTTGAGTTCCGGCTCCTTGGGCGAACTTGGATGCCCGAACCACCAGCGCGCGTCGTATTCGCGGAAACCCGTCGGTTTTACCAGCGCGCGCGTCTCGAATTCGAACGTATTGGGCGCCACGTGGCCGACTGGCTTGATGTTCACAACGTCACTCCGGGCATTCGCAAAGATTTACGAACCGATTGTTTTCCGAACGGTTTATCGCAAGATTGGAGCACTGTCCTCACCTGCGGCACAGGAACAAAGCCAAAAAAGCTCAATAAGATAACTCGCTTGCGAAAAATTACGCCAGCCAATCCTTTGGCGCTTGCAGGAAGCAGAAGCGGCGGCTATAAGCCCGCCGACTGGTCACGGAGTGTAGCGCAGCCTGGTAGCGCACATCGTTCGGGACGATGGGGTCGCAGGTTCAAATCCTGCCACTCCGACCAGAAAAATCCCGACATCTCAATCCATTAGGCGTTGGCGGCACTGCCGCGCCGGATCGTGCGCTCTACAACCGGACGCCCTCCCGTTGCTACCGCCTGCCGCTCATTGCAAGTAAGTCACCTTGCGCCTCCTGCATCGATACAGGCACCGCTCTTGCGTGCCATCTTTTGCTTGTCGACGCAGCGCGTCAACTTCCAACTCCTTCGACACAACCTAATATCACAACTTTATTCGCGCAAAGATTGCAGAAGATTTTATGCGGATTGTTAGATAGCGATAGATTGTTTCTTGGTCATCATCCACTCTGAACCATCACATTAGCAAATCGATAATCTTCTACGGCCATTCTGCTGCTGATCTTGATCTTCTCCACAGCGTGAGAAGAAAAGATCTTGGCTATCGCCAAACAGGTGGCATATGGAATATCATTATTACTTTGCATACAAACAATATTCTCGTGAGATTCAAGCTTCTCAAAGACGCATGAAGCCGAGTCCCTCTCGCCAGCGCCGCAAGCTGGGAGCAGAAGGCTCCAAGCCCTTCACCGAGTTGATCGGCTTGAAGAGCAGGCAGGACAAGATCCTGGCACGCACCCGGCCACCTGATCGACAAACCATCATACAAGACCAATCCGGCACTTCGGCAATTGAATTTGCAATCGTCGCCCCGGTCTTCATCCTCTTGGTATTCGGGATGATCGCCTACGGCATCTATTTCGGCGCACTGCATTCCGTCCAGCAGATGGCAGCCGACGCAGCCCGCACCGCAATTGCGGGTCTTGACGAGAACGAGCGCAAGACGCTTGCGCAACGGTACATCGATCTCAACGCGGACGGTTACGTGTTCATCGACAGGAAAAAGCTCGTCGTCGAGGTCAAGGACAGCGACAAGGACAGCGAGCAGTTCGTCGTCTCTTTGCGCTACGACGCAGGCCACCTTCCGATCTGGAACTTGCTGCCGATGCTGCCGCTACCGGAAAAGACCATCTCTCGTTCTTCGACAATTCGGGTGGGGGGCATCTGAATGCGCACGAACATCATGCAGAAGCTTGGCAGCTTCCGACGTTCGACCAAAGGCAACTTTGCCACGATGTTCGCCCTGAGCCTGCCGATCGGCATCGCGGCGGCCGCGTTTGCTGTCGACGAAGGCTCACTCTATGTCGAGCGCCGCGAAGCGCAGTCGATCACCGATCTGGCCGCCATCTATGCCGCGGCCAACATCGCCAAGGCCGACGCAGCGGTGCTCAAGGTTTTCGCCAACAACCGCCAGGGCGGCGTTTCCCTGGCCGGCACTTTCGACATCCAGCCGACAGGGGTCGGCTACAAGGAAGTCCGGGTCGAGAAGGGCCGATACACGCCGGACGCGATGGTCGAGGCAGGCAAACGGTTCGTCGTCGATGCGACGCCCCACAATGCGGTGCGCGTAACCTACCGCAAGGATGGCACCACCTTCTTTGCCAATCTGGTCACCGGCCAACGCAACATCGTCACCACCGCGGTCGCCAGCGCTCCCGCGGAAGCGGCCTTTTCCATCGGCTCCCGCCTTGTCAGCGTCAATACGCAGCAAAGCGCCCTGCTCAATCCGCTGTTGGGCGGACTTTTGGGGACCAACCTGTCGCTGGCGGCGATGGACTACAACGCCCTGCTGGCCACGGATGTGAACGCATTGCAGTTCATCGATGCCCTGGCAACCGAACTCAAGGTGAGCGCCGGCACCTACAATGACGTGCTGAAAGCCGAAGCGACCGTCGGCCAGATCGTGTCAGCGCTGGCGACCACGACCAAGGACAAGGATGCCGACGTGGCACTTGCCAAGCTGCTCGGCGCCAAGCTGCCCGGATCGCTGAAGGTGCCGCTGTCGCACTACATCGACCTCGGCCAGGTCGGCAAGCTGGCCCTGGGGCACGGCGCGTCGGCGTTCGATGCCAATGTCGGCCTGATGGAACTGATCGGTGCCGCCGCGGCAATCGCCAACGGCAAGAACCAGGTGGCGGCCAATCTCGGCGTCGGCGTTCCCGGCCTGCTGGCGGTCAAACTGGATCTGGCAATCGGCGAGCCACCGCAAGGCGGCACCTGGTTTGCGATCGGCGAAGCGGGCAAGATCGTCCGGACCGCCCAGACGCGCCTGCAGATCGAAGCCACGGTCGGCGGCGCCGGCGGATTGCTTGGCGGCGTCCTCGGCGCCTCGATCAAGCTGCCCGTCTATGTCGAGCTCGCCTACGCCGAGGGCCAGCTCAAGGGCGTATCCTGTCCGACCGGAAAGCCGGCCAGCGCGGTCGTCACCGTGGCAGCCAAACCCGGCATCGCCGAAGTCTGGCTCGGCCAGATCAATCCGGCCGATCTCCGTGTCTTTACAAAAGAACCAACCGTCCACCCGGCGGAGCTCGTGAACGTCAACGCAGTCGGGCTGATCAAGGTCGAGGTCAGCGGCAGCGCGAATGTCGACATCGGCAACACCACGCCAAAGACGCTCACCTTCAACAAGAACGACATCGACGACCGCACCATCAAGTCGGTGTCTTCAAGCAATCTCACTCAGTCACTGACCAGTTCGCTGATCAAGAACCTGAACCTCAGCGTCGATGTGAGGCTGTTGGGCCTGGGGATCGGCATACTTCTGCCCTCCGATGCCGCGGTCAAGACAGCCGTCGCCAACCTGTTGTCGGGCGTCACGGCCCCCGTCGACGGCCTGGTTTTCAACGTCCTTGCGCTGTTGGGCGTCAAGGTGGGCGAGGCCGATATCCGCGTCCACGGCGTGTCCTGCGGCCGGTCGGTTCTGGTTCTTTAGCCAAAGGACAAAGAGCCTGCGGGGACAGCCCCGCAGGCGGCAGGCGCTTTTTGTTCAGGCCGATTGGCGGAACTTGGTCTCGTCGATCGCCGCGGCCATCAGTGTCTTCGTATATGCCTCGCGCGGATCGCCGAAGATCTCCTCCGTCGGCCCCTCCTCGACGATCTTTCCCTGTTTCATCACGATAATGTAGTCGGACATCGCCCGCACCACGGCGAGGTCGTGGCTGATGAACAGGTAGGACAGGTCGTGGTCGGCCTGCAGCTTGCGCAGCAGCTCGACGATCTGCTTCTGCACCGATCGGTCGAGCGCCGAGGTCGGCTCGTCGAGCACCACGACCTTGGGCTTGAGGATCATCGCCCGGGCGATGGCAATGCGCTGGCGCTGGCCGCCGGAGAATTCGTGCGGATAGCGGTTGCGGGCAGCCGGGTCGAGGCCGACTTCGAGCAAGGCTTCGACGGCACGGGCGTCGCGTTGCTTGCCTGAAAGGGACGGCTCGTGGACAAGAAGGCCCTCGGTGATGATCTGACCGACCGTCATCCGCGGAGAGAGCGAACCGAACGGGTCCTGGAAGACCAATTGCAACTCGCGCCGCAACGGGCGCATTGTCGACTTGTCGGCCTTCGACAGGTCCTGGCCGCCGAAGCGGATCGAGCCTTCGCTCGGCAGCAGCCTGAGCAGCGCCCGACCGAGCGTCGACTTACCCGAGCCGGACTCGCCGACGATGCCGATGGTCTGATTGCGCCTAAGCATTACCGATATGTGGTCGACCGCCTTGAGCAGCATCGGCGGACCGGCTAGAAACCCGCCACCGATCTTGAACTCGACCTCGACGTTGCGACCCTCGAGCAGGATCGGCGCATTGTCCGGCGGTGCGGCCTTGCGTCCGGTCGGTTCCGCCGCGAGCAGCATCTTGGTGTAATCGTGCTGCGGATTGGCAAACAATTCGTCTGCCTTGCCTTCCTCCACCACCTCGCCCGAACGCATTACATAGACCCGGTCGGCAAAGCGCCTGACGATGCCAAGATCGTGGGTGATGAAGACGATCGCCATGCCGAGCTTGCGCTGCAACTCGGCAAGAAGCATCAGGATCTGCGCTTGGATCGTCACGTCGAGAGCCGTCGTCGGCTCGTCGGCGATCAGGATGTCGGGGTCATTGGCCAATGCCATGGCGATCATCACACGCTGGCGCTGGCCGCCCGACATTTCGTGCGGATAAGACTTCAGGCGGCGCTCGGGGTCGGGAATCTTGACCAGTTCGAGCAGCCTGAGCGCCTCGGTGCGCGCCGCCTTGGCGTCGAGCCCACGATGCCGCCGGATCGGTTCCATCAGCTGGTTGCCGATGGTGTAGAGCGGGTCGAGCGAGGTCATTGGCTCCTGGAAGATCATGCTGATCTTGACGCCCCGGACCTTGTTGAGTTCCGATTTTCCGAGCGTCAACAGGTTCTTGCCGCGATAGTCCACCACACCGGTGGCTTCGCCGTTGGACGCGAGAAGGCTCATCGCCGCCATCATCGTCTGGCTCTTGCCGGAGCCGGACTCGCCGACCACCGCCACCGTCTCGCCGGCGTCGATGTGAAGGTTGATGCCCTTCACCGCTTCCACAGCACCATCGAGCGTGCGGAAGCGGACGCGCAGGTCCTTGACCGAAAGGATCGTTTCGCCAGCCATCTCACCTGTCCTTCGGATCGAGAGCGTCGCGAAGTCCGTCGCCGATGAAATTCAGCGCGAAAAGCGTCGAGACAAGGAAGAATGCGGGGAACAAAAGCAGCCAATTGGCGGTGCCGATGTTCTTTGCGCCGGCTGAAATGAGCACGCCCCAGCTCGTCATCGGCTCCTGCACGCCGAGCCCCAGGAACGACAGGAAGCTCTCCAGGATGATGACTTGGGGCACCAGCAGGGTCATGTAGATGACCACCGGCCCGAGCAGGTTGGGAATGACGTGCCGCAGCACGATACCGCGCGACCTGACGCCGAGCGCTTCCGCTGCCTGGACGTATTCCTGTCTTCGGATCGACAAGGCCTGGCCACGCACGATGCGCGCCATGTCGAGCCATAGCACCGCTCCCACAGCCAGGAACATCAGCACGAAGTTTCGGCCGAAGAAGACGACCAGCATGATGACGAAGAAGATGAACGGCAGCGAATAAAGAACGTCGACGATGCGCATCATCACCTCGTCGGTCTTGCCGCCCATAAAGCCGGCGGTTGCGCCATAGACGACACCTATGACCACGGCGACAACTCCGGCCAGAAGACCGATCGCCAGCGAGATGCGGCCGGCCATCAGCGTTCGCGACAGCAGGTCACGGCCGGTATTGTCGGTGCCGAAGAGGAAGTATTGCTGCTTGATCGAGGCGCTCATGACCGCCGTCAGGCCGTCAGCGGATGTGCTATCGAGCTTGGCATTGTCGAACGTATCCGAGCGGTCGAGGTAGCGGATGTTGCGCTCGTCGAGCGGCTTGGCCGAGGTCACCGTGATGAAGACGCGTTCGCCTTCCTGACGCCATTCCTTGACATCGACCCGCATGCGCCGGACGGCGTCGTTCATGGCGGTCTCGATCATCTCGGGCTTTGGATATGACGAAAGGCTGGGCGGGGTCCTGACATAGTCGGCATAGATCGTGGTGTATTGATGCGGCACGAAATACGGTCCGACAATACAGACGACGCTCATGGCAATGAGGTAGAAAAGGCTGAACATGGCAGCCTTGTTGGCCTTGAGGCGTGCCCAGGCATCTGCCCAGAGCGAACGTCCGACGACAGGGGCAGTGATGGCCATATCAGTCATAACGCACCCTCGGATCGAAGAAGGCGTAGAGGATGTCGACGATCAGGTTGAATGCGATCGTGAACAGCGCGATCACCACGACCGTTCCCATCACCAGCGTATAGTCGCGGTTGAGCGCCGCATCGACGAAATAGCGGCCAACGCCGGGAATGGCGAAGATGGTCTCGACGATGATCGAGCCGGTGAGCAGTGCCGCAGCCGCCGGGCCGGCATAGGATACGATAGGCAGCACCGCGCCCCTGAGCGCATGCTTAACCACCACCGACCAGTCGGACAGGCCTAGCGCACGCGCAGTTCGGATGTGGTTGGACCGCAGCGACTCGATCATGGAGCCGCGCATCAGGCGCGCGACGATGGCGATCTGCGGCAATGACAAGGTCAGGATTGGGCCGATCTTGTTGATCAGCGCACCATCACCCCAGCCGCCGATCGGCAGCAGCTTCCAGGTGAGACCGAACAGGAGCTGGATCACGGGCGCGATGACGAAGGTAGGGATCGTGCTGCCGGCAGTGGCAAGCGCGATGACCGAATAGTCGCCGAGCTTGTTCTGGTTGAGCGCGGCTACGATCCCAAGGATGCCACCGACAAACAACGCGAGCGCCAGAGCCGAGAAACCGAGCTGGATCGAGATCGGCAGACCCTTGGCGAACAGTTCAGTGACGGTGAAATCGGGAAGATTGTAGCTCGGCCCGAAATTGCCATGCAGCAGGTTCTTGAGGTAGTTGACGTACTGGAGCCAGAGTGGGTCGCCCAGGCCGAACTGCGCTTCGAGGTTGGCCTTGATCTCCGGGCTCAGTCCTCTTTCCTGATTGAACGGCCCGCCGGGTGCGATGCGGATCAGGAAGAATGCCATTGTCACAATGACAAAAAGGGTGGGAATGGCGGTCAGAAGCCGCCGTATCACATATACAAACATGGGCGCCGTACTCCGTTACGCCAGCCAGAAACATATCCAGCTAGGGCCGCCGCTCCCGGGTGGGAGCGGCGACACAATCAGAGTTACTCGACTTTGCTGATGAAGCGGGTCGGGTGAACGTCCATGACGTTTTCATCAAAGCCCTTGAGCTTGGACGAAACCAGGTTCTTGTAGCTGTAGTAGAGGATCGGAATGAAGCCCGTATCCTCAAGGACAATGCGCTCGGCTTCCTGCATGTCCTTCATGCGCTCTTCCGGCTTGCCGCCAGCGGCAGCAGCCTTGTCCATGGCTTCCTCGAACTTCGGATTGTTGTAGACCGAATAGTTGTTGCCGCTCGCCTTGCGCGCGACACCGAGGAAGGTCTCCGGGTCCTTATAGTCGGCAATCCAGCCAACGCGGGCCGTATCGTAGTCGCCCTTCTGCTCGAGGAACCCGTAGTGGGTCTTGGTGTCGGTGTTGACCAGCGACACTTCAACGCCGAGCGGCTTGAGCTGCTCCTGGATTGCGACGGCCGTATTCTTGTGGTTTTCCGACGTGTTGTAGCGGATCTCCATCTTCAGCGGCTTGTCGGGACCATAACCAAGTTCCTTCAGGATCTTGGCGGCCTCGTCTTCGCGGTCGATCTGGGTCTTGTCGGCATAGTCGGCTGCGATGGGCGTGTAGCCCTCGATGCCCGGAGGCACCATCGTGTAGCTCGGCAGCATCGAATTCTGCCAGACCTTCTCGGCGATGAAGTCGCGGTCGATCGCCATCGAAATCGCCTTGCGAAGCTGCAGGTTCGTCCACGGCTCCTTGTCCCACTTCATCGCGTAATAGTAGGTGCCGAGCTGGGCACCGACGCGCAACTGATCGCCGAACTTGGTCTTCAGATCGGCCATCTGTTCGGTCGGGATGTCGTCGTTGCTGTCCAGTTCGCCAGCCTCGAAACGCTTGATGGCGGTCGAGCGGTCTTCGGTCGGGATGTAATTGACGACGTCGACCTTGACGTTCGCAGCGTCATAGAACTTCGGGTTCTTGAGCAGCTTGATGTGGTCGTTGGGCACGAATTCGGCAAGCGTGAACGCGCCGTTGGAAACCAGGTTACCCGGCTTGATCCAGTCGGCACCAAGCTTCTCGATCGCCGCCTTGTTGACCGGATAGGCCGCCTGGTGGGTGAGCATTTCAAGGAAATAAGGCGTCGGGGCCTTCAGCGTCACTTCAAGCGTCGAAGCGTCGACAGCCTTCACGCCCATGTCCTCGAGCTTTGCCTTGCCGGTGTTGACCTCTTCGGCATTCACGATCGGGTACAGCATCGAGGCGTATTCGGCGCCGGTCGCCGGATCTTCGAGACGACGGAACGAGTAAACGAAGTCTTCAGCCGTTACCGGGCTGCCATCCGACCAGGTCGCGCCCTGGCGCAGCTTGAAGGTATAAACTTTGCCATCGTCCGAAACGGTCCAGCTCTCGGCCGCACCAGGAATCAGATTGGCACCCTGGTCCTGCATCACCAGGCCAAAGAACAAGTCGCGCAGGATGTGCGCTTCGTAGACAGTCGAGGTCTTGTGCGGATCAAGCGATTCCGGATCGGCCGAATTGCCGCGATTGAAGACGACCTCGGCAAAGGCCGGCATGGAGACCGCGCCGGTGGCCAAGGCAAGCGTCGTGGCGAACACGGTCGCTTTCAGCATGTTCTTCAGCATGATTGTTTCTCCCAAGTGGCCTGTTCCTCGTAAAACAGGCCTCGCCTAGTTAGCGCCCGAATGCCGGATTTTTCCGGTTTCGTTGAGCGAGCCGGCAGCTCCCTACCGCCAGCGGTGGCTGACACTATCCACGGCGAATTTTTATTTCAACACGACTCGTGCTCACCTAAAGTCAACTTGAGCGCCTTCAAACCAAGCGTCCGATAAAGTAACCGAGCGGAGGAAGCGCGATCCTGCCTCCTTCGAGTTCGTCCGAGCCTCCGGGAAAATCGAGCGGAAGCAACCCGGTGAGCCGCGCGGGAACCGGCCAAACGGCGGAATCCTCGGCAAAGTTGAAGACGCAAAGCAGCCGCTCGCCGTCTGCCTCGCGCACGAAAGAGAGCACGTCGCCGTCGGCTTCCAGCAATGAGATCGAGCCGTGGATAAGTGCCGGAAGCGCCCTGCGGGCGGCGAGCACGGCGCGGTAGCGGGCCAGAACCGACCCCTCGTCTCGTTGCTGCCGGTCAACGGCATGGGCGCGATGACCAGCCGGAATCGGCAGCCACGGCTTGCCGTCGGAAAAGCCCCCCTGCTCCGACTGGGCCTCCCAAACCATCGGCGTGCGGCAGCCGTCCCGGCCCTTCTGGCCGGGCCAGAATCGGATACCGTAGGGATCGCGCAGGTCTTCGAAGGCAAGTTCCGCCTCCGTCAGGCCAAGCTCCTCGCCCTGATAGATGCAGATCGAGCCGCGCAGGCAGGCAAGCAAGGCGACCGAGAACTTCGCGACCGCCTCCGGATCGCCGCCGGGCCGGGTCCAGCGCGTGACATGGCGGGCTACGTCATGATTGGAGAAAGCCCAGCAAATCCAGCCGTCGGTGACCGCTGCCTCGAAATCGGCAATGCACTTCAGGACATGCGCAGCCGAGAATTTAGGCCCCAGCAGGTCGAAGGTGTAGCACATGTCGAGCTTGTCGCCGCCAGAGGTGTAGGCGGCTACCGTCTGCAGCGAGCGCTCTCCGTCTCCGACCTCGCCGACCGAGCTTCGCCCGTCATATTCGTCGAGCAACGCCCGGAAGCGCTTGAGAAATTCGAGGTTTTCCGGCCGCGTCTTGTCGAACAAATGGTCCTGGAATTCGTAAGGGTTGGTTTCCTCGTTCTCGCCGGCAATGCTCTTCGGCAAGGGCGGGTTGTCGCGCAGCCACCTGTCGTGGACGTAGAAATTGACCGTATCTAGCCGGAAGCCATCAACGCCCCGGTCGAGCCAGAAGCGCACAGTCTCCAGCAAGGCATCCTGCACGTCGGGATTGTGGAAATTGAGGTCGGGCTGCGAGGCCAGGAAGTTGTGCTGGTAATATTGCCTGCGGGTCGAATCCCACTCCCAGCCAGGGCCGCCGAAGATCGATATCCAGTTGTTGGGGGCGCCTCCGTCGGGCTTGGGCGGAGCCCAGACGTACCAGTCGGCCTTGGGGTTGTCGCGGCTGGCGCGGCTCTCCACGAACCACGGATGCTGGTCCGAAGAGTGCGACAGCACCTGGTCGATGATGATCTTCAGCCCGAGGCGATGGGCTTCGGCAATCAGCGCGTCGAAATCCGCCAGCGTGCCGAACATGGGGTCGACATCGCAGTAGTCCGAAACGTCGTAGCCCATGTCCGCCATCGGCGACTTGAAGAACGGCGAAAGCCAGACTGCGTCGACACCGAGCGAGGCAATGTGCGCCAGGCGACGCGTAATGCCTGCAAGGTCGCCGCTGCCGTCACCCGTCGTGTCCTGAAAAGAGCGAGGGTAAACCTGATAGATGACGCAGCCGCGCCACCAGTCAGCAGGGGGCATCGTTCCCTCTTTCGGCACCATTGCAGTTCTCCTTGGCTGTCACTCGCCGGGATGTTCGATGGCAAAAAGCACGGTGCGCGCCGGCACCGCGGTGCGGTTCTCGAGCGGCCCTGTCCCGCCTGCAACCGGCTGCCATTGGAAGCCGGGACGAGTTGGAAGCTTGAAGGTGGCGTCGCGCCGCGCCCCATTGATCATGACGGCGAGCTGTCCGCCAAAGGCGGTTCCGTTTCCAAGCAGCATGGTCAGGCGATGCCGGTCGGGCTCGTGCCAGGTGGCGTCGCTCATCGGCCGGCCCGCTTCCGTCAGCCATTCCACGTCAGATACGGCCGAGCCATGCCTGGGTGTGCCGGCCAGGAAATCCAGTTCGGCCAGCGCGGGTATCTCGCGCCGGAGCCTCGAAAGGTTGGCTACGAAATCCTCAAGCGCGACGTCCCGGTCGACCCAGTCCAGCCACGTCAGTTCGTTGTCCTGCGCGTAAGCATTGTTGTTGCCATGCTGGCTGCGGCCGAACTCGTCGCCTGCAGTCAGCATGATGGCGCCGCGCGAGGCGAACAGCACGGCCAGCATGGCGCGCACGTCCCGGCCGCGCTCGGCGGCGATCTCGGGGTCGCTGCTTTCACCCTCGACACCGTTGTTCCAGGAAAAATTCTCGTTGTGGCCGTCGTGATTGTGTTCACCATTGGCCTCGTTATGCTTGCGTTCGTAGCGCACGATGTCCGCCAGCGTCATGCCGTCGTGGGCGGCGACGAAATTCACCGTCCGCGTTTGCGCTCCTCCGCCGAATATGTCGGACGAACCCGCAAGCCTGGTCGCCAGGGCGCCGACCATGCCGCGGTCGCCGCGCCAGAAGCGCCTGACGTCGTCGCGGTAGCGATCGTTCCACTCCTGGAATTCGGGCGGAAAACCGCCGAGGCGATAGCCATTGTGGCCGATGTCCCATGGCTCGGCGATGAGAACACGGTCGCCAATGATCGGATCCTGGCGCATGCCCTGGAGCAGCGGTGCATCCGCCCGGAACTCGCCATCGACCCGTCCCAGCACCGGCGCGAGATCGAAACGGAAACCGTCGACGCCGGCATGAACGACAAAATGCCTGAGACTGTCGAGAATGAGCTGCTGCGCCACCGAATGGTCGCAGGCGAGCGTGTTGCCGGTGCCGGTGTCATTGGCAAAGCGGCCGGGGTCATCTGTGGCCCCGCGATAGTAGGCGCGATTGTCGAGACCGCGCAGCGACAGCGTCGGTCCGAGTTCATCGCTTTCGGCCGTATGGTTGAAAACGAGGTCGAGGATGACGCCTATGCCGGCCTCGTGGAGTGCGGCCGTTGTCTCACGCAAGTCGTCTATCCCATTGGGCGCCAGGCGCGGATCGAGCGCCATGAAGCTGACGGGATTGTAGCCCCAGGAATTGCTGAGCCCCAGCGCCGGCAGGTGGCGCTCGTCCATCGTCGCGGTCACCGGCATGAGTTCGACGGCCGACACGCCCAGCCTCAGGAGATGCTCGATGACAGCCGGCTCGGCCAAGGCGCGGATCGTGCCGCGAAGCTTCGTCGGGATGGACGGATGCGCCATCGAAAAGGCGCGCACCGGCACCTCGTAGATGAGCCCGCCCCGCGTGAAGGTTGGTGCTGCAGTCGGCGCTGTTGGCAGCCTGACCGCCACAGCCTTCGGCATCAGATCGGCGGTGTCGCCGCCCTGCCCCCTTCTCGCCGCCAGCCGTCCGTCATAACGATAGGCTCTGTCAATTCGAACGGCGTAGGGGTCAACCAGCAGCTTGTCGGGATCGAACCAAAGACCCTCATCAGGCACATATGGCCCGTCGGCGCGGAAGCCGTAGCGGGTTCCCTCGCGCAGGCCGGCAACCGACAGCGCGAAAACGCCCTCGCCCTCGCGCTGGAGTTCCAGCCTGTCGGTCTCGGCCTTGCCGGCCGCATCGAAGACCGACACCCAGATGCGCTCGGCAGCACCGGACCAGACGGCAAAACGGATGCCGCCTTCGGATACGGTCGCGCCAAACCGCGGCCGATATTCAGCCGCTGCGTCCATTGGCATCAGGTGATGACGCTCGGCTTGTCACGACCGGTGTGGCTGCGGATGCCGGCGATGTCCTCGGCAGCCTTGATCAGGTCGGCAAGGGCTGCCTGCGTGTCCAGGCCATGTCGTGCCGGATCGGGCTCATAACGCTCGATGTAGACACGCAGCGTGGCACCCGAGGTGCCCGTGCCGGACAGCCGGAAGACGACGCGCGAGCCGCCTTCGAACAGGATGCGGATGCCCTGGTTCTTGCTCACCGAGCCGTCGACTGGGTCGTTGTAGGCAAAATCGTCGGCACTGGCGATTTTCATGCCACGAACACTCGTGCCCGGCAGCGAGCCGAGCTTTGCGCGCAAGGCGTCGACCAACGCGTTGGCGCGATCAGTCTCGACCTCCTCATAGTCGTGGCGCGAGTAATAGTTGCGACCGTATGTAACCCAATGCTTGGCAGCGATTTCCTTGGCGCTCTCGCCACGTACGGCAAGGATGTTGAGCCAGAGCAGCACAGCCCACAGCCCGTCCTTTTCGCGAACATGATCGGAGCCGGTGCCGGCGCTTTCCTCACCGCAGATCGTCGCCATGCCGGCGTCAAGCAGGTTGCCGAAGAACTTCCAGCCGGTCGGCGTCTCGTACATGCCGATGCCGAGCTTTTCAGCAACCCGGTCGGCGGCACCGCTGGTCGGCATCGAGCGGGCAATGCCCTTGAGGCCTGCCTTGTAGCCCGGCGCGAGATGGGCATTGGCCGCCAGCATCGCCAGCGAATCCGATGGCGTGACGAAGATACCGCGGCCGATGATCAGATTGCGGTCGCCGTCGCCATCGGACGCCGCGCCGAAATCAGGCGCGTTCGGCCCCATCATCTCGTCATAGAGTTCCTTGGCATGGACCAGGTTGGGGTCCGGATGGTGACCACCGAAATCCTCCAGCGGCACGAAGTTGCGCGCCGTACCCTCGGCGGCGCCGAGCCGGCGCTCCAGGATTTCCTTGGCATAAGGGCCGGTCACGGCATGCATGGCGTCGAAGCGCATGCGGAAGCCCGACTTGAACAGCGCGCGCAACGCATCGAAGTCGAACAGCGTCTCCATCAACGCCGCGTAGTCCGCCACCGGATCGACGATTTCGACCTTGATGCCACCCACTTCGAAGGTGCCCGTGTGGTCGAGATCGACCTGGCCAACATCAGCGATCTTGTAACTGGTGATGACCTTGCTGCGGGCATAGATCGCATCGGTGAGCTTCTCCGGCGCCGGGCCGCCGTTTTCCGCATTGTATTTGATGCCGAAATCCTCGTGCGGGCCGCCGGGATTGTGGCTAGCCGACAAGATAAGCCCGCCGAAGGCCTTGCGCTTGCGGATCAGGTTGGAGGCGGCGGGCGTCGACAGGATGCCACCTTGGCCGACAACGACGCGGCCGAAACCGTTGGCCACCGCCATGGCAATGACCTTCTGGATCACCTCGCGATTGTAGAAGCGACCGTCGCCGCCGACGACCAGCGTCTTGCCGGCAAAACCTTCGAGCGCATCGAACACCGACTGGATGAAGTTCTCGGCATAATTCGGCTGCTGGAAGACAGGTACCTTCTTGCGCAGGCCTGATGTGCCGGGTTTCTGGTCGCCATAGGGCGTGGTGGAGACGGTGCGAATCATTCAGGCATCCCTTTTTGAGAGAAGCATGCGGTAAAGTGCGGCATATTTCTGGGCGCTTCGATCCCAGGACACATCCGCCTTCATGCCTTGCCTCTGCAACGACGCCCAGGCAGCCGGGTCGGCGTAAAGCGCGTTGGCCCTGAGGATGGCATGGTGGAAATCGCCCGCATTCTCCGGCGCAAACTGAAAACCGGTAGCTACCCCGGCCGCGACCGCGGCCTCGTTGGCGTCGATGACGGTGTCCGCCAGGCCGCCGGTTCGCGCTACGATCGGCACGCAGCCATAGCGCAGGCCATAGAGCTGGGTCAGGCCGCAAGGCTCGAAGCGCGACGGGATCAGGATGCCGTCGGCACCACCCTGCAACTGATGCGAAAGCCCCTCGTCATAGCCGATGACGACACCGACCCGGCCACGATGGCGCGCGGCGGCAGCCAAAAGCGCGCCTTCAAGCCCCGCATCGCCCGAACCCAGGATCGCCAGCCGGGCGCCGGAGGCCACCACCGGGTCGATGATCGACGCCAGGATGTCGATTCCCTTCTGCCAGGTCAGGCGGCTGACCACGCAGTAGATCGGCCCATCGTCGCGGTCGAGCGTCATGCGCTCTTCGATGGCGCGCTTGTTGGCCTTGCGCCCCTTCAGGCTCTTGGCCGTGTACGTCGCGGCCAGATGCTTGTCCGTCTCAGGGTTCCATATCTCGTCGTCGATGCCGTTGACGATGCCGTGGAGTTCGGCAGCGCGCAGGTTGATCAGCCCGTCGAGCCCCATGCCGAACGCCGGCGTACGGATTTCCTGGGCGTAGGTCGGGCTGACGGTGGTGACCGCCCAGGCCGCCTGCAAGCCGGCCTTGAGGAAGCCGACGCCGCCGTAATATTCGACCCCGTCCAGCGCCATGGCCTGCTGCGGCAGACCAAGGCCCGCGAAGATGCTGGCCCCGAATTGCCCCTGGAAGGCCAGGTTGTGCACCGTCATCACCGACGGCACCTTTGCCGCCTCGCCGTAGCGCATGTAGGCCAGCGTCATCGCCGATTGCCAGTCATGGGCATGGACGATGTCGGGCTTGTAGTCCTTGACCACGCCGGCGGCGATGTCGGCGCCGACACGGCCAAGTGCCGCGAAGCGCCGCCAATTGTCCTGCCAGTCGGCCCCGGTGGCGTCGCCATAAGGGCCGCCCGGCCGGTCGAACAGATGCGGCGCGTCGAGCACCAGCATATCCAGCCCGCCGATCTCGGCCGCATGGAGTGCTGCCTTGCCGCCTTGCAGGGCGGTGTATTGATGAACCGCCTTTTTCTTCTTCAGCGCGCTCATCACGACGGGATAACCCGGCACTAGGCTGCGCGTGCCGACGCCGAGCCCGGCAAGCGCCTCCGGAAGCGCGCCGGTGACGTCGGCCAGCCCGCCGGTCTTGATCAGCGGAAAAATCTCGGGCGTGACCGAAAGCACCTGCACCAGTTACAGCTCCAGCCTGTTAATCATGTCCTGGGTGATCAGGCAGATACCCTTCTCCGAGACGCGGAAGCGCTTGGCGTCCAGCACCGGGTCTTCGCCGACGACCAGCCCTTCGGGGATGTGTACGCCGTGATCGATGACAACGCGCTTGAGGCTGGCGTTGCGACCGACATGGCAGGCCGGCAGCATCACCACATCCTCGAGCGTGGAGTAAGAATTGATCCGTGCGCCGGTGAAGATCAGGCTGCGCTTGAGCGAAGCACCCGAGACGATGCAATCGCCCGACACCAGCGATGATACCGCCGAGCCCCGCCGGCCATCCTCGTCATGGACGAACTTCGCAGGCGGCGTCAGCTCGGAATAGGTCCAGATCGGCCAGTCGCGGTCGTAGAGGTCGAGCTCGGGCGTGATGTCGGTCAGGTCGATGTTGGCTTCCCAATAGGCATCGACCGTTCCGACATCGCGCCAATAGGCCTCGGCCTCGGTGCTCGAGCGTACGCAGGACTTGGCGAAGCGATGCGCCACCGCTTTGCCGTGCTGGACGATGTAGGGAATGATGTCCTTGCCGAAGTCGCGGCTCGATTCCGGCTCATTGGCGTCGCGGCGCAACTGCTCCATCAGGAACTTGGTCTTGAAGACATAGATGCCCATCGAGGCCAGCGCGTAGTCGGGCTTGTCGGGAATGCCGGGCGGGTCGGCGGGCTTTTCGATGAAGGAGATGATGTTGTCCTTCTTGTCGACATGCATCACGCCGAAGCCCACCGCTTCCATGCGCGGCACCTCGAGGCAGCCAACGGTGACGTCGGCGCCCGCGTCGACGTGCTGGCGCAGCATCAGTTCGTAATCCATCTTGTAGATGTGGTCGCCGGCAAGGATGACCATGTATTCGGGGCCATAGGCCTCGATGATGTCGATGTTCTGGTAGACCGCGTCGGCGGTGCCTTCGTACCACTGCGTTTCCGACACGCGCTGGCTTGCCGGCAGGATGTCGAAACTCTCGTTTCGCTCCGGCCTGAGGAAGTTCCAGCCCCGCTGCAGGTGGCGGATCAGCGAATGCGCCTTGTATTGCGTGGCGACGCCCAGACGACGGATGCCTGAGTTCAAGGCATTGGACAGCGCAAAGTCTATGATACGCGTCTTGCCGCCGAAATAGACGGCGGGCTTGGCGCGCCGGTCGGTCAGCTCCTTCAGGCGGCTGCCCCGGCCGCCGGCAAGCACATAGGCCATGGCATCGCGCGCCAGCGGCTGGTTTCTCTTCAGTTCCATGCCATCCTCCCTGCTCAGTCCGCCACAAACTCAAGCATGATCGTCGCCAGTGGCGGCAGAAGCAGCGCTGCCGCCGCCCCTCCTCCGTCCACCTGCCTGGCCGTAACCATGCCGCTGTTACCCTTGCCCGACCCGCCATATTCCAGCGCGTCGGAATTGAATATTTCCCGCCACTTGCCCGGCTGTGGCAGCGGCACGCGGTAGTTGTCGCGCAGAACCGGGGTGAAGCTCGAAATGACGGCGATCGGCGCGCCGCCCGGCGCCTTGCGCAACCAGGCGAAGACCGAGTTGGCGGCATCGTCGGCGATCAGCCATTCGAAACCTTCCGGCTCGCAATCGCGCGCATGCAGCGCCGGGCGCGAGCGATAGAGGTAGTTGAGGTCGCGCACCAGCTGCTTGACGCCGCGATGCGGGGCAAAGTCGAGCAGGTTCCAGTCGAGCGCCCTGGATCTGCTCCACTCCGCACGCTGGGCGAACTCCTGGCCCATGAACAACAGCTTCTTGCCGGGGTAGCCCCACATGAAGGCGTAGTAAGCGCGCAGCGTCGCGAATTTCTGCCAGTCGTCGCCCGCCATCTTGCTGAGCAGCGTACCTTTGCCGTGCACCACCTCGTCGTGCGACAGGGGCAGCACGAAATTCTCGCTGAAGGCGTAGAGCAGGCCGAAGGTGATTTCGTTGTGATGATGCTTGCGGTGGACCGGCTCCTTGGAGAGATACTCCAGCGTGTCGTGCATGAAGCCCATGTTCCACTTGAAGCCGAAGCCGAGCCCGCCTTCATGCACCGGCTGCGACACCTTGGGCCAGGAGGTCGATTCCTCGGCAATGGTCATCACGCCGGGATGGGCGCCATAGACGGCGACATTCATCTTCTGCAGAAAACGCACCGACTCCAGGTTTTCGCGGCCGCCGAATTCGTTGGGGATCCACTCGCCTTCCTTGCGCGAGTAGTCGAGGTACAGCATCGAGGCCACCGCATCCACGCGCAGGCCATCGACATGGTATTTCTCGGCCCAGAACAGGGCGTTGTTGACGAGGAACGAGACGACCTCGCGCCTGCCGAAATTATAGATCGCGGTGTTCCAGTCGGGATGGAAGCCCTGGCGCGGGTCGGCATGCTCGTAAAGTGCGGTCCCGTCGAAATGGGCAAGCCCATGCTCGTCCACCGGAAAATGCGCCGGCACCCAGTCGAGAATGACTCCGATGCCAGCGCGGTGGGCGCCGTCGACGAAGCGGGCAAAGCCATCCGGGTCGCCGAAGCGGGCCGAAGGCGCGTAAAGCCCTGTCGTCTGATAACCCCAGGACGGATCGTAGGGATGCTCCGAGATCGGCAGGAACTCGATATGGGTGAAGCCCATCTCCGCCGTGTAAGGGATAAGCCGGTCGGCCATCTCGTCCCACGACAGAAAGGTGCCATCGTCGCGAAGCTGCCACGAGCCGGCATGCACCTCATAGATGCTGATCGGCTCGCGCCGATGGTCGGCTGCTTTCCAATGGGCGCGGTGCTTGTCGTCGGCCCATTCATGCGCCTGCGGACGGTCGGTGACCGACGCGGTGGCGGGTCTTAATTCCGAGCGGATGGCGTAAGGATCGGCCTTGAGCGGCAACCTGACGCCGCGAGCTCCGATCAGCTCGAACTTGTAGGGGTGGCCTGGACCGATGTCGGGGATGAAGATTTCCCAGATGCCGGTGTCCTGGCGCAGGCGCATCGGATGCCTGCGACCGTCCCAGTCATTGAAATCGCCGACCACAGAGACGCGATGCGCGTTTGGCGCCCAAACCGCAAAATGCACACCATCGACGCCTTCATGCGAAATCAGATGCGCGCCCAGCTTGTCGAACAGCCTGAGATGCGAACCCTCCGATATGAAGTAGTCGTCCATCGGCCCGAGCACAGGGCCGAAACTGTAGGGGTCGGTGAGCCACCACTCGCCGCCGGCATTGCTTGCGTGCAGCCTGATCGGCTGGCGCTTGCGGATGGTCAGCTTGCCTTCGAAGAAGCCGGTATCATTGCGCCGCAAGAGCTCACCGCACGCCTTGCCCTCGAGCGTGTGGGCGGTGACCGTTTCGGCATGCGGGACGAAGCAACGGGCCAGGAAGCCTTTGCCCGACTGCTGGAGCCCGAGAACCGCGAACGGGTCGCCATGGGTGCCGTTCACGATCGCCTCGATATCGCCATCCGTGGCTCTGTCGAGCTCCGGTTTCGTTTCGGCGGCCGCGCCGGGCTTCAGCATGTTTCGGTGTCCCCTCCCAGGGTTTCTTCGGCGAGGTCAGTTCATGCAATCACATCAGGCCGGTACGTTCCAGATTTCTTTGGCATATTGGCGGATGGTGCGGTCTGAGGAGAACCAGCCGACACGCGCCACGTTGCGAATGGCGCGGGCATACCAGCCCGGGCTGTCGCGCCACACGGCATCGACCTGCCGTTGCACTGCGGCATAGGAGTCGAAATCGGCTGCGACCATGAACCAGTCGTGCTGATAGAGCCCGTCCATCAATTCGCGGTAGCGGGCCGGATCGTCAGGCGAGAATACGCCGGAAGAGATGGCGGCAACCGCCTGCTTGAGCTCGGGCGAACCGTCGATCACAGAACCCGGCTCGTAGCCGCTGCTGCGGCGCTGGGCGACCTCCTCGGTGGTCAGGCCGAAAATGAAGATATTGTCGTCGCCGACATGCTCCTTGAGCTCGACATTGGCGCCGTCGAGCGTGCCGATGGTCAGCGCCCCGTTGAGCGCGAACTTCATGTTGCCGGTGCCCGAGGCTTCCATGCCCGCCGTCGAGATCTGCTCCGACAGGTCGGCGGCCGGCATCAGGATTTCGGCCGCACTGACATTGTAGTTGGGTACAAAAACGACCTTGAGCAGCCCGCGCACCGATGGGTCGCTGTTGATCACCCTGGCGACATCGTTGGCCAGTTTGATGATCAGCTTGGCGTTGTGGTAGCTCGGCGCCGCCTTGCCGCCGAAGAACTTGACCCGCGGCATCCATTCGCGTTCCGGATGCGAGCGGATCTGGTCGTACAGCGCCACCGCCTCGATGATGTTCAGGAGCTGGCGCTTGTATTCGTGGATGCGCTTGATCTGGATGTCGAACAGCGCCGACGGATCGACCCTGATGCCGAGCCGTTCGCCGACAAGGTTGGACAGCCGCTCCTTGTTGACGCGTTTGACGCGGGCAAACTTCTCACGGAATGCGGCGTCCCCGGCAAAGCCGTCGAGCTCGCGGATCGCCTCGATATCGTCGAGGAATCGGTCGCCGATCGCCTCGCGCGCCAGGCCGGTCAGGCCGGGATTGCACTGGATCAGCCATCGGCGCGGCGTGATGCCGTTGGTCTTGTTGTTGATGCGGTCGGGATAGAGGCTGTGCAGGTCGGCAAACACCGTTTCCTTCATCAGTTCGGTGTGCAGCGCCGACACACCGTTGACGCTGTGGGAGCCGACAAAAGCCAGGTTGCCCATGCGGACGCGGCGCTCGCCGTTCTCCTGGATCAGCGAGATGCGGCTGATCTGCTCGCCGCTGAAGCGGCCTGTCGCCCGGGCCTCCAGCAACACCTCGGCATTGATCGCGTAGACGATCTGCATGTGGCGCGGCAGGAGCCGCTCGAACAGCGGCACCGGCCAGCTTTCCAGCGCCTCGGGCAACAGCGTATGGTTGGTGTAGGCAAAGGTCCGCTTGGTGATGCCCCAGGACGTGTCGAAGTCCATGCCATGCACGTCCATCAGGAGGCGCATCAGTTCAGGGACGGCGACAGCGGGATGGGTGTCGTTGAGGTGGATCGCCGCCTTGTCGGGCAATGACGGCAGATCGCCATACTTGCTGATGTGGCGCTGCAGGATGTCCTGCAGCGAGGCAGTCGAGAAGAAGTACTCCTGACGCAGCCGAAGCTCCTGGCCGGCCTTATGGGAATCTGCGGGATAGAGCACGCGCGACAGCGCGTCAGCCTTGTTGCTCTCGGCGAGCGCGCCGATGTGGTCGCCGGCGTTGAATTTGTCGAGCAGGATTGGGTCGAGCGGCATGCCCGACCAGAGCCGCAGCGTGTTGACGCGAGTGCCGCGCCAGCCGACCACGGGGGTATCATAGGCAACGGCCAGGACGCGGTCGGTAGGCTTCCAGACGTGGCGTTCGAGCCGGCCATCCGCCGCGGTGATCGATTCGACCGATCCGCCGAAGCCAACCTCGAAGGCACGCTCGCGACGCTCGAATTCCCAGGGATTGCCATGTTCGAGCCAGGTTTCGGGAAGCTCGACCTGCCAGCCGTCATGGATTTCCTGGCGGAACATGCCGTTGGCGTAGCGAATGCCGTAACCGTGAGCGGGAATGTCGACTGTCGCCATGCTCTCCATGAAGCATGCGGCGAGACGGCCAAGGCCGCCATTGCCGAGCGCCGCATCGGGCTCCAGCTTGGCAATCACGTCGAACTCGACGCCGAGCGAGGCGAGCGCCTGGCGCATCGCATCCATCAGGCCGAGATTGGAGAAGGCGTCGCGCATCAGGCGACCGATCAGGAACTCCAGCGAGAGGTAATAGACCCGCTTGGCGCTCTGGTCGTAGGCTTCCTTGGTGGAAGAAATCCACTCGTCGACGATGCGGTCGCGCACGACCTTGATCGACGCAGTCAGCCAGTCATAGTCGGTGGCAACGGTCGCGTCCTTGCCGAGCCGATATTTCAGCGCGCTCAGGATTTCGGCAGCCAATGCCTCGGGGCTGGTGTCGCCAAGCGGCGGCTGGGGGATATTCGGGGTCACTGCGCGGGTCATCTCGCCTCTCGCATCCTGTTCGGCCACCGTTCACTTGCCTCCCTTGCCGACACCTGTCCTCCCGCATTCATTTTAGCCATCCCGAATGCGATCTCAATCGATTTAAATCTCCGCGTCAATATCTCGCGACGCGGAGACCTAAGGTTGTGGCCGGCCGGTCAGGCAGCGATTGCAGCCTCCGGAGGTGCCTTGGCTCCGGTCATGAACGCCACCGCATCCGACATTGTGTATTCCTTCGGGTCGATGACCGTCAGCCTGCGGCCGAGGCGGTGGATATGGATCCGGTCGGCGACTTCGAAGACATGCGGCATGTTGTGCGAAATGAGCACGATCGGCAGGCCACGCCGCTTGACGTCGAGGATCAGTTCGAGCACGCGCCGGCTTTCCTTGACGCCAAGGGCGGCCGTCGGCTCGTCCATGATGACGACCTTCGAGCCAAAAGCCGCGGCCCGTGCCACCGCCACGCCCTGGCGCTGGCCGCCGGACAGTGTTTCGACAGCCTGGCTGATGTTCTGGATGGTCATCAGGCCAAGCTCGGTCAGCTTTTCGCGGGCCCGCTTTTCCATCGCGCCCCGGTCGAGCATACGGAACCAGTTGCCCATGATGCCGGGCTTCCGGATTTCGCGGCCGAGGAACATGTTGTCGGCGATCGACAGCGCCGGCGACAGAGCGAGGTTCTGGTAGACCGTCTCGATGCCAGCGTCGCGGGCCTCCATCGGCGCCTTGAAGTTCACCACCTTGCCTTCGAGGCGGATTTCGCCTTCGTCAGGGGTGATGGCTCCCGAGATCGCCTTGATGAGCGACGATTTGCCGGCGCCGTTGTCGCCGATCACAGCCAGGATTTCGCCGGGATAGAGGTCGAAATCGGCCTGATCGAGGGCGGTGACGCGGCCATATCGCTTGACCAGGCCGCGTGCGGTGAGAAGAGGTTCGGTAGCCATCAGCCTGCAACCTTTCTGATCCACTGGTCGATTGCGACCGCGATGATGATGAGGGTGCCGATCAGCAGATAGGTCCACTGCGGGTCGGTGCCGATGAGCCGAAGGCCGAGCTGGAACACGCCGACGATCAGCGCGCCGAACAGCATGCCAAGGATCGAGCCACGCCCGCCGAACAGCGAGATGCCGCCGATCACCACCGCGGTGATGGATTCGATATTGGCGAACTGGCCGGCGGTCGGCGAGACCGAACCGATGCGGCCGATGAGCATCCAGCCACCGAGAGCACATATCAGCCCGGAGATGACATAGACCGAGATGAGAACCCTGTTGACGCGCACGCCGGAAAGCTGGGCCGCCTCGGGATCATCGCCGATGGCATAGACGTGCCTGCCCCAGGCGGTGTGGTTCAAGATATACCAGAGTACCGCCACCAGCAGCACCATGGCGACGACGCCATAGGTGAACACGGCGTTGCCGAGGCGGAAATTGGCACCGAAGAACTGGAGGATCGGTGCCTGCGTCTCGATATCCTGGGCACGGATCGTCTCATTGGCCGAGTAGAGGAAGTTCGTTGCCAGCACGATCTGCCACGTGCCGAGCGTGACGATGAACGGCGGCAGCTTCATGTAGGAGACGAGCACACCATTGATCCAGCCGCAGAAAGCGCCGACGGCGAACCCGCACAGGACCGCGAGCGACGGCGGCAGGCCGTAGCGGAAGGTGAATTGCCCCATCACCACCGACGACAGCACCATGATGGCGCCGACGGACAGGTCAATGCCGGCGGTCAGGATGACCAGCGTCTGGGCGGCGCCGATGATGCCGGTGATCGCCACCTGCTGCAGGATCAGCGTCATCGAGAAGGCCGAGAAGAACTTGCCGCCGATGATCACGCCGAAAAGCGCGATTGAGGCAACCAGCACGATCAGCGGTACCGCGGCCGGATTGGAATGCAGGAAATGCTGGATCTTTTCGATCGGCGAACGTGTATGTGTGTCGAAGCTGGCCACTGACGTGTCGCTGGCCGAGAGAACCTTCTCGAATTCCTGCGGCCGCCTGGCATCTGCCGAAGCGTCGGTCATGTCGATTTCCTCCCATGAGGGATTTTTATCCCCCTTGCGGGAAGGGCGACCAAGGGGCCGCCCTTCGTCTGCAAGAGAGTGTCACGCCGTCAGGCGGTCAGATCAACCCCAGCACTTCTCGAGGCCGGTCTTGACGTCGATGGATTCCACACCGGTTGCCGGCTTGTCGGTCACCAGCGAAACGCCGGTGTCGAAGAAATCCTTGCCTTCGGTCGGCTTGGGCTTCTCGCCGCTGTCGGCGAATTTCTTGATCGCTTCCATGCCAAGGGCTGCCATCATCAGCGGATATTGCTGCGAAGTCGCACCGATGACACCATCCTGGACGTTCTTCACACCCGGGCAGCCGCCATCGACCGAGACGATCAGCACGTTCTTTTCCATGCCGACGGCTTTGAGCGCCTCATAGGCACCGGCGGCGGCGGGCTCGTTGATCGTGTGCACGACGGTGATGCCGGGATCCTTCTGGAGCAGGTTCTCCATCGCCTTGCGGCCACCCTCTTCGTTGCCGTTGGTGACGTCGTGACCGACGATGCGGGCATCGTCCTCGTCGCCGATCTTGTTGGCGTCCTTCACGTCGATGCCGAAGCCCATCATGAAGCCCTGGTCGCGCAAGACGTCGACGGTCGGCTGCGACGGCGTCAGGTCGAGGAAGGCAATCTTGGCATCCTTGGCCTTGTCGCCGAGAGTCGCTGCAGCCCACTGGCCGATCAGCTTGCCGGCGAGCAGGTTATCGGTAGCGAAGGTGGCGTCCGCAGAGTCGGCCGGCTCAAGCGGCGTGTCGAGCGCGATGACCAGAATGCCGGCGTCGCGCGCCTTCTTGATCGTGGGCACGATTCCCTTGGTGTCGGATGCAGTGATCAGGATGCCCTTGGCACCATCGGCGATGCAGGTCTCGATCGCCGCGACCTGGCTTTCGCTGTCGCCGTCGATCTTGCCGGCATAGCTCTTCAGCGTCATGCCGAGTTCTGTCGCCTTGGCGGTGGCACCCTCCTTCATCTTGACGAAGAAGGGATTGGTGTCGGTCTTCGTGATCAGGCATGCGCCGACTTCGGCAGCCGATGCAGGTGCAGCAATGCTTGCGAGCGCGGCAACGGCCGCACCAAAGACAGTCGTCTTCAGAACTGAAAATTTCATCAGGAACTCCTCCCAAAACCAAACCATGCGAGCCCGATCAGCGGGCATCGCCCCGGATACTCGTGCACTCTTCCCAGTCGAGTATCCGGCCCTGACGAAACACCAATCAGGATCGGCTGTCAATAATTAAATCACTCTTATTTATTATTGACAGGATTGCAGTCGACCCGCATTCTGTCCCAAAAGAAAATTGCGGATCTTGAGAGAAAACCGCGCAAATTACGGGAGGAAGCCGGTGGAGGCCGGAAGTTCGAGGTACGGTTCGCCGGAAGCAGCTGAAAGCCAGCAGCTGCGTGGCACCAACCAGAGCGGCATGCGCGATCACAACGAACGGCTGGTGCTGTCGCTGGTGCGGCAGAGCGGTGCGCTGGCCAAGTCCGACATTGCGCGCATGACCGGCCTGTCGGCACAGACTGTCTCGGTGATCATGCGCGAGTTGGAGGTCGAAGGGCTTTTGCTGCGCCAGGAGCCTGTCCGCGGCAAGATCGGCCAGCCCTCGATCCCGATGGCGCTCAATCCTGAGGGCGCCTTCTTCATCGGCCTCAAGATCGGCCGGCGCAGCGCCGAGCTCGTGCTCATCGACTTCCTCGGCAACTCGCGCGCAATGCTGCAGAACTCGTATGGCTACCCGACCCCGCGCGACACGATCGACTTCGTCAAGTCGGGCATTGCCGAGATGCGCGCCAGCCTGACACGAGAGCAGGACAAGCGCATCGCCGGACTCGGCGTCGCCATGCCGTTCGAACTCTGGAACTGGGTCGATACGGCGGGCGCGCCGCGCGAGATCATGGACGAATGGCGCAACCGCGACATACGCGCCGATCTGCAGGCTTTGTTTTCCTTCCCGGTCTACGTGCAGAACGATGCCACCTCGGCCTGCGGCGCCGAACTGGTGTTCGGCGACATCGGCACGTTGCGCGACTTCGTCTATTTCTACATCGGCGCCTTTGCCGGCGGCGGCGTCGTGCTGAACGGCAGGCTCTACAGCGGCCCGACCGGCAATGCCGGTGCGCTTGGCTCGATGCCGGTGCCCGGCCCGGGCGGCAGGCCGACGCAGCTCATCGACGTCGCCTCGATCGCGGTACTCGAGAAGTCGCTGAACGCGAAAGGGATCGAGGCGTCATATCTCTGGACCTCGCCCGAGGAATGGAGCGATCTGGGCCCTGAACTCGACAGCTGGATAGCGACCGCGTCGGACGCGCTGGCCTACGCCATCGTCGCATCGGCATCGGTCATCGACTTCGAAAGCGCCGTCATCGACGGCTGGATGCCACCTGCCATCCGCGCCCGCATGGTGCAGGCCGTACAGTCGGCCATCGGCAAGATCGACGTCGAGGGCTTGCGTATCCCAAGTGTGCGCGAAGGCACGGTGGGCATCCACGCACGTGCCATGGGTGGTGCCAGCCTGCCGCTGTCGGAGCGCTTCCTCATCGGTTCGACGGCACCGTCGCGAGGGGTCTGATCGTGCTCATCGGCATTCCTTCCCTGCTCGGTCCGGATCTGCTGTTCACGCTGCGCGCCATGGGCCACGGCGATGAGATCGCCATCGTCGACGGCAATTACCCCGCGCTCGAGCATGGCCGCCGCGTCATTCGCGCCGATGGGCTTGACCTGATCCCGGTGCTCGACGCCGTACTCCAGGTGCTGCCCGTCGACGATTTCGTGCCGCAGGCGATTTTCCGCTCTTCGGTCAAGGGCGACCCTGAACTGTCCGACCAGGTGCATGACGAGATCGAAGCGGTCTGCGCCGGTCGAGCGCCCGGCTTCACTGTCGTGCCGCTCGCCGGCGACGCCTTCTACAGCCGCGTCAAGGCGGCCCACACCATCATTGCCACCAGCGAACCAAGGCTCTACGCCAACGTTATCGTGCGCAAGGGCGTCATCTATCCAAAGGGAACCGGCAAGCCATGATCCTGTGCTGCGGCGAAGCGCTCATCGACATGCTGCCCCGGCAGAGTTCGGCCGGCGAACCATCCTTCGCTCCCTATGCCGGCGGCGCGATCTTCAACTCGGCGATAGCGCTCGGCCGCCTCGGCGTGCCCACCGAATTCTTCTCCGGCCTGTCGTCCGATCTGTTCGGCCAGCAGATCCGCGAGGTGCTTGCCGCAAGCGACGTCGGCTCGCGCTATGCCAATCTGTCTGGCCGCCCGACGACGCTGGCCTTCGTCCGGCTCGACAACGGCCATGCCACCTACACCTTTTATGACGAAAACACCGCCGGGCGGATGCTGACCGAGGCCGACCTGCCCGCGCTGGGCGACGACATCGACGCCCTGCTGTTCGGGGCGATCAGCCTGATCCCGGAACCCTGCGGTTCGGCCTATGAAGCGCTGATGAAGCGCGAGCACGGGCACCGGGTGACGATGCTCGACCCGAACATCCGGCCGGGCTTCATCCAAGACAAGCAGGCGCACCTCCAACGGATGCAGCGGATGCTCGCCATGGCCGATATCGTCAAGCTTTCCGACGAAGACCTGGCCTGGTTCGGCGAGACCGGCAGCCATGAAGAGATCGCGGCTGACTGGCTGCGCAAGGGACCCAAGCTGGTGATCGTCACCAAGGGCAGCAAGGGCGCCACCGCCTACAGCGCCCGGCACACCGTCTCGGTGACACCCGACAAGGTAACCGTGGTCGACACGGTCGGTGCCGGAGACACCTTCAACGCCGGCGTGCTTGCTGCCTTGCACGAGCAGGATGCCCTGACCAAGGGCGCTCTCGCCGAGCTTTCGGAATCAGCCATCGAAGCAGCACTTTCGCTCGGTGCGCGGGCAGCGGCCGTGACCGTGTCGAGAGCCGGCGCAAACCCGCCGTGGCGGCGCGAACTGGCCTGAAACAGGCGTTTTCCGGCGATTTCGCCGATCACTTTATGTTTCGCATCGCCAAGCCGGCTCAACGGGCAGCGCGGGAAATCCCATGTTTTCCGCCAATTTGAGCGCGAAATTGCTGCAACCGAAAGTAACAAGAACCGCAGCCGCGCCATGGATGCCGCAGGGGGCTCGGCTTTTTCGGACTCATCAACTCTGCTATCAGCGGCCCGAAGAAAACGATTGGGTTTTGGGGCCATCATGCAGTTCATCGATCTCGGCGCGCAGCGCGAACGAATCCGCGACCGTCTGAAGGCGGCTATCGACAAGGTCGTCGACGAGGGCCGCTACATTCTCGGGCCTGAAGTCACCGAATTCGAGAACAAGCTCGCCAAGTATGTCGGCGTCAAGCACGTCATCGCCTGCGCCAACGGTACCGACGCGCTTCTGTTGCCGCTGCTGGCCTCCGGCATCGGCCCGGGCGATGCGGTGTTCGTGCCGAGCTTCACCTTTGCCGCGACCGCCGAGGTCGTGGCTCTTGCCAAGGCCGAGCCGGTCTTCGTCGACATCGAACCCGACACCTACAATATCTCGATCGAGAGCCTCGAAGCGGCGATTGCCATGGTCAAGGCGGAAGGCCGCCTCAAGCCCAGGGCGATCATCCCGGTGGACCTGTTCGGCATCGCCGCCGACTATGCGGCGATCGACGCCATCGCCAAGCGCGAAAATCTCCTCGTCATCGAGGACGCCGCCCAGTCGATCGGCGGCTCGCAGGACGGCAAGATGTGCGGCGCCTACGGTCATGTCGCCGCCACCAGCTTCTATCCGGCCAAGCCGCTCGGCTGCTACGGCGACGGTGGTGCGATGTTCACCAACGACGACGAGTTTGCCGCGCGGCTGCGCTCCTTCGCCTTCCACGGCAAGGGCGAGACGCAGTACGACAACATCCATGTCGGCCTGAACTCGCGCCTCGACACGCTGCAAGCGGCGATCCTGATCGAGAAGCTGGCGATCCTCGAAGACGAGATGCAGGCCCGCGCCACCATCGCCAAGCGCTACGCCGACGGCCTCGGCGATGTGGTGAAAGCCTCGCGCGCGCCAACCGCTGGCCGCTCCGCTTGGGCGCAGTATGCCATCGAGACCGCCGACCGTGACGGGCTGAAGGCGCATCTGCAGGCGCAGGGCATCCCGTCGGTCATCTACTACGTGAAGCCGCTGCATGTGCAGGTGGCCTATAGCCACTACCCGCGTGTGCCGGGCGGCCTGCCGGTCTCCGACGCAGTCCCGGGCACCATCCTGTGCCTGCCAATGCATCCCTATCTCAGCGAAGCCGACCAGGACCGGATCATCACCACGATCCGCAATTATGTCGGCTCGAACTCGGCCAAGATCGCGGCCGAGTAAGACGCCACTTCCGATCAGAACATGAAGGCCGGGTCGAGGATCCGGCCTGTCGAGACGAAGTGCGGGTTGGCGAAATCCTCGTCGTCGGCCTGGTTGCGCTTGCCATAAACGAGCGGCGCGCCGTCCAGGGTGTGGGTGATCCCGCCGGCCGCGCGCAGCACGGCATCGCCTGCCGCGGTATCCCATTCCATCGTCCGGCCGAAGCGCGGATAGATGTCCGCCTCGCCGGCAGCCACCAAACAAAACTTCAACGACGAACCGACAGACACGATCTCGGCTGCCGCGACCTTCTTGATGAAGGCATCGGTTTCGGGCGTCCGGTGAGAACGGCTGGCAACGATGGTCAGCGGCTGGCGGCCCTCGCGCACATGAACGCGACGGCGCTCCGAGACGGCAAGGCCGTCTCGGGCCTCGAAGGCTTCCGCCTTGCCCGGCCGGCCTGAGAAGAAGCGCCCCGTGCACGGCGCATAAACCACGCCGATTTCCGGCGCGCCGCCCCTGATCAGCGCGATGTTGACGGTGAAATCGGTATGACGCCTGACGAATTCCTTGGTGCCGTCGAGCGGATCGACCAGGAAGAAAATCTGGCCGAGCTCGGGCGGAACGATGCCCTCGGCAACCTCTTCCTCGGCAACGCACGGCACATCGGGAAACGCCGAGCGCAAGCCTTCGAGGATCACGCGTTCCGCGGCACGATCGGCTTGCGTGACGGGCGAGGCATCTGCCTTGTCCGTCACTTTGATTTCCGAATGAAAAACCTCCATGACCGCCCGCCCGGCATCCAGGGCCAGGCGCTCGATCACTTCGAGGATGGCCTCGTCAGATGCCGCCGCCGTCGTCGTATTGGTGTTCTGCAATGTCTCGCTCATTCAGCCAGGCCTCGACCGCCTCGACCATCTCTTCAGGGGTCTTGCCGAGGGTCTGGAGATGAATCTCAGGATTCTCCGGCGTTTCATAGGGCGAATCGACACCGGTGAAATTCTTGATCGCACCGGCAAGAGCCCGCGCATAGAGACCCTTCGGGTCGCGCTTGGCGCATTCCTCGAACGGCGTGTCGACAAACACCTCGACGAACTCGCCCTGCCCCATCAGTTCGCGCGCCATGCGGCGCTCGGCACGGAAGGGAGAGATGAACGAGACGATGACGATCAGGCCGGCGTCGGCCATCAACTTGGCAACCTCGGCGACGCGGCGGATGTTCTCGACGCGGTCCTCATCGGTGAAGCCGAGATCGCGGTTGAGCCCGTGGCGAACGTTGTCGCCGTCCAGCACGTAGGTATGGCGCCCGGTGGCGTGCAGCTTCTTTTCCAGCAGGTTGGCAACCGTCGACTTGCCGGAGCCCGACAGGCCGGTGAACCACAGTACCGCCGGGCGCTGGTTCTTGAGGTCGGCACGGGCGTGACGGGTCACGTCGAGCGACTGCCAGTGGATGTTCTCCGACCGGCGCAGCGGATGCAGGATCATGCCGGCGCCAACGGTGGCGTTGCTGATCCGGTCGATCAGGATGAAGGCCCCGGTGGTGCGGTTGTCGGCGAAGCTGTCGAAGGCGACCGGCGACTGCGCCGAAATGTTGCAGACGCCGACCTCGTTCATCTCCAGCGACTTCGCCGCCTCATGGGCGAAGTCATTGACGTTGATCCGATACTTGAGGTCGGTGACGGTGGCGCTGGCCTGGTCGGTCTCGGTGCGCAGGATATAGGAACGCCCGGGAAGCAGCGCCTGCTCGTCGAACCAAACGACGTTAGCAACGAACTGGTCGGCGACATGCGGCCGTGCGGCAGGCGCCACCAGCAGGTTGCCGCGGGAAACTTCGACCTCGTCTTCGAGCACGATGGTGATCGCCTGGCCGGCGACCGCCGTGCGCAGGTCTCCGCCCTGGGCGACGATACGCTTGACCGTGGATGGCTTACCCGATTTGGCGACGACGATCTCGTCGCCCTGCGAGATCGAGCCTGAGGCGATGGTGCCGGCGAAGCCGCGGAAATCGAGATTGGGCCGGTTCACATATTGCACCGGGAAGCGGAACGGGCGCTCGACCGCCTCTTCCTCGACGACCACGGATTCGAGGTGCTCGATCAGGGTCGGGCCCGAATACCAGTCCATCTTTTCCGAACGCCGGGTCACGTTGTCGCCAAAGCGCGCCGACATGGGGATCGGCACGACAGACTTGAAACCCAGGCTCTCGGCGAAGGCGGCGTATTCAGCGGTGATGCGGTCAAACACCTTCTGGTCGAAGCCGACAAGGTCGATCTTGTTGACCGCGACGACGATGTTCCTGATGCCGAGCAGCGAAGCGATGATCGAATGGCGCCGCGTCTGGCGCAGGACGCCCTGGCGCGCGTCGACCAGCACGATGGCAAGATCAGCCGTCGAGGCACCGGTCGCCATGTTGCGCGTGTATTGCTCATGGCCGGGGGTGTCGGCGACGATGAACTTGCGCTTCGGCGTGGCGAAGAAGCGGTAGGCGACGTCGATGGTGATGCCTTGCTCGCGCTCGGCTTCCAAGCCGTCGACCAGCAGCGCGAAGTCGACGTCCTCGCCCGTGGTGCCGTGCTTGCGGGAATCGCGCTCCAGCGCGGCAAGCTGATCCTCGAAGATCTGCTTGGTGTCGGACAACAGGCGGCCGATCAGCGTCGACTTGCCGTCATCGACCGAACCGCAGGTCAAGAAGCGCAGGAGCGACTTCTGCTCCTGGCCGGCGAGATATTCGCGGACGCTTTCTGCAGCCTCGACCTTGTTTGCCAGTGCGTGGCGCATGCTCAGAAATACCCTTCGCGCTTCTTCTTTTCCATCGAGCCGGCTTCGTCGCGGTCGATGAGGCGTCCCTGCCGCTCGGAGGTGCGAGCGGTCAGCATTTCGCTGACGATGCCTTCGAGGCTGTCGGCATCGGATTCGATGGCACCGGTGAGCGGGTAGCAGCCCAGCGTGCGGAAGCGCACCAGCCGGTTCTCCACCACCTCGCCCGGATGGAGCTTCATGCGATCGTCGTCGCGCAGGATCAGCATGCCGTCGCGCTCGACCACCGGGCGATGCTTGGCGAAATAGAGCGGCACGATCGGGATGTCTTCCTGCAGGATGTACTGCCAGATATCGAGCTCGGTCCAATTGGACAGCGGGAAGACGCGGATCGATTCACCAGCGGCCACGCGGGTGTTGAAGATCTTCCACATCTCCGGGCGCTGGTTCTTCGGGTCCCAGGCATGCTGGGCGTTGCGGAACGAGAAGATGCGCTCCTTGGCGCGCGACTTCTCCTCGTCGCGACGAGCACCACCGAAGGCCGCATCGAAGCCGTATTTGTCGAGCGCCTGGCGCAGGCCGACCGTCTTCATCACATGCGTATGGGTGTTCGAGCCATGGTCGAACGGATTGATGTTGTCGCGGACGCCGTCCGGGTTGACGTGGACCAGAAGATCGAAGCCGAGCTCGCGCGCCATGGTGTCGCGGAACTCGATCATCTCGCGGAACTTCCATGTGGTGTCGACATGGAGGAACGGGAATGGCGGCTTGGCCGGGTAGAAGGCTTTCATCGCCAGATGCAGCAGGACCGAGGAATCCTTCCCAACGGAATAGAGCATTACCGGCTTGGAAAAAGTGGCTGCGACCTCACGGAAGATGTGGATCGCCTCCGCCTCGAGACGGTCCAGGTGAGTCAGTCTGGCAAGCATTGAAAAGCCTTCGGAAAACGTTCCTTGGCCGCGGCTTTGGAGCCGAAACGACCTGATGCGCGCATTGTCCCTGCAAGCAGGAGGCGCCTCAAGCAGTGCAAGACCAAATTTCGCGGCCTGCCAAGTCAGATTTGCCCCACGCGTCACATCTTCAGGAATGCAATTCCACCGCATGCCTGAAGGGGCTCGAGACGTGGATAGACGCGCCCGCTTTTCCACCCCCTTCCGGCCGGCCCTATCATGGCGCAAGAGCCAACGACAGGAGCCCGCCTTGGAACAGACGACCAACCTGAAAATGCCCTTCATCATGCCGTCGCAGGCACAGAAGCACGTCACCCACAACGAAGCGCTGCAGGCGCTCGATATCGTCGTGCAGCTCTCGGTGCTCGACCGGCATCTGGCGGCGCCCCCTGCTGTACCTGCCGAGGGTGATCGCTACATCGTCGCCGCTGCTGCAACGGGCGGCTGGGTCGGCAAGGTCGGCCAGGTCGCCGCCTGGCAGGACGGCGACTGGGCCTTCCACGTCCCGGTCAAGGGTTGGCTCACCTGGGTCGCCGACGAGCAGCGCATCCTTGCCCATGACGGCAGCGGCTGGGTCGACACCATCGCGCTCGGCATCAACCCGGCGGCCATGGTCGGCGTCAACACGACAGCCGATACCACCAACCGACTGTCGGTAAAGAGCCAGGCGGTGCTGTTCGACAATCTCGGCGCCGGCCAGCAGGTCAAGATCAACAAGGCTGCCGCCGGCGACAACGCCTCGCTGCTGTTTCAGACCGGCTATTCCGGTCGCGCCGAGTTCGGCCTTGCCGGCGACGACGACTGGCACCTCAAGGTTTCAGCAGATGGCGGCGCCTGGACGGAAGCGCTGAAGGTCAGCCGTTCAGACGGCCGCGTGCTTTTGCCGGCGAGCCTGGCATTGACCGACCCGAACCAGGCGGCGGCCAAGCGCCATATCCGCGAATTGCTCGCCGCCAACCGGAGCTATTTCGTCCGAACGGACGGTTCGGATACCAATAACGGGCTGGGGGACACCAGCGGCGGAGCCTTTCTGACCATTCAGAAGGCGCTCGATGTCGCCGCGAGCCTCGACATGGCAGGCTTCACGGTCACCATCCAGGTCGCCGACGGCACCTATGGCGGCACGATCATCGTTCCGGCGATGACCGGCCAGGCTGACCCATCGGCGCTTGTCATTGCCGGCAACGGCGGAACGCCGGCCAATGTGATCGTCTCGACCAACAATGCGAACGCCATCAGCGCACCTTCCGGCGCGGGTTGTTTGGTCAAGGACATGGAGATCAGGACGACAGCCAGCGGCTTCGGCCTCAACGCCGACGGCGGCACGCTCCAGTTCCAGAACGTCCGTTTCGGCGCCTGCGCCCAGGCACACATCCTGTGCCAGAACAACGGCGCGGCGGCCGCTACCGGCAACTACGCCATTTCAGGCGCATCCCCGATGCATTGGTCGGCGCAGACTGGCGGGTTCATCAACACCGAAGGCCGAACGGTCACGCTGGTAGGTACGCCCGCTTTCTCGACCGCCTTTGCCTCCAGCCGGCATGGCGACATCGCATGCGCCGGCATGACATTCGGGGGTGCCGCGACTGGCACGCGCTACAGCACGACACTCAATGGGGTCATCAACACCGCTGGCGGCGGCGCAAGCTATCTTCCTGGAAGTGTGGCCGGCAGTACTGCGACCGGAGGCCAGTATGCCTGAATGCCTCGGTTATTGGACGCGGTAGTACCTGCCGTACCAATCGACGAAGCGAACCAATCCCTCTTCGATCGGCGTGTGCGGAAGCTCGCCGATCAATGCCTCGAGGTCGCTCACATCGGCCCACGTGCTGAGCACGTCGCCCGGCTGCAGCGGCATGAAGTTCTTCACCGCCTCGCGACCGGTCGCACGCTCGAGGATGCGGATCATCTCCATCAGATGCTCCTTGCGGCGGTTGCCGATGTTCATGACGCGATGCGGCGCCCAACTCCCGGAGGCGCCGCCAGTGGCGATGTCATAGCCGGGATCGGCCTTAGGCGGCAGGTCGATGAGGCGCACGACGCCTTCGACTATGTCGTCGACATAGGTGAAGTCGCGGTACATATCGCCATTGTTGTAGATGTCGATGGGCTCGCCGGCGAAGATGGCGCGGGTGAACTTGTAGTAGGCCATGTCGGGCCGCCCCCATGGGCCGTAGACGGTGAAGAAGCGCAAGCCGGTGGCCGGCACGCCAAACAGATGGCTGTAGGTATGCGCCATCAATTCGTTGGCCTTCTTCGTCGCCGCGTAAAGGCTGACCGGGTGATCGACGCCGTCGCGCGGCGAATAGGGCTGCTTCTTGTTGCCGCCATAGACCGAACTCGACGAGGCGTAGATCAGGTGCTTCGGCTGCGTTGAGCGGCAATTTTCCAGGATGTTCAGAAAGCCGGTGACGTTGGCATCTACATAGGCCTGCGGATTGTCGAGCGAATAACGCACGCCGGCCTGCGCGGCGAGATTGATGACGATCTCCGGGCGGCATTCGAAGGCCGCTTTTACCGCTGCCGCATCGGCGAGATCGGCCTGGATGAAGCGGAAATCGCTGATTTCCGACAGGATATCCAGCCGCGAGCGCTTGAGCGAGGTGTCGTAGTAGTCGGTGACGCTGTCGAAGCCGACAACGTCGTATCCTTCCGCCAGAAGCCGCCTGGCGACGTGGAAACCGATGAACCCGGCCGTGCCCGTAACAAGAACAGTCATGATCCCAATGCTCTTCAAATGCAAAACGCCCCGGCCTTTCTAGAGCCGGGGCGTTGCTAAAACCAGCATGCGGTTGTCGGCCGATCAGCCCTTCTTGGGAAGCAGCGCCCAGATCGCCGGAACGGCTGCGGCAGCGAGCGCCACCTTGATCAGGTCCGGCACGATGAACGGCACGACGCCGAACTGCCACGACTTCTCGGCGCCGATCAGCAGCGACAGCCACGAGAAGCCCATCGCCATCATCACGACTTCGGCGACGAGCATGGCGCCGAGCATCTTGACGATGCTGCGGCCCCAGCCGCGGTCCACGGCCCAGCCGACGATCGCCACCATGGCGACGAAACCGGCGAGATAGCCACCGGTCGAGCCGAGCATGTAGGCAATGCCGAGGCCCTTCTCGGGCGTGCTCTGGAACACCGGATAGCCCATGGCGCCCTGGGCCATGTAGAGCAGGATCGTTGCAAGGCCGAGTCGCAGGCCATAGGCTGCGGCTATGCCGAGGACGGCGAGCGTCTGCAGCGACATGTCGACGGGTCCGAGCATGACCTTGGTCTTGGCCGAGGCGATGAGCAGCAGCGAACCGGCAACGGCCAGAAGAAGCTGAGTCGCCAGGCGCGTCGCGCCCTTTTCGGGCAATGCCGCAGAGATAAGCGCGGTGGAACTGCTGGATACGGACATGTAAATCCCCTTGTAATGCGCGTGCCTGGACACGTCAGTCGTGGTTTTCCCTATATTGTCTTCCGTGCTAAGCGGCAAACGAATTTGCCACTGGCTCCTCTAACTCACAGATATCGGCCGGCCATGTCCCTCGACCTCGATACACGCTTCGACCCTGCCTACGGCGAGCCAGTCCCGATCGCCGAGGGCGTCGTACGGATAACCGCCAACAATCCTGGCGCATTCACTTTCCACGGCACCAACACATACATCATCGGTCACGACACGTTGGCGGTCCTTGATCCAGGGCCGGCCGACGACGCCCATCTGGAGGCGTTGATCCGTGCCATCGCCGGGCGGCCCGTCAGCCATATCTTCGTCAGCCACACGCATCGCGACCACTCGCCGCTCGCAGCGCGCCTCAAGGCCCTGACTGGCGCAATCACCGTTGCCGAAGGGCCGCACCGGTCGGCGCGGCCGCTGCGGATCGGCGAAGTCGCCCCTCTCGATGCCAGCAGCGATACCGACTTCGTTCCCGACCTCGTCGTGGCAGACGGCCAGCTTGTCGCTGGCGACGGCTGGCGCATGCAAACGGTGCTGACGCCGGGTCATGCTGCAAATCACGCCGCCTTTGCGCTCGAAGGCACCGGCATCTTGTTTTCGGCCGACCACGTCATGGCCTGGTCGACCTCGATCGTCGCCCCGCCAGATGGCGCAATGTCCGACTACATGGCGTCGCTCGACAAGCTGATCGCGCGCGACGACCGCACCTACCTACCCGGCCATGGCGGCCCGGTGGTGTCGCCACAGCAATTCGTGCGCGAGCTCATGACCCACCGCATGATGCGCGAGCGGGCCATCCTCGAACGGCTCGACAAGGGCGACAGCTCGATTCCAGACATCGTGCGCGCGATCTATCGCGACACCGATCCCCGGCTCTACGGCGCAGCGGGGCTTTCGGTCCTCGCCCATCTCGAAGATCTGGTCGGGCGCGGCAAGGCCGTCAGCAACGAGGCCCCGGCAATCGACAGCATCTATTCGCCGGCCAGATAGGTTATTGCGTGGGGTTTGCGGGGATTGCGGTGGTAGCCGTGCCTGCCTGGGCGGCAATCTCCTGGTCGAGCTCGGCCAGGAACGCCGTTATGCGCTCGGCATTGTCACCGAGATCGTGACGGCCGTAGCGCGAGGCGGAGCGCATGTCGACGAAGGTCGAATCGCCGTCATCCACCAGCCGAATCGCCACGTCCGACGGCAGGGCCAGAACGAAGGTCCGCGCCACGGCCTCGATATCGACCTCGCCGCTGGCCTGCTCGGTAGCCGGCGGCGGCACGACGACCTCCCAGCCCTGTCGACCCAGGATGACCGCGACGCTCTCCAGGACCCGGTCGAGCGACAGGTCGTAACGCCGCCCTGCGACCAGCGGATAGGCCTGGGCCTGCAAGGCGCGCTCGCCCGCCGAAGGCAATTCCAGACTGTTCATCACAGGCGTTCGCAACGACACAGCCGCAGTCAGCGCCGGCGGAACCTCGGCATCTGTCGAGATGTCGCGCAACATCGGCAAGGTGGCGATCTGATAGGCGACGAAGCCAAAAGGCGCGAGAACGGCGAGGCCCAGCAAGGCGCCGGCAGTCAGGTCGTGGCCGCCGCGATCGCCAAATTTCCACAGCCGCGAAAAGGCAAAGCCGGATAGCAGCAGCGCGAAGGCCGCGAGCAGTGCAACGATGCCAAGCACCCAGAAGAACGCCGTGGTTTCCACCAGGCCGCGGCGATGGCCAAGCACGGCTGTGATCAGCAGCACCGCGGCGAAGGACGCCATGCCGCGCGAAAGCCCGGCCGAACGCGTGGTGCGCTGCTCATGATATCTCGACTGGAACTCGACCATGGAACCCCGTACCCACCTGCAATGTCACAGCATTGCCGTCCCCACGGCGAAAATTGCTGCTGCTGCAAACTAGAGGGTTTCATGCCCCGGTTGAAGCGGAAAGGCGATGCTTGCCGCCGTCCCGCACATGAACCTGCTCATCCGGCGGTGTCGGATGGCAGCCGATAGTCCTTGAACCTCTCGCGTAACGCCATCTTCTGGATCTTGCCGGTTGCCGTGTGCGGGATCTCGTCGACGAAAGCGACATCGTCCGGCATCCACCATCTGGCGACCTTGCCGTTGAGGAAAGCCAATATGTCGGCCTTCTCAGGCTCCCTGCCCGGCTTGCGCACGACAACCATCAGCGGACGCTCGTCCCAGCGCGAATGCTTGACCCCGATCACCGCCGCTTCCTGGACATCGGGATGCCCGAGGGCGAGATTTTCGAGTTCGATCGAGGAAATCCACTCGCCACCGGACTTGATCACATCCTTGGAGCGATCGGTGATCTGCATGTAGCCGTTGATGTCGATATGGGCGACATCGCCGGTGTCGAACCAATCGTCGGCATCGAACTGCTCGGCGCTGGCGCCACCGAAATAAGAGCCGGAGATCGCCGGACCGCGCACCTTGAGCCTGCCGAACGTCTTGCCGTCCCAGGGCAGTTCATTGTTGTCGTCGTCGGTGATCTTCATCTCGACGCCGAAAGGCGTATAGCCCTGCTTCTGCTGGAGGTTCAGCCTGTCATTGCCTTCAAGATCGTCATATTCCGGCTTGATCGTGCACAAGGTGCCCAGCGGCGACATCTCGGTCATGCCCCAGGCGTGGATGACCTCGACGCCGTAGTTGCGCTCGAATTTCTCGGTGACCGTGCGTGGGCAGGCCGAGCCGCCAATCACCACCTTGTTGAGATGCGGCAGTTTCTTGCCGGTCTCTTCGAGATGCTGCAGCAGCATCAGCCACACCGTCGGCACGGCAGCGGTGAAAGTCACACGTTCGGTGTCGAGCATTTCGTAGATCGAGGCGCCGTCCATCTTGCCACCGGGCATGACGAATTTCGCGCCGACCATCGGCGTGCTCTGGGCAAGGCCCCAGGCATTGGCATGGAACATCGGCACGACAGGCATGACCACGTCGCGCACCGAAATGCCCATCGCGTCCGGCATCACCGCGATCATTGCGTGGAGCACGTTGGAACGGTGGCTGTAGACGACGCCCTTGGGATCGCCGGTCGTGCCCGAGGTGTAGCACATGCCGGCTGCGGCATGCTCGTCGAGCGCCTTCCAGGCATAGTCTCCATCGGCCTCTGCCAGCCACTCCTCGTAGGCCGTGACATTCGGCAACGTCGTCTGCGGCAGGTGGGCGGCGTCGGTCAGGACGATGATGCGTTTGAGCGAAGGCACCTGTGACGCGATCTTTTCGACCAGTGGCACGAAGGTCAGGTCGACGAACAGCGCCTGGTCCTGGGCATGGTTCATGATCCAGACCAGTTGCTCGGGAAAAAGGCGCGGGTTGAGCGTGTGGTAGACCGCGCCCATGCCCATGATGCCGTACCAGGCCTCCATGTGCCGAGCTGAATTCCAGGCCAGCGTAGCGATGCGGTCGCCTGTCTTGTAGCCATCGCGCTCCAGCCGTTGCGCAACCTTCAGGGACCGCGTGCGCAGTTCGGCATAGTTGGTGCGGACAATAGGCCCCTCGATCGACCGCGACACGATCTCCCGGTGCGGGTGCTGCCGTGCGGCATGGTCAATGATCTTGTGGCACAGCAGCGGCCATTCCTGCATCAGTCCAAGCATGCGGATCCTCCCAGATCGTATGCGGCCATTCTGGTCGCAATGGCGCGATTGTCCAGCCTGGGCACCGCCAATCCGAGCCGGCAAAATGCCGGCGGCCACATTGCGGCCACGGTCCCGGTTAACCTTTATTACCGGCTGGTGTGGTGGGTAGAGTAATGTGAGGGATCACATGGATACGCAGCCGCGCGCGGAGGACGAAGTCCTGCCGCAGACCGACACGCAATCTGAACAGACAGTAGCGCCTGAACAGGCGGATGCCAGTGTGCAAGTGGCCGCCAGCGAGACGGTTGCCCCGGTCGAAGAGGCAGAGGTCGAAGCTGATTCCCAGCCGGAAGTCAGCGAACCGGTCATGGAAGCGACGCAGCCTCTCGAACTGTCGGCAGAAGAAACGCCTGGCATGATCGAACCCGAGATGTTCGAAGCCGAGGTATTCGAAACCGAGGTATTCGAAACCGAGCAATCGCCGGAGACGACAGCGACCGAGGTGGAGGAGCCGATAGCAGAGGGTTCCACTGAACCTGAAACTGTCGCGCTGTCGCCCGAAGACCTCGCGCCCGAACCCGGCAACGCGGACGACGAGGCGATCGAACCAACACCTGCCGAAGGCCTGGAAATCGCTGCCACCAGCGTGACGGAGGAAGAATTCACGCAGCTCGTGGACGACGCGCTCGAGGCTGTTGGGGGTATCCTGCTCTTCAAGATGCGCATCGACGACGACGGCGAAGACAGGCATGTCGCGGCCGCCTCGATCGGCGACGGTGCGCGCCGCCAGTTCCTGCTGCTTTCGCTTCCCGTCAGTGGCGGCAGGCTGAAGGTCGAGTCGGCATCGCGCAGCACTAGCCCGCTGGCAAAGCTCGCTGAAGCCTATGTCGGCGTGGTCGAGGCATTCCGCGCCGCAGCCTAAGGCCGCATCGCACAGCGAGCTGCCGAGATCACCTGATCCAGCCGGCTATACCCAATTTGCCGATTGGGTATAGCCGAATTGATTCAATCAGTTGGCGGTTCCTAGCGCTTCGCCTTCACCGCGGCCTGCGCTGCCGCCAGCCGTGCGATCGGCACGCGGAATGGCGAGCACGATACATAGTCCAGCCCGACGCTTTCGCAGAAGCGGATCGACGCCGGGTCGCCGCCATGCTCGCCGCAGATGCCGAGCTTGATCTCGGGACGGGTCGCCCTGCCCTTCTCGGCTGCGATCTTCACCAGTTCGCCGACGCCCTCGATGTCCAGCGAAACGAACGGGTCCTGCTCGATGATGCCCTTCTGGCGGTAGGTCTCGAGGAACGAGGCCGCATCGTCGCGCGAGATGCCGAAGGTCGTCTGCGTCAGATCGTTGGTGCCGAAGGAGAAGAATTCGGCCGCCTCGGCAATGACATGGGCGCGGATGGCGGCGCGCGGCAGCTCAATCATCGTGCCGACGAGATAATCGATGTTGACGCCAGTTTCCTGCATGACGCTCTTGGCAACCGCATCGATGCGCGCCTTGACGTAGTCGAGTTCCTTCATCAGGCCGACCAGTGGCACCATGACCTCGGGAACCACAGGGCTGCCGGTCTTCTTGCCGGCCTCGACAGCCGCCTCAAAGATGGCGCGCGCCTGCATCTCGGCGATCTCGGGATAGGAAACGGCGAGACGGCAGCCGCGATGGCCAAGCATCGGGTTGAACTCGTGCAGTGCCTCGGTGCGCTGGCGCAGCTTGTCGGCCGAGACGTTCATCGCTCCGGCGACTTCGGCGATTTCTTCCTCGGTCTTGGGCAGGAACTCGTGCAGCGGCGGATCGAGCAGACGGATCGTCACCGGCAGGCCGGCCATGATCTCGAACAGCTCGATGAAGTCCGAGCGCTGCATCGGCAACAGCTTGGCAAGGGCCGTGCGCCTGTCCTTTTCGGTGTCGGCGAGGATCATCTCGCGCATGGCAACGATGCGGTCGCCGTCAAAGAACATGTGCTCGGTGCGGCAAAGGCCGATGCCCTCTGCGCCGAAGGAGCGCGCCATGCGCGCATCCGCCGGCGTCTCGGCATTGGTGCGCACCTTCATGCGGCGTGCCACATCCGCCCATTCCATGATCGCGGCAAAGTCGCCGGACAGTTCCGGCTGCAGCATCGGCACCGAGCCCTTCAGCACCTGGCCGCTGGAGCCGTCGATGGTGATGATGTCGCCCTTGCGGAAGGTGTGGCCCATGGCCATCAGCGTGCCGGCGCGATAGTCGACGCGCAGCGAACCGGCACCGGAGACGCAAGGCTTGCCCATGCCGCGGGCAACCACCGCCGCGTGGCTGGTCATGCCGCCGCGCGTCGTCAGGATGCCTTCGGAGGCATGCATGCCGTGGATGTCCTCGGGGCTGGTCTCGATGCGCACGAGGATGACCTTGCGCCCGGCCGACTTCAGTTCCTCGGCCTCGTCGGACGAGAACACGATCTCGCCGGTGGCGGCACCAGGCGACGCCGGCAAGCCGACCGCGATGACCTCGCGCTGCGCCTTGGGGTCGATGGTCGGGTGCAGCAACTGGTCGAGCGACGACGGGTCGATCCTGCAGATCGCCTCATCCTTGGTGATCAGCCCCTCGCCAGCCATCTCGGCGGCGATCTTGAGCGCTGCCTTGGCGGTGCGCTTGCCCGAACGGGTCTGCAGCATCCACAGCTTGCCGCGCTCGATAGTGAACTCGAGGTCCTGCATGTCGCGGTAGTGCTGTTCGAGGCGATTGGAGATCGCCACGAAAGTGTTGAACGCTTCCGGCATCAGCTTCTGCAGCGACGGCTTGTCGGAACCAGCGGCGATGCGTGCGGCTTCGGTGATGTTCTGCGGCGTGCGGATGCCGGCCACGACGTCCTCGCCCTGCGCGTTCACCAGGAACTCGCCATAGAGCATCTTCTCGCCGGTCGAGGGGTTGCGCGTGAAGGCAACGCCCGTCGCCGAGGTGTCGCCCATGTTGCCGAACACCATGGCCTGGACGTTGACCGCCGTGCCCCAGCTCTCGGGGATGTCGTGCAGGCGGCGATAGGTGATGGCGCGATGGTTCATCCAGCTCTGGAACACCGCACCGATGGCACCCCATAGCTGCTCATGCGGATCCTGCGGGAAGGAGCGGCCGAGTTCTTCCTCGACCTTGGCCTTGTAGAGGACAATGACGTCCTGCCACTGGACCGCTGTGAACTCGGTGTCGAGCTCGTAGCCGAGACGCGCCTTTTCCTCTTCGAGCAACTCCTCGAAAACCTCGTGGTCGAGGCCCAGCACCACGTCGGAATACATGGTGATGAAGCGGCGATAGCTGTCATAGGCAAAGCGCGCGTCGCCGGCATCGACAGCCAGCGCCTCGACGGTGACGTCGTTGAGGCCAAGATTGAGCACGGTGTCCATCATGCCCGGCATCGAGGCGCGGGCGCCCGAGCGCACCGAGACGAGCAGCAGGCTTTCGGGATCGCCGAAACGACGGCCGGTGATCGCACCGACATGGTCGAGTGCCGTGCGGACATCTGCTTCCAGTGTCTCGGGATAGCTGCGGCCATTGGCATAAAACCAATTGCAGGCGGCAGTGGTGATGGTGAAGCCGGGCGGAACCGGCAGGCCGAGACTGCACATCTCGGCGAGATTCGCCCCTTTTCCGCCGAGCAGGTCGCGATCGCTCGAACGCCCCTCCGCCGCACCGTCGCCAAACCTGTAAACCCACTTGGTCATGCCTTCTCCTCGCCGACTGAGTGTGGAACAGGGCGGTGGCCGCCGCCCGCTTCTGGGCCGAGCGATATGATGCTGCGCTGCGAAAGGCAAGGCGCAGTTCCGCCACCTGATGTCCTACAATCGATTAATGAACCGGCGTAGCCAGAAGCTTGCGGCAGCCATTCACCTCGTATAGAACATATCAAGAACATACTCTGGAGACGACAATGAGAAAAACCGGCAAGCTCGACTACATCGAAATGGCAGCGGTCGGCGGCACGCTCGACCATGTCAAATCCTTCTACAGCGCGGCCTTCGGCTGGACCTTCACCGACTACGGCCCAGGCTATTCGGCCTTTGCCGAAGGCCTCGACGGGGGGTTCCAGGCCGAAGTGGCGGCCAAGCCGCTGCCGATCCTCTATTCCGAGTCGCTGGAACAAACGCTCGCCGCGGTCGAAGACGCCGGCGGCACCGTTATCAAGCCGATCTTCTCGTTCCCGGGCGGCCGGCGCTTCCACTTCGTCGATCCGGCAGGCAACGAGCTCGCCGTGTGGGGCGAATAACAGGCACTTTTGGCAGAGGAAAAGCGGCAAAGGCGCGATTGTGCTTTTGCCGCGCACTGAATATAAGGCGGCGGTCGATTGACTCGCCTGCGGCTCGATAATTGCAAGCCTGCGGCCTGTTGGGGCGTCGCCAAGCGGTAAGGCATCGGTTTTTGGTACCGACATTCCCAGGTTCGAATCCTGGCGCCCCAGCCATCCTATCCACAAGCCATTGAATCAACCGCAGATCAGATACTTGCGAATCCTTACTCCGACGTTCGTTTGAGAAGGTGCACGAAACTGAGGCGCCGGGCGATGCACGTTTGATAGCGAACCCCACGACAATCGCCTCCGGCCTGCACAATCCCAATAGCGGTCAACCCGCCAAACATGGCGCGCATCGGGATCCCCGAAGCCGAAGCAGGCATGCTGTTCGCATTGTGCCCTGACAGTTGTAGGATAGCATCCCGACAGCACCCACAGGCTCAAAGCCTGGGCACAGAACCCACGCGAGCAAATCCTCGGGCTTTTCTCACTGGACGGAGACGGGCGATGGACATTCGGTCGACACTGACGGGGCTATCTGAGGCCTTCAACGCGCACGATCTTGACCGCATCATGGAGTTCTTTTCCGACGACTGCATCTTGGAGATGCCGAGGGGAAGCAAGCGTTGGGGCTCCCGTTTCGAGGGCAAGCCGAATGTACGAAACGCGCTGGCAACACGCTTCGAAGGCTTGCCTGATGTCCACTACGGCAACGTAGAGCATTTTGTAGATGCGGCGGCCGATACCGGCATCTCAAAATGGACCCTCACCGGCACCACCCGCGGGGGAACGGGAATAGAGGTCCAAGGCTGTGACTTCTACACGTTTCGCAACGGCAAGGTGTTCCGCAAGGACTCCTACTGGAAAATCGTTGAGTAGTTGAGCCTCAATTGGCCAAGCAGTTTGGCCGTTACCCGGAGTGGTCGCAGCCAGCAAACAGCCTCGAGCGACCCTCCGAGCGCCGGGCCGCCGCACATTGCCGCAACGACACTCGAAAACGCCTCTGGAAGACCGCTGGGACATGGGAAACAGCGCATCAGGTGAGGCCAGGTCCGGCCCTGACATTTTTTGGCTCGCGAGGAACCGGAACCGTCCACCGTCTCCGCGCATTTTGATCGCATGGACACGCTTACGACAGATTCGGACGGATCGCCGACAGGCTGGACCATCAAGCCGGGAGAATCTCCCGTTGTCGGGACAGCTATCCATAGTGGCAATGATTTGGGTCGGGCTTGCCAGCCGCTCATATGTCTTGCCGACGCCGACCGGCGGCGAGAGGAAGATCCGTTTACCGAGCGCTTCATCGCTGATTTCGCAACCCAGATCATCGTTCATCGATCGCGCTTTCAAGTCGACTTGAACCGTGCGCGTGAGGCTGCGGTCTATCTGGCGCCGGAACAATCCTGGGGTCTGAGAGTCTGGCGAGAGCAGCCGTCCGAGGAGATCGTGACGGAGGCCCGCGCCTTCCACGATGCCTACTACGGCGAGTTGAAGCGTGTGCTCGGGGAAATAGAGAAGCGCTACGGCAGGTTCGTGCTTGTCGACGTCCACAGCTACAATCACCGGCGCGATGGTCCGGAGGCAATGGCCGCATCGCAAAGAGAGGCACCCGATATCAACATCGGCACGTTTTCCATGGACCGGGAGCGCTGGGCGCCGGTCGTCGACGCCTTCATCGAGACCCTGCGCAGCCACCCCTTCAATGGCAAGCCTATCGACGTGCGTGAAAATGTGTCTTTCCAGGGCAAGGGTGAACAAACGCGCTTCGTCCATGCCAACTTTCCCAACACCGGATGCGCCATCGCGGTCGAGTTCAAGAAGGTTTTCATGGACGAATGGAGCGGTGAGCCCGACCAGGCCGCGATCGACCAGTTGCGCGCCATGCTTGCGTCGACAGTGCCGGTCCTAGAGGCGGTGCTGCGAGGCATGGGATGAAGCCTAAGCTCGTCGAACCGGCATCTGTGCTAGCGCACATCGAAGCTGACCTGGACGCGCTGCTGAATGCGGGAAAACCCATACGCCATGATTTCGCCGATGGCAGCCGTTTGCACATAGACCGGCCGCTACCCTTTCTCTGCGTCTACATAGGACCCGATCACACCGCAGCATTCGATGCCGCCTCCGCCAACGCCTCCTACTTGGTCACAGGCGATTCAAGCCTTGCCGGCGAAGTAGCCCGGCTGGTGGCGACAAGGATGCGTGGCCGCTGCGGCGCGTTCCTGGTCATCGACATGGGAGAGTTGGCCGAAGACCGATACCTCACCCACGATGCACCGTTCCTGCCGCCTTTCGAAATTGCGCTGGCCAGCGGCGACACCGTGGCGGAAAAGGCTGCACTCAAGCGCTTCACTGCGGCTGCCTCCGAACGAGAGGCAAAATATCGGACCCCACGCGTCGGCGACCTCAATCCCGTCGCATGCGAAGAACCGCGGCTTTCGGATGTTCTCGGCGACATTGCATGCCTGACCGTGCGCTTTGCGCCGATCTATCGGATGCCTGGCGGCAAGCGTATCTACCCCGCCTTGCGCGATCTTGTGGTGGCCAACATGGTCGATTCCGCGCTGCAGGCGGTCAGCGCTTTCCTCAAGGCGTCGAAGTTGGATCCGCCGATAACACATCGTTCACTGGGGCGGCGTGTCTTCATTGACGCGGTCGCCCGCGCCGACCGGGACATAGACAAGGTTGCTTCGGCTTTCGATTTCCTGCTCGCGGTCACACCGATCAATGCCGAGCAGGCCTGGCTGGAATTCGAGGCAGGTGGATTCAAGCGGGCGCCAACGCTGCTGTACAGGCCACTTGAGTTCGAGGTCACCGCAGAGAAGCGGAAACTCTACTCGGTCTCGCTCGATCATCTCGAAGATCCGCTTCTTGCCGGGCTGCTCTCCGAAAAACAGCAGGAACTCGACCTCCAACTGTCGATGCTGGCGGCGCGCGAAACCCCTCGCTTCGCTGAGCTTGGGCGTGCACTCTACGGAAGCGTCGAGCCGGACTTGGCCGCAAGGGCGCGACGCATTCTCGAAAAGGCGCCTGCCCCCAAGCCGTCGATCAGGCAGAAATGCCTCGGCGCCGACACCGTTGCCACAGCAGCGCGAGACATGATCTCCCGATACCGCACTGCCTATCCCGACTTCGAAGCGTCGGTGGAAATCCGCGCGGACCTGCCAGCCGGTCTCCTGGTCTCTCGGAACCGGCTGCTCGTGTCGCGCGATACCAAGCTCGCACCGGAGCGCCTGATGGCGCTGCTCAGTCACGAGATCGGCGTTCACCTGCTGACCTACTTCAACGGTGACATGCAGGGGCTTGCCATCCTGCGCAGCGGCCTCGCCGGTTATGAGGGCATGCAAGAGGGGTTGGCTGTATTGGCGGAATATCTCGTCGGCGGCATGACACCGGCACGGTTGAGGCTGATCGCGGCAAGGGTTCTTGCGTGCCAGGCGATGCTCGGTGGCGCGGCGTTCGAAGAAACCTTCCGGTTCCTCCACGAGGATCTCGGGCTCGACCGCCGCAGCGCCTTTAACGTGGTGTTGCGTGTCTTCCGGGGTGGTGGTTTTGCCAAAGACGCCATCTATTTGCGCGGCGTGATGCAGGTGCTCGATCATCTGAGGAACGGCGGCAGCCTGACGCCGTTCTGGATCGGCAAGATCTCCGCCGCCCATTTCGGCGTCATCGAGGAGTTGAGCGCGCGCGGTCTGCTGCGGGCGCCGCGGCTCGAACCTGCGTTCCTGTCATCCGAGGTGGCAAAGCCGCGCCTCAAGAAGGCGATGGCCGGGATGGATCCGATCGACATGATTGCAACATGACTGGAGCCCCGATGCGCATTGCCCTCTTCGTCAATTCCGTCGAGAAAGAAACTGCCGGCTACACGACGACCACGCTTGCGCTGACAGCAGTTCAGCGCGGACATTCGGTTGTCTATCTAGAGCCAGGCGACTTCATTCTACGGCCGGATGACAGCCTGGCTGTCAATGGCGTGGTCCTGCCGGCCACTCCCTACAAGACCGCCGAAAAGCTGCACATTGCCTTGCAGGACGCGAAGAATGAGAAAAAGACCTTTTCGATAAGCGACATCGACATATTGTTCCTGCGCAACGACCCGTCGCTCGACGCGACCGACCGACCATGGGCCGCCAATGCGGGCATCATGTTCGGGAGGCTTGCCGCGGAACGCGGGGTGATGGTGGTCAACGATCCGGATGGGCTAGCCCAGGCACAAAACAAGCTCTACCTCCAGGCCTTCCCCGAGGTGGTCAGGCCGGCGACGTTGATATCGCGCAGCATTGCCGAGATCCGCGCCTTCATCGACAATCAGCCAAAGGGCTGTATCGTCAAGCCGCTCCAGGGATCGGGCGGCAAGAATGTCTTCCATATCGCGACCCCCGACGATTCCAACCTGAACCAGATCTTCGAGGCGGCGAGCGGTGACGGCTATCTGATCGCGCAGGCCTACATTCCCGAGGCCAAAGCGGGTGACGTGCGCTTATTCCTGCTGAACGGCCGGCCGCTTGAGCGGGATGGTAGTTACGCCGCCTTTCGCCGGGTGCCAGCCAAGGGTGACGTTCGGTCCAACATCCATGCCGCCGGAACCGCGCGCAAGGTCAAGGTAACGGACAAGATGCTGGCACTCGCCGAGATTGTGCGCCCGAAGCTGGTGAGCGACGGCATGTTCCTCGTCGGGCTCGACATCGTCGGTGACAAACTCCTTGAGATCAATGTCTTCACGCCCGGAGGGCTGACAAGGCTATCCGCAATGTACAAGGCGGATTTTGCCGCAACTGTCATCGCCGTTCTGGAAGAGAAGCTGGCGCTACGCCGAGCCTACGGAATGACCATATCGAATGCCCGGCTAGCGACGCTTTAAAGGCCTGCGGCTGCCCCGCCGGCAGACCCTGTCGCAGTGGAAACGAGATTCCGAGAAGTATTCTCGGCGAGGACGACGGACGACTGACCCTGGGCGCATGAGATTTCGCCGAATGCTCGTGTCATGCGGCAGCTGCTGCACGAACTCGCAGCTGGTCTAGCTTGGCCTTCCTGTTTCACCCGACACCGCCAATCTGGCGCGCCCCTGCCGCTGGGTTGGACCCTCCTGACAGGACCTACGGGCGTTTTCAGGCGGAACCTGGATCGCCGCTTCCATCGGGATTGAGAACGCCGAAATCTTGCGACTTCGCCCCCACGCCCGCTTCCAGGAAACCTTCCGCTGCCAATCCTCGACGCAGCAACTCGCGAACTGCGGAAGCCCGGCTCGGCATCCTGCTTTGGAAACGGAAATCCTCGACAGCCGCCAGTTCATCGGCATTGAGCATTATCTGCAGGCGTTCGCCTCTCTCAAGCTCAGGCATCGACACCACCTTTTTCGGCATAAATGTGCTGAATGAGTAAGTGGCTAAAATATGTAGCTTATCCCAAACCTAGTCAAGACTGTCATGGTCTAAACCGCTGTCGCATTTTCATTCGGCGGCCAAGCCTAATTATGGCCTCTCCAAGCACTTGCATTATTTGACTAACTATATGATTTTGTTATTTAATTTGAATATTTTGTTGCTAAAACCTCGTTCTGGAGCGATGATGCGGTATCAAGGAGACACCCAGATGCGCGCACTGTCCCAGGACCTGAGAAACAAGATATCGGCGGCCGTCGCAGCCGCCAGATCCGCGAGACCTATCAATGTCGTTGCGATCGCGGAGGAGATCCAAAACCGGAACCCGCACGAGAACGTGGCGTTCGAGGACATCTTGAGTTGTGTCTTGGATATCGCGCAGTGCACCGGGGAGCCGATATTATTTGAGAGGCGGCCCAGCACTGCTGAAGGCGCCGAAATCAACGGTCGCGCCACGCGATATGCAGGCTCGATCGACAACTAGCTCCGACGTCGCTGGACCGGCTCCGGCAAGGGCCGAGGACGTCGCCCCCGTCGCACCCGACCCAGTTGAGATGCTCCCGGTCGGGCCGTTGCCCGCCCTCCACTGCGACCGGTGCCGCCTCCTTCCGTCTTGGCGGCGAATCTATTCCGACGGAACCACCATGGACGTCGCGCATTTGTGCCAGGAGAGATCCACAGGAGCGCGATATGAGACCCCTGCTGATAGCCGTGAGCGGCCTTGGTTTGGCGCTGGTCATGTTCTTGAGTGGGCTGATTGCTGCCACTGCGTTCTTCACGGCCGAGCCGGAACGACAACTCGCCCTGGCCACGGACACAAACGGCGTTTGGACCGACCACCCTGTGAAGGTGAATCCAGCAGCGCAAGCATTTGATCGCCTGGCAGCCCGGCCTGCCTTGCAACAATTGCCCGCCAAAGCCCCAACCCAGGTCGACGCGACCAGCGTTGTGGCCGACGTCGCGAATATGGAAGGAGCGTCCCCCTCGATCGAGGCCAGCAACCAATCTCAGGACGGTCTACAGGCCGAGACGATTGCAGCCCATTTGGAGTGGTGTTCGGAGCGATACCGTTCTTATCGCGCCGACGACAACAGCTACACTGCCTACAGTGGCGGGCGGCGCGAATGCGTCTCGCCATATTCCGGTGCGGGCAACGATTCAACGGACGGGTACGGTTACGAGGAAACCACATACCGGCCATCGGCAGGGCGAGTCGAACTGGCCTACGTAAACGAGGAGGCTGATTACGTCAGCGCAGATCATGCAGAGTCCTGCTTCAGCAGGTATCGTTCATATCGATCCGAAGACAACTCCTACCAGCCTTACGATGGTGGTCCTCGCAGGCAATGCCGCTGAATGACGGGCCTTACCAGAGCGCGGGTAGGCGCCTGCAGTTCGGTTGACAAGCTCTCGTATTCGCCAACCAAGACCCCGATCAATCCTCTCCGCCCTGCGGATAAGAAATGATCGACAGGAAGCGGATCGGCAACCGGGTCAGCTGTTCGGGGCCGTGCGGGGTGTCGGCTTCGAAGAAAAGGCTGTCGCCGGGAGCCATATGGTAGAGGTTCGCGCCGTGCCGGTAGGTGATCTCGCCTTCGAGCAGGTAGAGGAACTCCATTCCCGGGTGCTGGAACAGCGGGAAGGTGTCGGTGTCGCTGGCCAGGGTGATCAGGTAGGGCTCGACCGACACTGCGCTGGAGCCGGACCCGATATAGCCGAGGAGGTTGTATTGATGGCCCGCCCGCGTGCCGCGCCGCTCGACCCCGACGCCTGCCCCCGCCTTGACGAACACGGCGCTGCGCTCTTCCTCGAAGCTCCTGAGCAGCGCGGTCATCGGCACGCCGAGTGCCTGGGACAGGGCCTGCAGCGTGGTCAGCGACGCCGAGATGACGCCGTTTTCGATCTTCGACATCATGCCGACCGAGATGCTTGCGGCGCTGGCGAGCTCGGTGGCGGTCATGCCGTGGCGTTTGCGGCAGGCCCGCACCTCCCGGCCGATCGCCGCCTGCAGTTCATTCTCCCCAGGCGCGCGAACAGCGTGCGGGTCCTGCTGCAACGGCAGCGATACGGCTTTCCTGCCGGCACCAGCTCCGACCCGGGGGAACCCGACAGGGCGGGCCTGATGTAGGGGGACTGAAATACTCATCCTGGCACCTCCTGTCGGGCATACGCGTTGTGCTGCGCTTGCGCAGCGGCAGATGGCTTCTCAGACGAGACCGGTCACCACGCCGACACCAGCGACAGCCGCCACTGCGCCGAGCGAACGGACAAGCAGCGCGCCCCTCGCCCCGCCCTTGCCATCGAGCAGCAAGCCGAAGCCGAGGCCCGCCGCATGCAGCGTTGCGGTCGCAAGCACAAAGCCCAGGCCATAGACCAGGCCGCTGGCGCTCTCCGGCATCTCGGCGCCGTGGGCATAACCGTGGAAGACCGCAAAGAAACCGACCAGCGCCATGGCGGCAGCTACGCCGGCGCGCAGGTTGAAGGCGACAACGCCGCCGAGAACGACGATGGACAGGCCGATGCCGAGCTCGACGAAGGGCACGGCGATGCCGGCAAGGCCAAGCACCCCACCCAGCACCATCACCGCAACGAAACTCGCCGGCACCAGCCAGCGGGCCCGGCCGCCAAGTTGGGACGCGAACAGGCCGACCATGACCATGGCAAGGACGTGGTCGAGCCCGCCCAGCGGGTGGGCAAAGCCGTGGGCGAAACCATCGACATGACCGAGACCGGTATGAGCGTTGGCGAGGCTTGGCGCCAGGGCGAAGGCGGCCAGCGCGGCGGACCTGGCGAGAGACTTGGTGTTCATGATCGGCTTTCCTTCACGGTTGCGATGTGAGTGCGGTTGTCATTTGCGTCGTGGCACTGGCTGGATACCGAAGGCCGCGGCCACGGCGAGCTCGAAAAGGCTTTCGCCGATGCTGCGGGCAGCGATCGCATCGGCCGCCAGGCAGCGCAGGCCAAAGCCGGCCCCATTGGCAAGTGCGCTCACCCCTACGATCGCCGAGGCCATATGGTTCAGCGCAACAAGTGCTTCGGCTGCCGGAAGCCGGGTGGGATCGCCCAACAGCATGAAGTTGGACACGACCTTCCAGCCGCCGATGGGCGAAGCCGACCCTGCGATATCTGCGCCGCTGACCTCAAGATTGTCGCGCACGAGCAGCCGGCCTGCCGCGTCGCGGATCGAGACATCGGAGCCAAGCCGGTCGAAGGAACGCAAGCGCCCCTCCGGATCGTGGCAGGTAAAGGCATCGGACAATAACAGCACGGCGCCGGGCGCGAGCCGGGCCCGGATGCTGCTTGAACTGGATGCACCGGGAAACAGCACCAGCGGATCGGGCGTCACGGCCAGGAAGGCATTCTCTTCCAGGGCAATCTCGGTCACCTGGTGCGCCGGCTGGCCATGGCAGTCATGAACGACAGTTGCCGCCTGGGTGGTGATATGGGCTGCCGCACCGGCACCGAGTTCGTAGCGGCTCGTCAGCCTGTCGTCACGATAAAGTCCGCCCGAGGAAGACTGCTGATAGACCGTCAGCAGCGAGGGAATGGCTCTATCGAGCACGAACGGCCGTGTCATGTGGAACGGGTAGCAAACGAACTGGCGGCCCAGATGGGTGCGCGCGCCATGACGGGAGAAGGCGAGCTCGAAACGGCCACAGCGTGCCTCGGCCTGGCGCGGCTGTACCAGAGCGTAGGTAGCAGGCGGTTGGGGCCAATGGCTCGTCATCTGAACAACACGTCCGAAACGATGCGGTCGGCGATCGCGTCGATCCCGTTATTGCTGCGGCAATTGGTGAGCGCCATCGGCCGGCCAGCCCGCGCGGTTGCGGCTTGCGCTGCCATCGCCTCGAGATCGACGCCGACATAGGGGGCGAGATCGGTCTTGTTGACCACCAGCAGGTCGCATTTGAGGACGCCGGGACCCTTCTTGCGCGGAATGTCGTCGCCGCCGGCAACGTCGATGACGAACATCCACCAGTCGACAAGATCGAGCGAGAAGGTCGAGGCGAGATTGTCGCCGCCGCTCTCGATGAGGATCAGCTCGACATCGGGAAACAGCACTTCCAGATCGTCGGCGGCGGCGATGTTGAGCGTCGGATCCTCGCGGATGACGGTGTGCGGGCAGGCGCCCGCCTCGACGGCTGCGACGCGAGCCGGGTCGATCAGGCCCGAGCGGCGGATGCGTTCGGCATCCTCGGCCGTCACCAGATCGTTGGTGACGATCGCCAACGACACGCCGCGCGCGGCAAAGGCCGGGATCAGCCGTTCGATCAGTGCCGTCTTGCCCGAACCTACGGGCCCGCCGATGCCGATGCGGGCAGCCCCCACGCGCGAGGCTGACGATGTGGCGGAAGAAGTCCTGGCGTCCATGATATTACCTCAGCATATAGCGTTGGGTCAGCGGCAGCTCATGCGCCGGCTCGCAGGTGGCGAGTTCGCCGTCGACAAAGACATCGAAGGTCTGCGGATCGACGCGAATGTTGGGACAGGCATCGTTGCGCAGCATGTCCTTCTTCGTGAGGCCGCGATTGCCGCGCGACGGCAGCAGCGCCTTCTTCAGGTCGAGCGTCGCGGCAAGGCCCCGGTCGATGGCAAGCGGATTGACGAAGCAGGCCGAGAGCGCCTGCTTGGCGCGTCCGAAGGCGCCCCATTGCGGGCGCAGCAACAGCGGCTCGCAGGTCATCAGCGACGCGGCGCTGTCGCCCATGGCACCCCAGGCGATGAAACCGCCCTTGATCACCAGCTCCGGCTTGATGCCGAAGAAGGCAGGCCGCCAGATCACGATGTCGGCCATCTTGCCGTCTTCGAGCGAACCGACGTGCTCGGCGATGCCGAAGGTGCGGGCCGCATTGATGGTGTATTTGGCGACGTAGCGCTTGATGCGTTCGTTGTCGCCAAAGCGCGTCGCCTCCTCAGGCAGGCGGCCACGCTGCTTCTTCATCTTGTCGGCAAGTTGCCAAGTGCGGCAGATCACCTCGTTGATGCGGCCCATGCCCTGGCTGTCGGAGCCGAGCATCGAGATCGCGCCGATATCGTGCAGGATATCCTCGGCAGCGATGGTCTGGGCGCGGATGCGGCTTTCGGCAAAGGCGACATCCTCGGGGATCGCCGGGTTGAGGTGATGGCACACCATCGTCATGTCGAGGTGTTCGTCGAAGGTGTTGACGGTGTAGGGGTTGGTCGGGTTGGTCGAGGACGGCAGGCACCACGGCACGCCGGCGACACTGATGATGTCCGGCGCGTGGCCACCGCCGGCACCTTCGGTGTGGTACATGTGGATGGTGCGGCCGTTGATGGCGGCGAGCGTATCTTCGAGGAAGCCGGATTCGTTCAGCGTATCGGTGTGGATCTGGACCGGGAAATCGAGCTGGTCGGCCACTGTCAGGCAGGTGTCGATCGACGCCGGCATGGTGCCCCAGTCCTCATGGAGCTTGAGGCCAAGGCAACCGGTCTCGATCTGCTCGACCAGAGAGGCCGGCTTGTGCGAATTGCCGCGGCCGAGGAAGCCAAAATTGATCGGCCACTCTTCCGCCGCCTGCAGCATCTTGCCGACATTGAACGGTCCGCCGCAATCGATGCCGACGGTGATCGGCCCGAGCGAACCGCCGAGCATGGTGGTGATGCCCGAGGCAATGGCATGATCGCACAATTGAGCGCTGTCGAAATGCACGTGTACGTCGAGCGCGCCGGCGGTGGCGATCAGGCCCTCGCAGTCTCGCACCGTGGTTGCCGCCGACACGATCAGTCGCGGGTCGACACCGTCCATGATTGCCGGATTGCCGGCCTTGCCGATGCCGACGATCTTGCCGTCCCGGATGCCGAGATCGCCCTTGACGATGCCGACCACGGCATCGATCACGGTGACGTTGCACAACAGGAAGTCGAGCGCGCCCTCGGCACTGGTGACGCCGGCGGCAAGGCCGGCTCCGTCACGCAAGGTCTTGCCGCCGCCATGCAGGCATTCGTCGCCATAGACGGCATAGTCCTTCTCGACGACAGCGACGAGCGAGGTGTCGCCGAGACGGAAGCCGTCGCCGGTAGTCGGGCCATACATTGCCGCATAGTCGCGGCGTGACAGTGTCGCCATGGTCGTTCCTCCCCTCAGGCGCCGCGGAAGCCGCGGGCGCGGGCGTTATCAAGGGCAGCGGCCTTCACCGCCGCATCGTCGGCCGAGCCGTTCGACAGCCCGTTGAGGCCGGAGAGCTGTTGCTGCCCGCCGAAAGTGGTGAGCGGCACGTCCTTTTCCTGCCCCGGCTCGAAACGCACCGCCGTGCCGGCGGCAATGTCCAGGCGCATGCCGAAGGCAGCCGCGCGGTCGAAGTCGAGCGCCTTGTTGACCTCGAACAAATGGTAATGGCTGCCGATCTGCACCGGACGGTCGCCAGTGTTGACCACCTTCAGAGTGAGCTTGCGGCGCCCGGCGTTCAGCTCGATCTCGCCCTCTTCGGTGATGATCGCGCCTGGCTCGAGGTCGTCGGCAACGGCACCGGCGGCCGGTCGTAGCGGCTCATGCACGGTGACCAGCTTGGTGCCGTCGCGGAACGTCGCCTCGATCTGCAGCATCGGCAGCATCGCCGCCACGCCGGGCATGACATCAGCCTGGGTCAGGATAGCGGAGCCGATCGACATCATCTCGGCGACCGAGCGCCCTTCCCTGGCGCCTTCGAGGATCTCGTCGGAAATGAGCGCGACCGCTTCGGGATAGTTGAGCAACAACCCCTTGGCCCGTCGTTTGCGCGCAAGTTCGGCCGCCGTGTAGATGGTCAGGCGTTCAAGTTCGGTCGGGGTCAGCAACATGGCGTGCGCTCCTCATCAATTCGAAAACAGGCGCTGGCCGGACACGCCGTGCATGGCGACCGCGATCTCGCAAAGCGGCGTGAACGAACGCAACGCCTCGCCATCGGCGACCGGCCTGCTGCCCGCGGCTTCGATCGCGGGCAGCGCCCGGGCCATCGAAGCCTGGGCGTCGATGGCCCCGATCAGGCCTAGCCGCACCGCAGCCGTCGCCAGCGAGGCGACCATCTGGTAGCCGCCGATCGCAACGGCCGTCGCCTCGTCGAGGCCGAGCGCCTGCCACACAAGGCCCTGGACGACGGCGAGGTGGCCGCAGGCGCTGCCATTACGGACCATTCCGCGATAGGCAGTTGCTCCCTTGGTTCCCAGGCGCCCGTGGGTGGTCAGGAGGGCCGTGCCGTTGCGGCGCGAGCCCGACCGCAGCCCCTCGACGAAGGTCGAGGCCTCGACCTCGCGGTCCAGTTCGGCAAGTGCGTCGAGATCGCCGGCAAGCCGAAACGCCCGCACCAGCGCGACACGGTCCGCGTCGGCCCAGCGGTGGCGGATCTGGGTGTCTACGAAATCGGCGAAATCGAATGCACCCAACCGGTCGGCCAGCGACGACGATGCCTCGAGCCCTTGCGAAAAGGCAAAGCCGCCTGACGGGAATTGCCCGTCGGCATGCTGCAGGGCGACGAGCAGATTTGTTGCCGAAAGGCTCATTCGGCCTCCTCCGTCAGCTTGACCCGACCGCCCGAGACCAGGGCTTCGATGCGCGCGGCATAGGCCGAGGCCGGCCCATCCTGCGCCACCAGAAGATCCTCGCCGTCGAAGCGCACCCGCCAGTGGAGATTGCCGGCGTGATAGCCGAGTTCCAGCGCATCGCTGGCCGAGTGCGGCGTGATCCTCAGCCAGCGCTGCTCGCCGGCCCTGACGATCACCGCGCGGTGATCGTCGAGCACTAGGACAGCACCGTCGTGCAGCTTCTGGTCGCGCGGCAGGGTGATCGCCACCTCTTCGCCCTTGTCCGTCCGCGCCATCAGCCGCCGCCGGTCGAGATCGCCGGCCGCGACCGTCACGAACTCGACCGCATGGTGATGTTCGAGATGGTGGATGGCCTCGTGCAAGGCCGGATCGCTTCGGCTGCCTAGAACACTTTCAACTCGCAGCATCTCAAAATCCTCTCTGCTCTAGACCATTCGTCGGTGTCATTGGATATCCCGACTGCCAAAAAAGCCACGGCGGCTCTAAAGGCTCATATGCTTGTGGATCAGCTCGTTGCTGAGGTCGGCGGTTTCGCCAGCTGCAGCGACTTGTCCCTTTTCGAGGATGGCAAATCGATGCGCAGCAGTGCGCGCAAAGCGTATCTTCTGCTCCACGAGGATGATGGTCAGCCCATGATCGCGGTTGAGCGAAATAATCGCTTTTTCGATGTGCTCGACGATGTTCGGCTGGATGCCCTCAGTCGGTTCATCGAGGACAAGAATGCTTGGATCCGTAGCGAGTGCCCGGGCAATCGCCAGTTGCTGCTGCTGGCCGCCGGAAAGGTTGGTGCCACGTCGGTTCAGATGATCTTTCAAGAAGGGAAACAGGGTCCAGACCAAAGGAGGGACCGACATCTGGCGATCCGTCCGCGCGTTGCAGCCAAGCAGGATATTGTCGAGCACGCTGAGCCCTGGCACGATTTCACGTCCCTGGGGCACATAACCGATGCCGCGCCGCGCACGTTCATAAGTAAGGTCCCGGCTGATCTCGGTGCCTTCGAACTCGATCGCGCCCTTGGTCTGCACGGTGATGCCGAGCAGGCTGCGCAACAGGGTCGTCTTGCCCACGCCGTTGCGCCCCATGATGCAGAAGACCTCGCCCTTGCGAATTTCAAGGTTGAGATCGTGGATGATGTGGCTGGTTCCGTAGAACACGTTGAGGTCTTTGAATTTAAGCATGGCTGAGCGTCGCCGATCCAAGATACGCCTCGATCACTGCGGGGTTGCGTTCGATCTCCTCCGCGGTTCCCTCGGCAAGCACTGATCCCTGGTGCATCACGGTAATGGTCCGGCAGATGCGGCGGACGAATGCCATGTCGTGCTCGATGACCAGCACGGTGTGTTGGCCTGCAAGGTCGAGCAGCAACTCGGCTGTCTTGTCGGTTTCGGCAGAGGTCATCCCTGCAGCGGGCTCGTCGAGGAGGATGATCTTGGGGTCCTGGCTCAGGACCATTGCCAGTTCGAGCCATTGCAGTTGGCCGTGCGACAGTTCCGATGCCTTGCGCTTCATCGAACCGAGCAAGCCGGTCCTTTCTGCGACGGCAATCTCCCTGTCGCTTGGCCTGGGCTTCACCCGGTCGAACAGGTTCTGGAAAACACCGACCCTGCGGTTGCTGGCAACCTGCAGGTTTTCCAGCACGGTCATGTCCTTGAAAACCGTTGGCGTCTGGAACTTGCGGCCAACGCCGCTGCGGGCAATGGCGGCCTCCCCGATGCCGGTGATGTTGCGGTCATGCAACCAGATCTCGCCCTCGGAGGGCAGCGTCTTGCCGCACAGGAGGTCGAGCAAGGTCGACTTGCCGGCACCATTGGCGCCGATGATCACCCTGAGCTCACCGTCGGCGATCGACAAATCAACGTCGCGTACCGCCGGAAATTCGTCGAATCGCACCGTCAGATTCTGCGTCCGCAGAATGGGCGCAGCCGATGCCAGTGCCGCAGCTTGAGATGGCCTGTGAAGGGCATTCATCGATCATGCCTCCCTTGCGGACAGTTCGGCTTCGGCGAAGCGCTCGGCCTTGCCGGAGCGGTCGACCAAAGCCTTGAATATCCCGGCAATCCCGTTCGGCATGAACAGGACGACGAAGACAAAAAGCAGACCCAATATGATCGGCCAGACCGGCTGAAAGGTCGCGCTTTCGCTGGCCAGGGAGCCGACGAAATTGACGATCAGAGCGCCAATACAAGCACCGAGCAGCGATGCACGGCCACCTGTCGCAGCCCAGATCACCATCGAGATGCTCAATGACGTCGCCATCAGTGACGGCGTGGCGAACTCGGAAGTCAGGGTGAACAGCATTCCCGCCAGGCCGGCGACACCGGCCGAAACGCAGAAGATGAAGAGCTTGTAGTTCTCGACGTCGTAGCCGAGGTAGCGGGCACGCGCTTCGTCCTCGCGAATGGCCTTGAGTATCTGACCTATCCGCCCTGACAGCATGTAGCGTGCCAGGAGGATCACCGCGAGGAGCGTGAGCGCGACGGTGTAGTAGGCACTCGGGCCATAAGGGTCGAATTCAAAGCCGCCAATATTCAGCAGCGCAAGGTTGGCGAGGCCGTTGAAGCCGCCGGTGAGCGGCTGGTTGTTGATGATCAGCAACTGCCCGATCAAGGCGAAGGCCAGCGTGATGATGCTGACGTAGACGCCGGTCGTCCGTCGCTTGAACATGACGTAGCCGATCGCGGCAGCCAAAATGCACGGCACGACGATCCCAGCAATCATGCCGACCGTGATGGATCGAAACGGAATCCACAGGAACGATCCGGTGGTGACGCAACACAGATCGCGGACAGCATCCGGCTCCATGTTGAGAAGCATGAGTTGCGGTACCGGATTGTTTTCCGGCACGGCCAGGGTCAGCGACATCGCCAGCATGTAAGAGCCCATGCCGAAAAAAAGTCCCTGGCCGAGGCTGAGGATGCCGGCATAACCCCACGACATGCTGATGCCGATCGCGCAGATCGAATAGACAAGGTAGATCGCGACGCGGTTGGTCCAGAAGCTGTTGAGCACGAGCGGAAGCGCAAGCACAACGGCGAAGAACACTACGTATGCGACTATGGAAGCGGTGCGGTATGTCATGCGCTCGTCCATGTTGCAGCCAAGCTCAGCGGCTCTTGGTGACGAAGAGGCCCTGAGGCTTGAAGAGGAGAATAAGGATCACGACGGTGAACAGGACCGTTCGCCCGTAGACGTCGTTTGCCCAGGTGGCGACGAAGCTCTGGACTTCGCCGAGAATGCCTGCCGAGGCCATGGTGCCGAGCAGATGGCCAACGCCGCCGGCGACGACAACGAGAAAGGCGTCGACGACATAAGGCGTTCCCATGTCGGGTGACACGGTCTTGAAACCCGACACCAGCACGCCCGCAATGCCCGCAAGTCCGGAGCCATAGGCAAACGCCAGCATATTGACGCGCTTGTCGTTGATACCGCAGGCGGCCGCTGTATTCCTGGCAACCGAAACGGCCCGAAGCTGGCTGCCGAAACGCGTCTTGAAGATCAGCAACCAACTGATGGCGCCCAGTGCCAGGGCGGCCACGAACACGAAGGCCCGATAGACCGGTATGTTGGCGCCGAAAACACGTATGGCCTGCTGCAGTTCCGCGGGAACCGGGACGTTCTGAAGGTCCGAGCCGAGGCCGTCGATCTCGATGCCGAAGAGCCCGAGCCCAAAGTGAATGCGGATGAGCTGCTGCAGTATGAGCGCGATGCCCCATGTCGCCAGCAAGGTATCGAGCAGCCGCCCGTAGAGCCTGCGAACGACAGTTCGCTCGATGATCAGCCCAAAGGTCGCCGTCACCAGAAACGCCAGCGGCAGGCAGAGATAGATGTTGAAGCCAAGGTGCTTGGTCGCCAGGACCGTGGTGTAGGCCCCGATCATCACCATCTCGCCATGGGCCAGATTGATGACGTTCATGGTGCCGTAGATAATCGCCAGGCCAAGGGCGACCATGAAAAGTATCGATGCGATACTCAAGCCAATGACAAATGTTTCCATGCCGCTTTCATCCGCGTCTGTCGAGGGATCGTGCCGGCGCGAGCATCCGCGCCGGCAAAGCTGGCTGATCGGGGACTAGAGCGTCGCCCCGCTTGTCGCGCAGACCCGCTTCTCTGCCGTCTCGCCGACGCTCGAGTAAGGCAGCGGCACAAGCGGCTCGGCGTACTGATCGACAACGTCGAGCAGGCCGTCGGCACGGGTCTTGCCGATGCGCGGCGTCAGGTAGCTGTGCAGGTTGTCGGGATCGACCGTGACCTTGCCCTGCGGCGCGTCGAAGGACAGGCCACCAACACTGGCAACAATGGCCTCCGGCGCGAGATCGCCGGCCTTTTCTGCTGCCATTGCCCACATGTTGACGCCGATATACACCGCCTCCATCGCCGCGTGGGTCACAGCGTCAGCTCCGGCATAGGCCTTGAATGCCTCGACGAAAACCTTGTTCTGCGGCGTGTCGACGGTCTGGAAATAGGGTAGCGAAACGTAGCTTCCCAGCGCGTATTCAGGACCCATCGCCTTGATCTCGACTTCGGTTGTCGTCGAAGAACACAAGGGGAGCTTGTCGAAATCGTAGCCCTGGTTGCGCAGTTCCCGGTAGAAGGCAACGATGGAGTCGCCCACGACGTTGGAGAAGATGACGTCTGCGCCGCTCGAGCCGATCTTTGATACCATCGACGCCCATTCGGTATGCCCGAGCGGGAGGTACTCGTCGCCGACAACCTCCATGCCGATTCTTTCGCAGATCGTCTTCGAGGTCTTTGCCATCCCGCGGGGAAAGGCATAGTCGGAGCCGACGATGAAGACCTTGTTCTTGCCGAGGCTCTTTTTCAGCCACGGCAGGGAATTTTCCAGCTGCTGGTTGGGCACTGCCGAGCCGGCGTAGAGCACGTTTTTGGAACACTCCTCGCCCTCGTACCAGGTCGGCCAGACCAGCAGTCCCTTGCGCCGCTCCACCACCGGCAGCACAGCCTTGCGGCTGGCTGTGGTGTAACAGCCGAAGATCACCGGAACCTGGTCCTCGATCGTGAGCTTGCGCGCCTTTTCGCTGTATATGCGCGGCTCGGATGCAGGGTCTTCGATGATTGCACGCAGCTGGCGGCCAAGAACGCCACCCCTGGCGTTGATTTCGGCAATCGCCATCTGGGCGCACTGGTTCATCGATTTCTCGACGATCGCCGTGGTGCCCGTCAGCGAATACATGATGCCGACAGGAATCTCATTTGCCGCCCAGGCTTTGCCCCCGAGTCGCAGGATTGCCGGAGCTGCCAGTCCGACAGCCGCAAGACCCGATGCTTTAAGAAACGTACGTCGATCTTGGTTCTTCATTGTTCCTCCTGTTCGCCTCTATGTGCGATTCATTTTTAGGAAGCCGCCCCATTCGCGGCCGTGCAGAACGTGTACTAGAACGATGTGATCATAAACTTTTATTCAGTATCCTTTTTCGCTCTCCTTTTTCTGCAAAAATACATTTAACAATTTCACTCAAACTTTGGAGGAGTGTACTTAGCTTCTTCGTTTTTATTATTTGACGTTACGATCAAAACGCAGATGCCCTCCCCTTTTTGGACAGCCGAAATTTGGCCAAAGCAATGCCGCGCACGCGTTCGCACGCGCTAGCCAATGAGCGTCGGTAATCGCTGCAATCTGGACCAACGGCTGCCAACAGCCCTGTCGGGAACAGCCGAAAACAAAAAAACCCGCCAACTCCGTTCAGGAGTTTTGCGGGCTACACAGCCTGTCGGTGCTGACGACCTTGTCCCGCACCGTATCGACGCTCAGGCTTCACCCGGCGTCAATTATTTTTCATTCTAGTCACGCATCTCTTTGAAGGTCAATAGCTCATGTGCGTTGATGATCGCACTCGCCAGATCGTCCATCGGAACGCGCTTTGCCATCGCCTGCCGACGAATGTTTTCGTAGGCGTCATGCTCGGTAAGCCCTTGTGTTTCCATCAGAATACTCTTGGCCCGCAGGATCCGGTTGTTTCCGGCCAGCTTTCGCTCGAGCTTGCGGATTCGCTTGCCCGCATTCTGCCGTTCGAGCCAAAGAGCGCGCGCGATCGTCAGATTGGTCAGCAAACCAAATGGGCGGATCGGCCGCTCGATGACTGCCAGCGCACCGCACTCCAGGACCACCTGAAGTGTACTTGGGTCTTCGTAAGTGACCACCGCCACCAGGGCGGGGTCGGACGGCTGCACCGGGCGAAACAGGCGCAGGATCTTTTCCCGGTTCTCCTGCTCGATCGAGACCAGGACCACCACCGCGGTCGGGCTTATCGCATCGGGCAGCGGCCACGTTGTTTCACAGCTGCAGCCAATACGCCGTAGGTGCTCGACCAACGCCAATCCCTCCGGATCTGGCGGATGGATGACTTGAACGCGCAAGCCTTTCAGGTCCTGGAGTATCCTGGTTGGCACCGAAAACGATCCGCTATGCTTTGCGTTTCAGTTGATGTGGCTTGTTCATCCAATCATCAAATGACGCGGTGACAAAGTAAGGATCCGGCCTGACTCTCGTTTCGGATTGCCAGATGACGTCGAACTTGCCTTCCGAATTGACCCGCCCAATCCGCGACCAGAGTTCCGTATGATGATTGTCGGGGTCAATCCGTATGCGGCCTTGCGGTGCATCGAATTCCAGCCCGGCCAAGTGTTTGGCCAAAGCCTCCGGCTCATCCGTGCCGGCCAGTTCCAGAGCCTTGGCGTAGAGATGTACCTGGAAATAGGCGGCCTCGGCACCTGCCGTGACAGGAGCATTGGGGCCAAAACGTTTCTTGTAGGCGGAAACAAACCGCTGCGCCTGTGGCGTGTCCAGAGTTTCGAAGAACGACGCCGAAGTCAGATGCCCGGCTGCAACCTCGGGCGCCATCTCGGCAACTTCGGCTTCGGTTGTCGTCAGGCTGGCGATCGGCATGGTTTCGGCGTCGAAGCCGGCGTCCTTGTAGGCCTCGTAGAGCATGACCGCGCCGGTGCCGACGACCGTCGACACCACGATGTCCGGCTTCAGCTTCTTGATCTGCTTGATGACCCGGTCGAAATCCTTGCGGTTGGCTTCGACAGGGACATAGATCTCGTCGAGAATGGTCCCGTTGGCCCTCGTCACGAGATCCATGACGACACGATTGTACTCATAGGGGAACACATAATTCGAGCCGACCAGGAGGAAGCGCTTGCCGTAATTCTCTATCAGATACCGCGCGAGCTGGACCGCATTCTGGTTGGATGACGAACCCGTATAGAAACAGCGTGTCGAGTACTCGAACCCCTCGTAGAAAGTTGGGTAGAACAGCAGTCCCCGGTAGGATTCTATTTCCGGAAGGACGGCTTTTCTCGCCGATGACATATAGCATCCGAAAATGATCTTGATGCCATCCTCGGCGAGAAGGCGAACGGCCAGTTCCTGGTACTTCTTGGCAGAACATTCCGGGTCATAAAAAACAGGCTTGATCAGTCGCCCTCGAACGCCGCCTGCTGCGTTGATCTCTTCTGTTGCCAGGCGTGTCGCGTTCGCTTCCGCCATCTCGGCCGCAGCAGTGACCCCGCTGCTGGAAAACAAGACGCCAATACGCCAGTCGACATTTGCCATGCGATCTATGCCACCTATTGAGCAGGTCGAAACAAAGTACTCCGGTCATCAGCGTGAGCCGGACAGATTCTGCTTGGGGAGATTTGGGAAACGCCACTGTTTCCGGTGCCATAGAAATATCCTGCCGGCCGAAGAAAGGCAACGCGCCTGAACAGCATTACGTATCAGGACCGTCACTCCGTCCGCAGGGGAGACCCGCCCGAGATTGCCAGCGTTGCCGGCATCAGGCTGATCGATCCCCCGCTACTTCGGATATTACCCCTTTGCGGTCCGCTTTTTCTTTTCCGGATCGTCAAAGGTCAGCGTGTGGGCAACTGCGTTGGCCCTCAGCGACTTGCCGCGGACTTCCAGCTTCACGCCTTGCCTGGCATAAGGCACATCGAGACGGGCGATCGCCATCGATCGCCTGGTCAGCTTCGAATAGGACGGGCAGGTGATGACGCCGACCTTCTTGCCGTCGGCCCAGACCTCGTCGCCGAGATCGGCCATCTGGTCGCCCTCGATCAGCATGCCGAAGATCTTGAAGCGCTCGTTGCCCTTCTGGCGGTAGTGCTCTTCCGCGCCGCGGAAGCCGGTCTTGCCAGGCGAAACAGTGAAATCGAGGCCGAGTTCCCACAGGCTGTCGCCGACGGGCTGGCCCGGGATCGGGTACATCTGCGAATTGTCGTAGGGATAAAACAGCAGGTAGCTCTCGACGCGCAGCAGGTCGAGCGTGCTGAAGCAGCATGGGATGATGCCCATATCCTTGCCTTCGGAAAGGATCGTATCCCAGACAAGGCGCGCATCCTGGCCGCGCACGAAAATCTCGTAGCCACGTTCGCCGGTGTAACCGGTGCGTGAGATCGTCACCGGGGCGCCGAACAGCGTCGTGTGGATGTGGTGGAAATAATTGAGGTCGCGGATTCCGGGCACATGCTTGGCCAGGAAATCGACCGCCACCGGCCCCTGCAGCGATAGATCGTGAAGATCATCGTCGAACAGCACGGCACAATTGCGCCCGGCCGCCTGCTTGATGATCTCTTCATGCGCGGTGCCGGTTCCGCTGACCAGCATCCAGGAATTGGGTCCATTGCGATAGAGCACGCAATCATCGGTCAGGTGGCCGCGCTCGTTGAGGATCGCGGCATAGACCGAACGGCCCGGCTGAATCTTGGCCACGCTGCGCGTCGTGATGTACTCGAGGATCGCAATTGCGTGCGGCCCGATCAGGTGCATCTTCCGCAATCCCGAGACGTCCATCAGCCCGGCCTTGGTGCGGATCGCGACGTGCTGGTCAAACGGATCGGCGTCGTAGGTCCAGGCAGTTCCCATGCCGCTCCAATCCTCGAGATTGGAGCCCAGTGCGCGATGGCGGTCGCCGAGGGCGGTAAAGCGCCAGCTCAAAGTCATCTTGTTCCTCCGGTCATTTTGGCAAACAGGTTTCGTGCCGGCGTCGCTTCGCGCGCCAGGGAGCTCATTCGTTCGTCGCTTCGCAGAGAATGCGACAGATCAGGATACGGAGGTTTCAGCCGTGTGGCCGAAGCGATGGGCCTGAGCGCCCTCCAACGCTCAGGCCGGGCGGAGGCGGCTGGGCGCCGACTCCGCCAATCGCCTGGTTCGACCCGATCAGCCGGCCAGGCCGGCTGCCAGCACAACGCCTGCGGCGGCGATGCCGCCACCGCCCACCTTGAGCGCGTTGCGCCAGGACAAGCGGGCGACGAAGCTGGCAAGCGAGAAGCCCAGCGCATGCAGCACAACTGTCGAAGCGACAAACCCCAGCCCATAGAGGAAGGCATTGCTGGCAATCGGCAATTCCTGGCCGTGGGCGAAACCGTGCAGGCCGCCGAAGGCAACCGTCATCGCAAAGGCCGCGCCGAATGGCACGCGGCTGCCCAGCGCAACGATCGCGCCCAGCAACACCACCGAGCCGGCAATACCCAGTTCGACAAAGGGAAGCGACAGTCCGGTCATGCCAAAGACCGCGCCGGCGATCATTCCGATGACGAAGCCGAGCGGCAGCCAGCGAAACACCGGCTCATTGTCTGCATTCTGCCCGGCCCAGATGCCTACCCCCGCCATGGCCAGGATGTGATCAAGCCCGGAGAGCGGGTGAGATAGCCCAGCGCCGAGACCACCGGCCTCGGGTAGAAAATGCGCGTAGCTCGGCATCGTCGACGCGGCATATGCAACGGCAACCGCTGCAGCGAACCGCGTGACCTTTGTTGTGTTCGTTGTCGTGTTCACCATCAACTCCTGTGGCCGGCCGCAGCCGGCCTGTCCAAATGGTTGTCTTTTACTCTGCGGCGACCAGATCGGTGCGGCGCAAGCTGGCATCGATGACGTCGCCATTTTGCGCCGCCAATGACGCCATCAGGCGCATGATGACGCACGCCGCCAGGCGGGCCGCCGTACCGCTGATGTCGAAGATCGGGCATAGCTCGGTGAGATCGATGACGCTGACACTGCCGCGCTTTGCGATCATGTCAGCGATGCGCATCATCTCACGCGACTCGATGCCGCCTGGTTCCGTCGAGGTGACGCCGGGTGCCGCCGACGAATCCATGACGTTGAAATTGAAGCTGAGATACTGCGCGTCGGTATCGCCCCAGACCCGCTCGATCGAGCGCTCGACCAGCGGATAGATGCCGCCGTCAAACAGGTCGAACATCGAGTCATATTGCAGACCCCGCTCCTTCGACAGGTCGACATGGTCCTTGGGGTTCATGGCATTGCGAGCGCCCAGATGCGCGACATTCCTGATGTCGAGATTGGGCAGTTCGGTGATGCGAGCCATGGCGCACGGGGCGAGATTGCGCTCGCCGGCCCAGCTGTCGGCCATGTCGAGCTGGGCGCTGAAATGCATGTAGCCCATCTTCTTGGAGGCACCGATATGATCGGAAAGAGCGCGTGCCGCCGCAATCGAAATCGAGCGGTCGCCGCCGCAGATGATTGGCGTGAGACCGGACTTCAGGACTTCGCGGACCGCACGATAGATGCGCTCATGAGCCACCTCGGGGCTGACCTTCGGCATCGAAACGTCGCCGCAATCGACAGCCTTGCCATGCAGATCGACATTGTATTCGAACCAGTAGGAGAAGTACTCCTGCGAAACGAGGCGGAACTCGCGCGGGCCGTCTTCCGATCCGGGCTTGCCGACATTGCCTTCGTCGAAAGGCACGCCGACAAAGGCGTATTTGGCACCGCAGGCCCTGAGCGCTTCGGCATTCAGCGGCACGTGGGCCGAACGCAGGAACGTGATCAGGCCTGGCGCGCGGTAGTTGTCTCCGGCATCGCCGCCAAGCGGCGAGAACAGGTGGGCGTAGGATTTTGCTGGGTTCATGACTTAATCTCCTCCCTGAGAATTCTTACGGTTGCTTGCCCTGCTGGCGCAGAGTTTGGGCACGCGAGCCGAGATAGTGGTAGATCATGTTGACCGTCATCTTGGCGCTGATCTGGCTGGAGTCGAAATACGGGCAAAGCTCGACGACATCGAGAATGTCGCAGCCGTGGCGGCCGGCGATGCGCGCGAACTGGATCGCTTCCCGCCCCTTGAGGCCATAGCATTCCGGCGAGGTAGAGCCGGGCATGCAGCTCATGTCGATCGAGTCCGTATCCCAGGTGAAATAGAGCGTATCTGCGTCCTTCTTCACCCGTTCGAAGATCTCGTTGGCGCACACTTCCAGTCCGCGCTCGATCATCTCGGGCATGGTGACGACACGGATCTCGTTGTCGACGTAGAAGTCCCACCAGTCCTTGGGATTGAGGCCGTTGCGCGAGCCCATATGCGCCATGTTCCTGGCGTTGCAGTTGGGCAGGTCGAGCGCGCGCGGCGTGCCCGAGCAGTTGGTGATCAGGTTGCCGGCCCAGTCGGGTCCGGCGTCGAGGTGGCTGTCGACATGCAGGTAGCCCATCTTGCCGCTGCCGGTAAATTTCGACAGCGCCTTAGCGCCGGGGATCGGCAGGGAGTGATCGCCGCCGAACAGGATCACCTTGGCGCCGCCTTCGAGGCACTCGGTGACGTAGTCGGTGGTGTATTCCTGCGACTTGATGTTGTTGCCCGGCACCGTCGGCACGTCGCCGCAGTCGACGACACGGAAAAAACTCAGCAGGTCGACGTCGTATTCGAACATGTAGGGAAAATACTGCGTCGTCGCTTCGCGCAGCCCCGAAGCGCCTTGCGAGGCGCCGGCGCGCACGATCTGGCCCTGGTCCCATGGAACGGCCAGGAAGCAGATCTTGGCACCCATTTCGCGGATCTTGTGGCGATCCGGCGGGCAATAGGGCGCGCCCATGAAGGTGGCGAGCCCCCTGGATTTGAACGAGCCGTTATGCAGCTTCGGAGAGTAGATGTGGTCATTCTCGCCGAACTGCTCGGCGGGGCCACGATGTTGATGTGGCGTGAATTGCCACTTGGCTATGTCTGCTTTTCGATCAAGCATGCTGTTCCTCCCAACAGGTAACTACTGAAGTGTTTGCCCAACCGGGGCCAACGCCGGATGTGGAGCTTCTTCCTCAAGCTCGATGTGGGTCAGTTCCATCTCGCGCCCAGACAGCACCTTGCGCGAAGGCCTCCCGCAGTCCGTGCAGCGAAGATTGGAAAGAGAGAGCGGCGAACGCGCCTCGGCGCAGTGCTCGCAGAATATGGTCAGCGGCACTTCCTCGATGTGCAGCTTGGCGCCTTCGCAGAGCGTGCCGCGCGTTGCCGGGCCGAAGCAGAAATAGAGCGAGCGGGCGATGCCGCACATGACGCCGAGACGCACATGCATTCCGGTGACCCGGGCGCGGCCGTTGCGCGCGGCGTGATCGCTGGCGAGGTCGATCAGGCTTGAGGCGATGGTGAGTTCGTGCATGGCGCCACCTCAGGCGTGGAGCGTGTTGCGGATGGACTCCACCCGCGCCTGCAGGTCTCGCGCGAGGTCCTGCAGCTGCTGCTGGCGGGCCCGGACGATCCACTTCAGCCATTCCGTCATCCCGGTGCCATCGCGCGCCGACACGACGATGCTTTCGATCGCCGGGTTGACTTCGCGGGCACGGGCAACGCAGGCCTCGATGTCGAAATCGCAGTAGGGTGCCAGGTCCGACTTCGAGATGACCAGAAGGTCGGCCGCGGCGAACGCCTCGGGATATTTGACCGGCTTGTCGTCGCCTTCGGTGACAGACAGAATGACCACCTTGTGGGCTTCGCCAAGGTCGAAGCCGGCCGGGCAGGCAAGGTTGCCGACGTTTTCGATGAACAGGACGCCGCCCTGCTGCAGCGAGAGCGATTCAAGCGCACGCTTGATCATGTCTGCGTCCAAGTGGCAGCCCTTGCCGGTATTGATCTGCACCGCCTGGGTGTCCGTCGCACGAATGCGATCGGCATCGTTGGTCGTCTCCTGATCGCCCTCGATCACCCAGGTCGGGAAGGTGCCCTTCAACCGCTGCAAGGTCTCGACCAGCAAAGTGGTCTTGCCCGCCCCGGGGCTGGCGATCAGGTTGAGCGCAAGCACGCCATGCCCGCACAGTTCGTCGCGGACGCCGTCGGCAAACATGCCGTTCTTGGCCAGGATCTCCTGCTCGATCTGCACCAGCCGCTTCTGGCTCATGCCCGGAACATGGGTCTTGGCGGCATCCTTGCCGAAATGCAGATCACCGCCGGCGCCACCAGCAACGGAATGCTGGTGCTCATGCATGCCGTCGTCGCCATGAACGTGACCGTGGGCGCCGCGGTGATGATGTCCGTCATCGTGGTCGTGGTGATGGTGCCCATCATGGTGATGATGATGATCGCCATGATGGTGATGGGCATGCAGGTGCTCGTGGCCATCCCCACCGCTCTTGCCATCAATACGAATGTTCTCAGGCCCGCAGCCGCATACCTGGCACATGGCTATCTCCCGCTCTTGGTTGTGGAAGGGCTTTTGGCTGAAGGATCGCCGGCATAGTGCAGCAGTCCCCAGACCACCTCCTTGAGGTACCGCATCGCTGCGGGGATCGGCGCGCCATGCGGCATGAAACTGCCGAAGTAGATGCCGTCGATGTTGCGCGAGATGAATGCCGCCATCTCATCGGGGTCCGGGCAGGCAAACATGCCCACCTCGACGCCCTTGCGGATGCAATCGGCGAGAACCCTCTTTTCGGACTCGTAGAAGTCCTCGACGAAGCTATCGATGAACTTGGGGCCTGCGTCCTTGGCGCCTCCGGCATTGACGAACATGATGCGCACGAGGCTGCGCAGCGTCTCCGACATCTCGACATTGAGGTCCAGATAGGCGCTCAGCAACGCGGTCGGGCTCTCATGCCGCGCGACCACCTCGCCATAGTTGGTCATCAGTCGATCAAGCGCGTGAAGCACGGAGGACTGGTAGAGCGAGTCTTTGTTCTTGAAGTAATAATAGATAAGCGAATGAGCGACGCCAAGCTTCTTGGCAATAAGCGGAATTGTTACACTCTCAAAATCTTCTTCGGCAAAGCATTCGAGCGCCGCTTCCAACAACGACTCCGCCCGAACCCCAGGATTGCGGTAGAGGCGATTTTTGGCCCGTTTGACCGATTTCACGCGATCTTCAAGGTGAATGAGAGCGGCGGATTCCATCGATGACTTCCTGACTTTGAGCATTGCCGGAGAAGCGCGACGCGACTGCGTCGGTTCAGCACCTGAAGTACGGCCAGGCTGCCGCTTCAGATGTCGAGGGCACTGGGTACTCGACTGCACTTTCGAGCTTGACGCTACGTAGCTTTGACACCGCTGTCAACACGCATTTTGAACTCCCTTGGCGACTTCGCGAGAAATTGGTTCGTGCCATACGCGGTCATCAGCAACCTCATCGGGAGAAACACAAGCACCTGCCGACAACGATTAACGCACTGAAATATCTAATTTAATTGCATTGTTGATTTTGATTCCTGTATTTCGTCGGCTCGCCTGAGTGTGGTCGACGGCACATTGTTTTCGCTCATATACATGCAAATTCCCTAATGTTTTTACATGCCTGTCAGGAAAATTGTTTGACACAACAATCAAACTGCCGCAACGTAACAGCGTGATGGGTGGCGGCCTCAAACACGGTGAGAGGCGCGCCGCGCATCCGACGGAACCTTGGGGGTCGATCAGACAGGAGAACCCCGCTTGCACGCCACCCAGCCTCAAACGAACAGATCGATCGGGCGCGCCCTCGCTCGCATGGGTGCCGCGGCGATTCCGGACTGCCAGGACAACAAGACGATGCCGAACCGGGACTTTGGAGGACAATCAACGCCCGGATAGGTGTTCATTTAATCTTTGGAGGAGGATGAAATGACTATCGCTTCAGAAAATCCAGACAATGAAATGCGTCGGGAACTAAACCGGCGACTGAACATCGTTGCGGATCCGAGTTACGGGGATCCAGCGCGTGCGGATATATCGGGCCGGGATCTCGGAATCTGGTTCGCCACGACGGCAGCCATCTTGATTGTCGCGCTCGCCATGTGGAGCGGAGGCAACTGATGGCCGCCGCACCAAAATTCACCGGCGCGAGTGCTGCCTTCGGCACGCTCCCCGTGCTCAAGGAAGAGCGGGAACTCGGCTTCCTAGATCATTCCTGGATCAATATCGGCCTTGCCATCGCCACATGGGCGTTCCTGCTCGGCGGCAGCACGGCCCTTGTCGTCGGAGCCCGCGACGGCATCTACGCCATCATCATCGGCAACGTCATCGGCGTTTCGATCATGGCCGTCAGCGTCTGCATCTCGACCGGGAAGTTCGGTATCGAGCAATTCACGCTGATGCGCAGCGTCTTCGGGCCTGTCGGCATCCTGATCCTGGTCGGATTTTTCCTTGCCATCTACGGCGTCGGCTGGTCGGCAATCCTGTCGATCATGTTCGGGCGAGCGATCAGTGGCGTCATGAACCAGGTCGGCGGCACGCAAATCGGCGAAAACGATCTCGGCGTGACGTTCCTTGCCATCCTGGCGATCACCATCTCATGGCTTCTGCTCTGGAAAGGGCCAACTGCCGTCAAATGGCTCAACCGCTTCGTCGGGCCGGGCAAGCTCATCCTCTGCTTCGGCATCCTGTTCCTCATTTTCAGTCATAAGAGCTGGAGCGACATCGCAAACGCCGCTCCGCTCGCGCCATTCGACGACCGCCGGCTCAATTTCATGATCGCCGTCGAGTTCAATCTTGCCGCCGGCTTCGGATGGTGGCCGGTACTGGGCAACATTTCGCGCTTCACCCGCACGCCGCGCGCCGCGCTGTGGCCCAATCTCATCGGTATCTTCGCGGCCGCCGTTCTCGGTGAACTGGTCGGCTTGTTTGCCGCCCTGAGCCTGGGATCGCATGACCCGACTGCCTGGATGATCCCGCTGGGCGGAGCCTTTGTCGGCGTGACCGCGCTGCTGTTCGTCGGACTGGCAAACATCACCGCCATCGTCAGCATCTTCTACGGCATGTGCCTGGCGATGCGGCAGGCAGGCGGACGCTACTTCGAAGCCCTGCCCTGGGGCTTGCTGACCGGCGCATTGTTTGTTCCGGTGATCGTCATCGCCTTCTTCCCGGGCCAGATCTACGACAACTTCTTCAAGTTCCTCGCCTGGACCGCACTCGGATTTGCACCGCTCTCCGGCGTGACGGCGATGGACTACCTGGTCCTGCGCAGAGGCCGGATCAAGCAGTGCGACGTCTTCAACGACGGTGCCGATTCCGACTACGCCTTCTGGCGCGGCATCAATCCGGCTTCGTTCCTGGCTCTGGCAGGCGGGGGCATCGTCTACTACGCGTTGTTCGATCCCCAGTCGCTTGCCGCGCATGGTCCATTCGTCTGGATCAGCGCGTCCGTTCCTGCCTGTCTCGTGGCAGCGATCCTTCACTACGCTCTGACCAAGACGTTGGTGATGCCGGCACGACGCGGAGGATATTGATCTCGGGATCGGGTGATCCGCTCACATGACGGATCACCCGCTTCACGCAACCCCAACCATCGATCCAGATCCCAAAGTGAAGCGAGCCAGGGAACCACTGTTGCATACCGCAATCGGTCGGGAGGTCCGCGCCTTTCGAACCAGGCACGGCATGAAGGTGACCGACCTGGCCGCAGCCACGAAACTGTCGGTTGGAATGCTCTCCAAGATCGAGAACGGGGACATTTCGCCTTCTCTGACAACGTTGCAGGCGATATCGCGCGGCTTGGCCGTACCCATTACCTGGCTGGTGAGCCGCTTCGAATCTGAACGTACTGCCGTCTTCGTCAAAGCCGGTAGCGAGGTTGCTCCGAACAGCAGCGCTGCCAGACAGCAATGCGAGCCTCTCGGCCATACAGACCGCAACGCCGATGGACTTGTCGTCGAGCCCCAGCTGATCTCCCTCACCTGCGAGACGGACGTCTTTCCGGCAGCCGGCCATCAGGGCACGGTCTTCCTTTACCTGCTGCAAGGCGAAATCGTATATCGTCACGGGGCTGACACCTATCGGATGACGCCCGGGGATAGCCTGTTCTTCGACGCGACAATCCAACATGGTGTCGACGAATTGGCCCAACTGCCCATCCGCTGTTTGTCTGTCATGACCCGCCGTCGAGACAGATGATCCGAAGCCTGGTGAAGACAACCTCCGTGACACCGCCCGCACCGCCTTCCGCCAGTTTCGTGTCGTAACCGGTTTGCCTCCGCCCGCGCGGCACCCCACAGCAGAACCCGCATGGCGGGCGCGTTGACCTGGTCCGCGCCGTGTATGGCGATGGCCCATAAGAAAAGGCCCCGGATCGCTCCGGGGCCTTTCTCATTTCTTATCCATCACCTCAGTGATGAGCCGGTTCGGCCATCTGCTTGGCATCCGGCACCTCGGCGTGAGCGGCCAGGTCCTTGCGCGAGATGAAGGTGTAGAACATCGGCACCACGAACAGCGTGAACACCGTGCCGACGATGACACCCGAGAAGATCACCAGGCCCATCGAGTAGCGCGCAGCAGCACCCGCACCCGAGGCGGTGATCAGAGGTACGACGCCGAGCGCCATCGCAGCCGTGGTCATCAGGATCGGCCGCAGGCGAACCTTGGCCGAGGCGATGATCGCCTCGCTACGCGACAAACCATGCTCCTCGCGCTGCTGGTTGGCGAATTCGACCAGCAGGATGCCGTGCTTGGTGATCAGGCCTATCAGCGTGATCAGGCCGACCTGGGTGTAGATGTTGAGCGTACCGAGCCCGAGATTGAGCGGCACGATGGCGCCGAAGATCGACAACGGCACCGACATCATGATGATGAACGGGTCGCGGAAGCTTTCGAACTGCGCCGCCAGCACCAGGTAGATCACGACGATGGCAAGTGCGAAGGCGATCAGGATCGTACTGCCCTGCTCGCTTTCCAGGCGCGACTGGCCGGAGTAGTCGACAAAGAAGCCGCCCGGCAGCAACGGCCGCGCGATATCCTCGATCGTCTTCAGGCCGTCGCCGGTGGTCACACCGGGCACCGGCAGTGCCGAGATCGTCGCCGAATTGAGCTGGTTGAACTGCTCGATCGAGGCCGGCGACGAATTGGTCTTGATCGTCACGACGGCCGACAGCGGCACCATTTGGCCGTTGACGCTGCGGACGAAGAACTCGCCGAGCTTCTCCGGATTGTTCCGGTATTCCTCCGGCACCTGCATGATGATGTCGTAGCTGTTGGAATCGCGGTCGAACTCGGCGATGGCGCCGCCGCCGACGAGAAGGCTCAGCGTCGAGCCGACATCGCTGACGGACAGGTTGAGCGCTGCGGCACGATCGCGGTCGATGGTCACGGTAACCTGCGGTGCGTCGAAGGACAGCGAGTTCTGCACGACGATGAAGCGTCCGGAGGCCTGCGCCTTTTCCTTGATCTGCTCGGCCACCTCGTAGACCTGGCTCGGATCGCCGGTCGACTGGATGACCATCGAGATCGGCAGGCCGCCGCCGGCGCCCGGCAGCGACGGTGGTGCGAAGACCAGCGCCTGGACGCCGCTGACCTTGGACAGCCGGCCCTGGATATCGGCCTGCAGCTCGGCCTGCGACCGGTCGCGGTCGGCCCAGTCCTTGAACGCCCAGACCGAGAAGCCCGAATTGGTCTCGCCGCCCATGCCAACGATGGAGAAGTTGGCCTTGAGCTCCGGCAGGTCCTTGGTCAGGTCGCGGATCTGGTCGGCGTAGAGGCTGGTGTACTCCGTCGTCGCATAGCGAGGTGCGGTGATCAGCGAGAACAGCGCACCTGAATCCTCTTCAGGCGCCAGTTCGCTCGACGTCTTGAAGAACATGAAGCCCGTCACCGAAACCAGTGCGATGACGATCAGCAGCGTCACCGGCCGGTACTTGAGCGAGCCGGCGACCAGCCGCTCGTAGCGATTGGCGACGCGTTCGAAGGTGCGGTCGACGAACTGCGCGAAGCGGCTGTGGTTGCCGGCCTTCAGCAGGCGCGCCGACATCATGGGGGTGATGGTCACCGCGATGAAGCCGGAGATGACGACTGCACCTGCGAGCGTCAGCGCGAATTCGCGGAACAGCGAACCGGTGAGACCGCCCGTGAAGGCGAGCGGGGCAAAGACGGCGGCGAGCGTGATGGTCATGGCGACCACCGGCGCGAAGATCTCGCGCATGCCCTTGAACGCCGCCTGCATCGGCGTCATGCCCTCTTCCATGTGGCGATGGATATTCTCGACCACCACGATGGCATCGTCGACGACCAGTCCGATCGCCAGCACCATGGCCAGGAGCGACAGGAGGTTGATCGAATAGCCCATCATCAGAAGGATGAAGCAGACACCGATCAGCGACAGCGGAATGGTCACCACCGGCATCAGCACCGAACGGAACGAGCCGAGGAACAGCAGGATGACGACGATGACGATGGCGACGGCTTCGGCGATGGTCTTGAACACCTCTTCGATCGAGGCGCTGATGGTCTCGGTCGAATCATAGACCATGGTGATGGTCATGCCTTCGGGCAGGCTGGCGCTGATGGCCGGCAGTTCGTCGATGACGGCTGCTGCGGTGTTCAGCGGGTTGGCCGAAGGCGTCGGGAAGATACCGATGAAGGTGCCCGGCTCGCCGTTGAAATTGACGACCGTGTCGGTGCTTTCGGCAGCGAGCTCGACATGCGCGACATCGCGCAGCCGGACGACATTGCCGTTCGCCGACTTGAGCGGCAGTTCTGCAAACGACTCGGGTGTCTGCAGCGTCGACTTCATGGTGATCGAGTAGGCGACGTATTCGTTCTTGGTCTTGCCCGGCGCCGACAGGAAGTTGGAGGCGTTGATGGCCTGCAACACTTCGGCGGCGGTCAGCCCGCGCGCGGCGAGCTTCACCGGATCTACCCAGACGCGCATCGAATAGTTTGCGGCGCCCAGGACCTGGACTTCGGCGACGCCCTCGATGGTCGACATGCGCGGACGGATGACGCGCTCGATGTATTCGGTCAGCTCTTCCGAGCTCATGTTCGGGTTCTGCATCGCCAGATACATGATGGCGAACTGCATGCCAGTGCCCTTGACGATGGTCGGATCCTTGGCGTCGCTCGGCAACTGGCCGCGCACCTGCTGGACCTTGGACATGACCTCCGTCAGCGCCGTATCCGGATTGGAGCCGAGCTCCATCTGCACCGTCACGATGCTGGTCGACGGACGGCTCTGCGACGTCACGTAGTCGATGTTTTCGGTGGTCGCCACCGCAGCCGAGATCGGCGCGGTGATGAAGCCCTGGATGAGGTCGGCACTGGCGCCGGGATAGACGGTGGTGATGGTGATCACCGTCTCCTCGACCTCCGGGTACTGCCGGACCGAAAGGTTGAAAAGCCCCTGGAAACCCAGGAGCAGGATCATGAGGGCAACCACCGTCGACAGGACGGGGCGGCGAATGAAGATGTCGGAAAAACTCATTTCGCGGTTGCCTGCGCGTTGGCCGAAGTGGTGGGCGAAACGGTGTTGTCGATCTTCACCGGCGTGCCATTGGTCAGCCTGTTCTGTCCGGCGATGACCAGTTCGTCGCCCGCCGAAACGCCTTCGATGATCTCGACGCGGCCTTCGGAGCGACGACCAACCTTGACGAACACCTGCTTGACGGCAAGAGCCGGCTCAGCCGCGGCTGGCTGGGCGGGTGCGGCAGCTGCAGCGGCGGGAGCCGCAGCGCCTGCGGCCGCAGCCTTGGCCTCAGCCGGGCGAACGACATAGACATAGTCGCCATAGAGGCTGGTGGTCAGCGCGGTCTGCGGCACCGCCAGCACGCCGTCCTCCTCGGGCAGCTCGACGCGAACGCGCACGAACTGGCCGGGGCTCAGATTGCCTTCCGGATTGGTGATCTTGGCGCGGACCGAGACCAGGCGGCTCTGAGGATCGACCTTGGGATCGATGCCAACCACCGAGCCCTTGAACGGCATGTCGTCGGCGGCGATGCCGAAGCCAACCGGCTGGCCGATCTTCAACAGGCCAAGCTGCTGCTCGGGAACGGAGAAATCGGCGCGCATCGTTTCGAGATCCTGGAGCGTGGCGACGATCGTGCCGGGCGCCAGATACTGGCCGTCATCCACCTTCGGAATGCCGATGGTGCCGGAAAACGGCGCGCGCAGCTGCTTCTGGTCGACCACTGCCTGCAGCTTCTGCACCTGCGATGCCGATGTCGAGGCCGCTGCCCTCGCAGCATCGAGGGCGACTTCGGAGCCGACGCCGCGACGCTGCAGCTGGATGGCGCGGTCGAGCGACTGCTGGTCGAGCGCCGCCTGGGTCTTGGCTGCCGCCAGGTCCGCCTGCTGCACAGTGTCGTCGAGCTGGATCAGCACGTCGCCCTGATTGACGTGCTGGTTGGCCGAGAACTTGATATCCTTGATGATGCCGGCCTGTTCGACGGTCAGATCGACACCCTGGGAGGCGTTGACCGTTCCGATGGTTTCGATGCCCGGCGTCCATGGAGCGGGCTCGACCTTGGCGGTGGCCACGGTCACCGACGCAACCGGCATGTTGGCGAAGAATTGCTGGATCGCGTTGTCGCGGAAGACGTTGAATCCAACGATGCCGCCGCAGACGAGAACGAGCAGAACGAGAGCGATGATGAGACGCTTGATCAAAGGAGATCCCCAATCGGTAAGGAATCGGCATCCGGGCGGGCCGCGATGCACATTGAACCTGTTTATAGAAAAACCCAAGTGTGGAGCGCTTACTGTACCGTCTGGACGGTATTGTCAATCGGCGATAATGTGAAGTTTCACGGAGACATCACCCATGTCGGGCCACAGACCTAGCTCTCGCGACAAAATTCTCGCAGCAGCCGCCGAACTTGCCGACATTGTCGGGCCGGGCAACCTGTCGCTCGATGCCGTGGCCCAGCGCGCCGGGGTGTCGAAAGGCGGGCTCCTATACAACTTCCCGACCAAGGCCAAGCTGATGCAGGCGCTGGTCCAGGATTATCTCAAGACCTTCGAAGACGCCCTCTCCGCCAAATCGACCGGCGATGAGGCCAATAGCCTCGCTGCCTACATCGAGCTGTCCGCCCAGGAGTGCAGCCAAAAGCAGCCATCTGCAGCTGGCGTCCTCGCCGCACTTGCCGAAGACCCCGATTTCCTCAACCCGGTCAGGGATTTCAAACGCCATCTGCTCGACCGGCTCAAGGCCGAAAATCCCGATACGGCCAAGCTGATCGTGGCGTTCCTCGTCATCGAAGGGCTGCGCAGCATGAAGCTCTTCGACATGGACATACTCCACGAGGATGAACGCAACGTGGCGATTGCGTATTTGCTCGATCAGGCCGCAGCGCAATAGACACGCGCCACCGATGCCGAAGCAATTCCTCACTTGCTGGGGTGGATCGATGCGCGCGGAAGGCCGCGAACCGCTGATCAGCTCGCTTCGCGCAAGGACTCGGCGGCCTGCAGGTCGACCGAGACCAGTTGGCTGACGCCCTGCTCGGCCATGGTGACGCCAAACAGCCGGTTCATCCGCGCCATGGTGATCGGGTTGTGAGTGATGACGACGAAACGTGTCTCGGTCGACGCCGCCATCTCGTCCATCAGGTTGCAGAAACGCTCGACATTGTGGTCGTCGAGCGGCGCGTCCACCTCGTCGAGGACGCAGATCGGCGCCGGATTGGTCAGGAACACCGCAAAGATCAGAGCCATGGCCGTCAGCGCCTGCTCGCCGCCGGACAACAGCGTCATCGTCTGCGGCTTCTTGCCGGGCGGGCGGGCAAGGATTTCGAGACCGGCTTCGAGCGGATCCTCGGACTCGATGAGCTGAAGCTCCGCCGTGCCGCCGCCGAACAGGTGGGTGAACAGGCGCTTGAAGTGGCCGTTGACGAGGTCGAAAGCGGCCAGCAGGCGCTCGCGCCCTTCCCGGTTCAGCCCCTGGATACCCTGGCGCAGCTTGCGGATGGCCTCGATGATGTCCTCGCGCTCGGAGACGATCGCCTCGAGCCGTTCGGACAGCTCCTTTTGCTCTTCCTCGGCGCGCAGGTTGACCGCACCGAGCCGCTCACGCTCGATCTTGAGGCGCTCCAGCGTGCGCTCGACTTCAACCGGATCCGGCATCGGGCTGTCGGCTTCGAGACCCGTATGGCGAAGAACCAGGTGGGGCGGTGTCGCAAGCACTTCCTGGATGCGCGCCTCGACCTCGCGGCGGCGTTCGTCGGCTGCGGTCAGGCGCTCCTCGGCGCGCGCGCGGGCCTCCCGGGCCTCGGCAAGTCCCTGGATCGCGGCGGTCGCCGCCTTGTCGAGAACAGCCTGTCTGGTCTCGGCCTCCTGGAGGCGATCCGAGACTTCCTTGCGCAAGACCTCGGCACGGCTGAGTTCCGACATCAGCGCCCTACGGCGCGCGTCGAGTTCGTCTGGCGCTTCGGCCAGCGTTTCGCGCTCCGCAGCCGCTTCCTCGCGCCGCTCGGCGAGCGCCTCGATCTGCTCGGCAGCGCTTTCGGCACGCAGCACCCAGCTCTGGCGCTCGGTGGCGATCGCCGCAAGCCGGCGCGCCCTGGCCTCGGCCTCGCGGCTGAGCCCGTCATGCACGGCGCGTGCGTCGGCCACCGCAGAGCGATCCCGCGCAACCGCGCCTGAAAGCTGTTCGAGGCGCATCTGCAGGTCGGCGAGGTCTGGTGCCGAGCCGAGCAGGTCCTCCGCCTCGATATAGGTCTCCTGCGCCTCTTCATGCGCATCGGCGACCCGCGCCCGGGCCTCGTCGAGCGCGGCACGGCGGCTGGTCAATTCGCCCGCAGCCTTTTCGGCCTGGGCCAGCGCATCGCGGGCCGCCCCCACCTGGTGCTGGGCTTCGCGCCAGGCCTGCCGGGCCTGCCGCTCGGCTTCGGTGCTTTCGCGTACCGCGTTTTCGGCACGTGCCAGCGCTTCTTCGGCCTTACGCACGGCAAGCGTTGCCTCGACGGCCTCGGCATCGAGTTCGGCAAGCCGGTTCTTCTGGGCAAGCCGTTGTGCTGCCGCAGTCGGGGCATCCGCGCTGGCGGTCAGTCCATCCCAACGCCACAGCGCGCCTTCGCGGCTCACCAGGCGCTGGCCGGGCATCAGCAGCCGCTGCAGCTTTGCGCCCTCGGCGGCATCGACCACGCCGACCTGTGCGAGGCGTCGCGCCAGTTGGCGCGGCGCGCGGACAACTTCGGCAAGGCTGCGCACGCCATCGGGCAGCTTCGGATCGCCCGGCGCCGGTTCGGCATCGCCCCAATGCACGGGTGCAGCACGGTCGAGCGCGGCTTCGAGATCGTCGCCAAGGGCGGCGCCCAGCGCCGTCTCGAACCCGCGTTCGACGCCGATCTGCTCCAGCACCGCCGGGAAAAGATCGCCCGAGGCAGCGTTGATGATCTTGGCCAGCGTGCGTGCCTCAGTCTCGATGCGCGCCAGTTCGGCCTTCACCTCCTGCAGCGGCAAACGCGACGAAGCTTCTGCCTGACGTGCCTCGGTGACGGCACGTTCTGCCTCGGTGGCGGCGTATTCTGCCTCCTCGAGAGCTTCCTGTGCTGCTTCCGCAAGCATCTGCTTTTCCGCCGGATCGGCGAGCGCAGAGATGCGGGCGCCAATCTCGCTCGCCTCGCGGTCGAGTTCGGCGAGCTGGCGGGCAAAGCGGTCGCGGCGTTCGGCGGCATCGCGCATGGCGCGCTCGGCCTGGGTGCGCCCGGCAGCGGCGTCGGCGCGCTCGGCAGTCACCCGGCCCAGTTCGGCCTCGGTCAGCGCCAGCGTCGCCCTCGCCTCTTCGAAGGCCGCGCGGGTGCTGGTTTCCCGATCGGTCGCACCGGCATTCTCGTCGTTGAGAGACTTCTCCTCGGCGTCGAGGCGCGACAGGATCGCCGCATTGTCGCCGATCATGCGCTGCTCGCGGGCAATGTCCGCGTCGAGCTGCTGCAGCCGGCGGTCGAGTTCGCTCTGGCGTGAATTGATGCGCCCGGCCTCTTCCTCGAGCTGTGAACGGGCAATGGAGAGCCGTTGGAAGGTCGCAGCAGCCGCAGCAGCGGCATCACGCATCTCAGGCAATTTGTGTGCGCCGACCGCCTGGTCCCTCGCCGCCGCCATCTGGGCCGCCGCCCGGTCGCCGACCAGTGCCGTCGCCGTCGCCAATGCCGACTGGGCTTCGCCTTCCTGCGTCTTGGCCAGCGTCCAGCGCAGATGCAGCAACGTGGCTTCCGCCTTGCGGATGTCAGCGGACAGGTTCTTGAAGCGCGAGGCCTGGCGCGCCTGGCGCTTCAGGCTCTCGATCTGGCTTTCGAGCTCGCCGACGACGTCGTCTAGGCGTTCGAGGTTCTGCTCGGCGGCGCGCAGGCGCAGCTCCGCCTCGTGCCGGCGCGTGTGCAAGCCGGAAATGCCGGCCGCTTCTTCCAGCAATGCGCGGCGCGCCTGCGGCTTTGCCTGGATCAGTTCGCCGATGCGCCCCTGCCCCACCATCGACGGCGACCGGGCACCGGTCGACTGGTCGGCGAACAGAAGCTGCACGTCCTTGGCACGCGCTTCCTTGCCGTTGATGCGATAGACGGAGCCTGCCTCGCGCTCGATGCGGCGCGACACCTGCAACTCGTCGGCGTCATTGAAGGAAGGCGGAGCGGTACGATCGCTGTTGTCGAGGAACAGCGTCACTTCGGCGGTGTTGCGCGCCGGCCTGGTGCCGGAGCCAGAGAAGATGACATCGTCCATGCCGGAAGCGCGCATATTCTTGTACGAGCTTTCGCCCATCACCCAGCGCAACGCTTCGACCAGATTGGATTTGCCGCAGCCATTCGGCCCGACGATACCGGTGAGGCCGCGTTCAATGACGAACTCGCCCGGCTCGACGAAGGACTTGAAACCGAGAAGGCGGAGGCGCGAAAACTTCATTCGCGCCAATCCGCACGCAAGGGTGCGCCGAAGCTGCGTGGCTTCGGCGCTACGAACCTGTCAGAGCATGCCGTCGATAACCGCCGACATTTCCTCAATGGACATCGCCCCTTTGTAGACATTCCCGTTGATGAAGAAGGTCGGCGTGGAGTCGACCTTGAAATCCTTCTCGCCACGGGCGCGCACCGCCCTGATATCGTCCAGAAGCTTCTGGTCAGTCAAGCAGGCCTCGAACGACTCCTGTGAAAAGCCGGCGAGCTTGGAAATCTGCAGCAGCGCGTCCTTCGGGGTCTGCGATGCCGCCCAGTTCGACTGCTGCTTGAACAGCACGTCGACCATCGGGAAGTAATTATCCTTCGAGCAGCGCGCAAGCATGAAGCCTGCCTCGGCCAGCGGGTCGAAGGGGAACTCGCGGTAGATCAGCCGCACCTTGCCGGTGTCGATGTATTTGGTCTTGATCGTCGGCAACGTGTCTTCGTGGAACCGCGCGCAATGCGGGCAGGTCATGGAGGCGTATTCAACGATGGTGACCGGGGCGTCCGCTTTGCCCAGAACCATGTCGGGCAGGCTGCCTGCCTCGAGCAGCTTGGCCATGTCGACGGTGCCCTGCGCTTCGGGCGCCTTCACCGCCTGGACCGGGGTGGCCGGAGCAGCCGGCGTGGCCGCCGGCGTTGCCGGTTCGGCAGGCTTGGGCGTTGCCGCGTTGGCCTGCTCGCCGGAATCGCTGCAAGCTGAAAGCAGCGCCGCTGCCGAAACGGCTGCGAGCCCGGTAAGTGCGGTCCTGCGAGAAATCGAACGAAGCATACGAATCACCTGACGATGGTTGGATTTTGCAATGTGCGGTTACGTGAAAGCGAGAGTTGGCGCGAATTAAGGCATGGCTGTCCCCAAACCAATCGCGATTTGCCGCACTTCCGATCACGAATGCGCGAGAAAGACGGTCAATTCTACTTGCGACTGCCCAATATGTTGGTGCCAAGCTTCTCGAGCGCTGCCTTCAGGCCCTCGTCCTCGATGAAGCGCACCGCGCCCGCCACCTTGCCCTGTTCAGCGTCGGTGAGCTTGCGCAGGCGCGGCCGCGGCCTGGTTGCCGCCCCCGACACCGGTTTCTGGACGATGCGGATGCGGCCGATGGCGTTGAAGCCGAGATAGGAATTGACCCGGCCGATAATCTCGCCGGTCTCATGCTGGAGATGGAGCGCTGCCGGCCCCGAGCAGGCAACGATCAGCACCGCCGGCTCGAACGGATCGTCCTCGTGCATGCGCCGGGGCCACTGGATCTTTTCCGGCCGGGTGTTGTGGGCAAGGCGCGGCCCAACGATCTCTTCCCATGACTGCACGAGCCCGACCGAGATGCCGGTGCGCTTGCGCAGGACCGGATCGAGAATCGCACTTGCCAGATCGCTGACCGGGACGGGATTGCCCGTCCACCGTTTCCCTGCCATGTCGTTCTCCAGAATACCCCTGTCGACACGCAACGCCGAAGGCAGTCCAGACCATCAATGGCATTCCGCACCGATAGCCGCAAGCACATGACCGAAGTGGACGGCAGGATCGCTGACCTGCTGCTCGAATGGTACGACGTCCACCATCGCGAGTTGCCGTGGCGCACGCCGCCCGCCGAACTGAAGCGAGGCATCCGCCCGGATCCGTACCGCGTCTGGCTGTCGGAGATCATGCTGCAGCAGACCACCGTCGAGGCGGTGAAGCCTTATTTCCGCGCCTTCCTAGAGAAGTGGCCCACCGTTCAATCGCTCGCGAGCGCCGAGGCCGAGGACGTGATGAAGGCATGGGCAGGGCTCGGCTACTACTCTCGCGCCAGGAACCTCAAGGCCTGCGCGGAAACGGTGGCGCACCTGCCGGGCGGGCTGTTTCCGGACAGCGAAGGCGGCCTGCGCGACTTGCCCGGCATCGGCCCCTATACGGCGGCTGCGATCGCCTCCATCGCCTTCAACCGACCGGCAGCCGTCGTCGACGGCAATGTCGAGCGCGTCGTCACGCGGCTGTTTTCCATCGCAACGCCCCTGCCCCAGGCAAAGGTCGAAATCCGCGCGCATGTCGAGCGCATGCTTGCCGCGGCCAGACCCGGTGATTTCGCCCAGGCGATGATGGATCTCGGCGCCACGATCTGCACGCCGCGGCGCCCGCGCTGCATGCTGTGCCCGCTACGCGGCGATTGCAGCGCGGTCGTCTCAGGCGACCCCGAACTCTATCCCGTCAAGCCGGCCAAGGCGGAACGACCGCAACGGCGCGGCGCGGCGTTCGTGGTGGTCAGGGGCGATGGCGCGGTGCTGTTGCGCAAGCGGCCCGGCAAGGGCCTGCTCGGCGGCATGACGGAAGTGCCGACGACCGACTGGACCTCCCGTGTCGATGGCGCGACCGGACCCGACAGCGCGCCCTTTGCCGCGAATTGGGCGCGCGCGGGTACGATCACCCACGTTTTCACCCATTTCGCGCTCGATCTGGACGTGTTTCGCGCCGACGTCACGATAGACAAGGCGCCCGACGGCCACTTCTGGTCGCTCCCCGCTGACCTCGCCGGCGAAGCCTTGCCAAGCGTCATGAAAAAAGTCATCGAAGCTGCCATACCGGGCGCAACGAAACGAGGACGTTAGCGAAATCATGAGCGAAATCCGCCACATCGTCTACGACATCGGCAAGGTGCTGATCCATTACGACCCGGACATCCCGTTCAGCCGCATCATTCCCGATCCGGTCGAACGGCGCTGGTTTTTCGACACTGTCTGCACCAGCGAATGGAACATCGAGCAGGATCGCGGCCGCACCTGGCAGGAAGCCGAGGCGCTGCTGGTCGCTGAATTCCCCGAGCACGAAAACAAAATCCGCGCCTTCCGCCAGCATTGGCACGAAATGGTGCCGCATGCCTATGACGACTCCGTCGCCTTGATGGAGGGGCTGGTCGATGCCGGCCACGACGTCACCATGCTGACCAACTGGGCCTCGGACACCTTCCGCGAGGCACGCGGACGCTTCCCGTTCCTCGAACGGCCGCGCGGCGTCACCGTTTCCGGCGATGTAGGCCTGATCAAGCCTGACCGCCGCATCTACGACCTCCACGTCGCCTCCTTCGGTCTCGACCCGAAGGCTGCGCTATTCATCGACGACAGCCAGAAGAACGTGAACGCCGCCATCGAGGCCGGCTGGCAGGCGGTGCTGTTCACGAATGCGAAAACGCTCGAGGCGGACCTCGAGCGTCTCGGGATCGGACGGTGACTGGAAACCGGCCGATCGACGAATCCGGACTGGCTTGATTGGCTGCCGGAATTCGATCTCTATCGCAGGCTCGAAACGGGCTCTGAAGGTCCAGAACGGGTTATCGATGAAGCCTGTGCCGTCGCGCCGGACAGTCCGGCGGGACGGCTGATCCTTCAGGCGCCCGCCTTTTCCATGCCGACGCGGACGATGCGGCGCAGTTCGTCGATCTGGGTCAGGCCGCCGGCACGCTCGTAGTGCCAGAAGGTCCAGCCGTTGCAGGCGTCCAGGCCCTGCACGGTAGCGCCAACGCGGTGGATCGAACCGGCGGTGTCGCCGATCGCCAGCGTGCCGTCGGCGCGGACCTTTGCAGCCCAGCGCTTCTTCGCATCATACAGTGTCGCCCCTGGTGCCAGCAGCCCCATGTCGAGCAGGCTGCCGAAGGCGACCCGCGGTTCGGCGCGCTTGCCGGTCAATACCGTGAGTGCCGGGCCATCGAGCGGACGCACCGATGCGATGCGCTCATTGGCGGCGTCGATGTAGGCCTGTTCGCGTTCGATACCGACAAAATGGCGGCCGAGACGCTTGGCAACGGCACCCGTCGTGCCCGAGCCGAAGAACGGGTCGAGGACCACGTCACCCGGCTTGGTCGAGGCCATCATGATGCGGGCCAGCAGCGCTTCCGGCTTCTGTGTCGGATGCAGCTTGTTGCCGTCCTCGTCCTTCAGGCGCTCGCCGCCGGTGCAGATCGGGAACAGCCAGTCCGAGCGCATCTGGACGTCGTCGTTCGACGCCTTCAGCGCATCGTAGTTGAAGGTGTAGTTCTTGCCCTTCTGGTCGCGCGAGGCCCAGATCATCGTCTCATGGGCGTTCTGGAAACGGCGGCCGCGGAAATTCGGCATCGGGTTGGTCTTGCGCCAGACGACATCGTTGAGGATCCAGAAGCCGAGATCCTGCATCGTCGCGCCGACGCGGAAGATGTTGTGGTAGGAGCCGATGACCCAGATGGTGCCGTTCGGCTTCAGCACGCGGCGCGCGGCAAGCAGCCAGGCGCGGGTGAAGGCGTCATAGGCAGCGAAGCTTTCGAACTGGTCCCAGTGATCGTCGACCGCGTCGACCTTAGACTGGTCGGGGCGATGCAGGTCGCCGTCGAGCTGCAGGTTGTAGGGCGGGTCGGCAAAGATGATGTCGACGGAGTTGGCCGGCAGCTTGTCGAGCGCCGCCACGCAATCGCCCTTGATGATGGTATCGAGCCATTCCGACTGCTTGGGAGTGCGGGAAAGCTGGTCGAGAGGACGCACTGCTGACATTCTGATACCCGGGATGACGCGTTACTGTTTACTCACCGTTATGGTTACCGATCAGCGTAAACAATTGGTGAAGCGGCCCTCGCAATTTGCGGATCGGGGCAGAATGGTGTAATCGCCCCGCCTTGAGCTTTTCGGCCTGCGCCCCGGCGCCGCCCCAGTTTCCCGGACCGTCATGACCCAGCCAGAACTAGTGATATTCGATTGCGACGGCGTACTCGTCGATTCCGAAATCATCGCCGCCCGCATCGAGGCCGAACTGCTGACCGCAGCCGGCTTCGAAATCAGCGCCGAGGAGATCGCCGAGGCCTATGCCGGGTTGACCTTCAAGGACATCATGCTGAAGATCGAGGAGAGGGCGGCCATCCCCTTCCAGGCCTCGCTCATCACCCAGGCCGAGGAACTGGTCGACCGCAAGCTGAAGACAGATGTGCGCGCCATCGACGGCGTGCACGAGGCGGTCGCTGCGGTGACCGCACCGCGCTGCATCTGCTCCAACTCGACCACCGAGCGCATCGAAATGATGCTCGAGCGCACGCGCATCCTGCCGCTGTTCAAGGGCCGCATCTTCTCGGCGCTGGAAACGCCGAGCAAGAAGCCCAAACCTTCGCCGGACGTCTTCCTGCACGCCGCAAGCACCTATGGCGCCGATCCGGCCAAGACCTTCGTGATCGAGGATTCGGTGCACGGCATCTCCGGTGCGGTTTCGGCCGGCATGCGGGTGATCGGCTTCACCGGCGGGGCGCACAGCTATCCCGGCCATGCCGACATGCTGACCGAGGCAGGCGCCGAGACGGTGATTCGCCGCTGGGCCGACCTCGGCGGCGTGCTCGCCGCACTCAGCATGTGGTCCGAACACGCCTGAACGCAAAAGCGCCGGCGAGACGCCGGCGCTTGAATGCATGCAGGAAGAACCTGCCTACTGGGCCTTCTTCTTGGCCGGGCCCTCGTCGAAACCGGCATAGATCTGGATGTCGCGCGCGGTCGGAACCGGGATCACGACATTGGCGTCGGTGAAGACGAACTGCGTCGCCGTCGACGGGTCGGAAACCTGCACCGCGTTCTTGTGCAGCTGCGAATAGAGCACGTCTTCGCCGCGGATCACCGCGATGCGGATCGGCATGTTGACCGTGCCGGCACCGCCGGCTGGACCGACCACGACCTTGCCGGCAACGCCGACCTTGATCATCATCTGGCCGTCGGCGCGCGTGCAACTGCGGGTGACGTCGGTGATCGCCGACTGGTGGACCAGCTTGGCCGGATCGTCCTGGCCGCCCTTGGCATAGCTGTTGAAGAAGGCCGTGCCGTCGCGCAGCGTGACATTCGGGCAGTAGGCAAGCAACTCGCTGGCCAGGATCTTGCCCTCTTCGGCCGCAATCACCTTGGGGTCTTTCGGCGCGGGAGGGCTAAAAAAGCCGCCGCTGCCGCCTGACTGGCAGCCCGTGACGGCGAGCATAAAGCCTGCGGTCGCCAAAGCCGTCAGAAAACGGCCGTCGATCAAACGAAACACCATGAACTGCACTTCCCTCTCGCAAAGCAGTCGTTCTATATCAACCGCGCGGCAAAAATGCGACTGATGGAGCGCAGTTTTCCCCGCCCCGCCGATCACCGGCAGGTCGCTGCGCGTTGGAACGGATAGATATGCACTATGTGAGTACCCGTGGGGAAGCGCCCACGCTCGGATTTTCCGATGCAGTTCTGGCCGGACTGGCCCGCGACGGCGGCCTCTATCTCCCGGCACAATGGCCAACCTTCAGCGCCGCCGAAATCCGCGCCATGCGCGGCCTTGGCTATGCCGACCTGGCGATCCGTATCCTGACGCCATTCCTTGGCGGCGAGATCAAGCAGGACGTCTTCGAGCGCCTGGTGCACCAGGCCTATGCCACCTTCCGGCACGACGCCGTGTGCCCGCTGGTCCAGACCGGCGCCAACAGCTTCGTGCTCGAGCTGTTCCACGGCCCGACGCTCGCCTTCAAGGACGTCGCCATGCAGTTGCTGGCGCGGCTGATGGACCACGTGCTTGCCGAACGCGGCCAGCGCGCGACCATCGTCGGCGCAACCTCAGGCGATACCGGCGGTGCTGCAATCGACGCCTTTGCCGGCCGCGAGCGCACGGACATCTTCATCCTGTTCCCGCACGGTCGCGTCTCGCCGGTGCAGCAGCGCCAGATGACAACGTCTGATGCAGCCAATGTGCATGCCCTGTCGATCGAAGGAAACTTCGACGACTGCCAGGGCCTGGTGAAGGACATGTTCAACGACCACGGCTTCCGCGACCGGGTGCAGCTGTCGGGCGTGAACTCGATCAACTGGGCGCGGATCATGGCCCAGATCGTCTACTATTTCTCATCCGCCATCTCGCTCGGCGCGCCTGACCGGCCGGTGTCCTTCACCGTGCCGACCGGCAATTTCGGCGATATCTTCGCCGGCTACGCCGCCAAGCGCATGGGCCTGCCGATCGACGAGCTGGTCATCGCCACCAACGACAACGACATCCTGGCCCGCACGCTGAAGAGCGGCGAATACCGCCAGACCGGCGTGGTTGCCACGACCTCGCCGTCGATGGACATCCAGGTCTCGTCGAACTTCGAACGGCTGCTGTTCGAGGCCTCAGACCGCGACCCGGCCGTGGTCCGGCGCTATATGGCCAGCCTCAAGCAGTCCGGCGCCTTCACCATCGAGGCAAAGGCCCTGGCCGGCATCCGCAGCGAATTCGGCGCCGGTCGCGCCAGCATGGAGGAGACGGCTGCGACCATCCGCTCGACGCTCGAAGGCAGCGGCTACCTGCTCGATCCGCACACCGCGACCGCTGTCCACGTCGCCGCAGGACTTCCCCGGAGCGACGTGCCGATGGTGGTGCTTGCCACCGCTCACCCGGCAAAATTCCCGGCTGCGGTGAATGCTGCCTGCGGCATCGAGCCCGCGCTGCCAAAATGGCTGTCGGGGCTGATGGAACGTAAGGAAAAGTTCACGGTACTTCCATCAGAGATAAAAATGGTGGAAGATTACATTAGCCGCCGCACACGAGCGGCGGGTTAGGGAGTACGCTTAATATGGGTGTTGAGGTAAGCCGTCTGTCGAACGGCCTGACAGTGGCCACTGAAACACTTCCAAGCGTAGAGACCGTAGCTCTCGGCACATGGGTCAAGTCGGGAGCGCGCAACGAGCGCGACGACGAGCACGGCATGGCTCACCTGCTCGAACACATGGCGTTCAAGGGCACCAAAAACCGCACCGCCTTCGAGATCGCCTCGCAGATCGAAAATGTCGGCGGCGAAATCAACGCCGCCACATCGGTCGAGACGACGTCCTTCTACGCCCGCGTCCTGGCCGACGACGTGCCGCTGGCGGTCGACATCCTGTCCGACATCCTCCAGGATTCCGAATTCGATCCCAACGAGCTCGAGCGCGAGCAGCACGTCATCCTGCAGGAAATCGGCGCTGCGCACGACACGCCCGACGACATCGTCTTCGACCGCTTCACCGAAACCGCGTTTCGCCACCAGACGATCGGCCGTTCGATCCTCGGCACGCCCGAGACGGTACAGTCCTTCACCTCGGCTCAGCTTCACGATTTCATGAATCGCCAGTACGGCGCCGAGCGCATGGTCGTGGTGGCTGCCGGCGACGTCAAGCATGACGATTTCGTCCGCCATGTCGAAAAGCGGCTCGGCAATTTCCGCTCCAAGGCCGAAAGCGCCATTCCGCAGTATGCGCAATATGTCGGCGGCGATTTCCGCGAAGATCGCGACCTGATGGACGCGCAGATCGTGCTCGGTTTCGAGGGCCGCGCCTATCACGTCCGCGACTTCTACGCCTCGCAGGTCCTGTCGATGATCCTCGGCGGCGGCATGTCGTCGCGCCTATTCCAGGAAGTGCGCGAAAAGCGCGGTCTTTGCTACTCGGTCTATGCCTTCCACTGGGGCTTTTCCGACACCGGCATCTTCGGCGTCCACGCCGCGACGGGGCAGAGCGACATCGCCGAACTGCTGCCCGTCATCATCGGCGAATTGCAGAAGGCCGGCGACAGCATCCTGCTGGAAGAACTCGACCGCGCCCGCGCCCAGTATCGCGCCGGCCTGATCATGTCGGCCGAGAGCTGCTCCAGCCGTGCTTCGCAGATTGCCCGCCAGCTCCTGCTGTTCGGCCGCCCGATCGCCAAGGAAGAGCTGATGGAGCGGCTGTCCGCCCTGACTGTCGAGCGCCTGACCGATTTGTCGGCACGCCTCTTCTCTACCCGACCGACGATCACGGCGGTTGGCCCGGTCGGCACCCTGGCGCCTTACGAATCGATCCTCGACGCGCTGCCGGGCACACAGTCGACCGCGCGCAAGCTCGCCGTCTGACCAGACTACACACGCATGTTTTCGTTCTCGCTCTTTCGCCGCGACACCCCGGCACTGAAGGGCGAACGCGTCAGCCTGCGGCTGCCGAACTGGCGCGACTACCACGAGTGGGTGGCACTCCGGGCTGAAAGCCGTTCGTTCCTGGAGCCCTGGGAGCCGCGCTGGGCACCCGACGAGCTGGATCGCTCGGCCTGGCGCATCCGCCTCTCGCGCTACAAGGACGAGTTCATCCAGGGTACGGCGGTCGCCTTCTTCATCTACGAGAATTCGAGCGGCAAGCTTGTCGGCGGCATCACGCTCGGCAACATTCGCTACGGCGTCGCCCAGACCGGACATATCGGCTACTGGATCGGCGAACGTTACGCCGGCCAGGGCTTCATGGTCGATGCCGTCAGGCTGGTGGTTCGCCATGCTTTCGATACGCTCCGGTTGCACCGGATCGAGGCTGCCTGTATCCCCGACAATGCGCGCTCTGTCCGCGTGCTTGAAAAAGCCGGATTCCGGCGCGAAGGACTTTTGCGATCCTACCTCAGGATCAACGGCGAATGGCACGACCACTATCTTTACGCACTGATCGCGGACGACCCGCAAGCTGTCACCATGAAGGCCTGAACTTGTCGAAGCATTTCCTGCTGGCGCCCCTGTTTGCGCTCATCGTTTCCATGATCGCCAGTGTCTGCGCGGTGTCGCCGGCACTCGCCGTGGAACCGATCAAGATCTCCCGTGACGACGTCGCGCTCAACCTCTCGGGCGCCGTCGAAATCTACCGGAATCAGGGCGAGAACTTCCAGGTTTCGACAGCGCCGGGCCTCGACGGCATCGTTCGCCGCATCGAGGTCGAGGCCAACGACAAGCGCTCGTCCGGCGACTGGGCGGTGTTCGCGCTCGCCAACACCACCGACCAGGTGATTGACCGCCTGATCGTTGCGCCGCATTTCCGGCTGGTCGGCTCAGGCCTGTTCTGGCCCGACCTCGGCTCAAGCCGCATCGCCGCCATCACGCCGAGCGAGGGTTTCGCCCTCGATCGCCAGGCCAGCCCCGACGCCGACGTGTTCCTGGTAACCCTCAACCCGAACTCGGTGGTGACCTTCATCGCCGAACTGGCCTCCCCCAAGCTGCCGCAGGTCTATCTGTGGGAGCCGGAAGCCTACAAGGACACGGTCAATTCCTACACGCTGTTCCGCGGCATCGTCATTGGCATCGCCGGCCTTTTGGCGCTCTTCCTGACCATCCTGTTCGTGGTCAAGGGGACCTCGATGTTCCCAGCGACAGCAGCCCTGGCATGGGCGGTGCTCGCCTACATCTGCGTCGACTTCGGCTTCCTCAACAAGGTTATCGAGGTATCGCCCGGCAACGAGCAGATATGGCGGGCCGGGACGGAGGTGGCGCTGGCAGGAACGTTCGTCGTCTTCCTGTTCGCCTATCTCAACCTCAACCGATGGCACGGCCATTTCAGCTATGGCGCCTTCGTCTGGATCATCGGCCTGCTGCTGATCGCCGGCGTCGCCATCATCGATCCCGCCGTTGCAGCCGGCATTGCGCGCATTTCCTTCGCCGCGACCGCCCTCACCGGCCTTGGGCTTATCGTCTATCTCAGCATCCGCGGCTACGACCGCGCCATCATGCTGGTGCCCAGTTGGGCGATGGTGCTGATCTGGCTGAGCGGTTCGTGGATGGCGATCACCGGCGTGCTCGACAACGACATCGTCCAGCCTGCCCTCGGCGGCGGGCTGATCCTCATCATCCTGCTCATCGGCTTCACCGTCATGCAGCATGCCTTCGCAGGCGGCGGGGCCCATCAGGGCCTGTTCAGCGACATGGAGCGGCAGGCACTGGCGATTTCCGGCTCCGGCGACATCGTCTGGGATTGGGATGTACTGCGCGACCGCGTCGTCACCCGTCCCGACGTTTCGATTCAGCTGGGCCTTGCGCCCAACAGCCTTGGCGGAGCCGCACGCAACTGGCTGCCCGTGCTGCATTCCGACGACCGCGACACGTTCCGCACGACGCTTGACGTCGTGCTGGAGCACCGCCGTGGCCGGGTGTCGCAAAGTTTCCGCCTGCGCGGTGCCGATGGCCACTATCACTGGTTTTCGCTCAGGGCCCGGCCGGTGATCGGCTCCGACGGCGAAGTGATCCGCTGCGTCGGCACGATGGTCGACGTTACCGAGCAGAAGAAGTCGGAAGAACGCCTCTTGCACGACGCCGTGCACGACAATCTGACCGGCCTGCCCAATCGCGAACTGTACATGAATCGGCTGGAGGCGATCATCTCGATTGCCCGCACGGAGGAGAAAGTGCGGCCGTCGGTGTTCGTCATCGACATCGACCGCTTCAAGCTGGTCAACGACGGACTCGGCATTTCCGCCGGCGACACGATTCTGTTGACCATCGCGCGGCGCCTGCACCGCCTGCTCAAGCCGAAAGACTCGCTGTCGCGCTTCGCCGGCGACCAGTTCGCCCTGATGCTTCTGTCGGAGCAGGATCCCACCCGCATCGCGGCCGTGGCCGACGCCATCAAGCAGGCGATCAAGGCACCTATCACCTTCGCCAAGCGCGAGATCGTGCTCACCGCATCCGTCGGCCTGATCACCTGGACCACGGCCCAGGCCTCGGCCGAAGACATGGTCAAGGACGCCGAGCTTGCCATGCACCAGGCCAAGCGTTTCGGCGGCGACCGCATCGAACCGTTCCGCCCGGCTTTCCGCACCGTGGGCACCGACCGCCTGCAGCTTGAGTCGGATCTCAGACGCGCCATCGAGCGCAAGGAGTTCACGCTTGCCTACCAGCCGATCGTGCGGCTTGAGGATGGCACTGTCGCCGGCTTCGAAGCGTTGCTCAGATGGGATCACCCGCGCCGCGGCATGATCCCGCCGGGCGACTTCATTCCCGTTGCCGAAAGCTGCGGCCTGATCGTCCAGCTTGGCCTGTTTGCCATGCAACGCGCCGCCGACGACCTGGCCGAATGGCAAAAGCAGATCAACGACGCCCCACTATCCGTTTCGGTCAACCTGTCGAGCCGCCAGCTGATCCGCCGAGACCTCGTCAGCGACGTCCGTTCGGTCATCGCCCGGGCCAATCTCAAGCCGCGTTGCTTCCGCCTAGAGCTCACCGAGTCGCTGGTCATGGACAATCCCGAGCAGACCAACCATGTGCTGACCAAGCTGAAGCAGCTTGGCATCGGCCTGTCGCTCGACGATTTCGGCACCGGCTATTCGTCGCTGTCCTACCTGACCCGCTTCCCCTTCGACACCATCAAGATCGACAAGAGCTTCGTCGACGACACCTCGCCCAAGCGGGCCGTGCTGATCAAGTCGATGGTCAACATGGCTCACGAACTGGGGCTGTCGGTGGTCGCCGAAGGCATCTCGGACGAGAGCGACGCGCTCGAACTGCGCCAGATGGGCTGTGAATATGTGCAGAGCTTCATGTTCGGCGCGCCGATCCCCGGCGACCAGGCGCTCAAGATGCTGAAGGAACAGTACCCGCTCGCTCAGGCGTGACCGGCGGCCGTGCTCAATCGCGCAAGGTCGATGCCCAGCGTAGCGAGAATGCGGTCGTATTTGCGGTCGATGTCGGCGTCGAACAGCAGTTCCGACGTTGCCGGGCAGGTCAGCCAGCCATTCTCGGCGATCTCGCTTTCAAGCTGGCCGGCACCCCAGCCCGAATAGCCCAGCGCCATCAGCGCATGGCGCGGCCCGCGTCCAGCCGAAATCGCGCGCAGGATGTCGACGGTTGCCGTCAGGCAGATCTCGTCCGAGACAGGCAGCGAGGATTCGACCTTGTAGTCGTCGGTGTGCAGCACGAAGCCACGGCTGCGGTCGACCGGCCCGCCATTGCGGACGATGAAGTCCTTGGCCTTCATCGGCAGCCGAATCGCTTCCTGCTCGTCGAGGATGCCGAGTTGCACCAGCAGATCGGGAAAGAGCAGCGGCTGGACCTGGTTGATGATCAGGCCCATGGCACCTTCGTCGCTATGGGCGCAAATGTAGATGACGGCGCGCGAAAACCTGTCGTCCTTCATCCCCGGCATGGCGATGAGGAACTGGTCGTCGAGAAAACCGCGCTGCGAGGCGCCCTTTTTCTGGCGTAAGAGGTCCATAGCCAAAGGTAACGCGTTTCCCGCCGTCTTGAAAGATAGCTCAAGGGGACTGCGGTTCACCTTTGGCCCATGGCGTCACGCAAAAATGATGGCGACGTGACGTGAAGGCATGTTGCGCTCTCAGCCGGAGACTATCAAATCACCGCCATGAAATTCACGCCCCCAATCGCCCTCTGCCTCGGCACCGCCATTTTGGCCGCTGGATCCGCGCACGCGTCATCGTCTGCCTGGTTCGAAACCGACGGCGGCCGCTTCCGCCTCGTGACCACCGGCCAGCCCGATGCCTCTGGCAAGCTCCAGGGCGTGCTCGACATCGAGCTCAAGCCCGGCTGGAAAACCTATTGGCGCGATCCCGGCAATTCCGGCGTGCCGCCGCAGATCGACCTTTCGGCCAGCCGCAATGTCTCGGCGGCCGAAATCTCGTATCCCGCCCCCCAGCGCCACGACGACGGCTACGCCAAATGGGCAGGCTACGACTTCCCCGTCCGTCTGCCCGTCAGCTTCACGGTCCCAGCCCCGGGCGAGCCTGCGGCAATCGCGGCCGACGTGTTCCTCGGCATCTGCGAAACCATCTGCGTGCCGGTGCAGGCGCGGCTGGAAGTCGACGCCGCCGCCGATCCCGGCAATGCAAATGATGCCGCGCTGGTAGCGGCAGCGCTGGCCGCCCTCCCCTCTGCCGCCCAGCCGGACTTCGGCGCCACGCTGGCGCCAGCAGAGGGCGAGACGATCTCGATTACGGCAGCCGCACCCGGAGATCCCGAAGGTATCGATATTTTCGTCGCCGGCGTGGATGGCTATCAGTTCGGTACGCCCCAGCGCCACGAGGCGGCCGGCAAGATCAGCTTCTCGCTCAAAGTGCTCGAACGGCCCACGGCAAAGCCTGCCGGCAAGGGCATTCCCTACACCCTGATCAGCTCGGCCGGCGCAGTCGAAGGCTTTCTGGCCTACCCCTGATCGCTCCGCCAAACCGCCAGCCATTGGATTACCGATGCATCTGCGCTAGTGGATCGCTGCGGCCACCCGATTTCAATCCACTGCCACGAGGACCAACATGACCATTTCGATTGGCGACAAGCTCCCCAGCGCCACCTTCAAGACGATGACCGCCGACGGCGCCAAGAACCTCACCACTGAAGAAATCTTCGCTGGCAAGAAGGTCGTGCTGTTTGCAGTACCGGGCGCCTTCACGCCCACCTGCAGCAACAACCACCTGCCCGGCTATGTCGAGAACCATGACGCCATCGTCGCGCGCGGCGTCGACACCATCGCGGTGGTCTCGGTCAACGACGTGCACGTCATGGGCGCCTGGGCGCGATTCAGCGGCGGTGAAGGCAAGGTCCTGTTCCTCGCCGACGGCAGCGGCGATTTCGCCCGCGCGACCGGCCTCGACCTCGACCTGTCGGCCGCCGGCATGGGCCTGCGCTCGAAGCGATTCTCGATGGTTGTCGAGGACGGCAAGGTCGCCCAGCTCAACGTCGAAGGCACGGCCGGTCAGGCGATCGATTCCGGCGCGGCCCGCATTCTCGAACAGCTCTGAAATGAAAATGGCGCGCTGCCTTCAGGCGGCGCGCCCCACTCAGGCCTGGCAGCAGCCCAGGCCTATGCCTTGCGGCCGTTCTTGAACGGCGCCATGCCCTCGCGCGCCAGTTCGTCGGCGCGTTCGTTCTCGGGATGGCCGGCATGGCCCTTGACCCAGTGCCAGGTCACCTTGTGGCGCCTGTTGGCCTCGTCCAGCGCCTGCCACAGCTCGCCGTTCTTCACCGGCTTCTTGTCGGCGGTCTTCCAGCCGTTCTTCTTCCAGCCGTGGATCCACTTCGAGATCCCGTCCATGACGTATTTGCTGTCCGTGTGCAGGTCGATCTCGCACGGCTCCTTGAGAGAGTTCAAGGCGGAGATGGCTGCCAGCAGTTCCATGCGGTTGTTGGTGGTCTCGGCCTCGCCGCCCGACAGCTCCTTGACCTTGGCCTTGTAGCGCATGATCGCGCCCCAACCGCCCGGACCCGGATTGCCCGAGCAGGCGCCATCGGTGAAAATTTCAACTTGCTTCATTTCAGTCCGTATTCCTGCGCGGACTTGATCGTCCTGTGGAAACGCATGCGGCGTATGTATTCCGAAGGGTCGCGCTTCATGACTAACCCGCCATCCGGCACCGTCAGCCAGTCGTACAGCCTCGTCAGCATGAAGCGCAGGGCCGACCCACGCGCCAGGATGGGCAGTGCCGCCTTCTCAGCTTCGCTCAACGGCCGGACGCTCTGGTAACCGTCGAGAAGTGCCGTGCCCTTGGTCAGGTTGAAGGAAAAGTCCTTCTCGAAGCACCAGGCGTTGAGGCAGGTGGCGAGGTCGTAGGCGTAGAGGTCGTTGCAGGCAAAATAGAAATCGATCAGGCCCGACAGCCTGTCGCCAAGGAAGAAGACGTTGTCGGGGAACAAATCGGCGTGGATGACGCCGGAGGGCAGATCTTTCGGCCAGTTCTTCTCGAGCTCGGCAAAGTCCGCATCGACCTCCCTGGCAAGGCCGGGCTCAACCTCGTCGGCGCGCGGATGTGCTGCGTCCCAGAGCTTGCGCCAGCCGTCGATGGCGAGCGCGTTCGGCCGCGTCATGGCAAAGTCCTGGCCGGCGATGTGCAGTTCGGCCAACGCCCTGCCGACCTCGCGGCAATGCACGACCTGAGGTCGGCGCAGCCACATGCCTTCGAGGAAAGTGATGATGACGGCCGGCCGGCCGGCGAGCGTGCCGATGACATTGCCGTCCTTGCCATCAACGGGCAGCGGGCAGGACAGGCCCTTGTGGGCGAGATGCTGCATCAGGCCGAGGAAAAACGGCAGGTCGGACTTCTCGACCCGCTTTTCATAGAGCGTCAGGATGTACGAACCTGTCGTCGTATGCAGCAGGAAGTTGGTGTTTTCGGTACCCTCGGCGATGCCCTTGTAGGACAGCAGTTCGCCAACCGGATAGTTGCGTAGGAACGCCTCGAGCTCACCCTCGCCGACATCGGTATAGACAGCCATCAGGCGTTTCCGTTGACGAAGGCCATGTCGGCCGGCGTCAGCTCGACGTCGCGCAATACCCGCATTACAGGAAAGTCCTCCGTCTCGGTCGCCGTGATGGCGAGTTCCACGTTCACCTCGAAGCGCTCGCGGAAGGCATTGATGATTTCGTCGACGATGATCTCCGGCGCCGAAGCGCCCGCCGACAGGCCAAGCGTAGCGATGCCGCCGATGTCGTTCCACGGGATCTCCGACGCGCGCTGAACCAGCAGCGACATCCTGGCCCCTGCCCGCTCGGCAACTTCGACGAGGCGGCGCGAATTGGACGAGTTCGGCGCACCGACGACGAGATAGAGGTCGGCGCCGGGAGCCGTTTCCTTCACCGCTTCCTGGCGGTTCGTGGTGGCATAGCAGATCGATTCGGCGGCAGGCGCCTGCATCTCCGGGAACTTCTCCTGCAGTGCCTTGAGGATACCTGCGGTGTCTTCCACCGAGAGCGTCGTCTGGGTGACAAAGCCGAGTGCCGCTGGATCAGCTGGCGTGAAGTTCCGGACGTCTGCCTCGGTCTCGATCAGTGTCACGGCGTCTTCGTGCAGTTGCCCCATGGTACCGATCACCTCCGGGTGCCCGGCATGACCGATCAGCAGCACGTGACGTCCCTTGCGCTGGTGGCGCATGGCCTGCTTGTGCACCTTGGAGACCAGCGGGCAGGTCGCATCGAGATAGAACAGGTTGCGCGCCACGGCGTCCGCCGGCACCGACTTCGGCACGCCATGGGCTGAGAACACGACAGGCGCATCGTGGTGGTCGTCGGGGATTTCGCTCAGTTCTTCGATGAAGACGGCACCCAGGTTCTGCAACCCTTCGACGACGTAGCGATTGTGCACGATCTCGTGGCGCACATAGACAGGCGCCCCGTATTTCTTGAGTGCCAGCACGACGATCTGGATGGCGCGGTCGACGCCTGCGCAAAAGCCGCGCGGCTGGCAAAGCCTGATGGTCAGGGGCGGTTTTGCGAGGGTCTGGGGCATGTGATCCGGTTCTTTGTTCAGTGCCGAAATGATGTCTGCGGCCATGTGCTGTCAAGGGCGACTACAGCGCCGCGCGTCCCCTTGGACGCGCAAGGGACGCTCTAGCACTATGAAGTTGTGCATGATCCTTCCGAAAATCGATTTCGATTTTCGGGGTCATGCACTGGTGGTCATTTGCCTTCCGGCCGCCGCAGCAACCAGAAGCCCATGACGCCCAGCAGTGCCGCCGCCAGCCCGTACCAGGTGACCGCATATTGCAGATGATTGTTTGGCATCTCGACCATAGTAACGCCGCCCACCGGCAAGCCACCCGGGTTGGCCGTCTTGTCGGCATCGACGAAGAAGGGCAGCACCACCGCGTCCGCTGGCAGCCCCGCCGTTTTCGCCATGACTCCGAGGTCCTTCCAGTAGAAGACGTTCTTCTTGAGGTCGTTGTCGGGTACCAGCGAACCCGGCTTGCCCTCGAGCGGATTGCGCGCAAGGCCGGCAATGCTGACGGGGCCAGTAACCTGACCCACCGGACGCTTGGCCGCATCCTTGAAATCGTACGGAACGAAGCCACGGTTCACCAGGACGTAGCGTCCATCGTCCAGCTTGAGCGGGGCATAGACATGAAAGCCCGACTGGCCTTGCCAGGTAGCGAGGAAATGCCGCTCGCCGGAATGCTCGAACGTTCCCGAAAGCGTCACCGGCCAGTAGTCGACATCGCCTGTAGCGCGGTACTTAACTTCCATCTCCGCCAATGGCAGCGGCGGCGATTGCGTCCGTTCGGTTATCTGGGCGAGCAGTTCCTCTTTCCAGTACAGCCGCTGCACCTGCCAGCTGCCAAGGGCGATCAGCAACGCGAACGACATGGTGCCAAGTACCAGCATCAACACATACCCGGAGCGGCGCGCCGGGGCAGGCAAGGTATTCTGTTCGGTCATTGGTCTTTGTCCAGGCGCCCTTCGGCGGCCTTGTTGCTGTACTGCAAGGTGATCAGCACACCCTTGATCAAGCGGAGCGAGCCGAGGCTGAGTATGAGGGTCAGCGGTATCCAGAGCAGCAGGTGGAGCCATAACGGCGGCGCCAGCGAAACCTCCATCCACAACGCCAGGCCGACAACGACGAAGCCAATGATCAGAATGACGAAGACTGCGGGCCCGTCGCCCGCATCGGCAAAGGAATAGTCGAGGCGACACACGCCGCATTGCTTGCCGACCGTCAGGAAGCTGGAAAACAGCTTGCCTTCGCCGCAGCGCGGACAGCGCCCCTTGAGCCCGGCAGCTATCGGCTCGACCGGCGGCCAGATCGCCTTGTCTTCGCTCATGGATTTATCTCGATGGGAGTGCCGTTTTCGACCATCTGCCAAATCTCCGCCATGTCCTCGTCGGTAACGGCGATACAGCCATTCGTCCAGTCGAACATCTGCATCAGCCAGGACCACCAGCCGAAACCCTTGGACTGGCCGTGGATCATAATCATTCCGCCGGGATCGACACCTGCCCTCATTGCCGCAGCCTTGTCGTTGGCGTTGGGATAGGAGATGTGGATCGACTTGGTGAAGGCGCTTTCGGGATTGCGCCAGTCAAGAACGTAGCGCCCTTCAGGCGTGCGTTCGTCGCCCTCCTGGCGCTTGTGGCCAACCGGATTGGCACCGAGCGCCACCGCATAGCTGCGCACGATCTTCTCGCCGGACATCAGTTCCATCAAGCGGTCCGACTTGTCGACCCGGACCAGATCTACGGCATCGGCGCGGGCCATGGTCACCGAGGCGATCAAGACGATCCAAGGAAAAGCGAAGCGGCTGATCAACATGCCGGATGCTTGGCGCAAGAAAGCGCCCAAAAAGAGAAGGCGGCCGCGTTGCCGCGACCGCCTTGTTCGAAAAATCAGGATATCAGTGAGCGATGGTGCCGCCTACCGAACCCCAGATGTAGATCGAGGCGAACAGGAACAGCCACACCACGTCAACGAAGTGCCAGTACCAGGCAGCAGCCTCGAAGCCGAAATGCTGCTTCGGCGTGAAGGCACCGCCCATCGCACGGAACAGGCACACCAGCAGGAAGATCGTGCCGATGATGACGTGGAAGCCGTGGAAGCCCGTCGCCATGAAGAAGGTCGCACCGTAGATAGAGTCCTTGAACGCGAACGGAGCGTGAATGTACTCGTAGGCCTGGACGAACGAGAACAGGATGCCGAGCGCAACCGTGATGGCAAGGCCGTTGACCAGGCCCTTGCGGTCACCGTGCAGCAGGGCGTGGTGTGCCCAAGTCACAGCCGTACCCGACAGGAGCAGGATGATGGTGTTGTAGAGCGGCAGGTGGAACGGATCGAGGATCTCGATCCCCTTGGGCGGCCACACGCCACCGGTAAACTCTGCGCGCATGACCTGCTGAGTGGCCTCGCCCGGGAACAGGCTGGCGTCGAAGAAGGCCCAGAACCAGGCGACGAAGAACATCACCTCGGAGGCGATGAACATGATCATGCCGTAGCGCAGGTGCAGCGACACGACGCGCGTGTGATGGCCTTCGTTGCCTTCCTTGATCGTGTCCGACCACCAGCCGTACATCGTGTAGAGCACGACCAGCAGGCCGATCGCGAAGATCCAGTAATTGGCGTTCGCGACGTTGAAGCCGAAGATCGGGAACTCGGCGCCCTTCATGTGCTGCATCCAGGCGACACCGCCGAACGCCATGATGAGCGCGCCCAGCGAGCCGAGGAACGGCCACGGACTTGGATCAATGATGTGGTAATCGTGATGTTTGGCGTGCGCGTCTGCCATATCAGCCCCCGGCTTTTCCGTCGGAATTAATAATTTTCGTTTCGCCGTCGACCTTGGGCGCGGCAGCTACGGGCTTTTCCCCCTCAATCGGGAAAAAGGTATAGGACAAGGTGATCGTCTTGATGTCCTTGAGTTCAGGCACATTGACGATTTCCGGATCGACAAAGAAGACGACCGGCATGTCGAGCGTCTCGCCCGGCTTCAGCGTGGTATCGGTGAAGCAGAAGCACTCGACCTTGTTGAAGTATGCGCCGGCTAGATCGGGCGTGACATTGAACGTCGCGCGGCCCTGGGTCGGCACATCGAAGGTGTTCTTTGCCTCGTAGTGGATCTGCGTCGTCTCGCCGATCTTGATCTGGACGTCGCGCGCCACCGGCTTGAAATCCCAAGGCAACCCGCCTGAAGTGTTGGCGTCGAAACGGACGGTGATCGTCCGGTCCAGGATCTTGTCGGAATACTGCTCGACGCGCTGCGTCGTGCCGCCGTAACCGGTGATCTGGCAGAACATGGCGTAGAGCGGCACCGCCGCATAGGCCATGCCGACCATGCCGCCGACAAAGGCGATGCACATGCCCGCAACCATCCGGTTGGAGCGCTGCTTCTTCGGGTCTACGGGCTGCGTTTCGGTGGGCATGCTTTCGCTCATAGCGGCCGATCCAGGATTGCCGGGCCGAACTTCGCGATCGTCGCGAGATAGAAGATGATAACGAGTGCCGCCAGTGCCAGGCCGATGGCGATGTTGCGGCTGCGGCGCGCCTTCTTCTGCTTGTCCGTGAGCGTTACCAGATTGTCATCCGACATCATGCACCTCCAAGCGCAAACACACGCTCGATGACGCTGTCGGCCAGATAGGCCGCAAAGATCACGAACAGGTAAAGTAGCGAATAGCCGAACAGCGCCTTGGCCGGCTTCATCACCCGGTCGCTGTCGGGCATGCGCAGCACCTTCCAGGCGTACCAGACAAAGCCGATGCCGAGCGCCAGCGAAACGACGCCGTAGCCGATTGTGGTGTAGCCGAGCAGCCATGGCGCCACGCCGACAGGCGCGAGCAGCAAAGAGTATGCAAAGATCTGGCGGCGGGTCGAGGCCTCGCCGGCGACGTTCGGCATCATCGGGATGCCGGCGCGCTCATAGTCCTGCGACTTGAACAGGGCCAGCGCCCAGAAGTGAGGCGGCGTCCACAGGAAGGTGATGAGGAAGAGCACGACGCTCTCGAAGCTTATGGCGCCGGTCACGGCAGCCCAGCCGATCATCGGTGGCAGCGCGCCGGCCGCGCCACCGATAACGATGTTCTGCGGCGTCCAGCGCTTGAGCCACATCGTGTAGACGACGGCGTAGAAGAAGATGGTGAAGGCGAGCAGCGCCGCCGACAGCCAGTTGACGAGAACGCCCAGCGTCATCACCGACAAGACCGACAGCACCAGGCCGAAGGTCAGCGCCTCGTGCGGCGTCACCTTGCCGGAAGGAACCGGCCGGTTGACGGTGCGTGTCATGACAGCGTCGATATCGGCGTCGTACCACATGTTGAGCGCGCCCGAGGCGCCGGCGCCGATGGCGATCGCAAGGATCGCCACGACGGCGAGGAACGGGTTGATCGTCACGGGCGCGGCAACCATGCCGACAAAGGCCGTGAAGACCACCAACGACATGACGCGGGGCTTCAGCAGGGCGAAGAAATCGCCCGCAGTTGCCTCCGACATGCGGAAGGTCTGGTCTTCAAACCGGTTGTGGACAAGGGCCATGCGTACTTACGTCCAGTCGTTCCGTTTGGCCGAAACCGCCGGTCGGGCCGGCGGCTTCGTGGTTCAGTCAGTGCCTTACTTGATCTTCGGCAGCTGTTCCCACTGGTGGAAGGGCGGCGGCGAAGGCAGCTGCCATTCGAGCGTGGTCGCACCCTCGCCCCATGGGCTGGCACCGGCGACGCGCTTCTTGGAGAAGGCTTCGAAGACGCCGAACAGGAAGATCAGCACGCCGACGGCGGAGATGTAGGAGCCGTAGGACGACACCATGTTCCAGCCGGCATATGCATCGGGATAGTCGATGTAGCGGCGCGGCATGCCGGCGAGACCGAGGAAGTGCTGCGGGAAGAAGACCAGGTTCACGCCGACGAACGTCACCCAGAAGTGGGTGTTGGCGATGGCCGACGAGTACATGTAGCCGGTCATCTTCGGGAACCAGTAGTACCAGGCCGCGAAGATCGCGAACACGGCACCCAGCGACAGCACGTAATGGAAGTGCGCGACGACGTAGTAGGTGTCGTGGAGCGAACGGTCGAGGCCGGCATTGGCCAGCTGCACGCCGGTGACGCCACCGACGGTGAACAGGAAGATGAAGCCGATCGCCCACAGCATCGGCGGCTTCATCGAAATGGAGCCGCCCCACATGGTGGCAACCCACGAGAAGATCTTCACGCCTGTCGGAACCGCGATGACCATCGTGGCGAAGACGAAGTAGCGCTGCGTGTCGAGCGAGATGCCGGTGGTGTACATGTGATGGGCCCACACGACGAAGCCGACGGCACCGATGGCGACCATGGCGTAGGCCATACCCAGGTAGCCGAAGATCGGCTTGCGCGAGAAGGTCGAGACGATGTGGCTGACGATGCCGAAGCCCGGCAGGATCAGGATGTACACCTCGGGGTGACCGAAGAACCAGAACAGGTGCTGGAACAGGATCGGGTCACCGCCGCCTTCAGGTGCGAAGAAGGCCGTGCCGAAGTTGCGATCGGTCAGCAGCATGGTGATGCCACCAGCCAGAACCGGCAGCGACAGCAGCAGCAGGAAGGCGGTGATCAGCACCGACCAGGCAAACAGCGGCATCTTGTGCAGCGTCATGCCCGGAGCGCGCATGTTGAAGATCGTAGTGATGAAGTTGATCGCACCGAGGATCGACGAGGCGCCGGCGATGTGCAGCGACAGGATCGCGAGATCCATCGCCGGCCCGGGCTGGCCCGAGGTCGACAGCGGCGGGTAGATCGTCCAGCCGCCACCCACGCCATGCGCACCCGGCGCGCTCGGCATGAAGGCCGAGATGACGAGCAGGATGAAGGCAGGCGGAAGCAGCCAGAACGAGATGTTGTTCATGCGCGGGAACGCCATGTCAGGCGCACCGATCATGATCGGCACCATCCAGTTGGCAAAGCCGCCGATCAGCGCCGGCATGACCATGAAGAAGATCATGACCAGGCCATGCGCGGTGGTGAACGCGTTGAACATGCTCTTGCCGGCATCGATCGCGGCATCGCCCTCGACGCCGTAGACCATCGAGGCCAAGCCGTGGAAAATCTGGATGCCTGGCTCGGCCAGTTCCCAGCGCATCATGACGGACAGGAAGCCGCCGACGCAGCCTGCCATGATCGCGAAGATCAGGTAAAGCGTTCCAATATCTTTGTGGTTGGTCGAGTACACCCACCGGACCCAGCCCTTCGGCTTGTGGTCGTGATGGTCGTGAGCTGCAGCGCCTGCCATGTTCCGCTCCGTTCCCTGATCCCTAATTCGCCGCGGCTCAGTTGCCGGCGGCCGCGACCTTGGCCGCACCGTCCGTCTCGGCCATCAGCGCCTTGTTGGCACCCGGCAAGTCGGTCCTCGCGGCAGCCAGCCACGTCGTATACTGTGCGTCGCTGACGACGCGGATTGCGATCGGCATGTAGGCGTGGTCCTTGCCGCAAAGCTCGGAACACTGGCCATAATACAGGCCTTCCTTGTCAGCCTTGAACCAGGTCTCGTTGATCCGACCCGGAACGGCGTCGACCTTGATACCGAAGGCCGGCATGGCGAAGGCGTGAATCACGTCCGATGCGGTGACCAGCACGCGGACGACCTGACCGACAGGCACGACCACTTCGTTGTCGACGGCGAGAAGGCGCGGATAGGCACCCCTGTCTTCCTTGCCGGCAGCCTTACGCTCTTCGGGCTTTTCCGAAAGCATCGCCGCATTGAACGAAAGCGGCTCTTCCGTCTGGTATTCGTAATCCCAGTTCCACTGGTTGCCGGTCGCCTTGATCGTCAGCTTCGGCTCCTCGACAGGCGAATACTGCGCGGTCAGAAGCTGAAAGGACGGAATGGCCAGGAACAGCAGGATCACAACCGGACCGACGGTCCAGACGACCTCGATCAGCGTGTTGTGGCTGGTGCGCGAAGGCACAGGATTGGCGCTCGCCCGGAACCGCCAGATGCAATAGGCCAGCAGGAACAGAACGAAGAGCGTGATCGGAACGATGAACCACAGCGTGTAGCGCTCGAACCAGGTGATCTGTTCCATGATGCCGGTCGCGGCCGGCTGGAATGTGGTCTGCCATTCTACCGGCTGCGCCGCATAGGCCGCGGCGCTGGCAAAGGAAGCAGTCGCCGCGACGGCGCTAGCAAGGATCTTTCTCATCACCCTCAGTATCTCCCATTTCCATGCGGTCTTGGCCGCAAGGACATCGTGCCGCTCCGGGACGGGAATCCCAGAGACGTTCGGAGGTTCAAACCATACTCTCTTTGTAACCGCAAGGAAGCAGAGGCGGAACTCATGCGGCATTTTTGCGCGCAGGCGGCAAGGCTGGCGCTTGGGGCCGTTTGGCGCTAGTTGATGAATGCATCGAGGCGGGGCAGTCGTCCGCAGGGTGCTGACATGCGCTCAAAAGTCGTCGCAATTCGAGCAAAATTGAACTCGAATGTCTGGAAAACCTAAGATTGCGGGATGGCGAAGGCGCCCTCTTGTTATTTACTTGCTGCCGGCACGACCTAAATTGTCGTGATTCGCAATGGAGCCGTCATGAAGTCTGGGCTTTTGAAAACCTTGGCCAGGGTGTTGGTCGCCGCTGTCTGCCTGGCTCCCATGCAGGCCGGCGCGCAGCAGAGCGGCACGGTCAAGTCCACCCATGGCGCGTGGTCGATCATCTGCGACACGCCTGCGGGCGCGACCAACGAACAATGCGTGATGATGCAGAACGTCATCGCCGAAGACCGCCCCGAGATGGGGCTTTCGGTGGTCATCCTGCGCACCGCCGACAACAAGGCCGAAATCCTGCGCGTGCTCGCGCCGCTCGGCGTGCTCCTGCCCAACGGCCTTGGCCTCAACGTCGACCAGAAGGATATCGGCCGCGCCTATTTCGTGCGCTGCTTCCAGGACGGCTGCTATGCCGAAGTGATCCTCGACAAGCCGCTGCTCGACACGCTGAAGACCGGCAAGGCGGCCACCTTCATCGTCTTCCAGACGCCCGAGGAAGGCATCGGCATTCCGGTCGATCTCAACGGTTTCGGTGAAGGTTTCGCCGCGCTGCCTTGATCTCGCGCGGCACGACGCTGCAGAGCCAGCGCCTCAACGCGCCTTGAACGGCGAGATCGGCTCGATGAGCTGGGCTTCCGACATCGGTTCGACTTCGAAGCCGTGCCGGCCTGCATAGCTGCGCAGTGCCTCGGCTGCGGAAGGTTCCGAAACATCCACATCGATCATCGATCGCGACCGGGACGTCACCGAGATGCCGGGCAGGCTGTCGATCTCGCTCGCCACCTGCGCCGCATCCTTCGCAACCTTGCCAATGATCAAAACCAGCTTTTCCACGCGTCAGCACTCCAGCGCCACGATCAATCTCGCGTCGTTGCCTGAGGATATAGGGCGCCGCTCCGGCCGCGCAACCCGCGGACGCCGACAGTCAGATGATCATGCCGCCGCCCTCGCGGATTGCACCAAAGCCGTGCTTGCGCAGGCTTGCGAAGGCCAGTTGCCTCATGGCCTGATAACGCGCCCTGGTGGGCGGCATCGTCAGGACGGCAGGATTGGCCGACAATATCCGTGCAATCGCACCCGTCATTGCCGGACATGCCATCGACGTGCCGCTCATAGGCGCATATTGGTCGCCCGGCACGGTGGATACTACGCCTGCCCCCGGACCGATGAGATCTATTCTGGTGGGCGCATGCCCCTCATTGGAAAAGGTGGCGAAGAAGACGTCACGATCGGGGTCGCCGCGGTCGCTTGATACCGTCCAGCGGTCGTATGCGTTGGCAGGCAGGCCAGGTTCCCAGCCAAGTGCCGAAACCGCAATGGCATCCCGGTGCCGGGCCGGAAACGCCACAAAGCGCCGAAAGTCGTTTCCAGCCGCGGCGACGACGAGAACGCCCTGCTCGGCGGCATCCTCTATTGCCTGCGACAGCACCCTGTCATCGTGGCTCGGACTGGCTTCCCGTTCGGCCTTCAGGCTGAGGTTGATGATATGGCATCCGTCGTCGACCGCCTGCTCGATCGCCCGGTGAATCTCGAAGTTCCTCGCGATACCCGTGGCTGGATCGTCGAACACCCTGTAGCTGCGAATACTTGCGCCCGGCGCCACGCCTGCGTACCCGTTTCCGCCATTGCCGGCGATGATGCCTGCAACATGAGTGCCGTGGCCGATCGACGAATCGTCATCCCCTTCCACGTTGGTGAGATGGTTGTGCGGCCCGACGCCGCTGTCCACGACCCCAACAACCACTCCTCTGCCGCTGCCCGCAGGTCCGGGTGGAAGAAGATGCCTCAGACTGTCGGCCGAGCCAGCCAGATCGATCGGATCGAGCATAATCACACTGCCTGAGACGAGGTCTGCCTTCCGCTGGAGATATCCCCAATGGCCAGCAAAGCCAGGCTCGATGGCAAGCATCGCGTCCATCACCGCTTTTGCCCGCAGACCGAACCGCACAATCCCGGCGCTGTCCGATACTGCCGTGAGTTGCTGGCTGCCGTTCTTCAGTCCCAATGTCGCAATCGCATTGCCGATGGGTTTGTTGGTACCGGCTGACTGCAGGGCGATGCTAAAGAATTCGGCGCCGGACGGACCGAGGCTTCCGGTCAGGCGAAGGCGACCGACACGAACATCAGCCACGGCCATCGTGTAGTTCACGACGGGATGGAATGTTCCACCCACTGCCGCTGGGGCTGGCCCCGCAATCGAGGTCCTGACCAGCGCGACCCCGCTTTGCGGAACGACCTCCAGAATCTCCAGGCCGCGGGTCATTACTTCTTCAGCCATGGGCCTGACCGCCACGGGCAGGGCGCCCCACGCCCCTCCGGCCGGCGCAGCCAGAAAATCCAACTCGGTATCGACGGCCACTACCGCCTGAAGCGTAGCCACCAACTGTTCGCCACTGGACCGATGATCCGGAATAAAAACATACTCTTCCATCTGCTCCCTCAATTCTGCCCGATCTGATTGAGTGCAGCGACCACAATACTCCTTTTGGTTGCTTTCATCAATTTATACACCTGTGGATTGCATTTCAAAAGCAGCGAATACGGCATCCCTCGCCTCTCCGACCAGGCTAACGATTGCGATGACGTCCAAGCCGCCCTACATCAGGTTCAAACCTCTCCGGGATCCCTGCCATGAACCTCGTCAGCCAGTTCGACATCACCGAAGACCGCGTGCGCAAGATCGTCGCCGAGACGATCGAGGGCGCCGACGACGGCGAATTGTTCCTCGAATATCGCGAGGGCGAGGCGCTGATGTTCGACAACGGCCGGCTGAAGACGGCGAGCTTCAACACCGACCAGGGTTTTGGCCTGCGCGCGGTCGCCGGCGAAGCCAGCGGCTATGCCCACTCCAGCGAGTTGTCCGAAGCCGCCCTGCTGCGAGCCTCCGACGCGGTCTCGGCCGTCAAGGGCGGCTATTCCGGTACGTTGGCTGCGGCGCCGGCCCGCACCAACCGTCATCTCTACGGCGAAGAGAACCCGATCTCCTCTCCCTCATTCGAGGCCAAGGCCAAGCTGCTGCAGGAAATCGACGCCTGGCTGCGCGACAAGGACCCGCGTGTCCGCCAGGTGACGGCATCGCTCGCCTCGTCGTGGCAGCATGTCGAGATACTGCGCGGCGACGGCCAGGTCGTGCGCGACATCCGCCCGCTGGTGCGTATGAACGTCGCCGTAGTGGTCGGCGATGGCGACCGCCAGGAGAGCGGCTCCTATGGCATGGGCGGGCGCAAGAGCTTCGACGAGTTCCTGACAGACGAGAGCTGGAAGAACGCGGCGACCGAGGCATTGCGCCAGGCGCTGGTCAATCTCGAGGCGATCCCCGCCCCTGCCGGCACCTTCGACATCGTGCTGTCCTCCGGCTGGCCGGGCGTCATGCTGCATGAAGCCGTCGGCCACGGCCTCGAAGGCGACTTCAACCGCAAGAAGACCTCGGCCTTCGCCGGCCTGTTGGGCCAGCAGGTCGCGGCCAAGGGCGTCACCGTCGTCGACGACGGGACCATTTCCGAACGCCGCGGTTCGATCACCGTCGACGACGAAGGCACGCCGAGCGGCCGCAACGTGCTGATCGAGGACGGCAAGCTCGTCGGCTACATGCAGGACCGCCAGAACGCGCGGCTGATGGGCATGAACGCCACCGGCAACGGCCGCCGCGAATCCTACGCGCACCAGCCGATGCCGCGCATGACCAACACCTACATGACATCTGGCGACAAGACGCCGGAAGAGATCATCGCCTCGGTCAAGAACGGCATCTATGCCGTCTCCTTCGGCGGCGGCCAGGTCGACATCACCTCAGGCAAGTTCGTGTTCGGATGCACCGAGGCCTACATGATCGAGAACGGCAAGGTGACCCAGCCGATCAAGGGCGCCATGCTGATCGGCAACGGCCCCGACGCGATGCATCGGGTGACGATGGTCGGCAACGACATGAAGCTCGACACCGGCATCGGCATGTGCGGCAAGGCCGGACAGGGCGTGCCGGTCGGCGTCGGCCAGCCGCATCTCAGGATGAACCAGATGACCGTCGGCGGCACGCGCGTCTGACTATGACGAGGCGCTCGGCCACGAGCGCCTTCACCGCCGCTTCTTGGGCTTCTCCAGCAGCGCCACCGCCTCGACGTGGTGGGACCAGAGGAACTGGTCGATCGGCGTCACGCTCTTCAGCGCGTACCCGCCGTCGATGAGGATGCGTAGATCCCGCGCCAGTGTCGCCGGATTGCACGACACCGCAGCCACATAGGGCACGTCCGAACGGGCGATCTGCTTGCACTGATCCTCGGCGCCGGCGCGCGGCGGATCGAAGGCGATGCCGTCGAAGGCATTCAGTTCCTTGAAGGTCAGCGGGCGCCGATCGAGGTCACGGCGCTCTACCGTGACGCGCTTCAGTCCGGAGGCAAAACGGAAGCCCCTGTCGAGCGCGGCCAGCGCCGACGCATCGCCCTCGACGGCGTGAACCTCCGAATTTGTCGCCAGCTGCAGAGAAAACGTGCCGCTGCCGGAGAACAGGTCCGCGACCTTCTTGGCCTTGCGCAGATGGCCGATCACGAGCGACGCCATCGCCTGTTCGGCATCGGCTACCGCCTGGACGAAACCGCCGGTCGGCGGCGTCACCGTCGCCGTGCCGAACGTCAGCATCGGCTTGACCGGCTCGACGATGATCTCGCCGTCGATGGAAAGCCTTGCGATCTTCGACTTGATGACGAAATCGGTGGCCGCACGGCGGATCGCCTCGGTCGGCTTGCCGCAATCGCTGGCCGCCACGTCGAAACCGGTCTCCGTCGAGGTGACCAGGAACCTGAAAGGCTTCGACGTGTTGGCGATGATCCCGGCGAGATGACGCAGGATACCGGCCGCCTCGACGATACCAGGCAGGAGCACCGGACATTCCTCGATATCGACGAGGGTGTGGGAAAAAGCCTTGTTGTAGCCGAGATGAATGCCGGTCTCGGTGTTGCGGGCGGTAAAAGCGGCACGGCGGCGGCTGTGCGGCGGGCAGGCGACAAGATCGCCGACCGAAGCTTCGATGCCCCTCGCCTTCAACGCGTGCACCACCAGGCTACGTTTCCAGTCGCGATAGGCGCCATCTTCAAGATGCTGGATGGCGCAGCCGCCGCATTCGGTGAAATGGCGGCAGGCAGGTTCGACCCGTTGCGGCGAAGCCTCGATCACGGCTAGCAACTGTGCGCGATCCTTCTCGCGCGCGGCGGTCACCGTCTCGCCGGGCAGAGCGAAGGGGATGAAGATATGCCCGCCATTGGCATCGACGACGCCGTCGCCATGCGCGCCCAGCCGCGCAATCTCGAACCGTGCAGTCATCGATCTTTCACTCCAGCGAGCAAGTATTCGCGGTTGCCGTCACCGCCTTCGAGCGGCGACGGGCAGATGCCGAGCGCCCGCCAGCCCGGAATGGTATCGAGCCAAAGGCGCAGTTCCTCGGCAATCTTCGGCCCGTCGTCAGCATTCCTGAGCAGGCCGCCCTTACCGATCGCCTCGCGCCCGGCCTCGAACTGCGGCTTGACCAGGAAAACGCCCTTTGCGCCAGATGCAGCCAGTCCGAGTGCGTTGGGCAGAGCCAGCCGCAGCGAGATGAAACTCACATCCGAGACCAGAAAGTCCGGCAGACTTCCGCCGAGATCATCGCGCGCCAGGTTGCGGGCGTTGAGCCCTTCCAGGCAGGTCACACGCGGATCGCCCTTCAGCTTCCCATCCATCTGGCCGTGGCCGACGTCGATCGCCACGACATGGGTCGCACCGCGTTCCAAAAGCACCTGCGTGAAGCCGCCCGTCGAGGCACCGATGTCGAGCGCCTGCCGCTCTGCCGGGTCGAAGCCAAAATGATCGAGCCCGGCGATCAGCTTCAGTGCTGCGCGCGAGACATAGGTCTGCGCCGGGTCGTCGACCTTAATGGCAACGTCGCCCGCAACAGACTGGCCGGGCTTCTTCGCCGGCTGGCCATCGACGGTCACAGCCCCGCGCGCCACCGCATCGCGGGCACGCGATCGGCTGGCAAAGAAACCGCGGCTGACGAGCAATTCGTCGAGCCGCAGGCTGGCTCCGGAGCGCCCCGCGTCCGATTGGACGCGCAAAGGCGCTCCAGCTTCTTGAATCTGCGCATCGTGCTTTCCGAAAATCGATTTCGATTTCCGGGCCGATGCGCGGGCTTGCCTTGAGATTTCCATGGCTTTCAATGGCGAATGCGCGCCCGGAAGGCAAGCGCGCCCCGATCAGGCGCGGACCGCTTGGGCAGACTTGCCGAGCGCTGCAAAGACGGCGCGCACGATGCCAGCCGAATCGAGGCCCGCGTCGACATACATCTTGTCGGGATTGGCGTGGTCGACGAAGCTGTCCGGCAGCGTCAGCGGACGCACCTTAAGGCCGTTGTCGAGCAGGCCGTTGCGGGCGAGGAAATCGAGCACCTGGCTCGAGAAGCCACCGACCGATCCCTCCTCGACCATAACCAGCACCTCGTGCGAGCGCGCCAAGCGGCGGATCAGATCTTCGTCGAGCGGCTTGGCGAAACGCGCATCGGCAACCGTGGTGGACAGGCCGGCAGCGCCCAGTTCCTCGGCGGCGAGCAGGCAATCCTTGAGGCGCGTGCCGAAGGACAGCAGCGCCACCTTGGTGCCTTCCCTGACGATCCGGCCCTTGCCGATCTCCAGCACTTGCCCGCGCTCGGGCATGTCGACGCCGACACCGTTGCCGCGGGGATAGCGGAACGAGATCGGGCCCTCGTCAAACTCGACTGCGGTGCGCACCATGTGGCGCAACTCGGCCTCGTCGGCCGCCGCCATCACGACGAAATCGGGCAGCGAGGCGAGATAGGCCGTGTCGAAGGCGCCGCAATGGGTGGGCCCGTCGGCGCCGACGAAACCGGCGCGATCGATCGGAAAGCGCACCGGCAGCTTCTGGATGGCAACGTCGTGCACGACCTGGTCGTAGGCACGTTGCAGGAAGGTCGAGTAGATAGCCACGAAGGGCCGCATGCCTTCGGTCGCAAGACCGGCGGCAAAGGTCACCGCATGCTGCTCGGCGATGCCGACGTCGAAGGTGCGCGAGGGGAATGCCTCGCCGAACAGGTCGAGGCCGGTGCCCGACGGCATGGCCGCGGTGACGGCGACGATCCTGTCGTCCTCGCGTGCCTCCTGGACCAGGCTCTCGGCGAACACCTTGGTGTAGCTTGGCGCATTCGCCGGGGCCTTGGCCTGGGCGCCGGTGATGACGTCGAACTTGTTGACGCCGTGATACTTGTCTGCGGCAGCTTCCGCCGGGGCGTAGCCCTTGCCCTTCTGGGTCACGACGTGGATCAGCACGGGGCCGGTTCCGTTGTCGCGGACATTCTTCAGCACCGGGATCAGGTGCTCGAGATTGTGGCCGTCGATCGGGCCGATATGGAAGAAGCCCATCTCCTCGAACAGCGTTCCGCCGGTGACGAAGCCGCGCGCGTGCTCGACGGCGCGGGTGATGGCGCGGTCGACACGGCGGCCGAGATAGGAGGTCAGCTTCTTGCCGAGTTCGCGCACGCCGGCATAGGTGCGGCCGGAGGCAAGGCGCGCCAGATAGGCGCTCATCGCGCCCGCCGGCGGTGCGATCGACATGTCGTTGTCGTTGAGGATGACGATCAGCCGGGCGTCCAGCGCACCGGCGTTGTTCATCGCCTCATAGGCCATGCCAGCCGACATGGCGCCATCGCCGATGACGGCGATGACGTTGTTTCGGCCGCCGTTGAGGTCGCGCGCCACGGCCATGCCGAGTCCGGCCGAAATCGAGGTCGACGAGTGGGCCGCGCCAAAAGGATCGTATTCGCTCTCGGCACGCTTGGTGAAACCGGAAAGCCCGTTCTCCTGCCGCAACGTGCGGATGCGGTCGCGGCGGCCGGTCAGGATCTTGTGCGGATAAGCCTGGTGGCCGACGTCCCAGATGATGCGGTCGTCGGGCGTATCAAAGACGTAATGCAGCGCCACCGTGAGCTCGACGACGCCAAGACCGGCGCCGAGATGTCCGCCCGTCTGCGAGACAGCGTCGATCAGCTCGGCCCGGAGCTCGCTGGCGAGCTGCGGCAACTGTGCCTCGTCGAGCGCGCGCAGCTCGGACGGCAGCCGAACCTTGTCGAGAAGGGGAGTTTCAGGTTTTGCGTTCATCAAACAGCACTAACATCTATTAACCCTCGGCAGATACGTCCGCAGGCCCGGAAAGTAAATGCGTAGCGGTGACGCGGTCGGGTTTAGGCCGTAGGCGCCCGGCTCTAGCTCTCGGGCAGCGGGATGAATTCTTCCTCATCACCGGGAACGATATCGAAGCGGCCGGTCTTCCATTCATTCTTGGCCTGCTCGATGCGCTCCTTCGACGACGAGACGAAGTTCCACCAGATGTAGCGCTTGGAACCAAGCGAGGCGCCGCCGAAGAGCATGAAATGCGCGCCGGTCTCGGACGAAACGACGATCTCGTCGCCCGGCTTGAACACCAGGAGCCGCTCGATCGGGAAACGGTCGCCGAGGATGTCGATCTCGCCGCCAAGCGTGTAGATGGCGCGTTCCTCGGCATCGGCAGGAATCTTGATCCTGGCGCCGGGAGCAAGCGAGATATCGGCATAAAGCGTGTCGGAGGCCGCCCGCACCGGCGAGCGTAGTCCCTTGAAGTCGCCGATGATGAGCCTCCCGCGGACGCCGTCGGCGGCAAACTCCGGCAGATCGACGCTGGCAGTGTTTTCGAACAGCGGCGCCACCTCCTCCTTGCCATCGGGCAGCGCCAGCCAGGTCTGCAGGCCCGACACCGACATCGGCGCGCCGCGCAGTTCCTCGGGCGTGCGCTCGGAGTGGACGATGCCGCGACCGGCGGTCATCAGGTTCACATCGCCGGGCGCGATCACCATTTCGGTGCCGAGCGAGTCCCGGTGCCTGATCTTGCCGTCAAAAAGGTAAGTCACGGTCGCAAGCCCGATATGCGGATGCGGGCGCACGTCCAGCGCATGACCGGCCCGCAGGATGGCAGGGCCCATGCGATCGAAGAAAATGAACGGCCCGACCAGCCGGCGCTTTGCCGTCGGCAGGGCCCGGCGGACCTCGAAGCCATCGATATCCTTGGCATTGGGCACGACCATCAGTTCAATCTGGTCGCAGGAAAAGGCGTCACCCGGGGTCGGGTCACTGGCTGGGAAGAAACTCATGACTGCATCCTAAGGGGTTAACGGAGCGCTGCTGTCACCACGGGTGTCAGAATCAGGCAAATCTCAACGCCGAACGGGCCTTTGCCTTGGCGGCTTCTTCCTCGCGATTGCGCGGGTGCTGGTGCGTTTCCATCGCATGCAGCATTTCATGTGCGGCTTCCGCGATCGTGTCGACCGCGCGGTTGAAAGCCGCTTCGTTCTTCTTCGATGGATTGGTCGCACCGCTCAGCTTGCGGACGAATTGCAGCGCGGCGTCGCGGATCTCGTCATGCGTCGCCGGCGGGTCGAAATTGAACAATGTCTTGATGTTGCGGCACATCGCCTGCTCCCGGGTTTTCGTCAACCGTGTGGGTTCCCCATAACTGGGCGCAACGTGCCGCGAGGTCAAGTTATTCGGGAGCCGGTCACTCCGCGTCGAGCGGTTCCACGCCGACTGGCTTGCCGTCGCGCGAAAGCCTGATCTTCTCGACCTTGTCCTCTGCGGCCTTGAGCAGGCGGTCGCAATGCGCCTTCAGCGCTTCGCCGCGCTCGTAGATCTTGATCGACTGGTCGAGCGGCACATCCCCGCGCTCGAGATCGTCGACGATCTTCTCCAGGGCGGCCAGCGCCTGCTCGAAGCTCATCGCCTTGATTTCGTCATTGGGCTCAGCGGCCATGGTTCATCCTTTCATGAGGCGGTTGACATGGGCGGCCACTGAAAAGGCCAGCCCGTGAAGGTCGTAGCCGCCTTCGAGCAGGCTGACGAGGCGATCGGACGAATGGCGCGCGGCGCGGTCCATCAGTTGCCCCGTCGCCCAGTCGAAATCGGCTTCGGTCAGGTTGATCTCGGCCAGCGGGTCGCGGTGATGCGCGTCGAAGCCGGCCGAGATGATGATCAGGTCGGGCGCAAAACTGTCGAGTGCCGGCAGCACGCGCGAGCGGAACGCCTCGCGGAAATGGTCGCTGCCGGTGTCCGGCGACAGCGGCGCGTTGACGATATTGCCAGTGCCGGTCTCGCTCTTGGCCCCAGTGCCGGGAAAAAGCGGCATCTGGTGGGTCGAGCAGTAGAGAACGCTCGGATCGTCCCAAAAGATGTCCTGGGTGCCATTGCCATGGTGCACGTCCCAGTCGACGATCGCCACGCGCTCGGCGCCATGCTTTTTCTGGGCGTGGCGCGCGGCGATGGCCGCGTTGTTGAACAGGCAAAAGCCCATCGCCGTGGTTTTCTCGGCATGATGGCCGGGCGGACGCGAAGCGACGAAGACATTGTCGATCTTCTTGGAGAAGACGTCGTCGACCGCGGCGTTGGCCGCACCAATGGCCGTCAGCGCCGCCTGCCAGCTCTTCGGGCTCAGCACGGTGTCGCCGTCGATCCGCGCCAGCCCCTCCTCCGGCACCTGACGTCGGACGCTGTCGACGAAGGATTCCGGATGCGCATAGAGAATCGTCTGCTCGTCGCCCTCCGGCGCTTCCGCGCGGTCGAGGGTCTCGAATGTCTCGTCTTCGAGTGCGCGCTCGATGGCGCGCAGCCTGTCGGGCCGTTCGGGGTGTCCGGCCGGGGTGAGGTGTTCGAGATAGATCGGGTGGGAATAGAGCCGAGTGGTCATCGCCTCACCTTATCAGCTATGGCTGGCCAGACCACGCGATAGCTGCCGAAGCCTGGGGAAAAATCACGGCGTGATGCCGGTGTCGACCAAGAGGCATATCCGGCCGGGTTAAAGATCAGGCAGCGGACTTGTTGTCCACCAGCAGCCCCTCCATGAGCGTGCGGAACGCCTTCACCGCTTTTGTCGACGTTGCGCCGGGGTCGTCGGAAATGGCGATCCACTGGGCAGCATAGAGCGAAGCGCCGCTGATCAGCCGCGCCATCGCCTCCGGGTCGATGTCGCGTATGACGCCCTCCTCTTTCAGCGCAACGAGATTGCTCGTTATCGAAAGGATACAGGCGTTGGCGTTGGGCCATTGCGCCGGATCGCCAAGGACTGCCGGACCGTCGCGCAGGACGATACGCTGGATTTCCGGTTCCAGAGCCATTTCGACATAGGCGATGTTTTCGTCCACGAAACCCTGCCAGCGTGTCCTGGCCTTGGCCGAGATGGCATTGAGCCGCAACGACATCTCACGGTCGATTTGGGCCACGACGGCTTCGAACAGGCCCTTCTTGTCGCCAAAGTGATGGTAGAGCGCGCCGCGCGTGAGACCGGCTTCGGCGGTGAAGTCGTCCATCGACGCGTTGGCATAGCCCACCGTTGCGAAGGCCCTTCTCGCGGCCGCAATCAGCTTGCCGCGCGTTTCGGCAATCATCTCGCTGCGGGACTTATGCGCAATCTTCATCGCTTCTTCCTGCGGATCCCATTCACATACGTCACGTATATTTTTTACATACGAAGCGTATGGTAATTGACATACGGAGCGTATGCAATTAGCTCTTTCACATACGCCACGTATGTAAGTGGCACGTCCTCGAATTTCCAGGAGTGCTCCGATGCACAATCCGTATGGTGAAATCTTCAGGGTCCCAGGGGCCAAGGGCTTCGCAGCGGCTGCCTTCATCGCCCGCCTGCCGATCGCCATGGCCCCTATCGGCATCGTCGCGATGCTGTCGCAGACGCGCGGCGAATACTGGCTGGCCGGTGCGGTCGCGGCCACCTTCGCCCTGACCAATGCTTTCGCCGCCCCGCAGATCTCGCGCCGAATCGACCGGCTCGGCCAGACTGCGGTGGCTCTCCCCACCACTGTCATCTCCGTCATCGCCTTTGCCGCATTGCTCGTTGCAACCCGCTATGACTGGCCAGCCTGGACGCTGTTCGTCTCGGCTTTCATCGCTGCGGCCATGCCAAGCGTGCCGGCCATGGTGCGCGCCCGCTGGACCGAGATCTTCCGCGACCGCCCCGAACTCAACACCGCCTTCGCCTTTGAATCGGTCGCCGACGAAATGGTCTACATTGCCGGTGCCTCGCTTTCCGTCGGCCTGAGCGTTGCCCTGTTCCCGGAAGCCGGCGTGCTGGCCAGCACGCTCTTCCTGGCGCTGGGCATGGCAGCCTTCATCCTGCAACGGTCGAGCGAGCCCAAGGTCAGGAAGCGGGAACTCGCGAACGGCGGCTCGGCGATCATGCTGCGCCCGGTACAGATCATCACGCTGGCGCTCATTTTCGTTGGCTCGATCTTCGCCACCGCCGAGGTCAGCGCCGTGGCGATCACAAAGGAACTCGGCCAGCCCACTGCCGCCAGCCTCGTCATCGGCGTCTACGCGGCCGGTTCGCTCGTTGTCGGACTGATCGTCGGCGCGCTGAACCTCGAGGTACCGAAACAACGCCTGCTCGCCATCGCGATCGCCGTCGTCGCAGTGACCACGTTGCCTTTGCTGGTCGCCGACACGGTGCCGTTGCTCGCGCTTGCCATTTTCGTCAGCGGCGTGGCGATCTCGCCCACCTTCATCATGGCCTTCGGCCTGATCGAGCGGCGGGTGCCCGAGGCCATGCTGACCGAAGGCATCACCTGGGTGATGGCCGGCATCGGCATCGGCATGGCGCTGGGCGCCTTCGTGGCTGGCTGGGTCGTCGACAATTTCGGCGCGCAGAACGGCTTCTGGGTTTCCGTGGCCGCAGGCACGATCTCATTCGTAGTCGTCCTTCTCGGTCAGAAAGCACTCGCAGGCGAACACGAAGTAGAATTGCCGCGAGCTGCTCCACAAGCAGCGGAATGAGCCGACATTTTCTCAGGCAAGGCCTTTCGACTGCACCAACGAGTCGCCATATCAGGCGGCTCGACTGGCTTTGAAATCTCAGTTATCTCCGCCCCGGTGACATCCATGCGCAATCCATACTCAGAAATCTTCAAGGCGCCGGGCGCCAAGGCGTTCTCGGCCGCCGGCTTCGTCGCGCGCCTGCCGATGTCCATGGTCACGCTCGGCATCGTGACCATGCTGTCCGAAACCCATGGCGAATACTGGCTGGCCGGCGCTGTTGCCGCCGCCTTCGCCCTGTCGAGCGCCGTCGTCGCGCCGCAGGTCGCCAGGCTGATCGACCGCTACGGCCAGGTTCGCATGCTGCTGCCGAGCGCTGCCCTGGCGGTTGCTGCACTGTCCGGACTGATGCTCGCCACGCGCTATGGCGCGCCCAACTGGGTGCTCTTTGTCTTCGCGATTCTCGCAGGCGTCACGCCGATCATGGGCGCGATGGTGCGTGCGCGCTGGACCGAGATCTACCGCGACACACCTCAACTGCACACGGCCTTCGCTTTCGAGTCGATCGTGGACGAAGTCATCTTCATGGCCGGTCCCATCATCGCCATCGGCCTCAGCGTCGGCTTCTTCCCGGAGGCCGGTCCGCTCGTCGCGACCGTGTTGCTGGCTGTGGGCAGCCTGCTGTTCGCCGCCCAACGCTCGACCGAACCGCCTGTGCATGCGCAGGACCGCAGCGACGGCAAGTCGGTGATCCGGCTCGGCCCCGTCCAGATCCTGGTGCTGACCCTGATCGCCATCGGCGCCATCTTCGGCACCGCCGAAGTCACCGCAGTGGCCTTTGCCGAAGCCCAGGGCAACAAGGCGTCCGCCGGCTTTGCGTTGTCCGCCTATGCTGCCGGCTCGCTCATCGCCGGCCTCGTCTTCGGCACCCTGAAGCTCAAGATGCCGCTTGCCCGGCAGCTTTTGATCGCGATCGCACTCGCCGCCCTGACGACGCTGCCGCTGCTGGCCGTCAACAACGTCACGATGCTTTCGATCGTTCTGTTCCTGGCAGGCGTTGCAGTGTCGCCGACCATCATCCTGTCGATGGCGCTGGTCGAGAAGATCGTGCCGTCAGCCAAACTCACCGAGGGCATGACCTGGGCCGTCACCGGCATCAGCATCGGCATGGCCGCAGGCTCGTCGGCCTCCGGCTGGCTCATCGACAACCTCGACCCCAGAAGCGGCTTCATGGTGTCGCTGATCGCAGGCTTTATCGCGCTCGTGATCACCTTCCTCGGTCAGCGGTCGCTGCGGCAATCGGTGCGCATCGCGCCGGCGCTGGCTCAGCCGGCGGAATAAGAAACGTGCGGTCCGCGCGGGCATTGGCCTGCGCGGGCCGGCCCCTTTCAGGTACTGCGTGGCGTGCCGTCCCAGCGCGACGCCTCGCCCGAACCGAAGGCCTTTTCCTTCAACTCGCGGAACTTCGACGACGTCTCCTCCAGCTTGCGGTCCCATTCAGGATTGGGCACCTGGCCCTCGATGACCCTGAAATAGACCTGCATCAGCGAGGCCACGGCGAATGGCTCGATCAGCGCGGACTTGAACGCCCAGGCAAAGACGATCGCCAGCACGAAGGCCCAGCCGCCAAGCTGGCCCGGCATGAAGTAGAGGATGGCACCTGCCGGCGCGAGCATGAACAGGAAGATCAGCAGCGACACGCCCCAGACGACGAGCGACAGCCAGACGGCGTTCTTGACCATGGTCTTGCCGTTCTGCGCATAGAGCACCACGCCCTGGCGCGCGCTCTGCCACGGCGAAGTGCTGCCGATGCGGATGTTGTAGCCGAGGATGATCTCGTCGACATAGGTCAGCGACATGCGGATGACGGTATTGATGAACCTGACCACCCCGTCGAGACCCGGGATCGGCAAGAAGGCGGCGATGCCGCCGATCAGGCCGGTGATCGTGCGGATCACGCCCTTCACCAGCTGGTCGAGCACAAACAGGATGCTCGCCTCGCTGAAGCGCTCGTTGACGACCTCGCGGGCGTAGGCGATCTGGCCCTGGCCGCCGGGTATGTCGCGCCCGTCGATGAGATGGACCATCACGGCGATGTGGCCCGCCTTGACGATGTAGAGGATGTATTCGCGGATCCAGTAGACTGCGACCGACACCACGCCGAAGCCGGCGATGCCGCCCCACAGGGCGAACGAAACCGGCCCGTCAGGGTCGGTCGCGATATGGCCGACCCCGTAGCCCACGCCGGCGCCCGCCCCCATCGCCACGATGTAGGCGAGCGTGATGCCGAAATAGACGACCATGCGCAGCACGATGAACGGCCAGGTGCGCGCCATGATCGCCAGGCTCTGGCCTATGCTGAAATCCCACATACCCGACTCTCCCCAAAGAGATGGACAGGAGGATGCGCCGCAGCCGGCGGATGTCAATCACCCCCTCAAAGGGGTGAAAATCAGCGGATTTCGGTCTTGGCGATGCGGATGCCAAAACCTTCGAGGCCGACATAGTGGCGTTCGCGCGAGGCAACCAGGTTGATCGAGGAGATGCCGAGATCCTTCAGAATCTGGGCACCGAGGCCAATCTGGCGCCATTCGTCCTCGCGATGGCGAGCCTCTTCATGATCCTCGCGTTCGGCCGAAGGCCGGTTGCGGCCGAGATTGGAAACGCCAACCGACCCTTCGCGCAGATAGACGATGACGCCGCGCTTGCACTCGCCGAAGGTCTTCATGATGTCGCCAAGGCGGTTGCTGGTGCCGAACACGTCGGTCACCACGTCCTCGGTGTGCAGGCGCACCGGCACTTCCTCGCCGTCGCGGATGTCACCGAAGACGATCGCGAGGTGGTGCATGACGTCCCACGGCAGCGTGTAGGTGATGGCCTTGGCCGTGCCGGCCGGGGTCTCGATGTCGAAAGTATCGACGCGCTCGATCAGCGTCTCCTGGCGCTGGCGGTAGGCGATGAGATCGGCGACCGAAACCTGCTTGAGGCCATTCCTCTCGGCAAAGGAGGCAACTTGCGGGCCGCGCATGACGGTACCGTCGTCGTTCACCAGTTCGGAAATGACACCTACCGGCGGCAGGCCGGCGAGCTTGCACAGGTCGACGGCAGCCTCGGTATGGCCCGAGCGCATCAGGACGCCGCCTTCGCGGGCGATCAGCGGGAAGATGTGGCCCGGGCGGACGAAGTCGGAGCCGCCGACATTGCCGTTGGCGAGGTTGCGCACGGTCAGCGTGCGATCCTCGGCCGAGATGCCGGTCGTGGTGCCATGCTTGAAGTCGACGCTGACGGTGAAGGCCGTGGTGTGCGCGGAATCGTTGTCGGCGACCATCGGCGTCAGGTTGAGCCGCCTCGCATCTTCCTTCAGCATTGGCGTGCAGACGATGCCGGAGGTATGGCGGACGATGAAGGCCATCTTCTCGGCCGTGCAATGGACGGCGGCGACAATCAGGTCGCCTTCGTTCTCGCGCCCGTCATCGTCCATGACGACCACGATCTCACCGCGCTCGAAGGCTCTCAGCGCTTCGACAACTTTCTTCTGATCGTATGGCATGTGTGCTCGCTTCGCTCGTTCTGGCGAATAGGAAATAGTGAGTAGCGAATAGAGGGAAACCGTACCATTCGCTACTCACTATTCCCTATTCGCTCATCTTCCCGTCTGTCCACGATGGCGCAGATAATGGTCTGCAATGGCGCAGGCGACCATCGCCTCGCCGATCGGTACGGCGCGGATGCCGACGCACGGATCGTGCCGGCCCTTGGTCATCACGTCGACGTCCTTGCCATCCTTGTCGATCGACTTGCGCGACGTCAGGATCGACGAGGTCGGCTTGACGGCGAAACGCGCAATCACCGCCTGCCCCGTCGAGATGCCGCCCAGTATACCGCCGGCGTGGTTCGACAGGAATATCGGCTGGCCGTCATTGCCCATGCGCATCTCGTCGGCGTTCTCTTCGCCGGTGATGCGCGCGGCTTCGAAGCCGTTGCCGATCTCGACGCCCTTGACGGCGTTGATCGACATCAGGTTGGAGGCGATGTCCTGGTCTAACTTGCCGTAGATCGGCGCACCAAGCCCCGCAGGCACGCCCTCGGCGACGATCTCGATCACCGCGCCGACGGAGGAACCCGACTTGCGGATGCCGTCGAGATAGTCGGCGAAGCCCTGGACCGAAGCCGCATCCGGGGTGAAGAACGGGTTCTCGGCGCTGCCGATGAAGTCCCAGTCCCAGTTGGCCCGGTTGATCGACTTCGTGCCCATCGACACCAGCGCGCCGCGCACGACCAGCCCCGGCACCACCTTGCGGGCGATGGCACCGGCGGCCACGCGTGCCGCCGTTTCGCGCGCCGACGAGCGTCCGCCGCCGCGATGGTCGCGCAGGCCATATTTGACGTCGTAGGTGTAGTCGGCGTGGCCCGGGCGATACTGCCGGGCAATCTCGCCATAATCCTTGGAGCGCTGGTCGACGTTCTCGATCATCATCGAGATCGGCGTGCCGGTCGAAATCAGCGTCTCGCCGTCCTCGTCAAGGATCACGCCCGACAGCACCTTGACCTCGTCGGGCTCGCGGCGCTGAGTGACGAAGCGCGACTGACCGGGCTTGCGCTTGTCGAGCTCGTCCTGGATGTCCTTCAACGTGAAGCGAATGCCGGGCGGGCAGCCGTCGACAACGCAGCCAAGCGCCGGCCCATGGCTCTCGCCCCAGGTGGTGACGCGAAACAGATGGCCGAAGGTGTTATGCGACATGCAAGAGCCCTTTCCGGGGGGTATGGGGCCTTCTAGCGCATGCCCCCGAAAAGTAAAATTCCTTTTCGGAAAGGACCATGCGCCAACTCCCGGGAATGGCGCATCCTTGCGCCTCCGCAACGACACATGGGGTGCAATTGCCTTTTTAGCGGTGGTCAAACCGTGATCGAAGGCGATTTAGTTTTGACACATTCGGTTGGTTTCTGCTTCCCTCCGACCGCCCGTAAATCGTCGCCTTTCGGGGGAGAGGCGTGAAAGAACGTAAAAGAAAGAGGACGATAATGCGTACCCTTATTGGCGCTGTTGCCGCCGTTCTGATGATCACCGGTGCCGCGCTGGCCGCAGAGGCCGAAGGTCAGGTCAAGTCGGTCGACAAGGACAAGTCGGTCATCACGCTCGACAACGGCAAATCCTACAAGCTTCCGGGCGAGTTCGATGTCGACAACATCAAGCCCGGCATGGAAATCCTGCTGGCCTATGATGTGGTCGAGGGCGAGAACCTGATCACCGACATGGAACTGCCGCAGTAGGCACCGAAATATCCGGCCGCTAGATCCAGTCCAGGCGGCCGCCTTCCAGTTTCAGCACGCGGTCCTGGGGAACCTCCAGGGCCGCGGCTCTGTTTTTGGGCAGGTCTTCGACAAGGCGGAAGATGGCGCGGATGACGCCGCCGTGGGTGACGCATACCGTCGGCTGCACGACCTCCGCCAACCACGGGCGGATACGGGCGGTGAGCATCTCGTAGCTCTCCGCATCCTTGCCGGGCGGCACGAAATCCCACTTGTCGTGCAGGCGCGCCGTGCTGGCGCCGGGCTGGCGTTCCTCGAGTTCGGGGAAGGTGAAGCCCTGCCAGTCGCCGAAGTTCACCTCGACCAGGCGGCTGTCGGTGCGATAAGCCGAGGGATCGAGCCCCATCGCCTTGCGCGCGCGCTCCATAGTCTCGCGGGTTCGCCGCATCGGGCTGGCCACGAAATCGAAAGTCTCCGGATCGGCAATGAGCTCAGCGAGCCGGCGGCCATTGCGGTCGGCCTGTTCCCGTCCGAGCGCATTGATGTCGGTGTCGGCCTGGCCCTGCAGGCGCTGCTCGGCGTTCCAGGGCGTCTGGCCGTGGCGCACGAAATAGGTGAGCGGGGTCATGTCAGGCTGATGCGGGATGTCAGTCCTTGACGGCTGCGATATCGGGCGCATCGACCGCCTTCATGCCGACGACATGATAACCGGAATCGACGTGATGCACCTCGCCGGTGACGCCGCGCGACAGGTCGGACAGGAAATACAGGCCGGAATCGCCGACTTCCTCGATGGAGACGGTACGGCGCAGCGGGGCGTTGTACTCGTTCCACTTCAGAATGTAGCGGAAGTCGTCGATGCCCGAGGCAGCCAACGTCTTGATCGGGCCGGCGGAGATCGCGTTGACGCGGATCTTCTTCGGGCCGAGGTCGACGGCGAGATACTTCACGCTCGCCTCGAGCGCTGCCTTGGCGACGCCCATGACGTTGTAGTTCGGCATCACCTTCTCGGCGCCGTAATAGGTCATGGTCAAAAGCGAGCCGCCATCGGTCATCAGCTTCTCGGCGCGCTGGGCGACCGCCGTGAAGGAATAGACCGAGATATCCATGGTCTTCAGGAAGTTGCCATGGCTGGTGTCGACATAGCGGCCGGTGAGTTCGTCCTTGTCGGAGAAGCCGATGGCGTGGACGACGAAGTCGAGCTTGCCCCACTTCTTCTCCAGCGTCTCGAAGCAGGCGTCGATGGTCGCCATGTCGGTGACATCGCAATGGCCGCAGACGAAGGCACCGATTTCGGCGGCCAGCGGCTCGACGCGCTTCTTCAGAGCGTCGCCCTGATAGGTGAAGGCGAGTTCGGCGCCCTGGTCGGCGCAGGCCTTGGCAATGCCCCAGGCGATCGATCTGTTGTTGGCGACGCCGAGAATAAGGCCGCGCTTGCCGGCCATCAGGCCCTGTCCACCCGCCATATGAGCGCTCTCCGATGCAAGAATTGTTTGGGAGAGCCTATCGCATAGGCAACTCATGCCTTCAAGCATTGATACGCCGATGGCCGGCGACGTCGCGCCGGCCGGCTGTCAGCCGTTGGACTTGCGCATCAGCTCTTCGAGCGCGGCATCGCCGCCCTCGGGCAGCATGACGCGAACATGGACATAGAGGTCGCCATGGCCGCCGGCCTTTTCAGGCAGACCACGCCCTTTGATGCGCAGGACCTTGTCCGAGCTCGACCAGGCCGGCACGTTGACGGCAAGCCGCCCGGCCGGTGTTTCCACCGCAAGCTTGGCGCCGAGCACGGCATCGCGCAGCGGCACCGGCAGGTCGGCATGAAGGTCCCTGCCCTCGACGCGATAGCGCGGATGGCGGCGGAACCTGATCTTGACGAGTGCATCGCCCGCGCCGCCAAGGCCCTGCTCGCCCTGGCCCTTGAGCCTGATGGTCTGGCCGTCCTCGACATACTCCGGCAGCTTGACGGCCATCTTGCGTCCGTCAGGAAACATCGCCGCGACCTTGGGCGCAGTCGCAGCTTCCTCGATGGTCACGTCGAGCGTGACATTGACGTCGGCACCGGGCTGAGCGCGCTGGCCGCCCCCCATGCCGGCGCCCGCACCTGCTCCCGGGCCGCGCTGGCTGAAGGAATCGCCGAAAATCTGGCTGAAGATGTCGCCGGCGTCGAAGGATGCGCCGCCGGGACCGCCGGAACGGAATTCGAAGCGCGAGCCGCCAGGCCCGGCCTGCTGACGGCGGAAGCCGCCGAACGGATCGCCACCCGCAGCACCTTCGAAGCCATGGAAGCGCTGCTTGCCATCGGCATCGATCTCGCCGCGGTCGAACGCGCCCTTCTTCTTCTCGTCGCCGAGAATCTCGTAGGCCTGGTTGGCGGCGGCAAAGCGTTCCTTCGCCTTGGGATCATCGGGATTCTGGTCCGGATGATGCTTCTTGGCGAGCTTGCGGTAGGCCGCTTTTATGTCCTTGGCCGAGGCGTTCTTGGCAACGCCCAGCACCTCATAGGGGTCGCGCATGCGCAGTTCCACAACAGAGAAAAAGGGTTGGTTCCCTCCTATATGCGCTTGGCTAGGAAGAAATTCCAGAGGCAGGGATGCCGCAATGCGTCAGGCGGGCTCGAATGCCACCATCTGCCAAGCCCCGGCACCGGCGGCGCACACTTCGCCCTTGAACAGGCTGACGCCGTCGAAGCTTTCGCGCGAGGCGGCAAATTGCCGGCACAACACGCCACGTCCGGTGCTTTCCACCAGCGCGCTGATCGCACCGCGAGATCCGGTCTCCGTATTGGCCCAGGGAATCGCCTGCCCTTGCAGGCCTTCGACATCGGCGGAAGAGACGGCGTTGCGGATCGTCGCCTCGTCGGACAGCCGATTCGCATCGCTGCTCCGGTTGGCGTCGTCCGGAACCTTGCTGGTCAGCAGCGTGCGGTCCACCTCGGCCTTCTCCAGGCTGAAGCCGCCAACGCCACAGGCGCTGATCGTCGTCAGGCTAAGCAGCAGCACCACCTTGAAGGATCGGAACCCGAATTGTGGGAGGCAATGGCCCTCAAAGGCTTGCGCGAAGCGCGACAATAGGCATTCTCCCGGTCGTAAATGGCAGGTCGAGTAAGAGCTATGACGGACACTGAGTTAACAAGCGGTGACTTCACCGAGAGCGCCGAGCCTTATCGGCTGTTTGCAGCCTGGCTGAAGGACGCAACGGCCAGCGAGCCGAACGATCCCAACGCGGTGGCACTGGCAACCGTCGACACCGACGGGCTGCCGGACGTGCGCATGGTGCTGCTCAAGGGCTTCGACGAACATGGCTTCGTCTTCTACACCAACTTCGAGAGCGCCAAGGGCCGCGAGATACTGGCGACGATGAAGGCAGCCATGTGCTTCCACTGGAAATCGCTGCGGCGCCAGGTCCGGGTGCGCGGCCCGGTGGAGATCGTCAGCGATGCCGAGGCCAACGAGTATTTCGCCACCCGTCCGCGTGGCAGCCGCATCGGCGCCTGGGCGTCGAAGCAGTCGCGCCCGCTTGAAAGCCGTTTCGCGCTGGAGAAGGCGGTCGCCGAGTACACCGCGCGCCACGCCATCGGCGAAATCCCGCGCCCGGCGCACTGGTCAGGCTTCCGCATCGTGCCGAGCCAGATCGAGTTCTGGCACGACCGTCCGTTCCGGCTGCATGACCGCGTCGTCTTCACCCGTGCTGCCGACGGCGGCTGGGACAAGGACAGGCTGTATCCGTAAGCCCTTCACCCTCCCCGGGGAGGGTGAAAATCAGCCCTTCTTCCGCGTCATGAAGGCGACGAGCGCGGCGCGCGCCTCGTCGGATTTGAGCCGGGCACGGAAGTGCTCGCCTTCCACCTTGATGCGGGCGACGAGCTCCGAGCGGTCGCCGCGCATCAGGTCGCGGGCGATCTTCAGTGCTTCCGGCGGCTTGGTCGCGATTTCACAGGCAGCCGCAAGCGTTGCAGCCTCCAGCTCGTCTTCAGCCACGACTTTGTAGATCAGCCCCGCAGCGAGCGCCCGTTCCGCCGGGAACCCCTCGCCCAGGCCGAGCAGCGCAAAGGCGCCCTGGCGCCCAAGCACCTGCGGCGCAAGCAGGCTGGACCCCGCCTCCGGCACCAGTCCCAGGTCGACGAAGGGAGTGCGGAACACGGTACGCGGCGTGGCGAAGGTCAGGTCGCAATGCAGGTTGATGGTTGTGCCGATGCCGACGGCGATGCCGTCGACGCCCGAAACCACCGGCTTTTCGGTCCTGGCCAGGGCAAGCAGGAAATCCCAAACCTCGCCGCCGCCTTCGCCACCCGTGGCGATCGTCATGAAGTCGGCGAGGTCGTTGCCGGCCGAGAACGCGCCCGGCACGCCGAGGAAGACATGGACGCGCACTGCCGGATCGGCATCGCCGGCGGCAAGTGCCGCCGCCATCTCGGCATACATGGCTCGGGTGATCGCGTTCTTCTTGTCCGGACGGTTCATCCGGATGGTCTGCACGGCATCCTGCCGTTCGATGATAATGTGGTCGCTCACGTCAGACTGTTCCTCGTCCCATAATTCATGCCGAAAGCAGCGCCTTGGCGGCTTCGCGCAGGCTTGCCGCGCCGCCGGTGACGCGGTCCTTGAGAGCCGCCGTCTCGCCGAGCAGGTTCTCGGCAAAGAACCGGCACAATGCCACGCGCCCGGCATCGCCATCGGCAAGGGCCGCGCGTGCCAGATAGGCGCCGCCGGCAGCCAGCGCGAACAGCCGGAGATAGGGCGTGGCACCGGCCAGGGCGTCGTCCGTCCTGCCGTCCTCGAGCAGCTTCTGCAGGAAGCGCGTGGTCTGCTGCAGGTCGTCCAGCGCCTGCTCCAGGCAGATGGCGCTGCGGCCGTAGTCCTCGCTGTTCAGCGCCGCGACCGCATTGGCCACCGCGTCGAGTTCGCCGATGTAGTCAAAGACATGGTCGCCATTGCCCAGCGGCAGCTTGCGGATGACGAGGTCGATCGCCTGGATGCCGTTGGTGCCTTCGTAGATCGGGGCGATGCGGGCATCGCGCAGCAGGCGCGCCGCACCCGTCTCCTCGATGAAGCCCATGCCGCCATGCACCTGCACGCCGAGCGAGGCCACATCGACGCCGACGTCGGTTGGGAAGGCTTTCGCGACCGGGGTCAACAGATTGGCGCGGTCCTGCCAGTGCGCCTTGGCCGAACCTTCCGAAACCCGCGCCATGTCTATGGCATAGGCACAGGAATAGGCGATGGCCCGCGCGCTTTGCGTCAGCGCCTTCATGGTCAACAGGTTGCGCTGCACGTCGGGGTGATGGACGATCGGCGCCATGCCCTCGCCGGTGTAGCCGGATGCCTTGCCCTGCCGGCGGTCGTTGGCATAGGCGAGCGCCTTCTGGAAGGCCGTCTCGGCCACCGCCACGCCCTGCATGCCGACGGCGAGGCGGGCGTTGTTCATCATGGTGAACATGCAGGCAAGGCCCCGGTTTTCCTCGCCGATCAGCCAACCGACCGCACCCGGCTCGCGGTCCTTGGCAAAGCCGTCGCCATAGATCATCGTGCAGGTCGGCGAGGCGTGGATGCCGAGCTTCTCCTCGAGCCCCGAGCAGAACACGTCGTTGCGTGCACCTGGCGTGCCGTCGTCGTTGAGCAGGAACTTTGGCACGAGGAACAGTGAGATGCCGCGCGTGCCGGCCGGCGCATCGGGCAGGCGCGCCAGAACCAGGTGCACGATGTTGTCGGTCAGGTCGTGCTCGCCATAGGTGATGAAAATTTTCTGGCCGAAGATGCGGTAGGTGCCATCGCCGGCGCGCTCGGCACGGGTGCGCAGCGCTGCCAGATCCGACCCGGCCTGCGGCTCGGTCAGGTTCATGGTGCCCATCCACTCGCCCGAGACGAGCTTTGCCAGATAGGCCGCCTGCAGTTCCTCCGATGCGTGTTTCTCCAGCGCCTCGACCGCGCCCATCGACAGCGTCGGGCCGATACCGAAGGCCATCGAGGCCGAATTCCACATTTCAAGCGCCGCGACCCCGATCATCGTCGGCAGGCCCTGGCCGCCGAACGCCTCGGGACCGTTGAGGCTGTTCCAGCCGCCCTCGGCCCAGTGCTTGTAGACGGCCTTCCAGCCGGGTGGCGTGGTCACGGCCGCGTCCTTGAGCTTTGCCCCCACCTTGTCGCCGATCTCGTAGAGCGGGGCCACCTCTTCGCTGGCGAAGCGACCGGCCTCACCCAGGATGGCGTCGACCAGATCTTCGCCGAGGTCGCCGAAGGTTCCCGCATCGAGCGCCGCCTTCAGCCCCGCGACGTGCTTCAACGCAAAGGCAATCTCTTCCACCGGGGCGCGATACATGACACTTCCTCCTGGTCATCCCACGCGGCCCGTCGGCCGCCTTGCGCGACACACTATCCGCCTTCCTCCGCCGAGGGGAAGTGACTTTTGACGTAAACGTCAACTTTTTGACAGGCTTCGAACTAAAGTCTGGCGCTGCTAAAAGGGGCGAAACAACGAGGTTCACAGATGCTCGCCCGCCCCGATCCCTACAGCTGCATCGAATGCGGCCTGCCGTTCCGATCGGAAGGTTTCTGCTATCACGAGGGCAGGGTCGAGAATGGCGCCGTCTACTGGACCGACCGCGGCATCCTGTGCTCGCCCAAATGCTCTCTCGCGCACTACCGCAAGCGCGCGACCGACGGCACGCTTCCGACGGAAGCCGCGCCCGATCCTTTCGACCTGCAGGCGATCTCATTCAACGACGGCAAATAGGGCGCCTTTGCAACCGCTGGGCGGTGGAGCTTCATCAGCATTTCCTTAACCATGGCGGTTCACCATCGGTTCGTCACCGAGGATGGCCGCTTGAGGGGATTGACGTCCAAGCTTCACCGTTTCGCGCTCGCGGCGCTCACCGCCGCGTGGGCCATTCACCTGCCCGCGACGGCTGAAGCCTCCGATTTCTCCGAACCGTGGAAGAAGGTCGACCGGGCGCTCGTCATCGACGCCTACGAATACAATTCGATCGACTGGCAGAAGCTCGCCGGCGACAAGCGTATCGTCGGCTTCATCAACAAGGCCTCCGACGGGCTGCCGCCAGCCTATTCCTGCTCCGGCGACGAAACCGCCTACAGGCTGTGCAAGGCGCTGTGGAAACGCCATGCGGTGGCGCGCGAACTGTTCCACACCCGCAGGACCGTCGCCAAGGCGCTCGGCCTCAAATGGGGTGCCTACCACCTCGCCCGCCCCGGCAATCCCATCGAGCAGGCGGAGAACTTCCTCGACTTCGCCGAGCCCGGTCCCGACGACCTGATGGCGCTCGACATCGAGGAGAACGACGCGACGAAATGGATGTCGCTGGAGGACGCGGAAATCTTCGTCCGCCACATCTTCCTGCGCACCGGCCGCTATCCGATCCTCTATACCAACGGCTCGACGTCCCGCTACATCGCCGACAACCGCTACCGCTACCGGCTCCTGTCGCGCCTGCCGCTCTGGTACGCCCGCTACAAGCCCGAGATCGGCATCCATTTTCCGAAGGGCAACTGGCAGAGCTACACGCTGTGGCAGTTCTCGGCGCAAGCCAATTGCGGCATCCGCCGCTGTCCCTACCGGGTCGCCGGCACGCCCAACGACATCGACGTCAACGTCGCCCCGATGGACGCTGCCGCACTGCGCAAAGTCTGGCCGTTCGGCCAACTGATCGAATCGACCGACGAGTTCGTCGCATCGGTGCCGGTGCCGATCGCCCGCGAAAACGGACTCAGGGGCGAAAGCCGCATTACCTATGCCTCGGTCGCCTACCCGGTTCGCCTCGATCTTCTGGCGGAAGCGCTGCGCGCGAGCTGGAACAAGGCAGTCATCGGCGCCGTGCCGGCGATCCAGGCGCCTGCAAGCCGGTATCCCCACGGCATGGCGGAATACATCGCCGCCAGGCTCGACGCACGCCTCAATACCGGCCGCAAGGCCGAGTTCGACCCGGTTTCAACCGCCTCGACGGAGATCGACAGCGCCGCGCGCTAGCCGGAGGCGCCTAAATCCGGCGCCTACTTCCGCTGTTCGCGTTCCACCGCAAGCCAGCCGATGTCGCGGCGACAGAAGCCCTCCGGCCAGTCGACCAGATCGACCGCAGCATAGGCTTTCTGTTGCGCTTCGCTGACGTTCTTGCCGGTCGCCGTGACATTCAGCACGCGGCCGCCATTGGCAACGATCTTGCCGCCCTGCACGGCGGTGCCGGCGTGGAACACCCGGGCGCCGGAGGCTTCGGCCTTGTCGATGCCAGAGATGACCGAGCCCTTTTCCGGCGTGCCGGGGTAGCCCTTCGCCGCCATCACGACGGTAAGGGCGGCCTCGTCTCGCCAGCGCGCCGAGACATGCGCGAGCTGGCCGTCCGTGGCAGCGTTGAGCAGCACGAGCAGGTCTTCCTTCAGCCGCAGCATCAGCACCTGGCATTCGGGATCGCCGAAGCGGGTGTTGTATTCGATCAGCCTCGGCCCCTTGTCGGTCAGCATCAGGCCGGCAAACAGCACGCCGGCAAAGGGCGAGCCCATCTCGGCCATGCCGCGCATCGTCGGCTCGACGATCTCGCGCATCGTCTGCTCGATCAGTTCGGGTGTCATGACGGGCGCCGGCGAATAGGCGCCCATGCCGCCGGTGTTGGGGCCAACGTCACCGTCGCCGACGCGCTTGTGGTCCTGCGCCGTGCCGAACGGCAGTGCTGTCTTGCCGTCGCACAAGCAGAAGAAGCTCGCTTCCTCGCCGGTCATGAATTCCTCGACGACCACCGATGCGCCGGCACCGCCAAAGGCACCGTCGAAGCAGCCGTCCACGGCGCCCAGTGCCTCGTCCAGCGTCATCGCCACGGTCACGCCCTTGCCGGCAGCCAGGCCGTCCGCCTTGATGACGATCGGCGCTCCCATCTTCTCGACATAGGCGCGGGCCTCGGCGGCATTGTCGAAACGACCATAGGCAGCGGTCGGGATACCGTAGCGGGCGCAGAGATCCTTGGTGAAGCCCTTGGAGCCCTCGAGCTGGGCTGCCGCCTTCGACGGGCCAAACACGCGAATGCCTGCTGCGCGCAGGTCATCGCCGATACCCGCCACCAGCGGGCCCTCAGGCCCCACGACGACAAGATCGATGGCCTTGTCCTTGCAGAAAGAGACGACCGCCGCGTGGTCGGCAATGTCGAGCGCCACGAGCTCGGTTTCCTGGGCAATGCCGGGATTGCCGGGCGCGGCATAAAGCCTGGTCAGCATCGGCGATGCCGCAAGCTTCCAGGCCAGCGCGTGTTCGCGGCCGCCGGAGCCGATGAGCAGGATGTTCATGCGCTTGACCTCTTGCCGATGCGGAATTTGATGCACCCGCTAGTGGTCGAGAGGGACGAGGTCAAGCGCCCCGCGCCTATCGGTGATAGTGAAAACGGCAAGCGACTATTTCAAGCGCCTGGTTTTCTCCGGTTCCGATCACCCGATAAACTAACCGGTGCTCGTGATTGACGCGCCTGGACCTCCATCCGGACATTTCGTTGCGCAAAGGTTCTGGCTTGCCGATGCCAGCGAACGGGCTACGTCGCGTATCCCGGATCAATTCGTTGATCCGCACCAAAATCTTGGCGTCCGTCTCCTGCCAGTAAAGATAGTCCTCCCTGCCTTTGGCAGTCCAGAGAACCTTCACGGCTCGATCAGTTCATGCTCTTCGAGCTTGCCGGCATTGGCGTCCTCGATGGACTTCAGCAATCTTTCAGCGTTTACGGGATTGCTGAGGAGATACAGCGTCTCCTTCATGCCCTCCCACTCGGAAAGAGGAAGAACCACCACAGGTTCATGATTCTGTCGCGTGACAATCAGTTCGGTCCGGTCTTCCTCGACCTTGTCGAAATGCTTGGCCATGTTGGCGCGAAGTTCTGTAAGCGTGACATAGGCCACGGCAGCCTCCTAAGTTCTCACTGTACATATATACGTACATCTCACCCGCTTCAAGCTGGAGCCGCTTGACGCCCGACCGCCTCGCTGGCACTCCCGTCACATGGAACAGATCCAATCGAAAGCCGGCCAGGGCCGGGTCGCCGACGCCCCCAGCGGACATTGGGTTTACCGCGCCTTGCCGCGCGGCCTGTGGCCCTACGCGCAGCTCGCGCGCTGGGACCGGCCGATCGGCTGGGTGCTGTTGCTCTGGCCGTGCTGGTGGTCGGCGGCGATGGCGGCGAGCGCCTATGCGAGGCCGGCCGACAGCCTGATGTCGCTGCTGCCATCGCCCTGGTTCCTCTTTCTGTTTCTCGTCGGCGCCGTCGCCATGCGCGGCGCCGGCTGCACCTACAACGACATCGTCGACGAAGGCATCGACGCGCAGGTCGAGCGCACCCGGTCGCGCCCCCTGCCCTCCGGCCAGGTCACGCGCCGGCAGGCCTGGACCTTCCTGGTGCTCCAGGCGCTGGTCGGGCTTGTCGTGCTGTTGCAGTTCAACAACTTCGCCATCCTGCTCGGCATCTCGTCGCTGGTGATCGTCGCGATCTACCCGTTCATGAAGCGCATCACCAACTGGCCGCAGTTCGTTCTGGGTCTCGCCTTCTCGTGGGGCGCGCTGATGGGCTGGGCGGCCGAGTTCGGCGACCTCGACGCCCCGGCCGTGCTGCTCTATTTCGGATCGGTCATGTGGGTGATCGGCTACGACACGATCTACGCCCACCAGGACAAGGAAGACGACGCGCTCGTCGGCGTGAAGTCGACGGCACGTTTCTTCGGCGAAAACACCAAATCGTGGCTGGTCGGCTTGTACGCCGGGGCGCTGATGCTGTTTGCGACGGCCTTTGCCATCGCGCAGGTGCCGATGCCGGCGCTGGCAGGACTGGTTGCCGCCGGCATCCACATGGCGCGGCAGATCACGTCGCTCGATATCGACGATCCCGACCAGTGCCTCCGACTGTTCAGGTCGAACGGCCAGGTCGGATGGATCATCTTCATCGGCTTGCTTTGCGGCGGCGCCTGGGTGGCGCTGAAGCCGCTGATCTGATCACGCCCGGGCGATGATCTCCTCGCCGTCGATGACGAGGCGCACGCCGAGATTGCCAGACTTGCGGCGGGCGAGGAAGCGCGGCCGGCGCATGCGCGACACGCGACCCTTGCGGCGTTCCTGCGCCGGCATGGTCTTGATCGCCGCACCGAGCGACTCCTCGAGCGTGCGGGCAATGCCGTCCGCCTCGATCAGCAGCATCGGCAGGCTGTAGAAGTCGGCCCAGGCGCGCCAGTCGGCGGCAACGTCGTCGAGATCGTGGGCAACCAGCAGCGGCACCGACAGCATCGGATCATTGTGCAGCAGTTCGAGCGTCACCGTGACGTTGAGGTTCTCGTCCTCCATGGCACGCGCAGCGACACCGCGAAAGGCGCGGGCCGGCAGTGCGATGATGGCGGGGAGCCCGCTCTGCGCCAATACCCGGCGGATGACGGCGCCGCGGTGGTCGATGGTGAAGGTGACGTCGCCAAGGTCGTCACGCGTGGCGTAGCTGACCATCTGCGGCAAGCGGAACGGGTCGAGGCGCATGTTGCGTCCCGCCCAGACTGGCTTCAGTCCGGTGTTCATATTGTGCCTTCCTGTTATCTCCTGAGAGCCGGTTTCCGGTCTCTCCGGACCAGTTTTCCCGGTCTCGTTGGGAAGGACACTAGCGGGGTCGCCTTACCGCCCCGCTTAAGAAATTCGGTTAAATTTTGCTGATCGCGGCGATGGTTATCGGAATGCCACCAGAGACGTTCAAATCGTCTTGCCGGGGTTCATGATCCCGGCAGGATCGAACGCCGACTTGACCCTGCGCATCAGCTCGATGGCGTGCGGAGGTGCTGTGGCAATCAGCTCGTCGCGCTTAAGCTGGCCTATGCCGTGCTCGGCGGAGATCGAGCCATTCATGCTGCGGACCACGTCGTGAACGGCCTTGTTCATGTCGCGGTACAGGGCGAGGAACGCCGCAGCTTCCATGCCCACCGGCTGCGAGATGTTGTAGTGCAGATTGCCGTCGCCCATATGGCCGAAGCAGACCACCCGCGCCTCGGCACACACTCCGGCAACAGCCACTGCCGCCTGCTCGATGAAAGCCGGAATACCGGCGATGGGCACCGATATGTCGTGCTTGATCGAGGCGCCTTCCGGCTTCTGTGATTCTGGCAGCATCTCGCGCAGGCGCCAGAACTCGTTCGCCTGGCCGACGCTCGCGGCAATCACCGCATCGCCGACCTGGTCGGCCTCGAAACCGGCAGACAGGATATCTTCGATCAGCGTGCGTGCATCCTCGGCCGAACGGCCCGACGAGATTTCCATCAGCACTTCCCAGGGCCAATCGCCCATGAGCGGCGGCCGCGCATCGGGGATGTGGCGCATGGCGAAGCTCATCGGAGTCCTGCCGATGAGCTCGAAAGCGGTAAGCGCCCCTCCGCCAAGGTCCTGCGCGATGTTGAACAGCGCCAAAGCCGCCCCGGCCGACGGCAGGCCGACCCAGGCGACTTCGCGCCCCTTCGGCTTCGGGAAGAGCTTCAGCACGGCGGCGGTGATGATGCCGAGCGTGCCTTCCGCGCCGACGAACAGGTTCTTCAGGTCGTAGCCGGTATTGTCCTTCTTGAGCTTGCGCAGATCGTCCAGCACCTCGCCGGTGGGCAGCACCACCTCGACGCCGAGGCAGAGTTCGCGGGCATTGCCATAGGCCACGACGCCTGTACCGCCGGCGTTGGACGACAGGTTGCCGCCGATCTGGCAGGACCCTTGCGAAGCGAGCGACAGCGGATAGAGCCGGCCGACCTCGTCGGCCGCCTTGTGCAGCGTGTCGAGCACGACGCCGGCTTCGGCGATCACCGTATTGGATACAGGGTCGATCTCCCTGATCCGGTTGAGCCGCGACAGCGACAGCACGACCTGGCCACCTGAACGGTCGGGAACCTGACCGCCGACAAGCCCGGTGTTGCCGCCCTGCGGCACGATCGGCGTGCGCGTCTCCGAAGCGAGCTTCATGATGGCGCTGACCTCCTCGACGCTGCCCGGGCGCAGCACCAGCGTGGTTGCGCCGGTGAACAGCCCACGTGGCTCATGCACATAGGGCTCGATGTCGGCCTCGGCGCGAACGGCGTAGCGCTCACCTACGATGGCGGCAAAGCGCTCGGCGAGCGCGGGATCGAGGCCGGGAAGGTTTTGCGTCATCTTGTGAAGCTAAATTCAGACGTGGGGATTGTCACGGGGTGCTGCCGCACGCGCCAGCCGATCGTTGATCGCTTCGCCGAGTTCTTCCGATGGCACCGGCTCGACGGCAATCATTGCGGCACCGCTGCGGTCGAGCGCCTGAAGATGGGCAAACAGATTTGTCGCCGCTTCGCGCAGGTCGCCGCTCTCGGAGAGGTTCAAGAAGGCACGCGCCTGCTGCCAGCCTTCGGCACGCTTCGGCCCGAAGCCGAGCAGCGCCTCGCCTGCCCCGACGCTGCCTGCATTGAGCCGCATCGCGGCGCCCGGCGCATAGTGCGAGGCAAGCATGCCTGGCGCTTCGATGCCGGCGGTGGCACCACGCAGCAAGGGCGCGCCAGCTACCGCTTCGATCTCGCTGGCCGCAACACCGCCCGGACGCAGCAGGCGCACCTTGCCGTCCTCGACCTTGACGATCGTCGACTCGAGCCCGACCGGCGTTGCGCCGCCATCGACGACAAGCGGAATACGGCCACCAAGGTCGCTCGCCACCGCCTCGCCGCTGGTCGAACTGATCTTGCCCGACGTGTTGGCACTGGGTGCCGCCAGCGGCCTCCCGAGCCTTGCGATCAGCGTGCCGCCAAATCCCTTGGGCATGCGCAGTGCAATCGTGTCGAGACCGGCCGTGACCAATGGATGAATGCCTGATCCAGCACGCAGCGGCACGACCAGCGTCAGCGGGCCGGGCCAGAATTTTTCCGCCAGCCTCCGCGACAGCGGATCGAAGACGCCGATGCGCTCGGCCATGGCCATGTCGGCGACATGAGCGATCAGGGGATTGAAACGCGGGCGGCCCTTGGCCTCGAAGATGCGGGCGACCGCCTCGCCATTGGTGGCGTCGCCGGCAAGGCCATAGACGGTCTCGGTCGGGATGGCGACAACTTCGCCTGCGCGGAGCAGGGCCAGTGCCGCGTCCATCGCCTTGTCCGCTGCGATCAATTCCGCCACGTCATAGCATTCCAGTTGAATGCCCCGGTCCCTAGCCCGCATCCGGCTGGGCGACAAGACCGAGGCCCACAAATTCAGCCATTGCCTAAAATGCAGGGCATCTTCGCAAGCCGGCTGCAACCGCCGGCCAGCTACATTGCCCTCAAAGGTTGATTCAAAACTGAGGGCTAAATGCGCCTGTTTGCTGCGTTTCTTGTTGCCGGCATCGTCGCTTCCGGGTCGGCCCATGCGTCTTCGATCGTCGTCATCAAAGACGACGCGGCCAGCCCGTCGTCGATCACCGTCGGCGTGCCGAAGTCGGCATCCGGCGCCATCGTCGCGATCGGCATGCCAGGCATCGATACCGGCAAGGTTGCCGCAGTCGACGCCAAGAGCTCCAGCCCCGAACTGGCCCCCGAAATGATGGTCATACGCGGCGGCGAGGTCGGCAGCGCATCGCCGGAACCGGCATCGCCTGCGCCGGCCTCGGCAGATGCCGCCGCGCCTGCCCAGCAGGCCGCCGGCGGCCAGCCTGCCCTGCCGGCGTCGTCTGACGACGCAGCAGTCGATCCAGCAACAGTGCCGGTCGAAACACAGTAGACTGGCTTGACCACCTTCCAGTCGATGTGCAGGTTCGCGCAGCGTTCGATGCCGCGCGAACGGCACATACGCAGATTTGGACAAGGGGTTGATCCATGAAGGCAATTCGTTTGACGTCGGTAGGGCTCGCCGCCGCACTCTTCCTCGGTGCAAGCGCCGCGCAGGCCGACCAGTTGCTCGGCACCTATGTCGCACGCATCTCGGAACGGGATCACCAGGCCAGTGACGGCTATGCGCTCGACAGCGCAGCCCAGGTCGTCCGCCAGGATCGCGCCAACGTCCACCGGCACATCCAGACCGACGAGGAAGACGACATCGACGGCTGGTTCACGACCAATGCCAAGCGCGCTCGCTTCGAGCAGTTGTTGAACCGGCCGGGCGCGATGAGCAATTCGACCCGCAGCGCCATCTTGCACGGCGATCCGCTGATCGAGGTCGAAGTCTACCGCGAGAGCGTCAGGGTCCGCCTGCTCGACTAGCAATATGCGAGGGCGGCTCTGCGCCGCCCCGCCTCAGCCCGCGATCTTGGAGAAATCGGCAACCTGGTCGGTCGCCGCACGGATGCGGGCGAGCAGCGCCAGGCGATTTGCCCGCACGGCCAGATCCTCGTCATTGACCAGAACCTTCTCGAAGAATGAATCAACCGGTTCACGCAGCACGCTCAGCGCGCGCATGGCGCCGGAAAAGTCTTCATTCCGTATAGCTTGGCCGGCTTCGCTGATGGCCTGATTCATCGGCGCAAACAGCGCCTTCTCGGCTTCCTCGCGGAACAGGCCAGGGTCGACGGCGTCGGCAACGGCCGTGCCCTTCTTCTCTTCGGCAGCCAGGATGTTCGCCGCCCGCTTGGTGCCGGCAAGCAGGTTCTTGCCGTCCTCGGTGTCGAGGAACTGCCCCAGCGCCTCGACCCGGCGGGTGATGGTCAACAGGTCGTCGGCATCAGGCGTGATCACCGCGTCGATCAGGTCGTGGCGGGCGCCGAGCTCGCGCAGGTAGACCTTGAGACGGTCATGGAAGAACGCCAGCAGGTCGGCCTTGAGCGCGCCGGCACCTGCGATGACTTCCTGGCGCAGCTCGGCCTCGTAGGCGGCAAGCGCGTTGTCGACATCCTGCTCGCCATCGACGTCGCCGCTGTCGATCGCCGCCTGCGAGGCTTCGAACGCCGCCAGCCGGCGCTGGACGGAGGCCTCCTCGAGCTGCCCAAGTGCTGCATCGAACAGCCCCTGCAACGGCAGGCTGCCACGCGCCGACAGGATGATCCTGACGATACCGAGGGCGGCGCGACGCAGCGCGTAGGGGTCCTTCGAACCCGTCGGCTTCTCATCGATGGTCCAGAAGCCGACCAGCGTGTCGAGCTTGTCGGCGAGCGCCACCGACACCGAAACCGGATCTGCCGGCACGCGGTCGGAAGGGCCCTGCGGCTTGTAGTGTTCTTCGAGAGCGGCAGCAACCGACGGGCTTTCGCCCTGCAGCAGCGCATATTTGCGGCCCATGGCACCCTGCAGTTCGGGGAACTCGCCGACGACCTCGGTCTGCAGGTCAGCCTTGGCGAGCACGGCCGCACGGTCGGCCAGCTTCGGTTCGGCACCGACCAGCGGCGCAATGGCGCGGGCCAGCCCGCGGATACGCTGGACGCGCGCGCCTTGCGTGCCGAGCTTGGCGTGGAAGGTCACGCCGAGATGGTCGAGGCGGGCCATGCGCTGGTCGAGCGGCTTCCTGAGGTCGAGCCCGAAGGCTTCCGCCGACGACTTCAGCGTGCCGAGGTCGGGCAGGTCGCCCTGGTCGGTGTTCCAAAAATAGAGCGCGTCCGACAAGCGCGCGCGCACCACCTTGCCGTTGCCATGAGCGATCTCCTTGCCGCCGTCCTTGGCCTCGATGTTCGAGGTCAGGACGAAATGGTTGGAGAGCGCATCCTCCTGGCCCTGCGGCCGCGTGACGAAGCACTTCTGGTTGGCACGGATGGTCAGCCGGATCACCTCGGCCGGAATCTCCAGGAAGGCATCCTCGAAGGTGCCCATCAGCACGACCGGCCATTCGACCAGCCCCGAAACCTCTTCCAGCAGCCCCTCGTCCTCGACCAGTTCGAGCCCGCTGGCAAAGGCCAGGTTGCGCGCGTCGGCGACGATCATCTCCTTGCGGCGGTCAGCGTCGATGACGACCTTGGCCGCCTCCAGCTTGGCGGCATAATCATCGAAACGGCGTACGGTGATCGCCTCGGGCGCGTGGAAACGGTGGCCGTAGGTGACGTTGCCCGAACGGATGCCGTCGACCTCGAAGTCGATGACGACTGGCTCCTCGGTCTCGGGACCGAAGGTGCAGACGATCGACTGCAGCGGACGCACCCAGCGCAGGCTGCCCGGCTTGGCCGAGGCCGGGCCCCAGCGCATCGACTTCGGCCAAGGGAAGCTCTTGACGATCGCCGGCATCAGCTCGGCGATGATCTCCTCGGCCGAACGGCCCGGCTTGGAGATGTGGGCGACGTAGAAATCACCCTTCTTGGGATCGCTGTGGACATGGGCCTCGGAGATCGAGGCGAGGCCGGCGCTGCGCAGGAAGCCCTGGATCGCCGCTTCCGGCGCCTTGGTGCTCGGGCCCTTGCGTTCCTCGCGAATGTCCTTGGAGCGAGCCGTCAGCCCCCTGATGTCGAGCGTCAGCCGGCGCGGCGTCCAGTATTCGCGCGCCGCCTCATAGGTCAGCCCGGCCTCGACCAGACCGTCGGTCAGCATCTTCCTGAGATCGCCCGCCGCCTTGCGCTGCATGCGCGCGGGGATTTCTTCGGAACGCAACTCTAAAAGCAGATCGGGCATCGGACGGGCTCACGCGGGAAATGGTCCGCGCGGCATAGCAACTCAGGTGCCCGCTGTCACCTCCAGTGCGCGTCGAGCAAAATTCCATCCGGCTGTCGGACCACGGCCGATGAAATCGTCCTTGGGATGAAGATTTCCATGAACCGAACGCTGCGCTGGAGCGACCCACGCTCAGACAGACACCTATTGGCCGAACGACAATGAAAACCGCCTCCGCCCTGCTCCAGATCCTCAGCCTCAGCGCCCTGCTCGCCATGCACGTGGCGGCCCCGACCGAATTCAGGATGCCGGGCGTGCGCAAGGCACTGCAGACGATGGAGAGCTTTACCCTCCCCTCGATGGGGAGGGTCGGCGCGTAGCGCCGGGGTGGGGTGTCTTTCCAGTCAGTGAGCGTCGATAGCCAAGTCTCTGCGACGCTCGTCGACGACCGCAAAGATGGTGTCCAGAACTGCTTCCAGTTCCTGTTTCACTTCGTGATTCCAAAAGCGAATGACCCGATATCCTTGGCTCTGGAGCCAGAGGGTCCGCGTTTGATCATGCCGCCTTTGATCATCAAAACCATGATGAGCGCCGTCGACCTCAATGATCAACTTCAGCCGATGCGAGATGAAGTCAGGGAAATAGATGCCTAAGGAAGCTTGCCTGCGGAAATGTGTTCCTTCAACGGGAATCCGCCAAATATGCTTCCATAAAATTCGCTCCTCGTCGGTCATTGCCGAGCGAAGGCGGCGCGCTGACTCCAGTCGGAAACGATCGAGTTTGGGCATCGAGCCCTCCTCCTCATCACCCCCACCCGCCGCTTCGCGGCGACCTCCCCCATCAAGGGGGAGGTAAAACCTATCACGCCGCCAGGCCACCCGCTTCCGTCAGCAGGAAGGCCTCGCCGCACGCCTTTGACAGGTTGCGGACGCGCAGGATGTAGCTCTGGCGCTCGGTGACCGAGATCACGCCGCGCGCGTCGAGCAGGTTGAAGACGTGGCTCGCCTTGATGCACTGGTCGTAGGCCGGGAACACTATCTTGTGCTGGGCAAGATTGCCTCCCTCGGCGGGCGCGCCGGCAGCCAGCAGCGCCTTGCACTCGGCTTCGGCGTCCTCGAAATGCCTGAGCAGCATCGCCGTGTTGGCGTGCTCGAAATTGTGCCGGGAATATTCCTGCTCGGCCTGCAGGAAGACCTCGCCATAGGTGACCTTCTCGTCGCCCTCGAGGCCGTTGAAGTTGAGGTCGTAGACGTTGTCGACGCCCTGCACATACATCGCCAGGCGCTCGAGGCCGTAGGTCAACTCGCCCGCCACGGGCGCGCATTCGATGCCGCAGACCTGCTGGAAGTAGGTGAACTGCGACACTTCCATGCCGTCGCACCAGCACTCCCAGCCAAGGCCCCAGGCGCCCAGCGTCGGGCTTTCCCAATCGTCCTCGACGAAGCGGATGTCATGCACCAGCGGGTCGATGCCGATCGCCTTCAACGAGCCGAGATAGAGTTCCTGCAGGTTGGACGGGTTCGGCTTCAGGATCACCTGATACTGGTAGTAATGCTGCAGGCGGTTGGGGTTCTCGCCATAGCGGCCGTCCTTGGGACGGCGCGACGGCTGCACGTAAGCCGCGTTCCAGCGCCGGGGACCGAGCGCACGCAAGGTCGTCGCCGGATGGAAGGTACCGGCGCCCACTTCCATGTCGTATGGCTGCAGGATGATGCAGCCCTGCGCGGCCCAGAAATTGTGCAGCGTCAGGATCAGCCCCTGGAACGAGCGGCTGGGGTGCATGTGGGCAGGCATGGTGTTGGTCACGGGCAACGCTCGATCATTGGCGCCCCGCAGCAAAACGGGGCCAGAGAGGCCCCGTCCTATTCCGCCCGAAGATATGGGTCAAGCAGCGGCACTCAGCCGCCGCCTTCGCTGCCGGTCAATTACCCGGCAGACGCAGTTCCTGACCGGGCGCCAGCCGGGCCGGATCGCCGCGCAGTTCGGGATTGAGATCGAGCAGTTCGCGATAGCGGTCGCCGTTGCCCAGCACCTCGTTGGCGATCGACCACAGCGACTGGCCGCGCTGCACCTTGTAGGCAGCGGGAATGGCCTGGATCACAGGCTCTGGCGCCGGCGTTTCAAGCTCGCTCTTCTTCTGGCTGTCCGTCGCCGGGGCTGCCGGCTTGACCAATGGTGGCTTTGCCGGGGCTTCGAGTGCCGTGGGCTTCTCCGGCAGCGGCGGCATGCCTTTCGCCAGTTTCTGTTCGACGTCGGCCAGAACATTCGGCTCCGGCTTCATGTCGCGAGCATGGCTCCACTGGAATGTTGCTTCGAGCCTGCGCCCGGCGCGCCAGTAGGCATCGCCAAGGTGGTCGTTCAAAACCGCATCGTCAGGCTTGAGCGAAACGGCGCGCTCCAGTTCGCGCACGGCATCGTCGAAGCGGTCAAGACGATAATAGGCCCAGCCGAGCGAATCGATGATGTAGCCGTCGCTCGGGCGCAGATCGGCAGCCTGCTTGATCATCCCGAGGCCTTCCTCGAGATTGATGTTCATGTCGACCCACGAATAGCCGAGATAATTGAGCACCTGCGGCTGGTTGGGGAACAGCTTCAGCGCCTCACGGAAATTCGGCTCGGCCTTCGGCCATTCCTTGAGCCGCTCGTAGGCGATGCCACGCTGGTAGAAGACGTTCCAGTTGGCGTTGGTTGGCGCCTTCAGCACGCCTACCGCCTTGTCGTAGGTATCGGCTGCAGCCCGATAGTTGTCAGTCGCGGCATAGACGCCGCCGAGCGCGAGATAACCGCGCATGTCATCGGGATTGGCGTCGACCAATGCCTTGAGGTGCTTGATCGCTTCGTCGTGGCGCTTCAGGTCGGCAAGGTTGAGGCCAAGCTGCAGTTCCGACAGCCGCTTGAGCGGCGAACTTGCCGGCACGCGGCGATAGAGTGCGATCGCCTGCTCGCCATCCTGCTGCTGTTCGGCAATCGCCGCGAGTTGCACCAGCAGCTCGTCGCTCTCCGGCTTCAGCGCCAGCGCGTATTGCAGATAGAGCCTGACGAACGGCTCGCCGCCGCCGCGGTTGAGCGCGGTCGACAGATTGAGCAGGATTTCGGCGGCACCGTCATTCGGGCCGGAGACCAGCGGCGCAATCTTCTCGCCCTTGGTGATCTTTTCGCGCAAGGACGAGATCGGCAGTTTGCCCGGCGCAAACTCGTCGGCACGGTCGAGGATCGCCAGCGCCTCGGCCTTCTTGCCGCCGCGCGCCAGGAAGCCGGCATAGGCCTCGGCGGCACGCATCCAGGTTTCGGGAGCTGCGCTGCCGGCACCAAGATTGTCGATCGCCGCCTTGTAGATCTCGCCGGCCTTGTCTTTCTGGCCGGCAGCCTCGGCGATCAGCGCACGATGGTAGGTCTTGAACAGGTCGTACCATTCGGGTCCCTCGAGCTTGTCGAGGAACTGCAGGCCGTCACCGGCCTTGCCTTCACCCTGCTTGGCCCAGCCGGTCATCACACCGGTGATCAGGCGGTCGAGGTCGGATTCGAGTGCCAGCTTGAGCCAGTTCTGGGCGGCTTCGTAATCCTTCTTGCGGAAGGTATCGACAGCCAGCGCCAGGCGCGAGAAGCGCTCGACGTCCGGCACCGTCTTCAGCATCTGGGCATAGGGCAGCGATTCATCGAAGCGGCCTTGCGCGATCAGCGCCAGCATCACGCTCTGCTGCAGGGCGGTGTCTTCGGGATCGAAGGCCAAGGCGCGCTTGTAATAGGCAATGGCGCTGTCCAGATCGTCGTCGGCTTCGGCGGTACGTGCCGCCAGATAAGCCCCGGAAAACGAGCTGATTTCAACCGGCTCGGTGAGCTGTTTGGCATATCCGGGCTGGGTCAGGGCGGTAAAACCCGCCAGAGCCGCAAGGCCCAACAGCCAGATCGCGCGTCGCTGCCGCATGAAAGTCCTTCCTAGTGAGGTCCCACGGTCGTCATGACACCCGTAAGCCGGGTCGCAACCGCTTGTCTGCGCCAAGCATGGCCTTTTTGGGGTCGTGCATCAATCCGCACCTGCTTCACAATCCGACAACCGGCTCAAGGTTTTCACGAGTCCGGCGCCGGGCGCAAGGCCGTCTGCGGCCTCAGACGACGCGGCTTATGCAGAAATCGATGACGTCGAGCAGTGCCGCCTTCTGCGGCGTCTGCTCGAGCGGAGCCAGCGCGTCGCGGGCAATCTCGCCGAAATGGCTGGCGCGTCCGATCGTGTCGGCGATCGCCCCGTGCCGCACCATCAGGCCGACGGCCTTCTCCAGCGCCGCGTCGTCGGTGGCGCCGTCCTCGATCGCGCTCTTCCAGAAAGCACGTTCGGCAGCGGTGCCCCGGCGATAGCTCAGGATGACCGGCAACGTGACCTTGCCCTCGCGGAAGTCGTCGCCGACATTCTTGCCGAGGTCCTTGCTCGAACCGCCATAATCCAGCGCATCGTCGATGAGTTGGAAGGCAAGGCCGAGATTCATGCCATAGGAGCGCAGTGCCGCCTTGTCGTTCTTCGACGCGCCTGCGATCACCGGGCCGACTTCGGCGGCCGCAGAAAACAGCGCCGCGGTCTTTGCCTTGATGACGGCGAAATGCTCGTCCTCGGTGGTTTCGAGGTTCTTGGCCGCGGCAAGCTGCATGACCTCGCCCTCGGCGATGATCGATGCGGCCGAGGACAGGATGTCGAGTGCCTCGAGCGAACCGACCTCGACCATCATGCGGAACGCCTGGCCGAGCAGGAAGTCGCCGACGAGCACGCTCGCCTGGTTGCCCCAGATGGTACGCGCAGTCTTCTTGCCGCGACGCAGGTCGCTCTCGTCGACGACGTCGTCATGTAGCAGCGTTGCAGTGTGCATGAACTCGACCGACGTGGCGAGCCTGACGTGATTTTCGCCGGTGTAGCCGAACATCTGGGCGGCGGCCAAGGTCAGCATCGGCCTCAGGCGCTTGCCGCCCGAAGAAATGAGATGGTTGGCGACTTCCGGGATCATCTCGACATCGGAGCCGGCCTTGGAAAGGATAAGCTCGTTGACCCTGGCCATGTCGGCCGAAGTCAGGTCGATCAAATCCTTGATCGACGCAGCGTCCCGCTTTCCCTTCTCGATGTTGAGAACGACACCCAAGGCCAACACTCCCAAATTACACAGGCGCGTGGTCGCGCGCGTAGCTCTTAGGCGATTCTAAGGCGGCATGCACTCTACCCGCAAGTGGCGAATTGGCGCGGTGCAACACGCGGCGTTTACTTCGCCGCCTCAAACTGCGAATTTCTCCGACATGATCGAACTCATCCGCACCAACGACGCCGTCATCATCTCCTTCGTGGAATCGCTGCTGCGCGATGCCGGCATCGGCTGCTTCGTCGCCGACCAGAACATGAGCGTGCTCGACGGTTCTATCGGCATCCTGCCACGCCGCATCATGATCGACGAGGACGACGCCGACGAGGCGCGCCAGTTGCTGATCGACGCCGGCATCGAGAACGAAATCCGCCAGAAGTGACAGCCGAACCGTCGCCAGCCCGGGAGGTGGACCTGCCGCCGCATACGGTGGACGCCTTCCATCGCGGCGACTTCTGGCTGGTCCAGCCCAAGGACAACGGCCACCGCGCCGGCATGGATGCGTTGATGCTGGCCGCCGCCGTACCGGGCTCATTTGCCGGCCGGCTCGCCGATTTCGGCGCCGGCGCCGGTGCTGCCGGTCTTGCCGCCGCTTCGCGCTGCAAGCAGGCAGAGGTGCTGCTGGTCGAGATCACCTCCGAAATGGCAGCCTTTGCCGCAGCCACGCTCGCCCATCCCGGCAACACGCAACTGAGCGGACGCGCCTCGGTGCTCGTCGCCGACGTGGGGCTGTCGGGCAACGCACGGGCCAGGGCCGGGCTTGCAGACGACTCGCTCGACTTCGTCATCATGAACCCGCCCTTCAATCCGCCGCACCACCGGCCGACGCCGGATGCGCTGAAGCGGCAGGCGCATGTCATGGAAGACGGGCTGTTCGAGAACTGGATCAGGAGTGCCGCTGCCATGGTCAAGCCGCGCGGCAGGCTGGCCATCATCGCGCGACCGGAACAGTTGGCCCCCATCCTCACCGCCCTGGACGGCCGCTTCGGCAAGGTCGAGATCGTGCCGGTCCATCCACGCGCCGACGCCGCCGCGATACGCGTCATCGTGCGCGCCGTGCGGGCGTCGCGGGCCCCCTTGGCCCTCTGCCCGCCATTGGTGCTGCGCGACGCGGACGACAGGTTCTCGCAACGCGCCGACGATATAAGCAACGGCCGATCTTCGCTTTTCGGCGACTGAGCAACGGGAAAACATTGCGGATGTCGCAAGAATACATACATCCCGCATGACACAGACCGGAGAGACCAAGCCGTGAAGAACCTGTTCCGCCGACTGCTGCCGAGATCGATGCGTGGCGGCGAAGTCGTCATTCCCGTTATCAGGCTGCAAGGCGCGATCATGTCGGGCGGCGGCCAGTTCCGACAGACACTTTCGCTGGCAACGACAGCCGGACTGATCGAAAAGGCATTTTCGATTTCCAGCGCGCCGGTCGTCGCCATCTCGATCAACTCGCCCGGCGGTTCGCCGGTGCAGTCGCGGCTGATCTACAAGCGCATCCGCGACCTTGCCGCCGAGAAGCACAAGAAGGTGCTGGTTTTCGTCGAGGACGTCGCCGCATCCGGCGGCTACATGATTGCGATTGCCGGCGACGAGATCATCGCCGATCCCTCCTCCATCGTCGGATCGATCGGCGTGGTCTCCGCTTCCTTCGGCTTCACCGACCTGATCAAGAAGATCGGCGTCGAGCGGCGCGTCTATACGGCGGGCGAGAACAAGGCGACGCTCGATCCGTTCCAGCCGGAAAAGGCAGAGGACATCGAGCGGCTGAAGAAGCTGCAGCTCGAAGTGCACGAGACGTTCATCGACATGGTCAAGGACCGTCGCCGCGGCAAGCTCAAGGACGATCCTGACATGTTCACCGGCCTGTTCTGGTCGGGCAAAAAGGGCCTCGAACTCGGCCTCGTCGATTCCCTCGGCGACATGCGCACCGTGCTCAAGGACCGCTACGGCGCCAAGGCCGAACTCAAGCTGATCACCGCGCCGCGCGGCCTGTTCGGCCGCCGGCTCGGCCTCGGCTCATCGGCCCTGGGCTTGACGCCCGATGCTGTGGGCGCAGCCGCCTCCGGGTTGGTGGATGCGGCGGAAGAACGCGCATTGTGGAGCCGGTTCGGCCTTTGAAAAAGCCGCAACCGCGGACTATCATCGGGGAATGATCCCGGCAGGCCGGAAACACCGGCAACCGAAGGGAGGAGAATGACGATGCCTCAGCTCATCTTTTTCGCGCTTGTCGGCGTGGTCGCCTATATCGGCTATCGCTCCTTCATCAGGGAGGCCGAGCGGGTGACGGCCAAGGTCCGGCGCAACGAGCGCCAGCGCCAGACCGGTGCTTCGGGCACGCTGGTCAAGGATCCCGAGACCGGCGAGTACCGGCTCGAGAAGGAATGACAGCCGGCTCGTGACCTTCAACAGCGTTCCGCTCGCCGAACTCGCCCCGGCCAAGATCAATCTCGCGCTGCATGTCACCGGCCGGCGCGCCGACGGCTACCATCTGCTTGAAACGCTCGTCGTGTTCGCCGAATTCGGCGACCGCATCACTGTGACGGCCTCGGGCGAAGACAGCTTCTTCGTCGCCGGTCCCTTCGCCGGTAGCGTTCCGCGCGATGCCGGCAACCTCGTGCTGCGCGCCCGCGACGCCCTGCGTGGGGCTTATCCCGCCCATGCGACCCAGCCGGTTTCGATCACGCTCGAAAAGCACCTGCCGGTCGCCTCCGGCATCGGCGGCGGTTCGAGCGATGCGGCAGCGACGTTGCGCGCGCTTTGCCGCCTCTGGCGTATCCCGGCCGACGCCGCCGCACTGGCCCGCCTCGCCCTGCCGCTCGGCGCCGACCTGCCGATGTGCATCGCCGGGCACCCGCTGATCGCCCGGGGCATCGGCGAGGAGCTCGATCCCGTCAGGCACTTCCCGGCCCTGCCGATGGTGCTGGTCAATCCCGGCGTCGCGGTGGAGACGCCCAAGGTGTTCCGCGCGCTCGCCTCGCGCGACAACCCCGCCCTTGCGCCGCTCGACAGCGCCGACACGGTGCTCGACTGGCTCGGCGCGACCCGCAACGACCTGGAAGGCGCTGCGATGTCGATCGAACCGTCCATCGCCGAGGTTCTGGCGACGCTTCGCCGCTCGGGTACTGCCTTCGCCCGCATGTCCGGTTCCGGCGCGACCTGCTTCGGCATCTTCGGCAGTGCTGCTGCCGCTTCGCGTGCCGCAGAGGTAATCTCAGCCGAACACCCCGGCTGGTTCAGCACCGCCACCATGACGCGGACCTAGGAGCCCTAAATGGCAAGCGAACCCCGCCCCTTCGTCCCTGTCCGCATCGCGGTGCTCACCGTTTCCGACAGCCGCACGCTTGCCGAGGACAAGTCGGGCCAGACGCTGGCCGACCGCATCACCGAGGCCGGCCACGTGCTCAAGGCGCGCGACATCGTCACCGACGACAAGGACAAGATCCGTGACCGCGTCACCGCCTGGTCGCTCGATCCCGAGATCGACGTGGTCATCACCACCGGCGGCACCGGCTTCACCGGCCGCGACGTCACGCCCGACGCGCTGGAGCCGATCTTCGAGAAGCGCATGGACGGCTTCTCGGAGGTGTTCCACCGCATCTCCTACGACAAGATCGGCACGTCGACGATCCAGTCACGCGCCACGGGGGGCGTGCTCAACGCCACCTTCGTCTTCGTGCTGCCGGGCTCGCCCGGCGCTTGCCGCGACGCCTGGGACGGCATCCTCAAGGCGCAGCTCGACTACCGCCACATGCCGTGCAATTTCGTGGAGATCATGCCGCGTCTCGACGAGCATCTCAGGCGCGGCGGCATCAAGACCGCCTGAACCTTTTCGGTATCATTGCTGCATCCATACCGGCGAAGACAGCACCTTCCTGATCAGGTCGCTTTGCCGGTGCGAGCCAGTCTTGACGAACATGCTCTTGAGATACTGGCGCGCGCTTTCATGCGTCAGGTCGAGCCGGCCCGCCGCCACCTTCAGCGTAGCTCCAGCGACCAGTAGTTCGAGCAACCTTGCCTCAGACCGTGTCAGGCCAAACATATGCTGCAGCTGCTCCGACTGCGCATCCACGAGTTGTTCGGGGTCGCTGATGAAGACCATGACCAGATCGCTCGGGGGCAAGGCAATCGACTGGCCGACCCGATTGGCCGACAAGGGACAGACGAGGAGCCGCAGCGGCTCTCCCTTGTCCCGTCGCAGGGTAAGCGCCTGGGACCGCCTGGTATCGCCGCGTGCCGCTGTCGCAATCGCCGCCTGCAGGCGTTGCGTATCGGGGTGGCGTTCGGCCACCAGCATGCCGGCGAAGATGGAGAATCCATCTCCGGCCATCGCAAGATCGCGTGCGATGCGGTTGAGCGAGACAATTCTGGCATTCGCCCTGACGACAGCGACACCGAGCGGCAGCCTGTCGAGCGCCTCTTGCGCCACCAACCGGTCGAGATCGATTTCGGCGAAGCGCGTATGCAGCTTGATGACCCGCCGAAGATGCGGAACCAACTCGCGCAGGATCTCGCATTCCACCTCGCCGAAGCGCGGCCTGTCGGGCCCCCGCAGCATCATGAAAAACGACGTCGACTGTTCTTCCTCGATCAGATTGACGCCAAGGGTGTATTCGATGCCGTCCGGCGCCAGCACCTCCCGGTAAAGGCGGCTCGCATGGAAAGCTTCGTCGCTAACGATCATGCGGCAGTGCATGGGTACGAAGGGCCGCGCGACAAACGGAGCAAGACGAGGGTCCTCGCCCATCAGTTCCTCGTAGCTCCTGATCCGTTCCGGGGTGATGTCGTAGCCGTGGCTGATGACGAACGACAGCCGCTGGTCGACGAGGCTCAAGTGACCGATCTGCGCACTGCGGGATTCAAACAGGTCAACCGCTTCGGCGAGCGCAGCGGGCCAGCACGATGCATCGATCGCCGCCTCATAGAGACGATCCAGGAAGCCATCCAGATTCCGCTTTGCCATCATGCCTTTCGCCGCCCCCTCCGGCGAAGGCCTGCATGGTCGACCCGGCACAGGAAACGCCTGCGCCAGGGAGCGACACGCAGCATTTGTTCAATCGTCGGATGCGCCAGCCGATCCTTGCGCAAGTCCTGAAAGACCTTTTCGCTCACCGGACACGCAACCCACCGCGTCTAAAACCCGCGGCTTGCGTACCAACGCCTTGGCGCTTGCGCAACAAGCCTGCAGTAACAGACGGAAATTGCCCGATTTCTTCTCCGGCAGATTTCGAGGCGGCCTTTCTCGCATAGTATCCCGCCTGGCCGCCAAGGTCAAAATTGCCAACCTTCCAAACTGCGAAGACATGGTGGCACACCTTGAAATCAAGATTGGCTTATTTTTCGCATTCTCGTTTGAAACCGATAGGTCACTGCCAATCTTCAATACGCACAATGAAAGCAACTGACGCAGCCTCCACAGCGCCTGCTGTGCCTCATCGCCAACGTCACTGAAAAACATGAGACAGCCCACCAGTCCCAAGAACTTTGGAACGTTACCTTTTCGGGGGATCGCCTACAGTTCCCAAACGGGAGGGATGCGCGAAAAGACCTGCTGAATGGAGATACAACTCCGCAGTTCAGCCGTCACGTGCTACCGGCGGGAGGAATCATTGCCCTTCTGGGCAACCACGATCTCGGCGTCGAGCGTCTTCACCGCCAGCCCGCGCGCTATGCCTTCGGCATCGGCGCCGTTGCGCGCCTGCACCGCCGCCTGCTTCCTGGTGATGATAAGCCCCTGCTCCAGCGCCCGTGGTCGTGAGGTCACACGCGCCCAGAACGGCCGGTTGCTTGACCTTGACCGCGTGAAGCGCGCGGCCATCGTCAGCCGGCCGACGTGGCGCACCGCATCTTCGGTCCAGCCTTCGGCCAAGCGGGCACCGGGCTCGATCAGCAGCAGCCAGTCGCTCCTGGCCTGCGCGATGCCGGCCTTGATGCCGCCGCTGGCCAAATAGGCGCAGCCGGCATGCTCGGCGACATAGTGCGTCTGGTCGGCCGAACCGAGGTCGCAGACGATCACCTCGCGCACCACGCCCTCTACGGCGGCGCCGACCAGCGAGGCCAGCGTACGCGCCAGCCCCTCCTCGTCGTCTTTGGTTTCGATCAGAACGCTCAACATCCCTAGCCGCATATCCGAAAGCCGGCCGGAGCGCCAGTTTTGCAGCCAGGCCGACAAAGTTCTTGCTTTGTTCTCATTTCGGAAATAGGAATAGTTTCATGCTGGACGAATCGACGGACGGCGCCTTTCCCTTCGGGAGACAGTGAAATGGAACCCATTGCGCGTGCCGATATTGCTGCCTTCAAGGGCGGCGGAGCCGGGATGGCCAATGCCATGATCGAGGAAAGCGGCCTGCGCATCAACCACGAGCGCAGGCGCGGCCGCGGTGCCGGCGTCAATCCTTCCGGTCGCTACGAGCCGGTCAGCCGCCAGGTCTTCGACGACGGCTGGAGCACCATCGAGGAGCTGCCGCCGTTCAAGACCGAAGTGCAGGTCGAGAAGCCGCGCACCATCATCACGCGCAACGAATCGCCCGACATTTCCTTCGACCGCTCGATCAATCCCTATCGCGGCTGCGAGCATGGCTGCGTCTATTGCTTCGCCAGGCCGACGCACAGCTATATGGGTCTCTCTGCCGGGCTCGACTTCGAGTCCAAGCTGTTCGCCAAGCCCGATGCTGCGCGGCTGCTCGACCGCGAGCTGTCGAAGGACGGCTACCAGCCGCGCACGATCGCCATCGGCACCAACACCGACCCCTATCAGCCGATCGAAAAGCACTGGCGCATCATGCGCGAGGTCCTCGAAGTCCTGGAAGCGCGCAATCACCCTGTCGGCATCGTCACCAAGTCGGCGATGGTTGTCAGAGACATCGATATCCTGAGCCGCATGGCCGAGAAAGGCCTGGCCAAGGTGGCGCTGTCGGTCACAACGCTCGATCGCATGCTGGCCCGCACCATGGAGCCGCGTGCGGCAACACCGACCAAGCGGCTTGAGGCGATCCGGCAACTGTCGGATGCCGGCGTTCCTGTCTCGGTCATGGTGGCACCGATCATTCCCGGACTCACCGACCAGGAGATCGAGCGCATCCTCGATTCCGCAAAGGCCGCCGGTGCGACCGGCGCCGGCTACGTCATCCTGCGCCTGCCGCTCGAGGTCAGCCCTATCTTCAAGGACTGGCTGCTGCGCCATTACCCCGACAGCTACCGCCATGTGCTGTCGCTGGTCCGCTCGATGCGCGACGGCAAGGACTACGATTCCGAGTGGGGCAAGCGCATGAAGGGCAAGGGCCCCTATGCCTGGCAGATCGGCCGTCGCTTCGAGATCGCCGCCCAGCGCCTGGGCCTCAACTCCGTACGGACGCCGCTCAGGACCGACCTGTTCGAAGCGGCGCCCAAGGATCAGCTGCAGCTAACGCTGCTCTGACGATTGCGCGGGCCAGCCTGGCCCGCTGCACGAGATCCCGTCCGGCCTCTCCCCGTGGCCAGTCGACGGTGCCTTCCCGGGCCGCCGCCCCAATCGGCCGGGAAGGTCTTGCGGAGAATCGGAGCCGATGCGAGCATCGCCGCACTATGGCTCGCCCGCGTTCCGATTCTCCGCCCCTCTTCGAGTTCATCGACAAACCCGACTTCGCCTTCGAAACGAAAGCGATCTCGGGAGGCCTGTGGCCATGCGCCGGCCTCGATGAGGCCGGGCGCGGACCGCTTGCCGGCCCCGTGGTAGCCGCAGCCGTCGTGCTCGATCCTGATAACATCCCCGGCGGCCTCGACGATTCCAAGCGGCTGACCGCCGCCCAGCGCGAGGCATTGTTCGACGAGGTCCTGCGCAAGGCGCTGGGCGTCGCCGTGGCCTCGGTCTCCGCCGACAGCATCGACCGCAGCGACATCCGCAAGGCAAGCCTGGAAGCGATGCGCCGCGCGATGGCGGGCCTGCCTGTGACTGCCAGATCGGCCCTCGCCGACGGCCGCGACGTGCCGCCCGGCCTCGCCTGCACTTGCCGCGCCCTGGTCAAGGGCGACCAGCGCTCACAATCGATCGCCGCCGCCTCGATCGTCGCCAAGGTGACGCGCGACCGGATGATGTCGGCCTGCGGCTCGAACGACAATCGCTATGGCTTCGAAGTGCATATGGGCTATGCGACTGCCCGCCATCGGGCAGCCATCGTCGAGCATGGAGCGGCACTACGCATCCATCGCGTATCCTTCGCGCCGTTCAGGGATTAGAGCCCGAACGACTGTGCGTCTATCCCTTGAGGGACGCGCTTCCTGAAAACAAAAAAGCCGCCGGAAATTCCAGCGGCTTTCTTCAGTGCTTTCGGCGCGCTCGAATTAGTTGAGCTTGGCCTTCAGTTCCTGAACCGAACCCTTGAACAGCTCGGCATTGGTCTTCGCGTCAGCCTTGCCGGCCAGAACCTGGCGGGCCGCTTCGACCGCGAGGTCGACTGCATTGGCGCGGACTTCGTTGATCGCCTCGCGCTCCGCCTGGCCGATCTTCTGCTCGGCAAGCGCGGTCCGGCGCGCAACGTATTCCTCGGTCTTCTTGTGCGCTTCTTCAGCAAGAAGGCCTGCTTCACGCTTCGCCGATTCGACGATCTCGAAGGCTTCCTTCTCCGCTTCCTTGCGCTTGCGCTGATACTCGGCGAGCAGCTGCTGGGCTTCTTCGCGCAGCTTGCGTGCATCTTCGAGTTCGGCACGAATGCGGTCGGCGCGGTCGTCGAGCGACTTCGACAGCATGCCCGGCACCTTCAGGTACAGGACAACCCCGACAAAAATAACGAGAGCGACTGTGGCCCAGAATGTTGCGTCCATGGCCTCTCTCCTACTTGCCCGCTGCCTTGACGGCGGCGGCGATGTCGGCCTTGTCGACCTTGCCCGCGCCCAGAGCCTGGACGATCGCAGCTGCGGTGTCCTCGGCAATGGAGCCCACTTCCTTCATGGCGTTAGCCTTGATGGTAGCAATGCGGGTCTCGGCAGCGCTGAGCTTCTGGTCCAGCCCGGCTTCGACTTCCTTGCGCTTGGCTTCGGCTTCCGCCTTGGCCGCGTCGCGTGCGTCCTGGCCGATGGCGTTTGCCCTGGCCTTCGCCTCGGCAAGCTCCTGCTCGTATGCGGCAACAGCCGCATCCGCCTCGGATTTCATCCGGGCAGCCTGGTCGAGATCCCCGGCGATGCGATCGCGACGCACCTCGAGGATACCGCCGAGACGCGGCAGCACGATGTTCTTCAGGAAAAGATAGAACAGGCCGAAAGTGATCGCGAGCCACAACAGCTGCGACGGATAGGTCGACGAATCGAAAGGTGGAAACAACCCGCCGCCGCCATGCTCCGCACCCGTTTCCGTGTGCGCTGCAGTACCGGCATCGGTTTGAGCTTCCCCAGCCGCAGGCGCGACTTCCTCGGCATAACCCGGCGTGACAAACATCTCTTTCCCCTGTCATCTACCGGCCGCAACTTGCGGCCGGTCAACTCGCCTGCGCTGCTCTTATGCGAAGAGGAGCAGCAGAGCGATGAGGAGCGAGAAGATGCCCAGAGCTTCGGTCACGGCGAAGCCGAAAATCAGGCGGCCGAACTGGCCGTCGGCTGCCGACGGGTTGCGCAGGGCGCCCGACAGGTAGCTACCGAAAATGGTGCCCAGGCCGATGCCCGCGCCACCCATGCCGAGGGTCGCGATGCCTGCGCCGATTGCCTTTGCTGCGTCTACTTCCATTGTCCAACTCCTTGTGGATCGAAACTTAGTTGCGATTTCCCGACCGGCGGCGAGCCGCCGACGAACTCTTGCTCAGTGGCCCGGATGCAGGGCGTCGTTGAGATACATGCAGGTCAGAACCGCAAACACGTAGGCCTGCAGGAACGCGACCAGGACTTCCAGGCCGGTGATCGCGACCGTCATGAACAGCGGCAGGATCGAGCCGACGACGCCGACAGCGCCGAATGCGCTGAGCGAGGTGACGAACCCGGCAAAAACCTTGAGCGTGATGTGGCCGGCCAGCATGTTGGCGAACAGACGAACCGACAGGCTGATCGGACGCGACAGGAACGAGATCACTTCGATCAGCACGACCAGCGGCACCAGGATGCCCGGCACGCCCTGCGGCACGAACAGCTTCAGGAAGCCGAAACCGTGCTTCATGAAGCCGTAGACAATGACCGTACCGATGACCAGCAGCGCCAGCGCGAAGGTGACGATGAGATGGCTGGTGACGGTGAAGAAGTAGGGGAACAGGCCGATCAGGTTGGCGACGAGCACGAACATGAACAGCGAAAATACCATCGGGAAGAACCGCATGCCCTGCGAACCCGCGGCGTCTCGAAGCATGGAGGCGACGAACTCGTAGGACATCTCCGAAACCGACTGCATGCGGCTTGGCACAAGGCCGCGGCTCGACGTCGTCAGGAACAGGAAGGCGCCTGCGGCGACCACGGTGGCAACCATGAAGGCAGCCGAATTGGTGAAGGAGAAGTCGAGGCCGCCGATCTCGATCGGAATCAATTTCGAGATCTGAAACTGATGAATTGGATCGTTGGCCACGCTGGCCCCCTTCGCCTAAATTGCGCCTTGCAGCGCCGCTATTTCTTTTCCGGTCCGTCCGACTGCTTGTCGGCAGACCTGACACCGGCTTCTGTAACCATTCCCGCCGAACGCAGGACATTGAGCACACCGGCGCCGAAACCGAGCAGCAAAAACACGATCAGCCCCCAGGGCGACGTGCCTGCCGTCCGATCGATGATCCAGCCAATGCCGACACCCACTGCGATCCCGGCGATGAACTCGCTGGACAGCTTGAGCGCCTGGCCGTAGCCGGTCACGCCACTCGACCCTGTACTCTTTTCCCCGTCGCGCTCGGCCTGGCGTCTTGTCGCAAGTGTTGCTTCAAGCTGTCGCCGGCGGCGCTCGAGTTCATCGTCGCGAATGTCGTTTTCGGCTCGATTTTCAGGCCGGTCGTTTCCAGTTTCGCCTGGCCCTGGTGGCTTGGCCATCGCAAACTCCCGCCCGGTCCGAGCGTATCCGTTCGTCCGCTTCAAAGTCGCCGGCAACATAGTTAGAGGGCCCCTGCCCGTCAAGCCACGGGGGCGCCCATCTAACCAAGTATTTTATATAAGAAAATCATTGGGTTGGCGAAGTGCGACATCCTGCCCGCGACTCCGTCCGGCGATCAGCGGCCGAATCCCGCAACAATCCACCTTCCGGCCCGACTCCACGAGCCCGGCACGGACACGTCAGCTCCAGCCGCCGCCATAGGTGCGATAGAAGATATGCAGGCCGATCTTGGTCATCTTCTTCATGCCGCGAGCCCAGCCCGGATTGACGTAGTTGGCGTAGTAGTGGGTCGACGAGCCGACTTCCGGGATGAATATCTTGCCGGCGGTGACGGCCATGGCGACATCCTGGGCGGTCTTGTAGTGCGATGGGCTGGCAACGCGGTCCTTGATGCCGTCGCAGGCAAACGAGAACTGGCAGCGATTGAACCAGCCGTCGTTTTGGTAGACGACGCCGCAGATGCTGCCGGGATAGGCAGGGTTGCGCACGCGGTTGAGGATGACCTGGGCGACCGCCGCCTGGCCGCGCACCGATTCGCCGCGCGCCTCGAAGTAGATGCCGTTGGCGAGGCAGGTCTGCTCGGCCTTGGAGAAGACGCTGGCCGGCAGCGGGTTCTGCAGCCAGCGGTGGTCGCCCTTGCCCATCGGCGGAATGAAGCGGCCGCTCGCCTCGTCCTCGTCGCGCAGCAGTGCCTCGAAAGGCGAAGCCTTGGCATAATCGGGCTCTGCCGGTGCGTAGGCAGTGGCGAGGATGTCCGGTTTGTCGTTGTTGACCAGCGACGCCAGCATCGCCGGCACGCCGGAAGCCTGCCGCTTCGTTTCCTTGGCGTGGAAGGCCGCGGCGATCTCGACTTCCTTGCCCCTGATGTCGGGCTTGGCGAAGGTCATCTTGAGGCTGCTGTCGAGTGCGGGGCGAAGCAATGAGCTGGTGCGTTCGAATACCGAACCTGCGGTGAAATTCTTTGGCGGCGCAACCCGCGTGACATTGATGATGCGGCCCTTCTTGTCGACGCGGACGACGCGGTCCTCGTCGGGAAGGTCAGACGCGCCGAATTTCTTGCCGCGGAAGGAGACGGTGCCGACGCCGGCAATCTTGACGCCCGACCCGGAGATCGGGCCGGTGACAATGCCATCGACGAAGGGCATTTCGGCTGCGTGGACCGAACCGGCCGCAGCTTTCTCGACATAGGAGCTCCAGCGGGTGTTCCGGCCTTCGAGGCCGGAGACGAGGCTGGTCATGTCCTGGTATGCGGCGACGGTGGGAAAGCCGAGCCAGATTCCGAGCCCGACAATGGCGGGCGCCAGGAACGAACGTCTCCCCTCGCGGGCAGCAGCAAACCGCCCCTTCACAACTCGTCGATGCACAGAAACTCTCCAGGACGCAACACACCCTACTGGAGACGAAAATGATGCATTAACCTTGATGGAGCGTTAACGGCGCAAGGGTGCGGCAATGTGCGAAGGGCCCGCGCGATGCGAGCCCCTCGATGCTTCATTTCTTCTTTTTGGCGCGCCCGGCGAACGGATTGTCCGAGGTGCGCAGCGCCATGCGGATCGGCACGCCGGGCATGTCGAAGGCTTCGCGCAGGTTGTTGACGAGATAGCGCACGTAAGACTGCGGCATCGCATCGGGGCGCGAGCATGAGACGACGAAGCCGGGCGGCCTGGTCTTTGCCTGGGTGATGTACTTGACCTTGAGCCGGCGGCCGGCGACGGCGGGCGGCGGATGATGGGCCAGAATGCCTTCGAGCCAGCGGTTGAGCTTGCCTGTCGAGATGCGGCTGTTCCAGACGCGGTGCGTCTTCATCACCGCGTCCATCAGCTTGTCGAGGCCGCGGCCGGTCTCGGCCGACATCGGCACCGCCTGCAGACCGCGCGCCTGGGGCAACAGCCGCTCGGTCTTCTCGCGCAGTTCGGCAAGCGCTTCCTGCGGGTTGTCGATCAGGTCCCACTTGTTGAAGGCGATGACCGGCGCCCTGCCCTCGCGGATGATCAGGTCGGCGATCTGCAGGTCCTGCTTCTCGAACGGGATCGTGGCATCGAGCACGATGATGACGATTTCCGCGAAGCGGATGGCGCGCAGGCCGTCCTGGACCGACAGCTTTTCGAGCTTTTCCTGCACCCTGGCCTTACGGCGCATGCCGGCAGTATCAAACATCTTGATGCTGCGACCACGCCAATCCCAGTCGACCGAAATCGAATCTCGGGTGATGCCGGCTTCAGGCCCGGTGAGCAGGCGCTCCTCGCCGATCAGCGCATTGATCAGCGTCGACTTGCCGGCATTGGGCCGGCCGACGACGGCGATGCGCAGCGGCTTGGTCTCGTCATAGGCGTGGACATCCTCGGCGTCGGGATCGGCGATGTCCTCGCCGATCAGCACGTCGCTTTCGGCGATGTCGTCGGCATCGTCCTCGTCATCGGCGAACACGACTTCCTTGCCGAGCGCCTCGACGACGGCGTCACGCAGGTCGGGCATGCCCTGGCCGTGTTCGGCAGAAATCTGCACCGGCTCGCCGATGCCGAGTTCCCACGCCTCGAGCGCGCCGCCCTGGGCGCCGCGCGCCTCGGACTTGTTGGCAACGAGCACCACCGGCTTGCCGGAGCGGCGAACGATCTCGACGAAGGTACGGTCGTCAGGGGTCAGGCCGGCCTTGGCGTCGACCATGAAGAAGATGAGATCAGCTTCCTTGATGGCGATCTCGGTCTGCGCCCGCATGCGGCCCTGCAGGGTCGCAGCACCGGCATCCTCGAAACCAGCGGTGTCGATGACGTCGAAGACGAGGTCGTAGAGCTTGGCCGCATGGACGCGGCGGTCGCGCGTCACGCCGGGCGTGTCGTCGACAAGGGCGATCTTCTTTCCAACCAGCCGGTTGAAAAGAGTGGATTTGCCGACGTTGGGCCGGCCGATTATCGCAATCTTGAAAGCCATCGGGCCCGCATCACGACGCGTTGCCGGAACCGCGGATCAGTTCGGCCAGGAGGTTGGAGCGCTGACGCGCATTGCGCGGTGCGCCTTCATCGGAAGCGATCTGCTCGAACAGCTTGAGCGCGTCAGCGAGCTTGCCTTCCTTCCAGGCGGAGAGGCCGAGGGCCTCGCGGGCGGAATGGCGCAGCGGATTGGTGTCGTTGGTCAGCGCCTCGACGCGGCCCGACACGTCGGCGTAGGAGCCGTGGTCGACGAGCAGCATGGCGGCGCGCAGGCGAGCGATGTCGCGGATGACGTTCGGGATGGAGCTGTCGGCGGCCACTTCGTCGAAGCCGGCGATGGCAGCCTTGAAGTCGCCCTTGTCGGCCTGGACGGTGGCGGCACGCATGCTGGCCAGAAGCGGATAGGCGCCGTAGCCATCCTTCTCCAGCGCGTCAAAGGCGGCGAGCGCCTCGTCGGCCTTGCCGGTATTGGCGAGCGACAGCGCCTGCGAGAACTGGTCGCCGGAACGGTTGGCCTTGGTCTCGACCCAATATTCCCAGGCGACGAACAGGCCCGTGCCGATGACGACCAGGATGGCAAGGACAATGGCCAGGGGGCCATAGCGGTCCCACAGGGCCCTCGCCTGCTCCTGGCGAATTTCCTCGTTTACCTCCCGAAAGAAACTGTCGTCCGACATGCTATCCAACCACCTTTGCCCCCTCGGGGCCGTTTGAGCCTGCGTTTTAACGGAATTTCGCCGCCATGGAAGGGGGCGGGGTGGAAATTCGGTGGGCAGGGAGTTTCGCGGTCCGTTTGAGCACCTTCCCCTTCTCCCCTTGTGGGAGAAGGTGGATTGGCGCGCAGCGCCAAGACGGATGAGCATCTGTGTTTGCTGTCAAGGCGCGTCGGGGCTCCAGACGCGGTCGTTTGCAATGAGTGCATTGGCCAGGACGAGGAGCTTTCGCATGACGGCGACGAGGACGACCTTGGCGGGTTTGCCGGCGTTGCGCAGGCGGGTTGCGAAGGTGGCGAGGTCCTTGTTGTGGCGGCTGGCCGAAAGGGCTGCCATGTAAAGGACATTGCGGACGCCCTTTCGTCCGCCACGGATGGCGCGGCGGCCTTCGCGCGTGCCGCTGTCTCGGGTGAAGGGTGCCAGGCCGGCGAGGCTGGCGGCCTGCTTGGGGTTGAGCGTGCCGATCTCGGCGAAGTGGCCCAGAAGCGTTGCGGCGGTGACCGGGCCGATGCCGGGGATGGTGGTCAGGATGGCATAGCGTCGGGTCGAGACGGGATCGGCGGCGACCTGGCGGACGATCTCGGCGTCGAGGCGATGAGATGACGCCGCAGCATCGCCATCCGGCGCTTGAGTTCGCCGCGCAGGAAGGCCCCTTCGACGCTGGCCAGCCGGTTGGTGAGCGCGGTGAGTTCGGCGTTGGCGGCGCTGCGGGCACCGACCAACTCTTGCAGGGCCTCGGTCGTGGGCGTGAGTGGCGGCGTTTGGGCCGGACCGAGGGCGGCCGCCATCAGCGCCAGCAGCGCAGCATCGATCCTGTCGGTCTTGGCGAGCCGGCCGCAGGCCTCGGCGAAGAGGCGGGCGCGCAACGGGTTGACGATGGCCACGCAAAGCCCTGCCGCATGCAGCGATCGTTGGGCGGCGCGGTGATATTTCGACGTCGCCTCCATCACCACGCAGGTGACGCCGAGCCCTGCAAGCGCACGCTTGAGCTGCCGCAGCCCCGAGCCGTCATTGGCCACGCGCAGCGACAGGCCACGGGGATGGACATGAACGTCCAGCCACTCTTTACAGACGTCGATGCCGACATAGACTGGCACCGTCGTAGCGGGTTCGGGCGATACCTTGCCTTGCATGCGGGACTTGCTCCCCATCATCTGTTCAGGACCAGCGCGACGACGAATGGACCTCGCTCATCCGCGGTTCGCGCCAAGGGGCGTGCGGTCCCATCCGTCCACTCCCCGGTGGACGGCTATCCGCCGGGGAGCACGGCCATCATGACAGCAATAGCCGCAGCCCAACATGCAAGGGGTGCTGGACGGAGCGGGGCTTTCGAAAACGGTCTGCCATTCCTGCACTTGCTCCTGCCGCCTCTCGTTTCTTCCAACACCCCTCATCCGGCCTCGCTGCGCTCGGCCACCTTCTCCCACAAGGGGAGAAGGCAGACACTCGCCTTGCCACGCCCCGTTGCCGGTCTGGCCATTGTCATCCTTCGACAAGCTCAGGATGAGGTGGTTCGGGAAGCGGGGCGCGAGGCCGTGCCTTCCGATAGTTTGATAGTGGCGCGACATTCGCGCCCCGCCCGGTGTTCTTGCCCCGCTCAGTCGCCTCGGCTTTCACCGCCAGCCGCCGCAAGGCCCGGACTTGGGGGCTCATCACCCAGCAAGAGATCCGACCTCCTGCCAGCCCGGCACCGGCGCTTCCCCCCGCTGCCCGGTGCGCACCGGGGTCCCGTGGAAGATCGCGAGGATGAGGATACGGGAGGTGGAGAGGGGCGTGGAAAAACAGGCGCGGCTATCCACGCGGGTTGCTGACAGATGGTGACAGCCGCTCTTGCCTTACGAAGCAAATCTTCCGCGTCGCGATCCTTCGCCCCTCTCTGGCCTGCCGGCCATCTCCCCCATAAGGAGGGAGATCACGCCGTCATCGGCGCCGCAGCCAATCGCCAACATCGCAAGGCTTATCCTGGCGATGTTGCAGGACGAGCGCCACCGGCGACGCGACTAATCTCCCTCCTTGCGGGGGAGATGGCCGGCAGGCCAGAGGGGGGTTGGAAGGATCGCGACGGTGAAAATCAGGAACCAAAGCGCCCAACAAAAATCACCGGCCGTGGAGAAGCAATCCACGTCGGACATGCCCGCCGGCTGCGCTGAATTTCCGGCGCTGCATGCCGCATTCCACCGTGAACGCATCCATGCCACATTTCGGCCCTACCCGCCTGAAGTCGCCAAGCCCCCGAAATTGCATCGAAGTTCGACATGACCAAAGCATTCCGCCTCAGTGCCCTGTTGTCCGCGTCGCTGGTGGCGCTGCCGGCGGTGGCCGGCCCTGCCCCCAAGGTCGAGGACGTCAAGGCGCCGCAGGTGGTGCTGATCTCGTTCGACGGCGCGCACGATGTCGCCCAGTGGCAGCGCAGCCGCAACCTCGCTGCCCGCACCGGCGCGCGCTTCACCTACTTCCTCTCCTGCGTCTTCCTGCTGTCGCGCGAGACACGCGGCGAGTACCAGGCGCCGGGCAAATCGGCCGGCAGGTCGAATGTCGGTTTTGCCATGAACAAGCAGGAGGTGGCCGACAGGCTTGGCCAGATCAATCTCGCTGCCGCCGAGGGCAACGAAATAGCCAGCCACGCCTGCGGTCATTTCGACGGCGGCAAGTGGAGCAAGGCCGAGTGGACCAAGGAGTTCGACGCGTTCTCGACCATCATGCGCGACACCTACAAGATCAACGGCATATCGCCCGAGCCGGCGGGCTGGGCGCAAATCACCGCCTCGGTGAAAGGCTTCCGGGCTCCGTACCTCTCCGACAGCAAGGGGCTGACGGCCGCGCTGCGCGACAAGGGCTTTGCCTACAACGCCAGCGGCGTGTCGCGCGGACCGGACGAACCCAAACTCGACGGCGGCATGATGGAATTTGCCCTGCCGCTGATACCCGAGGGCCCGTCGGAGCGGCGCATCATAGCGATGGACTACAATCTGTTCGTCCGCCATTCCGGCGGCGTCGACAAGCCTGACGAGGCGGCGAAATACGAAAGCCGCGCCTATGGCGCCTTCCGGCAGGCCTTCGACACGCAATATGCAGGCGGCCGGATTCCACTGCAGATCGGCTTCCACTTCACGCTGATGAACGACGGCGCTTATTGGCGCGCGCTGGAGCGCTTCGCCGGAGAGGTGTGCGTGAAGGCTGACGTCGAATGCATCAGCTATGCCGACTATGTGGCGCGGCGCAACGAGGCACCGGTGCAGACCGGCGGGTGACCCGGCGACTGGTTTTTTCAAGCGGGACGTTGACGCCCCTCCCCCTTGTGGGAGGGATAGAGGGTGGGGTGCGTGCCTGGCTTTAAGCCGACGGTGGACTTCAAGCAGGATGCGGCGGCGTGTTTGATTTACCCCCACCCCTTGCCCCTCCCCACAAGGGGGAGGGAGTCGTCGGCGTTGGAGCTAGAAATCATGCCACCGGTTGATCTTCCGGCTTCAAGCCGGCCTTTTCACGTTCGAGATAACGCTGGTCGATGTCGGGTAGCGCGTCGCCCGACAGCGTCGCCTCGAAGGCACGCAGGCGCTTGTAGATCGAGATCAGTTCAACAATCGTCGGCCAGGCGCTGACAAGGTACTGGAATGAAGAACTGACCTGACTAAAGGCCGTCGATATCTGCTGCCAGATTCCAAGCGTTATCTTGCCCGCAGCGATAGTTGGGATGAGAATGAGACTGGAAAAAATGGCATCCGCCTGAAGGTAACCGGAGCGAATGACGTTGAAATAGGCGTAGTGGAAATAGAGGTTGAAATAATTGCGCCGAACATTCGCGAACAATTCGGCCACGGTTGGCGGCTGGGCGCGATCCGCATGATCCTCGCCATAAACCAGTTCCTTGCGATAGGCGGCCTCAACTCTCTGGTTCTTGAACTCGAGACCCGGCAGCTTGATGCCAAAGACCATCAGCAGGATGGTGCCAAAGAGCGACCAGAAGATCGCGGCGAAGACAAGCGAATAAGGTATCTGGCCAACGACAGGCAGCGCCGTGATGTGCGTGGACAGTTGGGCCAGTAGTGGCAAGAAGGCAATCAGCGTCATTGCAGAATCGACGAAGGCAACACCCAAGCCCTCAAGCGTCGTCGAGAAGCGCATCGTATCTTCCTGAACACGCTGGGAAGCGCCCTCGATATGGCGCAGCTTAGGCCAGTTGGCCATGTAGTAGTCGTTCATCGCCGTACGCCACCGGAAGATGTAGTGACTGACGAAAAAGCGTGTCACCACGAACAGGGAAACCGAGAAGAGGGCGATTCCGGCAAAGACCCAGATGAGGTCGTAAAGTTCGCCTGGCGTTACTGACCCGGCGGTCGATATGGCCTTCTGGAAAAGGTCGAAAAACGGTCCCCGCCATGTGTTCAGCGCAACATAGAGCTGAACCGAGGTGTAGGTGGAAAAAAGGATCGCCGACGATCCCAGGATCGACCAGCGCTGCCAGGGGTGCGGCGAGTACCAAGCCCAAAACGCGTAGAAGACCGCAACCAAAAACCCAAAATAAATGTAGAACCAAAGGAACGGGGCTGACCAGAAAATCCGGATCCCGAGTATCGGTGGAACACCGGCCGGCGCAGGCGGCAGGCCGAAGATGGCCCCTAATTGTTCACCCCCGAAGAACCAGAACAGCACCGCTGCAAGGCTCCAGACGGCGGCCGAGGTGAAAAACAGCTTCGGCTGCGGGAAGAAGGATACGAACACGGTTCCGGGTTCCTTTCGGAGACGGTGGCATTGCCAGTTGGCCGCATGAAGTCACACTTCGCGACACAAGGGAATCCCCGGCGGCGGCCGGTTGTTGCAATGCGCGCCGGATCGTGGCGATTTTCCGCACCGGAATATTACAGTTTGGTCATTTACACAGTCCGGGGACGACATGAACCAGTCAGCATATGCGGCAGCAGGGCTCTACGCCGCGCTCAACGGCCTGATCCTTTTGTGGCTGACGATGGCGACGGCGCTGGTCAGGCGCAAGCACATGGTGCTGATCGGCGACGGCGGGGTGGCGCGCCTGCACCGGACGATGCGCGGCCATGCCAATGCCATCGAGAACATTCCTATCATGCTGGTCTTGCTGGGTTTTGCCGCAGCACTCGGCGCGCCGGCGGTGGCGATCCATGTGCTGGGCTGCGCCTTCACCTTCGGCCGAACGGTCCATGCCTGGCATTTCACCCATGAGCGGGCGGCGCAATGGCAACGCGCGACAGGCTTCGGCCTGAGTGTGCTGACGATCACTGTTGCGGCACTCGGCGTGCTCGGCCACGCCCTCGCATTGCTCTAGGCGCGGCACTCGCCCGGCACCGGCAGGGCCGGCCTGAAGCCGCGGCCAAGCGGCAAGTCGCCGAGCTCGCGCGCATCCATGCGCTCGATGTCGGGGTGGGAAAGCGGATCGCGCAGCCAGCCTAGAAAACGCTCTGTGTCGATGCCGTGGCTGTCGCGCTGGCTCTGAAGCAGCTTGGAAATGCTTGAGAAAATCTTCATTGGACTTCTCCTAAGCGTTGGTCCTTTCACGTTATTTTCGCTACAAATGCTCTGTCTTCAATCAAGAATGCCGCAGACGGAGTTTAGAAAATCTCAAGTCAGGCACTCAATCGCGTTCACCTCAACGGGCTCCGCGCGGTGGAGAGCGTGGCGCGCTGCGGCTCGCTGGTCAAGGCCGCGGAAGAACTGGGCGTCTCGGTGAGCGCGGTGAGCCAGCAGATCACGCGCACCGAACGGCAGCTCGGCCGTGCGATCTTCCGACGCGGAGGGACAGGCCTCGTGCTGACCAGCTTCGGCGTGGAATTCACGCGCCGGCTGAGTGCCGGCTTCCAGGAATTGTCGCGCGCGGTGGCGCTGGCCGACGAGACGAGCTCGAAGATGCTGGTGGTGTCGGTGGCACCCGCCTTCGCCTCGCGCTTCCTGGTGCCGCGGCTCAACCGCTTCAACCTGCGCTTTCCCGAGCTGAAGCTGAGGATCGATGCCTCGACCGGGCTGGTCGACCTCGACCACTCCGACGTCGATCTGGCGATCCGGATGGGCGACGGCAAATGGCCGGGCGTGCGGGCCGAACTGCTGCTGGCGCAGGAGGTGTTTCCGGTCTGCGCGCCAGCGCTGACGGCCAAGCTCAAGCGGCCGGCCGATATCGCGCAGCTGCCGGTCATTTCGGACGAGAGCACGATGATCAGTTGGGAGCGCTGGTTCGAGGCGGCGGGTTTGGCGCCCTATCCGGTGCTGCCGGCGGGGCCCTCCTTCACCGACCCGATCCTCGGCATCGATGCGGCGATCGCCGGCCAGGGCGTGGCGCTGGCCTGGCAGCTGCTTTCGGCCGACGCGCTGGCCGACGGGCGGCTGGTGGCGCCGTTCGGCATCACGGTGGCGAGCGGCCTCGGCTACTACCTGGTGACGTCGGCTGCCGAGCGGCCGCCGCGCAAGGTCAGGGATTTTTCAGGCTGGCTGGCCGAGGAGGTTGCCGCGACGATGGCCCGGTTCGGGACCGGACCTCAGCCGGGGAAAGCGGCGTCGTAGGCCTCGGGCTTAAAGCCGACGATGCGGCGGCCGCCGAGGTCGAGCATCGGGCGCTTGATCATCGAGGGCTGGGCCAGCATCAGGGCAATGGCCTTTTCGGCGTCGAGGCCCTGCTTGTCGGCGTCGGGCAGTTTCTTGAAGGTGGTGCCGGCACGGTTGAGCACGGTCTCCCAGCCGAACTCCTCGACCCACGCCTCCAGGCTTGGGCGGTCGATGCCCGAGGCCTTGTAGTCGTGGAAATCGTAGGCGACGCCATGGCCCTCGAGCCAGGTGCGGGCCTTCTTGATGGTGTCGCAGTTCTTGATGCCATACATTTTGATGGGCAAGGTCGGCCTCCGCGTCTTGCGGCCGGGCAGGCTGTGCCGACTCGGCCGTTTCGGTTGCGGCTAGGTTGTACATCGAGCCCGGTTTGGCAAGCGCGCGGCATCGCCTCTGCGGGGGCGGCACGTCTTGCAAAATGCCTCCGGATTAATTACATAGGAGGCTAATCATATCCATACTAATAAAAAGGGGATCGACATGAGCGACGAAGGCCTGAAAGGCGCATTTTTCGACGAACTGCTGAAGGTCAACCGAAAGCTGCGGACCATGTTCGACGCCCGGGTCAAGAAGCGCGGGCTGACGCTGGCACGCGCCCGGCTGATGATGCAGATCGCCGAATGCGAAGGCAAGACGCAAGCCGAGCTGGCGGAGCTGATGCATATCGAGCAGCCGTCGCTGGTGGGCCTTATCGACGGGCTGGAAAAGAAGGGGCTGGTGGTGCGCTGCACCACCGACGACGACCGGCGCGCCAAGCGCATTTTCCTGACGCCGAATGCACGGCGCGAAGCCGACAGCATGATCGCCTTCGTCGCCGAACTGCGCAACAGGGTGCTGGCCGGCGTCGACGATGCCGATATCGAGAGCGCTACCCGCGTGCTGAGCGTCCTCAGCCGCAACATCGGCGAAGCCGCCTGCGAGTAGAGCTGACCAGAGATGCAGCAGGCACCAGACACCGGCGACGGCCGCGGTAAGGCGGCTGAACCCGGGCAAGCCGATGCGGCGACGCGGGCCGAGGGGCCTGCCGCGCCGCCTGCGGCACCGGCCGCACCGCCGCCCTTCGTGCCCAAGCCGCCGCTGATGGCAGCAGCCTATGTCTGCGCCTCGGTGGTGCTGGCGCTGACGCAGGGGCTTGGCATGAACCTGGTTGCCGCCAACATCCCGCAGATCCAGGGCTCGATCGGCGCGACGGTGACCGAGACGACGTGGCTGGTCGCCGCCTACATGGCGCCGAATGTCTCGCTGGCGCTGGCACTGATCAAGATCAGGACGCAATACGGCCTGCGCAACTTCGCCGAGCTCAGCATTCTCGGCTTCGTGCTCGCCTGCGTGCTCAACCTGTTCATATCCGACCTGCAGTCGGCGCTGGTCGTGCGCTTCATGAGCGGCATCGCGGCAGCACCGATGTCGACGCTCGCCTTCCTCTACATGCTGGAATCGTTCTCGCCGGAGAAGAAGCTGAATGTCGGCCTGCCGCTGGCGCTGACCAGCATCACGCTCGGTGCGCCGGTGGCGCGGCTGATCTCCCCTGCCCTGTTCGACATCGGCGGCTTTCATGCCGTGACCATGTTCGAACTCGGCATGGCGATGGTCGCCTTCGCCCTGGTCTATGCCTTGCCGCTGGCACCGCAGCCGCGCGCCAAGGTGATCGAGAAGCTCGACGTGGTCAGCTATTTGCTAATCGCCACAGGCTTCGGCGCGACGGCGATCGTGCTGGTGCTCGGGCGGCTCTACTGGTGGCTGGAAGCGCCGTGGATCGGGGCGCTTCTGGCGCTGGCGGTGGTGTGCATCACCATTGCAGCCGTCATCGAGCTCAACCGCAAGAACCCGCTGCTCGACATACGCTGGCTGGCGAGCCCGCCGATCCTGCATTTCACCGGCGTGCTTTTGATGTTCCGCCTGGTGCTTTCCGAGCAGACGCTGGGCGCCTCCAGCCTTTTCCAGGCGCTTGGCCTCAGCAACGAACAGACGCGGTCGGTCTATTGGGTGATCCTGGTGGCATCGATTGCCGGCGGCCTGACCTGTGCGACGCTGATGAAGCACGGCAAGGAGGAGCGCATCCACATCGCCGCGCTGATCCTGATCGCCGTCGGCGCCTTCCTCGACAGCCGGGCCACCAACCTGACGCGGCCGGAGCAGGTGTTCTACAGCCAGGCACTGATCGCCTTTGCCGGGGCGCTGATCCTGCCGCCGGCGATGAAGAGCGGACTGATGTCGGCGCTGAAGAAGGGGCCGAACTACATCCTCAGCTTCATCATCGTGTTCCTGACCACCCAAAGCCTGGGCGGGCTGCTGGGCTCGGCGGTGTTCACCACTTTCGTCACCAGTCGCGAGCAGTTCCACCACAATGTGCTGGTCGAGCACATCGCGCTGACCGACCCGCTGGTGGCGCAGCGCGTGGCCCAGCTTGGCGGCGCCTATTCGCGCGTCATCACCGATAAGGGTTTGCTCAACGCCGAAGGCCTGCAGCTCTTGTCTCAGCAAGCGACGCGCGAAGCGTATGTGCTCGCCTACAACGACGCGTTCCTGCTGATCACGGTGATCGCACTGACGTCGCTGGTCCTGCTTCTCATCCACATCGCCATCGTGGCTCTCCGCAACCGGGCAGCCACCCCTGCACTCCCAGCCACCGCGTGAACCGCCATGCTATCGAAAAGCCTCCATCTCCTCCGGTCCGCCAGCACCATCCTGGCCATCGTCCTCGGCATCGCCGGGCTGACGCTGATCCTCTATGTCTGGCACCTGCCGCCGTTCAAGAGCGCGGTCGAGATCACCGAAAACGCCTATGTGCGCGGCCAGCCGACCATCCTGGCGCCGCAGCTGTCGGGCACGATCGCCGAAGTCGCCGTGCAGGATTTCCAGGACGTCAAGGCGGGGCAACTGCTGGTCCGGATCGACGACCGCATCTTTGTCCAGAAGCTGGAACAGGCGCGTGCGACGCTGGCATCGCAGCAGGCGGCACTGGCAAATTCCGAGCAGCAGCGGCACTCGGCCGAGGCGCGCGTCACGTCGGCCGAAGCGCAGGTGGCTTCGGCCAAGGTCGCCTATGACAACGCCCTGGCGAGCTGGGGCCGGATCGAACCGCTGCTGGCGCGCGGCGTGTCGACTCTGAGCGAGGCCGACAAGTCGCGCACCGCGCTCGAGCAGGCGCGTGCCGCCCACAGCCAGGCGGAAGCGGCACTCGAGGTGTCGCGGCAGGACCTGCAGGCGACCATCGTCAGCCGGCAGTCATTGGAGGCAGCGGTCTCGGGCGCAGAGGCGACCGTGCATCTCGCCGAGATCGATCTCAAGAACACGCGCATCGTGGCACCCGAGGACGGCCGGCTCGGCGAGGTCGGCGCCCGGCTCGGGCAGTATGTGGCGCCTGGCACGCAGCTGATGGCGCTGGTGCCGAAGCGCATCTGGGTGGTCGCCAACTTCAAGGAAACCCAGCTTGGCGGCATGAAGGTGGGCCAGCCGGTGACATTCACTGTCGATGCGCTGGGTCATGCCCGCCTCGACGGCCATGTCGAGCGCTTTGCCCCGGCGACGGGTTCGGAATTCAGCGTGCTGCGGCCCGACAACGCCACCGGCAACTTCACCAAGGTGGCGCAGCGCCTGCCGGTGCGCATCGGCATCGATCCGGGCCAGGCGATGGCCGACAGGCTGGCGCCCGGCATGTCGGTGGTGGTCAGCATCGACACGGATTCGCAGCCGCTGGTCGAAACCGCAGCGCACTAGGCGAGGTCGGACCGCTTCCTCATCAACGCGGCATTCGCTCGAATGTCTGCAACGACGCATCCATCGTGTCCCAGGCATTGGCGCGGATGCCGTATGTGACCGCATGCGGTTTGAATTCGCCCGGGTCGTCGAGGCTGGCCGCATGGATCGCGATCAGCTCCGGCATCGCGACGAATGTCAGGTAGACCGGCGTGCCACAGGTCGGGCAGAAGGCGTGGATCTTTTCGTTGCCACTGTCGGCCGTTACCCGCCAGGTTTTCGCTTCGCCCGTGACCGTGACATCGGCCTGCCGGGCGAAGCTGAGATATGATCCATGCCCGGTGCCGCTTCGCTGCTGGCAATCGCGGCATTGGCAGTGGTTTTCGAAGACGGGCGTGCTGCTCGTTTCATAACGGATCGCGCCGCACGCGCACCCGCCGGTATAGCGCTTGGTCATTGTCATTCCCCTGGTGGCAGGTTCAGGCCGCCTTCGGCTTGGCAAACACGTCGAGGGCGCGGCCGGTTTCGAGGAAGGATTTGAGGCTGGAAAGCACGATCGGCCAGCCTTTGCTGATGCCGTTCGCCATCCCGCTGCCGGCTTCGAGTTCGTCATGGCTGACGGTCAGCCGAACCATGCCCTCATATTCGTCGATATCGAACGTAACCCTGCTGTGGCTTGCCGGATCGGCGGCCTGCGAGGCGTTCGCCCAACTGATGACGAGACGGGTCGGCGGCGAGACGTCGATGACGTTGCCGACGAGTTCGACGGTCCGCTCGTCATTGGCGCGGACATGTTCCCATTTCGAACCGGGGTTCCAGTCGGAGACGTTCTCGTGGCCCCAGTAGCGCCTGGCGACGTCCGGTTTCGTTATGGCCTCGAACACCTTTGCGGGTGTCGAGAGAATGTAGGTCACGTAAACAAAGCTGGTCTTCTCTTTGGTCATCGTCACTCTCCTTCGAGTTCCTTCTTCAGATCGTGCAGCAGGCTGAGCCGCTGACGTTCGAATTTCCGCACCCAACGTTCGTAGACTTCGTGCAACGGCACGGGGTTGATGAAATGCAGCTTTTCCCGGCCACGCCTGACCGTGCTCACCAGATTGGCCGCCTCCAGAATCCCGAGGTGCTGCGTGGCGGACTGGCGGGCCATCTCAAGATTTTCGCAAAGCTGGCCGAGCGTCTGCCCGTTCTTCTCGTAGAGAAGGTCAAGCAGCCTCCTGCGTGTCGGGTCGGCCAGTGCCTTGAAAACGTCGTCAGCGTTCATCGGTCTCACTCATGTGAGAGACAATATGCAGGTAAATACCTGCATGTCAAATCACGGCGCATGCCTGCTGACAAAGGGCGACCTTGCAGAGCCCGGCAGGCTCCAAACTCTGCTTGCAAACAAAAAGGGCGCCACCGCGTGGTGGCGCCCTTTCCGTGCAAGGCGTCGGGGGCTTACGCCTTGCGGTGGGTCGGGTAGCTCGACGAGAAGATTTCCTCGACCGGCGGATGGCTGAAGGTGCGCAGCGGGTACTTGGCGATGACGCCGTCGAACTGCGTCTGCGCGCGCTTGCGATATTCACGGTCGTCGACACCCGGGATGACGCCATTCTCCATGACGAAGCGGCCGGCGATCATCACGGTCGAGACCGACCGGGCCGAGGCGTTGAGCATCAGCGTCTGGATCGGGTCGATGGTCTGGCCCATGAACGGGTCGTCGAAATCGACGACGATCAGGTCGGCGGCGGAGCCGGCCTGCAGGCGGCCGAGGTCGGGACGGTTGAGCGCGTCGGCACCGCCAAGGGTGGCGGCATCATAGTAGTCCTCGGAGCGGCAGCCGTCGGTACCGCCTTCCTCGATGCGGCAGAGCATCATGCCGACCTGCATGTTGAGGAACATGTCCGGCGGGTAAGTGTCGGTGCCGAGACCGATGCGGATGCCCATGTCGCGGTACTTGCGGAAGGACTGGAGCGCGTTGCCGTGGCGGGCCGAGACCAGCGGGCAATGGGCGATGGTGCCGCCGCCGTCGCGCAGGATCTCCAGGTCCCTGCCCGGCCGGTCGATGCCGTTGCGGCCACTGACATGGGTGCCGTGGGGCAGAATCGCGCGCGGCGACAGGAAGCCCAGGCTTTCGAGCCATTCGGCCGGGCTCATGCCGCGCAGCTTGAGCACGCTCTGGTACTCGAACGGCGACTGGCAGCAATGCAGGCGGATCGGCACGTCGAGCGCCTCGGCCGCGGCCGCTGAGGCCTTCAAGAGTTCGGGCGTGCAGGTCTCGATGCGGTCGGGGGCGAGCATGGTGCGGATCAGGCCATTGGCCTGGCCCTCGAACTTGCGGCAAAAATCGACCGCATCGGCGAGACCGTCGAGGCCGCGTTCCTCGTCGAAATGGTAGTCGATGGTGCCGTCGCGGCGGACGAAGCTGTTGCCCGAGCGGTAGGCTGGGCCGAGATAGACGCGCAGGCCGAGGTCACGCGCGGCTTCGGCGGCAGCGCTGAACTCGCCTGTCGTTTCGCCCCACTGGCGGTAGAACAGCGAGGCGATGGGCAGCGCGGTGGTGATGCCGGAGCGGATCAGCCTGGAGAAGGCGTAGCGCTTCTGGAACGCCAGCTCTTCCTCCGAGTACATCTCGAAGGGGCCGCTTTCCATGTAGGTTTCGGGCCAGATGCGGCCCTTCTTGACCGCTGGCTGGTTGTCGTAGCCGAGCACGGTGGTGTCGAGGTCGGACAGCGCGTCGAGATCGACGAAGCCGGGGCCGATGAGCGCGTTGCCATAGTCGATGCGGCGAGCGACGGGGCCCTCATAGCCGTGGCCGACGAAGAGCACGCGGTCGCCTGATACAACGACTTCGCCATTGGGATAGAGCGCGTGGCGGCCGTCGACATGGCCGACGACCCAGCGGGCGGTGAGAAGCAAAGGTTCGGTCATTTCAAATTCTCATTCGACAGTGAAAAGGGCTTGGCCATCGCGCGCCACCGGCTTGCCGCGCTTGAGCACCAGCTTGCGCTTCGGACGGGCGGCAACGGCTTCCGGCACGGTCTCGGCATCGAGCAGGACGATGTCGGCGAAGGCGCCTTCGCGCAGGCCGTAGTCGGCGAGCTCCATGACGTCGGCGCCGCCCTGGGTGCAGATATGCAGGGCGTATTCGACGTCGGCGTCGTTGCGGAAATTGTTGCGCAGGCCGATGAACAGCGCGCGCTCCAGCATGTCGAGATTGCCGTAGGGACCCCAGGTGTCTCGGATACCGTCGGAGCCGGCGCAGAGACGCACGCCGGCACGGCGCAGCTCGGCCGCCATGGGCACGGGACGCGATGCCGGCGCCGTGGTGGCAATGGCGATGTCCTGATGCGCCAACTGCTCGGTGAGCGAAGCGGCGCGGGCGCGGTCGGTCATGCCGAGGCAGAAGGCATGGCTGATGGTGACCTTGCCCTGCATGCCGAGCGCGCGGGTCCGTTCGATGATCATCTCCATCGAGAAGGCGCCGAGGTCGTCGGCTTCGTGGAGGTGGATGTCGATCGGCTTGCCGTGCTTCTCGGCGAGGCCGAAGATGGCGTCGAGCTGGCCCTTGGGGTCGCGGTCGATGCCGCAGGGGTCGAGGCCGCCGACGACATCGGCTCCATTGGCAAGGGCTTCGTCCATCAGCTCCAGCGTGCCGGGGCGGATCATCAGGCCCGACTGCGGGAAGGCGACGATCTCGATGTCCATGACATCGCGGAAGCGTTCGCGCGTGGCGGCCACGCCCTCGAAGCACCACAGCTTCTGGTCGGTGTCGATGTCGACATGGCTGCGGATGGCGGTGGTGCCGTGCGAGGCGGCGAGCGCCACCTGGCGCGCCGACTGGCGGGCGGGATCGATGTTGAGTTCGCGGCGCAGGCGGCGCTCGGTGGAAATCTTGTCCTCAAGAGCCGGGCCGGCCTGATGGACATGCCAGCCCATGCCCCACAGCGACTTGTCGAGATGGGCATGCGCCTCGATCAGGCCGGGAATGGCAATCGCACCACCACCGTCCTCGACCTCGGCAGCCGGGGCGTCGGCCTTGCCAACACGGGCGATGCGGCCGTCGCGGATGAGGATGTCGGTCGCAGCACCGCCGAAGGGCCGGACGTTCCTGAGGAGGAGTTCTTTCATTTTCAGCACCGCTGCATTCTCGAATTTCAGTGGAGCCGGGCGCGGACGCCCGGCGCATTCCCTGGGTCAGCCGGCAACCTTTTCCGGCTTCGATACGGCATAGCCGGCGGCTTCCTCGTGGTGAAGAAGCTCGGCCGGACGTTTGAGCACGAACTGGTTGTCGGCGACGATGTAGTTGTCGGCATGCAGCCTGGCGATCGGCTGGTAGACCTCCGGCCGGACGTAGCGGCCACGCTCGTCGAGGCATTCGTCGCGGACATACATCTGCACCACCTCGCCGATGACGATGGTGCGGCGGCCATAGTCGAGGATCTGCGACACCCGGCATTCCATGGCGCAGGGCGATTCCTCGATGCGGGGGGCCGCGACCTTGACCGACGGGGTGCTGGTCAGCCCGGCCAACTCGATCTCGTCGACGTCACTCGGGAAGTTGATGCCGGTGACGATCATCTCGTTGGCGATCGCCATGTCGACCATGTGGACGACGAACTCGCCAGAGCGCCTGATGTTGGCGACGGTATCCTTGGCGGTGCCGTCGGGGCGGGTCTGCATGCCGAGGATGAGCAGCGGCGGCTCGTGCGAGAAGACATTGAAGAAGCTCATCGGCGCGGCGTTGTTGCAGCCGTGTTCGTCGATGGTGGTGACCAGCGCTATGGGACGCGGCCCAACGAAGCTGCACAGCAGCCGGTAGCGATCGTTTTCGGGCAGTTCGGCGAAATCGAAATCCATTTTTTCTCCCTCAGACCGCAGCCTGCAGCGGGTGGGCGGCACGTGCCAGTGCCATGATCGGTTCGACACCGCGCCCTTCCTCGACCGCATGGCAAGAGGCGCGCACGCCGCCATCATACATGCGAAGCACCGGCGCCTCACTCCGGCACCGCTCGTTGGCGAGCGCGCAGCGCGGATGGAAGTGGCAGCCCGGCGGCGGGTTGATCGGATTGGGCACCTCGCCGGCCGCCGGCTGGCGGCCGCGCTTCGACATGCCAAGGTCGGGGATCGTGTCGAGCAGCAGCCTCGTATAGGGATGCTGCGGATTGGCGAACAGTTCGGCCGCGGGCGAGACCTCGACGAGGCGACCGAGATACATGACGCCGATCCAGTCGGACATGAAATTGACCACCGCCAGATCGTGGCTGATGAACAAATAGGTCAGGCCGAGCTCGCGCTGCATCGCGCGCATCAGGTTGAGGATCTGCGCCTGCACCGAGACGTCGAGCGCCGAGGTCGGCTCGTCGCAGACGAGGAACTCCGGCTTGGTGGAAATGGCGCGGGCGATCGAGATGCGCTGGCGCTGGCCGCCGGAAAACTCGTGCGGAAACTTGTCGCCATCCTTGGCGTTGAGGCCGACGAACTCGAGCAGGCGGTCGACCTCGCGGCGTTCCTCCTGGCGCGAGGCGCACATGCCATAGGTGCGCAGCGGCTCGGCGATGATGTCGGCGACCCGCCAGCGCGGGTTGAGGCTGGCATAGGGATCCTGGAAGATCATCTGCATGCGGCGGCGGATGTCCGCCGGCTGGCCCGCCGGGGCGCGGGAGATGTCGGCGCCGTCGAACAGGATGGAGCCGCCGGAGGGATTGGACAGGCCCATGATCAGCCGGGCGACCGTCGACTTGCCGCAGCCGGACTCGCCGACGAGGCTCAGCGTCTGGCCGCGCGGGATCTCGAGGTCGAGGCCGTCGACGGCCTTGACCGTCTGCTGCTCGCCGCCTTCCAGCAGCCGGTTGAGGAAAGGCTTGGCCATGGCGAAGTGCTTCTTCAGGCCCTTGACCTGGAGCAGCGGCTGGCCGGTTCTGGCAATCGGTGCGGCGTTCATGGCGTCACCCCTTCATAGAGCAGGCAGGCAGCGGCACCGTCGGCGACCGGGCGCAATTCGGGCCTGACACGGTGGCATTCGGCGAAGACCTTGGGGCAGCGCGGATTGAAGGCGCAGCCGCTCGGGATGTCGGTCAGGCGCGGCATAGAGCCCTCGATCTGGATCAGCCGTTCTGGGCGCGGACCGACACGCGGGATCGAACCCATCAGGCCGGCTGTATAGGGATGGCTCGGCTTCTGCAGCACATGCGCGACCGGGCCGATCTCGGCGAGGCGTCCGGCATACATCACCGCGACACGGTCGGCGGTCTCGGCGATGACGCCCATGTCGTGGGTGACGAGAATCGCGGCCGCATTGCGCTCGCGGCAGACCCGCTTGAGCAGCGCGATGATCTGTGCCTGGACCGAAACGTCGAGCGCGGTCGTCGGCTCGTCGGCGATGATCAGCCGCGGCTCGGCGCAGAGTGCCAGGGCGATGACGACGCGCTGGCGCATTCCGCCGGAGAACTGGTGCGGGTACTGGTCGAAGCGCCTGTCGGGCGCCGGGATGCCGACCTCGGCGAGCCAGCCGATAGCGCGCTTCTTGGCTTCCGCTGCGGACATCGGCAAATGCGTGCGGATCGTCTCGACCAGTTGCTCGCCGACAGTGAACAGCGGGTTGAGGCTGGTCAGCGGGTCCTGGAAGATCGCGCCTATGTGGCGGCCACGGATCTTGCGCATCTCGTCGGGCGACAAATTGTCGATGCGCTTGCCGTCGAGACGGATCTGGCCGCCGCCGATGCGACCCGGCGGTTCGAGCAAGCCGATGACGGCAGCACCGGTCATCGACTTGCCGGCGCCGGACTCGCCGACGACGCCGAGGATCTCGCCCTGTTCGACGTTGAAGGAGACGTTGTCGACGGCGGTGAGCACGCCCTTGCGGGTGGGGAACTCGACTTTCAGATTTTCGACTTCGAGCAGGGCCATGGCCTTACCTCAGCTTCGGATTGAGGGCGTCGCGCAGCCAGTCGCCGATCAGGTTGACGGCGAGGACCAGCACGGCGAGCGTTGCCGACGGGAAGATGACGACCCACCAGATGCCGGAGAACAGGTACTCGTTGCCGACGCGGATGAGCGTGCCGAGCGAAGGCTGGGTCGCCGGCATGCCGACGCCGAGGAACGACAAGGTCGCCTCCGTGAGGACGGCCATGCCGAGATTGATGGTGGCGATGACCAGCACCGGGCCGAGCACGTTGGGCAGGATGTGGGTGAGCATGATGCGCAGGCGGCCGACGCCGATGGTGCGGGCTGCCTGGACGTATTCGCGCTGGCGCTCGACCAGCGTCGAGCCGCGCACGGTGCGGGCGTATTGCACCCAGTTGGTGAGCCCGATGGCCAGCACGAGAACGAGGATGGCCGCGCTCTCGTGCTGGTTGGCGGGGAGGATGCCACGCATGACACCGTTGATAAGCAGTGCGACGAGGATCGCCGGGAAGCTCAGCAGAACATCGGCGACGCGCATGATGACGGCATCGACGATGCCGCCGACGAAGCCGCCGACAAGCCCGAGGAAGACGCCGAGCACGGCAGCAAGGATGACCGAGGCGAAGCCGACGAAGAGCGAGATGCGCAGGCCGTAGAGGATCGACGACAGCACGTCGCGCGCCTGGGTGTCGGTGCCGAGGATGTAGGCCGGGTTGGAACCTTCCATCCAGGCCGGCGGCAACTCGCTGTCGAGCAGGTTGAGGTGGGCAATGTCGAATGGATCGTAGGGCGCGATCACCGGCGCGAAGATCGCGCCGAAAAACAGCAGCGCCAGCGCGACTGCGGCGATGACCGTCGTCCTGGAGCGGCGGAACGAGTAGAACAGGTCGCTGTCGGCGAAGCTGCGCAGGCGCCCGGTGAAGGAGGTGTCACTCATGGTCATGGGTTCCCGTCAGGCGCCCTTCCCGGAGGCCCGGGTCGGATCGGTGCGAAGGCGCGGATCGATGACGTTGTAGAGAAGGTCGACGCTGGTGTTGATGATGACGAAGATCAGCGAGACCATGACGAGATAGGCCGCCATGACAGGCACGTCGGTGAAGTTGACGGCCTGGATGAAGAGCGCGCCCATGCCCGGCCACTGGAACACCGTCTCGGTGATGATGGCGAAGGCGATGAGGCCGCCGAGCTGAAGCCCGAAGATGGTGACGACGGGGATCAGCGTGTTCTTGAGCGCATGGCGGAAATGGATGGCGCGGCTCTTCAGCCCGCGCGCCTTGGCGAACTTGATGTAGTCTGCGCGCAGCACCTCCAGCATCTCGGCACGCACCAGCCGCATGATCAGCGTCAGCTGGAACAGGCACAGCATGAAGGACGGCAGGATCAGCGCCTTGAGCCCGGAGGCGGTGAGGAAGCCCGTCGACCACCAGCCGACGTCGATGACGTCGCCGCGGCCGAAGGACGGCAGCCAGCCGAGCCAGACCGAGAACACCAGGATGAGCAGGATGCCGGTGACGAAGGTAGGCAGCGAAATGCCGATCAGCGACATGATCTGCAGGCCCTGGCTGAGCACCCCGCGCGGCTTGAGCGCGGTGTAGATGCCAAGCGGAATGCCGAGCACCAGCGACAGCATGGCGGCGACCAGCACCAGTTCGGCTGTGGCCGGGAAGCGTTCGGCGAGCAGCGCGCTGACCGGACGGCTGTTGCGGTAGGAGACGCCGAAATCGCCCTTGGCGGCATTGACGACGAAACGGCCGTACTGGAGGACCAGCGGGTCGTCGAGACGCAGGCGCTGACGCACCTCCTCACGCTGGACCTGGGTGGCATCCTGGCTGACGATGTTGTTGACCGGGTCGCCGAGGAAACGGAACATCAGGAAGGCGATGAACGCCACGGCAAGCATGACCATGACGGCCTGCAGCAGACGGCGGACGAGGAATACGAACATCGTCGCAGCTCCCTTGGAGGTAGGCCCGCTTCGTTGGGGGCGGGCTTGCCGGTAGCGAAAGGCCCCTGCCCTAGATGGACAGGGGCCCGGTTCGACTTACTTGACGTTGACGTACCAGAGGCGGAGCAGGTCGTCGGCGGTCTGGACCACCTCGACATTGTCGCGCACCGCCCATGACAGCGGCTGCTGGTGCAGCGGCAGCCAGGCGACTTCCTGCTCGGTGATGCCGAAGGCCTCGACCATCATCGCGCGGCGCTTGGCCTCGTCGAGTTCGACGTCGATCTTCTTGACCAGTTCGTCGACCTTGGCGTTCTTGTAGCCGCCGGGGTTCCAGGTGCCGAGCTTCTCCTCGGGTGAGTGCAGCATGGCCGACAGCACGGAGAAGCCGTCGAGCATCGGCAGCGTCGCCCAGCCGATCATGAACATGTCGGTCTGGCCTTCCTGCGCCTTCTTGAAGTGCAGGGTGCGTGCTTCGGTGACAAGCTTGGCGTTGAGGCCGACCTGGGCCAGCATCGCCGTCATCGCCTGGCAGACTTCCTCGTCGTTGACGTAGGCATCGTTCGGGCAGTTCATGTTGAACTGGAAGCCGTCGGCATAGCCGGCCTCGGCCAGCAGCGCCTTGGCGGCCGCCGGATCATAGGGGAAACGCTCGTTGAGCTTGGCGTCGAAGCCAGGCACTTCGGGCGCGATCTGCATGCCGGAGACGCGCGACTTGCCGCGCATGATCTTGTCGCGGACCAGATCCATGTTGATGGCCTGGTAGACGGCCTTGCGAACACGTGCATCCTTGAACGGATTGCCTTCGACGTTTCCGTCGACCAGCTTATCGCGCATGTTGAAGTTCATCATGATGGTGCGCAGGCCCGGATTTTCCAGAACCTTGGTGCCGGGGTTCGAGGCGATGCGCTTGGCATCCTGCAGCGGCGACGGCGTGATGATGTCGACCTCGCCCGAGAGCAGCGCCGCGACGCGGGTGGCGTCGGAGGCAATCGGGGTGAAGATGACCTTGGTCAGGTTGTGCTGCGGCTTGTCCCACCAGCCTTCGTTGACGACCAGAACGGTCTGGGCGTCGGGGCGGCGGCTTTCAAGCTTGAAGGGACCGGTGCCGTTGGCATGGGTCGAGGTGTAGCCTTCCTGGCCGAGCTCGGCGTTGATCGGCTTGACCGCGTTGTTCTTCTCCAGCCAGCCGGCATCGAAGACGGCGATGTTGGTGAGGTAGTTGTTGAGCAGCGGCGTCGGGCCGGCAAGGTGCAGGTCGACGGTGTAGTCATCGATCTTTTCGACCGACTTGAGCGCCGGCAAGTTGCCCTTGATCGGCGAATTCTCGTCGACGGCGCGCATCAGCGACATGATGACGTCGTCGGCACCGAACTCGGCACCATCATGGAACTTGACGCCCTGGCGCAGCTTGTAGCGGACGACGTCGGGCTTGACGACTTCCCAGGACAGGGCCAGCGCCGGCTCGATCTTCAGTTCCTTGTTGTAGCGGACCAGCGGCTCGTAGATGTGCTGCAGGAAATTGTTCGAGAAGCTGTCGGTCATCGAATCCGGGTCGAGCCCGTAGATGTCGCCGGCAGCGGCATAACGCAGCTCGGCTGCGCTCGCGTTGCCCATCATGCCAAGCTGGACCAGAGCCGCGGCGGTGGCCGCGAGCAGGAACTTCTTCATTGAACTCCTCCCGTTACAGAACCTATGGACCCGCGCCTTTACGTTTGCAGGGCGCCTCTGGGCTCCATCCATTTAACGCTGACATCGTATCCAATTATTGTCAACAATCTTTGTCGACAAATTTGTTGACTTGTGGCGTTTTTGGGTTTGAATAGGTTGCGGGTCGCACATCGGACCCGGCGGGAGGAGGATTGGATGGACGCTGAAGCGGGCAAGCGACATGCCACCGATCAAGAGATTTACGAGAAAATCTGGAACGCGATTGCCGAACGGCAGGTCGGCCCCGGCACACGGCTGAAGGAAGAGCAACTCGCCGACATCTTCAGCGCCAGCCGGGCGCGCATCCGCCATGTATTGCAGAATCTGGCACGCGACGGTCTGATCACATTGGTTCCAAACCGTGGAGCTTTTGTATCCAAACCGTCGATCGAAGAGGCACGCGATGTCTTCTTCGCCCGCCGCACCATCGAGGAGCGACTGGTCGAGCGGCTGTGCGCGACGATCGACGCCGGCGGCATCGCGCGGCTCAGCCAACATGTCGAGGCCGAGCGCAAGGCTCACCAGAGCGGCGACGTTGCCGGCGCCATCAGACTGTCGGGCGCGTTCCACATGCTGATCGCCGAACTGGCGCAGTCGCAGATCCTGGCCAGCCTCCTGCGCGACCTGGTCTCGCGGACGTCGCTGATCATGGCGATGTACCAGCAGAAGGACGTGCTGAACTGCGGCCCCGACGAGCACGCGGACATCGTCGCCAGCATCACCGCGCGCGATGCCAGGAAGGCGCTGGCCGTGATGCACCACCACCTCGCCCATATCGAAAACCAGCTCGACCTGGAAAGCGACCGCGTGGCCGCGCGCGACCTGGAAGACATTCTCGGCCTCTGAGTGGCCCAAAAAATTCGGAAAGCAAAAGACATGGCGCAGCCAGATATCCTCGTGCGCAACGTAACCATCGTGACCGTCGACCGGGATCGCCGGGTGATCGAGGGCGGCTGGCTGACGGTCACCGGCGACCGCATCAGCGCCATCGGTAGCGCAGGCGATGCCGCACCTACCGACGCCAGGGAAACCATCGACGGCACCGGCATGGTGGCGATGCCCGGGCTGATCGACAGCCATTCCCACGCCGGCCACGGGCTGGTGCGCAATGCAGGCGCCGGCGTCGACACCTGGTTCGAGGCCTGCGAGGAGATCTATGCCCGCGGCTCGACGGCCGCCTTCTGGCGTGCCGAGGCGCGGATGACCCAGCTCGAACGGCTGCGCGGCGGCATCACCACGGCGATGACGCTGCTCGGCGGCGGCGCCGACATCTACCGCACCGACGATCCGGCCTTCGGCGACGCCCATAGCGGGGCGACAGCCGAATCCGGCCTGCGCACCTTCATGGCGGTGGGCCCCGGCCGGCCGCCCTTCCCGCGCAGCTATCGCCATTTTTCGGAGACCGGGCAGTCGAAGGACGTGACGGTATCGTTCGAACGCCAGTTGGAAGTCAGCGAGATCCTGATCGAGCGCTGGAACGATTTGCTTGGCCGCGGCACCGGCGTCTGCCTGGTGATGCCGGTCTACTATGCCGCCCAGGTGGCGGATGCCGACGCCCGCCGGCAGGTCATCGAAATGGGCGAAGCGGTCATGGATCTGCGCCGTCGCAAGGGCGTGCTGTTCACCCAGGACGGCCACCGCGACGGTTCGATCGCGCTGGCGCGCGATCTTGGTGTCCTCGGTGAGTTCGCCCTGCTGGGCCACAGCGTCGACCTTACCGAGGACGATTTCACCGCGCTGAAGGAGACGGGCGCATCGATCATCCACAACCCCTCCGCGATCATGTCGGTCTATGGCCGCTGCCCGGTACCGGAACTGATCGAGGCCGGTATCAATGTCTGCCTCGGATCGGACGCCGCAGCCCCCGACCGCGGCTACGACATGTTCCGCCACATGGCGCAGTGCATGCACTACCATCGCCGCCACTTCCGCGACCCGGCCTATTTGCCGCCGGGCAAGACGCTGGAGATGGCGACCATCGACGCTGCAAAGGCAATGGGACTGGAGAGCGAACTCGGCTCGCTGGAAACAGGCAAGAAGGCCGACATCGTGCTGGTCGACATGCGCAAGCCGCATCTCTACCCGCCGGTCATGCCGGTGACGCGCATCGCCCATTTCGCCAATGCCGCCGATGTCGACACCGTCATCGTCAACGGCAAGGTGCTGATGCGCGGCCGCAAGACCGACCATCTCGATGCCGACGACATCCTGGCCGACGCGGCGGAACAGGCGGCACTCGCCTTCGAGCGCGTTGGGCTGGCGCACCTGCTCGAAGAACCGCAGGACTTCTGGCGCAATGCGCGGCAGCCGCTCTAGGCTAGCTCTGTGAGCGCAGCCAATCGGCCAGGGATGGCCGGAAATGCCCGGCCCAGCCTTGCATGGCTTCAGCTGCACACATGGAGTTCACCACGGCTTCCTCGGTCGCTTCGGCTGCAGCGCGGAACAGGCGGTCGATGCGGTTTTCGTTGAGGGCTGAGATGGCGACGAAATCGGCGCGCTCGTCGTGGTCGACGATCCGCGCTGTCGAGAAGCCGAGCGCGATGTCGCCGCTGCCATGTCCCCAATAGGCGCCAAGCCTGGCAAGGCCAGCACCGCAGCGGCGGACGACGCGCTTGAGCTGGCGGTACTCCAGGGCGACGTCGGTGGCGAGGATGACGATGACCGAGCCCTTGTCCGGCTCCACCTTGGAGCGCGGGTCGGGGCGGCGGCCGTCGGGCAGGATGAGGTCGCCAGCGCGGCCGAAATTGGTGAGGACCAGCACGCCGAGATGATGGTCGCGACCGCCGAGCTCGATGCGGCGCGAGGCTGTGCCGATGCCGCCCTTGAAGCCGAAGCAGCTCATGCCGGTGCCGGCGCCGACATTGCCCTCGGCGACGGGGCCTGACGCGGCTGCGGCCAGCGCGGCGCGGGCGTCATCCTCGGTGGCGGCAAGCGCCTGGATGTCGCTGAGATAGCCGTCATTGCACTCCATGACCACGGGATTGACCGTCACCGTCTCGCGGCCGATGTCGGGATTTTCGGCAATCGCCGCGCGGATCAAGGCATTGGCGCAGGTGCCGACGCCGAAGGTGTTTGCGAGCAGGACAGGCGTTTCGAGCGTGCCCAGCTCCTCGACCTGCATCAGGCCGGCGCTCTTGCCGAAGCCGTTGATGATGTCGCAGGCGGCCAGCACCTTCTTGCGGTAGAGGTTGCCGCCGTGGGGCAGGATGGCGGTGACGCCGGTGTTGAGGTCGCCCGAGCGGATGGTGCGGTGGCCGACCAAAACGCCCGGCACGTCGGTGATGGCGTTGAGCGGGCCGGTGAGCGACGCGCCGAAAGAAATGCCGAGTTCGCGGGCGATGCCGGACATAGCTCCTAGGCTCCGCGCAGCAAGTGGAGTGCTGCGTATTGCAGCAGCATGATGGTCTTGCCGTCGCAGATGCGGCCGTCCGACACCATCGCCAGCGCCTCGTCGATGCCGATTTCCAGCACCTCGATGTCCTCGCCCTCGCCGGCATGACCACCGCCGGCGGACACACGATCGGACGGCTCGTACTCGCCGACGAAGAAGTAGATCTTCTCGGTGACGGCGCCCGGGCTCATGAAGGCTTCGAAGACGCGGCGGACATGGTGGATACGGAAGCCGGTTTCTTCCTCGACCTCGGCGCGGATGCGCTCTTCGGGGGCGGCATCGTCGAGCAGTCCGGCGGGTGTCTCGATCAGCATGTCGTCGTAGCCGCTGACGAAGGCCGGGTAGCGGAACTGCTTGACCAGCACCACGGTGCGGCGCGCGGGATCGTAGAGCAGGATGGTGGCGCCGTTGCCGCGATCGTAGGTCTCGCGGCTCTGGGTCTGCCATTCGCCGTCGCCGCGGCGATAGGCGAAGGTGGTCTTCTTCAGCACGTACCAGTCGTCCGAGAGAGTTTTGACGTCCTGGACGCGGATGCGGTCGGCAATGCTCATCTGACACCTTCGAAGCTGGCCATCGGGCCGGGGATTCGCGGGCGCCAGAATAGGCGGGGCCGCGCCGGAGCGCGACCCCATGTGGTGAAACCTCAGCGCACCGGCGGGGCGTACATCAGGCCGCCGGCGTTCCACTGGGCGTTGATGCCGCGGTCGATCTTGAGGTCGCTCGACTGGCCGAGATTGCGCTCGAAGATCTCGCCGTAATTGCCGACCTTGGAGACGACATTGTAGGCCCAGCGCGGGTCGAGGCCGAGCTGCTGGCCGCTGTCGCCTTCGGCACCAAGGAAACGCTTGATGGCGGGATTGGCCGAGGTAAGACCGGCTTCGGCATTGTCCTTGGTGATGCCGAGTTCTTCCGCCTCGATCAGCGCAAACAGCGTCCAGCGGACGATGCTGAACCACTTGTCGTCGCCCTGGCGTACGGCCGGTCCGAGCGGCTCCTTCGAGATGATTTCCGGCAGCACAGTGTAGTTGGCCGGGTCGGTGAGCTTCAGGCGCTGGGCATAGAGGGCAGAGGCATCGGTGGTGTAGACGTCGCAGCGGCCGGTATCGAAGGCCTTGATGATGCCGTCGGCGGAATCGATGACGACCGGCTCGTATTTCAGCTTATTGGCGCTGAAGTAGTCGGCGACGTTCTGCTCGGTCGTGGTGCCCTGTTCGGTGCAGACGGTGGCGCCGTCGAGCTTGAGCGCGCTGTCTACGCCGAGGTCCTTGCGCACCATGAAGCCCTGGCCGTCATAATAGGCAGTGCCGGCGAAACGAAGGCCGAGGCTCGAGTCGCGCGACAGGGTCCAGGTGGTCTGGCGCGAGAGCAGATCGACTGTGCCCGACTGGACGGCGGTGAAGCGCTCCTTGGTCGACAGCGGCACGTAGCTGACCTTGTCGGCGTCGCCGAGTACGGCTGCGGCCACGGCGCGGCAGATGTCGATGTCGAAGCCGGACCATTTGCCGGCGTCGTCGGGCGCCGAGAAGCCGGCCACGCCCTGGCTGACGCCGCAGGTGACGGTGCCACGCTGCTTGACGATGTCGAGCGTGTCGGCCTTGGCCGGCGTGGCGAGGGCGGCCGTGCCGAGCAAAAGTACTGCGAGATGATGTTTCATGGTTCTTCCTCCCTTGTTTCGAGGCAAAGCCTCTTCGTGCCGCCGGCGCAGGGCGCCGGAAGTTCGTGAAATCCCCTGTCGTTAAGTCCCTCCGCGCGAGGCCGTCGCGCGGGCCTGCTGCTATGCGCCTTCGGCCAGCACCGCGGCGAAGGTTTCTTCGAGAACGCCGACCAGATGATCGGCATCGCGCCGGCTGAAGATCATCGGCGGGCGCATCTTGAGCACGTTGTCGTGCGGCCCCTCGGTGCCGATGAGCACGCCACGGGCGCGGGCGCCGTCATTGACCTTGCGGGCGAATGCGGTGGCCGGTTCCTTCGTCCTGCGGTCGGTAACCAACTCGATGCCGAGGAACAGGCCCATGCCCCTGACGTCGCCGATGACCTCGTAGCGCCTCTGCATGTCCTTGAACCGCTCGACGAGATAGGCGCCGACGTCGGCGGCATTGTCGCGCAGGCGGTCGCGCTCGATGACGTCGAGCACGGCGAGGCCCGCGGCACAGGACACCGGGTTGCCGCCGAAGGTGTTGAAATACTCCATGCCGTTGTCGAAGCGGTCGGCGATGTCGCGCGTGGTGACCAGCGCCGACATGGGGTGGCCGTTGCCGATGGGCTTGCCCATGGTGACGATGTCGGGGGTAACGCCTTGCGTCTCGAAGGCCCACCAGTGGCTGCCGACGCGACCGAAGCCGACCTGCACCTCGTCGGCGATGCAGAAGCCGCCGGCGGCGCGGACCATGGCGTAGAGTTCCTTCAGATAGCCCTCAGGGAGAAAAACCTGGCCGGCGACGCTGGGGATGGATTCGGCGATGAAGAAGGCAGGAGCCCGCCCTTCCTTGCGCATCGCCTCGATCTGCTCTGCGATGCTCTGGGCGAACCGACTGGCATGCTCCTCGACGGGCCAGTCAGCCGGCGCGTGGTAGCTGTCGGGAATGGTCGCCTCGAAGACATGAGCCGGCCGGCCCTTGCCGCCCTTACGCTTGTATTTGTAGGGGCTGAGGTCGATCAGTTCCTGGGTGGTGCCGTGGTAGGCCCAGTCGAGCACCAGCGCGTCGTTGCGGCCGGTTATTGTGCGCGACATACGCAGAGCGAGGCTGTTGGCCTCGCTGCCAGAGCAGGCGAAAGAGGCGACCGAAAGGCCCTCCGGCAGGGTCGCGGTCAGCCGCTCGGCATAGGTGACGATGGCGTCGTGCAGGTAGCGCGTGTTGGTGTTGAGCTTCGCCGCCTGGGTGGCGATCGCCTCGACGACATCGGGATGGGCGTGGCCCAGGTGGCAGACATTGTTGAAGCAGTCGAGATAGGCGCGGCCGCGGTCGTCGATCAGCCAGACGCCCTCGCCACGCACGAACTTGATCGGCTCGGAATAGGAGATCGACAGGTTGGGCAGCAGCAATGTCTTGCGCGCGGCAACGATTTCAGGACGTGTCCGGCCGTCGCGGTGGAAGGTCTCGGGCGGAATGCCGGCAAGGGTTGCCGCATCGGGGAACAGCTCGGCCCAGACGTCGAGATAACGCGCCTCGCCGACGCCGAGGATGTCGCGGGCGGCGAGATCGGGGTCGGTCGAGATCTGGAAATGCAGGTGTGGTGCCCAGCCGCCGTTCTCGGCGGGCGCGCCCATCTCGCCGACCAGCGCGCCGGCCTCGAGCTCTTGCCCCGGCATAAGGCTCGCCATGGCCTCATGCGCCATGTGGCCCCACAGCGTGACGAAGGGCGGGCAGCCCTCGGGCGAATGCTCAAGGGCGATCAGGCAGCCATAGCCGAGCGGGTCCTCCTCGATCTCGACGCTTTTCACGGTAGCAGCGAGCGGCGTGTAGACTCTGGTGCCGGCGGGCATGAACAGGTCGAGGCCGAGGTGATGGACCCGGCGAGCGCCTTCGACGAAGCGCGACCAGAAGATGTCGGAGGTGTAGACGGTGCGCGCCTCGCCCCACGGGCCGATGCCAAGCGCGATACCGTTCTCAGCACAATAGGCGTCCCACCAGGCGGTGGCCTTGTCCGGCTCCCGGCCGGCCGAGGTGACCGTCATCGGATGGGCCGGATCGCCATAGGGCACCAGCGCCTTGGCAAGCGTCGCCGGGTGGCGGTCAAGCACGGGCGCGAAGCTCTTCTTGTTGGCCTTGATCCAGTCGGTGATAGCCTTGGCACCGGGCGCGGCGTCGAAGCCGCAGGCATGGCGCAGAATGGCGGTGGCGAAACGCCGGTTCATGGCATCGAGCCGGCGAAGCAACCGCCAGGCTGGGGCCTCCGAGATCGCCAGGTAGGGATTGTCGCCGACCTGGGCCTTGCGCTGCGCCGACAGCGACACCGAGATGACCAGGCGCATGACGATGAGGTCGAACAAAAGGTCGATCTCTTCCTCGCGCAGCGGATACTCGGCGTGGAAGCCTGCGGTAAGCTGAGCTGCGGCACCGATCGGATCCTCCACGTCGAGGATCGAATAGGCGCAGGCGACCGCCACCTCGGCTATGACGGGAGAATATAGCGCGTCGCCGAAATCGATGATGCCGGCGATGCGGTTGTGGTCGTTGTCGTCGACGAGCACATTCCAGTCGTTGGCGTCGTTGTGGATGACCTGGGCGCGCAAGCTCGCCAAGCGCGGCGCAACCTCGGCATCGAAGCGGTCGAGGAAGCGTCCGAGCAAGGCGCGGTCTTCGGCATCGTCGACATGGCGCAGCCGCCCACGCGCGGCACCGGCCTGCCTGATGTCCCAGTCGAAGCTGCGCAAGGCGCCGGGATGGATGAAGCCTTGCAGGGCGCGGTCGAGCCGGCCAAGTGCTGCGCCGAGATTGCCCAGCAGTTCAGGCGTGCGCGCGGCTTCTGCCAGTGGCATGCCGGGCAACCAAGACACCAGCCGCAGGGCATGCTGCTCGCCGGCAACGCCCGTGGCATGGGCGAGCGCTGTGCCGTCTTGCGTCAGCCGGAGGCGCGGGACCGCGACATCGGCGCCGGTGCGCGCCAGATGATCGAGCAATGCCACCTGGAACTCGCTTTCGCTGGCCGGCTCGCTGGCGTTGACGATCTTGAGAATCCAAAGGGACCCTTCCGCCGCCGTCAGCTTGAAATTCTGGTCGCGCTCGCTGTCGAGCGAACTCGCCCTGGCTGCGACGCCGAAGTGGCTCGCGGCCAAGGCCTTTGCCTGGTCCAGCGAGAATTGCGGCGCGGGGTAAGTCACGTCAGTCATTGGCTATCCGGATTTGCTGCGATCGGAGCTTGGCACGGGCCGAAAAATCGGGCATCCGGCAAAGCGTCGGTTATACCGGCACAATGACTGCATTGACCGGCACTTTAACGGCGCGGATCGGAACCAGACGATGAAGGAACTCGACGCCAAGGACAGGGACATTCTGGGCATCCTGTCGAAGGAAGCGCGCATCCCGCTCAAGACGCTGGCGGGGCGCATCGGCCTGTCGCGAAGTGCGACCAGCGAACGGGTTGCGGCGCTGGAGAAAAGCGGCGTCATCCGCGGCTATCGCGCCGATATCGGCCAGATGGACACCAACCTGGTCTCGGCCTTCCTGCTGGTGACGCTGGTCAGCACACCTTCGATGGGCGTGCTCGACCAGCTGGCGCGCTATTCTGAAGTGCGGCGGGTGTCGTCGATTACCGGCCAACTCGACCTGATCGTCGAGGTCGAGGTGCCGTCGATCGACAGGCTGAACACGCTGCGCGACATCATCGCCACGCACCAGAGCGTGCAGGACCTAACGACGCTGATCGTGCTGCGCCGCGACATCGAGCGGGTGGCGTGACGGCGGCACCCGTTGGCTGCGATGGGAGAGAGATCGAAGCGAGCAATCGCAGGGGAGCTAAAAGGCCGAAAGCCAGGCGAGCGTTCTGGCTTCATCGACATCGAGCCACGTACTGCGCGTTCTTCGAGACCCGTGAAGTCGCGTCCCAAGCTCCCCGTCCGACCACCGCTCTAGAATTGCGGGATGAATATACCCTTTCCGGCAAACCGTGCGGGTATTGCCGAGCCTGCTTGCGACTTCATCGATGACCTGATTGCACAGGCGTTGCCTGGCTGGCAGGCCGTCAGGAAGCTCGAGATCGTGGAACAGCGCCAGCGCACGCACCGTTCCACCCCAGGTCCTGAAATCCTTGGAACTGAAATCCGGGCCGCACGCAGCGCGGATGTAGTCGTTCACGTCGTCGGAGGTCACATGTGATCGTTCGCCGTTGTCATCGATGTATTGGAACAGGTGCTGCCCGGGCAATTCCTGTATCCGCCGGACCAGCCCGGCCATCCGGCGGTCAACGAGTTGCAACCGCCATTGCTTGCCGGATTTGCCTTTGAAGGCAAAGCGCAGGGTCGATCCGCTGACGTCGACATGACGGCCGCGCAAGGTCGTCAGGCCGAAACTGCCATTTTCCCGAGCATATTGAGGACTCCCGACCCGGATCATGGTGTTGTCCAGGAGCCAGACGATGGCGGCGACAACCTTTTCCCGCGACAGCTTTCGTTTGCGTAGGTCGGCATTCACTTTGCGCCTCAGCCGGGGAAGTGTCCGGGCAAAATCGCCGAGCCTCGAGAACTTTGCCTCATCGCGGCGCTCAGTCCAGCGCGGATGGTAGCGGTACTGCTTGCGTCCGCGCTGGTCCCGACCGGTTGCCTGGATATGGCCCAGTGCATCGGCACAGATCCAAACGTCAGTCCACGCAGGAGGGATGGCCAGGCCGCGAATTCGCTCCAGATCGGCCCGACCCGCAGCCCGTCCGGCAGCACAACGATATGAGAAGCCCTTGCCGGCCGGGCGCCGCGAGATGCCCGGCTCCTCGTCGTTGACGTAGCGCAGACGCGCAGGGGTTGAGGAAACGCCTGCCAAACCTCCACCCGCCTCATCCGGTACGGTGCATGGTCGGGTGCCTGCGACGGCCGAACATCTGAGCCATCGTGCGGGCGAGCGGTCTTTCCGGCTTGGTGTCCGGGACCGGGTCCACCACCCTGCTGCGCTTTCGAATACGCGCGGCGTCCTGGAGAATGGTGCCCGCCCATCGATAGACATTGTTGGAGCTTACAACTTCGCGCATGCGCATCATGCGCGCCGCCTGCTCCTGCTCCGGCATGGAGACGGCGCGGTAGATCGTCTCGCCCATGGCGGTTGGATCGTAGGGATTGACGATCAGCGCATCGAGCAGTTCCCGGGACGCGCCAGCAAATGTGCTGAGGATAAGCACGCCCTGTTCATCATCGCGCGCTGCCACGAACTCCTTGGCAACAAGGTTCATGCCGTCGTGCAGGCTGCTCACCACGCAGACATCGGCGGCGCGATAGACGGTGTAGATGTCGCCCTGATTGTGATGCTCGTCCATCAGGACGATGGGTGCATAGCCCTCATTGCCAAACCGGCGGTTGAAGTCCTCGACGAAATCCAGGCACTCGCGATGCAGCTGACCATATGCCGGGAGCGTTCCCCGGCTCGGCGCGGCGATCTGCAGGAACACCAGCTTGCCTATCCATTCGGGATGCCGTTCAAACAGTTGTTCCAATGCCAGGAAGCGGTCGATGATGCCCTTGGTGTAATCCATGCGCTCGACCCCGACCAACAGCCGCATGTCTTCGGGCAAGCCCAGGGTCTCGAATATCTTGGCGCGGCATTCGGCAACAGGAGGCTGGGACTCCAGCACCGATGGCGGCCAATCGATGGAGATCGGGTACGGGTGAACCAGCGTGGTTTGTCCACCGAACGTTATCGCGGAGTGCTCTCGTTCAATCCGGCTTTCCAGAAATCGATCGATGCTTTCAATGAAGTTGTTGCAATGGAACTGAATATGAAATCCGACGATCGAGCTGCCCAGCAACCCGTCCAGAATCTCTTCCTTCCATGGACAGATGCTGAACACTTCCGAGTTCGGCCATGGAATATGCCAGAACATTATGATCGTGGCGTCCGGCAACTGCTGCCGCACCATGCGCGGCAGCAGCGCCAAATGGTAATCCTGGATCAGCACAATCGGGTCGGGCCGTCGCGCTTCTTCGCACACGCGGTCGGCAAACTTCTGATTGACCGCCTTGTACTGCTCCCAGTCCGATTCCCGGAAAACCGGCCGCGTGAAGACGATGTGACAAAGCGGCCAAAGGCCGTCATTGGCGAACCCCAGGTAATAGCCCTGCTGTTCCTCCTCGCTGAGCCACACTCGGCTCAACGTGTAGGCAGGCTTGTCAGGCGGCACCCGAATTCGGTTATCGTCATCCACCACCATTCGATCGGCCGTACCGCCGCCGTGAGCAATCCAGGTCCCTGCGCAGGCGCGCATCACGGGCTCCAGGGCCGAAACCAGCCCGCTCGCCGGCACGACGAGGTCTATCTTGCCGTCCCTGAGATTGTGGATGTAGGGCTCGCGATTGGAGACGAGGATGATTTGAGCATCGGGAAGCTCCTTGTCGATGACAAGCCGCATCGCTTCGGGTGTCCAACTGGCCAGCGGACTGTCGGCAACCCGGTTGTTCTGCTCAAATTCCGGAAGGATCTGCTTGGGCATTTCCGTGGAATATCCGAGCTGTTCGGGAACAGGCGGATTGCTGGAAAGAAGCCCTCGGCGCATGGCCGCTGCCGCAAGGCAGGCTGCGGCGATCGACAACAAGAGGCTCAGAGCCACCACGGCCCAGAGGCCGATGTCCAGTTCAGAAGAGAAGTTCTCAGCGGTCATAAGGGGGATTGCCTGCTTTCACGGGTCGCGAGTTATTGCGGCCCTGATTGTTCGAACTCCCTCGCGGTGAATGGGTTCCGAAAATCGACGCGATCAGGAACGCACGATCAGCGGCGCCAGTCCCTCATGGCGCGGGTCGAGATAGGCCACGACCCGATCGCCGACCCTCTGGAAATGGAGATCCACCGCCACGTTGCCCACGCTCAGGCGGCGGATCGAGACCTGGTCGATGCCGATGGGCAGGCGCGGACGCGTTACGTGAATCTCGGCAGCGAACCCGTCGATCTCGAGGCCCAGGCTGGCTTGCATCAGCATAAACACCGATCCGGATGACCACGCCTGCGGCAGACAGGCGACGGGATATGCCACCGGAGCCTCGCTGGGCGACCGGGTAAAGCCGCAGAACAATTCCGGCAGGCGCATGTTGAAGTGAACGGCGGCCTCGAACGTACCGCTCATCAGACGAACGACGCTGTCTCGGGCGCCGTAGCGTGCCAGGCCTGCCGCGCAGATGGCGGTGTCGTGCGGCCAGATCGAGCCGTTATGATAGGACATCGGATTGAACGGCAACTCATCATCCGGCAGCGTCCTGACCCCCCAGCCCGTATGAAAGGCAGCACTCAGCAACTGGTCCGTGACCAATTGCGCCCGCTCGGGCGACGGCAGGCCGACATAGAGGAGATGACCGGCGTTCGATGCCCGCACCTGGCAGGGCTTTCCCTCACCGTCGATGGCGAGGGCGTAGAAATTTCGATCTTCCATCCAGAAATGGCGTTCGACGGAGATGCGCATGGCTTCGGCACAGGCTTGCCAGTGCGCGGCTTTCGCGTCTTCACCCTTCAAGGCAGCAAGCTCGGCCAATCCCCCATACGCCGCATATGCATAGCCCTGGACTTCCACCAGCGCGATTGGTCCCTTCGGAATACGGCCATCGGCGTGAAAGACGGCATCGAAGCTGTCTTTCCAGCCCTGATTGGCGAGGCCGGTCTCGGCCGCGCGCGCATAACTCACGAACCCGTATGGGTCTTGCTGGCTTGCGTTTTCCATCCAGGCTGCGGCGGCGTTCAGCGAAGGCCATAGCAGGTCGATGAAGGAGAGATCGCCCGTGCGCTTCGCATATGCGGTCGCAAGATAGATGTAGAGCGGCGTGGTATCGACCCCACCGTAATACCTGCCGAAAGGCAGCTCGCGCAGCACAGCCATTTCGCCCTTGCGGGTCTCGTGCATGATCTTGCCGGGCTGTGAATCGCTGAACATCGACGTCTCGGTCGCCTGATGCTGTGCGAGAAACGAAAGGACGCCGCGGGCAAGCCCAGGATTTAGCCACAGCATTTGCAAAGCCGAGATCACCCCGTCACGCCCGAACGCGGTAGAGAACCAGGGAATGCCGGCATAGGGATAAGGCCCCGTCGGAAGATCGGTGGTCAGCAGCGCGATATCCGCACGGGCGCGCGACAGCCAATCATTGAATACACGGCCGGAACTGTGAACGTTGGCACCATGACGCCGCTTGCCCCGCATTCGCCAGCGCGCCTTGGCGGCAGCTGCCCGATGGCGCTCGCGGCTCGGAATCCCCAGGTGATCGACCCCGACCTCAATGAACAGGGACAGGCTGTCACGGCGCAGCAGATTCAACCGGAAATCGGCGCGATCGGGGGTCAGGGCAAATGGCCGATCGGAGAACGAAATCGTTGATTGCCGTACGACCTCGTCCAACCCCTCATAGCGCATTTGGACATGGTCGGTCCCGAGTTCGATGTCGAAGGCCTTGCCCCGTTTGGTGCGGGTCGAACCTCGGACCTCGAACATATCGCGAAAATCCGCTTCGAAGCGTACTGAAAGGGGAAGCTCGACATCGTGGGCGCTATAGTTGGACAGGCGGATGCGCTCATACATCCGGTCGTCCCACAGCAGTCGCGACCTCTCGATATGGATGACCCCCTGTGGCGTTGGCGCGCCCTTGTCAGGCGTCAGCGGCAAGTTGGTCAAGTTTGCGGTGAAAACGATGTTGTCCTGGCTGAGGGAGGCGCCGAGCAGCGATGGCTCCGTGTCGCCGATCAACAGCCGGAACAGCGAAAGAACGCGGGTATCGTCCCGGAAAAGCCCATCCGCCCGTCCCCGTATGTCGCCGTAGTCATCGGTAACGATGAAGCAATCGCTGTGTTTCAACGCAAACTGGCGATGAGGATTGCGTGGTGCCGCGTCGCCGAGCATTGCCAGGGCAACAGCTGGATCGAGATGACGTTCGTCGAGCTTGGCCAAATGCCTGCTCCCTCCTTGTCTTGGACCGGTTCGAGACGGACTTCAGCGCGGCAACGCCTCCATGAGCTGGACATAGGCCGCCTCGTACTCACGAACCATGCGATCGGCCGAGAACCTGGCTTCGAAGGTCTGGCGAACGGTTCTTCGGTCGAGTTCGGGCAAACGACCAACGGCCGCGACGGCCTCCTCGATCGACCGCACGATGTGGCCTGTCACGCCTTCGTCGACGATTTCGGACATCGCGCCATTGTCCCAGGCGATCACCGGTGTGCCGAAGGCCATGGCTTCGATGACGACCAGGCCGAATGGCTCCGGCCAATCGATTGGAAACAGCAGTGCCGCGGCATTGCCGAGAAACTCGGCCTTGCCGTCCTCTCCAATCTCTCCAATGTACTCGACCTGCTCGCCATCGATCATCGGCTCGATCGTTTCATGGAAATAGGGGCGATCGTCGTCCCCGATCTTTGCCGCGATCTTCAGCTTCAAACCGCTGCGGCGGGCAATTTCAATGGCCCGGTCCGGCCGCTTATCGCGCGACAAACGGCCGAGAAAGGCAAGGTAGCCCATCGGCTCGCCAGCGACCGGACGATAGAGGTCGAGCGGAAGGCCATGCTGGACCGTGGCGATCCAGTTTGCTTCTTTCAGGGGCTGCCGCTGCCGGTCGGAAATGGAGATCATCGGGAATTGCGGCCATCTGCCGTACGCAGCCGGAAGGTCCGCATAATCGAGACGGCCATGTGGCGTCGTCACCGTTCGCTCGGGAAAATCCTCGAAAAACGGGAAGTGGACAAAATGGCTGAGATGGAAATGAAGCAGGTCGAATTCGTCGGCATGTTGTTTCACCTGGTGCAGCATCGACAAATGGGCGGCTGTCGGTGAAGTCAGCTGATTGGCGTCGAGCCTGAGCGCCTGATGGCGAACCGGAAAGAGCTCGGCCCGGGTCTCAGCATCGGCGCTGGCAAACAGCGTCACCTGATGCCCCCGCTCAACCAGGCCGTCGACCAGATACGCGATGATCCTCTCAGTCCCGCCGTAGAGCCGTGGGGGCACGCTTTCGTAGAGCGGCGCGATGTGCGCGATCTTCATTCCGTCATTCCTGATAGTCGTCCCCAGGGTGAACCGCGCAAGCCCCCAATGGTTCCCGTCCACCATGCCAAAGCATGTCGACGCGTCGTTCCCACTCAATGGTGGAACGATCGTCCGCCAAGCAGATTGAAGTCTGGAGCGGAGAACCGATGATGTATGTGCTTGCCCTCGCAACCGACTATGACGAGACCCTTGCCGAGCATGGGCTGGTCTCTGATGCTACCTTCAAGGCATTGGAGGATTTCAAGAAAACCGGCCGAAAGCTGGTCCTCGTAACCGGGCGCGAACTGCCTGACCTGGCAAGGGTATTCCCCGGGCATGACATATTCGACAAGATCGTCGCCGAGAACGGAGCGCTGCTCTACACGCCGGGGACGAAGGTAAAGCGGCTGTTGGCCCCCGCCCCGCCTCAAGAATTCGTCGACCGTCTGAAGTCGCGTGGCGTGGCTCCGCTCTATGTCGGCGATTCCATCGTCGCCACACTGGTTCCCAACGAGACAATCGTCCTGGATGAAATCCGCAGGCTGGGTCTCGAACTGGAGATCATCTTCAACAAGGGCGCTGTCATGGTGTTGCCAAGCGGTGTCAACAAGGCAACCGGGCTTGCGGCCGCGCTGGAGGAACTTGAGCTTTCGCCGCACAACGTCGTGGCCATCGGCGATGCTGAGAACGACGATGCGTTCCTGCGAGCCGCGGGTTACGGCGTCGCGGTGGCAAATGCACTGCCATCCCTCAAAGAAACAGCCGACCGGGTAACTTCCGGCCAGCGCGGCGAAGGGGTTGCCGAACTGGTGGGCCAGATCACGGCCAGCGACGCCGACCTCACGCAAAGCCGTCGCCAATAAGTCAAAGCGGCGTCGCCGGTCCTGGGCCAGTTGCGGGCAATTCGGGATCTTGCGACCATCCTCAACGAGCAGTCCGCCGAAAAGGGTCTTCAGTCCTGCATCCTTGACCCGGACGGAGACTATGATCAACCGACGTTCTTGAAGCCCTCGAGACGTTCATTTGCGCTCGGCCGTGACACTACGTCCGTCCGCCGGGCCGCCAAACCCAAACCCACCGATAGCTGCCGATTGTCGGCGTTTTCAGTGACTTGCGTCGTACACGGCGTAAATGCGGCGTTCGGATGGGGCCTGAATCATTCCCACTCAATTGTTCAGAACCCAGCTAGGTCGTTGATCTAGCTGGGTTTTTTCTTGCCCACAGACCAAAATGCCGACCCACGAGCCGTCAAAATCATACGGTGTTGATTTTAAAGGGAAATTTCTACGAGATTTTTTTCGCACAGTGTCGAAATCTATCGAGATCAATCGCCCTTCAGCGCCGAATTTTTCGGTCAGCATCAACCTCACCGCCAACCCCGAAAAAGTACCGTCATCAACTGCTTTAGCAAAGCGAAAGCGCGGAATTGCGGAATCGAGGCCTCCATGGCGACAGATCGCGCCATTGCGTAAGCTTTCGCATGATACATCTGTGACCTCCACTGAAGGCTGGCTGGCTTCGACGAGACTGTTCAGCGGCGTGCTGGCGGCGCGAGCTCGCGACTTATCCAGTTCTGTCGCAGTCGAAGCTATGTATGCTTGATCGCTCGCGGCGCTTGTGTGGTCCACGTCTACCACGCGAGAAATAAGGAGAAGGGTCTTATCGATCCTGTGTGCTCATCCAGTGAAATTGCGGCTGAGTACCTGCCCCAACAATTGCAAAAATGCATGATGGCACGTTTCGCATATGTTTTGTCACATATTGCAATATTTCTGACGGAACGCTCTGCTAACGTTAACGGACAATCCGCAAGAAGATAGTGCTAACCGCAAGAAAATAGCACAAAGCAATGAATAGCGGGCCGAATTCGTCTGCGCATCTGAACAAAACAGGTAGCTGTACTCAGCCGTATTCTGAAGTGATTACGTATCTATTATAGATCGTAATAACTGCGTAATTGAAAAAAATAACAATCTATCGCTTATCGACACAACAGTGAAGGCATAGGGCAGTTTCTGACCTATGAACGGGAGAAGTGTGCAATGAACGTCAATACGCCCATATCGACGAACGCAGAATGCGGTTGTTCGAAACCGTCCACTATAGCCGCGTCAGCGCACCCGTTGGATCCGCTCTCCAAGGATGAACTGCAGAGTGTTTTCAGGATCATCCATGACGATGCTGCCTTCGGTAAGGATTTTTGTTTTGAAACTGTCGAACTCCTTGAGCCAGCAAAGGAGTTGGTTCGATCGTTTCGGCAAGGCGATCCGATTTCCAGACAAGCACGCGTCAATCTGTTCCGGATCGGTCGCGATGGTGTCTGGCGCCTAATTGTCTCGCTCGACGAAAACAAGATCGTCAAGTCGGAGCATATTGCATCTGCAAAGCCTATGATCCAGCTCGAGCAGTTCACCGCCATTGAAGATGCGGTCAGGGAGGCGCCTGATTTTATCGCCGCCTGCAGGCGGCGCGGCATCGACGATATGAGCCAAGTCTGCATTGATCCGTGGTCGGCGGGAAATTTCGGTGTCCCGGACGAGGAAGGCCGGTTTATCGCCCACGTCTTCGCTTGGTTGCGGCTTCGGGAGAACGAAAATTTCTATGCGCATCCCATCGGGGGGCTGAACGCAGTCGTCGATATCAAGACCAACCGTGTTCTGCGCGTCGACGATCACGAGATTATTCCAATCCCGATGAAGGAGGCCAACTACGAAGCCGAGTTCGTCAAGGAACCGCGGCAGCCTTACAAACCGCTCAACATCACCCAGCCAGAGGGTGTTTCATTCAAGCTGGATGGCCATCAGCTAAGCTGGGACAAGTGGACGTTCCGTGTTGGTTTCAATGCGCGGGAAGGCCTGACGCTTCACGAAATCAGCTACGATGGGCGGCCGGTCGTCTATCGCGCATCGCTTGTCGAGATGGTGGTCCCCTATGGCACTCCTGATCGTGGCCATTTCCGCAAGAATGTCTTCGACATCGGCGAATACGGTATCGGCAAGCTGGCGAACTCGCTCAAGCTCGGCTGCGATTGTCTCGGGGCCATCCAATATCTGGACGCAAATCTCGCGACGATGACTGGCGATGTCGTTACGATCGAGAATGCCATCTGCATGCATGAAGAGGATGCCGGCCTTCTCTGGAAACACTGGGACTTTCGATCCAACCATGTCGAGTCTCGCCGGGCCCGCAAGTTCGTCGTCTCCTGCATCTGCACGGTGGCAAACTATGAGTATGGCATTTTCTGGTACCTCCACACGGATGGTTCGATCGAACTAGAACTGAAGGCGACCGGCATCATCAACACGACGGCCTGCCACCCAGGAAAGCCGGGGCGCTATGGCAAGGAAGTTTCACCAGGCGTTCTGGGACACATCCATCAACATGTCTTCTGCGCCCGGCTGGACATGAGCGTCGACGGCGATCGCAACAGCGTTGTCGAGCTCAACACCTATGCCGCGCCGGAGGGGCCGGACAATCCACACGGCAATGCCTTCTACGAAGAAGAGACGGTGCTGGCGTCCGAACTCCAGGCCTGTCGGCGTGTGAACCTTGAAACCCATCGGGTATGGAAAATAGCGAGCGCCGACCGGAAGAACCATGTCGGCGAACCCACCGCGTACAAGCTCGAGGCCACTCATCCCGTAACGCCGTACGTTGCCGCGCACTCGCCGTCGGGCCGGCGTTCGACCTTCACAAGCAATCATTTGTGGGTGACGGCTTTTGATCCCGAGGAACGCTATCCAGCAGGCGAATACATGAACCACTCTGATGGCTCCGGGGAGTCGCGGACTTCGTGATGAAGGACAGGCCGCTGGTCGACGAGGATCTTGTCCTCTGGCACACCTTCGGAGTGCATCACCAGGTTCGACCAGAGGATTTTCCTGTCCAGCCATGCATCTTCACCGGCTTCAAACTGATGCCGAGCGGTTTCTTCGACCAGAACCCTGGCATCGATCTGGTGAGCGAAACCAACGGCGCGAGCTGCCACGCGATCGCTGACCGGTAAACCAGCTTCGCCAACGGGGAAGCGACACACGCTTCCCCGCGTTCCCGAGGAAAATGCCATGAGTAGTACTCGAGGCCTCCGATTTGGGGGAATGACCTCGCACGCCATTGTGGTAGCCAGTGCGGGTGCAGCCGCAGTCAGCGCCGGCGTCAATGCGCTGCCGCTGCTCTTCACAGATGCCCTTGTGCGGGACCTTCAGTGGTCGGAAGCGACATTGTACGCAAGCATCTCGGTCGGCATGGTGGTTTCCGTGCTTACCGCGCCGCTGGGAGCTCTCCTGATGGCGCGTTTCGGGCTCCGGCAAACGATCGTAGGCGTCCTGTCCATCCTGCTTGCGACGCTGATGCTGTCTGGTCTGGCAGGCTCGGCCGACCAGCTGGCTTTCATCTGGGTTCTTGCTGCGGCCGCAAGCGGTTGTCTCAACCCGATCGTCGTAGGATCGATCGTTGCCGCAAAGCAGCATCCGCAGCACTGCGCGACTGCGTCGAGTCTGTTTCTATCCTGCTCCGCCGTAGCACCTATCCTCGCCCTTCCCCTTTTCTCGTTGCTGATCGCAAGTTTTGGATGGTTTGCGGCCATTTCTGCGGCAGCAGGTGCGATTGCCGTCACCATTTTCGGTGTCACTGTCGCGATCCCGCCGACCGCATCGCCCCCTCGGGACAGAGGCGAACCTCGCCTTCCGTTTGGGTCCTTCAAAACCTGGGCTGCAGACAGGCAGTTCTGGTTGCTGGTCTTCCTGACCTGTGTTTGCGGCGTGACGTCGTCCGGGCTGGTTGGCAATCATCTCATCAGCATCTGTCGGGCGGCCGGCCTGCCTGCGATGGCAGGCGTCGGTGCTGTTGCACTGACCGGCGTCACGGTAGCTTTTGGTGGGCTGGCGTTCGGCATGGCCGCTGATCGTTTCAGCGGTATCTGGCTTCTGGCCGCTTACTACATTGCACGCGCGCTTCTTCTGTTCTGGCTGCCACAGAGCTCTTTCAGCTTTGAAGAGCTTTCGCAGTTCGCGGTATTCTATGGCCTGGACTGGGCGGCAACCATGCCAGCGCTCATGCGGCTCGGCTCGCAGCATTTTGGTGCGCGCCGGATCGGACCCTGCATGTCGATCTTGGCGGTGGTCCATCACGGGGCGGCAGCGGCCACTACGTTCGTGGTCGGTGCGGCCGGCCCCCAATTCTATTCCCTAGCCTTCGGTATCGGCGGGCTTTTGTGCCTTATGGCGGGATTTCTCCTCATTCTGAATCACCGGTGTTTGCCCACGAGGCAATCGACCTTGTTGCAAGTGCAGCCGGGTCCTTCTGGCGAAATCGCCAGTGCAAGAAGCGCATAACGACGCAGTCAATCATAACAACAACACTAAAGGGGAACGACAGTGAGTAAGGTTGAAGCTTACGAGGCGCCGAGCGGCGCCAATCTAAACCAGCATGAGCTTGTGCGCTCAATTACCTGGAAAGATGCATTCTGGGTCGCAAGTGGCGTGCCCGCTCTCGTTCTATTCTCGATTGGCGGAATTGCCGCCCTTGTCGGCACGCCCTCATGGTTGTGCTGGACGTTGTCTGTCGTATTCGGCTTTTTCCAGGCATTCGTGTACGCCGAAATCGCGGGCCTGTTTCCTGGAAAATCCGGCGGCGCATCGGTCTATGGCGCGGCTGCGTGGGTGCGTTACTCCAAAATCATCGCCCCACTATCCCTGTGGTCCAACTGGCTCGCCTGGACACCAGTGCTCACGGTTGGCTCAAGCGTCGCCGCGAGCTACATCCTGGCGACACTGTTTCCTTCAACCGCGTCGATCATGACGGCCAAGCTGACCCTCCTTGATCTCGGGATGCTCAAGCAAGGGCTGCAAATCCGGATCAATGCGGTCTCCGTCGTCGCGACGATCCTGTTGCTCGGCACATTCGCCATCCAACATCGCGGTATTCTTGGAACCGCAAAAGTCCAGACGATCATTGGTGTGGTCGCGTTGACCCCGCTGCTTCTGATCGGCGTAATGCCATTTTTGACTGGCGATGTCATCGCTTCGCATTTCACGCCATTCGAACCTCTTAGCGGGGCATGGGACAAGGCGGGATGGACGCTGTTCTTCGGCGGAATCTACATGGCGGCTTGGTCATCTTATGCGTTCGAGACAGCGGTGTGCTACACGAGAGAGTTTCGTAATCCTGAAACCGACACGTTCAAAGCCATTTTCTGGTCCGGAATTTTGTGTCTCGCCGCCTATACCTTGATACCTTTGGCCTTCCAGGGATTTCTCGGGCAAGACGGCATGGCATCGCCGGCTATCGTTGACGGCTCGGGCGTCGCGGCCGTGCTTGTGCAGATGGTCGGTGGCAGCGGGCTCATTGGTAACATCATTATCGTGATGCTCGTTCTTGCGCTGTTGCTCGGTGTTAGTACGTCGATGGCAGGATCCTCGCGCACGCTTTATCAAGGCAGTGTCGACGGCTGGCTGCCGCGCTACCTGAGCAAGGTCAACGAGCATGGCGCCCCAACGCGCGCGATGTGGACAGACCTCAGTTTCAACGTTGTTCTCCTGACGCTTTCGGATTCCCTGTTCGTTTTGGCGGTGTCGAACATCTGCTATCTCGTGTTCATCTTCCTAAACCTTCAGGCCGGCTGGATTCATCGCATCGACAACGCCCACATCGAGCGCTCCTATCGCTGCCCAAACTGGATCATGACGATTGGCGTTGTGCTCGCATTTGTGAATGCCTTTCTACTAGGGGCCGGAGCGAATGTCTGGGGGCAGGGAACCTTGATAACCGGCATAATTGCTCTCGCACTGATCCTGCCGGTGTTTTGGTACAGGCACTACATCATCGACAAAGGCGTGTTTCCGGCCGCTATGCTCAAGGATCTGCACACCTCAGATGGGCTCCTCGCGGCTCCAAAAGCTGGCTGGTTGCCTTTTGCTGCTCTGGCGCTTGGTGCCGGCATCGTCTTCGGCGCCAACTATTACTTCCATGGTGGGCTTTGATGCCGCGGCACACAAGCCGTCGAGCAGATTGCAAAATCATGGGCATCGTCCCGGCGATGGGCTTCGCGGCAGCGCGAAGGCAGCGACGCTAGCTCCAGCCTGAATCGGAAATGCGCAGGGCCAACACATCGGCCCTGCGCAATCGAAAGTACCCGTAGCTCTGGCAGAAGTAATCCCAATGACCGAGAAAATACCTTGCCTTCGCCCGATCGTGATAATCAAGACTGGCGACACGTTCGACCAAATCCGCGATCGGTATGGTGATTTCGAGGACTGGATCAGCGATATCCTGGCCTCGGCAGACTGCGACCATCCTATCGTCGTAGTGGATCCGCGTGACGGCAAAAACCTTCCTGAGTCTGTCTCAATCGCCGGCATCGTGGTGACGGGATCGCATGCCATGGTCACGGAGGATGTGCCGTGGATCCGTGAACTCTCTCGCTGGCTGCAAGAGGCAGTCCACCATCGAGTGCCGACCTTGGGAATTTGCTTCGGTCATCAAGTACTCGCCCAATGCTTGGGCGGCATGGTAACCGAAAGAAACAAGGGCGCCCAAATAGGGAGCGTCCCGATTGTTGTGACCCCGGAAGGCCGTGAAGATCCTCTTTTCGGATCAATCCCGCCGACATTTGCGGCACAGCTGGTCCACTGGCAGTCCGCGGTACAACTACCGCCTAACGCGATCGTCCTGGCCCATTCCCTCATGGAACCTCATCAGGCCTTCCGGGTCGGCCCTTGCGCGTGGGGTGTCCAGTTTCACCCCGAAATCTCGAAAGCCGTCGTTGCGGAATATTTGGATCTTCTTGCACCGCGCCTCGCAGCCGAGGGTCATGGCGTCAATCAGCTCAAGGCTGAAGTCAGCGCAACTCCGTATTCGGTGAAGGTACTACGCAATTTTGCAACCTACATAGCCGCCTACGAAAGTTGCAAACCGTGACAATATCCGTGCATAATGTGCCACCCTACGGCTTTCACCCAACCATCAAGTGAAAGAGACCAAATGGGCCCTCGCCTTACCAAATCCTATGAGGCAAGCTCGCAGCCGATAGCCAGTATCCGCTCCTCTGTTTTGGGCGTAGTGGTCAGCGCGCTTGAGGCAACGGGGTTCTCAACCGACAACTTGCTTGCCCAGCATGGGCTATCCAGACTGACCTTGGACGACCCTTATAACCCGGTCTCGCTTAAGAATTATGTGGCGTTCTTCGAGGACGCCGCAAAAGTGAGCAACCAGCCATTGTTGGGGATCAGGTTAGGGAACGCGATCAAGGCGGAGGATCTGGGACCGGTCGGTGTGCTCTATACGATGATGCAGACCCTCCGTTTTGCAATCATCCGTTTCAGCCATTTCTTTCCGGCATTGCAAGGCAACACGAAGCTTGGCCTTTCGGTGACGGGTGACGCCACCTGGCTTGAATATCAGATTGAGGACCCGGCAATCTGGCCAAGGCGTCAGGACACCGAGTTCACGCTAGCCCTGATCTGTGCCCTCACACGTAGCCGATTGGGGCGCGGTTGGGCGCCGGAAGAGATCACTTTGAGCATTCTGCCCCGAGCAGTCATCGCGACATGGCCCACTTTTTCGGAGCAGTCATTCGATTTGATCAGCAGATAAATCGGATGCTGATTAGAAATGAGGATCTAGACCTTCCCTTCGTGTCCGCGAATCCGGCGGCAATTGCCATCATCGAGCAGCATCTGAACGATCTGATTGGAGATGGTGTCGCACTATCCTTTGAGGATGCAGTTTTGCACGCTGTCATGCGCTGTATGAAACAGGGAGATGTTACCCTGGAACTCGTCGCGGCACGGCTTGGAGTTGGTTCGCGAACTCTCCAAAGGCGGCTGGCCGCAGCGGGTCGGACATTCCGAGAGGTCGTCCAGGAACAACGTCGCGGAACAGCTGAGGTACTCCTGAAGGACGAGCGGATCGCACTGGGTGTTGTCGCAGGAAATCTTGGCTATACAGACACGGCCACCATGTCGCGCGCGTTCAAAGCGTGGACCGGTCAATCTCCTCGCGCTTACTCCAAGAAGGGTCGCCGAGACGCTCTCTGAGCCAGTAAGCAATAATATTTGCGCAGAAACGGAAAAAGTTCACGCCTCGGGAGAAGCGCATGGACAAGCGTCTAATCGACCATCATGCCGACCGCATTCAGACTGCGGTCGCATCGAATGCCGCGGCAAAGTCAGCGCTAATTGCCTCGTGGCGGCGGTCTTCTAGGCTGCACAGGCTCGACCCAACGGAGCATGCGTCGCCGCGGCGGCTGACCGAGATTGAGCTGTGCGAGGCGCGCCAGCGGATCGAGCCGTTGCTCGTCGCAGCGCAATCTACCCTCAACCGGCTCTATCTGGCGGTCGGCGGCATCGGCTGCTGCGTTCTTCTCGCCGATCGCGATGGCGTGCCAGTCGATAGACGCGGTGCAGTTGCCGACGACGAGACGTTTCATTCATGGGGGCTTTGGACGGGAGCCGTTTGGAGCGAAGAGAGTGAGGGTACCAACGGTATAGGCACCTGTCTCGTCGAACAGCGCGCGCTGACGATCCACCGCGATCAGCATTTCTACACGCGCAATACCCTCCTCAGTTGCACGACTGCGCCGATCTACGACCATGAGGGCAACCTTGTTGCGGCCCTCGATGTGTCGTCCTGTCGGGCCGATCTGACGAAAAGCTTCGTCAACCTCATCTCGATGGCTGTGGTTGACGCGGCGCGTCGCATCGAGGCAGAGAATTTCCGTATGGCGTTTCCAACCGCGCGCATTGTGCTGGCACCGATGATCGACAAGACTGTCGAAGCCTTGGTCGCGGTCGACGCGGACGAACTTGTGGTCGGCGCAACACGCTCCGCACGTCTAGTGCTTGGCATAACGCAGGATTGCTTGAAGAAGCCTCTACCGGCATCCAATCTCTTCAGTGCTGCAAGCGAGGAACCAGAAAACCTGGCGCAGGCGGAACGGCGTGTCCTGCACAGGGCTCTGGCGCGGGTGAACGGCAATGTTAGCGCCGCCGCGCGGCTTCTTGGTGTCAGTCGCGCCACGCTGCACCGCAAGCTGAAACGTCTCGATGTCGCGCGCGTGTCGCAGCCCTGCGACAGTCCAGTTCGCTGGTGTTCATGGACGGGCTGACTCCGAACGCCAGTGGCGTCATTCCTCTTCATCTAGGCGCCGTATGTCTCGGTGTCGTTTCATGGGAGGAACAACATGAACAAGGTGGAATTCTCGCGCACCGCCAAGGTGCGTTTGCCAAGCGCTATGACAACTTCATCGGCGGCGCCTGGGTGGCGCCGAAGGCCGGCCGCTATTTCGAAAACATCTCACCTGTCACAGGCCGGCCGCTCGGCGAGGTTGCTAGCTCCGATGCGGCCGACATCGAGGCGGCACTCGATGCCGCCCACAAGGCCAAGGACGCCTGGGGCAAGACACCGCCGGCGACCCGCGCGCTGATCCTCAACCGCATCGCCGATCGGATGGAGGAAAACCTCGACCTTCTGGCGCTGGCCGAGACCTGGGACAACGGCAAGCCGATCCGCGAGACGACAGCCGCCGATGTGCCGCTTGCCATCGACCATTTCCGCTATTTCGCCGGCGTCCTGCGCAGCCAGGAAGGCAGCCTGTCGCAGATCGACGACGACACCGTCGCCTACCATTTCCACGAGCCGCTCGGCGTCGTCGGCCAGATCATCCCGTGGAACTTCCCGCTGCTGATGGCCTGCTGGAAGCTGGCGCCGGCAATTGCCGCCGGCAATTGCGTGGTGCTGAAGCCGGCCGAGCAGACCCCCGCCTCCATCATGCTGTGGGCCGACCTGATCGGCGACCTGTTGCCCGACGGCGTATTGAACATCGTCAACGGCTTCGGTCTCGAAGCCGGCAAGCCGCTGGCCTCGAGCCCGCGCATCGCCAAGATCGCCTTTACCGGCGAGACGACGACCGGCCGGCTGATCATGCAATATGCCTCGCAGAACCTGATCCCGGTGACGCTGGAACTCGGCGGCAAGTCGCCCAACATCTTCTTCCAGGACGTGACGTCGGAAGACGACGACTTCTTCGACAAGGCGATCGAAGGCTTCGTCATGTTCGCACTCAACCAGGGCGAGGTCTGCACCTGCCCAAGCCGCGCCTTGGTGCATGAGAAGATCTACGACAGGTTCATGGAGCGCGCGCTGAAGCGCGTCGAGGCAATCGTCCAGGGCGACCCGCTCGACCCGGCAACGATGATCGGCGCGCAGGCGTCGTCCGAGCAGTTGGAGAAGATCCTGTCCTACATGGACATCGGCCGTCAGGAAGGTGCCGAGGTGCTGACCGGCGGCGAGCGCGCACATCTGCCCGGCGACCTTGCCGGCGGCTACTACGTCAAGCCGACCGTCTTCAAGGGCCACAACAAGATGCGCATCTTCCAGGAGGAGATCTTCGGCCCGGTGGTGTCGGTCACCACCTTCAAGGACGACGACGACGCATTGTCGATCGCCAACGACACGCTCTACGGCCTCGGTGCCGGCATCTGGAGCCGCGACGCCAACCGGCTCTACCGCTTCGGCCGCGCCATCCAGGCCGGCCGCGTGTGGACCAATTGCTACCATGCCTATCCGGCGCACGCGGCGTTCGGCGGCTACAAGCAGTCGGGCATCGGCCGCGAGACGCACAAGATGATGCTCGACCACTACCAGCAGACCAAGAACATGCTGGTCAGCTACAGCCCGAAGAAGCTCGGGTTTTTCTGAGCCTCTTCCTTCTCCCCGCTTGCGGGGAGAAGGTGTCACGAAGTGACGGATGAGGGGCGGCTCGAACCAGCAATGTCTGCGCTGCCCCTCACCTGCCTGCCGGCATCCTCTCCCCGTAAACGGGGAGAGGAAAGCTAACCCGGAACTCCGACCATGCCCTCGCACCCTCCCCTCGACAAGGTCTCCGCGACGGCCGAAGCAGTCGCCCTGCTCGACGAGATCATCGCCGACCATGATGGCCGTCGCCCGAACAATGGCGCCGGTCATCTTCCAGAGGGACCGGCCTTGGCTGCTTCACCCAAGCGGTGGCCTACAACGGGTGAAGCCATGCTGCTAAGCCAGTATCGCCGTCATGGAAAATTTCACTTCCGGTTGGCCGCCCGAGATCGGCGTTCCATTCGTCCGCTACCGCGGGCGCAGCCGCTCGGCGCTGCAACGCGCTCGTCCACATGACGGGCAGCGGTTACCCTTAGGTTCTTATGATCGTCATTGTCTGTCGCCCCGACGAGATGGACGCCCGGTCTCTGCCGTCGTGCAAACGGGTGGGGGCCACAATGCCCGGCCGGCTGGATCTTTTCAGACCCCGAACGGTGCATAGAGCACGCGATGCATAGACTCATGAATACCGCTTCTCTCAGCAATGGGTGCTTACGCTTTTTGTGAGTTGGGGATGCAGCCTGTCGTAGCCGCTCTAGAGTGAGAGAAGGGGGGATTTTCCGTGACGGTTGAGGTCGGAAGAGAGGGTTCCGGCGCCGTCATGGAGGTTTCTGCCATGAACACGCAAGTTCTTGATGCCACTCACCAGCTCAATGGTGGCTTCAAAGTGGATGTGACGCGCGGCGAGCACGTCGGCCGAGTTTCGTCTGAATGGTTCTCGCGGCCCGAAGACGAGCGCTTTCTATCTCTGAACGATCTAAAAGCCCTGGATCGAGGAGCATTCTTGTACCTGCTTCGCAAACAAGCTTACTTCATCGAAAATGAGACTCGGAACATTTGCGCTACGCGCAACCTGCATGATCTCAGCAAGGATGGACGTAGCTATTTCGGGTGCGCTCTTGGCGCCGGAAAATAGACCGGCAGGTCCATGAATACGTCCCAGTCGAACAGAGTCGATGCCCGCCTTCGCCAAGATCTCCAAACGTTTGCCGTGGGTGCGCCTGCTGCCCATGGCACCGACATAGAACGCATCCGTCTCCAGCGCAGCAGGGATCAATTTACGCTCCCATTCATGATCATGGAACATGAAAACGATAGCTGAATTTGCATCAGCCTGGAAATCCGGAATGTCAGTCGTGCTTTTGATTGCCAATGTCGCAATCCCGTCAGATTCCGCTGTATGCCGTGTCTCAATGTCTGGTGAGTGCAAGATTGCGTCGAGACCCGAAAACCTTCCCAGCTTTAGCAGTTGAAGTGCAGCCGGGCCCACTCCTGCGACAATCAATCTTCGCCGGGAATAATACTTACGGAACATGATTTCGGGCGGAAACTCATCGATATCTCCGGGGATACGCAATGAAGCCGCCTGTCGGCGGCTCACGCTTGCATCGATTGCCTGAAGCTCAGTTTCGGAAACGTGTACATCGAAGACAATCTCGATCGCGCTGCCGCAAGGCAAGTGAATGTCGAGATATTTTGACCCGCGCCCATAGCGGACACGCCGGTTCCGACCTTCTTGTATCGCAGAAAGGGCCTCGGCAACGACAGCACGTTCAATGCAGCCGCCTGACAGATACCCTACCCAATCGCCGCCTTCCGAAACGGCCATCTGCGCTCCCAAGGGCCGTGGAGATGATCCTTCGATCTTTACCAGGGTTATAAGAGCAATGCGCTCGCCGGAACGCATCCAATCAAGCGCAAAGTCGATCACATAATCATCGAACCGATCCGCATCCTGCCTTTTCATGACGCTTCCCTTGTTTGCTCAATTCCTGCCAAAGTGAGCGGGTCGGTGATGCTGCGGATGTGGAGAGTCGAAGTTTTATTACTTGGTCATATTCGCCTTTTCCAGTTGCTCAGCGATCTTGGCGCGCTGCGCCATGCGCGGCCCCAAATAGCTTCCGAGGGCGTCGAGGCTGGCGGCAAGCACCAACGCGAGCCCGCTTGCCACCAGCTGAATAAATGGTGGCACGTTGAGCAAAGTCAGACCATTTTCGAGAACACCGAGGAAGATCCATGCTGTCACCACGCCGAAAATCCGTCCTCTACCACCGGCGAAGGCGACACCGCCGAGCAGGACAATGGTTAGCGCCTGCAACTCCATCTGCACGCCCAACGCACCGGGCGACACGCCATCTAGACGTGAGGCGAGGAGGACACCAGCCGATCCCGCTGCCGCGCCGGTCGCGATGTAGAGGCTTACCAGGAGGCGCTTCACCGGTAATGCTGCCAAGAACGCGGCGTGCGGGTTGACCCCGACCGCATAAACATATCGTCCCCACACGGTCTTCGACATGAAGACTGCAGACAAAATAAAGCAGGTCGCGACGATCAATAGGAGGATCGGGACGCCGAGCAAGCGCCCGTTGCCGATGAAGAAAAATGTGTCACCAAGCCCGTAGACTTCGGTCGGGTTAATCAGCAGGGTGACGCCGCGCAGGAAGCTGAGCATGCCCAGCGTCACAATGATGGGATTGAAGCGCAGTATGCCGCAGAGGAACCCATTGATGGCTCCGATCAGCGACCCAGTCAACACGCCGGCAAGGATCGCGATCGGTGGCGACACTCCGAATTTGGTTATCGCCACCGCCGAGATCATTCCCGAGAATGCGATGTTCGAGCCAACCGAAAGGTCCACATGGCCGGCTATGACTAAGATGGCCATCGCCGCGACTACCACCCCTATGGCAGCATAGTTCGTCAGGATGACCGTAAAATTGGAGACGGTGAGGAATGCGCTGCTCTGGTACGTGAAATATAGTACCATTGCTATCAGCGTGCCGAGCAGAATGTTGTTAATCAGAAAGCTCGTCTGGCTTGCGGCACGAAGGTATCGCGAGCCTGAAACTGGGGCTGTCATCGAAGGAGCTTTCGTACTCATGCTATGTCTTCCCTGTGTTCGATCTTGTGAGCCAGGCCGATGAGCGTTGTCTCGTTGATGTCGTCACCACTAACTATCCCGGCAATCTTGCCGCCGGACAATACGATTACGCGTGTAGCGATCTGCATCAGTTCGTCTGGCTCACTCGATGTAGCAATGACCGCCCGGGAGGGGTTAGAACTGACCAGTTGGATCGCATCATAGATTTCCCGGCGTGCCCCAACATCTACGCCTTGGGTCGGCTCATCCAGCAGTAAAAGACGGCATTCCTGCGTGTCATTCAGCCAACGTGCGAGAACCAGCTTCTGCTGGTTGCCACCCGAAAATCGCTGCGCTTCCAGGTCCATGCGCCGCGGCTGTAGATTCAGCCGCTCCGCTACATCGGAAAACACCATGGCTTCGGCGTTGTGCTTACGGAGGCCGCGCGCGCTCACATGGCGGAAGGTCGAAAGAAGCGCGTTCTCCAAAGCCGAGAGGCTTTGGAAGATGCTGCGCCTCAGCCTGTCCGAGGGAACCAGCGCCACGCCTCGGCTAACCGCATCAGCGGGTTTGTTCGGCACATAGGATTCCCCGTTCAGCGTAATCGTTCCGGAATGGAGCGGCTGGACACCGAACAGCGTATCGAGCAATTCCGTCCGACCGGAACCCACGAGCCCGAACACCCCCACCACCTCTCCGGGGAACACGTCGAAGCTGATCGGGCCAATGCCGGGCGAAACGACGTTCTTGACGGCGAGAAGTGGCTTCTCGCACTTGTGAGAAGCTTGACGTTGTCTGGCACGCCCCCTGAAGACGTTCTTGCCGACAATCGCGTGTACGAGTTCATCGTGACTCAGCTGGTCAACGCGCCCCGAGAGCACCACTTCTCCCCCCGCAGAACAGTCACCCGGTCCGCGAGATCGAAGACTTCGTTGAGACGATGCGTAACATAAAGAACGGGAAGATTCTGTTTGCGAAGTTGTTTCAGATTCTCGCCAAGGCGCTCCGCCTCCCGCTCCGACAGTGACGCCGTCGGCTCGTCCAAGATGAGTACTTTCGGCCGCGCCGAGAGTGCTTTGACAATCTCTATGGCTTGCAGTTCGGCACTGGAGACCTCGCTCAAATCCGTGGCGGGATTGAGTGCTATCCCCATCTGGGAGAGCAAGGAGATCGCTTCGGATCGTTGCTTGCTGCGATGGACAAAGGGCCCGGTACAGACTTCTCGTCCCAAGAAGACATTGTCGGCGACGTCGAGCGACATCACCAATGAAAGCTCTTGGTAAACAACCGCGATCCCGGCGTCGCGCGACAGTTTTGGCGTTAACGCCTTGTAGTGCTGCTCCCCGACCTTGATCTCTCCGCCATCGGGAGTGATCGCTCCCGACAGACATTTGATCAAGGTCGACTTTCCGGCCCCATTGGCGCCCAAGAGCGCGTGAATCTCTCCGTCCTCGACAGCAAGATTCACGCTCTTCAGAACGTCAACTCCTCCATAGGCCTTGCAGAGTTTCTTAACCGCGAATGTCATGGCGGTCTCCTCCCAGCCTATTTTGAAATCAGTCTGTAACGCCTTGCTCGTCCAAAAATTTCTGCGCGTCCCCCGATTTCTCAGTCACTAGCGCAAGCGGAACGATCTTATCTCCGGTCTCCTCGCCCTTCACCAGCCGGTCGGCCGTTTCGGCGATTGCATTGCCAACTTCCGTGAGCGGGATGGCCATAGACGCACGATAGATGGTACCCCCCTCGCGCAGCAGCTTAAGCGCCGGGGGCGTTCCGTCCATGCCGCCGATGAAGGCCTTGGGATCCTTGGAATCCTTGCCGGCGGCAATCCAAGCCTTGTAGGCGCCTTCTGTCGCTGGATCCTCAACACCGAGGATGACGTTCACGTCCGGATGCGCCTGGAGGATCGTGCGGGTGACGTTCAGGCCTTCCGTCGGAGTGATCGCGTCCTGCTCAGCGACGATCTCTACATTGGGAGCGTGTGCCTTAAGGCCGTCCTTAATGCCATTGCCGCGCAGTTGTCCCCATGAGCCCTTTTCATAGCCGAGGATCGCGACCTTGGCGGCGCCGCCGAGATTCTCGGTGATCCACTGGCCAGCATACTCGCCTAGGCGGCGACCGTCGTCATATTGAGCATACCCCACCGTGGCGTTCTGATTCTCGATCTTCTCGCCATAGGTTATCCACGCGATGCCGGCATCGCGTGCTTGTTTTGCGATCGCCACAAAGACCTGTGGCTGCAAGACGACACAGACGATAACGGCGACCTTCTGTTGGATCCAGGTCTTGATCGTGTTGATCTGCTTGTTCAGGTCGCTGCCCGGATCATCGACGATGACATTAAAGCCGAGTTCCTTGCCGCGCGCTTTTGCCTGATTGAGGGTGGTGATCACTGCACCGATTGTCGAGGAGTTCGGAAAGCTGATGGCGATGACCTTTTCCTGCGCACTGGCTTCGGACCCTACCCCGAGGCCAAGCGCCGCGAAGAAAGCTGCAGCACCGCCAGTAAACAAGCGGCGCGTCATCTCCGCATCGAGGCAGATAGTTGTCGTTTTCTTTTCCATGGCTATTCCCCTTTTTTTGTTGTGGAAAATTCAATTTCTCTGGCAATCCAGTGCGGCGGCACTGGCACGCAGGACCGTTCCGTCCAATTCGATATTGGCTCCATACGGCGCCGACAGGCTCACCAGACGGTGATGTATCCGATCGAAATCATTGTCCTTTGCGATTAAGGGAAGGCGATCAGAATTCAGGGTAGTCGGGGTTAACTCGATCCCGAGAACGTTGGATTGCGAAATCGAAATGGTTGCGACATATCCGTCCGGCGACATTTCTGCCCAGAGCGCCCGCACGGCCGGCGGCGCATCGAGAAAAACCTGCTGGCCGACCAGGGTGCCCAAACCAAAGAAAATAGGCTTGCCGCGATAGAAGCCGATGGGGTGAACTGCATGCGGATGGTGCCCATGGATAATGTCTGCGCCGGCGTCAATTAGCCTTTGCGCCAGCGGTAGCTGATATTCGGCGAGATCCTCTCCCGATCCGAAACCCCAATGAATTGTGACGATGAGCGTGTCGCACTTGTTGCGGAGCGCGCGGATTGCCGCAACCGCCGCCTCCACGTCGGTCTCCCTGGCTTGCGTTCTGGCGCGCACTGCAGACAGGTCGCCAGGCTCCTCCATCTGATAGTAGGGATCGATTTCGTATGATGTCTGCACGTGGATGGGAGCGATGCCAGGTCGATTGATCCCTGCCGACATGCCGGTCGGCAGGAGGCACGAATAGGCAAGCACTCCAATTTGCCTGCCTGCCACCGTTGCGATCGCCGGCGCCGTAGCCTCAGCGATGTTTGAGCCGGCGCCTATGACAGTCAGACCCTGCGACCGCAACAGGTCGATGGTCTGGGAAAGACCCTCCCAGCCGTAATCGACCGCGTGATTGTTGGCTACCGTCACCATGTCGAGCCCAAGCTCCGAAAGTGTAGGAGCGATGGACGGATCAGCCTTAATGTTTAGCAGCTTCTCAACTGCTCTAACTTGATCCGTGAGCGGCATCTCAAAATTGCCGAGGGCAAAATCTGCGTTTTCAATGAGCCGGAACGTCTGTTTTACGTCTGCGGCATCAGCCACAAGACCGCGTGTCGGGCAGATATCCCCTGTCAATACCACACCCAACGCATGCACGATTTCACCTCATGTTAGCTAGGCATCTTCATACTATCATATAGGTTCATACTATAATACAGGTTGACACTCGATTCAAGCACGTTTGGCTTGTTATCCCTTCAGATACTCGCCCAATCGTCGCATGAAGCGCATGCAAGATTCGACCTGATCCACGGCGATGTATTCATCTGGCTGATGCGCTTGGTCCACATTGCCCGGACCGCACAGCACAGTTGGATATCCGCGCACTTGGAACTGACCAGCCTCGGTGGCGAACGGCATCGCGACCGTCTCATTGGACTCGCTGAGTTTCAGCGCCAGCGTCTCCGCCATCGAACCTGGCTCGCGCACAAGGCCCGGCACTTCTGTGCCGACAATAGTGGATATGGTGGCGTCGTCAGTGTACCGGCGCAGTCTTGGAAGTACCTTGGCGCTGGCATAGCGCTCCAGATGCCGCACGGCGAGGTCCTGCGGTATTCCGGGCAAGCCACGGAACTCCCAGTGGAACTTACATTCACGAGCCAGTATGTTTCGGGCCGTGCCGCCGGAAATCGTGCCGACGTTAATGGTCGAATAGGCGGGCTCCAGCCCTCCGCTGGGGTCTGTCTCTTTTTCAAGCCGGGCGGCGAACCTGTACAGTTCATCGACCAATTCGCAGGCACCCATGATTGCATTTGCCCCGATGTTCGGTTTCGAGGAATGTGCTTCGTGGCCCGTCACTGTGGTGTAATAGGTCGAGATGCTCTTGTGGGTATCTGCGACCTTCATCATCGTCGGCTCGCCGACGATGACCGAGGAAGGCTTGGGCAACGATCTTCCGAATTCCTCGATTACCGCAATCGACCCTCGGCTCGTCACTTCTTCATCATAGCTCAGAACTATGTGAACCGGCTTGGCGATGTTGGATGCGAGGAAATAGGGAATGTGTGCCACCGCAATGGCACCGAAGGCCTTCATGTCGCAGGTTCCGCGGCCATAGAGCCGCCCGTCAGCCTGACGCAACGAATACGGATCACTGCTCCATGCCTGTCCTTCGACCGGGACGACGTCGATATGCCCCGAAAGGACTACGCCGCCGTCCACCGGAGGGCCTACCGTTATGCAAAGCGTCGCCTTGCTTTTCTCTGCGTTGAACGTCCTGAAGCAGCTGACTCGCGGTCCTTTGACGCTGCCCTCAACCCAATCGACGAGTTCGAGGTTGGAGCGAGAGCTTTCGGTGTTAAAAGAAATGAAACGTTCAATGACATTCAAAGTCGATTCAAGACCGACCGCTGATGAGCCGTTCATCGTACCACTCCAAATTTTTGTGTCAGGCGGAAAGTTTCCTTCAGATGAACTTTTTTTCCTACAGTCCATTAGTTTAGTCAATTCTAAAATTGACACCCAGTCATTTTCGATCATCAACGAAGCGTCTCGTTACTTGTCGGCTCGCACACCGGCCGTATGGCAGACACCTATCAACTCGATGTCTGGAGCCCGCGCGCGTAGATCGGCAGCCGGCTCTGCGGCGACAATCGAGACAGAACCTGATCGGGCCAAAAGTCTGCTTGCCCAGCGGCATTGCTCGCGATCGGCCAGTCGGCCGATCAGCGCGTTTTGGCGAGACAAGAGAGCTTCCGCCTACCAGGGAGCCAGCCGTAGTTTAGGTGAACCGGCCGGACAATGAGATCGCAGGTGATAATAAGAAACTGAGCTTATATTTGACTCACGTACAAACTGACCATGCCGTAGTATTTGGTTCAGAATCCTTGGCTGACAGGGTCAGACTGTTACGATGGTCATAGCAGTTTCATGTGGCGGTTCACGTCTTTGTACAGGAGATAGCGAAGTCCGTCAGGACCGCCGGCATAAAGAGCCTGTGGGCAAAAGGCACGAAGCCAGAGAAAGTCGCCGGCCTCGACTTCCACCCAATCGCTGTTGAGCCGGTAAACCGCTTTGCCTTCCAATATGTAGATGCCATGCTCCATCACATGCGTTTCCATGAAGGGGATCGTCGCACCGCCTTCAAACCAGACGATGTTGATGTGCATGTCGTAGCGTAGATCGCTTGGGTCGATGAAACGGACGGAGCCCCACAAGGGTGGCTCATCGCACATGCTTACGCCGGCAGCTTTATCTTCATGGGTGAAGATCGCCGGTGGCGTTCCCAGTTTGCCAGCCGGCTCGAACTTCTTGCGGATCCATTGAAACCGGCAGATCTCTGCTGACGGATTGATGATCTGCCACACCTGGCCGGCGGGTATAAAAGCGAATGAGCCCTTCACCATGCGATGTTGAACGCCGTTGGTGGTGATCGTCATCGTTCCAGCAGTCACGAAGATTGCGCTTTGCGCGTGCGGATCGGGCTCCGGATCTTCACTGCCGCCGCCGGGCGACACTTCCATGTAATATTGCGAAAAGGTTTCAGCGAAACCTGAAAGCGGCCGCGCCAACACCCAAAGCCGCGTGTCGCGCCATTCCGGCAGGGCACTTGAAACGATGTCCCTCAGGACGGAGCCCGGAATAATGGCATAGGCTGGCGTAAAGACTGCCCTGCTGGAAAGAAGCTGTCTTTGATCAGGAAGGCCGCCAGCAACCAAGGATGAATTTCTATCCACGAGAACCTCTCACAAATGTCGAACCGATTGCTGGTGTTTATGAAGCGGTCGCCCGTGAGTGGCGCTTTCTCGTCGAACCAGCTGACCATACCCTTTGTCGGCAGTTATTTTCCCTTCCAGGAAAACTGTCTTGCCGCGAACAATAGTGCGTTCGACACGACCGCAGAATTCTTTGCCGACGTACGGGCTTTCCTTGTAGCGGTAGAAAAGATCTTCCGTTTGAAGGGTCCAGACCTTTTGGGGGTCAACCAGCGCGAAATCTGCGTCCGCTCCCGGTACGATCGCTCCCTTGCGCGGATAAATGCCAAAAATGCGCGCAGGGTTGGACGACATCATTTTTACCAGGAGTTCCCAGGAGAGGCCGCGCATGTGCACGCCCTCCGTGATAATCGCCGGCAGGATCGACTGGATGCCCGTAATGCCGCCGGTGCCCTGCCAGACATCGTTTTCGCCAGCCTTGTACAAGTCCGGGAGAAACGGCGAGTGATCCGACGCGATCACGTCAACCTTGCCGCGCAGCACGCGGTCCCAAAGTTCCTCCACCTCCGGCCGCGACCGGATCGGCGGCGCGGAGCGTAAGCGAGGCCCGACGCGTAGATAGTCGTCCAGGTCGAAGCACAGATGGTGGGCACAGACTTCGGCATAAACATCCTGGCCCCGATGAGCGGCTTCACGCACCGTGTCGACGCCCCCGGCCCAACTGATATGGACTATATACAAACTGCTTGCGGCAGCCTTTGCCAGAAGGATCGCCCGATTGATGGCTTCAAGCTCCGATTCGATCGGATGCGAATCGTTCCAAGCCATGCGATCGTGACGGCCCTCCGCCTTCAACCGTTTTTCCAAATGTTCGATCAGCGTGTCGTTTTCCGCATGCACGCCAACAATGTTGCCAAACTTCGCCGTCTTCTGCAGGCCGGTGAATAGCTGTCCGTCATCGACCTTGGGGTAGCTGCTGGACCTGCGCATGAACGCCTTGTAGGCTACGACCCCCAGTTCATTTTGTTCATCGAGATGTTCGAGATTGTCATCGATTAGGCCGCCCCAGAATGCGTAGTCGGCCACACAAAGATCTTTCACCATTTCATATTTGGCGGCGTGCGCCTTCGCCGTGGCCATAGGCGGAATGTCGGCGAGCGGCATGTCGATCGCTGTTGTCACGCCACCTGCCGCGGACGCCCGCGTACCGGCCTCGAACCCCTCAAACTCGCGACCAGGATGGCTGAAATGGGAATGCGCGTCGATGATGCCGGGCAGAAGATACAATCCTTCCGCATCGATGGTTTCATCCGCGTCGACATGTCCGTTCGCACCGGTGATCTGCGCGATTACACCTTTGTCGACCGCCACGCCGCCCTCGAAACTGCCGTTTTCGGTGATGACCCTCACATTCTTGATAAAAAGATCCATGGATGGTTCCTTAACTAGGCTTTGCCCGGATACACTGTATTTCGGGCTGACTCGACGACTTTCAAAGCCGGCGCGATCGCCGACCAATGCCGGCCCGGAGTGCACGATTACACCCTGATCCCGCCTTGTTCCTTTCGATACTTATTGATCGCCTCGGATACGGCATTATCAATTTCAGCGGAACAATGTTGTTCGTCGCTTTACTGAAATGGTCTTACTGCCCTGAACGAACGCACCGCTCCCCCGGTGCCGGCGAGCAGAACGGTTGGCACCAGCATGAACTGCGATTGATCGATGCCCCGCCTTGGAGACCCTTGTCGTAGCGTTCATGCCAGTTCCCACCGATTATCAGGATCAAGATCTCTTCGACCCTGCGATGCAATCAAGACCCCTGTTCTACAGGCTGTCAACATCATTATGATAGGTTTATGATTGCTTGCAGCGCGGCTCGGCGTCTCACAATCCGCCTTGAGCCACACAATCCGCCTGCTGAAGAACGCCTCGGGGTTCGCCTACTGACACGCACCACCCGAAGCGTTGCGCCGACCGAGGCTGGCACGCGACTGATCGTCGGCGTCGCTCCCGGCGTTGATCGCATCGAGACAGAGCTGGCCGCGATCGATGGCTTGGCCGTAGACCAACGAAATGCAATTTCGGAGTTGTTTCAGATGCAGTGCCACCTGATTAGACTGCGCATGAACTCAACTGAGCATATAGCCACCTTCAATTGTGTATTTACGGGACATTGACGCTGATATAATTGACGAAATTGCTAAAAAACTGGTCAGCGATTTTACGAGCAGTTCCCTCGATCAGCTTAGATCCTATTTGTGCAATTTTTCCACCGATCACGACATCCGCAATATAGGTTAACTCAGTCCCTCGGTCATTCGGTGTAAGCAGAACCTTGGCTTCGCCGCGTGCCATGCCCGCAATGCCACCTGAACCTTGGAATATGATTACACACTGATTTGGTGGCTGCTGCTCTGTCATTTCTGCGTGACCCTGGAAGCGCGCCTTGATTGGCCCGATCTTCAACGTCACAACCGCTTCATACTTTACAGGAGAAGTCTGGATAACTTCTTCGCATCCAGGAATGCTCTTATGAAGCACCTCAGGATTGTTGAGCAATTCCCATACTTTTTTTGGTTCCGCGTCTATGTCGTAATTTCCTTCGAACTTCATACAAGTTCCTCACTCTTTGCAATTTCAGTCGTAGGAGAAACGGACTTTATTGCGTTGATTATGTTCTGGTAGCCCGTGCAACGACAAAGGTTTCCGGAAATGAGCTCTCGAATTTCCTTGTCGCTTGAAAAGTCAATGTGAAGATCCGCTGTCAGCGCGTAGTCCAGTGTCATTAGCAGGCCAGGCGTACAAAACCCGCACTGAAGACCGTGTTTTTCATGGAATGCCTGCTGGAGCGCTCCCAAACAGCCATCGACGGCCAAGGCTTCGACAGTCCGGATCGAATGGCCTTCGGCCTGAACCGCAAGCATCAAACAACTGCGTGCCGGTTCCCCATCAAACTGGATTGTGCATGCGCCACACACGCCATGTTCGCAACCGACATGGGTCCCGGTGAGGCGCAACTCGTCGCGCAGGAAATCCGCCAGCAAAGTTCTGCTGTCCACTTTTCGTTCAATTGCTTGGCCGTTGACGGTAAGAGAAATTACGTGACTGCTCATAACTTCAACCTCTCTTTACATCGAGATGAACAATCCGGTCTGCGGCCCTGGCGATGGCTCTGGAAGTCACGGCGGAGGCAAGCTTCGCCCTGTTCTCGGCAGTCATCGTCGAGTCCTCCGCAATGTCGAGGATTTCGCGGCAATGGAGCTTTACATCTGCAGGCAGATCATTTCCGACCGGCCTGCCGATAAGCCATTGCTCCAGAGCATGGAAACGGATCGGCGTTTCGCCAATGCTGCAAAGGGCTATGCGCGCATAATCGATCTTCCTATCCTCAGCGCCGATCAGAACTGCGGCGCCGCATTGTGCGAAATCGCCATGCCGCCGCGCGACTTCCTCAAACGCCCATCCAACGTATTGGGATGGTACGGGAATGCGGATTTCGCAAAGCAGTTCATCGCTTTGAAGACCGTTTTGCAAGGCGCCTTCGAAGAACTCTTCGGGCGTAAGAACGCGCTCCCCCCGTTTCTCGGACTTGCAGACCATTGAGGCGCCTAATGCAGTTATCACCGCAGGCATTTCCGACGCCGGGTGCGCATTGCAAAGATTGCCACCCAAAGTACCTCGCGTCTTGATCTGAATGTGCGCGACCGAAGTCATCGCCTCGGACATCAACGGTATCGTCGAGCGGAAGATTTCTTCCTGTTCAACACGACAGTGCCGGACCATCGACCCGACATACAAGGTATCGTTTTCGCATCGAACCTGCTGCAGCTCGGAAATGTCATTGATATCGAGTACCAGTGCCGGACGGGACATTCGGAAGTTGAGCAGCGGCATCAGGCTTTGCCCGCCAGCAAGTATAGCGACATCGTCGGAATGTTCGGCCAGGATTGCGAGCGCTTCTGGCAAGCTGGTCGGCCGAATATAGTCAAACGCGGTAGGTTTCATGCGCATGCTCCGGCAGAAATGGCGGTCAAGATGCGATCTGGGGTAACCGGAGTTCGGTTCAATTTCGAGTTCGTGATTGGGCGTAGTGCATTCTCGATAGCGTTCACTACTGCGGCCGGAGTACCGATAGTGCCTCCTTCTCCGACTCCCTTCATCCCCCCCGGTATGAGCGGTGACTCGGTCACCATATGGTCAAAACGCATGTTTGGTATTTCGCTGGCTGTAGGCATCAGGAAGTCCGCAAAGGAGCCTGTCCCTAGTTGACCGTTCTCGTCATAGCGCAACTCTTCATAGAGAGCCTGTGCGATGCCTTGAGCAATTCCGCCGTGAAGTTGGCCATCCACGATCATCGGATTGACGATCGTTCCCATGTCGTGAACCAGCATGCAGTCCAGGAACGACACCGCGCCGGTATCTTCATCGACTTCAACGGCAACCAGGTTCATGCCGTATGGCCAAGCTAACTGCACTGTGTCGAAAACCCCTACCGCCTCGAGCCCCGGCTCTACATCCTCCGGCAGCTCGATGATTTGGCAATAGGCAGCCCTGCCGATGGAAGCGAAAGATACATAACGACCCGGATCGTCGCGCACCATGACGCCGCGATTTGCCAGAACTAACGTATCCGGATCGGCCTGAAGCCAATGACGAGCAATAGAGAGTATCTTTTCCCGCAAACGCGTCGCCGCGCGCATGACAGCCGGACCGCCGATAGTGATCGAACGGCTAGCCCCTGTGCCCCAGCCGGTGTAGGGGTTAAGGGCCGTATCTCCCGTCATTACCGTCACGTCATCAGGATTCAAACCTAACGCGTCGGCAGCTATTTGCGCCAAGCTATTGGTCACGCCCTGACCCATGTCGCAGAGGCCTGTGTAGACATACACATCACCGGTCGTATCCATCCGAATACGTGCAATGTCGTAACCACCTTGCCGTCCACCAACATAATTAAGAAAACGCGATGGGCCATGGGCGCTAACCTCGGCGTAAAACGACATTCCGATCCCAATACGCCGTCCTTGGGCCTGCGCTGCTGCCTGGCGCTCCAACCATGCCTCGTAGCCGAACGTCTTCAGTGCTCTGTCATGCAATACCTCATACCGGCCGCTGTCGAACGTATGAGCAAGACCGGTGTAAGGCATTCTGGCTTCAGGCACGTAATTGATCCGCCGCACCGCAGCCGGATCAAGCTGGAGTTTGTGCGCCAAAAGATCCACCATCCGTTCGACTGCAAAGTTTGCCTGAGGCTGTCCCCAGCCGCGATAGGAACCTGACGGCGGCTTGTTGGTTACAATCGCCTTTGCGACGGAACGTGCGTTCGGGATCAAATAGACACCCGTCATCATCACCGAAGTCAGCCAGACCGGTCCCATCGACATTGTATGATGGCTCGCGCCGAGATCGCCTTTTATGTCCGCGATAATGCCGGTAATGCGCCCGTCGTTCATGGCACAGAGTTTGACGTCGATGACTTGCTCGCGGGCGTGAACTGTCGCCGAAAAAGCCTCCAGCCGGTCTTCTATCCAGCGCACCGGTGCCTTGACCCGCTTGGCAAGGAGCACGATCGCGGGTTCTTCGACGTAGAAATGAAATTTCGCACCGAAGCCTCCACCCAAACGGGGCGATCTGATGCGTATCTTGCTGGCCGGAATATCCAGCATTTCCGACATGAAATCACGGCACTGATTGATGATCTGCGTACCATTCCAGACATTCAAGTTCTCGCCCTTGAAGTCCCATTGCGCGATGAAGCCGCGCGTCTCGAGCGGAGCCGGATGGCAGCGTTGGATTTCGAACCGCTCCTCAAAGACGAGGTCGGCAGATGCCATGGCCGCGTCCACATCGCCAATTTCCGAGCTGACCTTGGCCGCGACATTGTCAGGCCATCCCTCATAGAGACGTGGCCCGTCAACAGCAAGCGAAGCATCGATGGAAGCGACGACAGGCAATTCCTCATATTTGACGACGATCAACTCCAGTGCATCTTCTGCGACATAGCGATTTATCGCGGCGACCACAGCGACCGGTTCACCGGCATAGCGAACGATGTCTCGGGCCAGCGGGAAAGTCGGGGTTTCGCGATGGTTCTGGTAGGTAATCATGAGGGGAAGCGGTTTGACATAGTCCGGAATATCCGCGCCCACCATGACGTCGTACACACCAGGCAGAGCCAGGGCTTGTGAGACGTCTATCGAGACGATCCTAGCATGAGCAAACGGACTACGCAGGAACGCGGCCTCAAGCATGCCAGGAAGCTTGATATCGGCAATGTACTCGGCTCGCCCTGCAAGGATATCCGCATCCTCGCGACGCGGTACGCTTTTTCCGACCCAGGTACCGAAGGCGTCGCCCTTATTAATGTCAGCAAACATGCAAACCTCCACAGTTCTACACAGCTTGTCGCGCAACCATTTGCCGGAAAGAGTGTCGATCCGGACACCGTCCGCAGTGCACCCGTTGGACTTCTAAATCCTCAGGGGACCAAATTCTCAACCAGCCACATGGCAATGCTCTCTTTTCGAGTTGCCGAAGTTGCTGGCGCTTGCAAACCTTCGGTTCTTGTGGCGGGGTCTTCGCGATACTGACGCGAGCGTCAACTGCCGCTGAAGCCAAACTGCCAGGCAATCCGACCGACGTCTTTTCTTCGACGCGTCCGAATCCTACCTCACCAGTGAATACTGGCCTCGACAACGATTCCCAATGGGGCGAACTGTCTTACGGTCCAATCTCTATGTTCCCTTTTATTATTGTTCTCAGGAAAGCTTTCATACAGCTATCCCCGTGTCAATAGCTATCATACAGGCACCCGCGCCGTGCTTTACCCTTCGGAGGGAAGAGGTTCCTTGTGATATGACGATGGCGGACGCGCTGCGCCCCTAAGTCTTCTAAAGTGCGATCGGATCGTCATACCGAAATGTGGTGCTCAACCTCGTTGTTGAAATAGCTCAACGAAGTTACGCTCTGAGATCGGCCGTGCGCGATCGAGCGTGACAGAAGTGACAAGACGGACGAGCTCGGCTTGAGTCGCGTGCGGTGGCACGCATCATCGAGCCAATGCCCGTCGATCAAACCGGATTTTGTTTTGCCCAGCCGCGGCCTCGTCACAAGGCCGCGGCAAGTCCCTGATACATTAGAATTTCTTGGAGACGAACACGGACATCGCATTCTCATCCACGCCATCGACCCCGTATTTGTTGTTGAAGTGGACGTATCTCAAACCCAGATCGAAACTGCCGGCTTTCTGGCCGAGCGCATTGGCTACGTCCCACCTGATCTCCGGCTGAAAATAGATTTGCTCCTCTACTCCCACACCCTGGCTGCCGATCAGGTCGAGAACCCCTCCCGTTGAGAACTTCTGATCGCCTATTGCGAACGGAATGTCCCAAACGAGAGTGGCCTGATAGGTCGTATCTAGGTCACGACCATACGGGTCTATCTGATTGTCATAGGCATAGACCCCAAAGGTCAACACGCTAAAACCCGGTACTTTGAAGCTGGCTCTCGCACCGTAAATGGCAACCAAGAAATCCTGACCGGCGTTGAAGCCAATACCCGGCCCGATATCTGCCAGGAACGATTCCTCTCCGAATGGAATGCCTCCCAGCGACTTCGCGCTCAGATGTGCATAACCCTCGCCATAGAAGTTGACTCGGTTTGAAGTCCCGTCCCACTGATGATCCCGATAGACGTCGGCGAAGAAAAAGAGATCGCCATATTTGTAAGCGCTGAAATGCTGGAATTCTAGCATCGTTCGGGTCGTTGTTTCAGCACCATTTCCCCCAAAACGATACCCGCCGCCGAAATGAAGCTGCAGTTGATTGGCAGAAAAGGTCTGCGCCAATGCGGAAGTTGACAGGCCGTGGCTGGCCGCAACGAGCAACATGGCTCGAATCAAGAATTTCTTCAGTCCATTCAGACAGGATTTTGGCGTGAAGTTCATTTTCCCCTCCCGTGGAAGTTGCTTCGATGATGTGAGTACCAGCAAGGAGACAGCCTTAGTCTTCCAGACTGTCCGATCCCATTCGTTCGACGAGGTTTCGTGGACTGCCAAGCGGCCCTCGCGAGCCGTCTGGCAATCCGAGACAAGGTTCGTCTTTAGTTGGGAAGCGTGGTGTCTATGCCTTTGACTAGAAATTTCATCGACTTGATTGCAGTGTCGTCGAGATTTGTACCTTCGGCGGCAATTTCCTGCCCGGTGTTTGACATAATAGGCCCTCTGAATGGCTGGAAGCTGCCGTTTCGCATCTCCTCGAGCCTGGCCATGATCTGCTTCTTTTGCTCTTCGCTAAGGTCGGGACTGAGCCCAGCAATGCCCATCGAGCCATCCTTCACGCCTGAAAAGGTGTCGTCTCCAACGAACTTCCCGTCGATAGCGTCCTGGATCTTCCGGATCAGAGCGGGGCCGAATTCAGCTTGTGCGGAGCAAAGATGCTTGGTCGGTGCAAACATTGTGTTGTCGGACAACGTAACTGTTACGTAGACACCAAGTTGCTCGGCTGTCGACACGGTCGAAGGAGTTCCGGGGAACAGCGAATACAGCACTTCCGCACCCTGGGATGCGAGCGATTCAGCAGCCGCTTTTTCTTTTGCAGGATCGAACCAGGAGTTGAGCCACACGACCTTTACCGGCTTAATGTCGGGGTTCACGCTCTGTGCGCCAAGTACATAGGCGTTCATGATGCTTAGGACTTCCGGCAAAGGGAATGCGGCTACAACGCCGAGATTGCCCGTTTTGGCGGCCATGCCCGCGGCCATGCCGCAAAGATAGGATGCCTCGTAGTGACGGAGTGCAAGCGTCGCGAAGTTTGGTTCGTTGACGTAACCGCCATAATGCAGAACCTTAAGGTCTGGATAGCGTCGCGCGAGCACCAGTCCGTCATTCATGAGTCCGAATGCTCCAAGAATGAGCATGTTAGTACCGTCAGCTGCCATCCTGTTCATGACGCGCGTGGCATCAGGCCCTTCGCCGACACCGTTGACGGCATTGACCTGGACCTTGTCGCCGAAGTGATCGACGATCGCCTGGCGGCCGCGTTCAAGTTCATGGTCCCACCCCGCTTCGCCAATTGCGTTCGGGATTATGTAGCCGATCTTGAAAGGGTCCGAGGCAGCAGGCCCCGAAAGCAGCAAGCCCAGCGCGGTTGCTCCCAATAAAGTGCGTACCCAGATCTTCATGTTCCCAACTCCATTCTTGTTGCTTGAATCCGACCAGCTAGTTTGCCGGCCGGAAGTTTTCTCCAAGGGAGACCGGTGCGTTGAGACGGATGCGAGACGCGTCCGAGGACACGATGGTCAGCACCACTATCGTCAATGCGTAAGGCATGCAGGTCAGGATGACCGACGGTATGCTTAACCCGAGGGCCTGGATCGCCAGATCGAGAAGCAAGACGACACCGAACAGATAGGCCCCCACCGTGAGGCGGATTGGCCTCCAACAGGCAAATACGACGAGCGCCACGGCGATCCAGCCACGACCTGCAATCATTCCTTGCGACCAGAGTGGCGTCAGGACGATGGAGACGTACGCACCACCCAGACCAGCCATCAGGCCACCGAAGAGAACAGCGATAAAGCGGACCCGGATAGGGCGAAGACCTATCGAATGAGCAGCCTGTGGATTCTCCCCGACGACCCGCAACACAAGGCCCCGCTTCGTTTTGAACAAGAACCAAGCGAGTGTGATGGCTGAACCGATTGCCAGATACACCATAACGTCTTGACGAAAGAGGATTGGACCGACGAGTGGCAGATCGGAGAGGATCGGTATGGTGATCTTTCCCATTGGTAAGATCGTCATGCCTTCATATGATCGAGCAAGTAGCGCGGACAATCCGAGGCCAAGGATGCCCACTGCGAGCCCTGCTACGACCTGATTGGCAAGGAAAACGAGAACCAGGAGCGCGAACACGACCGACAGCAGGAGTCCTGAAACGCCACCAGCAGCGAAGCCCAGCAGGAACGATCCCGTATCATGCGTTGTCATAAACGCGATGGCGGCAGCGATCGCCATCATCCCTTCCACACTCAGATTGAGAACGCCCGATCTCTCGGTGACCAGTTCACCCAACGCTGCGAGCATCAAGGGAGTGGCCATCGCAAATGCCCCGGCCACAACAAAAGTGAGCGCATCCATCATAAAGGTCCTTTACGCGGGGATTAACGGGGGCGGCGCACGCCGGATTTCGTACCGCGCGAACACGGCAGTCGCGAGGTAGAACACCAGTAGCAATCCCTGGAACACGACCGATGCGGAAGCCGGAATGTTTGCCGTCACGAGAGAATTGTCGCCACCAACATAGACAACGGCCATGAGCATTCCGGCGAAGACGATTCCTATGGGGTTCAATCCTCCGAGGAAGGCGACGATGATCGCCGCAAATCCGTAGCCGGGGGATATGATTCGTTGCAGCTTTCCGATAGGTCCGGCGATCTCTCCAACGCCTGCAAGCCCCGCGACAGCACCTCCGATCAGAAGCGATATCCAGACCGCCTGTTTTGGCAGGAAGCCGGCGTACCTTGCGGCGGCAGGCGTTGTTCCGCCAACCAGCAACTTGAAGCTCGCGAAGCTCTTCGAGACGAACACCCAGCAGATGATTGTGACCGCAAGCGTGATGAAAATAGAAAGGTTGGCCCTCACGCCGACGCCACCGAACGTCGGGTAGAGCGCGGCCGAGGGAAATAGCACCGATTGTGGGAAGTTGTATCCCATCGGGTCGCGAAGCGGCCCCGTGACCAGAAAGTAGAGAAGCTGCCGGGCAATCTCTGTCAGCATGAGCGTAACGATCACCTCGCTGGCGTTGAAGCGAGTACGCAGCAGCGCCGCGATGCCAGCCCAGACCATGCCGGCCGCCGCCCCAATGAGGATCATCCCGGGTAGCATCAGCATTGAGTCGCTATGGGACCAGTAAATCGGAATGAGGCTGGCGCAGATCGCGCCGATAATGAGCTGTCCTTCCGCGCCGATGTTCCAAACCTTTGCGCGAAAGCTTATTGCAAGTCCCTGCGCGATCAGGATCAGCGGGCTTGCTTTGATCAGCACCTCTCCGAGGTTGTAAGCGGATGAAAGCGGTTCGATAAAGAACGTATAGAGCACAATGCCAGGGTCGGCACCCAGTCCAGCGAACAGGAAAAATGCCGCGATGACAGTCAGCGAAATGGTTACAAGAGGCACCGCAATTAAAGCAATGCGCGATTGCCTTTGCCGCGGCACCAGGACGAACGGCTGTCTGATATTCATTGTGCAGCCTCGCTGAACAGGGGAGCAGCGATGTCGCCAATCATCATGCGTCCGATTGTTTCGGCGTCCGTCGCGCGCGCATCAAGGGCAGGCGATGCCCTGCCCTTAAACATCACCACGATGCGGTCGGAAATCTCGAACAGTTCCTCGAGCTCTTCCGAGATCAGCAGAATAGCGGTTCCCGTATCGCGCAAATCCACGAGTTTCTGACGGACCATCGCTGCTGCGCCGACATCAATCCCCCAAGTTGGCTGCGCAATCACCAGTACCTTGGGCGCCATCATAATCTCACGGCCAACAATGAACTTCTGTAGATTTCCTCCAGAGAGGCTGGCCGCGTTCGACTTGCTGCCGGCGCACACGACATTCATGTCGGCGATGCATTGGTCCGTAAACGCGTCCCGCGGCTGATTGCGCACCATCCCGCGACCGGTCATACCCATTCGATGGCCCGTAAGCAGCGAATTATCAGCCAAGCTGAAGGGAGGGACGGCACCACGGCCAAGCCGTTCTTCCGGGACGAATGAAAGCCCAAGGTTGCGGCGGCGGCCCGCGTTTTCGTGTGCGACAGCCGTACCCATGAGCTCGATGCGATGCTTTTCGGATGGGGCGAGAACCTCTTCGCCGGACAACATCTTTGAAAGCATGTGCTGTCCGTTTCCGGAAACGCCCGCAATTCCGAGGATTTCGCCTGAGCGCACCTCCAAGCTCAGGTCATCAATATTGACAATGTGCGGATCCGGGTCGTGCGAGGAGAGATTCGCGACACGAAGCCTTACCGCACCATCCTGTCGAGCCGGCGGATGAGCAGTCTTCGGCAAATCCCGGCCAATCATCAGCGAAGCGAGCGCATGGCTTGATGTTTCAGCAGGGATCACATGTCCAGAAACACGACCCTGGCGCAATATCGTCGCCGAGTGACAGAGCGAACGTATTTCTTCAAGTTTGTGGCTGATGTAGAGGATCGACATGCCTTTGGCGACAAGTCGTCGCAATGTCTCGAAGAGTTGCTCGACGTTCGGTGGAGGTAACACCGATGTCGGCTCATCCAAAATGAGGAGTTTCGGTTCCTGCAATAGGCATCGGATGATCTCGACCCTTTGACGTTGGCCAACGGAAAGATTGCAAACCAGCGCCGCAGGCTCGACCTTGAGGCCAAACTCCTGTCCCGTTTCCCTGATCCTGCGAGACAGTTCCTTGAGCGTACCTGGGACGGTCAGCGAGATGTTTTCAGCTACGGTGATCGCTTCGAATAAGGAGAAGTGTTGAAACACCATGCTGATGCCCAACTCCCGGGCATGAGCCGGGCTATCGATACGCACGGGATGACCTTGCCAATAAATGGTGCCGGCATCCGGTTGGGCGACACCGAAGATGATCTTCATCAACGTTGATTTGCCGGCGCCGTTTTCGCCAAGTACCGCGTGGATTTCGCCGGCGCTTACGTCAAGATCGATGTTTTCGTTCGCGACTACAGTGGGATATCTCTTGGTAATTCCAGAAAGGGAAAGCAGCGGCGCTCCATTCCTGGGCGCCTCGCCGACTTGTACTGCTGGGTTGCTGGTCATTTACCCGCCTATTTGAGGTTGATGTCTGGCAATTCGATGAAGCCGGAAAGTCCATCATCCGGCTTTAGCAATCACGAATTGCGGGAGACTCAGATGGGCCTATCTCTCTGTCACCAGCCGATCCTTCATTGGACGACTATCATGCATATTCAACGAAATAGCGGTTGATCGCCGCGAGGTCTTCAGCAGCATTCCGGGCAAGAATGCCGGCTCGGCCAAGCTGTTAGTCTCGATACGGGAAAATGCCCCGCAACACGCATGCATGTGTGTTGCGCGTTTACATATGCAAAATCTGAAGTCATGACACTTGTTCAATAAACAAGTGACCTTCATCTTCAGTCTTACATAGCCCACGCCTGACTATTTACAGGCATGAACATCAAATTGACTTGTGAAGCTCTTTGCTGCCGTCCGGTCGGCCTCTGCCGACATAACACAGCCAACCAAGTACGATCTTGATACAACTGCGTCCTTCTCCGACACATCGTTGAAGGCTCACGGTTGGTGATTGGCGGTAGCCGTCACGTCCAGAAACATGCCCTGCATTTTCCCCATTCCAGTTCCCTTTTTTTGTTCTTTTGTTTTTAGCAAGCTTTCATATAGCTAGCCTTGTGTCAATAGCTATCATATAGGCAATTGACCTAAAGGCGCCGCCCGGCTTAACGGCAATGAACAAATTCAGGGTCCATAGAGAGACGAATGATTTCAGGCTCATTGCGGATGCCAGTCACCCTAAGACGTAGGGCAAGATCGAACGCTGGCGCCAGACGATGAAGAAACGAATCCAGCTCGAAGACCCACCTTTCGTTAGGTGGTCGCGATACCCAGTTTGCAGCCTTCCTCGAACTCTAAAATCCTCGGCGCCATCAGGAGAGACTACCTCACGTCCTCTCTACGTCGGGCGCGGCCAGGGCCGTTCTGATGCAGCAGAATAGATCAAGCGGACAGCGGCGCTTACACCATCGCAAGGCCGCCGCCTGACAATGGACCGAACCTTCGCTGTATCACCGCCAATTGCCTCGCGATCCCCGAGAACGAACAAATGCAATGAGCCTGCCTTTGGTATGCGGAACAGGTGAAGACGTCAGCGCCCACCGCCAATCGTAAAGAGGGCGTCGTAGACAATGACGCGGGCCGGTGGGATTGACACTACAAACCGATGCGAAGCGCTGCCGGCGACCAGTGCCCACTGTTCAGCTTGCCAGCACCTATACACCAAGGGCGGTGGCGAGCGACTTCAATCCATGGGAAATCTCATGGCTACTATCCACGATAGCAGGCACTTTTACGCCAGCTTCGAAAACGGTCGAAGGCCGCCAACCCTGGCGCTGTCGCGCGTCGCGACAAGCTGAGGTAGCTGCCTGCGGCTCCTGCAAGCATACCGCTGAGGCGATCATTCGTATCGAAGACGAGCGGTATTTCGATCACTCTTAAGCTGCAGGTAGCCCCGCCGAACTCAACTTTTAGAGCCTCTGCCTCCGACTCGCCCCTCCGGTAGCCGGTCATTGACGAGCGATGGTCGATCAGACCAATTGTTGACAGCGCTATCGGGGACCTTGGCGCGCGGCGACCTCCGGTCCGGATGGCACCATACTTCCATCCGATGGTCGATCCGATCCGGTGGCGAACTCATTGTCCAGATGGATGGTCAAGGTTTCCGGCTCTTCCCCTTGTGCCGGGTTAGGAATTAGCCCTGTAGAACGATCAAGGATGGTTCGGATTATGCGTCGTGCCCGTTCGCCGCTGACCTGGCGAGCAATTCCGTCGTCGTCCAGTACCGCAGGGTGAACGTGCGCCTCACTGAACCGGCCGCCTTTGACAGTCAGTTCAAGAATTGCCGATTCTCGCGGCATCCTAGAATATGCCGCGCTGAGCGCCAGTCCAACTCCCTCTTGCGGCTGTTGGCGGATGAAGGTGCCCAGACTGTAGGATATCAGCCCAGCATTCGTTCGTTCGAACCCCTGCAGAGGAGGCGGGTGCGAGCCAAGCACAAGAGCCGCCCCGGCATTGAGCAGCGCATGGCCAAGCTGACGCTGGTAGCCCGTGATTTGATAGCTGGACCCAACGCCCCAATGGACGGCCGCCACCACCAGATCTGCGTGCTCCAGCGCCCGTTGAACAGCAGCCGCGGCACGAGCGAGTGCATCGTCATCGAGCCAGGTATGCACGGTCGGAGCAACACCCGGTTCCTCAGCAGCCCAGGCGGGGTCGATTTCGGCCGCTTGGCGAGGTCGGAGCACAGCCAAGCCGCTGCGATCTGCACCCGCGTCCCAGTGCCGTGGGGCTACGCAGGTGAGCCCGATAAAGGCGATCCTCTTACCGCCCAACTCGGTGATGTGAGGTTTCAGCGCTGCCTCCAGGTCAGGCCCAGCACCAATAAATGGCACCCCGGCTTGATCAAGAGCAGTGATCGTATCGACTAGGCCGGTGCGGCCATAGTTCATTGCTTGATTGTTGGCTAGGCTTACCAGGCCGAAGCCGACACCAGCCAGTTCGCGAGCTCGGTCTGGAGCCGCGCGGTAGGAGACCGGCTTGTCCCAGCGCAGTCCGCGTTCAGTTAGCGGGACCTCAAGGTCACCAAACACGAAGTCCGCCTCGCCGAACGGGTGCCAGTCGCTTGGCAGTGCTCGGGTTGGGACAACGTCTCCGACAACGATGAGTTTGCCGGAGCGGCTCATCGAAACCGCTCGCAGAGTGTCGACGCAGCGCTTTCAAGGGCGCCGGCCCACTGTGCTTGGGTATCTGCGATCAAGGCAAGAAATTCCGGCGTAGCAGCTCCCTGCACGATATCGGCACTATCCTCGATAGGCACCAAATGTATGAAAGACGGTTTGGCCGAACAATGCCAACGTGCCGTGGCGATCTCGACCGCCGCAAAGCGTCGGTTTTCCGCACGGAACATTCCTGGGACAAGCCGTGATTGGGGAATATGAACCTCGTCATACCAGCGGGCCCAACCACTCTGATGCGCTGGTCTGAGATCGACCTGGGTAAACAGCACACGGGAGTAGTCGAAAGGCGGCGGCGGGCCGGAGACTAACTCAGCGACGACCCAACTTTGCTTTTCAACCCATTCGAACCGCGCTGCGACGCCTTTGGTCCACCAGTCGGAAAAAGCCTTGGCACCAGTCACTTCAGCCGGATCACCCTCGAGTTGGAAAATTACAATGTAAGATGGAGTTGGCTGATAGGTACGGTAACGCGTCTCGACCCGCATGCCTCGGAAACACACCGGATCTGCGGCTACGCCGGGCACTCCCGTCGCGGCAAGGAAAGAAGATCGCAACCATTCTTCAAACGCCGGCCGGTGCTGGGTTATAACGTCGACAGATACAATCAACGAATGAGTCATGTTGCTACGCCCTCTTGGCGATCATGCGGCCAGGCTGCCAGCGGGCCAGCGCGATGGATATCCACGAGTTGCTCCAGAAAATCTTGGCTGGCGTCGTCGGTCAACTGCTTCTGCCAAGTCTGTGCCGAGGTGTTGTCAATTCCGAGCGTCGCCGCCGTACGGGCACGTGATGCAAGAACAACCTGGCGTGTTCGCATTAAACGCTCGTTATCGTAACTGGCGAGCGCGCTCCCATAATCGGTGCTTTCGGCTAGATGGCGAGCCAGTACGAGTGAGTCTTCCATAGCCAACGCACCGCCTTGCCCCAAGGTTGGCGTCGTGGCGTGCGCGGCATCGCCAATCAGAACAATGCGTCCGTTCACGAATGACGCTAAAGGGTCGAGGTCATGCACGGGCAGCCTGTTCGTTTTCGCCTCGTCGAGGGCTTCCACAAGAGTTGTTACTTCAGAACACCATCCATCAAAATGATGCCGAAGTTCTGCCCGCACGCCATCGGGATTGGCCTCGCCGCTCGGAACGGCGTCGAAGAAAAAGTAGAGCCTGTCGTCTCCCACGTTTAGCAGACCCACGCGTTTGGAATCCTGAACATGGAAAGTGAAGGTATCGGGCGGGGTCAGGTTCAAGCCAAAGGAGACGAGACCGAGCCAAGTCGTATAATGATAGCGCAGTCGGTCAGTTCCTCCGGTAACGTGGTTTCGGACTACTGAGCGGATACCATCCGCGCCCACCAACAGGTCGGAAGCGATCTCGGTGCCATCATCCAAGACAGCGCGGACACCGTTTGCATCCTGCTCTACGCTCACGCAGGCGCCCCCCAGTCGCACCAGGGCCGGATCGAGGCGCGACAGTAATGCTGCCTGCAGATCGGACCGCGCAAGCGGAAACGGACGCTGCCCGACAAGCTCAGTGAGTTTGTCGATCGACATTTCGCGTATCACACGACCGTGCTGGTCGCGATAGCAGACCCGATGCAATATCGGGCTGACCATCTCGAGGGGATTAGCAATGCCAAGCGCATGTAATGCCTGCGCTCCATTCGGCCACATGCATATTCCTGCACCAGCAGCCCGCAGTTCAGGCGCCCGCTCAACGACGGTGACGTCAGCGCCGATCTTGCGTAGCGCAACGGCGGCGCTGAGGCCGCCAATTCCTGCGCCAATTATCGTTACACGAAGCGGACGGCTCATAACCGGCACTCCTTCTGAGATTTCATGATGCAAATTCCTTATGATGATCAATCCACCACTGCGCGATGTCAGAACGCCGCGCGAACCATACGTCTCCGGCTTCCGACGCATGCTCAATGAACCGCCGCAACGCCACAATCCTTCCTGCCTGTCCAATGATCCGCGGATGCAGGCTGACGGTCATCATTTTCGGATGCGTAATGCCTTCGCGCCGAAGTTCGTCCAGCGCACCACAACAATATTGAGCGAAAGCCGCCGGATCGTCGCAGCCGCCCATGATAAAGCGGCCGTCATTGTAGGTGAACGACAGCGGCACGACCAAATGTGGCTTGTTGGAAACATCAACGAAATAGGGCAGATCGTCATTAAGGGCGTCCGAGTCGTATAGGAATCCACCCTCCTCCACCAACAGTTCGCGGGTGTTGTCAGAGGACATCAACCGCGATATCCAGCCAACCGGCCGTTCGCCGCAGGTTTTGGTCAGCGACTCGATGGCGGCGTGTATCCGCTGGCGTTCCTCCTCCCGCGTCAGGTTCCAAACTTCCTCAAAGCGGTACCCGTGGCAGGCAATCTCATGCTTGGCCTCGCGCAGGTAGTCGCCAACCTCCAAGTTGCGCTCGACCGCCACTGCACAGGCATTTACTGTTGCCTGAATCCTGTATTCATCAAGCAACCGCGCCAAGCGCCAGAAGCCCGCTCGGCTCCCATATTCGAACGCCGACTCTACCGACCGATCGGCTATGCCAGACAGAGAGCCAAGGAATTCACCGGCACCCTCGTTGCGACCATCGCGAGCGTATGAATACTCGGCCCCCTCTTCGTAGTTGACCTGGATGTTCACTGCTACCCGAGCGCCTCCGGGCCAAAAGACGCGGGGAGCGTGACGGCCGTACCCGCGATAATTCCTGTCCTTTTGCGGATGGTTCTCATTCATTTGACCCATTCCCTCGCAGCTCAACCTGTTCTTTGTTGAAACAATGCTTTCACGTTGTTCACGTCTAAAAGCACCCCGGCCTGTGAACTTCGCATGTTCAGGGACGCATGGCGTGACCCTTCCCGCGACCGACCAAATGCCCCACTATCAGATAGTCGCGATCGACGCGTTTCTCGCTATTGCGAAAAGGCCATATCCCTCCTCGCGTGCCCCTTCGTTAGCATGGAATAGCTGTCATACAGGGCTCAGCGTGTCAATAGCTATCATACAGGTTTGACTATTGGCGTTCCTCATGTATGGTTTGGTGAAGGCGCCAGCGCCACGATGGAGAGAGGCCCAAAATTGAAACAGTAGCCAGCATTCCCCTTTGCGCTGGCCAGGTCTCCGGAACCTGGGCTGAAGCAGCCAACATCATCGGATGTGTGAGCGACGGCGACGAGACGAACCCGGCAAGCGGTAGGACCTCAGATCACACGGGATCGACAACAGTGCGAGCATATCGATTGACCTTTGCTTGATGGAATATCTACTACCCAATCACAATTAGCATGCAATAACTGGTATTTTTATTAAGATAAATTAATGATTATATGCTAAATATTTGTGCAATAATTATTTGTTATTTTTTAATCGTATAATTTAATACTTATAATTACAGATCTTGACCGCCGATCTCCGGATGGAAGCCGGCATCCTAGTATGTGCGAATGAGGTGAACCGTGGATATTGACCAGGTCAATCGAATGACTTTGCGCGAATTTGTTGATGTATTCGGAGGCATTTTCGAGCATGCTCCCTGGGTGGCTGAGCGGGCTTGTCTTAGCCGTCCGTTCGCATCGGTGTATGAAATGCATCGAAAGATGATGGATGTGGTGCGACGATGCGACGAAAGTGAAAAGGTGGGCCTTCTGCGGGGGCATCCAGAACTCGGCGGCCGCGAGGCGCGTGCTGGTGAAATGACACCCGATTCTAGTTCAGAACAAAGCCGGCTCGGCCTCGATCGCCTCAGCGAGGCAGAATTCTCGGAGATGACGGAGCTTAACCGTCTTTACGACGAGAAATTTGGCTTCCCTTGCATGATATGCTTGCGGCTTCACGTAAAGCGCGACACCGTTGTTGCCGAACACAGGCGGCGTCTGTTGAACGACCGTCAGACCGAGATCGAAAATTGCATCGAACAGGTCGGGCAGATTACGGAGCGCCGGTTGCGCGAACGGGTTAGGGAGAGCCAGAGGACACGCCGCGCAATCTCGACCCATGTCCTCGACAGCGGCAATGCCGGTGGTGCGCAGGGAATGGTGATCGAATTGCAGCGGTTCGAAGGTGGCGGATACACGACAGTCGCAAGGGTGACGACAGATGAAGTCGGCCGCGCCCAACTGCTTGACGCCGAGGAAATGCGGCCGGGCCGTTACCAGATGATCCTGCAGGCTGGAGCATATCTCGCCGAGCACGGCACTCCCAGCACGTTTATTGACGTGATACCCGTGTTGTTCGAGGTCGATGATCCCTACCAGAATTACCATATCCCACTTATTGTAGGGCGCTATGCCTTTTCAGTTTACAAGGGCGGCATTCCGGCGCTCGCTTCCGGGCCAACACGCGAGGATGTCCGTTAATGGCTGGTTTGACCGTACACGTACTCGACATAATGAATGGTATCCCGGGCGGCGGCATGCGGATCGATTTCTTGCGCCTGGACGGCACAGATAAGTTTCACTTGAAGACACTCTTCACCAATGCCGAGGGTCGGACCGACGAACCGGTTCTCACCTCATCAGATATGATGTCAGGAACATTCGAGTTGATGTTCCATGTAAAGGATTATTTTCGCCGCGGTGGCACCGACGCCACGTTCTTCGAACTCGTGCCAGTGCGGTTCAAGATTGTCAGTACCCATGTACACCATCACGTACCCCTAGTTGTGGCACCGTGGGGATATCAAAGCTACATGGGGACTTGATGATTTGCTTTGCCTACACGAAGCGTTTCGCGGTGACGGGCTGGCGGCCAAAAGTCGTCCAGGTAATCTCTTCAGGCGATTGTTTGATTGATGCTGTGCCGATCGCGTAACTTTGGCCCAGCTTAGCCAACATCGGCCTCAGCCGTAGACGACCAGCAGGTCCTTGGCGTCGATCTGGTCGCCGGCGCGCACCAGCACTTCGGCGATCGTGCCGTCGCGCTCGGCGTGCAGTGCGGTTTCCATCTTCATCGCCTCGATCGACAGCAGCACGTCGCCGGCCTTGATGGGCTGGCCGGCCGCGACGGCGAGCGTCGAGACGACACCCGGCATCGGCGCGCCGATATGGGCATCATTGCCGGGCTCTGCCTTGCGCCTTGCCTTGGACGCGGATGCGCCATGCGCCCGATCCGGCACCTTGACGCGGCGCGGCTGGCCGTTGAGTTCGAAGAACACCGTCACCATGCCCTTTTCGTCGACATCGCCGACGGCGAGGCAGCGGATGACCAGCGTCTTGCCCTTCTCGATGTCGACGAAGACCTCGTCCTCGGGCTTCATGCCGTAGAAATAGACCGGCGTCGGCAGCACGCTGACCGGGCCATAATTGTCCTGCGCGCCGACGAAGTCCGAGAACACCTTCGGGTACATCAGGAAGGAAGCGAACTCGTTTTCCGAGAGCTTGCGGCCGAGCTTGGTCTCGACGTCGCTTCGGTTGGCCTTGAGATCGGCCGCCTTGAGCAGCGAACCGGGGCGAGCGATGATCGGCTTCTCGCCCTTCAGCACCTTCTTCTGCAACGCTGCCGGCCAGCCGCCGGGCGACTGGCCGAGATCTCCGCGCAGCATCGACACGACCGAGTCCGGGAAGGCAATGTCCTTGGCCGGGCTCTCGACATCGGCGACGGTGAGTTCCTGGCTCACCATCATCAGTGCCATGTCGCCGACCACCTTCGACGACGGCGTCACCTTGACGATGTCGCCGAACATCAGGTTGACGTCGTGATAGGCCTGCGCCACCTCGTGCCAGCGGGTTTCGAGGCCGAGCGAGCGCGCCTGCTCCTTGAGGTTGGTGAACTGGCCGCCCGGCATCTCATGCAGGTAGACTTCCGAGGCCGGCCCCTTCAGGTCGCTCTCGAAGGCCGCATACTGGTTGCGCACGGCTTCCCAATAAAACGAGATGCGGCGGATCCATTCGGGCGCCAGGCCCGGATCGCGATCTGAGCCGCGCAGCGCCTCGACGATCGAGCCCAGGCAAGGCTGCGAAGTATTGCCCGAGAAGGCATCCATCGCCGCATCAATGGCATCGACACCGCTTTCCACCGCAGCCAGCACCGTTGCCGCCGACAGGCCCGACGTGTCGTGGGTGTGGAAATGGATCGGCAGGTCGGTCGCCTCGCGCAACGCCTTGAACAGCACCCGCGCCGCCGCCGGCTTGAGCAGGCCGGCCATGTCCTTGACGGCAATGATGTGAGCGCCGGCGGCCTCGAGTTCCTTGGCCAGCCCGACGTAATATCTGAGATCGTACTTGGCGCGGTTCGGGTCGAGGATATCGCCGGTGTAGCAGATTGCCGCTTCGCACAGCTTGCCCTCGGCGCCTACGGCATCCATCGACACGCGCATGTTGTCGACCCAGTTCAGGCAATCGAAGACGCGGAACAGGTCGACGCCGCCGGCCGCCGCCTGGCGCACGAAATGCTGCACGACATTGTCGGGGTAGTTGGTGTAGCCGACGCCGTTGGCGCCGCGCAGCAGCATCTGCAGCAGGATGTTCGGTGCCGCCTGGCGCACCTTGTCCAGCCGCTCCCATGGGTCTTCGGTCAGGAAGCGCATGGCGACGTCGAAGGTCGCACCGCCCCAGCACTCCAGCGACAGAAGCTGCGGCAACGCCCGGGCATAAGTGCCGGCGATCCTGGCGATGTCATGCGTGCGGACGCGGGTGGCCAGCAGCGACTGGTGACCATCGCGCATCGTCGTATCGGTGATCAGAACCTGCTTCTGCGCCCGCATCCAGGCGGCGAATTTCTCCGGGCCAAGATCATCGAGCCGCTGCTTGGTGCCGTCCGGGATCGGGCCGGTGAACCAAGGCACCACCGGCGCAGCCGCTTCCGGGTTGGGCAGTGCGCGGCCACGCGTTTCCGGGTGGCCGTTGACGGTAACGTCGGCGAGATAGTTGAGCAGCTTGGTGGCGCGGTCCTGGCGCTTGACCTGGGCGAACAGTTCCGGCGTCGAGTCGATGAACCTCGTCGTATAGGAATTGTCGTGGAAGGCCGGATGCGTGATGATCGCTTCGAGGAAGGTCAGGTTGGTCGCCACGCCGCGAATGCGGAACTCGCGCAGCGCCCGATGCATGCGCGCGATGGTCTCGTGCGGTGTCGGCGCCCAGGCGGTCACCTTTTCCAGCAGCGGATCGTAGAAACTGGTGATGACCGCGCCCGAATAGGCCGTGCCGCCGTCGAGGCGGATGCCAAAGCCGGTGGCGCCGCGATAGGCGGTGATGCGGCCATAGTCGGGAATGAAGTTCTGCTCCGGATCCTCGGTCGTGATGCGGCACTGCAAGGCATGGCCGTTGAGGCGGATGTCTGCCTGGACAGGCACGCCCGATTCCGGCGTGCCTATGGCGAAGCCGTCGAGGATGTGGATCTGCGCCTTGACGATGTCGATGCCGGTCACCTGCTCGGTGACGGTATGTTCGACCTGGATGCGCGGATTGACCTCGATGAAGTAGAACTTGCCGGTGTCGGCATCCTGCAGGAACTCGACAGTGCCCGCGCCGACATAGGCGGTGTCGCGGGCGAGCTTGAGGGCATAACCGCACAGCTCCTGGCGCAGTTCCTCGCTGAGGTAAGGTGCTGGTGCGCGCTCGACGACCTTCTGGTTGCGGCGCTGGATCGAGCAGTCGCGCTCGAACAGATGCACGGCGTTGCCATGCGTATCGCCAAGGATCTGCACCTCGACGTGGCGGGCACGTTCGATCAGCTTTTCAAGATAGACTTCGTCCTTGCCGAACGCTGCCTTGGCCTCGCGCTTGCCCTCGGTCACCTCGCGGATGAGGTCGGCTTCGCTGCGGATGGCGCGCATGCCACGACCGCCGCCGCCCCATGAGGCCTTGAGCATGACCGGATAGCCGACCTGGGCGGCAAGCCTCTTCACCTCTTCCATGTCGTCGGGCAGAGGGTCGGTCGCCGGGATCACCGGCACGCCGACTTCGATCGCCAGATTGCGCGCCGCCACCTTGTTGCCAAGCCGGCGCATGGTCTCGGGCTTCGGCCCGATGAAGGTGATGCCATTGGCAGCACAGGCGTCGGCGAACTCGGGGCTCTCCGACAACAGACCATAACCGGGATGGATGGCATCGGCACCCGACAGCCTGGCGACGCGGATGATCTCCTCGATCGACAGGTAGCTTTCAATCGGCCCCATGTCCTTGGTGAGATGTGGACCGCGGCCGACCTGGTAGCTTTCGTCGGCCTTGAAGCGATGCAGCGAATATTTGTCCTCTTCGGCCCAGATCGCCACGGTTTTGAGCCCCAGCTCATTGGCCGCGCGGAAGACGCGGATGGCGATTTCGGATCGGTTGGCGACGAGGATCTTCTTGATAAACACGGGAGCCGCCTATAATAAGTACAGTCGCAGGGATGTTATTTTCGTTAATTTCCCTGACACAAAGACGCGATGCTTTTACAGACCAATCATTCTGCGATTTAAAGCGATCTCGTTTACAATAAGACCTATGCTGTTTCTAATCGAACCCTCCCAGCGTTTTCAATCGGCCATCGCAAAAGAACCGGCGATTGAGGCCGTTGTTCACATTGCAGATGACATCTAAGAGATAAAAACCGGATCGGGAAGCTCGCCAAATGTTCGGGGCCATGAGACGAATCCGCCTCAAAATACAAACTATCGCCGGCACTCATATGATACAGATTTGTCCCATGGCGGTAAGTCATCTTGCCCTCGAGCAGGTAGATGAACTCTAGGCCCTCGTGTCGGAACAACGGAAAGGTGTCGGTATCTTTTGTAAGCGTCACAAGGAAAGGCTGTACTAAAATCGGGCCGGAACCTGATACGCTATTGCCGAGAGGCTTTTGCTGTTGACCTAGCGGGGCACAGCGGCTTGGGACGCCGACACCTCGCCCCCCCTTAACAAATACGGCACTGCGCTCTACATCACAATTTTTGAGCAGCGCGCTCACCGGCACGCCAAGCGCTCGAGACACAACACGCAGCGTAGCTAGCGAAGGCGAGAGCGCGCCATTTTCGATTTTCGACATCATTGCAACAGAGATTTTTGCGGTCTCCGCGACCTCGGAAGCAGTGATTCCGCGGCGTCTGCGACAGGCCCTCACCTCCCGGCCGATCGCTGTCTGGAGTTCCAGTTCTGGGGAACGAATTGCGTGGGGATTCTGGCGCAGCGGAGCCGATACGGCCTTTCTGCCGGCAACCGCTCCATGAGGCGATCCCTTAGGGCAGGCCTGACGATTGGTGATTGTAGTAGACATGCCGGCACCTCAAATTGTGGAAAATCCATGCGATAGGCTCGTGCAACAGTCGGATTAATCGTGCGACGGTTCCGCGCGACGCCCTTGGCTTGATACTCTGCAGCAAGCACCTCAACCGTGTGTATTGATGCCCAAGTTTGAAGCCCCCAACGGCGGACGGGCACTAATGCAGTAGATTGAACAGCGCCAAGGGCCACAGTGGGACGTGGCAAGGCTGGGTGCGCCAAATTGGTCCGCTAGCGCCATACAAACCAAGTGCAAGCAACGTCGAAATCGTGATAGCCGCTATGGGCCCGGCAATCATCAAACAGCCCATGTTTCATTGCACTTGAGAAGTCACTGCGGTCGCAATCCTGAAATCGGAGCACAGCAAGCTCCTCGCTACACGTAGACTCAGCAATTCCGGAGAATGCAAACGACTTAATCAGTGTGGCCTTTCGCAGTGCCTCCACTGTACAACGTGGCCTGAGTGAACGGAACAAGTCCAGCGTTCAGATTCGTCCGTCGAGCCTTGGAAATGCTCGACGGACTGGCCGTCTCTGCTTCTAGGAATTGACAAGCCGCGCAGAGCGCAGCTGCTCTGTAGCTGTCCTGTCAAGTTCACCATCTGGCCCGAAAGCGACGCCGTAAATTTCAATTGCCTGCGAAGGTGTGAGCAGTTCGTCCCTTACGTCAATCGCTACAGCTTCCGCATCACGCTCCAGGGGATTACCATAGCCGCCGCCACCTGCAGTTCTATGACTGATTACCGTTCCCGCCGGAACAACGACACCTGCCGCTTGGTGTAGTATGCGTTCTTCACCTCCAGAATCAAGCACCAGAGCACTGCCTTCACCATCATGACCTCCGAAAAGGCCTGCAGGCGGGAAGTTGTAATGATCCAGTGCGACGCTTAGCTCAAGCGGGACAAGAGCCCGATAGTCGTAGTCCACGCCCCAACCGCCGCGGTGCCGACCCGCACCTGCGGAACCTTCCCGAAGGGCATACCGCTCGGCGAGGAGGCTTGGAAAGCGGGTTTCCATTACTTCACAAGGCACGTTGTAGTTGTCCCCGGATAGCAGAGAAACCATGGCACTATTACCGTCGTTGCGCGCCCGACCTCCCCAGCCACCCGCGTAAGGCGAAAAGTGAACGAACTCGCGGCCGTCCGGATCCCGTCCTGCGAGAGTAAGCGCGCTCACTGTGCCGAACGTTCCGGCGATCACTTCCTTTGGAAGTACTGGCGAGAGCGCTTGCAGTATGAGTTCGATCAGCCGCACGGAAAGGTCTGCAGTGCCGGTGGTTGTCGGAGCGGGGGAAACTGGTCTGAATACACAACCCTTCGGGGCAATAACACTGATGGGCCGATACGATCCTTCGTTTGTACCCATCGTAGTGTCAGACAAAAACATAACCGTTTCGCGCGTCACGGCAACTGTCGTGTGCCAATGGCCGTTACCGCCCGAACTCTTTCGCTGTTGCGCGCTGCCCGTAACATCGACCGTGATGTCGCTGCCGGCAACAACAACTTCAACTTTGAGGGGGATCGGATCCTCGGTAGTACCATCGCCATCGTGGAAGCCTTCAGCATGGTAAGTACCGTCGGGAATTCGATCAATCGCCGCCCGAACCATCTTTTCAGCATGGTCGAGCAAATGATCTACAGCCGCTGCAACCGTAGAGGCTCCGTACTTTGCGACAAGTTCAATTGAGCGCTGCTCCGCTGTCTTCCCTGCCGCCAGCTGCGCGAACAAATCCCCGCGCTCAGTATCAGGCACACGGACGTTACCAAGGAAGATATCGAGCACTGCTTCATTCAGCACGCCAGAATCGTACAACTTCACAGGCGGAATACATAGTCCTTCTTGGTACGTATTTTCTGCGTCAGGCGCATAGCTTCCGGGATTCTTTCCGCCAATGTCCAGATAATGCGCCTTACTCGCACTGACCATAACCAGCTGGCCCTCGTGGAAAATCGGCATCAGGATATTGATATCGTTCTTGTGGAACGACGATCCTTCCGCGAAGTACGGATCATTGGAAATAAACACATCACCTGGCTTCATTTCGCCAAGCGGGAACTTTGCCCTCACTGCATCCAAAGCAAAGCTCATTGAACCGTTAAATGAGGGAATACCTTCTGCCTGAGCAACGAGCCGGCCACGCGCGTCGAAGACGACGCAGCTGAAGTCGTGCACGTCGCGAATAATTGTAGAGTAGGCGGTGCGTGTAAGCGCCACACTCATTTCGCGAACTATAGAGATCAGCCCTGCGCGGATTACTTCAAGAGTGACCGCATCAACGGTTGCCGCCGCGCGATCCGTACTCATAGCGGTGTTCATGCGAATGGTCACTTTACTACCTCATAAATATGCAGGTTGCGTAGCTCGTCGATCTCACCGCTTTGACCGGGCAAGATCAGCATCGTAGAGCGAGGATCCTCAAGAATACTCGGGCCTGGTAGCGTGTCGCCCGCTAGGACGTTCTCCACGCTGTATATCGGGGTCTCTGTCCAGCCTGAGCCTGCAAAATAGACCTTTCGCCATTTCACCGGTTCGAGCGATTCACCATCTGGCCGTCGACCGATCCGCGGCAACGCCGGACTTTCGGTGTGGCCGATTCCAACCAAGCGGAGATTAACGAGTTGAACCGGTGAATCAGGGGTGGAATAGCCATAAATACGTTCATGCTCGCGGTTGAACTGCGATGAAAGCTCTTCGGCTACCAAGGGTTCTCCACGCGACGGAAGAGACACGCTCAAGTGATACTCTTGTCCAACGTAGCGCAAATCTGCCGACCGCCGCATCTCCACAGCCGATTGCTCGACCCCTTCTGCGATCAATGCAGCCAGAGCTTCGCCCTCCAACTCGGCGAAGATTTTCTCGACCTCATTGGCATCTAGATCAGCGACTGGTCGCACCAGCGTCCGCGCGCGGTCATGGCGGAAATCCGTCCCAAGCATTCCAATTGCAGAAAGTGCTCCTGGATTGCTTGGCACAATCCCGTGGGGAATGGACAACTCGCGCATCGCTGCCGCAGTGTGCAGCCCACCTCCACCGCCGAAGCCCATCAGCACGAAATCACGTGGATCATAGCCTCTCTCGATCAAAATAGAGCGAATGGCTTTGGACATATGGGTGTTGGCGATCTGCACAATCCCATCGGCAGCCTGCTCAAGCGAAAGGCCTACCGCATCAGCAATCCGTCCGACGCCTTCACGGGCGCCATCGACATCCAGGCGCATACGGCCACCGAGAAAATACTCGGGGTCAATTCGACCTAGCACAACATTTGCGTCGGTTACGGTGGGTTCCGTACCACCCTTTCCATAGCAGATTGGCGCCGGGTCTGCGCCTGCGCTCTGGGGGCCAACTCGCAGGGCATCGCCTGCATCTAGCCAAGCGATGGAGCCCCCTCCAGCCCCAATTGAGAGAATCTCGATCATCGGCGCCAATACGGGCCAAGCGTCCGCAACGACGCTCTCAACTACGGTGATAGCGCGTCCGTTTGCTATGACACCCATATCACTGCTGGTGCCGCCGATATCAAGGGTAACCACGTTAGGGACGTCGATTTGCGCTGCCAGGGTGGCAGCTCCGACGACGCCACCACTCGGCCCTGACATAACAGTGCGTACGGGCCACTTGCATGCTGCATCAGTGGTCATAACGCCACCATTCGATTGCATCACCAGTAGGTCGCGCTTCAGACCCCGCTCTTTCAGTTGCTCCGACAATCGACCAAGATAGGATGAGATGATTGGCACGGTCGCAGCATTAATACACGTGGTCGAGGTGCGCTCGAACTCCCTCCATTCGGGCGCAACATCCGACGAAAGGCACACCGTCACACCAGGCAACTCCTCAGCGAGAATTTCGCCCACTCGCCTTTCGTGCGCGGAACTAGCATATGCATGGATCAGGCAGACCCCCACAGCCTCGACTCCATCTTGGCGAAGACGGGCCGCAGCCAAGCGAACATCGTCTTCATTGAGAGGAACTAACTCCTCCCCGGTATGACGAATTCGCCCCCCTACCTCCAAGCGGAGCGACCGGGGTACCAGTGGCGATGGCTTAACATACTGGAGATCGTACATGAACGGATTGTTGGTTCGCATGATTTCAAGCACATCGCGAAAACCCGTCGTCGTTATAAGACCAGTACGAGGCAGTTTAAGCTGAAGCAACGCGTTAAGCACAACGGTTGCACCATGCACAAAGGTGTCAATGGCACCCAAATCGCCAGAGCCTAAGCGTGCCGTGACGATCTCTTTTGCTCCATTGAGAATCCCTTGGGTGAAGTCCCGCGGCGTGGAAGGCGTCTTATGGACGTGCATCTCCCCTGCCTCGTTCACCAACACGAGATCCGTGAATGTTCCGCCAATATCGGCTGACAGTCGGTACGACATACAGTTTCTTTCTCCTCCCGGCGAGCCAGACTGAACTCACCTTTCATATAGGTACAACATGCTATCCTATAGGTTACAACTGTCAATAGTGAATGGTGAAAAATTTGGACAAGTTGAGTGAGGCAAGGTAATTTTGAGCAAGGAGCACTTCGGCGAAACCTCATCTGGTTGATATGGATCGCCTGCCCGATCACCACACACGCGTTAGACCGTCTTTAGAAATATGGTTGTCCTGGTCTTCGCGCTGTAGCGACATTTGCCGGGATAGCATCACTGCCGGCGATGTGTGCCTCAGCGTTGGACGCAACTCGCCGCGGAGGGCCCGGCCGAGCATGCCGAGCAAAGGTCATTATGCGCTGACGTCCTGTGCCGCAGAACCAGCACCCTGCAGCAAACGATCAGTCTTGATATCCATCTAGCGGGCTGTTGAAGAAGTCGCTCGCACTGGATGGTCGACTATGATTCATTGGCTCTGAAGAGATTCAGAGGTTATCGGTGCGCGGCGGCGACAATCTGACTGGCGAATTGTTCAGCTACGTGGATCTCGAGGCGGGGGGTGCGGAGCGATCATCCGCTGCGCGCAATCCGTGTGATCGTTAACGAGGCGCTGGCTGCGTTGGAGCGCGACTTCGCAGCGCTGTATTCGCCGATCGGGTGGCCGTCGATCCTGCCCGAGAAGTTGCTCAGGGCGATGCTGCTACAGGCGTTCTATTCGATCCGTTCGGAGCGGCTGGAATACGACCTTCTGTTCCGCTGGTTTGTGGGGGTCGGCGTCGACGACGCGGCTTGGGATCATTCGGTGTTCTCGAAGAACCGCGACAGGCTGCTCGAGGGCGACATCGCCGCAAAGTTCCTGAACGCGGTTCTGGCGCAGCGCAGGGTGAAGAAGCTTCTGTCCACCGATCATTTCTCGGTCGACGGCACGCTGATCGAGGCGTGGGCGTCGATGAAGAGCATCAGGCCGAAGGATGGCTCGGGCGAGCCGCCGGCAGAGGGTGGCGGCGGGGCGCAACGCGGAGGCGGACTTCCACGGCCAGAAGCGGTCGAACGAGACGCATGCCTCGACCACCGATCCCGAAGCCAGGCTCTATCGCAAGGGCAAAGGCAAGGAGACGAAGCTGGTGCTTCATGGGGCACGGGCTCATGGAGAACCGCCACGGCCTGCTGGTCGATGCCTGCCTGACGCTGGCCGACGGGCATGCCGAACGGGTAGCCGCACTGCACATGATCGAGCCGCGTGCCGACCGGCCGCAGGCGATCACGCTCGGCGCCGACAAGGCCTATGATGCGGAGGACTTCGTCAACGAGTTGCGCTCGATGAACGTGACGTCGCACGTAGCGCAGAACACCAACGGCCGCAGTTCAGCGATCGACGGACGCACGACCCGGCACAGCGGCTATGCCGTCAGTCAGCGCACCCGCAAGCGCATCGAAGAGGCGTTCGGTTGGATCAAGACGGCCGCTGGCCAAGACAAGACCGGGTTCCGTGGCCGTGATCGCGTCGGATGGCCTTCACCTTCGCTGCCGCCGCCTACAATCTGGTACGGCTGCCGAAGCTGCTGGCGGTGCCGACATGACCGCGCCGGCGGGCTGCCAGCTGATCGGCCGCTGGCGCATTGTCAAGGCCGATCTGTGGGATCGCGATTATCTCAACCTCTGCGGTCCCGCCACGATCACCATCGGCGACGACAACAACGGCGAGATCGCATTTGGTGCTTTGCAAGCCGGCCTCGATGTCAGCTACACCCCATCGATGGCCTTCTTCACGTGGGATCGCTGCGACTAAACGGACGAAGTGAGCGGCTACGGCCATGCCGAATTGCTCGACGACGGCTCGATCGAGATCACGTTCGCCTACCACAACGCCGACGAGGCCATCCTCAAGGCCGCGCGCGATACTTCTTCAACAGACTGCTAGACCCGTCGGCGTGCCGTTCAACGTCACAACATTTCTGACGTAATCCGCCACGCCGCTCTGGTCAGAATTTAGGAGCTGTCTAGCTATTCGTGATCAGGAAGCTTTCGAAGAGGTAACGCCCGCAATGACTTCTTCGGTAGAGCGGACGGCACCCCAGTTGTTATCCAGATATTCCAACGCATGTTTGTGCAGCTTTTCGGTCATGGCCGCGCAGCCGTCTTCGACAATGACCACCCTGTAGTCCAGATCACCCGCATTTCGTGCGGTCGTCTCGACGCAGCTGTTGGTCCAGATGCCGGTAAGGATCACATCTCGAATGCCCATATTGCGGAGCATGTGGTCCAGGTTGGTCGAGGTAAAGCATCCCGAACCAGACTTGGTGATGATCAAGTCCTCGTCTTCTACGCCGAGCCCCTCGAGAATCTGAGCGGGTCGCTCATTGAGCGCAACTGTTAATCCCTGCTTGCGATGACGCTCGGTCTGATCGGACCCATCACCCTTAATAGACCCCACACGCGCGAAAAAGACGGGCAGGTTTTTGGCCCGCATCGCCTTCGCCAAGCGAGCGACATTGGGAACAACCGTATCTTCGATTCGAGAAATTGCGTATTCGCCCTCCTCGCCGAATCCGCCGTCTTTAACTTTCTTGAACGCACCGAACTCACGCGACGCAGTCAAATACTGAAGATCGATGACGACAAGCGCACATCGGCTGTAGTCAAATTCAGGATCAACTCGGATGATAAGATCCCAAGCTGTGTCGCGAACGACAGAAGACATTTCAAACCTCCAAACGGTTTACCAACATTGACCCGCGAATATCGCAGGCAAACTAATACCGAAATGCCGGCATTGCGCGGTCGTCACCATGCCGTGTCCAATCCGACACCTCAGTCTGCTCTTGTTAGAGAGCCGAACTTTCGATTCCAGCTCTCTTACAGGTTATGTAACCTATATGATAGGTTGACATTGTCAAGAGGTTATCGTGGCTCTCGGTCTTTTTGACCCCATCGCCTTCCTGGAACAACGCGCGTTCGAAATAAGGCGCTCAAAAGTCTCCACAGCCATCGGAAATATGTATAATATCTTTTTAGATTCGGCTCTCTTCACGCTAGGTGGAACATATCCACAATTGTAAATGATCTATTTCGCGCAACCATCGCCCCACGCAGCCGATCCTTCTTTGGACCTTGCCATGCAAATCATAAGCGTACTGAAGATCGTCCGCCTGACACTATCTGCATCAACTACGCGGTAGGCATTTTACACAGAACACCTCAAGCTTAGCGAAATAGCTCAAGCATAATGGATGAGGTCGCATGATGGCGATACAGCATGCGTCCAACTCAAGAGTGACTGACTCGCGCCGATAGATTCCAGGGCGGAGAGCCGATTTTCCGTCAAATTGCCGTACGCAGGCTTGAACGCTTTTCCGGCTACAGGCACAACGTCGACGGACCGATCCGCATGGGCTGGCGTGACGTGCGCCCCTCCCCACAGGGTCTAGAATGAACCTGTTTTGGCGTTTCACCCCACGAAATCCACTCTCCTATGAGCGGAAATAATGCCCCGCACGAGTTGAGCAACGCCTGGACCTAAGGGGGCACGAGAAAGCTCTGCCGTCTGGAACAAGCATCGCCAAAGGTCCTAGATCTGGAAGGCGCAGAGCCGGCTGACGGCACGCTATCGAATGTTGAGCGGACAAGGCAGGAAGACAACGATGGTCTGCACAGCGATCGCCCGGGAACTGGCCGGCTTCATCTGGGCTGCTACAAGGAAGGCGCAACCAGCCTGACCGCTCGCAGCCGCGGCGGCATACATGTTTCGCAAACTTGACCTCCTTCGCCGCGGCTTCAGCCAGGGGCGCAACCAACCCCGATGACAGTGCCTTGCGACGCCATCCGTAAAGCTGCGAGGGATCCAATCCCTCAGCGCGCGCGATCGCCGAGACATTGGCTCCAGGCAACAACGTCTCGGCAGTCAGGCGCTCTTTCTCCTCGTTCGGCCAGTCGCGGGGGTTGCGTAGCGCCCGCACCGGCGCCGCTGTCAAAACCTCGAATGTTCGCGGCTGATTCACACTGTCGCTCATAGGATTCTCCGCATGATTCATGCAGAAATCCCCGATCAGCGGGCCAAATGTTACGTGGAGCTCCCTACGCGCTTACGGCCATTAAGGGCACAAGCTTGGAAGTCAGAGCATGATAATTTGACCATGCCTTGTCCGGAGGTAGTTCCGAATGACGAAGACGCCGGTGCGGCGGACTCCTGCGCTCCAAACCTTGACGGCTGACATCCGAGCGCCGTCAAGGTCCGGAGAGGAGTTTCCGTTTGAAAAGAGAGACTCAGACCTATCGCATATATGTGCTAGAAAGATCGTCGGATCTGACCCATTTTTTGCGACCGAATGTCGAGTCCTTTTCAATGTGCGATCCTAAGCTAGGAATTGGTCTATATTGTTGCCCTGTTCTGCTAATGATATAGGTGTGATACGCCTATCAGTCGGGCCGTATCACCTGCCTCACTGATCGTTGGAAAAAGTTGGATTCGGAATGAACATAACAGCTCGCAACTCACGCCGTCCTCTAAAGGCCACTCTGGCAGCAGACAAATCCGATAAAGGCTATGGACGACGCTCCCTATCCGACCAGGTCGCCCAGCGAATCTCGGATGACTATATTATGAACGGAAAAATCGGAGCCGGAGAGCTCTTGCCGAGCGAATCGGAGCTTTGTGATATCTATAAAGTTTCCCGCGTCACTACCCGCGCTGCCATCAGAAGCCTGTGGGACCATGGCCTTATTAGCGTGAGAAATGGAGTCGGCGCCCTCGTGCTGCCGCGCGCCAAAGAAGTCAGGCATGGCCTGGACAGGTTGGCGTCAATAGACACATTCGCACGAGAAACGGGGCATGAAGTCGACACGGGCCATCTCCAGTGGGAACACACCGAGGCAGATGCTGAGATGAGTCTTAAGCTCCAGGTGCCAGTCGGAGCTGGAGTCCTCCAGGTGAAACGAAGTAAATTGGTCGACGGCGAACCTGTGGCGTGGATCATCGACACGGCCCCCCTCGCAGCCATTGACGAGAAGGCGTTGAAAAAGAAATTCTCTGGATCAGTGCTGGATATTTTGCTGGAGGATGGGCGATACCGCATTGACTATGCGGACAGTGAGGTAAAGCCATGCGTCGCCAGGGGTGAAGTTAAAGAAATACTGACAGGTGATGATGACGGATTGCTTCTGTTTCTAGACACCACAATTATGACTATGGAAGGATCGCCTCTTCTATGGGGGCGGGTTTGGCTTGACCCATCACATTTTAGGTTCTCAATCAGCCGGCGACGTTTTCGCTAACTAGGCGATTGCGCGGTTTTGACTTCGATTGAACGCTACCCACTACGGCCATAATATCTGAAGTCGGACTTGCATGGAATTATGCCAATATCTATACTTTGCCTCGTAGTTGGCGCACACTCAAACCAGCAATGTGAAAATCCCTCGATCGGCATCAACGCATGCCAACGCAAGGGCAGCCGCGCACTTGCCTGGACCACTCAGGGGATCGATCAAGCTGGACGTGCACAGATCCGTCATATCGATGGTGCGCTTGGCCCAATGCCATGAGGCTCTCTTGAGCAAAACCTAAAGCCGTCCTGACGCACTAAAGGCGTGGGCACTTCAAGCGCACAATGCCGAGCATTATACGCTTTGGTGCCCATAACGACTCTGCAGCCGCGTAGCCAGGTGCTGCGAAGCCAAGTAGTCTTTGTTTTGGCAACTCCACATACAGTGGAACTTGAAGCTCACCGGACGTTACGATCTTCACCTATGGCTCAGCCACGAGGTTCTTCACCTTCTCATGAGGGTGAGCGCCACAACGCAGCGAGCGATGGCCCGATCCTGCCACCGGAAACTGGTTGCTCGCAGGCGAGAACTTCAGCGCTAGTTCAATCAAATTAGTATCGACCAAAGTGGCCACTATAGAGTATTCCGCTTGGATGGTCCATTTCATGATTAGATCATACTAGCCTACTAGCCTAGACGAATCTGACAGACAATCTAACACGATTTGCTGTTCACATTCCGTCTTACTTTTGCGCACAAACTGACCACAACAACAGGGCTCTAGCTCTTCCAAAAAGAACATCATCTATGCCGATTTAAGACGTAGGCTAGATCATCAGTGCGCGAACCTGCTCTACGACTTCGGCTGGAAGCGACAATCCGCTTTCTGTAGCCCGAACCCGATTGGCGTAACGCCTATCCGCTGGAAGCCGAGCTCCGGGCTGCTCGGTAATCTTGGAGAAGAGCTGCTCTGCGTGTGCAAACGCTCCAACCCCGCCGATGGCCACCGGGTTCATCGCGATAATTAGTTCTCCGCCACGTGGCGGGCCACCGTCCTTGTTATCGTTTTCGCCGGCCTGGTAGCTGAATTGCTCGCCGATCAGCGAGCCCGCTAGCAGTTCGACCATGAGCGCTATCGCCGATCCTTTGTAACCTCCGAAGGTTAGCATTGCACCCTTAAGAATCTCATTGGGATCGGTAGAGGGATTGCCGTTCGCATCAATGCCAACCCCCTCTGGCATGCGATGACTGTCTCGAGCAGCGATCATGACTTCGCCCCGAGCGAGTACACTTGATGCCTGATCGAAAACCATCGGTCTACCATCCGCCCTCGGCCAGCCGAACGCCATTGGATTTGTGCCGAAAAGCGGCTTTGTTCCACCGGCCGGGGCCACGACCGGCAGATAGCTAGTGAAGGCAAGGGAACACAATCCCTCTGCGCAAATTGGCTCTAGATCCGTCCAGAGCGCCGAAAAGTGGTGGACGTTAACCAATGCAAGCCCAGCAATCCCATTGCCTCGGGTTAGTTCGATAAGAGAGGATCTCGCTTCGTCCAAGGCGGGTGGCGCAAAACCGCCTTGACCGTCGACCACGATAACCCCCGGTAACGCCTGGCGGACCTTTGGTTGAGCAACCCCTGAAACCTTCCCGCTACGCAAAGATGCGACGTATCCAGGTACGCGGAACAAGCCGTGGGAGAGGCAGCCATCCGCTTCGGCTGCAACAATGACTCGTGCTACAGATTTTGCTACCGCAGGCGAGCATCCATTTCGCACGAAGCAATCGATGACGAGCTTTGAGGCGCTTTCGATTGTCATATTGATGTTATTGGTCATAGGGAGCCCCTAAATGGGTTCGGAAATGAATCGTGTCATCGCACGCGCGAGGATAGTCGTAGCTTGGGTGAGGAGCGCTGCCGGAACCCGTTCGTCGACGCCATTTGCGCCGGAAACCCTAACGTCGGCCTCCCCTGCGCCGTACATTACTGTGGGAATGCCTGCGTTGGAGTACCACCTAGCATCAGTGTAGAGGGTCGAATTGCTTTCCTCCAGGTTCTTACAGAAGGCTGCCCGCGCTTCTTCTTTAAGCAAACTTACGAAGGCTTGCTGCGAAGCAGCGGATCGCATGGGTTCGGCCATTCGCACCACCTCACTTGTCACTTCGCAGTCAGTTGCCTTCGTCACCTCGTCAACCAAGGCCAACAATTCGTCCCGGACAGCATTCATGTCCTCCTGCGGCGCCACCCTGCGATCAATCCACACGTCAGCTTGGCGCGGGGCCATTCCGAACACGGTGCCGGCAGCGACTTTGGTCACGTTCAGGGTCGGACGTAACTGCTCTGAATGTCTTTCAATCAGCCTATCCGCCATAGTGTAGATCTTTGTGCACAAATCCGTCGCAGCGCGCATGGCATCTTCTTTGGGCCGCAGCAGCGATTGATGACAGGCAGTTCCTACAAGGCGGACTTTGATCTGAATACAGCCATTGTGCGAGACAGTAACGACGTCAGTAAAGCCGGGAAACACGGCCAACCGCGGTCGGATACCGAGAGATTCGAGCAGATAGCCCGCACCGTAGTTACCGCCGGCCCCTTCGTCACTGGTCGCGGCAACCGCTATCGTGACCCCCTGCGTATTCACCAACGATTTCCACGCGCACTCAGCAGCGTAAAGAAAGCACCCGACGTCAGACTTCGAGACAGCCGCGCCTCTCCCATAGATGAGCCCATTGTGCTGCTCGGCACCAAACGGGTCACGGGTCCACCCGTCCCCAGCAGGCGACGTGTCGATGTGGACGCATAGAAGAATATCCGGCCGGGTAGTACGTTCGCCGAGCCAGCCGAGTAGGATTGGGGCCGTTGCGCCGCCCTGATCGATCGGATCGTGGGTCTCCACCCTGAAGCCGGCTTCAAAAAACTTCTCCTTTACGAACAGCGCAGCGTGTCGGCATTGAGCTGGTTCATATGTCGGTAGGCGAACGAGACCTTCAACCAATTGCAGAATTTGCTCGCTACGCTCACTAACAAGCGCATCGACCCTCCTGCTTCTTCCCTGCCCATCCGCGCCCTGTCCAGACACTTGACCTCCTGCACAACCTATAATCTACTTTCATCTAGCTATATGATAGCTCCTTCGATCTTGCAATCCCAAAATTGGCAATGCAGGAGGGAATTGAGCGTAGCATGCCTGAGATTGCATGTGTTTTTGGCAGACATTTGCGCGACGTCTGGGCAATGTGGAGCCCGAATGCCGCGAACAAAACGCTCTACTCCCGCCGTGCTGCCGGAGCGCGCCTTGTCCTTCGCCGGTTGCTAAGACCTTGAAGATCCTAGGCGACGCCATCGCCTGCATGCTATCGACATCGCCATGGAAAAGATCATCTTAGACGTGGTTCGATGCAGGGCACGTTAAAATTCACATCCTGGCAAAGCTGAACTTCGAAACGAGAAACTGAATCACACAGTTACGGGAATCAGCATTCTGGAAGATTAACTGCCAGGCCGCCGAGGCTTGTTTCCTTGAATTTGGCACTCATTTCGTCGCCAGTCTGGCGCATTGCGGCTATGCAGTTGTCTAGCGGCATAAAATGTGAACCGTCCCCTCTCAACGCGAGGGAGGCTGCAGCCACGGCCTTGATCGCGCCGATGCCGTTGCGTTCAATGCATGGTACTTGCACTAAACCGGCAACTGGATCGCAGGTCATGCCAAGGTGGTGCTCAAGAGCGATCTCGGCAGCATTCTCAACCTGTTTCGGTGTGCCACCCAGAACAGCACATAGCCCGGCCGCGGCCATTGCCGAAGCCGAGCCAACCTCACCCTGGCATCCAGCCTCTGCACCCGAAATCGAGGCATTGTGTTTAATTAAGCCGCCAATGGCTGCTGCGGTAAGTAGAAATTCGACCACTTTGATGGGATCGGCACCGACACAGTGGTCTAGATAGTAACGAAGTACTGCCGGAACAACGCCGGCCGCCCCGTTGGTGGGCGCCGTCACCACCTTCCCACCAGCGGCATTTTCCTCGTTGACGGCCATGGCATACACGCTCAGCCAGTCGGAGGCCACATGTGGCTGGCCGGAGTTGGTCAGCCGTTCCACAAGGAGTTGTTGGTGGATATTTCGCGCCCTACGGCGCACGCGCAGCCCTCCGGGAAGTTCACCTTCCTGCGCCAGTCCACGTTGAATGCAATCGTTCATAACTGACCAGAGGCGCGCAATGCCCTTTTCGACATCAACACACGGCTTAAGGGAGACCTCGTTCTGGTGCTTCATGGCAGCAATTGATAGGCCACTGGCATGAGCCATTTCCAGCATCGCTGCCGCAGTTTCGAACGGATAAGGACAATTGCCCTCATCCTCTGACTGAATGCCATCAGAAGTTTCGCGTTCAGCAGCAGTAACCACAAAGCCACCGCCTACCGAATAATAGACCTCTCGGACCAGCACATCGCCTTTATCGTCCAGAACCTCGAAGACCAAGCCGTTGGCATGTCCATGCAGAGGAGGCCCGTAATCGAAGCTAATGTCAGTGATAGGATCGAAAGCAAGTGACGGCAGACCTTCTGGATGCAAACGGTGCGTTGTGCCCAGTTTGGCAAGGTCTTGCTCGGCCCGATCCGGATCGAGATCGGCTGGCAGGTAACCTAGCAAACCAAGCGCCACCGCCCTATCAGTGGCATGGCCCTTACCAGTGAAAGCGAGCGACCCATGCAATGTCGCCCGTATTCGCGCCGCATCCTTACCTTGCAATGAGCGACGAACCAGTTCGAGGAAGCGGGCCGCGGCTGTCATTGGGCCCATGGTGTGTGACGAAGACGGCCCAATGCCGATCTTAAAGACTTCGAAGACGCTCAGAAACATGCCATACTTGCCCCAAAATATTGCGCCGCGCCATTGGCATCGGGGCAAAGCGTAACTCCCGCTTTCAGCCGTAAATCGGGAACCGGTCGCAGATTTCTTTTACCTCGGTCCGCACCTTCTTCTCAACGGCCGGATCACCTTCGGGTCCCTTTTCTGCCAGGGCATCGACTACGTTAAGGATCAACTTGCCGACCCGGGAGAATTCCGCTTCACCGAAACCTCGTGTCGTGCAGGCCGACGTGCCGAGACGAATACCCGACGTAATAGCCGGCTTCTCTGGATCGAATGGAATTGCGTTCTTGTTGCATGTAAGCCCTGCGCGTTCCAGCGCTTGCTCGGCATCACGCCCTTTCACCCGCTTCGGCCGCAGATCGACAAGAACCATATGGCAGTCAGTGCCGCCGGACACGATATCGAGGCCTCCTGCGACCAGCGTGTCGCTGAGCACCTTCGCATTGGTCACGACCTGTGCGGCGTAGGCTTTGAATTCCGGCTGAAGCGCCTCACCGAAGGCAACCGCCTTGGCTGCGATTACATGCATCAGCGGGCCACCCTGATTGCCTGGGAACACGGCCGAGTTGATCTTCTTAGCTAGCACCTCGTCATTGGTTAGGATCATGCCTCCCCGCGGGCCGCGCAACGTTTTGTGGGTAGTTGTTGTCACCACATGAGCATACGGAAGCGGATCGGGATAAATTCTAGCGGAAATGAGACCTGCATAATGCGCCATATCCACCATTAGCAGAGCGCCAATTTCGTCAGCGATATTGCGAAATGCAGCAAAGTCGATGGCTCTCGGATAGGCCGAAGCGCCCGCAACGATGAGCTTTGGTCGCGTCTCTAGCGCACGGGTGCGCAGTGCCTCATAGTCGATCCGCTGATCGCTCTGGCGTACCTCATAGCTAACCACATCGAACCACTTGCCAGACATCGTCACCGGTGAGCCATGCGTCAGATGCCCACCATGAGCTAGAGACATGCCCATGATACGATCGCCCGGCTGTAACAGCGCCAGGAACACCGCCTGGTTGGCTTGAGCGCCGGAGTGTGGCTGCACATTCACGAAGCGCGCGCCAAACAGCTCCTTGGCACGCTCAATCGCTAACGTCTCTACATAATCGACGAATTCGCAGCCGCCATAATAGCGCTTGCCGGGATAGCCCTCAGCGTACTTGTTCGTCAGAACTGAGCCCTGCGCTTTCAAGACATCTTCTGAGACGATGTTCTCAGATGCGATAAGCTCTATCTGATTTTGTTGCCGCTCAAGCTCTCTACGGATGGCAGTAGCTACACCAAAATCACTCGGTAGATAGTCTGGATAAAACTTCACCCTAATATCTCCTTTACCTGTGCTCTCAAATATCCAGCTCGACCTCGCGGCCAGCGGCGGCAAGGAGTTGCCAAACATGTTCGGCGTAAGAGCGCCAGACCATGATACGGAAGCGGTCCACGGCCTCACGCAACAACACGATCTGAGTCCGGTCGAAAATAGTACGGCAGCCCGTACCGGCAGGCATTGCCCCTACGTCGAATGCAATAGCCGAACTGAGCACCGACACGACATGCGTCCCACTGATGTCGATGCCGACTTCACGGTGGCCGACATCGACAAGGCTGTGCGGCATCGCAGGGTAGAGATCGGCAAAGGCGCGCTCTACTGCTTCTTGGGAGGAAGGCGCGGCAAGCAAGTACCATTCGTCCGGACCGAGCCGAGCGCCAACTCTGTCTCCAGCCACCGAAATAGCACCAATCTTTGTTGGCAATTCCAGCTCGAACGCTTTAGAGGCGCCGGCAAGTTGAGCCGGATCGATCCTGAGGTTGAATCTCGCATAGTCCGGTGCTGCGCAGATGACGAGCGACGCAGGCGTGTTGCGCAGGGTAATCTCACGCCCAAGGAGCGGATGGTGTTCGTGAATCATGCGATGCTCCTATGCGCTCAAGCGCTGGTTCTCGGGATCGTAAAACACGGTGCCGGTAATGCGCGCCACAACCGTGCGATCTGGCATCGGTATGTGGACCGTCTGGCCCTCCCGCTTGCGGCCTCCTTCTACAACTGCAAGGGCGATAGATCGTCCCAAGGCAGCACTCCAGTACGACGAAGTGACGTGGCCGACCATCTTCATAGGTAACGGTTGGTTTGGATCCAGCACGATCTGGGCCCCCTCCTCGAGCACAGTGTTTGGGTCCGAGGTGAGCAGCCCGACAAGTTGCTTGCGGTCTTGCTTGAGCATGTCCGGCCGCGTGAGCGAACGCTTGCCGACGAAGTCAGCTTTGGCGGCACCTATGGCCCAACCAAGGCCAGCGTCGTCTGGTGTCAACGTCCCGTCCGTGTCCTGACCCACGATAATGAACCCCTTCTCGGCGCGCAGCACGTGCATCGTCTCCGTACCATAAGGCGTAACGCTATATGCCTGCCCTGCCTCAAAGAGTTTCTCCCACACGGCACGGCCGTAGCGCGCCGGCACGTTCACTTCGTAACCGCGCTCCCCCGTGAAACTCATACGGAACAGCCGCATCGGCACGCCGCATACCTGCCCTTCCGCCACCGACATATGGGGAAAAGCCTCATCCGACAGGTCGATGCCCTCGACCAGCGGCTCCAACAGCTTGCGGGAATTCGGGCCCTGCAAGGCAATGACCGACCACTGTTCGGTAATGGAGGTGAGCCAGACTTTGAGGTCCGGCCACTCAGTCTGGAGATAGTCTTCCATCATAGCAAGCACTCGCGGCGCCCCGCTAGTCGTGGTCGTGACGTGAAAGCGATCGCTGCTCATACGACCAATCACGCCATCATCACGGATGAAGCCATCCTCGCCGAGCAATACGCCATACCGACACCGACCAGATGCGAGCTTGGTCCAAGGATTAGTATACATGCGATTCATGAATTCGGCCGCATCGGGCCCAACGATCTCGATCTTGCCGAGCGTGGACGCGTCGAACATGCCTACACTCTCGCGGACCGCCTTACATTCTCGCGCGACGGCAGCGTGCATAGTCTCACCCGTTCGGGGAAAGTACCTAGCTCGTCTCCACAGCGACACCGGCTCGAACACCGCCTGGCGCTCCTCGGCCCAGCCGTCGATGGGCGTCTTTCTTGTGACTTCGAACAGCTCGCCGCGATTGTACCCGGCGAATGCGCCGAAAGTCGTCGGCGTGTAAGGCGGACGAAAGGTGGTCAGCCCTATCGATGGCGCCGGCCGATTAACCGCGTCGGATGCAATGACCAGTCCATTGATGTTAGAGGTCTTACCCTGATCGGTGGCCATGCCTGTCGTGGTATAGCGCTTAATGTGCTCGATCGACTTAAAGCCCTCACGCACTGCCAATCGAATATCCTTGGCTGTGACGTCATTCTGGAAATCTACAAAAGCTTTGGCTTTCGAAGCATTTCTGTCAGTAGGCAATTCACGGTTGTTCACTCCAGTTAACTGGACGTCGCCATCAACCTTGTACGACGTTACCGCAGCAGGAAAGCCCGCATCCGTCGCTGCAGACGCGCCCGCTGCCGCACCCTCTGCAAGAGCGGCCACCAGGCCGAAATTGCCATTTCCGGCACCAGCGCAGCGGCTTTCTTCGGTAGATTCGCCGGGAACGAACATCTGCCCGTCCTCGTTCCAGTCGAGCTTGCCCTTGGTGTGAGAGAAGAGGTGAACGCTTGGCGTCCAGCCGCCACTCATCAAGAGCGCATCGCAGGCCAATTTCCGCGGTGGGCCGATGATGCCGTTGCGACTAACCCGTTTGGCACGCACTGAAGCGACTCGCAATCGGCCGCTAGTTCCCGTCACCGTCCAGCCAGCCAATGTCTCTATTCCAAGAGCTTCTGCACGGGCCACTAGGTGACTTGGAACAAGGCGCCTGATATCGATGATCGCTACCACCTTAATGCCGGCCTCGGCGAGATCGAACGCAGTCAACCAGGCTGAATCATGCGAGGTCACTATGACGGGACGGTCGCCGACCTTGACGCCATAGCGGTTCAGATAGCTGCGCGCCGACCCTGCGAGCATAACACCCGGCCGATCATTACCGTCGAACACCAGAGGCTTTTCAATGGCCCCCTGAGCTAGCACGACCTGGCGGGCGCGCACTTTCCATAGCCGTTCGCGCGGCGCGTTCTTGGGCGGGTTTGCGAGATGATCGGTGAGCCGCTGGCAAAGGCCGACAAGATTTTGGTGGTAATAGCCGATTGCTGTCGTACGCGTGAGTACTGTGACATTTTTCATGCCGGCCAAGGAGGCGCGTGCCTCGTCGAGCCATTGCCAGCCCGACATGCCATTGATGCTGGCATCGGTTTCCGAAAGTAGCGAACCGCCCACTTCAGCTTGCTCATCGACCAGAATTACTCTGGCACCGCTCTTTCCAGCTTCAAGAGCAGCTGCAAGACCGGCCGGTCCCGAACCTACCACTAGTACATCACAGTGGGCGAAGCGGCTTGCATATGTATCAGCATCTGGCGTGGTCGGTGATTTCCCAAGCCCGGCAGCTCCGCGGATGAATGGCTCGTAAACTCTGTTCCAGAACGATTTCGGCCACATGAAGGTTTTGTAGTAAAAACCAGCCGAAAACAACATGTAGAGTGCATCGTTGACAGCGCCAATGTCGTGCTTCAGCGATGGCCAATGATTCTGACTAGTCGTGGAAAGTCCATCAAAGACTTCGAGGACGGTCGCCCTGGTGTTCGGCTCGAAACGCCCCGGGCCACGATCGGTACCGACCAGCGCATTGGGCTCTTCAGAGCCCGCCGACAGGAAGCCTCTCGGACGATGGTATTTGAACGAACGGCCAATGAGATGAACGCCATTGGCAAGCAGCGCCGAGGCTAGTGTGTCGCCCTTGAAACCCACATAACGAGCGCCATTGAATGTGAAACGCACTGGCTTGCGCTGGTCGACGCGGCCTTTTGCGGAAATTCGGTACTTGCTCATGACCGTGCTTCCTCGAGTTCAGTCTCCGTCGGGCGCGGGAGCCCGGCCTTGTATGTCATTGCGAATTTGTCGCTAACGGTGTCGCGAACAGCATTGAAGAACCGCCCACAGCCATGTTGGTGGCGCCACCGCTCGAAGTGAGTGCCGCGCGAATTGCTACGAATGAAAAGATGTGTCTTCCACTGGTCGTCAGTCAGTTTCGACGGATCATTGGGGCGCGCAATGTGTGCCTCCCCGGCATACGTGAATTCGAGTTCGGGTCGCTCGGTCTCACAATAAGGGCAGCGAATGAGCAGCATCTCGAATCTCCTCAGTGTGCGACGGCAGCGGCAGCGGCTTCGTCGATAAGCTGGCCGGTTGTGAAACGTTCTAGCGTGAACGGCGCATTTATCGGATGCGGCTCGTCGCGTGCGATGGTGTGGGCAAAGACATGGGCTGAGCCCGGGGTAGCCTTGAACCCACCAGTACCCCATCCGCAATTGACGTATAGCCCTGGTACCGGCGTCTTGCCGATGATCGGCGAACGGTCTGGTGTAACGTCGACGATACCTCCCCATTTTCGCAACATGCGCATGCGAGTGAAGATTGGGAAAACCTCGCAGATCGCGGCAACCGTGTGCTCGATCAAAGGAAGGCCTCCGCGCTGACTGTAAGAAACGTATTGGTCAGTGCCAGAACCGATAACCAATTCCCCTTTGTCGGACTGACTAATATAGGCATGAACCGAATTGGACATGACCACGCACGGGACGATCGGCTTAACCGGTTCCGAGACCAAAGCCTGCAACGGGTAACTTTCCAGCGGCAAGCGCACGCCGGCAGAATCCATAACGACGGAGGTATTGCCTGCAGCAGCCACAGCCACTTTACGGGCCTTAATAAACCCTCTGGGTGTTTCTACGCCAGTAACATGGCCTGATGCGTCGCGTCTGATCGCGGTAACTGGGCAATTCTGAATAATGTCGACGCCGCGCGCGGCTGCGCCGCGTGCATAGCCCCAGGCGACGGCGTCATGCCGGGCGACACCGGCTCTACGTTGAAGTGCCGCTCCCAGCACCGGGTAACGGGCATCAGGAGCGATATTTAGCGGTGGACAGAAATCCTTGGTCTGCTGCGGCGTCAGCCATTCATTGTCTATGCCGTTAAGTCTATTAGAGTGCATATGGCGTTTGAAGCTTTGCACGTCATGCACCGAATGCGCTAGCATCAGTACGCCGCGTTGCGAAAACATGACGTTGTAATTCAATTCTTGGGACAAACCTTCCCAAAGCTTCAAGGCATGCTCGTAGAGCCCTGCACTTTCATCATATAAGTAGTTTGAGCGGATGATTGTCGTGTTGCGGCCGGTATTCCCCCCACCCAACCAGCCCTTCTCAATCACCGCGACATTGGTGATGCCGTGAACCTTGGCAAGATAATAAGCCGCACCAAGCCCGTGCCCGCCAGCGCCGACGATGATCACGTCGTATTCCGGCTTGGGCTGGGCGTCGGGCCATTGCGGCTCCCAGTTCTTGTTACCCGTCAGGGCGTTGGACAGAAGCGATGCAAAGGAAAAGCGGGTCATAATTCACCCCGGAGTTCAACATTCCCGGAGTATTGCCAACCGGCTGAAATTCGGACAGAACATTTGCGTCACCGCAATGTTATCCTTACGACAACGGGCGCGGGGGGAGAGCTGATGACCCACAACTTTAGACCTCTTCGAGCCAAGAAGGGGCATACCATCCCACGCCTTAAGGTTGGCTTCGTCCTCGCTCGCCGCTTCACGCTCTGCGCCTTCGCAAACTTTGTGGACGTATTGCGCCTTGCCGCCGATGAGGGCGACCGCAGCCGGCAAATCCTTTGCGAGTGGACAGTGCTGTCAGATACGATGAATGCGATGCCATCGAGCTGCGGGGTGCTAGTTCAGCCCAATGAGCGTCTGGGTGATCCGCAAAAATACGATTACATTGTGGTGGTTGGGGGGCTAATCGACGAGATTCCCAATCTGAGTCCAGAATATACCCGCTACCTGCAGAAGGCTGCAGCATCGAAAGTGCCGCTCGTCGGCGTCTGCACGGGCGCCTTCATTCTCCACCGTGCCGGTCTGATGAACGGATATCGCTGCTGTGTTAGTTGGTTCCATCATGCCGACTTTCTCGAACAGTTCGATGGTCTGAAACCCGTGTCAGACCAGATCTTTATCGTGGACCGCGACCGGCTGACATGTTCTGGTGGCGCGAGTTCGGCGCATCTTGCTGCGCATCTAGTCGAAAAACATGTCGGAGCAGCCCAGGCGCGAAAGAGCCTGCACATCATGATTATCGATGATGCGCTCAGGGCGGAAAAGCCGCAACCTGGAATACCGCTCGATCTTACAACCACCGATACGTTGGTTAAAAAGGCCTTGCTCCTAATGCAGGTGCACATGGATACGCCACTGTCCGCCGCCGAAGTTTCCCGGCGCATAGGCAGTCCCCGGCGGCAGCTCGAGCGGCGTTTTCAGCGCTCACTAGGCATGGGCCCCTCCCTTGCCTATAAAATTATGCGGCTCGAATATGCTGAATTTCTCCTTCGCCATACCGACCAGTCAGTGACAGAAGTCGCCAATTCCACCGGGTTTTGTGATTCTTCGCATTTCATTCGTGCCTTCCGCGAGCGCCGCGGAGTCACGCCGGCGATTTTTCGTGAACGGGGTATTTCCGGTATATACGATAGGTAATCGCTCTAGCAGCCTGTTGAAGAAGTATCGCGCGCGGCCTTGAGGATGGCCTCGTCGGCGTTGTGGTAGGCGAACGTGATCTCGATCGAGCCGTCGTCGAGCAATTCGGCATGGCCGTAGCCGCTCACTTCGTCCGTTTAGTCGCAGCGATCCCACGTGAAGAAGGCCATCGATGGGGTGTAGCTGACATCGAGGCCGGCTTGCAAAGCACCAAATGCGATCTCGCCGTTGTTGTCGTCGCCGATGGTGATCGTGGCGGGACCGCAGAGCCACGTGCCGAGGTGCCGCAGGAAAGTGAGAGAAGGGCGGGTTTTCCGTGACGGGTTGAGGTCGGAGGAGAGGCTTCCGGCGCCGTCAGTGTTGATTGCCACTGAGAACTGACCCGGCGCAGCCCAATATTTCCATTGAGAATTGACCCATGTTTGAACCCTCCCTCGCATGTTTTCAGCGGGGGCTATGGAGTGATCGACATGGCGTTATTGAGCGTGATCCGACGCTGGCATTTTCGAGAGCATCTATCGATCCGGGAGATTTGCCGCAGGACTGGCCTATCCCGGAATACCATCCGCAAGTATCTCCGTGCCGACGGCGTAGAGCCGAAGTTCAAGGTCCCGGAGCGTCCGAGCAAACTTGACCCGTTTGCGGATCGGTTATCGGCCTGGCTGAAGACGGAATCCAAGAAGGGCCGCAAGCAGAAGCGGACGATGAAGCAGTTGCATGCCGACCTTATAAGCCTCGGCTATGAGGGTTCCTATAACCGCGTGGCGGCTTTTGCTCGGGAATGGCGGGAGGATCGGCAGAGGGAGTTGCAAACTACTGGCCGCGGGACGTTTGTGCCCCTGGCGTTCGAGCCGGGCGAAGCCTTCCAGTTCGATTGGTCGGAGGACTGGGCGATCATCGGCAATGAGCGCACCAAGCTCCAGGTAGCGCATACGAAGCTGAGCTACAGCCGGGCCTTCATCGTCCGGGCCTACCTCCTGCAGACGCATGAGATGCTGTTTGACGCCCACAATCATGCATTCCGCGTCTTTGGTGGCATTCCGGGTCGCGGCATCTACGACAATATGCGCACGGCGATCGACAAGGTCGGACGTGGCAAGGAACGTGACATCAATGTCCGTTTCCAGGCGATGGCCAGCCACTATCTGTTCGAGCCGGAGTTCTGCAATCCGGCTTCTGGCTGGGAGAAGGGACAGGTCGAGAAGAACGTGCAGGACGCGCGTCACCGCCTCTGGCAGCCCACGCCGCGCTTTCCGTCGCTGGCAGCACTCAATGAATGGCTGGAGCAGCGCTGCAAGGAACTATGGGCACAGACGCCGCATGGTCAGATGCGTGGCACCATTGCCGACATCTGGGCTGAGGAGGCTCAGGCTCTGATGCCAGTTTCCCGGCTCTTCGACGGTTTTGTAGAATACACCAAGCGGGTCTCGCCCACCTGCCTCGTGCATCTGGAACGCAACCGCTACAGCGTCCCGGCTTCCTTTGCCAACCGGCCGGTGAGCCTGCGGGTCTACCCGGATCGTGTCGTTGTCGCCGCGGAAGGTCAGATCGTCTGCGAGCATCGGCGCGTCATCGATCGTTCCCATGATCGGCCGGGGCAGACTATCTACGACTGGCGACATTATCTGGCGGTCGTGCAGCGCAAGCCGGGCGCTCTTCGCAACGGCGCACCGTTCGCCGAGCTTCCCGACGCGTTCCGGACTCTGCAGCAGTATTTGCTCAAGAAGCCGGGCGGCGACCGCGAGATGGTCGATATCCTGGCGCTCGTGCTTCAGCACGATGAACAGGCCGTTCTGTCGGCGGTCGATATGGCACTGAAGTCCGGCGTTCCAACCAAGACGCATGTGCTGAACTTGCTACATCGCCTTGTCGACGGCAAATCCTTCACACCACCGACCATCGAGGCGCCTCAGGCCCTAACGCTCATCAACGAGCCCAAGGCCAATGTCGAACGATACGATGCCCTGAGAAAGACGGAGGCCCGCCATGCGTCATAATCCGGCAAGCGGCGCTATCGTCATCATGCTGCGGCAACTGAAGATGCACGGCATGGCGCAGGCAGTCGGCGAGTTGACCGAACAGGGATCGCCGGCGTTCGAGGGCGCCATTCCGATCCTGTCACAGCTTCTCAAGGCGGAGACGGCGGAACGAGAGGTGCGATCGACGGCCTATCAGCTCAAGACCGCACGCTTTCCAGCCTACCGCGATCTGAACGGCTTCGACTTCGCCAGCAGTGAGATCAACGAGGCGCTCGTGCGCCAGCTCCATCGCTGCGAGTTCCTCGACGAGGCCAACAACATCGTTCTGGTCGGCGGCCCCGGCACGGGCAAGACGCATATCGCCACGGCGATCGGCGTCCAGGCCATCGAACATCATCACAAACGGGTCCGCTTCTTCTCGACCGTGGAACTGGTCAACGCGTTGGAGCAGGAGAAAGCACAGGGACGTTCTGGCCAGATCGCCAATCGCCTTGTCCATTCCGATGTCGTCATTCTCGACGAGCTGGGATACCTGCCGTTCAGTGCGTCCGGCGGTGCGCTGCTCTTCCATCTGCTGAGCAAACTCTACGAGCGCACCAGCGTCATCATCACCACCAACCTAAGCTTCAGCGAGTGGGCCAGCGTCTTCGGCGACGCGAAGATGACCACCGCGCTGCTCGACCGGCTCACCCATCATTGCCACATCCTCGAAACCGGAAATGACAGCTTCCGCTTCAAGAACAGCTCGGCGCATGAGACCAAAAGCAAAAAGGAGAAAGGCAGGAACTTGACCCAAGCCACAGACCCGAAACATACCTAATAGGCGGGTCAATTCTCGGTGGAAATGCCGGGTCAGTTCTCAGTGGCAATCAACAAACACCGGCATCCACTATCGTGCCGCCGTATGCCGGCTTGTCCTGCAGTTCCCAGATCTCAGCCACGCGCTCACCTCTACCCCCGAGTCTTGGAAGCAACGTGCCCGACCGCAACAGAGATTTCAAAGTTATCCTTCACGGGCCCGCAAAGGGCAGTTTATCGCGCCGTCATTCTGAAAGCGGAAGGACCGTTCTCGGCCCCAAGGCTGCCGAGCAGCAATCCACCCAATCTCGAACAAAAGGGCTTAGCTATACGTAGCCGATAGATTGCAGATCCATGTGGGGCTTGGGTTGTGAGTTCAGTAGGCCCATTAGGCGATTGAGGCCAAGTTCGATCTGGGGCAAGGAGTGCGCCGCTCCCAGGCACAGCCGCACAGCATGAGGCGCGTGATCGCGCTTCACGGAAAAAGCATCTGCAGTGATCACTCTCACGCCTTCGCGCAGGGCCGCTGCCGAGAATGAATCCATCCGCCACGGCTCGGGCAATTGCAGCCACAGGTGATAGCAGGATGTCGAGGCGCGCTCAGCATGGGTTCCAAGAATTTGGTGCGCCAAGTCCTGGCGTTCACGCGCCTGATCGCGGTGCCACGCAATCAACCTGTCTGCGTACCCGTTGGCCATCCAGTTGGTGACCACCGCTGCCATGAAAGGCGGAGACATCCAGTTGCTCATCGTCACGATTTCTTGGAGCGCGCGGTTCAACTTTGTGGGCACGACAAGGAAACCGATGCGCAGTCCTGGGGCCATGCTCTTGGAGGCGCTGGTAAGGTAAATGGTCCGTTCCGGGATGAGCGAGGCAAAGGGTGGCGGTCTGTCGTGTGCAAGGAAGCCGTAGACGTCATCTTCTATGATCCACAGGCCATATTCCTCGACGATAGCGGCAATCTCCCTCATCCTTTGTTCGGACATGGTCATCGTTGTCGGATTCTGCAGCACCGGCATGCAATAAAGCGCCTTCGGCCTTTTCGTCTCGCACAATTCGCGTAGGGCAGCTGGAATAAGCCCTTGTTCGTCCATCTGGATCGCGCTGAGATTGATCCCGAGTTGATGCGCAATCGCCCTCGCGCCGGGGTAGGTGAGTTGTTCGGTGGCGATGGATTCGCCATGGCCAGCTAGCGCCATCATGCTGATCAAAAGGCCATGCTGTCCACCGTTGCAGATGATCACGTTGTCCGGGTGTGCCCTGATGCCGATCCCTTCAAGCCATTGCGAGGCGACTGCGCGGTGCGAAAACATTCCTGCGCTGGGCTGGTAGGTTAGGAGCGCATCAAGCGAACCTGACCGCGACATGTCCTTCAACGTCAATCGCAGGATCTCGTCGGCTTCGCCGATGGCGGAAAGGTTCAGTCCGAGATCAATGACCTCCGGCTGAGGCTTTTCTGGCACCACCAGCCTGGTGATGTCGTCGCGATGATTGTCGAAATCGTTGATGAAAGTGCCGCGCCCGACTTCCCCCACGACAAGGCCTCTTGCCGCCGCTTCAGCGTAGGCCCTTGCTATCGTGCCGACCGTCACGCCCAGCCGATAGGCGAGATCGCGATGCGGTGGGAGCTTTTCTCCTGGCTGCAATTGGCCCTCTGCTACGCCCCGCTCGAGCGCGTCGCATATCGCAACGTAGATCGGCCCGGTGCCTTTCCTGATCTCCGGCTTCCAAATCATGGCGCCTCGCCAATTTGACACCGTGTCAATGAAATAATTGACACCCTGAAACGCCAGACATACGCTCAAAAAATAACAAAGACAAGGGAACTAAATCGGAAATCTAAGCACATTGAACCAATTGACACGAGTTCAATGGTAGATAAATGCCGAATATCACAATGGAGGACAAGATGAACTTGGGTAGATCCAGGCTGACCTTTCTGAATAGTAGACTGGTATTGAGTGTTGCCGTGGGCGCGTTGGCTTTCGGAACTGTAGCGCAGGCCGAAGAAACTCTGAAGATTGGCGCGCTGGGCGTGATGAGCGGACCATTTGCCGGTTGGGGCGGCGTCATGTGCCAAACCTTCAAGTCTCGGGCCGGCATGTGGAACGATGATGGCGGAGTAGCGATCGGCGACAAGACCTACAAGATCGAAGTCGTATGCGTCGATGACAAGGGCGACCCCAAGGGTGCTCAAACCGGCGCGGAAAAGCTGGTTTCGGAAGGCGTCAAGTATATCCAGGGACCGAACACGGATTCAACGGCAGAAAGCGCCAAGACCGTGATGGAAGCCAACGGCACCATCAACATGCCCTACGCCTTCTCGAAATCGCTCTACAAGGCGCACGCCCGCGCCGCCGATCATGATCATAAGGAACGCCTTGTTTGGTGATCTCGCATATCCGTTGCCGAAGCAGCTGAACGGATCGGTGAAGCATCTGGAAATCACCGCGCGCTCCAATGACCGCCGTTAGGGCGCCGGCAGGAAAAGACGAAAGGACAAGATGATGGCTTATCCCCGCGACATGGTCGGCTACGGCGACCGTCCGCCGATAGCGAACTGGCCGAATGGCGCAAAACTAGCGCTTCAGTTCATCGTGGCTTTTGAGGAAGGCTCAGAGAATTGCGTCCTGCATGGCGATGCCCATTCGGAGAACTTCATCTCCGATCTGATCGGCGCTCCTCAACTTTTCGGCGTGCGCAACATGAACATGGAGTCGCTCTACGAATACGGGACACGCGTAGCGTTCTGGCGGGTCTTCAATGAGTTCAGGGATCGAGGCATAAACACCACCGTGCTCGCAAACGGCCTGGCGCTCGAACACTATCCCGAGGCCGCGAAGATCATGCACTCGCTTGGCCACGAAATCGCTAGTCATGGCTGGAAGTGGGTCGATCATCAGTGGATGGGCGAAGAGACCGAACGCGCCCAGATGAGGCTCGCCATCGACACAATTGCCCGCCTGACAGGTGAGCGGCCGGTAGGCTGGTACACTGGGCGTTGCAGCCCTAACACGCTCAAGCTTGTGGTTGAGGAAGGTGGTTTTCTTTATGATTCAGATACTTATGCTGATGACCTGCCGTATTGGGAGAGCGTGAACGGCAAGCAGCATCTGCGTATACCCTATACGCTCGAGGCGAACGATATGCGCTTCGTCGCGGCAGCTGGTTTCAATTCTGGCGACCAGTATTTCACCTACCTGAAGGACACGTTCGACGTTCTCTATCGCGAGAGCGACAAGATTCCGCGGATGATGTCTGCCGGCCTCCACCTGCGCATCGTTGGTCGTCCCGGACGCTGGGCATCATTCCTCCGCTTTCTTGATTACGTCCAGCAGCACGAGGGGGTGTGGATCTGCCGGCGCGATGAAATCGCACGCCATTGGCACAAGCACCATGCGCCTCGACAGTGAGCTCAACGAGCAGAGCCCGGGATCGCGCCATGTCAACATATCTGAACGAAACCGATGCCGGAAAGCGCATCATGAGGCGCTGCGATGAACTTGGTAGCATCAGCAAGCCAGGTGTCGGCGTAACGCGGCTTTATCTCTCCCCGGAACATCGCAAGGCGGCGGAGACCATCGTCGGATGGATGCAAGATGCTGGCATGGAAGCGCGCATCGACGAGGCGGGCAATGTTGTCGGTCGCTATCATGCTGAAAGCGGCGGGGGTCCCTATCTCGTCACGGGCTCGCATATGGACAGCGTCGTAAACGCCGGCCGCTATGACGGTCCGCTAGGCGTGCTGAGTTCTCTTGATTGCGTCGCCGGCCTCAATAGCCGCCATCGTCGCTTGCCATTCGGCATCGAAGTGGTTGCGTTTGCCGACGAAGAAGGGACCCGATTCAGGACGACGCTCGCGGGAAGCCGAGCGCTGACTGGCCAGTTTGGCGACGATCTCTTCAATGCCAAGGACACAGACGGTGTGAGCGTCCGTGATGCGATGGTCGGGTTCGGGCTCGACCCGGAATTCGTCGACAAAGCTGCCCACAGGCCTCAGGACGTGATTGGCTACGTCGAGCTTCATATCGAACAGGGGCCGGTGTTGCAGGCTGCAGGTCTGCCGGTCGGTGTTGTTACAGCCATCAGCGGCCAGACCCGCGCAGTCATGCGGCTGAAGAGCGCCGCGAACCATGCCGGTACAGTGCCCATGGGGATGCGCAGGGACCCACTGCTGGCCGCAAGCGAGATAGCCCTGGAGGTCGAGCGCATCGCGTCGACATATCTAAATACGGTCGGCACGGTCGGCTTTATCAGAGCGGAGCCGGGGCTGATCAACGTCATCCCGGGTGAGGTTTCATTGACCGTCGACTTGCGTTCGCAGGGAGATGCCGATCGGTACGCGGCATACGCACAGCTAGAAACTGCCGCCCGGGAGATCGCAAGGAGGCGAGGGGTGGAGTTCGAAATCGACACCATCCTCGACCTTAAGTCGTGTCCATGTGAGCCTGATTTCATCAGGCAGATGCAGACGGCAGTCGAAAAGGTGGGTGTTCGGTCCCTCCATTTACCCAGTGGCGCTGGCCATGACGGGATGGCGATGAGCAGCCTCACACAAATCGGGATGATTTTTGTTCGGTGCAAGGACGGCATCAGCCATTCGCCGGACGAGTCGGTCACGGCAGAAGACGTCGCGGCGGGGGCTTCGGCGCTCCTGCACTTCATCGAGAATTTTCAAGGAAATCAGTAATGGAACCGAACCCAACCGCAAAAAGCTCCGGCCTTGGTTCAGAGGCGCGACTGATGGAGTACATCCGGTCGCATCGTGAAGATCAGGTGCGCATGCTTGCAGAACTCGTCAAGGTTCCTTCCGACAATCCCCCTGGCGATTGCGCTGCACATGCCGATCGCGCGGCCCAGATTTACGAAGACCTAGGGTTCACGGTCGAGCGGCATAAGGTCCCGGACGACCTGGTTGCGAGTGTGGGAATGATCAGCGCCACCAATCTAATTGTTCGTCACACATTTGGCCCCGGGCCTACCATCGCGCTCAACGCCCATGGCGACGTGGTGGCCCCCGGCGAGGGCTGGACCGTTGACCCCTATGGCGCAGAGATCAAGGATGGGTGGATGTACGGTCGCGGTGTCGCGACATCGAAATCCGACTTCGTTTCTTACGCCTATGCACTTCTTGCTCTGCTCTCCTTGGGCGAGAAACTATCCGGCACCATCGAAATCCATCTGACCTATGACGAAGAGGTCGGAGGCGACATCGGACCGCTGTATCTTCTACAACAGGGGCTAACCAAGCCGGATTATGCGATCTGCGCCGGCCTGTCCTACGGGGTCGTGACAGCCCATAATGGCTGTCTTCATCTCGATATCGACGTTCGGGGGAAATCTGCGCATGCGGCGCGTCCAGAAACCGGCGTCGACGCGCTGGAAGCCGCAACCCACATTCTGAGCCGGCTCTATTCGCTGCGCTCAGGCTTTTTGGAACAGCGCTCGTCGGTCGAAGGCATCACCACGCCGTCGCTGGTTGTCGGGCTGATCTCGGGCGGCATCAACACCAATGTGGTTCCCGACAAGATCGTCATGCGCGTCGACCGCCGCATGATCCCGGAAGAGGACGGCCCGGCGGTAGCGCGCGACCTGATGGCGTTCATCGAGGCGACCGCGCGGGAAATACCCGGCGTCGAATGCCATGTCCGCCAGCTCATGCTGGCCAATCCGCTAAAGCCACTCGCGGGCCAAGAGCGCTTGGCCGGTGCCTTGCAAAAGCATGCGTCGGAACTCGTCGGAGAGACCGTCCCAACGCATGGCGTGCCGCTCTACACCGACGCGCGACACTATAGCAACGCCGGCATCCCGACAGTGCTTTATGGCGCAGGCCCGCGCACGATGCTCGAGGCCAATGCTCATCGAGCTGATGAGAAGCTCAGGATCGACGACCTCGTTCTGGCGACGAATGTCGTGACGCTCGCGCTCCACGACTTGCTGACCGGCAACGCTTGAACCTCGGCAAGCCGCATATGGAAAGGGCAACTTACCGGCGGAGATCGAGGCCCTTTCAGAGGCCATGATCCAATGGCTCGTCAGCAGGAAAAATGGCCCTCGGCCGCCGGCTCGATCGCGCTCGAACTGAGGCTGCCCGCTGCATGGTGCCTTCAAGGAAATGGGACGGCAATTCGATTGCAAGAAACACCAACGATTTCAATGATTTGCAATGGCGCGCCAGACGAGATAACGCGATTGTCTGTTTCCAAAGAAAACGCGTGTGTCTGCTTCTTGTAGTCGCTTTCCAAAAGCCGTCAGTCTCCTTTCGGCCCCAGACCAGCCGTTCATCGCTCGATCGCGAGGCGTCAGCAATAGCTGGACAGCAAACAGCAGAGCTAAGCCAATCCTTGAGCCAGCATCGGCAGACTGATAGCATTTGCGCGCGGCGGCAGTCTGTCCGCAGGCCGGCGCAACTTTGGAAGACCCAGCCGGGAGGCGCCGGCCAAGTTGGAGCGTCGCATGCAGGACCGCCCTCTAGCCGGTCGAAAAAGGGCAGCGTTCCCGAATATGCCCATAACAAGTGCCGATCAACAGCGTCTCGATCCTCCACACTGTGGCTGCAGTGTCGGGTAGGAAAACCGACCGTCCCGATGTTTTGGGACGCCGCCTGCGCAATCAACCTCGAACGCTCAATGCAGCCAAGATTGCGGCTAGCTCAGGTGCCATCGAGCCAATCTCACTGATATGAATGCCCGACAGGCTTTCCAGCTTTCTTTCGCTCTCATCGGTGAGGGTGAGCAGGACCCTCCTGCCGTCGTGAGGATCTTGGCTTCGGAGAACCAGTCCGGCCTCTTCCAAACGCTTGGCCAGCTCGGCGGCGCTGTGGTGTTTTACCAACAGCCTTGTTGCCAGATCGCCCACGGACAATCCTTGCTCGCTGCCAATACCCTTGATGGTCAGCAGCGCCTGATGCTGTTGCTACAATTCCCGTCGCTCGATCAACATGCTCGTTCGCCTGTTCGCTGGCACTTCACGATCCATGCCAACGACGTCCTTGGTCGAATTGACGGTACAGAATTAACGCCGCCAAACCCCAAAGTGCGGGCGCACCCTTTCGTGATTTCTCGTTGATTGGCTCGACCCTTGCCCAGCAGTTCATTTTAGTGCTGACTAACTTTGCTTTGGGGCATTCAGGCAATGGCGGGGAGTACAGCCAATGAAATATCGCGAGGTGCAGGAGCAGCTAAGGCTAGTCGGCATCATGATCAGCAAGAGAGGCGACAGCCTTCGGGTCAATCATTTTTCTGGGGGCCCCGAAACGGCATACGTCACATCAGATTTGGAAGAGGCACTTCGGGCCGGCCTCACCATGGCCAGACCTAAACATTTGCCCGCGAACTGGTGCGCGCAACGCCACGCATAAATAATCGATGGTCGAGGATGAAGACTTCCTGACACAAGGCTCCATATGTGGACCATTCGTCGGATGTGATCAGTCCCGGTTCCCGCTGCGCGGCGCTATGCTGAACCTCCTTAGGTCACCTTGTTAACCGAGCGAATGGCCGCGAATTTGCTTCGACCTCGTCCCGGCATTGCCGTCCTGTCGGGCGGTCCGGGGTCTTTGCTTTATGCGCTGCTTCTTATGAGGCCGTTGTGAAGCAGGCGTATCCTGTACGGCCGTCCATTCACTGGTGCACTAATGCCATCCTGCTACGCCCAACCTTAGCAAGCTGTTTGCGACCAGCCGCGCGGCCTTGAACTAGGACGGTCGGCTTGAACGTGCTCTTGAGCCCTAGCCATGGTTCCTCTGGTCGCCATCTAGCTGCTAGTTTGGGTGGCAACGTTTGAGACATTTGTGTTTCGCTGTTGACAAAAGTCCGCTACCGAAACGGAATGGCGGTTTAGCCGCCGGAGGTAATGTGATGACTGAAGTATTGCTAAAGCCCAATAATCAGCTGATTGAGCTCACTGCCGATATCGTCGCGGCCTATGTTTCGAATAATCCCGTCCCGGCCGGAGAACTGCCTGGCTTGATTGCCCAAATCCATTCCAGCATCAGCACTCTTGGCTCGCCGGCAGCGCCGGTAGAAGTGCCATTGACTCCGCGGACATCGATTAAGAAGTCCGTCACGCCCGACTACCTGATCAGCCTCGAGGACGGCAAGCAGTACAAGACGCTGAAGCGTCACCTTACCATTCGCGGTCTTACGCCTGACCAGTATCGCGCGAAATGGGGGCTTGCCGCGGATTATCCAATGGTTGCGCCTAACTATTCGGCCCACCGATCGCAGATGGCTAAGAACTTTGGACTTGGCCGCAATCCTGCTGAAAAGCAGCCGGCAAAGCGAGCAGGACGCAAGACAAAGGCGTAGATGCTGCTCTCACTTATTCCGGTGCATCCAGGTTTTTCCGACAGCTACGTCAATCCGACGATTGGTGCCTAAACGCTGCGTCAGAAATAGCGACCGATTGGCTGCGCCTTGCTCTCGCTAGTTCTAGCTCGAGAACAGGCAGACGGCCGGAGTTGCGCCGATCAAGATTGGCAGAGCTGCAAGTCCAGGCGTTCGTTAGTTGCGATAAATCCTTCTCAAGACACGCTAACGTTGGTTGACGTTGCGTTAGCTATGTCTAATTTGCTGGAAGGCTCTTGCCGCCCCCCCAAAAAGGCAACACACGAGCTTAGCGCCAGCTGCGGCAAACCCCACCCGCCCGGCTGCAGTTGGCGCGCAATTTGGCCGACCAGATCGTGCTGACTACTCTGACCGGGTTCTTGATAATCTAATTCCGTTGTCAGGCAGCAATTCAATGCCAGCTTTTTCTAGCGCTCCAGCCATGCTCTTGAGGTTGTTCAAAATGGGGACCCGAGCACCTCGTTCGTAGTCAGCGACTGTCTGTCGAGATACATCTGCCGCCTGAGCCAAATCCTCTTGGCTCCAGCCAAGCATCGCTCGAGCGCCGCGGCACTGCTCCATCGTCAGGACTGGCGATTTCAACTAAACATTCCGATTGACATCAATCAATTTGTATAAGAACTTGCCTTTAAAGACGGCCGAGTAGTTGCTGGAACACCTACTCGGCCTGACCAAACCCAAGCTGGTTGGAGCTCGGATCATGGCTGATTCCGACAATACCACAGCTTTGCCTTTCGTCACCCAAGGTGGGCGAAGGATGAGCTGTGCTTTGGATGACGTTGGGGCAGTTGGCGATATTGTACATGCCGTGCGTTTGCTTGCGCCGTTCGACCCGTGTGTCGCCCTGCTGCAGGATTGGGAACAAGCACACCATATGTCGGTGGTTTTGTGCCGACTGCAGCAGCGTCTTGAGACAAGAATCAGGAACGCCTTGGCTTCTTCTGAGCCCGATCGTGGACCTGAAAACGACGGTCATAGCACGCCGCAAACATCTTTGCTGGCCGCTCGTCGGGCACGTTGGGACGAGCTCGACAAGGAGTTCGGATACACCCGAGCCCGTGCCGCCGAGGCGCAGGCAGTCGAGGCTGAAGAAGAGATCCTCGACGCTGTTGCGGCCACTCCCGCCCAGTCACTCGCCGGGCTGATCGCCAAACTGACGATCATCGTCGGCAGTGGCGAGAACATGGGGGACATGTCCGCGTTCCCCTGGCCGCAAATCCAGTCGGGTCTCGCGGACCTGAAGGCATTAGGCGAAATCGGCCTGGACGCTAAGACCGGTGGGCTTCGCCAACCCATGCCCGACGGCAACACGGTCATAAAAAGCCAACCACGGCGAAGCTGAACGCTCTGCAGGATCGCAGGACGGACGGCGGCGATGCCGCGCGGCCTGGCACCCGGCGTCCGCACTGCGGTCGGGCAGGCACCTTTTACAACAATGGGAGAGTGAGAATGACCTTCAGAAGTTCTGTACGCCTGCGGCTTGCCCTCATGTGGAGTGCATTGCTTGCGCTGATCTTTGTCATGCCTGGCGGCACGGCCTTTGCCGAGACGACGAAAGAGCGTGTCCTGCGTGAAGGCAAGATCGTCATCGGCATCCATAATCGGACGCCATGGGGTTTTCGCGATGAAGCCACTGGCGAGGCCAAGGGATGGCATCCCGACCTGTTGAGGGCTGCGTTCTCTGAACTTGGCGTCAAGGAGCTCGACATCAGGGTCACCGAGTTCGGCGCCCTGATCCCAGGCCTGCTCGCAGGCCGCTTCGATGCGGTGGCCTCCGGTCTGTCCATCACGCCGGAGCGCTGCCGGCAGGTCGCCTTCGGGGCACCTGATCTGAAGGTGCGTGACGCAGCCATCGTGCTCGCTGGCAATCCAAAACAGATCCACGGTTTCGAGGACATCGTCAGCCAAAAGATCATCATGGGTGCCGGCCGCGGCAGTGTGTCGGTCAGGAATGCGACTGCAGCCGGCGTGCCGGAAAGCAACATGCTGCTGTTCCCCGACATCGAAGCGAACATCTCGGCCCTGCGCTCCGGCCGCATCGATGTGACGGTGCTGTCGTCTCCTACCGCAATCGGGCTGTTTTCGAGCGGGAAGCTCAAGGGCCTGGAAAGTGCCACACCCTTCGTGACAACAGATGAACAGGCAACTTATGCCGCTGTCGCCTTCCGCAGCGAGGACCAGGATCTGCGGGCGTTGTGGGATGAACGGCTTGTTGCCCTGACGAAGGACGGGACGGTCACCAAGGTCATGGCCAGATATGGCTTTGGTGAGACCGAGATCGTGCCCGATACCGTCACCGTCGAGAAGCTCTGTGGTGGTGGCACGGCTGGTGCCGGCAAATGAGCATGCTCGAGATCTGGCTCGGTATCCTTCAGGGGTTTCGCGTCACCGCTCTGGTGACGCTCTACGGCCTTGTCTTTGCCATTCCCTTCGGACTCGTCTTTGGTGTTGCCCAATACATGACCACGGGGCCGGTGCGGCTCGTGGTGACCTCGGTCATCGAGTTCTGGCGCAGCTCTGCCGTCATCATCCTGCTCTTTGTGTTTTACTACGCCTTGCCTATCGCCGGTCTGGCACTGTCGGCGATGACCGTCAGCGCTATGGTGCTCGGGCTCAACATTGGTGGTTATGCCAGCCAGGCGGTGAGAGCCGGCCTGCAGGCGCTGGACCGTGGCCAGAAGGAAGCTGGCCACGCATTGGGACTGTCGCGGTCTACCATCCTGTTGCGCATTGAACTGCCCCAGGCACTGGTGGCGATGAGCCCGACCTTCATCAACCAGCTCATCCAACTGGTGAAGGCGACATCGCTTGTCTCACTGGTCACGCTGACCGACATGACGTTCCGCGCCAAGGAGATCTCGCAGATCGAGTACGACCCGGTGCCGATCTACACCTCGCTGCTGCTCGCCTACTTCATCGTCTGCTACCCGGTCGCACTGTTCGGGCGCTGGGTGGAACGACGCATCAACCCGGCAAGGGAGGCGCATCGTGCAGTTTGATGTCGCCTTTGCCCTTTCGACCGTGCCAACCATCCTTGGCGCCATCGGCATGACATTGCTGGTGGCAGCAGTCAGCTGCGTTGGCGCCTCGGCAGTCGGCTTCGGCTTTGAGCTCGTCCGCCGCTCCGGAGGCTGGGGCGGGCTGTTCGTCGGCTTTGTGATCGACTTCATCCGGGCAACGCCGGTGCTGGTCTGGCTCTACTGCCTGTATTTTATTCTGCCGTTTTACGGCATTCGCCTTGGTGCGCTTGCCACAGGCATGATCGGGCTCAGCCTCTATTACAGCGGTTATCTCGCGGAGGTGTTCAAGGCCGGCATCGATGCCATCCCCAATGGCCAGGCGGAGGCCGCAAGAGCGCTTGGCCTTGGCAGGATGGATATGACCATCTTTGTCATCGCCCCGCAGATGCTGCGCAACATCGCAGCACCCATGGGCAACTACTTCGTCTCGATCCTGAAGGCGACACCTTATCTGGCCGTGCTTGCGGTGCCGGAGATGCTCGGACGTGCCTTTGACATCGCATCCGACACCTACCGCTACGCCGAGCCGCTGACGGTTGCCGGCCTGATCTTCCTCGGTCTCGCACTCCTCATCTCGCAAGCCATCAAACGGCTCGAGATCCGGCTGCTTGGGCCGACAGCCAGGTAGCCGCGCGACCGGCAGCCCGTCGGCCGATCACGCCCTCACAAAACCAGACACCTAGATCGCTGCCTTCAAGCGAACTGTAGAGAGACCCCATGACCCATTCAGACGACAAACCTGCCGTCCAGATCGCTTCGCTCAACAAATGGTATGCCACCTTCCATGTGTTGAAGGAGGTCAACCTCACCATCCCTAGCGGGTCCCGCGTCGTGATCTGCGGACCCTCCGGTTCGGGCAAGTCCACCCTGATCCGCTGCCTGAACGGGCTTGAAGCCTACCAGCAGGGAACAGTGACGCTGGGAAAGATTGAGCTCGGGGCCAACGCGAGGGAGACAGCACTCGCCCGCCGGCAGACCGGAATGGTGTTCCAGAGCTTCAACCTGTTTCCGCATCTGACTGTATTGTCGAACTGCACGCTTGCCCTGCTGCGTGTCCTTCGCATGCCGCGCAACGAAGCCGAGAGCCTGGCGCGCCATTTCCTGGAAAAGGTCCGCATTCCCGAACAGGCCGGCAAGTATCCCGCACAGCTCTCAGGCGGACAGCAGCAGCGTGTGGCGATTGCGCGTGCGCTCTGCATGAACCCGCGCCTGATGCTGTTTGACGAGCCGACCTCGGCACTCGATCCCGAGATGGTCAAGGAGGTGCTCGACGTCATGACCGGTCTGGCTCATGAAGGCATGACGATGATCTGCGTCACCCATGAGATGGGTTTTGCCCGCGAGGTCGCAGATCAGGTCGTATTCATGGATCAGGGCAGCATTGTCGAACAGGCTTCGCCCGTGGCGTTCTTTTCGACACCCAACCATCCCCGCGCCCGCAGCTTCCTCAACACGCTTTTGCACTGACATGGAGATGGTGCCGGCGGGCGAGACGCGCATCTGGACAACTCTTGACTTCGACCGGGACGGCAAGCAACACGATTGGCTGCGACTGCCGTTCTCGACCGACCGGTCCGCCTATGGCGTCATCCCGATCCCGATCACCTGCATCAGGAATGGTGTCGGGCCAACCGCACTGCTGATTGCCGGCAATCATGGCGACGAATATGAGGGCCAGGTCGCTTTGAGCAAGCTGGCTCGTCAGGTCGAACCCCGCGATGTGCGCGGGCGTATCCTCATTCTGCCTGCGCTCAATTATCCGGCCGTCGTTGCGGGGCGACGCCTCTCCCCCCTCGACGAAGGCAATCTCAACCGGCTGTTCCCGGGCGAGGCGAACGGCACCCCAACCCAGATGATCGCCCATTATGTCAGCTCAGTTCTGCTTTCGATGGCCGACATCGTCATTGACCTGCACTCAGGCGGAAGATCCCTGTCATATCTTTCCTGCTGCCTGATACGCGCTGGCAAAACCGGGGCCGAGACCGCAAGGCTCATCGAACTCATGGAAGTCTTCGGCGCCCCGATCGGATCTATCAGCGACGGCACCGGAGGCGGAGGGGCAACGACCCTCTCTGCAGTTGCCCAGGCTCTTGGCGTTCCAACCCTCACTACCGAGCTGGGCGGGGGCGGCACCTTCTCAACTACTGGGGAGGCCATCGCCAGCCAAGGTATCTGCCGCGTCCTCAAGTACATCGGCGTGTTGCCCAATGCCGAAACCAAACCGGCGCCGCCTGTCCGGCTGATGCGGGTCGTCGGGAGGGGCGCGTTCACCTATGCCCCCATTCATGGCATCTTCGAACCTGCTGTCGAACTCGGCGACACTGTCGACACCGGTCAGACCGCAGGCTTCATTTTTCCTGTCGAAGGCTCCCAGAAGCCGCCCGAAGAAGTCTGCTTTTCTCAGCCAGGCCTCGTGGCCTGCCGCCGCGCGCCAGCCCTTGCCGCCCCCGGAGACTGCCTGTTCAAGCTCGTGACCGATGTCGGGGCGATGTGAGTGGCCAGCACATGACAAAGCCTCAAGAGAAGACAGGGTGGTCGGGCGCCGACTTCATCCCAAGGCCTGAGTAAGCGCGCAGCCCATCAATCACTTCCGGTCAATCCCGGTTTTTTGGGATTCTCTCTGCTTTTCCACTGCTTTACGCGGATGGTCCGCAAATCGCAGGAGGATGCATGAAGCCGGATTCGTCTAAGTGGCGTAGCTCGCAGGCCTACGATTTCATAAGCAATGTGCCTCCAGATGCCCTCGCCTGGGAATTCCTGCGCCGCAATCCAGCCTACCAGCGCGAATTCGCAGACATGCAGCAAATCAACCCCACGCCGATTTCCCTCTCCCCGCACGAACTGCGGTCGCAGTGGGGGCTTCGATTTTCCAGCAAATCCTGATCGCCCGGCAACCAAGCAGCCGGTTTACTGGACACCCGAGATCGATCCGGGTGTTATCCTGCTCATCAACACGCCACCGCTGCTGGCAGACGATGCGGACGTCGTCGCCGCTTTGCCGCCGGCGGTTTCAAAGCGTGACGAGCTCGGCGAGCACTTGCGTCCCCTCTCGACAGCAAATAGCTGCCAGATCGCGCTGCTTTACGGCACCGACCCTGCGCAACCCCTGGCTGCGATAGTACCCCTCGACGCAAAGGCCCCCGAACGACTGTCATCCCTGGATAGATTCATCAGATCGTCCAAGGGGAGCAGAGTGCCTGATAAACGCCTGACGTCATCGCAACGCACTCGCCTCGGCCATATGCTTCGCGCTCTCGACGGCCGAATCGAAGGGGCTTCCCATTTCGATATAGCCCACGCCCTGTTCGGTCCCCGTTTCATCGTCGCTGAGGAATGGCAAGATTCGCCATTTCGTTACACAACGCTGCGCCTCATACGCGATGGCTACAGAATGATTGAAGGCGGCTACCGCAAGCTACTGCGGTTCCGACGGCGCGGCGCCTGAATGCCGGTGCCAAAGTCCGGCGGCAATATTCCTGTCCGTGCGAAATAGGCTCCATCCATTCCGCACCTGAACAACGCCGGAGCCCTCCTCCATCATCGCCCATGTCCGCCGCTTGATCCCAGCGGCTTTCACAATGTGATGGAGATATCCCGATGAACGGTCGAAACGCCGGCCTGCCACCGCGCTTTTTGCGCACCAAGGAAGCGGCCACGTTTCTGAGCCTGTCGGCCAGGACGCTCGAAAAGCACCGCACCTACGGAACGGGCCCAGGCTACCGCAAACTCGGCGGGCGGGTCGTCTACTCAATCGACGATCTCCAGGCCTGGGCCAATCGCGGAGCCATGACCTCAACCTCCGACCCGCGAGGTACTGTCCTGCCCGCCAAACGCCATTCCCTCATCCCTGCGGCACATGCCGACCGCTTGGCCCGCTGATCGCTCGGCTGCTCCCCTTGTCGGCGCGGACTCGCCTGCCTTCGGAGCGCGGACAGCTTGATCTGTTCCATGCGCTCCCCGGCGACTTCGCTCCCCGCGATGCACAGGATCTCATGGCCTATCCATTCTTTTCCCTCGCAAAGTCCAAACGGACGGCACCCATCGATTTCAAGGCCGGCGGCGTAACCATCCGGGTCGAAGCCGTGCCGGATCACGGCATGGCAACGATCTGGGACGCAGACATCCTGATCTGGGCGGCCAGCCAGATCGTCAACGCCCGCGATGCCGGACTCCGAACATCACGACTGATGGCTACGACGCCCTACGAGATCCTGACCTTTACCGGACGCGGCGTCAGCTCACGTGACTATCGGCGCCTGAAAGCTGCCCTCGATCGTCTCCAGTCCACCACGATCGCGACCTCCATCCGTCAGCCGGCCGAGGGCCGGCGCCATCGCTTCTCCTGGCTGAATGAATGGCAAGAGCGGACCGACCGGGATGGGCGCCCGGTCGGCGTCGAACTGATCTTGCCGGATTGGTTCTATCGAGCCGTCCTTGACGACGCGCTCGTGCTCACCATCGACCGGGCTTACTTCGATCTGACAGGAGGCCTCGAGCGTTGGCTATACCGCATCGTGCGCAAGCATGGCGGACACCAGCAATTCGGCTGGAGATTCGACTTCGCCCACCTGCACCACAAGTCGGGCAGCCTCTCGCCACTCAAGCACTTCGCATACGACCTGCGCGACATTGCCCGACGACAACCGCTGCCTGGCTACCGCCTCGGCATCGAGCTCCAGGTCAACGGGCCGGATGTCCTCACCTTCGTCGCCACCAATCCTGCCGCCTCACCGCGCCCGGCCCGGAAACCACCAACGCGCTTCGGGGATAAGCTGTGAATACGCTCGTGCTATTGGGGACTGCCCCTATCGTGCCATCGGGGACCCGATCCTCGTGCTATCAGGGACCGGAACTGACGTTTCAGCGCCGTCTTTCAGTGCCTTGCGGTCGGCGTAACGTCACTAACCCAGATTCTTTCAGAATCTTTCTAACGCTCCCCTGCTGTCGCAAGGATGAGGACGACCACTCCACGCTGGTGGAGGGCGCGTCATGAACGTCGCGCTCTTCACCCATGTAGAGCTGACTTTTGTCGAGAAGAAGATCGAGTACTGGATCCGCTTCGGTCAGGTAGCGCACGAACAACGTATCGATCGCCGCCGTCGGCTCCTCTTCTTCCAGCCCGGTACGATCTTCGCCTTAATCCGTTGGGCTTCCAATGACTTCGGCACAGTGATCTCAAGGATCGATATTGTTCGGGCGGTCGCACGCGGCGAAGCCTATCAGACGCTGCCATTCGTGCGTCCGGGCGGCGACATCCTGCTCAAGGTCGATAGCTGGCCCAAGGTCGAGCGCGTGCTTCAGGTCATAGATGCAATCGAACGTCTCGGCATCGATCCCGAAGCCGTATCGCCCGATCACTGGCGACACATCCATAACCGAATGACTGCCGGCCTAGAGCCGCGGGCGTACACGCTCGACCAGCATCGGGGCTTCCTTCAACGCTTGAGGGTGAAGCCATGAGCCGTCTCGGTATCCTCCTCACGACCGCACTCGCGACGGCAAGCGTCGGCTATCCGGCGCTCGCGCCGATGCCGATCAGGCTGATCTGGAACGTTTCGGCCAGCGCACCGATCGGCCTATACTCGGTCGATCTCAACGCCCCCCTCGAAGTCATGGACGTTGTCGCCGTCGATGCGCCGGAGCCGCTCGCGACCTTCCTCGCCGCGCGCGGCTATCTGCCGAAAGGCGTGCCGTTGCTCAAGCGTGTTCGCGCGGTCTCCGGGCAGACCGTTTGCCGTTCGAAAGTCCTCATAACCGTCGACGGCATCGAGGCTGGCACAGCACTCGAGCATGATCGCGCAGGCCGTCCACTGCCGGCCTGGCGCGGATGCCTGCGCATCGCTACCGGCGAAATCTTCCTCATGAACTGGGAGGCCCGCGACAGCCTCGACGGTCGCTACTTCGGCCCGATTTCCATCGACCGCATCATCGGCCGCGCCATCCCTCTTTGGACCGACGAGGAAGGTGACGGCCGCTTCGAATGGCGCGCGTCAACGCGGTGAGCGCGCCAGCGGCGGCGTACGTTCCGCCGCCACCCCCACCACCGCCGAACCAGCAAGGGAAATTATCCATGCCACAGATCGGACTGTTCACGCGCGAAGGAGGCATCTTCTCAGGCCGCATCCACACATTCACGCTCGACCTCGAACTCACCATCGTTCCGAGCGAACCAGGCGACGGTGACAACACACCCGACTATCGCGTGCTGCGCGGCACCGATGACGGACCGGAGGTCGGCGCAGGCTGGACACGTACCAGCGAGAAGGCAGGGGAGTATGTCTCGTTGCAGTTCGACGACCCGACCTTCCAAGAACCGATCCGCGCACGCCTCTTCCGGAATAGTGAAGACGCAACCGCATGGTCGTTGCACTGGAGCCGTCCACGCGATCGCAGCGAGAGGGCTTGAGTCATGCCCTGCCGCAACGGTTCTATCGCTTTTCGGCTGCGCCCAACGCGCAGCCGATCGGTCGCCGGACAGCGACATCCGGTTCGCCGGTTCGCGCTTCGTCTTCTTTCCGGCCTCCTTATGTCGGCCTGCTCGGTGGGCCCGTGCATCGCGCAAGCCAACGCGGTACCCACTGACCCTTATGCCGCCCACATCGCCGAAGCTTCTCGACGCTTCGCAGTTCCGGCTACCTGGATACGCGCCGTCATAGGCAAGGAAAGCGCTGGCGACGAGCGCGCCGTGTCCCGCGCCGGCGCGCGTGGCCTGATGCAGATCATGCCTGGGACCTGGGACGAGCTACGCGCTCGATGGCTTCTTGGGCAGGACCCGTTCGATCCGGGCGACAACATCCTGGCGGGCGCCGCCTATCTGCGTGAGATGCACGATCGCTTCGGATCGCCAGGTTTCCTCGCCGCATATAATGCGGGCCCGGCACGCTACGAAGCCTATCTCACCGGAGACCCTTTGCCGGCCGAAACCATTGCCTATGTCGCAACGCTTTCCCCTCTGATCGGCACCGGTCCGCTCGCGGGCTCGGCGTCGACGCCGGTGGCATCTGGCGGTGCGGAAACGCTGACGTGGCACCGCTCGCCACTATTCGTTCGTGCCGCCGCCGGCACTGAGCCGACGCCGTTTGACCGCGAGAATAGTGCAGCCGCGGAGCGCTCCGTTATGCCCGATGCTATTGCCATCAAGCCGCGCCCGAACGGCCTCTTCGCCGCGCGCACCGGAATGGGAGACCCGTTTTGACTGTCGTCGCAGAATGGCGGTGTGTAGCGGGCATCCGGCAGCGCGGGGCAAGGTACGGCGTTGGTGCTGGAGAAACGACAGAGGACGGCGAGATAAAAGCGCATGCCCGAAACGCGTTAAGCCATTGGCATGGCTTGCGTTTTCCGGTGCATGCCGGCCGGTCGCGGGCATACTGCCCGAATTATTCCAATGTTTTCAACGCTTCCACATGCACCACCTGCCTCCGATCACAACCGCGGGCACAGTCATGAGAGAGGGTGACAGCGACTTCCGCATCCAACCAGGCCGCATTCGTTCGACGAAGGCGCCGAAGGCCAAGGGCTTCGTCAATCAGGTCCTCGCCGCGGCCAAGCGCGCCGGCCACACCTCCGGCAGCGCTCCATCGGGCAAGCCGGGCCGCCGGCTCGGCCACTCGACCTTCGGACGCGGGCGCAATGTCTTCGGACGCTCCCGCATCTTTTCCTCGCATCGCCGCGTCGTCATCAAGGCGCGTATCGCCCGCCATCAGGGGCGGGCATTCCGTTCAGCACCGCTCTCCGCTCATGTCTCGTATCTCAAGCGTGAGGGAGTCAGCCGAGATGGCGAGAAAGGCGTGATGTTCGACGCCGATACCGACCGTGCCGACGATCTCGCCTTCGCCGATCGCTGCAAGGGAGACCGGCATCATTTCCGCTTCATCATCTCGCCGGAGGACGCAGCCGAGATGACCGACCTCAAGGCCTTCACCCGAGATCTGGCGCGCCACATGGAAGCAGATCTTGGTACGCGCCTCGACTGGATCGCCGTCGACCACTGGAACACGGACAACCCGCATGTGCATCTGCTCGTGCGCGGCGTCGACGAGGTCGGCGCCGACCTCGTCGTCTCTCGCGACTATATCAGCCGCGGGCTGCGCTCCCGTGCCGACGACCTCGTCAATATGGAGCTCGGCCCGAAGCCGGAGCACGAAATCCACAGCGCACTTGAAAAGGAAATCACCGCCGAGCGTTGGACGCGGATCGACCGAGAGATCCAGCGCGCAGCCGATGAGACCGGCTACGTCGATCTCAGGCCAGACCGTTCCGCCCCAGCTGATCCGGAGCTCCGGCGCCTCATGGTCGGCCGGCTCCAGCATATCGAGAAGTTAGGGCTCGCCATCCAGGGCAATTCTGGAGAATGGGTCGTTGGTCTCGAAGCCGAACGCACTCTGCGCGATCTCGGTATGCGCGGCGATATCATAAAGACGATGCACCGCGCCTTCACCGAGCGCGGCCAGGATCGCGGCGTCGGCGATTATGCGGTCGACGGCGGAACCTCCGGCTCGCCGATCATTGGGCGCCTTGTCGATCGCGGCCTTCACGACGAGCTGACCGGCGAGGCCTACGCCGTCATCGATGGGGTCGACGGTCGTGCTCACCATGTCCGCCTCCGGGGCGTCGAAGCCTTCGATCTGGCTCCCGCAAATGGCGGCATTGTTGAAGTCCGTCACTTCAGTGGCACGCACGACCAACGCCCGACATTGGTGCTTGCGATGCGGTCCGATCTCGACCTTCAAGCGCAGGTCACAGCACCCGGTGCCACCTGGATTGATCATCGCCTTGTCGAGCGCGATGCCATGCCGCTGTCGCAGGCCGGTTTTGGCCGCGAAGTACGCGAGGCCATGCAGGCGCGTGCCGAACATCTCGCCGATCAAGGGTTCGCGCGGCGCGACGGCCCGCGCATCATCATGCAACGCGATCTCCTCGCCACGCTTCGCCGCCGCGAGCTCGAGGCCGTCGGCGAGAAGCTTTCTGCCGAGACAGGCTTGCCGCATGTGAAGACGGTAGCGGGACAGCACGTCGCGGGCGTCGTGCGCCAGCGCCTTGCTCTCTCGTCCGGCCGCTTCGCCATGATTGATAGCGGTCTCGGCTTCCAGCTCGTGCCCTGGTCGCGCGGCCTCGACAGCAATCTCGGCAAGCATGTCGCCGGCATGACCAAGGTCAGCGGCGGCATAGAACTCGCGGTCGGACGCAAGCGCGACCTCGGCCTCTGACAACGACGGAAGGGATCACGCATGTCAGCGACCAAAATCCTCTGGGGCCAGATCACGGTGGTCTTCCTGATCGTGATCGTCACGACCTGGGCCGCAACCCAATATGTTGCCTGGCAGCTTGGGTATCAGGCGCAGCTAGGCACGCCCTGGTTCAGTGTTGGCGATGTGCCGATCTACTATCCGCCCGCCTTCTTCTGGTGGTGGTACTTCTTCGAAGCCTACGCACCCGAGATCTTCAACAGGGCCGCCTTCATTGCGGCCTCAGGCGGCTTCATCGCGATCGCCGTCGCCATCGGCATGTCGGTCTGGCGCGCTCGCGAGGCCAAGAACGCCCAGACCTACGGCTCTGCCAGATGGGCCCAAAGGACGGAGGTGGAGGCCGCAGGGCTTCTCGGATCAGACGGCGTCGTGCTTGGCCGGCTCGATCACGACTATCTGCGCCATGACGGGCCCGAGCATGTGCTGTGCTTTGCGCCGACACGTTCCGGCAAGGGCGTCGGCCTTGTGGTGCCTACGCTCCTGACCTGGCCGGGCTCGGCAATCGTTCACGACATCAAGGGCGAAAACTGGCAACTCACAGCCGGCTTCCGAAACAGGCATGGTCGCGTCCTGCTCTTCGATCCAACCAATCCGAAATCAGCCGCCTACAATCCCCTGCTCGAGGTTCGGCGAGGCGATTGGGAGGTGCGCGACGTGCAGAACGTTGCCGATATTCTGGTCGACCCGGAAGGTTCGCTCGATAAACGCAATCACTGGGAAAAGACCAGCCACTCCCTTCTGGTCGGCGCGATCCTGCATGTCCTCTATGCCGAGGAAGATAAAACCCTTGCCGGCGTCGCCGCCTTTCTCTCCGATCCACGCCGCCCGATCGAAGCAACGCTAGCAGCGATGATGACGACGAAGCATCTCGGCGAGGCCGGCCCGCATCCGGTTGTCGCGTCGACGGCGCGCGAGCTCCTCAACAAATCCGACAACGAACGATCCGGCGTGCTCTCTACTGCCATGTCCTTCCTCGGCCTCTATCGCGATCCGGTCATCGCGGAAGTGACTGGCCGTTGCGACTGGCGCATCGCGGATTTCACAGCCGAGGCAAAGGCGACGACGCTCTACATGGTCGTCCCGCCTTCGGACATCTCCCGAACAAAGCCACTGATCCGCCTCGTCCTCAACCAGATCGGCCGACGGCTCACCGAGGACCTGCACGCCACGAAACGCAAGCATCGCGTCCTGATGATGCTCGACGAGTTCCCAGCTCTCGGCCGCCTCGATTTCTTTGAGTCCGCGCTTGCCTTCATGGCCGGCTACGGCATCAAGAGCTTTCTCATCGCTCAGTCGCTGAACCAGATCGAAAAGGCCTACGGCGCCAACAACTCGATCCTCGACAATTGCCATGTGCGCGTGAGTTTCGCGACCAATGACGAGCGGACCGCCAAACGCGTGTCCGATGCTCTCGGCACAGCCACCGAAATGAAGGCGATGAAGAACTATGCCGGCCACAGGCTCTCGCCATGGCTAGGGCACCTGATGGTCTCGCGTTCGGAGACAGCTCGCCCCCTCCTCACCCCAGGCGAGGTCATGCAACTTCCACCATCCGACGAAATCGTCATGATCGCCGGCACGCCGCCGATCCGGGCAATAAAGGCGCGCTACTATGAGGATGTGCGCTTCCGCGAACGCGTCATGGAGCCGCCGGATCCATCCGAATTGGACAGGACCAGCCGAAGCGACAACTGGTCGACAGTCCTGCCGCAGGATCCCGATCCCGCATCAGCAACCGCTAAAGTCCCAGACAGCGCCAATGCGGGGCTGCGCCGCGAACCGGAGCTCCCCGAACACGTGGCCATCGCAAAGGAAACCACGGATCATACGCCTGCTCAGGAGTTCGCGCATATCCTCGACGACGAGCCGGAGGACGCCGCTCGGCGTCGTCAGGCGCTGCGCCGTCAGATGAGCGGCATCGCACGCCAGGTCGCACTCGACCCAGGCGACGGCATGGAGCTCTAGGGCATGCGTGACCGGCTCAATCTCACCCTGCCGGTGGAGCTCATCGGGCGCATCAACGAGCTTGCCGATCGCAAGAAATTGCCTAGGTCGGCCATCGTAGAGGCGGCTGTCAGTTCTTTCCTGTCGCCTGATCACGCCGATGCGCGCGAAGCAGCCTTCGCACGTCGACTCGACCGACTGTCCAGGCAAATCCAGCGGATGGAACGCGATCTTGGCGTGACCGCGGAAACCCTCGCCCTCTTCGTGCGCTTCTGGCTTTCGATTACCCCACCACTGCCGCCTGAGGCGCAAGCTGCGGCTCAGGCCAAGGGACGAGAGCGTTTCGAAGGCTTCGTCGAAACGCTCGGCAAGCGACTGCAGAAGGGCCAGAGTTTTCTGCGAGAGATTCCAGATGATGTTGATCAGCATCACTCGACCGAAGGCGACCTTTAGGAGCGACCACGATGGTTGAAGCGCACTCGGATTTCGCGGAGAGAATCCAGCGAGTATCGGTCGCGTCTCGGCAATGTCCGGGCCAGGCACCAATGTACCCGACGCCGCCCGCACCGTGCTCGACTTGATAGAAGGCAGGAAGCGCAATGCTGGAGCGGGCGTTCGCTTGAATGGTCTTGTGGCGGCTATTCGATCGGCAGCGGCTGCGCGTGCTTCACCTGCCCCAACGCAAAGCTCGATTCAATCGAGGCAACGCCTTCGAGCCGGGTGAGCGTTCGCTTGAGGAATGCTTCGTAAGCCTCGAGGTCCTTCACGACGATCCGAAGCAGGTAATCGCGCTGACCTGTCATCAGGTAGCATTCGACGATCTCCGGCCAGCGCTGAACGGCGCTGGCGAACCGGTCAAGTTCTTCCTCCCGCTGCCGCTCCAGCTTGATCGAGGCGAAGACGCTGATAGGCAGGCCGACCTTCACTTGGTCGACAACGGCCACGTAACTTTTGATCACACCCGTCTCTTCCAGGTTCCGAACCCGGCGGGCGCAGGGCGACGGAGAGAGCCCGACTTCCCGGCTAATCTCGTCGCTCGTCGCATGCGCGTCGGATTGCAGGATTGTCAGGATTTTGCGGTCGATAGCATCGATGATTGGTTTCGCCATAATTTATCACATATCCGGATACTATTCGCAGAGCCAGCCAATCCTTCCGCTCATCGCAGTCAAAATTGCCTGAAATCGCTGCGATCATCCAGTTATGGTCATCACAAATTCGAGGGAGGATTTCGTGGAAAAAGATCGACTGGAGTTGCTGGCAGCACTGGAGAAAAAAGTACTGTGGCTCGCCACCTGGATGATCCACAATGCCAACCATATCCGTCCCAACGAAGATGGGCTTAAAGTTGGCGGCCACCAGTCGTCGTCGGCGTCCCTGGCGACGATCATGACGGCGCTTTATTTCGAAATCCTCCGGCCCGAGGACAGGGTGGCAGTCAAGCCGCATGCGAGTCCGGTATTCCACGCGATCCAGTATCTGTTTGGCAACCAGACCTTGGAAAAGTTGCAGAATTTTCGTGGCTACAAGGGCGCACAATCCTATCCGTCCCGCACCAAGGATGTGGACGACGTCGATTTCTCGACCGGTTCGGTCGGCCTCGGCGTTGCGCAGACACTGTTTGCCTCGCTGGTCCAAGACTATCTCCACACCAAAGGGATGGCCAAGCAGCTGTCCGACGGAAAGATGATCGCGCTAATCGGCGACGCCGAGATGGACGAAGGCAACATCTTCGAGGCGCTTCTGGAAGGGTGGAAGCACGGCCTGCGTAACACCTGGTGGATCGTCGACTACAACAGACAAAGCCTCGATGCGGTCGTGCGCGAGGGCTTGTGGGAACGGTTCGAATCCCTGTTTCAAAACTTCGGTTGGGATGTCGTTCTGCTCAAATACGGACGGTTGCAGGAGCAGGCTTTTTCCGAACCAGGGGGCGAAGCCCTTCGCCAATGGATCGACCGCTGCCCGAACCAGCTCTATTCGGCCCTGACGTTCCAAGGCGGTGCTAGCTGGAGGAAGCGGCTGCTCGACGATATGGGTGACCAAGGTGCGGTTTCCCGGCTGATCGAGAGCCGGAGTGACGCGGAACTGTCGCAACTGATGACCAATCTCGGCGGCCACGATCTGCCGACGCTGATCGAAGCATTCGAAAAGGCGCGCACGCATGACCGCCCCGTCTGTTTCATCGCTTATACGATCAAGGGGTTCGGTCTTCCGCTCGCCGGCCACAAGGACAATCACGCCGGCCTCATGACCCCGGCGCAAGTCGACAGCCTGCGCGCCGCGCACGGCGTGCGGCCTGGCCACGAATGGGAGCCCTTCGAAGGCCTCGTCCAGCCGGCGGCGCAGGTAGCCGATTTTGTTGGCAAGGCGCCTTTCATCGCCAAGGGCCGGAGGCGGTATGCGTCGGCGCATATCGACGTGCCCGAGGCGCTGCAGACGCCCGTCCAGCCGCAGATGTCCACGCAGCAGGGTTTTGGCCTGCTCATGCACGAGATCGGCAAACAGGACAGCGAGTTCGCAAGGCGCATAGTCACAACCTCACCTGACGTCACGGTGTCGACCAATCTCGGCGCGTGGGTCAACCGCCGCGGCCTGTTCGCGCGTAACGAGATGGCCGACCTATTTCGTAAGGAACGCATCCCGTCGACCTTCAACTGGGAATTCTCGCCCAAGGGCCAGCACATCGAACTCGGCATTGCCGAGATGAATCTGTTCATCATGTTGTCGGCGCTGGGTCTTTCGCATTCGATCTTCGGCGAGCGCCTGTTGCCGGTCGGAACCCTCTACGACCCGTTCATCGAACGCGGTCTCGATGCGTTGAACTATGCCTGCTACCAGGACGCCCGCTTCATAGTCGCCGCGACACCTTCCGGGGTCACGCTTGCGCCGGAAGGCGGCGCGCACCAGTCGATAGCGACCCCACTGATCGGCATGGCGCAGGACGGGTTGGCGACCTTCGAGCCAGCTTTTGTAGACGAACTGGCGACCATACTGCGCTTCTCCTTCGACTATATCCAACGCTCCGGCGAGGCCGAGCCGGACGAGGCAACCTGGCTCAGGGATGCCGTCGGCGGTTCGGTCTACCTCAGGCTTTCCACCCGCTCCATCGACCAGGTGAACCGCCAGATCGGTCCCAGACTTTCGGAAGAGATCGTCAACGGCGGCTACTGGATGCGCAAGCCCGGCCCCAATGCAGAGGTGGTGGTCGTCTATACGGGTGCTGTCGCTCCCGAAGCGATCGAGGCGGTCGGGCTGATGGGGGAAGACAGGCGAGACGTCGGCCTGCTCGCCATTACCTCAGCCGACCGGCTCAACGCCGGATGGACTGCGGCCCAGCGGGCACGCGAACGCGGCCTGATCCACGCCAGAAGCCATATCGAGCGCCTGCTCGAGGAGATACCGCCCCACTGCAGGCTGATCACAGTGGTCGATGGTCATCCGGCCACGCTGGCGTGGATCGGGTCTGTCCATGGCCACCGCATTCGGCCGCTCGGCGTCGAGCATTTCGGCCAGACAGGCACGATTGCTGATCTTTACCGGCACTATGGCATCGACGCGCAGGGCATTGTACGCGCAGCGGAGGCGGTTTCCGGAGCCAAGCCGATACGGCATCTCGGTGTCGTTGCGATGTGAGTTCTTCGCATCTTAGGCGGCTCGGCAGCACATGGTAATACGCCGCGAGCAGGCGACGGACGAGCGTTCCCTCATAGGCCGCGACCCATGTGCCATCCGCCAAAACAGCAATGTCGTTTCTGTTTCCGACAGATGCTTCCGCAAGTCATGAGATCGCATCATGCTGGTATCGATCACCAAATGCCTGGTCATAAGACGTAGCTCCCCGCCATTCGCCTGTATTTTTACGCTACTCTACTACGCCCCCTGAATCCTGTTGAACCTGCCTGATTTCTGGCTCTCTTAATCATCCCCGATCAGGGTCGCGCGGCGCGCCACCCAAACGAGAACGGGGATTACGTGGCGATCTCTCAACAACATTCCGAAGCATTCTCGCGCGGTGCGCGCATGCTGCGCACCGCACTGGGCCCCGCGATCGCCGGATTCCTGGAAGATCCGTCCATCGTCGAGGTGATGCTGAACCCCGATGGGCGGCTCTGGATCGATCGCCTCGCCGGCGGGCTTGAAGATACAGGTTGCACGCTCCTGGCCGCGGATGGCGAACGCATCATTCGCCTCGTCGCCCACCATGTCGGCGCCGAAGTGCATCCCGGCAATCCGCGTGTTTCGGCCGAGCTTCCCGAAATGGGAGAGAGGTTCGAAGGGCTACTGCCGCCCGTCGTCGCAGCACCCGCCTTTGCGATCCGAAAGCCGGCTGTCGCCGTCTTCACCCTCGACGACTACGTCGCAGCCGACGTCATGACCGCGCAGCAGGCAACTGCGCTTCGTCAGGCTGTTGCGGCGCGCGCCAACATTCTCGTCGCTGGTGGCACGTCGACCGGCAAGACCACGCTCACCAATGCTCTTCTTGCGGAAGTCGCCAAGACCTCAGATCGCGTCGTCCTGATCGAGGACACGCGCGAGCTGCAATGCGCCGCGCCCAATCTCGTAGCTCTTCGTACCAAAGAAGGCGTCATCTCCCTCTCCGATCTCGTTCGATCGTCGCTTCGCTTGCGCCCCGACCGCATTCCCGTGGGCGAGGTGCGCGGCTCCGAAGCGCTCGATCTCCTCAAAGCCTGGGGCACCGGCCATCCCGGCGGCATCGGCACGATCCATGCCGGCACGGGCATCGGCGCCCTGCGGCGCCTCGAGCAGCTCATTCAGGAAGCCGTCGTCACCGTCCCGCGCGCATTGATCGCGGAAACCATCGATCTCGTCGCGGTCTTGTCCGGGCGCGGTTCCGCCAGGCGACTGGCCGAACTCGCTCGCGTCGAAGGGCTCGGCCCCGGTGGCGACTACCGCATCGCCCCCATCACCTCCAACAACGAAGGAACCTCCTGATGAACCCACCCTTTTCCCAAGTCGGACGCCGTATCGCGGCATTCTGCTCGGTCGCCGCCCTTGCACTTGCGATTGCCCCTGCCGCACACGCCGCAGGCTCGTCCATGCCCTGGGAACAGCCGCTGCAGCAGATCCTGCAGTCGATCGAAGGACCGGTCGCCAAGATCATCGCCGTAATCATCATCATCGTGACCGGACTAACACTCGCGTTCGGCGACACCTCGGGCGGCTTCCGGCGACTGATCCAGATCGTCTTCGGCCTGTCGATCGCCTTCGCCGCATCAAGCTTCTTCCTCAGCTTCTTTAGCTTCGGCGGCGGAGCGCTCGTCTGATGGAGGAACCAGTCCCAGGGTTCAGCGCACCCGTACATCGGGCGCTTACAGAGAACATTCTGCTCGGTGGCGCCCCCCGCTCAATCGCCATCCTGAACGGCACGTTGGCCACGGCCCTCGGGCTCGGCCTGCGGCTCTGGATCGTCGGGATCGCGCTGGGGATGATCGGACACCTTGCTGCCGTCTGGGCGGCCAAGCGCGATCCAATGTTCGCCGAGGTTGTGCGCAGGCATCTGCGCATCCCCGGCCACCTCAGGGCGTGAGGTAATTGCCATGATGAACCTCGCCGAATATCGAAACCGAAATGCCCGCCTCTCGGACTTCTTGCCTTGGGCAGCGCTCGTGCGCGAGGGCGTTGTCCTCAACAAGGACGGCAGTCTCCAGCGCAGCGCCCGATTCCGCGGCCCGGATCTCGACAGCTCTGTTGCAGCCGAATTGGTCGCCATCTCCAGCCGTCTCAACAACGCTTTCCGGCGCCTTGGCTCGGGTTGGGCGATCTTCGTCGAAGCGCAGCGTCATGCAGCCGCCGCCTACCCGGAAAGCACATTCGCAGACGCCGCTTCCGCCCTGGTCGACGCCGAACGCAAGGCCGGCTTCGAAGAGGCCGGAGCCCACTACGAGTCCAGCTATTTCCTGACCTTCACTTATCTGCCCCCAGCCGAGGACACCGCGCGCGCGGAAAGCTGGCTCTATGAAGGCAAAGCCGAAAGCGGCGTCGATCCGCACGAGATCGTCGTCGGCTTCATCGACCGCACCGACCGGGTGCTGCAACTCGTCGAAGGTTTCATGCCGGATTGCGCATGGCTCGACGATGTCGAGACTCTGTCTTATCTCCATGCCTGCATTTCGACCGAACGTCATCGAGTGCGCGTTCCCGAGACGCCGATGCATCTTGACGCGCTGCTCGCGGACCGGCCCCTCGCTGGCGGGCTCGAGCCACGTCTTGGCGACCAACATCTTCGTATTCTCACCATCGTCGGCTTTCCGACCGCGACCACGCCTGGAATCCTCGACGAGCTCAATCGTCTCGCATTCCCCTATCGTTGGTCGACCCGCGCAATCCTCCTCGACAAGGCTGACGCGACGAAGCTGCTGACCAAGATCAGGCGGCAATGGTTCGCCAAGCGCAAGTCGATCGCAGCAATCCTCAAGGAGGTGATGACCAACGAGGCTGCTGCTTTGGTCGACACAGACGCGGCCAACAAGGCTGCCGACGCCGATCTCGCCCTGCAGGAACTGGGCGCCGACTATGCCGGACAGGCTTATGTCACTGCGACGCTCACCGTCTGGGATGCCGATCCGCGTGTCGCCGACGAAAAGCTGAGGCTCGCCGAAAAGGTCATCCAGGGCCGCGACTTCACATGCACGCCCGAGACCATAAATGCCGTCGATGCCTGGCTAGGTTCGTTGCCCGGTCACGTCTACGCCAATGTGCGGCAACCGCCGCTCTCCACGGTCAATCTAGCCCACATGATCCCACTTTCGGCTGTGTGGGCAGGACCACAAGAAGATGAGCATTTCGCAGCGCCCCCTCTGCTATTCGGCAAGACTGAAGGCTCAACCCCGTTCCGTTTTTGCCTTCATGTCGGCGATGTCGGTCACACGCTGATCGTAGGCCCAACAGGTGCTGGCAAATCAGTGCTGCTCGCCCTGATGGCGCTGCAGTTCCGCCGCTATCGCCATTCGCAGGTCTTCGCCTTCGATTTCGGCGGCTCGATCCGCGCCGCTACGCTCGCCATGGGCGGCGACTGGCACGATCTTGGTGGCGACCTGACTGGTGATGCCGGCGAGCCGGTCCAACTCCAGCCACTCGCGCGCATCCATCACGTACCGGAGCGTGCCTGGGCAGCTGACTGGATTGTCTCGATCCTGGTGCGTGAGAGCGTCACGATCACGCCAGAGATCAAGGAGCATCTGTGGTCGGCACTGACCTCTCTCGCCAGTGCTCCGGCCCACGAGCGCACGCTCACCGGCCTCAACGTCCTGCTCCAGTCGAATGATCTGAAACAGGCATTACGCCCCTACTGCGTCGGAGGTCCTTATGGCCGGCTACTCGACGCCGAGTTCGAGCGGATCGGCGAGACCGCTATCCAAGCCTTCGAAACCGAAGGACTGGTTGGTACAGCTGCCGCGCCTGCGGTGCTTTCTTATCTCTTTCACCGCATCGAGGACCGGCTCGACGGGTCGCCTACGCTCATCATCATCGACGAGGGTTGGCTCGCACTCGACGACGACGGCTTCTCCGGCCAGATCCGGGAGTGGCTGAAGACGTTGCGCAAAAAGAACGCCAGCGTCGTTTTCGCCACGCAATCGCTGTCCGATATCGACCGCTCCGCGATCGCGCCCGCTATCATCGAGAGCTGCCCGACCCGGCTCCTGCTGCCAAACGAACGCGCAATCGAACCGCAAATCACCGCAATCTACCGTCGTTTCGGCCTCAACGATCGCCAGATCGAGATCCTGGCGCGCGCCACGCCAAAGCGCGACTACTATTGCCAGTCTCGGCGCGGCAACCGGCTCTTTGAACTCGGCCTTTCTGAGGTCGCTCGCGCGCTTTGCGCCGCATCCTCAAAAACCGACCAGACGCTGATTGCGCAGATCCTCGGTGAAAATGGCCGCAACGGCTTTCTCGCCGCCTGGCTGCGCACCCGCGGCGTCGATTGGGCGGTCGACCTCATCCCCAACCTCACCAATCTCGTCCCCCAATCTGAGAAGGAGCCCACGCCATGACCACCCGCCCCTCGACCCTTCGCGCTGCCTTGATTGCGGCAACGGTTCTTTCTGTGACCGGCGTGCTTTCGCCCGCGCCGACGAGCCCAGCGCATGCCTTCTTCGGTCGGATTGTCTACGATCCGACCAACTACGCACAGAACGTGCTCACCGCTGCCCGCACGCTTGAGCAGATCAACAACCAGATCAAAAGTCTGCAGAATGAAGCGCAGATGCTCATCAACCAGGCGAGGAACCTGGCGAGCCTGCCATACTCGTCTCTCCAGCAGCTTCAGCAGTCGGTCGAGAAGACACAGCAGCTTCTCAGCCAGGCGCAGAACATCGCCTTCGACGTGCAGCAGATCGACCAGATGTTCGAACAGAAATATGGCAGCGTGTCCTTGTCGGCCTCCGATCAAGAGCTCGTCGCCAACGCGCGGACACGCTGGAAAAACACCGTGGGCGGCTTGCAGGACGCCATGCGAGTGCAGGCAGGCGCCGTCGAAAACATCGAGACCAATCGCGCCCAGATGTCGGCGCTGATCGGCCAGAGCCAGAATGCGGCCGGCGCACTTCAGGCAACACAAGCCGGTAACCAGCTACTGGCGCTCCAGGCTCAGCAACTCGCCGACCTCACCGCTGTCATCGCTGCCAATGGCCGGGCGCAAGCACTGACCGACGCCGAACGTGCAGCTGCTGCCGAACAGGGCCGCGAGCAGCGCCGCCGCTTCCTGACCCCGGGTTCCGGCTATCAGCCCGGCAATGCCCGCATGTTCAACAATGGCAACTGACAGCCAGAGGAGAACATCATGGACGGCAAGATGCTGGCGCGCCTCGGCGCAGTCGTGTTCGTCGCTGTCGCCATCACGGCGACAGCCATCGAATTGACCCGGAAAGAAGCAGTGCCGGTAGCGGGGCCGGCACTGGATCTGCGGCCTGAGGCCGATCAACTGCACGAGAGACAGCGCCGGTGCCAGCAGCTTGGACTGAAGGCGGCTGAAGACGTCGAATGCCTGCGCGTTTGGGCAGAAACCCGCGACCGATTCCTTGGTCGCACGCCCGTGCCTCCTGCGCCGCGAATTCAGGAAGGGCGGTGAAGCATGGGAGGCGCCGGCGTCATCGACAACTTTCTCGGAGTCTTCGCCCGCTACATCGACAGTGGGTTTGGCCTGCTGGGGGGAGAAGTCGCCTTCATCGCCACCACGCTGATCGTCATTGACGTGACGCTGGCAGCTCTGTTCTGGAGCTGGGGCGCTGACGACGACATCATCGCGCGGCTGATCAAGAAGACACTGTTTGTCGGCGTCTTCGCCTATCTCATCTCTAACTGGAACAATCTCGCAAACATCGTCTTCGACAGTTTCGCGGGCCTCGGCCTCAAGGGCTCCGGTACAGGATTTTCGACAGCGGACCTGATGCGTCCCGGCAAGGTGGCACAAACCGGCCTGGATGCCGCCCGGCCGTTGCTTGAGTCCATCTCCGACTTGATGGGATGGGTGGCCTTCTTCGAGAACTTCATTCAGATCGCCTGCCTGCTCTTCGCATGGGCGCTGGTCATCCTCGCCTTCTTCATTCTGGCAATCCAGCTCTTCGTCACACTGATCGAGTTCAAGCTGACCACACTGGCCGGCTTCGTGCTGATCCCCTTCGGCCTGTTCGGCAAGACCGCGTTCATGGCCGAGCGTGTGCTTGGAAACGTTGTCTCCTCTGGCATCAAGGTGCTGGTGCTCGCCGTGATCATCGGCATCGGCTCGACATTGTTCAGCCAGTTCACGCAAGGTTTCGGCGGCCAGACCCCGAGCATCGACGATGCGATGGCTGTCGTGCTCGCTGCCCTCTCGCTGCTGGGTCTCGGGATCTTCGGTCCCGGCATCGCGTCGGGGCTTGTCAGCGGTGGGCCCCAGCTTGGCGCCGGAGCGGCGGTGGGCACGGGTCTTGCCGCAGGTGGTATGACGCTGGCCGCTGCTGGTGCTGCTGGTCTTGCGGCGAAGGGCGGCGCTGCCGCCCTCTCGGCTGGCGCGGCAGCCGTCCGTGGCGGTGCGCTCGCTTCTGGCGCGGCGTCATCTGCCTATTCGCTCGCCTCCCTCGGTCAGTCCGGCGCGGGCGGCGGCGCCTCCGGGCTAGGGGGCGTTGCACATGCCGCCGGCAATGCAGCAACATCGCCGCTTCGCAGGGCTGCCGCTAGCGTCAAGTCAAGCTTCGCCGACGGCGTCAAGGCCGGCTTCAGCTCGACCGGCGGCTCCTCGACCATGGGCTCGGTCGGAGGCGTCGCTGAAACTGCACCCGCATCCACCATCCAGCCTTCCAGCGCTGCGCCCAGCTGGGCGCAGCGCATGCCCCGGTCCGGCCACATGGGCCATGCCGTCCAGACAACCGCCCACGCCGTTCGCTCCGGCGACAGCAATGCCTCCGCCTCTTCCGTCAACCTTCAGACAAGTGATCGTTCATGAACATCTTCAGGCGACCCGCCGCGCATTACGGCAAGACACCTCAACCAGAGACCCCCTATCAAAAGGCCGCGCAGATCTGGGACGAGCGCATCGGCTCGGCCCGCGTTCAGGCCAAGAACTGGCGCTACATGGCGTTTGGATCGCTGATCCTTTCTGGCGCATTCGCCGCGGCGCTCGTCTGGCAGTCGACGCGCGGCACCGTCGTGCCCTGGATCGTGCAAGTCGACAATCTCGGTCAGGCGCAAGCTGTTGTACCAGCAAGCGCCGACTATCGGCCTACCGATCCGCAGATCGCATGGCATCTTGCCCGCTTCATCGAACAGGTCCGCTCGATCCCGGCTGACCCCATCATCGTCCGCCAGAACTGGCTGCGTGCCTATGACTGGACCACGGATCGCGGCGCTGCGGCGCTCAACGACTACGCTCGCACCAATGATCCATTCATCAAGGTCGGCAAGCAACAGATCGCGGTCGAGGTCTCCTCGGTGATCCGCGCCTCGCCGAACTCGTTTCGTGTCGCCTGGACCGAGCGCCACTACGAGAGCGGGAAGCTCTCCACGACCCAGCGCTGGACTGCAATCCTGACCAACGTGATCCAGCCGCCACGCGATGCCGAAAGGCTCCGCGCCAATCCGCTCGGCATCTACATCAACGCCATCAACTGGTCACAGGAGATGAGCCAATGAACCGGCCGACGATCCGCAGAAGCGGCAGCCTGTCCCTTCGCAAATCCGTAGCTCCAGTCCTTTTGCTTTCCGCCATTCTTGCGGGCTGCGCCACCAGCAAACCGCCTGTGATCAGCTACGACGCCGACGTGCCGCCCCTCCCTGCGATCCCCATGGCTACGGCGGATGACAGACCGAAGTCTCTTCATGTTCCGCCAGCCTGGCCCCCTGCACGTGGCGGCACCCCTGCCTTGACCCCGACAGCGCGCGTCGAGAATGCCAATGCCGCCGCGCGCGTCCAGCCGCGCCGCGAAGGCTATTACAATGCCATCCAGATCTACCCCTGGAGTGAGGGCGCTCTCTATCAGGTCTATGCCGCGCCCGGGCAGATCACCAACATCGCGCTCGAGCTCGGCGAGACCCTGACTGGTGCAGGCCCAATCGCCGCCGGCGACACAGCTCGCTGGATCATCGGAGACACCGAGAGCGGTAGCGGGATCACCCGGCGTGTCCATGTATTGGTGAAGCCCACGCGCGCCGACATCTCGACCAATCTCGTCATCACCACGGACCGGCGTACCTACATGATCGAGCTGCGTTCCGGAGAAAAGCCATATATGCCGGCGGTCGCCTGGGCATATCCAAGGCAACCAGCCGGACAGCGCCAGGCCATTTCGACAACACCCCTCATTCCGGCTGTCGCGGCGCGCAACTATCGCTACGGTCTCATAGGCGACAGTCCGCCATGGAAGCCGGTCTCTGTCTATGACGACGGCAGGCGCGTCTTTGTCGAGTTTCCACGCGGCATCGTGCAGGGCGAGATGCCACCGCTCCTGGTCATCGGCCCGGACGGCGAAGCCCAGATCGCAAATAGCCGTATCTACCAACACATCCTGATCGTCGATCGTCTGTTCGGCGCGGCCGAGTTGCGTCTTGGCAGCGGAGATCGACAGCAGACCGTCAGGATCGTGCGCACGGATGGAAGGCCGTCGTCATGAGCGAAAAGGACAACGTGACTCCGATGCGCCTTCGCGCCGAACCGCCGCGGATCACCCGCCTGTCGTCAAAGGTCATCGTCGGCGTCGGCGTCGTCGCCTCACTCGGCATCGGCGGTGCACTGGTTTATGCGCTTCAGACGCGCGTGCCCGGCGCCGACGACCAGGAGCTCTACTCGACCGCCAATCGGCAACCCGCCGACGGTCTCGCCGGCTTGCCGCGCGACTATGCCGGCCCGATCCTCGGGCCGGCGTTGCCGGGCGATCTTGGCCGGCCGATCCTCAACGCCCAAAACAGGGGGCAACCCGTAATGCCGCCCGCGATCATGGCACCGGCTGTGGACGAGGCGGAACAGCGCCGACGCGCTGAGGAAGAAGCCGCACGGACGAGCACCGTCTTTTTCCAGTCACGTGGAGGATCAGCCGCAACGGTCGGGACGGGAGAACCGGCGTCGGGCTTTCCGGGCGCTGACCTGGGAAGCCAGCTTGGCGAGCAGGCCGCACAGGACAAGCAACTGGCTTTCCTCAACGCCGCTGCTGACAGACGTACAGTGGCGCGCGACCGCGTCATGCCGCCAGCATCGCCCTTCGTTCTCCAGGCCGGCGCCGTCATCCCGGCAGCCCTCATCACTGGCATCAGATCCGATCTACCCGGACAGGTCACCGCGCAGGTGACGGAGAACATTTACGACAGCCCGACCGGTCGAGCCCTGCTCGTTCCCCAAGGCACGCGGATCATCGGGCAGTATGACAACAACGTCCAATTCGGCCAGCGCCGCGCACTCCTTGTGTGGAACCGGCTCATTTTTCCGAATGGCCGCTCCATTGTTCTCGAACGTCAGCCGGGCGCCGACGCGCAAGGCTATGCCGGGCTTGAGGACGGGGTCGATTATCACTGGTGGGATCTGGCCAAAGCCGCCGGTCTCTCCACGTTGCTTGCCGCTGGCGCAGAGTTGGCGATGGACGACGAGAACCGGCTGTTGCGTGCAATCCGCGATGGAGCACAGGACACGATAAACGACGCCGGCCAGCAGATCATCCGCAGGCAGCTAACCGTCTCGCCGACGCTGACTATCCGGCCGGGTTTCCCGGTACGTGTCATCGTCACGCGTGATCTCGTGCTCGAGCCTTATGGAGCAACGCAATGACAAAGCTGAAACTAGGTCCGATCGCCGACGACAGGCCCGTCAAAGTAACGTTGGAGCTTCCAGCGTCACTGCATCGCGATCTCAAGACTTATGCCGATATCCTTGGCCGCGAGAGCGGCCAGCCTGCTACCGAGCCCATCCGACTGATCGTACCGATGCTCCAGCGCTTTATCGAGACGGATCGAGGGTTTGCAAAGGCTCGGCGGAACGCCCAGCCAGATTCGTAGTGCGGGCGCAATTGTATCATCCTGGCCATCGTCGCCTTCATCATGGGGGGCTTCAAGCTACCCTAAGGGCAGCAGAATCATGATAGCCTGAAAGTGTTGATACACTCCCATCCCTAGCCCCGCTGCCGAAAGGTGGCGGGGCTTTTTGCTAAGGCTTTGGGCTACAGGTCGAGGATTCTTTCGAAAAAGCCGACATACTTGATCTTCAGCGCGCTGAGCTGCTTGGCTGCTTCGTCTGCGGAGATTTCACCATTTACATGGCTTCGGCGAATTTTCTCCGCGTCAAGTCTCAGTGCATTGAGGCGCTGGGACGTCCTCATGGCTCGTGTTTCCTGGCCTTTTTTCAATTGGGCAGTAGCACTCATTGCATGGCCCTCTAAATCAGCTCGTTGATATGACTGAACACAGGCTCACAGGTAACCATTATCACATTCGATCTGTTCCCGTAAAATGCATACGGTCGAGCGCAATCGATGGAAATGAAACCCCTAATGGCACCGGCTGTGCCGCTGCTTTGTACTGGCACAATCAAGATCGAACGATAGCCGACCTTCTGTTGTGTGGGGCTTGCCAAGGCAGGCTTGCCAAACCATTTTAGATCGTGGACGACACGAGGTGCGGGTCCGCTCCCACACGCGTGAAAACCTAAGAGTGCGCGCCCATCAAATTCGCGGTTTGTTGGGCGGTTATTTCCTGGGTTGCGATGGCGCACCTTCATTCTGGTGGTGCTATTGCCCGAGAAAAGCACCAAGGATACCGACAAGTCTCCCTTTTTAGACTTTGTGACTGTTCTTGCGTAGTTTTCGATAATTCCGAGGCAGGCTCGGATCGCATCATCCTTGTCACTCGACTTCGCAATTCGGCTTTTTAGGCTCGACAAGAGATCACCGACACGGATGATCATTTCACTTTGGACGTCGTTGTCGTCCGATGATTTTGCTTTGGATAGCTTGTCTAAAACACCCACAAAGGAATGGGCTAAGAAAAACCCACTGCCGGCGACAATTGCCGTCCATCCCGGGATGGAGCCATAGAAATACGCCAACCCCGGAGCCGAAGAAGCAAGTGCGGTTCTGGACGACCAGTGTGTCAGGCCGACAAGCCGAAACTCGCGTGGCAGTTTGTTGTGATAGAGGCCAAGCGCGTTCCGGCCAAAGCGCTGCCAAACGTTGAAGTCTTCGGAAAGCCAAAGGTCGACGCGATGCTCAAACGGTGATTTCGACAAGTCGCTCTCTTCCCCCGAAGAGCACAGCCAAGGACTCAGAAGTGTCGGATCAATGCGATTCGATAAATCAGCCCCTGCCGAAAGAACCAGAAAGCGAAACTTCTGTCGAATCCTGAATGAAGGCGGGAAGCTGGAGCCGATGCCATTGCGACAGTCGATCCCGCATCTAGGCGCTGCCGTCGACCTCGCCGTCTTCCTCAAGCATCGGCACCGGCAGATAACCGCCCTTTTCCAGCCATTCGCGGATCATGGTCCGCAGCAGGTCTTGCTTGGTCATCCTCAGTACGCCCGCCAGCGCATAGACCGTCTCGTTGACCTCCTGATCGAGAACGACGCCCTCAGTATTGCGCAATCTGAGCGCAGCGCGGCGAAGGATAATCTGCAGATCGGCGCGATTAATATCCGCTATCCGGTTGGCTGCGTCTTCGAGCTCGTCGGCGAAGTCGATACGGGTCATTCCTGGAGCGTATTCAGGTGGGGGCGGATTTCAAGGGGCCGCAGCACGCGGCTTCCCTTCGCCACGGCTTCGAACGCCTTTGCGCGCGTCGGCGATTGGCACACGGTCCTCGATCGCCTCATAGCATCTCTGATAGGCCTGCCGCCATTTCGCTGTGCGTTTCGGCCAGGTGTCCATCTCTTCGATGGTGGCTTCGCACACACTGACGTTCACGGTCAGCCCGGAATTCGACATCGACCGCACGGACATCGGCGTCGTCTGGAACAGCTTCATGCCCGATCATCGCGCTGGGCGGCACTGCTGGCAATGTGGTTTGTCCTCACTCTATGTGAGGCACTTCGCCGGCCCGATAGAGGATTGTGGGCTCGCCATACTCACCAATGGCAGGGTTGGCCTCCCGGCTCCAAGCAATCACGCCGGCATGCTCGCTCTCGATCATCTTGGCCAGGCGTTTGGCTGCATCCTCGCTCTGCATCTGGCGAGGGTCGAATGCGGGCTTAAGGTCACCTTCGTCGTCGCGACTGAACGCGGCGACGACGATCAGCTTCGGCATCTTCTGCTGCGGGACGACGTGACCGGTATTCGACATCGAGGAAGCTCCTAGATCAACGACGCCTGGGACTGAGGTGAAACGATCTGGGTTGGAGGAAGATCCACGGTTGTCAGCATGTCGTCAGGCAGCGGACGCTGCAGCTTGCTCGCCTCTGCCCAAGGCGCCGTCAGCCATGTTTCAATCTCTTCCGGTGTCGTCAGGATGACCGGCATTGCCTTTTCATGGATCGGGGCAACGACACCGTTCGGGCTGGTGGTGAGAAACGCATAGACTTCCCAGTCGAGGACGCCATCACGAATGGTGCGGGCGCCGCGCCATGGCGTCCATAATCCGGCAAAGACGGCTAGCGGCTGGCTCTCGTTGAGCGCGAACCAGAAATTGCGATGCCGGCCGGTGGGAGGGTCTTTGTCGCCTTCAACCGGACTCGGTTCGGCGAAGCTGGTGAATGGCACCACACATCTGCTCTCGACGCCGAGATGGGGCGCCCAGTGCTTGCTGTCCGTCCGTCGGATGTTGGTTACACCCTTGTCGGGTTCCTTTTCCAACAGCGCCTTGAAGTCGACAGCCTGGCCCTTCGCTTCGAGCTTTGCCGCGCGGGTCTTGGTCGCCTGAAATTGAACGTTCGAAGCTGTGGGCATGCCCCAGTTGAGCATCGCCAACTGCCGGCGCACTTCGAAGTTGCGCACCACCGGCCCATTGCGGCCGGGATAGACGTCGATCGACGGTTCGAGATTGCCGCGATGTCTTCGAGCACCTTGGTCAGGGCGCGCAGTTCATCTTGTGATGAGGAGAAATTGTAGAGGTTGCACATGCGGGGAGACTGCCGTTGCGTCTGGGTGCCGTCAATCGTGGCTAGACCCTAGTGGGCCCTGATGATCACCAGGTGCGTATGGCGCCGGGTCTCTGCCGCATGCCTTCACCGCGGCTGCCTGTGCCCTGTACCAGATGACCGAAATCCTCTCGTCTTCCTTGGTGGGTTCCAAGTCTTCGCCGTCCAGCGAATGAAGGGGCTCGTGCGCATTCTCGACCTTCCATACCGAGTAATCGCCTTGTTCAGGCGTCACGCCGTACATGTCGAGGATTGCTTGGGCTGCCGCGAGACCTGGCTGGATTTCTGCTGGCGATGCGCCGGGGATTTCAAGCGTAAGGGACATCAACAGAGGAGCCTCCCTGAGTAGTGTACTTCCTGCCCTCAGCCTTGTGTTCGTAGCAGAACCAATGCGGCTCCTGCTTGCCAGTGGCGAAGCCCCAGCCGCCATCCTTCTTGCAGCCAGCATGCTCACAAAAATGTTCGTAGATGCCGCTGGGCTTGCGTGGCGCGGTGTTTTGCTCGTCGCTCATGCCCATAGGTTAGCGTGATGTGAATTGACTCCGCAAGGAGTTTGTTCCTATTTCGTTCTCATGCCCGCGCCGAACCGAACAACGCCCTTTCCGCTTTCCAAGCTGAACGATGCCCGCGACCTCGCGTCGGTGAGCTGCGCCTATTGCAAACGCGAACACACCTATTATCCGACCGACCTGATGCAGCTGTTCGGCGACGTCGACGTCGATTCCCTCTCCGACCAGATGAAGTGTGAGAGCGTCCCCGGCGGCCATGGGTTTCTAAAGGTTGAGCGCGTCTTTTCCGGTTCCAGGGAGATGGTCGGAAAGAAGATCCGCCGGCTTATTGCCATCAGGGTCCAGCGCGTTCCGGTCTGGCGGGAAGAATGACAGTCGCCAAGCAACGCGAAAATGCCAAGCGCGCCCATATCAGCAAGAACCTGCCGCACGCGGTAGCGCTGGCGAACGACCTGTGCTGCATGGAGAACTATGACTTGATAGCCGCCTTCTGCCGCCGCTTTGAAACGGAGCCAATGATGCAGCACGTCATGGCGAAGTGGCCAAACGGCAAAAGCGAGGATTTCCGGCTCTACTGCTTTGCGACCCGCGAGGATGCCGAGGTGTTTGCGACCCATTTTGAGGGCGCCCATTTCGATCAGGTCAAGGACCGCGAAAAAGGTCGGGTCAACGGCGCCTGGCTACGAACCGATGAGTGGAAGCCAATTGAGCGATGCGGGCCTTTGGAGTTGCCACGGTTTTTCCGAGAATACGGGCGGTAAGACAGCGAGGCCGCAAGATTTTTCGCCAGGACTGGTACGCGTTGGAGAGGTCATCCGCTTCCCATTTCTCCCGAGAAGGCGCAATATTAGAATGCACTTTCCATGGGGGGGGGGACGAGATGATTTCACTGCTGACAGCTGTTATTGCATTGGCAACTTCGAGCGCAGAGGCGCCAATGACGCAAATGCCAGCTCATGACCAGGTTGCGGTGACTTGCTTCAAATCCGGGGAGCGTGTCAGCGGGATGAATAAGATTTGTTACTACAGCTGCCTTGGCTCGACATACGCAATCACTATCAGCTCGGTTGAACTCTGCCCTCTGACGGTGGACAATTAAGTCTTGGGCAAGCGCGGAAGATTGTCCGGGCATCACTTCGCGCGAGGAAACGGCAAGGCTTTACCGCCTCTGTAGCGCGCGAAGGTTTCTCCAACATCACAACGCGCGCTAGGACGGTTCCCGATTTAGCGGAAAGAATCCGGGCCGGGGCGCTCGACGTGGATTCAACCACTTAGCCGTTTAAAACGTTGCGATCTGTTATATACAGGACGGAAACAGCAGCTCCCCGCTTTTTGTCACTCAGTATGCAGCGCCTGTTAGAACAGGTCCGAAACAGGCCGGGCGCAGGTTTTGGTGAAGTCACCACGCGCGAGGATCCACTCGGTTTCTTGGGCGAGCCCTCGATTTCGGCCTCGCCTTTCGCTCGGCATTTGCATTCCATCGCCGAGCTACGCCAACAGCCGCCATCATGTTGAGTGCCTACCGGCATCCGTCAGTTTGGGTCAGTTGATTGTCGGAAAAGAACTCGATCTTCTTGTAAGGGCGAAAATGTGCCCGGAACGTCGGTCCGTCATTCACGGTCAAACCGGTTACCAAGAGCCGACTCTTGGTCCTCTCAACCGCCAGAACCCTGTACCGGGTTTCGTCTGCAAATACGGTGTTAGCGGCCTCATCGAAGGTGAGCACATACTCGCGTCGCGGGTTTTCACAGATCATCTTGAGTTTGGCGGCTTTTGCCGGAGCGGGGAATGCAAAGGCAACCGCAATCATAGCGCTTGCGATGCGGAGGAGTGCCAAAGAGCGTTGCATGAAATGTCCTAGCTGACCTCCGCAACCGGCAAGGCTTGCGTGTTGGCCTTTGGTTTGCGCTCAAACTATTTGCCCGTTCAGGTCGACTTGGATTCCTCGCCGCTCAAGCCGATAGCGCGCAGCTGCGAGTGCAGCAGGACTAAAGTGGCTGGGGTGACGTAAAACGATGGCTTCGGCAGTAAGCTCCGGTGTGCCGTACTCCATCACCTCGTCGAAGCCGTCTGTCTTGTTCAAAGCGCAGTATTCAAGGGCGCCAATCTCTCCGTCTTTGTCAATCTTCGGGCGCATCCGGTGCATGCGCCATACTTTACGCCCACTAAGGCGGCGCAGAGTCTCGACAGCATGCACCATTTGCCAGCATGCATTCTCTACGGTTCCCTGCGCGTGCCTAGCTGAAACTTCGGCAAGGCGGCGAAGGGCTGCAGTTTCCACCGTTCGCGATTTGCCTCTGGCATTCAAAGCCATCTGCAATAGTACTTCTGGACCCGTTTCCTGGGCGATTTTCGAAAGGGCCTTCTTTTCAGCTTCGGTCATTCTATTAGGTGCCCATGCTCAACGGCTAGCTCGACAGACCGAGTGATAGCTGATCTGTTGGGCGCAAAGTAAGGGGGGACTATGAAATCAGTGTTTCTGGCCGCTTTGACGGTTCTTGCTCTAAACTCGTCTACTTATGCTCACGGCGGCGGATGCCGGAAAAGTTCACCACCGGGTCAATGCTGCCATATGGATAACAGCGCCGGTTCCGTCCACTGCCACTGAGGCGATACGAATGGCGAATTTCTTCAAAACAAAGCCAAGAACAGCAGGGGTGCTTGCCGGGGCAGTCATTGGTGCCGTCCTCGGGCTGCTAGTCATTGGCAACTTCGGTGTTGCTCGTGGTGGCGGTGGCTTCGGCGTTTTGGGGTGGTTCTTTGGGGGCTGTCTCGGAGCATACATCGGATACCGAGTTGGGGAGTGGCGCTTAAGGCGAGCATCCGGTGCGCCCAACTAGCCAGTTGCCGGGCAGCGGTTGGCCGCTGATCACCCACACCAGGGCCGCCTGACGTTCGGCCTCCAGATGATTGCGTAGCCCTCTGCCAGCAACATGTTTTCAGCCAGCCGCCCATCGCTGAGCCTGATGCGTACCAGCGGCCGGCGGTCTGAAGTCTTGTCTCGCTGGCCCGTGTCCTCAATCCGCAAGCCTGGGTCTTGGATGAGCTCACCCAATCGCTTCTTGGCCTCTCTCCCGAGCATCCTTTCCCGCTCGCATTTTGCCCGCCCGATCTCAGGCGTATCGATACCGGTCTTGAATGGAACACCGTCGCCGATCAGGCGCATGTTCTGGCCGTTGCAGCGGATGGTGTCGCCGTCGACTACGGTCAAGGTGGAACAAGAGAGGATGGTGGCTGCGAGCAGGGCAATCATGGCGACGACTTTGCGAAAACGTGCGGCTGTTCACCGCGCGAACATGAGTTTGGCGGCTTCGAAGGCCGCCTTCGGCAAGGCTCGCATCGTAGTTGCGTCAAAGGAGAGATGTTCGAAGTACGTGGCCGTTAGCTGCGCCACTGCTTCAGCTTGAGCAAAGTCTCGCCTACGCTTGATCGGTTCACGGTCTGCCCTCTGCGACACCCAAAGCTTATGCGCAGCAAAAAAGCGAGGGTCGGGTGTAACCATACGCAGCGGCCCGCCTCTCTCGTCTATTGCGATCGACTCGAACGGTGGTGCATTTTCCAACCACGCTAGGCCTTCGATCCCGGCGGCAACCAACTCGTCGTCCGATTTCCCAACTGCGTCGCGATCCTTCTTCCAGGCTGGGCGCGCGACGGGTTTGATCAGGTCAACGAGATAGCCGTCACGATTGACCGCCCTGAATGTAGATTGTGATCGCTCAAAGGATTTGTCGACCTTCCGCAGCAGGCTAATCAGGGTGCCGTCTTCCACTTGATCGTCGGCCACGATCCTTAGTGACTGGCGCGCATCCATGAGAAGATCGATATCCTCGGTTGTCGTGATGCCGGGATCGACAAACACGCCAGCTGCCGCTTCGTACGCATAGATCGCATTGGTGCCGGCGATGCGTATGCCCGCGCCCAGCAGACCAGCGTTGTCCAGCGCCCTGATGATCCTGGCCGTGAGTAACGGGACGCGGCCTAATCGCAGAACACGATTGATGGCGGATTGGCGTTCCATCAGCTTCTGTCGAGCCGCCAGCGTTTCCCGCGTGGATTCCCGTGCGGCTTCCCAATCTGCTTTCTGTATCTCCGTCTCAGCCGATCGCCGCCCTTCGACCTTCTGACGCCTTGCTCCAGACGAGTCATAGTAGCTCCGCATCAGATGCTCGACGCCGCCGACAGTGTGCCAGACCAACGAGCCTCGAAAGGTCTTGGCTTTCTGCTGAGCCTGCTGCAGCGCGGAAAAACGCTGCTCTGAATTGACCTTCTCGCGTCGTTGATCGTTGTTTAGTTCATTAAAATCAATCATATCAACACATCGATGGCGATTTCGCTCAAACTGTTGCATGAGACCCTACGTGGTCCCTCGTAGCGTTGCAACAGTTTGGCCCGAATTGGCACGAAACTGATGATGCTCATGAATTTGCTTATGAAACCAGCCACGAAGTGCTGCCTGTCTTTCCGAAATGCGCGAGCTTCCCGCCGCCTGTACGACACAGTTTTTTCGTTCTTCTACTCTTGGCCACAATCGCCTTCAGTCAGTTCAGACAAAATTGAAAGGAGAGATCAATGGCACCACAGAGGGATATTGCGATCAAGCGGACTATCCGTCGCAAAGAACTCCGTCAGATTGTCCCGCTAGCCGACAGCACAATCTTCGAAATGGAGCAGCGAGGGCAATTTCCACGCCGCTTCGCTCTGACACCGAGATGCGTAGTCTGGGATCTCGCTGAGGTTGAGACATGGCTGACAGCCCGCAGGGCAACGCCAATCCAGCGTACGCCACCGCCGGATCTCACCAAGCGGCGATCACGCGCGTAGAAAGAAGCCTGTCAGGCTCGCTGACACCACTTGTGGCCCCCCCTGTCCACTCCCGAACAGGGGGGGCACATCACTCACGGCATCCTGCTACCGACCGGGAGCATGATGCCGTAACGAGGCGCCCAAGCCATAGCTGACTGCCTGGGACCTCGATAAGTGCCCACAGCCATAAGCCTAAAGAGATGGATCAGGCTCAAAAATCGGCATCGAGGGCGGAATAAGAACGGGCATATGCCGCCGACCTTCGAGCCAAGCATCCACCATGTCTGACCATTCCTGCATCATATGGCGGCGCTGGAGTTCGTATTCGGCCTTGTTGTAGACGCCTCGTGAAGAACGGCCGTCCTCATGCGCGAGGCATTTTTCAATCCAGTCGCTATTGAACCCCAGTTCATTGAGTAGCGTCGATCCCGTCCGCCTCAGATCGTGCACGGTGAAAGGCTCGAGAGGGAGACCGTCATTCTTCGCTTGCTCGACGACCAGGTAGGTGACCCGGTTAAAGGTGGCCCGCGACATTGGCGCGTCAGCATCGTAGCGTGATGGCAGGACATAACGCGAGTTGCCGGCGCAGGTCTTCAGCGCGATGAAGATGTCGAGCATCTGACGCGACAGGTACACATTGTGCGCCTTGGATCGTTTCATGCGCTCCTTCGGAATCGACCAGACGGCGTTGCCAAAATCCACCTCATCCCAAGTCGCATCCTGAAGCTCGCTCTTTCGAACCATAGTCAACAAAAAGAGCTTCATCCCCAACCGAATAGTCGGAAGGGTTGCGATCTTCTCCAGCGTCTTCAACATCACTCGGATCTCGGCCGGCGACAGCGAACGATCGCGTGGCACGAAATGGGCGATTGAAGCGGGGCCAACCTCGTCCGCGGGATTGGCGACTTTCTCCCCGTGCAGGATAGCGAAACCGTAAATCTGTTTGAGGATATCGCGGACATGAATTGCGGTCGCCGGTGCCCCGCGCTCGACAATCTTTGCACAATGGGCGCGCAGATCGTCGGGCGTGATTTCAGTGAGCAGGCGGTTTCGCCAGATCGGCAATAGATCACGCTCGAAGATTGAGCGACGCATCGCGCGCGTGCTATCCGCCATAGGCGCGCCTTCGAGCCACTTCGAGCCGAACTCACCGAAGCTCTTCGCTTCCTTTAGGCGCCGCTTGTCTCGCTGCTTTTCCAGCGCTGGAGAACGCCCCTCGCGAACCGCCCGCCGGGCATCGAGACAAAGCTCGCGCGCTCTCGCAAGCGAAATTCCATCCCGACCGTACTTGCCGAGATAGATCGTCTCGCGCCGACCATTGATCCTGTAATCCAGGCCAAACGAGACCGCACCACTTGGCATGACGCGAACGTACATGCCGTCGCGGTCCGCCACTTTGTACGCTTTGTCTTTTGGTCTCAATGACTTAAGAGCAGCGTCCGTCAACATGCGCCCATTTCCTCAGAAAGTACCGTCAGGGGTATTTCAGAGGTTCGCGGCGAATAAACTCATTTTAATTCAATGAGTTATGCGCCAAAAAGTACCGTCACGACCCTCAGTTCTTGTGACGGTACTTTCGAAAATCGGGGAACGCAATATGGGGGAGGTCCGTCAGAACGCACGACAGGCCCGTCTACTGCCTGCCGATTGTCCTCGACAGGCAGCAACAGATTTTATTTTTTATTTCAATTAGTTAGTTCGCGCCATGGCGTATTTTTGGATACGCCCGGATGGGCCTAAATCATTCCCACTCGATGGTGCCGGGCGGCTTCGACGTCACGTCGTAGACGACGCGGTTGATGCCGCGGACCTCGTTGATGATACGGGTGGCGGCGGCGCCGAGGAAATTCATGTCGTAGTGGTAGAAGTCGGCGGTCATGCCGTCGACCGACGTCACCGCGCGCAGGGCGCAAACGAACTCGTAGGTGCGGCCGTCGCCCATGACGCCGACGGTCTGGACCGGCAGCAGCACGGCGAAGGCCTGCCAGATGGCATCGTAGAGGCCGGCCTTGCGGATCTCGTCGAGATAGATGGCGTCGGCCTGGCGCAGGATTTCGAGTTTTTCGCGGGTGATGCCGCCGGGGCAGCGGATGGCGAGGCCAGGTCCGGGGAACGGATGGCGGCCGATGAAGCTGTCGGGCAGGCCGAGTTCCTTGCCAAGCACGCGGACCTCGTCCTTGAACAGCTCGCGCAGCGGCTCGACCAGCTTCATGTTCATGCGGTCGGGCAGGCCGCCGACATTGTGATGCGACTTGATGGTAACCGAAGGGCCGCCGGTGAAGGACACGCTTTCGATGACGTCGGGATAGAGCGTGCCCTGGGCGAGGAAATCGGCGCCGCCGAGCTTCTTGGCCTCTTCCTCGAATACCTCGATGAACAGGCGGCCGATGGTCTTGCGCTTCTTTTCCGGGTCGGCCTCGCCTTCGAGCGCATCGATGAAGCGATCGGCGGCATCGACCAGGATCAGCGGCAAATTGTAGTGCTCGCGGAACATGGCTACGACGTCGGCCGCCTCGTTCTTCCGCATCAGGCCATGGTCGACGAGGATGCAGGTGAGCTGGTCGCCGACCGCCTCGTGGATGAGCAGTGCCGCGACCGAGGAATCGACGCCGCCCGAAAGCGCGCAGATGACCTTCTTGTCGCCGACCTGCTTGCGGATCGCCTCGACCGCATGCTCGCGGTAGGCGCGCATGGTCCAGTCGCTCTCGATGCCGGCGATCTTGTGGACGAAATTGCGCAGCAGCTTGGCCCCGTCGGGGGTGTGTACCACTTCGGGGTGGAACTGCACGGCATAGAACTTGCGGGCCTCGTCGGCGATGGCGGCAAAGGGTGCGCCGTTGGAGGTGCCGATGACGCGGAAGCCGGCGGGGATGGCAGTGACGCGGTCGCCATGGCTCATCCACACCTGATGGCGAGTACCCTTGGCCCAGACGCCGTCGAACAAAGCACTTTCGTCTTCGATCTCGAGATATGCGCGGCCGAATTCGCGATGGTGGCCGGCTTCGACCTTGCCGCCGAGCTGGGCGCACATGGTCTGCTCGCCGTAGCAGATGCCGAGCACCGGGATGCCGGCCTCGAAGACGGCGTCAGGAGCGCGCGGGCTGCCGATGTCGACCGTGGAGTGCGGGCTGCCCGAGAGGATCACCGCCTTGGGGCTGATCCGCTTGAAGGCCTCGGCGGCCGACTGGAAGGGAACGATCTCGGAATAGACCCCGGCCTCGCGGACGCGACGCGCGATGAGCTGCGTCACCTGGCTGCCGAAGTCGATGATGAGGACGGTTTCGGGGTGCTCGGAGTTCTTCATGGCGGGCGTTTAAAGAAAGATTCGAGTCTGTGCAATGGGCTGGATTGCATGGCTGGCAGGCAGGGAGCGCAATGGCCGGCCAAGGCCGGCTGCCAATCAGCTCGCCTGCGGTTCGGCAAGCCCGCGCAGGGCCGCCATCAACGCCTCGAAAGACCCCTCGCCCAGACGCTCGCGGTAGCGCTTCTCGATGTCGATCTTGATATGGTCGCCGTCGTCGAGTGCAGCCAGCCCCTTTGACGTGTAGCGCACAAACTTGCCACGCTTGTCCTCCGGGTCAGGCGCGCGTTCGATGACACCTTCGGCCTCCAGGCCGTCGAGCAATTGCTGCACCGCCTGCTTGGAGATCCCCATGCGTTCGATCAGCGCCGCCTGCCTGGTGCCGCGGCGGGGTATGTGGCCGAGCAGTCCGGCTCGGCCTTCGCTGAACCAGCCATGGCCGGCCACGCGCATCGCCTCGGCAAACTCGGCCTGCCAGGCGCGGCTCGCCTGCCACAGGCGCCAGCCGATATGGTCGGGCAATGCCTTTGCGTCTTTTTCGTCAAGGTGCTTGACCATTTTTCCAATCATGCATATCGTCAAGATGCTTGACTATCCTGATAGTGGAAGGAACCGAAGATGGCAATTCTCGACCAGGCCTCGCTGAGGGTGCTGATAGCAGGCACGACCCATGTGCTCGACCGCAACGGCAAGGAGGCTTACGTCTATTTCGAAACCGGCAACAGGGCGCACATGCTGCTCGACGACGGGGAAACGCGGAAGGGGAGCTGGGCGCTCGCCGAGGGCGGCTACGTGGTCGATTGGGACAATGGGGCTGTCGGCCGCTGGACGCTCGACCACGAGGCAGGATCAATCACCTATGTGAACCAGGATCGCGATGTCAGGGTGAGGCTTGCCGGCATCCTGTTCGGCAATGCCAAGGGGCTGCCGCGCGCGGCGCGGTAGGCAAGGATGGCCGCCCAAGGGGCGACCATCCAAATCTCGTCAGGCGAGTTCTTCGTCGCGCTGGGCAACAAAGACAAGCACCAGCAGAATGGTGATGAAGAAGCGGAAGGCGTCGGGAACGCCGTTCCACGTCTTCGACATCCACATGCCGAACCATTCGCCGCCGACCGACATGAAGCCGACCTGCCATACCAGGAAGCCAAGCGTCAGGCCGGCAATCGACAGCGTCTTGGAGGCGTTGAAGCTGCGTGCGTCATTGCGAAGGTTGGTGGCGAGGCGATAGGCGCCGATCCAGCACAGGATGGCGGTCAGCGATTCAGCGGCGATGATCAGGAAGTAAAACAGGTTGTGAAGTGCGGGATTGGTGATGGCGCGGTACTTGATGGCGGCATCCGGGAAGATCGTGTCCATGCTCATCACATGCTGCACGAAAGCGAAGTTGGTGCCGTAGTCGGTCAGATTGCCGAAGGCGACAAGCGTTGAAAACAGCGCGGTTGCGGCAACAGCGGCGGTCTTGGATATGCGGATGATCATCATTTCGTAGGCTACTCCTGAAAAAGCGCGCGCACGCTTCGGCGCTGTCGCGCCTGCCCGGTCCGAGCAAGAACCCGGATCGAGGAAGCGCGTCAGTGTCGATGAGCGTGCACGACTGTGCGCCGCATACATCAAACGTCAGGGCAAAACTTATGACAAAAGAGCGCAGCGCCGCATGGCCGGCGGCTAAAGCTTGAGAGTGCCGCTCTGGATCGCCTGGCCGAGAAGATGGACAGCATGGGCCAGCTTCTCATCGACGACATGGAGATATTCGGTCCAGTCGTCGACATGGCTGATGTCGTTGGCGCCATCCGAAATGCCGCGCAGGCCGATGAGCGGGACGCCGAAGATCTGGCAGGCGCGCAGCACGGCAAAAGTCTCCATGTCGACCATGTCTTCCGGGATGGCGTCGTAGGCGGCACCTGAAATGATGGTGCTGCCGGTCGACAGGCTGGCCTGCCGCACATCGGGGATGCGCAACGGCAGGTCCAGGGTCGCGGGAAGGTCGAGAAACGGTGTCCTCCCCTTCTCGAAACCGAGGGCCGATGCGTCCATGTCGCGATAACAGACCGAAGTCACCTGAAAGACCTCGGTGTGATCGAGCCGGCGGCTGCCTGCGGAACCAAGGCAGACGACGAGATCGGGCAGATAGTTGGAGGCGGCGAGCAGCGCAAGTTCAGCGCCTACCCTGACGCCTGCCTCGACCGGGCCAATGCCGGTCATCAGCGGCGTGAACAGCTTTTGCAGGTGCGGGCCGTATTCGGCATCTGCCGCCATGACGAACAGCACATTGCGGCCGGCAAATTGCGTCATGCCCGGCATGGTCTACCCCTCGATGCCGTCGCGGCCGGCAATGGCCATCATGGTGCCGGTCATGGTGGCGATCAGCCTGGCCTCGCCATCGGCGGCGATAGCATAGGCCTGGCCGTCGGCGACGACTATGGTGCGGCCGGGCTTGGTGACCGAGCCGCGGAACAGGAAACGCTCGCCCTTGCCGGGGGCCAGGAGATTGACCTTGAACTCGATGGTCAGGACGCTGGTGCTTTCCGGGAACAGCGAAAAGGCGGCGTAGCCGCAGGCAGAATCAAGCGCCGTCGAGAGGATGCCGGCATGAAGAAAGCCGTGCTGCTGGGTCAACTGATCCGAAAACGGCATCTCGATCTCGATGATACCGGGGGTAACGAGCGTGAGTTCGGCGCCGATGGTCCGCATCGCGCTCTGACGCGCGAACGAGGCCCTGACGCGCTCGTCATAGTCGGGTGTGGGTACGATCTTGGCTGCCATGTCAGATGTTCCTCTCGCTTTGCTTATCGCAAAGCAGGCAAATGCAGGCAATCGCAAATGCTGCAGCGCAAACGTCAGTTGAGCCACCAGATCGATGCATTGAGCAGCGTGGCGAAGGCAACCCAGGCGGCATAGGGCGCAAACAGCCCGGCGGCAATGCCGTCCTTTCTGCTCGCAAGCACCATGAAGCCCGAGGTGGCGCCGAGAAGCGCTACGATGACCAGCAAAGCCAGGCCGGGCTGCTGCAGGCCGAAGAAAGTCGGCGACCACAAGAAATTGAGCACGAGCTGAGCGATCCACAACCGCATGGCGCCACCCCAGGGATCGCGCTGCCAGACGCGCCAGCCAGCGATGGCCACGAGGATGTAAAGCACCGACCAGACTGGGCCGAAAATCCAGTTGGGCGGATTGAAGAACGGCTTGGCCAGTCCGGCATACCAGTCGCCCGGCAGCGTCACGTAGCCTATCAGCGTGCCGCCGCCGAGCACGACGATGACAAATGCAAGCAAGGTGAGAAGTCTGCTCATCGAACCTCCAGAACAAGCGGACGGCCTGATGCGCCGCCCCGCTCTCAACTGGAGGACAAGTCCGGATCGTCAATGGTTGAGGCGATTTGAACTTCGCCGTCAGCCCTTGCGGCGCATGGCGGCGAAGAAGAAGCCATCGGTGCCGCTCCTGGCCGGCGTCAACGACAGGCCCTGCGCGCCAAGGCGCACGGCATCGTCGCGGCCGGGGAAACGGGCCTGCCACAGCGCGCGGTGATCGATGGCCGCAAAGCCGTTGGCGCGCTGAAAAAAGGCGTCGACCTGGTCGGCGTTTTCCTCGTCGAAGACCGAGCAGGTGATGTAGACGAGGAGACCGCCCGGCTTCACATAGGCGCTTGCGGCGTCGAGGATGGCCGACTGCTCGGCCTTGCGGACATCGAGCTGGCGCTGGGTGAGACGCCACTTGGCATCTGGCCGGCGCCGCCAAGTGCCGCTGCCGGTGCAGGGCGCGTCGATCAGCACCAGATCCATATGGCCGGTGAGACCCGACAATTCGGACGGCTTGGTGACGACCTGGACGTTGCGGTTGTCGGAGCGGCGCAGGCGATCGAACATCGGCGCAAGGCGCGACTTTTCCGAATCGTGGGCGAAGATCTGGCCGCGGTTCTCCATCGCCGCCGACAACGCCAGCGTCTTGCCGCCGGCGCCGGCGCAGAAGTCGAGCACCTGCATGCCAGGGGTTGCGCCGGCAAGTTCGGCCGCTAGCTGCGAGCCCTCGTCCTGGATCTCGAACCAGCCCTTCTGGAAGGCCGGCTCGGCCTGGACGTTGGGGTGGCGGCCGCTGCCGTCGATCGGCGGGATGCGCACGCCATGCGGTGCTAGCGCCATCGGCGCGGCCTGGGTGCCTTCGAGTTCGGCGATGACGCGGTCGCGGTCGGCCTTCAGCGTGTTGACGCGGATGTCGAGCGGCGGACGGGCGGCAAGGGCGGCGCCCTCCTCCACCCAGTCGGTGCCGAAAGCGCGTTCGAGAAGCGGCGCACACCAGTCGGGACTGTCAGCGCGGACAGCATCGGGCGCATCGGTGAGCTTGCGCTCGGCAATGGCGGCCAGCTCCGCGGTGCTCAGCGCTTCGGGCGCGAACTTGTCGCCATCGAGCGTCTGGTTGAGCGCTTCGGCCGACTGGTCCCATTCGAGCAGGAGCGCGCCGAAGCCCAATGCGCGCGAGGTCTCGTCGCCAAGCAGCCAGCCGGCGGAGCGCTTGCGGCGCAGCGCGTCATAAACGATGTTGCCAATGGCCGCACGATCGCCAGCGCCGGCGAAACGATGGGAAAGTCCCCAGTCTTTGAGTGCATCGGCGGCGGGACGATGCCGCCTCTCGATATCGTCGAGTACTTCGATGGCTGCAGCCAGCCTTCCGCCAAGTCGCATGTTCGGTGATCCGTCTTCGGTTGACCCGTATACGGCCTAGCTAAACAGCCGGGACGAATTGCACAAGCACTGGCCACCGCTCACGAGGCAAAAACTTCCAACGGGAAGGCGTTGCACAACACAAAACAGGCGCGGATCGCTCCGCGCCTGCCCTGCCGATTGTTGCTGGTGGCTATTCTGCCGCCTTCAGCGTCTACACGAGGTCGAAGCGGTCGGCATTCATCACCTTGGTCCATGCCGCCACGAAATCCCTGGCGAACTTCGCCTGGGCGTCCGCACTGCCGTAGACTTCGGCCAGCGCGCGCAACTGCGAGTGCGAACCGAAGATCAGGTCGACGCGGGTGGCATACCACTTGACCTCGTTTGTGTTCCTGTCGCGCCCTTCGAACACGTCCCTGGCATCCGAAACCGCCTTCCACTCCGTGCCCATGTCGAGCAGGTTGACGAAGAAGTCGTTGGTCAGGGTTCCGGGCCGCGCAGTGAAGACGCCGTGCGCGGACTCTGCAGCATTCGCGCCGAGCACGCGCAGGCCACCGACCAGCACCGTCATCTCGGGTGCCGACAGCGTCAGCAGTTGCGCCCGATCGATCAGGTTTTCCTCGGAGGTCAGGCGCTGTCTGCCCTGGAGATAGTTGCGGAAGCCGTCGGCACTCGGTTCGAGCGGAGCGAAGGATTCGACATCGGTCTGCTCCTGCGAGGCGTCCATGCGGCCCGGTGCGAAGGGCACCTTCACCTCCTGGCCGGCATCCCTGGCGGCTTTCTCGATTGCGGCACCGCCGCCGAGAACGATCAGGTCGGCAAGCGACACCTTCTTGTTGCCCGATTGCGAAGCGTTGAACTCCTGCTGGATAGCCTCGAGCTTTTCCAGAACGGAGGCCAGTTGCGCCGGCTGGTTGACTTCCCAGTCCTTCTGCGGCGCAAGGCGGATGCGCGCGCCGTTGGCGCCGCCGCGCTTGTCGGAGCCACGGAACGTCGAGGCCGATGCCCAGGCCGTCGAAACAAGCTGCGACACCGAGGGTACCGCGGCGAGAATCTTGTCCTTCAGGGCGGCAATGTCCTGCTCATCGACTAGGACATGGTCGACCGCGGGAATGGGGTCCTGCCAGATCAGCTCTTCCTTGGGGACGAGCGGACCGAGATAGCGTGCGATCGGGCCCATGTCGCGGTGGGTGAGCTTGAACCAGGCGCGGGCGAAGGCGTCGGCGAACTGGTCCGGGTTCTCGAAGAAGCGCCTCGAAATCTTTTCGTAGGCGGGATCAGCCCGCAGCGCGATGTCGCTGGTCAGCATCGAGGGCGCGTGACGCTTGGACTTGTCGTGCGCATCCGGCACCGTACCGGCGCCCATGCCGTGCTTGGGGGTCCACTGATGGGCACCGGCCGGGCTCTTGGTCAGCTCCCATTCGTAGCCGAGCAGGTTCCAGAAGAAGTTGCCGCTCCATTTCGTCGGGGTCGTGGTCCAGGTGACTTCCAGGCCGCTGCCGATGGTGTCGCCGCCCTTGCCGGTGCCGAAGCTGTTCTTCCAGCCGAGGCCCTGCTGCTCGATGTCGGCCGCTTCCGGTTCGGCGCCCACATTGGCCGCATCGCCGGCGCCATGGGTCTTGCCGAAGGTGTGGCCGCCGGCGATGAGGGCGACCGTTTCCTCGTCGTCCATCGCCATGCGCGCGAAGGTCTCGCGGATGTCGCGCGCCGATGCGAGCGGATCCGGGGTGCCGTTCGGCCCTTCCGGATTCACATAGATCAGGCCCATCTGGACGGCCGCGAGCGGGTTGGAAAGATCGCGGTCGCCGCTGTAGCGCTCGTCGGCCAGCCACTTGCCCTCGGAGCCCCAGTAGATGTCCTCTTCAGGTTCCCAGACATCGGCGCGGCCGCCGGCGAAGCCGAAGGTCTTGAAGCCCATCGATTCCAGCGCGACGTTGCCGGCGAGAATCATCAGGTCGGCCCAGGAAATCTTGCGGCCATATTTCTGCTTGACCGGCCACAGAAGGCGGCGGGCCTTGTCGAGATTTACGTTGTCCGGCCAGCTGTTGAGCGGCGCGAAGCGCTGTTGTCCGGCGCCCGCGCCACCGCGACCGTCGCCGATGCGGTAGGTGCCGGCGCTGTGCCAGGCCATGCGGATGAACAGCGGCCCGTAGTGTCCGAAGTCGGCCGGCCACCAGTCCTGCGAATCCGTCATCAGGGCAGTGAGGTCCTTGATCACGGCATCGAGGTCGAGGCTCTCGAACTCCTTGGCATAATCGAACGCCTCGCCCATCGGATCGGACAGGCTGGAGTGCTGGTGGAGGACCTTGAGATCCAGTTGGTTCGGCCACCAGTCACGATTGGTCCTGCCGGCAGTGGTGTGCGCGACGGGGCATTTGCCCGCGCTGTTTTCGTCGGTCTTTGCGTCCATTTTTCTCTCCGAAACGTCTTTGCGTAGGTGCTTGCGGACCTGGGTCCGCCTCTCGATGAGTTGGCAGCTCTACAGCAGGGCCGGGCGGCATTCGCCGGCAGTGATGGAATTGCGATTGTCCGATACCGGCGCGCCCGCACTGGTGGTCATCGTCGGTCTTGTCATGGCTTGCGCCTCCCTCGTGGCTTCAACTCGCTAGACGGTCCTGGGCAGCGCAACAGGGTGCGCCGCCTCATTGGTACCATTCCAGTCTAGGATCGGATTTTGATAAAGCCAAATTGCCTTTTCAAACAATCTTGATAACCTTTGATTATGATACGCCTGACAATCCGACAGATGGAATATTTCGCGGCATTGGCCCAGATGCTGCATTTCGGCCGGGCAGCCGAGTTCGCCGGGGTCAGCCAGCCGGCGCTCTCGGCGCAGATCGCCGAGATGGAGGAAAGGCTCGGATGCATCCTGTTCGAACGCGGCGGCAAGGCGGTGCGGATGACCGAGGATGCGCTCGAGCTACAGCCGCGCATCGAAAACATCCTGGCCCAGATCCGCGAGGTCGAGACGACGGCTCGTCGCGGCAGGCTGGCGATGGAGGGGCGGTTGCGGCTCGGCGTCATCCCGACCGTCGCGCCCTATCTTTTGCCGCACATCCTGCCGGCGCTGAAACGCGAATATCCAAAGCTCCGGCTGGAACTGCGCGAGGCGATCACCGGCTCGCTTGCCGAGGAGGCGCTGAACGGGCGTATCGACGCCTTCGTTGCCGCCCTGCCGCTCGACTATTCCGGGCTGACGACACAGGAGCTGTTTTCGGACCGCTTTTATCTCGCCGTGCCCGCCGACGACCCCGACTTCGTCTCGCCGCCGGTGCCGCCGGAAAGCCCGGCACTCGAACGGCTGATGCTGCTGGAGGAAGGCCACTGCCTGCGCGAACAAGCGCTGGCGGTGTGCGGCAGCGTCAAGCCGGTGGCAATGGCCAACTATGGCGCGACCAGCCTGACGACGCTGCTGCAGATGGTGGCTCACGGGCTGGGGGTGACGCTCATCCCGGCGATGGCGGCAGGGCCGGCGCACGACCAGCGCGACCTGAAGATCGTGCCCTTCGCCGAACCGGTGCCGGAACGGCGCATCTGCCTTGCCTGGCGCCGCAACAGCCCCAGGCACAATGAATGCCTGGAGCTTGCGCGGATTATCCGCGGACTGCAGCCGCTATTGCAGCATTGAACCCGGCAAGCGTCGCCGCTTCGGCAGCGGCGCGCGCCTTGCGCGACTGCACCAGGCAGGCCTGCGATCGCAGGATGACGCCGTCCGACAAGATCTTGAGATGGTTGGCGCGCAAGGTCGAGCCGGTCGAGGTGATGTCGACGATGACATCGGCCGAGCCCGCTGCCGGTGCGCCTTCGGTGGCGCCCAGGCTTTCGACGATGCGATAGACCTGGATGCCGTGCATCTGGGAGAAGAACTGCTGGGTCAGCCGCCAGTATTTGGTGGCGATGCGCAGGCGACGGCCGTGGCGCTGGCGGAAATCGGCGGCGACATCATCGAGGTCGGCCATGGTGTCGACGTCGAGCCAGATGTCGGGCACGGCGACGACGACATCGGCGTGGCCGAAGCCCAGGCGCGCGACGATCTCGGCCTTGCTTTCCCAGTCGGCGAGGTTTTCGCGGATCAGATCCTCGCCGGTGATGCCGAGATCGACATTGCCCTGCCCAATCTCACCCGAGATTTCGGAGGCCGACAGGAAGGCGATCTCGATATCCGCCCTGCCCTCGATCGAAGCACGGTAGCGGCGGTCGTCATCGGGCAGGTTGACGACAAAACCGGCCTTGGCCAGCACGTCGAGCGCCTGCTCCTTGAGCCGTCCCTTGGAGGGAAGTGCGATCGAGATGGCCATCAGCGCGCCTCCCTCAAGGCTTCGATGCGGTCGAGCCAGACGGAGAAGCCGACGCCCGGAATGGGCTTGCCGGCGCCGAGCAGCGTCAGCAGCCGGTCGTAGCGGCCGCCACCGGCCAGCGGGCGTTCGGCATCTGGCCCGGAAATCTCGAACACCAGGCCGGTGTAATAGTCGAGCGGACGGCCAAAGGCGGCGTCATAGCGCACCGAACCGGCAGCAAGGCCATGGCCGGCGACAGCCTTGGCGCGGGCGGCGAAATTGTCGAGGGCAGCACCGAGCGTGAGCCCGGCGCCGGCGGCGAACTCCTTGAGAGCGGCGGGAGCCTCGTCGAGCGAAACATGGATCGCCAGGAACCGCTCCAGCGCCTCGAAGGCGTCGCTCGACAGGCGCACGCTGCGCAGTTCGGCCCTTTCGATCAGGCGGCGGGCGATGTCGTTGGGCGTGCGGCCGGCCGAGGGCGACAGGCAGGCCTGCTCCATCCCAGTGGCGATATAGGCCGCAAGTGCATCATGGTCGCCCGATGCAACCAGCGAGGCGACCGGTTCGGCAAGCGCCGAGGTACGGGTTGGTGCTGCGAGATCGCCAAGGGCTGCGGCCAGAAGCTCAGCCGAGCCGAAGGCCCGGGCCAAGCGCATGCGCCAGCCGCGCGGCAGGCCAAGCGCTGCCAGAACCGCCTCGAAGATCGCCTGGTCGCCGAGCGTGACGGTGAGGTCATGGCCGGGCAGGCAAAGCGACAGAAGCGCATGCGCGTCTGCCACCGAACGCGCGTCGGCTGCCGCCGTGTCGGTGTCGCCGAGATCCTCGACACCGGCCTGGAAAAACTCGCTGCCGCCCTCGCGGCGCTGGCGGAACACCTCGCCGAGATAGGAATAGCGGCGCGGCGTGCCGGACTGGGTGTGGATGTGGTCGAGGCAGACAGGAATGGTGAATTCCGGCCGCAGGCAGAGCGACGCGCCGGTCTCGCTTTCGGTCAGGAAGATGCGTCGGCGCAGGTCCTCGCCGGCCATGTCGAGGAACGGATCGGCCGGCTGCAGCACCGGAACGTCAACCGCATCGGCCCCGCGCGCGGCGAAAAGCTTGAGGATGTCGGACGCGATGGCCGGATAACGCGCGTTCATGGCCTTACAGCTTCGCCCGCTCTTCCGCCTGCGCGGCGAGGATCTTCTTGACCTCAGCGACGAGGTCGACTTCCGGCACGGTGATCTGGGCCGGACGCGCGGCGCGCCACTCGGCATTGTCGGTGATTTCGGCCGACATGCGGGCGCCCTCGATCAAGTCCTTGATCTGGACCTGGCCATTGGCGCGCTCGTCGCCACCCTGGATGACGACGACGCCCGAGCCCCTGCGGTCGGCATATTTGATCTGGGCCTTCATGCCCGAACCGCCGAGATACATCTCGGCGCGCACGCCGGCGCGGCGGAGGTCGGCGACCATCTTCTGGTAGCGGCCGAGGCTTTCGGTGTCCTTGTCCATGACCAGCACGACGACAGGCGCGATCACGTCAGAGGTATCGAGCTTGCCGAGGTTCTTCAGCGCCGTCATCAAGCGCGACACGCCGATGGAGAAGCCGGTGGCCGGCACGGGCTCGCCACGGAAGCGCGAGACGAGACCGTCGTAACGACCGCCGCCGCCGACGGAGCCGAAGCGCACGATTTTTCCCTCGTCATTGGGGATCTCGGCGAGCAGTTCGGCCTCATAGACCGGGCCAGTGTAATATTCGAGGCCACGGACGACGGAGAAGTCGATCCTCACCCTCGAACCCTCATAGCCGCTTGCTAACAACAGGCTCCTTATCTCCGCAAGCTCGCTAAATCCCTCAACAAGCTTGTCATTTTGAGGAAAAATCTTGTCGATCATAGCAAGCGTTCCTCGCTCGCCAATATGCGCCATCTCCAAATATTGAAGTACTCGGGATGTCTGTATTTCGTCCAGGCCGGCGCCCTTGGTGAAGTCGCCCTCGCCTTCCTGGCCACCGTCCCAGCGGCCCTTGCCGAGCAAGAGCTTGACGCCCTCGGGCCCGAACTTGTCGAGCTTGTCGATGGCGCGCAGCACGGTGAGGCGGCGGTTGGCGTTGTCGTCGCCGCCGAGGCCAATGGCCTCGAGAACGCCGTCGAGCACCTTGCGGTTGTTGACGCGGATAACGTAGTCGCCGCGCTTGATGCCAAGCGCTTCCATCACGTCGGCCATCATCATGGTCATCTCGGCATCGGCCGCGACGCCTGGTGTGCCGACGGTGTCGGCATCGAACTGCATGAACTGGCGGAAGCGGCCGGGGCCCGGCTTCTCGTTGCGGAACACCCAGCCGGAACGGTAGCTGCGATAGGGCTTGGGCAGCTTCTCGAAATTCTCGGCAACGAAGCGCGCCATCGGGGCGGTCAGGTCGTAGCGCAGCGACAGCCACTGCTCGTCGTCGTCCTGGAACGAGAACACGCCCTCGTTGGGACGGTCCTGGTCGGGCAGGAATTTACCCAGCGCGTCGGTGTATTCGATCAGCGGCTGATCGACCGGCTCAAAACCGTAGAGCTCGTAGACCTCGCGGATCTTCGCCATCATCTTCTCGACGACCCGGATGTCGTCCGCGCTGCGGTCGACGAAGCCGCGCGGCAGCCGCGCTTTCATCTTTTCCGATTTGTCGGCCATGGTCGAATTCCGCACTTTTCCAGAAATTTTGGGCCGCGATCACGGCGCGGCGTTTCGTAACCGAAATGGGGTGGAGCGGCAAGCGTTTGGCGCGCGCCGCAACCGGCAAGGCCGAAACAAAGCGGCCGCGCGCCGACATCGTGCCGAAACACCCGCGCCCGATAAGCCGCCGCAACCGAACGATGGAACGACTGCCATGTCCAGCAACACTGGAGAAATCGACAAGACGTCGGCCCGGCTGCGTCCAGCAGGGCCGGAAAAGCCCGCAGCCAGGAAGCCTGCGACCGCACGCGACGCGCTGATGACCTGTGTCCTGGTGCTGTACCCGGCACTGGCGACCGTGGGCGCCATCGCGGCCAGCCTGCTGTTGTCGGGCACGAGCGCCTGATGCCGATGCGCCCCTGGAAAGCGACGCCGGTGCCGAAGACGATTGCGACCCTCGCCGCCATGAGCGCGCTGGTGCTTGCCGCCTGCACCACCAGCGGCGGCGCGTTGGCCGGCGGCGGTTGCAAGCCCGGCGATGCAAAGCTGGCCGGCCACTATTATCTCAACGGCGTGATGGAGGTCGGCTCCGAACTGCTGCTCAGGCCGGACGGCAGCTTCGAGTTCATGCTCGCCTATGGCGCCAACGACCAGTACGGCAAGGGCTGCTGGGTGAAGCGCGGCGGAACCGTCGAGGTGATCCCCGCAGGACGGTCGTCAGCCTCGCGGCGGCACACGCCGGAAGATCGCGGTTTCGGCGGGCTGGTGCTGACGGTCTCCGGCCGGGCGCTGGTCTGGGATATCGCCGGCAGCGGATACAAGGGCCGGTATGAGCGGTGAGTGTTGCTCCCTTCTCCCCTTGTGGGAGAAGGGAAGGCCTCACACCGGCCGCTTGAACGCCTTCCGCTCGGCCTCGATCTTCGGACGGCACATGCAGCCCTCGATATGGTCGTTGACCAGGCCCATCGCCTGCATGAAGGCGTAGACGGTGGTCGGGCCGACAAAGCTCCAGCCGCGCTTCTTCAGCTCCTTCGATATCCGCGTCGAAGTCGGCGTCGTCGGGTTGGCGATCAGCGTGGGATAGTCGACCACTTCAGGGCGCTCATCCGCGCCGGGCTCGAACTTCCAGAACCATGCCGCAAGCGAACCGGCCTCGTCGGCCAATTCGCGGGCGCGGCGGGCATTGTTGATGGTCGAGACGATCTTGCCGCGATGCCGCACGATGCCGGGATTGCCAAGCAGGCGCTCGATGTCGGTCTCGCCATATTCGGCGACCTTGTCGAAGTCGAAGCCGGAAAACGCCTCGCGGAAATTGTCGCGCTTGCGCAGGATAGTGAGCCACGACAGGCCGGACTGGAAACCCTCCAGGCAGATCTTCTCGAACAGCCTGATCTCGTCGGTGACCGGTCGACCCCACTCGTTGTCATGGTAATGCAGGTAGTCGGGCAACGTGCCAGGCCAGAAGCAGCGGGTCGCTCCGTCTGCACCCAGCATCAGGCCTGTCTTTTTCTCTTCCATCTCAAATCCGTTCGTTAACAGCGAGAAGCGCTGATTTACCCGTGCTTTACCAGACTCCTGAACCGGCTGGTAACCACACCAAAAGGTTTCCTGACAAACGCGCATTTTAAGCAACCCGATTCACGTTTCGGTGGGGGCGCGAAGACAACATGACCCGGAACCGGGAACGGATCGCCCTGTCCGGCAGCGACGAACGTGTTGAGAGTGCGTCCATGAAGAAACGTCTGATGCTTTTGGCAACGGCCGCATTGCTGGCCGAGCTGGCTTCGCCGGCCCTTGCCTATGACCGCTACGCCGAGCGGCCACCGGTGGTGGTGAGCCCCGACCTTTCGGCACCCTGGGTGCTGCAGCTCGGCCGCAGCCCGGCCGAGGCGATGCCGCGGCAGCAGCGGCGCCAGGCTGTCCAACCGCGGGCAAGGCAGGCGCCGCCCAAGGTCCAGCAGCGCACCGTACAGCAGCAGCGCAGCGCCCAGCCGCGCCAGCCCAAGGCTGCCCAGGTACAGACCGCAGCGCTGCGCGCGCCGGAAAAGCGCACCGTCAAGCCGCAGATCAACCCGATCTACCTGCCGCAGATGGTCGCCTATGATGGGGGCGAGAAGCCAGGCACCATCATCATCGATACCAATGAGAACTTCCTCTACCACGTGCAGGCCGACGGCCAGGCGCGGCGCTACGGCGTCGGCACCGGCAAGCCGGGCTTCGAATGGTCGGGCACGCACAAGGTAACGTCGAAGCGCGAATGGCCGGACTGGCGCCCGCCGGCGGAGATGATCGCCCGCGAGCGCGCCAAGGGCCGCGTGCTGCCGGCAATGATGGTCGGCGGACCAGAAAACCCGCTCGGCGCACGCGCGCTCTATCTCGGTTCGACGCTCTACCGTATCCACGGCACCAACCAGCCCTGGACCATCGGCGGCGCCGTGTCTTCAGGCTGCATCCGCATGCGCAACGAGGACGTGATGGACCTCTACGAGAGGGTCGCGGTCGGCACCAAGGTCATCGTCAGGTAATTTTCGATTACGGGGGCGGAGCCCGGTCGAAAGGCCTGGCTCCCGAGCAGAAGGGCAGCGCGGCGGAAGATCGCGCTGTCCTTTTCGCTTTTCGGGATCGAATTGGCCTTCTCCGGCTCGATCTCTTGGGAAAAAATGTTTATCATGGATGAAAATTGACCTGATCGACCCTCCCCCAGGCGTACCGACGTATCCGGGGGCTATCTTGGATCGACGACCGCCGAAGGAAGAAGAATGCCGCCGCTCGATGACAACCGCTATCTGAAAGGCGGCCCCGTAGCCGCCCGTATCATCGCCGAAGTACGCGCCGCCGCGCAGAAGGCAACCGAAGAAGGCTTCCGCCCGAAACTCGTTTCGATCACCGTCGGCGACGTCGCGGCGGTCGATGTCTATGTCCGCAACCAGCGCGCCAAGGCCGAACTCGCCGGCATCGACTTCGAAGAACGTCCCTTTCCGGCCGAGCTGACGGCGGGCGAACTCGAAGCAGCCATCCACGGCATGAACGCCGATCCGCGCATCACCGGCATCATCATCCAGCGGCCGGTGCCGCCGCACATCCCGATCAAGGCGATCCAGGCTGCGGTGCATCCGCTGAAGGACGTCGAGGGCATGCACCCGGCCTCGATCGGCAACATCGTCTACAACCAGCTCGAACTCGCGCCCTGCACGGCGGCTGCCTCGGTGGAACTGCTCAAGGCCACCGGGCTCGACCTCAAGGGCCTGGAGGTCGTGGTCGTCGGCCATTCCGAAATCGTCGGCAAGCCGATCGCCTTCCTGCTGATGAGCGAAGGCGCGACGGTGACGGTCTGCCACCACATGACACGCTCGCTGGCGGCGCATGCGCGCCGCGCCGACGCGCTGTTCGTAGCGGTAGGCAAGCCGCGGCTGATCAAGGCCGACATGGTCAAGCCGGGTGCGGCCGTCATCGACATCGGCATCAATGCCGAAACGCTGCCGGACGGGACCAGCCGCATCGTCGGCGACGTCGACACCGAGAGCGTCAAGGAAGTGGCATCGTGGATCACGCCGGTTCCGGGCGGCGTCGGCCCGGTGACGGTGGCGATCCTGCTGCGCAACACGATGGTGGCGTTGAACCGCCAGCGTGCGGTCTATCGCGCTACGTTCGGCACGGCCGAAGCGACGCTGGCGGCGGAGTAGACGCCCGGCTCCAGCGACGGGCGCTAGAGCCTCCAGGTGCCGTCCTGGACCTGCGGCGTCGCGGGGTTGGCAACCATCTGCAAGCCGCTGGTGACAACGATCGGCGTGCCGTCGGGCACGCGGTCGTAAAGATCCATGATGTCCTGATTGATCAACCGCACGCAGCCCGACGAGACGGACTTGCCGATCGAGGCCCATTCCGGCGAGCCGTGCAGGCGGTAGAGCGTGTCCTTGCCATCCTGGAAGATGTAGAGCGCACGCGCGCCGAGCGGATTCTGGATGCCCGGCTGCATGCCGCCTTCCCACTCGTTCTTACCGGGAATCTGGCGGGCACGGTACTTTTCCAGTTCCGGCTGGCGGTCGATCATCTCGTTAGGCGGGAACCAGCGCGGCCAGGTCTGCTTCCACTCGATGACGCCGCGGCCGGCCCATTCGAAGCCGGCACGGCCGAGGCCGACGCCGTAGCGGATGGCCTCGCCATTGTCGCTGACCAGAAAGAGGAAGTGGGCTGCGGTATCGATGACGACGGTACCCGGGGCCTCGCCGGTCGGGTCGGCCACGACCTGGCGATAATAGCGCGGATCGATTTTCTTGAACGGCACGCCCGGAATGTCATAGCCATTGTCGATGACCGGCGCATACATCATCTGCGGCTCGGTGAAGGACGGGTCATTGCGCAAGGTGGGCGGTGGCGGCGCCACCGGAAACGCCGGTTCGGCCACGCGCTCGCTACGCGTCGTCGAGCATGCCGAAAGGGCAGCCGATGCGACACCGGTTGCGGCCAATGCCAGAAGATTGCGGCGGGTGAATTTCGACATCGGCATTCCATGTGATTGAAGGCTTGCAATGCGCCGGACCCTTGCATGTTCCATGCCAACGTTTCAATCAGCGCCCTGCCTGCTCGCGGCGCGCGCAGAGCGGATTGGCGCGAGATGAGGCTTTCAGGTCACTCAAGCCCGGCCGGCTTGTCGCCGCCATAGGCCCAGTCGAGCAATTTGACGGTGTGGACCACCGGCAGTTTTGCGGCCGAGGCGATCTGGGTGATGCAGCCGATATTGCCGGTGGCGACCAGCGCTGCACCCGTGGCCTCGATGTTTTTGACCTTGCGGTCGCGCAGACGCGCCGAGATTTCCGGCTGCATGATGTTGTAGGTGCCGGCCGAACCGCAACACAGATGCCCCTCGCGCGGCTCGCTGACGACAAAGCCGGCGCGCGACAGCAGGTCCTTGGGCTGGCGGGTGATCTTCTGGCCGTGCTGCATCGAGCAGGCCGAGTGATAAGCGACGGTCAGGCCCGGCTTGCGCTGGGGCTCGGGCAAATCGAGGGTCGCCAGATATTCGGTAACGTCCTTGGCCAGCGCCGATACCCGCGCTGCCTTTTCGGCATAGGCCGGGTCGAGGCGGAGCATGAAACCGTAATCCTTGATCGTCGTGCCGCAACCCGAGGCGGTGATGACGATGGCGTCGAGGCCGCCACTGTCGATCTCGCGCGTCCAGGCGTCGACATTCTGCCGCGCCGAGGCAAGCGCCGCCTCCTCGCGTCCCATGTGATGAACGAGCGCGCCGCAGCAGCCCTCGCCCTTCGGCACCACGACCTCGATGCCGAGCCGGGTGAGCAGCGACACCGTCGCCTCGTTGATGCCGGGCTCGAGCACCGGCTGGGCACAGCCGGTGAGGATGGCGACGCGGCCAAGTTTCGTGCCTTTCGCGGCATGGCTGCCTGGTGTCGCCATGGCCGACGCGGCTGGCACCGAGGCGGGCGCGAGCCGGAGCATCGCGGCGAACGGTTTCAGCGCCGGCACCCTGTCGAACACGTTGGCGAAGGGCCGGCCGAGCCGGGCCAGTTGCAACGCCGCGCGGAACCGCCCGGGATATGGCAGCACGGCGGCCAGCACGCCGCGCGTGAGCCGGTTCATCAAAGGGCGGCGATAGGTCTTTTCGATATGGGCGCGGGCGTGGTCGACAAGGTGCATGTAGTTCACGCCCGACGGACAGGTGGTCATGCAGGCGAGGCAGGACAGGCAGCGGTCGATGTGGGTGACGATTTCCTTGTCGGCCGGCCGGCCGTTTTCCAGCATGTCCTTGATCAGGTAGATGCGGCCGCGCGGCGAATCCAACTCGTTGCCGAGCGTGACATAGGTCGGGCAGGTCGCCGTGCAGAAGCCGCAATGCACGCATTTGCGCAGGATCTTCTCCGATTCTGCGACATGCGGATCGGCAAGCTGGGCGGCGGTGAAATTGGTCTGCACGGCGTTTTGAGCTTTCTCAGATCAGCCAGCTGTCGGGGTTCTTGATCGGCTCGCCTCGTCCCAATGCCTGAAGGCCGACGATGCAGCGGACGATGAACCAGACGGCGACGGCGAACATCAGGATGAAGCCGATGAAGACCATCATCAGCACAATGGATACCAGCGCGTAGAGCAGGCCGATCCAGAAGGTGCGGATGAGCCAGGTGTAGTGGCTCTCGACGAAACCGCCAGCCTTGCCGCGGTTCATGTAGGCCAGGACAATGCCGACTATGCCGCTGATGCCGATCACCAGCCCGGCGAGGTAGAGGATGTAGATGACCTGGACATTGGTCTGGCCGGGGTCGAGCCAGCGGTCGGTCTGGCGCGGTGTTGTGGGCGGAGGTGTGTCGCTCATGGTGTTTTTCCCTCTGTTGCACCCGTCAGGGTAGCAGGTCCGGAGCCGGGCACCATGCGGCCCGGATTGAAGATGTTCTTCGGGTCGAACTCGGCCTTCAGCCGGGCCGAAAGTGCCGCCAATGCTGCAGGCTGCGGCTCGAAGACCGGAACGGCGGCACGCCAGGCAGCCGGAGCGCGAACCAGCGTGGCATGGCCGCCTCCGAATTTCCTGATCAGCATACGCAACAGATCGGCTTCGGGCTCGCCCTCCATACGCAGCCAGACGAGGCCGCCCTGCCAGTCGTAGAAGGCGTCGGCTGCTGCCTGCATGCGCAGGGCCAGCACCATGTTGTGGGCATCCGCCGGCGGCATCGATACGCGCCAGACGGGCTTGTCGGAGCCATCGGCGAATGGCCTGACATCGCGCATGTCGCGCCACAGTGCTGCCGATGCTTTGCCTGAAATCTCCTCGATCGCCCCGGCATTGCCGAGCAGCTGTTTCAGCTGTTCGAGGCGGTAGGCGACCGACGGACCGAAACCCTCGACGCGCAGCAGCGTTGCGGGATCACCGCCGAGGCTGCCGCCTGTGACACGCGCGGCCATGCGTTCGGGCAGATGGGCTGCGGACGAGACCTCGGCACTCGACCCTATGGCGAGGGCCATCGCGGCCGTGGCGTTGTCGTCGAGCAGGCCGCGGATGGCGAGCGTGGTCTCGGTTTCCGCTGCGGGCAGCACCTTGAAGGTGACGTCGGTGAGAACGGCCAGCGTGCCCCACGATGCGGCCATGGCCTTGGACAGGTCATATCCGGTGACGTTCTTGACGACGCGGCCGCCCGACTTGAAGGCTTCGCCGCGGCCTGAGACGGCATGAATGCCCAGAATATGGTCCCTGGCGGCGCCTGCCTTGAGGCGGCGCGGGCCGGCGAGGTTGGCAGCGAGCGCGCCGCCGATGGTGCCGCGACCGGGCATCTGCCCGAGCAGCGGACCGTAGTCCATGGGCTCGAAGTCGAACCGCTGGCCGTTGTCGGCAAGCAGTGCTTCGATCTCGGCGAGCGGCGTGCCTGATCTGGCCGACAGCACCAGTTCGGCAGGTTCGTAGAGCGTGACGCCGGATAGCTGCGACAGATCGAGCGTGTGTTCGCACTGCAGCGGACGTCCAATGGCTCGCTTGGAGCCATGGCCGAGAATTTCGAGCGGCGCTTCTTCCGCCAGCGCCCATTGGACGGCGGTGAGCACTTCGGCTGAGGTGGTGGGCGTGAAGGTGGTCATGACCTGGAAAACCTTGGGTTCCTCGCCCCCGCAAGGCACAAGGCAATCGCATAAGAAATCACCCCCACCCCTAACCCCTCCCCACAAGGGGGAGGGGAACTTTTCGGCACGGACATCCTCAGCCAACGTTCGACGGTTTTGGTGAAACCAATGGCCCAGCGGTCCCCCTCCTCCTTGTGGGGAGGGGTTAGGGGTGGGGGTACAGCGCAGGCCGGACCATTCAGTGCAAGCGCACGCAATTGCATTACGCTTTGCGGGGGCGAGGAACCCAAGTCCGGCGAGCCCGCAAAATCCTGCGCGCCCATCACAGCCGATGCTCCCGGAGCTTTTCGAGGGCGGCTGTGCCGCGCGGCGAGAGGCGGTAGCCGACGTCGAGGCTCTCGGTCAGGCCGAACTCCTTGAGCTTGCGGACGTCCTGCTTGAATTTGAGTTTCTCGACGCCGAGGCGTTCAGCCAGCACAGCGGCCGCCACCTCGGGATTTTGCCCGATCAGACGCAGGATCGACAGGAAATAACCCGGCACGGTGCTGTCCCATCTTTCGAAGCAGGCGGCGAGCGCATGCCAGTCGGCATCAGAGAGATCGGCCGCCTCGCGCAGCGCTAGCCTGTTGTCAGCCTCGATGCCATCGAACGAGATGCGGTAGAGGGTACGATCAGCGCCGTCGCGCAGATCGGGGGTCAGCGCGCCAAGATCATTGTAGCCGGCGGCACGGGCGTCCGCCTCGGACAACGTGGCTTCATCTACCACCTCGACCACGCCGATACGGACCACGCCAACGGCCGTGCGCAGGCCGGTGCCAGCCTTGACCGTGGGCCGCTGCCAGCGGCGGAAGGCGAGCGTGATGTCGCCGCGCCTAATACCTTCGAGGGTCGCCTGCTTCAAAAGCATCAGAACCTCGGAATGTCGGGGAACGCCACCTGGCCGCGGTGGACGTGCATGCGGCCGAGTTCGGCGCAGCGGCGCAGCTGGGGGAAAACCTTGCCGGGATTGAGCAGGTGGTTGGGATCGAAGGCGCATTTGACCCGCATCTGCTGGTCGAGGTCGATCTCGTTGAACATTTCCGGCATCAGGTCGCGCTTTTCGACGCCGACGCCATGCTCGCCGGTCAAGACGCCGCCGACCTTGACGCACAGGCGCAGGATGTCGGCGCCAAACGCCTCGGCCTTTTCGAGTTCGCCCGGCTTGTTGGCGTCGTAGAGGATGAGCGGGTGCAGATTGCCGTCGCCGGCGTGGAAGACATTGGCGACGCCGAGGCCGTATTGCTCGGACAGCTCGCGCATGCCGGCGAGCACGCGCGGCAGTTCCTTGCGCGGGATGGTGCCGTCCATGCAGTAATAATCGGGCGAGATGCGGCCGACGGCCGGGAATGCCGCCTTGCGACCGGCCCAGAAAGTCAGCCGCTCCTGCTCGCTTGCCGAGATGCGGCAAGTAGTAGCGCCGTTGCGGTTGGCGATCGCCTCGACAAGGCCGATCAGGTGGTCGACCTCGACGCCTGGCCCGTCGAGCTCGACGATCAACAGCGCTTCGACATCGAGCGGATAGCCGGCATGGACAAAGTCCTCGGCAGCGTGGATCGCCGGCCGGTCCATCATCTCCATGCCGCCGGGAATGATGCCGGCGCCGATGATGTCGGCGACGCACTGGCCGCCCTGCTCGCTGGTCGGGAAGCCGATCAGCAACGCGCGCGCCGTCTCCGGCTTCTTGAGGATGCGGACGGTGACCTCGGTGACGACGCCGAGCAGCCCTTCCGAGCCGGTCATGACGCCAAGCAGGTCGTAGCCTTCGGCGTCGAGATGCTTGCCGCCGAGCCGCACGACCTCGCCGCTCATCAGCACCATTTCGATGCCGAGCACGTTGTTGGCGGTGAGGCCGTATTTCAGGCAGTGCACGCCGCCGGAATTCTCGGCGACGTTGCCGCCGATGGAACAGGCGATCTGCGAGGACGGGTCGGGCGCATAATAAAAGCCGTCCAGTTCGACTGCGGTGGTGATGCCGAGATTGGTGACACCGGGCTGGGCGACAACGACACGGTTGGGATAGTCGATTTCGATGATGCGGTTGAACCGGCTCATGACCAGGAGCACGGCATCTTCGAGCGGCAACGCACCGCCTGACAAGGAGGTGCCCGAGCCGCGCGGCACAACGCGAATGTTGCGATCGTTGCAATATTTGAGCAGGCGCGACACCTGCGCCACCGTTTCGGGGAGGACGACGACCATGGGCAGTTGGCGGTAGGCGGTCAGGCCGTCGCTCTCGAACGCCCGCATCTCATTGACCGCGTCGACCACGCCTTCGCCCGGCACGATGATGCGCATGTCGGCGACGATCTCGTCGCGCCGGCCAAGGGTTGCGGCATCGGGCTTGGGCATCGATATGCCGGACATCGGTCACCTGCGGTCGTCAACTGGTAAAAAGCTTTTACCAGTGAAGCCCAACTGATGCAAATTGAAGAAGGTCGAGGTCCGATCGGCCCAGCAAACGACCTCACGCAGCGTCAATCTGACGCTGGTGGGAAGGCGCTGCCCGTTCGGGCAGGCCACGATTGGAAAATTACTCGCCCGGGGCTGTCTTGGGCTCTTCGTGGGCGCGGCGCACACGTCGCACACCCCACCAGACAAGCAGGATCGCCAGCGGCACCGAGGCTGCAGTGACGACCTCCGGAGCGAAGAAATGGTCCACCGTCGAGGCGCCCTTGGCGACATAGCCGATCAGGCCGACGACATAATAGGAAACTGCGGCGACCGACAGGCCCTCGACCGTCTGCTGCAGACGCAGTTGCAGGCGGGCGCGGTTGTTCATGGAGGCGAGCAGGTCGCGGTTCTGCCTCTCGACCTCGACGTCGACCCACGTACGCAGAAGCGTGGTGGCACGGGTCAGCTTGCGCGACAGGTTGGCCTGGCGCTCCTCGACCGACCGGCAGGTGCGCATGGCGGGTGCGACTCGGCGCTTGAGAAAGCCGGCCCAGGTGTCGTAGCCGGCGACAACCTCCTCTTCGAGCGCCTCGAGGCGCTCGCGGACGATGCCGTCGTAAGCGCGGCTGGCGCCGAAGCGATAGAGGCTGGAGGCAGCATCGGCCTCGAGCTCGGCGGCAAGCTCGGTGAGATCGGCAAGCAAGGCCTGGCTGTCGCGCGTCTCGGTCGCCTTCATCTCGCGGGTCGCCTGGGCAAGCCGGTCTTCGATGCGGCGGACGCGGCTCGACAGCGACAGCGCCATCGGCAGGCCGAGCATGGCCAGCGTGCGATAGGTCTCGATGTCGATCAGGCGCTGCGACAGTGCGCCGGTACGGGCCGGCGTGAGACCGCGATCGAGGATCAGGATGCGTGTCAGCCCGTCGCCATCCTGGCGGAAGTCGGTGACGATGGCGGCAGCACCGTTCTCAACGATGGAATAGCACAGGCTGGTGGGATCGAAGCCGGCGATCAGCTTTTCGGTAGCCGGCGTCCACTTGCGGATCTCCAGCCGGATGCCTGAGATGACCGTGCCGGGCGGGCTGAAGCCGTTGCCGAAGGGCGAATCCTCCTGCGACCGGCCGCTGTCGGACAGCGGTCCTTCCCAGAGATAGGTCGAGAATTCGGTGTGCCGCTCCCAGCGCAGCGAACCCTGCCCCCACTTCATGGCGTGGTGGCGAGCCTGGCGATCGGGCGAGGCGATGCCCAGCCGGCGCGACAGTTCGGAAAGCACCGCGTGGTCGACACTCGAACCGCCCTCGGTCATGAAGGAGAGCTGGACCAGCACGCGCGGGTTCTCGACCAGCGGGTGCGGCCTGGAATGCACCTCGCCAAGAGCGCCGGGACGGCCCTCATGCGCCGGGAATCCCATCACGCTGCCGGTGGAACGCGGCAGGAATTCGAGTGACGACGGATCGACTGTCACAGATGGCTCCCTCGATGCCCAAGCTTCGAGCCTCTAGGGAAATTCAATGCAACAGGCAAACGTGAACTTTAGGCCAAGCTGATAAAGGTGAGCGTGATCGAGACTGCACGAATGCGACGGATTGGATAATTAATTTGACCAGTTGGCGGCTGGGCACCTATCCTTGCAGACCGACAACGGCTCCGGACACGACCTTGAGCGACATCTTTTCCAGGATCGAGCATTCGCGAACCGCCGACGAGGTGGTGCAGCAGATCGAGAGCCTTATTCTCGAGGGCGTGCTGCGCGCCGGCGACCGGCTGCCCGGCGAACGCGAGATGGCCAAGCAGTTCGACGTGTCACGGCCGATCCTGCGCGACGCGCTGAAGGCGCTCGAAGCGCGCGGCTTGATGGTCACACGGCATGGCGGCGGCACACATGTCGCCGATGTCATCGGCCAGGTGTTTTCGAAGCCGGTGATGGAATTGATCGTCAACCACCGCAAGGCGGCGGCCGACTACCTTGAATACCGCAGGGAGATGGAAGGACTAGCGGCCGAATATGCGGCGCGGCGGGCGACATCGGAGGACCTCGCCCTGCTCGACGGCATCATGGCGCGGATGGAGGCGGCACATACCCGCGCCGACCCTACAGAGGAAGCGGAAATCGACGTCGAGTTCCACCATGCGGTGGGCGAATGCGCCCACAACATCATCCTGCTGCACACGCTGCGCTCCTGCTACCGGCTGTTGTCGGACGGCGTGTTCAACAACCGCCTTGTGGTGTTCACTGTGAGCGGGACGCGCGACGTGCTGCTCGAACAGCACAAGGCGATCCATCGCGCGGTGGTGGCTGGCGATCCGGCCGGCGCGCGCAAGGCGGCGATGGACCACATCACCTATCTCGAGCGCGCCATGGCCGAGGCCGAGCGCAGCGGCGACTGGCAGCGCATTTCGCGCCTGCGGCTGCGGCAGCGGACCGACAGCGGCGAGACGGGCCGGAAGCCATGACCGACGTGCATTTCCTCGATGCCCGGGGCCCCGAGGGCATCCGGGTCTACGCCATCGGCGACATTCACGGGCATCTGGACCTGCTCACCGAAATGCATGGGCGGATCGCGGCGGAGATCGAGCGCGACAAGCCCAGCGACTGGCGCATCGTCCACCTCGGCGACCTGGTGGACCGCGGGCCCGACAGCCGGGGCGTGATCGAGTACCTCCTCGCGGCCACGGCGCGCGACAGCCGCAACATCGTCTTGACCGGCAACCACGACACCGGATTTCTCGATTTTCTTGCCAAGCCCGATGCGGATGGGCTGTTTGCCCGGCATGGCGGGCAAGAGACGGCCCGCTCCTATGGCGTCGGATTGAACATGAGCGATGCGTCGGGGCTCAGGCAAAGCCACGTCCAACTCGTAACCGCAGTGCCCGACAGCCATCTGCGCTTCCTGCGCGCGCTGCCCTATTCGGCGTCCTTCGGCGATTTTTTCTTCTGCCATGCCGGCATCCGGCCCGGCATTCCCCTCGACCAGCAGGATCCGCAGGATCTCATCTGGATCCGCAACCAGTTCCTCAACCATCCAGGGCTGCACCCGAAGGTGGTGGTGCACGGGCACACACCGCAGGCGGAGCCCGAAGTGCTGGCCAACCGGGTCAACATCGACACCGGCGTGTTCTATTCAGGCGTGCTGACCGCGCTCGTCATCGACGGCGCGGAGAAACGTCTGTTTTCAGTGGAAAAGCCCGGCTTCAGCGGGAGGCGGTGACGCCGTAGCCGTCGACGGCGTGGTGGTCGGCCGCGGCATCGGCGGCATAGATCCCAAAGCCGCCGAGCACGATTGCCGACAGCATGGCGAAGGACAGGAGCGCTGCTTTCAAGGGAGTCATCTCAGGTTGAGCTTCCTGCATTCTGCATGAGCAGAGTTACGAATAAGTTTCCGAAAAGTTTAAGCGAAGCCGTCGAGGCGCGGCTTCACGGCCGTGCTTCTAGGGTGGTTCTGTATCGGGCTTGTGTCGCGCGGCACTCAGAGATGGTTCATTCGCGATACCATCGCCAACTGGCGCGGGGCTGTCTTTAGAAAGGCTTTGGGGCACAATCCAGCAGGCAAATGACTATCCCCGGCGGATTTTGTTCGACGTGCCAAAAATGTCACGAAAACGGGGGGCGCGACCGGTCAGATCGCGGCGACCCAGGACCGCGCCAGCGCCAGGCCGACGGCATCTGCTTCGGCGCCGTGAAGCTCGGCCTCGCTGTCGAGGCGCTGATGCCAATCGGGATGGCGTTGAGCAATCGTGTCGGCAAAGGCCTCGCTCCAGTCGCGAATCATCGGCCGATCGGCTTCGAAGTGGAACTGGATGCCATAGCCGGCGCGGCCAATGCGAAAAGCCTGGTTGCCAGTGACCGAACTGCCGGCAAGCCGCACGGCATCCTCGGGCAAGGTGAAGGTATCGTCGTGCCACTGGAAGATCGGGAATCGCTGGGGAAGATCGCTGAAGACCAGGTCGTCCTGGGCCTCTTCGGTCAGAGTGATGCCGTGCCAGCCGAATTCGGTCGAGCCGCCGATGCGGTTGTGGCCGCCGAAGGCGCGCGCCATCAACTGACTGCCGAGGCAGATGCCGAGCACCGCCTTGTCCCTTTCGACAAATTCGCGAGCGAGTTCGAGCAAGGCCGGGAAATATGGGGAATGGGCGTCGTCGCGCGCATTCTGGCCGCCGCCGAGGATCACCATGGCGTCGTGGCCGGCCGCATCGGCCGGCAGGGCGTCGCCGAGATAGGCATTGCACCGGTCGATCTCGGCGCCGACTTCCACGAGTGCGGCTCCGACCTGGCCGAGGCCGGTGTTGGCAAAATTCTGGACGACAAGAACGCGCATTTCGGCCCTTCAGCAGCACAGTGACAACGCTGCGGCGAGCCCTATCATGAGGCGCACGACGCAGCCAAGAAGGAACAGCTATGCCACTGCAGAACCGGGTCGACCCGTTCGGCGAGATCCATGTCGATCCGGCGCGCGGCATGTTCACCGGCAATCGCGGCATCATCCACGATCCCGAGACGAGATCGCTGCAAAACCGGCGCTGGGCGGCCAAGGCGTGGATCACCTGCGCGCTCGAGTTCAAGGGCGTGCGCCGCGTGCCGATGGGGCGCAACCGGCCGGGCGACAAGACGGGGTGGACGGAGTTGTTCTTCCTCGACGAGGTGACGGCGCTGGCCGCCGGGCACCGCCCCTGCTTCTATTGCCGTCGCGCGCGCGCCCAGGCCTTTAGCGCAGCCTATGCCGGTGCCTTCGGCGCCGAAGACCCGAAGGTCGGCGAGATCGACGGGCGGCTGCACCTGGAAAGGCTGGCGTCGGGCGGCAAGCCCATCGAGGTCGACCGGCACGGGCTGCACCTGCTGCCCGACGGCGCGATGTTCTCGGACGGGGCCTCCGACTACGCGGTACGTGGCGGCAAGGCGCTGCGCTGGAGCTTCGGCGGCTACGACGCAGCCTTCGGCTTTCACGAACTGGCCGATGCCGAAATGTGCATCATCACGCCGGCGACGACGCTGGCCGTGTTGCATCAGGACTACCGGCCGGACTGGCACCCGAGCGCGGAGTTGCTTTCGGCAGGGGCATAGGTCCGCTGCGAGCGGCACGATGGGCATCGAGCAGCGCCGCGAAATAGGCAGGCGGGATGGTCATGACCAGCGATGCGCGACGACCGAGGATCTTGAAGGACATGCCGGTCGCGGCGCGGCGCGCCATCTCGTCTTCTGTGAGGTTGAGGCCGATTACTTCCTTGATGATGCAGAAGTCGGCGCAACTGACGCGCTCGCGATCGATTGCTATCGTGCTTACCTTTTCGCCATCGGCATAGGCCTGCTTGAGATAGACGCGCTTCGGGTATCGACCGGTGACAAGGATCTGGAAGTCGTCGTTTACGGACTGCCCCTTCGGATCGATCCAGCTGCGGATCAGGTAGGTGTTTCCAAGCAGGTTCCGGTCATGAAAAATCAGCGGCCCCGAGACTTTGATCAAGCCCGTGTGCGGATCCTGTTCAACCGAAATGTTCTTGGACACCTGCTCCTTCTGCCCTGCCGGCACGATTGGAATGCCATAGGCGGCGGCGAGCTGCGCACCGCAACCCGCCAACAAAAGGCATGCAGCAACGACACGAAAGATCGCCATCTCCGCCCCCCGGCAAAGAATGAACATAACATGAACATCCATGCCTGAAAAGAGGCCGCAAGAGTGCCCCTTGACCGCCGCCGCGGCCTGCCGCATTGCTCGGCCATGCGCGCAAACTACAAGATGCAACGGCTATTCGTGCCTGATGACCTCTCCTCCGGCGCGGCTTTCGATGCCGATCCGCAGCAGAGCCACTACCTCGCCCATGTGCTTCGCCTCGGCGAAGGCGCGGAAGTGCTGCTTTTCAATGGCCGTGACGGCGAATGGTCCGCGCGGATCGCGGGCAGGACCAAGAAGGCGGTGCGGCTCGAGGTGCTGGAATTGCAGCGGCCGCAGCCTGATCACCCCGATCTCGTCTACTGCTTTGCACCGCTGAAGGTGGGCCGGCTCGACTATCTCGTGCAGAAGGCGGTGGAGATGGGTGCCGGCACGCTGGCGCCCGTCATCACCCAGCACACGCAACTGGCAAAACCGAGCATCGAGAGGCTGCGCGCCAATGCCGTCGAGGCCGCCGAACAATGCGGCATCCTGGCCATTCCCGAAGTGCGCGAGGCGGTGAAGCTGGAGCAGTTGCTCGGCAGCTGGGACAAGGACCGGCGGCTGATCTTCTGCGACGAGGATGCCTCGACCAACAATCCGATGGCAGCGCTGCAGGGCATCAAGGAACGCAAGCTCGCCCTCCTGGTCGGGCCTGAAGGCGGCTTTTCCGACGAGGAGCGCCGCATGCTGCGCGCCCTGCCCTTCGTGACCGCCATTCCGCTGGGGCCGCGCATCCTGCGTGCCGACACGGCGGCGGTGGCAGCACTGGCCGTCATCCAGGCAGCAATCGGCGACTGGTAATCAGGCAAGCACCCTGCCCGGCCAGGGATTGATGCCGTCGCGCAGCCAGAGCAGCGTGTCGAGCCAGAAATCGGCTGCGTGACGACTGTGGAAGAGGCCGAAATGGCCGATCTCCTGCCGGTCGAAATCACTGGGCGAAAGCAGGACCTGCGTCGCGTTCGCGCCCGAGTAGTAGGCCAGCGCCCGCTTGATGGCCTGCGGCGTGCCGAGTTCATCGTCGGAAACGCCGATCGCAAGGATGGGCGCTGAAACGGCGGCAAGGCGACGAAGGACAGCGTCGCGCTCATCTTCGGGATGGCTCTGCTCCATGCGGGCGCGGCGAAAACTCCATTCGTTGGCCACACCTGAGGGAAGATCCTCGAGCCAGCCGAGGCGCTTGCCGGGAAAATAGCCGAGCAAGGCCGTGAGCGCAGGCATCGCGACATGCCATTTCAGGAACAGCCGCAGACGCCGGTCCCCGGCATAGTCGCGCCACCAGGCATATTGGGCGCCGACCGTGAGCATGCGCGTGATGACCGGTGCGGATTTGGCGAGGCCGGGCAGGAAACCGCCTATGCTGTGGCCGACGACCATTACCGGCGCGCCAGGATCGCGGGCGAAAACGAACCGCAGGGCGGCATCGAAATCACGTTCGCCCCAGTCACGCCATCGGTAGCCGCAGCGGCGCAAGTCGGCCGGCCGCGAGGCGCCAATGCCTCGGTACTCGTAGGTCAGGACATCGAAGCCGTGCCCGGCAAGAAAGGCGGCGTAGCGGTGATAATATCGTGCCAGCACGCCGGTGGCAGGATTGAGGATGACCGTGCCGAAGCCGGAACCGAAGGGCCGCGGCCAGAGATGGCCGTGCAGCACGACGCCATCGTCGCAGACGATCTCGACAGAGCTGGGGGCGGCGACCGATACGGCAATGGACATGGCAAACCTCGCATGCGTGCAAGTTGCTGCACGGATATGCGAAATTGCCTATTGGATACACTCACTAGCCGGTATACATAGACGATGAAACCGACAGACATTCCGACGCGCGAACGCATCGTCACCGCCGCCTCGAAACTGTTCTACAGCGCCGGCATCAGGGCTGTCAGCGTCGATGCCGTGGCCGAAAAGGCGGGCCTGACCAAGCGCACGCTCTACTACCATTTTGCCAGCAAAGACGAGTTGATCGCCGCCTATCTCGACGGCCGCGACCAGCCAAATCTAGCTCTGTTCCAGCGCTGGTTTGCAGAAGCGGAAGGCGGGCCGGCGGAGAAGGTGGCTACCATATTCACCAATCTTGCCCGGGCCGCGCGCCAGCCGAAATGGAAAGGCTGCGGTTTCCTGCGCACGGCTGCCGAACTTGCCGACATGCCCGGCCATCCTGCGATCAAGACCGGCATCGCCCACAAGAAACGCGTCGAAGGCTGGCTGCGCGATGTGCTGGCAGAAGCAGGCGCGGCGTCGCCCGAGGTGCTCGCCCGCCAGATCGTGCTGCTGCTCGACGGTGCCTTCGCGGTGGTGCTGCTCAATCGCGATGCGAGCTACATGGAAACGGCAGGCGCAGCGGCATCGACGCTGGTCAAGGCGGCACTTTCGGCGCGATAGTCAAGACAAGGACTTGCTTGACGCAGCGGGTGCAGCGAAATCATTCAATATCTATTGACGAAGGCTCAGGATTTTTCGCTTGATCGGCAAGCGCTCGATCGTCCATCAAGCGCCCGCGGTCCTTCCGCCTTCAGGAGAAGCATACATGGCGCGCGACACCACTGATTTCCGGCCTATCGAAGGGATGGACGAACTCGTCGACTATCTCGCAGCCGGCAACAAGCCGCGCGACAAATGGCGAATCGGTACCGAACACGAGAAATTTCCTTTCTATGTCGACGGCAACGCGCCGGTTCCCTATGGCGGCGACCGCGGCATCCGCGCCATCCTGGAGGGAATGCAGACCAAGCTCGGCTGGGACCCGATCATCGATGCCGGCCGCATCATCGGCCTTGTCGAGCCGACCGGCCAGGGCGCGATCTCGCTGGAGCCGGGCGGGCAGTTCGAGCTTTCGGGCGCGCCGCTGGAGACGATCCACCAGACCTGCCGCGAGGGCAACGCACATCTGGCGCAGGTTCACGAAATCGCCGAGCCGATGGGCATCCGCTTCCTCGGCCTCGGCGGCAGCCCGAAATGGACGCTGGCAGAAACGCCGCGCATGCCGAAGTCGCGCTACGACATCATGACCGCCTACATGCCCAAAGTCGGCACCAAGGGCCTCGACATGATGTACCGCACCTGCACCATCCAGGTGAATCTCGACTTCGAGAGCGAAGCCGACATGCGCCGCAAGATGCAGGTGTCGCTGAAGCTGCAGCCGCTTTCCACTGCGCTGTTCGCCAACTCGCCCTTCACCGACGGCAAGCCCAACGGCATGCAGAGCTGGCGCGGCGACATCTGGCGCGACACCGACAACCAGCGCTCGGGCCTGCTGGAATTCTGCTTCTCGCCCGAGTTCGGCTTTGCCGACTATGCCGAATGGGCGCTCGACGTGCCGATGTATTTCGTGATCCGCGACGGCCGCTACCACGACATGACGCACATGACCTTCCGCCAGTTCATGGCCGGTGACGCGCGCAACGAAATCACCGACGGCATGCCGACCATGGGCGACTGGGCCAACCACCTGTCGACCCTGTTCCCGGACGTGCGACTGAAGCGCTTCCTCGAAATGCGCGGCGCCGACGGCGGCCCATGGCGCCGCATCTGCGCGCTGCCGGCCTTCTGGGTCGGGCTGCTCTATGATGCGGAAACGCTCGATGCAGCGGAAGAGTTCACCCGAGACTGGAGCTACCAGGACGTGCGGGCGATGCGCGATGCGGTGCCCGAGCAGGGCATTTCGGCACCGTTCCGCAACGCCACGTTGCGCGAAGTCGGCCGCGAAGTGCTTGCCCTGTCGCGCCAGGGGCTGGTCAACCGTGGCCGCAAGAACCGCGACGGCTTCGACGAGGCCGGCTTCCTCAACACGCTCGACGAGGTCGTCGCACGCGGCACGACGAGCGCCGAGGAAATGCTCAACGCCTACAACACGCGCTGGGGCGGATCGATCGAGCCGGCGTTCCTGGAGTATGCCTACTAGGGCAGCGAAAGCCCCTTCAACCTCCAGCTAAAAGGCACTACGCTCCTCCTCCGGCGAATGACCTGAGGAGGAAAGCATGCTGCCACTGTTCGAAATGCTGGCCAATGCCCAGAACGGCAACGGCATGGAGGCACTGGCGCGCCAATTCGGGCTCAGCCAGCAACAAACGCAATCGGCGCTCGAGGCGCTGATGCCCGCCTTCAGCCAGGGGCTGAAGCGCAATGCCTCCGATCCGTATGGCGTCGGCTCCTTCCTGCAAGCCATGGCGAGCGGCCAGCACGCCAAATATTTCGAAGACGCCACGCGCGCCTTCTCGCCCCAGGGGGTGCAGGAAGGCAACGGCATCCTCGGCCACCTGTTCGGCTCCAAGGACCTGTCGCGAGCCGTCGCCGGGCAGGCAGCGCAGGCGACCGGTATCGGCCAGGACGTGCTCAAGCAGATGCTGCCAGTAATCGCCTCGATGATCATGGGCGGGCTGTTCAAGCAGTCGACCGGGCAGATGCAGGCGGCCAGCGGCATGGGCGGCAACAACCCGCTGGGCGAGATCATAGAGCAGATGATGCGCCAGGGTGGCGGCATGATGGGCGGCGGGCAGCAGCAGGCGCCCCAGCAGACGCAGGCGCCCGACCCGTTCGACAACCCGTTCGGCAAAGTGCTGAAGGACATGTTCGGCGGCGGCCAGGCACAGCCGCAATCGGCGCCGCGCCAGCAAGCACCGCAGCAGAGCCCCTACAGCGACAATCCACTGGGCAAGATCTTCGAGGAAATGCTTGGAGGCGGCGGCGCCCAACCGGCTCCGCAGCCGCAAGCACGCCAGCGCCCTCAAGAGCAGGCAAACCCGAGCGGCAGGCCAAAAAACCCATACGACGACCTGTTCGGCAAGATGTTCGAAACCGGCAGCCAGCAGCGCGACGACTACCAGAAGGGCGTCGAGTCGATCTTCGAGCAGTTCAGCAAGGGCATGGATCGGTATCGGTAGGGAACTAGGGAACTAGGGAACTAGGGCAACAGTGAAGGCTGCCTTGCTGCCTGCCCAAGAAAAAGCCCGGTCCTTGGGAGGACCGGGCAACTGCAGGCAAGGCCGGCGGGGACCGGCTGGGAGTGGGGAGCCTGCGAAAGCAGAAATCGATCAGGCGACGCGCCGGGCCATGGCCTCGATGTTGTCGGCGCGGGCTTGCCGGATCGTGCGCAGACGCGCGGTCGGATCGCTGGCAAACGGCAGGTCGACGGCGACATGCAGGTCGCCACGGGTGAGCCCGACATCGGCGAGTTCGGTGTCGGTCATTTCGCCGAGGCGGTAGAACGCACGGCGATTTTTCCAGGCGCGCATGAGATCGGCGGCATAGGTGACAATACGCATCGCATTCACCGGCCGAGCCGCGGAATGCGTCGTCTCAGTGCAATGGTCAAGCGTGGTCATAGTCATCTCCCTGAGGGACAAACGGGTCCCTTCCGGTCGACGCTCCTTGCCGCCGCACCGGTTCCGATACACATGCCTCATGTGGACGATCAAACGCTGCCATCGGTGGATTGATTAATCCAACGAATGTTTCTAATCTTTATCATCAAAGTTCATGATGGAAACGTCGATGGCCGCTCCGCTCGATCTTGACCAGCTCCAGACCTTCGTCACCATCGTCGACACCGGCAGCTTCACCCGCGCCGCCGACGAGGTCCACCGCACCCAGTCGGCAGTGTCTATGCAGATGCGCCGTCTCGAAGAGCGCATCGGCAAGGCGCTGTTCGAAAAGGAAGGGCGCATGAACAAGCTGACCGAGGAAGGCGAGCGCCTGCTCTCCTATGCGCGGCGGCTGCTGCACCTGAACCGGGAAACGCTTGCCGCCTTCGACGACCGCGCGCTCGAGGGCACGATCCGCATCGGCGTGCCCGACGACTATGCCGACCGTTTCCTGCCCGAGATCATGGCGCGCTTCTCGCGCTCCAACCCGCGCGTCGAACTGTCGGTCATCTGCGAGCCGACGGTCAACCTCGCCGACATGATCCGCCGCGGCAATCTCGACATCGCCCTGGTGACCCAGTGCGAAGGCACCAACCCGACCGAGATCGTGCGCAACGAGCCGCTGCTGTGGGTTTCTTCGGCCAGCCACATGGTGCATGAGGAAGAGACCCTGCCGATGGCCTTCGGCCGGCCGAACTGCCAGTGGCGGCGAACCGCCTGCGAGATGCTCGACGCGCGCGACCGCAGGTATCGCATCCTTTTCACCAGCTGGTCGGCGACCGTCATCACGGCTGCCGTGCTGGCCGGGCTTGCGGTGTCGGTCTTGCCCGAGTGTGCACTGCGGCCCGGCATGCGGGTGCTGGGCGAGGCCGACGGTTTCGGCTCCCTGCCCGACTGCAAGATAGGAATCCTGCGCGGCCACTCCAGCCGGCCGCAGATCATCGATGCGCTTGCCCGCCACATCTCGGAAAGTCTCGACAACATCTCGATACCGTCACCGGAAGAAACGGGCTCCTTCGATTTCGCCGCGATGATGGCGACGCGCAGCCGGCGGCTGAAGCCGAACCAAATCATGCCGGGATGGTAGGCAAAGGCTGAGCCGCGTGCTTGACGGGGGGGCCATGCCGGCCCTCAATCGTGCCATGAGCGAAGTTGCCACCGAATCACGAACCAACGCTGCGGAATATACCGTCAGCGAAATTTCCGGCGCGCTGAAGCGCACGGTCGAGGACACCTTCGGCAATGTGCGCGTGCGCGGCGAAATCTCCGGCTATCGCGGGCCGCATTCGTCGGGCCATGCCTATTTCTCGCTGAAGGACGACCGCGCCCGCATCGAGGCCGTGGTATGGAAAGGCACGATGAGCCGGCTGAAATTCCGTCCCGAGGAAGGGATGGAGGTGATCGCCACCGGCAAGCTGACCACATATCCCGGTTCGTCGAAGTATCAGATCGTCATCGATAATCTCGAACCGGCGGGCGCCGGCGCGCTAATGGCGCTGCTGGAGGAACGCAAGCGCAGGCTTGCCGCCGAAGGACTGTTCGACGACCACCGCAAGCAGTTGCTGCCGTTCATGCCGCTGGTCATCGGCGTCGTCACTTCTCCGACCGGCGCTGTCATCCGCGACATCATCCACCGCATCAAGGATCGCTTTCCGCTGCATGTGCTGGTCTGGCCGGTGCGCGTCCAGGGCGAGACGTCAGGCGCCGAGGTAGCGGCGGCCGTCAACGGATTCAACGAACTGCCCGAAGAAGGCAGCTTCCGTCGCCCTGACCTTCTGATCGTAGCGCGTGGCGGCGGCAGCCTCGAAGACCTCTGGGGCTTCAACGACGAGGCGCTGATCCGCGCGGTGGCGGCCTCGCATATTCCCGTCATTTCCGCCGTCGGCCACGAGACCGACTGGACGCTGATCGACCTTGCCGCAGACAGGCGGGCACCGACCCCGACAGGTGCCGCCGAGCTCGCGGTACCGGTGAAGGCCGAACTCGAGGCGACACTGGCCAATCTTGGCGCGCGGCTGCGCGGCGCCGTCTCGCGCATGATCGACCGGCGCAGCCAGGCGGTACGCGCAGCGGCACGCGCCCTGCCCACGCCCGACCAGCTGCTGGCGCTGCCCCGCAGGCGCTTCGACGAGGCCACCAGCCGGCTTGGCAGGGCGCTGACGGTCACCACCGAACGCAAGCGCGCGCGGCTTTCAGCGGTGCGGCTGTCGCCGGCGACCCTGTCGCGGCGCATCGCCGAGACCCGCCGCCACCTCGACCGCGACATGCTGCGGGCCAACGCGGCCCTGCGCTCCCTGGTGCGCGAGCGGCATATCCGCTTCGACCGTACCAGGGCACGGCTGTCGCCCGAACCGCTGGCCAGGCGGCAGGAGGCTTGCCGCCTGCAGGTTGCCAGCCTGGAACGGCGTGGCGCATTGGCCGTTGGCCGCAGGCTCGAACGCGCGCGGACGCAGCTCTCGCAGGCAGACCGGCTGATGGCGACGCTTTCGCACAAGGCGGTGCTGGCGCGCGGTTTTGCGCTGGTGCGCGATGCCGACGGTGCGGTGCTGAAGCGTGCAGCCGAGATTTCGGCAGGGGCCGCGCTGTCGATCGAGTTTGCCGACGGCACGGCCAATGCCGTCGCCACCAGCGGCGACGCCAAGCCACGGCCGGCAGCCAAGCCGGTGAGCAAGGTCAAGGAACCCGGCAACCAGGGTAGCCTGTTTTAGTCCGAGGTCGTTCCGGACGGCGTCGCAAGCACTGGAGCGACGAGCGGGGAAATGAACGGCGCGCTCCACGATCCGCCGACGAAGAAAGCCGCAGGCGGGATGGCCGGCGGGGTGGTGGCCGTGGCGTCCTTGGCTTCGATCGCCCCGGACAAGGCCAAGCCGCGGCCGACGTAAGGCACGATTCCCGTCAGCCAGATGCGGTTGGAAGCGGTGCGCGCCTCGGCCTTGTCGATCCTGGCGACACCGTTGGCAACCGTCGCCTTCAACTCGACGCCATCGACCGGCAGCGTGCCGCCAGAGACTTCGTCAAGCGAGAAGAAGCCGCGTTCCGACGAACGCTTGAGGAATGCCTGCAGGTCGAGGCCGACGATGGCGCCGGCGCCGAATGTGGCGGCAATCGAGCCGTTGGCATTCTGCAACAGGGTGTTCCAGCTGAAGCCCGGGCCCTTGAGGATGACCGACACCGTGCCCCGGCCGATCGGCACGATTCGGCTCATGCCGGCGGCGGTACCGAACGCGCCGCCATCGATGTCCGATGCCAGAAGCCGCAGTTCGGCCTGGGTGCCGCCTGGCTTGCGATCGAAGCGAATGCCGGCCTGGACATTACCGCCAAAGGCTTCGGCGTCAGAGATGTCAAAAGCCATCAGGCCGCCCTTGACCTGCGCCGTGGCGGCGACCTCGGACAGCGCAATCGAACCGGCAGTCGCCTTGCTGGTTGAAAGCCTGAGATCGAGGTTGATACGCTCTGCGAAGCTGGTATCGATCTCGGCCGTCCCGGCATTGGACGACGCCATCGGCGCGAAGGCCGAGGCAAAGGTCATCAAGTCGAGCGAGTCGAATGCAAGGGTGCCGGAGATCGCTGGCACGGGTCCGTTCAGCGACAAATCGAGAATCCCCATGCCGGGATTGCCATCGATCGTCACCTTGGCGCTGTCGAGCTTGAGACGATCGAGATCGCCCGTGATGCCGGAAGCAATGGAGATCGAGCCGACCGGGCTCGCGGGCAATACGCCGGAGCGTGACCATTCGAGCACCCGCCTGAGCGAGGATGCGGCGAGCTTGACCTGGCCGTCGACATGGACATCGCCGGACAGGCTGGCGGTGCCGTCAAAGGACGCCTCCACCGGCGCCGACTTCAGTGACGCGACGATGGGCGCGGTGCCGCCGGCAAAGAGCACCAGCGGGCGGGGTGACGACAGTTCGAGTGCAGCCTGCTCGCCACGCCAGATAGCGGTGGCGGTCAGGCTTCCAGCCTTGTTGAGCGCCGGCAGGCTGGCCTTGCCAGTGAGGTCGGTCAAAAGCTCGTCTTCGCCCTCGTCCGAAACGGCGACGACTCGGCCATCGACAAATTCGACAGAGCCGAATTCATCCGAGGGCATCTGGCTGAGGTCCGGTTCAGCGGGACTGGCAGAAACCGTGGCGCGTGCAAGCTCGATCGCCCGCGTCAGCCTGCCCCCGCGCGATTCGGGCAGCTCCAGGCCGCCATCCGCCAGGCGCCGCAGACGCACCGTCGGCCGCAGGAAATGGGCATCGGAGAAGTCGACATTGCCGCTGAGGGCAGAAAATGCCGACAGCTCGATCTCGACCCGTTCGGCCTCGATGACCGGCGATCCCTGCTCATCTTCCCAATCTGTGAGTGTCACGTCGGTGAGCGTGGCGCGGAAGACCGGCCATATCTCGATGTCGGGCGTGCCGTTGATCGAGACGCGGAAGCCGCTCCACGCGCTCATCTCAAAGGCGATGCGGTCCTTGACGATCTGGGTAGAGGCGACGAACGGCACGGCAGCAACAGCCACGGCGATCAGGACGGCAATGCCGACGATCGCCCAAATGCTGCGCCTGAACAGTGGTGATGGCATGTTGCCCTTGTGCTGCCCGTGCTGCGCGGTTGTGGCAACGGGTGTAACGGAGACTCGCGGCATTTCAAGTCTTTGTGGCCTTGCGATGACGTTTGCGCACAGCGCAATGGCGCTATTCGACATCTCCTTGATCTGCTGCAGTGCGACATGCATAACCAGATGCCGTGCTGGGAGAGATGCCGATGTCCGTTGAAACGCCGCTGTGGGTGCCTTCCGCCAAGCAGGTCGCGGAGGCGCCGTTGACGGCGTTCATGGCCGAGGCGTCGGCCCGCGCGGGGCGTGCATTCTCCAGCTATGCCGAACTGCACGCCTGGTCGGTGGACGAGCGCGAGGGCTTCTGGGACCTGGTCTGGGACTTCTGCGGCATCGTCGGCGACAAGGGCAGCCGCGTGCTGGTCGACGGCGACAAGATGCCGGGCGCTGCCTTCTTTCCCGATGCCAGGCTGAACTTCGCCGAGAACCTGTTGCGCGGATCGGGCTCCGGCGAGGCGATCGTCTTTCGCGGCGAAGGCAAGGTCGAGCGGCGGCTGTCCTGGGACGAGCTGGCGGCCCTGGTGTCGAAGCTGCAGCAGCTGTTCGTTTCGCTCGGCGTCACAAAAGGCGACCGGATCGCTGCGATGATGCCGAACATGCCCGAGACGATTGCCGCGATGCTGGCAGCCGCCTCGCTCGGGGCGGTGTGGTCGTCATGCTCGCCCGACTTCGGCGCACAGGGCGTGCTCGACCGTTTCGGCCAGATCGAACCGAAAATCTTCATCGTGCCCGACGGCTACTGGTATGCCGGCAAGCACATCGAAGTCGGCGAGAAGGTCGCAGCGGTCGCCGCAAAGCTGACGACCGTAAGCAAGGTGCTGGTGGTCGACTATCTCGGCACGGCCAGCGACGTGGCCTCGTCCATCGCCAAGGCCGAGGCGCTGGAGGATGCCCTGGCGCCGTTCGTAGCCAGGCCGGTGACGTTTGAGCCGCTGCCGTTTTCGCACCCGCTCTACATCCTGTTTTCCTCGGGCACGACCGGCATTCCCAAATGCATCGTCCATTCCGCCGGGGGCACGCTGATCCAGCATGTCAAGGAATTGCGCCTGCATGCGGGGCTGAAAGCCGGCGACCGCCTGTTCTACTTCACCACCTGCGGCTGGATGATGTGGAACTGGCTGGTCTCGGGGCTGGCCGCGGAGGCGACGCTGCTGCTCTATGACGGCTCGCCGTTCCATCCCGACGGCAACGTGCTGTTCGACTTCGCCCAAGCCGAGAAGATGACCTATTTCGGCACCTCGGCGAAATTCATCGATTCGGTGCGCAAGGCCGGCCTGAGACCGATCGACAGCCACGACCTCACCTCCGTGCGCACCATCTCGTCGACCGGCTCGCCTTTGTCGCCGGAGTGCTTTGCCTTCGTCTATGACGGCATCAAGAAGGATGTGCACCTCGCCTCGATCTCCGGCGGCACCGACATCGTCTCGTGCTTCGTGCTTGGCGTGCCGACCGAGCCGGTGTGGAGCGGCGAGATCCAGGGTGCGGGCCTCGGCCTTGCCGTCGAGGTCTGGGACGACGACGGCCAGCCGGTGCGCCAGGAAAAGGGCGAGCTGGTCTGCGCCAGGGCATTCCCGGCGATGCCGATCGGCTTCTGGAACGATCCCGACGGCGCCAAATACCACGCCGCCTATTTCGAGCGCTTCGACAATGTCTGGTGCCATGGCGACTTCGCCGAATGGACAGCCCATGGCGGCATGATCATCCATGGCCGCTCGGATGCGACGCTCAATCCGGGCGGGGTGCGCATCGGCACCGCCGAGATCTACAACCAGGTCGAGCAGATGCCCGAGATCGCCGAGGCGATCTGCATCGGCCAGGACTGGCAGGACGACGTGCGCGTGGTGCTGTTCGTCCGCCTCGCCCCGGGCGTTTCGCTGGACGCGGAGCTGGAAAAGCGCATCCGCACCAAAATCCGCACCGGTGCCAGCCCGCGCCATGTGCCGGCGAAGATCGTCGCCGTCGCCGACATCCCGCGCACCAAGTCGGGCAAGAACACCGAACTCGCCGTCCGCGACATCGTCCATGGCCGACCCGTCAAGAACCAGGAAGCCCTGGCAAATCCCGAAGCGCTCGAGCTCTACAAGGACATCGAAATCCTCAGGAGCTGAGGACCTCATGCTTAACGAAGGGTAACCACCAAATTTACCTAGACTTCAGGAGTGGTACACTTTCGTAAACTTATCATTATCCCGGTAAGGAGCTGTTAAGGTTCGACCCCGATAGTCATGCCTAACTTGAAGGGAGAAATCCCTTTCCTCGTCTTCGAGGATGGCACGTTAGCTCAAGTCCCCGTTGTAAACAGCATCTCCTTTCAAGGCGCCAATCTGGCGCCTTTTTCTTTGGCGTTTGTTGGAGAAGCTAGAGCGACGCCTCGGCGTCGCGCACCAGAGCGCCGGAAAGCAGTACCACCGGCACCATGGCGGTGATGATGATGACGATCGCTGCGACAGCACCCTCCTCCGGCACGCCGCGCGAGGCGTTCTCATAGACATGGGTGGCGAGGGTGCTGAAACCGAAGGGGCGCAGCAGGATGGTCGCCGACAGTTCCTTGACGGTGTCGACAAAGACCAGCACCGCTGCCGTCAGGATGGCCGGCTTGAGCAGCGGCAGGAGCACGCTCGTGGCGCTCTGCGCCGGCGTCTTGCCGAGGCTGCGGGCGGCCTCGTCGAGGCTGCCGGGCAGCTTTTCCATGCCGGAGCGGATCGCGCCCTCGGCAAGCGCGACGAAGCGGATGGTGCAGGCGAGGATGACGGCGGCGGCCGAGCCGGTGAGCAGCAGCCCGGTGGAGACGCCGAGATAGGCGCGTGCGAAGGCGTCGACCGAATTGTCGAAGCGGGCAAGCACGAAGAGCAGGCCGAGGCCGAGGATACCGCCTGGCAGGGCGTAGCCAACCGACGCGAGCCGCACCATCGCCGCCATGCTGCGTGTCTTCGACAGGCGCTGGGCGTTGAGCAGGAACAACGCGATGCCAACGGTGACGACAGCGGTGACCGAGGCAGTCATCAGACTGTTGACGAAGGCGCGTGCGACGTCGGGCGAGGCGAACTGTTCAAGGCGGCGCGATGCATACTGGCCGAAGATGGTGATCGGCACGCCGAATCCGCTGAGGATGGGCAGCAGCAGGGCCGCGGGCATGGCAAAGCGTGTCCAGCCCTTGAGCGCAAGGCGCGGCGGGTGGACCTTGAGGTGGGTGCCACGGCCGGCATGGAAGCGTTGGCGGCGGCGCGCCCATTGCTCGGCAACCAGAAGCAGCACGACCAGCACCAGCATCAGGATGGCGATCTGCGCCCCGCCTTCGAGGCTGCCGCGGTTGAGCCAGGTGGTGTAGACGGCGACTGTGAGCGTGCGGACGCCGAAATATTCGGCCGCACCGATGTCGTTGATGCTCTCCATCAGCACCAGCGCCACGCCGGCGACGATGGCCGGCCGCGCGACGGGCAGCAGCACGCGCCAGAACACCCGCGCCGGCGAGGCGCCGAGCGTGCGCGCGACATCGGCGATATTGCGTCCCTGCATGAGGAAGACGATGCGGGTGGTCAGATAGACATAGGGATAGAGCACAGAGGCAAGCACGAAGGCCGTGCCCCAGGTCGAGCGTATGTCGGGAAACCAGTAGTCGCGGATGGTCTGGAAGCCGAAGACGGCGCGGACCAGGCTCTGCACCGGCCCCTGATAGTGGAAGAACTCGCCGAAGGCATAGGCTGCGAGATAGGGCGGCACGGCAAGCGGCAGCACCAGCGCCCAGGACAGCATGCGGCGGAACGGAAAATCATAAGCGACGACCGCCCAGGCGCAGGCGACGCCGGCAACCGATGTCAGCGCTGCCACCATGACCAGCAACGCAAGCGTGGTGCGCGTGGCGCCCGGCAAGACGTTTTCGATCAAATGCGGCCAATCCTCGCCGGTGCCGGAAAGGGCGACGAAGACAAGCGAAAACACCGGCAGGACGACGATGACGGCGATGGCGAGCGCCAGCGTGCCGAGCAACGGGTGGCGCGAGCGCTTGACGGGCAAAGCTCGGGCGTCCGCGGCAATCGCCTCGCCCGAAATCCCCTGACCTGCTCCGCTTGTCATCGGCAAGGCCGCTCCCCGGCAATGCAGAAAAGCCGGACCGATTGCCCGGCCCGGCTCTTCTTCAGTTCATGTACCCGCCTATCAGCTGCTCGGGCCGTCGTCGAGGCCGACGCGGTCGACCATCTCGGAGGCAGCCTTGCGGCCCTTGGCGATGTCGACCAGCGGCAGCGTGTCAGCCTTCAACTCGCCGAAAGCCTTGACGGTCTCGGACGGCTCGAGGCCGGGCTCGACCGGATATTCGTAGTTCTTCTCGGCGTAGACCTGCTGGGCCTCGTGGCTGGCCAGGAAGCGGATCAGCTTGACGGCATTGTCGCGGTTGGGCGCGTTCTTGGCGAGCGCCGCACCCGAGATGTTGACGTGGGTCAGGCCGTTCTCGAAGGTCGGGAAGAGGACGTTGATGGCGTTGCCCCATTCCTTTTCCTTCGGGTCCTTCTCGTTGTTGCGCATCAGGCCGACATAGTAGGTGTTGCCGATGGCGATGTCGCACTCGCCGGCAGCGATGGCGCCAGCCTGCGGACGGTCGCCGCCGTCGGGCTTCTTGGCGAGGTTGGCCTTCAGGCCCTTCATCCACTCTTCGGTCTTCTCGGGCCCCCAATGGGCTATTGCTGCCGAGAACAGGGCCAGATTGTAGTCGTGCTGGCCCGAACGCATGCAGATCTTGCCCTTCCACTTGGGATCGGCGAGCTCGGCATAGGTGATCGCCGTGTCCTTGACGCGCTCCTTGGAGGCGTAGATCACGCGGGCGCGCTTGGTGACGCCGAACCAGTTGCCTTCCGGATCGCGATATTCGGCCGGCAGCAGCTTGTTGATTTCCTCGTCGACCAGCGGCTGGGTGACGCCCTTTTCCTTGGCCGAGGTGAGACGGGCGATGTCGACGGTCATGATGACGTCGGCAGGCGAATTCTGGCCTTCCGCCTGGATGCGCTCCTCAAGACCCTTGTCGAGGAACAGCACTTCGGTCTTGATGCCGGTCTCGGCGGTGAAGGCATCGAGCACCGGCTTGATCAGATCGGGCTGGCGATAGGTGTAGATATTGACCACGCCATCGGCGAGCGCCGAGGTGGTGAAGAGCGCCGCAATCGCGAGGGCGCCGCCGGCAATTGCCGACCTGGCGTTTCCAAACTTCATTTTTTCTCTCCTGGCCAAAGGGGGCAAAGTCCCTTGAGGAACATATGGCAGCCTCGCTTGCGAGACCCCCTTCCCTATGGCCATTGTGACACTTGCGGTCAAGTTTAAAGGCCAACAAATTCAATAGTTTAGAACTATTCTAAACTGGACTGTTTTGCACCGGATTCAATGGCTTGTTCGACAAATTCTAACAACAGCCAGCGAGGATCACGCAGATGTGCACAAAATGTCGCACCCGGCGGGCGCCCACTACTCTGCGAGAACCCTCGTCGAGGGGAAGGTCACCTCTATCAGAGTGCCTTCGCCCGGGGTCGACGCAATGGTGAAACGGGCGCGATTTGCCTCGACCATCGCCTTGGTCAGCGGCAGGCCGAGGCCGGTTCCGTCGCCCCTGCCGCGCTTCAGCGAATTGATCTGCTTGAACGGTTTCAGCGCCTGCTCGATCTCGGACTGGCTCATGCCGATGCCGGTGTCGCGCACCCGCATGACGATGTCGCCCGAGGTTTCGTAGGCGGTGGAAACGATGACCTGGCCGCCAGCCTGGGTGTAGCGCACGGCATTGGACAGGATGTTGAGCGCGATCTGACGGATGCTGCGCCGGTCGGCGACGATTTCCGGCAGGCGCGAGGCAAAGCTGGAGCGGATGATGACTCGCTCGCGATTGGCCTGAGGCTGCATCATGGCCACCGTCTCGGCGAGCGTATCGTTGAGCGACACCGCCTCGTAGTCCATCTCCTGCTGGCCGGCCTCGATCTTGGAGATGTCGAGCAGGTCGTTGACCAGATCGAGCACATGATTGCCGGAGCGGTTGATGTCGCGGAGATAGTCGCGGTAGCGGTCGTTGGCGACCGGGCCGAACTTCTCGTCGACCATCAATTCGGAGAAGCCGATGATGGCATTGAGCGGCGTGCGGATCTCGTGGCTGATGCGGGCGAGGAAATCGGTCTTCTGCGACGACGACCGCTCGGCCACAGCGCGCGCCTGGGTCAGTTCCTCCTCGGCACGCTTCCATTGGGTGATGTCGCGGACGACGGCGCAAAAGCCGCTGTCGTTGGGCAGGCGGCCGATGGTCATGAACAGCGGTATGAAGCGGCCCTGCGATTCGCGGCCGATGACCTCGCGGCCATCGTTGAGCACGCTCGCCACGCCATGCTCGGACAGGCCGACCAGATAGTCGCGCGCGGCGCGCTGGCTCTCGATGGCAAACAGCGAATGGAACTGCTTGCCGGTGACCTCGTCGCTGTCGAAACCGAACAAAGCTTCGGCCGGGCGGCTGATCGAGCGAATGGCGCCGTCGCGGTCGATGAGCACGACGCCGTCGGTGGCGGTGTCGATGATGGTGCGCATCTCGGCGAGACGCTCTTCAAGCTCGGCTATCTGGCCTGAGGCGTCGTCGAGGTCGTCATCGCCGCTGATGCGACGTACCACCAGCATCAGCGCCTTGCCGTCCTGCCAGGGCACCGAGCGCAGCACCGCCTCGATCGGAAACTCCTCGCCGTCGCGGGTCTTCAGTTTCAGCTCATGGTCCGAGCCCGGTTCGTCGCCGTAGCTTTCGGCAAACAGCGCGTCGAGGCCGCCGGCCTGCGCCAGTTCATCAACCGAACCGTAGCCGGTCAGGTCGAGAAACTCGGCATTGGCATAGTGCAGCACGTCGCCGGCATGGATGAGCACCGGTACCGGCAATTCCTCGAGGATCGGGGCATCGACGGGCGTGTCGCGTCCCCCCGAGAACGACGGGATGACGTCCTCGGTGCGCAGCGGAGGCCTTGCGGGCTCGTCGCGCGGAGGTTCGGCCTGTTCGGCTGCCGGTTCGCTTGCTCGCACGGACGACAGAGCCACGACCTCTGCACCCTCGCCCGCCGGCTGATCCTCCGGCGCCGCCTGAGTGGCACCAGGGGCATCCTGTTCGGCAAGTTCGGCGGCGGCGGCTTCGGAATAGCCGGCAATTTCGGCCGACGCCGCTTCGCCGTTGTTCTCGGCAGCCGCCACGTCCGCTTCTGGTGCGCCCGATCCTGGCTGCTGCCGAGCGGCGACAATCTCGCCCGCCCGCTTGAGCTTTTCGCCGATCTCGCGGAAGGCGTTGCGCTCGACGGACGAAAGCCCCTTGCCGTTGGCGGGCTCCTCCGGCGCGGTCGGCCGATGCTCGGCAAGCCGGATCACCTTGTCCGAATAGCGGCGATCGTGCGTCGGCTCGATTTCCAGCGCCGGCACCTCGCCGGAGAACGGGTCGGCGGGAGCGGCTGCTTCGGCTGCGGGCCCGTCCGGTGGTCCGGCTTCCGCTTGCTCAGCAGGCTCGATGCCCTCCGGTTCGGTGGCCGAAGGCGCAGGTTCCGGCAGTTCCTCGGTGGCAACCTCAGGCGTAGCTTCCGGCGGTGGCGTGCCGTTGGGCACCAGCGCCAGGCCGATGCGCTCGTGGTCGATCACGGCCTCAGCCGGGCGCGCCACGCCAAACCCTCGAAAACCCTCGAAACTGCGGTCGCGCCCATAGACCGGCAATGCGGCGAGATCGACCGGGATACGCTGTTCCGAGCCGGCCACCGGCCATAGCACCGAACGGCCCGACCAGGTGTCGCGGCGCTGGAGCAGTCCGGCGATCTCGCCGGAGGGATCGAGCTCGAACGTGTTCGAGACATCCTGGAAGCGCCGGCCGATGACATCGGCTGCATGCTCGCCGACCACGGCGGCGAATTCAGGCGAAATCGCGCTGAAACGTCCCTCGGCATCGGTGCGCCAGACAAAGCGGACCGGTGCCGCCGATCGTTCCGTCACCGGCTCGGGGCGTTTCGCCGGCGGCTCGGCGGCCTCGCCAGCCACGACAGCCGGCCTTTCCACGAGTTCGGCGACAGATCCCGGCTCAGGCAGCTTGGGCGAATGCTGCGCGGCAGCCATCTCGCGGACCGCGGCCCCGCCTCTGCTTTCGCGTTCTTCCGGGCTGAAATACCAATGATCGTGGTCTGAATGCGGAGAGACTTGTGGCTGCGCTGGGGCGGTCGCCTGCGTCCGCTGGGGATCGGCATCCCGGGCAGGCTCCAGCGCAGGTCCGGCCGGAGCCTCCTCGGGGGGGCTGCCTTCGAAGGCTTCGATGCGTTCATCGACGACGACAAGCAGATGCCGCGCCGGATCGTCGACAAGCCGCGCCAGTCCGGCAGGCAGGTAGCCACCGGCGGCGGGGATGGCCCGCTTGATGATGCGGTCGCGTTCGCGGCTGACGGCAGAGACCAGACCGGCAAGGGTCGAGGTGGCGATGCCAAGGTCGGCAAATCCCTCGGTCGCCGCTTCTATTTCGCCTCGGCCATCGACAAAGGCGAGAAAATGCCCCGGCTCGGTGAAGCCACGGATGGCGTTGGCGGCAATGTCCCTGACGCCGCGGGCGCTCGCCTGGGTTACGGGAACGGCAAGCATGATTGCGGTTTCGCCATCAGGCAGCCGGACCGAACTGGCCATGAAGGCCACGGCGCTGCTGGTCATGCCCGATGCCACCCGCACCATGATGGCGCGGTCGCTGCCGATTTCGGGAAAGCCCGAAGTCGCGGCGATCTGCCGACGCGCCGCCAGGCCCAGGCGCGCCGGGGCGCCGATCACCGCATCGATGTCGTCATAACCGAGCACGGCAGCACCCGGACCATTGGCCCAAACAACGTCCTCGAGGTCGGCAGTCAACACGACGATAGCGTCGCCAGCAGCAAAATGCTGCCTGACACGGTCGACCACCGCGACGTCGATGAAGGAATAGGCTGCTGACGGCATTCACATAACCCGCAAGGCACGCATTCTCGTAATTAACGCTTTGTTAATAAAAGCCGTCATCGCCAAGGTCTAGCAAACAGGTGTCATAGAGCGAGATTATTCTCGCCACGTGGTTAACCCCGCAGAAGCCAGAAATGGTGCACTGCAACATAGATATTGCATTGCACCATAAAATGCCCTATATGAGATATGCGAATAAACGAGACGGGTGACAACACCCCGTCCAGTCACAGGGTGAGACAATGTCCAAGACCAAAACCGCAGAATTCGCAGACACCATCGAAATGCCGAGCTTCGACGTTTCCAAGGCCACCGACCAATTCCGCGTCTTCGCAGAAAAGGGCGTCGAGCAGTCCAAGGAAGCCTACACCAAGCTCAAGACCGGCGCCGAAGAGGCGCAGAAGACGATCGAGACCAGCTATGAGACCGCCCGCAGCGTGACCAACGAGCTGTCGCTCAAGGCGATTGCCGCACTCCGCACCAATGCCGAAGCCGGTTTCTCGCATCTCGAAGCTCTCGCCGGCGCCAAGTCGCTGTCGGAAATCGTCGAACTGCAGACCTCTTATCTGCGCAGCCGCGTCGAGCAGACCGTCGAGCAGGCCAAGGACTTCCAGGCCGTTGCCTCGAAGGCCGCCGAAGACGTTTCGAAGCCGGTCAAGACCGCTTTCGAAAAGGCGCTGAAAGACCTCAAGGCCGCTTAACAGCGTCCGACACGATACCCGGCGGGCGGTTCCTCCTCCCTCTGCCTGCCGGGCGAAGCGGCCAGCACCTCCTCCCGCTGGTCACACAAAGGAAAAGGCCGGCACCTCCTCCCGCCGGCCTTTTTCTTTTTCCGGGGCTGATACCCCGCTGAATTCAGCGACTTCGCGCTATGGGCACAAATCGCCGCAGTGGATGGTTCGCAAAGCTCTTGAAATGTGTTGGAATTGTCCGTAAGGACGCTGCGCCAGAGCAAGGCACGCGGTTGTAGCTCAGTTGGTTAGAGCGCCGGATTGTGGATCCGGAGGTCGGTGGTTCGAGCCCACCCAACCGTACCAACACCTTCCCCCGACAGACTGATATGCACGGCAAGGCCTGGTTTTCCTGATGGCGTTGTGCGTCGTCACATCCCTATCGCAATGCTTGCCACCAACATGGCGATTCGGACTGAGCACACCGTTCCGCGATTCGCGGCTCGGCAGTCGGCAGCAGCGCACAACGCAAAACGGCGCGCCTCGCTTGAAGCGCGCCGTTCTGCGGTCTCTAGGGACGAAGGTGTCGTCCCGGCGATTGTTACTGGCAGGGGGCCAGGTAGGTCACCGGCCTGCCATTGCGATCATACATCGGCCGACCGCGGTTGTCGTACTGGTGGTAACGGCATTCGCCAGGTGCGGTGCCCGCGCCGATCATTGCGCCGGCGAGGCCGCCAATGACGGCGCCAGCAACGGTCGAGCCCGTATTGCCGCCGATGGCCTGGCCGACCAGGGCGCCGCCCACCGCGCCGACGGCACCGCCGCCGACAGCGCGTTCCTGCGGGGTGTTACAGGCCGTAGCGGCCAATGCGACGAAAGACAAAACTGCAGCTGTGGCGAGAAAACGCGTCATTACCCCTACTCCTCAAAGTTGATCGCCATGACGCTATCATGGCGACATTGGCTTATCCAGCGGCACATCCTTGGAAAGGTTAGCCTTTTTGCGCCGCTCCAAGATCAGCCTATTCTTGCGGACGAGCGATCTCCGCGGTTGCCGATGTAACGATGGCGCTCAACCGATGCGCGGCTTGTTCGTCGCGCAGGCGCTGAACCTTACGCGCTTATCCGGCAAGACATGGCTTCGCATCGAGATCTGTAACTACAACATGGATCTGCAATACATAAAATCTGCCATAAAGCTTTCATCTCTCCTTCTGGCGTCATGTGATTTCATGGCGACTTTCAGGACAGAGCAATGACAAGACTTTACCTCGCCGCCATCATCATTCTAACTGCAAATGCAGCTGCCTGGTCGCAAACGATGCCGCTGAGAGGCGGTCGCGCGCCTGACGGATACATCTCCCTGTCTTCAAACATCACCATTTCCATGCCATTCGACAAATCGCAAGACATCGAAGCGCAGCAGAAGGCGGCAATGGAATCCGTCTACCGGATGATCAAGAACAGTTGCGAGCTCGTCGTCGACGCGTTTGCCGAGAGCTGCGAAATCACCGGCGTCAGCAGCAACGTCAACATGAGCAACCGAAACGACCGCGAAATGTCCGTGACGGTCAGCGGCCAGGTGCAGATGGTTGCGAAGCCAAGAGCGGTCGCCGCTCCCAATCCGTGAGCGGCGAAATCGCCAGATCGTGAATGCCGCAGCCTAGCCGCGCTGCGCCGCCTGTTCGTCGCGCAGGCGCTGAACCTCGCGCCGCTTGTTGACCAGCGAGGCGGCGATGACGCCGACGGCGACGATGCCGATCAGGATGGTGCAGGCGGCGTTGATTTCGGGCGTCACGCCAAGCCGGACCTGGCTGTAGATCTTCATCGGCAAGGTCGTTGCGCCCGGACCGGAGGTGAAGCTCGAAATCACCAGGTCGTCGATCGACAGGGTGAAGGCGAGCATCCAGCCGGAGACGATCGCCGGCAGGATGACCGGCAGCGTGATCTGGAAGAAGGTCTTGACCGGCGGCGCGCCGAGATCCATCGCCGCTTCCTCGAGCGAGCGATCGAAGGTGACCAGCCGCGACTGCACCACCACCGCCACGAAACACATCGAGAAGGTGATGTGGGCGAGCGTCAGGGTGAAGAAGCCGCGGTCGAGCCCGACGGCAACGAACAGCAGAAGCAACGACAGGCCTGTGATGACCTCGGGCATGACCAGCGGGGCGAACACCATGCCCGAAAACAGCACCCTGCCGCGAAAGCGGGTGTAGCGGGTGAGTGCCAGGGCGGCGAGCGTGCCGAGCACGGTGGCCAATGTCGCAGACACCAGGCCGACGCGGATGGTCACCCAGGCGGCATCCATCAGGCCCTGATTGTGGAACAGCGAGACGTACCACTTGGTCGAGAAGCCGCCCCAGACGGTGACGAGCTTGGATTCGTTGAAGGAGAAGATAACCAGAAGCACAATGGGCAAATAGAGGAAGGCAAAGCCCAGCACGATCGACGTGATGTTGAAGCGACTCCAGCTCGCGTTCATCTCAGCGCCCCTCTTCCTGGGCGCGGGCCTGCGCCTGCTGGAAGAACATGATCGGGACGACCAGCAAGAGCAGCAGGATGACGGCCACCGCAGAGGAGACCGGCCAGTCGCGATTGGCGAAGAACTCGTTCCACAGCGTCTTGCCGATCATCAGCGTCTGCGAACCGCCGAGCAGGTCGGGGATGACGAACTCGCCGACGGCCGGGATGAAGACCAGCAGGCAGCCGGCGATGACGCCGGGCAGCGACAGCGGAAACGTGATTTTCCAGAAGGCGGCGATCGGCGGGCAACCAAGGTCCTGCGCCGCCTCGATCAGCGAATAGTCCATCTTCTCAAGCGCCGAATAGAGCGGCAGGATCATGAACGGCAGGTAGGAATAGACAATGCCGATGAAGATCGCCGTATGGGTGTTCAGGATCACCAGCGGCTGGTCGATGATACCGGTGCCGAGCAGCAGTTGGTTGAGCAGCCCCTCGGGCTTGAGGATGCCAATCCAGGCGTAGACGCGGATCAGGAAGCTGGTCCAGAACGGCAGGATCACCAGCATCAGCAGCGTCGGCCTGATCGTCGCCGGCGCGCGCGCCATGCCGTAGGCAATGGGATAGCCGACCAGCAGCGCCAGGAATGTCGAGATGCCGGCGATGACCACGCTCGATACGTAGGCGTTGAAATAGAGCGCGTCCTGGGTCAGCCAAAGGTAGTTGTCGAAGCTGAATTCGCCGATCTGCGACATCAGGCCGGAAAAGCCGTCGGCAAGGCCAAGGACGGGCGTATAGGGCGGCATGGCAATGGCCGTCGTCGAAAGCGATATCTTGAAGACGATGACGAACGGAATGAGAAAGAAAAACAGCAGCCAGAGATACGGAACGAGGATGACCAGGCGGTTGGTGATGGCCGAGAGGGGGCTTTTCATCTCTCCACCTATCGCGTCAGAACGACGCCGGCGTCGTTGCGGAAGGAGATCCATGCCTTGTCGTCCCAGCTCAGCGGGTCCTCGGTGGCGCGCGTCGCATTGAGCGAGCTTGCCTTGACCACCTGGCCATTGCCGAGCTGGACGTGGAAGATGGTCATGTCGCCAAGATAGGCGATGTCGTAGATCTCGCCTTCCATGACATTGTCGCCGCTTTCCGGCTTTTTCGACGAGACCTTGATCTTCTCGGGCCGGATGGCGAAGGCGACCTCACTGCCGGCCGCCGCATCGCCGGCATTGGCGGTGCGTATGGTGACGCCATTGGCGCTGGCGATGGTGGCGCCCGCGCCGTCACGGTCGGCGACCTTGCCTTCGAACATGTTGATGTTGCCGACGAAGTCGGCGACGAAGCGCGAGCCCGGCGCTTCATAGACCTCGGCCGGCGTCGCCACCTGCATCACCTCGCCCTTGTCGAGGATGGCGATGCGGTCGGCCATGGTCATGGCTTCTTCCTGGTCATGGGTGACGACGACGAAGGTCAGGCCGAGCGTCTGCTGCAGGTCCATCAGTTCGAACTGGGTTTCCTCGCGCAGCTTCTTGTCGAGCGCGCCAAGCGGCTCGTCGAGCAGCAGCACCTTGGGCTGCTTGGCGACTGCGCGGGCGAGCGCGACGCGCTGGCGCTGGCCACCCGAAAGCTGATGCGGCTTGCGCTTGGCGAACTGGCTGAGCTTGACCAGCTTGAGCATCTCGGCAACACGCGTGTCGATATCGGCCCTTGCCATGCCGTCCTGCTTGAGGCCGAAGCCGATGTTCTGCTCGACCGTCATGTGCGGGAACAGGGCATAGGACTGGAACATCATGTTGACCGGCCGCCGGTAGGGCGGGATGCCGCGCAGGTCCTGGCCGTCGAGGAGAATTTGGCCGGAGGTCGGCTCCTCGAAACCGGCCAGCATGCGCAACAAGGTCGACTTGCCGCAGCCCGAAGCGCCGAGCAGCGCGAAGAATTCGCGCTCGTAGATCGACAGCGACAGGTTGTTGACGGCGGTGAAGTCACCGAAACGCTTGGTGACGTTCTTGAATTGAATGTAGGGCTTGGCGTCTGGCTTGTTCCAGGGCGCAAACTCCCTGCGGATATTGCCGAGCGATTTCATTTCCCTCTCCCACCTGCCCTGATGCGAAATCCCGGCGCCCGTGGCGCCGGGATCGGGTTACCTGACGCTATTGTCCCGTGACGATCTTGGTCCAGCTGCGGGTGACGGCGCGCTGGGTCTTGGGATCATAAGGCGGCACGGTAAAGAGCTTGGCGAGCGTTGCCTCATCCGGATAGATCGCCGGATCGCCTGAAATCTCCTTGTCGATGAACTGCTGAGACGCCTTGTTGCCGTTGGCATAGAAGATGTAGTTGGAGGCCTTGGCCGCCACTTCCGGCTTCATCATGTAGTTGATGAACTCGTGCGCCTCGGCGACGTGCTGGGCATCGGCCGGAATCGCCATCTGGTCAAACCACATCTCCGCGCCTTCCTTCGGGATGACGTAGTCGACGACAACACCCTGGTCCGCTTCGGCGGCTCGGTCACGTGCCTGGAAGACGTCGCCCGACCAGCCAACCGCCAGGCAGATGTCGCCGTTGGCGAGCGCGTTGATGTACTCTGACGAATGGAACTTGCGGATCGACGGACGGACCTGGAGCAGTGTCTCTTCCGCCTTGGACAGGTCGCCCAGCTCGGTCGACTGGGGCTTGAGGCCGAGATAATTCAGCGTCGTCGGGAAGATGTCGGTCGGCGAATCCAGCAGATAGACGCCGCAATCGGCAAGCTTGGCCAACTGTTCCGGCTTGAAGACGACATCCCAGCTGTCGATCTTGTCGATGCCGAGGGCCTCCTTGATCTTCTTCTGGTTGTAGCCGATGCCGACCGTGCCCCACATGTAGTTGACCGAGTATTCGTTGCCCGGATCGTAGGCGGCGGTACGCGAACTCACGACGTCCCATACATTCGCCAGGTTGGGCAGCTTGGATTTGTCGAGCTTCTGATAGACGCCGGCCTGGATCTGGCGCGCCAGGAAGGGGCTGGCCGTGGGGACGACCACGTCGTAGCCGCTGCCGCCGGCAAGCAGCTTGGTTTCGAGTATCTCGTTGGAATCGTAGACGTCATAGACGACCTTGATGCCGGTCTCCTTGGTGAAGTCTTCGATGATGGAAGAATCGATGTAGTCCGACCAGTTGTAGACGTTGACGACCCGCTCCTGGGCGCTGGCGGTGGTCGCAAAAACAGCGATAAGGGCTGACGCGGCGGTCAGCCAAAGCGCTCTACGGTTCATGGCAGTCTCCTTTTCCGGACGCGCCCGTCCCGGCACATCCTGATCCCTTACAAAAATCGAGTGATGAGGGTAGCGCGCTCCCGCCGGCTCGCAGTTCGGCGCAAACGTGATGGCGATTTACAGCTGCGGACACCGAAGCCCCGGCAGTGGAACCTGGCAAGATACGCCTGTGTTGTTGTTACCCTCGGAGGTCAGCCTGCCCGCCGGACGGTAGCATTGTCAATGGTAAACAAGACATCGCTCAATCAGGCATGGGAACGCCCGTGATACCCGGCCTTTGGGGCCGTGCCTGGCGTTTGAATTCCAAGGTCAGATGCACCAGCAAGGCCGAGAAGATGACGGCTCCGCCGACGATGGTGCGCGTCGACGGCACCTCGGCGTGGACGAGCCAGACCCAGATCGGGCCGAGCAACGTCTCGAAAGTTCCGATCAGCGCGGCAATGGCCGCCGGAATGAGCCGCGCGCCGGTGGCAAAGCAGGCAAGGCCGAGGCCAAGATTGAGCGCGCCGAAGGCGAACAGGAAACCCATGTCGTGCGGCGTCACCACAAACATCGACGCTTGTGAAGCGGCAAAGGTCGCGGCGATCAAGGTGCCCAGGCATGTGGCCGGCGTCATCCGGACATGGGAGAATCGACGGGTGATGACGGTGGCGATGGAGAACGCCACGGCGATCAGCAGAGCGAGGCCGTCGCCAATGGGCGACACGGCGCCGTCGAGCGATTCGGAGACCATGATGGCGACGCCAAGGATGACCACGAAGATCGCTACCCATGTCGCCGTGGCAACGCGTTCGCGAAACAGGACCCAGGCAAACAGCGCCGCCAGCAGCGGCACGCCGGCCTGCATGAGCAGGATGTTGGCGACGGTGGTGTAGGCAAGCGCCACGACAAACGAGGTCGAGGCGGTGGCAAAACAGATCGCCACGAGCAAGCCCGGGACCCCCATCTCACGGAACAAGCGCAGCGTGCCGCGCATGCCGTCGCGCCAGGCCATAAAGGCCAGCAGGAAAGCGGCCGCCCAGAACGAGCGCCAGAACACGATTGTCCAGCTGTCGGGAGCCTCGATGAAGCGGGCAATGGCGCCGCCCAGGCTCCACATCAGCGCCGACAGGAAGACCAACACCACGCCAATGCGCTGCTCGCCCGTGCTGCCGGTCGAGCCCAACTGCGAAGTTGATGCCTGTTCGCCCATGCGTGCGTCCGTCGCCTCCCCCTTGGCGTGGTTGGACCGCACACGCCTTGCCTCCGATAGCCGAGCAGCCGCGCGTTGGCGAGGTCCAGTGCCCCTATCCCGTTAGGGCACTTGCATAAGCCGCATATGTGCACTCCAGAACTTTCAGATCCTGTCATTTATGCGCTTGACCTCAACTTACCTTGAGGTTCTAAAGACACGGCTCCGACGCCCGCATTGAATTGGAGCCATGCCGAAATGCCGCCGAAAACCAAGCTCGCTGTGATCTATGGCAGCGCCCGCCAGGGCCGTTTCTGCGACGTCGTGGTCAATTGGGTCGCCTCCCAGATCCGCGGGCATGACCAGTTCGCGCTCGAGCTGGTCGATCCGCGAGACCTCAGCCACGACCGCCACGACATCGCGCGCCGCCTCGACGAGGCGGATGCGTTCATCATCGTAACGCCCGAATACAATCACGGCTACACCGCCGACCTGAAAGCGCTGATCGACGCGCACAGCATTCAATGGCAGGCCAAGCCACTTGCCTTCGTATCCTATGGCGGCATCTCCGGTGGCCTGCGCGCGATCGAGCAGCTACGGCTGGTCTTTGCCGAACTTCACGTCGTGGCGATTCGCGACACGGTGAGTTTTGCCTTCGCTTCGAAGAAGTTCGATGCCAGCGGCGCGCTGATCGAACCCGGGGAACCACATCGGGCGCTGGCCGTCTTGCTGGCGCGCCTGCGGTGGTGGGCAGTCAACCTGCGCGAAGCCCGCGCCAACGCGCCCTATTTCGAGGTGGCAGCATGAACATCGCCCAGCAAGTCCAGGTCGCGAATGCGACGCCTGCCCCCGAGCGCCATGCCGCGCGCAATACGACGCTGCTGCTGATCAGTTCGCTGACCATCATGTCGGGCGCGACCATTGCACCGTCGCTGCCGGCGATCGAAGCCCATTTCGCAGGCAGCGCCAATGTCGAGATCCTGACCAGGCTGGTGCTCACCCTGCCAGCGCTGTTCATCGTGATCTGCGCGCCCTTCGCCGGCGGGCTGGCCGACCGCTTTGGCCGTCGGCCGTTGCTGATCGCTGCCGCACTGCTCTATGGCCTGAGCGGCATGTCGGGCATCTTCGGCAATTCTCTGGTAGGGTTGCTGATCGGCAGGGCGTTGCTCGGCGTGGCGGTGGCCGGCGTCATGACCACCGCAACCGCGCTTGTCGGCGACTACTTCAGCGGACCTGCACGCGACCGCTTCATGGGCTATCAGTCGGCATTCGTCGGCGTTGGTGGCCTCATCTTCCTGACCGGTGGCGGCATGCTCGCCGAAATGCACTGGCGCGCGCCGTTTGCCGTCTACGGGCTGTCGCTACTGCTGATCCCGGCGGTGATGGCCTTCATCAACGAGCCGGTTCGCACACAACGCTCCACCCACGCAGCGTCCGCACCAAGCGGCAGCGGTACCTTGTGGCTGGCCGTCATGGCAGTCTATGCCGCGGCGGTGATCAACAGCGTCGCATTCTACCTGCTGCCGACGCAGCTGCCGTTCCACCTCAACGCCATGGGCATTGGTTCACCTGCCGTGGCCGGGCTGGCGATCGGCGTGGGCAACATGGTAGGGGCAGTTGTCGCCCTTTCCTATGACCGGTTGCGAGCAAGGCTCGGAACGACCGGCGTGTTCGGTCTCGCCTTCGGCCTGACAGCCATCGGCTATGTACTCCTCGGGTTGGCGGAAACGTTCGCGCCGGTGCTGGCAGCGGCAGGCGTGGTTGGCCTGGGGCTCGGCATGATGATGCCCAACATCGCCGCCGCCGCCATGGCAGCGGCATCTCCCGACATGCGCGGGCGTATTGCCGGCGGCATGACGGCAAGCGTCTTTGCCGGCCATTTCATCTCGCCCTTCGTCAGCCAGCCAATGATTGCGGCATTCGGATTTGCCAACACCTACGTCTACGTGGGCGCAGGTGTCGGCGTTATCGCCATGCTCGCTGGGGCAATAGCAATCACATATGCGCGGCGCGCTCCGGCTTCAGTCGCCTGAAGCCTATTGGAAATCGAAGGCCGACAGGCCGGTCACCATCTCGTCGAGGCCGAGCGGCCTGGTGATCGGCGGCTCGGCGCGCGACAAGCATCCGGAACGTTCGCAAAGCCGGCATGCGGGCCCGATCGGCGTCGCCGCCACGACACCCGGCTTGGCGCCGACGGCCTGGGCGGGCAAGGCCGCGCCATAGACGATCTCGTCGCGAAAGGCGATGTCGCAACCCAGCAGGATGGCCGTACGGCGCGGCCGCTCGCTGAAGGCGCCCTGCGGCCCTTCCAGCGTGCGGGCGACGCAAAGGAACTCGGCACCATCAGGCATCTCGACGGCTTCGACGAAGATCTGGCCGGGCTGGGTGAAGGCGGCATGGACCGGCAGTTTGGGGCACCCGCCTCCGAATCGGCTTTGCGGGAACCCTTGCGCGCCGGCCTTGCGGAAGCGGTTGCCGGCATTGTCGACCTCGAGCATGAAGAACGGCACCGACGACGTACCCTGCCGCTGAAGCATGGTCAGCCGATTGGCCGCCTGCTCGAACGACACGCCGAAACGCGAACGCAGCACATCGACATCGTAGCGGGCGCGCTGGGCGGCTGCGTGGAACGCCTGATAAGGCATCATCAGCGCGTGTGCTGCGTATCGGCCGAGTTCGAAACGGGCAAGCCGCCGTGCCTCGTCCGAGGTGAGTTTCAGCGCCTGAAGCTCGGCGGCAACCGCCACCTGCATGCGGATCAGGCTCGCTTCCATCGCGACTTCACGCAACTGGTCGAACGGTGACAGCCGCTCCGACAGGAAAAGACGCTGCGAATGGCGGTCGTAACGGCGGCGCCAGTTGGGCATGGTGGCGACCGGCAACACCTTGACGACGATGCCGTGCTCGCGCCGGAGCCAGGCCTTCAATGCGCCGAACAGATCATCGCCGGGGTCGAGCAGCGTCGTGAACGCCTCGGCTTCCTCCTCCAGCGAGGTGAAATGATTGGGCCGGCGCTCGAAGACCTCATGCACCTCGTCGATCGGCAGGCGCGCACCTGACAACGCAGTTGTGTGCCCCTCGCGTGCGAGCAATTCGGTGAGATCGGACAGGCGTTCGGCCTGCTCGCGATAGGCGCGGAACAGCTTGATGACCGCCGCCGCCGCATTGGGCGCAGCCTCGGCGATCTCCACCAGCTCCTGGTCGCCCGGCAACTCGCCAGACAACAGCGGGTCGGCGAAGACCTCGCGTAGTGCCGCGATTGAACCGCGCGCCTCGCCTTGCAACTCGTCTGGGTCGACCTTGTAGACCGAGGCGAGTTTAAGGATGAGCTGGACCGTCAGCGGCCGCTGGTTACGTTCGATGAGATTGAGATAGGACGGCGAAATGCCGAGCCCCTCGGCCATCGCCGTCTGGGTCAGCCCCTTCTGGTTGCGGATGCGCCTGATGCGCGGTCCGGCAAAGATTTTTTGCTCGGCCATCGGCTTTTACACCATTTTTACAACGAAAGTAGGGGTTTCACCCTACCCATCCTTTTACATTCTTTACAATTTTACAGTCGCTATCTGTCAAACACAATACAGGTTTTCCCTAAAGTCGGCCGCAAATTGTTGAATTTTCTGGCTGGTTTGGCGCCGGGATGTAAAACAAGTCACATAGAAATCGCCGCAAAAACCCAAGACGCGGTGGCCGCCCCTAGAACCAAGTGACCAGACGGAGTCGACAATGACCGATTTTTACAACCTCGTCCCTTCAGCCCCGGAAGGCCGTTTCGACGGCATCGAGCGCCCCTACTCGCCGGAGGACGTGAAGCGGCTGCGCGGCTCCGTCCAGATCAAGCAGACCCTGGCCGAGATGGGCGCCAATCGCCTGTGGAAGCTCATCCATGAGGAAGACTTCGTCAACGCACTCGGCGCCATGTCGGGCAACCAGGCCATGCAGCAGGTCCGCGCCGGCCTGAAGGCGATCTACCTCTCGGGCTGGCAGGTCGCTGCCGACGCCAACACCGCTTCGGCGATGTATCCCGACCAGTCGCTCTACCCGGCCAATGCCGCGCCTGAGCTGGTCAAGCGCATCAACCGCACGCTGCAGCGCGCCGACCAGATCGAGACCTCGGAAGGCAAGGGCCTGTCGGTCGACACCTGGTTCGCCCCGATCGTGGCAGACGCGGAAGCCGGCTTCGGCGGCCCGCTCAACGCATTCGAGATCATGAAGGCCTTCATCGAGGCGGGCGCTGCCGGCGTGCACTTCGAAGACCAGCTCGCTTCGGAAAAGAAGTGCGGCCATCTCGGCGGCAAGGTGCTGATCCCGACCGCTGCGCACATCCGCAACCTCAATGCGGCTCGTCTCGCCGCCGACGTGATGGGCACGTCGACGCTGATCGTCGCCCGCACCGACGCCGAAGCTGCCAAGCTGCTGACCTCCGATATCGACGAGCGCGACCAGCCCTTCGTCGACAAGGATGCCGGCCGCACCGTGGAAGGCTTCTACCAGGTGAAGAACGGCATCGAGCCCTGCATCGCCCGTGCCATCGCCTACGCTCCGTTCTGCGACCTGATCTGGATGGAAACCGGCAAGCCGGACCTCGCCCAGGCGAAAAAGTTCGCCGAAGCCGTGCACAAGGCGCATCCGGGCAAGAAGCTGGCCTACAACTGCTCGCCATCGTTCAACTGGAAGAAGAACCTCGACGACGCGACGATCGCCAAGTTCCAGCGCGAGCTGGGTGCGATGGGCTACAAGTTCCAGTTCATCACGCTGGCTGGCTTCCACCAGCTCAACTTCGGCATGTTCGAACTGGCCCGCGGCTACAAGGACCGCCAGATGGCGGCCTATTCGGAGCTGCAGGAAGCGGAATTCGCAGCCGAAGTGAACGGCTACACCGCGACCAAGCACCAGCGCGAGGTCGGCACCGGCTACTTCGACGCCGTGTCGATGGCGATCACCGGCGGCAAGTCGTCGACGACCGCGATGCACGAGTCGACCGAACACGAACAGTTCCGTCCGGCCGCCGAATAGGCCTGACGACAGAAAAAGCCCCGGAGGCAATTGCCTCCGGGCACCTGCCAGAGGCAACGCCCAACAGGGCAAAGGCAACACCGAGGAGAACCACGATGGCACCGCGTACCCGTGTCAAGGAACGAGCCGAAGAACAGGCGACCACGATGAGCGCCGACCAGCAGGCCGTGATCCGTATCGTCGCCAACGACCTGCACCGGCTCAACCAGTCGGTCATGAAGGCAGTCGAGGCCGGCGTGTCGGTGGAATTGGTCCGCTCGGCCCGCCACCATGGCGGCAACGGAAACTGGGGCGACCTGCTGATCCCGGTCATCGTCACCCAGCAGCCGCACGGCTAAACTCACTTCCCCCTTGCCCCCCGGGTCCTGTCCGCGGCCATGCCGTGGGCGGGACTTGCTTTTAAGGTACTGCAAGCTGGTCTGTGGCGAACATGCGGGAATGCTGAAACTTACGACTAAAGTTACACCTCATTTTGAGTGTATTACTTGACACTTCTCATACATGACGCGAAACGTATGGGACCGAACGCAACCTCGCATTGAACAATCGCCCCCCCAGCTGTCGGCCAAGCCAATGAAGCGAAATGACCTGAATCCGGGCCACGCCCCGGGTACGAATGCGCGCGATCACCAGATTGCCGACCTGTCGAAGGTGCTGGTCGTCAGTCGCTCGCCGATCAATCGCGTCGTGGTCGCCAAGATCGTCGAACGCTCGGGCCTCAAGACGATCTCGGAGGAGCCCGACAGCGCCCTGTCGGTGCTGCGCAGGATGGCGCCGGGCACGATCATCCTGGACGGTGGAAGCGACAACAAGGATTGCGATGCGCTGATGCCATCGATCATGTCGCTGAGGCTCGCGTCGGGCAACAAGCTGCCTTCGGTGATCCTGCTTTCCAACCGGGCAGGCACGCCTGAGAGCCTGTCGCTGCCCAGCGCCGTCGATATCGTGGTCGCCAAGCCGATCACGCCGGAGCGGCTCCAGCCCGTCGTCGAAAAGCTCGTCGGCCGCGGCTGAGGCCTAGCCGAGACCTTTCAGAAGCTCCGACAGCTCACCGAGATGCGGCAGCTTGCGGAAGCGCTCCGCGGCGGTCGGCTCGTCGACATGCTCGTAGGCCCAGGTCAGGTCGTGAGGGATGTAGACGCCCCAGCTGCCGGCCTCGATGGCCGGCACTACGTCGGATTTCAGCGAATTTCCAACCATCATCGCCCTGTCGGGACCATCGCCGTGGCGGGCAAAGATGCGCTCGTAGGTCGGGCGCGACTTGTCGCTGACGATCTCGACGGCGTCGAAGAAATCGCCAAGGCCCGACTGCGCCAGCTTGCGCTCCTGGTCGAACAGGTCGCCCTTGGTGATCAGCACCAGGCGGTAGCGGCCGGCGAGCGCTTCAAGCGTGTCGTGGACATGCGGCAGCGTCTCGATCGGGTGGCTCAGCATCTCGCGGCCTGCGGCAAGGATCTTTTCGATCACCGAAGCCGGCACGCGGCCCTCGGTCACCTCGATCGCCGTCTCGATCATCGACAGCGTGAAGCCCTTGATGCCGAAACCATAGGTGCCGAGATTGCGCTTCTCGGCTTCGAGCAACCGCGACATGAGCTGTTCCTGCTCGCCATGATCGGCCAGAAGTTCGGCGAAATGCCGCTCGGTCATGCGGAAGAACTGTTCGTTCTGCCACAGCGTGTCGTCGGCATCGAATCCGATGGTGGAAAGGCGGGTCGAAATGGAGGTCATGGCGATCATCTAGGTCAAGAATCGCCCGAAAACCAGCATTCCGGACCTCACAACTCGCTAGAATCGCTGATTTGCCCCCCTTTTCTTCCGTCATCAGGCCCGGCTATACTCGGTAACCTGCAACCACAACCTGGTGATTGATGCCGCCTGCAAAGAAGGAAGTCCGTCCGACCGCTCGGAGGGCTCGCGCCCGCACGCCTGCTTTCGTCAAGAACACGCGCGGTGTACGCAACTGGAAAGAAGCCTCCGAATGGCTGGAATGGCGCGGCATCGAGGACATAGAGTGCATCACCCCCGACCAGGCAGGGGTCGCCCGCGGCAAGATGATGCCGTCGAGCAAGTTCACCTCCAACACCTCGCTGGCGCTGCCTTCCGCAGTGTTCATGATGACCATTTCCGGCGGCTATCCCGAAGACGGCAACGGCTTCGAATATCCCGAAGATGACGGCGACCTGAAGCTGGTGCCCGATCTGTCGACGCTGAGTGTGGTTCCGTGGGAGGACGACCCCACCGCGCAGGTGATCTGTGACCTCGTCCACCAGGACGGGCGCCACGTCGAGTTCACGCCGCGCAACGTGCTCAAGCGCGTGCTCGCCGCCTATGAAAAGCGCGGGCTGAAGCCGGTCGTCGCACCCGAGATCGAGTTCTACCTGGTTCGCAAGAACCCCGACCCGGACTATCCGCTGACCCCGCCCGTCGGCCGCTCCGGCCGCCCCATCGGCGGCGGCGCGGGCTACTCCATCGCCGGCGTCAACGAGTTCGACGAACTGATCGACGACATCTACCATTTCTCCGAGGCCCAGGGCCTGGAGATCGACACGCTGATCCACGAGGAAGGTGCGGGCCAGCTCGAGATCAACCTGCGTCACGGCGACCCGATCGAACTTGCCGACCAGGTATTCCTGTTCAAGCGCACGATCCGCGAAGCAGCGCTGAAGCACGATACCTACGCCACCTTCATGGCCAAGCCGATCCAGGGCCAGCCGGGTTCGGCGATGCATATCCACCAGTCGATCATCGACAAGAAGACCGGGAAGAACATCTTTTCCGCCGAGGACGGCTCGGAGACCGAGGATTTCTTCCACTTCATCGGCGGCATGCAGAAGCATGTGCCCAATGCGCTGGTGATGTTTGCGCCTTACGTCAACTCGTACCGTCGGCTGACGCAGGCGGCTTCCGCCCCGGTCAACAACAAGTGGGGCTACGACAACCGTACCACCGCCTTCCGCGTGCCGCGTTCCGACCCGGGCGGGCGGCGCGTCGAAAACCGCATCCCGTCTTCGGACGCCAACCCCTACCTGGCGCTCGCCGCATCGCTGGCCTGCGGGCTGATCGGACTGACCAACAAGCTGCCGTCCGAAGCGCCGGTGCTGACCACCGCCAACGAGGACGAGATCGACCTGCCGCGCGGCCTGCTCGAAGCTGTCGACCTGTTCGAGGCCGACGAGGAACTGACCTCGCTCCTGGGACGGTCGTTCGCCACCACCTATGCGGCGATCAAGCGGGCCGAGTTCGAGACCTTCATGGAAGTGATCAGTCCGTGGGAGCGGGAGTATTTGTTGCTGAACGTCTAGGGGAGTAGGGGAGTAGGGGAGTAGGGGAGTAGGGGAGTAGGGGAGTAGGGGAGTAGGGGAGTAGGGGAAGAAGTGACCGAGAAATCCGGCTCCTACAAGGACTTGATTGTCTGGCAGCAGGCGATGGACCTTGCCGTAGCGGTCTACGGCGCGACGAAAACCTGGCCGAGGGAAGAGCTCTACGGCCTGACAAGCCAGGTGCGACGTGCCGCTGCTTCCGTTCCCTCCAACATAGCCGAGGGCTATGGGAGAGAGGTCCGCGGCTCCTATCAACAGTTTCTCCGCATCGCGCAAGGATCGCTGAAAGAGTTGGAAACCCAACTGATAATCGCCCAGCGAACCGGCATTGCCCCAAAGGCTACGACAGACCCGCTGCTCTCGGGCGCAGAGAGTGTGGGGAAACTACTACGTCTGCTGATCCGAAAGCTGCCCAGCGATTAGCGCCTCTTCCCCTACTCCCCTACTCCCCTACCCGCTACCCCCTTACTCCCCTACCGCCCGCTCCGTTCCGAAAGCCACCATGCCCTACCTCTCCCCCATCTCGCCCGGCCTTTCCTGGTACGAAGACACCGCCGGCCCGCGGCCCGAGTACCCTGTGCTCGATGGCGACAGGCAGGCCGACGTCGTCATCATCGGCGGCGGTTTCACCGGGCTTTCGGCAGCAGCGCATCTTGCCAAGGCAGGCACCAATGTCGTGCTGATCGAGGCGCATCGCTTCGGCGACGGTGCATCGGGGCGCAATGGTGGCCAGCTCGGCACCGGCCAGCGTGCCTGGGCGGAGGAGTTGGAGGGCGAATACGGCTTCACCCGCGCCAAGGCGCTGTTCGACCTCGCGGAAGACGCCAAGGCGCATCTGCTGGAATTCTCGGCCACCAACGACATCGACATCGACTACATGCCCGGGCAGATGTCGGTGGCGCACAAACCGCGCTACGTCGACGACTACAAGGCCCATGCCGAGATCATGGCGAACCGCTTCAACTATCCGCACATCACCTTCATGGACGCGCGGGAAACGGCGGAGCGGCTGGGTTCGACGCATTATTACGGCGGCACGCGCGACACAGGCACGGGCCACATCCACCCGCTCAAGCTGGTGATCGGCACCGCAAGGGTCGCGGCGGCAGCCGGCGCACAGCTGTTCGAGAAGACGCAATCGACCGGCATCACCTCGCAAGGCGGCAAGGTGCGCGTGACGACGGAGCGCGGCACCATTACGGCACAGAAATGCCTGATCGCGGTCAACGCCTATGGCGGCAAGCTTGAGCCGATCAGCGCCTCGCATATCATGCCGATCGGCTCGTTCATCGGCGCGACCGTGCCGCTAGGCGCGGACTCCAAGGTGATTCCCGGTGGCGAGTCGGTCGACGATTCCCGCTTCGTGGTGCGCTATTTCCGCAAGTCCAGGGATGGCAGGCTGCTGTTCGGCGGGCGCGAGATCTACGCCGTCAACGACCCCAAGGACATCCACATCCACATCCGCAAGCAGATCGCCGAGATCTATCCTGAGCTGAAGAATGTCGAGATCACCCATGGCTGGGGCGGCTATGTCGGCATCACGGTGCCGCGCAAGCCCTTCGTGCGCGAGGTGATGCCCAACGTCATCTCCGTCGGCGGCTATTCCGGCCACGGCGTGATGCTGTCCAACTTCTTCGGCAAGCTTTACGCCGAGACCGTCACCGGCAACCGCGACCGGCTCAAGCTGATCGAGGACCTGAAGATACCGCCCTTCCCCGGCGGCCGGCGCTTCCGCGCGCCGCTGCTGTTTCTGGCGCTCAACTGGTTCGCGCTGCGGGACAGGATCTAGCCCGGCAAAACGCACATCCCGCGCCAGGAGCGCCCTTGCCCGGGAACCTTTTCCGACAGTCCACATCCAATGGTTCGGAAGCCGCTGCATGGCGCAGGGGCTACCAACAGGGTATTGTCAGGTGCCGCATGCACACGCCGGCATGTTGGGGCGGATCGTCGTCTGCGTGCCGCCTGCACAAGTTGCGACGATGGCAGCGCCGGACCGAAAAATGGAGGCGACAACATGCACCTGGCAATCTTGCGGCAACAGGTCGATCTCGACGGACACCGCGACGAGGAACTGGTGGCACTCGCGCGCCAAGGCGGCGAAAATGCCATCCGCGCGCTCATCAAGCGCAACAACCAGCGGCTCTTCCGCGTCGCCCGAACCGTCACCCGCGACGACGCGGAGGCCGAGGACGTGGTGCAAGAAACCTACGTCAAGGCCTTCACCAGGCTCGACAGCTTCAAGGGCGACGCGCTGTTTTCGACATGGCTCACGCGGATCGCGCTCAACGAAGCGCTCACCCGCATCCGCAAGCGACGGCCTGTCGCCGAGTTGGAGGAACTGGATGTCGCTGCCGCAGCCAACGGAGGCCAGGTAATCATGTTTCCGACATCGCTGACCCCGCCTGGCGCCGACGCCGAACTGGCTCGCGGGCAAGCGCGCGAACTGCTCGAACAGGCAATCGACGAATTGCCTGAGATCTTCCGCCTCGTCTTCATCCTGCGCGATGTCGAGGAAATGAGCATCGACGAGACGGCGGCCCAGCTTTCGATCAAGCCCGAAACCGTCAAGACGCGCCTGTTTCGGGCGCGCCGTCTGATGCGGACAGCCATCGAAAGAAGGCTCTCGACGGGCTTTGCCGAATTGTTCCCGTTCAATGGCTGGCGCTGCGAACGCATGGCCGACCGGGTGGTCGAGCGGCTTCGCGGAGAAGCCTAGATCTTCCTGACGATGACGCTGCCGGCAGAATAGCCGGCGCCGAACGAGCAGATCACGCCGAGGCTGCCCGACGGCAGGTCGTCGGAGAACTTCGAAAACGCGATGATCGAGCCGGCCGAGGAGGTGTTGGCGTAGTCCTGCAGCACGTTGGGCTGCTCCTCACGGCTCGGCTCGCGGCCCAGCACCTTCGAGCCGATCAGGTCGTTCATTCCCTTGTTGGCCTGGTGCAGCCACAGCCGCGACAGGCTGGCCGGTTCGATGCCCTGGTCGGCGAGATGGCCGAGCATCAATTCTGCGACCATCGGCACCACCTGCTTGAAGACCTTGCGGCCCTCTTGATGGAACTGCATGTCGCGGCGGTCGGCCATGTGGCCTTCGCGCGTACGGCGCAAGAAGCCGTTGTTGTTGCGGATGTTGTTGGAGAATTCGGTCAGGCAGCGGGTGGCCAGCACCTCATAGGCGTTGTCCGTCTTCACATCGTCGGCGCGCTGGAGCACTACTGCGGTGCAGACATCGCCGAAGATGAAATGGCAGTCGCGGTCGCGCCATTCCTGGTGGCCGGAGGTGATCTCCGGATTGACCATCAGGATGGCGCGGGCCGAGCCGGTGCGGATCATGTCGGCTGCAAGCTGGATGCCGAAGGTCGCCGAGGAACAGGCGACGTTCATGTCGAAGGCAAAGCCCTTGATGCCGAGCGCCTGCTGCACCTCGATGGCAATCGCCGGATAAGCACGCTCGTGATTGGAAGCAGCGCAGATGACGGCGTCTATATCGGCAGCGGTGAGCCCGGCCTTCTTCATCGTCTTGTCGGCCGCCTTGACCGAAATCTCGGCCATCAGCGACAGTTCGTCCTCTTCGCGTTCGGGCAGCACCGGATGCATGATGCCGGGATCGAGGATGCCGAACTTCGAGACGACGTGGCGGCGCTCGATGCCGGAGGCCTTGACGATGAACTCTTCCGACGACATCGCCATCGGCTCGCGCTCGCCGGCCTCGATGGCGTCGGCATGGAGCCTGTTCTGGCGGTGGGCATATTCGTTGTAGGAGGCCACCAGCTCGGCGTTGGTGATGACTTCCTCCGGCGTGAAAATGCCGGTACCGCTGATCGCAACCCTGTGCATGGCGTTTCCTGCTGGTTTTCAACCATTGGAATAGGGTTCCGGCGTCGCCGGTCAAGCTTTGCGGACCCGATTTCAGGCCGAGACGCGGTTACCTCGCGGCAGAAACGCTTAAATGCAGCGCCCGCCGTCGACCTCCATGGCCACACCGGTAATCAGTGATGCCTCGTCCGAGACGAGGAACAGCGCGGCGTTGGCGATGTCGAGCGGCGTCGAGAAGCGGCCGAGCGGGATCGAAGCTTTGAACTTTTCGCGAATCTCCGGTGTATCCTTGCCCATGAATTTTTCCAGCATTCCGGTTTCGCCGGCAACCGGGCAGAGACAATTGACGCGGATGTTCCTGGGCGCCAGTTCGACCGCCATCGACTTGGTGGCGGTGATCGCCCAGCCCTTCGACGCATTGTACCAAGTCAGCCCCGGGCGCGGCCTGAGCCCTGCCGTCGAGGCCGTGTTGAGGATCGCGCCGCCGCCCTGGCGCTCCATGATGGGCACGATGGCGCGGGCGGAATGATAGATCGCCTTCATGTTGACGGCGGTGATAAGGTCGAAAACGTCTTCCTCGACGTCGACCAGGTCGCCGTTGCGATGGGTGTAGCCGGCATTGTTGACCATGATGTCGATGCGGCCGAAGGCGCTCTTGGTGGCATAGACCAGTTCGTCGAATTCCGAACGCTGCGACACGTCGGTGGTGACTGCAATCGCATCATTGCCGATTTCGGCCGCGACGCGCTCGGCTTCCCTGGCATTCAGGTCGGCGACGACCACTTTCGCGCCTTCCTCGGCAAAACGCCTCGCCATGCCCTCGCCGAAGCCGGCTGCCGCCCCTGTTATGATCGCTACCTTGTCCTTGAGTCGCATCGTCCTGCCGCCCCGTAGATTTTCTGCATGTCCGGTCTAGCGGTCGTCACAGTTCATCGCAATGCTGGGCGCGAGGTAGTGCGCCCACTGCACCGGCGCCGGAGGCTTATTCTTGGAAACGGGAGCGCTGAGGCCCTATGCTCGGTGGACATGATCGCAGCATCGAAAACGAAACTGTGACACCGAGGCACTGGCGTTTTTAAATCGATTAGCATATATCGGTCGGCGACATCACGGCCGTCCTGGAAACGGATAGAACATGACAAGCCAGATCATCCCCGTCGATCCTTTCGACTTCATCATTTTCGGGGGCACCGGCGATTTGTCGGAGCGCAAGCTGCTGCCGGCGCTCTATCACCGCCAGCGCGACCACCAGTTTTCCGAGCCGACGCGGATCATCGGGGCGTCGCGCACCAAGATGGACGACAAGGAGTTCCGGGCCTTCGCAAAGAAGGCGATCTCGGATCACGTCAAGCCGGAATACATCGAAGAGGCCGAGCTCAAGACCTTCCTCGACCGGCTGAGCTACGTCACCGTCGACGCCAAGTCCGGCGACGGCTTTGCCGAGCTGAAGAAGTCGGTTGGCGACAGCAAGCGCATCCGCGTCTTCTACCTCGCCGTGGCACCAAGCCTGTTCGGCGACATTTCCGACCACCTCAAGGCGCACAAGCTGGTTACGGCCGACTCGCGCATCGTCGTCGAGAAGCCGATCGGCCGCGATCTGGAGTCAGCCAAGGCGCTGAACGACATCATCGGCGACGATTTCGGCGAACACCAGATCTTCCGCATCGACCACTATCTCGGCAAGGAGACGGTGCAGAACCTGATGGCGCTGCGCTTTGCCAACGCGCTCTACGAGCCGCTGTGGAACTCCGCCCATATCGACCATGTGCAGATCACGGTGGCCGAGACCGTCGGCCTGGAAGACCGCGTCACCTACTACGACAAGGCAGGCGCGCTGCGCGACATGGTGCAGAACCACATACTGCAGCTGCTCTGCCTCGTCGCCATGGAAGCGCCCGCCTCGATGGACGCGAATGCAGTTCGCGACGAAAAGTTGAAGGTTCTCAACGCGCTGAAGCGGGTCAACGGCAACGAGGCGCCCAAGCAAACGGTACGCGGCCAGTACCGCGCCGGCGCTTCCGCCGGCGGCCCGGTGAAAGGCTACATCGAGGAACTCGGCGCCGACAGCACCACCGAGACCTTTGTCGCGATCAAGGCCGAGATCGCCAACTGGCGCTGGGCCGGGGTGCCGTTCTACCTGCGCACCGGCAAGCGGCTGGCGTCGCGCGTCTCCGAAATCGTCATCGAGTTCAAGCCGATCCCGCATTCGATCTTCGGCGAAAGTGCCGGGCCAATCTTCAACAACCAGTTGGTCATCCGCCTGCAGCCGGACGAAGGCGTCAAGCAGTTCATCATGATCAAGGACCCGGGTCCGGGCGGCATGCGCCTGCGCCAGATCCCGCTCGACATGAGCTTTGCCCAGTCGTTCGACGGGCGCGCGCCGGACGCCTATGAACGCCTGATCATGGACGTGGTGCGCGGCAACCAAACGCTGTTCATGCGCCGCGACGAGGTCGAGGCCGCGTGGAAATGGATCGACCCGATCCAGCATGCCTGGGAAGGCAGCCGCCAGGAAGCCCAGGGCTACACCGCCGGCACCTGGGGCCCGTCGGCCTCGATCGCGCTGATCGAGCGCGACGGCCGCACCTGGCACGAGAGCAATTGAGCGCCATGAACGGCATTGCGCCCCAGTGGAACGAATTTGCGACGCGCGAAGAGCTGGCGGCTTCGCTGGCAAGCGCTGTGGCCGACGCGTTGCGGGCTGCGATCAGGCGCCGCGGAGAAGCGTTCCTGGCCGTTTCGGGCGGCTCGACGCCTGGCCGCTTCTTTGCCGCACTATCGAAGGAAGCGCTCGACTGGAGCAAGGTTATCGTGACGCTCGTCGACGAGCGCTTCGTGCCCGAGAGTTCGCCGCGTTCGAATGCGGCACTAGCAAAGGCCAACCTGCTTCAAAACGAGGCTTCAGCAGCACGCTTCGCACCACTGTTCCATGAGGCATCAACGGTCGAATCGGGCGCCGATCTTGCGGATGCGGAAATCCGCGCCCTGCCCTGGCCGCTCGATGCGACGATTTTGGGCATGGGCGGCGACGGCCACACCGCTTCGTTCTTCCCGGATGCGGACGGGCTCGACGCCCTGCTCGATACGGCTTCGGCGCGCATCGTCATGCCGGTTCATGCCGGCAGCGCCGGCGAACCCCGGCTGACGCTGACGCTGCCCGCATTGGTCGGGGCCGGGCTTGTCGTCGTCCACATCGAAGGCGTGGAAAAGCGCAACGTCATCGAGGCGGCGCTCGCGTCGGAACCGGCCTTGCCGATCCGCACCGTGCTCGACCGGGCTCCCCGCGCCGCCGAGATCTACTGGGCGCCCTGAGACGGGCGCTCGCGTCACCGGCGTCCGAATGGCGCCGTGGCGCGTTGAACAAGGCATGCCCCCTCACGGACCATGCCGCAGGCCCGAAGCTCCCCCGGTTCGGGCACCGAGTTGAAAGGACTGAGGTCATGACCGCCAGGAACGACATCCAAGCCATCACCGAACGCATCCGCGAGCGCTCGCGGGTCAGCCGCGAGATTTACCTCGGCCGCGTTGATGACGCCGCCGGCAAGACTGCCAACCGAGGCGTGCTCTCCTGCGGCAACCTCGCCCATGGCTTTGCCGTGTGCAGCCCTTCGGAAAAGGTGGCGCTCGGCGGCGACAAGGTCGCCAATATCGGCATCATCACCTCTTACAACGACATGCTGTCGGCGCATCAGCCGTTCGAGACCTATCCGCAGCTGATCAAGGACGCAGCGCGCGAAGCCGGTGGCATCGCCCAGGTGGCAGGCGGCGTGCCGGCAATGTGCGACGGCGTCACGCAAGGCCAACCCGGCATGGAGCTGTCGCTGTTCTCGCGCGACGTGATCGCCATGTCGGCGGCCATCGGCCTCAGCCACAACATGTTCGATGCCGCCGTCTATCTCGGCGTCTGCGACAAGATCGTGCCGGGTCTGGTGATCGCAGCACTTACCTTCGGCCACCTGCCGGCGATCTTCGTGCCCGCGGGACCGATGACCTCGGGCCTGCCCAATGACGAGAAGGCCAAGATCCGCCAGCTCTACGCCGAGGGCAAGGTCGGCCGCCCAGAACTGCTCGAAGCGGAATCGAAGTCCTACCACGGCCCGGGCACCTGCACCTTCTACGGCACCGCCAATTCCAACCAGATGCTGATGGAGATCATGGGCCTGCACACGCCGGGCGCCTCCTTCGTCAATCCGGGCACGCCGCTGCGCGATGCGCTTACGCGCGAGGCCGCCAAGCGCGCGCTGGCGATCACCGCGCTCGGCAACGAATACATCCCCGCTGGTCGCATGATCGACGAGCGCTCGGTGGTCAACGGCGTCGTCGGCCTGCATGCCACTGGTGGCTCGACCAACCACACCATCCACCTGATCGCCATGGCGGCGGCCGCCGGCATCCGCCTGACCTGGCAGGATATTTCCGACCTGTCGGATGCCGTGCCGCTGCTTGCCCGCGTCTATCCGAACGGGCTTTCCGACGTGAACCATTTCCAGGCGGCAGGCGGCATGGGCTTCCTCATCCGCGAACTGCTCGACGCCGGACTGCTGCACGAAGACGTCCAGACCGTCTGGGGCGAAGGGCTGCGCCCTTATGCGGTCGAAGCCAAGCTCGGTGCCGACGGCTCCGTCGTGCGCGAACCCGCCCCCAAGCAAAGCGGCGACGAAAAGGTGCTGGCACCGGCATCCAAGGCGTTCCAGCCGAGCGGCGGCCTCAAGGTGCTCGGCGGCAATCTCGGCCATGCCATCATCAAGACTTCCGCCGTAAAGCCCGAACGTCGCATCATCGAGGCGCCGGCGCTGGTGTTCGACAGCCAGCAGGGCCTCAACGACGCCTTCAAGGCCGGATTGCTCGACCGCGACTTCGTTGCCGTCATCCGCTTCCAGGGCCCCAAGGCCAACGGCATGCCGGAACTGCACAAGCTGACCACCGTGCTGGGCATCCTGCAGGATCGGGGCCACAAGGTTGCGCTCGTCACCGACGGCCGCATGTCGGGCGCCTCGGGCAAGGTGCCGGCGGCGATCCACGTCACGCCGGAAGCGCTGGAAGGCGGGCCGATCGGCCGCGTCCATGATGGCGACATCGTCAGGCTCGACGCCGAGGTCGGCACGCTTGAAGTGCTGGTGCCGGCCGGCGATCTTGCGCTGCGCCCGGCCCCGGTCTGCGACCTCTCGGGCAACGAACATGGCATGGGCCGCGAGCTGTTCGCCGGCTTCCGCCAGATGGCCGGCCGCGCCGACCATGGCGCGAGCGCGTTCGGGACGGCGTGACCTCAGCTTGAAAGTAAGGCAGTTCTGCCTTACTTTCTGGGATCAGGAGCCATGCCATGCAAACGCTGACGGTAACGTCGAAGGGCCAGATCACGGTGAAGAAAGAGGTGCTGAGGCACCTCGGTGTCAAACCAGGCGACAAGATCCTTCTGGATCTGGCCCCTGACGGCAACGTCGTGCTCAAGGCAGCGCCGCACGAACGACACGGGATCGAAGCCATATTTGGCATCTTTCATGATCCCGGCCGCGCACCGGTTTCCGTTGAGGACATGAACAAGGTCATAGCAGACGCCTGGGCCGGCAAGCGGTGAAGGTCGCTGTCGATACCAATGTTCTCGCTCGCGCGATGCTGGCGGACGACCCTGGCCAAGCCGAGGTCGCCCAGGCCTTGCTCGCGGAAGCGGACCTAATCGTCATCCCCGTGGTCACCCTCTGCGAGCTGGTCTGGGTTCTCAGCAGCCTCGGGATAGAGCGAAAAGCGATAGCGCGAGGGATCGAAGACACGCTTAGTTCACGGCATGTCGTCGTCGATCACGCCGCAGTGGCTGCCGGCCTTGCTCACTTGCGGGCTGGCGGTGACTTCGCGGATGCAGCCATGGCTTACGAGGGCTACAAAGCTGGCGCCGAGCAGTTCGCGACATTCGACAGGAAAGCCGCTCGGCTGTTGGCCGCCGAAGGCAAGCCGGTGACCCTGCTCGAAAGCCGGGCGGAATAGCTCTGCAGCGCCCCGACCTTCAGCGCTACTTCTCCGCCGTGCAGGAGAAGACCGGCGGCGCATCCTCGCCCTTCGTCAGGTCGTAGAGGTCGGCGATATTACCCTTGGTCCACCAGACATATTGCTGGCCGGCATATTTGGCGCCGGAGCCACTCAGCACGGTGACTGCCACGACCGTCTGGTCACCGAGCGTCAGAACGACGAGCGAATTGGCGCCCACGTTGACATACTCGGCCTTCACAGCCTGGTCGCCGCACTTATAGTCGACCGAGTTGCGTTCAACGGGTGCATCGCCCGGCAGCTCCAGCGTCACGGTCGAAGCCGTTGCCGCACTGGTCGCGGCAGCGAGGATGATCGCGGTGAAGCTCAAGCGCATGACAGTCTCCTGAATTGCTCGTATGCGGACGATAGCACGGCGAAAAGGCCTGCCGAAGCCAAAGCCCCAACAGGCCTTTCTCGCACCGAAGGCTAAGCGCCGTTTTTTGCTACGTCGGCGAAGAAGCCTTCCGGGCTCTCAACTTCGACCAGCCGCTTCCGCTCGATCTGCCAGAAGCGATTGCCGACGGCGCGGACGAAGCTGCGGTCGTGCGACACCAGCAGGCAGCTCGCCTCGTGCTTGAGCAGTTCGTCCTCCAATGCCTCCTGCCCGTCAATGTCGAGGTGGTTGGTCGGCTCGTCGAGCAGGTAGAAGTTCGGATTGGTGAGCCTCAGCACCAGCATGCCGAGCCGCGCCTTCTGGCCGCCGGACAAGCGACCGATCGGATTGGCCTGCATCTCGACAGTCATGCCTGCACCAGCCAGCAAGGTGCGGGCGCGCTGCTCGCCGAGCGCGAACCGGCGCGTCAGGACGGCCAGTGGCGCATCGCTGTCCCTGAGATCGGACAGGCCCTGGTCGCCATAGCCCAGCACCAGCGACGGCGTCGCTTTGATGCCGTCGACGGCAACGTCAGGCTGGGCGATGGCGCGCTTGAGCATATTGACCAGCCGCGTCTTGCCGGTGCCGTTGCGGCCGAGCAGTACGACGCGGTCGCCCTGGCGGATCCACAACTTGCCGGTCCTGAACAACAGCGTGCCGTCGGGCGTGGTGACAGGCGCATCATCGAGCGTCACCAGCACCTTGGCATGTGTGCCGCGATTGGCGAGCTTTATCGCACCGGCCGACCGCTCCAGATGGGCGGGGCGTGCGGCGTCCTCCAGCTTGTCCGCCCGCTCCTTCAGCTGCTTGGTCTTCACCACCAGCAGGTCGCTGCCCGAGTTGATGCCGATATTGTTGAGCTTGGCGGCTTGTCGGCGCAGTTGCTGCGCCGTCTTCATATCTTTCTCGAAGCGGCGTGCATCCGACGCGTCGATCTCGTCGAGCGCTTCCCGTGCCCTGGAATAAGGCAGCGAGAACACTTGCGAGTTCTCGGGGCGCAGGAACAGCGTCCGGTTGGTCACAGCGTCGAGGAAGGCGCGGTCGTGGCTGCAGATCACCACAGGCACATCGCGCGGCAGCGCATTCAGCCAGTTTTCGAGCTGGGCTATACGAGCGAGGTCCAGGTGATTGGTCGGTTCGTCGAGCAAAAGCATGTCGGGTTCGGTCACCCAGACGCGGGCTAGCATGGCCAGCCGCTGCCAACCACCGCTCAGCTTCGACAGTGGGCGCTGGCGCAGGTCTTCGGGCACATCGAGGTCGTCGAGCACGATGTCGACACGCCAGCTTTCGCTTTCGGCCTGATCGGCCGGCAGCGCCTGCAGCACCGCCTCGAAGAAGGCCACATCGCGCAGGCTGGCCGGCACGTCCTGCTCGACATGGCCGACGCGCAAACCGCGCGCCCGGGTGATATCGCCTGCCGTCGGTTCGAATGCGCCTGTGATCGAGCGCAGCAGCGTGGACTTGCCGCGGCCGTTGGCAGCGACGATGCCGAGCCGGTCGCCCGGTTCGATGGAAAGGTTGAGATTGGAAAAGAGCGGAGCACCGAGCGTTACGCCAAGCGACCTCAGATTGATCAAAGCCATGTTCGTTCTCTGGTCTGTCCGGACCTTCGCCCGCATCCGATCTTACGAGATGCTTTTGGGGAGCCAAGTCCGGTGAGTTGTCCAGATGCGATCGAGCACAAGGCTCGATGCCGCATCACCACTGAGGGCAGACCGGGAGAGAGTTGCGCTTTGGCGCGTCGTCCGAGGTCAGCCCTGCAAACGCATTTGCAGGGCGTGGACAGGGCCGCGCTGGCGGTGGAGATAGAAATGCTCGATCACGCAGCCCTCCTTTGTCGTTCGAGTTGCGCCGCTTTCATATCTGCAATAGCGGCGCGAGACAATGCTACTGCACGGTGAGCTCGGTGCGCTCGCCCGCCTTGACGCTGGCAGAACCTTCCTTCTTGCCGGCATCGCCCAGGTCGGCCTCGACGACATAATCGCCCTCAGGCAGCGTGGCCTGGTGCTTCTGGTCGTAGGCGTAGCCAAAATCCTTGCGGTTGCCCTGGATGTCCTTCTTGGCCGCGTAGACCCGGATCTCCTTGGCACCCGGAGCCTCGATCGCCAGCACGCCGGCGCCGAGCACGGCGGTCACGTCGCCCGCCTCGCCGACACGAACGTTGAAGGGCTGCTCGGCCTCGGCCTGGTCCATGCGTGCAACGACGACATAGTCGCCGGCCGGCAGGTCGAACTTGTTGTCCGGTCCGTAGCCATAGGTGACTTGATCGCGCGTGCCGTCGATCTTCTTCTTCGCCTTGTAGATCCTGACATCGAGGCCACCGGCGTCGACCTTGTCGCCACCCTGGGCATAAAGCGCATTGACCACCACGCGGCCGACGCCTGCGACGATGTCCTTCTCAACGGTCTGGCCGGCGGCGAGCTGGATCGTCTCATTGGCCTCGCCCTGGCCGATGGTGACCTTCACCTTGGTCTCGCCGGCCGGCAGCACCACCTTGGTCTCGCCGTAGTAGGTCGCCGGGTGGTCGCCACCGGGGAAGTCGAGGACGACGGCCGCACCGGTGTTGATGTCGCCACCTTCGCTGGGGCGGGGCCTGACGATCAGCGTGCCGGCGTTGAGCACAAAGAGCGGCTTGTAGGCCTGGCCGGCTTCCACCTTCAGCGGCTGCTCGACCGCCGCCTCGCCGAGCGTCGCGCGGATGACGTAGTCGCCGGCTTCCAGCGATCCCTTGTAGTTGCTGTACTCGGTGGTGATACGTTCGCCCTTGGTGCCGTCGGCGTTGGCCTTGTAGATTTCCCAGGCGTTGCCCGCATCCTTCAGCGGCGCTCCGTCCTCGGCCAGCGCCAGTTCAGGCACGAAGTTGAATTCGGGCTTGGCCGGTTCAGGCGCAGGCGCGGGTTCAGGGGCCGGCGCAGGCGCGGCAACTGTCTGCACCAGGGCGTCTTCCAGGCCCTTGGCGTCAGTCGCCTGGATGTACTTGCCACCAGTGTTTTCGGCGAGGCAGGCGACCTGCCTGCCCTCCTCCGCCGTCAGGCCGAAGCCGACGACATGGGCGGTGAAATCGACTCCCGACTGCTCAAGCTCCTTGCCCAGTGCGCAAGGGTCGGCGTTGCAGGTCTCCAGCCCGTCGGTGATGAGGATGACCGTCGCCTTATCCTCGGTGTATCTGAGGTCTTCGGCAGCCTGCTTGACCGCGGCAGAAAGCGGCGTCTTGCCAAGGAACTTCATGCTGTCGACGGCGGCGGTGATGGCGCTTGCCGAGCCCGACGCCGGCGGCACCACCAGCTCAATGTCCGAACAGCTGCCCTTTTCGCGATGGCCATAGGCCATCAGGCCAAGTTCGGTGTCGGCGGGAATGGTGGTGAGCACCGAACGGAGCGCCTGGCGGGCGATCTCCAGCTTGGGCTTGCCGTCGATCTGGCCCCACATCGAACCCGAGGCGTCGAGCACGATGATGGCACGGTCGGCGGCACTCGCGCCCGCCACTCCCGCCAGCATGAGGACAGACGTCAGGATGCCTCGTGTGAACGCCTTCATGCTGCCCCTCGCCGATTCAGACCGTTTGTTCGAGGAAGCTAAACTTGGGGCCTGCCGCTGACAACCCTGGAGCACTCAATAGGTGGTCCGGCGCTCTTCGCTCGGTGGGCGGCCGAACTGCAGCCGGTAGCTCTGGGCGAAATAGGAATGCGAGGTGAAGCCGGTGGCGATCGCCACGTCGAGGATCGGCATGTTGGTCTGGCGCAGCAGCTCGCGGGCACGCTCGAGCCGGAGCCGCATGTAATAGCGGCCGGGCGTCACATTGAGATGGCGCAGGAACAGCCGCTCGACCTGACGAACCGACAGGCCCGCCGTCTTGGCAAGCTGCACCGCAGACAAGGGTTCATCGAGATTGTCGGCCATCAGCTCGACAATGCGCTTGAGCTTGTCCGACTTGCCGGTGAGGTCGCGTTCGGGGCCGACCCGTTGGCGGTCGCCGGCATTGCGGATGCGCTCGTGCTGGAACTGGTTGGCGACCTCGTTGGCAAGGTTGGCGCCGAAATCGCGCTTGATGATCTCGAGCATCAGGTCGATCGAGGTGGTGACGCCGGCACATGTGTAGCGCTTGCGGTCGATCTCGAAGACGTTGTTGGTGCATTCGATATCGGGAAACTTCTCCATGAAGCCGGCGCGGTTTTCCCAGTGGATGGTGCAGCGGTAGCCGTCGAGCTGGCCGGCCTCGGCGAGAAGGTAGGAGCCGACCGATAGCGCACCCAGGGCTGCGCCGCGGCGACCCCATGAACGAAGCGCGCCGAGCACCTTGCTCTTGCCGGGGAATTCGGTGGAGACGCCGACGCAGACGAACATGATCTCGACCGCCGGGACGTCGGCGACAGAATAATCGACCTTGAGCGGCAGGCCGTTGGAAGCGATGACCGCTTCGCCATCGGCCGAAACCGTTGTCCAACCATAGACGTCGCGGCCGAGCAGGCGGTTGGCGGTGCGACATGTGTCGATCGCGGCAACCAGCGAGAACATCGAGAACTTGTCGACCAGCAGGAAAGCGAACTGGCGGCCTTCGGGATGAGGTTCTGACATGACGGCCAGACCTACAGATTACGCCGACTTGGAAGCGGCGCCGCGATCAACAACGCCGCCCGCATTTTCAAAGGCCCTTGTATTCGAGGCCGGCGTGGCGATGGGCCGACACCAGCGTGTTGGCCATCAGCATGGCAATGGTCATCGGGCCGACGCCGCCCGGCACCGGCGTTATGGCGCCGGCAACCTTTGCCGCGGACGCCAACTCGACGTCGCCGACGAGGCGCGACTTGCCCTCGCCCTTGTCGGGCGCCGGTATGCGATTGATGCCGACATCGATGACGGTGGCGCCCGGCTTGACCCAATCGCCCTTGACCATCTCCGGCCTGCCGACGGCTGCAACCAGGATGTCTGCCGTGCGGCAGAGCGCCGGCAAGTCCTTGGTGCGGCTGTGGGCGATGGTGACGGTGGCGTTGGCCGAGAGCAGAAGATGGGCCATCGGCTTGCCGACGATATTGGAGCGGCCGACGACGACGGCGCTGAGGCCCGAAAGATCCTTGCCGTGCTTGCGCTCGATCAGCAGCATCGAGCCAAACGGCGTGCACGGCACGAGCGCAGTGTCGACCTCGCCGGTGGCAAGCTTGCCGACATTGATGAAATGGAAGCCGTCGACATCCTTGTCGGGCGCAATGGTCTGGATGATCTTGCCGGCGTCGATATGGGCCGGCAGCGGCAGCTGAACGAGGATGCCGTGGATCGAAGGATCGACATTCAGCTTTTCGACCAGCGCGACCACATCGGCTTCGGACGTTTCGGCGGCGAGCGTGTGCTGGACCGACAGGAAGCCGCACTCCTTGGCGGTACGCGATTTGTTGGCGACATAGACCTGGCTTGCCGGATCCTCGCCGACAATGACCACGGCCAGGCCAGGTTTCACACCGTGCGCGGCAAGCGCCGCCGCTGATTTCTTGACGCCTTCGACGACCTCTGCCGCGACAATCTTTCCGTCAATGATCTCAGCCATGTTCACTCCATATGCAGGCACTGCTGGCGCGGCATTGTCATTAAAATTTCGACCCGCAACCCCGCCATTGCGGCGTCCGGTGCCGTAAACTCGAAACCGCAGTGCGGAATATTCAGAAGTAGCGGCGCGAACGGCGCTCGCGCAACTGGTTTAGCTCCTTGCGGACCTCGCGCAGGCTTTCGCTGATCTCGTCGATCTGGTTGCGCGGCAACGGGGCCTCGGCTTGCGGCATGGCGCTCGCGGGCTCAGGCGCTGATGGAGCCTGTGGCGGCATGGGCGGCCAGGGATGATATCCGGAGGAAGCCGGCGGATAGGTATAGGGTGTCGCGTAACCCGGAGGCGGAGGACCATAGCCAGGCTGCGAATAAGGCGGATAGGGCCGCGGGAAGCCATCGTGGGCCTGCGGCGCCGTCTCGGCGGGCAACGACAGCCAGGCAGGCGCGGCCGCAGTGGCAGGGGACGGCTCTTGCGCCCGGACCTCCGCAGACAAAGCCGGCTCCGCTTCCAGCCTTGACGAAGGCACTTCAACGCGGTCGTCCGGTCGGCCGCCCTCATTGTCCTCCACAGGCGCGGAGCGGCGCGGCGTGGGCCGAGCCCGAGCGCGCCGATTGGCGGTGTCGCGCAGGCTTTCGAGCACCCCGCGCAGGCCGCCGAGGCCGACCCCGACGGCGAAGCCGGCCAGCATGCCGGCCAGAGAGATCATGGCGCGCGACGGCCCTGTCGATTCCAACGGCGGCGAGGCAACCGAAATGACGCTGACATTGGCCGAGTTGATATCTTTCTGCTCACCGGTCTCGCGCGCCCGAAGCAGGTACTGTTCATAGACGGCGCGCTTGGCGGTGACGTCGCGTTCGAGCTCGCGCAGCGTAACCAGTTCGTCAGCGACTTCGCCCTGGCGCACCTTGAGCTGGGCAAGCCGGGCGGCGAGTTCCTGCTCGAGCTGCACGGCCCGCTTGAGCTCGACCTGGATGGAGGCCGCGACCCGGCGCAATTCGGTCGCGATGCGCTCGCGGGCGCCGCTCAGCTGGGCCTCGACTGCGAGGCGCTCGGGATGACGCGGGCCTAGCCTGACCGCTGCCCGGTCGGCCTCCTGGGTGAGGGCCGCATACTGCGCGCGCAATTCGGTGATCGCCGGCGAATTGATCGCCTCGGGCAAGGTGCCGCTCAGCACCGAATCGATGCCGAGGCTACGGGTCGAGGCGGCCCGCGCATTCAGCTCCAGGGTACGCGAGCGGGCAGCGGTCAACTGGTCGTTGACGCGCTGGATCTCGTCGTCGGTGATCAGCCGCCCCTGCGGATCAATGAGTTCGTTTTCGGCCTTGAAGGTCTCGACCTTGCGCTCGGCGGCTTCGACGGACTTGCGCATCTCGTCGAGCCGGGCATTGAGTTCGTCGGTCGCACGGCCCGCACTGCCTGACTGCAGCTCGCCATAGGTCTGCATGAAGACCTCGGTCATGGTGTTGGCGATGAGCGCCGACTTTTCCGCGCTCTCCGTCTTGGCACCCACCGAGATGACGAAAGTCTTGCCGCCACGCTCGACGGTCAATGCCTCGGCGAGATGGGTCGTCGCCAGAGCGTGCCTGTTATCGACGGCGCCTGTCGCCTTGTCGTCAGGCGAGATCAGCGAACGGACGAAGGAACGAACATCGAGGCCGCTGCCGGCCGTGCCGTTGAATTCCGGATCTTCGTCAAGATTGAGCTTGTCGACCACCTTGGTCAGGACTGTGCCCGATGTCAGCACCCGCACCTGGTTCTCGACGATGGCCAGCGTCGCCTCCGACGACAGGCCGCCCTCGGTCAGTTCCCGGTCCGTGAGCTTCAGGTTGCGCGGATCGACGATCATCTCGGTCCAGGCCTGATACATCTTCGGCATGGAAAGGGCGATCGCCACGCCCGCAAGCGCGCCGAGAAGCGTGGTCGAAGCAATCAACAGCTTGGAGCGGCCAATGCCGCCGATGACCTTCATCGGGTCGATCAAAGGTTTCCAGCGCACATCGTCCGGGTCGTCCTGTTCGTCGAACGACTGGGCCGCTTGCGGCTGAGCTGGCGTGCTGACGACTGCCGGCGCAACGGTCGGCTGGGACGGCCCCACCAGCCTTTCGCGCCAGCCGCTGATCAGTGAGGACGGGGCCGGCTGGTGCGGATCGTCGGCAGCTTGAACTACAGAGTCAGTTCGCCTGTGCGTGTCCGCCGCCATTTCGGTGGCCCGCTCCGCCTCGGAGCTGCGCGCGGCTATCTCCGCCTCGCGGCGAATACGAGCCATGCGATGGCGCGTGGCCGCATCCTGCGCATCCGGCTCAGGATGCTCTTCCGTGCCTAATGACAGCAGCGAGGCGCCTTGCCGCTTCGGAGCCGCATCGTCCTGGGCAAGCGCGAGCAGCGACCCCTTGCGCCTGCCATCCTCGCGGTTCCCAGAATCGGCCATGTCTTGGGTTGCTTCCATGCACTGGGACGGATCAGGCGTCCGGTTCTTAACCCAAGCTAAACAGGCATGGGAAACAAATGGTTAATTTTGTCACTTCAACGCTCCCTTGCCGCGCTTGCAAAACGGCACATTAAGCTTTGCGTCCTATCCTGCAGCCGGATCATGACCCAGGCCAACGACATACCGCGCATGCCGCTGCGCGAACGTATCGGCAGTTTCCTGTTGGAACGGCGCGCAATGCTGCGCGACTATTTCTCGGCAGTCAGCGGTTCGGCGGGCCGGCTGGTGTTCTCGCTGATCTATTTCGTGGCGCTGGCCAACACGTTGTCCATCGCCGATTTCGGCCTGTTTGCCACGGCGTCTGCTGCCGGCGTGATGCTGTCGCGCACGCTCGCCTTCGGTTTCATCTCGGCGCTCTACCGCACCGCCACGATCAGGCCGCGGCTGATCGGAAGCTACACCGCCGGCTTCCTGATGCTGTCGCTGCTGTCGCTGCCAGTGCTCGCCGCTGCCTCGGCGCTGACCTGGCTCCTGTTCTTTTCGAGCACCTTGTCGGCTGGCATCTTTGCCACCGTCATCTTCGCCGAAGCGCTGCTGTGGCGACCGGTCGAGGTGGCGATGATCGTCAACAACGGCCTCGGCCGCTTCGGCCGCGCCGCAGTGCTGGCTATCCTGACTTCGGCGATCAAATCTGCCGCCGCTGTGCTGTTCATCTTCTGGCCGACATCCACGATCGAAGCCTGGGCCTGGTTCTACGTCGCCTGCAATGTCGTTTCGCTTGCCATTGCCTTCGGCGTCTTCTACCCGCGCCAGAGGCTCCGGCTGACGCCAGATCTCTATTGGCGCCGGCTTTCAGACTCGATCTATGTCGCCGGCGCGGAAGTGCTGTTCTATCTCCAGATGGAGTTCGACAAGCTTCTGGTCCTGGCCATGGGCGGGCCGCACCTCGCCGGCATCTATGCCATCGTCATGCGGCTGGTCGACCTCACCGCCATCCCGATCCGGACATTCTCGATGATGCTGGTGCAGCGCATGATGCGCGCGCCGCAGATGCTGGAGCGGCTCAAGGTCAAGCTCGGCATCGAAGCCGGAATCCTGCTCGTCTCGACCTCGGCGCTGCTGTTCCTCGCCGTGGTGCTGCATTTCTATCCCAATTTCCTCGGCCGGAATGTTTCCGAGGCCGCGCCGCTCGTCGGCCTGGCCCTGTTCGTGCCGGCCTTGCGCAACCTCGTCGAATATCACGCCGAGCTGCTGTTCGCGCGCGGGCAGACGCTGATCCGCGCCGGCAATCTGGCCTTGCTCGCCGGCCTCAAGGCCGCATTGCTGTCGACCCTGCTGATTCAGGTCGCCGACACGGAAACCTTGGTGTGGTCGCTCAACGGGATGTTCGCACTGCTCTACATGGCGTCAGCGGCGGTGACCTATACGGCACTGCGCCGGCCCGCCAAGGCGATCTAGGTCAGGCGCCGACAAGCTTCCTGATACGGCCCAGATCGGTGCCGATGAAGGATTGCATGCCGATCGCCACCTGCTCCGGCGACATGCCGGCCACGAATGCCTCGAACTGCGCATCCGACAGCGGCGTGCCGGTCCAGTGGACGCGGCAGAATTCCTCGGAGCCGTGGAAATGCCCGGCCCCGCCGGCGACTTCGTCGACGAAGCGGCCGTAGATCATGCATTCGGAAAATCTGCGCCGCGCACACACCGCCTCGACCCAGTGCCGGCCGCTCACCTGCTCGATGCGGGCAAGCATGTCGCGCACGCTCGAACGGCGCCAGGCGATCAGAGTCGAGATGTAGTCGTGCGGCGAGACCTCCGGCGCCTCGATGCCAAGCACGGCGGCGGCGTTGCGCGACCAGACATGGTGATTTTCGTGACCCGGGCGAAGCAAGGCGTTTTCGCGGATGAACAGCCGCAACTTGCCGTCGCGCCAGAACCGGGCGCAGTCGAACGGCCTGAGGAAAGCGACGTCGGAATCAACATAGACGAGGGTTTGCTGCTTGATCCGCTCGGCGATAGCGATGCGGCGCAGTTGCTGCACATGCCAGCCACGCAGCGGCGGCGCCTTGAGGCTCAGCCAGATACGGCGCTTGAACAGGCTTGTCGGGTCCGGCAGGTCACGCAGCCAGGACGGCAGCAGGTCGCGCTCGTCTATGACGGTACGCTGTCTGCTCTCCAGTTGGCGGAACAGCGCCACATCGCGATGCTCGACCAGCAGATAGTGGTGCGACGCACCAGTGACATGGCGGTCGACTGTCTCGCACAACAGGCGGCAGCGCTCGAAATCGGCAGCGTAGCTGGCCGTCACCAGAGCCGCGTCGGCAACAGCAGGCATGCTGCTTGCGTTCAAGAACGATCCCCAGCCAGCTTTTGGCGCAGCACGCGCAAGAGGAAAAGCGGATTGCCGACGATATAGCGCCGCCACAGCCGCCCAGGCTCGATGACCAGCCGGAACAACCATTCGAGGCGTAGCCGGCGCATCCATTCCGGCGCGCGCGGCACCGAACCGCTGAGGAAGTCGAGCAGCGCTCCAACGGCGATCGGCAAGGTGCAGTGCTCCGATCCCAGGTTGCGTGCGATCCAGAATTCCTGGCGCGGCACGCCCATGGCGACGAGCAATATGTCCGGCCGCAAGGCGGCCAGAGAGGCGATGACCGCGGGCTCTTCCTGTGCAGTGAAGAACCCGTCGTGGACGACCACAAACCGGTGCTGCGGCGCAATCTCGCCCAGGCGCTGGGCTGCCCGTTCGGCATTTTCGCGCGTGGCGCCGAGCAGGCCGACGGTCAGCGGCTTGTCGGCCGCCAGGAGCAGGGCCGGCACGAAATCGGTGCCGTTGAGATTGGCTGGAAACGGTGCCCCGTAAAGCCAGCGCGCGGCAATGTCGACGCCGATGCCGTCGGCCAAGACCAGGAAATCGTCCAGTGCGGCAGCAAATTCCTTGTTGGAACAGGCCACGTTGGCATTGTGGGCATTGAGGAACCCGACCTTGGTAAAGGTCTTTTCCCGGATGAAATCGGACAACAGCGAGACCGCCTCGTCGCGCCCCAGGCTGGCAACTCGAATCCCGAGGATGCGCCGGAAGGTTGCGGTCGGGTTGGAGATCGTCAGGCTCAAGCGACAACCTCGCGCGTGCCGGCACCAAGCCTGGCGAGACCGAGCGCAACCGCACGATCCAGCGCCGCGATCTGGCGACGGTGGAAGTCGGTGCCGTCGACGTCGGCCACGCGCTGATCGACAGTTTGTTCGAGCGCCCTGGCGAAGGCTGCGGGATCATCAGTCATGATGCAGTTCCGAGGCTTATGGGCAATGCCGCGCAACGAATGCGCCGTCGCCACCGACGGCAGGCCGAGTTCAAAAGTCTCGATGGTTTTGAGCTGGACGCCGCTGCCTGAGGTGCTGACCAGCGGGATGACGGCGGCACTGCCCACAAAGGCCTGGGCATCGGGCACGCGGCCAACGAACTTGACGCCCGGATGCAGCGAAGACACGCCGGCCGGAACGCTGCCGGCGATGTGGATGCGGAAATCCGGGCGCAGATGCGGCACCACCTTGCCCAGGAACCAGTCGAGGCCGATGCGGTTTGGCTCCCAGGTCCAGGTGCCGATGAGAGCTGCGTCGCAATCAATTCGGCGCGTGCCGGGTGCGGACGGAAGTTCGGAACGGGTGACCAACGGCAGCGCCACCGAGCGTTTGTCGGAGGCGACGCCGAGTTCGGCACGGTCCTCTTCGGCCAGCGTGAAGACGAAGCGCGCATTGCGGCACAACCGCTTCTCGATGACCTCGAGAAGCCTCGCCTCGCGGCGGAACAGGGTGCGCTGGAAGGCGCCCTTGGCGGCCAGCGAATTCTCCGCCGCCGAACGGAACTCGACATTGTGCGCCACGAAGATCGACGGCTTGTCCTGAAAGGCTTTTTCGAAAGCCGCCGCCATTTGAACGGAATTGAGGACATAGCCGTCGAACGGCCCTGCAGCCTGGATCGCATCGCGCACCGCTTGCTCCGAGACCACGCGCAGCTTGGCCGACGCGAATGTCAGGCCGGAGGCAACAGCGCTCGCCAGCCATGCAAGCTTGCGCGGCAAGGGTGCAGTGTCGGTGCGGACGTCGAGCGAACCGAGCAGGACGGTATTTTCTGGATCGGACGGTGCCTTGCCCGGCCAGCCGAAACCAAGCACGGTCACGCGCACGCCGTTGCGGCGCAACGCGTCGATGATCGCCTGGTTGGCGATCTCGTAGCCCGAGGAAAGTGCTCCGTCGGGCACGATCGATGTAGCAAACAGCAGATGCATCACAACAGATTCCTGACCCACGGCTAACAGGCTGCGGTGAAGTCTTCATTAAGCAATCTGGCCGTTGTTGTGCAAACGCAACTGGCGGGAAGCCTCCGAGGCGCCATTATTTAACTCACCGTTATCGTGCCGATGCTAGGCAAGGACATCGTAAGAATCGGCGTTTTTCCATGACCGTCCTGCCACCCCTTAAGTCCGTGACCATCGCCGGCCAGTCGCCTGCGCTGGCCAATGACGTCGTGGACGTGGTTGTGACGCTGCCGACCTTCCGCAGGCCGCAGCAATTGCTGGCAACGCTCGATTCGCTCGCCAGGCAACAGACGGCGCGCCGCTTTGCGATCATCGTCATGGAGAATGACGACGAGGGCCGCGAGGGCTTGAACGCGGCACTGCCGCTGTTTGAGAGCGGCAAGATGGCCGGCATGGTGATCATCGCCCATGAACGTGGCAATTGCAGCGCCTACAATGCCGGCTGGCACACCGCACTTCTGCACTTTCCGAATTTCACCCAGTTGCTGGTGATCGACGACGACGAACTGGCCGACCCCTTGTGGCTGGAAACGATATGCAGCGCGCAGTTGCGCCTCGACGCCGACATCGTCGGCGGGCCGCAGCTTCCGGTGTTTGCCGACCCGGCTCACCAGGCATGGGCAACGCACCCGGTGTTTGCGCCGCCCTACTCCACCACCGGACCCGTCCGGGCGCTGTTTTCCTCTGGCAATCTGCTCCTCACCCGCAACGTGCTGCTGGCGATGGGTCCTCCGTTCCTCGATTTGCGCTTCAACTTCATGGGCGGCGGCGATTCGGATTTCCTCAGCCGGGCCGCGCGGCGGGGCTTCAGGCTCGCCTGGTGTGCCGAGGCCAAGCTGTTCGAGAACGTGCCGGCGCGGCGCGTCGAGGCCGACTGGATCCGGGCGCGCGGCCTGCGCAACGGCGTCATCTCGACGCTGGTCGCCAAGAAGCGATACTCCGGGGCGCCGCTCGCCAATACGCGGGTGTTCCTGAAGAGCCTGACGCTGCTGATCTTCTCGCCCCTGCGCGCGCTGTTGCGGCTGATCTGGACCGGTTCGCCATCGGTCGCCGCCTATCCGATCCATGTGGCGCTGGGCCGCGTGCTCGCCGATTTCGGTTATGCCAATGAGCAATATCGGCAGCCTGAGAAGAACTGAGGCGGCGCCGCTGGCGGTGGCGTTCACCCGTTCGGGTGTCGCCACCGCCATCGCGACGGTGCTGCTGACCGTGGTGATCGTCTCGTTCCGCCCGTTCCAGCCAGCAGGCGCCGATGTCGCCGGCGGCGGCGACATCGTCAACCAGCTTGGCTTCGGCTCGCTCGGCGGACTGTCGATCTTCGCCCTGCTGACATTGGCCGCTCCCGACCGGCTGCGTGCGCTGGCGAGCCTGCCTTGGGCGATCCTGCTCTGCTTCTTCATGATTTCGGTGGTGACCGCGACCGATCCCGGATCTGCGTTCCGTGCTGCGTCCTTCACCCTGATCGGCATCCTGGCCATGGCGACCGTGCTGGCGCTGCCGCGCAACGCCGATGCCTACTCGACGGTGCTCGCCGTATCGGGACTGGTCGTCGTCGGGCTCTGCTATGCCGGCGTGGTGCTCAACCCCGGCGTGGCGATCCACGGCGCCGACGGCGTCGAGCCCCAGCATGCCGGGCTGTGGCGCGGCGCGTTCTCGCACAAGAACATCGCCGCCCCGGTCATGGCCTGCTACAGCTTCGCCGGCATCTATCTCTTCCGGCGCGGCTGGCAATGGTCGGGCGCCATTTTGTTCGCCGCCGCCATGTTCTTCATGTTCCATACCGGCTCCAAGACCACGGCCGGCCTGGTGCCGCTGTCGATCATGGTGGTCATCCTGCCGGGCCTGATCGGCATGCGGCTCGGTGCGCCGGTGCTGTTTGCAATGGCCATCATCGGCACCGCGCTCGCCACGCTGGGCATCGTCTTCATCGATCCGCTCAAGGACCTTGCCGCCTACCTCGTCCCCGACCTCACCTACACCGGCCGCACCACGCTGTGGGCCTATGCCGGCGAGATGCTGGCCAGGCACCCTTGGTTCGGCTACGGCTACGAAAGCTTCTGGGGCACGCCGCTGCTCACCGAAAGCGAGCGCGCCTTCGACCAGGACTGGGACATCCGCGCCATCGTGCACGGCCATAACGGCTATCTCGACCTCGCGGTGCTGATGGGCATCCCAGCGCTTGTCACGGCGGTCTACGCTTTCCTGATCGCACCGCTGCGCGACTACATGCGCATTCCGCTGACCAAGGAGAATGTCTTCCTGGGGGACATGTTCATGATGGTGGTGCTGTTCACCGCGCTCAACGCCTTCCTCGAAAGCTTCTTCTTCCGCCGCGCCGACCCGGTGTGGCTGTTCTTCGTCTTCGGCGTGCTGGGGCTGCGGCTGGTGTCGCGCGTGATGATCCGCAAAGCCTGATCCTGAGCTCTTGATCCCGCCAGGCACCCACGACATTCTGACGCCATGGCCACCGCTGTTTCCAGACGCCAGCTGCTCGCCGGGTCGCTCGGCATCGGTATCTTGCCGCTGCTGCGGACCTTGCCGGTGCGAAGTGCCGCCTTGCCGAAGACCGACGCGACCTTCCTGTTTGCTGCCGACATCCATGCCTGCCGCATGGCAAGCGGGCTCAGTCCGAACTGCCAGGCCGAAGGCAAGACGGACGAGAACCTGCGCCGGCACATCGCGGCCTTGAACGAGATCGCAAAACTGGAGTGGCCCAGCGAAATCAGTGGCGTGTCGTCGGGCCTTGCCAGCGCCGGCACACGGATCGGCCGTCCGCTCGGCCTGGTCATCGGCGGCGACATGACCGACGACGGCGGTGGGCAGGTGACGCTGCCGCACGAGGGCACCCAGCTCTTGCAGTTCAGCCATCGCTACCAGGAAGGAAACGGCCCCGACCGCGTGCATGTGCCGGTCTATGTCGGGCTCGGCAATCACGACCTCGACCAGGATGGGCCGCCGCCGCATGTCGACTGGTACCGGCGCGAACTACGCGACTATGTCGAGATCAACCACCGGCCGAGCGTGTTCTTCAAGCCACCGGTACCGGCCACCAACTATGACGCGCCGTCGGACTGCTATTCCTGGGACTGGGGCGGGCTGCATCTCGTCCAGACGCACAGGTTTGCCGGCGACACGGCCAAGGGTGCACCGAGCGCGCTCGACTGGCTGAAGCAGGACCTCAAGACCTTTGCCGGCGACGGCAGGCCGGTGATCCTGTTCCAGCACTATGGCTGGGATCCGTTCTCGATCGAAAGATGGGACCCCGGTGCCCGCCAGTTCGACGACACCGGCAGCGGCAAGCCGCACTGGTGGAGCGACGACGACCGGCGCGCGCTGCTGGATGCGATCAATGGAGCGAACGTGATCGCCGTCTTCCATGGCCATCAGCATGAGACGCCAATGATCTACAGGCGCGACGGGCTGGACCTTTTCAAGCCGAAAGCCGGTTTCATGGGTGGCTTCGCGGTCGTCCGGGTGACCGACGGCTTCATGGATGTTGTGCTGGCGGAAGCCGGGGCGCGCGGCAGCGTCACCTTCACCAACGCCTTCGGCAAGAGACTGGACGACACACGCTGAAGTGGCGTTTCCGCCCTTCCGCATGGCTGCAAGACGGTCTATGTCAGGATGTTCGGAGGGCTTTGAATGACCATCAGACTGATCCTCGCAGGTTGCGGCAACATGGGCTACGCCATGCTCACGGGCTGGTTGAAATCGGGCAAGCTCGCACCGGCTGAGACATTCGTCGTCGAACCAAACGCCGAACTGCGCGCTCGCGCCGCCGAACTCGGCAGCCGCGTCGCCTCGGAAGTCGGCGGCATCCCGGCCGATGCCGATCCCGAAATCATCGTCATTGCGGTCAAGCCGCAGGTCATTCGCGAGGTCACTGCCGGCTACCGCCGCTTCGGCAACGGCCGTGCGACCTTCGTCAGTGTCGCTGCAGGCACGTCGGTCGCCACCTTCAGCAACATCCTCGGTGTACGGACGCCGATCGCGCGCTGCATGCCCAACACGCCCGCCGCCATCGGCAAGGGCATGATGGTGGTCTATTCCAACGACCACGTCACGGAAGCCACCAAGGCGCGGGTCGCCGACCTGCTGTCGGCCAGCGGCGAAGTCGCGACGATCGCCGACGAAGGCCTGATGGACGCGGTCACCGCCGTCTCCGGCTCCGGACCGGCCTACATCTTCCACTTCATCGAATGCCTGACGGCAGCGGCCGAGAATGCCGGGCTGGCGCCGAAGACGGCGTCGCTTCTGGCGATGCAGACGGTCTATGGCGCTGCCAGCCTTGCCGCCGAAAGCCGCGAGGATCCGGCCGTGCTGCGGCGCCAGGTGACCAGCCCCAACGGTACGACGGCGGCAGCGCTCGGTGTGCTGATGGGCGAGGATCGTCTCAAGAACCTGCTCACCGAAGCCGTCGAGGCGGCCCGGCTGCGTTCGGTCGAACTCGGGAAATAACTACTTCGTGTCGGCCTCGGCCTGCAGCGCCTTGATATGGGGCGCCGCCGCCTCGTAGACGGCGCGCTCCATGTCGCGGAACTGGCGGATGACCTGCTCGCCGACCTCCGTGAGCTCGGCGCCGCCGCCGTGCTTGCCGCCGGTCTTGGCCGCGACCAGCGGTTTGCCGAACATGTCCTTCATCTCTTCGACAAGATCCCAGGCGCGCTTGTAGGACATTTCCATGGCCCGCGCCGCCGCCGAGATCGAGCCGGTGGCTGCTATCTGTTCGAGAAGTTCGATCTTGCCCGGACCGAGACGGCCCTTCGGATCGAGATAGAGGCGCAGGGTCAGGGACGGCATCGGCTACTCCAGTCTTCAGCTGGTTAGCACAAGCGGCGCCCCCGGAGAAAGATTGGCGCGATCGAAGGCAACAGTCTTGATGACCGCGAACACGTCGCGCCCGACAGTCAGCTGCAGCGTTTCGAGCGACTGGCGCGTGATACGCGAGACGAGCATGTCGCCATGGCAGTCGAGGCGGAGGTCGACCTGCGCGCCGTTGACTTTGCCGATATCAACGATCCTGCTCGGCAGGATGTTGAGCGCACTGAGGCCCTGGGGTCGCTCGGTGGCGATCATGACGTCGCGCGCCCGGACCCGGACACGCACGACAGCGCCTTCAGGCAGGGCGACACGAGGCACGCGCATTTCGCCGGCGGCCGCGCCAAGCACGGTCATGCCGAAGCCTTCGTCGTGACGCAGCACCTTCATGTCGAGCACGGCACCGCCCTCGCCCACTTCCTCCGGTGGCAACAGGTCGAGCCTTTGCATGATCTCGGTCGTCGGACCCGAAGCTGCGACCTTGCCCTCGGCCATGACGACGACGTCGGTGGCGAGGCGGGCGACTTCGGCAATCGAATGGCTGACATAGACGATCGGGATCCTGGTCTCGTCGCGCAGCCGCTCGAGATAGGGCATGATCTCGGCCTTGCGGGCATCGTCAAGCGAGGCCAGCGGCTCATCCATGAGCAGCAGCCGGGGGCTTGCCAGCAGCGCCCGGCCGATGGCGACACGCTGCTTTTCTCCACCGGACAACAAAGCTGGACGCCGGCCCAGCAGGTGGCCGATGCCGAGCATCTCGACCACGCGGTCGAATTCGGCGTAGCGCTCGCCTTGCGGCGTGAACCAGCGGCCATAGCGCAGGTTCGAGCGTACCGTCAGATGCGGGAACAGCCTGGCATCCTGGAAGACGAAACCGACGCGGCGCCTGTACGCGGGCACGAAACGGCGGTTTGCGGTGTCGACCAGCGTCCGGTCGCCGATGACGATGCGGCCGGCGTCGGGGCGGATCAGCCCGGCGATGATGTTGATGAGCGAGGTCTTGCCCGAACCCGACGGTCCAAACAGTGCCGTCAGGTGACCGGCGCTCTCGAAGCTGGTTTCGAGGTCGAGCGCGCCGAGGCGGTGGTGGACAGCGACGGAGAGCGTCATCCGATATCCAAGCGTTGGCCAATGCGGCGAGCAAACATCTCGGACACCACAAGCGCTGCCATCGAGATGGCGATGGAGATCAGCGTCAGCCGCATGGCTCCGGCATCGCCGCCCGGCACCTGGGTGAAGGTGTAGATCGCCGACGGCAATGTCTGGGTTTCTCCGGGAATGTTCGAGACGAAGGTGATGGTGGCGCCGAACTCGCCCATCGCCTTGGCGAAGGAGAGGATCATGCCGGCAACGATGCCGGGTAGGATCAGCGGCAGCGTCACGGTCAGAAACACCCACAAGGGGCTTGCCCCGAGCGTGCCGGCAGCCGCTTCGAGCCGCCGGTCGACCGCCTCGATGGAGAGCCTTATGGCGCGTACCATCAGCGGAAAGCCCATGACCGCGCAGGCAAGGGCGGCACCCGTCCAGCGGAACGAGAAGACGATGCCGAAATACTCTTCGAGAAACGAGCCGATCGGGCCGCGGCGACCGAAGCTCAGCAGCAGCAGGTAGCCGGTGACGACAGGCGGCAGGATCAGCGGCAAATGGACGACGCCGTTAAGCAGCGACTTGCCCCAGAATTTCCCACGCGCCAGCAACAAAGCAATGGCGATGCCGAAAGGCAGGCTGGCAGCCATCGCCCACAGCCCGACCTTGATCGACAGGCGGACCGCATTCCATTCGTCAGGAGTGAGGTCCAACATTGCCTAGTCGCATTCCCTCAAAAAGCCTGTCCCACCCCGCCGTGCGGGATGGGACACAGATTGTCGTTGCGGCAAGAATACCGGAGAGCGGTAAACCACTCCCTAGTTGGACGCCACCGGCGCAAGCATGGTGAAGCCCTGGGCCTCGAACAGTTCCTTGGCCTTGGCGGACTGAAGATATTTCACGTACGCAGCAGCGTCCGCGCTCTTCGAGTCCGCCGTCACGCCGACCGGATAGACGATGGGAGGATGCGAGTCTTCCGGGAACACACCAACGACCTTGACGCCGGGCTCTGCAGTCGCGTCGGTCTGGTAGACGATGCCGAGCGGGGCTTCACCCGTCGACACGAGCTTGAGGGCGGCACGCACGTTTTCGGCCTGGGCGATCTTGCCCTCGACCGACGACCAGACGCCGAGCTTCTCGAGCGCGGCCTTGCCATATTTGCCGGCGGGCACTGCCTTGACGTCGCCCATGGCGAGGCGGCCGTCGCCAAGTAGAGCGGCAAGGTCGAAATTCGGGGCGATCTCGGCCTTAGCGCCGGAATCCTTCGGTGCGACCAGCACGATGCGGTTGCCGAGCAGCTTGACGTCCGAGCCGTCCTTGATCAGCTTCTTGTCGGCGAGATACTTCATCCAGTCGAGATCGGCCGAGATGAACACGTCGGCGGGTGCGCCTTCCTCGATCTGCTTGGAGAGGGCCGAGCTCGCGGCGTAGGACGCGGTCGCGGATTTGCCGCTCTCGGCCTTCCAGGCGGCGTCGACGGCATCGAGCGCGTTCTTGAGGCTGGCAGCGGCGAACACGACCACGTCGCCATCGGCGCGCGCCGAAGGCAGGCCGAATGACAGCATGGCCGCCAGGCCGCCTGCAGCGGCCACAAGCCGCAACCCTAATCCCCTACGCGTGAACATCGTCATTCCTCCATGATTGACCAAGCCGCAGCCCGGCTGCGGATTCGTTATATTCATACGAATATAGCACTCGCCGCACAACCACCCATCCGGGTGGTTTTCGGCAAAACTGTTGCCGGATGTTTCGAGGTTGCGTGATTGGACTTGCAGTCCGGGGGAGACTGGCCCGTCCGTTCATGGCATATGTCTCGCTCTCATCTTGGGGCATGCAGACGTGGCACCTTGTGTCCGGCGACACCCTGTCCATCCAGCCACGCCAACACGAGTTCCCCGAAATGTCCGGCATCACCATGTTCGAAATCATCTGGCTAGCCATCGCGCTGCTCGGAGCGGGCGCCGTCACGGGCCTTCTGGCCGGTGTGTTCGGCGTCGGCGGCGGTGCCGTCATCGTGCCGGTGCTCTACGAACTGTTCCGAACGGTCGGCGTGCCGGAAGAGGTGCGCATGCCGCTGTGCGTCGGCACCTCGCTCGCCATCATCATCCCGACGTCGATCCGCTCGTTCAGCGCCCACAAGGCCAAGGGCGCGGTCGACATGACGATCCTGAGGCAATGGGCGGTGCCAGTGGTGCTCGGTGTGTTGATGGGCAGCGTGATCGCGCGCTATGCCTCGCCGGACCTGTTCAAGATGGTGTTCGTCGTCGTTGCCGGCATCTCGGCGATCAGGCTGCTGTTCGGCAAGGATTCATGGCGCCTCGGCCTCGACATGCCGGGCAAGCTCATCATGAACGCATATGGCTGGCTGATCGGCGTGCTGTCGAGCCTGATGGGCATCGGCGGCGGGCAGCTTTCAAACCTGTTCATGACCTTCTACGGCCGTCCCATCCACCAGGCGGTGGCGACGTCCTCCGGCCTCGGCGTGCTGATCTCGATCCCCGGCGCGCTTGGCTACATCTATGCCGGATGGCCGCGCGCGGCGGAATACCCCGATGTCGCCGCCCTGCAGTTTCCGCTGTCGCTCGGCTATGTCTCGCTCGTCGGCCTGATCCTGTTCGTGCCGACCAGCGTGCTGACCGCCCCTTTGGGCGCGCGGCTGGCGCACGCGCTGTCGAAACGCAAGCTTGAAGTCGCCTTTGGCATCTTCCTGCTTTTGATCAGCCTGCGCTTCCTGATCAGCCTCGTCGGCTGATCTTTCAAATCAAAACGCCCGGCAGTGCCGGGCGTTTGCATTCTCGGGACAGACAGCGGATCAGGCGCGCTCGAGTGCGACCGCGATACCCTGCCCGACACCGATGCACATGGTGGCAAGCGCCAGCTTGCCACCGCGCAGGCCGAGCTCCAGCGCCGCGGTACCGGCGATGCGGGCGCCCGACATGCCCAGCGGATGGCCCAGTGCGATGGCCCCGCCATTCGGGTTCACGTGCTCCGCATCCTCGGCGATGCCGAGTTCGCGCAGCACGGCAATGCCTTGGGAGGCAAAAGCTTCATTGAGTTCTATGACGTCGAAGTCGGCCGGGCTGATGCCGAGCCGGGCGCAAAGCTTCTTGGTCGCCGGTGCCGGGCCGATGCCCATAATGCGGGGTGCTACGCCCGCCGCCGCACCGCCAAGCACGCGAGCGATCGGCGTCAGGCCGTACTTCTTCACCGCAGCTTCGGAGGCAACGATGAGGGCTGCCGCGCCATCGTTGACGCCCGAGGCGTTGCCGGCGGTCACCGTGCCGCCCTGGTGGAACGGCGTCGGCAGCTTGGCCAGCGTCTCGACGGTCGTGCCGGCGCGCGGATGCTCATCCTTGGCAACGACGATCGCATCGCCCTTGCGCTGCGGGATCGTCACCGGGGTGATCTCCTTGCCAAGGCGACCGTTTTCCTGCGCGGCGACAGCCTTGTTCTGGCTGCGCACGGCAAAGGCATCCTGGTCGGCGCGGGAGACGGAAAAGTCCTCCGCGACGTTCTCGCCGGTCTCGGGCATCGAATCGACGCCGTACTGCTTTTTCATCACCGGGTTGACGAAGCGCCAGCCAATGGTGGTGTCGTGGATCTCGGCATGGCGCGAGAAAGCCGCGTCGGCCTTGGGCATGACGAAGGGCGCGCGGCTCATGCTTTCTACGCCACCGGCAATCATCAGCTCGGCTTCGCCGGCCTTGATGGCGCGGGCAGCAGCAATCAGCGCGTCCATGCCCGAACCGCAGAGGCGATTGATGGTCGTGCCGGAGACTTCCTGCGGCAGTCCGGCCAACAGCAGCGACATGCGGGCAACGTTGCGGTTGTCCTCGCCGGCCTGGTTGGCGCAGCCGAAGATCACGTCATCGACGGCAGCCCAATCGACCGAGGCATTGCGCTCCATCAGCGCCCTGAGCGGCACGGCGCCGAGATCGTCGGCGCGGACCGAGGACAGCGAACCGCCAAAGCGGCCGATCGGGGTGCGGATGTAATCGCAGATATAGGCCTCAGCCATCCTTGGATCCTCTCTTTGCGGAAACTGCCTCGCCCTTGTGGGCGGCGTCGGTGCGCGCCTTTAGATCACGCAGCGTCTGCAATTCCAACTGCGTCGGAACAGGTGTTTCCTCCAGCGTATCGGCGAATTTAACCGTCCAGCCGCAGGTCTCCTGGACCTTGTCGCGGGTGACGCCAGGGTGCAGCGAAACGACGGTGAATTCCTTGGTCACCGGATCCGGCTTCCAGATGGCGAGGTCGGTGATCAGCAGCGTCGGGCCCTTGGTGTCGATGCCGAGGCGCTTACGATGGTCGCCGCCGTCGCCATGGCCGAAGGAGGTGTAGAAGTCGATCTTTTCGACCATGCCGCGCTTCGACTGCGCCATGGTGATGTAGATTTCCTTCGACGAGGTTGCGATCTCCGGCGCACCGCCACCACCCGGCAGCCGGGTCTTGGGATGGGCATAGTCGCCGATGACAGTCGTGTTGATGTTGCCGAACTTGTCGAGCTGGGCCGCGCCGAGGAAGCCGATCGAGATGCGGCCGCCCTGCAGCCAGTAGCGGAACATCTCCGGCACCGAGACGGTGGTGACGGCAGTGTCGCACAATTCGCCGTCGCCGATCGACAGCGGCAGCACGTCGGGCGCGGTGCCGATGGTGCCGGATTCGTAGATCAGCGTGATGTCGGGCGCATGGGTCAGGCGTGCGACGTTGCAGGCGGCCGACGGCGCGCCGATGCCGACGAAGCAGACGTCGTCGCCCTTGAGCGCGCGCGAGGCGGCAATCGTCATCATTTCATTGGGGGTGAAGCCGAGCTCGCTCATGCCACGTTCCTCAGGTGTTCGACGCGTCCGGCGAAATCGTCGGCGGTCTTTTCGATGACGTTCTTCTGCATCCACTCGCGGAAGCGGTCGCGGTCGGCGGCGATCTCGTCCCATTCGAGATAGGAGGCGTTGTCACGGATATAGTAGCCATGGGCATAGGACGGGTGCGCCCCGCCAGGCACGACGGAGATCGCGGTCACTGACCAGTTCGGCAGCACGGTCAGGTTGGGGTGCAGGTCGTCGAAATTGTCGACCACTTCCTCGACGGTGACCACCGCGCGCTTGGCCGCAAGGGCTGCTTCCTTCTGGATGCCGATGATGCCCTCGACCAGCACGTCGCCGCGCTTGTTGGCCTTCTGGGCATGGATGAAGGTGACGTCGGGGCGAACCGACGGAACAGCCGCCAGCACCTCGCCGGTGAACGGGCAGGTCACCGACTTGATGTTCGGATTGACCCTGGCGAGCTCGGCGCCGCGATAGCCGCGGAAGATGGCGCAAGGCAGGCCGGCGGCGCCCGCCTCATAGGCATTGGCCATGGCGGCATGGCTGTGCTCCTCGATTTCCAGCGCATGCGGAAAACCGTTCTCGACCGCATCGCGCAGGCGCCGCAGCAGGCCGACGCCGGGATTGCCGGCGTAGGAGAAGATCGCCTTCCTGGCCATGCCCATGCCGATCATCTGGTCGTAGATCAGGTCCGGCGTCATGCGGACCAGCGTCAGGTCCTTGAAGCCCTGGCGGATCGCCTCATGCGCGGCCGCGGTGGGAATGAGATGCGTGAACCCTTCGAAGGCCACGGTGTCGCCGTTGTTGAGATTGTCGGCGACCGCCTTCGACAGGGGGAGAAATTTGGTCATCGCGTTTCGTCCCGGTTGTCCAAAGTTCGCTCAAAAGTTCGTATTGCGAACATTTGTTTTCTATGCGATACATTTCTGAGGCAAGATGGCGCTGGAGTCAATGACCAGGCTCCGCCGCAGCAGATATTTCGGAGAAAGGCCGCATGCGCGACGACGACACCGCCCGCGACCACGTCACCTCGCTGGAGCGCGGGTTGTCGGTGATGGAGATCCTGGCCGCCAATGCGGCAGGCCTGACGCTGACCGAAACGGCCGAAAAAGCGGGCCTCACCCGCGCCGGCGCGCGGCGCTTCCTGCTGACCTTGGTGGCGACAGGCTATGCGGTGCAATCGGGCCGGAACTTTTCGCTGTCGCCCAGGCTGCTGACGCAGGCGCGCATCTGGCTGCACGGCGTGCCGCTGTGGACCTTCGCCGAACCCTTCATGAAGGAGACGGCGGCAAAACTGCATGAATCATGTTCGGCGGCGACCCTGTCGGGCGAGGACATGGTCTATGTCGCGCGCGTGCCGGGACCGCGCATCATCGGCGTCGACCTGCAGGTCGGTGCGCATTTGCCGGCCTTCTGCACCGCAATGGGCCGCGTGCTGCTGTCGGGGCTGACGGATGCCGAGCTCGAGGGCTTCCTCGCCCGTGCCGCGATCGTCCAGCGGACGCCGAAGACCGTGACCGACCGGGCGAAACTTGCTGACATCATCGGCAGGGTGCGAACGTACGGCCACGCCATCGTCGACGAGGAACTGGAGATCGGGCTGCGCTCGATTGCTGTTCCGCTACGCGACCGCACAGGCGCGATCGTCGCCGCGATCAACATCTCGACGCAGTCCACACGCCACACGCCGGCCGAGATGGAAGCGGAGATCCTGCCGCTGCTCAGGGAGATGGCGGCAAGGATCAGCGACTTCTTCGTCGTTCAGTGATCAGGCGGCTTCAGCCAGCCCATTGCGCTTGGCATTCAGCCGGATCACTGCCCTGATCGGCAGATGATCCGAGGCGATGCGCGCCAATGCGGTGTCGTGCGCCTCGATCTCTGTCAGCAGATTGTGTGGCCTGGCCATGACCCGGTCGAGCGCCAATACCGGAAAGCGCGAGGGAAAGCTCGGAACGATGGCGTGCATCGGCCCAAAGGCCGGTTCCAGGCTGCGCAGCGACGAGCGCTTGCCCAGGCGCCATTCGTTGAGGTCGCCGACAAGAATTGTTGGTTTTTCGCTGTGCAGCTCGGCGGCGGTCAAAAGCGTGCCGGCCTGGAGCTTGCGCGAATGGCGCAGCAGGCCGAAATGCGCAGCGATGATGCGCAGCGGCCCCGCTTCGAGCTCAAGATCGACGATGACGGCGCCACGCGGCTCGGCGCCGGGCAGCACGATCTGCCGCGCTGAACTGACCGAGCCCTTGCGAAACAGCACGACATTGCCGTGCCAGCCATGGCTCTTGCGCCGGCCGGCAAGGGGAACCGGCACCAGCCCGGTCTCGCGCGCGACCGCATCGAGGTCGAGCAGCCCGGCACGGTCGCCGAAGCGCTGGTCGGCTTCCTGCAGCGCAATGACGTCGGCGCCGATCTCGGAAATCACCGCCATCGTGCGCTGCGGATCGAAACGGCGATCCAGCCCGACGCATTTGTGAACGTTGTAGGAGGCAACGACGATTTCGCTGTGGGTGCCGGTTGCGGCGATCGAAAACGCGTCCTGCTGGTGCTGTGCCGAAGGCTGGTGCCCGGCACCTGCCCTATCGGAAATCTCCAAGCCTTGCGTGCTAGCCATCACTCGTCTGGAATCTCTGGGAAATTCGTGTTCAGTTGCGGCAGGCGTTCGTGCCAACTGTAACCTATATGGTCGGGGTGTTCGAGGTTTTCCACATGCGTCACGATGGCTCTCCACCGAAATGCTGTCGCGAGGCTATGGTTCCCATCCCAGCCGGCGGACCGCAATACGCATGAAACTCATTGCCATCATTGTCGCAGTGGCGGGGACGCTGGTCATCGCGTCGCTGCTCGCGGTCTATGCTTTTGGCCGTTTCGCCAAGCGCGCGCGGGGGACCCCCTCCCAGGCGCTGCCGACGGCGGAAAGCGAGACCCAATTCGATGCGCTGGTGGCGCCGCTCCTGGCCGATCATCCGGGCCAGAGCGGGCTGGCGCTGCTTTCCTCCAATCTCCACGCCTTTGCCGTCAGGGCCTATACCGCCCGCCACGCGCAGCGCAGCCTCGACCTGCAATATTACTACTGGAAGGACGACCTCACCGGCGGACTGCTCGCCCGCGAAATCCTCGGTGCTGCCGACCGTGGGGTGCGCGTTCGGCTGATCCTCGACGACATCAACGCCCGGGGCTACGACCCCAACTACATCGCGCTCGACAGCCACCCCAACATCGAGGTCCGGCTGTTCAATCCGAGCTGGGCGCGGGCCTTCGGCCTGCAACGCGGGCTGGAACTCGTGCTGCGGGCAGTGCGGACGACCCGGCGCATGCACAACAAGGCATGGATCGCCGACGGCAGGCTGGCGATCGTCGGCGGCCGTAATATCGGCGACGCCTATTTCGATGCCTCGGAGGAGGCCAATTTCCGCGACATGGATCTTTTGCTCGCCGGCCCCGCGGTCGAGCAGACGGAAGCGATCTTCGACGGTTTCTGGAACAGCGAGGCGGTGCTGCCGATCCGCCATGTCACCGGCATGGCCAAGGGCGACCTGCCGGCGCTCAGGGCGCGACTGGAACGCACGGCCACCACAGGCCTTGCGGAACCCTACATCCATCGCGTCGCGCAGGAGAGCGGGGCATGGTCGTCCTCGGGCATGGGTCGGCTGCGCTGGACCAGCGAAGCCGCTGTCGCGTCGGACCCGCCGGAAAAGGCCATGGGCGCGGGCCAGGACAACTGGTTGATGACGGCGATCAGGCCGGTGCTGAAGTCGGCAAGGCGGGAATTGCGTATCGTCTCGCCCTATTTCATCCCCGGAGAAGCGGGAACGCAGGAACTGACGTCCCTGGCCGAGAACGGGGTTGCGGTGACTGTGCTGACCAATTCGCTGGCGGCAACCGACGTTGCGGCGGTCCACGGCGCCTATGTCCGCTACCGCAAGCCGCTGCTCGAAAACGGCATCGACATCTACGAACTCAAGCCGGACGACGAGCGCACCGACATGTCGCTGTTCGGCTCCAAGGGCGCCAGCCTGCACACCAAGGCATTCATCGCCGACGGGCAGGCAGGTTTCGTCGGCTCCTTCAACTTCGACCCGCGGTCGGCCTCCCTGAACACCGAGATGGGCGTCCTGTTCAGGCAGGAGGAACTGGCGAGCGAGGTCGGGGCGGTGATCGAGGCGCAGATTTCGCCACGCAGCAGCTTCAGGCTGTCGCTGCATGGCGACAAGCTGAACTGGACCGACCACACCGCCAACGGCCTGCGCAAGCTCAAGCACGAACCGCAAGCCAGCCTGCGCCGCCGCCTGGTGGCCAAGGTGATCAGCTATCTGCCGATCGAATCACAGTTGTGAGCAAAAAAGGCGGCCCAGCGGACCGCCTTCAGCGATTCTACCGCAATCAGGACGTCGCCGGCAGACGCCTTCCCGCTCAGTAGTTCAGCGACAGCCGCATGAACGGGCCATGGATCAACTGGCTGGCGCGCCCGCTTGGTTCAGGAAGAGGCGCATCCTGAAACGTCCTGTAGCCGACAGCCGACAGGTATTCGAGCTGATATCCAGCACCAAGCTTGGCACCAGGCGCGAACTCCCAGGCGAGGCCGGCTTTCGCGCCGACAGTACCGAAGGTGCGGCTCTCGGAGAACTCCGCGTAACCAGGATAATTCCTGTCAGCCTTGATCTTACCGAACAGGACTGAGGCATCGGCGGATGCAAAGAAGCTCAAATGCTCAGCTACTGGCTTGGAAACGTCAAAGCCTATTCTCGGACCGATGCCCCAGGATCTGGACGAGGCGTAATAGATTGGCGAGACGTGGTCGGTGAAATCCGCGCTATAGTTCTGATAGCGCAGGCCAGCGAATGGGCGAATCGACCAATCGTCGTGCTGCGTATGATAGCCAACCTCAACATCAAGGTTCCAGTACCGACCGTCGGTGAACTGCCAGTCGTATAGGTCGTCGTTGCGCCTGCCGGCGGACTGCTCCAAATAGCGGAGCCCGGCTGCGACATCCCAACTATCGGCAAAACGATAACCCAGTTTTGCAGCGCCGGAACCACCTGCTCCGGTTCTTGCGTCAAGATAAGCAGCGCTGTCGAACTGCCGATTATGGCTGTTGGTGCGGAAGGCATACGCCCCTTCAACATAACCGAACCAAGATGCAACCGGCGTCGTCTCAGCAGTACCCTGTATATCAGCGGCGGCAGAAGCTGTTGTCGCAATGACGAGCGAAGAAAATGCAATAATTACTTTTTTCATACCAAACCAACTAAATTAGACAATGCGCAGTATCACGCACGAATGGATTCGAACAATAGCAAGGCAGCAATAGTTTTCATTGTATCGACGCCTGGACCTCACCTTCGCGTCAGCATGTCGCACGGCGTGCCGGCGACGGTTCCGCCTCCTGCGAGATGACTGTTCGCGTGCAGCAGCCGGCCACGTCCATCCCCATCATCAAGCGCCAGCTCCCATTCCACCGGGTTGGCGATGAAGCCCGGGCTTCCGGTTCGCGAAGCCTATCCTTGGCGGGGCTTGGGTCCTGGGCGGCCAGCGATGTTTCGACTTCAGGCTCGCCACAGGACAATTGAAGAACCCGTGGCTCGGCACGCGCAACCGCGTCGCCCTTAAGCCCTTGCAGGGCCCAACTTTTCGAAATCTGGGGAAAGAATGGTGCTGCCAGAGAGGATTGAACTCTCGACCTCTCCCTTACCAAGGGAGTGCTCTACCACTGAGCTACGGCAGCATCCGTGGACGGGGCGGCTTTTGACACATGAATCGGGGGAGCGCAAGTTATCAGTTGCTGCAAATCGACACTGATTTTCCACAGACGCCATTACGCCACAAAACTGGCCATTTCCGTTGCCAAGCGGTTATGAACGATCGGCAAGCGGGGACCACCACATGTCGTCGAAACCAAAAATGCCCTCGAGCGGTGCAGACGCGCGCAAGGCGCGGCTCGCAGCCGAGCTGCGCGCCAACCTGATGAAGCGCAAGGCGCAGGCGCGCTCGCGCCGTACCGGCGAAGCCGATACGAGGCCGGAAGGCCTTGCCGCGGCCGAGGGAGAGACAGAGAAACCCGAGAAAGCCTGACCGGCCACGGCAGGCACTTGGCGCATGGACCCGCAAAACCCTGATTCTTGAACCGGGTGGCGCGATGGTCTAGACGGCGGCAAGAAAATTTCTCGCCAGAACCGGGATCCCCCGGAGAAACGACGGCCAATGGATCGCATCAGAATTGTCGGCGGCAACGAGCTGACCGGAACCATCCCGATCTCGGGCGCGAAAAACGCAGCCCTTCCGCTGATGATCGCCTCGCTGCTCACCGACGATACGCTGACGCTGGAGAACGTGCCGCATCTGGCCGATGTCGAGCAACTGATCCGCATCCTGGGCAACCACGGCGTCGACTATACGGTCAGCGGCCGCCGCGAACGCCAGAGCGAAGGCTATTCGCGCACCATCAGCTTCAGCGCGCGCAACATCGTCGACACCACCGCTCCCTATGAGCTGGTCTCCAAGATGCGTGCCAGCTTCTGGGTCGTCGGCCCGCTGCTCGCCCGCATGGGCGTGGCCAAGGTCTCGCTGCCCGGCGGCTGCGCCATCGGCACGCGGCCGGTCGACCTGTTCATCGAAGGCTTGCAGGCGCTCGGCGCCGACATCGACGTCGATAACGGCTATGTCGTCGCCAAGGCCAAGAACAGGCTGATCGGCAACCGCTATGTGTTCCCCAAGATTTCGGTCGGCGCCACGCATGTGCTGATGATGGCGGCGACACTCGCCCGCGGCGAAACGGTGCTCGAAAACGCCGCCCGCGAGCCCGAGGTCGTCAATCTCGCCGAATGCCTCAACGCCATGGGCGCCAGGATCACCGGCGCCGGCACCTCGACCATCACCATCGAGGGCGTCGATTCGCTGTCGGGCGCGCGCCACCGCGTCATCCCCGACCGCATCGAGACCGGCACCTATGCCATGGCGGTGGCCATGACCGGCGGCGACGTGCTGCTCGAAGGCGCGCGTGCCGACCTGTTGCAGGGTGCGCTCGATGTCGTCTCGCGCACCGGCGCCGAGATCATCCAGACCAACTCCGGCGTCCGCGTCATGCGTAACGGCTCTGGCATCTCGCCGGTCGACGTCACAACCGAACCCTTCCCGGGCTTCCCCACCGACCTCCAGGCGCAGTTCATGGGCCTGATGACGATGTCGAAGGGCAAGTCGAAGATCACCGAGACGATCTTCGAGAACCGCTTCATGCACGTGCAGGAACTCGCACGCCTCGGCGCCCACATCACGCTGTCGGGCCAGACGGCGATCGTCGAAGGCGTCTCCAAGCTCAAGGGTGCGCCTGTCATGGCGACCGATTTGCGCGCCTCGGTGTCGCTGGTCATCGCCGGCCTAGCCGCCGAAGGCGAGACGGTGGTCAACCGCGTCTACCATCTCGACCGCGGTTTCGAGCGGCTGGAAGAAAAGCTGTCGCGCTGCGGCGCCGTCATCGAGCGGATCAGCGGGTGAATGAAGGGAATAGGGGAGTAAGGGAGTAAGGGAACAGGAAAGCTACTCCCCTACTCCCCTACTCCCCTACTCCTCTACTCCCTCCCCTTGCGGTTGCGCGCTGCATCAAGACCGCCTAACAAAGCCGGAAGCATTACATTCCGCACAGGCAGCCGACCGGACATGAACCAGCTCAAGCTAGTCGCCCTCGACGAAGAGGATCTGGAGATCGTCTCGGCCCATGTGCAGGATGCCGTGGTCAAGGTCGGCGACCTCGCTTACGACGCGCCCTCGAAGCGTTTTGCGCTGGCGATGAACCGTTTTGCCTGGGAAACCAAGACCGGCTTTTTCCGGCCCAAATATGAGCGCCGGCGCTCGATCCTGCATTTCGACCGCGTGCTGTCGGTCAAGCTTTTCGGCATTTCGCGCACCAAGAAAGACGAGGTGCTGGAGCTTCTGGCGATCGGTTTCGCGCAGGGCGAGGATCCCGCCGGCGAGATCGAACTGCTGTTTTCCGGCGACGCCGCGATCCGGCTCGAGGTCGAGGTCATCGAAGCCCGATTGACCGACACCGGGGCCGCCTGGCAGGCCTCGTCGCGCCCCATCCACAAGACCTGAGCATTTCTCGATGGCCATCACCCTTCGCCAATCCGATGCAGACTTCGAGACGCGCTTCGCAGCGTTCCTGACGACCAAGCGCGAAGTGTCGCCCGACGTCGAGGCGACCGTGCGCGCCATCATCGACGACGTGCGCGCGCGCGGCGACGCGGCGCTGATCGACTACACCCGGAAGTTCGACCGGGCCGACCTGACGACGCTCGGAATCGCGGTGACCCGCGCCGATATCGACCAGGCCTACAAGGATGCCGATCCCGCGACGGTCGAGGCGCTGCGTTTCGCCCGCGATCGCATCCGCTCGCACCATGCCCGCCAGATGCCCAAGGACGACCGCTACGTCGACCCGATCGGCGTCGAACTCGGCTCGCGCTGGACGGCGGTCGAGGCAGTCGGGCTCTATGTGCCCGGCGGCACGGCGAGCTATCCGAGCTCGGTGCTGATGAATGCGGTGCCGGCACAGGTCGCCGGCGTCGAGCGCATCGTCATCGTGGTGCCCGCCACCGGCGGCGTCATCAACCCGCTGGTGCTGGTTGCCGCCGATCTCGCCGGCGTGTCCGAAATCTACCGCGTCGGCGGCGCGCAGGCGGTGGCAGCCCTTGCCTATGGCACCGGGACGATCCCCCCGGTGGCCAAGATCGTCGGGCCCGGCAATGCCTATGTCGCCGCCGCCAAGCGCCAGGTGTTCGGCACCGTCGGCATCGACATGATCGCAGGCCCCTCGGAGGTGCTGATCGTCGCCGACAGCGACAACGACCCGGACTGGCTTGCCGCCGATCTGCTGGCCCAGGCCGAGCATGACGTGTCGGCGCAGTCGATCCTGATCACCGACGATGCCGCCTTCGGCAAGCAGGTCGAGGAGGCAGTCGAACGCCAGATCAAGCTCCTGCCCCGCGCCGAGACGGCAGCAGCCAGCTGGCGCGATTTCGGCGCGGTCATCCTGGTCGACGACTTCGATGCTGCCCTGCCGCTTGTCAACCGCATCGCCGCCGAGCACCTCGAGCTCGCGGTCGCCGACCCGGAAGCCCTGCTGCCACGCATCCGCAATGCCGGGGCGATCTTCGTCGGCAAGCATACGCCCGAAGTCATCGGCGACTATGTCGGCGGCTCCAACCACGTGTTGCCTACGGCCCGCTCGGCGCGCTTTTCCTCCGGGCTTTCGGTGCTCGACTTCGTCAAGCGCAGCTCGATCCTGAAGCTCGGCCCGGATCAGCTCAGGGCGCTGGCCCCGGCGGCGATCGCGCTGGCCAAGGCGGAGGGGCTCGACGCACATGCGCGCTCCGTCGCCATCAGATTGAACATGTAGGCGGCCATGTCCGACAAAGGCCACGCACGCTCCCGCCTGGTCGACGTCGAACTCGACGAATCGATCGGCCGTTCCACGCCCGACGTCGAGCATGAACGCGCTGTCGCGATCTTCGACCTGATCGAGGAAAACTCGTTCCATCCGATGAACGACGACGGCCATGGCCCATATCGGCTCAAGCTGTCGCTGGTCGACGCGCGGCTGGTATTCGCCATCTCGCGCGAGCATGGCGAGGCTGTGGTCACCCACATCCTGTCGCTGACGCCGTTCCGCCGCATCGTGAAGGACTACTTCATGATCTGCGAAAGCTATTACGAGGCGATCCGCTCTTCGACGCCGAGCCAGATCGAGGCGATCGACATGGGCCGGCGCGGCCTGCACAACGAGGGTTCGCAGACCCTGCTCGATCGTCTCTCCGGCAAGATCGAGATCGACTTCGACACCGCCCGCCGCCTCTTCACGCTGATCTGCGTTCTGCACTGGCGCGGATGACATATGGCGGGAAACGCAACCTCTCCGCGCTCCATCCTGTTCATGTGCCGAATGAATTCGGTCCGCTCGCCGATGGCCGAAGCGATTGCCCGCCACAGCTTGTCGCCGTCGATCTTCGTCACCTCGGCAGGCGTGCGCGCCGGCGACCGCGACCCCTTCGTCGATGCCGTTCTGGCCGAAGAAGGCATGGCACTGGACGAGCACCAGCCGCGCACCATCGACGATCTGGAGGATGACTATTTCGACCTGATCGTCACGCTTGCGCCGGAAGCGCATCACGCCGCCCTCGAACTCACCCGGTCGATGGCCGTCGACGTCGAGTACTGGCCGACCCCCGACCCGACGGCAGCGACCGGTACGCGCGATCAGATCATGAGTGCCTACAGGGACGTGCGTGAACGGCTGAAGGCAAGAATGGTCGAAAGATTTGCGGTAGACGCACAGAAAATCGACGCCGATTAAGCGTGTTCACAAAGCGCGGATTATCATATAGGTTCCGCGCAAATTCCGGCCGGGACGCCGGGCAAGTCATCCAAACCAAAGGTACCGAATGCCGAAGGAAGAAGTCCTCGAGTTTCCGGGCGTCGTAACGGAATTGTTGCCGAATGCGATGTTCCGGGTCAAGCTCGAAAACGAACACGAAATCATCGCCCACACCGCTGGCCGCATGCGCAAGAATCGCATTCGCGTTCTCACCGGCGACAAGGTCCTCGTAGAAATGACGCCCTACGACCTGACCAAGGGCCGCATCACCTACCGCTTCAAGTAGACCGTCTGCTGCCTCGAGCGCGTCGGCCGGCCTCAGCCTACAGGATCTTGGATTGAGCGATCTGCAAAAGCTTGTGCTTGCCTCGGGTTCGCCCCGCCGTGTCGAGCTGTTGCAGCAGGCAGGCATCGAGCCCGACCGGCTGTTTCCAGCCGATGTCGACGAACGGCCGATGCGCGCCGAACACCCGCGCTCGCTTGCCAAGCGACTGTCGGTGACCAAGGCGCAGAAGGCACACGAAGTGCTGGCCAAGGAAGCCGAGCCTGTTTCGGGCTTCATCCTTGCCGCCGATACGGTGGTCTCGGTCGGGCGGCGCATCCTGCCGAAGGCGGAGACGTCGGACGAGGCGCTGCATTGCCTGCAGCTTCTGTCGGGGCGCTCGCACCGCGTCTATACCGGGCTTGCATTGGTGACGCCTGCGGGCAAACTGCGCCAGCGCCTGGTCGAGACGCGCGTGCGCTTCAAGCGCCTGTCGAAGCAGGACATGGAAAATTACCTCGCCTCGGGCGAATGGCGCGGCAAGGCCGGCGGCTATGGCATCCAGGGGCTTGCCGGCACCTTCGTGGTCAAGCTCGTCGGCTCCTACACCAATGTCGTGGGCCTGCCGCTCTACGAGACGACGTCGCTGCTTTCGGGCGAAGGCTACCAGGTCCAGCTCAACTGGCAGGCCGGGGCACGCGCATGACGAACAAGCCCGCCGATATCGTGACGCCCTTGCGCGCCAAGAAGCCCTGCCCCGAATGCGGCAAGCCGTCGGCGCGCGAGAGCTACCCCTTTTGCTCGCCGCGCTGCAAGGCGGTCGATCTCAACCGCTGGCTCTCGGGCTCCTATGCCATTCCCGTCCGCGACGACGAGGAGGAAGATTCGACCAGCAGCAGCGAAGCCGGCGAACGAAGCTGACGCCCCATTTCGGCTTCCGCGACGGCCTGTGATTTCTTTGCAGAAAAAGACATCCCAGGCGCTGGACAGAGGCAAATCTCGTGCTATAACCCACCCGCTTTCAAGGGTGCAGCGCACCACTCAAGGCATCCGGATCAAGGCTCCTCGCCCGATCCTGGAACTAGGCCCAGATAGCTCAGTTGGTAGAGCAGCGGATTGAAAATCCGCGTGTCCGTGGTTCGAATCCGCGTCTGGGCACCATCACCTTTCTAAGGTGTTGACTTAGCTGAAAAATCAGTAAAATTAAGCACTTAAGGCTACCCGAGTGATGCACACGGGTGACGCACATGGTGCTTGCAATGAGCCGTCCTTTCAAACACCCAAAGACCGGCGTGTACTGGCTTCGCAAGCGGTTACCGGCCGACATTGCGGAATCAACCGGCCGCAGCATCATCACCAAGACACTCGGCACGAAAGATCCCGAAGAGGCCAAGCGAAAGCACGCAGCGGTCCTCGCCGAGCTTGAGTTCGAATGGGCGCAAGTTCGGCTACGGGGCCGTGTGCATCTCGGACCAAACGATCCAGACACCGTCGCAAATGCCGATTTTGAGGATGCGACACGAGTCATCACCGACCGTGACGCGCACTTTCTTGCCAAGCCCATCCATGACAAATGGCTTTCAGATTTCCACGAAAACCCGAGCGAGCAACTCTACTGGCATACCAACCTGTATGAAGGCATGTGGACGAAGTACCCGCTGCCGCAATCCGAACCTATTCCGGGCGTGGAAGGCATCGCTGACACGGTTCCGGGGACTATTCCAATAGAGAACATCCTTTGGAAGGCGATGAGAACGCGCTGCGTCGAGACGGCTCAGGTGATCTTGCGCGAAAATGGCTTCATGGATGATGAGTGGAGCATCCACAAAGCGTCGCGTGCGGTCGCAGCCGCTCTGCAGAAGGCAAGCTTGCCCCTGCAGTGCCTAGAAAGCGGCGATTTCGAGCTGAAAGATGATCATGCTGGCCTCAATCCCCGCCCACCAAAGAGCGGCATTGATCCGGCCGACACGAAGCCACGGTCTTCTGGCGCGGTAGGTACGGCGACTACGTTGACAGGCTTGGTTGAGAGCTGGTGGCAGGAGAGCAAGGCTGCAGGACGTAAGCCCAGCACCTACGAGAGCTATAGAAACACCATTGTCTATCTTGTGCGGTTTCTCAAACACGACGATGCATCGAAGGTGACGATGAAGGACGTCGTAGCCTTCAAGGATCACAGGCTTACAACGCCTTCGCCGAAGACCGGCAAGAGAGTCTCTGCCAAGACCGTTAAGACTAGCACGCTTTCTGCCCTAAAAGTCGTCTTCGATTGGGGGGTGAAAAACGGACTTGTTACCCACAATCCAGCTGCGAGCGTTACCTTAAGAGTAGCGAAACAGGCTCGCCTAAGGTCGAAGAGCCTCACTGACGTGGAGGCTGATGCGATCCTTTGTGGCGCGCTGGCACATCAAAGAGGCCATGAGAATCTAAAAACCTTCGCAGCCAAGCGTTGGATTCCTTGGCTGTGCGCGTTTGCCGGAGCCCGCGTCGGCGAACTGGCACAGTTGCGAAAAGAGGATATTTCCAAGCGCACCGACCTGTGGGTAATTCGCATCACCCCGGAGGCTGGGACCGTTAAAACGAACGAAGCTCGCGAGATACCACTGCATCAGCAGCTGATCGAGCTTGGTTTCCCAACGTTCGTACAAGAGGCTGGCAACGGCCACCTCTTCCTGAATGTCGACTCTTCCGAGAACCCGCGAGGAGCATTGCGCGGTCTGAAAAACCGGCTTGCCGAGTTTGGGCGCGGTATTGTGCCAGACCCGAACGTGGCTCCCAATCATGGCTGGCGACATCGATTTAAGACAATTGGGATGGAAGCCGGAATCCCGCCCCGCATCCTCGATGCGATTCAAGGTCAAGCACCTCGGACAGTTGCCGACACCTACGGTGAGGTCACCCTCAAGACGATGGCCGCGGAGATTGCAAAACTGCCCTCCTATTCGCTGGAAGGCCCCACGTTAGGCGTCATGCAATTGGAATCCGAACGACGCCCTAGCGACCAGGACGCCGACGCACCTAACTCAGGGTTGCCCAGCTAGAGGGCTCGCCTGCCCTAAGGGCGCGTCTTCACGTCAAAGGCGAGATGCGCGCTACTGAACGGCTCGCTCATGGGGCGAACCTAGCTCTCCGATGCGACCGGCATCGCGACTCTTGAGCAGCTGAGTGGCGATCGCGACTTTCCTGACGTCAATGACCTGAGCTGCAAACGTCCCCCTATCGGCCTTCTCAATATAAGGTTGTTGAAGCCGTCAGATGACGCTGACAAAGCACGAGCCGGAATTGTCGTCGAATACTGCGCAGCAAGATATCTCGTGAAACGCATCGAGAACCCGATGGATCGCCCTTCATTGGAGCGCGTACTCGTGACTACCGCAAACGGAGCCACACGTGCAAATAGCCACTCCGTGCCGCGGCCAGCGCGCGCTCAACTTGAGAGCGAACTGAGCACCCTGTCACCCGCCAGTCGCAGTCGGTTCTTGTCGCTTCTGTGAACCGAGCTGCCCTCGCGATACCTTGCAATTGTCGCGTAGGGCGCTCGGCAGAATGTCGAAATGATCCTTGAAACTCTTCGAAAAATAGGACGGGGAGATAAAGCCACAGGCAATGGCAACGTCGGTCACCGGCATGTCGGTCAATTCGAGCAACTGCCGGGCCTTTTGAAGCTTGATTGTCGCATAGTGTCGCCTGGGCGTGGTCGACAGATGGGTTTCGAACAAGCGTTCGATCTGACGTCGCGAAAGCCGGAGTTGCGACGCGATCTCCCCGAGCGACAGCGGATCTTCAGTATTCCTTTCCATCAGCTTGATGACCCGCAGCAGCGACTTGCCGGTCTTGCCATAACGTAGCCCAGGCGGAACCGACTGGCAGCTTGCACCGTCGCGCCACCGATCTGCAGTAACATGCTGGCAGACGCGGTTCGAAATCTCCGTACCGCAACGCTCCTGGATCAGCTCCATCGCAAGGTCGAAGGCAGCGAACTCACCCGCGCAGGTGACGATCTGGCCATCGCGAACAAACAGCGCGTCGTCGATGGCGAGGTCGTAGAACGTCTCGGAAAGCGCCGCCATCTTGTTCCAGTGGATGGTGCACCTGGCCGAGCCCAGCAGTGCAGCGTCGGCAAGCAGCCAGGTCGCCGTGCCAAGTGCGAAGATCGGGATGCCAGCACTGTGGACGCGGCGCAGAAAGGCACGGAGTTCCTGGCAGCTTTGCTGCTCAACGCCTTCGCCTGAGCAGATCGCCACCGCTCCATGCGGATCGAAGGCCATGGCCTGGTGCTGCCGGAGAGAATTGCCAGACACCTCGACCGATATGCCGCTGGCACTCTCAACCGGCTGACCGTCCAGGCTCATCAATCGCCAGCGAAACAATGGCTGCCCCGCCTGCACGTTGGCTATCCTGAGCGGATCGAGCAGCGAGGACAGGCAAAGCTGCGAAAAGCCGGGCAGCAGCACCACGAGAAAACCCGTGGTGGACTGCAGGCCAGCAACGTCTGGCCTGCCATCGCCAGCTCCGTCCCCATCGAATCGACGGGCATCGATGTTGAACGCCGAGGACTTGTGGGGTGCGTTCACATCCCTCTCCTGAGGCTCGCGCGGCTCTGGATATCAGCCCTTCGAACGTCGAATTTCGACGAAAGGCAGGGACACGACGGTCGCTCCGACAAAACCGATGACGGCTCCTTCGTCATCCTTGAGTTCCACCTCGATCGCGGAACCAGCCTGCGAAAGCTCCTCAGGAAGGAAGCCGAAGCTGATCGCCTGTCGCAGCGTCGGACTGAAGGCAAGGCTGGATGCGCGTCCGACCACCTGCCCATTCTTGAGCGCGCGCATCGAACCCCAGACCACCCGTGACAAGGCCGTGCCATAGGCGCTTTTCGCAGCCGCGGCGCTCAGGATTTCAGCAGCTTCATAGCGAAGGCCGACGAAGCGCCGTTTCGGCTGTGACGATGCCTGCGCTGCTCTCAGAGCATCGCGCCCAACAAAATCACTGTCCAGGTCGACCAGCCGCCCAAGACCCGCCTCGTAGGGGGTGATGTGCAAGTCGTCTACGACGTCGACCCTAGCCGTTCGGGGATCGGGGCCGGCGCCGTTGTAGTCCGCCGACACCAGGATGAGGCCAGCCTCGATGCGCGCCACATCGACAGCATACTCGCCTGCCGGCGTTGCGCCGAAGGCCTGGCCGACCGATTGGAGGTGACGCCAAACAGCCGCGCCGCCTTGCCTGGGCACCCACAATTCGAAACCGCGCTCGCCGGTAAAGCCTTGCCGGGCGACGAACAGATCGACACCAGCAATGGTCGTCCGACCGATTTGCGAGAACTTCAGGCTCGACCAGTCGCGGCCAGTGGCAGCTTGCATCAGATCGAAGGAGTTGGGACCCTGCAGCGACAGGATACCGTACTGATCGGAGGCATTGCGAATTTCGACATCAAAGCCGGCGGCCTGACTGGCGAACCACGCATGGCTTGTCTCGCCCGAAACGATGAACCGCTCTTCCGAAAGGCGAAAGACCAGGCCGTCACCCACCATCAGGCCGTCCTGATTGCACCACGGCGTGAACATCGCATGATCGACTTGAAGACCGCGCATATCGCGGGTCATCAGCTGGTCGATCAACCGGTGCGCATCCGGGCCGCTGATTTCCATCTTCGGCAGCGGCGACATGTCGATCATGGCGACGGCGTTGCGGATGGCAGCGAGCTCGCGGGGCATGCTCGTATAGACATCGGGGACGATGTAGTTGTCCCATGAATACCACCAGGTGGTTCGCACCTCGCCACTTGTCGCCGCGTGGAACGGCGTACCCACGCAGTTGGCAAGCGTATTGCCATGGCTGTCATGCGCCTGGTTGATCTTGTCCGGCATCGTCGTGCTCCTCTCAATTAGGTAAGTCGAACAGTGCCGCGAGCGGCCCACCGAGAGAATGTCGCTCCGTCGCCCATTTATATCCCATATGAAGGTTGGTATGGATTTTACCTAATAAGATGTGCGATCCTATTGTTCCAAATGAACAGGTAGGGATCATGGAATCCATAGTGGACGCCGATCATGGCTTTGCCTTCGGCGAGATCGTCTATTCCCGCGGCGGCGTCTATGGGCCGCTGACCAACAGATATGTCAGCATGATCTTCGTCTACGAGGGCGTGGCGAAGGTCACCTGCGATGACGAGGTGACCACGCTGGTTGGAGGACAGGCCGCGTTCTTCAAGAACGATCGCCATTTCATGATCGAGATGGAACGAGACATTCGCCATCAGGTTGGATGGTGCGAGGGCGTTCCTGGCAAGCTGTGGGAAACCGAAATGTCTCCACCTGCTGGCAATTGTCCGGTGATCGTCTTTTCCGAACGGCTGAACGCGCTGCAACGCGTCGGCGTGGACTTGGGTTTCGAGTCGAATTCAGGGTTGAACACTGTACGGAACGCCGTTGGGCAAGCCGTCTACGCGGCATTCTTCCATGAGGCGCAGCTCAGCGAGCGCGACCGGTTTGTGCCCAAACAGGTCAAGCGCGTGAAGCAATATATTGAGGACAATATCGACAAGGAGATCAAAGTCGGGCAGTTGGCTGGGGTCGCCAACCTTACGCCACAACACCTGATCTCATCCTTCCGCAAGCATCTTGGCCTCACGCCGATGCGCTATCTCTGGCAAATGCGCGCCAATCGAGGCAGGGCATTGCTCTTGCAAAGCGGCCTGTCGATCTCCGAAATCGCCTATCAGTGCGGCTACAAGAACCCGTTTCATTTCTCGCGTCATATCCGGCAGAGTTTTGCCATGACGCCCACCGAGGTTCGCGCGAACAAGGGTTATCGCCCTCCAAGTGACGTGCTGGAGAGCCCACGCGACACCGCGTTTTGAGTGGCAACGAAATGCACTGCGTGGAGCAATTCACCCCACGCAGTGCGAGACAAGTCCACTTGTGTTGGCCAGCATTACTCCCTGGCATAAGGCACGCCGAGCCGCGCAGGCTGCCCGGAGCGGAAGCGTAGGCCCATCAGCAGCCCGATCGATGCGAGATAAGGCAGCGCAAGGAGCAGCTGGTGCGGCACCTGGGCGCCAGCAACCTGCAGGTGCGTTGCGAGCGACTCCAGGAAGGCAAAAGCAGTGACTGCGATCAGGACCCCGCGCGGGTTCCAGTTACCGGCAATCAAGGCGACGACAACGATCCAGCCTCGACCGGCGGTGAAATCGGCAAGGAAGCGGTCGGAAAAGGCAAGCATGAGGAAACCGCCACCGAGCCCGGTCAGCGCGCTGCCCAGCATAACAGCAGCGTACTGCCGGGCGGAGACGCTAAGCCCCTTCACGTCCAGGGCCTTCGGATTCTCACCGAGACAGCGCAGCTCGAGACCGTAACGGCTTCGGTAGAGCAGCAACCACACTGCGGGCACGGCCAACACCGCCACATAGGTCAGTGCCCGCTGCGTAAACAGGATGGGCCCGATGAAGGGAATGTCCGACAGAAGCGGGATGGCGACATCGCTGAAGCCGGAGAAGGTCGGCTGCGCCCGCCCTTGCACATAGCTCTGGAACCAGTAGAGCGTGAGCCCGCCGGCTAGCAGGTTGAAGCCGAGGCCAGCGACAAAATGGTCGACGCGCAGCGTTGCCGCCATAAAGGCGATGACCACGCCGACCAGCGCACCGGCTATGATGGCGGCAACCACCGCAAGCCACAGCGACCCCGTCAGCGTCGCGACGAGGTAGGCGATGAAGGCGCCAGTAAGCATAGTGCCCTCTACGCCCATGTTCCAGATTCCGGCGCGCTGGGTGATGAGTTCTCCCATCGAGGAAAACAGCAGCGGCGTCATGATGCGGAGTGTGGACGCAAGGATGCTGATGATGATCGCTTCCTGGAACAGCTGGGTCATTGCACGGCAACCTTCACGATACGATAGCGCGCCAGGACACCGGCGCAGAGGAAGAAGAACAGTGTGATGCCTTGCATGGCAGGCACGAGCGAGGCCGGAACATCGCCAAGTACGCGCATATAGACCGCGCCGCTCGCCAGCCCTCCGAAGAACAGGCCCGCGAGAACGGTTCCCGCCGGGGTCAGACCACCGATCATGCCGACGATGATGCCGGCGTAGCCAAGGCCAACGAGGTTGTCGGCGCGCAGACGGTGGGCAACACCGAACAGTTCGATTGCTCCGGCTAGAGCGGCGAGTGCTGCACTCGCCAGCATGACGACGGTAACCGTCCGGGCGACGTCGACACCCTTGTGGCGCAGCGCCACCGGATTGTAACCGAGACCGCGGATTTCGTAGCCGAGCGGCGTTCGCGACATCACCAAAGCGCAAATGGCGGCGGCAAGGAACGGCAGGAGCACACCGGCATGCAGGCGGGCGCTGCCGAAGATTCCAGGCAAGAAGGCCACGTCAGGTAACATCGGCGACTGGTGATAGGAGATGGTGCCGCCCGTCTCGCCCCATGGTCCGCCCTGCAACAGCCACGACAGCAGGTAGACGATCAGGTAGTTGAGCATCACCGTCGAGATGATCTCATTGACGGCAAAGCGGTTCCTGAGCACCGCCGCGACCCAACCGAGCCCCATGCCAGCCGCCATGCCGAAGCACAGTATGCCGGGGAAAAACAGCAACGGCGGCAGCCCGGCCAGAATCTGCGCTCCGAGATAGCCGCCCATCGCCCCTGCGAAGACCTGGCCCTCCTGGCCAATGCTCCAGATCTGGGCACGGTAGGCGATCACGGTCGCGAGACCCGTGAGGATAAGCGGCGCCGCCTTGACCAAGGTCGTGGCCACGGCCTTGGGCGAACCGGCTGCACCTTGCAGCAGGGCGCCGAAGACCTGCAACACGTCGGCGCCTGTGGTCACCAGCAATGCGGCCGATGCGGCGAGCGCAGCCGCGATGGCCAGCATGAAGGAGGCTGCTGTCCACAGCGCGTTCTCCTCAAGCCTGCGTTCGAAACGGATCATGCCACTGCTCTTTCCTGGCTCGGCGCAGCCTCTTCGCGGCGGCCAGCCATCATCACGCCGACTTCGGCGACCGTTGTCTTTCGGGGATCGACGATGCCCATGATCTCGCCCTTGAACATCACCGCGATGCGGTCGGCGAGGCTGAACAGGTCGCTCAGTTCTTCCGAGGCAAGGACGATGGCGAAGCCTTCGGCACGCTTCCTGAGCAATTGCGTCTGCACATATTCGATGATGCCGACGTCGAGGCCGCGCGTTGGCTGGTTGGCGAGCACAAGGCCCGAGGCATGCAGGAATTCGCGGGCGATGATGATCTTCTGGGCGTTGCCGCCAGAGAGCTTGCCGGCCGCCACCTTTTCGTCGCGCGTGGCGATCTGGTACTCCGCGATCATCTTGTGGGCCAGTCTGTCGATCCCATCGCGGTCCATGAACGGCCCCTTGCGATACTTGGAATCTCGCTGCCAGCCGAGTACGACGTTGTCGGCGACGCTGAATTCGGGCACCAGCCCTTCGCGGAAACGATCGTCGGGAATGTGCCCGACGCCGCGGTCCATCATCTGGCGCGGCGACATGCCAGTCACGTCCTCGCCCTTGAAGCGAATGGTGCCCGACTGGGGCCTACGCACGCCGCAAAGGACCTCGAACAGTTCCTTCTGGCCATTGCCGGCGACGCCGGCGATACCAAGGATCTCGTGCCGCGCAACCGAAAACGAGACCCCTTTGAGGACCGGCTCGCCCCAGAAGCCCCGCGCGGTCAGGCTGTCGACTGCCAGCACTGTCTCGCCCGGCTCCAGTTCGGGCTTGGTGACGGCAAAGGAAACGTCGCGGCCAACCATCAGTCTGGCCAGTTCGTCCGGCGTCGTGTCAGGCGTGTTCAGCGTTGCGACCACCCTGCCCTTGCGCAGCACCGTCACCCTGTTCGACTGCATCACCTCCACCAGCTTGTGGGTGATCAGGATGATCGACATACCGCGGGCACACATCTTGCGAATGATGTCGAACAGGATGCGCGACTCGCCAGGCGTCAGCACCGCCGTCGGTTCGTCGAGGATGAGGATCCGCGCATCCAGATAAAGCGCCTTGAGGATCTCGACCCATTGCTGTTTGCCGACCGGCAGTTCCCAGACATAGGCGTCGAGATCGACATCGATGCCGTAGCCGTCGCAGATGCCCTTGATCTTCTGCCTAGTCTCCTGGGCTTTCAGCCACCAGCCTGAATGCTGCGTACCAACAATGATGTTCTCGAGCACGGTGAACTCCGGCACGAGCACGAAATGCTGATGCACCATGCCTATGCCGAGGCCGATTGCGTCCATCGGCGAGGCGATGTGGACGGGCTGGTCGCCGAGGAAGATTTCACCCTTGTCGGGGCGATAGTATCCAAAAATGCAAGACGAAAGGGTCGACTTGCCGGCACCGTTCTCGCCAAACAAGCAGTGGATTTCACCGGGGCGAAGGTCGAAGTCGACGTCGGCATTGGCGGTGACCCCGGCAAAACGCTTAGTCAGACCCTCGACACGCAAGGCAGTGGACATGGCTGTTACTTACCAATCAATGGGAACACGGGGCCGCGAAGGGTAACACCCGTCACGGCCGGGCTGATGCGCTTATTTCGCGACCTTCGGATCCGAAACATCGAGCGGCACCTCGAAGCTGCCAGCCATGATCTTGGCCTTGAGCTCCTCAAGTTCAGCCTGCACCGCTTCCGGGACAGCCGCTTGAAGATCGGGATTGGGCGTGATCACGGATCCGCCGTCCTTCATCGACAGCCAGCGTTTCTCGGTGTTGCCGGCATAGGGCTTGCTTTCGACTTTGTGTGCCCACCATTCATCGACGATCCACTTCACGTCCGGATCCCACATGGCAACAGCACTCGACAGCACCGTGGTGGGCGAGAATGCACGCTGGTCCTGGAAATTGCCGAAACAGAGGATCTTGGCTTCCTCGCAGGGTTTGAAGTTGCCAGTGAGCTGAAAAATCAGATCAACACCGGTGGCTATCTGCGCGTTGGTATACTCGCCGGCCTTCGCCGGATCGTACCAGGACTCAATGAAAGCGACCGAGCGTTCGACGGTGGGGTTAGCTGCCTTGGCGCCGGCGAAGAAGGCATTGATCTCGTCATTGACGTCGTCGGCGGGGAAGGTACCCACCGCGCCGAGCCTGTTCGACTTGGACAGCTTGCCGGCGGCATAGCCGAGCAGATAGGCCGGCTCGTGTACACGTTTGTAGACCCAATACTGGTTGCCGCCGAGCCCCTCATTGCCGGAGCCTACGACCACGAACAGGATTTCGGGAAACTCCTCGCGCAGCTTCTTCACCTGGTCAGAATAGGTGCTGTGGGCCCAGATGATATCGTATGCGCCACTTTCGGCGAACAGCCGCATGGCGTCACCTGCGTCGTCGCCCCACAGCGGGTCGGTATACTTCCATGTGATGTCGAGCCCGTGTGGCTTTGCGGCCTTCACGCGCTCGAACGCCTCGATCAGAGTGCCATCCCAGGCACTGTCGATGCCAGCCGACAGGATGACGGCGATGTTGAGCTTGTCCGGGTCGGCCGCCTCGGAGCGCTCGGGGCTGGCAATGACGAAGGCGAGCATCAGCGCTCCCAGCGCGGCGAGCCGTCTGGCAATTTGTGTGAACATCGGATTCTACCTTTCCCTCTGGTGTTGTTGATGGGTTGCATCCCGTTCTTATGATTAAGCTTTCTCGTGCCGCATCTCCCGTGCGGTCGTATGTCAGTTCCCGACTGGCGCCTCCTCCGTTTGCGTGAGAAGGCCGTCAATCTCGGCCAGCCAGATTTCGCGCCATTCGCGTTTGACGCTCTCGTCGAGCCATGCGGCCTCAAGCGAATTCATCGCCAGTTTTGCAAGCGTGCTGCGGTCGACCGACATGGTCTCGGCAAGCACAAGGTATTCCGTTGCGAGGTCGGTCTTCAGCAGCCCTGGGTCGTCGCTGTTGACCACGAGGTTGAGGCCGGCATCCAGCATGATCCGGATCGGGTGGGTCTGAGACCGGAGATCACGCCAGCCCGTCAATGTCGTAACCGAGGTAGGGCAGATCGTGAACGGCACATTCGCTTCCCTGCAAAAGGCAAGGAGGTCTGGGTCCTCGACCGTCCTGTAGCCATGATCGATGCGCTCGACGCCGAGAAGCTCCAGCGAGTCCCGGACATATCCGGGCGGTCCGTCCCAGCCGCTATGGATGGTCAGGCGCATGCCCGCCTTGCGCGCCCGGTCATAGACCGGCTTGAACGGGGTCGGTGGATAGGGCAATTCGTCATAGTCGAGGCCAATGCCGATCACCTTGTCGGAGCGAAACGGCAGGACGAGGTCTAGGAACTCGAAAGCCCGGTCGACACCCAGTTCGCGGTTGATCGCCGGGATCAGACGGGACACCAGTCCGAGGTCAGTCTCGACGTCATCCATTGCCCTCAGGATGCCCGGGAGCATCGTTCCTATGTGAACGCCGCGATGCGCCTGCGGGCTGAAGAAGAATTCGACATAACGCCCTCCGGACTTCGCCACACGGGCAAGCGCTTCGTAGGTCACGAGATGGAAGTCATCGGCGTCCACCATCGAACGCGCCACGAGATCATAGACGTCGAGGAAGTCCGTCAGGTTGTCGAACTGAAAGAGATCTTCGATCGCTGCGACAGCCGGGAGGCTAACTGCGTTCCTGTACGCCAGTTTTTGCAGGATACGTGGCGCAACTGACCCTTCGAGGTGAAGGTGCAGCTCCGCCTTCGGCAGGGCTCGCGCGAATTGTTCCAGATCCATCGTTTCCTCTTGGTGGCCTTTCATTGTTCGAAGCGCTTGCCCCGCCACTGCCTGTCTTATGTCGTCCAATCTCGCTGCACTTTTGCTCCCGCTCGCTAGAGGTCCAGCACCAGTTCGGCCGTTCGTGCGCGTGAGCAGCAAAGCGTCATGTGGTCGGCCCGCTGTTTGTCGGTAAGTACGAGGTCGCGATGGTCCGGCGTCCCAGACACCACCCGTGTGACGCACGTACCGCAGATGCCCTGTTCGCAGGACACCGGGATGTCGACGCCATTTGCGCTCAACACCTCGACAATGCTGTGCCCAGGAGCCACTTCGAAACTACGGCCGTCGCGGGCAAGCCTGACGATGAACGTCGCGTCGCTTGTCGTCGCCGGCTGCAGGGTGTTGGCGAAATACTCTCTATGAACAGCCTCGCCCGGCCACGACGGTTTTGCCTTTGCGACGACGGCATCCAGGAAACCGGACGGTCCGCAGGCATAGAGGTGTGCGCCGTCGAGGCGATGGCGAAGGAGCAGGTCGAGATCCAGCTTCTGTCCTTGCGGGCCATCGTCAAGGTGAAAGCGTGTGCTGCTGGCGAAAGGCCCAGCCTCGATCTCGTCCCGGAACGCCATGCGCGCCGCATTGCGGGCACAGTAGTGAAACTCGAACTTGTGGCCCAGCGCGTGCAGCCTGTAGGCCATGGACAGGATCGGCGTGACGCCAATGCCACCGGCCACAAGCAACGTGAACGATGCAGCCTCGTCCAACTCGAAGGCATTGCGCGGCAGGCTCGTCTCGATCATGTCGCCGGCGTCGATCCGGTCGTGCATGTAAGCCGATCCGCCCCGCCCTCCCGGCTCGCGCAGGACGCCGATAGCGTAGCGGTGGCGCTCGCGCGGATCGTTGCGCAACGAGTATTGCCGGGTGAGCCTTCCGGGCAGAAACAGATCCATATGCGCACCGGCAGTGAACGCCGGGAGGTCTTCGCCATCCGGCGAGATGAGATCGAAGGCAGCGATACCTTCGGCACACATGCGCTTGTTCGCCACTCTGAGACGGAGCCTGGCCTCCTTTGGCGCGGGCATCAGGGCGTTGACTGGAACGGCCATGGTCATGACCTGCGCTTTCGCCTCTGTATTGCCTGGAACGGCTCTGGCGGGGCAGCGACCTGACCGGCGCGGCCGTCCGGGCAATTGGACGGGATAACGGGTTCAATCCGGACAGACATGTTATCTCCCTGATGTCTCCAGTTGCGGCCGCATTGCCGGATCAACTCACTATTGGCGCGCCGAGGCCGAATTTCCGGACAAGCCCGCGGCGATATTCAAGCGACATTCGATCCGATGGCACGTGGATTTCTTCGGTCAGGTCGAGCGGCAGCTCCTCCGGATGCTGCTCTTCGACCATTGGCTTGTCCTCTTCGTTGATCATCAGCGCGTCCTTGATCCAGTAGTCGGTGTCCGGGTCGCCTGTGGTATCTGTCATGAGCTGGAAGATGCGTGTCTCACGCGCCGACACCGGGCAGACAGTGTCGGCGAAATAGGCAACGTAATCCGATCCCTGAGGGTCGATCTTGATGATGGTCGAGAAGGGATAAGTCAGCTCGTAGGTATAGACGACGTCGCGTTCCGCCCCTTCCACGCCATCGTCGAAGCGGTTGAAGCCTTCGTGATAGGGTAGCGCGAAACGCAGGCCATAGTCGGTCTGCTCGACGTCGTAGGGCGGAATGGGGTCGGCTGTGCTGCCGCCAAAACTCTGTGTATGCACCCACGGGAAGTGGGCCACGTCATTGAAATTCTCGACATGTCGGCTGGCGGCCGCGTACCAGGTGCCGTGCGGTACGTAAACCTTGCGGAATTCGTGGTTTGATATGCCTTCCCACTCGGGCAATTGCCAGATCGGGTCGTTCTTAAGGCATGTCCAGAGAATGCCGTAGCGCTCGACAGATGCATAGGTCTCAAGCCTGAGCTTGGGCGGAATGCGCCCTTCGGAATTGGCGATCGACGGAATTTTGGAACAGGCGCCATCATGTCCGAAATGCAGCCCGTGCATCGGGCAGACGATCTGGTCTTCGGCCATCCAGCCCGCGCTGATGCGCGTGCCGCGATGCGGGCAGAGATCTCGAGCCACAGTGATGCCTGCCGACGTCTTATAGATCACCAGGTCGACGTCGAGCAGCTTGGCGCGCACCGGTTTGTCGCCGACGTCATGAACGAATGCGACCGGATGCCAAAACGACGCGAGGATATGCCAGTCGCTGGCGGAAAAGGTGCATCCCCGCGGGAGGTCGCCCTTTGTCTTGGAATTATCTGCTGGCAGAAACATCCTGTTCACTCCTCCAGAACATGTCTTCGCTGGCTTGCTCAGGCGCCGGACAACGCCTTGCCTGAACATGGAGAGAGTATTGCGTGGGCCCGGATTTCGCGGAATGCCTGACGCGATTGAAGACATATCTGGGCTTAAGATCAGTCTCCGCTATCTTTCTTGGGCAGGCTGTTCGTGCTACCTCAGCATACGGATCGGCAAGCGGGATATGGCAATGCACGCTTTCATCGACAGCGGACGCGGCTTCGTCTTTGGCGAGGCGATTTATCCGGCCGGTGGAATCTACGGCCCGTTGAGGGATCGATACGTGACCCTCCTTATCATCCACGAAGGCAAGGCACGGGTGTGCTGCGACGACACCGAGATTGTGCTAGGCCCTCGCAGCTGTGCCTTCTTACGCAACGAACGACACTTGCAGATGGAATATGCGGAGGGGCGCAATACGCGTGTCAGCTGGTGCGAAGGACATGCCGGCGAGATCGCGGAACCAGTGGCGATGCGGCTGCGCTCGCTGCCGCCGCGCATTGCCGTGTCCCAGAGAATAGAGACATTGCAGCGCATGGGCATTGAGCTGGGGGCGGGATCGAGCTCGAACCTCAATCTACTGCGCAATGCGCTCGGCGAGTCCATCTTCCTCGCCTATTTCCATGAAGCCCAGATGTCCGAGCAGGAACGGCTCACGCCGCGTTCGGTACTGCGCGCGCGCTACTATATCGACGAAAACTACGAGAAGGAGATCACGGTTGAACGGCTTGCAGCCCTGGTCGGCGTGACGCCACAACACCTGGTGTCGTCCTTCCGAAAACACGTCGGCATCACACCCGTTCGTTATCTCTGGCAGGTTCGCGCCAACCGCGGCCACTTCTTGTTGTTGCAAACGGGCCTTGCAGTCTCTGACATCGCCTATCAGTGCGGCTACAAGAACCCCTTCCACTTCTCGCGGCAGATCTCCGAACTGTTCGGGTTATCGCCGCGCGAGGTCCGAGCCAACAAGGGCTACCGTCTCAGCAGCGATATTGCTGAGGGTGCCCCCGATACGGCCTTTGGCATGGCGTTGGCAGGTGCGGACGCGATTGCGACGACCGACCTGCGCCAGACGGATCTCGAAAGGGGCAATAGCTCTGATTAGGCTATGAGCGCAGAGGGCCCGTCGACTGCGTCCGGTCATTCCGGTTGGGTCAGACGTCCGTCAACGCACCGGCAGATTTCCGACCAACTGGAATGTCGTCACAAGAAGTGGGCCTGAACAAAGGCCTTGTAGGCTTTCGAGCAACGTTGCCGAGCGTGGAGAATTCCTCGTGTATCATGACGGCCCCCTGGTGAGCATGACCGATGCGGCTGGGTCGCGGACCCCATCAGATTCATCCGATGCGCTGTACCTGCTCAGATGGAACATTCACTTAAAGGAGGCTGCACCGACTTCGAGACCGTAATGCCGGATAGGTTTTGGCACCGCACAGGCATTCTCGGCTCACGAGGCGAAAGTTATGCTCTTGCTCGTCATAGTTCGGGAGCATCGCATGGACCTTCGCGCATTCATTGCCGGCCTGCCGAAGGTCGATCTCCATTGTCATATTGCCGATGCCTTGCCGGTGGCGATGCTGTTCGACATCGCCAGAGCAAACGGCGTCTCGCTCGCGCCCTACACGCAACAGACGATCTATCAATCGGTGGATTTCGAAGACTATCTGGAGCGTCTCGCTGTCGTGTGTTCCGCGCTCTCCAGGCCGGAGGATTTTCGCCAGCTCCTCTTCGAGGCGTTGCGCAACATGGCCGGCTGCAATGTCCGCTATTGCGAGCTGTTCTTCAATCCAGACGACCACAGCCTTGCTTACCCGGCCATGCTCGAGGCCTATTGTGATGCGATCGATGCCGCGGAGGCCAATTTCGGAATCCGCGCCAGATTGATTCCGTCGATCAACCGGGCGCTGGGCGCTGCGCGCGGGATGGCGATGGTCGAAGACGTCATTCGCCATCGGCATGCACATGTCATCGGCATCGGCCTGGACAATAACGAGGTGCTCGGTCAACCGGGCCAGTATGTCGAAGCGTTCGATCGCGCGCGTGCGCATGGCCTTCACGTCAGCGCGCATGCGGGCGAGCGTTTCGACACGGTTGAGTTGCGCGATGCAGTCGACCTGCTGGATATCCAGCGCATCGATCACGGTTATGCCGTGGTCGATGACCCCAACCTCATGTCCCGACTTCGGGAGAGCCGCATCCCGTTCACCGCTTGCTGGAGTTCCTGTGAACTGGTCAACGGCCGCGCCTCAGCCATCACCGAAATGCTGAGGGCAGGCCTCAATGTGACGATAAACACTGATGCCCCGGCATCCTTCTCGACTGATATCAATCGCGAGTATCTGCTGGTGGCAGAAGCGATGGAGTTCGGCGCGGCGGAAATTTCAGCCATCGCCCGGGCCGGTGTCCTGGCCTCCTACATGCAGGAAGACGACAAGCGCATGCTGCTGGCGGAAATCTCCGCCTATACGGCGCAAACAAGTGGTAGGGTAGAGCATCACCAATACATATCTGCATGATTGATCTATACCAGCCGGGTCGTCTCGAGGTCATATCTTGCACGTGAGCGATCCGGATCAAAAGCATCTGCTTGCCTCCCTTGCATCTCCCTGACGAAAGCCATCGCTCCCCCTTTGGACAACCGCTTGGCATCTCTCCGTGGCTGGTTGCAGTAAAAAATTATCTGTCCGCTCTACGCCAACCAATGTTGCCAATGATTTCAATGTGGCGTTTGTACAGTAACGCCTGGGTATACCCTCGCGTGACGTAACAAGAGCACGCGAAGGCAGCGTAACATCTGGGTTGACATCGACTATTTGTGACAGGGTAGCGTGATGCTTTGACCTTGAGGTTACAGTATGGCTCGCATTGGTTACGCCCGCGTCAGTACCACCGACCAAGACCTTGATACCCAGATAAACAAGTTGAAGGCCGAAGGCTGCGAGGTCGTACGATCAGAGAAGGTATCCGGCGCCAGTCGCGAAGGGCGCGGCGAGTTGGCGACCGTGCTGGATTTCCTGCGACCCGGCGACGAGTTGGTCGTCACCCGACTTGACCGGCTTGGCCGCTCGACCCGCGACGTGCTGAACCTCGTGCATGAATGCGAACAGAAGGGCGCGCACGTGACCGTCCTCGATCCTCACGTCACAACGCGTGGCGAGATGGGGCATCTGGTCCTTACGGTACTGGGGATGGTCGCCCAAATGGAGCGGCGCTTCATCAAGGAACGTCAGCGCGAGGGTATCGAAAAAGCCCAGGCCAAGGGCGTGTACCAGGGTGGTAGGAAGCGCATAGTTCGGGCCACCGTCTTGAACCTGCATGCCAAGGGCATCGGAGCTGCTGCCATTGCCAAGGAAGTCTGCTGCTCTCGAATGCAGGTCTATCGTATCTTGAACGAAAAATCTCTAAAGGCGTCAGACGGCTGAGCTTAGGTGGTTGCTCTAGTAGCGTTCGATGCTTGGCGGCCGACCACTCCGTGAATTCTGCATCGTCATCGTTGACGAACCGCTGATGCGCGCTCCAAGAACGTCAGGGTGGGATGAAACCGCATCCAAGAGCTAACACCCCACCTTCCACAATTGAATAATCTTTGCTGCATTCGGCGCAGCAGAGATATAGACAGGTTGAATTGCGCGTGAGGGAAGTTTGAAATGCCAAAAGTGGGCATGGCGCCAATTCGACGAAAGCAGTTGATTGATGCGACCTACCTAGTTCTCCATCGCGACGGCATCGACAATCTGACCCTTAAGAAGATTGCGGTCGAAGCTGGTGTCGCGACCAGTATCATCACGCATTATTTCGGAACCAAGGAAGCGCTGATCGCCGACACGATGTCGGATCTGGTGGGAAGCCTGCTGCGTGAAATCCGAGACCGCCGTAAACAGGCCTCCGGCACCATCGAAGAGATCGTCGCCATCGTCGACGGCAACTTCGCGCCATCACAGGTGTCTCCCACGGCCGTTTCTGCCTGGCTCTATTTCTGGAGCCGGGTGCCGTATGATCCGCATTTCGACCGGATGCAGCAGATCTGCGACTACCAGCTGCGCAAATATCTGCGAACCTCGCTCAAGGACATCATCGCCAAGGACGAGGCCGACGACATCGCCGAAACCATCGTTTGCCTGTCCTACGGCTTCTGGCTGCAGTTTGCCCACCGGCAAGGCGATTTCGACGTTGCGCGCGCCCATCGCATGGCGCTTCAGGTCATTGAGGCGCGCATCCAGACGGCCTGGCACAAGAATTTGCATCTGTCGGCCAGAACGCCCTTCACCGACAATTCACCGCAGTCATAGACTTCGACGTCAGAACTGCGCTGCGAGCGCCCGCCGTGGCTGATCAGTGGCTGCGCTCTCGCGCAATTCACTCGGAAGCGCGCTGTAACGATCACGGAAGGTCTTGGAAAAGTGCGACGATGAAACGAAGCCACAGGCGACCGCAACGTCCATGATCGCCATGTCGGTCAGTTCGATCAGCTGGCGTGCCTTGGCAAGCCGTAACGCCAAGTAGTGCTGCCAGGGCGTCGTCGACAGATGCCGCTCGAACAGGCGTTCCATCTGGCGCCGCGACAGCGACACCCGCAGCGAGATTTCTTCAAGCGGCAAAAGATCCTCGAGATGCCGCTCCATAAGCTGGATGATCGGCAGCAGCTTTTTGCCGGCGCCGCCATAACGCAGGCCGGGTGGCGCCGATTGACAACTTGCACCGTCACGCCAGCGGTCGGCGGTCAGGTGTTGGCAGATGTCGCGAACCAGTTGGGCGCCACAGCGCTCCTGGATAAGTTCAGCGGCGAGATCAAAGGCCGCAAATCCCCCGGCGCAGGTGACGATCCGGCCATCGCGCACAAACAGCGCGTCATGGATGGCGAGGTCGGCGAAGGTTTCGGACAGCGCCGCCATCCTGCCCCAGTGGATGGTGCACCTGGCATCACCCAGCAATGCCGCATCGGCCAGAAGCCATGCCGCCGTGCCAAGCGCATAGATCTGGACGCTGGCACGCGCGCAGCGTCGCAGAACGGCGCGAAGCCTGGGCTCGCCCTGCCTTTCCACGCCGTCTCCGGCGCAGATCATCAGTATCGTGCGCAGATCGAGCGCATCGGCGCCAAAGATGTTGCCCGACACCCCAATCGAGATGCCGCTGGCGCATTCGACCGGCTTGCCGTCTCGACTCACCAGCCGCCAGCTGAACAGCTTGCGACCCGACAAATCGTTGGCGAGCCGCAGTGGATCGATCAGCGACGACAGGCAAAGCTGCGAGAAACCCGGCAGCAGCAACACCACAAACTCCGTCGCGGCCTCGTCGACAAGTGACGCAGGCAGTGGCCGGACCAAGCCTTTCGTGCCGGGCAGCGAAACCTCGATATCGAAGTTCGAGTGCTTGTTTGGCGCATTCATGTGCGGTTTCCCTGACCGGCGCTCCAAATGCCAATGGCACTCAGCGACACCACAAAATCTCGAAATTACGCATTGCGCACCTGGATTGAACTGCGTTCCGGGATGTCGCAATGCACGGGCGGAGACACCGCGCCTCCGCCCGCATTTTTGCTAGATGGTCGCCAGCCAATGCGAGACGGCAACGACCAAGCACCCGGCGCCAAGGGCCACAAAAGGCAGGATTCCCGCTTTTGTCTTGGCTCCTTCTTCATGCCCCAGGTGCATGTCTTCCTTCATCGAATCCGGGAAGTGTCCCTTGTCCTGGATGTAATGGCGGAAGACGAAGACCGGCAGGATCATGGCTGCGAAGAACAGGCCCGTAAGCAGTGTTCCACCACCCCAAATGTCGGCGCCCATGCCGAGGAACACGAGGTTCACATAGGCAAGGAAGGTGCCGGCGCCGAGCAGCCAGTTCGGCGCGCGAAACGGGCGCGCCCAGTTCTTGCGATCGATCCGGTGAATCCAGCCGGCGTTCAGGTTCATGAAGATGAAAATGATGTAGCCGACATTGGACGCTGCCAGGATGAACACGATGTCGGAGAGCAGCAGCAGGATCAGATTAAAACCCAGATCTGTCCACATGGCCCTGGTCGGCGCGCCATGCTCGTTGACGTGGTCGAGATAGCGCGGCAGCCAGCCGTCGACGGCGCCCTGATAGAGCGTGCGCGACGAACCCGCCATTGCGGTCATGATCGACAGCAGCAGCGTGCAGACCAGCATGACCACGATGACGTTCAACATGACGCCACCGGCGTGGACCATGCCGGCCATCGCCTTCGCAACACCCATGCCGCTGTAGATATCCGGCTGCAGCATGGCTTCCAGACCGAGCGTTCCCTGGAACGCCAGCGGCACAACAGTGAAGATGGCCAGGCAAAACAGGCCTGAGTAGAGCAGCGCCTTGAACGTGTCGGTCGCCGGATTCTTGAACTCGCGCGTGTAGCAGACCGCGGTCTCGAAACCGTATGTCGACCACGCCGCCATCAGCATTGACCCGGCAATCACCACCACGCCTTGCCAGTTCCAAGTGCCGTTGACGGCATTGCCGGCGACATCATGGGTGAGCGGCACGAAGGGGGTGAAGTTCGATGACAATACGTCCCCGGTAATCAGCGGAACGACACCGATGAGGATCAGCGGCAGCAGCGAGGAAACGGCAAAGACCTTCTGCAGGCGAGCCGTCGACAGAATTCCCCGATGCTGAATGGCAAAGACGACCAGCATCAGCACAGCGCCAAGCAGGAATGTCGAGTTGATGCGCAATGTCAGTCCGGTGCGCAGCCAGCCCAGATCGACAAGCGTCAATTGCCAAGTGTTCACCACCGAGTCGGCGGGAAACAGCAGTCCCAGAATGTAGCCAGCGCCGAGGCTGACGCCGATGGCAAGCACCGGCGACCAGGCGAACCAATTGCACCAGACCGAAATAGGCGCCAGCAACTTGCTGTAACGAACCCAGGCAATGGCCCCATACACCGACGCACCACCAGACTTGTGGGGAAACAGGCTGGCGATTTCGCCATAGGTGAAAGCCTGAATGAAGCCGATCACGATAGATGCGGTCCAGACAGCTACCGATGCGTTTCCGGCGGTCGCGGCGATCGGACCTATGGTGAACAACACCAGCGCCGGCACGCCACTCGTCACCCAGAATGCGTCGACCCAGGTCAACGACCGAATGAGGCGATGATCCTCCTTTGCGGGGACCGACAGTGCGATTTCTGTCATCGAATTCCTCCTCCCTAGGCCGGCTCATTCCTTCATGGCGACCGCCGGCAAGACCGATTCAGTGCGAATTGAAAGTGATTTCCTGAGCGGTCTCCTCTGACCGTCATCTCCCCATTATCGTATCACTGTACTAATTACAACAAGCGACAAAGCCATGAAGATTCATCACGATCAGCTATGTGGACTTTTATTTTTTCTTTTATTTTCCGTTAGATAGACCACAATACGCGCGTCTTTCCGGCACCAACGGAATATGTGCAATCGCTAATATTTTTGGTGTACCGTCAAAATCAGCTTGCTTTTATCGTATCGTGATACTAGTTCATGGCTGCTCTTGCATCAGAAGGCATGTGCAAGACGTCCAATTCGAAAAGGGAGGAGTCAGTGAACCAAGCGTTCTTCGCGCGGCCGAATGGCAAGACGACATCAAGTCTAGTCAGGAATTTCTCGATCGAGGTGCTTCCGGCGGATGTCGCCAAGCATGCCGATTTTCAGGATCATCTTCCCCTCGGAACCAAGGTCTACATCGCCTATACTTCGGGATCGACGACCGAGATCGTCGACGCTGCCGAGAAACTCAACGCACAGGGAATGACGGCCGTACCGCACATTCCGGCTCGCAGGTTCGCAAGCCATGATGAGCTGCGGAATTTCCTGGGCGCCCTGACCTCAAGGGCAGCCGTAAGCCAAGTGCTTTTGATCGGCGGCGACACCGCACGCCCGGCTGGGCCATATGCTGCTTCCATCGACGTCCTTGAGACGGGAATGCTGGAAGGTCACGGCATCAGGGCCGTTGGTCTGGCGGGCCATCCAGAAGGTCACCCAAGCGTCAGGCGCGATGAACTGCGCCGCGCCTTGATCGACAAATGCGAATATGCCTCCCAGGCTGGTATCGAGGTGTCGATCACCACGCAATTCCTGTTCGACACCGCGAAGCTGTTTTCATGGCACGCCGATTTCGTTGAGAAGACGATGCCGGACATTGCCGTCGATGTCGGATTGCCCGGCATGGCCAAGATGACGACCCTGCTGCGCTTCGCCAAGGAGTGCGGCGTCGGCACCTCTTTGGGCATGCTGTCGAAGAACTTCGGCCGCGCCTTCAAGCTCGCAACCGCCTTTTCTCCCGAAGATGCGCTGGCCGAACTGGCCGAAGGCATCAATGAGGTCGGCGCTTCGCCGTTCCGCTCGGTTCATTTCTATCCGTTCGGCAGTTTCGCACGCACCACCGAATGGCTGCGCTCGCTGCAGAGCATTGACGCTACCGCCGAACAGCCAGGCATCGCCCAGGCATCTTAGCCCCGCGCATAGCCTAGCTGCGCGTCCTGCCCACCACCCACTTGTCATAAAAGGAGGAACCATCATGACAGGCAATCTCACCCGTCTCGTCGTCTCGGCGCACGAGGAACCAGGCTGGGACTACGGCACCATCCCCGGCCCGTACTCCAAGTTCCACATGGCCAATGGCGCCAAATACACCGTCTACAACAATCGCCTGATGCCGGTATCGCAGAAGATCGACCGTCTCGACGGCTATTGGGCACTGCGTACCAAAGCAGGCCTGTTTGACACCGGCGAACGCCCGGTCCAGATCAAGGGCCCTGACGCCGCCAAATTCTGCAACCGCGTGTTCACCCGCGACTGCGCCAAGATCAGGCCGGGCCGCGCCGGCTACGGCCTGCTGTGCTATCCCAACGGCAAAATCCTATGCGATGGCGTTTTGATGCGCCTTGAAGAGGACACCTATTGGTATGTCCAGGCCGATGGACCAGTCTACTCCTGGTTCGTCGCGCATTCGCAGGATCTCGACGTCGAGATTTCCGATCCCGACTCCTGGGTCACCCAGATCCAGGGCCCGGCTTCGCTGTCCATCCTGGCTGAACTGAGCGACACAGGCGTGCCGGCCGAGTTCAAGTTCTTCTCGGTCGCCCGCACAACTATCGGCGGCCAGCCCGTTATCCTGTCGCGTACCGGCTGGACCAACGAGATGGGCTTCGAGATTTACACGCTGCCCAATGGCGGCAAGTTCGACGGCGCGGCAATGTGGGCTAGCTTCCTCGCCGCCGGCAAGCCGCACGGCATGGAGATCTGCGCCCTCGACACCATGGATATCCGCCGCATCGAAGGTGGCATCCTCAACAACGGTTCGGACATGGATGACACCATGACGCCGTTCGAAGCCGGCCTTGGTGCCTTCGTTGATCTCACCAAGGACAGCTTTATCGGTAAGGAAGCGCTGGCCAAGGCGACCGGCTCCAACCGCGTGTTGGGCCTGACGTGCCAGGGCGGCGAACCGCTGCGCCTGGGCACGGTCTCGGTCGGCGGCAAGAAGGTTGGGTTCGTCACCGCCGGCTCTTGGTCGCCCTATCTCGAACAGGGCATCGCGATCGTTCGTCTCGACAGCACAATGGCTGCCGGAACCGCGGTCGAGGTCCAGTGCCGGGACGGCAAGACACACGGCGCGGTGCTCGACGTCATGCCGCTCTACGACAAGGAAAAGAAGATCCCGCGCGGCCTCGAGCCGAGCATTCCGGTCCGCACAGCAGCCGAATGATAAGCCCTACATCGGGCCGGTTGCCACCGGCCCGATGTCCTGGCGATGGGGCTTGGCGGAGTGTAAAGGCCGATCGCGAATATCCAGGAGAATGGAACCTTGCACAACAAGGTCAGCATCGGGTCAAATGTTCAACCGCCAAAAGCAGGTTTTGGGCGCATTGCGGTCATTCCCAACTCAGACGGTGGAGGTCACCGACGACGATCGTTCGTCAGAAACTCGCCCGCCTACTAAACGATCTGGTCCCGCAACCGCTCGAACTGCCCCTGATCAATTGCGCCGTCATCGAGCAGCTTTTTCAGCCGCTCAAGGCGCGCTAGGGCGTCGTCGGGCGGCGGCGGGCTGTTTGCCAGTTGCAGCGTAGACGGCCCGACAAGGCCGCCTACGAGGCGCACAGCCACGACGTCGTTGGCGGTCAGGTTGAGGCCCGATTCGCCGCCGTGGCTGCCGTTCGGGTTGTTGCTGACGTGGACGGCCATGCATGCCCAGATCAGGCAGCCGAACCAGACGATGCCGGTCCCGCCTAAAAGATGTTGAGCAGCAGGATGACCCAGCGGTTCGGGTGTCCGCGCCAAAACGCAACGATGGTCGGGATCATGTAGATGACGGCTAGTATGATCAGCCCGGCTATGATTTCGCTTGCGTCCACGATCCACCGCACATGAGATAGCCCGACGACAGGTCCGGCGAAGGTTCTTTTGACCGAGGCTAGATTTGCGGATCCGACAGTCCGGCAAGGACCACTGCGTAAAACACTAGGCAGCCGATCCAGATGAACAGGTATTTCAGCGAGGTTCTGGTGATGGCCCTGCGCCGCCAGAAATAACCGATGGGGGTCAGCAGCACGAACGGCACCATGGTCCGCATCTGCGGATTACGGCGACTGCGATTGAGGTTTCGTGTGTCGGCCCACGCCAGCAGCAACCCAATCCAGAAGCCGACTACCGGAATGACGTCGCCCGGCGCATGCGCGAACGGATTATAGTAGAGGATCTCTAACGCGCTGAACAGCAACGGCGACAAGGCGAGCAGGTAAGCCCACAGGTCGCTGGGCGCGGCATAGGGCGGCGTGTAGCCCCCAACGGCCTGCGGCGCGGCGATAGGCGGCTGCGGGGCTGTCGCGGCCAGCGGCGGCGGCATGACGCCTGACGACCTCGCCAGTGAGGTTTGCGAGGCAGGCCGCCATTCACTGCCGAAGGCCACCGTCCAAACCCGTGTTTCAAGCGGCAGCAGCTGGTTGGTGAGCATCAACGCCAGATCACCCTCCGGGACCGGGCCCCGCTGCTGCCCTTTGACGCGAAGAGACTGCCCACCCCGTCTCCTTCGACCCGCTGTCCGGTCGGTTGCGACCAAAATGTCCGACGAGTTCTGCCAACAACAATTGATGCAGGACTACACTGACATTCATGCAACTTCGTGCAAAACACGGCCAAACGGGACTCTCTGGCGAAATACCTACTGATCCACGCGACCATAACTCTTCGCATTTACACGCAATTCATCATTGTTCTGCATTTTCTTGCCCGGGGGAACTTCTGAGATCAAGTTGGCGGGGGAAAGTCGACATGTCGGCGAGCGCGCAGGCGAGCACGGAACACGAGAAACTCGCAGACGGCTTGATGCACAAGACCAGGGCGTCTTATGTGGCAGCGCTGATCCTGATCGCGTCGCTGGCAACCGCCAGCTTCTTCATGTTGAACTCGGTGATCTCGGCGAACACGCAGAAGACCGCCTTGATCGAGCTCGGGGCCCGCCAGCAGATGCTGTCGCAGCGGATATTGCTGAGCGCGACGGAGGCCCATACGGCCGATGCGCAATGGCTGCGCACCCAGGCGCGCCAGAACCTCAAGGCGGCGCTCGAAAGTTTCCTCGCCAACGAGCGCATCCTGCGGAACGGATCGCCCGACGCCCGGTCACCGCTTCACCGGCTCGAGCTTTCGGAGGATGCGACAAAGCTGTTTACCGAGGTTCCCGGCCAGATCGACGCATCGACGCGGATCCTCGAGCACACGGTCAATTCCTATCTCAAGCTGCTGCCCGACTCGGTGTCCGCAGAGATGCCTGCCGATGCCATCGCACATTTCGCCGCGCTCAGGCTTTATGTCGCCGAGAAAGCCCGGCGCGAATATGAAACGCTGACCCGGCTGTTCACGTCGGAAGCTGCCGAAAAGGGCGCGGCGGTCGAGAAGATACACCTTACGGTCTTTGTCCTCACTTTGCTGCTGCTCGTCGCCGAGGCGGTGCTGATCTTCCGGCCGCTGGTGCGCCGCGTCGTGTCCTGCACCAGCGAACTGCTCAGGGCGCGCGACCAGATGAACTTCGCCGCCAATCATGACGCGCTGACGGGCCTCTACAACCGGGCCTTCCTCAACGACTACATGGATACGGCATTGGCCACCGCCCGGCGCAAGGGCGAGGCGATCGCCGTCATCCACCTCGACCTCGACCACTTCAAAACCGTCAACGACACGCTCGGCCATGCCGCGGGCGATGCCGTGCTGATCGAGACCGCACGGCGCCTTGTCGCCAGCGTTCGCGAATCCGACGTCTGCGTGCGCCTTGGCGGCGACGAATTCACCGTGATCCTGACCGATGTGGGCACCGAGACGGCCGCCGTCGAAGTCGCGGCGCGGATCACCGCGAGCATCAAGCAGCCGCTGGAGTTCGCCGGAGCTTCGCTGAAGCCGAGCGCCAGCGCAGGCGTGGCACTGTTCCACGACGCCACCGCCACGATGGATGAACTATTCGTCAACGCCGACCTGGCGCTCTACCGCGCCAAGGCCGAGGGGCGCGGCGGTTATCAGCTCTTTGCCACGACGCTGCGCGACAAGTTCGAAGAAAAGGCCAACCTCGAACGCGAACTGCGCGAAGCGATCGCTACCGAGGCCTTCGCGGTCCATTTCCAGCCACAGGTCTCCCTGCAGACCGGGAAGGTGATCGGCGTCGAGGCGCTGGTGCGCTGGGAGGTCATGGGCAGGAACGTTTCGCCCGGCGAGTTCCTTCCGGCAGCTGAAAAGGCCGGGCTGATGCCGGCGATCGGCCGTTCCATCTTTGCCAAGGCCATACGCACGGCCGCCGCATGGCACCGCATGGGACTGGATTTCGGCCGGCTCTCGCTCAATGTGTCTGCCCAGGAGCTACACGAGGCCGACTTCGCCAATCATTTGCTCGGCCTTCTCAAGGCCGAAGGCCTGCCCAACCGCCTGGTGGCGCTGGAAATCGTCGAATCGGTCATGCTCGACGACGAAAACAGCGGCATCGGGCTGACGCTGAAGCGTCTGCGCAAGGCCGGCATCCGCATGGAACTGGACGATTTCGGCACCGGCTACGCATCGCTGTCGCATATCAGCGCCAACGAGGTCGACCGGCTGAAGATCGACCGCCGCTTCATCCGCGACATCCACAAGAACCCGGCCAACTCCAAGATCGTCAAGGCGATCATCGAACTGGCGCGCGGCCTCGGCATTTCGATCATCGCCGAGGGTGCCGAAACCGAAAGGGAGCTGTCCTTCCTGCGGGAGCTGGGCTGCCCCGCAGTCCAGGGCTATGGCATAGCCTTTCCGATGCCCGACGCTCAGGCCGAGGCGTGGCTGGCCATGCGCAACGCCTCTCCCCAACCTGTCGTCGCCCGAACTGCCTAGGGGCAGTCGGGGCTAGATGCGTGCGTCGCCCAATGTCACCTGCGCAACGCCGACATAGGGATTGGCATGCAAGGCCAGGATCCACAGGCTGACGCTTGCCGTGACGGCGAAGATCAGGATCGCCTTCCTGCCGGCATGCGGCCTGTCGGCGTGGACTGCCCCGATGACCACCGCCGAAAGCATGGTCAGGAACAGCACCAGGTACCATTTGAGCTGATTGACCGAACCTGCGCCGATGGCCAGGCGCGAGTTGCGGGCGTCCTGCAATTCGTCGAAGTCCTGCACCATCTGGCCAATGATCGGATCAGGAAGGCCTGACTTCGACAGCGCGATCAATGCCAGGCGGATGTCCTGCAAGGCCTGTTCGACGGCGGGCTCAGGCGAATGGTTCGCATTCGGCCATTCCAGCGAAATGACGGCACCCTTGTAGGCCAGTAGGCCATTCAACAATTCGGCAGAGGCAAGCGCCTCCGGCTTCGCCATGCCGGCAAGCCGCATCATCGACGAACGCTCGGCGCTGGCGACCTCACTTGCGCGCGCATTGACCGACCATACATCCGCGGCCGTGAAACCGAGCGACAGCGCCCAGGCCGTGGTGATGGTGCCGACGAAAGCGGCGACCGGCATCGATAGAGGGTCGCCTTGTGCCTGCCTGGCGAAGATCGCGAGGAACGCCGCACCCAGGAAAAATGAAACGATGCCAACGACGATAAAGGGAAGCGTCAGCAAGATGGGCGACCAGGAGAATATTTCCACGATGCTGCCTTGCGCCAAGGGTGTTCTCTATTGACCGTGAATAAGCCAATTCCCGCAATCCTCAAACAAAAAGCCCCGCAGGTCGCGGGGCTTTTGCATTGATGACGGCGAAGTCGCGGTTGATTTACGACCGTGGCTTTTCCTTCTTGGGATCGTAGTGGGCGAAAGGCACGATCCTGGCCGGCAGGCGCTTCTGGTGGCCGTCGAGCTTGCCGATCTCGACCTCGGTGCCGACATTGGCGTGGGTGGCGTCGACGCGGGCGAGCGCGATGTTCTTGTTGAGCACCGGCGAGCGCATCGACGAGGTGACGATGCCGATCTGGGCGCGGCCGATATGGACGCAGTCGCCATGGCCGACGACGACGTTGGAGTCGATGTCGAGGCCGACCAGCTTGTGGATCGGGTTGTCCTTGCGCCTGATCAGCGCCTCGCGGCCGATGAAGTCGTCGGTCTTGGTCTTCAGCGGCACGGTGAAGCCGATGCCGGCCTCGAACGGGTCGGTCTGGTCGGAGAACTCGTAATTGGCAAAGATCAGCCCGGCCTCGATGCGCACCATGTCGAGCGCGGCAAAGCCCATCGGCTTGAGCCCATGCGGCTGGCCCGCTTCCCACACCGCGTCGAAGACCTTTTCGGCGTCGCGCGGATGGCACCAGACCTCGTAGCCGAGCTCGCCGGTGTAGCCGGTGCGCGAGACCACGATCGGCACCCCTTGCGCATCGCCGATGCGGCCGATGGTGAAGCGGAACCATTCGAGCTCGGACAGGGCCGGCTGGTGCGGCGGCGTCCAGACGATCTCCTTGAGGATGTCGCGGCTGTTGGGGCCCTGCACGGCGATGTTGTGCATCTGGTCGGTCGAGGAGCGGATGAGCACCTTGAGGCCGAGCTTTTCCGCCACTTCGCGCAGCCACACGCCGGAATAGTCGTCACCGCAGATCCAGCGGAAATTGTCCTTGCCGAGGCGCAGCAAGGTGCCGTCGTCGATCATGCCGCCGTGCTCGTAGCACATCGCGGTATAGACGACCTGGCCGACGCCGAGCTTCTTGACGTCGCGGGTCAGCGTGTACTGCATCAGGGCTTCTGAATCCGGGCCCGTCACCTCGAACTTGCGCAGGGCGGAAAGATCCATCACCACCGCCTTCTGGCGGCAGGCCCAGTATTCCTCGATCGGGCCTTCCTTGGCGAATTCCTGCGGCAGCCAGAAGCCCTTGTATTCGATGAAGTTGCGCGTGTGCTTGGCAAAGCTTGAATGGAAGGCGGTCTCACGGGTCATTTTGGGTTCGGCCTCCGGGGTCGTGCGTCTGGCGATCGCGCGCGAGAATTTGTGCTGGCCGGAATAGGTCCGGACGTGGATGTCGGTGAGGTTCCAGCCATTGGCCGGGGTGGTGTCGTCGGGGCAGGCCGAGGAGACGCAGACGATGTCGGTCAGGGCTCTCAGCAGCACATAGTCGCCCGGCCGCGACCAGGGTTCGTCGGAGAACATCACGCCATGGGCGTCGATGCCGGTGTTGAAGAAGAAGTTGACCGCCATCCAGCCGGCACGGGCGTTGACGCCATGCGGGGTCAGTGCGCCGTTGAAATTCTCCGAGCAGTTGATGTGGCCGGGATAGCCGATGTCGTCGTAATATTTGGCGTAGCAGGCGAGCGCGAACGCGTCGTGCCGGCCGCAGGTGTCCTGGATGACCTCGACCAGCGGCTCGAAATCCTGGTCGAAATATTTGGCATGCAGGCCGGGCATCGGATAGGCGTGGCCCATCAGCGAGCGGGTGGCGGTGACGTCGAGGGCAAGGTCGCGGCCCTTGTCGAGCTTGCGCGCCGAAAAGCACTGGAAGTCGGTGCACTGGCGGCCGTCGACGTCGATGATCTGGATGTAGTCGCCGGCCTTGACGAAGAAGGACTCGGCCGTCTTCGACTTGACCCTGAGGTCGAGCAGCGGGTCGGCGAGCGGATCGGGCAGGTCGGACTTGCCGGCGGGCCTGATCGTCGCGCGCTTGATCATCACCGCAAGCGGCGTCGAGGTGTCGTGGCTGTCGATCGCCATCGCAGCACCGGGGGCAGCGACCACCAGCGTGCCCGGACGGGTGACGGTGAAGCTTTCTTCGGTACCCGCAGCGGTCGCACCATCGAAGAAGCGCACGGCCTCGACACGGCCGAGTTCGAGCTTGCGCCGCGCCAGCCCGGCGCGGAACGCCTGCAGGCTGTCGTCGCCGTCGACAAGCAGCGCCTTGAGCCCCGCAGCGTCGCTGTTCGAGCGTGTGCCCAGGATGCCGGGATCGGCCTTGCCGGCGGCATCGAAGGCCACCAGCTCGCAAGGCTGGCCGCCCTCGAGGTTGCGCACCGTCACGCGGTCGCCGGCCTCGATCTCGATCAGTGCGGCGCCCAAGCCCGGCACATGGTAACGCTCCATGCCCGGCAACAGCAGCCCGGGCTGCAGGATGAGACTCGGCCGCGGCGGGCCGGAGGTCACGGCGGGGTAGTCTGCGATAGTCATCACCACCTCGTCAAAATTTGCCTGTGTGTAAAAATATTTCAGTCTAGAGAATACTCGATTTTACCGCCCTAGCAAGGCTTCGTTTCGCCGCATAGCTGAAAAATGAGGCGAGGCGACAGACCGCGGGCGGCCTGTCGGGCGAGGTCCGGACCATTGACGTCCCCTAACCCGTCAAGCGATTGTCCCCGCCCCGTCAACCGTGCTACTGGGTCGGATTCGACAAACATTTCAAACTTAGACTGTGCTGCGGTAGGCTTCGCCTCGCGCCGTGGCCATGAGGCAGAACTGATATGCAGGGTCGCGAAATGAAGGCTGAAGCCGACCAACTCACATCTCAGATCATCGCAACCTACTCGGTGGGGGCGACTGTGCAGACGGTTCTGGATCGCTTGTTGGCGAAAATAACGTCGGAGGAGTATCCGCTGAACACGCGCCTTCCGTCTGAGCGGGCGTTGGCTTCGGAGTTGGGGGTAGCCCGCAATACCGTGCGCGAGGCACTGGATGTGCTGGAAGCGCGCAAAGTCATCAATCGACGTCCCGGCAGCGGCAGTTTCGTCACCTATCGCTCGGACGACGTGCCGGAGCGCGGCGAGAGCTCGGTCGCCATGGAGACCAGCCCCCTGGACCACCTTGTGGTGCGCGGTATCCTTGAGCCTGAAATGGTCCGCCTTGCCGTCATCAACATGACTCCGCGCGAAGTGTGGGACCTGGAACAACTGATGTCTAAGATCGAAAGCGTGCATACCGACGTTGCCGCTTTCGTGAAATGCGAAGAGGAAATCTATCGCAAGATTGCCGAAGGAACGCACAATCGCCTGCTCGCATCCTGCTACAATCTGACGATCGAGGCCTGCCGGGTGAGCTTTCGTACGACGCTCCTTCGCCGGCATCTGTCCCCGAAACGGATCCTCGAGTACCAACAGCGCTACAACGCGCTGTTCAATGCGATTGCCTCTCGCGACGTGGAGCGAGCCGTCGAGTTCATCAAGCTGCACCTGGTCGAGGAGCAGAAATTATTTCTGCAGGACTGACTCCGGTGTCCGTGCCTGCAAGGCGGTTCCATTCCCGCTCGATTGCAGGCGCTGGTCCCAAAGCTGTCCCAGATCCGACATTTCCTGCTTGAGAAGGCCGCCATGGCGCTTCAGCCAGCGCGGGATCGAGCCGAAAGCAGCAATTTTCGCCTTGCCGTTCTTCAGCGTCACCACCGGCCAGTCTCCGACCAGCGCGTTGTCGATCCCGAACATGCTCTCGCCCCACCAATGAGCCGGACCGAACGCGTGGGTGACATGTCCAAGCTGCTTCATGGCCGCCAAGACTGGTAGAGGATTGACGCTGTTGCACTTTTCAACCGCCGCATGCCAGATATCCAGGATGGCGACATACTCCCAGCTCACCGCGGTCCAGGTGCCGGGGAAGCGGTGGTTGTACTCGTCGAAGAAGCCCTTTGGCTGATTGAAGAAAAACGTCTTGTCCGTCAGCTTTTCATCGTCGAAATCCGGGAACTGGAAGACGAAACCTTCCATGAATTCGACAGATGTCCGGGCCACGAGCTGGTCGTAATAGTCCAGCGTGCAGGAGATGATCTGCCCCTTGAAGCCTTGCGCATGCGCATATTCGGTCATGGCATGGACCATGGGCGTATAGCTGGTGCACCAGCACAGGATATCAGGGGTCGAATCCAGCATCGGCTGCACGATTCCGGCAGCATCGGTGGTGCCAGGATCGTACTGGATTTCCTTGGCAATCCCCACATTGGCCGCTTTGAAGGCTGCGCGATACGTCGCTAGCGAGGGCAGGCCAAGCGCATCCGACTGGCTGCATATCGCGACAGTCCGAAGCTCTGGCTTTGCCTTGGCCAGCCAGTCCACTCCCGTCACATTGTAGATCGGATGCAGTTCGCTGGGTGCGATCAGATAAGGCGTATCCGGCGACAGGTCGCTGGGCAGCAGCGTTGAGGTCAGGACTTTGCGCTGGGTCAGGTAATCCCGTATCGGCGCAATCGTATCTCCGCCCAGCATCATCAGCAGCTTGATGTCATGCTGCTCCACTAGATGGCGCGCGCCCGCCTCGGCCCGTCCGGCGTCGTAGTCGCAGTCATATTCGACGATCTTGATCGGATAGCGCCGCCCGTTGATCAGCAACCCGCCGGTCTTGTTGAGCCAGTCCTCCCAGATCCGGCAGCCATGCAATCCGGGCAAGCCCCATGACTCGACCTGTCCGCTGAGCGGGGCCAGGAACCCGACATTCACCGCATTCGGCATGCCGACGGAAAGCCGCGGCAGGACGCTGGAAACCGCAAGATGATGGGCAAAGCTGGAATTCTGCATGGCTGTAAGTATCATCAAAACCTGGGAGCTTCATCCTCATGGGGCGAAATTTTTGTTCCTCACAGGAAACTCATCGTTGACAAATTGGTATAACGGCCGTCAATATACTCTGGACCAGAGGAACCAATAAGCCAAATTTGGTCTATACCAAAATAGGAGGAAACCATGACAGCTAAGCGTGTCGCCGTGATCGGAGCCGGACCGTCGGGTCTGGCCCAGCTGAGAGCATTCCAGTCGGCCGCGGAAAAGGGCGCAGAAATCCCGGAAATCGTCTGCTTCGAAAAGCAGGCCAACTGGGGTGGCCTTTGGAACTACACCTGGCGCACCGGCCTCGATCAGTATGGCGAGCCCGTTCATGGTTCCATGTACCGCTATCTCTGGTCGAACGGCCCCAAGGAGGGCCTCGAGTTCGCCGACTATTCCTTCGAAGAGCATTTCGGCAAGCAGATCGCCTCCTATCCGCCGCGCGCTGTTCTCTTCGACTACATCGAAGGCCGCGTGAACAAGGCCGGCGTCCGCAAATGGATCCGTTTCGAGACCGCCGTGCGCATGGTGACCTGGAACGAAGAGACCAAGAAATTCACCGTCACCGTGCAGGACCTGCCGAAGGATCACTGCTACTCCGAGGAATTCGACAACGTCATCGTCGCCTCGGGCCATTTCTCGACCCCGAACGTTCCCGAATTCCCCGGCTTCGACCGCTTCAACGGCCGCATCCTTCACGCCCACGACTTCCGCGACGCCCGCGAGTTCGCCGGCAAGGACGTCCTGCTCATCGGCACCAGCTACTCGGCCGAGGACATCGGCTCGCAATGCTGGAAGTATGGCGCCAAGTCGGTCACCAACTCCTACCGCACCGCGCCGATGGGCTTCAAATGGCCCGACAACTGGGAAGAGAGGCCGCTGCTGGAGAAGGTCGAAATCAACACCGCCACCTTCAAGGACGGGTCGACCAAGCGCATCGACGCCATCATCCTGTGCACTGGCTACAAGCACCACTTCCCGTTCCTGCCTGACGACCTGCGCCTCAGGACCGCCAACCGCCTGGCGACCGCCGACCTCTACAAGGGCGTCGCCTACGTCCACAATCCGGCGATGTTCTATATCGGCATGCAGGACCAGTGGTTCACCTTCAACATGTTCGACGCGCAGGCCTGGTGGGCACGCGACGTGATCCTCGGCCGCGTCAAGCTGCCTGCCACCAAGCAGGAGATGGTCGCCGACGTGCAGGACCGCGTTGCTCGCGAGGATGCCGGCAAGGACACCCATGACGCGATCGAATACCAGGGCGACTACGTCAAGGAACTGATCGCGGAAACCGACTATCCGAGCTTCAACGTGGACGGCGCCAACGCGGCCTTCTTCGAGTGGAAGGAACACAAGAAGAAGGGAATCATGGAGTTCCGCAACCATTCCTACCGCTCGGTCATCACCGGCACGATGGCGCCGCCGCATCATACGCCGTGGAAGGACGCGCTCGACGACTCGCTGGAATCGTACCTGCAGACCGCCTCGTCCGTCGCAGCAGAGTAATTTACGGTCCCACGACCGCGCCCTGCTTGAGTGACATGCAATGCCGCCCCGACCGGGGCGGCATTTTGCTTTCACGGGGCATCGCAGCGGCCAAGGCTGCGTGAGGACCGGGCGACGAGCCTCGGCCTTGTGGCTTTCCTCAAGGTGAAATTCAGTTAGCGCAGATCTCGGGGTTTTATCTCTCTCACTGGTTCGCTGCGCGAACCACTTCTGCCCTCGCGAGGGAGAGGAAACGCCAATCTCGGCTGGGGCTGCGGTCTCCCAGCATCCACGAAATGGCGGAGAGTGGCCCTGAGCTCGCCGGAGGAGCGAAGCGAGGCAGTAAGGGCCGAAAGGGCCTGCGAGCAGCGCCGACTTCAGAAGGCGGTTCCTGCCGCTGAAAGGCACGGTCAAACAAAAACGGGCCGGCCTCGAAAGGCACGACCCGTTCCGAAAAACCGAAAAATCGTCCGGCTAGGCGTTCACGCTCGGACCGCGGTTCTTTTCGCTGGCGTAGAGAGCCACGGCCATCGCCCGGTTGCGGACGTCGAGTTTGTCGTAAAGATTCTTGAGATGGTATTTGACCGTATTTTCCGAGATCCCGGTGCGCGCCGCGATCTGCAGATTGGTCCAGCCATCCGCCAATACCGAAAGCAGCTCGCGCTCGCGCGTGGTCAAACGCGACAGCGGCGTGTCGTTGATCTTGGACACGTCGACATAAGGGATGCAGATGCGGCCGTGCGCCACCGCCACCAGCGTATCGAACAGGATCGCCGGGTCGTCGAACTGATAGCAGAAGCCTTGGACGCCAAGGCGGACGCACTGCTTGAGGATCGATATGTCATGGTCATTGGAGAAGACCACGACACGGGCGTGCAGCGAACGCCGCTGCATTTCGGCCAGCACCTCGCCACTGTCCATATCGGACAACTTCCAGCCGAGCACCGCCAAATCGAACGATTGATCTGGCTCGGAAGCCGCCTGGAGAAAGGCCTTGCCGGTCGGCACGCTGTCGACGAGCTCGAAGCGGCCGTCGCGCGCGATCATGTCGCCAAGTGCCGCGACCACCAGCGGGTTTCGCTCGGCGATCAATATCTTGAACTTGCTGTCTCTTGCCACTGGCACCACCTCAATCCCGATGCCCTGGCGCTGACCCTTCCATTCGGCGTTCATGTTCCTCCCGCCTATGTTCGTGCGCCCACCTCTTGCCGACGTCTCCTGTGTCAGGTCGATCTATTTTCGGCCTTAGCTTCAATTCATAACATGAATGATTTTTTCATTCCAGTATATTAGGCAAAATAGGAGCGGAGCCGTCCTGGTAGCCGGCGAACGGCCGAAAAACCACCGCACTACCCCTTCGGGTGGGGTTTGCCTGGCCGGAAAGATACGCGCGTACTGGCCAACCTTATGACATGGGGAGCGTGGATCGAAGTTTCCACCAGCGCTGCGACAAAATGGCTTGACGGCGCATCGAATTCAGACAAACTTCACTTTGAGGAAAAAAAGAAGCCTTAGCGGAAACTGCCGCCGTACCACGAAACCGGGAAATGCCGGCGTGGGCGACGGGCATTCTCAATCCATGGGGAACTGAGCAAATGAGCGCTGTAACGGACATCAGTCCGGCGGAATCCGCCGGTCAACTTCACAGGACAATCGACTGGCGAGGCGCCTTCTGGGTGGCCAGCGGCGTGCCGCCGCTCGTTCTGTTCTCGATCGGCGGCATCGCCGGCACCACAGGCAACATCGCCTTCCTGATCTGGACCCTGTCCATCCTCATGGGCTTCATCCAGTCGTTCACCTACGCCGAGATCGCCGGCCTGTTCCCGAACAAGTCGGGCGGTGCCTCGGTCTATGGCGCCACCGCCTGGCTGCGCTATTCGAAGTTCGTCGCACCGCTGTCGGTGTGGTGCAACTGGTTCGCCTGGACGCCGGTGCTGTCGCTCGGCTGCACCATCGCTGCCGCCTATATCCTCAACGCGCTGGCGCCGATCCCGGGCTTCACCGAAACCTCGCCCGAGGTGCTGCAGTACCTGGCAGCCAATGTCGGCACGAGCGCCGCTGACGCGCTCGCTGCGGTCACCGCCGCCGGCACGCCCGGTATCCGCACCTGGACGCTCTACAGCCACACGCTGGGCCCGGTCGGCTTCTCGCTCAACGCCACCTTCTGGATCGGCGCGATCCTGATGCTGATGACCTTCGCCATCCAGCACCGCGGCATCCTCGGCACGGCAAGCGTGCAGAAGATCGTCGGCATGCTGGTCATCATCCCGCTGCTGATCGTCGGCGTCGTGCCGATCATCACCGGGCAGATCAACTGGGACAATTATTCGCCGCTGGTGCCGCTGGCCGCAGCCTATGCGCCCGAGCCCGGTTCGTGGAACACCGCCGGCTGGACGCTGGCGCTCGGCGGCATGTTCATCGCCGCCTGGTCGACCTACGGCTTCGAGACCGCGGTCTGCTATACCCGCGAGTTCAAGAATCCGGCTACCGACACCTTCAAGGCCATCTTCTACTCCGGCCTGCTGTGCATGCTGCTCTACATCCTGGTGCCCTTCACCTTTCAGGGCGTGCTCGGCATCAACGGCATGCTGGCAACCCCGATCGTCGACGGTTCGGGCGTCGCCGACGCCATGGCCACGATGGTCGGTGGCGGCGCGCTGGTGAAGACCCTGCTCGTCATGCTGATGATCCTGGCGCTGCTGCTCGCGATCATGACCGCCATGGCCGGTTCGTCGCGCACCCTCTACCAGGGTTCGGTCGACGGCTGGCTGCCCAAGTATCTCAGCCACGTCAACGAGCATGGCGCACCGACCCGCGCCATGTGGACCGACCTGATCTTCAACCTCTTCCTGCTGGCGATCGCCGCCACGGACGCGACGAGCTTCTTCTTCATCCTCGCCGTCGCCAACTGCGGCTACATCATGTTCAACTTCCTGAACCTAAACGCCGGCTGGATCCACCGCATCGACAACGGCCACATCCACCGTCCGTGGAAGGCCCCGACCTGGCTGCTGGCACTGGGCACGATCTTCGCCTTCGTCAATGCCGCGTTCATGGGCGCTGGCGCCAAGGTGTGGAACCCGATGGCTCTTTGGGCTGGCCTGTTCACCGTGGCCCTGATCATCCCGGTGTTCTGCTACCGCCACTACATCCAGGACGGCGGCAAGTTCCCGGCGCACATGCTCGACGATCTCGGCATGCACGAGGCCGACCTGCGCAAGAGGAAGGCCGGCATCCTGCCCTACGTGACGCTGATCGCCGGTCTCGCCGTGGTTCTGATATCCAACTGGTTCTTCGTGCTCTGACACGCTGAACCCAACAACAACGCAGACACGGTCCCGCGCTGGGAGGCGCGGGGCCTTTTTGAACAAGACGGGGAACGACAATGAGCACAACGACAGCAAGTCACAGCGACGCCGGTGACGGCCAGCTTCAACGAACAATCGACTGGCGCGGCGCCTTCTGGGTGGCCAGCGGCGTGCCGGCCCTCGTCCTGTTCTCGATCGGCGGCATCGCCGGCACCACCGGCAACATCGCCTTCCTGATCTGGACGGCCTCGATCATCCTCGGCCTGATCCAGTCTTTCACCTATGCCGAGATCGCCGGGCTGTTCCCGTCCAAGTCGGGTGGCGCCTCGGTCTATGGCGCGACTGCATGGCTGCGCTATTCCAAATTCATCGCGCCGCTGTCGGTGTGGTGCAACTGGCTCGCCTGGACGCCGGTGCTGTCGCTGGGCTGTTCAATTGCGGCGGCCTATATCCTCAACGCGCTGGCGCCGATCCCCGGCTTCACCGAAACCTCGCCCGAGGTGCTGCAGTACATGGCAGCCAATGTCGGCACGAGCGCTGCTGACGCTGTGACCGCCCTGACTGCGGCAGCGACCCCTGCGATCCGCACCTGGACGCTCTATCACGGCACGCTCGGCCCGGTCAGCTTCTCGCTCAACTCGGTGTTCTTCATCGGCGTCATCCTGATGCTGATAACCTTCGCCATCCAGCACCGCGGCATCCTCGGCACCGCCAATGTGCAGAAATACATCGGCCTGATCGTCATCGTGCCGATGCTGATCGTCGGCATCGTCCCGATCATCACCGGCCAGATCAACTGGGACAACTATTCGCCGCTGGTGCCGCTCGCCGCCGCCTACTCGCCTGAGCCCGGCGCGTGGAACGTCGCCGGCTGGACCCTGGCCTTCGGCGGCATGTTCATCGCCGCCTGGTCGGCTTATGCCTTCGAGACGGCCATCTGCTACACCTCGGAGTTCAAGAACCCCGGTCGCGACACGGTGCGGGCGATCTTCTATTCCGGCCTGCTCTGCCTGGCGCTCTACACACTGGTGCCGTTCACCTTCCAGGGCGTGCTCGGCCTCAACGGCATGCTGGCCACGCCGATCGTCGACGGCTCGGGCGTTGCCGAAGCCATGGCCCGGATGGTCGGCGGCGCCGGCTTCATCACCTCGATCATGGTGATGCTGATGATCCTGGCACTGATGCTGTCGATCATGACGGCAATGGCCGGTTCGTCGCGCACGCTCTACCAGGGCTCGGTCGACGGCTGGCTGCCCAAGTTCCTCAGCCACGTCAACAGCCATGGCGCACCGACGCGCGCCATGTGGACCGACCTGATCTTCAACGTGTTCCTGCTCGCCGTCGCGGCGGCCGACGCCACCAGCTTCTTCTTCGTGCTGTCGGTGTCGAACTGCGGCTACATCATCTTCAACTTCCTCAACCTGAACGCGGGCTGGATCCACCGCATCGACAACGGCCACATCCATCGGCCGTGGAAAGCACCGACGATCCTGATCGCAGTCGGCGCCATGCTGTCCTACGTCAATGCCATGTTCATGGGCGCAGGCGCCAAGGTCTGGAACCCCTGGGCGCTGTATGCCGGCTTCATCGCGGCGGCGCTGATCATCCCGGTGTTCTGCTATCGCCACTACATCCAGGACGGCGGCAAGTTCCCGCCACACATGCTCGACGACCTCGGCATCACCCAGGAAGACCTGAAGAACCGCAAGGCGGGCATCCTGCCCTACCTGACGCTGATTGCAGGCGTGGCGGTCGTGCTGCTCGCCAACTGGTTCTTCGTCATCTGACGGAGACATCTCGTCGCTATGGTCGAGGCCGGCGCAAGCCGGCCTTTTCTTTTTGGGGCTGCCGCACGGCGCGGCCCGTAGCCATGGCAGGAAAATGCGCTGGGCTAATATTTCTTTCCATGAAAGATTCTTGCATTACGGTTGACTTTCACGCCTCTCGCCTTTATAGATTCAGACGGGAAAATTCAGCGCAAAAGCTGTCCGGATCTGATATCCGGGGCTGCGAATCGACGGCGCCCGCCGTGGGTATCGACGCGTTCGCCTGGGAGGAATGGCATAGCATGACGACGGTAATCGACGGCAAGGCAGTGGCGGCCGATGTGGTGGCGAAGGTCAGGGTAGCGGCCGAGCAGCTCATCGCAAAAACCGGCGTCGTGCCCGGTATCGCGGTGGTCATCGTCGGCCACGATCCGGCAAGCCAGGTCTATGTCGCCTCCAAGGGCAAGAAGGCCAAGGAGTGCGGCTTCCACTCGATCGAACATGCGCTTTCGTCCGACACCTCCGAATCGGATCTCGTGGCGCTGGTGGAAAAACTCAACGCCGATCCGGCAATCCACGGCATCCTCGTGCAGCTGCCGCTGCCGAACCACATCGATGCCGGCAAGATCATCCAGACGATTGCCGCCGACAAGGATGTCGACGGTTTCCATTTCACCAATGTCGGCAAGCTCGGCACCGGCGAACTCGATACCGCCTTCGTGCCCTGCACGCCGGCAGGCTCGATGTTGCTGATCGAGCGTGCGCTTGGCCGCGACCTGTCGGGCCTCAACGCCGTCGTGGTCGGGCGCTCCAACATCGTCGGCAAGCCGATGGCCAATCTTCTGCTCAACGCCAACGCCACTGTCACCGTTGCCCACAGCCGGACCAAGGACCTGCCGGCGCTGTGCCGCAGCGCCGACATCCTGGTTGCGGCCGTCGGTCGCCCCGAGATGATCAAGGGCGACTGGGTCAAGCCGGGCGCAACGGTCATCGACGTCGGCATCAACCGCCTCGACGGCGGCGCCAACGGCAAGTCGAAGCTGGTCGGCGATGTCGACTATGCCAGTGCGGCCGAACAGGCCGGCGCCATCACGCCGGTACCGGGCGGCGTCGGCCCGATGACGATCGCACTTTTGATGGCCAACACCGTCGTCTCGGCCTTCCGCGCGGCAGGTCAGGCAGCACCTCGTTTTTAATCCGGGAGCCTTACCGGCTCCGTCGAAATCGAACCAACCTCAAGGGAAGAGAGTCATGGCCGAATTTAAGACCGATATCGAGATCGCGCGTGGCGCCAAGAAGAAACAGATCCAGGAGATCGGCGCCAAGATCGGCATTCCGACCGAGCATCTGCTGCCCTACGGCCACGACAAGGCCAAGATCTCGGCCGAGTTCATCGCCAATGCGCGCAAGAACAAGGACGGCAAGCTGATCCTGGTCACCGCGATCAACCCGACGCCGGCCGGCGAAGGCAAGACCACCACCACCGTCGGTCTCGGCGACGGCCTCAACCGCATCGGCAAGAAGGCCGTGGTCTGCATCCGCGAAGCCTCGCTCGGACCCAACTTCGGCGTCAAGGGCGGTGCAGCGGGCGGCGGTTATGCCCAGGTCGTGCCGATGGAGGACATGAACCTCCACTTCACCGGCGACTTCCACGCCATCACCACCGCCCACAACCTTTTGTCGGCCCTGATCGACAACCACATCTACTGGGGCAACGAGCTCAACATCGACACCCGCCGCGTCGTCTGGCGCCGCGTCATGGACATGAACGACCGCGCCCTGCGCGAGATCAACTGCTCGCTCGGCGGCGTCGCCAACGGTTTCCCGCGTGAAGCCGGCTTCGACATCACGGTTGCCTCGGAAGTCATGGCGATCCTGTGCCTGGCGACCGACCTCAAGGATCTCGAAAAGCGCCTCGGCGACATCATCGTCGCCTACCGCCGCGACAAGAGCGCCGTCTATGCCCGCGACCTCAAGGCCGACGGCGCCATGGCCGTGCTGCTCAAGGACGCGGTCCAGCCGAACCTGGTGCAGACGCTGGAAAACAACCCCGCCTTCGTCCATGGCGGCCCGTTCGCCAACATCGCGCACGGCTGCAACTCGGTGGTCGCCACCACGACCGCGCTGAAGCTCGCCGACTATGTCGTCACCGAAGCCGGCTTCGGTGCCGATCTCGGCGCCGAGAAGTTCTTCGACATCAAGTGCCGCAAGGCTGGCCTCAAGCCCGCCGCGGCGGTCATCGTCGCCACCGTCCGCGCCATGAAGATGAACGGCGGCGTCAAGAAGGAAGACCTCGGCAAGGAAAACGTCGAGGCGGTGAAGAAGGGCTGCGCCAACCTTGGCCGCCACATCGAAAACGTCAAGCAGTTCGGCGTGCCGGCGGTGGTGGCGATCAACCACTTCTACTCCGACACCGACGCCGAGATCGCGGCGATGAAGGAGTATGTCGCGGCGATGGGCGAAGAAGCCATCGTCTGCAAGCACTGGGCCCATGGTTCGGCCGGCATCGAGGAGCTCGCCCACAAGGTGGTCAGCCTCGCCGAGAGCGGCGCCTCGCAGTTCGCCCCGCTCTATCCCGACGACATGAAGCTGTTCGACAAGATCGACACCATCGTCAAGCGCATCTACCGCGGCTCGGAGGCGATCGCCGACAAGTCGGTGCGTGACCAGCTCCATGCCTGGGAAGCCGCCGGCTACGGCCACCTGCCGGTGTGCATGGCCAAGACCCAGTACTCGTTCTCGACCGATCCCAACCTGCGCGGCGCGCCCACCGGCCATGTCGTGTCGGTGCGCGAGGTCAGGCTGTCGGCCGGTGCCGGCTTCATCGTTGCCATCTGCGGTGAGATCATGACCATGCCCGGCCTGCCCAAGGCGCCGTCGTCGGAAAAGATCTTCCTCAACGAGGCAGGTCAGATCGAAGGCCTGTTCTGAGATAAATCTCTCTCCCAAGGCGCTCCTTTCCACCCCTCCTGTCCCCCAGGCCCGGAGCGCCCTTCAAGGCCTGGCACATCGTGCCGGGCCTTTTTTTTCAATCGCGGATGGGCGCCGGCAAGAAACGCCCAAGCCAGGGCGGGCCATGCCGGACCACCATCCGGCGCATGCTGAAAGGCCTATTAAAAGTTGCCTATCAGTAAAAATTCTTGCACTTGGATATTGCTCTTCGGGCAAGTTTCGAGTCAATATGTCCCCAACAACGTCCGCCTCAAGGCCGGGTCGCCGGAACGAGGCGGGAGGAACTAACTGGAGGAGTACTACCGATGACAGCTTCATGGCGTTTTTCGACGTTGGCCGATCGCCACCGCGCCCTTGGTTCCAATCTCGAAGACTGGAGCGGCATGGGCACGGCCTGGTCGTACGACAAGGACGCGAACGAGGAATATGTCGCGATCCGCACCAAGGCCGGCCTGATGGACGTTTCGGGCCTCAAGAAGGTCCACATCACCGGCGCCCACGCCGGGCATGTCATTGACCTGTGCACCACCCGCAATGTCGAGAAGATCTACCCCGGCAAGTCGGTCTATGCCTGCATGCTCAACGACGCCGGCAAGTTCACCGACGACTGCGTCATCTACCGCATGGGCCCGAACTCCTGGATGGTCGTCCATGGCGCCGGTACCGGCCATGAAGAACTGACCCGCGCCTCGATCGGCCGCGACGTGTCGGTCCGCTTCGACGACAATCTGCACGACCTTTCGCTGCAGGGCCCGCTGGCGGTCGACTATCTCGCCAAGCACGTGCCGGGCATCCGCGACCTCAACTACTTCCACCACATGCAGACCCAGCTGTTCGGCTTCCCGGTGATGATCTCGCGCACCGGCTACACCGGCGAGCGCGGCTACGAAATCTTCTGCCGCGGCCAGGACGCCGGCACGATCTGGGACACCATCGTTGCCGAAGGCAAGGAAATGGGCATCATCCCGACCCGCTTCACCACGCTCGACATGCTGCGCGTCGAGAGCTACCTTCTGTTCTACCCGTACGACAATTCGCAGAAGTACCCGTTCGTAAACGAGGGCCCTGGCGATACGTTGTGGGAGCTCGGCCTCGACTTCACCGTCAGCCCCGGCAAGACCGGCTTCCGCGGTGCCGAAGAGCACTATCGCCTGAAGGGCAAGGAGCGCTTCAAGATCTTCGGCGTGCTGCTCGACAGCGACAAGGCAGCTGACGAAGGTGCCGAGATCTGGCGCGATGGCAAGAAGGTCGGTGTCGTGACCTGTGCGATGTATTCGCCGCTGGTGAAGAAGTCGATGGGCATCGCCCGTCTCGACGTCGACTGCGCCATCGTCGGAACGCCGCTCGAAATCCGCAACGCCAGCGGCAGCGTCAAGGCAACCGCACAGTCGCTGCCGTTCGACGATCCGAAGAAGCTCAAGCGGACGGCAAAGGGCTGAGACCTTGGACAGTGCACCGGTGAAGACGATCCTTAGTCGCCCGGTCTACGGAACATTGTCACCGCAGGCCGGCAAGAGCCACCTTCTCATTGCGGACGCCGAAGGGGCGTCCGCGATCCTGGACCTGGCGAAGCAGGCTCCCGCGGACTTCTTCGCCAGTGCACACATCATGTTCATACCGGGCCGGACCGGAGACAGCTTTCAGGCATCCCTGAAGGCGTTGAAGCCGGCCCAGTATTATGAAGGCCCCTCGATCGCGGCGGCATTGCCGCGCCTGACATGGACACTTGCCAACGCCCATATGGGCTTGCGTGTCTATCTCGCCGGCACGGAAGGCCTGATCGGCCAGATGATGCAGGCTGCGATCGAAGCCGGCATCGACCCGGCCTCGATCCAGACCGAACATCGCGGCTCCTGGGCACGCCGGGTGCAGTGCGTGCACTGCAAGGGCATTACCGAAAACGTCACCACCCAGCCGGCAACCTGCTCGCATTGCGGCCTGCTGCTTCTGGTGCGTGACCACTATTCCAAGCGCCATGCCGCCTTCCAGGGCGTCTGCATCAACGCCGAGGATCCGACCGAGATCCCTCAGACAGAGGAGATTTTCCGGTGAGCGCAGGAACAAACAAGATTAACGTCACCGTGACCGAAGTGGTTGCGGTCAACGAACTGGTCAAGCGGTTCCATTTCGAACGGACGGACGGCGGCAATCTGCCGACGTTCTCCGGCGGTGCCCATGTCGTCATCGAAATGCGCGACAATGGCACGACCCGCCTCAACCCCTACTCGCTGATGAGTTCGCCGCTCAACACGCGCGACTACACCATTTCGGTGCGCCGCGACGATGTCGGCCGCGGCGGCTCGCTGTTCATGCACAACCGCGTCAAGCGCGGCATGGAAATGGTGATCAGCTATCCGGTGAACCTGTTTTCGCTGGACCTGCGTGCCAAGAAGCACCTGATGATCGCCGGCGGCATCGGCATCACGCCGTTCCTCGCCCAGACGGCACAGCTGGCGTCGACCGGCGGCAATTTCGAGCTGCACTACACCTGCCGCTCCGAAGCGCTCGGCAGCTACTCCGAGGTCCTGCGCGAACGCTACGGCAACCGGGTCAGCCTCTATCTCGACGAGCGCAACGAACGCATCCCGCTCGAGCGCCTGCTCGCCACCCAGCCGCTCGGCACGCATATCTATGTCTGCGGCCCTGCCGGCATGATCAAATGGGTGCGCGACACGGCGGCCACCCATGGCTGGCCGGACGATTCCGTGCACTACGAACATTTCGCGGCGCCGCAGCCGGGCACGCCGTTCGACGTCAAGCTGGCGGTGAGCGGTCTGGAGATCCGGGTCGGCGAGCAGCAGAGCCTGCTCGAAGCGATCGAGGCTGCCGGCGTCGATCCGCCCTATCTCTGCCGCGGTGGTGTCTGCGGCCAGTGCGAGACCAACGTCATTTCCTATGACGGTACATTCAAGCACAACGACCATTGGCTGAGCGATGAGGAGCACTGCTCGGGCAAGAAGATTATGCCATGCGTCTCGCGTTTCGAGGGCCGCTCGCTGGTTCTCGAACGGTAGCAGATCCCGGGGCGCCCGACGCTCTGGAAGAGGGAGGAATTGATGGGAATAAACTTCAGGAAAGAAACGTTCCGCGACGATTTTACCTTCAGGAACAGTCCGGAACAGGTCAAACGGTTTCCGTTTCCCTATCATGAAGACGCCTACATGTACTCGGTCAACATCGAGCCGCATGTCGCCGGGCCGAAGAACAGCGTGTTCGAACATCTGATCGATGTCGACGAGCACTACGTATCCGAAATGCAGGACCGCGCCATGGTGCTTGCGGAGGATCCGCTGCGCTGCCAGTCGCTGCCGCACATGACGCTCGCCGGCTGGGACCTGCTCGAACTCTTGATGACCGAAATGGCCAAGGGCTATCCCGAGCACTTCACCTTGACCCAGGACGGCGACCGCTGGCGCTGGATCAACCGACCGCTCGGCATCGACGACACCTTCACCTTCGGCGACGTTTCCACCCTGCCCTACGGACCGATGGAATACATCACCCGCCAGAGCCAGGGCGACTTCGCCATTCTCGACCAGCGTGACGGCAACCTGTGGATGGATGCCGGCATGATCACCACCCAGGCCGACTGGTCGCTCGATTTCGACATCGGCATGAACTTCTTCGAATGGCATGCCCCGGTGCCGCTGGCGCATGAAATGGGTGTCTTCACCCGTGCGCTGAAGTTCCTGACCAACATCCAGCAGGGCCAGCCGGCGCGGCGCCTGAACTGGACCATGACGATCAACCCGCGGCTCGATACCAGCCCGGAAAACTTCCACAAGTGGGGCAGCGACCGACTGTCGGTCACGCCTGAGAATGTCGGCCAGAAAGTGCATCTGCGCGTCGAGTTGCAGACCTTCTTCCGGCTGCCGCGCTCCAACGCGTTGGTCTTCCCGATCCGCTGCTACCTGCTCAAGATGGACGAACTGGTGAGCGTGGCGAAATGGGGGCGCCGCTTCCATCGCGTGCTGCGCGACCTGCCGGATGAACTCGCCGAGTACAAGGGCCTGACGCGTTACCGCCAGACCGTCGTCGAGTGGCTGTCGAAATATGACGACGGCGCCCCGACCTCGCCCGGCTTCGGCCCGGAGTAGGCACTGAATGATCGGCATGGGCTTCGGCCCATGCCCCGGACATGAAAAAGGAGGCGATTTCGCCTCCTTTTTCATTTGCGGCCTCTCTGTAGCCGGTCGTTCCAGGCAGCCTATTCGCTGCCACTGCCCTGCGGGTAGGAGATGATCGAGAGATAGCGGATCGGCAAAGTGGTCAGTTCTTCCGGGCCATGCGGTGCATCGGCGTCGAAGAACAGGCTGTCGCCCGGCGTCATCCGGTAGAGTTTGTTGCTGTGGCGGTAAACGACCTCGCCTTCCAGCATGTAGAGGAACTCCATGCCCTCATGCTGGAACATCGGAAACACGTCCGTGTGTTCCGACAGCGTGATGAGATAGGGCTCGACCACCACACCCGCGGTATTGGAGCCGATATGACCCAGGAGGTTGTACTGGTGCCCTGCGCGAGTGCCGCGGCGTTCGACGTCGACCCCTTCGTTCGCCTTGACGAAGACGGCGTTCCGCTCCTCCTCGAAGCGGCGGAAAAAGGCGGTCAGCGGCACGCCGAGCGCCCGCGACAGCGACTGCAAAGTGGTCAGCGACGGCGAAGTGATGCCGTTCTCGATCTTCGATAGCATGCCAAGCGAAATGTTGGTCATCGCCGCGAGATCGGCAACGGTGATGCCGAGCTTCTTGCGGAAGGCGCGGACCTCGTGGCCGAGTGCCACCTCCAAAACCTTCTCCGGGGTATCGCGTACCGCGTGCGGATCCTGAAGCAGCGGTGTCGGGCGCGCCTTTGCGGCGACCGCAGCCGATATGTTCTTGCCCTCGGCAACAGCGACGGCTGACATGCGGTCTTCTTTCACCCTGATAATCCCCTGCGATGGCAACTCTTGAAATCGACCTTTTCACTAGTGGTAAAATTTTTTTCCAACGATATCAAGTGGCGCTGATCGAAATGCAGGCAATATGCCTCTCATTGACTGCATTTCCGGCGGAAAATGCAGCACGACATGCAGCGGATGTGTGGGGTGCCGATCGTCTTGGCTTGCGGCTCAGCCGCGCATCAAAGCCTGAAACTCGGCGGGCGGCAGCAGGGCGCCGTGATGGCCGATGACGGTTGCGGCGACACGGGCTGCAAATTCCGCGGCAAGGCAGTGATCACCTGAAACGAGATACTTCGCCAGGAACGCGCCGTTGAAGCTGTCGCCGGCACCCGTGGTGTCGAGGACATTCCGGGCGGCGACCGAAGGCACGAAGACCGTCTCGCCGCCGAAGCGCAACGTAATGCCCTCCGCGCCATCCTTGACCACGAGGTTCTCGACGCCGAGACTGCCATAACGAGCGATGGTCGCATCGATCGAGGCGTCGCCGAAATGCGTCGCCTCGTCTTCGAAGCTCGGCATGACGATAGTCGCCGCCGCAGCGCCGGCCGAGATCGTCCGGCGCATCGTGTCGACATCGTCCCACAGCCGCGGGCGGATGTTGGGGTCGAATGCGACCATCTTGCCGGCAGCCCTGCCCCGCCGGATCTCCGATAGCAGCGTTTCGACTGCGCCAGGCGAAAGGATCGCCAGCGTGATGCCGGAGAACAGGATCACGTCCGAAGCGTCGATAGCCATGCGCAGGGCGGCGGGATCATCGGCGAGCAATCGTGCGGCGGATGCCGAGCGCCAGTAGGAGAAGCTGCGCTCGCCATCCTTGAGGTGGATCATGTAGAGGCCGGGCGTGCGCTCGGGCACGCGCCTGACGAAGCCGGTGCCGACCCCCGTGCTCTCGATGAAGGCCAGAAGCTCGTCCGAGATCGTATCGGTGCCGACGGCGGTGAAATAGTCGACCGGCCACGCCGCAGGCAGGAAGGCGCGCATGTAATAGGCGGTGTTGAAGGTGTCGCCGGCAAAACCCTTGCGCAACAGGCCGCCCTCGGCCTGCCTGAGTTCAACCATGCATTCCCCGATCAAGAGAGCGCGTTGCGACATGCGGTAAGCCTATCCAGGTGAGTTCAGGTCAGGGTCGGGTAAGTCAACCACGGCCCGCGGCACGGACGGCGCCTTGCCCGTCCTCGTCAGCCGTGTGCCCGAGACGGCTCGACAGGTCAACTGCCGCATCCTGCAGGCTCTTGAGATAGCTGGCGTGGTTCTTCAGCCCGTCCTCGCGCGGCGCCACCAGGCACAGCGTCGCCACGCAGATGCGGCCTGCCTGATAGACCGGCACGGCAAAGCAGTGGGTGAAGGTCTCGACCGCACTGTCGAAGGTGTAGTAGCCGACGCGGGACGCCTCGCGCACTTCGGCGATGAAGACCGCCGGGTCGAGCCACTGGCCATTGGGCAAACGGAAATCCTCCTTCGGGATGAAATCGAGGATTTCCTGGTTGCTCATATGCGCAACCAGCAGACGACCGGACGCCGTCCACGGGATCGCCACCGGGTCGCCGACATTGGACGAGATGCGGAACGGGCGGGAGCCCTCCTTCATCTGGGCGACGGTGTATTTGCTGCCCTCGAGCAGGCACATCTGCGCCGTTTCGCGCGTCTCCTCGGCGATGTGGGTCAGCAGCTTGTCGCACTCGCGCATAAGGTCGAACTGTTCGGCATAGGCCATGCCGAGGAAATAGAGCTTGCGGCCGAGGAATACGCGGCCGTCGTCGCCGCGGTACTCCAGAACACCCTGCCGCACCAGCAGGTTGACCAGTTCGTAGATCGAGGAGCGCGGCGCGCCGATGCCCGAGGCGATCTCGTTGGGGCGCAACGGCTGACGCTTCAGGCGCAGGAAATTCAGGATCTCGAAGGCGCGGTCGAGACCGCGCGCCCGCCTGTTGGTCATGTCGTCCGAAACTTCGTCCATGTACCGCCTCCCCGGGAACGCCGAGCAAAAAACCTTATGCCGTCACGGGTGCCTTGTAGGCGACGCAATCGATCTCGACCTTGCAATCGACCATCATACTCGACTGCACGCAAGCGCGAGCCGGCGGGTTGGCGCCGAAATACTCGGCGTAGACGCCGTTGAACGACCAGAAGTCCCGGGGGTCGTCGAGCCAGACGCCGACGCGCACGACGTCCTCCAGGCCGTAGCCGGCTTCGTCGAGGATGGCGATCAGATTTTCCATCGTCTTGCGCGTCTCGGCAATGACCCCGCCGCCGACGATCTCGCCGTTTTCCATGGCGACCTGACCGGACACGTGGAGCCAGCCATTGGCCTCGACGGCGCGGGCGAAAGGCAACGCCTGCTTGCCTGCCCCGGTCTGGCCGGTGCCGTAGCGCTTGATCGTCATGCTAATTCTCCGAATGTCAGTTGAAAGTTGAGGTCTTGAGGAACTCCGCCAGCCGCTCGGTCTGCGGCTTGTGGAACATCTCGCGCGGGTTGCCCTCTTCGCCGATACGGCCCTGGTTCATGAAGATGACGCGCGAGGACACTTCATAGGCAAATCGCATCTCGTGGGTGACGAGCAGCATGCTCATGCCGTCCCGGGCGAGGTCCTTGATGACCTGCAGCACCTCGTTGACCAGTTCGGGGTCGAGCGCCGAGGTGACCTCGTCGAACAGCATCAGCTTGGGGTTCATGGCAATGGCGCGGGCGATCGCCACGCGCTGCTGCTGGCCGCCGGAAAGCTGGCCCGGGTAGCGGTCGCGACGTTCGGCAAGGCCGACGCGGTCGAGCCACTTCTCGGCCAGGCCGCGCGCCTCGTCGCGGCGCATGCCCTTGACCTTGACCAGCCCGAGCATGACGTTTTCGGCCGCGCTCATGTGGGGGAACAGGTTGAACTGCTGGAAGGCCATGCCGGTCATCGCGCGCTGACGGGCGATTTCCTTTTCCTTCTTGCGGCGCCGTGTGCCGCCCGAAGTCTCGTAGCCGATCTCCTCGCCGTCGATGCGGATCGAGCCGCCCTGGAACTCCTCCAGCATGTTGATGCAGCGGAGCATCGTGGTCTTGCCGGAACCGGACGAGCCGATGATCGAGATGACGTCGCCTTGCGCCATGGTGCAGTCGACGCCCTTGAGCACTTCGACGTCGCCGTAGCGCTTATGCAGATCGCGGATTTCGAGAAGGTTGCCGGTCATGGGGTCGGCCTCAAGATGGAATGGAGGTTTTGCGTTCGACGTAGCGGCCGAAACGCTCGATGCCGTAGTTGACGGCGAAATAGAGGAAGCCCGCGAAGAAATAGAACTCGAGGCTCATGAAGGTGCGCGAGATCAGTTCCTGCGTCCTGAGCAGCAGCTCGGCCACGCCGATGATCGACAGCAGCGTCGAGGCCTTGACCATCTCGGCAGCGGTGTTGACCCAGGCGGGCAGCACCTGGCGCAGCGCCTGCGGCCCAAGCACATAGGCGAACGTCTGCGGGAAAGTCAGCCCGATCGCCTTGGCGGCTTCCGTCTGGCCCTTGGGGATCGACTGCAGCGCGCCGCGCACGATCTCGCCGACATGCGACGAGCAGAACACTGCAAGTGCCAGCACGCCGGCCTGGAACGGTCCGAGATCGATGCCTATGGTGCCGAGCACGTAATAGCTCGCCAGAACCAGCACCAGCACCGGCGTGCCGCGAATGAAATCGGTGTAGCCGCGCACCAGCCACCGCAGCGGCTTGGCGCCATAGGTCAGGGCTAGGCCGACACCAACTCCCAGGACCGTGCCGACGAGGATCGCCAGAACCGAGATGGAAACGGTGACGCCGATGCCCTTGAGGATCGGAATGCGGGCAAGCCACAGCGTTTCGAGGAATGCAACGAGATCCATGTCGATCACCTCGGAATGGACATGCGCCGCTCGAGCTGACGCAGCAGGGCTGCGAGCACCGAACAGGTGGCGACATAGAGGCAGCTTGCGACGATCCACGTTTCGATGACGCGGAACGTCTCGACGTTGATCTTGCGTGCCTCGAAGGTCAGTTCCGGCACGGCGATGGCTGCGGCTAGCGACGTGTCCTTGAACAGCGAAATCAGGGTGCTCGACAGCGACGGCAGCACGTTGCGCAGCATCAGCGGCATGACGATCGAATTGCGGATCTGCGACTGCGTCAGGCCGATGGCCAGCCCGGCTTCCTTCAGCCCGTTCGGCACCGCAAGGAGGCCGCCGCGGAAGACCTCGGCGAGATAGGCGCCCGAATAGAGCGCCAGCGTGGCGACGAAGCTCTCGATCTTGCCGAGGCGGATGCCGAGTTGGGGCAATGCGAAGAAGGTGAACAGCACCAGCACGAGGATTGGCGTGTTGCGGATGATGGTGACGTAGATGCGCGCGGGATGGCGCAGCGCTCCACGCTTCGACAACAGGCCGAAGGCGGTGATCAGGCCAAGCACGCAGCCGATGGCGATCGCCACGAAAGCAAGCCCCAGGCTGAGCGCCAGGCCGAGGAGCAGCTGGTCGAAGCTGCGCCAGACCGCCGAAAAATTGAGGGTGTAACCCATGGTGCCGTCAGGTTCCGATCAAAAGGAATGGCGCGGCCGGTGAGACAGGGGCCGCGCCATCATCGAGCTTACTTGTACTCGACCGGGAAACCGATCTGCGGCGGGGCAATCTCCTTGCCGAACCAGGTCTTGTAGGAGTTGGCGTAGAAGTCGAACTCGACACCGGTCATCGCCTCATGCAGGGCGGTGTTGACGAAGTTCAGCCAGTCCTGGTCGCCGCGCTTGACGCCGCAGGCATAGGTCTGCGGGTTCCAGCCATAGCCGGCGTCCTTGTAGCGGTCCGGGTTCTGCTTCATGTACCAGGCGAGCGACGACTGGTCGGTGGCGACCGCGTCGGAACGGCCCGATTCCAGCGCCTGGTAGATCAGGTCGACGGACTCGTACTGGTCGACCTTCGCCTCCGGCAGTGCCGCATGCACCATCGCCTCGGCATAGACGTTCTGCAGCACAGACACGGTCACGCCCGAGCCGGCAGCCTTGAGCGCCGCATAGTCGGCATGCTTGCTGTCGCCCTTCAACATCAGGCCAACGCCTTCGCGGTAGTAGGGAATGGTGAAGGCGATCTGCTGGGCGCGCTCGCCGGTCACTGTCATGAACTGGCAGGTCAGGTCGACCTTGTCGGTGGTGATGTTGGGGATGCGCGCATCCGACGACTGGTTGACGTATTCGATCTTGTCGGGGTCGCCGAACAGCGCCTTGGCGACGATGCGCCCCATGTCGACGTCGAAGCCCTGGAGCTTGTCGTCGGCGCTCTTGAAGTGCCACGGCGCGTTCGTGCTGCCGGTGCCCAAGACCAGGTGGCCCCGCGCCAGAACCTCATCGAGCCTGCTTTTTTCCTGCGCGCCTGCAGGCATAGCGGTCGTCAGCGCGGCGGCGGCTGCGGCCGCCAAGAGATAAGCCTTCATCTCACCAATCCTCCCAGGGAAAATTTCTCTAAACCAATGTCCATTATTGTGGACATCTGTCCTGAATAATGGATTGACGTATCAAAATGCACACGGCATTGTTTGTCAAGCGGTTCGGAGGCAAGGTCCCCGACGTTCCGATTTGGAGGCAAAGCCAGGCATGTTCGACAAGATCCAGACGCCCGCCGTATTGGTGGACATCGATGTGGCGAAGCGGAACATCGAACGCTTCCAGGCCTATGCCGACAGCCACGGTCTGAAGGTCCGGCCGCACATCAAGACGCACAAGCTGCCGGCCATCGCCGAAATGCAGCTCGACGCGGGCGCTGTCGGCATCACCTGCCAGAAGATCTCGGAAGCGGAAGCCATGGTCGCCGGCAGCGACCGGCTGAACGACGTGCTGATCACCTACAACATCCTGGGCGATGACAAGCTCGCCGCGCTCGTCGCACTCGCGCGCAAGGTCAGGCTCGCCGTGGTGGCCGACAATGCGACCGTGATCGACGGGCTGTCTGCGGCATTTGCGGATGCAGGCGTCACGCTCGATGTCTTCGTCGAATGCAACACCGGCGCCGACCGCTGCGGCGTCGGCTCGCCCGAGGCAGCCGCCGAGTTCGCCTCGCGCATCGCCTCAGCGCCGGGCCTGCATTTCGCCGGGCTGATGACCTATCCGCCGGTCGGCGGCGCGGCCAAGGTCCAGACCTTCATGACCGAGGTCAAGGCGCTGATCGAGGCCAAAAGCATCGCGGTTCCCGCCATCACCTCAGGCGGTTCGCCCGACATGATGCTGGCGCATCTGGTGCCCGCCACGACCGAGTTCCGCCCCGGCACCTATGTCTACAACGACCGCTCACTGGTCGCCCGCGGCGTCTGTAGCTGGGACGATTGCGCGCTGACGGTGCTTGCCACCGTCGTCTCGGTGCCCGCGCCCAACCGCGCCATCATCGACGCCGGTTCAAAGACGCTGACCTCCGACCTGCTCGGTCTCACCGGCTACGGCCATGTCCTCGGCCGCCCCGACATAGCAATCGACCAGTTGTCGGAGGAACACGGCCGCCTGCGCAGCGAGGGCGACATCGGCCTCAAGGTCGGCCAGCGTATCCGCGTCGTGCCCAACCATGCCTGCGTCGTCACCAACATGGTCGACGGGGTCCATGTCTTCGGCGAGGACCGCGCCCCCGAACTGTGGCCGGTGCCGGCGCGCGGCAAGATCATCTGAACCGCACCATCCAAAGAAAAGGCCTCCGGGGTGCTGCACCCGGGAGGCCTTTTTGATTTGAGGCTGACCTGCGTTTAGCGAACGACCAGCACCGGCACCTTGCTGTTGGTCAGCACTTCCACCGTCTGGCTACCGAGGATCAGGCGGCCGAGGCCGCGGCGGCCATGCGAGGCCATGACGATGAGGTCGCAGCCACGGTCGCGCGCCACCTGGTTGATCGCCTCGGCCGCCCACATCTCTTCGACACGCACCGCCTCGGCATTGACGCCAAGCTTGTCGGCCTGGCCCTTGGCGGCATTCAGCACCTTGGCGCCATATTCCTCGCCGGCCTTCTGGTAGGACACGATATCCTCTGCGGTGGCTACCGGGCCGTACATGCCGGCGGAGGCAAAGATCGGCGCCGGCTCGGTGACGTTCATGATCGTCACCTTGGCACCGATGCCCTTGGCGAGGCTCAGGCCATGGTCGAGGCCCTTCTGCGCCAGTTCCGAACCGTCGGTGGCGATGAGAATGTGGGTGTACATCAGGCTCTCTCCATAAGCTTCGTGTCAATCCAGGCTGCGAACCTCGCCCGGACGTCACGGTCGGGTCAAGGCCAAGCCGAACGCCCCCCATGCCGAGACCGGCTGATCAGTTCCGGCAGATTTTGGCCGGCAAGCCTTCGGGACTGCGTTTTGCCTCCGCGCCGACGGAGAAGGTCGCGCATTCCAGTGTGTCGGCCATTTTGGCGCCGTTGAGGTCGAACTCCATCGGCTGCGCGCCACCTGGGAAAACCTGACGCCCCAGAATCCAGGTCAGCTGGTTGCGAACGATTTCAGGGTCCAGGTCAGGCGAACGCCTGATCACCGCGTCGACGCCGAACTGAGGGTTCGCCAGGCAGTCGTGCCAGGCCTGGCGGGTGATCGCCCGCAGCTTGCCGGCCAGGCCCGGCTCCTGATCCAGCACCGAATTGAGCGCCACAAGCGCCCCTGAATAGGTGTCGAGCCCGTTGTCGGCGAAGTAGAGGAAATCGAGGGCGCTGGTGTCATGACCGCGCATCTGCATGGCAAACTTCAGCGTCGCATCGAAGCAGGTCGCAGCCAGCACCGAGCGTGACGCCACCATCCGATCGCGCTCCTCCGGCTGGACGCCGAGATAGGTGTAGCTGTCGGGGGCATAGCCGTTGCGCTTGAGCAGCAGCGGCAGCAGCCGCGCCGAGGTGTCGCCGTTCGGCCCGCACAGGGTGCTGCCGGGAACGTCGGCCAGTGACAAGCGCTTGCCGTCGGAAAGATAGCCGAGGCAGCAGGGCGTGTGCTCATAGATCGGCACGAGGCACGAAATGTCGGTCTCGCCAGTGCGCAGCGCGCGCTCGAACACCGAGGATACATCACCGAATCCAATATCTGCCTCGCCGCCCACCAAGGCGCGCGTCACCAGCGACGAGCTGAAGCCCTCGACGAAGGTACAGGACAGGCCATGGTCACCGAAATAGCCAGCGTCGACGGCGTGCAGAAACGGCGAATTCTGTCCCTGAAACAGGTAGTTAAGCTTGAAACGCAGTTCCATTCCACAAAACCTCGAACTTTCGGAACGGCCGTTCTTGAGAATCAGATTCTCCAGAAACTATTGTATCCAAAGCGATTGCCGTCCTTGGTGGCTTTAGCAATTTGCGATATAACCCAAACATTCAGTTTTCAAGCAGCCCATTCAAGGAGTGATCATGGGAATTGTGCGGACAGCCCTGCTGGGCCTCATTGCGGTCTTCGGCGTGAGCACGGCAAGTGCGCAGGATTACAAGGCCGCCCTCGTGACAGCCGACACCATCACGGTCGGCACGTCGGGTTCGGCTCCGCCTTTCAGCATGACCAACGCCGCGGGCGAGCTTGAGGGCTTCGACATCGACGTCGTCAATCTCGTCGCCAAGCAATTCGGCCTTACCGCCAAGTTCGAGAAGCTCGACTTCGCCGGCCTGCTGCCGGGCCTGAGCGCCGGCCGCTTCGACCTCATCGCCTCGGGCGTGACGCGCACACCAGAGCGCCTGGCGTCGAAGGACTTCTTCCTGCTGTCGCCCTACATCGTCAACGGTGCCGCCATCACCCGCCGCGAGGCCGACACCGGCATCGCCAGCTGGAAGGACGTCTGCGGCAAGACCATGGGCGCGGTGCGCGGCGGCGTCTTCCAGAAGGTCGCCAAGGAAAAGCTGCCGGCCGACTGCCTCACCGAAAGCCGTGAGTATCCCGGTGCGACCGAGCTGTTCCTCGATCTCGAGAACCGCCGCATCGACTTCGCCGCGCATGACTTCCTCGGACCGAAATATCTGGCCAAGTCGGGCAAGCTGACGGGCACGGTCACGCTCGACGACCTGCTGACGACCATCACCCAGAGCGTCGCCGTCAACAACAAGAACAAGCCGCTGGCCGACGCCATCGACGCCCAGTTCGAAACCTGGCGCAAGGACGGCACCCTGCAGGGCCTGGCCGACAAGTGGTTCGGCGCCTCCATCGACTGGTCGAAAGCGCAGTAGACAGCGTTCCCGGAGGGGCGGCCGGACATGGAAATTGCAATTGCCTGGCTGCCGCGACTGCTGGTTGCGGCAGCGCTCACGATTGCGCTGTCGGCGGTGATCTTCACCCTGTCGGCAGCGTTCGGCCTCCTGCTTTCGCTGGTCCATTACGGCCGTGAGAAATCGCTGCCGCGTGCAAGCATCGAGGCGTTCAGCGCCTTCTTCCGCTCGGTGCCGGAACTGGTCGTGCTGTTCCTGTTCTTTTTCGGCGGACCGCAGATAGGTGTCGACTTCGGCCCCATCGGCTCGACGATCATCGCCTTCACGCTGGTTGGCATCGCCTTCGACTACCAGGTGTTCAAGGGCGCGCTGAAGGCCATTCCATTCGGGCAATATGAAGCCGGGCTCGCGCTCGGCCTGCCCAAACCGGTGGTGTTCCTGCGCGTGCTGGTCCCGCAGATCCTACCGTTGGCGCGCAAGGGCTGGATCACCTATGCCATCGGCACCGTCAAGCGCATGTCGATCGCGTCGGCAGTGTCGGTCAGCGAGATCCTCTATGTCACCAAGCAGGGCATCGCCGCCACCAACGCGCCCTTCACCTTCCTGACGCTGGCCGTCGGGCTCTACATCCTGATCGTCACGCCGCTGCTTGTGTTCAACGAGCGCAAGCCCAAGCAAGCGGTGGCACGATGAACATCCTGCTCGATCCGACCTACCAGCGCATGCTGCTTGACGGGCTCGGCATGACGCTGCTGATCTCGGTGATCGTCATCATCGTGTCGAACCTTCTGGCGCTGCCGCTTGCCATCTACATGCAGCGGCCCAATGGAGCCTTCCGGCGCCTGATCATCGCCTACAGCTTCTTTGCCCGGGCGGCGCCCGTGCTGGCATTGCTGTTTGCGCTCTATTACGGCCTGCCGCGGCTCGGCATTTATCTCGAGCCGGTGCCTTCGGCGCTGATCGGCCTGATCTTCGCCTCGACCGCCTACAATCTCGAATTCCTGCGTTCGGGCTTCGAAAGCGTGCCCCAAGGCCAGCTCGACGCCGCAAGGGCGCTCGGGCTGAAGCCCTTCGCCATCTATTGGAAGGTGATGATCCCGCAGGCCTACCGGCTGGCGGCACCGTCGCTGTTTTCCAACGCCATCCAGATGGTCAAGGGCAGTTCGCTCGCCAGCCTGGTCGCCATCGACGAACTGACCGCTGCCTCGACCACGATCATCGCCGAAACCTACAAGGCGATCGAAGTGTTGCTGGTCGTATCGGTGTTCTACCTGCTGATCGCAGCCGTCATCATCGGCCTGCAATATCTCTACGAATCCCGCCAGCGCCTGAGCCGGCGATAAGGGCGGGTTTCAGAGAATACGCTTGCCGAAGGCGGACATGACGAAGTTGACCGCTTCGGCGGCGACGCGCGGCTCGTTGTCACCGCCAAGACCGGAAACATCCATCGACAGCATGCCGCCCGAGAGCGCTATCGTTTCCATCGCCTGGTGCGTTTCGCGCACGGTCATGCCGCCCGATCCGCCACTCCATCCGGCGATTTCGGTGGCCGACGGCGAATAGCTGACATGGAACCCGGTCGTTCCGGCGGAGGCGATGCGGATCGCCTCGCGCATCACCTCGCGCATGCCGGAACCGTCGATCTCGGCCATGGTGAAGGCGGTCACGCGCGAATCCTTGAGGATGCGCACCTCGGCCGGGTCGGCCTCGCGCAGGCCGACCAGCACGACATTTTCGGGCGACAGCTGCGGCTGCAGCGCACCGGGCTTGTGGTCGAGGCCAAGCGCCCGTGCCAGCACCGAGCTTTCCGGTACGTCGTCGCCGTCTTCGCCTTCGGGCATCAGGGCGGCGATGGAATCGATCCAGATCAAGCCAAAGGAATGCGTCGCCTCGGCTGCAGCGGCCAACGCTTCGGACGCAGTGTGCCTGTCGGCGCCGGCATGCAGCCTGAGAAGGCCGGCCGGCGGGTGCTCGGCATCGGCGATCTCGACCACGTCGAACTGCATCTGCTCGAGCCGGGCACCGGCTGAGTGCCGTGCGAACACGGGTCCGGCCTCTGCGTCGGCAATGATCGAGACCATGCGGCGGCCGGTGAAGTCGGCGATGTCGTGCATCGGCGCCTTCTCGACATATTCCGAGGTCATCGCCGTCAGCAGCGCGCCATAGTTCATGTGGAAGCTGACACGGTCGCCGACGGAGAGCGGCGGCTCGGCATCGGTGATGTCGAGCACCAGATGGTCGCTCGAGGCACCAAGCACGCGCACGCCCGAATTGATCGGCACCAGCCCCTCGATCATCGTGTCCTCGCGGCCGATATTGGCGATGCCACGCAGCCGGTCGCCCTCGTCGACGAAAACCGGCTGGTTGCCGAAGGCGTCGTAGCCGGATTCGCCGATCGGCAGCGACGGCTTGGTCTTGACCTCGATCAGGTCGCCGGCGAGCCTGAAGGCGTTGAATTCCAGCTCCCGCCACGGCTCTTCGCGGAAGGTTTCGTAGCCGCCCTGCAGGATCGCCTCGCCGATGCGCAAATTGTTGATGCCGGCAGGCATCTTGCCTTCGAGCAGGAGCGGCAGCGACGACGAGTTGCCGCCCGACACCCAGTCGAGGCTGATGCCGGCAAGCCGCTCGACCTTGTAGGCATAGGCGACGAGCTGGCTGAGGTTTTCCTCGCTCGGCATGATGGCGCCGAAGCAGGTCAGGTTGGTGCCGAGGCCGGCGATGCGCACGCCCGGCAGTTCAAGCACGCGCTCGACTGTCGGCAAAAGGTCGTTCGGCCAGATACCCTCGCGCAGGTCGCCGAGGTCGACCATCAGCATGATGTCGTGGACGCGGCCGATGCGCTGGGCGATGCGCGAGATCTCGCGGATGATCTCCAGCTCCGACTGCAGGCTGATGTCGACGGTGCGCACCACCTCCTCGACGCGCGAGATCGGCGGACTGCGCAGCAGCATGATCGGGCAGCCGATGCCGCTTTCGCGCAGGCGGCGGATGTTTTCGAAGCGCGACTCGGCAAGCCCCGCCACACCGCCGCGCAGCATGGCACGCGCCACCTGCGGCATGCCGCAACTGCCCTTGGTGACCCCGAACACCTTGATGCCGGATTGCGCGCTGCGCTCCACGACGGCGCGGGCGTTGCGCTCGACGCGACCGAGATCGATGGCGACTTGCGGTCCCGACATGGCAGCACCTTAGCCCTTGTAGACCAGTCCCGTGGGGTCGATGTCGGGTTTGCGCCCCGCCACCAGGTCGGCAAGGAATTTGCCGGAACCGCAAGCCATGGTCCAGCCGACATGGCCGTGGCCGGTGTCGAGATAGAGCCCCTTGTAGCGGGCGGGGCCGATGACTGGCACCGAGCCCGGCATCATCGGCCGCAAGCCGGACCAGACCTCGGCCTTGGCCCGGTCGAAGGCACCGGGGAACAGTTCCTGGCCCGTCTCGAACATCCGCTTGAAGTCCGACGGCTTGTGGCTGCGGTCGAAGCCGGTGAATTCGGCCGTCGAGGCCATGCGCAGACGGTCGCCGAGGCGCGAATAGGCGACCATCCGGTCCTCATCGACGCCGCCCATGGTCGGACCTTTCGACGGGTCGTCCATGGTGACGGTCGCGGTGTAGCCCTTGACCGGATAGACCGGCAGGTCGATGCCGTTGCGGCGGCCGAGAAGGCCGCTCTCCGGTCCCATGGCGATGACCACGGCGTCGGCATCGAGACGTCCGGCCGAGGTCTTCACGCCGGTCACACGGTCGCCTTCGACGATCAGGTCCTCGACCGTGGTGTCGAACATGAACTTCGCGCCAAGCTTCTGTTCGGCATAAGCGGCGAGCGCTTCGACGAACATGCGGGAATCGCCTGTCTGGTCCATCGGCGAATAGACGGCGCCGGCGATGCTGCCCCTGGCTGCGGCCAGCCCGGGTTCGAGTTCGGCCATCCTGAAACGGTCGACAACCTCGATGTCGAGCCCATGCTCGGCGAGGAAGCCGTACATCCTGGCGCCGTGATCCAGGCTTTCCTGCGAGCGGAAGAAATACATGATGCCGCGGGCGCGCTTGTCGTAGCCGATGCCTGTCTCGGTCGAGATCTCGTTGATGCACAGGCGCGAATAGAGTGCGAGCCTGAGCTTGGCTTCGGTGTTGATCCTCATCCGGGCATTGGTGCACTGGAACAGGAAACGGAAACTCCAGGCATAGAAATACGGATCGAGCCCGAGCCGGACCTTGATGCCGAGGTCGGGCGTGTAGAGTGATTTGATGAAGGTCTTGAGCGCTGCCGGCGAGGCCCAGGCGGTGGCGTCGCCTGGAGACACCAGGCCGGCATTGGAGTAGCTGGTGCCGCGCGCCGCCGCCGGATGGCGCTCGACGACCGTGACGTCATGGCCGTCGCGGGACAGATAGAAGGCGGCCGCAGTTCCCACCACGCCCGCCCCGAGAACGAGGATTTTCATGTCGCACCCTAGTCGACATCAGGCTCTGTCGGGAACCCTTTACCGTCGGGAGCCTGGCTCCTCCTGGCCACCTTTTAGCGCCTGTCGCGGCAGATTTCGAGAGAGCGGCGCAGAAATCCACCACTTGGGCCTTATCAGCCCCCGGCGGAGTTCTTGCGCGACAGCTGCTGCTCCCAGTTGAGTGCGTCGTGGACGATCGCATCGAGATCGTCGCGCTGCGGGTTCCAGCCGAGTTCGCCACGTGCCAGGTCGGAATTGGCGACCACCGAGGCGGCGTCGCCAGGGCGGCGCGCACCCATCTCCACCGCGAAATCGGCGCCATGGACGCGTCGCACGCTGTCGATGACCTCGAGCACCGAATAGCCGTGGCCATAGCCGCAATTGGCGACGAGATTGCCGCCGCCGGCGCGCAGTCGGGCGAGCGCCAGGCGATGCGCCGCGACGAGATCGGAGACATGGATGTAGTCGCGCACGCAGGTGCCGTCGGGCGTGGCGTAATCGTCGCCGAAGACCTGCATCGACGCCCGCTTGCCGAGTGCGGTCTCGCAGGCGACCTTGATCAGGTGGGTAGCGCCCTTGGTGGACTGTCCGGTCCGCCCCTTGGGGTCGGCGCCGGCGACGTTGAAATAGCGAAGTGCGGTATAGCGCAGCGGGTGGGCGGCGGCGGCGTCACGCAACATCCACTCGCTCATCAGCTTGGACAGGCCGTAGGGCGATTCCGGCGCCAACCGGGCGTCCTCGACCACCGGTTCCATGCCGGCTGCGCCATAGACCGCGGCGGTAGAGGAAAAGATGAAGTGCTTCACCCCCTCGCGCACCGCCGTCTCGATCAGGCTGCGAGTCTTGCAGGTGTTGTTCTCGTAGTAGCCGAGCGGATCGGCGACCGATTCCGGCACCACGATCGAACCGGCGAAGTGGATGATGGCGTCGATACCGTGATCCCGGATCAGCTGGCCGAGCAATTCCTTGTCAGCGACGTCGCCTCGCACCAGCGTCGCTTCCGGCGCCACGGCCCATTCGAAACCGGTCGACAGCCGGTCGAGCACGACCACCTGTTCGCCCGCATCGAGCAGTTCCCACACCATGTGGCTGCCGATATAGCCCGCACCGCCCGTCACCAGGACCGCCATTTGCAACTCTCCCCGTCAATTGCCGCCTGACCTTGTCTAGCGCAAAACAAACGCACAAGGCGAGGTGCGGCGTGCCCGGCCATTCCGTCGCAGCGGAATTTGATCCACATCAAGGGACTTTTCGGCGTTCTGTGGTCGTTTGAGGGTGTCGAGGGCGTGGCATTTTGACCAAAAACGGTCGATGGACGCCGAAGCAGCCGTTGATTATGCTCACGGCTGAAAAATTGGGACGTCCAGATGAACTACCAGCGGTTTTTCGAAGAAGCGATCGACCAAATCCACGCCGAGCGCCGTTATCGCGTGTTTGCGGATCTGGAGCGCATCGTCGGCAAGTTCCCGCGCGCCATCTGGAGAGCCAACGGCAAGGCCGAGGAAATCACCGTCTGGTGCTCGAACGACTATCTCGGCATGGGCCAGCATCCCGACGTGGTGGCGGCCATGCAGAAGGCGGCCGGCAACATGGGCACCGGTGCCGGCGGCACGCGCAACATCTCCGGCAACAACCATCCGCTGGTCGAGCTCGAGCTTGAACTCGCCGACCTGCACGGCAAGGAAGCCGGCCTGGTCTTCACCTCGGGCTTCGTCTCCAACGAGGCCGCGATCTCGACCATCGCCCGGCTGCTGCCGAACTGCCTGATCCTGTCGGACGAACTCAACCACGCCTCGATGATCGAAGGCGTGCGCCGCTCGGGCGCCGAAAAGAAGATCTTCCGCCACAACGACGTCGCCCACCTCGAAAGCCTGCTGCAGGCGGCGGGCCGCGAGCGCGCCAAGCTGATCGTGTTCGAGAGCGTCTATTCGATGGACGGCGACATCGCGCCGATCGAGGCGATCGCCGACCTCGCCGAGAAGTACAACGCCATGACCTATATCGACGAGGTCCACGCGGTCGGCATGTACGGTCCGCGCGGCGGCGGCATCACCGAGCGCGAGGGGCTCGCCCATCGCATCGACATCATCGAGGGCACGCTGGCCAAGGCATTCGGCACGCTCGGCGGCTACATCACCGGCACCCGCGAAGTCGTCGACGCCGTGCGCTCCTACGCACCGGGCTTCATCTTCACCACCGCGCTGCCGCCGGCGATCGCCGCCGCGACCACTGCGTCGATCCGCCATCTCAAGAACTCGCAGGCCGAGCGCGACGCCCAGCAGCGCCAGGCGACGCACGCCAAGCAGGTGCTTGCCGACGCCGGATTGCCGGTCATGGAGTCGCCCACGCATATCGTGCCGATCCTCGTCGGCGATCCGGAACTGTGCAAGATGGCCTCGGACCGCCTGCTCGGCGTCCACGGCCTCTACATCCAACCGATCAACTACCCGACGGTGCCGCGCGGCACCGAGCGGCTGCGCATCACGCCGACGCCGTTCCATACCGATGAGCTGATCGCCGAACTCAAGCTTGCGCTGGTCGAGACGTGGAATGCGCTCGGCATTCCCTATCGCGGCGCCGGCCATACCGAGGTTGCGCAGAGCGACCGCATCATCCCGCTTCTGGTGCCCAAGTCCGGCGGCTGAGGCCGCCGACCAATTCAAAAAGAAAGGCCCGAAACCATGCCGGTTCCGGGCCTTTCTTTTTGGGTTTCATGCGGCGGCTATTGCGCGTTGATCCACTTCGCCAGCCGGTGCGCGGCCTCCTCGACCTGGTCGAGGCGGCGGTGGAAGCAGAGCCGCAGGAAACCTTCGCCACCGGCGCAGAACGCCGTGCCCGGAGCCACCCCGACCGCCGCCTTGTCGACGATGTCGAAGGCAGCCCGCTCGGCATCCTTCATGCCGTCGACGGAGAAGAACAGGTAGAATGCTCCCGGCGGCACGCTGAAGCGGACCTTGCCGGTGTCGCCCAGCACCTTGCAGACGATATCCCTCGCCTTCTGAGCCCGCTCGACCTGCGAGGCGATGAAACTGTCGCCCTCGTCGAGGGCGGCGATCGCGCCGCGCTGCAGGAACTGCGCCACGCCGGAGCTCGAATACTGGATCAGGTTCTCGAACATGCGGCTGAGCGACGGGTGCGTCTTCAGCCAGCCGACACGCCAGCCGGTCATCGCCCAGTTCTTGGAGAAGGTGTTGACGAACAGGATCTTGTCCTCGGGATCCATGATGTCCATGAACGACGCCGCGCGGCCGCCGCCATAGTAGAACAGTGCATAGATTTCGTCGGCGACGATCCACAGATCATGCTTGCGCGCGAGGTCCAGGATTGCCTGCAGCGTCTCGCGGTCGGCGGTCCAGCCGGTCGGGTTGGACGGCGAATTGACGAAGATCACCCTGGTCCTTGGCGTGATCGCCGCAGCGATCTTCTCGACGTCGCAGGACCAGCCATTGTCGGTCATGTCGAGCAGGACCGGCACCGGCTTGACGCCGGCAACACCTGCTGCGCCGGCGAAATTCGGCCAGGCCGGCGCGAGATAAAGTGCCTCGTCGCCCGCCCCTGCCGTCGCCTCCAGCGCCATGGTGATCGCTTGCATGCCGCCAATGGTGACGAGGAATTCGTCCTCGGAGAAGTCCATGCCGAAATGGCGCTTATGGTAGCGCGATATCGCCTGGCGCAGTTCGGGAATGCCGGCCTGCCATGTATAGAAGGTTTCGCCATTGGCGAGGCCGCGCGCCGCCGCCGAACTGATGAAGTCGGGCGTCGGCATGTCACCTTCGCCGGACCACAGCGGGATGAGGCCGGCACGGTCGCGGCCATAGTTTGCCACCGCCTCGATGCCGCTGACCGGCGCAAGGCGGGCCTCGGTGCGAACCATATCGATAAGGCTCATGATCATCCCGGGTTGACTGATGTTGACTGACGGCAGTAGCGGGGAGCCTAGCGCGCCGGCGCAAACGAAAGAACCCCCGGTGGTCCAGCCAGCCGGGGGTTTTCGAGATGCCAGCGCTTGCGTCTACTTCTTGGCGAGCAGGTCGCGGATTTCGGTAAGAAGTGCCACGTCGGCCGGCGGCGGCCCTGCCGGTTCGGCTGCCTTTTCCTTTTCCAGGCGCTTGCGCATCGTGTTCACGCCCTTGACCATCAGGAAGATGATCCAGGCGAGGATCAGGAAGTTGATGATCACGGTGAAGAAGTTGCCATAGGCGAACACCGCGCCCTGCTTCTTGGCTTCTTCAAGCGAAACGGCCGTCACTGACGACGACAGCGGCAGGAAGTAATTGGAGAAGTCGAAGCCGCCGAAGATCGCCCCGACGATCGGCATGATGATGTCTCCGACCAACGACGAAACAATCAGGCCAAAGGCACCGCCGATGATCACGCCGACGGCGAGATCCATCACATTGCCCTTGGCGATAAACTCCTGGAATTCCCTGAGCATAAAACCCTCCATGTACGATCTGCGGAAAGGCGAATCGTTCCCAGCATTCGTCGCTAAACGCCGCCACCATAGCAAAAACCGCCGGTTGCAAAACCCGCGAATGCAAATCGCCATCCGCTGCCCTAGGAGACAAGGATAATAGACTTGTCGGCGCAGCTGTGATTGCCTCACCGCAAAGGCAACAGACCTATCCAGGAGTGAGAACTTAGAGTGCAAGGCCTGGCCGTCGTCCTCATCGCCATCGCCTATGTGACGCTGCTGTTCGCCATCGCGAGCATCGGCGATCGAAGGGCTGCGAACTGGGGACCGGGGCGGCCGCGGCCGTTCATCTATGCGCTCAGCCTCGCCATCTATTGTACGTCGTGGACCTTCTTCGGCTCGGTTGGGCTTGCCTCGGAGCGCGGGCTCGAATTCCTTGCCATCTACATCGGCCCGGTGCTGGTCTTCATGTTCGGCTTTCCGCTGCTCAGCCGCATCATCAAGCTGGCCAAGGCCGAGAAGATCACTTCGATCGCCGACTTCCTGGGCGCGCGCTACGGCAAGAGTTTCGCCGTCGCCTCGATCGCCACCCTGATCGCCACTGTCGGCGCCATCCCCTATATCGCGCTCCAGCTCAAGGCGATCTCCGGCTCGGTCAGCCTGATGGTCGAGCACTACACCGGCTCGCCGCCCTCCTTCGATCCGTTCGTCAGCGACATCTCGCTGGTCGTGGCGCTACTTTTGGCGCTGTTTGCCACCCTGTTCGGCACGCGCCATGCCGACGCCACCGAGCACCAGAACGGGCTGGTGCTGGCGGTCGCGGTTGAATCCATCGTCAAGCTGGTCGCTTTCCTCGCCGTCGGCCTATTCGTCACTTTCTCGCTGTTCGACGGCCCCGGCGACATGTTGCGGAGCTTCGCCGCAACCGAGCAGGTCGGCGACGCCATGGGCTACCGCACCTCGCTCGGCACCTGGCTGGTGGTGACCGTCATCAGCGGCTTTGCCATCATCATGCTGCCGCGCCAGTTCTACGTGATGATCGTCGAGAACCGCAGCGAGAGCGAACTGCGCACCGCGACCTGGGTCTTCCCGGCCTATCTGGTGGCGATCAACCTCTTCGTGCTGCCCATCGCATTCGCCGGCCTGTCGACCGTCGGCACGGCCACGACCAGCGACCTCTACGTCCTGTCGCTGCCGTTGTTCCGGGGCCACGACCTGCTGGCCATGGTCGCTTTCATCGGCGGCCTTTCGGCGGCGACCGCGATGGTCATCGTGGCGAGCGTGGCGCTGTCGATCATGATCTCCAACGATCTCGTCATTCCGATCTTCGTGCGCCGCCTGATCAAGACCAAGGCCGGCGACACCGAGGACTGGTCGGCGATCATCCTGAACATCCGCCGTGCCTCGATCTTCATCATCCTGCTGGCAGCCTTCCTCTACTATCGCGAGAGCACCAACAACACGCGACTCGCCTCGATCGGCCTGATGTCCTTTGCGGCGATCGCGCAGTTCGCGCCGTCCTTCATCGGCGGGCTGATCTGGCGCCGCGCCAATGCACGCGGTGCAGCACTCGGCATGGCCGCCGGCATCGCCGTGTGGGGTTACACGCTGATGCTGCCGACGCTGGCGGCGCCCGACACCTCGATCCTCGCCGACGGGCTCTTCGGCATCGACGCGCTGCGGCCCCAGGCGCTGTTCGGCACCGCTGCCGAGCCGCTCAATCACGGCGTGCTGTGGAGCCTGGCGATCAACACGCTGTTCTTCGTCTTCGGCTCGCTGTCGCGCGCATCTGTGCCGCTCGAACGCATCCAGGCCTCGATCTTCGTGCCGCGCGATTCGAGCCCGATGCCGTCCCTGCGCCGCTTCCGCACCACCATCACCGTCAACGACCTGAAGGACACCATCGCCCGCTATCTCGGTGTCGAGCGCACCGAGCGCTCATTCCAGACCTTCCAGAGCGAGAGCGGCAGCAAGCTGAACGGCAACGATCCTGCCGGCATGGACGTCATCCGCTTCTCCGAACAGCTGATGGCGAGCGCCGTCGGCTCGTCCTCGGCCCGGCTGATCCTGTCGCTGCTGTTCAAGCGCGGCGACAACTCCGCCAGGGACACGTTCCGCCTGCTCGACGACGCCACTGAAGCGCTGCAGCACAATCGCGACCTGCTACAGATCGCACTCGACCAGATGGAACAGGGCATCACCGTCTTCGACCAGGATTTCCGCCTGATCTGCTGGAACCGGCAATACCGCTCGCTGTTCGACCTACCCGACGACATGGGCCAGGTCGGCGTGTCGATCGACCGCGTCCTCGCTTATCTGGTGGCGCGCGGCGACATTGCCCATACCTCGCGACTGACCACGCTCAATCGCTTGACCAGCTTCGGCGGCCCTTGGCAGGTCGAGTTGCAGACCAGCGGCAGGATCATCGAGATGCGATCCAACCCGATGCCCGACGGCGGCATCGTCGCCACCTACACCGACATCTCGGCGCGCGTCGCCGCCGACCTTGCGCTGAAACGGGCCAACGAGTCGCTGGAACAGCGGGTGAAGAGCCGCACCGCCGAACTGACCCGCGTCAACGAGGAACTGGCCCAGGCACAGATGCTCGCCGAGGAAGCCAATCTCGGCAAGACGCGCTTCCTTGCGGCAGCCGGCCACGACATCCTGCAGCCGCTCAATGCCGCACGGCTCTATTGCTCGTCGCTGATCGAGAAGGCCGGCAAGGGCAACGCCGGCCAGGCCGCGCGCAACATCGAATCCTCGCTGGAATCGGTCGAAACCATCCTCGGCGCCGTGCTCGACATCTCGCGGCTCGACGCGGGCGCGATGAAGCCCGCCGAAACCGTGTTCCGCCTCGACGGGCTGCTGCGCCAGATCGGCACCGACTTCCTGCCCATGGCGCGGGCCAAGGACCTCGAACTGGTGATCGTGCCGTCGACGCTTGCCGTGAACACCGACCGCAACCTTCTGCGCCGGCTGATCCAGAACCTGGTTTCCAACGCCATCAAGTACACCCGCAGCGGTCGCATCGTCGTCGGCGTCAGGCGGCGCGGCGAACTCGCCGAAATACAGGTGATCGACACCGGCATCGGCATTGCCGCCGACAAGCTCGGCACCGTCTTCCACGAATTCACCCGCCTCGACGACGGCATGCGCGAGGCACAGGGGCTTGGCCTCGGCCTGTCGATCGTCGACCGCATCGCGCGCGTCCTGAAGCTCGAAATCCAGATCGAGTCGCACAAGGGCCGGGGCACGCGTTTTTCGGTGATCCTGCCGGTCACCACCGCCGAGGAACAGCCTGCCACAGCGTCCGCCCGGCCGCGCATCGAGGCGGCCACAGCACTCAACGGCCTGACCGTCATCTGCATCGACAACGACGCCCGCATCCTCGAAGGCATGCGGCTGCTGCTCGAAGGCTGGGGCTGCCAGGTCAGGACCTATTCCGGTACGGAGGCGTTCGAGGCCGACCGGAGCGTCGGGCCGGCACCCGAGATCATCCTGGCCGATTATCATCTCGATGGCGAAAACGGCCTCGACGTCATCCGCACCTTGCGCGGCGCCTATGGTGAAGCGACGCCTGCGGTGCTGATCACGGCTGACCGCTCGAACGAGGTGCGTGCGGCGGCCGACCAGATCGACGTCGCCGTGCTCAACAAGCCGCTGAAGCCGGCCGTGCTGCGTTCGATGATGAACCGGATGCGGCGCATGGCGCACGCCGCCGAATAATGATTACCCAGCCGGGCGCGGCTCGCCGCCGATCTTGGAGAGCAGGATCACGGCCTGCGTGCGGCTGTCGACGCCGAGCTTCTGCAGGATCGCCGAGACATGCGCCTTGATGGTCGCTTCCGACACGCCAAGCTCATAGGCGATCTGCTTGTTGAGCAGCCCCTCGGCCAGCATGCCGAGCACCCGCGTCTGCTGCGGCGTCAGCGATTGCAGGCGCTTGATGAGGTCGGAGATTTCCGGGTCGCGCTCGACGCCGAGGTCGATGTCGCCGGGTGCGGTGATCTCGCCTGACAGAACCGCTTCGATGGCGCTGCGGATGTCGTCCATGCTCGCCGACTTGGAGATGAAACCGGACGCCCCGAGTTCGAGCGCACGGCGGATGGTCTCCGGATCGTCGTGCGCCGAGACGATGACGACGGGAACCGTGGCGTGGATGCCGCGCAGCGAGATCAGGCCCGACAGTCCGCTGGCGCCAGGCATCGAAAGATCGAGCAGCACGATGTCGATATCGTCATGGGCCGCGACCAGCGCCTTGACGCTTTCGAAGTCGCCAGCCTCGAGCACGCTCGACACGTCGCCAAGACCGGCAATGGCCTGCTTGAGAGCACCGCGAAAAAGCGGATGGTCATCCGCGATGACGAACTTGTGGCCTGCTGGCAAATATCCCTCCCGAGGTCCCGACCGTTCTGTGCGCCTTGGACCGTCGGGCGCGATTATGCGGCCCGGTGCCGGCTTTTCAAGCAGTTAAAGTCAAAACGACAGCGGAAGCACCGGTCATGTTCAATTTTCAGGCGCAGGCGGGCGGATTGGCGTTCAGGTCTTGTTGGGCGCAAGCTCGGGCTGCTGCGCCTTGTCTTCCTTTTCCATGTCCTTGACCATGCCCATGAAGCTGCGGAAAAACCGCTCCATGTAGCCCATGGTCTTTTCGAACTCTTCCTCGCTGGGCAAAGTCGATTCGAGCTTCTGGGTCAGCGAGTTCTCGAGCTTCACCACGCGCTCCTCGATGGCCTTGACCTCGCCCTGCAGGCGGCCGATCTCGTCCTGCAGCGCCGAGCGTTCGTCGGCTGCGAGCTTGCACACCAGCTGGTTGTCGCGCTCCTCGCAGATCGACATCTCGCCGGTCTGCGTGTCCATTCTGACATAACCCTTGTCGGTCTTTTCCATCTGGTAGCGCTGCGCTTCGGCAGCGAATGCCGATCCGCCACCAAGGCCGGCAAGCAGCGGAACAAGCATCAGTACGGCACGCATGGCTGTCTCCATTGGCAAGCGATGCGAATTGTCGCGCCGCATTGGGCCCAAATTGCGGTGGGCAAGTTATGCCGCCCTTTCCCGCATCATGCTTTCAGCCTATAGCGCCCATATGACGAAAACCATCTACAAGATCTGTCCCGAACCGATGTGGCGTGAGGCCGAGCGGAGCGGGATTTTCAGTGGCGTGCCGGTGGACCTCGCCGACGGTTTCATCCACTTCTCGACCGCCGACCAGGTCGTCGAGACGGCGGCGAAACACTTTGCCGGGCAGGACAACCTGCTCCTGGTGGCCTTCGACGCCGACAGGCTCGGTCCAGCGCTGAAATTCGAAGTCTCGCGCGGCGGAGCCCTGTTTCCGCATCTTTACGCGCCGCTTGAAACCGCTGCGGCCAAATGGGTCCGCCCCCTGCCTCTGAAGGCCGACGGCAGCCACGATTTCCCGGAGCTTGAAGCATGAGCGCATTCGACCGGCTCGGCCGCCACCTGCTTTTCAGCTTCGACGCCGAGGCCGCCCACGGGCTGTCGATCAAGGCCCTGCGCTGCGGCCTGCCGGTCGGTGGCCGCGCGCCGCGGGACAAGCGCCTGCAGGTGAAGGTTGCGGGTCTCGATTTTCCCAATCCGCTCGGCATGGCCGCCGGCTACGACAAGAATGCCGAGGTGCCCGACGCCCTGCTCGGTCTCGGCTTCGGCTTCGCCGAGGTAGGCACCGTCACGCCCCTGCCTCAGGCCGGCAATCCCAAGCCACGCATCTTCCGCCTCGTCGAGGACGATGCGGTGATCAACCGGCTCGGCTTCAACAACGAAGGCCATGACGCTGCCGAAAAGCGTCTTGCCGCCCGTGCGGGACGGCCCGGCATCGTCGGCGTCAACATCGGCGCCAACAAGGACAGCACCAACCGCATCGGCGACTACATCAGCGGCGTGAAGCGCTTCGCCCGCCATGCCTCCTACCTCACTGTCAACATCTCCTCGCCCAATACGCCGGGCCTGCGCAACATGCAGGCGCGCGAGCAACTGGCCGAATTGCTGGCGAGCGTCATGATCGCCCGCGCCGAAGCGGGTCATCCGGTCCCTATCTTCCTCAAGATCGCGCCCGATCTGCACGAGGCAGAGTTGGAGGACATCGCCGCCGAGGTGACCGATAAGGCGATCGACGGCGTCATCGTCTCCAACACCACGATCACGCGCCCGGCCCTGCGCAGCCCGACCCACACCGGCGAAACGGGAGGCCTGTCGGGCAAGCCGCTGTTTGCCCGCTCGACGGCGGTGCTGGCCCGGATGCGCAAGCTTATGGGCCCACAGAGCGCCATCATCGGCGTCGGCGGCGTCGACTCGACCGAGACCGCGCTCGAAAAGATCCGAGCCGGCGCCGATCTCGTCCAGCTCTACACCGGCATGGTCTATGCCGGTCCGTCGTTGCCGGCACGCATCGTGCGCGGCATGTCCGAGTTCGCCGCGCGCGAAGGGCTCAACAGCATTTCCGAATTGCGCGACAGCAGGCTCGATCAGTGGGCAGCGGCACCGCTCTGAAACGTCGCCCGCGCCCGCGGTCCGAGGATCGCCAGCAGGCAGACGCCGCGGACGATCAGCAACAGATGCAGTGCCGCCCATAGGCCGTGGTTGCCGAAGGCCGGCGCCAGCGTCATCAGCGCCACGACGAACACGACCAGCGACAGCACCATCATGTTGCGCATGTCGCGCGACCATGCGGCGCCGATGAAAATGCCGTCCATCTGGAAGGCGAGCACGCCGCTCAGCGCGGTGAATGCGGCCCAGGGCAGGAAGGCGATGGCCGCGGCCCGCACGTCCTCGGCGGTCGAAATCAGCGCTATCAGGTCAGCGCCGAAGACCATCAGGACTGTCGTCATGGTGCCTGCCAACGCAAAGCCCCAGATCGAGCAGAGGTAGACCGCCTTGCGGAACGCCGGCTCGTAGCGCGCACCGACGGCGCGGCCGGCAAGCTGTTCGGCGGCAGCGGCAAAGCCGTCGAGGAAGAAGCCTGCGGCGATGAAGAAGTTCATCAGCACCGCATTGGCGGCAAGCGTGACCGTGCCGAACTGCGCGCCCTGGCGGGTGAACAGCGCAAAGGCGACGAGCAGCGAAAGCGACCGGATCATGATGTCGCGGTTGAGCACGAACAAGTGCCGGAAGGCGCCTGCGTCGAAGATGCGCCCACGCGCCAGCCGCGGTTGCCGCGCAAAGCGCCGCAACAGCACGACAAACCCGATCGCCATGCCCGCCGCCTCGCCGGCGACGGCGGCCCAGGCGACGCCCTCGACACCCCAGCCGAGGCTGAGGCCGAGCAGGAGCGACAGCGCGATGTTGACGCCGTTCAGGCTCGCCTGCAGGAAGAGCGCAAAGCTGCCCTCGCCGCGCCCGAGCACGTAGCCAAGGACCGCGTAATTTACCAGCGCGAAGGGCGCGCCCAGCATGCGGATGCGGACATAGGCGTCGAGCGTCTCGTTGACGCGTGGCTCGGCCGACATGAACCACTGCCCGGCAAGCGACGTCAGCGGCGCCGTCAGCGCCAGCACGATGCCGGCAATGATGGCGATCACCACCGCGCGCCAGAATACGGCCTGTTCTTCGGATGCATCGTTGCGGCCAAATGCCTGCGCCACCAGTGCGGTGGTGCCGGCGCGCAGGAAATTGAAGCTGGTGAAGACGACATCGAAGGCGACGGCGCCAGCGGCGAGCCCGCCGAGAAGCGCGGCATCGCCGAACTGGCCGACCACGCCGGTGCCCACCAAGCCGATGAAGGGCGTCGTCAGATAGGCAAGGGTCATTGGCACGGCAATCGCCAATACCGAGCGGTTGGTGACGGAAAAAGGCGTCACGCGGCCCTCTGGCGATGCGCTGTCCAACGAAAATCCTCCTCCGGCCCTAATCTCCCGCTCGGGCACATGCCCCAGTTTCCCCAGCACCGGCAACCGTTTATGTATCGGGTCCAACCGATTTCGCCCCGCTGGTTCAGCCCCTTCCATGCCGCTTCAGATCGTCAGCCACCCCGACTATGACGCCGGCTTCGCCACGGACCACCGCTTTCCGATGGGCAAGTACCGGCTGCTCATGGACCGACTGGATGCCCTGGAACTGACGGCCGGGCTCAATCGGCCGGAACCGATTTCGCCGCACTGGCTACGCCTCGCGCATGAGGCCGGCTATGTCGATCAGGTGCTGAGCTGTACCGTGCCGGCTCGCATCGAACGCGAAATCGGCTTCCCCGTCGGCGAGCGGGTTTCACGCCGCGCCCAGCTTGCCGCAGGCGGCACGCTGCTTGCAGCGCGCCTTGCGCTGCGCCATGGCATCGCCTGCAACGCCGCCGGCGGCAGCCATCATGCCAGACGCGCCCAGGGTGCCGGCTTCTGCACCTTCAACGACGTCGCGGTGGCATCGCTGGCGCTGCTCGCGGACAGGCTGGTGGAAAACATCCTGGTGATTGACCTCGACGTCCATCAAGGCGACGGCACGGCGGAAATCCTCGCCGGTCATCCCGGTGTCTTCACCTTCTCGATGCATGCCGAGAAAAACTACCCGGTGCGCAAGGTCACCTCCAGCCTCGACATCGGCCTGCCCGACGGCACCGGCGACGATGCCTATCTAGATATATTGGCCGACGCTCTGCCGCACCTCTCACGTCGCGCGCCATGGGACATCGTGTTCTTCAACGCCGGCGTCGATCCTCACAGGGAAGACCGGCTCGGCCGCCTTTCGATGAGCGACGAAGGCCTGCGCCGCCGCGAACGCATGGTCATCGCGCATTTCCGCGCGGCCGGCATCCCGCTGTGCGGCGTAATCGGAGGCGGCTATTCGCACGACATCGAGGCCCTGGCCCGCCGCCACGCCATCCTGTTCGAGACGGCCGCCGCCTTCGCCTGAGCCTATTTGCGGTAGCTGAACAACCTGAGAATGATGAAGGCCGGGATGACGATCGCCGCACCCAGCAGGAAATAGCCGAGGAAGCGGTCGATGGCACGAAAGCCCATGTGCCAGATGTCGAGGAAGAAGTTTCGAATGCCGTAGAGTACGTCGGAGGGCGACCAGCCGAAGGCGCTCATGACGATGCCGACGAGGAAGGAGATGACCAAGAGCTTGATGAACACCCGGAAGGGGGTGTCACCGAGAAAACGCGCCAATCCGGACAAGCTCAGTCTCCTGCGATTCTAGCCTCACTGGAATATCGCGTTTGCGGAGCGGACATCAAGGTCGGCTGCACCCATTGCGCACTGCTCCGTTTCCCGATTGCCCAACCGCATCTGCGATGCTAACCAAGTGCCCGCGCGGGTATGATGTAATGGTAGCTTGTCAGCTTCCCAAGCTGAACGCGCGGGTTCGATTCCCGCTACCCGCTCCAGGAATTCAGACGAAACAGGCCGGGCGGCCGATCGACGCCCGGCCTGTTCGCATTTCAGGGCGTTAGTCCTGCGCGCCGTAGATGTCGAAATCGAAATATTTGGCGTTGATCTTGGCGTAGGTACCGTCCTTGACGATGGCGTCGATGGCTGCGTTCAGCTTCTCGCGCAACGGGTCGCCCTTGCGCACGGCGATGCCGGTCAACGAGTCGGTGCCGTCGAGATCGCCGATCATCTTGCAGCAGTCCTGTCCGGTGGTCTTGATCCAGTCGACCAGGACGAACTTGTCGGCGACGACGGCGTCGAGACGGCCGTTGGTCAGGTCGGCGACGGCCTCGTCCTGCGTCGGATAAAGCTTCACCTCGGCGCCTGCCTTGGCATAATGGTCCTCGGCATAGATGCTCTGGGTCGTCGAAGCCTGCGCACCGACGGTCTTGCCCTTCAGTGCGTCCGGTTCCGCCGAGGTCAGGGCGGAATCCTTCGGCGCAATCAGCGCCAGGGGCGTGGTGTAGTACTTGTTGGTGAAATCGACCTGCTGCTTGCGCTCGTCGGTGATCGTCATCGAGGCGACGATGGCGTCGAACTTGCGGCCCTGGAGCGCCGGGATGATGCCGTCCCAATCCTGGGCGACGATTTCGCACTCGACCTTCATCTGGGCGCACAGCGCATTGGCGATGTCGACGTCGAAGCCGGCCAGCTTGCCGTCTGCGGTCACGGTGTTGAAGGGCGGATATGCGCCCTCGGTACCAATCTTGAGCTTCTCCTGTGCCGAAGCTCCGCCAAGGGTCAACAAGAGCGCTGCGAGCGAGGCTGCGCAAGCGAACTTCCGGGTAATCTGCATGATCCTCTCCATTTGACGGGCACTCTTTCCGAGCGTCCCGCCTCCAGCCAAGCACAACGGCCGTAAATGGACAAGCAAACCAAAGGCTATGCTGCGGTGACCGAAGGTCAACCCATGCGGAAATGCTTGGAGAGTTTCAGGCCCTGCGCCTGGTAGTTGGAGCCGAGATCGGTGCCGTAGAGCGCCTTGGGGCGCGACAGCATGTGCTCGTAGACCAGACGGCCGACGACCTGGCCGTGCTCCAGGATAAAGGGCACTTCGTGGCTGCGCACTTCGAGCACCGCGCGGCTGCCGGTGCCGCCGGCACTGGAGTGGCCGAAGCCTGGATCGAAGAAGCCGGCATAGTGGACGCGGAATTCGCCGACCAGCGGATCGAAGGGCGTCATCTCGGCGGCATAGAGCGGCGGCACATGCACCGCCTCGCGCGACACCAGGATGTAGAACTCGTCGGGGTCGAGCACCAGTTCGCCGGCACCGTGATCGTAGATCGGCTCCCAGAAATCGACGACGTCCTGGGCGGCGCGCTTGTCGACGTCGACAAGGCCGGTGTGGTGCTTGCCGCGATAGCCGACGATGCTGCCCGGCTTGCCGGCGAGATCGATGGAAAGTGCTATGCCGCCACCCGAAATGTTGGGTGGATCCATGGCGACAAGCCGGTCGGACAGATGCAGCGCGTGCAGTTCTGCCTCCGACAGCAGGGCATTGCCCTTGCGGAAACGGATCTGCGACAGGCGCGAGCCCTTGCGCACGACGATCGGGAAGGTGCGCGGGCTGACTTCGATATAGAGCGGGCCGGTATAGCCGGCGGGGATCTTGTCGAACTCCTGGCCACGGTCGGTCATCACGCGGGTGAAGATGTCGAGGCGGCCGGTCGAGCTCTTGGGGTTGGCCGAGGCCGAGATTTCGGCCGGCAGGGCCAGGCTTTCGAGCAGCGGCACGATGTAGACGCAACCGGTCTCCAGCACCGCACCGTCGCTCAGGTCGATCTCATGCAGCTTGAGGCGGTCGAGCTTGGCCGAGACTAGCGAATTGGGACCGGGCAGGAAGCTGGCGCGAACGCGAAAAGCCTTGGCGCCGAGGCGCAGATCGAGGCTGGCCGGCTGGATCTGGTCGGCATCGAGCGGCGGCGCCTTGAGCGCACCCGAGGCAAACAGTGCCGCGATATCCTGATCCGGAAGAATGCCCGACTGCCGCATTTGCCTCACTCCTTTACAGCGCCGCCGATCCGAACGGACAGCCGAGGATCGCTGGACCCAGGACCTCGTCAAGGGTCATATGCGTGGCCCAAGACGTTTAGTCGGCCCCGCGATTGACGCAAGCCAGCCATGGGTCTAAAGGACCTTTATCCCGTGGTGATTTGGCCGGTCGGCTTGCAGCCACGTTAAACAAGTCGCTAAAGGGCCGCGTTTGGACCGGTTTGCGACTTTTCGCGACCGGTTTTTTTGTATCTGGATTTTGGCTCATGACCTCCGACAAGCAGCGCAACTGGAACCCGCAGACCACCCTAGTTCACGGCGGAACGCTCCGCTCCGAATTCGGCGAAACCTCCGAGGCGATCTACCTCACCCAGGGCTATGTCTATGACAGCGCCGAAAGTGCCGAGGCACGCTTCAAGGGCGAGACCCCCGGTTTCATCTATTCGCGCTATGCCAACCCGACCGTCGACATGTTCGAAAAGCGCATGTGCATGCTGGAAGGCGCGGAAGACGCCCGCGCCACGGCATCCGGCATGGCCGCTGTCGCCGCCGCCATCCTGTGCAGCCTGAAGGCCGGCGACCACATCGTCGCCGCCCGCGCCCTGTTCGGCTCGTGCCGCTGGATCGTCGAGACCCTGGCACCACGCTATGGCATCGAGGCGACGCTGGTCGACGGCACCGTGATCGAGAACTGGGAAAAGGCCGTCCAGCCCAACACCAAGCTGTTCTTCCTGGAAAGCCCGACCAACCCGACGCTCGAAGTGATCGACATCGAGGCGGTCGCAGCACTCGCCAATTCCATCGGCGCCCGTGTCGTCGTCGACAATGTCTTCGCCACGCCGATGCAGCAGAAGCCGCTCGAGCTCGGCGCCCACATCGTCGTCTATTCGGCGACCAAGCACATCGACGGCCAGGGCCGTTGCCTCGGCGGCGTCATCCTCTCCGACAAGAAGTGGATCGACGAGAATCTGCACGACTATTTCCGCCACACCGGGCCGAGCCTGTCGCCGTTCAATGCCTGGACGCTGCTCAAGGGCCTTGAGACGCTGCCGCTGCGCGTGCGCCAGCAGACCGAGACCGCCGGCAAGATCGCCGACTTCCTCGCAGAGCGGCCGGAAGTGTCGCGCCTGATCTATCCGGGCCGTGCCGACCACCCGCAGGCCGACATCATCAAGCGGCAGATGAAGGGCGGCTCGACGCTGATCTGCTTCGACGTCAAGGGCGGCAAGAAGGCGGCCTTCGCCTTCGAAAACGCGCTGCGCATCATCCTGATCTCGAACAATCTCGGCGACTCCAAGAGCCTGATCACGCATCCGGCGACGACGACGCACAAGAACCTGACCGACGAGGCGCGCGCCGAACTCGGCATCGACGACGGCACGCTGCGCCTGTCGGTCGGCCTCGAAGACGCCGACGACCTGCTCAACGACATCGGCGATGCGCTGAAGGCAGCCCGCTGAACGAGTGCTGCGCTCCGCAAGGCGGGGCGCAGTCCGTACTTCACGGCTAATGCCGCGAGGCGTCGGCAGGGTGAAATCCGCCACACCCGCATCACAATCAGCGTGAATGCGTCAAACGAGAGTTGACCCGCCGCGCCAAGCGGCCGACCCTGTCGTCGTGCAGGCCAAGGAGCGCAGCATATGTATCGCGCGGTCACCCGCAACATCGCGGTCGATGTCGAGCCGTTTTACCTGGAGGACCGGTCCGAGCCCTCGGAGAACCGGTATGTCTGGGGTTATCGCGTGACGATCGAGAACAATTCGGACGAATTCGTCCAGCTGTTGTCGCGCTACTGGCATATCACCGATGCCAGCGGCAAGGTCGAGGAGGTCAGGGGCCCGGGCGTGGTCGGCGACCAGCCCGAACTCAATCCCGGCGACAGCTACCAGTACGCTTCAGGCTGCCCGCTCTCGACACCATCGGGCATCATGGTCGGGCGCTACACCATGCGCAACGAAGCCGGCGAGACGTTCGAAATCGCCATCCCCGCCTTCTCGCTCGACCTTCCCGACGCCCGGCACAGGCTGAACTGACCGGCTATTGGGCCGGTGCGAACTCGGCCGGGTCGAACTCGTATGACTTGGAGCAAAATTCACAGGCCACCCGGATGACGCCGTCCTCGACGCTGTCGTTGATCTCCTCGGCCGTGAAGCCTTGCAGGATGCCCTTGATCTTCTGGCTCGAGCACGAGCATTCATCGACAACGCGCACGCCTTCATAAACGCGCGCGCCGTGCTCGTGAAACAGCCGGTACAGCAGCCTTTCGGTGCCGACAGTCGGGTCGATCAGTTCGGTCGGCTCGATGGTGGCAACCAGCGCCAGCAATTCCTGCCAGGAATTGTCGTCGGGATGCACGCTGACGTCGCGCTCGTCACCGTCGCCGCCATGCATGTCCTGGATGCGCCGGCGCTCCGGCGAATCCGGAAGGAACTGGGCCAGAAGGCCGCCGGCGCGCCAATGTTCGCGCGGGCCGCCCTCGGCGGGCAGGACGAGCTTTGCCACGGACAGGCGCACGTCGGTCGGGATCTGCTCCGACTGGCGGAAATAGGCACGGGCCGCCTCTTCGAGCGTAATGCCGTTGAGCTCGACGATGCCCTGATAGCGCTGGGTGTGCTCGCCCTGGTCGATGGTCAGCGCCAGAACGCCGCTGCCGAGCAGGTCCTCGGGCGCGGTCATGCCCGCCTCGATCGCCGCATCGACGCGGTCGGCGTCGAAGCGGGCATAGGCGCGCAGAGAATGCGGCGTGGTGAAGTCGGCAACCAGCATGTCCACCGGCCCGTCGGTGCGGGTCTGCAGGATGAACTTGCCCTCGAACTTCAGCGAGGTACCGAGCAGAACGGTCACCACGCAGGCCTCGGCAAGAAGCCGGGCCACGGGCTCCGGATAGTCGTGCCGCTCGAGAATCTGGTCGAGCAGCGGCCCAAGCTGCACGGTGCGGCCGCGCACGTCGAGCGGCTCCACCGCGAATGGAACAACATGGTCGTCGCCGGCGAATCCGAATTCGCCGAGCTTGCGTTCGGTCTCAGTCACTGGAACTCATCCCGTATAAACAATTCCGCGACCAATCGGCCCTCCGACGGTCGCAGAACATGGCTTTGATGACAATAGATTGATCCCGCCCCAGATAGGGTCGCGGGATCAGCCATTCAAGCGCCCAGGCACCAGGCGAGCACCGCCTTCTGGGCGTGGAGCCGGTTTTCCGCCTCGTCGAAGACCACCGAATGCGGGCCGTCGATCACCTCGTCGGTCACTTCCTCGCCGCGATGGGCGGGCAGGCAGTGCATGAACAATGCGTCGGGCTTGGCGAGCTTCATCAGGTCGGCATTGACCTGGTACGGCAGGAAGACATTGTGGCCGCGCGCGCGGTGCTCCTGCCCCATCGAAACCCAACAGTCGGTGACAATGGCGTCGACGCCGCGAACCGCGTCCTCGGCTGAGCGCGTCAGCGTCACCTTGCCGCCGTTGGCGTCGGCCCAGTCGATGTACTTCTGCTCCGGCTCGCTGCCTTCCGGCACCGCCACATTGACGTTGAAGCTGAAGCGGGCCGAGGCCTCGAGCAGCGAATGCAGCACGTTGTTGCCATCGCCGGTCCAGGCAAAGGTCTTGCCGCCCACCGGGCCGCGATGTTCCTCGAAGGTCAGGATATCGGCCATCAGCTGACACGGATGGGTGTCGTCGGTCAGGCCGTTGATGACGGGGATGGTGGCGTTTTCGGTCAGCTCGATCAGCCGCTCATGCGCCGTCGTGCGGATCATTATCGCGTCAACATAACGCGACAGCACCTTGGCGGTGTCGGCGATCGACTCCGAGCGGCCGAGCTGCATTTCGGTGCCGGTCAGCATGATGGTCTCGCCGCCGAGCTGGCGCATGCCGACGTCGAACGAGATGCGCGTGCGCGTCGACGGCTTGTCGAAGATCATCGCCAGCACCTTGCCCTCGAGGGGCTTGGATCGTTCGCCAGCTTTCAGCCGCGCCTTTCGCGCAGCCGCATCGTCCAGAATCCCGCGAAGGTCGCTCCCGGAAAGTGCCGAGAGGTCGGTGAAATGACGAATTCCGCTGGTCATGTAACGTCCTTGGTTTACCCGCCGTTGGCGGCGGCCTTGGAGAGGCTGGCAGCTCCGGCGCGAATGCGCGCCAGCGCCTCTTGGATCTCTGCGTCGGTGGTCGTCAGCGGCGGCAGAAGACGCAGCACATTTTCGCCTGCCGGCACTGCGAGCAGCTTCTGGTCGCGCAGCGCCATGTTCACCTTGGTATTGGGCATGGTGCATTTGACGCCAAGCATCAGCCCTGTGCCGCGGATTTCCGAGATTACATCGGGGAACTCGTCGGCGACCGCAGCAAGACCCTGCTTCATCAGCAACGCCTTGCGGCTGACCTCTTCGAGGAAGCCTTCTTCGAGAAGCACGTCAAGCACGGCGTTGCCGACCGCCATGGCAAGCGGATTGCCACCGAAGGTGGTGCCGTGCACGCCTGCCGTCATGCCTTTTGCCGCCTCTTCGGTGGCAAGGCAGGCACCGACCGGGAAGCCGCCGCCGATACCCTTGGCAATCGCCATCAGGTCCGGCGATACACCCGCCCACTCATAGGCGTAGAGCTTGCCCGTTCGGCCAACCCCGCACTGGACCTCATCAAAAATGAGCAGCAGGCCATGCTTGTCGCACAGCTGGCGCAGGCGCTTCAGCGACTGCGTGGGGAACGGACGGATACCGCCCTCGCCCTGCACCGGCTCAAGCAGGATCGCCGCCGTCTCGGGTCCGATCAGCTTTTCGGCGGCATCGATGTCGTCGAAGGCGACCTGGTCGAAACCCTCGACCTTCGGGCCGAAACCTTCGAGATACTTCGCCTGTCCGCCAGCGGCGATGGTTGCCAGCGTGCGGCCGTGGAACGCGCCCTCGAAAGTGATGACGCGGAAACGCTCGGGATGGCCGTTCACATACTGGTAGCGGCGCGCGGTCTTGATCGCGCACTCAAGCGCTTCCGCGCCCGAATTGGTGAAGAAGACACGGTCGGCAAACGAAGTTTCGGCCAGCCGCTCGCCCAGCCGGCTCTGGCCGGGGATCTGATAGAGGTTGGAGACGTGCCACAGCTTGGCGGCCTGCTCGGTCAGCGCTGCAACAAGATGCGGATGGCTGTGGCCCAACGAATTGACAGCAATGCCACCAGCGAAATCGAGATATCGCTCGCCGGTCTCGGTGATCAGCCAAGAACCCTCGCCTCGCTCGAAAGCCAGGGGTACGCGAGCAAACGTCTCGTAAAGCGCCGATCCGCTCATTATATGCCTCTCCGGAACCGGAAAATCAAAAAGCCGCCTCAGCGGCGGCCCTGCGGGCTATATCAGGTTTTTCGGCCACAAAGTCAACGAAAACGTCGCATAGACGCGTGCGTTCCATCTCTCCCCGGCCGCTGCAGCGAGGTCGAACTCGGCAAGTTGGGGAAAACCGTAAAAACCGAATCGTGAAGACCCCTGGGACTCTTGTCACAGAGTCAGCGCATCGATAACTGTAATTGAGAAATAACTAGATTTCGTGCGGCGGACATATCCATCGAATAGATGTGGTGCCCACCCGGCTTGCCGGGGCGGAAAAGGATTCCGGATTCTGCGCGTTAAATCAGGAGCACGGTCTCATGAATTGGACTGACGAGCGGGTCGAACTTCTCAGAAAGCTTTGGTCGGAAGGTCTGAGCGCAAGCCAGATCGCGGCACAATTGGGCGGCGTCAGCCGCAATGCCGTCATCGGCAAGGTTCACCGGCTGAAACTGTCGAGCCGCGGCCGCGCGACGGCAGCCCCGGCGCGCCAGAAGAAGACGACCACGGCGACCACCGCGACCAAGACGGTGCAGCGCACCGCAACCGTGACACGCACGGTCACCGCCAGCATCGGCGCCACCGCGCTGCAGGCGCAGTTCGACGTCGAGCCGGTTGCCCGCCATTATCTCCGCCCGGTGGAAAACGTCGTCGTGCCGATTTCGCGCCGGCTCCAGCTGGTGCAGCTCAACGAGCGTACCTGCAAGTGGCCGAACGGCGACCCGCTGAGCGAAGACTTCAACTTCTGCGGCAACGAAGCCGGCGAGAGCGGCCCCTATTGCGGCTATCACTCGAAGATCGCCTTCCAGCCGGCTTCCGAGCGCCGCCGGTCGCGGTGAGCGAATAGCGAATAGCGAATAGCGAATAGAACAAGTTTCAGGGCTTCGGGGCGTCAAGGCGACCCGAGGCCCTTTTTCTATTCGCTACTCCCTATTCGCTATTCGCTCTTCTTTCACAGCCAACCGTTCTTCTTGAAGCGCCAATAGAGCACCGAGCAGATCGTTGCGATGGCGACAAGCACGGTGGGATAGCCGTAACTGAACTGCAACTCCGGCATGTCGGCGAAGTTCATGCCGTAGATGCCGGCAAGAGCGGTCGGAACGGCGAGGATGGCCGCCCAGGAGGCGAGCTTCTTGGCAATCGCCGTTTCCTGGCTCTGGCCGACGAGAAGGCTCGCCTCGAAGGCGAAGGCCAGCACCTCGCGCAAATTGTCGACCTTCTCCAGCACGGTGCGGATGTGATCGGTGACGTCCCGAAACAGCGGATGCATGGCCGGGCGCAACTGCGGCAGGTCGGCGCTGGTGAGCCTGCGGCAGACCTCGACCAGCGGCCCGGCGGCATTGCGCAGGCGCAAGAGGTCGCGGCGCAGCATGTAGAGCCGCTCGATGTCCTTTGATGTCATCGGCCGCGCCAAGACGCCGTCCTCGATGCGGTCGACCTCTTCCTCGATCTGCTCGAGCACCGGCATGTAGTTGTCGACGATGAAGTCGAGGATGGCATAGAGGATGAAGTCCTCGCCCTTGGCGAGCGCACTGGGGCAACTCTCCCAGTGCTGGCGCACGGCGGCATATGAGGTCGAGACGCCGTGGCGAACGCTGACGATGTAGCCCTTGCCGACAAACATGTGCGTTTCGCCGAAATTCACCCGCCCCTCGACCAACTGTGCCGTGCGCGCGACGATGAACAGCGCATCGCCATACTGCTCGATCTTCGGCCGCTGGTGCGGGTGCTCGGCGTCTTCGATCGCGAGGTCGTGGAGATGGAACTGCTGCTGGACCCGCAACAGCAGCTCTCGGCTGGGCTCAAGCAGGCCGATCCAGACGACGTGCCCTTCCCTTGCTGCCCAGTCGCCGGCTTCCTCGATGGCGATGTCGGCAATGCGGCGCCCGCCAAGATAGACGCTGGAGGCGACAACCCCGTCCTCCAGTTCAGCGCTCTTGTCGAACTTCCTGGCAAATTCGGTCATGCTGCACCCCTGCGAGGCCGCCTGATCACGTTCCTAGTCTAGACCTTCCGCACGCCGGGAAGAAGGGCCTGCCTCAGCCGGACTTGCCATCGTCGGTGAGCGTCACGCCGTGGCTCCTGTCTTCCTTGGGCCGTTCCGGCGGCATCTGGTCGCCGGTGACGATGTAGTAGATCGTCTCGGCGATGTTGGTGGCATGATCGCCGATGCGCTCGATGTTCTTGGCCACGAACAGAAGGTGCGTGCAGGGCGTGATGTTGCGCGGATCTTCCATCATGTAGGTCAGAAGCTCGCGGAACAGCGAGGTGTACATGGCGTCGATCTGTTCGTCGCGGTCGCGCACAATGCCAATGCGCTCGACCGAGCGCGACGCGTAGACGTCGAGCACGTCCTTGAGCTGGGTCAGCGCCAGTTCGGCCAGCGCCTCCAGGCCGCGGAACAGGCTGTTCGGTTGCCGGCCCTCGGCCACCGCTGCCACACGCTTGGCGATGTTCTTGCCGAGGTCGCCGACGCGTTCGAGATCGGCCGAGATGCGGATCGCGCCGATGATCTCGCGCAGGTCGGTCGCCATCGGCTGGCGCCGGGCGATGACCAGGATCGCCTTGTCGTCGATCTCGCGCTCGGCCTCGTCGAGCAGCAGATCGTCCTGGACGACCTTCTGGGCCAGGGTGTGGTCGGCATTGACGAGCGCATTGATCGCCTGATCGACCATGCGCTCGGCCTGCCCGCCCATTGCAGCAATTTTCCTCGCCAGAAATTGCAGTTCTTCGTCATAGGCCCGGACAGTGTGTTGCGTAAGCATCGGCGAACTTCCTGGAATGTGCGCGGAATCGTGATCCTGAATCCGCACTCATAGGCTAACGACATGACGGAAAAAAGAAATGGGCAAGGATCGCAACTTGCGAGTTGCCGCAGGGCCTGCAGGAAGCGGGCAGATCGCAGTCAGGCGACGGGGAAATGGACGGTGAAGGCCGAGCCCTCGCCCAGCTTCGAGCGGATCGACAGGCGCGCGCCATGCCTGGTCAGGATATGCTTGACGATCGAGAGACCCAGCCCCGTGCCTTTGTGGGCGCGGCTCGTCTCGACGTCGACCCGATAGAAGCGCTCGGTCACGCGCGGAATATGCTCGTCGGGGATGCCGGGGCCGAAATCGCGAACCGTCACCTCGATCTCCGGCTGCGTTCCTTCCGCCAACCGCTTCATCGACACCACCACACGACCACCCGACTGGCCATATTTGCAGGCATTTTCCAGAAGGTTCTGGAACACCTGGAACAGCTCGTCGCGATCGCCGTGAACCTCGAGCATATCTTCGGCGAAATCGCGTTCGATCACCACGCCGGTCCCGGCTGCCAGGGGCGCAAGCGAGTCGATGACCGCCTCGACTGTCTGGCGCAGGTCGACGCGCACACCGGGCTTGAGATAGGGCTTCATTTCCAGCCGCGACAGCGAAAGCAAATCGTCGATCAGGCGCGCCATGCGCCCGGTCTGGTTCTGCATGATCTGCAGGAACTGGTCGCGTGCGTTGGGATCGTTGCGGGCCGGTCCGCGCAGCGTCTCGACGAAACCGGCGATGGAGGCCAGCGGCGTGCGCAGTTCATGGCTGGCATTGGCGATGAAGTCGGCGCGCATGCGGTCGATCCGGCGCGCCTCGCTCTGATCCTTGAAGGCAAGCACGAAAAGGCCGGTACCGCGGCCAACCGCCGAAGCCGTGACGCGATAGACGCGCTCGAACGGCACCCGCTCGACATAGTCGGCCGTCTGCGCCGTTCCCTCGCCGCCAAGTACCGCCTCGATCAGCGCCTGCATCTCGGGAGCGCGGAATTTCAGCAGCACGGGCAGTGGGGGCCTGATGGCGCCGAAGGCGGTTTCAGCCGCCTCGTTGGCGTGGACCACGGTGCCGTCGCGGCCGAAGATGATCAGCGGCTCGGCGACCGCCGCGGCGAGTTTTTCGCCCGACAGCCTGTCGAGCGGCGAGCGTTCGACGCGGGCGCTCGCTTCAGCCATGCGACGGGCAGCCGGGGTGCGCGGTGCTATGAGCGCGACCAGCACGAGCGCGACGATAGTTGCGGCAGTGAACCCACCCGAGGCTCCCCCAAAAAGGCGGACGGCAAGGACGGCAAGGATCGCCGCGGCAAGCATCCAGCGGTTCTGGTAGAGCCGACCGGCGGTGAGCTTCGCCGTGCGCCTTGTCCTCGTCTGGGTGCTGGTCTCAGCCATACGAACTTTTCCGCGGCGACGCGCGCCCTCAAGAAGCCTCTGGACCGCTTCCTAGCCACCCAATAGCATGACTTGCCAAGCTGGAAAGGTGCCGTGACCATGAAAAAAGACAAGGAAAGCAAGAAGGCCGAAGCCGGCCATGCGGCTCCGACCGCGGATGCGGCACCGAAAGCCGGCCCGGTCGAGATCAAGATCGGCAAGGACGAGCGCACCTTCGACATCAACGACCCCAACCTTCCCGACTGGATCGACAAGAAGGCGCTTAAATCAGGGAACTACCCCTACGACGACAAGCTGCCGCAAAAGGAATACGAGCAGACGCTCGAGCATTTGCAGGTCGAACTGGTCAAGCTGCAGGCCTGGCTGCAGGCCACCGGCAAGCGCGTGCTGGTGTTGTTCGAGGGGCGCGACGCGGCCGGCAAGGGCGGCACCATCTCTGCGGTGCGCGAATACATGAACCCGCGCACGGCGCGCAACGTCGCGCTGACAAAGCCCACCGAGACCGAACGCGGCCAATGGTACTTCCAGCGCTATGTCGCACAGTTCCCGACGGCCGGCGAATTCGTCACCTTCGACCGCTCCTGGTACAACCGGGCGGGCGTCGAGCCGGTGATGGGTTTCTGCACCCCCGAACAGCACCGGCAGTTTCTCGACGAGACGCCCCATTTCGAACAGATGATCGTCAACGAAGGCATCCACTTCTTCAAGTTCTGGCTCGACATCAGCCAGGAGATGCAGCTCAAGCGCTTCCACGACAGGCGCCACAGTGCGCTGAAAGGCTGGAAGTTCTCGCCGATGGACATCGCCGGCATCAGCAAATGGGACGACTACACCAGGGCGATCGAACTGATGGTCGACAAGACCCACACCAAACACGCGCCATGGATTGTCGTGCAGGCCAATGACAAGCGGCGCGGACGGATCGCCGTCATCCGCCACATCCTGCGTGCGCTGGCCTATGACGGCCGCGACCTCGACGAGGTCGGCCGGCCCGACGGCAAGATCATCGCCGAGGGCCTGAAATTCCTGAAGGATTGAAGCTCAGAACGCCCGAGCCTTGCGATGCGGCGTCTTCGCCCAATGGTGCGGACGCCGCCAGAGCTCGTAGAGCGCACACCATGCCGCCCATGACAGCATCGTCCAATAGACCGGCGTGAACAGGCACAGCTTCCAGAAGCCGCGCCGGTCCCTGGGCTTGAGCACCAGCCAGCCGAGGAACAGGAAGGCGCCATAGCCGAGCAGGATGCTGATGACGTCGAAGGCGACGAGATAGGACTGCCACAGGCTCATCGGCACGTCGAACAGCACCTGTACGGCCAGGCCCAGCAGCATCGCGATCAGCACCAGATGCAGCAGCGACGACAGCACCATGCCGGCAAACAAGATCTGCGTGACGACGAAAGAAACGAGCGGCAGTTCAGAGGCCAAGGCGCTTGGCTCGCGCATATGCACCAGCCAGGTCTGTATCCAGCCCTTGAACCAGCGGACGCGCTGATTGTGCCACGCGACAAGGTCCTCGGGGCCATCCTCGCGGGTCGCGCAGGACAGCGTCTCGCAGCGGTAGCCATGGCGGGCCAGACGCAGCGCAAGGTCGGCGTCCTCGGTGACGTTGTAGGGGTCCCAGCCACCGACCTCGTCGAGCACTTCGCGACGGAAGTGGTTCGACGTGCCGCCCAGCGGCAGCATGATCCGGTTGTGGGCGAGCCAGGGCAGAAGGCCGCGAAACAGCGCCGCATATTCGAAACCGAACATGTTGGCGATCAGGCCGGCACGCCGGTTTGCGATTTCGAGCGGCGCCTGCAGGCACGCCAGTTCGCGGCCGGATGCCTCGAAGCGCCGCCAGGCCTCGGCGAGCTGCATCGGGTGAGGCCTGTCTTCGGCGTCGTAGAGCACGACCAGTTCACCGCGCGCCAGCGGCAGGGCATAGGACAGGGCCTTGGGCTTGGTGCGTGGCAGCGATGGCGGCACCAGCACGACTTCGATGCAGGCGCGCAAAGAGTGGGCCCTGATCGCCGCGATGGTCTCGGTATCGTCCGCCTCGCACACCAGCTTGATCTCGATCTTGCTGCGCGGCCACTGCAGCATGCCGAGCCCGACGAGCAGGTCGGGCACCACGTCGGCCTCGCGGTAGAGTGCAACCAGCACCGAATAAACCGGCAGGTCGGGCGAAAGCGGCAGCGAGATCGGCATCTGCACAACGGGCGGACGCGCGATCGCGGCGATGGCGCGCAATGCGGAGCAGGCGATGAAAAAGGAAACCAGCAACAGGTGCAGGGCAAAAAGTGCCAGCATCGGCACGGTGGCGACGGCGAAAGGCAACAACACCGTCAGCATGCCGAGGCTGTAGGTCTGCCACGGCCAGAACACGTTGCGTGCCGAACAGTCGGGCCTGTTGTCGTGGAGATTGCCCACCGCAAATCGCGTCAGCATCGGGCGAGAGCGCTCCAGCAAGGCTTCCCGCAGTAGCGATGGTGCCGCCACCTTGATGCGCATCCGGAGATCCGGGCTGGCTTGGCAGCGCTGCTTCAGCAGGCGCCAGCCCGCCTGGTCCGGCGCAACAATCCCCGTGTGGCGTCCCGGTGCCTCGCACAGTCTGGCAAATATTGCCCGGCCGGTGCGGTGGAATTGCGCCCAACAGGCCTCGTCGGTCATCAGCAGCCGTTGCGGATCGATCGAGGTCAGGCATTGGATCCCGATCTCGTCGGCCATCGCCGCAAAAAAGGCCTGCTCCGGGACCTCGCCGGATGCCAGCAATTCCGTCTGGAAGGTCGTGCCATGGAAGGCCGCGCGCGAAGCGAATGCGAGGCGTTTTGCGAGCGGAAGTCCGAGCCGATCAAGTGCTGGCTGCAACTCCGGCAAGTTCGCCAGCGCAAGTTCGTAGACACCGTGGCTGTTGTCGTTGGCTTCTGTAAGGAAAGTCTGTTCGGGAGAGCCGACAGAAAAAGAGGGGCGGATGGCTGCGTGACTGGAGTCCGTCGCAACCATCACGCACCCACGGCCTGCGAGCCGCAAATTTGGATACTTCGATAGTCATCGAACCATGCCGCACCGACTGCTTGACGCAGCCTGCACGTTCGCGTGCATCCCCCCCGCGGCGACCGGTCCAGTCTCATTGCAACATCCCCAGTGCTGCAACTAACCCCGCGGCAATAATGCATATCGCCACCCCGGACGCTATGCTCCAAACGGGTGAGACTCTCCTCGGTCAATATATCATGATATATCTCTTGCGAAATTCAGCTGCTTCGGATTGCGCTGCTGCACAATTGCTTTTCCTGGCCGCCTTCACGCGCTAAAGCTCTTGCCAACCATTCAGAGTCCAGCGCATCCATCCGGATGCGGAAACGCTCTGTGAGAGACGTCGAACCACATCGTCGCTTGCAGGAGCGACGCGTCAGCCAGGGCCGGAGCGCACTCATGAAACCCGCACCGCAGTTGCTTGCGTTCGCGTTTTCGCTCGCAGCATTGCTTGGCCCGGCCAAGGCAGCCGAACCGCAAGTGCCGGTGTTGTGGGACAGCAAGGAGCGCCTGCAGAAGCCCGACCTGTCGACGCTGCCACGGCTGCGTTTCCTGACCACGACCGATTTTCCGCCCTTCAATTTCATCGACAAGAGCGGCAGGCTGTCGGGGTTCCATATCGACCTCGCTCGCGCGGTCTGCGCCGAACTCGGCATTGCCGAGAAATGCCAGATCCAGGCCCTGCCCTGGGCCGAACTCGACGGCGCGCTGAATTCGGGCGAAGGCGAGGCCATCATCGCCGGTGTGCCGGCGACCGCGGCGACGCGGGAGAAATACGCCTTCTCGCGGCCCTATCTCCAGTTCCCGGCGCGCTTCATCATGCGCAAGGCGCAAGCCGTCAGCGAGCCGCTGGTCGACAAGCTGCAGGGCAAGCGCGTCGGCGTGCTTGCCGGCTCGGCGCATGAGCGCGTGCTCCGCGACTATTTCGGCAGTGTGAAGGTTGTGACCTACACCAAGCCGGATTGGCTCAATGCCGACCTCAAGGACGGCAAGCTGGATGCTGTCTTTGGCGACGGCATGCGCCTGTCGTTCTGGCTTGCCGGCACGGATGCCGCCGGCTGCTGCCGCTTTGCCGGCGGTCCTTACCTGGCGCCGGAATATCTCGGCACCGGCCTGGCGATCGCTGCCAAGCCGGACAACGCGGCCCTTGCGACCGCCTTCGACTACGCGCTGCACGAGATCTCGGCCAAGGGCACCTTCGCCGAACTCTATCTCAGGTATTTCCCGGTCAGCTTCTTTTAGCTGACGCCGTCAGGTCAGCGTGCGATGGCGCGCCTTGGTGGCGCGTTCGATCGCTGCAAGCGTCAGGGCGTCGACGCTGAGGTGCTTGCGCAAAAGCTGCAGCACGCGCACCTCCTCCATGCGCATCTCGAGATCGACCGAGGCAACCTCGAAGGCGGCCGCATAGGCGGTCTCGTGCAGCCGTTCGGGGATCACCCGCCTTGCAGTGTCGAGGATATCGTCGAGGCCGTTGTCGGCATGCAGCATCATCTGGCAATCCTGCGCCACCGCAATCAGGCGCTTGGCGTCGAAATCCAGGAAGATCGGCCATGTCCTGACCACCTCGCCGATCCGCGCCAGCTCGACATCGGTCATGTCGCGGTCCGATGCGGAGGTGACGACCATCAGGTAGATCAGCGCCTCGTGGGCGGTCGGCATGGGCATGAAATTCTCCAGAACGGGGTTGAATGCCACCAGAACTTAGGAACGCCGCGGCCCTCCCGCAACGAAAAATGGGCGGAATCGTTGACGCCCGCGGCATGCACGCATAGAGCATGGCCGTCTTCGGCGGAATTTCCGCCCAAATAAAAAGGGCTCTCGACATGACGAGATCAAACTCAATAGATCTCAACCCGGAAATCCTCGCGGCGGCTGCCGAAAGCAAAGCCTGGCCGTTCGAGGAAGCCAAGAAAATCGTCGAGCGCTACAAGAAAACCGGCCTTCCCGAGACCGTCCTGTTCGAGACCGGCTACGGCCCTTCGGGCCTGCCGCATATCGGCACGTTCGGCGAGGTAGCGCGCACCACGATGGTACGCCATGCCTTTCATGTGCTGACCGAAAACAAGGTCAAGACCAGGCTCCTGTGCTTCTCCGACGACATGGACGGCATGCGCAAGATCCCGGAGAACGTGCCGGACCGCGCCTTCCTCGAGCCGCACCTGCACAAGCCGCTGACTGCCGTGCCCAACCCGTTCGGCGGCGACTATGCCAGCTTCGGCGATCACAACAACGCGATGCTGCGCCGCTTCCTGGACACCTTCGGCTTCGACTACGAGTTCGCCAGCGCGACCGAGTATTACAGGGCAGGCAAGTTCGACGCGATGCTGCTGCGGGCCGCCGAGCGCTACGACCAGATCATGGCCGTGATGCTGCCAACGCTCGGCGAGGAGCGCCAGGCGACCTACAGTCCGTTCCTGCCGATTTCGCCCAAGAGCGGCCGCGTGCTCTACGTGCCGATGAAGCACGTCGACGCCAAGGCCGGCACGATCACCTTCGACGACGAAGGCACCGAAACCACGCTGTCGGTCACCGGCGGCAAGGTCAAGCTGCAGTGGAAGCCGGATTTCGGCATGCGCTGGGCAGCCCTCAACGTCGATTTCGAGATGTTCGGCAAGGATCACCAGACCAATGCGGTGATCTACGACCGCATCTGCAACCTGCTCGGCGGGCGGGCGCCGGAGCATTTCGTCTACGAGCTGTTCCTCGACGAGAACGGCCAGAAGATCTCCAAGTCGAAGGGCAACGGGCTGACCATTGACGAATGGCTGACCTACGCGCCGACCGAAAGCCTCGGCCTCTACATGTACCAGCGGCCGCGCCAGGCCAAGAAGCTCTATTTCGACGTCATCCCGAAGGCGGTGGACGAGTACTACAGCTTCCTCTCCGCCTATCCCCGGCAGGCATGGAAGGAACGCCTGGGCAATCCGGTCTGGCACATGCATTCGGGCAATCCGCCCGTCGTCGACATGCCGGTGCCGTTCTCGATGCTGCTCAACCTCGTCAGCGCCTCCAACGCGCACGACAAGGGCGTGTTGTGGGGCTTCATCTCGCGCCATGCGCCCGGCGTGACGCCTGAGACGCATCCGGAACTCGACAAGCTGACCGGCTATGCCGTCCGTTACTTCGACGATTTCGTGAAGCCGACGAAGACCTTCAGGGCGGCCGACGACGTCGAACGTGCGGCACTGGAAGCGCTGGAGAAGGCGCTCAGCGCGCTGCCGGCTGGTGCCGACGGTGAAGCCATCCAGAACGCCTCGCTCAATGTCGCCCGCCAGATCGAGCGCTACCAGGACCACACCAAGCAGAGCCCGGAAGGCGGCCCCGGCGTATCCGGCGCCTTCTTCCAGATGATCTACCAGGTTCTGATCGGCCAGGAGCGCGGCCCGCGCTTCGGCTCCTTCGCAGCGCTTTACGGCATCGCCGAGACCCGGGCGCTGATCCGCAGCGCGCTGGAAGGCAAGCTGGCAGCGTAAGATCGAAATAAGGCCGGCTGTCGCAGCCGGCCTTATTCATTGCGGCGAGCTATTGGTATCCGGCTCCGTCGCAGGCGGCGCCTCGACCTCGGGCAGGCTGGTTCCGCTCGGCGACAGCGTCATTTCGATGCGCTCGGGTGCCGCCCCGAAAATGCCCTTCTTCTCCGCCTCGGCCTTGGCGCCGGCCTCGGCATAGGGGCCGTTGGCGTCCGCCCTGACCCAGCCATTGGCCACCAGCCATTCGCCGACATCCTGCTTGCCGACGCGGCACCTGGCGACGATCACGCCGCGCTCGGCATCGGGCGGCACATCGCAGACCACCGCACGCGAGCGCAGGAAACTGCGGAACGCCGTGCGGGCACGCACGCCGCAGTTCCACTCCTTGCCCTCGAACGAACATTTCTCGCTCGTTTCGACAGCCGTCACGCCCGATATCGCCACGCTGAAACCCTTGGCCTCGATCAGGCCGGCGGCAGAGGCGACCGGCCGGAACAATGTCGTGCCGTCCCAGTCGTCGGGCATCTTCGGCTTCGGCGGCAGGGCCAGGCTCAATTCGCTCAACGGCGCCCGCGGCGCCTCGCGCACCAGCCCGCCCTGCTCAAGCGCTGGCGGCACGATTTCATCTGGCGCCACGGCGCGCGAGAGGGCTTCAGGCTCGGCCTGCGGCGCGGACGGCGCAACGGCAGCCGTATTGCCGTCTTCAGGTGGAAGCGCCTCACCTTCATCTTCAGACGGAAGTCCCTGCTGGATGTCGGCCTCGTCGATGACGTCGACGGACGGCGCCTCGATGGCGGCCAGCCTCTGCCCGCCCAGCGAGACGAGCAAGGTGGCGATGCCGAAACCGGCGGCGGCGATGGCTATGGCTGCGGGGCGCATGGATCCCTACTGGCTCGCCCAGACGATGCGGGCCACCCACTCGACCTCGGCCGTCTGGAAACGCCTGTTGGGGTGCTCGGGGTTCAGCGAAAGCAGTTCGATCACGCCTTGCGTCTGCCGCTCCAGCACCTTGGCCATGACTTCGCCCGAGATCGTCTTGACCACGACGCGGTCGCCCTTGCGCACGGCAGCACCGGGCTCGACGATCAGCACGTCGCCGTTGCGGTAGAGCGGCAGCATCGAGTCGCCCTGCACTTCGAGCGCGTAGGAGTTGTCGGTGGCGCGCGCAGGAAGTTCGATCAACTCCCAACCCTGGCCGGCAGGAAAGCCGGCATCGTCGAAGAAGCCGCCCGCGCCCGCCTGGGCGAAGCCGAGCAGCGGCACGCCCGCCGCCTGTTCGCGGCCCCTCGCCTTGCCGGTAGCCTTCACCGGCTCGACGAAACCCAAAAACTCCTCGAGCGAGGAATTGGTGGCGTCGATGATCTTGGCGAGCGACTCCGTCGAGGGCCAGCGCGGCCTGCCGTCGACGGACTGGCGCTTGGATTTGTTGAACGCGGTCGAGTCGAGCCCGGCCTTCTTGGCGAGGCCCGACGCCGAAAGCGAATAACGCTCGGCGAGAGCATCGATCGCGGCCCAGACACGTTCGTGCGAGAGCATGGCGCCCCCTCAAGACAGGAAAAAATACCTTTCGGCATTTAACCACGCCGGTTGCAATTGTCCACCGGCAAAGCAGGCAAACAGACAACGATCAGCCCATCAGAACAGGCGTCAGCGCTCGAACTTCGCCAACGTCCTCAACCCCTTGTGCGAAGCGATGAATATCCGCTCTTCCTCGCTCACGTCGCGCGGCGCTGCTCCGTCGTAGCCCAGCTCGGCGACAAGATCGTCGATCTGCACGAAGCGCCTATTGCCGCGGTCATAGACCCCGGCACTAGTCATGATAAGGGCCGCCGTCTCGCCGTTGTCGAGCACGAAGCGGTGCTTGCCGATGACTTCGGAACCGCTCCAGGTTTCGATCGAGGACACCACCTCGAAGCTGCGCCACAGCCTGATCTCGCGCACGAACACCGTCTGCAGCCCACCGAGCATCGGCGCCCAGCCGCGCTTGCGGGCGAGCTCGATCAGGCCCGAGCGCATGAAGATGTCGATGCGGCCGACATCGGCCAGCATCATGTAGCGCGCATTGTTGAGATGCATGTTGAAGTCGATGTCGGTCGGCAGACAGCGGAACGACAGCCGGCCCTCATCGCCAAAACGGTAAGGGCCGCGACGGGATGCCGTCGCGGCCATGCGTGCCAGTCTTGCCCAGACGTACATGCTGCGTCAGGCCGCCTTCTTTTCCTCGGCCTTGGCGTAGGGATCGAAGCGCTGGTAGAAGCTCTCGCCCTTCTCGGCCATCTCGATGAGAAGTTTCGGGGCCTTGAACTCGGCACCGTATTTCTTCTGCAGGTCCTTGGCGATCTTGACGAACTTCTTGGCGCCGATGCCGTCGATGTAGGACAGCGCACCGCCCGTGTAGGGCGCGAAGCCGAAGGCGAGGATCGAGCCGACATCCGCTTCGCGCGGGTCGGTGACGATGCCTTCTTCCATCACGCGTGCTGCTTCGAGCGCGATGACCGAAAGCAGGCGCAGCTTGAGTTCCTCGACGTCAACCTTCTCGGGGGCGAGCTGCGGATAGAGGTCCTTGAGGCCGGGCCACAGCTTCTTCTTGGCGGGCTTTGCCGGATAGTCGTAGAAGCCCTTGGTGTTCTTGCGGCCGAGGCGGCCATGGGTATCGACCATGGTGTTGATCAGCGCCATCTGGCGCGGATCAACGGCTTTTTCGCCGAGGTCCCTGATGGTCTGCTTCATGATCTTCTGGGCGAGGTCGACCGCCGTCTCGTCGGTCAGCGCCAGCGGGCCGACCGGCATCCCGGCAGCCTTGGCGGCGTTTTCGATCATCGCCGCCGGCACGCCTTCGATCAGCATCTTGAAGGCTTCCGACATGTAGCGCAGCACGCAGCGGTTGACGTAGAAGCCGCGCGTGTCGTTGACGACGATCGGCGTCTTCTTGATGGCACGGACGAAATCCATCGCAACCGCAAGCGCCTTGTCGCCCGTCTTCTTGCCCATGATGATCTCGACCAGCATCATCTTGTCGACCGGCGAGAAGAAGTGGATGCCAATGAAGTTCTTCGGCCTGGCCGAGTTCTTGGCCAGCGAGGTGATCGGGATGGTCGAGGTGTTGGAGGCAAACACCGCCGACGACTTGATCACGGCTTCCGCCTTCTCGGTCGTGGCTTTCTTGACTTCCGAATCCTCGAATACCGCCTCGACCACGAGGTCGCAGCCGGCGAGATCGGCATAGTCTGCGGAAGGCGTGATCAGCGACAGAAGCTTCTCGCGATCCTCGGCCTTGGCGCGGCCCTTCTTGACCTGGTCGGAGATCAGGCTGTCGGAATGCGCCTTGCCCTTGTCGGCCGCCTCCTGGTCGCGGTCGACAAGCACCACTGGGATACCTGCCTTGGCCGTGACATAGGCGATGCCCGCGCCCATGAAGCCGGCACCGATGATGCCGATCTTCTTGAACTTGGTGTCGGCGATGCCCTCGGGGCGGCGGGCGCCCTTGTTCAACTCCTGCAGCGACACGAACAGCGAGCGGATCATCGCCGCCGCTTCCTTGGTCTGCATGATCTCGGTGAAGTAGCGCTGCTCGATGCGCAGGCCGGTGTCGAACGGCACCAGCAGGCCTTCATAGACGCATTTCAGGATCGCGGTCGCGGCCGGATAGTTGCCATAGGTCTCCCGGCGCAGGATGGCGATTGCCGGCGGCCAGAGGTTGGCGCCCGCCGCCGAATAGACGGGACCGCCCGGCAACTTGAAGCCCTTCTCGTCCCACGGCTGGACCGGCTTCAGGCCGTTCCTGATCATCGCCTTGGCGGTCTCGATCAGCTTCTTCGGCTCGGCGATCTCGTGGATCAGGCCCATGCCCTTCGCCTTCTGCGGCGACAGCGTCTGGCCCGAGGTCAGCATCTGCAGGGCCGACTGCGGATCAGCGAGCCTGGGCACGCGCTGGGTGCCGCCGGCGCCCGGGAAGATGCCGACCTTCACTTCCGGCAGGGCCATCTTGACCTTGTCGGAGTCCGCCGCGACACGGCCGTGGCAGGCCAGCGACAGCTCGAAGGCGCCGCCCATGCAGGTGCCGTTGATCGCCGAAACCCACGGTTTTCCAGAGATCTCGAGCTTGCGCCACAACGCGCCCATGCGGCCGGCATTGTCGAACAAAAGCTTCGCCGCCTTTTCCGGGTCCTTGGCCTTTTCCTTGGCGTAGAGCTTCAGCATTTTCTGCAGCATCGTGAGGTCGGCACCGCCCGAGAAAGTCTCCTTGCCGGAGGTGATGACGGCGCCCTTGATGCCGGCGTCGGCAACGACTTGGTCGATGATCTTGTCGAGCTCGTTCATCACCTCCTCGGTGAAGACGTTCATCGAGCGGTCGGGCATGTTCCAGGTGACGAGCGCAATGCCATCGGCATCGGTTTCGACCGTGAAGTTGGTGTAGGTCATGTCTGTCTCCTTCCGGCCGAAATCAAACGCGTTCGATGATCGTTGCGGTGCCCATGCCGGCGCCGATGCACAGCGTCACGAGAGCGGTGTTCAGATCGCGGCGCTCGAGCTCGTCGAGCACGGTGCCGAAGATCATCGCACCGGTGGCGCCCAGCGGGTGGCCCATGGCGATCGCGCCGCCGTTGACGTTGATCCTGTCGTGCGGGATCTCGAAAGCCTGCATGTAGCGCAGCACGACCGAGGCGAAGGCTTCGTTCAGCTCGAACAGGTCGATGTCCGACAGCTTCATCTTGGCGCGTTTCAGCAGCTTCTCGGTGACGTCGACCGGGCCGGTCAGCATCATCGCCGGCTCGGAGCCGATGTTGGAGAAGGCGCGGATGCGGGCGCGCGGCTTGAGACCAAGCGTCTTGCCGGCCTTCTTCGAGCCGAGCAGCACGGCGGCGGCACCGTCGACGATACCGGACGAGTTGCCGGCATGGTGGACGTGGTTGATTTCTTCCAACTCGGGATAGCGCTGGACGGCAATCGCGTCGAAGCCGCCCATCTCGCCGGGGATGACGAAGGACGGGTTGAGCTGGCCCAGCGACTGCATGTCGGTGGTCGGGCGCATGTGCTCGTCATGGTCGAGGATGGTCAGGCCGTTCTGGTCCTTGACCGGCACCACCGACTTCTTGAAGTAGCCCTTCTCCCAGGCCCTGGCGGCGCGCTTCTGGCTCTCGACCGCGTAGCCGTCGACGTCGTCGCGGGAAAAGCCGTACTTGGTGGCGATCAGGTCGGCGGAAACGCCCTGCGGCATGAACCAGGCCGGAATGCCAACCGAGGGATCCATGAACCAGGCACCGCCCGACATGCCCATGCCGACGCGCGACATCGATTCCACGCCGCCGGCAATGACGATCTCGTCGGCGCCCTGGGCGATCTTGGCAGCGCCGAAATTGATGGCGTCGAGACCCGACGCGCAGAAGCGCGAGATCTGCATGCCCGGCGCCTTGTTGTCGTAGCCGGCTTCAAAGGCGGCCGAGCGCGGGATCACCGAGCCCGCTTCGCCGACAGGATCGACGCAGCCGAAGATGATGTCGTCGACCTGTGCGGTGTCGAGCCCGTTGCGGTCACGCAGCGCTTCCAGCACCTTGGCGCCGAGGCGCACCGCCGGCACTTCATGCAGCGATCCATCCTTCTTGCCCTTGCCGCGCGGCGTGCGCACGGCGTCATAGACAAAAGCGTCAGCCATTTTTCTGCTCCTTGGTTTCCGGACCGGCGGCTCAGAGCGAGCGCGCGATCAGCAACTTCATGATCTCGTTGGTACCGCCATAGATGCGCTGCACGCGGGCATCGCGATACATGCGGGCGATCGGGTATTCATTCATGTAGCCATAGCCGCCGAACAATTGCAGGCATTCGTCGACGATCTTGCACTGCAGGTCCGACAGCCAATACTTGGCCATCGACGCAGTTACCGGATCGAGCCCGCCGGAAATATGACGCGCGACGCAATCGTTGTAGAAGACGCGCCCGATGGTCGCCTCGGTCTTGAGCTCGGCCAGCTTGAACTGAGTGTTCTGGAAATCGAGGATCGCCTTGCCGAAGGCCTTGCGATCCTTGACGTAGTCGATGGTCTCGGCCAGCGCGCGCTCGATCATGGCGATGGCGCCGGTGCCGATCTGCAGCCGCTCCTGCGGCAGCTGCTGCATCAGCTGGACGAAGCCCTGCCCCTCTTCCTGCCCGAGCAGGTTGGAGGTCGGCACGCGCACGTCGTTGAAAAACAGCTCCGAAGTGTCGTTGGCCTTCAGCCCGATCTTGTCGAGGTTGCGGCCACGCTCGAAGCCATCGACCTCATCGGTCTCGACAACGATCAGCGACGTGCCCTTGGCACCCTTGGCCGGGTCGGTCTTGGTAACGACGATGATCAGATTGGCATGCTGGCCGTTGGTGATGAAGGTCTTGGAACCATTGATGCGGTACTGGTTGCCGTCCTTCTCGGCGCGCGTCTTGACGCCCTGCAGGTCGGAGCCGGCACCCGGCTCGGTCATGGCGATGGCGCCGATCAGCTCGCCGGTCGCCATCTTCGGCAGCCACTTCTTCTTCTGCTCTTCCGAGCCATAGTGCAGGATGTAGGGGGCGACGATCGAATTGTGCAGGGCAATGCCGAAGCCATCGACGCCGACATGGCCGATCGCCTCGATGATCGCGCTTTCATGGGCGAAGGTGCCGCCCGAGCCGCCATATTCCTCGGGCATCGAAGCGCAGAGCAGGCCGGCAGCGCCCGCTTTCTCCCAGCTCGCGCGGTCGACCATCTCGTTCTTCTCGAACGCGTCGTAGTGCGGCAGGATTTCCTCGGACATGAAGCGGTGCGCCATGTCGTAGAGCATCGCCACGTCGTCCGCCGCCCAGGCGGGTTTGGGGAGTCCGAGAATTTCAGCAGGATTGGTCATGCTTCCGATCCATTTTTTGCGGCAACGGCGCCGACATCCCCCTCCCCCTTGAGGGGAGGGTGGCCGCGAAGCGGTCGGGTGGGGTCGCCGACCAGTCTACTGGCCTTTTCCCTCACCATTTGCGCGACGTGCCAAGCACTGTTCACTACATCTGGCTCATCAATCCTGAGGACCTTGTAGCCGAGAGATTTCAGATACGCGTCTCGATTTGCATCGTGCCGCTTGCCGCTGTCGGTCTCATGGGTATCTCCATCAACTTCCACAACAAGCTTCAACAGCGGGCAGACAAAATCGACGATGTAGGGACCGATAGGGGCCTGCCGTCTGAACTTGAACCCACCGGCCTTCAGGTCACGCAATTCGTACCAGAGCAGATTTTCCGCCTTGGTCGCATGGTTGCGCAACGACCGCGCCTTCTGGCGCATTTCGAAGCTGACGCGGGTTCTGGGCACTCCACCAATCCTCCCACCTTATCCCGCCAGGCCCGGCGTTGGCGCATGGCCGCGATGACCCCACCCGGCCCTACGGGCCACCCTCCCCTCAAGGGGGAGGGGGTACCTCGGCCTCAATCAGAACGCTTCCGCGGCAAGCGCCATCATCGTTGCCGAACCGGTCGAAAGCCGCGCAAGATGCGCCGCGGTTTCGGGCATGACACGCTCCATGAAATAAAGGCCGGTCACCAGCTTGGTCTCGTAGAAGTCTGCTGACCCGTTGGCGCCTGTCGCGAGCTTGTCCTGAGCCGTCTTGACCATCCTGCCCCACATGTAGCCGAGCGCCACAAGGCCGAAGAGATGCATGTAGTCGGTCGAGGCCGCACCCGCATTGTCGGGATTGCTCATGCCGTTCTGCACCAGCCACATGGTCGCCGCCTGCAGATCATTCAGGCCCTTCTTCAGCGCCTTGGTGTAGGGCGCCATCTGCTCGTCGCCGCGATTGGCCTCGCAGAACTCGCCGACATCCTTGAAGAAAGCCTGCACGGCGCGGCCGCCATTGAGGCCGAGCTTGCGGCCGACGAGGTCGAGCGCCTGCACGCCATTGGCGCCCTCATAGATCATGGCGATACGGGCATCGCGCACGAACTGGCTCATGCCGTGCTCTTCGATGTAGCCGTGACCGCCGAACACCTGCTGCGCCATGACCGCATGCTCGAAGCCCTTGTCGGTGAGCACGCCCTTCACCACCGGCGTCATCAGGCCCATGTGGTCGTCGGCTGCCTGGCGCTCGGCGTCGTCCTCGGAGCGGTGGGCGACGTCGGAGTTGATCGCCGTCCACAGCACCAGCGCCCGGCCGGCCTCGTTGAAGGCCTTCATGGTCATCAGCTTGCGGCGGATGTCGGGGTGGACGATGATCGGATCGGCCTTCTTGTCGGGCGCCTTCGGCCCGGTCAGCGAACGGCCCTGGATGCGGTCCTTGGCGTAGGCGACGGCGTTCTGGTAGGCGACTTCGGAGACGGCAAGGCCCTGCAGGCCGACGCCGAGACGGGCCTCGTTCATCATCGTGAACATCGCCTTCAGGCCGCCATTGGCCTCGCCGAGCAGGAAGCCATGCGCCTCGTCATAGTTCATGACGCAGGTCGAGTTGCCATGGATGCCCATCTTCTCTTCGATCGAGCCGCAAGAGACCGCGTTGCGGGTGCCGGGGTTGCCCGAGGCGTCGATGTTGAACTTCGGCACGATGAACAGCGAGATGCCCTTCACGCCTTCCGGCGCGCCTTCGATGCGGGCCAGCACCAGATGGATGATGTTGTCCGACATGTCGTGCTCGCCGGCCGAGATGAAGATCTTCTGGCCCGAAATCTTGTAGGAACCGTCGCCGTTCGGCACCGCCTTGGAGCGCAGCAGGCCGAGATCAGTGCCACAATGCGGCTCGGTCAGGTTCATGGTCCCGGTCCAGGCGCCCTCGACCATCTTGGGCAGCCACGTGGCCTTTTGCTCGTCGGTGCCATGAACCAGCACTGCGGCGATCGCGCCCTGGGTCAGGCCGGGATACATCATCAGCGCCATGTTGGCCGCCGACATGTATTCGCCGACCGCCGAGTGGACCGTGTAAGGCAATCCCTGACCGCCAAATTCAGCCGGCACGGCAAGCCCCATCCAGCCGCCTTCGCGATACTGGTCGAACGCTTCCTTGAAACCCTTGGGCGTGGTGACAGAGCCGTCGTCGTTACGGACGCAGCCTTCCATGTCGCCGACGCGATTGAGCGGATGCATGACGTTTTCGGCGAGCTTGGCGCCCTCGGCGAGAATCGCCTCCAGCACGTCGGGGCTGGCATCGGAAAAGCCGGCAAGGTTGCTGTAGCGCTCATAGCCGAGCACGTCGTTGAGCACAAAAAGGGTGTCCTGGACCGGCGCGCGGAATATCGGCATTGCTCTTCCTCCAGCAAATGTAACCGGTTCCGGCCAGACGGTATGCGACGGGGAACCGCTTGTCGAACGTCGATTAGCAAAAATTGACGTTTGCGTAAACGTCAATTTTTGCCGCAGCCGTTTTTGGGTGATCGTTACGTCCAGCGGGGCGGGATCGCCGATCCGAAGAGACAACGAAATCGCGCCGATCCCAAACGCAAAACGACCCGGCGAGGTCTCCCTCGCCGGGTCGTTTCAGAAAGCAAAGTCGCCTGGTTAGCTTGCAGCACTTGCCTGAGGCGCGGTGCGCTCGGCCAGCAGTTGGCGAACGACGTCCATATGGTTGTTCAGCTCGCCGATCGCCTCGTCGAGCAGCTGGCGCTGCTTCTGCAGGCGGCCGAGCTGCTTGTCCGACTTGTCCAGCGTCAGGCGCAGCTGCTTGGCGTTGGTACCCGTGGGATCGTAGAGGTCGATCATCTGCTTGACGTCGCGCAGCGAGAAACCGACCTTCCTGCCAAGCAGGATCAGCTTCAGCCGTGCGCGGTCGCGCCGGGTGTAAAGGCGCGTCGCGCCCTCGCGCTTGGGGTTGAGCAGCCCCTTGTCCTCGTAGAAACGCAACGTACGAAGCGTCACGCCGTACTTCTTCGCCATCTCGCCGATGCGGACATAGTCCTCGCCGGAAAGATTGTTTTCATTGGCCGCTACATCGGCGACCGATACAAGCTTCATCATCTGCTTCCGATATCCCCAATTGCGAGCGCGGCGGCGGTGAGCCGGCCATGCTCTGATGGAAGCCGCAGGGGGCGGGGCTTCCGATCATGGTTTCTATGTAAAGGCACTCAAGACGGCGTTCTGCACACGTCTTACGTTTACGTAAATGCTATAACGATGCGGCCTACCCTACGCAAGGGAAATTTGGCCGCTTTCGGCGCCAGGGCGGGAACACAACGTCGCACATTCTTAAGCTTGGTTAAGAGGTTGTTTACCACGTTCGGGGAAATGTGCGCATGTCGGTTCTCCCGTGGTCATCATGTATCGAATTGTTCACGGTTTCGGAGGGCGGCGAATAGCCCCAGGAAGCCAATTCCCGCGCGGCCCTTCGCGACCCCGATCCCGGCAAGGATTTGAGACAACTGGTTCATAGCCAGCACTCTTACCAACGGGCGTTTCGATGAACAGCAAGCGGTCCTATCTCGACAGCCTCAACGACGGCAGGCAGCGCCGCCCGCACGCGTCGCTCGACCAGCTCAACCGGTCTCTCGAAAATCTCGAAGCGCGGCTTGAACGCGCACGCGAGGAAAGTGCCGAACCCTACCGCGACCAGATGCGCCAGGCCCCGGCGGCCGGCTACACGCCGCGCGGCGAATATGGCCGCAGCGCGCCCTACGAACGCCCCTACCACACCATCGTCCGCGACATCGACCGGGTCCGTGGCCAGGAGGACGGTATCGCCGCCGTCGGCAAGATCGCCGGCGAGTTGCGCGCATTGCGCGAAGAGATGCGCCACCAGATGAGCTCCGGTCTGCAGCACGAGTTCGACCTCCTGCGCAAGGACATCGACCGCGCCAGCCAGGCAGGCGTAGCCGGCGCCGAAGCGGTCGAGCTGGGTCACGAACTGGAGCGCCTGTCGGGCGCCATCCATTCGCTCGCCGAACGCAGCGACGACAGAAGCGTCAACACGCTGCGCCTCGAACTGGAACAGGTCCGCCGCTCGCTCGGCGATCTTGCCCGCGAGGAAACCGTGCTTTCCGTCGATCGGCGCTGGGACGATTTCGACCGCCGCTGGACCGATTTCGCCGACCGCATGTCGGCGAGCCAGGATCAGCGCGCCGAAGACCCGGCGCTTGCCGCATTGGCCGGCCGGCTCGAACAGATCAACGATGCCGTCAACAACCTGCCCGAATCGCTATCGCTGCGCAGCATCGAGGAGAAGGTCCGCACGCTGGCCGGTGCCGTCGACCAGTTCGTGCGCCAGCGCGACAGCCACAGCGACGAGATGTTCGGCCTCATCGACGAGCGCCTCGACGAGATCTCGCGCGCCATCGTCGCCTCGACGGTCGCGGCCCAGACACCGCATTTCGACCCCGCGCCGTTCGAGCGTATCGAGGTGCGCATCGCCGCGCTTGCCCACCAGATCGAGGAGATCACCGCCGACCAGCCGACCGCAGAGATCATCGACCGGCTCAATTTTCTGTCCGAGCGCGTCGACGGCATCGCCGCCCGCAGCGACATCCCCGAGCAGGCCGTCGAGCGCCTCGGCCAACAGATCTCGCTGATCGCCGACAAGATCGAACGCACGCCCGCAGCACCCGACGCCGGCCTCATCTTCCAGGGCATCGAACAGCGCTTCGACGCACTTGCCGACGTGTTCGAGCGCCGCCAGGGCGATGCCTTCGAACATGGCAATGCGCTGTTCCGCGAACTCGAAAACCGCCTCCAAGATCTCGGCAATCGCCTCGACCGGCAAGCGGCCCAGCCTGTCGCCGATCAGTCGGGCATCATGGAAGCCATCGACGCCCGCTTCACGGCATTCGCCCAGCGCCTCGAAACCAACCGTCCGGACCCTGCCACCGAGCAGGCGATGCGCGGGCTCGAAGCCCGCCTCGAAGACATTTCCGGCCGCCTCGAAATGTCGGCGGCACAGGTGTCGAGCATCGACCCGCAACTGATCCGCGGTCTTGAGGCGCAGGTCAGCGAACTGACGAACCATCTGGCGCGCCCAGGCTCGCCGCTGCCCGAGTTCGAGGACGTCCGTCCACGCCTCGATGAGATCGAACGCTCCATCGCCGGCAACCACCACGCCCTTGTCGAGGCTGCCCGCCAGGCGGCCGAGAATGCGGTCCGCTCCTTCACCGGCTCGACCACCGACACCGCTGCCGTCACCGGTCTGGCTGAGGACCTCAAGGCGCTCGAAGCGCTTACCCGCCGTTCCGACGAGCGCAACGGCAAGACTTTCGAGGCGATCCACGACACGCTGCTCAAGATCGTCGACCGGCTCGGCTCTATCGAAACCGGCGAACCTGCCGCCGTCGACATCCCGCCGGCTTCCGTCGCCGAATTGCTGTCGCCGAGGATCGTCGAGGCGGAAGCCAAGCTTGCGCTCAGCGAGACGCCGTCGCTCGATCCCGATGAACCTGCACCGCTGCCCGAAGCCAACGCCACCTTCGGCCGCCGCAATGCAGGCGATGACGAACGCGTCACCCGCAGCCCGGCCCAGGCCGCCGCGGAAGCTGCCGCAGCGGTTGCAGCGCTCGACGGCGTGCGCGCCGACAAGAAGGATGCAACACCCGCTAGGACCTCGATGTTCAGCGGCCTGGCTCGCGCCTTCAGCGCCAAGAAGACCAAGCAGCAACAGCCGGCAACCGAGGTCGCCGAGCCGGTCATCGAAGACACGGCCCCGAGCGTCATGCTCGACGCGCCGCTCGACCCCAAGATCGCCAACCGTCCGCTGGAGCCCGGCTCCGGCGCCCCCGACCTCAACGCCATCATGCGCCGCGTCCGCGACGAGCGCGGCGAAACGGCCCGGCCGAACGAGACCGATGCGTCGAAGTCCGACTTCATCGCCGCCGCCCGCCGCGCCGCCCAGGCAGCGGCAGCCGAAGCCGACGCGCTCAAGCGCAGCTCCGATCTCAAAGGCCCGGTGCGCGCACTGCGCATCGGCGATCTCATCAAGTCGCGCCGCAAGTCGGTGCTGATGGCGGTCGGTGCGGTGATGCTGGCGCTCGCCGGCATGCAACTCGGCAAGGCCTTCCTCAACGATCCGGTCGAAACGGCAAGCGTCACCGTCGCACCCTCGGCATCCCAGCCGGTCAAGGTCGCTGCCGCAGCGCCGGCCAAGGCCATCGAAGCCCCCGCAGCCCCGGTTCGTAATGTCGACAAACCCGTGGTCGCCAAGGCACCGGCCGCCGAACCCGACATGGTCGCCGAGACGATCGAAGCGGCCGCACCGGCCCAGGTCGCGCTCGACCACAACAGCACGCAGTCCATTCCGGCGCAGCCGACCGTGACCGAGACGTTCAAGCCGACCAGCACGCCTGCCGCCTTCATGCCAGAGGCGATCGGCCCGACGGCCCTGCGCGAAGCTGCCAATGCAAGCGACGCCAAGGCGCTGTTTGAGATCGGCTCGCGTTACGCCGAAGCCCGCGGCACCAATGCCGACATGAAGGCTGCGGCCCAGTGGTACGAGAAGGCCGCCGAGCTCGGCTTCGCACCGGCGCAATACCGCATCGGCAACCTGTATGAGAAAGGCAACGGCGTCGACCGCGATGCCGCCAAGGCCAAGACCTGGTACCAGCTCGCCGCGGCCCAGGGCAACGCCAGTGCCATGCACAATCTGGCGGTGCTGTTTGCCATGGGGGCCGACGGCACCGTCGACAACGACTCGGCGACGCGCTGGTTCGTCAGTGCCGCCGAACTCGGCGTCAAGGACAGCCAGTTCAATCTCGGCATCCTCGCTGCCAAGGGCGTTGGCATGAAGCAGAACCTCGAGGAGTCCTACAAGTGGTTCGCCATCGTCGCCAAGGGAGGCGACAAGGATGCGGCTGCCAAGCGCGACGAGATCGCCAAGGCGCTCAACCCCGAGCAGCTCAAGCGTGCCGAAGAGACGACCGCGCTCTGGCAGGCCAAGACGCTCGACCCGGCATCCAATGCCGTCGACATCCCGGCCACATGGCAGGATGCGCCGGCGGCCGTCGACATGAAGAAGGCCATCCACAACGTCCAGGCCATTCTCAACAAGAACGGCTACGAAGCCGGCCAGCCTGACGGCATGATGGGCCAGAAGACCAAGGACGCCATCGCCGCGTTCCAGAAGGACAACGCCCTCAAGCCGACCGGCGAGATCGACGGTCCCCTGGTAGAAGCGCTGCTGGCGCGCAAATAATTCACCGTCTCCACTATCAGCAGCCCGCCTTAACCGGCGGGTTAACTGATTGAGATATTTTCATTTCGGGCACGGCGAAGTTTGACTTCGCCGCAATGTCGGCGCAAGTACCCGGTAGCCAACTGGCTCCCAGGGATGGGCGACGGCAATAATTCATTTTGCAGAGACTGACGGGTGGGCATTTATCTCCCGATAGCTGAAATGTCGGTCAATGTGTTCGTGCTCCTGGCGATGGGCGCGGCGGTCGGCTTCCTGTCGGGCATGTTCGGGGTCGGCGGCGGCTTCCTGATCACGCCGCTGCTGATCTTCTACAACATCCCTCCCGCGATCGCGGTCGCCACCGGCGCCAACCAGGTCATCGCCTCGTCCTTCTCCGGCGCGCTCGCCCATCTCAAGCGCGGCACGCTCGACTTCAAGCTCGGCACGGTGCTGCTGATCGGAGGTATCGCCGGCTCGGCAGCCGGCGCCTTCGTCTTTGCGCTGCTGCGCGCCATCGGCCAGCTCGACCTGTTCATCTCGCTGCTCTACGTCGTCTTCCTCGGCACCGTCGGCGGGCTGATGCTGATCGAAAGCGTCAACGCGCTGCGCCTGACCAAGGGCGGCGTGCCGCCGGCGCTGAAGAAGTCGGGCCAGCACAACTGGATCCACCGCCTGCCCTTCAAGATGCGCTTCCGCACCTCGAAGCTGTTCGTCTCGGTCATCCCGGTGCTCGGCATCGGCGCCGGCATCGGCTTCCTCTCCGCCATCATGGGCGTCGGCGGCGGCTTCATCATGGTGCCGGCGCTGATCTACCTGCTCAAGGTGCCGACAAACGTCGTCGTCGGCACCTCCTTGTTCCAGATCGTGGTCGTTTCGGCCTTCACCACGCTGGTGCATTCGACCACCAACCAGACCGTCGACATCATCCTGGCGCTGGTGCTGATGATCGGCGGCGTTGCCGGCGCCCAGTACGGCGCCAAGGCCGGCCAGAAGCTGCGCGGCGAACAGCTGCGCGCCCTGCTCGCGCTGCTGGTGCTGGCGGTTGCGCTGCGCCTCGGCTTCGACCTGTTCGTCAAGCCGCAGAACCTCTATTCGCTGACCGGCGTGAGCGGGCTGCTGTGATGCGGGCGGCGGCACTTCTTGCAGCCCTGTTGCTGGCCCCCGCACTTCCGGCACAGGGCCAGGACGCGGCGCATCCCGAAAGCATCCAGATCGGGCTGTCGACCGACCGCGTTGCCATCACCGCCGACTTCTCGGGCGCAGACCTGACCATCTTCGGCGCGCTCGAGAACGCCGATCCGCTGATCAACCGCCAAGGCCGCTACGACGTCTATGTCGTGCTCGAAGGCCCGGCCCGGTCGGTCGTCGTGCGCCGCAAGGACCGCGTGCTCGGCATGTGGATCAACACCCGCTCAGAGACCTTCGTCAACGTGCCGGTGTCCTATTCGGTGGCGACCACGCGCCAGCCGCAGGACATCACCGATCCCAACAACTACCGCCAGCTGTCGCTGGGCGCCAACAACATCTACATGGAGCCCGAGGACAAGCGCGACAGCCCGCTGACCATCCAGGAGTTCACCGAGGCGCTGCGCGATCGCAAGCAGGCGATCGGTCTCTACTCGGACAATATCGGCGGCGTGCAGTTCCTGTCGCAGAGCCTGTTCCGCGCCACGCTGCACCTCGCCCCCAACGTGCCGGTCGGCACCCACAAGGCGCGCGCCTTCCTGTTCCGCAACGGCATCTTCATCAAGGAAACCTCGGCCCAGCTCGCCATCGTCAAGTCGGGCTTCGAGCAGACCATCTTCCGTTTTGCCACCGACCACGGCTTCGGCTACGGCCTCTTTGCCATCGGGCTCGCCATGCTCACCGGCTGGCTCGGACGGATCATCTTCAGGAAGGACTGAGGGGGGCCGAAGGCACCGCTCTCCCCCCGGAGACGCAAGATCCTGCACCGTCACTGATGTCGCTACTGTCACGGCATGGATTCCCGACACTCTCCACTCGTTTCACTCGCTCGCGAAGTCGGGAATGACGAGCTTCATTGGCCACTTCCGCCAGCCAAACAACGTTTCCGCCAAGCGCCAACGCCGATGATCAAGAGAGGCGGCACCCTCACTCCGTCATTCCCGACCTCGTGAGCGAGTGAAACGAGCGGAGAGTGTCGGGAATCCATGCCGTGACGGTGACGATGCCGGCGGGTGCAGGATTTGGCGAAAGCTGGAGGGTGGGCCGTCAATCAGCCAATGCTCAGCAGAGACTACCCCGGCCTCAGCAACGACCCGGCAATCGGATAAACGCGACTCGTGCCGATCATATACGCGGTGGGCGCACCATCGCGGAACATGCCCTTGTACGCCCGGTCGAGCACGTTGAGCGAACCGGTGAAGGCGCCGAAGGCGGGCATGATCAGCCGCGCGCCGTCGCTGGCAAAGCAGCGCCGCCGCACCGAACGGCCACGCTGGACGATCCTGGCGCAAGGATGCAGGTGCCCTGCGATCTCGCCCTCGGCATGGCCCTTCGACGGCTCGTGGCGGAACACCAGCCCGCCGACCGCCAGCTCCTCGACCGTCTCGCCCGGCAAATCCGCCGGTGCATCGGGATCGTGGTTACCCGCGATCCAGAACCAGTTCCGCCCCGCCATCATCGCCATCAGGCTCACGCGAAACGGCTCGGGCAAACGCGCGGCGCCCTCGCCGTCATGGAAGCTGTCGCCGAGGCTGACGATGATGCGCGGCTGGTAGTCCTCGACCACCTCGGCAAGGCGCGACAGCGTCGCCGCCGTGTCATAGGGCGGGATCAGACGGCCGCGGCGGGCATGGGACGAGCCCTTCTCCAGATGCAGGTCGGAGACGACGAGCAGATCGAGTTCGGGGAAGTGCAGCACCCCGCGCCGGTCACAGGCGGCGCGCATGCCGGCCACCGCGATCGCCTCGCAGCCGGCCCTGGTCAGTTCGCGCGCGGCTATGTTCATGCGCTTCCCATCGCCTCTTCGATCAGGTCGGCTGCCTCCATCAGCAGCGTGTCGTTGGCCTCGCCGTTGACCGGTTCCCGGCCAATTTCCAGCATGACGGGCACCGCCAGCGGGGAAATCTGGTCGAGCATCTTATGGACGATTCGGCCGCGGATGCGCGAGAGCATCTCCGCCAGTCTCCTGACATCGAGCAGCCCGCTGGCGGCATCCGCACGCGTCGCCTTGAGCAGGATGTGGTCGGGCTCATGGCTGCGCAAGACGTCGTAGATGAGGTCGGCCGAAACCGTCACCTGCCGGCCGTTCTTTTCCTGCCCGGGAAAGCGCCTCTCGATAAGGCCCGCTATGACCGCGCAATTGCGGAATGTGCGCTTGAGCAGCCAGCTGTCGGCGAGCCAGGCCTCAAGGTCATCGCCGAGCATGTCCTCATCGAACAGTTCCGCCAGCGACGGGATCTTCGCCTTGAACATGCGACCGAGATCGCCCAGCGCCCAGACCGCCAGCGAATAATCTGTGGCGACGAAACCCAGCGGTCGCGCGCCCATGCGCTCCAGCCTGCGCGTCAACAGCATGCCGAGCGTCTGGTGCGCCAGCCGGCCCTCGAAAGGATAGGCGACCATGTAGAAGCGTTCGCCGCGCGGAAAGGTCTCGACCAGCAGGTCCTCACGCCTGGGCAGGATCGACTTCATCTGCTGCATGCGCAGCCAGTCCGACACCTGGTCGGGCAGCGCCGTCCAGCGCGCGGGGTCGGCCAGCATGCCGCGCACCTGCTCGGCGAGATAGGTCGAGAGCGGAAACTTGCCGCCGGCATAGGACGGCACCAGCACGTTGCCGCCGCCCCCCGTCGAGACGTAGCACTCGTTTTCGCGGATGCCCTCGAAGCGCAGCACCTTGCCGGCGAAGATGAACATGTCACCGATCGACAACGTCTCGACGAAATACTCCTCGATCTTGCCGAGCACCGGCCCGCCGCGCAAGGCGAGCGACTGGGCGCTGCCCGCCCCCGACTTGCCCTTGGCGCGGGTGTAGCGGACGTTGAGCATCGGCGCCTCGATGATGGTGCCGACGTTGAGTCTGTATTGCTGGGCGATGCGCGGATGCGACACCCGCCACTTGCCGTCCTTGGTCTTGCGGATGCGCGCATAGCGCTCGTAGCTGCGCAGCGCGTAGCCGCCGGTGGCGACGAAGTCGACGACGCGGTCGAAGCTTTCGCGGTCGAGCCCGGTATAGGGCGCGGCCCCCCTCACCTCGTCATAGAGTTCGTCCGCGTCGAAGGCTGCACCGCAGGCGCAACCCAGCACATGCTGGGCCAGCACGTCGAGCGCGCCCTCGATCAGCGGCGGGGTGTCCTGCGCGCCGAGATAGTTGGCCTCCAGTGCTGCCCGGCACTCCAGCACCTCGAAGCGGTTGGCCGGCACCAGGATCGCCCGGCTCGGCTCGTCCATCCGGTGGTTGGCACGGCCGATGCGCTGGGCCAGCCGGCTCGCACCCTTGGGCGCGCCGACATGGATGACGAGATCGACATCGCCCCAGTCGATGCCGAGGTCGAGCGTCGAGGTGGCGACGACGGCGCGCAGCACGTTGTCGGCCATCGCCTTCTCGACCTTGCGGCGCTGACCGACATCGAGCGAGCCGTGATGTAGTGCGATCGGCAAATTGTCGTCGTTGACCCGCCACAGCTCCTGGAACAACAGCTCCGCCTGGCTGCGGGTGTTGACGAAGAGCAGCGTCGTCCTGTGCTTGCGGATCGCTTCATAGACATCTGGAATGGCATAGCGCGCCGAATGCCCCGACCACGGCACGTGTTCCTCGGAATCGAGGATCAATATCTCGGGCTTGGCGCCGCCCGACACCGTGATCAGCTCGGCCATGTTGTTTGTACCCTCCCCCTTGTGGGGAGGGTCGACGCGCAGCGTCGGAGTGGGGGTAGAGGCGAGACCGTCACCCCCACCCCGCCCTTCGGGCGACCCTCCCCACAAGGGGGAGGGTGAAGAGCCCTGCCTCACCAGCCAGCGGCGCAGCTCGTCCGGTTCGGCCACCGTCGCCGACAGGCCGATCGCCTGAAGGTCGGGCACGAAAGCACGCAGCCGCGCCAGCCCGAGCGACAGCAGGTGGCCGCGCTTGGAGGTCACCAGCGAGTGCAGCTCGTCGAGCACGATGTAGCGCAGGTCGGAAAAGAAGCGCTCGGCATCTGGCGAGGCGATCAGCAGCGCCAGTTGCTCGGGCGTGGTCAGCAATATGTCGGGCGGCGACAGCTTCTGGCGGGTGCGCTTGTGCTGCGGCGTGTCGCCGGTGCGCGTCTCCATCGAAATCGGCAGGCTCATTTCATCGACCGGCTTGCCGAGATTGCGCTCGATGTCGACGGCCAGCGCCTTGAGCGGCGAGATGTAGAGCGTGTGCACGCCGCGATGTGCCGTGCCCGGCCGCTTCTTCGGCCTGACCGCCAGGTCGGTCAGCGCCGGCAGGAAACCGGCCAGCGTCTTGCCGGCACCGGTCGGGGCGATCAGCAGCACCGAATGGCCCTGCTGGGCCGCGGCCAGCAAATCGAGCTGATGCGCACGTGGCGACCAGCCGCGTTCGGCGAACCATCGCACGAATGGTTCCGGCAACATGGCGGCAGTCGAATTCGGCTCCAGTCGCGCTTGGCTCGTCACGCCCCAGACCTAGCGCGGGCGCGTTGGAACGCCAAGTGGAATCTGGAACAAAAAGGGATCAACAAAATACCGAAGGTCCCATTCCTTCGCGCCCCCCTCTGGCCTGCCGGCCATCTCCCCCACAAGGAGGGAGATCAGGCCTTCATCGCCGCCGCAGCCAGTCGCCAACGTAGCTGTTTGCGCCTTGCAACCTCTCAGAAGATGGGCACTGCCGGCGACGAGACTGATCTCCTCCCTTGAGGGGGAGATGGCCGGCAGACGCAACAGACTTGCATCCCAAGCACTGCGGTATCAGATGGACAGCCCAAACTGAGAGCCGCCCGAATGACCGACACAGCCTCCCACGAAGCCCGCATCGCCAACCTCGAAAAACTCGTCCACGAGCTTCAGGCGCAACTGGAGACCGTACAGAAGCAGGTGGGCATCACGGCCAAGCCGGCCGAAAAGCCGCTACGCTCGCGCGGCATGCTCGGCAGCCCGAAGGGGCGCTAGGCCGCCCACTCCGTCACCACGATCAGGCCCTCGACCGGCTCGCGGCGGTCCTGGCGGATTACGGCGCGCTCCAGCGAAACCAGCTTCAGGCCGGCAGCGGCGATCAGCCCGTGCACATAGGCTTCGGAATGGGCGTAGCGGCGCGAGGCCTGAAGCTCGAACGGCTCGACGCCCGAAAAGAGCTCGACCGAAAAGGCAAAGATGCCGCCCGGCACCAGCATCTTCATGACGCTTGAAAACACTCTATCGAGCGCACCGAGATACATGAACACGTCGGCGGCGGTGACCAGGTCTGCCGCCTCGCCCGCAAATTCCGGTTCCTGCAGGTCGGCCTTGATCAGCTGGTCATAAACGCCCTTGTCGCGCGCCTTGCGCAGCATCTCGGCCGAGATGTCGTAGCCATCGAGACGCTTCGCCACCGGCCGCAGCTTGACGCCCATCAGTCCGGTGCCGCAGCCGAGATCGACCGCATGCGCAAACGCGTTGCGCCGGGTCGCACCGATGGCCGCCGTCAGCAGTTCCGGCACGCGGTAATGCAACGTCTCGACCAGTGCGTAATCGAACTTGTCGGCATACTGGTCGAACAGCGTCTCGACGAAGGCGCTCGGCGGGCTGTCGGCAGCGGGAGCCGCACCGACCAGTTGCAGCTTCAGCGCCGCGCCCGGCCTATCAGCCGGCTCGAGCTTCAGCGACATGCGCCAGGCCTCGGCCGCGGCTTCCATCTGCCCAGCAGCCTCGTGCATTTCGCCCGCGCGGAACCAGCCCATCGCCCAGTTCGGCGCCAGTTCGAGCGCGCCGAGCATCAGTTCGGCGGCAGCAGCGTGGTCGCCCGAGGCGAACAGCATTTCGGCATAGTCCGCCCGCCGGTCGGCAAGCAGGTCGTTGGAAGAGAGCTGCAACGGCGTCAAGCGCGGTATCCAGAATGAGGAGAGTGGCGCGCATTACTGCCAAAGCGGCCTTCCACGCAAGCGGCAAATGCCTATCTTGCAAAGATGCGTGCCCGCGACCTGCTCCATCCGCGCCCCGAAGGGCTCTATTGCCCGCCCGGCGATTTCTACATCGACCCCGTGCGCCCGGTCGAGCGCGCGCTCATCACCCACGGCCATTCCGACCATGCCCGGCCCGGCCATGCCAAGGTGCTGGCAACGCGCGAGACGCTCGACATCATGGCGATCCGCTGCGGACCGGGCTTTGCCGGCAGCACCCAGGCGGTGGCGCTGGGCGACAAGATCAAAGTCGGCGACGTCACCGTGTCGTTCCACCCTGCCGGCCACGTGCTGGGCTCGGCCCAGATATCGGTCCAGCACAACGGCCTTCGCATCGTCGCCTCGGGCGACTACAAGCGCGCCAGCGACCCTACTTGTGCCGCCTTCGAGGTGGTGCCATGCGATGTATTCATATCAGAGGCCACCTTCGCGCTGCCGGTGTTCCGCCATCCCGATGCCGCACACGAGATCGGCAAGCTGCTGAAGTCCGTGCAGCAGTTTCCCGAGCGCGCGCATCTCGTCGGCGCCTATGCGCTCGGCAAGGCGCAGCGCGTCATGCGCCTGTTGCGCGACCAGGGCTACGACAAGCCGATCTACATCCACGGCGCCATTGCCAGACTCAGCGAGTATTACCAGCACCAGGGCGTCGACCTTGGCGAGTTGCAGCCCGCGACCGTCGAGGACGGCGACAAAAGCGACTTTGCCGGCGCCATCGTCATTGCGCCGTCGTCGGCCTTCGCCGACCGCTGGGCACGGCGCTTTCCCGATCCGCTCGCCTGCTTCGCCTCCGGCTGGATGCGCATCCGCCAGCGTGCCAAGCAGGGCGGCGTCGAACTGCCGCTGATCATCTCCGACCATTCCGACTGGATTGAGCTGACCGACACGATCAAGGAAACCGGCGCCGGCGAGGTCTGGGTCACCCATGGCCGCGAGGAGGCGCTGGTGCGCTGGTGCGAGCTCAACGGGATTTCCGCGCGCCCGCTGCACCTCGTCGGCTACGAGGATGAGGGGGATTGAGGATGGCCTCGAACATCGCATTCCTTCCCACCTCCCTCTGGCCTGCCGGGCGCGGCAGGACTGCCAGGCTTGCGGGACAGCGCCCCCCTCTGTCCTGCCGGACATCTCCCCCACAAGGGGGGAGATTGGCAGTTCCGCCGCCGGTCCTCGTCCTGCAACAATGGCGATTGGCGAAAGCCGAGATGACGGCCAATCTCCCCCCTTGTGGGGGAGATGTCCGGCAGGACAGAGGGGGGCAACGTAGAGCGCCCACCCAGCCCAGGTCGGCTGCCCCATGAACCGCTTCGCCGAACTGCTCGACCGCCTAGTGCTGACGCCGTCGCGCAACGGCAAGCTCAAGCTCATCACCGACCATTTCCGCGCGGTCGAGGATCCCGACCGCGGGCTGGCGCTCGCCGCACTCACCGGCGATCTCGACATCGCCTCGGTCAAGCCAGCGATGCTGCGACAGCTGGTTTCCGAGCGCATGGATCCCGTGCTGTTCGGCTATTCCTATGACTATGTCGGCGACCTCGCCGAAACAGTCTCGCTGGTCTGGCCAGAGACGCCCGCCAACCGGCCCAACCACGACATCACGCTTGCCGAAGTGGTCGAGAAACTGCAATCGGCCAGCCGTTCCGACGGGCCGGCCGTGCTCGCCCGGCTGCTCGACCAGGCGGAAACATCCGCGCGCTTCGCCATCATCAAGCTGGTCACCGGCGGATTGCGCATCGGCGTCTCGGCACGGCTTGCCAAGCAGGCGCTGGCCGACCTCGGCCCTGTCGACGTCGCCGAGATCGAGGAGTTGTGGCACGGGCTGACACCGCCCTATGCCGAACTGTTCGCCTGGCTGGAAGGCAAGGCACCGAAGCCGGAACAGGCTGCCAAGACTCCATTCCGCCCGGTGATGCTGTCCAACCCGCTCAGTGACGGCGATCTCGAAAAGCTCGCGCCGGCCGACTACGCCGCCGAGTGGAAATGGGATGGCATCCGCGTCCAGGCGGTTTCGGAGGGCGGCATCCGCCGGCTCTATTCGCGCACCGGCGACGACGTCTCCGGCGCCTTCCCCGACGTGGTCGCGGCGATGGATTTCGATGCGGCACTCGACGGCGAATTGCTGGTCGGCGTGCCCCGCGAGGCGACCGGCACCTTCTCCGACCTGCAGCAGCGGCTCAACCGCAAGACCGTCTCGGCCAAGATGCAGGACCGCTACCCTGCTTTCGTGCGCTGCTACGATCTGCTCCAGCTGAACGGCGAAGACCTGCGCGGTCTCGCCTTCACCGGGCGCCGCGCGCGGCTCGAAACCTTCATCGCCACGCTGGACCCCGACCGCTTCGACCTGTCGCCGATCATCGCCTTCGAAAGCTGGCAGCAGCTCGAAGGCATGCGCAGCGCCCCGCCGCACCCGATCATCGAAGGCGTGATGCTGAAACGCCTGGATTCGGCCTACCTCGCCGGCCGCCCCAAGGGTCCGTGGTTCAAGTGGAAGCGCGATCCGCACACGGTCGACGCCGTGTTGATGTATGCCCAGCGCGGTCACGGCAAGCGCTCGAGCTTCTACTCCGACTATACATTCGGCGTCTGGTCGGGGCCGGAAGGCCAGGAGGAACTGGTGCCGGTGGGCAAGGCCTATTTCGGTTTCACCGACGAGGAGCTCAAGCAGATCGACAAGTTCGTCCGCGACAACACCATCGAGCGCTTCGGCCCGGTGCGCTCTGTGCGCGCCGACAAGTCGAACGGGCTGGTGCTGGAAGTCGCTTTCGAGGGGCTCAACCGCTCGACGCGCCACAAGTCGGGCGTTGCCATGCGCTTTCCCAGGATCTCGCGGCTGCGCTGGGACAAGCCGCCGGCGGAAGCCGACCGCATCGAAACGCTCCAGGCGCTACTCGACTGACTTCGATGGCGACCTACTCGGTCACAGAGACCCTGATCTCGTAGATGTCGACCGCCTTGCCTTCCTTGGCGAGGTCCGAGTTGATGGCGATGGTTCCGGCCGCGCCCGGCTCCTTGTCGGGCACGTCCATCTCGAACAGATACTCGCCGCGCTGATAGCCGACGATATAGCGCTTGCGGCCGCAATCGCCGAGTTCGCCGAAATTGCAGTCGACGGCCATCTGCGTTTCCTTGCCGTCCTCGGCGCGGGCGACGATGTCGAACACCGCATGCTTGCCGGCGATCTGTTCGAGCACGCCCTGGCCGACGTCGAAGCTGACGGCCGAGCCGGTGTTGCCCGAACGGATGCGCAGGAAGCTGCCGGTGTCGTCCTTGGCGACCTCCGCCGAGGTGCCGCTCGGCGCGCTGACATCGGTGGGATCGGTCGGCGTGAACACGGTGATCCAGTTGCGGGCCTGGTCGGCCTCGCCCGGCCGTGCCGGTCCGCCGTCCGGCGAAAAATCCTCGCTCTCGAGCGTCTTGGGCGGGTTGCGCACCGAGGTATCGATCTCTTCGGCCGACTTGAACTGGTCGGTCTGCACCGCCCACCAGGCGCCTATGCCACCCATGGCCAGCAGCGTCACGGCCAAGAACATCGCCGCGAAAGGCCGTTGCCTTTCGGCGCGCCGCGCCGCGCGATCCGCCGCGCGCCTTTCGGCCCTGCTGCGCTTTTCGGTGATCTCGACCGGCGGCCCGCCCGGCAAGGTGGCATCGGGCATGATGTCGGGCACGACGGGTGTCACGCCTGTTGCCGGGCTGCCGATCGATACGGAAGGCGCTTTCGCAGCACCATTGCCGTTGAGCGACACTTCCGGAGCCGGGGCCGCGCCGGCCGAAACCGCCGGGGCAGCCGGCATGAACTCCGATTCGATCTCGGTGATCGTGGCCTGGAGCGACTTGCGGCGGTTGATCGCCACCTCGACCGTCATGGCAGGATTGGTCTTGAGCGCACGATCGAGCGCGGCGAAGGCCGCGCGGTAAACCTTTTCGCGAAATTCGCGGTTCTCGGGATCGCCCTTTTCGAAAGCGTTCCGGATCGCCTTTTCGATCGAATCCAACCGATATTCCTCGCAACGCGCCTGTGTTGCCAGATGGTTAGCGACAGAGGCGGCATCAATCAACGGCACGGAAAGCGTTTTGTCAGCCAAAACTGGATGCAATGTGCCTCCGGACCGGCAAAACGCGTGCAGCAACCGTCGAAGTCGGTGCATTGTCCGGAGCGCCCGATCTGCTATATGAAGTTACGTTTACGGAAACGTCAAAACGAAAACCGGGAGAGACACGCGTGGCGCTGCCTGAAATCCTCAAGAAGAACGTGCGCGTCCCGGTCGTCGGCGCGCCGCTGTTCATCATCTCGCATCCGCCGCTGGTGCTGGCGCAGTGCAAGGCCGGCATCGTCGGCTCGTTCCCCGCGCTGAACGCCCGGCCAGAAGCCCAGCTCGACGAGTGGCTGGCCCAGATCACCGAGGATCTCGCCGCCCACGACGACGCCAATCCCGACCGCCCGGCAGCCCCCTTCGCCGTCAACCAGATCGTCCACAAGTCCAACAAGCGCCTCGAGCACGACCTCAGGCTCTGCGTCAAATACCGCGTGCCGATCGTCATCTCGTCGCTCGGCGCGGTCGAGGAGGTCAACCAGGCCGTCCATTCCTATGGCGGCATCGTGCTGCACGACATCATCCACGACCGCCATGCCCGCAAGGCGATCAAGATGGGCGCCGACGGCCTGATCGCGGTCGCAGCGGGCGCCGGCGGCCATGCCGGGACGCTGTCGCCGTTTGCGCTGATCCAGGAAATCCGCCAGTGGTTCGACGGGCCGCTGCTGTTGTCGGGCGCCATCGCCAACGGCGGTGCCGTGCTCGCCGCCCAGGCCATGGGTGCTGACCTCGCCTATATCGGCTCGCCCTTCATCGCCACCGAAGAGGCCCGCGCCAATGACGCCTACAAGCAGATGATCGTCGAATCCAAGGCCGCCGACATCGTCTACTCCAACCTGTTCACCGGCATCCACGGCAACTACCTCAAGGGCTCGGTGCGCGCCGCCGGCATGGACCCCGACAATCTCGCCGTCTCCGACCCGACGCAGATGGATTTCGAAGGCGACAACAAATACAAGGCCTGGAAGGACATCTGGGGTTGCGGCCAGGGCATCGGCGCCGTCGACAAGGTCGTGCCCACGGCCGAACTCGTCACGCGCCTCGCCAGCGAATACGCCGCCGCCAAGGCCCGCATCTGCGCCTGAGACGGGCGTCCTGCGCCGCCGCGGCGCCCGGGTCCGTGCATGAAGGCAGGCGGCGTCCATTCGCCACTTGTCAAATCCCTTCAAAGGCCGCTTGAAATCGGCGCGCAATGAAGTTATCAGGCACTCACGTCGCGCGAGCCTCCGGGATCGCGTAGCCTGGAAGCCGCTTTAGCTCAGTTGGTAGAGCACATCATTCGTAATTAGCGGGTCCGCTAGAGAATGAGGTTCGAAGCCAGTGGGTTGGGGCTGGTGAGTGAAAGTTAGTAGGGCCATAGTATGGCCGTGTGTGAAGGGTTAAGCCGCTTTAGCTCAGTTGGTAGAGCACATCATTCGTAATGATGGGGTCAGGTGTTCGAGTCACCTAAGCGGCACCACTTCCCAGCCAGAATCCCGTCAAAGTATTCTGGCAAGCTCAGCCTCAATGGTGGCAATCTCATTCTCGAGCAACCGCTCGGAAATGTTGGTCGGTGTTCGGTGCACCTTGTTTCCGAACGCATCGAGAATGCCAAACTTCTCGTTTCCGAACCCCCGATAGCCACGATTAAGCAGTATCAGCCCTGCGCCAGCTTGGTCGCGATTGATGCGCACATCCTTTCGCGGATACACAGCGATAACATGTTGCGCGCTCTTGGACTGATATGAGATTTCCGGTTCAATATGTACCGAGAACCTCTTCTGAGGAGATCGCCAAACTCCGCGGTTCGGCATCGTTGCATGTCCCGGATGATCCGCGATCCATGCCGATACCTGCTCGAATACCTCTTTATTTCTTTCAAGGGAGTTCACTGTGGATGAGGCCTCAATGTCATCAAGCACTCGATCTTTTGTCCTGCCGTGCGCGCAGTGCTGGACTACACCATCCCGCGAGGGTCGATAGAAATCAAACCCGCCTGGCTTTGCGTAACGTTCGAGATCACGAATCTTGTCTCCCGTGCTCAGGGTCAGGAGTTTCAGGAACGTCGCAAAATGCATGACTACGGGCATGACTACCTCGCCGCTCTAGAATCAGTGTTCCTTGTCGCGCGGCGGATTCGAATCATTGCCTGGTGCGATGGTGTCCTTACTCCGGATCTTGCCGTCGACACCCTTGGTGGTCAGCTCGCCACCACCCTGCTTTTCAAGCATTGATTTCGCGGCCTCAAGCGCCGCTTTCTGCGTGTCATGAACACTGGATGCTCTACTGGCATCATTGCGTTCATTGGCCCACGTTCCGTCAGGGCGACGATAAACCATACGGTCTCGGTCTTTGCTCATAGCAACTGGCTCCTGCCATATTGAACATAAAGAGAACTTATATCGATTCGGCAAAAGATTGGAGTCGTACGACTTCCACTTGGGGGCGCGCGGATGAATATCTTTCGCGTAATACTGTCAGTCAGTACAAAGCGGCTGAAAGCTGGCAACCCGCCAATTTGGGTTGCCTCCGCGGATTTGACCAACCGGAGGGGGGAGCGACTTCAGCGAGGCGGGCGAGCACGAAGTTCGCTGCAAAGCCGCTGGCGGTGGTCACGGTCCTCTGTTCGACTGTCGCGCCTCAGCGCCCCTCCAGTCGCCGCCTGACGGCCTTCCGCACCCGATACCAATAGGTCTGCTTCGCGCCGTCGCTGTCGTACCACGCGCGCTGATGACGGGCGAAAGCCTCAAGCTCCGGGTCGGGGTAGCTGGCGATGATGTCGTCAGCTACGCGGGCGATATCATCGGAAGGGATCAGTCTCGGCTCTATCGCGTCTGTCCAGATCGTCCAGAGCACGAGGCCGACGAAGATAAGCGCCTGCCCGCCGAAGAAAATCAGCAAGAGCCACAAAAATGCTTGAGCAAAAATATCCCACATCGCACCACCCCCGGTGAAATGCGATGTAGCCTATAGTCTACAATTTGAACTTGAAAGCAAAAAAGAGACTCATAGTCCGTGGTCTCATCGTCTACATAACTGCCCTATCGTGGGCATGGAAGACGTGTGCGCGATACTGGCCCGGAACATCAAAGCGGCCCGAAGCCTTCTGGGTTGGTCCCAGGAAGAGCTTGCCGCGCGCGCCGAAATCGACCGCACCTATATCTCGGGCGTTGAACGACGGGTGCGGAACCCGACGATCACCGTGGTTGCTAAAGTAGCCAAGGCTCTTGGCACCACCACGGCAGACCTACTGACTGACCGATCAAATTGACCGGATGGGCACGGAATAGCGCACAACCGCGACCCTCACGCGCCGCACAGCCAAGGCCACCGCACATAACCCCGCCGCGCGGGGCTTCAGAGCGCCTAAAGCCGCCTTTTGGGCCTAGCAGGCAAAACACCCACCGCTGCCGCTTGCTGCCCGCTCTAGCGCCCCTCCGAGGGCGGTAAAGGCTCGGGCGGCGGAAGCGTTGCTCCGCCGCCCGGTTTGAGCAGGTATGGCAGGTTTTTGGGCAGCCATGCCGGCAAAATAAAACCCGGCAAACCGGCCCAAACCTGCTGCCGCTCGACTCTGTCAAAACGGGGGGTCGCCTGAGACCTCAGCTCGCTCGCTTCGCTGCCCGACCTCAAGCACGCGGTAGTGCTTGATCCCGGAACTGTCGGTGTCGGTCTTGAGCATCATGCCGCCCGCGATGCGCCCGACATGCTTGCGCAGGAATTTCCCGGCGCTACGGGTGTTGAACACCCTGCCGTTGGTGTTGGCGATCAGTTCATTGATGATGGCTTGCGCGCCCTCGCGACCTTCTTCCTGGGCCATGTGGGCAACCTCGCTGAGACTCAATTGACGATCTTGGAACACGTTGCGCCAGAGGGTGAGGAAATCGACCAGCACTGCTTTGTGCGGGTCGTCGGCCATGACTAGTTCGCGAGTCAACGCCGGGTCCGGCTGATCGAGCCACACAAGCGCCTCGCGAATCAGCCCCCATTGCTCGAACGAGCCAATCTTCCTGAGCGGCGACGGCATCCCCTCCGAGATGTAGGCGCGAAGGATGGTAAGTGCTGCGACGACAATTCGGGGGCGCATCTCCGTGGTTTCCGCTACTGCATCGAAACTGTACTCGATCTGGTCGGGTCGTTCTTTGCCGGTGTCGATCCGGCAGAAAAGCGTGCGCCGCGTGACATCGCCGGCAAGTTCCAAGTTGTTGCCGGTGGCGATCACGAGGCTTCCTGTCGGCACGTTGCGCACCTCGGACTGACCGAGCACGCGCGGCCTTACCTTCTCCTGGGTCAGCATCGTACAGAGAAAGTCGCCCTCTATGGGGCGATCGCAATTGTCGATGACGATCACGGGATCGCCGGCCATCAGCACCGATGACAACCGCTTTTCGTTTTCCTCGTCTGACTTGCCTTGCGACATCATCGCCGGCTTGTGGCCGGTAGCGATAATGCAGACGATTTCGGAGAGTAGTGACGGCGCGGGCATCGTCCTTCGTGGGATAATCGGGAACCCTCTCAAACTCCGTTCGGCCAGGATCGTAGAGAAGGCCCGTGGCAGTATCGTAGCCCTTGTCTTGCAGTACAGTGCCGTCCGGACGAAGCGTCGGAGCCTGAATGACGCCCTTCAAGAACCGCAACTTCCAATTCCCCACGCGCGCGAGATAGGCGGTAGCCGCGTCGGTCGGCGGATCGACAGGGACGAGTTTCTTCCTCTGCTTTTTCGCCCATTTTGCATGGCGGGCGAATTCTTCCCTGAGCCACGGGCTCGTGACTGTCTGCAGGACAAGCGCGCCAGTTTCCCGTTTGATCCCTTCCTGTTCGGCGGCGGTGGGAATGCGGGCAACGCGCACGAGGGACTCAAATCGCTGGAAGATATCGACGCCTTTGTCGATCAGCGCCTGCTCAGCCCGGTCGACGGCCTGCGGAAGTTCGCCGGGGCGAACGACGATGGCGTTGGGATCAACGCCATCACCATCATCCCCGACTCCCAACCATTTTCGCAGGGTCTTTTCCATCAGCTCGATGCCAAGAAACTCGCACAGGGTGGGAAGACCCCACGTTTCCTCGCCTGCCTCGAACTTCTCTCGGCTGACAGCCGCTTTGCCGCCGCGCTTCTCTGCCTCCTCGTCGCCGGCAAGCATGGCGACATGCGTCACCCAGGCATCTGTCTCCTCGTCGGTGAAGCCGACGCGAATGAGGGTGCCGGTCAGCGCGAGGCAGACATTGTCGCGATTACCAGACCCGCGCGGATAGCGATTCAGAATGACGGAAAGGAACGCGGTGCACCCTGCGTAGCGCTCCAACTCTGCGCCATTCACTTCCGGGATGTTACGTGGATCATCGTGCCACCGCAGGCGCTCGCCATTCGGGTGAACGGACGGCGGCACCATAGTCTGCAGCTTGTCGCCGCGTAGCTCCAGCACCGTCGCCTTGTCGGTGTCGAACAAACCTAGAGCACTCGCGGGAACTTGGAAAGACAGGTTCTTGCGTAGCCTCCCCCTGACGAAGCGGTGGCTATTCTGCGACGTTGCGCGGCCGAAGCTGGGATAGCGGGCAAAGATCAGATTGCTGATCGAGGCCGCTTCCGGCCAATCGTTGTCGATGTCGATTAGCCCGCCAGAACGCTCGCCCAACGCAATACCGACATTGCTCGTTGGTTCATAGGCGAAGAACAAATCCTCGTCGGTTCGTTCGATAGCCTTTCCCCACTTGCCTTTCGGCGCCTTTTCACGGGCTGGGAGCACAAGCGGCTCCCAACCCAGAGATTTGTAAAAGACAGCCGCATCGCCGGGCAATGCGAACTGCTTCTCGGAGGTTAGTTTGAAATCAGTCATGACATTCACCTCCGGACATGCGGCCGGATTCAAGCCATGCTTCAACTTCGGACCTTCGGTAGAGAACGCGTCCCCCTACCTTGTACCAAGGCAGGCCATTTCCACGGCCCCGGATTCTCGCCTTTTCAAACGTGGACTTGCTCCGCTTGGTTAGCCAAGCGACTTCTTTCGTGCAGAGCCATTCGTCAGCTTGCGCGCGTGTTTGCATAACGGGATGTGCCATCTGGCCACTCCACCTTTAGGCACCCGCCACAGACAGGCGGATGTGCCGAATTGAGGTTCTGGGTGAGTGACTTCGGCGCTGGCTTCGGCCCGCCATAGAGCGGGCAACTCCCGTTCGCTTACGAGACCTCCACGTTGCACTGGTCCCGCCGACTTGGTCCCGGACTGCTACCGGCCTCGCGGACGTCAAACCGCTTTAGGTGTATCGCTCACCGGAAAACTGGTGAGGAATGCGCTTCCAAGTCTGGCCACGATACGAGGTGAAAAAGTCAAAGACAAGAAGAGACTGCGGGGGGTGAAACAAAGCGCAAGCTGTTCCAACATTCAGCCTGCAGATAATTGGCCTCACAGCCTCGTGGGCACACCCCATTCCGCGAGTTCATCGCAGAACCGTTGCACGGCCTCAGCTTCAAGCACCTCCTGAACGTGATCCAGTGCCACCTCATAGGGGCTGCCGCGTTTGCAGAAAGTCTCGCAAAGAACGCGCGCAGTCACCTCAACTTCGCCGGCTGTCGTGCAACCCAGGACCTCACACGCCGCGAGCGTTGCCAGTTCGGAGACCGTACGGGTCGCACACGTCGTGGACCCAGCGCATGAGCGCAGCGCTTGCATCTCGACGTCGCAAACGTCCCGCTGCCTATGTCGCCGCATAAACAGCAGCGCCCGCTCCATATCCTGCCCGTCCCGCGCCGCTGGTCCGATCAGCGCCGTCATCGCCGCTTGCAGCCGTTCCGCCTGAAGACCCTCTGTAGCGCGGGTCGTGTGGGCATTGATGATGGCGAGCAGAACGCGCTCCAGCACGCTTGTTCCATCGCCGAAGATCGCCCAATAAGTGGAGTCACTGACTGACATTCGCCAACTCCAATATCCGGGCCGCGACCAATTCCACCGGCCCGCGCAAGCGCTCAGCATTCACGACGATATAGCCGCCCGTGACGTCGCTATTGGCACGATGGTTCAAGAGCCGCTTGAGCGCGTAGTAGGGAACGTCGAGGCTTTCGGCGATGGTGATAAACGTGCGGCGCAGGTCGTGCAGGGTGAAGCTGACACCCGACCCTGTGGTGACGCGGAGTAGGAATTTCTTGGTCTCCACCAGATGCCCATTCTTGCCTGGGCCGGGAAACACCCAGGGCGACCCATCCGCCTGCTCCTTGCGCTTGGTCAGTAGGTCCGCAAGGAATGCCGAGAGCGGCAGGTTCAAAGGATCGCCGTTTTTGGTGGTGGGCAGGTGCAGCGTGCGAGCCGCGAGGTCCACGTTCTCCCAGCGCAGCTTCATCAGCTCGCCCCGACGCATTCCGGTGAACAATGCCGTTAGCAGGAAGTCACGGGAGTAATCCGGCTCAGCCATGACGGCTTTCCACCACATAGGCAGGTCCAGCGCCATCACCAAGGTCTGCCGACGCCGTTCGCGATACCAAGCGCGAGCCTGCGAAAGGATCAGCACCGGGTTCGGCGGGAAGTCGTCCTGCGTCGCGGCAATGAAATTGTAGACCGAGCGCAAATGGCGCATCGCATTGTTGGCCGTGACCTCGCCATGCGCCTTGGCAATCTCCTGATGCTTGGCCAGCACCATTTGCCGGGTGATCTGGTTCATGGGCTTTTTGCGCCATGCCTTGAGGTACAGCTTGGCGGTGCGCCCGTAATTGGTGACAGTGTGCGTCGACAGCTTGTTGCGCGTCTCGAAGAAGCGTTCGAAGGCCACGGCCAAGTGACCCGCTCCACCGTTTCCTTGCGCTTTTCTTCGTTGGGGTTGCGGCCCTCTGCCATTTTCGCCCAGCAGGGCGAGAGCCTTCTTGCGGGCCACCTCCGGCGCAAACAAATCGGCACGACCTATGGTGACACGACGGGTGTCACGGTTCACCTGTCCTTCGGCGAAATAGACCTTGGAGCGGCTGCCGACCCGAAGGCCGAAACCAGAAAGCAGGGTATCGCGGTAAAGGATTTGACCGCTGGCAGCGAACGGAATGTCGTCAATGGTGCGGCGGGTAAGACGTAGGCTAGGCATTTGAGACCTCCTGTTGGCCTCAACTCAAACTAACTAAATCATCTTAAAAATACCAGTAATATCAGATACTTATCTAAAATTTCTAGCGCGATGCGGCGCAATGAAACGCGCTCCAACGCCAGCGCACGCGCGATCAGACGCACATGAGCAACGGCAGGTTCAGTTTAGCCAAAGGCCGGCGCACCTTCCCTTGGGCTTGCTGGGCGGGAAGTTGGAGGAAGCAAGCATCTGTGGATGGCCTCCAATCGCCAAACAGCATCTTCGACAACTGCATTGCAATGCCGAGGCATGTAGCTAAAGTGGCCATTATGGATCATTCTCCGCAGAAGACTTTGTCTGCCCGTGAGGCAAAAAACCGCTTCGGTTACCTGATCGATTTGGCACGACAGGAGCCGATCTCCATCGAAAAGCATGGGAGGCCAGTTGTCGTCGTTGTAAGCGTCGAGGATGTTGATTGCCACTGAGAACTGACCCGGCATTTCCACCGAGAATTGACCCGCCTATTAGGTATGTTTCGGGTCTGTGGCTTGGGTCAAGTTCCTGCCTTTCTCCTTTTTGCTTTTGGTCTCATGCGCCGAGCTGTTCTTGAAGCGGAAGCTGTCATTTCCGGTTTCGAGGATGTGGCAATGATGGGTGAGCCGGTCGAGCAGCGCGGTGGTCATCTTCGCGTCGCCGAAGACGCTGGCCCACTCGCTGAAGCTTAGGTTGGTGGTGATGATGACGCTGGTGCGCTCGTAGAGTTTGCTCAGCAGATGGAAGAGCAGCGCACCGCCGGACGCACTGAACGGCAGGTATCCCAGCTCGTCGAGAATGACGACATCGGAATGGACAAGGCGATTGGCGATCTGGCCAGAACGTCCCTGTGCTTTCTCCTGCTCCAACGCGTTGACCAGTTCCACGGTCGAGAAGAAGCGGACCCGTTTGTGATGATGTTCGATGGCCTGGACGCCGATCGCCGTGGCGATATGCGTCTTGCCCGTGCCGGGGCCGCCGACCAGAACGATGTTGTTGGCCTCGTCGAGGAACTCGCAGCGATGGAGCTGGCGCACGAGCGCCTCGTTGATCTCACTGCTGGCGAAGTCGAAGCCGTTCAGATCGCGGTAGGCTGGAAAGCGTGCGGTCTTGAGCTGATAGGCCGTCGATCGCACCTCTCGTTCCGCCGTCTCCGCCTTGAGAAGCTGTGACAGGATCGGAATGGCGCCCTCGAACGCCGGCGATCCCTGTTCGGTCAACTCGCCGACTGCCTGCGCCATGCCGTGCATCTTCAGTTGCCGCAGCATGATGACGATAGCGCCGCTTGCCGGATTATGACGCATGGCGGGCCTCCGTCTTTCTCAGGGCATCGTATCGTTCGACATTGGCCTTGGGCTCGTTGATGAGCGTTAGGGCCTGAGGCGCCTCGATGGTCGGTGGTGTGAAGGATTTGCCGTCGACAAGGCGATGTAGCAAGTTCAGCACATGCGTCTTGGTTGGAACGCCGGACTTCAGTGCCATATCGACCGCCGACAGAACGGCCTGTTCATCGTGCTGAAGCACGAGCGCCAGGATATCGACCATCTCGCGGTCGCCGCCCGGCTTCTTGAGCAAATACTGCTGCAGAGTCCGGAACGCGTCGGGAAGCTCGGCGAACGGTGCGCCGTTGCGAAGAGCGCCCGGCTTGCGCTGCACGACCGCCAGATAATGTCGCCAGTCGTAGATAGTCTGCCCCGGCCGATCATGGGAACGATCGATGACGCGCCGATGCTCGCAGACGATCTGACCTTCCGCGGCGACAACGACACGATCCGGGTAGACCCGCAGGCTCACCGGCCGGTTGGCAAAGGAAGCCGGGACGCTGTAGCGGTTGCGTTCCAGATGCACGAGGCAGGTGGGCGAGACCCGCTTGGTGTATTCTACAAAACCGTCGAAGAGCCGGGAAACTGGCATCAGAGCCTGAGCCTCCTCAGCCCAGATGTCGGCAATGGTGCCACGCATCTGACCATGCGGCGTCTGTGCCCATAGTTCCTTGCAGCGCTGCTCCAGCCATTCATTGAGTGCTGCCAGCGACGGAAAGCGCGGCGTGGGCTGCCAGAGGCGGTGACGCGCGTCCTGCACGTTCTTCTCGACCTGTCCCTTCTCCCAGCCAGAAGCCGGATTGCAGAACTCCGGCTCGAACAGATAGTGGCTGGCCATCGCCTGGAAACGGACATTGATGTCACGTTCCTTGCCACGTCCGACCTTGTCGATCGCCGTGCGCATATTGTCGTAGATGCCGCGACCCGGAATGCCACCAAAGACGCGGAATGCATGATTGTGGGCGTCAAACAGCATCTCATGCGTCTGCAGGAGGTAGGCCCGGACGATGAAGGCCCGGCTGTAGCTCAGCTTCGTATGCGCTACCTGGAGCTTGGTGCGCTCATTGCCGATGATCGCCCAGTCCTCCGACCAATCGAACTGGAAGGCTTCGCCCGGCTCGAACGCCAGGGGCACAAACGTCCCGCGGCCAGTAGTTTGCAACTCCCTCTGCCGATCCTCCCGCCATTCCCGAGCAAAAGCCGCCACGCGGTTATAGGAACCCTCATAGCCGAGGCTTATAAGGTCGGCATGCAACTGCTTCATCGTCCGCTTCTGCTTGCGGCCCTTCTTGGATTCCGTCTTCAGCCAGGCCGATAACCGATCCGCAAACGGGTCAAGTTTGCTCGGACGCTCCGGGACCTTGAACTTCGGCTCTACGCCGTCGGCACGGAGATACTTGCGGATGGTATTCCGGGATAGGCCAGTCCTGCGGCAAATCTCCCGGATCGATAGATGCTCTCGAAAATGCCAGCGTCGGATCACGCTCAATAACGCCATGTCGATCACTCCATAGCCCCCGCTGAAAACATGCGAGGGAGGGTTCAAACATGGGTCAATTCTCAATGGAAATATTGGGCTGCGCCGGGTCAGTTCTCAGTGGCAATCAACAGCCCAACCTAGCCCAGCCGTCTGCTGCAGGGCCACGGTGAACACCGGGTCGACGCTTTCGACCAGCTTTCGCGAAAACACGGTGTAGAAAGCACAGCAGAGGACCGCTCCCAGCAGCAAGAGTATTCCCTGGGGAGCAGTTACGTCTCGGAGACCGCCGAAGACGTTGGCCACCAAACCAACCCCCAAACCGCCGAGCAGCATTACCAGGAGCAGCCGCCAGGTGACTTTCTCTCCGAGAACCAGTGCAGCCAGGCCAAGTATCATCAGCGGCTCGGCGGCCCACAACAGCGTCGCGACGCTCGCCGACACGCTGGCAAGGCCCATCAAGTTGAGCGTGTAGGAAATGCCGGGGTTGAGTACGCCGAGAGCGATCAGCGGAAGCCAATATGACTTCGCGGGAGCAGGACAGGCTGTTGCAAGAACGGCAGCCCACAGGAACAAGGCACTCGGCGCAAGCTGGACGACCAGCAGCGTAACCGGGTTGATTGACGCAAGCAGTGCCTTGTTCAGGACGGTTGCAGCACCCCACAGGGCACATGCAGCAACCAGCAGGACAGCAGGAGGAAAGCGCGGCGAATGGCGCATCTCAGTGGACTCCAGAAGCGGTTACGGAAAAGCGGTGGATGCAGCGAACGGGCTAGCGCCCGGCGCAGTTCTCCGCGTCGCAATGGTCGTAACCGGGTCTTCTTGGAGGCCTAGCCATCCGTCTCTAACCCATCATGCAAGATCTTCGATTGTTAGCACCTGCGGCAGGGGCCATCAACCTGTCGGGTTTTCCGCCTAGCTACAGCACGGCTGGCCATCGCCTTTCGCGGGGCCGCAGCAGGCAGCGGTGGCCTTAGCCTGTTCGACCAGCCAACGGTCTCGCGGCTTGCAGCTCGCCGCCCCGGGCGGACAGCTGCACATGCACATCACCTCCCTGGACGAGCGGCATCGATGCCTGGTGAAGCTGCATCGGCGCGATGCCGTCGCTTGCCTCAAAGGTCAGCTTGGCAGTGGGATCGAGCGCCACGTGTTCGCTGACCTTGCGTATGATGGCCGAGAACTTTCCGGCGGGCATGCGGGTCCGCTCGTCCTCGTTCGGTGTCGAGGGGCGAAACGCAGGAACCACTCAGGCTCAAGGGCAAGCAGTTCAGGGCATAGAGCCCGCGCCAGGGACGCTTGATGGGTGGCCCCGGCTTTCCACCGGGGCCTTATTGCAGGCCGATCTCTACGGGTGCAATGGTACGCCTGTCTCAGGCGAATGCGCCGTTGCGCACTTACAATCCGACAGTGACGACGAAGTGTTTCGTCACTGGCTCGATGATCTTCCAAGTGCCCTTGAAATCCGCTTCCACGACAAACGCGTCGCCCGGCCCAACCTCGACAGGCTCGCCGCCGTCTGGAGTGATGACGATACGGCCCGAGATCATGTGGACGAATTCGTAATCTGTGTAGCTTGCGTGGTAGGTGCCCGGGGTCGCTTGCCATGTTCCCGACAGAACCTTGCCGTCCTTGGTCTTGTGCTGGACGGCGGTCTTCATCGTCGGCTTTCCTTCGACCACCACCCATCCCGGCAGATCGTTGACGTCGGCATTTTCCACTTTGCCGAACTTGAGGACAGTGTTGTGTGCCATGGTAAAGAACTCCCATTTATCAGACGCTTCTCAATAGCCGATGTATCATTGACAGGCAACTTAGTTTCCTACCATTTAATTTTCTTGAAGGTCTTGCGCCGCCGAGGAGAGGCGCAAGTCCCGGCACTTGCGGCGGCGATCGAGATCCAGCAGACGCTGGCAATCGCGCCTGGGCTGGTGGGGAAAGCGGAAGATCCAAGAGCCAAGCTGTCATCCAGGGAACGCGCGCGACAGGCTGGCCACGCGCTCGACCGATCAGGCGAAGCAACTCCTTATGCTTTGCGCCGCACCGATCGCAGACGAGGCCGGCGATCTTTCGAACCACCTAAGCGGCAACCGCTTCCCCCGAGAAAACTGGACAATCGACAAGCACGCGGCCCATGCGCGTCCTGATGGCGCAGAATCGGTCGCAGACATTGCTGTGACGGAACTAGGCGGCCAAGGTCTGCGCAAGCACGCGCCCGATGTCGGCAATGGCGGCATTCCATGGATGCAGCTGGCAGTTTGACCCAGCGCAAAGAAGCCACCGCCGGACTTGCTATGGTCTTTCGGTCGGGTGCAACACCCTCTGTTTGCACTTGATCCAACCTCGCCCGCGCTGCCTCCCCATTCGGCGCGGGCCTTTTCGTTTGCTGGCCGGCTGTCTCTGTCTCCGGCGAAGCAAGGCCAAGCATGGCTGCGACGTTTGCCGCATCGAGGCAACCGCGGGCATCTTGTTTGCGCTAGCGCAAAGAAGACGCAAGACGTTGGGTCATACTGCCGGCAGCCCAACCGGAGAAATGCTCGTGCCTGACGCCAATCAAGAAAGCTCCCTTCTGCCGATGCTGGTTGCCGGGCTCGTCCTGGTGGCGGTCGGCGGCATCGCCATCATGATGTTCGTCTGACCGGCGGCGGGGACCCGCGAGACGGAACCCACGCAAAGGCGGGGCAAAGATGGGCGTATCCGCCATATTGCTGCCCTGCATGTGAGCCGGCGGATATGCCGGAGCTCAGGCGGAAATGCCAAGGGCCCGCCGGTGGTACCGGCAGGCCCCTATGTCGGAGCGATGGCGGGCGGGGGTGTTGGGTCGCTCCGTCAACAGGAACGTAGCTGTGAGGCTTCGGTTCCCGAACTCAGAAACGGCAGCGCAAGCCGCTTGTATCCGCGTTCATTCAAGCTGCATCACCCGCCAATCACCACGCGGAACGCATAGCGACAGGGCGGCCGCCGCAAGGCCTGGCTGCCATAGCGGTGTGAACTCAGGACGCAGTCTGCCGGAGGCGGGCGATCAGGGCGACAAGTTCCGATTGGCGCCCGGTGCCGGTCTTGGCAAAAATGGAGCGGAGATGCGATCGCGCCGTCTCATAGCTGACCGACCGCAATTCGGCGGCTTCGCGAAGCGACATGCCATCGGCCAGCATCGAGGCCAGCATCGCCTGGGACTTGGTCAGGCCGAATGTTTCGGCCACATTTTCGGGTTCCGATATCTTCGATTGATCGAGGTCTTCGATCAGGCAAACGCCAACCGAGTGCGAGAAGATGTCGAGAAGGTTGCCGCCGAGACGCTGGATACGCAGCAGGATCGGCCGCGCGGCATCCCTCTGGATCACGACCGGCTTGGCGAGGCTAGGGTCCAGCCATCTTTCCGTCAGCACGGCATTCATGCGCGTCTTGATCAGGACGGTTTCGGCATGTGTCCGCGAACGGAGTTCACCTTGCGAAATCTGCAATTCGCGCCCGAGGCTTGCGCTTGCGGCAGCGTTCGTGGCCGTTACTCTCCCAAAGCGGTTGAAAAACACCGCCCCCATCCTGGCCATCTGGAAGGCTTCCAGCATGCCGTCGATTTTCTGGCTGGCAATGTTCCACATGATGGAGGCGGAGACCATCAACCGGTCCCGCATGGCGCGGAAAATCCGCTCGTCCTCTACGTCGAACGGGTCCTCGTCCAGGCGCCGGTGCAAGGTGAAGCAGACCAGGTCGCTGGGGTTGGAGAGGCCTATGATGCAGGTGCGGCCAATGCCGTATTTCGACTGGGCGCGATAATATTCCTGCTTCTTGAAATCTTCGCTGGTGGTGTAGTGCTGTTCCAGAACGGTTCCCTGCAAGGCCAGCAACGGCAATGCGCGAAGACGCCACTCCCTCTTGTTCCAGCCGCCATCAAAGTAGCCCTCGAGGGCTGGCTGGAGGCTGTCAGTCATGACCACCCCACCGGGGAAACAGCCATGCAACGGCACGATGTTGACCCCGAAGGCGCCCGTAGCTTCGGCCACCTGGTCGAGAATGCGCGGCCACAAGGAAGGGTCGACGGCAGCTTCGAGAGTTCCGTCGAGCGCACGATCCAGTTTGGCTAAGTCAATTCGCATGGGCATGCAGAACAGGCGCGAGTTCTATTTTCCAATACATACATCAATACGTCGCAGGAAATCGAGACAGCTGCGGTGCGTGTTCGGACTCGATTTGCCCCGGCCGCGATGAATACCCAGATGCTCCCGCCAGCATTTTCTTCCAGCCGATGCCGGCACTGCACGCGGACGGATCTTTCTGCCGTCCATGGAACTGTCCTTCGTTTCGGGAATTGAATCGTGAGGCAGCGTTCAGGAGCCCCACATCATGCCGACGCCGTTGCAGCCGCGCCAACCGAGAGAAGATCAAAACAGCTTCGAATACTTCTTCGCGGCGGCGGTCATGATCGCCGTTGCGGCAACGCTTCTCAACGCAGCGGCGGCGGATTTCATGCTGGCCATATTGCTGCTTCCCTAACCGCACGAGGAGCGGGAAAGCCCCGCTTGCCGCCATGGACTGGTCGGATTGGTTCTATGTCGCCGTGGCATTCGGCACAGTGAGCGCGGTGCTTTGGCAACTCGGCTACTAATGGCTGGTGGGTCGCACGCGGCGCGCCGCCTCTTCGTCGCGAACATGTCGACGGCGCAAGATCGCGGTCGCCTTGAGCTTTGCAATTGCCGCCTATTGCGCGCAGACCCGGACATTGCCCGGGCCTGCGGATTTGTACGCGCCCGGCGCTAGGCTGATTTCACCAGCCTCAGCAGCACGAGCAGGATCACAGCGCCGATGGTCGCATGGAGGATGGCGGCGATGATGCCGGCCCCCAGGCTGATGCCGATGGCCGGAAACAGCCAGCCGGCAATCAGCGCGCCGACGATGCCAACCACGATATTGCCGATCAGGCCGAAACCGTAGCCCTTGACCAGCTGGCCGGCGAGCCAGCCGGCGACGGCACCGACGATAAGGAAGACGAGCAGGCTTTCGATACCCATGTGATCTCTCCTGGTTTGTGCCGTTTGGAGGTCAGGCTACGGCAGTGGTCTGGTCTTCGACGGCAGCGCCCGGTGTATTCTTCTTGATCGACTCGATCGCCTTCAGCGCCGACGCCTTGGCCGCGTAGCCTTCGGAGCTGAACATGACCTCGCCATTGGAAGCCCTGAAGCGGAAGCGAAACTCGCCGCCCTTGTCCTTGTAGACCTCGAACTTATACATCGCATTTCCTCGTAATTACCGGTTCGCGACTCACGCCGCTGACGAATCGTCGCACAGGCTGGCGGCGAAAGTCCATCGCGGTTGCAAGGGCGCTGTGCCGACACGCTGCAGGCGTGTCAGGCGTCCCTGTCGGTCAGGCAGATGTGGCAGCAGCCCGTGCCGTGGCCGGGCGTCCAGGTGGCATTGTCGAAGCGCACGCCGGTCGCCTCGAACAGGCCACGGTCGAAAGCGCCGGCGATCCGGCACAGCGTCGCCAGCCTGTCGTCGCCGACGTCTGCCGCCACCCAGGCGTCCTTCAGCGGACAGCGCTTGACCTTGAAGGCGATGTGGCTGTCGCTGCGCTCGACATCGGTCGGGTACATGCGTCCGTCATCGGGGCTGACGGCCAGGAAGGCCTCGCCGATGGCGCGCGCGTCGTTCGGCCCGAACTGCGCGAATGCCACCTCGGCGACTTCACGGCCGCGCCGCTCGATCGCCCGCACCAGCACTTCCTCGGCCTTCGCCTCGCCCAGCTCGGCCGACAGCTCCTCCAGCATCAGCCGGTAGAGGTCGGCGCGGTTGCGGAAGGCGGAGTCGAGTTCCGCGGCGAGCTTTTCCGCACGTATCGCAAGTTCGGTCACGAAACAGTCTCCTTGATAGTCGGCAGCTCCGGCGTGGCGGCCACCAGCGCCCGGCCGGTGGCGGAGGCAGGTGCGGCGATCACCGCTTTCGCCTCGCCCTGTTCGACGACGCGTCCGCCATCCATGATGGCGATGCGGTGGGCGATCGCCCTGACAGCACCCAGGTCATGCGAGATGAAGAGATAGGCGATGCCCTCCTTCGCCTGCAGTTCCCCAAGCAGGCGCAGGATGTCGCCGCGCACCAGCACGTCGAGCGACGCCACGGCCTCGTCGAGCACGATCAGCTTCGGCCTTGTGGCAATCACCCGGGCGATCGCGACGCGCTGGCGCTGCCCGCCCGAGATCTCGTGGACCCTGCGGCTGGCGAGTTCTGCCGACAGACCGACACGCTCGAGCAAGGCAGCGATGGCCTTGGGGCGCGTGGCTCGGTCGGCGATGCCGTGGATCCGCAGCGGATCGTCGAGCAGGCGCGCCACCGTGGCGCGCGGGTTGAAGGCAGCGAGCGGGTCCTGGAACACCATCTGCAGTTTCGGCCTGACGGCGCGCAGCGCGGCACCGCGCAGAACGAGCAGGTCTTCTCCGGCGAACCGAACGCTGCCGGCGTCCGGCTCGACCAGCCTGAGCAGGATGCGAGCAACCGTCGACTTGCCCGACCCCGAGGGACCCACCAGCGCCAGTGTCTCGCCGGCTGCAATTGAGAAGGAAACACCGTCGAGCGCGGCGAAATCCCTGTCGCCGCGACGGTAGCGTTTCGACAGCCCGTCGACTTCGAGCAGCGCGCTCATATGCCGGCACCAGAATGGGCCTCGAGCCCCAGATGCGCGGCAAGCAGCGCGCGGCTGTAGTCGCTCCTGGGTTGGGCGACCAGTTCGACAGTCGGCGCCAGCTCGACCATGCGGCCGTGGCGGAACACGGCGATGCGTTCGGCAAAGCTGGCGGCGAGCGCGATGTCGTGGCTGACGAAGATCAGCGCCATGCCGTCCTCGGCCACCAGTTCGCGGATCAGTGCCACGATCTCGGCCTGGACGATGGTGTCGAGCGCGCTCGTCGCCTCGTCTGCGATCAGCAGCCGCGGCCGCGCCACGATGGCCGCTGCAATCGCCACACGCTGCTTCTGCCCACCGGAAAGCTGGTGCGGATAGGCATGCGCCAGTACCGAAGGCTCGGGCAGCCTCACCCGGTCGAGCAGTTCGACTGCCAGCCGCATTGCGCCGCGCCAGTCCATATCGAGATTGGCATGCGCCACCTCGGCCACCTGCTTACCGACCGACATGACAGGGTCGAGGCTCGATCCCGGGTCCTGGAAGACGAAACCGATGTCGCGACCGTTGCGCGCCGGATGGTCGAGACCCGGCCACGCGATTGTTCCTTCCAGCGCCGCCGCTTGCGGCAGCAGGCCGGCAATCGCCCGCGCCAGCGTGCTCTTGCCCGAGCCGCTCTCGCCGATGACGGCCAGCCGTTCGCCGGCGGCCAGGTCGAAGTCGACGCCTTCGAGCGCCGCCGCAGTGGCGCCGCTGTAGCGCACGCCCAGTCCACGCAGCGAAAGCAGCGGGCTCATGCCTGCCCCTCCCGCGCCGCGGTGCCTTCGACCACGCCCTCGCCGGCGAGGTAGACGCCGAGCACTGAGAACACCAAGGCGATGCCGGGTATGACCGAAAGGAAGGGCGCCGAGCGCAAGACCGCCCTGCCCTCCGCGATCATGCCGCCCCAGGTGACGCGGTTGGGGTCGCCGAGACCGAGGAAGGACAGTGCCGCCTCGGTCAGGATGGCGGCGGCGACGATCACCGACGACAGCGCCAGCACCGGCGGCAGCGCATTGGGCAGCACCTCGCGGAAGGCGATCTCGATGGGATGCATGCCGATGACCCGCGCCGAGGCGACGTAGTCGCGCTCGCGGATCGACAGCACTTCGGCGCGGGCGATACGCGCCGGCCCGGTCCAGGCGCTGAGCGCGATCGCCGCCACCACCACCGAAAGTGAAGGCCCGACGACGCTGACGAGTGCCAGCGACAAGAGGAAGCCCGGCACCGTCTGGAAGGCGTCGGTGATGCGCATCAGCACCTCGTCGACCAGCCCGCCGGCAAAACCGGCCACCGTGCCGACGACGCTGCCGACGAGGATCGATGCAGCGGCGGCGGCAAGGCCGACGGCCAGCGAGGTGCGCGCGCCATGGAACAGCCCGGCCAGCACGTCGCGGCCGAGCCGGTCGGTGCCGAGTGGCAACGCCCAGTCCTGGAAAGGCCGCAGCAGGGGCTGGCCGGCGATGGCCAGCGGGTCGCCGGGAAACAGCAAGGGCGCCGTCAGCGCCATCGCGCCAAGCAGGCCGAGGATGACGAAACCGGCGACGGCCTCGGGCGAACGGAACAGGCGGCGCAGGCTCATGCGTTCGCCTCGCTGGCGCCGACGCGCGGGTCGAGCGCGGCATAGGCGATGTCGACGAGCAGGTTGATGACGATTACGAGCACGGCGCTGACAAGGATGATGCCGATCAGAAGCGGCGTGTCGCGCGACCCCACCGCCTCCTGCGCCAGCCGGCCTAGGCCCGGCACCGAAAACACGCTTTCGATGACCACGCTACCGCCCAACATCTGGGCCGACTGCAGGCCGAGCATGGTGACCAGCGGCAGCAGTGCATTGCGGGCGACATGGCGCAGCACGATGCGGCGCCTGGGAATGCCGCGGGCGCGGGCGGCGAGGGTAAAGTCCATGCGCCAGACCTCGGCCATGCCGGCGCGCATCATCCTGAGATAGAGCGCCAGATAGATCAGGCCGAGGCTCGTCACCGGCAGCACCATGTGCCGGGCAATGTCGAGCGCGCGGGCGATGCCCGTATTCCCCGACGCGATGGTCTCCATGCCCGACAAGGGCAGCCAGCGCAGCTCGACCGAAAAGACGATGGTCAGCACCAGCGCCAGCCAGAAGCCGGGCACGGCATAGAGCGCCAGCGAGCCGATCGACAGCAGCCGGTCGCGGGCGCTGCCCGGCCGCGCGCCGGCGACGATGCCCAATGCCGTGCCAAGTGCGAAGGACGATGCAGTTGCCGCCCCCATCAAGAGCAGCGTGTTCGGCAGCCGTTCCAGAACGACTGACAGCACCGGCCTGGAAAAGGCGACCGAGTGGCCGAGGTCGAGATGCAGCAGCGCCCAGAGATAGGCGGCGAGCCGCGTCATCGGCGAAGCGTCGAGCCCCCAGCTCTGGCGCAATGCCTCGATCATGCCGGCGTCGCCGCCGACGGAGGCGACATAAGCGTCGACCGCGTCGCCGGGCGCAGCTTCGAGCAATAGGAAGGAACCGACGACCACGATCAGCAGCACCGGAATGCTGCCGATGAGACGGCGTTTCAACAGGCGAACGGCGCGGTTCATCAGCCTACCCTCCCCCTTGTGGGGAGGGTGGCCCGAAGGGCCGGGTGGGGGTTACCGGAGTGAAAGAGCTACCCCCACCCCTGGCCCCGCCCCACAAGGGGGAGGGTAATTCTGGCTCAGCGTCATCTGCAAGCGCCACTGCGTGCAGTTCTGCTTCATCTGCAGCGGCCACCGCGCCTGCTTTTTCCGGAAAGAAGTGCCTCGGCTTCACCCAGACAAACACCCACCCAATTGAAAGGCGCGCGACCGCCAGTCCCCCTCCCCTTTGTGGGGAGGGGTCAGGGGTGGGGGTGAATTGAGGCACTGCGACTTCCAGGGGCATGCTCAGTAACGGGTCATCATCCCAGCTCAGGCGATGATGTCACGTTTCGACATAGGTGTCCGCCCAGTTCGAAACCGCCCAACGCGGGTTGTTGGACACGTTCTTGACCGTGTCGCGCGCCACTGTGATGAAGCCCCACTCGGCAACGTTGATCAGCGGCAGGTCGGCCGCCACCTTCTTCTGGAACTCCTTGTAGAGCTCGATGCGCGCCGCAGGATCCAGCGTCTCCGCCGCCTTGGCGATTAGCGCGTCGAGCTCATCGTTCTTGTAGCCGCCCTGGTTGGAGAACGGCACGCCGTCGGGGATACCCGACTGCACAAGGATGGTTGTCGAGATCGCCGGGTCGCCGCGGAACACCGGCGGGGCAATGGCGATGTCGAAGGCATGGTCGGTGTAGACGGCCTTCTGGTGCGCGGCCGAGTCGTTGTTGACCAGTTCGGCGTCGATGCCTACGGCAGCCAGCGCCTGGCGCAGATAGTCGCCGAACTGCTTGGTCTCGTTGAAATAGGGCGCCGGCAACAGTTTCAGGGCAAAGCGCTTGCCGTCGTCCTTTTTCGGATAGCCGGCCTCGTCGAGCAGCGCATTGGCCTTGGCGACGTCGAAGCCATAGGTCGCAACATCAGGCGTGTAGAACTGCTTGTCGTTCTGCGGCACGATGCCGGTCGCCGGCTTGGCGTAGCCGAGGAAGATCGTCTTGACGACGAAGTCCTTGTCGATGGCATGCGCGATCGCCTGGCGCACCTTGAGGTCGGCGAGTTCCTTGCGGCGATGGTTGATCTCGACGACGAGTTGGTAGGTCAGTGCCTCGTATCCTTCCGTGATCACCTTGATGCCGGGCACCTTGGAGATGCGTTCGAGGTCGGCCAAAGGCACGGCGGAAAACGCGGCAAGCTGGATCTCTTCGGCCTCCAGTGCGCCGGCCGCCGCCGCGCGGTCTGGCAGCACGCGATAGATGATCTCGTCGAGTTGCGGCTCGTTCTCGCCCCAGTATTTGTCGTAACGCTCGAGCCGGTAATATTCGCCCGGCTTGTGCTCGGCAAACTTGAACGGCCCGGTGCCGACGGGCGCATTGTTGGCCGGGTTCTCGGCGATGTCCTTGCCCTCGTAGACATGCTTGGGCACGACCGACGTCAGCGCCGGCAGCGCGTTCTTGATCAGTTGCAGCGGGGTCGGCTTGGAGAACTTGAAGACGGCGGTGTATTCGTCGGGTGTCTCCACCGCATCGAGGTTCTTGAAGACGACGCGACCGAGATTCTGCAGCGGCTTCCAGACGTTGAGCGCCGAGAACGCCACGTCGGCCGAAGTGAACGGCTTGCCGTCGTGCCAGGTCACGCCCTCACGCAGCTTGAAGGTAACGGATAGCCCGTCGGCCGAGCCTTCCCAGCCCGTCGCCAGCCGCGGCTCCAACCCGCCCTCACCGTCGAACGAGGCCTCGGCCAGCGGCTCGACAACCTTGCTTGCGACGAAGAACACGCCGTTGGAGGCGACGATCGCCGGGTTCAGGTTGCGCGGCTCGGAGTCGGCCGCCACCACCAGCCGCCCGCCTTTCTTCGCCTGCGTCCAGCCGATCGATGGCAAGGCCGTCGACGCCAGAAGGAATGCCGACCCTGCCAGGACCCTGCGCCTGGAAATTTTGAAACCCGCCATATCGGCCTCCATGCCCTCGGCACGGCGACATCGCCGGCCCATCAGATGATGGCCGGGATTATGATCCGGGAAAGCCGTTTTGCGAGAGACGAAATTGGCGTTTTGCGGCGCTGGCCCAAAACATTGTGCTCTTTGCGCGATGCCATGCCGCGCAAACGCCTCGGAAAATGCATCGGCCCGGAAACCGCTGCCGATTTCCGGGCCGATGCATAAGACCGTGCGTCGAATATCTGCCGCCGTTCAGGCGGCCTTCTTCTTGGCCAGGCGGGCGCGTATGCTTTCGACATCGGCGCGCGGCGTCGCCGCAAACAGCGTCTTGGTGTAGCTGTGCTTGGGGTCGGCGAAGACCTCGTCGCGGCTGCCATATTCGACCGCCTCGCCGAAATACATCACCATCACCTCGTCGGCGATGTAGCGCACCACACTGAGGTCGTGGCTGATGAAGACGTAGGTCAGCTGGAACTCGTCCTGCAGGTCGGCGAGCAGGTTCAGTACCTGTGCCTGCACCGACAGGTCGAGCGCCGAGACGGGCTCGTCCAGCACCAGCAGCTTCGGGTTCAGCATCAGGGCACGCGCAATGGCGATGCGCTGGCGCTGCCCGCCGGAGAACATGTGCGGATAGCGGTTGTAGTGCTTCTCTTCGAGGCCGACCTTCTTCAGCAGCGTCATCGCCCGGTCACGGCGCTCGTCGGCGGGGGTCTTGGTGTTGATGACCAGCGGCTCGGTCAGGATGTCGCCGATCTTCTGGCGCGGGTTGAGCGAACCGTACGGGTTCTGGAAGACGATCTGCACCTTGCGGCGCATCTCAGGCGTCAGGTCGCCCTTGGCGATGTCGATCTTCTTGCCTTCGATCAGCAGCTCGCCCGACGTCGCCGGGTCGATCAGCGTCAGGATGCGGCCGAGCGTGGACTTGCCGCAGCCGCTTTCGCCGACGATGGCCAGCGTCTTGCCCTTTTCGACGGAGAAGCTCACGCCCTTGACGGCGTGCACGGTCTTGGCTTTCTTCAGAAAGCTGCCGGGCACATGGTAGTCGCGCACGATGTTGCGCGCTTCGAGAATGACGCTCATCGTGCTGCCCCTTCAATCTGGTCGTCGACGAACAGTTCGGAGATCGTCGGCAGCCGGTCGCCGGTGGCATTGTCGGGCAATGCCGCCAGCAGCGCGCGCGTGTAGTTGCTCTTGGGGTTCTCGAACAGCGTCAGCACGTCGGCTTCTTCCATCTTGCGGCCCTTGTACTGCACGACCACGCGGTCGGCGGTCTCGGCAACCACGCCCATGTTGTGGGTGATCATGATAAGGCCCATGCCATAGTCCGCCTGCAGCTTCATCAGCAGGTCGAGGATCTGCTTCTGGATGGTCACGTCGAGTGCCGTGGTCGGCTCGTCGGCGATCAGTAGCTTGGGGTTGCAGGCGATCGCGATGGCGATCATCACCCGCTGGCACTGGCCACCCGACATCTGGTGCGGGTAGGAACCGAGGCGCTCGGCCGGGTCGGCAATGCCGACCGCCTCGAACAGCTCGATCGCCCGCTTGCGGCGCGCGGCTCTGTCGAGCCCCAAATGCATGCGCAGCACTTCCTCGATCTGGAAGCCGACGGTGAAGCACGGGTTGAGGCTGGCCACCGGCTCCTGGAAGATCATGGCAATTTCCTTGCCGATGATCTTGCGCCGCTCGTTGGCCGACATCGACAGCAGGTCGCGGCCGTTGAAGGTCAGTTTGTCGGCCGTGACCTTGGCCGTCCAGGGCAAGAGGCCCATCGCCGCCAGCATCGACACCGACTTGCCCGAACCGGATTCGCCGACGATGGCGAGAACCTCGCCCTCGTGAACCTTCATCGACACGCCGTTGACCGCCCGGAAGGGGCCGGAGGCCGTCTCGAATTCGACGACCAGGTTTTCGATTTCAAGAAGTGCCATGTCAGGACCTCTTCAGCTTCGGGTCGAGCGCGTCGCGCAGGCCGTCGCCCATCAGGTTGATCGCCAGAACGGTGATGAGGATCGCCACGCCCGGAAGCGTCACCACCCACCATTTGCTCTGGATGAACTCGCGTGCCTCTGCCAGCATCGTGCCCCATTCCGGGGTCGGCGGCTGCGCGCCCATGCCGAGGAAGCCCAGTGCGGCCGCGTCGAGAATGGCGCTCGAGAACGACAGCGTCGCCTGGACGATCAGCGGCGCCATGCAGTTGGGCAGGATCGTCTTGAACATCAGGCGGATATGGCCGGCACCGGCCACCTTGGCGGCGACGACATAGTCGCGGCTCTTTTCGCTCATCACCGCGGCGCGGGCCAGGCGCACGAAATGCGGCTGGTAGACGAGCGAGATGGCGATCATGGCGTTGACCAGGCCCGGCCCGAGGATGGCCACCAGCACGAGAGCCAGCAGCAGCGACGGGAAGGCCAGGATGATGTCCATCACGCGCATGATGGCGGTGTCGACCCAGCCGCGGAAGTAGCCGGCGATCACGCCGAACACGACGCCGACGACCAACGACAGCGTCGTCACGATGACGCCGACGAACAGCGAGAACTGGGTGCCGAAGATCAGGCGCGAAAGCATGTCGCGGCCGACGGCGTCGGTGCCGAGCAGGAAGTCGGCGCGGCCGCCCTCCTGCCAGACCGGCGGAACCAGGACCGCGTCGCGGTACTGCTGGGTCGGATCGTGCGGTGCGATCAGCGGTGCGAAGATCGCCAGCAGAACCAGGAAAATGAAGAACACGAGGCCGATCACGGCGCCGCGATTTTCGGAGAAGTAGTACCAGAATTCGGCCAGTCGCGCCCGGCGGGACGGATCAGTCGAAACGGCGCTTGTTGCAGCAGCTTGAGACATGACGCCCTCCTAGTGCCGGATGCGCGGATTGATGAGACCGTAAAGCAGGTCCACGGCAAGGTTCACCAGCATGATGACGGCGGCGATCATCAACAGGCCGCCCTGGATGACGGCGTAGTCGCGCCGCGACACGGAATCGACCATCCACTTGCCGATGCCCGGCCAGGAGAAGATCGTCTCGGTCAGGATCGCGCCGGCGAGCATCACGCCGACCTGCAGGCCGACGGTGGTGACCACCGGGATCATGGCGTTGCGCAGCGCATGGACGCCGACGACACGGAAGGTCGACAGGCCCTTGGCGCGCGCGGTGCGGACATAGTCTTCCGACAGCACTTCGAGCATCGCCGAGCGCGTCTGGCGCGCAATGACGGCGAGCGGGATGGTGCCCAGCACGATGGTCGGCAGGATCAGGTGGCTGACGGCCGACTTGAAGGCGCCGGCCTGGCCGGACAGCAGCGAGTCGATCAGCATGAAGCCGGTGACGGGCGGGAAGTAATACATCAGCGAGATGCGGCCGGAGACGGGCGTCCATCCGAGCATGCCGGACACCAGCATGATCAGCAGCAGGCCCCACCAGAAGATCGGCATCGAGAAGCCGACCAGCGCAGTGCCCATCATCGCCTGGTCGGCGAAGGAGCCGCGCTTGATGGCGGCGATCATGCCGGCGGGAATGCCGAGCACGACGGCGAAGATGATGGCGCAGAGCGAAAGCTCGACGGTCGCCGGGAACAGCTCGAAGAACTGGTCGACCACCGGCCGCTTGGTGACGATCGAAGTGCCGAAATCGCCCCGCACGACGCCCCAGAGGTAGTCGAGATACTGGATGACGATCGGCCGGTCGAAACCGAGCTGGGCGGAGATTTCCGCGTGGCGCTCCGGCGACATGACGCGCTCGCCCGACAGGAGGGCTACGGGATCGCCAGGCAGAAGTCGGATGAATGAGAATGCGATGATGGAAACCCCGACGAATGTCGGGATGAGGACGGCTAGCCGCCCCAATAGGAACCGGAGCATGTCAGACCTTTAAGTGAATGTTCCGAGAAAGGTAAGGGTAGCACAAAATGTGCATTGGGGCGCTTGTCGTCCAAGCGCCCCAACCCAGGTTGGCCATGTTTAGGCAACCTTACTCCGTGATGTCAACTCCGTCGAAGGCGAAGTCGCCGAGCGGGCTCTGGACGAAGCCTTCGACGTTCTTGCGCATCGGCACGACCGACAGCGAGTGGTCGATGGTCGCCCAGGGGGCGTCCTTCTTGAACACCACCTGCGCCTGCTCATAGAGCTTGGTGCGCTCGGCCAGGTCGTTGGTCTCCTTGGCCTTGGTCACCAGGTCGTCGAACTCCTTGTTGCACCACTGGGCGCGGTTGTTGCCGCCGACGGCGTCGCAACCGAGCAGGGTGTCGAGGAAGTTGTCCGGATCGCCATTGTCGCCGGTCCAGCCGAGCATGACGGCGCCGTCACGATCCTTGGCCTTCGACTTGTCGAGATACTCGGCCCACTCGTAGGAGACGATCTCGACCTCGACGCCGACCTTGGAGAAGTCGGACTGGATCAGCTCGGCCGCGCGACGGGCATTGAGCATGTAGGGACGCGAAACCGGCATCGCCCACACCTTCATCTTGAGACCGCTGACGCCAGCTGCCTCGAGTGCCTTCTTCGAGGCTTCCGGATCGTATTTGTCGTCTTCGACGGCCTTGTTATACGACCACATGGTCGGCGGGATCGGGTTGGTTGCCGGGGTGGCAGCACCCTGGAACACGGCGTCGACGATCGCCTGCTTGTTGATGGCCTGGTTCAGCGCCTTGCGGACTTCCGGCTTGTCGAACGGAGCCTGGGTGGTGTTGTAGGCCAGGTAAGCAACGTTCAGGCCTTCCTGCTCCATCACCTTCAGGTTCGTGTCGGCCTTCATCGCGGCGACGTCGGCAGCGTTCGGGAACGGCATCAGGTGGCATTCGCCGGCCTTCAGCTTCTGGTAGCGAACCGATGCGTCAGGGGTGATCGCGAAGACCAGGTCGTCGATCTTCTGCTTGCCGCCCCAGTAATCCGGGTTGGCCTTGTAGCGGATGATGGCGTCCTGCTGGTAGGCGACGAAGCTGAACGGACCGGTGCCGAGCGGCATCTGGTTCATCTGGTTCATCTTGCCGTCGGCCTGCAGCTTGTCGGCATATTCCTTCGACACGATCGAAGCGAACGGCATCGCGATGTTGGCGAGGAACGGCGCTTCCTTGCGGGTGAGCGTGATCTTGACCGTCAGGTCGTCGACCTTCTCGACCGACTTGATGACTTCCGGGAAGCCCATGCCGGCGGAATATTCCCACGAAGCGCCGGTCACGTACTTGTTCCAGGGGTTGTCGGCCTTGAGCTGGCGCTCGAAGGAGAAGACGACGTCATCGGCGTTGAAGTCACGGCTCGGCGTGAAGAACTCGGTGGTCTGGTACTTGACGCCCGGACGCAGCTTGAAGGTGTACTCCAGGCCGTCGTCGGAGATCGTGTAGCTCTCGGCCAGGCCCGGCTCGGTCTCGGTCGTGCCCTTCTTGAACTCGAGCAGGCGGTTGTAGACGGTGTGCGCAGCAGCGTCGAAAGTCGTGCCGGCAGTGTAGAGGCCCGGATCGAAGCCTTCCGGCGAACCTTCCGAGCAGTACACGAACGTCTTGGCGCTCGCCGCACCGCTGAGGACGGTTGCAGCCAGCAACGCGGCCGCAAAGGTCGTTTTTTTGAACATTGAACACTCCCTATGATTTTTCCCAAGCCCTACCCGTCAGGCTCGCAGGCGCGCATATAAGCACCGTTTATTCAGCTTTGGAACTCCCCGCCTACGTGCCCTTTGGTAAGCAGAATAAATTACCCACAGATGACTTGAAGACAGTCTTTTTTTTTCGAAGTTTCATTACCGGGCAGTCGATTTCAACTTTGCCGACGCTTCATCAGAAACCGCTTTATCAGCGTCCGCCACGCCATATCCCGTCCCGGTCGCGATATCGGGCCGGCCGCGCCGTGGCCGGTTCCAGCCGTGCCAAAAAAAGCGCAATTCGTGTGTCTAGCTGACGTTGGGTGATACTTGCCGTTAACGTCAGGTGGCAATACAAACAACTACAACATGCCCCGACGCGGCACTGTTCTTGCGGCGCTGCGACTGATCACGAGGGCGAATGCCGGCGGTCCATCAAGCCGGAAAAACAAGAACAACGTGGGAGGCTGCATTGGCTAAATCTACCGGCAAGGCGCGTACGGCAAACACCGCAACCAAGACGGCGGCCACCAAACCCGCCGGCAAGGAAAAGCCCGAAACCAGGGCAACCGCCAAGCCTGCCGCGCCGAAGGCCGAGGCCGCCAAATCGACAGCCCCGGCAAAGCCCGCCGCCAAGCCGACAGCCAAGACGACAGCTCCCGCAAGGAAGGCCGAGGCGAAAGCCGCCGCGCCAGCAGCCAAGGCGAAGGCCACGCCGGCAAAGCCCGCCAGTGCCAAGCCGGCAACGCCGAAGCCGGCGGCAGCCAAGGCAAAGCCGGCCGAAACCAAGCCTGCTGCTGCCAAGGTCGAACCGGTAGCGACCGCGCCTGCTGGCAAGGTCGCACCTGCGAAGGCCGCTCCCGCCGCGCCCGCCAAGTCTGCGACCAAGCCGGTGGCTGCGAAATCCGAATCCACCAAAGCCCCGGCCAAGCTTGCCGAAATGCCGAAGCCAGCAGCCAAGGCCGCGGCGCCGGCAAAGACCAAGCCAGCCACGATGGCTCCCGCTGCATCAGCGAAGGCGAAACCTGCCGCCAAGGCTTCCGCGGTGAAGGCCGCCACCAAGTCTCCCGCGGCAAAGGCCGAGCCGGCGGCCAAGGCAGCCACCAAGCCCACCTCGGTCAAGGCCGGCGCCAGGCCGTGGCTGAAGAGCTACCCCGCCAACATGGCCGCCGAGATCGCGCCGCTGGCCTACCAGTCGATCGGCGACCTGCTCACCGCCGCCTGCCAGACCTATGCCGGCCGTCCCGCCTTCTCCTGCATGGGCAAGTCGCTGACCTATGGCGAGCTCGACCGCATGTCGACGGCGTTTGCCGCCTGGCTGCAGTCGAAGGGCCTCGCCAAGGGCGCGCGCGTGGCGATCATGATGCCCAACGTGCTGCAGTACCCGGTCGCCATGATGGCGGTGCTGCGCGCCGGCTACACCGTCGTCAACGTCAACCCGCTCTACACCCCGCGCGAACTCGAGCACCAGCTCAAGGATTCGGGCGCGGAAGCCATCATCATCCTGGAGAACTTCGCCACCACGCTGCAGGCGGTCGTCGCCAAGACCGGCGTCAAGCACGTCGTCGTCGCCTCGATGGGCGAGATGCTCGGGCTCAAGGGCGTGCTGGTCAACCTGGTCGTGCGCCGCGTCAAGAAGCTGGTGCCGGCTTGGTCGTTGCCCGGCCACGTCACGTTCATGGCAGCGCTCAAGGAGGGTTCGGGCAAGAGCCTCAAGCCCGTCGCGGTTGCTCCCGACGACATCGCCTTCCTGCAATATACCGGCGGCACGACCGGCGTTTCCAAGGGCGCGATGCTGATCCACACGAACGTGCTGGCCAATGTCGCGCAGCTGGCGCTGTGGGTCGAGGACGCCTACACGGTGCGGCCCAAGCCGCCGCACCTGACCTTTGTCTGCGCGCTGCCGCTCTACCATATCTTCGCGCTGACGGTGAACGCGCTGATGGGCATGCAGCAAGGCGCTCTCAACGTGCTCATCCCCAACCCGCGCGACATCCCCGGATTCGTCAAGGAACTGGGCAAGTTCAACTTCAACATCTTCCCCGGCCTCAACACGCTGTTCAACGCGCTGACCAACAACGAGGATTTCCGCAAGCTCGACTTCAGCGGCCTGATCCTCTCGCTCGGCGGCGGCATGGCCGTGCAACGGCCGGTCGCCGAACGCTGGAAGAAGGCGACGGGCAACCACATCACCGAGGGCTACGGCCTGTCGGAGACCTCGCCGGTGGCGACCGCCAACAAGTGCTCGTCGCCCGACTTCACCGGCACCATCGGCCTGCCCCTGCCCTCGACCGACATCGCCATCCGCGACGAGGACGGCAACGACATGCCGCTCGGCGAGGTCGGCGAGATCTGCATCAAGGGACCGCAGGTGATGGCCGGTTACTGGAACCGGCCCGACGAGACCGCCAAGGTGATGACGCCGGACGGCTACTTCAAGTCGGGCGACATGGGCTTCATGGACGAGGCCGGCTTCACCAAGATCGTCGACCGCAAGAAGGACATGATCCTGGTCTCGGGCTTCAACGTCTATCCCAACGAACTCGAGGACGTCGTCGCCCAGCATCCCGGCGTGCTCGAAGTCGCGGCCATCGGCGTGCCGGACGAGCATTCGGGCGAAGTGCCCAAACTGTTCGTCGTGCGCAAGGATCCCGACCTCACCGTCGAGACGCTGATCGCCTACTGCCGCGAAAACCTGACCGGCTACAAGCGGCCCAAATACATCGAGTTCCGCACCGAGCTGCCGAAGACCAATGTCGGCAAGATTCTCAGGCGCGAACTCAGGGGGTAAGCCCCGCCCTATCGCGACGAACACCCGGCCGCCGTGGAGAAGTTCTCCACGGCGGCCACCTTTTTGCTGCTCTTGTTTTGGACCTTCTGGCGCGGCTCACTTCCTCATTTTCATCGAAGGACACCAAGGCGCGGGTGCGAAGGATTGGAGCGTTCCCTGAGAATAGCGGAACCTTCACGGCATGGATCCCCGGGGATCCATGCCGTGAAGTGGCAGCTGCCGCTGCGGTCCAGAATCAACGCCCAGCGCATCCCGAAACTGTCACCATCTGTCAGCAATCCGTGTGGATAGACCGTCCCCGTTTTTCCACCCCCTCTCCGCCTCCCGTATGATTCCCCTTGCGATCTTCCACGGGACTCCGGTGCGCACCGGGCAGCGGGGGGAAGCGCCGGTGCCGGGCTGGCAGGAGGTCGGATCTCCTGCTGGGTGATGAGCCCCCAAGTCCGGGCCTTGCGGCGGCTGGCGGTGAAAGCCGAGGCGACTGAGCGGGGCAAGAACACCGGGCGGGGCGCGAACGTCGCGCCACATAATTACAATCGGAAGGCACGGCCTCGCGCCCCGCTTCCCGAACCTCAAACAATAGCCAGACCGGAAACGGGGTGTGGCAAGGCGAGAACCTGCCTTCTCCCCTTGTGGGAGAAGGTGGATTGGCGCGCAGCCCAAACATGCAAGGGGGTGTTGGAAGAAATGAGAGGCGACAATAGGAAACATTGGTGGGCACCCGGAAGTCGAGCTCCGTCCAACACCCCTCATCCGACCTCCCTTCGCTCGGCCACCTTCTCCCACAAGGGGAGAAGGGGCTTATGCTCCGCCCACCTTCTCGCCGAAGGTGGAGAAAAACTGCCCGGCCAGCTTCTTCGACGTCGAAGTGATCAGGCGGCTGCCGAGCTGGGCGATCTTGCCGCCGACATCGGCCTTGGCCGCGTATTTGAGGATGGTCGCGTCAGGACCGTCCTCGGTGAGCGTGACATCCGCGCCGCCCTTGGCGAAGCCGGCGATGCCGCCCTTGCCCTCGCCTTCGATGGTGTAGGAATGCGGTGGCTTGAGGTTCTTGAGCGTGACCTCGCCGGCGAAGGTCGCCTTGATCGGGCCGATCTTGAGAACCACCTTGGCGGCCATTTCGGTCGGCGACGACATCTCCAGGCTCTCGCAGCCGGGAATGCTCTCCTTCAGGATCGCGGGATCGTTCAGCGCCTTCCAGACCACGTCGATGGGGGCTGAGATCTTCTCTTCGCCTTCGATCACCAGAGCCACGGCAAATCCCTCCCAAATGAACTGACCAAACGAGGGGTAACTCAGCAAATCGGGCTTGTCCATCGCGTCGGAGCCAAGCCAGACGGCACCCTCGGTCGGCAGCCACGGCGCACGCTCCGCCATCGCGCTTGTAGCGTTTTCGCGCTTGGAATAACGATGCAGGTCGGATTACGGGAGAAATCGATGACCGGCCAGAAGACGACGAAGAAGCTCCGTTCGCAGGAGTGGTTCGACAATCCCGATAATCCCGGCATGACCGCGCTGTATCTCGAGCGCTACCTGAATTTCGGCCTGACACGCGCGGAGCTGCAGTCGGGCAAGCCGCTGATCGGCATCGCCCAGACCGGCTCGGACCTGTCGCCGTGCAACCGTCACCACATCGAGCTGGCCAAGCGGGTACGCGAGGGCATCGTCGCTGCCGGCGGCGTGCCGTTCGAATTCCCGTGCCACCCGATCCAGGAAACCGGCAAGCGCCCGACAGCCGCGCTCGACCGCAACCTAGCCTATCTCAGCCTCGTCGAGGTGCTTTACGGCTACCCGCTCGACGGCGTGGTGCTGACCATCGGCTGCGACAAGACCACGCCGGCACTGCTGATGGCGGCGGCGACCGTCAACATCCCGGCGATCGCGCTGTCGGTCGGGCCGATGCTCAACGGCTGGCACAAGGGCAAACGCACCGGCTCGGGCACGGTGGTATGGGAATCGCGCGAAAGACTGTCGGCCGGCGAGATCGACTACGACCAGTTCATGGACATCGTCGCATCGTCCGCACCCTCGGTCGGCTACTGCAACACCATGGGTACGGCAACGACGATGAACAGCCTGGCCGAGGCGCTGGGCATGCAACTGCCGGGCTCGGCGGCCATCCCCGCGCCCTATCGCGAGCGCGGCCAGATCTCCTACGAGACCGGCAAGCGCATCGTCGACATGGTGCGCGAGGACCTGAAGCCGTCCGACATCATGACGCGCGCGGCGTTCGAGAACGCCATCGTCGTCAACTCGGCGATCGGCGGTTCAACCAACGCGCCGATCCACCTCAACGCCATCGCCCGCCATCTCGGCGTGCCGCTTAACAATGACGACTGGCAGAAGGTCGGCCATCATGTGCCGCTGCTCGTCAATCTGCAGCCGGCCGGCGAATATCTCGGCGAGGACTATCACCATGCCGGCGGCGTGCCGGCAGTCGTCGCCGAACTGATGAAGGCGGGCCTGCTGCCCCATCCGGATGCGGTCACCGCCAATGGAAAGACCATGGGCGAGAACTGCGCCGGTGCCGAAAACATGGACCCCAAGGTGATCCGGCCGGTCGCCGAGCCGCTGAAGACGGATGCCGGCTTCATCAACCTCAGGGGCAATCTGTTCGACAGCGCCATCATGAAGACCAGCGTGATCTCGAAGGAATTCCGCGACCGTTATCTGTCGAACCCACGCGATCCGGAAGCCTTCGAAGGCACCGCAAAGGTGTTCGACGGGCCGGAGGATTATCACGCCCGCATCGACGACCCGGCCGAGAACATCGACGAGAACACGGTGCTGTTCATGCGCGGTGCAGGCCCCGTCGGCTATCCCGGCGGTGCCGAGGTGGTCAACATGCAGCCGCCGGCCTACCTGCTCAAGCGCGGCATCCATTCGCTTCCCTGCATCGGTGACGGGCGCCAGTCGGGCACGTCGGGTTCGCCGTCGATCCTCAACGCCTCGCCGGAGGCGGCCATCGGCGGGGGACTGGCGTTGCTGAAGTCAGGCGACCGGGTGCGCATCGACCTCAGGAAAGGCACCGCCGACATCCTCATCGGCGACGACGAGCTTGCCCGTCGCCGCACCGAGCTGCAGGCCAATGGCGGCTACCATTTCCCGGCGCACCAAACGCCGTGGCAGGAGATCCAGCGCGGCATGGTCGACCAGCTGTCGGACGGCATGGTGCTGAAGCCGGCGGTGAAATACCAGCGCGTCGCCCAGACCAAGGGTATTCCACGCGACAATCACTGAAGGATCGCCGCGCGGGAACCAGACGCATTGGTCAGTCGAGCTGCGACAGCAGCTGATCTTTCGAACGGCTCGCCGGCGTGCCGGCGCAGATTGGCTGGGCGAGCACCTCGGCAAGCACCGTGCGCCGGTTGGCGTCGGCGCGTTCGGCGTAGTGGCCGAAATGCTGCGCGGCGGCAGCAGCACCGACACCAAGCACCAGGGCCGCGGCGAACACAGCAGCCCATCGCAGCATGCGACACCAGCCTGACGCCACAGCGAGCAGCCGCCGCCATACGGCGACCATCGCAAGCATCAGGCCGGCCAGCGCGCAGCACATTTTCGGCCTCGCTCAGCCGTGCTTGCCGCAGCCGCAATCGGCTGGGTGATAGCGGCCCGTCGGCTCGACCATGCCGCCCTTGCCATACATGTCGTGCGGTCGCACCCAGCTTGTCAGGTCGTTGGAAGTCCCGTTTTCGTTGCGGCCCTTGGGCATGGCATCGAGAATGCCGTAGGCACCAAGATACATTTCGCTGCCGCGGCCGAAGTTGGCATAGGTCAGGAATATCTGGCCGTCATCGTCCTTGTAGAAGACGCTGTCGCCGGAGAGATCCTCGATCTCGAAGTCGAGCGGGCCGAAGTTGTAGGTAGCCTTCTTCGCCGCCAGTTGCTCGGGTGTGTACGAGACATTGAAGTCGAAGTTGAAGTCGCTGCCGTAGGACGAGACGAAGCGCGTGCGCCAGCCCATGCGCGCCTTCAGCGCCTCGATTTCCACAATCGGCGCACGCGCCACGGCGACGTAGCTGACGTCGTGGTTTTCGAGATGCACGAGCACGCCTTCGGCATTGTCGAGCTCGAACGAGCAGCCGACGCAGTGGTGTTGCTGTCCCGGCCCCATCATGAAGTGCTTGATGAACAACTGACTGCGGCCAGCGAAAAGGTCGGATAGTGACAGCCGGCCCTCGGGCCCGTCGAAGAAGTATGGCTTGTCGATCCGAACCCAGGGCAGTTCGCGCCGCTCGGCGCTGAGTTGGTCGCGAGCGCGGGTCATCGCCTTTTCCTTGGCAAGCAACGCGCGCCGCGCCACCACCCACTGCTCTTTCGATACGATTTCATGCTGCATCTTGCTCTCCATCGTTTGGGCACAGGTTTCCCTTCGGCCGCAGGATTGCGGCCGTCATGCTCGGCTTCAAACTGTCAGCGCCTGGGCTACAGGTAGGAGGTCACTGCCGGCGGCCTGTCCCAGGCGTCGTTGCGACCGTCCTCGAAGATGATCGGAATGGCGGCCAATTCTTCGGGCGGAACGTCATCAAGGCAGGCGATGTTCACGGCGTGGAAATCGCCGCCCATCGGCTCGAAGCTCGCGGTGGCGAAGGGATGGACGCCGCAGCGGCTGCAGAAGGTGTGGCGGATGGCGGCCTCGCCGAAGCGGTATTCGGTCAGCATGTCGGCTCCAGAAGTGACGCGGAAACCGGACGGGCGGGCAAAACCCTTCCAGAACCGCGTCTTGGCGCACCAGGAGCAATTGCAGCGGAAGCTCGACGTCCACCAGACACCGTCGAGCTCTGGCTTCGAGCGCTGGCCCTCGGGCGCGAGATCGAGCTGGCATTCGAAATGGACTGCTCCGCAATGGCAGCTGCCGCGATAGGATTTCAGCATTCGTCTCTCCTCGGCATGGCGCATCGTTCCGAGGATCGGCGACGACCCTCGGCAAGCGCAGTTGCAAGACAGGCAGTCGTCGCGCGCCGGTCTGGCGCGCAAAACTCAGACCACGGGACGGCCGGCGAGCGCGTCGGCCAGGCGATCGAGGCATTCGCCCCAACCACCCAGATGCGAGTCGCGCGTTTCGATATCGAGGAACGGCTCCTGCCGGAAGGTCAGCCGCGTTCCCGTGCCTTCGGCCGCAAACGTAACTGTCACCAGCGTCTGCCAGTCGGGGTCGTAGTCCCAGGCGAAGGTGAAGACGATCTTTTCGCCCTCGACGATTTCGCGGAACGTGCCGGACATACCGGATGACATGCTGTCATCCTGGCCGCCTGGGCCAAGGATGAGGAAGTGGTAGCGCCCACCCTTGCGGAATTCGAGTTTCTTGACGGCCGAGGTGAAGCCTTTCGGACCCCACCAGCGGGTCAGGTGCTCAGGGCTCGACCACATCTTGAAGACGAGAACCGGCGGCGCATCGAAGACCCTGGAGAATTCGAGCGAAAGCGACTGTGCTGCGACGGCGTCAGTTCTTGCGGTCATCCCGGTCTCCCTTGGTTTTCACTGTCTGCAGTTCCTTGAGATAGTCGGCCATGCGGTCGAAGCTCGCATCCCAGAAGCGGCGATAGTGCTCGACCCAGTTGGCGATGTCCTTGAGCGGCCCGGCCTCCAGCCGGCACGGCCGCCACTGCGCCTCGCGGCCTCGGCTGATGAGGCCGGCGCGCTCAAGCACCTTCAAATGCCTCGAGATAGCCGGCAGGCTCATCTCGAACGGTTCGGCCAGTTCGTTGACCGTCGCCTCCCCTTGCGCCAGCCGGGCGAGAATGGCTCGCCTCGTTGGGTCGGCAAGGCTGGCGAATGTGGCGTCGAGGCGATCTTCGGTCATTTATTTAGCACGATTATTAATTAACATATTTGTTAAGTACAGCGGATAAGTTTCTCTGTCAAGCTCGGGCCGCTAAATGCGCCAAGCACGCGCGGCCGAGCTCCCAGAAAGCTCCATCCAGGGAGCAAACCTCCGGGAAGGAAACAGTCTGGCTACAGCGGCATATCAAAACCGATTTCGGCCCGTGCGGTGAAGGCGTTGTTGCTGTCGTAGCCAAGTTCGGTCCCGACATTGAACTTGGCACCGCCTGCCGTGGCATAGGCCGCATCGAAGCCGGCAAAGCCGCGCAGGTTCTGGTCGGAGCCCTCGATCGCCGCGAAATCGAGCGGGTTGCCGGCAATTCCCGCTTCGATGCTGCCGCCATCGGAAAAGACACCGTCCGCGCCGGCGCGCAGCGTTGCGCGGAAGATGCCGTTTTCGGCCTGCCACGGTGCCAGGCCATAGGCCAACTGCCCGCGCAGCTCGAACACGTTTACCGTGCGGTTGTCGACGCTGATGTTCGCTGCTGATCCGCTTTCCTCGTAGCTGCCAAGGAACAGCCCGGCGTAGCGCGCCCGCAGGCTCGGCGTGACGACGCCGCCATTGGCCATTGAAAAATCCCTGCCGAAGGTGACCGAGGGGCTGATGAAGACGCCGTTGTAGTCGGCTTCGGCATGCTCGAAACCGCCAGGAGCCAAGTTGTTGGCGACGCGCCGGTCGCTGGAAAAATCCGACAGGCCAGCCGTCAGCGACAAGTCGACGAAGCCGCCGGGGCCTGAAAAACCCGCATAGCCGCCGGCGAAATAGTTGCCGGTGTCGATGGCCTGGGAGTCCCGGTCTGTCCGCATGCGGCTTGCGGCGGCGCCGATGAACAAGCCGCCGCGCCAGCCCTCGCCGATTGCCCCGTCGGCGCCGGCCATCAAGCCGCCGATCTGGTTGTCGAAGCCTGCGTCGAGGCCGTCGGTTTTCTGGTCGCGATGGCTGCCGAGAGCTGTGAGCCAGGCGACCGTGCCGGCGCCCTCGGCGCCGTCGCCGACAGCAACGGGGCCGCTGCGCGCCGCGGTAAAGCGTTCATCGAGCGCGCCGGCCACGACCCCGGTCAAGTCGGCGACCATCTCGTCGGCGGTGGAAAAACCGGTCGGGTCGACGACATAAACGACGCTACCGCTGTCGTGGCTTGGCAGGCCGAAGGTGTTGATGGTCGGCGTGCCGGTATAGGCAAAGGCCGAACTGAGGCCGATATCGATGTTGAGCATGTTGCCGGTGCCGAGCGCCAGCATGCCCTGGATGTTGCTGCCGGCCAGCAGGTTCAGCGTGTTGCCGGTGCCAACCAGATGAACAGCAGACGCGCTGCCGACAATCGTGCCCGAGTTGGTGATGGTGTTGGAGCTACTGGCCGCGATGCCGATGTTGCCGCTGGCCGTCCCCGTATTGGTGACGGTGTTGAAGCTGCCAGAGCGGATCCCATAACGAACACCTGTGGCGGCGCCCGCATTGGTGATCGTATTATTGTTCTGGAGCCAGATGGCAGAACTGCTCGCACCGATGCTGGTTATCGCGCCAGTATTGGTGATTGTGTTGTTATCGATGACGGCGATGCCAGCAAGCCCCGAGCCTATACTGGTTACATCACCAGCATTGATGATGGTGTTGGATTCGTCTGCCTGGATGCCATAGTCGCCCTTTGCCGTGCCCGTGTTGATGACGGTGTTGCCGTCACCGGCTTGGATGCCTGCGGACAGGAAGTTCGCGCCAGTAGCCGTGCCCGAATTCACAATGATGTTGTTGTCAAGGCCGCGGATGCCGCTGAGCCCACCCTCAGCAATGCCCGCATTGGTGATGGTGTTGGAGTTGTCGACACCGATGCCGATGTCCGCGCTCGAGCTCATGCCCGAGTTGGTAATGGTGCTGCCGTCGTTGGCGTAGATGCCAAACAGCCCGCCCGAGGCCGTGCCCGAGTTGGCGATAGTGTTGTTGTCCCAGGCGTGAATGCCAGACCAACCGCCGGTGACCTCGCCCGTATTGGTGATGGTGTTGTTGTGAAAGGCACGGATACCAAATAGTCCGCCCGTTAGCGTGCCCGAGTTGGCAATGGCGTTGCCGTCGTTGGCGCGGATGCCAACATCCCCGCCCGTCACCGTGCCCGCATTGGTGATCGTGTTGCCGTCCTCGGAGTAGATGCCGGAAGCCCCGAATGCCGCGGCGCTGACGCTACCCGCATTGGTGATGGTCACACCGTCGACGGTGGCTTCGATACCATGCCCGGCAGGTACATCGACGGTTCCTCCCGCCTCTACCGTGCCGACGTCGCCCGCGGTGTCGAGTATCTGGGTGGTGCCGACGGCCTGTCCATTGACGATGGTGAAGCTGTCGGCAGATGCCGCCTGCGCCAGCACAATCGTGGATGCGGCAACGCCGCAGAATAGTACCTGGTACCGCTTGACCTTCATTGCCCCCGCCCACTGCCAAAGAAGTCCGATCAAGGCCAGTAGCCGCATTTCGGCAGGCGAACAGTTCCCATTTGGGAATGAAATTCGAGCATGGCGGCACAACGATGCCGATGGCCGTCACTTCCTTTCCATCAGCTTCGAGGCGACCACAGCAACAGCCCGGCGCATTGACCTGACCATTGACCTGGGCAGTCTCCAATCAGGCTTCACCGACAATGTGCGCAACGTTCGCTCAAGGAAAAGGTGCCCGTCGCCCGCAGCAATTCAGGGCCCCGCCGGAAAGATGTCGGCCAAATGCGGACACCGGCCTTTGAATTCCATGGGCAAACCACCTAGGTGATTTGGCAAACGGATACGGACATCATGGCTAGACGGCGCTCTTCCCTTGGTTTTCTCGGCATCTTCGGCCGCTCAGGCGACCTGCGCCAGCTTGACGCTGCGTTGCGCAGTGTCGACCTGCATCCGGCGCTGGTGCCGGAGGGCGTCAAACTCACCATCGTCAACCTGATGAAGGACCGCTGGCCCGACGAGCCACCGGCCTCGGCCTATCCGCCGGTGGCGCAATTGTTCGGCTACTGCATTGCCGGACCGGAGGTTTTCGCGCAGGCAAACGGGCGCGACCAAATGCTGGAGGCGGAGCGGCGCATCGAGGCCGCACTCGAAGCCGGCAGCGGCTTCGACGCCGACATCGTACTTCTGGCGCTGCATGCCAAGCTGATCAACCCGGAAGTCGTCGAGCGCTTCGACCTGACGGCCGACTGAGCAGCGCCTAACCGCCCATGCCGCTGCGCGGCAGCTTGATCATCTCGCCGAAGCGGGCACGCAGCTTGTCGTCGGTCGCTTTTGGAATATGGCGCGGGAACCGTTCGGCGAGGATGCGTTTCTTCTCGGCGATGGCGCGGCCCAATATGTCGGGCTTGCCCTTTTCATTCCACTCCTTAGGCGAGAAGCGGTCGGCGATTGCAGGATAGAAATACTCGGTCTGCATCAACCTCAGCGTCTGCTCGTTGCCGAGATAATGGCCGGGACCGTTGAGGCAGACTTCGGAAATGGTGGCGATGGACAGCGCCTCGTCTGTGACCTCGATGCCGCGCACGCAGCGCAGGCATTGGCCCAGCATGTCGTTGTCGATGATCAGGCTTTCCAGGCAGAAACCGAGCAGCGAGGCATGCATGCCGGCGGACTCATAGACCAGATTGAGGCCGGACAGGCCCGCCATGACATTGGTGATGCCCTTTTCGTAACCGGACTGGACGTCGGGCAGCTTGGAGTCGGCCATACCGGCGGCCGAGCCGCCGGGAAGGTCGTAGAACTGGGCCATCTGGGCGCAGGCCGCCGTGAGCAACGCCTGCTCGGCCGAGCCGCCGGACATCGCGCCGGTGCGCAGGTCCGAGACGAACGGCCATGTACCGAAGATGGCGGGATGGCCGGGCTTGAGCGCGTTGACATAGACGAGGCCGGCGAGCACTTCGGCTACCGCCTGGACGACCGCGCCGGCGATTGCCGCAGGAGCGGTTGCGCCCGCCTGCCCTGCCGACAGCAGCAGGATCGGGATGCCGCCTTCGACGCAGGCCTCGAGCACGCCGCAGGCATCCTCGGCGAACTTCATCGGCGGCACGACGAAGCAGTTGGAGTTGGAGACGAAGGGCCGGGCGCGGAAATTCTCCTCGCCGCCGGCGATCTCGTAGAGCATCTCCAGCGCCGGGGCGACGTTCTCGCGTACGGTGAAGCTGGTGCCGACATGCTTGGTCGTTCCGCTGACGCAGGCGTAGAGCGTGTTGAAGTCCATATCCAGCGGATCAGGGATGTCGCGCGGCACCATCGGGCGCTGGAAGAAATGGATGTTGTCGAGCCCTTCGACGATGCGGGCGGCGTCGTAGATGTCCTGCAGCAGCGATTCGCGGTACTCGCGCCTTTCGACATCGACCAGATGCACCGCAGCGCCCGCCGTGCCGTAGTGCACGCGCTTGCCCTGGATCAGCATGTCGTGTTTGGGGTCCTGGCCGCAGAGGGTGAAGTTGCGGGCGGCATTCTCGATCGTCGACATCACCAGCGCACGGGGGAAGCGGATGCGGCCGTCGTCGCCGTAGCTGGCGCCGACCCGCGTCAGCGCCTCGATACAGTTCGGAATGGCATTGGCGAACCCGACTGTTTCAAGCAGCGTGAGCACCGCCTCGTGGATGCGCTCCAGATCGTTCCGGCCGAGCGGGCCGAAGCGGCCACCTTCGAGGCCGGCACGGATGGGGCGGATGTCGTCGGCCAAAGGTGCTGCGCGCATCGCCCGCCTCGCCTCCCGGCCGCCGGACCGACGCGAGCGCTGCTCTGCCGACAGGTCATGGCTTTCGATGGCAACTGACATGCAGGTCCTCCGAATTTCTGTGAGGCTGGCCGCAGTGATTATGCCACCGTCGTGTCGCCTCGTTCCCTTTGCGCGACTATGCAGCGTCCATTGGCCCAGACCATGGGCCAGCATATCCCGCCGGATATGCCAGAGCGCTCATATGACCGGCGGCACGGAGAAGCCGCCGGCAAAGGGCATCATGCAGCCGCGGGACGGCGACCGGCGGCAGTCGCCAGCTCACGGATTCCTGGCTCGATATGCTGCAGGGCGATCGAGGAAATACCCAGCCGCATGAAGCGTGTAGGCTTGTCGCCATGCTCGAAGAAGCGTTCGCCCGGCTCGATGATGACGCTGCGCGCCGCCGCCGCCGCGGCAAGCCCGCGCGAGTCCGTTCCGCGCGGCCCCTCGAGCCACAGCGACGTGCCGCCGGCCGAGTCGGTCGACTGCCAGTCCGGCAGAAAAGCCGAGATCGCCTGGACCAATCGCTTGCGCCTCTCGGTGAAGGCCGTCGACAGGCGACGCACCAGCGCCTCATGATGGCCAAGCGACAGGAACAGGGCGACCGCGCGCTGGTTGTTGGCCGGCGGGTGGCGCAGCATGAATCGGCGCAGCGCGCGCAGCTCGGCGATGAGATCCGCCGAGGCGACGATGTAGCCAAGGCGCAGGCCAGGCGCGAGTGTCTTCGACATCGAGCCGACATAGACGACGCGGCCGGAGCGATCGAGGCTCTTCAGCGCCTGCTGCGGCGCCTCGTCGAGCAGCTGGCTGTCGTAGCCATCCTCGATGATGATCTGGTTGTTGCGCGTGGCGCGGGCGAGAAGGTCCTGGCGACGCTCGGCGCTGAGCGGCACCATGGTCGGGCACTGGTGGCTCGGCGTGACGAAGACGAAGCCGGCATCCGAGGGGATGGCTGACGTGACAATGCCCTGCTGATCGACCGGCACGGGCTCGATGTCGGCACCGGCGAGGCGGAAGATCGAACGCGCATCGGGATAGCCCGGATCTTCCATCGCCACCTTGGAGCCCTTGGACATCAAGAGCGAGGCCAGCATGTAGAGCGCGTTCTGGGCGCCCAGCGTGACGATGATCTCGTCCGGATTGGCGAAGATGCCGCGGCGCGGCAAGAGACGCGCCTGGATCTGCTCGATCAGGAGCGGATCGTCGCGGTCGACCATGTCTGCAGCCCAGTTGCGGATCTCCAGAACGGCCAGCGCCATGCGGTTGCATTCGCGCCATTCGGCGGTCGGAAACAGCGTCGGATCGAACTGGCCGTAGACGAAGGGGTAGGACGACTTGATCCAGTTCTCGAGCTTGGCCGGCGGCGGCATGTCAGAGGCAGCGATCTTGCGGCGCGCCTTCCAATCGATGTCATTGGCCTGGTCGGGGGCCTTCTGCTGCGGCTTGGCCGGCGTCGCCAGCACTTCCGGATTGACGAAGTGGCCGCGGCGCTCGCGCGCCACAAGGAAGCCCTGGTCGACCAGCTGCTGGAAGGCCAGCACCACGGTGCCGCGGGCAACACCGAGCTTTTCTGCCAGGATTCGGCAGGACGGCAGCGGCATCGAGGCCGCAATCTGCCGGTCGAGAATGGCGGCGACGATCGCCTGCCTGATCTGCGCCTGGAGCGTCTGGCCTGATTCCGCTGAAATCCGGAACAGGCCGGACCAGATCGCCGTGTCGTTTCGCTGTGGCATAGTGGCGTTTCCTGCATGTCCAGTCTTTTTGACTTTGCTGGACCATAGAAAGCTATCCTTGGCACAAGCCGTTGCACCAATCAATTTTTCTAATCCTATGGATTTATGCCAGTGAACCTTCCCATCGACGGTTGCTGACAGGACCAGTTGAATCGATTGAAATTTGCCCCGATAGTCCGCCGCGACACCCTCTCAATGAGCCCACAGGTCTGCTAGGATGGCGTCGCAGGCGAACGGGCAGCCCAACTTCCGGAGTTCCATGGTGACCGAACAACCCTTCCAGGCGGCTCTTGCCGCGCTTCGCAACCATCGTCAGGAAGCGCCGAAGAACATGCGGGCGGCGTTCGCGTCCGACCCGAAGCGGTTCAAGAACTTTTCGGTCACCGATGACGACCTGTTGTTCGACTGGTCGAAATGCGCCGTCGATGCGACGACCATGGTGCTGCTCGAAAAGCTGGCACAGGTGGTCGATCTCGAGGGCAAGCGCGCGGCGATGTTTGCCGGCCAGCGAATCAACATCACCGAAGACCGGGCGGTGCTGCACACGGCGCTGCGCAACCCGCGCGGCGAAGCGGTCATGCTCGACGGCCAGGACGTGACGGTGGACGTGCATGCCGTGCTCGACGCCATGGCGGCTTTCGCCGACGACATCCGTTCGGGCAAGGCGGCCGGCGCGACCGGCAAGAAGATCACCGACGTCGTCAATATCGGCATCGGCGGCTCCGATCTCGGCCCGGCCATGGCGACGCTGGCGCTGGCGCCCTATCACGACGGGCCGCGCGCCCATTTCGTCTCCAACATCGACGGCGCCCACATTCACGACACGCTGAAGGGGCTCGACGCCGGAACGACGCTGTTCATCATCGCGTCGAAGACCTTCACCACCGTCGAGACCATGACCAATGCCGCAACGGCCCGGCGCTGGGTCGAACAGGCGCTCGGCGCCAAGGCGGTGGGCAGCCATTTTGCGGCCGTGTCGACCGCACTCGACAAGGTCGCGGCCTTCGGCATCGAGCCGTCGCGCGTCTTCGGCTTCTGGGACTGGGTCGGCGGGCGCTATTCCTTGTGGTCGGCGATCGGCCTGCCGATCATGATGGCCATCGGACCGCGGAATTTCCGCGACTTCCTCGCCGGTGCGCACGCCATGGACCGGCATTTCGCCACCGCACCGCTGCTCAAGAACATTCCGGTGCTGATGGGGCTGGTCGGCTTCTGGCACCGCGCGGTGTGCAACTATCCGGCGCGCGCCGTCATCCCCTATGACCAGCGGCTTGCGCGCCTGCCGGCCTATCTGCAGCAGCTCGACATGGAATCGAACGGCAAGAGCGTGACCGTCGCCGGCGGCGCCGCGGTGACGCCCACCGGACCGCTTGTCTGGGGCGAACCCGGCACAAACGGCCAGCACGCCTTCTTCCAGCTGCTGCACCAGGGCACCGATTACATTCCGGTGGAGTTCCTGGCGGCGGCTGAGGGCCATGAACCCGACCTTAGGGAACACCATGACCTTCTGCTCGCCAACTGCCTGGCGCAGTCGGAAGCACTGATGAAGGGCCGCACGCTGGAAGAGGCGCGGCGGCAGATGCTGACCAAGGGCATCAAGCCGGAAGAAGTCGACAAGATCGCGCCGCACCGCGTCTTCTCCGGCAACCGGCCGTCGGTAACGCTGCTCTACCGCAAGCTCGACCCGCATATGCTGGGCCGGCTGATCGCACTCTACGAGCACCGCGTCTTCGTCGAAGCGCAGCTGTTCGGCATCAATGCCTTCGACCAGTGGGGCGTCGAACTGGGCAAGGAACTGGCGACCGGGCTGCTGCCTGTCGTGGAGGGGCGGGAAAATGCCGCGCGAAGCGACGCCTCGACAGCCGGGCTGGTGGAGCATATTCACCGGCTAAGGGCTAAGGAGTAGGTGATTTGCGGGGCATCAAGGGCATACTTTTCGACAAGGATGGAACCCTTGTCGATTTCCAGGCGACGTGGTTCGCCATCGGCGAAATGATGGCGCTGAAGGCGGCGGATGGCGACCGGGCGCGGGCGACCGCCCTGATGGAAGCCGCCGGGTACGATTTCGAGGCTCATTGCTTCAAGGCCGATTCGGTGTTTGCCGCCGGCACCAACGCCGACATCGTGGCGCTGTGGTATCCCGATGCCGACGATGCCGAGCAGGCGGTGCTGGTCAAGATGTTTGACCAGGTCTCGGCCGAACAAGGCTCGGCGCAGGCCGTGGCGCTGCCCGGCAGCAAGGACGCGCTGGCCAGCCTGCACAGTGCCGGCTTCCGGCTCGGCGTCGCCACCAACGATTCGACCAGCGGGGCGGAAAAGACGCTGCTGTCGCTCGGCGTCGCCCAGATGTTCGACGCGGCCTATGGCTACGATGCGGTTGCCAATCCCAAGCCTGCGCCTGATTCGATCCACGCCTTCTCCGACCTCACCGGCCTCAAGCCGTCGGAGATCGCGATGGTCGGCGACAACCGCCACGACCTCGAAATGGCCAAGGCCGGCGGTGCGCTGGCGATCGCCGTGCTTTCGGGAACGGGCACACGCGAGTCGCTGACGCCGATGGCAGACGTCGTGCTCGATTCGATCGCCGACCTGCCGGCGTTCCTGGCTGCCGGCCAAGACTGACAGGGCGCGGTCGCTTCTGCGGCGGCCCTTCCCGTCCAGTGGAAAAACGGGGCACGTCCATCCGCGCAGGTTGCCGGCGAATGCCGACAATCGGCCGTCGTCGCGTGCTGGTTCCGGACCGCTGCGGCGTTTGCCACTTCCGGCCATGATCCCCGCGCCACAATCGGAAGTTCGCGATAGCCCAATGCCGCATCGTGGAATTGGCGGGCAATCCGCTTCAAAATCGGGGGACGACGTCCGCTATCGCTCCCGTGATTGATCGCTGTCCGTGGTCAACGTCCTGAAAAGCACTTCAAGCACCATAGAAACCTTCGGCAGTTCCTGTTTGCTCCGCTGCCACATGACGCTGATGGGGAGCCCGACTGTCGACGCCTCCGGGAGTATTTCAACGATTGTCCCGCTTTCCAACTCGTGCCGTGCAAGCCAGGTCGGAAGTTGAGCCACGCCACAGCCTGCGGCTACCGCCGCAACTTCTGCATCTCCGCTACCGACGGCGATGCGTCCATCGACAACGTGACGTACCCCCGGGTCGTTTTCGGTTTCCTTGAACATCCACGAAGTGGCTGTACCGCCAGCCTTCTTGTAGACGATGCAATCGCGTTGTTTCAGATCGGCGACTGACAAGACCGGACCGTGGCGCTTCAGATATTCTGGCGAGGCGCAGAAAATCACCCGCTCGAAGCCCAGGAGCCGGTGCCCGAGGGAGGGTTGCCAAACCGCAGGCCCTCCGATCCGGACGACGATATCGATCTCCTCGGCAATTAGATCGACGAAGTGGTCGGAAAAGGAAATTTGCGGGCGAAGGCGCGGATGCTCGTTCGCGAACCGCAAGAGATGAGGCAGAACGTGCAACCTCCCGTAGGACACCGGGACGTCTATCCGTAGGCGACCTGCGGGCTCGAGCCGCTCGGCCGTGAGAATAGCCTCTGCATCCTCAAGGTCGGCAAGGATCTTTGCGCATGTCCGATAGTACGCCACGCCCGCGTCGGTGAGGGACAGGCTTCGGGTGGTTCTGGCGAACAATCGCGTACCAAGGCGTTGTTCAAGTCTTGCGACCGCCTTTCCTACCGCGGAATTGGTGATCTTCAGCCGCGAAGCCGCTGCCGTGAAGCTTCCGCTGTCAGCGGCTGCGACGAACGCATCAATGCCCTTGAGCCGTTCCGGCAACATCTCGACTCGTCCTAATTCTGGAATTCCAGTCCATTATTTCTGGAAATCTTAGCCAGAGACACATGTAAACTTCCATTATACCTGGATGTGCATCTTCGTTCCCATGGTGATCATCGATGCACACGACCTCTTCGGCTTTCCCTTCATCCACGGATCGGGAGGGCATTCCAAAGCCCGGCCTTTCGATCTTTCTCCTTGCAGTTGCGGCATTTCTGATCGTCACGACGGAATACATCATTCTTGGAATCCTGCCTGCTCTTGCCCGAGACCTTGATATATCGATCTCCACCGCAGGCCAGTTGGTCACCTTGTTCGCCTTCACGGTGATGCTGTTCGGGCCGCCTCTGACGGCTGCCCTGTCGCATCTCGATCGAAAGCAGCTGTCTATTGGAATCCTGCTCGTTTTCGTTGTTTCGAACGCCGTAGCGGCTGTAGCGCCCAACATATGGGTCCTGGCGGCAGCGCGTTTTGTCCCGGCTCTGTTCCTGCCGGTATTCTGGGGGACTGCCAGTGAAACTGCTGGCCAGTTGGCTGGACAAAGGCACGCTGGACGCGCGGTTTCAAAGGTCTATCTCGGTATCTCGGCGGCCCTCGTCTTCGGAATCCCGCTCGGTACCATCGCGACAAACACGATAGGCTGGCGTGGGACCTTCTGGGTCCTCGCGGTCATGTCGCTGGCGATGGCGATCGCCATGGCGGCGATGATGCAAAAGCTTCCCGCACCTCCTACGACTGCCCCAGGGACACGGCAGGCTCATGTTCTCAGGGACAAGGCCTTTTTGGCGAACGTCCTCCTGTCAGTCTTTCTCTTTACGGCAATGTTCACCGCCTACACCTATCTGGCGGACATGCTGGTACGTCTGGCAAACATCGCGCCAAAGCATGTCGGCTGGTGGCTGATGGGCTTTGGTGCGGTCGGCATGCTTGGCAACTGGCTGGGCGGACGCATGGTCGACAAGGCCCCACTCGGGGCGAGCATGCTGTTCGCCGCAATCCTGGCCGTGGCCATGCTCGCATTCGCGCCCTTGGCAGGTTCGACGGTCGGATTGACTTTGTCCCTTGTCGCTTGGGGCGTTGCCTACACTGCCTTGTTCCCAATCTGCCAGGTCCGGGTGATGAAGGCTGGCGCGGGTGCCCAGGCACTTGCGGGAACCATCAACGTTTCCGCCGCCAACGCTGGCACAGGACTTGGTGCGATTTTCGGCGGCCTCACCATCGATCATCTGGGCCTGGAGAGCGTGGGAGCGGTATCGAGCGGGGTCGCCGCCATAGCCATCCTCGTCGCTCTGGCGATGTCGGTTCGGCTTCGGCGCCTCGCCACCGCATAAGCTCCACCACGCCCGATTGTGGCCCAAACGAGCATCCTGGGCGAACGACGGTTTCCCAACCGTCTCAGACGCGATGAGAATGGCGTTGCCGATCAAATGCCCGACGCAAAAACGGCCACCGTGGACAACGCGACATCAGAACTTGTAGGCGACCCCGAACCGGACGTCCTTGCATGTCCGGTTCGTATGCCGACATACCCTCCCGTCCAGACGACATTGGAAGCCGGCGGAGCAGCCACCGAGTCAGCCCTTGCAGCACTGGCGGACATGGCCAACAGCGCTACCCCGACGCCGGATTGTTCGACGCCGGCCTCGATATATGGCGGCTGCAGCCGTGGGAAAGCTGAGGGGGCAGAAGCCCCCTCGCCTATTCGAACACGATCGTAGGTGTGGCTGCTGCGGCGGCGCCCTGCTCTTGCTGTAGCCGCTCCCAGACCTTGGTGGCGATGTCGCGATAGGTCTTGGCCTCGACGCTGTCGGGCCTGGCCACGGTGACCGGCGTGCCGGCATCGGAGCTTTCGCGGATGCCCATTTCCAGCGGCACTTCGCCGAGGAAGGTCACGCCGAGGCGCTCGGCCTCCTTCCTGGCGCCGCCATGACCGAAGATGTCGTAGCGCTTGCCGGTATCGGGGGCGACGAAATAGCTCATGTTCTCGACGATGCCGAGCAGCGGCACGTCAACCTTCTTGAACATGTTCAACCCCTTGCGGGCGTCGATCAGGGCCAGGTCCTGCGGCGTGGAGACGATGACGGCGCCGGCCAGAGGCACCTGCTGGGCCATGGTCAGCTGGGCGTCACCGGTGCCAGGCGGCATGTCGACGACGAGCACGTCGAGCGGACCCCATTCGACTTCGCGCAGCATCTGCGTCAGCGCCGACATGACCATCGGGCCGCGCCAGATCATCGGTGTCTCCTCGTCGACGAGGAAGCCCATAGACATGACCTTGAGGCCGTAATTCTGCATCGGCTTCAGGATCTTGCCATCGACCGTTTCGGGGCGGCCATGGATGCCGAGAAGCTTGGGCATCGACGGGCCGTAGATGTCGGCATCGAGCACGCCGACCTTGAGACCGTTGGCGGCGAGGCCGAGTGCGATGTTGACGGCAGTCGTCGACTTGCCGACGCCGCCCTTGCCGGAGGCAACCGCGATGATCGCGGCAATGCCGGGCACGCCGCGCTTGCCCTGCGACTGCGAGGCGGGCGCGTGCGGTGCGGGGCGTGCGGCGGGCGCGGCTGCCGGACGCGGAGGTGCCGGGCGCTGCGGCACCGGCGCTTCCATGCCGCCGCCCTTCTTCTCGGCGGTCAGGGCCACGACAGCGCCATTGACGCCGGGAATGGCCTTGACAACGCGCTCGGCGGCGGCACGCAGCGGCTCCATTTCCTGGGCGCGCGCGGCCGGCACGGTGATCGAGAAGAACACCTTGCCGTCAGCGATGAAGATGTCGGAAACCAATCCGAGATCGACGATGTTGCCTGAGAAATCCGGGCCGTTGACCGTCTTGAGACGCTCCACAACGGTTTCTTTGGTGACTGTCATGTGTCGAACCTGTCTGCTTCCTTGTTGGGCTTCAGATAATGCAGTTTGGCGAAAGAACCAAGCTACCCGAAATGGCAGTCGACGGCTGCGCTTGGCAAAGCGGCATCGCGCCCCACCTGTCATGGACATGATTTTTTTGCCGATGTGTCGGCATCGACCAGCCTGCGGCGTCCTTGGTGCAGACACCCAACCAGGGAGAAATGCGATGAAATTCGTCAACTACCTGTTCTTCAACGGCAATTGCCGCGAAGCCTTCGCGTTCTACGCCAAGGTTTTCGACGGCGAGATCGTCGGCATGCTCACTCACCGCGAAACGCCGGCCAGCAAGGACGTTTCGGAGGAATGGCAGGACAAGATCATCAATGCCCAGCTCGTCATCGGCGACGAGATGATCATGGCCTCCGATGCACCGCCACAATACCGGACGGAGATGTCGGGATTTTCGGTATCGGTCGACACGGACGACCTGGCCAAGGCCGAGGCGATCTTCGCAGCACTTGCAGATGGCGGCACGGTCAACATGCCGTTCAGCCCGACCTTCTGGGCCAAGGGCTTCGGCATGGTGAAGGACAAGTTCGGCACGCCGTGGATGATCAGCAGCGGCAACGCCGAGTAACAGCACGAGTGCGATTTCACGAGGAAAACATGACCTATTCAGCCATTGAAACTCCCGCAATTTCGAATGTGGCACTGTGGACCGGCCGCGCACTGAGCGGCGCGGTGATCGCGTTCCTGGTCTTTGACGCGGCGATCAAACTCGTGCCGCTGCAAGTGGTGATCGAAACCACCGCGGCACTCGGCTTTCCACCGGAGCTTGCCCGGACCCTCGGCGTGCTGACCCTTGCCTGCGCGGCGCTCTATGCCTGGCCACGAACGGCCGTCCTCGGCGCGATCCTGCTGACCGGCTATCTCGGCGGCGCCATCGCCATCCACCTACGCATCGGCAACCCGCTGTTTTCGCACACTTTGTTCGGCGTCTATCTCGGGCTGATGGCCTGGGGCGGGCTCTATCTGCGCGATCCACGCCTGCAGGCGCTGATCCCGTTCCGCCGCTGAAGCCATATCCACGGAGACAACCATGCAGATTCTCGCCATCATCCTCGGCCTGATCGTGATCGCGATCCTCGCCATCCTGGCGATTGCCGCAACCAAGCCCGCCACGTTCAGCATTCGGCGAACGACCGATGTCGATGCCGCACCGGAAGCAATCTTTCCGCTGATCAATGACTTCCGCAATTGGCACGACTGGTCGCCATGGGAAGCGCTCGACCCCGACCTCAAGCGCAAGATGAGTGGCGCCGAATCGGGTCGCGGCGCGGTCTACGAATGGGAGGGCAACAAGAAGGTCGGCAGCGGCCGGATGGAGATCACCGAGGTGACGGCACCGACCAAGGTGGTCATCAAGCTCGACTTCCTGAAGCCGTTCGAGGCGCACAATGTGGCGCGCTTCACCATGGAGCCGCAGAACGGAAAAACGCGGCTGAATTGGGAAATGACCGGCCCATCGCCCTTCATGTCCAAGGTGATGCAGGTGTTCATGAACTTCGACACGATGGTCGGCACGGACTTCGAAAAGGGCCTCGCCAGCCTCAAGGCGATCGCCGAACGGCAGCGCCTCGCCGGCTCGTGAGTCCGTCGGTCTGGCGCAACAAGGCCTGTCGCCCCGCCGGGGCGGCACTATCTTCATCAGGATGTGGGGCAGCACGAAAGGAAACTGACATGCTTGGTCAAATCAACGCCGTTGCCAATCTGGCCGTCAAGGACCTCGGGCGCGCCAAGACCTTCTATGAGCGCACGCTCGGCCTCAAGGAGATCGACCATATGGGCGAAGAGGTGTCGGTGCTGAAGAGCGGCGACACCGTGATCAACGTCTACCGGTCGGACTATGCCGGAACCAACAAGGCGACAGCGGTAAGCTGGGCCGTCGGCGACAAGATCGACAGGCTGGTCGATGAATTGAAGTCGAAAGGCGTGACATTCGAGCACTACGACATGCCGGATACCCGCCATGAAGGCGACGTCCATGTCTTCGGCGACATCAGGGTTGCCTGGTTCAAGGATCCCGACGGGAACATACTGAACCTCATCAACCAGTGATTTTCATAGCAAGTGCAATGTGATGGCTGGCCTAATCGATCGGCGCCGGATAGTTTTGCGGCATGATCGACAAGCTCGAATTCTTCATCGCACTCGCAAGGGAGCAACATTTCGGACGCGCAGCCGAGGAATGCGGCGTCACCCAGCCGACGCTTTCGGCCGGGATCAAGCAGCTCGAGGACATCCTGGGCGTGATGCTGGTGCAGCGCGGCTCGCGCTTCCAGGGCCTGACGCCGGAAGGCCGGCAGGTGCTGGACTGGGCGCGGCGCATCGTCGGCGACACCCGCGCCATGCGCGAGGAAATGCGCGCCGCCCGCCACGGCCTTTCGGGCCGCATCCGGATCGCCGCCATCCCGACGGCACTCGCGATGGTGCCGCGGCTGACGACGCCGTTTCGCGACAAGCATCCCGGCGTCACCTTCTCGATCCTGTCGCGGACGTCGATCGAAGTGCTGTCGCTGCTCGGCAATTTCGAGATCGATGCGGGAATCACCTATCTCGACAACGAACCGCTGGGGCGCGTGACCAGCGTGCCGCTCTATGCCGAGCGCTATCAGCTGATCACCGCTGCGGGGAACGAATATTCCGATCGTGACAAGGTGACGTGGGAAGAGGTGAGCACGCTGCCGCTTTGCCTCCTGACCCCCGACATGCAGAACCGCCGCATCATCGACCAGCACCTCGCCGATGCCGGCGTGCAGGTCCGGCCGACGCTCGAATCGAACTCGATGATCGTGCTGTTTTCGCACATCCGCACCGGCAAATGGTCGTCGATCATGCCGCTGAACCTCGCGGAAACCTTCGGTTTTGCCGAACCTATCAGGGCGATTCCGATCGTCGAGCCGGATGCCAGCCACAATGTCGGCCTGGTCGTGGCGCGGCGCGATCCGAACACCACGCTGGTGCAGGCGCTGCTTGACGAAGCCATGACGCTGGCAGGCGATTTTCGCCGTCAATCCTGAGCTAGGCTTTTCCTGCTTTCGTCCACTCGATAGAAAATTTTTATCATGTGACGAAACAGCTTTATTGATTCCGGCTGCCAAAATCGGGTTCAATAGGGAAATAGCGCCCATGTTAGGCGCCAGTGTCAGGGAGGGCGCTGCGTGGTCATGCAGCCAGCAAGTACCGAACTCGCCGCGCGCACGGCCGCGGTGATCAGCGAAATGAAGAACCTCGAGGGTCCGCTGATCCCGATTCTTCACGGCGTCCAGGAGGAATTCGGCTATGTTCCGCAGGAGACCCTGCCGATCATCGCCGAGGCGCTGAACATTTCGCGGGCCGAAGTCCACGGCGTCTTCACCTTCTACCACGATTTCCGCCACAACCCGGCTGGACGGCATGTGCTGAAGGTCTGCCAGGCCGAGGCCTGCCAGTCGATGGGCAGCGATGCCATCGCCGCCCAGATCAAGCAGACGCTCGGCATCGGCTTCCACGAGACCAGCAAGGACGGCGCGGTCACGCTGGAGCCGATCTATTGCCTGGGCCTGTGCGCCTGTGCTCCCGCCGCGATGCTCGACGGCCAGGTGATCGGCCGGCTTGACGCAGACAAGATCGAAGAAATCGCCGAAGAGGTGCGCAAATGAGCGTGACGATCTACGTTCCCGGCGATTCCGGCGCGCTTTCGCTCGGTGCCGAAAAGGTCGCCAAGGCGATCGCCAAAGAGGCGGCCGAGCGCGGCGTCGACGCCAAGATCGTGCGCAATGGTTCGCGCGGCCTGTACTGGCTCGAGCCGATGGTCGAGGTCGTTACCGATGCCGGCCGCACAGCCTACGGTCCCGTGTCGAACAAGGACGTGGCGTCGCTGTTCGACGCAGGTTTCGTCACCGGCGGCCAGCACAAGCTGTCGCTCGGCGACCCGGAAAAGCTGCCCTACGTCGCCAAGCAGACACGCCTGACCTTTGCCCGCTGCGGCATCACCGACCCGCTGTCGCTGGAAGACTACGAAGCACATGGCGGCCTGACCGGCCTGCGCAACGCGGTCAAGATGGCCCCTGCCGACGTCGTCAAGCAGGTGACCGAGTCCGGCCTGCGCGGCCGCGGCGGCGCCGGTTTCCCGACCGGCATCAAGTGGAAGACGGTTCTCGATACCCCTGGCGAGCAGAAATACATCGTCTGCAACGCCGACGAAGGCGACTCGGCAACCTTCGCCGACCGCATGATCATGGAAGGCGATCCCTTCGTGCTGATCGAAGGCATGGCGATCGCCGGCCTCGCGACCCACGCGACCAAGGGCTACGTCTACATCCGCTCCGAATATCCGCATGCGATCGCGGTGATGACGAAGGCGGTGGAAGTCGCCAAGAAGGCCGGCATTCTCGGCAAGAGCGTTCTCGGATCCTCCCAAGGCTTTGACATCGAGATCCGCTCCGGCGCCGGCGCCTATGTCTGCGGCGAAGAAACCTCGCTGCTGAACAGCCTCGAAGGCAAGCGCGGCGTGGTCCGCGCCAAGCCGCCGCTGCCGGCGATCCAGGGCCTGTTCGGCAAGCCCACCGTCATCAACAACGTCATCTCGCTCGCTTCCGTGCCGATCGTCATGGACAAGGGCGCGCAGTACTACAAGGACTTCGGCATGGGCCGCTCGCGCGGCACCATCCCGATCCAGATCGCCGGCAACGTCAAGCATGGCGGCCTGTTCGAAGTGGCCTTCGGCCTGACGCTGGGCGAGATCGTCGACGAGATCGGCGGCGGCACGGCATCGGGACGTCCGGTCAAGGCGGTGCAGGTCGGCGGCCCGCTCGGCGCCTATTTCCCGCGCGCTTTGTTCGACACGCCCTTCGACTACGAGGCGTTCGCGGCCAAGGACGGCCTGATCGGCCACGCCGGCATCACCGTGTTCGACGACAGCGCCGACATGCTGAAGCAGGCACGCTTTGCCATGGAATTCTGCGCCATCGAAAGCTGCGGCAAGTGCACGCCCTGCCGCATCGGCTCGACGCGCGGCGTCGAGACGCTGGACAAGCTGGCCCAGAACATCGAGCCGGAGAAGCAGCTCGCGCTGGTGACCGACCTCTGCAACACGATGAAGTTTGGTTCGCTCTGCGCGCTGGGCGGTTTCACGCCTTATCCGGTGATGAGCGCCATCAACCATTTCCCCGAAGATTTCCGGCCGGCAGCGGTCGCACAGGCAGCGGAATAGGAGACAGCATCATGGGTCTCGTACACGAAATCGACTTCGGCACCCCCGCCTCCAAGTCCGAAAAACAAGTCACCCTGATCGTCGATGGCTTCGAGGTCACCGTGCCGGAAGGCACCTCGATCATGCGCGCCTCGATGGAGGCCGGCATCGAGATCCCGAAGCTCTGCGCCACCGACATGGTCGACGCGTTCGGCTCCTGCCGTCTCTGCCTGGTGGAGATCGAGGGCCGCAACGGCACGCCGTCTTCCTGCACCACGCCCGTCATGCCGGGCATGGTGGTGCACACCCAGACCGGCCGCCTGAAGGATATCCGCAAGGGCGTGATGGAGCTCTACATCTCCGACCACCCGCTCGACTGCCTGACCTGTGCCGCCAATGGCGACTGCGAACTGCAGGACATGGCCGGCGCTGTCGGCCTGCGCGACGTGCGCTATGGCTATGAAGGCGACAACCACGTTCGCGCGAAGAACGACGGGGCCGAAAACTTCAAGTGGATGGCCAAGGACGAGTCCAACCCCTATTTCACCTACGATCCGTCCAAGTGCATCGTCTGCTCGCGCTGCGTGCGTGCCTGTGAAGAGGTTCAGGGCACCTTTGCGCTGACCATCGAAGGCCGTGGCTTCGACAGCCGCGTTTCGCCGGGCGTGCACGAACTGTTCCTCGACAGCGAGTGCGTTTCCTGCGGCGCCTGCGTGCAGGCCTGCCCGACGGCGACGCTGACGGAAAAGTCGGTCATCGAGATCGGCCAGCCCGAGCACTCGGTCGTCACCACCTGCGCCTATTGCGGCGTCGGCTGCTCGTTCAAGGCCGAGATGCGCGGCGAAGAGCTGGTGCGCATGGTGCCGTGGAAAGACGGCAAGGCCAATCGCGGCCACTCCTGCGTCAAGGGCCGCTTCGCCTACGGCTACGCCACCCACAAGGAGCGCATCCTCAACCCGATGATCCGCGAGAAGATCACCGACCCCTGGCGCGAAGTGTCGTGGGAAGAGGCGATCGATTACACGACCAAGGAATTCCGCCGCATCCAGTACCAGTACGGACGCGGCGCCGTGGGCGGCATCACCTCGTCGCGCTGCACCAACGAGGAAACCTTCCTCGTGCAGAAGCTGATCCGCCAGGGTTTCGGCAACAACAACGTCGACACCTGCGCCCGCGTCTGCCACTCGCCGACCGGCTATGGCCTCGGCCAGACCTACGGCACGTCGGCCGGCACGCAGGACTTCGATTCGGTCGAAGACACCGATGTCGCGCTGATCATCGGCGCCAATCCTGCCTCGGCCCACCCGGTGTTCGCTTCACGCCTGAAGAAGCGCCTGCGCGCCGGTGCCAAGCTGATCGTCATCGATCCGCGCCGCACGGAAATGGTGAAGTCGGCCCACATCCTGGCTGAGCATCACCTGGCGCTGAAGCCAGGCACGAACGTGGCCGTGGTTACCGCGCTGGCACATGTCATCGTCACCGAGGGCCTGTTCAACGAGACATTCATCCGCGAGCGCTGCGACTGGTCGGAATTCCAGGATTACGCAGAGTTCGTCTCGGATCCGCGCCACAGCCCCGAGGAAGTCGAGAAGCTTTCGGGCGTTCCGGCGGAGACGATCCGGGGTGCCGCCCGCCTTTACGCCACCGGCGGCAATGGCGCGATCTACTACGGCCTCGGCGTGACCGAGCACAGCCAGGGTTCGACCACCGTCATCGGCATCGCCAACCTCGCCATGCTGACCGGCAATATCGGCCGCAAGGGCGTCGGCGTGAACCCGCTGCGCGGCCAGAACAACGTGCAGGGCGCCTGCGACATGGGCTCGTTCCCGCACGAACTGCCGGGCTACCGCCACATTTCGGGCGACGCCGTGCGCGACATCTATGACAGCCTGTGGGGCGTCAAGCTCGACAACGAGCCGGGCCTGCGCATCCCCAACATGCTGGACGCCGCCGTCGACGGCACGTTCAAGGGCATCTACATCCAGGGTGAGGACATCCTGCAGTCGGACCCCGACACCAAGCACGTGTCGGCCGGCCTCGAGGCGATGGAATGCGTTGTCGTGCAGGACCTTTTCTTGAACGAAACCGCAAATTACGCCCACGTGTTCCTGCCGGGCTCGACCTTCCTCGAGAAGGACGGCACCTTCACCAACGCCGAGCGCCGCATCAACCGCGTGCGCAAGGTGATGACCCCGAAGAACGGTTATGCCGACTGGGAAGTGACGCAGAAACTCGCCCAGGCAATGGGTCTGAACTGGAACTACAAGCACCCGTCCGAGATCATGGACGAGGTTGCCAAGACGACGCCGAGCTTCGCCAACGTCTCCTACGACTTCCTGGAGAAGATGGGCTCGGTGCAGTGGCCGTGCAACGAAAAGGCGCCTGAAGGCACGCCGATCATGCACATCGACGGCTTCGTCCGCGGCAAGGGCAAGTTCATCCGCACCGAATATGTCGCGACGGACGAAAAGACCGGCCCTCGCTTCCCGCTGCTGCTTACCACCGGCCGTATTCTCAGCCAGTACAATGTCGGCGCGCAGACCCGGCGTACCGAAAACGTCGCCTGGCATGCCGAGGACCTGCTGGAGATCCACCCGCACGATGCCGAAAACCGCGGCTTGCGCGACGGCGACTGGGTGCGGCTGCAGAGCCGCGCCGGCGAGACGACGCTCAGGGCACAGATCACCGACAAGGTGTCGCCAGGCGTGGTCTACACCACCTTCCACCACCCCGACACGCAGGCCAACGTCATCACCACCGACTTCTCCGACTGGGCAACCAACTGTCCGGAGTACAAGGTGACGGCGGTTCAGGTCGGCGCCTCCAACGGGCCGTCGGAATGGCAGAAGGGCTACAACGAGCAGGCACAGCAGAGCCGGCGCATTGCCGGGCATCTGGAAGCGGCGGAGTAGCGACGGCGTGACCACTCGCCCCGCAATCACCCAGACCTCCCGTCTCGCCCGCCGGGCGAGCGGGACGACGGTTGCCAACCGCATGGTGCCCGAAGAGACGCCGGTGGCGTTGTCTTATGGCGGCACCACGCATGCGGTGATGATGGCGAGCCCGGCCGACTTCGACGATTTCGCGCTTGGCTTCTCGCTGACCGAAGGCATCATCGGCTCGGTCGAAGAAATCGAGTCGATCGAGGTGCTGGACGTCGAGGCCGGCATCGACATCCAGATCAGGCTCAAGGACAAGGCCAACAAGCGCTTCGAACAGCGCCGTCGCCGCCTCGCCGGACCTGTCGGCTGCGGATTGTGCGGCATCGAATCCATCGAAGAGGCGATGCGCTCGGTCGACGATGTGCACAAGGCAACGTCAGGGCTTTCCTCCGACGACATCGTGCAGGCGGTGAAGCTGCTGTCCAAGGTCCAGCCGCTGCATGCGGAGACCGGCGCGGTACACGCAGCCGGCTTCTACGTGCCTGGCAAGGGCATTGTCGCGGCGCGCGAGGATGTAGGCCGCCACAACGCTCTCGACAAGCTTGCCGGCGCCCTCGACAAGGCAGGCATATCGGGCGCGTCGGGCGCCGTGGTCGTGACCAGCCGGGTGTCGGTGGAAATGGTTCAAAAGACGGCCGCCATCGGCGCGCCTTTCATCATTGCCGTATCGGCGCCAACCGCACTGGCCATCCGCACCGCCGAACAGGCCGGCATGACACTGATTGCACTCGTGCGTGGCGACGATTTCGACATCTTCACCCATCCAGACCGCGTAAGTACCGGAGCCGCCAAAAATGTCGCATGAAGAGCACAAGATGGGGACGAAGGAAAAACTCGTCTACATGGCGAACCAGATCGCGACCTTCTTCGAAACCAAACCCCATGACGAGGGTGTGGCCGGTGTCGCCAAGCACATCAACGATTTCTGGGATCCGCGCATGCGGCGCCAGTTCTTCGAGATGTTCGATGAAGGCGGCAAGGGCATGAAGCCGCTTGTCATCGAGGCGGCCGCCACGATCCGTCGCCCCAGGCAGGACGCAGCCTGACCGCACCGAAGCCGGCGGAACAGGCCGTTCCCCCCGACCAAACATCTGCTATGTTAGCCATCCCTAATGGTTTCTACCGATGGGATGGCTCCGATGAGGCCGATCGCGACCCGATATGCGCGCAGCGGTGACGTCCACATAGCCTATCAGGTGGTCGGCCAGGGGCCGATCGACCTCGTTTTTGTTCCCGGCTTCATCTCCAATCTCGACCTGCACTGGGAAGACGAAGGCTACAGCCGGCTGTTGCACCGGTTGTCGTCCTTTTCCCGCCTGATCCTGTTCGACAAGCGCGGCACCGGGCTTTCCGACCGGGTCGACGCGCATGCCCTGCCCAGCCTCGAAACGCGCATGGACGATGTCCGCGCGGTGATGGACGCAGTGGGCTCGAGCCGGGCCGCAATCCTGGGCGCCTCCGAAGGCGCGCCGATGGCGATCCTGTTTGCCGCGACCTATCCGGAACGGACGCGCTCACTGGTGCTCTATGGCGGCTACGCGCAGTTCGACAAATGGGTGATGGGGCGCGAACGGCTCGACGCCTTCATCGAGGCGGCGGCGACCTCGTGGGGCACGGGCGCAACGCTGGCGAACTTTGCGCCCGGGCGTGTCGACGACAGCCGCTTCGCCAACTGGTGGGCACGCTTCGAGCGGCTGTCGGCCAGCCCGACCGCAGCCGCCGCACTGGCCCGGATGAACGCAGACATCGACGTGCGCGGCGTCCTGGCGAGCATCCGCGCGCCGACGCTGGTGATCCATCGCCGCAATGACGCGCGGGTCAACCCCGACGCCAGCCGCTATCTCGCGCAGAAGATCCCCGGCGCGCGGCTCGCCGAAATCACCGGGCGCGATCACCCGATCTGGACTGGCGACGTCAATCGTGTCGCCGATCTGGTCGAGGAATTCCTGACCGGCACGCATGCAGCACCCGACACGGAGCGGGTGCTCGCTGCCCTGCTCGTCACACGCATTTCGGATACGGCACGGCTGGGCGACCGGATGTGGGCGGAACGCAGCCTGCGCTTTCATGAGACCTGGCGCCTTCTGGTCGGTCGCCACGGCGGTCGCGCCGCCGACCAGCATGGCGAGATGCTGGTCTCGCGCTTCGACGGCCCGGCGCGGGCGGTGCGGTGCGCCGCCGCCTTGCGCGAGGCCGCCCAGGACATCGGCATCGCCAGCGCGCAAGGCGTGCATGTCGGCGAGGTCGAGATGCGCGGACCTCCCTCCGGCCTGGCGATCCGCGTGACGGCACAGATCGCCGACCATGTCGGGCGCGGCGGTATCCTTGCCTCGCGGCTGGTCGCCGACCTCGCCGCCGGCTCGGGCCTGCGTTTCATCGATGCCGGGCGGCTGTCCCTCGACGATCTCGACGAGCCGCTGGCGCTGGTCGAGGCGACGTCGGAACAGCACCTGGAGCCGGCATGCCGCAGCAGGGCGATCGCGGTGGAACCATCGGCACTGACAGTGCGCGAGAACGAGGTGGTGGCGCTGATCGCCGACGGCAAGAGCAATGCCGCGATCGCAGCCGAGCTCAGCCTCAGCGAACACACGGTCAAGCGCCATGTCGCCAACATCCTGCTCAAACTCGACCTGCCGTCACGCGCGGCGGCGGCGGCCTTTGCCGCCCGCCAGACTGGCCCGGACGGGCCATAGCGGAAATGGCCCGTCCGGGCGAAGCGGAAGAGCCGCACAAGGGACTACAAATTCTCCCCAAGCAGGCAGGCAAAATGGCCATGGACCTGCGGATGGAGGAAGTCATGACCAAGGCACGTGAGGTGTTCGCAGCGCTGGCGGTCGCAGCCGGGTTCTCCGCGCTCATCGCATCGAGCGCGCTCGCCGAGGACAGTTCGGCTGAGGCAACCTACCGGGATATCGAGGCCACGCTCGGCTCGGTGCCCGGCTTCTTCAAGCAGTTTCCGGAGTCCGGCATCGCCGGCGCCTGGGCCGAGTTCAAGGGCGTGCAGCTCAATCCCAAGACCGAGCTGGACGGCAAGACCAAGGAACTGCTCGGCCTGGCGGTGGCAGCACAGATACCGTGCCAGTACTGCATCTATTTCCACACCGTAGCGGCCAAGGCCAACGGCGCCACCGACGAGGAAATCCGCGAGGCCGTGGCGATGTCTGCGACCGTGCGGCACTGGTCGACGGTGCTGAACGGCATGCAGGTCGACTACCCGCAATTCAAGCAAGAGGTCGACACGGTGATGGCCGCAGCCAAGGCCAAGTCGCAATAGACCGCTGAGATCAATCAACCGGGCGTCCCGCCGGGGACGCCAACAGGAGGAACAAATGCTTGCCACCAAGGAAGCCGTGACCGGCGCCTCGATCAAGAAGGCGATCGAAGGCCGCGACGGCAAGATGCTGTCCAGCTTCTATGCCGACGACGCGCTGGTGCGCGTCATCGACCGCAACAACCCACCGAGCAAGCCGCGCGAGATCCGCGGCCGGGCTGCGATCACCACGTTCTGGGACGACATCTGCAGCCGGGCGATGACCCACCGCGTCGACACCACCATCGCGCAAGGCGACAGCCTCGCCTTCTCGCAAGCCTGCTCTTACCCCGACGGCACCAAGGTCTTCTGCGCGGCCATGCTTGAACTCAAGGATGGCAAGATCGCGCGGCAGACCGTCGTGCAGGCCTGGGACGAGTGATCGAATGCGGACGAATGGTCGTCCGCAAAAAGGAGGAAGCCATGTTCGTCGCACGCTGGAAGATCGATGCCCGCTTCGGGCACAAGCAGGGTGCAATCGAGCTGCTGCGCCAATGGGAACGGGAGATCGGTCCGCAGGCCGGCACCGACCAGATGGCGATGCAGATCCTGACCGGATCGATCGGCGCCAAGGAGGCGGCGATCGAGGTCAACCATACGGTCGAGAGCCTGGCGCAACTCGACGACATGTTCGCCAAGATCTCCAAACTCGACGCCCACGCCCAATGGGGCAAACGGCTCGAGCCGCTGGTCGTGTCAGGCTCGTCCTACTGGAACATCTACCGGGTGATTGACTGACGACCACCCGACCACCCATGCCTACTGATGCGTTTCGCCCGGAGGGCGGTCTTCGACCGGCCTTCGGGTACTGTGGCGCAGTGCGAAGAGGAAGATAATCTCGGCGGCGACGACGATCGCGATGATGCGGAAGCCGATGGTCACAGGATCGTGGTCGCCATCGCGCATCAGGTAGCCGCCGATCAGGAAGGCGGAATTCCAGATCAGGGCGCCGCAAAGCGTTGCCAGCGCGAAAGGTACGAAGGAAAGCCGCAGGACGCCGGCCTCGAGCGCCAGGTAGGTGCGCGACACCGGCACCAATTGGGCGATCAGCGAAGCGCGGAAGTTGTTGCGGCGATAAGCCTGCGTCAGCTTCTGATAGGTCGCGTGCTTGAGGAAAACGTACTTGCCGAAGCGCTTGACGGCAGCGTCGGCGCGATCAGGCCCCAGCCAGTTGCCGCCGGCATACCAGATCATCGAACCGAGGGTCGAGCCGACCATGGTCGCAAACATCAGCGCGACAAGCGTCTGCATGTCCGGCGCGGCGGTCATGCCGAGGAACAGCAGCAGCACATGCGACGGCGGGACCGGCGATATCTTCTCGGTGAAGGCCAGGCCGGCGGCACCAAACAGGCCGAAACCCAGGATCGATGGGATCATGCAAAACGCCAGTCGTAACTCTTTGCCGGCTTCATCCTGGTGATCCGATAGACGGCCGCCGGCGGCAGGTTGCGGAAAGTATGGCCAACGCGCGTCACTTCGAGATCGAGCCTGTCGAGTAGCGGCTGATCGATAGGACAACGGAAGCCGTAGGTGAACATATACATCGCCCCGCCGGGCCTGACATTAGCAAAAACGCCTTCGAGGATGGCGAGTGTCCGGCGCGGCACGGGCCCGGGCCTCAACCTGGTCCAGGGATCATGCAGATCCATGGCGGCCGCATCGAACTGGCCTGCGGCGAGCAAAGAGGCACCCGCTTCAGGATGGTCTTTGCAAGCGATCCGGCTGCCTAGCCAGCGGCGATGGAGAGCTTCGCGCCGGCATCGGACAGCGCCCCGGTGAGGTCGTCCGCCGGCTGCCGGTCGGTGAAGAGTTCGGTGAAGCCGGAAAAGCCGCAGACCTGGACCAGCCCCTGGCGGCCGAACTTGGTGTGGTCGGTGACGACGACCGAACGCTGGCCGCGCGACAGCACCATGCGGGCGAACTCCGCCTCCTCGAGATCGTAGTCCATCACGCCGTTGGCCGCGTCGAGCGCGCCGGCCGAGATCACTGCATGGGTGACGGCGAAGCGGCTGACGAATTCGATGGCCGAGACGCCGAAGGCAGCACCGCTGTCGCTGCGCAGTTCGCCGCCCGCCATGTAGACCTTGTTGCCGTTGACGGTGGCCAGCGTGCGGGCGATGTCGGAGGAGTTGGTCACCACCGTCAGGCGGCGATGGCCGAGCAGTTCCCGGGCAAGATAGCTGGTGGTGGTGCCGGTATCGAGCATGACCGACTCGCCGTCATGGATGGTGGCGGCGACGGCCTTGGCGATGGCACGCTTGGCCTCGGCATTTTCGCGCATGCGGCGCTCGAAGGGCGCCTCGCCGACGGCCGACGGCAGGCCGATGGCACCGTGCATCTTGAGGATCGCCCCGTCGGATGCCAGCGGCTTGACGTCCCGCCGCACGGTTTCGAGTGACACGCCGAGCTTGTCGGCAAGGTCGGCGATGGTGATCGTGCCCTCGTCCTCGAGCAGGCGCAGGATTTCGCTGTGACGCTTGGAATGGTTCATCAGGCTGCCCCGCTCGAAGGGCCAGTATGGCCGTTTCCGAGATTCACGATGACTGACTCTACCGTATTTATCCCGCGATATTCAACAGATACGGGCAAAAGAACAACAAAAACCACAAACCCGGATTGACACTGCCGCTTCCGCTGCGTGAGACTGCCCGTCAACAAAATCAGGGCGCAAGGGGAACGCGCCGGACACGGCACGGAGAGGCTGGATGTCGAATAGCGAGGATCGCATCCGCGCCCTGCCGCTGTGGAACGGGGCAGTGACGATCGCGCCGCTGAAGGGCGGCATCAGCAACGAAAGCTGGGTGGTGACCGACGCGTCGGGGGCGCATGTCGTGCGCTTCGGCAAGGATTTTCCCTTCCATCACGTCACCCGCGAGCGCGAGGTGATGGTGGCGAAAGCAGCCTTCGAGGCGGGCTTCGCGCCTGAACTGCAATATGCGGCACCCGGCGTGATGGTGACGGAGTTTCTCGGCGCCAGGACCTATGGCGCCGGCGATGTCCGGGCCAATGCGACAGGCATCGCCCGCATGGTCAGGCGCTTCCATATCGAGATGCCCAGGCATGTTTCGGGGCCCGGCTTCATGTTCTGGGCCTTCCACGTGATCCGCGACTATGCCCGCACGCTTCAGGCCGGCGGCAGCCGGATGACGGCCGAATTGCCCCGCTATCTCGAACTGGCCGACGCGCTCGAGGAGGCGCAGGCGCCCCTGCCGATCGTCTTCGGCCACAACGACCTGTTGCCGGCCAACTTCCTCGACGACGGCGACAGGCTGTGGCTGATCGATTTCGAATATGCCGGATTTTCGACCGGAATGTTCGACCTTGCCGGCATCGCCTCCAATGCAGGGATGACTGAGCAAGAGTCGGACGATCTGCTCACCACCTATTTCGGCGGCCCGCCCGACCAGGAAATCCGCCGCTCGCACGCGGCCATGCAGTGCGCCTCGCTGCTGCGCGAGGCGATGTGGAGCATGGTCTCGGAAATCCACCTCTCCGCTCCGGGCAGCGACTATGTCGCCTACACCGCCGAGAACCTCGGAAAGCTCGATGCGGCGCTCGAAACCTATCGCACATTGTACGGAAAACTCTGACCATGGCCCTCCCCCCACATGCACAGATCGTCGTCATCGGCGGTGGCATCATCGGCTGCTCGACCGCCTATCACCTGGCGCGCGACCACAAGGCCGACGTGATTCTGCTCGAACAGGGCAAGCTGACCTCAGGGTCGACCTGGCATGCGGCGGGACTGGTGGGGCAGTTGCGCTCGTCGGCCTCGATCACCCGCGTGCTCAAATATTCGGTCGAACTCTACAAGGGGCTGGAGGCCGAGACCGGGCTTGCCACCGGCTGGAAGATGACGGGCTGCCTGCGGCTCGCCACCAACCAGGACCGCTGGACCGAATACAAGCGGCTGGCGACGACGGCCAAAAGCTTCGGCATGGACATGCAGCTGGTATCGCCGGAAGAGGTCAAGCGGATGTGGCCGCTGATGGAGACCTCGGATCTCGTCGGCGCTTCGTGGCTGCCGACCGACGGCCAGGCGAGCCCCTCCGACATCACCCAGTCGCTGGCCAAGGGCGCGCGCATGCATGGCGCCAAGCTGTTCGAGAACGTGCGCGTGACCGGCTTCGAGATGAAGGACGGCCGTATCCTCAAGGTTATGACCGACCAAGGCGACATCGCCTGCGACAAGGTGGTGAACTGCGCCGGCCAGTGGGCGCGGCAGGTGGGTGCGATGGCCGGCATCAACGTGCCGCTGCAGCCGGTCAAGCACCAGTACATCATCACCGAGAAGCTGCCCGGGCTCGCCACCGATGCGCCAACCATCCGCGACCCTGACCGGCGTACCTATTTCAAGGAAGAGGTCGGCGGGCTTGTCATGGGCGGCTACGAGCCCAACCCGCAAGGCTGGACCACAGGCGACGTGCCCAACGACTGGGAATTCCGGCTGTTCGACGACGACTACGACCATTTTGAGCAGCACATGGTGCAGGCGATAGAGCGTGTGCCCGGACTGGCTGATGTCGGCGTCAAGCAGATGATCAACGGCCCGGAGAGCTTCACGCCCGACGGCAACTTCATCCTGGGGGCGGCGCCTGAGTGCCAGAATATGTTCGTCGGTGCCGGCTTCAACGCCTTCGGCATCGCCTCTGGCGGCGGTGCCGGCTGGGTGCTGGCGCAATGGGTCGTCGACGGCGAAGCGCCGTTGGACCTCTGGGTGGTCGACATCCGGCGCTTCTCGGGCCTGCACCGCGATCGTCAATGGGTGTCCGACCGCACGCTCGAGGCCTATGGCAAGCACTACACGATCGGCTTTCCGCACGAGGAATATGACAGCGGCCGGCCCTACATCGTCTCGCCGCTCTATGAGCGGCTGAAGAAGTATGGCGCCGTCTTCGGTTCCAAGCTCGGCTGGGAGCGGCCCAACTGGTTCGCGCCGGACGGCGTGGAGCCAAAGGACGTCTATGCCATGGGCCGTCAGAACTGGTTTGCACCTGTCGGCGACGAGCACAGGCACGTGCGCCAGGCAGTGGGCGTGTTCGACCAGTCGTCCTTCGCCAAATACGAGATGACCGGCAAGGACGCGCAAAAGGCGCTCGACTTCATCTGTGCCAACGACGTGTCGAAGCCTGCCGGACGGCTGACCTACACTCAACTGCTCAACACGCGGGGCGGCATCGAGGCCGACCTGACCGTGGCGCGGCTGGCAGAAGACAAGTTCTACATCGTTACCGGCACCGGCTTCCGCACCCACGACCTGGCCTGGATCAGCGACCACATTCCGGAGGGGCTGGACGCGAGGCTGGTCGATGTCACCGAGCAGTTCGGCACGCTGTCGCTGATGGGGCCGAATGCGCGGAAAGTGCTCGAAGCCGTCACCGATGCCGACGTCTCCAACGCTGCCTTCCCCTTCGGCCATATCAAGGAGATCGCCATCGCCGGTGCCACCATCAGGGCGCTGCGCGTGACCTATGTCGGCGAACTCGGCTGGGAACTGCATGTGCCGATCGAGGCTACAGGCGAGGTGTTCGACGCGCTGATGGCGGCGGGCGCTGCACATGGCATCCGCCCGGTCGGCTACCGCGCGCTGGAATCGCTGCGGCTGGAAAAGGGCTACCGCGCCTGGGGCTCGGACATCACCCCCAACGACACGCCATTCGAGGCGGGGCTCGGCTGGGCGGTGAAGCTGAAGAAGAACATCGACTTCCTCGGCCGCAAGGCGCTGGAGAAGCTCGGTAACGCGCCGCTGACCAAGCGGCTCGCCTGCTTCACCGTGGACGACAAGGAGGTCGTGCTTGTCGGGCGCGAGACGATCCTGCGCGACGGCCAGCCGGTCGGCTACCTCACCAGCGGCGGCTATGGCTACACAGTGGGCAAGAACATCGGCTTCGGTTACGTCCGCGACGCCGGAGGCGTCGACGATGCGTTCCTCACCGGCGGCAGCTACGAGCTGGTGGTCGCCATGGAGCGGGTTGCGGCGAAGATCCACCTCGAGCCGCTGTTCGATCCCGCCGCAGCACGTGTGAAGGGGTAGGTGCTCGCCAAAAAGCCATGATCTGCCTTATCAAGGCTCGCAAGGACGGGCACGAGACAAGGACCTGATGATGGCGAAACAGATGGCGCGCGCGGCATTGCGCGCAACGGCGATGGGCGGACTGCTTTTCCTGGCCGCCTGCCAGACCGGTTCGAACATGGCCGGTGACGGTGCCGGCGCGTCGACGACAGGCATAGCCTATCTCCAGACCATCCGCTCCGAGCACGGCCTGCCGCCGCTGCGCCCCGACTCGACGCTGGAGCGCGCAGCACTGCAGCAGGCGGGCTACATGGCGCGAAGCGGCAAGATGGAGCACACCACCGGCTGGGGCAAGGATTTCGCCGCCCGCATGAACGACAACAGCGTTGCAGGTGCTGCAGCCGAAAACATCGCCCATGGCGGCATGGAGCCGGCCAAGCTGTTTTCGATGTGGATGAATTCGGCCGGCCATCGCCGCAACATGCTCGACCCGCGCTTCAGCAAGTTCGGCCTCGCCTATGTGCGCGAGGCCAAGGGCAGCGACAAGCGCTACTGGGCGCTGGTGCTGGGCAAATAACCCTCAGTGCACGCTGGTCGGCACCGTCTCGGGCTCGGCCTTGTCCACCACCTTCTGGCGGTGGAAGATGAACAGGCCGGCAACGACGATGATCGCCGAGCCGATGAGGCCCTGAGCATCGGGGTAATCGCCGAAGAAGGCGATGCCCATGACAATTGCCCACAGAAGCAGCGTGTATTGCAGCGGCGCCAGCAGCGAGGCGGGCGCAAGCTTGAGCGCGCGCGTGATCATCAGGTGCGCCGCGCATGAGACGACGCCGAGCAGCAGCATGGCCGACCAGTCGAGCGCACTTGGCGCGCGCCAGTCGGCGACCGCCAGCACACCGCCGACAATAAGCGCGCCCACCGTCTGCCAGGTAACGAGCGTGGTGTCGTTGGTGGCGCGCAGCTTGCGGCTGAGGATCAGCGTGACGGAGAAGGACAGGCTGCCGACGATGGCGAACAGCGACGGCCAGGACAGCGAGGCTGTCGACGGACGCAGCGCAATGACCACGCCGCAGAAGCCGAGCACGATGGCGATCCACCGGCGCCAGCCGACCTTTTCGCCAAGGAAGAAGTGCGAAAGGGCGGCGATGTAGATCGGGCCGGCCATGTAGAAGGTCATGACGTCGGCCAGCGGCAGGTAGGCGACGGCGGCATAGAAAAAGCCCGTATCGGCCGTGGCGAGCACGACGCGAAGCACCTGCAGGCCCGGGCGCTCGACCCTTGTCAGAGGGGCTACGCCTTGCTTGGCGATCATCGGGCCGAGGATGATGAAGGCGCCGACCGAGCGGATGAAAAGCACCTGGCCGACGGAGAAGCTGGTGACCAGCCATTTGCCCATGGCATCGTTGAGGGCGAACATGAAGTCGCCCAGCAGCATCAGCAGGACGCCCGCGAGAACGAGGTTCCCCTTGGGCAGGGCTATGGCTTGTCGAAATGTCATGGTGTCAGCGTCCGCGGGCAACGGGCCCGGATCGCGCCTATCTAGGCCCGCAACGCCATCTTTGCGAGAGCTAAGTGCCCTGGACCATGCGTTGCTGCGTCGCAGCGCCAGCGATCACGGCCTGGGCGCGACGACGATCGGGCGATAGACGACGAACGGTCGATCCCAGTCATCGAACTCGCTGCGACGGCGGAACTCGGCGCGACGGTCGAGTTCGATGCGTTGCAGGCATTCGGCGAAGGCGTCATTGCGCTTGGTGAAGCCGTAGGAACGGCACTTTTCCTCGTCACGGGCGCGCTGCTCTTCGGAAGACACACAGCCGGCAACAACGGCGGCCGTGAGAAGCAACAAGACGGTCCTGAACTTCATGGCTGCGCCTCGCATTCAAAACTTGATTCCGGACGGAGACTTTATTCGTTCCGCCGGGGTTCGGGAAGAGGTGGCCTATTCGCCTGCTGTCGGCATTACCCCTCTCCGGCTCGGCTTTGCCTCGCCACCTCTCCCCACTTAGTGGGGCGAGGAACCCAAGCTGGAAAAGCACCTGTCAATTTGCTTGCGGCGGCACGACGTGGCGGCGGTTGATGCTCGCCGGACGGCCCTTGATCGAAAGTGACGTATCGCGCTTCGGGCGCTCGGCCACGACCTTGCCCTTGGCGACGACGCACAGCCGCTCGGCGCGCAGGCGCACCGCCTCGATCGGATTGCCGGCGTCGAGCACGACGAGGCTCGCCGTCTTGCCGACCACGAGGCCGAGATGGTCGAGCCCCATGATCTCGGCATTGACCCTGGTCACCATGTCGAAGCAGCGGCGCATATCGGCGGGCGACGACATCTGGGCGACATGCAGGCCCATGAAGGCGACATCGAGCATGTCGGCGGTGCCGAGCGAATACCACGGGTCGAGCACGCAATCCTGGCCCCAGCCGACGCGGATGCCGGCCTTGAGCATTTCGGGGACGCGGGTCATGCCGCGGCGCTTGGGATAGGTGTCGTGGCGGCCCTGCAGCATGATGTTGATCAGCGGGTTGGGGATCGCCGACACGCTGGCTTCGGCGATGAGCGGCAACAGCTTCGAGACGTAATAATTGTCCATCGAGTGCATCGACGTCAGATGCGAACCGGCCACCCTGCCCTGCAGGCCGAGGCGCTGGGCCTCGTAGGCCAGTTGCTCGATGTGGCGCGACAGCGGATCGTCGGTTTCGTCGCAATGCAGGTCGACCATCAGGCCTCGTGTCGCCGCGATTTCGCAGAGTTCGGTGACCGAGCGCGTGCCGTCGGCCATGGTACGCTCGAAATGCGGAATGCCGCCAACGACATCGACGCCCATGTCGAGGGCGCGGATGGTGTTTTCGCGGGCCGTCGGCGAGCGATAGAGCCCATCCTGCGGGAAGGCGACAAGCTGCAGGTCGATGTAGGGCGCGATCTCTTTCTTGACCTCGAGCAGGGCCTCGACGGCAAGCAGCCGATCATCGCAGGTGTCGACATGGGTGCGGATGGCGAGCAGGCCCATCGACACGGCCCAGTCGCAATAAGCAAGCGCGCGCTCCTTCACCGCCTCGTGGGTGAGCAGCGGCTTGAGCTCGCCCCACAGCGAAATGCCTTCGAGCAGAGTACCCGAGGCATTAATGCGCGGCAGGCCGTAGGACAGCGTCGCATCCATATGGAAATGCGGGTCGACAAAGGGCTGCGAGACGAGGTTGCCGGAGGCATCGACGACACGGCCCGCCTCAGCGTCGATGCGCGGTTCGATCGCGGCGATGCGGTCGCCCTTGATGCCGATGTCGGCAACGGTTCCATCGGGCAGCGTGCCGCCCTTGACGATCAGGTCGAAGCTCATCTTTCGCCTTTCTGGTACGGAATCATCAGCGCCTTGGGATAGGTAGCGCGGCGCGCCACCAGGATCAGGGCCAGGATGGACAGCGCATAGGGCATCATCAGGAACACCTGGTAGGGCACGATGCCGCCCGACATCTGCTGCAGGCGAACCTGGTAGGCGTCGAACGCGGCAAACAGGATGGCGCCGATCAGGGCCTTGCCCGGCCGCCACGAGCCGAACACCACCAGCGCAATGCAGATCCAACCGCGGCCGTTGATCATCTCGAAGAAGAACGAGTTGAACGCCGACATGGTGAGGAAGGCGCCGCCGACGGCCATCAGCGCGCTGCCGACCATGACGGCGCCGATGCGGATGGCGGTGACGGAGATGCCCTGCGCCTCGACGGCCGACGGGTTCTCGCCGGCGGCGCGGACGGCAAGGCCGACGGGCGTGCGGTAGAGCACCCAGGCGACGACTGCGACGGTGAGGAAGGCAAGATAGGTCAGCGGCGTCTGCGAAAACAGTGCTTCGCCAAGCACCGGGATATCAGACAGGCCGGGGATCGGCAGCGGCTGGAATGGCTCGATCTTGGGCGGCGAGGTCACCTCGGGCAGCGCCAGGCGATAGATGAAATAGGTCAGGCTGGTGGCAAGCAGCGTGATGCCGATGCCGACGACATGCTGCGACAAGCCGAGCGGCACGGTCAGCGTCGCATGCAGCAGGCCGAACATCGCGCCGGCAAGGGCAGCCACGAGCACCCCCGTCCACAGGTCGCCGCCGGCATAGACAGTGAACCAGCCGGCAAAGGCGCCGGCGGTCATGATGCCCTCGATGCCCAGGTTGAGCACGCCGGCACGCTCGCAGATCAGTTCGCCCATGGTGGCGAAGATCAGCGGCGAGGCGATGCGGATGGCAGCGACCCAGAAGGAGGCGGTGAAGAGGATTTCAAACGCGTCCATCAGAGGGCTCTCCGCCTCGATACTGCCTGCATCAACCGATGTGGGCGCCCTACGTTGCCCCCCTCTGGCCTGCCGGCCATCTCCCCCTCAAGGGGGAGATCAAGCTGTGACCAGCGCCTCGCCCAATCGTCGGCGGCAGAAAGGTTTCGCCATGTCTGCCAAAGCGCATTGCGACGCGGCAGGAATTGGTGCGGCGTCGACGCGACTGATCTCCCCCCTTGAGGGGGGATGGCCGGCAGGCCAGAGGGGGGCGCGAAGGATCACAGCCATCACCTCCACCTCACCCGGAACCGCGTCAGGAGTATCGCCACCACCATAGTCAGAAGCGACGTCGCGACCATGACGTCGGCGATGTAGCTCGGTACCTTGGCGACGCGGCTCATGGCGTCGGCGCCGACGAAGATGCCGGCGACGAAGATGGCCGAGGCGATGACGCCGAGCGGATTCAGCATCGCCAACATGGCGACGACGATGCCCGAATAGCCGTAGCCCGGCGACAGGTCGAGCGTCAGGTTGCCCTTGAGGCCCGAGACCTCGGAGAAACCTGCCAGTGCCGCCAGCCCGCCCGACAGAAGCGCTGTCTTCATCAGCACGCGGTTGACCGGAATGCCGACGAAACGCGCACCCTCGGGGTTGTGGCCGACGGCGCGCATTTCGTAGCCGAGCACGGTCTTCTTCATGATGACCCAGACGACAATGGCCGAGACGATGGCGACGACGAAGCCGTAGTGAAGGCGCTTGCCCTGGATGATGCGCGGCAGTTGCGCCTCGGCGATGACCTTCTGCGACTGCGGCCAGCCGAGGCCCATCGGGTCCTTGAGCACGCCTTCGAGCAGCATCGAGACGAACAGCAGCACGATGAAATTGAGCAGGAGGGTGGTGACGACCTCGTCGACGCCGAAGCGGGTCTTCAGGATCGCCGGACCGAGAAGCAGCAACCCTCCGGCGAGCATCACCGCCAGCATGATGATAGGGACGAGAACGATCGATGGCAGCGGCAGGGCGCCGGTGCCGAGCACCACGGTGACGATGCCGCCGACATAAAGCTGGGCCTCGGCACCGATGTTCCAGAGCTTGGCGCGGAAGGCGACGGCAACCGCCAAGCCGGTGAAGATCAGCGGCGTCGCGCGCGTCAGCGTCTCTAGCAGGGCGAATTGCGAGCCAGCGGCACCTTTGGCGACGAGGTAAAACACCGACAGCGGCGAAGCCCCGGCCGCGAGCACCAGCAGCGATGTGATGAGCAGCGTGGCAACAATCGCCGCGATCGGGAACAGCAGGGTGAGCGCCAGCGACGGCGCGGGTTTCGGCTCAAGCCGCATGATGTTGCCTTCCCCCGGCTTGAGATGGCTGCGGGACAGCGCCCCCCTCTGTCCTGCCGGACATCTCCCCCACAAGGGGAGAGATCAGCAGTGGCTCCGGCTGACGCCTTTCTGCAACTCCGCAGATTGGCGAAACCGGCGCGGCCGGCCAATCTCCTCCCTTGTGAGGGAAATGTCCGGCAGGACAGAGGGGGGCAACGTCGAGCGCGGCCCGAGCAAAGGTGCACTCGTTGCTCACGCCGCCTGCCCCTCTTCGCCGTGACCTGCCATCAGTTCCCCTAGTTCGCGAATGCTGCGCTCGCCGCGCGCCGACGGGCTCGAAAGCCGCCCCTTGGACATCACGACGATGCGGTCCGACAACGCCAGGATTTCCTCCAGGTCCTCCGAGATCAGCAGGACCGCTGCCCCCGCTCGCGCGCGGCAAGCAGCATGCGATGGACATAGGCGACCGCGCCGACATCGAGGCCGCGCGTCGGCTGGCTGGCGAGGATGACCGCCGGCTCGGGATCAAGCGCGCGGCCGAGGATGAGCTTCTGCATGTTGCCGCCCGAAAGCAGCCGGATGCGCGCCTCGGGCGACGGGCATTTGACGTCGTAGTCGGCGATGATTTCCTCGGCGAAGCTTCGTGCCGCCTTCCAGTCGAGGAAGCCCATGCGGCTGAAGCGCGGACTGCCATAGCGCTCGGCGATGACGTTCTCGGTGACGCTCATGTCGCCGATGGTGCCGACGGCGTGGCGGTCTTCCGGGATGCGGGCAACGCCATGGCCGAGCGCTGCCTGTGGCGACCAGTCGCCGATCGGTTGGCCGGCAATGGAAATGCCGCCGCCTGTGGGGCGCCTTGTGCCGGCGATGAGAGCGGCAAGGGCCGCCTGGCCGTTGCCGGAAACGCCGGCCAGGCCGGTGATCTCGCCGGCGCTCAGGGTCAGCGACACCTCGTCGAGGCCGGCGCCATTGTGGCGGGCGGTGGAGACACGGTCGAGCACCAGCAGCGGCGCGCCGACCTGGACCGGGCTGACCTCCGCCGGCTTGACTTCCTGGCCGACCATCAGGGCCGCCAGTTCCTTGCGATCGGTCGCCTTGGTTTCGCGTTCGCCGGCGAGCCGGCCCGAGCGCAGCACCAGCACGCGGTCGCTGACGGCCATGACCTCATGCAGCTTGTGGGAAATGAAGATGATCGACAGGCCCTTGGCGACAAGCAGCTTCAGCGTGCGGAACAGCGCATCGGTCTCGGCTGGGGTCAGCACCGCCGTCGGCTCGTCGAGGATCAGGATGCGGGCCTCGCGGTAGAGCGCCTTCAGGATCTCGACACGCTGGCGCTCGCCAACGGAAAGGGTCGAGACGGTTGCAGTGGGGTCGACCGCCAGGCCGAAATCGGTGGAAAGCTGTCCTATGCGGTTGCGCGCGGCGGCCCGGTCGAGGCGCGGACGCCACAGGCTCTGAGTGCCGAGGGCGATGTTTTCCAGCACCGTCATGTTGTCGGCGAGCGTGAAATGCTGGTGCACCATGCCGATGCCGGCATCGAGTGCTGCGTGCGGATCGCCCGGCGGCAACGGCTTGCCGAAGGCCTCGACCGTGCCCTCGTCGGCGACGTAGTGGCCGAAGAGGATGTTCATCAGCGTCGTCTTGCCGGCGCCGTTTTCGCCGAGCAGCGCGATCACTTCGCCACGCTTCAGCTCGAAGGAAATGGCGTCGTTGGCGACGAGCGGGCCGAACCGCTTGGTGATGCCGGAGAGGCTAAGGACGGGTTCTGAGGCGTTGGGCGACATTCTCTATCCGGGCGGGGCGATTGGGCGACCCCTTCTCCCCCTGTAGGAGATGGTGGCCGAGCGGAGCGAGATCGGATGAGGGGTGTTCCAACTTGGAATACCCCTCACCATTGCCAACCTTGCCGCTGCGGGGCAATCCGACCTCTCCCACAAGGGGAGAGGTGGAAAGCGCTAGCTCGACTTGGGCTCGGCGTCGTTGATCTCGACGGTGAACGAGCCGTCCTTGATCGCCTTTTCCTTCTCGGCAACCTTGGCCTTGATCTCGTCGGGCACCTTGCCCTCGAAGGTGCCGAGCGGAGCCAGCGACGAGCCGCCGTTCTTCATGAAGGAATAGACGCCGTAGTCGTCGGCCTTGAAGGTGCCGGCCTTCACTTCCGCAATCGCCTTGTCGAGCGTCGGCTCAAAGTGCCACAGCGCAGAGGCGACGACGGTTTCGGGATAGTCGGCCTGGGTATCGATGACGTTGCCGATGGCCAGCACCTTCTTTTCCTTGGCGGCATCAGAGACGCCGAAACGCTCGGCGTAGAGCAGGTCGGCGCCGCCGTCGATCTGGGCGAAGGCGGTTTCCTTGGCCTTGGGCGGATCGAACCACGAGCCGATGAAAGCGACCTGGAACTTGGTGTCGGGGGCCACTTCCTTCACGCCGGCCATGAAGGCGTTCATCAGGCGGTTGACCTCGGGGATCGGGTAGCCGCCGACCATGCCTATATTCTTCGACTTGGTCATCGCGCCGGCGACAAGGCCGGAGAGGTAGGACGCGTCCTGGATGTAGTTGTCGAAGACCGAGAAATTCGGCACGGCGGCGTCGGGCTTGAAGCTGGAGCCCATCAAGAAGGCGACGTCGGGATAGTCCTTGGCGACGGCGCGTGCGGCATCCTCGACGCCGAAGACCTCGCCGAGGATGAGCTTGTGGCCGGCCTCGGCATATTCGCGCATGACACGCTCATAGTCGTTGTTGGCGGTGTTTTCCGAATAGACATATTCGATGTCGCCGCGGTCCTTGGCGGCGTTGGCCGCCTTGTGGATGCGGCTGACCCACTGCTGCTCGACCGGAACCGTGTAGACGGCTGCGACCTTGATCGGGTCGGCCGCGAAAAGCCGCACCGGCAGCCCCACCGCCGCCACGGCGGCGGAGGCACCCGCAGCCTTGATCAGCGTACGCCGAGACAAGCCGAAATCGTTTGAATTTCTTGGCATTCTTTCCACCTCTGGCTGGTTTTGGTCTTCTTTGGCGAAGGCGCGTTTTTTATCGTTTGGTCAACGGTATGCGAAATCCGGAATGCCGGCAATCCGCAGGCAGCCTGCTGTCCACCGTCTCCTTGCGCACTGCCACGGCAGGTCCTTGCATTGGCAGCACATCTCCCGTTTCCCTTCGCCCGCAGGTGCTTTATATAGGCCCGCACGGGGGGCCGCGCCTCAAGGGACCCATTGATTTGTTTGGATTTTTTCGTCCGACGCAGAATCACCGCCTGATCTTTCGATTGCTGCGCGAATCCTTCCGCCAGCATGCCCTTGGCTACGGTATCGCAATCGCCGCCATGCTCGTGGTGGCCGGCATGACCGCGGCCAGCGCCTGGATCATGCAGGACATCACCAACGAGTTCGTCATCGGCAAGGACATCAACCGCGTCTACATGATCGCGGCGATGGTGGCGGGGATATTCATCCTCAAGGGCGTGGCGACGTTCGTCCAGGCCTTCTTCCTGAGCCGTGTCGGCAACAGCATCATCGCCGACCGCCAGCGCAAGATCTACGATCGCATCCTGGCGCAAGGCATCTCCTTTTACCATTCGATCCCGTCGTCGGACCTGATCACCCGCGTCACCCACAATGCGCAGGCAGCACGTGCGGTGCTCGACGTCATCGTCACCTCCTTCGTGCGCGACCTGTTTTCGCTGCTCGGCCTGGTTGCTGTGATGGTCTACCAGCAGCCGGTCCTGTCGCTGGTCGCCTTCATCGTCGGCCCGATCGCCATCTTCGGCGTCAACCAGATCCTGCGCCGGGTGCGCAAGATCATGGAGGCGGAGTTCATGTCGCTGGCGCAGATCGTGCAGGTGATGCAGGAGACGACGGTCGGTGTGCGCATCGTCAAATCCTTCAATCTCGAATCCCTGATGCGCAGCCGCATGCACCGTGCAGTCTCCGACGTCGAGCAGCGCGCCAACACCATTGCCGCGCTCGAAGCCGGCACCAGCCCGATCATGGAAACGCTGGCCGGACTCGCCATCGCCGGCGTGGTGCTGGTCAGCGGCTACCTCGTCGTCCAGGGCGGCCAGACCCCGGGCAGCATCATGTCGTTCATCACGGCACTGCTGTTGGCTTACGAGCCTGCCAAGCGGCTGGCGCGGTTCCGCGTTTCGCTCGAGGCCGGCCTTGTCGGCGTGCGCATGATGTTCGAACTTACCGACCGGCCGCTGACGATTACCGAAAAGCCTGGTGCCGAGGCATTGTTGGCCGGCCCCGGCAGGATCGAACTCAAGGATCTCAGCTTCTCTTATGCCGACGGCGAGCCGGTGCTGCGCGATCTCGACCTGGTCTTCCCCCCGGGCAAGATGACCGCACTCGTCGGCCCCTCGGGCAGCGGCAAGTCGACGATCATGAACCTGATCATGCGCATGTACGATCCCGACAGCGGCCAAGTGCTGTTCGACGGGCAGGACATTTCGCATGCGACGCTGCATTCGGTGCGCGATCGCATCGCCTATGTCAGCCAGGATACCTTCCTGTTTACCGGCACGATCATGCACAACATCCGGCTCGGCCGCGAAGGCGCCAGCGACGAAGAGGTGATCGCAGCCGCCAAGGCCGCCAACGCGCACGACTTCATCACGGCGCTGAAGAACGGCTATGCGACCCAAGTCGGCGAGAACGGCGCCCTGCTTTCGGGTGGCCAGAAGCAGCGGCTGTCGATCGCGCGCGCCATCCTGCGCGATGCCAACGTGCTTTTGCTGGACGAAGCCACCAGTGCGCTCGACGCCGAATCCGAGGCGCTGTTCCGCGAGGCACTGGAAAAGCTGTCGGCGGGCCGCACGACGATTGCGATCGCACACCGGCTGTCGACCGTTCACCAGGCCGACAACATCGTGGTGATGCAGGACGGCAAGGTTACCGAACAGGGCGGCCATGCCGATCTTCTGGAAGCTGGCGGGCTCTATCGCCGGCTCTACGAATTCCAGCTGATGCGCTGATCGCCGTGAGCCTGAAAGCCGCGCCTTGGCACACCCGAGGCGCGGCTTTTTGCTTGTGCATTTGGCCTGGCGGCCCTCAATCGATGCGGATGAAGACGCCCTTGGTGCTGAGATATTCGCCAAGATGCTCGCCACCGCCCTCGCGGCCGTAACCGCTCATCTTGTAGCCGCCGAAGGGCACCGCGGGGTCGATGGCGTGATAGGTGTTGACCCACACCGAACCGGCCTGCAGCCGGCGCGACAGCTGGTGCGCGGTGGCCAGGTCGCGCGTGAAGACACCAGCGGCCAGGCCATAGGGCGTGTCGTTGGCGCGTCTGACCGCCTCGTCCAGCGTATCGAAAGGCAAGGCCGAAATGACCGGGCCGAATATCTCCTCGCGCGCGATGCGCATGGTGTCGGAAACGCCGGCAAAAACTGTCGGGGCGATGAAATTGCCGGCAGCCAGGGCGCCTTGCGACAGCCTGGTGCCGCCGGTGACGAGCCGAGCGCCCTCCTCGGAGCCGGCACGCAGGTAGCCCTCGACACGCTCGAGCTGGCGCTGGGAAATCAGCGGCCCGATTTCGGTTTCGGGGTCGATGCCGTTACCGATGCGCAAGCTTGCGGCATAGACGGAAAGACGCTCGACGAACTCGTCATGGATCGAACGCGCGACGAACAGGCGCGAGCCGGCGATGCAGATCTGGCCGGAATTGGCAAAGACCGACATGGCGGCGACGGGCACCGCCCGCTCCAGGTCGGCATCGGCGCAGACGATGACCGGCGACTTGCCGCCGAGTTCGAGCGACACGCGCTTGAGATTGCCGGCTGAAGCCCGGACGATGCCCTGACCGGTCAGGGTGGAGCCGGTGAAGACGATCTTGTCGACGCCCAGATGCTCTGCCAGCGGCGCGCCGGCTTCCGCTCCCGTGCCGGTGACCACATTGACGACGCCATCGGGCACCCCGGCCTCTGCCATCAGCTCGGCGATCAGCAGCGGCGTCAGGGGGGCTTCTTCCGACGGCTTGAGCACGACGGTACAGCCCGTCGCCAGCGCAGGGCCAATCTTCCAGATCGAAGCAGCGGTCGGTGCATTCCACGGGATGATGGCGCCGACGACGCCGACCGGCTCCTTGCGCGTGAACGAAACGATGTCGCCGGGCAACGAGTTCTCGATGGTCTCGCCGTGCAGGGCGGTCGCCATGCCGGCATAATAGCGCAGCATGCCAAGGACGCGATTGGCGTTGCCCCGGGCTCTCGCGATGGGCAGCCCCATGTCGGTGGTGTCGGAGGTGCAGATCTCCTCCCAATGGCGCTCGAACAAATCGGCAATGCGCAGCAGCAGCTTCTGCCGTTCATGCGGCTTGAAGCGGCTCCAGGGCCCGACAAAGGCATTGCGTGCGGCGGCCACGGCGCGCTCGATATCCTGCCTGCCGCCGCGCGGCACTGTGGCGATGATCTCGCCGGTAGCCGGGTTGCGCGTCTCGAAGGTCTGGCCGGAAGCCGCTTCCACCCATAACCCGCCGATGAACATCGGCCGATGGCGGCCATCGATGGGCTGGCGGATGGGGACGATGGTCATGGTGTGCTCCTCGCCGGCGCGGCCGAGGCGTGGCGCCATGGCCTGGTCAACGCGGCAAGGCTAGGCTGGAGTGGCCACGCCATTCAAGCCATTGCGATGAGGCCAGGAGCCGAACGTCAGGCGATTGCGGTGCGTTCGAAATCGCCGGTGTTGCGGTCCATGACCCACAACTCGCCCGCCGAGATGTCGAACCAGGCGCCGAAGATTTCCAGCCGGCCCTTCTGCTCGAGTATCTGGACGCACGGGAAGGTGCGCAGATTGGCGATCGAGTAGCGGATCGAGATGCGCTCGAGCGCTGTCTGCCGCTCGGACTTGGTCATCATCTCGTTGCCGGAGACGACTTCGGCCGCAGGCCCGACGAGGCTCATCCACTTGCCGATGAAATCGCCGGGCGAAAGCGGCGCGGCATTGGGGTCGAGGGCCGCGCGGATGCCGCCGCAGCGGCCATGGCCCATGACGACGATGTTCTTGACCTTGAGCGCCTGCACGGCGAATTCGAGCGCCGCCGAAGTGGAGTGGAACTCGCCATCCGGCGAATAGGGCGGCACGAGATTGGCGACGTTGCGCAGCACGAACAATTCGCCCGGGCCGGCATCGAATATGGTTTCGGGCGCCGCACGGGAATCGCAACAGGCGATGACCAGCGTTTCGGGCGACTGGCCCTCGCGCGCCAGCGACTTGTAATGCTCGGTTTCGGCCGCGTAACGGCCCTTCATGAAGTTGCGATAACCGGTGAGCAGCGTATCAGGCAAATTCGACATGGAGTTGCCCATAAACGGAAATTGCCGTTGCGGCAAATGCAAATGAGCAACAGCTACTAAGTCTCCGACGTCTTGGACCAGTGGCCCTCGCACCGCGCAACCGCGGGACGAAAAGCCAAGCGCTTTACCATGAACGAAGTTGAGCTATGCTGCGGTTCGAACCGCACCAGAAGCGCCTTGCCCAAGCAAGGCTCTCGCCTGCCCGCCGAGACCCGGCAGCTGACAACAAGCGCGGCACACTATCTGCAACACGGCAAGGAGAGTGAAATGCGCCTGCTCCTTTTCATCATTTTTGCTGCCGGCGTTCTGGCGGCGACAGGCGTCGGACCCGCGCCCGTCTCACCCGCACAAGCCCAGGAATGCTCGGGCGAAAACTGCCCGCAGCCAAGCGGCCAGGGCAGCGGCCGGGACTGCGAAAGCAAGAAGGAAAATACGGTCAGCTGACGGCGCGCCAGCCCGACAGGTCGACTCACGCTTCTTCCGCGGGGGCTCAGGACTTAAGTGGCCGCGCATCGCCGGCAGCGCTCGCTGCGCAATGCCGGTTGATTTTGCGTGCGCCGTTGTCGAGGATGCCCGTAGAGCCTCGCTGCCGACAACAGACCGGGCCAGAAGCTGTCGCATTGGAAATGAGCATGGACGGACACGTCGTCGATAACCCGGCCATGAGCCGATACGAACTTGCACTGGGTGACGAAGTGGCGGCGGCCTACTACCGGATCGAGGACAACCGCATCGTGCTCGTCCACACCGAGGTGCCGCAGGCGTTCGCGGGACAAGGCATCGGCTCCAGGCTTGCCAAGGGTGTGTTCGAAGCCATCAAATCCAGCGGCCGCAGGGCGATCGCCAAATGCCCCTTCATGGCGACCTATGCCAGCCGCCACCCGGAATACCTGGCGCTGCTGGATGGTTGACCTTCCAAACGCCACCGCCTTGCGGACCGAGGTTCGAGCAATCTCGAGCGTCGATGCGAGGCAGCGCTTCTGAGCCGTACTTTCCACCTTCGAGCTACATCCTGGACAGGCCACACATGATCAAGGGCATAGCACTTCTGCTGCTGTTTCAACTGCTGGGGGAAAGCATCGTCTTCACCACGGGGCTTCCCCTGCCCGGACCGGTGGTTGGCCTGGTGCTGCTGTTCGTGGCGATGCAGGCATGCAAGATGCTCGGCCTCGGGCTGTTCGCCGAGGCGGAAACTGCGGCCGACGGCTTCCTTGCCAATCTCGGCCTGCTGTTCGTGCCGGCCGGCGTCGGCATCGTCGCACTTTGGAGCCAGTTGCAGAGCCAGGCTGGTGCGATCCTGATGGTGCTGGTGGCGTCCGCGGTTCTGACCCTTGCCATCACCGTGTGGACGTTCGTCATCGTCCGCCGGTTCGTCGGACGGGAATAGCGCCATGAAGCATCCCATCGAACTCTGGGTCTACCTGTCCGCCTCGCCGCTGCTGTGGCTCACCCTGACCTTGTTTGCGTGGATATTGGCCACCACGATCTCGGTGCGCCTGAAGCGCCACCCACTGGCCAATCCGGTGCTGATCACCATCGCGGTGCTGTCGACGACGCTGTGGCTGTTCGACGTGCCCTACGAGACGTTTTTCGAAGGCGCCCAGTTCATCCATTTCCTGCTCGGCCCCGCCACCGTGGCCATCGCCATCCCGTTGTACCGCCAGTGGCAAAAGGTGCGGCAGGCGCTGATCCCGATGGCGGCGGCGCTGGTCGTCGGCTCCTTCTCCGCGGTGCTGTCGATCGTGCTGATGGGCAAATGGGTTGGTCTTTCCCAAGATGTGCTCGTCTCGTTCCTGCCCAAATCGGCCACGGCCGGCGTGGCCATGGCGATTTCATCGTCGCTGGGTGGGAATCCCTCGCTGACCGCCGTCCTGGTGGTGCTCACCGGCATCGTCGGCGCGCTTGTGGTGACACCGCTGATGAATGCCATGCGGATCAAGGACTATGCCGCGCGCGGCTTTGCGGTCGGGCTGACCTCGCACGGGATCGGCACGGCCCGCGCCTTCGACGTCGATGAGACTGCGGGACTGTTCGCCGGGATCGCGATGGCGCTGAACGCCATCGCAACGTCCCTGATCGTGCCGCTGCTGGTCAGGCTGGTGCTGTGATCAGCGGGCCGGCGGCTCTTCGCCGGGCGCCAGCGTCATGACGTCGGCCCATTCGGGATGCTTGCGATACTGCGCCCGCACATAGGGGCAAAGCGGCAGGATCTTGAACCCGTTCTTGCGCGCGTCCTCGACCAGGAACGTCACCAGGGCCGCGGCGGCACCGGTTCCACGCATCGTCTCGGGCGCGCCGGTGTGATCGGCGCTGATCAGCCCAGGGCCCCTCTTGGTGAAGGTGATTTCGGCTTCGCCGTCGACGCCGGCGATGCGGGCGACGTAGCGCCCGTGGCGCTGGCCGCGTTCTTCCCTGGAGATGTCGATTTCAGACATGTCTTTCCTCTGCTTTCACATCATGGAACCCGGACAAAAGCCGCTCCGGGATCAGGCCACCGGCTCGACCGACAGCATCCGTTCCATCTCGGAACGGCCGAAGGTGGCGCCGAAGATCGGCGTGCCGGTTCCGAAAGTGCGGCTGGCCGCGAGCGTACCGGCATCGACGGCATCGTAGCCAAGGCGGTCGACAAACGCTGCGACGATGCCGCGGGCCGCGGGATCGTTTCCGGCGATGGCCAGGGCGCGCCTGTCGGGATCACCGGCCGGACGCGCCTCCTCCTCGATCTCATGGTAGCCCATGTGATTGAAGCTACGCACCAGCAGCGCTGCCGACAAGAACTCCTGGACAACCTCGCTGCTCGACCGCACGCCCTCGAACTCGGCGATTGTCCCGTCGGTCGGGGCCCAGTAGTTCATGATGTCGACCACCACCTTGCCGGCCAGAAGCTCGGGCTTCAGGCTGCGATACTTCGACAAAGGCAGCGCCAGCAGCACGATGTCGCTTTCGGCGATCGCAGCCTCCGCCGTCACTGCCTTTGCCCCCGGAGCCATGATCTCCAGCAGCAGTTCGATCTCGGCGGGCGGCCGACCCGTTGCGACACGGACCTCGTAGCCGGCTCCTAGCGCCAGCCGAGCCAGCGCGGTGCCGACACGGCCGGCGCCGAGAATGCCGATGGCGGACGTCTCAGGCGACATTGGTCAACTCCTTGGCCGGCTCGCTGGTGCCGAGTTCGGCATCTACGAGCGGCTTCACCTTGGTGCCGAGCAGTTCGATGGAGCGCAGGAACTCCCTGTGCGGCATCTGGCCGACATCGGTCTGGAAGAACTGCCTCATGTGGCCGAGGCTCTTGTGCAGGGTCACGATCCGCTCGGCGATCTCCTCGGGTCCACCGGCAAACAAGGCGCCGGCACCGCTGGCCTCCTTGTCGAAATGGGCGCGCGGCGGCGGAGCGAAACCGCGGATCTTGCCGAGCTGTTCCATGACGCGGTGCCAGTGGGTCCAGAAGAACTCCTTGGCCTGTGCCGCATCCTCACCGACGAAGCCGGGGCTGGCGACGGCGACCTTGATCTTCTCCTGCGCCATGCCGGCCTGTGCGGCAGCACGCCTGTAGAGATCGGCCAAGGGCGCAAAGCGGCTGGCCTGCCCGCCGATGATGGCATAGGAGACCGGCAAGCCGAGCAGGCCGGCACGCACCGACGAATGCGGATTGCCGCCGGTGGCGAGCCAGATCGGCAGCGAACCGGCGTCCGGGCGCGGCACCACCAGCGCATCGTTCAGCGCCGGGCGGAACTTGCCGCTCCAGGTGATCGATTCGCTCTCGTTGATCTGGAGCAGCAGCTCGAGCTTTTCGGCATAGAGTTCGTCATAGTCGTTCAGGCTGTGGCCGAACAACGGGAAGGATTCGGTCGACGATCCGCGGCCCGCGGTGATTTCAGCGCGGCCATTCGAGACTGCGTCGAGCGTGGCAAACTGCTGGTAGACGCGCACCGGATCATCGGTGCTGAGCACGGTGACCGCGCTGCCGAGCTTGATGTTCCTGGTTGTGGAGGCGGCCGCGCCCAGGATGACTGTCGCGGCAGAGGCCGGCATTTCGCGGGTGTGATGCTCGCCAATGCCGAAATAGTCCAGCCCCACCTGGTCGGCGAGCTGGATGGCTTCGAGCAGGTTGCGCGTGGCATCGGCGGTCGAGCCGAGCTTGCCGGTCGCGGCGTCGGCCTGCACATCGCCAAAGCTGTAGACACCCAGTTCCATGGTCTTCGCTCCTTTGTCGGCGGCGCCCTTGTCGCTCGCCTTGTCAGTAGGTATATTTTTGTAACCTGGCCTAATATTGTGACTGGCCGGAAAGGCGCAAGGAGGCACATCGATGTTACCTGAACCGAGCGGCCTGCTGGAGATTTGCAGGCCTGTCCGCCACATTCTCGCCCGCGTCGGCGACAAATGGAGCGTGCTCATCGTCATGGCCCTGCGCGACGGCCCGCGCCGCTTCAACGAGATCAAGCGCGCCATCGGCACCATCTCGCAGCGCATGCTGACATTGACGCTCAAAGGCATGGAACGCGACGGGCTGGTGCGGCGCACGGTGACGCCGGCGAACCCGCCCCGCGTCGACTACGAACTCACCGAATTGGGGCATTCCCTGCGCGGACCGATCGAAGAGCTCGGGCGCTGGGCGATCGACAACGAGAGGCGGATCACCGAAGCGCAGCTGTGGTTCGACGGCCGCGACAAGGCCGCCTGACCTGTTCCGGCAGGTGCGGCCGGCGACAAGCTCGCAGCGCGGAGCTCCCCGAAGCGTTCGACGCCAAAAGTCAGGAGCCGACCGGCATGTTCGCCAGATCGGTTTCGCCTGCGCATGCTCTAGCGCCGGCGACAATGCTCGTTAATTTGCGAAGAAAATGGCGCGCCCGAAAGGATTCGAACCTCTGACCCCCAGATTCGTAGTCTGGTGCTCTATCCAGCTGAGCTACGGGCGCGCAACAGGCCAAATGTTGAAAATGGCCGAGACGCTTCGGTCAATCGACCGCAGCGACCGGCGCTACCTAGCGGTTGGTTTTGCGAATTGCAAGCAGCCGCCGAGCTTTTTCTGGAAAGGCAACGCAGTTGTCCCGCCGCGCGGCCAGCGGGACAGAAAATCGAACTGCGTCTTGAACAGTTCCATCATTCTGAAATTCGGAAGAATGGCGCGCCCGAAAGGATTCGAACCTCTGACCCCCAGATTCGTAGTCTGGTGCTCTATCCAGCTGAGCTACGGGCGCGCAACAGGCCATGCGAATGGCCGAGACGCTTCGGTCAATCGACCGCGGCGATTGGCGCTACCTAACGGCTGGCATGACGAAATGCAAGCCGCTGCCGGCAAAGTTTTTTGACATCAGGCCGGCCGGCGCAAACCGTTGCGTGCCTCGTCGAGGCGGACCGGCTGATCGGGAATGGTGACGGCAAAGACGGTGCGGCCGCCGGTGCTCTCGACCAGTTCCAGCGAGCCGCCATGGGCGCGCACCAGCTCGTAGGCGATGGCGAGGCCAAGCCCGGTGCCGCCGCTGCGCGCAGAACCGCGGAAGGCGGCAAAGAGATTTTCGCGTGCCTTCTGCGGCAGCCCCGGACCGGTGTCGGCGACCAGGATGCGGCTGACGCTGCCTTCGCGTTCGGCATAGACGGTGAGGCGATTGACGATGGCGCTGTCGGCCACGCCCGCCATGGCCTGGACGGCGTTGCGGCAGAGATTGGTCAGCACCCTGAACAGCTGGTCCGGGTCGGCATCGATCTCGAAGTCGGTATCGACCGCATTGAAGAATTCGATGCCCGAGTCGGACTCGAGGCCGAGCAGGCCATGCACGTCGTCGACCAGCTGGCTGAGCCGCAGGCGACGGCGCGCCGGCGGAAGTTCCTGGGCGCGGCCATAAGACAGCACGTTTTCGGTATAGGCGACGGCACGGTCGAGCGTCTTCAGCAGCTTCGGCGCAAAGGCCTGGACGGCCGGATCCTTGACCATGCGCAGGCGGTCGGACATCAGTTGCGCCGAGGCAAGTATGTTGCGCATGTCATGGTTGATCTTCGACACCGCAAGGCCGAGGTCGGCGAGGTGCTTCTGTTCGTTCAACATCTTCTGCAGATGCATCTGCATCGCCGACAATTCGCGTTCGGCAACGCCGATCTCGTCGCCACGCGACCCGGCCGGAACGATGACACCTGCCGGGCTGTCGGGAGCATCGGAAAAGGTCAGCATCGAGCGCGTCATGGCGCGGATCGGGCCGATCATGATGCGGTCGATGGCTGCGTAGACCAGGGCTGCAGTACAGAGCGAAATCAACAGCGAGACGAAGACGATGTACCGCGCGTTGCCCAGCATGGCGCGATGCAGCCGGTAGTCGGGGATGACGAGCTCGAATTCCTTCTGGCTCTCGCCGACGGTTCCGAAGACCCGCAGCATGCGGTTGCCACCGAACAGCAACGTGTCGATCGCCGCCGGCATCGAGCTCAGCACGCCTGCCTTGGTGATGTCGATATGTTCGTCGACCTGGGGAGGCATGTCGGTAACGACGAGCAGCCTCGAGACGCCGCCATCGCGCACGGCGATTGCCTTGGCGCCGATCGCCATCAGCACGTCGTTCTGGGCGGCGCGCGACAACGACGTCGGATCGCCCTGCACCAGGATAGCCGCAACCGCGGCAGCCGTCGCCAGCCGCTCCTCCAGCCAGCGCAGGCGATAGGAGGCAATCGAGGGCAGGAAGAACAGCACTTCGGCAAAAAGCACGAAGGCAATGGTCAAGAGCAGCAGCTTGGCCGAGAGGCCGCGCGAAAGCGGAACCGAACGGTCCGCTGGTTTTCCGGCATATGCGCCGGTATCTGCTGCTTCAGTCATTTTGGTCTTTGCTGCAAGTCCACCCTGGGAGCGTAGGTTCGGCCAATGGAGGCGCGAAACGCCTTGCATCCCGTCACGGCAAAGATAGGCTATTGCAGCGCAGTTGCAAATTCCGCAGTGCAAAAGACGGCCTGTAGCCATGTCGTGGACGGGCCGGTTGGCGGTCCCGGACGGGCTGCCGACAACCGGCGGTGGCAACGGCGCCGGCGGATTGACTTCACGGCACCTTCTTTCTATAAGCCCGCACACGCTCGGGACCCGCTTCCGTCGCGGTTTTTGATCGCGTCGAGGCAAGCCGAGCCAAGCTCCTGTTACAAAGTGACAGAATCAAGAAGGGCCGCACCCCGCGGTATTAAAACAAATGAAGCGTACCTATCAGCCTTCCAAACTCGTCCGTAAGCGCCGTCATGGTTTCCGTGCTCGCATGGCTACCAAGGGCGGTCGTGGCGTCGTCGCAGCTCGCCGCAATCGCGGCCGCAAGCGGCTCTCCGCCTAAGCCGTAGGCGGGGACCTTGCCCGCTGACGGCAAGCCAGAGGGGTCTGCTCCGCATGGACGCGGCCCCGAACGGCTTCTGAAAAGAAAACAGTTCCTGGCCGTCCGCCGCGGTGACAAGCGGCGCGGGCGGTTTTTTCTCGTCGAGGTCCTGGATCGCGACGACAAGGCCGGGCCGCGGGTCGGCTATACCGTCACCAAGAAGGTCGGCAATGCGGTTGTCCGCAATCGTGTCAAGCGGCGCCTGCGGGAGGCCGTTCGTACACATGCCGCAGGTGACATGGCCGCCGGCAAAGACTATGTGATCGTCGGGCGCGAAGATGTGCTCACCGCCCCTTTCGGCCAGATAACGGCTGAACTTTCTCGGCGCATTCGCGGAACGCGATAAGGGCTTTCGATGGAAAACAACCGTAACTTCTTCATCACCATCGCCTTGTCGGTGCTGATCCTGACGCTCTGGCAGGTGTTCTACATGAACCCTCGCATCGAAACGCAGCGCGAAACCGCGCGGATCGAGGCCGAGCGCGTGGCGCAGGAGCAGAAGGCCGCGCAGCCTGCCGGCACGACGCCCGGCAGCGCCACCCCTGCCGCGCCGCAGGCCGGCATCCCCGGCGCGCCGACGACGCAGGCCGCCATTGCCGACCGCGCCCAGGCGATCGCCGGCTCGGGCCGCGTCGCCCTCGACACGCCGAGCCTGAAGGGTTCGATCAACCTGACCGGCGCGCGCATCGACGACATCAGCCTCAAGCACTACCGCGTGACGGTCGAGCCGAATTCGCCTGTCATCGAGCTGCTGAACCCGCAGGCACTGCCGTCCGGCTTCTACGGCGAGATCGGCTTCGTCGGCAGCGAGGCGACCGGTGCCGTTCCGGGTCCCGACACGGTCTGGACCGCCGAAGGCAACCAGACGCTGACCCCGGCAACGCCGATCACGCTGACCTACACCAATGAAAAGGGCCTGACCTTCAAGCGCGCCATTGCGGTCGACGAGAACTACATGTTCACGGTGACCGATACGGTGACGAATGCCGGCAGCGCCGACGTCGCGCTGTCCAACTACGGACGCCTGACCCGCTTCGACAAGCCGCTGCATGCCTCGACCTACGTACTGCACGAAGGCCTGATCGGCGTGACCGGCACCGAAGGCCTGCAGGAGATCAGCTACAGCACGATCGAGGACGACAAGCAGGTCCTGCCCGGCAAGTCGACCGACGGCTGGCTCGGCATCACCGACAAATACTGGGCCGCGACGCTGGTTCCCTCGGGCAAGCAGCCGTTCCAGCCGCGCTTCTCCTATTTCGACGACGGCCGCCCGCGCTACCAGGCCGACTACCTGACCGACCCGATCACGGTGGCGGCCGGCCAGTCGGCGACTGTCGAAACGCTGGTCTTCGCCGGCGCCAAGGAAGTGGCCAAGATCAACGCCTACGAGGCGGATCGCCAGATTCGCCAGTTCGAGCTCCTGATCGACTGGGGGTGGTTCTACTTCATCACCAAGCCGATGTTCTGGCTGATCGACAACCTCTACAAGTTGCTCGGCAATTTCGGCCTGGCGATCCTCGCCACCACCGTCATCGTCAAGGCCATCTTCTTCCCGCTCGCCAACAAGTCGTACAAGTCGATGGCGAACATGAAGATGGTGCAGCCCAAGATGCTGGAAATCCGCGAGAAATACGCGGACGACAAGATGAAGCAGCAGCAGGCGATGATGGAGCTGTACAAGACCGAGAAGATCAATCCGCTGGCCGGCTGCTGGCCGGTGCTGATCCAGATCCCGGTTTTCTTCGCGCTCTACAAGGTGCTCTACGTCACCATCGAAATGCGCCACGCGCCGTTCTTCGGCTGGATCCACGATCTGGCGGCACCCGATCCGACCTCGATCTTCAACCTGTTCGGCCTGCTGCCATGGGGCGTGCCCGCCTTCCTGATGATCGGCGTCTGGCCGCTGATCATGGGCGTGACCATGTTCCTGCAGATGCGCATGAACCCGACGCCTCCGGATCCGACCCAGGCGATGATCTTCACCTGGATGCCGATCCTGTTCACCTTCATGCTGGCGTCGTTCCCGGCGGGCCTCGTCATCTACTGGGCGTGGAACAACTCGCTGTCGATCCTGCAGCAGGGCGTGATCATGAAGCGCCAGGGCGCCAAGATCGAGCTGTGGGACAACCTCGTGGCGCTGTTCAAGAAGAAACCGACACCGGCCGAATAGGCCGGACAATCGAGATGAAACAGAAAGGCCCTGGAATTTCCGGGGCCTTTTCTTTTCACCTGATATCGAAGCACTGAAACTCTTTCGGCAGGCGCTGCGTATCTCGAAGATACCTGCATGCGTCAGCTTGCGGGGTGGCGGTGTCTGACCTCCCCCCGGTCAGCAATGAACCGTCTCGGCAAGGCCGGGGTCCCGCTGTCCCTTGCGGGACCCCGGTTTGCGGCCCAGCAATCGCAACCAAGAATTCAAGTATTCGCGCAATGATCGAATGAAGAAGGTCCGGCGCGGCGATGTCAGCGCGGCGGATCGCGCTATACTGTCACCCTATCCGCCTCAATACGGACGTTGCGCCATGCCGGGACCGAACCCCTCGATCAAGCACCCGATGCCGATGCACAAGCGCGTCGGCTTCCTGAAGCCCCTCGTCGACGCCGAAAACATCGAGGTCGGCGACTTCACCTATTACGACGATCCCGAGGGCCCCGACCTCTTCCAGACCAAATGCGTGCTGCATCACTACCCCTTCATCGGCGACAAGCTGATCATCGGGAAGTTCTGCGCCATTGCCGAGGGCGCCCGCTTCATCATGAACGGCGCCAACCATGCCATGTCCGGCTTTTCGACCTATCCTTTCAACATCTTCGGCCACGGCTGGGAGGAAGGCTTCGACGTCGCCACCTGGCAGCAGGAGGTGCGTGGCGACACGGTTGTCGGCAACGACGTGTGGATCGGCATGGAAGCGGTGATCCTGCCGGGCGTCCATATTGGCCACGGCGCCATCATTGCAGCGAAATCGGTTGTCAGCAGGCACGTACCGCCTTATGCGATCGTAGCCGGCAATCCTTCGGTCGTGGTCAAGAAGCGTTTCGACGACAAGACCATCGAACGGCTGCTTTCGATTGCCTGGTGGGATTGGCCGGTGGACAAGATCGGCCGCAACCTCGACGCCATTCGCGGCTCCGATATTTCTCTGCTGGAGGCAGCGGTTTGAACGACCAGACAAGACCGGCAGCACCGGTGGATGCCGAGCTATTCAAGCGCCCGTGGATCTTCATCCGCGGCGTGCCCGCCATGAAGTTCCTGCCGCCAGAGGGACCGCCCGAGATCGCCTTTGCCGGCCGCTCGAATGTCGGCAAGTCGTCGCTGATCAACGGCCTGGTCAGGCAGGGCGGGCTGGCGCGCACCTCGAACACGCCGGGGCGCACGCAGGAGCTCAATTATTTCGTGCCCGACGGCTATTCCGGCGAGGCCGGCGACCTGCCGCCGATGGCGCTGGTCGACATGCCGGGCTACGGCTATGCCCAGGCACCGAAGGAACAGGTCGACGCCTGGACCAAACTGGTCTTCGACTATTTGCGCGGCCGGGTGACGCTCAAGCGCGTCTACCTGCTGATCGATTCCCGCCATGGCATCAAGAAGAACGACGAGGAGGTGCTGACCCTGCTCGACAAGGCGGCGATCTCCTACCAGATCATCCTGACCAAGACCGACAAGATCAAGGCTGCCGGCGTACCCCGGCTGATCGACGAGACGCTTCTCAAGATCAAGAAGCGGGCAGCGGCATTCCCGGTCGTGCTCGCCACCTCTTCGGAAAAGAACGAAGGCATGGACGAACTGCGCGCCGCGATCGCGCTGGTGGTCAATGGCGGCTAGGCCGTCGCCGGCCTGAAGCTCAGCGCCAGGCCGTTGATGCAGTGACGCTTGCCGGTCGGCGGCGGGCCGTCGTCGAAGATGTGGCCGAAATGGCCGCCACAGCGGCGGCAGTGCACTTCGGTGCGGGTCATCAACAGGGCACTGTCGACCTTGGTGCCGACGGCATTGGGCAGCGCCTCCCAGAAGCTCGGCCAGCCTGTCCCTGAGTCGTATTTTGTCTCGGAAGCGTAAGCGCCGAGATCGCATCCCGCGCAATGGAAAACACCCTTGCGGTGCTCCTGGAGCAGCGGGCTGGTCCATGGCCGCTCGGTGTCTTCCTGGCGCAACACCGCAAACTGGGCGTCGGAAAGTACGGTGCGCCACTCCGCCTCCGTCCTGGTGATCTCGAAGCTCTCGGCCAATGCCGGGCCGGCAATGGTCAATCGCCTGGAAATGACGAAGCCTCCAAAAACGGCGATCGCTGCGCTGCCCAACAGGAATGACCGGCGGTTCATGGCATTGCTCCTATCCGACCATAGGCCGGTGCCGCATCACGGCGAAATCAACTGGGCTTGAGGGCAAAGGATGCGCCCCGCCGCGGCTTCAAGGCCGTTGCGGGGCGCATCGTCGATTGCACGAGCGTCAGCGACCCAGTGCCCGCACAATCATGCCCCCGGCTCACATCTTGGGCAGAAGCACCTTGTCGATGACATGGATGACGCCGTTCGACTGTTCGACATTGGCAATGGTGACGTTGGCGACATTGCCGTTCTCGTCCTCGACGGTGACCTTGTCGCCGTCATATTTGGCGGTCCAGGTGCAGCCGCCGACGGTCTTGACCGGGTGAGCGCCCTTGTCGTCGTCGACCATCTTCTTGATGTCGGCCGCCATCGCCTTGGCACCGACGACGTGGCAGGTCAGGATCTTGGTCAGCTGATCCTTGTTCTCCGGCTTGAGCAGGTTCTCGACGGTGCCGGCCGGCAGGGCGGCGAAGGCCTCGTTGGTCGGCGCGAAAACGGTGAACGGGCCCTTGCCCTGCAGCGTCTCGACAAGGCCGGCAGCCTTGACGGCGGCGACGAGCGTGGTGTGGTCCTTCGAGTTGACCGCGTTCTCGACGATGTTCTTGTCGGCAAACATCGCCGCACCGCCAACCATCGGGTTTTCGGCATAAGCAACGGTGGCGAGAGCGGAGAAAGCACCGGCGAGCAAAGCGAGAGAGATCTTACGCATATCGTAACTCCTTGGATTGTTTCCCGAGATGGAAAGGCACAAGGAATTACGGTTTCGAGCTCGAACAGTTTCACAAGAAGGCAGAAATATATATTTATTATCAAACGGTTATTTCTCAAAACCTTGTAGATACGAGGGTCAATGCGAATAAGTTTCGACCCACCTTGCTTATCTGCGAAGATTCTCAGATTTCCCGGAGGTCGCCGGCCGCAACCACAGGACCGGTCGGCTGGCCGGTCGGCGAACCGCCTGTCGGCTCGAGGCTGACTGCGAGCACGGCACCGGCTGCCAGCTTGTCGCGCATGTCTTCCTTGACCGGCATCTTCATGGTGGCGCCGACCGGAATGACGCCCATCGATACCGGCGGGTTGGTGCCTTCGATCATCCAGAGCTCGAAGTCCTTGCCGGTGCCGCGTTCGCCCGCGACATGGGACAGGCCGACCTCGCCGGAGGCGGCGTCGTACATGACCATGTACTTCACGTCGCTGCCGTCGGCGGCGAGCGATGCCACCATGCGCTCCTGCGGCACGTCGACCGGAGGGCTGATCATGGGCACGGCGACATAGATCGCCAGGGCAGCCACGGCAGCCGTTGCCAGGCCGCGCCAGAAGGCAAGGCTCGCCCACAGGCCGGCAGGCTGCCCAACCGGCGCCTGAGCGGTGGAGGAGAACAATCTGGCGTCGATGGCCTGCTTGACCGAGGCCGGCGCCTCGACCTCGGGATAGGCCGCGCCCAGCGGGGCGAACCGCACTTCCCATTCGTCGACGAGGCGGGCGAACCCAGGCTCGCTATCGATGCGCATACCGACCTGGCGGCGCTCGTCGGCAGGCAGGACGCCGAGAACGTATTCGGCGGCGACGATGTCGTCCCCTCCACGTTCCGGTCCATTGTCTTCCGCGAGCGTCATCTTTCCAGACATTCCCTAAGCTTCAACAGGCTGCGGCGCAGCCATGTCCGCATGGTATTGAGCGGCACGCCATGGCGTTCCGCGAGTTCGGCATAGCTCTCGCCCTTGAGATAGGCGCCGCGGACTGCGGCGGCCCGGTCCTTCTCCAGTTCCTCGAGGCAGCCGTGGATGCGCCCGGCCTCGTCGCCCGCCACCGCGGCGGCCTCCGGTCCCGGCGCGGGATCGGCAATCTCAAGCGCCTCGTCGATGGCGAAGGGTGCCTGGCGCCGTGCCCGGATACGATCGATCGCATGATTGCGCGCGATTGCCACAAGCCACGAGATGGGGCTGAGGTCGGAGGCGGCAAACCGGTCGGCCTTCGTCCATATCTTGACGAAGACCTCCTGCAGCGCTTCCTCGGCATCTGCCCTGTCGTTCAATACACGCAGGCAGACGCCGAAAAGTTTCGAGCTCGTCTGCCGGTAGAGCAGATCGAAGGCACCGCGGTCCTTCATCGAGGTCCGCACGATCAGTTTGGTGATGTCCTGCGGCGTCATTGTCGCCACGTTACGTTGCGGAGGCCGAATTGCAACTGCTGTTTAGATTGCGCCACAACCTGCAACCGGTTTCGGCAGCGCAGGAGGCATGGCGTCACAGGCCGGCCAGGGTCATCGAACCATTTGCCCCCTGCCCGGTTTCCGGCTAAGACCGCGCCGACCTTTTCCACCGATCCGGGACCATGCCGATGACGACGAACGTCGCCGCCACCGCCGAAATGCAGGCCGCCCTGCTTTCAGCCGCCCTGCCCTACATGCAGCGCTACGAGAACAAGACCGTCGTCGTGAAATACGGCGGCCACGCCATGGGCGACGTGGCGCTCGGCCGCGCTTTTGCCCGCGACATCGCTTTACTGAAGCAGTCGGGCGTCAACCCCATCGTGGTGCACGGCGGCGGCCCGCAGATCGGCGCCATGCTCAACAAGATGGGCATCGAATCGAAGTTCGAAGGTGGCCTGCGCGTCACCGACCAGAAGACGGTCGAGATCGTCGAGATGGTGCTGGCCGGCTCGATCAACAAGGAGATCGTCGCCCTGATCAACGCCGAGGGCGAGTGGGCGATCGGCCTGTGCGGCAAGGACGGCAACATGGTCTTCGCCGAAAAGGCCAAGAAGACCATGATCGACCCCGATTCGAACATCGAAAAGGTGCTCGACCTCGGCTTCGTCGGCGAGCCGGTCGAAGTCGACCGCACTTTGCTCGACCTTCTGGCCCGTTCCGAAATGATCCCGGTCCTGGCGCCCGTCGCCCCGGGCCGTGACGGCCACACCTACAACATCAACGCCGACACCTTCGCCGGCGCCATTGCCGGCGCGGTCAAGGCATCGCGGCTTTTGTTCCTCACCGACGTGCCGGGCGTGCTCGACAAGGACAAGAGGCTGATCGACGAGCTGACGGTCGCCGACGCCAAGGCGCTGATCAGGGACGGCACCATCTCGGGCGGCATGATCCCCAAGGTCGAGACCTGCATCGAGGCGATCGAGCGCGGCGTCGAAGGCGTCGTCATCCTCAACGGCAAGACGCCGCACTCGGTGCTGCTCGAGCTGTTCACCGAGCATGGCGCGGGCACGCTGATCGTCCCGTAAGCGATAACAGTTCTGCCCCAACGGACAATGACAGGCCGGCTTTTGCCGGCCTTGTCATTTCAGCCCTTGCGTTCACGAAGCATTGAAGCGCTGCGGCTTTCCTTTTTCCCGTGTTGACGCACACTGATTTCCGGTCCCTCGGACGACAACCATGCTGGCTGCGCTGGCGCTGATGCTGTGCACGAGCTGCGAACTGCCTGCCACGCCGGTCATCGGCGTGGACGCCGGGACGGTGGATGTCGAGCTGGTTCTGGCCGTCGATGTCTCAAGTTCGATGGACGAAGGCGAGTTCGCCCTTCAGCGCGCCGGTTATGTCAAGGCGCTGCGCCACCCCGACTTCGTCAATGCCGTTCTGTCGGGCGTGAGGGGGCGCATTGCAGTGACCTATTTCGAGTGGGCGGGAACCGTCCAGCAGGAATCGGTCATACCGTGGCAGATCATCGACAGCCGCGACAGCGCCGACGAATTCGCCGCCAAGCTCGCCGTCAGGCCGATCGGCGGATCTGGCGGCACCTCGATCTCCAATGCGGTGGCGTTCGGCGCGAGCCTGCTGCAGCACAACGACTTCAGGGGTGAAAAGAAGGTCATCGACATCTCGGGCGACGGCCCGAACAACACCGGAGCGCCGGTGGAGGTCGCCCGCAACAACGCAGTTGCGACCGGCATCATCATCAACGGCCTGCCGATCCTCGTTCGACCGACGGGAAGCCTCGAAGACATCGACCGCTACTACGCCGAATGCGTGACCGGCGGGCCCGGCTCGTTCGTCCTGCCCATTCATCTCGCATCGGAGTTCATCACCGCGATCCGCCGCAAGCTGATCCTCGAGGTCAGCGGCGTCACCGACGCGCCGGACATCCTGAAAATCCAGGCGACAGAACCCGTCAACTGTCTCGTCGGCGAACGCTACCGGCTGGTTTATCCAGAGCCGTAGTCGCTTACGGCCGCAGATGCCCGAGCGGCACGTGGCCGGGACCCTTGATGTTCTGCAGCACCAGCTGGGTGTGCACGTCGCGCACGCCCGACAGCCGCATCAGGCGGTGCATGACGAAGGCGTTGAGGTCGTCGACGCTGGGCACCATGACGTGCAGCAAAAAGTCGTAGTCGCCGGTCATCGTCCAGCAGGCCGAGACCTCGTCCATGCGCTGCACGGCGGCGATGAACTTTTCCGGCGAGTCGTCGCTGTGGCTGACCAGCCTGACCTGGACGAAGACCTCGACCATGAGGCCCACCGCCCGGCGGCCGATGCGGGCGGCAAAGCCCTTGATGACGCCGGCCTCCTGCAGCGCTTCGAAGCGCCGGGCGCAAGGCGTATTGGAGAGGCCGATCTCCTGCGCGATCTCGGACACCGGCTTGCGGCCGTCGCGCTGGAGAATGTCGAGCATCTTGACCTCGAACTCGTCGAACTGAGGCATTTTCACTCCCTTGTGCATCATCTGCAGGGAAATATACCTCAATTCCCGGGCTGATGCGCGGAAAGAAGTGAATCCTGCTCGACAGCCCCGATTATGATTCGGCATCGAAACCATGTTGTCGGGAGGATCAGACAATGGGCATCAGCGTTCAGGACTACGCGCAAGAATGTGCGGCCCAAGGGCTGCGTGGCGACTACACGATCTGCCGCCCCGACTTCACCGTCGAACAGAAATACGACTACAGCGCCGCCGAGCAGGAGGTGTGGCGCACATTGTGCGACCGCCAGACCAAGCTGACCCAGAGGCTGGCGCACAAATCCTATCTCGATGGCATGTCGGCGCTCGGCCTCGTCGACCGCATCCCGGATTTTCACGACGTCAGCGAGAAGCTGCGCAAGCTCTCCGGCTGGGAGATCGTCGCGGTGCCCGGCCTGATCCCGGCACAGCCGTTCTTCGATCATCTCGCCAATCGCCGCTTTCCCGTCACCAACTGGCTGAGGACGCGCGAAGAGCTCGACTACATCGTCGAGCCCGACATGTTCCACGACTTCTTCGGCCATGTGCCGGTGCTGAGCCAGCCGGTGTTCGGCGACTTCATGCAGATGTATGGCGAGAAGGCCGGCGACCTGATCGCGCTCGGCGGCGACGAGATGACCACCCGGCTCTACTGGTACACGGCGGAATACGGCCTGATGCGTGAAGCCGGCCAGCCGCTCAAGGCATTCGGCGCCGGGCTGATGTCGTCGTTCACGGAACTGCAATTCGCCGTCGAAAGCCCCGATGCCCACCAGGTCCCGTTCGACATCGAGACGGTGATGCGCACGACCTACGAGATCGACAAGTTCCAGCGCGCCTATTTCGTGCTGCCGTCGTTCGACGTCCTCAGGGACGCTTTCCAGAACTCCGACCTGGCCGGTATCATCAAGCGCTGGAAGGATGAGCCGCCGCTCGACCCGGCGACGATCTAGGCTTGCCTGGCTAGCCGACGGCCAACAGCACCAGGATGCCGCCGACGATCAAAACGCAACCGGCGATCTCGAGCCGGTTGATGCGTTCGCGGAAGAAAAAGACGCTCGACGCAAAAGTGAACAGCATCTCGATCTGGGCCAGCGACTTGACGATCGCCGCCTGCTGAAGCGTCATGGCCATGAACCAGCCGAAGGACGCCGACGCACCGACAAGGCCGGTGAACAATGCCGGCCGCCACGCCTTGGCGATGCGCGGCAGCTCATCGCGCTCCTTCCAGACGATCCAGGCCAGCATGATCAGCGTCTGGAAGACGATGACGACGGCGAGCGTGACCGCCGCCTGCATCATGAAATTCGGCCCGCCGAGCGAAAGCGAAGCGGCGCGGTAGGCGACGGCCGAGATGCCGAAAAACGTGCCCGAGGCCAGCCCGATCAGCGCGTTGCGGCTGAGCACCGAGGTCACCAGCGTGCGGGCGGTGAATGCCGTGTGCGCGACCGAGATCAGCATCACGCCGAAGACGCTGATGGCGATGGCCGCGATGGCGCCCGCCGTCGCCCGCTCGCCGAGGAACAGCAACCCGAACAGTGCCGCCTGCGCCGGCTCGGTACGCGAATAGGCGGTGCCGACGGCAAAGTTGCGGAACGAAAACAGGTGGATCAAAAGGAAGGTCGCGGCGATCTGGCCGACACCGCCGACCACGGCCCAAGCAAAAAACGCTCGGTTGAGCTGCGGCAGGTCGTAGCCGACGACAAAATGCAGCACGCCGACGAAGGCAAGCGCGAAGGGAAAACCGAAACCGAAGCGGACGAAGGTGGCACCGGTGGTGCCCATCACGCCCTTCAAATGCTTCTGCACCACCGACCGCAGGTTCTGCAGGAAGGCGGCGGCGATGGTGATGGGTATCCAGAGTTCCATGGAGATGTCCGGCGGGACGGCTGGAGGCGCCGCCCGTTCCCTCTAGAAGCGGCAAAGGCCGCGTGCAACCGTACGCGGCCTCAAAAACCTTGTGCCAGAAACAGATCAGGCCGCTTCGGGGACGCCCGTATCGAAGATCGCGCGGTTGCGGCCACGGCGCTTGGCCTCGTAGAGGCGCTTGTCGGCGCTTTTCATCAGTTCCGATACGTTGGCCTCGGACTCGCAGGTGGTGCCGCCGATGCTGACGGTCAGCGGCACGGAGCGCTCGTCGTTGGGCTGGAAGCGCAGCGCCTCGACCTCGCTGCGGATACGCTCGGCCACCAGCTTGGCCTCGTCCTTCGTGGCGCCAACCAGGAAGGCGCCGAACTCCTCACCGCCGATGCGCCCGAGGATGTCGCCGCTGCGCACGCCGCGTGTGATCGCGGCGGCGATCTGGAGCAGCGCCTGGTCGCCGGTCAGGTGACCGAAGCTGTCGTTGATCTGCTTGAAGTGGTCGGCATCGATGATCAGCAGCGCGCCGCGATCGGTCTTGCGCCTGGATCCATCGAGGGCGGCAAAGAAGTTCTCGCGGTTGAGCATGCCGGTCATCTCGTCGCGGCTTGCCTTTTCCGAGAGGCGCTTGTGCGCGGCGGCAAGCTGGGCGTGGGCACGCGTCAGCTCTGCATGGGCCACCTTCAACTTTTCACGCTGCCAGAAGGTGTGAAAAGAAAAAGGAAATGCAATCAAGACGGGACACAGCACCGGCAATAGATAAGCGGCGGTGTCGACAGTGCCATTCGTGAGCGGAATCACCGTCAGGACCAGCGCCATCGTGACCGCGATGCACAATAGTGTGACGAAACCGGATTTTAAAAGCACAATCTTCAATTTCTGCTCCCTGCCGACAGCTGGAATGCCAGCATCAACTGAAGGTCATCTTTCCCAGGTAGTTAAAATTCGACTTACCCCGCGTAAATTCGCCATCGTCCAACGCGATTGTGAGCGTGCGCGGACGCTTCCAAATTTCCTGAACCATGCCATAAGGGCGTCATGACCGATATTCCCGATCCCGCCCGCTTCGACCACGTCACCGACTGGGTGTTCGACCTCGACAACACGCTCTATCCGCATCATTCGAATCTGTTTTCCCAGATCGACGTGAAGATGACGGGCTATGTCGCGGAGCTGCTGACGCTGTCGCGCGAGGACGCACGCAAGCTGCAGAAAGAACTCTATCTCGAATATGGCACGACGCTGAACGGCCTGATGCAGCGCCACGGCATCGATCCCGACGCGTTCCTCGAACACGTACACGACATCGATTATTCCTGGCTGGTGCCGGATCCTGTGCTGGGCGCTGCCATCCGCCAGTTGCCGGGCCGCAAGTTCATCTTCACCAATGGCAATCGTAGCCACGCCGAGCGCACCGCGCGCCAGCTGGGCATCCTCGACCATTTCGACGACATCTTCGACATCGTCGCCGCCGGCCTGACGCCCAAGCCGGCGCGCCAGCCCTATGAGACCTTCGCCGCCCTGCACAAGGTCACCGGCGCCAATGCCGTGATGTTCGAGGACCTGGCGCGCAACCTTTCGGTGCCGAAGTCGCTCGGCATGACGACGGTGCTGATCGTGCCGCGTAATTTCGAGCCGACCTTCTCGGAGATCTGGGAGAGCGATCCCACCCACGAGGACGACGTCGACTACGTCACCGACGATCTCGCGACCTTCCTGACGACGATCGTCGAGGCCAACGCCGCTTGAGCCGCTTCACCTCCGTCGAGGCGCGGATCGATGCGGCGGCACATGCCGTGCTCGACCGCTTGCCTGCCGGAGGCTTTTACGGTGCGCTCGTCGAATTCCTTGTCTTCGGGCTGAAGCAGGCCTGGGCCTGCCTGTTCGGCGGCGCCATGCTGGCATTGATCATGGCGACCAGGCTGTGGTGGCCGGCGGACGCCGGACTGACGCGCTACGACTTCCTGTTCCTCGCCGCGGTCGCCATCCAGGTCGCCATGCTGGCGCTGCGCCTGGAGAAGCCGTCCGAAGCCAAGGTCATCCTGATATTCCACGTCGTAGGGACAGTGATGGAGGTGTTCAAGACCTCCGCCGGCTCGTGGATCTATCCCGAGGAGAACCTGTTTCGCATCGCCGGCGTGCCGCTGTTCTCCGGCTTCATGTATGCGGCGGTCGGCTCCTACCTCGCCCGCGTCAGCCGCATCTTCGACATGCGCTATACTGGCTATCCGCCGCTATGGGCGACGGTGCTGCTGTGCGCGGCGATCTACGTCAACTTCTTCGCCCACCATTTCACCATCGACATCCGCTACGGCCTGTTTGCGGCAACCGCGCTGCTCTACCTCACGACGGTGGTGCATTACCGCGTCTTCCGCTTCCGCCACCGCATGCCGCTGCTGCTCGGCTTCCTGCTGGTCGCGCTGTTCATCTGGTTCGCGGAGAACATCGGCACGTGGTCGCGCGCCTGGATCTATCCCGGCCAGCATGACGGCTGGACGCCGGTGTCGATCCAGAAGCTCGGCTCTTGGTATCTGCTGATGATCATATCCTTCGTGCTGGTGACGCTGGTCCACCGGCCGCGGCCGATGGACGCGACGCCAGGCTCAAAGGCTGTAGAACTTGGCGATGATGTCCCAGGCCTCGTCGGCGGTGTCGACAAAATCGATGATGTCCTGGTCGCCCGGCGTGATCGTGCCCTGGTCGGCGAGGAAGTCGAGGTCGATCGCCCGCTCCCAAAATGACTTGCCGAACAGGATGACCGGCACACGCTCCATGCGTCCGGTCTGGATCAGGGTCAGCGTCTCGAAGAACTCGTCCATCGTGCCGAAGCCGCCGGGGAACACGGCGACCGCCTTGGCACGCATGACGAAATGCATCTTGCGGATGGCGAAGTAGTGGAAGTTGAAGCACAGCTCCGGCGTCACATAGGCATTGGGCGCCTGCTCGTGCGGCAGGACGATGTTGAGGCCTATGGAAGGCGCGCCGACATCGTCGGCTCCGCGGTTGCCGGCTTCCATCACGCCAGGGCCGCCGCCGGTGACGACGACGAACTCGCGGTAGTAGGACGCAGCCGAATGCTGCGAGCACAGGCGGGCAAACTTGCGCGCCTCCTCGTAGTAGCGACTGTTGGCCTCAAGATTCTTGCGCTGCGTCTCGTTCTTCGCCGCCCAGGCCTCGCCGCCGGGCTCGGGAATACGCGCGCCGCCGAAAAGAATCACCGTGGAGCGTATGCCGCGCTCTGCCAGAATCATCTCGGTCTTGAGCAGTTCCAGCTGCAGCCGCACCGGGCGCAGGTCGCGCTGGGTCATGAAGTCTTCGTCGTTCCAGGCAAGCCGGTAGGTCGAGGCGCGCGTCTGCGGCGTGTCGGGTACGCTTTTGGAGCGCTCCAGGTCCTCGTCAGAGTGCGGCAGCGGCGTCCAGCCAGCCTTATCCATAGGATTCATTTTCTGCTCGACCCCAAATTACCGTTGCCCGCGACATTCCGCGGCGTCACCGCGATTGACCCCTCCACTAGCCTGAAATAGGGTCCGCGCGATTTTATGCCAGCTTAGAAGCCTTAACCTTAACGGTACGTAACGGAGATGTTCATGTCGAAGCCCGATCTCGCCAGCCTCGAAAAGACAATCGACAAGGCGTTCGAGGAACGCGACGGCATTTCGACATCGACGCGCGGCGAAGTCCGCGACGCCATCGAGACCGCACTCGACCTTCTGGACAAGGGCACTGCCCGCGTCGCGCAGCGCCAGGACGACGGCAAGTGGCAGGTCAACCAGTGGCTCAAGAAGGCGGTGCTGCTGTCGTTCCGCCTGAACCCGATGGAGTTGATCTCGGGTGCGCCCGGTGGCGCTTCGTGGTGGGACAAGGTGCCGTCCAAGTTCGACGGCTGGGGCTCGGTCGACTTCGAAAAGGCCGGCTTCCGCGCCGTGCCGTCGGCCGTCGTGCGCAAGTCGGCTTTCGTCGCTCCGGGCGCCGTGCTGATGCCGTCCTTCGTCAATGTCGGCGCCTATGTCGACACCGGCACGATGGTCGACACCTGGGCCTCTGTCGGCTCCTGCGCCCAGATCGGCAAGAACGTGCACCTGTCCGGCGGCGTCGGCATCGGCGGCGTGCTCGAGCCGATGCAGGCCGGCCCGACCATCATCGAGGACAATTGCTTCATCGGCGCGCGTTCGGAAGTGGTCGAAGGCTGCATCGTGCGCGAAGGCTCGGTGCTCGGCATGGGCGTGTTCATCGGCCAGTCGACCAAGATCGTCGACCGCGCCACGGGCGAAATATTCTACGGTGAAGTGCCGGCCAATTCGGTCGTCGTCGCCGGCTCGCTGCCCGGCAAGCCGCTGCCCAATGGCGAGCCCGGCCCGAGCCTCTATTGCGCCGTCATCGTCAAGCGCGTCGACGCCAGGACCCGCTCCAAGACCTCGATCAACGAACTGCTCAGAGATTGATCTTCTCCTGAAACCGAAGCAACGTCGGGCTGGCGCGCACGGGGCGCGCCGGCATTTCAGCTTCGGAGTGGTGACATGGACTGGAAGTATCTCCTGACCAGCTTCGACGGCCGCATCAATCGTGCCAAGTTCTGGGCTTGCGTGGCTGTCTTCGTGGTGACCTGGGTCGTCTTCACCATTTTGATCCGGGCCTTCGGACTGAACCTCGCAGATCCCAACCCCGACATGGCCGTTTTTTTTGCTCGCGCGGCAGCCTCCTTTGTCTTCGGCCTCCTGATGATGTACATGGCGCTCGCGGTCTATGCGAAGCGTTGGCATGATCGCGGCAAAACAGGCTGGTGGAGCCTGATAGCAATAGTTCCGGTCATCGGCACTGTCTGGATCGTGGTAGAACTCGGGATCCTTGAAGGCGACCGCGGCGCAAATGAATACGGACCGGACCCACTTGCCTGACAAATCCCAGCTTTTCTGGTTGTTCTTCCGATTCTCGGGCCGCGTGAACCGCGCGGCCTACGTGCTCGGCTTTCTGCTGATGCTGGTGACGATGTCGTTCCCGCTCTACCAGTTCATGCGCGTGCATCCCGAAAGCGGCGCGGCCCAGTTATGGTCGATGCTGTTCGGCCTGAGCTTCCTGGTCTTCCTGTGGGCGCACATCGCCTTCAGCGTCAAACGCCTGCACGATTTCGACAAGCCAGGCCTCTTCGCGGTGGCGCTGTTCATCCCGGTGATCTCGATCTTCGCCTTCATCGCGCTCTGCTTCTATCCGGGAACGCCGGGCCCGAACCAGTTCGGCCACCAGACCAACGCGCCGCAATAGACCCTTCCTGTGAGGCCCAACGAGCGAGCCTGCGCCTTCCCATGACAGGTCGTGACGGGCGACGCTGTAGCGAGGCTTAACTCGGCGTTCACCGGAGCAACCGAACGTCGTGACAGGGCCGGACGATTCAATTATCGCTGTGGCCATGAAACTGCCTACAGATCCCGCCGAGAACCTTGCCGCCCTCATTCGCTGCCCGTCGGTCACCCCGGCTGAAGGCGGCGCCCTGACGGCGCTGGAAGCCATGCTGAAGCCGCTCGGCTTCGCCGTCGACCGCCCGACCTTCTCCGAGTCGGGCACACCCGACATCGAGAACCTCTATGCCCGCCGTTCCGGTAACGGACCGCACCTGATGTTCGCCGGCCACACCGACGTCGTGCCGGTCGGCGACGAGGCGGCGTGGACGCACCCGCCGTTCTCGGCAGCCATCGCCAATGGCGAGATGTATGGCCGCGGCGCCGTCGATATGAAGGGCGGCATCGCCTGCTTCGTGGCGGCGGTGGCGCGCCATGTCGAGGCCAATGGCGGCCCGAAAGGATCGGTGTCGCTGCTGATCACCGGCGACGAGGAAGGCCCCGCGATCAACGGCACCGTCAAGCTGCTCGAATGGGCAGCCGCACGCGGCGAGAAGTGGGACGCTTCGCTGGTCGGCGAGCCGACCAACCCGGATATGCTGGGCGACATGATCAAGATCGGCCGGCGCGGCTCGGTGTCGGGCGTCGTCACCGTCAACGGCCGACAGGGCCATGCCGCCTATCCGCACCTCGCCGACAACCCCGTGCGCGGCCTAATGACGCTGGTCGACGCGCTGCTCAACCCTGCCTTCGACAAGGGCACCAAGGATTTCCAGCCGAGCAACCTCGAGGTCACCACCTTCGACGTCGGCAATCCGGCCACCAACGTCATTCCGGCCAAGGCGACGGCAGCCTTCAACATCCGCTTCAACGACACCTGGACGGTGGAGACGCTGCAGGCGGAGATCCACAATCGCCTGGACAAGGCGAGCGGCCGGAAGAAATACCGCAAGGGCCGCAAGGAGCCGATCGAATTCGAGCTGACCTGGCGCGACACGCCGAGCCATGTCTTTTTGACCCGCGACGACAAGCTGGTCGACGCTCTGGCGGGCTCGATCAAGGCGGTCACCGGCCGCAAGCCGAAACTGTCGACCACCGGCGGCACGTCGGATGCGCGTTTCATCAAGGATTATTGCCCGGTCGTCGAATTCGGGCTGGTCGGCAAGACCATGCACATGGTCGACGAGCGCGTGCCGCTTGCCGAACTCGAAATGCTGACACAGGTCTACCAGCGCTTCCTGGAAGACTGGTTCGGATGACAGCTTAGGACGCGATGTTGGGCAGCAGTGAAATCCAGCAATATCTGTCCGGTGCCTGGCGGCTGATGCTGGGCAAGGCCGACGGCCTGCGCCTGCTCGATCTCAGCGCCGACGGGTTCTGGAACTCGTTCTTCGCCATCCTGATCGCCGTGCCCGCCTTGATCATCGGCTGGGTCGGGGTCTCCGACGAGCTTGCCCTGCAATCGACCGCATTTGCAGGCCGCTTCGGCATCGTCGTCCGGCTGGCGCTGGTCGACATCGGTGCCTGGGTCCTGCCGCTGATCGTCTTTGCCCTGGTGGCACGCCGCGCCGGCGTCGGCGACCGTTTCGTGCACTATGTCGTGGCCAGCAACTGGGCTTCGGCCATCATCGCCTGGCTGATGCTGCCCGCCGCGCTGCTCCGGATGCTGATGCCGGCGGCGCAGAGCGCGACGTCAGGGCTGTCGCTGGCGCTGTTCGTGCTGTCGATGGTGCTCAGTTGGCGCATGACCAACGCGGCGATCAGCAAGGGGGCTGCGGTCGGCTCGGCAGTCTTTGCCGGCATGTTCCTGGTGTCGCTGCTGGTGCTGTTTTCGCTGCAGTCGATGTTCGGGATCTACGTACCCGCATAATCCACGCCTGTCAGGTAAAGACCGTCCGGCGGCGCCACCTGTCCGCAGGCGGCGCGGTCCTGCGCCTCAAGTGCCGCCCTGAGATCGTCGGCCGTCCAGCCGCCCTCGCCGACCCGCTTCAGGCTGCCGACCATCGATCGGACCTGGTTATGCAGGAACGAGCGAGCCGAAGTCCTGACCTCGATCATGTCGCCGGACCGCGTGACGTCGAGCCGGTCGAGCGTGCGGACAGGGCTGTTGGCCTGGCACTGGGTCGAGCGGAAAGTGGTGAAATCGTGCCGCCCGAGCAGGAGCTTGGCTGCATCTGCCATCGCCTCGTGGTCGAGGCGTTTGGGCACCCACCAGACCCTGCCACGTTCCAGTGCGGCTGGCGCGCGGCGATTGAGGATACGGTAGATGTAATGGCGCCCTGTGGCGGAGAAACGGGCGTCGAAATCGTCTGGCACTTGCCGGGCGGCGAGCACCGATACCGTCTCGCCGGCAGCCTGCATATGCGCGTTGACGGCATCGCGCACCTTGTCGTCAGCCCATGCCTTGGTGAGGTCGGCATGGGCGACCTGGGCGGACGCGTGCACGCCGGCATCCGTGCGGCCAGCGCCCCGCAGCGAGATGTCATCGCCGGAGAATTTCAGGATTGCCTGCTCGATCGCCGCCTGCACCGTATGCAGCCCGGCCTGTCGCTGCCAGCCGGCGTAGCCGCGACCGTCATATTCGATATCAAGGCGATAGCGCGGCATGTGCTGTCAAAACTCCGGCCGCTTTACGCGGCCAGAGCCGTACCGAAGGCCGAGGCGTAGACCAGCTCGCCGGTCTCGGGCGCATCGCCCCAGGCCAGCGCCTGCAGCGCCTCGCACTGGTAGTCGCTTTCGAATTTGGCCGCGCGGTCGTGCGTGTAGCCGAAGCGGCCGTAATAGGCCGGATCGCCGAGCACCACGGCCAGCGTCTCGCCGCCATCCTTGAGGCGGATATGAGCCTCGCGGATCAGCGCGCCACCGATGCCGGTGCCGTGGAAATCGGGCTCGACCGCCAGCGGTGCGAGCGCAACTGCCGGAACGGTCTTGCCGCCGTTTTGGACATAGAGCCTCGAAAACAGGATGTGGCCGACAACGTCGCCGTCTTCTTCGGCCACCAGTTCGACGACCGCGTCGCCCTCGGCGACCAGTGCATCGACGAGACCGGCTTCGGCCTGTTGCCCGAAGGCGTGTTCCTCGACGAGGCGGATCGCCTCGCGGTCGCGGGGCGTTGCCGCCCGGATCGACATCATGCTCATGACAACTTCATTCCTTTTTCGATCTTGGCACCGCGCAGGAATTCATCCGCGGTGACGGGTTTTCCCCCCGCCCTTTGTACCTCGACCAGCCTGACGGCGGCTTCGCCACAGGCAATCTCCAACCGGTCGTCGAGAACCGTTCCCGGCTCTCCTTGTCCGGCGGCACGTTGCGAGCGCAACACTTTCAAGCGCTCTGTTCGTCCACCGATCTCGAATTCGCACCAGGCGCCGGGAAATGGCGACAGGCCGCGGATATTGTTGTCGACCGCCGTCGCCGGCAAGGTCCAATCGATCCGCGTCTCCGCTTTATCGATTTTTTTGGCGTAGGTCACGCCTTCGCTGGCCTGGGGCACCGTCTCCAGCCTGCCCGCTTCGAGCTCAGCCAGCGCTTCTACCATGAGCGAGGCACCTACCGCCATCAGACGATCGTGCAACTCGCCAGCCGTCATGTCGGGTCCGATCGCGACTTTTTCAAGTCGCGCGACCGGTCCGGTGTCCAATCCCTCTTCCATCCGCATGACCATCATGCCGGTTTCAGCATCGCCGGCCATGATCGCGCGCTGGATGGGTGCGGCCCCGCGCCAGCGCGGCAGGAGCGAAGCATGGCCGTTGTAGCAGCCCAATCGCGTGCCTTCGAGAATGGCCTTCGGCAGCAACAGGCCATAGGCCACGACCACGGCGACATCGGCCTTGAGCCCGGCGAATGCCGCATGCTCTGCGTCGCTTTTCAGCGAAAGCGGCGTGCGTATTTCGATGCCCAGCCGCTCGGCCTCGCGCTGCACCGGCGAGGGCGTGAGCTCCAGTCCGCGACGGCCCGCGGCGCGCGGCGGCTGCGAATAGACGGCGACGACCTCATGGCCAGCCTCGGCGATCGCACGCAGCGTCGGCACGGAAAAATCCGGCGTTCCCATGAAGATGACGCGAAGGCTCATGAGGGTATGCAGTCCAGGAGCTAAGCCCGGCCGGCGACGGCCAACCGTTCAGGCCTCCGCTTCAAACGGGTTTACGAGCCTGAGGTCAAGCCCGTCGAAGTCGCGGATGTCGCGCGTCGCAAGCTTTGAGGCAAACAGAGCGGGATCAACCCACCATGCGGCTCGGCGGACGGTCCTTGGCGAGCTTCTTGAACTTGCGCAGCACCATGTCGCGCTTGAGCTTCGAGATGTAGTCGATGAACAGCACGCCATCGAGGTGGTCGATCTCGTGCTGGAGGCACGTGGCGAGCAGGCCGTCGGCCTCGACCTCCTGCTCCTTGCCGTTCTCGTCGAGATACTTGACCCGAACCGCCGACGGACGCTCGACCTCGGCATAATAGTCGGGGATCGACAGGCAGCCTTCCTCGTAGACCGAGCGTTCGTCGCTGCGCGAAAGCACTTGCGGATTGATGACGACGCGCGGCGCCGGCTCCTCGCCCTCCTTGGCAAGGTCGAGCACCAGCATGCGCAGCGGCTCGCCTACCTGGATGGCGGCAAGGCCGATGCCCGGCGCGTCATACATGGTGTCGAGCATGTCGCGCGCGAACTTGCGCACGTCGTCGTCGATGCGCTCCACGGGCCTGGAAAGCTCGCGCAGCAGTGGATCGGGAAGGATGATCAGCGGCTTGATAGTCATGTGCCTCAACTAAGATGTCGGAATAAAACCGTCAACCGGTGGCATGGGGCGATGTTCCTGTTTTGATCTGACCGTAGGATGCGAATCGGTTATGGTGCCGGCCATGAACGACCTTTCCAGCATCTTGTCCGCTCCCATCGCCCAGCTTGGCGCCACCATCATCACGCTCGGCCAGGCGCTTGGTTTCGGCGCCCTGCTGTTCGTGATCCTGCTCGCCGTCCTCATGATCGCCTTGTGGCGATCGGCAAAGGCGCGCGCAGTGGCCGCCGCCGAAGCCGCCGATCACGCCCGCGACGCGGAAGCCCGCATGGCCGGCATCCTGCAGGCGCAGGCGGAAATGCAGGGACGGCTCGGCACGGTTGCCGACATCTTCGGCGCGCGCCAGGCCGAGCTGACGCAGTCGCTGGGCCAGCGTCTCGACGCCATGACCGGGCGTATCGGCCAGACAATGGCCGAGCAGACTAAGTCGACGCATGACAGCCTCGCCAAGCTGCAGGAGCGGCTCGCCGTCATCGACACCGCCCAGGGCAACATCCAGTCGCTCGCCGGCCAGGTGGTGCAGTTGCAGGCGATCCTGTCCAACAAGCAGACGCGCGGCGCCTTCGGCCAGTCGCGGATGGAGGCGATCGTCGCCGACGGGCTGCCTCTCGGCGCCTATGAGTTCCAGGCGACGCTGTCGAACAACAACCGGCCGGACTGCCTGGTCAAGATGCCCAATGGCGCACCGTCGCTGGTGATCGATGCCAAGTTTCCCCTCGAGGCCTGGAACGCCATCCGTGCCGCAGCCGACGTCGATGGCGCTGCAGACGCGCAGAAATATGCCGCGCAGGCGTTCCGGCGCGATCTCGATGTGCACATCAAGGCGATCGCCGACAAGTACCTGATCTCGGGCGAGACGCAGGACACGGCGTTCATGTTCGTGCCGTCGGAATCGATCTTCGCCGAGATCCACGAGAATTTCGAATCACTGGTGCACCGGGCGCATCGCGCCCGCATCGTGATCGTCTCGCCATCGCTTTTGATGCTGTCGATCCAGGTCATCCAGGCGATCCTCAAGGATGCGCGGATGCGCGAGCAGGCGCACCTGATCCAGGGCGAAGTCATCCGCCTGATGGAGGATGTCGGGCGCCTCGACGAGCGCGTGCGCAAGCTGCAGACCCATTTCGGCCAGGCCAGCAAGGACATCGACGACATCCTGGTGTCGTCGTCCAAGGTCACCAAGCGCGGCGAAAAGATCGAGGCACTGGAATTCGGCGCCTCGCATGCCGGCGAATCGGACGAAGCCGCGAAACCTCAAACGCCGAATGGCCGCGCCGCCGACTCCAAGACGGGCCAGCTCAGGCTGCGAGTGGTCGAGGAAAGCGAATAAGGCGTCGCTAGGACTGCTTCTCGACCGTCTCCATGCCGTCGAATGCGGGCAGCCAGTGCAGGGCCGAGCGGTGCCAGACCTGCTTGCGCGGAACCAGTTGCTCGCGCTGGCTGGATGTACCGGTCCTGAGGCCGTAGACCTTCGGACCGTCGCCGACCGAGGTGGCGAAGAGATGCGACCCACACTCGGCGCAAAAGCCTTGTGCCCGCTTGTTGCCGCTCTCACCTGTCTTCACGTAGATCCTGGGTTTGCCCGAGAACGCGATCTTGTCCTCGGCGACCGGAACCGTGACGCGAAAGGCCGTGCCGGTCAGCTTCTGGCAGTCGGTGCAATGGCAGATCGCCGTCTTCTCGGGGTCGACCTCGGCCGTGTAGGTGATGGCGCCGCAATGGCAGCCGCCTTCAATCTTCATTGAAATTCCTCCCTTTTCCTCACGATTCTATTCCGTCTCAGGCGCCGCCGTATCCCCGGTCACAAGCCTTTCCCGCCGCTCGCGCCAGCGCTCGGAAGTCTGCGGCTTGATGAAGACCGCGCTTACCTCGGGAACTTCCGCCTTGAGCTTGTTCTCCAGCCGCTCGACGCAGGTTTCGATATCGGCCGCCGAGATGTGGTCGACAAAATCGAGGCTGAGGCCGGCGACGATCTGCTCGGGCCCCATGTGCACCGTCAGAACGCCGTTGGCCTTTTCGACCGCCGGGTCGGCCTGAGCAACCTCCAGGATCTTGGCCTGCATATCGGGCAAGGCGGGCTCTCCCATCAGCAGCCCCTTGCTCTCCCGGGCGAGGAACACCGCCGTCGCCGCGAGAATCAGGCTGATACCGATGGATGCGGCGCCGTCCATCCAGGGCTGCTCGAAATACTGCGCCGCGGAAATGCCGATGAGCGCGATGACCAGCCCGAGCAGGGCTGCGCTATCCTCGAACAGCACGGTGTAGACGCTGGGATCCTTGCTGCGCCGCACGGCCTGGATGTAGCCGAGGCTGCCTTTGCTGCGCCGGAACTCCTTGAGCGCGACCAGCCAGGAGCCACCTTCAAAGACCATGCACAGGCCAAGCACCACGTAATTGACGAGCGGGTTTTCGATCGGCTCGGGATCGAGCATGTGGATCACGCCCTCATAGAAGGCGACGCCGGCACCGAGCGCAAAGACCAGAAGTGCGACGATGAAACTCCAGAAATAGAGCTCGCGGCCATGGCCGAATGGATGCAAGCGGTCGGGCGGCTGGGCGGCGCGCCGAAGCCCATAGAGCAGCAAAAGCCCGTTGCCGGTGTCGACCAGCGAGTGCACGCCTTCCGACAGCATCGCCGAACTGCCGGTGAACGCGGCGGCGACAAACTTGGTGGCGGCGATCAGCAGGTTGCCGGCGATTGCCGCAAAGATCACAAATCTGGAGCCGGAGTGTGCCACCGTCAGTTCCTCGCGAGAGGCAACTGTAGCGGGCGCCGGGCTGGGCTCAAGCCAATTCGTGGCTGCGAAACAAGCGGCTGGTGGCTCAACACCCCTCTTGCAAGCGAGACAACTTCGCGTTTCACTTCGTGTCTCAGCAGCGGGAGAAACGAATCATGGCCAAGGGTGCGATGAAAGCCGGGAAAGAAGCCCGGAAACCCAAAAAAGACGCCAAGAAGCCTGCGCCAGCGCCGGCATTCAAGGCGCCTCCGGTGCAAGCCACCAAGATCAAGGACAAGTAGGCTCTGGTCTCGGCTTGATATCAATCACCAGACGCCCGGTCTCGGCCGGGCGTCTGGTTGATTCTTCTTCCAAAAACCCCATCTATCCTGGCGCAGGAACGATCTTGCGCCTCCCCCAAAAACCGGTCGGGACGACCCGCCATCCAATGGAGCGTTCCATGGCTTGGACTTATCTGTTTCTTGCTGGACTGTTTGAGATCGGCTGGGCCATCGGGCTGAAATACACGGACGGCTTTTCGAAGCCGATGCCGACTGTCCTCACCATCGCCTCGATGATCGTCAGCCTCGGCCTGCTCGGCCTGGCGCTGAAGACGCTGCCCGTCGGCACGGCTTATGCCATCTGGACCGGCATCGGCACGGTCGGCACGGCGATGCTTGGCATCTGGCTTCTGGGAGAGCCGGCAACGGCGCTCCGCCTTGCCTGCATCGGCCTGATCGTGTCCGGCATCGTCGGCCTCAAGCTCGTCGCCTGATCGCGCAGTCGCGAAATGGCCTGGCCTGCCCAACCGGGCGGGCCACAGCAATCTGCATGCCGGCTGACCTGCGGACACGCCAAAGCGGCCCGCGCCCCGGGCTTGGCAAAACCCCGGTCGCGAACCACCAGCAATGAGAATTCGCGCAATCGGACCTGGCTAGCAGGCCGATGCGTCTTTCAGGCGAATGTGTCCTGCAATCAGCCGAAATTGGCCGAAGGCGGCATCCGCTTGCCGCGCGCCTTGCGCGCTGCGTAACGCGCGTCACGCTTGGCCTTGCGCTCAGCCTCGTCGGAGAGCACGCGGCTGATACGGTCGGCCTCTTCAGCCTCGCGTGCCTTGGCTTCCGCCTGCGCGGCCTCTTCGGCGGCCAGGCGTTCAGCTTCGGCCTTGGCTTCGCGTTCGGCCTTTTCGATGGCTTCACGAGCCAAGCGTTCCTGCCGCAGCTTTTCCTTTTCGGCTTCGCGGATGGCGCGTGCCTCTAGGATCGCCTTGCGTTCAGCCTGGCGTGCCACAACCGCTGGATCGTCAGCTGCCGGGCGTGCCTTGTACTTTTCGAGGAGAGCTTTCTTTGCGTCATTGGCGGCGTTACGCCGTTCGAAGACGTCTTTTTCCCTGTAGATTGCCAATTTGATTTCCCTGGAGTCACTTCGCGCCGCTTACATACGCGCGCAAAGGCAGAGTTCAAGCGCCAAAAAGGCATGTCTCCCATGAATTCGCGTGTTGTTGCGGATAGGAAACGCTCTTTGGCGCCAATCTCGATATGGATTGTTCACTAGTCCGCATCTGGCGGCTTCGTGGAGCGATGGCTACCTGTAGCACGAATGACAGCGACAGGACCAGCGATATGGAACTTGGCCTTTACACTTTTGCCGACGTCAGCCCGGAAGCAGGCCCGGGAGCCATTGGACCGCATCAGCGGTTGCGCAATCTCATCGAAGAAATCGAACTGGCCGACCAGGTCGGGCTCGATGTGTTCGGTCTTGGCGAGCACCACCGCCCGGATTACGCAGCCTCTGCGCCGGTCGTCGCGCTTGCTGCCGCAGCCGAGCGCACCAAGCGCATCCGGCTGACCAGCGCCGTCACCGTGCTTTCCTCCGACGATCCCGTGCGCGTGTTCCAGCAATTCGCCACCCTCGACCAGCTTTCCGGCGGCCGCGCGGAGATCATGGCCGGTCGCGGCTCGTTCATCGAATCGTTCCCGCTGTTCGGCTACAACCTCGAGGACTACGACGAGTTGTTCGCCGAAAAGCTCGACCTGCTGCTGGCGCTGCGCGACAGCGAGTGCGTCACGTGGTCGGGCACGCATCGCGCGTCGATCGACGATCGCGGCGTCTATCCCCGCCCCTATCAGGACAAGCTGCCGATCTGGATCGCCATCGGCGGCACGCCGCAATCGGCAGCGCGCGCCGGCGTGCTCGGCCTGCCGCTGGCGCTTGCCATCATCGGCGGCGAGCCGGCACGATTCGCACCGCTTTTCGACCTCTATCGCGAGGCGGCACGGCGCGGCGGGCAGGACCCGGCCAAGCTTGCCACCAGCATCAACGTCCATGGCTTCGTCGGCGAAACCACCGAGCAGGCGGCCGACGACTTCTACCAACCGCAGGCCGAGGTGATGAACCGCATCGGCCGCGAGCGCGGCTGGGGACCGACTTCAAGGGCGCATTTCGACCAATCGCGTTCGCCGCAAGGCGCGCTGTTCGTCGGCAACCCGGAGGTGGTGGCCGAAAAGATCGTGGCACAGCACAAGCTGTTCAAGAACGACCGCTTCCTGCTGCAGATGGCGATCGGCATCATGCCGCACGACAAGATCATGAAAGCGATCGAGCTCTACGGCACCAAGGTGGCGCCGCTGGTGCGCAAGGAACTTGGCGCCTCGCCCGCCGGTCCGGCAGCCTGAATCCGGCTGGACCAAAACTTACCCTGAGCGGGAAGGTTTGTTTGCGAGGATAGTGGTTCCTATATCCGGCGGGTCCCCACCCGCCGGAGCTGCATCATGACCACCCTTTCTGTCCTCGACCTTTCGCCGGTCACCGAAGGCAGCACTGCCGCGCAATCGCTCCGGAATACGCTCGACCTCGCCCGCCACGCCGAGACACTCGGCTTCCACCGCTACTGGCTGGCCGAGCACCACAACATGGCCGGCATCGCGAGTGCTGCGACCTCGGTCGTCATCGCCCATGTCGCGGCCGGCACCAGCACCATCCGAGTCGGCGCCGGCGGCATCATGCTGCCCAACCACGCGCCGCTGGTGATCGCCGAGCAGTTCGGCACGCTGGCCGCCCTTCACCCCGGCCGAATCGACCTCGGCATCGGCCGGGCGCCCGGCACCGACATGCTGACCGCACGCGCCCTGCGCCGTAATCTCGAAGCCGGCGTCGACAATTTCCCGCAGGATGTCGTCGAGCTGATGGGCTACTTCGAGCCGGCGACGCCGGAGCAGCGCATCCGCGCCGTACCCGGCGAGGGCGAGCAGGTCGAGGTCTGGGTGCTCGGCTCCAGCCTTTATGGCGCGCAACTCGCCGCCATGCTTGGCCTGCCCTACGCATTCGCCTCCCATTTCGCGCCCGCCGAGCTCGACCATGCGATCGAGATCTACCGCTCGCGCTTCCAGCCCTCGGAGCGGCTGGCCAAGCCCTATGTCATGGCCGGCATCAATGTCGTGGCCGCGGAGACCGACGCGGAGGCGAAGCTCCTGTTCACCTCGGTGCAGCAGGCCTTCGTCAATCTGCGCAGCGGCCGCCCAGGCAGGCTTCCGGCCCCGGTCGAAGGCTACGAGCGCGACCTTGACCCGGTCGCCCGCCAGATGCTGTCGCAGACGCTCGCCTGCGCGGTGGTCGGTTCGCCCGAAACCGTCCGCCGCGGCGTGGAGGCGTTCATTGCGCGAACCGGTGCTGACGAATTGATGGTGACCGCGCAGGTGTTTGACCATGTCGCGCGCAAGCGGTCGTACGAGATATTGGCGGAAGTCGGCGCCGCACTGGCAAAGGCGGCGTAGTCTGGTGTCTTACCTTCTCCCCTTGTGGGAGAAGGTGAATCGGCGCGAAGCGCCGAGACGGATGAGGGGTGTTGGAAGATATACGAGGCATCAGGAGCGGGCGCAGGACCGAATTTCGAAAACCGAGCTCCGGCCAGCACTCCTCATCGCTTCGGGGCACCTTCTCCCACAAGGGGAGAAGGAAGAGTGCGCTATCGCATAGCCTCGACGATGCCCTTGTCCGGAAAACACGTCGCTGCGCGGCCATTCTTGGCCTGCCAGTCGCCGATCGAGCGACGGGTCTTGAACCCCGGCAACCCATCGGCGCCGCCGACGTCGTAGCCGAGCTTTTCTAGCCCACGCTGCATGGCGGCGATGTCGGAGCGGTAGAGCCCGTCGACCTTGCCCCAGCTGCCGGCGAAGCGCCTGTCGCCTGACGCGATCCGGTCGGCGCCATGGCCGATGAACAGCGCATAGACGTCGCTCTCGTTGTATTCCTTGAGCACGTAGAAATTGGGCGTGACGATGAAGGCAGGCCCGTTGCGTCCCGCCGGCATCATCAGGAAACCTTCGGCCCTCGCTTCGTTTTGCGGGAATGGCTTGCCGCCGATACGGCCGATGCCCATCGCCGCCCAGTCGGCGATTTTTTTGCCCTGGTCAGGACCCTCCAGAGCGCAGGTTACGGTATCCGGCACCGACACCTCGAAACCCCAGTCGCGCCCCTTCACCCAGCCGTAATGGACAAGATAGTTGGCGATCGAGGCCAGCGTGTCGGGCGTCGAGTTCCAGATGTCGGCGCGGCCGTCGCCGTCGAAATCGACGGCATGCTCGAGGAACGACGTCGGCAGGAACTGCGGCTGGCCAAGCGCGCCGGCCCAGGACGAGCGCATGGCCTTGCGGCTGACCAGCCCGCGCTCGACCATCTCGAGACCGGCGAGCAACTCCTTGCGGAACATGTCCTTACGGGTGGCGAGAAATGCCTTGGTGCCCAGCACCTCGAAGGCATCGTAAGGCATCTTGGCGGCGCCAAAGCCAGACTCGCGGCCCCATATGGCGAGCACCACGCCGCGGGGCACGCCGAAGCGCTTTTCGATCGCGGCAAGCGTTTTGGCATTGGAGCCGGCACGCGTGCGCCCGCCTGCACTGACCGCACCCAGGGTCTTCTCGGCGAAGTAGTTGCCTGGCGAACCGAACTCGGCCTGGTGCTGCTTCTTCGGCGTCTTCGGCTTTTCGCCGGGCAAGACGAGGTCGGGCAACTTGAGATTGGGCGAGACGCCGGCGAAAGCCGCGTCGAATGTCGCCCTGGAGATGCCCTTGGCCTTGGCTTCCGGCCAGAGGTCCTTCGCCAGCCAGGCCTGGAACTGGCTGTCGACGGGGGCAGCGGAGGCTGGGGCGGCGCAGGCCAAGAGTCCTATCACCAGCGAAGCCAGGAACTGGCGCAAGGATTGCGCTCCACGTTGCCCCCCTCTGTCCTGCCGGACATCTCCCCCACAAGGGGGGAGATTGGCGGCTGCGTCCTCACCGCTCGTCGTGCAACGACGGTGGAGATTGGCCAAAGGTGCGATGAGGGCTGATCTCCCCCCTTGTGGGGGAGATGTCCGGCAGGACAGAGGGGGGCAACTTAGGGCGCCGATCATCCAACCTCCCTGCAAGCCAATTGCGTCAAAACACGGTCCGCGACTTGAGGGCCGCGGAAAGCGTGCCCTCGTCGAGATAATCGAGTTCGCCACCGACCGGCACGCCATGTGCCAGCCGCGTGATCTTCACGTCGAAGCCGGAGAGCTGGTCGGTGAGATAGTGCGCCGTGGTCTGGCCCTCGACGGTGGCGTTGACCGCCAGGATGACCTCGCTGACGCCGCCCTCGGCGATGCGGGTCACCAGTTGTTTGATGGTCAGCTGGTCCGGCCCCACGCCATCCAGCGGCGACAGCGTGCCACCAAGCACATGGAAACGCGCATTCATGGCGCCAGCCCGCTCCAGCGCCCAGAGATCCGACACGTCCTCGACGACGATGATGGTGGTCGGGTCGCGACGCGGATCGGTGCAGATCATGCAGGGATCGGAGGTATCGACATTGCCGCAGGTCGAGCAGACACGCACCTTGTCGACCGCTTCGCCCATGGCGGCAGCCAGAGGTGCCAGCAGCTGCTCTTTCTTCTTGATCAAATGGAGGGCTGCGCGGCGGGCCGAACGGGGCCCAAGCCCCGGCACCTTGGCCAGCAGCTGAATCAGGCGTTCGATCTCGGGACCGGCGATTCGCTTCGACATGGAAGCGGTATAAAACGAGGAGCGAATGGTGAGTAGCGAATAGTGACGAAGCGCCAACCGGCAGCCCTTGTCTTCTTGCCCTATTCGCTACTCCCTATTCCCTCACTCATTGCATCGGCCTGTCCTGGCTGGCAATCAGCGCGCCGATCGCGTCGGCATCCTCGGATGTCGCCTGGAACGACATGGCACTGGCCAGTGCCGCATCGGAACCGGCGGAAGCGACGGTCGTCGGCTTCTCCTCGACAACGCCCGGCAGCGCCTGCGGTTCGGCTGAAGCGACCATGGTTTCGGCCTCGATCGCTGCAGGCAGCGGCTTCCTGCGGCTGCGCTTCTCGTAAAAGGCATTGCCGCCGGCGACTGTCGTGTAGTGCATGTTCTTGTAGGGAAACTTCAGCCCGGCCGTGTGGAAGAACATCACTTCGGGCTTCACCTTAGGGTGACGTTCGCCCTTGAGCACCGCGTCGGCAGCCGCCTGCACGTCGGGCAAGGCCTTCGAATTCATCGGCCGCGACAGCACGCCGGGCGCGAACTGGCCTTTCTGGCCAACCACACCGCAGACCGTTTCGCCATATTCGCCCGACTTGAGGCGGTTCATGACGACGCTGCCAACGGCAACGAGGCCGTCGCGGCTGGAGCGGTTGGATTCGAAGAACATCGCCCGCGCCAGGCACTCCTTGTCCTTCGCCGTATAGGCGTAGGAACCGGAACGAACCGAGCTCGTGGTGACCCCGTCAGCGAGTTTGCTGGTGGTGCATCCGGACACGATGAACAGCGAGACAAGGATGCCGACAAGGATCGGCATCTTCCATTTCTTGGCGATCAAAAAGCGCCCCTCTTGCAGTCCCGCCACGTCCCCAGATTGCAGCAACAATGAGCCCATTTCGGGCAAAATGATGGCCGAAGGCCGAAATGTGGCAATCGGCAGGGTCGCCTCTGCAACGCCCGGTCGCTATGGTCGCTGCCAAGACGCGGCGCAACGGCCGAGAAGCAAGAGGAAGACGATCGTGAAAGCTGTCCTGTTCGAGCAATTCGGCCAGCCGCCAAAGATGCAGAACGTGGCCGATCCGACGCCCTCGCCGGCAGGCGTGGTGATCAAGGTCGAGGCGACCGGCCTGTGCCGCAGCGACTGGCACGGCTGGATGGGACACGACGCCGACATCGTGCTGCCGCACGTGCCGGGTCATGAGCTTGCCGGCACGGTGTCTGCCCTGGGCAAGCTGGTCACGCGATGGAAGGTCGGCGACCGCGTGACCGTGCCCTTCGTCGGCGGTTGCGGCCGTTGCTTCGAATGCACGTCGGGCAACCACCAGGTCTGTGAACATCAATTCCAGCCCGGCTTCACCGCCTGGGGCTCGTTTGCCGAATATGTCGCCGTCGATTTCGCCGACACCAACCTGGTGCGGCTGCCGGAAAAGCTGGACTTCGCCACGGCGGCCAGCCTCGGCTGCCGCTTTGTCACCTCGTTCCGGGCGGTCGTCGATCAGGGCCGGGTCAAGCCGGGCGAATGGGTCGCCGTGCACGGCTGCGGTGGCGTCGGGCTATCGGCGATCATGATCGCGGCGGCTGCCGGGGCCAACGTGATCGCCATCGACCTCGCCGACGACAAGCTGGAGTTCGCCAGGAAGGTCGGCGCCGTGGCGACGATCAATGCCTCAGGCGACAAGGACGTCGTGGGTGCTGTCAGGGAGATCACCAAGGGCGGCGCGCATCTTTCGCTCGACGCGCTCGGCCATCCCACCACCTGCTTCAACTCGATCGCCAATTTGCGTGGCCGCGGCCGGCACGTGCAGGTCGGGCTGATGCTCGGCGATCACCATCACCCCAGGATTCCGATGGACAAGGTGATTGCCCACGAACTCGAAATCCTCGGCAGTCACGGCATGCAGGCGTTCCGCTACCAGGCGATGATGGAGATGATCGACGCCGGCACGCTCAAGCCGCAGATGCTGGTCGGCAAGCATCTCAGCCTCAACGAAGCGCCCGCCGCACTGATGGCGATGGACCGGTTCGAGGGGCTTGGGATCAGCGTGGTGACGAGGTTCTAGGGGCAAACAGCGAATAGCGAATAGCGAATAGCGAATAGCGAATAGCGAATAGCGAATAGATTGATGAGCAACGGCGCCTGATGATCAAGCGCCACCCCACTATTCACTATTCACTATTCACTACTCACTACTCACTATTCGCTATAGCTCTTTCTCAGAACGGCAGCTTCATGCCGGGCGGGATCGGCAGGCCTGCCGTCAGCGCCTTGGTCTTTTCCTGCATCGTCGCCTCGACCTTGGCCTTGGCGTCGTTGTGGGCGGCGACGATCAGGTCCTCGAGGATCTCGCCCTCGCCTTCCTTCAGCAACGACGGGTCGATCTTCAGCGACTTCATCTCCGACTTGCCGGAAAGGGTGACGGTGACGAGCCCGCCGCCGGACTGGCCGGTGGCTTCGATCAGGGCGACCTCTTCCTGCATGGCCTGGAGTTTGGCCTGCATTTCCTTCGCTTTGCCCATCAGGCCGAGCAGATCCTTCATGGTCGTATTCCTTTCGTCTCAGAACGGGTCGTCATCGTCGTTGTCCACGCCGGGATCGGGCGGCAACTCGGTGTCGGTATCCAGATCGGGCGCGTCCGGCTGCGTCGGCAGGCGCACATCGATGATCTTGGCGCCGGGAAAGCGCGACAGGATCGCGGCCACGGTGGGATCGGCCTTCGCATCGGTAAGGGCGACCTCGCGCTTGTTGGCCTCGATCTCGGCGAGCGTGGCACCGCCTTCGTCCTTCGAAAGCGACACCAGCCAGTGGCGCCCGGTCCAGGCCTTCAGCTTGGTGGTCAGGTCGTTGAGAAAAGTCCGTGGCGCGTCCGCGGTCAGGCTGACCTCGATATGGCCCGGCTCGATGCGGACCGGCCGAACCACGCGGCGGATCAGCACCTTGAAGGCCATCTCGCGATTGGTTTCGGCAAGCGCCGCCAGATCAGCGATCGACTTGACCGGCACCGCGTCGGCCACCGGCTCGGGTGCCGGCGTCGGCGCGACAAACGCAGCAGGCGCAGGCGCCGTCTCGATCAGGCGCATGGCCTGGCCACCGCCATTGCTGACCGGCATGCGGGCCTGAGAAACAGCCGAAGCGCCAGGTCCACCATTGCCGCCGCCCGCAGGCATGCCGCCATTGCGTGGGCCGGATGCGGGTTGTGACGGCGCATCGCCCAGTGACTTCAACGCCTCGTCGAGCGTCGGCAGGTCGGCGGCGTGCGCCAGCCGGATCAGCACCATCTCTGCGGCACTGACAGGCCGGTTGGACGACTGCACTTCGGGGATACCCTTGAGCAGCATCTGCCAGGCGCGGGACAGGACCCTGACCGACAAGCTCTGGGCGAACTCCCCGCCCCTCTTGCGCTCGTCTTCCGACAGCGAGGCGTCGTCGGCCGCCGAAGGCACGAAGCGCAGGCGGGTGACGAGATGGGTGAATTCGGCAAGATCGTTGAGCACGGCGACCGGGTCGGCGCCGGTGTCATACTGGGCGCGCAGTTCGCCAAGGGCGGCTGCAATGTCGCCCTTCATGACGTTTTCGAACAGGTCGACGACACGGGCACGGTCGGCAAGGCCGAGCATGGCGCGCACCGCATCCGTCGTCACCTTGCCGCCGCCATGGGCGATGGCCTGGTCGAGGATCGACAGCGAATCGCGCGCCGAGCCTTCGGCTGCACGGGCAACCATGGCAAGCGCGTCGTCCTCGACCGCAATGCCTTCCTGCTGCGCGATGCTCCTTAGATGGCCGACCAGCTTGCCGGCATCGATGCGGCGCAGGTCGAAGCGCTGGCAGCGCGACAGCACCGTGATCGGAACTTTTCGGATTTCGGTGGTGGCGAAGATGAACTTCACATGCGGAGGCGGCTCTTCCAGCGTCTTCAGCAGGCCGTTGAAGGCCTGCGTCGAAAGCATGTGCACCTCGTCGATGATGTAGACCTTGTAGCGCGCCGAAACGGGCGCATAGCGTACGCGCTCGATGATGTCCCTGATGTCGTCGATGCCAGTGTGGGAGGCCGCGTCCATTTCGATGACATCGACATGGCGGCCTTCCATGATCGACTGGCAATGCTCGCCGAGCACCGACAAGTCGACCGACGGCCGGTCGATGTCCGGGGTCTTGTAGTTGAGGGCACGGGCCAGAATGCGGGCGGTGGTGGTCTTGCCGACGCCGCGGACGCCGGTCAGCATCCAGGCCTGGGCGATGCGCCCGCTGGAAAAAGCGTTGGTCAGCGTCTGGACCATCGGCTCCTGGCCGACGAGGGCTGAGAAATCCGCAGGGCGGTACTTGCGCGCGAGAACGCGGTAAGCCTTGCTCTTATCGGTTTGTCCGGCTTCGCTCATCCGCCCCGTTCGCTCGCCCGTTCGTAGTGGCGCCCCTGCCTCGACCCCACAGGGCCGATTCCGCGAAACGAGTTTCGCCCGCACGGCGCAACGCCGTCAATGACGCGGAGAAGGGCGAAGAGGCGGGAGGCTGGAACAATGACCCGTTCCGGGCTCGTTAGGGCTGCTTCCTTCCGGACCTGACCCGGTTGGCGAGTGGATCGTCCACCACCAACCTCCCAATCCCCATATCGGCAATTGCCGCAGCAATTGCAAGAGCCAAGCAGGCTGCGCCTGCAAACATGCGCCTCTATCGTCCCTCCGGTAGCCCATCAGATTGATCGAAGCACGGCAGCCGAGAGCAATGATTCGCTTGCAGCGGCAGCAGGCAGGCTCTAGCCTCCGCATGAACAGGGAAAACGCCAATGATGTCGGGGCTCAAGGCCGGGTTTGCGCTGGATTCGCGTCTCGACACCGACAGCGAGCCCTTGATGTGGCTTGGCTTGTGCGAATTGCGCGTCATGAACGACCAGCGCTGGCCCTGGCTGATCCTGGTGCCGCAACGCTCCGGCATCGAGGAAATCCACGACCTGACCCCGCTCGACCAAGCCATGCTGACCTTCGAAAGCAACATGGTGGCCCATGCGCTGAAGCGCGTAACCGGCTGCGCCAAGATCAACAGCGGTGCACTCGGCAATGTCGTGCGGCAGCTGCATTTCCATGTCGTCGCCCGCTCCGAGGGCGACCCCGGCTGGCCCGGCCCGGTCTGGGGCCATGGCGTGCGCGAGCCTTATCGCCGCGACGACCTCCACCGGTTTGCCGAGAACATCAAGGCCGCCCTATAAGGGCATCCCCCGACCCAGCGCCTGAGTCCACGCAATGCATTTCAGCCTGTCCAACGCGCCCGAGCGCGAAGCCAGCCAGTTCCTCGGTTTTGCCGGCAACGTCATCGACCGCCAGTCGGAAAAGCGCAGCGACGATTCCGCCCGGCTGGCGTTGGCCGAGCCCGGCGCGCGGTTGCTGCTGATCGGCGCGGGACGGTTGGTGCTCGATTTCAGCACCGGCGCGGCCAGCCCATATTTCACGGTCACCGCAGCCCAGACCATCGGCATCCAACCCGACGCCGCGATCCTGCTCGGCCGGGTCGACGATGTCGCCATGCTCGCGGTGCCTGTCGCCGTCGAGCCGGAAACCCTGCCCGAGCACCTCAAGGCGGTCGATTTCCGCTCGATCCTGACGCAAGGCCTGATCGACGGCGCCGGCCTCGGTGCCATGGCGCAAGGTGCCGCCCTGCTCGCCTGGCATGCAACCCACCGTTTCTGCGGCCGCTGCGGCGGGCCGACCGAGATGCGCGCCGGCGGCTACAAGCGGCGGTGCACTTCCTGCGACGCCGAGCACTTCCCGCGCACCGACCCGGTGGCCATCATGCTGACCGTGTCGGGCGACCGGTGCCTGATGGGGCGGGGCCGGCATTTCGCGCCCGGGGTCTACTCGGCGCTCGCCGGCTTCATCGAGCCGGGCGAAACGATCGAGGCGGCGGTGCGGCGCGAAACGCTGGAGGAATCCGGCATCAGGCTCGGCCGCGTCGTCTACCACTCGAGCCAGCCCTGGCCGTTCCCCTACTCGCTGATGATCGGCTGCTATGGCGAAGCGCTGAACGAGGACATCGTGCCTGATACCGCCGAGCTCGAGGATTGCCGCTGGTTTTCCCGTGCCGAGGTGCTGCAGATGCTCGACGGCACGCACCCCGGAGAACTCCGGGTGCCGCCGCCCCACGCCATCGCCCACCAGCTGATCCACGCTTGGGCGAAAACGCTCAACAAAATGCCTGACTAAAGTCCGATAATTCTTGCCTGCCCGCACATGCCTGACTATAGTCAGGCAATGGACAAGGCTCTGCAAGTCACCCGGATTTGCAGCTTCAACCGCACGGTGACCCGCCGTATTGGCGTGCTGGAAGACAGCTATCTCAGCCGTGGGCGCCCGCTCGGCGAGGCACGGGTCATTTTCGAAATCGGGCTGGAAGGCGCGGGGCTCGGCGTGCTCCGCTCGCGGCTTGGGCTGGATTCGGGCTATCTCAGCCGGATGTTGCGTTCGCTCGAGGCACAGGGCCTCGTCGCCGTCGGCAAACACGCCGGCGACGCCCGCAGCCGCCGCGCGACGCTGACCCAAAAGGGCCGCGACGAGCACGCAGCCTATGACGCCTTGTCGGACGAATTGGCGAATTCCATTCTCGATCCGCTTTCGGTGTCGCGGCGAGATCGCCTCGTTGCCGCGATGGCAGAGGTCGAGCGCCTGCTTATGGCAGCGTCGATCACGATCGGCGAGGAGGCTCCCAATTCTGCGGAAGCGCGGCAATGCCTGGCGCAGTATTTCGACGAACTCGCAGAGCGTTTCGAAAAGGGGTTCGACCCGGCCAGGGGAAACACAACCACAGAGGAAGAGTTCATCCCTCCCCGTGGCAGTTTCGTGATCGCACGGCTTGACGGACGCCCCGTAGGCTGCGCGGCACTGCGCATGATCGATGCCACGACCGCGGAGATCAAGCGGATGTGGGTCGCGCCTTCCGCACGCGGGCTTGGCATTGCCAGCCGCCTGCTGCTCAAGCTGGAAGCGATCGCGGCAGGTCTTGGCGCGAAAACGGTGTGCCTCGACACCAACCGGGCGCTCAAGGAGGCGCAGACTCTCTACCGCCGTGAGGGCTACGAGGAAATTGCGCGCTTCAACGACAATCCCTATGCCGACCACTGGTTCGAGAAACGCCTGTAGAGCACTTCGCCGGCAGCATCTGGCGACACGCGCCTAAAACTCCGGCACGGCCTTCACCCAGCGAAACTGGTTGGCAAGCATGACCTGACCATCCCCACGAATATAGGGCCTGATTGCGTCGGCAAGCGCGTCGCGAACCTTATGGGCGCCTGAATGGCGCTCGGCTCGGGTGACCATCCCGGCCGAGGCAAAGGCACGCAATGCCGTGCCGGAATCGGGAAAGGCGATGGTCTCGTCAAGCACGCCAGAACCGATCGGTGTCAGCCCTGCCATGCGCAGAAGGCCCTCGATCACGCCAGGCTCGGCGAGTGGAAGGGGCGGCACAGGTGATGGCGGCAGCAATGGACCGAGCGCCCGTATCGCCGCCAATTGCAGCTGGCATCTATCCCGCTGCCCCCAGACCAGCATGAAAACGCTGCCACCGCTGTCACAGACGCGAGCGGCCTCGCCCAGCGCACGAATCATGTCGCCCGCGAATTGGAACGAATTGATGCCGGTCACGATATCGAAGGCACCGTCAGCGAAGGGCAGTTCCTCCATCTCGCCGGCTTCTATCTGGGCGTCCGGCAGGCGCTCCCGCGCAATGGCGACGAAGGCCTCCGAGGCGTCGATGCCTGAAACCTCCGCCCCACGATCGCGAGCGATCACGAGTGCCCCGCCGGTGCCGCAGCCGATGTCGAGCAGTCGCCTGCCCTGCCCGACGCCGGCCAGAGCCATGGCGGCCCCAAACACCGGCAGCCAGGCGGGTTCCTGGGCCTCCGCCCAGTCTCGCGCCTTGGCGCCCCACAATTCACCCTGGATTGCTGCCGTGCCCATGACGCCGTCCTAGCGTGGACGATGCTGCGCCAGGTGCGGCGAACTCACAATTCAATCTGCGGTGAGCAGGCTGCGGCTCAGTCGCCGTTGGCCTGCGTGCCGCGGAATTCGTTGGCTTCGTAGACGCCTAGGATGCGCACCTCGCGGGTGAAGAAACGCAGTTCTTCGAGCGCCAGCGCCACCAGTCGGTCGTCGGGGTGGCCTTCGATGTCGGAATAGAACTGGGTGGCGGTGAACTCGCCGCCGAGCTGGTAGCTTTCCAGCTTGGTCATGTTGACGCCATTGGTGGCGAAGCCGCCCATGGCCTTGTAGAGGGCGGCCGGCACGTTGCGGACGCGGAAGACGAAGGTCGTCATCATCTTCGTCTCGGGATTGGTGCGCTCGGCCCAGCTCTTGCCCTTGGACAGGACGACGAAACGGGTGATGTTGTTTTCCGTGTCCTCGACGTTCTCCTCGAGGATGTCGAGGCCGTAGAGCGACGAGGCCAGACGCGGCGCAAGTGCTGCCATCGTGCGGTCCTTGACCTCGGCGACGAGCTTGGCCGCACCGGCGGTATCGCCGGCAACGACCGGCTTCCAGTTGTTCTTGCGGATGTATTTGCGGCACTGTCCGAGCGCGTGGATGTGGCTGTGCACCGTCTTGATCTCGGAGCGCTTGACGCCCGGCAGCACCATCAGCTGGAAATGGATCGGCAGGAAATATTCGCCGACGATGTGCAGCTTGGATTCAGGCAAAAGGTGATGGATGTCGGCGACGCGGCCGGCGATCGTGTTTTCGATCGGGATCATGGCGAGATCGGCCTTGCCGGTTTCGACCGCGTTGAATGCGTCCTCGAAGGTCGGGCACGGCAACGGTTCCATGGTTGGATAGACGTTGCGGCAGGCGGTGTCGGAATTGGCGCCCGGCTCGCCCTGGAAGGCAATCTTGTTGGTCGTGGTCGGCATGGTTGGCCTGTCTTGTCTATCTGGAGAGGATTTCGCGGGCACGTTCGAGGTCTTCGGGCGTATCTACGCCGAGCGGTACCGACGAGACGATCTCGGCGTCGATGCGCATGCCGGCTTCGAGCGCGCGCAACTGCTCGAGGCGCTCGCGCTTTTCGAGCGGTGACGGCCCGAGCCGGACGAACCGTTCGAGTGCCGCACGGCGATACGCATAGAGCCCGATGTGGTGGTAGAGCGGCCCCTCGCCCCAGGGGGCAGTCGCGCGCGTAAAGTAGAGCGCCTTCAGACGCCGCACTGAAAGGGCGGAGCCGACGATCTTGACGACGTTGGGGTTGGTCTTTTCTTCCTCTCGGACGATCTCGACGCCGAGCGTGGCAATGTCGACGGCTGCTTCAGCCAATGGCCGGAAGGCAGCCCGGATCAGTTCCGGGTCGATGGTCGGCAAGTCGCCCTGGACGTTGACCACCGTGTCGACCTCGCCCTTGGGATCGAGCCTGGTCAGCGCCTCGAAGATACGGTCCGAACCCGACTCATGGTCGGCGCGTGTCATCACCGCCTCGAAGCCATGCGCCCTTACCGTTTCCGCAACGATGTCGGTGTCGGTGGCCACCACGACACGGCCCAGGCTGCTTTCCGAAGCGCGGGCGGCGACATGGACGATCATCGGGCGGCCGGCGATGTCGGCGAGCGGCTTGCCCGGAAGGCGCGTCGAGGCCATGCGGGCGGGGATCAGGACGAGAGTGGACATGGCTTGGCTGCGGCTGTCTCGAAATGGCGTGGAAAAGTGTCAAAAGGTCTCACTGGAAGCGCCCTTATAGGTGTTGCAACCGGCAAGCAAAAGACCTAGTTTCCGCGCGATTTCACCCGGCCGGCCGGGCGATAGACGATACCGACGAACGGCAACGGTCGCAGAGGATGGCGATCGGCCGGATAAGGGAGCCAGGGGCGTATGGACTCATTCGAAATCAACAAGGTGCTCGGCGGCCTGCTGGGCACTGCCTTTGTGGTGTTCTCCATCTCGCTGGTCTCGGACGCGATCTTCGCTGCGCCGGTTCCCGAGAAGCCGGGCTTTGCCATCGAGGCTGCCGAAGAAGGTGGCGCAGCAGCAGGTGGTGGCGAAGCCGCTCCGGCCGCAGTACCGGTCGCCCAGCTGCTGGCCAGCGCCAATGCCGAAGCGGGTGCTGCCGTGTTCAAGAAGTGCACAGCCTGCCACTCCATCGAAAAGGGTGGCCCCAACAAGGTCGGACCGGATCTCTGGGCCGTGGTCAACCGCCCGATCGCCTCGCATGAAGGCTTCTCCTATTCGGGCGCGATGAAGGAATTCTCGCAGGGCGGTTCGGTCGTCTGGGACTTCGAGCACCTGAACCACTTCCTGGCTTCGCCGAAGGGCTACATCAAGGGCACGGCAATGGGCTTTGCCGGCATCAAGAAGGATGACGAGCGCGCCAACCTGCTGGCCTATCTGAACTCGCAGTCGGACAGCCCGGCACCGCTGCCTGCGGCAGACGCGGCTCCTGCCGCAGAGCCGACAGCAGCGCCGGCTGGCGAGGCTCCGGCAGCTCCCGCTGGAGGCGCCGCACCGGCTGCTCCCGCAGAGGGCGCTGCCCCGGCAGCACCGGCAGAGGGTGCAGCTCCGGCTCCGGCCGCGCACTAACCGATTTGTAATCTTCGCATCTTGAAAAAGCCGGGTTTGACCCGGCTTTTTTGTTGCCCGCCGCAAACATGCGACGACAATCGTCCAACGTGCGGTTTCCATGCGTCGGGAAACAATTAGAGTGGCGCGAAGCACCGGGCGAAGGGGAATTTCATGAAGGCTTGCCTGACCAGGATATTTGCAACCGGCCTCGCCGCTGTTCTGGCGTCGGGCATGCTGCTGCCGGCGAGCGCCCAGGAGTGGCAAACCAGTTCCTCGCTGACTGGCCCTTCGAAATATGGACAGGACTTCAAGCGCTACGACTACGTCAATCCGGACGCGCCCAAGGGCGGCACGCTGAATTCGACCGTCGGCGGCACCTTCGACAGCTTCAACCCATATATCGTCAAAGGCGCATCGGCCGCTGGCTTCACTTATTTCGGTGGCGGTTTGCTCTATGAAACGCTGATGGAGCAATCGCTCGACGAACCCAGCGTTAGCCACCCCATGATCGCCGATGCCTACAAGTTTGCCGCCGATTACTCTTCCGCGACGTATCGGCTCGACCCGCGCGCCAAGTGGCACGACGGCAAGCCGATCACCACGGACGATGTCATCTGGTCGTTCAATGTGCTGAAAGCCAACAGCCCGCAATACGGCCAGTATTATGCCAATGTGAAGGAAGCCGTCGCGGTCTCGGATCGCGAGGTCGAGTTTCGTTTCGACCAGAAGGGCAACCGCGAGCTTCCCAAGATCATGGGCGACCTGGTGGTCCTGCCCAAGCACTGGTGGGAAGGCAACGACGCTTCGGGCAAGAAGCGCGACGTGACCCGGCCAACGCTCGAAATCCCGCTCGGCTCCGGCCCCTACAAGGTCGAAAGCTTCAAGCCGGGTACCGAGATCGTCTGGACCCGCGTATCCGACCATTGGGCGGCCACCGTCGGGGTCAATGTCGGGCGCAACAATTTCGACAAGCGCCGTTATAGCTACTTCCTCGACGAGAGCGCCGAATGGCAGGCCTTCACCAAGGGCGGGCTTCAGGACGTCAAGCGCGAAAACAGCTCGCGCCGCTGGTCAACGCAGTATGATTTCCCCGCCTTCAAGGCCGGCGACGTCATCAAGCAGGTGTTCAAGACGACGTCGGGCGAACCGTTCCAAGGCTACGCGCTCAACCTGCGTCGGCCGCAGTTCCAGGACCGTCGCGTCAGGCAGGCGCTGACGCTGGCATATAATTTCGAATACATGAACCGCACGCTGTTCTTCGGGCTCAACACCCGCACCAACAGCTACTTCCAGGGCCAGGATCTCGCCTCGAGCGGCCTGCCGACCGGCAAGGAGTTGGAGCTTCTGACGCCTTACAAGGACAAGCTACCACCCGAACTCTTCACCGAAGAGTTCAAGCTGCCGGTCTATGATACGCCCCAGTCGGAACGGCAACATCTGCGCCAGGCGATATCGCTGTTCGCCGAGGCCGGCTGGCGCGCCAGCGGCGGCAAGCTGATGAACGAAAAGACCGGCGAGCAGTTCAAGATCGAGTTCCTCGGCAAGGACGCCACCGACGAGGTCATCGCCAGCCCCTTCATCGACAGTCTGCGTCGGCTTGGCATCGACGCGACGCTGCGCATGGTCGACACCAGCCAGTACATCAACCGGATCAATGAATTCGACTTCGACGCGACAACGACGACGCTCAACCAGTCGTCCTCGCCGGGTAATGAGCAGCGCGATTTCTGGAGCTCGAAGGCCGCCGCCAAGCCGGGTTCGCGCAACATCATGGGCATCGGCGACCCGATCGTCGATGCGCTGGTCGAACGCGTCATCTTCGCCACCGATCGCGACGACCTCTTGGCCGCCACCCACGCGCTCGACCGCGTGCTGTTGTGGAACTACTACGTCGTGCCGCAATATCACCGGTCGGTGTTGTGGCTTGCCTACTGGAACAAGTTCGGCATCCCTGAAAAGCAGCCGAGCTTCATCGGCGCCGACATCGATTCCTGGTGGATCGACAAGGACAAGGAGGCGGCACTCGCCGCCAAGTACAAGGGAGCCAATTGAGACCGCGCCCGACCCGTCGCGATTTCCTGGCGTTTGGTACGGCCGCGGCCGTAACACCGCTGATGCCGGGACGCGTGTTCGCGGCGAGCCCCACCGGTGTGGGGCTGCACGGCCTGTCGGCCTTCGGCGATCTCAAATACGGCCCGGACTTCACGCATCTCGACTTCGTCAATGCCGACGCCCCCAAGGGCGGTACGTTCAACTTTTCGCCGTCCTACTGGGTCTTCAACCAGAATCCGCAGACCTTCAACACGCTGAATACCTTCGTCGCCAGGGGCGATTCCCCGCCACGCATGGAACTGTGCTACGATTCGCTGATGACGCGGGCGATCGACGAGCCCGACGCCATCTACGGCTTGCTGGCGCAGTCGGTGACCATTTCCGACGACCGCAACAGTTTCGATTTCGCGCTGAGGCCCGAAGCGCGCTTCAACGACGGCACGCCGTTCACGGCGCAAGACGCGGCCTACGCCTTCGATCTTTTCAAGAAGAATGGCCATCCGAACCTGCTTTTGCCGCTCAGCCATCTCAAGGAGGCGAAGGCGCTCGACGCGCACACGCTGCGGCTCAGCTTCGACGGCCAGCAGTCGGACCGTACCGTCCTCGACATCGCGACATACCCGATCCCGGCCAAGGCTTTCTTCGAGGCCAATCCGTTCGACGGCTCCCAGCTCAAGGCGCCGCTGGGCTCCGGCCCCTACAAGGTCGGCCGCGTCTCGCCTGGGCAGACCATCGAGTTCGAGCGGGTAGCCGACTATTGGGGACGCGACCTGCCGATCAATCGCGGCCTCTACAATTTCGACCGCATCCGCATCGAGTTCTACCAGGACCGGCAGGCCGCCTTCGAGGCCTTCAAGAAGGGCGCCATCCTCTATCGGCAGGAATACGTCTCCCGCGTCTGGGCAACCGGCTACGACTTTCCAGCACTGAAGGCCGGCAAGGTGGTCAAGCGCGAATTCCCTAGCGAAAAGCGCCCAGCGATGCAGGCACTGGCGCTCAACCAGCGGCGCGAGCGCTTTCGCGACCCGCGTGTGCGGCAGGCGATTGCGCTGTGCTTCGACTTCGAATGGACCAACCGCAACCTGTTCTACGGCGCCTATGAGCGTTCGCAGTCGACCTTCGAGAAATCGGCTTACCGTGCCGAGGGCTTGCCCACGCCCGAGGAACTGGCATTGCTCGAACCGTTCCGCGGCCGCATCCCCGACGAAGCCTTCGGCGAGGCAGTGCTGCAGCCGCCGTCGGACGGCTCGGGCCGAGACCGCAAGCTGCTCGGCAAGGCTTCGAAACTGCTCGCTGACGCCGGCTGGACCCGCAAGGACGGCAGTCTGCGCAACGCCAAAGGCGAGCAGCTGACGCTCGAAATCCTCGTCGACGACGACTCCCTGGTCCGCGTCTTTTCACCCTGGGTCGAGAACATGAAGGCGATCGGCATCGCGGCATCGCTGCGCATGGTCGATTCGACCCAGCACCAGGCGCGGCAGACAACATTCGACTATGACGCCATTTCGGCCGCGGCCTCTTTTTCGGCGACCCCCAGCCGCGACGAGATCGACGGGCTGTTCCATTCGCGCTCGGCCGCCCTGCAGGGCTCGACCAACCTGCCCGGCACCGCCGACCCCGCCATCGACGCCTTGATCGACGCCGTGGGTGCGGCCAAGGATCGCGAAGCGCTGACAGTCGCCATGCGGGCTCTGGACCGGGTCTTGCGCGCCCGGCAAGACTGGATTCCAAATTGGTTTTCGGCGAATCACCGCGCCGCATTCTGGGACATGTTCGGCTTCAAGGAGCCGAAACCGGATTTCGGCTTCCCCATCGAGGCGATGTGGTGGTTCGACAAGGACAAGGCTGCACGTATTGGCAAGACCTGAGATTTTTTCGCTTGAAGCTCCGTTCCGCCTGAGGAGCCTCGCCTGATGGGCGCCTACGTCTTACGCCGTATCCTTTTGATGATTCCGACCCTGTTCGGCATCATGGCGATCTCGTTCGCCGTCATCCAGTTCGCGCCGGGCGGCCCGGTCGAGCAGGTCATCGCCAAGCTGACCGGCCAAGGCGGCGACGCCAGTGACCGGCTTTCTGGCGGCGGAGGCGATGTCGGCGGCAACAACTTCGACCCGGCGGGCGGCGAAGGCTCGTCCAAATACCGCGGCGCGCAAGGTCTGGACCCCGAATTCATCGCCAAGCTGGAGAAGCAGTTCGGCTTCGACAAACCGCCGCTCGAACGCTTCGGCATGATGCTGTGGAATTATGCCCGCTTCGACTTCGGCGACAGCTATTTCCGCGACGTCTCGGTGCTCGATCTTATCCTCGAGAAGATGCCGGTGTCGATCTCGCTCGGCATCTGGATCACGCTGCTGTCCTACCTGATTTCGATTCCGCTCGGCATCCGCAAGGCAGTCAAGGACGGCTCGTCCTTCGACATCTGGACCAGCGGCGTCATCATCGTCGGCTACGCCATCCCGGCCTTCCTGTTCGCCATCCTTCTGATGGTTCTGTTTGCCGGCGGCTCGTTCTTCGACTGGTTCCCGCTGCGCGGCCTGACCTCGGAGAATTTCGACCAGCTGTCGCTCGGCGGCAAGGTGCTCGACTATCTCTGGCACCTCGCATTGCCGCTGACCGCACTGGTGCTGTCGGCCTTCGCCACCACGACGCTTTTGACCAAGAACTCGTTCCTCGACGAAATCCGCAAGCAGTATGTCGTCACCGCCCGCGCCAAGGGACTGTCGCAGCGCCAGGTGCTTTACGGCCACGTCTTCCGCAACGCCATGCTGATCGTCATCGCCGGCTTCCCCGGCGCCTTCATCTCGGCCTTCTTCACCGGCTCGCTCTTGATCGAGAATATCTTCTCGCTCGACGGGCTCGGCCTGCTCGGCTTCCGCTCGGTGCTCGACCGCGACTATCCCGTGGTCTTCGCCAACCTCTACATCTTCTCGCTGATGGGGCTGTTCGTCAGCCTGATCTCCGACCTGACCTACACATGGATCGATCCGCGCATCGACTTCGAGCGGAGGGACGTCTGATGTCGGCGGTCGATACGGTTGCCGCACCGGTCAAGCGGCCCTGGCTCTCGCCGATCAACAAACGCCGCTGGCAGAGCTTCAAGGCCAACCGCCGTGGCTACTGGTCTCTGTGGCTGTTCCTCATCCTGTTCGTGCTCACGCTGTTCTCCGAACTGATCGCCAACGACAGGCCGCTCCTGATTCGCTTCAAGGGCGAGTTCTTTTCGCCGATCGTCCGCGACTATGGCGAAGAGACGTTCCTTGGCGACGAGGGTTTCCTGCCTGTCACCGACTACCGCATGTCGGTGGTGCAGGAGGCGATATCAGCCAATGGCTGGATGATCTGGCCGCCGGTCCGCTATTCCTACCGCACGACCAACAACGAGATTCCCGAGGCAGCGCCCGCCAAGCCATCCTGGATGTACCCCAAGGACGTTCGCTGCCAGCGCTATCCGCTGGGGGTGGACGACCCCAACTGCACCGTCGGCAACTGGAACTGGCTCGGCACCGACGACCAGGCGCGCGACGTGCTCGCCCGCGTCATCTACGGCTTCCGCATCTCGGTGCTGTTCGGCCTGATCCTGACCGCCGGCTCGGCGCTGATCGGCGTCTCGGCGGGCGCCATGCAGGGCTATTTCGGCGGCTGGACCGACTTGCTGTTCCAACGCTTCATCGAAATCTGGTCGGCCATCCCGGTGCTCTATCTTCTGCTGATCGTCGCCGCCATCCTGCCGCCCGGCTTCTTCATCCTGCTCGGGCTGATGCTGGTATTCTCATGGGTGGCGCTGGTGGGCGTCGTACGGGCCGAGTTCCTGCGCGCCCGCAACTTCGAATACGTCAATGCAGCGCGCGCGCTCGGCGTGCCCAACCGGACGATCATCTTCCGCCACCTTTTGCCCAACGCCATGGTGGCGACGCTGACCTTCCTGCCCTTCATCCTCAACGGCTCGATCTCGACGCTGACCTCTCTCGACTTCCTCGGCTTCGGCCTGCCGCCGGGCTCGGCGTCGCTCGGCGAATTGCTCAAGCAGGGCCAGCGCAACCTCAACGCGCCATGGCTCGGGCTCTCCGGATTCGTCGTGATCTCGCTGATGCTGTCGCTGCTGATCTTCATCGGCGAGGCAACCCGCGACGCCTTCGACCCAAGGAAGACGTTCAAGTGAGCTGGGACCTATGGTATAATTTCTTGTGTTTTCTACCATGGAGATCAACATGGGCATGAACATCAAGAGTGAGAAGGCGCAAAAGCTCGCGAGACGGTTGGCCGATGCGACAGGGCAAAGCATGACGGCAGCCATCGAACAGGCGTTGGAAGCCGAAATCAAAAGGCTCGAAACCAATGACGACCTTGCAATTCGCAAAGCGCGGATCAAGGAAATCTTGAGGCGCTCGGGGCCAACACCCCCAGGGGCCACAAGCGATCATTCCGACCTTTATGACGATGACGGTTTGCCGGCATGATCGTTGATGCGTCGGCAATTCTCGCAATCCTACTGGAAGAGTCCGATGGCGACGCGATGGAAGACAAGCTCCTTTCGCCTCGTCAGCGCCACGCGATGTCCCCAGTCAACTACCTTGAAGCCGCTGTCAAAGCAGACGGCCTAAAGGACACCAGGAAAGGTGCTGAACTCAACAATTTGTTGGCAGACTTCGGCATCGAGATCGTCGTGGTGACACCGGAACAGGCATTGCTCGCCCGCGAAGCCTATAAACAATTCGGCAAGGGCAATCACCCGGCCAAGCTCAACCTCGGCGACTGCTTTGCCTATGCGCTTGCCAAGGCGCGCCGCGAGCCGCTTCTTTTCAAAGGCGACGATTTCCGCATGACCGACATCGAGGCCGCCATTTGACCTCTCCTCTCCTTTCCGTCCAGGACCTGTCCGTCGCCTTCAGCCAGGGCGGCATGACGACGACCGCCGTGGACCACATCTCCTTCGACATCGCCAAGGGCGAGACGGTGGCGCTAGTCGGCGAATCCGGCTCGGGCAAGTCGGTGTCGGCACTTTCGGTGCTGAAGCTCCTGCCCTACCCGCCGGCGAGCCACCCCTCGGGACGCATGATGTTCGGCGGCCAGGACCTGCTTGCGCTCGACGAAAACGCCTTGCGCAAGGTCCGCGGCAACAAGATCACCATGATCTTCCAGGAGCCGATGACCTCGCTCAACCCGCTGCACACGATCGAGCGGCAGATCGTCGAGGTGCTGTCGCTGCATCAGGGCATGGGCGACAAGCAGGCCAAGTCGCGCACTCTCGAACTGCTCGAAGAGGTCGGCATCCGCGAACCCAGCAAGCGGCTCGACGCCTATCCGCACCAGCTCTCGGGCGGCCAGCGCCAGCGCGTGATGATCGCCATGGCGCTCGCCAACGAGCCCGAACTCCTGATCGCCGACGAGCCTACGACCGCGCTCGACGTGACGGTCCAGGCGCAGATCCTGGAGCTGCTCGCCAAGCTCAAGGCCCGCAAGGGCATGTCAATGCTGTTCATCACCCACGACCTCGGCATCGTCCGGCGCATCGCCGACCGGGTCTGCGTCATGACCAAGGGCCAGATCGTCGAGACCGGGCCGACCAAGGAAATCTTCGCCAACCCGCAGCACAGCTACACCCGCCACCTGCTGGCCGCCGAGCCCAAGGGCAAGCCGCCGGCGGCCGACGCGTCAGCCAAGACGGTGATGTCGGGCTCCGACGTGAAGGTCTGGTTTCCTATCAAGCAGGGCTTCTTCCGCAAGACGGTCGACCATGTGAAGGCGGTCGACGGCATCGATGTTGCCGTCCGCGCCGGCCAAACCGTCGGCGTGGTCGGCGAATCGGGCTCCGGCAAGACGACGCTGGGACTGGCGCTGACCCGCATGATCTCGTCGCAAGGCAGGATCGACTTCGACGGCCGCGAGATCGACAAATTCAGCTTCAACGCGATGCGGCCACTAAGACGCGAGATGCAGATCGTGTTCCAGGACCCGTTCGGCTCGCTCAGCCCGCGCATGTCGGTGGCCGACATCATCGAGGAGGGACTGAAGATCCACGAGCCCGGTCTCAAGGTGGCCGAACGTGACCACAAGGTCGTCGACGTGCTGCGCGAGGTCGGCCTCGACCCCGAGACCCGCTTCCGCTATCCGCACGAATTCTCGGGCGGCCAGCGCCAGCGCATCGCCATTGCCCGCGCCATGGTGCTCAAGCCACGCTTCGTCATGCTCGACGAGCCGACTTCGGCGCTCGACATGAGCGTGCAGGCCCAGGTGGTCGATCTCTTGCGCAGCCTGCAGGCCAAGCACGACCTCGCCTACCTTTTCATCAGCCACGACCTCAAGGTCGTGCGCGCGCTTGCCAATGACGTCATCGTGATGCGCAACGGCAAGGTGGTCGAGGCGGGGCCGTCCGAGCAGATTTTCGAGCGTCCGCAAACGGATTACACTCGAGCGCTGATATCGGCGGCGTTCAAGATCGAGACCGCGCCTACTGGCGTCGTCAGCGAATAGCATCAAGGGCATAGCATGGCAGGCAAGGGCAAGGTTCTTCTTTCGATCACCGGATTCAGCCCGCAGCGCTGGTATGAATTGCTGTCGGCGGAGCGCGAGGTGGTGCTCGAACCGGATGGCCCCGCCGATCCCTCGATCGAATACGCCGTGGTTTGGAAGCAGAAGCCCGGCCTGCTCGCCAAGTTGCCGAACCTGAAGGTCATCTTCTCCATCGGCGCCGGCGTCGATCATCTGTTTGCCGATCCCAACCTGCCTGCAGCCCCGATCATCCGCGTCGTGGATGAAAACCTGACCCAGCACATGGTCGAATACGTGTTGTGGCGGGTGTTCGACCATCATCGCCAGGGCCAGCTCTACCGGATACAGCAGACGAAGAAGGCCTGGCACGAGCCGCAGCAGCGGCCTGCCGCCGACATCTCGGTCGGCATCATGGGCCTGGGCAATCTCGGCCGTGCGGCGGCCGAAGCGCTCAAGGGTGTCGGCTTCCACGTCAATGGCTGGAGCCGCCGCCCACAGGAAGCAGCAGGCGTGACCACCTTCAGCGGCGATGCCGGCCTCGTGCCGTTCCTCAACGCGACCGACATCCTTGTGGTGCTGCTGCCACTGACGGAGGCGACCAAGGGCATCATCAGCTACGGCCTGCTCAAGGAACTGCGCCGGCGCAACGGCCTCGGGGGTGCTGTGCTGATCAATGCCGGGCGCGGCAAGCTGCAGCGCGATGCCGACATCCTGCGCGCGCTCGACGACGGCACGCTGAAAGAAGCCAGCCTCGACGTCTTCGAGGTCGAGCCGCTGCCCAAGACCAGCCCGATGTGGAACCACCCGAAGGTGTTCGTGACGCCGCATGCGGCCGCGACGTCCGACCCCACCCATCTGGTGCCGCCGATGCTCGAGCAGATGGACGCTTTCGAGCGGGGCGAACCGCTGGAGAATGTCGTCGACCGCGCGGCAGGGTATTAGAGCCGGAAGCCCTTACGGCCGGCGGAAGCTCGTAGGCCCGCCATAGAGGTAGCCTATACGGTCGATGGCGTCGCGCAGACCTTCGCGCGCGACCGTCATGGTGTGACCATTGGCGTGGATCATGTTCACCGCATCGGTCATGATCGCGACGTGGCCTTTCCAGAAGACGAGGTCGCCGCGCTGGAGCTTGGAGAAATCCGTGCCCGCGTCGACCGGGTTGCCAAGCGAGGCTTCCTGCATGTCCGAGTCGCGCAGGACGTCACGCCCTGTCATGCGCATCGAAAGCTGGACCAGCCCCGAGCAGTCGATGCCGAAGGCTGAGAAGCCGCCCCAGAGATAGGGCGTGTCGATCAGCCGTTCCGCCACCGAAACGAAGTCGTCGGCCTTTGTGCCCAAAGGCGCCAAATGCTGGGAAACCAGTGCCTCGCCCGAGGCAAGCAGGGCATATTGGGTGCCGCGCGTTTCGGCATGGCCGGCAATCGCAACCTGCGATCCCAGCGACAATGCCGGGCCGCGCGGAAACTTCATGTCAGGACCGGGATAGACGAAGGTGCGTGTCGCCATGACGACGTGGGTCGGCGCCGGGCCGCGCGGCGCAAGGTCGCCAGACGAGACATAGCCGACATAGCCGTCACGCTCGGCCTGGAGCCAGGCGAACCCCTCAGCCTCCTCGAAGATCGTGACGTCGTCGCCATAAAGCAGTTGCGTGTTGAGGCCCGAATCCGGCCTGGGCGCCTTGCGAACGTCCGCAACGGGGGCGGAAATGCGCGCCGGGCGGCCGGCGACAAATCGCTCGGCCGCCACTTCGCCCTTGAGGCGGGCGTCGGCAAGGTCGGGACGGAAAGCGTGAAGGCGGCTGTCGCGGGCGGTCAAATCGGAAGCTCCATGGCTTTGGCGATGATAGCATCGCCCAATCTCTCGACATAGAGCGCGCCTTCGACGGTGCGCCTGATCAACACGTTGCGCTTGTCGCTCGGGTCGCGGTGCCGCGATACCAGCTTGAGCGCACCCATGGTGTCGAGCGCGCGGGTGATGACCGGCTTGCTGACGCCGAGCCGAGCCGCCAGCCCCCGCACCGTATGCGGCGGCGGGTCGAGATAGATGGTGAGCAGGATCGCCATCTGGCGCAGCGTCAGGTCGGGCGCGTCGTCACGCACCTCGGAAAGGGCAAACTGCTGCAACAGTTTCAACGACTGGCTCGGACGCAATGCGATCGGCATGCCGCCAGCATCCACTGTATTTGTTTCGGTTCCGTTTCATTCAAATGGGATTTTGCGGCGATGGCAAGGCGCAGTCGGACAGATGCGGAGTAAACACCTCTCCGCCTCGCTGCGCTCGGCACCTCTCCCCCGCAAAGCGGGGGCGAGGAACCACGCCAGCCTCAGCCAAATCGTGCCAAAATCACTTTTTCTAGTGCCCGGATCGCCTGCGCTTCGCCGCCGCTCGGGCCGTACGGGCGGTCCGTCGGGTTCCAGGCGAAGATGTCGAAATGCGCCCAGCCGGGCGTCTTTTCGACAAAGCGCTTGAGGAACAGGGCAGCAGTGATCGAGCCGGCGAAACCGTCCGAGGTGACGTTGTTCATGTCGGCGATCTTCGAAGACAGTTTTGCGTCGTAGGGCTTCCAAAGCGGCATGCGCCAGATCGGGTCCTCGACCGCGCCGGATGCGGCCGCGAGTTCGGCAGCAAGGGCATCGTCGTCGGTGTAGAAGGGTGGCAGGTCCGGCCCGAGCGCCACGCGCGCAGCCCCCGTCAGCGTCGCCATATCGACAAGCATCTCCGGCTGTTCCTCATCGGCAAGGGCCAGCGCGTCGGCGAGCACCAGCCGGCCCTCGGCATCGGTGTTGCCGATCTCGACCGTGATGCCCTTGCGGCTCTGCAGCACGTCGCCCGGGCGGAAGGCGTTGGCCGAGATCGAATTCTCCACCGCGGGGATGAGCACGCGCAGCCTGACGTTCAGCCTTGCCGCCATGACCATCGAGGCAAGGCCAAGCACGTTGGCGGCACCGCCCATGTCCTTCTTCATCAAAAGCATGCCCGAGGCAGGCTTGATGTCGAGACCGCCGGTGTCGAAGCAGACGCCCTTGCCGACAAGCGTGACCTTCGGGGCGTCGCTTGCGCCCCAGGTCAGGTCGATCAGTCGCGGCGCATCATGCGAGGCGCGGCCGACGGCGTGGATCATCGGGAAATTGTGTTCAAGCAGGCCGTCGCCGATCGTCACGCGGACCTCGGCGCCATGTGCGCCGGCAAGAGTCCGTGCCGCGGCTTCGAGCGCCGAGGGGCCCATGTCATTGGTCGGCGTATTGACGAGGTCGCGGACGAGGAAAACCGCTTCGACCAGGCGCTTGAGGCGATCGGCATCGACCCCCGCTGGGACCGCCAGCCCAAGTTCCCTGCCCGGCTTCTTGCCATATCGGGTGAAGCTGTAGCCGCCGAGCGCGACTGCAAGCGCGGCCAGCTCGGGATGCGCCGGCGCGGTGGCGAAATGCCAGTCGCCTTCCGGCAGGTTGCGGGCAAGAACGCCGAAGCCAAGCCCGTTTTCCTGCTGACCCGTGCCGAACAGCGCCCCGGCCAGCCTGCCGTCCACGCCGGGCACGGCTAGCACCCTGCCCGCCTCGCCGGCAAAGCCGTTGGCATTGGCCCAGGCGGCAATTTCGGGTGCAAGACCGGCATTGCCCAGGCCATCCTTGGCAACAAGATGGATCGGCAGCGCATCGCTGGGCTTGGCGTCGAGCAGTTCGACCGGCATTGCGGCTTCCTTCAGTGTCGGACGGCTCGGTACATCAGGGCACTCTTAACCATCCGTTAGTTTCACAAATCGATTTCTGCTTGTTTATCAGGCAGTTATTGACCGCGCGTTACCGCCCGTTACCGGTGCTGTTACCGCTCTGTTCACGGGTGATCTTGAGCCTCATTCCCATGAAGGTTGCGCCCTCCTTGTCATAGGCAAGATGCTGCCCGGCCAGGTAGGCATTCAGGCGCAGAGCTTTCCACTCGTCCTCTGTCAACTCGCACTCAGTCGCGCCCGTTGTGACGGTCTGAAGCGCGCGGGTGTAGAGGTGGTCGGTCATGCGTCACCCTTGGTGTTGCGCCCCTTGATGCGAGCGTCTGCAAAGCGGCCAGCAGCCTCCAGTGTTGATTGCCACTGAGAACTGACCCGGCATTTCCACCGAGAATTGACCCGCCTATTAGGTATGTTTCGGGTCTGTGGCTTGGGTCAAGTTCCTGCCTTTCTCCTTTTTGCTTTTGGTCTCATGCGCCGAGCTGTTCTTGAAGCGGAAGCTGTCATTTCCGGTTTCGAGGATGTGGCAATGATGGGTGAGCCGGTCGAGCAGCGCGGTGGTCATCTTCGCGTCGCCGAAGACGCTGGCCCACTCGCTGAAGCTTAGGTTGGTGGTGATGATGACGCTGGTGCGCTCGTAGAGTTTGCTCAGCAGATGGAAGAGCAGCGCACCGCCGGACGCACTGAACGGCAGGTATCCCAGCTCGTCGAGAATGACGACATCGGAATGGACAAGGCGATTGGCGATCTGGCCAGAACGTCCCTGTGCTTTCTCCTGCTCCAACGCGTTGACCAGTTCCACGGTCGAGAAGAAGCGGACCCGTTTGTGATGATGTTCGATGGCCTGGACGCCGATCGCCGTGGCGATATGCGTCTTGCCCGTGCCGGGGCCGCCGACCAGAACGATGTTGTTGGCCTCGTCGAGGAACTCGCAGCGATGGAGCTGGCGCACGAGCGCCTCGTTGATCTCACTGCTGGCGAAGTCGAAGCCGTTCAGATCGCGGTAGGCTGGAAAGCGTGCGGTCTTGAGCTGATAGGCCGTCGATCGCACCTCTCGTTCCGCCGTCTCCGCCTTGAGAAGCTGTGACAGGATCGGAATGGCGCCCTCGAACGCCGGCGATCCCTGTTCGGTCAACTCGCCGACTGCCTGCGCCATGCCGTGCATCTTCAGTTGCCGCAGCATGATGACGATAGCGCCGCTTGCCGGATTATGACGCATGGCGGGCCTCCGTCTTTCTCAGGGCATCGTATCGTTCGACATTGGCCTTGGGCTCGTTGATGAGCGTTAGGGCCTGAGGCGCCTCGATGGTCGGTGGTGTGAAGGATTTGCCGTCGACAAGGCGATGTAGCAAGTTCAGCACATGCGTCTTGGTTGGAACGCCGGACTTCAGTGCCATATCGACCGCCGACAGAACGGCCTGTTCATCGTGCTGAAGCACGAGCGCCAGGATATCGACCATCTCGCGGTCGCCGCCCGGCTTCTTGAGCAAATACTGCTGCAGAGTCCGGAACGCGTCGGGAAGCTCGGCGAACGGTGCGCCGTTGCGAAGAGCGCCCGGCTTGCGCTGCACGACCGCCAGATAATGTCGCCAGTCGTAGATAGTCTGCCCCGGCCGATCATGGGAACGATCGATGACGCGCCGATGCTCGCAGACGATCTGACCTTCCGCGGCGACAACGACACGATCCGGGTAGACCCGCAGGCTCACCGGCCGGTTGGCAAAGGAAGCCGGGACGCTGTAGCGGTTGCGTTCCAGATGCACGAGGCAGGTGGGCGAGACCCGCTTGGTGTATTCTACAAAACCGTCGAAGAGCCGGGAAACTGGCATCAGAGCCTGAGCCTCCTCAGCCCAGATGTCGGCAATGGTGCCACGCATCTGACCATGCGGCGTCTGTGCCCATAGTTCCTTGCAGCGCTGCTCCAGCCATTCATTGAGTGCTGCCAGCGACGGAAAGCGCGGCGTGGGCTGCCAGAGGCGGTGACGCGCGTCCTGCACGTTCTTCTCGACCTGTCCCTTCTCCCAGCCAGAAGCCGGATTGCAGAACTCCGGCTCGAACAGATAGTGGCTGGCCATCGCCTGGAAACGGACATTGATGTCACGTTCCTTGCCACGTCCGACCTTGTCGATCGCCGTGCGCATATTGTCGTAGATGCCGCGACCCGGAATGCCACCAAAGACGCGGAATGCATGATTGTGGGCGTCAAACAGCATCTCATGCGTCTGCAGGAGGTAGGCCCGGACGATGAAGGCCCGGCTGTAGCTCAGCTTCGTATGCGCTACCTGGAGCTTGGTGCGCTCATTGCCGATGATCGCCCAGTCCTCCGACCAATCGAACTGGAAGGCTTCGCCCGGCTCGAACGCCAGGGGCACAAACGTCCCGCGGCCAGTAGTTTGCAACTCCCTCTGCCGATCCTCCCGCCATTCCCGAGCAAAAGCCGCCACGCGGTTATAGGAACCCTCATAGCCGAGGCTTATAAGGTCGGCATGCAACTGCTTCATCGTCCGCTTCTGCTTGCGGCCCTTCTTGGATTCCGTCTTCAGCCAGGCCGATAACCGATCCGCAAACGGGTCAAGTTTGCTCGGACGCTCCGGGACCTTGAACTTCGGCTCTACGCCGTCGGCACGGAGATACTTGCGGATGGTATTCCGGGATAGGCCAGTCCTGCGGCAAATCTCCCGGATCGATAGATGCTCTCGAAAATGCCAGCGTCGGATCACGCTCAATAACGCCATGTCGATCACTCCATAGCCCCCGCTGAAAACATGCGAGGGAGGGTTCAAACATGGGTCAATTCTCAATGGAAATATTGGGCTGCGCCGGGTCAGTTCTCAGTGGCAATCAACATAATAGCCAAACTGCTAACGTGCCGATGCAACGAAAAGGTCACTTAGGGAGGAAAAATGGCATGACATCCGCGAGGATTTGGCTATGCAATTCCCTTCTTTCATTAACGCTTCTAGTTCCAAACGGTGCCATTGCCGAGAAAAAACCCGATAGCTGCAAGAGCGACCGGGCACGGTTATGTGCGGGAATACCGCGACATGAATGCAAATTGAGCCGATATGTCGATCAGCTCTCTACGATGTGCCGAGCTATTGTCGAACCCGAGATGAAAAAGAGGGGTAAGGCGCCCCGGCAGAATTCAACTAAGGGAGAAGGCGCTTGTGCAGATGACAGGAAGCGGTTGTGCGGAACAAGCCGGCGCGGTGACTGCAATCTCCGCAACATGCTGTCCGAGCTAAGCCCTGCGTGCCGGGCCAGGGTGCAACAAAGACAAGCTAAGCGGTAGGATTTCCTAGCAGTCGCCAAGCCAGACCCACGAGACCCCGTGACCTGTCGCCGGACAGGGGGGCCTCGTACTGGCGCGCACTACTATAGGCGTCAAAAAGCATTAGCTGATAAGATTCGTTTTGATATGGTCGCGATGTTGAGCGCGTCCCCGACCCCGTCCTGCGCTCTACCAACAACTAACACTTTGCCTGCGAGACCAAACTAAAAGACCCGCTCCTTTAGGGAGCGGGCCTCCTTCGCCCTGGCGCGGTGCCTGCAAGTTTTAACAAGTCAAGCAAAGCGTGCCCCATGGATGGTCGGTCATTCATCATATCCGATGGCGCTGGCGAAGTGCTAGTCGGCAATTGGAGCTAGCCTCGCCAGCCGACTTCAATGGTAAGCTGATACCGCCCCCAAGTCTTGCTCTGCGAAAGCCGCCCATCACGATCCGCAACAAAACGTCAGCTCGCACTAGAAGCGGCTACCAGCTATGCGATTGTATCTGAGCCGATGACCCTCTCCTACTAATCCTTGAACGCCCGTGACATCTGATCGAAGAGCGGCTTCATAAAGTAGGACCACACTGTGCGGTCTGCCGTCCTGATGTGGACCTCCGCCGGCATCCCGGGCTGGAGAAGCCTCAAGCCACCCAGGCAGGGCTCCCGATCGTCCAAGGTCGTCCTGGCGACGAAGTAGGATGTCTTCTGCTGCGGATCGCGGACGATGTCCGCCGAGACCCGGTCGAGGGTTCCCCTGCATTCTGGGGTAGTGTTCGCATCGAAGGCAGGAAGCCGAATCGAAACCTCTTGCCCCGGTTTAAGTTCGTCGATGCTTTGGGGTGCAACCATCGCGTCGATCACAAGCCGGTCCTGTTCAGGGACGATCAGCATGACCACCTCGCCCGGCGCAATGACACCGCCAACCGTATGAACTGCGAGTTCCTGGACGAATCCGGATTGCGGGGCTTGGATCCCCATCCGCCGCAGTTGGTCTTTCGCAACCAGCCTCCGCTCAGCCAGCTCGGCCTCCTTGCCCTCGAGCTCTCGGAGTTCCTCATTGACCTCCTTGCGAAGTTCTTCATCGAGCTGCAGCGCTTGCAGGGTCGTTTCGCTGATCCTGCCCTCGGTCTCTGCGACCGCCGCTGCGAGGCGGCCTGAATCGCCCCGTAGGCGCGACAGCTCCAGTTGAAGTTCGCCTATGCGCTCCATCGAGACCAGCTTCTTCGTATAGAGGGCCTGCAGCTTCTCCAGATCCTTTTCGATCAGTGCGGCGGAGTCGGCAGTTGCCTTCTTCTGCGCCGCAAGCCCTTCGATCTGCTGCCGCAACTGCCCGGAGCGGGCCGCGAGCTGCGACTTCAGACCTGCCAGGGCCCCCGAACGGCTCCTGAACAATGCTCGTTCGCCCTCGAGGATGGCGGCGACGTCGGGATCGTTGACCCGCGAGGCGAGGTTTTCCGGTACTGTGATTTCTGGAAGGTCCAACAACTCGGCGCGGAGGCGGGCTTGGCGAGCGACGGTGCGATCGTGTTGCTGGCTGACGATTTCAAGGTTCGCGCGCGTCATGGTTTCGTCGAGCCGGATGAGAGTGTCACCCGCATTGACGCGGTCGCCTTCGCGGGCCAGCAACTCGCCGACGATGCCACCTTCCTGATGCTGCACCTTCTTGACATTGCTCTCGACGACCACGGTTCCAGGCGCGATCACCGCTCCGGCCAGCGTCGTCGTCGCAGCCCATGCGCCGAGCCCACCGACCAACAAGGACGTCACCGCCGCACCGAGGGCAAGGTTCCCGCGGATGCCGTCGCCGGCACCCGGGAGATCGGCGTCGGCCTGCTCCGGCATCGGGCCGGCGTTGGAAGGGTGCAGTCTCAAGATCGCGGACACTGCTTCACCCCTTTTCCGGCAGCTGAACGACGTTCGGAGCGGCATGAACAACAGGCCGTGTGACGGCGGCAAGGACTTCGTTCTTCGGGCCGAAAGCTTGCGCCAAGCCCCCCGCCAGGACCAGCAGCCGGTCGAGATTGGCGAGCGCAGAAGGGCGATGGGCAACCACGATGATAATCCCGCCGCGGCGGCGGACCGATGCGATCGCCGCCGCGAGGGCCGTTTCGCCGTCAGCGTCAAGATTGGAGTTGGGTTCGTCCAGAACGACCAGGAAAGGATTGCCGTAAAGGGCACGGGCGAGTCCGACGAGTTGGCGCTGGCCGGCCGACAGCTCCATGCCGCCTTCGCCTACACGCGTCTGGAAACCGTCGGGCAACCGCAGGATCATCTCATGGATGCCTGCGGTTTCCGCTGCGGCAAGAATGTCTCTTGGATCAGCGCCCGGATCGAAGCGGCTGATGTTTTCGGCAACAGTGCCCTCGAAGAGTTCGATATCTTGCGGCAGGTAACCGATATCGCGTCCGAGTGCCTCCGCGTCCCACTGATCGACCGCCGCCCCATCGAAGCGGACTGTGCCGCGGGCCGGCTGCCATACGCCGACGATGGCGCGCACCAGCGTGGACTTACCTGATGCGCTCGGTCCGATCACTCCGAGGCCATCCCCCTTCTGAAGCGAGAAAGTGACGTTCTGGACGAGCGGCTTCTGCCGACCGGGCGCTGCGACGGCCAGGTTCTCGACGGATAGGCTCCGCACCGGGCGCGGCAACGCCATCGGCTCTCTTGCGGCTGACAGCATGTTGAGCGTCCGCCCGAGCTGATTCCAGCTCTGGCGTGCGGCCATGAACCCTCTCCAGTGGGCGATCGCCATGTCGACGGGGGCGAGCGCGCGGGCGAACATGACTGACGATGCGATGATGACACCCGACGATGCTTCACCCTCGATAACCAGCCAAGCCCCCAGGCCCAACACCAGCGATTGCAGCATCATCCTGAGCGCCCGGGACAACGCTCCGGCGGCGCTCACGAGGTCGGAGACACGCTGCTGCTCCTTGAGGAAGCGCATGTTTTGTGCATTCCAGATCGAGGCGATCCTGCGCTGCAGGCCCATCGCCCCGATGGCTTCCGCGTTGCGGCGCGCGGCGTCCGCCTGGAGCCCACGGGTAACGCCGGTTTCAGTGGCGCGGCGCGATGGCCCCCGTCCCATCAGCTCGGTGAAGAGTGTCAGGATCACGATGGCCGCTGCTCCGATGCACGACAGGATGCCGAGCGAAGGATGCATCACCCAGATGACGGCCAAATAGAACGGGATCCACGGCAGGTCGAAGAAGGCGGCCGGGCCCATCCCCGAGAGGAAACCCCGGATCTGGTCGAGGTCGCGCAGCGGCTGGATCCGGTTCCCTTCCGGGCCTGCCCGCAGCGGCAAAAGCAGCAGGGCAGCGAAGGCTTCCTTGCGGAGGCTGTGGTCGAAGCGGTTGCCGATGCGCACCAAAAGCCTCAGCCTGACCAAATCAAGCAGGCCGTAGGTGAGATAAAGCCCGGCCATCGCCACCGTGATTCCGACCAGGGTCGGCACGCTACGCGATGGCAGCACGCGATCGTAGACCTGGAGCATGTAGATGGCTCCGGTCAGGCCAAGGATGTTGGCGATGGCGGAAAAGATGCCGACGCCGAAAAGCGCTGCGAAGCATTGCCGCAGCGCCCTTCGCAATCCTCCAGCCCCCCGCGTCACCGCCCGTCCGCCCTAACTGGCTATGAAGGCGTGATCCGCGACTATCGGAGACCCATAGCCTTGGTTGGGCAGGAGAGTAGTGTCCATCAACTCCTCCGATCCTCAGGCGAACAATTGTTGGGATACAGACTGGTAGACATAAACATCCCCAGCGCTGGCCAAGTAAAGCGTGTCGGTTTCTTCATCATACAAGGAGTTTGAAATGTAGTCATTTATCTCAGGTGTCGAGAACGTGACATCGACTGACATCATCGTACCTGTCTCGAAATCGAAAACATTCGATATTTTTTCAGAATTATAATCATCTCCTATGAACAGGAAATGATCTACCATAAATGCGAAGCCGGGGCGGTCTGTCAGACTGAACGTCTCTGTCGCCACAGGTGACAACGTCGTAGGGTCAATCTGGATGAGTTGCCAGTTGCTACTGGACGTGTCGACCTTGCCGAATACGAACATTCCGGCGTCGCTCTGCATAACCGCCGGAGCGGAGAAGCCGCCCCAGTCGAAGCTGTCATCAAAGTTGTCGCCGCCGATCACGGGCAGCGATGACGTGACAAGATCGAGCCCGCCTGTAGTGCCATCCCATTGACCCAATTTGGTATCGTCGGGCCAATTGCCATCAGTTGGATCACTTCTGCCGATGATCTTCCCCGCATGGGCAGAGAAGTATGTTCCCGCAATGTCCTGCTGGCTTAAATAGAAGCTCGACGCCGCATTGCCGGAAATGAAATCAGTTGAATTTGCAAACTTGTGAACCAGAGAGCCGTCACCTACCTCCCCGTAGCCTCTGGAGATATAGAACTCACCCGTTACGGGATCTTTGCCCATGCCAAAGAATGAGCCAAACGTTAGATCCTGGTTCGGAGCAAACTGAGACGTCGCGGAGATTACGAGCGGATCGGTAACGACCTGTGCTTCGTCGGTCGTGCCCGTCACCGTCACCATCAACGTCTGCTCGTCAAAAGCCCCGGCGCCGTCGGCGGTACGCACCGTGTAGGTCAGTACCAGGCTCTCGCCGGCTCCCAGGTAATCGAAGGCTTCGGAGCCTGAGTTGAACGACCACGTGAGGTTGTTCGCGTCCCCGCTGTTGGCATCGATCGTCGCCGGCGAAACGGTCAGCATCGCCAGGAGCGCCGCGTTGTCAGGGCCGAGCCCCAACGTAGTGCCGCTCGCCACGACAGACTGCACGTTTGGGCTCACCGTGTCCGACAGGTCCACGTCGGTGACCGTCAGTGTGCCGCCGGTGGTCAGCGCGGCATCGGTCTCGGCCAGCGTCGTCGCGCTGCTGTCGCCAGCGCCGACGCTGATCACCGGATCGTCGTTGGTGCCGGTGATGGTGACGGTCGCCGTGGCGGTGTCCTCGAAGCCCTGATTGTCAGACACAGTGTAGGTGAACTGCACTAGTGCCTTTTCGCCGGCGGCCAAGTGGTCGAAGGCCGTGCCCGGATCGAAACTGAACGTGTTGTCGGGATTGAGCGTCAGGCTCGCGCCGGCCGGCACGCCCGAGTCGTCAAAATCGGTCACCGACAGCGCGCTGTTATCCGGAGCGAGAAGATCGGTATCGTTCGCCAGCACGTCGATGGCGACGGGCGCGCCGTTTTCCTCGACTTCGGCCGTGTCGTCGCTTGCCAATACTGGCGCGATGAGCTCGACGCTCTCGAAATCGGCCACGGCGAGGTTGATTGCGGTGAACCGGAAAGGATTGTCCGAGCCGGTTGCGAGATGCGCCTGGAAGGCCGCCAGGTCTGCCAGGACTGCTGTGTTCTGGGCTTCGTCCGCGGTGAGCGTGATCCGAAGCTTATCCTGCCCGCCTTGGCCGTAGAAGACGTTGCGGTTACCGGCGCCCTCGGTCCAGACGAAGTTGACCGTGTCGTTACCGCTGCCGAGATAGGCGGTGTTGTCGCCGCCGCCGAGCGAGACCGTATCGTCGCCGCCTCCCGTGTTGACAGCATCGTCACCCGATCCAGTAACGACCTCATCCAGGCCGTTACCGGTGTTGACGGCATTGTTGCCATCGCCGGCATGGATGGTGTTGTTGCCGTTACCGGCGTTGATGGCGTCGTTGCCGCTGCCGGTGGTGATGTCATCGTTGCCGGCGCCCGCCGCCACGGTGTTGTTGCCGTCACCGGCATTGACGGTGTTGTTACCGCCGCCGGCAAAGATGATGTCATTTGCCGATCCGGTTGTGATCTGGTCGTCTTGCCCGCCCTTCACCACGATGGCCATCGCTCGTTCTCCCTATTCCACGGCTGGGGTGCGTCCGCGCCTGAGGCCAGAGCTGGCCGACACCAGCTTGTTTCAATGAGCTATTGAGATCGTTCCCTCAGTTTCTTTGATTCATCAAAATCTTCGTTCGACCATGCGAATTGCATAGCTAAACAGCACCTTCTCCATTCGACAGTATCTTCCGGTACAAACGGAAATTATCCATAAGCTACTCTTAAACGATCACGACTGTCAAAACAGTAATACGGACCTCGTCTGTTATTTTTTAATTACATCGATGTATATCGAACGATGTATATGACAACATCCGGGCTTTCCATGTCAGTGCGCGCGCACTCATCATGGCTTAATGCAACCCAGCTAACAGCGCGAGGCTGGTTTCTTGGCTCATCGTCGTTCCTGGGCACGACCACTCTCTAGAACAGTCTGCACTCCACGAAGATCATCCGATGTCGGAAATCTCAATGACGTCCGCGGCGTCCGATATCCCAGCCAACGATGGATCGATTTTGTATCAACACCTTGCTTTACCAACCGAGCTTCGCAGGAATATCGGAGACCAGAGGGGGAAATTGGTGCCTGAACCCCGGCGTCAATTTGCGAGCGCCGCCAGTTTACCCGAAGCTCTCTCAGTTTGACTGCGGAAAACGGCCCTTGAGGGAGGTCCGGCCGGAATGTCAGCGCTTTTGAAGCCCGCTGGGTGAGTGGAATCGTTCGCGCATAGCCGGTCGCAGACCAAAATGTCACGTGCCGGTAAGTAATGTCAGACCACCTCAGTGCAAGGGCTTCCTTGATCGTCGCTCCACTATCGGCAAGGAAGGCGATAAGCTGAAATGCTTCGCGGTCAATGACTTCGAGCAAAGCGAGCGCTCGATTGATTTGGTCCTCGCTGAGTACTGGCTGTGCTTTGGAACTTTCTGGCAGTCTGTCTACTCTTGGGGCTTCACGTATATACCCTGCCTCTAATGCGCCTCCTATCAACTTGCGGAAGAAAGACAGTTTCCGGTTGATCGTAGCATCTGAATTGCCGGCGTTCCGGTATCGGGTAACTGTTTGGTCGATGGCTAGCGCTGTCGCGACGAGTCCACAGCACCCGGCGAGCCTGTCCAACTCATTGATCGCAAGCTCAGCATTGTAACGGTGTGCAGGGTTGGGCCATAAACGGAACTTGAGCACGTCCAATACTGCTGCCAGGTCATCGTCCATCAATGATCGGGCCCCCCGTGTTCGAGTTTCTAGCATAGGAGAGTTTGTTGACCGCTGATGCCCCCCAACGTCCCCAAAAATTCAGAAAAGAGGACATGGTTAGCCTCATAGCTGGCGAGATCGAGCAACTGCTTGCACGGCTCGATCCCGACTTAAAGCGCCCAGCCATCATCAGCGCAGCTAAGTTAGCCGGGGTTGCGGCGACTTCCTATGTTTTCCTGTCACTGAAAAGGCAGGCGGCGCTCACTACGGATCTCAACGACATCGGAGATAAGCTCGACAGTTTTATCGCGGAGTTGGCAGGGGCAACGAGACAGGAACTCCTCGCGCAGCGGGCTGCGGACGGCAACACCATCAAGCCGAGCCACTACCCTACACCCATCCCGAATCCGCTTTCAGTGGTCGCCTTACACGACTGGTTAGGACCATCAGCAGGACCAACATTCCTAGAGGAAAACTATGGGATCCCCCGTTCTACACTCCATCGCTGGCAAAGACGGAACGAAGTAATCGCGCTCCTAGCGGGCGGTAAGAGGCACGTGTTTCCGCTGGCACAGTTCGTAGATGGCCGCCCAGCGAATGGAATCGCTGAGGTGAGCGAGTTGATCGGCCATCCTAGGTTGACTTGGTATTGGCTCAGCAGACCGTGTGACGAGCTTGACGGCTATTTGCCCATTGATCTTCTAAAAATGGATCGTGTGCAAGATGTGGTTCGGGCAGCGCGGGCTTATGCGAATACCATGCGGCTGCCGGAAATCGGCCCGAAGTAGTTGGGCGTCCCCTACGCTCTGAGATTTAACGGCAACGGCAAGTCATCGCTCTAGAACCCGGACACATGCTTCCAGGTCGGTCTCGGCAAACTGCGCATAGCGCATCGTCATCGCGAGCGATCGATGACCTAGCCACTTTTGGACGGTACGCAAGTCGACGCCGCCTTTAACAAGTCGCACCGCGCACGTGTGTCTTAAGACGGTGGGAACGAGGTTCGCGTCGAAGATCCCGGCGTCATGCTTGGCGTTTTTCCAGGCCGCTCGATAGGCTTGGAGCCTTACCGAGACGTAAGGTCCGTCGCCGTTCTCACGCTGGCCAGCCATGACACGCGCTGCCCGTTTTGTTAGTGGTATCGTTCGCTTTATCGTTGTCTTTCCCTGCTCGAACGTCACGCATTGTTCGGCTACTGACGCCCACTTGAGCGCGGTGGCCTCTCCAATCCGGGCGCCAGTATCAAGGAGAAAGATTGAGAGACTATAATAAACTTCCGATTGAGTGCGGAGGGCAGCGAACAAAGCTGTTTCCTCTTTCCCGTCCAGAAACCGAACTGGCGGAAGTCCTTCCCGTTGTGCGCGAGCCTTAGACAGGTTGTGGAAATCAGCCATATATCATCCACCAAATCGGCGGAGAAGAAACTGCGCTATTTAAGCACAAATGAAAATGGCCCGCGATCCTAAGACCGCGGGCCATCAATCTAAGTCAGCTTAGCTGATTAGAACGAAGCGTCGAGACGGAGGAAGCCGTTGAACGAGCCGTCCACGAAGCTGTCGCCGTCGTCGTAGTTGAGGGCGAGCTTAGCATTCAGGTTCTCGACGATCGTGTAGTCGATGACTGCACCGATCGACCAGTCGTCGTTGCCGGATTCGAGAACTGCGAGCGCCGTGCCATCAGGATTCAGCAGACCGATGTGCTGATCAGCAAAGTACTGACCACCGAAGCCAACTGCCAGCTTCTCGCTGACCTGGTACTTCAGGTAACCACCAACCGACCATTCGTAACCCGAATAGAAGTCGCCGAGGCTCAGCCAGGTCGGGCCGGACTCGTAAGCTGCGAGCAGCTGAAGGGTCAGAGCGTCGGTCGCCTTGATGTTGGCGATACCCTTGAGGGCGAACTCTTCGAAGCGATCGTCATAGGCAGCGAACAGGTCGACCGAACCCCAGCCCTGCGACACCGAAACCTTGCCGACTACGAGCGGGATGTAGTCGAAGTTGTTGTCTTCTTCTTCGAGAGCGAGCGACACCGCAATGCCGTTGCCGGCGTCGAAGGTGTAGCGGATCGAGTTGATGAAGTCGCCGCCGCCGGCGTCGAACTCGCCCGCCAAACCGCCGTCCCAGAGGGTGTCGTTACGACCGACCATCAGACCGCCGAGCTCGAAGAACGCATAACGGATCCAGGAATCCTGCGTGTCCGAGTAATCGTAATAATCGGCCAGATCGTCGTTTTCAGTGAACTCGCCGCCGTTGTGGCGGAAGTTCAGCTCGATGAAGCGGCGGAACGTGCCGTATTCAGTTTCCGAACGGGCGTCGAGGTTCACACGAGCGGTGGTTTCCTTGCGCCAGCCATCATCGTTGTCGTCCCAGTTGATCTGGTAACGAACGAGGCCGCCGACCTTGAGGCAGGTCTCGGTGCCGGGGATGTAGTAGAAGCCCGCGCCGTAAACGTCGCAGATGCGGACGTATTCCATGGGTTCCGGCTCAGCGACGACGACAGCGTCGGCCGCACGAGCGCCGGAGACTGCGAGCAGAGCCGCAGCGGAGCCGAGAAGAAGGCTCTTAATGTTCATTTTCTGACCTCCAGTCAAAAGTTTCAAAAGAGGGTCTGGGTATTTTTTGCTGAAGGACAGCGTTCCCTGCCCCATCCCCGTTTGAAAAAGATGCGCACCGCGCTCCCTCTTCGACCCCGACATTACCTATGAGCCGATGCGGTTCAACAGCCAACGTGCCAAACGTACACGCTGAGCCGCGCTATCCAATTCGCGTGTGGCAGAAAAGCCACGATTTGAGGGGGCGCATTAGATTTCTGTTAATACTTGAAGCGCCTAAAGCCCTAACTGCACAAGGGGACCCGTTCAGAAGGGAAGCACGTGGTGACAATGATGATTCTCCTCCTGGCTTCTTGCGATAGACCTTAATGCTAGCTCGAACTGCATCGCTCGATTGCTCCGTGGGATCACGTGCGGGGGAGCAGCGTCCAACTCACTCGCCGCATTGGCAGCATAGGCCAATGCAAGCGGCTTCAAAACTTCGATGACCGTGGCGAAAGTCCTTTCGCGCCGCGCTGTCGTATGAAAGGCCGTTGTTTCGACCTGCGTGTTCGTGTTCTACGGGGCAAGACAACGGGCGGCATAACGGCGCCCCACCCCCACCACTACAGAATCCCTATGGTGACGAGTTGACCTCGGGCGACACGTCTTTCCAAATTTGCCTCCATCCCACCGAAGACCATGTAAACTGCTTCTTCGTCCCCGCCGGAGGGTGTGTAGGAAAGGCTTGGGCCTTTGTCGTTTTGGAAGCCCTTCATCGAGGGTTCAAGAATAGGGCGGAACCGCCGGGCCATGAATACGTTTCGGCGCCAGGGAAATGTTTAAAAATGACCGACGAACCGAGCAAACTGCAGAGCACTGACAACGCTATGGTTGGGCGTTTAATGAAAGAAGCCACCATCACTGAAGAGCAAGCTCGGGAGCTCATCGCCCTGATCGGATATGAGTGGCCGTCGCTTTTAAGGGAAGCCAGGCTCCTAGCGAAAAAACGTTAGCGCCGGCAGGCGTGTCTTCGACGGTTAGCCAATCTTCCTGATACGGCCCTTTTCCAACCGAAACGCGCCGTGGGTCCCGCCCTGCTTTTCGAGATCCGTTAGCAGTTCGTCCCAAGTGCCGAGATACTCCCCGCAGTCATCGCAAGATATTGGCGTATCGGCCGACGCATCCTCCGGGATCCGCAAGCGAATTGTCTCGCAATAGGGACATTCGAGCTTGTGATTGAGATATTTGGCGGCGGCCATGATCATATCCTCGGGCCCAACCATACCATCACACGCATTCGGGAAGCACGTGTCAAGGAGCACGCTCTCGATCATTCCATGTCGGGCACGTTGCCAGCCTGGTAGAGGATCGTGGGCTCGCCGTACTCGCCAATGGCGGGATTTGCCTCTCGTGACCATGCGATAACACCGGCATGCTCGCTCTCGATCATCTTGGCCAGGCGGACGGCCGCATCCTCGCTCTGCATCTGGCGCGGATCAAAGGCCGGCTTGAGGTCGCCTTCCTCGTCGCGGTTGAATGCGGCCACGACGATCAGCTTTGGCATCTTGCGTTCAGGTAGGACTTGTCCGGTGCTCGACATAGTCGCAACTCTTCCTGTTCAATGAAGGAGAGGCTTCGTCTCAGACTGCACAATGAACCCCGCCAGGCAATTCAACACATCCTCGATGACGTCCATGGAAGGCCACTTCAGCATTGGCTGGTTGGTATCAGCGGCGCCTAGGATAGGGATTAGCTTGAAGGCTCTATCGTCCCGCTCACCGGACTCCACAGTCACCGTGAACTTCATGTCTGGGAAACGGAGTTCAAGCTCCAGGGCTATCTCGCGTCGGTTTTGGTCAAACCATGTGCCTGACGGCGGTATCACCAAGAACTCGCAGGTCTCACCGTCTTCAGATTGGATTGGCTGCATTGCATGCCCTCACTGGCTGGGGCAATTTCTCGCACGTACCTGCGCTTCTGCCAATCGTAGACCAGCCCTTCCGCCGCTTGAAGCCTCGGTGCAGTTCTCCGAAAAGATGTGCCGCCGACGATTCGCCGACATGCGCCCCCTCGGGGTGTTTTCTGCCCGATCAGCGGTAACGGGTTGCTTTGTTTTCAACACCTTACTGTTAACCATCCGTTAGGGTTAACAGATTATTTCTCCAAAGCGGGGAAATGGCCGGCGAACGGCCACGCGGACGAATGGAGACCTGCCTCCGATGTTGACCAATCGCTCGATGAACGCAACGGGAAAACGCCTTGCAAGAGCGGCTTTCGTGGCACTGCTGATGGCAGGCGTCGCCGGTTGCGGCACCAGCAAGATGACCACCGGTTCGATCGGCCGCGGCAAATCGGTCGACACCATGTCGACCGGCGCGATCGCGGGGTCCACCGACCAGATCGGCCGCGCCTATGCCAGCAACCCGAACAACAAGCCGGTGGCGATGCAATACGCCTCGGCGCTGCAGATGAAGGGTCAGACAGACCAATCCCTGGCGGTGATGCGCAAGCTCGCGATCGGCTACCCCAAGGACCGGGACGTGCTGGCCGCATACGGCAAGGCGCTGGCCGCCTCGGGCGAGTTGCAGCCGGCGCTCGACGCCGTGCGCCGCGCCCAGACCCCGGAATATCCCGACTGGAAACTGGTCTCGGCCGAGGCCGCGATCCTTGACCAGCTTGGCCAGACCCAGGACGCGCGCAGCCTCTACCGCAAGGCGCTCGACCTCAAGCCGAACGATCCTACCGTGCTCTCCAACCTCGGCATGTCCTATGTGCTCGAGGGCGACCTGAAATCGGCGGAGACCTATTTGCGTTCGGCCGCCTCGCAGCAGGGCGCCGACAGCCGCGTGCGCCAGAACCTTGCGCTCGCGGTCGGCCTCCAGGGACGGTTCGACGAAGCCGAGAAGATTGCCAGCCAGGAGCTTTCCCCCGAGCAGGCACAGGCCAACGTCGCCTACCTCCGCAGCATGCTTGCCCAGCAAAACGCCTGGAACCAGATCAAGGCCGAGGACAAGCCCACCACCAACTGACCGTATAGCGCCGGACATGAAAAAGGCCGCGTCGTCTGACGCGGCCTTTTTCGTTCATGACTGGCGATGCGGAACCTATTCGCTGCTCGACTGCGGCTTATCGCCAAACAGACCGCGTTCGCTGATCTGGATGCCGGCAGGGCCGAGGATGATGGCAAACAGCACCGGCAGGAAAAACAGGATCATCGGCACTGTCAGCTTGGGCGGCAGTGCGGCAGCCTTCTTCTCGGCAGCATTCATGCGCATGTCACGGCTTTCGGCTGCCAGCACGCGCAGGGCATGCGCGACCGGGGTGCCGTAGCGCTCTGCCTGGATCAGGGCCTGGGTCACCGACTTGACGGAGTCGAGGCCAGTGCGGGCGGCGAGGTTCTCATAGGCCTGGCGGCGCTCAGTCAAATAGGAAAGCTCGGCGTTGGTGAGCACGAACTCTTCGGCGAGGTCGACGGATTGCGAGCCGATCTCATCGGCGACCTTGCGAAGCGCCGCTTCCACCGACATGCCCGATTCGACGCAGATCAGCATCAGGTCGAGTGCATCTGGCCATGCCTGCTGGATCGACTGCTTGCGCTTGGTGGCGCGGTTGGAGACGTAGAGCACCGGCAGGTAGAAACCGGCATAGGCAGCCACGATACAGATGAAAATCTTGACGAAGATCGGCTTTTCCGCGGCTCCGCCCATTGCGAACACGTAGACAGCCGCCAGCACGAAGCCGACGAAGGGCAACACCAGGCGAAAGAACAGGAAGCGCGTCAGAGGATTCTGGCCGCGGAAGCCGGCAACCTTCAGCTTGTTGAGCGTCCCTTCGTCAACGAGCGCACGGCGCAGGTCGAGGCGCTCGACGATGTTGCGCATGCCGACATGCTGCTGCTCGCGCAGCGCGCCACGGCGGCGATCACTTTCGGCGGCGAGGCGGACGCGCTGCTTGGCGCGCAACTCATCGCGTTCCAGAGCAACGGCTTTCATGCGCGCCTTGAGCGGATTGCCGATCAGCGACGGCATCGCGGTGAAGACCGTGGCAAAGACAGCGATTCCGACCAGCAGTGCGATGAGGAAGGACGGATCCGTGAGCGACTTGACGACTTGATCGGTCATTTGTGCACTAGACCTCGAAATTCATCATCTTGCGCATCACGAAGATGCCGATCGACATCCAGATGCCCGAGATGCCCAGGATCAGGTTGCCGGTATTCGTGGTGAAAAGCGGCATGATGTAGTTCGGGCTCGATAGGTAGACGAGGGTGGCGACGATGATCGGCAGGGCGCCGATGATTACGGCCGAGGCCTTTGCTTCCATCGACAGCGCCTGAACCTTGGCTTTCATCTTCTTGCGGTCACGCAGCACGCGCGACAGGTTGCCCAATGCTTCCGAGAGGTTGCCGCCCGCTTGGCTCTGAATCTGGATGACGATACCAAAGAAGCCGGCCTCGGGGCACGGCATGGTCTCGGTCATGCGCAAGGCCGCATCGGGGATGGCGATGCCGACCTGCTGAGACTCGACTATGCGGCGGAACTCGCCGCGTACCGGCTCCGGCGATTCCGACGCGATGAGGCGAATGCCATCGTTGAGCGGCAGACCCGACTTCACCGCACGCACGATGATGTCGAGCGCATTGGGAAACTCTTCCAGGAATTGCTTGACGCGACGGTTGCGCCGGAAGGCGACAAACCAGCGCGGCAGGCCGATCGTGCCTGCAAGCAGCGCACCGGGCAGCAGGATCAGCGGGGCACCGGCGATGTAGACGAAAAGGGTCGCAACGATGCCGCAAACCACCGAATAGACATAGAAGCGCTCGATCGTCACCTGCATGCCGGCCTGCCGGATCTGGACCTTCAGCGGCGGCTTCTTGATGTTGCGGTCCTTGGCCCTCTGCTTGTCGTCCAGTTCCTTGAGCGTGTCCTGAACCGACTTCCTGCGCTTGGCGACTTCGGCAGTCCGATCGCGCGAAGCCTTGACCAGCGAGCGATCCGTTTCGGTCTGCCTTACAGTCGAAAGGCGGCGCTCGGTGTTGCTCTCGGTTTCCATGCGCTTGAACAGGAAAGCGTAAGCCACCAGGCCGGCGCTAAGACCGGCAAGCGCGACAAATACCAGCATTGAAGCATCAAGCCCGAACATGGCGCGCTAAATCCTCCCTGCTCGCATCGTTGTTAGTGCCATCTCAGTCAGCGCTCTTTTCCATGCTCTCGAGAGCATTGGCCAACCGGGAATCCTCGCCGAAGTAACGTGCCCGGTCCCAGAAATGCGGCCGGCCGATCCCCGTGGAAACGTGCTGGCCGAGAAGCCTGCCGTTCTGGTCCTCGCCCTTGATGTTGTAGAGCACCAGGTCCTGGGTGATGATGACGTCGCCTTCCATGCCGATCACCTCGGTGATGTGGGTGATGCGGCGCGAGCCATCGCGCAGGCGGGCGGCCTGGATGATGACGTCGACGGAACCGACGATGATCTCGCGAACCGTCTTCTGTGGCAGCGAATAGCCGCCCATGGCGATCATGGACTCGATACGATTGAGGCACTCGCGCGGGCTGTTGGAGTGGATGGTGCCCATCGATCCGTCGTGGCCGGTGTTCATCGCCTGCAACAGGTCGAACACTTCCGGTCCGCGCACTTCGCCGACGATGATCCGCTCCGGACGCATGCGCAGGCAGTTCTTGACCAGGTCGCGCATGGTCACCTCGCCCTCGCCTTCCAGGTTGGCGGGACGGGTTTCGAGACGGACCACATGCGGCTGCTGCAGCTGCAGCTCCGCCGAGTCTTCGCAGGTGATGATGCGCTCGTCGCGGTCGATATAGTTGGTCAGGCAGTTGAGCAGCGTCGTCTTGCCCGAACCGGTACCGCCTGAAATGACGATGTTGCAACGGACCCGGCCTATGATCTTCAGCACGTCGGCGCCATGCTGGGAAATCGCGCCGAACTTGACGAGCTGGTCGAGCGTCAGCTTGTCCTTCTTGAATTTTCGAATGGTGAGCGCGGTGCCGTCGATCGACAGTGGCGGCGCGATGACGTTGACGCGGGACCCGTCTGGCAAGCGCGCATCGCAGATCGGCGAGGATTCATCGACGCGGCGGCCGACCTGGCTGACGATGCGCTGGCAGATGTTGAGCAGTTGCTGGTTATCGCGGAAGCGGATGCCCGTCTGCTCGACCTTGCCGTTGACTTCGATATAGACGTTCCTGGCGCCATTCACCATGATGTCGGCGATGTCGTCGCGGGCGAGCAAAGGCTCCAGCGGACCATAGCCGAGAACGTCGTTGCAGATATCCTCGAGCAGCTCTTCCTGCTCGGCGATCGACATTGCGAAGTTCTTGATCGCGATGATATCGTTGACGATATCGCGGATTTCCTCACGCGCGCTGTCGGGATCGAGCTTGGCCAGCTGCGACAGGTCGATGGTATCGATCAGCGCCGAAAAGACCTGGCTTTTCGTGTCGTAATAGCTTTCGCTGCGTTCGCGCTGCGCCTTGCGCGGCTCCGCGGCGAATGGCGGCGTCGGCTGGACCGTCCGCTTCTGCGTCGCGACCGATTCTGCGGGTGGCGCCGGGATGGATGGACGCGGCGCGACCAGTGTGTCGCTGGTGCTCGCGACCGGCGCCTGTATGGGTGCGTTCGGGCGGAACCCCGGCGTTGAGCGGTTGCCGTCGTCGCTGCCTCTTCTGCCAAACATGGTCGACTATCGCCTCCGCCGCGCCGGCATCACTTCTTGCGAGCCTTGAGCCGGGCCAGAATTCCGCCAAGCCCTGACTGTTTCTTGACCTTGGCTTCCGACCTCCCAGTCAGCACATGCGCAATCTCGTTGATCATATGGACCGTCGGGTTCTTCGCATCCATCTCGCCCAGCATGCGGCCATTGTTTGCGGCATTGCCAAACAGCAGCGCGTCGAAGGGGATGACGGACATCGGGGTGATGCCCAGCGGTTCGGCGAAATCGCTTGCCGCAATTTCCGGACGCTTGGGCAGACCTGCCTGATTGAGGATCAGCCTCGGCGGCGGATCGTTGGGCCGCAGCCGCTTGAGCATATCGACCAGGTTCTTGGTATTGCGCAGATTGGCGAGTTCCGGCGTGGCGGTGATAACCACTTCGTCGGCACGGGCCAGGGTGTTCTTGCTCCAACCACTCCAGATGTGGGGGACATCGAGCACCAGCAGCGGGGTGCTGCGCTGAGCGGTGTCGATGATCTGGGCGAACGCCTCTGGATCGAAATCGTAGACGCGCTCGAGCGTCGAGGGCGCGGCAAGCAGGGACAGGTGTTCGGCACATTGGGCCAAAAGGCGGTCCAGGTAGACCTCGTCGACGCGCTCGGGCGCAAACACCGCCTCGGCAATGCCTTGGGCGGGGTCCTGATCGAAGTTGATGTTTGCGGTACCGAAAGCCAGGTCGAGGTCGGCAACGACCACTTCCGACTTGAACAGGTTGGACATGCTCCACGCAACGTTGTGGGCGATGGTCGAGGAGCCGACGCCACCCTTGGCGCCGACGAACGCGATCGAGCGGCCCATCGGCTCCGCTTCGGGATCGATAAAGATCGAGGAGATCACGCTGACGATGTCGGCGGTCGATACCGGCGCCACGACATATTCGGAAATGCCCGAGCGGATCAACTCGCGATAGAGCGCAATGTCATTGTAGTGCCCGATGACCACGACCTTGGAACTCGGGTCGCAATATTCCGACAGCGCGTGCAGGGCTTCGAGAAGGTTCTTCGGCTCGCGGCGCGATTCGAGAATGATCAGGTTGGGCGTCGGCGAGCCGCGATAGACTTCGACCGCAGTCTCGACGCCGCCCATATGAACCTGGAGGTGGGCCTTGGCCATGCGTCGGTCGGCGCCGGCGCGTTCGATCGGGCCCGCGACGCTGTCGGTCTCGCAGAAGGCCTGGATGGAGATGCGCGGCACGGGCCGCAGCGCCTGCATCAGTGCCATATCCTGATGCGCAGGTTCAGCGCTCTCAGGCTGGGAATCGTAGGCGAGATTGCTCATTGTCTCGTTCTTCCCATAGCTCGCGATCAAAAGCTCACTTCGGAGTTCTTGTTGAACTCGGTGGTGATCCCGCGTTTGCGGTAGAGATCGATTACTTCGCCGCGATTTTCAGCGTCGATCTCCGTCTGCTTGCGCGGTCCAAGCAAGTCGGCAGGATTGGCAACCTGTGCGGCGAGATTGTTCTGATAGGAACAGCCGAAATTTGCGTAGTGCTTGTTCTCGGTCGTGTTGAGCACGTCCTCCGGCCAGCTGCCGCACCGGTCGGTCTGCGCGCGCATGGCGGTGTAGGTCACACGTACCGGCGACGCGGCATCGGCATAGGCCGCCTGGTAGCGGGCGATGTCGATACGGTTCGACGGCACGCCATTCCTCGTCGCGACGCGCGCCAGCGCCCGCGCGGCCTCGTTCGCCGCCACATCGTTCGAGGCCCCCGCGGGCACCATGATCGTCAGCGCCGGCTTCGAGCGGCGGTCATAGTCGCTGAGGAAGCCGGCGAATGTCGCTTCCTGGCCCTTGGAGATGCCGCGATCGCTGGTGCCGACCGCGATGTCGAGGGTCTGGTTCTTCTCGGCAATGACGATTGGGTGATTGGTTCGGTAGTCATCCGGGATCGAGCCGACAGTGACGCTGTCGCGGTTGGTCGCGCATCCGGCGACAAGGGCAACCGCGGCCGCCGCCAGAAGCGGACGGAAGAGGCGCGACATTTCCTGCCGGGTCCGGCCGGTGGCGCGCGTGGCGTGGTGTATTGCCTGAGACATGCCCCTATCCCCGCTCATTTGTAGATGAAGCCGACGACGCCGTGATAACGGCCCATGGGCTTGTCGGTTTTCATGGTGCCGTAGACGCGATTGACGCGGCCGAGGAACATGCCGGCGCCGTCGCTGGCGGCGTTGAAATTGTCGTCGGGCCTGGCGAGCTCGTTGCGCGCCACCGGACGGGCCAGATACGGCGTGACGATGATGACGAGTTCGGACTCGTTGCGGACAAAATCGCGGCTGCGGAACAGGGTGCCAAGAACGGGAATCTTGGACAGTCCGGGCAATCCGTTGACCGCCTGACGCACGTCGTCGCGGACGAGGCCGGCAATCATCATCGACCCGCCGGAGGGCAGCTCCACCGTCGTGTCGGCCAGGCGCTTACGGATCGACAGGGCCGTCATGCCAGGAGCATTGAACCTCGCTCCGCGGGATCCGCCTCCCGACAGCGAGACCGACGCTTCAGTGGTCGGCTCGGAGACCTGGGTTCTGATCTTGAGACTAATACGCCCTGGCGACAGCACCACCGGCTGAAATTCGAGACCGATGCCGTATTCGATCTTCTCGATTTCGTAGGTCCGGCCGCCGCTTGAGCCGCCGCCTTCCTGGTTGGTCACCAGGTTGAACTCGCCGCCGACCTTGAAGGTCGCCTTTTCGCCCGAAACTGCGGTGAGTGTCGGCTCGGCCAGCGTCTTCATCACGCCAGCCTGTTCCATGGCATTGACATACGCGTCGAGAAGCGAGGTCCCGATCGAGACCTGCGAGGCGCCAAGCGGCTTGCCTAGACCCGGGATGCTGTCGCTGATGGCGCCCCAGCTGATGCCGTTGGCATCGCCCGAGCCGATCATGTTGACGCCGAGCTGCTTCATCACCGTGCGGCTGACCTCGGCGACGGTGACCTTGAGCATCACCTGGTCGTCGCCGACGATCTGGAGCAGGTTGACGATCTTGCTCTTCTGGCGCGTCGAGTCGGGATTGTCGATGTCGACGCCGCCATTTTCGGAGCCGCCGCTGGCGGTCTGCGAATATTGCCCGGTCGTCGCCTCACCGCCGGTGACGAAGATGGTCGCCAGATCGACAGCGCGCTTGGCATCGAGCGGCGTATCGACCATGCCGGTCAGCACGACGTTGTCGTTGATCAATTCAACCTTGATCTGCGAATTCGGGATGAAACGCTTGATGTAGTCCTCAAGCCCGGCAACGTCGCGTTCGATAGCGAGATCGAGGCTGGCGATCTGCTCGCCATTGGGGCCGAAGACGAAGATGTTGGTTTGGCCGACCGACTTGCCGAACAGGTAGATGCGGCGCGCCGTGCGCGTCACTGCATCGGCAACAGCCGGATTGGCGACAAGGATATCGTAGGCGTCGGACGGCAGGTCGATGACCACCGACTTGTTGAGCCCGAGCTTGACGCGCTGGCTGGAATTTTCCGCGCCGACCCTCGCCTTTGCAGCAAGTACCGGCGACTGCCAGACCCCAACGGAGCCTATGGCCAACGTCGCAGCAGTCACAAGAAGTCTGGCGGTGGACCTCATTTCCTTGCTCCCGATTCGGAAATCTCACCTGACTTGATCAGCCGCACCGTGCCGCGCTTGCCACTGCCCGAGACCAGATAGTCGGCCTCGGCGAGGTTCTTTTCCTGGGCGTCGGCAACCGAGCGCAGGGCAAGGGTGAGGCGGTCCGCCATCTGCTGGGCCACGGTGATGATCTCGGCCTGCTGGGCGGTGAGTTCCAGCGTCGCGGTTTCGCCGACCTTGACCTTCTTGCCCTCCTCATCCTCCTGGATGGTCTGGTCGATGGCCAGCACGCGGATGTTCTTGAGGATGGTCTCGGTGGTGAAGCCGCTTCCCGATTTCGCGGCATCGCTGCGGCGGGTCATGATCACGTCGACATAGTCGTTCGGCAGAATGAAGCCGCCAGCGGAGGTGTCGGCGGAAATCGCAGTGGCGACTGCGCGACTGCCTGCCGGCAGGACCGCCGACATGAAGCTCTGGCCTTCGCCGATCAGCTTCGACTTGCGCAGCGGCTCGCCGCCGTACATGGCAAGGCGCGCGACCGAATTCTTGAATTTTTCCAGCGCTTCAGGCTCGGCGCTGCGCGTGATGAAATTGGGATTTATCGCGTCGCTCGGCCAAGGCTGCCAGCCGATGTTGCCCTCCACAACACCGCCCATCGGCACGTCGCCGGTGAGCACCAGCACGTCGGTGAGCGCGAGTTGCGGCTGTTGCGGCCCGGATTCGACGATGACCTCCTGAGGAGGTGGAGCAGACATATTCTTGGCGACGAAACCAGCGCCACCCGCGGCGGCGACCGCTACGCCAAGTATCATTAGTCGCGATGCAGCCATTGTCCGAACCTCGCCCCGGCAACCCATCAAGCCAAGTCGGACTTTGCATAGCCAATCGTCAAATTATGGTTAACGCGATGCTTATATATATGATTAACGATACCTTACGCCTGCAGGCGTGGAGATCATTGGGCAGTCAGCCGCTCCAGCGCCCAGACCATCAGGGGTGAACTCGGATAGGTGATCAGGCCACCTATGCCGAGCGCAATGCCGTAGGGCACGCCGCCGGCATCTTTGGAGAAATTCCTGAGGAACATGTTCTGGCTGGTGATGTGGGAAAGAGCGGAACTGCGGAAGGTCAGGATCGCGAGCGTCAGCATCCCGCCAAATACAGCGGAGGTAAGCAGGTACTGCATCAACGGCATGCCGAACCCCATCCAAACGGCGGACGCGGCGATGAGCTTGGCGTCACCGCCGCCCATGCCGCCGAGTGCGAACAGCGCGAAGGTGACGGTAAGAAGCAAGGCGCCTGCAGCAAGATGCATGCCGATGTCGGCCCAGGCCATGCCGGTCAGCGGCGCGACGACAAGGAAGACGCCAAGTAGGAGTAGCGGCACACGGTTGGCGATGGTCATCGACATGGTGTCGGATACGGCCGAGTAGACCATGCAGAACGGGAACACGACAAAGATCAGTGCTTCAAGCATCGCCACATACCTGATAGGTTGAACCAAGATCTAACTTAGAGAATTGACATTAATCTTGGGTGAAGGCTGGGCCTATTCTCAAAAAGAAAAAGGCCGCCCTTGAGCAGCCTTTCGCTTTTTGTCTACGTGATTTTTGGCGTAGAGCCGCCTATCACGGAGCCACAGGGGCGTTTTCGATTGCCGTCGCGACACCCCTGAACTTGGTGTCGAGCGCGCTGCCAACCAAGCCGGCGCCGGCAATGATGGCAACTGCGATAAGGGCGGCGATCAGACCGTATTCGATGGCGGTCGCGCCGGATTCGTCCTTCACAAAGCGTGCGATGAGATTGGACATTGGAGAGCTCCTTACTCCGTTTGTTACAGCACTTCCGTCAACATTTCTTTGTCGTCGATCGGATGAGTGCAACCTAGCGGGGAGCTCTTTCAAACGGCTTAAGAAACAGCCTTACCGAAACCTTTAGCCGGCCATTGCCATCGTGTGGTTAACTACAGGCTAAGCTGGGCTGGCCTTTTGTCTTCAGCTGGGAACCGCTGCCCGCGAGGCGTTTGGGGGGCTGCATGGCACTTCCTTAGCGGCGCTGCTCGCGCACCGGTTGCCACCAGTCAGACGGCTTAACTGTTGGTTCACCAAAAGCGTTCATCTTCCGTTGATCAGTCGATACTGACAGTGATCGAGGGGCAGCGATGACAAGGCCGAAAGCTTTCTTTCCGGGAGCGTGCGCAGTTGCGATAGCGATGGCCGCCGCCGCTGTGCCGGCCCATGCGGGTGGCGGCATCGAAGTGACGATGAACCAGGCCAAGATCGTGCGACTCGCCCGCCCTGCCGACACCATCGTGGTCGGCAACTCGTCCATCGCCGACGCCTCGGTCCAAGACGCTTCGACCCTAGTGTTGACCGGCAAGGGTTTTGGCGTCACCAACCTCGTGGTGCTCGATGCGGACGGCACGCCCATCGTCGACGAACAGGTGACCGTCATACGTCACGACGCCTCTTCCGTACGGATCTACCGCCGCTCCGAGATACAGACGCTCTCTTGCACGCCCTATTGCGAGAGCTCCTACAAGAGCGACGCCGAGCGGATGTCCGAAAGCGAGATGAACGCTTCCCAGTAAGCGTGGGACCCGCAGGACGTACCGGACAAGGTTAGCCTTGGGTAAAGATTTTGCCTGCTATTTTCCCGAACATCAAAACGGGACCTCAACGGCTTTGCACTATTGTCCGCCCGGAATGAGAAGGCGGTCGGGACATGAGCGACACAGCGTCTGCAGTGCATGACAAGACGAAGGCGCGCCGGCGAGGATTGTTCGCAGGTTTTGCGCGCGACCGCAGCGGCAGCACGGCGATCGAGTTCGTCATGCTGGTGATACCTTTCTCGCTGCTGGTCTTTGCGATCCTCGAGAGTTGCATTTCATTCGCCGGCCAGCAGGTACTTTCTAACGCAGTCGACGATGTCGCCCGCCAGTTGCGCACTGGACAGGTCAAGAGCAAGGACGTCACCAAAGATTGGCTGGAAGGCAAGATCTGTGAGCGTCTTGAGGTCATCGTCGCCGACGGGTGCCCCAATCTGATCGTTGACCTGCGCAGCTATCCAACTTTTGCTGCTGCGGCCGACGTGAAGCTCAGGCTGACTGGCCGGGAGATCGACACGACCGGCATTAGTGTCACGCCTGGACCAGCCGGCACCAAGAACATGCTGCGCGTTTTTTACAAATGGCCAGTCATCACCGACTTCATGCGGGCGTCCATGTCGAACCTGAACGGTGGCTATACGCTGCAGTTTGCGTCTGCCATCTGGCAGAACGAACCGTTCAATGATTGATCGAAACGGCCAGTTACGGCCGCAGCTAGCGGAAAGTCTTGGGATGTCGGCGTGGCGGGGGGCACAATCGATGCTGAAGCAATTGCGATCATACGCATATGCCCTGATTTGCGACCGGCGCGGTATCGCCGCGGTCGAATTCGCCTTCGTCGTCCCTCTCCTGTTGTCGCTGTATTTCGTGACCATGGAGGTCTCCCAGGCGATCGAGACGAACAAGAAAGTCAGCCGGGCCGGCTCGATGGTCGCCGATCTCATCACGCAACAGCAGACGATCAAGGCAACCGAAGTGGACGCGGTGATGAAGATTGCCGAGTCGATCCTGCAGCCCTACAACCGCAGCACCGGCAAGATCTTCATCACGGCAATCCAGGTCACCGACGAAGCGTCGCCCCAAGTGCTGGTGGTCTGGTCGCGCAAATACGTCGACGGCGTCGGCAAGCCGGACGTCGTCAAGGACACGGTGACGACCGTGCCCGACGCCCTCAAGACCAAGGGCGCTTTCCTGATCCGGGTCGTCAGCGAACTCGACTACAAGCCGATGATCACCTGGGCCGCCGAAAGCAAGCCCGTGCTTGGCCTCGCTGCCGCAATCGATCCGATCACGATGGACGAGACCTATTATCTGCGGCCGCGCATGAGCCAGACGATCCCCTGCACAGGTTGCGAAATCTAGGTAGCCGGTCCATCTGCTCTCGTCAGTTGCCATTTGCCGGATAATTGCCAACGACCGCGACTGATCCTATGTCTGTGCGGCAAGCTGGCAACCGAGAGCCCTTCATAGATGGCGCGTGCATTCCTGTTCGTCCTGGATTCCTTCGGCATTGGCGGCGCGGCCGACGCCGAACGTTTCGGCGATGTCGGGTCCGATACCTTCGGCCACATAGCAGCCGCCTGCGCCGAGGGCCGCGGCAATCGCGAAGGTCTGCGCTCAGGTCCGCTCGACCTTCCGAACATGACGGCACTCGGGCTCGGCCGCGCGGCAAGGCTGGCAACCGGCTTTGAATTCGAAGCGAACGCCAAGCTGCGCGCCGGCGCCTTCCATGGCGCCGCCCAGGAGATTTCGAGCGGCAAGGACACGCCGTCGGGCCATTGGGAGATCGCCGCGGTGCCGGTCACCTTCGCCTGGGGCTATTTTCCACTGACCGTGCCGGCCTTCCCGGCATCGCTGACCGAAGCCATCACCCGCGAAGGCAACGTGCCGGGCATCCTTGGCGATTGCCACGCCTCGGGCATCGAGATCATCGAGCGCTTCGGCGAGGAACACGTCCGCACCGGCAAGCCTATCTGCTACACATCGGTGGATTCCGTGCTGCAGATCGCCGCGCACGAAGAGCACTTCGGGCTCGAGCGGCTCTATGCGCTCTGCAAGACCGTCCGCCGGCTCGTCGACCCGCTGAACATCGGCCGCGTCATCGCCCGCCCCTTCGTCGGCGAAAGCAGGGAGACGTTCGAGCGTACGCCGAACCGCAAGGACTATGCCACGCCACCGCCGGAGGCGACGCTGCTCGACAGGCTCACCGGGCGTGGCAGCAAGGTCATCGCCGTCGGCAAGATCGGCGACATCTTCGCCCATCGCGGCATCAGCGAAATCCGCAAGGGCGTCGGCAACATGGCGATGTTCGACGCAGCACTCGGCGCCATGGACGATACCGGCGACGGCGATCTCGTCTTCGCCAACTTCGTCGATTTCGACACCGAATTCGGTCATCGCCGCGACGTGCCGGGTTATGCGGCTGCCCTGGAAGCCTTCGACGGGCGCCTGCCGGAAGCGTTCGCACGGCTGAAACCGGGCGACCTGCTGATCCTGACCGCCGACCACGGCAACGACCCAAGCTGGCGCGGCACCGACCACACCCGCGAACGCATCCCGGTGATCGGTGTTGTGCAGGGCCTTCGCGGCGGCGATATCGGCCTCAGGCCGACATTCGCCGACATCGGCGAGACGGTGGCCGAGCATCTCGGCCTGCCACGTGGGCGCCACGGCACCTCCTTCCTCGAAACGATCGCCACCCATGCCTGAATTGCCCGAAGTCGAAACCGTCCGGCGCGGACTGCAGCCGGTGCTCGAAGGCGCGCGCATCGAACGGGTCGAAACGCGCCGGCCGAATCTGCGCTACCCCTTCCCCGAACATTTCGGCGAACGCCTTGCGGGCAAGAAGATCACCTCGCTCGGCCGCCGCGCCAAATATCTGCTCGCCGATGTCGAGGATGCCCCGCTGCTGATCTGCCATCTCGGCATGTCCGGCTCGTTCCGCGTCGAAACCGACGAGGATGGAACGACGCCGGGCCAGTTCCACCACGAACGATCGAAGTCGGAAGCGCACGATCACGTCGTCTTCCACGTCGCAGATCAAAGAGGCGCCCCGGCGCGCGTCGTCTTCAACGATCCCCGGCGTTTCGGCTTCATGCTGTTTGCCGAGCGCAACGGCGCCGAGCATCCGATGCTGTCCGGCCTCGGGGTCGAGCCGACCGGCAACACGCTCGACGGCGAATTGCTGGGCGGCTTGTTCGAAGGCAAAAAGACGCCGCTCAAGGCGGCGCTGCTCGATCAGCGCCTGATCGCCGGGCTCGGCAATATCTATGTCTCCGAAGCTCTCTGGCGCGCCGGCCTGTCGCCACTGCGCGCTGCCGGCACGCTCGCCGGCAAGGGCAAGGTGGCACGCGAACGTGCTGCGCTGCTCGCCGCCAGCGTGCGCGAGGTGATTGCCGATGCGATCGCGGCGGGCGGCTCCTCGTTGCGCGACTATGTCCACACCGACGGCTCGCTGGGGTACTTCCAGCACTCGTTCTCCGTCTATGACCGCGAGGGCGAACCGTGCCCGCACACCGGCTGTGCCGGCCATGTCGAGCGCATAGTGCAGAGTGGGCGGTCAACCTTCTATTGCCGCCAGTGCCAGCGCTAAGCTAGATCAAGTCTCATTGGTGGTGCTGCGAGACAGGGAGAGCCTGAGATGGCCTATGAAACGATCATCGTGGAAACACGCGGCAAGGTCGGGCTGATCACGCTCAATCGACCGAAGGCGCTCAATGCGCTGAATTCGCAGGTGCTCGGCGAACTGCTGGCCGCCACCGCAGCCTTCGAGGCCGACCACGGCATCGGCGCCATAATCATCACCGGCTCGGAAAAGGCATTCGCCGCCGGTGCCGACATCAAGGAGATGCAGGCCAAGACCTATGTCGAGGCCTATCTCGAGGATTTCTTCTCCGGCTGGGAAGCCTTCACCCGCAACCGCAAGCCGATGATCGCGGCTGTCGCGGGCTATGCGCTGGGCGGCGGCTGCGAGCTCGCCATGATGTGCGACTTCATCATCGCCGCCGACTCGGCCAAGTTCGGCCAGCCCGAGATCACCCTCGGCGTCATGCCGGGCATGGGCGGCTCGCAGCGACTCACCCGCTTCGTCGGCAAGTCCAAGGCAATGGACATGTGCCTGACCGGCCGGATGATGGATGCGGCCGAAGCCGAGCGCTCGGGTCTGGTATCGCGCGTCGTGCCGGCGGCAGACCTCATGGAAGAGGCAATGAAGGCGGCGGCCAAGATCGCCGATTTCTCGTTGCCGGCGGTCATGATGTGCAAGGAGGCCGTCAATCGCTCCTATGAAGTGACGCTTTCGGAAGGGCTGCGCTTCGAGCGCCGCCTGTTCCATTCGATGTTCGCACTCGAAGATCAGAAGGAAGGCATGGCGGCTTTTGCGGAGAAGAGGACTGCGAATTTCCGCAACCGCTGACCGGAATCGCGTTGACGTTGGGAGTAAGCTGAACTATAAGCCGCACCAACCGAGGCGCCCCTAGGGACGCCCGAATGATTTCTGCGCTTTGCGGGAAGCTGCTCGCGCCCACCATAGATCAAAGAGAGGCACCATGGCCAATACCTCCTCGGCCAAGAAGGCTACCCGCAAGATTGCCGCCCGCACCGCGGTCAACAAGAACCGCCGTTCGCGCGTCCGGACCTATATCCGCCAGGTCGAAGAGGCACTGGCCTCGGGCGACAAGGCAAAGGCAGAAGCCGCCTTCAACGCCGCTCAGCCGGAATTGATGCGCGCCGCCAGCAAGGGCGTGGTCCACAAGAACACCGCCTCGCGCAAGGTTTCGCGTCTGGCTCAGCGGCTCAAGGCGCTTTCCGCCTAAGCCCTGCAAGCAATTGGATTTCTGATCAACCCGGCCTCACCAGCCGGGTTTTTCTTTTGTCCGAAAACGGCCGGAAAAGCAGTCCGCAATGGCCGTGCGAGCATACCCTTGGGGCACCAAGTTCTTTGCCGGCATATGCGGCTATTCTCATAAGTACAACTGCAGCAAGCGGCCTCCCCCGCAGACTCACCCTGGCAGAAATTCTCCTGTAAATTCATAGAGTTGTGAACGGTCATCCACAGCTTGTTCACGTCACCCACGGGGCTTGGGGGACAAGTTGGTGTCAAGCGGATTCTTTTATAATTTTTTCCAACAGGGCCCGGTTTTTTTCGATCCCCGGAAAAGGGTTTGAATCACAAAGGCTTTGGCCGCGCGAGGGACACAAACGGGCTTTGAATCCGGGCGGGGGCTAAGCAGATTCATTAAAAACGCGTTAGACTCGGCCTTGCCCTGTCCACAGCGATTTTTGTAAGGTCTTTTCATCGAAGGGACGGGCACCAAGCCCTCTGCCAAGCCTAAAAATCGGCGGCGTTCTCGGCGTGGATGGAATCCGCGATCGGGGGAGGCGTGCTCACTTCGAGTTATACTTGGGGCGTGTGGGGATACACGGCATGGTGACTTTGCAATGCACCGGCGATTTCGCCGGAGGGCTACGCATTTGCCTGGTGCTGCTGCCCCCGCAGCACCAGCCTTCCGAAAGCGCCTGACGGCGCCGAGGAAGGCGATACGGGGCCTCGCCGGAAACGGCAGCATCCCGAATGAACATACCGGTGGAGATGCGAGCGGCGCATCCCCATACGGCAACGAGGACCGAAGGTTAGGGATTGCGACATGCAAAGCGGCATCGAAAGGGAAGCAAATGCGGGCTTTCTTTTTACCGGCGAACTGATCGAGGGGAACGAAGTGGCAGCAACCAGCGCCGCAGAGAAGAATTTTGACCGGGTCAAGACGCAGCTGCAGGTTCGCCTGGGCAGCGAAGTATTCTCGAGCTGGTTCGGCCGCATGAAGCTTGCCGAGACTTCGAAGGGCGTGGTGCGCCTTTCGGTGCCGACGGCCTTCCTGCGTTCCTGGATCAACAGCCACTATCTGGATCTGATTTCCGAGCTTTGGCGGCAGGAAGAACCCGAGCTCCTGAAGCTCGAAATCATCATCCGTACGGCCACCCGCCAGATGCGTCCCGGCGTCGAAGCCGAGGCCGCAGCACTGCGCAAGCCGGTGCGCCAGGCTCAGACGGCCCTGGCCACCAGCACCGTGGCTGCCGGACGCACCGAACGCCCCGCCCCTGCCCGCAACGGCACGGCGGATGCGGAGTTCAAGCAGAGCGTTCTCGGCTCGCCGCTCGACCCGCGCTACACGTTCCAGTCCTTCGTCGAAGGTCCGTCCAATCGCGTGGCGCTGGCCGCCGCCCGTGCGGTGGCGGAATCGAACTCGCGCTTCAACCCGCTGTTCCTCCACGCCACCGTCGGTCTCGGAAAGACGCACCTGCTCCAGGCGATCGCCGCCGAGTCGCTGCGCCAGAACCCGAAGTCGCGTGTCGTCTACCTGACGGCCGAATACTTCATGTGGCGTTTCGCGACCGCGATCCGCGACAACAACGCGCTGACGCTCAAGGAACAGCTGCGCGACATCGACCTGCTGATCATCGACGACATGCAGTTCCTGCAGGGCAAGTCGATCCAGCACGAGTTCTGCCATCTCATCAACATGCTGCTCGACTCGGCCAAGCAGGTCGTGGTGGCAGCCGACCGCCCGCCGGCAGAACTGGAATCGCTCGAACCCCGCGTCCGCTCACGCCTCAATGGCGGCGTGGCGCTCGAGATGTCGGCGCCGGACTTCGGCATGCGCCTGGGCATGCTCAAGATGCGCTTTGCCGGCGCCAAGAACGAAGACCCGAACCTTGCCATCGACGAGGAGATCCTCGCCCATGTCGCCCGCACGGTCACCGGCAGCGGCCGCGAGCTGGAAGGCGCCTTCAACCAGCTGATCTTCCGCCAGTCGTTCGAACCGCAGCTGTCGATCGAGCGGATCGACGAGATCCTCGGCCATATCTATCGCTCGGGCGAGCCCAAGCGCGTGCGTATCGAAGACATCCAGCGCGTCGTCGCGCGCCACTACAACGTGTCGAAGACGGAGCTCCTTTCGAACCGCCGCACCCGCACCATCGTCAAGCCGCGCCAGATCGCCATGTATCTGTCGAAGGTGATGACGCCGCGCTCGCTGCCCGAGATCGGCAGGCGTTTCGGCGGCCGCGACCACACAACCGTGCTGCACGCCGTGCGCAAGATCGAGGACCTCTCGGGTGGCGACAACACGCTGGCGCAGGAACTCGAGCTGCTGAGAAGGCTGATCAACGACCAGGCCTGACGGCTCGGTGGCGGCGGCGACCGATCGACGTCCGCCACTTATCCCCAGAACGCCCGCGCAACCGCCCTGGAATGGCTGCGCGGGCTTGCCTTTCCATAGTTTTTACTGTCAGACTCGGCGCAATTCCGATCGTGTTGCGGGCTTTCCCGGGCGCATTCGAGCCCGTGAGCCCGCACCTTCAAATAAGCGAGCCTGTTTCGTCATGCGTGTTATCCTGGAACGCTCCAACCTGTTGAAGTCGCTGAACCACGTGCACCGCGTGGTGGAGCGGCGAAACACGATCCCGATTCTTTCCAACGTGCTGCTGCAGGCCAACGGCGCAAGCCTCGAACTCAAGGCCACCGACCTCGACCTCGAGATCTCGGAAGCTACGCCGGCAAATATCGAGCAAGGCGGTGCGACCACCGTACCCGCCCACCTGCTCTACGACATCGTGCGCAAGCTGCCCGACGGTGCCGAAGTGATGCTGAGGACCGACGAAGACGGCAACGCCATGTCGGTGGTGTCGGGCCGTTCGAGCTTCCGGCTGCAGTGCCTGCCGCAGTCGGACTTCCCGGAGCTTTCGGCCGGCACCTTCTCGCATATCTTCCGGCTCGACGCCCAGGCGCTGAAGGGCCTGATCGACAAGACGCAGTTTGCCATCTCGACCGAAGAGACGCGCTACTACCTCAACGGCATTTACCTGCACACGCATGAGAGCGGCGGCAAGCTGATGCTGCGTGCGGTTGCCACCGACGGCCACCGCCTCGCCCGTGCCGAGGTCGAGGCGCCGGCCGGATCGGAAGGCATGCCGGGCATCATCATCCCGCGCAAGACGGTCAGCGAGTTGCAGAAGCTGATGGACACGCCCGACGTGGCGGTGACGACCGAGCTTTCCGATACCAAGATCCGCCTGACCATCGGCGGCGTGATCCTGACCTCGAAGCTGATCGACGGCACCTTCCCCGACTACCAGCGCGTCATTCCGAGCGGCAACGACAAGCAGCTGATCATCGACCGGCAGAGCTTTGCCGCGGCCGTCGACCGCGTCTCGACGATCTCGTCCGAGCGCGGCCGCGCGGTGAAGCTGACGATCGCCGACGGCCAGGTGACACTTGCCGTCAACAACCCCGATTCGGGCAGCGCGACCGAAGAACTCGCCGCCGACTACTCGTCGGACCCGATCGAGATCGGCTTCAACGCCAAGTACCTGCTCGACGTCGCCGCCCAGCTCTCGGGCAGCGAAGCGCGCTTCATGCTGGCCGATGCCGGCTCCCCCACGCTCATCCACGACACAGCCGACGAGAACGCTCTCTACGTGCTGATGCCGATGCGCGTGTAGCGCCCCGACGCCCGTGCCAGACCAGGAACCGGGGGGCGAGCGAAAACGCACCCCCTCGACGCATATCCGTAAGCTCATGCTTACGGATTTCCGCAACTACACCTCGCTTGCGCTCGACCTCAGGCCTGGTGCCGTGGTGTTCACCGGCGACAACGGCGCCGGCAAGACCAACCTGCTCGAGGCGATTTCGTTTCTGACGCCTGGGCGCGGGCTGCGCCGTGCGCCCTATCCCGACGTGGCGCGCGAAGGCAGTGCCGGCGGCTTTGCCGTGCATGCCGGCATCGAAGGATCGTTCGGCGATGTCGAGATCGGCACAGGCACCGCACCGGAAGCCGCCAACGAAGCTGGCCGGCGCGTGCGCATCAACGGCGCCAATGCAAAGTCGGCCGACGAGATGCTCGACTGGCTGCGCGTGGTCTGGCTGACGCCGTCGATGGATGCGCTGTTCACCGGGCCGACCGGCGACCGCAGGCGCTTCCTCGACCGGCTGGTGCTGGCCATCGACCCGGCACACGGCCAGCGCGCGCTCGACTACGAAAAGGCGATGCGCGGCCGCAACCGGCTGCTTTCAGAGGACCGCCGCGACAACGCCTGGTTCGATGCGATCGAGATCCAGATGGCCGAGACCGGTGCGGCTATCGCCGCCGCCCGCGTCGAGATGGTGCGGCTGCTTACCGCCATGATCGGCCGCATGCCCGAGACCGGTCCCTTCCCGCAAGCCGAGCTGGCGCTTTCCGGAACGCTGGAGGAAAGCATCGGCAACATGCCGGCGGTGGAACTGGAAGAGCGCTTCCGCCAGGCGCTCGCCAGCGGCCGCGACCGCGACCGTGCGGCGGGGCGCACGCTGGAAGGCCCACATCGCTCCGACCTCCTGGTCCGTCATCGGCCTAAATCGATGCCGGCCGAACTGTGCTCGACCGGCGAGCAGAAGGCACTGCTGGTCGGCATCGTCATCTCGCATGCACGCCTGACCGGCGAGATGGCGGGCGCAGCCCCCATCCTGCTGCTCGACGAGATCGCCGCCCATCTCGACGCCGGACGCCGCGCGGCGCTGTTCGAAATCCTCGAGGAGCTCAACTGCCAGGCCTTCATGACCGGCACCGAAGCCAGCCTTTTTTCGAGCCTCGCTGGGCGGGCGCAGTTCCTGACTGTCGACCACGGCAGCGTTCGAGCGACAGTCGGTCCCGACGGCATGGACCTATAGATCGTACCGCTACCGGACTGACAAGCAGGACTCGCGGCGATATGGTTGCGTCATGAACCAGTCAGCCCCGCTCTCTTCAGAAGAACTCGAACGCTACGCCCGCCACATCGTGCTGCCGGAGATCGGCGGCCCGGGCCAGCAGAAGCTGAAGCGCGCCCGCGTGCTGGTGATCGGCGCCGGCGGGCTCGGCGCGCCGGTTCTTGAATATCTGGCGGCGGCAGGCGTCGGCACGCTCGGCATCGTCGACGACGATCATGTCTCGTTGTCCAACCTGCAGCGCCAGGTGATCCACGACACCCAGTCGATCGGCATCTCCAAGGCCGAAAGCGCAAGGACCGCGATCCTGCGCATCAACCCGCATGTGACAGTCGAACTGCACAAGCTCAGGCTGACGCCCGACAATGCGGCGGATCTGATCGCCGGTTATGACATGGTCATCGACGGTTCCGACAATTTCGAGACACGCTACGCCGTGGCCGACGCCAGCGCGGAGGTGAAACGGCCGCTGGTGCATGCCGCGGTCGGTCGTTTCGACGGCTCGATCACCGTGCTGAAGCCGTTCGAGTCCGGCGCCGACGGACGCCGAAACCCCTCGTACCGCGACCTGTTTCCCGAACCGCCGCCGGCGGGACTTGTGCCCTCCTGCGCGGTGGCAGGCGTGCTCGGCGCGCTGACAGGCGTCATCGGCACGCTGCAGGCAATGGAGGCGATCAAGCTGATCACCGGCATCGGCGAACCGCTGGTCGGCCGCCTGCTGCTCTACGATGCGCTCGGCGCCCGGTTCGACACGGTCCGCTACAAGGCGCCCTGACGATGACCGGCCTGATCGTCACCCGCCTCCCCGAGGATTTTTCGGCCTGGGCCGAACTGCTCGACCTGATCATGCGCTGCTTCGCCTACATGGACGGTGTCATCGACCCGCCGTCCTCGGCGCATCGGTTGACGCCGGCCAACCTTCGCGACAGGGCTAGCAACGAGGTCTGTTTCATCGCCGCGCTGGACGGCAGGCTCGCCGGCTGCATCTTCGCCGCCGAGCGCGCCGACGCCTTTTATGTCGGCAAGCTGGCGGTCGATGACAGTGCCCGCGGGATGGGCATCGGCCGGGCGCTGATGCAGGCGGCCGAACGCCATGCCGTCGCGCAAGGCAAACCTGCCCTCGAACTGCAGACCCGAATCGAGCTCGAAGCCAACCACGCGACCTTCGAGCGGATGGGTTTCGTCGAATTCGAGCGCACGGCACACGAAGGTTACGGCCGCCCGACGTCGATCACCTACCGGAAGACGCTCAATTGAGCCTCGAACTCACAGCCGACGAGCGGCGGATCGCCAATGGCACCGATGGTGCGGCGATGGCGATGCGCATCGTCGCCGAAAGCGCCGCCCTGCTCGGCGCCCCCAGGCTGCTCCCGATCGCCTCGGCGCATATCGACGGCGCGCTCTACCATGGCGATTCGGGCACGCTGTTCGCAGAAAGACTGGTCGAAGGCGGCGCGCGGGTAGGGGTGCGTTCGACGCTCAATGTCGGCGCGCTCGACCTCATGGGCTGCTCGCGCGTGCGCCTGGAAGAGCCGCAACGCTCGATGGCGCGGCGGATGATGGAGGCCTACCGAAAGCTCGGCTGCGAGCAGAGCTGGACCTGCGCGCCCTATCAGGCCGGCCACAGGCCGGCTTTGGGCACCGATGTCGCCTGGGGCGAATCGAACGCGGTGGTATTCTGCAATTCGGTCCTCGGCGCGCGCACCAACCGCTACGGCGATTTCCTCGACATCGCCTGCGCCATATCAGGCCGGGCGCCCGACTATGGCCTGCACCGGCCAGAAAATCGCCTGGCCAGGCTGGTGTTCGACGTCTCCGCCCTGCCCCGGACCTTCATGGCTTCCGAGATCGCCTGGCCGGTGCTGGGCAGCCTTTATGGCCGCGAAGTCGGCGACGCGGTTGGTGTCGTCACGGGTGTGACCAAGAATCCCGGCGAGGACGCGCTCAAGGCATTCGGTGCCGCCGCGGCCTCGTCGGGCGCGGTCGGGCTGTTTCACATCGCAGGCGTGACGCCGGAAGCACCCGATGCCGAGACGGCGCTGGGCGGCGTGGATGCCGAAACTGTGATCCGCGTCACGCCGGACATGGTCGCCGAGGCGCAGGCGCGCCTGTCGACGGCTGAAAACGCCGACCGAATCGACGCCGTCGCCATCGGCAGCCCGCACTTGTCGCTGGCGGAATTCGACGCGCTGGAGCGGCTGATGTCAGGGCGGCGACTCACAGTGCCGATCCACGCCTGCACCGGCCGGCATGTTCTTGGCGAACTCGACCGCGACGGCAGGCGCAAGGTGCTGGAAGACCTGGGCGTGGTCATCGTCGCTGATACCTGCGTGGTCGTGACGCCGATCCTGCCCGACCGGTCGGGCGGCGTGCTGATGACCAACTCCGGCAAGTTCGCCCACTATGCGCCCGGCAATACCGGTTATGCCGTGCTTTATGGCTCGCTCGCCGATTGCGTCGAGAGCGCCGTCGCCGGCAGGCCGCTGTTTGCGGAGATCAAACGATGAGCCAGGCCGCAATCCTGGTACCAGGCCAGGCGGGCGAAGGCCCGGCACTGATCCTGTCGGCGCCGATCAGCTTCTGGGGTGGGGTCGATCCGAAATCCGGACGCATTGCCGACGTGCGCCATCCTGAATGCGGAGAGAGCATCGCCGGCAAAGTGCTGTTCCTGCCCGGCACCATCGGCTCGTCGTCGGCGTCGGCGGTGCTGATGGAATTGGTGCATGCCGGCCATGCGCCGGCGGCGCTGGTGCTGCACGCGCCCGACGCCATCCTGCTGCTCGGGCTGATCGTGGCGCGCGAGATGGGCTGGATGACCCCGGTGGCGGTGAAGTTGCCGCGCGACGCGTTCAGCGCCTTCGAAGGCCAGCAAGTGCGGGTCGGGGCTGACGGCGAGGTGACGATTCGGGGTTCGGACCTGACGGACTGAATTCATCAGTGCGTCCTTCGAGCCTCGAAGGACGCAGCGAACGTGCAGCGCCCTCGCTGATCAGGTCCTGAGCGGCAGCACCCTATCCGGCGGGCGATGCCCGTCGACATGGGCACGAATGTTGATGATGACCTTCTCGCCCATGTCGATACGGCCTTCGATGGTGGCCGAGCCCATATGCGGCATCAGCACCACCTTGCCCTTGGCGGCGAGCTTGAGCAGCTTGTGGTTGACCGCCGGCTCATGCTCGAAGACGTCGAGGGCAGCACCGGCAAGCTTGCCGTCCTGCAGCATCTTGACCAGTGCATCCTCGTCGATGATGTCGCCACGGGCGATGTTGACGAGGTAGGCGTGCGGCTGCATCAGCGCCAGCCGGCGCCCCGACAGCAGATGGAAGGTCGCCGGCGTCGACGGGCAGTTGATCGAGATGATGTCCATGCGGGCGAGCATCTGGTCGAGGCTTTCCCAGTAGGTCGCCTCCAGCTCGTCTTCGACCGATTGCAGCACGCGATGGCGGTTGTGATAGTGGATCGATAGGCCGAAAGCCTTGGCGCGGCGGGCGACGGCGGTGCCGATGCGGCCCATGCCGACGATGCCGAGACGCTTGCCGCCGATGCGGCGGCCGAGCATCCAGGTCGGCGACCAGCCAGCCCATTTCTTGTCGCCGGTGAGAACGCTCGCGCCCTCGGTCAGCCGGCGCGGCACGGCGAGCATCAGCGCCATCGCCATGTCGGCCGTGTCTTCGGTCAAAACATTCGGCGTGTTGGTGACGGTGATGCCGCGTTTCGCGGCAACGGTGACATCGATCTTGTCGACGCCATTGCCGAAATTGGCGATCAGCTTGAGGTTAGGCCCGGCCTGCTCGATCAGGGCTGCGTCGATGGTGTCAGTGACCGTCGGCACCAGCACGTCGGCCTCCTTGACCGCCGCCACCAGCTCCGGCTGGGTCATCGGTCGGTCGTCGACATTGAGGCGCGCGTCGAACAATTCGCGCATGCGCGTCTCGACCTGGTCGGGCAGCTTGCGCGTAATGACGACGAGAGGCTTTTTTCGACCGGCCATTCTATCCTCGACGAAGATCTCGTTGAGACCTCTTTAACCAAGACCGGCGAAACTGGGAACCGATCACTGAGCGGTAATCTGTGTAACAAGCAGTGCCGCCGAAGACAAAGAAAAAGGGTGCCCGCCAAAAGGACACCAGGTTCAAACAGAGGTTACGGAAGTGTCTGGTTTCGCGTCGCTCCGCCTGGCCGTCAGCGCAGCACTGATCGGCATTGCTTTCGTTTCGCCGAATGCCGGTCTGGTCGGCCCCGCCGTGGCGGCCCAGGACGTCAGGCTCGGCCCGAGCGGGCTGCCGCTGCCGCGATTCGTCAGCCTGAAATCCGGCAAGGTCAATTCGCGCATCGGCCCCGGCGTCAACTATCCGGTCGACTGGCTTTATCTCAAGCCGGGCCTGCCGATGGAAATCATCCAGGAATATGACAACTGGCGCCGCGTGCGCGACTCGGAAGGTGCCGAGGGCTGGATCAACCAGTCGCTGCTGTCGGGCCACCGCACGGCGATGACGGCTCCCTGGCAGCGCGGCAAGCCGGCACAGCTCAACCTGCTGGCCAAACCCGAACAGGGCGCGCGCACCGTCGCCGTCATCGACCCAGGCGTGATCGGCTCGATCAAGCAGTGCAACGGCGAATGGTGCGAGATGACCTTTGCCGGCACGAGCGGCTGGCTCAACCAGTCGCAGGTCTGGGGTGCATATCCCGGCGAAAGCATCGAGAACTGAGTTATCTTCCCGGCTGCCGCAGCCGGGATCGCCGACCTCAGGCTTGGCGCTTGGGCCTGAGCCTCACCACGATATCGACATTGGCGATTTCCATGCCTTCCGGAGGCTCCGGCAGGTTGGTGACCGTGACCGGGCCCGATTCGATATCGAACACGCGGTTTTCGCCTTCGATGAAGAAGTGGTGGTGGTCGGAGGTGTTGGTGTCGAAATAGGTCTTCGAACCTTCGACCGCGAGAATACGCAGCAGCCCGGACTCGGTGAACTGGTGCAGCGCGTTGTAGACGGTCGCCAGCGACACCGGCACGCCGGCGCCCAGCGCCTCTTCGTGCAGCTCCTCCGCCGAGAGATGGCGATCGCCCTTTGCGAACAGGAGTTCGGCCAACGCGATGCGCTGCCGCGTGGGCCTCAGCCCCGCGTCGCGGACACGCGCTTCCACAGCAATACTGGCCTTGCGGGAATCCACTCGGTTTGCCTCGTCGAAGTTGGCCTTCGCCTCAATAATATCCGCCAGGCGCTCTCAAATCCGAATGGAACGCCGGCAAGCTATGCCTGACATATATTCTGTCGTTCAAATGCGATCAATAGCGCGCATTGACCCAGGCGGACGGGCACGTTAATCGCAAACGCCGGTTTCCGGCTGCAAACAGTCTGTGCTAGTGAGAGCACACAAGAAGGGCGTGGCACCGCCCGAGAACTATTACGGGGAAGGTGTTCATGGCCGATCAGAAATCCAGCTACGGCTACGAAGAATTGCTGGCATGTGCCCGCGGCGAGCTGTTCGGACCCGGCAATGCCCAGCTGCCGGCCCCGCCGATGCTGATGTTCGATCGCATCACCGAGATCAGCGAGACCGGCGGCGAGTTCGACAAGGGCTTCGTCCGCGCCGAATTCGACATCAAGCCGGACCTTTGGTTCTTCCCCTGCCATTTCATCGGCAATCCCATCATGCCCGGCTGCCTCGGCCTCGACGCCATGTGGCAGCTGACCGGCTTCTTCCTCGGCTGGCTCGGCGAGTCCGGCAAGGGCATGGCGCTCTCCACCGGCGAGGTGAAGTTCAAGGGCATGGTCACGCCTTCGGTGAAGAAAGTCGAATACGGCATCGACTTCAAGCGCGTCATGCGCGGCCGCCTGGTGCTCGGCATCGCCGATGGCTGGCTGAAGGCTGACGGCGAACCTATCTACAAGGCTACCGACCTGAAGGTCGGGCTCTCGAAGCAGGAAGCCTCGGCCGTCTGATCGGCCCCATACACTGGACCGGAGATTCTCATGAGACGTGTCGTCGTAACTGGCCTTGGCATCGTATCGTCCATCGGCAACAACGCCTCCGAGGTTCAGGCTTCGCTGCGTGACGCCAAGTCCGGCATCAGCTTTTCCGAATCCTTTGCCGAACATGGCTTCAAGTGCCAGGTGTGGGGCGCGCCGAATCTCGACACGACCGAACTTGTCGACCGTCGCGCCGCGCGCTTCCTGTCGCAGGGCGGCATGTGGAACCATGTCGCCATGAAGCAGGCGATCGCCGACAGCGGTCTCGAAGAGAACGTCATTTCCGGCAACGAACGCACCGGCATCATCATGGGTTCGGGCGGTCCTTCGACCCGCACCATCGTCGAAGCCGCAGAGATCACGCTCAAGAACAACAGCCCCAAGCGCATCGGGCCGTTCGCCGTGCCGAAGGCGATGTCTTCGACCGCATCGGCAACGCTCGCCACCTGGTTCAAGATCCACGGCGTCAATTATTCGATCTCGTCGGCCTGCTCGACCTCGGCGCATTGCATCGGCAACGCCGCCGAGATGATCCAGTGGGGCAAGCAGGACGTCATGTTCGCCGGCGGCCACGAGGACCTCGACTGGACCATGTCGAACCTGTTCGACGCCATGGGCGCCATGTCGTCCAAGTACAACGACCGCGCCTCGGTCGCCTCGCGCGCCTATGACGCCAACCGCGACGGCTTCGTCATCGCCGGCGGCGCGGGCGTGCTGGTGCTCGAGGAGCTCGAACACGCCAAGGCGCGCGGCGCCAGGATCTATTGCGAACTGGTCGGCTACGGTGCGACATCAGACGGCTACGACATGGTCGCGCCGTCGGGCGAAGGCGCCATGCGCTGCATGCGCCAGGCGCTGTCGACGGTGAAGGGTCCGGTCGACTACATCAACACCCACGGTACTTCGACGCCGGTGGGCGATTCGAAGGAAATGGGCGCGATCCGCGAAGTCTTTGCAGACAAGCTCCCCAACATCACCTCGACCAAGTCGCTGACCGGCCACTCCCTGGGTGCGGCCGGCGTGCAGGAATCGATCTACTCGATCCTGATGATGCAGGGCGGCTTCATCGGCGAGAGCGCTCATATCGAGGAGCTCGACCCGGAATTCGAAGGCATGCCGATCGTGCGCAAGCGCATCGACAACGCCAAGATCGACACGGTGCTGTCCAATTCCTTCGGCTTCGGCGGCACCAACGCCACGCTCGTTTTCCAGCGCCTCTCCGCATAGGGACACCGACATGGATGGATTGATGAAGGGCAAGCGCGGGCTCATCATGGGCGTCGCGAACGACCACTCCATTGCCTGGGGTATCGCGCAGAAGCTCGCCCAGCACGGCGCCGAGCTTGCCTTCACCTATCAGGGCGAGGCCTTTGGCCGCCGCGTCAAGCCGCTGGCCGAGAAGGTCGGCGCGGAGATCCTGGTGCCCTGCGACGTCGAGGACAGCGCCTCGGTGGCTGCCGCCTTCGAGACGCTCAGGGAAAAGTGGGGCGGCATCGACTTCCTGGTCCACGCCATCGGCTTCTCCGACAAGAACGAGCTGAAGGGCCTCTACGCCGACACCACGCGCGAAAATTTCGTGCGCACCATGGTGATCTCGTGCTTCTCATTCACCGAAGTCGCCAAGCACGCTGCGGCCCTGATGAACGACGGCGGCTCGATGATCACCCTGACCTATGCCGGATCGGTGCGCGTCATGCCCAACTACAACGTCATGGGCGTCGCCAAGGCAGGCCTCGAGGCCAGTGTCCGGTATCTTGCCAACGATTACGGCCCGCGCGGCATCCGCATCAACGGCATCTCGGCCGGCCCGGTGCGCACGCTGGCAGGTGCTGGCATCTCGGATGCCCGCCACATGTTCTCCTACCAGCAGCGCAACTCGCCGCTGCGGCGTACCGTGACCCTCGACGAGGTTGGCGGTTCGGCGCTGTACCTGCTGTCGGACCTGTCGTCGGGCGTCACCGGCGAGATCCATTACGTTGATTCGGGCTATCACATCGTCTCGATGCCGACGCTGGACGAGCTCAAGCAGATGGACGGTGGCCGCGAGTAGTATCCGGAAATCGGATTCGATTTCCGGCAAGCCCCATGTACCTATTCATGCTTTTGCAGCGTCTTTTGCGCTTATGGGAAGACTTGCGGCGGGGTGAAAATTCTTGCCCAAATTAAAATTGTAGACAATCGCCGCAAGCGATCTTAACGAGCGAATCGGTAGTGATGCCACGCAAGTTAGGAAAGTCACGCATGCCTGCCGTCAGGAATCCCCGTCGAAGCCCGCTGTTTCGGCTCGTCACCATCGCCAGTTCGGGGTTGGGCAGTTTCACATTGGGCATGTGGGGGCTGAAGTTCGCCCTTGGCGACAACATCGGCGGCATGCCCACGGAAGTTGCCAGCGCGGTCATCGCCGCGCTTTGCGCGCTCGCTGCGTCGATTGCAGCCATGTCGTTCTTCGCCGGCATCGACGAATCGGCCGATTACGTTTTCAACGAGACCCATTTCGACAAGCTGACCGGGCTGCTGGCCCGTACCGCGATGGTCGGCAAGATCGCCGAGGCGGCGTCGGCCACGGCACGAACCGGCAAGCCGGTGTTCCTCATCGACATCGATATCGACCGCTTCAAGCAGATCAACGATGCCATCGGCTACAGCAATGGCGACGCGCTGATCCGTGCCTTCACCGCAAGGCTCAAGGCGGCGCTGCCGCGCGACGTGGTCGTCGGCCGCATCGGCGCCGGCGAATTCGCCATCCTCTATCCCGACCAGGCCTTGCACGGGTCGCTCGAAGCGCTCATCGACCGCGTCATCCACGATCTCATGCGGCCTTACCCGCTGGCATCGCATCTCCAGTCGGTCAACGTGTCCGTCGGCGTGGTCGCCATGCCCAAGGACGGCTACGATCCGGTGACGCTGCTGCGCCGCTCCAACCTGGCGCTGCAGAACGCGCGGGCCAGCGGCATCGGCGCCTGGACCGTTTTCCAGCCCGAGATGGGCCGCGTCGCAGATCACCGCCAATGGGTCGAGTCGGAACTGCATGTCGCCTTCGAGCGCGGCGACTTCGACCTTCACTACCAGCCGCAGCTCGACCTGCCGACCGGCCGCGTCGTCGGCTACGAGGCGCTGATCCGCTGGAATCACCCCGAGCGCGGCATGATCGCGCCCAACGAGTTCATCTCGGTCGCCGAAGAAACCGGCATGATCGCCCCGATCGGCGAATGGGTGCTGCGCAAGGCCTGCACCGATGCGCGCCTGCTGCCGGAAGACTGCTTCGTGGCGGTCAACATTTCGCCGGTCCAGTTCATGACCCGCGACTTCGTCGGCATCGTCGAGAAGATCATCAAGGAAACCGGCATCGCGCCCAAGCGGCTCGAACTGGAGCTGACCGAATCGGCGATGATGCAGGACCGCGACCGCGCCGCCCTGATCCTGAAGCAGCTGACGGCGATGGGCATTTCGGTGGCCGTCGACGATTTCGGCACCGGCTACTCTAACCTCGCCTACCTGATCGACTTCTCGTTCCACAAGCTCAAGATCGACCGTTCCTTCGTCAGCCGCATGGAGACCGACAGCAATTCCGGCGCCGTGGTCTCGACCATCGTCGGCCTGTCCAGGGCGCTCGGCGTGCGCACCATTGCCGAGGGCGTCGAGACGGAGAACCAGGCCACCCTGCTCAGGGCGGCTGGCTGCCAGGTGGTGCAGGGCTATTTCTTCGGACGGCCGGCGCCGCTCGTCATTGGCGATGCAGGGCTTGTCGTTCCCGCTGACCGCCCCACCAGCCTGCACTGAAAACGCACGCTCAGCGCTTGGCGGAATAGACCCTGAAGGCGCTGTCGACGGCAATTTCCTGAACAGATGAGAATGTTGCCGCCAGCACCGGCTGGTAGGGCAGATGGCGGTTGGCCACCATGAACAGCCTGCCGCCGGGCTTGAGCGCGGCAGATGCCGCCTTGATCATGCGCTGGCCGATCTCCGGATCGGCATCGCGATCCTGATGGAACGGCGGGTTCATCACCACCAAATCGTAGCGCCGCTCGACCGGTTCCTTGGCGAGATCCTGCCAGTGGAACGCAGGCTGGACAGGTGTGTTGGGCACGTTGGCCTTGGCCGCCTCCAGCGCGTCGAAGTCGGCCTCGAACAGGTCGAGCGCCTTGAGTTCCTTGGCGCGCGCCGCCACCTCGGCGGCGACATAGCCCCAGCCGGCGCAGAAATCGGCGACCTTGCCCTTGATGTCGGACGGCAGGTTGTCGGCCAGAAGGCGCGAACCGGCATCGACGCGTTCGAACGAGAACATGCCGGGCGCGGTGCGGAAGCGGTCCTCGACCAGTTGCTCGGGATTGTCAGCGCGCAAGGCGGCAGCGGCAGCGTCCGCCTGCGCGGTGCGCCGGAACCAGAGTGCAGTGCCATGATACTTGGGCAGGTGGTCCTCGATCTCGACCATCGAGCCAAGCCGCTTGCGCAGGCTGGCAATGCCGTCGTCCTTGCCGCCGGCAACAACGATCAGGCCGCCGGCCGCCACGCGCTCGATCGCCTCGGCAATTCGCAGTTCGTTGAGGCCGCGATGCCTGCCGGCGAGCACGAGAGCCGTGTCGAAGCCTTCTTCCTCGGCGCGTGCAGTCACATCATGTCCCGCGGCCGCCAGGGCCAGCACGTGGGGTCGAAAGCCCTGAACCAGGGAAAGCTTTGCGTCGAAGCCCTGCGGCGTCCTGAAGCCCGGCTCGGCGCCGATGAACAACACGCGCGCGCCCTGCCCCGGCATCGCCAGGACGTCGGCCTCGAAGGGATAGAACAGGGTTTTCAGGGCATCGCGCATTCTGGCATCCTAGTCGTGCGTCCTGCGAGGCTCGCCCTCGGCAAGCACCTCAGGATGAGGGCGGTTGGCGCCACCAACCGGAGATGTTGTGGCTTGATGTAACCTGTCATGCTGCCACCGAGCCCTACCTACCTCATCCTGAGGTGCGAGCGAAGTGAGCCTCGAAGACCGCACAACAAACGAAAACGGGCGCGACCTTACGGCGCGCCCGCTTCTTATCAACTTATCAGGCTATCAGGCGGCGGATTCTTCGCCTTCAGCCTTCTTGTCGCGAGCAATTTCCTTGCCCGTTTCCTGGTCGACGACCTTCATCGACAGGCGGACCTTGCCGCGCTCGTCGAAGCCCATCAGCTTGACCCAGACCTTGTCGCCTTCCTTGACCACATCCGAGGTCTTGGCAACGCGGTCGTTGGCAAGCTGCGAGATGTGGACGAGGCCGTCGCGCGGGCCGAAGAAGTTGACGAAGGCGCCGAAGTCAGCGGTCTTGACGACCGTGCCTTCGTAGATCTCGCCGACTTCCGGCTCAGCCACGATGGTGTGGATCCACTTCTTGGCCGCCTCGATTTCCTTGGCGTTCGACGAAGCGATCTTGACCGTGCCGTCGTCCTCGATGTTGATCTTGGCGCCGGTTTTTTCGACGATCTCGCGGATGACCTTGCCGCCCGAGCCGATGACTTCACGGATCTTGTCGGTCGGGATGTGCATGACCTCGATGCGCGGAGCGAATTCGCCCAGTTCCGAGCGGCCTTCCGACAGGGCCGTGGCCATTTCGCCGAGGATGTGCAGGCGGCCGTCCTTGGCCTGGCCGAGCGCGATGTTCATGATCTCTTCGGTGATACCGTCGATCTTGATGTCCATCTGCAGCGCGGTGATGCCGTTGGTCGTGCCGGCAACCTTGAAGTCCATGTCGCCGAGGTGATCCTCGTCGCCGAGGATGTCAGACAGGACGGCGAAGCGCTCGCCTTCCTTGATCAGGCCCATGGCGATGCCGGCAACCGGCTTCTGCAGCGGAACGCCCGCATCCATCAGCGCCAGCGAGGTGCCGCAGACGGTGGCCATCGAGGACGAGCCGTTGGACTCGGTGATCTCGGAGACGACGCGCAGCGTGTAGGGGAACTGCTCGGCAGCCGGCAGCATCGGGCGGACAGCGCGCCAGGCGAGCTTGCCGTGGCCGATTTCGCGGCGGCCGGGCGAGCCCATGCGGCCGGTTTCGCCAACCGAGTAGGGCGGGAAGTTGTAGTGAAGGAGGAACTTCTCCTTGTACATGCCGGTCAGCGCGTCGACATACTGCTCGTCTTCGCCGGTGCCGAGCGTGGCAACGACAAGCGCCTGGGTCTCGCCGCGGGTGAACAGCGACGAACCGTGGGTGCGCGGCAGGACGCCGACTTCGGAAACGATCTGGCGGACGGTCTTGAGGTCACGACCATCGATGCGCGAACCGGTGTCGAGGATGTTCCAGCGCACGATCTTGGCCTGGAGTTCCTTGAACACGGTTGCGACCTTGTCGGCCGACCACTTCGGAGCTTCTTCGCCTTCAGCGGCGAAGGCTGCCTTGACCTTGGTCTTGACCGCGTCGACGGCGGTGTAGCGGGCCTGCTTGTCGGTGATCTTGTAGGCGTCGCGCAGTTCGCCTTCGACGATCTTCAGCATCTCGGCTTCAAGCTCGGAATAGTCCGGCGCGGTGAAGTCGCGCGGATCCTTGGCGGCCACTTCGGCCAGCTTGATGATGGCGTCGATGACCGGCTGGAAGCCACGGTGACCGAACATGACGGCACCGAGCATGATGTCTTCGGCCAGTTCCTTGGCTTCCGACTCGACCATCAGCACGGCGGCATCGGTGCCGGCGACAACGAGGTCGAGCTTGGATTCCTGCATCTCGTCGATGTGCGGGTTGAGCACGTATTCGCCGTTGATGTAGCCGACGCGCGCGCCGCCGATCGGGCCCATGAAAGGCACGCCCGAGAGCGTCAAGGCAGCCGAGGTGGCAACGATCGACAGGATATCAGGATCGTTTTCGAGGTCGTGCTGCACAACCGTGATGACGACCTGGGTGTCGTTCTTGTAGCCGGCGGCGAAGAGCGGACGGATCGGGCGGTCGATCAGGCGGGAGACCAGCGTCTCCTTTTCGCTCGGACGGCCTTCACGCTTGAAATAGCCACCGGGGATCTTGCCGGCCGCGTAGGTCTTTTCCTGGTAGTTGACGGTCAGCGGGAAGAAGTCGAAGCCAGGCTTCGGCTCCTTGGCCGAAACGACCGTCGCGAGAACGACGGTCTCGCCGTAGGTGGCGAGAACGGCGGCGTCAGCCTGACGCGCGATCTTGCCGGTCTCGAGGATGAGCGGACGGCCGGCCCACTCGATTTCGACTTTGTGGTGTTTGAACATTTCTTGTCCTTCGTAGCGGGAGTGGCAACGCCGCTCGGCGGCGCGCCCATTCCCTGGCTTGTTAGGCACGGGATCCGGGAAAACCACAGGGCCTTCCTGATGGATCATGTGCCTGGCTTCAGTTTGGCCAGCCACGGGCAAGACAACAAGAAGCTCGGTGGTGGATGTTGGCCGCGAAGGCGGCCGACCGAACGTCCTGCAATCCTGCCCCATGACCGTCCATGGGCGGTTCGGGCGCTTCCCTTTGGCGCTCCGGAACCTTTTCGACGCGACCGCACCCTGTGGCAGGATCGGGCCGAGGGACCATCCGGTTGATGGCCCTGAATGCGCGACCGGCGGGCTCCCACAAGGAGAGCCCGCCGGTCAATTCGTCAGCGGCGCAGACCGAGCTTCTCGATCAGCGTCTGATAGCGTGCGTCGTCCTTGCGCTTGAGGTAATCAAGCAGGCTGCGACGCTGGGAGACGAGCGCCAGAAGACCACGACGGGAGTGGTTGTCCTTCTTGTGGTCCTTGAAGTGCTCGGTCAGGTTCTTGATGCGCTCGGAGAGGATGGCAACCTGGACTTCCGGAGAACCGGTGTCGCCCTTGACGGTTGCGAATTCGCCCATGAGTTCCGACTTGCGCTCGGCAGTGATCGACATCGTGTTTTTCCTTTCGATCTGGAGGAAACGGGACGCCCACGGCCGGGATGTCGTCCAGCTGGGGCCGATGAACAAAGCGGCAAAAGACGCGATGTTGCGGCGCATATAGTGGAATTTGGCGGCAAATGCCAGCTATTTCGCAAGCCGGCTCCGGGCCGGGGTTCAGAGCCATTTCCGCCAGCGGAAAAACAACACCAGCGAGATCGCGACCAGGGCCATGAAGCCGAGGGCCACGGGATAGCCATAAGGCCACAACAGCTCGGGCATGTTCCAGGGCGATATGGTGGGGTCGAAATTCATTCCCCAGATGCCGGCGAGAAAGGTCAGCGGGATGAAGATCGCCGAGACGATCGTCAGCACGCCGATAATCTCGTTGGTGCGCGATTGCGACAGCGACAACTGCATTTCGATAAGGCCGATCATCGTTTCGCGCTGGGATTCGACTGTCTCGGCCAACCTGATCGAGTGGTCGAGCGTGTCGTTGAAATAGACCTTTGTCTCGGCCGAGATGAAGGCGGCGTCGGAGCGGATGAGGGTCGTCAGGGCATCGCGCAGCGGCCAAAGCGTGCGCTTGAGCAGATTGGTCGCCCGACGCAGGCCGTGCAACTGGCTGATGTGCTGCTTCCTGGGGGCGGCCAGCAGCTCGTCCTCGATCGCATCCACCTTGTCGCCGGTGGCATCGACGATCGGGAAGTAGCTGTCGACGACGGCGTCGATCAGGGCATAGGCGAGATAGTCGGCCTTGCGATGGCGCAGCCGGCTCGGGTTCGAGATGCGGATGCGCTGGCGCACCGGTTCGAACGGATCGCCCTCACGCTCCTGGAAGGTGACGACGAAGTTCTCGCCGAAGAAGAATGAAATCTGCTCGTAGCGGCCGCTCTTGGCATCGTCGATCATGCTGAGCACGAAGAAGGCATGGTCGTCGAAGAAGTCGGCCTTCGGGCGCTGGCCGGTGTTGACCACATCCTCGAGCGCCAGCGTGTGCAGGCTGAAGATGTTTCCGATTTCCTCGATCAGCGCGATGTCGGCGAGACCGACGCAGTCGAGCCAGATCAGCGGCCATTTCTCGCAAGCGGCCGCCACATCGTCGAGACTGGCGTTGTTGATGAATTCGCACGCGTCGGGCGATATCAGTGTCAGGTTGAGCGCCGATTGCCGTGCGGACGGATCGGCAATCAACGTTCCAGGCGAGGCCCCTACAGGGGCCCGCCGCACGTGTCGTGATGGACGTACTGCTATCGTCTCAGCCCCTGCCATTCGCGTTCCGCCCGCGGAATCATCTGGGACGATCCAAGCGGAAACGGCAGCCGCGTACAAGTGTCAGGCGGTGAAGACGCGCTTGGGCTTGAACATGCCCTGCTCGATGGCGCCGATGGCGACCAGCTTGCCACGCGCGGTGGCGCAGGCCTCCTCGGCCTCCACGGGCGCGTCGCGGCCTCGCACGATGACCGGATTGCCAAGCCTGATCTTGTTGGCTGCCTCGTCGGTCACGGCGACCTGCGGCAGGCAATCGAGCGCTGCTGCGGTGTCGACGACGAACTCGTCAATAGCGGTGAAATCCCAGCTGCCCTCTTCGCCGTCCGGCTGGCCGGCGGCGCGAGCAGCTTCGAGCTCAGCGATGGTGACGAAGTCTTCGGCAGTGAACGGATCGACCTCAGTGCGGCGAAGCTCGGAGATATGGCCGAAGCAGCCGAGATCGCGGCCCATGTCGCGCGCGAGCGACCGGACATAGGTGCCCTTGCCGCAATCGATCTCGAAAACGGTGCGATCAGCACTGTTTTCGATGATCTCGAGGCGGCCGATCTCGACCTCGCGGGCCGGAATGTCGACCGTCTCGCCCTCGCGGGCAAGGTCATAGGCGCGCTCGCCGGCAATCTTGATCGCCGAAAACTGCGGCGGCGTCTGCATGATGACGCCGGTGTAGTTCGGCATGATCGCACGGATTTCGTCCTCGGAAGGACGCTTGTCGGAGCTCTTGGTCACCGGGCCTTCGAGGTCGTCCGTGGAACGCTCCTCGCCCCAGGAGACGGTAAAGCGGTAAACCTTGGCGCCGTCCATGACGTAAGGCACCGTCTTGGTCGCCTCGCCAAGCGCGATCGGCAGCATGCCGGAGGCCAGCGGGTCGAGGGTTCCGGCGTGACCGGCCTTTTCGGCATTGAACAGCCACTTGATCTTGGAGACGGCCTCGGTCGAGCCCATGCCCACGGGTTTGTCCAGCACCAGCCAGCCGGAGACGGGCCGGCCTTTCTTCTTGCCGCGACGCGACATGTCAGTCTTCCTTGTCTTCTTCGCCGTCGAGGTCACGCGCCACTTCGGGCGAGCGCAGCAGATCGTTGATCTTGGCGAAATTGTCGTAACTGGTGTCCAGCCGGAAACGGAATTCCGGCATGTATTTCATCTGCCGCAAGGCAAAGGAAACGCGGCCACGGATGAACTTGGCGTATTTGTTGAGCGCCTCGATGACCGTATCGGGATCCTTGGCGCCAATCGGCGACACGAAGGCGGTGGCGATCTTGAGGTCTGGCGACATGCGCACCTCGGTGATCGAAATGACCGTCGTTTCAATCACCGGATCGATGATCTCTCCGCGCGGGAGCATTTCGGAAAGCGCATGGCGCACCTGTTCGCCGACGCGAAGCTGGCGCTGTGACGGGCCTGAACTCTGAAAACGCGACATGGTCCTGAAAATCCATATGTCGCAGGAGGCGGAATGGGACCGCGCTTCCTGCTGCACGAAAACGGACGGCGGCCGACCGGCCACCGTCCAAACGATGAGACAAATGCCAGAGGCTTAGAGCCTCCGGGTCACCATCTCCACGCGGAAGCACTCGATGACATCGCCCTGGCGCATGTCTTCGTAGTTCTGGAAGGCCATACCGCATTCCTGGCCGACCGGCACTTCGGAGACTTCGTCCTTGAAGCGCTTGAGCGTCTTGAGCGTGCCTTCGTGGATGACAACGTTTTCGCGGATCAGGCGGACGCCTGCGCCACGCTCGACCTTGCCTTCGGTGACGCGGCAACCCGCAACCTTGCCGGTCTTCGTGATGTTGAAGACTTCGAGGATTTCGGCGTTGCCGATGAAGGTTTCGCGGCGTTCCGGCGACAGCAGGCCCGACATCGCATCCTTAACGTCATCCACGAGGCTGTAGATGATGTTGTAGTAGCGGATCTCGATACCGGACTGTTCAGCGGCGTGGCGCGCCTGCGCGTTGGCGCGCACGTTGAAGCCGATGATCGCCGCACCCGAGGTTTCGGCAAGCGTGACGTCGCTCTCGGTGATGGCGCCGGCGCCCGAATGGACGATGCGCGCACGCACTTCGTCGGTGCCGAGCTTGTCGAGGGCAGCCACGATCGCTTCGACCGAACCCTGCACGTCACCCTTGATGATGAGCGGGAACTCCTTGAGGCCGGACGACTGCAGCTGCGACATCATCTGCTCGAGCGAGCCGCGCTGGGTGGCGTGCTTGGCGACAGCCTTGTCGCGCGCCAGGCGCTGGCGGTACTCGGTGATCTCGCGAGCGCGGGCCTCGTTGTTGACCACCGCAAAGCGGTCGCCAGCCTGAGGCGTGCCCTGGAGGCCGAGAATCTCGACCGGCATGGACGGCGGCGCCTCTTCGAGGTGTTCACCACGGTCATTGACCAGCGCGCGGACACGGCCCCACTGGTTGCCGGCGACGAGGATGTCGCCGGGCATCAGCGTACCGGTCTGGACCAGCACGGTCGCGACCGGGCCACGACCCTTGTCGAGCTTGGCTTCGATGACGACACCTTCGGCCGTACGGTCGGGGTTGGCCTTGAGGTCGAGCACTTCGGCCTGCAGCAGGATCGCCTCGAGCAGCTTGTCGAGATTGGTGCCGTTCTTGGCCGAAACCTCGACGTCGAGCACTTCACCGCCCATCGATTCCACGAAGACTTCGTGGCGCAGCAGCTCGGTGCGGACCTTCTGGGCATCAGCCGTCGGCTTGTCGATCTTGTTGATCGCCACGATGATCGGCACGCCGGCCGCCTTGGCATGGCTGATCGACTCGATCGTCTGCGGCATGACGCTGTCGTCGGCCGCAACCACGAGGATCGCAATGTCGGTCGCCTGGGCACCACGAGCACGCATCGCCGTGAAGGCGGCGTGGCCGGGGGTGTCGATGAAGGTGATCTTCTGACCGTTCTTCTCGACCTGGTAGGCGCCGATGTGCTGGGTGATGCCGCCGGCTTCGCCCGACTGCACATTCGCATTGCGGATGGCGTCGAGCAGCGAGGTCTTGCCGTGGTCGACGTGGCCCATGATGGTGACGACAGGCGGACGCGAAACCAGGGTCGCGCTGTGATCGGCGATGTCGAACAGGCCTTCTTCGATGTCGGACTCGGCAACGCGGCGAACCGTGTGGCCGAATTCGGAAGCGACCAGTTCAGCCGTATCGGCGTCGATGACGTCGCCCGGCTTCAACATCTGGCCTTGCTTCATGAAGAACTTGACGACCTCAACGGCGCGTTCGGACATGCGCTGGGCCAGTTCCTGAATGGTAATGGTCTCAGGAAGAATAACCTCACGCACGATCTTTTCGCGCGTTTCCTGGTGCATCGCACGCTTGAACTTCTCCTGACGACGACGCATCGCCGACAGCGAACGCGAACGGGCGTCGCCATCCCCGGAAGTCAGCGCCGTATTGAGCGTCAGCTTGCCGCGACGGCGGTCGTCTTCCGTCTTGGTCTTGGCCGGACGGGCAACCTCGGGGGTCGCAATGCGGCGGATGGGCGCTGCAGCAGCGACGCCGGGACCGACGCGGCCCTTCGGCTTGGCGTCCACCTCGTCGGGTACATTGGCCTCGAGCGCTGCAGCGGGGGCGCGGCGACGGGCTTCGTCCTCGGCGCGACGGCGCGATTCCGACTCCGCCTTGAGACGGGCTTCCTCTTCCGCCTGGCGGCGAGCCGATTCCTCGCGCTCGCGGCCGCGGCGTTCATCTTCCTCGGCGCGGCGGCGTGCGTCGTCGGCAGCGCGCTGGCGCTCCTCGTGCTCGCGGGCGACAGAACCTTCAAGCGCGCGGCGACGCGCATCCATCTCGCTGCGCGACAATTCATTCAGGACCATGCCCGAACGCTCGGGCTGGGGCCGCGGCGTCTCGCGCACGACGACCGGCGCGGGCGCTGGCGCAGGTGCTGCGACCACCGGAGCTGCGGCTACCGGAGCTGCGGGCTGAGGCTTGGGTGCAAAGACGGCTGCGGCCGGTGTCGGCTCGTGCTTGTCGCCGGGCATGGAGAACTTACGCTTCTTAGTCTCCACGACGACCTGCTTTGTGCGGCCGTGCGAGAAGTTCTGGCGTACGGTTCCCTGCTCCGATCCCGGGCGCTTCAGCGTCAAGGTCTTCTTCGGAGTGACGCTCAACGTGTTGTCATCGCCCGATTTAGTGTCGCTCATTCCATATCCTCTGCGGCATCATCGTCGTAGGCAATCGCCGCAATCATTGCCAGATCATCCGGGGATCCGCCCCGATATCGGTCAAGCGCAACCATGCGCTTCGCGACCGCCTTGCCCGCTTCTCCCGCGAGGACGGCAGCATGTATCACATTTGTTGCACCCAATGCCAAACCCAATTCGGCTTCCGAAAAAAGTTTATAGGCAGGCGTTGCAGGCCCGCCGATATGCACTGTGGCCTTGCGGGCCTGGGTGATCTTGCGGACGCCGTCTTCAGCACCCTCGTAAGCATGGAGTACAAGAAGCGCCTTGCCGGCGCGGACCGTGGAGTCGACCTTGGCGGCACCTAGTGCCACCAGACCGGCCTTTCGGGCAAGCCCAAGCGCGCCAAGCGCCGATCTGGCGAGCAGATTATCGACCATGGCGCCCAATTCAGGCGGCACGACGACCTGCGCCTTGAAAGCGCGGGCGAACATGCCCTTGGCCTCCGCCTTGTCGATATGTAGGCGGTCGGCCGTCACCCAGCAACCGCGGCCGGGCAGATTTCTCTTGAGGTCCGGAAAAACGGTCGAATCCGGGCCGACGACGAAACGGATCAGATCATCCGGTTCGGCGCTCTTGCGCGTGACGATGCAGGTGCGATCGTTCATCTCGTCCAACAGATTCTCCGGCCGGCCTCACGTCACTCACCGGCGACGTCGGCTGGCTCTTCCTCGGACACGACTTCGTCCTCGGCGATCCAACCAACCATGCGGCGGGCAGCAACGACCATCTGTTCCGCATCAGTGCGCGACACGCCGTAGTCGGCGAGCACGCCCGGGAAGAACTTGGTCTCGCCGTCCTTGCGTTCCTTCCAACCGACGAGATCGTCGGCGGCATAGCCGGCGAAGTCCTCGATCGTCTTCACGCCGTCATCACCGAGCGCCACCAGCATCGCGGTGGTAATGCCGGGGATTTCGCGCAGTTCGTCCTGCACGCCGAGCGTCTTGCGCTTCTCGTCGTGCTCGGCCTCGATCTTTTCGAGATACTCGCGGGCCCGGGTCTGGATCTCGGAAGCGGTGTCCTCGTCGAAGCCGTCGATCGAGGCAATTTCGTCGGCATCGACGTAAGCCACTTCCTCAACCGAGGTGAAGCCTTCGGAAGCCAGCACCTGACCGACCATCTCGTCGACGTCGAGCGATTCCATGAACAGGGTCGAACGCTCGACGAATTCCTTCTGGCGGCGCTCCGACTCTTCCTGCTCGGTCAGGATGTCGATATCCCAGCCGGTCAGCTGCGAAGCCAGGCGCACGTTCTGGCCGCGGCGGCCGATGGCCAGCGACAGCTGGTCGTCGGGAACCACCACTTCGATGCGCTCGGCGTCCTCGTCGAGGACGACCTTGGCGACTTCAGCCGGCTGCAAGGCGTTGACGATGAAGGAAGCGGCCGAGGGCGACCACGGAATGATGTCGATCTTTTCACCCTGGAGCTCGCCGACAACGGCCTGGACGCGCGAACCGCGCATACCGACGCAGGCGCCGACCGGGTCGATCGAGCTGTCACGCGAGATGACGGCGATCTTGGCGCGCGAACCGGGATCGCGGGCAACCGACTTGATCTCGATGATGCCGTCGTAGATTTCCGGCACTTCCATGGTGAACAGCTTCGCCATGAACTGCGGATGGGTACGCGACAGGAAGATCTGCGGGCCGCGCTGCTCGCGGCGCACGTCGTAGACGTAGGCGCGAACGCGGTCGCCGTACTTGTAGTTTTCGCGGGGGATCAGCTCGTCGCGGCGGATGATCGCCTCGCCGCGGCCGAGATCGACGATGACGTTGCCATACTCGACGCGCTTGACCGTGCCGTTGACGATCTCGCCGATGCGATCCTTGTATTCGTCGTACTGGCGGTCGCGCTCGGCTTCACGCACCTTCTGGACGATGACCTGCTTGGCCGACTGGGCGGCGATGCGGCCGAAATCCATCGGCGGCAGCTGTTCGGCGATGAAATCGCCGAGCTGGGCGTCGGGGTTGCGTTCGCGAGCCGAGCTCAGCGCGATCTGGATGGCATAGTCGTCGACCTTTTCGACAACTTCCATCAGGCGCTGCAGCTTCATCTCGCCCGTGTTGGGGTTGATGTCGGCGCGGATGTTGGTCTCTTGACCATAGCGCGAGCGCGCTGCCTTCTGGATCGCGTCGGCCATCGCGGCGATGACGATCGACTTGTCGATCGACTTCTCGCGGGCGACCGCATCGGCGATCTGCAGCAGTTCGAGCCTGTTGGCGCTTACAACCATTGTCTTTCTCCCGGAGCGTTCGGCCGAACCTGGTCCAGCCGCGCGGCTCTATCAATCTTCCGTTTCGGTTTCTTCGTCTTCCGGCGCATCTTCGTCTTCGCCGCGACGTTTCCGTGCTTCCTTGCGCGCCTGATTGTCCTTGCTCAGGGCATCGCGAATGAGATCGTCGGTAAGGATCAGCCGCGCCTCGGAAATCGCCTCGAAAGGCACGCGCACGGTCGGCTCCTCGCCGTAGGCAGCCTGGTCACGCTGGATCAGGATGCCTTCTTCGTCGACCTCGGCGATCTTGCCGCGGAACCGCTTGCGGTCGGCAACCATGACCGAGGTCTCCATCTTGACGATGTGACCGATCCAGTTGCCGAAATCCGACTTGCGGACCAGCGGCCGGTCGATGCCCGGCGACGACACTTCGAGATGATACGCTTTTTCGATCGGATCATCGACATCGAGAGCAGGCGAAACCGCGCGGCTCACTTCTTCGCAATCCTGGACGGTCATGGTGCCGTCTTCGCGCTCGGCCATGATCTGCAGCGTCAGCCCGCTCTGCCCCGAAAGGCGGATGCGAACGAGGCGGAAGCCGATCGCGCGAAGGACGGGCTGGACGATCAGGGCGATGCGGGCGTCGATGCCGGTCTCGCGGATGATGCGGTCGTCGCCTGTCTGTTCGACTGCGTTTTCGGTCATAGAATCTCCAGACGGTCGGCAGGTAACAAAAAAGAGCGGGACCGGGTGGACCCACTCTTCGTCATACCGACCAAGAATTTGAGGCTGATATAGCCGAAGGCGGCGGCGCTTTCAAGTCCCGTGGCCGGCGGCGTCCACTGGCACTTATTTAGCCAACCAATGCAGCGGATGCATGGCAAGCATGCGCAGATGCCCCTACCGCTTCCCTTTGCGTCACCTATATTTGTTGCGCTGCACAAGAAATGATGATGCAGCGCAAAAGAGGATAAAGAGATGAACACCCGCAAGCCCCTTGGCCGCATTGGCGAACTGGTCCGCACCTTTGGTAGCGCCGTCGCTGCCGCAGCAGCCGTCGAGCGCGGTCATCGCCCAACCAACCAGGACCTGGTGATGCTCGGCATCGACCCGCTCCACTTCGACCGCATTCGCAAATACTGATTACAGGCATTCAGGGTAGAGAGCGCACCGCTGGCCGCGTCATTGGCGATTGCCAAGGCGTTGCCAGCCGGGCAGTGCTCCGGAGCGGCCGGTCAATCTGACCGTCGCTCTGTCCCTGGGTATCCCGCCTCGCTGTCGAGGCAAAGAAAAAGCCGAGGCCGGAATTCCGGGCCTCGGCTTTTTTGTTTCGCAACCGAGAGGCCTCAGTCCTCATTGGCGCCCAGCTGGGCCAGCACCTTGCCGCGGCCACGGGCGCGCAGGTAGAGCGGCAGCAGCACCGCCGTTGCCGCCAAGAGCAGCAGCACGATCGCGATCGGCGAATGCACCAGGATCATCGGGTCGCCCTGGCTGATAGCCAGCGCCCGACGCAGTTGCTGCTCGGCCATCGGCCCCAGGATCAATCCCACCACCACTGGCGCAATCGGATAGCCGAAGCGGCGCAGGCCGTAGCCGAGCAGGCCAAATGCCAGCAGCATGCCGAGCTCGAAAGTCGACGGATTGGCGCCGATGGTGCCAAGCGTCGCAAACAGCAGGATGCCCGAATAGAGCCAGGGCAGCGGGATGGTCAGCAACCTGACCCAGACGCCGATCAGCGGCAGGTTGAGCACCAAAAGCATCAGGTTTGCCACCAGCAGCGAGGCGATCAGGCCCCAGACGAGCTGCGGGTTGGTCGCAAACAACAGCGGCCCGGGCTGCAGGCCGAACTGCTGGAAACCGGCGAGCATGATCGCGGCGGTCGCCGTGGTCGGCAGGCCGAGCGTCAACAGCGGCACCAGCGTGCCGGCCGCCGATGCATTGTTGGCAGCTTCCGGGCCGGCGACACCTTCGATGGCGCCATGGCCGAACTCTTCGGGCTTTTGCGCCAGGTTCTTTTCCACAGAATAGGACAGGAAGGTGCCGATTTCGGCGCCGCCGGCCGGCATCGCACCGATCGGGAAGCCGATCGCGGTGCCGCGCAGCCATGGCTTCCATGAACGGCGCCAGTCCTCGCGAGTCATCCACACCGAACCCTTGATCGCCTGGATGGTCGAATCGCCGCCCTTGCTGGCGGCGACGCTGAGCGCCTCGCCGACGGCGAACAAGGCAACCGCAAGCGTCGTCACCTCGATGCCGTCAAGCAGGTCGGGAATGCCGAATGCAAGGCGCGCCTGGCCGGTCTGCAGGTCGATGCCGATCAGACCGAGCCCAAGGCCGATGAACAGCGCTGTAAGACCGCGCAGCGTCGAGTCACCGAAGGCGGCGGAGACGGTCATGAACGCCAGGATCATCAGCGCGAAATATTCGGCCGGACCGAAGGACAGCGCCATCTTGACGACCGTCGGCGCAACGAAGGCAAGGCCGATGGTGGCGATCAGGCCGGCGACGAACGAGCCGATGGCGGCGGTTGCCAGTGCCGGGCCGCCTCGCCCGGCGCGCGCCATCTTGTTGCCTTCGAGCGCCGTGACGATCGAGGCACTTTCGCCAGGCGTGTTGAGCAGGATCGACGTCGTCGAGCCGCCATACATGCCGCCGTAATAGATGCCGGCGAACATGATCAGCGAACCGGCGGGATCAAGCTTGTAGGTGACGGGCAAAAGCAGGGCGACGGTAAGTGCCGGGCCGATGCCGGGAAGAACGCCGACAGCCGTGCCGAGCGTCACGCCGATCAGCGCATAGAGCATGTTCATCGGCTCGAGTGCCGTGAGCAGCCCCTGCGCGAGCAGACCAAAGGTATCCATTTAGAGCCGAGCTCCCTTGATGATCGCTCAGAACAGCAGGTGTTCGAGCGGGCCGGCGGGCAGCGAGAGCTGCAATCCCTTAGCGAAAATGACCCAGACGACGAACGAAAGCACGATGCCGATCGGGATCGTCTTCCACAGCAGCCCGCGTCCGAACGCGCGTGCTGTCGCGGCGAAGAGCAATCCGGTGGCGATCGAGAAGCCGGCTGCCTTGAGCAGCAGCATCTGGGCGGCAAGACCGCCGACGATCCACAGGATCGGGCTGATCTCTTGTTTCTCGCGCTCGGGGAAATCACCGCGGAAAGCTTCGAAAACCGTCCAGATCGACAGGCCGAAGAACGCCACGGCGATCACGTAGGGAAAGGTTGTCGGGCCGACGCGGGCATAGCTGGCGCCGGCGCCATGGCTGGCGGTGCTCCAGGCGATGACGACAGACACCGCCATAAGCAGGGCGGCGATGACAAGCGCCGCCCAATCGGGGCGGCGCCTTTCTTGTTGCTGGTTGTCCAGGCTCATTTCACCAGGCCGATGTCTTTCAGGATCGCTGCGGTGGACTCGGTGTCCTTCTTCAGCTGCGCTGCGAAGTCGTCGCCGGCGAGGTAGGTGTTGGCCCAGCCCTTGTCGGCGAGGATCTTCGTCCACGAAGCCGAGGTGACCATCTTTTCGACGTCGGCGAGCACTGCCGCCTTCTGCTCGGCCGAGATGCCGGGAGCGGCAGCGACCATGCGCCAGTTCTGGATCGAGACGTCAACGCCGCCTTCCTTGAAGGTCGGTGCGTCGATGCCTTCGACCTTGGCGTCGGACGAGATGCCGATGATGCGGAGCGTGCCGGCCTTGATCTGCTCGGCGAATTCGCCGTAACCGGAAATGCCGACCGTCACCTGGCCGCCGAGGATGGCGGCAAGAGCCTCGCCACCGCCGGAATAGGCGATGTAGTTGACCTTGGTCGGGTCGACGCCGATGGCCTTGGCAATCAGGCCTGCCGTGATGTGGTCGGTGCCGCCGGCAGAGCCGCCGCCCCAGGAAACCGCGCCCGGATCGGCCTTGAGCTTGGCAACGAGGCCAGCCATGTCCTTGATGTCGGAAGCGGCCGGAACGACAAGCGCCTCAAACTCGCCGGTCAGGCGGGCAATTGGGGTGACCTGGTCGAGCGTCACCGGCGAGGCGTTGGTCAGGATCGCGCCGACCATGACGTAGCCGCCGACGATAAGCTGGGCCGGGTCGCCATTGGCCTGGTTGACGAACTGGGCGAGGCCGATGGTGCCGCCGGCGCCCGGAACGTTGTTGACCTGGACCGAGGCGGAAATCTTCTCGTCCTGGAGCGCGGTCTGCATCGAGCGCGCGGTCTGGTCCCAGCCGCCGCCAGGGGCCGCAGGTGCCATGATCTTGTAGTCGGCGGCCGCAGCCGGCAGGGCGAGCGCGCCTGCGACGATGGTGGCCAATACGAACTGCTTCATTGCTGTTCCTCCCTTGCCCGCATGCGCGGGGCAGATGCTTTTCAGTTTCGAGGCCCGCGCCAGGGCAGCGTCTCGGCATTTCGGGGGAAGGAACTGGCCGGCCAAGGGGCCTGCCATCAGAGCAGCGTTTCCCGGCCCCTCTGCCCGGCGATAGGATCGCCGTCGGGTAGCCGTTGCGGAAACGTGTTCGAAATCCTCCCGAACTTTCCGAGCCTCGCCGCCTCCAACGGATGGGCCAAAACTTCCCTATCGCAGCAACCTGACATCAGACTGACACCGATGCAACAGCTTGGGAACATCGCCGGAATCACGGGCTGCGCAGCGCCTCGTTCCAGCGCTCGATGACACGGGAGCGCTTGACCTGGTCAAGATAGACCATCAGTCCCGGGCTGACCGGCACCGGGCGCAACTGCCCGCCAAGAACCTCCTGCATGCGGTTGGCGGTATTCTCGCCCGAGACCTCCGGATTGACGGCTGCGATATGCAATTGCCGCGCCATCACCGTCTGGCCCTCGGCCGACATGAAATATTCGAGATAGCGGCGGCCGAGATCCGACGACTTGGCGGCAGCCGGCACCAGGCCGATGCGCGACATGACGACGGTGTAGTCCTTGGGCAGGACGATGCCGACGTCGGGGTTCCGCGCCGCCCAGTCGGCGGCATAGGAGCCCAAGATGTTGTAGCCGAGCACGAAACGGCCGTCGGCGATGCGCTCGAGGATGGCGCCACTGGTCGAATAGAGCTTCACGCCCGCCGCCCCCATGGCGCGGATCACCGACCAGATGTCGGGGTACTGCTCCTGGTCGCGCGCCATGAACATGAAGCCGACGCCGGAACGCTCGATGTCGTAGGTGGCGATGCGGCCGTAGAACCTGTCGCCCTGCGTCTTGAGGAATTCGACGAACTGGCCGCGCGTCGCCGGCGGCGGCGCGTCCTTGAAGCTCGGCTTGTGGTAGACGAACACCGCCGGCTCGAAGGTCAGCGCATAGGCGGTGTCGCGCCAGTTGGCCCAGCGCGGCCAGCGATCCGACAGCGGCAGCCGGCTTTCCTGGGCATAGCCGTCATTGGCGAGCTTGACCTGCAGGTCCATGGCCGAGGAAAAGGCGATGTCGGCGGTGCCCTTGCCGGCATCCGTCTCGGCGACGACGCGGTCATAGATGTCGACCGTCTGCAGATCCTCGTAGCGCACCGCCACGCCGGGGTTTGCCTTCTGGAAGCCTTCGATCATCGGCTTGGCCAACGGCGCGTCGAGCGACGAATAGACAACCAGCGTGCGGGCGTCGGCGGCGCCATTCAGCGCCGGAAAGACGGTGACTTCGGCCCAGGCGGGCGATGAGAGGCAGGCAAGGACGGTGAAAATGGCCAGACGCATGATCGCCAGACCATGCAACAGCCGGGCGAGCCGCACAACGGCGAAGCGCTATCGACGCGCATGACGGGCACTGGACCTTTGCCTAGCGAATAGGCATCGTTCGAACGGGCGGGCAAGGAGAATTCGGGTGCGCATTCTGGTGGTCGAGGACAATGCGACGCTGGCCGGGGGGCTGGCGGCGGTGCTCAAGGGCAGCGGCTATGCCGTCGACGTCGTCGGCGACGGCGCCTCTGCCGTGGCAGTGCTTGCCACCGAGCGCTTCGACCTCGTCATCCTCGACCTCAACCTGCCGGAAATGGACGGGCTCGACGTGCTGCGCACCATGCGCGGGCGCCAGCACGACGCCGCGGTGCTGATCCTGTCGGCGCGTCATTCGCTCGACGAGCGGGTCAAGGGTCTCGACCTCGGCGCCGACGACTACATGGTCAAGCCGTTCGACGTCGGCGAGTTGGAGGCGCGTGTGCGCACGCTGTTGCGCCGCCGCGCCGGGCTCAAGGCGTCGACCGTGTCGTTCGGCGACGTGACGCTCGACCTCACCACGCGCAGCTTCTCGTCGCACGGGGCGGCCATCGACATCCCGGCGCGCGAACTGGCGCTGCTCGAGACCCTGTTCATGCGCGCCGGCAAGGTGGTCGCCAAGCAGGCGATCATCGAATCGCTCGCCGGCTTCGACGAGGATTTGAGCGCCAACGCTATCGAGCAGTATGTCAGCCGGCTGCGCAAGCGGCTGGCGCCCTATGGGCTGACCGTCCGCACCGCCCGCGGCATCGGCTACTACCTCGAAAAGCTGCCCAGCGCCTGATGGCCCGAGCCAAACCATATTCACTGCGCAGGCGGCTGCTGCTCTGGCTGCTCGTGCCGCTGGTCGCCCTGGGCCTGGTCGCGCTCGCCGACACCTACAACGAGGCGGTCGATACCGCCAACGCCGTCTCCGATCGCGTGCTGGCCGGCTCGGCCCTGGCAATCGCCGAGCGGGTGGTGGTGGCAGAAGATGGCGCGCTGGAGGTCGACATCCCCTATGTCGCGCTGGAAATGCTGACCTCGGCGGCGCAGGACCGCGTTTTCTACCGCGTCGACGGCCCTAGCGGCTTCATCACCGGCTACCAGACCCTGCCCGTCATCGAGGGGCTGGAGCAGGAGGAAAGCGGCTATACCGACGCCAGTTTCCGCGGCGAGCCGATCCGGCTGACTTCGCTGTCCCGTGCCGCCTCGACGGGCGCGAGTTCGATCCCCTTCGTGGTCACCGTGGCAGAAACGACGATTGCCCGCACCCAACTGGCGCAGACGATCCTTCTGCGCTCGGCGCTGCGCCTCGCCATCCTGATCGGCAGTGCGGCAGCCATCGTCTGGCTCGCCGTCACCTTCTCGCTGCGCCCGCTCTACCGGCTGCGCGACGCGATTGCCGAGCGCAACCCCGACGACCTGCATCCGATCGAGCAGTCGGTGCCCAAGGAGGTGCGCGGCCTCGTCGACACCGTCAATTCCTTCATGGGCCGGCTCGGATCGGCGCTCGGCGCGATGCGCCACTTCACCGGCAATGCCAGCCACCAGTTGCGCACGCCGCTGACCATCATCCGCACCCAGCTTGCGCTCGCCTCACGCGCACATTCGCTGGAGGAAGCCCGGCAGGCGGCGCGCATCGGCGACGAGGCGGTGGCCCATGCCGAACGCGTCATAGCCCAGCTCCTGCTGCTCGCCAAGGTCGACGAAGCCGCGTCCGACCGGCTGAAAAGCCTCGACGCGGTCGATCTCACCGCGCTTGCCCAGCAACTCACCGCCGACCGCGTGACCCAGGCCCATGCGGCAGGGATCGATCTGGGTTTCGAAGGCGAACAGGCGTTGTTCGTCCGCGGCGAGCCGATGCTGCTCAGCGAAATGATCCGCAATCTGATCGAAAACGTACTGGCCTACGCAGGTGCGGGCACGGAAGCGACAGTCAAGGTGCTCGACCAGGGTGCCGACGTTGTGCTGGAGGTTGAGGACACCGGGCCAGGCATTCCGGCTACCGAGTTGGAAAACGTACGCCAGCGCTTCGTCCGTGGGCGGGAGGGCGACAAGCCGGGCGCAGGCCTCGGCCTGCCCATCGTCGAGGAGATCGCCTCGCTGTTCGGCGGCCGGCTGGAGCTTCTGGCGGGTGCGGATGGGTGCGGGCTCAGGGTTCGGGTGGTGTTTGGGAAAGCGGAGGCGTGACGGTTAGCCCCTTCTCCCCTTGTGGGAGAAGGTGGATCGGCGCGTAGCGCCGAGACAGATGAGGGGTGTTGGACGGAGCTCCACGCCGCACATCCAGCATCCCTCCGCAGTTCGTTTTGCCAGACCGAGTTCTTCCAACACCCCTCATCTGCCCCTTCGAGGCACCTTCTCCCACAAGGGGAGAAGGGGAAGTGCCGCCCGCCTACACCCTGACGAAGGTCAAATATGCAGGCGTCCGGTTTTCGCGGATCGCCTTGGCCTCGTAGCGGGTACGCGTCCAGCCTTCGTAGGGCGTGTGCCAGTCGGCAGCGTCGGCCGCCTGCCACTCGAAGGCAGCGTGGGCGCGGCAATGCAGCAGCGTCCAGTTGACGTAGGTATCGATGTCGGAGGCGAAGCGGAACTTCGCGCCGCTCTTCAGCACGCGGGCGAAGCGGTCGAGATTGACCGGGCTGACGAACCGGCGCTTCCAGTGCTTCTTCTTCCGCCACGGGTCGGGATAGAGCAGGTCGATGCCGGCGAGCGACGCCTGCGGCAGCCAGTCGAGCAGCTGGGTCGCATCCTCGTCGTACAGGCGGATATTGGCGAGCGGCTGGCCGTCAAGAGCCGTCGTCATCTTGGCCATGCCGTTGACGAAGGGTTCGATGCCGATGAAGCCGTCGTCGGGATTGTTCGCGGCGATATGGCGAAGATGCTCACCGCCGCCGAAGCCTATTTCCAGCCTGACCCTGGAAACCGGGGCCGCAAACAGCGTGCGCAGGTCGTCAGGTGCCAGGGTCTTGATGTCTATGCCCATGCGGGCGAGCCCATTTTCAAGGGCGATCGCCTGATGCGGGCGGACAGGCTTGCCGCGCCGCCGCCCGAAAAAGGCTTCCGTCGTGCGGCTGCGGCGCGGTTCCTGTTCCATGTAACCTACAGTCGCCTCAGGCGGCGACCGCTTCCTTGCTGGCTACGGCGTCCTTGAGCGCCTTGACCAGGTCAGTCTTCTCCCAGGAGAAGGAACCGTCGCGACCAGCCTTGCGGCCGAAGTGGCCGTAGGACGAGGTCTTGGCATAGATCGGCTTGTTGAGGTCGAGGTGGCGGCGGATGCCAGACGGCGACAGGTCCATGACCTGGCGCAGCGCGTCTTCGAGCACCGCTTCGTCAACCTTGCCGGTGCCGTGCAGGTCGACATAGACCGACAGCGGCTGGGCAACACCGATGGCATAGGCCAGCTGGATGGTGCAGCGGTCGGCAAGCCGGGCGGCAACCACGTTCTTGGCCAGGTAGCGCGCGGCATAGGCTGCCGAGCGGTCGACCTTGGTGGTGTCCTTGCCGGAGAACGCACCGCCGCCATGCGGGGCAGCGCCGCCATAGGTGTCGACGATGATCTTGCGGCCGGTGAGACCCGCGTCGCCGTCTGGACCGCCGATGACGAACTTGCCGGTCGGGTTGATGTACCAGTTGCAGTCATTGGCGATCTCGAGATCGCCAAGGGCTTCGCGGATGTAGGGCTCGACCACCTTGCGAACCTTGCCCGAATCCCAGCTGCCGTCGAGGTGCTGGGTCGAAAGCACGATCTGCGTGACTTCGCGGGCCTTGCCGTCCTGGTAGCGGACGGTGACCTGGCTCTTGGCGTCCGGGCCGAGCATGCCTGCGTCGCCCTTGTTCTCGTGCCGGGCGGTGGCCAGCAGTTCGAGAATCTTGTGGCTGTAGTAGATCGGAGCCGGCATCAGGTCCGGTGTCTCGCGGCAGGCATAACCGAACATGATGCCCTGGTCACCGGCACCTTCTTCGCCCTGGCGGTCGGCGGCGTTGTCGACGCCCTGGCCGATGTCGGGCGACTGGCCGTGCAGCAGCACGTCGATCTTGGCGGTCTTCCAGTGGAAGCCGGCCTGCTCGTAGCCGATGGCGCGGATGGCCTTGCGGGCCACCGACTTGAACTTCGACGGATTGACGACCGGATGGCCAGCGGCGTCCTTCACGATCTGGCCGTTCTTGTCTTTCTTCAGCAGCGTGTCGGGCACGCGAACTTCGCCGGCGATCACGACGCGGTTGGTGGTTGCCAGGGTCTCACAGGCAACCCGGACCTTCCACGGATCCATGCCGGTCTTCTTGGCTTCACGGTAGACGAGATCGACGATCTCGTCGGAAATGCGGTCGCACACCTTGTCGGGGTGACCTTCGGATACGGATTCGGAAGTGAAAAGATAATTCTGCCGCGACACGGGATGTCCCCTCTTGGAAAGGATCGGCGCTATGCCGATCGGTTTGGCGCGTCACGTGTTAGCGAAGCCTGCCGGAACTCGTCAAGCAGGCTTTCGTCGCGGAAGGCCGGTTATTGCGAGGGCGTGGCGACGGCGCACCGCCGCCGCTCTCGCGCATCGGCCGGAAATCGGAACCGATTTCCGGAGAGCACGATGCACAGTTCAGGCACTTGGAGCGCCCGTTGTGCGCCCTTTCGGACGCACGGCGCTCGCTGGCATTATTGCTCTTCGTCGTCGGCGAGGACCTTGGCCAATTCGATGACCTTGCGCCGGACCTTGGGGTTCGAGATCCGGGCAAAGGCGCGGTTGAGCTGCAGGCCTTCGGCGCTCGAAAGAAAATCGACCACGAAGCTGGTGGAAGAGTCCTCGGCAAGCCCCTTGTGCTCACCGCCATCGGCCCCTGGAGCGTCTTCGAAGAAGAATGCGACCGGCACACTGAGGATCGAGGCGATGGCCTGGAGACGACTCGCTCCAACGCGATTGGTCCCCTTTTCGTACTTCTGAATCTGTTGGAATGTAATACCGAGGCTTTCTCCGAGCTTCTCTTGGCTCATTCCCAGCATGTTGCGTCGCAGGCGAATTCTCCCGCCGACGTATACGTCGGTCGGGTTTGGTTTTTTCTTGTTCTCTTTTTCCACTGTCTTTCCTCGCCGGATTTTTCCAGCTTATTATTGGGCAGGTAGCCCCGTTCAGGGCAATTTATAGCGTCCGGGCATGAACGCCGATTGGCACAGCCTGAAGCCGCGCGGTGGCATATGAGTTTCTAACAATAGCAGTGTCAATTCGCCCTGAGCCTCTGTCTGAGCTTCAAGCCACTTGCCGCTACGGCAATAAGGAACATGATCAGGAAACCGTTAACGCGCGAAAACGGCGGCGAGGCAGCGCCGGAGGCGGCCACCGGAAGCGAGACATCGATGGTGCCGCGAACATTCATCGCAAGTGCATCCACAACTCGCCCGCTCGGGTCGACAATGCCGGAAATTCCTGTGTTGGCCGCGCGCAGGACCGGCAACCCGTTTTCGACCGCGCGGATCTGCGATTGCCGGAAATGCTGATAGGGACCCGGAGTATCGCCAAACCACGCGTCGTTGGTGACATTCACCATAATCTGAGTTGACGCCGCGTCAACTGCAACGAGAGCGGGAAAGATTATTTCATAGCAGATGAAGGCCGAGGCCTTGATGCCGCCCGGCAGGGCGAACGGGCGCCGGTCCGTACCGGCGACAAAATTCATCGGGCCGGCCACCAGTTGCGTCAGGCCGACACGCTCCATCAGGCCTGCGAAGGGGATGTATTCGCCAAACGGCACCAGATGGACCTTGTCGATCGAACCGACGATCTCGCCCTTGTCGTTGATGCTGACGACCGAATTGTAATAGCGCGTTTCCGTGCCGGCTACCGATTCGCCCTCGTCGCGGACAATGCCGGCCATCAGCATCTGGCCTTCGGACAGCATCTCCCCGATCGCCACAAGCGCATCCGGCCGCTCGGTGAACAGGAACGGCACCGAGGTTTCGGGCCAGATGATGAGGTCCGGCTTCGGGGCGCCAGCCTTCGGCGCCTCGGCCGACTGCTGCAGCATGCCGGCGAAGATGCGGTCGCGGACGCTGCCATCCCATTTTTCGCTGAGGTCGATGTTCGGCTGGACAATGCGGACGTTGATCGTTTGCGCCGGCGCCGCGGCGGGCGCTGCCAGCTTGAAATAGCCGTAGGCAGCGTGAGCGGCGACGAGCACCACGGCCAACGCGGCACCGAGCTTGAGATTGCGCCGGTCAGCCAGCAGCGCCGGCATGGCGAAGACGAAGACGGCCAGCACGTTCATGCCGACGACGCCGATTGCAGCCACGCTCTGCATCAGCGGCGGCACCGGCATCGCGGCAAAACCGAGCGGGTTCCAGGGAAATCCGGTGAACAGGAAGGTGCGCAGCCATTCGGCCAGGCCGAATGCAAAGGCCAGCGCGAAAATGCGGCCGATGCCGTCGCTCCACAACAGTCGTGCCAAGGCCGCTGCGAAACCATGGAAGAAGGCCAGGATCAGTGGAATGCCGACAACCGCCAGGGGCAGTGCCCAGGCAAAACTGTCGGCCTCGACCAGAAGCGCGCCGCCGACCCACCACAGACCCGCCAGGAAATAGCCGAAGCCGAACCACCAGCCAACGGCAAAGGCCGGCCTTAGCTGCCGCAGGAAGCCTGCCGGCCTATCGGCGACGGCGCCGTCGATGAGCCAGACCAGGATCGGGAACGAAACAAAGCAGGCGGCGAAGAAATCGTAGGGCGCCTGGCCCAGGACTGCCAGGGCGCCGGCCAGAAAGGCCACCAGTGCCCGCTTCCATCCCCACAGCAGAATTATCCGCCCAGCAAGGCGCGCCATCCTGTCCCCTCGTCCAAGAATCACGGATCGAAGGTGTAGCAGCACCGCGAGGCGGCACCAAATGGCGGACCGCCCCGGCCGGCCAGGCTCACGCCTGTTCAGCCTTGGCGCGGCGGCGGCGCTCGCTCTTGACGGAGTGGACGATGCGGACACGCTTGACCCGGCGCGGGTCGGCGTCGAGCACGTGGAACTCGAAGCCCGGTATCGCCTGCACCACCTCGCCGCGCGCCGGCACGCGGCCGAGCGCGTTGAAGATCATGCCGCCGATGGTATCGACATATTCGCTATGCTCGCCGGCAGAGAATTCCTCGCCGAGAACCTTTGCGACCTCCTCGATCTCGGCCTTGCCGTCGACGACATAGACACCATCGCCGGCCTGGGTGATCATCGGCTCGTCGTCGTCGTGCTCGTCCTCGATGTCGCCGACGACCATCTCGACGATGTCCTCGAGCGAGACTAGCCCGTCGGTGCCGCCATATTCGTCGATGACCAGCGCCATCTGGGTGCGCGTCGCCTGCATGCGGGTCATCAGGTCGGATGCGAGCATGGAGGGCGGCACGAACAGCACGGTCCGGACGAGGTTGAGATCGCCGATGCTGCGCTGGAGGTCGACCTGCGCCAGGTCGAGCTGGGCTTCGGCGGCCTGCGCCTTGCGTGAGCGGCCCTTCTTGACGCGGGCACCACGGGTGATGTGGGCAAGCACGTCGCGGATATGGACCATGCCGCGCGGATCGTCGAGGGTCTCGACATAGACGGGCATGCGCGAGTGGCCGGACTGCTCGAAAACAGACAACAACTCGCCGAGCGTGGTGGAAAGCTCGATCGCCTCGATGTCGGCGCGGGGCACCATGACGTCCTCGACGCGCACTTCGCGCAGCCGCAGGATGTTGTTGAGCATGGCGCGCTCGCCGGGCGAGAACGAGTCGGCGTCGCTGCCGGTCTCGGCCAGCGCGTCGACGATTTCCTCACGGATATTGGTGCCGTTGCTGCGGTGCCGGAAAAGCCTGGTCAGCCGCTCGATGAAGGATGGCCGCTCGGCCTGCGTGTCGTGCGTCGCGGTTAACGGCGCACTGGTACTAGGTCCGTCCTCGGTCTGGTCGGAGGCCCTTGCCGCGGTTCCCGGTTCGGGCGTGGCGGCAGTCTCTGTTTTGTCGTTCATCTTCTTCCGGTCGATTGCTCGTCCCTGTTACGCGTAGGGATCGGGAATGGCAAGCCTCGCCAGCGCCCGGCGTTCCAGCGCTTCCATCTCCTCGGCCTCCTCGTCGGTCTCGTGATCATACCCCAAAAGATGCAGGAGTCCGTGGATTATGAGGTGGGTGATGTGGTTTTCGAGCGTCTTGCCTTCAAGCTCGGCCTCGCGGGCCACCGTCTCGCAGGCGAGCACGATGTCGCCGAGCATCGGCGGCAGCGGATCGCCGGGCGCCACCGGAAAGGCCGGAAACGACAGCACGTTGGTCGGCTTGTCCTTTTGGCGCCATTCGGCGTTGAGCTTGCGGATCGCCGCGTCGTCGGTGAAGACCAGGCTCAGTTCGACGCCGTCGGCAGCTTCGACCTCGGCTTCCGCGAAAGCCGCAGGCACGGCGCGGTCGACCAGCGCCCTGAGCGCATCCTCGCCCGGCCAGGCGCCCTCCTCGACCATCAGGTCGATGTCGAGGCCGCCCTCCACGCCGGAAGACGGCGGTAAATCCTTGTCAGGCATTGCCAAATTCGTTCCCGGTCAACCCTCGGTGCCAAGGCCGCGGGCGACCTTGCCGTCGCGGTCATAGGCCCTGACGATCTCGGCGACGAGCGGATGGCGAACCACGTCGGTGTCGTTGAAGCGCACCGTCACCGCACCCGGCACGCCGTCAAGGATGCGCAGTGCCTCGACCAGGCCCGACTTGGTGTTGGGCGGCAGGTCGATCTGGGTCGGATCGCCAGTAATGATCATGCGCGAGTTCTCGCCGAGGCGGGTCAGGAACATCTTCATCTGCATCGAGGTGGTATTCTGCGCCTCGTCGAGGATGACGGCCGAGTGCGCCAGCGTGCGGCCGCGCATGAAGGCGAGCGGCGCGATCTCGATGACCTCGGCGGCAATGGCACGCTCGACCTTGTCGGCCGGCATCATGTCGTAGAGCGCGTCATAGAGCGGGCGGAGATACGGATCGACCTTTTCCTTCATGTCGCCGGGCAGGAAGCCGAGGCGCTCGCCCGCCTCGACCGCCGGTCGCGACAGGATGATGCGCTCGACCATGCCGCGTTCGAGCAGCATGGCGGCGTGGGCGACCGCGAGATAGGTCTTGCCGGTACCGGCCGGGCCGATGCCGAACACCAGTTCGGAGCGCTCCAGCGCCCGCATGTAGGCGTCCTGGTTGAGCGAGCGGGCATAGATCGTGCGCTTGCGCGTCGAAATCTGGGCGGCGGCCATCTTGCCCTTGCGCTCGAGCGTCGGCAGCGTCAGCTGATCGTCTGGGGCAACTGCCATGCGGACGGCGCCGTCTACGTCGGACTGGGCCAATTCGCCGCCTTTCTGCAGGATGGCATAGAGATGGTCGAGGGCGCGGCGTGCCTGCTCGGCTGCGGTGGCGCTGCCCTTGATGGTCAGCTGGTTGCCGCGCGAGCGAATGTCGACGCCGAGCTTCTGTTCGAGACGGGCCAGGTTTTCGTCGAACTGGCCGTAAAGCGCACTGGCTAGCTTGTTGTTGTCGAAGGTCAGTACGATGTGCGCCATGTCAGACGCCCCGGAGGGCAGGTTCTTGAGTTCAGCAGCGCTCAACCGTCTCTCCTCATCTGCCGTACGGCCGATCAGACCGCTTCGGCGAACAGGCTGTTGGTACCTGTCTTCGTGATTCGCACATCAACAATGTCACCGATTTCGCCGGCCTTTTCATCAACAATAACCGGTTGTAACCAAGGCGATCGTCCGACGATCTGTCCGGGCTCGCGGCCGGGCTTTTCGATCAGCGTCGAAATCGTCATGCCGACCAGTCCGTCGGCGAAGGCGTGCTGCTGCTTGGTGATCAGCTGCTGCAGCCGCTGCAGGCGCTCGTCCTTGACCTTTTCCTCGACATGGCCGTCCATTTCGGCGCCGGGCGTGCCGGGGCGTGGCGAATATTTGAACGTATAGGCCGAGGCGTAGTTGGTGGCGCGCACGATCTCCATCGTAGCCTCGAAATCGGCATCCGTCTCGCCCGGAAAACCGACGATGAAATCGCCCGACATGGCGATGTCGGGGCGTGCCGCGCGGATGCGCTCGATCAGCCGGAGATAGTCCGATGCCGTATGCCGGCGGTTCATCGCCTTGAGAATACGGTCGGAGCCCGACTGCACCGGCAGGTGCAGGTAGGGCATCAGTGCCGCGAGGTCGCGATGGGCTGAGATCAACTCGTCATCCATGTCGCGCGGATGGCTGGTGGTGTAGCGCAGCCGGGCAATGCCGGGGATCTCGGCGAGACGGTAAAGCAGGCGGCCCAGCCCCCATTCCTTGCCGTCGGCGCCCTCGCCGTGCCAGGCGTTGACGTTCTGGCCCAGCAGGGTCACCTCGCGCACGCCGGCCTCGGCCAGCCTTTCGGCCTCGGTGACGATCTGGGCGACGGAGCGCGAAACTTCCGAACCCCTGGTATAGGGCACGACGCAGAAGGTGCAGAACTTGTCGCAGCCTTCCTGCACGGTCAGGAAGGCGGTGACGCCGCGCCTGGCGACTTCGGACTTCCTTGGCTGCGGCAAGTGCTCGAACTTGTCTTCGAGCGAATATTCGGTCTCGACGACCTTCTGGCCGCCGCGCGCCTTCTTCACCACTTCCGGCAGGCGATGATAAGTTTGCGGGCCGACGACGAGATCGACCGCCGAAGCGCGGCGCAGTATCTCGCGGCCTTCGGCCTGGGCGACGCAGCCGGTGACGCCAACGATCAGTTCGCGGCCGCTTTCCGCCCGCTCCGCCTTGAGCTTGCCCAGGCGCCCGAGCTGCGAATAGACCTTTTCGGCAGCCTTTTCGCGGATATGGCAGGTGTTGAGCAAGATGAGGTCGGCGTCCTCTATGGCCTCGGTCGCCGCATAGCCGTCAGCCGCGAGCGCATCGCTCATGCGCTGCGAGTCGTAGACATTCATCTGGCAGCCATAGGTCTTGATGAAGACCTTCTTGGCAGCGCTGGTGCTTGCCGCGGCGACCTCACCAGAGGCTGCCGGCATGATTTCAAACATATCGTCGAGTTCCATGCCGCGCCTATTACCGCCTTTCGGCGGCAAAAAACAGACGCTTTACGCCTTTGGTGCCGCCAGCCTTGGCTGGAAGACGTGGGAGCCGTTTGGACGGCAGGGCCACCACATCGCATCCTGGCCCCCGGCTCAAGTCGGGGTTTTTGTTTGTGCCTGGAACGCAAAAAGCCCCACCACCTTTTCGGCAGCGGGGCGATCCTTTCAAGGATTAATGCTTACTTCTTTGAGAAGGGCTGGGTAGCCGACCCACTGGCCAAGGCCTTGCCACTCGCGTCAAGCGCCTTCACCGTGATCTTGTAGGGATGCGTTCCCGCAGGCGGGCAAGGCCCTTTGTATTTGAAGGCACCATAGGGGAGCTGGGACTGTCCCTTGAACGCCACCTTGCCGCCCCCGTGGTTGAAGCTTGCATTCTGATCGATCATCTTGATCTCAAGATTTACCGTTCCCTGCGGCACATTCGACAGTGCAATCGGTGGAGACTTCGGGTCCAGGCACTTTTTCGTCGGACCCCAATCAAATGAAACGCCCATACCGGCAGCAAAGGCATTCGAGCCTGCGAGCATCAACGCTCCGGCAAGCATTAGTCTAACCATCTCTTCCCCGTTCGGTATGGCTGAAGGCCCCCTCCATAAAACCCGGCCGCGGCAACCTTTAGTATGCCTACGATCCCTCGTCGTTTGCCAGGTGAACATATTCGTTGGCAGTGTTACACGCAGCCGATCGTTACGGGAGGATCGATGGAAACGCTAAAACTCGTCGCTTGGTATGCATCACTAGCCAGCGTGCCTGTGATCATGATCATTGCAGGGTCATTCGCCAGAGATAAGAGATGGCAACAGGCAATCACCGCAGCCGCGTCGGCCATTGCCCTAGCCGTGATCTTGATAACCGATCGCATGTGATCTCCCTACTCCGGCATGACCACTCACCCGATCTTCGGCGTTGGCGCCTTGTTGGAGCTGCTCTATCTCGGTGAAAAAAGCCAAAGTTCGTCAATCGTGAGCACAAAGGGACTTCGCCACGAACCTCCAAAGTGGAAGCGTACCGAAGATCCTCTGATGACTCGGCGTCGCGTACATAAGACAGTCAGATCTTGGGGCCCCCGGCTCTTGCCGGGGTTTTTTGCTTTTCTAAACTGGTGCTATCCAGGCCCCACAGGCGAAGCTGCGGCACCGTCGGCCATTCGATGAGACGTGCAGGCAGTTTCCCTCGGCGAATGCTCAGCGCGCCGGATGCGGCTCGGCGAGCGATTGCAGCATCATCGTCCGCACCCGCTCCTCCATCAGCCGCGTCGCCTCCTTGCGGCTCGACTTGGCCGAGAAATCGATCGGCTCGCCGAAGCGTATCTCGACGTCGAGCCCGCCCTCGGCGAGCAACTGGCCGACATGCGGCACCAGGTCCATGTCGCCGATCCAGCTGGCGATCGGCCGGTGCTGGCGGCCCATCGGCAGACCGTGGATGCGGGTATAGGCGATCGAAACCGGCTGGATGACGACGTGAGCGGCAGCCCCCTCGGCAATCGCCATCGAGGCGGCGCCGAACAGCGTGCTCTTGAACGGCAGAAGCAGGTTGCCGTCGCCGGTGCTGCCTTCGGCGAACAGCACCATGGCGTTTCCGGCGGCAAGGCGCTGGGCGATCTCGCTCGCCTGGTCGCCCGACTTGCGCTTGCGCTCGCGCTCGACGAACACGGTGCGCTGCAGCCGCGACAGGAAGCCGAAGACCGGCCAGCCGTTCAGTTCCGACTTGGCGATGAAGGTGACGTCGACCAGCGAGCCGAGCGCCATGATGTCGGTCCACGAGACATGGTTGGCGGCGATCATCAGCGGCCGGGTTTCGACCATCTTGCCGACGATGCGGACGCGCATGCCGAGCCCCCAAAGCATGGCGCGATGCCAGATCTTGAGGATGAACGTTTCCGGCCACAGGCCGGTCTTCATCGAGATGACCTGCAGCGGTACCAGCACCAGCGAGGCCGCAACCATCCAGAAGAGCGCGAGCCCCGTGCGGATCTTTCCGATCATGTAGCCCTCAAAGCCCCCGAACGGGCCTCTGGCTAGCGAAGATCGAGCCGCATGACAAGCGCGCCCGTCGCCCCCTGCGCCGACTGGTAGTAATTCGGGCGCTTGCCGACCTCGTGGAAGCCGAACTTGCGGTAGAGGCCTATCGCCGCCGCATTGGTCTCGTCGACCTCGAGGAACAGTGCTTCGGCGCGCTGGGCGTGCAATTCACGCAACACGGCGTCCATCAGGCGCCAGCCGAGGCCATGGCGACGATGCGACCGCGACACCGCGATGGTCAGGATTTCGGCTTCGCCCGCCGCCAGCCGTGCCAGCACGAAACCTGCCGGCGCTTCCGCGCCGTGGCCGACCTCACGGACGGCAAAACCGAAAACCGTGTCTTGTGCGAGCAGCGACGAAAACTCCTCGCCTGACCATGGGCGCACGAAATCTTCGCGGTGCAGGGGTGCGATGGCCGCGCTGTCGTCGACCGAGAGCGGCAGGAGCGCAAAGTCGCGGCGCAGCGGCCAGAACGGCAATTTCATTTCTGTTCCCTCGCCAGCACGAAGCCGGCTTGCGGCTTGGCGTCCGGTGCTCTCAGGTAAAGGGGCTTGGGCCGGTCGCCGGGCTGCTTGGCGGCGGCCAACCGGGCATAAGTGCCGATATCTGCAGTCGCCGCGAGCGGGCCGATTTGCAATGCCTTGTCCACTCCGACCGCATTGGCGATAGACTGGGCTGCGGTTCCTGCTAGCGCCATCGGCGCGGAAGAGGCGATCTCGACAGCCTCGGCCAGCGACAAGACGGCAGGTTCGCGAAGAGCCTTTCCGTTCGCATCGTACAATGCCGCATGAAGCTCCTCGCGCCCCGCATCGAGGGCTGCCAGCACCTTCATCGGCCCGAGCGCCTGGTATGTTTCATAAGCAAGCGCTTCAAGCGTGGTGACCCCGACTGCCGGGATTTTCAGCGCCAGTGAAAAGCCGCGCGCGGCTGAGACACCGACACGCACGCCGGTGAACGATCCGGGACCGGTGGACACGCCGATCCGTCCGAGATCGGCATAGGCCTTGCCGGCCTGCGCCAGCGCCTCTTCAATGACGGCCATCAGGTGCTCAGCATGGCCCTTGCCAAGATCGCGTACGCAGCGGCCGAGTTCGCGACCAGCGTCGGCATCGTGGATACTGGCGGCACAGAGGCTTGCGGCACAGTCTATGGCGAGCAGGATCATGATGCGCTCCAGGCAGAATGGCGCAAGGCAGGGCGTTGCACGCCCACCTCTGGCCTGCCGGCCAGGGGGGAGATCAGCCGCGTTGAACGCGCCGCCCGCTGGACAGCATGGGCAAGGGGTTGCGCCGTCGCGATTGGTCGATCTCCCCCCTTGTGGGGGAGATGGCCGGCAGGCCAGAGGGGGGCAACGTAGAGCGCTGTCATAACTATCAGGCTGTCAAAATCACATCGGGCATCATACCCGAGAATTCTAAACTCTTTCCCTGGCCTTGAGCTCCAACCTGCGCTTGTGGAGGACCGGCTCGGTGTAGCCGTTGGGCTGGGCGCGGCCTTCGAAGACGAGGTCGCAGGCGGCGCGGAAGGCGGTCGACTGGTCGAACTCGGGCGCCATCGGCTTGTAGAGCGGATCGCCGACATTCTGCCGGTCGACGATCGCCGCCATGCGCTGGAGAGAGTCCATCACCTGGATGTGCGAGCAGACGTCGTGGCGCAGCCAGTTGGCGATGTGCTGGGAGGAGATGCGCAAGGTGGCGCGATCTTCCATCAGGCCGACGTCGTTGATGTCGGGCACCTTCGAGCAGCCGACGCCCTGGTCGATCCAGCGCACGACATAGCCCAGGATGCCTTGCGCGTTGTTGTCGAGCTCGCGCTGGATCTCGTCGGGCGTCCAGTTGGGACGGACCACCACCGGCACCGACAGGATGTCGTCGAGACGCGCCTTGGGACGGCTCTTCAGCTGGTCCTGGACCTGGTGCACGTCGACCTTGTGGTAGTGGGTGGCATGCAGCGTGGCTGCCGTCGGCGACGGCACCCAGGCGGTGTTGGCGCCGGCTTTCGGATGCGCGATCTTCTGCTCCAGCATCGCCGCCATCAGGTCGGGCATCGCCCACATGCCCTTGCCGATCTGGGCATGGCCGGACAGGCCGCATTCCAGCCCGGTGTCGACGTTCCAGGCCTCGTAGGCATTGATCCACGGCGCCTGCTTCATGTCGCCCTTGCGCACCATCGGACCTGCTTCCATCGACGAGTGGATCTCGTCGCCGGTGCGGTCGAGGAAGCCGGTGTTGATGAACACCACGCGTTCCTTGGCGGCGCGGATGCACTCCTTGAGGTTGATGGTGGTGCGCCGCTCCTCGTCCATGATGCCCATCTTGATGGTTTTCCTGGGCATGCCGACAAGGCGCTCGACGCGGTCGAAGATCTCGACGGCAAAGGCGACTTCTTCGGGGCCGTGCATCTTCGGCTTGACGACATACATCGAACCGGCGCGGCTGTTCATGCGGCGGCCATTGGCGCCGACGTCGTGCAGGGCGATCAAGGCGGTGATCGCCGCATCCATGATGCCTTCCGGCACCTCGTGGCCGTCGCGGTCGCGGATCGCCGGGTTGGTCATCAGGTGGCCGACATTGCGCACCAGCATCAGCGAGCGGCCGGGCAGCGAGACCGAAGCGCCGTCCGGGCCGGTATACTCACGATCGCCATTGAGCCTGCGGGTGACCGGCTTGCCGCCCTTGTCGAAGGTTTCCGACAGGTCGCCCCGCATCAGGCCGAGCCAGTTGCGGTAGACCACAACCTTGTCTTCGGCGTCGACCGCTGCCACCGAATCCTCGCAGTCCTGGATGGTGGTCAGGGCGGACTCCAGCACCATGTCCGAAATACCGGCCGGATCGGTCTTGCCGATCGCGCTGTCGCGGTTGACCACGACCTCGACATGCAGGCCGTTCTTCACAAGAACCACCGCATCCGGGTTTTCCGCCGCACCGCGATAGCCAGCGAACTGCTTTGGCTCGCGAAGCGAAACCGAGCCATCAGCTGTCGCCAGCTTCAGCACCCCGCCCTCGACCGAAAGCCCGGTCACATCAGACCAGCTGCCAGACGCCAGCGGCGCCGACTGATCCAAAAACGCCTTGGCCCAGGCGATGACCTTTTGGCCGCGCTTCGGATTGTAGCCCTTGGTCTTCTCGGCGCCGTCGGCATCGGAAATGGCATCGGTGCCGTAGAGCGCGTCGTAGAGCGAACCCCAGCGCGCGTTCGCCGCGTTCAGCGCATAACGCGCGTTCATCACCGGCACCACCAGCTGCGGCCCGGCGACGGTGGCGATCTCGGGGTCGACATTTTCCGTCGTCACCGCAAAGGCCGGGCCCTCCGGCACGAGATAGCCGATCTCGGACAAGAACGCCTTGTAGGCCGCCATGTCGTGCGGCGCGCCATGCTTGCGGTACCAGGCGTCCAACTTGAGCTGGAAGTCGTCGCGCTTTTCCAAAAGCGCCCGGTTCTTCGGCCCGAGATCGTGCACGATCGCGGCAAACCCCTCCCAGAACGCATCCGCCTCGACACCCGTGCCGACCATCGCTTCCGACACCACGAAGTCGTGCAGCTCACGCGATATCGAAAGGCCAAAGAGTTCGACGGTGTCGGTCATATCATGCGCTCCAAAATTCCGGCGCCGCAGGGGCGTTCAAAACAAGGTTTTCGGGCGTTTGGCACGCAAAGCCCGCAGGGTCAATTCGTCCAATGTTGCAAAGCAGCATTGATTTGCCGCGCAGCGCCGCCGCAAATCGATTTAGCCGTCAACCCGCTATCCGGGGCCTGCCCGCGGCAATCGCCAGGACATGCGCTTCGATGAACATGCGCTGGCCCTCGACCGTCGAGACCTTGAAATCGACCGTCACATCGATCTCGGCGGCATCGGTGCCGGCATCGCGCGCCTTGGCGGCGACGATGGCGCGCGCTTCCACCTCGGCCAGCGCCATCGCCGAGTCCTCGTCGATGAAGTCGCGCACAAGCTCGCCGACCGCCACCCGGAACAGCCCCTCCTTGGGCTGGCTGACGCGCGCCTCGGCGGTGACCCTGACCTGGCCGACCACGGCGCCCAGCGCGTTGGCGACGTCGGTGTCCTCTGGCACCACGCATTCGTTGCCGACAAGCTGTGGCAGGCCGGCATAATGCAGCGGGGCCGAGGCGCCTAGGCCGATGACCGGCCGGTCGAGCGCGACCGTGAAACGGGCGATGCCGGGATGGGAGTCGACCGCGCGCTGCACCAGCGCATGCGCGACGGTGGCCGCGCCGTCGAGCCCGTCTTCGGCAAAGGCGGTTTCGAGGATCACTTCGGCGGAGAGCCGGGTCAGCGTCGCCAGCACCCGCTCGGACAACGCCTCCGGGCTCGCGGCGATCGGCTGGCCGCGGCCGTCGCGCTTGCGGGCGAACAGCTCGGCGCCAAGGCGTGCGGCCGCCTCGTCCCAGTTGGCCTGGCGGCCGAGAACATGGGCGGCGTCCGAGGGGGTGAAGCCGCAGACATGGACCAGCCCGCGCGACACCAGCCTGTTGAGCGTGGCGTTCTGGGCGTTGGAGGTGAGCAGGCGGTCGATGGGCTGCGGCACGGCCGTGATCTGGTCGTAGAGTTTGGCTTCCGGTGCGGTCAGCCCGGCGGCGAGATGTTCCGGCACGCCAGTACGGACGGCAAAGCGGCCGTCCATGCGGCCGGGATTGGGCGCGCGCAGCTGGCGCTCCAGCTCGCTCGTCACCGCTTCGCCATGCATCATGCCGGCGAGCGCCAGCGGCACGACGCGCCGCGGCCCGAGCGACATTTTGGGCTGCAGGCCACCCTCTTGCAGCAAGACTTCCGAATCCCCGCCTAGGCCGAAGGTGCGCATGGCGACCGCCTCGACCATGGTGCGGAAACCGCCGACCGTGGCGCCCTCCGGGTCGAGCCGCGGGCGGCCATGGTCGAGCACGGCAACGTCGGTGGTGGTGCCGCCGATGTCGGAGACCACGGCGTTGTCGAGGCCGGTCATGTGGCGGGCGCCGACGAGGCTGGCGGCGGGGCCGGACAGGATGGTCTCGATCGGCCGCTGGCGGGCGAATTCGGCCGACACCAGCGCGCCATCGCCGCGCACCACCATCAAGGGCGCCTTGATGGTGCGCTTTTCGAGGAAACCTTCGGTGGCGGCGACGAGGCGATCGATCATCGAGATCAGGCGGGCATTGAGCAGCGTGGTCAGCGCCCGGCGCGGGCCGCCGAGCTTTGCCGACAGCTCGTGGCTGGCCGTGACCGGCAGGCCCGTCTTCTGCCTGATCAAATCCCGCGCGGCGATCTCGTGGGCCGGGTTGCGGGTGGCGAAATAGGCGCAGACGGCAAAGCCCGAGACGGATTTCGCCAGTTCGGGCAAGGCCGCTTCCAGCGCCGCAAGATCGAGGGTCCGGGCGTTGCCGTGGACGTCGTGGCCGCCTTCGCACAGCACCAGCGGGTCGGTGCCGAGCGCGGTCTTGAGCCCGTCGCGGGCGAGGTCGGCCTCGGAAAAGCCGATCATCACGAGTGCGACGCGCCCGCCCTGGCCCTCGACCAGCGCGTTGGTGGCGAGCGTGGTCGACATCGACACCAGCTTGATGGCGGCGGGGTTGACGCCCGCCCTGTCGAGCACCGCGCCGACCGCACCCGAAATGCCCTCGGCCAGGTCGTGGCGGGTGGTCAGCGACTTGGCCTTGGCCAGCACCTTGCCCTGCGGGCCATGCGCCTCGGACCACAAAACGGCGTCGGTGTAGGTGCCGCCGGTGTCGATGCCGAGGAAAAGCGGGGCGTGGTGGCTGGGGTTCATGCGCTGGTGTTCCGGAGTTCTTGATCTCCGTCCCGCTTAGCCGATATGCCGGCCAAAGGAAAATTGGCCAGCCGCCTGAAACAAGGGGGTCAGCCATCGCCGCGCGCCTCGTGGAGGGCGAGGATACGGTCGGTTTCGGCGCGGATCCCGGCCCGCATCTTCTCGACGATCTCGACATCGAGCGGCACGCAGGGCGGGATGAACGGCTTGAACGGAAACGACCAGTCGTCCTCGGCGCGGCGGCCGGTGCATTTCCTGAGCCGCCGGCAGGCACGCAGCGGGCATTTGCACACGAAACCAAGATGGGCGGCGAGCAGCTGGAACAGGCCGAGATAGATGCCCTTGGCCTCGGCGTGCTCCTGCTGGTCGCGCAGCACGCAGGCCCATTGCGCGTCGGTGCACCAGGGCTCGCGCGGGAAACTGTTGATCCTGAAGCTGGGATACCAGCGCTCTTCGGCTTCGGTCATGTCGGGCTCCTGTGGGTTGGGGTTGCTGGCACGCTTCCTTCTCCCCTTGCGGGAGAAGGTGTCGCCGAAGGCGACGGATGAGGGGTGGTGGAAGAAACGGAGGCATCCAGACGAAGACTCCAGATGATGAACGGCCTGAAACGTCGAGCTCCGTCCAACACCCCTCATCCGTCTTGGCGCTGTGCGCCAATCCACCTTCCCGCATGGGGAGAAGGCAAAGACGCGCTTCCCCGCTGCCACGCCCCGTTGCCGGTCTGGCCATTGAATGAGTTGGGAAGACGGGCGGTCGCGGGATCGCTCGGCTATGTCTAAGTGCGATCTCGCGACCGCCCGTCCGGCGATTTATGTTCCCGTCCGTTCCGCTTCCGGGCCCGGGCATTAACGCCCCGGCCCCACTAGCGCATCGACCAGCGCACCCGGGCCGTAGTGCCCGAGGGGGAACCCTTGGACGGAACCTCCCCGGGCGGCGGGCTACGCTGGCCCGTCGCCGGAGGCGCCGGCCCCTGCCCACGCAATCACCGTCATGACCGGTGTTCCCGCGGCAGGGACGGGATGGATTGTACGGGAGGTCTTTGGGGGGTGGAGAAAGGGCGGCAGGTATCAACGGGGTTTGGTGACATGGGGTGACGTCGTGCACCGCTGGAGTGTCCTGCACGGCTGCGGCAGTTTCGATGTCACGGCATGGATCCCCGGGTCTCCGCGCGTCGCTTCGCTCCTGCTCCGCCCGAGGATGACGAAGGCATGTTGCTCTCGGCTAATCGCCAACGCCGGAGCAGATTGCCCGGAACCAGCGGGCCGGAACCGGTAAAACTGCTCATTTTCACGAGCGCGAACGCCTGGATTTTGCGCCGGCGTTGGCGATTGGCGAGGGCACCCAAACGCGCTCGTCATCCTCGGGCGGAGCAGGAGCGAAGCGACGTGCGGAGACCCGGGGATCCATGCCGTAACGCTGGAAAAGCCGCAGCGGTGCAGAACTCAAATCGAAAAAAAATTCAAAACCGTGGAGAAATTTTCCCCGCTCAGCCCTGCGAAATCTGCTCGTCCTGCTCGACGGTCAGCGGCTTGACGCCTGCCGGCAGCGGCTCGACGGCCGGCTGCACGGCGGCAGGCGGGGCAGCCACGGGCGCCGTCGGCACCGGCGCGCGGGCAGCGCAGGCGGAGAGGGTTGCCAGGGCAAGGAGGACGGCGAGCAATTTCATGGAGCGGCGTTAGGCGGAAGGTGTGGCGGGATCGCGGCGGCAGATGAGCCCGGGGGGCGGCCAAGGTCAAGCCGCCCCTGACAACTCCTGACAGCAGCCTGTCAGTAGGCATCGGCTACTCTCCTGCAAACCCTGAGGAGGATGGCATGAGCGGCTTTGACGATTTCGATTTCCTGATCGGCGACTGGACGGTGACCAACGAACGCCTGCGCGAGCGGCTGGTAGGCTCGGATGCGTGGGAAACGTTTACGGCGTTCTCGCACATCGAAAAGGTGATGCAGGCGCCCGACGGCACCTTTGGCGGCAATCTCGACCAGATGGCGGTGCCCGAGCGCGGTTTCACCGGCATGACGCTTAGGCTCTACAATCCCGAAACAGGGCTGTGGTCGATCTACTGGAGCGACACGAAAAGTTTTCGGTTGTTTCCGCCGACGGTCGGGCGGTTCGTAGACGGACGCGGCGCGTTCTTTGGCGATGATGTCGAGGGCGGCCAGCCGGTGCGCGTGCGGTTCCTCTGGACGCCGGGGAAAAGCCCACGCTGGGAACAGGCGATGTCTAGGGATGGTGGCGAGACGTGGGAGGTGAATTGGGTGATGCGGTTTGGGAGGTGAGTATTTCATACCGCTTTGAGTAAATAGCCAATGGCTACCCGCAGTCATCGGTTATTAACCCTTTTATTCTTTTAATACTCCTCAAGATCGGGGACCGGTTCATGGACGCTACGTATCACCTAAACGGCGGCTTCAAGCCAACGATGAAACGGTTTGCCGATTTAGCTGGCCCCGATTACTTTCCGACACCCGCATGGGCGACACATGCGTTGATGGATAATGAGACTTTTAAGGGCGAGATATGGGAGTGCGCGTGCGGCGACGGTGCCATGTCCCGCATTCTCGAAAGCCGCGGCAACTCTGTGCGAAGTTCAGACCTATATGATCGCGGGTATGGGCAGTCTGGCGTAGACTTCACGCGAGCCACCGATCCGGTAGACAATATCGTGACAAACCCGCCTTACAACAGTGCGGAAGAATTCGTCCGCACTGGCGTTACTATTGCGCGCAACAAGTTTGCATTGCTTTTGCGACTGGCCTTCTTGGAAGGCGCAAACCGCGCTCGTACAATTTTCAGCGACTGCCCACCGGCACGGGTTTGGGTTTTCAGCGAAAGAATAACGTTCTACCCAGCAGGAGCAGTTCAGTCCGGCTCGGGCACAACAGCATATGCTTGGTTCGTTTGGGACAAGTCCGTTTCCGATGGTACCGAGCTAAGATGGCTGCAACCCGGCTACAAAGCGCGTTTCGCCTAAACCTACCTATTTTCGATGCGCAATCGCCCCATCGCTGTAATTTCGTAGCCGCCATCGACGGCAGCCAGAAGCCCTTCGGCTATGTAATTTCCGGCAGTGCTGTGGTGCGATCGTATATTACGAACACGCTGCTCCCACACTTCTTCATTCGGACGAGTATCCGATTGTGCCTGATCCTCGGGTGTAAGCACCAATCGACGCGGAATTTCAGCTATCAGCTGTTGCACAGTAGCGCGGCCGTTGGGTCTCTCATATAAAATTTCCAGAACCACTGCCGACAACTCGGCTTCGGTCGTTCGATTCTGTCCGTCCGGCATTTCCCCCTCCCCTAGCTTTCTATTTTCAATTCTTACACTTGGAAAAAGTGCCGTCAACGTCGATAAACTTTATACCTTTTTCCTGTATTCTACGTAATGACTATGATGGTCAGATTATATAGAAATAACACAACTTGGAAATCTACCCTACCGTAGCGAGGGCAGCGTCTAGACTGTCGATGATTGTGGGCGAAGAGAAATACGGCCTAGATATCCGATGGTTCGACAGGCTCACCATGAGGATTTTGGGTGGGCGGCGCTAAGCCAGCACCAATGTGTGCAAGCGTTTGGTAGGGAGACTTGGCAAAGATGGCCATAGGTAAGGCGCTTCAGTAGCCCTCATGGTGAGCCTGTCGAACCACGAGGGCGCCGGGCGCAGATCTCCACTTGTCCCAAAACCCTTCCACCGTTCGACAAGCTCACGGCTCACCATGAGGTTTTTGGCGACAGGCGCACTCAGATCATCCTTCGACAGGCTCAGGATGAGGGTCTGCGCTGTATTTTGGGGGAGACTGTTGGCATGGAAGTCATCATCTACATCCTGCGATGCTCGGATGGGTCATATTACACCGGCCTGACCAAGCAGGAGATCGAGGCGCGGGTTTGGGAGCACAACGAGGGCATCTAGGACGGCTATACGCGCAAGCGGCGGCCGGTGGAGTTGGTGTTCACCGAGACCTACGACCGGATCGTGGAGGCGATCGAGCGAGAGCGGCAGATCAAGGGCTGGACCCGCGCCAAAAAGGAAGCGGTGATTGCGCTGGCGTATGAGAGGTTGCCGGAACTGTCCAAGAACCGGCAGGGAACCGCGTTCACGCCGTGGTGGAAGCGCGTGGACGAAGACGACGGCCCAAAATCCGATGGTTCGACAGGCTCACCATGAGGGTTTTGGGCGAGCCCCGTCCTTTCGACAAGCTCAGGAGGGAGAAGGAAAAAAGAGTGCCTCAGTTGTCGCCCATCTTGAGCGCCTGGATGAAGGCTTCTTGCGGGATGTCGACCTTGCCGAACTGGCGCATGCGCTTCTTGCCCTCTTTCTGCTTTTCGAGCAGCTTGCGCTTGCGGGTGACGTCGCCGCCGTAGCACTTGGCGGTGACGTCCTTGCGCAGCGCCGAGATGGTCTCGCGGGCAATGACCTTGCCGCCGATGGCGGCCTGGACCGGGATCTTGAACATGTGCTGCGGGATCAGCTCCTTCAGCTTCTCGACCATGACACGGCCGCGCTTTTCGGCCGCCGTGCGGTGGACGAGCATGGAGAGCGCGTCGACCGGCTCCTCGTTGACCAGGATCGACATCTTGACGAGGTCGCCTTCCTTGTAGTCGGTGAGGTGGTAGTCGAAGGAGGCGTAGCCCTTGGAGATCGACTTCAGCCGGTCGTAGAAGTCGAACACGACCTCGTTGAGCGGCAGGTCGTAGACCAGCATGGCGCGCTTGCCGACATAGCTAAGGTCGGCCTGGATGCCGCGGCGCTCCTGGCAGAGTTTCAGGATCGAGCCGAGATAGTCGTCGGGGGTGAGGATGGTGGCGCGGATCCACGGCTCCTCGATCGCGGCGATCTTGACCACGTCGGGCATGTCGGCGGGGTTGTGCAGTTCCTTGGTCGAACCGTCGTTGAGGTTCATGCGGTAGACAACGCTAGGGGCCGTGGCGATGAGGTCGAGGTTGAACTCGCGCTCGAGCCGCTCCTGGATGATCTCGAGGTGCAACAGGCCGAGGAAGCCGCAGCGGAAGCCGAAGCCGAGTGCGGCCGAGGTTTCCATTTCGAAGGAGAAGGAGGCGTCGTTGAGGCGCAGCTTGCCCATGGCGGCGCGCAGGTCCTCGAAGTCGGCGGCATCGACCGGGAACAGGCCGCAGAACACCACCGGCTGGGCCGGCTTGAAGCCCGGCAGGGCCTTGGCGGTGGGGCGCTTGTCCTCGGTGATGGTGTCGCCGACGCGGGTGTCGGCCACTTCCTTGATCGAGCCGGTGAAGAAGCCGAACTCGCCGGGGCCGAGCTCGTCGACCTGGATCATCTTGGGGGTGAAGACGCCGGTGCGCTCGACCAGGTATTTGGCGTTGGTCTCCATCATGCGGATGGTCTGGCCCTTCTTGAGCTTGCCATCGATGATGCGCACCAGGACGATGACGCCGAGATAGGTGTCGTACCAGCTGTCGACCAGCATCGCCTTGAGCGGCGCGTCGATGTCGCCCTCGCGCGGCGGCGGCAGCTGCGTGACGATCGCTTCCAGCACGTCGGGGATGCCGAGGCCGGTCTTGGCCGAGATGTAGACGGCCTGGGAAGCGTCGATGCCGATGACTTCCTCGACCTGCTCCTTGATGCGCTCGGGCTCGGCGGCGGGCAGGTCGATCTTGTTGAGCACGACCACGATCTCGTGGTTGTTGTCGATCGCCTGGTAGACGTTGGCGAGCGTCTGGGCCTCGACCCCTTGCGAGGCGTCGACGACGAGAAGCGAGCCCTCGCAGGCCGACAGCGAACGCGACACCTCATAGGCGAAGTCGACGTGGCCGGGCGTGTCGATCAGGTTGAGGATGTAGTCCTCGCCATTGTTGGCGCGGTAGTTGAGGCGAACGGTCTGGGCCTTGATGGTGATGCCGCGCTCGCGCTCGATGTCCATGTTGTCGAGGACCTGCTCGGTCATCTCGCGCAGTTCCAGCCCGCCGGTGGACTGGATCAGCCGGTCGGCAAGCGTCGACTTGCCGTGGTCGATATGGGCAACGATGGAGAAATTGCGGATGTGGTCGAGCGGTGTGGTCATGCGCCGCGCTTTAGCAGGGGCGGCAAGGCTTCACAAGCGCGGCTTTGCGCGCTGCGGGGCGGGCAATGCGCCTGCCGCCGGGCGTGGAGGCCCGGGCTGATTTCAGCTTTTGGTTGCATCTATCATAATATACAATTTTAGATTGACTTTCTGGCCGGCAATCACCAGCATGAGGCGAGGTCGAAGCGCCAACGTGAATCGGGGGATTTCATGGTCAGGCCGGCACTTTCCCGCATGCTGCTTTCGCTGTCCGTCGTCCTGGCCGCCGGGCTTACGGGCTGCGCCTATGTCACCGCGGTGCCGGTCAAGCCGGGCTCGAAGGTCAGCGGCATCCGCATCTACGACGTCAAGCCGATCCTGGTAGTCAACGGCGCCGCGGCGGCGATTCACATCGTGCCGAACTACAACCGCGCCTATGCGCTGCAGTTCGGCGCCTTCCTGGCCAAGAACGACTTCACGGCGACGATGACCAACGGCGTGCTCAGCGAGGTCCATGCCAACATGGATTCGACCGAGTTCATCAGCTTCCTGAAAGAACTGCTCAAGACGGTGGGGGCGAAGGGGCTTTCCGGCGAGGTTCAGCGGACGCCAAATGGCGGGATCCAGGACCGCTTCCAGGTGTTCGACTTCGTGTTCGACCATGACGGCAACCTGGTGGCGCTCAGGCCGCTGATCAGCCAGCCCGACCTTTTGCACGTCAAGACGACGCAGGTGGTGCGCAACGTCGTGGAGGCACCTGTGGTCGCCGAGCAGCCGGACGCGGGCGGGATCACGCCGGGACCGCTCGGGGCGAGGTGAGCGGGCGATGGCCGCAGAAATCGTCGAGCATCCCGAATATGCGACGGTTTGCCGGACCATCGATGCGGACCACGACCACCTCGTCGCGCACTACCAGGCGCATCACCTCGGCGTGTCCAAAAAATACCGCGGCGGCGAGAAGCTGGCTGCGACCTGCGTGACGTTCTACGTGATGAGGAAGGGCGCGCAACATGCCCGGCACCTGGTGCCGCCTTTTCTCGACCTCGCCTACAAGGAGGGGTCGCACCCGCGCCGGATCGCCACCGATGTCTGCGAGATCCTGGAGCAGCCGGTCGCCCTGTCGATCCGCGGCGGCAACGCTGTCTTCGGCGCGGACGGCGAACCCGGCACGGTGGGGCTGGTGTTCAGGCAGGGCGACAGGGATTTTCTCGTCACCAATGCCCATGTGGTCACAGATCCCGGCGTGCTGCCCGGCCCAGTGACGGTGCGCGTGCCGCATTCGGCCGTCGAGATCGAGGGCATCGTGCGGCGCATGGACGACCTCGGCGCCGCCGAGATCCGCAGCGACGCAGCCCTTGTCGAGGTGGCGCTGAACGCCGTGGCGCCCGGACGCTTCCGCGGCACCGACCTCATTCTCGTCGGCTATGGCGAGATCGCCAACAACGACCCGCGGCGCTTCTTCTTCGTCTCCAAGGAATTCGTGCACGAGGCCCGATGGGCGGCATGGGTGCCGGGCGGAGCGCAGATCACCGTCGACGGTCACGACAAGATCTATGCCAGCTTCCACAAGCTCAGCGTGATCGTCGGCCAGGCGAGCCCAGGCAATTCGGGCGCGGTGGTGTTTTGCCTGTCCAAATCGGGGCTGGTCGCCGTCGGCCTGCTGTTCGGCGGCGTACTGGCGATCAACGAAATCTGGGTCTTCCCGATCAGGCGCTGCCTAAAGCAGATGGGGGTCGACGTGTGATGAGGCGCTGTGGGAGGCTGGGGCAGCGCCCTGCCCAGCACGCGCGGCGGGTTCGGCTGAGAACAGCATCTTGACGAAGCTGCGGAAGGCCAGCACCTGGTGCTCGAGCCGGCGCGGGTCGGCCATCAGCTTGGACATGATGATGCCGCCGTCGACGATGCAGGACATCATGTCGGCGACGGTGTCGAGATCGACAGCCTCGCGCGGCGGATGCTGGGCGGCGATCTCGTCGAGCGTGGCGCGGAAACGCACGTTCCAGCCCTGCACCGAATTGACCGCGATGGCGCGGACCTCGCGGTCGAACATGCGCTCCTGGTAGCAGACCGAGGCGATGAGGCAGCCGGGGTGGCCGTGGGGCAGATCGGCCATGACCTCGGCGAGCAGCTTGAGGCCGATGAGGAAGGCCTGGAGCGGGTCGTCGGAAAGCTGGCGACCGCGGCCGAAAACGTCGTCGAAAACCCGGTTGTTGGCCTCAACGTAGCGCAGCAGCATGGCGCGGGCGAGCTCGTTCTTGTCCTTGAAGTGGTAGAAGAAGCCGCTCTTGGTGATGCCGGCCTCGGCGATGACCTCGTCGATCGAGGTGGCGCCAAAACCCTTGGCGAGCACCGACATCTCGGCGATCGCGAGTATCCGCTCACGGGTTTCCAGGCCCTTGCCCATATCCGATCCGAGAAAACGCTGTACCTGCGGTACGGTTTTTGACTCCGCGACAATATCACCGATGACGCATATGCCGCCACATGGTTGGCCAAGCCATTGAGGTGCCGACGTAATTCGCGTTTCCGCGACCACCGCACCGCAAGGTTTCTAGTTCCGAACCGACGGTTGAGGCAAAAACGGCATTCCCGATGCCGGGCCGTGCGGCAGGACGGGAACCGTTGATATCGGAGACCCACATGGCCAAGTACCGCAACGACCTGCCGCAGATGAAGGGCGGCCTGTTCCTCAGCGACGGCGGCATGGAAACGACGCTGATCTTCCATGATGGCGTCGAACTGCCGCATTTCGCCTCCTTCGTGCTGCTCGACACCGCCGAGGGCCGGCAGCGCTTGAAGGGCTACTACGAGCGATATCTCGACATCGCCCGCCGGCGCGGCACCGGCTTCGTGCTCGACAGCGCGACGTGGCGCGCCAACCCCGACTGGGGCGAGAAGCTGGGCTACGGGGCCGACGCGCTGAAGGCCATCAATGTCGGCTCGATCCGCCTGCTCGAGGAATTGCGCGATAAATGGGAAGCGCCGGAGACGCCACTGGTGGTGAGCGGCGCCATCGGCCCGCGCGGCGACGGCTACAAGGCCGGCAACATGGATGCGCAAGAGGCCGAAGCCTATCACGCGGCCCAGATCGCCAGCTTTGCCGAGGCGGGCGCCGACATGGTGGCGGCCTATACGCTGACCAATATCGACGAGGCGATCGGCATCGCCCGCGCCGCGAAGCGGCTCGGCATGCCGTGCATGATCTCCTTCACGGTGGAGACCGACGGCAGGTTGGTGACGGGAAAGACGTTGAAGGACGCCATCGAGACGACCGACCGCGAGACCGGCGCCTATCCGCTCTACTACATGATCAACTGCGCCCACCCGAGCCATTTTGCCCAGACACTTGCCGCAGGCGAAGCATGGCTGGAACGGGTGGCCGGCGTGAAGGCCAACGCCTCGACCAAGAGCCATGCGGAGCTGGATGAATCCGAAACGCTGGATGCCGGCGATCCTGCCGATCTCGGCCGCCGCTACGGCGCGCTGACGCGGTCGTTCCCGAAGATGCGCATCCTTGGCGGCTGCTGCGGCACCGACCATCGCCACGTCGCGGCGATCTGCGAGGCATGCCTGCCGGCCTGAAGACGGCGGCCGCGGTCAAGCCGTTCCGGCAATCGCCATCGAGCGGAGATCGCGGCCCATGCGACGGGTGCAGGCCGCCAGCAGCGCCGCGCAGAGGACGTCGACATCGGTGCCCTCGCGCGGGCACCAGCCACAGGGGCAGGCCGCCGGACCGGAATGGGCGTCGGCGGTCTCGCGGTAGATCGAGCCCACCGCCTGGGCGGCGAGCCGCATGACGACCATCGGCGGCAGGCCGGTCTTGCGCATCACTTCGCAGAACTCGTTCATGATGGTGGCGCGGATATGCGCCTGCGCTTCCTCGTGCCGACGCTCGTTCTCGCTCAGATGTGCCAACAAGAAATTCTCCAGATCAAAACTCGTGCGCCCGCATCGGTGCGCCTTGTGGGTTCATCGGCCGGGGACGACCGCCGAGGCCGCAAGCCGCAGGACCTCGCGCGCCGTTTCGAGCTGACGCATCGCCTCGAAGAGCGCTTCCCTGTCGCGCCGATGGATATCGAGGGCGGCGACGAACAAGGTGCTTTCGCCGACCTCGGGTTGCGGCAGCGCGTTGAGCCGGCCGAGGCTGTCGTTGGCGGCGCGTCGCGCGCTGTCGACCTGCAATTTCAAAGCCTCGACACGACCGAAATGCGAGAGGTAGCGGCCGATGTCCGCGTCACGGCTGCTCGCCTCGGAAAATCCAGCGCTGGGAGCGACATGCATCATCGGTCTGCCTCCTTCGTTCGTTCGCGACCATGACCGCGTCGAATGGTGCGCGGTCATGGCAAGCCTAACCCGCCACCTGGAATGAGCCAATACAAAACTGGACTAAAAATATCAAGTTTAAAAACATGGCGTTCCAGCATGCGCTGCAGGGGCAGAGCCGACGTTCCCGCCCTGCCCCGGGCAGCAGCCGACAGCGGCGGTTGACTGGGGCGGCGACGCGCGCTCCTATATGGACCGCAGCCTGGGGCGGCTGCAGAGTGGAGGAGCGGTCATGGCCGAGAAGGCTGCTTACAGTGACGAAGGCTTGACCGCCGAGGCCCGCCCCGCCACCAAGGAAGACGCGGGCATCCTGGCGCAACTCGTCAATATGGCCGGCGACGGCCTGCCACTGTATCTCTGGACGAAGATGGCGGAAGGCGGCGATCCCTGGGAAGTTGGGCGCCAGCGGGCGCAGCGCGAAGAGGGCAGCTTCTCCTACCGCAACGCCGTCGTCCTGGAGCACGGCAAGGTGCTGGCCTGCCTGATCGGCTATCCGATCGTACCCTCGCTGCCGGATCCCGACACGCCGGCCATGTTCGTGCCGTTCAACATGCTCGAGGCCCTGGCCGCCGGCAGCTGGTACGTCAACGTCATGGCGACGTTGCCCGAGGCGCGCGGGCGCGGCTTCGGCTCGCGGCTGCTGGCGATGGCCGACACGATTGCCGAGGCCACCGGCTGCACGGGCACCAGCCTCATCGTTTCGGACGCCAACGCCACCGCCCGTCATCTCTATGAGAGCTCCGGATACCGCGAGATCGCTTCCGAGCCGATGATCAAGGAGCGCTGGACCGGCGCGGGCGAGAACTGGGTGCTGATGGTGAAGCCGTGAGGCGCGCGACCGCGTCCGAGGTTTCCCAAGTGAAATTCTGCGAATATACCGCGATGGGCTATGACGCGGCGCGCCGGAGCTTCGTTTCAGGCGAGGCCCTGACCTTCGACGACGCCTACCGTCTCGCCCATCTGCCGCTGGTGGTGCCGGGCCATCCCGAGATCATCGCCGGCAAGGACGGGACCGACTATCTCAACGGAAGATACGAGATGCCACGGCACTCGCTGGTCGTGCCAATCGATGCCGGGGAACTGGGCAGATCCGAAGCTTTCCAGCTGTTCGAGGCAGAGCTTCGTTCGTTTTCGTTGAGCGACAAGATCGCCTGGCAGGTCGGCCGCCAGCGTGCCGGCAAGCTGCATGCGACCATCGTTGGCGGCCTTTCCGAGCCGGATATCGCGCGCTATGCCGACGCCGCCGCCAGCGCACTCGAACGGTTGGGCGCAGTCTCCCTGCGCATCGGCGGACCGTTCCTGGGCAGGATCAACACCGGCCGGATCTATCTACCGGTCTATCCGGAATGCCGCGACGGCAGCGACGTGTTCGCGCTGATCCAGAACGCATGTGGCGCACCGCAGACCCGGTTCTATGTGATCGGCTACTATCATTTTTCGGCAGCGCTGGACGCCGCCGAGACAGCTGATCTGGCCAGGCTGGCGGAGCGGTGGCGCCAGCGCACGCTGGCCGAGTTACCTGTGAGGTCACTCGCCATCCAGGCGACCAATGACGACCTGGGGCTTTCCGCGCGGATCATCGAGACGATCCCGGTGGGTGGGGGCTAGGCAGCTGACGCCTGGTTTCGTGGTCACTGCTCATATCGCGCAGCACGAGGTCCGGACGGCTGGGGGGGGGTATCGTGCGAAGGTGCTGCCAGGCAATGCGGCCGTACGTTCTGGGCCACCGTGCCCTTCATTGATGTCACGGCATGGATTCCCGACACTCTCCGCTCGTTTCACTCGCTCACGAGGTCGGGAATGACGGATTCAGGTGTCGTCTCGGCCAATCGTCAACGTTGGGACGTGGCTCAACGCCGAGTCTGTCAGCCAATTGGATTGGAAATTTGCGGAAGCACTCCCCACCTCCGTCATTCCCGACCTCGTAAGCGAGTGAATACGAGCGGAAAGTGTCGGGAACCCATGCCGTGACCGAGACGAGATCGGCACGGTCCAGAACAAGTGGCACAACTATGTGTTTTCGGCAGGCTCCCGGGTGCCGCCTCACATCAACTGCCAGGAGATGTCCCACCACTCTGGATTACGCTCTTCGATCAGTTTGACCTTCCACGCTCGCGGCCATTTCTTCATCGCTTTCTCGCGGGCAATCGCATCGACAACCAGATCGTATTCGTCGAACCAGACAAGCCGTATCGCGCCATAGCGGGCTGCAAACCTGGAGCCGGTTCCGGTCTGGTGCTGGAGCAGGCGAGCGGCAAGATCGGATGTCACGCCGATGTACAGCGTGCCGTTCTTCTGCGCGGCGAGGATGTAGACGTACCCCTTCCGTCCCATGATGGGAGCTTAGCGGGAGGCCGATAAGAAGCCAAACCTTGCGCCGCCTTTGATCTCGCCCGATGTCACGGCATGGATTCCCGACACTCTCCGCTCGTTTCACTCGCTCACGAGGTCGGGAATGACGGATTTCGGGTGTCGTCTCGGCCAATCGTCAACGTTGTGACGTGGCCAAACACCGAGTCTGCCAGCCAATCGGGTTGGAAATTTGCGGAAGCACCCCGCCTCCGTCGTTCCCGACCTCGTGAGCGAGTGAAACGAGCGGAGAGTGTCGGGAATCCATGCCGTGACCATGACGAGATCAAAGGCGGTGCAGGATTTGGTCTGCCGACATCGGCGTCTGACGCTCCGTCCCGCAACAGAAGGCCAACGCCTGACACCGGAATCCGCGCGATCATTTTTTCCATCTGCGCGTGAACCTTCCTCTCCCGCCGGGACACACATGTTCGTGGCGGCCAGCGAGCCGCAAGTGTCCCAGAGGAGAACCTGACATGAGCATGACCAACACCATCATCCGCTCGTCGATGATCGCGACGCTGGCCCTTTCGATGTCGGCCTTTGCCGGTGCGGCCTCGGCCGCACAGCTCAAGGCACGCGTGCCGGCCCCGCCGCCGCACCAACTCGGGCTCAAGGCGCCGGGCGGCGGCGGACAGGCCGAGGGCCATGTCGAGACGTGCAACAACAAGGCGTCGTGCAACCTGATGATCGCCTATTGCGCCGGCCACGGCGGCGACTGGGAGGAAACCGGCACGCCGGGCCCGCAGGGTGAACCGCAGAAGGGCAAGTGTACCTATCCCTGATGGAATCAGGGGCTCCCAAGACTTTTGGCCAAGCGCCCTCCCGTCTCCGGACGGGAGGGTTTTTGTGCGCGATGGCGCGATAGCGTTGGAGCGTGTCGCCCACCTGCTTGACGCCGGTGCGGCATTCGGAGCAAATCGCGGACATTCGTGGGAGCTTGCCTGAAAATGTCCGCCATCGGCCTTTCGTTGCTCGGTTTTTCGACCGTCATCTTCCTGATTGCCGCGATGGTGGCCAAGACCTGGGGCATCGAGCCGACCATCGGCAAGCTGGTGGTGACGCTGATCCTCTATTCGCTCGGCAACCTGATCATGCTGCGGCTGGTGCGCGACTTCGGCATGTCGGTGTCGTTCTCGCTGTCGGCGGTGATCCAGCTGATCGCCGTCAACCTCGTCGCCATCGTCTTTTTCGGCGAGAAGCTGAGCGGCATCCAGGGCATCGGCGTCGGGCTCGCGGTCGTGGCGGTGGCACTGATCACGCTTGGGCCGGCACTGGCCGGGAAATAGGGCGTCACCGAAGGAAGACGAAAACCCACCTTCCGTCATTCCTAACCTCGTAAGAGATCGAGCGCAGGTCCAAATCCTGCACCGGCTCTGGTCCGTCATCGTCACGGCATGGATTCCCGACACTCTCCGCTCGCTGCGCTCGCTCACGAGGTTGGGAATGACGGAGTGAAGGAGGCGCCGCGTCAGCTACGGCAGCGACCAAGAATGGGGGCCATGAGGCCCCCATTCTCGTTACATCGGTTCGGTCCGGATCAGACGGCGATCTTGCCGCCGCCTTGCCTGGTGATGGCGACGACGGCCGGACGCACCGGCATGTCGGGCTTGAAGTCGGGCCAGCGGGTCGACAGGTCCTCGTAGTAGGACGGACGGCCAAAGCCTTCCCAGTCCTCGCCGCCGTCGCCCGGATGCTGGACGGCGACGAAGGCGGTCTGGTCGTCGGGCGCAAACAGCGGACCGCACATCTCGGCCCCGACAGGCACGCGGAAGAACAGCTTCGAGGTGGCGCGCGCCTCGCCCTCGGTGTCGACCGCCCAGAGGCCGTCGGTGCGGCCGGTGGCCTTGGGCGAATTGCCGTCGGTCGAGACCCAGAGGCGGCCGGCGGAATCCACCGCGCAGTTGTCGGGCATGCCGAACCAGCCATTCTCGGTGGTCGAGGTCGAGAACGAGGCGCCGACTTCGGCAATCGCGGGATCGCCGCACTTGAGCAGCACTTCCCACTTGCCCTTGGTGGCGGTGAAGTCGCCGGCGTCCTCGATCAGCTCGATGATGTGGCCGAAGGCGTTTTCGGCGCGCGGGTTGGCGGCGTCGACCTGGTCGGCCTTGCGCTTGGTGTTGTTGGTCAGCATGACATAGACCTTGCCGTTGACGCCGTTGGGCTGGATGTCCTCGGGACGGTCCATCTTGGTGGCGCCGAGCAGGTCGGCGGCGCGGCGCGTCTCGATGACCACGTCGGCCTGGCTGACGAAGCCGTTGTCGGCAGTGAGCGGGCCTTCGCCCTGGACCAGCGGCAGCCATTCGAAGGCACCGTCCTCGGCGAATTTGGCGACGTAGAGCGTGCCGTCGTCGAGCAGGTCGAGATTGGCGGCGCGGTCGTCGGGGTTGAACTTGCCGGTGGTCACGAACTTGTAGACGTAGTCGAAGCGCTCGTCGTCGCCGAGGTAGAAGACGACGCGGCCGTCGCTGGCGACGATGGATTCGGCGCCCTCGTGCTTGAAGCGGCCGAGCGCGGTGCGCTTCTTCGGCAGCGAGTTCGGGTCGTTGACGTCGACCTCGACGATCCAGCCGAAGCGGTTGGGCTCGTTCGGCTCCTTGGAAACGTCGAAGCGGTCGTAGAACTTGAACCACTCATAGGTGCCTTCCGGCACGCCGAGGCGCTTGTAATTGGCGGCTTCGGGGTGGTCGGCCGGCAGCTCGCCGCCGAAATAGCCGTGGAAGTTTTCCTCGGCCATGATGTAGGTGCCCCAGGGCGTGACGCCGCCGGCGCAGTTGTTCAAAGTGCCGAAGACCTTGGTGCCCGATGCGTCGGCATTGGTCTTAAGACGATCGTTACCGGCAGCCGGTCCGGTCAGCTGCATCTCGGTGGTGGCGGTGATGCGGCGGTTGAGCTTGCCGTCACGGACGACCTGCCACTTGCCTGAAACCTTGCGGATCTCGACGATCGAACCGCCATGCGCGGCCAGTTCGATGTCGATGCGCTTCTGGTCGGCGGAGGCGACCTCGATCTTGCCCTCGACGATCTTGACGATGCCGGGGAACATCAGGTGCTCGTTGGTGTATTCGTGGTTGACGACCAGCAGGCCGTGCTCGGACGAGCCTTCGAGCTCGATATAGCCAACATAGTCGTTGTTGTAGCCGAACTGCCTGGCCTGCGCTTCCGCCGACTGGTTGAGCGGATCGAATTCCGGCGCATCAGTGAAGATCGGGTCGCCCCAACGCAGCAGCACGTCGGCGTCGTAGCCTGAGGCGACATGGTGCTTGTCGTCGATGCCGGCCGCGACCTCGTCGAAGTTGAAGGCCGAGCCGCCGGCGGCGCGGGCGTCGTCGGCGAGGATGATGGCGATGGGGCTGACGGTGGCGGCGATGGCCGAAACGGCGAGGGAGCCCTTGAGGAAGCCGCGGCGCGAGAAGCGCTTGGCGATGATGTCGCCCATGGTGCGGTTGTCGGTCGGGTTGTGGCCGGGACCGTCATTGTCCTCGAGCAGGCTGGTGCGGAATTTCTGATCGTAGGGCTGGTTCATGATGTCGACCTCTGGCTGGTGTACGGCTTGGGGTTCGCCGGCACCGCTAATCGGACGAGATAACAGTAGCATGACAGTTTCGCCGAAAGTCGGCCTTGGCTATAGAGCCTGACGGAACAGCGCCTTGTTCAGGCGCGAAGCACCGCGGCATTTTCGTTTCAACGTCTTTTCCCGACGAGGACAGTCTCCCATCTTTCGACGCGCGGAGCCTCACTCCGCAACCAGACGCAGCAGGCAGACGGCAGGACGATGCATCAAAAACTGTGGAACAGGATCGAATTCTCGCTTTTGGCAGCCGGTATCGTCATCGCCGGCGGGCTGTGGGGCTTCGTCGAGTTGTCCGAGGTGGCGCGCGACGCAGCACCGCACGCCTTCGACACCGACATCCTGCTGTTCTTCCGCGAGGCCAGCAATGCGGCCGACCCTATCGGCCCGTCCTGGCTGGAAGAGGCGATGCGCGACATCACCGCACTCGGCAGCGCATCGGTGCTGATCTACATCACCGCCATCGTCGTCATCTATCTCGGCATGACCAGGCGCTGGGGCCCGGCGCTGTTCGTCTTCGCCTCGGTGGCCGGCGGCCAGGTGCTGTCGAGCCTGCTCAAGCTCGGCATCGACCGCCCCAGGCCCGACCTCGTGCCGCATCTGGCGCAGGTCTATACGATGAGCTTTCCCAGCGGCCACGCGATGCTGTCGGCGGTGACCTACCTGACGCTTGGCGCGCTTTTGGCGCGCTTCCTGCCCGGACGTGCGACGACGATCTTCGTCTTCGCCGTGGCCGTGTTGACGACCCTGATGGTCGGTATCAGCCGCGTCTATCTCGGCGTCCACTGGCCGTCGGACGTACTGGCCGGCTGGTGCGCCGGCTTCGCCTGGGCGACGCTATGCTGGCTGGTCAGCCGCCACCTGATGCGCCCGCAAGCCGGCGACGAATGACATATGCTACAGGCATCAATAATGATGCTTGAAACATCAACATGAATGTATGATACATTGATATTGCGGATCGAGACGGGAACATCTCAGTGATCACAGCCGCACAGATGCGCGCCGCACGAGCGCTGGCAGGCATCGACCAGAAGACGCTCGCCGAACTGGCCGGCGTCTCGGTGCCGACGATACAGCGCATGGAAGCGAGCGAGGGCGTGGTGCGTGGCGTGGTCGACACACTGACCAAGGTCATCGAGGCGCTCGACGCCGCCGGCGTGGAGCTGATCGGCGAGAACGAGACCGGCGGCCGGGGCGTGCGCCTGAAGAAAAGGGCCTGAGGCTCCCGGCGATCCGCATGATGTAGTCGCGACGGCGACCGCCGACAGTCTTGCCGACGATCCCGCCGCGTTTCCAGTGGTGCGGATGATGGACGCAGGCAGCAATTCAAGACAGCACAGGCAACCGACCTTCGCGGAACTGTTCACGCCCAAGCTGGTGACGGTTCTGCGCGAGGGCTATGGCGCGAGGCAGTTCAAGGCCGATGCGATTGCCGGGCTGACGGTGGCGATCGTGGCGCTGCCATTGTCGATGGCGATCGCCATCGCATCGGGCGTGTCGCCTGACAAAGGCCTGTTCACCGCGATCATCGGCGGTTTCATCGTCTCGGCGCTCGGCGGCAGCCGCTTCCAGATCGGCGGGCCGGCCGGCGCCTTCATCGTTTTGGTGGCGGCGACGGTGGCGCGCGAGGGCATAGACGGGCTGATCCTCGCCACTGCCATGGCAGGCGTGTTCCTGACGGCGATCGGCTACCTCAGGCTCGGGACCTACATCAAGTTCATCCCCTATCCGGTGACGGTGGGCTTCACCGCCGGCATCGCCGTGATCATCTTCGCCAGCCAGCTCAGCGAGATGTTCGGATTGACGCTCGGCGGCAAGGAACCCGGTGCGCTGGTGCCGAAGCTGAGGGCGCTGGCCGAGGCGGCGGCCACGGTGAACCCATCAGCCGTGGCGGTGGCAATGCTGACCATCGGCACCATCCTGCTGCTCAAGCGCTGGCGCCCGGGCTGGCCGGGCATGCTGATTGCGGTGGGCGTGGCTTCTCTGGCCGTTGCGCTGCTGACCCTGCCGGTGGAGACCATCGGCACGCGCTTCGGCGGCATTCCGCGCAGCCTGCCCTGGCCTGCCCTGCCCGCCTTCAGCATGGACAAGGCGCTGGCGGTGCTGCCGGATGCGGTGGCCTTTGCGCTTCTCGGCGCCATCGAGTCGCTGCTGTCGGCGGTCGTCGCCGACGGCATGACCGGGCGGCGGCATCGCTCGAACTGCGAACTGGTGGCACAGGGCTTCGCCAACATCGGTGCCGCACTGTTCGGCGGCATCTGCGTGACCGGTACCATTGCCCGCACGGCGACCAACGTGCGGGCCGGCGCGCACGGTCCGGTATCAGGCATGCTGCACGCGCTTTTCCTGCTCGCCTTCATGCTGGTGGCCGCACCGCTTGCCTCCTACATCCCGCTCGCGGCGCTGGCCGGCGTGCTCGCCGTGGTGGCCTGGAACATGGTCGAGAAACAGGCCTTCGCCACACTGATCCGCTCGTCATGGGGCGACGCGCTGGTGCTGATGGTGACGTTCCTGCTGGTGGTGTTCCGCGACCTGACCGAAGGCATCGTCGTTGGCTTTGCGCTCGGCTCGATCCTGTTCATCGACCGCATGGCCAAAAGCATCGCGGTGGAAAGCGACCAGCCGCTGGTGCAGGAGGATGTCGCCGACGCCACCAATGGCAGCCGCCATGCATACGAGGCGAGCGACGCCGGTGATGCCGACACCGTCATCTACCGCATTTCGGGAGCGTTCTTCTTCGGCGCGGCCTCGGCCGTGGGGGCCGTGCTCGACCGCATCGCCGACCAGCGCAAGAACTTCATCCTCGACTGCTCGGGCGTGCCGTTTCTCGACTCAACAGCAGCGAACGTGCTCGAAGGCGCCGCCCGCAAGGCGCGGCAGGCAGGCGTCCGCTTCTTCATCACCGGGGCATCGCCGCAGACGCGGCGGATGCTGATCAACCACGGCGTCAAGCATCCCGCCGTCAGCTATGCCGCCTCGGTGAAGGACGCGCAGGAGCTGCTCAAGGCAGAGAAGACAGCAGGGTAGCCTGACCGCAGTCTCCGGCCGTGGCTTTCTGAACTGTGGACGACGTCATCATCGTCACGGCATGGATTCCCGACACTCTCCGCTCGCTTCACTCGCTCACGAGGCCGGGAATGACGGCCTTCTGGGCCGCCTCCGCCGACAGGCAAGATCGTAGCCTGCGTCAGCCGAACTTGCGCTGCGCATCGAGAGCCAGGCCAAGGCCGACGGAACCGAAGGCATCGCCCTGGACGATCCTGGCTTCCGGCACCAGCGCCAAGATGCTCTGGCGTGCCAGAGGAATGGCGGTCGAGCCGCCGGTGAGGAAGACGGCGGTGATGTCGCTGGCCTGCACCTGCGCTTCTTCAAGCGTATCGGCGACGGTCGCCGTGACGCGGCCGACCGCGGCGCGGATGGTGTCCTCCAGCCCCTGCCTGGTCAGCGACGCGGTGAACTTCGCCGCTGGCAGCGAAACGTCGATGGAGGCTGCCTCGGCGTCGGTCAGCTCGATCTTGGCCTTCTCGACCCTGGTCGCCAGAGCGTGGCCGAAACGCTGGTCGACGACCTCGATCAGCCGGTCGATGAGTTCGGGACGTTGTGCCTCGAAACGTATCTGGCGCAGGTCGAGCCTGGCCTTGGGCGTGTAGAGCAGGTTGATGCGCTGCCACGTCGCCAGGTCGATGAAATAGCCAGCCGGCAGGTTGCGCTTGCCGTCCTTGGTCGGCGTGAGATAGCCGAGTTCGGGCATGACGTGGGCGATGCTGAGCAGGCGGTCGAAGTCGGTGCCGCCAATGTGGACGCCGCGGTTGGCGAGGATGTCGGCCTTGCGGTCGGGCGCCGTGGCGCGCTCGGGCGAGACGCGGACGATGGAGAAGTCGGAGGTGCCGCCGCCCATGTCGACGATCAGCGCCAGCTCTTCGCGCGTCACGGTGCGTTCGTAGTCGAGGGCTGCGGCGATCGGCTCGAACTGGAAGTCGATGTGCTTGAAGCCCTGCGCGCGGGCAGCCTTCTCGAGTTCGCCCTGGGCTGCGGCGTCGGCTTCGGGATTGTCGTCGACGAACTGGACCGGGCGGCCGAGCACGACATTTTCGACCGACTCGCCGACATGGCCTTCGAGGCGATCCTTGAGGTGGCCGACGAACATGCCGATGATGTCGGTGAAGGCGATCTGGCGCGCCTTGATGCGGGTCTTCTCATGCACCAGCGAACTGCCGAGCACGCTTTTCAGCGCGCGCATCAGGCGGCCTTCGGCGCCGTCGGTGTATTCGCCGATGGCGCGGCGGCCAAGTGCCGTCTGGTTGTCTTCGAAGTTGAAGAAGATGGCCGAAGGCAGCGTGACGTTCTCGCCCTCGAGCGCGACGAGGCGCGGGCGGCCGTTCTCGATGACGCCAACGGTTGAATTGGAAGTGCCAAAGTCTATGCCGCCGAAAGCCGGTCGCATCGTCTCGTCCTGAATTTTTCTGCGTGATCGGGCGGCCGATCCTCAAGAAAGGCCGCAGCGGGACCGTGCGCATACACGAGGCGGGAACCAATGTCGATGTCTGAAGCGTCTTCCGGGAAAATGTGATCGCTGGCCCAACCGTCGCGACATTCACAGGAAACCGCTTTCGTGCGATATCGTCGCCTCCCGATCGACGCGCGAGCCTTCCGATGACCCTTGCAGGATTTCTTGCCTATAGCGGCGCGCTGGCCGTTGCCGCCGCAATCCCCGGCCCGGGCGTGACCGCACTGGTGGCGCGCGCGCTCGGCTCCGGCTTCCGCTCGTCGCTGGCGATGTCGCTGGGACTGGTTGTCGGCGACCTGACCTACCTCACCGCCGTGGTGCTGGGCCTGGCCTTCGTCGCCCAGTCCTTCGGCATGGTGTTCCTGGCCATCAAGTGGCTGGGCGTCGCCTATCTTGGCTACCTCGCCTGGAATTTCTGGACCAGCGGCATCACGCCCGAAACGATCGAGGCGAGAAAGGGCAAGGGCGGGCTGCTGTCGAGCTTCCTCGCCGGGCTGACGGTGACGCTGGGCAATCCCAAGACGATGATCTTCTACCTGGCGATCACGCCGACGGTCGTCGACCTGCATTCGCTGACGCTCGGCGACTACGGCATCCTGGTTGCCATCACGGTGGCGGTGCTGATGGTCGTGCTGGTGCCGTATCTGCTCTTGGCATCGAAGGCGCGCTGGTTCCTCAAGACGCCGCGGGCGCTGAAGCTGCTCAACCGCACCGCCGCAACCTTCATGGTCGGTGCCGCGGCAGCGATTGCCGTCCGCCAGTAGGAACGAGCAGGAATTTCATTCCTGAAATTCGGCTTTCCCGGAAACGCGTTTCCGGGAAATGCACCTAATCAGCACGACGCCCACTCGGAATTTGCCCTGCGACACCCTATCTTCGTCGCTCAAATCTCAGGCCTATTTCGGGAGCGAAATCGATGAACAAGCCCGTCACCTCCACGCGTGCGCCCGGTCGCGGCCGCATCTATGGCTCGATCACCGAAACCATCGGCGATACGCCTCTGGTGCGGCTCGACAAGTTCGCCAAGGAGAAGGGCGTGGTGGCGAACCTGATCGCCAAGCTCGAATTCTTCAACCCGATCGCATCCGTCAAGGACCGCATCGGCGTTGCCATGATCGAGGCGCTCGAGGCCGACGGCCGCATCGAGCCGGGCAAGAGCACGCTGATCGAGCCGACTTCGGGCAATACCGGCATCGCACTTGCCTTCGCCGCCGCCGCCAAAGGCTACAAGCTGATCCTGACCATGCCCGAGACGATGTCGATCGAGCGCCGCAAGATGCTGGCGCTGCTCGGCGCCGAACTGGTGCTGACCGAAGGCGCCAAGGGCATGAAGGGCTCCATCGCCAAGGCCGAGGAACTGGTGCAGACCATCCCGAACGCGGTCATTCCGCAGCAGTTCGAGAACCCGGCCAATCCCGAGATCCACCGCGCGACGACGGCGGAAGAAATCTGGAACGACACGCAAGGGTCGATCGACATCTTCGTGGCCGGCATCGGCACCGGCGGCACCATCACCGGCGTCGGCCAGGTGATCAAGGCCCGCAAGCCGTCGCTACACGTGGTTGCCGTCGAACCCGAGGGATCACCGATCCTGTCCGGCGGCCAGCCGGGCCCGCACAAGATCCAGGGCATCGGCGCCGGCTTCGCGCCGAAGGTGCTGGACACCACCATCTATGACGAGATCGTCAAGGTCTCCAACGAGGATGCGGTGGCCAACGCCCGCCTGGTCGCGCGCCTCGAAGGCGTGCCTGTCGGCATCTCCTCCGGTGCGGCTTTGCAAGCTGCCGTGATCGTCGGATCGCGACCGGAAAACGCCGGCAAGAACATCGTCGTCATCATCCCGTCCTTCGCCGAGCGCTATTTGTCGACGGTGCTGTTCGAGGGACTGGGCAACTAAGGGGCGACTTTCCCCTCTCCTCTTGCGGGAGAAGCTTTACGGGGCGGCGAGAGCCGCCCGTTTTCGTTGCAGGAAGCGGCGGACGGCGGCATCGGTCTCGAGGCCGGTCGCAATCTCGTAGGCCTTGCCGGCTTCCCGGAAATCGCCGCCAAGCGACAGCAGTTCGGCGCGGGCCGCCCAGTAGGGCTGGTATTGGTCGAGGCGCGCGTCATCGATGGCGTCGAGCAGGGCGAGCCCCCTCGCCGGCTCGACGGCATAGGCCACGGCGACCGCGTGGTTGACGGCGACGACTGGCGAGGCGGTGAGCGTCATCAAGCCGGCATAGAGGGTGGCGATCGCCGCCCAGTCGGTGCGGCCGGTGAAGCGTCGCGCCGCATGGGCCGACTGGATCGCCGCCTCGATCCGGTAGCGGCCGATGCCGTCGAAGAGCCCGGCACGCTGAAGCAGCGCGTCGGCCTCTGCGATCATGTCGGCATCCCACAGAAGCGTGTCCTGCTCGCTGAGCGGAACGAACTCGCCGGCGGCATCGCGGCGAGCCGCGCGGCGGGATTCGGCGTGCAGCATGAGCGACAGGAGCCCGGCCGCCTCGCCCTCGCCAGGCATCAGCTCGACCAGCAGGCGGCCGAGCCAGATGGCCTCGGAGGCCAGGTTGCGGCGGCGAGACTCGGCCCCGGCCGGATCGCTCCAGCCTTCGGCGAAGGCGGCGTAGATGGCCTCCAGCACAGCCGAGAGCCTTTCGCCCAGTTCCGCCGCTTCGGGAATGCGGAAGGGGATGCCGGCCTGCCTGATGCGCGCCTTGGCCCGCACCAGGCGCTGGCCCATGGTCGCCGGCGAAACCAGGAAGGCCGAGGCGATGGCGGCGGCATCGAAGCCGAGGATGGCCTGCAGGATCAACGGCGCACGCACGCCGGCATCGATGGCCGGATGGGCGCATGCGAAGATCAGGCCGAGCCGGTCGTCGGGAAACTTTTCGCGCGCCATTTCCTGCTCCAACTCCTCGCCGATCAGGCGCAGGTGATCCTGGCCGGCCTCGCCGGCGATGCGCCGCCGGAGCTGATCAATGGAGCGGCGGCGCGCCACCGTCAGCAGCCAGGCCTCGGGATGCAGCGGCACGCCCGTCTCAGGCCATTTGACAAGTGCGGCGGCAAAGGCGTCGGCGAGCGCATCCTCGGCCCCAGCGACGTCGCGGGTGCGCGAGGCAAGGAACGCGACCAGCCTGCCATAGCTTTGGCGGGCAGCGGTCTCGGCCGCCGCCCGTGCCTGTTCCGCGGCAGAGGCCATGCCTAGCGGGTCGGCCAGATGGGCCGCACTTCGATCGTGCCGTTGCTGGCGCTCGGGCAGCGTGCCGCCCAGTTGAGCGCGGCGTCGAGGTCGGGCGCCTCGATGACGTAGTAGCCGCCCAGCTGTTCCTTGGTGGCGGCGAAGGGGCCGTCGAGCACTTGCGTCTTGCCGTCGCGGACGCGCACGATGGTGCCGGTGGCCGAAGGTTGCAGGCGCTCGCCCGACACCAGCGCGCCAGCCTTGATCAGCGCCTCGTTGTAGGCGGCATAGGGCGCGCCCATCTGCTTGGCCGCCTCGGGGCCGGGAACCTCTCCCGGTGTCTCTTCAAAGTGGATGAGAAGCATGTACTGCATCGTCGTCTCCTGCGTTTCCAGGCCGCATCGTCGCGGGCCAATCGGATGTCGCCCGAGGGAGCTCGATTTCGACAGGCGCCGGAGAAATCTTTCGTCCACGCCGCGATTTTCGGCAAGCGTTGCGCACGAGCCGAGGCCGCGCAGCTCGGCTTCCGCCGCACGTTGGACTGGCTTCTGCATCGGCCATTGCTCTGATAGGTTGCGCACCCGAACAGAGAATGCGGCACATGCCTCGCGGCGAAATGCGTAACTGGATTGCAGCGGCACTGCTGGTCATGCCTTGCCAGGCAATTGCTTCCGATCTCTACGCCACCCAGACCATCACCAGCGGCACCGCGCCCGAGCGGCGCGATATCGGCTTTGCTCAGTGCCTGCGCGACGTGGTGGTCAGGGTGACCGGCAACTCCAGGCTGCTCAATGAGCCGCGCGTTGCCGAACAGGCCAGGCATGCCGGCGACCTGATCGCCAGCCACACCTTCCGCGACCGCATGGGCGGCATCCCGATCCATGACGAGCAGGGCAGCTACGACCGGCCGCACGACCTGACCTGTGTCTTCGACCAAAGCAAGCTCGACGCGTTCCTGGCCACGCTCGGCGGCAAGCCGTGGCGCGATCGTCCCCTTGTCGTGGCCGTCGTTGCGATACGCGACATGAAAGGCGCGGGCACGATGCTTGCAGATGACAGCCCGGACCCGCGCGACAGGGACATGCGTGCAGCCCTCATGAACGCCGGGGAGCGTGCCGCCCTGCCGTTCGCCCTGCCGACACGCGGCGAACTCGTGCAAGCCGGTCTTGATCCGGCGGCGATGGCAGGAGCCAATCCGACAAGGCTCGACGGACTGGCCAAGGCGACCCGTGCCGGCGTCTTACTCACCGGCACGGTGGTCTGGAGCGACAAGGATCTCGGCTGGGTCGCCAGCTGGCAGCTCGCAGGACCGGCACCGCATGTCAGCTGGGGCATCTCGGGCGTCGGTTTCGACGATGCCTTCCGCAATGCCGTGGCAGGTGCGGCGCAGGTGCTGTCGGGGAATGAGGCGCCGTAGCAGCGAAGGGCCTCCAGCGTCCCCTTCTCCCCTTGTGGGAGAAGGTGCCCCGAAGGGGCGGATGAGGGGGCTGGACGAAATGAGAGGTTGGAGAAGGACATCTGGAAGGCGAAAACTCAGACGTAGCACTCCGGCCAGCACCCCTCATCCGACCTCGCTTCGCTCGGCCACCTTCTCCCACAAGGGGAGAAGGAGACTCCGCCCTTCACCCCAGCAGCGAGCGCACCCGCTTTTCGCCGCCGGCCTTGCGCCAGGCGTTGAAACGGTGGGTGGCGGCGGCAAACGAGATCTTCATTGCGCGGGCCACCGAGTAGCGCGAACTGCCCTCGTCGAACATGCGGTAGCAGCACTCGACGCCATCGGGAGTCAGCTTGCCGTCGCAGGTCTTGTTGTGCGGGTTGGCGGGGTCGAACTTTTCCGGCGCAGGCTCCAGCATGCCCTTGAGCCGGGCCAGGTCTGCCTCGATGCTGGCGATCAGCTCGAGCACGGGCTTGGGGTCGATGTGATGCGCGTGCTGCCTGGCCGCCATGGTGCATTCCTTCTATCAGGTGAGATTAGGCTATATAGCCAAACATTGGGCTATAACAAGGAACGGCGTTTAACGAGCTTGGGGCGTGCGGCAAATAAGTCACGCTTCGACTTCGAGCATTGACCGGCGAGCGCCGAATGCCTAGTTTAGAACTATTCTAAACTGAAAGATTCGCCTATGTTGTCCCGTGTCTTCGGCTTCGGCCGCCGCGCATTCGATTCCTTGTCCGAGCAGGAGATTCTGGCCCTCGCAATATCGTCGGAGGAGGACGACGGACGTATCTACCGCGCCTATGCCGACGGGCTGCGCGACGAGTTTCCGCAATCGGCCAAGGTGTTCGACGCCATGGCCGAGGAGGAGGACGGCCATCGCGCCGCGCTGATCGAATTGCATCGCGCCCGCTTCGGCGAGCGCATCCCCTTGATCCGGCGCGAGCATGTGCGCGGCTACTACGAGCGCAAGCCCGACTGGCTGGTGCGACCGCTCGGCATCGACAAGGTCCGCGACCAGGCCGAGGAGATGGAGCGCCAAGCCTATCGCTTCTATGTCGAGGCGATGAAGCGGACGAGCGACGCCTCGACCCGGAAGCTGCTGGGCGACCTCGCCGCTGCCGAGCAGAGCCACGAAACACTCGCCCATCGGTTGGGCGACAAGCACGTGCCCGAGGACGTCAAGGACGAGGAAAGGACGAGCGAGCGGCGCCAGTTCATACTGACCTATGTCCAGCCGGGCCTCGCCGGCCTGATGGACGGTTCGGTTTCGACGCTGGCGCCGATCTTTGCCGCCGCCTTTGCCACGCAGGACACATGGCAGACCTTCCTCATCGGCCTGTCCGCCTCGGTCGGCGCCGGCATCTCGATGGGCTTCACCGAAGCCGCCCACGACGACGGCAAGCTTTCGGGCCGCGGTTCGCCGCTCAAGCGCGGTCTCGCCTCCGGCATCATGACCACGGTCGGCGGCCTCGGCCACGCGCTGCCCTATCTCATCCCGCATTTCTGGACCGCGACCACGATCGCCGGGGTCGTCGTCTTCTTCGAACTCTGGGCCATCGCCTACATCCAGAACCGCTTCATGGAAACGCCGTTCCTGCGCGCCACCTTCCAGGTGGTGCTCGGCGGCGCACTGGTCCTTGCCGCAGGCGTGCTGATCGGCAACGCATAGCCACGTCGCCCCCTCATCCGGCCGCTTCGCGGCCACCTTCTCCCCGGTGGGGAGAAGAGGAGTGACAACCTCTCAATCCTCCTCTCCCCCGCCGGGAAGAGGTCGGCCGAGCGCAGCGGAGGCCGGGTGAGGAGGCGCTGCCACCTACACCCTTTACCCATGCACCGCCCGACTGTCTGCGGGCGCCTCCGTCCGCTCGCTCGACCCATAGTCGCGCACGACATGGGCGATGCGCAGGCGATAATCCGAAAACACGCCACCACGCCCGGCCACCTGCGCCTGCCGATGTTCCTCGGTGTTGCGCCACGCCTTCACCGCTTCCTCGTCGCGCCAGAACGACAGCGACAGCAGGCGGCCGGGGTTGGCCAGGCTCTGGAAGCGTTCGATCGACAGGAAGCCGTCGATGCGATCGAGCAGCGGGCGCAAATCGGCCGCGATGCCGAGATAAGCGTCGCGCCGGCCCTCCGCCGGCTCGACCTCGAAGATGACGGCGATCACGGCAGGACCCTTTCGGCATGCGGCCCCGAGGCCAACTTCAGGAAGATGCGGTCCTCCTTCAGGATGAACCTTTCGCGCTTGGAAAACTCATAGTTCTCGCGGCCGAGCGGATCGGCCATCAGCCGCGCCCGGTAGGCCTCGTAGGCGGCCAGGCTCTCGATGTTGTAGATGCCATAGGCGGTTGTCGCCGACCCCTCGTGCGGCGCGAAATAGCCAATCAGGTCGGCACCGCAGCGCGGGATCGCCTGGCCCCAGTTGCGGGCATACTGCTCGAACGCCGCCTTGCCGAAGGGGTCGATCTCGTAGCGGATGAAACAGGTGATGGTCATTGTCGTCTCCATGTGCGGTGAGAATGGTTCGTCCGGCATCGAAGCGTCCGGTCGATATGGCGTGCTAGCGCCAGAAGGGTTTTGCGACTTCACGCGTCACGTCGCGGCGGCTGAGTCCGATGTCGTGGAGCTGGTCGTCGGTCAGTTCTGAGAGGTCGAGCCGTTGCAGGTGCCGGTCATAGCCGCGGGCGAGGAAGGCCAGCATCCGGCCGAATGAACCGAGCGGCAGGCGTTTCGGCGCGGTGGCTGATTGGGTGTTCGGCGTCATGGCGTTGCTCCTTTCCATGGCTGGAGAATACGCATTGCCTGACGAGAACGCTTCGACTACGATCTAACCATGGAGGTAAGGCTGCCATGAAGGAAGGCCCCGACATCGCCCGTATCGCCAGCCTTGTCGGCGATCCTGCCCGCGCCAACATGCTAACCGCGCTGATGGACGGCGGTGCGCTGACGGCCAGTGAACTGGCGCTGGAAGCCGGTGTCAGCCTGCCCACGGCAAGCTCGCACCTCGCCAAGCTGATGGACGGCAAGCTGCTGACCGTGGCGAGCCAGGGCCGGCATCGCTACTACGCGCTGGCTGGAACGGAGGTAGCGGCGATGATCGAGGCGATCAGCGGCGTCGCCGCCCACTCCGGCCCCCAGCGCGCCCGGCCGGGACCGCGCGACAAGTCGATGCGCGAAGCCCGCATCTGCTACGATCACCTCGCCGGCGACCACGCGGTGGCGATGTTCGACCGCTTCGTCGCCGAAGAAATCATCGTGCAAAACGACGACGCGGTCCGGCTCGGCCCGGCGGGCGCGAGTTTCTTTGCCGCCATCGGCATCGACACCTCGGGGCTCGGCGCCTCGCGCCGGCCGATGTGCCGCGCCTGCCTCGACTGGAGCGTGCGTCGCTCGCATCTCGCGGGATCGCTGGGCAGCGCCATCCTCGACAAGATCATCGCTGAGAAATGGGCGCGCCGGCCGGCCGGCAGCCGCGTCGTCGAATTCACGCCTCCGGGCAGGCGCGCATTCGAAAAGACCTTCCTCGCCTGAAGCCAAAATCCAGAGCCGGCCCTGCCCGACGCCGTCCTTCGATGTAACGACGGTCTGAAACCTGTGGATAGCCGCACGGCAAATTGCGGATACATCCGTGGCGCAAAAGACACATCTTAACCAATGCCGCCCGATCAGGCCTAAATGCCTAGAAAAGAACGCAATTCGGCCCCGATCGGGCGCATTTTCACACGAAGATTAACATCGCGTTCACCGAAGATTCACACCCGCCGGCTATGATCGCTTCCACGTTCGGGACGAGCCCCGAAGGGACAGGGATAAGAACAATGGCTATCTGGAACCAAATCACTCACGCCGCATCGGCGCTTCGCGAATTCATCGCACCGACCTACCGCCCCGAGCGCCACTACATGCGCGGCCCGGGACCTGCCTGCGCACGCCGCACCAACACGCTTCAGTCGCGCGTAACGTTCCACTGATCATGACCGTTACCGGACGCCACGAAAGCCGCATCGCCCGGCCAACCAGCGATCACCGCACCACCACGTTGCGCGGCGAACGCCGGGCGATCGTCTCGACCCGCCTCTAGCGGCTACGCCCGCCGGCGGCGCAAGCCCGGCTGCTTCACGCCCCCACAGCTCCATGCACCGAGGTCGAGAGTCGCTCCCGGCCTCACCACAGCTCGTGGCGCACGTTCAGGTCCTTGATGACCGGCACGTCGCGCAGCATCGTGCAGATGCGCTCGATGTCCGGCCAAGTCGCAGCGACCTTGCCGGCCTCGGGATGCCAATATGCAAGCATCAGGAGATAGACGTCGGCGATCGACATGCGCTCGCCGGCAAGCCAGCTGCGATCCTGCAACGCAGCATCGAGAATGCCGAAGCCGCGATCGGTTTCGGCGACGGCTGCGACCTTCACCGCCTCTTTGCCTTGCGGGTCGGCCGTATAGCGCTGCGCATAGTAGTAGCGCAGCAGCGCCGGATACATCACCGACGACTGGAAGGTGAGCCAGCGCAGGAAGTCGGCACGCCCGGGTGCACCCGCTGCCGGCGCAAGCCGCGCATCGGGGTGGCGCTCGGCGAGCAACTGGCACATCGCCGCCGACTCGGTCATCGCGCTGCCATCCGGCAGCACCAGCACCGGCACCTGGCCAAGCGGGCTGATGGTACGGAACCTGTCGTCGGGGTCTGTGCCCTTGACGACGTTGATGCATTCGAATGGCACGCCAGCCAGTTCCAGCGCCGCCTCGACGACGAAGCCGCCGCTGCCGGCGCGCGTATAGAGCTTGTACATTTCTTGTCCCCCCTGGGCGTGAATTGACATGGCCTCGCGTGGCTTCTCAAGCGCCCGGATGGTCCGCCAGGGTGGTATTTTCACCGGTCCAGTTCGGGGCTAGGGTTTTGCAGCGCAGGCCCTGATGACGACCGTCTCGCCGGCCTCGGCGCCGAGCGTCATGCAGCGCCCCTCGGCGCACAGCGTCCAGCCCGCGCCGGTCGCACCCGATGCGGCCAGCACGACGCTTGGCTGCGGCCCGAGCCTGGGCACGTAGATCCACCAGCCATCCACCAGCCTGGCGCCTTCGGCGGGTTCCATGCCGGCGCCCGAGCCCCTGACGCGGGCCTCGACGATTTCCAGCCCGGCCGGCGTCACCAGCCAGTCCTCCTCCCAGCGCGTCTTTTCGACCGAATGGGTCCAAGACAGGGTGAAGGCGGCGACCGCCATGGTCACTGCCTTGGAGCCGGCCGCGATGCACAGGCTCATGCCAGGGCAGCGGCCTGGCGCGACCGCCACCAGTGCCAGCCGCCCCAGATGAACGCCAGCGCGAAGCCGGCCTCGTCGGTCAGCGGCAGGGCCAGCACCAACAGAACGCCTGCGGTGAAGGCCAGCAGCCGTTCCCAAACGGCGATGCGCGCGAACAGGAAGCCGACCACCGCGGCCCCCCACAGCGCAATGCCGAGGCAGGCCTTGACGAAGATGTAGGCGACCTCGACGGGATAGCCGAAGCTGGCAGCGATCGGTCCCGGATCCTGCAGCATCAGCGCCGGCGTGTAGACCGCCATGAACGGCACGACGAAGCCGGCGACCGCCAGCTTGGAGGCCTGGACGGCAATCTTCATGCCCGAGGTCTTGGCCATCGGTGCGGCGGCGAAGGCGGCGAGCGCCACGGGTGGCGTGAGATCGGCCATGATGCCGAAATAGAAGACGAACATGTGGCTGACCAGCAAGGGCACGCCGAGCTCGAGCAGTGCTGGGCCGGCCAGCGACGAGGTGATGATGTAGTTGGGGATCGTCGGAATGCCCATGCCGAGCACCAGGCAGGTCAGCATGGTCAACACCAGCGACAGGAACAGGTTGTTCTCGCCGATGGCGATGATGGCGCCGATGAAGGTGGAGGCGATGCCGGTCAGAGTCAGCGTGCCGATGACGATGCCGACGATGGCGCAGGCGATGCCGACGGGCAGCGCGTTCTTGGCGCCTTCGGCGAGCGAGTCGACGCAGATCAGCAGCGTCTCGCGCCCGCCCTTGAACACAGCGCAGGCCAGCACCAGCGCGCCGATCACCAGCACGAGCAGGTTGACGCCGAATTTCATGAAGGCGGCGGCGGCCAACCCGAGCGCCACCCAGAACACCACGCGAAAGGCAAAGGGACCGATCAGCGCCGCGAGCGGCGTGCCGAGGATCAGCACGATGGTCAGTGCCAACCCCATGGTGCCGGCGAAGATCGGCGTGTAGCCGGCAAACAGCAGGTAGACGAGCGCGGCCAGCGGCAGCACCAGCGGCCAGTGCTTCTTCACCGCATCCCACGGGTCGGGCAGTGTCACCTTGTCCATGCCCTTGAGCCCGAACTTGCCGGATTCGAGATGCACCATCCAGAAGCAGGCGCCAAAGTAGAGCAGAGCCGGGATCAGCGCCGCCTTGACCACTTCGGCGTAGGGGATGTTGAGCGTTTCGGCCATGATGAAGGCGACAGCGCCCATGACCGGCGGCATGATCTGGCCGCCCATCGACGAGGTCGCCTCGACGCCGCCGGCGAAAGCCGAGCGGAAGCCGAAGCGCTTCATCAGCGGAATGGTGAACTGGCCGCTGGCCACGACATTGGCGACGCCCGAGCCGGAGATGGTGCCCATCAGTGCCGACGACAGCACGCAGACCTGCGCCGGCCCGCCGCGCCAGGCGCCGACGAACCCGAGAGCGAAGTCGTTGAACAGTGCTATCATGCCGGCCTTTTCGAGGAAGGCGGCGAAGACCACGAAGATGAAGATATAGGCGGCCGAGACATAGACCGGCGTGCCGTAGATACCCTCGGTGCCGAAGCCGAAATGCTCGATGATCTGGGCCACGTCATAGCCGCGATGGATGAAGGGCGGCGGCAGGTACTGGCCGAAGAAGCAATAGGCGAGGAACAGGCCTGCGATGATTGCCAGCGGCAACCCCATCAGCCGTCGCGCCGCCTCGAACACCAGCACGATCAGCAGCGCCCCCATGGCGAGGTCGAGCGTGGTGTGGAAGCCAGCACGGCGGATCAGGTCGAAATAGAACACCCAGTTGTAGATGCCGGTCAGGAAACCCAGCACCCCCAACGTCCAGAACCAGGCTTTGCCAACGGTGCCCTTGGCGCGCAGATTTGCCAGAAGCGCAAAACCGAGCAGCAGCAGGAAGCCGACATGCATTGCGCGCACCACCTGGCTCGGCAGGTTGCCATAGGCGGCGGTCCACAGCTGGAAGCCGGAGAAGGCTACCGCAATGCCGAAAGCGAAGCGCCCAGCCAACCCCTCGCCGAAACCCGGCGGCAGGCCTTCGATCGCTTCTTCGACTTCAGGCGAAAGGACGGTCGGCGCGGGCTGGGACTCGATACCGGTCATGGAAAGCGTTTCTCACTTCCAGTTGGCAGGGCAATTGCCTCCGCCTGCCGTCGGGCGGGCGGAGGCGAGAATACGCTGAGACCGGCGATTACTTGATCAGCCCTTTTTCCTTGTAATAGCGCTCGGCGCCGGGATGCAGCGGGATCGGCATGCCGTCGATCGCCTTGGCAAGGTCGATGCCCTTGGCTGCCGCATGCGCTGCCGACAGCTTGTCGAGGTTTTCGAACAGCAGCTTGGTCATCTGGTAGGCCACCGCCTCGGAGACGCCGTCATGGCTGACGAGGAAGTTGCCGACGGCTGCGGTCTGCACGTCGGCCGTCTGGCCGTCATAGGTGCCGGCCGGAATGGTCACCGCCATGTAGGGCGCACCGACCTTCTCGACATCGGCGGCGGGCACGGCGACGACGGTGATCGGCAGCGAGGTCGCCAGGTCGCGGATCGAGGCGACGCCGAGCCCGGCCGACTGCAGCGTGGCGTCGAGTTGGCGGTTCTTGATCAGTTCGACGGATTCGGCGAAGGGCAGGTACTCGACCTTGCCGAGATCCTCGTACTTCATGCCGGCAGCAGTGAGGATGGCGCGGGCGTTGAGCTCGGTGCCCGATGCCGGCGCGCCGACCGACAGGCTCTTGCCCTTGAGGTCGGCGAGCGACTTCACCCCCGATTCCTGGCTCGCGACGATCTGGATGACGTTGGGGTAGATCGCGGCGATGCCGCGCAGCTTGTCGAGCTTGCCGGGATAACCGGCCTCGGTGTTGCCCTCCCAGGCCAGCGCCACCGAGTCGCCGAGGGCGAAGCCGATCTCGCCCTTGCCCTGCTGGAGCAGGTTGAGGTTTTCGACCGAGGCCTTTGTCGCCTGCACCTGGGTGCGCGCGCCCTCGATGCTCTTGCCGTAGATCTCCGACAGCGCCACGCCGAGCGGATAATAAACGCCGGAGGTGCCGCCAGTCAGCACGTTGATGAACTGCTGGGCGTTGGCCGGCATGGCAGCAAACGCCATCGACATTGCTACCGCGCCAGCGGCGAGAAACCTGGTCTTTACATTCAGCATCTTGGTGTCCTCCCTGTGAATCTGAAGCCTTGCGTCGGCTCCCCCCGCGCAAGTTGCGATCATGTTAGACAGCGGGCGCCAAATGCCAACCCGCAAATGTGCGGCCTCAGACGAATGGCTGAGAAAAGCATGTGCCGCACCCTCGGCCCGGAGGGTGCGGCCAATGGCCAGTGGAACTCAATCCAGCGTGCGGCGGAAGCGGAACAGCGCCAGCCCGGCGAAGACCGCGACGAACAAGGCGAGTATGCCGACCTCGGCGGCGATGGCCGGGAACTCGGCGCCCTTGAGCATGACGGCGCGGATGATGCGCAGGAAATGCGTCAGCGGCAGGATCTCGCCCAGCGCCTGGGCCCAGCCGGGCATGCCGCGATAGGGGAACATGAAGCCCGACAAAAGGATCGACGGCAGGAAGAAGAAGAAGGTCAGCTGCATCGCCTGCATCTGCGTCCGGGCAATGGTCGAAATGGTGTAGCCGAGCAGCACCAGCGCCAGCACGAAGACCAGGATCGCCGACAGCAGCAAGGACAGCGAGCCGATGAAGGGGATGGAAAACAGCAGCTTCGAGGCGATCAGCACCACCGCCACCTGGACGGCGCCGACGACGAGATAGGGCAGCACCTTGCCGAGCATGATCTCGGCCGGGCTTGCCGGCATGGCAAGCAGGTTCTCCATGGTGCCGCGCTCGGTCTCGCGGGTCAGCGCCATTGAGGTCATCATCACCATGGTCATCTGCAGGATGACGCCGAGCAGGCCGGGCACGATGTTGTATTGCGAGATGCCTTCGGGATTGTAGCGGCGGTGGACGACGACCTCGAGCTGGCCTTTGGCCGCCTCTGCCGCAGCTGCCTGCATTCCCTGTGCTCTCAGCAGCGCCTGGTTGGCGACGGTGCCGAGCGTCGACACTGCGCCGCTGGACGCGGAGGGATCGGTGGCATCGGCCTCGATCAGGATCTGTGGCGCGTCGCCGCTGGCCACCCGGCGGCCAAAATCGGCGGGAATGGTGACGACAAAGGCGACCTCGCCGCTGGCCATCAGCTCCTCGGCCTCGGCTGCGGTCTCGGCGATGTGGTCGAAGCGGTAGTAGTTGGTGTTCTGCAGCGCCGAGACCATGGCGCGGGTGTACTGGTCGTTGCTGGTGGCAACGAGTGCGGCCGGCAGGCTCTTGGGGTCGCTGTTGATGGCGAAGCCGAACAGCACGAGCTGCATCAGCGGCACGCCCAGCATCATGGCGAAGGTGATGCGGTCGCGCCGCATCTGGATGAACTCCTTGGTCAGCAATGCGCCGAGCCGGGCGAAGGAGAAGATGCCGTTGGTGAGGCTTGTCATGACATGTTGTCCCTGGAGCCGGCCATGAACTGGATGAACACGTCTTCCAGACTGGTCTCGCCCGGTTCGACGGTGACGTCCTTGCGGCCGCGGATGTCGGCAAGTGCCGCTTCGAGCTTTTGGCGGTCGGAACCGACGACGTGGAGCGTGGCACCGAACGGCGCGACCTGCTCGACGCCGGGCCTGCCCTCGAGTGCGGCGGCGATCTGGTCGAGGCGCGGGCCGGAAACGACGAAGGTGGTCAGCCCGGCATTGCGCACGACGTCTTCGACGGTGCCGGAAGCCAGCATCTTGCCATAGGAGATGTAGCTGATGCGGTGGCAGCGCTCGGCCTCGTCCATGTAGTGGGTCGAAACCAGGACGGTGAGCCCGCCGCGCGCCAGCCGGTGGATCTCGTCCCAGAACTCGCGCCGCGCCTTGGGATCGACGCCGGCGGTGGGTTCGTCAAGCAGCAGCAACTTGGGCTTGTGCATGATGCAGGCGGCGAGCGCCAGGCGCTGCTTCCAGCCGCCCGACAGCGTGCCTGCGAGCTGGTTGCGGCGGCTGGTCAGGCCGAGTTCGTCGAGGGTGCGGGCGACGTGTTCCTCGACCGGCCTGAGCTTGTAGAGCCGGGCGACGAATTCGAGGTTCTCGCCGATGGTCAGGTCCTCGTAGAACGAGAACTTCTGCGTCATGTAGCCGACTTCGCGCTTGATCTTCAGCCCGTCGGTGCGCAGGTCATAACCAAGCACCTGGCCGTCGCCCTCGTCGGGCGTGAGCAGGCCGCACATGATGCGGATGGTGGTGGTCTTGCCCGAGCCGTTGGGCCCGAGGAAGCCGACGATCTCGCCCTCGGCGACCGTCATGGTGACGTGGTCGACGACGGTCTTGTCGCCGAAGCGCTTGACCAGGTTGGTGACTTCGATGGCGTTCATAGGGTGCTGCCCGTAAAGAGCGAATAGGGATTGGCGAATAGCGAATAGTTAGTAGGGAGTAGGGACGAGCGCGGCTGTCATGGCGTGCTGCACTATTCGCTACCCCCTATTCGCTATTCGCTCTCTTTCAGTGCCACATCGACGATCTGCCCCGGCTGCAGGGCGGAGCCCGCGTCTTCCGGACGGGCCTCGACGAGGTAGACGAGCTTCTGCCGGTTCTCGAGCGAGTAGATCACCGGCGGGGTGAATTCGGGGTCGGGCGAGACATAGCTGACCTTGGCCGTTAGCCCCTCGGGGCAGCCGTCGCAACGCACGGCCAACCGGGTGCCGACATGAACCGAGGAGAAGGCGGTCTCGGGGATGAACAGCGTCAGCTTGACCGCACCGTCCGGCAGCACTGAGACCACCGGAGACGACGGTCCGGCAGTATCGCCGGCATTGCGGATGACGTCGTCGACGCGCCCGTCGGTGGGTGCGGCAAGCGCGCGCTTGGAAAGCCGCCAGCGAGCCTGGCCGAGGGCCGACTCCGCCTGCTCGACCTCCTTCTCGGCAGCCTTGATGGCTTCCGCGCGCGCGGGCAGGCCGGCGACGCTCAGGTTGGCTTCGGCGAGACCGATTGCCGCTTCCGAGACCTCGACCCGCGTTCTCGCCTCGTCCATCTGGGCCTGGGTGGCGATGCCGCGCTTCAGGAGATCCTGCGTGCGGGCCTGAACGCGGTTCGCTTCCTCGGCCTGGGACTTGGCCGAGCGGACAGTTGCCTCGAGGGCCGCGATCTCTTCCGGGCGCTTGCCGACCTTGAGATCGGCGAGTTCCGCCCTTGCCTGGGCAAGGGCCGCCTCGGCCTGGGTCACTGCGATCCTGGCGTCGCCACTTTCGAGCGAGACGATCGGCCTGCCCGCCTGGACGCGATCGCCGCGTCGGACGGAAACCGTCTCCACCTGCGCGACCTCGATGGGGGCGAGCAGGACATAGTCGCCCTCGACGTAACCGACGGCGAGCGGCGCGGGGGCAGCGCAGGCTGTGAACAAGGATGCGGCGAAGGGAATGGAACAGAGGATACTCATGGCTTTCCTGCCTTGCGCGCGGCAACGATGGCCGCGACGTTTTCCTTGGCGATGCCGATGACCTTGGCGGCTTCGGCGGGACCGATGTCGGCCCAATCCATGCGCCGCATGACGGCGGCGCGGGCGATGCGGAAATAGACGACCTGGCCGATCATCATGAACACGCTGATGCGGGTCTTCTCGCTTTCGGCTTGCTCGCCGGTGGCCGTCGCCCAGAGCTGGCACAGCCTGCGGTGAACCGGCTCGAAGACGCCGCTATAGATGCGATCGAGCGCGTCGGTCGGCGTCGACAGTTCGCGCAGGACGAACTGGACGATCTCGCCAGCCTCGGGACGCGCGACGATGAAGCCGACCATGCGCTCGACCGTGGCGTCGAGCTGCGCTTCGGCCTGCGCGGCATTATCCGGCAGGGCCGGAGCGGAACTGCCGAAGGCCTGGGCGGCGATGGTCTGGATCGTCTCGACGATGTAATCGGCGGCGGCCAGCCGGAGCCCTTCTTTGCCGCCGAAATGATAGGCGATGGAGCCGATGTTGGCATTGGCGGCGGCGGCGATCTCGCGGGTCGAGGTGCCGTCAAAGCCCTGCCGGCCGAAAAGCTGAAGCGCCGCCTTCACCAGCGCCATGCGGGTGGCGTCGGCTGCGGTGGTCGTTTGCGGGGTCTGTGTCTTGCTCATACTCGCTATTTAATCAATCGATTGATTAAGGTCAAGTGAATTGTTGCGCTGCACGACGGGGCGCGCTTTACTGCCGCCATGGCAAAGGAAATCGAACGCAAATTCCTGGTGAAGGGACCGGAATGGCGGAGCCTTGTCGAAGACAGGATCCGCATCCGGCAGTTCTATCTCGCCTCGAATACGGGCCGCTCGGTCCGGCTTCGGATTTCCGACGGCAAGCGCGCGACGCTGACGCTGAAATTCGGCTCCCGGGGCCGCGAGCGCGACGAGTTCGAATATCAGGTGCCGCTGGCCGAAGCCGAGGAGATGGCCGGTTTCGCCGTCGGCCGTGTCATCGAGAAGACACGTCACCATGTTAGCCATCGCGGGCGACTCTACGAGATCGATGTATTCGGCGGGGAGCTGAGCGGCCTGGTGATTGCGGAACTGGAAACGCCGGACGACGTGCCGGCATCGGACCTGCCGGCGTGGATCGGCCAGGAAGTCACCGACGACGCGCGCTATTACAACGCGTCGCTGGCCCTCAGCGACGTGCCGGAAGCCGTCGCATGAGCTTTCGCATCGATCCCCGGCTGACGCTTACCGCAGAGGTTCGCCGCATTGCCGGCGGGGAGATCGACAAGATCGTCGCGCATCTCAACGTTGCCCGTGACAATCCGGAAAAATCGCTGCACAGCGCCCGCAAGCGCATCAAGGCGCTGCGCGCGCTGCTGCGCCTGGTTCACCCAGGCGACGAAGCGTTCTGCCGCGCCGAAAACAACCGCTACCGCGACATCTCGCTGTCGATCGCCGGCCCGCGCCAGGCGACGGCGCTGATCGAGACGATCGACCGGCTGATCGCGGATTTTCCCGAGGACGCCGATGGCGCCGGCCTTGCCGGCATTCGCGCCATGCTGGCGCGCCACCGCACCGAAACTGCCTACGGCCAGGCAGGGCTCGGCGCAGTGCTCGACAACGCCGTCGCGGAATGCCAGGCCGGCATGGTCGCACTTGAAATGCTCATTCTCCCCGATCATCCGGAAAATGCGGCCGATGTGCTTGCCGACGGGGCGCTGGCAACTTTGCGCTTTGCCCGCAAGGCGCTGCAGCAATCGCGCGAACGCGGCGAGCCCAACGATTTCCACGACCTGCGCAAGGCAGTGAAGACGCATGCCGCGCATCTGGCGCTGCTGCGCAAGCTCTGGCCCGCACCCGTCAAGCCGCGCCGCGAACGCGCCGAAGAACTGGGCGAAAGCCTGGGCGAACTGCACGACGTGTTCGTCATGCGCGCGCTAATCGAGGCACGCGAAGCGCCCTTCGACGGCCCCGAGCCGAAACAGCTGGTGCGGCTGCTCAGGCGCGCGGAAAAAGCGCTGCGCAAGCTCTGTCTTGCAGATGCCACCAAGCTGTTCGAGGAAAAGCCCAGGCGCGCTGCGCGCAAGCTCGCCAAGAAGGCCCGCCAGGACCTGAACGACAGCATGGCGGAGAGCGAAGCGGACTGACGTCGGCTGCGGCTGGCCTCCCCGGGCCGGCTCATGTTACGTCCTGTGCGTCATGACGCAAAAGACCGATACATTGCTCGACCGCATTGGCCGCTGGCTTGCCTCACGCCTGCAGGTCGCATCCTCCGGCTACGAACCCTATACGCCGTCCGACCCGGAGACCTTGCGCCGGACGCTGGAACCCGGCGACATCCTGCTGATCGAGGGCAACCAGCGCATTTCGGCCGTCATCAAGTACCTGACCCAGTCGACCTGGTCGCATTCGGCCCTTTACGTGGGCGACGCCCTGGCCGAGCCGGAAGACGGCTCGGAGCGGCCACGGCTGATCGAGGTCAACCTCGGCGACGGCTGCGTGGCCGTGCCGCTGTCGAAATACCGGACCTACAACACCCGCATCTGCCGCGCCAACGGCCTGTCGCCGGAGGATCGCGACCATGTCGTCAGGTTCATGATCCAGCGCCTGGGGCTGAAATACGACCTCAAGAACATCACCGACATGCTGCGCTACTTCATCCCGCGGCCGCCGGTGCCGGTGCGCTGGCGCCGCCGGATGATCGCCTTCGGCTCGGGAGACCCGACGCGCGCCATCTGCTCGACGATGATCGCCGAGGCCTATGGCGAGATCCGCTACCCGATCCTGCCGGAAATCACGCGTGCGCCGGGCCGCGCCTCGGCGCAATCGACCTACATGCGGCGCGAGATCATGCATATCCGCCACCACTCGCTGTACACGCCGCGCGACTTCGACCTGTCGCCCTATTTCCGCATCGTCAAGCCGACGCTGGAATACGGTTTCGACTACAGGCAGGTGACATGGGGCGAGGAATACAAGAGCGAAGACTCAAGATCAGCATAGATTTCGCAAAAAGAAAGTCTTCCGATCAACTTGGCTTTCACTTTCCGTTAGCGTCTACCGACGACAATTCCTGGAGTGCCGTGAGACTTCCGGGAAATTAGCCAGTGCTGAAGATTCACACTCCGACGATTTCCTACACGTCCGTTTCAGTCAATCTGCTGCAGCAGCTGAATGCGCGCGGCGGGCTTCCTGCCGGCACCGACGCCGCAAAGAACCAATCGCTGCCAGGCCTCAAATATTCGCCCAGCGCAGCGGTATCGGCGATCATGCGCATCCTGGTGGAGTCGGAAGGCATCCGGGCTTCGGTGAGTTCGTCCGGCAACGCGCTCGGCCTGGAGGTCGAGCGATATGAGTTCGACACGGGCGGCGAGGACATGAACCACATCACGCAGGTCAGAGCGACAGGTTCGGGCAACCTCAACCTGTCGGTCATATCCTCGAACAAGGACTACATTTCCGCCGGTGCCGCAGACGGCAACGACATCATGCAGGTGGCCGGACACCGGGTGATGGGCGTTTCCGGAGAAAAGGGCAACGACCACATCTCCGTGCTTGGACTGGCGAGCAGCAAACCCTACGCAGGCTTCGAACCGGCCGTCGATCTCGTCGACGGCGGTGACGGCAACGATACGATCGCCATTGCAGGCCGGGGCGATGTGACACGCACCGATGGCGGCAACGGCAACGACAGTATAGCCATCACCACGGCAGGTTCGATCTGGATCGTCGATGGAGGCCGTGGCGCCGACGCGATCTCGATCTCCGCGCAACGCGAGGTGCGACTGGTCGATGGTGGCGAGGGCGACGATGCCATCGCCATCGCCACGGCCGGCGGCGTTGACCACGTCTCCGGCGGCGACGGGCGCGACGCGATCGCCGTTTCCGCCAAGGGCAGCGTGTCCGGCCTCTACGGCGGCGCCGGCAACGACGTCATTGCCGTCACCGCAGCCAGCACCAGCTTCATCGACGGCGGCGATGGCGACGACACCATCCGGGTCACCGCCAGGTGGGATGCGTTTGCCAGTGGCGGTGGCGGCAACGACGTGCTGCACCTGTCCGGCCTCGAGGTCAGAGCGGGAGGGGGCGACGGCAATGATGTGCTGCAATTGTCTGGCCGCGACCTGATGGCGGTGGGCGGCAAGGGCAAAGACCTGATCAAGCTCGACAGCACCGCCGGTCGGGCCGCGACGCTGAGGATGGTGGAAGGCGATGGCAACGATATTGTCGAGACGAATGCTCCGCTGAACATCGCTCGCTACAGCAGCGACGGCGCGGCGCAACTCGATCCTGCAAAGGCCACGCTCGCGCACAATGACGACGGAACGGTCACGGTCCGTTTCGAGGGCAGCAACGACAGCGTGACCGTCAAGTTTACAGGTGCCATGGCCGGGCGCGAGATCGTCGCAAGGGTCGAGAACGGCAACCTGTCGATCGGCCCGGCGAACGGCCAGGCCTAGCGAACGGCCGATCCCGTTCGCAGCGCACTGGCTGCTTATTCCTCCGGCTCGGAGAAGTCGTCGTCGAGGCGCTTTTCCAGATCGACAAGGTCCTTGGGCAGCGGCAAGCCTTGCGCGCGCAGTTCGCTCAGCTTCTCGCGCAACTGCTCCTGCAATTCGTGGGAATCCTCGGGCTGGTTGACCATTTCCTGGAGCAGGACAGCTATCTGGGCCTTGATCTGTTCGAGCGCCATGGTCCGTCCTCCGTGGTTTCAGCTTACCTCAGCATGCGCGAAATAAGCTGCGCCGTATAGTCGACCATCGGCACGATGCGGGCATAGTTGAGCCGCGTCGGGCCGATGACGCCGAGCGCGCCGACGACGCGGGCATCCTTGTCGCGATAGGGCGCGACGACCAGCGACGATCCGGACAGCGAAAACAGCCGGTTCTCCGAGCCGATGAAGATGCGCACGCCCGAACCTTCCTCGGCGAGGTCGAGCAACTGGATCAGCCCGTCCTGGGTTTCCATGTCCTCGAACAGGTGCTTGAGCAGCTCGATGTCGGCCTGGGCGGTGACGTTTTCGAGCAAATTGGCGCGGCCGCGTACGATCAGGCGCGCCGGCAGGCCGCTGTCGGCGCCGGCCCAGACGGCAAGACCCTTTTCGACCAGATCCTGCGACAGCGTATCGAGGGCAGCCTTGGTCTCGTCCTTGATACGGGCGATCTCAAGTCGGGCCTCGGCCAGGGTGCGGCCACGGATATGGGCGTTGAGGAAGTTGGAGGCTTCGTGCAACTGGGAGACGGTAACGCCGAGCGGCAGCTCGACGACGCGGTTCTCGACATCGCCATTCTGCGACACCAGCACGGCCAGCGCCTTTGTCGGTTCGAGCTGGATGAACTCGATGTGCTTGAGGGCGACCTCGTTCTTGGCCGCAAGCACGAGGCCGGCACCGCGCGACATGCCCGACAGCATCTGGCTCGCCTCGGTCAGCATGTGCTCGAGCGTGGCCCCCTCGCCCGAAGCCTTGACCTGGGCCTCGATGACACGACGCTCGTCGTCGGAGAGGTCGCCGAGTTCCATGAAAGCGTCGACGAAGAAGCGCAGGCCCTTCTGCGTTGGCAGGCGCCCGGCGGAAATGTGTGGCGCGTAGACGAGCCCGAGATGTTCGAGGTCGCTCATGACGTTGCGCACGGTGGCCGGCGACAAGGACGACGGCAGCATGCGCGACAGGTTGCGCGAGCCGACAGGCTCGCCGTCGCGCAGGTAGGAATCGACGATGCGCCGGAAGATGTCGCGCGAGCGCATGTCGAGCGACTGCAGGCTGGGGTCGGTTACCGCTTTGGTCATGTCTGTTCGTGGTCTCCGCCTCAAATGATATAGACCCCGCAGCCGCGAACACAACCGCCGGGTCCAGCGTCAGGACACAAGCGAACCTGTTTTCCTTTGCGCTCCCGCAGCCATGGAGCTACAAGCCGGCGACAATTTCCGATTTCGCCACAGAAAGCACCCGAATGCGCCCCTCCAAACGCCAATTCGACGAAATGCGCGCCATCTCCTTCGAGCGTAACGTGTCCAAGCACGCCGAAGGTTCGTGCCTGGTCAAGTTCGGCGACACACATGTGCTGTGCACGGCAAGCCTGGAAGAGAAGGTGCCGGGCTGGATGCGCAATTCCGGCAAAGGCTGGGTGACGGCCGAATACGGCATGCTGCCGCGTTCCACCGGCGAGCGCATGCGCCGCGAGGCTTCGGCCGGCAAGCAGGGCGGCCGCACGCAGGAAATCCAGCGGCTGATCGGCCGCTCGTTGCGCGCCGTCGTCGATATGCAGGCGCTGGGCGAGCGCCAGATCACCGTTGACTGCGACGTGATCCAGGCTGACGGCGGCACCCGCACCGCCTCGATCACCGGTGCATGGATCGCGCTGCACGACTGCCTGCGCTGGATGGAAGCGCGCCAGATGGTCAGCGTCGAGAAAGTGCTGAAAGATCATATCGCGGCGATCTCCTGCGGCATCCATGACGGCCAGCCGGTGATCGACCTCGACTATGTCGAGGATTCGGCAGCGGGCACCGACGCCAATTTCGTGATGACCGGCAAGGGCGGAATCGTCGAGATCCAGGGTACCGCCGAAGGCGTGCCGTTCTCGGAGGAAGAATTCCTGCAGCTTATGGGCCTTGCCCGCAAGGGCATCAACCGGTTGGTCGACCTGCAGAAGATGGCGGTGGGCTGAGGCAAGCGGCATGCAGCCCTCGGCCATCCTCGAATCCGCCCTCTACGTCGCCGACCTCGATGCCGCGGAGACGTTCTACGGCGAGGTGATGGGGCTGGAGCGGATCGCCAAGGTGCCGGGGCGGCATGTGTTTTTCCGCTGTGGCCAGGGGGTGTTGCTCCTGTTCAACGCGGACGCGACGCGGCAACCGCCAAAGCCGGACGCCAGGCTGCCGGTGCCGCCGCATGGCACGACAGGCCAGGGCCACCTGTGCTTTGCCGGCACGGCTGACGAAATCGAAGACTGGAAGGTGCGGCTCGAAGGCAAGGGCATCGCCATCGAAGCCGATTTCGAGTGGCCAAACGGCGGCCGCTCCATCTATTTCCGCGATCCATCAGGCAATTCGCTGGAGATCGCCGAACCGAAAATATGGGGTATCTGATGCGCGAACTCGCCGACAAGAAGATCGTGATCGCCAGCCACAATGCCGGCAAGCTGCGTGAATTCGCCGACCTGATGGCGCCGTTCGGCTTCGAGGCGAAGTCGGCCAAGGAATATGGCCTGCCCGAGCCCGACGAAACCGGCACGACCTTCGAGCAGAACGCCTACATCAAGGCGCTGGCAGCGGCGACCGCGACGGAACTGCCGGCGCTGTCGGACGATTCCGGCCTTGTGGTCGATGCGCTCGACGGCGCACCGGGCGTCTACACCGCCAACTGGGCCGAGAAGCCCGACGGCACGCGCGACTTTGCCATGGCCATGCAGCGCACCGAAGACGCCATGCAGGAGCGCGGCGCGGCCAGCCCGGACCAGCGCAGCGGCCGCTTCGTCGCCGTCATCTGCCTGGCATGGCCCGACGGCCACGCCGAATATTTCCGCGGCGAGGCCGAGGGCACGCTGGTGTGGCCGCCGCGTGGCGAAAAGGGCTTTGGCTACGACCCGGTGTTCCTGCCAGAAGGCTTCGACAAGACCTTTGGCGAGATGAGCGCCGACGAAAAGCACGGCTGGAAGCCCGGCCAGGCCGAGGCGCTGTCGCACCGCGCCCGCGCCTTCCAGAAATTCGCCCGCGCCAAGCTCGGTTCGGCCTGATGGCATTTGCGTCGCTCAGCCGCGACCCCGGCTTCGGCGTCTATGTGCACTGGCCGTTCTGCGCGGCCAAGTGCCCCTACTGCGACTTCAACAGTCATGTCCGCCACCAGCCGGTGGACCAGGAGCGTTTTGCGCGCGCCTTTGCCACCGAGCTGGCGACCATGCGCTCCCGCACCGGCCCGCGCGAGGTGACGAGCATTTTCCTGGGTGGCGGCACGCCGTCGCTGATGCGGCCCGAAACGGTGGGCGCGGTGCTCGAGGCAATCGCCGCCAACTGGACGATTTCAGGCAACGCCGAGATCACGCTGGAGGCCAACCCGTCTTCGGTGGAGGCCGAGCGCTTCCGCGGCTATCGAGCCGCCGGCGTCAACCGGGTGTCGCTGGGCGTGCAGGCGCTGAACGATGCAGATTTGCGCTTCCTCGGACGGTTGCACAACGTCGAGGAGGCGCTGCACGCCATCGGCCTGGCGCGCGAGATCTTCCCGCGCCTGTCGTTCGACCTGATCTATGCCCGGCCCGGCCAGAAGCCGGATGCGTGGGCGGCGGAGCTGAAGCAGGCGATCGGCTATGCCGTCGACCACCTGTCGCTGTACCAGCTGACCATCGAGGAAGGCACGCGCTTCTTCCAGCTCTACAGTGCCGGCAAGTTCGAGATTCCCGACGGCGAGCACGCCGCCGAGCTGTATGCGATCACGCAAGATGTCACGGCGGCGCACGGCCTGCCGGCCTATGAGATTTCCAACCACGCCATGCCAGGCGCCGAAAGCCGGCATAACCTGACCTACTGGCGCTACGGCGAATATGTCGGCGTCGGCCCAGGCGCGCATGGGCGCTTCATCGAGGACGGCAGGCGCATCGTCACCATCGCCGAGAAGATGCCGGAACGCTGGGCCGAACTGGTTGAGCAGAAGGGCCACGGCATCACCGGCGGCGAGACGCTGAACCGCTCCGAAGAGGCCGACGAGTTCCTGCTGATGGGCTTGCGGCTCGTCGAGGGCATCGACCTCGCCCGCTACGAGCAGCTTTCGGGCAAGTCGCTGTCTTCGGCGCGGCTGTCGATCCTGCAGGGCGAAGGGTTGGTCGCGCCGATCGGCAATTCGCGCCTGCGCGCCACGCCTGAGGGCATGATCGTGCTGGATGCGGTGGTGGCGGATTTGGCGCGGTAGCGGCCGGTCTTGTCGTTGAGCGTGGTGCGGTAGCAAGCGTGATAGCATTTGACCGAAGTGCCGGCTTCAACGTCACGGCATGGATCCCCGGGTCTGCGCAGTTCGCTACGCTCCTGCTCCGCCCGAGGATGACGAAGTCACCGCCAATCCCCAACGGTGGCACAGGTGCCACCAATTGGACCAGTTGTTGTAGGTATTCTCGATCTCCAGCGTCCACGATTAGCGGCGCGAAGCCTCCCTCGTCATCCTCGGGCGGAGCAGGAGCGTAGCGAACTGCGCAGACCTGGGGATCCATGCCGTGACTGAACGGCCGGCCTCGGCGGTTCAGAATGCCTTTCTGTCCAGCGCGAAGCCGACAAAGCCACGCCAACACCGCTGAGCCAACAACGATCCAACTTCCAGCCTGCGCTCAGGCCTTCCTCTCCATAGAAAACACGTTGAGGCCTTCGATGCCTTCCTCGATGCGTTGCCAGCCCATCTTTTCGTAGAAGGCGGAAACCGCCGGCTTGGCGCAGAGATAGACGGTGTCGAAACCCTGCTCGAACGCTGCCTCTGCCCCGGCCTGCACAAGGGCTGCGCCGATGCCGGATTTCCTGGCGGCTTCATCGACCCAGACGGCCGCCACCCATGGCGCATATTGCGGCCGCGATTCGAGATCGTTGTCGATCAGGTGGGCCGTGCCGAGGAAGGTTGCGCCACGATGAGCGACGAGCGCCCGCGGCAGCCCGGCGGAGGAAAAATTCCCTTCCACCAGTCCCTGGATGAAGGCGAGTTCATGGCCGTCAGCGCGCCACCACGCATTCCAGATGCGGTCGGCGACGTCGGCGGCGAATTCCGGCCTGTCGCGAAGATCGGAGATGGAATAGGGCTGGACCTGGGCGTTCGTCATCGTGCCTGCTGCTTTTTTGGGACTTTCGGAAAGCCGGCGACTGCTACAAGGCAAACAAGCAACTTTCCAGTGGCCAACAGATGACATTCACGGAGCCAGACATGACTACGGCATTCTCTACCTGGCAATTCTGGGCGATACTTTCCGCCGTTTTCGCCGCGCTGACGGCGATCTTCGCCAAGGTCGGCATCGAGAACGTCAATTCGGATTTCGCCACGCTGATCCGCACCGTGGTGATCCTGCTGGTGCTGGCCGGCATCGTGACCGCCACCGGCCAGGCGCAGGCGCTGGGCACGATTTCGGCCAAGACCTACACGTTCCTGATCCTGTCGGGGCTGGCGACCGGCGCGTCGTGGCTGTGCTATTTCCGCGCGCTGAAGCTGGGCAATGCGGCGCAGGTGGCGCCGATCGACAAGCTAAGCGTCGTTCTTGTCGCGGTGTTTGGCGTCATTTTCCTTGGCGAGCGACTTAGCGCGGCGAACTGGCTCGGCGTCGCGCTGATCGCGGCGGGCGCGGTTCTGGTCGCCACCAGGTCGTGACGGCGGGGCTGCCTTGGTGGCGGCGTCGAGACGGGAGATGAAGGCGTCGAAGCGATGGGGCATGGCCGGTGCTTTTGCCGTTTTCCGCGAATCTCTGTTCCGATCCGCGGCCGCGATTTCTGCCCCGCACTGTGGCAAAGCCAAGGCAGAAACGATCACATGTTTTGCAAGCCGGGGCGCGTCGTGCCAAACAGGGCGAAAGCCGTCCATTCCTGAACCGGGCGGCGAGCGGGGTTGAGTGCAGACGGGCGACAACAAGCGGGTTTTTGTGATCGGGCAGACCGAGATCGCGGCACGGCCGCTCGATCCGGCGCTGTATCTGGTGGCGACGCCGATCGGCAATCTCGGCGACATCACGCTGCGCGCGCTGGAAACGCTGGCGGGCGCCGACCATGTCGCCTGCGAGGACACGCGGGTGACCCGCGTTCTGCTCGACCGCTACGGCATCCGCCAGCGGCCGACCGCCTATCACGAACATAACGCCACAGAGGCAGGGCCACGGCTGATCGAGGCGCTGGAGAATGGCCGCAGCGTGGCGCTGGTGTCGGATGCCGGCACACCGCTGGTCTCCGATCCCGGCTTCCGGCTGGTCGAGCAGGCGCAGGCGCATGGCATCCGCGTGGTGCCGATCCCCGGAGCTTCGGCCGTGCTGGCGGCGCTGACCGCCTCGGGCCTGCCTTCGGATGCGTTCTTCTTCGCCGGCTTCCTGCCGGTGAAGGACGGGCAGAAGCGGACCCGGCTTGGAGAGGTCAAGGCGGTGCCCGGCACGCTGATCTTCTTCGAATCGCCGCGCCGGCTGGCCGACACGCTGGAAGCGATGACTGAGGTGCTCGGCACGCGCCAGGCGGCGATCGGCCGCGAGCTGACCAAGGCCTTCGAGGAAATCCGCACCGGCACGCTGGCGGAACTCGCCGCGCATTATGCCGAGGCCGACACGCCGAAGGGCGAGGTCGTCATCTGCGTGGCACCGCCCGAGGAGCGAACCGAGACGGTGGAGGACATCGACAAGCTGCTGGTTTCGCTGGCCAAGGAGATGCCGGCGTCGAAGGCGGCGGCGGAAGCCGCGCGCATGACCGGGCAGCAGAAGCCCGTGCTCTACCGCCGGCTGCTGGAACTCAAGGAAGGGGCCGGTGACTGACCGGCTCGCCCGGCAGAAGGCACTGGGCCGCGGCCATCGCGGCGAATGGCTGGCTGCGCTCGCGCTGATGCTCAAGGGCTATCGCATCGTCGCCCGGCGCTACAGGACCAAGCTCGGCGAGATCGACCTGATCGCGAGGCGTGGCGACCTTGTGCTGATCGTCGAAGTGAAAGCACGCAAGACGCTGATCGAGGCGATGGAGGCCGTGGCCTATGGCTCGGAGCGCCGCATCGAAGGCGCTGCCGACCTGTGGCTGGCGCGGCAGCCGGACTATGGAAAACTTTCGATACGCTTCGACATGGTGGCGGTGCTGCCGAGGCGATGGCCGGTGCATGTCGAGAACGCATTCCAGGGACGGAATTGAGCGCGGGCCTTTACCCCGATGGCCAATGCCCTTAACAGCGCTCGCAAAGCCTGCCGCGGCGCGGGCAATCGCGTTTCGCGTCGGCATGGACGCCTTGAAATACTGGAGATATCGATGACCCTTCCCGACCGCCTGAGCAACGACCCGCGCAGCCCCTTTTTCAACGCGGAAGCGCTGGAGCAGGGCGTCGGCATCCTGTTCAACGGCAAAGAGCGCCAGGACGTCAGCGAATATTGCGTCAGCGAAGGCTGGATCCGCGTGCCGGCCGGCAAGTCGAAGGATCGCTTCGGTGAGCCGATCACCATCAAGCTCAAGGGCACGGTGGAGCCGTTCCCCAAGCCGTAAGGCGCTCGGTTCGCTCCTGACGAGTTGTCAGCCGGTGATGTCGAAGCCGGCCGGCACGCCCAACGGATCGGCCGGCTCCGGCACGACGCTTCGGACATCGGCGCCGCGCGGCCCCTGCCAAAACGCGTCCAGCATCGACGCCACGGCTTCGTCCGGGCCTGATATCAAAGCGCTGACCGAACCGTCGCGCTCGTTGCGCACCCAGCCGCGCAGGCCGAGGCGCTGCGCCTCGCGCTGTGTCCAGACGCGGAAGCTGACGCCCTGGACGCGGCCAGCGATGCGGACTAGAAGCGCGCGGGACGGAGCTGGCATTCGGGCCTCCTGACCGGCGCGGCGGTTTTCCGCCACGCCCTTGGCACCTCAGTATACGCCGCGCTACCCGGCTGGCAGCCGATTTCGGCGTTCGAAACTTCCGCGAAACGCTTTTCTACGGCGACAGCGTCAGGTGCAAAGCGCACCACTTGCCGCTGCGCCAGTGCAGGCACACACTCTCCCGCCCAACCCCAGGAGGAGATCATGTGCCATCACTGCGTCATCGAATCCGTCAAGAGCGGCATGCTCAGCCGCCGCAGCCTGTTCAAGGGAGCCATCACTGCCGCCGGGGCCGCAGCGCTTGCCTCGGCCCTGCCGCCGAGGCCGCTGTTCGCTGCCGAACCACCGCACAAGGCCGAAGACCTGACCCATGAGCTGTGGGAACAGTTCCCGACCTATTTTGGCGGACAACAGCTGTTTATCGAGCAGAAATTCAGCCATGCCAAGGACACGTTCAACCTGAACGAATGGCGGGTGAGCGAGCACACCGGCACGCATATCGACGCGCCCCTGCATTTCAGCGCCGACGGAAAGTCCGTGGCGGAATTGCCGGTCGAGGACCTGATCGCGCCGCTTGTCGTGGTCGACATCCGCACCAAGGCGGCCGACAATCCCGACGCGCAGCTGACACCCGATGACATCAAGGCGTGGGAGGCTGCAAATGGCGAGCTGCCGGAGGGCGCCGTGGTGGCGCTGCTGTCGGGCTGGGGCGCGCATGTGGCGACCGAGAAATTCCGCAATGTCGGCGCCGACGGCAAGACGCTGCATTTCCCGGGCTTTCATGTCGAGACGGCGCAGCTGTTGCTCGAGAAGCCGACGGTCAAGGCGATCGCCGTCGACACCCTGTCGCTCGACCATGGCCCCTCGCCCGACTTCGCCGTTCACAACACCTGGCTGCCGGCTGGGCGCTACGGCATCGAGGGCGTCGCCAATCTCGACAAGCTGCCGGCCAAAGGCGCGACCATCGTGGTCGGCGCGCCCAAGGTGCGCGGCGGCACCGGCGGCCCGGCCCGCGTCTTCGCGCTGGTCTGAGGGGCAAGACGGCCTGTACTGCGGCGTCTTGTGATTACCCCCACCCCTAACCCCTCCCCACAAGGGGGAGGGGGACCCTGAGGCGCGGTCGCCAGCGCTGATCTTTGACTGTCCTAGTGGCAACCGCGATGAAATCGTCCCCTCCCCCTTGTGGGGAGGGGTTAGGGGTGGGGGTGCTGACCGAAGATCGACCCTCGATTGTGCAGACTGGGGCGCCTAGCGGCGGGTCACCCGCATCGGCAGGCCGCCCTGCGGCTGGGTGGTGAGTTTCTGCACCGGCCACGGCTTGGTTTCGGCGACGGTGTCGAAGCGGAAGCGGGAGAGCAGAATGGCGAGGGCGATGATCGCTTCCTGCATGGCAAAACTCATGCCGATGCAAACACGTGGACCCGCGCCGAAAGGCAGGTACTGGTAGCGGTCGATCTTGTCCCTGTTCTCGGGATGGAAGCGCTCTGGCATGAAGGCGTTGGGGCGGTCCCACAGCTTGCGGTGGCGGTGTACCGTCCAGGGCATGACCAGCACCTGGGCTTTCCTGGGGATTTTCAGCCCCTTGTAATCGTCGTCGGCGATGGGTTCGCGGTTGATCGAGGGCGCCGGCGGGTAGAGCCTGAGCGCTTCCTCGAAGACAGCGCGGGTGTAAGGCATGGCGTCGAGCCACTTCACCGGGTCGGGTTCGCGGGCCAGCACCTCGTCGATTTCCTGTTCGACGCGGTCGCGCTCCCAGGTGGCTTCGGCGAGGCAATAGATGGTCCAGCCAAGCGCGCGCGCCGTGGTCTCGTGGCCGGCGCCGATGAAGGTGATGATGTTGTCCTCGATCTCCTGTCGGGACAATCCGTCCGGGCCTTCTGCGCGCAGCAACAGGGTGAGAAAATCCTGCGGCACGCCAGCGGGGGCGCGGGCCAGCCTGTCGCTGCGCATCGCCACCGTGTCGGTGACGATCTTGCGGAAATAGGCCATGGTCTTGCGGCCGCGGATGCGGGTGATGCGCGGCAGCCATTCGGGGGCGCGCAACAGGTCGAGCGGATCGACCCGGCCCATGGTCTCGAACAGCCGGTCGATCTCATGGGCGAAGCTGCCGGCCTCGCCGGCGATCTCGCCCGAAAACAGCGTCTCGGCAAGGATCTCGTAGGTCAGCATGGTCATGTCCTGGGCGACATCGACCGTACCGGTGGCATCCTCGTAGCGTTTGACGAAATCGAGCGTGCGGGCGAGCATCGGCTGGGCAAAGCCGAAGATGTGGCGCGGGGTGAAGACCGGCGCCATGGCCTTGCGCGAGCGCTTCCAGACGTCGCCTTCGGCGGTCAGCAGTCCGTCGCGCAAGATCGGTCGCAGGATCATCTGGCGGACGGTCGCCATCTTGTAGTTCTTGGCGTTGTCGACCAAGACGTGGCGGATGAGGCCGGGATCGTTGGCGATGACCAGCGGGCCGCCGACGCCCGAAACCGAGATCCACGGCTCGTTATAGGAGGGCTCGCCCCACAGTTCGAGCGGGTTGCGGTAGACGATCCGCATCATCTCCAGCGTCGAAGGCGGCTTGGTGCGCGGTATCGGCGCCGGCGGGACGAAGGGTTCCGGTCTGGTATCCATCAAATTTTCTGCCTCACCCGCCCAATGTAGGTGCGGCGGAGGCATGCGTCCATGCGACCGAGCCGCAAGATGACCCAGATGTGACCGGTTACCAAAAGGTGCCTTCTTGTCACTGGAGGGTCTAGGCGACTATCTCCCGCAGGTCACCATTTGATACCTGCCCACCAAGGACTGAAATCTTGAAACACCAGCTCAATATCGTCGTGGCCAGCACCCGCCCCGGTCGCGTCGGCCCCGTTTTCGCCCGCTGGCTCGAAGCGTTTGCACGCGAGCACGGCAAGTTCGACCCCGTGATCACCGACATCGACGCCTTCGGACTGCCGATCTTCGACGAACCCAAGCACCCGCGCCTCGGCCAGTACGAGAACGAGCACACCAGGCAGTGGTCCGAGGCGATCAAGCCCGCCGACGCTTTCGTGTTCGTGACGCCCGAGTACAACTACTTCGCCGCTCCGGCGCTGGTGAACGCCATCGACTATCTGTCCCGCGAATGGAACTACAAGCCGGCGAGCTTCCTGAGCTATGGTGGCGTTTCGGCCGGCCTGCGCGCCGTGCAGTCGGAAAAACTGCTGTTGACCTCGGTCAAGATCATGCCGATCCCCGAGGCAATCGCGATCCCGGCCTTCACCCAGCACCTCGACGAGAATGGCGAGTTCAAGTCGAACGCGCTGATCGACGACAGCGCCAAGACGATGCTCGAAGAGCTGTTCCGCTGGAGCGAAGCGCTGAAGCCGTTGCGTGCGGCCTGATCGAACCTTGTCGCCCGACCGAAAAGGCGGGCGACAAACTGCCGCTGCACCAGATTCCAGCAACTAGAATGCAACCTATTGCAGCCATGGTCGTTGGCCCCTCAGGTCAAAAGCCAACAGGAACCCACGTGTAGGAAAATGACGAACTGCAAAGTGATGGTGGTCGAGGACGAGATCTTCGTCGCCACCGAAATCGAAAGCGTACTCGAAGAACTGGGGCATCACCCCGTCGGCATCGCCATGGACGCCGCGGCGGCGCTCAACCTCGCGCACATGGCCGAGGTCGCGCTTGTCGACCTCAATCTCCGCGACGGACCGACGGGGTCGCATGTCGGTCGCGTCCTAGCCGAGCAGTTCGGGGTGACGGTGCTCTACATGACCGCCAATCCCTCGCAGTTGGGCGACGGTATTCCCGGCACGCTCGGGGTGATGCCGAAACCTGTCATCGACGAGGAATTGCGGCAGGCGATCGCCTATGCGGTAGCGCGGCGCCATAGCCTCCCTGCCGAGCCACCGGTGCGGCTTAGGCTTTTCGCCGACAATTCGAACGTCCAGCTTACCGACGAACCCTGATAGCGGCACCGGCTGCCTGTATCAGCGGCGCAGTGTCGACGAACGGCTGAGCTGGCTCTTAGGCACGACTATCGACACCTCAAGGCCGTCTCGTTGCCAGTTGCGCTCGAGCTTGCCGCCGAGCTGGCCTTCGACGCTGAGCTTGACCAGGCGGCTTCCAAAGCCTTCGGCTTGCGGCTCGCCTTCCAGCGGCCGCCCGCCGGTCTCCTTCCAGACCAGGCGGTAATCGTCCCCGGATTCGGCCGAACTCAGCACGACCCGACCGCCGGGGCTGGCGAGCGCACCATATTTGGCAGCGTTGGTGGCGAGTTCGTGGATGAGCAGGGCCAGCGGCGTGGCCGCCGCATCGTCGATGATGGCATCGTCGCCTTCGAAGGCAAACCGGCCGGCATCGGCGCCGACATGCGGCGCGAGCAGAAGCGTAACCAGCGCCTGCAGCGACGAATTGTTGGCGATCGGACGGGAGGCCGCGCTGTGCGGCCTGACGAAATCATGCGCCTTGCCCATGGCGACGATGCGCTGGCGCAATTCGTCGGCTAGCGGCTTGAGATCGGGATAGGAACGCGCCGACAGGCCGATAATGCCGTTGAGGACCGAAAAGATGTTCTTGATGCGGTGGCTGAGCTCGTGCGCAACCACCTCGCGCTCCTCGGCGACCAGCTTTGTTTCGTGAATGTCGGTGCAGGTGCCGAACCAGCGGATGATATCGCCGGCCTTGTTGCGGATTGGCAGGGCGCGTCCGAGGGTCCAGCGATACTCGCCGCTGTGGTGCCGCAGGCGGTACTCGATCTGGTAGGGCTCGCCCGTTGCCAGGCAGTGATGCCAGAGGTTCCAGGCCCGCTCCTGGTCGTCGGGATGGAACATGCCGTTCCAGCCGGCACCGTCGGTCGTCCCTTCCGCCATGCCGGTGAAATCGTACCAGCGGGCGTTGTAGTAGTCGTGATGGCCGTCGGGCCGCGTCGACCAGACCATCTGCGGCATGGTATCGGCAAGCGTGCGGAAGCCGGCTTCGCTTGCCGCGAGCGCGGCCTCGAACGCCTTGCGCTCGGTGATGTCGATGACGACGCCGGGCAGGCGCTCGCCACCTTCCGCATCGCCGACCACCCGGCCGGTGGCCAATACCCAGCGGAACGCGCCGTCTGCACCTGGGAGGCGGTACTCGACGCTGAGTTCGCCGCGTTCGGCAATTGCCTGTTCGATGGCTTTCAGCACCCGGTCGCGGTCGGCTTCGTGGATCCGTTCAAGGAAGCGTGCCTGTGGAATGCCGCGCTCGGCATCGGCGACATCGATATCAAACATCTGGGCGAAACGCGCATCGGCGGTGATCCAACGGCTGGAGATGTCCATGTCCCACGCGCCGACGATTCCCGAGGCCGCCAGCGCCAGCGACAACCGCTCCTCACTGCGGGCAAGCGCCTTTTCGGCGCGGACACGCTTGGTCGTCTCGGCGAGGATGGCGAGTGCTGCAACCGCGCTGCCGTCGTCGTCCAGCAACGGACTGTAGTCGAGGTCGAGCCAGACGCGTTCGGGAAGGCCGTTGCGGCGGAACACGAACTCCTGGTCCTCGAAGGTCACGGTGTCGCCTTCGAGGACCTTCGTCACGACGGCGCGGTTGAACTCCGCAACTTCCGGCCAGCTGTCGAAAACGGAGCTGCCCAAGCAGGCGGGATGTCGGCCCGCGGCGATCGGGGCGTAGGCGTCGTTGTAGATCATGATGCCTTCGCGTCCGACCATCAGACACATCGGCACCGCCGACGACAGCATGATGCGGACGCTCATGCGGATGACGGCCGGCCACGAGCTGATCGGGCCGAGCGGCGTGGCAGCCCAATCCAATGCGGCGATGCGGCCGTTCATCTCCCCCTCGAGGGTGGGGTGAAGACCCGCGGAATCAGCTCTTGACGGAAGGGTTGTTGGCATAGGGCGGGCGCAATTCTCAGTTAAAAAACGAGGGCCGTACGATGAAAACAAGTGGCGGCCGGCAGTTAGGATCACAAAACGACCGACATCAACAGACCTGCCGGCCAGAAGTTCCAAACAGGCGGCAATTCGAGGCGCAAGAACATCGCTCCATGGGCATGCCGGGAGCACCCCGGCGTGCGCCGTTATCCACGCCGAACAGGCCCGTAAAACTTGGAAAAACCACACTTAACCCCTATATCTGGGGATCAACGGACGTGCGATTCGGGGCCGATTCTGCCGCGTCCTCCTGCGGCAGTCAGACGAAAGTTTTTCATGAGCGACCAGTCCGAGAACCTTCCCGGCGCCGAAGCCGAGTACGGCGCAGATTCCATCAAGGTTTTGAAGGGGTTGGATGCGGTCCGCAAGCGTCCGGGCATGTATATCGGTGACACCGATGACGGCTCGGGCCTGCACCACATGGTCTACGAGGTCGTCGACAACGCCATCGACGAGGCGCTGGCCGGCCACGCGACGCTGGTCACGGTGTCGCTCAATCCCGATGGTTCGGTGACCGTGACCGACAACGGCCGCGGCATTCCTACCGATATCCACACCGGCGAAGGCATCTCGGCGGCTGAGGTCATCATGACGCAGCTGCATGCCGGCGGTAAGTTCGACCAGAATTCCTACAAGGTTTCGGGCGGCCTGCATGGCGTCGGCGTGTCCGTCGTCAACGCGCTGTCGGTCTGGCTGAAGCTCAAGATCCGCCGCAAGGGCCAGATCCACGAGATGAGCTTCACGCATGGCAATGCCGATGCGCCGCTGAAGGTGACGGGCGTTGCCGGCGACGAGACCGGCACCGAGGTGACGTTCCTGCCCTCGTCCGAAACATTCACCATGACCGAATTCGACTTCGGCACGCTGGAGCACCGGCTGCGCGAGCTCGCCTTCCTGAATTCGGGTGTCCGCATCCTGTTGTCCGACAAGCGCCACGCCGACATCAAGAGCCAGGAACTGCTTTATGACGGCGGCCTGATCGAGTTCGTGAAGTATCTCGACCGTGCCAAGAAGCCGCTCATCGGCGCTCCGATCGCGATCAGGGCGGAGCGCGACGGCATCACCGTCGAGGTGGCGATGTGGTGGAACGACAGCTACCACGAGAACGTACTGGCCTTCACCAACAACATCCCGCAGCGCGACGGCGGCACCCATCTGGCCGGCTTCCGCGGCGCGCTGACGCGCCAGGTGACCGGCTACGCCGAAACCTCGGGTATCGCCAAGAAAGAAAAGGTATCGATTACCGCCGACGACACCCGCGAGGGCCTGACGGCGGTGCTTTCGGTCAAGGTTCCCGATCCGAAGTTCTCGTCGCAGACCAAGGACAAGCTGGTTTCGTCGGAAGTCCGCCCGGTGGTGGAGAGCCTGGTCAACGAGGCGCTCGGCACCTGGTTCGAGGAACACCCGGCAGAAGCCAAGACGCTGATCGCCAAGGTGGTGGAAGCCGCCGCGGCACGCGAAGCCGCCCGCAAGGCGCGCGAGCTGACCCGCCGCAAGGGCGTGCTCGACATCACCTCGCTGCCCGGCAAGCTCGCCGACTGCCAGGAGCGCGATCCAGCCAAGTCGGAAATCTTCATCGTCGAGGGTGACTCCGCCGGCGGCTCGGCCAAGAGCGGACGCTCGCGCCAGAACCAGGCGATCCTGCCGCTGCGTGGCAAGATCCTCAACGTCGAGCGCGCGCGCTTCGACCGCATGCTGTCGTCGGAAATGATCGGCACGCTGATCACCGCGCTGGGCACGTCGATCGGCAAGGACGAGTTCAACGCCGACAAGCTGCGCTACCACAAGATCATCATCATGACCGACGCCGACGTCGACGGCGCCCACATCCGTACGCTGCTGTTGACGTTCTTCTTCCGCCAGATGCCGGAGTTGATCGAGCGCGGGCACCTCTATATCGCCCAGCCGCCGCTCTACAAGGTGATGCGCGGAAAGAGTTCGCAGTACCTCAAGGACGAAAGTGCCTTCGAGGCCTATCTTGTCGACGTCGGCCTCGACGAGGCCTCGCTGACGCTGTCGTCGGGTGAAGTGCGGACCGGCCAGGACCTGCGCGCGGCGGTGGCAGACGCGCTCGGGGTGCGCACGCTGATCGACGGCCTGCACACCCGCTACTCGCGCCCGGTGGTCGAGCAGGCGGCGATTGCCGGCGCGCTCAATCCAGACATCTTCAACGACCTCGGCCGCGCCAAGGCGATGGCCGAAACGATCGCCCAGCGCCTCGACCTGATTTCGGAGGACATCGAGCGCGGCTGGACCGGCCACATCTCGACCGACAATGACGGCTCCGGCGGCTATGTGTTCGAACGCACGCTGCGCAGCGTCAAGGAGAGCGTGCATCTCGACATGGCGCTGATCAACTCGGCCGACGCGCGTGCGCTCGACCGATATGCCGGTCGTCTCACCGAGCTTTATGCCCAGCCGCCGGTGCTGCGCCGCAAGGAGACCTCGGAAGCCCTGGCGGGACCGCTGGCGCTGCTGAACGCGGTGTTCGCTTCGGGCCGCAAGGGCCTGACCATGCAGCGCTACAAGGGCCTGGGCGAAATGAACGCCGAGCAGCTGTGGGAAACCACGCTCGATCCGAACGTGCGCTCGCTGCTGCAGGTGAAGGTTAACGACGCCACCGACGCCGATGCGCTGTTCGCACGCCTGATGGGCGACGAGGTCGAACCGCGCCGCGACTTCATCCAGGAGAACGCGCTGAGCGTGGCCAACCTGGACGTTTGACCGCAGATTTTTCCAAGCAGGCTCATTTCGCCCCCTTCGTTCAGCGGAGGGGGCGATCGTGTTTTCAGGGCTTGGCTTCTCCATATACGTTATATATATGAATCGTATATGGAGAACCCCCATGGGCATTGTGAACATCGACGATGAGCTGCACGAGCAGCTGCGCCGGGCGAGCAAGGTGTCGTGCCGCTCGATCAACGCGCAGGCCGGCTTCTGGATCAAGGTCGGCATGCTGTGCGAGACCAATCCGACGCGGAGCTTCAACGAGATCATGGAGCGCGAGCTGATTTCCGCGGGCGTGTCGGCCCAGTCCCTGGCTGCGACCGCATGACCAAGCAGCCCGAGGAACTGCTGTTGCTGGCCGAGTCCGGCAGGCTTCTGGCGTCTGTGTTCGCGCTTCTGGATCGCACCCCGCTCGAAGGGAGGTCGACGATCGAGATCAACGACATGGTCGAGCGTTTCATCGTCGACGACCTGCAGGCCCGCCCTGCGAGCAAGGGCCAGTACGGCTATGGCTTCGTGCTGAATTCGTCGATCAACGAGGTGGTCTGCCACGGCATTCCGTCGCAATCGGACGTGCTCAAGAACGGCGACATCATCAATCTCGACATCACGCTGGAGAAGAACGGCTACATCGCCGATTCCAGCAAGACCTATCTCGTCGGCGAGGTGCACCCGGCCGCCCGGAGGCTGGTCGAGATCACCCAAGAGGCGCTGTGGCAGGGCATCAGGGCGGTTCGCCCCGGCGCCACGCTCGGCGACATCGGCTGGGCGATCGAACGTCATGCCAAGCGCAACGGCTATTCGGTGGTGCGCGACTTTTGCGGCCACGGCATTGGCCGGGAGATGCACGAGAAGCCCGAGGTCCTGCACTACGGCAAGCCGGGCACCGGGCTCACGCTGCGCGAGGGCATGGTGTTCACCATCGAGCCGATGCTCAATCGCGGCCGGCGCAGCGTGCGGACCGAGGACGACGGCTGGACCGTGGTGACGCGGGACGGGTCGCTTTCAGCGCAGTTCGAGCACACGGTTGCGGTGACGGCGTCAGGCGTGTCGGTGCTAACGCTGCGGCCCGACGAAATGCAGCGTTCGGCTTTGCCCTGACGGCGGAGCCCTCGCCGTTGCCTCAATCGGCCTCGCGCAGCCGGTAGCCGACGCCGGTCTCGGTGGTGATGAATTGCGGCTCGTCGGGGGCCTTTTCGATCTTCTGGCGCAGTTGCCGGACATAGACCCTGAGATACTGCACGTCGGCCGAACCGCCCCAGACATGTTCGAGCAGGAAGCGGTGGGTCAAAACCTTGCCGGCGTGCTGCACGAGCACGCGCAGGATGTCGTATTCCTTGGGCGACAGCTTCACCTCCTGCCCGGCCAGCCTGACGATGCGCTTGACCAGGTCGACCGACAACTCGCCGGTCTGGAACACCGGCTTTTCGCCCTGCTGCTGCAACCGGTGTCGAAGCGCGGTGCGGATGCGGGCGGCAAGCTCGTTCATGCCGAAGGGTTTCGAGACATAGTCATCGGCGCCGAGTTCCAGCGCCTTGACGATGCCGGCCTCGTCGGTGCGGCTCGACAGGATGATGACGGGCACCGCAAGCCCCTCCGCCCGCCAGGCGGCGAGCAGGTCGTGGCCGGCCATATCGGGCAAGCCGAGATCGAGCAGGATGAGATCCGGCTTTTCCTCCTTGACCAACGCCATCGCCGTCTTGCCATTCGGCGCCTCGCTGATGGCATAGCCTTGGGTACCGAGGCCGACGCGCAACAGCTTGCGGATCGGCGGCTCGTCATCGACGATCAGGATTCTCACCGAAGCGCTGGTCATGCAATTCCATCCATGTTCGGTCCGTCCAGGCTTGGCCGCTCGGCCGGCACCGGCATGGTGATGGTGAAGACCGCGCCGGGGCGATCGGCCCTGTTGGAGGCAACGATGGTGCCGCCCATCGCCTCGACGAAACCACGGCAGATCGACAGGCCAAGCCCGGTGCCGGCGCGGACGTGGTCGCCCTTGCGGACGCGGTAGAACGTATCGAAGATGCGTTCGAGATCCGCCTGCGGGATGCCGGGGCCTTCATCCATCATCTGGATCGCGACCGAAGTGCCGTCGGCCCAGCCGCGGATGCGGATCAGCGAACCCTCGGGGGCATATTTCGCGGCATTGTCGAGCAGGTTGAACAGCACCTGTTCGAACAGCACCGGGTCGAGCTTCAGCATCGGCAAATCGGCCGGCATGTCGACTTCGGTCTTGTGCTGGGCGGTAATCTTGGCAGCGCGGCGCAAGGCCGAACCGACGATGTCGCCGGCATAGTGCAGCGCGTAGTTGGGCTCCATGGCGCCCGACTCGAGCTTGGTCATGTCGAGCAGGTTGGCGATGAATCGATTGAGACGTTCTGACTCGTCGAGCACGGTCGTGACGAGCTCCGCCCTGTCCTCCTCCGGCAACGAGGTGCCGAACTCGCGCAGCGCGCCTGCCGCGCCCATGATACCGGCGAGCGGCGTCTTGAGGTCGTGCGAGATCGAGGTGAGCAGCGCCGAGCGCAGCCGGTCGGCCTCGACGGCGAGCCGGGCGCGATCGACATCGGCGACGAGCTGGATGCGCTCGATGGCAACCGCTGCCTGGTCGGCCAGCGCGTCGAACAGACGCTGCTGTTCCGGCGTCAGCAACGGACCCTGACGGTCGTTGTCGAGGCCGACGACACCGACCGCCATGCGCCCGGTACGCAGCGGCAAATAGAGGCGCTTGGCGCCCGGCAAGGTGTCGGCGCCGCGGCCGGCGGCGCGGTTGTGCTCCCAGGCCCATTTGGCTGCGGCAATGTCGGCGTCGACAAGCGTATCGTCGGGCGGATAGCCGGCCTTGACGGCGATGCTGCCTTCCTCGGGCAGGAGCAGGACGACACGGACCTTGAGCATCGAGGCGATCTGGAAGGCGGTGGCCCAGAGCACGTCGTCGAGCGTGCCTGTGCCGGCGAGCTTCTTTGCGAAAAGGTAGAGGTCCTCGGTCATGCGCGCACGTTCACGCGCGGCGGCGGCCTGGCGCTGGACGCGGCCGGTCAGGTTGGAAGCGATGACAGCAACAATGAGGAAAAACAGGAATGCGACCACGCTCTCGGGATCGCCGATGTCGAGCGTGTAGAGCGGCGTCAGGAAGAAGAAGTTGTAGGTGCCGGCGCTGAGCAGCGAGGCAAACAGCGCCGGCCACAGGCCGAGCGTCACGGCAGAGGTCAGCACCGCCATCAGGAAGACGAGTGCAATGGAACGGACGTCGAGGAACTGGTCGAGCAGGAAGCCGACCACCAGCGCGCCGGTGACATGCAGCGTCGCGATGAAGTAGGGCCACAGGTCGAAGCTGCGGCGCGGGGCGGCGGTCTTGACGCCCTGCGAGGCGAGGGCCGCATCCTGATCCGTGCCCGAGGCGACGTGGACGGAGATGTTGCCGGCCTGGCGGATCAGGTCGTGGGTGACCGAGCCCTCGAAATATTCGCGCCAGCGCGACTTACCCGGCCTGCCAACGACGATGTGGGTGAAGTTGTGGGTGCCGGCATGGCGGACGATGTCTTCGGCGACTGCCTGGCCGGGAATGGTGACCGCCTCGCCGCCGAGCTGTTCGGCAAGGCGCATGGTGGCGGCGAGCCGGTCCTTGTCGGCATCGGGCAGGTTGGCCGAGCGCGACGTCTCGACATGGAGGGCAGCCCAGGGACAACGCAGGCGATCGGCCTGGCGGCGGGCGTAACGAACAAGCGAAGCGCTGCGCGGGTGCTCGTCGACGGCAACCAGCACGCGGTCGCCGGCGGCCCAAGGCCCCTCGATGGCGTGGGCCTGCATGTGGGTGAGCAACTGCTCGTCGACACGCTGGGCGGTGCGGCGCAACGCGAGTTCGCGCAGTGCCGTCAGGTTGCCGGGCGAGAAGTAGTTCTCGATGGCGCGGCGCGCCGTGGTCGGGACATAGACCTTACCTTCGTGCAGGCGCTTGATCAGGTCGTCGGGCGTGAGGTCGATGATCTCGACATCGTCGGCGCGGTCGATAATCAGGTCAGGCACCGTCTCGCGCACGGTGACGCGGGTGATCTGCGCGACGATGTCGTTGAGGCTCTCGACATGCTGAATGTTGAGCGTGGTGTAAACGTCGATGCCCCGACCGAGGATTTCCTGGACGTCGAGGTACCGCTTGGGATGGCGGCTGCCGGGGGCGTTGGTGTGAGCAAGTTCGTCGACCAGCACCAAAGCCGGGTGGCGGGCGATGATGGCGTCGAGGTCCATTTCCTCGAGGGAGCGGCTCTTGTAGTCGACCGCCTTGCGCGGGACGATCTCGAAGCCCTCGACCAGCGCCTGGGTTTCCCTGCGGCCGTGGGTCTCGACGACGCCGATGACGACGTCGGTGCCATCGGCAAGCCGGGCGCGGCCCGACATCAGCATCTCGTAGGTCTTGCCAACACCAGGTGCGGCGCCGAGGAATATCTTGAGACGGCCGCGTCCTTCACGCTCGGCTGTCTCCAGCAGCGCGTCCGGCGAAGGCCTGCCTTCCTTGTCTCTGATGTCGTCTGGCATCTATTCTTTGTATCGCTATGCGCGCCGGAGTTCTTACAGTGTTAGAACTCCGGCGCGACCTTGTCAGGGCGCAATCGCAGCGTCGAGCGCCAAATTCAACTTGAGCACATTGACCACCGGCTCACCCATGAAGCCCAGCTCGCGGCCCTCCACATGCTGGTCGACGAGGTTGCGGACGAAGGCCGCATCGGCGCCCCGCGCCTTGGCGACGCGGGCAAGCTGGAAATAGGCCGCCTCCGGCGAGATGTGCGGATCGAGGCCGCTGCCCGAGGTGGTGACCATCTCGATGGGCACCGGTACGCCGGGATCGGTCTGCTTCAGCTTTTCGGCCTCGGCCTTGATGCGGTCGATCAGCTTGGCGCTGGTCGGTCCGAGGTTCGAACCGGATGAGGCGGCGGCATTGTAGCCGTCGCCGGCGGCCGAGGGGCGACCATGGAAGTAGCGCTCGCCGACGAAGGCCTGGCCGATCAGCTCGGAGCCTATCACCGCGCCATCCTTTTCGATCAGGCTGCCATTGGCCTGCCTGGGGAACAGCGCCTGGGCGATGCCGGTCATGCCGAGCGGATAGGCAAGGCCGGTGATGGCGGTCAGCGCCAGGATCATGACGAGCGCGGGTCTGATTTGCTTCAACATGAAGACTATCCTTTTACACGAGGCCGATAGCGGTGATCGCCATGTCGATGGCCTTGATGCCGATGAAGGGCACGACGATGCCGCCGAGGCCGTAGACCAGCATGTTGCGGCGGAGCAGGGCTGCGGCACCGACGGCGCGGTATTTCACGCCGCGCAGCGACAGCGGGATGAGCGCGACGATGATCAGTGCGTTGAAGATGATGGCCGACAGGATGGCACTCTGCGGGGTGGTAAGCCCCATGATGTTGAGCGCGCCGAGCTGCGGGTAGAAGGCCAGGAACATCGCCGGAATGATGGCGAAATACTTGGCGATGTCGTTGGCGATCGAAAAGGTAGTGAGAGCGCCGCGGGTCATCAGCAGCTGCTTGCCGATCTCGACGATCTCGATGAGCTTGGTCGGGTCCGAGTCAAGGTCGACCATGTTGCCGGCCTCGCGCGCAGCGACCGTGCCGGTGTTCATGGCCACGCCAACGTCGGCCTGGGCAAGGGCGGGGGCATCGTTGGTGCCGTCGCCGCACATCGCCACCAGCTTGCCCTTGGCCTGTTCCTCGCGGATCAGGCTGAGCTTGTTCTCAGGCGTCGCCTGGGCGAGGAAGTCGTCGACGCCGGCCTCGGCGGCAATGGCGGCAGCCGTCATCGGGTTGTCGCCGGTGATCATGACGGTGCGGATGCCCATGCGGCGCAGCTCGGTGAAGCGTTCCTTGATGCCGCCCTTGACGATGTCCTTGAGGTAGATGACGCCGAGCAGGCGCGCATCGCGAACAACGGCCAAGGGGGTACCGCCGAGCTTGGCGATCTCGTCCGAGATCGCCTGGATGTTGCGCACCGCCTCGCTATCGGCCGGCGTGCCGGAAGCCGATGCCGCGATCGACTTCACATGGGCGAGCACCGAATCCACCGCGCCCTTGCGGATGGAGGAGCCGTCGAAATCAACGCCGCTCATCCGGCTCTGGGCGGTGAAGGGCACGAAATGCGCGTGCAGCGAGCCCATGTCGCGAGCGCGGATGCCGTAGCGCTCCTTGGCCAGCACGACGATGGAGCGACCCTCGGGGGTCTCGTCGGCGAGCGAGGCGAGCTGGGCGGCATCTGCCAGTTCCTGCTCGGTGACGCCCTTGACCGGGCGGAACTCGGTCGCCTGGCGGTTGCCGAGGGTGATGGTGCCGGTCTTGTCGAGCAGCAGCGTATCGACGTCGCCTGCGGCCTCGACGGCGCGGCCCGACATGGCCAGCACGTTGAAGCGGACGAGACGGTCCATGCCGGCGATGCCGATGGCCGACAGCAGCGCACCGATGGTGGTGGGGATCAGCGTCACGAACAGCGCGACCAGCACGATGACCGGGATGTAGCCGCCGGCATAGGTGGCAAAGCTCGGGATGGTGGCGACGGCGAGCACGAAGATCAACGTCATGCCGGCGAGCAGGATATTGAGCGCGATTTCGTTCGGCGTCTTGTGGCGCTCGGCACCCTCCACCAGCGAGATCATGCGGTCGAGGAAGGTCGAGCCGGCAGCGGCGGTGATGCGGACGCGGATCCAGTCGGACAGCACCTGCGTGCCGCCTGTCACGGCCGAGCGGTCGCCGCCGGATTCGCGGATGACGGGTGCGGATTCGCCCGTGATGGCGGCCTCGTTGACCGAAGCGACGCCCTCGATGACTTCGCCATCGGAGGGGATAATGTCGCCGGCTTCGACCAGGACGACCTGGCCGACCTTGAGGGCCGTTCCCGGCACCATCTTCCAGGCGGTGCGGCTTTCGCCCTCGAGCAGCTTGGCCTGGGTTTCGGTGCGCGCCTTGCGCAGCGAGTCGGCCTGGGCCTTGCCACGGCCTTCGGCAACAGCCTCGGCGAAGTTGGCGAACAGAACGGTGAACCAGAGCCACAGGATGATCTGGAACGAGAAACCGAGGCCGCTGGCGCCGGTGGCCAGGTCCTTGAGGAACAGCACGGTGGTCAGCGCCGTAACGACGGCGACGACGAACATGACCGGGTTCCGGGCAAGGCTGCGCGGGTCGAGCTTCCTGAAGGCATCGCCGATCGCCGGGAGAAGGATACGAGCGTCGAGCAGGCTCGCGGATTTGTGGGTGCTCATGTGAGAGACTCCAATTCTTTCGTTTTGCGGCGCTGCATCAGAAGGTCTGGCCGACGATCATGGCGAGGTGCTCGACGATCGGGCCGACGGCGAGCGCCGGGAAGAAGGTCAGGCCGCCGACGATCAGGATGACGCCGGCGAGCAGGCCGACGAACAGCGTGCTGTCGGTCGGGAAGGTGCCGGCCGAGGCGGGAACGGTCTTCTTGGCGACCAGCGAGCCGGCAATGGCAAGCGCCGGGATGATGACCAGGAAGCGGCCCATCAGCATGGCGAGGCCGATAGTGATGTTGTACCAGGGCGTGTTGCCGGTGAGGCCGCCGAAGGCCGAGCCATTGTTGGCCGCGCCCGAGGTGTAGGCATAGAGGATCTCGGAGAAACCGTGCGGTCCGGGCGTGCCGACCGAGGCGACGGCACTGGGGATCAGCACCGCGATGGCCGTGAAGCCGAGCATGGCGAGCGGCAGGCACAGGATGGCGAGCACGGCCATCTTGACCTCCTTAGCCTCGATCTTCTTGCCGAGATACTCCGGCGTGCGGCCAACCATCAGGCCGGCGACGAAGATGGCGATGATGACGAACATCAGGATGCCGTAGAAGCCTGCGCCGACGCCGCCGACGATGACTTCGCCGAGCTCCATGTTGATGAGCGGGATCAAGCCGCCAAGTGCTGTGAACGAGCCGTGCATGGCGTTGACCGCGCCGCAGGAGGCGGCGGTGGTGACCACGGCAAAGAGCGACGACAGGACGATGCCGAAACGGACTTCCTTGCCTTCCATGTTGCCACCGTCGATACCGAGGGCATGGACGAGCGGGTTGCCGGCAGCCTCGGCCCAATAGGTGACGGCGACGCCGGCGACAAACAGGATGCCCATGGTGGCGAGGATCGCCCAGCCCTGGCGCTGGTTGCCGACCATGCGGCCGAAGACGTTGGTGAGGGCAGCACCCAGCGCGAAGATCGAAACCATCTGGATGAAGTTGGAGATGGCGTCGGGGTTTTCGAACGGATGCGCCGAGTTGGCGTTGAAGAAGCCGCCGCCATTGGTGCCGAGCATCTTGATGGCGAGCTGCGAGGCGACCGGGCCGACGGCGATGGACTGCTGGGCGCCCTCGACCGTGGTGGCCGCGACGTAGGCGCCGATCGTCTGCGGCACGCCGAGCCAGACATAGGCGAGCGTCAACACGATGCAGAGCGGCAGCAGGACGTAGAGCGTGGCGCGGGTCAGATCGACCCAGAAATTGCCGATCGACTTGCCCGAGGCGCGGGCGAAGCCGCGGATCAGCGCCATGCCGATGGCGATGCCGGTGGCCGCCGAGACGAAGTTCTGCACCGTCAGGCCTGCCATCTGCACCAGGTAGGACATGGTGCTTTCGCCGCCATAGTTCTGCCAGTTGGTGTTGGTGACGAAGCTGACGGCGGTGTTGAACGAGAGTTCAGGCGGCACCGCGCCCATGGCCGCCGGGTTGAACGGCAGGTCGCCCTGCACGCGCTGCAACAGGTAGAGCAGCAGGAAGCCGGCAACGTTGAAGGCGAGCATGGCCGCGGCATAGCCGGTCCAGTGCTGGTCCTCGCGCTCGCTGGTGCCGGCGAGGCTGTAGAGCAAGCGCTCGACAGGGCCGAGAATGGGGGAGAGGAAGGTGCGCTCGCCGCTGAAGACGCGGTACATGTAGCCACCGAGCGGCTTCACGAGCAAAATGATGACCCCGCAAAAGACGAGGATCTGTATCCAGCCATTGATTGTCATGACAAATGCTTTCCGAACATGCGCGGGACGGTCTTCAGAACCGTTCAGGGCGAATGAGCGCGTAGGTCAGGTAGGCGAGCAGGAACACGGTCACTGCACCGCCGAGGATGTAATCGAACAACATCGGGCGCTCCTTCAGAGGATGTCGCAGGCTTTGACGTAGGCGAAGCACATGGCGAAGAAGACGGCGCCTATGGCGAGTACGAAGATGTCCATCTCCGGAATCCTTTCCTGAAATCGTCCCGGCAGGCCGGGCGTTGGGTCGATGCACGGCGCGACGACGCCTGCGGTGCGGGCGTCGTCGGCAGAGCTGTCGATGTCAGGGGGAATCTGGGGCAGAACCGCATTAAGGTTCGAGAGAGCGGCGCACTGAAAGAAATAGGAATTTCATAAAGAAAACGGCCCCAAGGCGGATGCCTGGGGCCGTTTTCTGTGGTCACAGCATGTGATTGCCGCATCAGTAGAGCGGCAAGCAATAAGTCAGGCCAGGCCTTCGGCGCGCAGCGCCTTCTGCACCGCTGGGCGGGCGGCCACGGTACCGAGATAGCGCTGGATGTTGGCGAAGGACGACAGGTCGATGCCGACATGCTTGGCCCAACCGAGGATCGTCCAGAGATAGGCGTCGGCGGCAGTGAAGGCATCGCCCATCAGGTAGGAACGGCCATCGAGCTTGGCGTCGACATAAGCGAGGCGCCTGGCGAGAAGCTCGCGGTTGATCTCCTTGGTGGCCTCGGGCGTGTTGGGCTTGAAGAAGGCGCCGAAGACCTTGTGCAACTCGGTGGCGACGAAGGCCAGCCACTGCTGGACACGGTAGCGCGCCATGTCGCCGGCCTTGGGCATCAGGCCGCTCTCGGGCTTCTGGTCGGCAAGGTACTGGACCAGCACCGAGGCCTCGGTCATCAGCTCTCCGTCGCCGAGCACGAGCGCCGGCACATAACCGTTGGGGTTGGTGGCGAGGAAATCCTGCTGGGCTTCGGTGGTCTTGGTCTTGCCGTCGACCTTGACGAGATCAAGGTCGATGCCGACTTCGTTGGCGACGATGTGGGGTGCCAGCGAGCAAGCGCCGGGCATGTAGAAAAGCTTCATTTCGAGAAAACTCCGGATGGGTGGGCCCTCCTGTCGCACGCGCGGGCGAGAGGGCAAAGCACCCAATCGGTGAACACTATGTCTGCCGCTGCAACCTGGTCGCTATCTTGAAATCGCGCGCCGCTACACAGTGATCGTCTTCAGCCTCTCGGCAATGAGTGCGGCCAGCCGCGTTGCGACCTCCTCCTTGGAAAGATCCGGCCATTCGTCGACGCCACCCTTGCTGACGATGCGGACCCGGTTGCGGTCGCCGCCCATGACTCCGCCCTCGTGGCTGACATCGTTGGCGACGATGAAATCCGCACCTTTCTTTGCCAGCTTGGCCTGGGCGTTCTTGAGCACGTCCTGGGTCTCGGCAGCGAAACCGACGACGAGGAATGGTCGCCTGGCGTGATGACCGACGCCGGCGAGGATGTCGGGGTTCTCGACCATCTGCAGCGCGGGCGGTCCCTCGCCCGCCACCTTCTTGATCTTCTCGCCGGCGGCATTGTCGGTGCGCCAGTCGGCAACGGCGGCGACAAAGACCGCGGCATCAGCCGGCAGAAGCTGCTCGACGGCGTCACGCATCTCGCGCGCGCTCTCGACATGCACGGTCTTCACGCCGGCAGGATCGGCAATGGTGACCGGGCCGGAGACGAGGCGGACGTCGGCGCCGAGCCGGGCCAGGGCAGCGGCAAGCGCATGGCCCTGCTTGCCCGACGAGCGGTTGGCGATGTAGCGCACCGGATCGATGGGTTCGTGCGTCGGCCCCGAGGTGACGATAACCTTCTTGCCCGACAGCGGCTTCGGCTTGCTATCGAGCAGCGCTTCGATGGCCGCCACGATCTCCAGCGGCTCGGCCATGCGGCCCTCGCCGGCCTCGTTGCTCTCAGCCATCTCGCCCTTCATCGGGCCGATGAAATGGATACCATCTTTTTCCAGCGTGGCGCGGTTGCGGCGCGTCGCCGGGTTCGACCACATGCGGGGGTTCATGGCCGGCGCCAGCAGCACCTTCTTGTCGGTGGCAAGAAGCACGGCGGAGGCGAGATCGTCGGCATGGCCGTTGGCGAGCTTGGCCATCAGGTCGGCGGTGGCGGGCGCGACCACGATCAGGTCGGCCTCGCGCGACAGCCTGATGTGGCCGACATCCTGCTCGTCCTGGCGGTCGAAGAGATCGGTGAAGACGTGGTCGGCGGTCAGCGCACCCACCGACAGCGGCGTGACGAACTGCTGGGCAGCCGAGGTCATGACCGCCCGCACCGAAGCGCCGCGCTCACGCAGCCGCCGGATCAGGTCGAGCGACTTGTAGGCCGCGATGCCGCCGCCGATGATGAGCAGGATGCGCTTGCCGGAAAGGATCATGCTTGGCCCTCAGGCCGGCTTCAGCGCCGGCACGATGTCGGTATGGATGAAATCGTCGCCCTTGAAAAGCAGTGGGACGTTCCGGGTTTTCGCCAGGGCATAGGCGAAGCAATCGCCGAAGTTGAGATTGGCCGGATGCCCCGAGTCCCGGCCGAAGCGGCGATGCGCATCGACGGCAGCGTCGGCGAGGCCGCGATCGAAGGCGACAACGTCGAACTGCAGCGCTTGGGCAAGCTGTTGCAGGCGATCCAGGCCGTCCGGCCCAAGCCGGTTCGAAACGACAATGCCGGTTTCGGCCCAGGTCGGCGCACACACCAGAACCGGCGAACCATACATGACACGGGCCACGTCCTCGGCCTCAGGCTCGGCCGCAAGAAATGCGAACAATGCCGAGGTGTCGATGACGATCATCGGGAACGTTCGGACTCGTAGAGATAGTCCCAGACCTCGTCCTGCGCCTTCTTGGAATCTATCGGCGCGGCGGGCTTGCGGGACAGGCTCATGATGTCGTCGAAGGAGACCTTGAGCAGGCGGCGATTGCCGTTCCTGACATCGCGGGTGATGACGTCACGCGCCTCCTGCTCCATCGACACGCCGCGGGCGGCGGCGCGCGTGCGCAGCTCCTGCTTCACATCGTCATCGAGGTTGCGGATCACCAGCGTGGCCATGGCACGGCTCCAGTCTCCGCCCAAAGATAGCGACGGCGGCGGCTGCATTCAATGATAGCACTGCTAGCAATGCTATCATTGTCCGATCAGGTGATTTGCCAGGCGAGGAAAACCAGCGTCGCCGCGATGATCCAGAGCGCGATGCGGCCGGAGCGGTTGTAGTGCGCCTCGGCCTTGCCGATGGCCTTGGCAGTCTCGGGATCGAAACGCAGGCCGTTCTCGGCCATGGCGTCGATCTGACGCGACAGGCGTTCGGTGCGGGCGGCGAGATCGGGCGCCTGGCGGACGAGCGACATCAGCGCGCCGAGGCCATCGCGGGCGTCGATGAGCAGGCCCTGCGGGCCGAGGTTGCCGGCGATCCAGTGACCGACCACGGGCTCGGCGGTCTTCCACATGTTGAAGGCGGGATCGAGCGTGCGGGCAACGCCTTCGACTACGACCATGGTCTTCTGCAGCAGCACCAGTTCGGGCCGCGTTTCCATGTCGAACAGTTCGGTGACCTCGAACAGCAGCGTCAAAAGCTTGGCCATCGAGATGGTCTCGGCCGGCTGGCCGTGGATCGGCTCGCCAATGGCGCGGATGGCCTGGGCGAAGGCCGCGACGTTGTGGTGGCGCGGCACGTAGCCGGCTTCGAAATGCACTTCGGCGACACGCATGTAGTTGCGGGTGATGAAGCCGTAGAGGATCTCGGCGAGGAAGCGCTGCTCCTTCTTGCCGAGTCGGCCGGAAATGCCGAGATCGACGGCAACGATGTCACCCTTGGCGTCGACGAACATGTTGCCGGGATGCATGTCGGCATGGAAGAAGCCGTCGCGCAGCGTGTGACGCAGGAACGACTGGACGAGCGTTGCGGAAATCGCCTTGAGGTCGAAGCCGGCGGCGCGGAGCCCCTCGATATCGTTTAGCTTGACCCCGTCGATCCACTCCATGGTGAGCACGTCGCGGCCGGTGCGCTCCCAGTCGACTGCCGGCACGCGGAAGCCAGGATCGTCCTTGGTGTTTTCGCCGAGCTCGGAATAGGCGGCCGCCTCGAGCCGGAAATCCATTTCGATCTTGGTGGTCTGGGCCATCGTCTCGGTGATCTCGACCGGACGCAGACGACGGCTCGAGGGGACGTAGCGTTCCTGCAGCCGGGCGGCGAGGAAATAGCTCTCGAGGTCCTGGAAGAAGCGCTTGCGGACGCCGGGGCGGATGACCTTGACCGCGACCTTGCGCGGGCCGTCCTGCGTCGCCACCTCGGCCGGATGGACCTGGGCGATGGAAGCCGCAGCGACCGGCGCGTCGATGCTGATGTAGAGATCTGAGACCTTGCGGCCGAGCGAGTCTTCGATGGCGGCGACGGCTTCCGACATCGGGAAGGTCGCCATGCTGTCCTGGAGAAGGGCGAGGTCGAGCGCGATGTCGTCGCCGACGACGTCGGGACGGGTCGCCAGGAACTGACCAAGCTTGACATAGGACGGCCCAAGCCGGGCAACGGCATTGGCGAGGCGGTCGCTGCGGACGCGCTTGAGCGCGCGCCGGCGGGTCAGCAGCCTGGCCACGCGCCAGCCGAATTTCGGCAAACCGGTCAGTTGGTCACCCGGCAGAGCCGCGACCACACCCTCGCGCACCAGAACCCAGCCCGCGCGCGCGAGCCGGAAAGACGCCCCGATACTGCTCATCGCGCGGTGTCCGTCAAAGCTTCCAGCCCGAGTGAAGCGCTGCGATGCCGCCGGTATAATTGCGGAAGGTGACGCGATCGAATCCGGCGCGGGAAATCATCGCGGCAAAATTCTGCTGGTTGGGGAACTTACGGATCGATTCGACAAGATAGGCGTAGGGCTCGCCATCGCCGGTAACGGCCTGGCCGATGCGGGGAATGGCGTTGAACGACCAGGCCTCATAGACCTTGTCGAGCAGCGGCATGTCGACCTCGGAAAATTCGAGGACCAGCAGGCGTCCGCCAGGCTTGAGCACGCGCCAGGCTTCCGTCAGAGCGACATCGATGCGCGGCACGTTGCGAATGCCGAAGGCGATCGTATAGGCGTCGAAAGTCTCGTCGGCGAAGGGCAATTCCTCCGCATTGGCCTCAACGAAATCGGTCTTGCCGGCGAGCCCGCGCTTTTCAGCGCGCTCGCGGCCGACACCAAGCATCGAGCCATTGATGTCGAGCACGGTCGCATGCGCGTTGCCATGCGAGGCATCGATGATGCGAAAGGCAACGTCGCCGGTGCCGCCAGCCACGTCGAGCACCTTCCAGCCGGGACGCTTGGGCGGATTGAGCCAGGCGACCATGGCGTCTTTCCACACCCGATGCAGTCCGCCCGACATCAGGTCGTTCATCATGTCGTAGCGGTTGGCGACCTTGTGGAAGACCTCATTGACCAGGCCCTGCTTGTCGCCCGCACCGACATTGCGGAAACCGTAGGAAGTTTCCATGCCGCCGACAGCTGTCGTCCGTTGTTCTGACATTTTGTTGTCCAATCAAATCCGGCGGGACCATAGCCGATCACACCAGCGGGCGCTATTGTTTGAGGCGCGGTTTTAGGCCGCGCCCGCGCCGACAGACAAGGAACAACGAATGCCTTTGAAAGCCGAGCTGCACTGCCACATAGAAGGCGCGGCCGCACCCGAACTCGTCATCCGCCAGGCGCAGAAATACGGCAAGGACGTCTCGCCCTTCATCCAGAACGGCTCCTTCGTCTGGAACGACTTCACCTCCTTTCTCGCGGCTTACGACTTCGCCGCCGACCTTTTCCGTAGCGAAGAGGACTATGCCAGGCTATCGGAACACTACCTGACGAGCCTTGCCCGCGACGGCGCCATCTATTCGGAAGTTTTCACCTCGCCGGACCACGCCATCAAGGCGGGGCTGTCGCCCAAGGCCTATACCGACGCGCTCGGCGAAGGCATGGAACGGGCCAAGGCCAAGACCGGCATCGAAGGCCGCATGATCGTCACCGGCGTGCGCCATGTCGGCGTCGAATCGATCGAGGCGGCCGCGCGCTTCGCGGCCAAGTGCAACCATCCGCTGGTAACCGGCTTCGGTGTTGCCGGCGACGAGCGCATGGGCGACTTCGAGGACTATGTCCGCGCCTTCGAGATCGCCCGCGAGGCCGGCCTCGGCATCACCATCCATGCCGGCGAACTGATGGGCTGGGAGAGCGTGGCCGCAGCCCTCGACCACATCCGCCCGTCGCGCATCGGCCATGGCGTGCGGGCGATCGAGAACCCCGACCTGGTCAAGCGCATTGCCGACGAGGGCGTGGTGCTCGAGATCTGCCCGGGCTCGAACATCGCGCTCAAGGTGTTCGATAGTTTCGGCGAGCATCCGTTCCGCAAGCTGCGAGAAGCCGGCTGCAAGGTGACGCTCAATTCCGACGATCCGCCCTATTTCTGGACCAACCTGAAGCGCGAATACGACCTCGCCGCCGAGCATTTCGGCATGGACGAGAAGGCGCTGATGGCGACGACACGGACGGCGATCGAGGCGGCCTTCGTCGACCGCAAGACAAAATCGGCGCTGCTGGCCCGGCTGGACGGCCATAAACGCTGAATTTCGGCCGACAAAACTGTGGTTCAAGGCTGGTGCGACATTGGTCGGCAGCGCGCCAGCCGATAGAATGGCGTCAATTTTCCGAGTTCCAGGAGCGTACACCCATGACCGTGACCGTCGTCGACCATCCGCTTGTCCAGCACAAGCTGACCATCATGCGCGACAAGGAAACCTCGACGGCCGGCTTCCGCCGCCTGCTGCGCGAGATTTCGCTGCTGCTCGGCTATGAGGTGACGCGCGACCTCGAACTGACCACCAAGATGATCGAAACGCCGATCGAGACGATGGAAGCGCCGACGCTCGAAGGCAAGAAGCTGGTGTTCGCCTCGGTGCTGCGCGCCGGCAACGGCCTGCTCGAAGGCCTGCTCGACCTGGTGCCGGCGGCGCGCGTCGCCCATGTCGGACTCTACCGCGACCACGAGACGCTGGAAGCTGTCGAGTATTTCTTCAAGGCGCCGAGCGATCTCGGCGACCGCCTGGTGATCGTCGTCGACCCGATGCTGGCGACGGCCAATTCGGCGATCGCAGCCATCGACAAGCTGAAGGGCCGCGGCGCCACCAATTTGCGCTTCCTGTGCCTGCTCGCTTCACCCGAGGGCATCGAGCGCTTCACCAAGGCGCATCCCGACGTGCCGGTGTTCACCGCCTCGATCGACCGCGAGCTCAACGACAAGGGCTACATCATCCCCGGCCTCGGCGACGCCGGCGACCGCATGTACGGCACCAAATAGGCGCTTAACCCACGGTTTACCGCCTTTGCCATTGGGGTGGCGCCGTTAAAGGCGCAATCACCATCCACGGCCTAGGGTGACGCCTGAATTCGAGGCGTCACCATGCTGCGTAAGATCATCATATTCGGCCTTTGCGCCAGCGCGTCTGCGTCGTTGCCGTCGCTCTACGAAAAGCACGGCGATACGCTGAAGACGCTGCTGGGGACGAGTGCGGCGGGCAACGTCCCTGCGCCGCAGCCGATAGCCGTCAGCGCGGCGACCGCATCGACGGCGGGCCGGCGCGTCACGATCGACGCCGACATGCGTGGGCATTTCACCGCAAGCTTCAAGCTCAACGGCCGCACTGTGGAGGCCATGGTCGACACAGGTGCGACGCTGGTCGCCATCAACCTTTCGACGGCGCGGCGCGCCGGCGTGAAGGTCGCGGCCGGCGACTTCACCCGGGAAGTGAACACCGCCAACGGCGTTGCCAAGGCGGCAGTAGCGCGCATCGAGCGGCTGCAGATCGGGCGGATCAGCGTCGACGACGTTCCGGTGATCGTGCTCGAGGACAAGGCGCTCGAAGGCACGCTGATCGGCATGAGCTTCCTGTCGCGGCTGAAGAAGTACCAGGTCGAGGACGGCTCCCTGCTGCTGGTGCAGTAGGACGCTAGGCGCCGGACGCCTGGTCCGATGTCCTGAAGTGGCCGGGCGGCTGGCCGATGACACGCTTGAAGGCACGACTGAACGCCGCCTCCGAATCGTAGCCCAGCCGTGAGGCGACGACCGAAATCCTGAGGCGGTCGCGGACCAGCCACTGCCTGGCCTGATGCATCCTGACCTGGGTGACGTAGCGCGCCGGCGTTTCGCCGACGATGGCGGCAAAGCGATCGGCGAAGCCCGAGCGCGAAGCGCCCATGATCCGGGCCAGCGCCTCGACCGTCCAGTTGCGGGTCGGTTCGAGATGGATGGCAGCGAGCACCCTTCCGACCTTGGGGTCCCGGACTGCCGCTATCCAGCCGCTCGAATCGCCACAGCCGCGCTCGACCCACGAGCGGATGATGATAGCGGCGAGCACGTCGGCAAGCCTTGCGACGATACCGGCGGAGCCGACGCGCTCGAGCCGGACCTCACGCGCCATGGCCTCCAGCAGGTCCGTGATGCCGGGATCGTGGGCCACGAGTTCAGTGGTGCGCATGACATCGGGCATCATGCCGAGCAGCGGATGGAGGCCGTCGAGGTTGAAATGCATGCTGCCGCAAAAGAGCAGGGTGCCCGGCATGCAGCCTTGCGTCGACAGGCAAAAGACGTCCTTGCAGACCTCCCGGATCTCGTAGCCGTTGACCGGCGAGGATCTGGCGCCAGGTTCGCTCGCCAGCGCATGGGTGGCGCCCCGCGGCAAAAGCACAGCGTCGCCGCATTTAAGTTCGACCCATTCGCCCGACGGCTGGCGCAGCCAGCAAGCCTTCTGGCCGACGAAATAGAACCGCGCCGTGGCCTGGGCCGGGAATTCGATGTTCCACGGCTCCTTCAGTTCCCAGCGGCCGTACTCGACACCTTCGAGACGAAGGCCGCGCAGGATGTCGGTCAGAGGATCGCCGGAAAGTTTGGACGAATGATCATTCATGCTGGCGTTTCTAGCATGGAAACGCCAAATCGTCAGCCCCATGTTGCACCGCATCACAATCGGAGACCCACCATGAACGATATCGCGGCCGCAACACTGGACGGTATCCCACTCCAGCAATCGAGATCCGCGGAGCGTGCGGAACCCATGTGGGGCGCTGTGGTTTCGCTGTCGCTCGGCGTGTTCGGCCTGGTCACGGCCGAGTTTCTTCCGGCAAGCCTGCTGACGCCGCTGGCCCAGGATCTGGGCATCAGCGAGGGAACAGCGGGGCAAGCGGTGACCGCAACAGCAATCGTCGGCGCCATTGCTGCACCGACCATGGCCATTGCGACAAAACGGATCGACCGGCGGCATGTGATGATCGGCCTGTCGGTGCTGCTGATCGTCTCGAGCCTGCTTGCAGCCACTGCCTGGTCGATGCCGTCGCTGCTGTTCGCCCGCGTGCTGCTCGGGATCGCGCTTGGCGGGTTCTGGTCGATGTCGGCGGCAATTGCGATGCGGCTGGTGCCCAGCGATGTGCTGCCGCGCGCCATGTCGATCATCCTGACCGGCGTGTCGGTCGCGACTGTCTGCGCCGCACCCGTGGGCGCCTATGTCGGCGATGTCTGGGGCTGGCGCAGCGCCTTCGTCATCGCGGCAGGCGTCGGCGTGGTCACGCTGATCGTGCAATTCGCCACGCTGCCGAAGCTGCCGCCCATCGGCATTGCGAGCTTCGGCGCCTTGCTCGACGTGAGCAAAAACCCGATGATCCGGGTAGGCCTGCTCCTGGTTGTCCTGACCGCGTCGGGCCACTTCGCCGGCTTCACCTATTTCCGTGCCTTCCTCGAACAGGTGCCGGCGCTCGGCATCGAGACCATCTCGCTCGTGCTGCTGGCGTTCGGCATCGGCGGCTTCTTCGGCAATCTTGGCGGCGGGTTCCTTGCCGAGCGCAGCCTGAAGTCGGCAGTGACGCTGGCTCCCCTGCTCATCTCGATTGCCGCACTCGCACTCCTGCTCGCGGGCGTGTCGCCGACTATCTCGACCATCGCCATCGCTGCCTGGGGCTTTGCCTTCGGGGCCGTGCCGGTGGGCGTGCAGACGTGGATGGTACGTGCCGCGCCCGACCAGGCTGAAAGCGCCGGCGGCCTGATGGTGGCGACGTTCCAGGTGGCGATCGCGCTGGGCGCTGTCTTCGGCGGCCTGCTCGTGGACAATACCGGCGTCAACAGCGCCTTCATCTACAGCGCCGCAGCCACACTTCTGGCCGCACTGGCCGTCGCCTGCTTCGGCCGCAAGCACGCACGCTGATGATACTGGACGTGCCTTTGGCGCCGCGTGGCCAGACTTAGCTGCGCGGCGCGATGCGCCTGGCGATGACCTTGGCGGCAACGGGCTTTGCCTCGCCAAGAGCGTAGGCGGCGCGCACGGCGGCTGCGGCGGCCTCGGCATCGGAAGCACTGCGGGCATGGACGAGTGCCAGCGGGTCGCCCTTGTTGACCTCCGCACCCACCGGCAGCAGCCGCGTGATGCCGACGGCGTGGTCGACCTTGTCCTGCGGCCGAGTGCGCCCGCCACCGAGCGCTACCACGGCAAGGCCGACGTTACGGGTGGCGATGGCGGCAACGAAGCCGTTGCGCGGGGCCGTCACGGCGAGTTCTACATCTGCCTTAGGCAGGTACTTGGGCGGATTCGCCACGAAATCGGCCGGCCCGCCCAGAATTGAGACCATGCGGCCGAAGATGTCGGCGGCGGTGCCATCGTCGAGCGCAGTGCGCGCCCGCTCCAGGCCCTCGCGCTGCGAACTGGCACGGCCAGCCGACAGCAACATCTCGGCGGCAAGCGCCAGCGTGACCTCTTCGAGGCGCGGATCGCGGAAGCGGCCGGTGAGGAAATCGACCGCGTTCTGGACCTCGACGGCATTGCCGGCGGCGGAGGCCAGCGGCTCGCTCATGCCGGTGATCAGCGCCGTGGTCCTGAGGCCCACACCGTTGGCAACCTCGACGAGGCTGGTGGCGAGTGCCGAGGCGTCGCGCGTCTTTTCCATGAAGGCGCCGTTGCCGATCTTGACGTCGAGCACCAGCGAGCCGAGGCCGGCGGCCAGTTTCTTGGACAGGATAGAGGCAGTGATGAGCGGCACGGATTCGACCGTCGCGGTGACGTCGCGGACGCCGTAGAAACGCTTGTCGGCGGGGGCGAGGTCGGCGGTCTGGCCGATGATGGCGCAGCCGGCCTCGCGCACTGTGCGGCGGAAAAGCGCGAGATCGGGCTGGCTGGCGTAGCCCGGGATCGAATCCATCTTGTCGAGCGTGCCGCCGGTGTGGCCGAGGCCGCGGCCGGAGATCATCGGCACATAGGCGCCACAGGCAGCGACGATGGGGGCGAGCATCAAGGAGACATTGTCGCCTACGCCGCCGGTGGAATGCTTGTCGGTGACGGGACCGGGCAGGTCGGACCAGTCTAGCACATCGCCGGAGTCGCGCATGGCAATGGTCAGCGCCACAGCCTCGTCGCGGCTCATGCCGTTGAAGAAGATCGCCATGCCGAAGGCAGCGATCTGGCCTTCGGAGACGGTGCCCGAGGTGATTCCGGCGACGAAGGCTGCGATCTCGTCGGCGGCCAGTTGCTTGCCGTCGCGCTTGCGGCGGATGATTTCCTGGGGGAGCATCAGAAGGCGCTCGCGGTCGGCAAAGGTTGGCGCTCCATGTTGCCCCCCTCTGGCCTGCCGGCCATCTCCCCCTCAAGGGGGGAGATCAGTCTCGTCAACGCCGCGCCAATTCCTGCAACTTGGGGCGCTTTGGCCGACAAGGAGATTCCATTCTGCCGCTGACGATTGGGCGAGGCGTCTGCTAAGGCCTGATCTCCCCCCTTGAGGGGGAGATGGCCGGCAGGCCAGAGGGGGGCGTGAAGGAACGCAGCGTTCCTCGCCGGCGCCACCCACCGCTCACTCATCAAACGAGCCCTTCTCGAAGGCCTTGCGCAGCACGGTGGCGAGGCGACCGCCGCCGATGGGCGCCATGTCCTTGGTCTCGCGATGTGACAGCTCGGCGCCGGTCATGCCGGCGGCAAGGTTGGTGATGACCGAGCAGGCGACGACACGAAGGCCGAGGAAGCGGGCAATGATCGCTTCGGGCACGGTAGACATGCCAACTGCATTGGCGCCGAACATGCGGGCCATGCGGATCTCGGCCGGGGTCTCGAAAGACGGGCCGGAGAACCACATGTAGACGCCCTTGTGCAGTTCGATCGCGGCGGCATCGGCGGCGGCCTCGAAGGCCTTGCGCAAGCGGCCGTCATAAGCCTCGGTCAGGCCGACGAAGCGGCGGTCGGTGGGCTCGCCGAACAGCGGGTTGGTGCCGGCGAAATTGATGTGGTCCTCGATCAGCATGATCGAACCGGGCAGCATTTCGGGATCGACAGAGCCCGCCGCATTGGTCAGCACCAGCTTGGTGACGCCGATACCGGCGAGAGTCTCGAGCGCCGGACGCATCACCGAGGCGTCACCATGCTCGTAATAATGGGCACGGCCGGCCATCATGACCACAGGCCGGCCACCAAACAGCCCGGCGACCAATTCGCCGGCATGGCCGGTGACGCCGCTCCTGGGGAAACCGGGCAAGGCGGCGTAAGGAATGCGAACGGCGTTTTCGACCTCATCGACGAGACCGCCGAGGCCGGAGCCCAGCACCATGGCGGTTTGAGGCGCGAGACCGTCGAGCTGCTCGACAAGGCGATCGACGGCTTCCTTCATTTGAGCATATCGCCTTCGAAGCCATAAGGCAGCATCTGGCCCATGGTCACGGTTTCGACGATGCCGGCATCGTCGCAGAGATAGAGCTTGGTGTCGGGGCTGGTGAATTCGGCGAGGCGTTGGCGGCAGCCGCCGCACGGGGTGATGCGGGCCATGCGCTCGGCAACGACGGCGATCTCGGTGATCTTGCCGCCGCCGGCCATGATGTAGTGGCCAAGTGCCGTGGTCTCGGCGCACCAGCCCTCGGGATAGGAGGCGACCTCGATATTGGCGCCGGCAAATACTTGGCCGTCTTCGGTGCGCAGTGCCGCGCCAACCGGGAATTTCGAATAGGGCGCGTAGGCCTTGGCCATGGCGGTGCGGGCCGCCTGGAACAGGTCGTGCGACAAGATCAGCGCTCCTTCACATAAGGCACGCCGCCGGCGCGGGGCGGGATGGCCTTGCCGATGAAACCGGCGAGCAGGATGACGGTGAGGATATAGGGCAGCGCCTGCATCAGCTGCACCGGCACCTTGCCGATGACCGGCAGCGGCGAGCCCTGCAGGCGGATCGACAGCGCGTCGAGAAAGCCGAACAGCAGGCAGGCGAACATCGCCGGCACCGGTTTCCACTTGGCGAAGATCAGGGCGGCGAGCGCGATGTAGCCGCGACCGGCGGTCATGTCCTTGACGAAGCCGGCGTTCTGGGCGAGCGCCATGTAGGAACCGGCAAGACCGGTGAGGATGCCGGTGCAGATGACCGCACGATAGCGCAGCCAGGCGACAGAAATGCCCGCCGTGTCGACAGCTGCCGGATTTTCGCCGACGGCGCGCAGGCGCAAGCCGAAGCGCGTGCGGAACAGCACCCACCAGGTGAACGGCACCGCCAGGAAGGCGACGTAGGTCAGCAGCGAATGGCCCGACAGCAGGCCGGAATAGAGCTGGCCGATGATCGGCACATCGCGCAGGGCATCGGCACCCGGCAGGTGGATGGCGCCGAAGCGACCTTCGGGCGGCAGTGAGGGCGTGCGGCCGCCCTGCTGGAACCAGGCCTGTCCGAGGATGATCGTCGAGCCGGCGGCGATGAAATTGATGGCAACGCCCGAGACGATCTGGTTGCCCCGATGGGTGATCGAGGCAAAGCCGTGGATCAGCGCCATGCCGACCGAGACCAGCACGGCGACGAGCAGGCCGATCCATGCCGAGGCAAAGACGGCAGCGGCAGCAGCACCGGCAAAGGCGCCGGCCAGCATCTTGCCCTCGAGGCCGATGTCGAAGACGCCGGCGCGTTCGGAATAGAGGCCGGCCAGGCAGGCGAGCAGCAGCGGCACCGAAACCCGGATCGTCGAGTTCAGGATGTTGATGAGCGTGTCGACGAATTCCATTTCAGGCACGCTCCCCTTGGCCGCGATGCCGACCGATCGCGGACTGAAGCTCGCGAAGATGCCCTGGATCGTCGGGCGGAACATGTTTTCCAGCGCACCGGCAAACAGGATGACCAAGCCCTGGATGATGACGATCATGTCGCGGCTGATGTTCGGCATCTCGAAGGCGAGTTCGGCACCGCCCTGATAGAGCATGCCGAACAGGATCGCCGCCGGCACGATGCCGACCGGATGCGAGCGGCCCATCAGCGCAACCGCGATACCGACGAAACCGGCCCCGCCGGCGAAGTCGAGCGGAACGTTGTGCTGGTCGCCCATGATCGGGTTGAGCGCCATCATGCCGGCCAGGGCGCCGGAGATCAGCATGGTGACGATGATGATGCGGGTTTCCGAAATTCCGGCATAACGCGCGGCTTTCGAGCTGAAGCCGTAAGTACGGATCTCGTAGCCGAGCTTGGTGCGCCAGATCAGCACCCAGACCAGGAAGGCCATGGCCAGCGCCAGCAGGAACGAGATGTTGAGCGGCGCCGACGGCCTGACCTTAAGGCCGAATTCGGCAAGCAGCCAGCCGAGCTTGGGCAGTTGCCCGCCTTCGAGGAATTGGCGTGTCTGCGGCGCCATCGAACCGGCGGGCTTCAACACGTTGACCAGCATGTAGACCATCACGGAGGCGGCGATGAAGTTGAACATGATGGTGGTGATGACGATGTGCGAACCGCGCTTGGCCTGGAGATAGGCCGGGATCAGCGCCCAGAGCGCGCCGAAGAGCGCCGAGGCTATGATTGCCATCGGGAAGACGACCCACCATGGCAGCGTGCTGTCGAAGGCCAGAACAACGATGGCGATGCCTAGGCCGGCGATATAGGCTTGGCCCTCGCCGCCGATATTGAACAGGCCGCAATGGAAGGCGACCGCCACAGCAAGGCCGGTGAAGATGAAGTTGGTGGCGTAGTAGAGCGTGTAGGCAATGCCCTGGCCGCTGCCGAAAGCACCCTCGACGAGGATGACGGCGGCACGCAGCGGGTTTTCGCCGACGAGCAGCACCACAAGGCCGGCCACCGCAAAGGCAACAAGCAGGTTGATGAGGGGGATGAGCCCGTAGTCGGCCCAGGCCGGGAGTTTTGCGTAAGGCGTGCTCATTCGGCGGCTTCCTTGTGCTCGACGCCGGCCATCAGCAGACCAAGCTCGCCTTCGCTGGTTTCAGGTCCGCGCTCGCCGACGACGCGGCCGGCAAACATCACCAGGATGCGATCGGACAGCGAGCGGATCTCGTCGAGTTCGACGGAGATCAACAGCACCGCCTTGCCCTGGTCGCGCATGGCGATCAGCCGCTTGTGGATGAATTCGATGGCGCCGACATCGACGCCGCGGGTTGGCTGGCCGACGATCAGGACACCGGGGTCCTGCTCGATCTCGCGGGCGAGCACGATCTTCTGCTGGTTGCCGCCGGAGAAATTGGCGGTCTTGAGCCGGGGATTGGCCGGGCGGATGTCGTATTTCTCGATCTTGTCCTGCGCGTCCTTCTGGATCGCCTCGAGATTAAGGAACGGGCCCTTCAGATATTGCGGCTTGTCGTGATAGCCGAGGATCGAGTTCTCGCTTTCGTCGAAGGCGAGCACCAGGCCGACGTGATGCCGGTCCTCCGGCACATGGGCGAGGCCACGGTCGCGCAGTTCGCCCGGGTCTGCCTGGCCGGTCAGGTCGATCGGCGTGCCATCGAGCATGACCGTACCGGACACCGCCTTGCGGATGCCGGAGACGGCTTCCATCAATTCGGACTGGCCGTTGCCGGCAACGCCGGCAATGCCGACGATCTCGCCGGCGCGAATGTCGAAGGAGACGTCGTCGACCATGGTGACGCCGCGCGAGTCCTTGACCGTCAGGTTCTTGACCGCAAGCTTGACCGCGCCGGGCTTTGCCTCGCCCTTTTCGACGCGCAGCAGGACGCGGCGGCCGACCATCAGCTCGGCCAGCTCCTCGACCGTGGTCTCGCTGGTCTTGCGGGTCGCTACCATCGTGCCCTGGCGCATGACCGAGACATTGTCGGTGATGGCCATGATCTCGCGCAGCTTGTGCGTGATCAGCACCACCGTCTTGCCCTGCTCCTTGAGCTGCTCGAGGATGCGGAACAGGTGGTCGGCCTCGGCCGGGGTCAGCACGCCCGTCGGCTCGTCGAGGATCAGTATCTCGGCGCCGCGATAAAGCGCCTTGAGGATTTCGACGCGTTGCTGGAGCCCGACCGGCAGTTCTTCGATGAGCGCGTCGGGATCGACCTCGAGGCCGTATTCCTTCTCCAGGCGGCGCAGTTCCGAGCGCGCCTTGGCGATCGACTTCGTCAGCAGGGCCTCGCCCTCGGCGCCAAGGATGACGTTCTCCAGCACCGAGAAGTTCTCGACCAGCATGAAGTGCTGGTGGACCATGCCGATGCCGGCGGCGATGGCGTCGTTCGGTGTCTTGATCGCCGTCGGCTTGCCATTGACGCGGATTTCGCCGCTGTCGGCCTGGTAGAAACCGTACAGGATCGACATCAGCGTCGACTTGCCGGCGCCGTTCTCGCCGATGATGCCGTGGATGGTGCCGCGCGGAATTTCGAGCGCGATGTCGCGGTTGGCGCGCACGGCGCCGAAACTCTTGTTGATGCCGATCAGCTCGATCGCATTTTCAGCCATTCGACCGTCCCACCTCAGGTTCTTATGTTCTTGTTATGGCTTGTCCGAAGAGCTAGCACGGTCGCCCTGCCCTGCCAATCGGCTCGGCTCCCGTACTCGACAAACCGGGCGCGGATGCCCACTTTCGACTGGTCCGACCATTGCGGACCAAGGAGCATTGACCATGACCACGCCACAGGATCGGCTGACGACGCTGGAAATCCGCAATGCCGAACAGGAGCACGTGATCGAGGAGCTTTCGGGCCAGGTCGCGGCGCAGTGGAAGGTGATCGACCGCCTGCAGAAGAAGCTCGACGCGCTGGCCGACCGCTTCCTCGTCCTCGAGGAGCAGACCCTGCCCGACACGCCGGTGACGAAACCTCCGCACTGGTAGAACCGCACGCTGCCAAGGCTTTCAGGTCAGGCCGGCCGCATCAGACGGTTGCCACAGCTCGATCGGGTTGCCCTCGGGATCGTGGATGCGGCAGAAGCGCCCGACCTCGGAATCCCATTCGGCGCACGTCTCGACTGCTATTCCCGCCGCCGTGAGGTCGGCCATCATGCCATCGAGATCGTCGACGCGCAGGTTGATCAGCCATTGCTGTTCGGCGCGCCCGAAATAGTCGGTGTCGTGGCTGAAGGGTGCAAACACGGTCGGACCCGCCTGCTGCTTCCAGACTTCCTTGGCGATGTCGAGGATGCCGAGATGCTTCTCGTACCAGGCAGCGAGCGACTGGGGCTCTCTGGCGCGAAAGAAGAAACCGCCTATGCCGGTGACCTTGGCCATCACATCCTCCCGCCGGTGGCGAGCTCCGTGAAATTCTCCTGCCTGAACGAAACGAACCACCAGGCACAGGCCCGGTGGTTCGCATTTCCGATCTTCAGCCGATCAATAGGGGCACTTGTCGTCCGAGGTGTAGTCGTGGACCTGGACGGTGCCGGCGATGATGTCGGCCTTGGCCTTTTCGACCGCAGCCTTCATCTCGTCAGTGACCAGCGCCTTGTTGTTGTCGTCCATGGCGTAGTCGACGCCGCCTTCCTTGAGGCCGAGGTTGTTGATGCCACCCTCGAACTTGTCGTTCTTGGCATCCATGAAGGCGTTGTAGACGGCAACGTCGACGCGCTTGAGCATCGAGGTCAGCACCTTGCCGGGCTGCAGGCCGTTCTGGTTGGAATCGACGCCGATGCCGAGCTTGCCGGCGTCTGCCGCAGCCTGGAGCACGCCGACGCCAGTGCCGCCGGCAGCGGCGTAAACCACGTCGGCGCCCTGCGAGATCTGCGTCTTGGTGATTTCACCGCCCTTGGTCGGGTCGTTCCATGCAGCCGGCGTGTCGCCGGTCATGTTCTGGATGACTTCGGTGGCACCGGCAGCCTTGGCGCCGCCAACGTAACCGCAGCCGAACTTGCGGATCAGCGGAACGTCCATGCCGCCGACGAAGCCGACCTTCTTGGAGGTCGAGGCGAGCGCCGCCATCACGCCGACGAGGTAGGAACCTTCATGTTCCTTGAAGACGATCGACTTCACGTTGGGCTTTTCGACGACCATGTCGATGATGGCGAACTTGAGGTCCGGATAGTCGGTCGCCACCTTGTCGAGCGCCTCGGACCAGGCGAAGCCAGCCATGACGATCGGATTGCGGCCGTCCTCGGCAAAGCGGCGCAACGCCTGGTCGCGCTGCGAGGCATTGGAGACTTCGAACTCGACATAGGAGATGCCGGTCTCGGCCTTGAACTTTTCCGCGCCGTTGAAGGACGCTTCGTTGAACGACTTGTCGAACTTGCCGCCGAGATCGTAGAGCAGTGCCGGCTGGACATCAGCGGCAAACGCCGGAAGACACATGGCGGTAGCCGCCAGAAGGCCGAGAACGATACGTTTCATGTGATCCACACCCTGTCGGTTGTCTTTTTGCGATCGCCGCACGCACCGTTCCTCCGGTTGCCGCACAGCACATGGCGAGGGCCCTATCCCCCCACGCATAGCCATTTCTTGCACGGGCCAAGACAAAATTCACGCGGAATCTTGACCTTTTGGAAAAATGCACAGGCGTCGCAAATGGTGTGTGAAACGAATGCCTAAATGGCGGCCCGCTGAGGGATCGCGCAAGCAACGCCGGTGCCCTTCAGGCCGCAATAGCCATAGGGATTCTTGGCCAGATACTGCTGGTGATCCTCTTCGGCGAAATAGAACTCCGGCGCGGCTGCGATCTCGGTGGTGATCTTGTCGCGCCCCGCCCCCTTGAGCGCCGCCTGATAGGCATCGCGCGAGGCGATCGCCTCCGCCTGCTGGGCGTCGGAGAAGGTGTAGATCGCCGAGCGGTAGGTGGTACCGACATCGTTGCCCTGGCGCATGCCTTGCGTCGGGTCGTGGCTCTCCCAGAAGATCTTCAGCAGATCGGCGTAGGCGACCTCCTTGGGGTCGAAGACGACAAGCACGACCTCGGCATGGCCGGTGAGGCCGGTGCAGGTCTCCTGGTAGGTCGGATTGGGGGTGAGCCCGCCGGCATAGCCGACAGCCGTCACCCAGACGCCTGGCGTCTGCCAGAACAGCCGCTCGGCGCCCCAGAAGCAGCCGAGGCCGAACAGCGCCTGCTCGAGCCCCTCGGGGTAAGGCCCCTTGAGCGGGCGCTTGGAGACATGATGCTTGTTGGCGGTCGGAAGCGGTCGCTCGCGGCCGGGCAGTGCCTCGCCGGGCACCGGCAGCTTGAGCTTCTTGTTCAGCATGTCGCTCAGGAAAAACATCGGGAGTCTGCCTTTCTCATAGAGCCGAAACCCTGTCGCGCCGCGGCAGCGGCCGGCGGTCAGACCTCGGCAGTGAAGCGGCCCGGGCGCCGCCTGTGGCCTATCGCGTAGAGCAGGAAAGCCAGGACGGCGAAGACCGCGAAGCCGGGAAGATTGAGCACCGGCACGATGGCCGCATCCCACAATGCGGGGCTCGTCTTTTCGCGGACGAAAGCCTCGGTCGCGGCAAGCGTGCTCGGCGAGGCCGTCTGCCAGCTGGTGTCGAGCGGGGTCATCACCAGCCGCGACACGGCCACCGTGCGGGTGGCGTCGAGCACTGCCATGATGACGGCCACCGAAAGCGCGATCGCTGCGGCAAGTCGGAACACGAAGCGGATCATGCGAGGCCCTAGGATACCGGTTTCGACAGCAGAAATAGGGTGTGCGGCGCCCGGGCGCAATCACGGACACGCCGAATTGACAGGCAAATGGCTAGGCGGCGACCTTGGGCCTGCGGCGATGGATGCGCCAGACGGCGAAGATGCCGCCACCTATCGCGCAGATCAGCCCGCCGACCAGGCCGACCAGCACTACGAAGTAGCCGCAAGCGCCCTCGAAGCAGCTCATGTCGGTGACCTCGGAAATGCCGGTGCCGGCCGCAAGCCCGGCCACTGCACCGACCGCCCCGCCGACGATGACGCCGATAAGACCAGCGAAAAGCGAAACCAGCAGGCCGGGACGGGCGCGTTCGTCATTCCCTACCAAGGCACGCGGTTGATCCTGTCGGCTGACCAGCCAGATCATAACAAGGCCTATCGCGATCTCGCCGCCGTCCCAGGCGAGACCGACAAGGCCAAAGGCGAAGTCGGGCATGACAAGGACATAGATCTGCTTGGCCACCAGGAAGGCGATGATCGTCCATTGCCAGATGGTGAAGTTGCGCGGGAAGCGAACATCGCGATTGTAGGCAAGGACAAGCAGATAAATCCCCCAGGCGATGGTCACCGCGCTGAAGCCGACCGAGGCATAAATCAGGCACAACACCGCCGCCGGCATCGAGAAATCCAGCATGATGCCGATGCTGGCGTCGATGCCGCGTGCGCTGAGCGCCATGACAAGGCAAAGCCAGGCCACCGGCAGCCAGCGCCAGATGTCCCAGCCGGACGGTTCGTTCTCGGACGGCATCGAATCTCCCCTGCCCCGCACTTTGTGACAGAGCGCCAGCCACTTGCAAGAAGGCCGATCACGGCCCTGGACCATCGCCCTGCGGTCGCGGCCCGCCCAGTTCGGGGTGCTGCGCGCGACCCCGATCATTTTGCCTGATAACATTTGCCACGTCAGCGCTTGGCAAGTGGCGCAGGATCGACTAGATGAGCCCCGCAGTCGGATGCTCAATGTGTTCGGTGGCAGGCGATGGGTGCCCGCAGGTTGGCTGCACCGAATGACGGCTCAACGAGCCGACGCCAAGGAGATGCGTGCACTCCCAACCGGCCCGGCATAACCAGCCGGCGCCAAGCGCGCATGCGGAGAGGTGGCCGAGTGGTTGAAGGCGCACGCCTGGAAAGTGTGTTTACGGGAGACCGTAACGCGGGTTCGAATCCCGCCCTCTCCGCCAGCGCCTGCTCACTTCCCGATGTCAGCAGGCGTCGTTGGGAAGCCTCAAAGGCTGGCGTTCTGCGACACGTTTCTGCCTGATCGCCCGGCCCGCCCGTGCGGCCACTTGCGTCGACCGACTTCAAGGAATTTACAATTGGAATGAACGGAGCGACATTCATGGCGTCGTCCATTTGTACAGCTTTTACGCGAAACACAAATTGGAGGAACTGCCATGAGGACTGCAAGTCTCGCGCGTTGCGTAGTCATTGCTCTGGCTGGTTTCTGGGGCGTGGGACAGGCCCCAGCAGAGGAGCCGAACAAGGCTGAAATCGACGCCATTCGCCAGGCGCTGGAGAAATACCAGGACCCCTACAATGCGATCCGCGACCTCTATCTGTCGACGGTCGGGTGCGTTCACTACAGCGGCGAAAAGATCGAAGGGCACATGGAGTATCCGAAGGGAGCCATGGGGATCCACTTCGTCAACGTCACCATCAGCGGCCCGCCGGATCCGAAGCGTCCGAACGTGCTGATCTACGAGCCCGACGGCAAGAAGCTGCGCCTAGTCGCGGTCGAATGGCTCGTCCCGCTTGCGGCAGCCAAGGAACGGCCAAGCATGCTGGGCCAGCCCTTCCAGGGTCCAATGGAGGGGCATGAACCGCTGATCCCGAAGGACTTCGTCCACTATGACCTGCACGCCTGGCTGTTCAAGGACAACCCGCTGGGAATGTTCAGTCCGACAAACCCCGACGTGACATGCGACGGCTTCGATTACAGCCTGCTGGAAACGCCGACCAAGATGGTGCACGCGCCATGAGACAACCGCACGACAGCTAGCCGCGAAGCCTTGCCCCGGGAAACGGCATAGGTCTCAGACGATGTCGTCGAGCGCCCTGCGCTGGCAGTGCATTTCGAGGAACACGCGGTAGTCGCGGTCGAAGCGCGGCCACGCGGCTGGATTTGGACGGCGCGCGCGACCCTCCTGGCGCATCGCGGCGCAGGCCTCGGTGAGGTTTGAGTAAAGGCCGGCTGCTGCAGCCGCCGCCATGGCCGTGCCCAGAAGCACGGCGTCACCGCCGACCGGCTCGACGACGGTGCAGCCGGTGGCGTCGGCGTAGAGCTCCATCAGCAACGGGTTGCGGGTGTGGCCGCCGGTGACGTGCAGCGTGTCGATGCCGTAGCCATTGGCGTTGAGCGCATCGAGCACATGGCGAAGGCCGAGGGCGATGGCCACGGCGGTGCGCCAGTAGAGCCGGCACAGGCTGTCGAAGGACGAATCGAGCGTCAGTCCGCTGATCACGCCGAGCGCATGCGGGTCGGCCAGCGGCGAGCGGTTGCCGTGGAAGTCGGGCAACACGTGCAGGCGTCCGGCGAGGTCGAGGCCTTCGCCGGCGCGCAGTTGCATGATGCGTTCGGTGATCTTCCGGTGCAGCGCGGCATCGGGCTGGCCGCCGGCGCCATGCCAGCGGACGATGTGGTCGAGCAGCGCACCTGTCGCCGACTGTCCGCCCTCGCTCAGCCAGAGGCCAGGCAGGGCCGCGCCGAAATACGGCCCCCAGACTCCGGCAAAGGCGCGCGGCTCCGGCGACATCGCCATGACGCAGCTCGATGTGCCGGCGATCAGCGCAAGATGACGTTCGATGCCGGGCAGTCCGCCGATGACGCCGACCGCACCGGCAAAGGCGTCGATCATGCCTGCGCCGACACGGCAAGCGGTGGTCAGGCCGAGCGCTTCGGCGGCTGCGGGCATGAGCGGGCCGAGATCGGTGCCGACCGGGCTGGCACGCTCCGGCACGACTGCATGTTCGAAGATGTCGCCGAGGCCGACGGCGGCAAAGAAGTCGTGCCGCCAGGCCTCGCGCTCATGGGCGAGATAGGTCCATTTGGCGGTCAGCGTGCATTGCGAGCGGGCGAGCGAGCCCGATGCCTTGTGGCAAAGGAAATCGGCGAGATCGAAGAGCTGTCCGGTGCGGGCCCAGCTTTCCGGCAAATGACGCTTGACCCACATCAACTTGGGCGTCGCCATTTCCGGCGACATCACGCCGCCGGCATAGCCGAGGACCTCGTGACCGGTTGCAGTGCATTCGTCGGCCTCGGCCAGGGCGCGATGGTCGAGCCAGACGATGGTGTCCCAGCGGTCGCCGCCGCCGGCGGAAATGCCGACCTGCTCGCCACGCCTGCCCCTGAATACGGTCGAGCATGTCGCGTCGAAGCTGATGCCGGCGACGTCGGCCGGCTCGACATCGGCGGACACGCGCGCCGCGCGCACCGCGGCGCAAGCCGCCTGCCAGATGTCTTCGGAATCGTGCTCGCAATGGCCCACCGCCGATCGGTTCATGGCGATGGGGAATTCGGCACGGGCGAGAAGCTTTCCGCGCTGATCGAAAATGCCGGCGCGGGCGCTGCCGGTGCCAACATCAACGGCGCAAAGATGGGCCGCCATCAGGACGACAATGTCCGGCTGCGGCCAGCACGCGTGCGGCCGACTGGCGGCGTTTGCCGCGAGGTCAACCGGTCTGAAAACGCCGAGATCAAAACCATGACGCGCAGTCTATATGCGCGCCATGGCCAATGCCAGCGGGCAGCGGCGGCCCGGCCTGGCTCAGAGGCTGTCGCCGAGGTAACGCGTCAGGGTCTCCCTGGTCCCCAGCGTCCACAGCGCCTCGAGGCCATGGGCGAAGGCCGCGGCGAAGGGTGCCGAGTTGCCGACCTCGCCATAGATGTCTTCCATGGCGAGCCAAGCCTGGGGCATGTCCTTCGCCGCCGTGGCGGTCGCCTGCAGGCGGGTCCAATTGGGGTCGTTGGGCTCGATGACAGCACCGGAGTCGGTCGTGCCGAAGCAGTAGCGGCACCAGAGCGCGGATTCGAGCGCCAGGCCGGTTATGCCGCCGCCTGCCTTGAGCCGGTCGGCGATGGTCGGGATGATGAATTTCGGCTGCCGGTTGGAGCCGTCGAGACAGAGCCGCCGCACAGTGTCGCCGATCTTCGGGTTGGAAAAGCGGCGCTCGATGAGTTCGCAATATTCCTCGAGCACGACACCCGGCACCGGCGGGACGGTGGGCATGATCTCCTCGCGCTCGAGCTTGGCCAGGAAGGCGCGCACGAGCGGGTTCTCCATCGCCTCGTGGACGAAATGGATGTCCATCAGCCCGGCCGGATAGGCGATGGTGGCGTGGCCGCCATTGAGGATACGGATCTTCATCAGTTCGAAGGGTGCTACGTCATGGACGAACTGGACGCCGACCTTTTCCAGCGCCGGCCGGCCATCGGTGAAACGGTCCTCCATCACCCATTGCTTGAACGGCTCGCAGAACACCGGCCAGTTGTCGTCGACGCCGAATGCGGCTGCAAGGATGCCGCGCTCGCGGTCGGTGGTTGCGGGCGTGATGCGGTCGACCATGCTGTTGGGGAATGCAACGTTGTCGCGGACCCAGTCAGCGAGCGTCTCGTTGACCAGCCGGGCAAGACCGATCGTCGCATCCGACGTGACATGGCCGTTGCCGGGGATGTTGTCACAGGACATGACGGTGAAGGGCACGATGCCGTCCCCACGGCGGCGGATCAGGCCGGCGAGGATGATGCCGAACACGGTCCTAGGCGTGTCCAGGTTCTGCGCATCGGCGACAATGTCGGGGTGGGTCGGATTGAAGAGCCCCGAGGCCGGATCGATGAAATAGCCGCCTTCGGTGATGGTCAGCGAAACGATGCGGATCGCCGGATCGGCAAGGCGCTCGATGATGGCGGCCGCATCGCCGGGCATCAGGAAGTCCACCATGACGGCGGTGACCCGCGCGCTCATGTGGCCGCTGTCCTGCTCGACTACAGTGGTGAGCCAGTCCTGCTCGGCAAGCCTGGCGCGACCAACCTTTTCGCCGTCGAAGACGCCGGCGCCGACAATCGCCCAATCATGGCCGACACCGGAGTTGAACAACTCGTCGAGATAGACCGCCTGATGCGAGCGGTGGAAGTTACCGACGCCGAAATGGACGATGCCGGGCGTGAGCGTGGCGCGCTCGTAATTCGGGCGCGCGACATTGGCGGGGAGACTGCCGAGATTCGCTTGGGAGAGTTTCACGGGCATGGTTCGACGCTTTCTTTTTCACGGTTCGGCGCAAGCGCCTCCGATCCCTTCGCCCCGTTTGCGGGGAGAAGGTGGCCCGAAGGGCCGGATGAGGGGCGGCATCAATCTTGAAGGTCAGCCCTGCCCCTCACCTGCCTGCCGGCTCCTCTCCCCGTGAACGGGGAGAGGAGCGCTGAATTCAACTCATCCAGTTGCCGCCATCGACGTTGTAGGTCTGGGCGACGATGTATTGGCTCTCCGGCCCGGCGAGAAAAATCGCCATGCCAACGAGGTCTTCCGCCGTGCCCATGCGGCCGAAGGGAACGGCCTCGCCGACAAGGCGCTTCTTTTCGCCTCGCGGCCGGTTCTCGTACCTGGCGAACAGTTCGTCGACGTGCTCCCAGTGCTCGCCCTCGACCACGCCGGGGGCGATGGCGTTGACGTTGATGCCGTGCTTGATCAGGTCGAGCCCGGCCGACTGGGTCAGGCTGATGACCGCGGCCTTGGTGGCGCAGTAGACGGCGACGAGCGCTTCGCCGCGACGGCCGGCCTGGCTCGCCATGTTGATGATCTTTCCGCCCCGTCCGGCAGCGATCATCGAGCGGGCAGCCGCCTGCATGGTGAACAGCGTGCCGGCGACATTGACCGCAAACAGCTTGTCGTAGCTCGCCTTGCCGATCTCGACGATCGGCGCGAGGTCGAAAAGTGCTGCGTTGTTGACCAGGATGTCGAGACCGCCTGCCCTCGCTTCGACGGCCTTGATCGCCTGATCTATCGAGTTCAGGTCGGTGACGTCGAGCTTGACGGCATAGGCCGACGCGCCGATCTCGGCGGCAGTCTTTTCGGCCGCTTCGACATTGATGTCGCCGATGGCAACTGTCGCACCCTCGCCGACATAGGCCTCGGCGAACGTCCGGCCGATGCCGCGCGCAGCGCCCGTGATCAGCGCCGACTTGCCCTGGAGCCTGCCGCTCACATGGCCCTCCCGTCGGTTCCGAAACGGTGGATCTTGGGCGGGCTGGGGGTGAGGAAGATCGTCTCGCCGTGGTGAACGCCTATCTCGCCGTCGGCACGGACGGTCAGCGGACCGACGTCATCCGCATGGACATGCAGGAAGGTGTCGGAGCCGAGATGCTCGGCCACACCGACAGTCGCCTTCCATTCGCCTGCGGTGGTGGAGATGCCGAGATGCTCGGGCCTGACACCGATGGTCGTGGCGCCATGCTTGGCAGCAGCAGTGCCGTTGATCAGGTTCATCTTGGGCGAGCCGATGAAACCTGCGACGAACAGGTTCTTCGGCGTCTTATAGAGTTCCATCGGCGAGCCTACCTGCTCGATGTTGCCGGCATTCAGCACCACGATCTTGTCGGCCATGGTCATCGCCTCGACCTGGTCGTGGGTGACATAGATCATCGTCGTCTTGAGCTGGTGATGCAGTTCACTGATCTCGAGGCGCATCGTGCCGCGCAAGGCAGCGTCGAGGTTGGACAGAGGCTCGTCGAACAGGAAGGCCGAGGGCTGGCGCACGATGGCGCGGCCAATAGCGACGCGCTGGCGCTGGCCGCCCGACAGCTGACCCGGGCGGCGCTCGAGATAGTTGGTCAGGTTGAGGACACGGGCGGCGTCCTTGACCTTCCTGTCGATGACCGCCGCATCCTCGCCCGCCATCTTCAGCGGAAACGCGATGTTCTTGTAGACGGTCATGTGGGGATAGAGCGCATAGGACTGGAACACCATCGCCAGCCGCCGCTTGGCCGGCGCCTCGCCGGTGACGTCGCGGCCGTCGATGTTGATCTTGCCGGAGCTGGTGTCCTCCAGCCCGGCGATCAGCCTGAGCAGGGTCGACTTGCCGCAGCCGGACGGCCCGACGAAGACGACGAACTCGCCGTCTTCGATCTCAAGATCGATCTCGGGGATGATGGTGGTGGCGCCGAAGGACTTCGACACCTTGTTGAGAACAATATTGCCCATGGTTTCCTCCCGCGGGTTCGACTATTTCACGGCGCCGAAAGTCAGGCCGCGGACGAGCTGGCGTTGGGAGAACCAGCCCATGATCAGGATCGGTGCAATGGCCAGCGTCGATGCCGCCGAGAGCTTCGCCCAGAACAGCCCCTGCGGGCTGGAGAAGGACGCGATGAAGGCGGTCAGCGGTGCGGCATTGGTGGTCGTCAGGCGGATCGTCCAGAAGGCCTCGTTCCACGCCAGGATGATGTTGAGCAGCATGGTGGAAGCGATGCCGGGCACCGCCATCGGCGTCAGCACATAGACGATCTCGCCCCACAGGGTGGCGCCGTCCATGCGCGCGGCTTCGAGGATCTCGCCGGGGATTTCGCGGAAGTAGGTGTAGAGCATCCAGACGACGATCGGCAGGTTGATCAGCATCAGCATGACGGTCAGGCCGATGCGGGTATCGAGCAGGTTGGTGTCGCGGAAGATCAGGTAGATCGGCACCAGCACGGCGACCGCGGGCATCATCTTGGTGGAGAGCATCCACATCAGGATGTCCTTGGTGCGCTTGGTCGGCGAAAACGCCATCGACCATGCAGCCGGGACTGCGACCACCAGCGCGAGGATGGTCGAGCCGACGGCGATGATCACCGAATTCAGGAAGAACTTGAAATAGTTGCTCTGCGCCTGGACCTCGGCGTAGCTCTCCAGCGTGCCCGACGGGATCAGGCTGAAGCCGGCGATCGCCTCGGTCTCGGACTTGAAGCTGGTGATGATGGTGTAGAGGATCGGGAAGAAGATCAGCAGGGCAACCACCCAGGCGGCCACGGTGAAGCCGATCTTGCGATTGGTCGAAACTGCGCGTGCCATGGGTTGCTCCTCACTTATCCAGGTTCTTGCCGACGGCGCGCATCAGGAAGAAGGCGACGATGTTGGCCAGGATGACCGCAATGATGCCGCCGGCCGATGCGCCGCCGACGTCGTAGCCAAGAAGCGCCGTGCGGTAGATCAGGAACGGCAGGTTGGTCGAGGCGTAGCCCGGGCCGCCATTGGTGGTGACCAGGATTTCCGCATAGACGCCGAGCAGGAAGATGGTCTGGATCAGGATGACCACGGTGACGGCGCGCGAGATGTGCGGGATGGTCAGGTAGATGAAGCGGCTGACGAAGCCGGCGCCGTCCATCTCGGCGGCTTCCTTCTGCTCGCCATCGAGCGACTGCAGCGCGGTGAGCAGGATCAACGTCGCGAATGGCAGCCACTGCCAGGCCACGATGATGATGATCGAAAACAGCGGATACTGCGCGAACCAGTCGACCGGCTGGGCGCCGAAGAACTTGGCGATGTCGGCGAAGACGCCGTAGCCGGGGTGCATGATCATGTTCTTCCACACCAGTGCTGCCACCGGCGGCATGACGAAGAACGGCGAGATCACCAGGATGCGCACGATGCCCTGGCCGAACATCGGCTGGTCGAGCAGCAGCGCCAGCGCGACGCCGCCTATGACGGTGATCAAGAGCACGCCGAGGACCAGCACCAGCGTGTTCCAGATCGACTGGAAGAAGGCCGGGTCGGTGTAGAAGAACTTGTAGTTGAACAGGCCGGCGAAGCTGACATTGGCCGGATTGAGCAGGTTGTAGTTCAGGAACGAGAACCACAAGGTCATCGCCAGCGGGACGATCATCCAGATGAAGAGCAGGATCACCGAAGGCGCCATCATGAAGCGCGCCAGCGTGGTGGTCTGTCGAGTAGCCATGGCGATCACCCCGGTTCGGACGGAAGAGGTTTCAGGTCACCGAAAGGGGCCGTCCGGACTGGGAGACCGGACGGCCAGGCAGGGAGGATCTGCCTACTTGATGTAGCCGGCGCGGGTCATCTCGCGGACCGCTGCGGTCTGTGCTCCGGCAAGCGCGTCATCGACGCTCGACTGTCCGGCGAGGGCCGCCGAGAACAGCTGGCCGACGGTCGTGCCCAACCCCTGGAACTCGGGAATGGCGACGAACTGGACGCCGACATAAGGCACCGGCTTGACGGTGGGCTTGGTCGGATCGGCGGAATTGATCGAATCCAGCGTCATCTTGGCGAAGGGCGCGGCCTTCTGGTACTCGGGGTTGTTGTAAAGCGAGGTGCGCGTGCCGGGCGGCACGTTGGCCCAGCCTTCCTTCGAGGCAACGAGGTCGAGATAGCCCTTGCCGGTTGCCCAAGAGACGAACTTCTGCGCCGCTTCGGCCTTCTGCGTGCCGGCCGGAATGCCGAGCGACCATGCCCACAGCCAATTGCCGCGCTTGCCCAGGCCGGTGTCTGGCGCCAGTGCGTAGCCGACCTTGTCGGCAACGGTCGAATCCTTCGGATTGGAGACGAAGGAGGCCGCGACCGTGGCGTCGATCCACATGCCGCACTTGCCCTGCTGGAACAGCGCCAGGTTCTCGTTGAAGCCGTTGGAGGAAGCGCCGGACGGGCCGGCATCCTTCATCAGGTCGACGTAGAACTGGAGGGTATTCTTCCACTCGGGCTGGTCGAACTGCGGCTGCCATTTCTCGTCGAACCAGCGCGCACCGAACGAGTTGGACATGGCGGTCAGGAAGGCCATGTTCTCGCCCCAGCCGGCCTTGCCGCGCAGGCAGATGCCGTTGATGTCGGCGGCGCGGTCGGTCATCTTGCGGGCCGCGTCGGCGATGAATTCCCAGGTCGGGGCGTCGGGCATGGTGAGCCCGGCCTTCTCCATCAGATCCTTGCGGTACATGACGAAGGAGCTCTCGCCGTAGAAGGGCGCGGCATAGAGCTTGCCGTCCGCCGAAAGGCCACCGGCAATGGCCGGGATGATGTCGGCGGCGTCGTAGTCGGCGCCAAGATTGTCGAGCGGCAGCAGCCATTGCTGCTTGGCCCAGATCGGAACCTCGTAGGTGCCGATGGTCATGACGTCATACTGGCCACCCTTTGTGGCGATGTCGGTGGTGACGCGCTCGCGCAGCACGTTCTCTTCGAGCGTGACCCATTCGAGCTGGATGTCGGGGTTCTTGGCGGTGAAGTCGTCCGTCAGCTTCTGCATGCGGACCATATCGCCATTGTTGACCGTGGCGATGGTGATGGTCTCGGCATGAGCGGCAAACGCAAGCGCGCTCGCTCCGCACAGGCCCAGGAAGAGCGTGTTCAGTTTCATCGAATTCCTCCCAAAAGCCAAGGTGAGCATTTGCCTTAGCTATGGGCAATTATTCATCTGATGTGATTTATGTCAAGCAGGAATCTGGACACGGCTACGCAGCCACCGGATTGGCGGCAGATACAGGAAGCGATGAAGGGAAACGGCGCACAGCCGCGCGCAGCGCCTATGCGCTAGAATGCGCGGCTGGGGAGCTTCGGCTCAAGCAGCCAGCAAAGCTGCTGCCGTTCGCTCGTCGGTGATCAGGCCGTTGACGAGGCGCCGGGTGACGGCGGCCAGGATGCCGGGCAGCTTGCGCTCGCCCATGGCGAGCGCAACCACCAGCGAGCGCTCACGCGACGGCAGCGGCGCGGAGGCAACGCGGTCGTTGGTGATGCCGTCGATGAGCTTGCCGTCGCGGTCGAAGGCCCAGCCGACAATCTCACCGACAGCGCCGGCCTTCTGCAGCGCCTTGAGTTCGGTTTCGGTGATGAAGCCGTCCTCGTAAAGTGGCGCCTGGGGGCCCATGTCGCCGACACCGACGAAGGTGACGTCGGCCTGCGCCGCAAGCGCCAGGGTCGGCTGGATCAAGGGCTGGCCATGCAGCATGCGGCGCTCGTCCGACGACGAGGCAATGGCCGGCAAAGGCATGGGGAAGCTGCGCGCCTTGATGGTGTCGGCCATGGTGAAGATGACGTTGTAGAACGCCGCCGAACCATCCGGCGAGATGTTGCCGGTCAGCGAGACCACCTTGTGCTGCGGGCATTCCATCGGCGGCAGCTGTTCGATCGCTGCCTTGAGCGTGCGGCCGGTGCCGATCGCCATGACGATCGGCTCGGGCGAGCGCAGCCATTTCTCGATCTCGGCGGCCGCCGCCTGGGCAATGCCGATCGTCGTCGACGACGAATCCGGATCGCTGGGCGTGACCTCGACAAGGTCGAGCGCAAAACGGGACCGGAGCCTTGCGGCAAGATCCAGGCAATTGGCGATCGGATGGTCGACCCGAACCTTGATCAGACCTTCCGACATGGCCAGCGACACCAGCCGCTGCGCTGTCTGGCGCGAGACACCGAGCTTTGTCGCGATCTGGTCCTGGGTGTTGCCGGCAACATAATAGAGCCAGCCGGCGCGGGCGGCGTCATCGAGCCTTGGGTTTTCGCTCCGGGAACTCATGCGTCGTGCCTCATCATCTGCCGAGGCAGTTTCGCAGGGTTTTCGCAAATGCGCAATTGCCCGGCAATCGCGCATTTGCTCGGATCGACTCTTTGCCGCAACTGGCAGCGATCAGCGTTGCCGTCAGCCGGCGCTGGCCGGCGCCGAGGTGTCGACGACTTCGAAATCATGGGTGATGACCGCCGACTTGGCGAGCATCGCCGAGGCCGAGCAGTATTTCTCGATCGAGAGGCTGACGGCACGCTCTACCTTGGCAGCCGCAAGGCCACGGCCCTTGACCACGAAGTGCATGTGGATGCGGGTGAAGACCTTGGGGTCGGTGTCGGCGCGGTCGGCGTCGAGCTCGACGGTGCAGTCCTCGATCGCCTCGCGGCCCTTCTCCAGGATATGGACGACATCGTAGGCAGAGCAGCCGCCGGCGCCGATCAGCATCAGTTCCATCGGGCTCGGGCCCGGCGTCTGGCCGCCCGGTTCCTTGGAGGTTCCGAGCACGATCTTGTGCCCGCTGCCGGATTGGCCAACGAAGGTGCGATCCTCAACCCATTTGATGCGTGCCTTCATGACAGCCATCCTTCCCTGCAAAACTGCCCGCCATCGTGCGGTCCCAGTTCATAACCGGGCGAAGGTCGCAGCGTCGAGTGCTGCCTTGTGTCGCGGCGCAGATTTCAACACCAAGCACCGGCGGCGCGTTCACAAATCCATCGACTGGACAGGCCATATCCGGGCGGCCCGCCCTATCGCCGACAACAGCCCAAAGTTGAACTTCGGCGCATGCAAAGCGCCGTCATGGACAGACCCTCTCCGCGGTTCGTCAAGCGGAGTGCCGCGCCACAATTCCATGCATGCAAACTAAATCTGCGATCACGACATTCTGTGCGGAACTTTGGCTGACCAGCGAAGTTGAGATGAAGGCAAAAGGTCGAAGTGGTGTTACACTCCCACCGACTTCGGCATTGTGAGGGTGCCATGCAAACACGTGAAACCGACGTCTTCAATCTCTTCTCGGAAATCTACAGCAGTCAGACAACCGAGGAGATGAGCCTCCAGCAATATCTGCTCGCCTGCCGCGACCAGCCGGCCATGTATGCCACGGCAGCGGAGCGAATGGTGGACGCCATCGGCGCCCCCACGCTGGTCGACACAAGTGCTGACCCCCGCATGGGGCGCATCTTCGCAAACCGAACAATCAAGCTTTATCCGGCATTTGCCGAATTCTACGGCATGGAAGACACGATCGAGCGGATCGTCGGCTACTTCCGCTACGCCGCGCAAGGTCTGGAAGAACGCAAGCAGATCCTGTACCTGCTCGGCCCCGTCGGCGGCGGCAAGTCGTCACTCGCCGAACGGCTGAAGAAGCTGATGGAAGAGCGGCCGATCTACACACTCAAGATCGGTGGCCAGCTCAGCCCGGTCTTCGAATCACCCCTTGGCCTGTTCCATCCAGATCGCATGGCCGACCTGCTTGAGGACAAATATGGCATCGCCCGGCGCCGGCTGACCGGCCTGATTTCGCCATGGGCGGCCAAGCGGCTCGAAGAAATCGGCGGCGACGTCTCCAAGTTCAGCGTGGTCAAGCTGATGCCGTCGCGGCTGCGCCAGATCGGCATAGCCAAGACCGAGCCCGGCGACGAGAACAACCAGGACGTGTCGGCCCTGGTCGGCAAGGTCGATATCCGCAAGCTCGAGAATTTCAGCCAGGCCGACCCCGACGCCTATTCCTACAGCGGCGGCCTGAACCGCACGACGCAAGGACTGTTGGAATTCGTCGAGATGTTCAAGGCGCCGATCAAGGTGCTGCATCCGCTGCTGACGGCGACCCAGGAAAGCAACTACAACGGCACGGAGAGCTTCGGCGCCTTCCCCTACCAGGGCATCGTACTGGCGCACTCCAACGAATCCGAATGGCTGCAATTCAAGAGCAACAGGAACAACGAGGCGTTCCTCGACCGCATCCTAGTGGTCAAGGTGCCCTACTGCCTGCGCGTCACCGAAGAGCGGCAGATCTACGAGAAGCTGCTGCGCGAAAGCGAACTGGTGAGCAATCCCTGCGCGCCCGAAGTGCTCGACATATTGAGCCGCTTCACGGTGTCGACCCGGCTGGCCGAACACGAAAACTCGCCGCTCTACACCAAGATGCGCGTCTATGACGGCGAGAACCTCAAGGACGTCGACCCCAAGGCCAAGTCGATGCAGGAATATCGCGACGCCGCCGGCGTCGACGAAGGCATGAACGGCGTCAGCACGCGCTTTGCCTTCAAGGTATTGTCGGAGACGTTCAACTACGACACCAAGGAGATCGCCGCCGACCCGGTGCATCTGATGTACGTGCTCGAACAGGCGATCAAGCGCGAGCAGTTCCCCAATGAGATCGAGCAGTCCTATCTCGATTTCATCAAGTCGGAGATCGCCACGCGCTATGCCGAGTTCATCGGCCACGAGATCCAGAAGGCCTATCTCGAATCCTACAGCGAGTACGGCCAGAACCTGTTCGACCGCTACATCGCCTATGCCGACGCGTGGATCGAGGACCAGGACTACAAGGACCCCGACACCGGCCAGATCCTCAATCGCGGCATCCTCGATTCCGAGCTGTCGCAGATCGAGAAGCCTGCCGGCATCGCCAATCCGAAAGACTTCCGCAACGAGGTGGTGAAGTTCACGCTGAGGGCGCGCGCCAAGAACAATGGCCGCAACCCGTCATGGACCAGCTACGAGAAGCTGCGGGAGGTGATCGAGAAGCGCATGTTCGGCCAGGTCGAGGACCTCTTGCCTGTCATCAGCTTCGGCGCCAAGCGCGACAGCACGACCGAGAAACAGCATGCCGAATTCGTCGAACGCATGACTGAGCGCGGCTACACGCAGCGCCAGGTCCGGCGACTCGTCGACTGGTACATGCGGGTTAACAAGGCGGGCTGATCGGGGACACACATGCCGAACTTCATCGATCGGCGCCTCAACCCCAAGGACAAGAGCCTTGGCAACAGGCAGCGTTTCCTGAGGCGCGCTCGTGACGAACTGAAACGTGCGATCAACGACCGGGTCAGGTCCGGCAAGATCGAGACGGCGGACCAGGACCAGATCATCCCGATCCCCCGCAAGGGCATCAGCGAGCCGACGTTCCAGCGCGCGCCGCATTCCGGCCACCGGGAGGACGTGCTTCCCGGCAACAAGACCTTCGGCACGGGCGACCGAATCCCGCGCCCGGCAGCCGGCGGCGGCAAGGGCTCGGACCCCTCATCCTCGGGCGACGGCGAGGACGATTTCCAGTTCGTCCTGTCGCGTGGGGAGGTGCTCGACCTGTTCTTCGAGGACCTCGAACTGCCCGACCTGGTCAAGCACAACCTCAAGGAAGTCGTGACCTTCCGGCCGCGCCGGGCCGGCTTTACGATGAGCGGCAACCCGACCAGCATCAGCGTCGGGCGCACGATGTTCAACAGCTTCGGCCGGCGTATCGCGCTGAGACGGCCAAAACAGGCCGAAATCGACGAACTCGCGGCGGAACTCAAGAAGCTGGAGGGTGAGAGGCGGCCAAGCGCCGCCACTCAGCAACGTATCGCCATACTGCGCGAGGATCTGGCGACACTGGCGCGGCGCCGCAAGCTGATCCCTTACATCGATCCCATCGACATCCGCTTCAACCGGTTCGAGCCACAGCCGGTACCCAACGCCAATGCGGTGATGTTCTGCCTGATGGACGTCTCGGGCTCGATGGGCGAACGCGAGAAGGATCTCGCAAAGCGCTTCTTCGTGCTGCTACACCTGTTTCTCAAGCGCCGCTACGAAAAGACCGACATCGTCTTCATTCGCCACACGCACGAAGCCTCGGAGGTCGACGAGGACACTTTCTTCTACAGCACCCAAAGCGGCGGCACTGTCGTTTCCACCGCGCTGGAGGAGATGCTGCGCGTCATCCGCGAGCGCTACCCGAGCAAGGACTGGAACATCTACGCGGCCCAGGCTTCGGACGGCGACAACATCCCCAACGACTCCGAGCGCTGCGTGTCGATACTCGACAAGACATTGATGCGGCTCTGCCAGTACTACGCCTATGTCGAGATCATCGACGAGCGCGAAAGCGAGATGTTCCGCCATGCCGACAACGGCACGTCGCTATGGAACGCCTATCGCGAGGTCAGCGCCGAGTGGCCGAATTTCGCGATGACGCGCATCGCCAAGCCATCCGACATCTATCCCGTCTTTCATGAGTTGTTCGCCAAGGCACCGGCGCCGGCAAAACGCGGATGAGGACACCACGTGGAGAATCGCGCAAAAAGCTCCCAACTGCTCTTCACCAGTTCCGACTGGAACTTCGACGACCTGTCACGCGCCTATGACGCGATCAAGGAGATCGCGGTCGACGAGCTTCGCCTCGACTTCTACCCCAACCAGATCGAGGTGATCTCATCCGAGCAGATGCTCGACGCCTATTCCTCGATCGGCATGCCGCTGATGTACCAGCACTGGTCCTTTGGCAAACATTTCGTCCACGAATCGAACCTCTACCGCAAAGGGCGCATGGGGCTCGCCTATGAGCTGGTGATCAATTCCAATCCCTGCATCACCTACCTCATGGAAGAGAACACCATGGCGCTGCAGACGCTGGTCATCGCGCACGCCTCGTTCGGCCACAACCACTTCTTCAAGAATAACTACCTGTTCCAGCAGTGGACCGACGCTGGCGCCATCCTCGCCTATATGGAGTTCGCCAAGAGCTACATTGCGCGTTGCGAAGAGCGCTATGGTCCGGCCGCGGTGGAAGCCGTTCTGGACGCCGCCCATTCGCTGATGCCGCAGGCGGTGTTCCGCTATCGCCGGCGCCCCCGCCTGTCGGTCGAAAGGGAGCAGGCGCGCATCCGCGAGCGGCTGGAGCATGAGGAAAGGACCTTCAGCGACCTGTGGCGGACACTGCCGCAAGCGACGGAAGCCGAAGCGCCGCGCGAGGTCGAGACCGACATGTCGGAACGGCAGTCGGCGATCGAGTATCCCGAGGAAAACCTTCTCTATTTCCTGGAGAAATACAGCCCGGTGCTCAAGGCCTGGCAAAGGGAGATCCTGCGCATCGTCCGCGTCATCGCGCAATATTTCTACCCGCAGCGCCAGACCAAGGTGATGAACGAAGGCTGTGCCACTTTCGTGCACTACACGATCATGAATCGCCTGTTCGACAAGGGCCAGATCAGCGAAGGCACGATGCTGGAGGTGCTGCAGAACCACTCCAACGTGGTGTTCCAGCCCTCCTTCGACGATCCGCGCTACGGCGGCCTCAACCCCTACACGCTGGGCTTCAACATGATGCGCGACATCCAGCGCATCTGCACGACGCCTACCGCCGAAGATCGCGACTGGTTCCCGGACTTTGCCGGCAATGGCGACTGGTGCGGCACGCTGCTGGACGCATGGGCAACACACCGCGACGAGTCCTTCATCCGGCAGTTCCTGAGCCCGGCGCTGATCCGCGACATGCGGCTGTTCTCATTGCAGGAAGAAGCCTCGGACCCCTATTACGAGGTAACGGCGATCCACGACGAACGCGGCTACGAACGCGTGCGCTCGCGGCTCGCCGACAACTACGATGTCGGGGTGACGCAACCAGACATCCAGGCGATCGACGCCGATCTCAAGGGCGACCGCAAGCTGCGCATCAAGCACACGGTCCACCACGGCACCACGCTGCAGGAAGACACGCGCAACGAGACGCTGCGCTATATCCAGCGGCTCTGGGGCCACGAAGTCAGCATGGTCGGCATCGACGATACGACCGACAAGACGCTCTACGAAATCTCGACCAAGGATTTGGGCGAGAAGACCTAAATCCTGTCCAGCGCAGCCCTCATCTTGCGCACGATGTCAGCATCCGTGTGCTTCGGCCGCGGCGAGACGAAGCCGAGTTCCAGCGCCTTGCCGCTTGGCCCATCTGCCACCACCGAGCAGGACGAATGAATTTCGCGGAAGGGCAGCCGCGCCTTGATGGCGCCGAGGGTTTCGAGATTGACGCCCGAGCCCGGCATGATGGCAATGCGGTCGCCGGCGTGGGCAAAGCAAGCAGCCAGCGCGCCCAGCCCCTGCAGCGCCGTCGTTTCGCCACCCGAGGTGAGGATGCGCTCGAAGCCCAGTTCGACGGCGAGGTCGATGGCCGGCGCAAAGTCGGGACCGGCGAGATCGAAAGCGCGATGCAGCGTCATGCCCAGCCCCCGGGCATGTGCAGCCAGCCTAGCCAGAACCTCGCGGTCGAGGCTGCCATCGACATGGTTGGCGCCAAGTACGACGCCCGCCAGACCGGCAGCACGCACGGCGTCGACGTCGGCCAGCAGTGCTGCCATGTCGTTGTCGGCGTAGACGAAGTCGCCGGGCCGCGTGCGGATCATCGCGTAGACCGGGATCGGCGCCTTGGCCGCAAGCGCCATGAGGCCGGGCGACGGGGTGAGGCCACCGGTCTCCAGCGCCGCGCAAAGCTCGATGCGGTCAGCGCCGCCAGCGATCGCTGAGGCGAGGCCCTCGGGGCTGTCGACGCAGACTTCGAGCAGGATGTTCTCAGACATTGGCGATCTCCTGGAGGCCGAGGGCGGCAGCACCGATCAGGCCCGGCTCCGTGGTCAGTGTTGCCTTGACCAGCAGCGGGCTCTGGGCCCGCCTGAGCGTCCGTCCGCGCACCTCATTGTCGAGTGCAGCGATCAGTTCGGGCACGTTGGAAAGCCCGCCACCGACCGGAACGACGGACGAGCCGATGATGTTGAGCGTCAGCGCCAAAGGCACGCCGACCAGTTCGAGATAGATGTCGATGGTACGGCTCGCCTTGGCCGCGCCTGAGAGCCAACGGTCGATGATCTCGGTGCTCGACAATAGCTCGCCGCAGAGCAAATGGTGCAGCTTCTCCATGCCGCGCGCGCCGCCGATGGTGTCGACGCAGCCGGACTGGCCGCAGCCGCAGGCGAAATGCGGCACCTCGACCGGCGGCTGGCCGACACGCGTCTGCAGCGCCTTGCCGTGGCCCCACTCGCCGGCATAGCCGCCGGCGCCAGCAACGATGCGGCCATCGATGACGAGCCCGCCGCCAACGCCGGTGCCCAGGATGACGCCGAAGACGTTGCGGTGGCCCTTGCCGGCGCCGCTGGTCGCCTCGGCCAGCGCAAAGCAGTCGGCATCATTGGCGATCCTGACCGGCAGGCCGATGACGCGCTCGAGATCGGCTGCGATCAGCCGGCCGTCGAGGCACGGGATGTTGGCGCATTTCAGGCTGCCGGAGGCGGGGTCGACGACGCCGGCGATGGAGATCGAGACGCCCTTCGTGCGGCCCCTATCCGCTGCAACGCGCTCGGCGAGCACGGAGGCGAAGGCCTGAAAGTCGTCGAGCGGCGTCGCTACCCTGTCGATGATCTCGATTTCGCCGGCCGAGCGGGCGCGGGCGCTTTTTATCGTTGAACCGCCAATGTCGAAGCAGGTAATCATCAAATCAGTTCCCGAAAGAAATTCTGCGGCGGGACGCCCCGGCCGGGACGCCTGGATTTCCAGACCGACACTTCGCAAAGGCAGCAATGGACAGTTCGCGCAAACGACGCACCTCGCCGACCATCGCCGATGTCGCCGAGCTTGCCGGCGTCTCGCGCGCCATCGCCTCGCGGGCGCTGTCGAGCGAAAGCCGCCCGGTGTCGGCCGACAAGCGGGCGCGTGTGCTTGAAGCAGCAGAGAAGCTCGGCTTCAAGCCCAATCTGCTGGCGCGCAGCCTGACCACCAAGACCGTCAATCTCATCGCGGTCATCGTCAACCACATCCACGATTTCTCCGACTTCGACCTGTTCGACCTTCTGATCGGCGAAATCCAGTCGATCGGCAAGCAGGTCATCTTCCTGCGCGTCGGCTCGGTCGAGCGCATCGAGGAATTCCTGCGCAACGGCGTCGCCTACCATGTCGATGCGGCACTGGTGTTCTCCGACTTCGCCGACGCCGAAAGCGTGCGCAAGATGTTCCGCAGCGACGACGTCTTGATGCTCAACGGCATGCATGACGGCTCTTCGCCCTCGGTCGTTCCCGACGAGGCCATCGGCATCGCCGAAGCGGTGGCCGACGCCGCCGGCAAAGGGGTCGGCACGGCGGCGCTTGTCACCGGCCGTGTGTCCTCGCCCGTCGAACAGATCCGCGTTGCCGCCTACAAGGCCGAGATGCAGCGCCACGGCATCCGGCTCGTTGCCGAACTGCGCGGCGACTATTCCTACGCCAGCGGCCGGCAGATGGCGCAGTCGGGCGACTGGCCCGATATCGACGCGGTATTCTGCACCTCGGACGCCATGGCGATGGGCGTGATGGACGTTCATCGCGATGCGTTCCCGCAAAACCAACCCAGTCGCTTCAGGCTCTATGGCTTCGACAATCTGTCGCTGACCGACTTCGAGGCCTATCCGATCTCGTCCATCGGCTACGACAAGAAAGCCTATGTCGGTGAGATTCTGCGTTTCCTCACCCGACCGGGCGAATTCGCCGACGGCAATGCCGACGTGACGGTGCCGACCTTTTTCGTGCCGCGCGCGACGTCCTGACAGCAAACGGGCAGGTCGGATCGCCCCGCCTGCCCGCTGCCTCAGTCCTGTTTTACCAGAGCGGGGTCAGTGCCGGCGGGTTGGCGGTTTCGCCCCACCACTTCTTGTAGTTGGTCTCGTAGGCGCCGCTCTGGATGTAATCGGACACGAACATATCGATCCAGCGGACGAAGCCCTCGTCGCCCTTGGCAACGGCGATGCCAATCGGGTCGTTGGAGTGCAGGCCCGGCAGCGTCACCAGGTTTTCGTTCTTGGTGGCGAGGTAGTCGAGCAGCGAGGAGTCCTCGATGGCCGCATCGACGCGCTTCTGCTGCAGCAGCAGCACGCCTTCGGGCGAGAAGTTGTCGGTGTAGACGAGCTCGGCCTGGGGTGCCGCATTCTTGATGAAGGTCTCGCCCGTCGAGCCGCGGCCGACGACGATCTTCTTGCCGGCTAGGCCTTCCAGCGAGGTGATGCCGGCGTCCTTCTGGACGATGATGCGCAAGCCGGCGCGGTTGTAGGGGATCGAGAAGTCGACCGACTTGGCGCGCTCGAGCGTCGCCGAGGTGTTGGCAACCGCGATGTCGATCTGGCCCGAAACCAGCATCGAGATGCGGGCGTCGCCCGACACGTCTACGAACTCGACCGGCACGCCGAGTTTTTCGGCGAGCATGGTGGCGACATCGACGTCATAGCCGACCGGGTTGTTCTGGTCATCGCGGAAGCCGATCGGCTCGCCGCCGAGCGACACGCCGATGCGGACGGTGCCGCGCTCGCGGATCTCGTCGATCTTGCCGGCCTGGGCAGCGCCCGTGGCCGCGAGGCCGATGGCAAGCGCCATGCCGGCCAATTTCGCAATCAGGTTCTTCATTTTCCCTCTCCCTCGGGTTTCTAGGATGTGAACGGTTCGGCGAAGCGATGTTCCGGCTCGGGCAGATCGGTGTCCCAGAACCAGTATTTGATCTGCTCTTCGCAATTCAGGCTGACGACCTTGTGGTTGCCCTTGGCGTCAAGCGCATGGATGACGACGCCGGCAAGGAAGCCGCTCTTCAGCTCGCGCAACTCCTCGATGGCGAGCGCAATGGCCGCGTCGAGCGAATAGCCCAACCGCATTGCGAGCACGATGGTGCGCGCGGTGCCGCAGCGCATGGTCATCTCGCCGGTATGCGTGCAGGCGGCGGCGCCGAAGCGGCTGTCGGCATAGAAGCCGGCGCCGGGAATCGGGGAGTCGCCGAGGCGGCCCGGATATTTCCACGCCCAGCCTGACGTCGAGGTCACGACATTGAGCCCGCCAAGGCTGTCCTGCGACAGGAACACGGTGGTGTCGCGCACGCGCTCCGGGTCGGTGATGGTGCGGCTGAGCGGGGCAAGCGGAATGTCGGGGAACTTCGCCAGTTCTTCCGGCGAAAGCTCCTTTTCCAGCCGCTTCCACCAGACGCGCTCGCTCTCTTCGTAGAGCGTCTCGTCGTGGGCGAAGCCTATCTCGGTGGCGAAGCGGCGGGCGCCTTCGCCGGTCAGCATGACATGCGGCAAGCGCTTCATCACTTCATGGGCAAGGGCTGCCACCGGAATGGTGTCGGGCACGGCACCTACCGAGCCGACCTCGCGCGTCGTGCCGTCCATGACGCCGGCGTCGAATTCCATCCGGCCAAGCATGTTCGGCCAGCCGCCGAAGCCGACGCTGCGGACCTTGACCTCGCGCTCGACCTCGCCGATGCCGGCGACCATGGCGTCGATGCCATGGCTACCGCCCTTCAGCAGTTCGACGCTCTTGGAGAAGCCGGGCCAGGCCTCGGAATTGGCAAGCAGGATCATTTCAGTCTTTACGCATCTTGGAGAGGAATTGAGCCACGCGCGGCAGCGCCATGCCCTTGTCGGAGAAGAATTCTTCGGTCGGCAGGTCGGCGATGAGCGTGCCCTTGTCGAGGAAGGCGATACGCGAGGAAATGGAGCGCGCGAATTCGATCTCGTGGGTGACGAACACCATCGTCGTGCCGCCCTTGGCGAGCTTGGCCAGGATCGACAGCACTTCTGACGTCATCTCGGGATCGAGCGCGCTGGTGACCTCGTCGAGCAGGAGGTAGCTCGGCTTCATGGCGAGCGCCCGGCAGATGCCGACGCGCTGGCGTTGGCCGCCGGACAGCTGCGAGGGAAAGGCGTCGGCACGATCGGTCAGCCCGACCGACTGCAACAGCTCGCGTGCTTCGGTCTCGGCCTGCTTGCGCGGCACCTTCAGCACCTCGACCGGGGCGAGCGCGATGTTCTGCACCGCGGTCATGTGCGGATAGAGATTGAACAGCTGGAACACCGTGCCCGAGCGCTTGCGCGCCTCGCTCAGCTCGCGCGGCTTCGAAACATCGAAACCGTCGACCGTGATCTTGCCGGCATCGATCTTTTCCAGCCCGTTGATGCAGCGGATCAGCGTCGACTTGCCCGAACCGGACGAACCGAGCACAGAAACGACTTCGCCCTGGCGGATTTCGAGGTCGACGCCGTCGAGCACGGTGGCGGCGCCAAAAGATTTGCGTAGGCCCGATACGCTGATCATCAGAGACCTCTCCATGCCGTATGCGCCCTGAGCCGCTTTTCGAAACGGCCTCCGGCGTAGGCGACCAGCTTTGCGGTCAGGTAGTAGAGCGCGCCGACGGCGGTCCAGACGAGGAACGGCTTGAGCGTGCGCAGGTTGAGGATGTTGCCGACCTTGGTCAGGTCCATGACGCCGATCACCGAGATCAGCGAGGTGACCTGCAGCTGGTTGACCAGGAGGCCGGTGAGCGGGCCGATGGCAAAGGCCGCGGCCTGCGGTGCGATGACCCGGCGCAGGGTCTGCCAGCGCGTCAGGCCAAAGACACGCGCGGCCTCGATCTGGTCGCGGCCGACGGACTCGATGGCCGAAACGGCGATGACATAGATGAAGGCAGCACTGTTGCCGGACAGCGTGATGACAGCGGCTTCGGTCGGTGTGACATTGATCTTGAAGAAGGCCGGCAGGCCGAAGAACACCAAAAACAGCTGCACCAGCACCGGCGAGTTCTTGAGCAGCTCGGCGACGAAGGTAACGATCTGCATCAGCACCGGCACGCGGTAGAAGCGGATCACTGCCCAGGCCGTGCCGATGACGAGGCCGATCAGCGTGGTCGAGACGAACAATGCCAGCGAGACACCAAGGCCTTGCAACAGAAGGATGATGTCGAACGGCGTGAAGTCCCCGTAACGCATCAGACCGCTCCCTCTTGCTGGTGGCGATTGAGGTGGCGGTGCAGCATGCCGATGAGGATCGATACGGCATAGGTCAGCGCGGCGTAGGCGACGAGCAAGACGAAATAGACCTCGAACGGCCTGAACGTGTTCGATGCCACGATCTTGGCCGAGCCGGTCAACTCGTTGAGCGTGATCGTCGACAGGATCGACGAGGTCAGGATCAGGTTGATGAACACCGATCCGAGCGGCCGGATCGAGGCGCGCAGGGCAATCGGCAGGATGATCTTGCGGAAGATTGTACTCTTCCTCAGCCCACTGACCTGCGCTGCCTCGATGATACCAGGGTCGATGGCCAGGATGCCCGAGCGGATGACATCGGAGGTGAAGGCGCCGCCCGCGACTGAAAGGGCGACGACGCCGGTGGTGAAGGCATCGATGTAGATGCCGATCTCGGGCAGGCCGAAATAGAAGAAAAACAGCTGCACGATGAAGGGGATATTGCGGAAGATATCGACATAGATCGCAGCGACCCTGTTGAGCAGCGGCGAGGCCGATGTCCGCATCGCACCGACGGCAAGGCCGAGCACAAGCGAGCCGATGACGGCAAGCGTACAGGCCTGCAGCGTCAGCCACGCCCCTTCCAGCAGGAAGGGGATGTGCTTGGCGAGGATCGACAGGTCGAACTTCAAGCGGGGCTCGTTCCCAAGAGTGAAACCGGTTTCACTTTGCAAAACGACCAACCCGATGTCAACGCCCGGGCGATCTGCAAATCTGCTTTTTCACACGATGAGCGAAGGGTCGCGCGGCACCTGAACTGTGCGCTGATGCCGCGTTCGCAGCCTAGAAAACGACAGCCGCCGGGCGAACCGGCGGCGGCTGGACGCTTATGACCGGCAGTACCTGGGGAACCGCTTCAGTTAGCCGGCACTAGGACAGGCTCCGGGGCCGGCTCGACCACTATCACCGGCTCAAGCTCGGGCTCTGGCGCCGCAGCCGCAGTCTCTGTCGGCAGCGTAGCCTTGATCTCATCGATCTTGCCGTAAGCCTCGCCGACGCCGAGAACATCCTTGGCCCAATCCATCACGTCGTCGTTCAGATAGTCGTCGCCATATTCGGCAACGCGGTTGGGATTGGCTGCCGCCAGCAGGGCTTCCCTCAGATCCGCTTCCGTCGTCCCTTCGGCCGCCGCATCAGCGGTAGCCTGGGCATCGTCTGCGGCCTGATCGGCGGCTGCCAGGTCATCGGCAGCGGCGATTGCATCGGCCAAGGCCTGCTTCTCGGCATTGAACGCGTCGAGCTCCGACGGATCGGCCGGGAGCTCCAGACCGTTCAACTCATCAAGGCGCGCCTGCAGCGCATCCGTCGTCGGATCGGCGATCGGAGCACTGCCGTCAAATGGCTCGATGGCAGCGATGGCCGCGTCGAAGGCAGTCTGCGCCAGTGCTGCCTTTTCGGCCGCAGCGGCAAGCGCCTCCGCTGCCAGATCCGCCTTGGCGGAATTGAGCACATACTCCCTGACGAGAGCCATGCGCGGCGACTGCGAATTCAGATAGGCGTGGTAGTTCCGCTTGAGGGAATTGAGGCCGGCCAGGCGGGCATTCAGGTTCTTTTCCTTGACCGGCTTCACCGCCGGAACCTCCACGGAAGCCGGCAGGACTTTGGCCACAGACTTCGGCTTCTGATTTGCCTTGGCATTCTTCGGCGTCGTGCGCTTTGCGCCGGTGGCGGCCGCCTTCTTGGTCTGCCCGCCGCCGAACAACGATTTCATCAGCCCACCTGCGGAAGCAGTCTGGACACTGCCGCCCGATCTGGTCTTGCCGGCTGCGGACGCCGACTTGCCATTGGACGAGCCACCGCCCCTGCCACCGCTGTTGCCCCGATCGTTGCCACCACCGTTGCCACCTCCGTTACCGCCACCATTCTCGCTCTTGGCATAGGCTGAGGTCTTGGCGATACCGACGCCGGCCCCAAGGTCGAGCTTGACCGGCAAAGCGCTGATCGCGAGCGCAGAGGCCGCGCTGACAAGAAGCTTCCTGCTGTATTTCACCGGATTTTCTCCCTCTCTCGGTGCAAAGATCGAATCAAGCCCACGCCACATTAGGTTCCGGCCATATGCCCGCCAGCCACTATGTGTTGCAGCGTGAAACGCTTTGTGGCGCACGCGCCAAATTTCATGCTCCGATGTGTAGAAAACCACATGGCCTGCCCCACGGCTGCGGGACATTAGGGCATGCTGACATTTCAGGAATTATTGCCGGGATCGTTAAAATGCCAACGATCTCGATACATGTCGCGAAGCCACCGCGGCTCCGCCAGCCTCAGGCATTGAGGCTGGGCTTGCCGCCGTCTTCCGACATGTCGGCGAACTCGATGCGATTGCGGCCGCGCGCCTTGGCCTCGCTGAGGCGGTCGTCGGCATGGCGGAACATATCGTCGAACTCGACCTGGTCTTCGAACAGTACGGCACCGACGCTGACCGACAGAGGCAGTTGCCGAGCACCCGGCTCGAGCACCGTGTCGGAGACAGTGCCACGGATACGCTCGGCGACGCGCTCGGCGTTCTCGCGGCTGGTACCGGGCAGGAAGATGCCGAATTCCTCGCCGCCGATGCGACCGACCAGATCGCCCGCGCGCACCGAGGCCTTGATCGTTCCGGCGACGCTCTTCAGCACCTCGTCGCCCCAGGCATGGCCGAACTTGGCGTTGATGGCGCGGAAATCATCGATCTCGACGACCAGCAGAGCACCCTGACGGCGACCGCCTGATGCCGAGCTGCCGCGGAAAGCATCGATCAGATTGGCGAAGACGCCGCTGTTGAGGCAGGAGGTGAGCGCGTCGGTCGACGACAGCCGGCTGACCTCGGATTTCAGCGCGCCGAACTTGCGCCGTTCATTGGCAACGATGGTGAGCAGCGGTGCAGCGACCAGACCGGCAACGACACCGGCGCCAATCACGCCGCGCCAGAATACCTGGTCGCCCTGGCCCTGAAACAGGATTGCCGCGGCCCCTGCCGCAACAGCCACGCAAGCGGCCGTGCCGAGCAGCGCATAGCGGGCAACCGGCGCCCAGCTTCGACCCGCATTCCCTGCACCAGAATTGTCCACGCCAGATCCCTCCGCTCTCATGTCGAATCGATCTACCCGTTGAGAATGAAACATTCCCTCCGTGAATACGAACAATTTGACGGATTTGCCGGAAAGTAGCCGAAGCTGGCGCTTTTGAACAGGCCCAAGCCATTTTGCGGCGTCGATTTGTGCCGATCAATCCGGCGGGCCGAACACCCCCATGCCGGCCTTCCGCGCCACCTCTTCGGCCTTTTCATAGCCACCACCGGGCAGCGCATGCGCCCAGCCATTGGAAACGAGCCATGCGCCGACATCCTGCTTGCCGATCCTGCAGGCGGCCGCCACCGGTTGCCGCTCGGCCGGCGGAAACACCTGGCACAGAGGTGCGCGGCCGCGAAGCCAGTACCTGAAGGCGAGCATGGCGCGCTCGCCGCAACGCCAGGCAACCCCCTCGAACCGGCAGGTCTGGCCAGGGTCGATCGCCTCGGCGCCGGCAACAAATATGACGTAGCCCATCGCCTCGAACGAGGCCGAGGATGTCACCACGGGACGATACAGCAGCGTGCCCTCCCAGTCGTCAGGCCCGACCCGCTTCGGCGGCGGGGCAAGCCCGAGATCCCCGAGAGGTGGCCTTGCCTCGATACGCTCCAATTGGAGCCTGGCGACTTCGGGAGGCGCGACAATGTCGGGTGCGATCGATCGCGCCGGGCTCGGCGGCACCTCGGCGACGGCTATTCCAGCGCCCTGATGTCGAGGCGACGGCAACGACAGCGTTTCGGCCGGCACGCTTTCAAGTACCGGCTGCGGCGGCAGATGTACGCTTTTCGCCGCCATGATCGTCACTGCGACAGCGCTGATGGCCATAGCCGCTCCGGCGTGAACCAGCATCCTTCGCGCCATTGTCATAAGACCGGCCCTCGCCCGCACCGGACCGCCAAGGTTTCAGATCTGCTGCTTGCCATCGCCCGGCTGTTCGCACTCCTCCGCTCAAGGTCAACAAGGCCATGGATCGTGCGGCTGCGCCAGCCCCGGACAAAGCGAAGTAGAAAATTCTCGTAAAATTCGATGCAAAGTGTAACTCGAAGATTATCTTCCGATTACCTGCGTTCCTTTCCGATAATTTGAGATGATGTTGCTAGCTTTCACCAAAATAGGTGGGCGACATGAAAGCAACACAATCTAACGCTTCGAAGTTCGGGTTGAATATCCTTGCGGCAACGGCATTTCTTGCCGCGGCACTGCACGGCGCCCATGCCAACCAGGATTCCGATGCCGATGCTTCCGCCGCCAATCAGCCACACGCCACACGGCTTCTCGGCGGCCTGATGCTGCCGGAACCAACTGCGGCCGCGGTTGCAAACAAGCCTTTCCAGTTCGGCCAGGACTTCGACGGCTACGGCCTGGCCGTGCGCACCGCTTCGCAGGCAGACGTCACTCCCGAGGGCATCGACCCGATCAAGACGGCTGCCATCGTGCCCGGCGTGTTCGGCTCGGTCGCCATTCCGATGCGCAACTTTCCCGTCGCCGGCCGCTGGGCCAAGGTCTACAGCAAGATCGGCGACTGTGCCGACGCGACCAACTGCGGCAAGCGCGGTGCCGCATTCGCAGCCGCCGCAACTGGCGCCCGCGACAAGAAATTCATGGACAAGCTTGCCAGCGTCAACCGCGCCGTCAACACGATGATAGCCTACCGCAAGGACGATGCGGTCTACGGCAACCTCGATTATTGGGCGAAGCCGGCGGAAATACTGTCGCGTGGCGTCGGCGACTGCGAAGACTACGTCATTCTCAAGATGGCGGCGCTGATCGAAGCCGGCGTTCCGGCGCGCAGCATGTCGCTGGTTGTACTTCAGGACACCGGCCGGGGGGTGTTTCACGCAGTCCTGTCGGTTGCCACCCAAAGTGGAAACTTCATCCTCGACAATCTGAGCAACACGGTGGCCAGCGACGGCGCCTACAGGAGCTATGTTCCGCTCTATTCGTTCAGCACCGACCGCGCCTGGATCCACGGCGCGCGGCCTGGATCGGCGCAGATCGCTTCTGCAGGCGGTAATTTCGCAGCAATTGCTCCCGGAGAGGGGCCCCAGCCGCAGTAGGCGCAGGCGCTAGAATCGCTTGGCCGATTCCAGCAATTGCCGGTTGGCCCCCAAACCGCCAGCCGCCCCACCCGCGGCAGCCCTGTACACAACCCCGGCGTTTATTACGAAAGTCCGATTTAGCAACTGGATATGTAGTATTTTTGCACCAGTGCTTTGACCAAATAGCATAAATCCTCATGATTCAGCATATGGACAATCAAATTGCTGTCGATTTTCATGCGCTGCTGGATAATTGCTCACGGCGGGTACGTATAGGGATCCTGGCTGTGACCAATGTCGGGATGGAGTGGGGGAGAGTTTAGATGCAGTTGAATTTTGGGCGCTTTGCGCAGCGGCTGGCGGTTTTGTTGGCAGCGACCATGCTATCGGGCAATGGCGCAAGCGCGCTGTCGCTGAAGGAAGCGATGGCGGTGGCCGTCGAATCCAACCCCGAGATCGGTCAGGCCGTCGAGAACCGCGAAGCGATCGAATTCGAACTGCGGCAGGCGAAGGGCCTCTATCTCCCCAGCGTCGACCTGGAAGCCTCGACCGGCGTGCGCCGACTCGACAACCCGTCGCGGCGCGCCCTGTCGATCGAAGACGATGCGCTCTATCCGTCGGAAGCCGGCGTCGTCGTCACCCAGAAGCTGTTCGACAACGGCGCACGCCGCGCCGAACTGACCCGCCAGGCATCGCGCGTCGACGGCGCATCCTTCCGCGTTCTCGAGCGTTCGGAATTCATTGGCCTTTCGGTCGTCCAGGATTACCTCGAATACGTACTGCAGGCCCAGATCGTGGGCGAGGCCAAGCGCAATCTCGGCTTCCACCAGTCGATCCTCGGCGACATCCGCGAGGGTATCCAGGGCGGTGCGCTGACCGACGCCGACCGCCAGCAGGCCGAAGAACGCCTGTTCGCCGCCAAGGCGCGCGTGCAGGAAGCGTCCGAGGAACTGGAAGCGGCCAAGATCCGTTTCTTCAAGACCGTGGGCAAGCCGCTGGTCAGCCCGTCCAAGCCCGGTTCGGTGGCCAAGGCCCTGCCGCGTTCGCTCGATGATGCCATCGGCCTCGCCCGCCGCAACAATCCGCGCATCCACATGGCCAGCAGCGACATCGACGCCGCAGCTTCGCTGGTCGACGCAGCACGCGCCAAATACGGCCCCGAGGTGGTAGCGGAAGGCCGCGCCCGCGTCGGCAACGACATCGACGGCTCCGCCGACGAGACCAACGACCTGCAGGCCCGCCTGGTGCTGCGCTGGAACCTCTATCGCGGCGGCATCGACAAGGCCAACGAGCAGGAACAGATCCGCCGCGTCAGCGAGCAGCGCCTTGCCATGCATCAGGTGCAGCGCGAGATCGAAGAAGCCGTGCGCATCTCCTGGGACCGCCGCTTCCGCCAGGCCGACCTCGCCAAGACACTGCGCCAGCAGGCCGTCGCCAATGACAGGCTGGTGACCTCGTATCGCGAGCAGTTCAAGGTCGGCCAGCGTTCGCTGCTCGACGTGCTCGACGCGCAGAACACGCGCTTCAACACCGAGACCCTGGCAAACACCGCATCATTCGCGTCGTTGTTCGCCGAATACCGGCTGCTCGCAGCGACCGGCCAGTTGCTGAAGACCATGAACATCGCACCGGCGAAGCAGGCTGCCGCCTACGCCCGCACCGAGTTCAACGTGCCGGCGACCGCCGACACCGAGACCTACGCACGGACGCCGTCGGAACAGGTCAACGACATGCCATTCGACCTGCTCGCCCCGGTCAGAAAGAAGTAGGGTGTCTGCCTGACGGCAGGCCCCGTCCGTCATGAACCAGCAGACGCATATCCAGACTCCGGTCGAAGCGTTCAAATCCTGTTTTTCGGCTGTGGCTGCCTATCTCGGCCGCCCCAGTGCCGAGACAGTGCTGTTTTCCGGCGTGCCGATCTCGGAGACGAGGGTCGAAGTCCAGGAAATCCGCCACCTGGCCGAACGCATCGGCCTGGAAACGCAAGAGTTCGAACATCGCGACTTCGTGCGCGGCCGCTTCGACCTGCCGGCCATCGTCTTCCGTTCCAACCGGCTGCCCATCGCCATCCTGGCCGAGCAGAGGGATGGTGCGGAGTTCCTGACGGGACCGCAGGAAGATGGTCGCACCTCGATCTCGCGCGCCGAGTTGATGGGCGTGCCGATATCAGGCGGCGTCGGCTTCTCCATCACCTACGCCAATGCCGCCGAGGACATGACCGTCGGCACCGCGGCGAAGATAGAGCGCCCGCACTGGCTGTACGGCACGCTCGGCGCGTTCTGGCGGTCCTATTCGCGCGTGGCGCTGGCGGCGATCTTCATCAACCTCCTGGCCATCGCCTCGCCCATCTTCACGATGAACGTCTACGACCGCATCCTGCCCAACAAGTCGATCTCGTCGCTGTGGGTACTGGCGATCGGCGTGGCAACCGCCATCCTGTTCGACCTGCTGTTGAAGACGGCGCGCGCCGCGCTCATCGACCATGCCGGGCGCAAGGCCGACCTGCGCATCTCCTACATGCTGTTCGAGAAGGTGCTGAACACCTCGCTCAGCGCGCGCCCCGCCTCCACCGGCGAATATGCCAACCGGGTGACGCAATATGAGTTCGTGCGCGAGTTCTTCACCTCGAACACGGTCAGCACCTTCATCGACACCGCCTTCGTCTTCATCTTCCTGCTGGTGATCTATGCCGTGGCGAGCTGGCTGGTGGTCATCCCTGTCATCGCTTTCATACTGGCCGTTATCATCGGGCTGGTGGCGCAACAGCGCATCGGCAAGCGGGTCGCCGCCTCGCTGAACGAAGCGTCGCAGCGCCAATCGCTGCTGGTCGAGTCGATCTCGACGATCGAGACGATCAAGTCGCTGCGCGCCGAAGCCTACCTGCTGCGCAAGTGGCGCGAGCATTCCAAGAATGCCGCCAACACCTCCGAAAAGATCAAGGAGCTGTCGGCGGCGGCCGCCAACATGACGCAGTTCATCCAGCAGATGGTGACCGTGGCCCTGGTGGTCGCGGGTGCCTATGCCTTCGACAGCGGCGCCATCTCGACTGGCGCCATCATCGCGGCCGTCATGCTGTCGGGCCGCGCTGTGGCACCGCTCGGCCAGTTGGCCATGACCCTTTCGCGCTTCCGCCAGGCGACGCTGTCGCTCAAGGTGCTGAACACCATCATGCAGCAGCCGGAAGACCGGCCCGACACGGTCGGCTTCGTCAACCGCCCGATCCGGGTCGGTGCGCTGACGCTGCGCAATGTCGGCTTTGTCTATCCCGGTACCGAGACCGAGGTCCTGACGGGCGTGAACCTGACGATCAATCCCGGCGAGCGCGTCGGCATCATCGGCCGCATCGGCTCCGGCAAGACGACGTTCGGGCGGCTGGTCGGCCGGCTCTATTTGCCGACGACCGGCGAGCTGCTGCTCGACGGCATCGACATCCGCCAGTACCACCCTTCGGAGGTCCGCTCCGCCGTCGGCATCGTCGCCCAGGCCGGCGACCTGTTTTCCGGCACGATCAAGGAAAACCTCCTGATGGCGCGGCCCGAAGCCACCGACGAGGAAATCATCGATGCCGCCAAGCTGGCCGGCGTCGACGACTTCGTCTCACGCCATCCGCGCGGCTACGACATGAATGTCGGGGAGCGCGGCACCAACCTGTCGGGCGGACAGAGACAGGCGGTGGCGATCGCCCGGCTGCTGATGACGAAACCCAAGATCGTGTTCCTCGACGAACCGTCCGGCTCGATGGACCTGGCGTCCGAGCGCCAGCTGATAAAACAGCTGAAGACCGCGTTCAACGACAAGACCACGCTGATCATTTCGACCCACCGCTACAGTATGCTCGAGATCGTCGACCGCCTCATTGTCGTCGAACAGGGCCGTATAGTTGCGGATGGTCCCAAGGAAAAAGTCATTCAGGCACTGCAGAAGCCAAATAGCTGAAGGCAGTCGGTTTGACAGTGTGATTATATTGAACACGTTCAATATAACGGGGCATTGATGATAGCCAGAGAAGATAGACCGCCATTTTTCGCGTCGGCAGCGGTGCTGATCATCGCGGCATTGTTCGTGGCGTTCGTCGCCTGGGCCTCGTTTGCCGAGGTCGACGAGATCGCACGCGGCGAAGGCAAGGTCATCCCGGCATCCAAGACCCAGATCGTGCAGGCGAGCGAAGCCGGCGTGGTCCAGGAAATAGCCGTCCAGGTCGGCCAGGTGGTCAAGAAGAACGACCTCATCGTCCGCCTCGACAACACCGTCAGCACTTCCAGCCTGGGTGAACAGCAGGCAAAGGCGCGCACGCTCGGCGCACGCATCGCCCGCCTCAAGCAGGAGCAGGAAGGCCGGATCGCCGAACCGCTGGCCTGCCCGGAAAACCTGATGCAGACGGCGCCCCAGATCTGCGAGAACGAACAGAAGCTCCTGGTGGCCCGCCGGCAGAATTTCGACACCAAGCTCAACGTGCTGAAATCGCGGCTCGACCAGCGCGAAAAGGAACTCAACGAAGCCAAGGTCAACGTAACCAGGCTGACGGAAAGCCTGGCGGTCAGCGACCGGGAGGCGGCGCTGGTCAGCTCCATGGTCAAGCGCAACCTGATGGCCAAGACTGAGCAGATCCGCGTCGATCGCGAGCAGACCGAAATGCGCGGCCAGCTCAATCTCGCCGACGAGACGATCAAGAGAACCGCGGCAGCGATCGTCGAAGCCAAGCTCCAGGTCGACGAATTCGGCCTGCAACTCCAGCAGGAGGCCCTGGACGAACTGACCCAGGCGCTGGCCGAGCTTTCGGTCGTCGACGAAACCATCCGCGGCGCCACCGACCGCGTTGCCCGCACCGACATCCGCTCGCCGGTCGATGGCATCGTCAACACGCTCGACGTCAATACGCTCGGCGCCTTCGTGCAGCCCGGTGCCGTGGTCGCAGGCATCGTGCCGACCTCCGAGACCCTGCTGGTGGAGGCCCGCGTCTCGCCGCGCGACGTCGCCTTCATCCGTCCCGACCAGAAGGCGCTGATCAAGGTCTCGGCCTATGATTTCTCGGTCTTCGGCGGCCTCGACGGCAAGGTGCAGACCATCACCGCCGACAGCTTGGTCGACCAGAATACCGGCGAACCCTATTACCAGGTTCGCGTCTCGACCGACCGCTCGGCGCTGGAAAGGGACGGCAAGTCCTATTCGATCATTCCTGGCATGATCAGCACGGTGGAGATCATCACTGGGCGGAAGACCATCCTGAGCTACCTGCTCAAGCCCATCAACAAGGCACGCGACGAGGCGCTTCGTGAACGATAGCGCCACCTCGCCCGAGAGCCACGGAATCCACGTCTTTTCGACCGACGATCTGACCACCGATTTTCGCGTCGTCGTCCGCCTAGGCACCCGGCGCGGCATCAGGCTCGAGCGACTGTTCTGGAACACGCTGCGGCAACTCGCCGAGCACAACCACCTGACCATCGGCGAGATGGTGGAGGTGATCGCGCAGGCCAATGGCGATACCGCCAACCTGGCCTCGGCGATCCGCGTGGCCTGCCTGCGCTGGATGTCCGACCAAGGTGCAGCGCTCGGCAAGCTGGCCTCGCTGCGCACGATCAATGCCATTCTCGGCGCCTGCCCGGCGCCGGCCTTCGCGCTTTCATCGACCAAGAAGATCCTGACGTTCAATCCCGCTTTCCAGCACCTGGTCAGGCGCCAGCTGCCCGTCGGGTTCGGCGAAGACGCGCATCGCGATCTCAGGCTCTCGCTCGATCTCAACGTCGCCGACATCTTCGCCAAGCTCGACGCCAATGACGGCGTGCCGATCGCCAGCGGATTTGTCATCAGCGCCGCTGAGCGGCGTTACCGCGGCCAGCTCAACATCGTCCGTGCGCCGATAAAGACGCCAGAACTGCTGCTTTGCTTCGTGGTCAACGGCTAGGCGGGCGACAAAAGCGCCCACCTGATGTCCGGTTAGTTCAAATTGTAATGACCTCGGCAACAATTTGTCAGCCGCGCCGCTATCGCTTTTGACAGAGTTTTATTTTAGCAACCCCTCATTAATCACCCTACGTCATTCTGAAATCCACACATCGGGGATATCTGCTGTGAAACGCTTCATTGCGCTGATCGCATTCTCGTCTTTGCTTGCCGGAATCCAGGCAGCCCAGGCCGGGACCACCATGGAAACCAAGGGCAAGGCCTTCGCGCCGCCCGCATTCGCCTCCTTCTGCGGCCGTGAACCCGGCCTGTGCAGCACATCGGGCGGTAAGAAGGTCGTTGCGCTGCAAGCCGACCTGAAGTCGGAGCTCAAGCAGGTCAACCGCGCCGTCAACTCGCGCATCAAGGAACGCAATGACAGCGGCGACGACTGGCGCGTGCCGGTCGCCTATGGCGACTGCGAGGACTTTGCGATCCTGAAGAAGCGCGAATTGCTCAAGCGCGGCTGGCCGGCCTCGGCGCTGCTGCTCACCGTTGCGCGCTATCGCGGCGAGGGCCACACGGTCCTGACCGTGCGCACCAGCGAAGGCGATCTGATCCTCGACAATCTGACGAGTTCAATCCGCGACTGGTCGAGCACGCCCTACAGCTATTTCGCCCGCCAGGCACAAGGCAACGGCAGCCGCTGGGAGCGCATCGGCACGGCCAAGCCGATCCTGTCGACGGCGTTCGGCGGCTAGCTCTCCGAACGTCAGCCCTGACGTTCGAGCAGGATCGTCGGCTCGCCGTGATAGGTGGTCCGACCGATCTCGCGATAGCCGTTCTTCTCGGCAACGCGCAGCGAAGCGCCATTGGCTGGATCGATGATGCAGACCGTCCGGCCGCCAAACCGGCGGTCCGCCCATGCCACGAAGGCGCCGACCGCTTCGCTGGCCATGCCCTTGCCGTGCATCTCGGCGACGAACCCCCAGCCTGCTTCCGGGATGCCTTCGATCGACGGCACGATGTCGCGCTTCAGGTCGTGGAAACCGCCCTCGCCGATGAATCGGCCTGTGGCCTTTTCCTCGACGGCCCAGAAGCCATAGCCAATCAGCGACCATGACCCGGCGTGGCGCAGGAAGCGCTGCCAGCTTTCCTCGCGCGTGCGCGGCTTGGCGATGAAGCGCGTGACCACAGGATCGGCCCACATCGCGGCATAGGCCTCGAAATCATCAAGCTTGTGCGACCGCAGGATCGTGCGTTCTGTCTCGATGACAGGAATGTCGGCAAGGGCAAAGGCGGTCATCGATCAGGCTCCGTGAAACAGGACGCGGTCTATCACGGATGACGGATAAGGCAGCAGGCCAGAACGCGCCGATAGTGCCTGCCAGCTAGCCTTTCCAAGCCATCCGCATGTAGACGCCGCCGCGCTCAAGCTCTTCAAGCATCTGGTCGAGCCGCTTGCGTCGCGTCTCCGCGCGCTCGGCGCGCTCGATCCAGCCGAGATAATCGTTGCGCTGGTAGTCCGGCCGCGCCTCGTAGGCCGCAAGCACGCCGCGCGAAACGAGCTCGCTGCGGATCCAGTCCGGCATCGGGTTGATGTCGCGCCTCAGGGCCATCGGCGAAATCTGCGGGCTGTGCGCCCGACCGTCAACCGGGAGGGCATCGCTCTGCTTACAAGACAAAAGGCGGCTACTGAGCCGCAACCTCCGCTTCCGCGACTTCGATCGGGTCGATGTCGTCGAGTGGCACCAGCGGGGCCGGCTCGCTCGTGCTCTTTTCCGGTGACTTGCAGATGTCGGCGATGACGCAGCGCCAGCAATCGGGCTTGCGCGCCTTGCAGACGTAGCGCCCGTGCAGGATCAGCCAATGGTGGGCGTGGCGCATGAATTCGTCGGGGATGATCTTGACCAGCAGCGCCTCGACCTGGTCCGGCGTCTTGCCGGGCGCCAGCCCGATGCGGTTGCCGATACGCAGGATATGGGTGTCGACCGCCATGGTGTGGTGGCCGAATGCCATGTTGAGCACCACGTTGGCGGTCTTGCGGCCGACGCCCGGCAGCTCGACGAGCAGGTCGCGGTCGTCGGGCACTTCGCCGCCATGGTCGCGGATCAAGGCTTCCGAGAGCGCAATCACGTTCTTGGCCTTGTTGCGCCACAGACCGATGGTGCGGATGTGCTGGCCGACCGTCTCCTCGCCCAGTGCAAGCATCTTCCGTGGCGTGTCGGCAATGGCGAAGAGCGCCCGCGTTGCCTTGTTGACGCCGGCATCGGTCGCCTGGGCCGACAGCACCACTGCCACAAGCAGGGTGAAGGCATTGACGTGCTCGAGTTCGCCTTTCGGTTCCGGTCGCTGGACCGCGAAACGGCGGAAGATCTCCCGGATTTCATCCGACGAGTAGAGCGACCGGCGGCGCGCCGTGCGCGGCTTGGGCTTGGCCTTCGAAGCCTGGCCAAGGCCTGCAGGTGCCGTCCGCGCAACATCTTTTGTCTTGGGGTTTTTCATGGCCTCTCTATAATTAACCGGCATGAGCGAGACAAACGCCACTTTCGCCGCCGACGAGCCCTTCTTCAAGGCGCTGCTTCTGCCGCACCGGTCGCTCGGGCGCACCGGCTTCATCATCCTGATGGGCGCATTGCTGTTCGGCTGGATCGTCACCGGCGTGGTGTTCCTCAGCAATGGCGCATGGCCGATATTCGGTTTCTTCGGCCTTGATGTCGTAGCCCTTTACATCGCCTTCCGCCTCAACTACCGCGCCGCCCGCGCCCGCGAGGAAGTGAGCGTGTCGCGCACCAGCCTCGACATCCTCAAGACCGCGCCGTCCGGCAGGTCGGAGCGCTTCCATTTCAACCCGTTCTGGGCGCGGTTTGCCATATCCCGCCATGACGAGATCGGCATCACCGGCATGGCTGTCGAGTCGCGGGAGAAGAGCGTTTCGATCGGCAGTTTCCTCAATCCCGACGACCGCGAGAGCTTTGCCACCGCGTTTTCGCGCGCTTTGGCCACGGCACGGTCGCGGTGAGCAGGAATCGGGTGGGAATTCCCAATCCGGCAGCCGATATTGGCGTTCAAGGAGACATTGCCATGAACGCCCAGACGAGAATGAGCCCCATCGCCACGCTGCAACAGGACATCACGCCCGTCGGCGCCGAATACGAAACCGTACGACGGGTGATCGAAAAGATCAGCCTCGACTATCGCGACCAGCCTTCGCTCGAAGCATTGGCTGACGAAGTCGGCGAAACGCCGACCGGCCTGCAGAAGCTGTTCAGCCGCTGGGCCGGCCTGTCGCCGAAGGCCTTCCTGCAGGCGGTGACGCTCGACCATGCGCGCAAGCTGCTCGACGACGGCCTGCCGCTGCTCGAAACATCGTTCGAACTCGGCATGTCCGGTCCGGGACGCCTGCACGACCTCTTCGTCACCCACGAAGCGATGTCGCCGGGCGACTACAAGACGCGCGGCGCCGGGCTCACCATCCGCTACGGCTACCACATCTCGCCCTTCGGCGTGGCGCTCGTCATGGTCACCGACCGCGGCCTTGCCGGCCTGTCCTTCAACGACGCCGGCGAAGAACGCGAAGCCTTTGCCGACATGGCCGGCCGCTGGCCCAACGCCACCTATGTCGAGGACATGAGCGCCACGGCACCTTACGCGGCACGCGTCTTCGACCCGGCGCGCTGGCGGCAGGACCAGCCGTTGCGCGTGGTGATGATCGGCACCGATTTCCAGGTTCGCGTCTGGGAGGCCCTGCTCAAGATCCCGATGGGCCGGGCCTGCACCTACTCGTCGATCGCCTCCGAGATCGGCGCGCCGAAGGCCAGCCGGGCCGTGGGTGCCGCCGTCGGCGCCAACCCACTTTCCTTCGTGGTGCCCTGCCACCGTGCGCTCGGCAAATCAGGCGCGCTCACCGGCTATCACTGGGGCCTGACGCGCAAGCGCGCCATTCTCGGCTGGGAGGCCGGCCAGGTGACGCGCTAAGACGTCGCGCCGTCTCGCCGTCCGGCAAATGGCGAGACGGCATCTGGCAAGTGCCCGCGACACAGGATAGTTTCCGCCGAGTTTTCAGGAGACTGTCGTGATCACCGTTGTCGGATCCATTAACCTCGACCTCATCGCAACCGTAAGCCGTCTTCCCGGTCCCGGCGAGACAGTTCCCGGCGCCGATTTCAAGTCGGCGCCCGGCGGCAAGGGCGCCAACCAGGCGCTCGCGGCAGCGCGTGCGGGCGCCCAGGTGCGGATGGTCGGCGCGGTCGGCAAGGACGCCTTTGCCGGCGAGGCCACGGCCTATCTCAAGGCGGGCGGCGTCGACCTTGGCGGCGTCGCCGAAATCCAGGCAGCCACCGGCATCGCCCTGATCCTGGTTGGCGGCGACGGCGAGAACATGATCGCCGTGGTGCCCGGCGCCAACGGTTCGGTGGTGCAGGGCGATCTGAACAAGGCGCAGTTCAAGAAAGGCGATGTCGTGCTGCTGCAGCATGAGATCCCGCTGCCCACCGTGGATGCAGCGCTTGATATGGCGCGCAAGGCGGGCGCCATAACCATGCTCAACACCGCACCCTTCCGCGCGGAGGCCGCGAGTTTTGTCGGCAAGGCCGACTATGTCGTCGCCAACGAAACCGAATTCGACCTCTATGCCGAAGCGCTGACCCTGCCCGCCGGCGAACGGCCGCAGCGCATGGGCGAGTTCGCCCGCCGCACCGGCGCGACCGTCATCGTCACGCTCGGCGGCGACGGCGTGCTGGCAGCCAAGGGCGACGAACTTGTCCAGGTCGACGCGCTCAAGATCACGCCGGTCGACACCGTGGGCGCCGGCGACACTTTCTGCGGCTATCTTGCCGCCGGACTGTCGGCCGGGCTTGAGCTGGAAGAGGCGCTTCGCCGCGCTGCCGCGGCCGGCTCCCTCGCCTGCCTCAAGCCAGGCGCCCAGCCGGCGATCCCGCTTGCCGCAGAGGTGGACGCAGCACTGAAGGGTTGAGTTTCCCTCCGCTGGACACGCAGGATTTCCGCGTGCTTACTTGCGGGCGACAGCCGAAGGAACGGAAAAATGTCGCTCGAACTCTATGTCGCCTATGTCGTTGCATGTATCGTCATCGTGCTGATCCCGGGGCCGACCGTCACGCTGATCATCGCCTCGAGCATCAGGCACGGCACGCGCGCCGGGCTCGCCAACGTCGCCGGTACCCAGATCGGCGTGGCGATGATGATTGCCATCGTCGGCATCGGCCTCAACTCGATGATCGAGACAATGGGCCACTGGTTCGAATGGGTCAGGCTACTGGGAGCCGCCTACCTGATCTGGCTCGGCATCCAGATGTTCCGCTCCAGCGGCAAGCTGGAAGCGGACGGTCTGCCCAGGCGGCCGCGCGGCGGCTTCTTCCTGCAGGGTTTCCTCGTTGCCATCTCCAACCCCAAGACGCTGATCTTCTTCGGTGCCTTCATTCCGCAGTTCATCGACCCGACCGCCAATTACGCACAACAGATCGTCATCATGGGCGTCACGGCGATGGTCTTCGCCGCGCTGTCGGATTCGACCTATGCGGTGGCCGCCGGGCGCGCCGGCAGGTTCCTTTCGGCCCGGCGCCTGAAGCTGATGACCCGCATCAGCGGCACGTTCCTTGTCGGCGGCGGCGTGTGGCTGGCGTTCTCGCGAGCCAAGTAAGGCAAAGGCACCGTCAGACATGAAAAGGGGCGGCTCGCGCCGCCCCTTTTCGCTTTGCCTGCCCATGTCGGAGCGGGAAAACGGCTAGAGCCTGCCCAGACGCTCGACCAGCAGCGCGAAGAAGCCGTCATGGTCGATGTCGCGCATGACGATGGCGTTTTTCGGCCGCTTGGTGACGCCCCACCAGTCGACGACGGTCATGCCCATGGTCAGTTCCGAGGCGGTCTCGACGGTGACGTTGCAGTAGCGGCCCTGGAACAGCTCAGGCTTGATAAGGTAAGCGATGACGCACGGATCGTGCAGCGGACCGCCGTCGGTGCCATATTTGCCTTCGTCGTAGCGCTCGAAGAATTCAAGCATCTGTGCGGTGGCAAGGCCGACCTTGGTTCCGAGCTTGCGGAAAGAGTCGATGCGCTTGGTCGTGGTCAGCGCCTTGTGGGTGACGTCGAGCGGCATCACGACGATCGGAACGCCCGAGCGGAACACCACGTCGGCGGCGTGCGGGTCGACATAAATGTTGAACTCGGCCGAAGGCGTGACGTTGCCGCCTTCGAAGAAACCACCGCCCATCAGCACGATTTCCTTGATACGCGGCGCAATCCTGGGCTCGCGGATCATGGCGAGGGCGATGTTGGTCAGCGGGCCGAGCGGGCACAGCGTGATGGTGCCGGCTTCCTCGCGCATCAGCGTCTCGACCAGGTAGTCGACGGCGTGCTGCTCCTGCAGCTTCATGGTGGGTTCGGGCAGGTCGGGGCCGTTGAGGCCGGTCTTGCCATGAACTTCCTCGGCGGTGACGAGTTCGCGGATCAGCGGGCGGATGGCGCCGGAATAGACCTTGACGTCGGGGCGGCCGGCCAGTTCGCAGATCTTGCGGGCATTCTTTTCGGTCAGCTTCAGCGGCACGTTGCCGGCAACAGCGGTGATTCCCAGGATATCGAGTTCGGGGCTTCCGAGCGCCAGCAATATGGCGACGGCATCGTCCTGACCGGGGTCGGTGTCGATGATAATCTTGCGCGGTACGGGCATTTTCTTTCCTTGTTGGGCAGGTTTTTGCAGTCTTGAAGTTGCCGACGGGGCGGACCATATCAACAACTGTCGGAAAAATGCCATCCGGGTTTTTCCGCATTATGTCGCTCTCGGAGGACAAGCTGTAACATGAGCCGTATGACGCCCTTCTCGAGCCCGCTGCTTCTGGGCTTCGACACGATGGAAAAGACGCTGGAGCGCCTTGCCAAGTCGGGCGACAGCTATCCGCCCTACAACATCGAACGCATCCGGGATGCCGACGAACGGGGCGAAAGGCTGCGGATCACGCTGGCGGTGGCGGGTTTTGCCGAAAACGACCTGGAAGTCACCGTCGAGGAGAACCAGCTCATCGTGCGTGGCCGACAGGGTGACGAAAAGGAGCGCGAGTTCCTGCATCGGGGCATTGCCTCGCGGCAGTTCCAACGCTGCTTCGTGCTGGCCGACGGGATGCGGGTGATCGCGGCCGATCTGAAGAACGGCTTGTTGTCGGTCGATCTCGACCGGCCGGAAGCCGAACGCCTGGTACGAAAAATAAACATATCGGTAGCAGAATAAACACTGCCGAAGCTCTTATGCGGGATGGCCATCATGGCATCCAGGCTAGAAGGAGGCTGAAAATGCCCAATACTGACCAGAGACACACCATGACCACGGGGGAACTCGCCCATCTCGGCGAAGGCTCCGTCGCCTATCTCCGGAAGGTTTCCAGCGACGACCTGCGCGGCCGTTTCCCAGGCCTGACGCAGATCGATCCCGGCCTTGAGCTGTGGGCGCTGTTTGCCGCCAATGGCGAGCCGATCCTGCTGTCCGATGCCCGTGACCGCGCCCTTGCCGGCGCCATGGAAAACGATCTGACGACCGTCGCCATCCACTAACCTTGCAGGGGTTGTCGGCCCGGCAGGCCGATGTGACAGGCGAAACGGAAAAGGGCCGCAAGACGCGGCCCTTCCAAGCTTTTTCCAACAATCGAAATCAGGCGGCGTGCGACGCAGGCGTTTCCGACAGCAGCGCGTGTATGGCCGACGAATCGCGGGTGCCGCGAATCTTGGCAACCGTGTCGGCATCGCGCAGCACACGCGCGATGCGCGACAGTGCCTTGAGATGATCGGCACCGGCGCCTTCAGGAGCCAGAAGCAGGAAGACGAGATCGACCGGCTGGTCGTCCAGCGCCTCGAAATCGACCGGCGTTTCCAAGCGCGCGAAGACGCCGGTAATGCGCTTCACCCCTGCGAGCTTTCCATGCGGGATGGCGATGCCATTTCCGACACCGGTCGAGCCAAGACGCTCGCGCTGTAGGATGGTGTCGAACACCTCCCGCTCGGGGATGCCGGAAATCGCTGCGGCCCTTTCGGCGAGAAGTTGCAAAAGCTGCTTCTTCGAGTTCGCCTTCAAGGCCGGCATGATCGCCGGTACCTCGATCAGATCACTCAGATCCATGCTGAAATTCCCTTGCTGTGCTCACCGCCGCATTACCCCAAATCCCCACATGCGGTCGGCGGCGACTATCCCTGAGCGACCTTTGCGGTCGAGGGATCTATCCAGCCGATGTTTCCATCAGACCGGCGGTAGACAATGTTGAGTTGCTCGTTGCCGGCATTGCGGAAGACCACAACGGGGCTGTCCTTGGTGTCGAGCTCGATGACCGCAGAAGCCACCGACATGGTCTTCAGTACCATCGTCGATTCGGCGACGATGGCGGGTGCGAAATCCTCGGGCACGTCTTCGTCGTCATCGACGAGGGCTGCCACCACCGAGTAGGCAATGTCGGTCAACTCGCCGTTGCCTGCACCCATATTGTGCGACTTGAGCCGGCGCTTGTAGCGCCTCAAGCGGGTTTCGAGCTTGTCGGCCGCCGCGTCGAACGCGGCAGTCGGTTCCTGGGCGTCTCCGGTCGCTTGCAACGACATGCCCGAATCGAGCCGCACCACGCAATCGGCGGTGTAGCGCGAGCCGGCCTTCACGACGTTGACGTGTCCGGAAAATCCACGATCGAAATATTTGCCGATCGCTTCGCCGATACGTCCTTCGATGCGCGCACGAAACGCATCGCCGACATCCATGTGCTTTCCTGAAATACGCAGGCTCATCTGAAAACTGACCTTTTCTGTTCAGACTTCAAACTGGTCCGAGTTTATACCCGTGGCCGATGCAAACAAGCGTTGCCTCGCTTGCCACACCGAATTTAAGTCCGAACCTGTCGGCTGATCTTGGGCCACCACCCGGCAGCCGCTGGCTCGTGTCGCAAGCCATCCTGTGCCGCATCTTTCCTTGGCGGGCTCAGCCCTCTTCATGCGGGCGGGCTTCTAGACACTTCATTAGGGATTGTCAATCAAGGGCCCGGATCGGCCCAAATACACCGCTTTTCGGCTAGTTCGCAGTACCTGCTATAGCGCGCTTTTCGCGCCGGCGCTGCACCGACGAGGCGATGTTCATGCCCTCACGATATTTTGCGACGGTGCGGCGAGCGATGTCCACGCCACTTTTCTTCAAGATATCCACAATGGCATCGTCCGAAAGCACGTCGGCGACCTGCTCCTCCTCGATCATCTGTCGAATCCGGTCCCTGACTGCCTCTGAAGAGTGGGCGTCGCCGCCCTCGGCAGAGGCGATCGAGGCGGTGAAGAAGTAGCGCAGTTCGAACACGCCGCGCGTCGTCAGCATGTATTTGTTGGCCGTGACGCGGCTGACCGTCGATTCATGCATGCCGATGGCGTCGGCGACTGTGCGCAGGTTGAGAGGCCTGAGATGGCGCACGCCATGGACGAGGAAGGCGTCCTGCTGGCGGACGATCTCGGCGGCGACCTTGAGGATGGTCTTGGCGCGCTGGTCGAGGCTGCGCGTCAGCCAGTTGGCATTCTGCAGGCACTCGGAGAGGAAGTTGCGCTCGCCTTGGTCCTTGGTGCGGCCCGTCACCTCGGCGAAATAGACCTGGTCGACCAGCACGCGCGGCAAGGTCTCCGGGTTGAGTTCGACGGCCCAGCTGCCGTCGGCGGCCTGGCGCACCTCGACGTCGGGCACGATGGTGTCGGCTGCACCTCCGACAAAGCCGCCGCCCGGCCTGGGGTCGAGGGCACGGATCTCGGCCAGCATGGCGAGCAGATCCTCCTCGTCGACGCCACAGATGCGCTTGAGGCTCTGGAAATCGCGCTTGGCCAACAGTTCGAGATTGTCGACCAGTGCCGCCATCGCCGGATCGAGGCGGTCGCGGCGCCCAAGCTGGATGCGCAGGCACTCGGCAAGGTCGCGCGCAAACAGGCCAGCCGGATCGAAGCCTTGACAGCCGGCAAGTACCCTCAGCACAAATGCCTCGTCGACGCCGAACCGGCCGGCGATCTCGACAGGCTCGCCTCGGAAGTAGCCCGCCTCGTCGAGCCAGTCGGTCAATTCGGAAGCGACCAGCCGCTCCGCCGGATCGACAAAGCCGAATGAAATCTGCTCGCCGACATGATCGCGCAGTGTCACTGCTGCAGCGGCCATATCCTCCATGTCGAAGCCTTCGGACGCGCCGCCTGAGCCGGTGCCAGAGGAGGCCGACTTCCACTGCATGGCAAGGTCCGGGCCCATTCGCTCGACGGCACCGGGATCGTCGGGAAACAGGTTCTCGAGCGAAGTGTCGAGCTTTTCGGAGATGGCCTCGGAACTCCAGCCGGCCTCGCCTTCGAACCAGTCGTCGCTCGGCGCAGCGTTGGCCTCGCCTTGCGTTTCAATCTTGGGAAACTGGTCGCCGGGCGCGTCTTCGGGCGCTTCGGCGCGTTCCAACAGCGGATTGCGCTCGATCTCGTCGTCGATGAAACGCTCAAGCTCGGTGTGCGTGAACTGCAGCAGCCGGATCGACTGCATCAGCTGGGGCGTCATCACCAGGGACTGCGACTGCCGTAGCTGTAGTTTTGCCGACAGCGCCATTATCTGAGGTAACCGATCCCGACCCAGGACGGCCGAAAACCGGCACGCCTACCAGCGAGATAGAACTGGCCCAGCTTTTGCATGTCAAGGAGATTGGGGCTTCGCCGACGCTATTTGCGGCGCAGGACACCCTCGGCATGCCAAGCAGACACGCCATGGCAACAAACCGCTGCCCGGTTCGCGCGCAGGCTGTGCAATCGCCAGCTAGAGGGTAAAACCCTCGCCGAGATAGAGGCGGCGGACGTCGGGATTGGCGACGACCTCATCAGCGCGGCCGTGGGTCAGCACCTCGCCGGCATGGATGATGTAGGCGCGGTCGATGAGGCCGAGCGTCTCGCGGACGTTGTGGTCGGTGATCAGGACGCCGATTCCGCGCTTGGTCAGGTGGCGGACGAGCTGCTGGATGTCGGCGACGGCGATCGGGTCGATGCCGGCAAAGGGCTCGTCGAGCAGCATGTAGTTAGGCCGGCTGGCGAGAGCCCGCGCAATCTCGAGCCGCCGCCGCTCGCCGCCCGAAAGGGCGATCGCCGGGGCCTTGCGCAGGTGGCTGATGTGGAATTCCTCGAGCAGCGCATCGAGCGACTTCTCGCGCTCCTTGCGGCTCTTCTCGACCACTTCGAGGATGGCTCGGATGTTGTTTTCGACCGAAAGGCCGCGGAAGATCGAGGCTTCCTGCGGCAGGTAGCCAATGCCGAGGCGTGCACGGCGATACATCGGCATCGCCGTCACGTCGAAACCGTCGATCTCGATGGTGCCCTGGTCTACCGGCACGAGGCCGGTGACCATGTAGAAGCAGGTCGTCTTGCCGGCGCCGTTGGGACCGAGCAGGCCGACGGCTTCGCCGGCACGCACGCCCAGCGTCACGCCCGACACCACCTGCCTGCCCTTGTAGCTCTTGGTCAGGCCCTTGGCGATCAGGGTGCCCTTGAACTTGCCGTTCCTGGCACTGCCCATCGTCGCGGGCGCGGCAAGTTCCTGCGCCGAGCCAGGCTTCAGACGCGACAACAGCGGGGATGCCTCCGTCATTATTTCTTCTGCGAACCCGGCGTGATCGACATCATGACGCGGCCGTTGCCCTTGGCGCCCTTGTTGCAGCCGTCGACCTGGGCGAGACCGGTCTTCATCTGGACGGTGAGCTTGCAGCCGACGAGCACGTTGTCGCCTTCGGACAGGACGACTTCCTTGCCCGACATCACCAGCACCTCGGTCTTCATGTCGAAGGTGCCGCGATCGCCGGTGGCAACCTGCTTGTCGGACTTCACATAGACCTTGTCGTCGACTTCGAGCCGATCGATGTTGGCCGAACCGGTGGCCGCCGAGCCGCCATCCTTGGCGTAGTAGACGGTCATCTTGCCCGACTTCATCACCGTCGGGCCCTGGGTGACGCTGACATTGCCGGTGAAGATCGCAAGATTCTCCGATTCGCGGACCTCAAGCTTGTCGCTCTCGATCTGGATCGGCTGGTCGCCCGACAGCTTGAGGCCCGAAAGCCTGCTCTGGCTGTCCTGGGCGTAAGCACCCGTCACGCAAAGCGCCACCCCTGCGCATGCTAGGGCGGCCAATGACCGCCAAGACCTAATTTGCCGCACTCCCGCCTCCGCTGCCATTCTGTGCCGCCTTCATTCGCGCCGGATCGATGTCCATGCGCACACGCTTCTCGAAGACGACCACCTTGCCGTTCTCAAGCATCGACATCGAATCGGACGTGATCTTCGAACCGTCAAGGGTTATTTCGACCGGTTCGTCGGTCTTCATCGCACCGCTGCCCATGTCGAGATACGCCGATTTAAGCTTGGCGACCATGCCGTCGCTGGTCGTTACGGTTACTTGCTCGGTCAGGTTGAGCGTATTGCCTACGCGGTCGTAGACGCCGCGTGCCGCATCGACCTCGGCGACGTTGTCTGCGGAGAGCGGCAGATTGGCGTCGATGCCATGCAATTCGACGACGCCCTGGTTGGCCGGATCCTGAACCGCGCGCTCGGCTGTCATCGAATAGGGCAGATTGTCCCGGGTGAAACCGCTGAGCTGGGGCTTGGCCATCACCAGCTTGCCCTCCGAGAAGGCGGCCCCTTCGGCCTTGACCTGGAGGGAGGGCGGTGCGGCAAGATAGGAATAGCCGCCGAACAGGACGGCAAGCGTCACCGCGGCTGCCGGCAAGGCGCGCTTGAGGACGCGGACCCGGCGCGAATGCCGCGCGGCAAGATCGAAGGCATCGGCGCGCGACGTCGCAAGCGCGATCGCGGTGTCCACCGCAACGCCGCTTCCGCCGCCGCTCGTCTCGATTGGTCGCGCCAACGCAAATGTCCTTCTTCGAACTATTCCAGGCCGCCTTCAGGCCGGCACGGTGAAACGGATGAAAGCCACAAAAATATGACCATAAGGTCAAAGAGTTGCGGCCGGACGCGCAATAGACGCGCATCCGGCTGCCGAAATGCAAACCCGAATATGGCTATTTACCTTACAAATCCAAGGTCCCGCAACGGCAGCTGCGTCAGGAAAGCGGTGGCTCTCGCCAAACCGTTGCGATAAAAGCGCAGGCTTGCACAGCATGCGAGGCCCGCAATGTCCATGAAAGCCGACGATCTGATCGACCGACGCCGGTTGCGGCGCAAGCTCACTTTCTGGCGTATCGCAGCCTTCCTCATCGCCGGACTGGCCATTGTCGGCCTGTCGACATGGCTTGCCGGCGAGAGAATTCCCGGTGTGGCCAGCGATCATATCGCCAAGGTCAAGATCGAAGGCACCATCACCGAGGACGAGGACCTGCTCGACCGGCTCGACCAGGTGCGCAAGTCCAGTTCGGTCAAGGGCGTGATCCTGTCGATCGATTCTGCCCGGAGGCACCACCGCCGGCGGCGAGGCGATCTTCGATGCCGTTCGCAAGCTGGCCGCCGAAAAGCCTGTCGTCGCCCAGGTCGGTACGCTGGCAGCATCGGCCGGCTACATGATCGCCTCGGCTTCCGACCACATCGTCGCGCGAAAGTCGTCGATCGTCGGCTCGATCGGCGTGCTGGTACAGTTTCCCGACCTGACCGGCCTCATGGACAAGCTCGGCATCAAGCTGGAAGAAGTGAAGTCGTCGCCGCTGAAGGCCGAGCCCTCGCCCTTCAACCCGACGACCGAGGAAGAACGCGCGATGATGCGCAACATGATCCTCGACAGCTACGACTGGTTCGTCGGCATCGTCGCCGAGCGCCGTTCGATGTCGAAGGCGGAAGCCACCGCGCTCGCCGACGGTTCGGTATTCACCGGGCGCCAGGCGCTTGCCAAGAAGCTGATCGACGAGGTCGGCGGCGAAGACCAGGCCATCGCATGGCTCGGCACCAAGGGTGTCGACGCCAGGCTGTCGGTGGTCGAATGGAAGCCGGCAGGCAGCGGCAGCATGTTCCTGCCGCGCGCACTGGCGCAGGCGCTGGGCCGCACGCTCGGCGTCGGCGACTTCTCCGCCGAACTGCTCAGGGAAATGGGCGCGGAACGCTTGTTCCTTGACGGTATGCTGTCGCTCTGGCAGGCTGAAAAAGCCGTGTCAGGCGACTGAAAAACAAGCAAAATCATCATAATTTCGACGGGGACCGCGCTCATGATCAAGTCTGAACTGGTGCAAATCATTGCGACACGCAATCCGCATCTTTTCCTGCGGGATGTCGAGAACATCGTCAGCGCCATCTTCGACGAAATCACCGATGCGCTGGCCGACGGCAACCGTGTCGAACTGCGCGGCTTCGGTGCGTTCTCGGTCAAGAACCGTCCGGCCCGCACCGGCCGCAACCCGCGCACCGGCGAATCCGTCGAGGTCGAGGAAAAGTGGGTGCCGTTCTTCAAGACCGGCAAGGAGCTGCGCGAGCGGCTGAACTCGGCGAAATAGGCCGGCGTGCGGCCGCCCCGGGGGCTCAAACGGGAAGATTCATGTTCAATCGCTTCATGCTCATCGTGGTGTTCGTGCCGGTGGCGATCGTGCTCATCGCACTCGCCGTGGCCAACCGCGCCCCTACCGCCTTCACGCTCGATCCGTTCAACCCGGGCAACCCGGCGCTGACGGTTCAGGCACCGCTGTTCGTGCTGCTGTTCCTGGCGTTGGCGCTCGGCGTCATCCTCGGCGGCGCGGTGACCTGGTTCAAGCAGGGCCGCTACCGCAAGGTGGCGCGCCAGCGCGGTCTCGAAGCCGAAAGCCTGCGCCAGGCAGCGGCCCAGCGGCCTCCGGTTGCTCAAGGCCCGGCCCTGCCGCGCCCCAACTGATCCGCTCCGGCGCGTGAGCGCCTTTTCAAGGAGAATTCCATGCTGCACTTTTCGGCCGGCGACATCGACCGGGCGCTGACCTTTCCCGGATTGGTCGAGACATTGCGCACCGCCTTCCGCGAGGGCGCGGTGCAGCCGGTGCGCCACCATCACACCGTCGAGCGTGCCCAAGGCACCGATTCGACGCTGCTGCTGATGCCCGCCTGGACCGACTTCAAGGCTGCGGGCGCTGCCGCCGAGGGCCATATCGGCGTCAAGATCGTCACCGTCTCGCCCGACAACAACGACGTCGCCAAGCCCGCCGTGGTCGGGCTCTACCTGCTGCTCGACGGGGTCACCGGCGAACCGCAGGCGCTGATGGATGGTCCGCGCCTGACGCAATGGCGCACGGCCTGCGCCTCGGCGCTGGCAGCAAGCTACCTGGCGCGCGAGGATGCCTCGAAGCTGCTGGTGATCGGCGCCGGCGCGCAGTGCCAGTTCCTTGCCCGCGCCCATGCCGCGGTGCGGCCGATCAAGGAGATCCGCGTCTGGAACCGGACACTTGCCAACGCCGAGAAGCTTGCCGCCTCGCTGCGCGGCGACGGTTTTGAGGCGAAAGCCGTATCAGATCTCGACGCCGAACTCGGATGGGCCGACATCATCACCGCCGGCACGATCTCGACGGTGCCGTTGGTCAAGGGCGCCAAGCTCAAGCCGGGAGCGCATGTCGACCTCGTCGGCGGCTTCACGCCGGGCATGCGCGAGGCCGACGACGACGCAATCGCCAAGGCCCGTGTCTATGTCGACACCCGCGCCGGCGCCACCAAGGAAGCCGGCGACATCGTCCAGCCGATTGCCGCGGGCGTGCTCAAGGCCGACGACATCGTCGCCGACCTGCACGAACTCGCCCGCGACCAGAAGCCGGCCCGCCAGTCGGCGGACGAGATCACCTTGTTCAAGTCGGTGGGCGCCGCACTCGAGGACCTCGCCGCCGGCATCGCCGTCTATAAGGCGCTTAAGGCATAGCCCCGCGAACCCTGGCGATCACAGAGCTGGCTTTCTGCTGCCGAACGCGCAGCTACGGCCCTGCCGGAAATCGTCCTGTCCGGGCGCGCGACCTCCCGTCAGGTTGCGGCGTGCGGTGCCCTGTGTCAAAAGCGGCCAATCGTCCGGAGAGATTTTTCCTTGAAGCACCCGCGTGACAAACGCCGCGACAGCCGCCCGCAGCCCTCCCGCAAGGGCGGTGCCGCGCCCGCGCAGGCGCGCGACCGCGTCGAACGGCAGCCGGAGCGCAAGCCGGAACAGCAGCGCCCGGCTCCAAGACAGGACCATCAGCCGGAGCCGAAGGCGGAACCGCGCAAGCTGGTGCGACGCGAAGGTGCCTTGCCGGCCGAACGCCTGCCGCTGATCCTCGAGGTCGCGCCCAACGACGATTATGCCCTGCTCGACAGCGGCGACGGCGAGAAGCTCGAACAATACGGCCCCTATCGCATCGTCCGGCCCGAGGGCCAGGCTATCTGGCAACGTGCGCTGCCGGCCAAGGAATGGGAGCGCGCCGACGCCGTCTTCACCGGCGACACCGACGAAGAAGGCCTTGGCCGCTGGCGTTTCCCGAAGGCACCGCTCGGCGAGACCTGGCCGATGCGCCATGACGGGCTGCACTATCAGGGCCGCTTCACCTCGTTCCGCCATGTCGGCGTGTTTCCCGAGCAGGCGAGGCACTGGGACCACATGGCGCGGTTGATCGAGGACGCCAAACGCCCGGTCAAGGTGCTCAACCTGTTCGGCTACACCGGTGTGGCCTCGCTGGTCGCGGCACGCGCCGGCGCCGAAGTCACCCATGTCGACGCCTCCAAGAAGGCCATCGGCTGGGCCCGCGAGAACCAGGAGATGGCAGGCCTCGCCAACAAGCCGATCCGCTGGATCTGCGAGGACGCGATGAAGTTCGTCGAGCGCGAGGAGCGCCGCGGCAGCCGCTACGACATCATCCTGTTCGATCCGCCGGCCTATGGCCGCGGCCCCAAGGGCGAGGTGTGGCAACTGTTCGAGAGCTTGCCCGCCATGACCGACATCTGCCGCTCGATCCTGACGCCGAAGCCGCTGGCAGTGGTGCTGACGGCCTATTCGATCCGCGCCTCGTTCTTCGCCATCCATGCCCTGATGCGCGACACCTTCGCCGGCATGGGCGGCACCATCGAATCGGGCGAACTGGTCATCCGCGAGAAGTCGGCCGGCCGAGCCCTGTCCACATCGCTTTTCTCGCGCTGGGTAGCCCAATGAGCGAACACCGCACCGGGGCGCCCGGCCGCGTCAAGGAAGTGACGAGCCTGGCCAATCCGCTGGTCAAGGACATCAAGGCCCTGGCGCTCAAGAAATTCCGCGACCAGCAGAACGCCTTCATGGCCGAAGGCCTGAAGCTGGTCATCGACGCGCTCGATCTCGGCTGGACGATCAAGACGCTGATCTTCGCCAAGTCGGCGCTGGGCAACCAGGCCGTCGAGAAAGTCGCGGCGCGCACCGTCGCCTTGGGCGGCGACGTGCTCGAGGTCTCCGAAAAGGTGCTTACGGCGATCACCCGGCGCGACAATCCGCAGGCGGTGGTCGGCGTGTTCACGCAGCGCTTCGTGCCGCTCAAGGACATTCGCCCGCACAGCAATGACGTCTGGGTGGCGCTGGACCGGGTCCGCGACCCGGGAAATCTCGGCACCGTCATCCGCACCGTCGATGCCGTCGGCGCCAAAGGCGTGATCCTGGTCGGCGAAACCACCGACCCGTTCTCGCTCGAAACCGTGCGCGCGACGATGGGGTCGATCTTTGCCGTGCCGGTCGCCAAGACCACCCCCGAGGGCTTCCTCGCCTGGCGCAAGGATTTCCCCGGTACCGTCGCCGGCACACACCTCAAGGGCGCGGTCGACTATCGTTCCGTCGATTTCGGCAACCGCCCGGTGCTCCTGATGATGGGCAACGAGCAGCAGGGCCTGCCCGACAATCTGGCCAATGGCTGCGACAAGCTGCTGCGCATCCCGCAGGCGGGCCGCGCCGATTCGCTCAACCTGGCAGTGGCCACCGGCGTCATGCTGTTCGAGATCCGGCGCAACGCCCTGAAGCTTTAGGAGCCCCATGTGAAGCCAGCCGCATTCTATGGGCTCGTGACGATACTCGCCGTCGCACTCGACCAGTGGATCAAGCTGCTCGTCGAGACCATGCTCGTCATGCACGAGAAAGTGGACGTGCTGCCGTTCCTGGCGCTCTACCGCACCTACAATACCGGCATCGCCTTTTCGATGTTCTCAAACGTCGGCGATACCGGCCTCATCGTGCTGACCGGCATCGTCATCGCCTTCGTGAGCTACCTGGCCATCCGCACGACCCCGGCGCAGATCATATCCCGCTTCGGTTTCGCGCTGATCGTCGGCGGGGCACTGGGCAATCTGATCGACCGCACCGTCTACGGCCACGTCATCGACTACATCCTGTTCCACACGCCGGTGTGGTCGTTCGCCATCTTCAATCTTGCCGACGTTTTCATCTCGGTCGGCGCAGCACTGGTCGTGCTGGACGAGTTCCTGGCGTGGCGGCGCAGTCGCCACCAGGCGGCCCCATCCGACGAATAATTCTGCCGTCGCACCGCCAATCCGGGCCGGATCAAGTTGTCTTACGTTCAGTTATCTCTACGTGAAGTTAGACGGAATTTTCCCACAGACTTCATTTAGCGGTTAAGAATTTTTTGACGAAGGTCGCAATCGGGTCCAAGCTCTGCCACAATCGGTGATCATGGTGCGTTCGGCGGACGGGCCGAAAGGCACCGCCTAAACTGTCTTGCGGCCACGTGGCGAAGATTTGCGGGTCGAAACGACAGGTGGGGACGCTCGATATTGCGAGCGCTTGGGGCCTGAGTGGAGAGTTGCTTGTGAAAATGCCCTTCGGGTTGGGCGCAGCGAATCAGCCGCGCTCCGCTATGATGTTCACAAAGACCGAGACAGCCTCGTGGCGCGAGAACGCGCCTAACCGTGGCCTGGTCTGCGGCGTCCTGGCCATGACCGCGCTGATGAGCGTCACCGCCGTCTCTGCATTGTTCATCCTCCCGCATATGGGCCAGCAGTCCGTCGACGCGGTGCAGGAGATCCAGCAGGCCGCTGCCGAGCCGGCAAAAGAAAAGATCACAACCATTACAGCCGAACCAACCGGCCGCAAGGAGCGGGTTGCCACCTCGCGCAGTTCGATCCTGGTTTCGGAAGCGTCCGCGTCGGAAGCGTCCGACATGCCGCTGGCGGCCGATCCGCGCTGGGCGCAGGTCGTGGCCGCAGGCGCGACCCAGCCGCTCGAGGCGATGCCGGCAATCCCCGGCGCCGAAAAGGTGATCGCAAGGGATCTCAGCGAAACCGCACCACTCGCGCTGGCCGAAACCCACGCCGAGACCGATCCCGGCGAGACCTCAGCCGTCAAGGCGCTCCAGGCCGAGATAAAGACCACCGAGGGCACGCGCGGCGGCACGGTCAAACGCTCGGTGAACATGCGCGCCAAGCCCCAGAAAGGTGGCGCGGTCCTGGGCGTCATACCCGCCAAGACCGCCGTCGAAGTGGTCTCGTGCACGCAATGGTGCGAAATCGTTTTCAACGGCAAGCGCGGCTACGTCTACAAGAGCTACGTCCAGTAGTTCTCACGGTCACAGCCAAAAAGCGCGACCGCTAAAATTCGAACTATCCGCCCAAATCTTCCCTAAGCTCTCCGCGCTAGCATTCCGCCATGATGACGGAGTCCAAGACCGCGGAAGGAACGACGACGCAAGGTGCCGCCGATATCGGCGCCGGCGCCGCGATGTCGCACCGTCGCATCATCTCGCCGCCACCGCTGGCGCCGGAACTGCTGAAGGAGCCGCCGCGCGGCCTCTACTTCACCACCCTGGTCGCCGTGCTCGTCCTTGCCGGCCTTTCCCACCTGACCGGTGCGCCAGCGTTCATCAGCATCGGCCTGCTTGCGGCCGGCCTCAGCGGCCTGGTGCTGCTCGCCCGTAGCCTGGGCGAGCGTGAACGTGCCGCAGAAGCGATCAGCGAAAACGCCTCGCGCAGCCGCGCCGAGATCGAAACGCTCGCCGACCGCATGTGGGAATTGCAGGAAAGCGAGGAGCGTTTCCGCGGTCTCATCGACGCGCTCGGCGACCTGGTCGTGCACCGCGACCGCGACGGCCGCATCGTCTACGCCAACAAGGTGTTCGCCGAGCTTATCGGGCAGGACCAGCGCGACCTCGCCGGCCGCACCCTGTCTGAAATCGGCGTAGATGTCGGCGTGGTGCCGGATGCCGCCTTCTCGGAGGGGGAGTGCCTGAGCTCGACCGATGTCGGCATCCGCTCGGCGGGCATGGTGCGCTGGTTCTCGTGGATCGAGCTGTCGGTGCGCGACAAGACCAGCAACGCCGTGTCGCACCGGGCCATCGCCCGCGACATCACCGCCCGCAAGCGCGCCGAAACGGCGCTGATCAGCGCACGCGAGCGCGCCGAATATGCGAGCCAGGCCAAGTCACGCTTCCTCGCCACCGTCAGCCACGAAATCCGTACGCCGATGAACGGAATCATGGGCATGGCGAAGCTGCTCCACGACACCGAGCTTTCGCCCGAGCAGCGCACCTATGTCGGCGCAATCTCGACATCGGCAAGCGCCCTGCTCGCGCTGATCGAGGACCTGCTCGACTATTCCAAGATCGAGGCCGGCCGGTTCGACCCAGAGCCGCAGCCGATGTCGCCGCGCGAGATCGCCGACAACGTGGTCGAACTGCTGGCCGCGCGCGCCTACGGCAAGGGCATCGGCCTTGGCTGCCACGTCGCACCCGACGTGCCGCAGATGATCACCGCCGATCCCGGCCGCGTGCGCCAGGTGCTGCTCAACCTGATCGGCAACGCCATCAAGTTCACCGACGCCGGGGGCGTGCGCCTCACGGTCGAGCGGACCGGCGACGAACACCCCGGCAGGATCCGCTTCACTGTCACCGACACCGGCGCCGGCCTGCGCGCCGAGGACATGGAGCGCATCTTCGAGGAGTTCGAGCAGGGCGACGGCACCTCCACCCGCTCGCATGGCGGCGCCGGCCTCGGTCTTGCCATCTCCAAGCGGCTGGTCATGTCGATGGGCGGCACCATCGCCGCCAGGAGCATGCCCGGCGAAGGCTCGGAGTTCTTCTTCGACCTGCCCGCCTATGGCGCCACCGACGGAACGCCGGCCAAAACCGATGTCCTGGCCGGCCGCTGCGCCGTGATCCTGTCCAGGAACGCCACCGAGGCCGAAGCGATCGCCGACACCATCCGCGCCCATGGCGGTCGCGCCAATGTCGTCGTCACCCCGGAACAGGCAGCCGCCATTTCCGACGGCTGCAATGCGATCCTCGTCGATGCGGCGATGGAAGAAAACGACGGCCGGGTGCTCAGGCAATTGCGCGAGAACGGCTTCGCGGCGAGCGAGGCCGTGACGCTGATTGCGCCTACCGACCGCGGCCTGCTGGGCGAATTGCGCGCCAGCGGCTACTCGACCTTCCTTGCCAGGCCGGTGCGCGCCGAGACCTTGCTCCGTGTGCTCTTGGCGAACCAAAATGGACTGCAGCCGCAGCCGACCAGCCGCCGCGCCGCGGCAAAGCCGGCTGCGAGCCGCCACCTGCAGGGGCTTTCGGTGCTGATCGCCGAAGATAACGAGATCAATGCCATGCTGGCCCGTGCGGCATTGTTGAAGGCGGGTCACCGGGTCGACGTCGTCAGCAACGGCAAGGCCGCCGTCGAAGCCGTGACAGGGGCCGCCCGCAAGCGCCGCTATGACGTCGTGCTGATGGACATGCACATGCCGGTGATGGACGGGCTGGACGCGATTTCGGCCATCCGCAGGCATGAAGAACAGCATGGCCTTGCCGCGGTGCCGATCCTCGTCCTGTCGGCCGACAGCCAGGAAAAGACCCGCCATGCAGTGCTTGCCCATGGCGCCAGCGGCTTTGTCACCAAGCCACTCGACCCCGACGTACTGATCAACCTTGTCGAGCAACGGGCGGCAGCCTGAACTACAACTGCCTGATTTTCCTAGCCGGCTAGGCTCTCTTGCCGCCCGACCAAGTCTTGCCCGGGCGGGTCGATCACGATACTGTCACAATCCTGTAGCACCGACACCGTATCCCCGCGCCAGGAGGGATGGCTCGAAGGAGAATCACCCGTGCATACAGCCTTGCCGGACAGTGACACTCAGAAAGCCAATGGCGCCAAGGTGACCGTGCCTTCCAAACCTCTGTTGCCTGAAGCGCCGCTCGGACGGATCGGAACACTGGAGGTTCGCCTCGCCCGCAACGAATCAGAGATCGCGGCGGCCCAGGAAGTGCGCTATCGCGTGTTCTTCGACGAACTCGGTGCAAGGAAGCAGGCGCTGCACTCGATCGACCGACGCGATGCCGACCGGTTCGACGACATTTGCGACCATCTTCTCGTCTTCGACACCTCGATCAACGGCCCCGAGCATCGCCGTATCGTCGGCACCTACCGCCTGTTGCGCCAGGAACGCGCTACTGAAGCCGGCGGCTTCTACTCCGACGACGAATTCGAGCTCAACAAGCTGATCGCCCGCCATCCCGGCCAGCGCTTCCTGGAACTCGGCCGCTCCTGCGTGCTGCCGGAATACCGCTCGAAGCGGACCATCGAGGCGTTGTGGCAGGGCATCTGGGCCTATCTCAACCGTTACGACATCGACGTCATGACCGGCTGCGCCTCGTTCCACGGCACGGTGCCGGCGGCACATGCCGAGGCGCTGACCTATCTCGCCCATCACTGCCGCACCAGCGCCGACTGGGACGTGCGCGCGGTCGCCGGGCGCTATTGCCAGATGGACCTGATGCCGATCGAGGCGGTCAATGCCAAGGCGGCGATCACGGCCATGCCGCCGCTGGTCAAGGGCTATCTGCGCGTCGGCGCCAAGATCGGCGACGGCTGCGTCATCGACCATGATTTCGGCACCGTCGACGTCTTTGTCGTCATGCCGGTCAAGGAAATCGGCACCCGCTACATCAATTACTATGGCGGTGAAACGCAGCGCTTCGCCGCTTAGCATCATGGCCGACAACCTCCAGCCCGCCTTCGACAAGCTGCGCGCAGCGGCCGAGGGGCTGGCGGAGGTGGTTGAGGGCACGTCCTACGGCACGCCGTCTCTTCACGTCCGCAAGAAATTCCTCTGCCGCGTCAAGGATGCCGACACGGTCGCGGTGATGTGTGCGCTGGAAGAGAAGGAGATGCTGATGGAGGCCGATCCGCATCTCTATTTCGAGACCGCCCACTACAAGGGCTGGCCGGCAATGCTGGTCCGCGTCCACGACATCCCGCTCGATCAGTTGAGGACACGGCTTGAACGCGCCTGGCTGATGCAGGCGCCCAAAAGCCTGGTCAAGGCACGGCAAGCGACGGCCTGAACGGCCGGGGAGACGGAGGGGACGAAGGATGACGAATACCCGGGAGACCCGGCGGACCGATATCGGGTCAAGGATCATCAAGGCTCCGCCCGAGGTTATCTATCGCGCGCTGGTGGACCCGGAAGCCGTGGCAAGCTGGCGTCCGCCAAAGGGCATGCGGGCCGAAATCCTGGCCTTCGAACCCCGCCAAGACGGCACCTTTCGCATGGCTTTCATCTACGAAGGTGCCGGTTCGCACGGCAAGACCACCGACAGCGCCGACGTCTTCGAGGGCCGCTTCGTCGAGCTGGTGCCCAACAGCCACGTCGTCGAGCTCATCGCGTTCGAATCGGATGACCCCGCCTTTGCCGGGAGCATGCGGATCGTCACCCTGCTGGAGCCCGTCAAAGGCGGCACAAAAGTCACTGTCCGGTGCGAGGATGTGCCGCCGGGAATCGGCGAGGACGACCATCGCGAGGGCATCGCCTCTTCGCTCGAAAACCTGGCCGCTTTTACCGAAACGTAGGACGGGAACCCGGCTGGCAAACTGTGGCGTTTGAGGCGTGGTTCACGATCGGCGCGGGCAGCGTCAGCTAATCCTGCCTGGCGCGGGCGGCTCGGCCTCCTTGCCAAGCGACAGGTCGGCGGCCTCGCCCTGGGTGATCAGCCGTGCGCTGCGCTGGTTGCGGGCATGAATCCAGAGCCAGTTGATTGCCACACTCAACCGGGCGCGCGAGCCGATGAGGAAGTAGATATGGGCGGCACCCCATAACCACCACGCCAATGCGCCGCGCAGCTTGATGCGACCGAAGTCGATCACCGCGCGCCGTTTGCCGATCTGGGCAAGACTTCCCTGGTGGCGATAGCGAAACGGCATTGGCTCGGTCTTGCCGCCCATCCGTGCCTTGATGATGCCGGCGACATGCTTGCCCTCCTGCTTGGCGGCAGGCGCAATGCCCGGCACGGGCTTGCCGGTCGGGCCTACCACCGTCACCACGTCGCCAATGGCGAAAATGTCGGGATGACCGGTCACCGTCAAGTCGGGCATCACCTCGAGGCGCCCTGCCCTGTCGGCCGGCGCATCCAGCCACTCGGCGGCGGGCGAGGCGCGCACGCCGGCGGCCCAGATGATGGTTCTGGTGGCCAGGCGAACGTCGCCATAGGCGACGCTGTCAGCCGTGCAGTCGGAAACCGCGCGACCGAGCTCGACCTCGACGCCGAGCTTGCGCAGCGAACGAAGGGCGTAGTCCGAGAGATCGTCGGGAAAGCCTGCCAGCACCCGCGGTCCGGCCTCGATCAGCACGACGCGGGCCCTGGCGGTGTCGATGTTGCGAAACTCCCGCCGCAGCGTGTCCCGCGCCAGCTCGGCGATCGTTCCGGCCATTTCCACGCCGGTTGGACCGGCGCCGACGATGACGAAGGTCAGCAACGCCGCCTGCCTGGTTGGGTCGGTCTCGCGCTCGGCCTGCTCGAACGCCATCAGGATGCGCCGCCGGATGGTCGTTGCATCCTCGAGGGTCTTCAGGCCAAGGGCGAAAGGCTCCCATTCGTCATGGCCGAAATAGGCGTGGCGGGCACCGGTCGCCAGCACCAGCGTGTCGTAGGGCACCGTCTTGCCGTCCTGGAGCAACACGTGCCGGCGCGCGGCATCGACGCCCGTCACATTCGCCAGCACCGTCGTAACCTCGGGCCTGTCCCGCACCACCGAGCGGATCGGCCAGGCGATCTCCGATGTCGCCAGCGAGGCGGTGGCCACCTGATAGAGCAGAGGCTGAAACAGGTGATGGTTGCGCCGGTCGATGAGGGTGATGCCGACAGGCGCGCCGGCCAGCGCCTTGACGACTTCCAGACCGCCGAAGCCCGCGCCGACGACCACTACTCGATGCTGCATGGATGCTGTCCTCTGCCTTCCCTAGGCATAGTAGAGCCAGCCTCGCGGGCAGGTATAGCTCCGAAGATCATGGAATGTCTTCCGGCCTCCGCCCGGGGCGGCTGCGATAGGCCGGGAAGGTCCAGCCGAATTTCAGCGCACCGCCACGCACCATGAAGGCGGCGACAAAGGCGACGACCGCCGACACCTCGGGCGGCAGGTCGGCGAGCTCGGCCAGCGTGTAGATGCCTGCCCCCACCATCGCCGCCGAGACATAGATCTCGGGCTTGAGCAGGACCGACGGCTCGCCGGCGAGCAGGTCGCGCAGGATGCCGCCAAAGGTCGCCGTCAGCATGCCCATGATGATGGCAACCGTCGGCGAGCCGGTGGCTTCCAGGCCTTTCGCCGCACCGATGGCGGCATAGGCGGCCATGCCCAGGGCATCGAGCCAGAGCAGCAGCTTGTAGCGGGATTCGACAAGATGAGCGGTGAAGAAGACAAGCACCGCGATCGCGGCGCAGACCAGCACATAGGCCGGGTTGACCACCCAGAACACCGGCAAGCCAAGGATGACGTCGCGGACCGTTCCGCCGCCGATTCCGGTGAAACTCGCCAGGAACAGGAAGCCGATGACGTCGAGCTCTTTGCGCGAGGCGGCAAGCGCGCCCGTGGCGGCAAACACCGCCACGCCGGCATAGTCGAGGTAGAGCAGCGGATTCATGAAGGGAGCGAATAGGCAGTAGTGAGTAGCGAATAAAAGAAGAACATTGCAGGCACCCCGGCTTTACAGCCACATTACCCGCCAATTCCCTATTCGCTACTCCCTATTCGCTATTCGCTGCCTACGCGTCCTTCTCGGCCTGCTCGTTGACCGGGCCGGGCTCCGCCGGAGCCTCGGCGACATGCTTGGGGCCGCCCTTGGCGACACCGACCATGGCCGGACGCAGCACGCGATCACCGATGGTGTAGCCGGACTGCACGACCTGCACGACCGTATTGGCCGGCACGTCGGGGTTCGGCACCTCGAACATCGCCTGGTGGAAATTGGGATCGAACTTCTCGCCCTGCGGGTCGAGCTTGCGCACGCCATGGCGTTCCAGGGCCGTGAGCATCGCACGCTCGGTCACCTCGACGCCTTCGATGAGGCTTGCAAGTCCAGCGCCGCCGGCAGCCTTGGCCTCGTCGGAAACCGCTTCGATGGCGCGGCGCAGATTGTCGGAAACCGAAAGCATGTCGCGGGCGAAGTTGGCCACCGAATAGGCACGGGCATCCTGAACGTCGCGCGCGGTGCGGCGGCGCAGGTTCTCCATCTCGGCAACCGTGCGCAGGGCGCGGTCCTTCAGTTCCTCGTTTTCTTTCAGCAGCCGCACGACGGCTTCATAATCGCCATCGACGCCGCCCTCGATCTTTTCGGCCTGGGCCTCGACAGCCGCCGTCTCGTCGGGCGCGCGTTCGTCTTTTGCCTGGTCGCTCATCGCCAATTCCCGTTATTCGGATACGTTGGAAGTTGCGCCCGATATCGAGGTTCGGGGGCCAAAAATCAAGGGGCAAGGGCCGCCGGGCGCGATGCCGCGCCCTTTCGCCGCCCCGAGCGGCGGTCCGGCAAGCCCCCATACTTCAATGTTAATTCAAGTTTTACCATAGAGGCCGACCATTGCCATGGCGGGCGATCGATTTGGGAACCATTTGCATTTGGCAGGAGTTTTGCCGAGGAAGGAACAGGTCCTTTGCCATGCCGAGCAGACGCATCAACAAAATCGCAACAGCCAAGTTGGCGACCAACATCCGAGGCGAACTGGCCACGGAAAGCAATCTGCGCGTTCTGGAAGCGTTGCCGGCATTCCAGGCTGAGGACGATCTGCCACAAAAGCTTCGCCGCCTGCTCGACAGGCTGGAAGCGGCTGAGCGGACGCAACCTCATCCAAAACCCTAGATTCAGGCTTTGGCCTGCACCCGTCGCCATGAATAGCCGGCACCCTTGTCCGCCGGCTTCGTCGCGGGCTGATAGTGCAGCGGCAAGCCGCCGACCTGCCCCGCTTCAAGCCGCTTCAGCAGCACCGGATGCGACACCTCGAACTCGTCGAAGCCCACCCTCAGCATATGCGGCAACTGATCAATCAATACCTGGCCGGTCGCACGAACGGCACCATCGAAGCCGTGGCGGCTGCGCAGCAGTTCGGCCTTCGAGAAGGAACGTCCGTCGTTGAAGGCCGGAAAGGCAAGCGCCACCAGCGACAGCTGGTCGAGCAGGTCCACGATCGACTCCAACTGGTCACCCGGCTGCAGCAGCACGCCAAGGCGCTCCTTGGCGGCCTCGCGTTGCTGGGGATCGAGTTCGAGGAAGGCGGGCAGCGACAGGATGACCCGGCTGTTGCCGGCCAGGGCACCGGCATCCTCGGCATGGATCCAGCCGTCGTCGCGGAAACCCTCCGGGGTCCAGAGGCGGGTCTTGGTCTCCGGTGTCACGTCGGTCATTGCAGAATTCCTAGAGGGATGCGTCGGTCAGCGACTGTTCGAGGCCGGAGAGATGTATACCACACTCGGTCTTGCCCTGGCCTGCCCAGCGCCCGCTGCGGGCATCCTCGCCGGGCTTGACCGGCTGGGTGCACGGGAAGCAGCCTATCGACAGGTATCCGTAGGCGACCAGCGGGTTCTCGCGCAAGGCATGCTTGCGCATGTAGTCAGCGAGATCCGAGGTCGTCCAGCGCGCCAGCGGATTGATGCGAAAGCGCGGGCCGATCTGCTCGATCACCGGCAAGGCAGCGCGCGTCGACGCCTGGAACCGCTTGCGGCCGGTGAACCAGGCACTGAAGGGCTCGACGCCGCGGGCCATCGGCTCGACCTTGCGCACGTCGCAGCAGGCGTCAGTGCTGGTCTGGTGCAGATTGCCGGTCGGGTCGATGCGCGCCAGGGCCGCCTCGTCGGGGGTTATGACCCGGATGTCGGTCAGGCCGAAATCGGCGGCCAGCGCGTCGCGATAGTCGAGCGTTTCGCCGAAATGCTTGCCGGTATCGAGGAAGATCACCGGCAGGTTGCGGTCGACTTCGGAGATCAGGTGCAGCAGCACCGCCGAATCCGCGCCGAACGAGGAAACGGCGGCAATTTCGCCGGCAAAGCGGTCGCCGGCCGTACGCTCGATGATCTCCAGCGGCGAGAGATTGCCGTAGAGCGCGTCGAGCGATGCGGCTTCGGCCAGAACCTGCGCTTCGATGTCGGCGTCAGGCTGCCTTGGCTTCGCTAGCATAAAGCGCCTCCTTGAACGGCGCCGGGCCAATGCGGCGATAGGCGTCGAGGAACTTTTCCGACCGGTCGAGCCGGATCGCAAGATAGGTCTCGACGATCGTCTCGATGGCGTCGGTGATCTCTTCCGGGCCGAAGCCGCGGCCGATGATCTCGCCGACCGACGTATGTTCGTCGGCCGAACCGCCGAGCGTCACCTGGTAGAGCTCCGCGCCCTTCTTTTCGACGCCGAGAATGCCGATATGGCCGACATGGTGGTGGCCGCAGGCGTTGATGCAGCCGGAGATCTTGAGCTTCAGTTCGCCAATGTCGCGCTGGCGCTCGAGCGAGGCGAAGCGCTTCGAGATTTCCTGTGCTACCGGGATCGAACGGGCATTGGCCAGCGCGCAATAGTCGAGGCCCGGGCAGGCGATGATGTCGCTGATCAGGTTCGAATTCGCGGTGGCAAGCTCGATCGCCACCAGCGCGTCGTAGACCGCCTTGAGGTCGGCGCGGGCGACATGCGGCAGGATCAGGTTCTGCTCGTGGCTGACGCGGATCTCGTCGAAGCCGTACCTCTCGGCGATGTCGGCGACGGCCTCCATCTGGCTGTCGGTGGCGTCGCCCGGCACCTCGCCGATGCCCTTGAGCGAAATCGTGACGGCAGCATAATCAGGATTGCGGTGGGTGAAGACGTTCTGGTCGATCCAGTCGCCGAAACTCTTGGAATCGAGCCGCGCCAGCTTGACAGCTTCGTCGCCCTCGGGCCGCGCCGCCAGTGCCGGCGGCGCGAAATAGGCCTGGATCGCAGCGACATCGGCTTCCGGCAGCTTGAGCTCGCCGTCCTTCAGCGCCTGCCATTCGGCGTCGACCTGACGCGTGATCTCGTCGACGCCGGTCTCGTGGACCAGGATCTTGATGCGCGCCTTGTACTTGTTGTCACGGCGGCCGTGCAGGTTGTACACGCGCAGGATCGCCGTGGTGTAGGACAGCAGGTGTTCCTCCGGCAGGAAGTCGCGGATCTTCCTGGCGACCATCGGCGTACGGCCCTGGCCGCCGCCGATATAGACGGCGAAGCCAAGCTCGCCCTTGTCGTTTTTTTTGAGATGCAGGCCGATGTCGTGGGTCTGGATGGCGGCGCGGTCGCGCTCGGCACCGGTCACCGCGATCTTGAACTTGCGCGGCAGGTACGAGAACTCCGGATGCACCGACGACCACTGGCGCAGGATCTCGGCATAGGGACGCGGATCGGCAACCTCGTCGGCGGCAGCGCCGGCGAAGTGGTCGGCGGTGACGTTGCGGATGCAGTTGCCCGAGGTCTGGATGGCGTGCATCTCGACCGAAGCGAGGTCGGCGAGGATCGCCGGAATATCCGACAGGGCCGGCCAGTTGAACTGGATGTTCTGGCGCGTGGTGAAGTGGCCGTAGCCCTTGTCGTATTTGCGGGCGACGTGGCCGAGCATGCGCATCTGCTTCGAGTTCAACGTGCCGTAGGGCACGGCGATGCGCAGCATGTAGGCGTGGAGCTGGAGATAGACGCCGTTCATCAGGCGCAGCGGCCGGAACTGATCCTCGGTGATCTCGCCACCAAGGCGGCGCTCGACCTGGTCGCTGAATTCGGCGACGCGGGCCTTCACGAAATCATGGTCGAACTCGTCGTAACGGTACATGGTCGTCTTCCGGTCTCAGGCGGCACCGGCCGAGGGCCGGGCCTGCTTGCCAAGGTCAAGGCGGTTGGTCGGGCCAGCAGCGCGGATCGCCTCGCGCAGCCTCAGGGGGCGTATGGTGCCGCCGACCAGCGACACGTCGATCAGGTTGACGTCGACCACCTCGTTGTTGTCGTGGGCGGCCTTGCCGATTGCTTCGAGGCGGGCTTCGCCTGCCTTGTCGTCGACGGTCTCGGCGACATCGATGGTCTCGGCCCAGGTGCCGTCGGCTGCGAACCATACGGCCTCGCCGTCGGTCAGCCGGTTGGCGGTAAGGATCTTCATGCCCTGCTTCCTTCGAGCGCCGCACGCGCGGCCTGTTCGTGCCTGTGTGCCGCCAGCGGCTCGGAAAGTTCGAAATTGGCGCCGGCGACCGCATCGCCGATGATGGTCATGACAGGTCCATCGAGATCGCTGCGCGCTTCGAGCGACGGCAGGTCGGCGAGCGTGCCATGGAAACGGCGGCGGTTCTTCAGGCTGGCATTCTCGACGACGGCAACCGCCGTGTCGGGCGACAGCCCGGCATCGATGAGCCGGCCGGCGACATCGGCGGCGACCGAGCGGCCCATATAGACGGCAACGGTAGCGCCCGAGATGGCAAGCTTGGCCCAGTCGGGTAGCGAGCCGCCCTTGAGGTCGTGGCCGGTGGTGAAGACCATCGAAGAGGTGACGCCGCGCAGCGTCAGCGGCAGCTCGAAATCGGCGGCAGCGGCAAAGGCCGAGGTGACACCCGGCACGACCTCGTAGGAGACGCCGGCATCGCGCATCGCCTGCATCTCTTCGCCGGCACGGCCAAAGACCAGCGGATCGCCCGACTTGAGGCGCACCACGCGCTTGCCTGCCTGGGCCAGTTCGACCAGCAGGTCGTTGATCTCGGATTGGGTCTTGGAATGGCAGCCCTTGCGCTTGCCGACTGGCAGGCGTTCTGCGTCACGGCGGCCCATAGAGATCACCGCCTCGGGCACCAGCGCATCGTGGACGATAACGTCGGCTTCCATCAGCAGGCGATGGGCGCGCAGGGTCAAAAGGTCCTCGGCACCGGGGCCGCCACCGACGAGCGCGACATGGCCCTTGGCTTCGCCGTTCTGCAACAGGAGTTCGGTCGCCGCGTCATGCGCCTGGGCCAGGGTACCGTTGTCCAGCGTCCGGGCGGGGACGCCTTCAAAGAACTCGCGCCAGAAGCCGCGGCGGACATTGCCCTTGGGCAACAAACGCTCGACGGAATCACGGAAGCTGGCACCCAGCGTGGCCAGCGCGCCAAGCTGGGGCGACAGCATGCGGTCGATGCGAGCGCGGATCATCTGGGCGAGGACCGGCCCTGCGCCTTCGGTGCCGATGGCGACGGCTACCGGCGCACGATTGACGAGCGCGGGCGTGAAGAAATCGCAGAGTTCAGGACGGTCCACCGCGTTAACGACGATGCCGAGCTCGCGTGCGTCCTGGGAAATGCGGCGATCGAGCGCTTCGTTGCCGGTCGCGGCGAAGACCATGACGGCACGACCAATCAGCGAGGCGTCATAGGCAGCGTGAATACGGGTCGCGCCGTTGGCGGCAATCCAGTCGCGGAGCTGCGGCTCGACATGATCGGCGATGATGCGGATTTCGGCGCTCGACTGGCCGAGCAGCCGCGCCTTGGCCAGCGCCTCGTCGCCACCGCCGACGATGACCACGGCTTCGCCTTCGACCTTGAGGAAGATCGGGAAGGCGTTCAACTTGGCGGCGGCTTGAGTCATGACGCGAGGGTTTCCGGAATACCCGTCATTTCTAGCCGCCATTGCTGCGCTGCAGAAGAAATGCACTCGCGCGCGTCGAGATGGGAGGCAATCGCTTTTGCCCGCGCCCCAGCCCGAGGAGAAAAATATTCCACCGCGGCGATGCCAGGGTATTTCAATCCCTGCCTCGCTGCTGCGGCCATTGGCAGCCGGCTGCCTCTGCGAAGCCCGACAATCGCCTGCATTCACCGGGTCCGCGGCCAGGTGCCGCCCGCACAGATCGCCAATCCATAGTGCTTGCTCGCAAGGAAGACGATGGTGCCCCGAAACGCGTTTTTCCTAATTTCTACCAAATTAGTAGAATTACGGGCAGATGCCCTTCGCCGCCATCGCGGCCGTCATTCGGAACCGTGCCGTCGCCCCCGCGTTCACCAAGCGGGGACGATGCGGACAAGAAGGAGCACGAGATGACGCACATCAATCTGAAGCACGGGATCTGGGTGCTGGTGGCAGATGGCGAAAAGGCGCTGTTCCTGAAGAACCAGGGCGACACCAAATATCCGAACCTTGAGGTCGTGCGCGAGATGGAGCAGGACAACCCGCCGACGCGCGAGCAGGGCAGCGATCGCCCCGGCCGCTACAGCGACGGCCCTTCGATCCATCGCAGCGCGGTCGACGACACCGATTGGCACAGGGTCGCCAAGGAGCGCTTCGCCGACGAAATCGCAGCTCGCCTGTACAAGCTCGCCCATGCCGGCGATTTCCAGGAGATCGTACTGGTGGCGCCACCCTTGGTGCTCGGCGAATTGCGCAAGAAGCTGCACAAGGAAGTCGATGAGCGCGTCTCAGCCGAAATTCCGAAGACGCTGACCAATCACAGCGTGTCCGACATCGAGACGATCCTGATGGCGGCTTGACCCGCAGAAGTAGTTCCCCAGCAACCAGGCGAGGAGTGCCGGCAGCGATGCCGGCACTTTTTTTCGGCACGAGCCAAGTTTCTTGGCCGCACAGGGTTGCGCATGCTGACCTGCGTCCACCATATTGGAAATGCAGCGGATTTCACCGCCGCACCCCACACAATTTTGACTTTCCGAAAGGTGCCGCCGGGACAATGCCGCATGACACGCCCCTCATCGCTACTATCGTCGCCGGTCTGGGGCTGGCATTCATCTTCGGCGCACTCGCCAACCGCTTCAGAGTGCCTCCGCTCGTCGGATATTTGATCGCCGGCGTGCTGGTCGGGCCGAACACGCCCGGTTTCGTCGCCGACCAGGAGCTGGCACTGGAACTCGCCGAGATCGGCGTCATCCTGCTGATGTTCGGCGTCGGCTTGCATTTCTCGCTCAAGGACCTGTTATCGGTGCGCGCCATCGCGGTGCCCGGGGCGGTCGTGCAGATTTCCTTTGCCACGGTACTTGGCGTCGGCCTCGCCTGGATGCTCGGCTGGTCGCTGGGCGCGGGCCTCGTCTTCGGCCTGGCGTTGTCGGTCGCCTCTACCGTGGTGCTTCTGCGGGCGCTGCAGGAGCGGCGCATGATCGAGACCGAGCGCGGCCGCATCGCCGTCGGCTGGCTGATCGTCGAGGACCTGGCGATGGTGCTGGCGCTTGTGCTGCTGCCGGCGCTGGCCGGCGTGCTCGGCGGCGAGCAGCAGGCATCGCAGGCGCCCAACATCCTCGCGCTGGGCTTCGACGTCGGCGTATGGGGCGTGCTGGGCATCACGCTTGCCAAGGTCGCGGCCTTCGTCGTGCTGATGATGGTCGTCGGACGCCGCATCATTCCCTGGCTGCTGCATTACGTCGCCCATACCGGCTCGCGCGAACTGTTCCGCCTGTCGGTGCTGGCAATCGCGCTCGGCGTCGCCTTCGGTGCCGCAAAGCTGTTCGGAGTGTCGCTGGCGCTTGGCGCCTTCTTCGCCGGCATGGTGATGAGCGAGTCCGAACTCAGCCATCAGGCGGCGGAAGAGACGCTGCCGTTGCGCGACGCTTTCTCGGTGCTGTTCTTCGTCTCGGTCGGCATGCTGTTCGACCCGACCAGCCTGCTCAGCAACACCTGGCCGATCCTCGGCACGCTGTTCATCATCCTGATCGGCAAGTCGGTCGCGGCCTTCCTGATCGTCATTGCCTTTGGCTACCCCATCGCAACCGCTCTCATCATTTCGGCAAGTTTGGCGCAGATCGGCGAGTTCTCCTTCATGCTGGCCGGCCTCGGCGTCAGCCTCAACCTCTTGCCAGAGCAGGGCCGCGACCTGATCCTGGCAGGCGCCATCCTGTCGATCGTACTCAATCCGCTGGCCTTTGCCGGCGCTGCCAGGCTGAAGCCCTGGCTCGAAAAGCGCGCCGGCATCCCCGAAGCCGTCGAAGCCGTCCCGATCGGCCCGGCGACCGAACCCGGCGAGGTTGCGACCACGACGACCGTGCCTGTGAAGGACGACGAGGACGCGCCGCCGCCGACCAAGCTGACCGGCCATACGATCCTGATCGGCTACGGCCGCGTCGGCTCGCTCGTCGGCCAGTCGCTGAAGGCCGCCGGAATGGAGTTCCTGGTCATCGAGGATGCGGACAAGACGATCGCCAGGCTCAAGGCCGAGGGGATCGAGACTGTCGCCGGCAACGCGGTCAAGGGCGAAGTCTTCGCCTCCGCCAATGCTGCCGGGGCCAGGCGGCTGATCCTGGCCATCCCCAATGCCTTCGAGGCCGGCCAGATCATCCTCAAGGCCAAGGCCGCCAATCCCGCGATGGTCATCATCGCACGCGCCCATTCCGACGCCGAGGTCGACCACCTCACCGGCCTTGGTGCCGACAAGGTGATCATGGGCGAGCGCGAGATCGCGCGCGGGATCGTCGAGCAGGTGATGGCAAATGCCGGCACGCCGCCGGCCGGCGAACCGGAGCCAGGCGCGCCGGTAGCGGCCTGACCGGCCGGAGGGTCCGAGCAATCAGGCCCGACGGACCCCGTGTCGGCATGACCAGCTTCACCTGCTGGCGGCGAGCTGGGCGAGATGGCCGGGCAGATCGGTGCCGGGTCCAGACGCATTGATCGTGTCGAAATAATCGTGCCATCCCGATGCGGCGATGCCCTGCAACAGCGCATCCAACGCGGCATTGTCGGGGAACCTCCAGATGGCGAAGAAGCGATACGGCGCAGGATGCATCTTGGTGGCATCGGTTTCGCCCAGTGCGATGGCCTCGACGCCAAGCGACGACAAGGCAGCCATGCCGGCACCTATGGCCTCGAAGAAGGCCTGCCGCCCGGCGGCGTCGAGCGCCTGCCATGCGGGTTTCGGGGTATAGAGCTCGGCCAGATAGTGCGCCACGGTGTTTCCTTTCGATAAAGCGCTGCCCACGGCCACGGGATGCGGCCGCACAGGCATACGCGGGATTGATGGGGGCGGTGGGACGCCGGGTCAGCCTGGTTCGGCTGCTTGAGCGCTTGCCTGTGTCACGGTGGGATCGAGATTTTGCCAGACACGGCGCAGCAGATCGCCAAACATCTGCCTGTCGTCGGCGCTGAAGCCGGCGAACAGCGTGGCGATCCACTTGGTATGCTCGTCGAACAGGACACGCGCCGCCGCCTGTCCCTTGGCGCTGAGGCGCACCGAGACCTTGCGGCGGTCCTCAAGACCCGCATGGCGCGCAAGGAAACCATCGCGTTCGAGCCCGTCGAGCAGCCCGGTGATCGTCGCGCGCGTGACGCCGGCGCGCTCGGCCAACTCGTGCGGCGAGAGCCCCTCGGGGCGATCGTGCAGCAAGAACAACAGCACGAACTTGCCCTCGGAAAGCTGATGCGGGGCAAGGCGTGCGGCACAATCCCGGTCGATCGCCGACGACAGCGCCAGAATTTCCAGGCACAGCCGCAAGCCGGTTTCGGGCTGGCCCCGGCGCTTGGCTTCGTCCAGCAAAGCGAGGTGTTTTTGCTCAAGCATTGTCATATGTCGACATATAGTATGGCGCCGTACTATATGTCAATCGGCGCCTGACCTCGCCCCAACAGTCAGAAATACGCGAGATCGCCCGCGCCATCGACGGGGGATGGTGGAAGGCCGGCGGACACCGTCCCGTGCCCCAAGCCCCGCCGACTGAATCGGCCTGCGCAGGTCCAGGCAAGCAAAAGCCGCGCAGTTGCCTGCGCGGCTTCGTTTTGCGTCTGAAGTGCCGGTCAGCCGCCGACGAGTGGCAGGACGAAATTCGGCCGGTAGGTGTCCATCGTGGCGCCGTTGCGATCCTCGTCGAGCAGCGTTCCGCTGCCGAAGCTGGCGCGCAGGCCGACCGTGAGCTTGTGCAGGTCCAGGCTATCCGACGCCTCCGATATCGAGACGTTTTCATACTGATAACGACCGAAGACCGACCAAGGGGTGTCGGTGAAGCGGTAGGTCGCCTGGAGAGCCAAGGCGACGACGTCGAAATCCAGCTCCATGCCGCCCTGGCTGATATTCATCCGGTGGAAGCCAAGCTCGGCGTCGAAGCGCAGGTTGTCCTGCGCAAAGTAGCGCGCCACGCCGCGAATGCCCATCAGATCGACGTCGAAGGGCAGCCCGTCAGCTTCAAGCCCACCGTAATAGGCCTGGCCGTAAAGGGTGACGTTGCCGAAATAGACCTGAGCCTCGGGACCGACCTTCCAGTCCCAGATATCCTGGTCGGGGCCACCATCGGAGAAGCCATAGGTCTTGACCTCGGCGAAGCCGCCAACAGCGTAAGATGCGGGATCGCGCCAGTTGAGATGCAGGACCCCGCCGATGCTGTGCAGCCTGGTGCCTTCGATGTCGATGGCATCGACGGTGAGGTCGCCCTGTGCGTTCCAGCGCTCGGCGAAGGGCACGTTGATGCGCACGGCGCCGCCATAGGCCCAGATGTCACCGTCGTCGAATTCATCGAACCACACACCGCCGCCGTAGATTTCACCATAGCCCGAGATCTGGCGGACGACCGTGTCGTCGACCGGCGCCAGGGCATCTGCTGCAAATGCGGATGTGGTCAGCGCTGCAAGGCAGACGCTTGAGAGAAGAGTCTTCACGGATGGCCCCTCGCCTGAGATTCGATAAGGGAATCCTATATCTCTAAATTAGCGATTCGTAATAATAGGAGCACCTGACAGGCCACAACCCTGGCGGGTTTTCCCCGACCTGAAGCATTCGGGCAACACTATGTCCGCGGCTGAATTCCGTGGGCAGTGCGGACACAGTTGCCGGATGGCCGGGGCGTCTAGTTGCCCAGCAGAACGTCAAGGATCGACGTTTCGCGGCGCTGGACCGGGCCGCCAACGTCGGCGGGCGGCACCGGGCGGCGTATCGAAGCCGTCGGCTCCTGCGACATGCCAGTTGCATCGCCGACCTGCTGCCGGACAGGCTGGGGTGCTGCCGGGAAGGTGTCTTCGTCGAGCGGCTGGTCCTCGACGGCGACAGCGGGGGCCGCAGGCTGCGGCGTCCAGGAGCCCGGCAAAGCAGCTACCGGCACGCCCTCATGCGCGGCGACCATGAACTCATGCCAGGCCAGCGCCGGCAGCGCGCCGCCGGTGACCTTCTTCATCGGCTTGCCGTCGTCGTTGCCGAACCACACGCCGGTGGTGAGGTTGGCGGTATAGCCAACAAACCAGGCGTCGCGCGAATTCTGGCTGGTGCCGGTCTTGCCGGCTGCCGGCCATGCGAAGGCAGCCTTCTTGGCCGTGCCCTCCTCGACCGCGCCGGTCATCATCGCGTTCATCATGCCGACCACTTCGGGGCTGATGACGCGTGGACCGCCGCCCGAGGTGTTCTCGTAGAGCACGTTGCCGTCGGCCGTGGTGACGCGGCGGATCATGTGCACTTCGGGGCGGTAGCCGCCATTGGCGAACGGCACATAGGCCGCCGTCAGCTCCAGCGGCGTCACCTCGGAGGTGCCGAGCGAGATCGAGACATTGGGCTGGAGGTCGGATTCGATGCCCATGCGATGGGCTGCCTCGACGACCGCGTTGGGGCCGACTTCCATGGCGAGCTGTGCTGCCACCGAGTTCAACGACTTCGCCAGCGCGGTCTTCAGCGTGACCCGGCCGAAATATTTGCCGTTGTAGTTTTCCGGCGTCCATTTGCCGATCTTGATCGGCGCGTCGTTGCGCATGCTGTCCGGCGTGCGGCCCTGCTCGAGGGCCGCCATGTAGACGAACGGCTTGAAGGCCGACCCCGGCTGGCGGCGCGCCTCGGAGGCGCGGTCGAACTGGCTGGTCGAATAATCGTAGCCGCCGACCATGGCGCGCACGGCACCGGAATTGTCGATCGACACCAGCGCGCCCTGGCTGACATTGAGCTTCTGGCCGCTCTCGTCGATCAGCCGGCGGATCGACTTCTCGGCCAGGTCCTGCAACGTCATGTCGACGGTGGTGTCGACGATGATGTCGGAGCGCACCTCGCCGATCAGGCCAGGCAATTCTTCCATGACGCGGTCGGCGACATAGTTTTCCGAACCGGTCCAGAACGAGGCGGCGCGCGTTGCCGGCGCGCTCATCGCCGTCTTCAGTTCCTTCTCGCCGATCATGCCCTCGCCGCGCATCGCTCCCAGCACGAGCTGGGCGCGGGCCTCCGCGGCCTTGGGGTCGCGTGCCGGCGACAGGCGCGACGGCGCCTTGAGCAGACCGGCGAGCAAGGCAGCCTCGGCCAGCGTCACGTCGCGTGAGGACTTGCCGAAATAGCGCCGCGATGCAGCTTCGACACCGTAGGAGCCCGAGCCGAAATAGACCCGGTTGAGGTACATTTCGAGGATCTGGTCCTTGGTGTGCTTCTGCTCCAGCCACAGCGCCAGGAGCACCTCCTGCACCTTGCGCTCCAGCGTGCGGTCGGGCTTGAGGAACAGGTTCTTGGCGAGCTGCTGGGTCAGCGTCGAGCCGCCCTGGGTGAAGCGCCCGTGCAGGACCCTGGTCGACACCGCGCGCGCAAGGCCGATCGGATCGAAGCCGAAATGCGAATAGAAGCGGCGATCCTCGATCGCCATCACGGCCTGCGGGATATAGGGCGACATCTCGTGCAGGCCGACGGCCTCGCCGCCGGTCATTCCGCGATTGGCGACCAGCCTGCCGTCGACACCGATGATCTTGATGTTGGGCGAACGATCGGGGATGGCCCAGGTCGTCGAGCTCGGCATCTTGGCGCCGTAATAGACGACGATGCCGGCGGCAGCGATGCCGCCCCAGATGGACAGCACGAAGCCCCAGTAGACCAGCCGGCCAAAGATGCCGAAGATGCCTCGCTTGGGTTTGCTGGACCGTCCACGCGATGTCGACCGCGTCTTGGAAGACTTGCGCTTGGTCGGGGCCTTGCGGCGGCTGGGCACGACGCGGTCCTCCTCGCGCACCGAAAAGACATCGTCCTCCGCCTCATCGCGCGGTCCATCGAAGCTGGGCTCGATGCGTCTGTCTTTCCGGTTCGCCATACCTGTTTGTCCGGCCCCCATGCCAATGGCGTTCCGGTTGAACAGTAAATGCGGCGATTTAAGGAGGGATTAAGTGGCGGCGCCTGCGTGCCCACAGGCAAGGCAGTGGATATCATGCCAAGGCCGCCGACCTTCTCGGAGGCGGCGGCCGTGGAATTGCCAGAAATCAACCCGGAATCGGATCGTTCGGGCGCGGGTCGTTCGGCTTGTCGGGGCGATCCGGCCGGTCGCTGCTCTTGTAGCAGGGGCTCGACGGATCGTTCTTGTTGCAGCAGTTGCTGCTCTCAAGATAGCGCGGATCCTTCGGCTTCCATTCGCAGCGGCGTATTTCGGTCGACTGACATGCGGTCACGGCGGAGGCCGCGACCACGGCCAGGATGACATTGCGTAGTGCACTCATGGGTTCTCTCCTTTGAAACAGATTTGTCCACCTCACGAAGCTTGGTCGGCTCCAGGAGAGAAAAGGTTCAAAGGAGGGTGCAGAATATTTGCGTCTGCCCGGAAACAGGTGCCGCTGGCGGAAAAGCATGAGCTCACAAGAGCTGCCGACATCTGCCCGCTCGATTAGTTCAACCTTGACCGGAACGAAGCTTCCTCGGCAGCCGTTTAGCTCATGGCGGCATTCGACCGCCTACTAATAACAATAAGGAAATATTGACATGAAACGCATTGCACTTGGACTTGCGACCGCGCTCACGGCTATCGGCATGACAGCCGGACTGGCCTTTGCGGCCGAACCTGCAATGATGACGAAAACCGCGAAGGGCAATATCTACACCGACGCCCAGGGCATGACGCTCTACACATTCGATAAGGACAAGGCCGGAACATCGGCCTGCTACGAGGAATGCGCGACATCCTGGCCCGCACTCAAGGCTGACGCCGGGGCAAAGGCCGACGGCAAATGGACCATCGTGGACCGTACCGACGGTACCAAGATGTGGGCTTATGACGGCAAGCCGCTGTATACCTATGCCAAGGACAAGAAGGCCGGCGATATGAACGGCGAAGGCATGGGCGGCGTGTGGCATATGGCCAAGGCCAGCTAGCCGCTGATTGTCAGTTGACGGCGGCGTCTCCGGGCGCCGCTATCTGGCCAAGACAAGACATTGTAACGGACCGGCCGAGGCGCAAGATGATCGTGCAGGAGACGACGCGAGAGGAAAATATCTCGTTCCTCTCATCAAGGCGATTTGGACGGCTGGCCTGTGCCAAGGACAACCAGCCCTATCTCGTTCCCTTCCACTACGCGGTGTCGGAAAGTCACCTGTACGGCTTTTCAATGCCCGGACAGAAGATCGACTGGATGCGCAAGAACGCTCATGTCTGCGTCCAGGTCGACGAGTTCAGCGCAAATCGCGAATGGCGAAGCGTCATCGTCTACGGTGTCTATGAAGAGATGCCGGACACACCACAATGGCAACGCAACCGGAGCCACGCCTTGTCGGCCCTTCAACAGCACGCCAACTGGTGGGAGCCCGGAGACCTGAAGCCAGCGTCAGCCCCACCCGCAACAGCAGTCCTTCCGGTGTTTTTTCGCATCAAGATCGAAAGCATTACCGGCAGGCATGCATTTGGCCAAGCCTGATCAGGCTTGAGCGCGACTTCACGGCCCGATTGTCTTGTTGAGCGCGGCCGAGATGCGCTCGCGCAGGAGTTCGGCCATGTCGGTGTCCATATGCAGGCGCACGCGGCCGCCGCGCGCGTCGACCAGCGTCACCGCGACACCGTCAAGGGTAGGCTCGCTCGCCGGCTCGACGGCCGTGACCATGAATTCGTGCTCTTTCTGATCGGGTCTTTCGGCCATGGCTGTTCTCCCAGGCTGGCAACGCCGAGCATACGCTCATTCTTCGTCTTCGTCGCCGCCGGGTGCCGCCCACGAATGCGGGGCGATGCGCTTTTGGGTATCGCTGTCGACATAGGCCCACCAGCCCTCGTCGGTATCGTCCCACTGCCCGCCGGCCGCCTTCAGCCGCGCCAGGGAGCGGTACTGGGCGAGCGACTCATTTTCCTGGCCGTCGCGGTCGGTCCAGTAGACCGTGACCTTGGAACCGTCGGTCGGGGCGGTGGCGATGGGTGTCTTGGCGCTCATGCGGATCCCTTAGATTTGCGAACCAACGATAGCCGACCGCGCGGCCTGGTAAAGCCACGCGGCGGCAAAACTCATCGACGGGTAAGCAAAGCCGCGAGCAAGCCGAAAACGGCGACGCCCACAAGTGCCGTCGTCATCGGATTGTCCTGGGCGGTCTTCTGCGCCGCGCGCGCCTGCTTGCGCATCACCGGCAGGGCTTCGGTGAAGCGGTCGTAGAAGCCGTCATAAAGTTCGGAGGCACTATCACGGCCTTCCGCCAAGGCGCTTGCGCTGCGCTTGGACATCGCCTTGGTCAGCGACGCGACCTGCTTAGTGAGCTGGGAAACCTGCGCTTCGAGTTCGGTCTGGATTTCTTCACGGGTCGTGGCCATTCGGGTGCATCCTTTCATCAGGTAACGCACCCCAAACGGCCAAGCCTGTCCGTTCGTTCCCTCGACAGGTCTACCGCTGCGTCAGCTATGGGCGAAAATGTCCTCTTCGTCCCAGCCCATCAGGTCGAGCTTCGCCCGGACGGGCAGGAAGCGGAAGCAGGCCTCGGCCTCCTTGGTGCGGCCGTCGCGCTCCAACCTGCCGGCCAGCACGTCGCGCAGCCGGTGCAGGTAAAGCACGTCGGATGCGGCATATTCGAGCTGCTCGGGCGACAACGTCTCGGCTGCCCAGTCCGACGACTGCTGCTGCTTCGACAGGCTGACGCCGAGAAGCTCGTTGCAGATGTCCTTGAGGCCGTGGCGGTCGGTGTAGGTGCGGGTCAGGCGCGAGGCGATCTTGGTGCAGAACACCGGCTCGGCCATGACGCCGAAGGCGTTGTAGAGCACGGCGATGTCGAAGCGGCCGAAATGGAACAGCTTGGTCACCTTGCGGTTCCTGAGCAAGCTCGTCAGGTTCGGCGCCTTCTTCTGCCCGGGCGCGATCTGGATCACGTCGGCGGTGCCGTCGCCCGGCGAGATCTGGACGACGCAAAGCCGGTCGCGATGCGGGTTCAGCCCCAGCGTCTCGGTGTCGATGGCGACCGCATCGACGTCGTAGTGCGTGAGGTCGGGCAGGTCGTGCTTGTGAAAGCGGATGGTCATCATTGTCTCCGATCGCGGCTTGGCTTCTCACTTGCCGCGATCGGAGGAAAAATCAACAGAAAGTTGATCTTAGGCGGTCACGAACGGGTCAGCGCATCGAGAATGCGGGCCCAAGAGCGCTGGCCCTTGTGGAACGAGGTCAGGTCGTACTTCTCGTTGGGCGAATGGATGCGGTCGTCGGGCAGGCCGAAGCCGACGAGCAGCGATTCCATGCCGAGATAGGTCTTGAAGTCGCCGACGATCGGGATCGACCCGCCGACGGCGATCATCACGGCCTGCTTCGACCATTCGTCGGTCAGCGCGTCCTTGGCCTTGTTGAGGAACGGCGAGTCGTAGGACAGCTGGATCGCCGGCGAACCGCCATGCTTGTCGAACTCGACGCTGCAGTCGGCGGGAATGCGCGCGCTGACGAACTCGCGGAAGGCGGCGCGGATCTTTTCCGGATCCTGCTTGTGGACGAGGCGGAACGACACTTTGGCCGAAGCCTGGGCCGCGATCACGGTCTTGAAACCCTTGCCGGTGTAGCCGCCGATGATGCCGTTGAACTCTGCCGTCGGACGGGCCCAGACCAGTTCGAGCACCGAACGGCCCTTTTCGCCCGAGGGAATGGACAGGCCGACCTCGCCCAGGAACTTCTCCGCGGTCTCGCCAAGCGTTTCCCACGACTTCAGGATCTGCGAAGGGGTTTCCTCGACGCCGTCATAGAAGCCGGGGATGGTGATGCGGCCGGTGTCGTCGTGGATGTCGGCCAGCACCTTGGCCAGGATGCGCACCGGGTTGGCGGCGGCACCGCCATATTCGCCCGAATGCAGGTCGCGGTCGGCGGCATGAACGGTGATCTCCTCGCCGACGAGACCGCGCAGGGCAATCGAGATGGCAGGCGTCTCGCGGTCCCACATGCCGGTGTCGCAGACCATGGCGAAATCGGCCTTCAGCTCTTCCGAATTGGCGTCGAGGAACGGCTTGAGCGACGGCGAGCCGGACTCCTCCTCGCCCTCGAACAGGAGCGTGATCTTGCACGGCAGGCCGCCATGTACCTCTTTCCAGGCGCGGCAGGCCTCGACGAACAGCATCAGCTGTCCCTTGTCGTCGGACGAACCACGGCCAGTGATGACCTTGCGGCCGGGCTCCAGTTCCTTGACCTTGGGATCGAACGGATCGGCTTCCCACAGATCGAGCGGGTCGACCGGCTGGACGTCGTAGTGGCCGTAAAACAGCACATGCGGCGAACCGGCGGGACCGTCATGGTGGGCGACCACCATCGGATGGCCGGGCGTGTCGCGGACGCTGGCCTCGAAGCCGATCGACTTGAGGTCGGCGACCAGCCATTCGGCGGCCTTGCGGCAATCGCCTGAAAAGGCCGGATCGGTGGAGATCGACTTGATGCGGAGCAAGCCGAACAGGCGCTCCAGCGACTGGTCGAGATTGTTGTCGAGACGGTCGAGGACCGGCGAGAGAGCGGACATTGGGGTGCCTTTCGATTCTTCTGCGGCGCAACCTAATTGGCCAAAGAGAAAACGAAAAGCCGGCAGGATTGGGCCAACTGCCAAGGCTGCGCAAACCATCGCGGCAATGTCGGGACAAAAAAGTGCCGCCGTGGTGGAGGGGGGAGCCACGGCGGCACATTCTTCAAACGGTGCGGCAGCCCGGAGAGGGGGATGAGGCTGCCGCAGGGTCCGGATAGGCGGGGGACGGGCCTGAGACCGGACTTCGGCAAAAACTGCCGATGCCCATTATTTGTTCCTTTGAACATGGCGATTCAAGGGCACGAAGATTACACTTTTGTAACATGCGCGTGATCGCCCGGCGCGCGCAGCCAGCCCTGCCATCGCCCGCCGATGTATTCCTCGGCCGGTAATACGCCGGGTGTCCCGGGCATCGAAATCGTCGTCATGGATAGTGACGGAAGTGCTCACGAGGGCATTGTCGAAAACACCCACCGAAAGATGGCCGATGTTGGTGACTGGGCTGAATTCTTCCCCAGCGTAATGTGCTCGTGGGTGATCTTGATAGCGACTTGAAACATACCATCGCTCTCGCGCCGTAGCCGCCATTGCAACGGCATCGCAGAGTAAAAAGCTTCTTCATGGTGTGCCGGGCCAAAACCGGTTCCCCGAGCGCGGGGGCGGGCCGGCCGACCGGCACCGGCCACGGTCCAGCACGGGCAAAGGACTTGTCAGTAGACGGCGGCAGGGCCAGCTTGACCATGGACAGCCGCGCTATGCCAAGCTACCCGTATCGCCATGAAAAAAGGCGATCATCTCTTCCTTGTCGACGGCTCCGGCTACATCTTCCGCGCCTATCATGCGCTGCCGCCGCTGACCCGCAAGTCCGACGGCCTTCCGGTCGGTGCCGTCTCAGGTTTCTGCAACATGTTGTGGAAGCTGATGCTCGACGCACGCAACACCGAAGCTGGGGTCGTGCCGACGCATTTCGCGGTCATCTTCGACTATTCCTCGAAGACCTTCCGCAACGAGCTCTACCCCGAGTACAAGGCCAACCGCTCGGCGCCACCGGAAGACCTGATCCCGCAATTCGGCCTGATCCGGCAGGCGACCAAGGCGTTCGAGCTGCCCTGCATCGAGATGGAGGGTTTCGAGGCCGACGACCTGATCGCCACCTATGCCCGGCTCGCCTGCGAAGCCGGCGGCGACACCACCATCGTCTCCTCCGACAAGGACCTGATGCAGCTCGTCGGCCCCAGCGTGTCGATGTACGATCCGATGAAGGATCGCCAGATCAACGTTCCCGAGGTTGTCGAGAAGTGGGGCGTGCCGCCCGAGAAGATGATCGACCTGCAGGCGCTGACCGGCGACTCGGTCGACAACGTTCCGGGCGTACCCGGCATCGGCCCGAAGACGGCGGCACAGCTGCTCGAACAGTTCGGCGACCTCGACACGCTGCTCGCGCGCGCCGCCGAGATCAAGCAGGACAAGCGCCGCCAGTCGATCATCGACAACGCCGACAAGGCGCGCATCTCGCGCGAACTGGTGCGGCTCAAGGTCGACGTGCCGGTGACCGACGTGCTCGAAGACTTCGTGCTGCAGCCGCCCAACGGGCCGAAGCTGATCGGCTTCCTCAAGACGATGGAATTCACCTCGCTGACGCGCCGCGTCGCCGAGGCCACCGGCACGGAGGCCGGCGAGGTCGAGGCTGTGCCTGTCAGCGTGCAGTGGGGCGCTGACGCGCATGGGCCTGACGTCGGTTCGGGAGCGGCACCGGCGGCGACTGCCGCGGCTCCTGCAGCGCGTGCGAACGGAGGCACCGCTGCAGCCGCAGCCCCCTCGTCCGCCTCTGCCGAAAGCGGCAACGTGCACGACACTCCCACCGCCCTCGCCAACAAGATCGCCGAACGGGCAGCCTCGCAAAAGTTCGACCATGCCGCCTATGTCACCATCCGCGACCTGGCGACCCTGAACAACTGGATCGCCGAGGCAAGACAGGCCGGCGTCGTCGCCTTCGACACCAAGACCACCTCGCTCGACCCGATGCAGGCCGAACTGGTCGGCTTTTCCCTGGCAACTGCACCCGGTCGCGCCGCCTATGTGCCGCTGGCCCACAAGAGCGGCCGCGGCGATCTTCTCGGCGGCGGACTGGTCGAGAACCAGATTCCGGTTCGCGATGCGCTCGCCGCCCTCAAGCCGCTGCTCGAAGACGCCTCCGTGCTCAAGGTGGCGCAGAACCTGAAATACGATCTCGTGGTGCTGGACCGGCACGGCATCGACGTGCACTCGTTCGACGACACGATGCTGTTGTCTTACGTGCTCGACGGCGGCACCAATGGCGGCCACGGCACGGATTCCCTGTCGGAGAAGTGGCTCGGCCACACGCCGATCCCGTTCAAGGAGATTGCCGGTTCGGGCAGGAATGTCGTCGGCTTCGACCAGGTCGACATCGACAAGGCGACCGCCTATGCGGCCGAGGACGCCGACGTGGCGCTGCGGCTGTGGCGCGTGCTCAAGCCGCGCCTCGCTGCCAAGGGTGTGGTCTCGGTCTACGAGCGGCTGGAACGGCCGCTGGTGCCGGTACTGGCGCGCATGGAACAGCGCGGCATCTCGGTCGACCGCCAGATCCTGTCGCGGCTTTCGGGCGAACTGGCCCAGGGTGCTGCCCGTCTCGAAGACGAAATCAACGCAATCGCCGGCGAGCGCTTCAACATCGGCTCGCCCAAGCAGCTCGGCGACATCCTGTTCGGCCGCATGGGCCTGCCCGGCGGAACCAAGACCAAGACGGGCCAGTGGTCGACATCGGCGCAGGTGCTGGAAGACCTCGCGGCCGAAGGCCACGAGCTGCCGCGCAAGATCGTCGACTGGCGCCAGATGACCAAGCTCAAGTCGACCTACACCGACGCCCTGCCCGGCTTCATCAATCCCGAGACCAAGCGCGTCCACACCTCCTACGCGCTCGCCGCCACCACGACGGGACGGCTGTCGTCGTCGGACCCGAACCTGCAGAACATCCCGATCCGCACCACCGAAGGCCGCAAGATCCGCACTGCCTTCATTGCCGACAAGGGCAACAAGCTGATCTCGGCAGACTACAGCCAGATCGAGCTGCGCGTGCTTGCCCATGTCGCCGACATCGGCCAGCTCAAGCAGGCCTTCGCCGACGGCGTCGACATCCATGCGATGACGGCGTCCGAGATGTTCTCGGTTCCGGTGGAAGGCATGCCGTCGGAGATCCGCCGTCGGGCCAAGGCGATCAATTTCGGCATCATCTACGGCATCTCCGCCTTCGGCCTCGCCAACCAGCTGTCGATCCCGCGCGAGGAAGCCTCCGACTACATCAGGAAGTATTTCGAGCGCTTCCCCGGTATCCGCGCCTACATGGACGAGACCAAGGCGTTCTGCCGCGAGAACGGCTATGTCGAGACCATCTTCGGCCGGCGCATCCATTACCCGGAAATCCGGTCCTCCAATCCCTCGGTGCGCGCCTTCAACGAACGCGCCTCGATTAACGCTCGCCTGCAGGGTACGGCCGCCGACATCATCCGCCGCGCCATGATCCGCATGGAGGACGCTCTCATCGCCGCCAGACTGTCGGCTCGGATGCTGCTGCAGGTGCACGACGAACTGATCTTCGAAACCGTCGAGCACGAGGTCGAGGCAACCATCCCTGTCATCCGCCATGTCATGGAAAACGCCGCCATGCCGGCGGTGTCGATGTCGGTGCCGCTACATGTCGACGCCCATGGCGCCAACAGCTGGGACGAGGCGCATTGACATGGAGTTCGCGACGTCGTCGGACGCGGCGACGCTCGCCTCCTTCGCCCTGACGTCGCTGATCATCGAGCTGACGCCCGGGCCGAACATGACCTACCTGGCGCTGGTGTCGGCCGGCGAAGGGCGCCGCGCCGGCTTCGCCACCGTGGCCGGCATCGCGCTCGGCCTCGCTGTCCTCGGCATTGTCGCGGCGCTGGGCGTCACCGAACTGATTCAAGCTTCGAACCTGCTCTATGAGGGCCTGCGATGGGCCGGCGTGCTGTTCCTGCTGTTCCTTGCCTATGAAGGCTGGAGGGGCGCGGCCGAAGTCGTCGCGACCGACAAGGACGCCGACCGGCGCTACTTCATGCGCGGGCTGGTCACCAACCTGCTCAACCCGAAAGCTGCGGTGTTCTATGTCGCGGTCCTGCCGACTTTCATCGTGGCCGAGCGGCCGGTGCTGTCACAGACCATCACGCTCACCGCAATCTATGTTGCGGTTGCGACCATCATCCATGCGCTGATCGCCACGCTGGCAGGGACGCTCGAACCATTCCTCAACGATAGCAGGCGCGAGCGCATCGCGCGCCGGACGCTGTCGGCTCTGCTCGCTGCGGTGGCTATCTGGTTTGCGTTCTCGACGGCGCGTTAGGCGGCAATCGCGGCGCATTTGGCGCAGGTGCCGCGAAACTCGATGACCGCCTTCTTGGCGACGAAGCCGGTCGAGCCGACCCAGTCGTCGAGGCGCTTGCCGATCGTCTCGTCGGAAATCTCGGTGACCTGGCCGCAGGTGTCGCAGATGGCGAAGGCCGTCATGCGATGGTTGTGATGGCTGTGGTCGTGCGGCTCGGAGCAGGCAACGAAGGCGTTCAGGCTTTCGAGACGGTGAACAAACCCGTCCTTCATCAGCGATTCAAGGGCACGATAAACCTGCAGCGGCGCGCGGAAGCCCTCGTCGCGCAGCTGGTCGAGCAGCGTATAGGCGCTGAGCGGCCCGGTCGCCGCTTCGAGTTTCTCCAGAACCTTCTGCTGGTTCTTCGTCAGCGTAGCCCGCGCCGCCATTCCTTTACCTTTCCCTGCCCGGCACATGTGTCGGGCGGCACCTTTCCTCGCCCGGGCAGGACCCAGGCGGAACAATCCATCGCCCCAAGATGGCGATTGGACATCGGTTTTGCTAGCGCGTCCGGCCGGCAAAGACAATGTTCGGCCCACCAGCCCCGAAAGCAAACGGCGGGAACTCCCGCCGCGTGCACGTTCGGAGCTTTGGCGCGCCGGCCTACTTCTTCTGCCGCGCCGGGCCTTCGCGCTCGGCCGAGCGTGCCCAAAGGTTGATGTCTGCGTCGCGCGCATACTGGTCGATCTCGGCCAGTTCGGCGTCGCTGAAGGCGAGGTTCCTGATCGCTCCGACGCAATCCTCGACCTGCTCCGGGCGGCTGGCGCCGATCAGCGCCGAGGTCACGCGACCGCCGCGCAGCACCCAGGCCAGCGCCATCTGCGCCAGTGTCTGGCCGCGGCGCTCGGCAATGGCGTTGAGCGCGCGGATGTTGGCGAGCGTCTTGTCGCTGAGGAAAGCCTGCCGCAGCGACTTGCCCTGCGATGCGCGGCTGCCTTCCGGCACACCTTGCAGGTACTTGCCGGTCAGCATGCCCTGGGCCAGCGGCGAGAACACGATCGAGCCGATGCCGAGCCCGTCGAGCGCATCGAGCAGGCCGTCATCCTCGACCCAGCGGTTGATCAGCGAATAGCTCGGCTGGTGGATCAGGCACGGCGTGCCGAGCCGCTTCAGGATATCGGCGGCCTCGCGCGTGCGCTGGGCGTTATAGGACGAGATGCCGGCGTAGAGCGCCTTGCCCGAGCGCACGGCATGGTCGAGCGCGCCCATCGTCTCTTCAAGCGGCGTCTCGGGGTCGAAGCGGTGCGAATAGAAGATGTCGACATAGTCGAGCCCCATGCGCTTGAGGCTCTGGTCGAGGCTCGCCAGCACATATTTGCGGCTGCCCCACTCGCCATACGGCCCCGGCCACATGTCGTAGCCGGCCTTGGTGGTGATGATCATCTCGTCACGCAGGCCGGCGAAGTCGGTGCGCAGGATTTCGCCGAAGGCGGTCTCTGCCGAACCGGGCGGCGGACCGTAGTTGTTGGCGAGGTCGAAGTGAGTGATGCCGAGGTCGAAGGCCTTCTGGCAGATGGCGCGCTTGGTCTGGTGCGGCGTGTCCTCGCCGAAATTGTGCCACAGGCCGAGCGAAATCGCAGGCAGCTTGAGGCCCGACCTGCCGCAGCGGTTGTAGACCATGTTTTCGTAGCGGTTTGCGGCGGGTTGCCAGGACATAGCGCTTTCCTTGAATTTGTAGACTGCCCCCTCACCCGTCCTCCGCTTCGCTCGGACGACCTCTCCCCGAGGGGAGAGGAGTGCAGCAGCGTTGGCGCCAGACTCTTCTCCCAGCGGGGAGAAGGTGGCCGCGAAGCGGCCGGATGAGGGGCATGTTCCAGATCGAACATGCCTTGCCCTAAAGCAAATGTCACCTCGGGCTGTCTACTGCTTATTCGCCAGCAGCCCCCTCGCAGCGGCGGGCCCCAGCGGCGCGGGCCGTTCGCAAGTGGTCTGCATCTCGACGAACTTCCTCGTCTCGCCCGATTTCAGGATGCCGGTCATGACGTCGATGACGTGGTTGGCGAGTTCGAGCGAACAGCGGTGCGGCCTGCCCTGCATGATCGCCAGCGCCATGTCGGCCAGGCCAGCCGTACGGTAGTTGGCCATCATGCCTTCCGGATGCTTCTCGTTGGGCACGGAGAACGGGTGGTCCCATTTCGGCAGCGTCTTCAGCGGCTTTTCACCCTTGGTGTAACGCAACTCGCCGCCGAAGAAATTGGGGTCCGGCATGTGGATCGTACCGGCCTCGCCATAGAGCTCCATCGGGGCGTGACCGCTATCCCAGACGTCCCAGCTGGCATTGAAGGTGAACACCGCGCCGTTCTCGAATTCCATCAGCGCCAGGATCGTCGTCGGCGTGGTCACCGGGATTTTTTCGCCCGCGCGTGGCTTGGACGAAATCGTGCGTTCCCTGGCCGGTATCGACGACAACGCCGCGACGCGGGCCACCGGCCCGATCAGTTGCACCAGATTGGCGATGTAATAGGGCCCGAGGTCGAGGATCGGCCCGCCGCCCGGCTGGAAGAAGAAGTCGGGATTGGGGTGCCACTGTTCCATGCCGTGGCTCATCACATGGCAGGTTCCGCTGGTGATCCTGCCGAGCCTGCCCGTATCGATCAGGTGCCGCGCCAACTGGTGCGAGCCGCCGAGGAAGGTGTCGGGCGCCGAGCCGATGCGCACGCCCTTCTTCTCGGCCCGCTTCTTCAAATCGAGACCGTCCTTGATGGCGAGCACGAAGGGTTTTTCCGAATAGACGTGCTTGCCGGCATCGATCGCCTGCCTGGAGACCTCATAGTGCACGGCCGGAATGGTCAGGTTGACGACGATGTCGATGTCACCGGATGCCAGCAGCCCCTCGACGGTCTCGGCGCGCAGCTTGAATTCCTTTGCCCGGGCGCGCGCCGCGTCCATGTTGATGTCGGCGCAGGCGCGCATCTCGATGCCTTTGAACGCCGGCGCGTGCTTGAAATAGGTCTTGGAGATGTTGCCGCAGCCGATCACCCCGACTCCGAGTTTCCTTGCCATGCGATGCTCCCTAGAAGGTCCTGGCCGCTGAGATGGATCGCCGCGCGAAGCGCTCGAAGTCGGCAGGATTGTCGTGTTCCATGACGAAGTATTGTGCCGGCGTCCGGTTGCGCAGTGCGATCACCAGTCCCGCCCAGTCGACCACACCATGGCCGACATCCGACCAGCCGTCCTCGTCCTTGGCCTCGCCATCGGGCGCGATGTCCTTGACGTGGGCGGCCACGATACGCGGGCCGAACTCCTCGATCCAATGCAGCGGATCGTCGCCGCCGCGGATCACCCAGGCCACGTCCATCTCCCAGCCGATATCGGGCGCAGCCTCCAGGATCAGCCGTTGCGGCACAAGACCTCCGGCTACCGGGACGAACTCGAAATCATGGTTGTGCCAGGCGAAGTCGAAGCCGCCGTCCCTGGCTTTCCTGCCGATCGCGGCGAGCCGGCGGCCGAAAGCGCGCCAGCCATCCGCATCGGTCGGTCGTTCCGCCGGTTCGAGCCAAGGGCAGGCGATCAGCTTCATGCCCAGCGTTTCGGCGATGCCCTTGGCTGCGCCGAAGTCCCGTTCGAGCATGTCGATGCCGAAATGACCGCTCGGCATGGATAGTCCGTTCTTGTCGAGCTCCGCGCGGAACGCCTCCGGATTCTCGTAGACCCCGCCATACCCTTCGACCTGGGTGTAGCCTAGCGAGGCAAGCGTCTTCAGCACATCTTCCCAAGGCTGAAAGTTGCGCGCGCTGTAGAGTTGAAATGACCAGTCCATCTCGTTCGTCCGGTTGGTTGCGTATGCGGTTCATCTTGGCCAGCGCGGCATGCGTCGTCTCGACGGCAAACCCGCGCCCGAAATCGGCCCGACAGCAGCAGCAGCGGCCAAAAACTCACGCCGTTGCAGTCGCATCGGCTCGTATCTGTAACGTTACAGATTTGAAGCGTAAGTCAACTCGCGACCTGACGCAATGGGCAGCAAGGCCAGTGTAGTGATTTTCTTCGGGACCCGAACAAAAACGCCTCGCCCATTGGCCAAGAAAATCCGGCTGGATTTCGCTATAACTGACTATTTTCGTTGTCATATTGTCGAAGCATCCGACGCATCGCTGCGATGCCGCGGGCAATTCTGCAGCCCGGTCTGAAGTCGCCTCAACGCTCGTTTTGGCCCCTCCAGGAAATCCTACTACAACGTTACAGTTCTTGTCGGAAAAGCTTGCACGGTCCATGATGCAGATGCGATATGCCGATCAGTAAGGACGGCGGGGCAATGGCTATGAACGACAAGACACCGCCGGACCAAAGTGCCGCGCAGGCGGCCGGTGGCGAGGCCAGCCCACCGACGCTGAAGACCATCGCCTTCATGACAGGGCTTGGCGTGACCACCGTTTCCCGTGCACTGAAGGACGCCCCCGAAATCGGGGCGGCGACCCGGCAACGCGTGCAACTGGTCGCCAAGCAGATCGGCTATCGTCCCAACCGCGCGGGCGTGCGCCTGCGGACCGGTAAGACCAATGTCATCAGCCTGGTGCTCAACACCGAAGAGCAGATCGGCGGCTTCGTCTCCGACCTGATCTACGGCATCTCGGAGGCCCTGGCGCCGACGCCCTATCACCTCGTCGTCACGCCCTATTCGCGCACAAACGATCCGCTCGAACCGGTGCGCTATGTCGTCGAGACCGCGTCCGCCGACGGCGTCATCATCTCGCATATCGAGCCCGACGATCAACGCGTGCGCTATATGACCGAGCACGGCATGCCCTTCGCCACGCATGGCCGCACGCACATGGGTATCGAGCACCCCTTCCACGACTTCGACAACCGTGCCTATTCGCGCGAGGCGGTGGAGAAGCTTGCCGCGCTGGGGCGGAAGCGGCTGGCACTGCTCGCACCGCCCTCGAACCTCAGCTACTACAGGCACATGCGCGATGGCTTTGCCGATGCGTTGATGGAGCACGGCTTGAGCGAGGTGCCTTTCCCGACCGCCACCGTCGACCATTCGATCGAAGAGCTCCGCAAACTCACCACTGAGCTTATGCTTCGGCCCAACCGCCCGGACGGCTTCGTCAGCGGAGCGGGTGCCGGCACGTTCGCGCTGGTCGCGGGTGTCGAGGATGCCGGCTTCAAGCTCGGCCAGGATGTCGACATCGTCTCGAAGCAGACATCGAAGCTGCTGCACCTGCTGCGGCCGCAGCTCTATGTGGTCAATGAGGACATCCGGCTGGCCGGCGCGGCACTTGCCCAGGCTGTGCTTGGCCGCATTTCAGGACGCGACATGGCCTCGCTGCAGAGCGTCAGCTACCCGAGAGCGGTGGAGGCCTACGAAGCCTAGCTTCCACTTCCCCACGGGCCGTGATGTGCGCCGGGCGCATCGATGCGCTCGAAACCGTGGGCGCCGAAGAAGTCACGCTGCGCCTGGGTCAGGTCGGTCGAGCCGCGGCCCTGGCGATAGCTGTCGAAATAGGCCAGCGCCGACGACAGCGCCGGCACCGGCAATCCGGCCTCGGCGGCACGGGCGACGATGCGGCGGAGCGAAGGATGCGCCTTGCCCATCATCTCGACGAAGGCCGGCACCATCAGAAGATTGGTCGACGGTTCGGCCTTGCCGAAGGCTTCGGCAATGGTGTCGAGGAACTGCGAGCGGATGATGCAGCCGGCGCGCCAGATCTTGGCGATGGTCGGCATCGGCAGGTTCCAGCCGAACTCCTTCGAGGCGCCGGCCATCACGGCAAAACCCTGCGCGTAGGCAGCGATCTTGCCGGCAAACAGTGCCAGCTCCAGGTCGCCGAGCACTTCGTCCCGGCTGCCTGCGAACTTCAGCGTGTTGGCGCCATAGGCCTTCTCCGCCGCAAGCCGTTCGTCCTTCATCGACGACAGCACACGCGCCGCCACCGCCGCCTCGATCGCCGTTGCCGGAATGCCAAGCTGCTGCGCCTCGATGACTGACCACTTGCCGGTGCCCTTCTGGCCGGCGCGGTCGAGGATGATGTCAACCACCGGGCGGCCGGTCGTGGGATCGTCGGCTTCGAGTACGGATGCGGTGATCTCGATCAGGTAGGACTCCAGCCTGCCCTTGTTCCAGCCGGCGAATACGGGCGCGATCTCCTTCGGCTTCATGCCGAGGCCGTCGCGCAGGATGCCGTAGATCTCGGCGATCATCTGCATGTCGGCATATTCGATGCCATTGTGGATGGTCTTGACGAAATGTCCGGCACCGTCGGTGCCGAGCCAGGCCGCGCATGGCTCGCCCTTGAACTTGGCCGATATCGCGGTCAGCACGTCTTCGACGCGCGTCCAGGATTCAGGCGTGCCGCCGACCATGATCGAGGGGCCGTGGCGCGCGCCCTCCTCGCCGCCCGAGACACCCATGCCGATGAAGGTCAGGCCCGAGCCCTCGAGCTCCTTGAAGCGGCGCATGGTGTCGCGGAAATTGGCATTACCGGCGTCGATGACGATGTCGTTGGCCGACATGACGCCGCGAAGCGCTGCGATCTGCTCGTCGACCGGCGTGCCCGCCAGCACCATGATGATGACCGGGCGCGGCGGGCGGATGGCCTCGGCCAGCTCGGCGATGGAGGCGCAGGGCACGATCATGTTGCGCAGGTCGCCGGCCTGTTCGACGAAGGCCTGGGTCTTCGCCGGGGTGCGGTTGAAGACGGCGATGCGATGGCCTTTTTCGGCGATGTTGAGCGCCAGGTTCGAGCCCATCGTGCCAAGCCCGATCAGTCCGATTTCGGCTTTGTCCATGGTCGCTGTTCCTGTCTGCTGATTGCTGTGGTCCGGGGTGGCGGCATGATTGACCGGGCCCGTGACAAGGTCAACTCGCGCGCGTCCAGGCACCGGCAGAGGCCGATCAACTCGTCGTGCCCTGACCTTGCGTCATCAATCCTTGCGGCGGCGGCCGTAGAGCTCGAGCCGGTGATGGACGATGTCGTAGCCGAGCTGGCGAGCGATTTCCTGCTGTAGCTGTTCGATCCTGTCGGACCGGAACTCGATGACATTGCCGGTTTCGATGTCGATCAGATGGTCGTGGTGATCGCCGCCGGCCTGCTCGAAGCGCGACGGCCCGCCCTCGAAGGCATGGCGGTGGATGGCACCCATCTCCTCCAGCAGCTTCATCGTCCGGTAGACCGTGGACAGGGAGATGCTCTTGTCGATGGTTTCGGCGCGGCGGAAAATCTCGAGCGCGTCGGGATGGTCCTCGGTCTCGCCCAGTATGCCCAGGATGATCTTGCGCGGCCGGGTGATGCGGATGCCCGCCTTGCGCAACGCCTTCTCATAGTCGGGCTTCTTGGAAACGGGCTTGGCTGCGGTTTTCATCATGGCGCGACTATGTGCCAGATGACACCCAGTTGCAAAAGATTATGTACGCGTTCATCCCCAGATGAACAGCGACAACAGCAGCCCCGCTGTGGAAACAGCGCCCGCTAGCGTGCGCCCGCAATCGAACCGCGCACGACGAGATCGACCGGCCAGACCTCGCCGCGGGCCCCGTCCTCCAGCCCCGAGATGCGGGCGGCGAGCCGCTCGGCGACACGGGCGCCGGCGGCGCGGATGGAGGAGCGCGTGGTCGTCAGAGGCACCGAAAAATGCTCGGGCTTCAGCCAGGGAAAGACGTCGTCATGGCTGACCAGCGACAGGTCGCCGGGCAGCGACAAATTGAGGTCGCGCGCCGCCCTGACCACGCCCAGCGCCATGATCAGGCTGGAGCAGACGATCGCCGTCGGCGCGTCGGACGCTTCGAGCAGGCTGCGGGCGGCGCGATAGCCGTTCTCCTCGATCATGACCTCGGAGCGAATGTGCCTGAGATCAAGCGCCAGTCCGCTTTCCAACAGCGCCCGCCTGACGCCGCGCTCGCGGAAGATGGCAAAAGTCTGGGTGTCGTCGCCGTTGATCAGGGCAATGCGCTTGTGGCCGAGTTGGACCAGCAGCCGCGTCGCGTCGTGAAAGGCGCCTTCATTGTCGATGTCGATGTAGGGATAGTCGAAGTCCAGCCCCTCGCTGCGGCCATGGACGATGAACTGGACGCCAAGCTGGTGGGCGAGCGCAATGCGGCTGTCGGCGGCGCGAGGCGCCGAGATGTAGAGCGCGTCGACCTGCTTGTTGGCGACGATGCGCCGGTAGGTCGTCTCCTCGTCCTGGGCATCGGCCGGGCTCAGCACCAGGTCAAGCTCGTGGCCGCGGGCGTAATCGCCAAGGCCCGACAGGAACTCGACGAAATGCGGATCGATGTCGACGGCGGCGCCCGTCGGCATGACGTAGCCGATCATGCCGGCCTTGCCGGTCGCCAGCCGGCGCGCGCTGGGGTTGGGCCGGTAGCCATGGCGCTTGGCCGCCTCCATCACGCGGCGGCGCGTTTCCTCGTTGACCTCGGGATAGCCGTTGAGCGCACGGCTCACCGTCGTCTGCGAAAGCTGGAGCATGGTCGAAAGTTGCTTGAGGTTCACCTCGGCCCCGATTCCCAAAGCGCTTTAGATACAGCCTGGTCCGATCGCCGAACCAAGTAGCCGTGTCGCGCCGGCAAGACTAGGCCCTCAGGTGCTTGGTTTGAAGCAGAATTTACTGCTGCGACGCCCAAAAAGCATGCTGCACCGCACATGCTAGGCAAATTTAAATCGATTAGTTCGGCTGCGCTCTTGACTCTTTTCGATTCCAGTGGCGTGATGAAGCCAGCCAAAGCGCTTTGAAATGCCGTTGTGCGGTGTAGTTGCAGCTCGCGCAAGTCTGAGGCACAGTCGGGGCGGTGCAGGCGGACGGAATGGAGGTTCCGTCCGGAGTTTTCGATCCACTGGGAGGAAGACCATGAGGAAGTCCCTGTTACTGGGCGTGGCGCTGGCCGCCGTCGCCCTGAGCGCGCCCGCCTCGGCGGAGCTGAAGTTCAAGCCGGGCGAGGACGCCCGTTTCACCTGGGCCAATTTCGAAGAACTCAAGAAGGTCGACCTGAAGGGCGAGACGCTCTCGATCTTCGGGCCGTGGCGCGGCGAAGACGAAGCCCTGGCCCGCTCGGTGCTCGAATATTTCAGCGAGGCCACCGGCGCCACCATCAACTACTCGTCGTCCGAGAACTACGAGCAGCAGATCGTCATCGACACGCAGGCCGGCAGCCCGCCCAACATCGCCATCCTGCCGCAGCCCGGCCTGATCCAGGATCTGGCGTCGAAGGGCCTGCTCACCGCGCTGGACGAGGGCACCGCCAACTTCGTCAAGGAGAATTACGGTGCCGGCCAGTCGTGGGTCGATCTCGGCACCTACAAGGACAAGGACGGCAAGCCCGGCTTCTACGGCTTCCCGTTCAAGGCCGACCTGAAGTCGCTGGTCTGGTACGTGCCGGAAAATTTCGAGGAAGCCGGCTATGAGGTGCCCAAGACCTGGGAAGAGATGCAGGCCCTGACTGACAAGATCGTCGCCGATGGCGGCGTACCGTGGTGCATCGGCCTGGGCTCGGGCGGCGCCACCGGCTGGCCGGCGACCGACTGGGTCGAAGACATCATGCTGCGCACCCAGGCGCCCGACGTTTATGACAAGTGGACCCGGAACGAGATTCCGTTCAACGATCCGGCCGTGGTCGGCGCGCTCGACATCTTCGCCAAGATCGCCACCAACGACAAATATGTCGACGGGGGCAAGGCGGCGGTCGCCGCAACCGACTTCCGCGACAGCCCGAAGGGCCTCTTTGCGGTGCCGCCGAAGTGCTACCTGCACCGCCAGGCGTCGTTCATCTCGTCCTTCTTCCCTGAAGGCACCAAGCTCGGCGAGGATGCCGACTTCTTCTACCTGCCGCCGATGGCCGCCAAGCCAGAGCTCGGCAATCCGGTGCTCGGCGGCGGAACGCTGTTCACCATCGCCAAGGACTCCAAGGCCGCGCGCGCCTTCATCGATTTCCTGAAGATGCCGCTGGCCCACGAGGTCTGGATGGCCCAGTCGGGCTTCCTGACCCCGCTCAAGACGGCGAACAAGGAAGCCTATGGCAACGAAGCGCTGAAGAAGCAGGGCGACATCCTGGTCAACGCCTCGACCTTCCGCTTCGACGGTTCCGACCTGATGCCGGGCAAGATCGGCGCCGGCGCCTTCTGGACCGGCATGATCGACCTCGTCGGCGGCAAGCCTGCGGCCGATGTCGCCGCCGACATCCAGAAGAGCTGGGACGCGATCAAGTAGCGCGCGCCCCGCGGACGTCCATGCGAGTTGTGATCCGGGCTGGTTGGCCCGGGTCCGGACGCCCCGGCTTTTCCATTCGTAATTCTGAGCGATGTCAGCCTGATCCCAGGGGGATGATCCCATGACGGCACAGATACTTTCGGCCATTTTCACAATCATCATCGGCGTCGGCGGCTGCGTCGTCTACTACTGGGGCGCCAACAAGATCCTCGACGCGGTCTTTCCTTCGCGCGGCGTCTCGGGTGCTGCCGCTGTCGACAATCTGCGCCGCCAGGGCCTGATCCGGCCGTGGCTGTTCGTCGGTCCGGCGATGCTGATCGTCACCGTCTATCTCGTCTACCCGGTGATCGAAACGCTGAGGCTCTCCGTCATGGACCGCACCGGCCAGAATTTCGTCGGCCTCGCCAATTACAGCTGGGCTTTCGGCGACCGCGAATTTCGAAATTCAATCTTCAACAACCTGCTGTGGCTCGCGGTCGTGCCGGCCGCCTGCACTTTCTTCGGCCTGATCATCGCGGTGCTCACCGACAAGATCTGGTGGGGCAACATCGCCAAGAGCCTGGTGTTCCTGCCGCTCGCCATCTCGTTCGTCGGCGCCAGCGTTATCTGGAAATTCGTCTACGAATACCGCGCCGAAGGCCAGACCCAGATCGGCATCCTGAACGCGGCCGTGCAGTATCTCGGCGGCAATCCGCAGGTGTGGATCTCGACGCCGTTCTGGAACAACTTCTTCCTGATGGTGATCCTGATCTGGATCCAGACCGGCTTTGCCATGGTCATCCTGTCTTCGGCCCTGCGCGGCATCCCGGAGGAAACAATCGAGGCCGCCGTCATCGATGGCGCCAACCCGTTCCAGATCTTCTGGAAAATCATGGTGCCGCAGATCTGGGGCACCATCGCGGTGGTCTGGACCACCATCACCATCCTCGTGCTCAAGGTCTTCGACATCGTGCTGACGATGACCAACGGCCAGTGGAACAGCCAGGTGCTGGCCAACCTGATGTTCGACTGGATGTTCCGCGGCGGCGGCGATTTCGGCCGCGGTGCTGCGATCGCCGTCATCATCATGCTCGCGGTCGTGCCGATCATGATCTGGAACATCCGCCAGGCTAATCGCGAAGGCGGGGGAGGTCACTGACATGGCCAGCGCAAGCGGAAAGTCCTTCTTCGGCCGCTTCGGCGTCCATATCGCAGTGCTTGTCTTCGTCGCCATCTGGACCATCCCGACGCTCGGCATCCTGGTCAGTTCGCTGCGCGACAAGGACCAGCTCATCGTCTCCGGCTGGTGGACAGCACTTTCGACCTCGTCGCAGACCGAAGCCGGCCGCCTGCCGGGTGCTTCGGCCCAGATCGAAAAGGATGGCAAGTTCGTCATCGAGGGCAACATCTTCGGCGACGGTCCGGCACGCAACATCAGCGCCTTCGGCACCAAGGCGCAGCAGCCTACGCAATACGAAGCCGGCACGGTTGCCGATCTCGGCGAAGGCGTCTCACTGCAGCTCAACGCCGACGGTTCCTTCGTGCTGCAGTCGCCCAAAGCCTTCGAGGGCGGCCGCGGCCAGCGCGTCTACTACGCGTCGTCGGCGCCGCCGCGCTTCACCACCGACAACTACCAGACGGTGCTGTTTTCCGAGGGCATCGGCCGCTCCTTCATCAACTCGCTGACGGTCACCATTCCCGCGACCATCATCCCGATCCTGATCGCGGCCTATGCCGCCTATGCGCTGGCCTGGATGCGATTTCCAGGCCGCGCGCTGCTGATCGCCGTCATCATCGGCCTGCTCGTCGTGCCGCTGCAGATGTCGCTCATCCCACTGCTCAAGCTCTACAACGGTGTCGGGCTGTTCTTCGGCGTGCCGGCCAAGACCTATCTCGGCATATGGTTGGCGCATACAGGCTTCGGCCTGCCCTTCGCCATCTACCTGTTGCGCAGCTACATCGCCGGCCTGCCGCGCGAGATCATGGAGTCGGCCCGCATCGACGGCGCCAGCGACTTCGAGATCTTCGTCAAGATCGTGCTGCCGCTGTCCTTCCCGGTGCTCGCCTCCTTCGCCATCTTCCAGTTCCTGTGGGTCTGGAACGACCTTCTGGTGGCGATGGTGTTCCTGGGCTCCGGCTCCGACCAGTTGGTGCTGACCGGCAAGCTCAACGCCCTGCTCGGCTCGCGCGGCGGCGACTGGGAAATCCTCACCACCTCGGCCTTCGTCACCATCATCGTGCCGCTGATCGTGTTCTTCTCGCTCCAACGTTATTTCGTCCGCGGGCTGCTCGCGGGCTCAGTCAAGGGAGGCTAGCTCCATGCAGGCCGCAATGCGCAAGATCGAAAACCCCGCTCCCGCTGCGGATCGCGACTGGTGGCGGGGGGCGGTGATCTACCAGATCTACCCTCGCAGCTTCCAGGACTCCAACGGCGACGGCATCGGCGACTTGAAGGGCATCATCTCGCGGCTGCCGCACATCGCCGACCTCGGCGCGGACGCCGTATGGATCTCGCCCTTCTTCAAGTCGCCGATGAAGGATTTCGGCTACGATATCTCGGATTATCTCGACATCGACCCGATGTTCGGCACGCTGGCCGACTTTGACGCGATGATCGCGGAAGCGCACCGGCTCGGCCTCAAGGTGATGATCGACGGCGTCATCTCGCACACCTCCGACCTGCATCCCTGGTTCAAAGAAAGCCGGGCGAGCCGCGACAACGCCAAAGCAGACTGGTACGTCTGGGCCGACGCCAAGCCAGACGGCAGCCCGCCCAACAACTGGCTGTCGATCTTCGGCGGCTCGGCCTGGCAGTGGGACACCAGGCGCATGCAGTATTACCTGCACAATTTCCTGTCCGAACAGCCCGACCTCAACTTCCACAACCGCGACGTCCAGGACGCGCTGCTTGACGTCACCCGGTTCTGGCTCGACCGCGGCGTCGACGGCTTCCGCCTCGACACCATCAACTTCTACTTCCACTCGGCCGGGCTGGAGGACAATCCCGCGCTGCCGCCGGAGGAGCGCAACGACCAGACCGCACCGGCGGTGAACCCCTACAATTTCCAGGACCACATCTACGACAAGAGCCGGCCGGAGAACCTTGAATTCCTCGCCCGCTTCCGCGCCGTGCTCGACGAGTACCCTGCCGCAGCGGCGGTTGGCGAGGTCGGCGATTCCCAGCGCGGGCTCGAGGTCGTCGCGTCCTACACCGCCGGCGGCGACAAGGTGCAGATGTGCTACGCCTTCGACTTCCTGGCGCCGGAGAAGATCTCTGCCGCCAAGGTGCGCACGGTGCTCGAGGACTTCGGCAAGGCCGCCAGCGACGGCTGGTCGTGCTGGGCCTTCTCCAACCACGACGTCGTCCGCCACGCTTCGCGCTGGGGCATGGGCGAGGCCGACCGCACCGCCTATCTCAAGGTCGTCTCGGCGCTGCTGATGTCGCTGCGCGGTTCGGTCTGCATCTACCAGGGCGAAGAGCTCGGCCTGACTGAAGCCAGTCTTGCCTTCGAGGATCTGCAGGACCCCTATGGCATCCGTTTCTGGCCGGAGTTCAAGGGCCGCGACGGCTGCCGCACGCCGATGGTGTGGAACAAGGACGCTGCCAATGGTGGCTTCTCCAAGGCCAAGCCGTGGCTGCCGGCGCCGGCAGACCATCTGGCCAAGGCGGTCGACACGCAGGAAGGCGACGCCGCCTCGCTGCTCGAACATTACCGCCGGTTTCTCTCGTTCCGCCGGTCGCATCCCGCACTTGCCAAGGGCGACATCTCGTTCCTCGACACACAGGGCGACACGGTGGCCTTCAGCCGCCGCGAGGGCAACGAGGAGATCGTCTGCGTCTTCAATCTCGGCAGCGCACCGGCCACGGTCGATCTCGGAGGCAGGGGCCTGCAGCCTTTGGCGGGACACGGACTTGATGGAAAGGCAGACGCCGGCGCAGTCCGGCTCGGCAGCTACGGCGCCTGGTTCGGGCGCTTCGCCTGACCGACGCTGACAGAAATCTGGGAGGAAACCATGGCCGATCTAACGCTCAGGGACGTCAAGAAATCATACGGCAATCTGCACATTCTCCACGGCATCGATCTCGACATCAAATCGGGTGAGTTCATCGTCTTCGTCGGCCCCTCGGGCTGCGGAAAGTCGACGCTGCTGCGCTCTATCGCCGGGCTCGAGGAGATCACCGGCGGCACGCTGGAGATCGCCGGCGAGAAGGTCAACGACATCCCGCCATCCAAGCGCGGCATCGCCATGGTGTTCCAGTCCTACGCGCTCTACCCGCACATGACCGTCTACGACAACATGGCCTTCGGCATGAAGATCGCCAAGGAAAGCAAGGCCGAGATCGACAAGCGCGTGCGCGCCGCCGCCGAGATCCTGCAGTTGACCAAGTATCTCGACCGGCTGCCCAAGGCGATGTCGGGCGGCCAGCGCCAGCGCGTCGCCATCGGCCGCGCCATCGTGCGCAACCCCAAGGTCTTCCTGTTCGACGAACCGCTGTCGAACCTCGACGCAGCGCTGCGCGTCGCCACCCGCATCGAGATCGCCAAGCTCAAGGAGTCGATGCCCAACACGACGATGATCTATGTCACCCACGACCAGGTCGAGGCGATGACGCTGGCCGACCGTATCGTCGTGCTCAAGGACGGCCGCATCGAGCAGGTCGGCACGCCGATGGAACTCTACAAGCACCCCGGCAATCTGTTTGTCGCCCAGTTCATCGGCTCGCCGGCGATGAACATCGTTGGCGGCACCATCGAGCGGGCCGGTGAGACCAGCCTGGTCAGCCATGTCGGCGGCCACAAGACCCCGGTGCCGGTGGCGACACCCACTGATGCCCAAGGCAAGGCAGTGAGCTTCGGCGTGCGGCCCGAGGACCTCTATGTCGCGACCGGCGACGACTACCTGTTCGAGGGGCTCGTCGACTATGTCGAGCAGCTCGGCGAGGTCCAGCTCGTCTATATCGACATCGGCCGCGCCGACCAGCCGCTGGTGGCCAAGCTTCCGGGCAATGTCGAGGTCAAGCGCGGTGCGAAGATCCGGCTCGCCGCCAGCCCCGACGAGTTGCATATCTTCGACAGCGAAGGCCATTCGTTTGCCCGCCGCAGATTGGCGGCGGCAGCCGCGTGACGCTCTTCACCCTCCCCCTTGTGGGGAGGGCAGAGGGCTCAATCCGCCACCACCACCTGTCGCTCCCGAAGCGCTGTCCGGCGCCTCGATATGAAGAAGGCAACGACAAAGGTCAGGCTCATCAGCAGCACGATGGTCGGTGCCGGCGCGCTGTCGATGAAGAAGCTGAGGTAGACGCCTGCGAATGAGCACGCTACCGCCACCAGCACCGACACCATGAGCATGCGCTCGAAGCGGTCGGTGAGTAGATAGGCAATTGCGCCCGGCGCGATCAGCATGGCGATCGCGATGATGATGCCGACAGCTTTCAGCGCACCGACGATGGTCAGCGACAGCACGGTCAACAGCCCGTAATGCAGCAGCCTGACCGGCAGGCCGATGGCCTGCGCATGCTGCGGGTCGAAGGCATGCAACAGCAGGTCGCGGCGGAAGATGCCGATGGCCCCGGTGGCGATCAGAGCGATCACCGCGGTCTGGCCGACATCGGACCAACTGACGCCCAGCATGTCGCCGAACAAGATGTGGTCGAGATGCACGTCGGTCTGGATCTTGGTGTAGAGCACGATGCCAAAGCCGAACATGCCGGAAAAGACGATGCCCATGACCGTGTCTTCCTTGACCCGGCTGTTCTGCTTGAGATAGCCGGTCGCCAGGGCACAGGTCATGCCGGCGGCGAAGGCGCCGATGGCCAGCGGGATGCCGGCGATATAAGCGAGCACGACGCCGGGCAGCACGGCATGGCTGATGGCATCGCCCATCAGCGACCAGCCCTTGAGCACCAGGAAGCACGACAGCAGCGCCATCGGCACCGCCACCAGCAGCGAGATGGCGAACGCCTGCTGCATGAACGGAAAGGCGAAGGGGAGCGCGAGGGTTTCGATCATGCTCCCGCCTCCAGTTCGACCCGCGCCCGCCGCCGCGCGGCCAGCATGCCGTGCTTCGGCGCAAAGACAAACGCCATCAGGAAGATCAGCGTCTGGGCCACCACGATGATGCCGCCGGTGGCGCCGTCGAGGAAATAGCTGGCATAGGCGCCGACAAAGCTGGTGATCGAGCCGATCGCAACGCTGATCACGATCAGCCGGGGAAAGCGGTCGGTCAGAAGATAGGCCGTCGCCCCCGGCGTCACCACCATGGCGATGACCAGGAAGGCGCCCACCGTCTGCAGTGCCGCCACCGTCGAGGCCGACAGCAGCATGAAGAACAGCACCTTGAGCATGTCGGGGTTGAGCCCGATCGAGCGCGCATGGTTCTCGTCGAAGAAAGCGACCATCAGGTCCTTCCACTTGGCGAGCAGGATGGCCAGCGAAATGCCGCCGATCAGCGCCAGCTGAAGCGTGTCCGCCGGCGTCACTGCCAGGATGTTGCCGAGCACGATGGTCTGGATGTTCACCGAGGCCGGCGACAGCGAGATCATGAACAGGCCGAGCCCGAAGAACGAGGTGAAGATCAGGCCGATGATGGCGTCTTCCCTGAGCTTGGTGCGCTGGTTGAGGAACAGCATGGCGCCGGCCGCAAGCCCGCCCGAAAGGAAGGCGCCAAGCGCAAACGGCAGGCCGAGCATGTAGGCGCCGGCAACGCCCGGCACGATCGAATGCGAGAGCGCGTCGCCGATCAGGGACCAGCCCTTGAGCATCAGATAGGCCGAGAGGAAGGCGCAGACGCCGCCGACCAGCGCCGACACCCACATCGCGTTGAGCATGTAGCCATAGCCGAACGGCTCGCTGAGCATGGCGATCATTTCTTGCGCCCGCCCTTCTTGGCCGCACCGTCGTTGCCGTTGCCGTCGCCATAGATGACGAAGGGTCGCTCGTCGTCGGTCAGCACTGTCACCTGACGCTTGTCGGCGGCGTCCTGATGCAGCTCGGCGCCGCCCAGGATGAACTGGCGCAACACGCCGCCAAAGGCCTTTTCGAGATTGGCCTTGGTGAAGGTTTCGGCCGTCAGCCCGGAGGCGAGAACGGTGCGATTGACCAGAACGGCGCGGTCGCAGAAGCGCGGCACGGAGCCCAGGTTGTGCGTCGACACCAGCATCACCCGGCCTTCGTCGCGCAAGCCCTGCAAAAGCGCGATGATCGCTTCTTCGGTGCGCACGTCGACGCCGGTGAAGGGTTCGTCGAGCAGGATCAGTTCGCCCTCCTGCGCCAGCGCCCGCGCCAGGAACACGCGCTTTTTCTGTCCGCCCGAGAGCTCGCCGATCTGGCGCTTGCGGAAGTCGGCCATGCCGACGCGTTCAAGTGCCGCGTCCACCGCCTCGCGGTCAATACTGCGCGTCATGCGCAGGAAATTCATGTGGCCGTAGCGGCCCATCATCACCACGTCTTCGACCAGCACCGGAAAGTTCCAGTCGACGTCCTCGCTCTGCGGCACATAGGCGACGAGGTTTTTCTTCAGCGCCTCGCGGGCCGGCTGGCCCAGGATCGAAACGCTGCCGGTGGCAAGCGGCACGAAGCCCATGATCGACTTGAACAGGGTCGACTTGCCGCTGCCGTTGACGCCGACAAGCGCTGTGATCGTGCCGCGCGGAATGGAAAAGGAGGCGTTGCGCAGGGCCGTGTGCCCGTTGCGGTAGGTCACCGAGATGTTGTCGACGCTGAGGCCGTCGCCGGCCTGAGCCTGGGCCGCGGGGCGCCCCTTCAGCGGAACGTTCATTGGGAAAGTCCCTTGACGATGGTCTGGGTGGTGACGCTGAGCAGGTCGAGATAGGTCGGCACCGGGCCGCCTTCGTCGCTCAGCGAGTCGACATAGAGCACACCGCCATACTTGGCGCCCGTTTCCCGCGCGACCTGCTCGGCCGGCTTCGACGACACCGTGCTTTCGCTGAACATGGCCGGAATGCTGTTGGCCTTGACGAGGTCGATCACCTTGCGCACCTGCTGGGGCGTACCTTGCTGGTCGGCATTGATCGGCCAAAGATAGACCTCCTTCAAGCCGAAATCGCGGGCGAGATAGGAAAACGCGCCTTCGCTGGTGGCGAGCCAACGGCGCTCGGCGGGGATGGTCTCGATGGCCTTGTGGATCGGCGCGACCGTTGCCTTGATCTTCTCCGAATAGGCGGCCGCGTTCCTGGCATAGACCTCGGCATTGGCAGGATCCTTCTCGGCGAAGGCCTTGCGGATGTTCTCGACATAGATGAGCGCCGCCTCGGGCGACATCCAGGCATGCGGGTTGGGCTTGCCGGTGTAGGGGCCTTCGGCGATGCCCATCGGGCTTACGCCATCGGAGACGACGGCCTGCGCCACGCCATCAAGGTTTTCAAAGAACTTTTCGAACCACAGTTCGAGGTTCAGCCCGTTCCACAGCACGAGATCGGCCTTCTGGGCGCGCAGGATGTCGCCCGGCGTCGGCTGGTAGTTGTGGATCTCGGCGTTCGGCTTGGTGATCGATTCCACCTCGGCTGCGTCGCCGGCGACGTTGCGGGCGATGTCGGCGATCACCGTGAAGGTGGTCACCACCTTCATCTTGCCGCCGGCTTCGCTGTCCTGGGAGCAGGCCGATAGCCCGAGCATGGCCGCGAGCATGGCGATGGCGGCGAAGGTGGTGCGTAGCGCTGTCATGGATATCCCGTTCGAGAATACGCGCCCGATGGGCGGCAGATACGATGCCTTACCTAGTGGCAGCCGGGTCGCCTGTCAATGCAATTGCAAATCGTTTGCAATAAGAAATGCGAATTCCGCTGCGACGGCCTCGGGCCTTGCATCCAATCGAGGCTGAGCGCGTTTTCGTTTGCCAATCCCAGACAAGGAGAACGGTCGTGTCAGCCAGCACAGCAATTCGCGAGCATATGGAAGTCATCGGCGCCGACGGCGTGCATATCGGCACCGTCGACAAGGTCGAGAACGGGCGCATCAAGCTCACGAAAAGGGACAGCGGCGAAGGCAGCCATCGCGGCCACCATCACTACATCTCCACCGCGCTCGTTGCGGAGACCGAGGGCAACAAGGTGCGGCTGTCGGCCAATGCCGATGTCGCGGTGACATTCGAAGAGGAAGGCAAGGCGGAGTAGGTCTCCGTATCGACTAGCTGGTCGAAGTTTGGGGAGCGCCTAGTTCCAGCGCCGGCCCTCTGCAAATCCTGCTTCGATGTAGTGTTTTCTTGGGTTCATGCCTGCGGCTGCAACGTCAGGGTTCAATTTTAGATAGACTTCGTCGCGAAACCCACGAGGCAGCCGATGGCCGCTTATGCGTGGCCAGTCAAATAGTTCATTTTCATGTGGCGTGCCCGTGAGATAGGCAGGTTGGAACCTGTGCCGCCAGGCAACGACGTTGAACGAGAGCTGGTCACGATATGACCATCTTTTCACCTCGGCAGCCCAGCTCTCCATTACGGTAACGAGGGCCGCATTGTTGTGTCGTCTTAGCATTATCGTCGCCGTAATGAGCCCCGCGCCGACCGGATACCCGAGGGCGCGATAATGATCCATTTGCGCGGCGATCGTGGAAGGATCGTCCAGACCCAAGGCGGTCACAACCTCAGCCTCGTCGTACACGCAGCTTCGCTCGGGGTGGCGGAAGCACAGCATCGGCTCTGGAGTTGCATCCAGCAGTTGGAAAAAGCCCTCGGCGGGGACTTTTGGCTCGACAGTATTGTCGAAATACAAGCTCGCCGCGTAACCGCCGACAAAGCGATGCGGTAGAAGCTTCACCATTTTGGATGTTCGAACCGGGCCAAGCTTGCTCGAGTCGACGTATTTGAACTGCCACAGACTGGATTTCAAAGACCGGTCATCAGTGAAGCAAATGAAGTCGGTCTTGCCATCCCGCTTGAAATATCTATCGGCAAATGTCTCCGAATAGCCAAACATGCAGGTGTATACCGCCCGCCGTCGCGCCTTCCCTCGAAATCGCAATAGAGTGTCGAAGAACCTATCCACGGTTTTTGGCCAACGCGCTGCTTCACTAAACTTATTGAGGACGCAACCGGTTGGAAGCCGTCGTTACGACGCCGCTCGGTCCAACTTGCTCACCAGAACTCTATGTTCCGCTGTGACGGACGGTGCCGGCCCTACTCCTTCACGGCCTCGGCAGCCTTGGTGTTGATCAGGCCAAAACCGAAATCGGTGTCGCGGCCCTTGTCGCCGAGATCGGTGGCAGTGGCGGCGAGTGCCTTTTCGATCGATTCTGCAGAGCGGCCTGGCTCGTTGTGCAACAAATTGGCAATCGCGCCGCTGACCACTGCTGCGGCAAACGAGGTGCCCGTCACCAAGTCCGTGCCGCCGCCGACCGGGGCCATGACGTCGACGCCGGGGGCGGAGATGTAGACGTAGGGCCCGCGATTCGCCTGCTTCATCAACGCGTCCTTGGCATCGGTGGCCGTTACCGCGATGACGCCCTTGTAGGCGGCGGGGTAGCCATAGGGCGCACCGGGGCCATTGTTGCCGGCGGCAGCGACGAGGATCATGCCGCGGGCGCGGGCGCCGCGGCTGGCCTGCTCCAGCAATGCGTTCTTGGGCCCGACGAAGCTCATGTTGACGATCTGGACATTCTGCTCGGCTGCCCAGTCGAGCGCGTTGAGAATGATCTCCATGTTCGACTTGCCGCCTTCGAAGGCGCGGGCATGGAAGATCTTCGAGCCCGGCGCCATGCCCTTGAACGGTCCCGTGCCGGCGATCAGACCGGCGACCGAGGTGGCGTGGTCGCGGGCGGTGACCGTCACCCCCGGCATGGCGTCGAAGCTGCCGGCGACGACGCCCTTCAGCGCCGGGTGAGTGTCGTCGATGGCGGTGTCGATGACCGCTATGCTGACGTTCTCGCCATTGGCGGCGGCCTCGTCGAGCGCGATGCGCTGGAAGGCGAAATTGGGCCCTGCCGCCGCCTGCTGCAGTTCGTAGATGTGGTTGGGTTCGCGTGTCGTGGTGCGGCCATCGCCGGCAAGCTGCGCAAGCACCGTACCGACCGGGCGACCGTCGGGAATGCCGTAGCGGACAAGGCTGGTGCCGAGCAGGGCCGACAGACGCTGCGAGCGGATTTCCAGGCCATAGGCGGCAGCGACAGCTTGCGCGACCGGCGCGCCGCCATCGACGGTGACCAGCACTTCGTCGGGCACGAAGGCACCCGAGATCGCGCGCGGCGGCGCGGTAATCGCGGTTCCGGGTGGTGGCACATCAGGCGGCGGCGGTGTCGGCTGACCACCACCCGCCTGCGCGCCGCCACCTGACGGATCCGGGCTTGCGGCGGCCGGGTCGCGGAGCGGATTGGGCGTCGGCACCGGCGTCGCTGGCTGCCCCCCGGATGCGACACCGGGAAAGTCGCCGGGATTGGGAAAAAGGTCGACCAGCAGTTCGGGCAGGCCGACCGCCCGGGGCGGGATTTCGCCGCCGGAACCCGGACCGCCCGGCGTCGGCTGCGCGCCGGGTTGCAGGCATTCAGCAGCCGTCGCCGCCGTCGTTCGGCTGAGGCAGTCGAGCTGCTGCGGCGTCAGGCTGGGATCGTTGGTCTGGGCAAATGCAGGCGTGGCGGCGAACAATGTCGCCGCCAGCATCAACCCTGCAACTCGCCTCGGCAGCGTCATCCCGCAGGCTTCCTTCCCGCTGTCACCGTATCGGCAAAGGGTGCCGCCGCGATCAGGCCGACGATGCGATCGTAGTCGGCGACAGTTTCGGCAGGAATGGCGATGCGGAAGACGCCGCTGGCCGTCGGGCCATCGATGATCGCCGCACCGTTGTCGCCGAGCAGCGCGGCAATGTCGGCCATCCTGGCGTCAGGCTTGAAGGTAACCAGCGCGAAAGGCAGCTTCGACTGCTCCGCGCCGGTGCCGGCGACCTGGATGTCGGAACCGGTGCCCGAAGGCGCCACCACGCCCTGCACGACGATGAAGGCCAGCAATGCTGCCGCCGCGGCCCAGGCGACGCCCACGGGCACGCCCATGAAGCGCTCCCAGGCACGCGTCAGCAGCGACTGCGCCTGCGGCTCGCGGACCGGCCCGGCCTCGGCATCGAGCAGCCTGGAGAAGCGGCTCAGCGCATCGGCCGGCGGGCGGATCGCCTCGTTGGACGCCATCGTGCCTGAGAATTCGGCCTCGGCTGCCTCGAGGGCTGCGGGCGCGGCCGGATCGCTGGCGAGCCAGTCCTCGACGGTCGCCAGTTCGGCGCCTTCCAGCGTGCCGTTCAGGTAGAACGGCAGCAGCGTTTCGATCTCGTCGCGGCGGGACATCTTTTCGGCAGCGCTCATGGCCAGCCCCTGTCGTATCCGGCAGCCTTCAGGGCTTCGCCGAGTTTCTTGCGGGCATAAAACATCCGCGTCTTCACCGTCGCCACCGGAATGTCGAGCACCTCGCCGATCTCAGTCACCGACTTGCCGTGATAATAGGCGAGGTCGATGACGGTGCGGTGCTCCTCGGCCAGCGCGTCGACGAAACGGCGCAGGGCGGCGCCCTTGTCCAGCTTCATCGTCACCACTTCGGGCGTGTCCGAGCCGTCGGGCACTGCGGCGGCATCGTCGTCGTCAAGCCAGTCTTCCTTGCGCTTGCGCAGCGACGACAGCGCCTTGAAGCGGGCGATGCCGAGCAGCCAGGTCGAGACTTCCGAACGGCCTTCGAACTGCGGCGCCTTGCGCCACAACTCCAGAAACACTTCATTGGCAACGTCATCCGCCATGGCTTCCGACCCCGTCTGGCGCGCCACGAAACGGTAGACCCGTGCGTGGTGGCGCGTGAACAGGAGCCGCAAAGCGGCGCGGTCGCCGTTTGCGACGCGGCTCACGAGATCACGATCGGACATGGGGTCTGATGCGATGTTCATGGCCGGTGCAACCGCCGGGCTCCTGTCTGCTTGGTCGTTGTTGGCCGCAAAAAGGTTCACCGGAATGTTTCGGATGAGGGAAAGCTAGCCGAACTTCCCCGACATGGCCAGTCCGGCGCAGGGAGCGGCAGCATCCCCGGCCGTGGCACGGCCCAATACGGCTCTGTCTGTCCGATAGGGTCGGCCGAGAAGCGGGCATTTGGTACGCCCACTTGGCCAGTCCGAGCGCAAAGCACAGCTCCCGATCATACCAAAAAGCTGGCTTGCCCGACAGGATTCAAGCTGACGTTGCCCCTAAAACTTTTATCCAGCCTGAAGGAGACTCGGGGCGGCTGGTGTTGCCCATGTGGGGAAATTTCTTATTCGACGCGCAGGCGCGGCCAGGCTGAAAGAAGCTCGCGCGTGTAAGCGTCTCGTGGCGATTGAAACATCGAGGCTACATCGCCGCTCTCGACCGCTTTTCCAGCACGCATCACGACAGCGTTTTCAGCGATCAACCGAACAACCGCCAGATTGTGACTGATGACGACAAGCGTCATGTTTTCCGACTGCCTGATGTCCTGCAAGAGATTGAGCAAGTCGCCCTGAACGGAAACGTCCAGGCCGGCGGTCGGCTCATCGGCGATCAGGATGGACGGTTTCATGAGCAGCGCACGCGCGATGGCCACCCGCCGAGCCTGACCGCCGCTGATCTCGTGAGGGTATTTGTCGAGGATGCCTTTCGGCAGGCCAAGCCGGTTCAAGATGACGCCAAGGCGCTCGTATGTCACCGCCAGCGGTTCGTTCAAGACCGTGGCGACTTCGCCCATCAGCGTGCGGATGCGACTGCGCGGGGAAAGGGATGCCGCCGGGTCCTGGAAGATCGGCTGCAAGACACGCGCCCTCTTCTTCAGCGCGGCGCGGCTATGCGACAGCGGCATGCCCAGAATGCAGACATCGCCCTGGTCGAGCTTCTGCAACCCGAGAATGGCCCGCATCAGCGTCGTCTTTCCGGAACCGGACTCGCCGACAATGCCGAAACACGTGCCTTGCGGAATGGCGAGGGATACATCGTCGAGAGCGATGGTCTGGCCAAAACGCAATCTCGCCTTGCTGATCGAGATGGCATCCATCATGAACCCGCCAGCAAGAGACAGCGCGCGCCGTGGTCCGCTGCGTCACCGACCGCAAATTCGTCCGGAACAGTCGTCGCGCACGCCTCGAACGAGACATCGCAGCGGCCGTTGAAGATGCAACCGGATGGACGCCGGAACGGGTCAGGCAATTCCCCGGGGATGACGGTAAAGCGGTTTTCGGTGACGTTGACGGCGCGCTGGCGATCGATTGCGACCTCGCAGTCAAAGAGCATGCGCGTGTAGGGATGACCGGGCTGCTGCTGGACTTGCTTGACCGTGCCGTGCTCCAGCCGTTCGCCGGCATAAAGTACCGATATGCGGTCGCAATATTCGGTGACGAGCCCAAGACTGTGGGTGATCAGAAGCACCGCGCAGCCTATGCGGTCTCGCAGGCTGACGATCTCGCGCATGATCTGCGCTTCGACCGTGACGTCGAGCGCCGTCGTCGGCTCGTCGGCGATCAGCAGCACCGGCTCGGACAAAAGCGCCATGGCGATCACCACGCGCTGACGCATGCCACCGGACAATTCGTGAGGGTACTGGCCCATCCGCCGCTTCGGGTCGCTCAGCTTGACCTTTGCCAGCGCCTCCTCGGCCATGGCGACATGCGTCTTGCGGTCACCACCCGGCAACCGCCGGCGAAGGACTTCGCAGAGCTGTGTGCCGACGGTGAACACCGGATTGAGCGACAGCATCGGATCCTGGAAGATCATCGCCATGCCGCGTCCCCGCAGTGGAGCCGTGGCGTCGCGCTGTGTCAGGTCATAGCTCCTGCCGCCGATAGTAGCGGTGCCTGACGTAACCTTTGCATTGTTGGCGAGCAGGCCCATCAATGCGAAGGCGACGGTCGATTTTCCGCTGCCGGATTCGCCAACGAGACCGAGTATCTCGCCCTTGCCGATCTCCAGCGAGATATCGCGCAACGCATGCGCGGTAACATGGGACAGATTATAGTCGACCGACAGATTGCGCACCGAGATCGCCATCAGCGCGCTCCTGTCGTTTTGGGGTCGATCACCCGCCGCAGTGCTTCCCCGAGGAGGGTTGCGCCGAGCGTTGCGATCGCCAGGACCAGCGAGGCCGCGATGATGGGCCACCAGGATTGGTTGATCGACACGAAGCCATCCTTGATCAACGTGCCGAGCGAGGATTTCGGCGGTTGCACGCCGAAGCCGAGGAACGAGAGCGATGCCTCGAAGGCGATGACGACGGGCAGGTTCATGCTGGCCAGCACGATGATGGGACCGGCGACATTGGGCAAATAGTGCCGGGCCACGATGGTGGCGGGGTGCACGGCCAGCATGCGCTCGGCCTCGATGAAGCTCAGGCTCCGCAGGCTTTGCGCCCGCGCCCGCGCCATCCTGCCAAACTGCGGGATGAAGACGACTGTGACCAGGAGCACAAAGGTGATTGGTCCCTTGCCGTAGAGGGCGATGAGGGCGAATGCCAGGATGAGCGGTGGAAATGCGTTGACGATGTCGAAGACACCGGTAATCACCCGGTCGATCCGAGGACCGGCAACAGCCGCTACGACGCCGATCAGCGATCCGACGACCGAGGAGATGACGACGATCATCGCTGCCAGCGCGAGCGCATAGCGTGTGCCGGCGGATGTGCGCGCAACAAGATCGCGCCCCAGGTTGTCGGTTCCCAAAAGATGCGCCGCTCCCGGTGGCGCGAAGCGGGCTTTGACGTCGATGAGATTGGGGTCGGGACTGACCAGTGGCCCGACGATCGCGAATATGAGGATGACGAGCGTAAAAACGAGGCCGAGCCTGCCATCGCGCTCCGAACAGATGCGTTTCAGTGTCGTGAAAGACCCCATCACCCGCGACCCGCCGCAATGCGAGGGTCGAGCAGTGCGTTGATCATGTCGACCACCAGATTGGCGATGATGTAAAAGGTGACGATGAACACCACGCAAGCCTGCACAATCGGATAATTGCGCTGCGCGATGGAGTTGAAGATCAGGCTTCCGATGCCAGGACGGGCGAAGATGATCTCCACCACAACCGAACTGCCGATCAATTCGCCCAGGCCGATGCCGAGGATCGACACGATCGGCACCAGCGCGAGCTTCAGGGAATACAATCCGACGATGCGGTATTCCGACACGCCGTAGGCGCGGAGGGTCCGCACGTGAAGTTCCGCCAGGGTGTCGAGCAAGGAAGCGCGGACAAGCCGCGAGATGTAGCCGATCCAGCCAAGTGCCAGTGCCACGCTCGGCAGGATCAAATGCCGTAGTTGGTCGAACGTGTCGCCCGGTTCTCCGGCCCCCGCCACGGGCAACCAATGCAGGCCGATGGCGAAGACGAGAAAGAGGGCGACCGACACCACGAGAGTAGGTGTCGTGATGAAGGAAATGGACAGCAGGGCCAGGCCGCTATCCAGCCACGAACCCGGCTTCAGCGCCGCGATCACGCCGATCGGAATGCCGACGAGCAACGCCAGCGCCAGCGCGCTGAAGGCCAGCGCCAAGGTGTTGGGGATCACATCCATCACGATATCGAGGATCGGCCGATTCGATACGACATCGACGCCGAAATCGCCGGTGGCGATGCGGCTGAAGAACAGCCAGAGCTGCTCCGGGATGCTACGGTCGAGGCCCATGGCCTGCGTGATTTGAACGCGAAGCTCAGGCGTCGCCCGCGGACCAAGCATCACGGACGCGAAGTCTCCCGGGACAAGACGCATCATCAGGAACAGTAGAAGGGTGGCGCCGGCAATGGTCAGCACGACCGACACGAGGCGCGATGCGATGAACGCGGCCGTCCGCTGCGCTTTGATCATCTGTTTCCCCTCCCCCAAGGTTCCCCGGCTTGATCGACCTACATCATTGTTGGCTCACGCTCTGTCGAAGTACTCGAACTGCCAGTCCTTGCCATTCGGCAGGAGCATCGGCGTTAGCCACGACGCATCGACAAAGAAATTCCGGCCATGGGTGATCCAGATGCAGGACGCGGATTCGTCGAGCAGCTTCTGCATCTCGATATAGATTGCCTCTCGCTGGGCCTTCTCCAGCGTTTCCACGCCTTGCTGGTGCAGGTTGTCAAACTCGGGACTGTTCCAGTGCTGCCAGTTCCACAGACCGACCTGGCTGCCAAGGAACCATTGTGTCTGGAAGCTCGGATCGAATTTGGAGGTGTAGGGTATGAGCGTGAGTTCGAGATCCTTGCTGGCATTGTCGGCGCCGAGCGCCCAATAGGCGCCGGAATCCATCGGGTTGATGTTGAGCGTGATGCCGACTTCGGCAAGATTGGCTTGGGCGATCTGGGCCACGGCAAGCGAGGTGGCGTCGTTGAGGCAGGTGAAGCTGAAGGTCAGGCCGGTCAGGCCGGTTTCGGCCAGCAGCGCCTGCGCTTTTTCGAGATCCCGGTTGTAGAGCGGTGCATCGGCCCAGTTGCCGAGCAGGCCTGGAGCCAGAAGCGTCTTGGCGCGCGAGGTGGCGCCGGCATAGGCGCCTTCAATGATTGCATCGACGTCGATCGCCCAGCGGATCGCCTGGCGCACTTTGACATCGGCCAGGGCACCTTTTTGGACGTTGATGCCGATCCAGGTGTAGTCGACGCCGGCAATGTCGATCACGTCGGTGTCCGGCAGCGCCTTCGCAGTGTCGAGCTGGTCGGCGTCGAAGGCCGTGAAATCCAGTTCCTTCGCCTGATAGGCCAGGAAGGAGGTCCTGCGTTCGGGAATGATCTTGCCGGTGATTTCGCCGACGCGAGCCTTGAAAGGACCCTTGTAGTCGGGATTTGCGGCAAGCAGGAACTGCTCCTTGGGGCGCCAGTCCTTGAGCAGCAGCGGCCCCGAACCGATGAGGGTCGTGGCGATCTTGTCGCCCAGCTGTTCGCAGGCCTTCTTGGACAGGATTGCCCCGGAAGCGTCGCAGATACCGATCAGCCATAGCGCCGCGGAGCGGTGCTTGAGGATGAGCTTGCCTGTGTATTTTCCCGTGATTTCGACCGACTTAAGAGCCTCCATATCGTCGGCGTAGGCAAGTTTCTTGCCGTTGTCGCCATTGATGAAGCGGTCGAACGAGTACTTCACGTCTTCGGCGGTCATCTCGCCGAAGTCACCGGTGAACATTTGGCCTGCGTTGAGCTCGAATTCGAACTCGGTATCGGAAACCTGCCGTATCTCCTTTGCCGCATCGTTGGACCAGCTGAGCTTGCCCGGTTCGAACCGCACCAGTGTCTGGCAAACCGAACGGATGATGTTGCCCTCGGTCGTGCCAACGCGATTGCCCGGGTCGAGGCTGCCGATATCCGCATCCACGGCGATGACCGGGTTCATTCGGTCGCCTGCGGCCCGCGCAAACCCGGCAAAAGGCAGAAGTGCCGCTGCCGATGAAGCTAGAAGGAAAGTTCTACGATTCACGCTCATGCTGTTCCCCCTTTTATTTGTTACATGCAGTCGCGCGGAATGACCTCGTCATATCTCCGTTCTGCAAATATCTGCCCGCGCTCATAAGCCTTGACCCAGCCGCCGATGTAAAAATTGGCGAGGTCGCAGCTGATGATGATTTCGCAATCCAGACGCGCGTTCCAATCAGGCCGCGTGAATTCTTCATGGCAGGTCACCTGTGTGACGCAGCTGGCCGGGTCATTGTCATCGATGCCATAGACCTTGCGGCGCCAGGCGGTGATTTCCGTGCCCGTTTCCTCGATGACGAACCGGCCGTCATCCGACAACACCGTCAATTCGGTTCGCTCGGTAGGCAGGTCTGTCGTGAGCGAGCGCAACTGGCGTGCCGGTTCCTTGACCGTCACCGCACCGGGCTCGGCCCAGGCAGCCTCCTCGAACCGGACAGGCACAAGGCCATCTTCGGAATTCAGAATGGGCAGGTCGAGCTGGCAAGCCTGGCAATCAATGGTCAGCGTCGTGCGCTGCGGCGATGGCCATGCCATCGGCCAATAGGACGATGAAATCGCCACCCGCAACCTATGTCCCACCGGGATCGTTTGCGCTATCGGCTTGAACGAAAGCTCGACATCCTCGAATTGACCGGGGGTCAAAGGTGCCGGGAACTCATGACTTTTCCGGTGCGTGAGATTGAGCAGGGCAAAGGTCAGGAAGGCGGAGGTGCCATCGGGCGCCACGTCGTTCAGCCTGACGCAAACCTGCGCCTGCGGCTTGTCGGCGGCAACACGCAGCTTTATTTTCGCCACTCCGGCAAGTGGCATCTCCGCACTCAGCACCTGGGTGTCAAAGCACAACGACCCGCCGTCGTCGGTCCGCTGGTCGCGCGCGCCTTCCGCGGCAATCCTGCCCTGTCCATAGGGGCACCATTCCTGCCCTTGCACGCCGGTGGTGAGTGGCGAGGAAATGGCAGGTTTCGCGCCGCCTGCATCCGGTGTTTCGCTGAGATGGCAACCGGCGTTCAACCACAATTGCTTGCGAACGATCTGTCTTGCCGGCCATTGCGGGAATCCCAGCCAACGGCCCGACCTGGCACCCATGTGCGAGTGGGGTTTCGCATAGTCCATCAGGTACAGGCGCATGTCCGGGTCGCGCTCGGCGCCGTTTTCGATGCCCTTCAGCCAGTGATCGAACCAGCGGATGCATTCCTGGAGATAGCCGATGGCTGGGTCGGGGACCCCGCCATGGGGCTCGGTATGGCCCCACGGCCCACAAAGCCCCTTCGCCGGCGCCTCGAGGTTCTCGACAAGGTTGAAGATCGCCTGCGTATAACCATCGAGGTAGCCACCGACCGCCAGCACGGCGCATTCGATCGAAGAGTAATCCTCGCAGACCGAGCCTTGCTTCCAGAAAGCATCGCGACGCTGGTGGTTCAGCCATTGGGCGGCGTGGTTCTTGTGGTCCTCGAGGCGATGTTTCCACATTTCACGCCAGCGCTCTTCGCCGACAACGGCAGGGTCCGGCGGCAGCGCCGCGTAGCTGAACAAGGCGCCGCCCCAGCCGAAATTGTCGTTGATCAGCAGGCCGCCATTGTAATGGGCGTCACAGGCATAACGGTCATCCGTCGAGCATGCGGTGACGATCGCCTTCAATTGCGGCGGCTTCCTCGCGGCGACCTGGAGGCCGCTGAATCCGCCCCAGCTGATGCCGATCATGCCGGCGACGCCCGTACACCATGGCTGGGCACAAAGATGGGCCAGGATTTCCAGTCCGTCATCCTGCTCGCGCTTGACGTATTCGTCCTCCAGCAAGCCGTCGGAATCGCCGGTTCCGGAAATATCGACGCGGGCACAGGCGTAGCCGTGGGCGGCAAAGAACAGGTGTATTTCGTCGTCGCCCTTACGCGTGCCGTCGCGGCGGCGATACGGTATGTATTCCAGGATTAGAGGGACAGGATTGTCTTCAGCACCTTCGGGGAGGAACAGCCGTGCGGCGAGCTTGCGGCCATCGGCCAAAGGAATCCAATGGGTTTCGACTGTTTTTACCCCGGAAATGACGACGGCTGGCATGTGAACTCCGGCTTTGATTAAATGAACGTATAATATATTGAATGAGCAATCAATATATAATCGGAAGGTAGCGCAAATGGCAAGGCGATCAATCAGGGCGATGCGCCGCGACGAGCTGATGGATGCGGCGATCGCAGTCATCGCTGAGGAAGGATTGGCCGGAGCGACGATGGCCAGCATTGCTGGCCGCGCCGGCATGTCAGCCGGCCTGGTCAACCACTATTTCGACAGCAAGGAAGAGCTGATGGCGCTGGCGATGCGCAATCTCTCGAACCTGTTTCGTCAGGACATCATGAGGGTGGCGCCCGCTGATCCCACGCCAGCGCAGCGGCTGCGCGCGATCGTCGACGGTTCGTTCGCACCGCAACACCTGGGTGCCCCGAAGCGAGCGGCGACATGGATGCAGTTCATGATCGCGTCCCAGACGGAACCGCGCATCAAGCATCTGTACCAACTGACGGGCGCCCGTTTCGTGTCGAACATCCGCTATGCCGTCAGACGGCTGGTTCCGCCGGAACAGGTGGACGATACGGTCCACGGTATCGCCGCGATGATCGACGGGTTTTTCTGGCAGATCGCGAGCGACTATGAGGAGGCAGATCTGGAGCGAAGCCGCAGAATCTGCTGGCGTTACATCTGCCTGCTCATTCCTGCTGTGGAGGAATGAGCGATCGGTTCGGTGAATTTCGATGCCCGGCTGCCGCTTGTTGCCCGCGACCATTCCAGCGCGTTACCGGCGCAAAGCCTGTCCTCCTCACCTGCACATGAAACTTGCTTGCTCGCTTCCGAAGCGCAGCCATGAACCCGACCCGCCTGTGCTGGAATTTGTGCCAGCAGCCAAATCGATCGATCTATTGGGGAGCAATCAGACGGAAAACCATATCTGTTTTCAATCTGTTAAATGGCGCACCCGACAGGATTCGAACCTGTGACCTCTGCCTTCGGAGGAAAATTTTACAGCTTTCATCAACGTTTCTCTTTGCACGCCGTAGCTCTCTATCACTTTGATTCTACGTATTTATTTTGACACCAGCGCCGAATTTTGTAGGCTATGACAGGTCGAGATTTTCTCCTGCCTGCTTCCGTGGCGCTTCCGCGGAAGCAGGCGGGAAGGTGCAAGAAGGCGACATATGGCCAGACTGACAAAGCGCGTTGTCGATGCCACCGAAACACGTGGTGTGGATTATTTCATCTGGGACGACGAGTTGCCCGGGTTTGGACTACGCATATTTCGGTCAGGAAAACGAAGCTACCTCGTCCAGTACCGCGCCGCCGGCCGTACCCGCCGCTATACGATTGGGATTCACGGCGTATGGACGCCCGAGACCGCCCGTCGTGAAGCTCGAATGCTTCTCGGAAGAATCGCCCAGGGCGAAAACCCATCCGAGGAACGGCGCCTCGATCACCAAGCCATCACTGTGAAGGAACTTTGTGAGCGATATCTCGAAGATGCTGACAATGGCTTGATCCTAGGCAAAGCGCGCCGACCTAAGAAGATATCTACGCTGACGATCGACAAGAGCCGGATTCGCCGTCACATCGTCCCACTTCTGGGCACCCGTCGCGTCAAGGACATCGCTTCCACCGACGTCAACCGCTTCGTCCGGGACGTCACGGCCGGACGGACCAAGGCCAATGTGAAAACGAAGGCGCGAGGTCGCGCAATTGTTCGTGGTGGAGCCGGAACAGCCGCCCGTGCACTAGGGTTGCTCGGCGGCATTTTCACATACGCAATTGAACAAGGGATTATTGAGAAGAACCCAGCCCACGGCGTCAAGAAGCAGGCCGATCGTATCAAAGATCGCCATCTGACAGAGCAGGAGTATCGCGAACTCGGAGTGATTTTGCAGAGGGCTCGAAAGAATGTCGCCTTGGGCACTTCCGTCGCAGTGATACGGTTTCTCGCCCTTACGGGATGTCGGAGAGGCGAAGTGCTGAGCCTGAAATGGGCGGAGGTGGATGAGGAAAATAGCTGCCTTCGATTTGAAGACAGCAAGGAAGGAACCTCCGTAAGGCCGGTCGGGCTGTCCGTTCTGGATTTGACTGATGGTCTTAGGACTGATGAACCGGGCACGTTCGTTTTTCCAGGAACGGCCGAGGGCAAATCGCTGGGTGGCTTTCCAAAATATTGGAAAAAGGTTCTCAAGGGGACGACGCTTGAGGGCATAACACCCCACGTGCTCCGCCACAGCTTCGCCAGCATCGCCAACGATCTTGGATTTACGGAAGCCACAGTTGCCGCGTTGCTCGGTCATTCTCGCAGCACAGTCACGAGCCGCTACATCCACACCATTGATACTGCACTGATCATGGCGGCTGACACAATCGCGGGCTACATCGATGGACTGCTGGACGGCGTGCAGTTTAAGCGAACTTCCTACGCTCTCGATCGGACGGCAAGACAGGCCGCTCTCTCACGCTTGTTTTCTGAGGTCGTGACAAACGAGACTGCCGACGTCGAAGCGCGTGCAGCGTAGCCAATAATGATTTTCTGTTGTGCAATATATAACTGCCTACCTCAAAATAATTCAAACTCGTCATCTTCTACAGATATACAACGCCTGAATTGCTGAATCGTCATAGGCAACATCCAGTTGGTGGGCGCAGAGAGCCCAGTTCCCTAAAGTCGAGATCGTAGGGGTTGCCTCTGCGCCCCCACGGGCCGATCAGACCTTGCTAGAGCACACGCAATCATCCTTACAGAGCGTCGGCCCGATCGAAGACGGCGGCGCTCCACTGAGGTAATGACTTCGACCCGCGCTCAACTCGACGTTGCCCCTGCAGCCTAATCCGATTTGAAGTTCGTTCCAATGAGCACATGATGAGCAGATCATTGGGATTGGAAGAGCACGACGTCGTAATGTCGGGCCGCCGATCTGTGTGACAGGCATCATGTGATGCGATTCCTTGATCTACCAGTGAAAGGCCAAATTCGGTGGCATGTAGGTGTCCGAGGCGAAGTACCTCAAGGTGTCGAGGACGAGAACACACTGCTTATGCGGCTTCTGGCCTTTGCCACGGGCGACCCGTTCGCATCATTGATGGCAAACCGATGACGAGGCAATCTGATTGCGCGATGCGGAGCTTTTCGCGTCCACGCCACCGATTTGCGACGAAGCCCATCGGTCAGCTCGGTGACTACGACAAATGGATTCCGTAGCCGACAACAGTCATTCGACCTCGCGCAACCGGTCTCGTCTACGTGGAGAGCGCCTCCAAACCCGTGAACAGTGCCAACGCCTCCGGATTCGACAGAGCCTCCCTATTCCTGACCGTTCGGCCATGAACGACCTCGCGGACTGCAAGCTCAACCACTTTGCCTGATCTAGTGCGGGGAATATCATTCACCGCGATAATCTTGGCAGGTACGTGACGCGGCGATGCTTGGTGACGGATGCGCGCCTTCATCTGTAGGATTAACTCGTCGTCAAGCGCTATACCGGACGCCAGGCGGACAAAGAGAATAATACGTTCGTCGCCCTGCCATTCCTGCCCGATACACAGTGCCTCAACGACCTCTTCCATGTTTTCAATCTGATTGTAGATCTCGGCCGTGCCTATGCGAACCCCGCCGGGGTTAAGCGTGGCGTCTGAACGGCCATGGATGACCATGCCTCCATGCTCCGTCCATTCAGCGAAGTCACCATGACACCAGACCTTATCGAACCGTTCGAAGTACGCCGCTCGGTACTTCGCTCCGTTGGGGTCATTCCAAAACATGATTGGCATGGACGGAAAAGCTTTGGCGCAGACAAGCTCCCCTTTCCCGTGACGTATGGGACGACCAGCGTCGTCCCATACGTCCACTGCAAGGCCCAAGCCCGCCCCCTGGATTTCGCCGCGCCACACCGGCTGAAGTGGATTACCGAGTACAAAGCAGGAAATGATGTCGGTGCCGCCAGCGATCGACGCGAGATGCACGTCCTCCTTGATACATTCATGAACGAAGCTGAAGCTGTCCGGAGATAGTGGCGACCCTGTCGAGGCGATCAGGCGTAGGCTCGCAAGATCGTGGGTCGCAGGCTTGAGCCCGCTCACGCGCAGCGCGTCGATGTACTTCGCGGAGGTGCCAAAAATGGCGAAGTGCTCGGCCTCTGCATACTCGAAAAGGACTTTTGCATCCGGCGCGAAGGGAGACCCGTCGTAGAGACAAAGCGTTGCACCTGACGCAAGGCCACTCACAAGCCAATTCCACATCATCCAGCCGCAGGTGGTGAAGTAAAAGAGCTTTTCACCAAGTTGTAGCCCGCAATGCAGTCTGTGCTCTTTCAGGTGCTGCAACAGCGTGCCGCCAGCGGAATGCACTATGCATTTTGGTACTCCGGTCGTGCCAGAGGAGAACAGGACGTAGAGCGGGTGGGAGAATGGTAAGCGCGTGAATGTCGGCGCCTCGGCGCGATATGGCGCGATGAAATCTTCGAGCGTCCGTGAGTCCGCTATCTTACGTGCCACGTCCTTTGCATCGCCTGCGTAGTGCACAATCACGGATGGAGCGCCTAGCCGCGCCGCGATTGCGGGTACTTTTTCCGACAAGTCCTGTTTCTTGCCGCCATACCAGTAGGCGTCACACGCCACAAAAAGCTTCGGGCCAATCTGGCTGAAGCGATCTAGGACTCCCTGTTCCCCGAAATCTGGTGAGCAGGATGACCATATGGCGCCTATCGATGCGGCGGCCAGCATGCACGCGACCGTTTCTGGCATGTTAGGCATCATCGCGGCTATGCAATCGCCTTCCCCGATGCCCATCGCTGTATATGCTTGCTGAAGCTGCGAAACCGCAGCGCGCAGCCGATCCCACGACCAGCGATCGGCAGCCTTATCCTCGCCACGAAAAACGATCGCGTCGGCGCTGCTTGCGCTCGCCAGCAGGTTTTCCGCGAAGTTCAACCTTGCATCTGGGAAGAACTGCGCCTCTCGCATCTCACCTACATCGACCAAGGCGCGAGCACCGCGCTCACCCTTGACGTTGCAGAAATCCCAAACCTCACTCCAGAATTCCTCTCGATTGTCAGTCGACCAAGCATGCAGGTCGGCGTAGCAGTGCATTTCCATGCCATACTTGGAGTTGCAACTCTCCATGAAGGCAGCCATTGGAGCTGCGGCAGCAGACGACGCCGAAGGCGTCCAGATCGGTTGGGTATCGTTCATGCGGGAAGCTCCGCTGTCGGTGACGCGAATGGAGTGCGACGCATGCCCCGGGGCCGGTTCGCTATTTGAAATAGAGGCGGTGGGAAGGGCGCTTTTCACCCCTTTGCAGAGGGCCTTAGCCTGCAGTCCATCCACCATCGATCAGAAGGGAGGTTCCCGTGATCATCGAGGCGGCGTCACCCGCGAGGAAAACGACAGCACCCATGATGTCCTCGATTTCGCCCGCCCGCCCCAGCTTGATCTTCGAAGTGATCCAGGCAGCCCTCTCGGGATCGCTGAACGTCGGCTCAGACAGCGGCGTGCGAATGAAGGTCGGGCAGATGGTGTTGACGCGGATGTTGTGCGGCCCGAGCTCAATCGCTGCGGATTTGGTCATGCCCTCGATTGCGTGCTTGGTGGCGGCGTAAACCGTGCGGTCGATGCCGCCGACGTGGCCCATCTGGGAGGAAATCGAGATGATCGAGCCGCCCTTCCCCGCCCGAACCATGCCGCGCGCCACGGCCTGCGTGGCGAAGTAGGCTCCGCGAAGATTCACGCCCACGACAGCGTCGAAGTCCGGCACTGTCGTGTCTACCATGGGAGCATGCCGGGCAGCGCCGGCGTTGCTGACAAAAATGTCGAACGGTCCCGCTTCGCCGATCACCGCGGCAGCGGCTGCGGGATCGTCGACGTCGAGCTGCAAAGCTCCTGCCGAAAGCCCTGCGGCAGTGAGAGTGTTGATTGCCACTGAGAACTGACCCGGCGCAGCCCAATATTTCCATTGAGAATTGACCCATGTTTGAACCCTCCCTCGCATGTTTTCAGCGGGGGCTATGGAGTGATCGACATGGCGTTATTGAGCGTGATCCGACGCTGGCATTTTCGAGAGCATCTATCGATCCGGGAGATTTGCCGCAGGACTGGCCTATCCCGGAATACCATCCGCAAGTATCTCCGTGCCGACGGCGTAGAGCCGAAGTTCAAGGTCCCGGAGCGTCCGAGCAAACTTGACCCGTTTGCGGATCGGTTATCGGCCTGGCTGAAGACGGAATCCAAGAAGGGCCGCAAGCAGAAGCGGACGATGAAGCAGTTGCATGCCGACCTTATAAGCCTCGGCTATGAGGGTTCCTATAACCGCGTGGCGGCTTTTGCTCGGGAATGGCGGGAGGATCGGCAGAGGGAGTTGCAAACTACTGGCCGCGGGACGTTTGTGCCCCTGGCGTTCGAGCCGGGCGAAGCCTTCCAGTTCGATTGGTCGGAGGACTGGGCGATCATCGGCAATGAGCGCACCAAGCTCCAGGTAGCGCATACGAAGCTGAGCTACAGCCGGGCCTTCATCGTCCGGGCCTACCTCCTGCAGACGCATGAGATGCTGTTTGACGCCCACAATCATGCATTCCGCGTCTTTGGTGGCATTCCGGGTCGCGGCATCTACGACAATATGCGCACGGCGATCGACAAGGTCGGACGTGGCAAGGAACGTGACATCAATGTCCGTTTCCAGGCGATGGCCAGCCACTATCTGTTCGAGCCGGAGTTCTGCAATCCGGCTTCTGGCTGGGAGAAGGGACAGGTCGAGAAGAACGTGCAGGACGCGCGTCACCGCCTCTGGCAGCCCACGCCGCGCTTTCCGTCGCTGGCAGCACTCAATGAATGGCTGGAGCAGCGCTGCAAGGAACTATGGGCACAGACGCCGCATGGTCAGATGCGTGGCACCATTGCCGACATCTGGGCTGAGGAGGCTCAGGCTCTGATGCCAGTTTCCCGGCTCTTCGACGGTTTTGTAGAATACACCAAGCGGGTCTCGCCCACCTGCCTCGTGCATCTGGAACGCAACCGCTACAGCGTCCCGGCTTCCTTTGCCAACCGGCCGGTGAGCCTGCGGGTCTACCCGGATCGTGTCGTTGTCGCCGCGGAAGGTCAGATCGTCTGCGAGCATCGGCGCGTCATCGATCGTTCCCATGATCGGCCGGGGCAGACTATCTACGACTGGCGACATTATCTGGCGGTCGTGCAGCGCAAGCCGGGCGCTCTTCGCAACGGCGCACCGTTCGCCGAGCTTCCCGACGCGTTCCGGACTCTGCAGCAGTATTTGCTCAAGAAGCCGGGCGGCGACCGCGAGATGGTCGATATCCTGGCGCTCGTGCTTCAGCACGATGAACAGGCCGTTCTGTCGGCGGTCGATATGGCACTGAAGTCCGGCGTTCCAACCAAGACGCATGTGCTGAACTTGCTACATCGCCTTGTCGACGGCAAATCCTTCACACCACCGACCATCGAGGCGCCTCAGGCCCTAACGCTCATCAACGAGCCCAAGGCCAATGTCGAACGATACGATGCCCTGAGAAAGACGGAGGCCCGCCATGCGTCATAATCCGGCAAGCGGCGCTATCGTCATCATGCTGCGGCAACTGAAGATGCACGGCATGGCGCAGGCAGTCGGCGAGTTGACCGAACAGGGATCGCCGGCGTTCGAGGGCGCCATTCCGATCCTGTCACAGCTTCTCAAGGCGGAGACGGCGGAACGAGAGGTGCGATCGACGGCCTATCAGCTCAAGACCGCACGCTTTCCAGCCTACCGCGATCTGAACGGCTTCGACTTCGCCAGCAGTGAGATCAACGAGGCGCTCGTGCGCCAGCTCCATCGCTGCGAGTTCCTCGACGAGGCCAACAACATCGTTCTGGTCGGCGGCCCCGGCACGGGCAAGACGCATATCGCCACGGCGATCGGCGTCCAGGCCATCGAACATCATCACAAACGGGTCCGCTTCTTCTCGACCGTGGAACTGGTCAACGCGTTGGAGCAGGAGAAAGCACAGGGACGTTCTGGCCAGATCGCCAATCGCCTTGTCCATTCCGATGTCGTCATTCTCGACGAGCTGGGATACCTGCCGTTCAGTGCGTCCGGCGGTGCGCTGCTCTTCCATCTGCTGAGCAAACTCTACGAGCGCACCAGCGTCATCATCACCACCAACCTAAGCTTCAGCGAGTGGGCCAGCGTCTTCGGCGACGCGAAGATGACCACCGCGCTGCTCGACCGGCTCACCCATCATTGCCACATCCTCGAAACCGGAAATGACAGCTTCCGCTTCAAGAACAGCTCGGCGCATGAGACCAAAAGCAAAAAGGAGAAAGGCAGGAACTTGACCCAAGCCACAGACCCGAAACATACCTAATAGGCGGGTCAATTCTCGGTGGAAATGCCGGGTCAGTTCTCAGTGGCAATCAACACCGGTGTGCCACATGATCGATATTTTCGCCGAGCAGCAGACCATCAAATTCCCCGAGCGAGTTTCATGCATCACGCGCATCGGCGGGAACGTCGTCTACAGGCTGGCTCACGGCGAACGGGAAATCTCGTGTTCGATGCTCTCATCTGCCGGAGCGCGGGGCCAGCGATTCTGGAAAGTCGACGCTCCTGGCTTGGGCGTCATCGCGGTCGTAGACACGCCGACGACTTCGCTGCTTGGCTGTGACGCCGTCCTGCGGGTGCCTAACATCAACAGTTCCGCCAACGTCGCGCTCGGTGCGGCGGGAGAGGAAGCCCGCTGGATATTGCCCAATCCACGGAAGGCACCGCCCGGTCCAGCCGTATCGGTCGTCGTGGACTCGTGGTCTCGCAAGCTGGCGTTGAAAGAAGAAGTCGTTCACACCGGGCAACGGCTGCAGCCGGGATTCCGGCCACCGCAGTTGGGCGCTATCTTCGCCGTCAAGGCGCACTGGAGCGTGTCAAAGCAGGCGGCGACCCTAGTGCTGCCGACCGGAACAGGCAAAACCGACACGATGGCTGCGCTGCTGGTGTCGGAGAAGATAGAGCGCCTCCTCGTGATCGTGCCGTCGGACGCGCTGCGCCGACAGATCGCTCTAAAATTCGCGCGACTAGACGTATTGAAGGCCGCCGGCATAGTGCCAGCGGATCTGATGCATCCGACCGTTGCCGTCCTCTCAAAGGCACTGAAATCCGCAAAAGACGTTGACGACCTCACCGACCAAGCCCAGGTCATCATCGCTACGATGAGTGTGCTGACTGCAATGTCGGCCGACTTGCGCGGCCAGCTTGCCGGGCGGGTCACGCATCTCTTTGTGGACGAGGCTCACCACATCGGCGCCAGCACCTGGCGGGACTTCAAGGCGCTGTTCACCGGCAAGATCGTGCTGCAGTTCACCGCAACGCCATTCCGGAACGACGGACGGCGGGTTGACGGGAAGTTCATATATGTCTACCCGCTCAGGCGCGCGCAAGCTGACGGACTATTCACCTCGATCAACTTCGTACCCGTCCACGCTTCGGGCAAAGAACAGGCCGACGGACTGATCGCGCGAAAGGTGGGTGAGCAGCTGAAGGCAGACGCGGCCGCTGGGTTTGCGCACCTTGCCATGGCAAGAACCAGCAATGTGGAGCGCGCGGAAGCTCTGCACGGCCTCTACGCGCGGCTTCTCCCGGAATACAATCCTGTTCTGATCCACAGTCACATGTCAGCGCCGTTGCGGGCCAAGGCCCTATCCGAGCTACGTTCCGGCGCCTCTCGTATCATCGTGTGCGTGGACATGCTGGGCGAAGGATTCGACCTGCCGGATCTCAAGATCGCCGGGCTTCACGACCGTCACCGCAGCGAAGCCGTAACCTTGCAGTTTGTCGGCAGGTTCACACGGATACGCAGCGACCTCGGCTCGGCAACCGTCATTGCCAACATCGAGGCTGGCGACGCGACTTCCTCGCTCAACGCACTCTTTGCCGAGGATTCAGACTGGAACCGCATCCTTTCGGTGATAGGGCATAACCGCACCAAACGCGAACAGAGCCGCGAGGACCTTTTTGCAGGCTTCCCTGACGCGGACGTTGCGGCCGAGACGTTTCCATTGGAGAGCATTGAACCGCGGTTCAGTACGGTCGTCTATCAGACCGACTGCATCGAGTGGACGCCGGAATCTGCCGAGACGGTTGCGAGCCAATGGTCAACGATCGTCGAGACACCGGCCCTCAACGCGGAACACAGGCTCCTGCTGTATGTCCGACGGGATGAGGAGCGCTTACGCTGGACGACCGTAAAGTCAGTCCGCAACGTGTATTATAACCTAGTGATGGCGCACTGGGATCCGGAGCTGAAGCTGCTCTTCATCCACGGATCTGATCTGGCCGACTTGCATGCCGACCTGGCAAAGGCGCTGGCCGGCCCCGGTGTGATGCGGATCACGGGTGAGGACGTATTCCGGGTACTACACGGGTTCCGGCGCCTCATGCTGACCAACCTCGGCCTCAGTGAGACCCAGCGGAAGCCGGTTCGATACTCGCAGTTCATGGGTTCGGATATAGCCGACCAGTTGGATACCCTTCCTGGCAACCGTTCGCGGAGCAAGACCAACCTCTTTGGGCTCGGCTACATCGACCTGGAGACCATTGATGATGATGGCCAGGTCATCGGCAGGCACGCGTCGAAGGAGACGATCGGCTGTTCGCGCAAAGGGAAGTTCTGGTCCTATCGGACATCCAACAGCTTCTCCGAGTGGATCGACTGGTGCCACGACCTCGGCCGGAAGCTGCTGAATACCTCGATTACCCCTGAGACCATTCTCCGCAACGTCGTTCGTCCGCAACGCCTGACCTCCCTCCCTGCCAAAAAAGTCCCCATCGGGATCGCCTGGCCGGAGGAGTTCCTCGACACGTCGGAAGAGAACCTTCAGTTGGTGCTAGAGGACAGCGAGCACCCGTTCTTCAACTGCGAGATCGAACTTGCCGGACACGACATTGGAGACGCCATCCGCTTCAACGTGCTCGGTGGGGCAAGGTCGGCCAGCTACGAACTGAAGATCGGAAGCGGTGGTGCCGTATTTACCCAGACCGAGGGGCGCACGGTAATCGTCAGGCGCGGCAGGACCCGCAAGGAGCGCCCGCTCGTCGATGTATTTCACGAAGATCCGCCTCACATTTATTTTGCCGACGGCGACGTACTCATCGCGCCGGACATCCTAGTGCTGCCGAGGGAGTCGCGTCCGGCATTCGACACCGGCAAGATCGAGTCCATCGACTGGAGCGGTGTCAACATCAAAGCTGAATCGCAGGGATCTGCCAAGAAGGCCGGAACCGTTCAGCGCCATGTGATCGAGCGCTTGCTCGCGAGCGCAACACCCTACGACATCATCTTCGACGACGATGGCACCGGCGAGGTCGCCGACGTCGTGGCCATACGACGCAGCGGCCGGACGCTGCTGATCGACCTGTTCCATTGCAAGTATTCCGCCGGGACCGCACCGGGCGCCCGCGTCGAGGACCTCTATGAGGTTTGCGGTCAGGCGCAGAAGTCCGTCCGCTGGGCGGAAAGGTTCAGAGACATGCTGAACCATCTCCGTCAGCGTGAGCTCGAGAGGGTGTCGTCTGGCCAGCCGTCGCGCTTTGAGAGAGGCACAATGGCAGTTCTACTCGGTATGATCGGGCAAAGCCACGACATGCATGCAGAGTTCGCTGTGACACTTGTCCAGCCAGGTTACTCGCGCAGGAAGGTCGCAGCAGAACATCTGGAGTTGCTGTCTGCGACAGAGGCCTATCTTATGGAGACTTGGAGAATGCCTCTCCGAGTGTGGGCGAGCGCCTGAGCCGCATACTATCACGTCGTAGGGGGCGACGAGGATGCCCCCAGCGGCGGCGATGGAGCCGCAAAGCCGGCCGGGCAAATATTGCCTGAAAAAGGGGCCGATTGCAGACAGTCAGCTCTCGGTCGCGACAAGCGGATAGGGGCGCTGTCCACGTCAAGAGCAAAGATCTCCTATTTCCCGCTCGACTAAACGGAAGCGCTCCTTGACCTCTTCGCCCGCGTAGAAGGCAAGCATATCCTCCTTTGTGAGGGTACCCTCGGCGAGGAACTTGATGAGGTAGCGCTGATTGAATTCGGCGAGTAGGATGCCCTTCTCGATCTGCGCGAGGATCTGCTTCATATTGTCGATATTGGCGGTGACGAGATGCTTCACCAGTGCCATGTCGCGCGCATCCTTGATTAGCCGATTGACGATGATCTTGAGGACATCGGTGTCGAGCTCGATTGTCTTTGCGTTCAGAGCGATGTCGCGCGCTAGCATGTAGGCGATGGCAAGGTTGCGATAATCACCCTTCTGCGAATCGATGATCGCGATTAGGCCGATACCGGGCAAGAACTTCAGATCCTGAACCGCAACCAGGATGCTGCTATCGACGAGCGATGCGTCGAACACGATGATGCCAGCCTGGCCGTCGCGATCCGCTTGTGCTTCGAGGAGTTGGCTCCAGGCCGTATCCGCTTTCTTCGTGAAGATGTCCTTGGTCCGGATGTCGCCAAGACGGATACTCTTGTCGAACTTGCACTCGATCGCGATCCGTTTGCCGCTGTCGCCGGCCAGATGGCAGACGATGTCGCCCGTCTTATTCCTACGGATCGCACCGGCCCGGTCGCCGGTCAGCTCGATGCGGTCAGCAATCTTCTGGCGAGCTAAAAACTCGGACAGGAAGTCGGCGATGTCGGTTTCAGCGAGCACACCCTTGACCGCGGACCGATAGAAAAGCTCCTTCTTCATGTCGAAGATAAGCTTAAGACTTTCGAGCTCGGTGCCGAGCTCGTTCGCGGTTCTCGAAAGGAAGCTCGAGAGCCGGTCCTCCATCAACGCTAGGACGCCGATATAGAGCGCCTTGTGAAGCTGCTCGTCGCGCTCGGCAGCCGGAGCTTTGTTGAAGAATTCGAACAAGATCTTGTTGTCGACCTCGAATGCACCAAACTGAACGCGAGTATTTTTCTGATCGAGGCTGACAAGAGGCATATTAGACCCGGCTGTAGCGATAATGACCCTTGATGGTCGATGCAAGGAAAGTTCCCTTCGATCCGGCTTGATCGAAGGCTTGGGCAATCTGCGGAGGCACCTCAAAATAGTGATAGCGGGTGCTGTTGTGAAACTCGATCTCGAGCAGCAGCCGATCTTCATCGTAGCGGATTGCGGCGATGTTCGATGAGGTGAAGGGAGCGAAATCCTGCCAGGCCATATGTTTTACTCCTTCTTGGGCGGGGTGGGGACCGGGTTCTGCTGGAGCCAAGTCTCGACAAAATAGCGATAGTCCGCGGCGATGTGCATTTGCAGGTTCCAACCGCCTGGCGTCATCGAATCCTCGGGCGCGGCTTCGTCACAGATCAGTGGATCCTGACTGTCGGGGCGACGATCGCGAGGTGGCGCCTGGATCATTGTCCGCATGGGGAGCCTTACCGCTTCGCCGAGGATGATGGCTTCGCCGGTGCGTAGCACCGGCAACATGCTCGTCAAACCTTCGAGGTTGTCGGAGAGAGCGCTGGTCACATGTGAGCGGTCGGTGGCGTTGCTCAACCGCATCGCAAAGAAGGTCCCGCATTGTGACAGGATCGTGGGATTGATCTCGGCCGGGCGCTGGCTAACGATCATCGCGCCGATCCCATATTTGCGCCCTTCCTTGACAATGCGCTGGGTCGCGATCGAGGCCGCGCTGCTGCCATCGTCGCCAAGGTAGCTGTGCGCCTCCTCCATCACGACGAGCAGCGGGCGTTCGCGCCCGCCTTCCGAGAGGTTCCGCGCCCAAAAGAGACCATCGTAAAGGACACGCAAGATGCTGCCGATGATGTCGTTCGTCACCGTCGAGGGAATGCCCGACAGATCGAGGATCGTGATCGGCTTGTCACTGCCGAGCCATTGCCCGACGAGCTCGGCGAGCGTCTTAGTCGTCGTGCCGTCGAGCTCGGGATGCCAATCGCCGGCCTTCAGCAGGAAGTCGTAGCGCGCGACGCGAAGCCGGGCGCCGAGCGCCTCAAGCGGCCCCCGGATGTTGAGGACGTCGGGGAGCCAATTTATCTTCTCCGGATCGGAGGCGACATTCTTGACCTTGCGAAAGCGCGGTGGAACCGCGGCCTGCGCATCCCCGACGATCTTCGCGCCCAAAGGATCGCATTCATAGGCCCAGGTCGCCTGATCTGACGGGTTCGCGCCGCTGGCGCTGAGATAGGTTCCGAACTCGCGGCAATAGAGGTCATGCCAGAGTTTGTTCAGCGAGAAAGGCACCGGGCTATCGGCGGTGATGCTGGCGGGATCGACACCGGCGATCGGCTGCGCCGTCAGGCTTGCGATCTTAGCTTCGAGTATCTGCTCGAGGATGATGTTGCGCGCTTTTCCATCGGGCGGAAGGCTTCCGAAGGTCACCCGCATGAGTTCGTCGAAGCTCAGCGCCCAGAATGGGATGCACAGCCGGTGCTCGTTGATGTTGCGGACATCCGGGCTGATCTTAAAGATGTTCGCACGGTCGCCAAGCGCCTTGGCATATTCTCCGTGAAGGTCAAGGACGACGATTCGCGCGGAGGGGAAGCGGCTCTCATCCGACAGGACGTTGAGGAGTCCGGCCACCGTCGTCGACTTGCCCGAGCCGGTCGTTCCCACCACAGCGCTGTGGCGCGTGACGAGCTTGTTCACGTCGACCAGCGCGTCGATCGACTCGCTTCCCGCCACATGGCCGACGCGGACCAGATGGTTCTGCTTGTCCGATCGTCCATAGATCGCCTGGAGGTCGGCCTCGGAGACAAGATGAACTTCATCCTCGAAGGTTGGGTACTGCGAGATTCCGCGTTGAAATCTGCCAGTCCGATAGCCTTCGCCGATCAGCTGGACTGTCATCCAGCGCAGCCCATTGGGCATGGAGAGCGCCGCCTTTTCCGGCACCGCACTGGCACCGACCTGCGAGACGATCCCATAGAGATCGACATAGCCGATCGGGATTTTGACGAAGCTGCCGATCTGACCGATCTTATGACCTTGGCCGTGGACAAAGCTCAGGCCCGAAAATCGGTCCGAGGTCAGGGTCACGCTGACCGACGTGCCGCTGACGTCTTGAACCGTTCCGATGACGGTCGCCCGATCAGCGCGATCAGGCCGCAACATCGCTCACACCTTCACCGGAGAGGCCACGCAACAAAGTGCCGAGTGCTGCGAAATCTCCGAGCCGCAAGGTAACATTGTCGCCATCTCTCACGAGAATGCTGGGCGGAAGCAAAAGATCATCCGATCCGTCGGCAGTCCAATCGCCCGGTGTGCGACCAATGATAGCTTTGTCGAAACCTAACAAGCTGAGATTGGGATTCGACAGCGCGCACTGGCGGGCGAGTTTGTAGTTATCTGACTCTAGTTCGCCGAAAACGCAGGCAAAGACATGTGCGGTCGGATTGGCCTCGAGGCTACGGCAGATCACGTCGTTGATATGCTCGTCAGCGAAAGAATAGCCGCAAATGAACAGCAGCGCGGATGGAGCGAGCAGGAAAGCCTTGAGACGGTCGAGCATCGCTAGATAGGGCATCTTGCGGCTCTGGTCATATTTGAGGTGCGACGGGTAGATCAGATAGCTCTGCTTGTCGGTCTTTTCGTCGGTTCGAACAACGTCGGTCTCATTTTCAAGGCGCCAGTTGAGCGAGCCGTGGATCTTCCAGAGCCGGGTCCACCGCGGAGGCAACAGGCCCTCATCCTCGACCGCGCCCAAATCGAAGAACGCCTTTCGCGCACCGATAAAACCGTCGAAATAGGGCGCCGAACTTTCCTCAAGCGCCTGCTCCATCAGCAGGTCATAGTTAGTAGTAAAGAGATGAACGGGCCGCTCTCGGCGGATCGAACGGCTCCAGATCGCGAGATTATGATAGGGGGTGTCCCTGGTCGGAAGCGAGCGAGTGACCTCTTGTGAGATGACCTTGCAGACCTCAGTATCGAGCGCGGTGAGTTCGGCCCTTGTAAGACCGCGCACATTCCCGCTGCCGGCAACGCTCGCGAATACGCGAATGCGGCTGAGCAGGAGCTCAATATTGCCGCTTTCGCCGCCATCGTCTTTAACGATCTGAACTATTTTGTCCCAGCTTTTGGGATTTTCGGGTTTTCCACTCGAAAGTGACTTGGCGATTACCTTCGTCAATCCGGCAACATCCCAGATCAGCGGGTCGGTAACGGTTTTCCCGTCCTCCTCGCGGTGATTGACGCGGATCGACAGGGGGCAGCCTGCGCCGAGGAAGAAGCCGATCGGCTTTCGGTTCTGAGAAAGGGCTTGCTGAATAAAGCTGATTTGACGAGCTGGATCATGTTTATGCATCTTGCCCCCTTTACAGACGCTCTCGTCCTGATCGGCATCATTTGGCCTTTATCATCTACTCGAACAACCCTGTGAAGTTAAAACGTACGAATTTCCGGTGTTCCAGACGACCTACATACCCGCTCCTCATCGAGGAATACGGCTACGCAATGCGCAAAGGGATGCCGGCAACTTGCGGGGAGCTGCCAAATCTAGTGGCCGCTTTTAGGGTTCAGCGCCTCTCTGCCGAACGACCGTGTAGAAGGCGCAAAGCGGACCCGCCTTTGTGCACGCAATTCTACGCTAGAGCACTCTCGGCCCCTAAGTCGAATTTACATCGTCTCGGAAATGGGCGCAGATTGAACTAGCAAGGCAGAGATTGAGAACGCCAACTCAGCCGAATGAGCTATGCAATGACATTGCGCCGAAGACGAAGAACGCGAATCGCCACACCAGCGCGTTGGAAAATGACTCGTGTTCGATGGCAGAAAGTCTACAGTATACTACCGCCGTCAGTCATTTCGGCATCTTCAACGCAAGTCCGCAGCCGCTCCACGCTTGGGATGTGAATGGTTCTCTTCTCTATCCTAATGATTCCGCTCCGAGACAAGCTCTGCAAGACCTCGGTAACTGTCTGACGCGTGCATCCGACCATGTCGGCCATTTCCTGTTGTGAAATGCGGGCCCTGATCGCCACTTCATTCTTATTCGTCCACTGTCCACAACTCTCTGCCAAACGCAGGAGCAGACGGCCCACCCTCAGATTTGCTCGTTGGGTTACCTCGGCCATCGCATCGCATGCCAGCCTTAGACGACCACCCATGAGTTTGATCACATTGAGAGCCAGCCTCGGATGGTTCCCGACCAATTCTTCAAATTGCGTGCGTCGCAATAGCGCAATTTGAGAATCCTCCACGGCCCTGCTATAGACACCCTGCCTAAGGCTGCCAGAAATGCCGCCCGCACCGAATAGATCACCGGGGACGCAGAACCAGAATATAGTGACATTTCCAGTGGCTGTGATGTGCTCAACTTTAACTAAGCCGGCGACAACATAATACAGATGGTCAGCTAGTTCGTCGGCAAGGCAAACATGCTCACCTCGCGCGAAGCCGCGCATTTTCGCACAATTAAAGAATTCTCGCCGCGTCTCGGATGGCGTGCCGTCGAAAAGATTGACCGGGCGCCAATACCATGGTGCTTCGTTGTCGAAATCCGAGTGCACAACAGCTTGACTCATCCACGCCACTCGAACTTCACTAGAACGCTGCAGACAACAGCATTCCGAATGCATCTCATGCAATCCAATCCAAGTCGCGCTGCATAACAACCACGAACGCAAGCTCTACTAGCCTAAAAGCGCGACCAATCCACTCAATAGCATAAATCCTAGCACTGTGCGGCGGAAAAGTTTTTCGCTCAAGAACGAGAAGCAGTGGCTGCCGAGCCATATTCCGAGCAGGTAAGGCGCGGCCAATGCGAGCGCGTTGAGGGTGACTGCTGCCGTTAGTGCACCCCCATACCAGGGTAGTACAAGTGCTGCCGCCGAGACGGCGCTAACATATGCAACGAGATTGGCGCGGGTTACATCGTGATGGTCGGGGCCTGAGAGAAGATACAGGATGACGGGAGGGCCTCCCATGCTGGTCGCGCCGAACAAAACTCCACTGAAACCTCCCAGAATCGCTGAAGTCGTGCCACGAGGCGGCCCATCGTAGCGAAACCCGACCATGAGGAGCAGGCTGAATATCACCACAGTAGTCGCGATCAAATATCTGATGATATTCGCGTCGAGAATAGTCAGCAGGAGACCACCGACAGGGGCGCTCAACAAGGCCGGGATTCCGACGAAGGCAAGCGTACGAGGGTTCAGCCGAGGCCAAATCGAACGGATAATCGCCAGTACAGCGATCGACTCCAGAAATAAGGCGTACAAGACAGCTTGGACGGGCCCGACCAACAAACTGAGTGGCGGGGCCATGAACATCGCCCCGCCAAAACCAGTAACGCCGCGTACTAGGCCGGCCACCGCTACGATGGCTACCACGCTTGCGATTGGCAAGTTCATCAGATTCTGGAACAAGATGACATTTTCGCCGTAGGTTCACTGCTGCTTTAAAATAAACGTGTCCGACTACTTGGCCGTTGGCCCAGCTTGAGGCCAGGGATTCAACAAACGTCCGGGAGGCCCACTTCCCGCGTAAAGCGGGCGTTCCATTCAAGGACCTTATCAATGCCGCCAAGTGGGAAGAAATGTGAGACGGCGATTTTGCTTCCTGGATTTGCAGCTTTGTGATGAGCAATGCCATTCAGGAACTCTTCCGGCGTAAAGGGTAACATCATACGCGTCACATCCGCAGCTCGCCGGTGAAGCACGCGAATGCTCGGTCCGATACCGCAATGGAGAGCGTAGCGGATCAAGGTCTGCAACTTTGCAGGTCCAGGCACTCCAATGTGGATCGGAAGTCGGATGCCTTCCGCGGACAATCGTTGTGCCCATTCGATCACCGGTTGGCTGTCGAATGAGAATTGTGTGACAATTGCCATATCCACCCCAGTCTGTTCGGAAAACTCCTGCTTCCATCTCAGTGCAGCAAGCGTATTTTTGTCCGTCCCATCTGGGTCGATGTCACGATTGCCCTCGGGATGCCCTGCCACATGCAGACGATCGAACCCTGCCTTTTGGAACACCCCAGTCGCCATCAACTCTATGGAGGAACTGAATTCGCCCACCGGATGATCAACGCCGCCGCCAATCACTAGGGCTTGATGAACTCCTGCCTCATTCTTGTAACGGGCGACCCAGTCGGAAAGCGTTTGCCGATCCTTCACCAGCCGTGCAGGAATATGCGGCATAGGCTCAAATCCGGCATCCGTTAGGCGCCGAGCTGTACTTACCATGTCGACAATATCAGTCCCTTGGATGTAAGCGATATACACTCGACTGCGGGCAGGAAGCCCTTCTGAGCGTTCCAGGAGTCTACCGACTGTCTTAGGCAGAACCTCGACCGAAAACCCATTGAGGAGTCCAGAAATGTCGGCAGGCGCTGTAGGTTCGGCGGCAGACTTCCGTTCAAACAAGCTTTTAATGATCTTCATGTATCTTGCCCCTAAGCCGCAGCGGGTGTTTGATCAAAGGCTTTCAGGGCCTCGTTGTAGAGGAGATCGAGCGCCTGTTCCTTGATCCGGCCATAGGTGGCAGAGGTCAGCATCTGGAAGTTGCGCGGTCGCGGCAAATCCACATCGATCACGGTCTTCACAACTGTCGGCTTGTAGCTGAGAACGACTAGCCGATCCGCCAGGAAGATCGCTTCATCAATTTCCGACGTAACAAACAAGGTCGTCATGCGATGCTCATCGAAGAGCTTCAAGTAGTATTCCTGCATCAGTCCGCGAGACATATGATCTAGGCCGCGGAATGGCTCATCGAGTAACATCAATTTGGGTCGGGTGATCAGAGCACGGGCAACTTCTGCACGTCGCTGCATGCCGCCTGAGATCTGAGTTGGGTAGCGATGCTCGAAACCGGCAAGTCCGACGGTGCGCAATAACGCGCCTGCTTCTCGTTCGGCAGCAGCTTTGGCCTCGCCCGCTTGAACCGGCCCGTAAGCAACATTTTCCTGCAAAGTCATCCAGGGGAACAGCGCCGTTTCCTGGAAGACGACGATGCGATCGGCATTCGGACCATTAACCGGAACGCCGTCTAGTCGGACTTGCCCCAGCGTCGGGGTTTCGTACCCAGCGATTAGCTTTACCATCGTGCTCTTGCCGCAGCCCGACGGTCCGAGAAGAACAGTCAGACTTCCGGCCGGGACTTCGAAGCTGCAATCCTTGAGGACGATTTCGAGATCGTTCCCAGATGACGAATAAACCTTGCCAACGGAATCAACGACACAATGGCCACCTGATGTGGCTGAAGATTTTGTCATTATGCCATCTCCCTTTCACCAGCCTCGAAGGCTTTCACCGCTTCTTCATGAACAGCGCCGATCGCATTCTCCTTCAGCTGGAGGAATTCCGGCTGACCCAAGAGTTCAGTCGGCCGCGGCCTGGGCAAATCAACGAAAATCGTTTGCTTAATGCTGCCGGGTCTCGTCGTCATGACCAAGACACGGTCGGCGAGGTAAATCGCCTCTTCAAGATCGTGGGTAATGAAGAGGATCGTCTTCCTCTCCATCTCGTAAATTTCCAGAAGCGCGTTATGGACAACCGTCTTGGTTAGCGCGTCGAGGCCCCGGAATGGCTCGTCCAGTAGGATGACACGCGGGTCATTCATCAACGCTCGCACGATCTCGACACGACGACACATGCCGGATGACATATCCGTGGGATAGAGGTTTTCGACTTTGCTCAGGCCGACCCGAGCGAGCAGTTCACGCGCCTTCTGGATCGCCTGATGCTTGTTCATCTTCTTTTGTACGATCGGCCCACGGATCATGTTCTCCAATACTGTCGCCCACGGAAACAGCGCTCCGTGTTGGAAAACAACGATGCGATCTGGGCCGGGTTGGGCTTTCATAGTGGCGGAGTTGATGCATTGGCCATCCAGATAGATTTCTCCGGAGGTAATCGTGTCAAAGCCGGCTACAGCGTTCAGCAATGTTGACTTGCCGCAACCCGATGGGCCGACAATGGCGCAGAATTCGCCCGGGCGAATCTCGACCGAGCAACTATCGACAGCTACCACCGACTTGCCGAAAGGATCGTAGACCTTCTGCACGCTACGGATGGACAGCCAGCCACGGCGCCCCACGATATTGCGCTCATGGCCGGCAAACGCACGGACCAGACCCTGCAACGTGTTCAACCCGGGCTCGCCATGAGCCCGGCAGCGTGCCTGGAACCACTTACCGTCGATCGCGAGAACCCTGGTCGGCTCGTCGCATCGCGCCGAAATAATACGGATCGGCATGCCTTCCACCGCTGCACCCCAGCCAAATAACTGGCCTGGTGCCGTGGTTTCCCTAGCGATGGCAAACTGCTCCTCGGCCGCCTGAACTTCCGGGTGGGACACATGCCCGTTGACCAGAACATAGAAGTAGATTGACGGATCACGCCGGCTGAAGACCACCTCGCCTTTGGCAAAGCTCAGTTCTTCGGCGGCTTCAGCAAGCTCTTCCAGCAACTTGGCTGGCCCCCGTCCGAGATGAATGTTCGCGCGCAACAGCGAGACACGTTCATGAGTGCTCAACATCTTCCCGCCTCCTTATTTCTGCCAGGGGGTGGCGATTTGGCCGACCCAGCGCATCATCCAACTGCAGGCCATGCCTGCCAGTCCGATGCTCAGCATGCCGAGCACAATTCCAATCATCGAATGCGTCATATACGAATCCCACGTCATGTAGCCGAGACCGTTAGTGCCCGACGCCATCTCGGCCGCGATCACCACTTCCCAAGTGATGCCGATGGCAATAGCGAGACCCGTGAATAGCGATGGTAGCGCGCCTGGAACCAGAATTCGCCGGAACAAGGCGCCGCGGCTGGACCCTAGCGATAAAGCTGCTTGGACATAGCGACGGTCAACCTTGTCTATACCTGCCAGCACATTCAGGAGGATCGGAAAGAAGGCACCGATGAAGGTCAGGAACGCCATCGTCATCTCAGAGCTCGGCCAGAAGAGAATGGCGAGCGGGAGCCAGGCGAGAGGCGGGACCGGGCGCATAACCTCGAATAGTGGGAAGATGGCAGCGCGCAGCCTGGTGCTCATACCCATGAGGACGCCGATTACGATGGCTGAAATCGCGGCTATGCCGAAGCCGACGAAAACCCTGCGGCTACTGTCGATCCAATTCTGCCAGTAGCCTGTCTGTGCAATCTCCTCAGGAATACCCTCCGCAAGCTCAATCGGAGAGGGGATAATCGCCATCCACCCCAGCCATCTTGCGATCTGCCAGACGGCAAAGAAGGTGACTATACCGGCCAATCCTTGCCACAGAACCGGTGAGCGCAAGCGCCGTGACCAGTGCGCCAAACTGAAAAGTTTAGAGTCCCAAAGCCTGGTCATTGTGAATTCCTTCCCTTGGACTGCCAAGCCATCAGCCGGTCGCCCAAGCGCCGGATCGCTGCGCTGGATGCGTATCCGAGGATGCCGAGCGTAATCATACCGATGACGATGTTGGGCAATGCGACCTGCATGTAGGCGTCGAAGATCAGAAAACCCAAGCCGGATCTGCCGGCAATCATCTCGCCGCCAACCAGTGAGAACCAGGACACGCCCATGGCAATCTGCAAGCCAGTGAATACGAACGGCATCGACCCCGGGACAATGACGCGGGTGAGCACGTCCAACCTAGTGTAGCCGAGACAGCTTGCCGCTCGGAAATAGTCGTCATTGATGGACCAGACACCGAGGACAGTGTTCAGAACCGTCGCGAAGAAAGCTGCGAGCAGCGTCACGAAGACGACGGGTGTCTCAACACCGGGCAGGATGAGTACGGCGAACGGCACCCAGGCTAGTGGCGGGATCGGGCGTAGAAGTTCGACAATTGGAAAGAAGAAATTATGAAACGCTCGGCTCCAACCAAGGAGGATGCCGAGCGGTACGCCGGCAAGCACCGCAATCGCGAACGCCAGAAAAACCCGGCGCATGCTGACGAGGATGTGCTCATAGTAGATCGGCGTGAATATCGATACGCCATGCGTCGGTTCCCTACTCATCCACTCTGAAAAGACCAGAACCGGTGACGGCAGGAAGTTGAAGCGAGGCAATTTCAGCAGATCCGTAGCCAAATACCAAGCGACCAGGAACACTGCAAAGCCCAGTGCGCCATACCGCAGGGAAGAGCTTCTGAGAAGCCGTCCAACCTTGCCCTGACTGCTTCCGTTTTTCTGTCGAAAGGCTTCAATCAGCGCTGCTTCGCGGTTTCCGTTGTCCGCACCGGCGACAGAAAAGATGATACTGCTGGGGCTCGCGCCAGTCGCGGCGAGCTGAGTAACTGTTTGCGTTTGCATCTCGATTGTTCCCATCTCAGGCTGGCGAGATCGACAGTTGATCTCGCCGCCATTTTCCGCCAGGTGCCTTAGCTTTTGACCAGCTCGTCACCCTTGAAAGGATTGGTGCCCATGTCACCATCCTTGATGACGAAGAGAGGTTGGCTGGGGTCGAGGCCAAGTTCCTTGAATGCCTCGGTAACGAGATCATCTTGGATGGCCTTGGGATCGAATTGCGGTTCGACCACGACTTTGATTTCGTGCAGGAAGTCGTGCCCGCGCTGCAGAAGGTCTCTGACATCCTTGGTGAAACTCATAGCGCCTACGAGCACGGTGTCGCTTGCGCCAGTTTCCTTTGGCAGATTGCCGTAGATCGCGTGCCAGAGGTTTTCTCTGGTGTAGCCAGGCAGCTCCTTCTTCACCATCTCGATCGTCTCGATTGGGTGTTCCTTGAGAAAATACAGAGCTTCAATGTTCGCCTTGAGCCAGGCTTTAGCGACATCTCGATTGGATTCGATGAAGTCCTGCCGCATTACGACGGCATTGGCATCTAGTTCACCATACGGATTGGACGAGATCGCATACTTGGCATAGCCGTCGAAAACAGCCTTAGACGAATGCGGCTCGTAGACGGCAGCGGCGTCAATCTTTCCGGCTTGCAGGCTGGTGACCACGACTTCGGCCTGCATCTGCTGCCAGGTCACGTTAATACCTTCGTGCTTTACTATCACTTGCGCTAGGCGGTCAGCACAGCTTCCCCGGGGCACGCCGATAGTCTTCCCCTCTAGCCACTTGATGGCGTCTTTGTAGTTGGTGAACTCAGGCGCGCCCTTTCCGAGAATAAGATGGCCACACATACGCCCCGGCGAGATGGTGTTTACGGCTACCAGATTGACAGGAGCGATGTCGCGCTTGGTGGTCGACACAATAGCGGGGTTGTCACCGATGTAGCCGATCTGCTGCTTACCGCTCAGGAGATCCGTGATAACCGGGGGGCCTTGCAAGTTGCGCTGCCAAGTGACCTGGCTGCCGGCAGGCAGCCACTTCTCCCACAGACGCGTCTCCTTCATGACGACCGTGTCCCAGGCTCCGGTCCACGCTAGCCAGTAGTTTGAGCGCAAGTTGACTGCATCACCGGCCACTTGGGTTTGCTGCGCAACGATTTTCTCATAACTTGATTGCTGCGTGCCGCCGGCAAACGCTTCAGAACCAGCGATGCCGGCTGACAGCAAGACTGCAGCAATGTAGGTGCGAACTATATTCTTCATTTTGTCTCCTCCCAAGACAAGAACTAAATGACGGATTTTAGACTGGTTTTTCTTCCGTACGACTCCATGAACTTCTCGAACTCCCCCTCGTTCATTCGAAACGAGTCGCCCTCTGCGGGATAACTTCCGTCGACAACGGCGGCCTTGTATTTTGTGATTCCTTCCTCAAGCAGCGGCTGGACATTAGTAAAGCTGCGCCTGTTCTTTGGCATAGGGAAGGCACTGTATCCAACCACGTCGCCTGCGATGTGGTATATGCCGTCTGCGTTTGTGCCGCCGCCTAGCGTGATCACTGGAACATCCAAGCGACTGGCGAGGAACTCGGCCAATTCGGCGGGCACCTGTTCCAAGATGAATGCGAATACGCCAGCTTCAACGAATGCTTCCGCATCATCGAGAATCTTGCGGGCATCCTCGGCAGTCCGGCCTTTCACACCGAAACCGCTTTGTTCTACGCGGCGCGACGCCTGCATGCCGATATGACCCATGACTGGAATGCCAGCACGCACGATCTCAGCGACATACTCTGCAGTATAACGGTTACCCTCGCATTTTACGGCATGAGCACCACCCTCGGCCACGAGGCGACCAGCGTTACGAACCGCATCTTCCTTCGAAGAGTGGTAAGTTAGATAAGGCATGTGCGCGACGATGAGGCCATACTTCGTGACGCGGCTGACCGCCTGGGTCATAAACAGCTGCTCTTCGAATTTGACCGTCGTGGGATCGGCATGGCCAAACAACGACATTGGACCCGCGTTTCCGATAACAAGTAGATCGAAGCCGACTTTGTCAGCGATGGCGGCGAGTGGCGCATCGTAGACGCCGATCGAAGTAATCCGCTCGCCGCGCTTTTTCTTGTCGTGCAAATTGTTGAGGGTCACCCGTTTTCTGGTAACAGGCACATCCATATCCGCTTCCTCATTCTTGATTGACCAAAGGTTGGCTGAATTCAGTGAGGGGTAGGGTGACGCAGGTTGCGGGTTGCATCTGTCGGCCCGCCGACAAAAGCACGATACGACTGCAATTTTTCATTAGATATTACGCCGCAACGTCATGGCCCCAGCAGGAGCATACGGTCGGCCGCATGAAGCTTTCAGGCAAAATCATTGCGATTGTCGGCTCGCCGACAGTGGACGTGCCCAGAGCCACGTAACGTTAAACCTAACTGAAAGGCTGGTCTGACCCCATAACGGGCAGTCGGCTTCAACCGCAACACCGCGGCATTACTTGCCGCGAACCACCTTCCTTCCCGTCGCCAGATCTTGGAAGGTAAAGGGTCGCTTGAGCTTTGGCTCGATGGATGAATGATGCGAAATATTGCGGATCGTCGCTGGATGAAGTCGCTCTTTCCATTCCTGGACTGGATGCGCCTTGTCGATAAGCGCACTCTGCAAGCTGATACGTTCGCAGGCTTCACCAATGCGGCGGTGGTTTTGCCCCAGGCCATTGCGTTCGCCGCAATTGCGGGCCTACCACCAGAATATGGGCTCTACTCCGCCGTCGTGATTCCGATTGTGGCTGCGCTCTATGGGAGCTCATGGCATCAGATTTCAGGGCCGTCCACAGCCATTTCACTCGTCGTGTTTGCAACATTGAGTCCTGTATATCAGCCCGGAAGTGCTGAATTCATAGCAGCCGCCATGACCGTCAGCCTTCTTGTCGGCGCGTTCCAGTTCCTGCTTGGAATCGCGCGCCTCGGCCAGTTGATGAACTTTGTTTCCCCGTCGGTGATGATGGGGTTTACCGCTGGCGCCGCGGTCCTGATAGGACAAAGCCAAATCGCCACCATCATGGAAGGCCTAACCACAAATCTTGAGCACGACCGATTGTCGAATCTCGACTCCCTAGTCTTTATCGCTAAGGCAAACTACAGCCTGATCTTGGTCGTTCTGGTGACGCTCGTTTCATCGATATTGCTGCGGCGGCTGTTGCCAAAGTGGCCCAGTCATCTGATTGCTCTGATACTTGGTGGCGCAGTTGCCTACCTCATGCATGCGCGAGCACATGGCGTTGAATTCGTGGAACCGATAACCTTCCACCTCCCACCATTTCGCATCCCAGAATTTTCCGCTGAGGAGCTGCGATCGCTGGCGCCGGGGTCATTCGCGATCGCTTTAATCGGCCTTCTGCAGACTGTCTCGATCTCAAGAGCCATTGCAGGACGCTCGCGTCAACATATCGACACGAACCGGGAGATCATCGGCCAGGGGCTATCAAATCTCGTCGGTTCGCTTTTTTCTTCTTATGCCGGATCTGGTTCGCTAACGCGAAGCGGTTTGAATTATGATTGCGGAGCAAGGACCCCGCTCTCGGCGATATTGTCGTCACTTTTTTTGCTCGGGATGATAGCATTCATTGCACCGCTGGTGCACTACCTGCCTATCCCGGCAATGTCCGGCCTCATCATCCTGATTGCATGGCGACTGGTTGAATTCGAAAAGATCAGCCATGTACTTCGCACAAGCCCGCCCGAGTCCATGGTGCTTGTCTGTACCTTTCTTGCGGTTCTGTTCCTGGAGATGGAATTCGCCATATTTTTGGGCGTGATCCTGTCGCTGTGCTTCTTCCTGCGCAGGACCATGCAAACTGATGTGCCGTTATGGGTTCCCAATCCGAAGAATCCACACCGGAGCTTCGCCAATGCCGAGAGAGCCAAGCTGCCGGAATGCCCGCAGGCAATCTTCTCACGTCTTCAAGGCCCGCTCTATTTCGGAGCACTGGAGGGGCTACAACGACAGTTCCGTCGCCTGGAACAGACCCGGCCTCATCAGACTCATATGGTGATGGGCATCGACGGGAACATCGGTATGGACCTTTCAGGTGCGGAGTTTCTCATCGAAGAGGCCAAAAGACGTAAAGCGCGTGGCGGCGGCCTTTATCTCATCGTCAAGTATCCCCGGTTGCGTCAACAGCTTTCCACGTATCGGGTAGCGAAGGAAATTGGTCGAGGGCACGTATTTCGCCGCAAGAGTGAGGCTATTCCAGGTGTCGTGCGCCACCTCGACCCAGTCATTTGCGCTGCATGCAGGAACCGGATTTTTCTTGAGTGCCCGAAAGTGCCAGCGTCAATAACCCAACAAACGAGCCAACCTTTGTCAGAAGTCGCAGTGAGTGCATGAGCCCGCTTCGCAACGAACTTTCACGCCAACCAAAACAGATTAGGCAGGACCATGGCCGAGTTTAAGACCGACATCGAGATCGCGCGTGCGGCGAAGAAGAAGCCGATCCAGGAGGTCGGCGCCAAGATCGGCATTCCGACCGAGCATCTTTTGCCTTATGGCCACGACAAGGCGAAGATCTCGGCCGAGTTCATTGCCAATGCACGCAAGAACAAGGACGGCAAGCTGATCCTGGTCACCGCGATCAACCCGACGCCAGCCGGCGAAGGCAAGACCACGACGACTGTCGGCCTCGGTGACGGTTTGAACCGTATCGGCAAGAAGGCCATCGTCTGCATCCGTGAAGCCTCGCTCGGGCCGAATTTCGGCGTCAAGGGCGGTGCTGCGGGTGGCGGTTATGCCCAGGTCGTGCCGATGGAGGACATGAACCTCCACTTCACCGGCGACTTCCACGCCATCACCACCGCGCACAATCTTTTGTCGGCGCTGATCGACAACCACATCTACTGGGGCAACGAGCTCGGCATCGACACCCGCCGCGTGGTGTGGCGCCGGGTGATGGACATGAACGACCGGGCGCTGCGCCAGATCAACTGCTCGCTCGGCGGCGTCGCCAACGGTTTTCCGCGTGAGGCCGGCTTCGACATCACGGTTGCTTCCGAAGTCATGGCGATCCTGTGCCTGGCCACCGATCTGAAAGATCTCGAGAAGCGCCTGGGCGACATCATCGTTGCCTATCGCCGCGACAAGACGGCCGTCTATGCCCGCGACCTCAAGGCCGATGGCGCCATGGCGGTGCTGCTGAAGGACGCGGTCCAGCCCAATTTGGTGCAGACGCTGGAAAACAACCCGGCCTTCGTCCATGGCGGCCCGTTCGCCAACATCGCCCATGGCTGCAACTCGGTGGTCGCCACCACCACCGCATTGAAGCTCGCCGACTATGTCGTCACCGAAGCCGGTTTCGGCGCTGATCTCGGTGCCGAGAAGTTCTTCGACATCAAGTGCCGCAAGGCGGGCCTCAAGCCGGCAGCCGCCGTCATCGTCGCCACCGTGCGCGCGATGAAGATGAATGGCGGCGTCAAGAAGGAAGAGCTCGGCAAGGAGAATGTCGAGGCGGTGAAGAAGGGCTGCGCCAACCTTGGCCGCCACATCGAGAACGTCAAGCAGTTCGGCGTGCCGGTCGTGGTGGCGATGAACCACTTCGTCTCCGACACCGACGCCGAGATCGCGGCGATGAAGGACTATGTCGCCTCGATGGGTGCCGAAGCGATCCTGTGCAAGCACTGGGCCAAGGGCTCGGCCGGCATCGAGGAACTCGCCCACAAGGTGGTGCAGCTCGCCGAAAGCGGCGCCTCGCAGTTCTCGCCGCTCTACCCCGACGAGATGAAGCTGTTCGACAAGATCGACACCATCGTCAAGCGCATCTACCGCGGCTCGGAGGCGATCGCCGACAAGTCGGTGCGCGACCAGCTGCATGCCTGGGAACAGGCGGGCTACGGTCATCTGCCGGTGTGCATGGCCAAGACGCAATACTCGTTCTCGACCGACCCGAACCTGCGCGGCGCGCCTGTCGACCATGTCGTGCCGGTGCGTGAGGTCCGCCTTGCAGCAGGCGCCGGCTTCATCGTCGCCATCTGCGGTGAGATCATGACCATGCCCGGCCTGCCCAGGGCACCCTCGTCGGAAAAGATCTTCCTCAACGAACAGGGCCAGATCGAAGGACTGTTCTGAGCCGAACGCGTCTTAAAATAAGGATTAGAAATACGTGTCAATCATCATAGATGGGAAGGCGGTGGCGGCCGATGTAGTCGCCAAAGTTCGGATCGCAGCCGAAAAGCTGATCGCCGAGACGGGTATCGTTCCCGGCATAGCTGTGGTCATCGTTGGCCACGACCCGGCAAGCCAGGTCTATGTCGCTTCCAAGAGCAAGAAGGCCAAGGAATGCGGCTTCCATTCGATCGAGCACGCGCTTTCGGCCGACACCTCCGAAGCCGACCTCGTCACCCTGGTGAAAAAGCTCAACGCCGACCCCAAGATCCACGGCATCCTCGTCCAGTTGCCCCTGCCCGGCCATATCGACGCCGGCAGGATCATTCAGACGATCTCGGCCGACAAGGACGTCGACGGCTTCCACTTCACCAATGTCGGCAAGCTCGGCACCGGCGAACTCGACACCGCCTTCGTGCCCTGCACGCCTGCCGGCTCGATGTTGTTGATCGAGCGCACGCTTGGCCGCGACCTGTCGGGCCTCAACGCGGTTGTCGTCGGCCGCTCCAACATCGTCGGCAAGCCGATGGCCAACCTTCTGCTCAACGCCAACGCCACCGTCACCATCGCCCACAGCCGCACCAAGGACCTGCCGGCCCTTTGCCGCAGCGCTGACATCCTGGTGGCCGCGGTCGGGCGTCCTGAAATGATCAAGGGCGACTGGGTCAAGCCGGGAGCCACCGTCATCGACGTTGGTATCAACCGCCTCAAAGGCGGCGCCAACGGCAAGTCTAGGCTTGTCGGCGACGTCGACTATGCCAGTGCGGCCGAACAGGCCGGCGCCATCACGCCGGTGCCCGGCGGCGTCGGGCCGATGACCATTGCACTTTTGATGGCCAACACGGTCGTTTCGGCCCTCCGCGCGACAGGTCAACCTCTCGATGCCATTAAGGGCTCAATGTAGGTGTATCGAGAAGACTCCAACATATCACAGCGGAGTGCTCGACACGATCAGACCCGACTCCTAATCGCTGAGCGCAACCCACTCGTGGTCGCCGCGCTCAGCGACCTCGCAACTAGAGATGAAAGATTCGAATTAATCGGAAGCGTGGAAACCGGCCGTGCGCTCATCAAGGCTGCTGAGGAGAAGAGCCCAAGCTTCGATGTTGCCGTCGTCGCCTGGAAGCTGTCCGACATAGATGCGGGCGAGGTGTTGATTGAACTTCAGCGCCGACAATTGATGCCGCGCGTGGTCATTTTTTCCAACGACCATGATATTGGCATCCTGAAGCAGTGCGTGCGGCTCGGCGCGCAGGGTTACTGCTACCAGTTCGACGATCCCTGCATCCTGTTCGATACGCTGTTAGCAGTCGCCAACGGCCGTATCTGCATCCCTTACATAGACGTCGCCAAGATCAACGAGACGCCGCTGTCGTGCCTAACCGCACGCGAGCTCGAACTGCTCGGCGTCTTGGCGGATGGTTGGACAAATTTGCAGATCGCGACGCGGACCGGGATCTCGGAAAACACGGTTAAGTACCACCTGAAAAATCTCTACGACAAACTGAACGTTCGCAACCGCGCTATGGCGGTTGCGCTCTATGCAAGTGAGCGACGATACAACCGCTAGTTCCGTTGTTTGAATTACGTTAAAGCGCGTCAAGAAGATGAGATTGGGTCGCCGTCTGCCCGGAACCGACACACCCCGAAACTTGTCACCGTCATCCACAATAGTCGGTTGATGACGGCGCCACGCTTCGCAAGTCGCGGCAAGGGTCACCTGGACCCTCACCTCGAAGCTACTGAGCTTGGGCAACAACCACTGCTGTAGGAAACACCGACTGACCAGTATGTTTAGTGCTTGGCTGGAATGCGCATCACGGATGCGCGCGGTACCATGGCCAATAATGGCAAAGGCGGAATGAATATCGCACTAGAAGCGGCGCCCCTCTGGCGTAAGCTCGAGCTTCCCCGAACCGCGGAGAAACAGCAGCGTCCCGCGATGGCTCTCGAGTGCCCGTACCTGTCTGCTCACCGCCCTGGCGTTACGAAGAGTTCCGCCGCCGCGTTAGAAACGCTGAGGTCCCTTACCTTTGCTCAACAGATGTCGCTTTCAAATGCTTTTTGACGATTTGGAGGCGTTGACCTCCCCCGTAGGCCCGTCAGCGTTGGGAATCGGCTACCGAATTGGCCTCGCCCTAACAGCCGGTAGGCATCGGCGGCCGGTCGCTGAGAACCAACCGCCGGCGTCCGCTATCCGCGGTCTTGTAAGGACCTCGAGCCGACGACCTTTTTATGCTCAAAGATTGTATTCATTGGCGAGTGTCACATGATGGTGGATGCGGCCGTCAAAGAATTCGGCAAGGACTGCTTCGGTCGCCGCGCGGGCTTCGGAGCGGACGGGGCTCGCCAGAGCTTCTTCCACGGCCTCCAGGCTCGGATAGTCGATGGCGAGGATCATCGGCAGTTCCGGTGCGCCCTCGTCGCGGGCTTCCGCAAAGGAGACACGCACGCCGGTCGCGCGCGGGAAGGCCCGCCACTTCGGCAGGATGCGCTCGATGACGGCCTTGCGGAAGGCTTCGGTTTGGCCGTGCTTCACCTTGCCCTCAAACAGTGCGTAACGGGTGATCATTCAAAATTCTCCTTGTTCGGTCCCCGGAAAAATTCCATCAGCGCGGCTTGGTCCTCGCCGCCGAGGCCTGCGGCCGTCAGCATACGGTGGATTTCGGCGCAGGCCGCCGTCAGCGGCATGGCCGTGTTGGTGCGCCGCGCAAGATCCTGCGCGCCGGAAAGGTCTTTCACCATGTTGTCGATGCGCCCAGTGCGGCGGTAATCCCTCGCCACGAAGCGCGGCATGTATTCCTGCAGGATGGCACTGTCGGCGCGCCCACCCTTCAGGGCCTGTGGGATCTTTGCTGCATCGACGTCGGCGTCGAGCGCCAATTGGGTGGCTTCCGCAACGGCAAGGAAGCCGAGGCCGCAGAGCACCTGGTTGATCAGCTTGGTCGTCTGGCCCGCGCCGACCGGTCCCATATGGGTATAGTTGCTAGCGACGTGCTGGAGGACCGCATACGCGTCCTCTACATCCTTGGCCGCGCCGCCTGCCATCAGCGTCAGCTCGCCGACGAGCGCCTTCGGCGCGCCGCCGGAAAGCGGGCTGTCAACCCAGCGCAGACCCTTTTCGGCCGCCGCCACCGCCAGCTCTTTCGTCGCGTCCGGATCGATCGAGGACATGTCAATGATCAGCGTGCCGGGCCTGGCGCCGGCCGCTACGCCTGCCTCGCCGAAGACCGCGCGGCGCACGATGGCGGGGGCGTTGAGGCTGAGGATCACGTAGTCGCTGGCGGCGGCGGCCTCAGCGGCCGACGCGGCGGCGAAGGCGCCCTTGTCGACCAGTGCCTGCATCTTGTCCGGCCCGGGGTCGAAGACGGTGATGCGATTGCCGGTCTCGGCCAGCCGCGTGCCGATGGCGCCCCCCATGGCGCCTGCGCCGATCAGCGCTACCCTTTTGGTCATGTCCGGATCTCCTCCAGTCTGGCCGCGATGGCGGCGACGATCGCCTCCAGCGGCTTGTCGATATCGACGGTTATGGCGTTTTCGTCTGCCGCCGGCGGCTCCAGTGCCGCGAACTGGCTGTCGATGAGGCTTGTCGGCATGAAGTGTCCGGCCCGCGCGGCCATGCGCGAGGTGATCAGCTCCCGGCTGCCGGCGAGGTGCACGAAGGCGACGGGCGCGCTGGCCTCTTGTCGGATATGGTCGCGGTAGCGGCGTTTCAGCGCCGAGCAGCCGAGGATGATGATGCCGTCCGGGTCGGCGAGCTTTTGCCCGACCAGCGTCAGCCATGGCCAGCGGTCGTCGTCGGCGAGCGGTTCGCCGCGGCTCATCTTGGCGATGTTTGCCGGCGGATGCAGATCGTCGCCGTCGAGATAGGTCGCGCCGATGCGGGAGGCCAGTGCCGAGCCAACGGCGGACTTGCCGCAGCCGGCGACGCCCATCAGGACGATACGCCTGGTTGCCTCAGAGCGAGGACGTGATGCCGCCGTCGACATAGAGCGTGTGTCCGTTCACAAAGGAGGAAGCATCGCAAGAGAGGAAGATACAGGCGCCGACCAGTTCCTCCACCTTGCCCCAGCGGCCGGCTGGCGTGCGCTTCTCCAGCCATTCGGAGAAGTTGGCGTCGGCGACGAGCGCGGCGTTGAGCGGCGTGTCGAAATAACCGGGCGCAATCGCGTTGCATTGCAGGCCATGCTTGGCCCAGTCCGTCGCCATGCCCTTGGTGAGGTTGCCGACGGCGCCCTTGGTGGCGGTATAGGGCGCGATGCCCGGGCGGGCGAGTGCGGTCTGGACGCTGGCCATGTTGATGATCTTGCCTGCACCGCGCGCGATCATGTGGCGCGCGACGGCCTGGCCAACATTGAAGACCGTCGAGATATTGGTCTTCAGCAGGCGCTCGAACGCGTCGGCCGGAAAATCCTCCAGCGGCGTGCGGTGCTGCATGCCGGCATTGTTGACGAGGATGTCGATGGCCCCGACTTCCGCCTCGAAGGCGTCGATCGTCTTGCGCACGGCCTCATGGTCGGTGGCGTCGAAGGCGAGCGTGTGCTTTGCGCCGAGACTATCGGCGGCCGCCTTCAGCTTGGCTGTGTCGCGGCCGTTGAGGACGATCTCGGCGCCGGCCTCGGCAAGGCCCTTAGCCAGCGCATAGCCGATGCCCTGCGAGGAGCCAGTAACAAGGGCGCGCTTGCCCGTCAGGTCGAAAAGTTGCGTGCTCATGGGCTTGTCCTCAAGAGAATGCGATCTGCGTCTTCATCGACTGGCTCTTGTCCGAGGCGATCTCGAAGGCCTGGAGCGCATCGGCGAGCGGCAGCGTATGGGTGATCAGCGGCTTCACGTCGATGAAGCCGCCCTGCATCAGTTTCACCGCAATCGCGAATTCCTCATGGAAGCGGAAGGAACCGCGCAGGTCCAGTTCCTTGGCAGTGATCGCCATCATGGGAAGGCTCATCTCGCCGCCAAGCCCGAGCTGGACGATGTCGCCGCGCGGGCGCAACGCCTGGATCCCGGCGACGAGTGCGGGCTGGGCGCCTGAGCATTCGTAGAGGACATCGAAGTATCCCTTATTCGCGCTGAACGGAACGAGGCCGTCGCGGTCTTCCGAGAGGTTGATCGTGCGGTCCGCGCCGACGGCGCGAGCAAAGCCGAGCGCCCGTTCGGACAGGTCGGCGGCGACGATCTCGGCTGCGCCGGCCCGCCGTGCGGCGAGGATCGACAGCGTGCCGATCGGCCCGCAGCCGGTGACGAGCACGCGCTTGCCAAGCATCTCGCCGGCCCGGCGCGTGGCGTGCAGCGTCACGGCGAGCGGTTCGGCCATGGCGGCTTCGCAGGCCGAAAGCCCGTCCGCCTTCACGCACTGGGCGGCCTTGGCGACAAGGCGTTCACGGAAGGCGCCCTGGATGTGCGGGAATGGCATGGCCGATCCGTAGAAGCGCATGTTGAAGCAATGGTTCGGCAGGCCCTTCAGGCAGTAGTCACAGGCGCCGCAGGGCCGCGAGGGCGAGACGGCGACGAGATCGCCGACGGCCAGCCCGGACACGCCTTCACCCAGGGATGCGACGTGGCCGGAGACCTCGTGGCCGAGGATCATCGGCTCCTTCAGCCGCACCGCACCGAAACCGCCGTGGTTGTAGTAATGCAGGTCCGAACCGCAGATGCCGCCCGTCGCAAGGCGGATCTCCACCTGGCCGGGACCGGGCGCCTCGACGGCGCTGTCCTCGAGGCGCAGGTCTTTTGCTGCGTGGATGACGATGGCTTTCATCGGGTCGCCCTCACAGAACCGGGGTCGGCAGCGGCCGGCCGTCGAAATTGGCCGATAAGTTGTCGAAGACGAGCTGGCCCATCGCTTTGCGGGTCTCCATCGTGCCCGACGCCATGTGCGGCTGGAGCAGCACGTTGTCGAGGGCGAGAAAACGTGGGTTGAGGTTCGGCTCGCCGTCGAAGACATCGAGCGCGGCGGAACCGAGCGCCTTCGTCTCCAGTGCGTCGAGCAGCGCTTCCTCGTCGATGTTGGAGGCCCGGGAAATATTGATCAGCATGCCCTCTTGGCCGAGCGCTTCGATAACCTTCCTGCCGACGATATGACGGGTCTCGGCCGACGCTGCGAGCGTGACGAACAGGAAGTCGGAGCGTGCGGCAAGTTCGACCGGATCGGCGACAAAGGTCCAGTCCCTGGCAAAATCCTTCGGCCCCATATCGCTGTAGGCGATGTCCATGTCGAAGCCGGCGAGGCGCTTGGCCACCTCGTAGCCAATTCGGCCGAGGCCGAGTACGCCGGCGCGCTTGCCATGCACACGGCTCTTCAGCGGATAGAGACCCTTCTTCGCCCAGTCGCCGCTCTTGACCCATGTCTCGCCGCCTATTACGCCGCGCGCCTGCGCGAGCATCATCGCAATCCCGAGGTCGGCGACGTCCTTGGTAAGCACATCAGGCGTGTTGGTGACGCGGATGCCGCGCTCGCGCGCCGCGGCAAGGTCCACCGCGTCATAGCCGACGCCGTAGACGGAGATCACTTCCAGCTTCGGCAGCGCTTCGATCATCGCACGGTTGGCACCGAGCTCACCACGCGTGGCGATGCCGCGGATGTTTTGGCCGTGCGTCGCGAGGAAGGCCTCCTTGTCGGCCGCCTCGAAATAGCGGTGCATGGTGAAGGCTGCGTTCAGGCGCTCCTCGTCCCACTCAGGGTACGGGCCAACCTGTAATACCTCGATCTTAGGCATGGGGACTCCTCCGGCAGAGCGTTTCTGCCGATTATGTAAGACAATGGGTGGACGAACGGCTGCGCGGGCTCAGCCTACTTCCGAACGCAGAAAGGCCTGAAGTTCCGGCGTCTTCGGCGCGGAGAAGAATTCGGCGGAGGGACCTTCCTCGTGGATGACGCCGTCCTTCATGAAGATCGTCCGGTTGGCGACGCGCCGGGCGAAGCCCATTTCGTGCGTCACGAGGAGCATAGTCATGCCGTCACGCGCGAGGTTTTCGATGACGGCGAGCACCTCCCCGGTGAGTTCCGGGTCAAGCGCCGACGTGACTTCATCGAACAGCATCACCTTCGGCTGCATGGCCAGCGAGCGGGCGATGGCGACGCGCTGCTGCTGGCCGCCCGAGAGCATGTCCGGATAGGCCTCGAAGCGGTCGCCGAGCCCGACGAGCGCGAGGCAGCGCTTGGCCTCCGCGCGCGCGGCGTCCTTGCCCATGCACTTCACCTGGACCGGGGCGAGCATGATGTTCTCGCCGGCAGTCAAGTGCGGGAAGAGGTTGTAGCTCTGGAAGACGATGCCGACGTCGCGCCGGAGCTGGCGAAGTTCGGCGGGCTTACGCGACATGCCGTGGCCGGCCACCTCGATCTCGCCTGAATCGACGCTTTCGAGGCCGTTCAGGCAGCGCAGGAAGGTGCTCTTGCCGGAACCGCTGCGGCCGATCAGGGCGACGACTTCGCCGCCTTCGACGGTCAGCGACACGCCCTTCAGCACTTCCAGCGCGCCAAAACTCTTGCGGATATTCTTTGCGACGACAACGGACATGATAGACCTCTCGATCAGTGGTCGGGGCGCCAAAGGGGCGCCCCTTGGCTGTTTTGGGATCAGAACGACGGCAGTTCCGGGATCGGGGTCTTCATCCACTTCTCGTAGATCGCGGAGAGTTCGCCGCTCTGCTTGTGGACGAAGAGCACTGTGTTCACCCAGTGCAGAAGGTCGGGATCGTTGCGGCGCAGGCCAACCCCGTAGAAGCTCTGGAGATAGGTCGTCTTCTCCTCGAAGCCGCTATCGGGATAGCGTTCCTGAAGCTGCGCCGCGATGTAGTTCACCGTGCCGATGGCATCGACCTGGCCGGAGACGAGCGCGTTCAACGTCGTGCTGTCGTCGTCGAAGCGCACCAGTTCCATGCCCTCGATCTTGGCAGCGGAAAGGATCTTTTCGTGTGCCGTGCCTCGCGGGACGCCGACGCGCTTGCCTGCAAGGTCGGCGAGGCTTTTGATCACTGTTCCCTTCGGCGCGATGATCACCGACTTGTGGCCGCCATAGGGATTGGAGAAGGCGACCGACAGCGCGCGCTCGGCATAAATGCCGAAGCTCGCGACGACGAAATCGACCTTGCCCGTCTGAAGCGACGGGATGCGGCTCTGGCCGGTGACGGGCACCAGTTCCAGCTCGACGCCTAGGTCCTTCGCCAGAAGCTCGGCGACGTCGACATCCAGCCCGTCCGGCTGCATCTCCTCATTGGTGATGCCGAAGGGCGGGACGGACAGGTCGACACCGATCAGGACCTTCTTGCGGGCGATGATGTCGTCGAGGGAGGAAGCCGACGCCGTTGCGGCGCCGACGGTGAGTGCAAGAAGCCCGACGAGGGGCAGGAGAAGGGATTTCAGGCGCATGGTCATCCTCACAGTTCTAGAGTTCCGGTTGGTAGGACAGCCTTCTGCGGGCCGTTGGGTGATCAGGTTCCCGCGCCCCGGCGGGCCGTACGCCGCTCAAGCCAGAGGCTGAACTGGGTGAGCGGGAAGCAGACGGCAAAATAGAGGGCGGCGACGCTCAAAAAGGCTTTGAGCGGTTCGAATGTGGCATTGCTGACGAGCTGCCCGGCGCGGGTGATCTCGATGAAGCCGATGATCGAAGCGAGCGACGTCTGCTTGATGATCTGCACCAGGAAGCCGACGGTGGACGGCAGGGCGAGACGGATCGCCTGGGGCGCGATGACGAAGCGCAGCGTCTTGTAGGGCGTCAGCGCCAGCGCATCGGCGCTTTCCCACTGCGCCTTGGGGATAGCCCTCAGCGCGCTTTCCCAAATGGCGCCGAGGAAGGCACTGGAATTGATGGTGAGCGCAATGGCCGCCGCCGTCAGCGCCGCGATCTCGATGCCGAAAAGCGACGGCGCATAGTAGCACAGGAACAGCAACACCAGCAGCGGCAGGCCCTGGATCACCTGCATGTAGAAGCTCGTGATCGTGCGCAACGTCCGGCTGCGAGCGATGCGCAGCAGCGCCAGCACGATGCCCATGATGCCGCCGCCGACGAAGGCGAGGACGGTCAGCGACAGCGTCCAGCGCAGTGCATAGACAATGAAGAGGAATTCGGGGGAGCCGAACGTGCGCATCTCATGCCCTCCCGAGCAGGCGGCGGCGGAGCCGCGTGAAGACCATGAGGCCGGCAAGGTTCAGCACGGCGCGGAAGGCGAAATTTAGGGCGACATAGACCACGGCGACGACCAGGTAGATTTCCATCGTACGGAACGTCTCAGAGCTTGCGATCATCGCGGCCCCCGTCAGGTCCTCGACGCCGATCACCGAGACGAGGCTGGTCGACAGCATCAGGAGCACGCATTGCGAGACGACCGGCGTGAATACCTTTTCCAGTGCAGGTGGCAGGATCACGAAGCGCAGCGTCTGGAAATAGGTGAGGCCGAGGCTTTCCCCCGCCTCCACCTGGCTGCGGTGGGTGGCCTCGATGCCGCCGCGCACGATCTCCGCGACATAACCGCCATTGTTCAGCACCAGGGCAATGAAGACGGAGGTGAGCGGCGTCAGCCGAACCCCGATGTTCGGCAATCCGAAGAAGATGACGAAGATCTGCACCAGCAGCGGCGTGTTGCGCACCACCTCGACATAGAGGCGAACGAGGAAGCGCGGAAACGGCGAGGACGAGGTCGACATCACCGCGCAGAAAATCCCGAGCGCGATGCCGCCGAATATGCCGACGAAGGACAGGCCGACCGTCAGCCACAGCCCGCTGACGATTTGCGGCAGGTAGTTCAGCAATGGGCCGAACTGGAACGTGTAGTCCATCTCAAACCTCGGCTTTCCCCTCGGGCGGTTCCTTTTCGGCTTCCTACTGCATGCCGATCGGTCGGACCCGCAAGTTCGGGCCGGCGAAACCGATCGTTTCCGGATGGCAGAGATCGAGAGCCGCCGCGACATGCCACCAGGCATGATCGGCCTGACGGATGATGTAGCATTCCGTGCTATGGCCGATATGCGCGCCTTCGAGCGAGTGCCCCATGCAGATATGGCCGATTTCTTCCGGCAGGCCGACCGACAAGCAGACATGGGTGCCATATGCGGAATGGCGGAAGGACGGTTCGCCGTAGCGGTCGCCGCGCTCGCGCCAGCGCCTCAGGTTGATCGGATCGAACTCCCAGGTCTTGCCGATATCGTGGCAGAGCCCGCCGGCGAGAATGATGTCGCGGTCGACCTTGGCCTCGGGATAGGTCTTGTCGAACTCGTCGTAGATCGCTAGCGCGAGGCGCGTGACGCCTCGCAGATGCGCGTCCTGCGTGCCGCGCTTCAGCGCAAATACTTTCGGGCTGCCCTCGCCCGGAATGTCGATGACCCGATCGAAGGACGAGCGCTCCAGGGCGAAAACCCACGCGTCCACTACCTTTTCCCTCAGTTCGTCGGAGCGGATGTCCGCGATCTCCGGAAGGTCCTCGAGAATGTGCTCCCGTGAAATGGTCTTGTACATTGTCTCACCGCGTTTCTGATGTGGATGAGATGAGCCTAGGCGGTGTTGAAATCAAAATCTAATTGGGATATTTGTCGTCATCGATAGAAAACTTCTATGCATGAGCGATGACCCTCAGCTTCTCCGCCCTTGAATCTTTCTACTGGGTTTCGCAGTTGCGCAGCTTCAGTGCGGCGGCGGAGAAGCTCAACGTCACCCAGCCAACGATCTCCTACCGCATCCGCGAGCTGGAGGAGCAGCTCGGCGTGTCGCTGTTCGTGCGCCAGAAGCGCCAGCTCCTCCTCACCAGCGAAGGCGAGGCTCTGAAGCACTATGCGGAATCGATGATCGCGATCGCGCGGGACATTGAATCCAACATCAAGACCCGCAACACCGGCCTGCCGACGCTCAGGGTCGGCGTCATCGACAGCTTCGCCGCCGTCTGCCTGCCCGCCCTGCTCGACGAACTCGACAACCGCTTTTCCGGCACTCGCATCGCCGCCACGGTGGATACCAGCCATAGGTTGGCCGACCAGCTCTCGGAAGGGCTGCTGGATATCGCAGTGCTCTCGACGCCTCCATCACACGACAATGTCGCGCTCGAGCTTCTCGGGCGTCAGAGCGTCGACTGGATCGCGAGCCAGAAGCTCCAGCTGCCGCAGACAACCGTCTCGGATGGGGAGCTGCTGCGCCAACGCATCTTCGCCACGCCGGCACCGTCGAACCTCCATTCGCTGACCATCGGAGCGCTCGCCGCGACGGCCGGTGGCGGACTGCGCCTAAATGTTTGCAACAGCCTCGGCACCATCCTTAGGCTGGTGGAATCGGGGACCGGCATCAGCATTCTGCCAACGCGCCTACTTCAAGAGCAGATCCGGCTGGGTATGATACAGGTTCTGAAAACGCATACGATTCTCCCCCTGCAGGAAGTCTTCATCGGCACGAACAAGGGGGCGATCGTGCGCGCCTTGCCTCAGGTGGCGCAGATGATCCGCAAGGTAAGCGCGAGCGTCGGCTTCTGCAATTGATGGAGGATTAGACCAAGTCCGGGTTCATCAGCACCGAGAGAGCGGCGGTGGTGCCGACCGTCTCCCCTCATCGTCTCTGTGACTGTGGCCCTTCCGGGATAGAACTCCGGAACCCTTTGCTCAACCCATGCAGCGAAGTCAGAATGGCGCTGCGACGAGTGGAGAGAAAGGCAGTAGCGCTCTAACGCTACCATCATCAACCACATCAATCTCATGAGCCGATGCATCCTATTCGCCTCGAAATGGGCGGCCATCAGTCGCCGCCCTATCGTCGAGCAGACTTCGTTGGCATTTATCCACAGGAGGGTGCGTTGAAATTCGTACGGTCTCTTGTGCTTCCGTAGTGCTTCCGCGCAAAAGCCGCTAGGACGCTCGTTAAAATCGGCATCGACTAACTGTCTGATATTTATGTTTAAAATGGCGCGCCGGACGAGATGAAACTGGGCACTCGTATGTGCTTGTTTTTGCTATCTAAGAAAGGTCAGCATTCGTTGATGATATTCAACAGCCTCTGATTTCCGGTGCCTGCGTCAACGTAAAACGTAGTCTGCCGGAACAATGCAATAACCGATCACCTCCGGCTGCTCGTCGAGCCGGTAAACGTGAATGTCGGAGGTTTCGACGGTAACGTAGTGCCTGGGGATAGGCGGAGCAAAACGAACTGCGATCACGACGCCTTCTGGCGAGGTCTCCGACCGCCGACCGCACGCATGAGACAATGAGCTCGGACTTTGCTTGGCAAACGAAAGCGATTGCAGCGACCCGGCGAACTGGAAGCCATCGGTGATGATTGAGTCCAGATTGGCGCGGGCGGTTCCGTGAAAGGCGACAAGCGCATCATCCTCCATAGCCTGTGGAAAAACCCGATACCCTTTCTCCTCATCCGGCCAGGGAAACGGGTACTCCGTGATCGATGCGCTGCTCGGGTTACGCTGCTGCGGGCCAACCCACGTCATGCGCACATCAGCGCGAGCGGCGTTCTGTCCCGTAGGCAGTCTCAGGAACACGGCGAAGCGGTAGGCGATCTGCTCCTTGATTTTTTCAAGCTTCCGAAGATCAGCCTCGTCGGGCACGAGGTTGGTTGATTTCTTGACCTCGATGACGAGGAGGTTCTCGTTATCATGGCCAGGCTGGTGGACAATAATGTCAGGGAACACGCGCGTCGCAGTGAGGACACCGTCCCCATTCGGCAGATCGATCTCTTTGGGATCGACGCCGTGGCGATTGTACTCAGCATGGACGGCATGGTCCTTGAATGAGGCCTGTAGGATCGCGGCCAGACGGGCGCATAGCGTCCTCTCCGCAACATCGACCTTTATGATCGCGTGATCACCGGCATACAGGGTGTCCAGCGCGGCAATGAGGATTCTTTCGAGCGCGTCCTGATCCATCTCGACTGACCTATTTCTATTACTCAGTTTTCACGTAGATGCCGCTGCGTCCGGGGCACGGATATCCTGCTGCCCCTTTGTGGGCATTCAGGGCGCTTGTCATCGATTTCCGTTTGAACTTCTTGCGGCAAACGGGACACTGAAAGACGTAAGTCGGTCCTTGGGAACCCAGCGCTTTGCGTGGCTTTGCCGGCCGGGCGGGCCGCGCAGCTCGCCGCACGGGCGCTGGCTGTGCGCGGACTGTCCTCACCGGCGCGGCGGCTCTCGGGATGACTACCGGACCGGCGGGGGTCAGCTCGATCGCGTAGCGCGGCGTGAATGTCTGGTTGGTACTCCGCGCGCCTTCTATCCGGTCCACGCGGTAGCTGCGGTGCTGGTTGCGGTCGATATTCCAGGCGTGCAGCACGACGTTGCCGTCCTGGGTCTGCCGCAGCGAATAGGGCTCGATGCGCCGCGTGCCGCCCTGATACTGCAATTCAACGACCAGGCGGTTCGCGGCGGCGAAGCGGATGATCTCAAGTGCGGCCTGACCTGGCAGCCCGATAGGCAGGCGCAGGGCGCGCTGCCGTATTAGGGTCTCGCCCGAAGCTGTTGCGTACGCGACGGGCACGACCGTCGCGGGTCCTCCTTCGAGCCACGCGAAAAATTCCGGCAGGACGCTCCAGAACACGTCAACCGGCGGCAGCGCCGGAAGCTGGTGCCCCAGCATATGGCCCCATGCGCCTTCAAGATCGCCGCGATGACCGTCAAGATCGCTGACGCGCGGCACGGCGATGCTTTTGAACTCACATTTCTGGCGCAGAACGTCCATCAGCACGGCTGCGGTGGGCCGCGCCTCCGTGTTACGGAAGAGGTTGACCACATCATAGAGGTCACGCGGCCGGGTACGCTCCGCAAGGGCACGGACCTTTTCGCCGAACGCCTCTTCATAGGCGTAGGACAGAACCGTGATGCCGCCTTCCGGCGCATCCGAGTAAGGATGGAAGATCGGCACCTGAACGGGGGCAAGCACGATGCGTTCGTCGGCCGTAAGGTCCAGCTTGACGCGCGGCAGACCGCCGGTGTTGGAGGAAACAGGTCCCCGGTAGCTGAGCTTGCCCTGGCAACTGGGGTTGCCGCGCGGGTTCGTCAGCATCTCAAAATCCTGGCGATCCGCCGGAAATTCAAGGCCGGTGCGCTCGTAAATCCACGCCGATACCTCTCCAAAAACCCGCTTGAGGAAAGCCTCGTCAAGATGAGAGGGATCGAGCAGCGTGAAGTCGAGGTCTTCCGAAAACCGGTAGGTTTCAAAGAAGCATTTCTTGAGACAGGTCCCGCCCTTGAACACCCAGCTATCGGCCAATTCCGGGTGCGCGAAGATGCCGGCCAGCGCCCAGCCGAGCGCGTAATCCTTTTCGACCACACTGGGATTGAGGCCGACCCGGGAGGCCGTATCGAGAATCTCGCGCCTGCCGATCATGCGCCGGACCCGCTGGCCCAGCTATCGGGCACGCGCAGCCGCCAGCGCGTTATCAGGCGTGGACAGGCCAGCACCGGGTCCAGAAGCGCGTTGCCCTTGGTCAGGTGATGCTTGCTCAACGCGACAAGCTCACCACCATCCTTCTCACGCTCGGCCAAAAAACCCAGCCGCTTAAAGACAGCCCCATTGCCAAGCCGCACCGCATAGCCGACGAGCTTTGAAGCATCCCTGTCGGGGCGGCGCATATACTGGCCGAAACAATCGGCGACATGCTGGATGCCGCCGCTGGCAGCAGGATCGTCCAGCATATCGACGATGGTGCGGTGAATGTCCGATACATCTATTTTCGTCTGGCCGCGCCAGACGGCCTGGGTGCCGAATATCTGCTTTTGTCCGGTGTGCTTCACCGAAAACACGGCCCCCTGCCGCTCGACCACCGGGCGGTTTACGCGCCGGGCGGTGTAGACGACGATGTCCCGGAAAATCTGCTCGGTCAGGTCCCAGTGTTCGGCAGCGGTCCGGCCACCTACATAGGCAGGATCGAACAGCACCGGCACGAGAATCCACGGGTCATCGACAACCTGATCGGCATCAAGAAATTCCAGTTGCACGGGCACATAGGCGCCGACGCCGACCCGTCTGAGCCATCCTTGTCCTGCCCACCGCGATAGCAGCTTGGCGGCCTCGGTCCGTGAAACGTTCAGCGCCTTCTCGGCGTGCTCGATGCGCACGACTGTCCCCGCCGCCTTCATAACGGCGGCCAGGCGGGCTCTTCCAGCGGGCAGAACGTGCGATTCCATGACTCTAATGATACCACGAAAATTCACGATAAGTGAGAATTTTCAGTAGTGCAGTATCCTACAGGCAAAAGTATAGCGAATTACTAAAAATTCCCCAAAATCGCGAACTACAGTGATGAGACTATCCCGAGCGCAGATTCCGGCGTTCGGCCCGGGATGCCTTGGTAGAGGGGTGCCTGCACCCCTGGCCCTCGCCGAGAGCGGGGGGGGTTCGGGTCGGTGCGCTTTCGGGGCGGGCCGGGATGCGGCCTGAGCGGGGCCGACGCCCTGCGAACGGCGCGGCCCTGCCTGCCGGTAGAAAGCGTGCCCGAGGGAGGGAGGGCGGCGCCCGCCCTGGTCCCTCCTCAGCGCCCGAACGCCTCCGGCCTTACCCCTACCAGGGATCGTCACCGGAACCGGCGGAGACAAAGGCTCCGTGGCGAGAGCCATAGAGCCCGGACCGCGCAAAGCGGAGGCAGCCCTGTGGACAAAAACTGCAAATAATCTGGCGATACTCCTGCGGAACGTTGTTAATTGCCCCCATTGCTACCGAACCGCTGAACACGCGCCGCAGACTCGGCTACATTACGGCCGGCGCTCCAGCCCACGAAGAATAACAAGAGGGGGGTGTATGACGACAAATCCTTGGCCGCGCGGTGCTGAATGGCGCAAGTGGGACCTCCATGTCCACACCCCCGCCTCGCACAATTTCCAGGGAGACTGGAATGGCTTCATCATCCAGCTCGGCAATGCCGATTGCGACGTGATCGGCATCAACGATTATTTCTCGGTCGTCGGATACCGGGAAGTGAAGCGCCGTCTCGATGATCCGGGCGCAGCTACGGAAGGCAACAAGGCCTACCGGGAATCCCTCGAAAAGCTGCGTTCCAAGGTGCTGATGCCGGTAGTCGAATGCCGCATGACCAATGTGCTGATGAACAAGAAAGGGACAGGGCAGCGTATCAACTTCCACCTGATCTTCGACCCGGCCGTCGATCCCGAGAACATCGAGACTTTCCTCAAGAACCAGCGCGTCAAGGACAGCTCCATCGGCAACCGCTACAGTGACAGCCAGTTCCTGCTCGACGACGTGTCCGTAGACTACAACACCATGATTCAGGCGCTGCGCAGCGACGGATCATTCAAGGACCGCTTTCTTATCTGGCTGCCGTATGACGAGTACGGCGGGATCGACGGCATCAACCCCGCCACCGACAAGCTCTTTAAGGAAAATCTGATCTACAACGCCGATATCCTCGGCTCGTCGAACAAGAAGCAGGCCGATTTTTTCCTGTGGAAAGATACAGCCTATTCCGATGACCAGTACCGGGGCTGGTTCCGCTGCCGGAAGCCTTGCATCAAGGGCAGCGACTCTCACAACATGAATGACGAACTTGGTAAGCTCAAGGATCACAATTCGCAACCGACCGACAAGTACTGCTGGATCAAGGCCGACCCGACCTTCAGCGGCCTGCGCCAGATCATCAATGAACCCGAAGACCGTGTCTTCATCGGCAAGCTGCCGCCCAAGCTGGCAGAGGTGCGCGCCAACGCCACCCGCTATATCGACCGGCTCCATATCGCCAAAACGCCGGATGCCGACACGCCGGAATCTTGGTTTGAATGTGAATTGCCGCTCAATGCCGACATGGTCGCCATCATCGGCAACAAGGGTAGCGGAAAGAGCGCGCTTGCCGACATCCTCGCCCTTGCCGGAAACACCCACTGCGACACGGCCCATTTCTCCTTCCTGACCAAACAGAGATTCTGCGAGCGCAACGGCAAGCTGGCCAAGCAATTCGAGGTGCGCCCGGTCTGGAAGGATGGCACCGAGAGCACGTCATCGCTGAATGCGAAGCCGGACACAAACGGCGTTGAGCTGGTGCGCTACATTCCGCAAACCTACCTGGAGAAGGTCTGCACCGAAACCGAACCCGGCCAGCAGAGCGAATTCCAGCTCGAACTGCGCAAGGTCATCTTCTCTCACATCAGTGATGCCGATCGCCTTGATAAGGAAACGCTCGACGAACTGATCGAGTACAAGACCGAAGAGCTAAAGGGCCAGATCGACAGTGCCCGGCGCGAAATCTCCCGCATCAATGGCGACCTGATCCGGCTGGAAGACAAGGCCACGGCGGACTTTGCCGCCCAGCTCGACGCAAAGCTGAAGCTCAAGCAGCAGGAGCTGAAAGCGCACCAGGAAAACCGGCCCGCCACGGTCGAACAGCCCGGCAATGTCAGTGCTGAGCACAAGGCGGCTTATGAAGCGATTGCCGAAAAACTCGCGGCTGAGCGGACCACGCTGAACGAGCTTGACGCGAAGATCGTACAGCAGCAGGCCCTTCAGAAAACCGTGACAGAAAAGATTGCCATCGCCAAAAAACTCGAAGGCAAGATCGAGAATTTCGAGGCCGAGTATGGGCGGCTCGAACGCGAGACGGCCGCCGACTTGCAGAAGTTGTCTCTCGTTTTTAAGTCCATCATCACACTCACGGTCGATAAGACCGTCCTGCCGAAGGCGTTGGAAGGCCTTACGGCCCAGAAGTCTCTCATCGACACTGACCTAGCCCCGGAAACTGCGACGGGCGTCATAGCATTGAAGGCCGCATGCCTTGATCGCATCAAAGGTCTTCAAGACCAGCTCGACGCCCCGAACAAGCAGTACCAGCGCTACAACGAAGCCTTGCGCGTGTGGCAAGAAAGATCGCAGGTGATTGAAGGCGATGCCGAGAAGGCAGACACCCTGAAATGGTATGAAGCGCAGCTTTCCTACATCGCCACGAAGCTGCCGGGCGATATCGCCGCCCTCCAGGAGCAGCGCAAAGTCATTGCCACAGAAATCCACAAGTGCGTGGCCGCCATTCGTGACGTGTACAAGGAGCTTTTTGGAGCTGTCCAGGAGCTTATCAGCGGCAGCGTCATCATCAAGGAAGGTTTCAAGCTCACTTTCGAAAGCAGTATCGTCGAGCGCACATTCCAGACAGACTTTTTTGAGCGCTACGTTTCGCAGGGCAATGTCGGTTCGTTCTACAACAAGGAGAGAGGCGCAGCCGCGCTGGAAGAACTGCGCTCTGACTTCGACTTCAACAGCGCGGACGAAACCATCGCCTTCATCGAACGTGTGACGCAATATCTCCAGACGGATATGCGCAACCCGCAAAAGCCAAAGACGGGCATCGTTTCCCAACTGCGCAAGAACGTCACTGTGAAGGACCTCTATGACTATCTGTGGACCTTCGGCTACCTGGAGCCGGAATACTCGCTCAAGCTCGACGGCAAGGACCTGAGCCACCTGTCACCTGGCGAGCGCGGCACCCTGCTCCTCGTTTTCTACCTCCTCGTTGACAAGAGCAACAAGCCGATCATCGTGGATCAGCCGGAGGAAAACCTCGACAGCCAGACCGTTTACCGGCTGCTTATCCCGGTCATCAAGGACGTGAAGAAGCGCCGCCAGATCATCATGGTGACGCACAGCCCCAACATTGCCGTGGTCTGCGACGCCGAGCAGATCATCCACGCCCATATCGACCGCTCGGCGCGCAATGCCGTGATCTACACGATGGGCGCCATCGAATCCCCCGACATCAACCGCTACCTTGTGGACGTACTCGAAGGCACCCGCCCGGCTTTCGACAACCGCGATTCTAAATACTTTGCGCAATAGGGCAGACGACGACTAGAAGCTAGAACGAGACCTCTGCTAGCGAAGTTACAACGTCGTAATCGACACCCAACGTGTCGAAGTGCTTCCGTCCGCAGGCGATCTTCTGGTTCTCCTTCGTGCGCCGCTCCTCATTGTCGAGGGTGCTTTTGGTTTCGCGCACAAAATAGAGCTTCTCGTCGCGCTCGGTGACGAAAGCCCAGTCGGGGTTGTAGGTACCGATCGGCGTGTCGATCTTGAACCACGACGGCAGTTTCACGAACAGCTTGACGTTCTCGTTGCTATCCAGATCGCGGGCGAACTGCTTCTCGACCTCGGACTCGTACTCGATGGCATCGAACAACGCCTTTTCCCGGTGCTTTACCTCGTAGAGATTGGTGAGGTAGCGGATGATGCCTTCCTCGGCATCCTGCTCAAGGCGGCTCTGTTCCCAGAACTGGCCGGCAACCCGTTCGTACTTGATTCCTTCAAGCATGAGATCATGAAGGGCACGGGAAATTTCCTTGGCGACGGCCGCCATGAAAGCCTGCGGGTTTACCTTGAATTCGGCAAGCCTCCCCGAGCGCTTGAGTATCGCGGCCAGCGTATGCCGGGTCAGCTCGGTTTCCTTCTGGAGGAAGGCTAGAATGTCAGGCAGGACCTTCACCTGCTCCATGTCCCGCACGCGGGTGGCGATCTGTTTGTCAGCGGCGACGCCAGCGTCGGTAATCTCTACCTCGACAACCGTGGTCGCAACGCGAGGGGCCCTTATCGGTTCGATAAGCTTGATGCGGGCCAGCGCCTTGTCGATGAGGTCGGCCGTTTCGAAAGTGACCCGATACCGGGTCCGATGTTTGATCTTGTCCCATAGTGCCTGGAACTCCGGGCTGAGTTGCACTTCCTTGCGGAATTTCAGCTCGCGGCGGTCCCTTGCATTCACGATGCGGTTCTTGAAGAGCTTGCGATTGATCTCGTCGACGATCTCCGCCTTCAGCCCTGCGAATGCAGCCGGGACCTTCAGGTCAAAATGGGGGTTCTTGGGGTCAAACTTTTCCAGAATGTCGCCCGTGGCATTGAGATAGCCGTTCGCCACGAGATCGGTCCAGAGTTTGACGGACTCGTCCTGACCCAGCACGCTCTCCGTTCCGTCCTCGGCGCGGCGCAGCAGCTTGGCGAAGGCGATCTTCTCTACGCGCCCGAACTGTATGCCGAAGTCTTCCTCGAACTCAGATTGCAGGGTGCGGGCAAATTCCTCGTATGATTCATTCGCGATAACCGTCAGCCGATTGACGGTTTCATTATGCACGCGCTCGCCGGCCGCGTTGACCGGCAGACGCAAACCGCGTCCGATCTCCTGACGCTTTTTCTCAACCGACTGCGACTCGTTCAAAGTGCAAATCTGGAAGACGTTCGGGTTGTCCCAACCCTCGCGCAGCGCGGAATGCGAGAAAATGAAACGCAGGGCGACGTTCGGATCGAGAAGCCGCTCCTTTTCCCGCATGATGAGGCTGTAGGTGTCGTCGTCATCGGCTGTGTTGCCGCGGGTATCCTTGGCGTGGCCCTGCTTGTCCTGCGAAAAATAACCGTTGTGAACGTCAGACACCTCAAACGGGATCAGCCCCTTGTAGATCGGCTTGGCCGTCAGTTCGCGATACGCCTCCTCGAACCACTGCCCGATTTTGCCAAGACTGGTCGTGCCGTCATCGTTGTAAACGCGGTAGTTGGCCACTTTGTCGATGAAGAACAGTGACAGGACCTTGATGCCCTTGCCCTTGAGCGCGCGCTCCTTCTTCAGATGCTGCTCGACGGTCTCATAGACCTGGGCTTTCATAACATCGTCGGCCTGACCGCCCGCTTCCTGCCCTAACTCAAGGATCCGGCCCTGATTGAATTCGACGTACTCGGCTCCCGGCGTGCAATCGATGTTCTGCACGATGTAGCCGTTGCGATACGTCTCGCGCTCGTCGGATTTCACAAACAGGTCGTCCCCCTGCTTGACCCAGATCTTTGTCGCCTTCGGGCCTGACGCGCCTTTTTTATGAATCTCGATGCGGGCGCGGATGCCATTGGTGTTGTCCGTGCTGAGCAGCTTCACATAGGCATCGTTGAAGTTGTCGTCAGAACGGACCGAGGCCACCTCGATCCGTTTCACGAGCCGCAGGTCGTAGGCCTTTATCGGGTCCAGCTTGTAGAGAAGGTTGTAAGGATTGCGGTGCGTAGCGCTGTAGCGCAGCGTCGCCATAGGATTGAGATTGCGGATGGCGCGCCGCGACTTGTCGGTCGTATCGACGCTCTGCGGCTCGTCGATGATAACGATCGGATTGGCTGCCTGAATGAACTCGATCGGACGGCGCCCCGACATACGGTCGTTTTCACGGTTGATGACGTTGAGCTTCTTCAGCTCATCCTCGGTCATATCCCCCAGGTCCTTGTCGGCAACATCCTTCTGGAAGGACTGGATGTTGATGACCATGATCTGAATCTGGTTGCTGCTGGCAAACTGCCGCACTTTCCCAAGACGCTTGGAATCGTAGACGAAGTGGTCAAAGGGAGCCTTGTCGAACAGCGTCTGGAAATGCTCCTTCGTGACCTCGATGCTCTTCAGCACGCCCTCCCGGATGGCGACGCTCGGCACCACAATTATAAACTTCTTAAAGCCATAAACTTTGTTCAACTCGAAAATGGTGCGGAGATAGACGTAGGTCTTGCCCGTTCCGGTCTCCATCTCGATCGAGAACTCACGACCGGCCAATGCAGCCACCTTCTCGATGTCGTTGGCCTCCTGGATCGCCTGCACATTCTTCAGGATTTCGTCATCGCCAAGCGTGAGACGATTGCCCATGCCCAGCTCGGTCTGAAACAGCCCGCCAATCTGAAGCGACTGAAACGCCATCGCTGCCGTCTGCGCAAAAGGCTGGCCCGCGAACGCGCCCACCACCGCTTCAACGGCGTCTTGCTGGTACTGGAGAGAGGGATCAAATTTGAGTTTCATTCGATCGCCCTCAGACTGTCTTGAAGACGATTTCAGATTCCTCGGCCTGTGCACGGGCCTTGAAGGTCTGAACGGCATTTGCCTTTAGCTGATCGTTTCCTGCGAACCCTTCGTCCACGCAAATTACCTGGAGCGGATTGGCGTCAGCGAGAGCGTCGATCAATTGAGATGTGATTTCTTTCTCAAGGCAAATGAGAAGGGCGCCCTCGTCGATCGAGAACACCTGCTTTCCAGCCATGGTCGTAGATTTCACAGCGGTTGTCAGGGGGAAGCCGGCCTTCAAGAGAATCTCATATAGGACGTCTTCCGGCGTGCTCAGCCGCGAGAGGTGGTCAACGTGCAGTTCGATCTGTGTTCCGATCTGGTCGGCCGACTCCTTTTCGCCGTCCCAAACTCTGAAATTGGAGGAGTCTAGGCTGAACACCTTGAGCCCATGGTCCATTCCTGCGTCCCCGGATAGCTGAAGCAGACCCTCACTAGTGGCCGTAAGGCGGTGAGCAGCCCTCCGAATTCGCTCGATGGTTAGATCGGATATTTTTGTATATCGCTTGCCGTCTATCTCGCGGCCGCCGTCGATATGTTCCGGGAGTTGAACGCATATGAAGCGCCTATTCCCATTGTCGTCTTTGTTTTGCTCAAGTACCGCCTGGGCCGTCGTCCCCGATCCCGCAAAAAAATCCATCACAATATCTTCTTCTTGCGGTGACGTTGCGAGACTTAGGATCAGCTTTATCAGACGAACAGGCTTCGGATTATCAAAGGCGCCGCCAAGTCCGAGTGCTTTCAAATCGTTGTTTGCTTCGTGGTTGTGCCCCGCTTCCTGATAGGTCCAGAGCGTGGTCGGCGTGACACCATCCTTCACTTCGCTCAAGAAAGATTTGCGGCTCGGTATTTGATGGCCGTCGGAGCCAAACCAAATTTCCTCACCGGCATCCATCCTCCGCATCGCCTCATCATTGAAGCGCCGGAAGGTACCTTTCGGGGGCGACCAACTGACGCCATTGGCAAACGTGAAGGAGCTAGTGTTCGTACCGCTCTTCGCATGGAGCGGTGTCGCCTTCCAGGGTCCCTTTGGGTGCTTATCAGGATTGGCGTAGGACTTTAGCTGCTCCTCGCTCCGCGCCAGCCCGTTTATCGTGAATTCGTCTTTGTTCTTTGCGTAGACCAAGATGTGATCATGATTATCAGAAAACCACCGAGCGTCATTCGCCCTAGTGTATTTCTTTTGCCATACAACATTCGCGACAAAATTATCCTCGCCAAAAACTTCATCACAAATCTTGCGCAGGTTTGCGACCTCACCGTCATCAATCGAGATAAAAATCGAACCGTCCTCGCGCAGAAGATTGCGTGCGAGGTAAAGTCGCGGAAACATCATGCTCAGCCATCGGGAGTGAAATCTCCCAGAAGAATCGGTGTTGGTCGAAAATTTACGCCCTTCTTCATCCAGTTGCCCGGTGTAATTTAGGTATGTCTCTAAGGTTTCTGAAAAACGGTCCGGATAGATAAATTCGTTTCCAGTGTTGTAGGGCGGGTCTATGAATATTAATTTCACTTTTCCAAAGTATGACTTTTGCAGTAGCTTTATCACTTCAAGATTGTCGCCCTCAATGAATAGATTACTCGTTGAGTCAAAATCAACTGATGCCTCTCTCACAGGCTTAAGCGTGGCAAAGCTCGGCCGTTGGATGATCTTCATGCATTCGGCCTTGCCGGGCCAAGTCAGTCCGAATCGCTCCTTTCCTGGATCAATCCAATCTCCCAGTACTCGCCGTAGCTGATCGAAATCAATGCCGCCTTCGGCAAAGACTTCAGGGAAAGATTCGCGGAGGCATCGCTCAATTTCGGACAACCTTTCACCCGGCACGTCCAGAGACGCCAATCCAATTTTCTCTGCGCTATTCATATGTTGACTCCCTTCGCGATGACTGGCTCTACACGCACCAGCCGTACTCGCGAGCTGTGGTTTTACCGAGTGTTCCGCTTTTGATTGTGCGCTTTCGAAGCGCTGTAAATTCTTTGCTGCCCAGGTCAATGAACTGGAGTGTCTTTGCCTTCATTCCGGGAATGCGGGTGAATACGGCGACGTACGGTGACCGGCCAAGCTTTCCGTCCTTCTTGACCGGGCGAAGGCCGGCCTTCACCTCGGGAACTGAATTGTTCATCTGCAAGCGCCACATGTGATTGCCTTGGTACTTCATGCGCAGATCAACCATTGAACCGTCCGAATTCTGAATGGCTATGGCCTTTGCTTTTTCTCCTGCTGGGTTCAAACCGAAAAACAGCCCTTGCTCAGCCTTTAGCTCCAACTCGCGGCCCATTGCAGTTACATTTCCACACTCGATCCAACAGATGGTCGCAATGGTCGGATCGATTTCCGCTTCATCGCTGGCAAGAACCTCCGACGATTTTGGCTTCGGTGGCTTTGCCTTAACGATCTTCTTGTACTGCCGGTGAAGGACAGCCGCTTTCTTGTATTTTTCAGCATAAGCCTTCAGTTCATCGACGGTTGGCTTGTGACCTTGGGCCCATAGCTGGTCCCAGGCCGCGTTCACTTCAGCCTTTTCTTTTTTGTCATTGCATTCGAGCAGCGCAACAGCCTCGCCATTCCCATAAAATGCGCTGGCCGTGAGGTTGGCGGAGCCGATCATGGTAGCGATGGAATGATCTTTGTTAGCGTGCGCGAACGCGTAAAGCTTTGGATGAAAACGACGACCGACATCCTCGAATGAAGCAATCCTGACTTCGCCGTTTTTCAAGGTTAGCAGGAGTTCGATTGCCCCAGGCTGGGTTATCGCGTCGTCAAGTCCAATCAGCCACCGACTCTTCTGCAGACCATGAGCGTCAAATGTGGCTAGCAGCGATCGAACCCCAGAGACCGTTGCATAGGCAACGGCGACACGCGCGAAGTCGAACTTTTCCTTCGTGATACAGGCAGCAATCTGAGCCTGGAGACTTTTGCTTTCGACCGTAGCGGGGCTCTGAACCAACAAGCGCGTTTGCATGTTACCTCAAACAATCTGAAATCTGATGGCAAAGAGCTCCTCATCGGACACAGCCTGTTCGAGGCGCTCTTCAACCTGATCCAAAAGGCCATCCTTTTGGACCTCAATATCCTTTGCGGCAGCGTCATAGGCGCGCCACGCTTCATCTCGCTGCGATTCCAGTGCTCGCGCCTTGCGCTGCAACGCGAGCTTCTCCGGCATATTGCCAGTCTGCCGCACTTCCTTTTTCAGCGCCTTGATCTGCTCGTCTAGTTCCTTCAGGTCCGCCTTCAGTCCGGCACGACGGTCTTCGGCCCAGTGGTCGAGCTTTTCCATTTCTTCGTCGAACCAGGTGGACTGGCGACGCGCCATCTCGTCGAGAATGGTCTTACGCTGCTCATTCACTGTTGCCTTCATCGCCTGCGGCAACTGCAGGTCGGCGGCTCCACTCTTCCGGGACGGCATTTCAAATAGCCGCATGGCAGCCCCCGCATCAATGCGGACGCCGTCATCGGTCATGGCCGCGATGATCAGATGATCCTGGTCGTCTGCACCGCGAACGGAAAGCTTGTGCGCGACGAGGGTGCCGGCCTTTCCCACAAGCGGCGCGAGGGCGACCGCCGTCTGCGGCCAAGCCGTATAGTCGAAAACGAGCTCGGCACCGTTAAGTTTACGCTCGGCCGCCACTGACAGGAGATGTTGTGCCAGAGGATGGCCCAAGCGATATCGATGTCCGTCAATCCCCTGCTTGGAAAGGAAGTAGCTACCTGACGGGGCATCAACACCGGCGGGTACGGCCTTGAGGGTGAAGGTCAGATAGTCGTCATCAAATTTGGCGAGCTTGGCCAGCTCGTGCTTGGTGATGGCCCATAGCATGCGCTCGTAGCGATCGATGTACGATTTGCTCTGCGCCATGTTGATCTTAAGGCGATCATGGACCTCGGCGTCAAAATTCTCCAGAAGCTTACGGCGGGTGTCTTCCATCGTAACGGAGATGTTGGTCTCCATCTCGGTGCGTAGGCGCTCGAAGGCTTCCTCGATATCAGCCTCCGACCGGCATGTCTGGTAGATCGACACGATGCGTTTTTCGAATTCGACGCCGGATTCGATCGCACCAAGAACTTCATCGCTGGCCCCGAACACGCCGGAGAATAGCTTGAATTTCTCAGCCAGCAGCTCATAGACGCGCTGGTCGGCGGCATTGTTCTTGTTGAGGAAGTTGACCACGACGACATCGTGTCGCTGTCCATAACGGTGACAGCGCCCGATGCGCTGCTCAATACGTTGTGGATTCCACGGCAGGTCGTAATTGACCACCATCGAACAGAACTGAAGGTTGATCCCCTCTGCCGCTGCTTCGGTCGCGATCATAATCGCGGCCTTCTCGCGGAAGTAATCGACGAGTGCGGCCCGCATGTCGGCGGTCCGGGAGCCGGTGACGCGATCGGTCCCCTTATGCCGTTCGACCCAGGCGGTATAGATCGCCTTGGATTGGGGATCGGCATTCGAGCCGTTAAAGAGCACCAGCTTGCCGTCGTAGCCATGTTCGGAGAGCAGTCGGACGAGATACTCCTGTGTCCGGCGAGACTCGGTGAAGATGATCGCCTTTTCAGCGCTGCCGAGCTCCTGCGCCTTCGCAAAACCGGCCCGCAGCGCGCTGAGAAGAGCGATACCCTTGGCGTTCTCGGAGATGGATACTGCCAGGTCGCGGAAGGCTCGCAGATCGGCAATCTCTTGCTGTATGTTGGCGATGTCGCTCTCGGTGAGAAGCTCAGTGTCTTCGCCTTCCTCTGGCCATTCGTCGGCGGCGTCCTCGTACTCTTCGTAGTCTTCTGCGATTTCCTCGACCAGCTTCTCTCGCATGGTCGTGTCATCACGAAGCTGGCGCTCCAGCTTCCTCGCCAGCGAGTCGAGAGCGCCCGCAATCGCGAAAGTCGAGGACGCCAGAAGCTTGCGCATGATGAGAGTCATCAGAGTGCGCTGGCTTGATGGCAGCGCCTGCAACGAAGGGCGCCGAAGATAGTCCGACACCATGTCGTAGAGTGCCTGCTCGCGCTCGCTCGGCACGAACTCTTGCGTGATGGGAATGCGATTGGTGTAGCGGATATATTCGAGAACCTGGCGCCGCAGCGTGCGGTGGCAGACCGGCTTCAGGCGCTCCTTCAGCTCGTCAAACTGCTCGTCACCGGTGATGCGTGCGTACTGCGCGCGAAAGCTCTTGGCATCGCCAAACGCGTAATCGTCAATCAGACTGACAAGTCCATACAGCTCCATAAGCGAGTTTTGCAGAGGCGTCGCGGTGAGCAGCACCTTCGGCGCGTTTCCGAGGGCTGTCTTTAGGGCGCGACCGATGCGGTTGTCTGGCCTGTAGACGTTGCGGAGCCTGTGCGCCTCATCGATCACGACCAGGTCCCAAGGAATGACCATCAACTCGTCAGCCCACCGGGCCGCAAACTGAAAGGAGCAGATCACAAGGGACTTTTGCTCAAACGGACGGCGCACGCCGCTCTTGGCAAGTTTGTTGTAGTTCTTGGCTTCGAGGATCATCGTCGGTAGGAAAAACTTTTCCTCTATCTCCTGTGACCACTGCTTACGCAGATTGGCGGGGGTGATGATCAGAATGCGCCGCTTCCCTTCCGTCCATTTCTGAGCGAGGACGAGCCCGGCTTCGATCGTCTTTCCGAGCCCGACCTCGTCGGCAAGGATTGCGCCTTTCGACAGCGGCGACTTGAACGCGAAGAGTGCGGCTTCGACCTGGTGCGGATTAAGGTCGACTTGCGCGTCAAGTAGGGCGGCAGCAAGCTTCCCGGCATCGGCCACCGAATGCCGCCTGCTCAGCTCATGCGCGAAAAGTTTGGCGTGATACTCCGTCGTCACCCCTGGTGCCCCTGCTTCTCTGTCTGCCGCTTTATCCAGCTCTCGATCTCACCCCGTTCGAACCGCCATGAGCCCCCAACCTTGAAGCCGGGAATCTCCCCCTTGGCCGCAAGCTTGTAGGCCGTCTTCTCATTGATCTTGAGAAGTGCCGCTACCTCACGCACCGTGAGAATCTCGCTCATTGCCCTCTGATTCCCCAACACAGTTGGCTGGAGTATAGAGAAAATCAGAGAGAATTGGAGAGGAAACTTACGTTTCCTGATAAGTTACGGAAACCCGTTAGCCTGCTTCGTCTGGAGCCGTCCGTCGCCCTCACGCCTGAGGGGCGGCGGCGGAAACAGCCGAAGCCAGAGCCTGCTTTGGTGGTGGGCTCCCGAGCCCTCTTTACTCCGCGCGAAGGATCGTCACCCGCCCAGGCCGAGACGCCTCGCGGCTCGGGGCTCCGCCTAGAGCCTGCTCCGCAAGGACGCGCCCATCCTCTAGGAATACGTCCTCCTTGGCCGCTCATCTGGCGCCAAGCTATGTTCTTTAAATGTTCTCAGACAGCAAGTCGGACAAAGTCGCCTATTTCGGCGTCTGGGCGGATGGCGCCCGCGACCGCTCCTACCTGAAGGAAGCGCTCCGCATCTGCACCGCAGCCGTCGAGCGCTGCATCGAGCAAGACCTCCGAGCCTGCCCGGAAACCCAGGCCGCCCTGAACTGGCTGGCCGGAAACGGTTTCAGCAGCGCCGCTGCCCACTTCCGCCGCGCCTTTACCCTCCCCAATCCTATGGAAAGAGAGGCTGCCGTCAGCCAGGCGCTCACTTATCTCACCCGCCAAGCCTCCCGGCAGAGCCGCCCAGACGTGTAACCGGCGATACGCATTAGCGTATATTTCAAAATTATACGCTAACTCGTATATTTCACTTTGATACGCAAACCCGTATATTGACATTTTATACGCACTCACGTATATTGACCGTGGAGACTCACATGACCGACCAGATTGCCCGCAACGAAAAACAGCTCGGCGCTATTCTGCGCCGCGCCCGCAAACAAGCCGGCCTGACGCAAGGCGCACTCGGCGACCATATCCATCTGCGCCAGGGCACCGTCTCCCGCCTCGAAGCCGGTGAACCTGCCGTTCAGCTGCGCACCCTGATGGCCGCGCTCTCGGCTCTCGACCTCGAACTTGTTGTCCGCCCGCGCAGCAAGGCAAGCGCCGTCGATATCGAGGACCTGTTCTGATGGCGCGCCGCCGGGCGCACGCGCCCCTTAATGTCTTCCTGAACAACCGCCTCGTCGGAACGCTGCGCCGCGAATCCACCGGCGCGATCGATTTCCAGTACGCCCAAGACTGGCTCGCCTGGGAGAACACCTTCGCCGTCTCGCTCTCCCTGCCTTTGCGCGAGGACCGCTATATCGGCGCGCCCGTCATCAACGTCTTCGACAATTTGCTTCCGGACAGCGATGCCATCCGCAAGCGCGTCGCCGAGCGCGTCGGCGCAGGCGGCACGGATGCCTATAGCCTGCTGACCGCCCTCGGCCATGACTGCGTCGGCGCGCTGCAGTTCCTCCCCGATGGCGTCGACCCCGGCAAAGCCGGCACCACCGACGGCAATCCTGTCACCGATGATGAGGTCGCCGCCATCATCAACAACCTCGCCGCCGCCCCCCTCGGTATGGGCGAGGATGAAGATTTCCGCATCTCCATCGCGGGCGCGCAGGAAAAGACCGCGCTGCTGCGCAAGGACAAGAAATGGTTCAAACCGGCTGGCACCGCCGCCACCACCCACATCCTCAAGCCGCAGATTGGTCAGCTGCCGAACGGCGTTGATCTCTCAAACAGCGTTGAGAATGAATATCTTTGCCTAAAGCTGCTCACCGCCCTCGGCGTCCCGACAGCCCACACGGAGATCGCCGATTTCGGAGACCGCCGCACGCTCATCATCGAGCGCTTTGACCGCCGCTGGACGGCTGACTGCCGCCTGCTGCGCCTGCCGCAGGAAGATATCTGCCAGGCCCTGTCCGTGCCGCCCACGCGTAAATACCAGTCCGACGGCGGCCCCGGCATGCGCGACATCATCCAGCTCTTGAAGGGCAGCGATACGCCGGAACAGGATATCGCCACCTTCATGCGCGCCTGCATCCTGTTCTGGATGCTCGGCGCCACCGACGGCCACGCGAAGAATTTCAGTATCACGCTCGGCCCCGGCGGACGCTTCCACCTGACCCCGCTCTATGACGTGCTGACCGCGCAGCCGAGTCTCGATGCCGGACAAATCCAGCAGAAGAAATTCAAGCTCGCCATGTCCGTCGGCAAGAACCGTCACTACCCCGTCGACACCATCATGCCACGCCACTTCCTCCAGACCGCCGAACTGGCAGGCGTCGGCACACCGCTCATGCGCACGATCTTCGAAGACCTCGCCGCAAACGCCGAGAAGCAAACCGACGACGTCATCAACACGCTGCCGCGCGGATTCCCCGATCAACTCATCACTTCGGTCCGGGCGGCCATTAAGCACCGCGTTGGCCTTCTCGCCGACGCCGACCCCAGCAGCAAAGCCATCGCTGATGGAGACAGCTGAAATGACGGCGCCGCAGCGGCTCAAAAGACGGGCATGGACAGGCGCGTTACTGCGCTCGCTAGGCCACGCGTCATGGGCTGCCGAGCAGACGCCTTCGGGAATCGACTTTCTGGGCGGCCGCCAGCAGGCACCCTTCGCCCAATGGGCAGGCCCCGCCCGTCTGACCAGCACGCTCGGTTTTATGACGATCGCGGTACCTCTCGCTGATGGCCGGGTCGCCCGCCTCGCCGGGGTCGCGCCGCGTGATGCCGCAAGCTTCATCTCCTCCGCCAATGCGGCCTTTCGCGCACACATCCTCGGTCAATTCGAGGCTGTGAAAGACGAACTGACCGCGCTCTCCGACGCCATAACCCGCCTCGACCAGCCGCGCAGATATCCCGCCGCCTGCCTTCTCAGCCCTTTTCTCGCGCGCGCAACCCAAGTCATCAGTGCCTTGCCAGCCGCAATGCCCGAAGGCGTCCTGTCAGCGGATCAGCAACGGCTCGTCGACTCCGTCCGCGCTTTCCAAGCCAACCCCGAAGGAGCGCGCCGGGCCGCCATCCAGCGCTTCATTGACTCTGATCTTGCCGAGATGAAGGGCTTCTTCGACACGATCGAGAAGAACCCGCTGACGCCCGAACAGCGCCTCGCCGTGGTGACGGATGAGGACGCAACGCTCGTCCTCGCCGGGGCTGGCTCAGGAAAGACCAGCGTCATCGTCGCCAAGGCCGCCTATCTGATTGAGCGCGGCATCCGCCCGCCCCAAGACATCCTGCTTCTTGCCTTCGGCAAAGACGCCGCCGCCGAGATGGCCGCGCGCATCAAGGAGCGGGCGGGCGTCGACGTCGATGCCATGACCTTCCACGCGCTTGGCAACAGGATCATTCGCGAGGTGGAGGGCAAAGGTCCGGCCCTGGCCGATCACGCCAGCGATGACGCCAAATTCCGCGCGCTCCTCAGAGATATCCTGCTCAATGAGGTCGCCTCCAAGGCCGGGCTCGCGAAACTCATTCTGGATTGGTTCTCCGAATTCTACTGGCCATACAAAAGCGAATGGGATTTCAAAACGCAGGATAGTTATTTCCAGTGGGTCGAGGCCCATGAGCTGCGAACGCTGAACGGCGACCTCGTCAGAAGCTTTGAAGAATGGGAAATAGCCAACTGGCTCTATCGCCACGGCATCGCCTTCGAATACGAGCCCCTCTATGAAGGCCCGCTCCCGGAAGACGCCCGCGGTACATACCGGCCTGACTTCCGGCTGACCGAAAGCGGCATCTACATCGAGCATTTCGGCGTCCGCAAAGAGCGCGGCATCAACGGCGCAACGCGCCTCACGACCGCCCCCTATATCGACCGCGAGCGCTATCTCGCCGACATGGAATGGAAACGCCAGCTCCACGCGGCGAACGGCACGACCCTCATTGAGACGTTCAGCTACGAGAAGGTCGAGGGTAAGCTGCTCGACAACCTCAAGGACAAACTCGCCCCCCACGTCACCTTCAATCCCATCCCCGCCGACAAGCTTTTCAGCACCCTTGCGACCATGGGACAGGTCGACGCCTTTACACAGACGCTCGCCACGTTCTTACGGCACTTCAAGAGCGCGGGGTCGACCATCGCCCGCTGCGAAGCGCGCGCCGCCTCATCAGCTGATGTGCCGCGCAGCCGCTCCTTCCTGAAGATCTTCGATGCTCTGATCGACGCCTACGAAGCGCGCCTTGGGGACATGATCGATTTCGAGGACATGATCGTCCGCGCAACCGCTCACGTTGAGAATGGCCGCTACAAGAGCCCTTATCGCCATCTCCTGGTCGATGAGTTCCAAGATATCTCTGAAGGGCGCGCTCGCCTGCTCCGAGCCCTGAAGGCGCAGCATCAGGATGCGCGCCTGTTCGCAGTCGGCGATGACTGGCAATCCATCTATCGTTTCGCCGGTTCAGACATCCATCTGATGCGCAACTTCGGCGCTGAGTTTGGCGGCAGCTTCGCCGGCAGCAAGACCGTCCACAGCACGGTCGATCTCGGCCGCACCTTCCGCAGCGTGGACAAGATCGCTCACCCGGCCCGTCACTTCGTGCTCCGCAACCCCGCACAGATCAAGAAGACCGTCGTCCCGGCGGCAACGACAGCATCCCCGGCTATCATGGTCGCCCACTACAAATGGGGCCAGGAAGGCGATGCCCTAAAGGCAGCTCTCGAACGCCTCTCGGCCACAGCCAAGCCGGGCACAAGCGTCCTCCTGCTGGGCCGCTATCATCATGCCCGTCCGCAGGCGCTCCACACGCTCGAAGACCAGTTTCCAAAGCTGTCGATCCGCTTCATGACCGTGCACGCCTCCAAGGGGCTTGAGGCCGATCACGTCATTATTCTCCGGGCCGTCTCGGACACGATGGGATTCCCATCAGAAATCGTCGATGACCCGCTTCTCGATCTCGTCCTCCCTGAGCCTGAGAATTTCGAGCACGCGGAAGAGCGCCGCCTGTTCTACGTGGCCCTGACCCGCGCCCGGCAATCCGTCACTATTCTCGCTGATCGTGACAAGCCCTCATCCTTCGCGCGCGAGCTGATCGAAAGCTCTGACTATCAGACCATCGAAATTGGCGAACCTGCCAGCGCCGAGCGGCGGTGCCCATCCTGCGGTGGCCGGATGCTGGCGCAGCCCTCAAAGAGCGGCGGGACGTATTTCGCGTGCGAGCACCGCCATCTCTGCGGCCAGATGCTGAAGGCGTGCAATGTCTGCGGCAGCGGCCTGCCCACCAAGCGTCCGACTGAGCCGGACCGTCTGATTTGTAGTTGCGGCGCTTCGTTCCCAACCTGCCCCGAATGCTCCGATGGCTGGCTGGTTGAGCGTCAAGGCCGGCATGGCACCTTCCTCGGCTGCGTAAACTATCCTGGCTGCAAGGGGACGCAGCGACTGCCCCGGCGCCGGGGCACGGGGGCGAGATGACAACAAATTCGAAGCACTTCGACTTTCGGAAAGTGCTCAGTCCACAAAGTGCGCCAGCGAACAGCGTTTCAAACTTCTTGCCGGGCCTTGAGCCCGAGAGAGGGAATACATCTGCATGACCAGAATATTTTCCAACGGTCCCGGAAGTTTTGTGATCGCCCCCTTCGAAAAGCTCATTGCGGGCACGTCGCAGCTCTTCCTCGCCGCGCCTTATTTCACGATGGCAGCCCCGCTGTTGCAGGCGGTCAAGAAGGGCAAGACGATACAGTTGCTTGTTGGCCTGAATGCGGCGACGTCTCCCGAGGCGTTGCGTCAGGTTCATGAAGTACCGGGGTTGGCCGTTCGCTATCTGACAAGCCGTTTCCACGCCAAGATTTACATCTTCGGCGAAACGGCGTTGCTCGGCTCATCGAATTTGACGGATGGCGGCCTTTACTCGAACCGCGAAGCGGTTATCTGCCTCGATCGCCCCGAGGACACTGACGCCATCGAAGAAATCCGCGCTCTTTTTGTGGAGCTCTGGGACGCTGGTCAGGTTCTAACCAAAGAAAAGCTTGAGAGCTTCGCCAAGGCCCACGCAGCAGCCCGCAAGCGCGCAGGTGATCCGGATAGGGACATTGAGGACGCGATCGGCAGGGCCGAGCCGCCCAATATCAATGTGAAAAGCCATGAAAAATCGAAGGAGCGCGTCTTCCTCGAAGGCTTGCGGCAGCTTGTTTACGAACAGTACCGTCCCGCATTCAACGAAGTCACTGCCATACTTGCCGAGCATAATTACCGGCGCCCGGAACTTTCGTCTGTCGGCATCGCGAACGAAACAAACCGCTTCCTGAACTATGTTCGCCTGTCGCACGTCTTCGGCGATGAGGCCTGGCAGACCGCCCCTCTGCGCTCCCCTGCTGATCGGAGGTCGCTGATTTCCAATCTGGGCGAGGAATGGGCAACCGCCGACGATAGCAAGGTCCCGGAGGACTACGCCACATGGCTCGTTACCGTCCGACAAACCTTTGGGACCAAGGACGCCATCAACGGCGCTACGAAAGAGCAGATAACAGCGGCGCTGATGTCTCTTCACGCGTTTCTGGAGCAGCTACGCTTCGTCAAGGGAGGCGCGAAGAACCTGCCAGCCGAGTTCTGGAATCGCAACAACGACGACCTGGCCCGTGTGAAGTCCGGGCTGGCCCATCTTCTTCATGGTCCTGATGACTTCATAAAGCGTCTACACGACATACTATACGACCCCTCCAGAAAGCTCGCCTTGTTCGGGCGCTTCTGCGCACTCGAGCTTTTCGGTACCGTGTTCCCTGATATCTGCCCTCCAATGAATGGCAGGATGGCCAAGGCTCTGCGGTATCTTGGCTTTGATGTGAAGGGGGCATGAGCATCGGGCCTTTCCGCCCTTCACCCGTGTCGACAAGCACGGCGAACTACCTTTCCCGCTCAAAATCATCCCTCCCACGCCGCCGCGACCGCTGCCGCTCACTCTTCCTCTCCGCTCGCGATATCCGCACCGGCTCCTCCGTCCCGTCATCCCCGCCATCGCCACCGCCTTCATCGCTACCGGCAGCCCGCGCAAAATCGCCCGGCAGATCAACCTCCTTGCCCCACGGCTCCTGCCGCTCCAGCGCCTCGCGGTGCGCATCCTTAAGATCGATATCAGGCGTTTCCGGCTCCTGCCTTTTCTCCTCCTCTGCCATCCGCGCCCGCATCGCGCGATCTTCATCGCGCGCATGGTCGCGCCCTGTCCGGTCACGATACCGGTCCTTTGCCCGCCGCACCGAAGCGCTGCGCCCGCGTGGTTTCAAATCAAGGGCGAGGGCCGGCATATGCTCATGGCCAGCCCGGTCCTTCAGGCGCTGTTCTCGAACTCTCTTCTCCTCAAGCGCCTTGCGCTCCCTCGCCTCCACCGCCGTCAGCGCTTTCAGTTGCCGGTTCATGTCGAGCGCCTGCAGCTCGTGACGCCGCTGCAGCAAACCCGCTTCCGTGCGCTGCCCTGCCACGAGCTGCTGCTTGCTCTCCCGGAACGCAAGATAGCGCTTTGCATCCTTGTACCGTTGCACCCGGTGGATAATCGCCGACACACCGGTTACGCGCCCGAGGAACGCAGCCAGCCCCGTCGGCCGGAATTCCTCACGCTGCTGCCGCACCCGGGCGACCTCCGCGAGATACCCCGTCCGGAGCGCTTGCCGCGCGGCCAGATGTTCCCGCAACTGTGCCTCGCGCTCCCGCTCCTGCCGCACGAGCATTTCGGCGCGCGCCGCCTCAACCGGCGTCCGCCGCGCGGCCTGCGCCCGCGCGAGCTTCTCCAATTCCGCGCCATCACCCCGCGCCTTCGCGAACTGCTCGCGCTCCTTGCGATGCTGCGCCACCAGCGCCTTGGCCTCGTCGACTGTCGGCAACGACTCCGGTGGAAACTCCTTCTCCAGGAAGGCGCGGATATCCTTCGTGCGCACGCTGCGATCGTCGATGAGCTTGGGGAGGGCGTTCATCCCCCCATAGATATCGATCAGCACGTACGGCCGGTTGCCCGTCGCAAGAATGTAGCCAAGATCTTCCAGCGCCCGCACGAAGGCCTTTGGGCTGTCACTCTGCCGCCAGGCCTGCGTGACCTGAAGCTGTCGCTCCTCCTTCGACAGGCCGGTCGCGCGCTCCTGCGCGCGCTCATAGAGCGAGACCTTCTGCCGCCGCTCGTCAAAGCGCCCGGGCCCATATCCCTCCGGCAGCTCCAGCCCGTGCTCGCGCGCGAACTGCCGCGTTACCATCATCAGCTTCTCGCGGTCGAAGGCGAGATGGACGGCTTTTTCGGTCTGGGAGTCGATGCGCGACCAGACGACATGGCAATGCTCCCGGCCGTCCTTGATGTGGTAGACGATGGCCCGCGGCTGGCCGGAAAGGCCTAGCGCCTTCTCCACCCGGTCGACATAATCCATGTACTGTGCCCGCGACAGCTGACCCTGCCCGAGGTCCGGATTGACCGAGAGGCTGTAGAGATAGTTGCGGCACTTGGTGAGACCGGTGGCGATGGCCTCCCACTCGGCAAAGGCCCCGTGCAAATCCGGCGCAATCGCGCCCGAGACCTCGGCCACCTCGACATACTCGTTGTCGAACGCGTTCAGCAGATGGGTGGCGAGGTCTTTGCCGCCGCCGCGCTGGCTCGCCTTGGGTATCATGGCGAGCGTCCAAGCGCCCGAAGGCAGGCGGCACGGATTTCACGGAGATCCCGCACGGCATCTTCCAGCAGAGACGGGTCGGCGTCGCCCGCGAGACCTTTCAGGCGCTCGTTCAGCAGCGCGGTCTCGGCCAGCAGGCGGGCTACATCCGCGCGCGACGCGGATGTCCGGCGGGCGGGTTTCGGCGAGCCTTCGCCGAACACGGCAGCGGTGATGAAGGCATTGACGGAGAGCCCCGACTCCTCGACCCGCGCCCGGAACTGCTCCCGCAGTTCATGAGGGGGCCGGTAAGAGATCGGGGCTTCGCGTATCTTCTCCGTCATGCATCATCGATAGCGCCGTAAGTCCGCCCCGATCCGCGCGCTTTCCACGCGCGCGCATAGTCGTGATCGGGACGCTGCCGCCGCCATCGCCCGCGCGATCGTCTGCGAGGGTTCCGGGGAGCGCCATTCCCCGGTCGATGGGTTTGCAAAGGGAGAGCCGAAGTCTCCCTTTTGCTCGAAGCCGGTGCCGACACACCGGTCGTGGTCCAGGGCGCGAAAGCCCTGGGAGCGGGTTGCAAGGGGGCGCGGCCAGCCCCTTTGCGCGATGGGTCCAGGGAGAGCGGCAGTCTCCCTCGGTCGGGATGCAACGCCGAAACGTTGCCTCAGCTGCCAAGGGCTCGATGCCCGCGGCGGCTGACCGCATCCCTTGCCGCATAGGCCGTCACAAGGACGGACTCATCGGCTTTAGGGATGCCCTGAGGGGGTCCGCGGGGAACCGGAGAGTTCCCCCGGCAAGGTGAGCGCGGTAGTACCGCGCACACCTTGTACAAGGCCTTACTGCGGATTTGCCCCTCTCTACAATTATGCCATGAGACAGGGCCACAAGTGAAATGTACATCGCAGCATAATGACAGGATGAGTGCTCGTACATTGCTTTTTCAAGTACAGAAGAACGAGGAAAGCACGAGGAAGCGGGGCTCAAACAGGAGCGACATTCAGGGCCTCACACAGCCAGGTCCTGACTGAAATTGGAGTGTGCATTCCAGTGATGAGGGACCGGCGGACAAGGATGGCCCTCCATGAACGCTCCCACAATCTCCCCCGTCGACCCCGCTGCTCTTACAATCAAACCGACCAAGGAAACCTATGAGCGCCTCCAGCAGGCGCATGAGCATTTCAACAAGACGCTGTTCGGCGGCACGCTGCCGAACGCGCTCATCACCTTCCAGCGCCGCAAAGGGTCTTTCGGGTATTTCGCCGGAGTGCGCTTCCAGAACGATGCCGGCCAGCAGGCCGACGAAATCGCCCTCAACCCCATGCACTTCGCGAGCCGCAGCCAGAAGGACATTCTCGGCACGCTCGTCCACGAGATGGCCCATCAATGGCAACGCCATGAGGGTCAGCCCGGACGCGGCCGCTACCACAACCGCGAATGGGCTGAAAAGATGAAAGCCATCGGGCTCCAGCCGTCCGACACCGGGGTGGAGGGTGGCAAGGAGACCGGCGAAACGCTCGGTCACTACATCATCCCCGGCGGCCCTTTCGACGTGGCCGCGGGCAAGCTCCTCGGCAAGGGGTTCGCCCTTACCTGGAAGGATGCCCCTGAAGTTTTCGACCCAACTACAGGCGAGAGCGCAGCTGAGCCTGCCACCCCAAAAAGCGGCAAACGCGTGCGCTATTGCTGCCCGGACTGCGACCTCAAGGCCTGGGCGAAGCACGATGTCCGGCTGCTCTGCGGCACGGACAATGTGTTGATGCTCCCCACCACGTGACATCCGAGAGCCACAAAAAAACGGCGCGCCCGCATGGGCGCGCCGTTCTCATGTCCGCAGAGCGCGGCTAGAACAAAGTCATCTGCCGCGCAGCCGCCTCCTTGTCTTTCCACGCTTTCGAACCCGCCGCGTGGTCGAGCCACTCCTTCACAAAGGCGACCGGTCCGCCAGCCTCGGCGATAGCCGCGGCCGGGGTGAAATGAGACCGATAACCGGTCTCGGTCATCGGCAGAGGAGTACGCTCCGGTTCAAGCGTACGCAGCTCCAGATGAGCGGTGCTGTACGGACCGTCGCTATCCAGCCAGCGTTCTTCATAGCGGATTTCGATGGTGATGCCGCGCCAGAGGATGCGGTGGGTTTCAATGGAGCGCGTCATGACGCGCCCCCTGTCTCCTCGATGAAGTAGCGGTCCGACGCCGCGTGGCACGCGGCGAAGTCGAGACCGGTCACGGCGCAGAAATGCCGAAGGTCAGCGAGCAGGTCGGACACGGCTTCCTGGCCATAGGCGGGCGCCTGCCCGTAGACCCAGGCAGCGCGAGCCAGCGCCGCGCGAGCGGCTTCGATGTGAACATTGTTGTTCATGATGTTTCTCCTTCCGGGGTGGGAGGGGCGCTTACGCGCCCGCCTCCTCGGTTGTTTCGGACGGGGCCCGGAGGACGATGCGGCCGCCATTGACCGGGATGAGGTCCAGCTGAAGGGTCAGGCCTTCGCCCTTCTGGTGGCGCCAGGCGGCACCGATGCGGCTCCAGAACTTCTTCTCGCCGCGTTCATCGACATGGTAGGCGATGTAGGCCGGAGGGGTGTACTCGCGGGCGGGCTTGCTCTTCTGGTTGGTGTTGCGTGTCATGATGTAGCTCCTTTCGCTATGGGTTTTCCTCGACACGCCTCATTCAGGAGCGGGCGGAAAAGCGGGCGGTTCATGGCTGGCGCGGGGGAGCGGTATCACCCGTCCTGCAGTGAGCGCAGCGAGCGAAGGATGGGGAAACCCCCGCGCTACCCGTCAGGGGCTTGGCCTTGAACCGGCTGCGCGCCCGCTCAGGACTGGGGCGGTTATTGTCGAGGGAAATCCCTTGTCAGCGAATGAGCGGGAACTCAGGGGCAATACCGGAGCGGAAAGGCACAATCGCGCCCACCAGCACCCGGCAGAAAACCTCGCCTATCAAGTAACGTAGGGGAATATCTGCAGCCGCTTAGACGCATCCGTGCGACGGGAGCGATGGCCTGTCTTCTGCGCATCACCGGCAATGGCGTCCCTTCCGCATCATGGCCCGAAACGGGTAATAATGAGGCGGACGCTCCAGCGCCGGTCCCCCGCAAGAAAAATGAAACCGCGGCGACCCAGCAGGGCCGCCGCGGAATGTTCACCACCACGAGGTGTAGAAGACGGTCATGCCGTCAGCGATTTCCGCCCGTGCCTTCTCGATGAAGGCCAGGTCGTCCGCCACTTCCGTGCCGTCAGATTGACCGAAGAAGAAGCCGCTGGTCGGCGGCAGGTTGCCGCTGCGGATATCGGCTTCGAGCCGGTTGAGGTCCTCAGCCGTGAGCTGCAGGTTGACGCAGTTGAAGTCGTCATCTCTGCCGCCCTTGGCGCGATATAGCGCCTCCATCCAGCCGTGGAGGTTCGGATGCTTGCGCCAGTAGTGCAGTTCACTGCCCGTCTCGGCTTCGAAGTCGACCGGCGCTGCCGGGGTTTCGGGAATGGCGAAGGCGTACATATCAAGGCCCATGGGGCTCTCCTTTCGTTCGTTGTTGCGTGTCCCGAGGGACGCGGAACGAAAGGCCGGCCGGCATCAGCCGCCGCCGTCATGACCAACACGGTCCTGCCGCATCCTTGATGCGCGGGAGTGGTGCGGGCGGGTCATTGACGGCAAGGCGCCGGAAGGCAGGTTCAAGCAGGCTTCGAAGGGTGACAACGATAAGGGCAGCATCCCCGGGGGTTGAACGCTGGCACATCCGCGATAAAGCGCGAGGAAACAGCGAGGAAGACTGCCGGATGGGCACTCCAAAATGGCCAGAGTAACCCCGGTCGGCAGGAGACCCCCAATGAACGCCTTTGAAAAAGACTTCATGAGCGACATCGCGCGCGGCGTGACGACGCGCTTTCTCGATCGACAGAGCGTCCCGCAGGCACGGTGGGAGCCCTGCGAGAAGATCATGGGCAGCCGCCACATGGCGTATGACCCGGCAACCCCCGGGGCGAAAATTCTGGTTGGCGCTCTTGATGGCCACCTCATCGGCATCGACGACAATCGCCATGTGATGACCATTGCCGGTTCCCGGACGGGAAAGTCGGTGACGCTCGTGAACAACCTCCATTTCTATCGCGGCAGCGTCCTGGCGCTCGACCCGAAGGGCGAGCTGGCCGCTATTACCGCCGAACGCCGCGCCGCACTCGGTCAACGGGTCTGTATCCTCGACCCCTTTCATATCGCGCCGGAACGGCTGAAGCCGTACCGCACCAGCTTCAACCCCCTGTCGCTACTCGTGCCCGAGAGCGACACCATCATCGAGGATGCGGGGCTGATTTCAGACGCGCTGGTCATCGCGGGCGGCAAAGACCCGCATTGGGATGACAGCGCGCAGAGCTGGATTGAGGGATTGTTGCTGCACATTGCAACAGACCCCGCGTTCGAGGGACGGCGCAATCTCGTCACCCTGCGCTCGCTCCTGCGAACCGTGTTTGTCACGGCTGGCGAGGGTGAGGACGCCCCGTTTGCGCTCGAACTCGCGATGCTCAAGAACGCGGCGCGCTTACAACGCAGCGATACCCTCGGCGATGTCGGAGACGTCATCGAAGGGGCTGCCCGTGATTTCTACGAGCGGCCACCCAACGAACGTGCGGGCGTGCTCTCAACGACCCGCCGCCACACGAAGCTCCTAGACTTCCGGGCCATGGCACGGGTGCTGAACGGGCACGACTTCGACCTCTCCGCGCTCAAAACGGCACCCCAAGGGATGACCGTCTACCTGTGCCTGCCCGCTAACCGCATGGCACGCTGCAGCCGGTGGCTGCGTGTGTTCATCAACCTCCTTCTCGACGCGATGGAGCGGGAGAAGGCAAAGCCTGCCGTCCCGGTCTTGGCCTGCCTCGATGAATTCCCGGTGCTCGGGCACATGAAGCAGCTCGAAGACGCCGCCGGGCAGATTGCCTCGTTCGGCGTGAAGCTCTGGGTGGTGCTGCAGGACTGGGGACAGGGCAAGGCGCTCTACAAGGAACGCTGGGAGACGTTCGTCGGCAATGCCGGAATTCTCCAGTTCTTCGGCAACAACGATTTGATGACGACGGAGTACGTCTCAAAGCGGCTGGGGAAGACCGTGGTGAAAGTCACCCGCGAAGGAGAGGCCGCAACCGACCAAAAGGCCACCGGCATCACCGGGCGGTCGGAATCGTTGGAGCAATACGACCTGCTGACGCCGGATGAGGTCAGCCGCCAGTTCGCACGCAGCGACCGACTCAAACGCCAGCTGGTGGTTTGGGCGGGCTACAATCCGCTCATGCTCCAGCGCGTGGAGTATTTCGACGAAAGCAGTCCCGTGCATCCAGTGTTCGCCGGGAAGTACGCGTCACCCTGAATCCGTCTGCTCGTCGGGGCGGCGGCGCTGCGCGGGGACTGCAATCCCCGCGCCGTGCTGAAGGTCAGCGAGGTAACGCCCGACGGCAGGGTTTCGCCCCACGGTGACGGCGACAACGGCCGCCGTCCGCCCTTGTGCATCCCTGATGCCAAGGTCACAGCGCCCGATCCCGACAAGAAGGCGCAGGATGGCAACGGCGTTGCGTCCCGCCGCGATATGGAGCGCCGTAAGGCCGGTCCCGGGTTCGGCATAGTTGATGTCGATGGCGGCATTGGCGAGCGCCTGCCGCACGCGCTCGATGTCGCCGATATTGACTGCCTCCAGAAACGCCGCGTGCAGTCGCCGGCGTTCGGCGTCATCTGTCTGGCGGGGACCATTAGCCATCGGGCTCGCCCTCCTGCCGGTATTCCCAGATGCGCTCCTTGATCTTGCCGAAGGCAGCGTCACGGGTGCTGGTGTCCTCCGCAACGAAGCTCATCCGGCCCTTTTCATATCCCGGCGCAGGCGCGCCGAAATCCCGCGACTTCACCAGCAGCATGACTGCAGGCGTAACGCCCGCCTGGACCTTGCGATCGAGTACCGTGTAGATGCTCGGCTCGCCTCGCAAACTGTCCTGGACGACAAGGCAGGCCTGCCCGTTCCGGTGGAAGAGCCAGCCATCAAAACGCTGCTCGCTGCCGCCCGAGCGCTTCAGGAGACGGGCAAGCGCATCGCGCTTCGTCGACTGCGGCGCAATCGGCAGGCTGTAGAGCTTGTCCTCGACGACCGGAGCATGAACTCCCCCATCCCGGACAGTGACGACGGACAGCTCCGTGCGGCCGGAGGCCAGCTTTCGGCTTGCCGCAAAGCGCCCCTGCAGCGGTGCAAAATCCCGGCCGTCATCCTGCCCGCCGAAGAACGCCGACAGCGCGTGGACGAGTGGGTTCCAGGCTTCGGCGGGCCGAAGGTCGGCATCGGTCAGGAAGGATTTGGATTTGAGATAGGCGCAGAGCGCATCAAGTCGTTCCTTGCTCGGTGTCTGCGTGCCCGCCGCAAAGCGCCGCAAGGCCTCCGCGAGCGGTTTGTAAGGGTCACGGAGAGGCTCGCCGTTATCCTCAAGGTCTTCGTCAGTATCGAGCGTGTCCAGCGAGGCTTCGTGCAATTCACGGGCGATGGCGGACCATGTCCGCTTGCGGCCATTGGTATGGGTTGCGGCGTGATAATCTATCAGCGCCGCCTGAATCCTTGCGAGTATATCGTCCGCATACTCCATAGACCTGCCCGTCCTGGCGAGGAAAGCGCGAGGAAACACCGCGTCTCCCGGTGACACATTCTCATGCAGGCCAGCGCCGAACAAGGCGCTGCCGCAAGGAGGATGGTCATGAACGGTCTTGCGAAAGTCTTCGAAGGCGAACCCCGGACAGACATCACCGTTGAAGCCGGGCGCACCACCATCAATGTGGCCCTACGCCATCTGCGCCCGTTCGACGCGCAGTCCGCCGATGATATGGCGAGTCTTCTAGCTGTTGCCGCTGTCGGTGTTGCGGGCTGGATCAGCTACGAGGCGATGACCGTGACGGCTCCCGCAATCGGGTTCTTTCTCGGCGGCCTGTGCGGCCGTCCCTTCATGCAGCAGAAAATCCGGCACGTCGCGCAGGTGACGGCGACAGTGAAGTTCACCGAAAACGCTATCTGGCTCAAGAAGATCAAGAAGGTCCCATCCTGGGAACCGGAGCAGGAATGGCAGAAGTTCGATCGCTCCCACGAGCACCGCTTCGTGCTGTACCAGCATGACAAAGCGCAGGCCGAGAAGGACGAAATCGACTACCAGGTCAGGACAAAACCCGGCCTGCGCGTAGCGCGCTACTACGGGGAGTCCTACTACGTGGTCCTCGAATATCTCGGCCAGCGCTTTGATGTGGCTGAGGTCATGGGCCAGCGGCGGGCCAGCGCCATCCTCGACCGGCTGAGCTTCTGCGACAAGTACATGGACAGCCTGACGGATGCCCGCAAAAGGCTGCCGATCCGTCCGGAGGACGAATGGCCCGGGCCGTCCGGCTCGATCCCGCAATAGCGTAACCGCAATAGCGTAACGGGAAAGATGACGGCCATGACCATCAATCTCGTACCTGGGAAGAAAGGCCGCCGCTCAGGCGGCGGCCTCCAGCGGGCGGCTGAAGCGCCCGAGGTAATCGGCGGCGCGCTGCGCGTGCGCGGCGGCGGCGAAAACGGCGCGATTGTCCTCCTTCAAGCCGGACAGCCAGTGACCGATGTAGGCCGCATGGTCGGCCCGGTCTTCGAGCTTCAGGCCCAGGTCGGCGCAAAGGAACGCCGCGCCCAGCTCGGCCACGAGCTCTTCGCGAGCATAGCCGTCATCGCCGAACTTCTTGCGCCCGAAATCCCGGTCAAGACGAGTCGCATGGCGAGTCCAGTGGGTCGCCTCATGGGCGAGCGTTGCGTAGTAGGCCTGCGCGTCGCGGAACGCCTCGAAGGGCGGCATCTGAATGTAGTCGAGCGCCGGGCTGTAATAGGCGCTATCGCCGCCATGCCGGATATCGGCGCGGGTCGCGGCGAAGAAGGCCTCAGCCCCGGCAATCCGCTCGTCAGGATTCCGACTGGCGTGCGCCAGCGCATGGAAGTGCCCGGGCAGGCCCTCGATCTGCTCGACATTGAAGACCGTGTAGGCCTTGAGGAACGGAATGGCCCGCTCGGTCTCATCGCCCGTGGCGTCATCGGTCTCGGTGCGGCGCATCGTGTCGGCGTAGACGACGGGCGAGCCCTTCTCGCCCTTGCGGACGTGGCCGCCAAGCTCGATGGCCTGCTTAAAGGTCATCCAGATGGGCGCCGCGTAGTGCCCCGTCATCGCCGACGCCCAGAGCGTGAGGACGTTGATGCCGGCATAGGGCTGGCCATTATGGCGCAGCGGCCGGGAGACGTGCCCCGCCGCGTGGGCGGCGTTCCAGGGCTGGGTCCAGGGCTTCACGCCCTGCTCAAGCGCTTCGATAATCTGGTTGGTGATGCGGCTGTAGACATCCTGCCGCGGGGTTTCGTTAGTGGTCGTCATGACCTTGCTCCTTGCGTTGCGGGTTTTCCTCAAGACGCGGGCAAGGAAGGACGGGCGAATGAGCCGGCGTGTCAGGCCCTAACACGGTCCCGCCCCTTGAAGGCGGGAGTGGTGCGGGCGGGGTTTGACCGGACGGCGCGCCCGGCCAGAACTCAGCGTCAATGGTTGAGGAAATCCGCCGTTGGGGCGGTCATGCGTGCCGCAAGGGCCCCGCCGCCGCTGTCATCCAGGAAGAATGCAACCCGGTGACAGAGAAAGGTTTGGCCATGAAATACCAGGACTGGAAAAAGCACTCTGCGCGGCGCAAGGCGCTCTGGCCCGGCGACTCGAAGGGCTATCTGCACCGCCAGCACAAAGTGACGATCAGCATCGACGCCGAGCTGGCCGAATGGCTGGTGGAGAATGTCGTGGGGCGGTCGTCCTATACGTGCGACCTCGAAGAGACCATCGTGACGGCGTTGCGGATAGCAAGGCGCGATGCCAGTACGCCACGGCATTAGGGCTATGCCGCCATTATGCGGCAAGCCGGTCGATGGCGACCCGGTGATGCTGGGTCGCCAGTTCAACGCCTATGAAGTCCCGGCCGGTCTGGCGGGCAGCCACGAGCGTGGAGCCGGAACCACAGAACGGGTCCAGCACAATCCCGCCTTGGGGACAGAATGCTTCAATCAGGGGCGCCAGAACCGAAACCGGCTTTTGCGTAGGATGCAGCCGGTTGCCTGTGTAGGCCCAATCGATGACGTCAGCCGGTGGCGTTGCCGGTAATGCGGGGCTGCCCTTCGCCAGCACATAGGCGCATTCATGACGGTACTCGACGAACCGGGCGCTGGCTGCATAGGGCTTGTTGAAAACGAGGTGCCCGACGATGCGAAATCCCGCTTTGCGCCACGCATCAATGAACAGGTCAGCAGCCTGCCATCCATAGAAGCTGACGCACAGGCTATCGCGCCGCAGGAGGCGGTATATTTCCACCGCCGAGGGAACGAGCCAGTCCGCCTGATGGTCGTTCAAGACGGTCTGTCCGCTGCGCGGGCGGTAGTTCATCAGGTAGGGCGGGTCCGTCAGGACGAAGTCCACGGAATTTGATGGCAGGCCTTGCATGACATCGATGCAGTCACCCTGGAATACGCGGTTTCGATAATCTTCTTTCGTCATTGAGATATCTCCTCCTCTTGCTGTTTCAGAAGCGAGGAAAGGACAGGCTGCCAAGCGGCGTCCGCACCGGAGGGAAACAGCCAACACGGGAGGCTTCAGCCGAATGGAGCGGGCGGCTGTTGCGGAGGCTGCGTGGCCTGTCAGGGCGAGCAAGGAAGGTGAAACAGCAGGGGTGAGCAGTGTTGATGATTTGACGTATTACGCAGCCAAGGAGCCGGTAACGAAGCTCGATGCGAGGCAGGATTCGCCACAAACTTGCCACAAGCTCAAACGGGCTACGCCGGACAATCGAGGATTTCTGCGGGTTTCAGCGGACTCGTGTCTTGTGGCAAAAATGAGCAAAAATGGCTCATTATCGAAAAGAATATACATCTAAGTGATTGATCTTGCAGGTGGAGCGGGTGAAGGGAATCGAACCCTCATAGCCAGCTTGGAAGGCTGCTAGAAACCCAGCTATTCTGCGGCTTCCAGCGTATTCGCCACAAACTCGCCACATGGCCGCTCGCCAAGTATCTGAGCGGCAAGCTTTTCTGCCGATTCACGGTAGTGCTCGTCGCGCCCACGGATCAGGTGGCCGTAGATGTTGAACGTGATTTCGATCTTTGAGTGGCCCATAGCCTTCTGAATGAATTTTAGGTCGTGACCGCCCTCGATCAGCTTCGAAGCAAAATAGTGCCGAAGCGCGTAGGGCGTATAACGCGGGATCAGTACTGTCTTCCCTCTACGCACTTCCTCATCAACAAGGCCCGCCTCCTTCATCAACGGGTCCCAAGCACCTGCTCGGAAATTGACGAGTGCCATCGGCTTTCCGCTGGCGGTCGGAAATACAAGATCTTGCGCGGATGCTGGGCAGTCGGTGCGCCACGCTTCAAGCATCTCGACGAGAAACGACGGAATGAACAACGTGCGTCTTCCAGCTCGCGATTTCACCGGTCCAATGTCCCCAGTTTTGTCGGCGCGCTGTGTGATCCGAACCTGGCCTCCTGCAAGACCCTTCCATGAAAGGCCGCGGTACTCGGACGGGCGCATACCTGTGAAGCCAGCCAGATAGATGAGCGGGCGATACCGAGCCCATACCTCCGCCATGTAGTTGTTCTTCTGTGCCATGCGGTCGGCTGCCGCGTAAATTTCGCGCACTTCCTCGTCGGTCGGGATGACAACCTCGCCATCCTCTTCTTCATAGCGCCCGCCGGACTTGATGGTGATGCCGGCTGCCGGGTCGCCTTTGATGAGGCCTTCGGATTTCATCTCTATGATGACAGAGTGAAAAGAGGACAGGCAGCGGCGCGCCAAATCGCGCGTCCTGGTTTCAAGAAGCCATTTGCGGAAGGCGACGACGTCAGGCTGCTCAAGCTCGTGGAGCGGCTTGGTCCAGCGATATTCTTTTATGACCTTCGCGCGACGGGCATACTCGTTGTAGGTCTGCTTCTCGACCTTCTCGCGCCCGTCCCGCCCAATCTTCTCGCAGATGGACAGCCAGCGGTCGACGGCGTCAACCACGCTGATGGCTTGTCCGCCGGGTACGCTCTCGAAAGACCCGAGATTTTCGGTGAATGCGCGCGCCTCCTTCAGGGTGTCGAAGGTGGCATACTCGTAACCGGTCTTAGCTGTTCTGCTGGGGTAACGGACCTGATACGTGGTCCCCTTACGGCCCGTGCGCTTCCTTATATCTGCCATAGGAAATCATTGTTTTTATTGTTGTTTCAACCATAGAACAAAATATGAACATAGAAGTCAATCTTTATCGACGAAATCCCGCACGGCTTCACTTTGAAGTTGCTGGTAAATTGCGACCAACGTGCCTTTTTCTATTTTCAGTGTCCCTTCCACCGGGTCGACGAAGAACGGCAACTTCCGATGACCGTGGGCATCACGGTCGGCGGCGCGCTTCATCTGGCGTGGCGTCAGCTGCACCCCAATTTCCGCCAGCACTTGGCGCGCTTGTTCCAGACCTATGTAACAGGGCGGCAGTTTCATGCCGCACCACCTTTCCCGTCTTCGCTCCGGGCGTCGTTCAGAGGCTGTATTCCTCTGCCGCCGACCGGTAAGGCCCTTTCTTCGTCACGCGCGAAAGCACCTTCCCGCGCTCGTCGCGCAGGATGACCTTCTCGCCGAATTCGTCTGTGGGGTTTACGAAGACAGTTACGTTGCGCGCATGGCGCAAGTTGTATTGTTCTTCGATTTCACCAAGGGCCTCAAATAATGCCTGCCGTAACTGAGCCATCGTTAATTGGCCGCGTACGCTAATCATAATAGACACGTAAATCTCTTAAATAGTCTCTCCCAATATAAGGACATTCTACCACGCGCGCGCGGCGGCCAGCAAACTTCGCGAGGGCTTGCGACGCGCCGAGCATGGCACACAACAGGCCACTGTCTCCCTCTCTCCGGGCGCAGCGCAGTCCATCTCTCCTTTCTCTTTCGCAACCCGCCATCGGTCCTTCTGCCGATTGTCTGTGTGTGGGGCTCAAAGGCCCCGATTGGCGGGGCCGCGAGAGAAAGGAACTACGATGTCCCGCACCTTCACCCTTCAAGACCTTCAGCACTTGAGCCTGTCCGCGCTCCACAGACTGCGCGGCACACTGCACCGCGAAATGGCGCTGGCTGCGCCGCATTCGCAGCAAGCGCGTGAGATATTTGCGAGCCTCGATGCCGTAAACCGCGTCATCCGCCAGCGCACGACCGGCCCCCGCATGAGCTAGCCGGCAGGCGCGAGGTTTTCGCGTGGAACGACAAGGTACTGGCCTGTTACAAGGTCAGTACTCAACGCCACGCTTTTCAAGGGTTTCGGCCATGTCGAATACGAAAACCACCATCATGATGCCGGACCCAATTGAGCACTTTATTGCCGAAGGGTTAGGCCGGCTCAATGTCGACGGCACAACACCCGAACAAACCACACAGGCGTTTCAGGAGATAATCAATCTCCTCGCCATCCTCATGTCCGGCCATCATGGCCCGGACATGGATGATCCAACCTACTTCCGGCAGATGGAAGAGAACGCCTTTGCGTGGGGCCATGCACGGCGCGTAACGCCGGAGGCGCAGGCGGTCGGCAAGGCCTTCCTCGCCTTCCTCAAGGATGCCGTCGAAAGCCCTGCTTTCGAGCTCCTGCAGGAAAACACCCGCCGTGGCGATGAATCGGAGGCGTTCGACCCCGGCGGCGGCCTGAAAGACCGGCGCCAGGACGGCAATGCCTAAGCCGTCAACACGATGACTCTTAACTTGAACACTTTCCTGAGGACGCGGAGATGCGCGGACGCCAGTCCAGCCATCGCGAGCTGCTGCGCCCTGCTACCGGCGAGAAGGCCGGCGGCAGTGACAGCACGCGTCCTGCCGTCATCGCCGACAATCTTGAGCTTTTCCCCGTCACTGCGGAAGAGCTGGATGCCATCGAAGCATTCCTGATGCCGGAGATACTGCGCCTGCTGGAAACAGGCGCCAGCAATCAAGATGACTCGAAACGGCCCCAAACAACTGCAATAGTGCCGGAAAATGAGGGGGCACTGTCATGAAGCTTCTCAATCGCACGACTCTGGATGCGAAAAACACTGACACCCTGCGCGCGGCCCTCTATCTACGCGTATCGACCGGCCGCCAGGCCGAGAACGACCTTTCCATTCCCGACCAGCGGCGACAGGCGCAGGAGTTTTGCAAGGCGCGAGGCTGGCAGGTCGTCATTGAGTTCGTCGACGCGGGCCTTAGCGGGACCGACGACCGCCGTCCTGAGCTGCAGCGCCTGCTCGACCTTGCGGCGGGCGGCGACTCCCCATTCGATGTCGTCGTAGTGCATTCCTTCAGCCGCTTTGCGCGCGACCATTTCGCGCTCGAATACCACGTCCGCCGCCTGCGCAAGAACGGCGTAAAGCTCGTCAGCATCACCCAAGATCTCGGCGATGACCCGATGAGCGTCATGGTCCGGCAGGTCTTCGCCCTGTTCGACGAATACCAGTCCAAGGAAAACGCCAAACACGTCCTCCGCGCCATGCAGGAGAATGCCCGGCAGGGCTTCTGGAACGGCGCCGCCGCACCGTATGGATATGCCATCGTGGCTGCGGAGCAGCGGGGAGCAAAGACCAAGAAACGCCTCGCCATAGATGCCGTAGAAGCAGAAGTGGTGCGGCTGATGTTCCGCCTTGTCCACGAAGGCAACGGCACGAGCGGCCCGCTCGGCGTCAAAGCCCTTGCCTGCTACCTGAACGAACGGGGCTACCGGACCCGGCGCGGCGCGCGGTGGGGTATCGGCCCGCTCCACGCGCTCCTGACCAGCCCGACCTACAAGGGCGAGTACCGCTTCAACCGCAAAGTCTGGAAGACGAAAGAAGACAAGCCCGAAGCCGATCAAATCATGGTCGCGGTCGACCCTATCATTGACCCGGCCCTGTTCGATGCCGTGCAGGCCCGTCTGAAATCTCGTAACCCGAAGCAGACCCCGCCGCGCGTTGTCACCGGACCTATCCTCCTGACGGGCCTTGCGACATGCGCCAGCTGCGGCGGCGGCATGACGCTGCGGACCGGCAAGTCGGGACGTTACCGCTATTACACCTGCGCTACCTGCGCTCAGCAGGGCAAATCTGCCTGCCCGGGCCGGTCCATCCCGATGGACAAGCTAGACCAAATCGTCACCGACCAGCTCAACGCATCGCTATTCACGACCGAAAGGGTCCGCGCAATACTCGGCGGGCTGATGTCCCGCCAAGCTTCGCGCAGCGAGGACCACGCGCAGCGCCTGTCGGCTCTTCAAAAAAAGGTCGCAGAGTGCGAAGGCCGCCTGTCACGGCTCTACGACGCAATCGAAAACGGCATCGCCGATGCGTCCGACCCGACGCTGAAAGGCCGACTCGCATCGCTCAAGGCCGAGCGCGATCAGGCGAAGGCCGCAAAAGACCGCGCCTTCGCCGAGCTTCAGCCGGAAACCAGAATCACCGAAGAGAAAATCAGCGCCTTCGCCGCCCTCATGCGCGAGAACGTCGCCAACGGCGCGATCCCCTTCCGCCGCGCCTACCTGCGCTCCGTCATCGACCAGGTCGAAGTCGACGACACAGAAATCCGCATCCACGGGCGGAGGGACGTTCTGGAGCGACTTGTCATGGGAGGTGGGGCTACTCCGGCAGGAGTGCCCAGTTTTGTTCGGAAGTGGCGCACCCGACAGGATTCGAACCTGTGACCTCTGCCTTCGGAGGGCAGCGGTAAAGGATTTCCTCGAATTTACCTGTGCTTGCCAATCCTTTCTAACACAATGAAATTACGGGGATTTCACCTTTCTGTCAATTGCTGGCGTTTACTCCCCTCTTCCCAAGTTTCCGATTTTATGGTGACTCTGTGGTGACACCAAATCGGAAGGCAGAGGTTGATGGCGAAGCTGACAAAGAGCTTGATCGAGGGGGCGACAGCCCGCGACAGCGCGTACTTCGTTTGGTGCAGCGAACTGCCTGGCTTCGGCATCCGGGTATTCCCGACCGGCAAGAAGACCTTCTACGCTGACTACTACAACTCAGACGGTCAGCGGAAGCGCATGTCCATCGGCCCGTACGGCAAGCTGACACTCGACGAGGGTCGGAAGCTGGCGCGGATCACGCTTGGCAGCGTCCTGGCTGGCGAGGATCCGGCACTCGAACGCAAGACCCGCCGAAGCTCAATCACCGTTTCCGAGCTTTGCGACGACTACATCGCGGCTGTCGAGAAGGGGCTTGTGCTGGGCAAGGGGCGCCGTCCGAAAAAGCCGTCTACCCTCGCCACGGATAAAGGCAGGATCGAGCGCCACATCAAGCCGCTGCTCGGCCGCAAGCTGGTGATCGACGTCAAGCAATCGGACATCTCGAAATTCATTCGCGACGTCACCACCGGCAAGACGGCGGCCATTGAGAAGACCGAGAAGCTGCGGGGCAAGGCCATCGTCGAGGGCGGCGCGGGCACTGCCAGCCGAACCGCCGGCCTGCTCGGCGGGATTCTTTCCTTTGCGATGTCCGAAGGCATCATCGAGGCCAACCCGGCCCGAGGCGTGAAGCGCCCGAATGACGGGCAGCGCCAACGCCGCCTAGATGCGGCAGAATACGCTGCCCTCGGCAAAGTCCTGGCGGATGGCTCCGAGCCATGGCAGGCCGTCGCCTGTGTCAAGCTTCTGGCCTTCACCGGTTGCCGCCGCGGCGAGATCGAGGGGCTGAAATGGAGTGAGGTCGACATCGAGGGCAAGGCGCTCCGATTGAGCGATTCCAAGACAGGCGCCTCGATCCGTCCCCTCGGCCAAGCAGCGGTCGATGTTCTCAGGGGTATCGAGCGCAAGAAGGGTGTCGACTATGTGCTGCCCGGCGTGCGGGACGAGAGCAAGCCCTATGGTGGCCTGGCGGGCGCGATGGAGCGCATTATGAAGGCGGCCAAGCTTGACGGCGTCACAGCCCACACGCTGCGCCACAGCTTCGCGTCGGTCGGCGCGGACCTGGATTTCTCCGACAGCACAATCGGGGCCTGCCTCGGCCACTCAGGCAGCGGCATTACCAGCCGCTACATACACCGGCTCGACACTGTGCTGATTGCCGCAGCGGACAAGATTGCGTGCGAGGTGGAGCGGCAAATGTCGGCGATGGCGTGATTGGAACGCATCCCAGTGGGTGTGACGAATTGAATCAGCGCGCGAACGAAACGTTTATCTGTTTCGTTTATTGCGTTTATTCGCGAATATGCCCATATCTGTAGACGTGAACTACGGAGAACAAAACCATGCTACTCGAACGCCCAGGCACTGTTGTGCCCACCAAGGATGATGCCGAGCTAGCAGCTAAGGCAAGCCGTATGTTGTCGCGCCGTGCGAAGACAGCTCTGCGCATCCGCTTGGACGACGGAGAAGAATTGACCCTCCCCACGGCTGCCGCCAAGTTGCTGACGCATCTGCTTACAGAAATGTCGCAAGGGAATGCTGTGACGTTAATCCCGCTGCACGCCGAACTAACGACCAGGCAAGCAGCGGATTTTCTCAACGTTTCACGACCGCATGTGGTCAAGCTTCTAGATCAAAAGAAGATCCCCTTCCACAAAGTGGGGACGCATCGACGTATCTATTTTACTGACCTGGAGGCATTCAAAGAGACGCATGAAGTAGGCCGTCGTCAGGCTCTTGATGAGATAGCTGCTGAGGCTCAAGAAATGGGGATGGGCTATTAGGATCGCCGGCTACACAGTCATCCTCGACGCTTGTGTTCTGTACCCCGCTCCGCTGCGAGACTTCCTGCTGGAACTCGCGGCGAGCGGGATATTTCGTGCAAGGTGGTCGGATATGATCCACGACGAGTGGATTCGCAATTTGTCGGAGAACCGACCGGACCTCGACGCAACGCGACTTGCTCGTACCCGCCAACTCATGAACGAAAGCGTACTCGGCGCCCTAGTCGAAGGCTTCGAGGATCTAATCCCGTCAATGAATTTGCCGGACGATGATGACCGTCACGTACTGGCAGCGGCAGTTCATGCCGGTGCCGATGCCATCGTCACAGCCAACCTCAAGGATTTTCCAACAGCCGTGGCGAAGCAATACGAACTGGAAATCCTGCACCCTGACGAATTCCTGTACCAGCAATTCGGCCTAGACCAGGCTGCCGTCGTGATTGCGGCGCGAAACTGCCGAATGCGCCTCCGAAACCCGCCTAAGACGGCAGATGAGTACCTCGCGATCCTTGAGGCCCAATCCCTGCCGCTGTTAGTCGGCGAACTTCGAGCATTTCGGGATCTCATTTAATAGTCCACTGCCGGCGAACCTGGCCGCGCCGGATTAGCCATAAACTCGCCTCCATGTCGTGGTGGCAAAATTCTGCATTAGGGTACTTCTCTTGTCGGCAGGGATCAAACTCTTGTCCCGGATGCCGAAGACGACCTCCCATTTGTCGCCAATAATCCTTTCCCACACGCCCAGATGCGGGTTGATCGATTTCGCTGCTTGGTCCGCGTTATGAAGTAGGCGCTGATTAAGTTGGTAGTCAAATTCCAGCCCCGGGGATATTTTGTTTGCCAAGATAGGATCTATCCACTTTGCAACAAAAGCGTCCTGATCAAAATCCATGGGGGCCGGATACTTCTCTTCTAGAACAGCCACAATTTCGGCGTTCAATGATCGATTGTTGAGCTTGGCAGCGTCTTCAACGCGAGCTTTCAGATCGGGCTGCATTCGCAGCCCGAATGGCGCGATGTTTGCCATCGGTTTCCGCTCGTCCGTCATCATGTCGCCCCCAAAGGCCCCGCCTGATAACTACATAATGTAGTCACGCCCTCTTGACTATGGCTACAAAGTGTAATCATTTGGTAAATGGCTACATTCTGTAGTTAGATGACATTTGAGGCCCCCATGAAGTCAAAGTCGCAGCCGCTTAACGTTCGCCTGCCGCACGGCATGCGCGACCGCATCCGCCAACGTGCGGCTGCAAATCGACGGTCGATGAATGCTGAGATCGTCCACTACCTCGACTGCGCGCTTGGTGCGCAGGAAGCAAAAGGCCCGGCAGAGGCGGCAACCTCTCCGAGCCATGTCACCCACCAACTACCGGCTTAATGGAGATTGGAAAGATGATGAGCGAACATAACACCGCTCTGCCTGATGGGGCAAGCGCGAACAGCCTGGCACACTTTGCAGAGGCTCTTTCCTTTATGCGCGTTAGAGCGCCGAAGGGCTCTGGCATCAATTACTGGTGCGTTGAACCAACTGGGGCATACGGGAACGACTGCGCGATCGGCGCGAAGCTGGCAACTGAATACCTTGAGTTTATCGGCAAGCACCCGACGGTGGGTCACGCTACGCTGCTTAACTGCATCGTGAGCGACATTCACAAGAACGCTGGCAGTAGGCAGTTCAGCGGCATCGAGGTCGGTTTTTTCCGACAGATCAACCAATTCGCGATGGTCGCGGCACAACTCTGGACAGGCAACCTTCCGAAAGGGGGTGCCCAATGAGCGCCGTGACAGAAACATTAAACTACACCGACCTCGAAAGCGAACTGCACGACGCGGTCAACATGTCGGCCATAGCTTGCGAGCTGCTTGAGAGGGCTGACAGCAACGGCTTCAAAAACGTCGATTGGCAAATCCTAGTGTTCGCGGTTTATCACTCGAACAGTCTGCTGATCGATCTGAAACGGTGTTTTGACAAGATCCACGACAGTAATGTCGCGGCGAAAGGGGGCCAGCTATGAGCCGGTTTATCCCCCACGGCGACATGACTGCCGACCAGATCATCCAATGCAGCTACGAAGCATCGGCGATGCTTTGCCTTTGTGAGGCGGCGGCCTGGGCGATCCAGAACGGCGAGAACTCGCCAGAAGAACTGGCAGGCGCCATCGTTGCAGGAATGCAGCTCGCTCGCGACTTGGTCGGCGTCATGCATGACGCCCTCGAAAGTCACGAAGGCCTGAAAGGCGGCGCCCAATGAACGCCGCCAAGCAAGGTGATGTCGTTCTCGGCATCCTCCGTATCGAAACGTTGATGAACGTTTGCGCGCTCGCTCTGGAAGGTAGCCGAGAACTAGCCGGCACCACTGGAGATCTTGCCCACGATCAAATCCGCTCGGTTCTTGAGTACGGGGCCGAGTTGCTAGGCGAGATTGCTGTTGAGGCAGAGCGCGCCCTCCCCAAGAAAGGCGGTGAGTGATGGCTCGGCTTCTGAGGGAGGTTGAATGATGGCTTCCGTAGGGAAACAGCCGGAACATCACGGCAAATTCAGTATGGCCGGTAAGAGAACGCGGAACTTTGGCCGACTAGGAAAGTTGAAATGATGATCAACCAGAAGGAACGCGCTCCCACGCCTTTGGTTCCGCCCGCAATCGTTCCTGGAGTTTCGATGACTCTACGCCCCCGACTTCGTCGTAAAGACGTCCCGGCCTATTTGGCCTCAACCCATGGCATCGACATTGCCCTGTCAACGTTGAACAAGCTCGCCACAATCGGTGGCGGGCCAGAAATGCAGTATTCCGGCCGCATCCCCCTTTACCATATCGAAGCCCTCGACGCCTGGGCTGCGGCTCGCCTGTCCAAGCCTGTTCGATCAACCTCAGAGAGGTCGGCGGCATGATGGGCAAAGATGATCATATGAATTCTGAACAGGATGCAGCCTTCAGAGAATGGCAGCGCCTAGCCTTCCAAGCTGCGGAAACCAAGGCCGCTTCCGACGCCCACGCTGCCGGCCAAGCGTTCGGTCGGTTCTTCTACACCTACGTCGCCCGAACTTATCGGCCCGCTACTATCATTCCATTCCGTAGACGGAATAACGACTTCGGGGGCGCTGCCTGATGGTCGGCGATCCCATCCCTGTAGATTATGTGCCTGATTACGAAGACTGTGTCCTGCCCTACGTGCAGTGGTACCAAGACGACTTCGTTGGCGGCGTGCGTGGCATGCGCGCCCACGAGATCGGCGTCTACACGATGCTGCTCATGGAGATGTATGCGCGCGGCAAGGCGCTGGACCTGTCGGAAAGTCGGCTGGCCCGGCTCTGCGGCATCGATAAGCGCGCCTTTGCGACCATCCTGCAGATGCTCATCGACGAGGGGAAAATCATCCGCCTTGCCTGCGGTCTGTGGAATGACCGGTGCGAAAATGCGTTCAAGTCCCGCGCAAAAATGCTGAAGACAAATTCTGAGGCCGGAAAAGCTTCAGCGGGAAAACGCAATAAAATCAAAGGCGCGCCTGAACGACCGTTCAACGAGCGTTCAACGGTCGTTCAACCAAGCTCAGAAGCTCAGAAAGAAAAAGAAGAAACTAACGTTTCTTCCAAAAAGCAGGGCTCTCGCCTTCCGGAAGATTGGACGCTCCCAAAAGCCTGGGATGATCTGGCGGTCGAGCAAGGGCTATCCGAATTCGAGATCAAGCGGGAGGCGGTGAAATTCCGCAACTACTGGGTCGGCGTCGCCGGGCAAAAAGGTGTCAAACGAGACTGGAAGGGCACTTGGCAGAACTGGGTGATCAAAGCCCTTGAGGACCGCCAGAAGCGGCCCGGTGCCCGTGCTGTGCGAAACGCGCACGGCGATCTGACCAACGCATTCCTCTTCAGCCGAGGTTGACTTGACCGACACCAGTGCTGCCCTTGCCGAGCATGGCATCCGATTGCGGGACCATAAGACCGGCAATCACAAGACGACGTGTCCGAGCTGCTCCAGCGCTCGGCGCAAGAAGACCGATCAATGCCTGTCCGTGACAATCGAGAACGATGGGCGTGTGGTCTGGAACTGCCACCATTGCGGCTGGAGCGGCGGGGCCGGGGGCGAAGGCTACCGACCTATCCGTGAGCGGCGAACCTACCGCAAGCCCGAACGGGTGGAAAACCCACAGCGTCCTGAAACGCTCTACGGATGGTTCACCAAGCGGGCGATCACGCACGCTGTGGTCGACCAGTTTGGCGTCTACAAGACCCGTAAATGGTTCCCGCAAACCAATGCGGAAGAGGACTGCTTGGCCTTCCCCTACGAGTGGCAGGGCGAGCTTCGCAATGTCAAATACCGGACTGTCACCAAGCTGTTTCGCCAGGAGAAGGAGCCCGAGCCGGTCTTCTTCAACGCAGACAGCATTGCCGAAGGCGAAGACCTGATCATCTGCGAAGGCGAGGTCGACGTGATGTCGTTCGCGGTTGCCGGGTTCCTGCATGTCGTGTCATTGCCCAACGGGGCCCCATCGAAAGAGGAAGCCAGCGACAAGCGTTATGAGCCGTTCGGGACGCATTGGGAGGATCTGCTCAAAGTCCGCCGCATCCTGATCGCCAGCGACATGGACGAACCCGGCGAAATGCTCGCGCAGGAGATCGCCCGTCGTGTCGGACGTGACCGTTGCTTTCGCGTGCGGATGCCAGCCGGTGGTCACGTCCAGTGCAAGGATGCCAACGAGTGCCTGACGGATCACGGCATAGAGGTTCTGCGCGAGTGCGTGGCCCAAGCTGAGCCGTGGCCGATTGACGGCCTGCACGACGTCGAGGATTTCGCCGTTGATGTCATGGACCTCTATCATGGCCGGGGGCCTCGGCCCCTCTCAACGGGGTTCTCCGAACTCGACAAGGCGTTCAAATACATTCCCGGCCAGTTCATCGCCGTGACCGGTATTCCCAACCACGGGAAATCACGGGTCATCGACCAGATAGCCATTCAAACCGCGCGGCTGCGAAACGAAAAATGGGCGATGTTCTCTCCCGAGACAGGCGAGGCCAACCATGTCGCCGATCTCTGCGAGATATGGGCTGGGCAGCCATTCTACGACGGCCCTAACCAGCGAATGACCGAAGCCGATTTGGCATCGGCAATACTCTGGCTCAACGAGCGAATTTTCCTGCTCGGCGCCGTCGAGCATACGCCGTCCATCGACTGGTTGCTTGAACGGGCACGTGCCGCGGTGATCCGTTACGGAGTCACCAATATCGTCATCGATCCCTACAACGAGGTAGAGGCATCCCGCCCGGAAAAACTGACCGAGACGGAGTTCGTTTCGCAGCTGATCTCCAAGTGCAAACGCTTCGCCAAGCACCATGGGTGCGCCGTTTGGATGGTGATCCACCCCACGAAGATGAAAACCACCGAGGACGGCAAGGACCCGGTTCCAGGACTCTATGACCTCGCGGGAAGTGCCCACTGGCGCAACAAGGCCGATGCCGGTCTGGTTGTCTATCGGGACTACGAGAGCGAAACGACCTTCGTCATTTCCAAGAAGATCAGGCGACAGCCGATCTGCGGCAGGCCAGGCTCAGTAAAGTTCGAGTTCATCGGCGCCGACCGACGTTTCCGTGACTACCCTGACAGCTATGCCACGCTTGGCAGTAAGGACGGAGTATGAAGCCAGAAGCTCACTACGTTCTGCCGGACGAGTTGGGTGGACTGCGCGACTGGCTCGCCAAGCAAGGCGTCGATGTCGACCACCTCAAGACCGAGCGCCAGGCGCTTTATCTCGGGACAGTGCTGGGTCGGCGAAAGGTGCGAATGCCTAGGCGCGGGAAGCCCTGTTTCCCCGCCCTGTTGCACTTGCAATCACTGCTCGGTCTTCGGGGATATCGCTCCAAGGATTGGGACAAATACCAGCAGAGCAAGCTTGGAACATTCGGGCCAGCCTCACCGGTCCGCCGTATCGATCCCACCGCATATCAGTCGATGAAGGAAGCCAAATGAAGCACGCCACTGATACGATCCGCTGGTATGTGGTTCGCGCTCGGCCTTCGCTCGAACTCAAGGCTGCCGAAGAGATCGCCGGCCTTGGCCAGGTCGTCTACGTTCCGCGGTTCCGCAAGGAGTATAAGCACGCTCGGCACAAGCGATGGTCGGTGAAGTATTTCTCCCTGCTGACTGGCTACCTGTTCGTGCTGGCGTCCGACCATTGGGTGCGCGTGCTGGGGTGCGAAAGCGTTGACATCATCTTGCGTTCGGAGAACGGCGAGCCGGTCCCAATTCCTGACGAGACGGTGCAGGCGATTCGACAGAAGCAGGAAACCGGCGAGTACGACGAGATGCGGGTGCATGGTCGTGTCGAGGTCGGATCCTCGATCAAGGTCGTCAACGGCGCATTGTTTGGCTTGCGTGGCGAGGTCGCGGCATCCACCGACGAGCACGTCATCATGATGTTGCAGATGTTCGGGCGGGAAGTTCGTACCAAGGCACCTCTTGAAATCCTTGGAAAGGTAGGTTAATTTCGGAGCCGAAATGAGTTGGCGATTTGCTCGCCTGTGCGGGGCCTGAGAGTCACACGCCGGAGCAATGCGGGGCAGATCGCCGCCCCGCCCGCCGGGAAAATGCGCCCGGAGTTCAGTCCGCTCGCTCCAGCCCAGTAAGCCACCAAGTGACGCTGTCGCGTGTGAGCTGAACATGGCGTTGACCCGTCTTCGCTATCAACTGTGATGCGACACCTATTGCCTCGTCATAGTCTGCAAACTCCTGGATCCATGGGAGTTCATCGCCGACTGGCGGGCAATAGACGAAATGCTCGGCACGATTCTGGGGCCAGATGATCAAGACCTGAGTCAGAACGCTGCTCGGATCGTACCGGTAGTGCACGCGGTTTGCCATTTGTCTCCCCTCCCAAGGGGTTCACTTCGGGAAAGCATGGTTATTTGCGCCGACTTGCACGCCATTCGGCCTGCAGCCAGCCGTTGATGATCTCGTCACGGTCTACGCCTTCACCTACGGCGAAACGCATTTCTTGCCCCAACTTCATCGCGAACCTGGCGACTTCATTGAGGGTCTTTGCCTTCCGCTCATGCTCGGGCAATGCCAGCCATCTGGCCAGCACTTCCCGCTTAGCTTGCGTGAAGTCCATCGCGGCCCCCTTTCCTGGTGCGTGCATCCGCCGGTCGCCCATATGGCGGGCCTCCCCCTGGTTGGTCCTCAAAGGTATCGCGCAAATGAAAACCAAGCCAGTCCCACCGGTCGTCCACCTCGTCCCCAAGACGCAAGAGCATCGTGACGGCGTCATTAAAACCCTCAAGAACATGCTGGAGATTGCCGAGCGCGGCGACCTGCTCGGCATTGCCATTGCAGCCGTCGACAATGAAGGCTGCACCCAGTCGGCGTTCGAACCTGGCATCAACATCGCAACGCTGATCGGTGCGAACGAACGGCTCAAGCACCGCCTGCTCGAATACAGGGACGGCGATGTCTGACCGCTTCAATGCTTGGTCGATTGCGGTCTGTGCCCCTTAGCAAGCTCGTCAACATAGGACGCTGCCGCCTCTTCACTCTCGAACCGCCGCGCCTCAACCTTGCCGTCCGGCAGAAAAGTTACGGCGAGATACGGCAGACCGGGCAACACTGGCGGGTAAACCGCATAGCCGACGATTGGCTTCGTCTCGCTCATCTCTGAATTCCCTTCCCTCTGCCTCAAGCCCGCTGAGGTCTTGGAGTTTCCAATTAACGGAGCGCGCTGAGCGAACCAATGTCTGAGCTTACTGTCAAACAAGCGCGTTTTGTTGAGGAATACGTCCTCGACCTGAACGCGACGCAAGCCGCTATCCGGGCTGGGTATGCGGAAAAGAGCGCATCTGTCGAAGGCGCCCGCCTGCTAGCGAATGCTAAGGTGGGCGAAGCTGTCGCCGCTGGCCTGAAAGCCCGGTCCGAGCGCACCAAGATCGATGCCGATTGGGTGCTGACGCGCCTGGCTGAAGAGGCTGAGGCCGATCTGTCTGACCTCTACGACGACAACGGCCACCTGAAGCCCATGAAGGAATGGCCGAAGATATGGCGCAAGGGCCTCGTCGCCGGCATAGAGACCCTGACGGAGTTCGAAACGGTCGACGGCAAGAAGGAGCCGGTCGGCGTCGTTCGCAAGATCAGGCTGTCCGACCGCATCAAGCGCGTGGAGCTGATCGGCAAGCACGTGGACGTGCAGGCCTTCCGCGAGCGCGTGTCCCATGAGAACCCGGACGGCACGCCGCTGGCCGACACGTCCGACCGAGAACTGGCCAAGGCAGTCGCCTATGTCCTAAGCAAGGGCCTGAAGGCCGATGGCTGAAGCGGCGCTCGATCTGCGTTCGCTTGAGGCCGTGATCAGCAAGCTTTCCGAAGAGGATCGCGGGCAACTGGTCCAGATGGCAGCGGCAGAGCTTGCTAAGCCGTTTCGACCCAATCCCGGCCCTCAAACAGCAGCGCTCGAAAGCAAGGCCGATATCCTGCTCTATGGTGGGCAGGCAGGTGGCGGCAAATCGGCTCTGGAAGTCGGGTGTGCTGCCAACAATCACATGTCGGGGCTCATCCTTCGGCGTGAAGCCTCCCAGCTTGACGGCCTGATAGAGTTCTCGCGCCAGATCCTCACCGGCCATGGCGAGTTCGTTGGCGGCAATGACAACGTGTGGCGGCTGAACAATGGCGGCAGGATCAAGTTCGCCGGCCTGAAGCAGCCCGACGACTGGCGCAAGCACGCTGGCAACGCCCGGGACTACCTCGCATTTGACGAGGCTGGCGAGTTCCTGAAGGAACAGGTGTTCTCGCTCATCGGCTGGCTGCGCACCACAAGGGAAGGCCAGCGCTGCCGCGTCATTCTGGGCTCAAACCCGCCACGCGGTGGCGATGGGCTCTGGATGATTGAAGAGTTCGCGCCGTGGCTCGATCCGAACTATCCGAACCGGGCGATGCCCGGCGAACTGCGATGGGCAATCGTCGTCGCCAGCGTGACAGAATGGGTCGATGGGCCGGGCACATACGAGCGCAACGGCGAAACCTACGATGCGATGTCGCGGACGTTCATCCCGGCAAGCCTCGATGACAATCCATATGTGGATGCAGGCTATCGCGGCCGGCTCCAGTCGCTTCCTGAGCCCCTTCGCTCGCAGCTGCTCTACGGTGACTTCCTTGCTGGACGGGCTGACGACGAATGGCAGCTGATCCCGGCTGAGTGGATCAAGCAGGCTCAAGCCCGGTGGAATTCGGAAGGGTTCCGGGGCTTCAAGATGACGGCACTGGCCGTCGACGTGGCACAGGGTGGCGCTGACGACAGCACGCTTGCTGCTCGATACGGCACATGGTTCGCCCCGCTGGCGGTCAAGAAGGGTGTGGAGACACCCGACGGCCCTAGCATAGGCGCAATGGTCTTCTCCCATCGCAGGGACGGCGCCGGCGTCATCATCGACGTGGGTGGCGGCTACGGTGGCGGCGCTGTCACCTTCCTGAAGGACAACGGTGTCGCTGTGGCTCCCTACAACGGAGCGAACGGTTCAACTGCTCGGTCGGCCGACGGCCAATTCCACTTCGCAAATAAGCGAGCTGAAGCGCACTGGCGCTTTCGTGAGGCTCTGGACCCGTCGCAGGAAGGCGGCTCGGTCATCGCACTGCCGCCTGACCCTTTGTTGCTCGCTGACCTGACTGCTGTGCGCTGGAAGCCAGTCGGCCAGGACAAGGTGCAGATCGAAGAAAAGGCCGAGATCAAGAAGCGGCTGGGCCGATCACCCGACAGGGGCGATGCGGTCATCATGTCTTGGTCGGAGGGCAACAAGCTCGCGGTCAGGAAGATGCAATCCGAAGCGCTGGGCGGCCGCCTGCCTCAAGTCACCCTCGGCTATGCCAAACACAAGGTTGGAAGACGATGAACCAGAACACCGCTGGTGCAGTGCTGATGCTCGTCCTGGCCGCTGCCGGCATCGCTTGGAATGAGCCGTTCGCAGTCATGATGGTGGCCGCAACCTGCGCTCTGGCCTTCGTCTGCGAGGAACTGTGCGACCTCGAACTCAACGAGGTGGGTGAGACCGCTGCCAGGACGCTTGCGGTTGCCTCGTGGCTGACCACTGCCGTCGCCTTCTTCTCCCTGATGTTCTGAAAGGAGCCTGTCATGGCCAATCTGTTCAAGCCGAAAATGCCCAAGGTTGAGGCTGCTACCCGCATGCCCGATCCTGAAGACCCCGCAATCCTGGCCGAACGCCGCCGCAAGATTGCTGAGCAGCGCCAGCGTGGCGGTCGCGACAGCACCATCATGTCGGAAAACCTGATGGGCTCGACCGGCAAGCTCGGAGCCTGACATGGGCGAGCGAACAATCTCCTACGGTGATCGGGTCTACAAGCCGGGTGACCTGATCTTCATCGCGCCGGAATACCCCGCGGCTGTCGAGGCGCACGGTCGGCTCACGCGTCTGCCTCGGGTCATTCTCATTGCCTACGACGAAGCGGCCGACGATTTGCGCCTTGAGCCGCTGACGTTGACGGCTGCGCAAGCAGGATGGCCCGCCCTCTTCGAAACAGAGATGAAGGCGCTACGACGTTGACCCTTTCGCCCGCAATTCAGACTGTCATCGAGAACGGCAATCGCCTGTTCACGGAGCGAGTAGGCCTGCTCTGCCTGTGGCAGGAGTTGGCCGAGCACTTCTATTACGAGCGGGCTTCGTTCACGTCTCCCATGACGATGGGCGCAGACTACGCGGCAGGCTCGTTCTCGTCTGATGGCGCTCTGTATCGCCGGGAGATGGGCAACCTGTTCCAGCCGATGATGCGGCCGCAAGACTTCTTCAGCATCAAGGCGCTGGACGATGCCAGGAACAAGGACGGCGATGCGCGTGGTTGGCTGGAATACGCGACCAAGCTGCAGCGCAGTGTCATGTACTCGACGGGAGCACAGCTTTACCGGGCAACGGTGGCAGGCGACCACGACTTCGTGACGTTCGGCCAGGGTGTTGTCGAGGTCTGTGCGGCGCCAGACCGGCGCAACCTGTTCTATCGCAACTGGCATCTGCGCGATTGCGCCTGGTCGCAGGACTTCAAGGGCGCCGTTACCGACATTCACCGCAATGACACGTCGACCTTGAGCAATCTGGTTGCCAAGTTCGGCGACAAGGTGCCCGAAGCCCTCCGCAAGGATGCCGAGAAGAACCCATACACGACGGCCAAGGTGCGTCATGTGGTGGTGCCGTCCAACGCCTATGACGTCGGCTACAAGGTGCGCGCCGATCAGCCGTATGTGTCGCTGTGGGTCATGCCCGATCATGGCGAGGTGCTGGAGAACATCCCACGGACCTATCGCGGCTATGTCATCCCTCGTGGTCTCTCTGTCGACGGCACGCAGTACGGTGCCTCGCCCTTCACCTCCATCGTCCTGGCTGATGGCCGCACGTCGCAGACCATCGAACGGATCTTGCTCGAAGCCGGTGAGAAGGCGGTCGACCCTGCCATGGTGGCCACGCTCGATGCCGTGCGTGGGGATATCGGGCTCTATGCCGGTGGCATCACTTGGATCGATGCCGAATATGATGAGCGCTTGGGCGAGGCGCTGCGCCCGGTCAACAGCGACCCCTCTGGCCTCCCGTTCGGACAGGACATGGCGGAACGCTTCGCCATGCGCCAGCGCCTTGGCTTCATGCTGGACAAGATCAGCCTGCCTGAGACCAGCGGCAAGACGGCCTATGAGGTCCGCAAGATTGTCGAGCAGCAGATGCGCTCGCAAATCCCGATCTTCGGACCGATCGAGGCTGAATATTCAGAGCCGCTATGCTCCGAGACGTTCGCAGTGATGCGGTCGCTGGGTGCATTCCCGGCGAACGAAATCCCGCCTTCGCTCCAAGGTGCCGGTGTCGAGTTCTCCTTCAAGTCGCCGATCACCGATCTGGAAGGCGACACGCTCAAGGCAAAGCTCTCGGAAGGCATGGAGATCATATCGGCCGGCGCCAGCTTCGACCCGACCGTGGCCAAGCTCGCCAACCCCATGGAAATCGTCAAAGACATGCTGCGCCGGATCGGCTGGCCGGAAAGCTGGCTGAACGATGAAAAGCGCCTGGCCGCTGCCGTCGAGCAAATGCAGCAGGAACAGCAGGCCGCCTCCATGGCCGCTGACGTTGGTGGTGTCGCCGAAGTAGCCAACAAGGCCGCACCGATGGTCAAGGCGCTGGCAGGTGCCGCATGAGGCGCAACCCCATCGCGCCAGCGGTCTACACGGTGGCCATTGCGGAAGCCGTCAAGGCGGTCGCTGCTGGCAATGCCACGCCTAGTCAGCAGATGGCCTGCATGAACTGGATCATCACCCAAGCAGCCAGCACGTATGACGAGACCTTCGTGCCTGGCGCTCCCGATGCGAGCGACTATCTCGCCGGGCGCCGCAACGTCGGGCTTCAGCTGGTCAAGCTGGTCAATGTTTCCATCTCCGATCTCAAACCTGACCTCCCGAAAGGATAAGCAATGTCGGAAGACACGCTCGCAGCGGGCGCGACTACGGTCGAAAACCCCGCTCAAGCAACCACAGAAGTCGCCAAGCCGGCTCCTGTCGTCACGGTAGAAGCTGGGAAGCCCGCTCCTGCTGTCACTGGTTCTGAAGTGGCACCGGTGACTGAGGTAAAGCCCACGGAACAGGCTGGCCCATGGGGCGACGATTGGCGCGAGAAGCTGGCCAAGGATGACGCCAAGCGTCTGGAACGTCTGAAGCGCTTCGCATCGCCGGAGGCACTGCTTCAGGCGCAGGAAGAGGCCCAGCGCAAGATATCCGAAGGCGTGAAGCCCAAGGGCAAGCCCGGCGACAAGGCAACCGACGAAGAATGGGCGGCCTTCCGCAAGGAGAACAATATCCCCGACAAGGTCGAGGATTACGTCAAAGCCATCGTCCTGCCCGACAAACGCCAGATCGGCGAAGCTGACCTTCCTGTGGTCAGTGCCTTTGCCGAACGGGCGATCAAGAGCGGGGTGGCGCCGGCCGATATGTCGGCCATGGTCGACGAATACTATGCCATGCAGGAGGAAGTTCAGTTCCAGCAGGCCGAACAGGACACTGCCTTCAAGAAGGAGGCCGAGACCACGCTCAAGTCGGAGTGGGGCGGCGACTATGCCGGCAACTTCGCAGCAATGCGGCCCTACTTCGACAGCGTCGACCCTGAGCTTTACGGCAATCTCTTCGGCGGTCGCATGGCCGATGGCTCCAAGATCGGCAATCACCCTGCTGTGTTGCGCTTCTTCGCGGCCAAGGCTGTCGCTGAGAACCCCATGGCAACCGTCCTGACGCCTGGCGGCACTGGCCTTCAGACGATACAGGCGGAAATAACCCAGATGGAAAAACGGATGGGCAGCGACCGCGTTGCCTGGCACAAGGATACGGCAGCGCAGGAGCGCTATCGTCAACTGATCACGGCCCGCGACAAGCTCAAGGCCTGATACCTGCCAACCGACGGCCAACCCGCTTAGCGGCTCCGTCTTAGGCACTCCCAACACAAGCCCGAAATCAGCCCCGAAGGGCGACACAGCGGCCCGGAGCAATCCGGACAACCCGCGACGTCGACCAGCGGTCAACCTGCCTACGGCTCCGATCCCTCACATTGAAGGACTGGAACCATGGCCGACACGGCTTTCCAGAAACAGTACCGACAGGAATATATCGCCGGCTTCGAGTCCGGTGAAAGCCCGCTGCGCATGTCGGTGACGACGGAATTTGTGCGCAAGGGCAACACTGCAGAGTTCCTTGTCGCCGATAGCGGCGGCGCGGAAGCATCCACGCGCGGCGTCAACGGTCTTATCCCGGCCCGTGCCGACAACCTCAGCCAGAAGACTGCAACGCTGGTTGAGTGGCATGATCTGGTCCGCAAGACGAGCTTCAACGTGTTCGCCTCGCAGGGCGACCAGAAGCGCATCATGCAGGACACGACGCTGAAGGTTATGAACCGCAAGATCGACGCGGACATCATCACCGAACTGGCGACTGGCACCAACGACACGGGCACTGCGGCGGTCGGTTCGCTGACCCTGGTCACCAAGGCAATCGGCATCCTCGGCCTGGCCAAGGTGCCGGTGCAGGAAATCGACAACATGTGGGGTCTGATTTCCCCGGCCATGTACACGTACTTCATGCGTGACACGACCTTCACCTCTCGCGACTACGTCGACATGGCCCCGCTCGCCGGTGGCCCTCTGAAGCGTGTTCTGCGTTGGGCGGGTGTCAACTGGCTGGTTCACCCGGACGTCCCCGGCGTCGGCACCAATGCCGAGAAGTGCTTTGTCTACCATCGCTCGGCCATCGGCCATGCGTGCGACAAGGACACTCTCGCCTCGGTCGTCGGCTACGACGAAGAGCAGGATTACTCATACGCACGCACCACGTGCTTCATGGGCTCCGAGCTCCTTCAGAACGGCGGCGTCTGCGTCATCAACCACGATGGCTCTGCCATCGTTGCCTCGTAAGGAGGGCTGACCAGTGGCCTATTCAACCTCGAACCCTCCCAAGCTGATCGGCCAGGGCATCGTTGGCGGTCGTATCTGGAAATACGACAGCGCCGATGCGCTCTCCGACGCTCGTGTCTCGGGCTACTTCACCGACGGCTTCAAGCTCGGCATGCGTGCCGGTGACCTGGTGATCATCACCGACACCGACACGTCGGCCACTTCGCTGACGTTCGTGAATGCCGCCACGGCTTCGGCTGTGGATCTTGCCGACGGCACGGCACTGACGGCGACCGACACCGACTAACGGGTCCGACCAAGACGGCGGGGGCTTCGGCTCCCGCCTTTCCCTTTTCAATCTGGAGCTTCCGATGCCCCTTCACGTCAACGGCCTCGCGCTGGCCGAAAGCAAGCGCACGCTCTATCGCATCACCACCGGCATCGACGACACGCCGGACAGCCTGCTTGACCCAAGGTATTGGGTGCACGTCGCTAAACAGCTGCGCGTCGATGACCGCCTCGAAGTGATGGCGTTCGACCGCTCGTGGTTCGCGGAAATCCTTGTCGTCGAAGTGGGCGCTGGCGGGTTTGGCGGCGCGCGCATGGCGATGATCAGCGTCACGCTCCTGACCAATCAGGCAGAAATCGAGAAGCCTGCCGAGAATGAAGTGCGCTGGGGCGGCCCCAAGTCGAAGTGGCAGGCGGTGCGCATCACCGACAAGAAGGTGCTGCAGGACGGCTTTGAGACCAAGGACGAGGCGGCCGACTGGATCGCCGAGCGCAGCAAACTGGCGGCCTGATCCATGACCGACCAGCTCAGCCTCTACAACGGCGCCCTGATCCTCCTGGGCCAACCGCGTCTCTCTGCCCTCACTGACGAGGGCAAGGGCCGGCGCGCGCTCGACTTCGCTTATGCGAAGACAGTGAAGGCATGCCTTGAGGCTGGGCTGTGGAACTTCGCAATGCGGTTTCGCAAGGCTGAAACCAGTCCTTCCGTCGACAGCACCATCGGCTTCAAGTTCGTGTTCGATAAGCCCGACGACTGGCTGCGTACCGCGGCAATGACGGTTGACGCGCACGGCCGGCGTCCTCTGCTGGAATACGATGACCGCACCGATTTCTGGCTGGCCGACATCGACACAATCTTCGTCCGCTACATCTCGAGCGATCCTGATTTCGGGCTCGACCTCGGCCGCTGGCCGGAAAGCTTCGTCGCCTACGTCGAGACATCGCTCGCAGTCGCGACGTGCGAGGAAATCACCGGCTCCAATGAGAAGATGGATCGGCTGAGCAAGGCCAAGAAGGAGGCGTGGAAGACCGCTTCCAACCGCGACGTGATGAATGAGCCGGTGACCAAGTTCCCGCCCACTGGTCGCTTGGTCGCCAGCCGTGGCGGTCGCTCTCGTGAACATGGGCGCCGCTGATGCCTAAAACCAACGCCCCCCTGCTTGCCTGGAACCGTGGCATTGTCTCGAAAGCGGCGCTTGCCCGCGTCGACGTCGACCGCATCAGGCTTTCCGCCGAAGTCATGGAGAACTGGTTGCCGAAGACTGCCGGCTCGATGGCTCTTCGGCCTGGCTTCAGCTACCTCGGATCAAGCCGCAACGACGCTTTCGCGATTGATGTGCCATTCATCGCGGCAACCGACGATACCGCACTGATCGAGTTCGCCAACGGCAAGATGCGGGTCCGCGTCAATGACGTTCTGGTCTCGCGTGTGGCTGTCGCGACCACGATTTCCAACAGCAGCTTTGCAACGTCGACCAACTGGACCGACGCATCAACGAACGGCGGGACGCTGGGCTTCGGCGGCTCGGGACTGGTCCTCAATGCGGTGAACATTGGAGGGCTCGCAGTCTGCCGGCGACAGATCTCTGTGTCGGGCGGCGATGCCAACAAGCGGCATGCTCTCAACATCATTGTCTCGCGTGGCCCCGTGACGTTCCGTTGCGGCTCGACCGCTGGCGACGATGACTACATCGCCGAAACGTCCCTGCGCACCGGGGCGCACAGCCTCGCGTTCACGCCCTCGGGCAGCTTCTGGATCCAGTTCCAGAGCGACCGCGACATCGACCGCTTGGTGTCGTCCATTCAAGTCGCGTCGGCTGGCACGATGGAACTTGACGTGCCGTGGGCAAGCGCTGATCTGCCCTATGTTCGGTGGGATCAGTCGGCAGACGTCGTCTTCCTCGCCTGCAAGGGCTATCAGCAGCGCCGCATCGAACGCAGGGCGACAGATAGCTGGTCGCTGGTACTCTACCAGCCCACCAGCGGGCCGTTCTATATCGGTCGTTCGGCTCGCGTGAGGCTGAAGCCCGGTGCGAACGCCGGCAATACCACGCTCCAGTCGGACATCCCGTTTTTCAAGCCCTCGCATGTCGGGGCTCTGTTCCGTCTCTTTCATGGCGGCCGGAGCCAGAAGTTCAAGCTTGGAGCGGAAAGCGCCTTCACTGGTGCCTGGCGCGTGAACGGTGTTGGAGCGGACAACGACTTCAGCATCACCCGGGCTGGGACTTGGGCGGGCACGCTTACCCTTCAGCGATCCTATGACGGTCCCGACCAAGGCTTTATCGACGTCTCTGGTGTCACGTTCACAACCAATGGCACGACCGCCCATGCTCCCGGCGCCACCTTGGACAATGTCATCCAGTGGTATCGGGTCGGCTTCAAGCCGGGTGCCTACACGTCCGGCGCCGCAGAGGTCACGATTGACTATCGAGGCGACGGTGCGCATGGGATTTGTCGGGTGGTTGGTTACAGCTCCCCGACCAGCGCCAACATCGAGATTTTGCAGCCCTTCGCCGTCGGCGAGTTCACCGACGACTGGCAAGAAGGCATCTGGTCCGACCGCCAAGGCTGGCCAAGCGCCGTTTCCCTCCACAAGGGCCGCATCTGGTGGGCCGGCAAGACCCGGTTCATTGGGTCGGTCTCAGACGATTACGAGAACTTCGACCCCAGCTTTGAAGGTGATGCCGGTCCCGTGAACCGCACCCTTGGAGCTGGCCCGGTGGACACCATCAACTTCATGCTGTCGCTCGGCCGCTTGATCGTCGGGACGCCCGGCACAGAGTTCTCGATCAAATCCACGTCCATTGATGAGCCGTTGACGCCGCAGAACGCTCAAGCCGGAGATCCTTCAAGCCAGGGGTCACGCCAGGGCGCCAATGCGGCGAAGGTGGACAGCCGAGGTGTCTTCGCTCAGCGATCGGGCAAGCGCCTGTTCGAGCTGGTCTTTGACACAGACAGCTACGACTACGTGCCGCGCGACCTGACGCTTCTCTGTCCTGACCTGACGGGAAGCGCGAACGTGGTCGGCATCGCCGTCCAGCGCCAGCCGGACACTCGCATTCACGTCTGGCTCGATGATGGAACCGTCGTGCTCCTGACCTATGAGCCGACTGAGGACGTGACGTGCTGGTCGCGCATTCGCATGGCGGACAACGGCGCTGTCGAAAGCGTGTCGGTGCTCCCCGGTGAGGATGAGGACCAAGTCTATTATCGCGTCCGCCGCACCGTGAATGGCCAGACCAAGCGCTATCTCGAAAAGATGGCGATGGAGGCGGATTGCGTCGGCGGCACCATGAACAAGCAGGCCGACAGCTTCGTCATCATCCCCAGCGTCACCGGCACCGATGTCACTGGCCTGTCCCACCTTGAGGGCAGGCAGGTGGTGGTGTGGGCGGCGGGGAAGTACCGCGGCGAATACACGGTCGCAGGCGGCGGCATAGCGATGACGTCGTCGGTCACGAATGCCGATGTCATGGTCGGGCTCAAATACCAGGCGTTCTACAAGTCGACCAAGCTGGCCTATGCCGCAGCTGCCGGAACTGCGCTCAACCAGATCAAGCGCGTCAACTATGTCGGCGTGATCCTCGGCCTGGCACACAATGACGGCATCGAGTTCGGCCGGGACTTCGTGAACATGGACAAGCTGCCACGGCTCTATCAGGGCCGTCCTGTCGACCTGGACGAAATCTTCACCGACTACGAAGAGCCGGCAACGCCGTTTCCGGGTGAGTGGAAGCCCGACAGCCGGCTTTGCATGCGGGCAACGGCACCTAAGCCGTGCATGCTGCAGGCCGCGGTGATCACCGTCGAGACGCACGACAAGGCATGACCCCGGAAATCGTCCCGCTCACTCATGAGCATCTAGCCGACTGGTACGGCCAGGAAGGCTATTTGCCGACCGTCAAGGGCATTGCCGGCTTTGTCGACGGCAAGCTGGTCGCCGTGGCCGGCTTCTGGCTGACGCAGGGCAAGGTCATCGCCTTTTGCAATCTGCGCGACGAAGCGAGACCGCTCCGCAAGACCATGCACAAGACGGCCATCGACCTGATCGAGACGGCCAAGAAGCAGCATAAGCGCATCATTGCCCGCTGCGATCCTGACGAACCCACAGCCCCGAACTGGCTCCGCCGTCTCGGTTTTCAGCATGAAGAAGGAGACATCTGGTCATGGCAGATCTCGGCCTAAGCGCGATCCTCGGCATGGTCGGCACTGCTGTTTCGGCGGTTGGCACACTTGCAGCGGGCGCGGCGCAGAAGACCGCTTCCGAATACCAAGCCCAGCAGCTTGAGCAGCAGGCGGCAGAAGAAAAGGCTGCATCGCAGCGTGAGGCCGCAAAGGTCAAGAAGGAGCGCGACTTCATCTTGTCACGACAGCAGGCCGTCGCCTCGTCGTCCAATCTCGGCGCGCTGGATGAGACCGTCCTCGACCTGGCTGGCGACGTTGTCCAAGAGGGCGCCTATCAGGAGGGCATGATCCGCTATGGCGGCGATGAGCGGGCCAAGGGTCGCCGTGCGCAGGCAGCGACATCACGCATGGAAGGCAAAGCCGCGATGACGGGCGCCATGTTCGGCGCGGCCGGCACGCTCATGGATGGCGTGGGCTCATTCTCCAAGGATTGGGGCGCTGGTGCCACCACGAAATACCGGGGCCGATATAGCGGCTCTTGGGCACAGGCGAATGCCGGGGGATATTACTGATGGCTCTGAAGCTTCCGGGCGCTGAAGAACTCGGCGCGGCGCCCAGCGGTCGTTCTGGCCGCCCCATTGCATCCTATGACACCTCGTCCATCGGTCGGGGTGTTGCTCAGCTCGGCCAGGGCATGCAGTCCATGGCGGCCGGCATGCGGGCCGGCGAGAAAAAGCGCAAGGCCGAAGTCGACGACCAGCAGAAGTTCGAGACGCACAGCCGCTTTTTGCAGTTCGAGGATGCCCAGAAGAAGGCTTTCGCCGATGCCGTCATCAAGGCACCGGTGGGCGCCGACGGTTTCGAGACCTCGGCAGGCGAGAGCTACTTCAAGGCGGCCAAGGACTTCATTGGCACTGTGCCGGAGGCCCTGCGCCCGGAATACGACCAGCGTCTTTTCGGTCTCGAAAGCGCGATCACGAGCAAGGCGAAGGATTTCTCCGTTGCCGAGAGGGACCGCGTTGCCAAGGTCAAGGTCGACGATGGCCAGAACGTCATCCTTGGCCGGCTCAACGAAAACCCTGATGGGTGGAAGGAGGCCGACGCCGAAGCTGACGCGCTCGCCGCCTCGTCGGGGCGCTCTGCCATCGATGTCGATATCTCAAAGCGTGAGTGGCGTAAGCGCCGCGCTGAAGCGCTGTGGACGATTGACGAGCGCCAAAACGGGCCGGAAGCTCGCTACAAGCTCGGCGTCGGCGCTCCGGTCGACGTCAAGGGAATGGCCGGCGCAATCCAGACCACTGCGGCCGAGATCGGCATAGATCCCGCAATCCTGGCTACCGTCATTTCGTACGAGACCGGCGGCACATTCGATCCGTGGAAGAAGGGGCCGACCACCAAGCATGGTCAGCACCGCGGCCTGATCCAGTGGGGTGAGCCGCAGCGCCGCAAGTATGGCGTGACGCAGGGAATGCCGGTGGCTGACCAGATGCGCGCCGTGGGCCAATATCTCAAGGATGCCGGCGTCAGGCCGGGTATGGGCCTGCTGGATGTCTATTCGGCGATCAACGCCGGTCATGTCGGTCTCTATGATCGGTCGGACATGAAGGCAGGCGGTGCACCTGGCACGGTTGCTGACAAGGTCGCCTACCAGATGGAAGGCCACAAGAAGAAGGCGGCGGCGCTGCTTGGCGGCGAGTATGTGCCCGAGGTTGCCCCGCAATACGCCGACCTGTCCTTTGAAGACCGCGCCGTCCTGTACGACAAGGCGGTCAAGGCCGAAGAGGTCGCGGATCGGGACGCTGCAGTTCAGGTCACGGCGCAGCGCACCGCCTTCAAGGAAGCGCTCTCGCTCGGTATCGAGACCGGCGAAGTGGTCAGCGATCAACAGATCCTCATGGCTGGCATCGACGACGGCGACAAGGCCACGCTGCTGAAGGCGCTTCGGACCAAGACGAAAGAGGACGGCGATGTCCGCGACCTCGTTTCGAAGGTGGTTTCCCAAGACCCTAGCGCGGCCGTGAACGGCTTCGATGCTGATGAGCGCAAGAACGGCGACAAGGCCTATGACGCCATGATGAAGGCCTCCACGCCTGAAACCGTACAGGTCATCACCGAGACCTTTGTTCGGTCCACCGGCTACATTCCCAAGAGTGTTCAAGCTCAGGTGCGCCAGGGTGTGGCGTCGACCGATCCGGCCCAGTTCGCCGCGGCAATGTCTCAGGCTGATCTACTGGAAGCGCTTGCCCCGGTCTCGTTCGGCGCCTTCGAAGGTGGAGCCGGCGCGCGCGACAAGCTCGCGATGTTCCGGCACATGGTCAACGACCTGGGCATGGGTGGCGAAGACGCTGCGGCGCGCATCCTGCGCATGACTGACCCGACCGTGAAGGCCAACAAGCAGGTGTTGAAGCCGGAAGCGGACAAATTCGCTAAGGCTCTGACCTTGTCGGAAGTCACCGATGCCTTTGACCCCAGCATGTTCGCATCTGAGCCTGGTGCTGGTGTCATCCCTGAGCATGCCAATGGGCTGCTGGCCGAATACCGAGAGATTGCCGAAGACAAATTCTACGAGAAGGGCGGCGATGCCGGTGCGGCCAAGGCTGCGGCGCTGGCTGACCTCAAGGTCCGTTGGAACGTCAGCAACCTATCAGGCGCGCCGAACCTCATGCGCTCGCCCCCAGAACTTCATTACCCCGCGATCGGTGGCAACTTCGACTATCTGCGCGAAGATGCCATGAAGACGGCCGGCGACTTCGCCGCAAAGCTCGACCGCAAGGTGGAGAACGTGGCGATCCTGGCGACCGACAAAACCCGCGCCGACATCGAGGCGGGCCGGCGCCCGCGCTATCGGCTGTTCTACCAGTACCGGGACGGCGATCAGATGAAGGTTGGCGAGGTGTTCGGCGCTCCTTGGGGTGTCGATGATGCCTCCATCAAGGATCGAAGCGCAAAGGCCTCTGGCGCGGCCAGGGAACGCTTCCTTGCAGAGCGTGGGCGCAATGACGCGGCCAACACTGCCGAACGCAGTGGCGAGGCTGCTGCTAACCGTGCGCTCGAAGAGACCGTCGGCCCTGACTGGATGAAAGCGCGTGCGGCTGAAGGAGCCCGCGAGCTTGGCCGCTCTGAGGCGGCCACGATCCGCCGCCAGTCCGACGAGAAGCCAGCCGAACCGGAAGCGACCATCGATCCGATGACACTGCCCGACAGCCCGGGCATGGCGCGCAAGCGCACGATCAACAATGCCGTGTGGGGTGATGATGCCGCAAATTGAGTATCCCGGTGAACGCCCTGCGCTGGGCGCCTTTCGTCCGCTCGACTATTCGCAGACGGATGAGCCCGAACTCGACCCGGACACCATGTCGGTGATCGGAGCGGCTTTTCGCCAGGACAACACCATCGGCTCGGCGCTCAACAACAAGATGGCGGGCGTAGACCGGGCAACGCGAGAGGATGGCTTCTCCGGCGATGTGCTCTGGGGTGAAATTCAGGGGACGCGCTACGAGCCGCATTGGCAGCGTTTCGCGGACGTCTTCAATCGCAAGGCCTTTAATGCCCTGAAAAGCCAGATCGACATGGAGCAGGAGGACCGCCGCATTCTCGACGCGGGCGGCCTCACTTCGGTATTTGCGCAGTTCGGCGCACAGGCAATCGACCTTCCATCGTTCTTGCCTGGCGGTGCGCTGGTGCGTGGTGCCACGACCGGCGCGACCATCGCACGTTCTGCGGTCTCGACGGGCATTGCCGGCGCGCTCGGCGCGGGCGTGTCCGAGATAGCATTGCAGGCCACGCAGGAAACCCGCCCGCTGGCGGAAAGCGCTCTGTCGTTGGGTGCAGGCGCAGTGCTCGGTGCATTACTCGGTTCTGGTGCCGGCGTGCTGTTCTCGGCTGTTGAGCGCAAGGCCGCGTTCGCTACCGTCGACCGTGCCATGGCCGGCAGTGACGACAGCGGCGAGGCAATGGCCGAGTTCCGATCTGGCCTGGCTGAAGGTCAGAGCGCGGGTGCCGCTGCCGTGGAACGCCCTGTGCTGGAAGATTACGACATTGCCAGTGGCGCCAAGGGTGTCGGCCTGGCTACGGCTCGGCTCAACCCGCTGCTGCGTGCCGCTCATAGCCCGTCTGCCGTGCATCGATCGATCATGGCCGACATGGCGGAAACCGGCTTCTATCTCGAAAAGAACGTGCGCGGCGAAGGCAATCTCGCCGTCGAAAGCGCCGTCAAATATTGGGACCGTGGCGCCCTCACCAAGGGCCTGACCGAAATGCGCGGCATCTACGAGGAAGCGCGCAAGACGCCTGATTTCAACATGACCGCCGAGGAATTCAGGACCGCTGTCAGCAAGGCCATGCGTCGGGGCGACGTGGGCGAAAACGACGCCGTGTCGAAGGCCGCGGTTTCCTGGCGCTCATCGCTGTTTGATCCACTGAAGGAGCAGGCTATCGCGGCCGGGCTCCTGCCGCCCGACGTGAACGTCAAGACGGCAACGTCATACCTGACACGCCTTTGGAACGCGCCGCGGCTGAATGCCGGCGAAGCCCGGTTCAAGGCCATAGTGAAGCCGTGGATCGACGAGCAGCTTGCGCACCTCGAATTCAAGGCCGACGAGATCAGGATCGGCAACAAGATTGTCGATGCCGATAAGCAGCGCGAGGCCCTGACCAAGGCAACCGACAGGCTCGACGGCTTCGAAGATCGACTGAATGAGCGCCGGGGTATCCGCGACCGCAAGAACGCTTCCCTGGAAGGGCTGCGCAAGACGCGCCTCGATGTGATGAAGACCCGCGCGCCGGCCGATCTGGTGAAGCGCCTTCGGAACATGGACGAAAACGCCGTCATGGTCGACGCCGTGAAAGAGGTCCGCAAGGCCGAACGCTCTGCGGGCCGCAAGCTGTCTTATGCCGAGCGCTTCCCGGTACTGGCACTGATCCGTAGCAAGGGCGGCGTTCGCGTTGGTTCGAAGCTCGACGGCGAATTGCGCGCCATGGACATCACGCCGAAGACGCATCCCGGCCTATTCAAGAAGGACGGCGGTATCGGTGATGTCGACAACTTCGTTCAGGCCGAAGACGCCATGTTTGCCCGCCTGCCTGGCGATGGCTCCGACTACGTGGACCCGCGCGCGATCATCGAGGCGATCCGCGATGAACTCGGCGGCGCACCGCTGCGCACGGCGGACGAAGAGGCTGCGGCCGAACTGCTCGACAATCTCGACAAGACGGCAGCGAAGTGGCTGGAAGACGTGGGCCTGTCGCCGAATGTATCGGTCAAGGAGGTTCGCGACTTCATCGACCGTGTCATGGGCGCCGAGGGCAACCTCGAAGGGCTGGACAGTCGGATTTCGCGGCTCGAACGTGAGTTGGGCGAATTTGACACGGCCAGCGACAAGATCATCAACGAGCGCGACATCTCGGCTATGGACGCCCGCACGCTCAGCGAGGGCCTGACCAAACTGGAGCTTGAACTCGACGGCGTTCGCGACCTCGCCAACGCCTCACCTCGTGTCAGCCTGGTCGTCGACTATGCCAGTACCAAGCGCGACCTATTCAAGGCGAAGCTCTCCGAACGCTCCCTGCGCAAGCGTGTCGATGCGCTGAAACGCATGGAGGCAGAAGGCAAGGCGAATGACAGCATCCGTGCCGAACTCGCTGCCAAGTCGGTGGATCTCGACCGCATGCAGGCCAGCATCGCCGGGCTGAAGGTGAAAGCCGACAAGCTCGAACCGATGGTGCCGACGGTCAAGCAGGAGATACCTGAATTCCTGTCGCCTGAGGATCGGGCCGACTATGTGAAGGGGATTGTCGATGACATCTTCTCGCAGCTGACAGGCCGCGCCAATCAGGGCATGCCGTCCTATGACATGACCATGTCGGCGCGTGGGCCGCTGAAGGAACGCACCTTCAACATTCCCGACCATCTCGTGGAAGACTTCCTCGAACACGACATCGAACTGATCGGCCGGCGCTATGCCCGCGTCATGGCGGCCGATGTAGAACTGACGCGCATGGACAAGCGCCTCGGCGGGCCGGGCAAGCCCACTCTGCAAGGCCAGTTGAGCCGGCTGGAAGAGGATTACCGCCTCCTGCGCGAACAGGTGCATGCGTCCGATCTGGACGAGGCCGGCAAGACCAAGGCGCTCGACCGGCTCACCAAGCAGGAACGAAGCGACGTTGAAGACCTGGCTGGCGTCCGCGATCTGCTCCGCGGTCAATACAAGCTCGACAGCCAGCACACGAACTTTGCCCGTGTCCTCCGCACGGCCGGCACCTTCAACTTCATGCGGCAGCTCGGCGGCGTTCTGATTTCGTCGCTGACGGATGCTGTGCGCCCGGCAATGGTTCACGGCCTGGGCCGATACATGGGCGAAGGCATCGCCCCGCTGATCACCAATCTCGATGCAATCAAGCTGTCGGTCGCCGATGCCAAATTGATGGGCGCCGTGACGGAGCGCACCCTTCAGTCGCGCATCGCCACCATGGCCGAGCTTGCAGACCCCTATGCGATGAACTCGCCTTTCGAGCGGCTGATCGACAACATGGGCGCCACGTTCTCGCGCATGACGCTGCTGCCGTTCTGGAACGACATGCACAAGGCGGTTGCCTCTGTGCTGGTGCAAAATCGCATCCTGAAGAACGTGAAGGCCGGTGACTATGCCAAGATGGCGGATGATGAGCGCCGCTACATGGGCTTCCTCGGCATCGACGAGTTCATGGCCGAGCGGATCGCCAGGCAGTTCGACCAGTTCGGCCAGGTGGAAGGCAACGTCCATATTCCGGGTATCGAGCGCTGGGATGATGAGGGCGCGCGCCGAGCCTTTGCCGGCGGGCTCAACAAGGACGTCGACAGCGTCATCGTCACCAAGAGCGTGGCTGACGTGCCCCTGTTCGCCCACACGCCGCCCGGGCGCGCACTGCTGCAGTTCAAGAGCTTCGCCATCGCGTCCAACCAGCGCGTGCTGATGCGCGGATTGCAGGAAGGTCCCGGCTCGTTCGTCACGGGCACGATTGGCATGTCGGCCCTCGGCATGGCCGCCTACTGGTTCAAGCAGATGGAGTCCAATCGCCCGGTCTCCAACAACCCCGGAACGTGGATCGCTGAAGGCTTTGAACGCTCGGGCATTCTCTCGGTCGGCATGGAGATCAACAATATCTGGGAGAAGCTGGGCGGGCCGGGTTTCTTCGCCCTTGCCTCATCAGGCGGTCGCCTGGTCAATCCCGACGCGGATGCGCGGCAACCCGCCTCGCGGTATGCGAACAGGGATGCCTTCGGGTCGGTGCTCGGACCTTCGTTCCAACTCGGAACCGATGCCGCACAACTGCTCGGCATTCCCGCACGTGGGATTTCTGGGGATCTCGACCTCGCATCGGCCGATATCAACCGCATGTCGCAGATGTTGCCGTTTGCGACACTGCCCTATTGGCGGTGGATCATAGAAGGAGGCGGCTTCGTCGAAGACTGGAGCGGTTTCAAGGGCGTAGAGCCTACCTTGAAGGAGATGGTGGACTAGTCGCAGGTATCCGCCAGGGTCATCCCGCGCGGACCACAGTCTCCGCCAGGCCCAAACTTTGTCGGGATCACGCCTGTTGCGCCCGCAAGCAGCACCAAGACCAGAACACACATAAACGCGCCAAAGAAAATCCAGCCCCACGGCGCGGCATCCTTGAGATGCAGCCAGGCCAATTCAACTTTCCCCGCACTTTTCCCCATGGAGGCCCCACCCGTGGCAACAGTCTTTACCGACCAGATTACTGGTTCAGGCGAAACGGTAGCATACAAGGCGCCGTGCCGTGTAGCCACCACCGCCAACATCGCTCTGTCAGGGTTACTGACAGTCGATAGCGTTGTGCTTGTCGCCGACGACCGGGTGCTTGTGAAGAACCAGACCGCTCCTTCGGAGAACGGCATCTGGATCGCGAATTCTGGCGCCTGGCAGCGAGCGCGAGACTTCGACAGCAAGCGTGATATTGCGAACGGCACGCGGGTCACTGTCACAGACGGTACGGCCAACGGCGGTCGTGACTATCGGGTGATCGGGGTCAATCCCATCATCGTCGGCACGGACGCGATCACGATCAGCGAGACGCTTTCCAGTGACAGCGGCAGCAATGCGGCGGCAGCTCAGGCGGCAGCAGATGCGGCGCAGGCTGTGCTTGCAGACCCGAACTTCGTTGCGGTCGCGGGGATCGCTGATGAAATAGCGACGGTTGCCGGGCTCGCCCCTGACATCCCCGGCATCCCTGCAAATGTGACCGCAGCGCAATTGGCCGAGACGAACGCTCAGAAATGGGCGACGAACCCGGAGGACGTCGAGGTCACTCCCGGGCTCTTCTCGGCCTTCCACTGGTATCGCAAGTCTCTGGCTATCTGGACGAACCTGACCAACACCGTGGCTGGGTGGATACACGGATCCGGCACTAAGACCACCCTGGTGGATGCTGACGAGTTCGGCATAGCGGACAGTGAGTGGTCATGGGCTCTGTCGAAGGTGTCTTGGGCCAGCATTAAGGCGGGCATTGCATCTGCCGCGATGACGCTCACCAACAAGACGCTGACCAGTCCGACGGTCACCACCCCGACACTCACGCTTAAGCAGAGCGCGGCGGCCGCGCCAACTGCGTCCGGCGACATCCAGCTTGATACCACCACGGAAGCCCTCGTGATCGGCGACGGTGCCGCCCCGAGTGTGTTCCCTAGGCTCCCTGCATCGGTGGCCGCAGGCGATATCTTCTACGCCACCGCTGCTCGGACGTTGGCCAGGTTGGCGAAGGGTACGGGGCTCCAATCGCTGATTATGAACCCTGGCGCCACCGCCCCCCAATGGGCAACGCCGACCTTTGCCAAGCCTATGTACGAGAGCGGGCTTAGCGTAATCACCGCCGGCGGAACGCTCACCCTAGCGCATGGCCTGGGCGATATCCCGACTTTCATCTTCCCGTACTTCATCTGCGTGACGGCGTCCCAAGGCTACGCGGTTGGCGACATCATTCCGATGAACCCAGCCCGGTTCGTCATCGTACCGGATGCAACGAACCTCAATATCCGGTTCGAAAACACCACCGCATCATACGGCTACTACAGCAAGACCACCGGAGCTTTCGGCAATCTTGTTGCGGCGAGCTGGAACTTTGGAGTGAGGGCAGGACTATGACAAAGTACTACGTCAATGCGCAGGGCGTTTACATCGGCGGCTTCGAAGGAGCAGCCCCGCCCTCTGGGTCGATAGAAGTGCCCACCGCCCCGGAGAGCGCTACGCAGCCTTGGCTAGGCGACCGATGGGGGCCGGCGCCCGCGCCTGTAATCGTCCTGTACCCGGTTGACCTCTGGTCGCGCCTGACGAATGCCGAAGCTGACCAAGTGGAAGCCGCCATGGCAACGCAGCCGGTGCGGGTCCAGAACATTTTCAGGTCAGCGTCGTCGTACCGGAACGACCACGAGCTTTGGCCGCTTCTGGAAAATGTTGCGACTGGCCTCTTCGGGGCGGCGCGCGCGCGCGAAATCCTCGCCGCCTCATAAGTGAAGCCGGCAACTCGCCGGACGAAAATCCCGACCACAATCTGAGGAAGTCCCATGGACCGTAGCAAGTTCTACGCGGCCTTGCGCGCGCGCTCGTCTGGCGTGTTCGGAACGTCGCTCACCACAAGCCAGGTCGCCAACCTCGAAGCGATCCTTGACGAGATCCAGTCAGCCGGCCTGCCGCTTCGGCATGCGGCCTATGTGCTGGCCACGCCCTATCATGAGGTGGGGTCGGCCATGGCGCCGAAGGTCGAGAACCTGACCTATTCGTCGGCCGAGCGCATCAAGGCTGTCTGGCCGCAGCGCTTCCCTCGGCTCGGCGATGCGCTGCCCTACGTCCGCAACCCGCAAGGGCTCGCCAACAAGGTCTATGGCGGTCGCATGGGCAATGTCGGCCCGAACGACGGCTGGACCTATAGGGGGCGCGGCTACCCACAGACGACAGGCCGGGAGAACTACGAGCGCTTCGGCAAGCTGCTTGGGCTCGATCTGCTCGGCAACCCTGACCTTGCCCTTCAGCCCGGCATCTCGGCCCGTATCCTGATCCTCGGCATGAAGGGTGGCCTGTTCACCGGAAAGAAGCTGGCCGACTTTCTCAACGGCGACCAGCCGAATTACCGCGGCGCCCGCGCGATCATCAATGGTGACGTCGAAGCAAACGGCGACACGGTGGCCGGCTATGCCGTGGCCTTCGCCAATGCCCTCCGCGCGGCCGCGTACATCGGCGTCAAGGCGCCGCCCCTGGTGATCCCACCCGAACCGAGCACCGCCCCTAAACCCAGCAACCCCAAGCCTTCCGAGCCGATTGCACCGCCTCCGGGCACCGCCCCTGGCGAACCCGCCAAAGGCTTCCGCTTCGTCCTCCAACTCATCGCCAAGGCGCTCGCCGCGCTCTTCTCCCGAAAGGAACACTGACCATGTGGTGCCGTATTAAACGCTTCTTCAAGGACAGCGAAACCATCTTCTGGGCTCGCCTTCAGGCGGTGGCCGGCGCGGTCGCTGTGACCGTCACCTTCGTTGATCCGTCGGTCCTCCAGCCGGTCATCCCGTCCGAGTGGTTCCCTTGGCTGCTGGTGGCCAATGGGCTGATGACCGAGTACCTGCGCCGTCGCCGGGAGCCAGACCTATGAGCGTCCTCGGCTTCCTCATCGGCAACCCGACGCTGCTGGCGATCATGGGCGGCGTGGTGGCCGCGCTGATTGCGTTCATCACTGGCAACAGCCGCGGCGCCCGCCTTCAAGAGCGAAAGCAGGCGGCTGAAAAACTGGTCGCTGCCGAGGATCGTCTTGAGATGGACCGTGAGGCGACCGACGCCGACCGACGAGCGCGCGACCTCTCGGACGCCGAGGCCACCAAGGAGGCGATGCGGTGGGCAAAGCGCTAATCCTGATCCTGCTGCTGACCGGCTGCGCCTCCGTGCAGCCCGTCGCAGATCCCCGAGAAGTCTGGTGCGACCATAACTCGCCGCGCCGTGACGCAACGCCAGAGACGCCGCGCGCCGAACTGGACGAGATCAACGGCCATAACTTCAAGGGCCAACTTTGGTGCGGATGGAAAGCATGACGACATCGGAACGGATCGCAAGCAACGTGCTGCTGCTGGCAGTGGCAAGACTCTCCATGGCCTTGGCGCTGCCGACCCTCGGGCTGCTCCTGTGGCTCTATTCGAGTTGGCAGGACGCGCAGCTAGAGATGCTGCAAACGCAGATCAACCAGACGCAGCATTCGGCGCAAGAGGCTTCGCAACTTGCGCTGAAGCTCTCGGATCGGCTGATCGCCGTCGAGACGAAGCAGGTGCAGGATGCGGCATCGAGCGAGAAGTTCCAGAGCGCCACGCTGACGCGCCTTGACCGGGTGCAGGACAGTATCGTCGGCCTGTCGAACACCGTGGCCGCCTTGACCGCCACGCTGCAATCAATCGTCAACGACAAGCAGAGCCGAACGCCGCCCTAGGCGTTAACTTCTTGTTAATGGCTGGTGCATCAGTCTGATCGGGTGGTGAGGGAAATGACAGATCCCCCTTGAGCTTCCCTCAGCACGCCCCCAGAGGCTTGAGCCCGTCGTAGCAATACGGCGGGCTTATTCGTTTCGGATCACGGGGCTTTTCTTGGGGTCTAGCAGGTGCTTGAATGTGGGCAGGCGGAGAGCAAGGAAATCAGCATGGCACAGTCCGAGGAAGTGCGCGGCCAAGAAACGGATGGCTATGCTTGGTCCTGCTACAAAACCGATATGCCGGTTGGTCCCTACATAGCGTTTGTCACCAACCCCAACGGTTGCAACTACAGGGGCCTCTTCCCCACCATAGACAAGGGTCGGTCTTGGATAGACCAGACGATCCTAGAGGATCGGAAGAACCCACGGGTGAAATGGGACCCACAATGACGTCGTCCCATCATTCCATGTCGGGGACTTCGCCAGCCTGGTAGAGGATCGTCGGCTCGCCATATTCGCCAATGGCCGGGTTTGCCTCTCGGCTCCACGCGATCACGCCGGCATGTTCGCTTTCGATCATCTTGGCCAGGCGGATGGCAGCATCCTCGCTCTGCATCTGGCGTGGATCAAACGCTGGCTTCAAGTCGCCTTCCTCGTCGCGGTTGAAGGCGGCGACGACGATCAGCTTCGGCATTTTCCGTTCGGGTAGGACGTGTCCGGTGCTCGACATAGTCGCATCTCTTCCTGTTCAATGAAGGAGAGGCTTCGTCTCCGACTGCACAATGAACCCCGCCAGGCAATTCAACACGTCCTCGATGACGTCCATGGACGGCCATTTCAGCATTGGCGTGTTGCCGTCCGCCGCGCCCAGTATGGGGATGAGCTTGAAGGCCCTTTCGTCCTGTTCGCTTGACTCCACGGTCACCGTGAATTTCATGTCTGGGAACCGGCGTTCGAGCTCTATGGCGATCTCGCGTCGTCTTGTGTCAAACCATGCGCCCGCTGGCGGTATCACCAAGAACTCACGGGTTTCCCCGTCTTCGGCTTTTATTGGCATCGCGCGCCCTCATTCGCTGGGGGCATTTTCTCGCACGTACCGGCGCTTCTGCCAATCGTAGACTAGCCCGTCCGGCCGCTTGAAGCCTCGGGATGGTTTATGCGTCCCTTCGTGCCGCGCCTGCTGGCGCTTCGCTTTCCTGATACGGGGCAAGTCTTCGGTGTGGGTCTTCACCTGGGCGCAGTCGTAGTGCGCCGGGCCGCAGTTGGTATTGGTGTCTGGTCCGAGCAATGCCAAGGCGCGCTTATGCTCGACGATCCAGCGGTCGTTATGGCGGTGGATGGGCTTCCCGCAGATGCAGCAGGGCGCGACGTTGTGGCCGGTGCAGTTCTCCGAGAAGATGTGCTGCCGGCGCTTGTCGGTCATTCGCAGGCGAGGTGTGTTCGCGGTCATCCTTCAACAGCCTCATGGTGACTATTTGGTGACACTGAGATTTTCAGCGCTTCCCAAATCTGACCTAAGTTGTTGAAAAGATTGGCGCACCCGACAGGATTCGAACCTGTGACCTCTGCCTTCGGAGGGCAGCGCTCTATCCAGCTGAGCTACGGGTGCTCGTCCGCAGGCTGACCGCGGACCACCATCCGGCGCACCGGACGACGCGCGTTCATAACCGATGCGGCGGCTGGCTTCAACGGGGGAAGTGGCAAATCGCGCGACAAGCACGGACGCCGGCAAATGCAACTGCGGCACGCAGTGCCGGGCGGGCTGGCGCCACCGTGATGCCGATGCCGGCGCAATTGACGATCATCGCCGCGCATTGTCTAACGCGGCTGACATGTTCACCCTCGCGCAGATCGAAAGTTTCGCCCAGGACGTCAAGAAGAGCCGCTTCCTGGCCGTCGCCGGTCCCGTGGCCGACGAGGCCACGGCCAAGGCGTTCATCTCGGCCCATTCGGATGCAGGCGCGAACCACAATTGCTGGGCCTGGCGCGTCGGGCAGGCATACCGCTTCAGCGATGACGGCGAGCCGAGTGGCACGGCGGGCAAGCCGATCCTGCAGGCGCTCGACGGCCAGGCGCTCGACAATGTCGCGGTGGTCGTCACGCGCTGGTTCGGCGGCGTGCTCCTCGGCACCGGCGGGCTGGTCCGCGCCTATGGCGGCTCCGCATTGGCCTGCCTGCGCGCAGCGGCCAAGGTGCCGCTGGTGGTTACCGTCGAGGCCGTGGCGACGCTTGAATTCGCCGACCTGGCGATCGTCCAGGCCCGGCTCGCGGCGCTGCCGGGCGTCCGCACCATCGCCGAGACATTCACCGCCACCGGCGCTGTGCTGACCCTCGCCCTGCCCGAGGCCGACGCCGCGGCGGTCACCAGGATGATCGCTGACCTGACCAGCGGTCGGGCAGCGGTGGCTTTTGCCGATTGACCCTGGCTCCCACGGACTTTGACTGCGGCCAAGCCGGCCGAAGCCGACCGAAGATGCGTCATGGCAGCATTGGATGGCGCCGGTCAGGAAACAGCCATAAGCTCAGGCAAGGCAAACCAGCCCTGCAGCCGGCTGGCAACCGCGATACCCCCGCCATCTGTCTTGAAGGAGATCTTGGAATGGACATCAAACGCTGCGGATCGCGGCCGTCGGCAACGCCCTCGCCCGACTATTTCACCGGCGCGGTGCGCCAGGACCCGATCATCGAGGCGCCGGCACCGGCCATGGTGCGCGCCGTCAACGTCACCTTCGAGCCCGGCGCGCGCACGGCATGGCACACCCATCCGCTCGGCCAGACGCTGGTCGTCACTTCAGGCTGCGGCTGGGTCCAGGTCTGGGGCGGCGAGGTGCTGGAAATCCGCAACGGCGACGTCGTCTGGTTCGCGCCCGGCGAAAAGCACTGGCATGGTGCCGCGGCCACCACGGCGATGTCGCACATCGCGATCCAGGAAGCGCAGGACGGCCGCGCCGTCGACTGGCTCGAGCATGTCAGCGACGCACAATACAAGGCGCCGGCCTGAGCGACGGGTCGCTGACTACGCAAGCTCCCCGGCAGATCAATCGCCGGGGATGCGCATCAGTAGACTTCGGCCATCGGCACCGGACCTGAAGCCGGGGCCGCTGCAGCGACGGGTGCCGGCATCGACGTGACGGCCGGCATCGCGACCGCCGTCTCGGTCGGCATCGGCACGGGCTGCGCCGCCGGCTGGAACAGCGACGAGGCCAGGCTGCCGCCCGAAGCTTGCGGCATGTAGCGCACGATCAGTTCCTCGACATGGGCATTGCGCTTGCGTGCGCTGTCGCCACCCATCACGACAATCACCAGCTTGCGGCCATCGGCATTGACCGAGGTGACGATGTTGAAGCCCGACGCCCTGATGTAGCCGGTCTTGATGCCGTCGACGCCATTGACCCGGCCGAGCAGGTCGTTGTGGCCGCGCACCCGCTTGCCGCGGAAATTGAAGTCGGTGGCGGAGAAATAATAGTAATGCTGCGGAAAATGCTTGCGCAGCGCCATGCCGAGCACGGCCATGTCGCGTGCGGTGGTGCGCTGGGCGGCGTCGGGCAGGCCCGACGCATTGCGGAACACCGTCGCGGTCATGCCGAGCTGGCGTGCCTTCGACGTCATCAGGCGGGCAAAACCCTCCTCCGAGCCGCCGAGATACTCCCCGACAGCTACCGCCACGTCGTTGGCCGACTTGGTCGCCAGGGCGCGGACCGCCGCTTCCAGCTCGATCTGCTCGCCGCGCTTGAAACCGAGCTTGGAGGGCGGCTGCGAGCGGGCATTCTCCGACACCGGGATCAGCGTGGTCTTGGACGCCCGCCCCTGCTGCATCGCCTCGAAGGTCAGGTAGAGCGTCATCATCTTGGTCAGCGAGGCGGGATAGCGCGGCGCCGTCGAATAGGCCTGGAACAGCGTACGCCCGTTGGTGGCGTCGACGACGATGGCCGCATATTTTTCCGGCGCGGCCGGCGGGGCCACACTGAGCGTTTCCGTGGTAGCGCAGCCGGCGAGCAAGGCTGCCACGGCAAGCAGCGCCGCCAGTTGGCGAAACAGGGCGGGCACAGGGCGCCGGAGGGACCTGAAGGAGAGCGGAAGCAGGAAGGCTTGGGCTAACAAGGAAAAACCTGTCGGTGGTCGCCAAGAACTCTGGCTGAGTGGGATGCCGGCCGGCAACAACAGCCGGAAACTACAGAATGTGGGACAAGCCGTCCATTTGGCTCATCGCGCCAGACGCATGTTGCGCCAGCGGTGTTGACTATTGGTTACACCTGCAAGCTTGCGCCGGCCGTGAAAAAGCGGCTTGTCTGGGACAGCAACAGCGGGTGATTTGGCAGATGAACGTGCATCGATTGCAGGCCGAGGGCATTTCCGTCGCACTGGACCTGTCGGTCGGCCACGTCGCCGATCTCGCCATCGAAGCCGGCGGACGCCGAATCAGGCCGTTGCACCGCGCGCCATGGATCGACAGGCCGGACCTGCCGGAAGGGCTGCCGGCGGGCGTTGTCAGGCTGTCGGGCGATTTCCTCTGCGCGCCGTTTTCGCGCAGCGACGTCGAGGCGGCACCGCTGCACGGCTGGCCGGCCAACAGCGCATGGGATCTCGTCTCCGACGAAGCCATTTCGGGCGGTCGACGCGCCAGCTTCCGGCTGCAGCACAAGGTGATGGGCGCTGTGGTCGAAAAGACGCTGATCCTGCGCGACGGCCATCCGTTCCTCTACCAGGAACACAGCTTTACCGGCGGTTCGGGCGCGATCTCCGTCGCCCACCATCCAATGACCGAGATGCGGGCGGGCGGGAGGCTGGCGTTTTCGCCGAAGCGGCTGGCGGCGACGCCGCCGGACGCGACCGAGCCCGACCCGGCCCGCGGCAGCCATCTGCTCGCCTATCCCGCCCGCAGCGCGGATCCGGCACGCTTCCCCGCCGCATCCGGCGGCGAGGTCGACCTCACCGACTTCAGCGCCAGCCGCCGGCACGAGGATTTCGTCACGCTGGTCGAGGCCGATCACGGCGGCATGGGCTGGACTGCGGTGGCGCGCAAGGCCGAAGCCGACGTCGTGCTGGTGCTGAAGAACCCGGCCGAGCTGCCCGTGACTATGCTGTGGATCAGCAATGGCGGCCGCTTCTACGCACCGTGGAACGGCCGTGCCGGCGTTCTCGGCATCGAGGATGGCCGCACGGCGATCGGCCATGCCGCGTCGCTCGGCGACAACTGGCTGCGGCGCGAAGGCGTGGAAACCGCCTTTGCGCTCGGCGGGGATGTTGCTTTCCGCCAGATCGTCGGCGCGCTGCCGCTGGAGGGCGGCCAGCCGCCGGTTTCGATTGCTCCCAGCGAAGGAAGGCTTCGGCTGACGTTCGCAGATGGCAGCAGCCGTGAGACCTCATTCGACGATGCGTTCCTGCGAATTGCAAAACGCACTTGAACTGGAACCTTCGCCGCCTCAATTTTGTCTGATGCTCCAGCAGGATGCCAAACGAGACCATCGGGAAGGCCCATGTCAGAGATAGCCCATATCGCCGCCACCCTTTTCAAGCGCGCCCATCATGCCGAGCGCTTCGTGATCGGCATCGCCGGGCCGCCCGGTTCGGGCAAGTCGACGCTGTCGTCGGCGCTGCGCGACGTGCTGCCCGAAGGCTCGGCAGCCGTGGTGCCGATGGATGGCTTCCACTTCGACGACAAGGTGCTCGAGACGCGCGGCCTGAGCGCGCGCAAGGGCGCGCCCGAAACCTTCGACTTCGCCGGCTTCGAGGTGCTGCTCAAGCGGTTGCGGGCCGCGGAGCCCGACATCGCCATCCCGGTTTTCGACCGCAGCATCGAGCTGTCGCGCGCGGGAGCGGAGATCGTCGGCGCCGACGTCAAGTTCATCCTTGTCGAAGGCAATTATCTGCTGCTCGACGAGGAACCCTGGCAGCGGCTCGACTCATTGTTCGACTTCACCATCTTCGTCGATGCGCCACGCGAGGAGCTCGAGCGGCGCCTGGTCGAACGCTGGCGCGAGCATGGCCGATCCGACGCCGACGCCCGCAACTGGATCGACAGCAACGACATGCCCAACATCGACCGCGTGCTCGCCGCGCGGCGCAAGGCCGATCTGGTGATCTGAGCGCAAGCGGAACCGAAGCGCCAACTGCCCGTTGTCTGACATGCGGACGACCTGCAAATGCGGGTCCGGACATGCGCAACAGCGAGGCGACAGCCATGGCTACCAAGGCAAAGAAAGCTGCCCCCAGGTCGGGCAAGGCACTTCAGTCGAAGGCGGGTGCAGGCCCGGCAATGGCCGAACGGTCGAAAGACGCAGCCAAGCCGGCATTCGGCAAGGCAGCGCCAAAAAAAGTCACACCGGCAGCTGAAAAGCCCGCGAAGGCAGCCAGTCCGAAGAAGGCCGTTGCCGACAAGCGGCCATCGGTGGCCGCACGGGTGATGCGCAAGGTCAAGGGTGTGGCAAGCGGCGTAGCCGGCATTGCCGCCTCAGTGATCACCCGCGACGGCGGCAAGGCGAAAGCGAAGGCCAAGTAGGCACCTGCGCCTTCGCTTGACGCCGGTGCTCAGGAGCGCGCCGGGATGTTCAGCCCAGCCTGCACCGCCGGCCGTGCCAGGCCGCGTTCCAGCCACGCCGCGACATTCTCAAAGCTCTTGAAGCCGACGATGTCGCCCGCTTCATAGAAGCCGATCAGGTTGCGCACCCAGCCGAGCAGGGAAATGTCGGCTATGGTGAAGTCATCGTCCATGATCCACTTGCGGCCGGCGAGCCGCTGGTCGAGCACGCCGAGCAGGCGGCGCGACTCGTCGCGGTAGCGCTCGAGCGGACGCTTGTCGGCGATCTCCCGGCCGGCGAATTTATGGAAGAAGCCGAGCTGGCCGAACATCGGGCCGACCGAAGCCATCTGGAAGAACACCCACTGCACGGTCTCGTAGTGCCGCACCCGGTCGGCCGGGATCAGGCGGCCGGTCTTTTCGGCGAGATATAGCAGGATGGCGCCCGACTCGAACAGGCCGATCGGCTTGCCGCCCGGACCGTTGGGATCGATGATCGCCGGGATCTTGCCGTTCGGGTTCAGCGCCAGGAATTCCGGCGTCCAGCTCTCGTTCTTGCCGATGTTGATGGCATGGGCCTCATAGGGCAGGTCAAGCTCTTCGAGGGCGATCGAGACCTTGACGCCATTCGGCGTCGGGAACGAATAGAGCTGGATGCGGTCCGGGTGTTGCGCCGGCCAGCGCGCAGCAATCGGAAATGGAGTGAGATCGCTCATCGACGGTTCCTCGTGGGGTGGGCCGACGCGAAGCGCTGGCCGGAATGGTGGGGCATGCAAAAGTTAGGCATGCAGGCGCGCGTCATCAATATGCATGCGCGCTGTTTTATCCAGATGACACCTGGAGATATGACTCCGGGAGATCGAAGACGGCCGGTCAGGCCGCCTTCACCGCCACCACGGCGTTGGTGCCGCCAAAGGCAAAGCCGTTGCTGATCGCCACCCGCACCGGGCGAGCCTTGGCGACGTTGGGCGTCACGTCGAGGTCGCAGTCGGCGTCGGCCTCGCGATAATTGGCGGTCGGCGGCACCAGGCCCTCGCGCACCGCATTGACGCAGGCGATCATTTCGAGCGCGCCCGAGGCGCCGAGGCAATGGGCATGCATCGATTTGGTCGACGACACCGACAGCTTGTGCGCATGGGCGCCGAACACGCGCTTGATGGCTGCAGTCTCGATCTGGTCGTTGGCCTTGGTGCCGGTGCCGTGGGCGTTGATGTAATCGACCTCTTCCGGTGCCAGGCCGGCATCGAGCAGGCAGGCACGCATGGCGGCGGTCGGGCCTTCGACCGTCGGTGCAACGATGTCGGAGGCATCGCCGGACATGCCGGTTCCGGCAAGTTCGGCCAGGATGGTCGCGCCGCGCGCGATGGCGTGTTCGTAGGTTTCGAGCACGGCCATGCCGGCGCCCTCGCCGAGAACCAGCCCTTGCCTGTCGGCGGAGAACGGCCGGCAGGTGTCGGGCGCAACGACACGCAAGGCTTCCCAGCCCTTGATCACGCCCCACACCAGCGGTGCGTCGGTGCCGCCGGCAACGATCGCATCGGCGCGACCAAGCAGGAGCTGGTCCATTGCGGTTGCGAAGGCGTGGTTGGACGAGGAGCAGGCGGATGTGACGCCAAAGACGGGACCGCGCAGGCCGAGGTTCATGCTGACCTGGCCGGCCGCAGCACCCGGCATGACCTTCGGCACGGTGAAGATGCCGGCGCGGTTCTTGCCCTCGAGCAGGATGGCGCGATAGTTTTCCTCGATCGCTTCCCAGCCGCAGACGCCGACGCCGACGATGGTGCCAACGCGGTTGGTGTTGTTTTCGTCGACGACCAGGCCGGACTGGCGCATCGCTTCCTTGGCCGCGATGACGGCGAGAAGGCTGAAGCGGTCCATCGAAACGAGCTGCTTGCGGTCGATGCCGTGCTCGGGCAGTTGCTTGATTTCGGCGCCGATGCGGATCTTGAGTTCATGCAGGGCGCCATTGGTCAGCGGCCCGATGGCCGAGCGGCCAGCGCGCATGGAGTCCCATATGGCAGGCGCGTCGGTGCCGAGCCCGCACAGCCCGCCGATGCCGGTAATGACGATGCGGGGACGCTTCATCTCAGGCTTTTTGTGCAATCAGGGCGCGAACGGCTTCGACCATGTCGCCGACATTCTTGAGGCTGCTCCAGGCATCGGCCGTGTTCATCTCGATTTCGATGCCGTATTCTTCTTCGAGATCGAAGATGATCTCGGTCAGTTCGAGAGAATGGATGCCGAGCGCGGTCAATTCGGTATCGAGCGTGATCTCTTCGCCGCCGGTCTCTGCATGCGCCTTGATCTTGTCGATGATTTCCGTTGCCAGCTGATCAGCCATCAGTACCCTTCCCCAGAACTCTCTTACATTGGCCGGCGTCGCACGACCGTCGTGTCGGGCCCTTTCCGAGCCCGAATTGCACTGTTCGCCCCCGAAATGAGCCAAAAAGGCATCTCTCTATAGAAACCGAAACGCCGTGAGGCAACAAGCTATATATCGACAATCGCGTCGTCTCGGCTAAACCTCAGGGCATCATGACCATCAGCGCATCCTTGTCCGCGGCGACGGACGCAGCAGCGATTTCCTCGCAACGCGTGGCGGCACGTGCCCGCATCGAGATCGAGCATCGTGCCGGACGCAGCCGCCTCGCCCGGCTCTACCAGGACGGCGCCGCCAAGATCAGGCTGCCCGATACCGGGGGCGATCCGCTGGAGGCGGTGCTGATCAACATGGCTGGTGGCCTGACTGGCGGTGACCGCATCGGATGGGAGGTTGCGGTCGGGGCCGGCGCGCGGGCATCGATCACCACCCAGGCGTGCGAAAAGGTCTACCGCGCGCTGGCCGGCCAGGCCGAAGTGGACGTGCGGCTAACGGTTGGCGAAGGCGGTCGGCTAGCATGGCTGCCACAGGAGACGATCGTGTTCGACCGCTCCGCATTCTCCCGTTCGCTCGATGTCGACATGGCTAGAGGTGCCGAAGCGCTCATCGTCGAAGCGACGGTCTTCGGCCGCAGCGCCATGGGCGAGCGCGCGAAGGACGGCCTGTTTCGCGACCGCTGGCGCGTTCGGTGCGAGGGAAAGCTCGTCCACGCGGAAGAATTTTCCGTCGGCCCCGACATGGAAACGACGCTCGCCAAGCCGGCATCTGCCGGCGGGCGCATCGCCATGGCAACGCTGCTCTTGATCTCCGACGAAACCGAGGTCTTGGTGGAGCCGGCGCGGCGAATCATCGGCGACGATGGCGGTGTCAGCGCCTGGAACGTGGCCGGAACTGGCAAGCTTCTTGCGAGGCTGTCCGCCGAGGACGGCTACCAGCTACGTAAACGACTCATGCCCCTGGTAGCCCTGCTCAATGGGCAGGCAGGCTTGCCCAGACTGTGGTCACTCTAGGATTTCGGTGCGCGAATGAACCTGACGCCAAGGGAAAAGGACAAGCTGCTGATCGCCATGGCGGCGATCGTGGCGCGCAAGCGGCTCGAGCGCGGCGTCAAGCTCAACCATCCCGAAGCGGTGGCGCTGATTTCCGACTTCATCGTCGAGGGCGCGCGCGACGGCCGCCCTGTTGCCGAGCTTATGGAGGCCGGCGCCCATGTCATCACCCGCGCCCAGGTGATGGACGGCATCGCCGAGATGATCCATGACGTCCAGGTGGAAGCCACATTCCCCGACGGCACCAAGCTGGTCACCGTGCACGAACCGATCCGCTGAGGCCGCCATGCTCGAACTGCGCCCCAATTGCGAATGCTGCGACCGCGACCTGCCGCCCGCGGCGACAAACGCGGTGATCTGCACCTTCGAATGCACCTTCTGCACGGACTGTGCTGACGGCGTGCTCGGCGGCAACTGCCCCAATTGCGGCGGCAATTTTTCCGCCCGCCCGATCCGGCCCGCCGCCATGCTTTTGAAATATCCCGCCTCGACCAAGCGCGTGCTGAAAGCCGAAGGCTGCACGCCGAAATCGGCAGCCTGAGGAGCGACACCATGATCCCCGGCGAAATCATAACCGCCCCCGGCTCGATCGAGCTCAACAAGGGCCAGCCGACAGTCACGCTCAAGATCGCCAACACTGGCGACCGGCCGATCCAGGTCGGCAGCCACTATCATTTCTACGAGACCAACAACGGCCTGAAATTCGACCGCGAGAAGGCGCGCGGCATGCGGCTCGACATCGCCGCCGGCACCGCCGTGCGCTTCGAACCGGGCCAGGAGCGCGACGTCACGCTGGTGCCGCTGGGCGGCAAGCGCGAGGTCTACGGCTTCCAGAAAAAGGTGATGGGAAAGCTCTGATGCCAGCAATCATCTCCCGTCCCGATTACGCCCGGATGTTCGGTCCGACCGTCGGCGACAAGGTCCGGCTCGCCGACACCGAGCTGTTCATCGAGGTCGAGAACGACTTCACCGTCTACGGCGAGGAAGTGAAGTTCGGCGGCGGCAAGGTCATTCGCGACGGCATGGGCCAGAGCCAGCTCAGCCGCGCCCAGGGGGCGATGGACTGCGTCATCACCAATGCGCTGATCCTCGACCACACCGGCGTCTACAAGGCCGATGTCGGGCTCAGGGACGGCCGCATCGCCGCCATCGGCAAGGCAGGCAATCCCGATACCCAGCCCGGCGTCACCATCATCATCGGTCCCGGCACCGAGATCATTGCCGGCGAAGGCAAGATCCTGACCGCCGGCGGCATCGACACCCACATCCATTTCATCTCGCCGCAGCAGGTCGACGAGGCGTTGAACTCCGGCGTGACCTGCATGGTCGGCGGCGGCACCGGTCCGGCGCACGGCACGCTCGCCACCACCTGCACGCCTGGACCATGGAACATCGCCCGCATCATCCAGGCCTTCGACGGCCTGCCGATGAATATCGGCGTGTTCGGCAAGGGCAACGCCTCGCTGCCGGGCGCACTCGAGGAGATGGTGCTGGCCGGTGCCTGCGGGCTCAAGCTGCACGAAGACTGGGGCTCGACGCCTGCGGCCATCGACACCTGCCTGTCGGTCGCCGACGCCTACGACATCCAGGTTGCCATCCACTCCGACACGCTGAACGAGGGCGGTTTCGTCGAGGACACGGTCGCCGCCTTCAAGGGCCGCACCATCCATTCGTTCCACACCGAAGGTGCCGGCGGCGGCCATGCCCCCGACATCATCAAGGTCTGCCAGTATCCGAACGTGATCCCGGCCTCGACCAACCCGACGCGGCCCTACACGGTCAACACCATCGCCGAGCATCTCGACATGCTGATGGTCTGCCATCATTTGTCGCCGTCGATCCCCGAGGACATCGCCTTTGCCGAAAGCCGTATCCGCAAGGAGACGATCGCGGCGGAGGACATCCTGCACGACCTCGGCGCGTTCTCGGTGATCTCGTCCGACAGCCAGGCCATGGGCCGTGTCGGCGAGATGATCATCCGCACCTGGCAGACGGCCGACAAGATGAAGCGCCAGCGCGGCGCATTGCCGGGCGAGAATGGCAACAACGACAATTTCCGCGCCCGCCGCTACATCGCCAAATACACCATCAACCCGGCCATTGCGCACGGCATGTCGAGGGAGATCGGCTCGATCGAGGTCGGCAAGCGCGCCGATCTCGTGCTGTGGAACCCGGCGTTCTTCGGCGTCAAGCCCGACATGGTGCTGCTCGGCGGCTGGATCGCCACCGCACCCATGGGCGACCCCAACGGCTCGATCCCGACGCCGCAGCCGAGTCACTACCGCCCGATGTTCGGCTCTTTCGGCAAGGCGCTGACCCACAGTTCGATCACCTTCGTCTCGAAGGCCGGGCTGGAGGGCGGCCTGCGCGAGCGCATCGGCGTCGAAAAGCAGATGGTGGCGGTCGAAAACACCCGCGGCGGCATCGGCAAGCGCTCGATGATCCTCAACGACGCAATGCCTCAGATGGAGGTCGATCCCGAGACCTACGAGGTGCGCGCCGACGGCGAGCTTCTGACCTGCGAGCCGGCGACGGTTCTGCCGATGGCGCAGCGCTACTTCCTGTTCTGACGTCAGGTCCACCCGCGACCTGATGCCACGCCGGCAATGCTGGAACCGCCTCCGGCCAATTGTTATCTAGCCCTCGCTAGCAAAAATATCCGGCAGGACTCCCGAGCCCAAGATCGGGGGCTCCGGCTATCTTGGAAATGGAGTTCTACATGTTCGGGAAAAAAGTTCCTGCCGTCACCTTCCGTACCCGCGTGCGCGACGAGGCCGTTGGCGGCCCCAATCCCTTCCGCTGGGAAGACAAGTCCTCGGCCGACTATTTCGACGGCAAGCGCGTCGTCCTGTTCTCGCTGCCGGGCGCCTTCACCCCGACCTGCTCGACCTACCAGCTGCCCGACTTCGAAAAGCTGTTCGGCGAATTCCAGGCCCAGGGCATCGACGAGATCTACTGCGTGTCGGTCAACGACGCCTTCGTCATGAACGCCTGGGGCAAGTCGCAGAACCTCGACAAGGTCAAGCTGATCCCGGACGGCTCGGGCGAATTCACCCGCAAGATGGGCATGCTGGTTGCCAAGGACAATGTCGGCTTCGGCATGCGCTCGTGGCGCTACGCCGCCGTCATCAACAACGGCCGCATCGAGAAGTGGTTCGAGGAAGAAGGCTTCTCCGACAATTGCGACAGCGATCCCTACGGCGTTTCCTCGCCGCAGAACATTCTTGAGGCGCTCAAGAACGACGACGTCGCCGAAGCCGCATAAGCTTCAGTGTTCTCGCCAAGATCGAAACCCCGGCCGTCTCCGCGCGCCGGGGTTTTTTGTTACCTCGAATACGGCCGGTCAATTGGCAAAGGGCACGGGAACTTCATCCACGCCAAGATCTATTGGCGATATGCGTATTTCGGCGCAGGATGCGTGCCGTGAACAAGATTTTCGGCAAACCGCAATTGACGCCCTACGAGGCCGATTATGCTCGCTGGTGCGCAGAGCAAGGCGCGCTGCTGCGCGAGGGAAATCTGCAGGAGCTCGACCGGGAAAATCTCGCCGAGGAGATCGAAAGCTCGGGGCGCAGTGACAAACGCGAAATCGAAAGCAGGCTCAATGTGCTGCTTGTCCATCTTTTGAAGTGGCGGTTCCAGCCGGATCAGCGGGCGGGAAGCTGGAAAGCAACGATTACCGAACAGCGTTGGCGGATTTCGCGGGTGGTCAAGGACAGCCCAAGCCTGAACAGCTATCCGAGGAAGGTTCTGGCCGAGGAATATGCGCTTGCACGATCGAACGCCGCCACCGAAACCGGACTGTTTGCAGACGCTTTCCCGTCAGATTGCACTTTCAGCATTGGTCAGGTCCTCGATTTGGAATTCTTCCCGGAGTAGTTGGGTGCAATCGAGATGCTAGCCACCTGCGCTGGTGGCACTTTGTCGCCACCCGCAGCGGACGATTCCATCACGCCATCATCACGGCTACTGTAACCCGTCAGATATCGCGGTTTTGGTCCTGTTCGACGCCATCGCCCGAACCGGCTAACACCCCGACTTCATGTGAAAGGAAGAGCTTACCGATGCTGCGTGCTCCCCATCTCATTCGCGCCGAAGCCGTCCGTGCCGATGCGCAGCGCCAGCTGCCGTTCGACCTTGCCGTGCTCGCCCATGACGAACGCCATATCCGCCGCCGCGCCGTCGAACTCGTCCATGGCGACCGCGTGCTGGTCGACCTGCCCGAGCCCGTCGTGCTCGAAACCGGCGACGTGCTGGTGCTCGACGACGGCCGGCACGCCGAGATCATTGCCGCCGAGGAAGAGCTCTACGAAATCCGCACCCATGATGCGGTTCACCTGACGCAACTTGCCTGGCACATCGGCAACCGGCACCTGGCGGCGGCGATCGAAGCCGACCGCATCCTCATCCTGCGCGACCATGTCATCAAGGCAATGTTGGAGGGCCTCGGCGCCCAGGTCAGCGACATCCTGGAGCCGTTCGAGCCAGTGCGCGGCGCCTATTCCGGTCACGGCCACGACCATGGGCAAAGCCACGGTCACGCGCACGACCATGGGGATCACCACCATGGCGATCACAACCACCATCATGGCGGACACCATCACCACCATGACTGAGCCCGGCAAGGGTGCAGCGCTGCTGCGACTGATGGCGTGGCTGTCGCCGGCGTTCCCGGTCGGCGGCTTCTCCTACAGCCACGGCCTCGAACGCGCCGTGCATGACGGGCTTGTCGCCAGCCGCGACGACCTTGCCGGCTGGCTGGCAGCCCTTGCCGAACTCGGCTCCGGCTGGAACGATGCCGTGCTGTTCGCCGAAGCGTGGCGCCGCGCCCGAGAGGATGGCGATCTCGCCGAGATCGCCGAACTCGGCGAGGCGCTCGCCGGCTCGCGCGAACGCCACATGGAAACGATGCTGCAGGGACAGGCCTTCCTTACCGCCGCCGCCGCCTGGCCGCATCCGGTGCTTGAAAAACTGCCTGCCGATTGGCCTTACTGCGTCGCCGTCGGTGCGGTTTCAGGCGCGAATGGCATCGCGCTCGAGGATGCGCTTGCGGCCTATCTGCAGGCGTTCTCGACCAATCTTCTGCAGGCGGCGATCCGCCTCGGCGTCGTCGGCCAGGTAGCTGCGACCGGCATCGTTGCCGCGTTCGAGCCGGTGGCGCTTGCGGTTGCCGCCCGCGCTGCGGCGTCGAGCCTCGGCGACCTCGGCTCGGCGGCGCTTACCTCCGACATCGTGGCCATGCGCCACGAAACCCAGCACTCAAGGCTCTTCCGCTCATGATCGTGATCGCTTTCGCGCTTGCCACGGTGCTCTATCTCCTGACCTCGCTGCATGTCTATTGGGGCCTCGGCGGCGTCTGGCCCGGCACCGACCAGGCGTCCTGCGCCCGTGCGGTCGCCGGCTTCCGTGGCATCGACGCCATGCCGACGCCCTTCGCCTGCTTTGCCGTTGCCGCCTGCCTGTTGCTGGCGACGCTGTGGCCGCTGGCGTTGGTCGGGGTCTTCGCCACGCCGTTCCCGAGAGCAGGGCTCGCCGCTTCGGCGCTGATGATCGCGCTGGTGTTCCTGGGTCGCGGCATCGCCGGCTTCACCCCGGCGTGGCGTCGGCTGACGCCGGAAATGCCCTTCGCCCGCCTCGACCGGCTGTATTATTCGCCGCTGTGCCTGCTCGTCGGCACAGGCTTCGCCTTCCTCGCCATCAAGGGATTTCAGCCATGACATCGAAAAACGGCCCGCTTCGCATCGGCATCGGCGGGCCCGTCGGCTCGGGCAAGACGACGCTGACCGAAAAGCTGTGCAAGGCGCTGCGCGACGAGTTCTCCATCGCCGTCGTCACCAACGACATCTACACCAAGGAGGACGCGCTGCTGCTCGCCCGCCTCCAGGCGCTGCCGGAAGAGCGCATCATGGGCGTGGAGACGGGCGGCTGCCCGCACACCGCCATCCGCGAGGACGCCTCGATCAATCTCCAGGCCATCGCCGCGATGAACCGCAAATTCCCCGACCTCGAGATCGTCTTCATCGAGTCGGGCGGCGACAACCTCGCGGCAACCTTCTCGCCAGACCTCGCCGACATCACGCTCTATGTCATCTCGGTCTGCCAGGGCGAGGAGATCCCGCGTAAGGGCGGCCCCGGCATCACCCGTTCCGACTTCCTGGTCATCAACAAGAGCGACCTCGCGCCCTATGTGAACGTCGATCTCGAGGTCATGGAAGCCGACGCCGCCCGCCAGCGCGGCAAGCGGCCGTTCGGCTTCACCGACCTGTCGCGCGGCAAGGGACTGGAAGCGGTCATCGACTTCATCGTCGAGAATGGCGGGCTCCGGCTGGACCAGCGGATTTCAGCCTGAGCGGCGGTTGCCGCACCTGACATGACGCGGCATTCTTCCCCCCAGCCAGAGAGGGAGGAACACATGGCCGTCGCCCAGCTCAAGCAGACCAACCTGCCGTTCTACGAAGAGCGCGTCGACCTCGCCTGCGCCTTCCGCTGGACGGCGCGGCTCAACATGCATGAGGCGGTGGCCAACCACTTTTCGCTCGCCGTCAACGCCGACGGCTCGAAGTTCCTGATGAACCCCAACCAGGTGCATTTCTCGCGCATCAAGGCGAGCGACCTGCTCTTGATCGACGCCAACGATCCCGAGACGATGAGCGGGCCTAACGCACCCGACCCGACCCGACCGCCTGGGGCCTGCATTGTGCGGTCCATCGCAACTGCGCCCATGCGCGCTGCGTCATGCATGTGCATTCGATCCACGCCACCGTGCTTGCCTCGCTGGCCGATTCCACCCTGCCGCCGATCGACCAGAACACGGCGATCTTCTTCCGCCGCCATGTCGTCGATGGCCAATATGGCGGGCTCGCCTTCGAGGAAGAGGGCGAGCGCTGTTCCAGCCTGCTCTCCGATCCCAAGGTCAAGGTGATGATCATGGGCAATCACGGCGTGCTGGTCATCGGTGACAGCGTCGCCGACACCTTCAACCGGCTCTATTATTTCGAACGCGCCTGCGAGACCTACATCAAGGCCTTGTGGACTGGCCGGCCGTTGCGCACGCTCTCCGACGAGATCGCCGAAAAGGCGGCACTCGAGCAGGAGGACTATCCCGGCCAGGCCGAACGCCATCTCGCCGAGCTCAAGGCGATCCTCGACGAGCAGGAGCCGACGTACCGGAGCTAACTCAGTCCAGCCCGAGCAGTTCCCTGACCTCTGCGGCGCTATGCGCGATCAGTGCGCCGGCAGGACCATCGATCCTGTCCTGCGGCCAGAAGATGGTGCGCATGCCGGCGGCGACGCCAGCGATGGCACCCGTGACGCTGTCTTCCATCACCACCGTGTCGACCGGATCGATGCCGGTCAGCCAGGCGGCGCGCAGATAGGGCTCGGGATCGGGCTTGCCGTTGCGCACGTCGTTGCGGCTGATAGTCTTCATCGCCGGCTCGTGAAGGCCGACGGCACGCAGATTGACGTCAACCACCATGCGGTCGGAATTCGAGACGATCGCTTGGATCACGCCGCTCGCCTTGAGGTCGCGGAAAATCTCCATCGCGCCCTCGCGCGGCAGAAGACCCGGCGCATGCCTCATATAGTGGTTGTATTTCAGGTTGATCCAGTCGTCGAATTCCAGGCCGAGGCCGAATTGTTCGCACAAGACCTCATAGACCGGCCGCGCCGCCTGGCCGACGACGCGGGCGTGCAGATCGACTGGCGGCTCGACGCCGACGCTGCGCAGTGCGGCGACCAGCGATTGCTCGTGCAGCGGCTCGCTGTCGATCAGCGTGCCGTCCATATCCCAATACACTGCCTTCGGTGTCATCTGACCGGTCCTTGTTCACCCCATTGCTCATAGGAGCTTTGGTGGCGGAAATGAACCGTTCATATGGCCTTAGAGGACACATGCGCGTGCGTCCGGCCTTCAGCGACGCCGGCCGCAGGGGCTGTTGCCGTCGAGGAACCCGACATCGCGCTTGAGGTGGTCGGAGAGGTCCCTGGCATCGAGGACCCGCCGCCGGGCACGCACGCCGAAGACGGCGGCCAGCCGCGCAGTCCAGCTGATCTGCTCGCAATGGATAAGACTTGCCTGTACCGTGGCCATGATCGTCATCCTTATGAGTTGCTTGAAGAGTGCTGATGCGTTGGCCTACATATTGGTTTGTAATGATTGGCATTTCCAATTGAACGTCGATCACGACCCATTAAGAGCCCTTATGCATAGGATGCCCCTGGCATGAGCCAGCAACTGCCGCCGCTGACGGCGCTACGGGTTTTCGAGGCTGCCGCGCGCCATGGCAGCTTCACCAAGGCTGCGACCGAGCTCGGCATGACCCAGGCGGCGGTCAGCTACCAGATCAAGCTCCTGGAGGAGCGGGTCGGCACGCCGCTATTCTTGCGAAAACCCAGGCAAGTGGTGCTGACCGAAACCGGCAGCCGCCTGGCGCCGGCCGTCGGCGACGCCTTCAACATACTGGGCGAGGCCTATGCCGCGGCGCGGGCCGGATCGGGCGGCACCTTGTGCATCTCCACCGTGCTGACCTTCGCCTCCAACTGGCTGGCCCGGCATATCGGCTCGTTCCAGATGCGCCATCCCGCCATTGCCGTGCGGCTCGACACATCCAGCCACATGGTCGATTTTGCGCGCGAGGAAGTCGATATCGGCATCCGCTCCGGAGACGGTGCCTGGCCGGGCCTTGTCTCCCACCTGCTTTTCCGCGCCCAGTATACGCCGATGCTCAGCCCTCGCCTGGCCGACAGCATCGGCGGGGTGAAGGAGCCAGCCGACCTGCTCAAGCTGCGCATCCTCGATCCGACTGATGTCTGGTGGAAGCGCTGGTTCGAACTGGCGAACGTGCCGAGCGACAGCCTGGAAGGACGGCCCGACACCTCAATGGGCTCGCAGGCCTATGAGGCAAATGCGGCGATGGCCGGCCAGGGCGTGGCGATCCTGACGCGCAAGTTCTTTACCAACGAGATCGCCGAGGGCCGGCTGATCCAGCCCTTCGACCTGCTTGGCGACGATGGCCATGCCTACTGGCTGGTCTATCCGGAAGCGCGCCGCAACGTGCCCAAGATCCGCGCCTTCCGCGAATGGATCCTGCCCGAAATCGCCGACTTCGGCGGCTGAACGGCCGCGCCGCGCGCGGGCATTCGCGACCCTGCTGGCTCAATGCTTGGCGCCCGTGACGGCTTGCCACGTCGGGCGGTTTGCTTCAAAAGCTGACCACGGCGAGGCAAAACTGAAGGTTTTGAGGCCGAATCGAACGATATCGGCGGCATTTCTCGCGATAATCGGCACGAAAGACGGAAAACATGTCTGCGATCGAAACCGGCGCGCAATCACCGGCAAATCCTTGGCGCGACGAGCTTCGCGCGATGCTCGCGCTCGCCTGGCCGATGATCCTCACCAACCTGGCGCAGACCGCCATGACCGCCACCGACGTGATGATGCTCGGCCGGCTGGGGCCGGATGCGCTTGCCGCCGGCGCGCTCGGCTCGAACCTCTATTTCGCACCGCTGATCTTCGGGCTTGGCCTGATGTATGCGACCTCGCCGATGATGGCCGCGGAACTCGGCCGCAAGGCCCATTCCGTGCGCGATGTCCGCCGCACAGTGCGCCAGGGCCTGTGGCTGGCAGTCCTCATCTCGATCCCGATCTGGGCCCTGTTGTGGTACACCAAGGCGATCCTGCTCGTCATGGGCCAGGACCCCAAGCTCGCCGAACAGGCCGGTATCTACGTGCACCACCTGCAGTGGGCGGCGTTGCCATTCTTCGGCTACATCGTCTTGCGCTCGTTCATCTCGGCGCTCGAGCGCCCCGGCTGGGCACTGGTCATCATGGCGATCGCCGTTGCTGCCAACGCGCTCGGCAACTGGCTTCTGGTGTTCGGCAAGTGGGGCTTCCCCGAGATGGGTATCGCCGGTTCCGGCCTAGCCACCAGCATCGCCAGTGCAATGATGTTTGTCGGCATGGCCGCCGTGGTGATGACGGAAAAGAAGTTCCGCCGCTACCGGCTGTTCGGACGCTTCTGGCGGGCCGACTGGCCGCGTTTCATGGCGTTGCTGAAGCTCGGCGCGCCGATCTCCGGCATCCTCGCCTTCGAGGTCACCATCTTCAACGCCGCCGCCTTCCTGATGGGGCTGATCAATTCGGCTTCGCTCGCGGCGCATGCCATCGCCATCCAGATCTGCGCGGTGACCTTCATGATCCCGCTCGGCCTCGGCCAGGCCGTCACCGTGCGCGTCGGGCTGGCATTTGGTGCAAAAGACCATGACGGCATCACCCGCGCCGGCTGGACCGCCTATGTGCTCGGCGTCGGCTTCATGGCGCTGATGGCGATGGTGATGGTGTTCTGGCCGCATCTGCTGATTTCGGCCTTCATCGACGTCGGCGACCCGGCCAACGCCCAGGTGATCGGCCTGGCGGTCAGCTTTCTGGTGTTCGCGGCGCTGTTCCAGGTGGTCGACGGCGCCCAAGCTGTGTCGGCCGGCCAGTTGCGCGGGCTGCAGGACACGACGGTGCCGATGATTCTCGCGGCAATAGGCTATTGGGGCGTGGGCCTGCCGCTCGGCGTCGTCCTCGCCTTCCGTTTCGGCTTCGAAGGCCGTGGTATCTGGATCGGCCTGTTCACGGGCCTCGCGGTGGTCTCGGTTCTGCTTCTTTGGCGCTGGCTCAGGCGCGAAAAACTCGGCCTGATGGACAAGCCGGTGATCTAAAGGAAAGGGCCGCGGAAAACCGCGGCCCTTGTTGCATCAGCTTTCCGACGACATCGCCCCGAGCAGCCGCCTGATGTCGCCGAACCTGGCGATCAGCCCGAACACGAGAGCCGCAACAGCGACAAAGAACACCGACACCGAGGCCATCGTCGGCGTATAGCCGTAGCGCAAGGCGTTGAATATCTTGATCGGCAGCGTTTCCAGCGTGAAGCCGATCGTCATGTAGGCGACGATGTACTCGTTGAGCGACAGCACGAAGGCAAAGGCGTAGCCCGAGACGAGATAGGGCCGGATCAGCGGCAACACCACCGTCTTCAGCACAGTGCGGTCGTCGGCGCCCATCGTCGCCGCCGCCTCGACCAGCGAGCGGTCGATCGAGGCGAAGCCGAGCGACAGCGTCACCAGCGGCAGCGTGACGAAGAAGATGGCGTGACTGATGACCGCCGTCCACGGCTGACCGTAGAAACCCGTGGTCGCCCAGAACGTCAGCATGCCGAGCGCGGTGATCACGGGCGGCAGGATGAACGGCGCCAGCCCGAGGATCTGGAACACGTTGGCCCAGGGTGCGATGCGCCGCCACAGGAACCAGGCCAGCGGCAGGGCAATGGCGACCGCAAGGGCTGCGGCGGTGACCGCCAGCGACAACGAGGCGATCAGCGCCTTGCGCCATTCCGGATCGGCGAAGATCTGCGCATACCAGGCAAGCGAAAAGCCCTTAGGCGGAAAGGCCAGGTCCTGCTTCTCGTTGACCGAAACGCCGGCGACGACGATCAGCGGGGCCGCGAGGAACAGGGCAACGGCCGCGAAATAGAGCCGGCGAAGGAATGTCTGTTTCACAGCGCGTTCTCCCTGCGTCCGACAAGCAGTGTCAGCCCCACCAGCGCCAGTGACATCAACACCAGGAACACCGCCATCGCCGCGGCAAACGGCATGTTGGACTGATAGATGGCCTGGTCGGTGATCAGTACCGACAGCGTCCAGTGCGACGGCCGGCCGAGGATCTGCGGCAGCAGGTACGAGCCGAGCGCGAAGACGAAGACCATGATCAGCGTGGCGACGATAGTGTTGCGCAGCGCCGGCACGACGACGTTCATGAACGCCCTGACCGGCGAGGCACCGAGCGTGCGCGCGGCCTCCAGCAACGTCGGATCGAGGCGGACGAGCGCGGGATAGAGCACCAGGATGGTGTAGGGCAGCGCCTGGTAGACCATGCCCGTCAGCACCGCCCAGAAGCTCGGCAGCAGCGCCACCGGCTCCTTCATCAGGCCGATGGCGACGAACAGGTTGGTGATGCCGGCGGTGCGCGAAAACAGCGTCGACCAGGCAAAGCCGATGATGACTTCGGACAGCGACAGTACCGACAGCAGGCAGACGAGCCAGATCGTCTGCACCTTGCGCGGCCGCTTGGTCAAAAGGAAGGTGAAGGGGAAGGCGATGACGACGCAGCAGATCGCCACCATCACCGCCAGCACCAGCGAAAAGCCGAGCACCTTGCCGAAGAACAAGCTGAGGAAGCGAGCATAATTGGTGAAGACGAAATCGGGCGTATAGAAGCCCGAGGGATCACGCTGGAAGAAGCTGACGGCGATCATCGTCGAGAACGGGATCACGAAGAAGACGATCAGCATCAGCCCGGGGAAGAACAGCGGGCTGTAATCTGCAAGCGATTTCGGCGCCTCGCGTTTCATGACTTGAGCACCACGCAGGCTTCCGCCGGCAGGATCAGGCCGACCTGCTGGCCGGCCACCACCTCGGGCCGCTCGCGCGGCGTGGCCACCGCAACGATGGTCTTGCCGCCGGCCTCGACGAAGGTCTCGATGGTGCCGCCGAGGTCGCGCACGAAAGTAACGGTGCCGGCGATCGCGTCGCCACCGACCGGGCCGAGGTGCACGTCCTCCGGGCGGATCGACACCGATGCCTTGGTCAGGCCCTCAGGCATCACAAGGTTAGGAATGGCCTGGCCGAGCACCGAGACGCGGCCGAGCCTGTCGGCGGTGGCATCGAGCAAATTGGTCATGCCGATGAAGTCGGCGACGAAGGCGTCGGCCGGCTTGCGGTAGATTTCGATCGGCGGGGCCGCCTGCAGGATCTTGCCGTGACCCATCACGACGACGAGGTCGGCCATGGTCATCGCCTCGCGCTGGTCGTGGGTGACGACGAAGGTGGTGATACCAAGCCGCTGCTGCAGTTGGCGCAACTCGACCTGCATCGCCTCGCGCAGCTTGGCGTCGAGCGCCGACAGCGGCTCATCGAGCAGGAACAGTTTGGGCGACAAAGCCAGTGCACGGGCGATCGCGACGCGCTGGCGCTGGCCACCGGAAAGCTTGGCCACCGGGCGATCGGAAAACCCGCTCAGATGGATGAGCTTGAGCAACTCGTCCGAGCGCTTCTTCTGGTCTTCGCGCGAGGCGCCGCGAATGCGCAAGGGATAGGCGATGTTGTCGCCGACCGACAGATGCGGAAACAGCGCCAGCGACTGGAACACCATGCCGAGATTGCGCTTGTGCGTCGGCACCGGGGTGATGTCGGTGCCGTCGAGCAGGATCTCGCCGCTGGACGGATCCTCGAGCCCGGCGATCATGCGCAGCAGCGTGGTCTTGCCGCAGCCAGACGGGCCGAGCAGGCAGACGAACTTGCCGTGGGGCACCGACAGGTTGGCGGTGTCGACAGCCTTGAAGCTGCCGAATGACTTGGTGATGTCCTTAAGCACGAGTCCGGACATGAGGGGGCACCTGCTCGTTTGAAGGTTCTACGAATTGCATGGCGCTGCCGTCGGCAGCGAAGGCGCTGGTACCCTGCCCCTTGTGGGGAGGGTCGGCGCGAAGCGACGGGGTGGGGGTCTGCAAGCTCAATGTTTCGCGGGTACCCCCACCCGGCCCTGCGGGCCACCCTCCCCACAAGGGGGAGGGTAATCCAGATCAGCCGACGATCAGCTCGGTCCACTTCTGGTTAATCCAGTCGGCCTTGGTGGTGTAGAGGTCGTAGCGCGGGATGATCGGCGGAATGTCCGACGAGACGGCGGCGAACTCTTCAGGCTTGAGGTCGAGAACCTCTTTCTTGAGCGTCGGCGCAGTGCCAACCTTGCGCGACATCAAGGACTGAACCGCCGGCTGGCTCATATGGTCGATGAAGATGTGCGCTTCGTCGACCTTGGTCGAGGCGCGCGAGATGACCCAGTTGCCCGAGTCCTGGATGCCGCCTTCCTTGGGGAAGGTCGAGCGCACCGGCTGGCCGTCAGCCGCGGCAAGGCCGGTGACGTCGTGGTAATACTGGCCCATCGGGATCTCGCCGGACTTCAGCGCCTGTTCGAACTGCGCTTCGTCGCGATACCACAGCCGGACATTCGGTTTGACCTCGGCCAGCTTCTCGAGCGCCTTGAGGATGCCCTCCTCGGTGTCGAGTGCCTTGGTGCCGCCCATGAAGGTGGTGGCCGTCACCTCGAGCAGGAACGAGTTGGAAGCAAGCGCCAGAAGCCCGAGCTTGTCTGCGTTTGCCGGGTCCCAAAGGGCAGCCCAGGAAGTCGGCGCCTCCTTGAACACATCCGTGTTGGTCACCAGCGTGATGTACCACGCCACAGCGCCGATGCCGGCGATGCGGCCGTCAGGATATTTGTTGATGAAGTGATCGAGCAGATTGGCGTGGTTCTTGATCTTGGCCGCATCGATCGGCGTCCACAATTCGGTGGCCTGCCCCTTCAGCGTCGCTACTTGCGACATCATCGAAATGTCGGCCGGAGCCTGTCCGGCCTTGGCGGCCTGCTCGAGCTGCACCAGCCAGGCCTCGCCGGTCGGCTCGGCGATCGACTCGACGGCGATGCCGGTCGCCTTGGTGAATTCAGGAAAGATGTGCTCGTCGAACGACTTCTTGAAGTAGCCGCCATAGACGCCGATCTTGATCGACTTCTCCTGGGCGCGCAGGATCGACGGCATGGCGAGCAGGCCGGCCGAGGCGACGCCGGCACCGAGCACGGCGCGGCGGCTCATCGGGTGGTTCAGTATCTTGGTCATTTGTCTTCTCCTCATTTATTGCCGGCTTTGCGCCGGCTGTTCCCACGGATTCTTATGATGGATAATGACTGAGTGTGGTTCAGCGTGCTGCGGCGCGGGCCTCCAGTGAACGGGCGTATTGGGTGAGCGGATAGCAAAGCACGAAGAAGATCAGCGCCACCAAGCCGTAGACGGTGAACGGCTCGAAGGTCGCGTTGTTGATGGCGTTCGAGGTCCTGAGCAGCTCCTCGAAACCGATGATCGAGGTCAGCGCGGTGGCCTTGATCAGCTGGACGAGGAAGCCGACGACGGGGGCGCGGGTGATGGCGAAGGCCTGCGGCAGGATGATCAGGCGCAGCTCCTGGACATAGTGCAGGCCGAGGCTGGCACCGGCATCCCACTGGCCGCGCGGCAAGGCATCGACGCCGCTGCGCCAGATCTCGGCGAGATAGGCGCTGGCAAAGAAGGTCAGGCCAAGCACGGCGGCCGTCCATGGCTCGATGCGGAAGCCGAGCATCGGCAGGCCGAAGAACATCAAGAACAGCTGCATCAGCAGCGGCGTGCCCTGGAACAGCGCGATATAGCCGCTGGCAAAGCGGCGCATCCATTTGGTCTTGGAGATGCGCAGGAAGAGGATGGCGATTCCGACGACGCCGCCGCCGACAAAGGCCGCGATCGACAAAAGCACCGTCCAGCGCGTGGCGAAGACCAGGTTGCGCAGGATGTCCCAGAAGGTGAACTCGATCATGTCACACCTGCCGAGAGCGTGCGGCGGCCGACGCCGACAAGCAGGCGGCGCAGCAGTATCGAAAGACCGAGATAGATCATCGCCACGACGAAATAGGTCTCGAAGGGACGGAAGGTCCGCGCCTGCAGCATATCGGCTTCGTAGGTGAGTTCACTGACTGCGATCTGCGACACGACCGAAGACTCGAGCATCATGATCACGATCTGGCTCGTCAGGGCGGGAAAGATGACCTTCAGCGCCTGCGGCAGCACGATCTTGACGAAGACCTGGCGCGGCCGCAAGCCCAAAGCAGCGGCCGCTTCGCGCTGGCCTTTCGGCACCGCATCGAGGCCGGCGCCGACGATCTCGGTGGTATAGGCCGCCATGTTGAGCGTCATCGCCAGGATGGCGGCGACGATCGGGTCGAGCCGGATGCCGAGGCTCGGCAGGCCGAAGAAGATGAAAAACAGCTGCACCAGGAACGGCGTGTTCCTGATCACCTCGACATAGACAGTGATGGCGCGCTTAAGCCATTTCGGCCCGCTGCGGCGGCCGGCGGCGGCCAGCACGGAGATCAGCGTGCCGGCAATCGTCGTCACCACGATCAAAAAGACCGTCATGGCGGCACCGCGGGCGATTGCGCCCGCAGCCCCTTCAAGCCAGCCGAAGTCGAGGCTGTAGCCCACCGATCAATCCTTGAGGTTTTCGGGGTTGAGCGGAACCTTCAGCCACGCCTCGGACGATTTCGAGAGCCGGCCGTCGGCGAGCATCGCCGCCACAGTGTCGTTGATGACCTTCTTCAGGCCTTCCTCGTTCTTGTTGAGGCCGATATGCGACGGCGAGGTCAGGAGTTGGAACTTCTGTTCCGGCTTCAGCGCCTCCTGGCGGGCCAACACCTGGGCGCCGACGTCATTGCCAACCACCATCAGCTGCGTCTGGCCCGAGATAAAAGCCTGGATGACGGCGTTGTAGTTGTCGAAGCGCTTGATGTCGGCACCAGCAGGTGCGGCCTCGGTCAGCGAGGTGTCTTCGAGCGTACCGCGGTTGACGGCGATCGACTTGTCGGCGAGGTCTTCCTTGCCTGCGACTTTGAGCTCAGCGGGGCCAATCACGGCGATGTAGTAGGGCGCATAGGCGGCGGCGAAGTCGATGACCTGCTCGCGCTCCTTGGAGTAGCCGACGCTCATCAGCAAATCGACGCGCTTGTCGGTCAGGTAGGGAATGCGGTTCTGGCCGGTCACCGGTACCGGGTTGAGCTTGACCTTGAGCGCGTCGGCGATGGCCTGCGCCACATCCATGTCATAACCCTTGAGGCTCATGTCGGCGCTGGCCGAGGAGAAGGGCGGGAAATCGGCGAAGACGCCGACATTGACCTGGCCGGCCTTGGCGATGTCTTCGAGCGCGTCGGCATTGGCGGGCTGCACGGCGAAGATGGCGGTGCCTGCGACAAGCAGGGCCGCTGCCGTCGATTGCAGAAGCGTCTTGATGTTCATGTCGTGGTTCCCTCTGGAATGTTTGTTTGTTGAACAGTCGCGTTAGCACCTGGCCGCCGCTTCCCAAACAGCGGCCAGTCGAAATTGCTGTGATCAAGCATCCTTGCCAGTGACGAAGGGGCTGAACAGCATCAGGCTCAGTATCTCGAACAGCACCTGGGCGCCGGCATGCGCGGTGTTGGTGGTTGAATCATATTGCGGCGCCACCTCGACGACGTCGCCACCGACAAGGTTGAGGCCCTTGAGGCCACGAACGATCTCCAGCACTTCACGCGTCGTCAGCCCGCCCACCTCGGGCGTGCCGGTGCCGGGGGCGAAGGCCGGGTCGAGGCTGTCGATGTCGAAGGATAGATAGGTCGGGCCGTCGCCGACGATCTTCTTGGCCTTCTCGATGACCGCCGGGATGCCCATGCCACTGATCTCCTCGGCGTGGATGACGGTCATGCCGGACTCGTAGGAGAACTCCCACAGATATTCGGCCGAGCCGCGGATGCCGATCTGGATGACGCGGGTCGGGTCGAGCACGCCGTCGAGCACGGCGTTACGGAACGGGCCGCCATGGTGGAACTTGGTCAGGTCGTAGGCGCCGCCGGTGTCGCAATGGGCGTCGATGTGGATCATGCCGACCGGGCGCTTCTTGCCGACGGCCTTGAGGATCGGATGGGTGATCGAATGGTCGCCGCCGACCGACAGCGGCACCACGCCGGCATCGACGACCTGGCCGATGCGGCGCTCGATGTCCTCATGGCTGAGCTCGAGCCGGTAGCGGCTGCGGAATGGCACGTCGCCGATGTCGGCCACGCGCAGCTCCTGCACCGGGGCGCAGTCGAGCACGTGATTGTAAGGCCCGATGCGCTCGATGGTGCGCAGCGCGCGCGGGCCGAAACGCGAACCCGGACGGTTGGTGACGCCGAGATCCATCGGCACTCCGATCATCGCGACCTGAAGGTCGCCGAAATCGGGATTGTCGTTGTCGACCTGGAGATAGGGGGCTGTCAGGAACGTCGGTACGCCCGAATAGGGCGCCAGCCGGGTTCCGGCCTTGTTGAAGATCTTGTCGGCGACGCGGCGAAACTTCGGGTCGAACAGATCGCCGCCGTGGCCTTCGCCATATTTCTGGCGCAGCTCGGCAAGCTTGTTGACGTCGAAACCCATGATTGCCTCCTCAAAAGTCGCAATGCGGGAACGATCGCCTGCGGCCGTCCGCTCCCGGCGGTCAGCCTGATATCTCGTGTTCCCCGCATGCTTTTTGGTTGTTATTGCGGTGAGTTTCCGGCAGCGCCGTTGAAATAGCAATTGATAATGTTAAGGTCTTCGGTGTGAGAATTTCTCACAGTGCGACGCCACTCCACACGGAGATTTCATGTCCCGGCGCCTGCCCCCGCTGAACCCGCTGCGCGCCTTCGAGGCGACCGCACGCCATGGCTCGCTGACCAAGGCGGCAGGCGAGCTCAACGTCACCCATGGCGCCATCAGCCACCAGATCCGAGCGTTGGAGGCAACGCTCAAGGTCAAGCTTTTGGAGCGCGCCGGCTCGCGGCTGAAGCTGACCCCGCAGGGCGCCGAGCTGCTGCCGGCGGTGACCAGTGCCTTCGAAAGCATCGCCTCGGCCACCGCGCGCATGACGCGGCCGACGAGTTCGGGCAAGCTGACGGTCAGCTGCGTGCCGGCGCTGCTGTCGCTCTGGCTGGTGCCCCGTGTCGGCGGCTTCACCTCGCAATATCCCGGCATCAGCCTGCGCCTCAACGCCTCCAACGATCCCCGCGACATCCATGCGCCGGACGTCGATGTCTGCGTGCTCTATGGCGACGGCAGCTGGACCGACTGCTGGCTGAAAAAATGGTCGACGCTGGAGCTGTTTCCCGTCGTCAGCCCGACGCTGATCAACAACCGGCCGATCCGCAGCGTCCGCGACCTTGCGGACCACGTGCTTTTGCATGCAGACGACGGCCGCGAATGGCACACCTGGCTGGCAGCCGCCGATGCGCTCGACGTCCGTCCGGTGCAGCAACACCACATGTCGGGCGCGAGCCTGACCACCGAAGCCGCGGTCCACGGCCACGGCCTGGCGCTGGGCGACAGCGTCACCGCGTCGAGCATGCTCGCCAGGGGACAGCTGGTGACGCCGTTCAACCTGTCGGTGCCGGCGGTCGATGCCTTCTACGTCGTCTGCCGCAACGAGGTGAAATCGGCGCCGATCGCCCAGGTCTTCATCGACTGGCTGTTCGCCCAACGCGAGGAGCTGCCGGCGCGCACCGAACAGGCCGTCACCGGCCAGATCAGTATCCGCAAGCGCCGCGGGCAGAAAGCAACGGCGACCGGCTAAGCATTAGGGCTGCCTCATCTTTCTTGTTCGGCCGATGCAACCATAGGGCCAAGGCTGCTTTTTTCTCGCCTGCGCCTTGATCGCCCCCGCGCTATATCCCAATGCTAACAGCGAGGATGCGGCGCGCGCCTGCCCGACTGGGCGGATGCGCCAAGGAGGATGAAGCGGCATGGCCAGGACCGACATTGCACGGCGGGTGTACAACCACACCTGGAAGCTCGATCCGATCGTCCGCTCGCTGCTCGACACGGACTTCTACAAGCTTTTGATGCTGCAGATGATCTGGGGCATGCACCCCAAGGTCGACGCCACCTTCTCGCTGATCAACCGCGCGACGTCGGTCAAGCTCGCCGAGGAGATCGACGAGGGCGAGTTGCGCGAACAGCTCGACCATGCCCGCACCCTGCGCTTCTCCAAGAAGGAGATGATCTGGCTCGGCGGTAACAATTTCTATGGGCGCAAGCAGATCTTCGAGCCTGAATTCCTCGCCTGGCTCGAGAATTTCCAGCTGCCGCCCTATCACCTCGAAAAGCGAGACGGCCAGTACGAACTGACCTTCGCCGGCCCGTGGGTGCTGACCTCGATGTGGGAAATCCCCGCACTCGCCATCATCAACGAACTGCGCTCGCGCTCGGCGATGAAGGCCTTTGGCCCCTTCGCGCTCGACGTGCTTTATGCTCGCGCCAAGGCCAAGATGTGGGACAAGACCGAGCAGCTGAAGATGCTGCCCGAGATCAAGATCTCCGACTTCGGCACCCGCCGCCGCCACTCGTTCCTGTGGCAGCGCTGGTGCGTCGAAGCACTCAAGGAGGGCATCGGCGAGGCCTTCACCGGCACCTCCAACGTGCTTCTGGCGATGGACACCGACCTCGAGGCGCTCGGCACCAACGCGCATGAGCTGCCGATGGTCTATGCGGCACTCGCCAACAGCGAGGACGAGCTCAAGCAGTCACCCTACAAGGTGCTGCGCGACTGGCAGCGCTATTATGGCGGCAATCTCCTGATCGTCCTGCCCGACGCCTTCGGCACGGCCGCCTTCCTGCGCGACGCGCCCGACTGGGTCGCCGACTGGACCGGCTTCCGCCCCGACAGCGCCCCGCCGATCGAGGGCGGCGAGCGCATCATCGAGTGGTGGCGCAAGAAAGGCCAGGACCCGCGCTCGAAGCTGCTGATCTTCTCCGACGGCCTCGACGTCGACACCATCATCGAGACCTACCGCCATTTCGAGGGCAAGGTGCGCATGTCCTTCGGCTGGGGCACCAACCTGACCAACGATTTCGAGGGCTGCGCGCCCAAGGAAACCGACCGGCTGAACGCCATCTCGCTGGTCTGCAAGGTCACCGAGGCCAACGGCCGCCCCGCGGTCAAGCTCTCCGACAACCCGGCCAAGGCCACCGGCGACAAAAAGGAAATCGCCCGCTACCTCCGCATCTTCGGCGAGAAGGATCGGGTGGAACAGTTGGTGAAGGTTTAAGCCGGGTTTGGGGGGCAGCTCGGGCTGGTCCCATCGAAGGTGGAGGGTTTTTCCACGCTTGGTCGCTTCGGGCTTTTCTGCACCGCAGCGGCAACTGCCGCGTCACGGCATGGATCCCCCGGTCTCCGCACGTCGCTTCGCTCCTGCTCCGCCCGAGGATGACGAGGCATGCTGGCTTTCGGCTAGTCGCCGAAATTTGCAATTAGCAGAGAATGCCAGGACACTGGCGGATAAGACGAGGAACAATTCCGTCGACTTACCAATCTCTGACGGTTGACGATTGGCCGCGAAGCCGGATGCCTTCGTCATCCTCGGGCGGAGCAGGAGCGAAGCGACGTGCGGAGACCCGGGGATCCATGCCGTGACGCGGCAGTTGCCGCTGCGGTCCAGAATGGAATGGCCCACCAAGCGCAAACTGTCACCATCTGTAACCATTCCGCGTGGCACCAGACAGCGGGCGAAAGCGCCGGTGCCGGGCTGGCGGGAGGTCGGATTTCCTGCTGGGTGATGAGCCCCAAGGCGGTGAAAGCCGAGGCGACTGAGCGGGGCAAGAACACCGGGCGAGGCGGAAGCGCGCGACCTGCCCTTCCCGCGACCCAAGCCATATGGCACATCGGGAGCGTGATGCGGGGAACCAACATAGCCATGACCATTCGGCGCAGCGCGGCGGCGATGCTCGCCGCATGCGCCATAACCGCATCGCAAACCCTGCCCGCCCTCGCCCATGCCTCCGACCGCGGCCATGTCCTGCTGTTGCCGACCGGCCATTACATAGCCGGCGCAGCATTGGCCGTGGCAGCATCTTTCCTGGTGTTGGCGCTGCTGCCACCGGAGCGGCTGACAGCCTTCTGGCGCCGGCGTTTGCCGCTCGGTTCGATCCCCGACCTGCGGCTGCCTGTCAGCCTCGTGTCCTTCGCCGTCTTCGCAACTCTTGTCGCCGCCGGGTTCATCGGCTCGCGCGATCCGCTGTCCAACCCGCTGCCGCTGACGATCTGGACACTGCTCTGGGTCGGGCTGACGCTGGCCCAGGGCCTGTTCGGCAATCTGTGGCATTGGCTCAACCCATGGTACGGGCCGTATCGCCTGGTCAGTCGAGCATTCGGCGCCAAGGCCGGGGGCGACAGCCCGCTGCGCCTGCCCGATTGGGTCGGCTACTGGCCGGCCTTCATCCTGTTCTTCGCCTTTGCCTGGTTCGAGCTGATCTACCCCGCCCCGGACGACCCGGCGCGCCTCGCCATCGCCGCCAGCACCTATTGGCTGTTCTCCTTCGCCGCCATGCTCGCCTTCGGCTTCGAGCGCTGGAGCCGACAGGGCGAGTTCTTGTCGGCGTTCTTTGCCATGATCGCGCGCTTCGGCATCGTCGACGGCAATCAGGACGGCTCCCGCCTGCGCCTTGCCTTGTGCTGGCCCGGTGCCAAGCTCAACGAGGCCGAGCCGCTGCCGCCCTCGGGCGCGCTTTTCCTGCTCGCGACACTGGCTTCGGTGTCCTTTGACGGCTTTTCCAAGACCTTCTTCTGGCTTGGCCTCAATGGCGTCAACCCGCTCGAACTGCCCGGCCGCTCAGCACTTGTCGCCACCAACAGCCTTGGCTTGGCGGCGATGTTTATCCTGCTTGCCGCCATCGGCTTGCTCGCCGTCCTTGTCGGCGAACGGCTGGTTCGCAGCACACAGCCCCTCCACAAATCCGCCGGCCTGTTTGTCTGGTCGATCGTTCCGATCGCGCTCGCCTATCATTTCTCGCACTACCTGACGGCGCTGCTGGTCAACGGGCAATACGCGCTGGTGGCGCTGTCGGACCCGTTCGCGCTGGGCTGGAACCTGTTCGGCACGGCGCACATGCCGGTCGAGGCCGGCATCGCCATGGGCGCGAATTCCGCCTGGCTTTTATGGAACCTCCAGGCGGCGATCATCGTCGGCGGACACGTGCTGGCGGTGCTTGTCGCCCACCTGTTCGCCTGGCGGCTGCACCCATCCGCGACCCGCGCCTCGCTGAGCCAGTTGCCGCTGACCTTGCTGATGATCGGCTACACGGTTTTCGGCCTCTGGCTGCTCTCGACAGCCACGGCCGGATAGTGCAAATGCAGCTGGTTTTGACCTTGGGGAAGCAACTATTGCCACCTCCGGGGATTGGTGATCTAGTTTGTATACATGCGATTTTTCGCCCGGTTCTTGGTTCCTGGGCGAAGGGCTTCACATCCACACGAACGTTGGTCAAAACGCACGGCAAGGGGATAGGGCATGACTGACAGCAAACGCTTCTTCGACCTCGGCAAGAGTGGCGTCACGCGCCGCACCGCACTCAAGGGTCTGGCCGCAGGCGCCGGCCTGATGGCCGCACCGGGCTTCGTGCGCTATTCGCAGGCGCAGTCGTCGGCGCCGATCAAGATCGGCTTCCAGGCCCACCGCACCGGCATCGGCGCCGCCTATGGCCGCTGGTACGAAAAGACCACCAACGCCGCGGTCAAGCTGATCAACGATGCCGGCGGCATCAACGGCCGTCCGGTCGAGATCATCGTCGAGGACGACGGCACCGATCCCAAGCGCGGCGCCGAAGTGGTCGGCAAGTTCGCCTCCCAGCACAAGACCGACATCGTCTTCGGCACGCTGTTTTCCCATGTCGTCGTCGGCTCGGCGCCGACCGCCGGCGAGCTCAAGATCCCCTATTACGTCGTCAGCGAAGGCTACCATGTCGCCTCGGGCAAGCTGAACCGCTGGGTCTTCCAGCCCGGCATCACCGACGTGCGCTCGCAGGTCACGTCGGTCGCGCCCTGGGTCGCCGCCAACCTCGGCAAGAAGGTGACGATGATCTATCCGGACTATGCCTTCGGCTACGATCACCGCGACTATTTCGCCCCCGCCATCAAGGCGCAGGGCGGCGAGGTGGTGGCGCAGATCCCGATCCCGCCGACCGAAAGCTCGTTCACCAAATACCTGCCGCAGATTCCCGCCGACACCGAGGTGCTGTACCACGTCATGGTCGGGCCGGGCGTGTTGACCTTCGTCAAGGAACTCGGCGAGTTCTACGGCTCCAACAAGCCGCAGCTGTTCGGCTTCATCGACTCGCTCGAAGCCGTCGACATCAACAGCCCGGGCCTCGAGTTCCTCGACGGCAGCCATTTCTGGGAAGGTTCGCCGCGCTACGCCCAGGCCAATGACAGCGAGGCGCAGAAGGCCTATCGCGCGGCCGTCGGCATCGACGACAACGGCGCTTCGACCAGCGACGCCAAGGACGTATCGACCGCCGCCCACATGTTCGGCTGCTGGGAAACGCTCTACGTCATCAAGAAGGCGATGGAGGATTCGGGCTACAAGGGGCCGGAGGACCGCGCCAAGCTGGTCGAGGCGACCGAGGCGCTGACCGAATTCAAGGAAGGCCCCGAGCATCCCCAGGGCGACAAGAAGTTCAACGGCAAGATCCACCAGGTCTTCGGCCACCAGAACATCTCCAAGGTCGAGGGCGGCAAGCTCAACGTCGTCCACCGGACGTCGATCGAGGACGGCATGTACGAGCCCGAAGGTGATTACACGACGCAGCCGCTGTGAGGGTGCGGCACCCCACCCCCCTTTGTGGGGAGGGCCGGCGCGAAGCGCCGGGGTGGGGGTCGCCAACCGCTTAACTGAGCCTTTGTACCCCACCCGACCGCTTCGCGGTCACCCTCCCCACAAGGGGGAGGGTAAGGACGCCGCACCTGAATGGCCTTCTTCCCGCATCTCCTGCTCGCCACGCTTGAAGGCCTGGTCACCTCGGCGGTGCTGGCACTGACGGCGCTCGGGCTGTCGCTGGTGTTCGGGGTGATGCGCATCGTCAACGTCGCCCATGGCGAGTTCTTCATGCTGGGCGCCGTTCTGGCCTGGGCGATCACCACCACACTCACCGGCCATCCCGCATTTGGCTTCGCGGTCGCTCTGGTGGTGTCACCGCTGATCGTCGGCGCCGTCGCCTGGGTGTCGGAGCGGCTGGTGCTGCGCCGCGTCGAATACAACCCGGAAGCAACCATCGTCGCCACCATCGGCCTACTCTACATCATCCAGCAGCTGGCGCTGACCTTCTACGGTCCCGAGGCGCGGCCGGTGGCGCCGCCGTTCAACTACCGCATCCAGCTGCCCTGGTTTGGCTATTCCGGCTACAAGCTTTCGATCATCGCGGCCTCGGCGCTGTTGCTGCTCGCTACCTGGTTCGTGCTGACGCGCACGCGCATCGGGCTGGTGATGCGGGCGACGCAGTATGACCGCGAGACGGCGCAGGCCTTCGGCATCCCAGTCGGACGCGTCTATGGCGCGGTGTTCGCGCTCGGCGCCATGCTCGCCGCGATCGCCGCCGTGCTGATCGTGCCGATCCAGCAGGCACATTACCTGATGGGGCTCGACCCTCTGCTGCTATCGTTCATCGTCGTCATCATCGGCGGGCTCGGCTCGCTGCGCGGCACGGTCATTGCCGCCCTTCTGATCGGCGTGTCCGACGGCATCATCTCGGTGTTCTTCTCGCCGACGCTGGCCAAGATCATCGCCACGCTCGTCGTCGCCATGGTGCTGGTGTTCCGGCCGCAAGGCCTGTTCGGAACGGCAGCGAAATGATCGGAGGCGAAGCGACGGCAAAGGTCTACGCGTTGCATGTGGCGGTGATAGCCCTGCTCGTCGCGCTGAACTTCGTACTGCCCGAATATCATCATGGCGTGCTGGCGCGGGTGCTGGTGCTCGCCGTCTTCGCCATGGGCTACAACCTGCTGTTCGGCTATGTCGGGCTGCTCAGCCTCGGCCATGCCATGTTCTTCGCCGCAGGGCTCTATGGCGCCGGCCTGCCACTCTACCATCTCGGCTGGGGCGTCGTGCCGGCCTTTGCCGGCGGGGTCAGTGCAGGCCTTGTCGTGTCGCTGGTCATCGGCCTGCTGGCGCTCCGGACGTCGGGCGTCGCGTTCATGATCGTGACGATGATGTTCGCCCAGGTGTTTTACCTCACCACGCTCTATTTCGGCGAATGGACGCGCGGCGACGAAGGGCTGGTGCTGCAGCAGCAGGCGCGGCGGATCACGCTCGGCACCGCAACGCTCGACCTGACCAACCCAACCACGCGCTACCTGCTGGCGGTGGCGCTGTTTGCTGCAGCCCTGTTCGCCACGCTCGCCATCGTACGCTCGCGCCACGGCCGCGTGCTGGTCGCCATCCGCGAAAACGAGGAGCGGACCAGGATGCTCGGCTACGACACCTTCGCCAACAAGCTTACGGCGGTGGTGATATCGGGCGTTATCTGCGCGGCAGCGGGCGCCGCCTACGCGCTGCTGTTCGGCTATGTCGGCTCGACCTTCGCTTCGGTGCAATATTCGATCCTGCCGCTGCTCTGGGCACTGCTCGGCGGTGCCGCAACGACGCTCGGGCCGCTGATCGGCACGCTGTTCATGTACTACGTCATCGACATCACCAGCGGCTACACCTCGGCCTACATGCTGGTGGTCGGCGCGGTGCTGATCCTTTTGGTGCTCTATTTCCGCAAGGGCGTGCTCGGCACACTCCGCGAACGCTGGCTCAGGTGGCTGCCATGACGCCGCTTCTGACGACGAAAGGACTGTCGCGTCACTTCGGCGGCTTGCGCGCCGTCGACAATGTCGATTTCTCGATCGAGCCAGGCGAGATCCGGGCGGTGATCGGTCCCAATGGCGCCGGCAAGACGACCTTTGTCAACCTCGTCTGCGGGCGCTATGCGCCGAGTGCGGGAACCATCGTGTTCGACGGCGAGGACATCACCGACATGCCGGCGCATCTCAGGGTGCGGCGCGGCATCGCCTACACGTTCCAGATCACCAGCGTGTTCGCCAATCTCAGCGCCTACGAGAACGTGGCCCTGCCGGTGCAGCGGACATTGACCGACGGCAGATCGCGCGGCGCGGTGCGACAGGGTGCGATGGAGGCGCTGGAACGCGTCGGGCTTACCAGCCGGGCGCATGAGCAAGCCGGCGCGCTGGCCTACGGCCACCAGCGCTTGCTGGAAGTTGCGATGGGACTGGCGCTCAAGCCGCGCCTGCTCATCCTCGACGAGCCGACGCAGGGCCTTTCGGACGGCGAGATCGATAGCTTCATCGCCCTGGTGCGCGAGATCGCCAGGGACGCCACAGTGCTGCTGATCGAGCACAACATGCAGGTCGTGATGGAGCTGGCCCGGCGCATCACTGTGTTCAATGCCGGCAAGATACTGGCCGAGGGCAGCCCGGCCGAAATCCGCGCCAACACGGCCGTGCAGGAAGCCTATCTCGGCACCGCGCAGGAGGCCAGCGCATGAGCGCGGCGCTGACGATCGGCGGCCTCGATTGCTTCTACGGCGAAGTGCAGGTGCTACATGGGCTCGACCTGGAACTGCGCAAGGGCGAAGTGCTGTGCCTGCTCGGTCGCAACGGTGCCGGCAAGACGACGACGCTGAAGGCGATCATGGGTCTGGTGCCGGCCCGCGCCGGCTCCATCAAACTGGGCGCGCGCGAACTTACGGAACTGCCGGCGCATGAGGTGCCGAAGGCGGGCGTCGCCTACGTGCCGCAAGGCCGCCGCCTGTTTGCCGAACTGACCGTCGCCGAGAACATCGAGATCGGCCTGATGACGCGCAAAAAGGGCAAGGCGGTGCGGGAAAGCGTGCTCGACCTGTTTCCGCTGTTGCGCGACCGGCTGAAGCAGCGCTCCGGCACACTGTCGGGCGGCGAACAGCAGATGCTGGCGATGGCGCGTGCGCTGTGCCTCGAACCCGAGGTGCTGCTGCTCGACGAACCGACCGAGGGGCTGATGCCGTCGATGATCGCCAGGATCCGCGAGACGGTGGCCGGCTTACGCGAGCGCGGGGTTTCGACCATCCTGGTGGAACAGCGGGTGGATGCGGTTTTGTCCGTAGCCGACCGTGTCGCCTTCATCGAGAACGGCCGCAACCGCGAGACGGTGGACGTCGCACGGCTGCGCGACGATCCGGCGCTGGTCAGGCGCTATGTCGGCGTGGGGTAGAGCCCCCCTCGCCCTGCCTCCGCTTCGCTCGGCAGACCTCTCCCCGCTGGGGAGAGGAGCTCTGAAAGGTCACCGCCAACCTCTTCTCCCAACGGGGAGAAGGTGGCTGCGCAGCGGCCGGATGAGGGGGAGCTGCCCCTCACCCGAAGAACACGAAGCCGGCGATCAGGAAGGTCGGGATCAGCACCGCGCCCGACCACAGCATGTAGCCGAAGAAGCCGGGCATCCTGACCCCGCTCTCGCGCGCAATGGCATAGACCATGAAGTTGGGCGCGTTGCCGATATAGGTGTTGGCGCCCATGAACACCGCGCCCGCCGAGATCGCCGCCAGCGTCGAGGCAAACGTGGTCATCAGCTCCTTGGGATCGCCGCCGGCCAGCTCGAAGAACACGAGATAGGTCGGCGCATTGTCGAGGAAGGACGACAGTATGCCGGTGAGCCAGAAATAGGCGAGGTCGTTGGGTGCGCCAGTCGGCCCGGTGACCATCGACACTAATGGCGCAAAGGCACCGTCGACCCCTGCCCGCAGAATGGCAATGACCGGCACGATACAGACGAAGATGCCGGCAAACAGCTTGCCCACTTCAAGGATCGGGCCCCAGTTGAAGCCGTTGGCGGCACGGTACTCCTTGCGGGTGATGCGCAGCGAGACGAGCGCAAGCACCACGATGATGGCGTCGCGGACGAGATTCTGCAGTTCGACATGCACACCCTGGATGGTGAAGGCGATGCCGGGCTTCCACGAAGCCGACAGCAGGATGGCGCCGATGACACCGCCCAGCAGGACGATGTTGGCGACGCCGCGGATGCGGACCTTGGAGTCCGGCGTCGGGTCCTTGATCTTGGGCTGGCCCTGCTCGCGGCTGTGCAGGAACCAGTCGAGTGCGAGGAAGGTAGCGAGCACGATGCCGCCGACGAACAGCGTCTCGCGCCACAGATTGGCCGTGGTCCAGAAGAAATCGACGCCTCGGAGGAAGCCGACGAACAGTGGCGGGTCGCCGAGCGGGGTCAGCGAGCCGCCGATGTTGGACACCAGGAAGATGAAAAAGACGACGACATGGGCGTTGAACGGCCGGTTGTCGTTGGCGCGGATGATCGGGCGGATCAGGATCATCGAGGCGCCTGTCGTGCCGACCACCGAGGCAAGCGCAGCACCTATCAGCAGCAGCGCACCATTGACCATGGGCGTGCCATGGATGTTGCCGGCGACCAGGATGCCGCCGGCGATGGTGAACAGCCCGAACAGCAGGATGATGAAGGACATGTATTCGAGCAGCAGCGCATGCAGCACCGCCTCGGCGGAGACAGCCGTGCCGAACGCAATCGCCATCGGCACGACGACGAGGGCCGCCCAGAGGGCTGTGATCTTGCCGTAGTGGTGCTCCCAGACGTGGGGATAGAGCAGCGGCCCAGTGGCAATGCAAAGCAGCAAGCCGGCAAAAGGCAGCGCCCACCACAACGACATCGCGGCACCGGGCAATCCAGCTTCCGCTGCAAAAGCCGAACCGGCGGTCAGCAGTAGCCCGAACAGCGCCAAGGGAGCTGCAGCAATATGCAAGAGTTTCATTTCGTCCCCTCAAGCCGACGCAAACGCCGGTTTATCCAGTACGCGATCGCCAATGCTCAAACGAGCTTGACGCCGGCGTCGCGCATCTTTCCGATCATGATGTCGAGCGAGCCGCCGAGATCGATCGCGCGGCAGGCATCGAGCCGCACCGTCGTCGCAAACCCCTGCCTGACCGCATCGAGCGCCGAATAGGCCACGCAGAAATCGGTCGCAAGACCTACCAGCGTGATCGAGTCGATGCCGCGCTCGTTGAGATAGCCGGCAAGGCCGGTCGGCGTCAGATGATCGTTCTCGAAGAAGGCCGAATAGCTGTCGATGCCGGCGCGGAAGCCCTTGCGGATGACCAGCTCGGACTTTGCCCAGGCGAGGCCGGAATGGAAATCGGCACCCTTGCTGCCCTGGATGCAATGGTCGGGCCAAAGCGTCTGGGCGCCGTAGGGCATGTCGATGGACTCGAACGGCTGCCTGCCCTGGTGGCTGGAGGCAAAGCTGGAATGGCCTGCCGGGTGCCAGTCCTGCGTCAACAGCACATGCTCGGTGTTGCGGATGAGATCGTTGACCAGTGGCATGATCTCGTCGCCGCCTGACACGGCAAGCGCGCCGCCGGGGCAAAAATCGTTCTGTATGTCGATGACGATGAGCGCATCACCAGCCATGGAGCCTCCATCAAACCTGCGTCGAGTGGGACCGCCGTCTTGGCGAGCGCCGAAACTCGGCCAGATGGCCGCCCGCGTCAACCGCCAAACTGGCCGTTGCAGTTCATGAGGACCACCCTCACCCAACGTTACGGGCTTTGACAAAAGGTCGCAGCGAGTTATCATTTGCATGCGAATGAGTTTTGTCCGGCGACATGCCGGGAGGCATTGCGTGACCCGTTACGCGAAACCCAAGACGCTCGAAGAAGCGCTCGCGCTGCTCAGCGAAGGGTCGTGGCGCATTGTGGCGGGAGCGACCGACTTTTACCCCGCCCTCGGCAGTCGCCCCCTGCAGCAAGATGTCATCGACATTAACGGCATCGCCGCGCTGCGCGGCGTCGCCGAGACCGACAGCCATTTCGTCATCGCAGCCCGGACAAGCTGGGCGGAGCTGCTGCGCACCCCGCTGCCTCCCGCCTTCGATGCGCTGAAGCAGGCGGCGCGCGAAATCGGCTCGATCCAGATCCAGAACGTGGCGTCGGTCGCCGGCAACATCTGCAACGCCTCGCCAGCGGCAGACGGTGTTCCGGCGTTGCTGGTGCTCGACGCAGAGGTCGAGTTGCGATCACGGCACGCAACGCGGATAGTTCCGCTAGACCATTTCATCCTCGGCAACCGCAAAACCATCCTGCGGGACGACGAGATGGTGACAGCGGTGCGGATTCCCAAGGCGGCAACCGCCGGCAGCTCGGCCTTCTACAAGCTCGGGGCGCGGCGCTACCTGGTAATTTCGATCGCCATGGCAGCGGCGCGGGTCGCCTTCGACAGTGAAGGACGCATTGCCGCTGCAGCGGTCGCGGTGGGCTCGTGTTCGGCGGTGGCGCAGCGGCTGCATCGGCTCGAGCGCGATTTGGCCGGCCAGCCACCGGAGTTCATCGAAAGGATCGTCGGCAGCGTCACCTTCGACGAGTTGACGCCGATCGACGACGTGCGCGGCAGCGCGGCCTATCGGCGAGGCGCGGCGCGGGAAATCGTGGCGCGTGCGCTTCTGCAGGCTGCCGGCGCAAGCGAGAGACGGGCGGCGGCATGAAAAACGACCGCGCGCCGATCAGCTTCACCGTCAACGGCGCGCCGGTGTCGGTATCGGCGGCGCCGATGCGGCGACTGTCATCGGTCCTGCGCGACGAACTCGGGCTCACCGGCACCAAGGTCGGCTGCGATGCCGGCGACTGCGGCGCCTGCACCGTGATGCTCGACGGCGAGCCGGTCTGCGCCTGCCTGTTGCCGACGGCTTCGGTGGAAGGCGCTGCCGTGCGCACGGTCGAGGGCCTGGGCGGCGACGGCCTGTCCGCGCTCCAGGCCTCGTTGCTGGCGCATGGCGCCGCACAATGCGGCATCTGCACGCCTGGAATCCTGGTGGCTGCCACCGCACTGCTCGAACGCAATGCGTCTCCTGGCGAAGCCGAGGTGCAGGACGCGCTGGGCGGCGTTCTGTGCCGCTGCACCGGCTACCGCAAGATCGTGGCAGCGGTGATGGAGGCTCATTGCTTTGTGGCACCCCCCTCTGGCCTGCCGGCCATCTCCCCCTCAAGGGGGGAGATCGGCAGCTCCAACGGCAGCGATTGGCTAATCTCCCCCCTTGAGGAGATGGCCGGCAGGCCAGAGGGGGGTATGTCATCCAAGCATTTCGACTTGCGCCTCCCGCCAGCAGGCCATGCGGTCGGCGCCTCGCCGGTCAGGCTCGACGGCGTGGCAAAGGTGACCGGCGCCGAAAAATTCGGTGCCGACTCGTTCCCACCGGATGCGCTGTCCGTGCTGGTCGTCCGTTCGCCACATCACCGCGCAGCATTCAGCTTCGGCGACCTCGACGCCTATGTCGCCGACAATGCCGGTGTCACAGCCGTTTTCACTGCCGCCGACATTCCCGGGATCAACTGCTTCGGCGTCATCCCGCCCTTCGCCGACCAGCCGGCGCTGGCCGAGGGCGAGACCCGGTTCCGCGGCGAAGCGGTGGCGCTGGTGGCCTGCGAGGGCTGGGCCGCCCGCGAGTTGGACCTCGCCAGGTTCCCGGTGCAATGGCGCGAATTGCCGGCAGCGATGGAGCCTGTCGCGGCACAGGCGACGGGGGCTGCGCTGATCCACGCCAGCCGGCCGGACAATCTCCTCGTGCAAGGCGTGGTCGAGCGCGGCGATCCCGAAACGGCCCTCGCCAACGCGGCTGTCGTCGTTTCCGGCAGCATCGAAACCTCCTATGTCGAGCATGCCTATATCGAGCCGGAAGCCGGCTATGCATTTGTCGATGGCAGCACGCTCACCATCGTCGCCTGCACCCAGGCGCCACACATAGACCGGGACGACACGGCGCGCATCCTCGGCCTTGCGCCGGACAAGGTCCGTATCGTGCCGACGGCGACCGGCGGCGGCTTCGGCTCGAAGATCGATGTCTCGCTGCAGCCGCTGATCGGCCTCGTCGCGCTGAAGACCGGCCGGCCGGCGGCGCTTGCCTACACGCGCACGGAATCGATGGCCTCGACCACCAAGCGCCATCCCGCTTCGATGCAGGCGACGATCGGCACCGATGCCGACGGCATGATCCGCGGGATGATCTTTGCCGGCGATTTCAACACCGGCGCCTATGCCAGTTTCGGGCCCACCGTCGCCAACCGCGTGCCGGTGCATGCATCGGGCCCCTATGCCACGCCGAACTATCGCGCCAATGCCCGCGCCATCCACACCAACGGCCCGGTGTCGGGCGCCTTCCGCGGTTTCGGCGTGCCGCAGGCAACGCTGATGCAGGAAACCCTTTATGACGAGTTGGCCGACAGGCTCGACATCGATCGGTTGCAGTTTCGCTTGCAGAATACGCTTCGAAACGGCTCCGAAACAGTGACCGGCCAGCGTCTCGAAACCGGCGTCGGCATCATCGACTGCCTCGCCGCACTGGAGCCGCAGTGGCGGCGCGCGCTGACAGACGCCGAAGCCTTCAATGCGTCGCAGAATGCCGTCAGGCGCGGCGTCGGCATCGCCTCGTGCTGGTATGGCTGCGGCAACACCTCGCTGCCCAACCCCTCGACAATCAAGCTCGGCATCACGCCAGACGGCAAGGTGGCGCTGCACCAGGGCGCGGTCGACATCGGCCAGGGCTCGAACACGGTGATCGCCCAGATCGCAGCCGACGCGCTCGGCCTGCCGCTCGGCGATTTCACCATGCGAAGCGCTGATACCGCGATCACGCCCGACGCCGGCAAGACCTCGGCGTCACGCCAGACCTATGTCTCGGGCAAGGCGGCGGAGAAGGCGGCGCGGACGCTGCGCGAAAAGATCCTGCGCTACGCAAATGTCTCGGCAGACGCGTCGCTGCAATTGCTGCCCGGCGGCCTGCTGCTGGTGCATGAAGGCGGCGAACGACGGCGCATCGATCTTGTACTGCTGAAGCCCGACGACGACGGCTTGGTCTTTGCCGCAGAAGAGAGCTACGACCCGCCCACCACGCCGCTCGACGCCAGGGGCCAGGGCAAGCCCTATGCCGTCTACGGCTATGGCGCACAGATCGCCGAACTCGAGGTCGACATGGCATTGGGCACGGTCAGGCTGGTCAAGATCACCGCCGCCCACGATGTCGGCCGCGCCATCAACCCGCTGCTCGCCGAAGGACAAATCGAGGGCGGTATCGCCCAGGGCATCGGCATGGCGCTGATGGAAGAATACATCCCCGGCCGGACAGAAAACCTGCACGACTACCTGATCCCGACCATCGGCGACGTTCCGCCGATCGAAACCATCCTGGTGGAAGTTCCGGACCCGGAAGGACCCTTCGGCGCCAAGGGTTTGGGCGAGCATGTGCTGATCCCGACCGCGCCGGCGATCCTCAACGCCATCCGCCACGCCACCGGCGTGCTGGTGACCAAGGTGCCGGCAACGCCGTCGCGCATCCTGGCGGCAATCCAGGAGGCACGCCGATGAACGAGCTCTCCGAACGCTTCGAGACACATGAGGCCGGCGACAGGCAGGCGGGCGAGAAGCTGCGCTGCGATGCCTGCCCTGTCATGTGCTACATCGCCGAGGGCCGCACTGGCGCCTGCGACCGCTACGGCAATTTCGGCAGCCGCATCGTGCGCTGCGACCCCGTGCGCGTGCTCGACTTTGCGGTCGAAAGCGGCGCCCCGCTGGTGCCGTTCGGCGGCGAGGCCTGGGACGGCGAGCTGGTCAACACCGGCCGGCGTTTCGTCACCGCCATCGGTTCCGGCACGACCTACCCCGACTACAAGCCGGCTCCCTTCATCGTCAGCCAGGAGGTCGAGGGCGTCGACCTGGTGACCGTCGTCACCGAAGGCATCTTCTCCTACTGCGGCGTCAAGGTGAAGATCGACACCGACCGCCATCTCGGACCAGAAACGGCGAGCGTGCGCGCGCAGGGCGAGGCGGTCGGCCATGTGACGACGGGCGAATACGGCTCGCAGATGCTGTCGCTCGGCGGCGTGCACCACCTTACCGGCGGTTCGAAATCCGAGGGACGGGTGACCTGCGAGACCCTGCTCGACCTTTGCAACAAGAAGCCGGTGGAACTGACCATCGACGGCGGCGCGACCGTCGTCGTCGAGGCCGGCAAGGCGCCGGTCATCGACGGCCAGACCGAACACCGCATGCGCGTCGGCTGCGGCTCGGCGGCCATCGGCATGTTCGCCACGCAATGGCGCGGGCTGGTCGACGAGGTGGTGGTGGTCGACGATCACATCACCGGTGTCGTTTCCGAACACCAGGCCGGCAAGGTGCTGGGCTGGGAAGATACGGGGATCAAAATCCTCGGGCGGAAATCCACGCCTGGGCGCTATTTCAAGGTCTCGGAGCCTGGGCTCGGCTGGGGCGGCACCAGTATCTCCGACCCGCTCTCCATCCTCGGCGATTGGAACGCCAAGAAGGGCGCCCGCCCCGGGCTTACGCTGCTGATGGTATCGACGACAGGCGAACAGTTCGCCTATTACGAGCTCGATACCGAGCTGAAACCGGTCGAAAAGCCGTTCCCGGAGCGGTTGCGCAAGTCGGTTGGGCTGATCGAGGACAATTGTGAGCCGGCTTTGTGCACCGTGCTGTTCGTCGGCGGCGCGGGCGGCTCGCTGCGCGCCGGGGTCACCGAAAACCCCGTCAACCTGACCCGCTCTGTCCATGGCCTGAAGACCTATGTGACGGTCGGCGGCGCGCCGGTCTATGTCTGGCCTGGGGGCGGCATCACGCTGATGGTCGACGTCACACGCGTGCCGGATGGCGCCTTCGGCTATGTGCCGACCCCGGCGCTGGTGGCGCCGATCGAGTTCACGCTGCGCAAGGACGACTACCTGTTGCTCGGCGGACATGCGGCCGAGATCAGGAGCATCGGCGACGTGCTCGCGCGCGGCGGCGAATATTTCAACGAGCGGGCGGAGGCCCGGGCCGGTGCCGACAATCCCTGGCCACCGCTGGCGCAACTGCGCCGGGCGGTGCCGGACGGATCGCCATGAACGGACCCCAGGCAAGCTGGCTGCCGGACGGTCGCCGGCTGCATCTCAACCACGGCCCGATCGACCTGATCGTCGAGGGGTTCGGCGCCAAGGACGAGTTGCGTGCTGCCTACGGCCAGGCGGTCGAACGTTTCCAGACCATCTTGCCCGAACTGGTCGAAGAGCTGGCCGAGCTGCGCCGCCCGGCCTCGACCAGCCCCCGGCGCTTCGCGGGCCCGACGGCACGACGCATGGAGGCGGCGGTCGCACCACTGGCTGAACAGTTTATCACGCCGATGGCCGCCGTCGCCGGCTCGGTCGCCGACGAGATGCTGGCGGCCATGGTTGCCGGACGACGGCTCGGCCGGGCCTATGTCAACAATGGCGGCGACATCGCGCTGTACCTCGCCCCTGGCCAGCAGATGTCGGCGGCCATCGCCGGCACCGGCCATGGTCTCGCCGACCGGATGACGATCCGCTGGCAGGACCCGGTGCGCGGCATCGCCACCAGCGGCTGGCGCGGGCGCAGCTTTTCGCTCGGCATCGCCGATGCGGTGACGGTGCTTGCCGCGAACGGAGCGGCAGCCGACGCGGCGGCGACGCTGATCGCCAACGCCGTCGACCTGCCGGGCCACCCGGCAATCGTGCGCAGGCCTGCGTGCGAACTGGCACCCGACAGCGATCTCGGCGACAGGCTGGCGACCACCGGCGTCGGCTTGCTGACGCCCCGGGAGATCTTCCGAGCGCTCGACGCGGGGCTTGCGGCCGCCGACCAGATGCGGCGGCAAGGGTCGATCCAGACTGCCGTGCTATTCCTTGCAGGCGAACATCGTGTCAGCGGCATGCCGGCTGAGCGGTTCACGAGGGGGGTACTGAGCCATGCATGAGTTTCCGATCCGCAAGATTGCGGTGACCGTCGAAGAGATATTCCACGACGGTGGGCCGCCCGCCCGCGAGCCGCGACGACGTGCGGCCGCACTTGCGGTGGTGAAGAACCCGTTCGCCGGGCGCTATGTCGAGGATCTGCAGAGCGCCATGGACGATCTCAAGCCGCTCGGGCTGATGCTGACCGACCGGCTGATCGCGGCGCTTGGCGGCGATGCCAAGGCCATCGACGGCTATGGCAAGGGTGCCATCGTCGGCAGTGCGGGCGAACTCGAACATGGGGCGCTGTGGCATGTGCCCGGCGGCTACGCCATGCGCGAAAGGCTGGGCGAGGCCAAGGCGATCGTGCCTTCGGCCAAGAAACTCGGCGGCTTCGGCGCGCGCATGGACGTGCCGGTCGGGCACATCAACGCCGCCTATGTACGCAGCCATTTCGACGCCATGGAAGTCGGCATGCCAGACGGCCCGCGTCCCGAAGAGATCGTCTTCGCGCTGGTCATGACCTGCGGTCCGCGCATCCACGACCGCATGGGTGGATTGAAGGCCTCCGACATCAAGGCCTGGGACGGGTTGAGATGAGCCCTGAACCAGCCGAGGGCGACTATCAATTGCAGGGGCAGATCGGGTTCATTCTGCGCAAGGCGCACCAGCGCCATTTGGCGATCTTCGCCTCGCATATCGGCGACCTGACGCCGCCGCAATTCGCGGCACTGGCCAAGTTGCGCGATGTCGGCGAGACCTCGCAAAACCAGCTCGGCGGGCTGATCGCCATGGATGCGGCGACGGTCAAGGGCGTGATCGACCGGCTCGCCGCGCGCGGGCTGGTGCAACTGGCCAAGCACGAGGTCGACAAGCGGCGGCTGATGGTGCGCCTGACCGGCGAAGGGCGGCAGATGATCGACCAGCTTGTGCCGCTGGCGCGCACGATTACCACCGAGACGCTGTCGCCGCTGTCCGCCAAGGATGCGGCGACGCTGGTGATGCTGCTTTCGAAGATTAGCTGAGCATTGGGGCAGTAGGGCAGGATGTTTTTCTGCTCCCCTACTGCCTTAATCCCCGTACGGCACCCAAACATTCTTGACCTCGACAGCACGGCGCAGGAAAGCCTCGCCCTGGGCGGTTGGCCAGTCGAGGCTGCGGCCGTGGCCGGTCCAGACGCGCTTGAGGTTGCCTGTCGATTCCGCTTCAGCCTTGGCGCAGGTCTCGGCCTCGGCGACGACCCACAGACCGTCGACGTCGTCGTGCTTGGCGAGCACGGCCGAGAGTTCCGCCGTGTGGCCGGTGACGATATTGATCGCACCCGCCGGCAGGTCGGAATATTCGATCACCTGATAGAGATCGGTGGCGACCAGCGGCGCCGCGGTCGAGGGCACCACGACCACGGTGTTGCCCATGGCGAGTGCCGGAGCGACGAGCGAGACCAACCCGAGCAGCGGGGCCTCGTCGGGAGCGACGATGCCGATGACGCCGACCGGTTCATGTAGCGCCAGCGTCACCGTGCGTGCCGGCGGCTGGTGCACCCTGCCCTCGAATTTGTCAGCCATGCCGGCATAATAGAACAGCCGCTCGATCGAGGTTTCCACCTCGGCCTTCGCCACCTTGTGGCTGGCAGCGGTCAGTTCCGAGATGCGGGCGGCGAACTCCTCCGTGCGGCCCGACAGGTTCTCGGCGAGGTAATAGAGCACCTGCGCCCGGTTGTAGGCTGTCGCCTCCGGCCAGGCCTTGCAGGCGCGCGCCGCCGAGACCGCATCGCGGATGTCCTTGCGGCTGCCCAGGCCGACCTCCCCGACAAGCTTGCCCTTGGGTGTCAGCACCGGCAGCGAGTAGTTGCCGTCGGGCCGCACCTGCTTGCCGCCGATGAACAGCTTGGCCGTGCGGTCGATACCGTGGCTCTCGCCATTGTCGCGCGCGGCTGCCTTCGGTGCCGCCGGAGGCTTGATGACCGGCCCATGCGGCTCGCTCGGCGCCAAATATTCCTCCAGCCCCTCGCGCCCGCCTTCGCGGCCAAAGCCTGACTCGCGATAGCCGCCGAAGCCGCAGGCGGCGTCGAACATGTTGGTGCCGTTGACCCAGACCACGCCGGCCTTGAGCTGCGGCGCGACATGCAGCGCCAGATTGACGTTCTCGCTCCACACCGAGGCGGAAAGGCCATAACGCGTGTTGTTGGCGAGTTCGACCGCCTCTTCGGTGTTGCGAAAGCTCATGGTGGCGAGCACCGGGCCGAACACTTCCTCCTGGGCGAGGATGTTGGCCGGCGCCACCCCCGTCGCCAGCGTCGGCAGGTGGTAGTAGCCGGTCGCTGGCACGTCCTGGTCCGGCTGCCAGCAAACGGCACCTTGCCTCGCACCCTCCTCGACAAGGCGCCTGACCCTGTCGAGCTGGGTCCGGTCGACGAGCGGGCCGATGTCGGTGTTCTTGTCCAATGGCGCGCCGACGCGCAGCCGGCTCATGCGCGTCTTGACCTTGGCGATGAAGGCATCCGCGACGCTTTCCTGCACAAGGAGGCGCGAGCCGGCGCAGCAGACCTGGCCCTGGTTGAACCAGATGCCGTCGACAAGCCCTTCGACGGCGCTGTCGAGATCGGCGTCCTCGAAGACGATGAAGGCCGACTTGCCGCCGAGTTCGAGCGACAGCTTCTTGCCGGAACCGGCAGTCGCCTTGCGGATGGTCTTGCCGACCTCGGACGAGCCGGTGAAGGCGATCTTGTCGATGCCGGCATGATTGACGATGGCCGCTCCCGCCTCGGGTCCACCCTGGACGATATTGACCACGCCCTTCGGCACACCGGCGCGCTCGCAGATCTCGGCAAACAGGATCGCCGTCAGCGGCGTGAACTCGGCCGGCTTCAAGACCACGGTGCAGCCGGTGGCGAGCGCGGGCGCGATCTTCCAGGCGAGCATCAAAAGCGGAAAGTTCCACGGGATGATCTGGCCGACGACCCCGGCTGCCTTGCGGCCTGGAAACTCACGATCGAGCGACTGGGCCCAGCCGGCATGGTGGATGAAGTGGCGGATCGCCAAGGGCACATCGATGTCGCGGCTCTCGCGGATCGGCTTGCCGTTGTCGAGGCTTTCCAGCACGGCGAACAGGCGCTGGTGACGCTGCATGGCGCGGCCGATGGCGTAGAGAACCTTGGCGCGCTCGTAACCCGAGGCAGCACTCCACTTGGGCAGCGCCTTGCGCGCCGCAGCAACCGCGGCCTCGATGTCGGCAGCACCGGCATCGGAGACCTTGGCCAGAAGCTTGCCGGTCGATGGATCTTCGGTGTCGAAGGTCTTGTCACCTGATGCGGCGCGCCAGTCGCCCGCGATGAACAGCGCCTTCGAGAAGTCGCGGGCAGAGAGCCAGGCATCGGCTTCCGTGCGGGCCTCGGGTGCTGGGGCATAATCCATGGCGTGATATCGTTCGAGGATGTTCATGAGAGGCTCTCCCTTACCCTCCCCCTTGTGGGGAGGGTGGCCCAAAGGGCCGGGTGGGGGTCGTTGTTCGGTTACATCAGTTACTTGGTCTGCTGTCGGGCTGTACCCCATCCCGCGCCTGCGGCGCGACCCTCCCCACAAGGGGGAGGGTAAGGGGCGCAGCCTCACGCCATGGCGTGGCGGTGGTTGGCCGAGTAACGGCCGCTGACATGGTGCTCGAGCTGGCGCTCGATGTCGGTGAGCAAGCTCGACGCGCCGAAGCGGAACAGTTCGGGCTCGAGCCAGGGCCGGCCGAGTTCTTCCTTCATCAGCACCAGCCAGTCGAGCGAGACCTTCGCCGTCGAGATGCCGCCGGCGGGCTTGAAGCCAATGAGATAGCCGGTCTGCTCGTGATAGGCGCGGATCGCCCTGACCATGGCGAGGCCGACGGGCAGCGTGGCGTTGACGCTCTCCTTGCCGGTCGAGGTCTTGATGAAGTCGGCGCCCGCCATCATCGCCACCATGGAGGCGAGCGTGACATTGCGCAACGTCGCCAGGTCGCCGGTGCCCAAGATGACCTTGAGATGCGCCTCGCCGCAGGCAGCGCGGAAGGCCTTGATCTCGTCGTAGAGTTCCTGCCACCTGGCGCCAAACACCAGCCCGCGCGGAATGACGACGTCGATCTCGTCGGCACCGTCGGCAACAGACGCCTCGATCTCGGCGATACGGGTCGAAAGCGGTGCGAGACCATGCGGGAAGGCCGTCGACACCGCAGCGACATGGATGCCGGTCCCCTTCACCGCGTCGACTGCGGTGGCGACAAACGGGTGGTAGACGCAGACCGCAGCCGGGCGGATCACGGTGTCGCCCAGGCCGAGCGCTTCAACAAGATCACGCCGCAGCGGATAGACAGCCTTGGCGCAGAGCCGGCGGACGCGCTCGTCGGTGTCGTTGGAGTTGAGCGTCGTCAGGTCCATCAGCGAGATCGAGCGCAACAGCCAGGCGGCCTGGTTGTCGGCCTTGATCGAACGCCGCTTGGTCAGCGTGCCTACCCGGCGTTCCAAAGCCGAGCGGTTGACGTTCCGCATCGATTCCACGAACCCCAGGTCCAGCGCCATGCCGGGATTGCGCACGATCCCGTGGCCCTCCGCAGCATTCGCAGCCAGCCGAGACGGCAGAGGCATGACCGTGGCTGAGGACTGCATTTCGGCTTCACGCGGCTTGCCGCTCATCTGACTGCCTTTCCTCCTGATGCCCAGCATTCAAGTGACACTGTGGCGGGCGAAACATCTCAGGCACCGCCTGGCGCGGCGCGACAAAGAATAGCCCGCGGAGCGACGCTCCACGAGCCCCTAGGGCCGGAAGATAGACGAAAAACCCAAAGGGGTGCAGCGGTATTTTGACCGGATGGTCAAGGCGTCGGATCGGCAGCCGGTCCGACGCAATCAGCCGTCAGCCGACAAAGGCGCGCTCGACGACGAAGGTGCCCGGCTCGTTGAGCGAGCCTTCGACGAAGCCGAGGCTTTCGGCGAGTTCCTTGACGTCCTTCAGCATGTGCATCGAGCCACAAATCATGATGCGGTCGGTCTCGGGATCGAACTTGTCGATGTCGAGGTCGCTGAAGAACTTGCCCGACGAGATCAGCGCGGTGATGCGGCCCATGCGCTCGGATTCCTCGCGCGTCGTCGAATTGTAAAGCGTCACGCGGCCGTGGGTCAGTTCGCCGATCAGCGGATCGTTCTCGAGATTGGCGACCAGTTCCTGGCCATAGGCCAGTTCGGCAACGTCGCGGCAGGTGTGAGTCAAAACGACCTGTTCGTAGCGCTCATAGGTGTCCGGATCGCGCAACAGGCTGGCGAAGGGTGCTATGCCGGTGCCGGTCGAGATCATGAACAGGCGCTTGCCCGGGGTCAGCGCGTCGAGCACCAGCGTCCCGGTCGACTTCTGGCGCATCAGCACGGTGTCGCCGGGCTGGATCTTCTGCAACTCGGAGGTCAGCGGGCCATCCGGCACCTTGATCGAGAAGAACTCGACTTCATCGTCCCAGGACGGGCTTGCCACCGAATAGGCGCGGTAGACTGGCTTTTCGGCATTGGGCAGGCCGATCATAACGAATTCGCCCGAGCGGAAGCGCAGCGACTGAGGCCGGGTGATGCGGAAGGCGAAGAGGCGATCCGTGTAATGCTTCACCGAAACAACCGTTTCGGCGTAGACATTGGCAGGGATGGGGAACTGAAGCGGCTTTGCGTCGGCCGTCTTCAGCGCTGCTGCAGTGTTCATCGATCAAACCTCTCGCCCGGCGCGGGCGGCGTTTCTGGACCGGCGCGCTGCGGAAATACAGGCAAAGTGTGGGGCCTTGTTCGCCTTATTAATTAGTATACAAATGATATCAGCGTCAAGATTGTGGCATAAAACGCCTTTCTAAACTGGCACATGATCGTAGTCCGGGCTTTTCGGGATTAGTCCATGGACGAGAATATTCCCGCAAACGCGGGAAATGTCGTGGCAGGCATCGACGTGGGCGGGACCTTCACCGACCTGCTGCTGGTCGACGGCGCGAATGGCGGCGCGGTCCGCATCGCCAAGACGCCGACGACGGTCGACAACCAGGCACATGGCGTCATCGCCGCGCTTGCCGAGACAGGCTTTGCCATCGCCGATATCGACCTCATCGTCCACGGCACGACGACCACCACCAATGCGGTGCTGGAGCGGCGGCTGGCGAGGACGGGCATGATCACGACGCGCGGTTTCCGCGACGTGATCGAGCTCGGCCGCCGCACCCGTCCCCAGCCTTATGGCATGACAGGCACTTTCGTGCCGGTCATCCCGCGCAACCTCCGGCTCGAAGTCAGCGAGCGCGTCGAGGCCTCGGGGCGCGTGCGCGAGCCACTCGACGAGGACGGCATGCGGGCGGCGGTGCACGAACTGGTTGCCGCCGGCTGCGAAGCGCTGGTGATCCATTTCCTGCACGCCTATGCCAACCCGGCGCACGAGCGCCGTGCCGCCGAGATCGCCGCCGAGGCCTGGCCGAACGGGTACATCACGACCGGACACTCGCTGCTGTCGGAGGCGCGCGAGTTCGAGCGCGGGGTGACTGCCTCGGTCAATGCAGCCGTGCAGCCGATCCTCGAACGTTATGTCGCGCGGCTGCGCGATGAACTGGCGAGCCGTGGCTATGGCCGCGACTTCCTGATCATGAACGGCAATGGCGGCATGATCTCGGCGCGCTTCGTCACCCGCGAGGCGGCGAAGACCGTCATGTCCGGCCCGGCCTCGGGCGTGATCGCCGCCGCCTATACCGGACGCCGAGCCGGCTTCGAGAACCTCGTCACCTACGACATGGGCGGCACCTCGACCGATGTGGCGCTGATCCTCAATGCCGAGCCGGCGGTGTCGAACGAGATCGAGATCGAATATGCGATGCCGATCCATGTGCCGATGGTGGCGGTGCACACGGTGGGCGCCGGCGGCGGCTCGATCGCGCGCGTCGATGCCTCCGGACTGATCCAGGTCGGGCCGGAGAGTGCCGGGGCCAATCCCGGACCGATCTGCTATGGCCGCGGCGGTACCGAGCCGACGATCACTGACGCCAACCTGGTGCTCGGGCGGCTCGACCCGAAGAAGCTGCTGGCGGTCGACGCCCCCGTCACGGTCGAGGCGGTGCGCAATGTCTTCGCAGACAGGATCGGCAAGACGACCGGGCTCGACGGGGTCGAGGCAGCAGGCGCGGTGCTGCGGCTGGGCAATATCAGGATGGCGGGCGCCATCCGCATGGTGTCGGTATCGCGCGGCCACGACCCGCGCGATTTCACGCTGTTTGCCTTCGGCGGCGCCGGGCCGCTGCATGCCTCGGCGCTGGCCCGCGAACTCGGCCTTCCCCGCGTTCTGGTGCCGGCGCGACCGGGCATCACCAATGCGCTGGGCTGCGTCGTCGCCGACCTGCGCCACGACTTCGTCAACACGATCAACCAGCCGGTGGCGACGCTCGACGAGCAGCGGGCGCGGGCCGTGCTGGCGCAACACCGGGCCGAGGGCGAGACGCTGATCGCCAAAGAGGCGATCCGGCCCCGCAGCATCCGCGTCAGCCATTCCGCCGACATGCAGTTTATCGGCCAGACGCATCTCATCAACGTGCCGCTGCCCTCGGCAGAAGTCGACCGCGCCACGCTGCAGGCACTATTCGAAAGGGCCTATTTCGCCCGCTTCAAGGTCGAGCTGCCGGAAATCCGCGCCAACCTCGTCAACCTCAACACCTCGGTGACTGGCTTGCGTCCCGACATCGACCTCAGCCGGCTGATCGATCCCGCCGGACGGGCGGCAACGCTTGCGGGAGCGCTGCGCGAGGTCAGGCCGGTGTGGTTCGAGGGCGGCTGGCGCGACACGCCGGTTTATGAGCGCGAAAAACTGCCGCTCGACGCCGCGATCGAAGGACCGGCCATCCTCGAGCAGATGGACGCAACGACGGTGTTGGAGCCTGGAGATAGGGCGCGGAGCGATGGGGATGGGAATATTGTTGTACAGGTGGGGAGTTGATGAAGCCCCCCTCACCGTCTCGCTTCGCTCGCCACCTCTCCCCCACTCCGTGGAGGCGAGGAACCCAAGCTAGACAAGCGCCGTCGTCCAAGCAGCGATTCCTCTCCCCCGGGCAGGGAGAGAGGTGGTTTGAGCAGGGGGTGCTGTTGCTCAGCAGAAGGGCGACGTCATGACCCTCGACGCCATCACGCTTTCGGTCATCCAGGCGGCGCTGCAGCAGACCTGCGACGAGATGGACCTGACATTCTCGCGCGCGGCTTTCTCGCCCGTCATCGCCGAGGCCAACGACCGCTCCGACGGCATCTACTCCGCCGTCGACGGCTCGTTGATCGCGCAGGGGTCGCAAGGGCTGCCGGTGTTTGTCGGCGTGATGCAGCACTCGACCAAAACCATCATCGAGATGATTGCCGACGGGCATGTGCTGCCGCCCGAGCCGGGGGACATCTACGTCGTCAACGACCCCTATCTCGGCGGCACGCATCTGATGGACGTGCGTTTCGCCATGCCGGTGTGGCGCCAAGGAAAAATCTTCTGCTGGCTGTCCAACACCGGCCACTGGCCTGATATCGGCGGCGCGGTGCCGGGCGGCTTTTCCGCCTCGGCGACTGCGGTCGAGCAGGAAGGCCTGCGCCTGCCGCCGGTCAAGCTGTTCAAGAAAGGGGTCATGGACCCCGAGATCTACGCCATCATCTGCTCCAACATCCGGGTGGCAGACCAGCGCATCGGCGATATCCGCGCCCAGGCGGCAGCGCTCCATGTCGGGCAGGGCAGGCTGTTCCAGATCCTGGATCGTTACGGTGACGAAACCGTTGTTGAGGCCATCGCCGAGCTGCGAAGCCGGGCGGCCGAACAGATGCGGGCGCATATCGCGTTCCTGCCCGACGGCACGTACAGGTCTAAGGCCTTCGTCGATTCCGACGGGGTGGTCGACGCGCCGCTGACGATCGCGCTATCGGTCAAAAAGGCCGGCGATACGCTGACCTTCGACTTCTCAGGCTCGTCGAAACCATGCATTGGGCCGATGAACAGCGTCTTGGCCACGACCTTGTCGTCGGTCTACCTCGCCATGCGCCACATCTTCCCCGACGTGCCGATCAGTGCGGGCGCTTTCGAGCCCCTGATCGTCAAGCGGCCGGAAGGCACGTTCCTTGATGCCAGATATCCGCGACCGGTTTCAGGATGCGCGGCGGAGGTTTCCCAGCGCATCGCCGAAGCGGTGTTCGCGGCAATGGTGCAGGCAGCACCCGACAAGGTGACGGCATCACCGGCCGGCTCAAGCGGCAACTTCGCGCTCGGCGGCAACGACCCGGCGCGCGGCCGCGACTATGTCATGTACCAGATCTCCGGCGGCGGCTATGGCGGCAATTCAGACCATGACGGGCTGTCGAATGGCTGCTCGACCATCGGCATCTCGAAATCGCCGCCGGTCGAGATCATGGAGCAGGCCTATCCGGTGCTCTACCGGCAATACGCGTTGCGCGAAGGCTCGGGCGGCGCGGGCAAGCAGCGCGGCGGCTTCGGCCTCGCCTACGAGATAGAGCTGTTGCGCGGCGAAGCCCGCGCCTCCTTCGTCATGGACCATGGCCGCTTCGGCCCGCAGGGCGCGCTCGGAGGCAAGGATGGTGCCGTCAATACGGTGACAGTTTTTCGCGACGGGCAGCCGCATGTGCCGCCGCATCTGTCGAAGGAGCAGGACATTCCGCTCAAGGCCGGCGACCGGGTTCTGGTCAGCACGCCGGGCGGCGGCGGTTATGGCGATCCGCTTTCACGCGATCCCGAACTGGTGCTGCGCGATGTCGGGCTCGGCTACTACACGCGCGAGCAGGCAGCTGCGATGTTCGGGGTGGTGAGTGGGGATGATGGCGTGGATGTGATTTCCACCTCGCAACTACGAGCGAAGTAGCCCCCTCACCGGCCGCTTCACGGCCACCTCTCCCCCACTCCGTGGGGAGAGGAAACGCTAACCGTGAAGGCTGGGTCACAACAGAACTTGGGTTCCTCGCCCCATGCCATGGGGGAGAGGTGGTTCGCGCAGCGAACCGGTGAGGGGGCCGTTGTCTACTGCCGCTGTCAGCCCAGCGCCCGCCCATCCGCGTCGAAGCGATAAGTGCGCGCCGCATCGGGCGTCGCGTACAGCGTGGCGCCAGGGCCGGTCTGGTACTCACCGAAGAGGCGGATGGTGACGAGGCCGGCCTTTTCCGTCTCAAGGAAGACGTTGGTGTCGGCGCCGAGATGTTCGGCGTGGATGACCGTGCCCTTCCAGGCGCCAGAGGTGTCGCTGACTGCGATATGCTCGGGGCGAACACCGACCGTCTTGGCGGTTTCGCCCAGCCGCGCGCCGTCGATGAAGTTCATCTTGGGCGAGCCTATGAAGCCCGCGACGAACAAGTTCGCCGGCTTGTTGTAGAGCTCCATCGGCGCACCGACCTGCTCGACGCGGCCGGCATTGAGCACGACGATCCGGTCGGCCAGCGTCATCGCCTCGACCTGGTCGTGGGTGACATAGACCATCGTCGCCTTGAGCCGGTTGTGCAGCTGGGCGATCTCCAGGCGCGTGTTGACGCGAAGCGCCGCGTCGAGGTTCGACAGCGGCTCGTCGAACAGGAACAGCTTCGGTTCGCGCACCAGGGCGCGGCCGATGGCGACGCGCTGGCGCTGGCCGCCGGAGAGCTCTGCCGGACGACGCTTGAGATAGGGTTCCAGCGACAGCATCGCCGAAGATGCGCCGATGCGCTGGTCGATCTCGGCGGCCGGCGTTCCCGCCTGCTTGAGGCCGAGCGCCATGTTATCGCGCACGTTGAGATGCGGATAGAGCGCATAGGTCTGGAACACCATGGCGATGCCGCGTTTGGCGGGCGGCGCGTTGGTGACCCTCTGGCCGTCTATCAGCACGTCGCCCGACGATGCGTCCTCGAGGCCGGCGATGATGCGCAGCAGCGTCGACTTTCCGCAGCCGGACGGGCCGACGAACACGACGAACTCGCCGTCCTTGACGTCGAGGTCGATGCCTTTCAGCACCTCGACCGGGCCGAAGGACTTTTTGACATTTTCGATCTTGAGCGAACCCACGGGCTTTTCCTGTCTCTAGAGCTTCACGGGGCGGCCGGTGCGGACGCTTTCGTCCGCAGCCAGGCACACGCGCAGCGATTTGACGGCGTCATCCATATGACGGGTGAGGTCGATGTCCTCGCGGATGGCCTTCAGCACGAAGGCCTGCTCGCGGTCGCAAAGGCCCTGGTGGCCAGGCTCGTCCTTCATCGACAAGTCCTCGTCGGAATGGACGAAATTGCCATCGGCACCGAGATCGGCGCGGTGGACGCGGATCATGCTGGTCTTGGTGTGGGCATCGACGTCATCCGACTTGGTGGCGGCTTCGTTGACGACGATCGAGACACTGCCCTTGGGCGAGATGACGTCCTTCACGAAGAAGGCGGTCTCCGACATCATCGGTCCCCAGCCTGCCTCGTACCAGCCGACCGAGCCGTCGGCGAACAGCACCTGGAGGTGACCGTAATTATACATCGCCGGATCGATCTCGTCGGTCATGCGCAGGCCCATGCCGCGCACCTCGACCGGCTCGGCATCGGTGATCTGGCACATCACGTCGAGATAGTGGACACCGCAGTCGACGATCGGCGAGGTCGTCTTCATCAGCTGCTTGTGGGTGTCCCACTTGTGGCCGGAAGACTGCTGGTTGAGGTTCATGCGGAAGACGTAGGGACCGCCGAGCGCACGCGCCTCGCCGATCAGCCGCATCCAGGAAGGGTGATGGCGCAGGATGTAGCCGATCACCAGCTTGCGGCCATTGGCCTTGGCGCAGGCGACGACGCGCTCCGCGTCGGCAACGGTGGTTGCCAGCGGCTTCTCGAGGAAGACATGGCAACCGGCTTCCAGCGCCATGACCGCGTAGTCGGCATGGCTGTCGGAATAGGTGTTGATCGAGGCCACGTCAGGCTTCAAATCGCGGATCGTGCCTTCGAACGAGCGCTGGATGGCGTAGCCTTCCATGCCCGCGGGCAGCTGCACATCGGAACGGTTGACGAGGGCTGCGATCTCGAAGCCGGGGTTGTTGTGATAGGCCAGCGCATGGCTGCGGCCCATGTTGCCGAGGCCGGCGACGACGACGCGTAGGGGCTTTTCAGTGCTCACTTGACTGCTCCGGAAGTGATGCCGCGGATCAGCTGCCGCGAGAAGAATAGATAGAGGACGAGCACCGGCAGGATGGCGAGCGACAGCGCCGCCAGCACGGCGTTCCAGTTGGTGACGAACTGGCCGATGAAGACCTGGGCGCCGAGCGTGACGGTCTTGGTCGACTCTCCGGGCGCCAGGATCAGCGGGAACCACAAATCGTTCCAGATCGGGATCATGGTGAAGACAGCGACGGTCGCCATGGCCGGGCGGACCAGCGGCAGGACGAGACGGAAGAAGATGCGGTATTCCGAGAGCCCATCGATGCGGCCGGCATTCTTGAGGTCGTCCGACACCTGCTTCATGAACTCGGAGAGTATGAAAACGGCGAGCGGCAGGCCTTGAGCCGTGTAGACCAGGACAAGTGCTGTCAGCGTGTTGACCAGCCCTGACGCCACCATCAGCTGCAGGATCGCGACGGTGCCGAGGCGGATCGGGATCATGATGCCGAGGGCCAGATAGAGGCCCATCATGGTGTTGCCCTTGAAGCGGTATTCCGACAACGCGAACGCCGCCATGGCACCAAACAGCAGCACCAGGAACAGCGAGGCGACGGTGACCGTCAGGCTGTTCTGGAAATACTGGATGAAGTCGCCCTGCGCCATCACAGTGGTGTAGCCGATGAGGTCGAAGGTCTCGGCCGTCGGCGGCGTCAGCGGCGAGCGGAAGATCGCGGCCCGCGACTTGAACGAGTTGACGACGATGACGATCACCGGGAACAGCGCGATGACGGTGTAGGTCAAAAGGATCGCGTGTGCGCCGATGGTGCGCGGCAGGGATGTGGCAGCCTTGCTCATGACACCCTCAGAACTGGTAGCGGCGCAGCCGCGTCTGGATGAGGAAAAGGTAGACGCAGACGCCGGTGAGGATGATGAAGAACATCATCGAGGCGATGGTGGCGCCCATGTTCGGATCGCCCGTCTGCAGCTGGAAGCCGAAGAAGGTGCGGTAGAGGAACGTGCCGAGGATATCGGTGGCATAGTTCGGGCCGGCCAGCGCGCCCTGCGCCGAATAGATCAGGTCGAAGGCGTTGAAGTTGCCGACGAAGGTCAGGATCGAGATGATGCCGATCGAAGGCAGGATCAGCGGCAGCTTGATCTTCCAGAACTGGGAGAAGCCGGTGACGCCGTCGCATTCGGCAGCCTCAATGACCTCTTCTGGGATCGACAGCATAGCGGCATAGATCAGCATCATCGGGATGCCGACAAATTGCCATACCGAGATCAGGCTGAGCGCGGTCAGCGCATATTCTTCCTTGCCGAGCCAGGGCACGAACAGGCTTTTGAGACCAACCATATCGAGCAGGTTGGGCGCGACACCCCACAAGGGGCTCAGGATCAGCTTCCAGGCGAAGCCGACGATGACGAAGGACAGTATGGTCGGAATGAAGATTGCCGTGCGGTAGAAGGCGGAGAACCGCAGCTTGGGGCTCGACAGCAGGGCGGCAAGCAGGATGCCGATCGGATTCTGCACCAGCATATGGATGATGAAGAACCAGGTATTGTTGCCGAGCGCGTTCCAGAACGAGTTCGACCAGCGCGGATCGCCGAACAGCGTTCGGAAATTTTCGAGGCCGGTGAAGACCTGCACATTGTCTATGCTGCGGAACAACGACAGCTGCAGCGTGCCGAACAGTGGCAGGATCATCACGGCGGTGTAGACCAGGAGGGCCGGCGCGAGGAAGACGGCAATGTGCCAACGCGTCGGTCTCTTGTCTTGGCTATGCTCTAGGCTTTGCTCCGACATCTCAAATTCCCTGGTCCGGCCGTGTCGGGCCGTTGATGGTGATAGCGAGGATGGACCTCAGCGGGCTTCCCGCCAACGGCCGTCGGAAGCAGTAGCGCATCTTTGTACGCCAACGTTCAACCCCAGATTTCGAGTCCGCAAGGTTCGAATGTCCGAGGGGTGGGAGAGCGCCGCCGAAGCGGCGCCCTCCCGAGCGAGCATCAAGCCCGCCGCATCTTACTTAGCCGGCTTGTACCAGCTGTCGAGGCCCTTCTGCAGTTCGGCAGCAGCGGCTTCCGGGGTCTCAGTGCCGTTGATGACGTTGGCCGACTTGACCCAGGTCTCGTTCTCGAGGTTCGGGGTGCCGCGCGACAGGATCTGGTAGGTCGAGCGGATGGTCGGCTTGCACTTCTCACGCCAGGAGACGAATTCCTGGGCGAGCGGGTCTTCCATCTTCACCGGCGCCGAGTTCAGGCTGAAGAAGCCCGGCAGCGCGTTGGCGTAGATCGTGGCGAATTCAGGCGAAGCGACCCAGGACAGGAAGGCCTTGGCGGCATCGGCATTCGCGCTCTTGGGGTTCAGGCCCAGGCCGATATCGGTGTGGTCGGAGATGTAGCAGGTGTCGCCAGCCTTCTGGACCGGCGGCGGGAAGGCGCCCATCTTGAACTGCGCCTGGGTGTTGAAGGTCGAGATCTCCCACGAGCCGGCCGGGAAGATCGCGGCGCGGCCGAGCGTGAACAGGTTCTGGCTGTCGGGGTAGCTCTGCGCCTCGAAGCCGTCGCCGAGATAAGGCTTCCACTTGGCGAGCGTCGCAAACGGCGCAACCCAGTCGGCATCGGTCAGCTTCTGCTCGCCCTTGATGAGCGCCAGACGGCCTTCCTCGCCCTTCCAGTAGTTCGGGCCGATGTTCTGGTAGCCCATGGTCGCGGCTTCCCAGAGATCCTTGGTGCCCATCGCCATCGGGATGTAGGTGCCGTCAGCCTTGATCTTGTCGAGGGCGGCGAAGAACTCTTCTTCGGTCGCCGGCACGGCAATGCCGAGCTTGTCGAAGGCTTCCTTGTTGTAGATGAAGCCATGAATGACGGACGCCATCGGCACGCAGAAGGTCGCCTTGCCGTCGTCGGTCTGCCAGGCGGACTTGGCGACATCGGAGAAGTTCTCCATGCCGGGCAGCGCAGTCAGATCGGCAAGTTGACCCTTGCCATAGAGGTCGATCGACGTGAACGGACGGCAGGTGATGAGATCGCCAGCCGAGCCAGCATCGAGCTTGGCGTTGAGCGCGGCGTTGTACTCGGTCGGAGCCGACGGCGAGAAGGTGACCTTGATGCCGGGGTTCTTGGCTTCGAACGCCGGGATCAGCTTTTCCTGCCAGATGGCGAGGTCGTCATTGCGCCAGCTCTCGATGGTCAGCGTCTTGTCCTGGGCGAGCGCGATCCCGGCGGAGCCGAGGATGCTGGACGCCATCAGAAGTCCAGTAAGCAACCTATGTTTCATTTCCATTCTCCCTGTTTACTTTCTCTCGGGCCTCTACTGATGAGAGCCTCTGCTCCCCTCGAGCTTCGACAGAGCGGACCTCAGTTTCTGGCCCGCCCCATCCAGAAGTTGGTTTGCCGCCTCCGGGCTTGCCGCACCCGAGGCCAAAAGGATCGCCACCTTGACCGAACCGCCGCTCATTTCGAGCAGGGTTTTCGCGGTGGCCGTGTCGCAGCCTGCAATCGCCGAGACGATGCGTGCGGCGCGCTCGTGCAGCTTGATGTTGTCGGCATGAAGATTGACCATGTAACCGTCATGGACATGGCCGAGATGGACGGCGACGAGCGTCGACATCATGTTGAGCGCGATCTTCTGGGCCGTACCGGCGCCCATGCGGGTCGAGCCGGCAACGACTTCCGGCGGCGTGCCAAGCAGGACCGAAATTTCGGCGATGCCGAACATCGGCGCACCGGCATTGTTGGCGACCGCAATCGTTGCAGCACCACGGCGCCGGGCCTCTTCGAGCGCGCCTATGGCAAAAGGCGTCGAGCCGCTGGCCGAGATGGCGATCAGGCAATCACCGGCATTCAGCCCGGCAGCGGCGACTTCTTTCATGGCCTGCCCGGCATCGTCTTCCGGCGCACCGATGAGATTGACAAGGCTGTCGGTGCCGCCCGCAAGCAGGATGACTACGCGGTCGCGGGGAATGCCGAAGGTTCCGGGAAGCTCAAGCGCGTCGGCCAGCGCCATAAGGCCTGAACTGCCGGCCGCGGCATAGACAAGACGTCCGCCGGCAGCGAGGCGCTCGGCAATCTTGGCGGCAGCTTCGGCAACTGCGGGGATGGCAGCGTGAACGGCACCGGCAGCCTCGACCTGCGCTGCGGCAAGCAGGCGAAGAACGGATTCAGGTGCCTGAGCATCAATGCCCCCGGCATCTTTATGCACCGCTTCGGTACGCGTTGGCGCCATTCTGTCTCTCCCTTTCATCGACAATACCAAAAAAATACCACTTGTCCAGCGGCGTTAACAAATTCCTTTGCTGCAATGCAAGGCAGGCCGAAAAATCTATAAAATTCAACATAATGCGGAAGTCTGTCCGGAAGCGGGAATTTAACACTTGGCTATTGGTATTTTATTGGTATTATCCATCACGAGGAGAAAACGCCGTGGATCTTGTGCTCGGGATAGATGGTGGCGGCACCGGCTGCCGGGCCGCACTGGCCAGCGCGACCGGCGACATTCTGGGTCGCGGGCGGGGCGGACCCGCCAATATACGCACCGACCTCGCAGGCGCCTGTGAAAATATCGTCGAAGCCGCACGTCTGGCATTTGCCGATGCCGGCCGCGACCCCGCGCTGATCGGCACGACCGATGCCGTGCTCGGCCTCGCCGGCGCCAATGTCGGCGACTACAAGCAGCGGCTCGAAGCCATGCTGCCGTTCCGGAACAGCCGCATCGAAAACGACTCGCTGATCTCGCTCGAAGGCGCGCTCGGCGAATATGACGGCGCCATTGCCGCCCTTGGAACCGGCACCGTCTATCTGGCACGCCAGAAAGGACAGCTCCGCCCCGTCGGCGGCTGGGGCTTCCAGATCGGCGATCTCGGCAGCGGCGCGCGCATCGGCCGCGACCTTTTGCAGGAAACGCTGCTGGTCCATGACAAGGTCCATGCCGGCACGCCGCTCGCCGACATCATGCTCGAGCGTTTCAACCGCGACCCCAGCGACATCGTCGAATTCACCACGGCTGCCAAGCCCGGCGACTACGGTGCATTCGCGCCAATGGTGTTCGAGCACGCAGCGAAAGGCGACGCTCTCGGCCAGAAGCTTGTCGAGCGTGCCGTCGCCGACGTCGAGGAAACGCTCGCTGTCTTCGATCTGGCGCCAACCGAGCGGCTGTGCCTGCTTGGCGGGCTTGCCGGCCTCTATGCGCCACTGCTTTCGAAGCGCTACCGCGCGATCATGCATCCGCCGCTGCAGGACGCGCTCGGCGGCGCCGTGGCAATGGCGGCCAGGACATTCGGCAAGGCGGGAGGCGGCCATGGATGACGCCGCCGAGCGGGTTTTCGCAGCCCTGCGCGACGTCAGCCAGAGCGGCGCGCCGCTCTACCTGCAGCTCAAGAAGAACATCGAGGATGCAGTCAGGCGCGGACTGATCGGCCCCGGCGATGCCCTGCCTTCGGAACGCGACATCGCAGCCCAGGCCGACATTTCCCGCGTCACCGTGCGCAAGGCGGTGCAGGACCTGGTCAAGTCCGGCGTGCTGGTCCAGCGCCATGGCTCCGGCACCTTCGTTGCGCCGCGGATGGAGCGTGTCGAGCAATCGCTGTCGCGGCTGACGTCGTTCACCGAAGACATGGCCCGGCGCGGCATGGCGGCGCGCTCGCAATGGCTCGAGCGCGGCGTCTACCCGCCCTCGCCCGACGAGATGATGGTGCTCGGGCTGTCAGCGAGCGAGCTCGTCTCCAGGCTGAGCCGCCTGCGCATCGCCGACGAGACGCCGCTGGCGATCGAACGCGCGGCAATCTCGGCTTCGGTGCTGCCCGACCCTCGCGAAGTCACAACGTCGCTCTATATGGCATTGGGCAAGACCGGCCACCGGCCGGTGCGCGCCGTGCAGCGCATCTCGGCGGTCAATCTCGGCGGCGCCGAGGCCAAGCTGCTGGTCGTGCCGGAAGGTTCGGCCTGCCTGCAGATCGAGCGCATCTCATACCTTGCCAGCGGCAAGGTGATCGAGTTCACCAAGTCGATCTACCGTGGCGACGCCTATGACTTCGTCGCTGAACTAAGGCTACCCGGCCCGGATGGGCAAGAAGGAGACATCGCTTGAACGCGACAACGCACATGCGGCGCGAAATCGCCGAAATCCCCGAAGCGACTGCGCGCCTGCTCGAAGGTTCAGCCAACGAACTGGCCGAAACCGGCCTGCATCTCAAGCGCGCGGCGCCGCGCTTCGTCACCACCGTTGCGCGCGGCTCCTCCGACCATGCGGCGTCCTTCCTCAAATATGCCATCGAGCTGACCGCCGGTCTCCCCGTGGCTTCGATTGGCCCGTCGATCTCGTCGATCTACGGCGCTGAGCTGAAGCTCGCCGATTCCGCCTGCCTTGCTATTTCGCAGTCGGGCAAGAGCCCCGACATCGTCGCCATGGCGGAAGGCGCCCGCGCCGGCGGCGCGCTGACGATCGCGCTCACCAACACCGCCGGCTCGCCACTGGCAGCCGCATCCGACCATGCCATCGACATCCAGGCAGGCGTCGAAAAAAGCGTCGCGGCGACAAAGACCTTCGTCAATTCGGCGGTAGCGGGCCTGGCCGTGCTCGCCCACTGGACCAGCGACGACAAGTTGCTCGCAGCATTGAAGGCCCTGCCCGAGCATTTCGCCAAGGCAGTCGAATGCGACTGGATGGACATTGCCGGGGACCTGACCGACGGCAATTCGCTGTTCATCCTCGGCCGCGGCCCGTCCTTTGCCATCGCAAACGAGGCGGCGCTGAAGTTCAAGGAAACCTGCGCCATGCACGCCGAATCCTACAGTGCGGCAGAGGTCATGCACGGCCCGCTGGCACTGGTGCGGCCGGGCTTCCCGGTGCTGGCGCTTGCCGCCCGCGACGCCTCGGAGCCGTCGATCGCCGAAGCCGCCGACGGCCTTGCCGGGCGCGGTGCCGCGATCCACATCACGTCTTCGCTGGCCAAAAAGGCCAAGGTGCTGCCGCATGTCGCCACCGGCCATCCGCTGACCGATCCGCTGATGCTGATCGCCTCGTTCTACGGCTTCGTCGAGGCCTTCGCCCGCCATCGCGGCCTCGACCCCGACAGCCCGCCCAATCTCAGGAAAGTGACCGAAACGATATGAGCGATCGTTTTGCGATAGCTGCGGGGCGCATCTTCGACGGAGAGGCGTGGCACGACGATGCCGCGCTCATCGTCGCTGAAGGGCTGGTCGAGGGCATCGTCGAGCGCGACGCTGTTCCGGCCGGCGTGACGATGACGGATGGCGGCGCCATGCTCGTCCCCGGCTTCATCGACCTCCAGGTCAATGGCGGCGGCGGGCTGATGCTCAACGACAAGCCCGACGCCGACACGCTCGACATCATCTGCAAGGCGCAGATGCCGTTCGGCACGACGGCGGTGCTGCCAACGCTGATCACCGACACCCCCGAGATCACGCGCTCGACCATCGCCGCGGGTGCGGAAGCAGCGAAGCGCAAGATGCCCGGCTTCCTCGGCCTGCATCTCGAGGGGCCGCATCTGTCGCTCTCCCGCAAGGGCGCGCACGATCCCAAGCTGATCCACCCGATGGACGCGGCGGAGCAGGCAGCGCTCATCGCCGCACGCCCGTCGATGCCTGTGCTGCTGACCACGGTGGCACCAGAATCGGTGACGGTAGCGCAGGTCAAGAGGCTGGCGGATGCCGGCGTCGTCGTCAGCCTCGGCCACACCGACACCAGCTACCGCACGGCGAAGCAATATGCCGAGGCGGGCGCGTCGATGGCGACGCATCTGTTCAACGCCATGAGCCAGATCGGCAACCGCGAGCCCGGCCTTGCCGGAGCGGCAGTCGACATCGGCACCTTCTCCGCAGGGCTGATCGCCGACGGTATCCACGTCGACCCGGCAACAATGCAGATCGCGCTCAAGGCCAAGAACGGGCCGGCGCGCATCTTCCTGGTCACCGACGCGATGGCAACCATCGGCACCGATCTCCAATCGTTCCAGCTCAACGGCCGCACCATCAAGCGCGAGAACGGACGGCTGACACTGGAAGACGGCACGCTTGCCGGCGCCGACCTCGACATGATCTCGGCGATCCGCTTCATGCACGAGATCGGCTACGACCTCGGCGAGGCGATCCGCATGGCCTCGCTCTATCCGGCGGAGGCGGTCGGGCAGGAAAAGCGCCTCGGGCGGCTGGCCAAGGGCTACGCGGCGAACGCCGTGCAGCTGACCGACACGCTCGACGTGTCAGGCACCTGGATCGACGGCAAGAAGGTGTTTTCGGCGTAGGTTGGATGGGGCGCAATGCTCCCTCGCAGCTTGCCTAACGACCTGCTTTCGCGCTCACACCCCCACCCCTAACCCCTCCCCACAAGGGGGAGGGGGACCGACCGTTCAGCGCCAAAGTTCGACAATCCAGGCCGAAGCCGTGAGGAGCTAGTTCCCCTCCCCTTGTGGGGAGGGTTAGGGGTGGGGGTATTTCTGTTCGAATTGGGGGCGAGGATCCAAGTCCGCGTACGGCGGCGCTGCCCCTCATCAGCCTGCCGGCACCTTCTCCCCGTAATGACGGGGAGAAGGGACAAACGGCAACGTTGACGCCCCCTCTCCCCGTCCTTCACAGGGAGAGGGTAAGGGTGAGGGGCAAATTCTCTCGCTTAGATCGCAGCCTTGTCAGCCGCGGCCCGGATCGCCTCGATGTTCGCGGCATAGGCCGCAGGCCCACCCTTGAACACGGCGTTGCCGGCGACGAGCACATTGGCTCCCGCTGCAGTAACCAGCGGCGCGGTCTCTGGCGTCACGCCGCCGTCGATCTCGATGTCGATCGGACGGTTGCCGATCATCGCCTTGACGCGCTTGACCTTGTCGATGACCGCCGGGATGAAGGCCTGGCCGCCGAAGCCCGGATTGACGGTCATCAACAGCACCAGGTCGAGCCGGTCGAGCACGTATTCGATCACCGATTCCGGCGTCGACGGGTTGAGCGACACTCCGGCCTTCTTGCCGAGATTGCGGATCGTCTGCAGCGACCGGTCGAGATGCGGGCCGGCCTCGGCATGGACCGTGATGATATCGCAGCCGGCGTCAGCGAAGGCCGCGAGATAGGGATCGGCCGGCGCGATCATCAGGTGGCAATCGAACACCTTGTCGGTGCGGTTGCGGATCGCCTTGATGACAGGGGGGCCGAAGGTGATGTTGGGGACGAAATGGCCGTCCATGACATCGAGGTGGATCCAGTCGGCGCCGGCGGCGACGATGGCCTCGACCTCGTCGCCGAGCTTCGAGAAGTCCGACGACAGCACCGAGGGCGCAATCAGGGTTTTGTTGCTCACGTTCAGGCCTTTCGAAAGGGGCAGAGCCAGTTTCCGGCTTGCCTAATCTCCGGCGCCCGGCTTGTCGAGACCGGAATGCAGCCACATCACCGTATAAACCCCGGAAAAGCAGAACCCCGCCGGACCGGCCGGCGGGGTTACATGCGCTTGTGACGATCACTGCGGAATGATGTTGTTGGTCCTCGGCTGTTGCTGCTCCCGTCTCTGCGGGATCAGGCCGCGGAATACATCCGGGTTGATCGGGATCTGCAACGTGGGCTGCTGGCGGATCGGACGGCAGTTCGGATATTGGCCGACCGTGCCGCGCGGGCACTCACGCTCGATGGTCATGCACTGGCCGTTGATCAGCACCTCGCCACGGCGGCAGACGGTGTCCTGACGGTCCGGCACGCAGCGGCCACGCACCAGCGACGTGCCGTCAGGGCACTGCGTCGTCGGTGCCTTGCGGCATGCGCCCCGGATCAGCTGCGTTCCGCGCGGACAGATGCAACGCCCGTCCTGCGTCCGGATCTGGCCGGGCAACAGCTTGCACTGGCGCACCGGCGGCTGATCCTTGACGCAGCGACCGTTCCTCAGCTCGGTGCCACGCGGGCAGATGCAGCGCCCGTCCTGCGTACGGATCTGGCCCGGCAGCAGCGTGCACTGGCGTACCGGCGGCACATCCTTGACGCAGCGGCCGTTCCTCAACTCGGTGCCACGCGGGCAGACGCAGCTTCCGTCCTGCGTACGGATCTGGCCGGGCAGCAGCTTGCACTGCCGTTCCGGCGGCTGTTCAGGCCGCACGCACTTGCCGTTCTTGAGGTCCGTGCCGCGTGGGCAGATGCAGCGTCCGTCCTCGGTGCGGATCTGTCCCGGCAACAGGCGGCATTGCGGCTTGACCGGCGGAACCGGCGTCACCGTGCCGCCATCGGGCACGCACTGGCCATTGCGGAACGCCGTGCCTTCGGGGCAGACGCAACGGCCGGCCTGGTTGAGCACGAAGCCTTCCGAGCACTCCTGCTTGACCTCATGGTCGATCAGGAAGCGGTGGCAGGCATAGGGACTGCCGGCGCCAAGACCGCCCGGGAGGGCCGTGCCACCGGCCAGGTCCAGCCCGCGAACCGGCGTGTCGGGCGGAAGCACGGCAACGCAGTTCTGGGCCGGCACCGGCCGGGGGAGATTGGCGAGGCGGCCGTCGTCCGGGATCACCACCGTCACCCTGTGGACGCGGCTTTCGCCGGCGCCGAGGCTGATGTTGGTGACGCAGGACAATGGCAGCGTCGTTGGCTCGGGCGTGCAGCCGAAAGGCGGCTCGATCGAGCTGATCGGAACGCCGTCCAGCCGGCCGAGCCCGTCCACGCCGATGGCATCGCCGATGCGGACCGAGCCATTGAAGGGACCGGTGCCGCTGTTGGTGATGGTGATCTCGAACGTGCAGGGCCTGCCCGTCTCGCACTGCCGGTCGCCGGTCTTGGCGACGGTCAGCCGCGGCCGCCCCGGATGCGGGATGCGCATGGTGGCGCAGGCCTTGTTGTTGGCCAGCACCGTCTCGCCGGGGATCGCCCGCACCTCGCCGCAGTTGCGGATCATGTCGGACGGATAGTCCGGCGGCACGATGGCGACCACCGAAAGCGGCACCGACGCGCCCGGCACCAGTGCCACGCCCGGATGGTCGCAGCGGAACCGGCCGGGACCGGCCGGACCGCAGGCCCAGGGCGGGGTCGGGCCGAAGGTCGAGGACGTCGGCGCTCCAGTGGGATAGTCGTCGATGACGGTCAGCGGACCGACATAGTTTTGGGTGCCGTTGTTGTAGACACGGATCAGGAAGCTGCAGACGCCATCAGCACTGCAGGCAAGCGAACGCGGGTCCTTGGTGATGCGCAGGTCAACCTTCTTTTCCACCGGCGGACGGCAATCGGGATCGCCGCGCTTGCAGATCGGAATGCTGGCGCACGCCTTGTCGTTGTCGGTGCGGCCGAACACGTCGGGCTTCTCGCTCGCCGTGTAGTCGTACTCGGCGCAATTGCGGATGAAGCTCGCCTCCCAGCCGGGTCCGGGCTTGAAGCCGATCTTGAGATCGACCCATTCGCCGGGATCGAGCGTGGTCGCGGGATGCTCGCAACTCATCGGGCTGGTTGCCGGCAGACAGGTCCAGGGCGCGTTGGGCCCGGAATCTATCGTGGCGTTGCCGGGCAAGGTCACCTCGTCGAGCACGATCTTGCCATTGTAGGGGCCGTCACCGACATTGGTGACGCGGATAGTGAAGTTGCAGCCGCCAAGGACCGTGCAGCGGGCAACGTCGGCACGTTTCTCGACCTTGATGTCCGGTTCCTTGTCGGGCGGGCAGCGAAGGTCGGGGGGAATGACGATGTCGACCGTCTGGGTGCAGCACAGGCCGACGCCCTCTTCCGGACCGGCATAGGTTTCGATGCCGGTGACGATCAGATGCACGACATCGCCGGGTATTGCACCTTCGATCTCCCAGTGCAGCACGCCGCCACCGGGCGGAACGAGTTGCATCGGCGGGTCGATGGTGATGCCCGGCGTGGTGGTGCGCAGCTGCACCCAGCGGCCGGCCATCTCGGGCCCGACAGGCATGTTGTAGATGTAGGCGCCGCCACCGGGCACGCAGTCGACATCGCCGGTCTCGACCTTGAAGCACGGCTCGTCGCCGCCCGGAGGCGGTGGCGGAGGCGGCTCGCAGTCGGTGACGTCGATGCGGATCTGGGTCTTCTCGCCAGTGCGGAAATCACCATCGTCGGGCTTGGCCGGATCGTGCGAGGGGATCTCGATCGAACCGGGGCCTGCCGACAGCTTGACGAAGCCCTGGTTGTCGACGACCGTGGGCGCCGGGAAGGCGGCGTGGTCGATCAGAGCTGTGATGCGGATGTCGATGTAGCGTTCGTTGGGCGCGCCGACACCGTCGAGATCGGTCGCCGACAGCCGGAAGTCGGCGATGGTCGCCGTGTCGTTCGGGTTGACGGTGGTGCCGATGCCGGCTGCCGGCAACGGTCCGCCGACGGCATCGGTGCCGTCGCCGCTGGCCTGCACATTGACGATCTTCAGGCCGGGCGCAAGCTGGTCGCGGAAATCCATCCGCAGCGTCTTGAGACCGTTGGCGAAGGCCGGATCGAAGAACTTTTCCGGATTGCCGCGGGCACCGAAGCGCAGATTATAGACGACATAGTCGCAATTGCGCTGGGCGCCCTTCTTGGTGAAGAACGGCACGACATCGTCATGGCCGGGATGCGGGATGACGCGGTCGAGTCTCAGTTCAGGCACGACATCGGGCAACGGCTGGGCGGCTGCCGGCGACAGGGGCATGGCGGCGAGCGCGATACCTGCCGCCACCAGCCAGCGCGCACCGCGCCTGGCGAATGACAGGGGTTTCATGATCGTCTCCATGACGGTTGCTTTGCTGTCGAGCGGGACGGGAGCGTGGATGTTCATCTCTCCCTCCCTCACGGTTCGCAGCTTGCGGCGGGCGTTTCGAGCGGCACCACCACCTTGCAGCAAGGGTAATAGCCGCCCTTGTCGGCGTCGGACTGCTTGTAGAAGCACAGGCCGACATTGACCGTGTCGCCGGGGAAGTGGCCGGTCACCCCGATGGTGAACGGCGCGCCTGCCGGCTTGGTCTGCTGAAGCGGTGAGATGCCAACGCCCGGCGTCCTGGAATCGGCCTTGACGGAATCGCCGCCGATGCCTGCAACGTCACGGACATAGAGATCGGCCTCGAGCCCGGCCGGGGTGCAGAAATACTCGACTGCCTCGACGTCGAGGCAGGGCGGGATGTTGCCAGGCGGCGGAAAATCCGGCGGCCACAGCGGCGTCGGATAGTCGCCGGGATAGGGAATCTGCTCGTAATAGCCGGCGCGGCCTTCGCATGGCCGCCATATCTCGACGTCGCCGACATGTCCCTCGACCTCGGGATCTTCATAGAAGCTGTCGAAGTCGACGAACCACGATCCGAAAGGCGGAACGTTCGCCGGCTTCACGAGCGAGGTCGAGGTGATCTGCACGCCATGGACGGCGAGCGGACCACCCGTGGCGAGCTGCTCGGCCAGGGCCGGGTTGTCCCTGAGCTTGTCGCCGGTCTTGACGATGGTGTCGGTGCAGGCGTTGGGGTTGATGAAGCCCTGCGCGTCATATCCATATTGCAGGTGGATGCCGCCGGCCGACTGGCGATTGCCTTCGGGAAAGCCGACCGCATATTCCTGCGGCACCGGCACCCAGATGCTTTCGGTCGCCGGATCATCGGGACTTTCACGCCAGTAGCGGATGACCTCGCCATCGCCGGTGTCGGCGAACTGGCTGTAGTCGAAGCGGTTTTCGACCTCGCCGCGCTGGGCCAGATACATGAAGCCCCTGCTGTCGAAGGCGATGTCGGTGACCGGCAGGTCCTTGTCGGCCTCGACGGTCAGCTCCCAGCGCGGGTCGCCGGCGAATTTGCCGTCGCGGGCGATGCCGACCGACCAGATCTCGGCCTCGTCACCGACCGCGTAGTAGACGCGGCCACCGTGGAAGGCCACGCCCCAAACGCGGCGCTCGTCCTGGGTATAGCCCCAGGTGCCGGGGTCCTCGCTGTCGAATGCGGCGCCGGCAATGTCCATCACCGCGCCGTCATCGGCAGTCGGGGCCAGCCCGCGCACCGGGCGTCCCGTGACGCCGTGATCGAAGGTGTCGACCAGGGCGCCCGTGGCGTCGATGCGGTGGATCAGGCCGGTATCGAGGTCGGAGGCGAAGAACTGGCGATGGATCTTGTCGAAAGCGACGTCGCCAATGCCGGGGCCGCTGTTGGTGTCGATGTCGGCGAACTTGGTGACAGCACCCGAGATGCCGTCGATCCGCCAGATCGTGCCGGGGCCGCCGCCATTCTCCTCGCCGAACTGGCCGGCCATGAAGGTGGCGCCGGCGATGCCGCGGCGCTGGCGCTCAGGCCGTCCGTCGTCGTCGGCATCAGGCGTGACGATGCGGATGCCGTGCAGCGAGGTCGCGCCCGCGTAGAGATCGGGCACGCCCGACGGGGTGCCGTCGCGGACACCGTCGTCATAGGTCAGCGCGAAGACCTGGCCGATCTGGCCGGCGAGGACCTCGAAGGGCAACGGCGTATTGACGAGCTGGCCCGACGGCGGCCCGCCGAGGGCCGAAACGTCGAAAACGCGCAAGGTTGCGCGCTCTGTGTCGATGAAGGTTTCGTCTACCGGGTCGACGCCGGGCGGCAACCCTTCCTCGATACCGGGAATGACTGTGCCGGAAAAGCCGGTGACCGCCATCGATCCTGGGTTGATGATCTGGGTTTCCTGGGCGCCGGCCTGTGGCGCCAGCCAGAGATTGGCGGCGAGCGCCAGCGCCATCATGCCGGCGTTCAGCGCGAGTGCTCCCAGGTGGTTGCCTGACGGTCCGGTTGCATGCGCGAGCGCACCGAAACCACCACGAAAGCACGGCATGACACCTCTCCCGAGTTGTGTGGAAGAAGGTGCTGGAGCGCATGCGAGAGCGAAGCGCTGATACCCGGCACTTTCCTCCCTTGCAGTCCTGCTATTGTCCCTCGGCGCGACGATACGCCGGGGCTTACCTAGGGTCAATGGAACAAGCCCGAAGCCCAACGCGTCCACCCTGTCCCTGAGGCGGTGGTCGCGCCGTGCTCCGGGTGCTCGCGGTGACCCGCAACACCTGGTGTCTGTGGTCATTGGGTTTTCCTTTCATGACACCGCACCACGCGGCGCCTGGACGTTGGTCGCGCCAACGCCGGGAAAGGTTCACCTCGAAGGGCCCGCCGGCGACCTCATTTTGAGGCAATCGAATGTTCCGAAAACCCTTGCAAAATGCCGATTGAAATCGATTACATTTTCTGGCTATCATCTGCTGCAGCAGTTTTTGCATCGGGAGGAATTCATGAAGAAATTTGCAGCACTGGCGCTCACCACCGTCGCGGCGCTGGCCGTGTCGGCGTTCTCGACCCAGGCGGCCGATTACAAGATCGGCCTGTCCAACGGCTGGGTCGGCTCGGAGTGGCGGACGCAGATGATCGAACAGGCACAGGCAGCAGCAGCGGCCTGGAAGGAAAAGGGCGTCAATGTCGAGGTCGTGGTGCAGAGCGCCAATGTCGACGTGCCCGGCCAGATCGCACACGTCCGCAACTTCATCAGCGAAGGCGTCAACGCCATCATCATCAACCCGAACAGCCCGACGGCGTTCGATCCGGTGTTTGCCCAGGCCAAGGAAGCCGGCATCCTGGTGATCTCGACCGACGCCGAAGTGTCGTCGCCCGACGCCACCTATGTCGGCATCGACCAGAAGGCATGGGGTGCCGCAGGCGCCAAGTGGCTGGCCGAGACGCTCGGCGGCAAGGGTAACGTCGTTGCCATCAACGGCGTTGCTGGCCACCCGGCCAACGAGATGCGCGTCGCCGGCTACAAGGAAGTGTTCGGCCAGTATCCCGACATCAAGATCGTCAATGAAGTGAACGCCAACTGGGATCAGGCCCAGGGCCAGCAGGCGATGCAGAACCTGCTCGCCACCAACCCCGACATCAACGGTGTCTGGGTGCAGGACGGCATGGCGGCAGGCGCCTGGAAGTCGATCATCGATGCCAAGAAGCAGTCGTCGATCGCCGCCACCGGCGAGATTCGCAAGGACTTCATCGACCTCTGGGTCAAGGACAAGCTGAACTCGGGCGCTTCGGTGAACCCTCCCGGCGTCATGGCTTCGGCACTCAACGTCGCCGTGCTGATGCTTGAAGGCAAGGAACTGAAGGAGCCGGCAACGGCTGGCCAGTACAAGAACGCCATGTACCTGCCGATCCCCTTCATCGACGGCAAGAACGTCGATCAGGTCGCCAAGGAGCTCGACGGCAAGCCGGGCTACTTCTCCTACACCAGCCAGCTTTCGATCGCTGACGCCGAAGCACTGTTCAAGTAAGCTTCCTCCCACGAACGGGGACGCGCGCCAGAAAACAGCCGCGCGTCCCCCGACCGACGAAGCACCGGAAAGCCACCACCATGTCGAAACTCATCATGCGCGGCGTAAGCAAAGCTTACGGCGCCACCCTGGCCTTGCGCCGCGGCGACCTGACGGTCGAGGCCGGCGAAGTGCATGTGCTGATCGGCTCCAACGGCTCGGGCAAGAGCACGCTATGCAAGGTGCTGGCCGGCAGCGTGCGGCCGGACGGCGGAGAAATCCTGATCGACGGCAAGCCGGTGACCATCACCGGTCCGCATGCGGCGCGCGAGCACGGCATCGGCATCTTCTACCAGGAGCTCAGCCTGGCCGGGCACCGGACGGTGGCGGAGAACATCTGCCTGCCCGACATGCCGGGCGGCATCTTCGTCGACCGCAAGGCACTGGAAACCCGCGCCGCGCACTACATCGCCCTGTTCGAAACGGTTGCCGGCGAAGGCTTTTCTGCGGAAGCGGTGGTGGAGAACCTGCGCGCCGACCAGCGCCAGTTGGTTGAGATCATGAAGGCGCTGGCAACCGAAGCGCCGATCACCATCTTCGACGAACCGACGTCGGCGCTCGACCGGGCCCAGGTCGACCGCTTCTTTGAAATCCTGCGCGGCCTGAAGGCCGATGGCCGCAGCATCATCTTCATCTCGCACCGCATGGACGAGATCTTCGCCATCGGCGACCGCGTCACCGTCATCCGCGACGGCGAGACGGTGGGCACCGAAAACATCGCCGACACCAATCCCGCAGCGGTGATCCGGCTGATGGTCGGCGGCCAGGACGAGCTCGCCGCCGGTGCCAACGCGCCGCCGGCCGCGGCGACCGACCGCAAGGCGGCCGTGCTCAAGGCCGAGAACTTCTCCGGCAAGGGTTTTGCCAATGTCAGCTTCGAGGTCGCCAAGGGCGAGATCCTCGGCTTCGGCGGCCTGCACGGCCAGGGCCAGTCAGCGGTGCTGCGCGCCATCTTCGGCGCCAACCCGGCGGCGGGCGGTACGATCACGCTCGGCGGCTCGGCCTTCACGCCGTCCAATCCCCGCGCCGCCATCCGTCGCGGCCTCGCCTATGTCTCCGGCGACCGCAGCCGCGACGGCATCATCCAGGGCCGTCCGATCATCGAAAACGCCACGCCGATCCACTATCTCCGGCAAAAGCTGAAGCTGGCGCGACCGGCAGCGCTGGCGGCACGGGTGAAGCCGGCGCTCGAGGCGCTGCACACCAAGTTCGGCGGGCTCAGCCATCCGATCAATTCGCTGTCGGGCGGCAACCAGCAGAAGATCGTCATCGCCCGTTGGCTGATCGACCGGCCCGACGTCCTGTTGCTCGACGATCCGACCAAGGGGATCGACCTGTCGGCCAAGGCAGACCTGTTTTCGCTGATCCGCAAGCTCGCCGAAGAGGGCATGGGTATCGTGCTCTACTCCTCCGAAGACGCCGAATTGCTCAACAATGCCGACCGCATCCTCGTCTTCAATGGCGGCTCGGTGCGGCGCGAACTCACCGGCGCGGACCGTACGCGCTACAATCTCTACCAGGCAGCTTACGAGGCCGCGTGATGACAACCGCGACCATTTCCACGCAAAAGCCGGGCGGCGGGCTCAAGCGTCTCGTCGAGCGCTACCCCTTCCTGCCGGCACTGCTGATCGCGCTGGTGTTGCTGGCGCTCAACGGCCTCTACCAGCCGCGCAGCATCAGCTTCATCGGCATCACCGGCCTGGTGAAGACCTATCTCGCGCTGATGATGCTCGCCATCGCCCAGACCTATGTCGTCTATGCCGGCGACATCGACCTGTCGGTCGGAGCCATCGTCTCGCTGGTCAATGTCGTCATCGTCGTGCTGATGGAAAAGATGGGCGGCAGCGGCTTTTCGGTGGTCGCGGCCCTCGGCGTCGGCCTGCTCACCGGACTGGCCTGCGGCATCGTCAACGGCATCGTGGTGGCTGCACTCAGACTGCAGGCGATCGTTGCCACCTTCGCCACCAGCATCTTCTTCACCGGCCTGGCGCTCTACGTCATGCCTGTCGCCGGCACGCCGGCACCGGCTGCCTTCTGGCGCACCTATGGCGGCCGCTTCTTCGAGATCCCGTTCGTCTTCTACGCCGCGGTCTTGCTGGCCATCGTGCTCTACGTGCTCGCGCGCACTCGTCTCGCCACCCAGTTGCTCGCCGTCGGCGACGACGCGCAGGCAGCCTTCCAGAGCGGCCTGCCGGTGACCAGGATCCGCATCCAGGGCTACGCGCTCTGCGGCCTGTTCGCGGCACTCGCCGCCTTCTGCATCACCGGCGACACCGCCAGCGGCGACCCGCTCGTCGGCGGCAAGATGACCCTGTTCTCGGTCGCGGCCGTGGTGCTCGGCGGCAGCGCATTGTCGGGCGGCTTCGGCACCGTCGTCGGCTCGATCATCGGGGCGCTGATCATCGGCCTCATCAACTCGCTGGTGTTCTTCGTCGGCACGCCGTCGGAATGGCAGAACCTGGTCCAGGGCCTCGCCATCCTGATCGCATTGATGGCCGGCGTCCTCGTCGGACGGAGGGCACGCGCATGACCGCCACGACCCAGACCCACTCCAAGGCGCCGGCGCCGTCGCCCGTTCTGACCTTCCTCAAGCAGCCGCTGGTCGTGGCGCTGATCCTGATCGCAGCACTGCTGATCCTCGGCGAAACGCTCTCGCCGGGCTTCGCCTCGGCCCAGCAGATCCTCAGGCTGCTGATCGTCGCGGCTCTGCTCGGCATCGTCGCCGCCGGCCAGAACCTCGTCATCCTCGGCGGCCGCGAGGGCATCGACCTGTCGGTCGGCGGCGTCATCTCACTCAGCGCCATCATCGCCGGCAACGTCATGAACGGCGCCGACAGCGCCATCGTGCCGGCGGTGCTCGCCTGCATGGCGGCCGGCGCCTTCATTGGCCTGATCAACGGCATGGGCGTGACGCTTCTGCGCATCCCGCCGCTGGTCATGACGCTCGGCATGCTCGGCGTGCTGCAGGGCCTGCTGGTCGTCGTGCGCAACGGCATCCCCTCTGGGTTTGCCGCGCCCGGCCTGTCGCGCTTCGTCACCCAGCCGTTCCTGCTCGGCCTGCCCGGCATCATCTGGCTGTGGGTGGCGATCGGGCTCTTGATGGCCTTCATGCTGACCCGCACCGTCTACGGCCACCGCATCTATGCCATCGGCTCCAACGAGCAGGCCGCCTACATGGCCGGCGTGCCGGTCAGGGCGATGCGCATCTCGCTGTTCATGCTGTCGGGCGTGTTCGCGGCCATCACCGGCATCTGCCTGCTCGGCTATTCCGGCTCGTCCTTCGCCAATGTCGGCGAGCAGTACATGCTGGCGTCGATCATCGCCGTCGTCTTCGGCGGCACGCCGCTGTCGGGCGGCAAGGGCGGCTACACCGGCACCATGGCGGGCGCGCTGCTGCTGGTCATCCTGCAAGGCATCCTGACCACGGTGCACATCGACGAATCCGGGCGGCAGATGGTGTTCGGCGCCACGCTGCTCTTGCTGATGCTGTTCTATGGACGCGGGCGGGCGATGCGCGGATGAACGAGCGGCCCAAGATCAAGGACATCGCCGAGCGGCTGGGTGTTTCCGCGGCTACCGTGTCGCGCGCGCTGTCCGACAGCGGACTGGTGGCCGAGCCGACGCTCAGCCGCATCCGCGAGGTCGCCCGCGAGATGAACTACCGGCCCAATGTCAGCGCCCGCAATCTGCGCACGCAACGGGCAATGGCGGTGCTAATGGTGGTCCGCGACGTCGGCAACCCATTCTATCTCGAGATCCTGAAAGGCGTCGAAGCCACCGCCCGCGCCGCCGGCTACTCCGTCCTGATGGGCAACACCGAAAACGACTCCGACCGCGAGGTCGAGTATTTCGACATGCTGCGCGATGGCCATGCCGACGGCATGATCCTGATGACCGGCAAGCTGCCGGCGCGCGAAGGCTTTCTCGATTCGGTCGCCGACGCGCCCATCGTGGTGGCGCTGGAGGAGATCCGCGATGCCGGCTTCCCGCATGTGATGATCGACAACGAGGGCGCCGCGCGCGACGCCGTCGAACACCTGATCGGCCTTGGCCACAAGCGCATCGCCCACATTTCGGGACCAGTGCCGGAGATCATGAGCGTCAGCCGCCGCAACGGCTACCGCGCCGCCATGCAGGCGGCCGGGCTCGCGATCCCCGACAGCTACGAGCCGGTCGGAGACTACCTGTTGCACACCGGCCAGCGGCTGTGCCGCGAACTGTTCGAGCTGCCGCAGCCGCCGACGGCGATCTTCGTCGCCAACGACGAAATGGCCTTCGGCGTGATCCATGAATTGCGCCGCCTAGGCCTCGACGTACCCGGCGACGTCTCCGTCGTCGGCTTCGACGATTTGTTCCTCAGCGAGGCCTTCTACCCGCCGCTGACCACCGTCAGCCAGCCGCGAGCCGAGATCGGCCGCGCCGCCATGAACATGCTGCTCGACATGCTTGCCGGCGGGCTGACGCCGCGCAAGCCGGCGATGCTGCCGACGACGCTGAAGATACGCGGCACCACGGCGCCAGCGCCGAAATGATTTCAGTTACCAGGAAATGAGGGATCGACCATGACCGGATTGCCCAAACAGCGGCTGCGCGTCGGCTTCGTCGGAAGCGGCTTCATCGCGGAGTTCCACCTCAGGGGCATGCTCGGCGTGCGCAATGTCGACGTCACCGGCGTCTACAGCCGTAAGGCCGAGAACCGCGCCCGCTTCGCCAACCGCGTCGCTGAACTCGGCCTCGGCGAGTGCACCAGCCACGACAGCCTGGAATCGTTGGTCAATGCCGACGATGTCGACGCGATCTGGATCCTGTCGCCCAACTACACGCGCCTCGACGTGATGCGCACGCTGCACGCAGAGGTGAAGGCAGGCCGCAGCAAGGTCATCGCGGTTGCCTGCGAAAAGCCGCTGGCCCGGACCATCGCCGAGGCGCGCGAGATGCTGCGCCTAGCCGACGACGCCGGCCTCAACCACGGCTACCTCGAAAACCAGGTGTTCTGCACGCCGGTCATCCGCGGCAAGGACATCATCTGGCGCCGCGCCGCCTCGGCCACCGGCCGGCCCTACCTGGCGCGCGCCGCGGAAGAACATTCCGGCCCGCACGAACCTTGGTTCTGGCAGGGCGACAAGCAGGGCGGCGGCGTCCTGTCCGACATGATGTGCCACAGCGTCGAGGTGGCGCGGCACCTGCTGACCAAGCCTGGTGCCGAGCGCAAGTCGCTGACCATCAAGTCGGTCAGCGGCACCGTCGCCAACCTCAAATGGACGCGGCCAAACTATGCCGACCAGTTGAAGAAGCGTTTCGGCACCGAGGTCGACTACCGCAACCGCCCGTCCGAGGATTTCGCCCGCGGCACCATCCTGCTCGAGGACGAGGACGGCAACGAGCTGGTGATCGAGGCGACGACCTCGTGGGCCTATGTCGGCGCCGGACTGCGCATCCAGCTCGAACTGCTCGGGCCGGAATACGCGATGGAGTTCAATTCGCTCAACACCGGCCTCAAGGTGTTCATGTCGCGCGAGGTCAAGGGCGCCGAAGGCGAGGACCTGGTCGAAAAGCAGAATGCCGAACAGGGCCTGATGCCGGTTCTTGAAGACGAAGCCGGCATCTACGGCTATACCGACGAGAATCGTCACATGGTGGAGTGCTTCCGCAAGGGCGAGAAGCCGATCGAAACCTTCGACGACGGGCTTGCGGTGGTCGAGATCCTGATGGGGCTCTATCGCTCTGCCGAGATCAACGGAACGGTCAGCTTCCCTGCCCCCGAACTCGAAAACTATGTGCCGGTGGTCGCGCGCACCGGCGCGTGACCATACTGACACACGAGCGTCCGCTCCCATCGGGGCGGATGCTGCAATAGCATAGGCAGACCTTATGACCGTTCCGACGCTGCTCGTTCTCGGCAATGTCAATGTCGACCTGGTGCTCGGCGAAGTCGACGGCTGGCCGGCCGTCGGCACCGAGGTGGTCGTCGACCGTTCCGAGATGCGGCCGGGAGGCTCCGCCGGCAACACCGCACTTGCGCTGGCCGGGATGGGCGAAGCCCACCTGATGATCGCATCCGTCGGCAACGACCCGAACGGGGCGTGGCTGAGCGGACAGTTCGATGCCGCCTCGTGCGAATGGATCGTCGAGCCGTGCGATACGACGCTGACGGTCGGCATCGTCCACAAGGGCGGCGACCGGGTGTTCTTCACCACGCCGGGACATCTGCAGCGTGCCAGCCTCGAAGACCTGATCGAGCGGCTGCCCCAGGCCCCGGGCGACAATGCCCTGGCGCTCATCTCGGGCGGACACCTGATGCCGCGCATCGAGGCCGGCACGACGACGCTGCTCGAAGCGCTGTCGGCAAAAGGCTGGCGCACCGCCATCGACCCGGGCTGGCCGCCGGTCGGCTGGACCGAGGCGAACAAGCGGCAGGTCAGCGACTGGATCGCCGCCGCCGACATCTCGCTGATCAATGCCGAAGAGGCCAAGGGGCTAGCCGGCGTCGACGATCTCGACACTGCTACCGCCCTACTCGTCCGGCAGATCGGCGCCGCGCATACGCTGGTGGTCAAGGACGGCGCGCAGGGCGCCCACGCCTATGCCGGCGGCGAGCACTTTCATGCAGCATCGCCCAGGGTCGAGGTCATCGACACCGTCGGCGCCGGCGACACCTTCAATGCCGCCTTCCTCGCTTCCCTTGCCAAGGGCGGATCGCTCGGCGCAGCGCTTGCGCGCGGCGTCGAGACGGCAGCGCGGGCGATCTCGACCTTCCCGCGGCGCTACAGCGCCTGACACGGCGCGAAGGTAGCAGCCCTGACGAACGGGTATGGCCACTGTATTCGATGACCTTGCGTGGAGCCCCGCACACGTTCGGCAAGAGTCGTCAAATCGCTCGAAGCACGTTATATTTGAGATGGTGAAGGTCGCGGTTTTGGTGTGACCACTCATGCCGAGCCCGGGCCGCGACCCACCCCAAGGAGGAGTGGTCATGGCAAGCTTCCATGTGTACGCAGGCGCCACCAATACGCTCGAGCATCCCGCCATCCGCCGGATAACGGTCGCGGATGTGTTTGATGCTCTGCGACGTGGCTTCGAAGACTTTTGGGACAAGCCGTCGCATTACGTTTTCCTGTGCCTGATCTACCCGATCGTCGGGGTGTTTCTGATCACATGGACATCGGGCGGCAACGCCCTGCAGCTCATTTTCCCGCTGATGTCGGGATTTGCCTTGCTCGGGCCATTCGCCGGCATCGGCCTTTACGAGATCAGCCGACGGCGCGAGCAAAACCTCGACACGTCCTGGAAGCATGCCTTCGATGTCAGGCAGTCGCCAGCCATTCCTGCAATGGTGGCCATCGGCATCATGCTGCTCGTGCTCTTCGTCGCCTGGCTCCTGGTCGCGCAGGGGCTGTACGGTTGGCTTTACGGGCCGGACGCCCCGCAGTCGACGGCAGCGTTCTTCAGCGATCTCTTCACCACCCAGCGTGGCTGGACGCTGATTGTGCTCGGCAATCTGATCGGATTCCTGTTCGCCCTGGTGGTGCTCTGCACCACTGTCGTCGCCTTCCCACTGCTGCTCGACTGCGATGTCGGTGCCTATGCCGCGATCGAAACCTCGGCACGGGCGGTGCGGGATAATCCGGTGCCGATGCTGCTGTGGGGCCTGATCGTCGCGGTCGCGCTGCTGATCGGGTCCGTGCCGTTCCTGGCGGGCCTCGCCATCGTCATTCCGGTGCTCGGCCACGCTACCTGGCACCTCTATCGCAAAGTGGTGGACGTCCCGGACGACAAGAAGACGCCACTGCCACCTGCTCCCGTCGAGGGGGACGATAGACACTTCCCATATTGGCTTCGCTAGTAGACGACGAAGCCAAGCCGAACAGAAGCCGCGCGGGCGATCTCGACCTGCGCGGAAACTGACTAAGCCGAGATGCCGTCGCGCGGGAGGCTCTCGGCCGACAGGCGGTCAAGATGCATGCGGATATGAGCGGCTTCGGCCGCGGTGTTGGCGAGCGCGATCGCCCGGCCGAACGCCTCGCGCGCGTCCTCGGCGCGTCCGAGCTGCATCAAGAGCCCACCCTTGACGCCGAAGAAGTGGAAGTAGCCCGCGAGCTTGGGCTCCAGCGGCTCGATCAGCTTCAGCGCCGCTTCCGGGCCGCGCAGCTTGGCATAGGCAACAGCCCGGTTGAGCGTGACCACCGGCGACGGCGTCATCGATTCCAGCACCGAATAGAGCAGGTCGATCTCGGCCCAGTCGGTGTCCTCGGGCCGCGCGGCGCGGGCGTGCAGTGCGGCGATTGCGGCCTGGATCTGGTAGGGACCGGAGCGGCGATGGCGCATTGCCTTGTCGATCAGCGCCAGGCCCTCGTCGATCAGCGCCCGGTTCCACAGGCTGCGGTCCTGGTCGTCCATCAGCACCAGTTCGCCCTCGGCATCGAAGCGGGCGGCGGCGCGCGCGTGTTGGAGAAGCAGCAGCGCCGTCAGGCCCATCACCTCCGGCTCGGTCTGGAACAGGCGCAGCAGCAGCCGCGCCAGCCTGATCGCCTCCTCGCAGAGCGGGGCGCGGTTGGCGATCTCGGTCGCACCTGCCGAATAACCTTCGTTGAAGACGAGATAGACCATGGCAAGCACCGCAGCCAGCCTCTCCGAGCGCTCGACCGGCCCCGGTGCCTCGAACGGCACGTCGGCATTGGCGATGCGCGCCTTGGCGCGGGTGATGCGCTGTTCCATGGCACTTTCCCCGACCAGGAAGGCGCGGGCGATCTGCTTGACCGGGATGCCCGAGACGATACGCAGGGCGAGCGCAATCTGCTGGGTCGCCGGCAGGTCGGGATGACAGCAGATGAACAGCAGCCGCAGGATGTCGTCGCGGTAATGCGCGCCGTCGAGGCGTTCGACGACAGCACCCTCGACGTCTTCCAGGTCGGAGACGGTTTCCTCCGGCGGCATCGGTGCCTGCTTGTTGCGGCGGCGGGCGGCATCGATGCCGGAGTTGCGGCCGACGAAGATCAGCCAGGCGGCCGGATCACGCGGCGGACCGTTCTTCGGCCAGTTGCGCAGCGCGCGCAGGCAGGCCTCCTGGAACGCTTCTTCGGCGGTGTCGAGATCGCGGAAGTAGCGCAGCAGGGCGGCCACGGCCTGGGGCCGTGCCGAAGACAGTGCCGTGTTGATCCAGGCCGGGTCGGTCATACAGCCTCTCGCGCGGGAAAATAGGCGCCGATCGGGCGCAGTTCATAAGAGCCGCCGCCGGGATTGGCATCGGCAAGCTCCTTGGCGACATCGACGGCATCGTCGAGGGTGGCGCATTCGACGACGTAGAAGCCGAGGAACTGTTCCTTGGTTTCGGCAAAGGGGCCGTCGATGACCAGCGGCTCGTCCTTGGTCTTGCGCAAGGTGGTGGCGGCGGTCGTCGGCAAAAGGCGCGCGACCGGACCGAGGCGGCCTTGCTTGGCCAGCTTTTCGGTCACCACCTGAAGGCGCGCCATCACCTCGTCGTCCTGCTCCTTGGACCAGGCACAGACCACGTCTTCGTTGTTGTAGCAGAGGATCGCGTAGAGCATCGATTCAGTTCCTTCATGACTAGGACGCGCGAGTATGCGCAATTCCTACATGGCGTCGGCAATTTTTTTGCCGCCATCGGGAACCGAGCCCTTCGTCCGTCATGACGGCTTGTGAAAAACCAGGAGAGGTGCAGAAATGGCGTCGGTCTGGCGCGTGCAAGGCGCCCACAAGGTTGGAGGACGAGCGATGAAGAACGCCGAAATCTCACAACGCAAGATGCAGACCATCGCCCGCGGCGTCGGCATGACGACGCAGGTCTATGCCGACCGGGCCGAGAACTCCGAGATCTGGGACGTCGAGGGCCGCCGCTACATCGACTTCTCCTCCGGCATCGCCGTGGTCAACACCGGCCACCGCCACCCGCGCGTCATCGAAGCGGTCAAGGCGCAGCTCGACCGCTTCACCCACACCTGCCACCAGGTCGTGCCCTATGAGAGCTATGTCCGGCTCGGCGAAAGGCTCAATGCCATCGCCCCGATGAAGGGCGACAAGCGCACCGTCTTCGTCACGACAGGCGCCGAGGCGGTGGAGAACGCCATCAAGATCGCCCGCAACGCCACCGGCCGGCAGGCCGTCATCGCCTTTGCCGGCGGCTTCCACGGCCGCACCTTCATGGGCATGGCGCTGACCGGCAAGGTGCAGCCCTACAAGGCAGGCTTCGGCGCGATGCCGGGCGATGTGTTCCATGCGCCTTTCCCCGTGCCGCTGCACGGCGTGACGGTCGCCGACGCGCTGGCCGCACTTGACCGGCTGTTCAAGGCCGATGTCGATCCCGCGCGCGTCGCCGCCATCATCATCGAACCGGTGCAGGGCGAAGGCGGCTTCTACGAAGTACCGCGCGACTTCATGACGGCGCTGCGCAAGATCTGCGACCAGCACGGCATGCTCCTCATCGCCGACGAGGTGCAGACCGGCTTCGCCCGCACCGGCAAGATGTTTGCCATGGACCATCACGACGTCGCGCCCGACTTGATGACCATGGCCAAGAGCCTGGCCGGCGGCTTCCCCCTCGCCGCCGTCACCGGCCGCGCCGAGATCATGGATGCGCCCAATCCCGGCGGCCTCGGCGGCACCTATGGCGGCAGCCCGATCGGCATTGCCGCGGCGCATGCCGTGCTCGACGTGATCGAGGACGAGAAACTGTGCGACCGCGCCAACCAGCTCGGCGCGCGGCTCAAGCAACGGCTGGAATCGCTGCGCGACGATGTGCCTGAGATTTCAGACATCCGCGGCCCCGGCTTCATGAACGCCGTCGAGTTCAACGATGCGAAGACGAAGCTGCCCTCGGCGGATTTCGCCAATGCGGTGAGGCTCAAGGCGCTGGAGAAGGGGCTGATCCTGCTGACCTGCGGCGTCCACGGCAACGTCATCCGCTTCCTGGCGCCGATCACCATCCAGGACGAGGTGATGACCGAAGCGCTCGATATCCTCGAGGCCTCGATCAGCGAGGCAAGGGCGTAAGGCAGGGCATGTCAGTAGCCCTCATGGTGAGCCTGTCGAACCACGAGGGCGCTGGGAGCCATGTCCTGCCTGCCCCAAAACCCATGGTTCGACAGGCTCACCATGAGGTTTTTGGGGGAGCCCTTCGTTCGGTCGCCGCCAGCCACCTTCCCCCGTCGACCATGGGAGAAGATACCCAGCTTTCGACGAATTCCAGGTTGGATGGCGAGCGAAGTGCCTCAGCCCGGCGGCTGCGCAGCCAGCGCCGCCTTCAGCGCTTCCGCGCCACCCGCTACTTGCTCCGCCGTCGGCGAGAAGCCGAGGCCGAGCATCTTGCGGCCGAGCATGTGATCGGCGGGGCGGTTGACGGACTCGATGGCGACAAGCCGCTCGCCGATGAAGTGGTAGACCGAAAAGCGGTTCTCGGCCGTGTCGCCCGACAGGATCTGGCGGTCGCTGCCGGACGTCAGTCCGACCATCTGCAGCTTCATGTCGCCGATATCGGACCAGAACCACGGCACGGCGCTGTAGTCGCCGCCATGGCCGACGATGGTCCGGGCGGCTAGCTTCGACTGGTCGGTGGCGTTCTGCACCGATTCCAGCCGCACATCGGAACCGGTCTGCCAGTGGCGATAACTGGCATTGTCGCCCACCGCCAGGATGTTGGCGACGGAGCTGCGCATCGCCTGGTCGACGCGGATGCCGTTGGCAATCGCCAGGCCCGCGGTCTCGGCAAGTTCGACATTGGGCACGACGCCGATGCCGATGATGACCATCTTCGCCGGCAGCCTTTCGCCGGCCGAAGTCAGCGCACCGGCGGCATGGCCGCCCTCGCCCTCGATGCGCTCGATGGTGGTCTTGAGCAGGATGCGGACGCCTGTTGCCTCAAGCCGCTTGCGCACATGCTCAGCAATCAGCGGAGCGACGGCGCGGCCGAGCAGCCGGTCGAGCGCCTCGACCACGGTGACGCGACGCCCGCCGGCGGCGAGCGTGGCTGCGATCTCCAGGCCAATGAAACCGCCACCGATGACGACGACGTCCTCGCAGGCAGCGCTATGGTCGCGGATCAACCGCGCATCGGCAACCGAGCGCAAGGACAGCACGCCGGCAAGATCGGCGCCAGGCAAGGGCAGGATGCGCGGCCGCGAGCCGGTGGCAAGGATCAGGTGGTCGTAGTCGAGGCTCTCGCCGCCAGCGAGTGCCAGGCTGTTGGCACCGGCGTCGATGCGCTCCACCAGCGTTCCCGGGCGGAAATCGATTGTGTGGCCAGTATAGAAGACCTCGCCGCGCAGCGGCTGCGGCTGGGCCGCCGGATCCTTGATGAAGGTCTTGGACAGCGGCGGCTTGTGGTAGGGCAGTTCCTTCTCGTCGCCGAGCAGGATGACCGGACCGTCATAGCCCTCCTCGCGCAAGCTGGCGGCGGCCTGGACCCCAGCATGGCCTGCACCGACAATCACGACACCGTTCTTCATGCCCGCCTCGCTGTTGGGGATCAACCGGGGAAATGGCCGTTGGCCCGCACGGGCACAAGGGGCCAGGGGCAGATTTTGGGGTGACAGCCAGATGGTGGCCTGTCAAGCGCGCAAGGCGGCATTTTGCCTGCACCGGCCGCATTGCCGAGCCGCTACGCGTTGTCGCAGGCGTTGCTCGGCAGGATGCCGTCGGTCCAATGCGTCTCTCGACAAATCAACGACTTGGCTGCTTCTCGGCGCCACAAACTGGACAAAATTAGTTTAGAATAATTCTAAACTATTGATCCTGCTACGCTTTTTGCGGCTTTTGCGTTGACTTTTGCAGACGCAACGCTTTTATGAAGCCGTGCTTTACCGCGCCTGTCTTTGATGTCTGGGCCTTTAACCCTTTCGATTGGAGCCTACCGGGTGCCTGCCTTCGTCGAACCGTGCCACGGCACGGCTGTTTGCAGCATGGTCTTGCCGAGCCCGGAGCGGGCTTCAAACCGTGCGCATGTCCGAAGCCCGGCCACCCCTGAGCTTTCATTCGAATCCATGCCGCCGATGCAGCAAGTGGCTGTCGGCACACGATATTCCGGCGCGCGTCAGCGCCATCTGGTTCACTGAGGAGAGACCATGCCTGCATCCATCTCGCGCAACCGGCACTTCGGCAGGCTTGCCGCCATTGCGGCGACGAGCGCGCTGACCGCCGCGATCTTCGTGCTGCCGGCGAAGGCCGAGACCGACGCCAAGGCCGTGCTCGCCACCTATTCCGACATCGCACTGGCCAAATACGAGGACTCGCTGACATCAGCCAAGGCACTCGACGCCGCGGTCGAGGCGCTGATAGCCAAGCCGTCGGCGGAAACGCTCACTGTGGCGCGCGAAGCCTGGAAGGCTGCCCGCATCCCCTACCAGCAGACGGAAGTCTACCGTTTCGGCAATTCCATCGTCGACGACTGGGAAGGCCGCGTGAACGCCTGGCCGCTCGACGAAGGCCTGATCGACTATGTCGACAAGGCCTACGGCACCGAATCCGACGAGAACAAGCTCTACACTGCCAACGTGATCGCCAACCCGTCGATCGAGATCAACGGCCAGAAGGTCGATGCCTCGAAGATCACGCCTGAATTCCTGTCCGGCACGCTGCAGGAGGCCGGCGACATCGAGGCCAACGTCGCCAGCGGCTACCACGCCATCGAATTCCTGCTCTGGGGCCAGGACCTCAACGGCACCGGCCCCGGTGCCGGCAACCGCCCCTACACCGACTACGACACGGCCAACTGCACCGGCGGCAATTGCGACCGCCGCGGCCAGTATCTCGCGGCCGCAAGCGACCTCCTGGTCGCCGATCTCGAAGAGATGGTCGGCAACTGGAAGGCCGACGGTGCCGCGCGCAAGGCGCTGCTCGACGGCGAGGCCAATGCCGGCATCTCGACCATCCTGACCGGCATGGGCTCGCTGTCCTACGGCGAACTGGCCGGCGAACGCATGAAGCTCGGCCTGCTGCTGCACGATCCGGAGGAAGAGCACGACTGCTTCTCCGACAACACGCACATCTCGCATCTCTACGACGCGGTCGGCATCCGCAACGCCTATCACGGCAGCTACAAGCGCATCGACGGTTCGACCGTCGAGGGACCGTCGGTCTCCGACATGGTCAAGGCAGCCGACGCCGCCATCGACACCGAACTGTCCGGCAAGCTGGACGCCACGGTTGCCAAGATGGAAGCGATCCAGGCTCGTGCCGTCGGCGGCGAGGCCTACGACCAGCAGATCGGCGAAGGCAATGCCGAGGGCAACGCCACCGTCCAGGCGGCAATCGACGCTCTTGTCGACCAGACCAAGTCGATCGAGCGCGCCGTGGCGACGCTCAAGCTCGATGCCATCGCCTTCGAGGGCTCGGACAGCCTCGACGCTCCGGACAAGGTCTTCCAGTGAGCGCCTGCCGTACCTAGATAATTCAAGCCACGCGGCGCGCACGATGCGCGCCGCCAGCCATCCCAGAGCAAGTCATGCTGATCTGCCATTGCAACCTGATCACCCAAAGGGAGATCGAAGATACGATCATAGAACTCCTGGACAGGGATCCGTGGTCCCTGATCGTGCCGGCAAAGGTCTATCACACGCTGCAAAAGCGCGGGCGCTGTTGCGGCTGCTTTCCAAATGTGGTCGAAACGATCATTCGGGTAACCGAAGCCTATCACGCTCGTACTGAGGCGAGTGGGGTGGATATCGTTTCTCACATGGATCGTGTGAGAGAGTTGCGGGTCCAATTCGGGAGTAGGATCAATGAAGGGCGAAAAACAGGTCATCGAGCGGCTTAACGAAGCGCTTTTCCTCGAGCTCGGCGCGGTCAACCAGTATTGGGTGCACTACCGCCTGCTCGAAGACTGGGGCTACGGCAAGCTGGCCAAGAAGGAACGCGAGGAATCGATCGAGGAGATGCACCACGCCGACAAGCTGGTCGCGCGCATCATCTTCCTCGAAGGCCACCCCAACCTGCAGTCCTTGGCCCCCTTGCGCATCGGGCAGAACGTCAAGGAAGTGCTCGAGAGCGATCTTGCCGGCGAATATGACGCCCGCACCTCCTACAAGAAATCACGGGACGTCTGCTCCCAGCACGGCGACTACGTATCCATGAAGCTCTTCGAGGAGCTGCTTGCCGACGAGGAAGGCCATATCGACTTCCTGGAGACGCAGTTGCAGCTGCTCAACGAGATCGGCGAAGAGAAGTACGGCCAGCTCAACGCCGAGACAGCTGACAAAGCCGAATAGGACATGCCGGAATGCGGCGCACTTTTCTGATCCCGCGCCGCAAGCTGCCGGGTGCACCTGCCAGCACCAACCCAGCCAACGAGACGCGAAGCGCCAAGGCGCTTCGCACCGTTGCTGCATCGGGCCTGATCCTGATCGCCGCGGCCTTACCTTCGGCCGCGGGCGAACAGGTTTCGCCCGGTCTGGCCACCGAGCGCCACGACCTCAAGCCCAAGGACAAGGCGCGCGTCGATAGGGTCGTCAGGCCGACGACCGACTTTTCCAGGCCCGAGCAGTTCGAGCTGATGCAGGGCGGCGCCGGCACCTCGGAGAAGCGCGTCAACCAGGACGCATTCTCGCATTCTTCCGCCAACATCACCTTCGAGGAAGAAGGCACCTTCAAGCTCGGCAACGGCATGTTCCGCAAGCTCTGGGTGTCGTCGCCATCCTCGACGCAGGCTTCCGACGGCCTCGGCCCGCTGTTCAATGCGCGCGCCTGCCAGAGCTGCCACCTGAAAGATGGCCGCGGCCATCCGCCGGAGGGCAATGTCGACGCCACCTCGATGTTCCTGAGGCTGGCACGCCCGGCCGAGACGGAGGAGGAAAAAGCCGCGCTGGCCGAGCGCAAGGTGCTGAACTTCCCCGACCCGGTCTATGGCGGCCAGTTCCAGGACCTGGCCGTGCCTGGGCTCAGGGGCGAAGGCCGGATGGTCATTTCCTACCAGCAGTTCCCGGTCGAGCTGGCCGGCGGAACCAAGATGGTGCTGCGCTGGCCGAGCTATTCGGTGTCCGACCTCGGCTACGGTCCGATGGACCCCAAGACGACGCTGTCGCCGCGCGTCACGCCGCAGATGATCGGCCTCGGGCTGGTCGAGCAGATCCACCCAGCCGACATCCTTGCCAACGCCGATCCCGACGACAAGGACGGGGACGGCATCTCCGGCAGGCCCTCCATCGTCCGCGACCACAAGACCGGCGAACTGACACTTGGCCGCTTCGGCTGGAAGGCATCGGCGCCGTCGATCCGGCAGCAGTCGGCCGACGCGTTCGCCGGCGACATCGGCATCTCGACGCCCGACGTGCCGCGCCACTGGGGCGATTGCACCAAGGCGCAAGGCGACTGCCTGGCCATGCCCAATGGCGTGCAGGACAGGCTGGGTCCTGCAGAGGCACCCGACCCGATCATGGACCTCGTCACCTTCTATTCGCAGAACCTCGCCGTGCCCGCCCGCCGCGGCATCGACCAGCCGGAGGTGCTGCGCGGCAAGCAGATGTTCTACGAGGCGGGCTGCGCGTCCTGCCACATGCCGAAATTCGTCACCCGGCGCGACGCGCCAAACAAGGCGCAGGCCTTCCAGCTGATCTGGCCCTATTCCGACTTCCTGCTGCACGACATGGGCGAGGATCTCGCCGACGGCCAGCAGGTCGGCGACGCCACCGGCAGGGAATGGCGCACGCCGCCGCTGTGGGGCATCGGACTGACCCAAACCGTCAACGGCCACACTTTCTTCCTGCATGACGGGCGGGCGCGGAACCTGACCGAAGCCATCCTGTGGCACGCCGGCGAAGGACAGGCCGCCCGCGACCGCTTCGCAGCCTTGCCTGCTTCCGACCGTGACGCCCTGATCAAATTCCTGGAGTCGCTCTGATGGCTAGGATTGTCCTCGCAGCATCCCTCGCGCTTTTCGTCGCGCTGCCTGCGGCCCAGGCTAACGAAGCTTCGGACAAGGTGATCTCAGGCGCCATCGAGGGTTACATCCGGCCCGCCTATGGCAAGCTGGTCGAGGCGAGCACAACGCTTGGCAGGTCCATGGCTACACTCTGCGCGGCGCCGTCGGACGACAATCTGGATGCCGCGCGCGCACAGTTCTCCAAGACCACGGCGACATGGTCGGAAATCGAGATCATCCGCTTCGGCCCGATCACCGAGCAGAACCGGCTCGAACGCATCCTGTTCTGGCCGGACCGCAAGGGCACCGGCCTCAAGCAGGTACAGGCGGCGCTGGCCGACAAGGACGAAACGGCGACCGACGCAGCCAAGCTGGCACAGAAGAGCGTCGCCATGCAGGGCCTTGGCGCGCTGGAATTCGTGCTGTTCGGGACCGGCGCCGACGAGCTCACCGGGACCGAAGGCGCCTATCGCTGCGCCTATGGCAAGGCGATCTCTGGCAACATCGGCTCGATAGCCTCCGAGGTCGATGCCGCGTGGCGCGACGACAAGGGTTTCGTCGCCCAATGGAAGCATCCGGGCGCCGAAAACCCGCTCTACCGCGATGCGACCGAAGCGGTCACCGAATTGCTCGAAGTCTATGTCAACGGGCTCGAACTGGTGCGCGACGTGCGCGTCAACGGCTTCCTCGGCGAGGAGGCAAAAGCCGACAAGCCGAAACAGGCGCTCTACTGGCGCTCGCAAGGCACTGCTGCCTCGCTCGGCGGCAACATATCAGGCATGAAGGCGCTGTTCGACGCCTCGCAGTTCGGCAACCTGCTGCCCGCCGATTCCCGGTGGGTTGCCCAGTCGATCGAATTCGAGTTCGCCAACGCGCAGAACGCTGTGGCTGCGGTCTCCGGCCCGATCGATGCAGCACTCGCCGACACCGAAATGCGCGGCAAGCTCGGCTATTTCGGCGTGGTGACTTCGAGCCTTTCCGAATTGTTCGGCACCCGGCTCGCCGGCGCGCTTGGCCTCACCGCGGGTTTCTCCTCGCTCGACGGCGACTGAGGGTTCTGCGATGCGCACGCCCCTGTTCGATCGCCGCGACTTCCTCAAGGCCGCAGGTACGTCCTTCCTGATGGCGCTTTCCCCGGCCAAACGTGCGCTGGCGCTCGACACCGACGCTATGTTCGCCACGGCTTACCAAGCACGCTCAGGCGAATACGGCGTCGCGGTGCTGTCCGAGGCGGGCAAGATCTTGCACAGCGTGGCCCTGCCCGAGCGCGGTCACGACGTGACCTTCGATCCCCATTCGCGCAAGTCGGTGGTGTTTGCCCGCCAGCCGGGCACGTTCATGCTCGTGTTCGACCACACCGGCCGGGAGGAGCCGCTGACCATCCCGAGCATCGCCGGCCGCCACTATTACGGCCACGGCGTGTTCTCGCCCGACGGCGCACTGCTCTACGTGACGGAGAACGACTTCGACAACGCCGCCGGCATGGTCGGCGTCTATGACACCCGCGACGGCTTCCGCCGCCTCAGCGAGTTCCCGACCCATGGGGTGGGCCCGCACGAGCTGATCCTGCTCGGCGACGGCCGCACGCTGGCCATCTGCAACGGCGGCATCGAGACCCACCCGGATTTCGGCCGCGCCAAGCTCAACATCCCGACCATGAAGCCATCCTTCGTGCTGGTCGACCGCGTTTCCGGCGACCTCATCGAAAAGCACGAGCTGCCTGAGAAACTGCACCAGCTGTCGATCCGGCACATGGACATCGACGCCCAGGGCACCGTGTGGTTCGGCTGCCAGCACGAGGGCCCTGCCAGCGAAAAGCCGCTGCTGGTCGGACGCGCCGCGCGCGGCAAAGAGCTTGAGATGCTCGACATGCCCGAGAGCATCTTGGGCGGCTTCCGCAACTATATCGGCTCGGTGGCGGCCAACCGCAGTGCCGGGCTGATTGCCGTCTCCTCGCCGCAAGGCAATGCCTGGGCGACGATCGAGGCGAGGACTGGCAAGGTGGTGGCGAAGAACGAGCTGGTCGAGGTCTGCGGCCTCGCGCCCGACCGCGACGGCTTCCTCGCCACGACCGGCGCCGGCCTCATCGTCGCGCCCGGCGGCGAGACGACCGAGGACCCGCAGCACGTCTGGGATAACCACATGCTGCACATCAATTTGCGAAAAGCGTAAGCTGATGCTTACGCAACAAGCTTAGACAAGCCCGGAGACATCCGAATAGGCGACGGACCGGCGCAGAACGGCCAGGAACTTCTCGCCTGCAATCTCGGGCGTGCCGGAATTGTCGATCAGCACGTGGCCTGGGCCGGAGAGATCGTGCGGGGCGGTGCGGGCGAGCCGCGCCAGAACCTCGCCGCGCGACTCGCGGCCACGCGCGGCAAGACGGGTGGCGAGGATTTCGGGGGCAGCGGTAATCTCAACGACCGCGACATGGGCGTAACGCGCGCGCAGGACCGGGATGACGCCGCGCGAGGTGTTGGCGACGACGACGTGGCCGACCGAGATCGCGTCGTCGACCGACGCCGGTATGCCGTAGCGCAGGCCATGCGCTTCCCACGACAGCGCAAAAGCGCCTGACGCCTCGGCGTCGACAAAGGCCGCATCGGCCAGCGTGTCGTGGTCCTCGGTGGCACCGTCGCTGTTTCGGGTGATGACGCGGCGGGCGAACTCGACGTGGTCGTCATCGGTCAGGCGCTCGCGGACATAGGCAATCAGCGTGTCCTTGCCGGCGCCGCTGGGGCCAACGACGGCGACGAACACCCCGTTGCGTACAGGCGCGCCGACACGGGTCAATTCACGCTCGATCAATGCTGAAACCATCATGCGACGTCATATCCTCCATGCCAGACCCCCGCCCGGCGGCGCCGGGACCCTGGGCAGGCAACGGCGCATTGAACATCTCCGGTGCCGCCCTGTCACGCGCCATGGGTTGGACCACGGGCGGACGGCGGCGCTGCGATGCCATTAGGCGATTTGCATGACGGAATGACGAAACGCAACGCATCGACAGACTTGGTTGCCCTGAAGGGCTTTAGTCGCTCGACGCGGAGCGGGGTGGCTCGGCGTCATCAACCTCGCCGGATTGGCTTGAAACCACAGCTGGCGCCCGCCGCCGCATTTCGGTTTCGAATTCCTGGGCCGTGATGATGCCCTCATTGACCCAGGCGCGCAGCCAGCTTTCCTCCACCTGTTCCAGTGGAATCGTATTCCTGCTTTTCAATTCCGTTCATTTGCCTCCACCGGCGCGGGCCCGTGCTTCGCACCCGCCGAAGGCAGTGACCCGCCCTTTGCAAGCTCGCTCTAATTTATAAGCACTATGGACATTCGTTGGGCGCTGCAACTAGGCCTATATAATTGAATATATGCCCCAGTAACTTTATAGAATAGTCCAGTAGAAAATTCCGACTCAAATGCCGCCAGTGGGCGAAACCAAATACTCTCGATGGCAGCATGAATATTTGGCGGGTGTGGTCACGCAAATGCACCCGCCAGCCTTGGCCAGCGGGCTCACCAGAAGGCGGCAAATTCTCGGCTACGCCACCTTGTCGCGGACCTGATAGTCCTTGATCGCGGCGAAGCGGATCATCTTCCAGCGCTCGGCCTCGTAGTTGAGCGAGAACTCGTGCTGGGCGAGGAACACCGGATCGTTGTCGAGATCGCGGGCGATGTCGCCGCGATGGCTTTCGATGAAGCGATGCAGGTCGGCCGCATCGTCGGCATCGATCCAGCGGCAGATCGAAAACCGCGCCATCTCGAAATCGACGGGCAGCGTGTATTCGACCGACAGGCGTTCCTTGAGCACGTCGATCTGCAACGCGCCGACGACGCCGACGATGGCAGGCGATCCGTCCTCCGGCTGGAACAGCTGGACGACGCCCTCCTCGGCCATCTGGTGGAGTGCTTCCTTGAGCTTCTTGGCCTTCATCGCGTCGCCCAGGCGCACGCGGCGCAGGATTTCCGGCGCAAAGTTGGGCACGCCGCGGAACAGGATGTCCTCGCCCTCGGTCAGCGTGTCGCCGATGCGCAGCGTGCCGTGGTTGGGGATGCCGACCACGTCGCCGGCATAGGCCTCGTCGGCGGTGATGCGCGAACGGGCGAAGAAGAACTGCGGCGCCGACAGGCTCATCGGCTTGCCGGTGCGCACCAGCTTCGCCTTCATGCCGCGCTTGAGCTCGCCCGAGCAGACGCGGACAAAGGCGATGCGGTCTCGGTGGTTGGGGTCCATGTTGGCCTGGATCTTGAAGACGAAGGACGTCATCTTCTCCTCCGTCGCCTCGACCTTGCGCGTGTCGGCCTCCTGGGCGCGTGGTGCCGGGCCGAATTCGCCCAGCGCCTCGATCAGGTCGCGGACGCCGAAATTGCGCAGCGCCGAGCCGAAATAGACCGGCGTCAGGTGGCCTTCGCGGAACGCCTGGAGATCGAAGGGCCGGCAGGCCTCGCGGGCCAGTTCCAGCTCCTCGATGAAGGCGGGGCGATCGTTGTCGGGCAGAAGGCCGGCGGCGCGGTTGGAATCGGGGCCATGGACCTCGGTGCGCTCCTTCTCGTCGTCGCCGCGGCGCACCGCGTTCTGGGCGAGGTGGTAGGTGCCGGCAAAGGTCTTGCCCTGGCCGATTGGCCAGGTGATCGGAGCGGTGTCGAGCGCCAGCTTCTCCTCGATCTCGTCGAGGACCTCGAAGGTGTTGCGCGCCTCGCGGTCCATCTTGTTGACGAAGGTGATGATCGGGATGTCGCGCAGGCGGCAGACCTCGAACAGCTTCAGCGTGCGCGGCTCGATGCCCTTGGCGGCGTCGATGACCATGACGGCCGAGTCAACCGCCGAAAGTGTGCGATAGGTGTCGTCAGCGAAGTCCTCGTGGCCGGGCGTGTCGAGCAGGTTGAAGACGTTGTCGCCATATTCGAAGGTCATCACCGAGGTGACGACCGAGATGCCGCGCTCGCGCTCGATCTTCATCCAGTCGGAGCGGGTCTGGATCTTGTCCTTCTTGGCCTTGACCTCGCCGGCGAGCTGGATCGCACCGCCGAACAAAAGCAGCTTTTCGGTCAGCGTCGTCTTGCCGGCGTCAGGGTGCGCGATGATCGCGAAGGTGCGGCGGCGCGCCACCGCCTTTTCGATGTCTTCAGCCATCGGGGATTCCTTGTGATGGCGGGCTTCTAACAGCCGATGCCGCGCCTGTCGAGGAATTGGAACGATGCGTCGATGTCCTCCCCCTCATGGGGGAGGGAGGCGTAGGCGTCGCGCCTAGCGCAGGTCAGCCCCTCAACTCAAACCCACCCTCGGCCACGGTCTCGCCATTGACGATCAGTTCTATCAGATGATGGCCGGGATAATGCTTGCGCGTGGTGAAGTCGCGCACCGCCTGGCTGATCGAAAGCTCCTTCTGGCCGCCCGGCGCCAGGTTGATTTCCTTGAGCTTGAACACCTTCTTCGAGCTGCCGCCGCTTTTCTTGACATAGTGAACGGCATAGTCGACCACCAGCTGCTGGACCGTCTCGGCGGTCGAGGCGATGCTGGCCTTGAGCGTGATGCGACCGCCGAGCAGGATCGCCGCCGGCTGGATCGCAAAGGTGTCGACACGCACCATCGGCTTGCCCGTCGTACCGATCGCGCCAAGCGCCCGCGCGTCACCCTTCTTGATCATCGTGCGCAGCGCATGCTTGACGATCCAGGCAGTGTTCCTGTCGTCCATGTCCCAGCCTGAGACGCGGTCGATGACCTTGTCGGGGTGATCCTTGGAAATGTCGTTGAGGTGGTTGGCCACCGACTTGCGCACATAGAGGCTCGGGTCGCTCCTGAGCGCCTCGAGGATCGGCGCCGTCGGCGACGGATCCTTGATCAGTTGCTTGAGCTGGAACGACCACGGCAGCCGCGGGCGCGAACCCTCGCTGGCCAGGCGTCGCACATGCTCGTTGTCGTCGAGCGCCCAGCCATGCATCACCTCAAGCGTCCTGTCGAAATCCTTGGCCAGGAAATGACGGATGGCGAACTCGGCCGAACCGAAGCGGGTGAAGGAGCTCAGCGCCTGCATCGACAGATCGAAGTGGCCCTTGCCGTACAGTGCGACATATTCGGAAAGCACGATCGAGGCGAAGCCATGCTGGATGCGCGGCGCCAGTTCGTGCAGCACTTCGATCGCGTGCTCGAAGCCGCCGGGCAGGCTGCCATGCAAGCTCGTTGCCGTCTGGCGCAAACGCTGCATGATACCGAGTTCATCGAGGTTCTCGGTCGCCAGGGAAAGGAATTTTTCCGCATCGAAAGCAGGCGAGATGGAGGCCGTTTCGTCAGCGAGATGGCGAAGCCGGTTCAGATCGAAAATCTCCTTGAGCGCCGGGGCGGCTTGCGTCTGGTCTTCCATCATCGGTTTCGTCCCTGTTCAGCGCCCCCGCGCCGACCCTTGTGCGTCCGTCCGGACGCACGGGCTCTGCGCAAATACGAACCGAACCGCGAAACTGCAAACAATCTCCTGCCAAGGATCTGTCAGGAGATTTTGAAACGCCGCTGTGTCGAGACCGCATGTTGCCGTTGACGGCTGTGCCCGACAGGCGGAAAATATTCTTGGATGGTCGATGAACAGGACGCCGCTTCCTCGACAATCAGGGAGGTCGCCATGACCATTCACCAGGAAGTGCATCTCAAGGGCACGCCAAAGGACATCTACGACCTGCTTCTCAACTCCGCCCGGTTCCAGGCGATGACGGGCGGGCGATCGGCCCATATCTCGACGCATGAGGGCGGCGAGGTGTCGATCTTCGGTGGCGACATCGAGGCCCGCAACATCGAGCTCGTGCCCAACCGCCGCATCGTCCAGACATGGCGTTCGCGCGCGTGGCCCGAAGGCATCTTTTCGATCGTGCGCTTTGAGCTGCAGGCCGACGGCACGGGAACCAGACTTGTGTTCGACCAGAGCGGCTACCCCAGATCGACGCACGCCATGCTCGATGAAGGCTGGACGAAGATGTACTGGGAGCCGATGAACAAGGCACTGACGCATCATTGAGTGAGCCAGAGTAGCGTCGCTCAGGTCCACCGACCGATGGTGCAAGCGACATCACGCATCCGCAGCCTGGCGCGCCAGTTCGACATACTCTGCCACATGCCGGTCCTGAATATCCGGAACCGCAAAGAGCTTGATGTGGCGCCGCAGCTTGCCTTGCCCCTGGAGCAGACGGTACCTATCCGGCAAGGACGCACCTGCGCTGAACTCCAGCGTGACGTGACCGGCATATGGGAAGACACCGCAAAACGCCGCCCGCGACGAAAACAGGATGCCGCCGTACTTGATCTCCTCGGCGATGGACGGAGCGGACTGCAGCACGATCTCGCGCAGCGCGACACCATTGCGAAGTGGTCTGCGTGACGGTCGCGCAGATCGTCGAGGAACGCCTGGATGCGACTACCGGTCATGGGCAACTCGTGGCGCGTAAAATTGCCTGAACTCGGCAGATGGCTCCCGATTGGAGTAGATGTAGAGCGCGATGCCATTGGGGTCCTGGATCGCGAAGCCACGATCACCCCAAGAATGGTCCTCGATTGGCATGACAGGCACGAGCCCGGCCTCCGTCATCAGCCGATGCGCGTCATCGACGTCTTCAACGCAGAAATTGTAGGTCAGCCCCGCCGTATTGCATAAGGGCTGGTCCCCCTGCGGCTCCATGAACTGCAGTGAAAGGCCTTCTCCAAATTCAAGGCTGACAAACCATCCGCAATCGAAAGCGGGGCGCGCGCCGAAATGCCTGATGTAAAATTCGCGCGTCTCGGCGACGCGTTTCGTCGTGATGCAAGGAGATGCAGTTGTCGGACGCATCCGTCGGCCTCTTCTAAGGTGTCGATTGGTTGTGCGGGAGGGTCAGTCCGGCATGGCCGAGGCAATCTCGACGAGGCAACCATTGAGATCGCGGACATAACCAACAATCTGCCCCCACGGCTTGTTTTCCGGTGGCTTGACCGGCGTGGCGCCGGCGGCAACCGCGTTGAGATAGGCTTCCTGGGGATCGTGAAAGATCAGCGTCAGTTCGAACCCCGCCGCCACGTCGTTCTTGCGGTTGGCACGAATGGCCAGGCCATTCATCTCCGCCATGGCCTCGCCGGCGAAGGAGAGGGTTGTCTGGCCCGTGTCCATTTCGGCGTAGAGATTGCTCTCATGGATGAACTTGCGCGGCAGGCCAAAGGCAGCTTCGTAAAACGAGACGGTCGCCTCGACATCGGCAACATAAAGGATCGTGTAGCCAAGGCGTGCAGCCATCGAACATCTCCAGACAAGGGCCCGTGAACAGGGACCAGGGGCAAACGAGCCGGCCCCGCCTGGTGGCCAATCATACACCGTGCTCCAATGCTATCTTGAACAAATCGGACATCAGTCGCCCAAACTGACGAGGGTGACATCGGGAAGTCGCGCCGGCGAGAAACCTCCCATGCGACGGAACACGCGGCTCATATGCGCCTGATCCGAAAAACCCGCCTCCAGAGCGGCACTTGCCGGGCTCAGACGGTGATCCCGAAGCAGCCGCAAGGCGCGGTGGAACTGAAGTACAGCTGCATAAGCCTTCGGCGTAAGCCCCGTGGCCTTCACCACAAGGCGCTGTACGGTCCGCTCCGAGATGGCATGCATGTCCGCCACCTCGCTTATGCGCAGGCGGCCGCCGGATGCGTGAAAGGCGCTGATCACGCTGCGGCCCAGCGGCGCAGGCGGGAGGCGGCTCCATGCGGTGCGATGACGAACAAAGGCTGTCAGCCGCGCGACAAGCTCGTTTTGGTCCGACGCTGCCCCGCAGAGCATTTTCAGATCGGGGCATGCGGAGAGTGCATCGGCGCCGATCAAATTGGCATTTGCCAGATCTGCGGGTTCAAATCCGACAATCCTCTCGAAACAGCCCGGGCGAATTCGGACGCCGACAAACCCCATGCCCGGTTCGATGGCAACGTCATAAGCGCGCGTTATGGGGCCGGTGATGACCACCGTCACGTCAGTGATCGGCTTCTGCCCGGCATCGAACCGGAGGATGATGTCACACCGGCCGTCCGGCAAAACCCGGTAGCTTCCGGCGCGGTCGCTGATCGACGTCCATACCGCCTCGACCTCGTCGGTGAGGTCTGCAACCAGGCCCAATTCCGTGTAGCGAGCCGAAAACGTCATCTTCCGAGCCAGCCAAATCCGTTTGCGCGAAATGGTTACGGCCGCTTCAACCGGCCAATGCATCGCTGGCAGCTAGCAGATTTCAGCCGGCCATTGCCAGTTGCGCCACTGCCGGTTCGAAGGGGCTGACCGTCATGCCCTGCCGCGTCATGGTGACGAAGCTCGATGGTGGCACGGCCTGCCAGCTCTCGCCTTCGCGATCGAAGGGCTCCGAGACGATGCAGCGTCCGGTGGCGCCCTCGCGCGTGTAGAGCGTCGGCGCCTGCGCGTCGGTGGCGTAGCGGACGGCAAAAAGGTTCTCGCCGTCGCTGAAGGCCGCCGTCAGCTTGAACGACGCGGCCATGCCCACAGCCTCCGATGCCTCGATCACGCGCCGCGCAGCCCGCGCCACCGCCACTTGCGGGTCGGCATCCAGCCCCTCCTCCAGCATCAGCAGGAAGAACAGCTCGGAATCGGTCGTGCCCTGGCGCTGGTCGTAGAGCGTGTCGCAAACGGCGGCCTCGAGCCGGCGGCGGATGCGCTCGAAGCCGGAGATCTGGCCGTTGTGCATGAAGCTCCAGCGGCCCGAGACGAAGGGGTGGCAATTGGCCCGGCTGGTGCCGCCGCCTGTCGCTGCGCGCACATGCGCTAGGAACAGGCTCGACTTGATCTGCCGGCACAGGCTCTTGAGATTGGGGTCCGACCATGCCGGCAGGATGTCGCGGTAAAGTCCGGGTTCGGGCCGGTCGCCATACCAGGCGAGCCCGAAACCGTCGCCATTGGTCGCCGACTTCGCTTCCTGGGCGCAATGGCTCTGCGCGATCAGCGAATGGCAGGGCGCGGAAACGATGTCTTCGAGAAAGACCTCTTCACCGAGATAGGCGGCCCACCGGCACATGGCTCTTCGACCTCAAATTCAGCCCGCAATAAGGACGCAGGACCGCGCCCAGACTCGGCCAACATGGATAACAAATCGTAAATGCGCGGACGCGCACCCAGCCGAGCTTCTCCATCCGTTTGTGTCGCGGCTGTGGCAAAGGGTTCACATCAGACCGTCATGCAAAAACCACACAGCCCCGTCCTTGCAAGCAAGCCATGCGGAGATCGGGATTGACGTTCCCCAAGCACCGTCCCATAGGATCGCCGCCATGAAATCCGCCGCCGAAAACTCTTCCGCCCCCGTCATCGGGATCGTCCGCTTGCCGCACGCCGGAGACCTGGACCTGCCGGCCTACGAAACCGGCGGTTCCGCCGGCATGGACCTGCGCGCCGCAGTGCCGGAGGACCGGCCGCTGCTGATCCTGCCGGGCAAGCGCGCGCTGGTGCCGACCGGCCTGATCTTCGAGATCCCCGAAGGCTTCGAAGGCCAGGTGCGTCCGCGCTCCGGCCTCGCCTTCAAGCACGGCATCACCTGCCTCAACACGCCCGGCACCATCGACAGCGACTATCGCGGCGAGGTCAAGGTGCTGCTGATCAACCATGGCGACGAGGACTTCTATGTCGAGCGCGGCATGCGCATCGCCCAGATGGTGATCGCTTCGGTAACCCGCGTTGCGATCGAGGAACGCGACCTCGCCAACGAGACTACGCGCGGCGCCGGTGGCTTCGGTTCGACCGGCACGGCATGAGCAAACCCAAGCTCGTCATCTTCGACTGCGACGGCGTGCTCGTCGACACCGAGCCGCTGGCCAACCGGCGGCTGTCGTCGTGGCTGACCGAAGCCGGCTATCCCGTGACCTACGAGGACTGCCGCCGCCAGTTCGTCGGCCGCAGCCTGGTGTCGGTGCAGAAAGAGGTCGAGGCGACCGGCGCCATCCTCGGACCCGATTTCGTCGAGCGCTGGTATCGCGAACTGCCTGAGCTGTTCGAGACGGGCGTGCAGGCGATCCCGCACATCGAGACCTTCGTCTCCGCCGTCCAGACCGCCGGCATCGCCTATTGCGTGGCGTCTTCGGCGCGTGTCGCCAAGATGCACATGACGCTCGGCCAGACCGGGCTGCTGCCTTATTTCCGCGACGTGCTGTTCTCGGCCACCATGGTCGAGCGCGGCAAGCCGTTTCCCGACCTCTTCCTGCACGCCGCCGGCGCGATGGGCTTTCAGCCTTCCGACTGCATCGTCATCGAGGACAGCGTCGCCGGCGCCCAGGCGGGGCGTGCCGCCGGCATGCGGGTGTTCGCCTACCACGCCGACCCGCACTCGGACCGCGAGGGCTTGGCGGCCACCGGTGCCGTGCTGTTCGACGACATGCGCAAGCTGGCGGGACTGATCCCGCTCGCCTGAAACAGGATTTGTGAGGCTCCGCGCTCCGGGCTAGTATTGCGCCATTGGTTGAGCTTGAGGGCGAGGCAATGGACAACGGCGCGGTCTTCCGGAAACTTCACGAGGCGCCGGGCGCCTTCATCATCCCCAACCCCTGGGATATCGGCACCGCCAAGCTGCTCGCATCCTTCGGCTTCGAGGCGCTGGCGACGACGAGCGCCGGCTTCGCCTTCTCGCGCGGCCTGCCCGACGGCGGCGTCGGCTTCGAGGCGATGATCCACCACTGCCGCGACATGGCACATGCCACCGGCCTGCCGGTTTCGGCCGACCTCGAAAAGGGCAAGGGCGACAGCCCCGAAAGTGCCGGCGAGACGATCTTCGCGGCGGAGGCCGCAGGCCTTGCCGGCTGTTCACTCGAGGACCACACCGGCGAGGCCGACAAGCCGATCTACGAGTTCTCGCATGCGGTGGAGCGCATCACCGCGGCGGCCGAAGCGGCGCGGGCGCTGAAGCACGATTTCGTGCTGACGGCGCGGTCGGAGAACTTCCTCTGGGACCGGCCCGACCTCGACGACACGATCAAGCGGCTGCAGGCTTTCGAGAAGGCCGGGGCCGACGTGCTCTATGCGCCTGGCATTACCGACATCGAGATGATCCGGACGCTGTGCAGCGCGGTCACCAAGCCGGTCAACGTGCTGGCCGTGCCGGGCTTTTCGGTCGCGGTGCTGGCCGAGGCGGGGGCCAAGCGGATCTCGCTCGGCTCGAAGCTGACGAGCTACGCCTTCGGCATGATGGAGCGGGCGTCGCGCGAGATGCTCGGCCAGGGCACGTTCGAATTCGCCCGCGACGGCATCGCCTACGGCAAGCTGCAGGCGATGTTCGGCCGCGACGGCTGAACGCTCGCTCGTCGGGATCGAGGCGAGCGCCACCGTCACGCCCGCGTCGGCGCCACCCGCGCCTCCGCCGCCGACACGCTCTTGTGAAGGTGCACCATCATCGCCGCGGCGAAAAGCGGGGTCAGAAGGTTGAGGATCGGCACGGCGAGGAAGGCGGCGATGACCAGGCCTGCCATGAACACCTTACCGGCGTTGCGGCGGCGCAGATCCTTGGCCTCCTGTTCGGGGCGGAAGCGCATGGCGGCGAATTCGAAGAACTCGCGGCCGAGCAAATAGCCGTTGACCAGGAAGAAGGCGCCGATGTTGACGATGGGGATGAACATCAAAAACAGCGCCAGCAGATTGCCCAGGATGACGATGCCGAAAAACTTGATCGCCAGAACCAGCGAGCGCAAAGCGGGCACGGGCTGTCCGGGGCGGTCACCAGGGTAGCTGGTCTTTTCGACGACTTCGGCGACATCGTCGAGGAACAGGCCGGCAATGATGGCCGTGACCGGCGCGATCAGCAGCGCCAGCCCGAACGCGAGGCCTATGCCGGCAACGATGGCGGCGATCAGGCCGAGCCAGCCGGTCCAGGCCGGCAGGCCGGGCAGCAGTGCCTCGATCCAGGGCCAGGCGAGCCAGTCGAAGACCTCGCGGATGCCGAACCAGAGCGCTGCCAGCGCCAGGATGGTCAACCCCAGCGTCTTGAGGAACACCGAGCGGAACTCGGCGGTAAACAGCTGGCTGGCAGCAGTGCGGGCGGCTTCGAGGATCATGTTGGCGGGGTCGCTCCCTGTTTCCGGCCTGAGATAAGGTGCCGCATGGCCGGCCTCAAGCGCAGGCCACCCAAATTGCCGGGTAGGCAAATGGGCCGCGAGCCGCTAAACGCAATCCGTTTTGCCGACCCGTCGGCGCGAGCAACGGCGAGAGCGCCGCGGAGACCCTGATGAGCCAATATGACGTGCTGTGCATCGGCAACGCCATCGTCGACATCATCGCGCAATGCGACGAGGCCTTTCTCACCGACAACGGCATCATCAAGGGCGCGATGAACCTGATCGACGCCGAGCGCGCCGAGTTGCTCTATTCGCGCATGGGCCCGGCGATCGAGGCCTCGGGCGGCTCGGCCGGCAACACGGCGGCCGGCATCGCCAGCTTCGGCGGCCGCTCGGCCTATTTCGGCAAGGTCTCCCGCGACCATCTCGGCGACATCTTCACCCACGACATCCACGCCCATGGCGTCGCCTTCGACACGAAACCGCTCGACGGCACCCCGCCGACGGCGCGGTCGATGATCTTCGTCACCCCCGACGGCGAGCGCTCGATGAACACCTATCTCGGCGCCTGCGTCGAGCTCGGGCCCGACGACGTCGAGGCCGACAAGGCGAGCGGGGCCAAGGTCACCTATTTCGAAGGCTATCTGTGGGACCCGCCGCTGGCCAAGGAAGCGATCCGCATGACCGCGGCGCACGCCCATGCCGCCGGCCGCGAAGTGTCGATGACGCTGTCGGATTCGTTCTGCGTTGACCGCTACCGCGCAGAGTTCCTCGAGCTGATGCGCTCGGGCACCGTCGACATCGTCTTTGCCAACAGCCACGAGATCAAGTCGCTGTACGAGACCTCGTCCTTCGACGAAGCGCTGGCGCAGATCCGCAAGGACTGCAAGATCGCCGCCGTCACCCGCTCGGAGAAGGGTTCTGTCATCGTGCGCGGCGACGAGACGGTGGTCATCCAGGCGACCGAAATCCGCGAGCTGGTCGACACCACCGGTGCCGGCGACCTCTATGCCGCCGGTTTCCTGTTCGGCTACACGCAAGGGCGTTCGCTCAAGGATTGCGGCGACCTCGGCTCGCTCGCCGCCGGGCTGGTGATCCAGCAGATCGGCCCGCGCCCACGGCAGAACTTGAAGCGCGAAGCCGAGCAGGCGGGGTTGCTGTAGGGTTTTCCGCAGCGGCGGTGATTTCGCCCGTCGCGCCCTACGTTGCCCCCCTCTGGCCTGCCGGCCATCTCCCCCACAGGTGGGGAGATCAGCCGTCATTGCGACCTTCGCCAACCTTCTACCTCTCAAGCTGAGCGAGACGGCCGACGCTGCCAATCTCCCCACCTGTGGGGGAGAAGGCCGGCAGGCCAGAGGGGGGCGCGAAGGAATGCAGCGTGGCAACATTTCGCACCTCTCCATCGCCACGCCCCGTTGCCGGTCTGGCCATTGCTGGTGAAAATCCGGGAAGCGGGGCGCGGGGCCGTGCCTGCCAAATGTAAGTATGTGGCGCGAACCCGCGCCCCGCCGGCGATTTCTGTCCCCGTCCGTTCCGCTTCTCGAAGCACGGGCATTGTCGCCCCTGCCCCACTAGCGCATCGTCCAGCGCACCCGGGCCGTAGTACCCGGAGGGGAACCCTCGGACGGAACCTCCCCGGGCAACAGGCTACGTTGGCCCATTGCCGGAGGCGCCGGCTCCTCCCCGCATGCCACCGTCGCGACCGGCGTTCCCGCGGGAGAAACTGCGGGGGATGATACGGGAGGTTTTTGGGGGTGTGGAAAAACGGGGGCGGGGATTAAGCGCGAGATTGCTGACAGATGGTGACAATGTGCGATCGGGCAGCCGAGGCCTCAATTGAGAGAACAATATCAGACCTATGGAATGCAATATTCCTAAGCAGCTCTTCTTATATACATCTTCTTCTCACAAAACTCTTTCATATGCAGTTGAAATCTCGCAAGCTCATAGTCGACTACCTCATACAATTTCCTTAATTCTTCAACCCTGTATCGCTCTCCTACTTGCGCGGCGGACTCTCTGCCATGGGCGACGGCATTCCTGCGCTCTCGAAGCGCATTCAGACGGCCTGCATTAGCCTTTCCAATTTCAAGAACTGGAGCGCCGAAAAACTTAATCACAAGCTCCAACGTGTTTGCGCCGACGTTCTGCAGCATATTTGCAAGCGGATTTTCGGTTTGCGCTATCGGCTCATTACTCAAGACTTTCACCATTATTTCAGATGCCTTGTCGAATACGCTGCTGTACCCGCAATCTTTCAGCGACTGAACCTGACTATAATAGAAAATAGAATGAATTGGCGGCTTACAATTGAGGCTAGGTGATTGATGGCTTGTAATCTCATGAATAGCCTGCTCGACCGTTGCATTAATGGATCTCTCGAATGCCCCATAGATCGACACAAGCCACAACCCACGCATGGCTTTCTCGACGTCATTTGCAGCAGCCAAGTCCTTCGGGGCAGTGCTAGCCAGATGGTTCAGAAGTGAGAGCGCCTCTGCCAGCCGCTCTCGAGTTTCTGACGCCGCCGCCTCAAAGCTCATGCCTTCACCCTATAGCTCACGTATTCAATTCGCCCGATAAGCTTCGGAAGGCTATTGGTCGCGCCCGTTGTGAGCGCCTTTAGACCTTCGTCGTCGAGTATCTCTTGCAGCGCTGGCGCACTGACATGCCCTCCGCCGGCGATAACGTCAGCTACACCAACTGTAACTGCCTCAAACAAAACAAGTGGCGTCGAGTTGGGTCTGTTGGAGCGCGCAATTCCGGCCGGAAGCGCCGCCGATAGCGCATCCATTGTTCTAATATAAATATCCTCAAGAGCCTCTTGATTGGAGAAAACTTTTGTCTTCTTCTCCATATAGTTATTCAGGAACTCTTTTACAGAATGTCGAAACTCGCGCCTGTCTTCAAAGTACGCGAAAAACTTTAGAACAAGCTCTTCCAAATTACCCCGGCCAGTCTTGTCTGTCCGTTTTACCAATCTATCCAGCCTCGGGTCGCCCGCGCATTTCTTTACAAAATCGTTAAATCTTCCTTGAAAAACACAATTCCTTATCTCTTGCTCATGCAGAGTAATTCCCCCAGTGTTCAAACGCTCAAAAAGGTCAAATCTTACTTGGAAATCGCTAAGATCATTTAGAACAGTAATTCTGATCGGCCTAGTCATAAAACTAAGTTTTAGATTACTGGTCAGCGCATCAAAATTAGCGCCATTTAGTGACGGTATCTTCTCTAATCCTCTCAACTTGAGCTCTTTATAAGGCGAGCCATCTTTTTGCAGGCCAACAGGAAAAACAAAATTTACCAGAGTGGTTATTCTCTGCAGGCCGTCAATCACTTCCCATGTAGAGTCTTCGTTTGTCGCAAGAAACAGACTTGGAATTGGGATACCAAGAAATATTGACTCTACTAGCTGAGATTGCCGCAGTTCATCCCATACAAAGCGCCGCTGATAGTCAGGAGATACATTAATCGTATCCTCCTGCACCATATCTACGAGCTGCTTGACGGTAATGTCATAGGTATCGAAACCGACATTGCGTCGTTGCGCAAGAATCTCCTGAGCCGCTTTTGACGGATTGATCATTTCGCAAAGGTCCCGCTAATATACTAAAGACGTCACGTTAAGTGGCTTGCGCAACGACGGCAAGTGGATATGCCTCGCCGCTCCGCCCCATTACTGGCGATCTGCCAAATCGGATAGCCGTCCAATAAGCATTGGCCGGGACGACATAACGGCGCCCACGACCTCCACGGATCAGGGCCTAGAGCCGCTCGGAAATCCTATTAGGGAGGCTTTTCACTCGCTGGTGCGAACCGCTTCGCACGCTTCCGCGTAGTACGTGTTGAGGCCAGCAAGCCGATGACGGTGGAGCCGCCCCGTTCCTGCAGCGTCTTGATCGCGGCCGAGTGGTAGGCCGGCATGACCAGCACGTTGGCGGCAGGCAGCGCCGTGTGGAGATGTCGTGATCCTTCGCACCCCCCTCTGTCCTGCCGGACATCTCCCCCACAAGGGGGGAGATCGGCAGCTTCGGCGTCAACGCCTCGCCTAGCCCTCAAGTCCCCGCGTTGTACGCCGCGATGGCCGCCATGTTGACGATGTCGGAGTCCTTGGCATTCAGCGGGACGATCTGGACCGGTTTGTTGAGGCCGACGAGAAGCGGGCCGATGACGGTGGAGCCGCCGAGTTCCTGCAGCATCTTGGTCGAGATCGCCGCCGAGTGGAACGCCGGCATGACCAGGACGTTGGCGGCACCCGAGAGGCGGCAGAAGGGGTATTGCTGCTGCATCAGGCGGTGGTTGAGGGCGACGTCGGCGGCCATCTCGCCGTCATACTCGAAATCGACGCGGCGCTTGTCGAGGATCTTGACCGCCTCCTGGACACGCTCGGAGCGCTCGCCGGCGGGGTGGCCAAAGGTCGAGTAGGCGAGCATCGCCACGCGCGGCTCGTAGCCCATGCGCCGCGCGAAGTGGGCGGCCTCCTCGGCGATGTCGGCGATCTGCTCGGCGTTCGGCATGTCGTGGACGGCGGTGTCGGCGACGATGACGGTGCGGCCGCGGGCGAGCACGATCGACACGCCGATGACGCGGTGGCCGGGCTTGGCGTCGATGACGCGGCGGACGTCCTCCAGCACGGTCGAGTAGTTGCGGGTGACGCCGGTGACGACGCCGTCGGCATCGCCGAGCGCCACCATGCAGGCGGCGAAGTGGTTGCGGTCATTGTTGATCAGGCGCTGGCAGTCGCGCAGCAAATAGCCCTTGCGCTGCAGGCGCTCGTAGAGGAAGTCGGCATAGATGGCGTTGCGGCGCGACAGCCGCGCATTGATGATCTCGAGGCCCGGCTTGTTGAGGTCGATGCCGGCTTGCCTGGCGTTTTCCTTGATGACGTCGTCGCGGCCGAGCAGGATGGCGGTGCCGAGCTTCTGGTTGACGTAGGAGACGGCGGCGCGCATGACCTGCTCCTCCTCGCCCTCGGCGAAGACGACGCGCTTGGGCTGGCGCCGGACGCGGTCGTAGATGCGCTGGAGCGTGGAAGCGATCGGGTCGCGGCGGGCGGAGAGTTCGTCGGCATATTTGGCGAGATCGAGGATCGGCCTCCGCGCGACGCCCGATTCCATGGCCGCCTTGGCGACCGCGACCGGGATGGCCGAGATCAGGCGCGGGTCGAACGGCACCGGGATGATGTAGTTGGGGCCGAATTTCGGCCGGTTGCCCTGGTAGGCGGCGGCGACGTCGTCGGGCACGTCCTGGCGGGCGAGCTCGGCCAGGGCGTTGGCTGCGGCGACCTTCATGTTGTCGTCGATGGTGGTGGCGCGCACATCGAGCGCGCCGCGGAAGATATAGGGGAAGCCGAGCACGTTGTTGACCTGGTTCGGGTAGTCCGAACGGCCAGTCGCCATGATGGCGTCGGTGCGGATCTCGGCGACCTCCTCGGGCGTGATCTCCGGATCGGGATTGGCCATGGCGAAGATGATCGGGTTCTTGGCCATGGACTGGACCATGGCCGGGGTCAGCGCGCCCTTGGCGGAGAGGCCGAAGAAGACGTCGGCGCCATCCATGGCATCGGCCAGGCTGCGGCGCTCGGTCTTGGTCGCATGGGCCGACTTCCACTGGTTCATGCCTTCGGTGCGGCCCTGGTAGACCACGCCCTTGGTGTCGCACAAGATGACGTTCTCGGGGGCGAAGCCCATCGCCTTGATGAGCTCGATGCAGGCGATGCCGGCGGAGCCGGCGCCGTTGCAGACCAGGCGCGTGGTCTTCATGTCGCGGCCGGTGATCTCCAGCGCGTTGATCAGGCCGGCGGCGGCGATGATGGCGGTGCCGTGCTGGTCGTCATGGAAGACGGGGATGTCCATCAGCTCGCGCAGGCGCTGCTCGATGATGAAGCACTCGGGCGCCTTGATGTCCTCGAGGTTGATGCCGCCGAAGGACGGGCCGAGGAAACGCACGCAGTTGATGAATTCCTCCGCATCCTCGGTGTCGACCTCGAGGTCGATGGAATCGACGTCGGCGAAGCGCTTGAACAGCACCGCCTTGCCTTCCATGACCGGCTTGGAGGCAAGCGCGCCGAGATTGCCGAGGCCCAGGATCGCGGTGCCGTTGGAGATGACGGCGACCATGTTGCCGCGGGTGGTGTAGTCGAAGGCGCGGGAGGGGTCCTCGGCGATGGCCTTCACCGGAACGGCGACGCCGGGCGAATAGGCGAGGCTGAGGTCGCGCTGGGTGGCCATCGGCTTGGTCGGCACGACCTCGAGCTTGCCGGGCCGGCCCATGGCGTGGAACTCGAGCGCTTCTTCGGCGCTGACGGAGGGGCCGGTATTGTCGGTTTTCTTGTTGGCGGCCATGATGAGAAGCGTCCCTGTCCCTTTGAAATATTCTTTTTGTGGAGCGTTCCGGATTAAGGCTACACATCGGCGCTGTAAACCGCCAAGCAGAGGGGTGGATTTCATTTTTTCGCAGGCCCTGGCGTGAACGACCGACCGACCATCAACGCGGAAGCTGACTTCGGGGAAGCCCGGGGGCAAGCCCGGGCCGACACCCCGGTGCATGCCGCGCCGACGCCGATGATGGAGCAGTTCATCGAGATCAAGGCGGCGAACCCGGATTCGCTGCTGTTCTACCGCATGGGCGACTTCTACGAGCTGTTCTTCGACGACGCCGAGAAGGCGTCGCGGGCATTGGGTATCGTTCTCACCAAACGCGGAAAACACCAGGGGCAGGACATCCCGATGTGCGGGGTGCCGATCCATGCGGCGGACGACTACCTGCAGAAGCTGATCGGCCTCGGCTACCGGGTCGCGGTGTGCGAGCAGATCGAGGACCCGGCCGAAGCCAAGAAGCGCGGCTCGAAATCGGTGGTGAAGCGCGACGTGGTGCGCCTGGTGACGCCGGGAACGATCACCGAAGACAAGCTGCTGGCGCCGCAGGAATCGAATTTCCTGATGGCGCTGGGGCGGGTGAAGGGGGCCGGCGAAGCCAGCCTGGCACTCGCCTGGATCGAGATCTCGACCGGCGTCTTCCGGGTGGCCGAGACGACGCCGGAGCGGCTCGCCGCCGACATCTTCCGCATCGACCCGCGCGAGCTGATCGTCGCCGAGCCGGCGTTCCACGACGAGGAGCTCAAGCCGGTGTTCGACCTGGTCGGCCGCATCGCCAGCCCACAGCCGCCGAGCCTGTTCGATTCCACCTCGGCGCCGCAGCGCATCGCGCGTTTCTACGAGGTGGCGACGCCGGACAGTTTTGGAGCCTTCTCCCGCGCCGAGCTGTCGGCGATCTCGGGCGCGATCGCCTATGTCGAAAAGACCCAGAAGGCCGAGCGGCCGCCGCTGTCGCACCCCGAGCGCGAGCAGGAAGGCTCGACGCTGTTCATCGACCCGGCGACACGCGCCAATCTCGAATTGTTGCGTACACTTTCCGGCGGCCGCGACGGCTCGCTGTTCCGGGCGGTCGACCGCACGGTGACGGGCGGCGGCGCGCGGCTGCTCGCCGACCGGCTGATGTCGCCGCTGACCGATCCCGACGCGATCACCGGCAGGCTCGACGCTGTGTCGTTCTTCATGGGCGAGGCCAGGCTGACCGAGGCGCTCAGGCTCAGCCTCAAGGGCGTCGCCGACATGCCGCGGGCATTGTCGCGGCTGGCACTCAACCGCGGCGGGCCGCGCGACCTCGGCGCACTGCGCTCGGGATTTGCCGCAGCAACGACCATTGCCGGGCTGTTCGGCGCGGCACCCTTGCCGGAAGAGCTGCGCAAGGCGATGGCGGCGATCGCGGCGCTGCCGGCCGACTTTGCCAGACATATCGATGCGGCGCTGGGCGAAGAACTGCCGCTGCTCAAGCGCGACGGCGGCTTCGTTCGTGCGAACTACCATGGCGAACTCGACGAGATGCGGGCGCTGCGCGACCAGTCGCGCCGGGTGATCGCCGGCATGGAGCGCGACCTGATCGAGGAGACGGGCATCCGCTCGCTGAAGATCCGCCACAACAACGTGCTCGGCTACTACATCGAGGTGACGGCCAACCACCAGGCGGCACTCAATGGCACCGACGAGGCCAAGGCGCGCTTCATCCACCGCCAGACGATGGCGAGCGCAATGCGCTTCACCACGACAGAACTCGCCGGACTGGAAACCAAGATCGCCAATGCCGCCGACCGGGCGCTGACCATCGAGCTCGCCGCCTTCGACGCGCTGGTGGGCGAAGCGGTGAACCACGCCCAGGCGATCCGCGCCGGTGCGGACGCGCTGTCGGTGCTCGACGTTTCGGCGGCACTTGCGGTGCTCGCCGTCAGCGAAGCCTGGTGCCGGCCGCAGGTCGATCTCAGCCTTGCCTTCGAGGTGACAGGCGGACGCCATCCTGTCGTCGAACAGTCGCTCAGGAGGGCGGCTGCCGCGCCGTTCGTCGCCAATGACTGCGACCTGTCGCCCTCACAGACCGGCCGCAACGGCGCGATCTGGCTTTTGACCGGCCCGAACATGGGCGGCAAGTCGACCTTCCTGCGCCAGAACGCGCTGATCGCGATCCTCGCCCAGATGGGCTCGTTCGTGCCGGCGGAGCGCGCCCATGTCGGCGTCGTCGACCGGCTGTTTTCGCGCGTCGGCGCCTCCGACGACCTGGCGCGCGGGCGCTCGACCTTCATGGTCGAGATGGTCGAGACCGCCGCCATCCTCAACCAGGCGAGCGAGCGTTCGCTGGTCATCCTCGACGAGATCGGCCGAGGCACCGCGACCTTCGACGGCCTGTCGATCGCCTGGGCGGCGGTCGAATACCTGCATGAGAAGAACCGCTGCCGCGCCGTCTTCGCCACCCATTTCCACGAACTGACGGCGCTGGCCGGCAAGCTCGAGCGCCTGCACAATGTGACGATGCGGGTGAAGGAGTGGGAAGGCGAGGTGGTGTTCCTGCACGAGGTCGGCAAGGGTGCCGCCGACCGCTCCTACGGCGTGCAGGTGGCCCGCCTCGCCGGCCTGCCCGACGCAGTGGTGGCGCGCGCCAAGGAGGTGCTGCACCAGCTCGAAGAAGGCGAAACCTCAGGCAAGGCCAACCGGCTTGTCGACGACCTGCCGCTGTTTTCGGTCGCGGTGAAGCGCGAGGCGGCCAAGCCCGTCGCCAATGACCCGCTGAGCAAGGCGCTCAAGGGGCTGAGCCCCGACGAGATGACGCCGCGCGAGGCGCTGGATGCGCTGTACCGGCTGAAAGGCCTGGCGGGGAGCTAGGGAGGACAGCAGCCCGCCAAAAAGACCTGACGTGGCGTGTGTAGAACAAACCGGTTTGACCCGCAGCGGACACAATCGGATGGCAGCTAAGTGCCGCACCTCGAACATATAGCCTTGGTGAAATTCCCAAAGGCAATACGTTTGCAACTCATGCGGAGCGTTTGGCCCCATTCCAGAAGGGGTCCATGAAGATGTCTATGGGCGCGGCCGCGCATGTCGGACAATGCCATAGATTCTGCGCTATCGTGCGGCCATCGTGCACTCCATCGCAGTGTAGGCAGTGCCACTTGGCTGCCAAGCCTCCCAAGGGATGCTGGACCTTGCCTGTTCGATCAGGCATCGTCGAACGGCGCGGCCAAGCAGATGCAACCTCGGCATGCATGCGCCTTGCCCGTATTTCCAGCAGTTGGGTCGCCCGGGCGCGAAAGGCCTCGTTATGGATCGGCAGTGTCTTTCGGTGACGGTCCATCACCGTCACAATCGGCTTCGACACTGGTGCATGATCGACGGTGATTTCCCATCCACGGTCGCCAATTGCGACGGAAAAATCGTCCCCCGACAGATAGAACGAGTGCCCATCCAATTCGCCGTACGCTTCATTGGCCTCCAGTGGCGTACTGTCTTCCGGCGACCATCGGCTGAAGGATAGACCATCGCCGAGCGCCCCATTCGGACGTATGGCCAGTCTGCTCGGTGAGGCCGGGGACCAGGAACACGCGTCGCAGGTTTGCCAACTGCTCGGGTGTTGGGCTCCAGCCTTTCTTGGCTGCCTCCATAAGACCTCGCCAGTGGGATTGCTCGAGTTCGACGGCAACGGCATCCAGGGCCGCAATATGCTGGATACGACTCGCACGGGCGACCCGCTTGGCCAAGGCTTTAATGTCTTTGAGGGCATCGGCAGTCATGATGATCCATTCCTTGTTGCAACGAATCCAACCGGGTGCCCACTGCCGACCGGACCCGCCCGATAAGGAACGGTGTCAGTCAATCTGAGAATACGCACTGCCGCAGCTTCGCGAGGTGGACACACCGGCCTGTGCATCAAGGCCCAGTGCAGCATGCCGCCCGCCTGTTTCGACGTCAAGGTCAGCGGCGACATTTTCTAAGATCAGACTTGCCTTTGTCGCCACGTGTTCGCATCTCTGTACTGAAGCGAGCGACTCAACAATAGAATTGGCAGAGCGAAGACAAGTATCCCCGTGATCTTCCGTATCCATCTAACTGCGTGCTACACCTAGATTTTCTGCGATTCAGGCAGGAGCGCAGCAGGGAGGGCAACTTCGCATGGGGTTCACTGACAATACGACAATCACGTTCGACAAGCCTCGATCTCACAGGCCTAAGGACCGAGTGCATTTACATGAAGGTCATCCACCACTTTGGAACCCAAGTACAGAAGGCGTGGGTAGTGTAACAGATGGCCAAGCGTAGTATTACGGATCAGGAAATAGGGCTGATCAAGGCCATGCTCGCGCGCGGTATGAAGAACAAAGATATCCAGTTCTTCTTCAATCGCCCAGATCGCGCGGTGAACTCAGGCCGCATGTCGCAAATTCGCGGTGGGTCTTATGGCCCGGAAGTCCCGCAAGCGACCGATGCCGAGCTGGACGCTTTCATTTCAGCACCCAAACCAGAGGGGCATGTCGCAGCTGTTGCGGTACCTACAGTGATCGGCGCGCCCCAAAAGATTGACGGCCCCAAAGGACCTCTGGACCCGGATGTCATCTCGGGACAATTCACTTCAGACGGTAGCGGAACGTGGCGGCTAATCAGCGGAGAAACCGATCAGCACGAATGCAAGGCAAACTTCGGTTTCAAGCATTGCTGGGAATGGATCCGTGCCATCGCCGCGCTCGCCAACAATCGGGGCGGATACATCTTCTTCGGCGTTCACGATAAAGACGGCGCTGCAACAGCCGTGGCTGACAAGAGCTACGCAGTCACTGGCCTGAACAACGATGAATTTATGAAAGCCGACCCTGCCGAATTCACGAAGCTGATCCGCTCCTATCTGGATCCAACGCCAAACGTGCGGACCGTGATTGCCGTCATCGGAGCAAAGACCATCGGCGTGATGCATGTGGAGCAACATCCGGGGCGGCCGGTCATCGTGCGCAGCGGGGACGGCAAGGTGCTAAAGGAAGGTGATATATTCTTCCGCTATCCTGGCAGCTGCGAACGCATAAAATACAGCGACCTTCGCGGTATTCTTGATGCACGCGATGCTGCGGCTCGTTTGGATGTGCTTCCGCTCGTCGAGCGGTTACTCGCCCTTGGACCTGCACGTGCGTTGATCGCAGACTTGGACAAGGGTGTTCTTGACGACGGCAAGCGCCCGATTGTCATTGATCCCACCTTGCTGGACCAGATCAAATTCATCCGAGAAGGCGAGTTCGACGAAAAATCCGGCGCACCCACGTTGAAGCTCGTAGGCGATGTTACCGCCAACGGCGACGCTGTCGCGACAAAGATCATCCGCGCCAACATTACGGCTGATGCCGTTCTGCGAAATTTTCTCGCCGGCGAAAAGGTCGCGCATCCGCTCGACTATTTGGCGCACTCGGCGCACTCCAGCCGCGAATGGCAGCCTCTTTGGTTTTATGTCCATCACGCGGGCATTTCCGCCGCGGACGCGATCGAACATTTGAAAAAAGAAAGTGCGAGCCAGCCTTCAAATCGCGATGGCGCAGTTGCGTGCCTCAACGGAAAGCGGAGTGCTTACAATATCAACAATGGTAAGCCGAAGCAGTTGGTCAAGGCATTTAACGAAGGCCACATTGAGGAACCGAAAGACGATTCAGACGCTCATAAGTTTGCGCTGGCAGTGCAGGGACTGCCGGACGGGCAAGACAATCTCGACAAATTCCGGACATTACTTTTGAAGTGCTATGAACGTGCTGCATCGCAGACGTCCGCACACAAGAATTTGCGCAGTGCTGTATTTCGTGCGGCTTGCCGCCTTGATGAGCTCCAATGGAAGCCCAAATAAAGGGCAGCTCGACCGCAGCAAGTTCGGGGGATAGAGGCGATTTGGTGACGCACACCAGGTTCGCCACCGGCGGCAGCATACAGATTCAGCAGGATGGTCGTCGGGACGTGGTCATTTTCACGAACGCCGATACGACCACCGTCCCGCATGCACCAGCCTAACCACCGCTGCCGCCCCCCAAAGGCTCACCCGTCCAGCCAGGCGGCGAGGCCATCCAGCGTCTGCAGCCCGTATTCGACCGCGCCGAAGCCGATGACCACCTGACGCCGCTTGGCGGTGGGGTGGAGCTGGCGCATGGTCAGCACGGTCTTGCCGTCGCTCTGCTCATCGAACGTCACCGTGACGCGGAAACGGTCGGGGTCGTCGGGCTCGGGCGTACCATAGTCGATCACGATCCGCTCGTTGGGCACGATCTCCAGAAAACGCATGAGGTTCGCGAAGCGCTGCTGCTTGCCCTCGAACACGCCCACCATGTCGAAGCGCCAGACCCCGCCTTCGCGGATATCAGCCTCGTGGTTTTCGATGCTGAGGCCGGCGGGGCCGTACCATTCAGCCAGCGCCTTGGGGTCCATCCAGGCGGCAAAGACCTTGTCGCGCGGGTGGTTGAGCAGCTTGACCAGCACGATCTCGCGATCGAGCGACCAGGTCTCAAACAGGTTTGCCATGTGCTTCATCCTCTTTCCGTCTTGTCCAGGTAGACTTCCAGCCGATCCAGCCGCTCGGCCCAGCGCCGGCGCTCCGCTTCCATCCAGTCCGCCGCCTCGTCGAAGCGCGCCGGCACCAGCTTGCACCAGCGGCTGCGCCCGCGCTTTTCGCTGGCGATCAGCCCGCAATCTTCCAGCACCTTGAGATGCTGGACGAAGGAGGGCAGCGCCATGTCGAACGGCTCGGCCAGGGCGCTGACCGGCACCTCGCCCGCGGCCAGCCGCGACACCACCGCGCGGCGGGTCGGGTCGCTGAGGGCGTGAAAGGCGAGGTCGAGGGGGGTAGAATGGTAAGGCATATGCCTTAGTAATGCAGGCCGGCGGCGCCTGTCAAGGACATTAAGGCATTTGCCTTAGTATGCGTCAGCTGACCGCCTTCGGGGGGCAGATCCTGGCCAGTTCGGCTACGCGCCTGATTTCGGTCATTGACGTCATCGCTGCCGCGGCCTCAATGCTGATATCGCGCGCGCCGGCAATCCTGTTTGCCGGCGAACGAACCAAATGGAGGACGGATGCCCAAGGTCAAAGGTGAGAGCGCCCTCGACAAGGAGCGCGCCAAGACAGAGAAGCTCCTCAAAAAGGTGGGATACACGGCCTTGAAGGAGGCCGGGGTGAAATCCAGGCGACCCGACCTGCCAAACCTGAAGATCGAAAAGCGAGAGAAGTAGCGCGGCCGTACTTGCCTGCCCGGTTGCTTCCGATCTTGCGAACTGCTTCAAAGTCGGGCCTGGATCGCGGAAGGGGACGTGGCATGGTGGATTCCGAGCGGATCGACAAGCTGATCGCGGCTGTGCCCCCCGCCTTGGCGCTTCGCGCCGGGCTGGAGCTTGGCATCTTCACCCGGCTCGGTGGCGGCGCGGCGACGGCACACAGCCTCGGGGCCGCGCTCGACGTCGCGCCCGACCGTCTGTCGCGGCTGCTCTTCGCGCTCGCCAGCATCGGTCTGCTCGACGTCGAGGATGGCCAGTTTCGCAACGGAGCCGAAGCGTCGGCCTTCCTCGACGCGTCCAAGCCGACCTATCGCGGCGGCGATCATGCTCTGCTGCGCGAGCTCTGGGGTGCTGACCTCTTGACCGCGGAGTCGCTGCGACAGAACCGGCCGGCCGCGCTGCACGACTTTTCCGAAGCGAACCTCGATTCCGCGGCGGCATTCAGCCGCCTGCTCGCACCGGGCGGGGTGATTTTCGGCCGGCAGCTGGCGCAAGAGATCGACCTTGAGGCGATCGGTTCGGTGATCGACATCGGTGGGGGGCCGGGCACCATTCTCGTCGGCCTGCGCGAGGGACGGCCGCAGATTGCGGCGACGCTGATGGAACTGCCGACGGTCGCAGCCGTCGCGCCGGCCATCCTGTCGGAATACGGTGCCGACGACGTCGTTGTCGAAGAAGGCGACATCACGGTCGCGCCATCGATCGGCCGGCACGATCTGGCGATCCTGAAGGCCGTCGTCCAGGTCCTGCCGCCGGAGCAGGCGCGCCGTTCGATCCTGAACGCGGCGCTCTGCCTCGCACCCGGAGGCGAGATCGCAATTGCGGGGTGGGGTGTCGTCGATGACGACCGCCTTGGCCCGCCGGAGGGCGTCTTTCTGAATCTCACCTTCCTGAACCTCTACCGGCACGGCGAGGCGTATACTGAAGGCCAGTATCGCGCGTGGATGACCGAGGCCGGATTGCTTGACATCTCGCGGTCGCGCCTGACGGACGGCACCACGTTGTTTCGCGGGCGCCTGCCTAGCTGATCGTGGCCTCCTACCTGGGTGCCATTGCATCCTCCCGCAACTCCGGCGACACTGCACTTGCGGGCGGACTGGCGGCAAAGATGCATGAGGTCGTGACACTGGAGGGGTGGTCGTCGCCGCATGTCGAGGCGGTGACGCACACCAGGTTTGCCACCGGCGGCTCGATGCGGATGCAGCCGGACGGTTGCTGGGACGTGGTCATTTTCAGGAATGCCGATACGACCACCGTGCTGCGCACCGGGCTGACCACCGCTGCCGTGACCCACGATTATGCCGCCGGCGACGAGATCCTGGCGATTGCCTTCAAGCCGAGCAGCTTCATGCCGCTGATGCCGGGCGAGCTGATGCGCGACCAGGGGGTGGTGCTGCCTATGATCGGCAAGGACCGCTTCCGGCTCGGGTCCGACGTGCTGGAGATCCCGACATTCGATACCGTCGATGGCTTCGTGCGCAAGCTGGTGCGCAACTGTATCGTCGAGGACAACCGGGTCGTCGCGTCGATCGTCTCGGGGCATCCCATGGCGATGTCGGAGCGGACCCTGCAGCGGCATTTTTTGAAGACGACCGGCGTCACCTACAAGACCTTCACGCAGATCGAACGCGCCCAGAAGGCGCTGGCGCTGCTGCAGCAGGGGCGGCCGGCGGCCGACGTCGCCTTTGCGCTCGGCTATGCCGACCAGCCGCACATGATCCGCTCGGTCAAGGCGATCATGGGCGTCACTCCCGGGCAGGCCGCGCGCCGCTGAAACTGTCGGAAATCTTCAATCCGTAAGACCCTGCCGCCGGCTAGAAAGGATGCACTTTCAACCCCGTGCATGCCCCTGATATCGCAACGATGTTCAAACGGGACCGTGCACAAAGCCAGGTGGACACGCGGCAATGTCTGACATCACCCCCTTCAAGATCGCCATTCCAGAGGCCGAGCTGACTGAGCTCCAGGTGCGCCTCGCCAACACGCGGCTCGCCAACGAGATTCCGGGCGTGGGCTGGAGCTACGGCATGGCATCCGATTTCGTCACCCGCGCGATCGAGCGGCTGAAGAACGGCTTCGACTGGCGCGCCGAGGAGGCGGCAATCAACAGCCACCCGCAGTTCGTCACCGAGATCGACGGCCAGACGATCCATTTCCTGCACGTGAAGTCCCCGGCCGCCAATGCCGTGCCGCTGCTCCTGCTGCATGGCTGGCCGAGCTCGTTCGTCGAGTTCCTCGGCGCGATCGGGCCGCTGACCGCGGCCGGCTTCGATCTCGTCATCCCGTCGCTGCCCGGCTTCGGCTTCTCCGGCCCGACGCGCGAAGCGGGCTGGAATGACGACCGCATCGCCAACGCCATGCTCGAGCTGATGTCGCGCCTCGGCTACCGGCGCTTCGGCGTGCAGGGCGGCGACGCAGGCGCAATCATCGCACCCGCCATCGGCCGCGCGGCGCCTGATCGTGTCATCGGCGTCCATGTCAATGCGGCGACGATGGGCTTCATTCCGCTCGGCCCGATCGAGCCGAGCGAAATCGCCTCGTTCAGCGATGCCGAGAAGAGCCGCTTGCAGCGCCTGCAGCAGTTCATGGCCGAGCGCTTCGGCTTCAACGCGTTGCAGTCGAGCCGGCCGCAAACGCTCGCCTATGGCATCACGGACTCGCCGGCCGGCCTCATCTCATGGCTGGGTGACATGTTTGCCGGCTTCGGCGACAGCCCTGACGCGGTCGAGCAGGACACCTTCCTGACCAATGTGCTGGTCTACTGGTTCACCGGCACCGCGGCCTCGTCGATCCGGCTCTACTATGAAAACGCGCATGATCCCGAAGCGTGGTCGCCGAAGCCGAATTCGGGCGTGCCGACCGGCGTTGCCGTGTTCGCGCGCGACGAGGTCGCCATCCGCCGCTACGGCGAGGAAGGCAACACCATCGTGCGCTGGACCGAGCTTGCCAGCGGCGGCCATTTCGCGGCGATGGAAGTGCCGGAGGTCTGGGCGGGCGAGGTCGCGGCGTTCTTTACCCGGCTGCGGGGCTGAGAAAGATGCGCTGGAGATCGTCCGGCCTCAGGCTGCAGCCTGGGGCCGGTTCCGTTCGCGCCAGGAGGCCGGGCTGAGCGTGGTGACGCGCCGGAACTCGCGGTTGAAGTTGGACTTGGTCTGGAAGCCGGCGTCGAGCATGGCCGCAGTGACGGACATGTCGGTGTCGCGGAGCAGGCGGCAGGCCTCAGAGATCCTGATGTCGTTGATGTATTGCGAGACGTTCTTGCCGGCGAGACGGTTGACGGCGCCCGAGATCTGCCGCGCCGGGGCGCCCGCGCGCCGGGCCAGCCGCGACAGAGTGAGGTTGTCGTCGCGATAGAGCTTCTGGCCGACGAGCAGGCGCTGGACCTGGTCGAGGATTTCGCGGTCCTGCTCGGAGGGCAACGGCTCGGGCGGGCTGGGCTGGGTCGGCGCCGAGGGATGGGCGCGCGAGGCGACGAAGGCGGTCAGGCCGATGAAGAACAGGCCGAGAATGTTGGCGTTGCTGGCGATGATCTCGGCGTTCGCCCCCATCGACCATTCGAAGGCGAGCAGCACGCCGAGGTCGAACAGGGCCGACAGGCAGAGCGCTGCGGCGGCGATGACCAGCGCGCGGTGGGCGGCGACCGCGCTGTCGAGGCGTGCCTCGACCAGGGCGTCGGGACCGCTGCGTCCCAGGTTCAGCACGGCGAGCGCATAGCCGACGAAGATCACGATCAGCGCGACGTCGATGAGGGCTGGCACGAACAGCACCAGGGCGGTCATGACCAGCGGCGGCGAGGCGTGGAGCCAGCGCATAGGGCCGCTCCGGACATCGTCGCGCTGGAGCAAGGTGCGGAAACTGAAGAGCACCAACGGCGGCAGGCTGGCTGCCAGGATCGGCAGGACATAACGCGCCGCCTCGACATGGTAGCCCCAGCGCAGGCCGACGACGACCGACTGCAGGGCGCAGAGGGCGACGAGGACGAGGAATGCCGTGTTGCCGCCGGTGGTTTCCCGGGCGCGCAGCGCCGCGACGAGCAGGATGACCAGCAAAAGCGCGGCGACGAAGGACAGGGGCACGAAGATCAAGGCGAATCCCACCAGAGGAGAAGACGACCGATCATGGCCTGCATCGCGATCGAGCACGACCTGAATCGCGATCGAGGACGATCAGGATGCCCGATTTCGCCATTGCTGGCTCGTCTTCTTTCGCAACAAGAGCGAGGTTCGTCATGCTCCAGCTACTCACCACAATTCCGGCCCTCATCGGCTTCGTTTCCGCCTGCCTTGCCTCTGAGGCCGGCGTGCGCGAGGTGACCGTGGTCCAGCCCGGCCGCGACCTTGCCGTTACCGTCTGGTATCCGGCCGGCGCCGGCGGCACGCCGACGACCCTGGGCGACAACAGGGTTTTCATGGGCGCGCCGGCCGCGCTCGACGCGCCGCCGGTGCCGGGGCGCCATCCGCTGGTGCTGCTGTCGCACGGCTCGGGCAGCCGCGTGCAGGCCATGGGCTGGCTCGCCACCGAGCTGGCCAAGGCGGGCTTCGTCGTTGCCGGTCCCAACCATCCGGGCACGACCAGCGGTTTCTCGACGCCGGCCGACACCCCGAAGCTGTGGCAGCGCACGGGCGACCTTTCGGCCGTCATCGACGCGATGACCAGGGACCCAGCCTGGAACAGCGTCATCGACGCCGACAGGATCGGCGTGGTCGGCTTTTCGCTCGGCGGCGCCGCGGCGATGGAGCTTGCCGGCGCACGCGCCGATCTCGAGGCCTATGCCAGCTATTGCGACGGCTACAAGAAATGGGACTGCGCCTGGTTTGCCGGCGGCGTCGGCTACGTCGACGAAGCGCGGGTGACGGTCGACAGGCTCGACCTGCGCAGCATCGACCGGACGCGCTTCGAGCAGTCGAACCTCGACCACCGCATCAAGACGGCTGTGCTGGCCGATCCCGGGCTGGCGCAGGCCTATGACGCGCAGAGCCTGACGGAGATCGCGATCCCGATGCACTTCATCAATCTCGGCAATGCAGAGACCATTCCCCTGGCTGTCATCTCCGACCGGCTGGCGAAGCTGACGCCGAGGGGCAGCTATGCGACGGTGGCCGGCGCCACGCATTTCAGCTTCCTGCCGGAATGCAAGGAAGGTGCCGCCGATCTGCTGAAGTCGGTGGGCGAGATCGATCCGATCTGTTCCGACGAGGCCACAAGGCCACGCGGCGAACTGCATGCCGAGATGATCGCGCTGGTGAAGGACAGGTTGGTGCGCGACCTGATGGCTCCCGGGCAATGAGCCCTGCCCGGTGCCGGCCATAGGCCGGTGCCATGCGGCGTGCGCACCTAGCGCGGCCCGTACGCCGCGAGGAAGATGCGGACGGCTTCCTTTGCATGACTGCGGCAGGCCTCGGGCGACAGGATGGCGCCGTCGCCCAACAGCATGGCATCGTTGACCGGACCGCCCATGATGAGCCAGTTGAAGAAGCCGGCCGCGGCCGGGGGGTCGTCGGCCTGCATCTGGCCGAGCCGGCGATAGCCCTCGAATGCACGCGACAGGCGGTCGATCGAGCGCTGGGGCCCAAGCGCGTGCAGCGCCTTGCCGAGTTCGGGAAAGCGCCCGGCTTCGCCGATGACCAGGCGCCGCAGCTGCATCAGCTTGGGCGTCATGACGATGGTCAGCTGGAGTTCAGCGTATTCGAGCAGGTATTCGGCGATGGGACGGTCGTCCAGCGGCTCGGCGACCTGCTTTTGGTGCTCGTCGCCGGCGAGGCCGGTCATGCCCCTGACCACATCGAGGAACAGCGCTTCCTTGCTCTGGAAATGGGCATAGACCGTCTGCTTGGAGACGTCGGCCGTCGCCGCGATCTCGTCCATGCTGGTGCCGAGGAAGCCGTTCTTCAGGAACAGCACGGCTGCCGCCGAGACGATGGCGTCGCGCGTTCGTTGCTGGCGACTTTTCGCACCGCTCATGGATAGCCCTTCCCTGATGTTGGCAGTCCCGACAGCAGGATAGGCCGATCCGATTGACAAATCAAACTAGACGGTACAGTCTAGTTTTAGATCGAAGGACGAGGTGACGACATGGCTGGTGTCGGGAAAGACATGCGACGAGTCGCCTGCAGGTGCGGCCAGGTTGGGTTCGAAGCGAGCGGCGCGCCGATCGTCGGCGCGGCCTGCTACTGCTCGAGCTGCCAGAAGGCAGGCGGGATCTTCGAGGCGCTGCCGGGGGGAAAGCCGGTGCTGGAGAGCGACGGCGGCACGAATTTCGCGCTCTATCGCAAGGACCGGATGCGCTGCGTGCACGGTGCGGAACTGCTGCGCGAACATCGGCTGAGCCAGACGGCACCGACCCGGCGCGTGGTGGCCAAATGCTGCAACTCGCCAATGTTTCTCGAGTTCAAGGGCGGGCACTGGCTGTCGGTCTATAGGAGGCGGTTTCGCCCCGAAGACCAGCCGCCGGTCGAGATGCGCACGATGACCGCCGACCGCAGGCCGGGCGTGGAGTTCTCGGATGGCTTGCCGAGCTACGCCAAGCATTCCGGCCGCTTCATGTGGCGGCTGTTGTCGGCCTGGGCAGCGATGGGCTTTCGCGCCCCCAAACTCACATATGTCCAGGGCGAGCTCGATGTCCAAAGCAGCTGAGAAGATCGAAATCAGGAACGTGATCTCGCCCGGGCACGTCGTTCGCGTCGACAAGGCCAAATACACGGCGATGCGCGATGCACTGCTTTCCGTGCTACCGGCCGAAGCGCCGGGCCTGACGGTGGCCGAGGCCAAGGCGGGCGTGCTGCCGCTGCTGCCGGAGGCGCTGTTCCCCGGTGGCGACAAGGCCGGCTGGTGGCTGAAGGCGGCCCAGCTGGACCTCGAGGCGCGGGGCGTGGTCCGCCGCGAGGCGACCAAGCCGCTGCGGCTGTATCGGGCATAAACCCAGAGCTGCCGACAGCCAAGGCCCACGTGCCGGACAGCCCTACTTCATCCGTTGCGGGTAGATCGTCTCGCCGCGCTTGAGCATCTCGACGAAGGCCTCGATCTTCTTCCTGCGGCCGGCCTCGGTCTTCATGTTGTGAGTGCGGAAAGCGAGCGCGAAGCGGTTTTGCTCGCTGAGCTTGCCGAGCATTGCCCTTGCCAGCGGCTCGGAGTCGATGGCGGCCTGGAGATCGTCGGGGATCTTCATGTCCTTGCCGGACTTGTAGGCACGCTGCCAGCGCCCGTCGGCCTTTGCCGCGTCGACCGGCCTGAGGCCATGTTCGGTCATCCTGCCCTCTGAAATCAGGCGGGCGACATTGTCGACGTTGATCTGGCTCCAGGTGCCCTTCCTGCCGCGCGGCGAGTAGCGCTGCAGGAAGCTCGTGTCGTCGAGGCCCTTGCGCACGCCGTCGATCCAGCCCCAGCACAGCACGACGTCTATGGCCTCCTTGGGAGTGATGGAGGGCAAACCGGAACTCACCTTGTGGACCCTGATCCAGACTTCGTCCTGCTTGTCGTGGTGCCCGGCGAGCCAGCTGTAGAAGCTCGCGGCATCCTTGAACTCGCGGATCTTGTCCGGGTCGACGATGACGGGCGCCATCAGAGTGGCTGTGCCCTGGTCAGCGCCGCGACCGGGCAGGCTTGCAACGGGCAAAGGAAAGTCCGGTCCTGCATATTCCCCTCGAACACATGACGTTGCACAGCCTATCCCGACGGCCGGCCAGCGGTACAGGCACTATCCTGCGACCTGCAACGGAACCAAGGCGCGCCCATACTGGAAACATTTGCCGTTACGTCAATGTACTCGAATGTACCTGGAACCTTGCGGTGAAGGGAATTCTTAAAGCCCGCCGATATACGTTTTGCAAAATATTCGCGCTGGGGACGCGACAACAACTACAGGCGAGAGCGAGTTCGTTTCGTTGGGGCATGTGACGAGGCTACGCGACATCAAATCCAGATTCCGGCTGTTTGCGCTGCTGTGGCCGTTCATAGCCGTGGTGCTGGTGCAAGCCATCATCGCCGGTGCCAGCCTCTATACGCTCTCGGCAGTGCGCGCCTATGTGGCCGGCGAAAGTGCCTGGTCGAAGGGCCAGAGGGACGCCATCTACAGCCTCGCCATGTATGCCAACACCGGCGATGCGCGGTTCCACGACCGGTTCCAGCAGGCGATTGCCGTGCCGCTGGCCGACCGCGAAGCCAGGCTGGCCATGGCGCAGCCGGTGCCGGACTATGACGCGGCCTTCGACAGCTTCCTGCGCGCCGGCAACCATCCCGAAGACATTCCCGGCATGATCTGGCTGTTTCGCAATTTCAGGGATGTGAGCTACCTGTCCAACGCCGTGCAGCGCTGGATCGACGCCGATCCCAAGATCCTCGAGGTCGCAGCACTTGGCGAAGCGATGCATCAGGACATCTCGAGCAACCGCGCGTCGCCGGAAATGCGTGCCGAGTGGAGCCGCAAGATCCAGAGCCTCAACGGGGAAACGGCACCGCTGGCGGATGCGTTTTCGCAATCGCTCGGGCGTGGATCCCGCGCCATCACCACCCTTTTGCTCAGCGTCAACGTGATCACCGCCGCCCTATTGATCCTGCTCGCCATGCGGCGGACGGGAAACCTGCTGCAACAGCGCCAGGCCTTCGAGGACGCCCTGAACGCGGAGCGCGAGCGGGCGCAGATCACCCTGGCCTCGATCGGCCAGGCGGTGGTGGCCACCGACGCGGAAGGCAGGCTCGACTACATGAACGAGGCCGCGGAAAGGCTGCTCGACTGGCGCGGCACGGATGCCAGGGGCAAACCGCTCGACCAGCTGTTTCGCCTGATGAACGAAGAGGCGGACAAGGAAGACCGCAGCTTCATGGCGCGGGTGCTCTCCGGCGAAGCCATCGACGGCAGCGGCGTGCCGCAGCAACTGGTGCGGCCTGACCTGTCGAGCGTCGCGATTTCGCTGGTCGGCGCCCCGCTCTATGTCGAGCAGCGGGTGGTGGGCGCGGTGCTGGTCTTCCACGACCGAACCAAGGAGCAGGAATTCCTGGCGCAGCTGTCCTGGCAGGCCAGGCACGACACGCTAACCTCGCTCGCCAATCGCTTCGAATTCGAAACGCGGCTGAGCGCCTCGCTTGAGGGCCTGGCAAAGCGCCCGTCGACACATGCGCTGATGTATCTCGACCTCGACCAGTTCAAGATCGTCAACGACACTTGCGGGCATGCCGCCGGCGACGAATTGCTGCGCAAGGTATCGACCGCGCTGCGGCAGAACCTGCGCTCCGGCGACCTGCTGGCGCGGCTCGGCGGCGACGAGTTCGGCGTGCTGATGGAGAACTGTCCTGCCGAACTGGCAGCCGGCACGGGCGAGCGGCTGCGCAAGGCGGTGGAAGAGCTGCATTTCGTCTGGGCCGGGCGCGCTTTCAGCACCAGCGTCAGCATCGGCGTCGTCGGCCTGTCTGATGCCAGCATGACGCTGGAGGAGACGCTGCGCAGCGTCGACATCGCCTGCTACATGGCCAAGGACAAGGGCCGCAACCGCATCCAGCTGCAGCAGATCGGCGACCTCGAACTGGAGCATCGCCTGGGCGAAATGGCCTGGGTGCAGCGACTACGCGAGGCGCTGGAACAGAACCGCTTCCGCATCTACGCGCAGGAGATCGTGCCGCTGCAGGCGGACGAGACGACGGGCGCGCATATCGAGCTCCTGATCCGCCTGGCCGACGCCGACAACAACATGATCCCGCCGGGGGCCTTCATCCCGGCGGCCGAGCGCTACGGGCTGATGCCGCTGATCGACCGCTGGATGGTTCGCTCGGCCTTCGAGCGGCTGGCCGTGCACAAGCGGACGCAGCCCGACAACCCGATCGCCATCTGCGCCATCAACCTGTCCGGCGCCAGCTTCGGCGACGACAGCTTCGTCAGCTACGTGCTGGAGCAGTTCGTGCGCAGCGGCGTGGCGCCGTCGACGATCTGCTTCGAGATCACCGAGACGAGCGCCATCGCCGACCTCGACAGCGCCGCGCGCTTCATCAAGTCACTGCAGGCGCATGGCTGCCGCTTCTCGCTCGACGATTTCGGCTCGGGCATGTCGTCGTTCAGCTACCTGAAGGCGCTGCCGGTCGACTATCTCAAGATCGACGGCGGCTTCGTGAAGGACATGCTCGTCGACCGCATCGACCGCGCCATGGTGGAGATGATCCAGCACATCGGCGAGGTGACGGGCAAACGCACGATCGCCGAGTTCGTCGAGAACGACGACATCGCCATCGCGCTGCGCGACATCGGCGTCGACTATGCGCAGGGCTATGGCATCGCCCGGCCACAGCCATTCGATGACGGATTTGCGACAGGCAAGCGGCGACGCCTCGGCGCCGCAAGCGGCGCAACCCCGGGCCTGCCGCTGGCGAGCTGACCCCGACTTGCGCGATGAATTGCGCGGCGCGACAGTAGCGGGCAGCACAGCGCCACTAAGGGGACATGCAGATGAACAAGCCACTCGCCACTGCCGTATTTCTTGCTGCCGCTTCGGCCATGGCCACAGTAGCCAGCGCCAACATACCGCTGGTCAACGCCACCTGCCCCGGCAACATCGAGGTGCATGCCGACGAAGGCGGGCCGATCTACATCAACGGCACGGAAGCCAAACTGAAGAAGTTCAACGACAACTACTTCGAGGCCACCGGCCACGGGGTGACGATCTCTCTGAGCATCAATCCCGACGGGTCGCCAAGCGTTTCCTACACCGGCAAGGGCGGCGCCAACGGCATATGCACGGTCAAGGCGGGCTGATCGGGATCAGATCATCTCCAGCGGTCGTTTGCGCGCGGGCGGCGGGAAGAGCTTGTCCAGCTCGGCAAGATCCTGCGGGGTGAGACGAATGTCACGCGCGGCGGCGTTCTGCCTGACATGTTCGAGCCGGGTGGCCTTAGGGATGGCGATGACGCCGGGCCGGGCCATGACCCAGGCGAGCGCTATCTGCGCTGCGGTTGCGTCGTGGCGGGCAGCGATGGCCTGAAGCCCCGCATCGTCGGCCAGAGCGCCCTGCTCGACCGGTGAATAGGCCATGATCGGCACACCATGGTCGCGGCACCAGGGTGCTAGGTCGAATTCGATGCCGCGCCGGCCGAGATTGTAGAGCACCTGATTGGCCTGGGCGTTCTTGCCTGCCGGCAGGCGCTCCATCTCTTCCATGTCGTCGGCGTCGAAATTCGAGACGCCCCAGTGGCGGATCTTGCCCGAGCGGCGCAACTCCTCGAACACGGCAATGGTTTCCGCCAAGGGCACGCCACCACGCCAGTGCAGCAGATAGAGGTCGATGCGATCGGTGCGCATGCGCTTGAGGCTCGCCTCGCAAGCCCTGACGACGCCGTTGCGGGAAGCATTGGACGGCAGCACCTTGGAGACGAGGAAGACCTCGTCGCGGCGGTCGGCGATGGCTTCGCCGACCACCTTTTCGGCGCCGCCGTTGCCATACATCTCGGCGGTGTCGATCAAGGTGACGCCGAGATCGAGCCCGAGCCGCAGCGCTGCCACCTCGTCGGCGACACGGCTGCGATCCTCGCCCATCATCCAGGTGCCCTGGCCGAGCACCGGCATGGCTTCGCCGGAAGGCAACGTCGCGGTTGTGGATGGCATGGCGGTCTCCTCAGCGGTTTCCGCCAGCTTACAGCGCCATTTGCCGTTGGCTACCGCAATGACGCTGCGGCAGTTTTCCCCTTACTTGGCCGGATTGGCGGCGAGCCAGGCTTCCATCTGCTTGATTTCGGCCTCCTGGGCGGCGACGACCTCTTCGGCGAGCTTGCGCATTTCGGGGATCTTGCCGTGCTCAAGCACGACCTTGGCCATGTCGATGGCAGCCTGGTGATGCGGGATCATGCCGCGAGCGAAGTCAACGTCGGCGTCGCCGGAATATTCGAGCGCCGACATGGCCTGGTGCATCTTGTCCATCGCCGCCTTGTAGGCCTGCGCCGAGGCGCTGTCGGTGGCGGGAGCGGTCATGCCCATGGCGTGACCGCCGTGATCGGTCTGCGCCGAGGCGGTTTCGAGCACGACGGCAACGAGCATGCCCGCGGCCATCAGGGCCAGCACGATCTTTTTCATCAGGTTCATCCGGAAGGTCCTTTTTCGTGGCCGGGGTTCAAAGCTTGATGGCCCTGAGCCGCAGCGCATTGGCAATGACCGACACCGACGACAGGCTCATCGCGGCGGCGGCAATCATCGGCGACAGGAGCGTGCCGAGGACCGGATATAGGACGCCCGCAGCCACCGGAACACCCAGGACGTTGTAGATGAAGGCGAAGAACAGGTTCTCCTTGATGTTGCGGATGGTGCCCTGGGCGAGCTTGCGGGCGCGGACGATGCCGCCGAGGTCGCCCTTGACCAGGGTGATGCCGGCACTTTCCATGGCGACGTCGGCGCCGGTGCCCATGGCGATGCCGACATCGGCGGCGGCAAGGGCGGGCGCGTCGTTGACGCCGTCGCCAGCCATGGCGACGCCCTGCCCCTTGGCGCGCAACTCGTCGACCAGCGCCTTCTTGCTCTCGGGCAGCATGTCGGCACGGACCTCGTCGATGCCCAGCTTCTGGGCGACCGCCTTGGCGGTGCGCTCGTTGTCGCCGGTCGCCATGATAATGCGCAGGCCCAGATCATGCAGGGTGCGGATCGCTTCGGCGGCCGAGGCCTTGATCGGATCGGCGACGGCGACGATGCCCGCCGCCTTGCCGTCGACGGCGACGAACATCGCCGTCTTGCCCTCGCCGCGCAGGGCGTCGGCGCGCGCCGCAAGTTCTGCCGTGTCGAGACCGAGATCGGCCATCATCGCGGCATTGCCGAGCGCGACCTTGCGGCCGGAGACGGTCCCGGTGACACCCTTGCCGGTGACGGAGTCGAAGTCCTGGGCGTCGGGCACGGTGACGCCACGCTTGACCGCACCCTCGACGATGGCTTCGGCGAGCGGGTGCTCGGAGCCCTTTTCAAGGCCGGCGGCAAGCGACAGCAACTCGTCGTCGGCAATGCCCTCGGCAGCAACCACGTCGGTCAACTGCGGCCGGCCTTCGGTCAGCGTGCCGGTCTTGTCGACGATGAGCGTGCTCACCTTGGAGAAGCGTTCCAGCGCCTCGGCGTCCTTGATGAGCACGCCTGCCTGGGCGCCGCGGCCGGTGGCCGTCATGACCGACATCGGCGTGGCAAGGCCAAGCGCACAGGGACAGGCGATGATGAGCACCGAGACGGCCGAGACGAAGGCGAAGACCATGCTGGGCTCGGGCCCGAAGATTGCCCAGACGACGAAGGCAACGATGGCGATCAGCACCACCGTGGGCACGAAATAGAAAGAGACGCGGTCGGCGAGGCCCTGAATGGGCGCGCGGCTGCGCTGGGCCTTGGCGACCATGTCGACGATCTGCGACAGCACCGTCTCGCTGCCGACCTTGTCGGCGCGCATGATCAGCGAGCCGTTCTTGTTGAGCGTGCCGCCAGTCACCCTTTCGCCCTCGACCTTTTCGACCGGGACCGGCTCGCCCGTGATCATCGATTCGTCGACCGACGAACGGCCTTCAAGCACGATGCCGTCCACCGGAACGGCATCGCCCGGCCGGATGCGCAGACGGTCGCCGCTGACCACCTCGTCAAGCGGCACTTCGCTTTCCGAGCCGTCCTCGGCGATGCGGCGAGCGGTCTTGGGCGCAAGGTCGAGCAAAGCACGGATGGCCGAGCCGGTGCGCTCGCGGGCCCTGAGCTCCAGCACCTGGCCGAGGAAGACGAGTGCGACGATGACTGCGGCCGCTTCGAAATAGACCGGCACCGCGCCGCCATGGCCGCGGAACTGATGCGGGAACAGGTCGGGGAACAGCGTGGCGACGACCGAATAGAGATAGGCCGCGCCGACGCCAAGCGTGATCAGCGTCCACATGTTGGGGCTGCGGTTGCGGAACGAATCCAAGCCACGATGGAAGAAGGGCAGTGCCGCCCAGAGCACGACGGGCGTTGCCAGTATGAGCTCGAGCCAGGCGGCCAACGGCTCGCCGATCCAGTCGCGCACCGGCAGGCCGACCATCGGCCCCATGGCGATGACCAGGAGCGGGATGGAAAGGACCGCGCTGACCCAGAAGCGGCGGGTGAAATCGACCAGTTCAGGGTTAGGGCCGTCGTCGGCGCTCGGCATCATCGGCTCGAGCGCCATACCGCAGATCGGGCATGAGCCGGGCTTGTCCCGGATGATCTCGGGGTGCATCGGGCAGGTGTATTGCGTGTCCTTGGGCATCGGCTCCGCCGCGGGCTTGCCGGAGAGGTACTTTGCCGGCTCGGCGGTGAACTTGCCTTCGCAGGTGGACGAGCAGAAATAGTAGCCTGATCCCTCGTGCTTGACGAAGTTCCTGGCGGTGTCGCGGGCGACGTCCATGCCGCAGACGGGGTCCTTGGCACTGACATACTTGTCGGGCGCCGCCTGGAACTTGTTGCGGCAGGAATCGCTGCAGAAATGGTAGCGGTGGCCGCCATGCTCGAGCGTCGGCTTGCCGGCGGCCGGATCGACGGTCATGCCACAGACCGGATCGCGCACCACGGTTTCGCCTTCGGCCGGGGCCTTGCTCTTGGCCGCATGATCGTGGCCGCGATGGTCGTGCTTGTCGTTCATCTGTACTGGTTCCGCATTCCTCGTGGCAGAGATCCTAAAGGTTCCAGCACGGGGAAGGTCAACACCCCGCCGGGGATAGTCTTCGAAGTACTTCCCGCCTAGCGGCAGCACCGGTGCAATCGTTCCCTCGCCCTCGTGGGGCGGGCACAGGACCGGCCACGCCTCAGGCAGGGATGTGCTGCTGCTCCTGGTCGACGCCCCGGCGAACCTATATCAGCGTGAACTGCAACAGCGCCCGGCCATACCCATGGCGGAAAAATCGCGCTATAGACGCGGCCTCAAGGGCGAGGCCAGCCGAGGCACATGACAGACATTCCGCTCAACCTGGAGCTTCTGATCGACGCGGACGCCTTGCGCCGCGACCTGAGCGCGCTGACCGGCGAGGACGGCAACGGGGCAGACCCGGGAATCAGGGCAACGGCGCTGGCGATGTTCAAGGAGCGCGTCGCCGCCGGCAAGAAGATCGCCGAGGACATGCTGATGGAGGACGAGGGCGGCACCGCCTGCGCCATCCGCATCTCGCACCTGATGGACGAGGTGATCCGCGTCCTCTACGACTTCGCCGTCACCCACGTCTACCGCGCCAAGAACCCGTCGCGGGCCGAGCGCATGGCGGTGGTCGCCGTCGGCGGCTATGGCCGCGGCACCCTCGCCCCGGGCTCCGACATCGACCTGTTGTTCCTGCTGCCCTACAAGCAGACACCGTGGGGCGAGCAGATCGTCGAGTACATGCTCTACATGCTGTGGGACATGGGGCTGAAAGTCGGCCACGCCACCCGCAACATCGACGAGTGCCTGAGGCTTTCGCGCAGCGACATCACCATCCGCACGGCGATCCTGGAAGCCCGCTTCGTGTGGGGCGAACGCAAGCTCTGCGACGAGCTGATCGAGCGCTTCGACAAGGAGCTGGTGAAGGACACCGGGCCCGAATACGTGCAGGCAAAGCTTGCCGAGCGCGACACCCGCCATGCCAAATCGGGCGAGAGCCGCTATCTGGTGGAACCGAACATCAAGGACGGCAAGGGCGGGCTGCGCGACCTGCACACGCTGTTTTGGATCGCCAAATATTATTACCGCGTGCGCACCGGCGCCGAACTGATCAACAAGGGCGTGTTCACGCAAGGGGAATACGGCCAGTTCGTCGAGGCGGAGGATTTCCTCTGGGCGGTGCGCTGCCACATGCATTTCCTGACCGGCAAGCCGGAAGAGCGGCTGCATTTCGACATCCAGCGCGAGATCGCCGAGCGGCTGGGCTATACCGTGCAGCCAGGGCTATCGGCCGTCGAGCGCTTCATGAAGGACTACTTCCTGGTGGCCAAGGAAGTGGGCGACCTGACCCGCATCTTCTGTGCGGCGCTGGAAGAGGAGCAGGCCAAGGACGCGCCCGGTTTCCACGGACTGCTGCAGGGATTCTCGCGGCGCCGGCGCAAGCTCGCCGGCACCAGCGACTTCATCATCGACAACCAGCGCATCAACGTCGCCGACGACCAGGTGTTCCGGCGCGACCCGGTCAACATGCTGCGCTTCTTCTGGTTCGCCGACCGGCACGGGCTGGAGCTGCATCCCAACGCGCTGAAGCTGCTGACCCGCTCGCTGGGGCTGGTGGACAAGGGGCTGCGCCGCAACGAGGAGGCCAACCGCTACTTCCTCGATATCCTGACCTCGGACCGCAATCCCGAGCTCAACCTCAGGCGCATGAACGAGGCAGGACTGCTCGGGCGGCTGATCCCCGACTTCGGCAGAATCGTCGCGATGATGCAGTTCTCGATGTATCACCACTATACGGTCGACGAGCACCTGTTGCGCTGCATCGGCGTGCTGTCCGAGATCGAGCATGGCGACGGCGAGAAGATCCACCCGCTGTCGCACACGCTGATCCCCGGCCTCAAGAAACAGCGCGAGGCGCTGTATGTGGCGGTGCTGCTGCACGACATCGCCAAGGGCCGGCCCGAAGACCATTCGGAGGCCGGCGGCAAGATCGCCCGCCGCATCGGCCCGCATATGGGGCTGTCGCCCGCCGACACCGAGACGGTGGCCTGGCTGGTGGAAAACCATCTCGTCATGTCGATGACGGCGCAGACACGCGACCTCAACGACCGCAAGACCATCGACGACTTCGCCGACGTGGTGCAGTCGGTGGAGCGGCTGAAGCTGCTGCTGATCCTGACCGTGTGCGACATCCGCGGCGTCGGTCCCGGCGTGTGGAACGGCTGGAAGGGCCAGCTGCTGCGCACGCTGTACTTCGAAACGGAGCTTTTGCTGACCGGCGGCTTTTCCGAGCTGTCGCGGGCCGAGCGCACGGCAGCCGCCCGCGAGACGCTGGCCGCCGCACTTGCCGACTGGCCGGAGAAGGCGCGCAAGAAATACGCCAAGCTGCATTACGAGAACTACCTGCTGACCGTCGATCTCGACGACCAGAAGCGCCATGCCGAGTTCATTCGCGGCGCCGACGCGGCCGGCAAGCAGCTGTCGACGATGGTGCGGACGCACGAGTTCGAGGCCGTCACTGAAATCACCATCCTGGCGCAGGACCACCCGCGCCTGCTGTCGGTGATTGCCGGCGCCTGTGCCGCCGCTGGCGGCAACATCGTCGATGCGCAGATCTTCACCACCTCCGACGGACGGGCGCTGGACATCATCCTGATCAGCCGCGAATTCGACCGCGACGAGGACGAACGCCGCCGCGCCGAGCGCGTCGGCCAGCTGATCGAGGACGTGCTTTCGGGCCGGTCCTGGCTGCCGGAGATGATCGCCAAGCGGGCCAAGCCCAAGCGCGGCCAGAAGACATTCCGCATCCAGCCGCGCGCCGAGATCCGCAACACGCTTTCGAACCGCTTCTCGGTGGTCGAAGTGGTAGGCCTCGACCGCCCCGGCTTCCTGTCGGAGATCACAGGCGCGCTGTCGGACCTGTCGCTCGACATCGCCTCGGCGCATATCACCACCTTCGGCGAAAAGGTGATCGACACCTTCTACGTCACCGATCTGACGGGCCAGAAGATCGACAACCCGACACGGCTCGAAAACATCCGCGCCCGCCTGATCGCCACGCTCGAAGGGCCGAACGCTGATCGCGCCAAGGCCAAAGCGGCGGCGGAATGAGCGCAGCCATTATCCCGCCCAAATCCGCAAGGCATCGTCGCGCCCCATGTCACTGATCAAGAAATTCGCGACGGTCGCCTCGGGCACGCTGATGAGCCGGGCGCTGGGCTTTGCCCGCGAGATGCTGATGGCGGCAGCACTCGGCACCGGCCCGGTGGCCGATGCCTTCTATGCCGCGTTCCAGTTTCCCAACACGTTCCGCCGGCTGTTTGCCGAAGGCGCATTCAACGCCGCCTTCGTGCCGCTGTTTGCCAAGGAAATCGAAGCCAACGGCGTCGAGGGTGCGAAGCGGTTTTCGGAAGAAGTGTTCGGCGTGCTGTTCACCGCGCTGCTGGCGCTGACCATCGCCATGGAACTGGCGATGCCGCTGATCGTGCGCTTCGTCGTGGCGCCCGGCTTCGCCGACAACCCGGAGAAGTTCGACCTGACGGTGGCGCTGGCCACCATCATGTTCCCTTATCTCATCTGCATGTCGCTGGCGGCGATGATGAGCGGCATGCTGAACTCGCTCAGACGCTACTTCGCTGCGGCCGTCGCCCCGGTGTTCCTCAACATCATCCTGGTCGGCGTGCTTGCCAACGCCTGGTATCGCGGTCATGACGGGCTGACGGTGGGCTATGCGTTGGCCTGGGGCGTGCTGGCGGCGGGCCTGGTGCAACTTGGCATCGTCTGGATCGCGGTGCGCCACGCCGGCATCGCCATAGGCTTTCGCAGGCCGAAGCTGACGCCCAACGTCAAGCGCCTATTGTGGCTTGCCTTGCCGGCGGCGATCACCGGCGGCATCACCCAGATCAACACGCTGATCGGCACAGCGATCGCCTCCGGACAGGACAGTGCGGTGTCGTCGCTCAACCTTGCCGACCGGGTCTACCAGCTGCCGCTCGGCGTGGTCGGCGTGGCTGTTGCCATCGTTCTCCTGCCGGAGCTGTCGCGGGCGCTGAAGTCGGGCAACCTGATCGAGGCCGCCAACCTGCAGAACCGCTCGGTCGAGTTCACGCTGTTCCTGACCTTGCCGGCAGCGGCGGCATTGCTGGTCATCTCGGAGCCGATCGTGCGCGTGCTCTACGAGCGCGGCGCGTTTGCCGCGACCAACAGCACGCCGGTGGTGTCGGCGATCTTGGCGATCTTCGGCCTCGGCCTGCCGGCCTTCGTGCTGATCAAGGCGTTTACGCCCGGCTTCTTCGCCCGCGAGGACACGCGGACGCCGATGTATTTCGCCGCCATTTCGGTGGCGATCAACATCTCGGTGGCGCTGACGCTGTTTCCGTCCTGGGGTGCACCCGGCATTGCTGCGGCCGCTGCCGCGGCAGGCTGGGCCAATGCGGCGATGCTGCTGGGGACCCTGATCTGGCGCGGCCACTGGGATCGAGATGCTGCACTGCTGAAGCGCATCCCCCGTCTCGTCATTGCCTCGGCGATCATGGCGGCCGGACTGTGGTTCGCCGCCGGCGAAGCCGAGCAATGGCTTGGCTCCGCGGCGCCCTTCTACACGCAGGCGGCGGCGCTCGCCGTGCTGGTGGCGGGTGCGATGGTCGTCTATTTCGGCGTCGCCTTCGGCATCGGCGGAGCGGATATCGGCATGATCAGGCGCAACATCCGGCGCAATCGCACCAACGCAGCCCCTGCCGCCATCGACCCCGAATGACCGCGACAAGGACGCTGTACTACAGCGCGGCGACAATAGTGCCAGACCAGTCGAGACTTGATCGACGCTTTCGGCTCGTTCATAAGCGCCACTCGAATTTCGCCGCGCGCGAAACGGCCCTCCACAAGCCACGGGATCAATCATGACCGCCGCCTTCAAACCGCTCATCTTCTCCGGCGTCCAGCCGACCGGCAATCTCCATCTCGGCAACTACCTCGGCGCCATCCGCAAGTTCGTCGCCCTGCAGGAAACCAACGAGTGCATCTATTGCGTCGTCGACCTGCATTCGCTGACGGCCCAGCTCGTCCATGACGACCTCGAGGGCCAGACGCGCTCGATCACAGCCGCATTCCTGGCTTCGGGCATCGATCCCAAGAAGCATATCGTCTTCAACCAGGCGCGGGTGCTGCAACATGCAGAGCTTGCCTGGATCTTCAATTGCGTGGCGCGCATCGGCTGGATGAACCGGATGACGCAGTTCAAGGACAAGGCCGGCAAGGACCGCGAGAACGCCTCGCTGGGCCTGCTCGCCTATCCGAGCCTGATGGCCGCCGACATCCTCGTCTACCGCGCCACCCACGTGCCGGTCGGCGACGACCAGAAGCAGCATCTGGAGCTGACGCGCGACATCGCCCAGAAGTTCAACAACGATTTCTCCAGCCGCATCGCCGACCTTGGCATCGGCGTCGAGATGCAGGTGGGCGAAGAGACGGTGAACGGCTATTTCCCGATCACCGAGCCGATCATCGGCGGGCCGGCCGCGCGCATCATGAGCCTGCGCGACGGTTCGAAGAAGATGTCAAAGTCGGACCCTTCCGACCTGTCGCGCATCAACCTGACCGACGATGCCGACACCATCTCGAAGAAGATCCGCAAGGCCAAGACCGATCCGGCACCGCTGCCGAGCGAGCTCGAAGGCCTCAAGGAACGCCCCGAGGCGGAAAACCTCGTCGGCATCTATGCCGGCCTTGCCGACATTTCCAAGGAAGAAGTGCTGCGCCAGTTTTCCGGCCAGCAGTTCTCGGTGTTCAAGCCGGCGCTTGCCGACCTCGCCGTCGAGAAGCTGGCACCGATCGCCGACGAGATGCGCCGCCTGATGGCCGATCCCGGCCATATCGACGCCGTGCTGCGTGACGGCGGCGACCGCGCCCGCGTCATCGCCGAAAAGACGATGAAGGACGTTCGCAACATCATCGGCCTGCTGGGCGACTGAATACGACATCGTCGCCGGCTGCTTGCGGGCGGCCGGCGCCGGTGGCAGATTGCCAACCGAAACCTCGCATCAGGGTAGCACATGGTCTCCAAACGCCTCAGCAAGGAAGCCGGCCACCGGCGCAAGTTCCTGGCGATCATCGACGATACGCCGGAATGCGAGCGCGCAGTCGCCTATGCCTCCAAGCGGGCACGGAGCACGAACGGCGTCCTGGTGCTGCTTTATGTCATCGAGCCCGACGACTTCCAGCACTGGCTGGGAGTCGAGAAGATCATGCGCGAGGAGGCGACCGCAGCAGCCAATGCCGCCCTCGATTCGCAGGCCGGGCGGGTCCGCGAGACGCTTGGGATCGAGCCCGAACTGGTGGTGCGCGAGGGCCGGCCGGCCGACGAGATCCACAAGCTGATTGAAGACGACCAGGATATCGCTATCCTGGTGCTGGCAGCAGGCGCCGGCAAGGAAGGCCCCGGGCCGCTCGTCGCCTCGATCGCCGGCAAGGGTGCCGCCTTCCCGATCCCGGTGACGGTGGTGCCGCAGAACCTGTCCGACGAGGACATCGACAGCCTGGCCTAATAGGTCGGGCGCAACATATTGGCGCGGAGGCGCGCCAGCGGCTTGAATGTCGGCCGTCTTGAGCCTAATTAGAACTATTCCAAACTGACACTCCCGCGCGCGCGGGCACGGAGACACGTCCATGTTCATCCAGACCGAAGCGACCCCCAATCCGGCGACGCTGAAGTTCCTGCCGGGCAAGGAAGTGCTGCTCGAAGGCACCGCCGATTTCCGCGATGCCGACAGCGCGCGTGCGGCTTCGCCGCTTGCCGGCCGGCTGTTCGACATTCCGGGCGTGACCGGCGTGTTCTTCGGCTACGATTTCATCACCGTCAGCAAGGACGGCCCCGACTGGCAGCACCTGAAGCCGGCGATCCTCGGCTCGATCATGGAACACTTCATGTCGGGCGCTCCCGTGATGGCCGGCCAGGCCGCAGGCGGCGGCGGCCATCATGACGACCAGAACGAATTCTTCGACCAGGCTGACGCCGAGATCGTGGTGACGATCAAGGAGCTGCTCGACACGCGCGTGCGCCCGGCGGTGGCCCAGGACGGCGGCGACATCACCTTCCGCGGCTACGAGAACGGCACCGTGTTCCTGCACATGAAGGGCGCCTGCGCCGGCTGCCCGTCTTCGACGGCAACGCTGAAGCACGGCATCCAGAACCTGCTTCGCCACTTCGTGCCTGAGGTCCAGCAGGTCGAACAGATCTCCTGAGGATCTTCGCGAACTCTACTCCGACGGCCATCTGACGCGGCTTTCTGCGCTTCCGGTGCTCACGGACCTGAACGTCCGCTGCGCTCCTGTTCTCGAAATCCACGCCATATGCCTCGCCGGAGCGAGTTCTCGAAAGACCCTCGCCGTCCACAAGTGACAGCTCAAACAAAAAACCGGGCCAAAGCGCCCGGTTTTTCGTTTGCGACGTCCGTGTTGCCTGGACGGTTCGCAGTTATTGGACGATGACCTTGGCGCCGACTTCGACGCGGTTGTAGAGGTCGATGATGTCCTGGTTCATCAGGCGGATGCAGCCCGAGGACATGGCCTTGCCGATGGAGTTCCATTCCGGCGTGCCATGGAGGCGGTAGCCGGAATCGCCACCCTTGTTGAAGAGGTAGAGCGCCCGGGCGCCGAGCGCGTTCTTCGGACCGCCGGGCATGCCGCCCGACCACTTGGCGAGCTCGGGCTGGCGCTTGATCATTGCGGGCGGCGGCGTCCACACCGGCCATTCGCGCTTCACCGCGATGCGGGCGGTGCCCTGCCACTCGAAACCCTCGCGGCCGACGCCGATGCCGTAGCGCATCGCCTTGCCATCGGGCTGGACGAGGTAGAGGAACTTCTGGCCGGTATCGACGACGACGGTGCCGGGCTTCTCATTGGTTTCGTAGCGCACGATCTGGCGATGGAACTGGCGCGGAACCTTGCTGATCGGGATGGTCGGCAGCTGGTAACCGGCGTCGACGCGGCCACCATAGTCGTTGGAGAACATGCGCGAGACGCCGTCGGTCGAACAGCCCGCGAGTGCGGTGGTCAGCGCCAGGGCGGCGACAATGGCAAGAGACTTCAATCGCATGTGGGGTTCCCAAGCAAGAGCGGTGTCCGGGCCGATTCGGCCTCATTTTTGCCACCATTCTTACCGGTCGGGCATTTTGCTTGCCAAGAGGCGGAGGCCAGCAAAGCCGCGCTCTCGTTAACGTAACGTCCGGGTTATGGCATTTCGGCAACACGCATCGCGGGAAAAGCCAACAGATTCAACGATAGGGGGCAATGGCGGATTTTGCGTTCGCGCAGAGCCGGATGGCGGAAAACTGTCTGGAATAATCCAACAGACGGGTTCAAAACGTGAACAAATGATGCAATGATTGGTCCATGCCGATCATTTCACCTGTCGCCTCCAACCCTCTCGTCGATGGCCGCCAGTCCGAGCGCGCCATGCTGGTGCGCCGCGGCGTACAGCGCCTGCTGATGCAGATGGGCGCGCATGTGCTGCCCGAACTGTCGCTGGCGACCGGGCGACGCGCCGACCTTGTGGCGCTGACGCGCCAGGGCGACATCTGGATCATCGAGATCAAGTCGTCGATCGAGGACTTCCGTGTCGACCGCAAATGGCCGGAATACCGGCTGCATTCGGACCGCTTCTTCTTCGCCACCCATCCGGAGGTGCCGGCGGAGATTTTCCCCGAGGAGTGCGGCTTCATCCTCTCCGACGGCTATGGCGCCGAGATCATGCGCGAGGCCCCGGAGCACCGGATCGCGGCAGCGACACGCAAAGCCCTGATGCTGCGCATCGCCCGCGCCGGCGCAGCCCGGCTGCTGGCAGCGGAACTCGCCGGGGTTTCGGTGCCGGCGCTGGAGGGGGAGAGCGAATAGGGAATAGCAGAACGAGAAACGGCGCCCGAAGATCAAGCGCCGCCCACTATTCACTATTCGCTATTCGCTACTCACTATTCGCTTTATCTCGGCGCCCGCTTGGCCAGGATGCGCTGAAGGGTGCGGCGGTGCATGTTGAGCCGGCGTGCGGTTTCGGACACGTTGCGTTCGCACATCTCGTAGACGCGCTGGATGTGCTCCCAGCGGACGCGGTCGGCCGACATCGGATTTTCCGGCGGGGCTGCACGCTCGCCAGAGGCGTTGGTCAGTGCGGCATAGACGTCGTCGGCGTCGGCAGGCTTGGAGAGGTAGTCGATGGCACCGAGCTTCACGGCGGTGACGGCGGTGGCGATGTTGCCGTAGCCGGTGAGGATGACAGTGCGGGTGTCTTCACGCCGCTCGCGGATGGCCGAGACGACATCAAGGCCGTTGCCGTCGCCGAGGCGCATGTCGACCACGGCATAGGCCGGTGGATTGGCGCGGACCTTGGCGACCGCTTCCTCGACGCTTTCGGCTGTATCGACGGTAAAGCCGCGGCTTTCCATGGCGCGGGCCAGGCGTGTCAGGAAGGGCTTGTCGTCATCGACGAGCAGCAGTGAATGGTCTTCGCCCGGCAATGCGGCCGCAATGTCCTGGGTGGTCATCGCCTTTGATCCTTTTTGTCGTTGATCCCAGTCGTTCTTATCGTTTTTCAAGCAGATATAGGTGCAAAGCCGCGATGTCCAATGCCGGGGCGGTGAACACCCCGTTCAAGACCTCATGCGGTGTCGAACATCGTCGTGCCGGCAGGGGCGGGATTGAGGAAGATGGCGCGCGGCCAGGAGATCTCGACAACCGCCCCCTCTCCCGGTCCGTTCGAATTGCTGAAACTGATGTCGGCGCCGGAACGCTCGAGCAGGGTCTTGGCGATGAACAGGCCGAGGCCGAGACCGCCGCCCGGCTCGGCGCCCTGGCGGGTCGACATGTAGGGCTCGCCGATGCGATCGATGATGTCGGCAGGAAAACCCGGGCCGTCGTCGAGGATGCTGAAGGCGACGACGTCGCTGTCCCAGCGCCAGCGCACGGTGACGCGGCTGCGGGCGAAGTCGACGGCGTTTTCGACGAGATTGCCGAGACCGTAGATGACACCGGGGTTGCGGTGACCGACCGGCTCGGGCCCGATGCGCTCACCGGGATCGAGCTTGATGGAGATGCCGAAGTCGCGATGCGGGGCGATGACCTCCTCGACCAGCGACGTCAGCGGCAGGCGGGCGAGATGCTCCTCGCCCTCGGAGGACAGACTGGTGAGGCGCTTGAGGATCTCGCGGCAGCGCTCGCTCTGGCTGCGAAGCAAGGTGACGTCCTCGCCATATTTCGGATCGTTGCCGAGCGCGCGCTCCATCTCCTTGGCGACCAGCGTGATGGTGGCGAGCGGCGTGCCAAGCTCATGGGCGGCGGCGGCGGCGAGGCCGTCGAGCGCCGACAGATGCTGCTCGCGCTGCAGCACCAGTTCGGTGGCGGCGAGCGCGTTGGCGAGCAGGCGAGCCTCGTCGGCGACGCGGAAGGCATACATGGCGGTGAAGGCAATCGAGCAGCACACCGCGATCCAGATGCCCGATGTGTAGATGAACGGCATCGCCAGCACGATGCCTTCATACCAGGGCAACGGCAGGTGGAAAAAGGCAAGCAGGCTGACCATGATGATGACCAGCACCGCCAGCATGGCGGTCAGCCGCAGCGGCAGCGACGTCGCCGAGATGACGACGGGCACCGTCATCAACAGCGAGAACGGGTTGGTGAGGCCGCCGGTGATGAACAGCAGGCCGGCGAGTTGCAGGCTGTCGAAGGTGAGGATTGCGAAGGCGGCGAAAGGATTGAGGCGCTGGGTGGCCGGATAGCGGAAGGCGAGGAACAGGTTGAGCCAGGCGGAGCTGGCGATGAGCGCGAAACACAGGCTGACCGGCAGGGGGAACTCCAGCCAGTAGGCGACCACCACGACGGTAAAGCTCTGGCCGACGATCGCCAGCCAGCGCAGGCGGATAAGCGTGTTGAGCCGCAGCCGGTGGCTGTGCTGGAGGTCGGGGGTGCGGGTCAGCGAGTTCATGCCAGCTATATGCGCTGCAAGGCGCGCCCGCGCCAAGTGCCCGTGCACGGTCTTTTCTGAAAACCAGTATCAGCGGCTCCGCAAACCTTCGGTTCGGGTCGGCATCACGTGCCGCGCGGCTTGGCGCGGGCGGTGGCCTGTGCCTCCAGCGGGTTGTCCGGCCAGACATGCCGGGGGTAGCGGCCGCGCATGTCGGAGCGGACATCGGCCCAGGAGCCGCGCCAGAAGCCTGGCAGATCGCGCGTCGTCTGGATCGGGCGATGGGCCGGCGACAACAGTTCCAGGGTGAGCGGCACGGTGCCCCCAGCGATCGAGGGATGCTTGTCCATGCCGAACAGCTCCTGCACGCGGACGGCCAGCACCGGCCATTCGCCATCGTAGCGGATCGGCACATGGCTGCCGGACGGTACTGTGAAATGCGTCGGGGCAAGCGCGGCGATCTTGCGCTGCAGGTCGTGCGGGACGAGCGACATCAGGCCATCGTGCAGAACGCCCGCGCCGATGCGGGCAAAGGACGCCTCGCCGCGCAGGAAGGGCAGCAGCCAATCCTCGAGGCGGTCGAGCAAGGCTTCGTCCGCCATGTCGGGCCAGGGATCGCCGAGGCCGCGATGCAGCCAGGTGAGGCGCTGGCGCAGCGTCTCGACCTCCTTGCCCCAGTCGAGCAGGTCGAGGCCGTGGGCGCGGAGCGCTTCCAGGATGGCAAGGTCGGCCTCTTCGCCCCGGGGCGCCGGCAGCATGCGCTCGGACAGGGTGACCGCGCCCAGGCGGACCGTTTCGCGGACGCGGACGGCGCGTTTTTCCCTGTCGAAGGCGGCCTGGGTTTTCCGCTCCAGATGCGAGGCAAGGACGGTGCGGATGTCGGCTTCGGAGACCGCGGCGGCGGACGAGATGCGGGCGTTCTGCGCCTTGCCCTGGAGATCGGCGACGACGAGATACTGTTCGCCGGCGAGCGGATCGGCAGCATCGACGGCAGCACCGCTGCCATTGGCGAGCACGAAACGACCGCGTTCGCCACGCGCCTTGGCGACACGGTCAGGCCAGGCGAGCAGAAGAAGCGCGCCGGGGGTGGGTGCACCTGACGGCTGCGCACCGTTGCCAGCCTGCCGGGCCAGACGCTCGGCCAGTTGCCGGGCAGCGTTGGCGCGGGGCGAGCGCTCGTTGCGGAAACGCTGCAGCCGGCGTTCGAGGTCGGCACTGTCGCCGCCGAGGCCGCGCTCGGTCATCAGCACGGCGAGCTGCGCGGCCTCCGGCCCGGCACCCTGGCGCGCGGCTTCGGCGACCATGTGGGCGAGGCGGACGGGCAGCGCGAGCCTGCGCATCGCCTGGCCTGAAGCAGTCAGGCGGCCGTCGGTGTCGATGGCGTCGAGTTCGGCCAGAAGCGCCCTCGCCTCGGCCAGCGCCGGTGCCGGTGGAGCGTCGAGGAAAGAAAGCGTGGTCGGATCGGCGACGCCAAAGGCAGCGCAATCGAGCAGGAAACCGGACAGGTCGGCCTCCAGGATTTCGGGCGGCGAAAATGCCGGAAGTGCCGCCGTCTGTTCGGCGCGCCAGAGGCGGATGGCGATGCCCGGGCTGGTGCGGCCGGCGCGGCCGGCGCGCTGGTCGGCGGCTGCACGCGAGGCGCGCACGGTCTCCAGCCGCGTAAGCCCGCTCGCCGGCTCGTATCTGGGCAGGCGCGACAGGCCGGAATCGATAACGACGCGGACGCCGTCGATGGTGATCGAGGTCTCGGCAATGGCGGTGGCGAGCACCACCTTGCGGCGACCGGCAGGCGCCGGCCTGATTGCCGCGTCCTGGGCCTTGCCGTCGAGCATGCCGTAGAGCGGCACGACGTCGACATCGGCGCTAACGCGGCCTTCAAGACGTTCGGTGGTGCGCTCGATCTCGCGCTGGCCGGGCAGGAACGCGAGCACACTGCCCGGCTCATCGGCAAGGGCGCCACGGATCGCCTTGGCCATCGCGTCCTCGATGGCTGTGCCTGCCGGGCGCTCGTCATAGCGGATCTCGACCGGAAAGCTGCGGCCCTGGCTCTCGATCATCGGGGCGCCATCCAGCAACTTCGCCACCCGCGCACCGTCGAGTGTAGCAGACATGACGATGAGCCGGAGGTCCGGGCGCAACGCGCCCTGCACGTCGAGCGCCAGCGCCAAGCCGAAATCGCCGTCGAGCGAGCGCTCGTGGAACTCGTCGAACAGCACGGCCGCGACACCGGGCAGTTCGGGATCGTCGAGGATCATGCGGGCAAGCACACCCTCGGTGACGACCAGGATCCTGGTCTTCGGTCCGACCTTGTTTTCCATGCGCATGGCATAGCCGACGATCCCGCCCGGCTCCTCGCCGAGCAACGAAGCCATGCGGCGGGCGGCGGCGCGGGCGGCGAGCCGGCGCGGTTCGAGCAGGATGATCGTGCCGTCGCCGCGCCACGGCGCTTCAAGCAGCGCCAGCGGCACCAGCGTGGTCTTGCCGGCGCCGGGCGGGGCGACAAGCACGGCGCTATTGCCGGACGCCAGGGCCTCGGCAAGTTGCGGCAGGACCGCCGTCACCGGCAGGTCGGGAAGCTTGGTCATCAGTATTCGTTCCGGGCCATCTGCGCCGCGCAGGCGGCCAGGCCGCAATATCAGCGCAAGCCGGCATCAGGCAACAACGGCATCCCGGCCAATTTCAGCGTGCAGGCCGCGCGGGGATGAGCTGGCATCAGGCCAGTTGCACCAGCCGAAGCCAGCGGGCATCTACAGCGCCGCGCGTCCTCTTGGACGCGCAAAGGACGCTGTAGCACTTGAATTGGTGCATGATCCTTTCCGAAAATCGATTCCGATTTTCGGGGTCATGCACTAGAACCTGACGTTCAGGCCGATGGTGCCTGTCGTGAAATCGGCATCGACGGCGTGACCCATCACATTGAGCACCTGCGGAAAGGTTTGCTTCTCAAGGACGAAATGTCGGACTTCGAAGCTGATCGAGGCCTTTTCCGCGAACGCATATTCCGCGCCACCGCCGACGGCATAACCGGAGTGCGTGCGGCGGGGATAAGAGACGTCAAGGGACGCGAACGAGTCGTAGTCGTGCTGGATGCCGACCAGCGCCCCGCCGGCGGTGCCGTAGACCAGTGCACGGCCGAACGCCAGGCCGAACTGGGCGTTGGCTGTTGCCAGCCAGTCCACGTTGAACCGGGCGTGATTGAAGCTGCCCACTATGCCCTTGACGTTGCCCAGGGCTCCGTCCACCGACACACCCATGACCGCCGCGCCGTACTGGTAGCGATAGCCGACTTTCAGGCCGGCAAGGCCGCCATCGATAGCTCCCATGTCGGGAACGCCAACGGGAACGTTGGCATAAGTCGCATCGCCATTGGCGCCACCAGCAAAGGCGCCGACATAGGCGCCAGACCAGTCGACAGCGGCCTGCCTTGCGTCCTGCGCAAAAGCCGACCCGGCAGCCACGACCATGGAAGCCGAGGCAACGGCAAGACGTTTCATGGTTCCCCCTCAGACGACAGCAAGTCGAATCTGTCTGGTTGGACTGGATACAGCCGCGATCTTAGGTGTCAACAAGTAGTACAGCTCAGATTGTACCTGCAGCAATTGAATGGAGCTTCCTGTCACATTCGGTCGCCAAGGCAGTGCTCATCGCGACCCTTTCTTTGCCGGAATGAAGCTTAACGTGATGAATCCTTGACGGTGACAGAGGGGTCCGTGGCAGAATTTTGCGCGTCCCTCGTCTGCGCAGCGTCGAGAAGCGCCAGGGGCACCAGCGTGGTCTTGCCGGCGCCGGGCGGGGCGACCAGCACGGCGCTGCTGCCCGCCGACAGGGCTTCGGCAAGTTGCGGCAGGACCGCCGTCACCGGCAGGTCAGGAAGCTTGGTCATCAGTATTCGTTCCGGGCCATCCGCCGCGTGGGCGGCCCGGCCGCAATATCAGCGGAAGCGGGGATCAGGCAATGTCGCGTGCGAGGCCCGCTGGCTCGTCTCGCGGCCTGCGCACCTGGGTGCGGGCTGCTTTCAGCTGCGATCCCGGGCTCAGGCCGCGCTCTTTCCACGGCGTTCCCTGGTCTTTTCCGCCGTGTTTTTCTGATCGATGTCGCTCAGCAGAGCGCAGGCGATCGACGCCTCGGACTTGGTCAGGCCGATGAGCGGAGCAAAGCCGAGCATGGCGGGCTCCTCGGTCATGGTGTCCCAGACGGTCCAGAGATCGGATGGGTCCAGGACCAGTTCGTAACGCTTGTCCATCATGCGCCTCCTCGCGAATCATGAATGATCGGGCATGAACCGGTGTGACTGGCGCTGGTGAAGGAAAGATAAGTATTAACAACAGGATAAGATTAAAATTGTAGCGAGCTCGCCTGCCAGCGAAGTCCAGGGAACGGTGGACCGGGTTGCCAGGAGCGACGCGGTGAATGCCGACCGCGAAGCGTCACAATCGTTAGCCAAGTGTGATCCGACGGCCCTTTCATTGCCCGAAACGGACGATATGTGACGGATCCCTGACAGTTTTGCGACAGGAGAGGGTCCGTGGCGCAGATGATGCATCCAGCAGTTGGCAACGTCGCCATGGGACCACGGCGCGACCATTTCCGCTTCCTGGCCTGTGCGCTGGCGCTCGTCGGCGCAGTCACCGTCGCCTCGGCGCTCGCGGCGATCATTGCGCCCGGAATCCGCTCGCTGCTGCTGCAGGAGGACGGCATCATCGAGATGGGCACCGTGCTTTTCCTCGGGGCAGCCGTGCTCGGAGCGGGTGCCGCAACGGCGCTGCGGGGACCGCGCGTGCCGCTGGTGCTGGCGGGCCTGATTGCCCTCGCCGAACTTCTTGATGAAACCAGCTTCGGCTCGCGGCTGTTCGGGTTCCAGCCCTTGGCGCTCTATGGCGGCGGGCAGCTCGACGGTTTCCACGACCTGTTGATCCTGGCGTTCCGGCTGTTGCAGCAGGTCAGCCACAACCTCGCCTGGCTGCTGGTCGTGCTGATGCTCGCGGTATCAGTGGGGCTCTCGTTGTTCGCCCTGCGCCAGATCGCGCGCAACATGGGCGGAGCGACGACATGGCTCTCGGGCCACGCCCTGCTTTTCCTGCATGTCGGCTTCATCGGGTTGGCGCAGGTCATCGACATCGCTGCATCGTCGCGCGCACTTGCCGCCGTCGAGGAAGTGCTCGAACTCAACGCCGCGATATTGCTGGCGTTTTATGCGGCGCAGCAGGGGTGGGAAGTTGTTCGGCCCAACCTATGGGTTTCACTCCCCAATCAAAGTCCGATGCGATGATCTTAATTGGACGCTGCTGGAACGCTTGCTTCTTTCGCCTGCAGACAGAACGATCCGACGGCTTCGTTGAGTTCTGTGACAAAAACGGCCATCTTGCTTGGAAAACACTCGGCAATTGACCTCGGGTGGGCGAACTTGTCTTTCGCAATAGCAACGATGACGCTCAATTTCCCATCGCAATGGTCGACGGCCCAACGCAAATTCTCCATCAACTCCCGGTGCCCCAACTTGGCTCGTTCAGCTGGACCGAGATCTCCGCGCTCATATATCATTCGGCCATCTCGTCGAACGAATTCGTCCTGCCATAGTGTAACCACTACCACCTTTGTCGTTTCATTACGCGCTGACCAACTCCACTGAACGTTTCGTGGTGCAGTGCCGAAATGCGCAAAGCAAGCCGTATGAGAAAACTTCCTAACCACTATCCCCCCAAGATCTTCTGCATTCAGAAATCCATGGGTCTATATTATACCTTCAACCGGAAAGCAGCAGTATTTCGCGACCGTCTGCCTCGTTGGACTGAACCAGAGATACGCGACTAGTAGCGAAATCACGGCTTGCGAAGCGTAGCGTAGATCTCAACGTGCCTCGCGGCAGCAATAGCATCGCTCCACTCTGACGCCTGCCCGACGTAAATGCGTCCTCTACCTCACCTTCACCCACTTCTGCTCGGCAAACGACTGCGCCATCGCATGCACGGTGCGCTCGATCTCCACGCCCTCGTCGAAGTCGATAACGCGCGCCGGCTGGCCGGCGATGCGGGCGAGGAGTTCGCGGCATTCGATGGTCTTGAGATCGTTGAAGCCTAGGCCGTGCCCGGGGGCGGGGATGAACTTGCCATAGGGCTCGTGGACGGGGGCTGCGAGGATGGTGCGAAAACCCTGCTCGGTCGCACGGTCCGAGGTGACGTAGAGCTGGATCTCGTTGAAGCGCTCCTGGTCGAAGACGATCGAGCCCCTGGAGCCGAAGATCTGGACCTGGATGCGGCCCTTGCGGCCCCAGGCCGAGCGGTTGACCAGAAGCGTTCCGGAGACGCCGTTGTCGAGATGGATCAGGCTCGAGGCGATGTCGTAGGTCTCGACCGCGCGGCGTCCGCCGCCCGTTACCTGCCGATCCGGATAGGGTTTTGCCATGTCGCACATGACGCGCTCGACCCGGCCGAAGAGTGCCGAAATCAACGACAGCGGATGGACGGCAAAGTCGTCGAGCGCGCCGTAGCCTGATGTCGCCTCGTGCTTCCAGAAGAACGGAGCGTCGGGATCGGCCATGAAGTCCTCGTCCATCTCGACGCGGAGATGGTTGACCTCGCCGATGACCTTCTCGTCGAGCAGCTGGCGGATATGGCGGATGGCCGGGCTCTGGATGTAGTTGTAGCCGAGTACCGCTGTCTTGCCCGACTTGCGGGCGGCGGCGGCCATGGCTTCGGCCTCTGCGAGCGTCGGCGCCATCGGCTTTTCGCACCACAGGTGCTTGCCGGCTTCGAGGATGGCGATGGCCATCTCGGGATGGAACTGGTTTGGCGTGGTCAGCGAGACGATCTCGACCTCGGGATCGGCGACGACAGCGCGCCAGTCGCCCGAGGATTTCTCGAAACCGAGCTCGGTGGCGCGGATCGCGGCGAGGCCGGCATTGGCCTCGCCGAGATGGACGAGCCTGACCTTCTCCACGTCGCCGAACACCGTGCGCACCGAATTCCATGCCAGCGCATGGCACTTGCCCATGAAGCCGGTTCCGATAAGACCTACACCTGTCACTTCACGCTCTCCCGGTTTATAGAATGGGCATTTGCCGTTGACGGATTGAATAGTCGAATTTTTGCGAAAATGGAACATACGGTTCATTTTATTTGGACAGCCCGTGGCGGCGGCGCTATGGTGGAATAGGCGGAGGCGGAATGGACGACATGGCGGATACGGTTTCGGAGGCACTGCCGCGCGATTTCGAGGCGCTGAGGGCGCTGATCCTCGACCGCCGCGAGGGCCTGCCCAAGCGCATCGCCCAGGTGGCCGCCTATGCGCTCGACAATCCCGACGAGATCGCCTTCGGCACCGCCGCCAGCATTGCGAGTTCGGCCGGGGTGCAGCCCTCGACCCTGATCCGCTTCGCCCAGCATCTCGGCTATGACGGCTTCACCAGCCTGCAGCAGGTGTTCCGCGAGCGATTGAGGGAGCGGACGACCTCCTATGAAGAGCGGCTGACCGTGGTGCGCGGCAATGACGACGGCACCAGTAACCGCCGCATCGTCGACGGCTTCCTGGCCGCGGCGAGCAAATCGATCGACGTGATGTCGCGCAATCTCGATGACGAGACGCTGGACCGCGCCATCGACCTGCTGAACGGCGCCGAGACCATCTACATCCTCGCCCGCCGCCGCTCCTACCCCGTCGCCAGCTACATCGCCTATGCGCTCGGTAAGCTCGGCGTGCGCAGCCAGCTGATCGAATCCGCCTCGGGCCTGAGCCCCGAAATCATCTCGTTTGCCAATTCCAGGGATGCGGTGATCGCCATCAGCTTCTCACCCTACGCCTCGGCGACGGTGGAGGAAGCACGGATACTTTCGGCGAACAACGTGCCTGTCATCGCCATCACCGACAGCGCGTTCTCGCCGCTGGCTCAGTTCGCCAAGGTCTGGTTCGAGGTGGCGGAGGCCGATTTCGGCGGCTTCCGCTCGCTGGCCGCGACCATGGCTCTGGCGATGGGACTGACCGTCGGCGTGGCCGAGCTCAGGCGCGGACGCAAAGGCAAGAAATCAGCCAATTCGAAGGGTTGAACCACCGCTGTGGTGCGCTGGACGCATGGCAGCTTCCCGCTGTCGGCATGCCAGAATGCCCTTGAGGCGGAAAATAGTTGACGCAGGGGCGATAGTGGCTCAATCCCACTGTTAGCCATCTATTGTATGAGAGAGCCCCCATGCCTGCTTATCGTTCGCGCACCACCACCCACGGCCGCAACATGGCGGGCGCGCGTGGCCTATGGCGCGCCACCGGCATGAAGGACACCGATTTCGGCAAGCCGATCATCGCCGTGGTCAACTCCTTCACCCAGTTCGTGCCGGGCCACGTCCACCTCAAGGACCTCGGCCAGCTCGTCGCCCGCGAGATCGAGGCGGCCGGCGGCGTGGCCAAGGAGTTCAACACCATCGCCGTCGACGACGGCATCGCCATGGGCCATGACGGCATGCTCTACTCGCTGCCGAGCCGCGAGATCATCGCCGACAGCGTCGAATACATGGTCAACGCGCATTGCGCCGACGCCATGGTCTGCATCTCCAACTGCGACAAGATCACGCCCGGCATGCTGATGGCCGCGATGCGCCTCAACATCCCGGCGGTGTTCGTTTCCGGCGGTCCTATGGAGGCCGGCAAGGTGGTGCTCGGTGGCAAGAACGTCGCGCTCGACCTAGTCGACGCCATGGTCGCGGCCGCCGACGACAAGGTTTCGGACGAGGACGTCAAGATCATCGAGCGCTCGGCATGCCCGACCTGCGGCTCGTGCTCGGGGATGTTCACCGCCAATTCGATGAACTGCCTGACCGAAGCGCTTGGCCTGTCGCTGCCCGGCAACGGCTCGACGCTGGCGACGCATGCCGACCGCAAGCGCCTGTTCGTCGAGGCGGGACACCTGATCGTCGACCTCGCACAGCGTTATTACGAGCAGGACGACGAAAGCGTTTTGCCGCGCAATATTGCCTCCAAAGGCGCGTTCGAAAACGCCATGGCGCTCGACATCGCCATGGGCGGCTCGACCAACACCGTGCTGCACATCCTGGCCACGGCACATGAAGGCGAGATCGACTTCGACCAGGACGACATCGACGCGCTGTCGCGCAAGGTGCCGGTGCTGTGCAAGGTGGCGCCGGCCAAGGCCGACGTGCACATGGAAGACGTCCATCGCGCCGGCGGTATTTTTGCCATCCTCGGCCAGCTCGACAAGGCCGGCCTGCTCAACCGCGACCTGCCGACGGTGCACACCGCAACGATCGGCGAAGCCATCGACCATTGGGACACCTCGCGGACAAAGAGCCAGGCAGTGCGCGACTTCTACCTCGCTGCTCCCGGCGGCGTGCCGACGCAGACGGCCTTCAGCCAGGACCGGCGCTGGGACGACCTCGACCTCGACCGGGAAAAGGGCGTCATCCGCTCGGCCGAACATGCCTTCTCCAAGGACGGCGGCCTGGCCATACTCAAGGGCAACATCGCGCGCGACGGCTGCGTGGTGAAGACAGCCGGCGTCGACGAGTCGATCCTCAAGTTCTCCGGCCCGGCACGGGTGTTCGAGAGCCAGGACGCTTCCGTCAAGGCGATCCTCGCCAACGAGGTCAAGGCCGGCGACGTGGTGGTGATCCGCTACGAGGGCCCGAAGGGCGGCCCCGGCATGCAGGAGATGCTCTACCCGACCAGCTACCTCAAGTCGAAGGGCCTGGGCAAAGCCTGCGCACTGCTGACCGACGGCCGCTTCTCGGGCGGCACCTCGGGCCTGTCGATCGGCCACGTCTCGCCTGAGGCGGCAAATGGCGGTACGATCGGGCTGGTGCGCGAGGGCGACATCATCGACATCGACATCCCCAACCGCACCATCAGCCTGCGCGTCGACGAGGCCGAGCTGGCCACACGCCGTGCCGAGCAGGACGCCAAGGGCTGGAAGCCAGTTGAACTGCGCAAGCGCAAGGTGACCAAGGCGCTGAAGGCCTATGCCGCCTTCGCCACCTCGGCCGACCGCGGCGCCGTGCGCGACCTCGGCGACTTCGAATAGCATACGTCTCCGCGCCGCGGCGCGGCCAAAACCAGACATGCAGCCGCCCGCCCGGTCAGCCGACCCGGCGGGCGGAACATTTTCGGGCATACGGGAATTTCCTTCTCAAGCATCGCCCGGAAACGAAATCGCCTGCCTTTGTTCGCAGGGGCCTGCGCCGGTAAATGCGGCCAGATCCGGCGGATGTCCCGACCGGCTGAGATGCGATATGTTCAGCACCCTGCCCGAGGGAGACGCCGCCATGAGCCGCCTGCACCCGCCCTTCAGGTCCGTGCTCGAGTTGATCGGCAACACGCCGGTCGTCGAGCTGACGCAATTCGACACCGGGCCCTGCCGGCTGTTCATCAAGCTCGAAAGCCAGAACCCCGGCGGCTCGATCAAGGACCGCATCGCGCTGTCGATGATCGCGGCGGCCGAGCGCGAGGGCAAGCTGAAGCGCGGCGGCACCATCGTCGAGGCGACCGCCGGCAATACCGGGCTGGGGCTGGCGCAAGTCGGCATCCCCAAGGGCTACCGGATCATCCTCGTGGTGCCCGACAAGATGTCGCGCGAGAAGATCCAGCACCTGCGCGCGCTCGGCGCCGAGGTCCGGCTGACGCGCTCGGACGTGGGCAAAGGACATGCCGAATATTACCAGGACATGGCCGAGAAGATCGCCGCCGAGATTCCCGGCTCGTTCTACGTCAACCAGTTCGCCAATCCGGCCAACCCCGAGGCGCATGAGACGACGACCGGACCCGAGATCTGGGACCAACTCGAAGGCGACGTGGACGCGGTGGTGGTCGGCGTCGGCTCCGGCGGCACGCTGACCGGGCTCGGCCGGTTCTTCGCCAAGGTGTCGCCCAAGACCGAGATGGTGCTGGCCGATCCTGTCGGCTCGGTGCTGGCGCCGCTGATCAAGACCGGCAAGATGGAAGAGGCTGGCAGCTGGACCGTCGAAGGCATCGGCGAGGACTTCGTGCCGCCGAATGCCGACCTGTCGCTGGTGAAGAAGGCCTATTCGGTCAACGACAAGGCAAGCATGCTGGCGGTGCGCGACCTGCTCGCCAAGGAAGGCATCCTGGCCGGCTCGTCGTCGGGCACGCTGCTGTCGGCAGCACTGCGCTACTGCCGCGAGCAGAGGACGCCGAAGCGAGTGGTGACCTTCGTCTGCGACAGCGGCAACAAGTATCTCTCCAAGGTGTTCGACGACTTCTGGCTGGCCGAACAGGGGCTTGCCGAGAAGGAGCAGCATGGCGACCTGAGCGACCTCGTGGCGCGCTCGCATCGCGAAGGCGGCACCGTGTTCGTCGGACCCGAGGACAATTTGCTCACCGCCTATGGCCGGATGCGGCGCGGGGACGTGTCTCAGCTGCCGGTGCTGGAGGACGGCAAGCTCGTCGGCATCATCGACGAGGGCGACATCCTGTCCAAGGTCGATGGTCCATATGACAGCCGCTGGAACCGTTTCAACGCGCCCGTCTCGACCGCCATGGCGAAGGACCTGCACACGCTGCAGGCCAACCAGACGCTCGATGCACTGCTGCCGATCTTCGACCGCAACGAAGTGGCGATCGTGTTCGACGGCGAAGAATTCGTCGGGCTGATCACCCGGGTCGACCTCATCAACCACCTCAGGCGGACAAAATGACGACACAGAAGAACCGGCTGGCATTTTCGACGCGCACCATCCATGGCGGCCAGAGCCACGACCCGACGACCGGTGCCGTCATGGTGCCGATCTACGCGACGTCGACCTACGGCCAGCAGAGCCCGGGCGTGCACAAGGGTTTTGAATACGCCCGCAGCCAGAACCCGACGCGTTTTGCCTTCGAGCGAGCGATCGCCGATCTCGAAAGCGGCTCCGCCGGCTTCGCTTTCGCCTCCGGGCTGGCGGCGATCGGCACGGTGTTCGAACTGCTGGATAGCGGCGCGCATATCGTTGCCACCGACGACATTTATGGCGGCACGTTCCGGCTGCTGGAACGGGTGCGCAAACGCTCGGCCGGGCTGCAAGTGACGTTCGTCGACTTCACCGATCTTGCCGCCGTCGAAGCCGCGATCCGGCCGGAAACCAAGATGCTTTGGGTCGAGACACCGACCAACCCGCTGCTGCGCGTCGTCGACCTCGAAGGCGTGGCGGCTCTCGCCAAGCGCAAAGGCGTGCTGTCGGTCGCCGACAACACCTTCTGCAGCCCCTATCTGCAGCGGCCGCTGGAGCTCGGCATCGACATCGTCGTGCATTCAACGACGAAATATCTCAACGGCCATTCCGACATGGTGGGCGGCTGCGTGGTGGTGGGCGACAACAAGGATCTGCGCGACCAGCTGAAGTTCCTGCAGAACGCCATCGGCGCGATCTCGGGGCCGTTCGACAGCTTCCTCGCCCTGCGCGGCATCAAGACGCTGGCGCTGCGCATGGAGCGCCATTCGCAGAACGGGGCCAAGATCGCTCGCTGGCTGGAGGGTCGCAAGGACGTGCCCCGGGTGATCTATCCCGGTCTCGAAAGCCACCCGCAGCACGCCATCGCCAAGGCGCAGATGTTTCATTTCGGCGGCATGATCACGGCCGAACTCGACCGCGATCTCGCCGGCACCAAACGCTTCCTCGAACGCACCCAGCTGTTCACGCTGGCCGAAAGCCTCGGCGGGGTGGAGAGCCTGATCGAGCACCCGGCGCTGATGACGCATGGCTCGATTCCGGCGGAAAAGCGCGCCGAGATCGGCATCTCGGATTCGCTGGTGCGACTGTCGGCCGGCATCGAGGACGGCGACGACCTGATCGCCGACCTGGAGCAGGCGCTGGCGGGGTGAGCCAGCAAGGCTTGCGCGGCAAGTACCCCCCCACCCCTAACCCCTCCCCACAGGGGATTCTGCGGCCCCGCAGCCACCAGATCTTTGACACATCGAGCAAAGCGCCGACCTAATTCCTGGCTCGGACGGCAGGAGATCGCTCCGACGGCGGCAAACCTGGTCCCCTCCCCCTTGTGGGGAGGGGTTAGGGGTGGGGGTAGCTTCAAACTGGCCGTAGCCGACCTCAGGCGCTCTCGAAACCCACCAAAAACTTGCTGAGCAGTGCCCCGAGCACGGCGCGCTCCTCGGGGGCAAGCATTTCGACGATGCGCGACTGCGTCGCCACGTGGTCGGTGACGGCCGCGTCGATGGTGGCGAAACCCTTTTCAGTCAGCGAGACAATGAAGCTGCGGCGATCGTCGGGGTTGAGCCGGCGCTCGACCAGCCCTGCCTTTTCCAGCTGGTCGACGCGGTTGGTCATGGTGCCGGAGGTGATCATCATCGTGGCGGAGAGATCGCCCGGCGACAGCGCATAGGGCGCGCCGGAGCGGCGCAGCGTCGCCAGCACGTCGAAGCTGGCATAGTTCAGTCCGTGGGCGGCGAAGGTCTTTTCCATCTCGCGGCCGAGGTGCTGGGAGACCCGGTTGAGGCGGCCGATCAGCCCCATGGGCGCGACGTCGAGGTCGGGCCGTTCGCGGTTCCACTGGGCAAGAATGTCGTCGACGCGATCCATGGCCAAGCTTTCGGGAAAAAATCTCTTGACGTCAAGAGAACTCGTATTATCTTGACGTCAAGATTATTGATGTGGAGATAAACCACCCATGTCCCGCAACTCCGACCTGCTGCTGACGGCCATCGCCCCCGCCATCTGGGGCAGCACCTATATCGTGACGACCGAGTTCCTGCCGGCAGGCTATCCGCTGACGGTGGCGATGCTGCGCGCCCTGCCCGCAGGCCTGTTGCTGCTGCTGCTCGTGCGACAGCTGCCACAGGGCATCTGGTGGGCGCGCGTGCTGGTGCTCGGCGCGCTCAACTTCTCTGTTTTCTGGTGGCTGCTGTTCGTCGCCGCCTATCGCCTGCCCGGCGGCGTGGCGGCAACGGTCGGCGCTATCCAGCCGCTGATTGTCATCCTGCTCGCCCGCGCCCTGCTCGGCTCGCCGATCCGCCCGCTGGCGATCATAGCTGCCATTGCCGGCATGGCCGGCGTGGCGCTGCTGATCCTGACGCCGAATGCGGCGCTCGATCCGATCGGCATCGCGGCAGGACTTGCCGGCGCCGTATCGATGGCGGCTGGCACCGTGCTCAGCCGGCGCTGGCAGCCGCCTGTCACACCGCTGACCTTCACCGCCTGGCAGCTGACGGCAGGCGGCCTGTTGCTTCTGCCGATCGCCCTGTTGCAGGAGCCTTCGCTGCCACCGCTGACGACCGCCAACCTGCTCGGCCTCGCCTGGCTCGGCCTGATCGGTGCGGCCTTGACCTACATCCTGTGGTTCCGCGGTATCGCCAAGCTGGAACCGTCAGTGGTGTCGCCGCTCGGCTTCCTCAGCCCGATGACCGCCGTGATCCTCGGCTGGTCGGTGCTCGGCCAGTCGTTGAGCGCAGCGCAGATCCTCGGCATGATCGTCGTGCTCGGCAGCGTCTGGCTCAGCCAGCGCGCCCAGCAGGCCAAGCCCGCCCGGACCAAACTCGCCACCGCCTGACGGTCAGTCGCGCCCGGCCCAGGGCACCAGCCTGCGCTCCACAAAGCGCAGGCCGAATTCGAGCACGAAGGCCACCGCTGCGATGACCAGGATACCCATGACGACGACGTCGGTGACGAGGAACTGCGCCGCCGACTGGATCATGAAGCCGAGGCCCCGCGTTGCAGCCACCAGTTCGGCGGCGACCAGCGTGGTCCAGCCGGCGCCGAGCGCGATGCGCAGGCCGGTGACGATCGATGGCAGCGCGCTGGGCAGCACGACGAAGCGGATGACCTGCCAGCGTGTCGCGCCGAGCGAGCTGGCCGCACTGAGACGATCCTGCTGGACACCGCGAACGCCAGACGCCGTCGACAGCGCAATCGGCGCCACCATGGCGATGGCGATGACCAGGACCTTGGCGGACTCGCCGATGCCGAACCAGATGATGATCAACGGTAGGTAGGCGAGCGGCGGGATCGGCCGCAGGAACTCGAGCACGGGGTCGAAGAGGCCACGGCCGACGCGGCTCGCGCCGATGGCGAGCCCGACCGGAATGCCGACCAAGGTCGCCGCCACCAATGCTGTGAAGACACGCCCCAGCGAAGCGAGCAGATGCTGGGCAAGCGTCGCGTCGACGAACCCCTGGGAGGCGACCGTCCAGAATTTCGACAGCACGTCCTGCGGCGGCGGCAGGAACAGCGGTGCGACGAGCCCGAGCCTGGTAACGAGAGTCCATACCAGAAGGGCTGCCAGTATGGTGATGGCGCTGATGGTTCGCGACGACAGCTCGCGGCGGGGTGTATCGCTGCGCGGCCAGCGCACCGTCGCGCGTTCAGGTTCGGCCAGGTCGCGCCGGCCGCGTTCGGCCTGCAGCAGGGTCATGCCGGCTCTCCCTCGAAAATCGCATCGGCAAGCTCGGCCCGGGCTGAGGCGAAGGCCGGATCGGCCTTGATCGAGCGGACGGGCTCGCCGGCGGCATAGCGCCGGCTGAAGCCGGCCTCGAAGCTCAGCGCAATGCGGCCGGGATCGGGCGCCATGACGACGACGCGGGTGCCGAGCAGCAGCGCTTCCTCGATGCCGTGGGTGACCATCAGCACGCCGAGATTTCCCGGCGCCCAGATGTCGAGCAGCAGCGTCTGCATGCGCTCGCGCGTCAGCGCATCAAGCGCGCCGAGCGGCTCGTCCATCAGCAGGAAGTCGGGCTCGGCGGCGAGCGCGCGGGCAAGGCCGACGCGCTGGCGCATGCCGCCCGACATCTCCCAAACCGGCTTGTCGCCGAGGCCGTCGAGCCGGACGCGCCTGAGCAGTTCGTTGGCGAGGGCGTGGCGCTGCCGCTCACCGATGCCGCGCACTCTCAGCGCGAAAGCGACGTTGTCGCGCGCCGAGAACCAGGGAAACAGCGCGTCGCTCTGGAAGACGACGGCGCGGTCGGCCCCTGGCCCCTCGATCGGCCGGCCGTCGACCGAGACCTCGCCGTGCTCGGGCACAACCAGGCCCGCGGCGGCGTTAAGCAAGGTCGACTTGCCGCAGCCGGAACGTCCGGTGAGCACGACGAACTCGCCCTGGCCGACGGAGAGCGATGCACCCTCGACCGCCGGCCGAGGCTGCCCGGAATAGCGCACGGCGATGTTGCTGAGCGTAAGCGTCGACATCGTTGGGTCTCCTGGAAAAGGGGATGCCCCGGCCGGGAGGAGCCGGCCGGGGTCTGTGCCCACGCGGGAGGACGCGGGCCGGCTGGCGCCTCAGTTGGAGGCGAGCGCCTCGGTGACGTATTTCGACGTCACGTATTTCGAATAGTCAGGCTGAACGGCGTCGATCTTGCCCTGCTCCTTGAGGAAAGCCGAGGTCGCCGCGACCGCCTTGACCGTGTCGCCGCCGAGGAACTTGACCGAGGCCTGTTCTTCCAGCGTCGGGAAGACATAGCCCTTCAGCAGGGCCGGCACTTCCTCGACCTTGGCGCCGGTCAGGCGGGCGATCTTCTCGGCCTGCGGCGAGCCCTTGTCCCAGGCTTCCGGCTTGGCGAGGAATTCGGCATAGGCAGCACCCGTCACCTTGACGAAGTCACGCACGGCGGCCGGGTTCTTCTCGGCGAAGTCGGCGCGGACGATCCAGGCGTCGAAGGTCGGCGCGCCCCATTCGGCGACCTTGGCCGAGTCGAGCACGACCTTGCCCGAGGTCTTGATCTGGCCGAGCGCCGGATCCCAGACGTAAGCCGCGTCGATGTCGCCGCGCTGCCAGGCGGCAGCGATTTCCGGCGGGCGCAGATTGAGTATCTCGACCGACTTGGGATCGACGCCCTCGTGTTTCAGCGCTGCGAGAAGGCTGTAATGCGTGGTCGAGACGAAGGGCACGGCGACCTTCCTGCCGGCAAGATCGGCGGCCTTCTCGATGCCTGCACCGTTTCGGGCGACGAGCGCTTCGGATTCGCCGATCAGGCCGACGACAAAGATGGTCTCGATCGGCAACTGGCGGCTGGCGGCAGCTGCCAGCGGGCTCGAGCCGACATAGCCGATGTCGACCGCGCCGGATGCGATGGCGGCAATGACATCGGCGCCGGAATCGAACTTGCGCCAGTCGATGCTGGCCTTGGTGGCAGCCTCATAGGCGCCATCGGCCTGCGGCACTTTCGAGGGCTCGACCACCGTCTGGTAGGCGATGGTGATCTTGAGGTCCTCGGCATGGAGAGAGCCGACGGACGGCGCAATCGACAGAGCGGCAACGGTGGCGAGCAAGGCACGGCGCGTGAAATCTGACATGGGCTTCCCCTCGGGGTTGAATGACGATGCCCATTCAGGATGGTAAATTCTACAAACTCTGTAGAGTTAATTTATGCTGCAAAACCCGGCCGGCGAGGAAATGTCCTGCCCGTCCTTGCGGCATACAGGGGCGGTGCCGTTCGCCGTGCGGCGAACGGGCGGCGCCGGAAACATGGCAAGTGGGTCAGACCAGGATACCGATCTCCTCGGCAGCAGCGACGAGTGCCTGCCGCGCCGCCTTGTGCGAGCGGGTGCCGGCGAGCGCCGCCGAGACCGTCTCGACCGCCTCGCGGTAGAGCGGGCCGCTGCGCTTGGCGTGCGGCCAATCAACCAGCGCCTCGTAGGCGCCCTTGACGGTCGTGACTTCGCGCTGGGTGCTTTCCGGTCCGATGCGAATCGAAACCGGACTGTCAAAGAGCATTCGATCCATAAGGGCCTCCGACGTCCATTCCTTGAGCATCCGATCTCCCCAAACCGGCTCCCCACTTCGGGTCCGATGCTCTGCAACCCCTTTCAACGCACCGGAATCGCTCGGGTTCCGTGTCCAAATCCGCCAAACATCACACCCGTGTTACCCTCCCAAACCGTGATCGGAAACACCCGTCACCGGCCTGACAAGAAATTCGGCTAGCCGTTGCCGGATGGAATTCTCCGTCGTAGCCTGAGGCGAAGCGATTTTGGGGGATGTACATGACTTCCGCGAACCCGAACCCGTCAGGCACTCATGGCAGAACGCCTGCCCGCGCCAATTCGACATCCTCGCTCGCCTTGCTTGCCCTGTGCCTTTCATTGCCCCTGGCCGCCTGCCAGAAGAAGGAGGCGGCCGAACGGCTGCCGGTGGTGGTCCGCGCGATTGAGGTGAAGCTGTCCGACTTCGCCCCGGCCACGTCGCTGACTGGCGTGATTGCCGCCCGCACGCTCAACAGCCTGTCGTTCCAGGTCGGCGGGCGCGTCTCGGAACGCACGGTCGATGTCGGCCAACGCGTCGAGAAGGGCGAGGTACTGGCCAGGCTCGATCCGCAAGAGCAGCAGTCCGACGTGCGCGCGGCGCAAGCCAGCCTCGATTCCGCTGACGCGCAACTGCGGCAGGCGTCGGCTGCCTTCGACCGCCAGAAGACTTTGCTTGCCCAGGGCTTCACGACGCGGCGCGAATATGACCTCGCCGAACAGTCCCTGCGCGTGGCGCGAAACGGGGTCGAAGCCGCGCAGAGCCAGCTTGCCAATGCCAAGGACCGGATGGGCTATACCGAATTGAAGGCCAGTGCGTCCGGCGTGGTGACGGCACGGACGATCGAGGTCGGCCAGGTGGTGCAGGCGGCACAGACGGTGTTCACCGTTGCCGAGGACGGCGACCGCGACGCGGTGTTCAACGTCGACGAGGCCATGGTTGCCCGGACCCCGGTGGCGCCGGTGGTCAGGATATCATTGATCTCCGACCCGAAGATCGAGGCGACAGGCGAAGTGCGCGAGGTCTCGCCAGCCGTCGACCCGGCCTCCGGCTCGATCCGCGTCAAGGTGGCGGTGCCCGACACGCCGGCACAGATGCCGCTCGGCGCGGCGATTACAGGCACGATCACCGCCAAGCCACAACAGGCCATCGTGCTGCCGTGGCAGGCGCTGATGTCGGAGAATGGCCGGCCGGCCGTGTGGACCGTCGACCCCGGCACCAAGGCGGTGGCGATGGTGCCGATCGAGGTGCTGTCGTTCGCTTCCGGCGTCGTGGTCGTGTCGAAGGGACTGGAGGCAGGGCAAACCGTCGTCGCGCAAGGCGGCCAATTGCTGAGCCCCGGCCAGGTGGTGGAGGTGGCACCATGAGATCACTCGCGCCGATCGGCCTGATGGCCGTGCTGGCACTGGCCGGCTGCAGCCAGGAACAGGCCCCGCCTCCCGAGGTGATCCGCCCGGTGCTGTCCATCGTCGTCGAACCGCATGCACGGACGGTGCAGGGTTTCGCCGGCACCATCCAGCCGGAATTTTCCGCCGACCTCGCCTTCCGCCTGCTCGGGCGGCTGGTGGCGCGCGACGTCGGCGTCGGCGACCAGGTCGCCAAGGGCACAACGCTCGCGGCCATCGACCCGCTGGCGCTGGAGCTGTCGATGCAGTCGGCACGCGCCGACCTGTCGACCGCCGAGGCGCAGTTCGCCAACGCCTCGGCGAGCGAAGAACGCCAGCGCACCCTGCTCCAGGAATCCAACACGTCGCAGGCAGTCTACGATTCCGCCAAGCAGGCACTTGATTCGGCTGCTGCCAATGTCGAAAGGGCGCGCGCCGCCCTTGCCAAGGCACAGGAACAGCTCGGCTATGCCCGGCTGTTCTCCGATTTCGACGGCATCGTCACCGCCGTCGGCGCTGAAGTCGGCCAGACCGTGTCGCCCGGACAGATGGTGGTGACGGTGGCGCGCTCCGACGCCCGCGAGGCGGTGGTGGACGTTCCCGACCAGATGGCGAGCGAACTCAAGGAAGGCGCCGAATTCGAAGTGTCGCTGCAATCGGCGCTGTCGCTGCGCACCAAGGCGCATGTCCGCGAGATCGCGCCGCAGGCCGATGCGTCGACACGGACCCGGCGGGTGCGGCTGGCGCTGACCGACCCGCCGACCGCCTTCCGGCTGGGTTCGACGGTGACGGCCGTGCCGGTATTGAAGGCCGACGAGGCGATCGACCTGCCGCTGTCGGCGCTTCTGGAGAAGGATGGCAAGAACTTCGTCTGGGTCGTCGACCAGGCTGCGTCGACGGTCAGCCTGCAGGGTATCGAGGTCAAGGCAAAGGATGGCGCCAGCTTCACCGTGGACGGCTTGACGGCGGGGACGCGGGTGGTGACTGCCGGGGTGAACAGCCTCGCAGAAGGCCAGAAGGTCCGCATTCCAGAGGGGGCGTAGCGTGAAGGGTTTCAATCTTTCCGACTGGGCACTGAGCCACCGCTCGATGGTCTGGTATTTCATGCTGATCTTCACGATCGCCGGGGTGTTCGCCTATCTCAACCTCGGCCGCGAGGAGGACCCGAGCTTCACCATCAAGACCATGCTGATCCAGGCCAACTGGCCGGGCGCCTCGGTCGACGAGACGACCAGGCAGGTGACCGACCGGATCGAGAAGAAGCTCGAGGAGCTGGAAAGCCTCGACTTCAGCCGCAGCGTCACCACCGCCGGCCAGACGATCATCTTCGTCAACCTCAAGCCGACGACCAAGGCGCGCGACGTCGCCCCGACCTGGGTGCAGGTCCGCAACATGGTGGGCGACCTGAGGTCGAATTTCCCGCAAGGGGTGCAGGGGCCGTTCTTCAACGACCGCTTCGGCGACGTGTTCGGCAACGTCTATGCCTTCACATCGGACGGGCTGTCGATGCGCCAGCTGCGCGACCATGTCGAGACGGTGCGCACCCGCATCCTGACCATTCCGAATGCCGGCAAGGTGGAGCTGATCGGGGCGCAGGACGAGGTCATCTACCTCGAATTCTCGACGCGCCAGATCGCGGCGCTCGGCCTCAACCAGCAGGCTGTCATCGCCAGCCTGCAATCGCAAAACGCGATTGCGCCGTCGGGCGTCATCCAGGCCGGGTCGGAACGCATTGCGGTGCGCGTCGGCGGCCAGTTCACCTCGGAGGAAAGCCTGAGGGCAATCAACCTCAGGGTCAACGACCGCTTCTTCCGGCTGAGCGACGTCGCCACCATCAGCCGCGGCTATGTCGATCCGCCGACCGCGCTGTTCCGGGTCAATGGCGAGCCGGCGATCGGGCTGGCGATCGGCATGAAGCCCAACGCCAACCTGCTGGAATTCGGCGAGGCGCTGAAGGAGCTGATGCATGAGGTGACGGGCGAACTACCGATCGGCGTCGGCGTGCACCAGGTTGCCGACCAGCCGGCCATTGTCGAGCATGCCGTCTCCGGCTTCACGCGGGCGCTGTTCGAGGCCGTCGCGATCGTGCTCGCCGTTTCCTTCATCAGCCTGGGCATGCGCGCCGGCTTCGTTGTCGCGCTGTCGATCCCGCTGGTGCTGGCGATCACCTTCCTGGTCATGGCCTATCTGGGCATCTCGCTGCAGCGCATCTCGCTCGGCGCGCTGATCATCGCGCTCGGGCTTCTTGTCGACGATGCGATGATTGCGGTGGAGATGATGGTAGCGCGGCTGGAGGTCGGCGACTCGCTAAGGAAAGCGGCGACCTATGTCTACACCTCGACGGCGTTTCCGATGCTGACCGGCACGCTGGTCACCGTCGCCGGCTTCGTGCCGATCGGGCTGAACAGCAGCCAGGCGGGCGAATACACCTACACGCTGTTCGTCGTCATCGCGGTGTCGCTGCTCTTGTCATGGATCGTGGCGGTGCTGTTTGCGCCGCTGCTCGGCGTCACGCTCCTGCCGGCAACGATGAAGAAGCACGACGAGCGGCCGGGCCGCGTTGCCGCTGGCTTCTCCCGCATCCTCAATTGGGCGGTGCGCCGCCACTGGCTCACCATCATCGCCACCGTCGTGCTGTTCGCGCTGTCGGTCGTCGGGCTGACCTTCGTGCAGCAGCAGTTCTTCCCGCCCTCCGACCGGCCAGAACTGATCGTCGACTGGAATCTGCCGCACAACAGCTCGATCGCCGAGACGCGCGCCGAGATCGAGCATTTCGAGGAGATCGCGCTGAAGGGCAACGCCGATATCGACCACTGGAGCTCATATATCGGCCAGGGCGCGGTGCGCTTCGTGCTGGCCTACGACGTGCAGCCGGCCAATCCCTATTTCGGCCAGACGGTCATCGTCACCAAGGATCTGGAAGCGCGGCATCGGGTGCAGCCGGCGATCGAGAAGATCCTGCGGGAACAGTTCGTCGGCACCGACGCCTTCGTCAAGACGCTGGAACTCGGGCCCCCGGTGGGCCGGCCGGTGCAATATCGCGTCAGCGGTCCCGACGTTCAGACGGTACGGACCCTGTCGCAGCAGCTGGCCGGCATCATCTCCGCCAATCCGAAGATTCAGGCGCCGAGCTTCGACTGGAACGAGCCGTCGCGCGTGCTCAAGGTCGAGGTGCTGCAGGACAAGGCGCGCCAGCTCGGCATCACCTCCGAAGATATCGCCAGCGCGATGAACAGCGTGGTCGGCGGCGTGGCGATCACCCAGGTGCGCGACGCGACCTACCTGATCAACGTAGTGGTGCGGGCCCAGGACGTCGAGCGCGGCTCGATCGAGACGCTGCGCAATCTGCAGATCCCAACCGGCAACGGCGAGGCGATCCCGCTCGCGACGGTCGCCGATTTCCGCTACGAACTGGAACAACCGACGATCTGGCGGCGCAGCCGGATGCCCACCATCACCGTCAAGGCCGGCATGGTCGGCGACACCTTGCCCGACACCGTGGTTGCAGAGCTCAAGCCCGCGGTCGAGGCTTTCGCCGCCAAGCTGCCGGCAGGCTACGCGGTAGTGACCGGCGGCTCGGTCGAGGAAAGCGTGAACAGCCAGGGTCCGATCATTGCCGTCGTGCCGCTGATGCTGTTCATCATGGCGACGGTGCTGATGATCCAGCTGCAGAGCTTCCAGCGGTTGTTCCTGGTGGTGGCTGTGGCGCCGCTGGGGCTGATCGGCGTGGTGGCGGCGCTGGTGCCGACCGGCCAGCCGCTAGGCTTCGTGGCGCTGCTCGGGGTGCTGGCACTGGTCGGCATCCTGATCCGGAACTCGGTGATCCTGATCGTGCAGATCGAGGAGCTGATCGCCACGGGCACAGACAAATGGCACGCGGTGATCGAAGCCTCGGAGCACCGCATGCGGCCGATTGCGCTGACCGCTGCCGCAGCCAGTCTGGCGCTGATCCCGATCGCGCGCGAGGTTTTCTGGGCGCCGATGGCCTATGCGATGATGGGCGGCATCCTCGCCGGCACCGCGATCACGCTGCTGTTCCTGCCCGCGCTCTATGTCGCCTGGTTCAGGATCAAGGAGCCGGGCGAGGCGACACCGACGACCGAGGCTGCCGAGGCCGCTGTCGGGTAGCGAGCGTTTTTCGGCGGCTCAGTGCAGGCTGCCGACGCCGAGCAGCTTTTCCACCACTTCGGGCTGCGCTGACAGCTCCGACGGCGTGCCCGACCAGGCGATGCGTCCGCGCTCGAGGATGATGGCGCGGTCGGCGAAATCAAGCGCGCTCTGGATGCGCTGCTCGACCAGCACGACGGTCATCTCGCCGCCCGAGGCCAGTTGCGAGAACGCCACCATCAGCTCTTCGCAGATGACCGGCGCCAGGCCCTCCAAAGGTTCGTCGAGCAACAGCACGGTCGGCTTGCCGAGAATGGTGCGGGCAGTGGACAGCATCTGCTGTTCGCCGCCGGAAAGCTGGGAGCCGAGGTTCCTGCGACGCTCCTTGAGGCGCGGGAACATCTGGTAGGCTTCCTCGATCGCCGAGCGGTCGCGGCCCTTGAGCCCGACGAAGAGGTTTTCCTCGACGGTCAGTGAAGGAAAGATGCAACGCGCCTGCGGCACGTAGCCGAGACCGCTGCGGGCACGCGCCGAGCTTTCCTGGCTACTGAGATCGGTGCCGCCGAGGCGGATCGAACCGCCGTAGCGCCTGGTCTGGCCGGCGATGGTGGCGAGCAGCGTCGTCTTGCCCATGCCGTTGCGGCCGAGCACGGCAAGCCGCGAGCCGGCGGGCACGGAGAAAGAGACGTTCTCCAGCACGCGCGTCGGGCCGTAGCCGGCGCTCAGGTCGGCGACTTCAAGCGGCGCTGCGGTCATTGGCGTAGCTTCCGAGATAGGCTTCACGGACACGGGCGTCCCTGGTGACGTCCTGCGGCGAACCGTCGAAGATGATGGCGCCGGCGGCGAGCACGATGACACGCCTGGCGAAGCGGAAAACGAGATCCATGTCGTGCTCGATCATCAGCACGGCGAGGTCGGACGGCAGGCCGGCAAGGGCGGCCTCGATGCGCGGCGTGTCGCTCTGAGGCACGCCGGCGGCCGGCTCATCGAGCAGCAGCACCTTAGGCTTGAGCGCCAGGGCGAGCGCGATCTCGAGCAGGCGTTGCTGGCCATAGGCGATCTCGGCGACCTTGCGGGTGGCGATGTGATCGAGGCCGAGCGTGCGCAGCAGTTCGGCGACCTCGGCCATGACGTCCGCCTTGGCCTGGTAGTGGCCGAAGATCGCGCCGGTGCGGCCGGTGCGCTGCATCACGGCGAGCGCCAGGTGTTCTTCCGGCGTCATGTCGGGAAACAGGCGCGTGACCTGGAACGAGCGGACGAGGCCCTGGCGGACACGCGGCGTCGGCCCCAGTGAGGTGACATCGTTGCCGCCGAGCAGAACCTTGCCGGAATCGGGTTCGAGATGGCCGGTGACGAGATTGACGAAGGTGGTCTTGCCGGCGCCGTTGGGGCCGATCAGGGCCACGCGGTCGCCGGGGTTCATGGTGATCGACACATCCTGCGTGACGGCAAGGCCGCCGAACGCCTTGTTGAGGTTCTGGACCTGGAAGACCGCGCTCATTTGCCGTTCCCCCTGAAACGATCGGCAAGCGAGAGCGCCGTGCCATAGAGCCCACGCGGCGCGAACAGCACCACGGCGATCAGAAGCGCGCCGACGATGGTGAGCCAGTGGAACGGATTGGCCGCCGAGACGAAATCCTCGAACCACATGAAGCTGACGGTGCCGATCAGCGCGCCATAGAGCGAGCCGGTGCCGCCAAGCACGAGCATCACCAGCGCTTCGGCGGAGAGCGTGAAGCTGAGCGAGTCGAGGCCGACGACCTGGGTGGAGATGGCGTTGAGCGCGCCACCTGTGCCCGCCACCGCGCCCGAGATGACATACATCTTGAGCAGCGTGCCCTGGACCGATGCGCCCATGGCGCGGATGCGGATCGGGTCTTCCTTGATGCCGCGGCAAAGCATGCCGAAGGGCGAACGGGTGATCAGCCGCAGCACGATGAAGGCGATGACCACCAGCGCGACGGCGAAGCCGTAGGCCGTGCGGCCCCAGAGATCGAAGGCGAACATACCGAAGATCGGGTCGGGCGAAATGCCCGACAGGCCGTCGCTACCACCGGTATACACGGAGGCCTTGTTGGCAGCCTCGTGGAACAGGTGGACGACGGCGATGGACAGCACCAATTGCGCCAGTCCATGGCCGCGCAGGATGACCGCGCCGGAGACGATGCCGGCAACAGCGCCGCCAATGGCACCAACCACGACCATCAGCAGCGGATCGGTGATGCCGAAATGGACCGCGGCGATGCCCGAGGCGTAGGCGCCGGCGCCGAAGAGTGCGGCATGGCCAAGCGTGGCGACACCGCAGAAACCAGTGACGAGATCGATCGACAACACCAGGAGTGCAATGCCCAGGATGCGGGTCAGCAGCGCCAGATTGTTGGGGAACAGGAAGTAGCCGATGGCAGCGACGGCCAGGATCACTGCGAGGCCGACGAGGTCGCGCTTGAGCCAGTTCGGACGAGCGGCGGCCTCAGGCTTGGCGGCGGAGGTGGTTTCGATGGCGGCCATCTAGCTTCTCCTGCCCAAAAGGCCGCGCGGGAAGACGCAGACGATGGCGATGACGGCGAGGTAGAAGAAGAACTCGCCATATTCGGGCAGAAGATAGCGGCCTGTGGTGTCGATGGCGCCGAGCAGCAGGCAGGCGAGCAGTGCGCCGGGGATGGAACCTGCGCCACCGACCGAGACGACGACGAGAAAGGTCACCATGTAGCGCAGCGCGTAATAGGGCTCGATCGGAAGGAGCTCGGCGCCGACAATGCCACCGAAGGCGGCGAGGCCGACGGCAACCGCGAAGCTGACGGCATAAACGATGCGGGTGCGCACGCCGAGCGAGGCGGCCATGGCGGCATTGTCGACCGAGGCGCGCAGCTTGACGCCGAAGGACGTCCTTTCGATCAGGTACCAGAGCGCACCCGCAACAGCGACGCCGCAGGCGATGGCGAACAGCTTGTGGGCGGCAATCGAGCGGAAGCCGAGATCGACCGGACCGCGTAGCGTCTCGGGCAAAGGAATGGTCTTCAGCGTCGGGCCGAAGACGTAGTTGGCGATGCCGATGACGCAGAAGGTGATGCCGATGGTCATCAGCACCTGGGTAAGCTCGGGCGCGCCATAGATGCGGCGGTAGAGGAACCGCTCGACCGGGATGGCGATGATGATGGTGCCGACCACCGCGGCGAGGATGGCGACGCCGTAGCCGAAGCCGAGCGTCTGGGTGGCGTAAGAAGCGATATAGCCGCCGATCATGGCGAAAGCGCCATGGGCGAGGTTGACCACGCGCATCAGGCCCATGGTCACCGAAAGTCCTATCGAGATGACGAACAGCACCATGCCATAGGCAAGGGCGTCGATCCCAACGCTGAGAACGGTTTGCATCGTTTGATCCAGCAGCAGCCCGGACGCGTCAGGCATCCGGGCCCTGTCGTTGGCGTAACGCTGTTACTTCAGAGCCGCAAGGCCGGGGTCGCCCTGCTTTTCGAAGGTCGCGATTTCCTTGTTGTAGAAGGTGCCGTCCTCGGCCTTGGCGACCTCGCGCAGATAGATGTTCTGCGTCATGTGACGGCTCTCGGGATCGATGGAGACCGGGCCGCGCGGGCTTTCCCAGGCGAGGCCCTTGACGGCGTCGACCGCCTTCTGGGCGTCCTGCTCGCCGCCGGTGGCCTCGATCATCTTGTAGATGACGTGCATGCCGTCATAGGCACCGACCGAGGGGAAGGACAGTTCGGCCGGATTGCCGATGGCCTTGTGCGCGGCCTCGACGAACTTCTTGTTCTCGGCCGAGTCATGCGAGACGGCGTAGTGGAAGGTGGTGAGCAATCCGGATGCGGCTTCGCCGAGCGCCGGCAGATCGGACTCCTGCGTCAGGTCGCCGGGTGCGAGGAACTGCACGCCTGCCTTGGCAAGGCCGTTGTCATTGTAGGCCTTGACGAAGCCGAGCGTGGTCGGGCCCGACGGCAGGAAGGCGAAGACGGCGTCGGCGCCGGAATCCTTGACGCGCTGCATGATCGGGCTGAAGTCGTTGGTCGACAGCGGCATGCGGACGGAATCGACAACCTCGCCGCCTTCGGCGGTGAAGGTGGTCTTGAAGGCGTTCTCGGAATCGACGCCCGGGCCGTAGTCGGAGACCACGGTGATGACCTTCTTGACGCCGCGCTCCTTGGCGACCTTGGCCATCGGCGCCGAGGTCTGCCAGGTGGTGAAGGAGGTGCGCACGACCAGCGGGCTCTTGGTGACGATCGCCGAGGTGGCGGCGTTCATGACGACCAGCGGCACGTTGGCCTGCTCGAGCAGCGGGGTGACCGCCATCGCGTCAGGGGTGAAATAGAAGCCTGCGAGATACTGCACGCCTTCCTTGACGACCAGTTCCTGGGCCAGCGCCTTGGACTGGGCCGGGTCGGCAGCCGGCAGGTCGCGGTAGACGATCTCGATGTCGTCGTCGCCGACCTTGGCGCCGTTGAGCGCGATCCAGGCGTCGATGCCGGCCTTGAAGTTCTTGCCCTGGATGGCGAACGGGCCGGAGAACGGACCGACGACGCCGACCTTGATGGTGTCGGCGAAGGCGGTGCCGGAAAGCGCAAGTACCGCCAGGGCGGCCAAAACAGACTTCTTCAATTTTTCCTCCATCTGGACGAGCCGGCACTGTCGCGCGCGTCGGTCTCGGTATGTCCGTAGCCAAGTGTCATGTTCGAAACGGTAATGTAAAATGAAAAGAATCGCGCAATCCATAACCTGAAAGATATGTGACTGGCGCGATTCCCTTGGATCAATAAGGCAGCCCGACATAGTTTTCGGCGAGCGAGGCGGATGCCGCCTGCGAGTGGACGAGATAGTCGAGTTCGGCCTCCTGGATGCGCTGGCCGAAGTCGTCGGTGTCGGGGAAACGGTGCAGCATGGTGGTCATCCACCAGGAGAACCGCACCGCCTTCCAGACGCGCGACAGGGCGCGGGCCGAATAGGCGTCGATGCCTGCCTGCGACCTGTCCTGATAGAATTCGCGCAGGCCCCAGTAGAGGTAACGCACGTCGCTGGCGGCGAGGTTGAGACCCTTGGCGCCGGTGGGCGGCACGATGTGGGCGGCGTCGCCAACGAGGAACATACGGCCGAAGCGCATCGGCTCGGCGACGAAGGAGCGCAGCGGCGCGATCGACTTCTCGAAGGACGGGCCGGTGACGACGCGCGCCGCAGCCTCGGGTGGCAGGCGCCGGCGCAGCTCGTCCCAGAAGCGCTCGTCGCTCCAGTCCTCGACGTGATCATCGAGCGGGCACTGGACATAGTAGCGGCTGCGGTGGGTCGAGCGCATCGAACACAGCGCAAAGCCCCTGGGATGGTTGGCGTAGATCAGCTCGTGGTCGGCCGGCGGCACCTCGGCCAGGATGCCGAGCCAGCCGAACGGGTATGCACGCTCATAGGTCCTGATGGCGCCTTCGGGCACCGATTTGCGGCTGATGCCATGGAAGCCGTCGCAGCCGGCGATGAAATCGCAATCGATGCGGTGGGTAGCGCCATCCTTCTCGTAGGTGACGAAGGGCGTGTCGCTGTCGAACCCCTGCGGCAGCACGTTCTTGGCATCGTAAATCGTGGTCAGTCCCGCCGCCTCGCGCTTGTCCATCAGGTCGTGCGTCACCTCGGTCTGGCCGTAGACCGTGACGCGCTTGCCGCCGGTGAGTTGGGCAAGGTCGATGCGATGCAGCCGGTTGTCGAAGGCGAGCGAGATACCCTCGTGCGGCAGGCCTTCGGCATGCATGCGCGCGCCGGCGCCAGCTTCGTCGAGCAGGTCGACCATGCCCTGTTCCAGCACGCCGGCACGGACGCGGCCGAGCACATAGTCGCGATCGACGCGCTCGAGGATGACGTTGTCGATGCCGCTATTGGCGAGCAGTTGCCCGAGCAGGAGCCCGGACGGGCCGGAGCCGATGATGACCACCTGAGTACGCATCTTTTTTCCTTCTACCCGCACCGCCTGCCATCGAGCTGCGGGCCTTCGGCACGCCAAGTGTCAGGCGTTTTGTTGACGGGTGCCGCGGGCTAGTTGCCCGGCCGCGCACCTATGCTTTCGATCTGGCCGGCGAGTGCCGCCGCCTGCCTGAGCGCCGCCGCCGCCGCCACGGCCATCTGCGGCAGGAGCAGCCATTCCAGCGTCCAGGCCGATCCCGAGCGTTCCTGCTCATGCACCAAAGCGTGGTGCATGCCCGACAGTTGCGTGGCGTTGAAACGGGCGAGCGTCACCAGCACCTCCGCTGCCACCGGGTTCTGCTTGTGCGGCATCGCAGAGGAGCCGCCGCCTCCGGCGAGTGCAATCTCTGAGCCGTCCTGCGCCATCAGGGCAACGTCCTGGCCGAACTTGCCAAGGCTGCCGGTGATGAGCGACAGCAGACCGGCAAATTCGGCGAGACGATCGCGCTGGCTGTGCCATTGTGGGGCGTCGTGGAGTCCCAGCTTTTCGGCCAGCGATTTCCGCACGGCGAGCGCCTTGTCGCCAAGCTTTTCCAGCGTACCGGCGGCACCGCCGAACTGGACGACGAGAAGTTCGTGGCGGATCGCAGCCAGCCGCGCGCGGTTGCGTTCGACCGGTTCGCGCCAGGCGCGGACACGGTCGGCGACGGTGATTTCGATCGCCGCCTGCATGCGCGTGCGACCCATCAGCAGACGGGCACCAAATCTCTTCTCCACCGCCGCCAGCTTTGCGGCCGCCTCGGCGAGCAGCGCATCGAGGCGCTCGACAACCGGCTTGAGACGGAGCACCAGCGCCGTGTCGATAACATCCTGGCTGGTGGCGCCGAAATGGACCTTGTCGCCATGCGGTGCGCCGACTGCCGAACGCAACTGGCGCACCAGTTCGGGCACGACCACGCCATCGCGGGCGACGGCATTTCTGAGAGCCGCAACGTCGGGCTCGAACGAGGCGAGTACGGCGACAATCGCATCGGCTGCCTCGCGGCCGATCACGCCCTCGCCTGCCTCGGCCTCGGCCAGTGCGCGCTCGAAGGCAAGCATGGCGGCCAGTTCCGCGTCGGCGGAGAACTGGCGCGCAGTCTCCTCGTCACCGAGAAGGCCGGACAGCAAAGGGTGATCGAAGGGAGAAACGGTCATGTGCTCAGACGTCGAAGAACACGGTTTCGTTGTCACCCTGCAGGTGGATGTCGAAGACATAGACATCGTCCTGGCGCGCGGCGATCAGCGTCGGCACACGCGAGCGATGCTCGATGCGGGCCAGCACCGGGTCCTCGGCATTCGCCTGTTCTTCGTCGGCAAAATACATCCGTGTCTGCAGGCCGAGATTGATGCCGCGGGCAACGATCCAGAAGGTGATGTGCGGGGCCATGAGCAGGCCGGGCTTGTAGGGCACACGGCCCGGCTTGATGGTCTCGAACAGACATTCGCCCGAGACCATGTCGGTCGGCATGCGGCCCCAGCCGGTGAAGTTGGGATCGGCGGCACCGCGAATTTCGGTCGGCGAGTTGTAGAGGCCAGCGGCGTCGGCCTGCCAGATCTCGATCAGCGCATCCTTGAGGGGCGTGCCGGTGCCATCGAGCACGCGGGCGCGCACGGTGATGCGCTCGCCCTTGGTCTCGTCATTGACCATTTCCGTGCCGAGGTCCTTTTCGAAGACACCGGCGATGCCGCAGAAATTGGGGGTGAGCCCGATATGGACATAGGGCCCGGCGGTCTGCGAGGGGCTTTCCCTAAGCCGGTTCAGCGACTGGACCATCAGTTGCCCTCCAGACGGTTTTCGAACACCGACGAGCGGCGGCCGCGCAGCACGATGTCGAACTTGTAGGCGCACGCATCCATCGGGATGGTCGACTGCATGTCGAGCGCCGCGATCAGCGTCTCGACGGCTGCCCGGTCGGGGATGGTCCTGACGATCGGGCAGAGCCAGATCAGCGGGTCGCCCTCGAAATACATCTGGGTGATCAGCCGCTGGGCAAAGCCATGGCCGAAGACCGAGAAGTGGATGTGGGCGGGGCGCCAGTCGTTGACGCCGTTCGGCCAGGGATAGGGGCCGGGCTTGATCGTACGAAAGGCGTAGGAACCGTCTTCGCCGGTGATGGTGCGGCCGCAGCCGCCGAAATTGGGGTCGAGGGCGGCGATGTAGCCCTCCTTCTTGTGGCGGTAGCGCCCGCCGGCATTGGCCTGCCAGAACTCGAGCAGTACGCCCGGCACGCCCTTGCCGCGCTCGTCGAGCACGCGGCCATAGACGATGATGCGCTCGCCGATGGCGCTCTCGCCCGGCTTGGCGAAATTGTGGATCAGGTCGTTGTCGAGCTCGCCCAGCATGCCGTGGCCGAAGACCGGGCCGGTGATCTCGGAAATGGTGGTGTCGAGCGACAGCAGCGCCTTCTGCGGAGAACGCAGGACCGAGGTCTTGTAGCCAGGCGTGTAGGCCGGCGGATGCCAGGAGCGGTCGCGCTGGAAGAAGGCGCCGATCTCGGGCTGGCGGTTCGGCTTGGGGTCAATGCTCATCGGCCCGCATCCATTTCGGCAAAGACCTGCTTGGCGATCTTGATGGCGCGGTTGGCCGCCGGCACGCCGGCATAGATCGCGACATGGAGGAAGGTTTCGCAGATGTCCTCGCGCGATGCCCCGGTGTTGGCGGTGGCGCGCACATGCATCGCCACCTCCTCGTCATGGCCCAGGGCTGCCAGCAGTGCCAGCGTCACCATCGAGCGCTCGCGCTTGGTCCAGGTCGGGCGCGCCCAGACCGTGCCCCAGGCGGCTTCGGTGATCAGTTCCTGGAACGGCCGGTCGAAATCGGTGGAGGCCGTTTCGGCGCGGTCGACATGGGCATCGCCGAGTACCGAGCGTCGGACGGCGAGACCCTGGCGATACCTGGTCGAGGCTGGCGCCGATGCGTTCATGGTCAAATCACTCCAGTGGAAGGCGGGCGATGAAGCGCCTGATGAGGGCGACGAGTTCGTCCGGCTTTTCGACGCAAGGGATATGGCCGGCGCCGTCGATGATCTTGAAGCGCGAGCCGGGAATGAGATCAGCCATCGAGCGCACCAGTGCAGGCGGCGTCGAGCCGTCCTGGTCGCCGACGACGCAAAGCGTGGGCACGGCAATCGCCTTTGCCGCCTCGGTGTAGTCGGCGTCGCGCAGGGCGGCACAGGTGCCGGTGTAGCCGGCGAGCGGCTGGCGCGACAGCATGTTGCGGTAGCCAACGAGGTCAGGCTGGCGCTGCTCGTGAAACTCGGGCGTGAACCACAGCTTCATCACGCCATCGGCGATCGAGGCGATGCCGTCCTTTTCGACGGCGGCGATGCGCGTGTTCCAGCTGTCGTTGGTGCCGATCTTGTGGGCGGTGTCGCAGAGGACGAGCGCACGGACGAGATCGGGGCGCCTGGCATAGAGGCCCTGCGCGATGAGCCCGCCGACCGACAGGCCGCAGACGATGGCGTTCTTGACGTTGAGATGATCGAGCAGGCCGGCAAGATCACCGACATGGTCATCCATCGAATAAGGAGCCGTCCCCGTGTCCGAAAGACCATGGCCGCGCTTGTCGTAGGTGACGATGGGAAAGTCACCGGCAAGCCGGACGATAACGTCGCGCCAGATGCGGAAATCGGTGCCCAGCGAATTAGCAAATACCAGGACCGGCTTGTCCGCGGGCCCGCCGATGAGCTGGTGGTGCAGCGTGACGCCGCCGATGTCTGTGAATTGCACTCGATTTCTCCTCTAGAAGACAGTGGATGAGATGTTTGGTTTGGTAAAATGATATTTTGTGGCCTTCTCTTAACTCCTGGGTTATGAAAAGCCCATGATCGAAAGCCGTGTCAGGTTCCGCCACCTCCAGACATTCCTAGAAGTCGCGCGCCAGAAAAGCGTGGTCAAGGCGGCCGGGCTGCTGAACGTCAGCCAACCGGCGGTGACCAAGACGATCCGCGAACTGGAGGAAGCGCTCGGCGTCAGCGTGTTCGAACGCGACGGCCGCGGCATCAAGATCACGCGCTCGGGCGAAGTGTTCATGCAGCATGCCGGCATGGCGATCACCGCGCTGCGCCAGGGCATCGATTCGGTCGCCAATGCACGGGCAGAGGGCGGGCCGCCGATCCGCATCGGCGCGCTGCCGACCGTTTCGGCGCACATCATGCCGCGGGCGATGAGCCTTTTCCTCGGCGAGGACACGGGCGCCACGATCAAGATCGTGACCGGCGAGAACGCGGTGCTGCTGGAGCAGCTCAGGCTCGGCGAGCTCGACCTCGTGGTCGGCCGCCTGGCCGCGCCCGAGAAGATGACCGGCTTCTTCTTCGAGCACCTCTATTCCGAGCAGGTGGTATTCGTGGTGCGCGCCGGCCATCCGCTGCTCAAGGGCGACACCGACGTGTTCGAGCGGTTGGGCGAGTTCCCGCTGCTGATGCCGACGCGCGGCTCAATCATCCGGCCCTTCGTCGAGCGCTTCTTCATCACCAATGGCGTCGCCTCGATCCCGACCGAGATCGAGACCGTGTCGGACTCGTTCGGCCGCGCCTTCGTACGCCAGAGCGATGCCGTGTGGATCATCTCGCATGGCGTGGTCAGCGACGAGATCAAGGTCGGTACGCTGAAGATGCTGCCGGTGGACACCACGGAGACACGCGGCCCGGTGGGGCTGACCATGCGCACCGACACGCAGCCTTCGGCAGCATTTTCGATCCTGCTCAAGACGATCCGCGAAGCCGCCGCCGAGCGCGGCTGAGAGCCGCGCCCCCTCGCAATGGCGAGATGCATTCGCTACATACGCTGTAAGCTTGAAATGAGGATGCGATGGCCGAGAAGACCGAAGGGCGAAAGACGATCGTTTTGACCGGAGCCAGCCGCGGCATCGGCCATGCGACTGTGAAGCGCTTCTCGCGCGAAGGCTGGCGCGTCATCACCTGCTCGCGCCAGGCGTTTTCCGACGACTGCCCATGGCCCGCCGGTCCGGACGACCACATCAAGGTCGACCTTGCCGACCAGGGCGACGTCGGCAGCGCCGTTTCGGAAATCCGCCAACGGCTGGAAAAGGAAGGCGGCCTGCTGCACGCGCTGGTCAACAATGCCGGCATCTCGCCCAAGCACAAGGGTGGCGGCCGCATGAACTCGATCGACACGCCGATGCATGTCTGGCGCGACGTGTTCCAGGTCAATTTCCTGGCGCCGATCATGCTGGCGCGCGGCCTGTTCAAGGAACTGGCCGCTGCCAAGGGTTCGGTGGTCAACGTGACCTCGATCGCCGGAACGCGCGTCCACCCCTTTGCCGGCACCGCCTATGCAACGTCGAAGGCCGCGCTCGGCGCGCTGACGCGCGAAATGGCCGCCGACTTCGGCCCGCACGGCATCCGCGTCAATGCGATCGCGCCCGGCGAAATCGACACTGCGATCCTGTCGCCGGGCACGGACAAGATCGTCGAGACGATCCCGATGCGACGCCTCGGCATGACCTCAGAGGTTGCCGACATCATCTACTTCCTGTGCTCGGGCCAGGCATCCTACGTCACCGGCTCCGAGATCCACATCAACGGCGGCCAGCACGTGTGAAGCGATTCGTCCTTCTCCCCTCGTGGGAGAAGGGAAGGCGCCATCGCCAAACGAAAAAGCCCGCCATTTGGCGGGCTTTTTGCTGATGGCAGAGTCGGTCAGGCCTTGACCTGTTTCGCCGCCTCGTCGAGCGACTTTTCGACCGCGTCGAAGATGTCGTCGACCTGCTTGTCGTTGATGATCAGCGGCGGGCAGAAGGCCAGCGCGTCGCCCATGTTGCGGGAGATGACGCCGTTCTGCTGCAAAATGCCGTTGACCAGGCCGCCGAGCGCGCCGGCAGCGCCCCAGGGAGCCTTGGTCGCCTTGTCGGCAACGAGTTCCATGGCGCCAATGAGGGCGATGCCGCGCACCTCGCCGACGAGGTCGTGCGAGGCTATGCGTGCCAGGCGCTTCTGCATATGGGCGCCGACCTCGCGGGCGTTAGCGACAAGATTGCGCTCCTCGATGATGGCGATGTTTTCGAGTGCCACGGCTGCCGCCACCGGGTGGCCGCCGGCGGTGAAGCCGTGGCCAAAGGTGCCGATGCGGTTGCTCTCGTCGGCCAGCGGCTCGAACACCTTGTCGTTGATCAGCATCGCCGAGATCGGCAGGTAAGACGACGAGATCTGCTTGGACATGACCATGATGTCCGGCTTCATCGCATAAGTCTCGGTGCCGAACATGTTGCCCGTACGGCCGAAGCCGCAGATGACCTCGTCGGCAACGAGCAGGATGTCGTATTTCTGCAGAACGGCCTGGATCTTCTCCCAGTAGCCGGCCGGCGGCACGACGACGCCGCCAGCACCCATGACCGGCTCGCCGAAGAAGGCGGCGATGGTCTCGGGGCCTTCGGCCAGGATCAGCTTTTCGAGATCGTCGGCCAGTCGGGTCGAGAACTGTTGTTCGGTTTCGCCGGGCAGCGCTTCGCGCCAGTGGTGCGGCGACGAGGTATGCAGCACATTGGCGATCGGCAGGTCGAAGGACAGGTGGTTGTTGGGCAGGCCGGTGAGGCTGGCCGAGGCGATGGTGACGCCATGATAGGCGCGCTTGCGGCTAATGATCTTCTTGCGCTGGGGCTGGCCGAGCGCATTCGAGCGGAACCAGATCATCTTCATGGCCGTGTCATTGGCCTCGGATCCGGAATTGGTGAAGAACGCCTTGCTCATCGGCACCGGCGCCATGGTGACCAGCTTCTCTGAGAGGTCGACCAGCGGCGAATGCCCCTTGTGGGTGAAGTTGTGGTAGAAGGGCAGCTTGGACATCTGCCTGGTCGCGGCATCGACGAGGCGCTGCTCGGAGAAGCCGACGCCGACACTCCACAGGCCCGACATCGCCTCGATGTAGCGCTTGCCCGAGATGTCCTCGACATAAATGCCGTCACCCTTTTCGATGATCAGCGGACCGACTTCCTGATGCCGGCGGGCATTGGTGTAGGCGTGCATGTGGTATTTCTTGTCGCGCGCCTCGGGCGAATTGGGCTGGGTGTCCATGACGGTTCCTTTGTTCGGTCCTGAGCCGCACCGGCGGCGATCCGCATGCAAGAACGATCCGGCCTGGCTGCGACCGCACTTGCAAAATCCGTGTTTTGCTGTTTGATGCATCATGTTTTTCCGACCGCAGACTGTCAAGGGCCAGCGCGCGCCCGCAGGCAGGCCAAGACAGGTCGACAGGATCAAGGATCGATGAACGAGAGTTTCGGCTTGCAGGCGGTGGAACACGACAATCTCGGCGAGATCGTCTACGGCCAGCTGTCGGACGCGCTGATCAAGGGTCGCTTCGCGCCTGACGCGCGGCTGACCATCCGCGATCTCGCGCAGTCCCTCGGCACCAGCGTGACACCGGTGCGCGACGCGATCCTCAGACTGATCCAGGACGAGGCGCTGGTGCAGAAATCGGCGCGCGAGGTGCGCGTGCCGGTGATGACGCTGGAACGCTATCTCGAGATACGCCAGATCAGGATGAATCTCGAAGGGCTGGCCGCCCGCGAGGCGGCGCTGAAGGCCGAGGCCAGGGACATGGCGCGGCTGCGCGATCTCATCGACCGCAATGAACAGGCGATCGCGGACGAGGACTGGGCCGGCGCGCTCGAACTCAACCAGACCTTCCATTTCGCCCTTGCCCAGATTGCCAACATGACGGTGCTGCGCGGCATACTGGGCCGGCTGTGGCTGCAGATGGGGCCGATGATCGCCGCGTCCTACCAGCATGGCGGCCGGGCCATGATCGACCAACACCATGTCATCCTCGCCGCCATCGAAGCCCGCGATGCCGACAGGGCCGAACGCGCCATCGTCGACGACATCAGGGGCGCAAGCTCGGTCATCATCGAGCAACTGAGCGCGCTGAAACCGGCCGGGGACGCTGCCTGACATGGACAGCGTCGACTGCATCGTCGCCGGCGCCGGCGTCATCGGCCTGGCTGTTGCCCGCGAGCTGGCGCGCCGCGGCATGGAGACGATCATTGTCGAGGCGGCGGATGCCATCGGCACCGAGACCAGCTCGCGCAACTCCGAGGTGATCCACGCCGGCATCTACTATCCGCAAGGCAGCCTGAAGGCGAAGCTGTGCGTCGCCGGCCGCGACAGGCTCTATGCCTATGCCGCCGAGCGCAACATTCCGCACAAACGCTGCGGCAAGCTGATAGCTGCGACGCTGCCCGGGCAGGAGGCGACGCTTGCCGGGATCATCGACAAGGCGCGGGCCTGCGGCGTCGACGACCTGGTCATGCTGAGTGCCGGCGAGGCGCAGGCGCTGGAACCTTCGCTGAATTGCGTGGCGGCGGTGCTGTCGCCCTCGACCGGCATCGTCGACAGCCATGCGCTGATGCTGTCGCTGCTCGGCGAAGCCGAGGAACATGGCGCCTATCCCAGCCTCAACACCGAAATCGTGTCGGGGCGGATCGAGGCGGACCGGTTCGTGCTGCAAACGCGCGACGCCACGACCGGCAACGGCTTCGAGATCGCGGCGCGGCATTTTATCAATGCCGCCGGGCTCGGCGCCAACAGTCTGGCCGCCTCGCTCGAAGGGCTCGACCCGCAATTCGTGCCGGAACTCAAGCTGGCGCGCGGCAGCTATTTCGCGGTCACCGGCAAGCCAGCCTTCTCCCGACTGATCTACCCGGTGCCGGAGCCGGGTGGGCTCGGCGTTCACCTGACGCTCGACCTCAACGGCGCCATGCGCTTCGGCCCCGACGTCGAGTGGATCGCGGAGAAGGACTACGCGGTCGACCCGCGCCGCGCCGAACATTTCTACGGCGAGATTCGACGGTACTGGCCGGATCTGGCCGACGGCAGCCTGAGCCCGACCTACAGCGGCATCCGCCCCAAGCTCTCGGGGCCGGGCGAGCCGGCGGCCGATTTCGTCATCCAGGGTCCGGAGGCCCATGGGGTCAAGAACCTCGTCAACCTGTTCGGCATCGAAAGCCCGGGGCTGACCTCGTCATTGGCGATCGCCGAACTGGTGGCACAAAGAATTATGCCATCCTATGTCTAGCGCAACCACCCGATTACGCGTTTAGGCCAGCGTCGACGCAAGCCTGAGCCCGCCCCTCACGAACGACCAGCAAGGACACGCAATGTACCCTGACGTTAAACTGTTCATCGACGGCAAATGGACGGCCGCTGAAGGCGGCAACACCATCGACATCTACAATCCCGCTACCAACGAGGTGATCGGCAAGGTGGCTTCGGCCGGCAAGGGCGACCTCGACCGGGCGCTTGCTGCTGCCGAACGCGGCTTCAAGGCGTGGCGAAAGGTCTCGCCGTTCGACCGCGCCAAGGTGCTGCGCCGCGCCGCCGAACTGATGCGCGAGCGTGTCGACCAGATCGCCACGCTGATGACGCAGGAACAGGGCAAGCCCATCGGCGAAGCCAGGATGGAAATCCTGTCGTCGGCCGACCTGTTCGACTGGTTCGCCGAAGAGGGCCGCCGCACCTATGGCCGCGTCATCCCGGCTCGCGCGCCCGGTGTCCAGCAGTTCGTCGTCAAGGAGCCGGTGGGCCCGGTGGCGGCGTTCACGCCGTGGAACTTCCCGGTGTCGCAGGCGGTGCGCAAGATCGGCGCGGCACTCGCCACCGGCTGTTCGATCATCGTCAAGCCGCCGGAAGAGACGCCGGCGTCGCCGGCATGCCTGGCCGACGTGTTCAAGGACGCCGGCCTGCCCGACGGCGTACTCAACCTCGTCTACGGCAATCCGCCGGAGATCTCGGGCTACCTCGTGCCGCATCCGATCATCCGCAAGGTGTCTTTCACCGGCTCGGTGCCGGTCGGCAAGCATCTCGCAGCCCTTGCCGGCACGCATATGAAGCGGGCGACGATGGAACTGGGCGGCCATGCCCCGGCGATGGTGTTCGACGACGCCGACATCGATGCGGCAGCGGCAATCCTGGCCGGCTCGAAATTCCGCAACGCCGGCCAGGTCTGCGTGTCGCCGACGCGCTTCCTGATCCAGGAAGGCTCGCATGACCGCTTCCTCGGCAAGTTCGTCGAGCATGTGCGCGCGGTGAAGGTCGGCGATGGCCTGGCCGAAGGCACCCGCATGGGCCCGCTGGTCAACGAACGCCGCCTCGAAGCGGTCGAGAAGCTGATCAACGAGGCGGTCAGCGACGGCGCCAGGATCGAGACCGGCGGCAAGCGCATCGGCAACAAGGGGTCCTATTTCGAGCCAACTGTGCTTTCGGGCGTCCGCCCCGACATGCGCATCATGAACGAGGAACCGTTCGGCCCCGTGGCGCTGGTGATGCCGTTCAAGACGTTCGAGGATGTCGTCGCCGAAGCCAACCGCCTGCCCTACGGGCTTGCGGCCTATGCCTTCACCAAGTCGAACAAGACGGTGACGGACCTCGGCGCCGAGATCGAAACCGGCATGCTGACCATCAACCATCTCGGCCTCGCCCTGCCCGAAACGCCGTTCGGCGGCATCAAGGACAGCGGCTACGGCTCGGAAGGCGGCTCGGAGGCGCTGGAGGCCTACCTGGTCACCAAGTTCCTGACCCAGGCAGCCGTCTGAGACTGACAACAAACCCGGCGTCGCAAGCGGCGCCGGGTTTTCTTACGACGCCTTCGGCCGTTTCGATTGCAGGATGTTGCGGATCGAAAAACTGGAGTGGATGCGGGCGAGCCCCGGCAGCGCCGACAGGATTTCCTTGTGCACGCGCTCGAAGTCGCCGGCACTGGCCACCTCGACGCGCAGGAAATAGTCGGAGTCGCCCGTCATCAGGTAGCACTCCTTGATCTCGGGGTAGCGCCGCACCGCAAGCTCGAAGCGGTTGAAATAGTCCTCGGTCTGCCGCTCAAGCGTGATCTGGACGATGACGGCGATGCCCTCGTCGGCGGCTGCGTTGCCGATGATCGCGGTGTAGCCGCGGATCACGCCTTCCTGTTCCAGCAGTTGCACGCGCCTGAGACAGGCGGACGGCGACAGGCCAACCTCTTCCGCCAGCCTGGCATTGCTGATGCGCGCATTGGCACGCAGGGCACGGATGATGTTGCGGTCGATGGCATCCAGGGACGGCATCGCATTTCCTTCCAAACAGGCGAGAATAATTGCAGCAATCTCGTCTTGTTCGCACAAGCTACGTCACATTGGCAAGATTTTCGACGATTGTTGCGGTATTGTCTTGATCAGGCGAGGACAGGCCCCGGACATGACCATGAGCGTGCGTAGCGACATCGAGAGCCGTGCGGCCTGCGGGGTCCTGACCATCGACCTGAAGGCGCTGGTAGCCAATTACGAACTGCTTTGCCGGCAAACGGCACCGGCGAAGGCCGCCGCCGTCGTCAAGGCGGATGCCTATGGCCTGGGTGTCGCCCATGTCGCGCCGGCGCTCTACGAGGCCGGCTGCCGCGACTTCTTCGTCGCGCATTTCATCGAAGCCGTCAGGCTGAAGCCGTATCTCGCTTCCGACGCGCGCATCCTGGTGCTGAACGGCCTGATGCCGGGCAGCGAGGGCGACTGCGCCGATCTCGGCGTCGTGCCGGTGCTGAACTCGCTCGAACAGGCCGCCAACTGGTCGGCGACGGCCAGGGCGCGCAAGACCACGCTGCCGGCAGCCCTGCAGGCCGACACCGGCATGTCGCGGCTCGGGCTCGAACCGCGGGAGTTGGAAACGCTGCTTGCCGAGCCGCAGCGTCTCGGCGGCATCCGTGTCGACATCATCATGAGCCATCTCGCCTGCGGCGACGAGCCGGCGCATGCCGCCAACGCCCGCCAGTTGGCGCGAATGGGCGCCGTCCGCAGCCGCTTTCCCGACGCAAAACTGTCCTTTGCCAATTCGGCCGGCATCTTCCTTGGCGAGGACTATCGCGGCGACCTCGCCCGCCCTGGCATCGCGCTTTATGGCGGCGCGCCGCTGGCCGGAGCCGAAAACCCGATGCATCAGGTAGTGCGGCTCGAGGTCGCCGTGGTGCAGACGCGCACCGTGCCGGCCGGCTCAGAAATCGGCTATGGCGCGAGCTTCGTCGCCAAGGCGGAGATGCGGCTTGCCACCATCGCCGCCGGCTATGCCGACGGGCTGCCGCGCCATCTCAGCAACACCGGGGCTGCTTACTTCGGCGATGTTCGCCTGCCCATCGTCGGGCGTGTGTCGATGGACAGCATCATCCTCGACATCACCACGCTGGCACCAGGCACGCTGAAGCTCGGCGACATGGTCGAGCTCATCGGCCCACACCAGACGCTCGAAATGATCGCGGCGGATGCCGGCACCATTTCCTATGAAATCCTGACCAGCCTGGGCCGGCGCTACGAGCGCCGCTACCTCAGCCCGGCAGCGCGCTAACTCACAGGGGCAATCATGCGCATAGTCATCCTCGGCGCCGGCGTCATCGGCGTCACCTCCGCCTACTACCTGGCCAAAGCCGGCCACAAGGTCACCGTGCTGGACCGCCAGCCGGGCCCGGCGCTGGAGACCAGCTTTGCCAATGCCGGCGAGATTTCGCCCGGCTACGCCTCGCCCTGGGCCGCCCCCGGCATTCCGCAGAAGGCCATGAAGTGGCTGTTCATGAAGCACGCGCCGCTGATCATCCAGCCGATGCTCGACATCTCGACCTGGCGCTGGGTGACCGCGATGCTACGCAACTGCACCTCGGCCCGCTATGCGCTCAACAAGAGCCGCATGGTGCGCCTCGCCGAATACAGCCGCGACTGCCTGATCAACCTGCGCGACGACACCGGCATCCAGTACGACCATCGGACGCAAGGCACGCTGCAGCTGTTCCGCTACCAGAAGCAGCTCGACGGCATGGCCAAGGACATCGAGGTGCTGCAGAGCGACGGCGTGCCTTATGAAGTGCTCGACGCCACCGGCTGCGTCGGCGCCGAGCCGGGCCTGGCGCCGGTGCGCGAAAAGATCGCCGGCGGCCTGCGCCTGCCCAATGACGAGACCGGCGACTGCTTCAAGTTCACCAACGAGCTGGCGAAGCTCGCCGAAGGGCTCGGCGTCGAGTTCCGCTACGGCGTGAAGCTCGAAGGCCTGCGCCAGGAAGGCAATCGCATCGTGGCCGTCCGCACCTCCGAAGGCGAGTTCGAGGCCGACACGTTCGTCGGGGCGCTGGGCAGCTTCACGCCGTCCTTCGTCAAGCCGCTCGGGCTCAGGGTGCCTGTCTACCCGGTCAAGGGCTACTCGATCACCGTGCCGATCGTCGACGAAAGCAAGGCGCCGGTGTCGACCATCATGGACGACACCTACAAGATCGCCATCACCCGCCTGGGCGACCGCATCCGCGTCGGCGGCATGGCCGAGATCGCCGGCTTCAACACCGACCTGTCGCCATCGCGCAAGGCGACGCTGCAGTTCTCGGTCGAGGACCTGTTCGGCGGCGCTGCCGACCAGAGCCGCGCCACTTTCTGGAGCGGGCTCAGGCCGATGACGCCGGATGGTACTCCGGTTATCGGCCGCACCCGGTTCGACAATTTCTACCTCAACACCGGCCACGGCACGCTGGGCTGGACGATGGCCTGCGGCTCGGGCCGCGTGCTGGCCGACATGATCGGCGGCACCCGCCCCGACATCGACGTCTCGGACCTGGCGCTGTCGCGCTACGCCTGAGCACGGTAACTATGAGAAAAGGCGTCGGAGATCGTTCCGACGCCTTTTTCGTTGCCACAGCAACAGCGAGACGTGGGCCTAGAAGCCCGAGGTCGACTTTTCGATCTGCGTGAGCTTGCCCTTGTCGATGCGGAAGAACGGCATGGCGCGTTCGCCCGCACCATCCTGGCGGAAGCGGAAGACGCCGGTCGAGCCGCGGAAGCCGGTGGGGTTTTCGATCACCTTCCTGGTGAAGCCCTTCGGCCCCATGGCACTGGCGATGCCGGCGGCAAGCGCCACCGTGTCGTAGCCATAGGCGACATTGACGTCGGGCTCGTAGTTGTAGGTCTTGCGGAAACGCTCGGCGATCGGCCCGATCTCGGCGCTGTCGAGCGTGGCGATGTAGGCACCCTGCAAGACCGGATCGTCGATGCCGTGCTCGAGCCAGCGATTGGAGCCGACCAGCGTGACGTTCTTGCCGAGCACGCCCCTGGCCTTCAGCGCCGAGACCAGCGGCGCCGGGTTGGCGCCGCCACTGGCGATGACGACCGCCTGCGGATCGCTGACCAGCGCCATCATGTCGGCCACCGCCTTTTCCGAACCGCCCGGGCCGAAAGGCAGCGCCACGGCAAGCGAGGCGCCGTAGATCGAGAGGCTGTTGGCGACGCGCTTTTCGACCGCCTTGCCGGCCTCGCCCTCGGCCATGAACAGCACGAACTTGCGCGGACCCTTGGCGGCGATGGCGGCAGCGCCGGCGGCGGCACTGTCGGCTTCGTTGAGCCTGACCGAATAGACACCGGGCGCACCGGCATAATTGTCGGCAAGGGCCAGCACCAGCGGCCGGTTGGCGCCCGAGATTGCCGCCAGTTGCCGCACCGCGCCTTGCTCGGAAGGGCCGATGACCAGCTTGGCGCCCGAGGCCAGCGCGCCCGTGGTCAGCGTGCGCGCGCGGCCGTCATTGCCGCCGGTGTCCTCGACATTGAGCGTGATGAGATCGTTGCCGAGGTCGGCCATGGCCAGCGCTGCCGCGTCGCGCATCTTGCGGCCGCGGTCGCCGGCGGTTCCGCCGGCGGAGAGGGGCAAGAGCATCGCCACCTTGACCGGCCCCTTGCCGAGCGTTTCACCCGCCTTCGCCGGGCCGGCCTTCGCCGCGGCTGGCGCGGACACGGCACTGCCGTCGGCAGCGGTGCCCAGCACGTCCTCGCTGCCAGCGCCGGACTGGCAGGCGCCAAGGCCGAGCGGCAGCGCCAATGCGAGAGCCAGCAATGCGGCATGCCGCAAGTAGCGCTGTCGGGATACCGTCATCATTCCTCCCCTGGCGCAAGACCCCGATTTCGGCAGGGCCGTGCGCAGATTCAAAGTACTGCAGCGTCCGCGCCCAATGGGACACGTGGCGCAGCAAGGCACCCCCCGCATCCAGACCTAGCCGCCAAACAGCTTGGCGCGCAAGCTGCGGATATGACGCGCCTGGGCCGCCGGCCGGTATTCGGCGCAGCGCATGTAGCGCGGGCCCGGCACGAAGGAGCGCCTGACGCAGACGCCCTTGGGTGCCGCCGACCCGGTGACCGTGACTTCACCAAGGCCGGCCACGGCTGCGAAACCGAACGTCGCCTCGGGCACCGTACCGGTCACCGTGTGGCCGTCGCGCTTCAGGATCGCCCGGGCCCTGAGGCAATAGCGCACCGAAAGCGCAGAAAACCGCGTCTCGGCATGGCCTGCGCGGTATTTCATGACGGTCGTGCAGAGGTCGCCGCCGCCAAGCCGGAACGCGGCGGCGAGGTAGCGCACGCCAAGGGCGATGTTAGTGCGCGGGTCGGCCAGCTCGGCGAGCGTGCCGCGAAAACCCATCAGCCGGGCGGTGGCCGGCATCACCTGCATCAGCCCTATCTCGCCGTCGCCGCCGCGCGCCTCGGGATCGAAAAAGCTCTCGATCTCCATTACCGCAAGGGCGAACTCGGCCGGCAGGTCCCTGGCCGTGGCTTCGCAGGCGGCAAATGCACGGAAGGCTTCCCTGCCGGCATCGGCGCCCGGATCGGCGCATTGCGCCGGCGCCGCGACATGATCGGCCTGCGGCAGCCTGAACTCGGGAACGGCGGCGGAAGCCGCGGTCGCCGCCAAGGCCAGGCAGCCAAAAGCCGCGGCAGCGAAGCGCCGTCCCATCGCGCTGGGCCGGGGCCCATCGAGCGGCATCGCCACGGCGAAGGCCACAGGAGAACTCGTGCCCGCTGCCCGGCTAGTTCATGTACTCGACCATGCGGCTGTGGAAGCACTCGCATTTGTTGAGGTAGTCTTCGTCGCGGTAGTTGGTCTTGAGGTAGCCGTAGGCCTTGCCGCAGGCGACCTTGGCCTCCGAAGCCCAGACAAAGACCGGGCGTTTGGAATCGATCCACTGCGAGCTGTTCGCCGCCGCAACCGCTTCGTCCATCAGGCGCACGACCTCAGTGCGGAGCTCGCCGACATTCTCGTTCAGCGCCAGGCTGGACGTGCCGGCCATGCTGCAATAGCTGACCGTGGGCATGTCGATCAGGTCGGCCGCCACAGCCTGGCCGGCGAAGGCTGCCAGGCAAAGGCCGGCAAAGGCCGACCGAATCTTCCAGTTGAAAGCCATGAGAAGTCCCCTCTCCTGCCGGCATGCGTTGGTCGCCGGCTGCAACCCGTTGACGTCCCCACCCGGCAAACCCGGGCGTATTCAAAAACTCAAAACGTGCCGTGTCCCGACGACCCGTCTTCCTCGAAAAGGATGGTGAAGGGCACCATGGCGGCCATGGTATCCCCTGCCATCTCATCTGCCATCACAACGTCGACCGGCGCCGAACCCACCGCAACATCGGCAGCGGGCGCCAGCAGGTGCGGGATCAGGTCGGAGATCTCGATGACCTCGCCGAACAGCGCATCGGCGAGGATCTCGCCGAGCGCCGCCTGGTCGGTTGCCGGCAGCGGAGACGGGGCGAGTACCGGCAACGCGATCTCATCGTCGAAATATGCCGAAGCAGGCTCCGGCGAAATCTCGCCGGAGCTATCCGTGATGATGATCGTTGTCTTTGTCATATGCTGATCAAGTCACCGGAGCAGGAGGTTGGTTGTCATCGTACAGAACCGTGATGGTTGTGTGAATACCGGACAAAGTCGCCACTGAGACCATTGAACCACCTGCGGCAAGACCATTGCTGTCCACCATCACACTGGTATTCGTACCGTCATTGATCAAGCTTACCAGGGCTTCTGCTTCGTTGGCGTTATCGGGGCGGTTGTTGGATGAGAACGTCGCAAAGACATCCGTCAAATCAACAACGTCGCCAGACGTGTAGTCAGTGATCAAGTCGTCAATCGCAAGCGACAAGGCGCCGGATTCAATGACAAATGTGTCGTTGCCATCCCCACCAGTCAAAATATCGTACCCAAGACCGCCGGCCAGAATGTCGTCTCCGCCGCCACCAACGAGGACATCATTTCCAGCGTCGCCATTCAGAATGTCGTTGCCAACACTGCCAACGAGATAGTCGGCACCGCCGCCGCCATTGAGCGTGCTTCCGGAAACAAGAGTATCCGCCGCACTGCTTGCCGCGGCAGGTCCATAATGACCCGTTGCGGTGCTCCCATCACTGAACTGGACTTGGAACGGTACGTTGTTTGCCCCAAAACCAGCAGCAGTGTCGAAACCGCTAGTTGATGAATCAACATCAGCTTCAAAACGCAGCGTATCACCCTGCCTGAATGCTCCATCGTAAAATGTGACGACCAGCGTCTCACTATCGACTGACGTCACGCTTTGAATATCGGCAACAGTAATGGTCGACTGGCTGCCAATAGTGAATGGCACTGAGCTGCTGCCTGTCAGATCAAAGAAGGAATTGCCGTACGTGCTGATATCGATCGTGATCTGCTTGACGAAGTCCGATGCGGTCAACGCGGCGACATAGGTAAAGCCGAACTGGTTGGCATTGGTATTGCCGATAGAGCCAGCACGTATGTCAGCGTTAACTGTGTGGCCGCTGCGTCCGATCAGAATTTCGTCTGCTCCAGTTCCGGTGACAGTATTGCTGTTGACACCGGTAATGTTGACCTGCGCGCCATCGCTGGCCTGGCCATCGGTTGCGGTATAGTCGAACGAGCCATTGGCAAACGGCGCCTGAACGGCATGGGTGACGTCAAGCTCCACATTGTCGACCTGGATGCGTTGGTCTTGGTTATCATCATCCTCGTTGTAGAGGACCAATGCAACCTTGCCTCCGGGGCCAACGTAATCCGAGGCGTTGCCCGTTTTGGTTACCGTAAACAGGTGGTCACTTGTCGTGACGACTTCGGTGATCGTTTCCCAAGCCCCAGTGCTGTAATTGTAGATGCCGAAATCGATGCCTTCGTCGTTATCAGGTGATCCCACCTGCCGAGCTTCAATCCGAAAGACGATCTGGGTTATTGCAGACGGGTCCGGGGCGATATCGAACTCTGCCCAGAACACGGCGTTGTTGTCCTTGCCAGGGTCACCCGTTTGGAAGCGAACATCGTTTGTCGATTCGATATTGTTGTAGTCGGTATTCGACAAGTTTGCAGTGAAGGTCGTGGGCGCCGCCAGCGAACTCAGAGGCGTGTCGCCGGCCTCGGATGCCACAAATTGCCCTGCCCGATGGCCTCCCGACGCAACGGTCGTCGTAGTTACATCGGTGAACCTATACTGAGACACCGATTGTGTCGGGGCCGCAAGTGTCGGCGTGAAGACAACGTTCCCCCCGCCAGTCATGGCGCCCCCGCCGACAGCAGAACTGGTGCCATTGACTGCGAGCGGATCAAAGTTGGCATCGGTATCGTTTGCAAGCAGGGCAGCATGCGAAACGACGATCGGTGAGCCATCGACGACGTTGGTAAGCACGATATCATTGTTGGCTGCCGGCGCGGCGTTCTCTGGCATATCCTTGACGTTGACCGTCAGCGTGTAGGCCGAGTTACTGAACGTCGTCCCGTCGCCGACTTTAAAGCCGATTGTGGCGTAGTCCGTGCCGAATTCGTTGGCATCTGGCACGAAACGCAGGCCGCCGGCGTTGATGTTCGCAACCGTGAACTGCTGGTTTGCGGTTACCGACATCCAGCTGCTGCTGCCGGTGTTGTAGTATTGCAGCGAGCCGTTGCCAGGCAGCGTGGTGATTTGCACCCTTGCCAAGGAGGCACCCTCGACATCGTCGAAGGCTCCAAAATCGGCGATTTTGAGAAGGTACGTGGTGTCCTCGCTGATCGTCACCGCGTCATCGGTCGAAGTCGGCGCATCGTTCACCGCCGCCAGGTTGATCGTCAGCGTGTTCGGCGAGGTGTCGGTATTCTGCCCGCCATTGGCCGTGCCGCCGTTGTCGACCACCTGGAACGTCAGGTTGACCGGGCCGTTGGCATTCGCCGCAGGAACATAGGTCAACTGACTGGCGGCGATAGCGGTGGCCGAGATCGACGCTCCCGCAGCCACGGCAACACCGTTGAGCAGCAACTGCCCGCCTGCCGGCAGCGTCGTGATGATCACCGACTGGAGCGCGTTGTTGTCGCTGTCGGCGAAGCTGAAGTTGCCCGTCGTCAGCGTGACGGGGGTGTCTTCAGTACCGCTGATACCGCCATCGATGCCAGCCGGCGCCTGGTTGATGTTCTGAACGGTGATATCCAGATTTGCCGACGCCGTGTCGCCGTCGCCGTCTCGAACGACATAGGTGAAGTGCTCGACCTTGTCCTGGGTAACGCTGTTCGGCGCCTTGTAGCTCCAATCGCCGGCGTTCTTTCCGCCGGTGGTTGCGAAGTTGAAGGTGAAGGTCCCCCCGTTCACCGTGGTCACGGTGAACGACGTTCCGGCGATGGCGCTGCCGCCAGTGGACTTGGATATCTCGTTGGCGCCGTTCCAGGTGTAGGTCACGCCGTCGACCTCGATCGACTGGATACGGCCGCCATCGGCGCCGAAGCCGCCGTCATTGGAGAGCACGTTTCCAGTGGTCGAGCCTGGCAATGTACTCGTCAGGGTGGAGCTCAGTTGCGTCGCATCCGTGATGACGATCGGAGGGAAGTTGGCATTGCCATTCGCCCAGGCAACAGGATCGAGCGCACCAGTGCTTACGCCGGAACCGATGCCAACAGCATAGACATTGTCCACGGCGTCGTTGGTCCAGGCCTTGTTGTCCGGGTTAACAAGGAAGTTCTGCCAAACCGTCGTTTCGTTGGTGTCGAGCCCAGCATCGTTGGGATCGGGATCGCCATCGGACAAGAAGTAGACATTGGTGAGGTCGGCCGCCGTGGGACCCGTACCCCAGCTCGACCGAACAGCTCCGGTCGCCAAGTCGTAGTTGGTTCCGCCGCCGGTGACCCTGCTGTTGATGAAGCCTTCGATATCGGCCCGGTCGGCTGGATTGCTCCAATTGCCCCAGGTGGGGTCGTTTACCTTGATGCCGTCGTAGAACTCAACGACCATCACCTGATTGATGGTGACGCCGCTCGAATTGAGCAAGTTGAGTGCCGCTGCCTTGGCCATGGCCAGCCGCGACTGTACGCCCGGAGTATTGAGGTCGCCGTCCTCGGCCATGCTGCCGGACGTGTCGATGACCAGCACGACGTTCATGCTCGGCTTGGAACCCTCGACAACCGTCGCCGTATCGTTCTTTGCCAAAGGCATGTCGTCATCGACCTTGATCGACAGGGTGGCGTTGGCGGTATCGCCATTGCTGTCCGTGATCGTGTAGCCGAGGCTGATGTCGATATCATCCTCGGTACCGGCGGTCTTGTGGTCGAGCGCCTTGAGCAAGGTGAATTCGTAGCTTGTGCCGCTCAAGGTTACCTTGAATGCAGCATTGTTGGCGGCCGCAGTATCGCCGGAAGTGTCCGTGGTGCCGTACAGCGTCTTAGTGCCCGCTTCCCAATGGTAAAACAGCTGCTGTCCGCCGGCGCTAACCGTCGGATAGCCAGTCGCTGTCACCGCAGCGCCATTGGCGACGCCAAAGACCACAGAACCAGCCCCATCCAGACCAAAACTGCCAAGCGAGCCGGTCAACACCGACGGATTCGCATCACCGTCACTGTTCGTATTGTGATTGCCGGCAGCCAGATCGTCTTCATCGACGACCACCGCGGCAGCGGTCGCCGTCGGCGACGCACTGTTGAGCAGCTTTATCTGCTCGCTGCTGCTGTGCTCGTCCCCGTCGCGATCGACCACCTTGACGCCGAGCGTGAAGCTCTGGTCGGCGGCCACGGAGTTGTTCGGCGAGGCAAAGGTCCAGGTGCCATTTTGGTTGAAGGTGACGGTGCCTCCGGCAACATTCAACGCAAAGCTGTCGAAACTTGCCGTCGTGACGGTGTGGGTTTCGCTACCCGCGGAGAAAACGATCTCCTTGAGACCGTCAGCACCGGCAGCCTGATCCCAAGTGCCCGAAATCGAACCCCCCTCGGTTACCTGTGAGACATTGCCGTTGACGGCAGTCTCAGCCGTCGGTGCGTCGTCGTCGAAGGTGATGGCCAGTGTGCCCCAGACCGTCGAGCCGTCGGCGTCGGTGATGGTGTAGCCTAGGTTCACCGACGCATCGTTCTCGTCGTTCGGACCCTGCGCATGCATGACGTTGTCGAGCAGCGTCACCTTGTAGGCGCCCGTTGAAACGTCGGTGATCTCGACCTTGAACAAGTCCGTGCCGGCACGGTCCCCGTTTTCGATCGTCGCCGTCAGCACATTGTTGACAATGCTGTACTTGACCGTCTCCTGGCCGATCGCAACTCCGGTCTGTCCGTCGATCCCGGCAAATGAGAAGCCGTTCGAGCCCGCACCGTCGGCGCCGACGCTACCATCCAGCTTACCCGTGAAGGTCTTCTCGCTGGTATCGGCCGGATCGTCGCCCGTATTGGCGTTGAGATCACCCGCCGTGCTGGCCGAATTTCCGCCCGTCAGGCCATCGTCGTCAACCTTCGCCGTGACAGTGCCGGCCACAGGCACAGTCGGAGCGTTCGCATCCGTGATCGTGAAGCTGTGATCGGCCGTCGCAACGTCGCCATCGCCGTCCGTCACCTTGATCGTGAAGCTCACCGACGGAGCCGGCGTATTGTCCAAGCCGTTCGCCGCCGCGAAGCTCCAGCTGCCAGCAGTGACCGTCAGCGTGCCAAGCCCCGGAACCGCAATCGCCTGGCCCAGATTGTACTCGGCTCCACCGACGACCACCTTGGTCACCGCGCCCTCGACATCAGCGCCGATAGCCTGAGACCACGTCCCGCTGATCGTCGTGCCTTCCGCACCACTCGCAGGACCCGTCACGCCAACCGCCGGAACATCGTCGTTGAATTTGATCGTCAACGTGCCGGTGTCGGTGTCGGTGGTCGACGTGTTGGCGTCGGAGTCACCCACCGTGTAGTCGAGCGCTGTAAAGGCGTTTGCTTCGTCGCCGCCGGCGGCGTGCAGGACGTTGTCGAGCAGCGTCAGCTTGTAGGCGCCGGTCGCGGTGTCGGTGATCTGAATGGTGAACAGTTCACCGCGAGGTCCAGTAGCAGTCAGCGTCTTCGACGTGTCATCCCAGCTATAAATGACCTGCTCCTGACCAACTGTACCATACTTGGTATCCAGGTCGGCAAAGCTGAACACCAGCGCGCCATCGCCGCCGCTGCCCTCAAGCTTGCCAAGGAAGATCGCCTCGCTCGGATCACCCGGGTCCACTTCTCCCGCATTCGCGTCGATATCTCCGACTGAACCAGGGGCGTTATTGGCGCCTGGCAAGCCGTCTTCATCGACCGCAGCCCAGACATTTCCTGCCTGAGGCTTCGACCCGCCAAGCTTGATGTCGAAGGCATCCGACACCGTGTCGCCGTCGCCATCCTTGCCGGTGACCTCGAAATTCAGCTTGTCGATGAGTGCATCGGCATGCGTTTCGCCACCGACGCTGATGAGCTTGAATTTCGGGCTATTGCCCTCGACTGCGACGGTCTCGAATTCAAGGCTGAAGAACTTCAAGCCCGGATCAAGGACAGGCGGAATCGTGACGAAGCCGTCCGAACTGATGTTCAAACTACTGCCGCTCGCGACAACGTTGCCGTCTTGATCCTTGGCGACCCAGTCGAGGCGAGCCGTTCCATTGCCAAAATGGTTGACGCCAAGCTTGGCCGACGTCATCTCGACATCATAAACGACGGCAAACTTCTCGCCGGGATTCATGCCATTGTTGCCAATGCCAATGCCGTCTGCAGAGCCATTGAGCAGGCCGCCGTCGAGGCCCTTGAGGGTGAAGCCTTCGTAGTCCCTGGTCGCGGTCGGCCCAAAGCCACCCGAAACGGAGACTTCCGGCAGCGTGTTGCCGCCGCCCGGCAGCGAGTTCACCTGGTTGAAGGTGTAGGTGCCGTCGCCATTGAGCTGAAGCGTATAGAGCGTTGGGCCGTTCTGGCCGCCAATCGTGGCTGTCAGGGTCTTGCCATCGGGGGAGAGGCTGGTGGTGATGCCCTCGAGCTCGGGCCAACCGGTGATGCGCAGCCCGTTCGTGGCGTGCTGGCCGTCTTCGCCGAAGGCAAGGTTCAGGTCGCCGGTGACAGCCGCATTCAGGGCCGAAACCGCGCCGTCCTCGATGCCGCCATCGACGAATTCAGGGCTGTCGTCGTCGACGTTGACGACCATATTGCCCGTCGCGGTGTCGCCGTCGCCGTCGGTAATTGTGAAGCCGAAGTCGAGCGGACGATTGTCCTCGAAGGAGGTCTCCTGCTCGCTCGTGTCAGGGTTGTCCGTAACCGAGTGCACCAGCGGCTGAAGCATGGTCAAGGTGTAGTTGCCGAAGGCGTCGATGGTCAGGGTGTAGACGGTGACACTGGTACCGTTGACGTCGATCGTGCCGGTGAGCGTGCCGCCAGCATCCGCACCGTTCTGCACCCAATTCTGGGCAACGTCGTACTGCGTCCCGATGCCATTGGCGACATGGATCGCCTTGAGGCCGTCAATGCCTTCTGCAACGATCGACTTGAGCCCGTCGCTGCCGGCATCGAAATTGATCTTGCCGGTCGCGACATTGCTCGCGCCGTCATCGCCGGGGCCGCCCGCAATGCCCGTGGCACCGCCCGGCACATTCTCGTCATCGATGGTGGTGGTGTAGACCGCCTTCAGGCTGACATTGTCGAGCAGGGCGCCATGCTGGTTTTCGCTGCCGGTACCCTTAAAGGCGAGCACGGCGTTAGGGCCGGTGGCGGTCACGTTGATCGTGATCTGCTGCAGACCGGGGGCAACATTGTTGTTGGCCGGGATCTCGTAGACGAGCTTGCCTTCGAACCAGACCTGCATGCCGCTGGAACCGGCGCCATCGCCGCCACGCGGCGAATAGGCGAAGCTCAGCTGATAGGTCTGGCCGGCCTCTGTGCCAGTAATCGTCTGCTGGATCGTGGCGTTCGTGGAGGTGGTGGTGTTGATGTCGCCAACGTTGCCGTTGGACGAATTGCCGACCGTGTCGGAATCGAGCTCGACCAGCGCATTGCCGTACGGGGTGCTTACGCCGCCGGCACCACCCGTCTGGACCTCGAACGGCACGTTGCCGTCGGACGTCCAGCCGTCAAGCGAGTGGAAGATCTCCCAATCCTGGTTGCCGAGGATATTCTCATGGCCGCTTTCGAAGCTGCCGTTCTGGATCAGCTCCTGTCCGAGGGCAGGCACCGTCGGGACGACAGAGGTCACCTTCGGACCGTCGTCCTCGAACAGGACGCGGCCGGAGATGTCGGCGCTGCCCGTCGCGGTGTCGCCATCGCCGTCGGTCGCGGTGACGCTCACCGAAACCGTGTTGGCAGCAAGCGTGATGCCTTCGTCGTGGCTGTTGGTGTCGGGATGATGCAACGACACATACTGGGCGATCGTGACGACGCCCGTGCCGGCATCGACATGCAGCGCGAAGGCGACCTTGTCGGTGCTGGTGACGCCGTTGCCGTCGGCGTCGTAGACACCGATGACCCGGCCGCTGGCGTCCTTGTAGAGGAAGATCGGCTTGCCTTCGGTGGTCTCCAGGCCGGAATTCACGCCATTGTCGTTGGCGAGTTCAAGTGCGAAGACCCGAGAGTTGTTGGCAGCCGGACCATCGGCGCCGAAGGCAATGTCGGCATTGACGATAGAGCCGGTGCCTTGGGCATACTGCACCGACATGTCGAGATCGGTACCAGCGTTGACGTCATCGAACAGATTTTCAATCGCCAGGGTGGCGGCCACTTCGTCGGACGCAGGGTCAATGGCCGCGGTCTCGTCGATGACGATGATGTCGTTCAGCTTGACGTTGGCGAGGTAGGTGCCGGTGTTGTCGCCGGACGTGCCCACTTCGCGGAACTCAAGCGTGTTGTTCCCGCCGATGGCCGGAACGTTGATGACGATGGTCTGCATCGGACCCGTGTTGGGCTGGTAGACGCCGACAACCTGGCCGTTCCAGATCACCTCGAGCTTTGCGCTGCCGGCGACAGTACCGTTGGCGGCGCCGATCTCGAAGGACAGGCCATAGCTTTCGCCGGCCGTCAGGCCTGAGATGGTCTGCGAGATCTGGATGTTGCCCGGCGAGGCCTCGAGATCGACCATGACGCTGTTGGTCGGGCTGTCGGCGCCGAGATAACCATCGGCGACCTTCTCCAGCACCACAGTGCCCGCACCTCCGGTCTCGGAGGCTTCGATCTTCCACCCGGCCGCCTGACCCGTGGCGGCGGTGCCGCTGCCCGTGCCCCAGGCGCCGTTGTTGCCTGTGAAGCCGTCTATGAACAGGCCGTTGGCAACCGACTGCGGCGCAGTCACGGTCAGCTTCGGGCCGTCATCCTGGAACTTGATGACGTTGCCGACATTGACGGTGGCGCTGGTGGTGTCGCCGTCGCCATCCTTGGCCGTGAGGACGACCCTGATGTTGTTGGCTGCGAGCGACAGTTCCTCGTCATGGCTGGCGCCCTGGTTCGGATGCTGCAGCGAGACGTATTGCACGAGCGTGACCACGCCCGACACCGGGTCGATGCCGACCGCGAATGCAGCAGGGTCGCCCTGGTCGATCTGGCCACCGGCAGCGTCGAAGCGGCCGACGATGATCCCACCTTCGTCAAACAGGTGGATTACCTGACCCTCGGTGGTGAGCAGCGTCGTGCTCGCGGAACCGATGTTGAGCGCGTAGGTCAGCCCGCCAGCGCCATCCGCACCATAGTCGACGTTTGCCGTGACGATGGCGCCCTGCGACTGGGCGACGCCAATGGGGCCGACGCCGTTGTTAACGTGCGGGTCGCTGCCGGGGTTGAGAACGTTCAGCGGCGAAATCGTGCCGGTGTCGTTGGCGTCGAGATCGTTGCCAGGCGTTTCGTCGTGAACCACGCCAGCACTCGCGACCGGCGCGGTGATCTTGGGGCCGTCGTCCTCGAACACGATCTTGTTGCCGATGACGACCGACCTCTCGACCGCATCGCCGTCGTTGTCGGTCGCTGTGAGAACGACTTTGACAAGGTTACCTAAATTGACCGGCTCGTCGTGCGAATCGTTCAAGCCATTGCCCGGCTTCGGATGCTGCAGCGGCAGGTATTGGGCGATGCTGACGCCACCGTCCTGATCGAGGGCGACCGCGAAGGCGATCTGGCCGTTCGGATTCGCCGAGCCGTCGGCATTGTCCACGCGGCCGACGATCAAACCGTCCACGAGGTAGAGCGATATCTGGCTGCCGGAGGTTGTCTGCAGGTTGGAAGCAAGGCCATCCGTGCCGTTAACCTGGCCGTTGAGGGCAAGCGCGATCGACATCGTGATCGGCTCATCGGCACCCGGCGCAAGAAGGTCGGTGCCATATCTGACCACGTCACTCTGGTGTGCGTAGCCAAGGGCCGCCGGCTGGTCGAGCGACGCGAACTGGGCGGCAATGTCCGCATCATCGATGTCATCGCCCTGGAGACCTGCCGTTTCATCATGCGTCACCGCGGCGCCGGTCGCCTTGATGTGGACCTGCGGGATGTCGTCGACAACTGACACGTTGACCTTGCCGGCCAAGGTGACGGAATCGCCGTCCCGGTCCGTGGCCTGGATGACCGAGCCGAAGTCGATCGACGAGATCGGCGCGCCGTCGGTCTGCAAGTCCTCATTCTGATTGGCACCGGACGCCGGCGCAACATGATCGAGCTGGTCGACCAGGCGGAAGGTGAAGTCGCCATCGCCGTCGAGCGTCATCGTGAAGACCGGGCGGTCCGGGCCATTGACGTTGTCGACGAAGGCGACAAGCGTGTTGCCGACCACGGCATAGCTCAAAGGCGAACCCTTGGACTGCAGTCCAAGGGCTTCCATCTGGTCGACCGCCGTCGCGGTGAACCCGAACCCACCGCCGGCAGCGGCGCCATCGGCACCGAAGTTGACCAAGCCTGCGACCGATTCCGACGCCTTTGCTGCGCCCGTAAACCACTCGGTGTCGCCGTCGGGCGATGTACCGTGCGAAAGCGCAGTCCAGATGTCGTCTTCGTCAACCTTGACGGACGCATTGCCCGGCTTGATCGACGGGCCGTCGTCCTTGAACACCAGATTGTCGCCGATGTTCAGGGTCGCCGACTGGCTGTCGCCGTCGGCGTCGGAGACCGTGGCGGTCAGCTTGACCAGATCTTCGGTCAGGCTGCGGGAGTCGTCGTTATTGTCTGGATTTTCGTGCCTGACGGCGCGGATCTGGTCGAGCGTAACCGTGCCGCTTGGGTCGACCTTGACGGTAAACACGAGGAGGCCACCGGCGGTCTTGCCCTCGACCGTGCCGTTGTTCATGCTCAGCACGACCTGCTGTCCGGTTGCGGTGTCGACGAGGCCGGAATTGCCGGCGACCACGCTCAGGGCGTAAGTGACGGATCCGGGACCATCAGCGCCGTGGGACGTAACAAAATTGCCGGCAAAGGACCCCGTTGCATTGGTGCCGAGGGTGGACTCGTCGACCGTGAGCACGGCCCCATCGCCGTTGCTGACGATCGTAGGCGTGTCGTCATCGACATTGATCTGCAGCGTGCCGTTGGCGGTGTCGCCGTCATTGTCGGTGACCTGATAGGTCAAGGTGAAGAACTGGTTGTTTTCGTTATCGCCCGTCGCGTGCTTGATCGGCGCATTCTGGGTCACGGTATAAGCGCCGGTAGCGCTGTCCAGCGTGACGGTGAGCACCTTGGTGCCGTTCTGATAGACCTCCAGCGCACCGTCGGCGCCCGGCTTATACTCGAAGCCCGTCGGGAAACCCGTCATCAGCCACGCGACCGAGCCGCCGTCGGCACCGAAATCGAGGCCGAGATTGTCGGAGACGTTGGCGCTGTCGGCGTCGTCGCCGGTACCGCTGGGATTGCCGCCAAGCGCGTCGTCGTCGAGAAGCACAACCTTGTTCTCGGACACGCTGGGACCGTCGTCCCTGAACACAAGGTTCGCACCGATATCCAGCGAGGCGGACTTGGAGTCTCCGTCTCCGTCGGTGATGGTCGCGGTCAGCTTGACCAGATTGTCGAGGAGGCTCTGGCTGTCGTCATGATTGTCCTGATCGGCATGCTTGACTGCGCGGGACTGGTCGAGCGTGACGTTGCCGTTAGCGTCAACCTTGACGGTAAACACCAGGGCATTGCCGACAGCGGTCCTGCCCTCGACGACGCCGTTGTTCATGCTGAGCAGAACCTGCTCGCCGGTAGCGGTATCCAGGAGACCGGACTCGCCGGCAACCACACTCAAGGCGTAAGTGACCGTTCCTGCGCCGTCGGCGCCAAATGCCGTGACAAAGCTCGACGCAAACGACGTCGTTGCGTCGTCGGCGAAGTTAGATTCGTCGACGACAAGCTCCGGCTCGTCGGCATCAGCCAGGCTGATTTCCGGGCTGTCGTCCTCGATCTGCAAATTCACATTGGCCGTCGCCGAACCGCCGTTGGGGTCCTTGACGGTCACCGGCACGTCGAAACCGATGACATCCTCCACGCTGTTCACGGGGTGGTCGATCGGCCCCATGATCGTGACCTGGAACGCACCGGTGCCGGGATTGGTGATCTCCAGGCGGATGATCTCCTGATCCGGACCTTCGCCGCCATCGATCTTGCCGACCAGCAGGTTGGGGCCGACGAGTTCCCAGGTAATCGGCTGGCCGCCGGAGGTGAGGCCGGGCGTAGTGGGCAGGCCGAGGCTGTAGGTCAGCGCATCGCCGTTGGGATCGGTCGCGCCGAAGAAGCCCGAGTAGCTGGCGCTGTTGGACTTGTCGTCCGGATCACCCAGATCATCCTGGATTCCGCCCCCGAGTCCCTCTTCCGAGAGACGAACCGAGAAGCCGGCGAATTCCGGATCAGCGTTCTCGCCGAGGGTCAGTTCGCGGCCATCGTATTCGGGGAAGGCCAGCGCGGTCGGCGGCAGAAGGGCCGACAGGTCGAAACCGTCGCCGATGCCGCCGGCAGGCAGTTCGAAGTTGCCGCCCGAGCTCGAGGCCGAGCCACCAGCAGCCGAAATCGAGCCATCGGCGCCGAAGGCGACGTTGATGCCGCCGGCTTCGAGGGCCGCAATCAGCGCGACGCGCGGAACTTCGACATCGCCGATCAGGAAGGTCGGAACGTTGGCAGCGGCGTCCTTGATGACGATGACGCTGCCGTCGGCCTGTTCGAGAACAAGGTTGTCGCCGTCGACCTTGATGTTGTCGATCGAGACGCTGGCCGGCAGGTGCACGACATTGGAAGCGTCAGCGACATATTCGGCCTGCGCCTGCGCCGGAGCGGCTGCGCTCGGCTGGGCCTGGACCGGCTGGCCGGAACCTGCGTCGACGGGAACGGGATCGGCTTGAGCTGCCGGCTGCTGTGGCGAGACGCCTTCGGCCTGCGCCAACTGGACCGTGCCTGCTGCCGAAGCACCTTCGAGTGCACCCGAGACGTTCTCAAACTCAATACTGGTCGCCATCGCCATATCCCCCTGCCTAATTGGCTCGACAGAACAAGGCGCCAATCGTCATTGCAACCTAATGCGATCCACTAATATATATCTTGATATGTGATCTTTTCTCTTTTTTTCTTTTGGTAAACTGGCGGTGCATACCACAGTATGTAAAATTTTAGCGTCCGAAGACTCAATTGATCAACGAACGGTTGCGGCGCCGGGCACCCGGCAGCGCCCGAACTAGATGAAATCGACGCCGAGCCGGGCAGCCTCGGCACGCAGTTTGTCGAATACGCCTTGATGAAGTGCGACACCCTGAACCAGTGCCTGGCGCTTGCGGCTGACGGCACTTTCGCCCGGCAAACGAACGCGCCCGACGCCTGGTCGGGGCGGGTTGTCGCGGCAGGCATCGGCCAGCCATCCGGTCTGATGCACGAAGGCCGCCTCGCCGGCAAAGGCGCTGGGGTCGATGACCTGCAGGAACACCGAGGCATTGGTGCCTTCCGGCTTGTCGGCGCGGCCGAAGCCGGCGAGCCCCTGGGTGAGGGCTTCGACCAGGATCGCCAGCGCGTAGCCCTTCTGGCCGTGGTCGAGGCCGCCGGCGGGCAGGATGGTGCCGCCGTCGTTCAACACATTAGGATCGTCGGTCGGATTGCCGTCGCGGTCGAGCAGCCACTGGTGATCGAATTTCCTGCCCTCGGCGATCAGTCGCGAGCTCATGTTGTTGGTGGTGATGGAGGCGCTGACGTCGATCAGGATCGGGTCGCCGTCGGTGGGGATGCCGGCGGCGATGGGATTGGGCGTGAAAACGCCGCGCGTGCCGCCGAAGGGGGCAACCGAGGCGCCCGAAGGGCTGGAACTGGCCAGCAGCACCATGTAGCCGCGATCGGTGGCGCGGGTGAGGTAGGCGGCGAGGCAGCCGATGTGATGGCTGTTGCCGATGGTGATCGTGACGGTGCCATAGGTGGCGGCGCGCTCAACGGCGAGGTCCATGGCGGTAGAGGTGAGCCAGGCGCCGGGCAGGCGCAGTCCATCCCAGGCAACGCAGGCGCCGCGATCGGAAATGATCTTCGGCTGGCCGGCCTTGGTCATGACGCCGTTGCGGATGCTTTCGAGATACCATGGGGCCAGCGCCAGCCCGTGGGTGGTGTGGCCCATCAGGTCGGCCTCGACGAGGATTTCGGCGACCGCATGGGCCTTGTCCGGCTCGAGGCCCGCTGCCTTGAAGAGGGCAAAGGCGAGATCGGTCAGCGTGTCGACGTCGTGGCGCGTGTCATCGGAGGCCATGGTCAAACCCTTGCATAAAGGTTGTGGGCGAGCGGCTCACCACGGAGGAAGGCAAGCACGTTGCCGGCGGTCATGATCGAGACGGCCCGGCGCGCATCTTCGGTGACGCCGGCGACATGCGGCGTCAGCACGACGTTGGGCAGCTGCCACAGCGGGCTTGCGACCGGCGGTTCCTCGGCGAAGCTGTCGAGCCCGGCGCCGGCGATGTGGTTAACCTGAAGGGCCGCGATCAGGGCTGGTTCGTCGACCACCTCGCCGCGCGCAGTGTTGACGAGGAAGGCGGTCGGCTTCATCAGCCCGATCTCACGTGCGCCAATCAGCCCGCGCGTGCCCTCGGTCAGCGGACAGTGCAGGCTGACGACGTCGCTTTCAGCAAGCAACATGTCGAGCGATCCGACGCGGGTGACAGCGCCGCCAAAGGCCTCATCCGGCGCGAACGGATCGTAGGCCGAAACCTGCATGCCGATCGGAGCGGCCATGCGGGCAAGAATCTGGCCGATCAGGCCAAAGCCGACGAGACCGAGCTTCTGGCCGCGCAGCTCGCGCCCGGCATAGCGCTTCTTGTCCCACAGGCCGTGGCGGATATGGCCGTCCTGGCGCAGGAAATCCTTGGCCAGCGCCAGGATCAGCCCGAGCGCGTGCTCGGCCACAGAATGGGCATTGGCGCCGGTCGCCATGATGACCGGGATGCCCAGCGCCTTGGCCGCCGCGACATCGATGTCGTTGGTGCCGACGCCATGCTTGGCGACGATTTTCAGATTGCGCGATGCGGCGAGCATGTCGGCATCGACCATCTCGACCAGCCGTATCACCAGCGCAGCAGGCTGGTGCCGTTCGATCAGCTCCAGCACCTCGGATTTCCGGGGGTAAGCCTCCGTCCAGATGCATTCGACCCCGGCATTTTCGAACATGGCAAGGCCCTCGGCAGCCATCCGGCCGCCGACCGTAACGATCGTCGTTGTCATCGTTCTTTCCTGTCGTGCCGCAAGCGCGGCTGGAGTTCAGCCGACCCGAGGTCAGCGCGAGAGGTCAAGCACCTTGTTTTCGAACAGGCGGTTGCGCGAGCCTTCGAGATGCTCGCGCATGCGGTCGCGCGCCAGCTCCGCCTCGCCTGCGGCGATGGCATCGCAGATTCCGCGATGTTCGTCATAGACCTGTTCGAGCTTGGTCAGCGGGCCCATCAGCGACAGGCCGTGCAGGTTCATGCCGACGGCGATGTGCTGGCGCAGGGCGTCGAGACAGGCGGTGTAGTAGTGGTTGTTGGCGGCCTCGGCCACCGAACGGTGGAACAGGAAGTCGACGTCGGAGCGGTGGGTCTGGTCTCGCGTCGCGTCGCGGAGCTCGGAAAGTGCTGCGCGCATCTTCTGCATCGCGGCGTCGTCGTGGCGGAGTGCGGCGAAATAGGCAGCCTCGGGCTCGATGGTCAGGCGGAACTCGTAGCAGCGCTGGATGTCGGCGATGGTCTTGACCGGGGAGAAGCCGAGGTTGGTCTTCTGGGTGTCGAAGACGCGCACATAGGTGCCCGAGCCCTGGCGGGAATAGACGAGGCCGACGTCGCGCAGGCGGCCGAGCGCATCGCGCACCACCGGCCGGGAAACGCCCAACAGCGTTGCGAGGTCGTGCTCGCCCGGCAATTTGGAGCCCGACGGGAATTCGCCCGAGACGATGCGCTCCTGCAACTGATCGAACACCTTGTCGACCAGCTTGGGCGCCTTGGAGGCGACCTTGGCGCTGCCGTTGCCCGGCTTTTCCCCTGCCTCGGTCGCGTCAGGCTCTGTTCCGTCCTGCTGCAATTCGGTCGTCATGTGTGTTCCGCCTGTTCCCGGCTCGGCGGTCGCAAGAGATCGGAGAGAACCGCGACCGTCCCGAATCCACCGGATTTTACGACACAGCGCAGCCCCTCGCCATGGCGTGTCGCGATGGTGAACCAGGGCAGGCCCGGCGCCACCTCGCCTTGCGGAAATAGCACGTCGGCGCCAAGCGCGCCAAGTATGGCCAGCGCCGTATCGCCGCCGCCCATAACCAGCGTCGAGGGGCGAAGGCGCTCGACGGCGTTGGCGACCTGCTCGGCGAAACGGGCGGCGATGCGGGCCGGCTCCTCGACCATCTCGCCGATGCAGCGAACGACAACAGGCAAGGTCGTGTCATCGGGAAGCGCGAAGAGGCCATTGAGGGCGTCCGCGACGCCGGCATCGGGGTTGTCCTGAAGCAGTCGGGCCATTTGCTGGTCGGTGATGGGATCGCGCGAGCCGAAGGCAAACAGCACGTTCCGATCGCTTGTCGGTGCGACGGCGGGCCTGAAACTGGCGTGGAGACCGCGGGCGAAGGCGAGGCCCAGCCCCCTCGCCCCAACGGCAACGGCGTCGCTCCAATCCGTATCAGCGACGACCAGGTCGAGGTCGGCGTCGGTGGCCGCATTGCGGACGGTAACGCGCCTTTGGGAGCCGGCGAATGCCGCCAGCACCGGCAAGGGTGCATCGACGCCACGACCAACGACTGCGCCATCGCGCGTCGCGCGGCCCTGGTCTGGTACGGCAGGTGCCACCACCAGCGCGTTGCGACCCGATGCTTCGGCCAGCGCGTCGGCTTCGGCGCCGACATTGCCCTTCAGGCGCGAGTCGATCTTCTTCATCACGATAGCAGGGGCATGCGGCATCAACCGCTTGGCCACGTCGCGCACCCGGGTGGAGGCGACATCGGCCGGCAGCGCCCGTGAGGCGGTGCTGACGGCAAAGATGTCAGGCTCGCTGGCGAGCGCCTTGACAGTCGCTTCAGGGGTCATCGCCACCGCCACCTTGAGACCCGACGCGACGAAGGGCGCCGACGTGTCGAGCGCTCCGGTCAGGTCGTCGGCGACGATGGCGAGCATCAGCGTCATCCCGCCGTTTCCATCCCGACTGCATGGCAGGCGACGTGGTGGCCGGGAACGACCTCGCGCCACTCGGGAACCACCGCGCGGCACTTGTCCATGGCGATCGGGCAGCGCGTGTGGAAGCGGCAGCCGGCCGGCGGCGCCAGCGGGCTCGGCACGTCGCCGACGAGGATCTGCCGCTGACGCGTCTTTTCGAGTTCTGGGTCGGCCTCCGGCACTGCCGAAAGCAGCGCCCTGGTGTATGGGTGGAGCGGGTTGGAAAAGAGCTGTTCGCGCGTCGCGAGTTCCGCAAGACGGCCGAGATACATGACCCCGACGCGGTCGCTGATATGGCGCACGACAGCAAGGTCGTGGGCGATGAACAGATAGGTCAGCCCGTATTTTTCCTGCAGGTCGAGCAAAAGGTTGATGATCTGCGCCTGGACCGAAACGTCGAGGGCCGAAATCGCCTCGTCACAGACGATGAATTTCGGCTGGCAGGCGAGCGCACGTGCAATAGCCACGCGCTGGCGCTGGCCGCCGGACAGCTCATGCGGATAGCGTGAGGCAAAGCGCGCGGGCAGGCCGACATCGGCCAACAGACGCGTCACCTTTTCCGGCAATTCGGCCTTGGTGGCGAGCTTGTGGAACAGGATCGGCTCACCGACGACTTCGCCGATTGTCATGCGCGGGTTGAGTGTCGAATAGGGGTCCTGGAAGACGATCTGCAGTTCGCGGCGATAGGGCCGCATGCGCTTCTCGTCGAGCGAGACGATGTTCTCGCCCTGGAAAATGACCTTGCCCGAGGTCGCCTTTTGCAAGTTGAGCAAGGTGAAGCCCGTCGTCGACTTGCCGCAGCCGGATTCGCCGACCAAGGAAAGCGTTTCGCCGGCGAAGATGTCGAAGTTGACGTCGTCGACCGCGTGCACGGTGGCGCCGCGCTCGCCGAAGGCGCCCAGGCGGACGACGAAATGCTTGACGAGGTTCTCGACCTTGATCAGCGGTTCGGCAGCCATCACGCGGCCTCCTTCATCTGGCGCTGGGCGACAAAGCAGGCGACGCGGTGGCCGCTGGTGCCTGCGACCGACTCAAGCACCGGCACGCTCTCATGACAGACGCTTTCTGCCAGAGCGCATCGCGGCGCGAATGGGCAGCCCTTGGGACGACGGCCCGGCTCGGGCGGCGTGCCGCCGATCGACGACAGGCGGCTCGCCTGCTCGTCGGAGAGTTTCGGGATCGAGGCGAGCAAGCCGCGTGTATAGGGATGGGTCGGGCGCGCGAAGAGTTCGCCGACCGGTGCGTCCTCGACCACGGTTCCGGCGTAGAGCACCGCGACACGGTCGACGAGGCCGGCGATCAGCGCGAGGTCGTGGGTGATCCACACCACCGACATGTTGAGCTTCTTGCGCAGGTCCTTAACCAGGTCGACGATCTGTGCCTGGATGGTGACGTCGAGCGCGGTCGTCGGCTCGTCGGCGATCAAAAGTTCCGGATCGCAGGCAAGGCCCATGGCGATCATCACGCGCTGGCGCATACCGCCGGACAGTTCGTGCGGATAGGCGGTGATGCGCTGCTCGGGGCCCGGGATGCCGACCAGTCTCAGCAGTTCGATGGCGCGCTTGCGGGCGTCGGCCTTGCTCATGTTGCGATGATAGATGAGCGGCTCGCAGAGCTGGTCGCCGATGCGCATCACCGGGTTGAGCGAGGTCATCGGATCCTGGAAGACAAAGCCGATCTTGCCACCGCGCACCTGGCGCAGCTCCGACTTCGACATCTTGAGGAGATCGCGCCCGGCGAACTCGGCGGTGCCGCCCTTGACCTTGATCTTGTTGGGTAGCAGCCGCACCAGGGAGAGCATGGTCAGGCTCTTGCCGCAGCCGGACTCGCCAACGACGCCGACGGTCTCGCCCTTGCCGACAGTCAAATTGATGCCATCGACGATGATGGCCGGGCCACGGCGGGTTTCGATCTCGATGGTGAGGCCGCGCACGTCGAGCAGCGGCTTGTTGTCTGCGCGAGCGGTCATTTGCTGCCCCTCGGGTTGAGAGCGTCGTTGAGGCCGTCGCCGAGGAAGGAGAAGGCGACGGTGGCGAGGCCGAGCACGGCTGCTGGTGCGGCGAGCAGATGCGGATAGTGCTGCCAGACGCGCAGGCCATCGGAGATCATGTTACCCCAGCTGGGTGTGGGCGGATTGACGCCGACGCCGAGGAAGGAGAATGCGCTTTCCAGCACCATCGCCGTTCCGAGGCCGGCGCTGACCGAGACGATCAGCGGGCCGATGGCGTTCGGAACGATGTAGCGCATAAGGATCAGGCGGTTGGTCAGGCCGAGCGCTCGTGCCGCCGTGACATAGGGCCGGCCGCGGATCGACAGCACCTGGGCCCGCACCAGGCGAGCATAGGGCGGCCAGCTGATCAGCGCCATCGAGCCGAAGACCAGCAGGAAGTCGACCCAGATGGTTTCGCGGTAGAACGGGTTGAGCGTCGCCTGGTAGCGCGCTTCCATCCAGGCGGTGAGCGGCGTCTTGAGCGAGGCATTGATGACGACGACCAGCAACAGGTTGGGCACCGACATGGTCATGTCCGTGAACCACATCACGATGCGGTCGAAGAGGCCGCCGAAGTAGCCGGCCATGGCGCCGAGGGTGACGCCGATGACGACGGCGATCGTCGTCACGACGATCGCCACCACGAAGGCAGTGCGGGTGCCGTAGACGACGCGGGAGAAGACATCGCGGCCGAGATCGTCGGTGCCGAACAGATGTGCCAGCGACGGCGCCTGATTACGGGCGGCGAGGTCCTGGGTGAGGAAGTCGTAGGGCGTCAGCCAGGGACCGAAGACGGCGACGAAGGCGAGCAGGATGACGACGGCGAGGCCGGCGACCGCCAGCTTATTGCGCAGCAGGCGGTGCCAGGCATCGCGCCACAGGCTGACGGGGGGCTCGTCGTCGGCCACGGTGGAGGAGAGATTGACGGGGGTCATCGTCATGTCAGCGGCTCCTCATCGTGTCGTTGGCGCGCGGATCGAGCAGCGGGTAAAGCACGTCCACCAGAAGGTTCGACAGCATCACCAGGAAAGAGCCAATCAGCGTGATGGCCAGGATGACGGGATAGTCGGAATTGGTCAGCGCCGAGACGGTGAGCCGGCCGAGGCCGGGAAGACCGAACACCAGCTCGACGAAGATGGCGCCGTTGACGATGGTGATCATGATCAGGCCGAGCTGGGTGACGACCGGCGTCAACACGGGCCTGAGAATGTGGCGGAAGGCCACCACCATCTCGGGCACGCCCTTGGCGCGGGCAGTGCGGACGAAATCCTCAGACAGCACCTCGATGACGGCGGCGCGAGTCTGGCGCACAATCAGCGCGATCGGCTGGAACGAGAGAACGAGCAGCGGCAGGATGATGCGTGCGTCGAAGATGCCGCCCCAGCCGTAAGGAACGCTGCCGCCGGGCAGGATGAAGATCAGCAGCACCATCAGCAACGGGCCGGCGACATAGGCCGGGATGGCCCAGAGGAACAGCGCCGAGCCGAGGATCGCGTAGTCGATCTTGGTGTTCTGGTTCATCGCCGCGATCATGCCGAGCGGGACGGCAACGATGGCCGTCAGCACGACGGCGCAGAGGCCGAGCTTGAACGAGACCGGAGCTGCCGCCGAAACCATCGCCCACACCGAACGGCCCGAGGTCAGCGAATTGCCGAAATTACCCTGGATCAGGTTGAGGATATAGCTGCCGAACTGGACGAGAAACGGCCGGTTGAGGCCGGCGGCATCGCGGATCGCCTCGATCTTCTCGGGATTGTAGGCGACGTCGCCGGGGGCGCGCAGGAAAATCAGCTTGATCGGGTCGCCGGCGCCAAAATAGGCCATGGCATAGACGGCCAGCATGACCAGCAGAACGGACGGGATCCACAGCAGCAGCCGTGTTGCAATATAACGCAGCATGGCGGGCGGCCTCCCACCGCTCGGTAAGTTCCAAAGAGGAGCATAACACGGGGGCCGAGCCCCCGTGCGCTTCACCGGGGCATCAGCCGACGGTGATTTCCCAAGGGGCGACAACCTGCCAGTCGAGGTTCTTGTCGATACCCTTCACATTGGCATTGGCCCAGCGCGACATCGCCTGTGCGTACCAGGGGATGAAGGTCCAGTCCTCGCGGAAGGCCTTCTGGGCTTCCTGGGCAAGGGCGATGCGCTGCGGGTCGTCCGCCGCCTTGCTGGCGGCTTCGGCCAGCAACTGGTCGACCTTGTCGTTCTTGTAGCCGCCGAGCTTGTTCTGGGCGTTGGACGAGGTCGAGGCGATCGAGCCGGCGAGATAGCTCGCGGCATCGGGCACGCGGGTGCCGACGTCGTCGCGGAAGATCTGCACCGCGTTCTGGTCCGGACCGGCATAGGCGTCCTGCTGCGGCTTCATGTCGACGGCGGTGATGCCGAGATTCTGGCGCCACTGTTCGGCGATGAACTGGGCCGCCGCCTCGTTGGCCGGCGAAGAGATGCCGACGAACAGGATCTTGGGCAGGCGCTCGGGGCCACCATAGGTCGACTCGGCGAGCAGCTTCTTGGCGCCCTCCGGATCGTAGGGATAAGGCTCGAAGCCGGAATTGTCGGCGCCGGGCACCGAGTTGAGGATCTGGTCGGTCTTCTTGTGCGGGCCGTCGGGGAACGAGGCCTTCATCAGTCCATCGCGGTCGACCGCCATGATCAAGGCCTGGCGGACCTTGGGATCGTCCATCGGCGCGCGCTTGGAATTGAACCAGAAGTGCTGGCCGGTCGGGATGATCGGGCCGGCGGCGAAGTCGGCGCCGAGGTCCTGGACGATGGTCGAGGTGACGAGCTCGGTGTGGGCGTTGAATTCGCCCGACTTGAGCAGCGAAGTCGCCGTCACATTGTCCTCGATCGAGGTGATCTCGATGCGGGCGAGCTTGGGTTTCGGGCCGAAGAAATTCTCGTTGGGTTCGAACACCAGCTTGCCGCCGTCGATGTCGATGCTGGTCAGCTTAAACGGGCCGGAATAGACCGCACCTGCATCCGGCGTGAACCAGTCCTGGATCTCGTTGCCGTCTTCGCCGCGCGACTGCGAGGCCTTGGTGATCGGCACGATATGGTTGGCGACGCGCATGAAATAGATCGGGTCGGCTTCGGTCAGCGTCACGACGACGGTGCCCTCATCAGGCGTGGCGACGCCCGAGATTTCGGTGGCGGTGCCGCCGGTCACTTCGGCGAAGCCGGCGACCTTGGCCAGGACCTGGTCAGCGCGCTGGCTCTTGGTGCCGGGCATCGCAGCCACGTTCCACGAACCGGCGACGTCGCCCGAGGTGATCTTGCTGCCGTCGGAGAAGGTCGCCTTGGGATCGAGCTTGAAGGTCCAGGTCTTGGAGTCGGCCGAGCCTTCCCAACTCGCGAAGACGTAAGGGTGGATCTTGCCTTCGCTGTCGAAATACATCGGCGAGGCCCACCAGGCCGAGTTCCAGCGATAAGGCACGCCGCCGCCGCGCAGCGGCGACCAGTCCTGGTTGAAGGCAGGGTTGGCGACCTTCAGCACCTGACCTTCCTGCGCAAAGACGATCTTGGAATCAAGCCCGAGCAAGGTGAAGCCGACAGCACCGCCCAGGCCGAGCCTGAGCGCATCGCGGCGGGTCATCCCGGCGCGTGGCCGTGCAGTCTCGGAAATCCGTTTCGACATGACATTCCTCCCGTGAAATCCATGAACGGCGATGCTCTGGTCGGATGCAATGGCAGCAGACACGGAAGCGGCAACCGTGGCCGAACAAATGCCGCCATATTGTAAACATGTCAATTCATTTTTTTAGATAGCGTGGCACGAAAATTAGAACTTGGTGAAATGTCCAATAAAATCTCTTTAGAAATCAATGTTGTAAAGCACCATCAGATTCAAGCTGCGATCTGACATCGGAAAAAGCAACTTGACAACTTGTCTGCTTGCGATCAGTTTCCGACCATAAAGCCAAGTGCAGTTTGCGCCACCGAGGGGCATGCGCTCGGGAGGATTCCAGCAAGCGGGGTGCCGTACGACCGGTACTGCCTGCGGACAAGACGGACAGGGAGCGATGGCGAGTTCTAGCCGCACGATTGGCATCACCATGGGAGACCCCGCCGGGGTCGGCCCCGAGATCATCTGCAAGTCGCTGGCCGAGATGAGTGCCGCCGACCGCGCCACCATGCGCGTCTTCGGCAATCGCGACAGCCTGGAGGCGGCGGCAAGGATCGTCGGCGCGCCGCTGAAATTCGCCTTGGTCTCCGGTGGAGCCGACACGGTGGCCGTCGAGCATGTCGCCATCGAGGGCGGCCCAATCGCCTTCGGCAAGATCGACACCCGTGCCGGCGACGCCTCGTTCCGCTTCATCGCCCGCGCGGTGGAAGCGGCGACCGCAGGCGAGATCGGCTGCATCGTCACCGCGCCGATCAACAAGGAAGCGCTGAACCTTGCCGGCCACCATTATGACGGCCACACCGGCATGCTGGCGCATCTCACCAATTCGCGCTCGTCCTGGATGCTGCTCGCCGCCGAACGCATGTCGGTGATCCACGTCTCGACGCATGTGTCGCTGCAAGAGGCGATCGCCCGGGTGAAGCCGGAGCGCATCCTCGAGACCATTCGTACCGGGTATCGCCATCTGCGCCGCATCGGCATTGAAAACCCGCGCATCGCGGTCGCCGGCCTCAACCCGCATTGTGGCGAGAACGGCCTGTTCGGCACCGAGGACGACGAGTTCATCGCTCCCGCAGTGGCCGCGGCCAAGGCCGAGGGCATCGACGCCCATGGTCCGGTTCCGCCCGACACGGTCTTCCACCGCGCTTATTCGGGCGCCTTCGACCTGGTGGTCGCGCAGTATCACGACCAGGGTCACATCCCGATGAAGCTGGTCGCCTTCGACAGCGGCGTCAACATCTCGCTCGGCCTGCCCATCGACCGCACCTCGGTCGACCACGGCACCGCCTTCGACATTGCCGGGAGCGGCAAGGCCAATCACGTCAACATGAACGCGGCGATCGCCTATGCGCGCAAGCTCGCCGGAACGCCTCGGGTGACCGCATGACCAATTTTGCCATCTCTGGCGTCTTCTCCGCCGCCGCCACGCCGATCAATGCCGACCTTTCGCCCGACCACGGCCTGCTCGCCACACACTGCCAAAGGCTGCTCGACGAGGGCTGCCATGGCGTAGCCCTGCTCGGCACGACTGGAGAGGCAAACTCGTTCTCGCTCGGCGAACGCAAGACAATGCTGGAAAGCGTCGTCAAGGCAGGCGTTGCCGCCGACAGACTGATGCCGGGCACCGGCGTCGCAGCCATTCCCGAGACCATCGAGCTGACCCGCCATGCGCTGTCGATCGGTATAGACAAGGTCGTGATGCTGCCGCCCTTCTACTACAAGGGCGTGTCCGACGACGGGCTGTTCGACGCCTATGCCCGCATCCTCGAAGGCGTCGCCGACGACCGGCTCAAGGTGGTGCTCTACCATATCCCGCAGGTGTCGGGCATTCCGCTGTCGGTGGAACTCGTCGGGCGGCTGATCGCGGCCTTCCCGAAGACTGTCGTCGGCATCAAGGAATCCAAGGGCGATTTCGCCAACATGCAGGCGCTGGTGAAGGCCTATCCCGGCTTCGCGGTGTTCCCGGGCGCCGATCCGCTGATGCTGCCGCTGCTGCGTGAAGGCGGCGCCGGCTGCATCACCGCCACCTCAAACCTGATCGCGGATTCGCTGCGCACCGTGTTCGACAACCACGCCAACCCGGCCGAAGAGGCCAAGGTCGAGGCGGCGCAGGCGCGCATCAATGCCTGGCGCAACCTCTCCAACAGCTACGCCCAGATCCCGACCATCAAGGCGATGGTCGGCCTGAAGCACGGCGAGAAGGCATGGCAGCGGCTGCGGCCGCCGCTGGTCGGGCTGAGCGACGGCGAGATGGCAGAGCTGAAGCCGCAGCTCGAACAGCTGCCGTAAGGAGGTTTCGATGACCACCACCGCGGCCCAGGCACAATCATCCGCTGCAGGCATGACCCACGCGGATGTTGCCGCGCAAATGGACGGCAAGTTGCACCAGGTGTCTGCGGGACGCACCGACGCCTTCCTGCCGTCGCCAACGGTGCAGAACCACGCCGCGAACCTCAGCCTGCTGCCCGACGGCACGCTCGCCTGCGTCTGGTTCGGCGGCACGATGGAAGGCATGGGCGACATCTCGGTCTACCTGTCGCGTCTGGCACCCGGTTCCGACACTTGGTCGGCACCGGAAAAGATGTCGGACGATGCGCAGAAATCAGAACAGAACCCACTGCTGTTCAACGCGCCCGACGGCAAGGTGTGCCTGCTCTACACCTCGCAGACCTCGGGCCACCAGGACGGTGCGGTGGTCAAGCGGCGCATCTCCAATGACGGCGGCAAGAGCTTCGGCGAGGTGTCGGTGCTCTGCGACATCCCCGGCACCTTCGTGCGCCAACCGATCATCGTCAATGATCGCGGCGAGTGGCTGCTGCCGGTGTTCCGCTGCATCGGCCGACCGGGGACGCGCTGGAGCGGCGATGTCGACACCGCTGCCGTGCTCATCTCCACCGATGCCGGCACAAGCTGGACCATGCATGACGTGCCCGACAGCATCGGCGCCGTGCACATGAACATCGTGCCGCTCGGCGGTGACGAGATGGTAGCGCTTTACCGCAACCGCTTCTCCGAGCAGGTGCTGCGCAGCCGCTCGCATGACGGCGGCCGCCGTTGGAGCGCCCCTGAAACGACCGAGCTGCCCAACAATAATTCGTCGGTCCAGGCCGTGCGAACAGGCGATGGCCGCATTGCCATCGTGTACAACCACGCCAATGCGTCGATGTCGGATGACCGGCGCCTTTCGCTCTATGACGAGATCGAGGGCGACGAGCCGGTCGCGACCGAGCCTGCTGCCGAGCCGGAGGGCCGCAAGGCCGTCTGGGGCGTGCCGCGCGCGCCGCTCAGCCTCGCCTTCTCGTCCGATGGCGGCGCAACCTTCGGCGAGCGGATCGACCTCGAGACCGGCGATGGCTTCTGCCTGACCAACAATTCCAAGGACGGGCTGAACCGCGAGTTCTCCTACCCGTCGATCCTCGCGACCCCGGACGGGACGATCCACGTCGCCTTCACCTATTTCCGCCGCGCCATCAAATACGTCCGCCTCTCCCCGGCCGACAGCTGATGCGTGATCGCGGCGACCAAATCCAGCAGGAGCATAGACGATGACCGGTCTCAGCACGCCCATCTCGATCGTTCGGCCTCCGGTCATCGAATTCGGTCCCGGCGTGGTTTCGCGGCTTGCCGGCTGGGTGAAGGCGCGCAACGTCAAGAAGGCACTCGTCGTTGCCGACGCCTTCAACGCCACGCGCGTGGCGACACTCGATCTCGGCATCGAAACCGTCGTCTTCGGCGAAGTGCGCCCCGAGCCTGACCTGCCCAATCTCGAAAAAGTGCTGGAACTTGCCGCGCTGTCGCAAGCCGACCTGATCGTCGGTTTCGGCGGTGGCAGCGCGATGGATCTCGCCAAGCTCGTCTCGGTGATGGCCGGTAGCGGGCAGCGGCTGCAGGACATCGTCGGCGTCGGCAAGGCGGCCAAGCGCCGGGTCGCGCTCGCTCAGGTGCCGACGACGTCGGGCACCGGCAGCGAGGCCGGCATTCGCGCCCTCGTCACCGATCCCGTAACGCAGGCCAAGCTCGCCGTCGAAAGCATCGAAATGCTGGCCGACATCGCCGTCGTCGACCCGGCGCTGACGATGACCGTGCCACCGGCCGTCACCGCCGCCACCGGCGTCGATGCCATGGCCCATTGCGTCGAGGCCTACACCAACAAGAAGGCGCATCCGATGATCGACCTCTACGCGCTGGAAGGCGTGAAGCTGGTCGGCCGCTATCTCGCCCGCGCGGTGAAGGACGGCAGCGACGTCGAGGCCCGCGCCGGGCTGGCGCTCGCCTCGCTCTATGGCGGCTTCTGCCTCGGCCCGGTCAACACCGCCGGCGGCCATGCGCTCGCCTATCCGCTGGGCACGCGCTGGCACATCGCCCATGGTGCGGCCAACGCGCTGATCTTCCCGCATGTGCTCGCCTTCAACCTACCGGCGGCCTCGGAAAAGACGAGCCATATCCTGTCGGCCCTCGGGCTGCCGGAGGCCCATGCCGTGCAGGACGTGTTCGGGTCGACGCATGACTATTGCGCCTCGCTCGGCATCGAGATGAGGCTGTCCCAGCTCGGCGTGCCGGAGAACGACCTGGAGACGATGGCAGACGACGCCTTCGCCATCCGCCGTCTGCTCGACAACAACCCGCGCGAACTGGCGCGAGGCGACATCCTGTCGATCTACCGGACGGCCTACTGAGGCCGCGGCTGCCGGGGACTATTCGACCGGACGGTCGTCGGCGATGACCTTGCCGTCATTGGGCAGGCTGCCAAGGGCGACGATCTCGACCCAGCCCTTCATCTTGGTCGCGGCCTGCAATGCCGCCTCGAGCTCCGCACGGAGTTCGTCGCTGGCCGCGCCGGCTTCGACCTTGAGCAGCATCGTGTCCTGTGCGCCGTCGCGGCCGACGACGAGGCGAAGCCGGCCGAGGGCGGGAAACCTGCGTCCGATGGCGGCAACCTGAGCCGGGTCGACGAACATGCCCTTGACCTTGGTGCGCTGGTCGGCGCGGCCCATCCAGCCGGCGAGCCGCATGTTGGTACGGCCGCAGGAGCTGAGGCCGGAGAGCACCCGCGACAGGTCGCCGGTGCCGAAACGCAGCAAGGGATATTCCGGGACGAGGCGTGTGACCACGACCTCGCCAACCTCGCCATCGGCCACAGCCTCGCCGGTGCCCGGGCGCACGATCTCGACGATCAGTCCCTCGTTGACCACCAGGCCCGAGCGCGCCGTGGTTTCATAGGCGGCGACGCCGAGTTCTGCGCTGGCATAGGCCTGATAGGCGTCGATGCCGGCGCCGGCGATCTCCTGCTGCAGCGAGGCCGGGAACGCGGCACCCGATACCAAGGCGTGGCGGAACGGACTGACGGCACCGGTGGCACTCATGCGGTCGAGCAGGATCTTGAGGAAGTCGGGCGTGCCTATATAGCCGGACGGCTTGAGCGCTACGACCGCCTCGACCTGCTGATCGGTGTTGCCGACACCGGCGGGGATCACCGCGCAGCCGAGCGCATGGGCACCCGATTCCATCATGTGGCCGCCCGGTGTCAGGTGGTAGCTGAAGGCGTTGTGGACGATGTCTTCCCGACGCATGCCGGCCGCGAAAAGGGCCCGCGCCGCACCCCACCAGTCGTCGTCGCGGCCTTCGGGGTCGAAGATCGGCCCCGGTGAGACAAGCAGGCGCTTCAGCGCGCCAGGCCTGACGGGCGACAAGCCGGCGAAGGGCGGATCCTTGGCCTGCAGGGCAATCAGGTCGCCCTTGCGGATGACCGGCACCTGCTGGAGCGCTGCACGGTCGACGAGGCTCGCAACCTCACTCCCCTCGAGCTGTTGGCGCAGGGCCGGCGCGCTGGCTTGCGCGCCATCGAGCAGCGACCGCAGCCTAGCAAAAAGTGCCGCCTCGCGGACGGCCGGGTCCTGGGTTTCCGCGGCATCGTAATGTGCGTTCGTGACCATGGTTCACCTAGGTTCTGGACGATGAGGGCGCGCCACCCAGCGGGCATGACCGCGCAACACCCGGAAAATGACGCGGTTCAGGCCAGCCAGCGCTTGCGCCGCTTGTAGCTCTTGACCTCGCGGAACGACTTGCGGCCCTCGCCGCCAATGCCGAGATAGAATTCCTTGACGTCCTCGTTGTCGCGCAACGAGGCGGCGTCGCCATCCATGACGATGCGGCCGGTTTCCATGATGTAGCCGTAGGTGGCGTATTTCAGCGCCATGTTGGTGTTCTGCTCGGCCACCAGGAACGACACGCCCTGCTTGTCGTTCAGGTCCCTGACGATCTCGAAGATCTCGTCGACCACCTGCGGCGCGAGCCCCATCGACGGCTCGTCGAGCAGGATCATCTTGGGACGGCTCATCATGGCGCGGCCGATGGCGCACATCTGCTGCTCGCCGCCCGAGGTGTAGCCGGCCATCGAAGACCGCCGCTGCCTCAGCCGGGGGAAGTAGGCGTAGATCATGTCGAGGTCGTCACGGATGGCGCGGTTGCCGTCGCGCCGCGTGAAGGCACCGGTGAGCAGGTTTTCCTCGATGCTGAGATGGCCGAAGCAGTGCCGCCCCTCCATCACCTGGATGCAGCCGCGCCGCACCAGCTCGTTCGGGCTGAGGCTGTCGACACGTTCGCCGTCGAACTCGATCGAGCCCTTGGTGACCTCGCCGCGCTCGGCATGCAGAAGATTTGAGATCGCCTTCAGCGTCGTCGTCTTGCCGGCGCCATTGGCGCCGAGGATGGCGACGATGCCGCCCTGCGGGACAGTGAGGGACACGCCCTTGAGGACGAGGATGACGTGATCGTAGATCACCTCGATGTTGTTAACCGACAGCATCGGGCGGGCCGGCTCGACCGCGTTGGAAGCATGTTCAGACATCAGCAAGCTCCGGGACAAAGGTCCCTCCCCCTGACGGGGAAGGGACAGGGTTCAAGCTGCAGCCTTACGAGGCGTCGCAGGCCTCGGCGCGGGCCGGCCACGGTGCGTTCTTCTCGGCATAGGCCTTGGCGTCGGCATCGAGCAGCGGCCCGACCTTGTCGCTCATCGGCGCGATGTAGTCGGACACCTTCTCGTAGGTGGTGCCGTTCCAGCTCTGGACGAAGGTCGAGAAGTGGCCGTTGTGGTCGGCGCAGGAAAGCTTGACCGCACCGGTGAAGCCTTCGAGGCCGATTTCCTTGAGCCGCGCCTCATCGATGCTGAGGCCTTCCAGGCCGCGGCGAACGTCCTCGCCGGTGACCGCCTTCTTGCCGGTGATCTCCTGCGCCTTGCGGATGGCCTCGGCGATCAGCATCGAATTGTAGATGCCGCGGTTGTAGAGAACCTGGCCGACCTTGTCCTTGCCAGAAACCTGGCTCTTGCCGGCATCGACGACGTGCTTCTGGATGTCGGCGAGAAGCGGGAAGTCCGCGCCCACGGCATGCCAGTTCAGCGTCTTGAAGCCCTTTGCGCCGTCTCCGGCACCCTTGGCGTCATCCTCGCTCGGCCACCAGATCGAGATGAACTTCTCCATCGGGTAGTTGGTCTTCACCGCTTCCTTGACGGCGGTGGCATTCAGCGCGCCCCAGCCGTAGAGGATCATGTAGTCGGGCTTGTCGCGGCGAACGCTCAGCCACTGCGACGACTGGTTCTGCATGTCGGCGGCGGCCACCGGATAGAGCTTGGCCTCGAAGCCGAGTTCCTTCGACAGCTGCTCGATCAGCGGCAGCGGCTCGCGGCCGAAGCTGGCATCGAGATAGATGTAGCCGATCTTCTTGCCCTTGAGCTTGTCGATGCCGCCGCCTTCCTGGGTGGCGATGTATTGCAGGATCTGGGTGAAGCCGTCCCAGTAGGTTGCCGGCGGGTTGAAGATCCATGGGAAGGTGTCGCCCTTGGCCGAGGCCGACAGGCCGTAGGCCATCGATAGCACCGGGATCTTGTCCACGGCGGCCTTGGGGATCAGCGGCAAGGTGATGCCTGTCGACCACGGATTGACGATCACCGGCTTCTTGGGCTTCACCGATTCATAACATTCGAGGCCCTTCTTGGTGTCGTAGCCGGTCTCGCACTCCTCAACGATCAGCTTGACGCCGCCGATGCCGCCGTCGCGCTCGTTGAGAAGCGTCAGGTAGTCGTGCATGCCGTTGGCGATCGGCGTTCCGGACCCGGCAAACGGGCCGGTGCGATAGGTGAACAGCGGCACGTAGATCGATTCTTCCTGGGCCTGCGCGCCGTGCACGGCCGGCAAGGTCAGCGATGCTGCTGCAGAAAGTGCGTATAGCCAGTTCTTGAGCGACATTTCGTTCTCCTCCCTACTTCTTTTGCATTTCCGTCTTGTGCATGGCCCCTAGTAAGGGAAGGGCCACACACGAAGCTTCTGCTTGGCGATCTGCCAGAGCCGCGCGAGGCCGTGCGGTTCGACGATCAGGAAAAAGATGATGAGGGCGCCGACGATCAGATACGTCAGGTGCTCCACCGTTGCGGCAGCAATGGGCAGGCCAAGCGCCTCGGGCAGCATGCGGATGACGATCGGCAGGATGTGGATCAGCGCTGCGCCAAAGAAGCTGCCGATCATCGAGCCGAGGCCACCGATAATGACCATGAACAGCAGCAAGAACGACAGCTTGATGTCGAAGGCGGACGGCTCGGCGGCCCCGAGCCAGAGGAAGACCATGAGCGCGCCCGAAACACCGCAGTAGAAGGACGACACCGCAAACGCCAGCAGCTTTGCCGGCAGCAGCCGGATGCCCATCAGCTGCGCTGCAATGTCCATGTCGCGCACCGCCATCCAGGTGCGGCCGATCCTGCCATGGACGATGTTGGAAGCGAGCAGGGTCATGACGACGACGATGACCAGCACCACGAGGTAGCGCGTGACGGGCGTCGCGGAGGGGCCGGTGATGGCCAGGCCGAACAGCGTGCGGGCCGGCACTTCGATGGCTCCGGACGGATTGTCGTTGTAGAGCCAGCTGATGCGCACGAAGCACCACTGCAGGAAGAACTGCGCGGCCAGCGTCGCGACCGCCAGGTAGAAGCCCTTGATGCGCAGCGACGGCAGGCCGAACAGCACGCCGATGCCTGCGGCGAAGAAGCCCGAGCAGAGGATCCAGACCAGGATGTTGACGCCTGGAAAGATGGTCGACAGCTTGTAGGCCGAATAGGCGCCGACGCCCATGAAGGCGGCCGAGCCGAGGGAGAGCAGTCCGGTGTAGCCGACAAGGATGTTGAGCCCGATTGCGCCCAACGACAGGATCAGGAACGGCACCATCACCGAGGCAAGCAAGAACTCGTTGCCGAACAGGGGCACCGCGACGAAGGCGATGAGCAGGATGAAGGCCAGGCCGAACCGGTCCTGCAGGATCGGGAACACTGCCTGGTCGGCCGCGTAGCTTTGCTTGAACTGGCCCGTCTCGCGATAGAACATGGTGTCAGATCCGCTCGATTATCTTGTCGCCGAACAGACCCTGCGGCCGATACAGCAGGAACAGCAGGGCTATGGCGTAAGCAAACCAGCTCTCGATGCCGCCGCCGAGCAGGGGGCCCCAGTAGAATTCGCCGAGCTTTTCGCCGATGCCGATGATCAGCCCGCCGACGATCGCGCCGGGCACCGAGGTCAGCCCGCCCAGCACCAGCACCGGCAGCGCCTTGAGCGCCACGATCTCGAGCGCGAAGGAGACGTCGGAACGGGCGCCCCACATGATGCCGGTCACCAGTGCGACCAGGCCGGCGGCGAACCAGACGATAACCCAGATCTGGTTGAGCGATATGCCGACCGAAAGCGCTGCCTTGTGGCTGTCGGCAACGGCGCGCAAGGCCCGGCCGATGCGGGTCTTCTGGAAGAACAGGGCGAGCCCGACGATCATCACGGAGGCGATGACGGCGGCGGCGATGTCGATCTTCTGGAAGCTGACAAGGCCGCCGAGCATCTCGACGTCGACCGAGCCGCTGGGCAGGAACAGCTCGCTGGCGATCATCTGCTTGGGGTCGCCGCCGAACACCATCTCGCCGAAGCCGATCAGCACATAGGTGACGCCGAACGTCGCCATGAACAAGATGATGTCGGGCTGGTTGACCAGCGGCCTCAGCACGACGCGCTCGACCAGCATCGCCAGCACGAACATCACGCCCGCCGTCAGGATCAGCGCGACGAAGGCCGCGGTGTGGCCGGAAAAGCCCGCGGCCGAAAACTTCTCGTAGAAGCCGACGAGGGTAAGCGCTGAAAACACGACCATGATGCCCTGGGCGAAGTTGAACACGCCCGACGCCTTGAATATGAGTACGAAGCCAAGGGCGATCAGCGCATAGAGGACGCCCGACACCAGCCCCTCCCACAGGGTCTGGACCAAAAGGTCGGGCATCTGCACCATCTGCACGAAGGGGTCGATGAAGATGTTGTAGAGCATCGGTCTCCCTCCTCAGCCGGCCCGGCGCGTCGGACAGGCCTGGCGACATGCCAAGCCGCCTGCCGTCGTCTCCGCTGCCCTGCGTCTCGTGTTCATGCGGATTTTTCCTCCTCCACCAGACACCGGCATGGTCAGTGCCCCACGCCGAGATAGGCCTCGATGACCTTGGGATCGGCCTTGACCACTTCGGGCGTGCCGTCGGCAATCTTGTGCCCGTATTCGAGCACCACCACGCGGTCCGACAGGTCCATCACCACGCCCATGTCGTGCTCGATCAGGGCGATGGTGGTACCGAAATGCTTGTTGAGATCGAGGATGTAGCGGCACATGTCCTCCTTCTCCTCGATGTTCATGCCGGCCATCGGCTCGTCGAGCAGCAAGAGCTCCGGCTCCATCGCCAGCGCACGGCCAAGCTCGACGCGCTTCTGCAGGCCGTAGGGCAGCTTGCCGACCGGCGTCTTGCGGATCGCCTCGATCTGCAGGAAATCGATGATGTCTTCGACCACGCGCCGGTGCTCGATCTCCTCGCGCATCGCCGGGCCGTAGCGCAGCATCTGCCACAACAGACCGCGGTGCATCTTCAGCGTGCGGCCGACCATGATGTTGTCGAGCGTGCTCATGCCGCGGAACAGCGCCACGTTCTGGAAGGTGCGGGCGATGCCCTGGCTCGCGGCCTGATAGGGCCGCATGCGCGGACGGGTCTTGCCCTTGTAGGTGATGCGGCCGTGCTGGGGGTGGTAGAAGCCGTTGACCACGTTCAGCATCGAGGTCTTGCCGGCGCCGTTGGGGCCGATGATGGCGCGGATCTCGCCCTTGCGGATGTCGAAGGACACATCGGTGATGGCCTTCACCCCGCCGAAGGACAGCGATACGCCATCGACCGCCAGCAGTGTTTCGGGTGCGACGTTCATGCGGCGACCCCAAGCTTGGCGACTTGCGCAACCTCAGCCTCGGCGATGCGGACCCTGGCGGATATGATACCCTTGCGGCCGTCCTCGAAGGTCACTTCGGTCGAGATGTCGGAGGCCTCCGAGCCATTGTAGAGCGCGTCGACCAGAGGCTTGTAGCGTTCGGCAATGAAGCCGCGCCGCACCTTCTGCGTGCGCGTCATCTCGCCGTCGTCGGCGTCGAGTTCCTTGTGCAGGATAAGGAAGCGCTTGATCTGCGCCGCCGCCATGCGCGGCTCGGCGGCCAGTGCCCGGTTCACCTCGGCGACGTGACCGGTGAACATTTCATAGACCTCGGGGCGCTGCGCCAGCTCCTGGTAGGAGCCGTAGGCGATGTTCTTGCGTTCCGCCCAGTTGCCGACCGCCGTCAGGTCGATGTTGACCATGACCGTGACGAAGTCGCGGTCCTGCCCGAAGGCAACGGCTTCCTTGATGTTGGGGAAGAATTTCAGCTTGTTTTCGATGTATTTCGGCGCGAACAGCGCGCCCGAGCTCAACTTGCCGACATCCTTGGCGCGGTCGATGATGGTGAGGTGGCCGTCGGGATCGAAGAAGCCGGCGTCGCCTGTCTTCACGTAACCTTCCGGGGTGACCGTTTCTGCCGTGCGTTCAGCGTCCTTGTAATAGCCGACGAACTGGCCAGGCGAGCGATAGAGCACCTCGCCATCGTCGGCGATGCGGATCTCGACATTGGGCGTCGCCGGCCCGACCGTGCCGGCGCGGATCTGCCCGTCGGGCTGCGCGGTGACATAGAGAAAGGCCTCGGTCTGGCCGTAGAGCTGCTTCAGGTTGAGGCCAAGCGACCGGTAGAAGGAAAACAGGTCCGGTCCGATTGCCTCGCCGGCCGTGTAGGCGACGCGAATGCGGGAAAAGCCGAGCACGTTCTTCAGCGGCGCGTAAACCAGCAGGTTCCCGATCACGTAGCCGAGGCGGGCGCCGAGCGGCACGGTCTCGCCGTCGAGGATCTTTTCACCCCAACGCCTGGCTACGCCGATGAAGTAATTGAACATACCGCGCTTGAGCGCTCCGGCATCCTCCATGCGGATGGTGATCCGGGTCAGCAGCGTCTCGAACACGCGCGGCGGCGCGAAATAGAAGCTCGGTCCGATCTCCTGCGTGTCGGCTTCCGCCGTTTCCCGGCTTTCGGGACAAGCGACGCAGAAGCCCGCGACCATAGACTGGGCGTAGTTGAGGTAGTGATCGCCGACCCAGGCCAGTGGCAGGTAGGCGAGCACTTCGTCGCGGTCGGTGAGCTTGTCGAAGGTGACGGTATCGCGCGCCGCCGCGATAGAGCCGCCGGCGGTCAGCAGCACACCCTTGGATCGGCCTGTCGTGCCGGAGGTATACAGGATGATGGAGATGTCGCTGGCCTGACCACGATCCCGCTCGGCATCGACCGCCCTTGCAGCAGCCGGATCGGTCCGCAGAAGCTCGCGGCCCTGCTCGATGATGCCGCCGATGGCATGGAGCCGGCTGTGATCGTAGTCGCGCAAGCCGCGCGGCTCGTCATAGAGAACGGTGCGGAGCTTGGGCACGCGGTCCTGGACCGAGATCAGCTTGTCGACCTGCTCCTGATCCTGCACCGCCGCAAAGGCGACGTCGGCGTGGTCGAGCACATAGGCCATCTCGTCCGCCACCGCATCGGCATAGACCGGCACGGGGATCGCCCCCAGCCATTGCGCGGCGAGAATGGTCCAGTACATGGCCGGCCGGTTCGCGCCGATGACGGCGATGGTCGCGCCGCGCTCCAGGCCGAGTTGCTGCAAGCCGGCGGCATAGGCGCGGATGGTTTGGGCCAGCTCGCTCCAGTCCCATGTCCGCCAGATGCCGAGATCCTTGTGACGCATCGCCGGGCGGCTGGGCCGCAGGCGAGCATGCTCGCACAGCAGCTTGGCAAACGTATCGAGCTCGCGCGTTACGCTCCCTTGTGCCAAAGGCACGCCTCCCGTTTGTTCCCTCGTAGATCGCCGGGTGTTCCCGGTCGTTGGATCGAAGCTCGCAACCTTGGCAGGCTTTTTCAAGGGCTGGCTTGACAGACAGGACGCCAATGTTCAGTCTTGGGTACCGGCCTCATGCGCCTTGGGCGCAATTGCACGCCTAACCCTTTGAAATCATAGACCTTCATAAACCACGCGCCACAGCGGCGGCCGCGCTACTCGCCGTAGCCGCGCAGCTTTTCCAGATCCAGGATCGTAACGCCGCCGCTCTCATTGCGGAGCAAGCCGGCCTTTTCCAGTTCTTGCAGGATTCGGTTGGCGACAGGCCGCGACACGCCGGCCAGCAAGCCGATCTCCTCCTGGCTGATGTCGATGTGCGAGCCGACGAAGGGACTGATCACCGGGTTGAACAGCGAGGCCAGGCTGCGCGCCACCTTGCCCGTCGAATCGAGCGTGCGATCATGCTCGACCTGCGCAATGAACTGCCCGAGCCGCTCGTTGATGAGCCGCACCAGCAGCCGGTCGAAGGCGACGCTGTTTTCGAAGAGCCAGAAAAATGTCGAGCGGTTGAGTAGCGCCACCTGCGTACGCCGCAGGGCAAGGACGTCATACTGGCGTGGCTCGTCCTTGAGCAGCGAGCCTTCGCCGAACCAGCAGCTCGGCGGCAGGCCGGCATAGGTCACGGCCTTGCCCGAGGTGGTGATCGAACCCAGCCGCAACAGTCCACTGACGACGCCGATCCAGTTGTCGATGCGATCGCCGCGATGGATGAAATAGGTCCCCGGCTCAAGGGTGCGCAACATGATGCCGCGACGCGCACGCTCACGCTCATCCTCCGGCAGTTCCCGCGCCCAGAATACCGACGACAGAAATTGTTCCGGGCTTATCACGCGCGCTCCTGCACACTGCCATGAAGGACGTGCGTACCATGGGGTGTGTGCCCTCGTCACGCCGGGAGGTCAGCTAATCGCCGCCAATCCGCTCTGCATTGCGAAATTTGGCCTTGAGTTTCTCGCGTCCGGCAATTAGCTAGTCGCTACCAGGCCGGGCCCCTCTGGCAGTCCATCAGGACTGTGATGTCGGACTGGACGTTCCAATCCGGGTGGCCTGGCTTTTGAAATCCCTACGCTGTAGCAGCACTTTTTGACACGCGCGGAATCCGCGCTGCCTACGGCTATGATTGCAAGCCGCGCCGCCCCCAGCTGAAAGCAAAGGGTGCCGCATGACAGAATTTTTCACTCCCGAAGCAATGACCGCTCTATTCCAGGTGATCATGATCGACCTGGTCCTGGCGGGTGACAACGCGATCATCATCGGCCTTGCCGCAGCGGGCCTGCCCAAGGACCAGCGCGCAAAGGCCATTCTCATCGGCATTGTCGCAGCGACCGTGCTGCGCATCGGTTTTGCCGCCGCAACGACCCAGTTGCTGCAGATCGTCGGCCTGCTGTTTGCCGGCGGCGTGCTGCTGTTGTGGGTGTGCTGGAAGATGTGGCGCGAGCTTCGCCAGAACCACGCCGAGGAAACGCAGGCCATCGAGGCGCTTTCGGAAAGCGACATCGACAAGGACGGCAAGGTTGCAGGTGCTGCCCCGCGCAAGACCCTTGGCCAGGCAGCCTGGCAGATCCTCATCGCCGACGTGTCCATGTCGCTCGACAATGTGCTCGCCGTCGCCGGCGCTGCGCGCGACCATCCCAACGTTCTGGTCTTCGGTCTTGTCCTGTCGATCGCATTGATGGGCATTGCCGCGAGCTTCATCGCCAACCTGCTGCAGAAGCATCGCTGGATCGCCTATGTCGGCCTGGCGATCATCCTCTATGTTGCCGGCGAGATGATCTATCGCGGCGCCCACGAATTGATGCCCTTCATTACCGGCTCCTGAGAGCCCGGCAGGCTGGCCGGAGAAGCCTCTCTGACCAGCCTTTGCCACATGATCAGGCCCGCTTCGCGCGGGCCTTTTTCATGACCGCAAGGCACCTGGAATCAGCCTCTGGCATTGGAGCGGTCACCGCCAAGACACGATGCCGGCCCATCGACTGCTCACTTTTCTTTCGCCGCTACTCGCCCAGGCGCTTGTCGAATTCGACGGTGGGCAGGCTTCTCTGGCCTTCGACGGGGCGACGCCCTTCGGCCCGCAGGACCGCAGCTACATCGCCGGCACTGGAGGCAGCCTGTCGAGCACCGGCCCCGACCTCGGCATTCAGGCGGTGGAATTGACGACCATGGCCGGCACGGCACGGCCCGCACTCGCAGGCAGCTGGTTCAACGACGGTTTTGCCGGCACGATGGGAGAGCTTTTGTCAGCCATCGAAGACGGCCGCGAGCCGCTCAACGGCGCCCGGGCCAATCTGCGGAGCCTTGGGCTGACCTTCGCCGCGATCGCCTCGACGCAGCGCGGCACGCCGGTCGTGCCCGGCGCCGTTCGCAGCCTGGCAGAAGTGAAGCGCTCCGCTGGCTGAAGCCGGCGCGTGATACGACAAAGGCCCGCCGGTTTTCACCGTGCGGGCCTTTTTGATTTTGGAGCCAGGATTTTGTCTTTTTTGCCCGGCTTTGTCGGCGTTTGCGTGCTTGCGGGGTTTTGCTGCGGTTCCGATCGGCGCGTCACCGGCAGTTGAACAGCAAAACGCCCGCGTCATTTCTGACACGGGCGTTTTGTTATTTGGTTGCGGGGACAGGATTTGAACCTGTGACCTTCAGGTTATGAGCCTGACGAGCTACCGGGCTGCTCCACCCCGCGCCACCATTTTCGCAAGCTGTGCTTGCGGATATTCCGGCGATTCCTTGCTTCATGTAGGCATTTGCCCACCTGATTGCGAGGATTTCAGGCTGCTGCCAATGGAAAGGGCCGCTTGCGCGGCCCGTCTACCCGTTGGCGGGCCTTGGTTTGTATCGAGAAGATTGCAACATCGCGTTGCGATGCGTGGATTTAACGTGCGTTTGGCAGACCTGGCAGCGACTTACTCTCCCGCGTCTTGAGACGAAGTACCATCAGCGCTGGAGCGTTTCACGGCCGAGTTCGGAATGGGATCGGGTGCAGCCGCTCCGCCATAACCACCAGGTCGGCAAAACGCACGTTGTTCGAGAAGCTTTTTGAGCGAAGGAGCGTCAAGAGGCGTCGACAGCGGAACTGTCGGGTGCCTCTCGGGCTGTTCGCTGGTCTTTGTGTGCCTTTTCATCCTGCCTTTCGGCAGCGATGAGCATTAGGAATGAGAACGATCAAGCCTATCGAACTATTAGTACCGGTAAGCTTCATGCGTTGCCGCACTTCCACACCCGGCCTATCAACGTGGTCGTCTTCCACGGTTCTCAGGGAATACTCGTTTTAAGGTGGGTTTCCCGCTTAGATGCCTTCAGCGGTTATCCCGTCCGGATATAGCTACCCTGCTATGCGGCTGGCGCCACAACAGGTCCACCAGAGATCCGTCCATCCCGGTCCTCTCGTACTAGGGACAGATCCTTTCAATATTCCTACACCCACGGCAGATAGGGACCGAACTGTCTCACGACGTTCTGAACCCAACTCACGTACCGCTTTAAATGGCGAACAGCCATACCCTTGGGACCTGCTCCAGCCCCAGGATGCGATGAGTCGACATCGAGGTGCCAAACAACCCCGTCGATATGGACTCTTGGGGGTCATCAGCCTGTTATCCCCGGCGTACCTTTTATCCGTTGAGCGATGGCCCTTCCACACGGGACCACCGGATCACTATGACCGACTTTCGTCTCTGCTCGACTTGTCAGTCTCGCAGTCAGGCGGGCTTATGCCATTGCACTCGACGACCGATTTCCGACCGGTCTGAGCCCACCATCGCGCGCCTCCGTTACTCTTTAGGAGGCGACCGCCCCAGTCAAACTACCCACCATACATTGTCCCGGACCCGGATAACGGGCCGCGGTTAGACATCCATAGAGATAAGGGTGGTATTTCAAGGGTGGCTCCACCAAGGCTGGCGCCCTGGCTTCAAAGCCTACCACCTATCCTACACATGCCACTACGAATGCCAATGTAAAGCTATAGTAAAGGTGCACGGGGTCTTTCCGTCTAACCGCAGGAACCCCGCATCTTCACGGGGAATTCAATTTCACTGAGTCTATGCTGGAGACAGCGGGGAAGTCGTTACGCCATTCGTGCAGGTCGGAACTTACCCGACAAGGAATTTCGCTACCTTAGGACCGTTATAGTTACGGCCGCCGTTTACTGGGGCTTCGATTCAAAGCTTGCACCTCTCCTCTTAACCTTCCAGCACCGGGCAGGCGTCAGACCCTATACGTCGTCTTGCGACTTCGCAGAGCCCTGTGTTTTTGATAAACAGTCGCTACCCCCTGGTCTGTGCCACCCTCCACATGCTTGCGCATGAAAGGGTCACGCTTCTTCCGAAGTTACGCGTGCAATTTGCCGAGTTCCTTCAGCATAGTTCTCTCAAGCGCCTTGGTATACTCTACCAGTCCACCAGTGTCGGTTTCG